>CAVSFA010000018.1:0-143845 GCA_963727145.1 uncultured beta proteobacterium | reverse complement strand
AGATCGGCGTCTTCTGCGGCGGGCTTTTCCTCGCCTGCATGTTCTGTCACGGCGAGCTCGTGCGCTTGAAGCCGGCGCCGAAATACCTTACTCGGTTCTACCTGATGATCTCGCTGGGAGGGGCCGGCGGCTCGGTGCTGGTCGGGCTCGTCGCGCCGCTCGTGCTTCCCGGCCCATTTCGAATTGGCGGGCGGGCTCGTGCTGTGCGCGCTGCTGCTCCTGTGGCAGGTACGTCGTGATCACGTCGTCTTCGGCGTGCTGGGGCTCGCTGCCGCCATCGCGACCGTCGGCTGCGGCGTCTGGTCGATACGTCAATTCTACGAAGACGTGATCGTCTCGACCCGCAACTTCTACGGGGTGTTGCGCGTCACCGAATGGGGCTCCGACGAGGCAACCCGCCGCCGGTCGCTCACCCACGGGACGATCCTGCACGGCACCCAGTTCCTCTCTCCCGACCTGCGACGCAGGCCGACCACCTATTACACGGCAACGTCCGGGCATCGGCAGGCTTCTCGAAGCGCTCAACCCCCGGGTGGAGCCGCTTCGCGTGGGCGTGATCGGACTGGGAACCGGGACGATCGCGACCTACGGCAGCAAAGGCGACGTCTACCGCTTCTATGACATCGATCCGGACGTCGTCGCGATCGCGCAGCGTGACTTCACGTTTCTTCCGACAGCGATGCGACCATCGAGATTGCGCTCGGCGACGCGCGACTCTCGCTCGAGCGCGAGGCTCCGCAAAACTTCGAGGTCTTGGCCGTCGACGCCCTCGAGCGACGCCATTCCCGTGCACCTGATCACGTCGGAAGCAGTTGCAATCTACCAGCGGCACCTCAAGCCGGGCGGCGTGATCGCGTTTCACGTGACGAATCGCTACCTCGACCTCGTCCCCGTCGTGGAAGCCCTGGGCGAGGCGCACGGGCTCGCCGCCCTCCACATTCGCGACGACACCACCGATGGCATGACGAGCGTCAGCGATTGGGTGCTGCTGTCGGACGATGCGAGCCTCCTCAAGCGGCCCGAGCTCGCCGGGTTTGCCGTTCCGATCGTGAAGCGGCCCGACTGGCGGCTGTGGACCGACGACTTCAACAATCTGGTTCAGGTATTGCGGTAGCGGAACAATGTCCACCGCATCGGCGGCGAGTGCGCCGGGCTACAATAGCCGCATGCGTTTCAGCGGCGACTCGCCAAGCGCGGCGCACGATACTGCACCCTACCGCGCCCTCGTGCATCCTGCGGGAGCCCGCCACATCGAGGCGCTCGACCAGCGGGCGCTGCCGCACGCGATCGTCAGCGTCAAGATCGCAAGCGTCGACACCGCCGCCCTCGCGATCCGCAAGATGTGGGTGCGGGGAGCGCCGCTGATCGGCGCGGTCGGCGCCTACGGTTTCACGCTCTCGCTCGATCGCGATCCGAGCGATGCGGCGCTCGCAAAGGCCCATGCCGCGCTCGACGCAACTCGGCCGACGGCCGCCAACCTGCGCTGGGCCCTCGACCGCGTCCGCACCGTCGTTCTCGCGCTGCCGCAGGACGCGCGCGCCGACGCGGCCTGGCGCGAGGCGGATGCGATCGCCGAGGAAGACCGGCAGATCAATCACGCGATCAGATCACGGCCTCGCGCTCCTGCGCGACATCGCCGGGCGCCGCCCGGCCCGGTCCGCGTCATGACCCACTGCAACGCGGGTGCGCTCGCGACGTGCGGATGGGGAACCGCCACCGCGCCGCTGTTCCTCGCGCATGCCGCGGGGCTGCCGCTGCACGTCTGGGTGAGCGAGACCCGGCCCAGATTGCAGGGCGCGAACCTCACGGCCTGGGAGATGGATCGCCGTGGCATCCCGCACACGCTCTTCGTCGACGCCGCCGGCGCGCTGCTGATGGCGCGCGGCGAGTCGACGCCGTCATCGTCGGCGCCGATCGCGTCGCCGCAAATGGCGATGTCTGCAACAGATCGGCACTTATGAAAAAGCCCTCGCGGCGCGCGACAACGGCGTGCCGTTCTACGTGGCGCTGCCGTCGCCGACGCTCGACTCCGGGCTCGCCGGCGGCGACGAAATTCCAATCGAGGTACGCGGACCGGACGAAGTCCTCGCCGTCACCGGACGCGACGGCTACGGGCAGACGGCCACAGTCGCAATCGCACCGGCCGGTACGCGCGCCGTCAACTACGCATTCGACGTGACACCCGCGCGGCTCGTAACCGGACTCGTCACCGAGCGAGGCATCGCCGCCGCCGACGGCAGTGCTCTGCGCGCGCTGTTTCCGGAACGTTACGCATGAGCGACCACGGCGACAACGAGAATGCGCGCGCGCGCGGTGCGCAGCCAGGGAGCGAGACTCGCGCCCACGAGCACGGGTGCCGGCCGAGGGCGAAACGCGGTGCAGAGGCCGTCCGGTGAGCGCGCCTTTATCGGAGCGCGCGTTGCGCGAAGAGATCATCGCGACGGCGCTCGCCATGAACGCGCAGGGAATCAACCGGGGTAAATCGGGCAATGTCAGCGCCCGCTTCTTCGATAGCGGTCTTGACGGGTTCCTGATCACGCCGTCCGGGATGCCCTACGCCGACACGACACCCGACGACATCGTCGCGATGACGACGGACGGCGAAGCGCGCGGCGCGCGCCTGCCGTCATCCGAGTGGCGATTCCATCGCGACATCTACCGGTCGCGCTCCGACGTTCGTGCAATCGTCCACGCCCACGCGCCCTTCGCGACGACGCTCGCGTGCCTGCGTTGCGGGATTCCGGCCTTCCATTACATGGTTGCCATCGCCGGCGGACGGGACATCCGCTGCGCGCCGTACGCGACCTTCGGTACGCAGGCGCTGTCTGACCACGCGGTTGCAGCACTCGAAGGCCGCGACGCGTGCCTGCTCGCGAATCACGGCATGATCGCCGTCGGCCCGTCGCTTGCCGCCGCGCTCGCGCTCGCCGTCGAAGTCGAAACGCTGGCAGAGATGTACTGGCGCGCCCGGCAGCAAGGCGGGCCGCAAGTCCTGTCTGACGACGAAATGAACATTGTGCTCGACAAGTTCAGGACGTATGGGCAGCGGGAATGACGCGAATGCGGTGCGTGTCCCGCCGCAAATCGTCTAGCCCGCCGTCCGTAGGCAGTTGTCGGCGCCGCTTCCGCGCGCTCACGCGAGTCGAGCCAAGTCGCCTCGGCCAGCGCCGCCCGGCGGAAAACCCTTGCCCGACGGGCGGTTATGCCGACGGCATATGCCTATGGCATGATCTGAGTGCGTGAGTCCCCCAAGGGGAACCGATCGCCCGCGCAATTTGGCATGGGCCTTGCGGCGGCCATCCCTGCTCAGGGAGACAAATAATGAAGATCCTCTTTTCGGCCATGCGCCGGACCGTAGGCGCTGCGGTTGTTGCCGTCCTTCTGGTAGCCGCGCCGCCAGCGCTCGCGCATCACGTCAGCGCTTCGAAATCGGCGTTGGCCGGCGTTCGCGACGGCACGCCCGTCGTGCTCGCAGGCCGGCTTGCGATCCTCGACTTCATCTACGGCACGGGTCGCGAGCGGATCTACGCGCTCGTTTCTGCTGACGGCACGACAACGCGAATCGCCTTCGGCCCAGGTGCCGGCGCATTGAGCCAAGGTATGCAATTATCGGTGACCGGACATGCGTCGCGCGGTGCGCTCATCGTCGACACGCAACGCACCGTGGGTCAGCGCTCGATCGCAGCGGCCGCGAAGAAGCTGACCGTCGAAGGCACGCTGCAACTGCTGCACGCCGACTATTTCGATGGCGGCGAGAGTCGCTTCATCTGGACACTGGAGCAGGATAGCGGCGAGCGCAGCGAGCTCGATATCGCAATCTCGCCGAACGAGCTCAAATCGGGGATGCGCGTTTCGGTGACGGGCGAGCCGAACACGACGGGCATCGCGCCGGATTCCGTTGCGGTTCTGGCCGAACCCCCGGCTCGAGACGTCGCGGCCGCGACGGACGTGACCGCGGCGAGCACGGCATCCACGCTCGTCATCCTGCTCAACTTCCAGCCGACGCCGCCCGCGGTAGCGCCCGCCACGCCGTTCCTGCAATCGGACGTCCAGAATGTCGTATTCACGGGCGCGACCAGCATCGCGCAGTACTGGTCGGAAACGTCGTTCGGCAAGCAGCTGATGACGGGGACCGTCACGCCGTGGCTCACGGCAAGCTTCCAGACACCCTCCACATGCGACTACCTCAAGATCGAAACCGAAGCCAACCGCTTGGCTCAGCTCGCCGGGTTCAATCTCGCGAGCTACCAGCACTTCGTCTATCTGTTCACGAAGGTACCGACGTGCGGATGGGCGGGGCTGGGGGAAGTTCCAGGGTCGCATACCTGGAGCAATCAATACAACACCCTGGGCGTCATCGGGCATGAAATCGGCCACAACTGGGGATTGGGACACGCCAACTCGCTTCCGTGCAACGGCGTGACGATCGCCACCAATTGCCCGACCAATCGTCCGGAGTACGGCGATCCATGGGACATCATGGGCAATGTCAGTTCCCGCCACGTCAACGCGTGGCAGAAGAACGACATGGGCTGGGTGCCCGACGCTGCCGTGGCGACGCACAAGGTCGGTACGGCAACGTACACGCTGTCGCCGCTCGAAACGCCGGGGGGCGCGTTGTACGCGGTGCAGATTCCCGCAGCAATGCATCGGACTTACTGGCTCGAGTTTCGATCTGGCGACGGGATTATTCGATGCCACCCTTCCGCCTGCGGCTACCAACGGCGCGATCATTCACCTTGGCGGGACGATGCACCAGGCCGACCGCAGCGAATACGGTTGCTGGGATACGTGCTTCCTCGATATGGTGCCCTCGACTGCGACAATGTCCGACGGCGCACTCGCAGTCGGCAGCGCGTTCGTCGACCAGCAGACGGGCGTGACGATCACTGCAGTGGCGAAGGGCGCGGGCGGCCTGACGGTATCGGTGGCGAGTCCGCCGACGCAGTCCGACATCGCTGTCTATCGCAGGAATTCGCCGAGCACCGGGCTGCCGGTCAACAAGTTCCTGCTCGATTACGGGTTCGATCGGATTCCCGACGCGAAGATTGCAATGGGCGGCGTCGCGGGAGACATTCCGCTCGTAGGCTACCTCGGCGTCGACGGCCTGAGCAGCCTCGTCATCTATCGCAACGGCATCTGGTACATCGACACGAATCGCGACGGGGTGACGGACAGGACCGTCGCCCATGGAGGCGCTGTTGGCGACGTTCCGCTGATCGGCGACTTGACCGGCGACGGATCGGCGGATCTGATCATCTACCGCAAAGGCACCTGGTTCGTCGACCAGTACCACAACGGAACGGTCGACAAGATCTTCAACTTCGGCGGCGCCCCCGACGACATTCCGCTCGTAGGCGATGTGGACGGCGACGGCATTGACGACCTGGTCATGTATCGCGCCGGCTACTGGTTCGTCTCCACGAAACGCACGGGCGCAGCCGATCTGATTTACGCGCACGGCGGCCTGCCGCAGGACGTGCCGGTCCTGTTCGACGCCAACGGCGACGGCAAGCCCGATCTCTGCGTTTTGCGCGATGGCTGGTGGTTCTGCAGCACGAAGCGCGACGGCGTCGCCGACGTAATTTTCAATTACGGTGGATCCGGCGACGTTCCGCTGGTCGGCAAGTTCTATTGACCGCGACGCCAGGCGCCGCAAATGCAAAACGCCCAGCCGGTGGGGCTGGGCGTTGGTTGGAAGGGTGCCTGACGATGACCTACTTTCGCATGGGTAATCCACACTATCATCGGCGTGCCGCCGTTTCACGGTCCTGTTCGGGATGGGAAGGCGTGGTTCCAGCGGGCTATGGTCGTCAGGCATTGACGGGAGCAGAGCGCGGGCGGCGGGTCCGGCGCCGGCCGGAAGGAAGAAGTAAAGGATTGAGTAAGGGGTTGGATTGTTGCGCCAACACCGTAGCGTTTTAAGCGCTCACGGTTATGGGGTCAAGCCGCACGGGCAATTAGTATCGGTTAGCTTAACGCATTACTGCGCTTCCACACCCGGCCTATCAACGTGGTGGTCTGCCACGACCCTTCAGGGGGATCAAGTCCCCGGGAGATCTCATCTTCAGGCACGTTTCCCGCTTAGATGCTTTCAGCGGTTATCGCTTCCGCACATAGCTACCCGGCAATGCGACTGGCGTCACAACCGGTACACCAGCGGTGCGTCCACTCCGGTCCTCTCGTACTAGGAGCAGCCCCCGTCAAATCTCCAGCGCCCACGGCAGATAGGGACCAAACTGTCTCACGACGTTTTGAACCCAGCTCACGTACCACTTTAAATGGCGAACAGCCATACCCTTGGGACCGGCTACAGCCCCAGGATGTGATGAGCCGACATCGAGGTGCCAAACACCGCCGTCGATATGAACTCTTGGGCGGTATCAGCCTGTTATCCCCGGCGTACCTTTTATCCGTTGAGCGATGGCCCTTCCATACAGAACCACCGGATCACTATGTCCTGCTTTCGCACCTGCTCGCCTTGTCAGGCTCGCAGTCAAGCTCCCTTGTGCCATTGCACTATCAGTACGATGTCCGACCGTACCTAGGGAACCTTCGAGCTCCTCCGTTACTCTTTGGGAGGAGACCGCCCCAGTCAAACTGCCTACCATGCACGGTCCCCGATCCAGATCATGGACCCAGGTTAGAACCGCAATGACACCAGGCTGGTATTTCAACGTTGGCTCCACGCCATCTAGCGCCAGCGCTTCAAAGCCTCCCAGCTATCCTACACAGGTCCCATCACAGTCCAATGCAAAGCTACAGTAAAGGTGCACGGGGTCTTTCCGTCTTGCCGCGGGGAGATTGCATCTTCACAAACACTTCAACTTCGCTGAGTCTCAGGAGGAGACAGTGTGGCCATCGTTACGCCATTCGTGCAGGTCGGAACTTACCCGACAAGGAATTTCGCTACCTTAGGACCGTTATAGTTACGGCCGCCGTTTACCGGGGCTTCAATCAAGAGCTTGCACCCCATCATTTAACCTTCCGGCACCGGGCAGGCGTCACACCCTATACGTCGACTTTCGTCTTGGCAGAGTGCTGTGTTTTTGTTAAACAGTCGCAGCCACCATTTCACTGCGGCCCCTCTCGGCTCCAGCTGTACGCTTTCACCTACCAGGGGCGCACCTTATCCCGAAGTTACGGTGCTAATTTGCCGAGTTCCTTCTCCTGAGTTCTCTCAAGCGCCTTAGAATATTCATCCTGCCCACCTGTGTCGGTTTGCGGTACGGTCAACTCGGAACTGAAGCTTAGAGGCTTTTCCTGGAAGCAGGGTATCGCGCACTTCAGGCTGGCAAGCCCGCCCTCGTCATCACGCCTCGGCTAAGACCCCCGGATTTGCCAAGGAGCCACGCCTACACGCTTAAACCGGGACGTCCAACACCCGGCCGCGCTAACCTTCTCCGTCCCCCCATCGCATCACAAGCCGGTGCGGGAATATTAACCCGCTTCCCATCGGCTACGACTCTCGTCCTCACCTTAGGGGCCGACTCACCCTGCGCCGATGAACGTGGCGCAGGAAACCTTGGGCTTTCGGCGAGCGGGCCTTTCACCCGCTTTATCGCTACTCATGTCAGCATTCGCACTTCCGATACCTCCAGCAGCCCTCTCGAGCCACCTTCACCGGCCTACGGAACGCTCTCCTACCATCAGCATGCCCCCGAAGGAACACACTAATCCGCGATTTCGGTGCCTAGCTTGAGCCCCGTTACATCTTCCGCGCAGGACGACTCGACCAGTGAGCTATTACGCTTTCTTTAAATGATGGCTGCTTCTAAGCCAACATCCTGGCTGTCTGAGCCTTCCCACCTCGTTTCCCACTTAACTAGAGCTTGGGGACCTTAACTGGCGGTCTGGGTTGTTTCCCTCTCGACCCCGGACGTTAGCACCCGACGTCTGTCTCCCAGGCTCGCACTCGACGGTATTCGGAGTTTGCTATGGCGTGGTAAGTCACAATGACCCCCGCAACCATAACAGTGCTCTACCCCCGTAGGTGATACATGAGGCACTACCTAAATAGTTTTCGGAGAGAACCAGCTATTTCCGGATTTGTTTAGCCTTTCACCCCTACCCACAGCTCATCCCCTACCTTTTCAACGGGAGTGGGTTCGGCCCTCCAGTGAGTGTTACCCCACCTTCAGCCTGGCCATGGGTAGATCATCCGGTTTCGGGTCTACGCCATGTAACTAAGTCGCCCTGTTCGGACTCGCTTTCGCTGCGCCTCCCCTATTCGGTTAAGCTCGCTACACAACGTAAGTCGCTGACCCATTATACAAAAGGTACGCCGTCACCCCTCGCTGGGCTCCGACTGTTTGTATGCATGCGGTTTCAGGATCTATTTCACTCCCCTCCCGGGGTTCTTTTCGCCTTTCCCTCACGGTACTGGTTCACTATCGGTCGATCACGAGTATTTAGCCTTGGAGGATGGTCCCCCCATCTTCAGACAGGATTTCACGTGTCCCGCCCTACTTGTCTCGCGCCTGGTTCCACATCGATCCCTTCGGTTACGGGGCTGTCACCCACTGCGGCCGCCCTTTCCAGACCGTTCCCCTAGATCAATGCTAAATCGCGACGGCTGCTCCCATTTCGCTCGCCACTACTCTGGGAATCTCGGTTGATTTCTGTTCCTCCGGCTACTGAGATGTTTCAGTTCACCGGGTTCGCTCTACCCACCCTATGTATTCAGGCGGGAGTGACCCTTGCGGGCCGGGTTTCCCCATTCGGACATCTGCGGATCAATGCTCGTTTGCCAGCTCCCCGCAGCTTTTCGCAGGCTGCCACGTCCTTCTTCGCCTGTGATCGCCAAGGCATCCACCACATGCACTTAGTCGCTTGACCCCATAACGCTGAGCACTGACACGCTCCGCATCACAGGTGTTTGCGCTTCCCACCTCCTCTCCGACTCAAGAGAGAACGGGCTCGATACAATCTAACCCAATCTCGCTCCACCTCGCCGAACCGGCTCGCGCCAGCCCCCGCTCGTCAGAGCAAGACCTTTACTTCTTCCGAATTGTTAAAGAACAACCGATAACCTCTGGCCAGAAACCAGAGCTAAGCCTCACCGCTTGGCTCTGACCGCTGTCGCATCCCTCATTCCGCCCCGCGAATCCCGTGATGGTGGAGCTGACGGGATCGAACCGACGACCCCCTGCTTGCAAAGCAGGTGCTCTCCCAACTGAGCTACAGCCCCTCCGGCTGCCGATAAGCTTCGCATGGCTTTGTTGCTCGGGGCCTCGTGTAGCTTTCGGTCTACACGTCGGCCCCTCGCGCCTCGCCCGGCTCGCTTCCCGTCACGCGCCCGCGCTACTTCACCGACCGCCGCGGCTTGTCTGCTGGTGGGTCTGGATGGATTCGAACCATCGACCCCCGCCTTATCAAGACGGTGCTCTAACCAACTGAGCTACAGGCCCGCTGTCGGATAGAGCGGGCTCGCTCGCCCCTTGGCTACAACCGATAAGCGTGGGCACTAGCACACCCTGGACGTTTCCGAGAAAGGAGGTGATCCAGCCGCACCTTCCGATACGGCTACCTTGTTACGACTTCACCCCAGTCATGAAACGCACCGTGGCAACCGCCCCCCTTGCGGTTAGGCTACCTGCTTCTGGTGCATCCCACTCCCATGGTGTGACGGGCGGTGTGTACAAGACCCGGGAACGTATTCACCGCGACATGCTGATCCGCGATTACTAGCGATTCCGACTTCATGCAGTCGAGTTGCAGACTGCAATCCGGACTACGACCGGCTTTCTGGGATTGGCTCCCCCTCGCGGGTTGGCAACCCTCTGTACCGGCCATTGTATGACGTGTGAAGCCCTACCCATAAGGGCCATGAGGACTTGACGTCATCCCCACCTTCCTCCGGTTTGTCACCGGCAGTCTCCCTAGAGTGCCCTTGCGTAGCAACTAGGGACAAGGGTTGCGCTCGTTGCGGGACTTAACCCAACATCTCACGACACGAGCTGACGACAGCCATGCAGCACCTGTGTTCCGATTCCCTTTCGGGCACCCCCACCTCTCAGCAGGGTTCCGGACATGTCAAGGGTAGGTAAGGTTGTTCGCGTTGCATCGAATTAATCCACATCATCCACCGCTTGTGCGGGTCCCCGTCAATTCCTTTGAGTTTTAACCTTGCGGCCGTACTCCCCAGGCGGTCAACTTCACGCGTTAGCTACGGTACCGAGAAATCGCTTCCCCAACACCTAGTTGACATCGTTTAGGGCGTGGACTACCAGGGTATCTAATCCTGTTTGCTCCCCACGCTTTCGTGCCTGAGCGTCAGTGTCAGCCCAGGGGGCTGCCTTCGCCATCGGTGTTCCTCCACATCTCTACGCATTTCACTGCTACACGCGGAATTCCACCCCCCTCTGCCACACTCCAGCCCGCCAGTTTCCACTGCCATTCCCAGGTTGAGCCCGGGGCTTTCACAGCAGACACAGCGAACCGCCTGCGCACGCTTTACGCCCAGTAATTCCGATTAACGCTCGCACCCTACGTATTACCGCGGCTGCTGGCACGTAGTTAGCCGGTGCTTATTCTTCCAGTACCGTCAAGAACCCACCGTATTAGAGTGAGCCTTTTCTTCCCGGACAAAAGCGGTTTACAACCCGAAGGCCTTCTTCCCGCACGCGGCATGGCTGGATCAGGGTTGCCCCCATTGTCCAAAATTCCCCACTGCTGCCTCCCGTAGGAGTCTGGGCCGTGTCTCAGTCCCAGTGTGGCTGATCATCCTCTCAGACCAGCTACCGATCGTCGCCTTGGTAAGCCTTTACCCCACCAACTAGCTAATCGGACATCGGCCGCTCCCATAGCGTGAGGCCCTTGCGGGTCCCCCACTTTCCTCCGTAGAGCATATGCGGTATTAGCGCCGGCTTTCGCCGGCGTTATCCCCCACTACGGGATACGTTCCGATGCATTACTCACCCGTTCGCCGCTCGCCGCCAGGGTTGCCCCCGCGCTGCCGCTCGACTTGCATGTGTAAAGCATGCCGCCAGCGTTCAATCTGAGCCAGGATCAAACTCTTCAGTTCAATCCATCTACAAGTCTACTCAATCGACGTTGGCCCCATCCCAATCCCAAAGCTTCCACCTCGAAACCAGGACAAGACTTCCATCGTGTGAGCACTCCAAGTTTCCTTCGCCCCAGCAAGTCCAGCTCGCGCCACCCCACCAAGGCACCAGGCCACCCCAGCACCCACACTTATCGGTTGCTATTTGTTAAAGATCAGGCCGGACGAACGAGCTAATGGGGACAGGCCCCAAAAACACCGGCAAAGAGGCGCGATTATACAACGTTTCCGGCGTCGGTCAACGGTCCCTGCCCATGCCGAGGCTCGCCGGAGTCAGGTCGTCGCATTCGGCGGGTCGCGACCTCGCAGCGGCACGATCCGCCGCTCCGGGCCCCCGCGAGATCGCTTCGCAATGCCCTCTCCGCCGCTGCTAGAATGCCCACGGCATGCGGATCGCTCGACGTTGTGACAAGCGATTCCGTGCGCCTCGCCCAGGTCCGTGCCGACGGGCGGCGCTCCCGATCGGGCACGACAACGATGGCGTCGGGGCGCTCGATCCCCTGTCGCCCGTCGGCCCCCGACTCTCGTTTGCCTCGGCGTGAACCGGAACACAATCCTCCACGAACCCGTGCCCCGCTCCGTCCTCATCGTCAAACTGGCCGCGATCGGCGACGTGGTGATGGCGCTACCGATGGTGACGGCACTGAGAGCGGCCGATCCCGACACCCGGATCACGTGGCTCTGCGGCGCGACGGTCGCGCCGCTTCTGCGCTGCGTCGATGGGATCGACGAGCTCGTCGTCGTCGACGATGCCGCTCTTCTCGCGGGAACACGCGTCGAGAAGGCGCAGGCGGTGATGTCGGCCTGGAGCGCGCTTCGCGCCAGGCATTTTGATCTGGCCATTACCGCGCACTCTGATCCGCGATACCGGATGCTCGCGGCGCGCGCCCGCAGCGCCGAGCGACGCTGGCTCGGCGAACGCGGTACACGCTCGCGCCTCGTACCCGGCCGCTACCACGAGGACCAGTACGTGCGGCTCGTCACCGGCATCGACGACCATCATGCGATACGTTTCGCCGCGCCTCCGGTACGCGCGACGCTCGATGCGAAGATCGCCGAACGGATCGGCGATTCGACGACGGACAAGCTCGTCGCGCTGGCGCCTGGAGGCGCGCGGAATCCCGCCCGCGACAATCCGCTGCGTCGGTGGCCCCTTGAGCGCTACGCCGCACTCGCCCAGTTGCTCGCGGCGAAGGGCCACACGGTGCTGATGACCGGTGGCCCCGACGATGCGTGGGTGCGCAGTGCCTTTGCGGGCGTTCCCGTGCTCGACTTCATCGGCGACACCACCCTCCCGGGTCTGTTCGCCTTGTATGTCCGGTGCGCGGCCGTCGTGACGCACGATTCGGGCCCCATGCACCTTGCGCGGCTCGCCGGCACCCCGGTCGTTGGACTGTTCGGGCCGACGCTCCCGGCGATGTTCCTTCGCGAAAGCGATCACGCCATCGTGTTCTGGCCCGGCGCAGTCCTGCCGTGCGCACCGTGCTATGACGGCATCGAGTTCGCCGCATGTGCGGACAATCGCTGCATGCAGCTCATCGAACCCGTCGACGTCGCGGCGCGGGTCGACTCCTTGCTCGCGCGCTGACGATGCGGATCGCACTCGTCCACGACTGGCTTGATACCTGGGGCGGCGGCGAGGCCGTGCTCGCGGAGTTGCTGCAGGTGTTCCCCGGCGCCGATCTGTACACGCTCGTCGACTATCTGCCGGCGGCGGACCGCGCGCGGCTTCCCGCCGCACGCACCGTCACTTCGGCGCTGCAGTCCCTGCCCGCGGCCAAGCGCTGGTTCCGTTACGCCGCGGTGCTGCGCCCGCAGATCATCGAACGCTTCGATCTCTCCGGATACGATGTCGTGGTGTCGGACTCGCACGCGGTCGCCAAGGGAGCGGTCACGCACGCTTCGCAGGTCCATGTCTGCTACTGCCATACGCCGGCGCGCTTCGCGTGGACGATGGCCGCGACCTATTCGGATCGCGCGACAGCTGGCGCGTCGTGGCGCCGCCCATTGGTCGAACGCGCGCTCGCGCGCTTTCGCGCGTGGGACCGTCGCGCATGCACGCGCGTCGACCGGTTCATTGCGAACTCGCAGCACATCGCCGCGGCGATTGCGCGGTGCTACGGTCGCGACGCGGATGTCATCTACCCCCCGGTCGACATTGACCGCTTTGCCGCCGCATCCGCGCAAGCCCGGTGCGGCGCAACGTGGCGGCGAATACATCACCGTTGCGCGGCTCGTCGCGTACAAGCGCGTGGACGTGCTGGTCGAAGCTTTTCGCCTGCTTCCGACGCGGCGGCTGATCGTGATCGGCGATGGTCCCGAGCGTTCCCGACTGGAGGCCCTGGGCGTTGCGAACGTCGAGTTCGCCGGGCGCGCAAGACGACGCGGAAACGGCACGGCGGGTCGCGAGCGCCAAGGCGTTCCTGATCGCCGCCGAGGAGGATTTCGGCATCGCGCCCGTCGAGGCGCAGGCGGCAGGCACGCCCGTCATTGCCTACGGGCGCGGCGGCGCACGCGAATCGGTGCGCGGTCTGCCCGACCCCGCGCCGACCGGCGTGTTCTTCGACGCTCAGACACCGCCTTCGGTCGTCGCCGCGATCGCCGCTTTCGAGGCCGAGGCCCATCGGATTACGGCGGCCGCCTGTCGCGACAACGCCCGACGCTTCGCGCCGTCGCGCTTTCGCACCGAGATTGCGCAGGCGGTTGAAGCGGCGTGCGCCGCTCCGGCGCGGGCGCGCCCCGTCGCCGAAGCGGCGTAGATTGCCCGTTGATGCCATGGCGCGCAACGTTCTGAAGGAGAACTCGACGCTTCTCGACGTGGCGCTGCGCATCGTCGATCCGCTATTCACGCTGGCTTCCGGCGTGTTCGCGTATTACCTGTATTTCGACACTTGGGAAATCGAGGCGCATTACGTTGCTGCGCTGCTCGCCGTCGCGCTGCTCGCGTTCGCCGCCTTCCCGTCGCTCAAGCTCTATCAGTCGCACCGCGGCATCGAGCTTCGCCGAGGAAGTTCGCACGCTGTTCCTCGCGTGGCTCGCGATCGCGGTAACCGGGGGCGTGTTCTTGTTCCTCACCAAGACCGGTGCCACCTTTTCGCGCGGCTGGTCTCTTATCTGGATGATCGGCGGATTTCTCGCGCATACGCTATCGCGTGCGGGCATCCGCCTCGCGCTACGCGCACTGCGTCGACGCGGGTACAATTTGCGCCACATCGTGATTGCAGGCGCGGGTGAGCACGGCCGCGACATCGCCGCGCGCCTCAAGACGGCACCCTGGAGCGGGCTCACTGTTCGCGGGTTCTACGACGACGATCCACATCTCCTGGGCACGATGGTCGACGGCATTCCGGTTCTCGGCGACCTCGATCGAATCGCCGTGGATCTTGCGCAGGATTCTGCCGATCAGGCGTGGATCGCGCTGCCGTTGCGCGCCGAGAAGCGCGTGCGCGAGGTACTGGATAGCCTGCGCCAAACCTCGGCCGTCGTACGGTTCGTTCCGGACATCTACAGCTTTCACCTGCTGCATCACTCGGTGACCGAGGTGGCCGGAATGCCGGTGTTGAATCTCACCGATTCACCGCACACCGGTGTCGATTCGACGTTGAAGACGCTCGAGGATCTGGTGCTGGCGGCGATGCTGCTCATCGCCAGCCTGCCGTTGCTTGTGCTGATCGGCGTCGGTGTGAAGCTCTCATCGCCTGGGCCCGTGTTCTATCGGCAGGAGCGCGTAACCTGGAACGGTCAGCGCTTCGCGATGCTCAAGTTCCGCTCGATGCCGCATGACGCCGAAGCAGGCTCCGGCCCCGTCTGGTCGCGCAGCGGCGAGCAGCGCGCGACCGGCTTCGGCTCGTTCCTGCGCCGCTACAGCCTCGACGAACTGCCGCAACTCTTCAATGTGCTGAGAGGCGACATGTCGCTCGTCGGGCCGCGCCCCGAGCGGCCGGAGTTCGTGCGGCAATTCCGGCAGCAGATTCCCGGCTACATGCAAAAGCATCTGGTCAAGGCCGGTATCACGGGCTGGGCGCAGGTCAACGATCTGCGCGGCGACACCGACCTCGCGCAGCGGATACAATACGACCTCTATTACATCGACCACTGGTCGGTGATGTTCGATCTGCGGATTCTTGCCTTAACGCTTTGGCACATCCTGACGAGCCGTCACGCCCACTAGTCCTGTCCGCCGCTACCGCCCCGCCTGCGTCGACGGGCGCAGCGGCTCCGGAGCCGGCGAATCGCACGGGGCGTGCAAAGCATGTCGTTGCGACGGCCTTCGTGAGTGCGCTGGCCGTGCTTTTGATGGCTTACCTCGCACTCGCGGCCGGAAAGTGGTTCAGTGCCGCGGATTCGAAATCGTTTGAGGCAGGAGCACTCGCAGTCGCCGTTGGAAAGGGCAGGATCGATGCCGGCGCGCTGGTCGTCGCACCGACCGACGTCTCAGGCATGATCATCGTCACTATGCCCGCCACACTTCGCGCCGCCGATTATCCAGGTGTCGCGTGGAAAGTGACCGGTCTGCCGACGGGAACCGAGGCACGGCTCCTCTGGCGCAGCGAATTCAGGCCGGGGCGCACGTTCACGATGGAAATCCCCATTGAGGCCGAGGGCCTCGCGCCGATCGTCGCCTCTCGCAATCAGGACTGGATAGGCCCGATCAACGGGATCGGGCTCGCCCTGCGCCTGCCGACCAACGAACCCGTGCGAATCACCGGTGTGAAGGTCGACACGTTGTCAGCGGGTTCGCTGCTCAAAGGCCGGATCCGCGACTGGACGTCGTTCGAGCCCTGGAGCGGTGCATCGATCAATACGATCGTCGGAGGGGCAGATCTGCAGGAGTTGCCGCTGCCGGCGCTGTTCGGCATTGCGGTGTTGGTCGCCACGGGAATTGCGGTGCTCGCTGCGTGGTGGCGGCCGCAGCAGTTCGGCGGGGGATTGCCGCTCGCGCTTGCCGTAATGTTCGTCGCCGCCTGGTTCGTGCTCGATGCCCGATGGCAATGGAACCTCGCGCGGCAGGCGCGGATGACTGCCACCGCGTATGCCGGCAAGTCGTGGCGCGACAAACATGTCACGGCAGAGGATGGCGCGCTGTTCCAGTTCATCGAGAGGGTGCGCGCCAAGCTGCCGGGCCCGCCGTCCCGAGTATTCATGGTCGCCGATGCGGCCTATTTCCGCGGCCGGGGCGCTTATCACCTCTACCCGTACAACGTCCACTTCGACCCGTGGCGCAATACGGTGCCGGCTGCATCGGCGCTACGGTCGGGCGACTACATCGTCGTCTACCAGCGGCTCGGTATTCAGTTCGACCCAACGCGGGGCCTGTTGCGCTGGGACGGAGGTCAGCCCGTTGCGGCCGAGGCGATCCTCGTCGAGCCGGGCGCCGCACTCTTCCGGATCCGTTGATGGACTCCGTCGCCTTAGCCGCAGGATTGTCGCTGCCATGGCTTGCCGGCATCGCGGCGCTGCTCGCGCTGCGCGATCCGCGGCGCGCGCTGTCGGGGCCCGGCGAGTTCGCGTGGATCGCGGGCGCCGGCTATCTGGTGGGCGCGATTCTCCTCACGGTGTGGATGCGCGCGCTGTCCAGGATGGGACTGCACTTCGGCGTGCTGCCGATCGCGGCGCCGCTCGGATTGCTGACGCTCTCGCTTGGTTATGTGGCGATTCGGCGTCACGGCAGTGCATTGATCATCGACGCCGCGCGCAGTGCGCTCTGCGCGGTGATCGCACCGCCGGGACTCGAAGGCCCCGTCCGTGTTGCGTGGCAACTGCTGGTCGCGTGGATCGCTCTCCGCTACATCTTGCTTGGACTCTTCGTCGAGTGGCAGCCGCTGTATCCGTGGGATGCGTGGATCCAGTGGGCGACCAAGGCCCGCGTCTGGTACGAACAGGGACAGATCGTTCCATTCGTGCGCAGCGACGCGTGGTACGCAGCGGGCGGAGCCGCATGGTTCGACGCGTCTCCCGAGTATCCACCGACGGTTCCGCTGCTGCAGGTGTGGTCGTGCATCGTGCTCGGTCGCTGGGACGATTCGCTGATGAATTGGCCGTGGTGGCAGTTCTCGGTCGCGTTGACGCTCGCCGTTTACGGAGCATTGCGCTCGCTCGAGATTCCGGCCATGGGCGCGCTCGCCGGCGCGTTCCTCGTCGCGACGCTTCCGCTCGCGAACGTTCACGTCGCCCTCGCCGGTTACGCAGATCTGCCTATGGCCGCGTACTACACCGGCGCCGTGCTCGCATTCTTTCGTTGGAGCGTGACCCGCGATCGACGAATGGCAGCTCTCGCCCTGCTTCTCGCCGTCGCCTGCACGCAGATCAAGGTGCCAGGGCTCGTCTGGGCGCTGACGCTCGTCCCCGGCGTCGTCGTCACGCTGCTGCCGCGCCACGGACTTAAGCTCGCTGCGATCGGCTTCGTCGTCGCATTGTTCGCGCTCGCCATTCTGGCGCAGACGCACCCGGTGGTTTTCAATTACCGCCTGCATCTCGATTTCGAGCCCGCATGGCGCGCGATTGGCGAGACGCACTTCCTCCTTTCCAACTGGAATCTGCTCTGGTACGGCGTGCTTGCTGCGACGCTGCTCGCGTGGCGGCAGCTCGCTTCGCCGACGCTGGCACCGATGACGGCCGTTATGGCTGCCGGTGCATTGTTCCTCGCGGTCGTGTTCGGCTTTACCAACGCGCGCGAGTGGGTGACCGAGCAGACGACGATCAACCGGGCGACGCTCCACGTAGCTCCGCTCGCTGCCGTGTTCATGGTCCTCGCCTTCCGCGCGTTTGCCGCACGGTGGACCGCTGCGCACCCGCCCGTCCCTTCGGCGACGGCGACGGCGACGGCGACGGCGACGGCGACCGCGACCGCGACCGCGACCGCGACCGCGACCGCGACCGCGACCGCGACGCCGACAGCATAGCGCCCCTCGCGCGAGCCGCCGCATGCTGGACCTGCCGAGCGTCACTCTCGTCTGCGCCGATACTGCAAATCATGCGCTTGCCCTGCGAGCGCTCGCTAAATCGCGCGAAGGCATCCGCTACGCGCGCACGCTGTTTCTCACCGACGCTGTTCCTGCGCGGGTCACGGTGCCCGAGGGTATCGAGGTCGCCCGCATCGCACCGCTGCCGTCGCGTGACGCCTATTCGGAATTCGTCCTGAAGTCGCTCGCCGCGCATATCGAGACGCCGCATGCGCTTCTCGTCCAGTGGGACGGCTATGCCGTCAATCCGGCGGCTTGGGACGCCGCGTTCCTCGAGTGCGACTACATCGGCGCGAAATGGTATTGGTACGAAGACGACCTCCGCGTCGGCAACGGCGGTTTCTCGCTGCGATCGCGTAAGCTCCTCGAAGCGCTGCAGGACCCCCGTGTCGTTCTCACCGACGTCGAGGATGTGACGATCGGACGGACGTTTCGCAGGTTGCTCGAGCGCGAGCACGGCATTCGCTTCGCCAGCGAGGCGCTTGCCGATCGTTTTTCATTCGAAGCGGCTTATCCGATCGGCAAGCCCTTCGGTTTTCACGGTCTGTTCAATTTTTGCCGCACCGTGAAACCAACCGAGATCGCCGCGCTGGCGCCGGAGTTTTCCGACGGCATCGCCCGCTCGCCGCAGCTTCTCGCGCTCCTGCGGAACTGCACTGCTCTCGGCCAATGGGATGCGGTCGTGGCGATTGCGCGGCGGATCCTCGCCGCGACGCCGGCTAGCGCCGAAGCCGCGGCGATGCTCGCCAATGCCGAGCGCAACGCCGCAGCGCCCGCGGCCGTCGGCCGCAACGAACCTTGCCCCTGCGGCAGCGGCAAGAAATACAAGCATTGTCATGGCGCGCTCGATAGCGATCCGGTGTCCGCCGCAATCGCATCGCCGCCGCCCGATGCAGACGCACAGGTGCGCAACGGAATGGCAGCGCACCAGAGGGGCGATCTCGACGCCGCGGAGCGCGCCTATCGCGAAGCCCTCGCCACGACCGCTGCGCATCCGGTGGCAACGCACTATCTGGGCGTCATCCTGTATCAGCGGGGGCAGCTCGCCGCGGCGCTGCCACTCCTCGAGCAGGCCGCGACTGCGGTGCCGCGGGAGCCCGAGTTCCACAACAACCTCGGGCTCGCGCTTGCCGCCGCCGACCGCAACGAGGAAGCGGTCGCGGCGTATCGACGCACGCTCGCTCTCAAGCCCGACCACGCCGTGGCGTGGAACAATCTCGGGCTCGCATTGCAGGCCGGCAATCGGCTTCGCGAGGCGATCGCCGCATTTCGCGAAGCCCTGACCCTCGTCCCCGACTTCGCGCAGGCGCACTGGAACCTCGCGCTCGCTCTGCTCGCGCACGGCGATTTCGAAGAAGGCTGGCGCCAATACGAATGGCGGTTCCGGATTCCTGAGCTCGCGCAACACGAGCGGCAATACTCCGGCGCGCGGTGGGATGCCGTCGCGCGTCCCGGACAGACGCTGCTCGTCACCGCCGAGCAGGGTTTAGGCGACACACTGCAGTTCGTCCGCTTCGCGCGGCAAGTCGCCGCGCGCGGCGTTCGCGTGTTGATGAGCGCGCCACGCCCGCTGGTCCGCCTGCTCGCCACAGCAGCCGGCATCGACGCCGTGTACGGACCCGACGACGCGCTGCCTTCATACGACGCGTACGCGCCGGTGATCACGCTCGCGCGGGCACTCGAGATCGGAGCGGACGCGATTCCCACTACCGTCCCATACCTCGCGACGGACCCGGCGCGGCGCGCGGAGATCGCGCCGGCGTTGGCACGCGATACCGGCCTCAAGATCGGTCTCGCGTGGTCGGGCAGCAGCCGGAACAGCAACGATCGGCGCCGCTCGATGCCGCTGCGCGTCCTTTCGCCTCTGTTCGCGCTCGCTGGCGTGTCGTGGTATTCATTGCAGCGGCAAGACGACGAGTCGGAAGTCGGTCGCGTGCCCGCGGCGAGTGCGCTCAAACGCCTGCCCGCGCGCAACGATTTTGACGGCACCGCGGCACTCGTCGATGCGCTGGATCTGGTGGTCAGCGTCGATACGAGCCTCGCGCATCTCGCCGGCGCTCTCGGCCGTCCGACGTGGGTGATGTTGCCCTTCGCGAGCGATTGGCGGTGGCAGCAGGAGCGCACCGACAGCCCGTGGTATCCGACGGTGCGCCTGTTCCGGCAACCGCGCGCCGCGGATTGGCACGCCGTCGTCGCCCATGTCGGCAGCGAGCTCGCCGCGCTTGCCGCCGGGCGGCTCGCCGGGACCTGCTGACAATCGCGATGCCGACGGCGCCGGAATAATTGACGCGGCGAGTAGCTGCGGCGCATCAGTCGCCGCGAACGAGGCTCTCGAGCTCGGCTGCGAATGCTCCGACCGGGGCGGCGTCGCCAAACAGCCGGAAGGACCCCTCGCGCAGCCGCGCGGTGACCGTGTCGCGCCATGCCTCATCGCTCGCAAGTCGTGTCGCGATGCGCACGTAGTCGTCGTCGTCGCGCGCCACGAGTTCGGAAAGCCCCGCGAGCGACAACATCGCCGCGCTCTGGCGCCCGCGCATGAAACGCCCGGGCAGCGTGACGATCGGCAGCCCCGCGGCCAGCGCGTCGAGGCTCGTGTTGCCACCCGACCAGCGCGGCGTGTCGAGCATCGCGTCGCACACGGCGTTGATGCGCAGGTAGTCGTCGTGGCTGCATTGCGGCAGCACGATGCAGCCGTCTCGGTCGCCACGCCCGCGCGCGCGAACGCCGAAGCGAGCCGCGCTCGATACTTCGCGGTCAGGGCGGGATGCCGGCCCTCGAACACGACGAGCTGCGCGTCGGCACGTCGCGGCCAGCACGCGCGCGAACAGCGCGTCGGTGTCGGGATGGATCTTGAACAGCGACTGCGGGCACAGCAGGAGCGGCACGCCGCCGGGAAGGCCAAGGCGCGGCGCGCGACGCGTCGGCGGGAATCGCGGGTCGCGCATAGTCGGTGCCGATGCCGGGCAGCGGGATCAACCGCTCGGTGTAGTGCGCATCGGCGTCCGCGGGCTCCATCGCGCCACAGGAGAAGTAGGCATCGATCGTCGCGTGGCCGGTGGTGACCGGATGGCCCCATGCCGCGCATTGCACAGGCGCGAGACGCAGCGCCGCGAGCGCAAACGTCGTCGCGTCCATGCCGAGCTCCGGATATACGAGCGCGTCGAGCGCGTCCGCGCGAATGGCCGGCGCGATCATCGACGGCAGCAGCGCCGCGCCCGTGAAAGTCGCGCACGCGATCCACGTGCGGCGTGAGCGCCGTGAGGAACGGCGTGACATCGCGGCGCAGGTGATAGACGAAGATTTCGAAGCGCTTGCGGTCGAGACCGGTGATCCAGCTCCGGAAGTAGCGCCCCGCCGTGCCGTCGCTCCAGAAGGCTGTCGCGAAGCCGACGCGGATGCGCGCTGCTCCCGCCGAACGGCGCGGCGGCATTCGCCACTCGGGCGCGACCGTTTCGATCGCCCGGCCCGCGATCTCCGCATAGCGTTGCTGCAGCTCGCGGTCGTCCTCGCCCTGGTAGGCGAGCAGGAAATTGGTCCAGCGCAGGTCGTCGACGACGTCGGCGAACGCGCGCCCGTGAACGAGTTTCGGCACCTCGACCTCGAGCCTCGTCAGGCCCGCGGCATAACGCGCGCGAGCCGCTTCCACCGCCGCGGCGTCGGCATAGACCATCGGCAGCGTCAGCGCTTCGCCGAACGCCGCACGCAAGAGGCTCGGCTTGCGCGCCCGGGCGGCGGCATAGGCGCTTCTTGCGGCTGCGAGATCGTCGCGTTCGGCAAGCGTCCCCGCGAGTTGCAGCAATGCATTGGGATCGACAGGAGCCAACGTCGTCGCGCGCGTGTAAAGATCGATCGCGGCATCGAGATCGCCGGACCGGCGCGCGGTGCCGGCGAGCGCCAGCATCGTCCCCGTATCCGGCTTGAGCGCCAGAGCACGGCGGTACGCTTCGCCGGCACCGGCGTCGTCGCCCTGTTCGGTGAGCAACGCACCGAGATGGCTCCACGCCAGCGCGTAGCCGGGATCGGTAGCCAGCGCACGGCGCACGGCCGCGGCTGCCTCGTCGATGCGGCCGATGGCCCGCAGCGCATTGCCGAGGTTGTTCCAGCCGCGAGCGTAGGCGGGATCGATTTCGACCGCGAGCGTCAATTCGGCGATCGCGTCCGCGAGGTTGCCGTGCTCGGCGAGCAGAATGCCCAGTGCGTTGCGTGCCCGGGCATCGCGCGGCGCGATCGCGACGGCACGCGCGAGATCCGCGATCGCCGCGGTCGCATCCGACAGGCGCTCGTGCGCCTTCGACCGCAGCAGCAGCGCGGCGTGGACGTCCTCCGTCGCGGCACCGGGTGTCGCGAGCACCGCCGAAAGCAGCGGGGCCGCCGCCGCGGGATTCCCGGCATCGAGCAGGGCTTCCGCGGTGGAAAGCCGCGGGTCGCGCATCCGCGCGTCAGCCATCGCACGATCTTTCGACAGTGGCGAGCGCCTCGGGCGCTCTCGCCGCGAGCGCGACGATGTACGCGCGCTCGAGCGCTCGTGTATGTGCCGGCATGTCGGTCAGCGCCGAGTCCGCGAGCCCCTCGCGGATTCGCGCGCGCACACCTTCCAGGAAAGCGGCGTCGTCCGCAAGCCTCGCCGCGAGGTCGACGTATTCGCGACCGCTCGAGGCGACGGTATCCGTGACACCGAGATTGGCAAGTATCGAATAGGACGTCCGTTCGCCATGGCGCTTGCCCAGCAAGGTCACCACCGGGACGCCCATGTCCAGCGCCTCGAGGGTCCCGTTGACGCCGCCGAACGGCATCGGGTCGAGCACGAAATCGACCAGCGCGTAGCGCGCGCGATTTTCCGCCTCGTTGCGCCCCTGCGGCACCAACAGCAGACGGTCCCGCGAGATGCCAGCCGCTGCCGCGAGACGCTCATACATCGCGGTGAGCGCCGGATTCAATGGTGAAAAGGCGAGCTTCGCCCGCGGAACGCGCGCGAGGACGTCGCGCCACAGCGAAAGGCAGCGCCGCGACAGCTTGAGGCCGGCGACGAAGGCACCGATGACGACCGCATCCTCGGCGAGGCCGAGCTCGGCCCGGCCGAGCGCGTGCGTCTCCGCCGGTGCGACGTGCCGATACGGATACACGCAACCCTCCATCGGCAGCAACTTCTCGATCTGGAACGCCTGGGCCTCGGGCACGTCGCAATAGCGATCGGTGAGCTTGAAATCGACCGTCGAGAGCCCGACGGTACCGGCGCTCGCGACGTGCGTGATCTGCACGCGCGCCGGTTTCAGCGCTAGGATGCCCGGCTTCGCCCCCCTCGTGTGCGTCGACAAGTCGACGAGAATGTCGAGATCGTCGTCGGCGATGCGCGATGCCGCGGTGCGTTCGTCGAGCGCGGCGACGACCTCGAAACGATTCGCGAGACCGCGAAAGCGCGCTGTCCAGTCGTCGTTCACTGCGGACAGAGAGTAGAAATGGAGCTCGAATCGCTCCTTGTCGTGATGCTCGACCGCCGACCAGGCCATCTTGCCCATCACGTGGTCGCGAAGGTCCGCCGAAAGATAGCCAACGCGCAGGCGTCCCGGTTTGCGTGTGGCCGAACGCGGCAGCGGCTCGCCGTAGACGCGCCGCGCCGCCGTATCGTACATCCGTGCGCAGCGATCGATCACCTCGAGGGGCACGTCGAAGAAGAGCAGCAGGTACAGAAGTTCCTCGAGGCTGTCGACGAGCTGCGCGTCGTCATCGGCAACGAAACGTTCCTGGGCGAGACCGTCGAGATAGCGCTCGAGCGCGGCGAAGTCCCCGAGATGCTGGCAGGCCTCGAGCGCTTGGACTGCGAGCGGCAAGGCCGTCGGGCAGCGCGCCTCGAAGCGCCGGAAGTTCGCGAGCCAGGCATCGATCCTTCCCGCGGCGAGCAGCGCCTCGCCCAGATTCTTGTAGGCGGCGACGTTCCCCGGATCGGCGGACAGCACTTCGCCGTAGGCTGCGATCGCAGCGTCGGCGGATCCCTGCGCCTGGAACAGCACGCCGAGGTTGAAGTGGGCAGCAGTAAGATCGGGGCGCAGCGCGAGCGCACGCTGGTACGCACGCGCCGCTTCGCCCAATTCTCCCTGCATCTGCAAGGCGACTCCGTGGCGGTAATGCCCTTCGCCATCGTTGGCGTCAATGCGCAGTGCAGCGTCGAAAGCCATTGCGGCCCCCGAGCCGTCATGTTGGGCGAGCCGCGCTTCGCCGAGTACGCGCCACAGTCTCGCGTCGCCGGGGCTCATCGCAAGCCCGTCTCCGGCGAGCGCGATCGAAGCCGCGGCGTCGCGCATCGCCAACGCCGCCCGCGCGGCCGCGATCCGCGCGTCGCCGTATCCCGGCGCGGCGGTGAGTGCCGCCGCGAACGCCTCGCGTGCGCCGCCAACGTCGCCGCCGTCGCGCCGCGCGACTCCGGACAGGAACCACGCGGTGGCAAATCCGGGTTGCAGCTGGAGAACCGACTGGTATTGCGCGATAGCCGCAGCGCGATCGCCGCTCTGATGGGCACGCACCGCGCTTTCCCAGGTCGCATCGAGGACCGCGACGTCGACCGGGCAATCCCGCGACGGATCGCCCGCGGACTCAAGTGCCGCGAGCGCGGCGAGCACTTCTGCGACATCACCGAAGGCACGATCGACGAGCGGAGCGCGATTCGGCAACGGCAGCGTGGCGAGCGTAAAGACCGCCCGCGCAGGCCGCAGCGCAAGCAGAGGTCCGCTCGCCGCGGCCAAGCCGACGAGGTCGACGAGCACATCGGGATCACGCGCCGCGATCACCTTGGCAGCGACAGCGTCGGGTTCGGGCGGCAGCGCAACGCCGGTGAGCCCCGCGACGGACGGCGCCGCCGCCGCGCCGATCGCCGCAAGCGCGACGTCGAAAGCGTCGGGCGACAATGCCGCGAAGTCGTGCACTTCCGCAACCGTGGAGACGTCGGCCGGAAGCAGCAGGACAATGCGCCGCCGCAATCCAGCCGTCCGCCGCGGCCACGTCAGCGGGACAGGCGCGACGAACGTTGTCGCGCACAGCGCGGCGTAGCGTTCGGCGAGAACGTTTCCGCCCCCGCGGTCGAACAGCGCGACGGCGACGGCACTCCGACGGAGCGCCTCGCGGTCGGCATCCGCGTAGGAGCGCTCGCACGCCTGCGCGACAAGCGCATCGCGCATCTCCATGGCATTCGCGCCTGCCGCGCCGGCAAGATGCTCGAGCGCGAGCGTGGTCAGCAGCGACGGCGCCGCGGCGAGCACCTCGGGGAATCGTGCAAGGGCTTCGAGCAATGATTCGCGCCGGTGAGTGCGCGGCGCCGCGTCGAGGGCCTTCGCGAGCGGCCCCGCAAGCGCCGGAACGGCAAGAAATTGCGGCTCGTGCTCGAGGGTGTGCGCGGCGAGCGCAAACGATTCGTCTTCCGGCGATTGACCATCGGTTGCCATCGTCGCGATGGCGCGGATCAGCGTCGCGCGTGCATCGCCCGGGGCGAGCGCCAGGACCCGCTCCGCTGCGGCACGTGCGGCGGCCGATTCGTCGGTCGCGAGCAGCGCTTCCGCGAGTGCCTGCGCCGGAGCGAGATGCGCCGGCGCAAGCCGCAAGCTTTCGCGCCACGCCATGATCGCCTCGGTCGGCCGACCGAGCTGCCACAGCACTTCGCCCAGCACGAAATGGGGGTCCGACGCGCGCGGGTCAGCGCGTGCCGCGCGCCGATAGCACAGCATCGCGTCGATCGCGCGCCCCTCCCGCTGGTGCGCGCGACCCCGTTCCAACCACTGGACGTAATCCGGCGTCGCCATCAACGTTGCGCGCCGGGGCTCGCCGCGGAACGTGTCCGGTGAAGCGCGCACAGAACGCGTAACGGGCGATCTTCGTGCATTGCCGGAAGTTTATCGCATCGCGCCGCGGATTCCGGGATGGGATCGCCAGGCGTTCGGGCCGGCGTCTCGAGCGGGCATAGTAAACTCCGAGAAAATCCGGCGAGCCCGACCATGAACGCTTCCGAATTAATGCGCGAAGTGCACGAACGCAGGTGGTTCTATGAATTCGACTTGCCCGACGGCACGACGACCTCGTCGTACCTGCCCGCAGGCGTCGCCCGCATCCACACGACTCGCCTCACGATGCTCCGGCAATGCCTGGCGCCGCTCGCCGCGGCCGGCTGGCAGCGGCTATCGGTCGTCGACGTCGCCTGCCACCAGGGCTTTTTTGCGACGCAGCTCGCACGCATGGGTTGCCGCGAAGTGGTCGCCGTCGATGCGCGTCCCGAGCACGTCGCGGACACGATGCTGATGGCCGACGTCTACGCGCTCTCCAATCTGCGCACCGTCCAGGCCGACATCGCGACGCTCGACGCGGCCGCGCTCGGCACGTTCGACGTGACGCTGATGCTGGGTCTCCTCTACCACGTCGAAAACCCGATCGGCGCGCTGCGGCTCGCGCGCGCGCTCACGCGCCGGGCATGCGTGATCGAGACGCAGGTGACGCCGAACGTGACGGGTGTCGTCGACTGGGGCGCGTACACATTCCAGCGGCACATGATCGGGAGCTTCGCGCTGATCGACGAAACCAGCGAGACGCACGCGCCCGAGGCGAGCACGACCGGGATTTGCCTCTGCCCGAGTTACGAGGCTCTCCTGTTCGTGCTTTCGAAGGTCGGTTTCACGCGCGTCGAACGCGTCACTCCACCGGCAGACGCGTACGAGCAGCTCGCGAGCGGCAAGCGCGTGATGGTCGTCGCCTACGTCGATTAGGGCTCCGTCTTGCGCCTTGCGCTTTCGGCCCTGCAACGCGTTCGTGGCCATTGCGTGAACGGGCCCTAGGCGCTCAGCAGCTCAGCCGCGTAGGGCCACATGTGCCACGCGGCCGAGTCGCGCGCAAGGAGCGCTTCGAGCGTCCTCGCCAACGCGGCGGCCATTGCGGCCGGATCGTGGTGGATCTCGGCGGGCGCGATGTCGAGCTGTCGTCGCCCGGTCGCACGGTCGAGCGCGGCGCTGAACGTGACGATGGGAATGCCCCGCGCGCAGGCAAGCGCGATCAGGCCGCGCGGCATCGCGAGCCGGCCGCCGCGGAACGGGGTTTCGATCTTCGAGCGGCCCGGCGGCAGCGGCACATCGCACAGCGCGACGATCGGCGAGCGGGCGTCGAATGCCTGCGCGATTTCCGCCGTCGCGCCGCCGGTGTAGATGACGGGCGCGCGCGTTGCCCGCTCGGTTGCGCGAATGCGCATCCACATATAGGATCGGCGTCCGGCATCGCCGCCGAATTCGCTCGGCGACGGCCGCCTCGCGAGAAATCGCGACCGGTGACCCGAGCGACCCAGATGCCGCAACGCCCACAATCCCGCGCCCCAGTGACACGTCACTGCGAGAAAGGGCGCCCGCGCCGGGCCACGTTCCCCGCACGTCGACATGCCGATCGAGCCAGCGATCGGTGCGGGTGAGCGCGAGGAACAGATCGGCATGGTCGACGAGCTGCACGAGGCGCCATGCGCGGCGCCAGGCGATTTCGTCGACGTCGGCACCGTGGGCTTCCGGAAGGCTCATGCCCGCGAATCGGCGCGCCTGCAGCGATGCTGCCGGCTCGGCAGCGAAGCGGGTCCTGTCGCTTGCGCAGACGCGAGTGAGCAGCGCAAAGCCCGCGCTCCACGGCAGCGAAGCCGCGAGCGCGGGCCAACCCCAGTGCGTCGCCGCGGTGCTCACTGGAAAACGTCCTCCAGGCTTGCCCAGTGCGTGGGCAGCGCCTCCCCGCTCCCGAGGAGGGGTCGACCTTCGGGCAGCCGTGCGGCGCTCATCGTCGGAATCCCCGGCGCGCGACCGTGGCGCTCGGGGCGCTCACTGCGGCGGTTCGCTGTCGTGCCAGCGATGAGGCAGCCGCACGAAGCCCATCTCGCGCGTCTCGCCGGTGACCACGAGCGGCGCCTCGCAGGTGTCGAAGACACGCATGCCCTCGGGGTCGGCGGCGAATCCGCGCACGTAGTATTTGCCAGGCAGCAGCGCGAGCCGCGGCAGCGTCAGCGTGAACGCGTAGCGGTCCGGCGCAACCCTGGTCGGCCGCACGCCGTCCATGTCCGTTCCGACGCCATAGACGGGCGTGCCATCGGCACGAACGATGCCGACGAGTGCGACCGGAATGCGGCCGTCCGGCGAGTAGACTTCGCCGCGGACGACGAGCTCCGAATTCTGCTCGATCGTGCCCCCGGGCGAGAGCTCGAGCGCGCGCATCGCGTAATGCCCGGCGGATCCGCTGACGTTCGCGCCGGCGCGCGGCAGCAGCTGTACCTTCCGGGCGGTCTTCTCCTCGTGATACGCGAGATACGCCTGCGTCACCTCGGCCGCGGGCCCGTAGCGCTCCACACCGCCTTGCTTCAGCCATAGCGCGTGGCGGCACAGCTTCTGGACGTGGTACATGCTGTGCGAGCAGAACAATAGCGTGCCGCCGCCTTCGAGATAAGCCTCCATCCACGCAATGCATTTCTTCTGGAACGATTCGTCGCCGACGGCGAGCACTTCGTCGGTGATAAGGACGTCGGGCGCGAGCGTCGTCGCGACGGCGAACCCCAACCGCACCACCATGCCGGACGAGTAGTGCTTGATCGGATCGTGAATATGCTCGCCGATGTCGGCGAAGGCGACGATCTCGTCGCGCTTTAGCGCAATTTCCGCCGGCGAAAGGCCGAGGAGCGCCGCGGCGAGGTCGATGTTGGCGAGGCCGGTGTATTCTGCATGGAAGCCCGAGCCGAGTTCGAGCAGCGCGCCGATGCGGCCGTCGACCGTCACCGCGCCGCGCGTCGGCTTGATCACGCCGGCGACGATCTTCAAGAGCGTCGACTTGCCGGCGCCGTTCTCGCCGATCACGCCGAGGGACTCGCCGCGCCTCATCTCGAGACTCACGCCATCGACGGCGCGGAAGACGTGGGCGGCAGGGCGTCCGCGCAACAAATCCCAGACGAGGCGCAAGCGGCCGCCGCGCGACTCGACTTTCGCGTAGTCCTTGCCGACACCGGCGAGGACGAGCAGCGGCTCCTCGGCACTCACCGACGTGCCCCCACGCTAGCGGCGGGCGCCGCCGCGCTGCCCCCCGAGGGGGGGTCCCGACGTGGGGTACGCCCGCTCACACGAAGTCCTCGAAGTGCGGAGACAGCCGGCGAAACACCCACCGCCCGGCGCAGAACACCGCGAGCGCGGCGCCAAGCGCCACGGCGTCGCCCCAGCGCGGGGAGAGCCGGCCGTCGAGCAACGCATCGCGGAGGCGCTCGACGAGCCAACCGAACGGATTCGCCGCGACCCAGGGCCGCACGCCCTCGGGGACGAGCGTAAGCGGATAGAGGATCGGCGTCAGATACATCAGGATCATCAGGATCGGCGAGAGCACGTGCTCGATGTCGCGGACGAAAACCTGCAGCGACGACAGCAGCAGGCCGAGCCCCGTGACGCCGATGGCGAGGATGATCCAGATCGGGACCGCGAGCAGCAGGCCTTCGAAGCGCACCGGCTCGCCGAACGCGAAGAGCACGACGAGCACGGCGACGTAGCCGACGAACTGCAACGTGAGCGTGGCCGCGACCGACGCGTAGACGACGATCTCGTGCGGAAAGGCGACCTTGCGGATCAGGCCCGCGTAGGCCAGCGGCGCGACGGTGGCCCGCTGCAGCCCTTCCTGCGCCGCGAGCCACGGCCACAGCGCGACGGCGACGAACAGCAGGAAGCTGCGGCCGTCGAACGCGCCGGCGCGGAACACCGTGGTGAACACGAAGTGGTAGACGCCGAGCAGCGCCAGCGGATGCAGGAGCGCCCACGCGAGGCCCGTGACGCTGCCGAGATACCGGGAAACGAGCTCACGGCGGAAGAAGTTGACGAAGAGCGCGCGATTGCGGCGCGCATCTTTGGTCGCGACGACGGGACGCGAGCCCACCGCTTTCGCTTCGATCACCGGCGCTCTTCCACCGCCCGCAGGAGCAACTCCTCCAGCGCACGCGTGTAGCCGATCGTATCGAACAGCGGGTGCGTCTCGCGGTTCGCGGAGAGGCGAGCACGGATCTCCGCGAGCAGCGCGGGTTCGCGCGCCAGCCGCAGGGCCAGCGCTTCATAGTCCGCCAGGCTGTGCGTCACGAGCTCCGGCAGGCCGACGGCGCGAAGGTGGCTTCCCGAGACTCGGCTTGCAAATGTCTCGCCCGCACAGGTCACCACCGGCAGACCCGCGAACAGGGCATCATTCCCCGTGGTGTGCGCATTGCACGGAAACGTATCGAGAAACACATCGGCGACTCCTTGGCGCGCGAGATGCTCGGCAACCGGCACGCGGGGAGCAAACAACAGCCGCCCGGACGCCACGCCGCGCTGCCGCGCCTCCCGCTCGAGGTTCGCGCGCGTCAGCGAATCCGTGTCGAGCAACCATAGCACGCTTTGCGGCACGTTCTGCAGCAGGCGCATCCAGATCTCGAACACGGGAGGTTGTATCTTGTAGCTGCCGTTGAAGCAGCAGAACACGAACCCCGTATCCGGCAGCCCTGCTTGCGCGCGGTCGGTCGTTGCGCCGATCGGCCGCTTGCTGTCGCCCGGCATGTAGCAGTGCGGCAGATACATGAAGCGTTCGGTGAAATGGATCTGCTGCTCCGGTGGGGTGACGAAGCGGTCGGTCAGGATGTAATCGTAGTAGTCGGCACCGAGCGTGCCCGGAAAGCCGATGCAGTTGATCTGGATCGGCGCCGGTCGCATCGCGAATATCTCCCCCCGCGCGTAGATAACATGCCCGCTCGTGTCGAGGAGGATTGCGATTTCGTCCTTCCGGATGCGCGCCGCGGTCGCGGCAAACGTCTCGGCGCGCACATCGACAAAACGATCGAACGCGCTGGCGAACCGGGCGCGCGCCGCGCTGCGGTCGTCGGGGCCGAACGAATAGCCGAGGACCTCGAAGCGCGTCCGGTCGTGCGTCTCGATCACTTCCGTCAGCAGGTTTGCGAGCGCGTGCGAGCGGAAGTCCGAACCGAGATAGCCGATCCTGAGTCGACCATCGGGCCGGCGCGGCATCGCGGGTCGGGGGCAGGCTTCGCGCCGATCTGGCGATCGACCCAGTCGCGCGCCGCGATGAGCTGCTCCTCCGGACTGTACGGGAGCGCGAGCAGATTGTGCGGCGAAATGGGCGGACCGCGGTGCTGGCGGATCCGTTCGCGCTGTCGTGCAAACAGGACATCGACGTCGTCCCATCGGCATATCTGCTGACGCGCGTAGAGCAGGACATTTTCCGCGTCGTCGAATCCCGGCTCGATCGCCAATGCCCTTTCGAGGAGCGGCTGGGCCTCGTCGTAACGCTGCTCCGCGAGCAGCATCGACGCCATGTTGACCATCGCCTTGGGATCCTCGCCGCCGTGTTCCAGCGCCCGACTGAAGCTCTCTCGCGCGCGTGCGTGATCGCCGATCCGGTGTTGGCAGGTGCCAAGTCCCGACCAGAGCGCCGCGGCGCGCGGGCCAAGCGCGACAGCACGCTCGTACCAGGGAATCGCATCGGTGAAGCGTCCCTGTTGCTGAAGGACGCCGGCGAGATTCGCGATGGCTTCGAGCATCGCCGGCTGCTGCCTGATCGCCTCGCGGTAACTCTGCTCGGCTGCCGCCAGATCTCCTTGTGCTTGCAACACGAGGCCGAGGTTGTTCAGGAGCACCGGATGCCCGGGGCCGCAAGCAAGCGCGCGCCGATAGGCGACCGAGGCGAGGTCGTATCCACCTTCGCGGCGATGAAGGTTGCCGATCCTGAAATGCGCTTCCGCCTGATCGGGCACCAGCGCGGCCGCCTTCTCGAAGGCTGCGAGAGCCTCCGCAGGTTTCGTCGCTTCGACGCAAAGGCCGAGCACATTCCACGCATCGGCATTGGCGGCGTCCAGCGCGATCGCGTCGCGCGCGGATTTCGCACCGTCCGCGACCTTGCCCGCGCCGAATTGCGCGCGCGCGAGACTCGCGCGAAAGTCGGCACGCCCGGGATCGATCGCGACTGCCCTTCCGAATCGATTCAGCGCCGCCGCGTGATCGCCGCGTTGCAAGTCGATCTGCCCGAGCATGCCCCACGCGTCGGAACGGTTCGGCGCGGACGCCAGCGCACGCTCGCAGCAGGCCGCAGCGGTCGCCAGATCGTTGCGTTGCATGGCGGCACCGGCCTGCTGCAACAGTGCGTCCTCCCCAGCGTACCCGGAACCTGGCGCCTGGCGGGCGTGATCGAGGCTCCCGTGACAATCCTTGTAGCGCTTGCCGCTGCCGCATGGACACGGCCCGTTGCGACGGATGTTGGTCGACGGCATGTACGGTGCAATCGGTCCGGCGCGTAGGGAGCGCTGCGCAGATTCTACTGCCGGGCGTCGTCGGCGAATGCATGAAAGCGGGTCACCGGCTTCACCACAGAGGCGACGACTCAACGACCTTCGAGGCAACCGAACGACGCCGGATTTCCTCCCGACTACGGTTAATCGCGCAGGCTGCGCGCGAACGACGAGATGATCTACTGCATCGGCGGTTGCTGCCGCAGCGCATCGATCGCAGCGTCGTCGACGACGGCCTCGTTCTTTGTGGCGATTCCGCGCATCAGCTCGTTCTTGGCTTCGACGATGTGCTGATCGCGGAGCTGCTTCATGATGTCGCCCTTCACCTCGTCGAAGCTCTTCTGGACGCCGGCATTGCGCGCGTCGAGGCGCACGATATGCCAGCCGGCGCGGGACTTGATGGGTTCGCTGATGTCGCCCTGCTTCTTCAGCGCGAACGCAACCTCCGCAACCTGGGGGTACATATCCGTGCGAGCGAGGGGCCCGACGCGGCCCCGGGCATCACGATGGGAGGTATCGTCGGAAACGGTCGCAGCGAGGTCGCCGATGTCGGTGCCGCTGCGAATCTTCGCGTACGCCTCGTCGGCGCGTTTTTTCGCCCCCTCGAAGCCGTCCTTTTCCGCGGAGAAGAAGACCTGCGTCAGCATCAGCGTCTCGGGCGTCGCGTAGCTCGCCTTGGAGACGAGATACTGCTCGCGCGCGGCGCGCTCGAATTTCGCGGACTGCGCGGCGAACTCCTGTGCCGCGACCTCCTCGACCTGCGCGAGCAGGACCGCGGCGAGGAGCTTGTCTTCCTCGAGGATCAGGCGGCGCTTCACCATGGCGTCCTGATCGAGCTTCCTTTCTTTTGCCTGCGCCGCGAGCTCGCGCGTGACGAGCAGCCGCTCGATCAGCTCGCGATTGCGGCGCGTGTTGGCCGCGAAGTCAGAGCGGTCCTGTTTCGGAATGCTCTGCAGCTCGGCTTCGTAATCGGACTTCGTGATCACGGTGTCGCCGCGGCGAACGAGCACCGGATCGGCCACGTCGGCCGCGATCGCGACGGCCGGCGCGGCGAGGATGAATGCGATCGCCGGAACCATGCGGCGAAGGCAATGGAGAGAGGTGGTGATTTTCATTCGTCGGGGTTTCGATGAGACCGATAAATTGGCCGCCGCGGGTTTGCCGCGGACGCAGGAACTGTTTCGGGGGACTGCCGTCGCAAGGGTTCTTGCCAACGGAGTCCGGGGAAGCGCGGGAAAGTCACCGTCGGCGGAGCAGAGAAAGATCGTCAGTGCGGCCAAGTGCGCGTCGGAAAGCAGGTCGCCGGCATCGCCTGTTGCTCCACCTAAACAGCGAAGCCCCGCGGCGCGGGGCTTCGCTATTAGTGGATCCTTCCTTCACATCAGTTGTACTGGACCCCCATGTAGCATGCTGCGCCCGAACATGTGGGGAGCCCCGTACTCGGATTCTTGTTCTGGATATTGATGTAATACGTCGTTCCCGGGGACAGCGGGTAGGCACTGGGAACTGATCCGACCGTTACCACATCGTCCGCATTGGTCTCGAACTTCGAGGGGTAAACGCCAGTTGGAAGAGGGTTAGTGTAAGGCGCTGTCCAGGTACAGGGCGTCGTCGTGAATGTGCTCCACCGGGCGGTCGTCGTGCCTCCAAATTCGAGAAGGTCAAAGCGGCCAACGGGCGTCGCCGGATACGGGGGCTGCCCCGCCGGAACCGTGAAGCGCACGACGATCGCGTCGTTTCCGCCTGCCTGGATCTGTCCGGCAGGGTAGGGTGCTGGCCAAGAAGCCATGTCCACGACGTAGGTTTTGGCGAACCCCTGCGCGGAGCAGTCCGGCCCGCCGGTGCCGCCACCACCGGTGCCGCTACCGGCGACGGTGAATGTCGTGAAGATCGCAGGCGCGCAGGACGGGCCGTTGCACGCCGTGAGCGTATAGGTGTAGGTGATCGGACTGGCCCCGGCATTCGCCGGCAGCGAGTCGACCTGCGCGGGGTTGTTCGGAGGCGTACCCCAGGCGACACCAGATTTCTGCCAGTTCCAGGCCGTGGGCGTTCCGCCGCCGCTGCACGATCCGGTCATGCCGACAGGGCCGCCGGTACTCCCGAGCGTCCCGCTGGGCGGATAAGGCTGGACCCCGCACCCCGTCGGGGCCGGCGGTGGAGCGGCCACCCACGTGACGGTGAAGGGCGGCGAGACGGGACCCTGCCCGACGGCATTCGTGCCCCGGACGGTGTAGACGGCGGGGCCGGTCAGCGCCTCGTTCGCCATGCAGATCATGCCGGTCTTGCCGGCGCACGAGCCGCCGGTCCAGGTGTAGCCATTCGTTGCTTCGGGATTGCAACGCGCCACGAGGGACGTCGCAGTACCGACCGTGCCGGTCGTCGCGCCCTGGACCGTGCAGACCGGCGCGGTCGAGGCGCCGGTGCTGGACACGCACGTCAGAGCAATATTGGGTGCGGCACCCGTCAAACTCCACTGCGCGCAGGCGACTCCGCTGATCGTGACGGTGGTTCCCGTCTGCGCGAACAGCGGGACAGAGACGCAAAGCGCAAGTGCGCCGGCCAGGCCAGCCAGCAGCGTTCGAATCGATGACCTCGTCATAATGCGCTCCCTCGTCTGACCAAATGCTCGCATTGCCATGAGGCCTTGCGAAAACCAGGCAATTATAGCCCAAAAACCCGCTCTTTTATAGAGGGGAAATCCGATCCGCGCGTCAGGCGGGTCGGACCTTCCGATCGGTCGCCCGCGTCTGCGCGCTCACGATGAAGCGAAATGCGTGCCATCCCCGGGCGCGCATGCCGGGGCCAAGCCTAGCGCCCGTCAAAAAAAGGGCGGGAACGAATCCCGCCCTTCCGTGCTGCATCGACGCGGCTGCTTAGTTGCTCGTCGTCTTGTGCTTGTAGCTGCCGCCGTAGGCCGATTGCGTGAAGACGCAACCTCCGGGTGGCGGTGGGTTCACGCACACGCCCAGTGTGCCATTGAAGAACGTCGCCGTCGCGAAGCCGACGACCGGCAGGCCGTTGAACGTCTGGGCCCCCGTGGAGATCAGCTGGTGAACCCCGGGGGTCAAGACGCCACCCACCAGGTTGAGGCGCGCCCAGCCATCCTGGAACGTGCCGACGTTGATGTTGCGGCTGTGCGCCGAGCTGAACACGTTCGTATTGTTGAACGTGACGATGTTCGCCTCGTAGCACAGTGCCGAGGGCGGCGAGCCAGGCAGCGGCGGCGAGAACGACGGCGCCGGTCCGGCCGCGACCTGCTCTTCGCGGTCCCAGAACTGGATGCCCACATCGTCGCAGGCAACGCCCGCTACGAAGTTGCGTTGGAACAGCTGCGGCGGCGGTCCGACACCGGAGCCGATCAACGTGCCGTCGGCATTGTAATAGTAGCGCTTGGTCGGATAGGTCAGGACCCAATCGGTACCCGACTTCGTGCCCGAGTCGAGGATGTACTCGTTCATCACGGTATCGTGCATCATCGCGGCGCTGACCGCGTCGATGCTTCGCGTCCACGTCGCCGTGACCACTGCACCAGCCTTGAACGTTTCGGATTGCGTCACGTTACCCGACGCGAGCGTCGGCTGGATCGTGGCCGGAGGATTCCACAGGGTGCCGAGCGTGTTGAACGCGTCGAGCGCGACGGCATCCGCAGCGGTTTCCGCGGTAGCGTTGACGTTGATGATCGTCAGGTCGCCGAACAGGCCGCCGCTACCCGACCACCGTATCCGTCGCCACGATTCCGTTGATGATCGCGCACTTCGGAACGCCGGCAACGTGCGTTACGTCGGCGACGAAGGCGAGGGTCGAGATATCACCCATTTCGATGATTTCGATGTAGCCCTCGCGCGTGCGGTCGAGCGACGAGTCTCCACCGTCGTTGTTCGAGCCGCTGAACTGCGACGCCGAGAACGGATACACGGTGCCGGCCGTCAGTGCCGGCGTGGTGCAGGACTTGTCGTAAGTGACGAAACCGGCGCCATCGCTCGTCGGAACGACACCGGCCGTCCAGACGTCGTTGTGCGACAGGTACAAGTTGAAGTCCAGCACTTCGCGGGAGTCCACGCTTTCCAGGAAGCGGACCTTGACGGCCTTCGCCGAGGCGGTCGAGTTGACGACCGACAGCAGCGTGTTGTACTGCGCGTTGGGAAACTGCGCAGTGGCCGGCGTCTGGCGGGCCGTGTAGTACGGATAGATCAGGACCTGGCCCAGACCGTCCGGGTTGACGTGGACCGCTTCCGCGACTCCCGTCACGCCCAGTGCGCTCAGACCCGCGATCGCGGTGTATAGCGACTTTTTGTTGAACGTGTTCATGGTTGGTGATGACTCCTGTGTTTGCGATTGCGATTTAAAGTGATCACTTTAGAACCAACAGCGTGCGAATCTTATTACAGCTTGCCCGTCTTGTCCAAACGATTTCAATTCCGCTCGAAAGCCCCCCTGTGGAAAAATTGCAACGGTCGCCGGTCTAGCGCCAGACGTACCAGACTTGTCCTTCGTCGATTACCCAGGTTTCGTGGTCCAGCGTCGGAATCCCTTTCATCTTCGGGTGGTCGTAAACCACCGTCAGCGTCACTTGGCACGCTTCGGCCTCGCAATCGACTTTCTCGATCTTGGCTTGCCGGAACCCCCTCCCCCTTGCCTGCGCCTTGTAGGCCGCCAGCGATGTAACCGCTTTCGAGGCCGGGCTCAGGAACGTGTACGCGGTGTCCATGTCGCCCCCGATCAGGGCCGCCCACCGGGCGTTGACGCGTTCAGTGACCGCCTCGCGCTTGACCTCGGGCGGGGAGTCCTTGGTGATGTTGCCCATCGTCGCGCAACCTGCCGCCACAACGAGCGCCACGACACCCACGCAACCGCGCGAACAACCAAAACCTACGTGCGCGGATGTCCCGCGACCCGAAACCTTGCTCAACCATCTGGATTGCCCCTGAGTGAAAACAGGTGAGGCGCCGCAACGCAATTGCCGAGGACCGCCCAACCCTGACCCGACCCGTCTGCGGCGCCGCAATCCTCAAATCAAGCCTAGCTAATGCTTCCGGCATCGTCAACGCCGTTTTCCATGATTGCGAATGGCCCAAATTTCCGTTGCGCGGGCACAACAACGAAATGTCGGGGTTTGGCGACGTTTTCTTGTCGCCATTCGGCGACGCTGGCGGAAAACCTCTATGGTTTTCCTGGGTTTGCCGCAGGCGACGGCAGCTGCGCCTTCGTAAAGACGTTGAATGAATCGTCGATCTTCTCCATCCGCCGACGCAGGTCCTCAATAATGCCTTTCATGTCCATTTCGCCTTCGACGACCCGCGGCGTAATGAACATGACGAGCTCGCTGCGGTTCTTGGTGAGCGCCTGATCGCCGAAAAGACCGCCGATGATCGGGATCCTCGAGATCAGCGGCAGTCCGTTCGAAGTGTTCCCCCGAGTCTCGCCGATGAGACCGCCCATCACCATCGTCTGGCCCGACTGGACGTTGAGGATCGTCTGCACCGAACGCGTATTGATCGGCGGCGCTTCACCGGCGGCCGCGGTTGCCGGGATCGCTCACCTCGGCTTCCACGTCGAGCGTGACGAGCCCGCCCTGATTGATGTGCGGCGTCACCTGCAGCAGCACGCCGGTGTCGATGTATTGCGACGTCGTCGTCACCACGTTGGTGGTGCTGCCGACGATACTCTGCTGGTTGATCGGGATCTTGTTGCCGGCCTTGATCGTCGCTTTCTGGTTGTCGAGCGCGGCTAAGTGCGGGTTCGCGATGACCTTGGTGTCGCCGTACGAGTCGAGCAGGTGCAGCGCTGCCTGGACGCCGCCGGGAAAGTTCGCGTTGTTGATGATGTAGGTAAAGCCCTGCGCGAGCGACAGAATGGGACTGTTCGCTCCCGCACCCGCCGCGGGGGGAACACCGGGGTTGAACGGCGTGGAGCGCGTGAGCAGCCCGCCCGCGCCGCGCCCCGACGGCGCGCCGCCCTTGAACAGCCACTCGACGCCGAAGTCGAGTTCGTCGGTCAACGTCACCGAGGCGATCGTCACCTCGATGGCCACCTGCCGCGAGGGCACGTCGAGTTTCTTGAGCGCGGCCTCGATCACCGTGTACTCGACCGGCGTGGCGACGATCAGCAGCGTGTTGTTGTCCTTGTCGGGAACGACCTGGATGTTGCGCACGACGGCGAGGCCGCCCGCGCCGGCCGCGGCCGCCGGGGTCGGCGCCGGCGGTGCGATCAGCTGGATCGTGGGCTGGGAGATGGTCGGCTGCTGCTGGAACTGAGGTGGGCTCACGATCGTGCCGGCGGGCGTGCCGGGCGCGACGGTGGGGGGCGGGGTGGGGCCCGCCGGCGCGCCGCGGCCCGTGAACGCCTGCGTGAGCAACGGCCCGAGCTTCTCGGCGCGCTGGTTCTGCAGGTTGTAGACATAGAAGCGCGGCCCCTCGCCGCCGCCGCCCTGATCGAGGCGCGCGATCCATTTCTTCGCTTCGTCGAGATACGCGGGTTGCGGGGTGATCACCAACAGCGCGTTCAGCCGCTCGATCGGGATGATGCGCAGGATCCCGGTCAGAGGGCTCAAGGCCTTGTCGCCGATCGCCTTGTCGAGCTCCTGGCCGACCGCCTTCACGTCGGCGTTCTGCAGCGTGAACAAGCCGACCGACATTCCGGACATCCAGTCGACGTCGAACATGTCGATCGTGTCGACCAGATGCTTCAACTCCTGCTCGGTTCCGGCGAGCACGAGCAGGTTGCGCAACTCATCGGGCCGCACCGCGGTGGCGTCGCGGACGAACGGCTCGAGAATGCGCATCATCTCCCGCACGCCGACGTAGCGCAGCGGAACGATCTGCACCGAAAATCCCGGCGGCAGCGCGCGCGACGAATTGCCGAGCTGCGGGGTGATGTTGCCGCGGACCGCGGCGGCCTGCGGCACGATCTTGTAGATCCCCGAATCCCTGACCATCGCCGCGCCATTCATCCGCAGCAACATCTCGAGCGTCGCCGGCAGCGCATCGCGCGGAATGCCGGACGAGGTACGGATGGTCACCGTGCCGCCGACCGACGCGTCGATCGTGTAGCTCTCGTTGAGGATGTCGCCCAGGATGTTGCGAACGACTTCGCGCAGGTCGGCGCCTTCGAAATTGAGGACGACGCCGCCGCCGGCCGGCTGTACGGGCGGGCCGGGCGGCAGCGTGCCCCCCGCCTGCTGGCCCTTGACGAGGACGCCGGTGCCTTTGAAGATCCGCGCCTTTTCCTCGGCTGTGGGCAGCCCGGGCTCCAGCGCCCGCTGCGCGGCGTCGGCCATCGCCGGCGAGGGCGACATCGGCTGTGCGCCCTTGGGCGCTTGCACCGGCTTGGACTGCGCTCCCGCGGCGACGGGCGTCGTAGGCTCGGAGGCGCAGGCGGCGAGGAGGAGCGGAAGCATGCAAACGAGTGCTCCGCGCAAAGATGGATTCATCGGCATTTGTTGTTTTCCAATCGGCGGGCGTTCGGCATTGCGGCTGCCCGAATGGCGGCGAGCGCGAACTCGGGCAGCGCGCAGCGGCCGCGCATTATCGCAGGGGGCCTGTAAGGGGATCATTTCGGGACGAGCGGCTGAACGGGCTGCGCATAGCGTCGATACATGTCGAGCCACGCGGGGTCCGGCGAGGCTGCGGGCGCCCCGGTGGCGGGCGGGGCCGTGTTTGTCGGAATCGGCGTCGGCGCGCTAGGAGGCGCCACTCCTGGCGGCTGCGTAGGATGCTGTGCCGCATTTGCCGCGGCGCGTGCGGCGGCGCGTCGCGCCGCGAGCGACTGGGTGGCATCGCTCGCCGCGGCGGGCTGGGGCGTCGGCTGGGGGACCCCCGCTGCAGGCGGCGGCACCCCGGGGGCCGCGGGTACGGGAACCGGCATCCCCGCCGGCGTCGTCGGGTGTGGATTCGTCGCGACGCGCAGCACGAGCTCCTCCGTTTCGTCGCCCAGCACGAGTCTCACCCGGTCGGGCCTGACCTCGGTCACTGTGAGCCCGTTGATGACTTCGCCCTGGTGGACGCGGCGCGACTTGCCGCCGGCGGTCTCGCGCAGGAACGCGGTGCTCTTCCCGTCGATCACCGTTGTGCCGGTCAGCGCGAACTGGCCCCGCTGCATGCGCGCCTTCGACGCGTCGGCAACGGCGGCGGCCTGCCGGCGCGTCGGATTGAAAAGCGTTCGCGCCACCGTCTCGGTACGCGCCGCGATACCCCCTGCGATCCCGTACTCGGGCATCAGCGTCATCACGACGGGTTTGGGAGCTGCCGTCGCGGGAGCTGGCGGCTGCAGCCGGAACCCGCTGCCCCAGCCCGCTTCCCAACCGATCAGGATCGCCAGCACGGCGAGCGGGGCGAGCCACCACAGGGCGGCGCGGGCACGTAGCGTTAAAGCGTTCACCGATCGCCTCCTACTTCTTCTCACCCTCGGCGAAGGCATAGCCGATCACGTCGAGCTGGACATTGACCTCCGGCTCCTGCCCCGGCGCGGGTCTGAAGCCGCGGAACGCATTTAATGGGCGCAATGTCATGTTGTCGACGATGAGATACGGCTGCTGCGTCTCGAGCGCGTAGAGCACCTTTTGCAGATTCGGCGTGGTCGCGAAGAACTGGACGTTGACCCCTATCTGGCGGAAGCGGCCGTCATCCTTGGGTGCCTGGTTCTGGCTCGTGGTGATCCGACCGCCGTTGCTTTCAATCGCGGCGCGCACCGTCTCCTGCAGCTCCGCGCCGGCCAGGTTCGGCGCAGTATTCTTGAGGAAGAAGCGGTGCGTGTCCTTCGCGCGCATGCCCTCGAGCGCCTTCCGGTATTCAGGCGCCTGCGCCGCAACGCGGCGATAGGTTTCGAGCCGCTCGTCGAGCACAGCGATCCCATCGGCGTAGTGCTTGTGCAGGAGCACGACCGGCAGCAGCACGATCGAGAGGGCCAGCGCGACCGCGACGACCAGCAGCGCGACGGCGAGGGCGCGCTGCTGCTTCGCAGGCAGTCGGGTGAGCGTCGCGATCATGGCGCCTTGCTTCCCGCAGGAGCGCTTACGGGCGCCCCTGCCGGAGATGGCGGCGGGTGCGCGGGTCCGGCGCCCGGCGCCAAGAGGACGGACGGCACGCCTGGACCCTCGCCCGGGGCGGCAACGCGAAGCCCGGTCCCCGGCGCCGGCGGCGCCGCAGCTGCCGGCGCGCCGGACGGCGTTGCGGGTGCCGATCCGGCAGGGGGCTGCGCAAGGGGTGTGGGCGGCGCTTGCGCCGCCGGTGCGGCCCCGGTGGCCGGCGGCGGTGCAGCGGGTACGGGTGCCGTCGCCGCAGGCGCAGGGGCGGGCGGTGCGGAAGCGGCGGGGGCTGCGGCTCCTGGCACAGCGGGCGACGGTGACGCCTCGGTGGCAGGCCCACTCGCGAGTTGCAGCGCCTGCGGAGCCGCGGCGGGAACCAGTTGCGCGCCCAGGTCGAAGATCTCGCCCGGGCCGGGCTGGATCTTGGTCGTAGGCGAGCGCGGTGCGGCGTCGGTGAAGAGTTTCGTATCCTCGAGCAGCGTCACGAGACGACCGGCGTTAGCCGATTCGCCCCGCAGCAGCATTTCGCGGTGCAGGTCCTTACCCTTGGTCTGGTTCTTGAGCTCGAACTGCGTGAGCCACGTGTCGTCGGGCATGACTTTCGTCACGTCGTCGACGATCTGGACCGCGCTCGGAAAGGCGTATTTCCTGCCCAGCACGTAATTGTAGTCGTCGACCATCGTTTCGAGCTTCTGCCGCAGCGCGCTCGCGGCGTCGGCCTGCGCCCGCGCCTGCTCGGCGATGCGCGAGAGCGAGATCGCGTAGTCGCGCTTCTGCCAGATCGGCAGCAAGACCGCGATCAGCGCGGCCACGCCGAGCGCAGCGAGGGGCGCCCACAACTGCCAGCGGCGCCACCATGCTTCGTCCTGCCGCGTCGCTTGCGGCAGCAGGTTGAGCTTCGACGCCGCAGTCATTGCCGGGCCGGTGCTGCCCGGTACGTCGGGCGTCACCGCCACGACCACCGCGCCCCAGTTCTCCGCTTGCCGCCGCGCGTGGTCGACAGCGCTCTTCAGAGCGGCCGCCCAGTCGACGCCGATCTCCTTCCTTTGCGAGTCGCGCGAGACGACCGCAGCGTCGAAGTAGAGCTCGTCCGGCTTGAATGGCGTATGCCGGTCGAGATCGTAGGCGAGCGCCTGGTGCAGGTCCTGCTCGACCGCCGCGGGCAGCGTGAGCCGTTTGCGCAACACCTGGCCCGGCGGCAACGCGATCACGACCTTGGCTGCCGCGACCGCCCCGCCGTAGGCGCGACGGGGCAGCGCGTCGATCGCCGCGCGGCCTGCCTGCAGCGTCGCTGCCGGGTCGCCCGCAAGCGGAATCCGCGCCGACTCGCCGAATCCCAGCGTACCGTTGACGAGCCGCGGCTCCCAGAGCACTGCGGCGTCGGTACCGAAAGCGAGCAGCGGTCGCAGTCGCCGACGCTTGAGCGCCGCCCGCGGCGCCGCCGGCACGAGCGGGGCGAGCTCGCCCAGCCACCAGCGCCAGAACGTCGGCAGCTCGTAGCGGTGCGCGAGTCCGCGCAGCCAATGCCAGGAATCAGCGAGTGCGTGGTTCATAAGAGTCGGGCGCCGCATTTCCGGCGGCGGTGACGGGTTCCGGCAGCGGCGCGCGCGCGCCTTCCTGCCACAAGAGCGCGATGAGCGGGCGCCGCGGGTCAACGGACGGCCGCACGACCGCATCGCGGACGAAGGTTACCCCATCCGCCATCGTCGCTTCGGCGTGGATTCGCCAAACCGGGGTGGCACCGACCGCGAATCCCGTGGCCTGAGGCAGCGGCGGCACCGGCAGCTTGTTCGCGAGAGCGTCGCTGCGCTGCGCGAGAAAGGCGTCGACGATCTCGGGCGTCACATTCGGCAGCGCAAGCAGCACGTCGCGCGAAGCCGTCGCCGTGTTGATCGCCGGCTGCCACGAGTAGACGGTGAGATCGTCGGCGATCCGCGCCATCAATCCCGGCGTCACGCCGAGCACCCGCTGCAACTCGCCGACGGCGCTGAATGACGCATTGGCGGGGCCGTACTTGCGCCCGGCCGCGCGATAATCGGCGTCCTCGGCCCCGTTCGGGCGCTTCAAGTCGTCCGCGTCGCGCCAGTCCTCGATCGCCTCGACGACGTGTTGGGCGGTGTCGGCATCGAGTCCGCCGACGTTCTGCAGCAGACCCTTCAGCAGCGGCTCGGGGGCCGCGTTGACGTCGATGCGGGCCGCCTCGTCCACCGCGGTGACGGTGAGCCGCGCATCGCCGTCCTGCCACGCGTGCGCGACGCCGTCCGGTTGCCACACATCGGCGATGTTACGCGGGCGCGAAAGCTCGAACGCCGCCCTTTCGACGGCGCCGTCGGCGGCGGCGCGGGCTTGCGCGAGCGACAGCGCGTTGCGTGCCGCGAGCGCTTCGCCGCGCATCGAATACGCGAAGCCGCTCGCGACCACCGTCAGCAGCACGGTGAGCCACAGCACCGCGATCAGCGCGATGCCGGTCTCACGCGGCGGAGGGCACGCCGCGCGCATCAGCCCACGCTCCCGCAGCGATTGCGCGCCGGATCGTACGAGGGGCATCCGGCTTCCGGCGCACGCCGCGGCTCGACGACGAGGACCGGCCACGGGGCGCCTTTCTCGGGCTGCACTTCGATGCGCACGAGGAGCGGCAGCCGCTGCCGATCGCTCCAGCGGTCGCGCCACGTCGGCGCATCGGTGTCGGCGGCGTCGGGATCGCGGCCGAAATACGAAACGTGCAATTCGGCGATGCCGTCGGCCAGCACCGAATGCTCGGCGTCGCGAAACTCCGGTTCCTGCAAGGCGCTCGCGTCCGGGATCACCCGCTCGAGGATCAGCTGCGACTTGTCGCCGGATTTCGCCACGGCAAGGCGAAAGTAGTAGACGCCGCCATCGACCACGCGCGGCGGCAGCGCGGCAGTGTAGCGCAGCTCGTCGCGCTCGCCGGCAAACAGCATGGGCAGTTCCGCGACCTTGCGCAGCCGCAGCGGGTATTCCGCCGAAAGCTGTTCGCGCAGGAATTCCTGCGCCTGGCGCATCGCCGACACCTCACCGACCTTCGTCTCGCCGCCGTCCCACGTCCTTCCCGCCATCGACAGCGATCCGAACATCACCGCCGACATCAGGGCGAGCAGGGCGAGCGCGACGACGAGCTCGACCAGTGTGAAGCCGGCGATCCGTCGCGCGCGAGCCTGCGCCACCGGGTGAATGCGCGCATTCGCGCCGCCGGGCGGCCCCAAGGCGCGAATTGCTCCCCCTCGGGGGGCAGCGCAGCGGCGCAAGCCGCAAGCGTGGGGGCCCATCCTCATCGCACGTCCTTCGCGCCGAGGCGCGTCGTCGCGAGCGCGAGCGTTCGTCTGCCGCCGGCCGGCGACGGAAACGTCACGTCGACGCTCACGCGATAGAGACGCACGTTCATGGATTCCGACGCGCGCTCGACATCGGGGCTCACGTCGGGCGCGACATAGGGCTCGACGCGCGCCGTCCACTCGATGCGCCCGTCGTCCGCCGTGCCCTGCCCGGTGCGTTCGCGCAGCGGCTGTGCCGCCGCGGTCTCCGCGAGCACGCTTTCCGCGACCAGGACCGCGCGGCTGTAGTCGTCCGCCGCCGAAGCGTTGTTGAGCGCGCCCGAAAACAGCCGGAAAAGCGCGGTGGCGACGAGAGAGAGGATCACGAACGCAACCAGCACCTCGAGCAGCGAAAACCCGCGCTGGCGCCTCGTCTCGTCGGATTTGCGGGTTGGCATCGACACGCCGGTCAGTCGAGAATCGAAACGCGACCGGTGAGCCAGTCGATGTCGACATCGTACTTGCGCTGACCCGCCGCGAGCGTGATCCGTCCGCCGTTGGAACCACCGTCGGGGAAGAAGCGAATCGCACCCACGCGGTCGGAGACGAGGTCGCTCTGCGCGGTGTAGAGCTTCAGCTCGAGCTCGCGCGGCAACGCGTGAATCCGCGCGTCCGGCTCGACCTGGAACGTGCGGTGCTCGAGGTCGAGCACGACGCGCGTATCGCGGCGCGTGGCCACCGCTTCGCTTCGCGCGAGGCGCAGTCCGGCGGCGACCTGGCGCGCCGCGCTCTTCAACGCGGTGCTCGACACTCCGCTGCCGAACATCGGAATGACGAACCCGGCAACGATCGCCATGATCGACAGCACGATCAGGATCTCGAGCAGCGTCATGCCACGCTGCCGCGGTCGCGGAACGCCGAGCGAAGCTGCGCGAAAGTGGGGCCGTCGACGCGTCATTGCGAGCTGCTGCTGATGTCCTTGTTGGTTCCTTCGCCCCCTTCCTTGCCGTCGGCGCCGAGCGAGATGATCTCGTACGGCGCGTTCGAAGCGGGCGACTGGTACTTGTACTCGTTGCCCCACGGGTCCTTGGGCACCGACGATTTCTTCCAGTACGGGCCGTTCCAGTTGGTGACCCCGGCGGGCGCCGTGATCAGCGCCTGCAGGCCCTCCTGGGTAGTCGGATAACGGCCGATCTCGAGCTTGTAGAGGTCGAGTGTCTGGCTGATCTGGCCGATCTCGATCCTGGCGGCGTCGGCCTTGGCCTTCTCGCCGCGCCCGATGTAGTTGCCGGCGACGACGCTCATGATCACCGCGAGCAGCACGAGCACGACCAGGATCTCGATCAGGGTCATGCCTCTTTCGACGTATCGCTTCGTTGCGCGCCCGGCCATTGCGATTCTCCCGCGTTTGTTCGCTACAGCGCCGCATCAATACCTGCACGCGGCGCAAGGACTATTTAGACAGGCCTCACTGGACAAGTTCGCTCATTCCCATGACGCCCATCAGGATCGACAGCACGATGCAGAGGATCAGCACCGCGAGCGACAGGATCAGCGCGGGCTCCAGCACCGCGAGGAAGCGCTTGAGCGCAAGCGCCACTTCGCGGTCGTAAACCTCGGCGACCCGGTTCAGCATCTCCTCGAGCTTGCCCGATTCCTCGCCGACCAGGATCATCTGCACGGCGAGCTTGGGATAGAGGCCCGTTTCGCCGAGCGGTCGGGCAAACCCCTTGCCTTCCCGCAGCCGCGCGACAACCCCGTCGAGCGCGTTCGCGAGCACGCTGTTGCCGAGCGTGTCCCTGACGATCGCGATGCCTCCGAGCAGCGTGACGCCGTTGCCGAGCAGCGTCGCGAGCGTGCGCGCGAACCGCGCCGTCTCGACCTTGGTCACGACGTCGCCGATCAGCGGCCAACGGAGCACCCGCGCATCCCAGCGGTTGCGGATGACGGGATCGCGCAGCCGCCGGCGCATCCAGGCGACGAGGAGCACGGCGAGCGCGGCGATCGCCCACCACCACTGCTTCACGCCGGTCCCGACGAAAATGACGATCTGGGTGGGCAGCGGCAGCGCCTTACCCGACTGGGCGAACACCTGCTCGAACTGCGGGACGACGTAGGCCACGATCACCATCAGCGATATCACCGCGACGCCGATGAGGATCGTCGGATAGATGAGCGCAGAAATCACGCTCTCGCGCAGTTCCTTGTTGCGCTCCATCGTGTCGGCGAGGCGCGTGAGCACGGTGCCGAGCGCGCCGCCCGCCTCGCCGGCACGCATGATGTTGACGTAGAACCGCGAGAAGACGTCGCGCCGCGCATCGAGCGCCTGCGACAGCGACTTGCCGCCGCGCACGTCGTCGCGGATGCCTTGGAGCAGCGCCTCGACGGGCGGCGTTTCGGCAAGGCCAATCAGGATTTCGAGCGCGCGATCGAGGGGAAGCCCGGCGCGGAGGAGCGTGGCAAGCTCGCGGGTGATCGCGAGCAGGTGGTCGCGCGTAACGCGCTTCGGCACAAAGAACCGGCGGCGCGCGCCATCGCGGCCAGCTGCCGCCGTGCCCGCGGCGGACCCCTTCGCGGCGGCGGCCCGGGCGACCTGCATCGGCAGCAGGCCCTGGTCGCGCAACCGGTCGACGATCTCGGATTCATTGGCGGCGTCGAGCTCACCGACGGCGACATCGCCCGATGCATTGACCGCCTTGTAACGAAATACGGGCATCCTCGCCTACCTCACCGCTCGGGCAATTCACTCTTGCCGGCGCTCCAGAACGTGAGCGGGCTCCAGAACGACTCGCCCTCGTTGCCGACCGGACCCACGTCGCAGGTGCCGCACACCGGCATCGCCGCGCGGTTCGTCCGCATGGCGTCCTTCATCCGGCGGCGCGCGTCGCCATTCAGGATCTCGCTGTACTTCTGCTGCTTCAGATTGCCGAACACCCCCGCCTGCGGGTGCATGCAGCACGGAACCACGGTGCCATCGGCATCGACGTAGAGCAGATTGATTTCGCCATTCCACGGATGGCTCGCGTACTCGCTCGCATCGGCCAGGAACACGCACGGACCGCGAGGGGCCAGCACCGCGCGGCCGGTCCGGTTCTCCTTCGCTCCCGGAAGGGCCATCCAGCGGCGGAATTCGGGCGCCCAGCCGCGCGGGCGCAGGACCTCTTCCCATCGCCGCGCGTCCTCGCGCGTCTCGACCACCGTTCGCGTCGCAAGCTGCAGCGCCGGCGCATAGCGATCGCGCAGGGCCGCGGCGCGCTCGAGGAACTCGATCAGCTTTCCCCATTCCGACGGCGGTCGCAGCCGCTCGTAGGATTCGGGCGAGGCGTCGCCGTCGCAGGAGACGACCAGCCGGTTCACGACCTCCTGCTGCAGCATCTCCGCGAAATCGTCCCAGTCGACCCATTGCGCGTTGGTCGAGATCTCGACGACCGACACGCGCCAGCGCTGTTTCGGAATCTCGGCGACGACGGCGGCCAGCTGCCGGTGCAGCAGCGGTTCGCCGAAGTTGAACAGCCGCAGCGTGTGGATGCGCTCGACGTCGATATGCGACAGGCACAGCGCGAAGTCCTCGACCGCGATCCGCTGGACCTTGGGCTCGAGCGTCGAATTCGGGCAGCCGACGCAGCGCAGCTGGCAGCCGTGGACGATGTCGAAATGGACCGAGTAGATGTGCCGCGGATGGAGTTGGGTCATGGAGCGGAAGCGAGTCGGGCGCCGTTCACTTCTCGCGGGTGACGCGCAGCACTTCCTCGAATGTCGTAATGCCGCGGACCGCCTTGCGCAGGCCGTCCTCGTACATCGTCACCATCCCCTCGCGGATCGCCTCGTTGCGCAGGTCGGTCGAAATCGCATGCTTCATCACGAGGCTGCGCAGCGGGTCGGTGATCGGCAGCATCTCCAGGATGCTGATCCGGCCCGAGTAGCCGGTCTGCGCGCAATTCGGGCAGCCTTTCGGATGGTAGAGCGTGATTTCCTTGCTGGTGCTGAAACGGGATAGTCCGAGCTCGTCGACCAATTCCGGCAGCGCGGTATAGGGTTCCTTGCACTGCTCGCAGAGCGTGCGCACGAGCCGTTGCGCGAGGATGCCGATGACGGTCGACGTGAGCAGGTAGTCCTCGATCCCCATGTCGAGCAGGCGGTTCACCGTCGACGGTGCGTCGTTCGTGTGCACGGTGGAGAGCACGAGGTGGCCCGTGAGCGCCGACTGGACGGCGATCTCCGCGGTCTCGAGATCGCGGATCTCGCCGATCATGATCACGTCCGGGTCCTGCCGCACGATCGAGCGCAATGCATTGGCGAACGTGAGGTCGATCTGCGGCTTGACCTGGATCTGGTTGATTCCCGGCATCTGATACTCGACGGGATCCTCGACGGTGAGGATCTTCACGTCGGGCTGATTGAGCTTCTCGAGCGCCGTATAGAGCGTGGTCGTCTTCCCGGAGCCCGTGGGTCCGGTGACGAGCAGGATGCCGTGCGGCTCGAGCAGCACTTTCAGGAACACCTTCAGCGTGTCGTCTTCGAAGCCCAGCCGCTGGAAGTTGAGCGCGACGCCCCCCTTGTCGAGGATCCGCATGACGACCGACTCGCCGTGCATCGTTGGCACAGTCGACACGCGGAGATCGATTTCCTTCCCCTGCACGCGCAGTCGGATCCGTCCATCCTGCGGCAGCCGCCGCTCGGCGATGTCGAGGTTCGCCATGATCTTGACGCGCGAAATCACCGCGGCCGAGAAGCGGCGGGGCGGCGACTCGACCTCGTGCAGCACGCCGTCGATCCGATAGCGAACGACGAGGCGATTCTCGAACGGTTCGATGTGGATGTCGGACGCGCGCACGTCGAGCGCGTTGGTGATGATGAGCGAGACGAGCCGGATCACCGGCGCCTCGGCGGCCAAATCTTTCAGCTGCTGGACGTCGGCATCGAAGGCGAGGTCGTCGCCGCGCTGCTCGACGTCGCCGATGATCTGCCCGACCGCCGAGCGACCCGTGCCGTAGAGTCGCTCGAGCGCCGCTTCGAGCTCCGAAGGTATCGCGACCATCGGCTTCACGTCGCGGCCGGTCACCATGCGGAACGCGCCGATCGTGTACTCGTCGGTGGGGTCGGCCATCGCGAGCGCCAACTCCTGCTCGTCCTCCTTGACCGGCAGCGCTCGCGCTTCGCGCAGGAAACGTGCGGAGATGCGTTCCTCGAGGATCGGGAATTCCGGGTAGCCGGCGGCATCGACGAGCGGCAGCGAAAGCTGTGCTGCGAGGGCCTCGGTCACGTCGCGCTGGGCGCATACGCCGAGCGTCACGAGCAGTGCACCGAGCTTTTCGCCGGATTCCTGCTGCAGCCGCAACGCGCGCTCGAGACCGGCGGCGTCGAGCTTGCCGCGCTCGATCAGGATCTCGCCGAGACGTTTTCTGGCAGGGGTGTCCACGCGATGGGTGCGACCCGAAACATGCAAAAAAGGGCTTTTGATGATAGCACAGCGATCACCTCCAAGACCGTCGGAGAGCCGCATGAATCAAGGTGTTGCGAACGATTCTTCTCGCAATCTGTCGTCGACGCACGACGCCCCCACGCTAAAATGTCGCCGACCCCCGACGACTTCCGGCCGTTCCTTGGCACCGGCCCGCGACGATCAAGCACTTGCCTGGCGGCCCGCCATGACGCAGATCGCATTCGCACGCCGCAGTTCCCTCAGCGCGTCAGAAATGGCGGTGCCCGGGCCGCGTAACGTGCCGCGAATCGGCGTGCCTCAATGAGTCCCGGCTCCTGTCCCGAATCCGCCGACCTCGAATTCTCGGTGATCGTCTGCAGCATCGATCCCCGAAAGTTCGCGGCCGTCTCAACAAGCTTCGCCCGCGCTCTCGCCCGCGCCCGCTGGGAGATGATCGCCATTCACGACGCGGCGTCTCTTGCCGAGGCCTACAATCGCGGCCTGGCGCGCGCGACGGGGCGCTATATCGTGCTGTCGCACGACGACATCGAGATTCTCAACGCCGATCTGGGTTCATTGCTGCGGGCACACCTGACCGAGTTCGACCTGGTCGGAGTCGCCGGCACCACGCGTGTGGTAGCCGGGAAATGGGCGGCAGCGGGCGACCCTTACGTATTCACCCTGATTTCCTCCCCGGACCCCGAGCGCGGCGGATGGGCGACTGCGTTGCTCGGGGGTGCCGCCATTTCCGTAGGCGGGATCCAGGCACTCGACGGCGTGTTCCTTGCGGCGAAACGGGAGGCGGCGCTCGCGGTCGGGTTCGACGCGCGCACGTTTGATGGCTTCCATCTTTACGACCTCGACTTCTCGTTTCGCGCTTTTTGCCAAGGCTTTCGCCTCGCCGTATGTCGCGACATCGTGCTCATTCACGAGTCGACTGGAAGCTATGACCGGGGCTGGGACGAGTATCGCCTGCGCTTCGAGGCCAAACACCGCCAATCGCTCGCCCCGCTCACGCCGGCGCTGGCGGGCGCGCGCGCGTATTTTTCCTCGCGCAGCAAGGACGAGGTGCGGTCATCGTGCGATCCCGCGCGGATTGCCCGAGTCATCGCGCAGATCGACGACGCAAACTCGAGGTTGGCGCTTCCTCCGTAAGCGAACCCCTCGCGCGGCGCGAGGAGACGCTGCTCCGCGGCGAACGGCGTGGCGCCGGGGTCAGCGTAACGCGCGGAACGCGACTTCGGCGTGTCCGAGAGTTGCGGCGACGTCTGCCTCCGAGTGCGCGGCCGACACGAATCCCGCCTCGAACGCCGACGGCGCGAAGTACACGCCGGCGTCGAGCATCGCATGGAAGAATCGGTTGAACCGCGATTTGTCGCAGGCCATCATCGCGTCGTAGGTGTCGGGCACCGCGGCGGCGAAATAGACACCGAACATGCCGCCGGCCGATTGTGCGGCGAACTCGACACCGGCGCGCTTCGCGGCGCTCGCGAGGCCATCGGTCAGCGATTTCGTCCGCGCCGATAGCGCCTCGTAGAAGCCCGGCGCCTGAACTTGCTTCAACGTCGCCAGGCCCGCGGCGACGGCGACCGGATTGCCCGACAGCGTTCCCGCCTGATAAACGGGGCCGAGCGGCGCGATCTGTTCCATGATCGCGCGCCTGCCGCCGAACGCACCGACGGGCATCCCACCCCCGATGACCTTGCCCAGCGTCGTCAGGTCGGGCGTGACACCAACGAGTCCCTGCACGCCGCGCGGATGGACGCGAAAGCCCGTCATCACCTCGTCGAAGATAAGTACCGCGCCATGCTTGTCGCAGACGGCGCGCAAACCCTGCAGGAAACCCGCGCGTGGCAGGATCAGGTTCATGTTGCCGGCGATCGGCTCGACGATGATGCAGGCGATGTGCTCGCCTTCCTTCGCGAAAGCCGCTTCGATCGCCGGCAGATCGTTGTAGGGCAGCACGATCGTCTCGTTCGCGATCGCCGCCGGCACGCCCGCCGACGAGGGCTGTCCGAACGTCAGCGCGCCGGACCCCGCCTTCACGAGCAGGCTGTCGCCGTGGCCGTGATAGCAGCCCTCGAACTTGACGATCTTGCTGCGCCCCGTGTAGCCGCGGGCAAGTCGCAACGCGGACATCGTCGCCTCGGTTCCCGACGACACCAGGCGCACCATCTCGAGCGACGGCAACAGCCGACAGAGCGTCTCGGCCATCTCGATCTCGATCTCGGTCGGGGCGCCGAACGACAAGCCCTTCGGGGCGATGTCGACGACGGCCTTCACCACGGCCGGATGCGCGTGGCCGACGATCGCCGGCCCCCATGAGCCGACGTAGTCGATGTAGCGCTTGCCATCGGCATCAAAGACGTACGCGCCCTCGCCGCGCTCGAGGAAACGCGGCGTTCCGCCGACGGAGCGGAAGGCGCGGACCGGCGAGTTGACGCCGGCGGGAATGGTTCGCTGGGCGCGGGCGAAGAGTTCGTCGTTGCGGCTTGTTGGCGCGCTCATTCGTGCAAGGCTCGCTCGGGGGAAAATCGAGATTTGGGGAAGACGGCGGCGATCGCGCTCGCCGCAGCTTCGACGTCGGGCGCGTCGAACACCGCGGAGATCACCGCGACCGCATCGGCCCCGGCGCGGAAAAGCGTCGGCGCGTTGACTGCCGTAATCCCGCCGATCGCGACCACCGGCACAGGGAACCCTCGGGCTCGCTCGAGCAGCTCGAAGTCGGCGCGGCGCGCGTCGGGTTTCACGGGCGACGGAAAGAAGCTGCCGAACGCAACGTAGTCGGCGCCGGCGGCGAGCGCGGCATGCGCACGCGCGAAATCGTTGTAGCACGAGACGCCCGACGATACGATCCGCACCGACGATCTCGCGCGCCCTCGCGACACCGCCGTCGTCCTCGCCCACGTGCACGCCGTCGGCACCCACCTCCGCGGCAAGCGCGGGATCGTCGTTGACGATGAAAAGCGCGCCGCGCGCGGCGTGGATCCGCGCGAGCGCCACCGCCTGCTCACGCCGGCGCCGCGCATCGGCCGCCTTGTTCCGATACTGAACCGCCGCGGCCCCGCCGGCGAGCGCGGCCGCGACACGCGCCGAGAGGTCGCCGACGTCGGCGAGATCGGGCGTGATCGCGTAGAGTCCGGCGATGCGCCGCGCGCGGGCGCGGCGCAATGCGATCGCCGCGTCAGTGGGTGCGCCCGGCATCGGCGGCGCGCGGCGCGCGGGTCGTATCGGCAGGCGCATCCGCATCCTCGCGCGCCCAGAACAGGCGATCGGGAAGATGCTGGCCCATCCCGGGACGGTACGCCTTCTTCAGCGTATGCCACGTGTAGTCCTGCGCTTCGCGCACGGCCTCGGGCAGCTCGAGACCGTTGGCGAGCATCGCGGCGATCGCCGAGGCCAGCGTGCAGCCGGACCCGTGATAGCTGCCGGCGAGTCGCGGCCACGTGTCCGTGCGCACGACACCGCTCTTGCCGTACAGCGTATTGATGACGTCGGGCGTCGCCTCGTGCGTGCCGGTGACGAGAACGAACTCCGCGCCCATTTCGATCAGCCTGTCGGCGCAGGTCGCGAGCGCGGTGTCCTCGTCTTCGTCGACCTCGGCGAGTCGCCGCGCCTCGATGCTGTTCGGCGTGAGGATCGTCGTCTGCGGCAACAGGAGGTCGCGCAGCGCATGGATCATCTCGTCGGTCGCGAATTCGTCGCCGCGACCCGACGCAAGCACGGGGTCGAGGATCAGCGGCACATCGGGATAGTCGGAAACGATTTCGGCGATCGCGGCGATGACCTCGACGCTGCCGAGAACGCCGACCTTGAACGCATCGACCCGCATGTCTTCGAGGAGGCTCCGCGCCTGGTCGGTCACCCACTCGGCGTCGAGCGCCTGCATGCCGTCGACGCCCATCGTATCCTGCACGGTGATCGCGGTGACGACCGACAGCGGATGGCAGCCCATGCTCGCGAGCGTCAGGATGTCGGCCTGCAGTCCGGCGCCACCGGACGGGTCGGTGGCGGCGAAGGTGAGGACCAGTGGCGGAAATTCGGGATCGGTGTCGGAAGGCATCGCGCAGCCGGTGCCGCCCCGCGAAATGCAGCCGTCGCGCAGCGCGGAGGGGGCTTGCTAGAATTGGACGATTTTACTCCAACGTCCCTTCCCCGATGAAAAAGTACATGTGCCTCATTTGCGGCTATATCTACGACGAGGCCGCCGGCGCGCCCGACGAAGGCATTGCGCCCGGAACGAAATGGGAGGAGGTGCCGCCCAACTGGACGTGCCCCGAATGCGGCGCGCGCAAGGAGGATTTCGAGATGGTGGAATTCTGAGCATCACGTTACACGAGGCCCGAAGATGAGAATCCTGCACACGATGCTGCGCGTCGGCGATCTGCAACGATCGATCGACTTCTATACCCAGGTGATGGGAATGCGCCTGTTGCACACCACCGACCGCCCCGAGCAGAAGTACACGCTCGCGTTCGTCGGTTTCGACGACGAAGCGCACGGCGCCGTGCTCGAGCTCACGTACAACTACGGCGTCGACCGCTATGAGCTCGGCAGTGGCTTCGGCCACGTTGCAATCGAAGTCCCCGACGCAGCCGCCGCGTGCGCGGCGGTGAAGGCGAAAGGCGGGACGGTCACGCGCGAGGCCGGGCCGGTAAAGGGCGGCACGACAGTCATTGCCTTCGTGCAGGATCCGGACGGCTACAAGCTGGAGCTGATCGAGACTAGGTCGCAATAGCGAGGCCGTGGCGTTCTCTGACTGCCGGATGCGACTGCGCGTCCGTCGCGCTCGATTGAGCGGCACCCCTCGCGCCGCTCATCCCGCGCGCCGGCTCGCGGGCGATGTCGTGCCGTGCCGCGGTCGCTGCCGTCGGCCCTCTTGGCCGCGAGCCGTCAACCCGTTGCGTGCAGCAATTCCCTGAGGTCGTGCACGAACACGTCGGGCCCCTGCCCGTAGCCGACGTACAGGCGCAGCCGCCCCTGCGGATCGAAAATGAATGTGCCGGCCGAATGATCCATCGTGTAAGTGGAAGGCGTCGGACCCGGCTGCTTCTGGTAGAGGACCTTGAATTCCTTTGCGGTGCGCGCCGTCGCTTCGGCATCGCCGTAGAGGCCGACAAAGCGCGGGTCGAATGCGGGCACGTATTGCGCGAGCAATGCAGGGGTGTCGCGCTCCGGGTCGATCGTCACGAACAGCACCTGCACGCGGTTGGCATCGGGGCCCAGCCGCTTCATCGCCTCGGCGAGCTCGGAGAGTGTTGTCGGGCAGACGTCGGGGCACTGCGTGTAACCGAAGAACAGCACGACGGCCTTGCCGCGGTAGTCGGCGAGCGTGCGAGGCTTGCCGGTGTGGTCGGTGAGCTGGAAGTCCCGGCCGTACGTGGTTCCCGTGACGTCGGACGCCTTGAACTTCGGCGCGGACGGTCCGCAGGCAGCGACCGCGAGCGCCGCGATGGCGACGACGGCGAATCGCGCGAGGGCGCGCATCACAGCGACATCAGAGATAGTGGTCGACGAGCAGCGCCGAGAAGAGTGCCGCAAGATAGGAGATCGAGTACTTGAACGTGGCCCGCGCCAGTTCGACGCTGTAGTCGCGGTAAAGTTGCACCGCATGGAGCAGGAAGACTCCGCCCAGCAGCAGCGCGGCGGCGAGGTAGGCCGGCCCGCTCATCCGCACCGCGAACGGCAGCAGGCTCACCGCGACCAGCACCACCGTGTAGAGCACGATCATCAGCTGCGTGTAGCGACGGCCATGGGTCACGGGGAGCATCGGCAGGCCGGCCTTCGCATAATCCTGGGCGCGATAGAGCGCGAGCGACCAGAAATGCGGCGGCGTCCATACGAAGATGATCAGGAACAGGAGCAGCGCCTCGGGCGCGACGTCGTTGGTGACCGCCGCCCAGCCCAGCACCGGCGGCATCGCGCCGGACGCGCCGCCGATCACGATGTTCTGCGGCGTTGCCGGCTTGAGGAGCACCGTGTAGACGATCGCGTAGCCGACGAACGTCGCGAGCGTGAGCCACATGGTCAGCGGATTCACGAGCCGATAGAGGAGCAGCAGACCCGTTCCGCCGACGAGCACGGCGAACACGAGCGTCGAGCCCGACGTGATCTCGCCTGCGGGGAGCGGTCGGCGGCGCGTGCGCGCCATCAGCGCGTCGATCTTCTGCTCGACCAGGCAATTGATCGCCGCGGCGGCCCCGGCGACCAGCGCAATGCCCAGTGTGCCGAAGACGACCGGCCCGGCGGGCGGGATCCCGGGCACCGCGAGGAACATGCCGATCATCGCGACGAAGACGATCAGCGAAACGACGCGCGGCTTGGCGAGCGCGAGGAATTGCCGGAACCGGACTTCTGCTAGGGCGAGCGTGGTCATCGTGAATCAGTCCGTGCCATGCGATCCGAGGCGTCGCATCGCCGCGGCGGGCGGCGAGGGCGAATTCTAGCACCGTGCAAGCGGCCGCGGCTGGGAGCCTGCCGGGCTTACTGTCGCGCATGCGACGGCGGCGAAGTCGGGCGCTGTTCAAGGCGCGCGCCCGAAGGCATGCGTGAGCGCAAGCCCGACGGGCTCCTAGCCGATGCTCGAGGCCCGGAGCAGCCGGGCGAGATCGTTCGCGAGGCCCCGGATGTCCGGATCGTCCGGATAGGAAAGCACGAGGTTGCCGAGCGGATCGACGATGAAGATCCCGCGCCTGCCATCGGAGAGCGACGCCAATGCGCCGGCGCTCACCCGCACCACGACGAGCCCCGGGTGCTGCGCGAGCATCTCGTCCCCGGGCGGCCCATCGCCGGTCGCGAGCCGGACGCAGACGATGCGGTCCTGCTCCCTGCCTTGCATCGTTCGCGCCTGCCGCGTCGCGTAGAGCATGCGTTCGCATGTCGCGTCGCAACGCCCGGCATCCGCCACCAGCAGCACCCAGCGCCCCCGCAGGTCCGCCAGGTGGAATGCGCGGCCGTCGGGCCCCACGCCTTCGATCACCGGCGCGGGCGCCGTAGGCAGAAGCGTTCCGTAATTCACGTGGGCGTTGCGCGGGAACACGTAGTAGACCGCGTAGGAAACGAGTACCGGCGCGATGCATACCGCAGCGAGCAGCACCAGCGTGCGCCTGCCGCGCGTTTGGACGGCGGTGCGTCTGTGCGTCGGACGCGACGCGAGGTCAGGCATCGCGGGAGTCCGCGCGATTGCGGAAATTGAGCACGAGCCACAGAGCGACTGCAAGTCCGGCGAACGCATACCACTGCATCATGTAGACCCAGTGCTTCTCGATCCCGAAATCCGGCGCCGGCCACTCGCGCAGGAGGCCATCCGCCTGCAGCGACGCGCCGGTCTGCTCGATCACGACCGGCAGCACGGCAACGCCCGTCGCGGCGGCGAACCGGGCCGGGTCGAGGTTCTGCCAGATTGCGCCGGCGGTCGCGTCCGGAACGAGCTCGAGATAGCCGGCGGTCGGAATCGCGAGGCGCCCCTCGACGACGACATCGCCTGCCGGCGGCGGCACGTCCGGGAGGTTCGCGCGCGAGCCTCCTTGCGCAACCCACCCGCGGTCGACGAGCACGACGCGGCCATCGCCCAGCACAAGCGGCGTCACCACGTCGTATCCGGCGCGGCCGTCGTGCACCTTGTTGTCGATCAGGATCTGCCGGCCCGCGTCGTAGCGGCCCGCGGCGACGACCGGGCGGTACCGCAGCTCGGACCAGTCCGAGGCGGGCGGGAGCATCGATACCGAGATGGCCGCAAGGTGCTCCATCGCATCCTGCCGTGCGCGCAGCGCCTCCTTCTCGTGCATGCGCCCCTGCTGCCAATGCCCTGCGGCAATGAACGTCGCGACTGCGGCGAGCGTCGCAACGGTCGGCACCATGCGCGGGCGGAAGCGGCGGAGCGCAGGCGTCACCTCGGCGCTCAGGGTGTTTGGCATCGTCCGATCCTTGCTCTACACTCGGAACGTGAAGCACCGTTCGTCATGAAGATCATCGTCGTCGCCGGACTTATCGCCGTCGTCGCCAGCCTTTTTTCGGCGCTGTATTTCCTGTACCGCGACCGCGGGCACGGCACACGGATGGTCCGGATGCTGGCGGTGCGCGTCGCGCTGTCGGCAAGCCTCGTCGCGTTCCTCGTCATCGCGTACTGGATGGGTTGGATAAGGCCGACCGGGCTGCGATAGCCGGAGGAAGAGCCGCACGCGCGTGGGCGGACTCGTCCGGAGGGCAGTCTTCTACAACCAGTAGACGAGCACGAACAACAGCAGCCAGACCACGTCGACGAAGTGCCAGTACCACTCGGCGGCCTCGAAGGCGAAGTGGTGGTCGGCCGTGAAATGACCCCTGAGCGATCGCGCGAGCATCACGGACAGCATGATCGCGCCGATCGTCACGTGCGCGCCGTGAAAGCCGGTCAGCATGAAGAACGTCGACCCGTAGACGCCGGTCGACAACTTGAGGTTGAACTCGGTGTACGCGTGGATGTATTCGTAAGCCTGGAACCCCAGGAACGTGAAGCCGAGCGCGATCGTCGCGAACAGCAGCAGGTTGAACATCGTGCGGTTGCCCGCCTTGAGCATGTGGTGGGCGACGGTCACCGTGAAGCCCGAGGACAGCAGAATGATCGTGTTGAGCAGCGGGATGCCGATTGCGCCCATCGGCGTGAACTCTTCCCGAAGGTACGGGCCGACCGTCGGCCAGGTGGCGTTGTAGTTGGGCCAGATGAGCTTCGACGTGAGGCTGCCCAGATCGGGCACAGCCAGGTTGCGGACGTAGAACAGCGCGCCGAAGAACGCGGCGAAGAACATCACCTCCGAGAAGATGAACCAGCTCATGCTCCAGCGGAATGACAAATCCACCTTCTTGTTGTACTGCAGGCCCTCGGATTCGCCGATCACCTTGCCGAACCAGCCGAACAGCATCACGAGCAGGACGCAGAAGCCGGCCGCGACCATCCACGGGCCAGCGGCGAAGTTGTTGAACCAGAACGCCGCGCCCATGCCCATCAGCAGCAGGGCGACCGAGCCGACCACCGGCCAGTGCGAAGGCTGCGGAACGAAGTAATAGGGCTTCGCGCCCTCGTGAGCTGCGGTCATAAGAACCTTTCTTGGACCTGGTGCGCGCCGGTGAAGCGCGCCCCGACTTTGATTTAGGAGTGGCCCTCGACCTCGAAGAACGTGTAGGACAGCGTGATCGTGCCGACATCCTTGGGCAGCGCCGGATCGACGACGAAAACCACCGGCATCCGCCGCTTTTCGCCAGGCGCGAGCGTCTGCTGCGTGAAGCAGAAGCATTCGAGCTTGTGGAAATACTGCGCGGCGTACGCGGGGCCGTAACTCGGGATCGCCTGCCCGGTCAGCGCCCGATCGGTGGTGTTCGCGATTTCATATTCCACCTGCCGCACCTCGCCCGGATGCACGTCGACTTCGAACTGGAGCGGGCGAAACGTCCACGGCAGCTTGCGCACGTTGGCATCGAACTCGATCCGCACGGCGCGCGACCCGTCGACCTGCGTGTTCGCGACCGCGTCGGCTTGCGCGATGTTGCGCAATCCGGTTGCCTCGCAGATCTTGTCGTAAAAAGGCACCAGCACAAAGCCGAAGCCGAACATTCCGAGCGCGATGACGCAGAGCTTGACGAGCAGCGCCCGATTCCGCTTGCGACCGGCTTCGTTCATCGGTGCGCGCTCACTTTCGCAAGCTCCTGCCGATGGCGAACGCGAGGAACAGGAGTACCGCCGCGCTCATCACCCCGATGCCGATCACCGGGCCGCCCAGAATTCGCGCTGCGATGATCCCGACGAAGAACGTCGCCGCGATCGACGCGAACGTGAGCGCGGTACGCAGGTTCGCCTTGCGGGTCGAGTGGGGAGGCTGCATGACCTAGATTCGAGCGCCCAGCTTCACCCGGGCGCTCGTTATCCATCTATTTGATGATCGGCGGCGTTTCGAACGTGTGGTACGGCGCCGGAGACGGCACCGTCCACTCGAGCGTGTCGGCGCCATCCCACGGTTTGGCCGGAGCCTTCTCGCCCTTGCCCATCACGCATTTCAGCACGGCGTACAGAAAGAGGAGTTGCGATGCGCCGAACCAGAACGCACCGATCGACGCCACCATGTTCCAGTCGGCGAACTGCTGCGCGTAGTCCGGGATCCGCCGGGGCATTCCCGCGAGGCCGAGGAAGTGCATCGGGAAGAAGGTCACGTTGAACGCGAGCATCGACGACCAGAAGTGCACGGTGGCGATCTTCTCGTCGTACATCGTCCCGGTCCACTTCGGAATCCAGTAGTAGACCCCGCCGAAGAACGCAAACAGGCTGCCCGCAACCATCACGTAGTGGAAGTGGGCGACGACGTAATAGGTGTCCTGCAGCTGGATGTCGATCGGAGTGATCGAGAGCACGAGACCGGTGAAGCCGCCCAACGTGAAGAGGAACAGGAAGCCGACCGCAAACAGCATCGGCGTCTCGAACGAAAGGGCGCCCTTCCACATCGTGGCGAGCCAGTTGAAGACTTTGACGCCGGTCGGCACCGCGATCAGCATCGTCGCGTACATGAAGAACAGCAGGCCGGCGGCCGGCATCCCCACCGTGAACATGTGGTGCGCCCAGACGATGAACGACAGGATCGCGATGGCGGCCAGCGCGTAGACCATCGATGCGTAGCCGAACAGCGGCTTGCGCGAGAACGTCGGGATGATCTGCGAAATGATCCCGAAGGCCGGCAGGATGATGATATAGACCTCGGGATGCCCGAAGAACCAGAACACGTGCTGGAACAGGACCGGGTCGCCGCCGCCGGCGGCGTTGAAGAAGGTGGTGCCGAAGTGGCGGTCGGTCAGGAGCATCGTCACCGCGCCGGCGAGCACCGGCATCACCGCGAGCAGCAGGTACGCGGTGATCAGCCACGCCCAGCAGAAGAGGGGCAGTTTCATCATCGTCATGCCCGGTGCGCGCAGGTTGAGGATCGTCGTGATGATGTTGATCGAGCCCATGATCGACGACGCGCCGAGGATGTGGATAGCGAAGATCGTGAAATCCATCCCCATTCCCGCCTGCACCGTCAGCGGCGGATAGAGCGTCCAGCCCGCGGCCGCGGCTCCGCCGGGGACGAACAGCGACGTGATGAGGAGGATCGCCGCCGGCGGCAGCAGCCAGAAGCTCCAGTTGTTCATCCGCGCGAACGCCATGTCCGGCGCGCCGATCATCATCGGGATCTGCCAGTTCGCGAAGCCGACCGCCGCCGGCATGATCGCGCCGAAGACCATGATGAGGCCGTGCAGCGTCGTCATCGAGTTGAAGAACTCGGGGTTGACGATCTGCAGGCCTGGCTGGAAGAGCTCGGCGCGAATGACCATCGCCATCGTGCCGCCGACCAGGAACATCGTGAACGAGAACCACAGGTACATCGTGCCGATGTCCTTGTGATTGGTCGTCGTGATCCAGCGCATGATCCCGGAGGGATGGTGCCCGTGGTCGTCGTGGACGAGGCCGGGAGCGTGTTCGTGGGCAACGCTGCTCATGAGGATTTCTCCGGGGATTCGACCGGCCCTACTGCCGGGCTACCTTGATTTCCGATGGCTGGATCGCCTCGCCGGTCTTGTTGCCCCAGCTGTTGCGTGTGTAGGTGATGACGGACGCGATGTCCGTGTCGGACAGGTGCTTCCATGACACCATCGCCGTCGGTTTGCCGTCGCGCTCGACGCCATTCATCACCGTCTTGATCTGCTGAGCCTTCGGGCCGTTGACGACCTTCGAGCCGTCGAGCGCCGGAAACGCAGGGGGCGCGCCCGTCCCCGTCGGCTGGTGGCAGGCGGCGCAATTCGCGAGGTAGACCTTCTCGCCGCGCGCAACCAGCTCTTGCACGTCCCATACCTTGTTCGGGTCGTCGCCGGCGGCCGCGGCCTTCTTCCTCTGGTCGCCGATCCACTTGGCGTAGTCGTCCTTCGTCTTCACTTCGACGACGATCGGCATGAAGCCGTGCTCCTTGCCGCAGAGCTCGGCGCACTGGCCGCGATAAACGCCCGGCGTTTCCGCCCGAAACCAGCTGTCGCGGACGAAGCCCGGGATCGCGTCCTGCTTCACGCCGAGCGCCGGGACCCACCACGAGTGAATCACGTCGCCGGCGGTGATCAGCAGCCGCACCTTGGTGTCCACCGGCACGACCAGCGGATTGTCGACCTCGAGGAGGTAGTGCTCGCCCTTCGGCGCCTGGTTCTTGATCTGGGCGATCGGTGTCGCGAGGTTCGAATAGAAGCCGAAGCCTTCCTGCAGATAATCGTAGCTCCACTTCCACTGATAGCCCGTGACCTTGACCGTCAGGCCCGGATCACTCGTGTCCTTCATCGCGAGCACCGTCTTGGTCGCGGGGAACGCGACGAACAGCAGGATCAGGAACGGGATCACCGTCCAGACGACCTCGACCGTCGTGTTCTCGTGGAACTGGTGCGCTTCGTGGCCGACCGATTTACGGTGCCTGAAGATCGAGTAGAACATCACGCCGAAGACGGCGATGAAGATGACGACGCAGACCCAGAAGATGAACGAGTGCAAGTCGTACATCTGCCGCGCGATCGGCGTCACCGGCGTTTGCAGATTCCATTCCCGCGCCGCGTATGCCGCGCCCGGCGCCGCCAGCGCCATCCCCGGAATCGCCCGCCCGAGCCGCCGGCCGGCCAGGATTTCACTCACCATCACGCTGCCCTCGAAAAGCGCCCCGCGTTCGTCGTCGGTGCCGCAAAAGCGCGGAATACTAGCATGGATCGATGTCGCGCAGATACATGAGTCAACTCGCATGTTGCACGGGGTCGCACCCTGTTCTCCGGCGCGCTCGATGGCGTCACCGGGATAGCGCGAGCGCGCGAATTGCGCGTTCCGACAGCATCGCGCTGCGGTCTTGGTCCGGGCGCCACGGCAGATCGTCGATGAGCGGGGCCGGCAGGCGCGCGGCGAGCGCGGCAACGTTGTCGTCCGCGGCGAGCATCTCGGCATCGATGCGGTTCGCAATCCAGCCGGCGAGCCTGAGGCCGCGCGCGGCAATCGCCAGCGCGGAAAGCAATGCATGGTTGAGGCAGCCCAGCCGGATCCCGACGACCAGAAGCACCGGCAGGTCCAATCGCGCGGGAATGTCGAGCATGTCGACGCGGCCGGAGAGCGGCACGAGCGCCCCGCCCGCGCCTTCCACGACCACGATGTCGGCCGCGGCGGCGAGGCGCGCGTAGGCGGCGGCGATGGGCTCGAGCTCGAGCATCGTTCCGGCCTCCGCAGCGGCGAGATGCGGCGCGATCGGCGACGAGAACGAATACGGATTGACGTCGGCGAGACTCGGTGCGAGATTGCCCGCGGCGAGCAGCGTCGTCACGTCCGCATTCCGCGACGCGCCGGGCGCCACGCCCGCCGCGATCGGCTTCATCCCGACGGCGCGCGATCCGCGCGCGGCGAGCGCTCGCAGCAGGGCCGCGGCGACGCGCGTCTTGCCGACGCCCGTGTCGGTGCCGGTGACGAAGAGCCCGCGCGTCCCCACGCCTGCGGCAGTCGCGCTCATGGCCGCAGTTTTCGCGTGAGCGACACGATCGCGTGCCCCTCCGCCGTGCGCGTCGGCGCAGCCTTCCAGGCATGGCCGTAGATCACCTCGAAAGTCGCCGGAATGCGACCTTCCGCCGACCGCATCCCCTTCAGCGCCGCGAGCGCCCGCTGCCAGCGATCCCGGCCCATGAGCCCGCGGCCCCGCCCCTGCATCGCGTTGGTCGCTCCGATCGCCTTCAACTCGCGCAGCATCGCGAGCGGATCCGCATACGTGAGCGTGATCATTTCCATCTGCAGCACCGGATCCGCGAAACCCGCATGCACGAGCAGATCGCCGATGTCGTGCATGTCGACGAAGCGGCTCACGTGCGGATGCGGATCGACGCCGGCGAACGCGGCGCGCAGCTCCTTAAGCGTGTCCGGACCGAAGGTCGTGAACACGAGGAGGCCGCCGACTTCCAGCGCGCGGTGAAATTCGGCGATCGCCCTCGCGAGATCGCTCACCCATTGCAGTGCGAGATTGCTCCATGCGAGCCCGAACGCGCCGGACGCAAAGGGCAGCGCGGCGATATCGCCGCATACGAACTGCGGCACCGCGCCGCTCGCACCATGGACCGGCGCGAGGAGCCGGCTCACGAGCGAGCGGCCTTCCTCGGCGCGCGATCGCGCCTGCGCGAGCATCGGAAGCGCAATGTCGAGCGCAATCCGCCGAGCCTTCGGATAGCGCGCGAGAAGCTCGGCGAGCGCCTCGCCGGTCCCGCAGCCGGCATCGAGGATCGCGTTCGGCGCAAGCCTGACGATGTCGAGACGCTCGGCCATCCGCGCGCCGACCTCCCGCTGCAGGACCGCTGCGGCATCGTAGGTCGCCGCGGCGCGCGCGAAGTGCCGGCGGACGGCGCGCCGATCGATCGCCGCCGGATCCGGGTCGGGGCGCACGTCAGGCCGCATCGAGAAACCGATCGAGCGCAGCTGCGATCGCGTCGGGATGAGACAGAAATGGCGTGTGCGCGGCACCTTCGATGGGCACGTAGCGTGCGTGTGGCAGCGCTGCGGCCAGCCACGCGCCGGCGGCAGCGGGCGTGAGGGTATCGCGGCTGCCGGCGATCACGAGCGCCGGCTGGCCGATTGCACGCACCTCCGCGCGCAGGTCCTCGCTACGCAGCAGCGCGAGTCCCGCGGCGAGGACGCGCGGCGACGGTTCGCCGCGCGCGAAGAGTTGCGCCCGCAGCGCCGCCTGCACCGCATGGGCGTGCTCGCTGCCCTTGATCTGCAGTGCGAGGAAGCGCAGGACGGTCTCTCTCCAGGCGACGTGCAATTCGTCGCCGAAGCGGGAGAGCGTCGGCGCCGAGATCGCGTGCGGCCAATCCGTCCCCGCGACGAACCGCGGCGTCGTGCACACGAGGACCAGCCGCCCGATGCGCTCCGGGCGCACGCGCGACCATCGCAGCGCGATCATCCCGCCAAGCGACCAGCCGAGCACCACCAGCGGAAATGCGTCGCCGCTGAACGTCGCCTCGAGCGCGTCGACGACGCCGTCGAGCGTGAACGGGTCGACAGGACCGCTGCGGCCGTGCCCCGGCAGGTCGACTGCGTGAACCCGATGCCGCTTCGCGAGGTGCCCGAAGAGCGGCCCCCAGACCCCCGAATGCATCGCCCATCCGTGGAGAAGCACGAGAGGCGGGCCGTGGCCCGCGGTTTCGACGTGCAGCGCGCTCATTGGGCCGCCGGTTGCGCGTGAGCCGGCGCAAGCCCTGCGAGCGCAGCGGCAAGGGCATCGATGTCGGCGGGCGTATGCGCCGCCGACAGCGCGATGCGGAGCCGGGCCGTCCCCTGCGGCACCGTCGGCGGGCGGATCGCCGGCACCCAGAAGCCGCGCGCCCACAATGCGTCGGCGAGCGCCACCGCGGTCGCGTTGGCGCCGACGACGAGCGGCTGGATCGCGGTCTGCGAATCGGCGAGCGTCCAAGGCAACGGCGACATCCGCTCGCGAAAGCGCGCAATCAGCGAAACCAGGCGCACGCGGCGCGCCGCATCGTCGCGAACCATGGCGAGGCTCGCGCGCAGCGCCGCGGCCAGCAGCGGCGGGGCCGCCGTCGTGTAAATGTAGGGGCGCGCGGTCTGGACCAGCGCCTCGATCACCGCCGGATGTGCCGCCACGAAAGCCCCGGCGACGCCGGCCGCCTTCCCGAGCGTGCCCATGTAGACGATCCGTTCGGACGCGAGCCCGAAATGCGCGAGCGTCCCGCGGCCGTCACCCAGCACCCCGAAGCCGTGGGCGTCGTCGACGACGAGCGTTGCGTCGAACTCGTCGGCGAGCGCGAGGAGCTCGGGAAGCGGCGCGAGATCGCCGTCCATGCTGAAGACCGCGTCGGTCGCGATGACCTTGCGCCGCGCCTTCGCCGCACCGAGGCGCCTGCGCAGCGTCTCGACGTCGCGATGCGGATAGCGGATCAACCGCGCACGCGACAGCAGCGCGCCGTCGTTGAGGCACGCGTGGTTCAGCCGATCGGCGAAGATCGCATCCCCGCGGCTGCAGAGGGCCGTCAGCAGCGCCAGGTTGGCGAGGTAGCCTGCCGAGAACGTCAGCGCCTGCGCGCTCGCGCAGGGCCGCACGAACGCGGCGAGCTCGGTTTCGAGCGACGCGTGGGGCGAGAAATGGCCGCTGATCAGATGCGAAGCGCCGGCGCCCACGCCGAAGCGCGACGCGCCCTCGCGCGCCGCGGCAACGATCACCGGATCATTCGCGAGACCGAGATAGTCGTTGCTCGCGAACGCCACGAGCTCGCGGCCGTCGACGACGACGCGCGCGCCCTGCGGCGAGGACAGCGTGCGCCGCGCACGCGCGAGGCCGGCGGCGGCGCGATCGGCCAGCTCGCGCTCGAGATCGGCGATCAGCGGCATCCGGCGGAACGGGTGCCACACCACGAAGCGCAGCGCTGTCTCGCCGGTCGCGCTCTCGCGGTGGCGTTGCCTGTTGCGCGCGGCATTACCCCGCCGTCACGAGCCCGAGCTTCGCGAACAGCGTGCGGTCGTCCGCGGCATCGGGGTTTCCCGTCGTCAGCAGCTTCTCGCCATAGAAGACGGAATTCGCGCCCGCGACGAAGCACAGCGCCTGCACCGCATCCCCCAGCTCGCGGCGACCGGCGGACAGGCGGACGTAGGCCTTCGGCATCGTGATGCGCGCGACCGCGATCGTGCGCACGAATTCGAACGCGTCGAGCGCAGCCTCGCCGCCGAGCCGGTCGTGGAGTGGCGTGCCCGGAACCTGCACCAGGTGATTGATCGGCACCGACTCCGGATACGGATCCATGCTGGCGAGCTGCGCGATGAGGCCTGCGCGCTCCTTGCGCGTCTCGCCCATGCCGACGATGCCGCCGCAGCAGACGTTGATGCCGGCAGCGCGCACGCGTGCGAGCGTGTCCAGCCGGTCCCGGTAGCCGCGCGTCGTAATCACCTCACCGTAGAACTCGGGCGCGGTGTCCAGATTGTGGTTGTAGTAGTCGAGTCCGGCGCTTGCGAGTTGCAGGGCTTGGCCGTCCTTCAGCATCCCGAGCGTGCAGCACGTCTCGAGACCCAGCGCCTTGACCGCGCGCACCATCTCCAGCACCGGCGCGAGGTCGCGCTCCTTCGGTCCTCGCCACGCCGCCCCCATGCAGAAGCGCGTGGCGCCGTTCGCCTTCGCCGCCTTCGCTGCGGCGACGACGGCGGGCAGTTCCAGCAACGCTTCCTCCTCGACGCCGGTGTGGTAGCGCTTGGCCTGCGGGCAATAGCCGCAGTCCTCGGGACAGCCGCCTGTCTTGATCGACAGCAGCGTGCAAAGCTGCACGGTGTTCGGCGTCTGATGCTCGCGATGAACCTGCTGCGCCTGGAACAGAAGCTCCGGCAACGGGAGCGCGAACAGTGCCTCTACCGCCGCCACCGGCCAGCGTCCGGAGGGCGAAGCCCCCGCCGCCGCGGGTGCAGGCGTCGGCTCGGCGATGCGATTCAAGGCTGTGCCCCGTCGTTCATGCATTCGGCCGATAGCATCGGGTGACCTCTTGCAATACGGTTCGCGAAGAGCGAGGCCGACGAGGACTCGCGCGCGACGCTTATACAATGGGAGCCCAGTGTCGAGGGGGGCCGGGACCTTGTCAAATCCTTGTGGTGAAGCATTTGACAGTGGAACGCGGCCCGCGCGTGAGGCCACCGATCGGTTCCGCCCTTCCGTTGCGCGGCGCGCATGCGGTCGGCTCATTCGCGGCGCCCGCCTCGCATTGCCGCAACGCTGCGAGCTGTGCGTGGCCGCCGCAGGTGGTGCGCTGATTTGTCCGCGATGCAGCGCGGCGCTTCCGCGGCTGCCGGTCGCTTGCGAGGTGTGCGCTCTGCCGAGCGCCGGCGGCGCGATCTGCGGCGCGTGCCTCGCGCGTGCGCCGCCCTACGCGGCCGTCGTGGCGGCGCTCGTCTACGCGTTTCCGGTGGACCGGTTGCTGCAACAACTCAACTCAACTACGGTGGCCGACTCGCGCTCGCGGATTGGGCAGCGCCCGCGCTTGCAGCGGCCGTCGAGACGGCGCTCGCGCGCCGCTCTGCGCATCTCGCGCCCGATCGCGTCGTCGCACTGCCGCTCGCCGCGGCGCGCCAGCGCGAGCGAGGCTTCAACCAGGCCCGGGAGATCGCTTCGCGGGTCGCGGCGGCCACTCGTGCGCATCGCGAGCGGTCCTCCCCGCAGGCGGCGCTGTCGTGGCGCAGCGCGCTCGCAACGTGCGCGGCGCGTTCGCCGTCGCGGGCGCGCGGTTCGCGGCGCCAGCATTGCGCCCGTCGATGACGTGATGACCACCGGCGCGACGCTCGCCGAAGCCGCGCGCACGCTTCGGCGGGCCGGTGCCGCGCGCGTCGAATGCTGGGTCGTGGCGCGCACGCTGCGTCCGGGCCAGGACTAAAGCGCGACTTCATGGCATCCGACCACCGCCCATTTCGCCGTCGTGCTCGTCCACCCCGAGATTCCGCCGAACACCGGCAACGTGATCCGCCTCACGGCGAACACGGGCACCGATCTGCACCTGGTCGAGCCGCTGGGATTCCGCATGGACGACCGCGAATTGAAGCGTGCCGGCCTCGATTACCACGAATATGCGCGGGTGCGGGTCCATCGCGACTTCGCCGCCTGCCGCGCCGCGCTCGCCGCAACGTCCGCGCGACGCTGGTTCGCCTTCACGACGACGGCCTCGCGATCGCTCTACGACGCGCGATTCGCCGCGGGCGACGTTCTGGTGTTCGGCTGCGAGACGTCGGGCCTGCCCGCAGCGATCGTCGCGAAGTTCGAGCCCAACGCGCGGCTGCGCATCCCGATGCGTCCGGGCGTGCGCAGCCTCAACCTGTCGAACGCCGTCGCGGTCGCCGTCTACGAAGCATGGCGCCAGATCGGCTTTGCCGGCGCGGGGCCCGGCGAGGGTAGCTAAGAGCGCTCGGGGCGCGGCTCGCGCGCAAGCAGCGTCTCGACGGCCTGCCTTGGCGGCAACTCCTCGTGGAGCACCCGGTAAACGGCATCGCAGATCGGCATGTCGACGCCGCAATGACGGGCGAGTGCGTGCGCGGCCTTGGCGGCGTCGACGCCCTCGGCGACATGGCCGATGGCCGCGAGAATCGCAGTCAATGGCTGCCTCTTCGCCAGCGCGAGGCCAACGCGGCGATTGCGCGAGAGATCGCCCGTGCACGTCAGCACGAGGTCACCCAGACCCGCGAGACCCATCAGCGTTTCGCGCTGCCCGCCGAGCGCTTCGGACAGGCGGCCCGTTTCGGCCAGGCCGCGCGTGATCAGCGCGGCGCGCGCGTTGTGGCCGAATCCCAGGCCATCGCTGATCCCGGCGGCAATCGCCAGGACATTCTTCACCGCTCCGCCGACTTCGGCACCGACCATGTCGGCGGTTTCGTACGCGCGCAGCGTGTCCGCGCGAAGGACTCCCGCGACCGCTGCCGCGAGCGCCGGGTCCGTCGCGGCGACTGCAACGGCCGTCGGCAACCCGCGCGCGACTTCGTCGGCGAAACTGGGACCGGAGACGATGCCAACCGGCGCGCCCCAGCGCGGCGCAATTACCTGGTGCGCGAGTGCGAAGCCTGCCGGCAGCTCCGCGCTCGCGGGGACCGCCAGGAACCCCTTCGACAGCCACACGAACGGCGCACACGCGCCGGCGGCCGCGGCGAGGTCGGCGAGCATCGGAAGCGCTGCCACCGGTGTCGCCGCCACGAGAAGCTCGGCTGTCGCGGCCTCCGCGAGCTCTGCCGTGACGGCGAGCGCGTCAGGGAGTCCGACATCCGGCAGGTATTTCGCGTTCACGCGCGCGGCGACGATGGCGCGCGCCTGCACGGGGTCGCGCGCCCACAGCGTCACGCGAACGTCGGTGCGGCGCGCGAGATGGGCGGCGAGCGCGGTGCCCCACGCGCCCGCGCCAAGGACCGCGATCGTCGAAAAGCTCGTGGGTCACCTCAAGGCAGGACGTTGAACCATGGCGAGGCCGGAAAGCCGGGATTTGCCGCGGGCTTTTTCCCGTGCTCCCGCCGACCTTCTCGACGTTCTAGGCACTTCCGCTTTTCGGCCTCGCTGCGCTCACAGGCCGAAGACCTGCGTGATCCTGACGTAGCCGGTCTGTCCGTCGCGGTGGCGCACCTTGACCCACCCCGGCGTCGCGGTCGTCGCCGCGGAAGCTGCCTGCTCGGCCATTTCGAGGAGCACGTTGTGCTCCGCCTGGAAGACGAGGGGCGCCTTGTCGTCGGGGCTGGCGCGGATTTCCGCCAGCGGAACCCGCACGACCAGCGTCCGCTTGTCAGCGAGCGCTTTTCTTTCCACCCAGCCAATCGTTCCGCCCGCGTCGCGGACCTTGCTCCATCCCTCGACGAGGACGATGACCTCGAGCGGCGTTTCGCGCGAAAGGACGAACAGCGGCTTCGCCTTCGTCGAGGGCGCGTCGTAGAGCACCGTCGCGGCCTCGGCCGTGGAACGGAAATCGGTCGCGCCGATCGGACCTGCCGCCGCCAGCGCAGTGACGGCGACAACGAAACACGCGATGGGTGCCGCGGCGAGGGGCGTAGCGACGCCGCGGCTCATCGCGATCAGTTGACGGCGGCCGGCGCAGGTTGCTGCTGCAGCTGCTCCTGCTGCTGCTGATAGAGCGCCTCGAAGTTGATCGGTGCGAGGTGGACGGGCGGAAAGCCCGCTCGCCCGACCGCATCGGCGAGCGTTTCGCGCAGGTAGGGGAACAGCACCGTCGGGCAGTTGATTCCGATCACCGGCTGCAGGTGCTCGGGCGGAATGCCGCGGATCGTGAAGATGCCCGCCTGCGACGCCTCCACCAGGAATAGCGTCTTGTCACCGGTCTTGGCGGTCAGCGTGATCGTCAGCACGCATTCGTAGATGTCGGGGTCGATCTGCTCGCCGCGGGTGCGGAGACCGACTTCGATGTGGGGCGATTCCTGCGTCCGGAAGGACTGCGGCGAGCCGGGGCACTCGAGCGAAAGATCCTTCACATAGATCTTTTCGATCGAGAAGGCGGGGCTCTGCTCGCCAGCCGCGGGGGGTTGGAGTTCGGCCATGTGCGGTCCTTCGAGAAAAGTAAAACAAGCTATTTTACAGCACGATGCGAGAGCGGGCCTCTCACCCGCCGCGCATCGTCGCCGACCCGGATTCGACGTGCGCTGCGCCCCCATCGCCGGCGAGCAGTGGCGCGAGCCCGCCCGCATGGTCGAGCGCGACCAGGTCCTCGTAGCCGCCGACGTGAACGTCGCCGATGTAGATCTGTGGAACCGTGCGCCGCCCCGTTTTCTCCATCATCGCGAGGCGCAATCCGGGCTCGAGGTCGACGCGGATCCGGGTGATCGTCCCAACGCCTTTCGCCTTCAGATACCGCTCGGCCTGGATGCAGTACGGACACGTCGCCGTCGTGTACATCGTGATCGTCGGGGCGCGTTCGACCATGTCACTTTTCCAGCGGGAGGCTGTCTTTTTTCCAGGCCTCGATGCCACCATGCAGACTGTACAACTCCTTGAAGCCGACGCCCGCGAGCGCGCCCGCCGCCATCCTGCTGCGGCGACCGGTCGCGCAATAGGCGACGACGGGCCGCGATGCCATTTTCGAAAGCTCCTGCGCGCGGCTGCCGAGTTGGGACAGCGGAATGTGGATGGCGTTCGGCAGGCGCCCGCCCTCGTACTCCTTCGCCTCGCGGACATCGAGCAGCACCGCATTCTGCCGATTGATGAGCCTTGTAACCTCCGGCGTGCCGATCTCCTTCATCGCCCCGAAGCGACGCTGGAATAGCGGCCAGACGAGCATCGCCCCGGACAGCAGGAACACGACGATCAGCATCCAGTTGCTTTGAACGAACGACAGCGACATGGGCAAAGCGAGGTCGGAGTGACAAAGGTAAAATGATAGCGCACCCCGCCAAGCGCTCCGGTACAACGACTGTCGGCAACGGGCCCGCCCGGTTGCCTCTGCCGATCGCTCCGTCGCGCCTTCGTCGATGCCCGCCACCGCCCGCCCCGCTGTACGCCCCGTCGTCCTGCTGATCCTCGACGGGTTCGGCTGCCGGCCGCCCGCGCCCGACAACGCGATCGCGCTGGCGAAAAAACCCCACTGGGACCGGCTCCTCGCGTCCTGCCCGCATACGACCATCGACGCGTCGGAGCGCGCGGTCGGGCTGCCGGGCGGGCAGATGGGCAACTCCGAGGTCGGCCATCTCAACATTGGCGCGGGCCGCGTTGTCTATCAGGACTTCACGCGCATCGACCAGGCGATCGAGGATGGCGAATTCGCCCGCAATCCTGCGCTGACCGGCGCGATCGAGGCGGCGAAGATCGGCGGTTCGACGCTTCACATCCTGGGACTCGCCTCGCCCGGCGGCGTCCACAGTCACGAGCGGCAGATCGCCGCGATGGTGGAGCTCGCCGCCGCGCTGCGCGCGCCGCGCGTGCGCGTCCACGCATTCCTCGACGGCCGCGACACGCCGCCGCGGAGCGCGGCCCGCTCGCTCGCGTATCTCGATGGCGTCTGCGCAAGGCACCCCGACGCGCGGATCGCCGGAATCGTCGGCCGCTACTACGCGATGGACCGTGATGCGCGCTGGGACCGCGTCGCGGCCGCCTATGACCTCCTCGTCGATGGCCGCGCGCCGTTCACGGCGGGTTCGCCGCAATCGGCGCTCGAGGCCGCCTACGCGCGCGGCGAGAACGACGAATTCGTCACGGCCACTGCGATCACCGGTCCCGATGGCCGAGTCTCGACGATGGACGACGGCGACGTCGTCGTATTCATGAATTTTCGCGCCGATCGCGCGCGCCAGATTACTCGCGCCCTCACCGACCCCGGCTTCTCCGGTTTCGTTCGCCGCCGCGTGCCGACGCTCGCGCGCTACGTGTGCCTCACGAGCTACGGCGACGAATTTGCGCGGCTGCCGGTCGCGTACCCGCCGCAGTCGGTTGCAAACGGCTTTGGCGAATACGTCGCCAGGCTCGGACTCAAGCAACTGCGGATCGCCGAAACCGAGAAATACGCGCACGTCACGTATTTCTTCAGCGGCGGCGTCGAGGCGGTCTATCCCGGCGAGGATCGGATCATGATCCCGTCGCCGAAGGTCGCGACCTACGATCTCAAGCCGGAGATGAGTGCCGTCGAGGTCACCGACAGGCTCGTTGCCGCCATCGAAGGCGGCGCATACGACGCAATCGTCTGCAACTACGCGAATGGCGACATGGTCGGTCACACCGGAAGACTCGACGCCGCCATCCGCGCAATCGAAACACTCGACATCTGCATCGGCCGCGTGGTCGCTGCGGCGCGCAAGGCAGGAGGCGAAGTGCTCATCACCGCCGATCACGGCAACGCCGAGCAGATGCACGACAGCGCGACCGGTCAGCCGCATACGGCGCACACGTTGAATCTCGTCCCGTGCGTCTACGCCGGACGCGAGGCAACGATCGCCAAGGGGGGCGCGCTGCGAGACATCGCGCCGACGCTGCTCGCGATGATGGGGCTTGCGCTACCGCGCGAAATGACGGGGCACTCGCTCCTCTCGTTTCCCCGCGGGTAGCGGTCACTGACACGAGTCGGCGCCGCTCGGCGACACGCCCGAGCAGGCCGTTTTGCGCCAGCCGCGCGATAGACTGTCCTACACGCATGCTGCCTCTGTCCGGCGACCGGGCAGGACGGGAACTTACACAGCCGTTCGATATCTGAGCGTAGTGTTGGCGGGGAAGCGGCGAGGGAGGTGGATGCCAGGGGGCGACGGGGCGCCCGGAATCCGGAAATTCCAGATCTCAAGAGCCCGCGATATCGGAACCCGGCGGAAGTGGCCAAATCGGGGCCCGCCGCGGCACCTTCTCGGATTCCCGCGCTTAGGATGATGCGTCGGATTGCGGGGGGTTCTCCGGGCGGGTCGGCGATTACGTTTGTCGCGCCGGCGAGTGACGTCCGACAATCCGGGACGTATACTTTGTAGTTCGTATCGGGGGGGCGGGTTCCCGGCGCCGCGTTTTCGGCGGGCAAAGGAAGGCAGACGATGGGCAACTGGAAGAAAGCAGGACTGATCGGGTTGGGTGCCGTGCTGGGCGTCCTGCTCTCGCTCAATTTCTCGGCGGTCGCGCAGCGGGACGCGCGGATGCCGATTCCGTATGAGGACCTGCAGTTGCTCTCGGCGGTCTTCGGCAAGATCAAGAGCGACTACGTCGAGCCCGTCTCCGACGACAAGCTCATCAAGGAAGCGATCAACGGAATGGTGCACGGGCTCGACCCGCATTCCGATTTCCTCGACGCCGAAGCGTTCAAGGACCTGCAGATCTCGACCCAGGGCAAGTTCGGCGGCCTCGGCATCGAGGTCGGCGTCGAGGATGGCCTCGTGCGCGTCGTCTCGCCGATCGAGGACACGCCCGCCTTCCGCGCGGGGATCAAGACCGGCGACCTGATCGTCAAGATCGACGACGACGCGACCCGCGGCATGCCGCTCAACAAGGCGGTGGAGAAGATGCGCGGCAAGCCCGGCACGCAAGTCGTGCTGACCGTCGTGCGCAAGGATGCCGAAGGCCCGCTCACGTTCACGCTGACGCGTGAGGAAATCAACGTCAAGAGCGTTTCCGCCAAGATGCTGGAGCCGGGCTACGGCTACATCCGGATCCGCCAGTTCCAGGACCGCACGGCGGACGACCTCGCGAAGGCGCTGAAGGACTTCTACAAGCAGGGCGAGCTCAAGGGCCTCGTGCTCGACGTGCGGAGCGACCCGGGCGGGCTCCTCAATCAGGCGGTCGCCGTCTCGGCCGCGTTCCTCCCCAGGGATGCGCTTGTCGTCTACACCGACGGGCGCACTTCGGAAGCCAAGATGCGCCTTTCCGCACGCAAGGAGGACTACACGCGCCGCGGCGAGGACTATCTCAAGGATCTGCCGGCCGCGGTAAAGAAGGTGCCGATGGTCGTGCTCGTCGACGGCGGTACCGCCTCGGCGTCGGAAATCGTCGCCGGCGCATTGCAGGACCACAAGCGCGCGATGGTGCTCGGCGGGCAGACGTTCGGCAAAGGCTCGGTGCAGACGATCCTCCCGCTCGGCAACAACGCCGGGCTGAAGCTCACGACGGCGCGCTACTACACGCCGTCGGGACGCTCGATCCAGGCGAAGGGCATCGAGCCCGACATCGTCGTCGACGACGGACGTGCGTCGCCGCTCGTGCGCGAGGCCAATCTTCAGGGCCATCTCGAAGGCAACACCGCGGACGCGGCGAAAGCGAAGGCCCTCGAAGCGGTCAAGGGGATGGACAAGTCGGCGGCAAAGACGCCGGACAAGCCGGCAGCGGGCAAGGGCGTCGACAAAGTCACCACCGAGGCGCCGCTGCCGCGTTTCGAATTCGGCGCCAATGACGATTTCCAGCTTGTGCAGGCGATCAATTATCTGAAGGGGCAGCCGGTGATCGCTTCGGCGAAGGCCGTATCGGCGCAGGCGCAGACGAAGCCGTAACTCCACGCTCTCTGTGCGTCTTTCAAACGCCCGGCATCCCCGGGCGTTTTTGTTAGCGACGCCTACGCGCGTCCCCGCGGACAGCACCCGAGGCCGGCTCCGTTGTTTGCTATCCTGCGTTGCAATGGACGACGCGCAACTCCTCCGCTATAGCCGGCACATTCTCCTGCCGGAGCTCGGAATCGACGCGCAGGAGAAATTCGCCGCCGCCCGCGCGCTCGTCGTCGGCACCGGCGGATTGGGCGCGCCCGCCGCACAGTTCCTTGCGTCCGCCGGCATCGGCACGATCACTCTCGCCGATCCGGACGAGGTGGACCTCACCAACCTGCAGCGGCAGATTCTCTTCGCGACAGCGGACGTCGGGACGCCGAAGGTCACCGCCGCGCAAGCGCGCCTCAACGCGATCAATCCCGAGGTGCGGATCGAGGCCCTCCGCGCGCGCGTCGGCAGCGCCGACCTCGCGCCGCTCGTCGCGCGCGCTGACGTGGTGCTCGACTGCTCCGACAATTTCGCGACGCGGCATGCAGTCAATCGCGCGTGCGTCGAGGCGAAGAAGCCGCTCGTTTCGGGCGCCGCGATCCGCTTCGACGGACAGGTCGCGGTGTTCGACCCGCGCGACCCGGCGAGCCCCTGCTACCACTGCCTGTTCGGCGAAGGCGAGGAGCTCGAGGAAACGCGCTGCGCGATCATGGGCGTGTTCGCGCCCCTCGTCGGCATCGTCGGCGCCACCCAGGCCGCCGAGGCGCTCAAGCTCGTCGCCAATGTCGGCGAAACGATCGCCGGCCGTCTGCTGCTGCTCGATGCCTACTCGATGCGCTGGCGCGATGTCCGCGTAACGCGCGACCCGCATTGCCCGGTGTGCGGAACCGCGCCCCGCCCCCCGATCCACAGTAGTGAACCGTGACGCCAGAAGGTCGACCGCTGCGTCGACTCGGCCGGGTCGCATGCCCACGCTAACCCGCGCGCGGGACCCCTGCTCTCAGCCTCGCGCCGCTAACCAAACAGGAATTTCCGCTGCTCGTCCCAGCCCTCCTGCGGCGCGCGCTTGAAGCCGCTCTTTGCGAAGAGCTGCCAGCGGCCGAGGACAAACGCGAGCAGCACGTTCGCTTCGGCGTTGGGGTCGCCCGGCCACTTGCCCGCCGCCTGGGCGATCCGCAGCGCCTGGCGCAGCGCCGCCTCGATGCGGTCGTACAGCTGGTTCATTCGGGCCTGCAGCCGCTCGTCCTCGTTCACCAGCGCATCGCCGATCAACACGCGGGTCATCCCGGGATTCTTGTCGGCGAAGCCCAGCAGAACGGCAACGACCTGCTGCGCCTGGCCGACGCCGTCGGGCGTCTCGGTCGCGATCTTGTTGATGAGCGTGAACAGCGTCGTCTCGATGAACTCGATCAGCCCTTCGAACATCTGCGCCTTGCTCGCAAAGTGCCTGTACAGCGCAGCTTCCGAGACGTCGAGCCGCGCCGCGAGCGCGGCCGTGGTCACCTTGTCGCCGCGCGGATTCTCGAGCATCGCCGCGAGGGTCTGCAGGATCTGGAGGCGGCGTTCGCCGGGCTTCGCGGCCATGGTCGCTTCGACCTAGCGCGGCGCTCGCGCGTGGACGGGCGCGGTGTCGTCCGCGCGGATCATCGTGCCGACACCCTCGTTCGTCAGCACTTCGAGCAGCAGCGCGTGCTCGACGCGACCGTCGATGATGTGCGAGCTCGCGACGCCGTTCCTCACCGCGTCCAGCGCCGAGCCGATCTTCGGCAGCATCCCGCCATGGATCGTGCCGTTGGCAAACAGTGCATCGATCTCGCGCGCGGTGAGCCCGGTGAGCAGCGTGCCGTCCTTGTCGAGCACGCCCACGGTGTTGGTCATCAGCACGAGCTTTTCGGCCTGCAGCGTCTCGGCGAGCTTGCCGGCGACGAGGTCGGCGTTGATGTTGTAGGCATCGCCATCGCGGCCGACGCCGATCGGCGCGACGACCGGGATGAAATCGCGCGAATCGAGAAGCTGGATGATTTCCGGATCGATCCTCTCGATCTCGCCGACCAGGCCGATATCGACCATTTCGCCGTGGTTGGTCTCGCTCGGGAGCAGCATCTTTCGCGCCTGTATGCACGCGCCATCCTGGCCGGTGAGACCGACGGCCTTGCCACCGTGCTGGTTGATGAGCCCCACGATCTCCTGGTTCAACTCCCCCAGCACCATCTCGACGACGTTCATCACCTTTTCGTCGGTGACGCGCATGCCCTGGCGAAACTCGCTCTTGATGCCCATCTGCTTCAGCAGGTCGCCGATCTGCGGGCCGCCGCCGTGGACGATCACCGGATTCATCCCGACCAGTTTCAGCATGACGACGTCGCGCGCGAATCCGGCCTTCAGCGCCGGCTCGATCATTGCGTTGCCGCCGTACTTCACGACGATCGTCTTGTCGTGGAAACGCTGGATGTAGGGCAGAGCCTCGGCGAGGATCTGCGCCTTGACGGCGGCATTGACGGCATCGAAGGGCATGGCGGCGGGGACGGCGGGCGCGACGCGGCGGGTCCCGAGGAATCAGTGTCGATTGTACCGGAACCGCGGCGACGGCAAATCTCAGCGTTCCATCGAGGCCAGTGGGCGCGCGATCGCGGGCGAGTGAGCCCTGACTCGAAGGCCGCGGGACCAGGGTCGGCGTCCTCACCGTGCGGTCCGGAAAGCGTCCTTCGAAAGGGGGCGCGGCGAATCATACCCGGCCCGCATCGCAACGAGAGCGCGCGGCTGATGTCGTGGGTTCCAATCAACGCCGGCAGTGCGGCGCAATTCCAGAACCCGCCCAGCAAAGCCACCCGGCCAAGGCCGCCGAAATTCCGGGACCTCCTTGTTTTTTGCTATCGTTCCGGCCATGTCGAGCCGAACTGCCGTGGCTGTGCCCGCTCGCCCGCTCGGAGCGATCTCCGCGCCGGGCCGGCGACCATCGCTTCCGGCGGGTCACTGATGCGGCTTGCGATCATTCGCCAGCGCTACGCGCCCACGCGCGCCTCGGAGCGCCTGTTCGAAAATGCGCTCGAGGCGCTGCTCGAGCGCAACGTCGCGATCTCGCTTTACACGCGCGCGTGGCCGCAAACCAAGCTGCAGCTGATCGAACCGGTCATCTGCAACCCTCCGTTTGCGGGGGCGTTCTGGCGCGACTGGGGCTTCGCCCGCGCCGTATGCCGCGTGATCGGCGGCGCCAAGGCGAATCTCGTCGAATCGCACGAGCGGCTCCTGTGCTGCGACGTCTATCGTGCCCACGAGGGCGTGCATGCGGTGCGGCTCGCGGAGCGCAGCAAGGGCGCCTCCGCGCTCGGGCGGCTGCGACTTGCGCTCTCCCCGTATAACCGGTACGTGAGCCGGATCGAACGGAAGCTTTTCGCGAGCCCCTGGCTGCAGACCGTCATCTGCAATTCGAACATGGTCAAGGACGAGATCCGCGACCGCTTCGGCGTGCCTGAGTCGAAGCTCGCCGTGATCCACAATGCGGTCGACAGCGATTTCTTCCACCCGCAACTGCGCGCTCAACGCGGCGCCTTCCTCGGGCGTCACGGAATCGACGACAGCGCCACCGTGTTCCTGCTCGCGGGATCCGGCTACGAGCATAGCGGCGCAGGTGCGGCCATCGAGGCGCTGGTCGAGCTTCCGCCACCCGCGCATCTGGTCATCGCGGGACGGGGCCGGCACGCGGAGCGCTACCGCGATCTCGCTCGACGCCTGGGCGTCGCAGAGCGGGTGACGATTGCACCGGCGGAGGCCGATTCGCGATCCTGCTATGGCGCCGCGGACGTCTTCGTGCTGCCGACGCTCTACGACCCGGCGCCGGAGTCCACGCTCGAGGCGATGGCCTGCGGGCTTCCCGTCGTCACGAGCACGAAATCGGGTGCCGCGGAGCTCCTGCTGAAGCACGACGCCGGGCTCGTCTGCCCGGCCGGCGACGTCGCCGGCCTCGCCGCCCAGATGCGCACGCTCCTCGACCCCGATACGCGAAGCCGGCTCGGGGCCAACGCGCGCCGCGCGGTCCTGCCCTTGACGCCGGCCGCGATCACGCTGCAGCTCGTGCTGCTGTATCGCGACTTGCTCGCGGCGACCGTCCACGCGAAAGCGACAAAGCGCGCGGGCCCGGAGCCAGCTCCTGGCGCGGAGACTCCGTCGGGGAACACGCCCCACCAGGCACCGCTCCCCGCCGTGGCCGGCAGCCCGGCCGTCGCCACCGCGGACGCGCCGACCGCGGCCATCGAAGGCCTGCGGCCTCCCGCTCCGGTTGGAGATGCGCCGCAGCCTGCACCCCGTGGCGAAGCGCCTGCGGACAAGCCTGCGTCTTGACGAGCGCGGCATGAGCCCCCCCGCACGGCCGCCCGAAGCCGCAGGATGACGGCGCCTTTCGACGATATCGGCAGCGATGCGATCCGGGCATTCCATTCGGCGCGCAGCGACGGCCCGCAGTCTCCTCCCCCGCCTCGCGACGAAATCGAAGCCGCCGGCGTCTGGCGCTGGATCGCAACGAACCATCGCTGCAACGTCCTGCTCTGGAACGAGGAAGACCTCGCGCGGCGGACGCAGGTCCCCGCGACGGACATCGCCGCGAACAAGCGCGCGATCGACCGCTACAACCAGCAGCGCAACGACGCGATCGAGAAGATCGACGAGGCGTTGCTCGCGCGTCTCGAGGGCGTCCGCGTCGCCACCCACGCCTGGCACAACTCGGAGACGGCCGGATCGATGATCGATCGGCTGTCGATCCTCGCGCTCAAAGAGTTTCACATGCGCGCGCAGTCGGTCCGCGCCAATGCATCGGCCGCACACCGCGCGGCGTGCGCGGACAAACTCGCGCGGCTCGTGCTGCAGGCTGACGATCTCGGGCGGTGTCTCGACACGCTGCTCGGCGAGGCTGCGCGCGGCCGTGCGTTCTGGCGCATCTATCGGCAGTTCAAAATGTACAATGATCCGGACTTGAATCCCCACCTCGCCGGCGGCGCTCGCCGCTGATCGGTTGCTCGCTCGCGTGGCAGAGAAAGCTCCGGCGCAAGACCCGCCTTTCACAAGCGCCGCCGCAACCGACGAATCCGGATGAGCCCCAAGCAGCTGCTGCGCCGGATTTCCGACCGGCTGTTCGGGACCGCGCTCGATCGCGCGGTCTGGCGCATCGCGCACGACCCGCGGCGCAGCATCCTCTTTTGCTGGAACCGCGGCCTGGGCGACATTGCGCTTTGCCTCGTCCCCATCTTCGCTCGGATAAGGCGCGACGTCCCGGGCGCGCGCATCGCGGTGGTGACGCGGCCGGACCTCGCGGAACCTTTTGCGATGACCGACGCCGACGACGTACGTGCCATCGCGGGGCTCGCCCGCGACGCGCCGATCGACGTCGACATCATCCGCGACGCGGCGCGATTGGATCCGCGCGCTTTCGCCGTCGTTTTCACCTATCCCGATCCGAATCGATGGCTCACCGGGCGCCGCACCGAGTTTCCGCCTTCGCTTTCTTGGGATCCGCGGTGGGACGCCTATGCGGAGCGCCTCGTGCCGGCCGTGCCGGGCACGATCACGATCGGCGCCCACGTCGATTCCGAGACCGCGCGGTATTACAACTACCGGAAGGATTGGCCGCCTGCTGCCTGGCGCGAGCTCTTCGACCGCTTCGACGACCGGCCGAACATCCGCTGGCTGCTTTTCGGCCGGTCGCCCGACCCCGGCTACACGCGCGGGAATGTCGTCGATCTGCGCGGGCGAACCGGGTACCTCGAGCTCGCGGCCGTGATCCGGAATCGCTGTCGCGTACTGATTGCGCCCGACAGTGGCATTCTCACCACTGCGTACTATCTCGGCGCGCGATTTCCGCTCGAGGTCATCTCGCTGTGGTCGGACCCGCGCCAGGGCATCCTGCTGCAGGGATGCGCGTCACCCAATCCCCTGTTGCACCACGCCGCGCTCGTCGGACGCGATGAGCAGGCCGCCAATATTCCCGTGGACGCGGTCGAGGCCGCAGTGCGCGCGGCGCTGCGGTAAGGCCGCACGGCTAACGCCGCACGGCTTTAGCGCCGTCGCGGCACTCGCAGTGGCAGCGGCTCCGGCGCGGGGGTCTTCCCGTGCGTGGCTTCGGTAGGGATCGGCTGCACTGGCGCGCCTGCCGGTGGCATGTACTCGGGAATCCACGTCTTCAGCCGCGCGCGGACCTCGGCGTCGTCGGCGGCACGGTCGCGCTCGCACCACGCCACCATCGGGCCAATCGCATCGCGGTTCGCTGCTCGCGCCTGAGCGATCCGCAGCTTCGGATGCGGCGTCGGCAGTGTGGCTTCCTCCGATGCAAGCGGCTCCTCGTAGAGCTTTTCGCCGGGGCGCAGGCCCGTGAACACGATTGGGATCCGATCCGGGTCGGCGCCGGACAACCGGATCATGTCGTGCGCGAGATCGACGATGCGCATCGGCTCGCCCATGTCGAGCACGAGGATCTCTCCGCCCCTGCCCTGGAGCCCCGCCTGCAGCAGCAATTGGGTCGCCTCGGACAGCGACATGAAGAAGCGGGTGATGTCCGGATGCGTGACCGTCACCGGACCGCCACGCGCGATCTGCTCGGAAAACCGCGGGATCACGCTGCCGGCGCTGCCGAAGACGTTGCCGAAGCGCACCAGCACGAATTGCGTGCCGCTCCCTTGCAAGCTCTGGCAGACGATCTCGGCCAGGCGCTTGGTCGCGCCCATCACGTTGGTCGGATTGACCGCCTTGTCGGTCGAGACGAGCACGAACTTCTCGATCTTGGCCGCGATCGCGGCCCGCGCCAGGACCCACGTCCCGTAGGCGTTGTTGCGGACTGCCTGCCAGGCGTTGGTCTCTTCCATCAGCGGAACGTGCTTGTACGCAGCCGCGTGGAAGATCACGCTCGGTCGTTCGCGGTCGAGCACCGCATCGACGAGCGCCGCATGCTTGACGTCGCCGACCACCGCGACCAACGGAAGCTGCGGAAACGCATCACCCAGCGCCATCTGGATTTCGTAGAGAGCGGCTTCCGAGATGTCGAACAGCACGAGCCGTGCGGGACGGAAGCGCGCGATGTGGCGGCAGAGCTCGGCGCCGATCGAGCCGCCGGCGCCGGTGACCAGCACGACGCGGTTGCCCAGCCACTCGGCAAGGCCCTCGCTGTCGAGCTCGACCGGATCGCGCCCCAGCAGGTCGTCGAGCTCGATCGTGCGGATCGTGGTGAGCGGGGAGCGCCCGCTGATCAGCTCCTCGTACGACGGCACCGTCAGCGCCTCGAGCCCGACGGCCGCGCAGATTTCGACGACGCGCCTGCGCACGCCGTGCGCTGCCGACGGCAACGCAATGATGATCTTGCGCACACCGTATCTCTTCGCCCACTCCGGCAGGCTCGAGATCGGTCCGTAGACGGTGACGTTGCCCAACTGGCGGCCGTGCTTCGTCGGGTTGTCGTCGAGTAGCCCGACCACGCGCCAGTGCCGGCTGTGCGCAAGCTCCTTGGTGAGACGCTCGCCCGCTTCGCCGGCGCCGATCACGAGCACCGGCTCGCCGAGCGCGACAAAGGGACTGTAGAGGCGGTGCTCCTTCCAGATCCGGTAGGCGAAGCGGTCGCCCGCCATGAGGAAGATCAGGACCACTGGGTAGACGATCAGCACGCTTCGCGGCACCACCGCGTGGAGGCGCAGCATCACGAGCACCAGTGGAATCAGCAGCGCACCCAGCCCGGCGGCGAGCACGATGCGCTGCAGATCGACGAGGCTCGCGAAACGCCAGAGTCCGCGATAAAGGCCGAACGCCAGGAAAATCGCACCCTGCAGCGGCACGATCCACGCGAGCGTCCACGCCACGTCGACGAAGTCCGGCGCCCTGAAGTCGAGATTGAAACGCAGCCAGTAGATCGCCACCCAGGCGAGCGCGGCGGCGCAGACGTCGTGGAAGAAGGCGAGCCAGGCGCGCCAGTTGCGGGGGTGCGTCATCGTGCGGAATCGCGGCGTCGGTTCCAATGATAATCAATGCCGGCGAAAAAAGCGCCCACGACGACAATCCAGGCGCAGAGCGCGCCCCAGCCATACGCCGGTGCGAACCAGAGAGTGCCGAGCGCAGCCAAGGTCGTTCCCGCCATCAGCGCGCCGTAGACGAGGAACGTTCCGCGATGGCCCGCGCCGAGCCGGTTCAACCGCTGGTAGTAATGCACGCGATGGGCCTCGAGCAGGCGCTCGCCGCGGGCGAGCCGCCGCAGAAGCGTGACCGTGGCGTCCGCGGTGAAAGGAAGGAAGACGAGCAGCGGAAACCAGGCGGGCCAGGCGCCGGTGATGCATCCCGACACGCCGCAAATCCCGGCAAGGAACCCCGTCGGCACGGCGCCGACGTCACCCGTGAACATGCGCGCGGGCGGCGCATTGACCGCGAGCAACGGCAGCGCGGCCGTCGCGAGCGCGAAATACGCTTCCGCGGGAACGGCGGCCCGGCTCGCCGCGATGCCGTACGCGCCGAATCCGAAGATCGTCATTGCGGTGGCGAGCCCGTCGCTGCCGTCCATGAAATTGTAGAGATTCGCGCACCAGACAATGAGCCAAACCGCCCCAGCCCAGATGAGCCAGCCGCCCGCGACCCACGACACGCTCCCGGCGTTCACCACGACACCCGCCGCAATCGCCGCCGCGATTGCGTGCACGCCGAGACGGGTCCAGGCGCGGACACCGCGCCAGTCGTCGATCGCCGACACCAAAACGATCCCGGCCCACGCCGCCAACCACGCCGCCTTCCCGGGAACAGGCGATGGGAAAAACACCGCGACGGGGAAAAATCCGGCCCAGAGCGCGAGGCCACCGACCCGCGGCACCGGGCGGTCGTGCAGAGAGCGCGCATTAGGATGGGCCTGGGGCAGCCGAGCGCCCCCTTGCATAATGAGCAGGACCGCCCCCGCTGCGAGTCCCGCCGCCGCGCCGGCGGCGGCCCCGTTGGAGACAAATGATGACTGCATGGCGCGTCGACTAGGCAGGGCCGCCGAGGAAGGGTTGCCGACAAGAATTCTCCTCGCGCCCGGACCCCTCCCCCAGGAAAAAACGTCGAAAACCCCCGCCAAGCGCCGATGCTGCGCCCGAAGGAGGAGAAACCGACGTTTTCCGCAGCCGATCATGACGTTAGCGCTCGCTTTTCAAGCGAATGTCCGAACCGAAACAAGCCCCGATACGAGGCGGGAGTCTCAATCATTGTCGCGTTTTAGCAACAGGCTTGCCTCGCTCTATCGGTCGCCGGGACTTTACCTTGCCACAGGCGCGACCGGTTTGGCACAATGAACTTGGCTTCTCGAAAATCCCTGAGAAGGTTCCGATGGCAAAGGCACGAGGACGTCGTTTCCTTGCCAACTTTTTCCGTTAGAGGAGAGACTTCATGAACAAAAAGCTCGTCGCCCTAGCTGTCGCCGGCGCTTTTGCGGTGCCGCTGGCCGCGCAGGCGCAAACCGCGAATGTGACGCTGTACGGTCGCATTAACATCGATACCGAAGTCATCATCAACGCCAAGCAGGACACGTCGACGCCGTCGCAACAGATCAAGGGGAACTATTATCGGGTCGCCTCGAACAGCTCCCGCCTCGGCGTCCGCGGCACCGAGTCGTTGGGCGGCGGCACCAATACCATCTTCCAGCTTGAAGAGCGCTTCGACGCCTCGAGCGCGAGCACCGTCACCAATGGCGGCGACAGCTTCGTCGGCCTGCAGGGCGGCTGGGGTACGGTGAAGATCGGCTACTTCCTGACCCCGTACGACGACATCGGCCCGATCTTCGGCGACGTCCCGACGCTGATTACCGGTATCTTCGGCACCTCGGCCGTCTGGTCGAACACGGGCTGGATCGGCAACAACCAGCCCGGCGGCGCGTTCGACGACCGCGTGGGCAATACGGTCCGCTACGACACGCCGAACATGGCCGGCTTCACGGCGTCGTTCCAGGCGTCCGGCATGGACGTCAGCAGCAACGCCGATGGCGGCGACCTCGCGAGCCAGCGGCGCCATGCGGTGATCTACTCGATGAACGCGCTCTACAACAACGGCCCGTTCCAAGCGGGGATTGCGTACGAATCGCACGACAAGACGCGCGCCGCCAACTTCCAGGGCCAGTCGACATCCGACCAGGGCGTCACGGCAGCACTCGCCTACACGTTCGGCCCGGTCAAGCTCTCGGGGGTCTACGAAGCTCTGCAATACAAGAACGCCCTGCAGATTCCCACCACGGGCACCTTCGTCAACGGCAACCTCAAGCGCAACATGTGGGGCATCAGCATGATCGGCAACTTCGGCCCCGGCCAGCTGTACGCCGGCTATTTCGGGACCAATAACGGCCGTGGCGGTGCGCCGTGCTTGACCGTAGCCGGCGTGACGAGTTGCCCGCGTGTCGGCGGCGTGACGATGGGCCCGGATACGAAGACCAACATGTACGAAGCCTCGTACACGTATCCGCTGTCGAAGCGCACGCTGATGTACGGCGGCTACGTGATGATCGACAACGCCAAGAACGCTGCCGTGAACTTCCACGTGAACCAGATCACCGGCGTGTGCACGGGCGATGGCGCGTTGTGCGGCGACTCGGCGCGTCCGCAAGGCCTGTTCCTTGGCATGGTGCACTTCTGGTAAGAGCCAACAAGATCTAAAGAAACGTTGCTTCATCGCTGGTTGAAGTGATCACGCGGGCGCCTTCGGGCGCCCGTTTTTTTGCGATGGGGCGCCTGAAGGCGGCGCATCGACGCACCGACGGCCGAATGCCCATCGGTCGCCATTTGCATGTTCCGGCGGCGCGGAGGCCCGCGATGCGCTTGGACGCTACCAGGCTGCACGATTCTCCGCGGGGAGCGATGCCGTACGGCGAGCGATTCTGCTAGGATTAGCCGATGCAGGATGATCTCGTTGTCGGTTTCGACCGCGCGCTGCGCACGCTTTCGGGCCTCGCGACCACATCGCGTCCCGTTCCGGGGGCGAACATCGCTGACGCAGCGTTCGCGGCGGACGAGCGCCGTCACGCGGCGGGCCTCATGCGCGTCAACCATACCGGCGAGATCTGCGCACAGGCGCTGTACGCCGCCCAGGCACTCGTCGCGCGGGACCCGGCGATCCGCAAGGAACTCGCGCGGGCGGCGCGGGAGGAGGAGGAGCATCTGGCGTGGACCCAGCAGCGCCTGGCGGAACTCGCCGATCGCCCCTCGTTGCTGAACCCGCTTTGGTACGCGGGCTCGTTCGCGATCGGCGTCGCCGCCGGGCTCGCGAGCGACCGCGTCAACCTGGGGTTCGTCGTTGAAACTGAGCGCCAGGTCGAGGAACACCTGACGGGCCACATGGAGCGCCTGCCCGCGGCCGACGCCCGGAGCCGCGCGATCGTCGAACAGATGCGCGACGACGAGGCGCGCCACGGCGCGATGGCGCAGGCCGCCGGCGCCATCGACCTGCCGCTGCCCGTGAAGGGCCTGATGCGCCTCGCCGCCGACTTGATGCGCACGGTGGCCTATCGAATCTGAGAGTCGGAGCATTCTTGACTGGCGCCGGACATGCCCTAGCCGTCCACGCCGCGCGACTCGAACGAACCGAGCTTCCTGCTTTCTGCCTTGCGCGAGTGGCAAATCGGCGCAGTGGCCGCGACGGCGCCCTTCCGTCAAACAGGCTTTCTTTGCATGGTCGGGTGCGCCTTGCGATTTCGCCCGCGAGCTAAGCATTTGCTGCCAGTCGTTTGGCTCGCGGCGTGCCTGTCGGTCCTGGCGTTCGCTTAGCTGGACCGGGACGTTGTGCGGGCTGGCAGGGTCGCCGATCATTGGCTCGTCATGCAGCTGATCAAATATGGGACCGCGGGCGCGGTCGGCACCGCCGTGCAGTACGCAGTCCTGATTGGCCTCGTCGAGGCCTTGAAGAGCAATGCTATAGTCGCCTCAACGATCGGCGCCGTCGCCGGTGCCGCGATCAACTACGTGCTGAACTACCATCTCACGTTTCGCAGCCGCCGCCGGCACGCCGAATCGCTTCTGAGGTACGTAATCGTTTCGGCCGGTGGCATAGCGCTTAACGCATTCGCGCTGGCCGCCGGAACGTCGGGCCTCGGACTGCAGTACCTTGGCGCGCAAGTTCTCGCGACTTTGATCGTGTTCTTCGCTACTTTCGCAGTGAATCGCGCATGGACCTTTTGATGGCGGCAATGCGCGCGGGCCTTGCCGGTTTCCGCGGCGCACGCGCGACTCGGCGCCGATCGACTTCATGTTGCAAAGCTTCTTCCCGATAGCCTGATGTCCGCCGCTGGACAATCGCCGACGCAATACCCGGATGCCGCGACCGCACGCGGGTTCGGGCCGGCGCCGGTCGTCGGGGCGGAAACCGCAAGCGAGCGACGGTGGCTCGTCTGGCTTCTCTTGTTCGCGGTCGTGGTCCGCCTCGCAACGCTCGGCGCCTATCCTTTGATGGACAATACCGAGGCAAGGTACGCCGAGGTCGCGCGCAAGATGGTGGAAACCGGGGACTGGCTGATGCCGCAGATCCATTACGGCGTGCCGTTCTGGAGCAAGCCGCCACTGTCGATGTGGATGACTGCAGTGTCCTACCTGGTCCTTGGTGTCAACGAATTTGCCGCGCGCCTGCCGTCGCTTCTCGCATGCATGGCAGCGGCGTGGTTGACGTGGATCCTGGCTGTCCGCCGCGGCGGGGTTGACCTCGCCCTTCGGGCAGCGGTCGTCCTCGTCACCACGCCTTTGTTCTATATCTCGGCCGGAGCCGTGATGACCGACCCGGCGCTGTTCCTGGGGACGACGCTGTCGATCGCGGGATTCTGGCAGGCGATGACGCGTCCGGGCCGCGCGGGCCGGGCATGGGGCTACGCGTTCTTCCTGGGGCTCGCCGTCGGAGTCATGGCGAAAGGCCCGGTCGGCGTCGTGCTGACGCTGATCCCCGTCGGCCTGTGGACGCTGTGGAAGGGCGGCATCCGCAACGTATGGAATCGCCTCCCGTGGGTCTCGGGCTTCATCCTCGCCGCCGCGCTGTCGCTGCCGTGGTACCTGCTCGAGGAGGCGCGCACGCCGGGGTACCTCGATTACTTCATCGTGGGCGAGCACTGGAAGCGCTATACCGAAAGCGGATGGAAAGGCGACATGTTCGGCACCGCGCATGCGCGTCCGCGCGGGATGATCTGGCTCTTTGCGCTCGCGGTGACGCTGCCGTGGTCGGGCGCCTGGATCGCCTTGCTGTGGAAACGCCGCTGGAAGCCCGACAACCCGCCGGCGGTCCCTGCCGACGGCTGGGACGCCTACCTGTGGCTGTGGGCGCTGACGCCCGCGGTGTTCTTCACGTTCGCCGGCAACGTCCTGTGGACATACGTTCTGCCCGGGCTTCCAGCGTTCGCACTTCTCGTGGCGCAGGCCTGGACCACGGCGGGCAGGCAGCGGCCGCGATGGATGTCGATGAGGGCCGGCGCCCTCGCGATGCCGGTGGGGCTCCTGCTGGCGGTCGCGTTGGTCATTCCCCGCGTCGCGCCGGATCATTCGCAGAAGGCGCTGGTGACCGAATACCTCGCCGCGCGGGGAAGCGATGCGCAGCGGCTCGTATATTTCGAGGAAGCGCCGCAATCCGCGGAATTCTACGCCCGCGGCAAAGTGAAGGCCGTCACCACTGCGCCTGAACTCGAACGCCTGCTCCACGATGGCTCTCGCGAATTCTTTGTCTTCAAGGATTCGCGGCAGGATGCTCTGCCGGGAGTCCGCGAGCACCTGACGCCGATCGCCCGCCACGGCCGCTACGCGCTGTTCGAGGAAGCGCCTCCCGGCCCGGGGTCTTCGCCGTGACGGCGAGCGCGCGGTCGCCGGGCGCCGCGAAGACGGAGGCCTAAGTGTGCGGGATCGTGGGTCAGGTCGGAGGCTTCCACTCGCCGGACGCCGTCGAGGCGGTCATCCGCAGGCAGCTCGCTCTGCTGCGGCACCGGGGACCCGATGACGCCGGTTGCGTGATCGACCCGCATTTTGCGTTCGGACATGCGCGGCTTGCGATCATCGACCCCGATCACGGTGCGCAGCCGTTCGCTTCCAAAGACGGTCGGATCGTCATTACGTACAACGGCGAGATCTACAACTATCTCGAGCTCCGCGAAGAGCTGGTCCACGCGGGACATGCATTTCGCACGACCTCCGACACCGAGGTGCTGCTCAACGGCTATCGGCAGTGGGGCAGCGAGGTCCTCCAGCGGATCGACGGCATGTTCGCGTTCGCGCTCTACGACCGAAGCCGCAGCGAGCTCTTCTGCGCGCGCGATCCCTATGGCCAGAAGCCGTTCTTCTACCATCTCGATCAGGACCGCCTTGCCTTTTCCTCCGAGTGCAGAACCTTCGGCGAGCTGCCGGGATTCCGGAGCGAGCTCGATCTCGATTCGCTCGTCGACTTTCTCGCTTTCGAGTCGTTCCCGGGCGATCGATCGATCTTTCGCGGCGTCCGAAAGCTGCCGCCCGGGCATTGCATGCGCTACGCCGGGGACAAGCTCGAAATTGCGCCATATTTCGAATCCGTCCCCCGCAACGCGCCGCTGCGCGTTCCGGTCCGCGATGTTCAGGCCGAGATTCTTCGTCTGCTGCGCCAGTCGGTGAAGCGGACTTTTCGCGCCGACGTTCCCGTCGGCCTGCTGCTGAGCGGCGGCCTCGACTCCTCGCTCGTGCTCGCCCTCCTGCGCGAAGCGTGTCCGGCCGTGCCGCTGCGAACCTTCACGATCCGCAACGTCGACCCCTCCTTCGATGAAAGCGCCGCGGCATCGGTCGTGGCGAACGCTTTTCAGACGACGCACTTTGAGCTCACCGCGGAGCCCGCTGCCCTCGCCGCGACCGCAAGCGCCATGCCGTCGCTTCTAGACGAGCCCCAGGCCGATCCCGGTATCCTGCCGAAATTCATGATCTGCCGTGAGATCGCCCGAACGACGAAGGTGGCGTTGACCGGAGACGGCGGCGACGAGTTCTTCTACGGCTACACGATCTTCAAGGCCGAGCGTCTGGCGCGATTCGCGCGGACGTTGCCTCGCGCCGTGCACCGCCACGTCGTGAAGCCCCTCGTGCAACGGATGCGGGCGAGCAGCCGCTACCTAAGCCTCGATCTCAAGCTCAAGCAGTTCGCCAAGGGCTTCCCCGCGCCCGACCACTTGCGCAACTTCTACTGGACCTGCGCGTTCTCGGATCGCGAGTTGCCGCTGCTGCTGCGGGAGGAAACACACCGCTTCGAGGATCTGCGGCGGCAACTCGACCTGCTGCAAGGGCGCTGGCGGAGCGCGGAAGGCCCGCTCGGGCGCCTCGCCTATCTCTATCAGCAGCAATACCTTCCCGATTACGTGCTCGCCAATTCCGATCGAGCCTCGATGCTCACCTCGGTCGAGTTGCGCACGCCCTATCTTGCGACCGAGCTCGTCCGGGCGCTCAATGGGCTCCCCGATTCCGTCAAGATGCGGGGCAACGAGCCCAAGTCGCTCATGCGGGCAATCGCGCGTAACATCCTGCCCGAAGCAATCGTCACGCGGCGCAAAGTCGGCTTCACAGCTCCCGTGGCCTCGTTGATCGGCGGCGAGCTCAAGGAAGAGATCCAGGAGTTTCTCGGCGGCGCGTATCTTCGCCAGCAGGGCCTGTTCAGCGAAACGTACGTGTCGAGGGTGCTCGACGATCATTTCACGCGCAGGCACAACCGGTACAAGCAGATCTGGGTGCTGTTCATGTTGCAGAAATGGCTTCACGCGAGAGGGCTGGCGCGACCATGAGCACCGCGGTCTCGCTGTCGATCGTGATACCCGCCTACAACGAGGTGGAGAGCATCGCGGCGCTGGTCGACGAAATGCTCCCCGTGCTGGAAGGGCTGGAGCGGCAGTCATGGGAAGTGATCCTCGTCGACGACGGCTCCACCGACGGAACGACCGAGCTCATGACTCGGCTGGTTCGCGAAAGGCATGGCGTCAAGGCCGTGCTGCTGCGGACCAACTGCGGAAAGTCGGCGGCGATGATGGCCGGATTCGAGGAGGCCTCGGGGGAGATCGTCGTCACGATGGACGCCGACCTGCAGGACGACCCGAAGGAAATTCCCGCATTCATCGACAAGATCGAAAGCGGGTTCGATCTGGTCTCGGGCTGGAAGAAGGAACGTCACGATCCGCTCGAGCGGCGAGTCGCTTCCCGCTTGTTCAACTATGTCGTCCGAAAGGTCGCCGGTGTCGAGCTCCACGACTACAACTGCGGCTTCAAGGCTTATCGCAACTGGTGCGTGAAGGGCCTCGAGCTGCGGGGCAATCAGCATCGGTTCGTCCCGGCGATTCTGTCCTGGCGCGGCGCGAGAATCGCCGAAATCCCCGTCCGCCACCACAAGCGGGCATTTGGCACGAGCAAGTACGGATTCGCGCGCTATTTCCAGGGAGCCTTCGATCTCGCGACGCTGATCCTGCTGACCAAGTTCGCGCAGAATCCGCTGTACTTTTTCGGACTCGTCGGGCTCCCCTTCATGATCCTCGGCGCACTGATCGGCGGCTACCTGCTGGTCAATCACATTCTCTTCGTGATCTTCACCACGATCGGATTCCAGCTCACCAATCGCCCGCTTCTGATTGTCGCCGTATTCCTGTTCCTGATGGGCGTCCTCATGTTCCTGATCGGGATGCTTGCGGAGCTGGTTCTTCGAACGCCGACGCTGGAGAAGGGCTACTGGGTGAAGGAGGTTCTGCGGGGCCCGCCGAGACCCGCTCCGCTGCCGACGTCGTCGCCGCCCGAAGCGGGCACGTGAAGCGACCTCTGGCGCGGGTCCGCGGGCCCGGACGCGAATGCAAGCCCAATTTCTCGCGCGGTTCGTCAATGCAGCTCACGCAGCCAATAGGCGTGGCGAGTTCTCCGCTTCGGTGGCCTGGTGCAATCAGGCGCTCCAGCTTGCCCCTGATCTTCCCGAGGCCTGGTACAACCTCGGAATAGCCTTACGTGGACTAGGCAACCGGCCGGAAGCCATCGCGGCGCTCGAGCGCGCCGGAGCGCGCACGCGAAACTCCGCCGACGCCCAGAACAACATCGGTCTGGAGCTCGTCGAGCTGGCTGCGCTGCCCGAGGCGGAGCGCTGCCTCAACCAGGCGCTCGTCCTTGCCCCTGGCTACGCCTTCGCCCATTCCAACATGGGCAAGCTTCGCGTGAAGCAAAAGCGCTTCGCCGACGCGGAGAATGCTTTCAGGAAGGCCATCGAGCTGCAGCCCGGCCTCGCCGCTGCCTACGTCAATCTGGGTGGTGCGCTGAATTCCCAGAGGAACTACGCAGCCGCCGCAGCCGCCTGCTCCAGAGCGATCGAACTCGATCCGGAATCGCCGGATGCGTGGCGCAATCGTGCCAACGCCCTTGCCGGAATGAAGCACTACGGCGCAGCGGCGGAATGCGCCGAACGTTGCCTCGCGCTCGACCCGGGCGCCAAGTTCATCAGGGGGGCGATGCTGCATAACAGGATGAAGATCTGCGATTGGTCTTCGTTCGACGGCAACGTGGCCCGGCTTCTCGAGGCAATCGGGCGCGGCGAGAAGGCCTCGTATCCGTTCCCGGTCCTCGGACTGACCACGGACCTGGCCGCACAGCGCAAGGCAGCGGAGCTCTACGTTGCCGACGAATTCCCCGCGCTGGGCGACCTTGGTCCACTGCGCAAGTATTCCCGGCACGACAAGATTCGCATCGGCTACTATTCGGCGGACTTCCGCAATCACGCGGTGTCGATCCTGATGGCTGAGGCATTCGAGCTCCACGACCGGTCCCGATTCGAACTGTTCGGGTTTGCGTTCGGGCAGGAGAGCCAGGACGACATGCGGCGCAGAGTCAGCGCCGCCCTCGGGACGTTCATCGATGCGCGGAACAGGTCCGACCGCGAGATTGCGGAACGCTCGCGGCAGCTCGAAATCGACATCGCGATCGACCTCGGCGGTTTCACCGAAGACTGCAGAATGGGCATCTTCGCCATGCGGGCCGCGCCGATCCAGGTCAGTTACCTCGGTTATCTGGGGACGACCGGGGCGCCCTACATCGATTATCTGATCGCCGACAGAACGATCGTCCCTCGAGAATGCCGTCCTCACTATGCCGAAAAGATCGCCTGGATCCCGGCCTACCAGGCGAACGACTCGAAGCGAGCCATCTCGGACAGGGTGTTCACCCGCGAAGAATCGGGGCTGCCCCGTAGCGGGTTCGTGTTCTGCAACTTCAACAACAACTACAAGATTACGCCGGAGATCTTCTCCGGCTGGATGCGGATACTCAGGCAGGTGGAAGGCAGCGCGCTGTTCCTTTATGCCGACAACGACGCAGCGGCCGCGAACCTGAAGAAGGAAGCAGAACAGCGGGGAATCGATGCATCCCGCATCGTGTTCGGCCGCCGCTTGCCGACGCCCGAATATCTGGCGCGATACCGTGTCGCCGACCTCTTCCTCGATACTCATCCGTACAACGGCGGTACCACGACGAGCGATGCGCTGTGGGCTGGCGTGCCGGTGTTGACACGCATGGGACAGTCGTTTGCGAGCCGGGTTGCGGCGAGTCTGCTCCGGGCCATCGGCCTCGAGGAGCTCGTTACGAAGAGCGAGGAAGAATACGAGGCACTCGCCATCGAGCTGGCCGGGCGACCCGAACGACTCGCGCGGATCAAGGAGAAGCTCGCAAGAAACAGACTTTCGATGCCGCTGTTCGATACGCCCCTTTTCACCAGACGCCTCGAAGCCGCGTACACGGCGATGTACGAGCGCTTTCAGGCCGATTTGCGCCCCGAAGACTTCTCTATCGATCAGTGACGCGGCCGGCGCCCGCGCCGCTGCCGGTGCATCGATCGCTTTAGCTCCAGCGGGAGACCGGCGGGCCGCGCTAGCCGCGGCTCTGCTTCCAATCCCGCAGCGCCTTCAAGCGCGCGGCCCGAACCGCCTTCGCGATCGCATCGGGCGGCGACGCTTCGTGCCTTTGCCGCTGCGCTGTGACGCCTCGCGCGATCGATGCGGCGTCGACGCCTCTCACGATTTCGACCGCCGCACGAACGAATTCGCCCGGCGCATAGGTTCCCCTCGCGCGGGGCCGCGACAGGGCAACGCATTCGCACCCGTCGAGTAGCGCGTCCAGCCGTTCCGGACGCCGCAGCGCGTCGGCCGCCAGGAGCAGATCGAGGAGCATCGCGCCGCCCAACTCGAGGGCACGATCGACGACGCCATGCCAGCGTGCCATCACCCTCGCCGCATCGCGGCATTCGACCGGCACTTTGAGCCGCGCCGACATCCGCTCGGCGAGACGGACGCTGCGCGCCACGGCGCCGCCCTGTCCCGTCCCGCCGGGCGCGGCGCCGCCGAGGTCGTGCGCGAGTACCGCATAGCGGACCGGCAGCGGGAATTGCTTCGCGGCCGCGCAATCGAGCGCGCGTGCCAGATGGGTGAAGGCGGCCGAAGCTTGCGCGCCACGTTTCCGTTCCGGGGCGCCGTCCACCGCGTTGACCTCGGGCAGAATCGCCGCCAGCGCGCCGCAGCCGCGGAGCACCACGAACATCCGCGACGGATGCGGCTCCATGAGACCTCTCGCGAGTTCCTGCCAGACGCGTTCTGCCTGGAGCTCGGCGAGCTCGCCCGAGGCGACGAGCGAGCGCATCAGCGCCAGCGTCTGCGGCGCCACCACGAAGCCGAACCGCGCGGCGAAGCGCGCGACGCGCAGCACTCGCACCGGATCCTCGGCGAAAGCCGGCGACACATGGCGCAGCACACCCGCGCGGAGGTCGGCCTCGCCGCCGAACGGATCGATCAGCGCGCCATTCTCGCCGCGCGCCATCGCATTGATCGTGAGATCGCGGCGCTGCAAATCCTCTTCGAGCGTCACGTCCGGCGAGGCGAAGAACTCGAAACCGCGATAGCCGCGCCCGTGCTTGCGCTCGGTGCGCGCGAGCGCGTATTCCTCGCGCGTTTCGGGATGGAGGAAGACCGGGAAATCGCGTCCGACGGGCTTATACCCGGACGCGATCAGCGTTTCCGGCGTCGCCCCGACGACGACCCAGTCGCGGTCGGCGACGGGACGACCGAGGAGCTCGTCGCGGACCGCGCCGCCGACGCGATAGATCTTCACGGGCTGCGCGCTTCGCGACGGGCGTGCCATCCGCCCACGTTAACCGCAACGCATCGACGGCGCAATCAGAACGCCGCGCAGGGAACTGTCTCAGAATCCCGGCGAGCGGGAGGAAGGCTCGGGCGCCGATCGACACCCCGCAGCGAGCCCCGGGGACGGAACCTGCAGCACGGGGCGGGCAGGGCGAGGAACGACAACGCTATCGGTCCGCGCAGCCGATTGCTGAAATGCGTTCCGGTTCTAGCGATCAATCGACAAGACGTTGTATCCGAGAGGAGTGCGCCAAACGCATGCCGCCTTCGTCGTCCCCGCGCAGGCGGGGGCAGGATTCATGCCTCGTAGCAACAACGTCCCGAACCTTCACATTTAGCGCCCGCTCGTCGCGCGAATCGCATCGAAGCGGTTTCGTTCCGCGTCGGGCGCGAGGTAGGCGGGCGCGATCGCCGACAGCGCCGTCGGCACGATGCCGAAGACCGACGGAAAATCGCAGGCGCAAACGCTGTCTCTTTCCATCGATGCGAGATTGTCCCGGCTCATCAGCGTGCCTGGCAGCACTTCCAGTGCAAGCGCCTGCAGCCGGCCGAGCCGCGGGCCGAGACCGATGATCGGGCGCTCGTTGCCGGTCACCTTGCCAACGTAGGCGACGAGCTCGCGGAGCGTATAGACGTCCGGGCCGCACAACGCGTATCTCTGTCCGATGGCAGGGACCAGATCGAGCGCGCGCACGAAGCAGTCGGCGACGTCACCGACGTAGACCGGCTGGAATTTCGTGTGCGCGCCCGCGAGCGCCATCACCGGCAGCAGGCGCAGGAGCTTCGCGAACAGGTTGAGGAACGAATCCTCGCGGCCGAAGATCACCGACGGCTCGAAGATTGTCCAGTCGAGGCCGGATCCCGCGACCATCGCCTCCGCCTCTCCCTTGCTGCGCTGGTATCGGCTCGGTCCGGCCGGATCGGCATTGAGGGCGCTCATCTGCAGCAACCGTCGCACGCTTGCGGCTTGGCAGGCGGCAACGACGCGGCGCGTGAGCTCCACATGAACACGCATGAAGCTGTCTTGCCGCGTTTCGTTGAGGACGCCGACGAGATTGATCACGGCAGACGCACCGGTCACCAGGCGACGAAGGGTCGGCGCATCGTGGATATCGGCCTCGACGACGTCGACCGTAGGCAGCAGAATCAGATGCCGCGCGTTGTCGCGACGGCGGGTCGGGACGACGACGCGCCGATCCGCAGCGGCCAAGCGACTCACGATGTGGCGGCCGACGAATCCACTGCCGCCGAGAACGACGACCGCCGGGGGAACCGCCGTCATCGGCGTGCCCCCACGCTCGCCCATCGGATCGCCGCGCTGCCGCCCGATAGACGCCCGCGCGAGCAGGGCGACGCCAGGGCCCGAAGGGCGCGTCCGCGAGCGCGGGTGGCGGCCGACCCCGCAATGCAACGCATCGCGACGCCGTCGCGGAGGCCGCAGCGATTCGCGCCTCGGGACGGCCCCGCGGCGCTCATTGCCCTCGCGCCGCAATCGCGGCGCCGTTGCCGTTTTCGCGCGGCGGGACCGTGCCGAGCCGCGCCGTCAGGGGCACGTACGGCTGGTTCAGCAGACGCGCGTAGAACATCGCGTTGGCGAGCACCTTCTTCACGTAATCGCGCGTCTCATTGAATGGAATCGTTTCGACCCAGATCGCGCCTTCGAGCGGCGCGCCGTCGCGCCAGACCTGCGCGCGATTCGGCCCCGCATTATATGCAGCCGCCGCGAGCGCAGGCATGCCCTCGAGCAGGTCCAGGCAATGCTTGAAATAGAACGCCCCGAACTGCGTGTTGAGCGCGACATCCGAAATCAGCGCCGGCCGATAATCGCCGACCCCCATCTGCTTTGCGACCCAACGCGCAGTCGGCGGCATCAATTGCATCAGCCCGACGGCGCCGGCGGCGGAGACGATGTCGGGAACGAACCGCGACTCCTGGCGCGCGAGGGCGAGCAACAATGCCTCGTCGACGTCCTGCTCGCGCGCCGCTTGTGCGAAATGCTCCGGGAACGGCATCAGGTAACGGAGCGCGAAATCATGCCGCGCGGAGGTTCGCTCGGCGGTGTTGATCGCGCGATCGTAGAGGCCCGCCTGCCGCGCGTAGTTGGCGGCGACGAGGAGGCCCTCGTCGTCGCGTCCGCGCACGACGTAGAGCCACTCGCGTCGCGAATCGGCGCGCATGTCCATCTCGACCAGCTTGATCGCGCGGCGGACGCCGGCTTCCGTGGCAAAGGCGGAGAGCGCGGCGGCGTCCGGCTCGGCAGCGCTCGGGAGCGGCTCGGGCCGCAGGCCCAGCGCCTCCGCGGCAAGCACGCCGTAGAAGTCGAAATCGCCGGCGAGCGCGGTGTAGATCGCGTTCGCCTCGTCGGTGTGTCCCGAGGCAGCGAGCGCACGCGCCTTCCAGTAGCGCCACGCGGACTGCTCGGCAAGCTGGGGCGGCATCGCGTCGATCGCGGCCAGGACGTCCGACCACGCCCCGGCACGCAGCGCCGCACGCACGCGCCAAGCGTGCTGCTCGCTGGACAGCGCTGCCCCCGCGGCTTCGCGAAACCAGTCGTTCGCGAGCGGGTTCAACTGCCGCGCCGCAAGGAAGGCGATCCGCGCGTTGCCGTAGAGCCGATCGGCAACCGGCAGCCAGACACGCTGCCTTACCCATGCGCCCCTCGCACTCGCGGCGTCCTTCCTCGCCGCCCGCTCGAGCGCATACAGCGCGAGCTCGCGCCCGCCCGCGCGCTTCCAGGCAAATTCGCCTTTCGCGAGCGCCCGCGAAGGATCGCGCTCGACCTGGATGAACGCGCGCGCCGATATCCGGCTCTCAGGCGGCAGATCGACCGCGATCGATTGCGCGAGGCGGATGTTGCCGGACTCGTCCGCCAGCCGAAAGCGCGCGCGGCGGTCGGCGGCGGAAATATCGCCGCTCGCAATCAGCGCCACGAAGAGTGGCTCGCAGGCGTCGGGAGTGGATTGCCCCGTGAACCACAGCGGCTTGGCAGCGGCGAGCGCCGCATTGCCGTCGTGCTGGCGGCGGTACTGGATCCCGTAGCAGGCAAGCTCGAGATCCTCGCCCGCGGCAGGCGAATACTCGGCACCGAAGGTGTCCCACTGCGCGCGCTTCCCGAGCGATTTCAGCCATTCCGTCCGCAGGCGGTCGACGAGCGGCGAGCCCGGCCAGCGCGCGAGGAACGCCCGCACTTCAGCGTCGCCCGCGGTGTCGAGGCTGGACTTGAGCTGCCAGTACTCGGCATAGGACTCGAGGACATGACCGGCGAGCCTGGGGACGAGGATGTCGAGCTTGGCGCGGTCGCCGCGGTCGAACGCTACCTTCGCGGCGAGAAAATCCGCGTCCGAGGGCTCCGGCGCGGCGGCGGCGATGACGGAGAAGCCGGCGGCGGCGAAAGCCAGAAGTCGGGATGCCGCGGTCAACACAGGGGTCACGCCGTACATTGTCAATGACGCGAGCGCTTCTCGGCAACCCGTTCGGCAGACGATCGCCAAAGTTCGTCGCAAGATCGCAGCGCGCGCCGGTCAGCGCCGGGAGTGATAAGATTCGGCGCAAAAGTCGGCAGCAGCACCGGGCGCTGATCCCTGGCGAGCGTGCGGGCCCGCCGATCCCGCGGAGGATCTCCCGATGGCACAACGCAAGAGCGCGCCCCTGGTCGGCGTCGTGATGGGCAGCGAGAACGACTGGGACATCATGCGGCACGCCGCCGCGCAGCTGGACGCGTTCGGCATCGTGTACGAGGCGCGGGTCATGTCGGCGCACCGGATGCCCGACGATACCTTCGAGTACGCGGAAGACGCCCTCCCGCGCGGCCTGCGCTGCATCATCGCCGGCGCGGGCGGCGCCGCGCACCTCGCAGGGATCATCGCCGCCAAGACGACAGTGCCCGTGCTGGGGGTGCCGGTGCCGTCGAAATACCTGCGCGGCGAGGATTCGCTCTATTCGATCGTGCAGATGCCCAAGGGGATCCCGGTCGCCACGTTCGCGATCGGCGAAGCCGGTGCCGCGAACGCCGGCCTGTTTGCGGTTGCCTTGATCGCGGCGACCGACCCGACCATCGCCAAGAAGCTGTCTGCGTTCCGCCTCAAGCAGACCAACGCGGCGCGCGCGATGCGGGTTCCGCCAGCGGCGTGAGCCTGGGCGCAGGGGCCCCGCGCGCGGACAGCGTGAGCGGCGAAGCGGGCGCCGGTCCGCTTGCCGGTATCCGCGTCCTCGACTTGACGCGCCTGCTGCCCGGTCCCGTCTGTACGCTCTACCTGGCGGACCTGGGGGCCGACGTCGTCAAGATCGAGGATACGGTCTTGGGCGACTATGCGCGCACCATCGGCGCTCGGCCGGGAGGCGTTTCTGCGTTCTACCGCGCCGTCAATCGCAACAAACGCAGCGTCTCGCTCGATCTCAAGGACGCCCGCGGCCGCGCGCTGTTTCTCGCGCTCGCAAAGAATGCCGACGTCGTCGTCGAAGGCTTTCGGCCCGGCGCCGTCGCTGGGCTCGGCATTGATTATAAAGCCGTGGCGCCGATCAACGCGCGTGTCGTCTACGCGTCGATCTCCGGCTACGGGCAGCAGGGGCCGCGGGCGCAGGCGGCCGGCCACGACATCAATTACCTGGGCTACGCGGGCGTGCTCGACCAGTGCGGAACACGCGACGGCCCACCCGCGTTGTGCAACGTTCAGATCGCCGACCTGCTCGGCGGCGCGGCCGCAGCCGCGATCGCGATTCTCGCCGCGCTCGTGGGCGCGCAGCGCACCGGGCGCGGGCGCTACGTCGACGTCGCGATGGCCGATGCCGCGCTCGCGCACAACATCTTCGCGCTGCACGCGTTGAACGAGTGGGGACGGACGCTGCCGCGCGGCGAAGATCTGCTGACGGGTGGCGTTCCGTGCTATGGCGTCTATGGCACACAGGATGGCCGGTGGCTCGCCGTCGGCGCCCTCGAGGACAAGTTCTGGAAGGCGCTGTGCGCGACGATCGAGCGTCCCGACCTTTCCGGCGGCGGGCTCGCTCGCGGTGCCGAAGGCGCCCGGGTGACAAGCGAACTGCAGCGCGTTTTTGCGGCCGCGCCGCTCGCGCACTGGCGCGAACGCTTCGCCAACGTCGACTGCTGCGTGACGCCGATCGCAACGCTCGAGGAGGCGCTCGTCGACCCCCAGTTCGAAGCCCGCGCGATGGTCGTCACGCGCGCGGACGGGACGCACCAGTATGCGCCGCCGTTCAAGCTGTCGGAGTTCGCATTCGCGATCGCGCGCGAGGCTCCGACGCAGGGACAACACACTGCGGAAGTGCTGCGCGAGGCGGGCTACGGCGATGAGGCGATCGCGACGCTGGCGACCGCCGGGACCATCAGGGTCGGGGCCGGCCTCTGAGTTGGGCGCGCCAATGCGGCGTGCAGTGGGGCCGAAATCATCCCGCTCGACGCCAAGCGGTCGCCGCTATCCCGAGGAGCCCGAACGATGCCGACAGGAAGGCCGCGATTGGGGGAAAGAGCGTCGGCACCTCCACAGGGGCGACCGTCGGGCAGAGTTGCGCCGATGCGGCGGTTGCATCGTCGATCGTCATGGGCAACCCGAAAAGCGTTCCGGTCGACGTATCGTTCGTCGCTACGGCGGTAGGATTGGCGTTACCGACGGTCGCGATCGCAGCCGCCCCGCTCAGATACGGGCAACCGGCGCCGTTGCCGGCACCATCGAGCTTTAGGACCCACGCGGAACTCCCCCCGATGGGGCCGAACGAGGTCGTATATCCAGCAGCAACGTAGCCGCCGTCGGCCGTCTGCTGCACGGCAGCCGCAGCATCGCCGCCCGCGCCTCCGAAAGTCCGCTGCCAGAGGATCGCGCCGGCGGCGTCGGTTTTCAGGAACCACGCGTGGCCGTCACCGGCCCCGGTAGGAGTCGTCGCGCCGGCCAGGATGTAACCGCCGTCGCTCGTTTGTTGCATGGATGGGGCGCTGAAGGTACCCGTTCCGCCATACGCCATTTGCCAGCTCGTGTTGCCAGCTTGATCGAGCTTCAGAAGCCACGTGGAATATCCGGAGGCTTGCGCCACGATGTAGCCGCCATCGGCCGTTTGCTGGACGGATGTGCCGAAATCGAAGCCGCTCGTGGCGTAGGTCTTCTCCCATATTGCGCCGCCGCTCGCGTCCACTTTCAGCACCCAGGCGCCGCCGCCGGGCGACGTGAGGAAGGTGCCCGCGGCGATGTAGCCGCCGTCGGCGGTCTGCTGGATCGCGTTAAGACGAAATATCGCGTTGCCGCCGTAGATCTTGCCCCACACGATCTTTCCCGACGCATCCAGCTTGAGTATCAATGCCCCGCCGCCGCCCGGATACGCCGCCACGCCGGCCACGATGTAGCCGCCGTCGAGCGTCTGCCTTATGGCGTATGCCTCGCTGTCGAGAGAGAAGTCACCGGACAATTGCCAGAGCGAATTGCCGGCGGCGTCGAACTTCGCCACCCAGAGGTGCTCTTCGTACACGACGTTAAAAACAACCTCGGTTGCAAAGCCCGCAGCCACGTAACCGCCGTCCGCTGTCTGCTGAACCGCGGTCGCCCTTGTGCCTACGTTCTGGGGGGGATCACTGAGCGCGATCCGCTTCTGCCACGTGATCTCGCCTCCGGGATTCAACTTGGCAAGCCAGCCGTGGCCCAATCCGCCGACTCCTCCGGCGCCTGCGACGACGTAGCCTCCGTCGGCGGTCTGCTGGATCGCCGCGATGCCGTACTCGTCAAACGCATTACCGGCGTAATTTCGTGCCCATGGCGCAGCGTGCACAGCGCTCGCGAGGAGCAAGGTCCACCAAAGGAAGGGCCTTCCCCACAACGGCCCGCGCGAACGATCTCGTCCCCACGCCGCTTCCGTAGCTCGAACCATGGCCTCCCCTGATCCGTTTTTTGATTTTGTTTCGAACGGATGATAGGTAGCGGGCGGGTTGGCCGCAAGGGGCGCTTCCTAACTCGCCGTCCCGACGATCCGCGTCTTGCGCTTGTCCTTCGTCTGCGCCGCCTCCTTGCGTTCGGCGCCGATCGGCAATTCGGCGACGCGCGCGTACTCGGGATCGGCGAAGCGGCAGCCGGCGGCGACGTAATCGGCGGCCATCGCCGTCGCGTCGGCGCCCCAGAACAGCTCGGTGCCGACGGCGAGCGTCGGCACGCCGAACACGCCGCGCGCGATCGCCTCGTCGGTGTTGCGGCGTAGCTCCGCCTTTATTTCCGGCGCCGCGATGCGCGCCGCCGCGTCGGGCATGCCGAGGTCGTTGGCGAGCTCGGCCCATTCGATCGGCAGATCGGGAAGCCGCCCGTCGCGCCAGACGAAGCGGAAGATCCGGTGGACGGCGTCGGCGCCGCAGTCGCACGCAATCGCGAGGCGCAGCAGCGGCAGCGGATTGAACGGATGTTCCGGCGGAAACTTGAGCGCGATGCCGAGGCGGCGCGCCTGCCAGATGCAGAAGCGATACGTGAAGGCGCGCTTCCCCGGGATCTCGGCCGGTCCCTTCTGGCCGTTCGCTGCGAGCAGGCCGGCCAGGAGCACCGGCTTGTAGCGCACCGAGATCGTCGGCGCAAGTGCGCCGAGCTGCTGGCTCTGCAGATAGGAAAACGGCGAAACGAAGTCGAAGTACCAGTCGACGATCACGGATTTGCTTCGACCTCGGCGCGGCGCGCGGCGACGGCGGCCAGCACCGCGCGCTTCCCCGCGTCGTCGAGCGCGCCCCACGCCGCGATCTCGTCGAGCGTGCGGCAACAGCCGCGGCACAGACCGGTGGCGGGGTCGAGCGCGCAGACCTTCGTGCAGGGCGAGAGCACCGGCCCCGCGTCAGCTCCGTCGTCCCGGGGACTCATCGCTCCTCAGATCGCCCGCGGCAGTGGCGCTTTCGCCGCGAGCGCGCGCGCGACGCGGGAGGCCGGCTCGCGTCCGAGCGCCTCCGAGATGTAGCGGCTCGCCGCACGGAGCTTCGTCATGTCGACGCCGGTCTCGATGCCGAGCCCCCCGAGCAGATAGAGGACGTCCTCGCTCGCGACGTTGCCGGTGGCGCCTTTCGCGTACGGACAGCCGCCCAGGCCCGCGACCGACGCGTCGAAGGTGGCGACGCCGGTCTCCATCGCCGCGTACACGTTGGTGAGCGCCTGCCCGTAGGTGTCGTGGAAGTGGCCGGCGAGCGCTGCGATCGGAACGCGCTCGGCCACCGTCGCGACGAGCGCCTTCGTCTTCCCGGCGGTGCCGACGCCGATCGTGTCGCCGAGCGAGACTTCGTACGCGCCCATGCCGTGGAGCGCGGCGGCGACGTCGGCGACGTTGCGCGGATCGACGTCGCCCTCGTACGGGCAGCCGAGCACGCACGAGACGTAGCCGCGGACGCGGACGCCGTGCGCCTTCGCGGCCTCGAAGATCGGCCGCGCGCGCTCGAGGCTCTCGGCGATCGAGCAGTTGATGTTCTTGCGCGAGAACGACTCGGTCGCGGCAACGAACACGGCGACCTCGTCGGCGGCCGCCGCGAGCGCGGCCTCGAAGCCTTTCATGTTCGGCGTCAGCACCGGATAGCGGACGCCGTGCCGGCGGCGGATCTTCGCCATGACCTCTGCCGCGTCGGCCATCTGCGGGACCCACTTCGGCGAGACGAACGCGGTGGCCTCGATCGCCGGGAAGCCCGCGTCGGTCAGCCGATCGATCAGCCCGACCTTGACGTCGGTCGGGACGTTCGCCTTCTCGTTCTGCAGGCCGTCGCGGGGGCCGACTTCGACCAGACGCACGCGGAGCGGAAATTTCGGTTCCATCATCAGTAGCCGCGGCTGCGCTCGACGACGCCGGTCACCTTCTCGCCGCGCTCGAGCGCGCGGATCTTCGCCGCGACCTGCGCGACCGAATCGGCGACCAGCGTCACCGCGGAGACGTGCGGCGTCATCGCGATCCGCGGATGATGCCAGAACGGGTGCCCGGGCGGCAGCGGCTCCTCGCGGAAGACGTCGAGCGTCGCGCCCGAGAGGTGCCCTTCGTCGAGCAGCGCGAGCAGATCTTCGTCGACGACGATGTCGCCGCGCGCGATGTTGACGACGTGCGCGCCGCGCGGCAGACGGGCGAGCGTGCGGCGATCGAGCAAGTCGCGCGTCTCCGGCGTCGAAGGCAGCACGCAGACGAGGACGCGCGAGCGCGCGAGGAACGCCGCGAGCCCCTCTGCGCCGGCCAAGCACGCGACGCCGGGCACCCGCTTCGGCGAGCGGCTCCAGGCGGCGAGCGGAAAGCCGAACGTCGCGAGCGCCGACGCGATCGCGCGGCCGAGCACGCCCACGCCCATGATGCCGACGCCGAAATCCTCCTTCGGCCGCCGCGCCCGCGGCCGCCACCGTCGCTCGCGCTGCTCTTCTTCGTAGACGCGCAGGTCGCGATAGGCCGCGAGCACGGCCAGCGCGACGTACTCGGCCATCTGCTCGGCCATGCCGGCGTCCTCGAGCCGGATCACCGGCACGTCGCGCGGCAGCGTCGGCACCGCGAGGAGCGAGTCGACGCCGGCGCCGAGGTTGAAAATCGCCTTCGCCGGTCGCACCCGCTCGAAGAGCTCCTGCGGCGGGCGCCACACCAACGCATAGTCGACCGGCGCCGGCGTCTGCGGCCACGGCGCGACGTCGGCTTCCGGAAGCGCGCCGACGAGGGCGGCGCGCCACTCGTCGATCGCAGGCCCGGGCATCTGCAGCAGGATCTTCAACGGACGAAGCGCGGCGTCAGGCGTCGTCGAGATCGACGAGGTCCGCGCCCTCCTTCACGCGATCGCCGGCGCGGTAGTGGACGGCCGCGACGACGCCCGCGGCGGGCGCCGCGATCGTGTGCTCCATCTTCATCGCCTCGAGGATCATCAGCGGCGCGCCGCGTTTGACGTTGTCGCCGGCCTTCACCATCACGGCGACGACGGTGCCCGACATCGGCGCCATCAGGTGGCCCGCCACGCGCCTCCTCCTCGCCCGCATGCGCGAGCGGATCGATCAGCCGAAGCTTCCAATGCGTGCCCTCGCAAAAGACGTGGCGCTCCTCGCCGTGCGGGACGACCGTCGCGTGGAACTCGGCTTCCGCAGCGGTCGATGTCGAGCCGTCGGTCGCGCGCAGTGACGATCGCCGTCGATCTCGCGCGTCGGCAGCGTCACCTGCCAGGCGTCGCCGGCGCGGCGCACTGCGATCTCGCGTCGCACGTCGCCGTCGCCGAACACCAAGCCGATCGCGTGCGCTTCGCTCGCCGGCCACCATGGGTCGACGACATGCCATGGCGAATGCGGATCGCCGGACGCTCGTGCGGTAGCATCGCGCGCCGCGACGAGCGCGCGCACCTCGGCCAGTGCAGCCGCGAGCAGAACCTCGTCGGCTGCAGCCATCGGCGACGGAAACAGCGCGGCGTGATGGCGCGCAATGAGACCCGTGTCGACTTCGCCCGAGGCGAACGCGTCGTGCGCGACGACCCGCTGCAGAAATGCGACGTTGGTCGCGACGCCGACGATCTCGAACGTTCCGCAGCGCCTCAGCGAGCCGGCGCAGCGCCGCCGGGCGGTCCTCGCCGTGGACGATCAGCTTGGCGATCATCGGATCGTAGTACGGCGAGATCTCGTCGCCGGCGCGCACGCCGGTATCGACGCGCACCGTCGCGATCGGTTGCCGGTGCCGACAAGTGCGCGAGCGTGCCGATCGACGGCAGGAAGCCGCGGTCGGGATCCTCGGCATAAATGCGCGCCTCGATCGCGTGGCCGGCGATCGCGAGTTCCTCCTGCAGTTTCGGCAGCGGCTCGCCGGCGGCCACGCGCAGCTGCCATTCGACGAGGTCCTCGCCCGTGATCATCTCGGTGACCGGGTGCTCGACCTGCAGCCGCGTGTTCATTTCCATGAAGTAGAACGCGCCGTCGCGCGCGAAAGTTCGGCGGCGATGAACTCGACGGTGCCGGCGCCGACGTAGCCGATCGCCTTTGCAGCGGCGACCGCCGCCTCGCCCATCGCGCGGCGCTGCGCGGGCTTCATCCCCGGCGCCGGCGCCTCCTCCAGCACCTTCTGGTGCCGGCGCTGCACCGAGCAGTCGCGCTCGAACAGGTAGACGGCGTTGCCGTGCGTGTCGGCGAACACCTGGATCTCGATGTGCCGCGGCGCAGTCAGGTACTTCTCGATCAGCACGCGGTCGTCGCCGAACGCCGCCTTCGCTTCGCGTTGCGCAGAGGCGAGCGCGGCGGCGAATTCCTCCGCGCGCTCGACGATCTTCATCCCCTTGCCGCCGCCGCCGGCCGTCGCCTTGATCAGCACCGGGTAGCCGATCGCCGCTGCCTCGCGCGCGAGCAGACTTCCGGGCGCTGATCGTCGCCGTGATAGCCGGGCACGAGCGGTACGTCCGCTTCGCCCATGATCCGCTTGGCTGCCGACTTCGAGCCCATCGCCGCAATCGCTGCGGGCGGCGGTCCGATGAACACGAGTCCGGCGCGCGCGCAGGCGGCCGCGAAGAGCCTCGTTCTCGGACAGGAAGCCGTACCCGGGATGGATCGCCTGTGCGCCGGATTTCTTCGCGATCGCGATGATCGCCGTCGCCATCGAGATAGCTCTCGCGCGGCGGCGGCGGACCGAGCCGATACGCTTCGTCGCACGCGGCGACGTGCAACGCGTCGGCATCGGCGTCGGAATAGACGGCGACGGTGCGAATGCCCATCCGGCGCGCGGTGCGGGCGACGCGGCACGGCGATCTCGCCGCGGTTGGCGATCAGGATCTTGTCAAACATCGGCGGTGCGGCTTCCCGACGCTGCCGGCATCCCGCCGGCGCGCCGCTCACCTTACCGATGAGCGCGCCGATGAAGCGCCACACTTTCGGAATCAGCCAGATCGTCAGCGCGACGAGCACAGCGAGGACGACGAGCGCGGCGATCGGATGCGCGAACGCGAGCCACAGCACGGTGCCGACCGCGAGCTCTTCGCCGAACGACGCCGCCCAGTTCGAGAACGGCTCCGGCGAGAGTGTTGATCACCGCGCGGCTGCCGGCCTTGGCGAAGTGGCTGCCCGCGGCGAGCGTGCCGCCGAGGATGGCTGCCGCGAGCGTCGCCGCCGCCGACGAATCGCCGAACACGCTCGCCGCCAGCGCGGCGCCGGCGGGAATGCGGATGAACGTATGCACGATGTCCCACAGCGTATCGACGCCCGGAACCTTGTCGGCGAAGAACTCGACGAAGAACATGAATCCGGACGCGGCGAGCACCCACGGATGCGCGAGCATCGCGAGCCCGCCCGGGCAGATCGATCCAATGCAGATAGCCGAGCCCGCCGAGAATGAACAGCACCGCGTACAGCCGGATGCCGCTCGCCCAGCCGACGCGCCGCGGCGAGCGCGACCAGCTGCCACGTGTCGAACGTCGCAAGGGCCGGGATCGTGTTCATTCGTCGTCGATCGGCAGGAACCCAGACGGCCCTGCGCTTGCCGAGGAAGGCGGCGACACCTTCCTTGGCTTCGGGCGACGCGCGGATCCGGGCGATCCGCGCCGCCGTGTCGGCGATGACCGCCGCGTCGATCGGCCTGTGCGCGATCGCTCGGATCAGCGCCTTGCACTCGCTCTGCGCATGAGGACCCGCGACCAGCAGATCGCACCGAGCAACTCGTTGATGCGCTCGTCGATCATCGCCTCCGGGACGATGTCGTGGACGAGACCGATGCGGTACGCCTCGGCTGCGGTGAAGCGCTCGGCGGTGAGGAAGTAGCGCCGCGCCTGCCGCGCGCCGATGGCCTCGACGACGTACGGGCCGATCGTCGCTGGAATCGAGGCCGAGCTTCGCCTCGGACAACGAGAAGGTCGCCTCCTGCGCCGCCACGGCGATGTCGCAACACGCGACCAGCCCGACGCCGCCGCCATAAGCCGCGCCATGCACACGGGCGATCGTCGGCTTCGACAGCCGTGTCGAGCGTCCGCAGCATCGCGGCGAGCGCGTTCGCGTCGGCCAGATTCTCCGCATGGCCGTAGCCCGCCATCTTGCTTCATCCAGTTGAGGTCCGCCCCGGCGCAGAAGCTCTTGCCGCGACCGTGCAAGACGACGGCGCGCACCGCAGTGTCCGCGTCGAGCGACTGCGAGCGCGCGCGTCAATTCGGCGATCAGCGTCTCGTCGAACGCGTTGTGGACCTCCGGCCGGGCGAGCGCGACGAGGGCGATCGCGTTGCGGACTCGACGTCGAGCGTCGCGTAGGACGAGCTGCGCGGACGCGCCCTTTCTCCCTGCTGCGCCGCCGCACGTTTCACGGCCCTTCGCTTTCGTTCCCTCCCTGGCCATGATCTGTCTCACATTCGGAACACGCCGAACTTCGTCGGCTCGATTGGCCGGTTGAGCGACGCCGATATCGCAAGCGCCAGCACACGGCGCGTGTCGGCGGGATCGATCACGCCGTCGTCCCACACCCGCGCGCTGGCGAAGTACGGATGGCCCTCGCGTTCGTACTGAGCCGCGGATCGGCGCGCTTGAACGCCTCCTCGTCCTCCGCGCTCCACGCGCCGCCCTTCGCCTCGATCGCTCGCGCCGGACCGTCGCCAGCACGGTCGCCGCCTGCTCGCCGCCCATCACGGAGATGCGGGCGTTGGGCCACATCCACAGGAAGCGCGGATTGAACGCGCGGCCGCACATGCCGTAGTTGCCGGCGCCGTAGCTGCCGCCGATGATCACCGTGAACTTCGGCACCTGCGCGCACGACACCGCCGTCACCATCTTGGCGCCGTCGCTGGCGATGCCGCCCGCCTCGTATTTCTGCCCGACCATGAAGCCGGTGATGTTCTGCAGGAAGACGAGCGGAATGCCGCGCTGGGCGCAGAGTTCGATGAAATGCGCGCCCTTCAGCGCCGATTCGGAAAACAGGATGCCGTTGTTGGCGACGATGCCGACCGGATAGCCCCAGATTCGCGCGAAGCCGGTGACGAGCGTCGTGCCGTAACGCGCCTTGAATTCGTCGAACTCGCTGCCGTCGACGATGCGCGCGATCACCTCGCGCACGTCGTAGGGCTTCTTGATGTCGGCGCTGATGACGCCGTAGATCTCCTCGGCTGCATACTGCGGCGTCGACCGGTTCGGCAACTTCCAGCGCGAGCCGCTTCGGGCGATTGAGGTTGACCGACGATGCGGCGCGCGATCGCGAGCGCATGGTGATCGTTCTGCGCGAAATGGTCGGCGACGCCGGAGACGCGCGTGTGCACGTCGGCGCCGCCCAGCTCCTCGGCCGACACGATTTCGCCGGTCGCCGCCTTCACGAGCGGCGGGCCGCCCAGGAAGATCGTCCCCTGCTCCTTGACGATGATCGACTCGTCGGACATCGCCGGCACGTAGGCGCCGCCCGCCGTGCACGAGCCCATGACCACCGCGATCTGCGGGATGCCCTGCGCCGACATCGTCGCCTGGTTGTAGAAGATGCGCCCGAAGTGATCGCGATCGGGAAACACGTCGATCTGGTTCGGCAGGTTGGCGCCGCCGGAATCGACGAGATAGATGCAGGGCAGGTTGTTTTCGCGCGCGATGTCCTGCGCGCGCAGGTGCTTCTTCACCGTCAGCGGATAGTAGGTGCCGCCCTTGACCGTCGCGTCGTTGCAGACGATCACGCATTCGCGGCCGGACGACGCGTCCGATGCCGGTGATGATGCCCGCCGCCGCGATGTTGTCGTCGTACATCCCGTACGCGGCGAGCTGCGAGAATTCGAGGAACGGCGAGCCGGGATCGAGCAGCGCGCGCACGCGCTCGCGCGGCAGCAGCTTGCCGCGCGCGACGTGCTTCGCGCGCGGACCTTCGCCGCCGCCCTGCTCGATGACTCGGCGACCTTCGCCTGCAGGTCGGCGACGAGCGCCGCCATCGCGTCGCGGTTCTTCGCGAACGTCGCGTCGCGCGGATCGAGCCGGGATTCGATGACGGGCATGGACGGCGTCAGGCGGAGGCCGGGCGCGGATGGCCCGGCATCAGCTCGTAGGGGTGCACCCAGCGCGGCTCGGATCTGTATCCGCTCGAGCCAGCCGCGGATCGCCGGGATACGCGTCCCAGTCGACGCCGATCTCCTCCGGCCAGAACAGGTAGCCGCACAGCGAAAGGTCGGCGATCGTCAGCTGGTCGCCGACGACGTAGCGGCGGCCCGGCGAGATGCGCATCGAGCACGCCCCACGCCGTTCTCCGCGCGCTTGCGCAGGAACACGTCGAGCACCGCCGGATCGGGTCCTTCGGTGAACGTGCGCATGAAACGCTAGCGTCGCCGTGTAGCTCGTGAGCTTGTGGTTGTCCAAGAGCAGCCAGCGCAGGATCTCGCGCCGCTCGGCGGCGTCTGGCGGGCCCGAACTTTCCCAGCGCCTCGGCGAGGTAGTCGAGGATCACGCCCGACTGCGACAGACGCTCACCCCGTGCTCCAGCACCGGCACCTCGCCCATCACGTTGATCGCGCGATACGCGGGCGTGCGCGTCTCGCCGCCGAAATAGTCGACGAAGCGCGGCGCCCAGTCGGCGCCGGCGAGCTCCAGCGCCAGCGCCGGCTTGTACGCGTTGCCGGACTGCGCGAAACAGTAGAGCGTGTATTCGGCCATCGCGTCAAAAGCCGCCCGTCGCGAGCCACCGTCGATCTGGTCGAAGCGATCGAGCCCCCAGAACGGTTCGCCGTCGACGAACACGAAGGGCGACCCGAACACGCCGCGCGCGATCGCGCCGTCCACTTCGCGCTTGAGCACCTCCTTGATCGCCGGATCGTCGATCGCCGTCGCGCGCGGCCGCGGCGTCGATCGACCCACTTCCGCCGCGATCGCCGCTGCCGCATCCGGCGTCGGAGATGTCGACGTCGTCGACCGAAGTATGCGCGAAGGAGCGCCCGCGGCGGCCCGCACGGCGCGCGGCGGATCCATTGCCTTCTGCCACAGCACGATGCGCGCCGGCGCCTGCGTCGGAATCGGAAAGCGCGACGGCATGCGGAAGTCGGCGACGCCATGGAAGCGGGCGCTGCGCTCGAAGTCGCGCCGCGAATAGTCGCCCTTCAGCGGAATCTCGTCAGCGGCGCCGTGCCGCGTCTGCTTGAACACGACGCCGAGCAGCATCGGTCGCCAGTCGACCGCGCGGCCGTGCGTCGCGGCCAGCGCCTCGATTTTCTGCGACGCGAGATAGCCGTATGGCGACGAGAAATCGAAATAGAAATCGATGGGCTCGGCCATGGCGCTTCCTTCCGGATCGTTATCAGCTGGTGATCGCGCGGCCGATCACCAGCCGCTGGATGTCGCTCGTGCCCTTCGTAGATCTGGCACACGCGCACGTCGCGATAGATCCGCTCGACCGGAAAATCGGCGACGTAGCCGTAGCCGCCGTGGATCTGGATCGCGTCCGAACAGACGCGTTCGGCCATTTCGGAGGCGAAGAGCTTCGCCATCGACGCCTCCTTCAGGCACGGCAGTCCGGCATCGCGCAACGCAGCCGCGTGCCAGACCATCTGCCGCGCGACTTCGATCTGCGTCGCCATGTCGGCGAGCCTGAAATTGACCGCCTGGTGCTCGGTGATCGGCTTGCCGAAGCTCGTGCGCTCCCGCGCATAGGCGAGTGCGGCCTCGAACGCGGCGCGCGCCATGCCCACCGCCTGCGCGGCGATGCCGATGCGGCCGGCTTCGAGATTCGACGAGCGCGATGCGATAGCCCTCGCCCTCGCGTCCGAGCAGGTTCGGCCGCCGGCACCCGGCAGTCGTCGAACACGATCTGCGCGGTGTCCGACGCGCGCTGGCCCGAGCTTGTCCTCGACGCGCGCGACGACGTAGCCGGGCGTCTTCGTATCGACGATGAAGCCCGAGATGCCCTTCTTTCCGGCGGCCCTGTCGGTCACCGCGAAAACGACGGCGACGTCGGCGTTCTTGCCGGTGGTGATGAACTGCTTCACGCCATTCAGCACGTAGTGGTCGCCGCGGCGGTCGGCGCGCGTCGTGATTGCGCCGGCGTCCGATCCGACGTGGGGCTCGGTCAGGCAGAAGCAGCCGAGCATTTCACCGCGCGCGAGCGGCTTCAGGTACCGTTCCTTCTGCGCGTCGGTGCCGAACGCGTGGATCGGCCCGCAGACGACGGAATTCTGCACGCTGACGATCGTCGAAGTCGCGCCGTCGCCCGCAGCGATCTCCTCCAGCGCGACGGCGAGCGAAACGTAGTCGAGCCCGGCGCCGCCCCAGCGCTCCGGCGTGACCACGCCGAGCGCGCCCAGCGCGCCGAGCGCGCGCGAGCTCGTCCCGCGGAAAATGATGGTCGCGATCCCAGCGCGCGGCGGCGGCGCGAGCCGCTCCTGCGCGAACGCGCGCATCGTGTCGCGGATCAGCTGTTGCGTTTCGCTCAGCAGCATTGCCGGCTCGCTCAGTGCCGCTCTTCCAGCACGAGCCTCACGGCGAGCGCCGCGAAGACGCCGGAGAGCAGGCGCTGCGACCACCGCGAAAAGCCGGGGCGGGCATCGAGCCATGTACGCACGCCGGCGGCCGCGAACACGCACGATGCGTCGAAGGCGAAGACGATCGCGAGCTCGGTCACGCCGAGGATCAGGCTTTGCGCCAGCACGCTTCCGTGCGCAGGGTCGACGAACTGCGGAAACAGCGCAAGCTGAAACAGCGCGACCTTGGGATTGAGGACACCGGTCACGACGCCGTCTCGATACAGGCGCCACATCGGCGCCGCCGGCGGTCCGGCGTTCGCCGTCGCCGAGGGTGCGCGCCACGTCTGCCACGCGAGCCAGGCGAGATAAGCGGCGCCGGCCAAGCGCACGGCCTCGTACGCGGCGGGGACTGCGGCAAGCAACGCCGAAAGACCGAGCGCCGCCGCGAGAACGTGAACGGCGAGTCCGGACTCCGTGCCGGCGAGCGAAACCATCCCCGCGGCGCGGCCCTGGACCAGCGTGCGCGACAGGAGATAGAGCAAGTTGGGTCCGGGCGTCGCGGCGAGCGCGACGCATGCGACGCAGAACAGGAGCCAGGTGGCGACAGGCACCATTCGAAACCCTAGACCCGCTCGATCGCCATCGCCGTCGCTTCGCCGCCGCCGATGCAAAGCGCCGCGACGCCGCGCCTCTTGCCGTGCTTGCGAAGCGCCCCGAGCAGCGTGACGACGATCCGCGCGCCCGACGCCCCGATCGGGTGGCCGAGCGCACACGCTCCGCCGTGAACGTTGACTGCCTCGTGCGCGATGCCGTGGTCCTTCATCGCCGCCATGGTCACCACAGCGAACGCCTCGTTGATCTCGAAGAGGTCGACGTCTTTGGTCGTCCAGCCGGTCTTGCGGTACAGCTTTTCGATCGCGCCGACCGGGGCCGTCGTGAACCAGTCCGGCTCCTGCGCATGCGTCGCGTGACCGACGATGACCGCGAGCGGCTTCAACCCGCGCGCCTCGGCGGTCGAGCGGCGCATCAGCACAAGCGCCGCCGCGCCATCGGAGATCGAGCTCGAGTTGGCGGCCGTCACGGTGCCGTCCTTGCGAAAAGCGGGCCGCAGCGTCGGGATCTTGTCGGGCGAGGCCTTCGCCGGCTGCTCGTCCCTGTCGATCACGACGTCGCCCTTGCGGCTCGGCACGGTGACCGGCGCCGTTTCCCACCCGAATGTGCCGTCGTTGTTCGCGGCAAGCGCACGCGAGAGCGACGCCAGCGCGAAGTCGTCCTGCGCCTCGCGCGTGAATGCGTATTTCGACGCGCATTCCTCCGCGAAGGTCCCCATCAGCCGACCCTTGTCGTACGCGTCCTCGAGGCCGTCGAGAAACATGTGGTCCTGGACCACCTGATGCCCCATCCGATAGCCGGCGCGCGCCTTCGGCAACAGGTAGGGCGCGTTGGACATGCTCTCCATCCCCCCCGCCACGATCACCTCGCTCGTGCCGGCGACCAGCGCGTCGTGCGCGAGCATCGCCGCTTCCATCGCCGACCCGCACATCTTGTTGACCGTCGTGCACCCGGTGGCAAAGGGCAGCCCCGCCTTGATCGCGGCCTGGCGCGCGGGCGCCTGCCCTTGTCCTGCCGGGAGCACGCAACCGAATATCACCTTTTCGACGTCGCCCGGCTTCAGCCCCGCGCGCTCCACCGCCGCGCTAATCGCGACGGCGCCGAGATCGCTCGCCGAGAGCGCCGCGAAATCGCCCTGAAACCCGCCCATCGGCGTCCGCGCGGCGCCGACGATGACAATCGGATCGTTGGTCATGATGGTCTCGCCTACTTCGTTTCGTTGAACAGTTCGCGGCCGATCAGCATCCGGCGGATCTCCGATGTGCCGGCGCCGATCTCGTAGAGCTTGGCGTCGCGCCACAGGCGCCCGGTCGCATAGTCGTTGATGTAGCCGTTGCCGCCGAGCGCCTGGATCGCCTCGCCCGCCATCCACGTCGCCTTCTCCGACGCGTAGAGAATCGCCCCCGCGGCATCCTTGCGCGCGGAGCGGCCCGCGAGGTCGCCGCGGTCGAGCGCCTGGCCCACCGCGTACACGTAGGCGCGGCACGCGTTCAGCGTCGTGTACATGTCGGCGATCTTGCCCTGCATCAGCTGGAACTCGCCGATCGGCTGACCGAACTGCTGGCGCTCGTGCACGTACGGCAGCACGGCGTCCATGCAGGCGGCCATGATGCCGAGCGGCCCGCCAGCAAGCACCGCGCGCTCGTAGTCGAGGCCGCTCATCAGCACGTTGACGCCCCCGCCCTCCTCGCCCAGCACGTTCTCAGCCGGCACTCGGCAATTCTGGAAGACGAGCTCGCAGGTGTTCGACCCGCGCATCCCGAGCTTGTCGAGCTTCTGCGCCGTCGAAAAGCCGGGCATGCCCTTTTCGATGAGGAAGGCCGTGATGCCGCGCGGCCCCGCCTGCGGGTCGGTCTTCGCGTAGACGACCAGCGTATCGGCATCCGGTCCGTTCGTGATCCACATCTTGCTGCCGTTCAGCACGAAGTCGCCGCCGACGCGGTCGGCGCGAAGGCGCATCGACACGACGTCGGAGCCCGAGCCCGGCTCGCTCATCGCGAGCGCGCCGACGTGCTCGCCCGAGACGAGCTTCGGCAGGTACTTCCGCTTCTGCGCTTCGCTTCCGTTGCGGCGGATCTGGTTGACGCACAGGTTCGAGTGCGCGCCGTACGAGAGCCCGACCGACGCGGACGCGCGGCTAAATCTCCTCCATCGCCACGATATGCGCGAGATAACCCATGGCCGTGCCGCCGTATTCCTCCTCGACGGTGATCCCGAGCACGCCCAAGTCGCCCATCTTGCGCCACAGGTCCGTCGGAAACGGGTTCGTACGGTCGATATCGGCGGCGCGCGGCGCGATCTCGTCGGCGGCGAATTGCCGCACGGTGGCGCGCAGCATGTCGATCGTCTCGCCGTGATCGAAGTCGAGCGCGGGAAGGTCTTGCATTGTCGTTCCTCGATTGGACGCGCGGAGGTCAGGGATTGCCGCTCGTGACCGCTGCGCCGTCGGCCTTGCCGTGCATCACCATCAGCGTCTGCTGCATCAGCGCAACCAGCGTGCGCCTGCCGCCATGCTCGGCATGGACTTCGCCGCGCGTGATCGCAAGCGTGCGGCCCGGCTTGACCACGAAGCCCTCAGCCACGAGCCGCTCGCCAGCGGCGGGCGCGAGCAGGTTCAGCTTGAACTCCACCGTCAGCACCGACGCGTCGCCGGAAACAGCGTGAAACCCGCGTAGCCGCCGGCGGAATCGACGATCGCCCCGACGATTCCTGCGTGCACGTAGCCGTGCTGCTGCGCTATTTCCGGCCGGGGGACGAGCGCGATCGCGCAGTAGCCCGGCCGCACGTCGACGAGTGCCGCGCCGATGAGGCGCATCGCGCCCTGCCGCGCGAAGCTCGCGCGCACGCGCGCCGCGAAGCCCGGATCGAGCGGCTTCCACTGCGACTGTGGCTCGGTGCGCGGCGCGGCAGCGTGGGACATAGCGGCGAACGGGCGGGTCAAGGGCGCCGGAGGCGGGCACGGAAGCCGCCGCACTCTACTTGACGTTTACGTAAACGTCAACGCATTTCGGCAGGACCGTAGCCGGTCAGCGCGGCACCGGCTTCGTCGCGCGCACGGTCTTCAACCGCCGCCGGCAGTCCCGCTCGAGCACGCCGATCTCGGCCAGCACCGCATCGATGTCCTCGCGCTGCTGCAGCAGCATCGCGCGCCGGTCGGCGAGCATCTGCAGGAACTTGGCGAGTTGCGGCCGCTCGTTGCCGCGTCGCCGCGTAGATGTCGAAGAGTTCCGCGGATTTCGGACAAGCGCGAGCCCGAGCCGCTTGCCGCGCAGGATCAGCTTGATCCGCGTCCGCTCGCGCTCGCCGTAGACCCGCGTCTGGCCGCGGCGGACAGGGGCGAGCAGTCCCTCGTCCTCGTAGAAGCGGATCGCGCGCGTCGTCAGCGCGAATTCCTGCGCCAGATCCGAGATCGAATACGTCGGCGCCGCGCGGTCGGCGCCTTGCGCGCGGACAGCGATGGAGTTCCGGCGGGGGTATTCGATTGCAGACATCGTGAAGCGGCGGCTGGTGGCCATTTGGTGCGCGGCGGCGATCAACTCACGATACCATAACGGGTTGACAGCACTCCGGGATTCGCCGACGATGTTGCATCGCACCAAATTCGAGCGCCGCAAGGTGCGGCGCTCTTCAATTCGCCCATCGGCGCGCCTTCGACGCTGAGCTGCCGCGCATTCTTCTCATGACCGCCGCAATGCCTGCCGTGCTCGACTACCCGTTCGCCGCCCCGCCGGCGCCGGGCGAGGCAATCGCGGTCGCGCCGCAGATCCTGTGGCTCAGGATGCCGCTTCCCTTCGCGCTCGATCACATCAACCTGTGGCTGCTCGCCGACGACGACGGCGCGACGCTCGTCGATTGCGGCTACGGCAACGATGCGACACGGGCGTTGTGGGAACGCCATTTCGCGACGACGCTGTCGGGCCAACGGCTCTCCCGGATCATCGCAACGCATTGTCATCCGGATCATGTCGGCAACGCAGCGTGGCTCGCGGCGCGTTACGACGTCGCGGTGACGATGACGCACGCGGAGTTCCTGACGGCGCACGCGATTTTCGGACAGCACGCCGGCCATGGCGTCGCGTCGACCGTGGACATGTTCCGCCGGCACGGCATGGCGGCCGATCACCTCGCGGGGCTCGCCTCGCGCGGAAACGCCTACCGGCGGGGTGTTCCCGGGCTGCCCGAGTCCTTCGATCGTCTGCTCGACGGCGACCTGCGACGCGCCGGCGCGACGACGTGGCGTGTCGTCGAGGGCCACGGCCATTCCCCCGAGCATGCGTCGCTCTATTCCGCCGATCGCGGCGTGCTGATCTCGGGGGACATGCTGCTGCCGAAGATCAGCACCAACGTGGCCGTCTGGGCGTGCGAGCCCGAGGGCGACCCGCTCGCGCGCTTTCTTGCCTCGATTGCCGCGTTCGAGACGCTGCCTCCCGACACGCTGGTGCTGCCCTCGCACGGCCTGCCCTTCAGGGGGATCGCCGTGCGCGTCGCGCAACTCACCGCACATCATGCCGCGCGGCTCGACGAGCTCGCCGCGGCCGTTGCAACCGCAGCGAGCCCCGCTCACCGCGGCCGACCTCGTCCCGGTGCTGTTCCGGCGCGAGCTCGACCTGCAGCAGCGCTTTTTCGCGATGGGCGAAGCGATCGCCCACCTCAATCATCTATGGCACGCGCGGCGACTCGACCGCCGTGTCGCCACCGACGGGACGATCCGCTTCGCCCCGCCGCATCACGCGTAACGAACAACTACGCACGAAAGCGCGCACCATGTCCACGCCCGCCAAGACCGCTCCCGACACCGATACCGCAGCGCCACCCGCGTACGATCCGGTTGCGCTGGCCGAATCGCTCGCCTCCGCCGCCGAGAAGAGCGCCAAGCTGATCGGCGATTTCGCCGCGCACCAGGCGAAAGCCGGCAAATCACTCGTCGCCGACGAGCTCGGCATCGGCCAGGCGTTCATGGAGCTCGCGGCGAAGATGCTTTCGAACCCCTACCGGCTCGCCGAAACGCAGATGAACCTGTGGTGGGATTACATGAGCCTGTGGCAGGCGTCGACGATGAAGATGCTCGGCGCGCCTGCGGAACCCGTGGCGGCGCCGACCAAGGGCGACAAGCGTTTCCGGCACGAGGATTGGGAGGAGCATTTCCTGTTCGACTACGTGAAGCAGGGCTATCTCATCACCGCGCGATGGCTGCATGACGCGGTCGCGCAGCGTCGAGGGCCTCGACGAAGGCACGAAGAAGAAGGTCAACTTCTTCACCCGCCAGTACATCGACGCGCTGGCGCCGTCGAACTTCGCGCTGACCAATCCCGAGGTCTTTCGCGAGACGATCGCCACCGGCGGCCAGAACCTCGTCAAGGGCCTCCACAACCTGCTGGACGACATCGAGCGCGGCAACGGCCAGCTCAAGATCTCGATGACCGACGCCAAGGCGTTCGAGCTCGGCGTCAACATCGCCACCACGCCCGGCAAGGTGGTCTATCAGAACGACCTGATGCAGCTGATCCAGTACGAGCCGACGACGAAAAAAGTCGCGAAGCGGCCGCTGCTGATCATGCCGCCCTGGATCAACAAGTACTACATCCTCGACCTGCGCGAGAAGAACTCGATGATCAAGTGGGCCGTCGACCAGGGCATGACCGTCTTCGTGATGTCCTGGGTCAACCCGGACGCGAAGCTCGCGCACAAGGACTTCGAGGACTATCTGCTCGAGGGCCCGCTCGCGGCGCTCGACGCGATCGAAAAGGCGACCGGCGAGACCGACGTCAATGCGCTCGGCTATTGCCTCGGCGGCACGCTGCTCGCGGCAACGCTCGCGTACCTGGCGGCCAAGAAGGACAAGCGGATCGTCAGTGCGTCGTTCATGACCTCGCTCGTCGATTTCACGCGTTCGGGCGAGCTCGAGGTATTCATCGACGAGGCGCAGGTCGCGTCCCTGGAGCGCAAGATGAGCGAGCGCGGCTATCTCGAGGGCAGCGAGATGGCGACCACGTTCAACATGCTGCGCTCCAACGATCTGATCTGGTCGTTCGTCATCAACAACTACCTGATGGGGCGCGACCCGTTCCCGTTCGATCTCCTGCACTGGAACCAGGACGCGACGCGGATGCCGGCGACGATGCACAGCTTCTACCTGCGCAACATGTACATGAAGAACCTGCTGCGCGAACCCGGCGGCATTACGCTCACCGGCGTGCCGATCGACGTGGCGAAGGTGACGGTGCCCACGTATTTCGTGTCGGCGATCGAAGACCACATCGCGCCGTGGAAGGCGACCTACGCCGGGCCGCGCCTGCTGTCGGGAAAGTCGCGTTTCGTGCTCTCGGGTTCGGGCCACATCGCCGGCATGATCAACCCGCCCGCCGCGAACAAATACGGCTACTGGACCAACGACAAGCTGCCGGCCACCGCCGACGCCTGGCTCGAGGGCGCGAAGCAGCACGAGGGCTCGTGGTGGAGCGACTGGGCGAAATGGCTCGCGCCGCATCGCGGCCGCGAGGTGCCGGCGCGCAACCCGGGAAAGGGCAAGCTCAAGGTGATCGAAGCCGCGCCGGGAACGTACGCGCGAATCCGCGCCGACGGCAAATGAGATCGGCGGCGATGCTATAGTGACGCAATCGTCATCCCAACAAGGGAGGCCCGCCATGGCCCGCTTCCTTGTCCAGGTCGTCTGCTCGATCGCCGCAACCGCGTTGTCCTTCGGGGCGCTCGCGCAAACCCAGGCGCCACCGCCGGCCGCGGCGCCCTCCAAATGCACCGACTGCGGCGTCGTGCAATCGGTGCGCTATGTCGAGCAGCAGGGCCAGACTTCCGGCGTCGGCATGGTCGCGGGCGGGGTTCTGGGCGGCGTGCTCGGCCACCAGATCGGCGGCGGTCGCGGCAACACCGTCGCGACGGTCGCGGGTGCCGCCGGCGGCGCATATGTCGGCAACCAGGTCGAAAAGAACAAGAACAAGAAATCGTACTGGACCGTGGCGATCAAGATGGACAGCGGCCAATCACGGACCTTCACCTACAGCAGCCAGCCGACGGTTCACGAAGGCGAGCGCGTGAAGCTCGTCGACGGCGGAAGGCGCCTTGCGCTCGTGGCGAACTGAAAGCACGGCATGCGTCGTACAGGAGACGCCGGGCATGCCCGGCGTTTTCTCGTGCGCGAAGGAGCCTACTGCCGTGGCGGCGGGCCCGTGCTGGAATTGTCCTTCGGCGTCGCCGGCGGCTGACGAGCGGGCTTTCCGCCCTCCTGCGATCCTCCTGCCTCAGCGCCTCCTCCCGGATGGGCGGGTGCGGGTTGTCCGCCCCCGTGGGGAGCTCCCGCAGCGGGTCCGGCGGGTGGCGGTCCAACCGGTCCTGTCGGCGCGGGTGGCGCGACGTGCGACATCTGCGGCGGAAGAGGAACGCCGCGCTCCACGGGCGCCTGCCGCTGAGGCGCAGTCCGCGCAGCCGCGGCGCCCGCCGGAGGTTGTCGCTGCGACGCCGAAGGGGGCACGGCAATGCCAGAGGATTGCTGCGGGGCCGTTCGCGGCACGGTCCGGGCGTCGCCGCGCGAAGGCGGCATTGCGTTGATAGTGCTCTGCGGCACGGTTGCGCTCCGGCCATCCGGCCCGAGCGATTGCCCGGGCGGCGCTGGCCGCGAGAGGCGCTGACTGCCCGGGGGATTGACGGCGGCTTCGCTGGTGGGCGCGCGAGTGCCCGTGGTGGGATTCGCGAGTTCCTGCGCCGGACGGACCGGCGCCCGCGTAAACGTGTTCGCGCTGCCCGGCGGCGCTTTGGCACCCTGATTCGTTCCCGACCGCGTCTCTCCGGTCGCCGGCACCACGACCCGCGGCGGTCGGGTCGCACCGATCGCGCCCTGACCCGGGCGCGCTACCGGATAGAATGTCGAGGCCGGCTGCGGGGTCCCACCGGTTCCTGCGCGCACCATCGGCACATGCAGCGGCCCCGACCCGACCATCGGCGCCGACGCGAGCACCGGCGCCGTCGACACCTGCTGCGGCGGCACCCTGACCAGGTTGTTCGCGACCGAAACACGACCCGCCAAGATGGCCCCGTTGACGGCCGTGACGGCACCGGGCATCCCGACGTTCCGGTAGCGCGCGGGCGGCGTGCTGGGACGCACCGTAACGTTCACCGCAAAAGGCCTGTTGTACTGCGCCCAGCAGTTGTTGGAACAGCCGCGCCACCATGGGTGATACGGCTCGCCCCAGCCCAGCGGGACCCAGCCGTAGACAGGCGATCCGAGCCCGGCCGAAACGCCCCACGTGGGGCCACCGATCCAGCCGACCAGCGCCGGCGCCCAGATCGGGCGAGCGACGTAGGCCCCCGGGCACCAGCCCCAGCGGCCCCCGACGAACGCCCAGCGCCCGTAGTGGAACGGCGCATAGCCCCACGGGGCGTAGTCGACCCACGTGTAGCCCCAGCCGCCGACCGTCGTCCAGTAGCCGAAACGATACGGCGCCCAGTCATCGGCCACCGCCGTCGGGTACCAGACCGGCCCGTACTCGGGCGTCGCCTGCCAGGTGCCCCAGTCGTCGAGATCGGCAGAGCCGACCATCTGGCGCGAGACAAAGGCCTGAGCGCGGTTGCGCTCGTAATGCCGGTCGCGGCTCGCGCTCCAGGCGTCGAAGCCATCCTGACCGACGCCATTGCGAACGTCGACGACGGATGCATCCGCTCCGCTGACTGCGACGGTCTGCCCCGGCAACGCCTGCTGCAGCCCGGCGGGAAAGGCCACCTGCGCCTCGCCTTCGCGCACGGTGATGAGCGTCGTCTCGCGGTCCGGCGCCACGTCGATCCGATACAGTCCCGGACGCGTCAGCTGGATTTGCGTATTGGGGACATCGACGCGCGCCGACTCGCCCGGATCGAGCATGCGGACACGCAGGATCACCCGCCCCTGCGCGACGAACAACGCGATCTGGTTTTCGTCGAGACGCGAAACGTGCAGGTTCGTGTCGCCGGCGAGGCGAAACTGGCCGCCGCCGTAGTCGACCTCGGCGCGGCCGTCGCCCGATACCCAGAGGTTATCGCCGGACGTGACCGGATAGTTGAGACCGATCGACACCCACTCGGTGGCGCGATCCTCGGGCGATTGGTAAAGCTGCCCCGCAAAATCGGCAATCCGGCCGACGCGACCCGGGAGATCGTCGTCGGCGCGCGTGACGAGCGGCACGCACGCAATGACGCCCGCCGCGATCACTGCAGCAACAACGAAACCGGAATCACTTCGGCAAGGCGCGGTAACTCCACGATGCCGAACAACCGGACAGGCGCACATGGAAACCTCCTCCCAACATGTTGCATAAACGGTCCGTCCAGTGTGGCCGTTGACCCATTTGGACGCTCCATCCGTCGGCCCCGCGGCTGCTTTTGGACTAGAATGCAAAACAGCGCAGCGTCTTCGCATATTCAATTTATCTCGCTGTCCCCGCCAGTCCCTTCTCTCAGGAGACACCGTCATGCGGAACTTCAAGCGCACCCTGCTAACCGGCGCAATCGCACTCGCCGTTTCGGCACCCGCCGCAGCGCAGTTTTCCGACACGATCTTCTTCGGCGACAGCCTGAGCGACTCCGGAAACTACAAGTCGCAGCTGCCGCCCGGCACGGGGAAGTTCACCACGAATCCGGGACCGGTCTGGTCGGAGGTTTTCGCGCAGCATTTCGGCTTCGCGGCGCTTCCTTCGACAGCTGGTGGAACTGACTACGCCTACGGCGGAGCGCGCGTGACCGATCTGCCGGGCGTTGTCGACTCTCCGCTGAACCCCATGGACGCGACGCCGGTCGCGACGCAGGTCAAACAGTACCTCGCCAAAGGTCCCATCAACCCGAACGCGATCTACACGATCCAGGGAGGCGGCGACGACTTTTTCTATCAATTCGGCCTGCTCGCAGCCGGTGCCGCCACGCCCGCCCAGGTGCAGGCGGCATTGGGCCAGGCGGCGGTCGCCCTGGGCACGCAGGCCGCCGTCCTGCAGGCAGCCGGCGCTCGCTACATCATCGTCTGGACGGGTTCCGACGTCGGTACGTCGCTTTTCGGTCAGGCTTCGGGCCAGGCCGCACAGCTGACCGCGCTTTCCAATTTCTTCAACACGACGCTGATGTCGACGCTGAGCGCCGCCGGCGTGCAAGCAATTCGCGTCAATACGTTCGCGCTTCAAAACGAGATCCTGCACGATCCGGGAACGTACGGATTGAAGAACGTCACCGGCGTCGCTTGCACGGTGCCGTCCGGGCAAACGATCGCGCTGTGCAATCCCGCGACGCTCGTTTCGCCTGACGCGCCGAGCACCTACTTCTGGGCGAACGGTGCCCATCCCACGACGGCCGTCCAGCGAATCCTCGCCGACGCCGTCATCTCGATGATCGAAGGACCGATGCAGATTTCCGCGCTTGGCGAAGCACCGTTCCGCGTCGAAGATGCGAATTTCCGCGCGCTCGACGGGCGCATGTGGTCGAGCCTCGACGCGCCGCGGACCGGGAGGAAATTCGACGCGTGGGTGGCGTACGACTACGGAAGCGCCGACATGAACGCGGGGCCGACCAACGGCACCGCGCACGAGAATTCGATCGTCGTCGGCCTCGATGGCAAGGTTTCCGACCGTTTGCTCGTCGGCGGCATGTTCGGCTACACCGACAGCAAGGGCGACTTCGGGGGCGCGGGCGGAGGCTATACGCTGCGCCAGCCGACGGGCACGTTCTACGCGGGCTACGGCGAGGGCCCGTGGTATGTCGGCGCGACGCTCGGCGCGGGCAGCCTCGACTACAGCGACGTCAACCGCAACATCCCGCTGGGCCCAGCGGTGCGCAACGAAAGCGGGCAGACTCGCGGTTACGAGTACACGGGACGCCTGCTTGGTGGCTTCTGGTTCCATGTGCAAGACCTTCTGCATGGTCCGTATGCACGCATGACTTACACGAAGGCGATCGTGCGGCAATTTTCCGAGACTGGAGCGGACAGCACGGCGCTCACCTACGGCCAGCAGAATAACGACCAGCTGTTGTGGAGCCTCGGCTGGCAGGTTGCCGGCACCTGGGGCAGCGTCCGGCCGTGGGCGCGCGCGACGTGGGAATACGATTCGCTCAACAAGGACCGGACGGTGAGCGCACAGTCGGTGACGCTCGGTGGCTGGTACAGCATTCCCGCGCCCAAGCCCGATAACAACTACGTGCTGTTCAACGTCGGCGCCGCGAGCGATCTGGGCGGCGTCACCGGCTACATTTCGGGATCGGGAACGGCCGCGAAGGGCGACGGTAATTACTGGGCCGTCACCGTCGGCCTGCGCATGCCGATCTGACGTTCTTCACGGCGTGCCGCGAAGGGCCGCCTCGCTGGCGGCCCTTTCGTTTGCACCCGCTCGGGAACGCAGCGATGATCCGGCGGCGCTCATGTGCGCGGCTTGCGCGGCGCGCGCGCAAACGCGACATCGTAGAGCGGACGCGGCAGCAGCCGCATTGCGCGGCCGACGAGCGCCATCGGCCACGGCAGCACATAGAATCGCCGCCGGCGTGCGACCGCGCGCACGATGAGACGCGCCGCCTTGTCCGCTCCGATCCGAAACGGCATCGGGTAGGGATTCCTCTCGGTCATCGGCGTCGCGACGTAACCGGGGCAGATCGTGATGACCGCGATGCCGCTCCGGCGTAGCTCGACCCGCAGGCTCTCGAGATAGGCGATTGCGGCGGCCTTCGACGCCGAATAGGCGCCGGCGCCCGGCAGCCCGCGAAACCCGGCGACACTGGCGATGCCGACCAGCGCGCCGGCGCGTGCCTCGCGCATTGCCGGAAGGAATGGATCGAATGTATTGACGATGCCCTGCACGTTGATGTCGAGGATTGTGCGAAACACCTGAAGGTCCTCGGGGTGTCCGGTCAGCGTGCCGCGAGAAACGCCGGCATTGGCAATGACGATCGATGGCGGACCGAAACGCGCGATGAAAGCCGCCGCAGCGCCCGACAGCGCTGCGGTGTCGCGCACATCGCCCGCGTAGACCGCGACCCGATCGGTGCCGAGCTCCGCGGCTACCTGGTCGAGCTCGCGCTCCCGGCGGGCGAAAAGACCTACGTTGGCGCCCAGGTGCGCATAGCGACGCCCCAGCGCTGCGCCGATGCCGCTGCTGGCACCCGTGATGAAGACGTTCAGGATTCGCGAATCCGCCGTTGCCGACGACGAACTGCGCTCAGTTTTTCGGTCGCTCGGCCCGCGCCTTCGCGATCAGCGCATCCATGACGGGAGGCATCCGCTCGTGGGTGCCGACCTTGTCCGAGGCGGTGATGAACTTGCCGTCGACGACGACGAGCGGCACCGACTGCACGCGGTAGAGCTCCGCCTGCTGGCGCGCCCGGTTCATCTTGCCGGCGATCGCAAACGAGTTGTACATGTCCTCGACCTTCTTGCGGTCGAGGCCCTTGCTCGCAGCCCAGTCGAAGAACGTCTTTTCCTGCCACAGCGCGATCCCTTTGCCATGGATCGCCGTGAAGACTTCAGGCGAGAGCCGCGCCTCCTCGCCCAGCGCATCCAGCGTGTAGTAGATCTTCGCGAGCGGGACCCAGCGGTCCTGGAACATCACCGGCACGCGACGAAACTGCACGTCGGGAGGAATCGTCTTGAGCCAAGCGTCGAGGATGGGTTCGAACTCGCCGCAATGCGGGCAGCCATAGGAAAAGAACTCGATGACCTCGATCTTCTTGCCGGTCTCGACGGGCACGGGGTTTTGGATGCGCACGTATTCCCGGCCTTCCTGCGGACCCTGTGCGTGGATCGCCGCGGCGAAGGACAGCGAGGCAAGCGCGGCGAGCGCCGCCACGACCCGGCGGCGAATCCTGTTCGACATCGATAGCATCATTCCATCTCCCTTTGAGCGGCGAAATCCATGCCGTTAGCGACGGTTGGTCCGGCGGCGTCGCACGGAGTTCCCGCTGCGACCCATTCAGTACGCTCAATACTTGATCACCGCCACCTCGAAGCCGCGCTTGCCGAGCTCGCCTTTGATGCGGTTGAGTTCGTCGGTGTTGTCGTACGGCCCCAGCCGCACGCGGTACCGGACGGCTTTATCCGCCAAGGTCGCCGTCTGCACGGCCGCCTCCCACCCCGCCAGCGCAAGGCGCGCCCGCAGATTCTCCGCCTCGGGCTCGGCCGCGAACGATCCCGCCTGCAGCCAGAATCGCTCCGGCGCCTTTGCCGTCCGAGAAGATTCCGGAGAGGCGCGCTCTTCGACCTTCGCGACCCTCCGGTCGGAGGTTGGCGACTTTTCGGGAGCCGCCGCGCGCTCGGCGGTGGCCTTGTCCGGCGCCGGTCGATCCGCACCCTTTCCCTGCACGTTCGGCTCTTCGATACCCGGAAGGATCTTGTAGAAGTCGAAGCGCGGCTTTTCCGCCGCGCCGGGCTCGGCCTTGGCCGCTTTCGCCGGCTCGCGCGAAGGCTCGTGCGCCGGCTCCCTCGCAGTCGACAGCGCCTGATACGGATTGCCCGACTTCATGAGGTAGAACGCCACCGCCGCAGCGAGGCCCAATCCCAGCGCGATGCCGATGAAAAGACCGAGCAGCGTGCCACCCGCGCCGGACTGTCGCGGCGCGCGCGGGCGCGGCGCGGCGCGTGGCGTTGGGCGAGTGTTGCGGGAGGTCATGGTCAGGTGGAGTCGGCGTCGGGGCGGGTGTTACATCTGCTCGGGCGCGCGGAGACCGAGCACGGCGAGCCCGTTCCGCACCACCTGGCCCGTCGCTGCGGCGAGCGCGAGGCGCGCCCGCTGCAATCGTCCATCATCGGTGAGGAAACGTTCGGCATTATAGTAACTGTGGAAAGCGCCGGCCAATTCCTTGAGATAGGACGTGACGGCGTGCGGCGCGAACTCGCGCGCCGCGAGCGCGAGATCCCCGGGAAAATCGGCGAGCCGCAGCAGCAGCGCTTCCTCGTACGGGCTCGTCAGCGGCGAAAGGTCGGCGCTCGCGAACGCGGCTGCCGCGTCCTCGAGGGCAATCCCCGCCTGCCTCAGCACCGAGGCTACGCGCGCGTGTGCGTACTGGACGTAGTACACGGGATTTTCCTCCGACTGCGAGCGCGCGAGATCGATGTCGAACGTGAATTCGCTGTCCGCCTTGCGCGACACGAGAAAAAAGCGGACGGCGTCGCGGCCGACCTCGTCGATCAGGTCGCGGAGCGTCACGTAGCTGCCCGCGCGTTTGCTGATCTTCACTTCCTCGCCGCCTTTCATCACCGTGACCATCTTGTGCAGCACGTAGTCGGGATAGCCCTCGGGAATGCCGAGGCCCGCCGCCTGCAACCCCGCGCGAACGCGGGTGACCGTGCTGTGGTGATCCGAGCCCTGCACGTTGATCACTTTCGCGAAGCCGCGCTCCCACTTGGTGACGTGGTAGGCGACGTCGGGTACGAAGTAGGTGTACCCGCCGTCCGATTTCCTCATCACCCGGTCCTTGTCGTCGCCGTAATCGGTCGTCTTCAGCCACAGCGCGCCCTCGTGGCCATAGGTCTTTCCCGACGCGACGAGGCGCTGCACCGTCGCGTCGACGCGACCTTCGGTGTAGAGCGAGCTTTCGAGATAGTAGTTGTCGAAGCGAACGCCGAACGCCGCGAGGTCGCGATCCTGCTCCTTGCGCAGCTCGGTCACCGCGAAACGGCGGATCGATTCGATGTCGCCCAGGTCGTGTCCCACCTCGGCCAGATACCGCTGCGCGAGCTCGCGGATGTATTCGCCGCGATAACCGTCCTCGGGAAACGTCGCGTGCTCGCCAAGGAGTTCCTGGGCACGCGCGCGTACCGAGATCGCCAGGTTCTGGATCTGCGCTCCGGCATCGTTGTAATAGAACTCCCGCGTCACGGCGGCGCCTTGCCATTCGAGCAGATTCGCGATCGCGTCGCCCAGCGCCGCCTGCCGGCCATGGCCGACGTGCAACGGACCGGTTGGATTCGCGGAGACGAACTCGACCATCACCCGCTCGCCGCGCCACGCGGCGCCGCGGCCGTAGTGGTCGCGCTCGGCGTGGATTCGCGTTACGACCGCCTGCCGTGCCGCCGGCGTGACGAAGATGTTGACGAATCCCGCGCCGGCGATCTCGACTTTGGCGACGAGCTCCGAATCCGGCAGCGCGGCGACGAGCGCCTGCGCGAAATCGCGCGGATTTCTCTTCATCGCCTTGGCGTGCTGGAGCGCTACGTTCGACGCGTAATCGCCGTGCGCCGCCTGCTTCGGTCGCTCGACGACGATCGGCATGCCCGCACGCTCCGGAGCGATCGAAACGAGGCCCCGCGCGAGCCATGACCCAAGTTCCGCCTGCAGATCCATCGTCATGACACCAGGACAACGCCTCGCCGTCCGTGACACAAAAACCGCGAATCGAGCGGTGCGATTCGCGCCGTTCGAATTCGCGGAGATATTCCGTCACCGCGCGAGCGATGACGCTGCATTGCATTATAGCCGCACGCACCTCCCGGCGGGCTCATCGGAGCACCTTCGCGCCGCGGGCTCATGCGAACCCGAGCGGATCGACGTCGAGCGACCACCGCACGCGCCGACCCGGGAGCGCGGCGACGGCGCTTCGCCAGAGCGGGAGAAACCGCTGCAACGCGGCGCGATCGGCGCTCTGTGCGAGCACGTGGCCGCGCTCCATCCCGGCGCGGCGCGCAAGCACGGCGGGCAGCGGCGGAAATACCTCGATCGCTGCGCGCGCGCCGCGGACAATTCCGATGCCGGCTGCGCGCGCCTCCCCGAGGAACGTGTCGACCGCGTCGCGCTTCGGTGCCTCGGCGGCGAGCAGCGCCAGATGCGCGTACGGAGGCAGGGACGCAGCGCGCCGCTCGGCCTTGAGGACTTCGGCAAACGCCGCGTAATCGTGCGCGGCAAGCGCGCGATAGATCGGATGCGAGGGAAAGTCCGTCTCGACCAATACTTCGCCCGGAAGCGTCGACCGACCGGCGCGGCCCGCGACCTGGAACAGCAGCGCGCCGAGCCGCTCGGTTGCGCGAAAGTCGGCGCTGTAGAGCGCGTTGTCCGCACCCAGGACGCCGACGAGCGTGAGGCGCGGGAAATCGTGGCCCTTCGCCAGCATCTGCGTGCCGACGAGGATGTCGAGCGCGCCGGCTTCGACCTGATCGCGCATCGCGGCGAAGGCACCGACGCGGCGCGTGCTGTCGCGATCGATCCGCGCGATCCGCGCGGCAGGAAAACGCTGAGCGAGTGCGCGCTCGAGGCGCTGCGTCCCGCGGCCAAGAGGCTGCAGGTCGACGTTGCCGCATTCGGGACACGCACGCGGGAGCCTTTCGGCATACCCGCAGTGGTGGCAGCGAAGCACGCCGGCATCGCGATGGACCACGAGGCGCGCCGCTGCAGCGAGTGCATCCCGCCTGCCAGCCGCACGCCGAGCACAGGAGCGACGGCGCGAAGCCTCGGCGGTTGATGAAGATAAGCGATTGCTCGCCACGCGTGAGCCGCGTCTCGATCGCAGCGAGAAGCCGCTCGCCGATTCCCGCTGCCGCAGCGCCCTCGCGACACGGAAAGAAGGCCAGCGGCGGAAGACGTGCCGGCGCTACCGCCCGTCGCGACAGCGTAAGCAAGCCGTAGTGCCCGCGCTGCGCATGCACCAGGGTCTCGAGCGACGGCGTTGCGCTGCCGAGCACGATTGGCACGCCACGCTGCCGCGCCCGCCAGACCGCCACGTCGCGCCCGTGGTAGCGAACGCCGTCCTGCTGCTTGAACGATGGATCGTGCTCTTCGTCGACGACGACGAGACCGAGCCGCGGCATCGGGGTGAACACGGCGAGCCGCGTGCCGAGCACGAGGTCCGCCTCGCCGTTGGCGGCTTGCCGCCAGTGACGCCGCCGCGCGCCCGCGGCGAGCCGGCTGTGCAGCGTCACCGTGCGGCGCCCCGGCAGCGTTGCGGCGATCCGTTGCGCAAGCTGCGGCGTCAGGTTGATTTCCGGGATGAGCAGCAACGCTTGACAGCCTCGGGCGATGCAGGCCGCGGCTGCCGCGAGGTAAACCTCGGTCTTTCCGCTCCCGGTCACGCCTTCAAGCAGGAAGGGCGCGAATCCGCCGTGCGCCGCGTCGATCGCCGCAACGGCGCTGCGCTGCTCGGCGTTCAGCGTCATGCGGCCGGCGGCGGGAGCGCTGGACCCGAGCGGCGGAGGCAGCGCCGCGTCGTCGGCAAAGCCCGCGTCGCGCCAGCGGCGGAGCGTGCGCTTTAGATGCGGCGGCAAGCGGGCGGCGGTCTCCGCCGTGAGGAGCGACTCGGGCGCGTTCCGCCATTGCTCGTAGAATTCGCGCGCCCGCGGCGCGCGCGCGAGCTCGCCTTCGAGCGCGTTTCGCCCTTCGTCGGTCAACCGATAGGCGGCGGGCGCGCTGCGCGGGCGCTCGGCCACGCCCGTATCCGGGCCGAACGGCGGAAGCATCTGCGCGAGCACGCGCCCCAGTGGCTCCTGGTAATAAGCCGAGACGAAGCGCGCGAGGTCGAGAATGTCGGCGGAGAGCGGCGGCATGTCGCCGAGGACCGCGACAATGGGTTGGAGCTTGTCGCGCGCGACGTCGGTTGCATTTGCGATATCGAGGACGACCCCGATGAGGCGGCGACGGCCAAGCCCCACGCGCACCAGCGAGCCGCGCTCGATGGCAAGCCCCGCCGGCACCCAGTAATCGAAGGCTGAATCGGCTGCAATGGGCAGCGCGACGCATGCGATGGTCATCGTGTCAGCCAGCTACTTGCGCGCTTGATGCAACAGTTTGTAGTGTTCCAAATCCTCACCTCTCGCCGTAGCAAAGGATGGCAAGTCATTGGTTTATATATGATGCAAAAATCGGCCCGCAAGCGCTGTGGATAAATTTGTGGGTAAGTAATCGCTCGCGAAAAAGCGCTCATTGCTTCTATCAGACGGACGCGATGACCGACCCGAGGAGGCTCAATTTTTGCTCTGCGATTTCAAGGGGTTGTGCGCGAGTTATCGCTGCAGATTGATCGCCATGCCGAGCGAGAACTTTGCATTTGTGCAGTGTGCATAAGTGGGGCTCCACCGCTCGGCGTATCGAACGCTTTGTTCTCTGCGCAATCCGGGCTAGCGACCGCTCGCCCCGGAGATCGCGCGGCCCCAGATCCCTTCGCGCTCAGGCGGCGGCGCGCATTGCGCGCGATTCGCGATGGACGGTATCGACCAGCGTCTGCACGTGGTCCGGCGGCGTCGCCGGAAGAATCCCATGGCCCAGGTTGAACACATGACCTGGCGCCGGTCCGGCGGCGCGCACGACGCTCGCCACCTCGCGGCGAACCGTGTCCGGATCGGTAAGGAGAACGAGGGGATCCAGGTTTCCCTGCAGGGCGACCCTCGAGCCGACCCTCGCGCGCGCCTCGGCGAGGTCGATGGTCCAATCCAGCCCGACCGCCGTCGCGCCGCTCGCCGCGACGTCGTCAAGCCATTGACCCCCGCCCTTGGTGAAGACGATCGTCGGGACCGCGCTGCCATCGGCGGAACGATTGAGCGCTGCGAGCACCCTCCGCGTGGAGGAGAGCGAGAACGCTCGGTACGCAGCGGCGGAGAGCAATCCGCCCCACGTGTCGAAGATCATCACCGCGTCGGCACCGGCGGCGATCTGCTCGTTCAGGTACGATGCAACGGCCAACGCGTTGACGGTGACCAGCCGCTTCAATAACTCGGGCCGTCCATAGGCCATCCGCCGCACGGCACCGAAGTCGGCGCTGCCGCCGCCTTCGATCATGTAGCACGCGAGCGTGAACGGGCTGCCCGCGAAGCCGATCAGCGGAACCCGGCCCGAAAGCGCGCGCTTGATCTCGCGGACCGCGTCGAATACGTAGCGCAGTTTCGCCATGTCCGGCACGGCGAGCTTTGCGATCGAAGCCTCGTCCGCTGCGGTGTGCTCGAATCGCGGGCCCTCGCCCTCGGCGAAGTGCAGGCCCAGACCCATCGCGTCGGGCACCGTGAGGATGTCGGAAAACAGGATCGCCGCATCGAGCGCAAACCGCTCGAGGGGCTGCAGCGTGACTTCGGTCGCGAGCGCCGGTGTCTTCGCGAGCGCGAGAAAACTGCCGGCCCTTGCGCGCGTCGCGTTGTATTCGGGCAGGTAGCGACCTGCCTGGCGCATCAACCATACCGGCGTGTAGGGTGTCGATTCGCGCCTGAGCGCGCGCAGGAACGTGTCGTTGTCGAGTTTCGGGATCATGCGGCGTCGGCGTGGCAGCGCGCCGCAGCGGCGACTCGCCGGCGCGACGGGTATGTCAGGGCGCGAGCGCCCTGCCGGTCAGCCGCTCGAGGGTCGCGAGCGGTGAACGCTTCGCATCATACAGTGCCGAGACCGGCAGATGGATCGTCTGTTCGAGCATGTACTGCCCGGAGACGGCAGCGTGCATCACCTGGTCCGAGAAGCACAGCCATGTCGTCCCGGGCGTGAAGTGCGCGATCTCCTGCGCGCAGTCGCGCTGGTATCCGAGATCGGCCTTGGCGCGGTCGTGCAGACCAAGCATCAGATGATCGTATTCGGAGCGCAAACCTTTGGTGGCGCGCACCGAAGCGAGCAGCAGCGCGGCACCGGGCAGAGGACGCTTGATCTGCGGCAGAAACGTCCTGGCCATTGTCTCGAACGATTCGCCTACGCGCCAGACCCGGTCTTCGGTCCGGCTGATGTTCGAGAACACGCGCAGGATGCGCTCGCCGCGATTCGGCCGCGACGGGAACGCGTCGATGTGCAGACGCGAATCGTCCTTGCGCCACGACACGTCGCGCCCGACGGCCGGCTGCGGCCGGTAACTCGTTCGCGCCCGCTTGACGTACGCCGCATAGCGCGGGAAGAGCGCGGTGACGAGGTCGGCCGCGTCGGCGGCAAAGCGCGCGATCATCGCCGCAAGGGCCGCGAGATCGGTCGCGCTTCCGCGCGCGCCCTTGAGCGCGCTGCCTTCGAGACTGATGTTCTTCGACCGCCCATCCGACCAGTCGGCCGCCAGGAAGCGCAACTCCTCCGGCGCCAGGGCGAATCCCACGTGCGGCAGCACCAGCACGCAACCCTCCTCCAGCGACTGCGCCGCGGCACGTTGCGCGGAGGGCGGGAGCGTCGGGCGCCAGTCCGTGAGGTCGAGCGTGACCAGAGCCGACATCGTCGCTGAGCTCAGCGGGGCAGCTGCGATGCGCCTATCAGGAACTCGTCGACGGCGCGCGCGCACTGGCGTCCTTCGCGGATCGCCCACACGACCAGCGATTGACCACGGCGCATGTCGCCTGCGGCGAACACCTTGTCGACCGACGTCCGATAGTCGTCGGTATTCGCCGCAACGTTGCTGCGGCCATCGCGGGCTACGCCGAACTGCTCCAGCATCCCGTTGCCGACCGGCCCGAGGAACCCCATCGCGAGCAGCACGAGGTCGGCGGCGATCTCGAATTCGGTTCCAGGGATCTCGACCATCCGCATCTGTCCATCGGCGCCTTTCTGCCAGTCGACGCGCGCGGCAACGAGTTTCTCGACTTGGCCGTTGCGGCCCTCGAAGCGCTTGGTTGCCACCGCCCAGTCGCGCTCGCAGCCTTCCTCCTGCGACGAGGAGGTCCGCAGCTTGACCGGCCAGTAAGGCCAGGTGAGCGCCTTGTTCTCCTGCTCGGGTGGTTGCGGGAGCAACTCGAATTGGGTGACCGACTTCGGGTTCTGCCGATTCGACGTGCCCACGCAGTCCGAGCCGGTGTCGCCGCCGCCGATCACGACGACATGCTTGCCCGTGGCGACGATCCGGTTGCCGACCTTGTCGCCGGCGACGGCCCTGTTCTGCTGCGGCAGAAAATCCATCGCGAAATGCACGCCGGCGAGATCGCGGCCTGGCAGCGGCAGGTCGCGCGAGGCCTCGGCGCCGCCCGCAAGGACGACGGCGTCGTACTCCACGAGAAGCTCGGGCGCGTCGACATCCTTGCCGACTTCGACGCTCGGCCGGAACTCGACGCCCTCGATCGACATCTGGGCCATTCGCCGGTCGATCAGATGCTTCTCCATCTTGAAATCGGGAATCCCGTAGCGCAGCAACCCGCCGATTCGGTCGGCCTTTTCGAACAGCACGACGGCGTGCCCCGCCCGAGCGAGCTGCTGCGCGCACGCGAGCCCCGCGGGCCCCGAGCCGATCACCGCGACGCGCTTTCCGGTCTTCGCGAGCGGCGGCTGCGGCGCCACCCAGCCCTCGTCCCAGCCCTTGTCGATGATGAAATGCTCGATCGACTTGATGCCGACCGCGTCGGCGTTGATGTTCAGCGTGCACGCCGCCTCGCAGGGCGCGGGGCAGATGCGACCGGTGAATTCCGGAAAGTTGTTGGTCGAATGGAGCGTGTCGAGCGCGGCGCGCCACTGTCGGCGGTAGACGAGATCGTTCCAGTCCGGAATGATGTTGCTGATCGGGCAACCGCTCTGGCAGAACGGAATCCCGCAATCCATGCAGCGCGCCCCCTGCTTCGAAGCTTCGTCGTCGGCGAGCGGGCGAATGAACTCGCGAAAATTGCGGACCCGCTCGGGAACGGGCAGCGCAACCTCCTGGATGCGCTGCAATTCCATGAAGCCGGTGATCTTCCCCATCACGCAGCCTCTTTCTGGCGCACGGGCGCAGCGGCCTTCGTCGCCTGCTGCGCGTACATTTCAGTCAACGCCCGCCTGTACTCGTTCGGGAACACCTTGACGAAGCGACTGCGCGCGGCATCCCAATCGTCGAGGATGGCGAGCGCGCGCGTGCTTCCGGTGAACCGCAGGTGGCGTTCGATCAGCTCGCGCGCGAGCGCATCGTCCGGGCGGCCCAGATGCGCCAATCGGCCCTTGCCGGCGGCGGCTTCTTCCTTTTCCGCTTCGGCTTGCGCGGCCTCGCCCAGCAGCGGCTCGAGCGTGACCATCGACGTATTGCAGCGCGACCGGAACGTGCCGTCGGCGTCGTAGACGTAGGCAATTCCACCGCTCATGCCCGCGGCGAAGTTCCTGCCGGTTGGACCCAGCACGACGACGGTGCCGCCGGTCATGTATTCGCAGCCGTGGTCGCCGGTGCCCTCGACGACGGCACGTCGCACCCGAATTGCGCACGCAGAACCGCTCGCCCGCGACGCCGCGGTAATACGCCTCGCCCGCAATTGCGCCGTACATCACCGTATTGCCGACGACGATGTTGTCCTCGGGCGTGGCCGGACAAGACGGATCGGGATAGACGACGATGCGCCCACCCGACAGGCCCTTGCCGACGTAGTCGTTGGTGGCGCCCTGCAGTTCGAAACTCACGCCGCGGGCGAGGAACGCGCCGAAGCTCTGCCCGGCGATGCCTTCGAACGCGACATGGATCGTGTCCTCCGGCAGTCCCGCGTGGCCGTACTTCCGCGCCACGGCGCCGGACAGCATCGCCCCGACCGAGCGGTGGGCGTTGCGGATCTTGTACGTGAGGCGCACCGGCTGCTTCTTGTCGAGCGCCGGCGCCGCAGCGGCGATCAGCGCGTGATCGAGCGCTCCGGCGAGGCCATGGTCCTGCGACTCGCAGTGATGGCGCGCGACGTCGACGGGCATGTCGGGCTGATGGAAAACGCGCGCGAAATTGAGGCCCTTCGCCTTCCAGTGGGCGATGCCTCTGCGCATGTCGAGCAGGTCCGACCGGCCGATCAATTCATCGAACTGGCGAAGCCCGAGCTTCGCCATCAATTCGCGGGCTTCCTCGGCGACGAAGAAGAAGTAGTTGACGACATGCTCTGGCTGACCGACGAACTTGCGCCGCAGCTCGGGATCCTGCGTCGCGATGCCGACAGGACACGTGTTGAGGTGGCACTTGCGCATCATGATGCAGCCCTCGACGACCAGGGGCGCAGTCGAAAAGCCGAACTCGTCGGCGCCCAGCATCGCGCCGACGACGACGTCGCGGCCCGTCTTGATCTGGCCGTCGACCTGCACGGCGATGCGGCCGCGAAGCCGGTTCAGCACCAGCGTCTGCTGCGTCTCGGCGAGCCCGAGCTCCCACGGCGTGCCGGCATGCTTGATCGACGATTCCGGCGAAGCGCCGGTGCCGCCGTCGTGGCCGGCGATCGTCACGTGATCGGCCTTGGCCTTCGCCACCCCGGCGGCGACCGTGCCGACGCCCACCTCGGAAACGAGCTTGACCGAGATCGAAGCCTGCGGATTGGCGTTCTTCAGGTCGTGGATCAGCTGCGCCAGATCCTCGATCGAGTAGATGTCGTGATGCGGCGGAGGCGAAATCAGTCCGACGCCGGGCACCGAGTAGCGGATCTTCGCGATGTACTCGGAGACCTTGTGCCCGGGAAGCTGGCCTCCCTCGCCGGGCTTTGCCCCTTGCGCCATCTTGATCTGCAGCTGGTCGGCATTGACGAGATACTCCGCGGTCACGCCGAAGCGCGCCGAAGCCACCTGCTTGATCCTCGAGCGGAGCGAATCGCCTTCGCGCAGCGGCACGTCGGAGACCACGCCTTCGATGCGCGAGGATAGCGTCTCGCCCGACTTCATCGGCGGATAGCGATGCGCGTCCTCGCCGCCTTCGCCGGTATTGGACTTCCCGCCGATGCGATTCATCGCCACGGCGAGCGTCGTGTGCGCCTCGGTCGAAATCGAGCCGAGACTCATCGCGCCGGTTGCGAAACGCTTGACGATCTCCGCGGCCGGTTCGACCTCCTCGAGCGGCACGGGCTCGTGCGCGAAGCGGAATTCGAACAGCCCGCGCAGGGTCAGCATTCGCTTCGTCTGGTCGTTGATGAGCGCCGCGTATTCCTTGTACGTCTGCGCGTTTCCCGAGCGCGTCGCGTGCTGCAGCTTTGCGATCGAGTCCGGCGTCCACATGTGGTCTTCGCCGCTGACGCGATAGTAGTATTCGCCGCCGATGTCGAGCGCGTTGCGCAGCAGCGGGACGTCGCCGAACGCAGCGCGGTGCAGCCGCGCAGCCTCCTCGGCGACCTCGAACAGGCCGATGCCCTCGACATTGCTCGCCGTTCCGGTGAAATACTTGTCGACGAACTCGCGCTGCAGCCCCACCGCCTCGAAGATCTGTGCCCCGCAATACGATTGGTAAGTTGAGATGCCCATCTTGGACATCACCTTGTAGAGGCCCTTGAGATCGCCTTGATGTACTTGTAGGCGGCCTCCTTCGGCGACGCCTCCGGCCCGAGGCCGGGCAGCGCCGCGAGCGTTTCGAGCGCGAGATACGGATGGATCGCCTCGGCGCCGTATCCGGCGAGCAGCGCGAAGTGATGGACTTCGCGCGCCGACCCTGTCTCCACGACGAGGCCCGTGCTGGTGCGCAGACCCTTGCGCACGAGATGCTGGTGCACCGCGGCCGTCGCAAGCAGCGCCGGCGATCGGCATCAGCTCCGCCGACACCTTGCGATCCGACAGGATCAGGATGTTGTGGCCAAGACGCGACCGCATCCTCGGCCTCGGCGGCAAGTGAGGCGAGCGCCGCCTCCATGCCATTTGCGCCCCATGCCGCCGGATAGCAGATGTCGAGCTCGTAGGCCCTGAACGCGCCGCCGGTGAAGAGCGCGATGTGCCGGATCTTCTCCATCGCGTCGCAGGTGAGGATCGGCTGCGGCGCTTCGAGGCGCATCGGCAGGTCGGTCGAGCTCGCAGGCACGTCGACGCCGAGGAGGTTCGGCCGCGGACCGATGAACGTGACGAGCGCTCATCACGAGCTCCTCGCGGATCGGGTCGATCGGCGGATTCGTCACCTGTGCGAACAGCTGCTTGAAATAGCTGTAGAGCACCTTCGGCCGGTTCGACAGCACCGGCAACGCGGCGTCGTTGCCCATCGAGCCCACGGCTTCCTCCCCCGCCTGCGCCATCGGGCCGAGAACGACCTTGAGGTCCTCCTGCGTGTAGCCGAAGGCTTGCTGGCGATCGAGGAGCGGCACGTCGGTGTGCTGCGGCGGCGCCGGCTCCGGCAGGTCGTCAAGCGCGATGCGCGAGCGCTCGATCCAGGTCGCGATACGGCTTGGCCGTGGCGAGCTCGCGCTTGAGCTCGGCATCGTCGATGATGCGCCCCTGTTCCGTATCGACAAGCAGCATCCGGCCAGGCTGCAGCCGCCACTTCTTGATGATCCTCCGCTCGGGGATGTCGAGGACGCCGACCTCCGAGGCCATCACCACGTAGTCGTCGTCGGTGACGATGAAGCGCGGCGGGCCGCAGGCCGTTGCGGTCGAGCGTCGCGCCGATCTGCCGGCCGTCGGTGAATGCCATCGCCGCCGGACCGTCCCACGGCTCCATCAGCGCAGCGTGGTACTCGTAGAACGCGCGGCGATCCTCGTCCATCAGCGGATTGCCGGCCCAGGCCTCGGGGATCATCAGCATCATCGCGTGGGCGAGCGGGTATCCGCCCATGACGAGGAGCTCGAGGCGTTGTCGAACGATGCCGAGTCCGACTGGCCGTCGTAGATCAACGGCCAGATCTTGTCGAGGTCGCTCCCCAGCACGGTGCTGGCGATTCCCTGCTGACGCGCGCGAATCCAGTTGACGTTGCCGCGCAGCGTGTTGATCTCGCCATTGTGGCAAACGAGCCGGAAGGGATGCGCGAGGTCCCAGGTCGGAAACGTATTGGTCGAGAAGCGCTGGTGGACCATCGCCAGCGCGGACACCATGCTCTCATTCTTCAGGTCGAGAAAATATTCGCCCACCTGGTGCGCGAGCAGCATCCCCTTGTAGACGAGCGTGCGCGTCGACATCGACGGCACGTAGAACTCCTTGCCGTGGCGGAGCTTCAGCGCCTGTATCGCGTGACCGGACTTCTTGCGGATGATGTAGAGCTTGCGCTCGAGCGCGTCCTGGTCCATGTCGTTCGACCCGCGCGCGATGAAGACCTGCCGGATCACCGGCTCGACCTCCTTGGTGCGCAACGACAATCCGCTGTTGTCGGTCGGAACATCGCGCCAGCCGAGCAGGATCTGGCCTTCGCTCGCGACCGCGCGCTCGATCTCCTGCTCGCAAGCCCTGCGCGAAGCGGGTTCCTTCGGCAGGAACACCATGCCGACGCCGTATTGACCGATTGCCGGCAGCGTGAGCCCGTGGCGACCGCAGGCGCGACGCAGGAACGCGTCGGGAAGCTGGATCAGGATGCCCGCGCCGTCGCCCTGCAGAGGGTCGGCGCCCGTCGCGCCGCGATGGGTGAGATTCTTGAGGATCGCGAGCCCTTGCGTGACGATCGCATGCGTCTTCTGGCCCTTGATATGGGCGATGAAGCCCAGCCCGCACGCGTCGTGCTCGTTTGCCGGGTCGTACAGCCCTGGCCGAACCGGAGGCATAAGCCGTTGATCGACGGAACCTTCTTCCACGATGACCTCACCGGTAGCGAACTGCCGACGCCCGAGGCGCCACAAGACGGTTGCGGGCCGCGTTTCGCGGAATAGACGGCGAAACCTTTGAATCTTAGTCGCGATGCTGCGTTGCGGCAAGGCTGCGCCGACCGCGCGTACTGCCAAGTAGCGTCGCGCACCACACTCCCGCTGGACGGTCGCATTCAACCGAGGCAAAAGACTTGCGCCAGCGCAGTTCTTAGGCTTTAATCTGAACAAAATGGGCTAGATGCTTGTTGCAGCATTCAAAACAGCACCGCCCGTTACCATCTTTTAGGACAACATCATCAGGGATCCGATCATCATGAACAAGCGCCCGCTCTCCGCCTGGCTGCGACCCTTCGCCGGCATTTTCGCTCTTGTCGGCGTGCTCGGCCTGACCGCTTGCGGCGGCGGCAGCGGCGCACCGAACAATCCGTACGCACCCGGCCCGGTGACGCCGGCCGCGCTGGCGGTCCTGCCGGCGACGCTGACTGCCTACGCGGGGACGCCGGCGACGCTGACGATTTCCGGCGGCTTCCCGCCGTATCGCGCGTTTTCTAGCGACACCTCGGTTCTGCCCGTGAGCCTCGGGGCGTCCGCGGACACGATCGTCCTCCTTCCGACCTGGTCGGAGCAGCAGTCAGCGTGACCGTCGACCGTGCAGGATTCGGCCGGGCACGACCGCAACGGCCACCGTTACCGTCCAGCCCGCGCCACTGCTCAACGGGCTCACGATCACGCCGAACTCCGCGGCGACTGCGGCAGCAATGCCGTCTGCTCGGGACAGACCGCAACGGCATCGGTCACCGTGACGGGTCCCGCGGGGGGCGGCATCCCCAACCGGCAGGTGCGGTTCGACGTCGTGTCCGGGGATTTCGCGATCCAAACGGGCAATCCCGGCTCGCCGCTCTCGTCGACGCAGACCGTCGTCTCCGACGCCAACGGGCTCGCCGACGTCCTCATCAAGGCGGGGGTCAACGCGTTCGACGCAGCCGGCGCTGCTTCGAGCCACCGAGTTGACGACCGGGAACGCAGGTCACCGGCCAGTTCACGATCGTCCAGACGATCAACGGTTCGGCGGTCCTCTCCGTCGTCCCGGCCGACGGCGTCATCACGAGCGCGACGGCGACGTGCTCACGACCGGCTTCCGCGTCGACTACTACATCTACGGCGGCACGCCGCCCTATCGCGTGACGTCGACGTTCCCGCGATGCGGTCACGCTCGTCAATTCGACGGTCGCGACCAGCGGCGGATATCTTCGAGGCCATCACCAACGGCACCTGCGTCGATCCGCTGCGTGTTCTCGATCTTCGACGCGGTCGGCCTGCAGACGACGGCCACGCTGCACAACACGCCGGGCACGTCGCACGGAGGACGAACGTCAACGCCGCTGACGGTCGACGCCGCCCGGACCGATAGCCGCGACGGCCGCGCAATGCACGTCCGGCACAGACGTTCTCGTTCACCATCATCGGGCGGAACGCCGCCGTACAACGTCACCGTGACGGCGCGCCCGACGCAGTGACCGGCAACGCGACGCCGTCGATCGTGCCAACGTCCGGGGGTACGGCCACGATGACGTTTACCGGCAGCGGCGCCAGGCGGCGCGCAACGGTGAAGTTCACCGACTCGAGCTCGCCGGCGCTCACGACGACGGTGACGATCAATTGCCCGTGATCTGAACGATACTCCGCCGCAAGCCAGCGGCGAGTACGGCAAAAAAACGGCGCCCGCGGGCGCCGTTTTCTGGGTGCACGACAGTGCGGGCGCAAGTCAGGGAAGAACCGCCGCCAGGTCCGTCTCCGCAACGTCGGCCGTCACGTACGCCTCGCCCAGCGAACGAAGCAGGATGAAGCGGATCGCACCCTCCGCGACCTTCTTGTCGCGACGCATCAGCTCGCCGTAGCGCGCACCGCCGAGCGGCGCGCCGGCAACGGGCAGGCCCGCGCGCTGAAGCAATGCACGCAAGCGAGCGACGTCGGCACCGGGCAACGGTCCGCGCGCGCGTCGACAGCTCGGCAGCCATCATCATGCCCGCGGCGACCGCCTCGCCGTGCAGCCAATCTCCGTAGCCGACGCCCGCCTCGATCGCGTGGCCGAACGTGTGGCCGAAATTCAGAAGCGCGCGTTCGCCTGCCTCGCGCTCGTCGGCGGCGACGATTTCCGCCTTGATCCGGCAGCTCTCGCCGATCGCGTAGGTGAGCGCCTCGGCGTCGCGGGCGCAGCAGGCGATCGATGTTCGCTTCGAGCCAGGCGAAGAACGCGCGATCGCGGATGGCGCCGTACTTGATCACTTCGGCAAGACCGCTCGCGAGCTCGCGATCCGGGAGCGTGCGCGAGACAGTCCGTGTCGATCAGCACGGCGCGCGGCTGATGGAACGCGCCGATCATGTTCTTTCCGAGCGCGTGATTGACGCCGGTCTTCCCGCCCACCGACGAGTCGACCTGCGCAAGCAGCGTCGTCGGCACCTGCACGAACGGCATGCCGCGCTGATAGATCGCCGCGGCGAAACCGGCGAGGTCGCCGACGACGCCGCCGCCGAGCGCGATCAACGTCGTCGACGCGTTCGGCCTTCTGTTCGAGAAGGCGCGTCAGCACGTCGTGAGAGCGTCGCCCACGTCTTGTGCGTCTCGCCGTCGGGGACGAGGATCGTATCGCGGTCGATGTCCTGCGCGCCGCAAGGCTCGCCCGGAGCGGATCCGCCCAAAAGCGCGCGACCACGCGGATTGGTGACGATGACCGCACGGGGCGAGGGAAGGAGCGGCGCGACGAGCGCGCCGGCCCGGCCCAGGATGCCCGCGCCGATCCATATCGGGTAGCTGCGCTCCCCGAGGGCGACGTCGAGCGTCCGCATTGCGCGCCTGTCCCTAGGCACGCCGCGCTCGGCTCTGCTCGTCCAGCGGTTCGCGCGAAGCGGCCCACGTGGTCGCGGTCGGACTCGAGGACGAAGTCCGCGACTTCGCGATAAAGCGCATCGCGTTGCGCATAGAGCTCCACCAGGCGCGCGAGCGGATCGGCCGTGTTGAGCAGTGGTCGATGCCGGCTCCTGCGCGTGCGCTCTCGCAGCGTCGCGGGCTCGGCATGCAGGTAGACGACGGTCCCGTTGGCCTTGAGCCGCTCGCGATTCGCGGCGCGGATCACCGCGCCGCCGCCCGTGGCAAGGACGACACCCGTGAGAGCCACGAGCTCGGCGATCGTGCTTCCTCGCGGTCGCGAAAGCCGCTTCGCCCTCGATTTCGAAAATCGTCGGTATCGTCACGCCGAGACGGCGCTCGAGCTCGGTGTCGGCATCGACGAAGGGCATGCCGAGGCGTCGGGCGAGCTGAGCGCCCGAGCGTCGATTTTCCCGAGCCCGGCAGCCCACCAGGAACAGATTGCCGCGATGCAGGTGCATCGCGGCATTCTAGCAGGCGGCTAGGCTGTTCCGAGCGCCGACGCGAGAGGCGCGCACTGCCGACGACGCGGATCCCCGCGCGCGGGGATGACGCATTTGTCTCCAGTCGCGCTTCGCTACCGCCTTGCGCGCTCGACAATGCGTCACTTGACCGTGTTGATCGTCTCCTTGACGATGCGCGGCGTGAGGAAGATCAGGAGTTCTGTCCTTGTCGCTCGTGCGGCCGGTCGTCTTGAACAGATAGCCGAGGAACGGGATGTCGCCCAAGAACGGCACCTTGTCGACGTGTTGGTGATCGTCTCCTCGAAGATGCCGCCGATGACGGCGGTGTCGCCGTTGTTCACGTGGATCTGCGTCAGGACATTCCGCGTGTCGATCGAAGGCACCTGGAAGCCGCCGCCCAGCTGGACGAACTGTCCGACGCTGTCCTTGCGGACCTCCACGGTCATGATGATCTTGTTGTCGGGCGTGATCTGCGGCGTCACCTCGAGCCGCAGCACCGCCTTCTTGAATGCCACGGTCGCAGGCGAGTTCGCGCTGCCCGGCGTCACGTACGGGATCTCGGTGCCCTGCTCGATCTGGGCCTTCGGTTGTCGGCGGTCACGACGCGCGGGCTTGAAACCACCTTGCCCCGATTGTCGGATTCGA
>CAVSFA010000017.1:0-532023 GCA_963727145.1 uncultured beta proteobacterium | reverse complement strand
GCGCCTGTTCTCTACTCGATGAACTAAGATGAGTTAGCGAAACCTCTTAATGAAGTCCAGCTGGTGCAAGCCCAGCCCGGTCAAAGCCGTAGCGGGCAGGCCGGTAGCGAGTGTTGCCATTCGCTGGGTAACTGGCGGGTGCGAAGCGTACACAGCGAGTAAGCAGGTCGCGATGATTCAGCCCCGAAATCGGCCTAATTGCGATGCCGACGCCGTGCTGAGTGCGGAAGGCAGTATCCGGTACGCCGTTATGCGAGGCGTGGCCAGAATCGCCGGGGTCGCTAGCGCGGGACATGCTTACCAAGGGACTTTCCGCGAACCCAGGAGAGCTCCCTGCTCTCCGTCATCTGGGCACCCGGTGGCGCCCAGCCCAAAGACACCTGGTCTCCGGGGGGTGAGGGCTGCCCTCGAGAGAAGCGAACGACCCTCAAACGGAGTCTCCTGCGGCCAAGGGAAACCGTAGGCGCGGGAAAGGGCAGGCGAGCAGTCTTACGATTCCACAGTACCGATGAAGGTGGAGAACCGCAGGGCTCCCGCAAGGGGCGGCCACGGTATCCACTGGAGGGAAGGGATGAACGGGTCGACGTATCGGCGCAGTGCCACAGGCACGAGACTTGAACTCGGGAAAGCGACCGAGTATGTTCTTGAGTTGGATATCAGTTCTTACTTCGATTCGATTGTCCGCAAGCACTCATGGAGATGGTCGAGCGGAGGGTAAGTGATGCAAGCATCCTCCGGCTGATTGGCAAGTGGATCAACGTTGGAGTGGTGGACGACGGACGACTGCTGACGAGCGAGACGGGGACCGGTCAGGGGCAGATCATCAGCCCGCTGCTGGCCAACATCTATCTTCACTATGTGCTAGACGTGTGGTTCGAGGAAGAGGTGAAGCCGCGCTTGAGAGGCAAAGCGTTCGAGATCCGCTATGCCGATGATGGGCTGCTGTGCTTCCAGTACAAAGAGGATGCGGAGCGAGTACTCGAGGTTCTACCGAAGAGGTTTGCGAAGTACGGTCTGACGCTTCACCCGAGAAGACCCGCTTGGTGCAATTTGGCCGCAGTGCCTACTATCAGGCGAAACGGACGAAGACCAAGACCGCCACTTTCGACTTCCTGGGTTTGACGCACCGGTGTGCCACTAGCCGGGCTGGTAAATTCGCGATGCATGTGAGCACGATGAAGAAACGCCTGCGGCGCGGGCTTCTCGCCATCGCCGCATGGTGTCGAGAGCATATGCACACGCCATTGGAATACCAGCAGCAGATGCTCAACGCGAAACTGCGGGGCCACTACCAGTACTACGGTCGTCCGACGAACTATCGCAGTCTGGATAAGTTCGTCCATGCGGTCCGCCGAATCTGGCGGCAGTGGCTGGCGCGCAGGACGCGCGGAAGGTGCCTCCCTTGGCTGCGCTTCAATCGTATCCTGGCCCGCTATCCCCTGTTGCGTCCGCGCATCACCCATGCCTGGCGAGCCTCGTGAGTCGTGCCTGACGAACCCATTGCGGTAGTTCCGCACGATGGGGTCAGTGAGGAGCGAGGGTGGCAACACCCTCGCTTACTCGGACAGTCGAAGGCGCGTACGATCTGCTGCAGATAGCTGCCTGCGTGACGTTGTTGTCGAGGCCGGGGCGTGTCTGCGTCGCTGGGTCGAACGCATCTGACGGGGTTCAGTAGACGCAAGGCGAAGGCATGGCAATTCACGTCGAGTGCTACGCCGGCTATCGAGGCGAACAGGAGCCACTCGCGTTCTGGCTCGGGGAGCACCGCCTCGCCGTGCGCGCCATAGTCGATCGCTGGCTCGCGCCAACGCAACGCTGGTTCAAGGTCGAGGTTGACGGCGGCAACCTGTATGTCCTTCGGCACGATGAGGCAAGCGGGGATTGGGAGCTTGCCGCCTACACGTCCGCAGCGCGCCACGGCGGAACTTGAAAGGCCGCGCCTAGTCCCAAACTGGTCCTGAAATCGTCAGGAACCAAACTATGTCAGCAAAGACACTAATCGGCGTCGCGGCCCTCGCTGTTGCGGCCTTCATGATTGGACCAGCGTTAGCTCAGGAGCCGACGCTGAGCCAGGTCTATCAGGCAGCGGAATCAGGCAACATCGCTCAGGCGCAGCGGATGATGGACGAAGTTTTGCGCGCCCATCCCAACAGCGCCAAGGCGCATTTTGTCGAAGCCGAGCTATTGGCCAAGCAGGGGCGCTTGTCTGCAGCGGAAGTTGAGCTCAACACCGCTGAGCGCTTGGACCCCGGATTGCCTTTTGCAAAGCCGCAGGCCGTGCAGGAACTGAAGCGGCGCGTCGCATCGCCGCGCGGTCTCGGCATGGCACCCGCGACGAACAGCGGAATCCCATGGACGATGCTGCTACTCGGTGCCGGCCTCGTCGTACTCATCCTCGTTGTCGTGAGAGCGATGCGCCGCCCCGCCACCACGTATCTTCCGGCAGGTAGCGGCTACGGTGCGCCCGCGCCGGCACAGCCATACGCCAGCGGGCCCGTCGGGCCCCTGGCTGGCGGTGGTGGAATCGGCTCCGGCATTCTGGGTGGACTCGCGACAGGTGCAGCGCTTGGCGCTGGGATGGTGGCGGGCGAAGCGCTCGCGCATCGGCTCGGCGGCGGGCACAGCGGTACGCCTTTGGTCGGCGACGTGGCGCAATCGACGGCCGACGACATGGGTGGCACCGACTTCGGCATCGCCGATAACTCGTCGTGGGACGACAACCTCGGCGGCATCGGCGGTGATGGAGGCGGCGACTGGAGCTAGGCGAGTAGTTCGCTCTCGACTGACGCACAAAGCACAAGGCACAAAGGAGGGGCACAAGGTACCCCTTCTGACTTTGGGTACCGCCCCCGGGACCCGCATCCAGATTACCTTCTCCAGGGCATGACCCTCCCTTTGAGGTGCGCCGTTCTCGAGCGCGGACTAGGCCGAATTCCTCCCTCTCGTAGTCATCAAGTAGATGATTTTGCTCGGCAAGGAGTGATTTTAGGCGCGGGGACGTAGTCATGTATTGTGCTTGATATTGCTCAGTAGCTGTGCTATAAAGTAGTTATGTACGTGGTTTCGGTCCCCAACCGCAACTCCCGCCCGCCATTCTGCTGCGCGAGAGCTACCGCGAAGGCGGACGGGTGCGCAATCGCACCTTGGCCAACCTCTCGCACTGGCCGGCCGCACGCATCGAAGCGCTGCGCGCGCTGCTGCGGGGCGGTGAACTGTCGGCCGCAGCGCTCCCCTTCAAGCAGTCCTTTGCGATCGAGCGCAGTCTTCCGCATGGTCATGTCGTGGCGGTGCTCGGGACGCTACGCCGCCTGGGCGTGGATCGGCTGTTGGCGGCGAAGGCCGAGCGCGCGCGGGAACGGGTGCTGGCGATGGTGGTGGATCGGGTACTTGCGCCGCAATCGAAGTTAGCCACGACGCGAGGGCTCAGTGCCGCCACGCAAGCAAGCACCTTGGGCGCGGCGCTGGGGCTCGAGGTGGGGGTCAATGAGGACGATATGTATGCGGCGATGGACTGGCTGCTTACGCGTCAGCGCGCGCTGGAGGCGGCCCTGGCCAAGCGCCATCTGAGCGACGGCAGCCTCGTGCTCTACGATGTGAGCTCGACCTATTTCGAAGGGCGTTGCTGTCCGCTGGCGCGGCTGGGACATTCGCGCGACGGCAAGTCCGATCGGCCGCAGATCGTGTTCGGGCTGCTCACCAACGTTGAGGGTTGCCCGGTGGCGGTCGAGGTGTTCGCTGGCAACACCGCGGATCCGAAGACCCTGGCGACACAGATTGTGAAGCTTCGCCAGCGCTTCGGCTTGCAGCGCATTGTGCTGGTGGGCGATCGCGGGTTGATCACCGATGCGCGCATCGACCAGGAGCTCGCACCTGTGGCGGGGCTCGATTGGATTACGGCACTGCGCGCGCCGGCGATTGCGGCGCTGGTGGAGGCCGGCAGCCTGCAGCTGTCTTTGTTCGACCAGCGCGATCTGGCGGAGATCTCCTCGCCCGAGTTCCCCGGCGAGCGCTTGATTGTGTGTCGCAATCCGCTGCTCGCCGCCGAGCGCTCGCGCAAGCGCACGGAGCTGCTGGCGGCCACCGAGCGTGCGCTCGAGCTCATCGCTGCGGCCACCCGCCGCGCCAAACGCGCGCTGCGCGGGAGCGAACGCATCGCCCTGCGCGTCGGCAAAGTGCTCGACCGCTACAAGGTCGGCAAGCACTTTCGCTTAACCATTGGCGAGAGCAGCTTCAGCTACGCGCGCGAGGAGGCGGCGATCGCCGCTGAGGCCGCCTTGGACGGCTTCTACGTCATTCGCACCAGCGTCGCGGCGAAAGCACTCTCCGCCGAACAGGCGGTGCGCTCCTATAAGCGCCTGGCTGAGGTCGAGCGCGCGTTTCGCAGCTTGAAGACGGTGGACTTGCACATCCGTCCGATCTTCCACCACAAGGCCGAGCGAGTGCGCGCCCATGTCTTCTTGTGCATGCTCGCCTACTATGTCGAATGGCACATGCGCGAGCGGCTCAAACCCCTGCTCTTCGATGAGGAGGATGCGCCAAGCGCCGAAGCGAGCCGCGCCTCAGTGGTCGCTCCAGCGCGCCGCTCCCCGCAAACGCTGGCCAAGGTCCACAGCAAACGAACCGCCGAGGGCTTGCCAGTGCACAGCTTCCGCTCGCTGCTCCAGCATTTGGCGACACTCACCCTGAATCGAATCGTGCCAAAGGCTCAGAACGCCCAGCCCTTCGATATGCTCGCCACTCCCACCGCAGTCCAGCAGCGCGCCTTCGACCTGCTCGAGGTCTCGCCTCGGCTGTAATCCCGCCCGCTGTAGTCAGTAAACGACTCCGCTACGGCGATCATCGCGCATGGAATCCACTACTTACGTTAAGACTGCGGTGGAACTTCGGACTAGGTAGCGGCCTGTGGCGTTTTCTCCTGCAGCGCTCCAAAATGCAACGGGACGGAGTAACGCGTCCGAGGGGGCACTGCCATGGAGGGTTCCGCTAGCCACTTCTCCAAGCCGGTTGTATACGCCACGGCGCTGGCCGTTGTGCTGCTTGCCGTAGCTGGCGCTTACCGGATTGTCGCGTCCAGCGATCCCGTGTCGTTCGGGGTGAATCGGGAGGGAGTTGAGGTCAAGGTTGGAGAGGCCAAGGAGCAGCTAACAAACGCGGCACGCCAGCTTGGGGACCTTCAGACGAAACTTGATGCCCAGGAACGGGCGCTTCGCAAATCCGAATCAGACCTACAGGCCAAGGATGCTCAGGTCCGCTCTCTGCTCTCCGAGCTTCAAGCCACGTCGCAACGCGCTGACGCCTCACCAGCGCTCAGGGCGGCCGCGCCACAGATCGACGCACTGGCGCGCCGCTCGCCGCAGCTGCCAGACGCGCAACAAGCCGCATCGGAAGCGGCCGCACGCGAGAAGCTGCGAGCGGACATCCTATCGGCGGGGCGCGACATCGAAACTGCTCACAACATCATCCAGTCAATCGGTCGTTGAGCGACCCTTCTCTGTTTTTGGAGGTTCAGCACCAATACCGAGGCACGCTCTGCTTCGAGCTCGCCCAAAACCCAGTCCGACGCGCCAGCCCGGGGCTAGGTCCTTGTACCTTGTGCTCCGGGCCTCGCGCTAGACCCAGCTGGTACTGCGACAAAGTACTGCCCTTGAGCTTGAAGCGGGCGCTTGAAGTGCCTCGGGCTAAATGCCAGGCGCAAGGTACCCCCTTTGGGAGAAGGGCCTGCTCTAAAGACGTACAAGCCCTTGAATCTTTGGTGGCGAACCAGGGACTCGAACCCCGGACCAAAGGATTATGATTCCTCTGCTCTAACCAGCTGAGCTAGTTCGCCAAGGGCCGCAATTATAGGCGAGGCCGGGAGCCCCGGTCAAAGAAATCCGCGATCCGCGCGAGCGCGACGAAGCGTCGCCCCGGCGCCACGGACACTCAAAAAATGCCTGCTGAACATTCCGGCGTCATTCTCAACATCAGCGCCGTCGAGCGCGAAACCGGCCTTTCCAAGGACGTGCTGCGGATGTGGGAGCGCCGCTACGGTTTCCCTAAGCCCCCGCGCGACGACAACGGCGAGCGGCAGTACACGCTTCGCTGAAATCGCGAAGCTGCGGGCGATCAAGCGCTTGATGGACGTCGGCATGCGTCCCGGCAAGATCATCCATGCGCCGCTCGACGAGCTCAATGCGCTTGCCGACGCAAAGATCACGCCGCGTCGCGTCGAGGTCGCGCCGGCGGTGGAGCGCGATATTCTCGCCTTGCTCCAGGGTCACGACACGACCGGTCTGCAGGGCGCATTGGCGAACCTGCTGATGAAGCAAGGGCTGCAACGCTTCGTGCTCGATACGTTGACGCTGCTCAACCGCGCAGTGGGCGACGCCTGGATGCGCGGCGAGCTCCAGATCTTCGAGGAGCATCTGTATACCGAGCAGCTGCAGGTCGCGCTGCGGACGGCGATCAACGCCTTTCCGCGGCAAATGGGAACCCCGCGCGTCCTGCTGACGACGTTTCCCGGCGAGCACCATGGCGTCGGGCTGCTGATGGTCGAGGCGTTGCTCGTCCCCGAGGGGGCGCAATGCGTTTCGCTGGGCGTGCAGACCCCGCTCGAGGACATCCGTCGCGCCGCCGCTCGCGCACAAGGTGCACGTCGTCGCGCTGTCCTTTTCGTCGGCCTTCCCCGTACGTCAGGCGGGCGACGGACTTTCGACGCTGCGCCGCCAGCTCCCGCATACGACCATGCTGTGGGCCGGCGGGGAGATGACTCGGCGCATTCGAAAGACGTTGCCGGGCGTCGTGCTGATTCCCGATCTCGCCGCCGTGATCGGCGCGCTCAAGAGCTGGCGCGCGCACGGCTCGCCGACTTCGCCGCGAGCGGCGGGCAGTCAGGGCGCCCTCTAGACGGGTCGCCATGCTCACCGCGATTACGCTCTGCCTCGTCTATCTTGGCGGAGCCGCCGTGTATGCGGCGGTCGCCTGGCACGCGATCGCGCAGGGCGCCGCGCCGGGATGGTTCATCGCCGGCGCTTTTCTCCTCTATTTCGGCGCGCCGGCGCTCGCGGCCGCCTGCTGGTTCGCGGTCGCCTGGATCTGGCGCACACCGCGCCCGCCCGCGCAGCAGATCGGGCCTGCGGCCACGGTGGCGCTCTATCTCGACGAAGCCCGTGCGATCACGCGCAACGGGCCGCGGATGGCATTCGGGTGGTGGCGGCTACGCGATCCGCGACCGGTCCCGGCCCCCGTGCCGATCCTGCTCTTGCACGGTGTGCTGTGCAACGGCGGGGTGTGGCGCGCCTGGATTCCGCGATTGGTCGCGCGCGGACTGGGGCCCGTCTATACGCTGTCGTACGGCCCGCCGCTCGCGTCGATCGAGCTATTCGCCGAGCAGATGGCCGCCAGGATCGATGCGATCCTCGCAGCGACGCGCGCGCAAAAGGTTGCGCTCGTCGGCCACAGCATGGGCGGGCTCGTCGCACGCGCGTACCTGCGGCGCTACGGCGACGCGAAAGTGCGCTCGCTTGTGACGCTCGGGACGCCGCATCACGGGAGCATGCACGCCTGGCTTTTCCCAGGCACGTGTCTTTCGCAGATGCGGCCCGGCAGTGGCTGGCTCGCGGAGCTCAACCGCGATGACCATCGTGCGCCGGCCGTCCCCGTCGTGGCAGTATGGTCCTGGCACGATTCGATGGTGGCCCCCCAAGCGAGCGCCCGCCTCGATTCGGCGACGAACGTCGAGCTGATCGGAATCGGGCACAACGCGCTGCTGCACGACGCGCGCGTATTCGAGCTCGCCGCCGTGGAGCTCGCGCAGGCCGGCGCCGACGTGGGCGAAACCCGTGCACGCACTGGACACGGCTGCGGCGGTCCGCAGCACCGCGTGAGCCGTTAGCGGAGACGGGTCGGCCCCTTTCCTACCAGTGGATGCCCTGCGTGAGCTGGGCGAAGGCCATCTGCTCCGGCGTGAGATGTGCCTGTGCTTCGCCCTCCTTCTTGCCCAGCGCTGCTGACGAGTCCGGAAACATGTTGAACGCGGTGTTGAGCAGGATCTGCGTCAGCTTCGGAGCCGCCGCATGGCATATCGCTCCGAAGATGCCGAGCCTCGTCGCGATGCGGACCGGTTTGTAGACGATGGCCTCGACGACGAGATCGGCTGCTTGCTCCGGGGCGAGAGTCGGCACGTTCTCGTACATCTTCGTCGGCGCGATCATCGGCGTACGGACCAATGGCATGTTGATCGTCGTGAAATTGATCCCCTTGTCGACGAACTCTGACGCGGCACAGGCGGAGAACGAGTCGAGCGCCGACTTCGACGCCACGTAAGCTGAGAAGCGCGGCGCGTTCGACAGCACGCCGATCGACGAGATGTTGATGATGTGGCCGCGCTTCTGCGCGATCATCGCTGGCAGGAAGCCGAAGATCAAACGCAGCGAGCCAAAATAGTTGAGCTGCATCGTTCGCTCGAAATCGTGGAAGCGGTCGAACGAATTGATGACGCCGCGACGGATCGAGCGGCCGGCGTTGTTGATGAGATAGTCGCACGTGCCGTGCTCCTTCAGCACCCGCGCGACCAGCGCATCGCACGAGGCGAGGTCCGAAATATCGGCCGTGTAAATCCACGCCTTTCCGCCAAGCTGGTCGATCTCCTGCTTGGCCTCCATGAGCTTCTCTTCGCCGCGCGCGACGAGGATCACCTTCGCGCCTGCTTCGGAGAGCTTCAACGCGGTCGCCTTCCCGATGCCCGACGACGAACCCGTCACGACGACGACCTTGTCGCGCACGCGGCCCGCAAGCGTGCGGTCAATGAAGAGGTCCGGGTCGAGGTTGCGCTCCCAGTAATCCCACAGTTTCGCCGCGTAGCTCTCGACGTAGGGGACGGAAATGCCCGAGCCCTTGAGTGCCTTCGTCGCCTCACGGTTGTCGTAGCGCGTCGGCCAGTTGATGAATTGGAAGATGTCCCTGGGAATCCCGAAATCAGACAGCACCGCCTTCACCATCCGCTTCACCGGCGACAGCGAGCCGATGCCGTAAAGGATCGGCGCCGGAATGAATCCGAACATCCGTGCGTTGACGCGCATCGTCATCTGCGGCGCATGTCCCGCGCGGGCGAAGATGTTCAGGACTTCACCGATCCGGTGCGGCGCGGGATCGGTCAGATGGAAGCACTTGCCGTCGAGGCCCTTCTTGTGCGCGAGGAAGTCGAGCGCATCGGCGACGAAATCGACTGGCACGATATTGATGCGGCCACCCTCGATGCCGATCGTCGGCATCCACGGTGGCAACGTTTGGCGCAGCTTCTGGATGAACTTGAAGAAATAGTACGGTCCGTCGACCTTGTCGATGTAGCCCGTTTTCGAGTCGCCGACGACGAAACCGGGGCGGTAGATCCGGTAGGGCCGGCGACACTCCCGGCGGACAATGCCTTCCGAATCGTGCTTCGTGCGGAAGTACGGATGATCGAGGTCCTCTGCCTCCTCGAACATGTCCTCGCGGAAAACGCCGTCGTAGAGGCCGGCGGCGGCAATCGAGCTCACGTGGTGGAAGCAGCCCGTCTTGATCGACTCGGCAAACTCGACCGCGTTGCGCGTGCCGTCGACATTGGCCCTCTGTTGGTCCTCGGGGCTCGCGGTGAGGTCGTAGATCGCCGCGAGGTGGAAAAAGTGGTGCACCTTTCCGGCGAGCTTTTTCGCGTCGTCCGCGGAGACGCCGAGATTCGGCTTGCCGAGATCGCCGGCGACGCCGATCACCTGCCTATCGGTCGCGTGCCAGTAGTCGTTGCGCAGCTTGGCGAACTTCTTTGCCGAACTCTTGCGCACGAGCACATAGATCGGCTCGCCGCGCTTCATGAGGTTGGCGATGAGAAAGCGGCCGATGAAACCGGTTGCGCCGGTGACGAAGTACGCCATGACCTTCCTCCTTGCGGTGACGTGGGCGGCGACCACGAAGCGGGAGCGTCGCTCTCGAGGGCGGCGTCGGATTTGCCGCGGCACTCTCTGCGGACGTCCTCGGGCGTGTGGCCGCCCGTCGGATGCCTCATCGATTATACCGACGCGCTTTGGGCGACGGCCGTCGGAAGCGTGGCAGAGAGGCTGGTGCCAACGGTCCGCCGGCGGGCGTTTAGTATGATTGCTCTAACCGGCGGGCTTAGAATAAATTTTCGCGTTGACGAGGGGTTGGATGATGCTCAAAAGGGCTAAGGCAGACGCAAAAAGAAGCGAAGCGGGAACGGTTGGCGACTTGTCGCAAGCGGTGCTCGACTCGTCGCATCAGATCTGGCTCGCGGGGTTGGGGGCCTTCGTTCGCGCTCAACAGGAGGGCATGCGGGTGTTCGAGACGCTGGTCAAGCAGGGCGAGCGGGTCGAGCAGAAGACGCGACAGGCTGCCAGCGAGACCGCGGCGGCCGCGCGTGGCGCAGCGGTGGCGAAAGCGAAGGAGATGCAACAGATGGCTGGCGGAACGTGGGACAAGCTCGAGCAGGTGTTCGAGGATCGGGTCGCGCGCGCGTTGTCGAAGCTCGGCGTCTATACGCAAAACGACGTGCAGAAGCTCGCGGTTCGCGTCGATGCGCTGTCGGCCGCGGTGAACGAGTTGCTGAAAGCGACGGGCACTTCGGCGAAAGCGGTGCGGAAGACGGTCGCGGGCAAGAAGGCTCCGAAGAGGCCACGCGCGGTGTCGCCGAAAGGTACCTCCAAGAAGTGACGCGGGGGGGCGATCCCGCTCGTTTCGTACGTGCTTCCGGGAACGCGGGCGCAAGCGCCGGAGGGGAAGCTACAGGCCGCAGGGCGGGTTGCCGTGCAAGCGGCCCGGCCGATACTCCTGCCTGATAACGCGCCGCTCGCTCACTCGCGGTTTAGCTTGTCGACCTGCTTCACGTAATTCTGCATCGCGTCGTCGCGGCTCATGCCTTTGAGCTTCGCCCACGCGTCGTATTTCGCGCCGCCGACGAAGTCGAAACCTCCGGGCCGGTCGCCTCTTACGTCGCCGTCGGTCGCCTGCTTGTAGTACGAATAGAGCTTCAGCAGCGTCGCGTTGTCTGGCTTCTTCTTCGTTTGCTTCGCGGCCGCGGCGGCGGCCTCGAACTTCGCCTTCAAGTCGTCCTTCTTCGGCGCGGCAGCCATTTCCGATCCTCCTCGCTGTCAGTTATCAGGCGCGACGGCATCTATGCTACTTTAGCGCGAAGCGGAAAACGCGCGCAAACGACTGCAGGCCGCCGGTCCCGGCGGCCGGGCGCGCTCCGCCATCGATGACCGATGCCCAAACGGGAAAAAATCTCCGCGGTCGATACAGCCTGGTTGCGGATGGACCGTCCGAGCAACCTGATGATGATCTGCGGCGTAATGTTCTTCCGCGAACGGGTCGATTTCAGGCGCCTGCGCACGGTGATCGAAAAGCGTTGGCTCCAGTTCGACCGTTTCCGAAAGCGTCCCGTCCAGACCGTCGGCGGCGCGTTCTGGGAAGCTGACGAGCGCTTTGACGTCGACCATCACGTCGTTCACGTCGCGTTGCCTGGAAAGGGTGGGAAAAAGGAGCTGCAGACGCTCGTGAGCCGCCTCGCGGCGACGCCGCTCAACCCGGCGCGTCCCATGTGGCAGTTCCATCTCGTCGAGAATTTCGACGGCGGCAGCGCGCTCATCGCCCGTATCCACCACTGTTACGCCGATGGCATCGCGCTCGTGCAGGTGATCCTCTCGATGACGGACGCCGGCCCGAGCGGGCCGCCCGCGATGTCGCCGCCTCCGGTCAGCAAGCGGCGCGCGACCGGCGCGGGCGATCCGTTGGCGCAATTCGTGGCGCCGCTCACGGACGTGGTGAAGACTGCGCTCAAGGTCGGCTCGACACTGATCGACAAGGGCGTCGAGCTCTGGGTGGATCCGGCCAAAGCCGTGGCGCTCGCCGAGCAGGGCGGAGCGCTGACGGCGGAGATCGCCAAGCTCGCGTTGATGGGCGAGGACTCGCGGACGCGATTCAAGGGCGCGCCGGGGGTGACCAAGCGCGTCGCCTGGGCGGAGCCGCTTCCGCTGCCCGAAGTGAAAGCGGTGGGCCGGGCGCTGGGGGCGTCGGTCAACGACGTGCTCCTTTCCTGCGTCGCCGGAGCGTTGCGCGAGTACCTGGTCGGCAAGGGCGACTCCACCGACGGCGTGATGATGCGCGCATTGGTGCCGGTCAATCTGCGGCCGCTCGAGAAAGCCTACAAGCTCGGCAACCAGTTCGGCGTCGTGTTCCTGGAGCTCCCGATCGGCGTCGAGAACCCCGTCGAGCGTCTCTATGCGGTGCGCGCCAACATGCGGTCACTGAAGGGCAGCTTCCAGCCGATCCTCACGCTGGGTCTGCTCGCTGCGGCTGGCGCGGGACCGAAGCTCCTGCAGGACCAGCTCGTCGTCGTGCTCGCGCGCAACGCGAGCGCCGTGATGACCAACGTGCCGGGTCCGCAGCAACCGCTCTACATGGCTGGACGGAGGATCGACCGCTTCATGTTCTGGGTCCCGCAGTCGGGCGACATCGGCATGGGCGTGTCGATCCTGTCGTACGACGGCGGGGTCCAATTCGGCCTCATCACCGATCGAGGACTCATTCCCGATCCCGAGCGCGTCATCGCGCACTTCGCGCCCGAATTCGAGAAGCTCGTGTTGACCACGCTGCTCTCGCCGTGGCCGCGGGAAGGCGATCTCGACCCCGGCGTCGCGGCGGAAGCGATAGCCGCTGGGTGACGCCGGCAGAAGATCCGGCACGCGACGCGAGAACGCGGCGGTGGGCTATGGCCACGCGGGATAGGTGTTCGGGACCGCGAACGCTTCCTTGAGGAACGGGTTCAACGGCACGGTCAGCTCCTTGGTCGCGAACCATTTCGCGTACAGGCGCCGGATTTCGCCCGATTGAAACAAGTCGATCAGCGCGCGGTCGACGATTCGTTCGAGTTGCGGCTCATCCTTGCGCATCATGATCGCATACGGCTCGACCGACAGGTATTTGGCGACGACGACAAGATCTTCGGGCTTCGAAGACTTGGAGATGAGGCCGTAGAGCAATACATCGTCCATCGGAAATGCCACGGCCTTGCCGTCCTCGATCGCCTTGAACGACTCGTTGGGGTCCTTCGCCTCGATGATCGCGAGCTTCAGGAGCCGCTCGTCGTTCAGGCGCTTCACCATCGTTTCGCTGGTCGTTCCCTTGGTGACAACGACGGTCTTGCCGCGCAGGTCCTCGACCCCGTTGATGTTCGAAGAGGTCTTCGCCAGCAGCTTGATGCCGGCGACGAACGTCGTATAGGCGAACGCCACCTGCTTCGCGCGGTCGCGGGTGTTCGTCGTCGACCCGCACTCGAGGTCGATCTTGTTCTCGATGAGCGCCGGGATCCGGTTGGCCGAGCTCACCGGCACGTACTTGACCTGGAGCCGCGGCATCTTGAGCTCGGCCTTCATCGCATCGGCGACCTTGAGACAGATGTCGACGGAATAGCCCTGCGGCTGCTTCTGCGCGTCGAGGAACGAAAACGGCACCGACGCTTCCCGCACGCCGATGATGATCGCGCCCGTGTCGCGAATGCGCTTCAGCGTGTCGATCTTTTCCGCGGGCGGAGTCGACTGTGCGGCCGGAGCAGGCTTCGGCGACGCGGCGGCGGCCGGGGCGGTCGGTGCTTTCGGCGCTGCTTTTGGTGGAGCTTTGCTCTGCGCCAACACCGCAGGGGCCGCGAGGCCGACGGCGAGCGCCATGAGCAGCCAGCCGTGCAGCGGTCATCGCAAACCTCCTTCGGGCCGCGTGCGGCCTATGCCGCGGCCTCCGGTCGTTCCTCATTGCACGATGCGCCGCTGCGTCGGCCGCGCTCTATCGCTCGCGGACGCGCCTTTCGGTGCGGCCCCCGCGCCGTTTGTTTGTGCTCGATGCAGCTAGTGTTCGGCCGCCGCCAGCGCTCGCAGATGCGCTTTCGGGCCTGGGCTTTGCTTTCAGGTGCGTCGCGTGCTGTATAGGGCCACCCTCATCACCGCCACCGTCCATAAGCCGATCATCAGGGCCCACTATCAACGCTTGCTCGCGACCGGCAAGCCGCTCAAAGTCGCCTTGGTCGCCTGCATGCGCAAGCTGCTCGTCACCCTTAACGCGATGATCAGAACCAATACCCATTGGACAAGCGCACCTCACGCCGCTTGACTCGCAAGACGGTCACTCATTCGAGCTCGGCTCGGGCGAGCTCGACGTCAAGCCGCTCCATGGCGTCGGCGGGTTTGCACGAGGCCGCTTCCCTGTAGAGCTTCTCGGCATCGGCGAGGCGCCCTTTGCCGAACAACAGGATGAGGCCGTTCGCGTATTCGATGCGGGCGATCGCGGACTCGGGGTTCAGCTTCAGCGCCTTCTGAAAATGCTCGAGCGCGGAATCCTTCTTCGCACCGTACGTCATCCCCGCAACGATGCCGCCGACCTTGTCGACGACCTCCGCCTGGAAGCTGCCATAGGCGATGTGGGCGTCGGCGTGCTTCGGCTCGAGCTTGAGCGTCGTCAGCAGCGCTTCCTTGACCTTGCCGCCAAGCCCCTGCGCCAGCGCTTTGGCGACCGACAGGCTCTGGCTGTAGCGGCCAAGCGCGTACGCGTAGAAGTAGTGCGCGTTCGGATCCTTCGGCGCTTCGTTGCGCCGCAATTCGGCCCAGCCCGCAGCCTCCTCGAGCAGCGCGAGCTTCGCCTTGTCGTGCTTCTCGAGAAACGTCGCGTGGACGACCTGCGCCTTAACGGCGGCATGGACGCCGGCGCCGCCCGCCGCAACGCCCGCTTCGACGGCCTGGGCGAACTCGCCGGCGTGATAGAGGCGCCACGCATCCAGCATCGCCGCGGCTTTCGGCAACGGCTCGCAGTCCCCCTTGTGCAACCGCGGCCAGTGCTTCTTCAGCGCCGCAGCATCGTGAACGTACGCACTTGTCCGGATAGGGGAACTTAACCCACTTCTTGGCCACGCGAGGTCTCCGTCAAAGATAATCGGCGCCGAGCCGGTCGATCAGAACGCGGGCGTCGCCCACGAGATATGGCGCGATCAGCGCGAGTACCTGGTAAGCCGCGCGACCGGCGTCGGGCTCCCGGACATCGCCATCGACGCGATCTCCGATTCGTGCGAACGACTGCCAGTAGGTGGCAACCAGCACGACATTTCTCGCGAGCGCGGCGATTTCGCGCTCGGTGGCCGTCATCGTTCCCGCGGCGACCATGCCGCGGCACAACTCTACCACGGTCGCGCAGCCTTGCCGGAGCATGCGGCCGAACCGGGCCCCCACGACAGGGTCGCGCGCCGCGAGCTCGTCGAGGTCCCGATACAGAAAGCGATATTCCCCCATCAGCTCGAACAGCAGGTGCAGCCACAGCCAGAAGTCCTCGATGTCGATCCTGCGGCCGCCCGGATCGGCGAGGAGGGCCTGCAGCCTTGCTTCGAACCGCGCGTACAACTCTCCTACGATCTCGTCCTTGTTGCGAAAGTGGTAGTAGAGATTGCCTGGGCTGATGTTCATTTCGCCCGCGATGTCGGCTGTGGTGACTTGCGGCACGCCGTGCCGGTTGAACAGCGCGAGGCCCGTCTCGAGAATCCGTTCGCGCGTGCGGCGGGGTCGCTTCTTGTCGGCCATCGGGCGCAAGGGGCAGAAGTGCTCGAGGTCGCAGACGGAGCGCGCTTAGCCGCGGGCGCGGAACGGAAGCACCAGCCAGGCGACGATCCCAGCTGCGAACATCCCGAGCGCCAGCCAGAACATGATCCGCCAGCCCCGATTGCCGGGGCGAGCGATCTCGGCATTGGTCACGAACACCGTTTCGCAGGCGCCGTTGCCGGTGTCGCTGCGCGTCACGCTGGTGCCACGGACGAACCTGAAGCCATGATCGTGCGAATATTCGACGAGATAGCCGCGGAAATGGATTTGATCGCCGACCCGTGCATTGCGCAGCACGCGTGCTATCGCAGGATCGTCGGTGAGGAGGTGATTGTTCGAAAGCGACGTCATGTCGAAGGCCGCCCACGCGGCGCTCGAGCCCGTCTGCGCGAAGCACTGAAATTCGCCGCTCGAGAAATTGATCTCGCGATATATGCCGGTGCGCGCGTTGGTGCCCCAGACGACGCAGAGGTCCGTCACATTGAGCTTGTCGTTCCAGGCGGCGTGAATCCAATCCCACCATGCATCGGCATCGTGCTTGCTCACGACGATCCCGGAAAGATCGTAGGCGAAGAGCGGCCGGACAGTGTAGGCAATACCGCCGACGGTGGTCCGAAACGGGAGGCGTTCGGTCGGGCGCTGATCAGGTTCGACAAGGATGGTCGGTGCGAGCTTGGCGGGCGGCGGCAATGCATCGCGCTGCCACCAGGCGACGAGAAACAATGCCGCGCTCGAGAAGAGCAAGGCGCGGACGAACGGCGAGGCGGACATTGTTGCAATCCGGTTTTGCGGGCGCCGCCGGCATGTTACTACGTTCAGCGCTGCGCGCGCGGGGCGTCTACGGGCTCGTTGCGAGCCAGCGCTCGAGCTGATCCAGCACGTGTTTCAGGTCGCGCGCCGTGCGCTGCACGTCGGCTCCGGGCTGCGCATGGAGCGGTCGCGGATCCGTCAGCGCGTCGATGATCACGCGCGAAGGATCAGCGAGGCGCTCGCGTCTCAGCAAGATACCGTGCCGCGCAAGCTGCGGCGCCAGCAGACTGGCGCGACCGAGCAGGTTCTGCCGCGTTTTATGGTAGGCCGCCGCGCACAGCCGCTTGCGCTGCGCGTAGCTGAAGATGTTCGCGAAGAACATGTCGGCGTCCTCGCGGTCCGGCTCGAACAGCAGGACGTCGGCATCGGGATATTGGCGCCGGTATTTTTCCATCCCGACCTTCATTCGCGAGTGGATGATGGCGCGAAACGTCTGCGACAGCACGATCGGCAGCCCGCCGTGATTCAGTTTCTCGACGGTGAGCCGCCCGCCCCGCGCCGCCTTGCTCGCGTCGAAGGGCACCAACGGGTTCACGCACAGCAGCAGCGCAACGCCTTCCTCCAGCGCGACCGACGCGTGCAGCGTCTTGTTGAGCGCGCCATCGACGTAGTGCTCGCCGCCGATCATCACCGGCGGAAACATTCCCGGCAGCGCGGACGACGCCTCGATCGCCATCGAGATCGGGACGTGCTCGCGCCCAGGCGCACCGAAGGTCACCGGCTGGCCGGTGTCGAGGTTCGTCGCGACCAGGAACAGCTTGCGCTCGAGCTTGCGGAAATCGTTCGTGCGGCCCGGGGCAGCGAACAGGCGGCGCAGGAAATCCCCCACCGCCTGGTTGTCGAACATGCCGGTAGGCATCGCGTGCGAAAGTGTCGCAAACGAGGCCATCAGCCCATGCCGGAAGGGGTCGCGCAAATACTGCAGCGTTGCCCGCGTGACGAGCCGCGGAAGCGAAGAGGCGCGTAGCGCGAACTCCGCAAACGCGGGACGAAGGAAGACTTCGGGCGTCAGCGCCGCGTCGGCCCCATCGTCGATGAAGAGCCGATACATCTGAGCGGGCGAGATGCCGTTCGCGAGCGCTGCCGCTACGTAGCTGCCCGACGAGACACCGACATAGACGTCGAGGTCCGCGAAGTCGATGCCTTCGAGCGAGTCCGTCAGCGCGACGAGCGCGCCGACCTCGTAAATCCCGCCCAGCGGACCTCCGCCCGCCAAGGCGAGGCCCACGCGCGAACGCGTCCGTCGCTGCCGCCGGGCGCGGCGGGCGCGCCCGGTCGCAACCGATATCGACATCAAACTCCCCCCCTGCGATTTTAACCGCCGCCCGGCCGCCCCCAAGGCGCCAATCATTCTCCTTCGGGGGCAACGCAGCAGCGAAAAGCCGCTCGCATGGGGGCGCGCCGGGACCGCGGTGGCGCGATCTTACCCCGTCACGCGCGTTTCGTCGCGCGCCGCGCCGTGCCCTTCGCCGCAGTCTTCCCGGCGCGGGCCTTCACGAGCTTCTTCGCGCGCTTTGCGCGGGCGGCCGGCGTCGCGGCGGGCGCGAGCAATATCGGCAGGGCAATCTTCGGCAGTGACTTGGGGAGCGCCTGCTGCGCGTAATCGACCACGCTCGTCGCGGCCTGTTTCACCGTCGATTCGACCGTTCGCCGCGTTTGCTTCCACACCGTGTTGGCGCGCGCAAGGGACGTCTCGAACTGATCGCCGAAAAACCGGAGCGCGCGCGACTCGACGACCGTACCTTCCTTGACCAGCGTCTTGAACACGTGACCAGCCTCGCTTTGCACCCAATCGCGCGTGACCATCGTGGCACCGAGGCCGGCAAGCCAAACCTGCCGCGACGCCGCCAGAGCGGCTTCGCCGAACTGATACGGACGGAAATTGGTGGCGAGATGTTTTTGCATGATGTTTTCCTTTCAGGACGTGGGAGATCTCTAGTGCAATTTAGCGCAGCCGTTTAGAGGAAACACACTAATCGCCGCACCGCGCCGCGTGGACTTCAGTCGCGAGCGGGTCGTGGCCGAGAGGCGAGCTCAGCCGCGAGTCCGTCGGCGAGCCGGGCCGCGAACGCGTAAATGGAAAGCTGCGGATTGGCGCCGATCGAGGTCGGGAACAGCGAGCCGTCGAGGACGTAGAGGTTTGCCAGGTGGTGATAGCGGCCGCGTGGATCGACGGCGGCGTCGCGCGGATTCGGCCCGAACGCGCATCCTCCCATGACGTGGGCGCTGAATACCGGCGTGACAAGTGGCGCGAGCGTGAAGCCGTCGATGGCGGCACGCGCATCGGCAAAGCGCGCATAGGCGAGTCCCCTGTCGTGAATCGGCATCACGCTCGTCGCGCCCGCGGCGAACTGGATCTCGGCCATCGTCTGAAACGCGCGGCGAACGCCATCCCACAGGTAGGGCGTGAGCGGGTAATCGAGTACCGGCGCGCCGTCGCCGTCGACTGTCACGGTTCCGCCGGAGCTGTCGGGATGAAAGCCGTCGCGCAGCAGCGCGATTTGCACATGCAGATGCGGCAACTCGCGCATCCAACGCGCATGCGCGACGCCATCGCCTGGCAGCGTGATCGCCATCAGGATCGGATGGACGGGTGGCACCTCCAGCTTGTAGCCGATCGGTCCGTCGACCGGCCCCGAACCGAGAAAATGATCGGAATAGATCGACTGCGGCGCGCCCGAATACGGATCGATCACCGCGGGCATCACCGCGGCAGAGACGACGGTCGGGTGGAGGAACGTGCGCTTGCCGACGATGCCGTGCGGATCGGGAACCCGGCTGCGCAGCAGGAGCGCCGGCGTGCCGATCGCGCCGGCGGCCGCGACATATGCTCGGGCGCGAACCGTGATCCGGCGCGCCGTCGTATGCACGCCCTGCGTATCCATCGCGGCGCAGCGCAGCGCGGTGACGCGTTCGCGCCGATGGACGAACTCGACCGCCCGCGCCCGGGTGACCAGAACCGCGCCGCGATCGAGTGCGCCCGGTATCGTCGTCACCAGCATCGACTGCTTGGCGTTGGTCGGGCACCCCATCCCGCAATACCCGAGGTCCCAGCAGCCTTTGACGTTGCGGCGGATCGTGGCGGTCGGAATGTCGATACCCGCGGCGCCGCGGGCGAGCGCTTCGTTGTTCGCATTCGGCCGCGTCTCCCACGGAGCGATCGCGAGCCGCGCTTCCATCCGCGCGAACCAGGGGGCCATGTCGGCCACCGAAAATCCTGCGAGACCGAAGGCGCGCTGCCAAACGTCGAGCGTCGCTCCGGGCGTGCGGAACGAGGTCGTCCAGTTGACCGTCGTGCCGCCGCCTACACAGCGCCCCTGGAAGATGTTGATCGCCTTGTCCTTGGTCTTGCGGGCCGCGGACTCCTGGTAGAGCGCGGGGTAAGCCTCCGATTCGCGCATGTGGAAATCCGTCGACGTCCTGAGCGGGCCCTCCTCGATCAGGACGACGTTGAGGCCGGCTTGCGCGAAGGTTTCAGCCGCTGTCCCGCCGCCCGCGCCGCTCCCGACGATGACGACGTCGGTCTCGAGATCGAGGTCGCCGTCATTTGCGGACGCATCGATCACTCGCCAGCCGCCTTCGATTCCCGCATGCCAGAGATCCGGAACTGGAGACTGCACGAGGGTTGTCATGGCGAGAGAGCAGGAGGTCCGCTGTAGCCGATCGCAGGCCACGATTCGGGATTGCCGTACCACGCGGCGAACACCAGCTGGTGCAGCGCGCCGTAAGCCGAACGAAGCAGCGTGAACCGGCTCGCCCGCCAGCGCTCGAGGAACGCGGCGACGTCGCTCTCGCTCGCATGCGTCCATTCAGTGGTGACGCCGGTCAAGGCAATCCGCGCGGGCACGAAGTCGAGCAATGCAAAGAGCTGCGAGAGCTCGCGCTGCGCGGCGGGCGGGAGGCCGGCAACGGCGAGGGCGACATTGGCCACCGTCGCAGTGACGGCGGAGTTGCGTGCCACCTGTTCGATCGGTAACGCCCCGACGAGCAGCACGGGAACGACAGCCGCGACGATCGCCGGCGCACCCGGGTCGAGCCGGGCAAGCGAGGCGATTTCCGGCGCGACGGGCGGTCCGACCGTTTCCCTGCGAAGCCAATGCGCGGCGACCAGCGCGGCGCCACCGGCGACGCCGGCGAGAATGAAAGTACGGCGGGAGAGCATGGTATCGGCGCGGCCCCACGCATTACACTCGACGATGCGACCCGTGTCGCCGCCATCCCAATCTATAGGCATGGTCTAGACGAAACAATCTAAATTCCCGGGTCGCGGGACAGGGCCCGAGTCCGCTAGACTTGCGGAAAAGCATCGGGACCGTGTCGCGCCGTCCCGTTCATCACGAAAGAATCGTCCGCCCATGTCCAACGCTCCAAACCCGGTGCACGCGGCGCTTGCGACCGGGCTCGCGCACCTCGCCCAGCTGCGTGCAGAACGCGCCGCAAACCCGATCCTCGCCGGCGCGCTCGAGCGTGTCGCCACCTGGCAGGCCCGGCGCCTGCGGATGACCTATGCCGATCTTGCTGCGCAGGATCGCTACGCCGACGCGATCTCGTTCTTCCAGTCCGATTTGTACGGGGGGACTGACTTCGCGCAGCGCGATGCCGACCTCGCGCGCGTGGTGCCCGTCATGGCGAGGATGCTGCCGGCGCGGGTCATCGAGACGATCGGCAAGGCCGTCGAGCTGCATGTGCTCTCGCAGGTGCTCGATCGCTCGCTGCTCGCGCGGCTGCCGCGTGCCGACGGGCAGTTCAGCGTCGCCGAGTACTGCAAGGCCTACCGGCGGATGGGCAAGCGACCGGAGCGCGAGCGCCAGATCCGGTTGACGAGCGAGATCGGCGCGGCCCTCGAAGGCTACGTGAAAAAGCCGCTGATCCACGCGGCGCTCGTGATGATGCGACAGCCCGCCAGGATGGCAGGGCTCGCGGCGTTGCACGATTTCCTGGAGCGGGGCTTCGCTGCCTTTCGGAAGATGGACGGCGCGCGGGAATTCCTGGCGACGATCGAATCGCGGGAGAGAGCGCTGATGGAGTCGCTCTACGCCGGCGACACCGCGCCGTTTCCCGACCCGCTTCAACCGCAGCCACGGACAGCGGCCGAGACGCGGTCGGCGCAAGCGCCCGTCTGAGAACTCCGGACGGCGCGCCCTTGGCGATCAATCCCTGCTCTTGCCGAAGTACTTGTCGAAGTCGCGGTGCACGACCTGCTCGATCGTCGGCTTCAACATCGACAGCAGGAATCCCAGCTCGCAGTCGAGGCGCACTTCGTTCCTGCCGACATGCAGCGTGCCGGCAACGCCGGGGCGCCGGAAATCGATGTGATCGCCGTTCCACGTGCATTCGAGATCGAAGCGCTCGGTCAGGTCGTCGGCGATCTTCTGCGCGGCTTCCTTGGCCCTCTTGTGGGACAGCTGGTGCTTTTTCGCGATCGCGACGGTCGCCATGGAGGCATCCTCCTCGTCGCGCAAGTATAGCCAAGCGCACGCGTCCGGCCGCGCGGCGATGGGGAAGGCATGACCGGCAACGTCGCTGATTTTTTCGCGCAGCACCTCGCGCGCCCCGATACCGTCCTTTATCGCCATCACGTGGCGGGATCGTGGCGCGACGTCACGGCCGGCGCGCTCGCGGAGGACGTCGCGCGCTGGCAGGCGGCGTTTCGAAGCGAGGGTCTCGCACCCGGCGAGCGCATCGCGCTTTGTGCCCGCAACGGCGTCGACTGGGTCGCAATCGATCTCGCGGCGCTGTCTTCCGGCATCGTCGTCGTGCCACTGTACGTCGAGGACAACGCCGAGAGCGTGGCCTGGTGCGTCGCGGATGCCGACGCAAAGCTCGTCGTCGTCGAAAACATCCGACTCTCGCATGGGGTGCGCAAGGCTGCGGCGGCCGCCGGACGCGCGCCGCGCATCGTCGTTCTGCGCGCGGAGGGGCCGCTCGCGGAAGCCGATGGGATCCTGACTGCGGCGCGCCTGCTCCCTGCGGAAGGCGGCGAATTGCAGATCCGCTCATTGCCCCCGACAACGCTCGCGACGATCTGCTACACGTCGGGCACCGCCGGCCGCCCGAAAGGTGTGATGCTGTCGCACGGAAATCTCATCGCCAACGTGATGTCGTGCCGGGCGACGCACATGGCGCGACCCACCGATCGCTTCCTGTCCGTCCTGCCGCTGTCGCACATGTTCGAGCGCACCGGCGGCTACTACCTGCCGTTGTCTCTCGGCGCGCAGGTCGCGTTCGGCCGCGGCGTCGCGCACGTCGCCGACGATCTCGCCCTGCAGGCTCCGACGGTCATGTTCGCCGTGCCGCGCATATTCGAGCGCTTCGCGGCGCGGATCGACCAACAGCTCGCCGGGTCCGCGCTGAAAAGAGCGCTCTTCGACCGCTGCGTCGACCTCGGCTGGCGCAAAGCGCAAGGCAACGCATCGCCGATCGCGCAACTTGTCTCCGGAGCGCTGCACGCGCTGGTCGCGCGACCGATTCTCGCGAGGCTCGGCGGACGGTTGCGCCTCGTCGTCGTCGGTGGCGCGCCGTTGGACCCCGCGCTGGCGCGAAGATTCATCGGTCTCGGGATTCCGTTGCTGCAGGGATACGGGATGACCGAAGCGTCGCCGGTGATCTCGGTGAATCTCGAGCGCGACAACGTGCCCGAGTCGGTCGGCCCCCCGCTGCCCGGTGTCGAAGCGAGGATCCTCGAGTCGGGCGAGCTCGCCGTTCGCGGCCCGAGCGTGATGCTGGGCTACTGGCGCAACGACGAAGCGACGCGCGCGGTGCTGGATGCAAATGGCTGGCTCCACACCGGAGACCTGGCCGAAATCCGCGACGGCAAGCTCTACATCCGCGGCCGGGCGAAGGACATCGTAGTCATGTCGAACGGCGAAAAGCTCTCGCCGCAGGATGTCGAAATCGCCCTGCTGCACGACCCTATATTCGAGCAGGTGATGCTGATCGGCGAGGGACGGCCCTTTCCCATACTGCTCGCCGTCGCGCGCGACACCGATGAGAAGGCGTTGCTGCAACGCGCCAACGAACAGTTGAAGAGCTTCCCGCGCTGGGCGCGCGTGCGGCGAGTGATCGCGACAAAGGACCCGTGGGACGTCGAGAGCGGCCTGCTGACGCCGACCTTGAAGCTGAAGCGCGCGCTGATCGCCGCGCGCTTCAAGGAGCGAATCGACGCCGCCTATGCGGGGCCGGCGTTCGAATGACGGAGCGAGCCTCGCTAGCGTCGACCGACGGCGATCCAGGATCACGAGCGCGGCGGCGACGAACGTTGCTGCATCGACCGCTGACCACGGGCGACGGCGACTCGGCTAGTCGAAGTGTCAAGCTGAAGCTCGCGACCGCGACCAAGCGCCGCCGGTCACGGGCCGCTCCGCGCATCGCGCGATCGATGAGCTCTCTTAATGGGTCATGAGCGCGTTTTCGGGCACGGCGGCACTTTGCGGCGCTTTCCCCGCGGTCGGGCGTTTCGATGGAGGCGTGCAAGAGCGTGCATTGCTACCCCGGTTAGACTGAGCTGCAACGAGAGTGAGCGCTCGCATAGAGCGGAGCCGATCGCCCCCGATTCCAATCTGTGCCGAGGGGATTGACATCGGGCGCCTCGCACCCATAGCATTAAAACGAACGTTTGATTCAAAGCGGGAGAGATGACGGCAATGACCGGCAACGTGGTCCCGATGAGCGAGGCGCGTGCGCCCCAGGCGACCAAGAGCAGGATCCTCGACGTCGCCGAAGCGCTGTTCATGGAGCACGGCTTCGAGGCGACGAGCCTGAGAGCGATCACTGCAGCGGCCAGCGTCAATCTCGCCGCCGTGAACTATCACTTCGGCAGCAAGGAAGAGCTGTTTCAATCGGTGCTGACCCGCAGGCTCGATCCGATGAACCAGCAGCGACTGGACCTCCTGACGCGACTGGAGCGCGATCTGGCTCCCGGCCCGGTACCGTGCGAGCGGATACTGTCGGCGATGTTCATCCCGGCGCTCGCGCTCGCGCGCGACCCGGAGCGCGGCGGCAAGAATTTCCTCCGGCTCCTCGGCCGCGCGTACGCCGACCCGGCGCCGTTCATTCGCCGGTTCCTCTCGGGCCAGTACGCGCTGATGATCGCCCGCTTCAAGGCGGCGTTCGCCCGCGCGCTGCCGCACCTCCCCGCGAAGGAACTCTCTTGGCGTCTGCACTTCATCATGGGCGCGCTGTCGTACACGTTGGCGGGCACCGACGTGCTGAAGCTGATCGCCGAGCTCACGCCGGCCGAATCGGGGAACGACGAAATGCTGCTGCGCCGGCTCGCGCCATTCCTGCTGGCCGGATTGCAATCGCCACCGGACCTTGCCGATGCGAGCCCTTCGCTCGACGGCGAGTCGCAGCGGTTTCGCTGATCGTGTCCCTCCCGTGATCATCCCGTAAGGAGCCTTCGATGCTGACTTTCGCCTGGTTTGTGGCCATCCTCGTCGGCGCGGTTGCGCTCGCTTATGTCAATGCGTCGGGCATCCTGTGGAGCTTGGCAATCGCTGTCGTGCTAGCGATCGGCTGGGGCACGCAAATGCTCCCGGCGTGGCTCGCGCTGACGTTCTCCGTCGTGTTCGTGCTGCTCGCTATCCCGCTGAACATTCCGCCGTTGCGCCGCAAGCTCATAAGCGACGGCGTGCTCGCCGCGTTCCGCAAGGTGCTGCCACCGATGTCGCAGACCGAGCGCGAGGCGATCGAGGCGGGCACCGTCTGGTGGGACGCCGAGCTCTTTTCCGGCAAGCCTGACTGGAGAAAGCTGCTCGACGCGCCGCCTCCCGCGCTCACGCCCGACGAGCAGCGCTTCCTCGACCACGAGACCGAGGAGTTGTGCGCGATGGTCACCGACTGGGAAACCACGAACATCCATCGCGACCTGCCGCCGGCGGTCTGGCAATACATCAAGGACAAGGGCTTCTGGGGAATGAACATCGCGAAGGAGTACGGCGGTCTCGGCTTCTCCGCATACGCGCACTCGCAGGTGATGACCAAGCTGTCGACGCATTCGGGAACCGTCTCTGTCACGGTCATGGTCCCCAACTCGCTCGGGCCTGGCGAACTGATCGCCCACTACGGCACCGAAGCCCAGAAGCGCCACTATCTGCCGCGGCTCGCCAAGGGACTTGAGATCCCGTGCTTCGCGCTCACGAATCCGAATGCAGGCTCCGACGCCGCAGCGATTCCGGACTACGGAGTCGTCTGCTGGGGCGAGCACGAGGGCAAGCGCACGCTGGGTCTGCGCGTGACCTGGGACAAGCGCTACATCACGCTCGGTCCCGTCGCAACGCTGCTCGGCCTCGCGTTCCGCGCCTACGATCCCGACCATCTCGTCGGCGACAAGGAGGATATCGGCATCACCTGTGCGCTCGTCCCGACGGCACATCCCGGCGTTGAGATAGGGCGGCGGCACATGCCGCTCACCGCGATGTTCCAGAACGGCCCGACCTGGGGCAACGGCGTGTTCATCCCGATGGACTGGGTGATCGGCGGCCAGACGATGCTGGGCCGCGGCTGGCGGATGCTGATGGAGTGCCTCGCTGCCGGACGCGGCATTTCGCTGCCGTCGTCTTCGACCGGCATGGCGAAGCTCGCGGTGCGCGCGACGGGCGGCTACGCGCGTGTGCGCACGCAGTTCAAGACGCCGATCGGCAAGTTCGAAGGCATCGAGGAGCCGCTCGCGCGCATGGGCGGAAATCTGTACATGATGGACGCCGCGCGCGTGCTGACGACGACGGCGGTCGATCTGGGCGAAAAGCCGGCAGTGATCTCGGGCATCGCCAAGCTGCACCTCACCGAGCGGGGCCGGCAGGTCGTTATCGATGCGATGGACATCGTCGGTGGCAAGGGCATCTGCATGGGGCCGTCGAATTTCGTCGGCACCGCATACATGCAGGTGCCGATCATGATCACCGTCGAGGGCGCCAACATCCTGACGCGCAGCCTCATCGTCTTCGGCCAGGGCGCGATCCGCTGCCACCCGTACGTGCTGAAGGAAATCGAAGCTGCGCGCGAAGGCGACCGCATGAGCGCGTCGCTCGCGTTCGATGCCGCGCTTTTCGGCCACATCGGCTTCACGCTCTCTAACATGGCGCGGACACTCGTGACCGGCTTCACGGGCTCGCATTTCGTCCGCGTACCGTCCGATGTGGCGCCGGAGATGCGCCGCTATTACCAGCAGCTGACGCGCTTCTCGGCGGCGCTTGCGTTCCTCGCGGACGTGTCGATGGGCTCGCTCGGCGGCGCGCTCAAGCGCAAGGAGAAGCTGTCAGCGCGGTTGGGCGACATCCTGTCGCTCATGTACCTGTGCTCGGCCACGCTGCGGCGCTACGAAGTCGAAGGCCGGCAGCGGGCCGACGCGCCCCTCGTGCATTGGGCGATCTGGGACGCGATGTTCAAGGCCCAAACGGCCTTCGAAGGCGTGATCTCCAATTTCCCGAACCGAGCGCTCGCCGCCGTCATGCGCCGGATCGTATTTCCGCTCGGCCGACCGTACGTCGTGCCGTCGGACAAGCTTGGGCACGAGGTCGCGAAGCTGCTGCTCGAACCTTCGGCGACGCGCGATCGGCTGACGGCGGGCGTGTACATCGCCGATGCCGACGACAACCCGGTGACGCTGATCGAGCGGGCGCTCGCCGCAACGGTCGCAGCGGAATCCGTCGAAGCGAAAATCCGTGCCGCGGCGAAGGAGGGGCGGTTCGACGCGAAGCTCCCCGCAGGCGCGGGCATCGAGATGTTGGTGGAGCGCGCGCGAGGAGCCGGGATCATCACTGCGGCCCAGGGCGCCGCCGTGCTCGTCGCGCGCGATCTCACGGCGAAGGTGATCCGGGTCGACGATTTTCCGCAGGACCTCGGCGCATCCGACGCCAAACCCGGCGCAACGCCTGGCGCGCGACCGGAACCATCGCCGTCCGTCGTGCACAAGGCTGCCGCATAGCCGGCGTGAAACGGTCTGTCGTTCGAGGGCTACTCAATGAACGAACCCATCTACATCATCGATGGCGCGCGCACGCCGTTCCTGAAGGCGCGCAACCGCCCCGGGCCGTTCGCGGCCTCCGACCTCGCGACCGACGCCGGCCGCGCGCTGCTCGTCCGACAGACTTTCGAGCCGCCCGAGCTCGATGAAGTGATCCTCGGCTGCGCGGCGCCGGCGCCCGACGAAGTCAATATCGGCCGCGTCGTTGCGTTGCGCATGGGCTGCGGGTCGAAAGTGCCGGGGTGGACGGTAATGCGCAATTGTGCGTCGGGGATGCAGGCGCTGGATTCGGCGATCGCGAACATCCGCACCGGCCGCTCGAACCTCGTGCTCGCCGGCGGTACCGACGCGCTATCCCGCGCGCCGCTCCTTTTTTCGGACGCGATGGTGGTGTGGCTCGCGAACTGGTACGCGGCGAAGACGCTCGGGGCACGCGCGGCGCTGCTCGCGAAATTCCGCCCCGGATATCTTGCGCCGGTCATCGGCCTCATGAAGGGGCTCACCGACCCGATCGTGGGCCTTCTGATGGGACAGACCGCGGAAAACCTCGCGTACCGGTTCGGCATCACTCGGCGCGAAATGGACGAATTTTCGGCACGCAGTCACTGGCGCGTGCTGGCGGCGCAGAAGGCGGATCATTACGCGAACGAGGTTGTCCCGCTCTACGACCGGACCGGCAAGCTCTATGCCGCCGACGACGGCGTGCGCGAAGATTCCTCGGTCGAAAACCTTGCGAAGCTGCGGCCTTTCTTCGACCGCAAATACGGCAACGTTACCGCGGGCAACAGTTCGCAGGTGACCGACGGCGCCGCGTGGCTCGTGCTCGCTTCCGAGCGGGCCGTGGCAGAACACAGGCTCGAGCCCAGGGGCCGCATCGTCGATTCGCAATGGGCGGGGCTCGATCCCGCGCAGATGGGTCTCGGCCCCGTCCATGCGGCGACGCCGATCCTCAGGCGGCACGGGCTCGGGTTGAACGATCTCGATAGCTGGGAAATCAACGAGGCTTTCGCCGCGCAGGTGCTCGCCTGCGAGCGCGCCTGGGCGAGCGCCGATTACTGCAAGACGGAACTGGGGCTCGACGCGCCGCTCGGGCAAATCGACGAGGCGAAGCTCAACGTCGACGGCGGCGCGATCGCGCTCGGCCACCCCGTGGGCGCGTCGGGCGCGCGAATCGTCCTCCACGTGCTGAACGTGCTGGAGAGGGTCGGCGGCCGCCGCGGCATCGCTGCAATCTGCATCGGCGGCGGGCTTGGCGGCGCGATGCTCGTCGAGCGCCCATGATGGAACACTGGAAGCTCAACCGCGATCCCGACGGCTTCGCGCGTCTCACCTTCGACAAGGCGGGCACGACGACCAATACGCTGTCGGCCGCGGTGCTTGCCGAACTGAACGAAGCGCTCGACCTTCTCGACCGCGAGCCGCCGAAAGGACTCGTCATCGCGTCCGGCAAGGCGAACGGCTTCATCGCCGGCGCCGACATCGACGAATTCGGCGAGGTGAGAACCGAAGCCGACGCGCTCGCATTGGTGAAGCGCGGCTGGGACACCTTCGAGCGGCTGGCGGCGGTCCGCTATCCGACGCTGGCGCTGATCCGCGGCTTCTGCCTTGGCGGCGGGATGGAGTTGGCGCTCGCGTGTCGTTATCGCGTCGTCGTCGACGAGCCTTCCACGCGGCTGGGTCTTCCCGAAGTCATGCTGGGCATCGTTCCAGGATGGGGCGGGATGAAACGGCTGCCGCGCCTCGCCGGGGCGCCGGCCGCGCTCGACCTGTTGCTAACCGGCAAGACGATCGACGCGCGCCGCGCGAAGAAGCTCGGCATTGCTGACGAGTGCGTCCCGGTGCGCATCATGGAGAACACCGCGCGCGGTGTGCTCGCTGCGACGCCGCCGCCGCACCGGCTGGGCTTCCCATTGTCGCTGACGCTCAATCCTCTCGTGCGACGATTCATCGCCGCGCAGGCGGAAAAGCAGGTCCGCAAGCGCGCTCGCCGTGCGCACTATCCGGCGCCGTACGCCATCCTCGAGCTGTGGGTGAAGCACGATGGCAACGCGCTCGCCGCGCCGGCATCCGACCCCGCGTCGGTGCCCTCGCTGCTGAAGACGCCGACTGCCGCCAATCTGATCCGCGTGTTCCGGCTGCAGGAGCGCTTGAAGTCGCTGGGCAAGGAGGGCGATTTCAAGGCGGCGCACGTCCACGTCGTCGGCGCCGGAACGATGGGCGGCGACATCGCCGCGTGGTGCGCGCTGCGCGGGTTGACCGTCACGCTCCAGGACCAGAACGCCGAGCGGCTCGCCTCGGCGTTCGGGCGCGCAGCGAAGCTGTTCGCGCAGCGCCTCAAGGACGCGCGTCGCATCCGCGATGCCTCGGACCGCCTGATCCCCGATGTCGCAGGCGCCGGTGTTGCGCGCGCCGACGTGGTCATCGAGGCGATCTTCGAGAACCTCGATGCCAAGCGCAGCCTGTTCACGGCGCTCGAAGGCAAAGCGAAGCCCGGCGCGATTCTCGCGACCAACACGTCGAGCATTCCGCTCGAGGACATTGCGAGCGCGATGCGCGACCCGTCGCGTCTCGTCGGCATCCATTTTTTCAATCCGGTGCCGCAGATGATGCTGGTCGAGATCGTCGTCGGCCGGGATACCGGCACCGAACGCGCATCGCAGGCAGCCGCGTTCGTCCGGCAGATCGACAAGCTGCCGCTGCCGGTGAAAAGCGCGCCCGGATTCCTGGTGAACCGCGTCCTCGCGCCCTACCTCATGACGGCGATGCGCTGCGTCGACGAAGGCGTCGCGCCGGAGGTCGTCGACGAAGCGGCGCTCGCCTTCGGGATGCCGATGGGGCCGATCGAGCTCGCCGATACCGTCGGTCTCGACATCTGCGTCGCCGTCGGCAAGATGCTGTCGGCCGACGCCGCGCCGCCGAAAAAGCTGGCGGAGCTGGTTGCGGCGGGGCATCTCGGCCGCAAGACGAAGCGCGGCTTTTATGACTGGAGCACGGGCAAGGCCGCGAAGCAGGGTGCAGGCGTCGCGCCTGCGGGCCTCGCGCGCCGATTGATCGACCCGTTCGTCGCCGAGGCAAAGGCGGCGCTCGCCGAGGGCATCGTCGCGGATGCCGATCTGGTGGATGCCGGGGCCATCTTCGGCACCGGGTTTGCGCCTTTCCGCGGAGGACCCCTGCACTACGCCGCCGGTGGAGGCGAGACGGCCGGCCTGGCTGCCGCTTAGCAAGCTCGCGAAACGGCACGGAGCGCGCGCCTGCCGCCGCGCGGGCGATGCGGGCCATGGTGTAGCATTTCAATGCGGTTCGAAGACACGACGGCGCCCGATAAGCGCCGCATCGCGCTGGCGCGGAGTTCGAGCGCTGCCAACCGGAACGGGAGGGCCACGCGCTGCCGTGGCGGGGAGGAGGGTCGTGGAAAAGATCTGGATCAAGGCTTACCCGAAGGGCGTCCCCGCGGAGATCGACGTCAACGAGTACGCGTCGGTGCGCGACGTGTTCAGCGAAGCCATCGCCAAGTACGAGACGCGACCGGCGTACACGTGCATGGGCAAGACGATCACCTTCGCGGAGCTCGACGCGCTGTCGCGCGCGTTCGGCGCCTGGCTGCAGGCGAAGGGGTGCAGGAAGGGCACGCGCATTGCGTTGATGATGCCCAACATCCTGCAGTACCCGGTGTGCCTGTTCGGCATCCTGCGCGCCGGGTGCACGGTCGTAAACGTCAATCCCCTGTACACGGCGCGCGAGCTCGAGCACCAGCTGACCGATTCGGGCGCCGAGATGATCGTCGTGGTCGAGAATTTCGCCCATACGGTGGAGGAGGTCGTCGGCAAGACGAAGGTCAGGCAGGTCATCGTGACGACGATCGGCGAGCTGTTGGGCTTCAAGGGGCTCATCGTCGACTTCGTTCTCCGCCACGTGAAGAAAATGGTCCCCGCGTGGAACCTGCCGGGCTCGATCCGACTCGGGGACGTCCTGGCCGAAGGCAGGAAGGCTGCGCTCGACCACGTGCCGCTCGCGCACGACGACATCGCGTTCCTGCAGTACACGGGGGGCACGACGGGCGTGGCGAAAGGCGCGATGCTGCTGCACCGGAACATCGTCGCGAACCTGCTGCAGGCGCGAGCGTGGGTTTCGCCGTTCCTCGCGCCCGGCAGCCGCGAGATCGTCATCACGCCGCTGCCGCTCTACCACATCTTCTCGCTGACGGCGAACTGCCTCACGTTCATGACGCTCGGTGCCGAGAACGTGCTGATCCCCAATCCGCGCGACATACCGGGCTTCGTGAAGGAAATGTCCAAGTTCCGGTTCACCGCATTCACCGGGGTCAATACGCTGTTCAACGCACTCGTGAACAACGTGGAGTTCGCAAAGCTCGACTTCTCGGCGCTGCGCATCACGTTGGGCGGCGGCATGGCGGTGCAGGAGGCGGTCGCCGTCAAGTGGAGGCAGGTGACGGGACACCCGCTGATCGAAGCCTACGGGCTCACCGAAACGTCGCCGGCTGCGACGATCAATCCTCTCGACCTGCCCGCATACAACGGCTCGATCGGTCTGCCGATTTCGTCGACCGAAGTGATCCTGCGCGACGATGCAGGCAAGGAGGTGGCTCTGGGGGAGCCGCGGCGAGATCTGCGTTCGCGGACCGCAGGTGATGGCCGGTTACTGGAACCGGCCCGACGAGACCGCGAAAGTGCTCGACAAGGACGGCTGGCTCGCGACGGGCGACATCGGCGTCATGGACGACCGCGGCTTCATCCGCATCGTCGATCGCAAGAAGGACATGATCCTGGTGTCGGGCTTCAACGTGTATCCGAACGAAATCGAGGCGGTCGTCATGATGCATCCCGGCGTGCTCGAATGCGCGGCCGTCGGCGTTCCCGACGCGAAATCCGGAGAGGCAGTCAAGCTCTTCGTCGTAAAGAAGGACCCGGCGCTCACCGCCGACGACGTGATGAAGCACTGCCGCGAGCACCTGACCGGATACAAATGCCCGCGCGAAATCGAGTTCCGCAAGGATCTGCCGAAGACGAACGTCGGCAAGATACTGCGGCGCGAGTTGCGCGATGAGGCGAAGAAGGCGGCGTGACGAAGCGGCACGAGATTTTCCGGGGCTTTGGAGAGCACGGAGAACACCGTGCTTGCGTGCCCGAGGGATTCGCGCTGCCGGCGTCGCCCGTTGCTCGGGCCGGGCCCCATGGGCTCCGGGGCGTTTCGTGGGAGCTCTGATCTTGCGCAATGGTGAGCGGCATGGCTGAGAACGTCTCCCTGCCGGACAAGCCGCCGACGCTGCGCGTCGTTCCGATGCCCGCCGACGCCAATCAGCACGGCGACATCTTCGGCGGCTGGGTGATGTCGCAGGTCGACATCGCCGGCGGCGTGCTCGCCGCGCAGCGGGCGCGCGGGCGGGTCGCTACCGTGGCGGTGAACTCGTTCGTGTTCAAGGAGCCGGTGCTGATCGGCGACGTCGTGAGCCTCTATTCCGAGGTCGTCCGGATCGGGCGAACCTCGATCACCGTGGACGTCGTCGTATACGCCCAACGCAATCCCACCGATGTGATCTGCGTCAAAGTGACCGAGGCAAGTCTGACTTATGTTGCAGTCGGGCCCGACCGGCGGCCGCGCGAGATCCCGCCCGAATAGCGTCGGCGGCGGGCGCTTGCCCAAATACAACACTTCGACCGGCGCCCGGTTTGCAGCGAGTAAGAACGGGTGCGGTGCCCGCAGCGGGGGGGTATAGTTTTAGAGTAAGTCGTACCCCACCGGCCGCCGCAATCCGTCCCGCGCAGAGCCCCGTCCAGCCCGACACCGGCGCCGAAAAAACACGACAAGGAGAGACCTGCCATGACCACCCACTTCGCTCGCACCCGGATCGCGATTGCGATAGCCGGCGTTTCCCTCGGCTTGACCGGCAGCGATGCGTTCGCCGCCGCCTTTTCCCTGCAGGATTCGTCGAACAGCGCACTCGGCAACGCCTACGCCGGCGGCGCGGCGGCCGCCGAAGACGCCTCGACGATCTGGTCCAACGCCGCGGGCATGTCCCGCATCGGCACCAACCAGCTGGTTGCGGGGGTCGGCTTGGTCAAGCCCTCGATAAAATTCAGCAACGGCGGCTCGATCGCGGCGTTGAATCAGCCGCTCGGCGGCGACGGCGGCGATGCCGGCAGCTTAGCCGCTCTGCCGAGCCTGTACATCGTCGTGCCGATCGACAAGCAATGGACGTTCGGCCTCGGCATCACCGCGCCATTCGGCCTCAAGACCGAATACGACGATGGCTGGGTCGGCCGCTATCAGGGGCTCAAGTCGGAAGTGAAGACGATCAACGTGAATCCCGCGATATCGTGGAAAGTGACGGACTACCTCGCGATCGGCGCGGGGGCGAGCTACCAGCAGATCAAGGCGACGCTCACGCAAAATGTCAACTATTCCGCTGGAATGGCACAGGCTGCGCAGACGGCCGCCGCCGGCGGACTGATCACGCCGGCGCAGGCGGGCGCGATCGTCGCGCAGACCGGCGGGCTCGACTCGTTTGCGAGCCTGACCGGCGACGACTCCTCGTGGGGCTGGAACGTCGGCGTCCTGATCGACCTGAACAAGGACAACCGGATTGGCGCGTCATGGCGCTCGGACATCAAGTACAACGTGTCGGGCAACGTGAGCTTCACCAATCCTGCGCTACCGACACTCGTGCCCGCGGCGCTCAACCCGGTCGGCGCGCTGCTCGCCGGCAACGTCAACCAGAATCCGCTGCTCGCCAACGGGGGCGTGACCGCCAACATAAAACTTCCGGGCATTGCCAACCTCTCGTGGTTCGGTCACGTGAGCGAGCAGTGGGACGTGATGGCCGACGTGCAATGGACGCACTGGTCGACACTCCAGGACCTCACGTTCGTGCGCACGACGGGCGACGTGCTCGAGTCCATTCCCGAGCATTTCAAGGACGTCTGGCGGTACTCGCTGGGGGCGAGCTACCAGTACGACCCGGCATGGAAGTTCCGCGTCGGCGTCGCCTTCGACCAGTCGCCGGTCCAGCAGCAGTACCTCGATGTTCGGCTGCCCGACAACGATCGCACGTGGCTCGCCGCCGGCGTGCAGTACGCGATGAAGGATCCTAACCTCAGGTTCGATTTGGGTATCGCCTACGAGTGGGTCAAGAACTCCTCGATCGCCCAGATCAGCACCAACCCCCTGAGCATCGCGCAATACGGGTACGTGAACGGCAGCTACAAGAACAACGTTCCCCAGATCGGCGGCCAGCTCACGTGGTCATTCTGACGACATAGCGCGGTTTCTACGCACCGGAAGGCGCGGCTGGGCGTCCCGGCCGCGCCTTGTCGCTTCCGCCGCGCCGCGTCGCCGCACTCTCGAAGGCCGTGGATTTCCCCATGTCTCCGACACGATTCCCCGTTCGCAAGGTGGCGGTCCTCGGCGCGGGCGTGATGGGCGCGCAGATCGCCGCCCACTTGGCCAACGCCAGCGTGCCCGTCGTCCTGTTCGATCTCCCGGCCCACGCTGGCGATCCGAACGGGATCGTCAACAAGGCGCTCGAGGGGCTGAAAAAGCTCGAGCCCTCGCCGCTCGCCACGAAGGACCGCGTCGCCTACATCGACGCCGCGAACTACGATCGGGACCTCGCGCGACTCGGCGCTTGCGATCTCGTGATCGAGGCGATCGCGGAGCGGATGGACTGGAAGCGCGATCTGTACGCGAAGATCGGTCCGCATCTCGCCGCGCATGCGATCGTCGCGTCGAACACCTCGGGGCTGTCGATCAACGCGCTTGCCGAAGCGCTGCCGGCATCCTCCCGCTCCCGGTTCTGCGGGATCCATTTCTTCAATCCGCCGCGGTACATGCATCTGGTCGAGCTGATTGCACAGAAGCAGACCGATCCGACGCTGATCGACGCCCTCGAGACGTTCGTCGTCACGACGCTCGGCAAGGGTGTGGTGCGCGCCAAGGACACGCCGAACTTCATCGCCAACCGGATCGGAATCTTCTCGGTGCTGGCAACGATGGCGCACACGCAAACCTACGGCCTCGGCTTCGATGCCGTCGACGCGCTGACCGGCCCGGCGATCGGGCGCGCGAAGAGCGCGACCTATCGCACGTGCGACGTCGTCGGACTCGACACGATGGCACACGTGATCAAGACGATGCACGATACGCTGCCGGACGATCCGTGGCATCGGCTGTTTCAGGCACCGCCGGCGCTCGCCGGGCTGATTGCGCAGGGCGCGCTCGGCCAGAAGACGAAGGCCGGGTTTTTCCGCAAAGTCGGAAAGGACATCGAGGTGCTCGACCCCGCGGCGCGCAACTATCGCCGGGCCGGGGGCGCGGTCGATCCGACGGTGGCCGAAATCCTCGCTCTGCGTCATCCCGGCGAGAAACTCGCGAGGCTCCGCGCGACAGATCATCCGCAAGCGCAGTTCCTTTGGGCGATCTTTCGCGATCTGTTTCACTACAGCGCCGTGCATCTTGCCGACATCGCCGACAACGCGCGGGACGTCGATCTCGCGCTGCGTTGGGGGTTTGGATGGACGAAGGGTCCTTTCGAGACCTGGCAGGCAGCGGGATGGGAGGACGTCGCCGGATGGATTGCAGAGGACATCGCGGGGGGCAAAGCGCTTGCGCCGGTTCCGCTGCCGAAATGGGTGAGCGACGGTCCCGCCGCTGCCGGCGTGCATACGGCGCACGGAGCGTTCAGCCCAACCGACGGGAAGTTCCACGCGCGTTCGTCGTTGCCGGTGTACCGGCGGCAACCGTTCCCCGACCCCGTGCTGGGGGAGACGTGGCCTGCCGGCACGACGATCATGGAGACCGCGGCGGTGCGCGCGTGGCACCTGGGCGACGACATCGCCATTGTGTCGTTCAAGAGCAAGAGCAACACGATCGGCGAAGACGTCCTCGACGGCATTGCGGCCGCGATCGAGCGAGCGGAGCGCGAATGCGCCGGGCTCGTCATCTGGCAGACGAAGGAGCCGTTCTCGCTGGGCGCGAATCTCGCCACGATCGAACCGGCGATCAAAGCGGGAAACTGGGGCGAGATCGAGGCGGTCGTCGCGAAGTTCCAGGCCACCGCCCTGCGGCTGCGCGACTGCCTGATTCCGACCGTAGCCGCAGTACGCGGGAGGGCGCTCGGTGGTTCGTGCGAATTCATCCTCCACTGCGATCGGACGGTGGCGGCGCTCGAATCCTATATCGGCCTGGTGGAAGCGGGCGTCGGCCTGCTTCCGGCGGGCGGCGGCAGCAAGGAGCTCGCAGTGCGCGCCGTGCAGGAGGTCGCGCGTGGCGCGAGCGGCGGCCAGCTCGACCAGTTCCCGTTCATCCGCACGTATTTCCAGACGATCGCGACGGCCAGGGTTTCGAGGAGCGCAAGCGAGGCGAAGGAGCTGGGATTCCTGCGCGCGGCCGACGTCGTCGTCTTCAATCCCCACGAGATTCTCCACGTCGCGAGGGCCGAGGCGCGCGCGCTCGCGGAGGCGGGCTACCGTCCGCCGGTGCCGCCGCGCAACATTCCGGTCGCCGGCAAGACCGGGATCGCGACGCTGGAGATGATGCTCGTCAACATGCGCGACGGCGGCTTCATCTCCCCGTACGATTTCGAAGTCGGCCTGGCCATCGCCCGCGTTCTCTGCGGCGGCCTGCTCGAGTCCGGCAGCACGGTCGACGAGAAATGGCTGCTCGACCTCGAGCGCCGCGAGTTCATGGCGCTGCTCGCCGACGCCAGGACGCAGCAGCGGATTGCGCATACGCTCGCGACCGGCAAGCCGCTGCGCAATTGAGGTGACGCCCGTGACCAAGCAGATCCAGGATGCCTACATCGTTGCCGCCACGCGCACGCCGGTCGGCAAGGCGCCGCGCGGCGCGCTCAAATCGACGCGCCCCGATGCGCTGCTCGCGCACGTGCTGCACAGCGCGCTGCTGCAGGCGCCGCAGATCGAGGCAACGCGCATCGAGGACGTGATCGTCGGTTGCGCAATGCCCGAATACGAGCAGGGAATGAACGTCGCGCGGATCGGCGTGCTCCTGGCCGGTCTGCCGAACGCCGTTGCCGGGATGACGATCAACCGCTTTTGCTCGTCGGGATTGAATGCGGTGTCGATCGCTGCCGACCGCATCCGGACCGGCGAAGCGGACGTCATGATCGCCGCGGGCACCGAGAGCATGAGCATGATCCCGATGCTCGGGCGCCTCGCGCCGAGCCTCGAGGTGTTCGCGCGGGACGAGAACCTCGGCATCGCCTACGGCATGGGCCTCACCGCGGAAAAGGTCGCCGAACGCTGGAAGGTCTCGCGCGAGGACCAGGACGCGTTCGCGTTGGCATCGCACCGGAAGGCGCTCGCGGCACAGGCGGCCGGCGAGTTCGCCGCCGAGATCTCACCGTACCCGGTACGTGAAAGCGTGCCCGATCTTGCGCGCGGCGAAGTCGTGGTCAAGAGCCGCACGTTCGAGCGCGACGAGGGTCCGCGCCCCGACACGACGGCCGAGGGGCTCGCGAAACTGAGGCCCGTCTTCGCGGCCCGCGGGTCGGTGACGGCCGGCAACAGCTCGCAGATGTCCGATGGGGCGGGCGCGGCGATCGTGGTGAGCGAGAGAATCGTCAAGGAGCTGGGCTTGCAGCCGCTCGCCCGGTGGCTCGGCTACGCCGTCGCCGGGGTCGCACCCGAGGTGATGGGAGTGGGGCCGATCGCGGCAATTCCCAAGGTACTGCGCACGACGGGCATCCGCCAGGATCAGCTCGACTGGATCGAATTGAACGAGGCGTTCGCCGCGCAAAGCATTGCCGTCGTCCGCGACCTCGGGCTCGACCCGGCCAAGGTCAATCCGCTCGGCGGCGCGATCGCGCTGGGGCATCCGCTGGGAGCGACGGGCGCGATCCGCACGGCGACGATCGTCCACGGCATGCGGCGGCGGAAGCAGAAATACGGCATGGTCACCATGTGCGTCGGCACGGGGATGGGCGCCGCGGGAATCTTCGAGGCCGTGTAAGCACGGCGGTCGATGCCCGATTTCTGGCCTTCCTGCGGCTACCGGCTGCTGACCATCGGCGGCGACGGGCGGCTCATCCTGACAGACGACTACCTGCGCGCGTCGCTCATGCGGCCCGAGCTCGCGCCGATCCCGGAGTCCTGCGCGGCCGAGCTCGCGCTGCACGAGGAATTGACGGCGACGCCCCGCGTCGAGGTGGCCCAGGCGCGGCTGACATCCATCGCCGACCCGGACGTCCGCGAGAACTACGCGATCTGGCTGCGCTTCCGGCAGCGCCTCGTCGCGGCACCTTCGATCGAGGCCGCGTACGTGGCGTTCTTCCGCGAAGGCGTTGACGTGCCGCCAATGCTGGTCCACGGGATCACGCAGGTGCTGGTGCGTCACATCCTCGGCAATGACGCCGAGCCGCTGCACGCCCGCGCGGCCGAGATGCTGTTCCGTCCGCAGAGGATCACGGTCCGCGATGACGGGGCGGTGATGGCCGCCGACGAGACGACGGTCGAGCTGTACGCCACGGCGGACGGCTTCGGCAGCCTCCCCGAGCTGCTGCAACGGAACCGAACGCCCTCGCGATCGGTCGATCTCGATGTGCTCGACCCCGGCAATGCTCTGGCGTACTGGACCCGCGATGAGGGGCACGATCTCGCCATCAACCTCAATCGCGGGCAAGCCGCGCTTGCCGGTCTTTGCCGCGTGCTCGAGCGGTGGGTTGCGCATTTCCTGGCGATCGCGGTGACGATCGAGCCGCGGCGCGAGATCGACGATTCGCGCTGGGTCTGGCACGTCGGTCTCGATGCCGAAGCGAGCGCGCTGCTCAACGATCTGTACAATCGCGCCGACGTCGATGCCGAGCGAATGCGCCGCCTTCTGTGCCTGTTCGAGCTCACCTTCGCGAACGCCGGTGACATGCGGCCGGAGATCGCCGGCCGGCCGGTCTATCTCGCGATGGCGATGGATCGCGACGCGCGGCTCAGGCTCAAGCCGCAGAATCTGCTCCTCAACCTGCCTCTCGCCCGTCCCCAATGACCCCGTCCTCGCGCTCACCGAATCGCCACCGTCCACGCGCTCATCGCATAGCCCCGCAGCATGCGCTGCTGCTGGTGCTCATCGCTTGCGGGATCGCCGCGGCGCAAACGACTCCGCCTCCCACAGCGGCCCCCGGATCCGCGGCGACTTCGGCTGCGGGCGCTCTCGAATCGTTGTCCTGGCTCGAGGGCTGCTGGCAGGGCGAAGTGAACCAGCGCGAATTCACCGAACAATGGATGCCGGCACGCGCCGGCACAATGCAGGGGACGAGCCGCATGGTCATGGCGGGAAAATCGCAGGGTGACGAGAAGCTCCGTCTCGAGTCGCGCGCGGACGGCATCTATTACGTGGTGGCCCCCGCGGATGAGAAGGAACAGGCATTCCACTTCATCGGCATGACGGTCGAAACCATCGAGGGGCGCGACGACGACATCTTCACTTTCGAGAACCTCGCGCAGGACTTTCCGCAACGCATCGTCTATCGGCACACGGCCGGCGGGGGGCTCTTTGCTCAGGTCGAGGGCAAGGTCAACGGCGCCGACCGCAAGGTAATCTATCCGATGCGCAAGGTCGATTGCCTTGCAGGCAAGGAACCGGGCAGATCGTGATGCCGGATTCCGCCTCTTCGGCGCTCCTGAGCTTCGAGAAGATGCTCGCCGCCGGCAAGGATGGCGCACTGCTGCGCTACTCGCTTGGCAATGAATACTTGAAGGCGGGGGACCCGGCGCGGGCGGCGGAGCATCTGGCGCGCGCAGTGGAGTTCGACGCCCGGTACACGGCAGCGTGGAAGCTCCTTGGCAAGGCGCTCGCCGCCGCCGGCCGGAATGCGGACGCGCTGGCCGCGTATCGACAGGGCATCGCCGTCGCTCGCGCCCGAGGCGACAAGCAGGCGGAAAAGGAAATGATGGTGTTCGCGCGCAGGATCGAGCGCGAACCGAGCCGCAGTTAGGGCTCGAGAGCGACAGCGCCAAGAAGCCGGGCGACGCCCTCGTTCGCAAGCGCGTCCGCGCGATCGTTCTCCGGATGACCGTTGTGGCCCTTGACCCAGTGCCAGCGGATCCGGTGAACGCCCGCCAATGCGTCGAGTTCGCGCCACAGCTCGGCGTTCTTGACCGGCTTCCGGTCGCTCGTTTTCCAGCCGTTTCTCTTCCAGCCGTGAATCCAGCTCTCGATCCCGTTCTTGACGTACTGGGAGTCGGTGTAGAGATCGACGTCGCACCCGCGCTTCAGGCTCTCGAGCGCGCGGATGACGGCGGTCAGCTCCATCCGGTTGTTGGTCGTGGCCGGCTCGCCCCCGGATATTTCCTTGCGCCGGGTCCGCGACACCAAAAGCGCGCCCCAGCCACCGGGCCCGGGGTTGCCCTTGCATGCGCCGTCGGTGTAGATCGTGACCGACGCGCGCGTCGGCGTAACCTCGCTCTGGCCCGCTGTGCTCGTCGCGCTCATGCGTCCGGCACCCGCTCGATGCACTCGCGCGCCTGCCGCGGCGCCGTCGCCAGGCCGTTCTTGCGCCGCTCCCACGCCGGCGTGATCACGCGCATGCCCAGCACCTTCTTGGTCGCGCGCAGGAAGTAGACGCCGCCGGAGATTGGCCACCAGCGGTCGCCCGCCGTCTCGAAGAAGCTGCAGCGCGACAGCCATTTCTCCTGGGTGAACGGCGGGACGTAGCAATCGAGCCCGCCGCCCGTGACGTCGAAACCAAGGAGCGCGAGCCAGTCCTTCAGTCGGTAAAGGGCAATGAAGCTCCCGTTCCACGGCGGCGACTCGCCATGTCCGAAATAGCGCCGCGCGCCGAAGAGCGAGAACGGATTGAATCCGGCGATCAGCACCTGCCCTTCGGGGCGCACGCTACGGTACACCTCGCGCAGCAGCTGATGGGGGTCGCTTGCGAATTCGAGCGCGTGCGGCAGCACGACGAGGTCGAGCGAATTCTCCGGAAACGGCAGCCAGTACGGATCGGCCAGCACTTGCGCCGGGGGCGCCGGGTCGACGGTCCACCGCGCGGCAATCCGGCTCTGCGCCAGAAACGGGCAGTCCGGCAAGCCCACCTGTATCGCGTGGAACCCGAAGATGTCGGCCACCGTGCGATCGAACCATGCCTGCTCGCGGGCGAGGAGGTAATGGCCGAGCGGCGTACCAAACCATTCGGCGAGCGTCGTTGACACGCCCCCCGGCGCTCCGGAAGATGCTCCCATGCCGGCGATTATCCCCATCCCCGCCCTCACCGACAACTACATCTGGATCCTGCGCGAGGGCCGCAACGCGGCCGTCGTCGATCCGGGGGACGCCGCCCCGGTACAAGCCTACCTCGACCGGGAGGACCTGACCCTCACTGGCATCGTCATCACGCACCATCACTGGGATCACGTGAACGGCATCGCCGCGCTTGCCGCGGCGTTCCACGTCCCGGTCTTCGGCCCTGCGCGCGAGTCGATCCCCGGCCGCACTCACGCGCTCACCGAGGGCGACACGTTCGTCGTCCCGGGTACCGGCCTCGAGCTCGCCGTGCTCGATGTTCCCGGCCATACGGCCGGACAGCTTGCCTATGTCGGCGCGAACGACGGCCATCCGCTGACGTTCACCGGCGACACGCTGTTCACCTGCGGCTGTGGGCGGTTGTTCGAAGGCACGCCGGCGCAGATGGCTGCCTCGCTTGCGAAGCTCGCGGCGCTGCCGGGCGACACCCGCGTCTACTGCGGGCACGAGTACACGCTCGCCAACGTTCGCTTTGCGCTTGCGGTCGAACCTGGGAATCCGGCGTTGCGCGAGCGCCAGATACGCGAGCGGGCGAAACGCGAGCGGGGCGAACCGACGGTTCCTTCGCAGATTGCGGACGAGCGCGCGACCAATCCTTTCCTGCGCGCCGGCGAGCCGGAAGTGTTCGCGGCCGCGCAAGCGCACGCGGGCCGGCCTCTCGTCGGACGCGGTCGATTCCTTTGCCACGCTGCGCGAGTGGAAGAACGCATTTCGGTAGCACGATCTGCGCACATCGCTCGTTGCGCCCAACCCCGCGCGCCGGCGCGACTGGTTGACGCGTCGGGCGCCGACGCCTACCATCGCCCGAATTTTGTGCATCCCGACGACTGACCGAATTGCGAAGACGCCTCGTTCCTCTGCTCGCCCTCGCTGCGCTGGTAGCCGCCTGCGCAACGCCCGCCCCCGAACCTTCCGCGCCTTCCCCGGAAATTCCCGCGCCCGCGCCGCCGGCAGCGCCCGCGACTGAACCGGCGCCCCCAGTCACGGAAGCGTCTGCCGACGTCGCGCCCCCGAGTCCGTTTTCGCCCTCCGCCGCGGAAGTCCTCGAACAGCTCCCACCCGCCGCCGACGATCTGTGGGTGCGCATCCGCAAGGGCTATCGCGATGCCCGACCTCGACGGAGCCGCTCGTCGAGAAATGGGAGCAATGGTATGTCGAGCGCCCCGACTACGTCGCGCGAATGATCGAGCGCAGTCGCCGCTACCTCTACTACATCGTCGTCGAGGTCGAAGAGCGCGGAATGCCGAGCGAAATCGCGCTGCTGCCGATGGTCGAGAGCGCCTACAACCCGACTGCCCTGTCGACGAGCCGCGCCTCGGGCATCTGGCAGTTCATGCCGTCGACGGGCACGCACTACGGCCTCAAGCAGAACTTCTGGTTCGATTCGCGCCGCGACGTGATCGCCGCGACCGACGGCGCGCTCAACTACCTGCAGAAGCTCCACGGCGATTTCGGCGATTGGCAGCTGGCGCTGGCCGGCTACAACTGGGGCGAAGGCAACGTCGCCAAAGCGGTTGCGATCAACCAGAAGGCCGGCAAGCCGACCGACTACGCGAGCCTCAAGATGCCCGACGAGACCCGCAACTACCTGCCCAAGCTACAGGCGGTCAAGAACATCATCGCGATCCCGAGAAGTACGGCATCACGCTTGCCGACATTCCCGACGCGCCGTATTTCGCCGTCGTGAAGACACACCGGAAGATGGACGTCAAGCGCGCCGCCGAGCTGGCCGAACTGTCGCTCGAAGAGTTCCAGTATCTCAATCCGCATCACAACCGGCCGGTGATCGCCGGGGCCGACGAATACACGATCCTGCTGCCGATCGACAAGGCCGAGCTCTTCGCGGCGAAGCTCGACCTCATGGACCAGCCGCTGGTGTCGTGGCAGGCCTATCGGCTGCGCACCGGCGAGACGCTGCCGCAGGTCGCCGCGAAATTCGGCATGTCGACCGACACGCTGCGCGCCGTCAACGGCATCGGCGCGAAGGCCAGGGTGCCCGTCGGCCACACGCTGCTGGTGCCGGCTGCGCACCCGACGCAGGACACGGTAGACGGGCTTTCGCAGGCGGTATTCACGACGGTGCCGCAGGGGCGCACGTTCTACTATCGGGTGCACCGCGGCGACACGCTGGCCCGGATCGCCAGCCGCTACGACGTCAGCGCGCAGGACATCCGCCGCTGGAACGGACTTACGCAGAGCACGGTCGTCGCCGGGCAGCGGCTGCGCATCACGAGCGAGCTCGCGCCGAACGCTGGCAAGGCAAAGCGGGCGGGCGGCAAGCGGGTGCTCGCGACGCAGGCGAAGCCGCCGGCAACAAGGAACGCGGCGGTCCACGCGGTCAGCACCAAACCTGCTCCGCACCGAGCCGCAAAGAGCGGCAAGGGAACGCCCTCGGCAAAAAGCTCCGCCGCGGCGGGAAGCTGACGCGAATGCCCGCGCCCCTCGCTTGCGGGGGCACCCCAAAACAAAACAGGCGACGCGGAACGCGTCGCCTGTTTTTCGTCCACCACAGATCTGGGGCGGACCGTTTCGCCTCGGAAGGCTTACTTTTTGGCGGCCTTTCTCTTGGTCGCCTTCTTCTTGGTCGCCTTTTTGGCGGCCTTGCGCTTCGGGGCGGCCTTGCTTCTTGGTCGCCTTCTTCGCAGCCTTCCTCTTCTTCGGGGCGGCCTTGCGCTTCTTGGTCGCCTTCTTCGCCTTGCGCTTCGTGGACTTCTTCGCGGCCTTGCGCTTCGTCGTCTTCTTTGCGGCCTTCTTCTTCGTCGTCTTCTTTGCTGCCTTGCGCTTCGGCGCCTTCTTCGTCGCGCCCTTCTTCGGGGCGGCCTTCTTCTTCTTGGCCGCTTTTCGCTTCGTCGCCTTCTTGGGCGCCGGGGCGGATGCCGCCGGCATCATCGACATCATGTCAGCCATTGCGTTTTCTCCTGTCTGAGTTGCTGTGACTGTTATGGTGCTTCCACTTCTTCGCAGGCATCGGCGTTTTCGTCGATCGGTATTGCGAATCTGCGCCAACCTCTTGACAAATCCACTGCTACCTGCTGCATGAATTCTAGCCACATTTCGTTGAATTGCAAGATTTCTTCGCCGATTCCGGGCCTTGCATGCACGAGTGTTGCGATCGGCGCACACGCGGATTTGGCGGATGCGATCCGGTATGCGAGCGCGCGCATCGATCGGCGCAGCGTGTGCGCGAGGGTTACGGCAGCGTCGATTCGCGCGCGAAAAGATCGGCGAGCGTCTCGCGCGCGACGCACGAGATGCGATGCGATCGCCGTCGACGACGACCTCGCAGGCGCGGGGCCGCGAGTTGTAGTTGGAGCTCATCGCGAAGCCGTACGCGCCGGCGGCGCGCACGGCGAGGAGGTCACCTGCGGCAAGCGCGAGGTCGCGGTCGTGCGCCAGGAAATCGCCGCTCTCGCAGACCGGCCCCACGATCTGCCAGCGACGCGTCGGGCCCTCGCGCGGACGCACGGGATCGACGTCGATGCCATGCGCCGTAGAGCGCGGGCCGGATCAGATCGTTCATCGCCGCGTCGACGATCGCGAAATCGCGGGTCTCGCCCGGCTTGAGGTAGAGGACGCGGGTCAGCAGCACGCCGGCGTTACCGACAGCTAGCGGCCCGGCTCGAACAGCAGCCGGTGCCTCCGCGTGCCCGCGGGCGCGCCGCACGGCGAGTCCGTACTCGTACGGGTCGATCGTCTCTTCGTCCCGATAGCGGATGCCGAGGCCGCCGCCCAGATCGACGTGCGAGAGCGCGATGCCGTCGGCCTCGATGCGGTCGACGAGCGCGAATATCTTTTCGGCCGCCTCGACGTAGGCCGACAGGTCGGTGACCTGCGAGCCGATATGGCAATCGATGCCGCGTACGGCGACGTGCGGCAACGCCGCAGCGCGCCGGTAGAGTGCCGGTGCGTCGGCATGGGCGATGCCGAACTTGCTCTCCTTGAGTCCCGTCGAAATGTACGGATGAGTGTGCGGATCGACGTCGGGATTGACGCGAAACGACACCGGCGCGACTCTGCCGGCGCTTCGCGGCGACGGCGTTCAGGAGATCGAGCTCGGCTTCCGATTCGACGTTGAAGCAGAGGATCCCGCCGCGAGCGCAGCCTCCATTTCCTGCTGCGGTCTTGCCGACGCCCGAGAACACGATCTTCGCGGGATCGCCGCCCGCGGCGATGGCGCGCGCGAGTTCGCCGCCCGAGACGATGTCGAAGCCGCTGCCGGCTCGGGCGAGCAGATTCAGCACGGCGAGGTTCGAGTTCGCCTTCATCGCGTAGCAGACGAGATGCGGCACGTCGGCGAAGGCGGCGTCGAAGTCCCGGAAGCCGGCTTCGAGCGCGGCGCGCGAATAGACGTAGCAGGGCGTGCCGAACCGCGCGGCGATCTCCGCAAGCGGCACGGCCTCGACGCGGAGCTCGCCGTCGACGTAGCCGAATGCGGCTCGATGTTGCGTCGCGAGGCTCGCCGCGGTCGTCGCTCCGTTGCCGCCCGAGGGGAAGCAGTTCGTCTCCTGCGGGGGCCCTGCGGCGCTCACGGCTTTCGTTCCGGCTCTGCCGGATCGGCGATTCCGGAAGGCTTCGGCGGGCTCGCGCCGGGTGCTCCCGTCGCTGTCGGCGGCGTCGCTCCCGGTGCCGGCTTCAGCGGCCCTTTGATGCCGCAGCCTGCGACCGCAACGGCGGTGAGCGCAACCATCGCCGTGACGAAGGGCGTTCGAAGGGCAGATCGAGCAGCGGCGGTGAAAGCGCGTAACATCGAGCGGCATCGTAGCAAGGAAACGGAACCCGAACCACCCTCGATCGACATGCTGACCGACTCCGAATTCATCACCGCCGCCGATCGCACGCTCGCCGCCATCGGCGATGCGCTCGACGCGGCACTCGACGTCTCCGACGCCGACATCGACTGGAGCCTGAACGACGGCATCCTCGAGATCGACTGCGGTGGCGGCGGCAAAGTCATCGTCAACCGGCACGTGGCGAATCGCGAAATCTGGGTTGCCGCACGCAGCGGCGGCTTCCATTTCCGGCCGCGCGAGCGGCGCGTGGCGGGACACGCGCTCCGGCGAAGAGCTCGCTGCGTCACTGGCGGCCTTCTGCAGTCGCAGGCGCAGCCTGCCGATCACGCTGCCGCGACTCGCCGCACCGGCCGCCGACTGAACGAGGTCAGCGCCGGGCTTTCCGCTGCCCGCGCCATGGCGTGGCCACGGCGGGATGCGCCGCCTACTCCAGCAGCGCCGTCCAGTCGGCGAGCGCACGCCGCGCGGCGGCATGACCCGGGAACAGCGTCTCGACGAGCGCCCAGAACCGCGGCGAGTGGTTGAGCTCGACCAGATGCGCGACCTCGTGCGCGACGACATAGCGGCGAGCCGCGGCGGCAGCTGGACGAGCCGCCAGCTCAGCCGAATCTCGCCGTTGCGGTTGCAGCTTCCCCATTCGCTGCGGGCGTTCGACAGCTGCGACCGACGGCGGTGAATCGCGTGATCCGCGCCGCGCTGGCCGCGACCAAGCGGCACGACCAGGCGCAGCGCCTCGTCCTTCAGCCAGCGCACGACGAACGCCGCAATGCTCTCTTCATCGTGCGGCGACGGATGCAGCACCGTCAGGTTGAGGAGATCGGCCGCGATTTCCTTCCGCGGCGCCGGATGAAGCACGAGAGCGAGCTCGCGGCCCTGGTAGAGAATCGGCGCGCCGGTCTTCCATTCCTGCGGCAGAACGTCGCGCCGGCGCTCGCGCCACCACGCGAGCTGACGCTCGATCCATGTCGGCGTGCTGCGACGAGCGTCGCCTCGATCTCGCGGACCGTCACCCAGCGCGACGCGCGAACGGTGAGGCCCGACAGCCCGACTTCATGCCGATCGAGCGTCGCTTGGCGCGCAGCAGCCGATATTCGATGGGCCCGCCCGCGAGGACGATGCGGCGCATCTGTCCGTCGGCCGCGGATACCGAGCGGCCGCTCGCCGCCCTTTCCGGATGCAAACGGGGGGCGCGGGCCGTGCGCGCGTGCTCGAAGACGCTCGCATCATTCGGGCACGCCGAGGCGCGCGACCTCGTTCTCGATCCATGTTTCGACTTCGCTCGTAAGCCGTTGCGCATCCTTGCCGCCGGGGCGATCGGCTTGCCGAACGAGATCGTCACCGTGCCGGGGCGCTTGCCGAAGATCCCCTTCGGCCACAGCCAGCCCGCATTGTGCGCGACCGGGACGATCGGCACGCCGAGCTCGCAGGCGAGGCGCGCGCCGCCGGTCTTGTATTTGCGCGCGCGTGCCGGCCCTGATCCGCGTTCCCTCGGGATAGACGACGATCCAGAAGCCCTGCGCGAAACGCTCGCGCCCCTGCTTCGCGATCTGCTGCATCGCGTTCATGCCGGCCTTGCGGTCGATCGTGATCGGCGAGGCGAGCGCGAACCCCCAGCCGAAGAACGGAATCGACAGGAGCTCCTTCTTGGCGACGTAGGCAAGCGGCGGAAAGAACCACGTCAGCGCCAGCGTCTCCCAGGTCGAGCTGTGCTTCGACATCACGATGTGCGGCGCGCCGGACGGAATGTTCTCGGCGCCGATCACGCGATGGCGGATGCCGCAGATCCAGCGCGCGCCCCACAGATTGGTCCGGCACCACGCGGCGGCGATCCGGTACATCGGCACGCGGGGGATCCAGAACAGGAGCAGCATCACCGCGGCGAAGAGCGGCGTGACGAGCGCCTGGAACAGCAAAAACAGCAGCGAACGGAGGGCGTTATTCAGCGGCCTCCGCACTGTCTTCGAACATTCGACCGCCAAGACCTGCGGTCGCCCTCAATCGTCCGCGGACGCGCCCTGGGCCCTGGCTTCACCCCGCTCGCCTACAGCCGCAAACTCCTGACCATGCTCAATGCCATGGTCCGCACCCGACACGCCGGGGCGACGCGCTTCATCGCGCTTGACTCCGCAGACGTTACTCATTCGCCCGCGAGCAGCGCCGAGGCGGCGAACGCGAGGTCGGGGAAGATCACCGTGTTCTTCGGGAAGTTGCCCTCGCGCAGCGTCTTCTCGCCCTTGCCGGTCAGCACCAGCATCGGCTGCGCGCCGACGGCTTCGGCCGCCTGCAGGTCGCGCACCGAATCGCCGACGCACGGCACGCCGGTCATCTCGATCGCCGAAGCGCACGCCGATCTCCTTCAGCATTCCGGTCTTCGGCTTGCGGCACTCGCAGGCCGAATCGGCGGTGTGCGGGCAGTAGAACAGCGCGTCGATGCGACCGCCCACCGCGCGCGAGCGCCCGGTGCATCTTGTCGTTGATCGCGTTCAGCGTCGCCATGTCCAGCAGGCCGCGCCCGATGCCCGACTGATTGGTGGCGACGACGACGCGGAAGCCCGCATGGTTGAGGCGCGCGATCGCTTCGAGGCTGCCGGGGATCGGCCGCCATTCCTCCGGCGACTTGATGAACTGCTCGCTGTCGCGGTTGATCACGCCGTCGCGGTCGAGCACGATCAGCTTGAGTTGGCGGGTCTGGGCGACGCCCTCGGAGGCGAGCTGGACCATGTCAGTCCCGCAGGGCCGCCCCAAGGGACTGACCCGCCGCCTTGCGGGGCAGCGAGCAGCGCGCGCGGGGGAGCCGTTTCATCCTACGCGGCGAGCTTCGAGATGTCCGCGACGCGGTTCATCGTCTGCGCGACCCCCCGCAGCAGCGCGAGGCGGTTCGCGCGGATCGCCGGGTCGTCGGCCATGACCAGGACGTCATCGAAAAAGCGGTCGACAGCCGTCTTCGCCGTGGCGAGCGCCAGGAGCGCGGAGGTGAAATCGCCGCGCCCGCAGTCCGCGGCAACGGTGGGCTCGAGCTTCTGGAACGCGAGCCACAGGTCGTGTTCGGCGCCGGCCTCGAGCCGGCCGCGGTCGACAGCTGTCGCCGCCTCGGCGTCGGCCTTGCGCAGGATGTTGACGATGCGTTTGTTGGCCGTGGCGAGCGCCTCGGCCTCGGGCAATTCGCCGAACGCGCGCACGGCCGCGAGGCGCGCCGGCAGATCGTCGATGGCGTCGGGCCGCGCGTCGACCACGGCGGCCACCTGCAGCGCAGTGTAGCCCTGCTCGCGCAGGTATCCACGCAAACGGTCGTAGACGAAATCGAGCAGCGCTTCGGGTTGGCGCTTCACGGCAGCCATGCCGTTCAGCGCATCGAACGCGAGATCGACGATGCTCGAGAGCGACACGCGCCGCCTGCGCTCGATCAGGATGCGGATCACGCCGAGCGCGGCCCGGCGCAGACCGAACGGATCCCTGTCGCCGGTCGGCGCCTGGCCGACGCCGAACATTGCCGCGAGCGTTTCGAGCTTGTCGGCAAGCGCCACGGTTTCCGCGACGCCGCCTTCCGGCAGCGCATCGCGGGAAAAACGCGGCCAGTAGTGCTGCGCGATCGCGTCGGCGACCGCTGCCGGCTCGCCGTCGTGCTGCGCGTAATACCGCCCCATGACGCCCTGGAGCTCGGGGAATTCGCCCACCATCTCGGTGACGAGGTCCGCCTTTGCGAGCAACGCGGCGCGGTCGGCGAGCGCGGGATCGGCGTCGAGCAGCGGGGCGATCCTCGTCGCGAGAAAGCGCAGGCGGTTCGTGCGTTCGGCCTGCGTCCCGAGCTGGTTGTGATAGACGACGTCGCGGAGCCTGGCGAGGCGCGCTTCGAGTCTCGTCCTGCGGTCGTGGTCGAAAAAAAACCGGGCGTCCGCGAGCCGCGCCCGCAGCACGCGCTCGTTGCCCTCGATGATCGCCGACGGATCGGGCGTGTCGAGATTGGCCACGAGCAGGAACCGGTTCATGAGGCGGCCCGCCATGTCGGCGAGCGCAAAGTATTTCTGGTTCTGCTGCATCGTCAGGATCAGGCACTCCTGCGGCACGCCTAGGAACGACGCGTCGAACGTCCCCGCATGCACGCTGGGCCACTCGACGAGCGCCGTCACTTCGTCCAGCAACGCGTCGGGCATGAGCACCGAGGCGCCGTGCGCGGCGTTTTGGAGCTCCGCGACGATCTGCGCGCGGCGCTCGCCGAAGCTCGCGACGACCTTGCCTTCGGCGCGCAGCGTTTCCTCGTAGGCGTCGGCGGTCGCGACCTCGAGATCACGACGCCCGAGGAAGCGGTGGCCGCCGGACGTGCGGCCGGCATCGAGTCCGAGCGCGCGCACGGGCAGGACGTCGGCGCCGAAAAGCGCGAGCAGCCGATGGACGGGACGGACGAACTTCTGGTCGCTGAAGCAGCTGCCGGGCCCGGCATAGCTCATCACCTTGGCGATCGGCAGCTTCGCGATCGCTTCATCCAGCACGTCTTGCAGCCCTCTTTCAAGCGGCTGCCCTTTGGCGAGTGCGCGAAACCAAACGCATTCGAGCTTTCCGTCGGGCGCGAGGTAGAGATGATCCGGACCGTCCCACGCATCCGGATAGCAGTCGGCAAGCGCCCCTCGGCCGAGTTTTTCCAGGCGCCGTCGAAGCGCAAGGGTCGGTTTTCCCGCCGCGTCTTCCGCAACCGACCGCGGCATGAGCTTTTCCACCCGCTCGCTGTCCCTCGCGGTCGGCATCACGTTGCGGATCGACACGGCGAGCCGGCGCGGTGTCGCATAACCTGTGACAGCCGAGTCGGCTGCCAGGAAGCCGCGACTCTCGAGACCTGCCTCCACGGCGTCGGCAAATGCCTCGCCGAGAAGCTTCAGCGACTTCGGCGGCAATTCCTCGGTCAGCAGTTCGACGGCGAGCGTGCGCGCGGTCATGCGGTGGCTTCACCCAGATACTGCTTGGGCATGGCTGCGCGCTGCGCCGGCGGCAGCATCGGAAAGCCGCGCTCGCGCCGCGACTCGAGATAGGCGGTTGCGACCTGCCGCGACAGCGCGCTGATCCGCCGGATATACACCGCCCGTTCGGTGACCGAGATCGCGCCCCGCGCGTCGAGCAGGTTGAACGTGTGCGCGGCCTTGAGGATCATCTCGTAGCCGGGGAGTGGCAGCTTCGCGTCGAGCAGCCGCCTCGCCTCCGACTCGAAGAACGCGAACAGCTCGAAGAGTTTCGGCACGTTCGACTGCTCGAAGTTGTACGTCGACTGCTCGACCTCGTTCTGGTGATAGACGTCGCGATAGCTGAGCGTGCGATCGGCGCCATTTTCCGTCCACTCGGTCCAGACGAGGTCGAACACGTTTTCGACGCCCTGGAGGTACATCGCCAGCCGTTCGAGGCCGTAGGTGATCTCGCCGGTGATCGGATTGCAATCGATGCCGCCGACCTGCTGGAAGTACGTGAACTGCGTGATTTCCATGCCGTTCAGCCACACTTCCCAACCCAGCCCCCAGGCGCCCAGCGTCGGATTTTCCCAGTCGTCCTCGACGAACCGGACGTCGTTCTTCTTGAGATCGAGGCCGAGCGCTTTGAGCGAGCCGAGATAGAGATCCAGGATGTCCGGCGGCGAGGGCTTGAGGACGACCTGGTACTGGTAGTAGTGCTGCAGCCGATTGGGATTTTCGCCGTAGCGGCCATCCTTCGGCCGGCGCGACGGCTGGACGTACGCGGCGCGCCACGGTTCGGGTCCGAGCGCGCGCAGGAAGGTCGCGGTGTGCGACGTGCCGGCGCCCACTTCCATATCGTAGGGCTGCAGGAGCGCGCATCCCAGGCGGCCCCAGTACTCCTGCAGCGTAAGGATGAATTGCTGGAAGGTGAGCATTTAGTACAGGGAGCCGCGCGGCCAACTGCCTGAAAAATGCGCATTTTACCGGCTATCCGTCCCCCCCGGGCGCCGCGCGCGGAACCGAAGGTGCCGGCGATGCCGCGACGTCTTTGCCTAGGCGCGCCGCGAAGACGGCTGCCACCAGCAACGTGAACGCCGCCGCCGCCGCAGGCCAATCGCCGACGCGGACATAAGGAGTGGCGCCCTGCCGGCCCGTGACCTCGACTTCGAGGACCCCGCGCGTGAACCACGGCAGGCGCGCGACCTCGCGTCCGTCGTGGCCGATGGCCGACGTGATGCCGGTGTTGGTCGCGCGGAGCAGAGGGCGACCCGTCTCGAGCGCGCGCATCGCGGCGATCTGATTGTGCTGCTCCGCGGCGAGCGAGCGCCCGTACCACGCATCGTTCGTGACGTTGACGAGAAGCGTCGCGTCCTTCGCCTGGGGTCTGATGGCGGCGCCGAACGCGTCTTCGTAGCAGATGTCGACGGCGACCTTCTCGCCGGCAACATCGAGCGGCGGCTGGTTGGCGTCGCCCGCTGCCTGGCTCGCGAGCGGGATCGCCAAGATCGAGCGGATGAACCAGCCTACCACCGGCTCGAGCGGAATCGTCTCGCCGAAGGGCACCAGATGCCGCTTGCGGTAGAGCTGGGGCCGCGCCGTGCCCAGGGTGACGACGCTGTTGTAGTAGCGCGGCTCGTTGGCGCCGGGAAGCGGCGGCTCGAGCGTGAACAGTCCCACGAGAATATCGCCCCCGCGTGCGGAGGCGGTGCGCAGGAGCGAAAGCAGCACCGAATCGGGCACGTCGCCGGCGAATTCCGGCAACGCACTTTCCGGGAGCACGATGAGCCGTCCGCGTGTCCTCTCCACGAGCCCGGTGTAGAGATCGAACGTCCGGCTCCGGAATTCGGGATCGAACTTGAGGTCCTGCGCGACGTTGCCCTGCACCAGCGAGACGGCCACCGGGGCTCCGGAAGGCCACGTCCAGTCGATCCGTCCGACCGCCGCGCCGCCGATGCCGATCGCGACGATCACCCCGAGCATCGCGACGCCGCGCTTCGTTGCGGCGCTCGCCAATGCATCGATCGACAGCGCAAGGAGCGACGCGCAAAGCGTTGCGGCCAGCGTCACCGCAAAGACGCCGCCGATCGGGGCATAGCCCGAGAGCGGACTCGCGGGTAACTGACTGTAGCCCAGCGACAGCCAGCCGAATCCCGACAGGATCCAGCTGCGGATCCATTCGGTCAGCGTCCACGCCGCGGCCGCGGCGAACGCGCGCGACGATTTGCGCCTGCCGGTCCATTTCACCGCCAGCCATCCCGCCGCCGCCGGAAAGAGCGCGAGATACGCGCAGAAAGCCGCCGTGGCCAGCGCGGCGAGCGCGGGCGGCATCCCGCCGAAGGTGTTGAGCGCAATGTAGACCCACGACACGCCGCAGCCAAAGAGCGCGAACCCGAATGCGAAGCCCAGCCATGCCGCATCGCGCGGTGCCCGGGCGTCCTGCCACAGGAGGACCAGCACCGCAAACGTGACCGGAGGAATGAGCGCGGAGCCGAGCGGGGCGAACCCGAACACTGTCGCCAATCCCGTTGCAAAGGCGAAGATGATCGGCAGCGACAGGCCACGGCGGCGAGTCGCGGGGCCTGCCATGGTCAATGTCCGGCCGGCGGAGGCGGGGTGCTCGCGGAGGGGGCCGGCGCACCCTTGGGTTCGACCTGCAGCGTGTAGAGGCGACGGCTGTCGGCGCGGACGACGCGAAAACGGAAGTCGCCGATCGTCGCCGTTTCGCCGCGCTTGGGAAGCCGTCCGAAGGCCTGCAGCACGAGGCCGCCGACGGTGTCGAACTCGTCGTTGGCGAAATCGGTGCCGAAGTGCGCGTTGAAGTCGCCGATCTCCGTCTGCGCCTTGACCCGATGCCGGCCGCCCGCCTCGGCGATGATGTTGTCCTGCGACTCGTCGAAGTCGTATTCGTCCTCGATGTCGCCGACGATCTGCTCCAGCACGTCCTCGATCGTCACCAGCCCCGAGACGCCGCCGTATTCGTCGACGACGATCGCGATGTGGTTGCGATTGGCGCGGAATTCCCGCAGCAGCACGTTCAAGCGCTTCGATTCGGGGACGAAGACCGCCGGTCGCAGCGTGTCGTGCAGGTTGAACGTCTCGGGGCTGCGATACCAGTTCAGCAGTTCCTTCGCGAGCAGGATGCCGACGACGTCGTCCTTGTTCTCGCCGATCACCGGGAACCGCGAGTGGCGCGTCTCCAGCACCAGCGGAATGAATTCGGACGGATCGTCGTCGATCGACACGACGTCCATCTGCGCGCGCGGGATCATGATGTCGCGGACCGTCATCTCGGAGACCTGCAGCACGCCTTCGATCATCGATAGCGCGTCGGCATCGAGGAGCTTGCGCTCGAACGCGCCGTGCAGCAGGTCGAGGAGCTCCTCCCGGTCTTCGGGCTCGCGGGTGAGAAATGCGGACAGCCGCTCGAGCAGCGTGGGCCTGTCCGTCTTGTCGGAGGGCTCTTCCACCGTCACCGCCCCGCCCTGCCCGCGGCGTGTCCCGCGTCGACGTACGGATCCGGCACCGACAGCGCGGCGAGGATCGCCGTTTCCCTCGCCTCCATCGCCCGCGCTGTGCGGAAGGTGGAGTGGTCGTAACCTTGGAGATGGAGCATGCCGTGGACGACGAGGTGGGCGCAGTGGCGATCGAGTGTCTTGCCCTGCGCCTTGGCTTCCTGCCGCAGCACCGGGGCACAGAGCACGATGTCGCCTTCGAGCCGACCGGCGTCATCGTACACGAAGGTGAGCACGTTGGTCGCGTAGTCCTTGCCGCGGTAGAGGGCGTTGAGCGCCTGGCCTTCGCGCCTGCCGACGAAGCGCAGCGTCACCTGCGCGTCGCGCAGGAGCGCGGAACGTGCCCAACGCCTTAGCGTCGACGCGGGGGGGAGGCTCGCCGCCGACACCGCGTACTGGACGGCGAGCGACAGCCGGGGAGCGCGGCCCCGCATCAATGCTCGGGCTCTCCCGGCTTCCCTGCGGCCAGGTCGCGCTCGTAGGCGCTGATGATCTTCTGCACCAGCGGATGGCGGACGACGTCGGCGCTCGTGAAGCGGCTGAACGCGATCCCGCGGACGCCCGCAAGAATGCGATCGGCCTCGATGAGACCGCTCTTTTGCCCGCGCGCAAGGTCGATCTGCGTCACGTCGCCGGTGACGACCGCTTTGGTGCCGAAGCCGATCCGCGTGAGGAACATCTTCATCTGCTCGGGCGTGGTGTTCTGCGCCTCGTCGAGGATGATGAACGAATGGTTGAGCGTGCGACCGCGCATGTAGGCGAGCGGCGCGATCTCGATCGTGTTGCGTTCGAACAGCTTTCCCGTCTTGTCGAATCCCAGGAGGTCGTACAGCGCGTCGTAGAGCGGACGCAGGTACGGATCGACCTTCTGCGCGAGATCGCCGGGAAGAAAACCCAGCCGCTCGCCCGCTTCGACGGCCGGCCGAACCAGGACCAGCCGCTTCACCGAGTCGCGCTCCAGCGCATCGACGGCACAGGCGACGGCGAGGTACGTCTTGCCCGTGCCCGCGGGGCCGATCCCGAACGTGATGTCGTGCTCCTGGATGTTCTTGAGATAGAGCGACTGGTTCGGCGTTCGGCCATGGAGGTCGGCGCGTCGCGTGCGCAGAAGCGGCATATCGTCGTCGCTGCCGGCGCCCGGGCCGCGCCGCTCTGTTGCGAGCTCGATCAGGCCGAGCTGGATGTCGTCGACCGACAGCGGCTTCTCGGCCTGCCCGTAGAATCGTTGCAGCGCCGCGGCCGCGCGCGCGTTTTGCGCCGGCGTGCCGGTGAGCGTGAACGCTCCCGCGCGATGGGCGATCGCGACGTCGAGCGCGGCCTCGATCTGGCGGAGGTTGGCGTCGAGCGGCCCGCAGAGGTTCGCGAGCGCGCGGTTGTCGAGCGGGGTGAGTGAAAGCTCGTGCCGCTCGCGTTTGGCCGTCATGCGGTTAGCGCCCTCCCCGTGGCCTGCTGCCCGCGCCGCGCCTCCCCGCGCGGCGCCCCACGTGCCGTCACACCCCCTGGCGGATCATCGGTGCCTTCAGCGCTTCGTCCAGCAGCCCGGCGGCTTCGGCAAGATGCGCGCGCGTCTCGCGGTCGCGATTGCCGTTGCCGGCGGCCACCTTGATCTGGGCCGAGAGTTGTCGCGCCTCTTCGCGCATCTGGGCGCTCGCGTCGGCCGGCGTCGTCGGCGACGGGCGTGTCAGCACGGTGACGATGCGCCGCAGATACTCCCGCTGCAGATCCCGGCGCGGTCCCGGAATTGAGCCGCCCGTCTTGAGCTCGCTCCAGATGGCGTTGCGCAGCACCGTGAAGAGCTCACTCAACGTGAGCGCCTGATCGGCCTTGCTCACCTTGATCTCCGAATCCAGCAGCCGGCTCATCACCGTGTCGGAGAGCAACTGATTGAGCACGCCGGTCTGCAGCGCGAGCACCCGGCTCCGGAGGCTGAAGTCCGGATTGAGCTGGCTCGGCGTGAAGCCGACGTTGAGATAGTCGATGCCCATGCTGCGGATGAACTCCGGTTTGAACTTGAAGCTGTCCGCCGAGAACACCTCGGTCGTTAGCAGCCTGAGCGCCGCGCGCTGTTTCTCCGGGGCGACCGGCGTCAGCGGCAGGTTGGCCGTCCCGGCGTAGTCGCGCACGTAATAGACGCCCCCCACGTATTTCGCGGTGAGCGCCGCCGCGCGGCCCACCTGCTTGAAACCGGCATCGAAGCTGCGCCGCAACACCGCGTACGATTCACCAGGCTTCAGCTGCCGCGCCTGCAGGCGCTGCCACAACTCCTGCGAGATCACGAGGCGCTTCTGCAGGTACAGCAGCGGCTCGGTGCCGAGGTCGAACTGGCTCGCCTGCGGATCGAGCCCCGCGATCGCCTCTTCGTCGGACGAGAATGCGAGCAGCGGATCGGTCGCGCCGCGCGCGGCGATCCGCGCGAGCTCCTCGGCTTCCGTCGCCTTCGGCAGCGGCTTGTAGGCATATTCGATCGCCCAATAATCGTAGGGGCCGATCGTCGGCTCGACGTAGGCGCCCTGCGATTCGCCCTTGACGGCGATGTTGAGCGGGGTGTAGTCCATTACCGATCCCGAGATCCCGTTGGCCTTGCTGAACGTCGGATCCGAGATCTTCGACAGCGGATAGACGGTGGAGCCGCGGAAGTTGTGCCGCAGCCCCAGCGTGTGGCCGACCTCGTGCATCACGACCGCCTTGAGCGAGGCCGCGACGAACGCGTCGGCTTCGGCGCTTCCGGGCGCGATTTCGCCTCGGGCTTCGAGAAGGTCGAGGCCGAACTCCATTTCCGCGAGCGCATCGGCCGCGTACGTACACGCGCTACCGTCGAGCCCGAGCTTGGCTTTGTACGCGTCGAACGCGGGCCACGCGGAGGGCGCTTGCTCGGCGATGAACGTGCGGTTGGCGCGCGACCAGGTCTCGGGAATCGCGACCTGGGCATCGAGGATTTCGCCGGTGCGTGGGTCGACGGTGGAGGGGCCGATCGCGAATGCCGCATCCTTGGACACGAACCAGCGCACCGTCGAGTGCCGCGCGTCATAGGTGTCGAACGACGCGTCCGCCTCCTGTTGCTTCACGACGATCGCGTTCTTGAACCCGATCCTCTCGAACGCCTTGTTCCATTCGAGGATGCCCTCGCGCACGGCGGGCCGGTATTTTTCGGGGACGGTGCGATCGATCCAGAACACGATCGGCTCCTTCGGCTCCGAAAGCTCGGCGTTCGGATCCCTCTTTTCCAGCCGCCAGCGATTGACGACATGCGTCTGGGGCGTGAAATTGGAGTCGGTCGAAAAGTCCCAGATCTCGCTTTCGAAGTGCCCGACGCGCGGGTCTGCCGCGCGAGACGCCATCGGCTCGGGCAGCTTCGCGAAGTTGTACGTGTAGCCGAGGAACAGGCTGCGCGCGTCCGGCAGCGTCGTGAACCGCGGGAACGGGCTCGGCGGCGCCCCGGGCGGACCCGGCGGCAGCGGCAGCGTCGCCTTGGAGTTGGAATAATGGGCCGAGACGACGAACGACGACTGGTCGGGCGAATTCTTGAGCGTCTCGAAGCTCGAGTTGCGCGGATCGAACATGTAGTTGCGCATGTGGACGCCCGTCGTGAACCGCTCGCCGACCGGGATGTCGGTGAGCAGCAGCGGGCCGGCGTCGACGAGGACGGTCTTGCGCTCGGGGTGCGGCTGGCTCGCGACCACGGTCGTCCCCACGAGGCTGTCGGTGAATCCTTCCTTCACGCCCTGGTCGATCGGGACATTGGCGCCACCGGTGAACGCGTAATTCTTCGCGATCAACTGCACGAGGTTGCCGATGCGCTTGAATTCGACAACCTGGTCGGCGAGCATCATGCCGCCGTACACGCCCTGCTCGCCGACGCCGCGGCTCAAGTTCGCCGTGAACAGGAACGGCCGGCCGAATTGATCCGGGGCGAGCTCGATAAAGACCTTGTCATCCTTCTGCCAGAGGCCGAAGAGCCCGGGCGTCTCCTTGGCGTCCTTGATCACATCGGCGAACGGCCGGGGTTGACCCGCCGCAACGGCGGCGGCGGCGGCTGCCGCGGCTGCGGCGGCGGCCGGCGTGCCCGTTCCGTGGCCGTTCTGCTTGGAGGTTGCCGAAGCAGCCATCGCGGCGGCGACGCCGGTGGCAGCCGCGTCCGCTGCAACGGTGCCCGGCGGGTTCGCCGGGAGGCTGGCGCAGGCTGCCAGGACTGCAACCAGGAGCGCGCAAACGGCGGCGCGCGCCAGACGAGCGAAGCTATCGATCGGCATCGAACCATCTCCTACATGCACGTACACCCGCCGCCGAGCGGCGGCCCAAAAAGATTTTCAGTCCATCACGCCGCCGCAAGTTCGGCACGCAATGAGTGCGGCAGTGCCGCCGTGATCGTCAGATCGACGTAAGTGCCGACGAGCGTGTCGTCGCCGGCGAAATTCACCACCCGGTTGTTCTCGGTGCGAGCGGCGAGTTCATTTGCATCGCGGGCCGCGCGACCGGTCACGAGCACGCGCTCGCGCGCCCCGACCATGGCCGCGCTGCGGTCCCGATACTGCGCGTCGAGCAGCGCCTGAAGTTTCTCGAGGCGCGCTTGCTTGGTCGTCGCGGGAATCGGGTCGGGAAGCTCGGCCGCGGGGGTGCCCGGCCGCGGGCTGTAGGCGAAGCTGAAGGCGCCGTCGAAACCGACGTCCTCGATCAGCTTCAACGTGCGCTCGAAGTCGGCATCGGTTTCGCCCGGGAAGCCGACAATGAAATCCGAACTCAGGGACAGGCCGGGACGCGCGGCGCGAAGCTTGCGAACGATCGACTTGTATTCCAGTGTCGTGTAGCCGCGCTTCATTGCCGCGAGCAGGCGGTCGGATCCGGATTGCACGGGCAAGTGGAGGTGCGAGACGAGCTTGCCTACACGCGCGTATACATCGATCAGCGACGGCGTCATTTCCTTCGGATGCGAGGTCGTGAAACGGATGCGCTCGATACCCGGAACATCGGCGACGTATTCGACCAGCGTTGCGAGATCGGCAATTTGATCTCGCTCAAGCGGCGCACGATAAGCGTTGACATTCTGTCCCAGGAGCGTCACTTCCTTGACCCCGTTGTCAGCAAGGTCGGCGATCTCGGTCAGCACGTCGTCGAACGGCCGCGATACCTCTTCGCCACGCGTGTAGGGGACCACGCAGAACGTGCAGTACTTGCTGCAACCTTCCATGATCGATACGAACGCGGTCGCGCCGTCGACCGACGGCGGCGGCAGATGGTCGAATTTTTCGATCTCGGGGAAGCTGATGTCGACCTGCGGGGCGCCCGTTGCACGCCGGGCGCGGATCAGCTGCGGCAGCCGGTGCAGCGTCTGCGGACCGAAGACGACATCGACGTAGGGGGCGCGCCGCACGATCGCGGCGCCCTCCTGGCTCGCGACACAGCCTCCGACGCCGATGATGAGGTCCGGCTTTCGAGCCTTCAACGCACGCACGCGGCCGAGATCGTGGAACACGCGCTCCTGGGCCTTTTCGCGCACCGAGCATGTGTTGAACAGGATGACGTCGGCGTCTTCGGGGCGACCGGTCAGCGCGAGCCCGTCGGTCTCGGCGAGCACGTCGGCCATCCGCGCCGAATCGTACTCGTTCATCTGACAGCCGAAGGTGCGAATGTAGAGCTTCTGTTTCACGTCGCGCCCCGGGGCCGGTGTGATCCGGTGGGGGCGAATTTCGTCAAAGGGCGGAGATTATAGCAACAACACGGCGCCGCGCGCACGCCGGACGTCGGCCCTTGCGCGCCTCTCGGGCGCTGCTCGGTCGCGCGGCCCATACGTCCTTCGGGCCCTGGCTCGACCGTTCGGCTTCGCCCGCCGCGCTTGCTCTCCGCTACAATCGGCGAGTGCAGGTGTCCGCCGCCGAATCCCTCGCGGCGGGTGAAACGGGAACGCGGTGTCGCGCGAGCGGTTTTCGCGCAAACCCGCGGCTGCCCCCGCAACGGTAAGCCCGTGCGGTCCGCTTTACGACGCCACTGTCCGGCGACGGACGGGAAGGCTGAGCGGACAAGACCGGCGAGCCCGGAGACCGGCCTGCGCTCGGTCCAGGAGTGCTCCTGGCATTTCCGGACCGCGACGCTGTGGATGACGCGACGCGCGACAAGCGCCCGCGGCTCCCGGTCGCCACCGCCTTGCGGGGATGCATGGCGCGCGCGGAGGCCCGTCCATGTCGTTCCCGCTCTCGCCTCATCGCCGGACACGATTGACCGCCGTTGCGCTTTCCGGTGGTCGGTTGCCGGCTTTCCTCGTTGCCGCCACTCTATCGACGACCTCGAGCGCAGAGGAGGCCGCACCCAAACCATTCCCGCTCGAACCCGTCGTCGTCACCGCTGCCCGCGCTGCGCAGCCGATCGACGAAGCGCTCGCCGACGTAACCGTCATCGGCGCCGACGAAATCGCGAGGAGCGGCGTGCAGAGCCTCGCCGCGCTCTTGCAGCGGCAGCCGGGTGTCGAGATCGTGCAGAACGGCGGCCCGGGCTCGGTGTCGGGCGCGCTGCTGCGGGGCGCGAATCGCGGCCAGACGCTGGTGCTGATCGACGGCCTGCGCGCGGGGTCCGGTTCCGACGGCGCCACGTCTCTGGAAGCCATTCCGCTCGATCAGATCGAGCGCATCGAGATCCTTCGCGGCCCCGCCTCCAGCCTGTATGGCGCCGACGCGATCGGCGGCGTGATCCAGGTGTTCACGAAGCGAGCGCAATCCGCGGGCATGGTTCCCAACGCCACCGTGGGGTACGGAACCTACAACACCGGCGCGCTCGCCGCGGGGATCGCGGGAACGACCGGGCCGCTGCGCTACTCGGTTCAGGCGGGTGCCCGGCAAAGCGATGGCTTCAACGCAATCGTGAATCCGGACAACTCGAGCTACAACCCCGATCGCGACGGTTATTCGACCGCGAACGCGACGGCGAGCGGGACGTGGACATGGGGCGCGGGCCAGGAGCTCGCCGCCCAGTACTTCTACAATCGCCTGAATGCCCAGTACGACGGCAGCGCCGGGTTCGACGACCGCACGATCACCACCGTCGAGACGTGGTCGGTCACGAGCCGCAACAAGCTCTCGGATCACTGGACTTCCGCGCTCACGGCGGGCGAGGGCATCGATGACTCGGTCTCGCAGACCGCTTTCGGCGCCTTCCCGTTCAGGACGACGCAGCAGCAATACTTCTGGCAGAACGACTTTGTCGTGCCCGAAGGATCGCTCGGCGTCATTCTCGAGCGGCGCGAGGAACACCTGGAGACGAGCCCGGCATTCGCGGTCGACGAGCGCAACACGAACTCGGCGACGGGCGTCTACCAGCTTCGCCGTGACGCTTTTTCGCTGCAGGCGAACGTCCGCTACGACGACTCGAATCAGTACGGGGCCAAGACGACCGGCGGGCTCGCGCTCGGTTATGTGCTGTCACCGACGTGGCGGATCACCGCCGGCGCGAACACGGGCTTCAAGGCGCCGTCGTTCAACGATCTCTACTATCCGGGGTTTTCGAATCCGGCGCTCGTGCCCGAAATGTCGAAGAACGCCGAGATCGGTGCCTACTGGAGCGGCAAGTACGCCGATGTGAGCTTGCAGGCGCGGGCGATCGGCTACCGCAACCGGGTGAGCGATCTCATCGTGTTCGAATGCGACGCGAACTTCGTGTGCCTGCCAGGGAACGTCGCCGCCGCAACGCTCGAGGGCGTCACGATGGGCCTCGACCTTTCATGGCGCGAGACGAGAGTCGTCGCCTCGCTCGACCTGCAGGACCCGACCGACGATGCGACCGGAAAACTGCTGCCGCGGCGCGCCCGTGAGCATGGCGCGATCAGGGTGCTGCAGCCGGCCGGCCCGGTGCAGCTGGGCATCGAGTTCGTCGCCTCGTCGCGGCGCTACGACGACGCGGCCGACGTCCGCGCGCTCGGAGGCTACGGGATCGTCAACCTGACGCTCGAGTGGCCGTTCGCGAAGGGGCTGTCGCTCTTCGTGCGCGGCGACAACATATTCAACAAGAACTATCAGCTCGCGGCCGACTATTCGACAGGCGGGGCGACGGTGTACGCGGCGCTCCGGTGGCAGCCTTGAAACGGCGGACCGGTGCTCTGGTGAGCATCATCGCGATGGCGGCGCTCGTCGGCGTGGCGGGTGCGGGCGCTGCCGTCAGCGTGCGCGACGACAGCGGTACCGAGGTGACGCTCGCTGCGCCGGCCATGCGGATCGTGAGTCTGGCCCCGCATGCGACGGAACTTCTGTATGCCGTCGGCGCAGGCGGGCGCATCGTCGGCGTCATTGCGACGTCGGATTTCCCCCCGCCGGCGAAGACGTTGCCGCGGGTTGGCGATGCCACGACGCTCGACTTCGAGCGCATTCTCGAGGACCGCCCGGATCTTGTCGTCACTTGGCCCTACACGGCGCCGGCGCAGGTGGCGGAACTTCGCGCGCGAGGCATTGCGGTCTTCACCACCGATCCGAAGACGATCGACGGCATTGCCGACGACCTCGAGCGCCTTGGCACCTTGGTGGGGACCGAGGCGCAAGCGCACACCGTGGCAGCGGCGTTCCGGACCCGCCTCGCAAGGATTCGCGCGGAGCATCTGCACGTGCGTCGGGTCCGTGTCTTCTACCAGATCTGGAACGCGCCGCTGTACACGGTAGGCGGCGGACACCTCATTACGCGGGCGCTCGACGTCTGCGGTGCCGACAACGTGTTCGCGGCGCTCCGATTGCCGGCGCCGTCGGTCAGCATCGAGGCCGTGCTCGCCGCCGAGCCGGACGTGATCATCGCCGGCGTCGACGGCGGCACGCGGCCGCCCTGGCTCGACGACTGGCAGCGCTTCCCGGCGCTGCCGGCCGTTGCGCACGCACGCATTTACACCGTCAACGCCGATCTGTTGCATCGCGCCGGCCCCCGCTTTGTGGTGGGTGTTGCCGAGCTGTGCACGGCGATCGATAGGGCGCGCCGCTGATCGAGCGCTAATGCGGAACGAACGTTCGCGCATTCCCTTCGCCGACCGCGACGAGTCGATGGCCGAAGAGGGCCGAGAGCGCGTCGGTGGTCAGCACGTCGGCGGCGGGACCCGTCGTCGCCCGCCCGGCGCCCAGCGCGAGCGCGTGGTCGGCGTAACGGACGGCGAGATGGAGGTCGTGCAGCACCATCACGAGCGCCTTGCCGCGTTCGCGGGCGAGTGCCGTCAGCGCGTCGAGCGCCGCGATCTGCTGGCCCAAGTCCAGGTGCGAAGAAGGCTCGTCCAAGAGCAGGAGGTCGGGATCCTGCGCAAGGAGAGCCGCGAGGGCGACGCGACGGCGTTCGCCGCCGGACAGTGTGCGGACGTCGCGGCTTTCGAATCCGGCGAGGCCGAAGCGCGAAAGCGCGGCACGGGCGCATTCGACGTCGGCCGCCGATTCCCACTGCATGCGGGCGAGATGCGGGTGGCGGCCGACGAGCACCGTCTCCAACACCGTCGCGGGAAAGAAGTCGACACTGTCCTGCGGCAGCCAGCCGCGCATTTTCGCGCGCTCGCGCGACGACAGCGCCCCGAGCGCAACGCCATCGTAGGCGATGTCGCCGGCCGCGGCCGCGCGCAATCCCGCGAGCGTCGCGAGCAGCGTCGTCTTGCCCGCGCCATTCGGCCCGACGATCGCCCAGCGCTCGCCCGCAGCCACCTCGAGGTCGAGACGATCGCACAGCACGCGCCTGCCGATGGCCAGAGCGAGGCCGCGGACCGACAGGCGCTTCGCCGTCGACGTCATCGGTGTTCGTTCATCATTGCGGAGGCGTCCCGAAGGCGCTTATGCGCGGGCTCCGCTTTTCGCGAGGAGGTAGAGAAATACGGGCACGCCGATGAGCGCCGTGATCACACCGACGGGCAGCTGCGCCGGCGCGATGACGCTCCGTGCCAGGGTGTCGGCGAGCACCAGCAGCGCGCCTCCTGCCAGCGCCGCGGCCGGCAGCAGCACCCGCTGATCATTGCCGATCACGAGCCTGAGCGCATGCGGAACCACGAGCCCGACGAAACCGACGCTGCCCGCAGTCGTCACCGCCGCGGCGGTTGCAAGCGCGGCCAGCGCGTGCAGCGTGAGCGTAACGCGGCGAACCTCCACGCCGAGCGTCGCCGCGATCTCCTCGCCGCGAACGAGCACGTTGAGATCGCGGGCGAGTGCCGATGCGGCGACGAGCACGAGGGCCAGCGTCGCGAGCGCCGGCAGCGGCGGCGGGATCGCGGACAGGTCGCCCAGCATCCAGAACAACATGCCTTTCACCTGGGCCTCCGGCGCGACGGTGAGGAGCAGCGCGATCAACGCGCTCCACCCGGCGGCTACGACCACGCCCGTCAGGAGCAGGCGCGCAGCCGTCCAGGGCGCGCCCGCGGCACCGGCGCGCGCGAGGCTGAACACGACGAGCGTCGAAACGAGCGCACCGACGAGCGCAGCGGGCGCGACGAGCGCCGCCACTCCCGCGAGCATCGCCGCCAGCGCCCCGGCAGCCGCACCCCCGGAGATGCCGAGCACATACGGGTCGGCGAGCGGATTGCGCAGCAACACCTGCAGCAACGCTCCGGCGACGGCGAGAAGCCCTCCGACCGCGAACGCGGCGAGCGCGCGCGGCAGTCGCAGCGACACGACGATGATCGCGTCGGTGCCCTCGGCCTTGCCGACGAGCGCGCGCGCGATTGTCGAAGGGTCGATCGCCACGCTTCCTACGGAAAGCGCCACTGCCAGCGCCGCGCAGCCGGCGCCGGCGAGCAGCGCGAGGACCGCAGCGACGCGGAGGATCGGCCGCGCAGGAGCCACGCGGGGGGCGGTCGTCGAAGTGGACGGTGCCGACATGGGAACGGGTGCCTGAGGTCGTCCCGCGTTCTTGGGTTGGTCGCACCGATTATAGGACCGCCGCTTCGGGGCACGTCGCCGCCAACGCCAATCGCAGCGACGAGCGGCTATAATTCACGATTTGGCGACGCCGTTTGCGGCGGCCGTCAATCGACGATGAGCAAGGCATTCACCCGCGAAGCGGACGCGAGCGACGACGAGCTCGAAGCGCCTTCGCCACTGCCGGCCGGCGCGCGCAATTACCTGACGCCGGGCGGGTTCGAGCGGATGAAGACCGAGCTCGAACGGCTCGCGCAAAGGGAGCGCCCCGAGCTGGTCGCCACGGTCGCGTGGGCCGCGGGCAACGGCGACCGTTCCGAGAACGGCGACTACATCTACGGCAAGAAGCGCCTGCGCGAGATCGATCGGCGCATTCGCTTCCTGATCAAGCGCCTCGACATCGCCGAGGTCGTCGATCCGGCGGCGCGGCGCGATGACGACGGCCGCGATCAGATTTTTTTCGGTGCAACGGTGACGGTCCGCAATGCCAAAGGCGAGGAGCGCACGCTGAGCATCGTCGGCGTCGACGAGATCGACACCGGACGTGGCTACGTGAGCTGGGTGTCGCCGGTCGCGCGGGCGCTCCTCAAAGCGCGGGAGGGCGATACGGTAACCCTCAAGACACCGGGCGGCATCGAGGAGCTCGACATACTCGCGGTTCGTTATCTGCCGCTCGCAACGGGCGGCGCGCCGGCTGACGGAGCGGGTTGACGCGGCGCGCATCGACCGGCTAGAGTGATCCGATGGTGCAGGCGAATCCGCCGAAGACGGGCGCGTCCGACGCGGCCATCGAAACCGAAATCGCGACGCTCGAGCGCAAGCAGGCTTCGCTGATTGCGCATACGCGGGCGCTGCGTGCGGCAAACGAAGCGCTGCGGCGTGACCTCGCCGCGGCCAATACCCGCAATCACGCGCTGGCGCAGCGCGTGGTGGAAGCGACGCAGCGGCTCGACGTGCTCCTCGCGCGGTTGCCCGAGCCCGTCGAATGAGCGATTGAGCGGCGCCCGACAATGCGAAGCAATTCATCTCGAAAGCGGATCGGAGCGCGCGCATGACGACCCGCACGCCGCCGGGCGACGGGGCGGTCACCCTCGACGTATCGCTCCTGGGCCGCGAATACAAGGTCGCCTGCAAGGAGTCCGAACGCGGCGCGCTCGTCGATGCCGTCGCGTTGCTCGACCGACGGATGCGCGAAATTCGCGATGGCGGCAAGATTGCAGGCGCCGAACGGATCGCGGTGATGGCCGCGTTGAATCTGGCGCACGACCTCCTGCGCGAGCGGCGCGCGCCACGTGCGGCGCTGGAGCCGATTTCCGCGATGGCCATTGACGATGCAGGATTGCGGCGTAGAATCGTCGACATGCAGTCCGCCATCGATCAAGTGCTTGCGGGGCAGGACAAACCCTACTAGCGAATGGCGGCAGACTCCACGTTCCCTGCGGTGTTCGAGCGGCCCATACACTCTTTGAACCAATGCTACCTAGCGAGGTTGCTCCGCCTACGATGAGCTGGTGTGCGCTCCCACGCGGAAGCGCCTGAAGGCTCCGGCGGGCGACCCTCTTGAACCGCAGGTTCAAGATGAGGGGCTATACGGCACAGGTGGGGAACACCCATTTCATCCGTTCGCTGCCTTTACAGAGCGAACGGATGGAAACGCTCCTGTAGCGAGAGCACGAAAACAATCAACAAGAGGCAACACTCGCGGACGGTTGTCCCGCGAACTCCGGACAGGCGCGGCGCCGGCAACGGCGCCGCGATTTTTTCATGCGCTACTGGCTGATGAAATCGGAGCCCGACGAGTTTTCGATCGACGATCTCGCACGAGCAAAGAACCGGTCGACACCCTGGTTCGGCGTGCGCAATTACCAGGCCCGCAATTTCATGCGCGACCAGATGAAGGTCGGCGACCGCGCGTTCTTCTACCACTCGAGCTGTCCCGAGCCGGGGATCGCGGGAATCGCCGAAATCTCGGCATCGGCCTATCCTGACGCGACACAATTCGATCGCAAAAGCCCGTATTTCGACGCCAAGTCCACGAAGGACGCGCCGCGCTGGGTCAACGTCGACGTGAAGTTCGTCGAGAAGACCCGGCTGGTCTCGCTCGCGGAGTTGCGCTCGGAACCGGCACTGGCGCGAATGCGCGTCCTGCAGCGCGGCAACCGCCTTTCGATCACTCCCGTTGATCCTGCCGAGTGGGCGCACGTGGTGAAGCTCGCCAAGCGCGGGGCCTGACGGGGTGGATCCGTCGCTGATCGTCGCCTTCGTCGTCCTCGGCGCGATCGTCGGCTTTCTTGCCGGGCTTCTCGGGATCGGCGGGGGCATGACGATGGTGCCGCTGCTGACGATCGTCTTCAGCCGCCAGGGATTCCCGACCGAACAGGTGGTGCACATGGCCGTGGCGACGGCGACGGCGACGATCCTGTTCACATCGATCGCCTCGGCGCGCGAGCATCACCGGCACGGCGCCGTGTTGTGGGGTGTCGTCGCCGCCATGGCGCCCGGAATCGTCGTCGGCTCGCTCCTCGGGCCGCAAATCGTCGGCGGCCTGTCGACTTCCGCGCTCGCGGCATTCTTCGGCGCCTTCGTTGCGGTGTCGGCGACGCAGATGCTCATCGACCGCAAGCCGAAGCCTACGCACAAGCTTCCGGGTCGCGGCGGGCTCTTCGCCGTCGGCGGCGGCATCGGTCTCGTCTCGAGCATGGTCGGTGCCGGCGGAGCGTTCCTGTCGGTGCCGTTCATGACGGCATGCAACATCGACATCCGCAACTGCGTGGCGACTTCGGCGGCGCTCGGGCTGCCGATCGCCGCTGCCGGCACGGCCGGCTTCGTGATCGCCGGATTTCACCAAGCGGGCCTGCCGCCGTATTCGATCGGCTACGTCTACGTGCCCGCACTGCTCGCAATCGTCGCGGGCAGCGTCGTCTTCGCGCCGATCGGGGCGCGCGCGGCGCATCGCTGGCCGATGAAGACGCTGCGGCGCGCGTTCGCGCTGCTGCTCTACGCTCTCGCAGCCTACATGCTGTGGAAGTCGTGGAGCACGTGGCAGCACTGACCTCCTGAGTTGCGTTGGGTCTTGGCAGCGGCCGGGCTATACCAGTGAAAGCGACGTGTTGCGGTAGTTAAGCGGCGATCGGGATCGCCGCTTCAACGGGATGCGGCTCGTCGCCAAGCGTTCGTTGACGATGCGCTCGTTTCCTGCGATTAGCGAGATCGCCCGAAGCGTTCTCGTAGCACGTTCTTCTGCACCTTGCCCATCGCATTTCTCGGAAGAGCATCGACGAAGTGCACGCGCTTCGGCACCTTGAAACTCGCAATCTCCGCCTTCAGCGTTGCGACGATGTCGGCTTCGCATAAGGCGTGGCCCGGCCGCGCCACGACGACTGCGGTCACGGCCTCGCCGAGGTCGGCATCGGGCACGCCAATGATCGCCGATTCGGCCACCCCGGGAAGCGCGTCGATCTTTTCCTCGACTTCCTTCGGGTAGACATTGAGGCCGCCGGTGATGATCAGATCCTTCGCGCGGCCGACGATGCGGACGTAGCCGTTCTCGAGGATCTCTGCCAGGTCCCCGGTGCGAAACCAGCCGTCGGCGGTGAACTCCTCGCGGGTCTTCTCCGGCAGCCGCCAGTAGCCGGCAAAGACGTTGGGGCCCTTCACCTCGATGCCTCCGACCCGGCCCCTGGGGCAGTCCTTGCCGTCGGCATCGACGATTCGCAGCGACACGCCGGGCAGCGGCGGCCCCACGGTCCCGGCAATCCGCGCGCCGTCGAGCGGGTTCGAAGTATTCATTCCGGTCTCGGACATCCCATAGCGCTCGAGGATCGTGTGCCCCGTGCGCCGCCGGAATTCGGCGAAGGTCTCCGGAAGCAGTGGCGCCGAGCCGGAGACGAACAAACGCATCGAGCGGCAGTCGTCGAGGCAGAAGGCAGGGTCGGCGAGAAGCCGCGTGTAGAACGTCGGCACCCCCATCATCACCGTCGCGCGCGGCAGCAACGAGCGCACGTCGGCTGCGTCGAACTTCGCCCGCCACAGCAGGCGACTCGCCGAAAGGAGCACGCAGTGGACGGCGACGAAGAGGCCATGGACATGGTAGATCGGCAGCGCATGCACCAGCACGTCGCCGCGCGTGAAGCCCCAGGCGTCGACCAGCGTGAGCGCATTGCTTCCGAGGTTTCTGTGCGTCAGCATCGCGCCCTTAGCGCGGCCGGTCGTTCCCGACGTGTAGACGATCGCCGCGAGGTCGTCCGGGCCGGACATGACGGTATCGAACGAGTCCCGCTCTCCGGCGCCGCGATCGACCAACGTACCTTCGCCGCCGGCGAGCGTGAGTACGGTGGCCTCCGGTCGCAGTGGCGCAACGATTTCTGTGGATTCGGGCCGACAGACGATGACGCGCGGTTCCGCATCGCCGAAGAAATAGGCGAGCTCGCTCCTCTGGTAGCCGGTGTTGAGCGGAAGGTAGACGAATCCGGCGCGCAGGCAGGCGAGGTAGAGCGCAAGCGCTTCCCAGCATTTGTCGACCTGCACCGCGACGCGGTCGCCCGCCTCGCAGCCCGCGTTGCGCAGCGCGTGGGCAAAGCGTGCCGATGTGGCGTCCAGTGTGTCGTAATGGATGACGGAGCCGTCCGGGATCAGCAGGCAGGGCTGCTCGATGTTCTCGGAAAAGTGGTCAAAGAGCAGCCGGTACAGGTTCGCATTCATCGAGTGCGAGAGCGGGGCGCCGATCTTGCTCAGCGTACCACGCCGCGAAAACGACGAGGCCGGCGGTTGCCGGCCCCTGTCGTCGACCATTGCCCGCTGCGCTACGCGGGTTGTCCGGCTGCCGCCAAGGGCGGCGACTGCGAGCTACGCAGGATGACGTTGCGACGCATCGGCCGCAGGACGAACCAGGCGATCAATGCGGCGGCGATGTTCATCGCCGCGGCGATCGCCGCACGCTTGTCGTTCAATCAGTTCGTCAAATCAATCCGGCTCCGCGCGCCCACTGATATTTCGCGCCGAGGACGGCGACCGGCATCTCGGTCGAGTACGGGTAGGCCGGAATGCCGTGGTCGAAGAGATATTCGGACGCCTCCTCGACCTCGACGTCGCCGGCGAGCGAGGCGACGATCGGCTTGTGGATGCCCTTGGCGCGCATTTCCTCGATCACCTCGACCATCGTCTTCGCGAACACCATCGGCGGCGTGATGATCGTGTGCCAGTAGCCGAGGATGAGCGCGTGGATGCGCGGGTCCTCGAGCCCGAGGCGGACAGTGTCCTGATAGGTCTTCGGCGGCTGGCCTCCGGTGATGTCGACCGGATTGCCGGCGGCGCCGAACGGCGGGATGAACTTGCGGAAGGCGGCATCCAGATCGGGCGGCATCGGCATCAGCTTGAGCCCGTTGTCGACGACGGCATCGGAGAGCAGCACGCCCGAGCCGCCGGCGCCGGTGATGATCACGACGTTCTCCCCCTTGGGCGTGGGCAGCACGGGAATGGCGCGCGCGAACTCGAGGAGATCGCGGAGGCTCCGGGCGCGGATAACGCCCGACTGCCTGAACACGTCTTCGTAGATCTTGTCGTTGCCGGCCAGCGCCCCGGTGTGCGAGCTCGCCGCGCGTGCCCCCATGGCGGTGCGGCCCGCCTTGAGGACGACCACCGGCTTCTTCTTCGATACGCGCTTCGCGACCTCGGCGAACGCGCGGCCATCCTTCAGGTCTTCGCAGTGCTGGGCGATGATGTGCGTGTTGTCGTCCTGCTCGAAGAACGTGAGCAGATCGTCCTCGTCGATGTCCGCCTTGTTGCCGAGCCCGACGATCGCCGACACGCCCATCTTCGCGGAGCGCGAGAAGCCGATGATCGCCATCCCGATGCCGCCCGACTGTGACGACAGCGCCGCATGGCCCTTGAAGTCGTACGGGGTGCAGAAGGTCGCGCAGAGGTTCTTCCACGTGTAGTAGAACCCGTAGATGTTGGGGCCCATCAGGCGCACGTGGTACTTGCGGCCGATTGCCTGGATCTCCTTCTGCCCCTCGACGTTCCCGGTTTCGGCGAAGCCCGAGGGGATCAGCACGGCGCCCGGAATCTCCTTCTCGCCGCACTCGACCAACGCACCCGCGACGAACTTCGCGGGGATCGCGAACACCGCGAGATCGACGATGCCAGGAACGTCCTTGACGCTCTTGTACGCCTTGCGTCCCAGGATCTCGCCGGCGGAGGGGTGAATCGGGTAGATCGCGCCCTGATAGCCCCCGTTGATCAGGTTCTTCATCACCGAGTTGCCGATCTTGCCGTCCTCCGACGAGGCGCCGATAACGGCGACCGACTCGGGCTTCATGATGCGGTTCATCTGCCGGATGATCTCGTCCTGGCTCGGTCGGTACCGCGCGGGCTGAGGATTCCAGTCGCACACGATGCGCACGTCGGCGGCGGTCGCGCCCTTCGGCGTGGCGAACACCGGGTTCAAGTCCATCTCCGAGATTTCCGGAAAGTCCGCGACGAGCTGCGAGACGCTCTGGATGATCCGCGCGAGCGCCGGGCGGTCGACCGCCGCAGCGCCCCGGACGCCTTTGAGGATCGGCGCGGCAGCGATGCCGTCGAGCATCGACATCGCGTCGGCCCTCGATGCCGGCGCGAGGCGGAAGGTCACGTCCTTCAACACCTCGACCAGCACGCCGCCGAGGCCGAACGCCACCAGCTTGCCGAACGAGGGATCGGTCACGGCGCCGACGATCACCTCCTGCCCGCCCGCGAGCATCTGCTGCACCTGCACGCCCTGCAGCGTCGCCTTGCGGTTGTACTTCTTCGCGTTGGCCATGATCGTGTCGAAGCCCTTGCGGACCTCGGCCGTGGTCTTCACGCCGACCAGCACGCCGCCCGCTTCGGTCTTGTGGAGGATCTCCGGCGAAACGATCTTCAGGACGACCGGAAAGCCCATCGCCGACGCGAGCTTCGCGGCTTGCGCGGGAGTCGTTGCGACGCCCTCCTTCGGCACCGCAATGCCGTACGCATCGCACACGGACTTGCCCTCCGGCGCGGTCAACGACGTGCGGCCCTCGGCCTTCACCTGATCGAGAATGCTGCCGGACTGCCTTCTTGTTGTTCGCCATCGGTGGTTCCTCGAGGTTGTTCTTCGCTGGCGACCGCGTCGCCGAGGCACAACGCCTCAGATCGGCAATGCGTCAGATCGCCTTGTCGGCGCGCAGCGCCGCAATCGCATCCTTGCCGTAGCCGAGCTCCGCCAGCACTTCATCGGTGTGCTCGCCAAGGAGCGGCGAGCGCTTGACGTCGCTCGGGCTGTCCGACATCTTGATCGGATTGCCGACCGTCAGGTACTTGCCGCGCGTCGGATGATCGACCTCCACGACGGTGCCCGGTCTTGCGCAGCGAAGGCTCATCGGCGATCTCCTTCATCGACAGGATCGGCCCGCACGGGATATCGTGCTTGTTCAAGATGTCCATCGCCTCGAATTTCGTCTTCGTCATCGTCCACTTCTCGATCTCGCCGAAGATCTCCATCAGGTGCGGCAGCCGCGCCTTCGGCGTCGCGTATCTGGCGTCGGTCAGCCACTCGGGCCTCCCGATCACCTCGCAGATGTCCTTCCACACCGGCGCCTGCGTGATGAAGTAGATGTAGGCGTTCGGATCGGCCTCCCAGCCCTTGCACTTGAGGATCCAGCCAGGCTGGCCGCCGCCCGAGGCGTTGCCGGAGCGCGGCACCGCTTCGCCGAACGTGCCGTTCGGATATTGCGGGTATTCCTCCATCACGTGCGTGCGGTCGAGGCGCTGCTGGTCGCGGAGCTTCACGCGGCAGAGGTTCAGCACGCCGTCCTGCATCGCGGCCAGCACGCGCTGCCCGCGGCCGGTCGTGTTGCGCTGATAGAGCGCGGCGACGATGCCGAGCGCGAGATGCAGGCCCGTGCCCGAGTCGCCGATCTGCGCGCCGGTGACGAGCGGCGGACCGTCGTCGAAACCCGTCGTCGACGCCGCGCCCCCGGCGCACTGCGCGACGTTCTCGTAGACCTTGCATTCCTCGTATGGCCCGGGCCCGAAGCCCTTGACCGACGCCATGATCATCCGCGGGTTCAGCTCCTGGACGCGCTCCCAGGTGAAGCCCATCCGGTCGAGCGCGCCCGGCGCGAAGTTCTCGACCAGCACGTCGCAGTACTTGACCAGCGATTCGAGGATCGCCTTGCCCTTCGGGTGCTTCGCGTCGACGGTGATCGAGCGCTTGTTGTGGTTCAGCATCGTGAAGTAGAGGCTGTCCACGTTGGGGATGTCGCGGAGCTGGCCGCGGGTGATGTCGCCCTCGCCCGCGCGCTCGACCTTGATCACGTCGGCGCCGAACCACGCGAGGAGCTGCGTGCAGGTGGGCCCCGACTGCACGTGCGTGAAGTCCAGAATGCGGACGCCGTCTAATGCCTTACCCATTTCGTTCCCCTATTCGATGCCGTCATTCCGAAAGCGCTACTCCGACTTGGGATGGCCGTCACGATTTCTTCTTCGCGGTGGGATTGAGGCTCGTGATGCGGCCGCTTTCCGTGCCCGCCTTTTCGTCGATGACCGCGTTGATCAGGGTAGGCCTGCGCGAGCGGATCGCCTCTTCCATCGCGTTGCGGAGCTCGGCCGGCGTCGTGGCCAGCACACCCACGCCACCGAAGGCCTCCATCAGTTTCTCGTAGCGCGCGCCCTTGACGAACACCAGCGGCGACGGATCGCGTCCTCCGGCCGGATTCGCTTCATCGCCGCGGTAGACGCCGTTGTTGTTCAGGATCACGACGCAGACCGGCAGGTCGTAGCGGCAGATCGTCTCCGCTTCCATGCCGGAGAAGCCGAAGGCGCTGTCGCCCTCGACCGCGATCACCTGCTCGCCGCTGACCACGGCCGCCGCGACCGAAAAACCCATGCCGATGCCCATGACGCCCCACGTGCCGACGTCCAGCCGCTTGCGCGGCTTGTACATGTCGACGATGCTGCGCGTGAAGTCGAGCGCGTTCGCGCCCTCGTTGACGAGGATGGCGTCCGGATTCGCCTTGACGATGTCGCGCACGACGTTGAGCGCGCTGTGGTAGTTCATCGGCGTCGGGTTCTTCGCCAGCGATCTCCCCCATCTTCGCGACGTTCTTGGTCTTGCGCTCCGCGATGGCGTCGAGCCACTCGGCGGGCGGCTTCGGCCAGCTTGATCCCGATCGCGCGCCGAGCATCGCCGAGACGCACGAACCGATGTCGCCGACGACCGGCGCATCGATGCGGACGTTGCTGTCCGCCTCCTGCGGCGAGATGTCGATCTGGACGAACTTCTGGCCGCCCCATTGCTTAGGCGATGCGCCGCCCCACGTCTTGCCCTTGCCGTGCGAAAGCAGCCAGTTCAAGCGCGCGCCGATCACCATCACGACGTCGGCTTCCGGCAGCACGTACGAGCGCGCCGCGGATGCGGACTGTTCGTGCGTGTCGGGCAACAGGCCCTTGGCCATCGCCATGGGCAGGTAAGGGATGCCGGTCTTTTCGACGAGCGCGCGGATGTCCGCATCGGCCTGCGCGTACGCCGCGCCCTTGCCGAGAATGATGAGCGGACGCTTGGCGCTTTTGAGCAGATCGAGCGCGCGGTCCACCGCCTCCGGCGCCGGGATCTGGCGCGGAGCGGGATCGACGACCTTGATCAGCGACCGCTTCCCCGCTTCCGCGTCGATGGTCTGCGGGAAGAGCTTGGCCGGCAGGTCGAGATACACGCCGCCCGGGACGGCCGGAGAGCGCGGCACGAATCGCGCGCGCGACGCCCACGCCGATGTCCTCGGCGTGCAGGACGCGGAACGCGGCCTTGGCGTGCGGCCTCGCGACCGCAAGCTGGTCCATCTCCTCGTAGTCGCCCTGCTGCAGGTCGACGATCTCGCGCTCGCTCGAGCCGCTGATCAGGATCATCGGGAAGCAGTTGGTGGTGGCGTTGGCGAGCGCCGCCAGTCCGTTGAGAAAGCCGGGGGCGGATACCGTGAGGCAGATGCCCGGCTTGCCCGTCATGAAGCCGGCGATGGACGCGGCATACCCGGCGTTCTGCTCATGGCGGAAGGAGATCACGCGAATGCCTGCGGCCTGCAGCCGGCGCGTGAGGTCGGTGATCGGGATGCCGGGCAGACCGAAGATCGTATCGATGCCGTTCAGCTTGAGGGCATCGATGACGAGCTGAAAGCCGTCGGTTTCCTGTGGTTGGCGTTTGATCTCGCCGTCGGCGATTTTCAGCGTGTCTTCCGCAGTCGAACCGCTTGCCGCCGGCCTGGCGGTTCCCGTTGCAGCGTCTGCCATGACTTTCTCCGATCCTGGCTTCGTCGGGCATCACCGAATTCGCGCCGAAATCCGGCCCGCGCCGCCACGACGAAGAGCGGCGGCGCGGTAGATGGCGGGCTATCCGGCGACGGGCCTCTGCGTGCCGATCGCGGCGTCGCCGGCCGCCTGCTGGCGCGCGCGCATCGGGCGCAGCACGAACAAGGCGAGCGCCACGACGACGAAGTTGGCGATCGCCGTTACAACGAACACCGAGTGCCAGCTGCCGGTGTAGTCTTTCAGCACGTTCGCGAGCGGAACCAGAAATGCGGAGGTGCCCTTCGCGGTGTAGAGGAAGCTCGTGTTCACGGTCGCGAATTTGGGTCCGAAAGTGTCGGTGCAGGTCGACGGAAACAGGCTGAAGATCTCGCCCCAGGTAAAGAAGATCAGGCCGGCGAACAGCACAAACAGCCACGGGTTGGTGCCGAGCGTCCCCAGCAGCCAATAGGCCACGCCGCCGGCGCCGAAGGCAATGGCCATCGTGTTCTCGCGTCCGATCTGGTCCGAGATCCAGCCGAAGAAAGGACGCGCCAGGCCATTCAAGACGTTGTCGACGATTAGGGCCACCGTGAGCGTCGAGGCCCCGAGGAACAGCACCTCATTGGAAATGCCGAAATTCTTGGCAATTACGGCAATCTGGGCGGTGGCCATCAATCCACTGGCCGCGATCAATACGAACATGAGGTATAGCAACCAGAACGTGGGAGTTACCAGCATCTCCGTCGGCGAAAAACTGCGCGCCGACTGCACGACCCGCACCGAAGACACGGCAACCTTGGCTTCGCCGGCGAGCGGGCCGCGCAGGAACCAGGCGACCAGGAAGACGACGCCGCCCTGGATCAATCCGAACCAGAAGAACCCTGCCTCATATCCGGCCGAGCCGATCACCATCCGCATCGGTATCACCGTCAGCGCCGCGCCGGCGCCGTAGCCAGCCGCGGTCAAACCCACAGCTAGGCCGCGACGGTCGGCGAACCATTTCACCGCGTTGCCGACGCAGACCGAATAGACCGCGCCGCCACCGATGCCGGAGACTGCCGCGCCGGCATAGAGCATCGAAAGCGACTCCGAATAGGAATTGATGATCCAGCCGATCGCCACGAGCAGCCCGCCGATCGCGACGACCAGCCTCGGCCCTCTAGTAGGACCGAGCCGGTCCGCAATCCAGCCATGGATCGGCGTGAACCACGTCTCGAGCGCGATGAAAACGCTGAAGGCCACCTGAATCCCTGCGACCGTCCAGCCGTGCTTCTGCGACATCGGCGTGACGAACAGCGTCCAACCGTATTGCAGGTTGGCGATCAGCACCATGCAAACGATGCCGATAATGAGCTGCGCCCAGCGATTGGTGGATGAGCTGCCGGCGGCTGGTGCGCCGCGTGTCATTGTGTTTGCCATGGTCTCCTCCGGTTTGTCCTTCCGCGCCCCGTTCGGCGCTCGTTGGGTGACGCCACTTTCAACGGCTCGCCAACCGCCAGGCAGGACAGGTAAGACGCGTTGCCGCGGTTCGAGCTTGCCACTTCAAGTCGTCGGGCCGACGCCAGCACGATGCTGAGGTCGAACGCAATCGACGCGGAACCTAGAGAGCTCGGGTTTCGTGCCGATGCCGACGCACGCACGAACCGTTTTGCCCGCGCGTGCGGGATCGCGGACTTGCGGCGTCGAGAAGCCAGGTGGCCGGCGCCGTGGAAAGCGGTACCCCATTGCGGCGGGTGCTGCCGCAAGCGGTTGCATCGAGGCAGTTTCCACAATCTCCTCCTCCAAAAAACGAGCGACCCGCTCTTCTCCGAGACACGGCCGCCTTCATATCCCCAGCTATTGGATTATTCTTGTGTTTCGCGTAACGTATTTCGTATATCAGACAAAGTCAATGGCAATTTTCGGAGTCCTTCGCGCCGTCCGAATAGCCCTACGCGCAGGTAGGAAGGCGGCTTGGGCTCGGCGCGCCGACCGACGATGAAGGATAGATATTGAAGGTGTGCGTCTTCGGCGCGGGCGCCATCGGAGGGTACTTGGGCGTTCAATTGTCCCGCGCCGGCATCGACACGAGCCTCGTCGCCCGCGGCGCAAATCTCGCTGCGATGCGCGAGCAGGGGATACGGCTGCAGATTGGCGGGCAGGAGCACACCGCGAGGTTGCCCTGCACGGATCGGCCGGCCGACCTCGGCGAACAGGATTACGTGTTCATCACGTTGAAGGCGCAGCAGATTCCAGCAGCCGTCAACATGATCCTGCCGTTGCTCGGACCGGACACGACCATCGTCACCGCGAGCAATGGGTTGCCCTACTGGTTTTTCGACGTCGACGAAGTGCCCTACCGGGGGGCGACGTTGGAAAATATCGATCCCGATGGTCTTCAACGGGCGCGCCTCGGGTCCGAGCGCGCCGTCGGGTGCGTGGTGTTTCCGGCGACCGAGATCGTCGCCCCCGGCGTCATCCGGCATGACCACGGTGCGAAGCTGCCGATCGGCGAGCCATCGGGCGTCCGCAGCGTTCGCCTCGATCGTCTGCACGAGTTGCTGACTGCCGCCGGATTTGATGCGCCGATGCGTCCGGATATCCGCGATGAAATCTGGCTCAAACTCTGGGGCAATCTTTGCTTCAACCCCGTCAGCGCGCTGACGTTGGCGACCATCGATATCGTTGCCACCGATGAAGGCGCGCGCGAGGTGTGCCGCAGAATGATGCTGGAAGCCCAGGCGATCGGCGAGAGGCTGGGCTTGCGCCTTCGCGTCGACGCTGAGCGGCGGCTTGCCGGCGCGGCCGCCTTGGGTCCGCACAAGATGTCGATGCTGCAGGACCTGGAGCGTGGCCGCGCAATGGAGACCGGCCCGCTCGTCGGGGTCGTGCAGGAGCTCGGGCGCCTGACGAATGTGCCGACGCCGGCGACCGACATCGTGCTCGCGCTCGTCAAGCTGCGCGCGCGGGGACCCGCGGCCCTTGCCGTGCCCCCGGTTTCATGTTGAGCTTCCCATGACCACGAATGCCGCCGCCCTGTCGCAGCCGAGCCTCCTCGCGTTGCGGCCGGTCAGCGTCAATCTCAGTTTCCGCGCCCAGGCGTACGGGGCGATCAAGCAGGCGATCCTCGACGCGGACATCTATGCGCTCAACGAGGAAATCCGTCTTGACGACAAGCACCTTTCGCAGTCGCTGGGCGTGTCGCGCACTCCGATTCGCGAGGCGTTGACGCTCCTCGAGCAGGAAGGCTACGTGCGCTCCGTTCCACGGCGTGGCATCTTCGTCGTCCGCAAGACGAAGCGCGAGATCATCGAAATGATAGAAATGTGGGCGGCCCTCGAAAGTATGGCGGCCCGGATCGCCACGGTGAGCGCATCCGACGCGGAGATCGCGAAGCTGCGGCACATGTTCGACGAGTTCGTCAACGGGGCGCCGACCGAGCATATCCACGAATATTCTGAGGCCAACATCGCGTTTCACCAGACCATCATGCGGCTTTCCGGCTCGCATCTGATGGGCAAGACGATAGAGAATCTGTTCCTGCACGTGCGCGCGATTCGTCGGCTGACGATCTCGCAGCGCGATCGCGCGGAGCGGTCGATCGTCGACCATATGCTGATCATCGAGGCGCTCGAGGCGCGCGACACCGAGCGGGCGGAGCGCCTCGTCCGCCAGCATTCGCTCGATCTCGCGGCGCATGTCGAGAAGCATTGCGACTTTCTCGACTGATACCGGCATCGGCGCACAACGCGGGAACCGCATGGAAAACAGGGCCGTCATCGACACTTCGAAGCTTGGAAAGCGCAGTGGCGCGGCGCGGGCCCACACGAAAGGCCGGCAGGAAGATGCGCGGGCGCTCTCGGAGGTACGCGCGCTGCTCGGTGACTCGCCGCGGCGCCGCGACCTGCTGCTCGAGCATCTGCACCGGATCCAGGACCACTACGGCTATCTCGCGGCCGCCCACCTCGTCGCGTTGGCCTCCGAGATGAAGCTCTCGCTCGCCGAGGTCTACGAGGTGGCGACGTTCTACCACCATTTCGACGTCGTGAAAGAAGGCGACGTGCCACCGCCCGAAATTACCGTTCGTGTCTGCGAGACGCTGTCCTGCGAGCTGGCCGGCGCCTCGACGCTGCGGGCGGAGCTCGCCCGTGCGTGCGGGGCCGACGTCAGGGTGGTCGGGGCGCCGTGCATCGGCCGTTGTGAGCACGCGCCGGCCGCGCTCGTCGGAAGGAATCCGGTGGACCGCGCGACGGTGCCTGCGGTCTTGGAAGCGGTCGCGAAGCGGCGCCTCGCACCCGACGTTCCGCCGCATGTCGACGATGCGGCGTACCGCGCCGGAGGCGGCTATCGCACGCTCGTTTCGTGCGTGCGCGGCGAGCGCGCTGCCGACGCCGTCATCGCAACGCTCGAGGATTCGGGGCTGCGCGGATTGGGCGGCGCCGGCTTTCCGGCGGGCCGCAAGTGGCGGATCGTGCGCGCCGAGCCTGCGCCGCGCCTCATGGCGGTGAACATCGACGAAGGCGAGCCGGGCACGTTCAAGGACCGCTACTACCTGGAGCGGGACCCGCATCGCTTCCTCGAAGGGATGCTGATCGCCGGATGGGCGACGGGGATCGACGGTATCTACATCTATCTGCGCGACGAGTACGCCGCGTGCCGCGCGATCCTCGCCGCGGCGATCGCCGCGCTCGAAGCCGATCCGCCATGCCCCCTGCCGCGCATCGAGCTGCGCCGGGGCGCGGGCGCCTACATCTGCGGCGAGGAGTCGGCGATGATCGAGTCGATCGAGGGCAAGCGCGGGATGCCCCGGCTGCGCCCGCCTTATGTCGCGCAAGTGGGACTTTTTGGCCGGCCGACGCTCGAACACAACATGGAGACCCTGTACTGGGTGCGCGACATCCTGGAACGCGGCGCCGCGTGGTTCGCCGACCAGGGCCGGCGAGGACGCAAGGGTCTGCGCTCGTTTTCGGTGTCCGGGCGCGTGGCGAATCCCGGGGTCCATCTCGCGCCTGCCGGCATCACGGCGCGCGAACTGATCGACGAATACTGCGGCGGGATGCTGCCGGGGCATGATCTCTACGCCTACCTTCCCGGCGGTGCGTCGGGCGGCATCCTGCCCGCGTCGCTCGCCGACGTGCCGCTCGATTTCGACACGCTGCAGCCTCACGGATGCTTCATCGGCTCGGCGGCGATCATCGTGCTGTCGCAGCACGATCGCGCGCGCGACGCGGCGCGGAACCTGATGCGCTTCTTCGCCGACGAATCCTGTGGCCAGTGCACACCGTGCCGCGTCGGCACCGAGAAGGCCGTGCGCATTCTGGAGCAGCCGCGCTGGGACGTGCGACTGCTCGAGGAGCTGTCGCAGGCGATGGCGGATGCCTCGATCTGCGGGCTCGGGCAGGCCGCGCCGAATCCGGTCGCCTGCGTCATCAAGTACTTCCCCGAGGAACTCGAATGAGTGAACGGAGCGAAGTGCGGTACCGAAGGGAGCGTCCGCGCGCAGTCGAAGGCGGCCGGCGCGTCGACGTGTCGATGCAAGAGGAAGCGGGGGCCGCGTGAAGACCGAGACCGTCGCCTTTCAGCTCAACGGCAAGCAGCTCGTTGCCGCCGTCGGCGAAACGATCATCGAAGCTGCGCACCGCCACGGCATCGAGATCCCGCACCTCTGTTACACGCCGGGGATGCGTCCGGACGGCAATTGCCGCGCCTGCATGGTCGAGATCAAGGGCGAGCGGGTCCTGGCGCCGTCATGCTGTCGCGCGCCCGCGTCCGGGATGGAAGTGTCGAGCGAAAGCGCCCGCGCGCTGCACGCGCAGAAGATCATCGTCGAGCTCTTGGCGGCGGACGTGCCCGATAAAGTGTACAGGCCCGACTCCGAGCTCGCGCACTGGAAGCGAGTCCTCGGCATCGGCGCGCCGCGGTTTCCAGCGCGTACCCAACCCGCGCCGGATCTCACGCATCCGGCGATGGCCGTCAATCTCGACGCCTGCATCCAGTGCACGCGGTGCGTGCGCGCGTGCCGCGAGGAGCAGGTCAACGACGTGATCGGCTACGCCTTTCGTGGCGCGCGTTCGGCGATCGTCTTCGACTTCGGCGATCCGATGGGCGCCTCGACCTGCGTCGCGTGCGGCGAGTGCGTGCAGGCGTGTCCGACCGGCGCCCTCGCGCCGGCGCACGACGCCTACCTCGTCGCGGCGGATCGGGTCGTGCCCTCCGTGTGCCCGTACTGCGGCGTGGGCTGCCAGATCGACTACTACGTCAAGGACAACGCAATCGTCCGGGTCGAGGGCCGCGACGGTCCGGCGAACCACGGACGCCTGTGCGTCAAGGGCCGCTTCGGGTTCGACTACGTCAGTCATCCGCAGCGGCTGACGAAACCGCTGATTCGCAAGCCCGGCGTGCCGAAGACGGCCGACTTCGTCATGGATCCAGCCGATCCGCTTTCTGCATTCCGCGAAGCGAGCTGGGACGAAGCGCTCGAACTCGCCGGCGGCACGCTGGCGAAGATCCGCGACTCCCACGGTGGGCACGCGCTCGCCGGTTTCGGGTCGGCGAAGGGAAGCAACGAGGAGGCGTACCTGTTCCAAAAGCTCGTGCGCACCGGCTTCGGCTCGAACAACGTCGACCATTGCACAAGGCTGTGCCACGCATCGAGCGTTGCAGCGCTGCTCGAGGGCATCGGCTCGGGTGCCGTGTCGAACCCGGTGATGGATGTACTGCAGGCGGAGGTCGTGCTGCTGATCGGCGCCAATCCGGTGGTCAACCACCCGGTTGCCGCGACGTGGATCAAGAACGCCGTGAAGCGCGGAACGAAGTTGATCCTGATCGAGCCGCGTCGCTCCGAGCTCGCGCGGCATGCGACGCATTTCCTGCAGCTCAAGCCCGACACCGACGTCGCGCTGCTGAACGCGATGCTGCACACGATCGTCGCCGAAGGTCTGGTGGCCGGGAGCTTCGTCGCCAGTCGCACGAGCGGCTACGACGAAATCCGCGAGAACGTCGCCGGCCACAGCCCCGAAGCGATGGCCGCCGTCTGCGGAATTCCCGCGGTGACGATTCGCGAGGTCGCACGGCTCTTCGCACGGTCGCGCGCATCGATGATCCTGTGGGGCATGGGTATTTCGCAGCACGTCCACGGCACCGACAACGCGCGGTGCCTGATCGCGCTGTCGTTGATGACCGGCCAGGTCGGACGTCCCGGCACGGGGCTGCATCCTCTGCGCGGCCAGAACAACGTGCAGGGCGCGAGCGACGCCGGTCTCATTCCGATGATGTATCCCGACTATCGGCGCGTCGACGCGACGGAGGCGAAAGCGGCGTTCGAGGCGCTGTGGGGCACGGCGCTCGATCCGAAGTCGGGCCTCACCGTCGTCGAGATCATGGACGCCGTGCACGCGGGCAAGATCCGCGGCATGTACATCATGGGAGAAAACCCGGCGATGTCGGATCCGGACGTGAGCCACGCCCGGGCGGCGCTCGCGAAGCTCGAGACGCTGGTCGTCCAGGACATCTTCCTGACCGAGACTGCGTATCTCGCCGACGTGATCCTTCCGGCGTCCGCATTCCCCGAGAAGACGGGGACGTTCACGAACACCGACCGTTCGGTCCAACTTGGGCGCGAGGCACTGACCCCGCCCGGCGAGGCGCGCCAGGACCTGTGGATCATCGTCGAGATGGCGAAGCGCCTCGGACTTCCGTGGCGCTATGCGCATGCGCGCGACGTCTTTGCCGAAATGCGCACGGCGATGCCCTCGATCGCCGGGATCACCTGGGAGCGCCTCGAGCGCGATCACGCAGTCACCTATCCGTGTGAGCACGAAGGCGACCCCGGAACGCGCGTCGTGTTCACTGCGCAGTTCCCGACGGCGACCGGCAAGGGCCGTTTCGTCCCGGCGCACGTCATCCCGGCGGCCGAGCGTCCGGACGCTGCATATCCGTTCGTGCTGATCACCGGGCGCCAGCTCGAGCATTGGCACACCGGCAGCATGACGCGGCGCACCGACGTCCTGAACGCGATCGAGCCGTCGCCCGTGGCGTCGCTCAACTCGCGCGACCTAGAAGCGCTCGGCGTCGCGCCGGGCGGCACGATCACCGTAGCCTCGAGACGCGGCAGCATCTCACTTTCCGCGCGCGCCGATGACGGCACGCCACGCGGCGCGGTATTCATCCCGTTCTGCTACTACGAAGCAGCCGCCAACCTTCTCACCAACCCGGCGCTTGATCCGTTCGGCAAGATTCCCGAGTTCAAGTATTGTGCGGTGCGCGTCGCCGCCGGCGGAGCGTCGGCCATGGCGCAGGGCTACGGCACGGCGGGTGATCGGATCGCGGAACGAGCGGCCGCCGCGGAATAACGTGCTGTTGGCGGGGGTGGCTATGTCCTAGTACTTGCCGCGCTGCCGCGCGATCACTTGCGAAAGCAGCGACCAGAACAGCAACACCAGTGCAAGCCCGGTGATGCCGCCGACCAGCCAGTTGGAATAGAAGATGCGAACGTCGCCCTGCGAGATTAGCATCGTTTGGCGGAATGAGTCCTCGGCGCGGTCGCACAGAACCAGCGCTAGCACCAGCGGCGCGAGCGGGTAGTCGAGCTTCTTGAATACGTAGCCGATGACGCCGAACGCCAGCATGAACCAGATGTCGAGCATCGCGTTGTGCACCGTGTATGCGCCGATCGCGCAAATGACCTTGATCACGGGGGCGATGATCGAGAATGGAATCCGTAGGATCGCGGCGAACAGCGGCACGCAGGTGAGCACGACAACGAGCTCGGCGATGTTGCCGAGATACATGCTGGCGATCAGGCCCCAGACGAAGTCCCTTTGCTCGACGAATAGCAGCAGGCCCGGTTGCAGGCCCCAGATCAGCAATCCGCCCAGAAGGACGGCGGGCGTGGGCGAACCCGGAATGCCAAGGGCCAGCATTGGTAGCAGCGCGCTCATGAACGTGGCATTGAACGCACCGTCTTCCATGAACTTCTTCCAGTCCGGCGTTTCGCGGACTTTCTTGACGAGGTCGACATAGAAATCGACCTGCTCCTTGGTCACACCGGGAGGCATGAAGATGCCACGGAGCATCACATAGGCGACGGCGATCCCGGCCTCCTTGCAGCTCGGGATGTCGTTCCACGACATCGTCTCCGTCACCTGGGCCTTGTGCGGCATCCGCTGAGCGTCGAAAACGCAAAGTGGACGCCGCCCGCCCGCGCGCCACTGCGCGACAGCTTCGATCGGGTTGTTCACCGACGAGTCGATGTGTTGGCCGACGAGCTGGACCGCGACGTCGCCGCCACCCTTGAACGGGATACAGGTGAACTTGACCCCGGCGGCCCTCTCGATGGCTACCGTGATGATCTGATCTTCCTGTTTCGATCCCGTGCCGCCCATCTTGAATTTGTTGGGGCCGGCAGCCTTTACGGCGGCGAGATAGTGCTTCGCGGACTCGTAAGGCGAGTCGGCGTTGACCCACAGCACGAACTGGTCGAGCGCCAGCATCGCGACGGGCGTCGTGAATAGGTTCGAGAGCGTAATGATGGTCTTGTTCGGATCGCATTTGGCTTCCTTGATCGCGAGAAAGCCTTCGGCACCGGCGCCGCCCGACTTGTTGACGACGATCATCGGCTCCTTCATCAAGTTGTTCTTGGAACATGCGGATCCGGCAAGGCATGCGCGGGATGTTGCGCTACGGCACGTCCGACGGAAGACGTTCGGCGTTATCATCGATCGTCGGGACGATAGAAATGTACTGCGCTCCCTCACCGCCATCGACTGCAACGCTCAGGTTGCGTCCGTTCGCGGCCATTGACCGCATCGCGGCGATCGGCGACCGGGGCAGAATCGGGTGAGTTCCATGCTGCTGGCGCCACGCCCGTCAGCGCAGCGCACCTACCGTGCGCGCCGTGGACCCACGACCAAAAACGCCTGATGCACCGCCGTAGAGGAGAAGAGCTGTGCCGTCGCTGTGGATCAGTACCCTTGCTTGCGCAAGGCGTCGCTGCTTGAACGATACGGTCGTCTTGAAATCCGCGACCGGACCCGCGCGCAGTCGTCTGCGGCCGCGCCAGCCCACTCACATATGGGCGCCGCCGTTGACGTTGATTTGCTGCCCCGTCACGTAGTCGCCGTCGGCGACGAGGTAGAGCACCGCCTTCGCGATCTCCTCGGGATGCGCAAAGCGGGCCGCCGGGATCTTCGACTTGATCTGCGCTTGGATCGTCGCGGGCACGGCGGAGAACATGTCGGTGTCCGTGTAGCCCGGCGCAACGACGTTGACGGTGATGCCGAAGCGCGCGAGCTCCAGCGCGGCGGTGCGGGTGAACGCGATGATCCCGCCTTTGCTCGCGCTGTAGTTCGCTTGCCCGACCGCGCCGACCTGCCCGTTCAGCGAGCTGATGTTGACGATCCGCCCGTAGCTCTGCGCCGACATGTACGGGATTGCCGCGGACGTACAGAAGAAGCACCCGTTCAGGTTGGTTTGGATCACATCCACCCACTGCTCGTCGGTCATCCTGGGCAGCAGGCTGTCGCGGGTGATACCGGCGTTGTTGACGAGCACGTCGAGGTGCCGAAAGCCTTCGGCCACCGCCTTCACCATCTCGCGCGCCTGCTTGGCATCGCTTAGGTTCGCCTTGACCAGCACGCACGTGCCGCCGAGCTTCTCGATCTCTTCGCGCACTTCCTGCGCCTTCGCGTCGTTGCTCGCATAGTTCACGGCAACCTGTGCGCCCTCGCGCGCGAGTTCGATCGCGATCGCACGGCCGATTCCGCGGGATGCACCGGTCACAAGCGCCGTCTTGCCTTCCAGTCGCTCCATCGCCTTTCTCCTTCGATTCTCGTGTTCAACCGTGCTCGAAGATCGCCGCGATGCCTTGGCCGCCACCGATGCACATCGTCACCAGCGCGCGCTTGCCGCCGGTGCGCTGCAGCTCGTAGAGCGCCTTGAGGACAGGATCGCACCGGTTGCGCCGATCGGGTGGCCAAGCGAGATGCCGCTGCCGTTCGGATTGGTGCGGTCCGGCGGCAGCTCCAGCTCGCGACAGACGGCGATGCGCCTGCGCGGCGAACGCCTCGTTCACCTCGAAGACATCGATGTCGTCGACGGTCAGTCCGGCCTTCTGCAGCAAGCTCCGCACGGCCGGCACCGGGCCGATGCCCATGAACTTCGGGTCCACGCCGGCGTAGCTGTACGCGACCAGCCGCCCCAGCGGCTTCAACCCGCGCTTCGCCGCGAGCTTCGCCTCCATCAGCACGACCGCGGCCGCCGCGTCGTTGATGCTCGACGCGTTGCCGGCCGTCACGGTGCCCTGCGGGTCGAAGACCGGGCGCAGCTTGCCGAGCTTTTCGGCCGTGCGTCTCGGCACGGGCGGTCTCGTCGGTCTCGAACGGCATCTTGTCCCCCTTGACCTGGACATCCACGGGCACGATCTGCGCCTTGGAAGTAGCCGTTCTCGATGCGCGAGCGCCGCGCGCCGGTGGCTTTCCGCCGCGAGCGTGTCCTGGTCCTGCCGCGAGACGCCATACTTCTTCGCGACGTTCTCCGCGGTGATGCCCATATGGCAGTCGTCGAACGGATCGCTAGAGCGCGCCGACCATCATGTCGACCATGGTCGCGTCATTCATGCGCGCGCCCCAGCGCATCGCCGGCACCGAGTACGGGCTGCGGCTCATGTTCTCCGCGCCGCCGGCGACGGTCACGTCGGCGTCACCGAGCATGATCGCCTGCGCCGCAGTAATGATCGCCTGCAGCCCGCTGCCGCACAGCCGGTTGAGCGTCAGCGCCGGCGTCTCGACCGGCAAGCCGCCCTTGATGCCCGCGACGCGAGCCAGATAGTGATCGTGCGCATCGGTGTGGATGATGTTGCCGAATACGACGTGACCCACTTCGGCCGGCTCGACCCCCGCGCGCTTCACCGCTTCGCGCACGCATTTGGCAGCGAGCTCGCTCGGCGGAATGTCCTTGAGGCTGCCGCCATAGCCGCCGATCGCCGTCCGTGCACCACTGAGGACTACCACTTCATGTTTCATCGCGTTCCTCCACCAGGGGGTACTGTCGAGCCGAAAGTCGTGCCGTTTCCACGGCGAAGCGCTGTTGCAACCTCCCGCCCGAAAGGATGCTACGGGCACGCCTCCGCTACGTTGATCTGCGTCAGGCGTCGGTCCATTGCCTTACGAGTTCGAGCGTGCAGGTCAACGGCGATATTTGCCGGGCAAAGGGGTGATTCGCGCGCTTCTCGTTTCCGAGCGCGGCTCCGACGACGAGTTGGCGCCGAGCGGACAGGCGGGCAGCTGGCCCCAGCGGGCCTGTGACGCTACGTACACGGCGTGCGTGCGGGTGTTTGGCCAAGAGACGCGGGGTTTGTAACCGGGGTGGGCCCGCGAGCGACCCGGTTTGGGCTTAGAATAAAATCTTTATACCCTCGGGTCGGGCCGCCTACTCGGGCCCTTTTTGTTTTCCGGAGAGCGACACGCCATGAGCGACCGCGCGCCCAAGACCGCCTCGATCGACGATTGGCAAAAAGCGGCGATGAAGTCGGCCGGATCTTCCGCGAAGCTCATCTGGCACACCCCCGAGGGCATCGACGTCAAGCCGTTGTACACGGCAGACGATCTCAAGGGCCTGCCATACGCAAATACGCTGCCGGGCTTCGAGCCCTTCGTTCGCGGCCCGCAGGCGACGATGTACGCGCTGCGGCCATGGACGATCCGCCAGTACGCCGGGTTCTCGACCGCCGAGGAGTCGAACGCGTTCTATCGGCGCAACCTTGCCGGCCGGCGGCCAGGGCGTGTCGGTCGCCTTCGACCTCGCCACGCACCGCGGCTACGACTCCGATCATCCGCGCGTCGAAGGCGACGTCGGCAAAGCTGGCGTGGCGATCGATTCGGTCGAGGACATGAAGATCCTGTTCGGCGGCATCCCGCTCGACAAGGTCTCCGTTTCGATGACGATGAACGGCGCCGTGCTGCCCGTGCTCGCAGGCTACATCGTTGCCGCGGAAGAGCAGGGGGTGCACCAGGAACAGCTCTCGGGGACGATCCAGAATGACGTCCTCAAGGAGTTCATCGTCCGTAACACCTACATCTATCCGCCCGAACCGTCGATGCGCATCGTCGCCGACATCATCGAGCACACGACGCGGCGAATGCCGAAGTTCAACTCGATCTCCATCTCCGGCTACCACATTCAGGAGGCCGGTGCGACGCAGGCGCTCGAACTTGCGTTCACGCTCGCCGACGGGCGCGAGTACGTGCGTACGGCGCTTGCGCGCGGGCTCGACGTCGACGACTTCGCGGGTCGACTGTCGTTCTTCTTCTGTCTCGGGATGAACTTCTATCTGGAGATCGCCAAGCTGCGCGCGGCGCGGCTCCTGTGGTGGCAGATCATGAAGGCGTTCAACCCGAAGAACGCGCGCTCGATGATGTTGCGCACGCACGTGCAGACCTCGGGCTGGTCGCTCACCGAGCAGGATCCGTACAACAACGTGGTGCGGACGACGATCGAGGCGATGGCGGCGGTGTTCGGCGGAACGCAGTCGCTGCATACAAATTCGTTCGACGAGGCGATCGCCCTGCCGACGGACTTCTCCGCACGAATCGCGCGCAACACGCAGCTCATCATCCAGGAGGAGACGCACATCACGAACGTCATCGATCCCTGGGCCGGCTCGTATCTGATGGAGAAGCTCACGCAGGAGATGGCCGACAAGGCATGGGCGATCATCGAGGAAGCCGAGGCCATGGGCGGCATGACCAAGGCCGTGCAGTCGGGTTGGGCGAAGCTGCGCATCGAGGCGTGCGCGGCCGAGAAGCAGGCGCGCATCGACCGCCGCGAGGACGTGATCGTCGGCGTCAACAAGTACGTGTTGAAGGAAGAAGCGCCGCTCGCGATCCGCGAGATCGACAACACCGCTGTCCGTGACTCGCAGATCAAGCGGTTGCGCGACGTGAAAGCCCGGCGTAACGCGAAAGCGGTCGACGCGGTGCTTGCGGCGCTAACCGATGCCGCGCACACCGGCACGGGCAACCTCCTCGAGCTTGCCATCGCTGCGATGCGGGCGCGAGCCACGGTAGGCGAAGTGAGCGATGCGTTGGAGAAGATCTGGGGCCGCTACCAGGCGCACGGGCAGACCGTTTCGGGCGTCTACGGTGCGGCGTTTGTGGAGGACGCCGGGTGGCAGACGCTGAAGGACGAGGTCGAGCGCTTCGAGCGCGAAGAGGGGCGCCGGCCGCGGATCATGATCGCGAAGGTCGGCCAGGACGGACACGATCGGGGCGCGAAAGTGATCGCCACTGCGTTCGCCGATCTCGGCTTCGACGTCGACGTCGGCCCGCTGTTCCAGACGCCCGAGGAAGCCGCGCGGCAGGGGATCGAGAACGACGTGCACGCGATTGGCGTGTCCACGCTCGCGGCCGGGCACAAGACGCTCGTGCCGCGACTCGTCCAGGCGCTGCGCGAGCAGGGAGCGCCCGAGATCGTGGTCGTCGTCGGCGGCGTGATACCGCAGCAGGATTACGAGTTTCTCGAAAAGGCCGGCGTCGCAGCGGTGTTCGGTCCCGGCACGCGTCATCTCCACGGCGGCGCAGGCGGTGTTGAAAGCGATTCGCGAGGTACGCATCGCCGCGGATGCCGCTTGAGCTAGAACAACGCAGGGGGCCGCGGCCCCCTGTACTTTTTCAGATTGCGAGCCCTCGATGGGGTTCGCTCGACGCCATCGACATGCCTGCCGCTTCGCGGGTGCACAAAGCGCCCGAATGCCCCGATCAGGCGAGCCGCACGCTCGCCGATGGCGTTCTCGCGCGCAACGTTCGCGCGATCGCCAAAGGCATCACGCTGATCGAGTCGTCGCGTCGCGAAGACCGGGCGCCCGCCGACGCGCTGCTCGAGACGCTGCTGCCGCACACCGGCGGCAGCTTCCGCATCGGCGTGACGGGCGCGCCCGGAGCGGGCAAATCGACGTTCATCGAAGCGTTGGGTCTGCATCTGATCGCGCGCGGCCATCGAGTCGCTGTTCTTGCCGTCGATCCGACGAGCGCCGATCTCGGGGGGCTCGATCCTCGGCGACAAGACGCGGATGGAACGCCTCGCGCGCGAGCCGAACGCGTTCATCCGCCCAAGTCCCTCGGGCGGAACGCTGGGCGGCGTCGCGCACACGGACTCGCGAAGCGCTCGCGCTGTGCGAGGCGGCAGGCTACGACGTCGTGATCGTCGAGACCGTCGGCGTCGGGCAATCGGAGACCGCGGTGGCGGGCATGACCGACTTCTTCGTGCTGATCGCGTTGCCGAACGCCGGAGACGACCTGCAGGCGATCAAGACGCGGCATCATCGAGCTCACCGACCTCGCTCTCGTCAACAAGGCGGACATCGACCCGGGGGCGGCCGAGCTCGCGCGCTCACAGCTTGCGAACGCGTTCTCGATGCTGCGGCCGCGCGACGCGTGGTGGGTGCCGCCGGTCGTCGAGTTCAGCGCCACGACCGGCGCGGGCGTAGAGGCTTTCTGGGAGACGCCGAACGCTATCGCGCGTCGGCGACAATGAACGGCTCGCTAGCGGCACGGCGCAAGAAACAGGCGCTCGCCTGGATGGATGCCCTCGTCGAGCACGAATCTGCATGCGCGCTTCTACCAGCAGCCGAGCGTTCGCCAGGAGCTCGTCGCCTTGCGCGCCGCAGTGACCGACGGAACAATGACGCCCTCTCGTGCTGCGGCGCGGTTGCTCGCGCTCGCGAAATAAGGGAAGGACGGGGAACGATGCACGACATCATCAAGCAGCTCGACGACAAGCGCGCCGCGGCGCGCCTGGGCGGCGGCCAGAAGCGCATCGACGCGCAGCACGCGAAGGGCAAGCTCACCGCGCGCGAGCGCATCGAGCTGCTGCTCGACCCGGGCACCTTCGAGGAATGGGACATGTTCGTCGAGCACCGCTGCACGGACTTCGGCATGGCCGACCAGAAGATCCCGGGCGACGGCGTCGTCACCGGCTACGGCACGATCAACGGCCGGCTGGTGTTCGTCTTCAGCCAGGACTTCACGGTCTTCGGCGGCTCGCTCTCCGAGGCGCACGCCGAGAAGATCTGCAAGATCATGGACCACGCGATGAAGATCGGCGCGCCGGTGATCGGCCTCAACGACTCCGGCGGCGCGCGCATCCAGGAAGGCGTGGCCTCGCTCGGCGGCTACGCCGACGTCTTCCAGCGCAACGTCCTGGCCTCGGGCGTCATTCCGCAGATCTCGCGTGATCATGGGCCCGTGCGCCGGCGGCGCCGTCTACTCGCCGGCGATGACCGACTTCATCTTCATGGTGAAGGACAGCTCCTACATGTTCGTCACCGGACCGGACGTGGTGAAGACGGTGACGCACGAGGAAGTGACCGCCGAGGAGCTGGGCGGCGCGATGACGCCACTCGACGCGCTCGGGCGTCGCCGACCTGCGCGTTCGAGAACGACGTCGAGGCGCTCGTCATGGTGCGCCGGCTGTTCAACTTCCTGCCGCCGAACAACCGCGAGGAGCCGCCGCGCCGTGCCGACCGACGACCCGCCGAGCGCGCATCGGAGCCACTCGCTCGACACGCTCGTGCCGGACAACCCGAACAAGCCCTACGACATCAAGGAGCTGATCCACAAGGTCGTCGACGACGCCGACTTCTTCGAGCTGCAGCCCGACTACGCCAAGAACATCGTCGTCGGCTTCGCGCGCATGGACGGCCGACCGGTCGGCATCGTCGCCAACCAGCCGCTGGTGCTGGCCGGCTGCCTCGACATCAAGAGCGTCGATCAAGGCGGCGCGCTTCGTGCGCTTCTGCGACGCTTCAACATTCCCGTCGTCACCTTCGTGGACGTTCCCGGCTTCATGCCGGGCACGGCGCAGGAGTACGGCGGCATCATCAAGCACGGCGCCAAGCTGCTCTACGCCTACGCCGAGGGCACGGTGCCCAAGGTCACGGTCATCACGCGCAAGGCGTACGGCGGCGCCTACGACGTCATGAGCTCCAAGCACCTGCGCGGCGACGTCAACTTCGCCTGGCCGACGGCGGAGATCGCGGTGATGGGGCCGAAGGGCGCGGTCGAGATCATCTTCCGCAAGGACGCCGGCGACCCGGCGCAAGATCGCCGCGCGCAACGAGGAGTACCGCAAGAAGTTCGCCAACCCGTTCGTCGCCGGGCAGCCGCGGCTTCATCGACGACGTGATCATGCCGCGCGAGACGCGCAAGCGGATCTGCCGCTCGCTCGCGATGCTGCACGACAAGAAGCTGGAGAACCCGTGGCGCAAGCACGGCAACATCCCGCTGTGACGCGCGCGCAAAGCTGCCGTGCGGGCGCGCGTTGCGCAACCGGACCACACGCCGATGTTCAGGAAGATCCTGATCGCCAACCGCGGCGAGATCGCGTGCCGCGTCATCCGCACCGCCCGCCGCATGGGCATCAGAGACGGTCGCCGTCTACTCGGAGGCCGACCGCGACGCGCTGCCACGTGAGCATCGCCGACGAGGCCGTGGCGATCGGCCCGGCGCCGTCGCGCGAGAGCTATCTCGTCGATGCGAGCGCATCCTCGAGGGCGTGCAAGCGACACCGGCGCCGAGGCGGTCCACCCCGGCTACGGCTTCCTGTCCGAGAACGCGGCGTTCTGCGCGCTGCTCGAGGAGAACGGCATCGTCTTCATCGGCCCGAAGGCACGCGTCGATCGAGGCGATGGGCGACAAGATCGCGTCGAAGACGGCTCGCGCAGCAGGCCAGGTCAGCACGATTCCCGGCCACACCGAGCGTGATCGACAGCGCCGAACGAAGCCGTTGCGATCGCCGCAGAGCATCGGCTATCCGGTGATGATCAAGGCGCGCGCCGGCGGCGGCGGCAAGGGGCTTGCGCGTCGCGTGCGAACGACGCCGAGGCCCGCGAGGGCTTCCGCGCTGCCGCAACGAGGCGAAGGCGGCGTTCGGCGACGACCGCGTGTTCATCGAGAAGTTCATCGAGGAGCCGCGCCACATCGAGATCCAGGTGCTCGGCGACGCGCACGGCAACGTCGTCCACCTGGGCGAGCGCGAGTGCTCGATCCAGCGCCGCCACCAGAAGGTGATCGAGGAGGCGCCGTCGCCGTTCCTCGACGATGCGACGCGCCGGGCGATGGGCGAGCAGGCGGTCGCGCTCGCGAGAGCGGTGCAGTTACCAGTCGGCAGGCACCGTCGAGTTCGTCGTCGGCAGGGACCGCGCGTTCTACTTCCTCGAGATGAACACGCGGCTGCAGGTCGAGCACCCGGTCACCGAGCTGATCACCGGCCTCGACCTGGTCGAGCTGATGATCCGCGTCGCCGCCGGCGAGCGGCTGCCGTTCGCGCAAAAGGACATCGAGCGTCAATGGCTGGGCGATCGAGTGCCGGATCAACGCCGAAGATCCGTTCCGCAGCTTCCTGCCGTCGACCGGCCGGCTCGTGAAGTATCATCCGCCGCCGAAATCCTGTCGAAGGCGCGGTGCGCGTCGACACCGGCGTCTACGAGGGTGGCGAGATATCGATGTACTACGACTCGATGATCGCCAAGCTGGTCACGCACGGCGCGAGCCGCGACCAGGCGATCGCCCGCATGCGCGATGCGCTGAACGCGTTCGTCATCCGCGGCGTGTCGACGAACATCCCGTTCCAGGCGGCGCTGATGCAGCATCCTCGCTTCATTTCCGGCGGCTGCAACACGGGCCTCATCGCCGAAGAGTACCCGAAGGGTTTCCGCTCCGAGGACGTACTCCACGACGATCCGACACTCCTGCTCTGCCGTCGCCGCCGCGGTCAACCGACGCTACATGCAGCGCGCCGCGGGCATTACCGGCCAGCTGCCCGGTCACGAATACAAGGTTGGCGAGGACTGGACGGTGGTACTGGGCGGCGATTTGCACGCGGTGACGGTGACCACGATCGAGGACCAACCCAAGGCGGCGCTCAGCTCGTCCGCTACAAGGGCGAGACATTCGCCGTGCAGTCGGACTGGAAGTTCGGCCACCTGATCTTCCGCGGCACGATCAACGGCCGTCCCGTGTGCATGCAGGTCCAGCGGCGCAATCTCTTCTACCGGCTGTTCCACTGGGGCACGCAGGTCGACATCATGGTGCTGACCGCGCGCGCAGCCGAGCTCTACGTCGCTGATGCTGCAGAAGCGGCCGCCGGATCTCTCGCGCTTCCTGCTCTCGCCGATGCCGGGGCTGCTTACCGAAATCACCGCGGTCCCCGGCCAGGAAGTCAAGGCCGGCGAGAAGCTCGCCGTCATCGAGGCGATGAAGATGGAGAACGTGCTGCGCGCCGACTATGACGCGCGCGTGAAAGTGTTGCTCGCGAAACCGGGCGACAGCCTCGCCGTTGATCAGCCGATCATCGAGTTCGAACGCCGGGAGAGCAACTAACCGGCCCCAGTCGTCAGGGCGGCGACCACTTCCGGCGGCGCTTGCACCAGCTCGATCAACACGCCTTCGCCGCCGATCGGAAACTCGGCGTTCGCCTTCGGGTGGATGAAGCAGATGTCGTAGCCCGCGCCGCCGCGGCGGATCCCGCCCGGCGTGAAGCGCACACCCTGCGCGGTCAGCCACTCCATCGCCTGTGGCAGGTCATCAACCCACAGCCCGACATGGTTCAAGGGGGTCTCATGGACCGCCGGCTTCTTCGTCGCATCGACGGGCTGCATCAGGTCGACCTCGACACGATGCGGACCTGCGCCGAGCGCGAGGATGTCCTCGTCGACGTTCTCGCGCTCGCTCCGGTAGTTGCCCGCAAGCGGCACACCGAGTGTGTCGACCCAGAGCTTCGCGAGCCGGCGCTTGTCCTGCCCGCCGATCGCGATCTGCTGCAGGCCCAGTATGCGAAAGGGTCGAGTGCTCATCGCGAAATTCTCCTAGTGACCTCCGGCGCCCATCAGGGCGAGCAGCACGCCGCCAGCGACGACGCTAGCGACCTGGCCGGCGGCGTTGGCGCCCATCGCGTGCATCAGCACGAAGTTCTCGAAGTCCTCCTCCTGCGCCATCCGCTGCACGACGCGCGCGGCCATCGGGAACGCGCTGATGCCGGCTGCCCCGATCAGTGGATTGATGCGCCCGCCGCTCAGCAAGTTGAGGAGCTTCGCGAAAAGCACGCCGGCAGCGGTGTCGACACCGAAGGCGATGATGCCGAGCACAAGGATCGCGAGCGTGCTCGGCTTGAGAAACTCGGTGCCGACCATCGTCGCGCCGACGGCGAGCCCGAGAAAGAGCGTCACCGCATTGGCGATCTCCTGTGACGATGCCTTGGTCAGCCGCTCGACCACGCCCGACTCCTTCATCAGGTTGCCGAGCATCAGCATGCCGATCAGCGGCGTGGCGAAGGGCACGAGCGTGCCGACGAGGACGGTAACGATGATCGGAAACAGGATGCGCGTGCGCCGGCTGATCTTGCGCTGGCTGTAGGGCATGCGGATCCGCCGTTCCTTCTCGGTCGTGAGAAGACGCATGATCGGCGGCATGATGACTGGTACCAGCGACATGTAGCTGTATGCGGCGACGGTGATCGGCCCGAGCAGGTGTGGCGCGAGGATTCCGCTCACGTAGATTGACGTTGGGCCGTCGATCGCGCCGATGATGCCGATCGACGCCGCCTCGGGCCGGCTAAACCCGAGCACGAGCGCAAGCATCAGGGTGAGGAAGATGCCGAACTGGCCCGCGGCGCCCAGCAGCACCATTCGCGGATTCTCCAGCAACGGTCCGAAGTCGGTCAGCGCGCCGATGCCGATGAAGATCAGCAGCGGGAACAGCTCGTTGCGGATGCCCATGTTGTAGAGCACGCGCAGCATCCCGTCCTCGGCGACCAGTGGCGACAGCGGCAGGTTCGCGAGCATACAGCCGGCGCCGATCGGCAGCAGCAGCAACGGCTCGTAGTCCTTGACGATCGCGAGATAGAACAGCACGAACGCGACGCCGATCATGATCAGCGCCTGCGGCGAGACGTTGACGATCCCGAGCAAGAGCAGGCGAAGCGTTTCGTCGCTGATCATCGCGGTTAACCCTCGGCGAACCGCACGAGGGCATCGCCATGGCCGACGGCCTGCCCGGCGGCGACACAAACCTCGGCGATGGTGCCGGCGCGCGGCGACTTGATGCTGTTTTGCATCTTCATCGCCTCGAGGATTGCGATCTGTTGGCCGCGCACGACAGTGTCGCCCGGCTCGACGTTCACTTCGAGCACCACGCCGGGCATCGGCGCGGCAAGCGTGCCGACACCGCCACCGGCTGCAGGCTTGCGTGGCACGACGACCGCTGCCGCGCGCGAGGATGACTTGCGCGTCGTCGCCGCGATGCTCGCGTCAGCCGGCGTCGCGTGCGGGACACCTGCCGGTGTGCGCCGGCGCGAACGCTGGCGTAATCGTCGCCTCGGGAAGATCCTCGTCGCCCGAGAGCTCGACTTCGTACGACTCCTCGCCGACGCTGACGGCGAAGCGGTTGGCGGCAAGATCATCAACGTCGACGATGAACTCGCGGCCGCGGATCTCGAGCCTGTAGCGCCGCATTACTTGACCCCCCGCTGCCAGGTGCGGTTCTGCCGCGTGCGCCCGCTTGTCACCCAGCGCGACGCGTAGAGCAGGCTCCCAGGCCAGTAGCTGCGCATCACCGGCGCGGCTTCGCGCCGGCGCACTGCCCGATGCGTCAGCGTCGCCACTGCAATTGCAGCCACCAGATCGGCGTCCATGCCGTTCACCGTGGGCGTCACCGGAACCTGCGCGCCGATTGCGTCGTCGGCGACGGCGGCGATGCGCTCCGCAGCAGCTGTCGACGCCTCGCCCGAAATCGGCTCGACTGGCGCCTTTTCGAGTCGCAGGACGAGATGGAGCAAGCCCCAGAGCAACGCGAGCAGCGCGAAGACGAGTCCCATCCCGAGGACGGTCATCTGCAAACCCCAACCGAGATTGTCCATCGCGTTCGCGCCGCTCAGGACGGGAAGCAGGCCGTGCTTCTTGGGCGGGTTCTGCTGCACCTTGGTGCGCAGGACCTCGAGCGCGCGAACGAGCCGCGGGCGTGTCTCGCGCGGCTCGATCACCTCGTCGATCTGGCCGACGTCGGCGGCGCGGTAGGGGTTGAAGAACTGCTCGCGGTAGTCGGCGATGAGCTCGCGCTCCTTCGCCTTCGGGGTCCGCGGCCGCTCGCGATCTTCGTCGCGGTAGAGCACGCGCACGGCCGCCTCGGCACCCATCACCGCGATCTGCGCGGTCGGCCAGGCGAACGCCAGGTCGGTGCGCATCTGCTTCGAGCTCATCGCGACGTACGCGCCGCCCATCGCCTTGCGCGTGACGATCGAGATCTTCGGCACCGTCGCCTCGCAGTAGGCGTAGATGATCTTCGCGCCGTGGCGGATGACGCCGCCGTACTCCTGGTCGATGCCGGGCAGGAAGCCCGGGCAGTCGACGAACGTGACGATCGGGATGTTGTACGCGTCGCAGATGCGGATGAAGCGGGCGATCTTGTCGCTCGCGTCGATGTTGAGCGCGCCCGACATGAATGCGCGGCTGGTTCGCGACGATGCCGACCGAGAATCCGTCGAGCCGCGCGAAGCCGACGACGGCATTGGCGCGCGAAATCCGGCTGGATCTCGAGGAAGCTGTCGCGGTCGAAGACCATCGCGATCGCATCGCGCATGTCGTAGGGCTCGTTTTCGGCGCGCGGGATGAGCGCGTTCAGCGCCTCGTCCATTCGGTCCGTCGGGTCGTACGGCGTGATCTGCGGCGGATCCTCGTTGTTGTTCTGCGGCAGGTAGGCGAGCAGCCGCTTGACCATTTCGAGCGCCGCGACCTCGGTCTCGGTCGCGAGGTGGGCGACGCCGCTGCGCGCCATGTGCACCTGGCGCCGCCCAGCGTCTGCGCGGTGACCTCCTCGCCGGTCATCGCCTTGATCACATCGGGACCGGTCAGGAACATGAAGCTGTCGCTCGCCATGATCACGAAGTCGGTCAGCGCCGGCGAGTAGACGGCGCCGCCGGCGCACGGGCCGAGGATCAGCGAGATCTGCGGGATCACGCCCGAGGCCATGACGTTGCGCACGAACACCTCGCCGTAGGCGGCCAGGCTGCGCACCCCCTCCTGGATGCGCGCGCCGCCCGAGTCGTTGAGCCCGATCAGCGGGATGCCGCTCTCGAGCGCGAGATCCTGGATGCGGCAGATCTTGTGCGACTGGACCTCGGAGAACGAACCGCCGAGGACCGTGAAATCCTGTGCAAAGACCGCGACGCGACGGCCGTTGATCTTGCCGAATCCGGTGACGATGCCGTCGCCGGGGAAGCGCTGCTTGTCGAGGCCGAAATCGCTGAAACCGTGCGTGGCGAGCGCGCCGAACTCCTGGAACGAGCCATCGTCGAGGAGTAGCGCGAGCCGCTCGCGCGCCGTGAATTTACCGCGCGCGTGCTGTTGCTCGATACGCTTCTGCCCGCCGCCGAGCACGGCGCGGCTGCGCATCTCGCGCAGTTTGCCCAGATGGTTGCCCGTCGTGTCCGTCATTACCGCCCCCTCGTGTCGCTCCGCGAATCTACAGCGTACCGAGTGCTCGATATTGATCCCGGCCACGCGGCTGCGACAGTAGGCTCGAAACACAGCCCGCGAAACCGCGGCAACGGCGATTGGGCCGGTATCGCGGAGGAAGCCTTTGACCCGCGCGCCGCGACGACCAAAACCGCGGCGCGCAGCCCGGACCGGCGATGCACGAGAGATTCAACCATACGACCCCGCTCAACGCATAGGAGATTCCGCCCAAGAACCTGCCCCTAAAGGGGGTGGCCGGGCGTCGAAGGCCGATCTTGGGTGGCAACCGCCTGGCTGCGTCCCAGCGACAGCTCGGTCCAGGCGCGGCGACCGACCGGCGGCTGCAGGACGGAACGCGAGGCGGAGTGGATCCATTCGCTCTCACGCGTAGCCCCGCGCAGCCCACAGACGCGCGATCTGCTCCGCGCGGTCGGCGAGCAGCGTGTCCGCATCGGTGACGCATTCGGCGAGCGTCAACGGACCGCCCGGCAGCGCAAAGCATCCGGCGAACATCTTGCCGAGCTCCGGCAATGCTGCGGAATCCACCGCGCCCGAAAGCAGCGTGACGGGAACGCCGGCAGTGCGCGCATGGAGCGCGACGATCGCCGGCGCCTTCGCGAGAAGCGTCTGCGCGTCGGTGCGGCCCTCGCCTGTGATGGCCCAGTCGGCGCCGGCGAGCGCAGCGTCGAGGCCGATGAGCCCGGCGACGACCTCTGCGCCGGAACGAAACGCGCCACCGATCAGCTGGAGCGCGAAGCCCAGGCCCCCGGCAGCGCCGGCCCCGGGATTGGCTGCGGCGCTGCGCCCGGTCGCCTGTTCCGCGAGGTCCGCGAAACGCGCGAGCGTCGCGTCGAGCGCGACGATCTCGTCGGCGCGCACGCCTTTTTGCGGGCCGAAGATTGCCGTGGCGCCCTGTACGCCGCACAGCGGATTGTTGACGTCCGACATGATCGTGATCGCCGCTTCCTCGAGCCGCGGATGGAGCGCGTTTGCCTCGACGCGCGCGAGCGCGGCGAGCCCCTCGGGCGTTGGTGGCACCTGCGCTCCGCGTGCATCGTGAAGCGAGAGCCCCAGTGCCGCCAGCAGGCCGGCACCAGCGTCGTTGGTGCTGCTGCCACCGAGCCCGATCATGAAGCGGCGCACCCCGTCGTCCAGGAGCGCTCGAAGCAACTCGCCGACGCCGCGTGTCGTTCGCTGCGCCACCGGCGCCGCCATGCCCTCCGGGTCGGTGATGCCGACGATCTGCGCGACTTCTATCACTGCGGTGCGACCGCCCGTTTCGTTCAGGACGCCATACGCGGCCGCGCGCGGCCGACCGCCGGCGCCGGTGACGCTGCGTATCGCCCGCTCGCCGCCGCGCGACAGCACCGCATCGAGCGTGCCGTCGCCGCCGTCGGCCATCGGGCACGCGCGCACATCGGCGTCCGGCCACACGCGCACGAGACCGCGCGCGATCGCATCGCAGACGGCCGGGGCCGCCAACGAGCCCTTGAACTTGTCGGGCGCAAGGACGATGATAGGCTGCGGGCGGTGGGCCATGACGTAAGATTCCGCTGCGACGGCGCTTGGCGGACTCCTCGCGGCATCGTAACAGTCCGCACGCTGCAATGGAGCGAGCCGTGGGCCGCTGGCTGTCAGCGTTGATCGTCGTATCGCTCGCCGCGACTGCGCTCGGCGAGCCGGCGATCGATTATTCGCGCGAGGAGCGCTGGGCGGAGGAGATCGTTCCGGCGCTCGTCGTGGGCGACGCAGTGTGGCTCGCCACGCCGGCGCGCGCCAGGGTTCTTGCGATCCTGACCGAACCTTCCGCAGCGCCCAAGGGCGGGGTGATCATCGTGCATGGACTCGGCGTGAATCCGGACTTCGGATTCATCAGCGGCCTGCGTGCCGGGCTCGCCGAGGCCGGCTACACGACGCTCGCGGTGCAGATGCCGGTCCTGGCGGCGAGCGCATCGCGCGGCGATTACGCCGTTACGCTGCCTGCGGCAGGCGACCGGATCGCCGCGGCGATCGCCTTTCTGCAGCGAAGAGGGATCGTGAAGATCGCGATCGTCTCGCACAGCTTCGGCGCTGCGATGGCGAACGCGTATCTCGCGCGCTCGGATGCGCGACCGGTCGCCGCCTGGGTGCCGGTGGGAATGGCCGTCGACTTCGCCGTGCCGCCGAGGGAGCCGGTGCTCGATGTGACGGCGGAAAACGAGCTCGCGGCGGTCGCCGCGGCGACACCTCATCGCGCGAAGGGGCTGCCCAACGATCGATGCTCACGGCAATTGACGATCGCGGGCACCGATCACTACTTCGAGAACCGGCAGAAAGAGCTGACAGCGGCCATCGCGGAGTTTCTCGACCGCGTCGTGGAGGGGCGCTGCTGATCGGCGGCAACGCGACGCACGAGCGCCCGCCTCGCCTCGCCTTCGGTGCGTAGCCGTTGCGCGGCGCGCCCGTTAGTCCCGATCGTCGTCCTCGCCACGCGCGGCGCGGGTGAGACGATCGCGGACGGCGAGCCATGCATCGTCGCCCGGCACCGCTTCGATCAGGATCACGTCGGCATTCGCGGCGTCGAGCGCGCGCAGGTTGGCGTAGAGGTCGTGCGCGTACGCGGCGGCGTCGGCGGAGGCCTGCAGCCAGACGTCGCTGAAATCGGCCGGCCGCGGGACCGTACGCGCGAGCACTGCCACGTCTTCGTCCCGCTCTTCGAGTTGCGCGATTTCGGCGCGCAGCGCATCCGGCGCGACGAGCGTCGCCGGCGTTCTCGGCGCGTAATGCGACGGCAACGTGCCGGACGCCCGCGGCGCCGAGGTATCCGGCTCGAGAAACGCCGGCGTCCGAGGACGCGCGCGAGATCCGCGGCGCCGATGCCGCCGGGGCGCAGCAACACCGGATCGTCGCCGACGAAGGCGACGATCGTCGATTCGATCCCCACGGCGCAGGGACCGCCGTCGAGGATCACCGCCACCGCCCCACCGAGATCGTCGGCGACGTGGCGTGCCGTGGTCGGCGAGATGCGGCCGAAGCGATTGGCCGAAGGCGCCGCGATGCCACCGTCGAACGCGGCGAGGAGATCGCGCGCGACCGGATGCGACGGAACGCGCAGGCCGACGCTGTCCTGGCCGCCGGTGACGATGTCGGACGCTCGCGGAGCGCGCGGCAGCACCAGCGTGAGCGGACCCGGCCAGAATGCGGAGGCGAGCGTCCGCGCACCCTCGGGAAACGCGCGCGCCCAGCGATCGACGTGCGACGAATCGGGCAGATGGACGATGAGCGGGTGGGCGGCCGGCCGACCTTTCGCCGCGAAGACCTTGCGTACCGCGATTGCCTGGGTTGCGTCGGCACCCAGTCCGTAGACCGTCTCGGTCGGAAACGCGACCAGCTCGCCTGCGCGCAAGCGATCCGCTGCGCGGGTGATTTCCGCCGGCGTGGGAAGTACGATCGATGCGCTCATCGGTGCGCGTGTGCGCTTGCGCGGCTCACGGGGCACGCCTCGTCGCGCGTGCCGACTTGCGCGCCCGACCCCACGGCGGAGAGGGTCGAGCCCGGCGGGTATGGAGAGAGAAATCTGCTACAATTCAAGCTTTTGCGCGACGTCGTTCCGACGGCGCGTTCCCCGACGCGCAGGTGCGCGTATCGAGGCAGCGAGGAGCGGGCAATGAGCGATTTCCTGTTCACGTCGGAATCGGTTTCGGAGGGTCATCCGGACAAGGTCGCGGATCAGATCTCTGATGCGGTTCTCGACGCGATTCTAGAGCAAGACCCGACCGGACGCGTCGCCGCGGAAACGCTCGTCTCGACGGGCCTCGTGGTGATGAGCGGCGAGATCACGACCGCGCACAAGCACGATTTTGCGCGCATCGCCCGCGACACCATCCGGCGGATCGGCTACAACGACCCGGAGTTGCGCTTCGACGCCGATGGCTGCGCGGTGATGGTCTGTTACGGCCGCCAGTCGCCCGACATCGCCCGTGGCGTCGATCACGCCTCCGACGAGTACCTGAACCAGGGCGCGGGCGACCAGGGGCTGATGTTCGGGTACGCGTGCGACGAAACGCCGGCGCTGATGCCATTCCCGATCTATTACGCGCACCGGCTGGTCCAGCGCCAAAGCGAAGTGCGCAAGGACGGGCGCCTGCCCTGGCTGCGCCCCGATGCCAAGTCGCAGGTTACCGTGCGCTATGCCGAGGGCAAGCCGGTGGCGATCGACACCGTCGTGCTCTCCACGCAGCACGACCCGAGCATGAACGACCGGCAGTCGGCGCTGGCCGAGGCGGTGATCGACGAGATCATCAAGCCGGTGCTGCCGCCGTCGATGCTCGACGGCACGAAGTATCTCGTCAATCCGACGGGCCGCTTCGAGATCGGCGGTCCGCACGGCGATGCGGGCTTGACCGGGCGCAAGATCATCGTCGACACCTATGGCGGCGCGGCCCCTCACGGCGGCGGCGCGTTCTCAGGCAAGGATCCGTCGAAGGTCGACCGCTCGGCGGCGTATGCCGCGCGCTACGTCGCGAAGAACATCGTCGCTGCGGGCATCGCGCGGCAGTGTCAGGTGCAGCTTTCGTATGCGATCGGCGTCGCGCATCCGATCAACGTGACCGTGTACACCGAGGGCACGGGCCGCATTTCCGACGAGCGGATCGCGGCACTCGTCAACGCACATTTCGACTTGCGGCCGAAAGGCATCATCCAGATGCTCGATCTGCTGCGACCGATCTATCTCAAGACCGCGGCGTACGGCCACTTCGGCCGCGATGAACCGGAATTCACCTGGGAGGCGACGGACAAGGTCGAAGTGCTGAGGGCCGCCGCGGGCCTCTGACGGCAACGGGTCCGGATACCCCGTGACGCACGGTCGACTCGCCCGCTTCGCCCGCCGCCTCGCATCGCGTTGGGATCCCGCATGCTGGACGGGGATTGTCGTGCGCGCGATTCCGGCGCGTGAGCAGGAAATCGGCGGCTGCCTGATCCGCACGCCCGATCACTTCATCGGCGCCGCCTGGATGCCGGCCGATCGAGCGCCGGCGCGCTGGCCCGAGGCGGTCGTCATCGGTTCGCCGGCGGCCGACAATGCACTGGCCGAACTCTTCGTCCGCCTGCCCGAAACCGCGCGGCTCTTTCTCGCCGGGATCGACGATGTCGACGCGGCACTGGTCGCGGAGATCCTGCTCGCGGGCGATCGCAATCTCGAGCCCTACCAGCGCGACGCGCTTCGCGTCTTCGTCGCGGCGGAGCGCGAGCGCACGCGCGTGGCGATCGGCGCCCGCTATACCGATCGCGACCCGGGTTTCGAGCGGTTCCGCGCGCGCGTGCTCGACCCCAACCGCGAGTAGCGCGCGTCATCGTTTCCTGCCGCGCCGCACCCGCGCTTTCCTCGGACCGCGGGTCAGGGTAAAATGGGCGAGTCTTACCGATACTCGACTGCAGCGAATGGAGGTGATGCTCATGGCCGAACGATCCCGCACCCGCCGCAATACTCTCGAGCGCCGCTGCCTCGGCAAGGCCTACAAGCGTCTTTTTGTCGGCTCGCAGAAGGGCATTTTCAAGATGCTCGAGAAGATCAAGAAGGCATAGCGTCCTTCGCCGCGGCGCATTGCGCGCCGATAGAATGCACGGGGCCGCGCAGCGGCCCTTTGCTTTTGGTTCGCTGACTGCGCTTCCCGGCATCCTGCCGGGGCTGCTGCGATGCCCTTCGCCTACTACGCCAAGCTGTCGCCGGCCCGACAACGAATCTACCGCAAGAGCGATGCAATCGAATCGCTTGCGCTGCCTGCGGGCGTGCATGCGGGCGCGTGCGTCGCGCGCATCCGTGACGGACTCGCGGCCGACGACCGCAGCGCGGTAGTGCGCGCATGCCAGGATCTCGTCGATCTGCTGGCCGTCGGGTACCGGGTTCCACCGCTCCGCGTGAAAGTGCTCGCGCGGCGACCCGCCGACGACTATGGCGAGCTGCACGGCCTCTACGAGCCCGAGGAGGGGCGCGCACCGGCCCTTATCACCGTGTGGATGCGGACCGCCGCGCGCCGCAACGTCGTCGCGTTCAAGACGTTCCTGCGCACGCTCACGCACGAGCTCTGCCATCATCTCGACTACGAGCTCTACAAGCTCCCGGAGACGTTTCACACCGAAGGCTTCTACAAGCGCGAGTCGACGCTGACCGCCGCCTTGATCGCCCAGGCGGCGCCTGCTTCCGATCCCGCACAGCGCTGACGCGACTCGTTTCTACTGCTGCGCAAGCGCCGTCGCGTTCCATCCGCCGCCCAGCGCCTTGATGAGCGCGACGCTCGCCGCGAGGCGCCGGCCGCGAATGCCGAGCGCCGTGCGCTCGTTGTTGAGCGCGCCCGCCTGGATCACGACGACGGCGATGTAGTTAACGGTGCCCGCGCGGTACTGATTGTTGACGATCGTCACCGCTTCCCGGGCAGCCTTGACCGCGGCGTCCTGCACGCTCGCCTCTTCCTCGAGCTCGCGCAGGGCGGCGAGGTTGTCCTCGACTTCCTGAAAGCCCGTGAGCACCGTTTCGCGATAGATCGCGACGGTCTGGTCGTAGAGAGCGATCGCCTGCTCCTTCTGCGCGCTGCGCAAGCCGGCGTCGAACACTGTCTGCGCGAGCAGCGCGGGCCCAAGCGACCAGTAGCGGGCCGGCGCCGTCAGCCAATTCGCGAAGCTTGAGGCTGCGAAGCCGCCCGTCGCCGAGAGCGTGAGCGTCGGAAAGAACGCCGCCTGCGCGACGCCGATCTGGGCATTGGCGGCGGCGACGCGGCGCTCGGCGGCCGCGATATCGGGGCGTCGCTCGAGCAACTCCGAAGGCATGCCGACCGGAATGTCGGGGAACGCGTAGTCGATCGATGTCGCCGCGATCGAAAACTCCGCGGGGGGTTTGCCGATGAGGATGGCGATTGCGTGCTCGAGCTGCGCGCGCAGGATCCGGGCGTCCAGCACCTGCGCCTGCGTCGATTTGTACTGCGTTTCCGCCTGCACGACGTCGCTGCGGCCCACGACGCCCACAGCGTACTGGTTGTTCGTGAGCTGCAGCGACTTTTCGTACGCGGCGGCCGTCGTCGCGAGCAGGTCGATCTGCGCATCCTGGACGCGGAGCAGCAGGTAGTCCCCCGCGAGTTCTGCCTGCGCCGAAAGCTTTGCCGCTTCGAGGTCGGCGACGCTCGCCTGCGTGCCCGCCTCATTCGATTCGACGTTGCGGCGCACTCGGCCCCAGAGGTCGAGCTCCCAGTTGGCGTCGAGCGCGAGGTTGTAGAAATTGCCCACCGCGCCGCCGCTCACGCCGGTTCCGTTCCCGGCTGAACTACCACCGCGGCCGCCGGCACGTGTCGCCGAGGCCGACGCGTCGACGGTCGGGAAAAACGCCGTGCGCGCCTGCTGCGTCAGGGCGCGCGCCTGGTGCACGCGAGCTTCTGCCAGCTTGATGTTCTGGTTCGCGGGGTCGACCTGCGCTTCGAGCTCGTTCAGCCGCGGATCGCCGAACACGCTCCACCAGCTGCCCCGCGGGACCTGATCCTTCGGTTGCGCGGGCTTCCAGCCTTCGGCCTCCTTGAATGCCGACGGCGCTTCGGCGGCCGGTCGCACGTAGTCGGGCCCCACTGTGCAGGCGCCGAGCGCGAGCACCGCTGCGGCGACGAGGCTGGTTTCGAACCTGAGCATGGCGTGCAACCTCGACGTTTAGTCCGCCGTTCGCGGGATCAGTTTCGCGCGGCGACCGTGGCCCGCCCAGCGGCGCCGGCACCAGAGCCTGAACCGGTCGAGGTAGATGTAGGCGACCGGCGTCGTGTACAGCGTCAGGAGCTGGGACAGGATCAGGCCGCCGACGATCGCAATGCCGAGCGGCCGCCGCATCTCGGCGCCCTCGCCGGTGCCAAGCGCAAGCGGCAGAGCGCCGAAGAGCGCGGCCATCGTCGTCATCATGATCGGGCGAAAGCGCAGCAGGCAGGCGGCATAGATCGCTTCGCGCGGCGCGATGTCGCGGCTGCGTTCGGCATCGAGTGCGAAGTCGATCATCATGATCGCGTTCTTCTTGACGATGCCGATCAGCAGGATCACGCCGATCAGCGCGATGATCGTGAATTCGCTGCGGAACAGGATCAGCGCGAGCAGCGCCCCGACGCCCGCCGACGGCAACGTGGACAGGATCGTCAGCGGGTGGACGTAGCTTTCGTAGAGCACGCCCAACACGATGTAGACGGCGATGAGCGCGGCCAGGATCAGCCACGGCTGGCTCGAAAGTGAGGCCTGGAACGCGCGCGCCGTGCCCTGAAAGCTGCCGCGAATCGTGTCGGGCATGCCGATTTGCAGCAGCGCGGCGTCGATGGCGCGCGTCGCCTGGGACAACGAGACGCCAACGGGTAGGTTGAACGAGATCGTCGACGCGACGAACTCCGACTGGTGGTTCACTCCGAGAGGCGTGTTGGTCGGCGCATAGCGGGCGATCATCGACAGCGGCACTTGCGCGCCTCCTGCCGCGCTCACGTAGACGTTGTCGAGCGTCTCCGGCGACTGCCAGTACTGGGGCGCTGCTTCCATCACGACGTGATACTGGTTGAGCGGCGCATAGATCGTCGACACCTGGCGCTGTCCGAACGCGTCGTTCAGCGTGGCGTCGATCTGACGCGGCGTCACGCCGAGGCGCGTCGCCGTGTCGCGATCGATGACGATCGATGTCTGCAGTCCCTTGTCCTGCTGGTCGGTGTTGACGTCGGCGAGCTGGGGCAGTTGCGAGAGCGCCTGCCGGACCCGCGGCTCCCACGTGCGAAGAGCGGCGAGGTCGTCGGCTTGCAGGGTGTACTGGTATTGTGCGTTGCTCTGCCGTCCGCCGACCCGGATGTCCTGCACCGGGTTCAGAAACAGGTTGGCGCCGGGTTCCTGCGCGAGCTTGCCGCGCAGCCGCGCGATCACCTGGTCGACGCCAACCTTGCGCTGCGAGAGCGGCTTCAGGCCGACGAACATCGATCCGGTATTGCGCTGCTGGCCGCCGGTGAAGCCGACGACGTTCTCCACGGCGGGATCCGCGCGGACGATCTCGATGAAGTCGGAAAGCTTCTTCTCCATCGCCTGGAAGGAGATGCTCTGATCGGCCTGGATGAATCCGACCAGCCGGCCGGTGTCCTGCTGGGGGAAGAATCCCTTGGGGACGATCACGTACAGATACCCGTTGAGGCACACGGTCGCGAAGAGCACGAGCATCGTCAGCGCGCCGTGGTCGAGCACCCACGCGAGGCTCCTGCCGTACCCGTCGCGCACCGCGGCGAACCCACGCTCGCTCAGCGCGTACAGGCGGCCGTGCCCGGCTTTGCGCTCCGGGCGCAGGAGCCGCGAGCACATCATCGGCGTGGTGGTGAGCGACAGGGCCAGCGACACGAGGATCGCCGTCGAGAGCACGACGGCGAACTCGCGAAAATAGCGGCCGATGATGCCGCCCATCAGCAGGATCGGAATGAATACCGCGATCAGCGAGAGCGACATCGAGAGCACCGTGAAGCCAACCTCGCGCGCGCCCCGGAGCGCCGCCTCGCGGGCCGGCATTCCCGCCTCGAGGTGCCGGGACACGTTTTCGAGCACGACGATCGCGTCGTCGACGACGAAACCGGTCGCGATGATGAGCGCCATCAGCGACAGGTTGTCGAGGCTGTAGCCGGCGAGATACATCACGCCGAAGGTCGCGATCAGCGACACCGGCACCGCCATGCTGGGGATCAGCGTCGCCCGCCAGTTGCGCAGGAACCCGAACACGACGAGGATGACGAGCGTCACCGAGATCGCAAGGGTGCGCTCGACATCGTGCAGCGACGCGCGGATCGTCGTCGTCCGCTCCATCATCAGGTCCAGGTTGATCGCGCTCGGAATCGACGCGCGCAGCGATGGCAGGAGAGCGGTGACGCGATCGACGGTCTCGATGATGTTCGCGTTCGGCTGGCGGTTGATGATGACGAGCACCGAGCGCTTGCCGTTGGCGGAGCCGGCGTTGCGCAGGTCCTGCACCGAATCGACGACCTCGGCCACATCGGAGAGGCGGACCGCGGCGCCGTTGCGATAGGCGATGACGAGGGGAAGGTACTCGGCTGCGGTCTTCGCCTGGTCGTTCGCGTAGATCTGCCAATGCCGGTCGCCGTCCTCGACGGCGCCTTTCGGCCGGTTGGCATTCGCCGCCGCGAGGGCAAGCCGCACATCCTCGAGCCCGATCCCGTACTTGTTCAGCGTCGGCGGATTGAGCTCGACGCGCACCGCCGGCAGCGCGCTGCCGCCCACCCGTACCTCGCCGACGCCTTCCACCTGCGAGAGCTTCTGCGCAATGATCGTCGAGGCGGCGTCGTACACCTGGCCCTGCGTCATCGTGTCCGACGTGAGCGCGAGGATCATGATCGGCGCATCGGCCGGATTGACCTTGCGGTACGTCGGATTGCTCGGCAGGCCCGAGGGGAGGAGGTTTCGTGCGGCGTTGATCGCCGCCTGCACGTCGCGCGCGGCGCCGTCGATGCTGCGGTCGAGATCGAACTGCAGGACGACCCGCGTCGATCCGAGCGAGGACTGGGAAGTTATTTCGGTCACGCCGGCGATGCGCCCCAGCGCGCGCTCGAGCGGCGTCGCGACGGTCGCTGCCATCGTCTCCGGGCTCGCGCCCGGCAGGTTCGCCTGCACGACGATCGTCGGAAAGTCGACCTGCGGCAGCGGCGACACGGGGAGGAGCCGGAACGCGAGCACGCCGGCGAGCGCGACGCCGAGCGTCAACAGCGTCGTCGCGACCGGGCGGTCGATGAAGGGCTGCGAAAAGTTCACGGCTGGCCTCGGCCCCGCTCAATTGCTCGCCGACGCGCCGAGGGTCGCATTTCGCGCTGCTCGCTCGTTCACCCGCCGCGCCAGACGATCGAAGGCGAGATAGATCACCGGCGTGGTGAAGAGCGTGAGCATCTGACTCACGATCAGCCCGCCGACCATCGTGATGCCGAGCGGGTGGCGCAACTCGGCGCCCATGCCCCAGCCGAACATCAGCGGCAGCGCGGCGAGCAGCGCCGACATCGTCGTCATCAGGATCGGCCGGAAGCGCAACAAGCAGGCGCGGCGGATCGCCTCGCGCGGTGGCATCCCTTCCTTGCGCTCGGCATCGAGCGCGAAGTCGATCATCATGATCGCGTTCTTCTTCACGATGCCGATCAGCAGGATGATGCCGATGATCGCGATGATCGAAAGATCCTGGCCGGCGATCATCAGTGCGAGCAGCGCGCCCACCCCGGCCGAGGGCAGCGTCGACAGGATCGTCACCGGATGGATGTAGCTCTCGTAGAGGACGCCCAGCACGATGTACATCGTGACGATCGCCGCGAGGATCAGCCACACTTCGTTCGCGAGCGACGCTCGGAACGCGAGCGCCGCGCCCTGGAAGCGGAGCTGCACCGACGCGGGCATGCCGAGTTCCTGCTCGACTCCTTCGATCGCGCGCACCGCGTCGCCAAGGGAGACGCCGCGCGCCAAGTTGAACGACACCGTCGCCGCCGGAAACTGGCCGATGTGATTGACGGCGAGCTGGGCCGGCCGCTCGACGACGCGCGCGATCGACGACAGCGGAACCTGCTGCGAGGCCGGGCCGCTCGCGGCAGCTGCGGTGGCCGTTGCGGACGCGCTTACGCCGGGTATCGGCGATGCCGCCGCGGCTGCCGCAGCCGCAGCGACCGCGCCCGGCGCCGGCACGTAGATTCCATCCAATGCCGCCGGACCGCGCTGAAACTCGGGCTTCACTTCGAGCACCACGCGGTACTGGTTGGTCTGCGTGAAGATCGTCGACACGAGACGCTGCCCGAACGCGTTGTAGAGCGCATTGTCGATTGCCGCCGGGGTGATGCCGAGGCGGCTCGCCGTCGTACGATCGATGTCGACGAACGCCTGCAGTCCGCCTTCCTGCAGATCGCTCGCGACGTCGGCGAGTTGCGGCAGCTGGCGGAGCCGGTCGACGAGCTTCGGCACCCATGTCGAGAGCTCTTCGGCATTCGCGTCTTCTACGGTGAACTGGTATTGCGTGCGGCTCACCCGATCCTCGATCGTCAGGTCCTGCACGGGCTGCATGTAGAGCGTGATGCCGTGTACGTCGGCGAGCGCCGAGCGCAGCCGGCGGATCACTTCGACGGCGCTCGCGTCGCGCTTTCCGAGGGGTTTCAGGTTGATCAGCATGCGGCCGCTGTTCAAGGTCGTGTTGACCCCGTCGACGCCGATGAACGACGAAAGGCTGTCGACCGCCGGATCCTGCAGCACGACCCGGGCCAGCGCCTGTTGCCGCTCGGCCATCGCGGCGAACGAGATCGTCGGCGGCGCTTCGGAAATCCCCTGGATCGCGCCGGTGTCCTGCACAGGGAAGAACCCCTTGGGAATCACGATGTAGAGCAGCACAGTGAGCAGCAGCGTCGCGATCGCCACGAGCAACGTCGCCCCCTGCCGGTCGAGCACCCAGTCCAGAGCGCGTCCATACCGGCCGATCACGCGGTCGAAGAGCTCGCCGCTCCTGCGGTAGAAGCGGCCCTGCCGCTCGGGCGGCGTATGGCGGAGGAGCTTTGCGCACATCATCGGCGTCAGCGTCAGCGAGACCACAGCCGAGATCAGGATCGCGACGGCGAGCGTGATGGCGAACTCGCGAAACAGCCGACCGACCACGTCACCCATGAACAGGAGCGGAATCAGCACCGCGATGAGCGAGAAGGTGAGCGAAATGATCGTGAATCCGATCTGCTCGGCGCCCTTCAACGCCGCCTGCAACGGCGCTTCGCCCGCTTCGATGTAGCGCGCGATGTTCTCGATCATCACGATCGCGTCGTCGACGACGAAGCCGGTCGCGATCGTGAGCGCCATCAGCGTCAGATTGTTGATCGAGAAGCCGGCGAGGTACATCACGCCAAACGTGCCGACGAGCGACAGCGGCACGGCGACGCTCGGAATCACCGTGGCCGCGACGTTGCGCAGGAACAGAAAGATCACCATCACGACCAGCGCGACGGCCAGCATGAGCTCGAATTCGACGTCGGCCACCGATGCCCGGATCGTGACGGTGCGGTCGGTCAGCATCGTCAGGTCGACGGCGGCCGGCAGCGACGCCTGCAGCTGCGGCAGCACCTGCTTGATGCGGTCGACGACCTCGATGACATTGGCGCCCGGTTGCCGTTGGATGTTGACGATGACGGCAGCCGACGTGTTCGCCCACGCCGCGAGGCGCGTGTTCTCCGCGCCGTCGATCACGTCGGCGACGTCTGTGAGTCGCACCGGCGAGCCGTTGCGGTAGGCGACGATCATGCTCCGGTACTCGTCGGCCGACTTCAGCTGATCGTTGGCATCGATGGTCGAGGCGCGCGTGGGGCCGTCGAAGCTTCCCTTAGCCTGGTTGGTGTTGGCATTGACGATCGCCGTGCGCACGTCCTCGAGCCCGAGCCCGTAGGCGGCTAGCGCCTTCGGATTGACCTGGATTCGCACCGCGGGGCGCTGGCCGCCGCTTATGCTGACGAGGCCGACGCCGGGCAACTGCGAAAGCTTGGTGGCAAGCCGCGTGTCGGCGATGTCCTCGATCTTCGGCAGCGGCAACGTGCGCGAGACGAGCGCAAGCGTGACGATCGGCGAATCGGCCGGATTCACCTTGTTGTAGATCGGCGGCGCCGGTAGGTCGGCCGGCAGGAACGTGCCCGACGCGTTGATCGCCGCCTGCACTTCCTGCTCGGCGATGTCGAGCGACAGGTTGAGACTGAACTGCAGCGTGATCACGGATGCGCCGCCGGAGCTCGTCGACGACATCTGGTTCAGCCCTGGCATCTGGCCGAACTGACGTTCGAGCGGCGCCGTGATCGACGAGGTCACCACATCGGGGCTCGCGCCCGGATACAGCGTAACGACCTGGATCGTCGGATAGTCGACCTGCGGCAGCGCCGAGAGCGGCAGCACGCGATAGGCGATGAGCCCGGCCAACAGGATCGCGACCATCAGCAGCGAGGTCGCCACCGGGCGCAGGATGAATTGTCGCGACGGATTCACGCGCTATCGGTCTTTGGTGGAACGCCGCGCGCTCCCTACGCGCCGCCGCTCTTGCCGCCGCGGCGTTGAGGCCCGGCACCTGGGGTCCGGTCACCCCCGGAACCCTTGGCGCGCGGCGAGCCCGACTGCGCCGCGCCGGCAGAGCCCGGCGCCCGCGCGTCGCGCGTGACGAGCTCGACCTTCGTGCCTTCGCGCAGCTTGTCGGCGCCGTCGACGACGACCATGTCGCCGGCCGCGATGCCGCTGTCGATCGCAGTCAGCTCACCCTGCGTCGGTCCGAGCTTGACCGGTCGGACGCTTACCGACTGATCGCCGTTGACGACGAATACGAACGTGCCCGGCGCGCCGCGCTGAATGGCAGCCGTCGGCACGAGCGTCGCGTCCGGGCGGGTCTCGATTCCCATCCGCACGTTGACGAACTGGTTGGGGAACAGCGCGTTGTCGGTGTTCGGAAATTCGGCCCTGAGCTTGACGGTGCCGGTCGCCGTGTCGATCTGGTTGTCGATCGTCACGAGCTTGCCGGTGGCGAGCTTGATCTTGCCGTCGCGGTCAAATGCGTCGACGGGAATCGCCTCGCCGGATGCGAGGCGCTTCATCACGCTCGGAACGCTATCCTCGGGGAGCGTGAACACGGCCGTGATCGGCGTGAGCTGCGTGATCACGACCAGGCCGTTCTGGTCGGAGGCGTGGACCATGTTGCCGGGATCGACCTGCCGCAGGCCGACGCGTCCGCCGATCGGCGCCGTGATGCGGCTGTACGTGAGCTGCAGCTTCGCGTTGTCGATCTGTCCCTGATCCGCCTCGATCGCGCCCTGATACTGGCGCACGAGCGACTCCTGCGTGTCGACCTGCTGCTTTGAGATCGAATCCTGCGCGAGCAGGGTGCGGTAGCGTTCGAGATCGACCTTCGCGTTCGCGAGGAGCGCCTGGTCTTTCGCCATCTGCCCCTGCGCTTGCGTCAACTGCACCTGGAAGGGACGCGGATCTATTTCGGCCAGCAGGTCGCCCACCTTCACCGTGGCTCCTTCGCGGAATGCAACGCGGACGAGTTGACCGTCGACGCGGCTCCGCACGACGACCGTGTTGCGCGGAGTGACGGTGCCAAGACCGTTGAGGTAGACCTCGATGCTGCCCTTCTTCGCCTCCGCCGCGACGACGGGCAGCGGGCGTCCCGCCTGATCGGGGCGCCCCCGCCCCCCCTGGGCCGGCTGGCTCGTCCCGACCGGCCACCAGTACCACGCCCCGGCCGCGATCAGCGCGAGCCCGAGCGCCGCCGCGACCCAGGGCCCGCGCCGTCGACGAGGTTCGGCGCGCGGGAGCGAAGCGGACGTGGCGGTGGCTTTGTCGGCAGTGGGGAAATCGTCGGGCGTCATTGTTTTTTCGGAACGGCGGGCAGACGTTGGATTGTCCTTTGTTCGCCGGGTTCGTTGCATCACAGTTGTAACCATCTGTAAGGGCAATGGCAATGGCGGCACGCCGGACGGCGGGTGCGCGCCCCCGTGGTTCCACGGGGCTTCGTGGTCGCTGCGCAAGGCGCTGTTTTTGGGTAGAATCCCCAGTCCCGAGGAGCGTTGCAACGGCGGTTCGCCTGGCGAATCCGCTGCCAGGCTCGGCGTCGTCCAACCGCAACCGCGCTCGTTGAACCGTGCCCGCGCACGGGATGACGAGCGGGTTTCCCGTTCCCCCCAGCGCGGTCACCAACGATGGAGTGACCGATGAACGCTGTGACCGATACTCGCAATTTCACCGACTTCAAAGTCGCGGATCTGACGCTCGCCGACTGGGGGCGCAAGGAAATCGCGATCGCCGAGACCGAGATGCCCGGCCTCATGGCGACCCGCGAGGAGTTCGCGCCCGGGCAGCCGCTGCGTGGCGCGCGCATCGCCGGCTCGCTGCACATGACGATCCAGACCGCTGTCCTGATCGAGACGCTGCAGGCGCTGGGCGCCGAGGTTCGCTGGGCCTCGTGCAACATCTATTCGACGCAGGATCATGCGGCCGCGGCGATCGCTGCGCGCGGGACGCCGGTGTTCGCCTACAAGGGCGAGACGCTCGCCGAATACTGGGAGTACACGCACCGGATATTCGAGTGGAGTCCGGCGGGCGGCCCGCTCAGCACACCGAACATGATTCTCGACGACGGCGGCGATGCGACGCTGCTCGTCCACCTTGGAGCGCAGGCGGAAGCCGACCGCTCGGTCGTCGCGCATCCGGGCAACGAGGAGGAGTTCTGGCTTTTCGCGGCGATCGCCAAGCGGCTTGCGAGCGACCCCCATTTCTACTCGCGCATCAGGGGCAACATCAAGGGCGTGACCGAGGAGACAACGACCGGCGTCAAGCGGCTCTACCAGATGCACAAGGAGGGCCGGCTCGGCTTTCCGGCGATCAATGTCAACGATTCGGTCACCAAGTCGAAGTTCGACAATCTCTACGGCTGCCGTGAGTCGCTCGTCGACGGCATCAAGCGCGCGACCGACGTGATGGTCGCGGGCAAGGTCGCCGTCGTCAACGGCTACGGCGACGTCGGAAAGGGCTCGGCGCAGGCGTTGCGCGCGTTGTCCGCGCAGGTCTGGGTCACCGAGATCGATCCGATCTGCGCGCTGCAGGCGGCGATGGAAGGCTATCGCGTCGTGACGATGGATTACGCGTGCGACAGGGCTGACATCTTCGTCACCGCGACGGGCAACATCGACGTCATCACCCACGAGCACATGAAGCAGATGAAGAACAACGCGATCGTGTGCAACATCGGCCACTTCGACAACGAGATCGACGTCGCGGCGCTCAAGGCGTACAAGTGGGAGAACATCAAGCCGCAGGTCGACCACGTGATCTTCCCGGACGGCAAGCGGATCATCCTGCTGGCCGAAGGGAGGCTCGTCAACCTGGGTTGCGGCACGGGACACCCTTCGTACGTGATGAGCTCGTCGTTCGCGAATCAGGTGATGGCGCAGATCGAGCTGTGGACCGATGCGCAATCGGGTGCAGCGAGGTACCCTGTCGGCGTGTACGTGTTGCCGAAGCACCTCGACGAAAAGGTGGCACGGCTGCAGCTCTCGAAGCTCGGCGCGCACCTCACGCCGCTCACGGACCGGCAAGCCCGCTATATCGGGGTCGAAGTCGCCGGCCCCTACAAATCCGACCACTATCGCTACTGATGGAGTTGTGAGGTCGCGCCGCCTTCGGGGACGAAGACCCGAGCGACTTGCGTTGCGCCGTGCGGTAGGTGCTTCGGTGGTTCGTCGTGCTTTTCCCTTCCCCGCGCCCCCGGGCAGAGGGCGGGGTGAGAGGTTGATTCAATGCGCATCGCGGTAATGGGAGCAGGAGGTGTTGGCGGCTACTTCGGCGCCCGACTCGCGCACGCGGGCCACGATGTCGCATTCGTCGCGCGTGGTCGCCATCTTTCGGCAATGCGCGAGCAGGGACTCAGTGTCAAGAGCGCGCTGGGCGATGTTCACCTGCCGAAACCGACGGTGACCGACGACCCGGCAACCCTCGGCTGGTTCGACGTCGTCCTGTTCGCGGTGAAGCTGTGGGACACCGAGTCTGGGGCGATCGCGATCAAGCCGATGCTTGCGGCGGGCGGCGTCGTGATCCCGTTCCAGAACGGCGTCGAGAGCATCGAACGGATCGGCAAGGTCGTTGGCCCGGAACAAGTGATGGGCGGCGTCGCGTACATCGCGGCGAAGATCGCCGAGGCGGGCGTCATCGTGCATACGGGGACCATGGCGCGGCTCGTGTTCGGGCCGGTGCTCGCTACGCAGCGACCTTCGGCGGATTCGCTGCTGGCCGCGTGCAAGGGCGCCGGCATCAACGCCGAGATCGCCGCCGACATCCGCAAGGCATTGTGGACGAAGTTCGTGTTCCTCGTGGCCTTGTCGGGCATGACCAGCGCAACGCGGCAGCCGATCGGCACGATTCGCGCCGACGCCGACATGCGCGCGACGTTCGAGGCAGCGATGCGCGAGGCGTGGGAGCTCGGCCGCGCGCGCGGCATCGCGCTTCCCGACGATCTCGTCGCGGAGCAGATGCGCTTCGGCGACGGGCTGCCGGCGGAGATGAAGGCGTCGATGCTCCACGACCTCGACGCGGGCAACCGGCTCGAGGCGCCATGGCTTTCGGGCGCCGTCGCGCGAATGGCGAAGGAAGCGGGCTTGGCGGCTCCGGTCAACGCAACGCTCTACGCCGCGGTGAAGCCCTATTGCGCGGGCGCAGCGCGCTAATCGACAAGGAGGCAATCGTGCGACTTCTGCTCGTCTGGCTCGTCAATGCGGCAGCGCTGTTCCTGCTGCCATACGTCTTTCCATGGGTAACGGTCGACTCGTTCGTCACCGCACTGATCGCGGCGCTGGTGTTGGGTCTCGTCAACACGCTGATCCGGCCGCTGCTCGTGCTGCTGACGTTGCCGGTCACGCTGCTGACGCTCGGTCTGTTCATCTTCGTGATCAACGGCCTCCTGTTCTGGTGGGTCGGCTCGTTTATCGAGGGTTTCCACGTCAGCGGCTTCTGGTCGGGGATGTTCGGCGCGATCGTCTACAGCGTGATCTCGTGGCTGCTCTCGTCGCTCTTGCTCGCGAAAAGGGATTGACCGCCAGCCCCGGCCTCGCGCAATGACCCATTCCTCCAGGCGAGTCTGCAGCCTCGAATTCTTTCCGCCGCGGACGCCGGAGGGAATCGAGAAGCTGCGCACGACGCGCAAGCAGCTCGCCCAGCTGAAGCCCGCGTTCTGCTCGGTCACCTTCGGCGCCGGCGGCTCGACGCGCGAAGGCACGCTCGCCACGGTGCTCGAATTCCGCGCCGACGACCTGGAAGCCGTCCCGCATCTTTCCTGCATCGGCGGCACGCGCGAGTCGATCCGCGAGGTCCTCGCGCAATATCGGAGCCACGGCATCCGGCACCTCGTCGCACTGCGCGGCGACCTCCCTTCCGGCGCGGGCGAGGCCGGCGAGTTCCGCTATGCGAGCGAGCTTGTCGCGTTCATCCGGCGGGAAACGGGAGACTGGTTTCACGTCGACGTGGCAGCCTATCCCGAATATCACCCGCAGGCGCCAAGTGCGCAGGAGGACCTCGCGGCGTTCAAGCGCAAGGTCGAAGCCGGCGCCGATTCCGCGATCACGCAATACTTCTACAACGCCGACGCATACTGGCATTTCGTCGACGCAGCCCGCGCGACAGGCATCGACGTGCCGATCGTTCCGGGCATCATGCCGATTGGGAGCTTTGCGAAGCTCGCCCGCTTCTCCGATGCCTGCGGCGCCGAGATTCCGCGCTGGCTCCGCAAGCGGCTGGAAGGCTATGGCGACGACGTCGCGTCGATTCGCGCGTTCGGACTGGACGTCGTCACCGAGCTTTGCGACGGACTCCTCTCGCGCGGCGCACCGGGACTGCACTTCTACACGCTGAATCTCGCGTCGCTGACGACGACCATCTGGCAGCGACTCGGACTCTAGGATCCGCGCGCAATTCCGCCGATTCCATCGCCCACGTGCTGGAGCTCGCGCAACCGACGCTGCGAAACCCGTGCATCGCAAGCTGCGCGCGACTGTGCGGCGAAAGCCCGCGCAGGGTACCTGATCCCGGCGCACGGGGGAATCGACCGGCACCGATCCCGCATGCGGTCGGCGACCGCGACGACCGGTCGTTCAGGGGCCGCGGGTGAACGAAACGAGCACCACGTCCATGTACTGGCCGGGGTGATAGACGGCGGCGCCGTTTTCGCTTTTTTCGCGCCACTTCGACTCGTTGTGCTCGCGCACGGCTGCGCCGAGCTCCGGCGCATACCAGATAACGTTGTTGCAGTTCGTCGCCGAGCGCCAGAAGGTTTCGTCATCGAGCTCCATGATGACCCGCAGACGGATCGCATCGAACGTTCCCCCCGGCGTCGTGACGGTCTCGTAGCCCTCGACGGTGACGTGGCGAACGATCGGGCCGTACGGACCGGGCGGTTTGTTGAGGTCGCGGATCCGCTGGTTCCACGACTCGCCTCCGGCAAGCGGATATTTGTAGCGAAGCAACGGAGGATCGAAACGGTCGGTCTCGTTCTCGTAGACCGCCCCCTCGACCACCACACCGGGGGCCGACCATTTTTCGGTCCGCACGACGTCGGTGGACGGCCCCTTGGCGGTCACGCGCACGGTGATGCCTTCCGGTCCGATCGACACGATTTCGTGAGTCTCGTCCCAGACGGTCTTCACGCGGAAGCCATCCTCAGCGTGATACACCCAGCGGTCGCCAACCCGGAACGTCGGAGCCGCCGCCGATGTCCCGCCGCCGACCGGCGCGTTGACGCCCGCGCAACCGGCAAGCGCGACGAAGGCCAGCATCACCGATGACTGGAGGAGGCGGGACAGCGAATCGGCCATGAGGCCTCCCGACGCGATCAACGCGTAAACACTGCAACGTGTGCACGCATTCCGTCGGCCGCCGCGCCGCTCCGTCCCCGCGGTCGGCCCACCGGACGGGATGCCGTCATTCGCCGCCCTGGTCGGTCACCGCGCCCCGACTCGCCGTCGACACGAGGCGCATGTATTTCGCCATCACGCCGCGCGTGTACCGCGGCGCCGGCGGACGCCATTTCGCGTGCCGACGGGCGAGCTCGTCGGCGCCTACGTTCAACTGGAGCAGCAGTCGATGCGCATCGATCGTGATCGAGTCGCCCTCCTCGACCAGCGCAATCGTGCCGCCGACGTGGGCCTCGGGCGCGACGTGACCGACGACCATCCCCCAGGTGCCGCCCGAGAAGCGGCCATCGGTGATGAGCCCCACGGATTCGCCGAGGCCCTGGCCGATGAGCGCCGATGTCGGCGCCAGCATTTCCTGCATGCCGGGACCCCCCTTCGGCCCTTCGTACCGGATCACGAGTACGTCGCCGGGCCTAATCCTCTTCGCGAGGATCGCCTCCATCACCGCGGGCTCCGAATCGAAGACGCGCGCGGGGCCCGTGATCGCCGGGTTCTTGAGCCCCGTGATCTTCGCCACGCACCCCTCCGGCGCGAGATTGCCCTTGAGAATCGCGAGATGGCCGTGCGGATAGACGGGGTTGGACCATGGCCGGATCACTTCCTGATCCTTCCGCGGTTCGCGCGCGATCGGGGCAAGTTCATCGCCCAGCTTGCGGCCGGTGATCGTCATGCACTCGCCGTCGACCAAGCCCCGGTCGAGCAGCATCCGCAGCACCTGCGGCACGCCGCCGGCCGTGTGGAAATCCGTGGCGACGAAGCGGCCCGAGGGCTTCAACTCGCAGAGGACCGGCACGCGTTTGCGCACCCGCTCGAAATCGTCGATCGTCCATTCGACGCCCGCGGCGGCGGCGATCGCGAGATAGTGGAGCACCGCATTGGTCGAGCCGCCGGTTGCCATCACCAGGGAAATCGCGTTCTCGATCGATTTCCGCGTGATGATGTCGCGCGGTTTCAAATCCCGATTGACGGCCTCGACCAGCACCCGAGCGGATTCGCCGGCGGAGTCCGCCTTCTCAGGATCGGGCGAGGCCATCTGCGAGCTGCCGAGCAGGCTCATGCCGAGCGCCTCGAAAGACGAGCTCATCGTGTTCGCCGTGTATTGGCCGCCGCAGGCGCCGACCGTCGGGCACGCGTTGCGCTCGATGCCGTCGTAGTCCTCCTTCGACATCTTGCCCGCCGTGTAGGCGCCGACCGCCTCGAACGGCGAAACGATCGTCAGCGTCTGTCCTTTCCAGTGGCCGGGCTTGATCGTGCCCGCGTAGACGAAGATGCCCGGCACGTTGATGCGTGCCATTGCCATCACGCTGCCGGGCATGTTCTTGTCGCAGCCGCCCACGCACAGCACGCCGTCCATCAGCTGGCCCTGCACCGCGACCTCGATCGAATCGGCGATCACCTCCCGCGAGACGAGCGAATATTTCATGCCCTCGGTGCCCATGCCGATGCCGTCGGTCACCGTCGGGAAGCCGAAGACCTGCGGCATCGCTCCTGCCGCCTTGAGCATCGCCATCGCGCGGTCTACGAGCGGCTGGATGCCCGCGTTGCAGGGATTCATCGTGCTGTGGCCATTCGCGACGCCGATGATCGGCTTCTCGAAATCGCCGTCGCCGAACCCGACGGCACGCAACATCGCGCGATTGGGCGAGCGGGCGACGCCCTGGGTGATGATCCTGGAACGGCGGTTGGACGGCATGGGAGGCTCCGCGAGGACGATTCGTCGAAGGTGAGTCCGCCAGGGAATTCGCGCGGTCTCTCGTATAATCGGACCGCCCGATTTTAGCGCGTCCCCCACCTTCGCCTCCTTTCCCGATGCTCGTTCATCCGCAGTTCGATCCGGTCGCCTTCGAGATCGGCCCGATCGCCGTCCGCTGGTACGGGCTCATGTACCTGGTCGGCTTCGTGCTGTTCGTCGTGCTGGGAAAGATCCGCGCCCGCCAGAACCTGCTCACCGGCTGGCATCCGCGCGACGTCGACGACATGCTGTTCTACGGCGTGTTCGGCGTCATTCTGGGCGGGCGCCTAGGGTACGTGCTGTTCTACAAGCCTCTCTATTACCTCGCGCATCCGCTCGAGATCCTCGCCGTGTGGCAGGGCGGGATGAGTTTCCACGGCGGGTTTCTCGGCGTGCTGATCGCGCTGTGGCTGTTCTCGCGCACGCGCGGCAAGCGGTGGCTCGATGTCACCGATTTCGTCGCGCCATTGATCCCGTTGGGGCTTGCCGCGGGGCGGCTCGGCAACTTCATTAACGGCGAGCTCTGGGGACGCGTTACGAGCGTTCCATGGGGGATGGTGTTCCCGCAGGCCGGGCCCGAGCCGCGGCATCCGTCCCAGCTCTACGAATTCGCCGCGGAGGGGCTGCTGCTGTTCGCGGTGCTCTGGTTCTACACGCGCCGCAGACGGCCGCTGGGCGCGGCGTCGGGGCTGTTCCTGATTGGCTACGGCGTGTGTCGCTTCACCGTCGAATTCGCGCGCGAGCCCGACAGCTTCCTGGGCTTTCTCGCGCTCGGCTGGACGATGGGTCAGTGGCTGTCGCTGCCGATGATCGTCGCCGGCGTCGTGATGATGGTCTGGGCATACCTTCGCGCCGGGAAATCCGAGCCGACAGTGCTCGACCGGCTGAAGTAGCGACGCAAGGCCGAGTCGGCGCAGGCGGCCGACCTTTCGCCATTGCGATGATCGCGACTGGATCGCAGGCCGCCGGGCGCGCTCGGCCCAGGCTGGAATCAGTCGAGTCGTCGATATTCGCCGTCGAGCTCGCTGCCGCGCGAGCGCCCGGCCGATGCCGGCTGCGGTTCGAATCCGCGCCCTATGTTGAGCGGCAACGCAAGCAGCACGAGCGCGAAGAGATCGCTCACCACCCCGGGAAGCAGGAACAGGAGGCCCGCCAGCACCTTGCGCCCGCTGTCGAGGAGGCCGCGCAGCAACGAATGCTCGCCATGCATCGTTGCGAGCGTCCTGGTCCGGAAGGCGAGGCGTTCGTTGTGCAGAAGGAGGAATCCGGCGACCGTCGACAGGCCGAGCCAGACCCACACGGGGACTCCTGTCCAGCGCGCAAAGCGCACGGTCACGAAGAGATCGAGCAACGGGAAAGCCAGTACAATCGACAACACGATGAAACGCATGGTGACTCCTTGGCCGACTCCGCGATTCTGGTGCTGACGCAAATGCCCGACCGCGCCTCGGCGGAGGCTCTCGCCCGCACCCTCGTCGAGGCCAGGCTCGCCGCTTGCGTCAGCATTGGGGCGCCGACGGAATCACTCTATCACTGGCGCGGCGAGATCGAAACAGCACAGGAAATTCCCGTCGCAATCAAGACCCGCGCCGAACGGTACGCCGACGTCGAAGCCCTCATCGTGGCGCGGCATCCATACGAACTTCCGGAAATCCTCGGTGTCCCCCTAACCCATGGTCTGTCTCGTTATCTCGACTGGATCGCCGAAGAGACCGCTCCGGCCTAAGGTTCGAACTGGGGGCGGGCCCCGAGTGCCCGTATCGGCGGCGGCGGTGCTTGCCGCAATCCTCGCGCTGATGCCGCGCCCGGGCGTCGCGCAAGCGGATCTCGTCCCGAACGAGCGCGCGTTTGCGTTCAGCGCGCGCGGCGTGGACGAACGCACCGTCGAAGCCCGATTCGTCATCGCCGACGGCTACTACCTTTACCGCGAAAAGCTCAGGTTTGCACTTGCACCCGTGACTCTCGGAGCCGTTTCGCTGCCTCCGGGAAAGGTCAAGGAGGATGAATTCTTCGGCAAGGTGGAAACCTACCGCACCGAACTCGTGGTTCGATTGCCGCTCGTTGCTGCCGCGCCGGGCCAATCGGTGACCGTCGACGCCGAATCGCAGGGCTGCGCCGATCTCGGCGTCTGCTATCCCCCGCAGCTACAGAAAGTCACCGTCGCCATGCCGGCGGCCGGTGGGCGCCCCGGTCCCTTGATCGAAGCAGCGCCGCAGAAGAAATCCTGGTTCAAATAGGGCTGGCCGCACGGTGTCCATGCATGTTTCCGAATTGGCTCAATAAGCGAGCGCCCACTTCAGGCGCCCGAGCTTAGGATGCGGCGCCTGCGCATCTGGGCCGCGTGTGCCCTGGTCGGCGCCGTGGCGCTGGCGGGCGGACTCTATTACGGTCGCCATGCCTACGTCGCGGACCAGGCGTCCAACGCAATCGGCGATGCGACGCCGCTGATGGCGCTGGCACTTCCCGATCTCAACGGGATGGATCAGCACCTCGAGCAGTGGAAGGGCAAGGTCCTTTTCGTCAACTTCTGGGCGACGTGGTGCGCGCCGTGCCGCGAAGAAATGCCGGAGTTCGTCAAGGCGCAGCGAGAGTTCGGCGGCCGCGGCTTGCAGTTCGTCGGGATCGCGGTGGACGAGGCTGACAAGGTCCGCCAATTCGCCGCCGAGATCGGTCTCAACTACCCTGCTCTCTTGGGCGGCTATGGTGCCATCGAATTGTCCAGGACATTCGGAAATCGCGTCGGCGCGTTGCCCTTCACGATCGTCATCGATCGCGCCGGCCGCATTGTTCATAGGCAGTTGGGGCCCATGAAGAAGGAACAACTCGCCGTCTTTATGGCGCAACTGCTGTGAATAGCGGCCAATTTACAGCAGCCAGTGACGTAGCCGATTCGTCCAGCGTGTTGTGATGGCCCCAAGCTCGGGCCGTCGCGAAAGTTGACTATCGCGACCAGGACGACTGGGTTCTATCGCCGGGCCCTGGGCGTTATCTTTCGTCAATCCTGGACATTCCCAACGCAACTGCGGCAAACTTCAGGATTCAACTGCCAAATCGAATCCGGAGTTGCAACGCTGCGGCAGGACCATGGGGCTACTACCGTCCTGCCGGTTCATCCGGATCTGATCCCGCGCCGATGGACCTGCGCAAACTGAAGACGTTGATCGAGCTAGTAGAAAGCTCGGGCATTGCCGAGCTCGAGATCCAGGAAGGCGAGGAACGGGTCAGGATCACGCGCGCAGCGCCGTCGGGAATACCGGGCGCAGTGGGTGGCGGCGCTGGAGTTGTAACACAGGTGACCACTGGGGCCGCCCCCCCGGTTCCCATCGCCCCGGCGCCGCCGGCCGTCGCCGCCGAGCCGGAGGGCCATCTCGTGAAAAGCCCGATGGTCGGCACCTTCTATCGGGCCGCGTCGCCCGGCGCAAAGGCGTTCGTGGAGGTCGGCGATCCCGTGCAGGTCGGCGACACGCTGTGCATCATCGAAGCGATGAAGCTGATGAACGAGATCGAGTCCGACAAGGCAGGCGTGGTGAAGCAGATCCTCGCCGAGAATGGCCAGCCGGTCGAGTTCGGGCAGCCGCTGGTCGTGATTGCCTGATTGCGTCCGCCAACCTCGCCCGTGGTCGCGAAGAACCCGGATCAGCTGTTCGGCAAGATCCTGATCGCCAATCGCGGCGAGATCGCGCTGCGTGTCCAGCGGGCCTGCCGCGAGCTCAATATCAAGACGGTCGTCGTCCACTCCGAGGCCGACCGCGAAGCCAAGTACGTGCGCCTCGCCGACGAATCGGTCTGCATCGGCCCGCCGCCGTCGGCCCTCTCGTACCTCAACGTGCCGGCCATCATCGCGGCCGCGGAAGTGACCGACGCGCAGGCAATCCATCCGGGTTACGGTTTCCTTTCGGAGAATGCCGACTTCGCCGAAAAGGTCGAGCGAAGCGGATTCGTGTTCATCGGGCCGCGCGCCGACACGATCCGGCTGATGGGAGACAAGGTCAGCGCGAAGGCGGCGATGATCAAGGCCGGCGTGCCGTGCGTGCCCGGGTCCGAGGGGGCGCTCCCCGAAGATCCGAAGGAAGTGGTCCGCATCGCGCGCTCGGTCGGATATCCGGTGATCATAAAGGCATCGGGCGGCGGCGGCGGACGCGGAATGCGCGTCGTGCACACCGAGGCGGCGCTGCTCTCGGCGGTGACCTTGACCCGTGCCGAAGCACTCGCGGCGTTCGGCAATCCGATGCTCTACATGGAGAAGTTTCTCGGCAATCCCCGGCACATCGAAATCCAGGTCCTGGCCGACGAGCACAAGAATGCCGTCTATCTTTTCGAGCGCGACTGCTCGATGCAGCGCCGGCACCAGAAGATCATCGAGGAGGCGCCCGCCGTGGGCGTCTCGGCCCGCGCGCTCATCCGCATCGGTGAGCGTTGCGCGGACGCCTGCCGGAAGATCGGCTATCGGGGGGCGGGCACGTTCGAGTTCCTGTACGAGGACGACCAGTTCTTCTTCATCGAGATGAACACGCGTGTCCAGGTCGAGCACCCGGTCACCGAGTTCATCACCGGCATCGATATCGTCCAGGAGCAGATCCGCGTGGCCGCGGGACAGAAGCTGCGCTTCCGCCAGCGCGACGTCGTGCGCAAGGGGCACGCGATCGAATGCCGGATCAACGCCGAGGATCCCTACTCGTTCGTGCCGTCGCCCGGACGGATCACGTCGTATCACGCACCCGGCGGGCCGGGAATCCGCGTGGACTCGCACATCTACCAGAATTATTTCGTCCCTCCATACTACGACTCGCTGGTGGGCAAGGTCATCGCGTATGGCGACTCGAGGGATCAGGCAATCGCGCGCATGCGAATCGCGCTGTCCGAGATGATCATCGAGGGCATCAAGACGAACATCCCGCTGCATCAGGAGCTCTTGCTGGACGAAAAATTCCTTCGCGGCGGGACGTCGATCCACTATCTGGAGGAACGACTCGCGAAGCGCAAGCTCGCGGGCTGACGGCGCCGGGGAAGGGCGAGTTTCGTTATCGCGGCGGCGAGGGAGATCGTGGCGTATCTAGCGCTTCGCTTCGATACCGATGCCGCTGCAGCCGAAGCATGGAGCGACGCGCTGCTCGGGGCCGGCGCGCTGTCGATCGATGTCGCCGACCCCCGTGCCGGAAGTGCGGACGAGCGCGCGCTCTACGACGAGCCCGGCGCTCCAGCAGCCGACCTTTGGCCCATCTGCCGGCTGACCGCGCTCTTTCGGACCGATGTCGATGTCGAGGCGACCTTGGCGGATGCCGGCGCGCGTCTCGGTTTCGCGGTTCCGCAGATCGAGATGGAGGTCCTCGCCGATGAGGACTGGGTGCTGCGGACGCAGGCGCAGTTCGCGCCGATCCGGATCGCCGAACGACTGTGGATCGTTCCCTCATGGTGCGAGCCCGTCGACCGCGACGCGATCAACGTGAGCCTCGATCCGGGTCTCGCGTTTGGCACCGGCTCGCATCCGACGACGCGGCTATGCCTCGAATGGCTCGCGCGCGAGCTCCGGCCAGGCGAGGCGGTGCTCGATTACGGTTGTGGCTCGGGGATTCTCGCGATCGCGGCGGCGAAGCTCGGGGCGGGCCGCGTCGTCGGCATCGACATCGACCCGCAGGCCATCGCGGCGAGCACGGTAAATGCGGCGGCGAACGGCGCCGCCGCGACGTTTCGGACGGCGAATGCACCGACGACCGCCGCCGATGAAACATTCGACGTCGTCGTCGCCAACATTCTCGCGAACCCGCTGGTCGTTCTTGCGCCCGCGCTGGCGGCGCGCGTGCGTCCCGGCGGGCGCATTGTGCTGTCGGGCATCCTGACCGAGCAGGGCGCGAGCGTCGCCGCCGCCTATGCACCGTGGTTTATCATTGGGGTCTGGAGGGTTGGCGACGACGGGTGGGTCGCTCTGGCCGGAGTGCGCAGCGAGCCATCGACTGCCGCCTGAACCGATCTCGACTGGCCGATGTTCGAATCCGCGCCGACTCCGCTGGAACGGCGCTCGCGATGCCCGAAGAAGAATATACCCGCTGTCCCGGCTGCAAAACGGTGTTCCGCGTGACCTCGCAACAGCTTGCGATGCGCGCGGGGCAGGTGCGTTGCGGCCACTGCAAAACGGTGTTCGACGGCAACGCCGCGATGGTGTCGCTCTCCCCACGTCGACAGGACGATCTGCGCGACGAGGCCGGCGACGACGAGGCGGCGCTCGGACCGCCAACGGTGACGCTCCGCAATGCGCAGGCACTCGAGCCCGTTGGGGAGCCCGAGCCCGTGCTCGCGACGGAGACGGCACGCGACGAGGGCGTGACCGAGATTGCGTATGAGGAACGGTTCGCGTGGGCCAACGCGAAACACAAACGGCGCTCCTGGGGGGCGCTCTACGGGATCGCGATACCGCTGCTGCTGCTGCTGCTCGTCGCGCAGACGTTGTTCCATTATCGCGACGCGCTCGCCGCGTACTGGCCGGCCGGAAAGCCGCTGCTGACGCAGCTCTGCGACGCCGCGGCTTGCGCGATCCGGCCGCTGCGAGACGTCGCGATGAATTACCTTTCGATCGAATCGTCCGATCTCCAGGCCGATCCCGCGCACAAGGGACTGCTGATTCTCACGGCGAATGTGCGCAGCCACGCGGCTTGGCCTCTTGCGTATCCCTATCTCGAACTCACGCTGACCGACGCGAGCGACAACGTCGTCGTGCGGCGCGCACTCGGACCGGCGGACTATGCGGGAGGAACGGCGGACATCGGGAACGGCATCGCGCCCAACGCGGAGGTCCCGATCAAGCTGTTTATTGACGCGAGCGCAACCGTCCAGGCAGGTTACCGGCTTTACATGTTCTATCCCTGAATCAGGTCCGGATTGCACCACGATAGTGCGACACTCGTGGTGGGCATCTAAAGATTAAAACAATAAAATCATAGACTTAAAAGCATAGACCGACCCTCGACCCATGGGGGCCTTACCCGGGAACGACCAGTGTTCGCCGATTTGACGCGGTGCATCAACACATTGTCGAAGAAAGCGGCTTCGCCTGCACCAATAGATTCCGCGCCGCCCCAGCATGCCCCATCTTGGTGCGATAGATCAAGCCTAAACGGGCAGCGTGGGCCCAACCGCCTCGCCGGACACGGATTTCCGAGCCCTCGGACTATGGCATAGTTATCGCTATTGGCTTTCCGCTGTTTTTTGCAACGCAGTAGTCAATCCTCGTTTCGTCCAGGAGATTCGCATGGCCACCCCCGCCGACGTACTGAAGATGCTCAAAGAGAAGGAGGTCAAGTTCGTCGACTTCCGCTTCACCGATACCCGCGGCAAGGAACAGCACGTCTCCGTGCCTTCCAAGGTGATGGGGATGGACAAGTTCGAAAGCGGTCACGCATTCGACGGATCGTCGATCGCGGGATGGAAGGGGATCCAGGCGTCCGACATGCTGCTGATACCCGACCCGACGAGCGCCTACATCGATCCGTTCATGGACGAGACGACGCTCAACATCACCTGCGACGTGATCGAGCCGATGGACGGCAAGGGTTATGAACGCGATCCGCGCTCGCTTGCCAAGCGCGCCGAGGCTTATCTCAAATCGACCGGGCTCGGCGACGTCTCGTATTTCGGACCGGAGCCCGAGTTCTTCATCTTCGACGCCGTCGAATGGTCGGTCGACATGTCGGGCAGCTACTGCAAGATCTTTTCGAGCGAGGCGCCGTGGTCATCGGCGGAGAAGTTCGAAGGCGGCAACATGGGACACCGCCCCGCCGTCAAGGGAGGTTACTTTCCGGTTCCGCCCGTCGACTCGCTGCAGGACATCCGTTCGGCGATCTGCCTCGCGCTCGAGCAGATGGGAGTCGAGGTCGAGGTCCATCATCACGAGGTCGCCGCCGCCGGGCAGAACGAGATCGGCACCAAGTTCGCGCCGCTCGTTCAGCGCGCGGACTGGTTGCAGCGGCTGAAGTACGCCGTGCACAACACTGCCCATGCATACGGCAAGACTGCGACGTTCATGCCGAAGCCGATCGTGGGCGACAACGGCTCGGGGATGCACGTCCACCAGTCGGTATGGAAGGACGGCAAGAACCTGTTCTCTGGCGACGGCTACTCAGGACTGTCCGAGTTCGCGCTCTACTACATCGGCGGCGTCATCAAGCACGCGAAGTCGCTGAACGCGATCACGAACCCCGGCACCAACTCGTACAAGCGGCTCGTGCCCGGCTTCGAGGCGCCGATCAACCTCGCCTATTCAGCGCGCAACCGCTCGGCCGCGATTCGCGTTCCCTACGTGTCGAGCCCGAAGGCGCGCCGCATCGAGGTGCGCTTCCCGGATCCGACCTGCAATCCGTACCTCGGCTTCGCCGCGATGCTGATGGCGGGCCTCGACGGCGTGCAGAACAAGATTCATCCCGGCGATCCGATGGACAAGAACCTCTACGACCTCGAGCCGGAAGAGGCAGCCAAGGTGCCGCACCCCTGCGCGTCGCTCGACGAGGCGCTCGACCATCTCGATCGCGACCGCGCGTTCCTCACCAAGGGTGGCGTGTTCACCGACGACATGATCGACGCCTACATGGCGCTCAAGATGGAGGAAGTCACGCGCTTCCGGATGACGACGCACCCGGTGGAATACGACATGTATTACAGCTTGTGACATGCTTCGCCGGCCGGCGAACGAAGGGGCGCGCCGCGGGCACGCCCCTTTTGCTTGTGAGTGACGAAAACAATACACTCGCGGCATGATGCTTGTTCCGGGATCGCCGCGGCGCCGCCGCGCTGTTCGATGGTGCGCTCACGCAACGATCTGCTGCGCGGTGACGTGCGCATTCCCGGCTGCTGCGGTCACGGTGTCGGAAAAGGCAAAGGAGTCGGGCTGCGTGAACAAGCCGATCTTTGTCAGTGGCACGAGGGGCTTGTACCGATGCCGCACCGAGTCCGGCGACTCGTCGTACTTCAACGTGCCCGGCGCTGAAGCCGAGGTGCAGGACAAGGCCGACCGCCGGATCAGCACGGCGCCGTCGCCTTCGCCGGCCGGATTTCCACGGGTCGATTCGGCCACGCAGAAAGGCCGCGATGACATGCGCCGCAAGGTGCTCTCCGACGAGCTCGCGACCGAGGAAAAACTTCTCTCCGAGGCGCGCGCCGCCTACGCCGGGGGCGCGCCGAGCGCATTGCCGGAGGAGCGTTCGGATGTCGAGAAATACCGGACTCGAATCGGCAAGCTGCAGGAGGCGGTCAACGTGCACGAGCGCAATGTCGAAGCGCTGAAGAAGGAGCTTTCTGTCAGCAAGTGAGAGCCGCCGACGGCGCATCGCGGCACGATGCGGGCGCGGATATTGCTAAGGTAACCGGCGTTTCCATTTGCACGCCGTCCCCTTTGCGCTCCGCCCTTGCCCTGAACGTGAAACCCCGCTTCCTGCACTCCTTCGCTCGCGACGAGACCAGGGGCACGCATCCGGGTCTGGAAATGCTCGCTACCGCGGTGCTCCTGCTCGACCGTGAGCGAACAGTCGTCTATGCGAATCCCGCCGCCGAGAACCTGTTCGAGCTATCGCGCAAGCATCTCGTCGGACACAAGGCAGCGGAGATCTTCGCCGACGCGTCGAGTCTCAACGGCGCGATCGACAAGGCCGTCGCCGGTGGCGCAACCTACACGGAGCAGGAGCTCGAGCTCGGCGTCAACGGCAAGGTGAAGCTGCACCTGACATGCACGGTTTCGCCGGTCGACGTGGGCGACGCGGCGCTGCTGCTCGAATTTCGCCACATCGACCAGCAACTGAAGATCGCCCGCGAGGAACGCCTCCTCGAGCAGCAGCAGGCGAATCGCGAACTGATCCGGAGCCTCGCGCACGAGATCAAGAACCCATTGGGCGGGATCCGTGGAGCGGCGCAGCTGCTCGAGCGCGAGCTCGACCGCCCGCCGTTGATCGAGTACACGCAAGTGATCATCGGCGAAGCCGATCGTCTGCAGTCGCTCGTCAACCGCCTGCTCACGCCGCATCGCCTGCCGACCTACCGCCGGACCAACATCCACGAGATCCTCGTGCGGGTGAAAGGCGTCGTGCAGGCCGAATTTCCGCAAGTGACGATCGTCTCGGATTTCGACGCGAGCCTGCCCGAGTTCGAGGCCGACCCGGAGCAGCTCACCCAGGCGGTGTTGAACATCGTGCGCAACGCCGCGCAGGCGCTCGCGGGCACGACCGCCGATCCGCGAGTCGAGCTCGTGACGCGGGTTGCCCGCTATGTGACGCTCGCCAAGAAGCGCCACCGACTCGCGCTCTCGCTGTCGGTCGTCGACAACGGGCCGGGCATTCCCGACGCGATCCGCGACCGGATCTTCTATCCGCTCGTCTCCGGCAGAGAAGGCGGCACCGGGCTCGGTCTCACGCTCGCGCAGACGTTCATTGCGCAACACAACGGGACGATCGATTGCGACAGCGTGCCGGGGCGCACGGTGTTCACGATTCTGCTGCCGCTGGAGTTCGTGCGTGCCGGCGCATGATTGCTTGAAAGGACATGGATGCACGCCTTTGCGCATGAACCGCCCCGGACGACGGCGATGAAGCCCGTGTGGATCGTCGACGACGATCGCTCGATCCGGTGGGTGCTGGAAAAGGCGCTCGCCCGCGAGGGCATTGCGTACAAGTCGTTCGCCTCGGCCTACGAGGTGCTGCAGGCGCTCGCGGTGAGCGAGCCGCAGGTGTTGATCTCCGACATCCGCATGCCGGGCGAGTCGGGCCTCGCGCTGCTGAACAAGATGAAGGAGCGCTATCCGCAGATTCCGGTGATCATCATGACTGCGTACTCCGATCTCGACAGCGCGGTCGCGTCCTTCCAGGGCGGCGCCTTCGAATATCTGCCGAAACCCTTCGACGTCGACCACGCGCTCGCGCTCATCCGCCGCGCGAGCGCCGAGACGCGGTCGCTCGCGGATACCGCCATAGCGACGGCCGAAGCGCCGGAGATACTCGGCCAGGCGCCGGCGATGCAGGAGGTCTTTCGCGCGATCGGCAGGCTATCGCAGTCGAATGCGACGGTGATGATCACCGGCGAATCGGGCACGGGCAAGGAGCTCGTTGCCCGCGCGCTGCATCGGCACAGCCCGCGTGCCGCAGGTCCGTTCATTGCGATCAACACGGCGGCCATTCCCAAGGACCTGCTCGAATCCGAACTCTTCGGCCACGAGCGCGGCGCGTTCACCGGCGCGCAGAGTTCGCGCCGCGGTCGCTTCGAGCAGGCTGAAGGCGGCACGCTGTTCTTGGACGAGATCGGCGACATGCCGCCCGATCTGCAGGTCCGGCTCCTGCGGGTGCTCTCCGACGCCGAGTATTACCGCGTCGGCGGTCACGCGCCGCTCAAGGCCAATGTCCGCGTGATCGCGGCGACGCACCAGAATCTCGAGGACCGGGTGCGTCAGGGGCTGTTCCGCGAAGACCTGATGCACCGGTTGAACGTGGTGCGGCTGCGCCTGCCGCCGCTGCGCGAACGCGCGGAGGACATCGCACCCCTCGCCCGGCATTTCCTGCAGAAGAGCGCTCGCGAGCTGGCGGTCGAGCCGAAGATCCTGGCCGACGACGCGCTGAAGGCGCTCGCGGCGTTCCCGTTTCCCGGCAACGTGCGTCAGCTCGAGAACATCTGTCACTGGCTCACGGTGATGGCGCCTGGCCAGCGGGTCGGCGTTGCGGACCTCCCTCCCGAAGTACGCGCTGCACCGGCAGGAGCGGGGAAAGAGAGCGCCGGCGAGTCCGGCTGGTGCCAGGCGCTCGACCGTGAGCTCGCCCAGGCGCTCACCCGCGGCGAGCGCGCGGTGGGCGATCGGCTCGAACGGGAATTCGAGAGGACGCTGATCCTGCGCGCGCTTGCGCACACCGGGGGTCACCGAATGGAAGCCGCGCAGTGGCTCGGCTGGGGCCGCAATACGCTGACGCGGAAAATCCAGGAGCTCGGACTCGAGCCGGACCTCAAGAAGGGTGGGCGCGAAAGCGCGTGACACCGTCCTAGGCTGACAGCTCGGCGATCACCGGCGCGTGGTCGGATGGTTTTTCGCCCTTGCGCGCGTTGCGGTCGATGCGGCAGGCCACGCACTTCGCTGCCAGCGCCGCAGACAGCAGGATGTGGTCGATGCGCAGCCCGCGGTTCTTCGGGAACGCGAGCTGACGGTAATCCCACCAGCTGAACGCCTTGTCCGGCTGTTCGAAGAGCCGGAAGCTGTCCTTCAATCCGAGCGCCAGCCAATTGCGAAATGCCGCGCGCTCCGGGTCCGAGAACAGCACCTGCCCGCGCCACAGTTCGGGATCGTGGACATCGCGATCCTCGGGGGCGATGTTCAAGTCGCCGGCCACCACGAGCATCGGGTGCCGCTCGAGCTCGTTTTCGAGCCACGCGGTCGCGCACCGGCACCAGTCGAGCTTGTAGCGATACTTGTCGGAGTCGACCGCCTGTCCGTTCGGCACGTACAAGCAGACCACGCGCATGCCAGCGACGGTCGCCGCGATGACACGCTTCTGCTCGTCGGCGAAGCCCGGCAGCGCCGTCACGATGTCGGTCGCCGGGGCGAGAGAGTCGCGGACGAGCAGCGCGACGCCGTTGTACGTTCGCTGCCCCGCAATGATCGCCGCATAACCCGCGGCCGCCAGCTCGAGGCGCGGAAACTTGGCGTCCTCGATCTTGGTTTCCTGCAGGCAGACGATGTCGGGTTGCGCGGCCGCCAGCCATTCGAGAAGCCGCGGGAGCCGGACGGTGAGCGAGTTGACGTTCCAGGTGGCTATTTTCATTGTCAAACTAACTTATTGTAATTATTATCTATTTAATAGTATCAGCATGCAGTTGGACACATCTATGGACACAACTCTACCGTCCTTGGGGCACTCGCCCAAAGACGTTCGCCGGATTCCACGACTCGCACTCATGCATCAGTACGGCGAGGCCACGCGTCATTCTCCCTCACTTCGTCTGCGCTCGATAAGCCACCTCAAATCGCAGACGGTGGAAGCGTCGACGCGCTGAAGGGCCTGCTCGGCGCCCCGTCGATCATGAGCTTGAGATAGATCGTGTAGTTCGGGAGGTTGAGGAGATCCTCGGTCTCGAACTCCGGCGCGAATTCGCGGGAGATCACCTGCGCGTCTTCGGCTCCAAGGCGGAACGAGATGAGCGTGCCGACATTCCCTAAGACGGCATGCCGGACGTCCGGCTCCAGCTGGTGGAGGTGCTGATGGGCAAGGACGAGCCCGACCCGGTACTTCCGCAACTCCGAGACCATGTTCGCAACGGCCAAGGTCGTGAAGTTCTGAAACTCGTCGAGGTACACGAAGAACTCTCGACGTTCGTGCTCAGGTAATTCCGCGCGGCTGAAGGCGGCAAGCGAGATCGTCGAGACCAGGAGCGCTCCGAGCAGATTCGCACTGTCTTCGCCGAGCTCACCTTTCGAGAGATTCACCAGGAGGATCTTCCCATCGTCCATGAGCCGGCGCACCGAGAGGTCTTTGGCGTCCCCGGTGAGGAGCGCCCGGAGTCTCTCATCGGCGAGGAACGCTCCCACCTTGTTCTGGATCGGCCCGATCGCTTCCTGGCGGTAGTGGGGGTTGAAGTGCGCAAACTCGTCGCTCCAGAACGCGCGCACCTGCTCGTTCGTGACGGTCTTGAGCACGTCCTGTCGGAAATCCTTGTCGTTGAGGAATCGCAGGATGTCGGGGAGCGTCGCGTCTCCATACTCGATGAGCGCGAAGAGCGTATTGCGCAGGATGTGCTCCATCCGCACGCCCCATGACTTGCCCCAGATCTTCTTGAATGCTTCGAGGACAACCGACTCGCATGACAGCGCGAGAGCGGAAGCGAGCTTAGGCAGCCGGGCTATATCCACATGCCGCGAAGTTTGAACCAGGCAATCCTCTGTCACGCGATTGTGCGGCGCGATGGAATATTCACGCGTGCCATGGATGGGTGGTGGGTCATGCTCCTTGGGGTGAGTTGGGGTGATCGTTGCCTCCGCGCTTTCTTCTAATCACGCCGAAGAAGAATAGCCACGCCAGTACGAAGAGTAAGGCAACATCAACCACACGCATAAAGACGCTGCTGATGTGCCTGAGTTCCAGTGATGTGGAGAAAACACTTCTTATACAATAATCGACGGCATTGCAGACAGCGAAAGTGCCGCCAAGCCATGTGATCCAAAGGTAATATCTGTGGTCATCCTTCTTTTTCCAAACGTAGTAACTAATAAGAGCCACCACCAAACTACTTAATCCATCGCGAATGGCTACATCCATGTTCACTTCATCGTAGCAAGTGAGAGCGGGGCGTCAATCGAGCAAAGAGCGGCAGCAAAGAAAACCCCCACGCGTTGGCGGGGGTGGGCGACGTAGCGACAGCGGTCGGCGTGAAACAAACGAAACGAGATTGGCCGCTCGGCGAAATCCCGCCGCCACATCGGGCTCCTAAACTCCTTTCCTCGCGCAGCGCAATTTTGCGGGCGATCAAAGGGAGACTGCAGTGGGAGCCTTTTTCTCGTTCCTGTATGGCCTTGTCGCCTACGCGTCCTGCCTGGCGACACTTCTGTATGCGATCGGTTTCGTCGGTAATGTCTTGGTGCCGAAGTCGATCGACGCGGGTGTGCCCGCACCTCTCGCGGAGGCGCTGGTCGTGAACCTGCTCCTGCTCGGCCTCTTCGCCGTGCAGCATAGCGTGATGGCCCGGCGCTCGTTCAAGCGCTGGTGGGCGCGCATCGTGCCCCCGGCGATGGAGCGCAGCACCTACGTGCTCGCCGCGAGCCTGGCGCTCGCACTGATCTTGTGGCAGTGGCGGCCAATTCCCGAGCCGGTCGTCTGGAATGTCGAGAGCCGTACCGGCGCGGATCTGCTCTGGGCCGTCTTCTGGCTCGGATGGGCGGTGATGCTGCTCAGCACCTTTCTCATCAACCACTTCGAGCTCTTCGGCCTGCGCCAGGTGTACGCGCGTCTGGCCGATCGTGAGCTTCCAGAGCCGGAGTTCAGGACGCCGCTCCTCTATCGCTATGTGCGCCATCCTCTCTATCTGGGCTTGCTGCTCGGTTTCTGGGCCGCACCCGTCATGACCGCCGGCCATCTGTTGTTTTCGATCGCTACCACCGGCTACATTCTGGTCGGCATCTGGTTCGAGGAGCGCGACCTCATCGCGCAGTTCGGCGAGCAATACCGCCGCTATCGCAACCAGGTCGGGATGTTGCTGCCGGGCCGCAGTGCCTAGGGAGCTCTCGATGGCCGACTGCCCGCGAGTCGAGAGAACTGCGGACGTTTAGACAGTGATGGCGGCTGTTAGGGCGGAGAGAGCTGGGACATCCGCGTCGACAAAGGGCGGGCGGGGGCGTCAAGGGGGCTCACGGTGACCGGAAAGAGTTCCGGCGAGCCGCGCATGAGGGCGGCGACGCGAGCGGCATTATCGGTGCGGCGGGCGCGACGCCAGAGCCGGTGCGCGAGCATTGCGACCACCCCGAAGGTGACTTTCCTTTCCGGCGGGACGAGCGCCAGAGCGCGCTCGGCTTCGGCAGCAGCTTCTCCGTACAGGCGCTCGGCTTTGCGCGCGTCACCGAGATGCAGCCGCTTGCGCGCAGCGGCTGCGAGCTTCGTGCTCCGCTCATGGTGTTCGAACCACGTCATACGATTGCTTCCCCCGAGGACCGCGCTCCATCATAGCGTGCGAACGACTATCGGCTTAGACCGCCGCGCGCTATGCACATGCCGCGGCGTTTGAACGCGGCACTGCGCGTGCGCAGCGATCGTAGGGCGCGCGCGTTGTGCGGCGCAATGGAATATTCACGCGTGCCGGATTCGGAGGGGCGGGGGGTCATGCTCCTCGGAAGGTTGGCGGATTCTATTTCTTGCGGGCGGCAGCGCTCACCTGCGCGAGCAGATTGTCGGCGGCGGGGTTGTGGACCGATGTCCGCACCAGAATGTCCGGCGGCAGCACCTTCTTCCCGTAGAACGACGCATTCCAGTCATCGGAGGGGGTGACCACGGTCCCGTCGAGATTCAGTCCGCCGTACACGCCCTTGGCCCGGTTGAAGGTGATGAGGTCGGCCACGATGTCGCTTCGGGCACCCGCGCCGACCGGACCCGCGGCGATGCTGGCGTCGCCGCCGATCTTGAACGAAGTCGCGAGCAGCGAGTTGAAGCCCTTTTCGGTCATCACCAGCGTAACGCCTTCCGCCACCGAGATCCCAGCCTGGAAACCGACGCTCGCGGTCGCCATCACGTAGAACGCGGGGCCTACCCATCCGCCGGTCGTCGGGTCGCGCGCGACCACGAGCGCCCGCCCGCCCGAGCCGCCGAAGATGAAACCGGCCTTGACGATCTGGGGCGTGATGATCACCGCCTTCGCGCGGCTGAAGTTTTGCTGTAGCCAGCCCATGTCGGGATCACGGAGGAAGTTGGACAGCGTCACCTCGGAGGCGGCGATGTGTGCTTGCGGGTCGTCCTGCGCGCAAACGTCGGGCACGAATGCGCAATTCGCCGCGACAAACGCGGCCATTCCGGCAGAACGAAGCAATCTGGATAACATGATCATCTCCTTGACGAGCACTTCGGGTACGTATGGTTCGGATTCGTCAGCATGGTGACGTCTGCCAAAGCCGATCGAAGTCTACGCCATCTGTACGCGCGCGGCAGGTGAAGGATCCAACAGGGCGCTGCGGATGGTCGGTCTTTACCAACCAGCATCGACACGCGTCAGTAGCTGGCCGCGAGTGGTGGGTGGCGCAGACCACGGGCAAGTGAGCGCGGGGCGTCAATCGAGGGTGGGAAAAGAAACCCCCACGCGATGGTGAGGGTCGAAGAACTGCAGGCGGTTACGCTGCGCCGGCGGAGCAGAGTGCCGTAATTGCTGATGCGGAGAGAGTGCGATGAAAACCCGACCTCAACGGTGCCATCAACGCTTCACCTTATAGCTGCCTGAGAGGGTCAGTGTGCCGTGTCCGCCGCCTTTGCAGTTACCGATCATGTCTCGGTCGAGGCCAACAATGGTTCCGGACGCTCTAACGGTCGTACCCACAACTTCAGGCAGGCACGATGCGGCCTTCAAGTTGCTTTGATCGACCCATTTACAGGAATGCTGGATCTCGTACGCGTGCTCCGGCAACGCAAACGTGACGGTCGCTGGAGTGCTTCCGCCGCAGCCGACCGCCGCGTATTGACCAGGTGGAGCGAACGCCTGCGGCTGCGGTTCCGGGCCAAAAATGTTCTTGATGGTAACCCACAGGTCATTCGCCGCCTTCGTCGCGGCGTTGGCGCCGCTGAAGAGCTGTGCCAGCGCGAAAAAGAGCGCAGCGAGTAGCCCAATCACGATAGTGATCTTCCAGTTGCGACTACGCTTCGAGCCGTGCTGAACAGTCGTGGTCATGTGCCTCTCCAAGCTTGATACGCGTCCCCACAGCGTAACGCAATCTTACCGTTACCAATGCGAGAAATGCGCGTTAGCGGTAGGCCGACCCAAGTGAGAACAGAGCGTCAATCGAGGGCGGGAAAGAAAAACCCACGCGATGGTGGGGGTGAGAACTGCAGGCGGGTTACGGAGCGACGATGTCGCTACTCACTCTTTCCCTTCGCCTTCTTGATCGTCTCGGCAACTGCCGGTGCGATCACCTCGACGTATGACGAATAGTCGAGCACGACATTCAGGAGCGCCAGTCGCACAGAGCTGAATTGCTGTACACCAGCAAAATCACCTCCAAGTTCCCGCTTGTACGCCGCAACGACCTCATTCATCGCGCCGGGATTTGTTCCGCTCAGATCAGCAAACAATAGTGGTAGCGGCACGACGGATTCGGTGAGACGCACCGTCGAGGAAATGAGAAAGGGCCCGGGATTGACGCGCAGTTGATCGATGATTTCGCGTCTACCCACAAACGCCCTCTTCGCGAAACCGAGGTAGTCATCAGCGAGGGCGGAATTGTAATCATCGACCGAGGGGGACTTGGGCAACGTACCGGACGACCGCCACGGTATGCAAAAGAGATTGGCCGCTCGACGGTCGTGCCAACGCTCACTTGCCTCAAATGACGTTAGCCTTTCGGAAGAAGCGGCGATCGCCAAGAGCAGTTGCTCGTAGCGCTTCTTCACAATTGGCTGAAGATCCGGAGCGTCGTTGTCGATGCGCTTCCCGAATAATACGTACGTATACACGCCCATTCCGGATGGCTCCGCTCCGCGTTTGGCAAACGTGGTGTGGATGTCATACAGCTTCACCACTGGGGCCGGTGGCGGAGGCGGCGGCGCAGGAGGAGGCGGGGCAGCTGGCTTCGGTCGTTCCGACGGCACCGGAGGAGGCCCTTGAGGCGCTGTCGCACATGCAGCAACAGCAAGAATCGCGATCAGCCCAATGTAGCGGGCCGTATGCCTCCGCCAGCCAACCACATCGTTACTTTTCGCGTTCACCGGTGATCCGCAAAATGACAAAGGAAAGGATGAGCGCAATCGTCACAATGGCCGGTAGCGCGAGCTGCCAGTCAGTCTGCGCAAACGTCCATTGGAAAACCAACGCCAACGCTCCACCGACGGCTACCGACAACACCCACAGTTTCCAATAGAACGATCCCATCCTCACCCCAGCCATTAGGACGTACAACTTGTGCAACCCCAGGCGGTATGCGCGTCATCATACCGCTGTTCGCGCCGCGTTGTGGGGATCGCCAAAAGGCACCGCGCACAGAGATCACTCTATAGATCATGCGCGTTGAGAAGGTGATTCCGCTTCCGGCGCGTTTACCTTGCCGGGGTTGTCAGGTTGTTACTTTGCCGTTGTTCGCCAGAACTTGAGGTAGAGATGTGCTCGACACACGCCCTCCCGCGCAGCAAGGCGAGCGGCGTGGGCTTGGAAGATGGCGTTCTGTTCGGGGGTGAGGCCCACCACTGTCTTCCAACGAGGAACGTTGTCGTTCGGAAGGTATTCGCGCAGGCCATTCCCGACTTGGCTATCGAGCGGGACTTCGAGCCAGGGTTCGAGCGCGAGCAAGTTGTAGTGGTCGCACACGTACCGGTTGTAGACGCAGTCACGGAGAAAGATGTTTAAGAATTTGCGCGAACTGCCGAAGCGACGAGCTTTCTTGGGCAAGCGTTGACGGAGCTCTTCGGTAGCCTTGTCGAGCTCGCGGCAAAACCCGCGTTCGGATTTCACGCGAAATCGTCGAAGGTCAATCGTTTGCAGATACGCGCGCGCTGCTTGAATGGTGCCTTTCGGCCCCATCCCCCGAGCTGTTGAGGCGCCGATGGCAGTGCTACCGATCCTTCGTTTGAGGTACTGGAGATATTTGGCGTTCATGAGGAATCTCAACCAGGAAAGGAAGTCATAGAGCTACTATCTGAACGGTAATTGTCTTGGTGGTCGCTCGTCCACCTGGCTCCACGGCGGTAACCGTTAAGCTTTGTGGCCCAGGGTTTGTGGAAAAGATTGCTGCTTCTCCCACTCCACCCGAACCAGGGCCGTCCTGGTGCAAAGATGACAGAGTGGTAACTCCCGTATCTCTAAGTCCGGGAGAATCATAAGACCAGAGTACTTGGTTCGAAGGAACGCACGGATCGCTCAATGCAATGTCCAAAATTGCTACCACTTTATTGCTAGTGAATGAAGGGATGCGCCATGTAATCGTGTCGCCCTGAATAGCAAAGCTAGCAAAACTGCTCCCTGTCTCGGGTGCGAGGGTAATTGTGGGAGAACTGGGACAACTAGAATTTGGTGGCGCAGTAACAATGTTGGTAGGAGGCGTTGGAGCTGGAGCTGGGGACGGAGTAGGACTTGGACTAGGAGATGGTGCAGGTGTCGGCGTGGCCGAAAAGTTGATCTCCACTGAATCCGAAATTCTAGAGCCGCCGATCACATCACAGCTAAGAGTCATTACCCTGGGCGTGTGACCGAGATCGAAGCGCACACTACCAGTTGGGCCGGCGTTGCCCGCTAATGGCCCGCTCAGTACGCCTGGGCCGCCCGTAATGATGCAACTATCTGGCACCACTCCCTGTGACGTCCACGAAATTGACGCCCACCCCGGCTCCGAGGGCACGGTAATTGGCCCATCAGAGAAGGACGCGTCGTAATCCCCTTTTGCTTTGATGTCGACAGAAGCTGGGACAGGGTTCGGTGTGAGAATTGTCACTGAATCCGCGACGGCGTTGGCAACAACGGTATTGCCTACAAGCGCAGAGCACTGGATATTTATCATGACGGCGGGGACAGAAAATGGTCCGGCAATCTTGTTTCCTGATGTAGATGTCCCAACACTTCCTGTTATGCCTCCACCAGTAATAACGCAACCAGGCAGAACTACTCCTCGTGAAGTCCACGAGATTGTGACCGGTGTTCCTTGGGGTACGGTGATTGGCCCGTCAGAACCGTTTGCCTTGATGTCGACAAGGGGTGTAGATGCCAAACAATGCAGTTTTGCGGCAATGACTTCGCCATCGGGGCAAATAATTTGCGCGGGTGTTGCGGGAGTCGTTATGACTGTTGAGGGTGTAGCCGCTGTAGTTGCAGATGTTGCGCTACTCGCTGCAGAAGCGTCGCACGACATTACCGCTCTTGTCGTCGGTCCCACGTAGCCATAGCCAGTGGTGTCGGGAGTTCCCGAAGAAGCAACGCCGTGCGATGCTTGCCAGGAGTGTTGCCGGCCCAAAGTAGCCGGTGACTCGTCCTCCAAGAAACTGCTGGAGCTTGGTCACCTCTCCGTTCGTGTTCGCGTCTGTCTGGTCAAGATAAAGATTGTTTTCGAGCGTAAGACAGTTTGATTGGGGCGCCGGAGAACCTGATCCGCCGAGCGCTGACTGTACGTTCGCAATAGTTCCAGCATCCAGGCCAAATGCTTGCAGAAGGGAGAGTACTGCTTGTATCTGTGTCGCGGAGAGCGCCGCGGCGGATGCGAGAGACGGGAAGAGAAGCGTTACAAATAGAGTTAGAGAAACGACAGTCGTGCGCTTATTCATTACTTCACACTAGCACTCTCCCAGCATCGAGCAAGTGAGAGCGGGGCGTCAATCGAGCGAAGAGCGACAGCGAAGAAGAACCCCCACGCGATGGTGGGGGCGGAGGTAGTAGAAGTGATGCATCCCCTATTGGCATTGCAAGAAATACGTGAACGCCATCTCGCTAAATGGAAATGCTCTTGTCCATAGCGCCTGGCCAGTTTTTGGATAAAGAATAATGGTGCTGTAGTCAGTTACCATTCCCCCATTAGCAACGTAGTGCGTATTGCTCGCGTCCACGCTCACCAATGTATATGTGTCGAGTAGGCCCCCTCCACCCTGCGCTACTTCTGATGGCGATGCTTGAACATCTATATAAGCATCTTTCAGGTTCACCGATAAATTCCACTTACTCCCAATATCCGCCCCGTTCAACCGCATGCCAATGCCATGCGTTGATCCACTGGGCCAATCTGGAAGCATTTCGGTACTAGCGTACACAGTGCAAACGTAATTGGTTTGCCCTGCATAACTCGTGTGAACCGGTGGAATTGGCGTTCTACCGGCAACCTATGTCTGCGCTAGGCTCGTGGGTGGAGGCGGGAAAGCGCGGGGACATCCGCGTCGACAAAGGGCGGGCGGGGTGATTTACTGAAGTGAATGTGGCAACAAAACAGACTCATTCTTTGGATCGTTTCCGGTGGTGTGTTTTTGGTAGTGGTCGTGAGCGGAGCGACGTATCTTGTGACCAGAACACCAGCGAGCGTGGAGACCACTGACCTGCCTGTTGCGGTAGTTCAACAAGTCGATACGTCGAATTGGAAAACGTATACGAGTGAGACTGGTCACTACCAGATAAAGTATCCGCCCGCCGTGACGGTCCGGGCCGACGGATCAATGGGTACAAGTAGTGTCAACGTGGGCGTTCAAATCTCTGTACTCTCTGGCACCACGCATTACGGCACACCTGGCGAAGACCTGATCGTTCCTTCGGATCAGGAATTTGATAAGGCGGCCAGGTTTTATGCAAATCTATGGGAATCGCACAAAATGGTTGCCGCTGACGGCGGATTCGTCACCTATAAGGTCGAGCACTCGACCTTCAACGGATACGACGCCATTACCATCACGGGTTCACGAACTGCTTCCGTCGCGCTGAACAAGTCCGCCGTATTTCGCTCCATATGGATTCTTCACGACAATCGAATCTACTGGCTTGACTCTTCGGATCTCTACCAAAATGGGCGGATCATCGCCAATCCGAACCTCGGGGCACAGCTTCAAAGCTTTCGCTTTACGGACAGCTAGCGCTCTCACAATTGCACAACGCTCTGACCGACTCGAATTTTGAAACCTACGGTGCAGCCGCTGCGGCCTCAGCAATACTTCGCCCAATTGCTCGCCGCAAAGCATCCGATTCAGAATACCCAACGAGACGATATGCCAGAGACTGTGTCTCAAACCATGTCTTGATATTTTCCGGCGTTACAGTAGGCACCACGTCGATGATCAGCTGTAAAAAGGGGTAGTAGGTAGAAGATATGTCTGCATACGCGATATCCGCAGTATTCGGATGGTCGCAATTTGTGAAGGAGCGGCACCGCATATCGAAATATTCTTGGAGCATGGCTCGTCTATACGCTTCTGTATATCCGGCTGCCGTGATGTTGTATACACAGCTATGGACACAGAAAGGATATGCTGCCTCTGGACGCGCATCAACCTCCTTGGATTATTTTTCTAAGAAAAACAGGTAGGTGAGGCGAAGCGGCGAAACCGTTGGAACCGCTTGGACGCGTGTGCAAGTTACAGGTGGCGATCTTCATGCACGACAACTTGGCCGGCTCGGTGCGCGAGCGCTGACGTAAATCGTGTTCACCCGATCCGATCCTGGAATCAGTCCGCCGGCGCGTGCGTCGGTACCACGCGCGCGCCGTGCGTCGCGCGCCAGCTCCGCAGACGCTCGAAATACAGATAGATGATGGGGGTGATGTAGAGCGTCAGCATCTGCGACACGACCAGCCCGCCGACGACCGCGAGTCCGAGCGGACGGCGGGCCTCGCCGCCCGCACCGAGCCCCAGCGCGATGGGCAGGCTACCCATCAGCGCTGCCATCGTGGTCATCATGATCGGACGGAAGCGGGTGACGCATGCCTGGAATATCGCGTCGGCGGGCGCCTTGTGCTCCTTGCGCGCTCCTTCGATCGCGAAGTCGATCATCATGATCGCGTTCTTCTTGACGATGCCGACCAGCATGATGATGCCGACGAACGCATACATGTTGAGGTCGATGCCGAACAGCCAGAGCGTGACCAGCGCGCCGAATCCGGCGGTGGGCAGCCCGGACAGGATCGTCAGCGGATGGATGAAGCTCTCGTAGAGGATGCCGAGCACGAGGTAGATCACGAAGATCGCGAGCACGAGCAGCACGCCCATGCCCTGCAGTGACGCCTGGAACGCCTGCGCCGCGCCCTGGAACGTGCCGATGATCGTCGCGGGCAGTCGCATGCCCGCCGTCGTCCGCCGGATCTCGGCGAGCGCCTGCGACAACGACACGCCCGGCTTCAGGTCGAACGATATCGTTACCGACGGAAGCTGGCCCAGATGCGTGATCGCGAGCGGCCCGATCGTGGGCTTGAGGGTCGCCAGCGCGTTGAGAGGGACGAGGGCGCCGGTGTTCGAGCGCACGTAGAGCATCGCCAGCGCCGACGGATCGGCCTGGTAGCGCGGCTCGAGCTCCATCACGACCCAATACTGGTTGGTCGGCGCATAGATCGTCGAAACCTGCCGCGAGCCGTAGGCGTCGTAGAGCGTGTTCTCGATGGCCTGCGCGGACACGCCCAGCGCGTACGCCTTGTTGCGGTCGATTTCGACGGTCACCTGCGGCTGCGTGATCTGCAGATCGCTCGTCACGTCGATGAGGCCGGGCAGCGCCCGCAGCTTCTCCTCGACCAGCGGCGCCCAGCGGTAGAGCTCGTCGGTGTCCGTGTCCTGCAGCGTGTACTGGTAGGCGCTCTTGGTGAGAAGGCCGATGCGGATCGCCGGAATGTTCTGCACGTAGGCCTTGATGCCAGGCACGCGCATCAGCTTGGGCCGCAGCTCCTGGACGATCGCGTCGGCGGAGGGTCGCTCGGCGCGAGGTTTCAGCGTAACGAACAGGCGGCCGCTGTTGAGCGATTGGCTCGGTCCACCGACGCCGACGAACGACATCACGCCCTGCACGTGCGTATCTTCGCGCACGATTTCGGCGACCTGGCGCTGCAGGTTCGACATCGCGTCGAAGGAGATGTCCTGGGCCGCTTCGGTGATGATGAAGATCTGGCCGACATCGTCGCTCGGCAGGAAGCCCTTTGGCATTCCGTAGAAAAACAGGCACGTGCCCACGAAAATCGCGCCGAACGCGCCCAGCGTGACACGTCGATGGCGCATCGCCCATGCGAGGCTCGCGCGGTATGCCGCGAGCACCGCGTCGAAGGCGCGCTCGGACAGCGCGTAGAGATGCCCATGCTGCTCGCCGCGCTCCAGCTTGAGCATGCGGCTGCACAGCAGTGGCGTGAGCGTCAGCGAGACGAATCCCGAAATCAGCACGGCGACGACGATCGTGACCGCGAACTCCTTCAGCAGCCGGCCGAGTATGCCCCCCATGAAAAGCACGGGGATGAACACCGCAGCGAGTGAAAGGGTCATGGACACGATGGTGAATCCGATCTCCTTCGCCCCGACGAGGGTCGCCTCCATCCGCGAAGCGCCCATCTCCATGTGCCGCGTGATGTTTTCCAGCATCACGATCGCATCGTCGACAACGAATCCGACGCAGAGGGTCAGCGCCATCAGCGATAGGTTGTCGAGGCTGTAGCCGAACAGGTACATCACCGCAAAGGTGCCGACCAGCGACAGCGGCAGCGCAAGACTCGGGATGATCGTTGCCGAGACGCTGCGCAGGAACACGAAGATCACGGCGACGACCAGGGAAAGCGCGAGGAGCAGCGTGAGCTGCACATCGCGCACCGACGCGCGGATCGACTGCGAGCGATCGTAGAGCGTCGAGAGCTTGATCGACGGCGGGAGCTGGGCTTCGAACGTGGGCAGGATCCTGTTGATCGCGTCGACGATCTCGATCGTGTTGGTGCCTGGCTGGCGCTGCACCGCGAGCACGACGCCGCGCGTGCCGTTGTACCACGCGGCAACCTTGTCGTTTTGCACGCTGTCGAACACCTGCCCCAGTTCCGCGAGACGCACGGGCGCGCCGTTGCGGTAGGCGACGATCAGCGGCGCGTATGCCTGCGCGTTGGTGAGTTGGCCTGTCGCCTGGACTGAAGTGGCTTTTTGCTGCCCGTAGAGCGTCCCCGTGGGCAGGTTGACGTTCGCATTGCCGATTGCCGTTTCGACGTCGGTCAGTGCTATGCCGCGCGCGGCAAGCCGATTGGGGTCGAGCTGGACGCGCACCGCGTATTGCTGCGATCCGAACACCTGGACCTGCGCGACGCCGCTGACCGTCGAAAGCCGCTGCGCGAGCAGGTTCTCGCCGTAGTCGTCGACGACCGACAGCGGCTGGGTCTCCGACGTCAGGGCGAGCAGCAGGATCGCGAAATCGGCCGGGTTGACCTTGCGCAGCGTCGGCGGATTCGGCAGCGACGACGGCAGCTGGCGTGCAGCGGCGGCGATCGCCGACTGGACGTCCTGCGCGGCGGCATCGATGTTGCGGTCGAGCGAGAATTGCAGGGTGATCGTGACCTGCCCGGACGTCGACACCGACGTCATCGAGTCGACGCCGGCGATCGTCGAGAACTGCTTCTCGAGGGGGGTCGCCACCGCGGAGGACATCGTCTCGGGATTCGCGCCGGGAAGGCTCGCCTGGACCTGGATCGTCGGGAAGTCGACGTTGGGCAGCGCGTTGACCGGCAGCAGGCGGTAGCCGACGATGCCGAAGATCAGAATGCCGGTCATGACCAGCACGGTCATCACCGGGCGCCGGACGAAGAGTTCGGCGATGTTCACGAGGCCCCGCCGCTCGTGCCCGGATTGACGCGCACGCCCGGAGCGAGGCGCAGCTGGCCCGTCGTGACGATGCTTTCCCCGGGCTTGAGTCCACTCGCGACGATGGTGTCTTCGCCGTCGGTGCGAGCGACCTTCACCTCGCGCAGCTCGACGGTCAGGTCAGGCTTCACGACGAACACGTATTGACCGCTGGGGCCGTTCTCGAGCGCGGCCGACGGCACCACGATCGCGTCCTTCTGCTCGTAGAGCGTCACCCTGACGTTGACGAACTGGCCGGGCCACAGCGCCTTGTCGAGATTCGCGAACTCGGCGCGCAGCCGGATCGTGCCGGTGGCGGTATCGGCGCTGTTGTCGATGGAGGCGAGCGTGCCGCTCGTAAGCCCCCGGGAATTGACGAAGCCGGCCTCGACGCGAAGCACACCTTCGCTCCGGTACTTGCGGATCTCCGCGATGTCCTGTTCCGGAACCGAGAACGACACGTAGATCGGGACCACCTGATTGATCGTGACCAGCGGGTTGGTGTCGTTGGCTTTCACCAGATTGCCCTGCTGGATCAGGATCCGGCCCGCGTAACCGGTGACGGGTGATCGGATCGTGCAGTAGTCGAGCGACAGCTTTGAACTCTCGATCGCGGCATCGTCGGCGGCGACCGTCGCCGCGGCGGTCTCGGCGTTGGTCCGAACCTGCTCGTAGGCATCCGTCGAGATGAAATTCTTCTGCAGTAGGTCCTTGTAGCGCTTCTCCTGTTCGTTGGCACGATCGAGGAGCGCCTTGTCCTTCTGCAGATTCGCCTGCGCCTGCCTGAGCGCGGCGGCGAAGGGGCGCGGATCGATCTCGAACAGCGTCGCGCCCTGCCGGACCTCATCGCCTTCCTTGAAGCCCACCGCGACGATCTGCCCATCGACGCGTGCCTTGACCGCGACGGACGTGTACGGCTCGACATTGCCGATGGCCAGGAGGCGGAAGGGCACCGTTCTTTGAGCGACCGTCGCCACGGTGACCGGGACGGCCGGCACGCCCTGTTGCGTGGCGGCCTTCGAGCCGTGAACCAGCTGGAACGCGACCGCCACCGCAACCGCCACTGCGGCCAGGGAAAGGGTTCCGAGGACGAGTTTTCTTGTGGCTGGCATGTGCGCTAGCGTGGCCGCGAAGGAGCGTGGGTTCGCCGCAGGGGCCGCATTCCGGCGGGCAGAGCGCCGACCCGCGCCTCGACCCGGGATCGCATCACAAAATCGCTCCGGCGCCGTCGGACTTCGGCGATCGCCGCGGGGAAGCCGCCAATGATCGGAATGAGATCATGCGACGTAAAGACAATGCCATGTTTTGTTACACACCGGATCGCGAACGACTGGACGCGGCGGCGGTCGGATAGCCGCGTGTCACTTCGCCAAACTTCGTTGCCGGGGAGAAACCATTGAGATGTCCAAGCGCCTTCTGGGCGGCCCTATTGTGCGCCATCGCGCTGTCACCGATCCCGCTCGACCTCGAAGCCCAGACCGTCGCAGCCTCGACCGGGGCGAGTGCGCGGGTCATCGTCAAATTCAAGGCGGGCTCGCCATTGCTCGGCCAGACGGCGCTGCCGGCCGGCCAGGAACCGGCGGCCCGCGCGAGTGCGCTGGGCTTGCGGGTGGGGCTCGCCCTCGTCGGCGGCGCGGCGCTCTCCGATCACGCGCAGGTCGTCTTGGCCGCCGGGTTGACGTCGGAGGAGCTGGCCCGGCGCCTCGCGCAGCAGGGCGACGTGGAATACGCGGTGCCCGACGGTCGCCGGCGTATCGTTGCCGCGCCGAACGATCCGCTGTACGCCGACGGTGTTCCAGGGAACGGTCCGGCGGTCGGGCAGTGGTACCTGCGCGCGCCGACGAACGTCATCGCGTCGTCGATCAACGTCGAGCCCGCGTGGGACGTGACCACCGGCACGCCGAACGTTGTCGTGGCGGTCGTCGACACAGGTGTGCGCTTCGATCACCCCGATCTGCTGCCCGTGAATAACGGCGGCAATCTCCTTCCTGGCTACGACATGGTCAGCGATCCCGTCATCGCGAACGATGGCGACGGTCGGGACGCCGATGCGTCCGATCCGGGAGACTGGGTGACGCAGGCAGAGCTGTCGCAAGTCGGCGGCCCATTCTATCAGTGCACAGATTCGCCCGAGGACAGCTCCTGGCACGGCACGCAGGTCTCCGGTTTGATCGCGGCGCTCACCAACAATGGCATCGGCATGGCGAGCGTCGGGCGCAATATCCGAGTGCTGCCCGTGCGCGTGCTCGGCAAGTGTTTCGGCTACGATTCGGACATTATCGCCGGCATGCGCTGGGCTGCGGGCCTGAGCGTCCCCGGGGTGCCGGCCAATCCCTATCCGGCGCAGGTGATCAACCTGAGCCTCGGCGGTGACGGGGCGTGCACCGCTGCGTATCAGCAGACGGTCAACGAAATCCTCTCGGCGGGTACGGCGATCGTCGCTGCGGCGGGAAACGGGGCGGGCCATGCGGTAACCGCGCCCGCGGATTGCGTCGGAGTGATCTCGGTGGCGGGATTGCGCCACGCCGGCACCAAGGTCGGCTTTTCCAACCTCGGGCCCGAGATCGCGATCAGCGCGCCGGCCGGCAACTGCGTGAACACGGCAGCCGGTTCCCCTTGCCTGTATCCGATCCTGACGACGTCGAATTCCGGCGCCACGGTTCCGGCAGCCCCTATCTATACGGACAGCGTTCAACGCGTCGCTCGGCACCAGCTTCTCGGCGCCGCTCGTCGCTGGCACCCTCGCGCTCATGATGTCCGCGCAGCGCGGCCTCGCGCCGCAGCAGGCGAGGCAGATGCTCCAGGCCACCGCCCGGCCCTTTACAACCGGCGCGGGGGTCCCCGCGTGCACCGCGCCGCAATACGACGCCTCCGGCAACCCTATCGACCAGCTCGAATGCGGGTGCACGACGACGACCTGCGGCGCGGGCATGGTCGATGCGGGCGCCGCCGTGCGGACAGCCGCCGGCCTGGGAGTTTCCGCGCTCAACTTCCAGGGGCTATGGTGGGCGGCAGGCGGCGCCGAATCCGGCTGGGGGATCAACTTCGCGCACCAAGGCGATCAGGTGTTCGCCACCTGGTACACCTACGACACGGCCGGCAGGGCCTGGTGGCTGTCGATGCTCGGCAACCGGACCGCGCCGGCGGGGAACACCTACAGCGGCCCGATCTACGTCGACAGCGGACCGCCGTTCAGCGCCTTCGCCGGCTCCGCGACGCCGGCGCTGATCGGCAACGGAACGCTCGCTTTCACCGACGCCAACAATGGCAGCTTCGCCTATACGGTGAATGCCACGCCGGGAGCCAAGTCAATCGCGCGCTTCGACCTCGGGACCGGGCCAAGTCCGACCTGCACCTACAGTGCGAGCACGCCGAACTTCGCCGGCGCCACGAACTACCAGGACCTGTGGTGGGCGGCCAACGGGGCGGAGCCGGGCTGGGGAATCAACCTTGCGCATCAGGGCGACAGCATTTTCGCGACCTGGTACACCTACGACGTCGATGGTGCACCGCTGTGGCTCTCGGCGCTGGCGCCCCGCGTTGGCGCGAGCAATGTCTACATGGGAACGCTGTACCGGACCGCGGGGCCGCGGTTCGACGCGTTCGATCCGACCAAGCTGGTGGAGGTCCAGGTCGGAACCGCAACGCTGACCTTCGCCGACGGCAACGATGCGACATTTGCCTATTCGACCAATGGCGCAGGCGGTCTGCCTGCGGTGGCTCAGTCAAAGCAGATTACGCGCTTCCCATTTGCGGCGGCTGGAGGAACCCTTTGCCAATAGCGAACGCCCAGGCCAGGCGCCCGGGCTGCGGCCCGCAGGACCCTCGCCCCTTGCCTCGCAAGGGCCATCCGGCCTAGCGCGTCGCGGGGGCTACTGCTTCGGATACCCGCCCGGAGCGGTTACGGCCTGCACGGGCTCCGCGGGGGTCGTCGCGGCGACGGGCTCGGGCGGCGCGCGTCCCGCAGGGGCGCGGCGAGGTACAGGGGTCTTCGGATAGCCGGCCTGGTCGAGTGCCGCCTGCCACTGGCTCTCGCTGTAGCCCTTGATGAAGGTCTTGTCACCGACCTGCAGCACGGGAGCGCGCAGTTCGCCCGTCATCTGCGAAAGCTGCTCGGCGCCTTCGGGCGTTTCGACGTTGATGATCGAGAACGGCACGCCGCGGCGGTTGAGCAGCGCCTCGGCACTCGAGCAGACCTCGCCGCATGAAAACGTATAGAGCTTGACCGGGAAGCGCTCCTGCGCTTGCTGGGCGGCGAGGGGCACTGCATTGTTCTCGATCACGTTGGCGCCGACGCGCTTCGACTGGACATCCTTCGAGTCGCCGGGCGGCACCCGGTCGGAGTAGACGACGTGGCCGTCCTTGTCGATGTATCGGTAGACCTGCTGCGCCTGGGCAGCGACACCCGCTGTCGCAATCGCAGCGACCAGGCCGCACGCCATCGCGCTTCGCTTCGTCGCCTGACTCATGGCCCCTCCTTATGCCGATGTCATCATGCCATTATGCCGCAGAAGCGCGTCCAGTTGTGGGGCCCGGCCGCGGAAGGCCACGAACGACTCCATCGCCGCCCGGCTGCCTCCGCGGGCCAGCACTTCGTCCCGGAACCGGGCCCCGGCGGCCGGCGACAGCACTCCGGCCTCCTCGAAGAGGCTGTAGGCGTCTGCGGAGAGGACCTCCGCCCACTTGTAGCTGTAATACCCGGCGGCATAGCCGCCGGCGAAGACGTGGCCGAACGACTGGATGAACCGGTCGTACGAAGGGCGGGGGGCTACGGCCACCTCGGCGCGGACCGCGTCCAGCACCGACTGCGGAGATTCCCCTTTCCGCGCGGATCGAACGCCGAGTGGACGAGCATGTCGAAGAGCGCGAATTCGAGGTGGCGGACCATCGCCATGCCGCTCTGGAAATTCTTCGCGGCCCGCATCTTCGCAAAGAGCTCGGGCGGCAGCGCCTCACCCGTGTCGACGTGCGCCGTCATCTGCGACACCACCTCCCATTCCCAGCAGAAATTCTCCATGAGCTGGCTCGGAAGCTCGACCGCATCCCATTCGACGCCCTGGATACCCGACACGCCGGCGACGTCCACGCGGGTCAGGAGCTGATGCAGCCCGTGCCCGAACTCGTGGAAGAGCGTGATCACCTCGTCGTGGGTGAACGTCGCCGGCTTGCCCTCGACGGGCGCCGAAAGGTTGCACGTCAGATAAGCGACCGGATGCTGGACATGGACACCGGTGCGGCGGCGGTTGATCGCGTCGTCCATCCATGCGCCGCCCTGCTTGCCCGGCCGCGCGTAGCAATCGAGATAGAACTGCCCGAGCAGCGCGCCGGAGCGATCGGTGACGTCGAAAAAGCGCACGTCCGGATGCCACGTCGCAGCCCGTCCATCGTGTATCCCGATCCCGTAGATCGTCTCGACGATCTTGAAGAGGCCCGCCAGCACGCGGTCCTCCGGGAAGTAGGCGCGAACTTCCTGCTCGGAGAACGCGTGGCGGCGCGCCTTCAATTTCTCGGACGCGTAGGCGAGGTCCCACGCCTCGAGGGTCGGAAGGCCGAGCTCGGTGCGAGCAAATTCCTTCAGTTCGGCGTAGTCGCGCTCGGCGAACGGTTTGGCTCGCCGGGCGAGGTCGCGCAGGAACGCCAGCACCTCGCCCGCATCGGTCGCCATCTTCGGCACGAGCGACAGCGCCGCGAAGTTCGCGTAGCCGAGGAGCAGCGCCGCCTCCCGGCGCAGCGCGAGAATGCGCGCGACGAGCGGCGTATTGTCCCATTCCGGCTCTGCGCCAAGCTCGGAGGCGCGCGTCGAATACGCACGGTGAAGCGCGGCGCGCAACGAACGATCATCCGCGTACATCATCACCGGCAGGTAGCATGGCATCCGCAGCGTGAGCTTCCAGCCGCTTTGGCCGTCGGCTTCCGCCTGGGCACGCGCTTCGGAGCGCACCTCGTGCGGTATGCCGGCGAGCTTGGCCTCATCGTCGATGAAAAGCGCCCACGCGTTCGTCGCGTCGAGGACATTGTCGTCGAACTGCGCCGACAGGTTCGCGAGCTCCTCGTGCACGGCCTTCAGGCGGGCCTTCCCTCCCGCCTCCAGCAGCGCCCCTCCCAGTCGGAAGTCGCGGAGCTCGTTGTCGACGAGCTTCCGCTGCGCCGGATCCAGCGTCGCGAACGCCGGGGAAGCGGCGAGAGCGCGATACCGCTCGCAGAGGCGCAGATCCTGCGCGAGCTCCATGTGGAACGCGGTCACCTTCTGGAGGTTGCCGTTGTAGGCATCGCGCAACTCCGGGGTGCTGATCACCGCATTGAGGTGACTGGCTGCGCCCCATACGCGATCGATCCGGTCAAGCGTGTCAGCGAGCGGCTCGACGACCGTGTCCCACGTAGCGGGTCGCGCGTCGGTCGCGACATCGTCGACGACCCCCCGCGCCTCGCGGAGCAGCGTGTCGACGGCGGGCGTGATGTGGGCGGCGCGGATTGCATCGAATTGCGGAAGGCCCGAGAAATCGAGCAGCGGATTGGCGTCATGGATGGCTTCCATCGCAGTTTCACTTTCGTCAAGATCCGGATCGTGTCCGGAGCGCCGCATCGAGTGCGGCCAGTTCGTCGGGCGTCCCGACGTTGGCCCACGCGCCCCGTATAGAACTCGCCGCTCACGATGCCGCGCGCGATCCAGTCGCGATAGAGCGGCAGCAGCTGGAGCTTGGTCCCGCGGGGAAGCCCGCGGAAAAGCGCGGTGTCGTAGAGGCCGATGTTGCCGTACGTCGAGCGGGGTTCACCGTCGAGCGCGAGTTTGCTCCCGCAGAGCGCAAAGTCGCCGCGGGGATGGAAGGGCGGATTCGGCACCATGACGAGGTGGACGCGCGGAGAAAGCGGATCGCGCTCCATCGCGGCGAGACGCGGAATCAGCGTCGCGTAGTCGAACGCGGTCCAGATGTCGCCGCTCGCGACCAGCGCAGGCCCTCGCGGCAGCATCGGCAGTGCCGTCGCGATGCCGCCGGCAGTCTCCAACGCCTCGGGCTCGAGCGACCAGCGCACCTTCACGCCGAACGCGGCGCCGTCGCCCAGCGCGGCGACGAGCCGGTCCGCGAGATGCGAGGCGTTGATGACGATGTCTCGAAAACCGGCGCGCGCGAACGCCTCGATCTGCCATGCGATGAGCGGTTTGCCACCGACTTCAAGCAGCGGTTTCGGCGTCGTGTCCGAAAGCGGTCGCATCCGCTCGCCGCGACCGGCGGCAAGGATCATCGCTCCGATCGTCATGGTTTCGGAGCGCGCTCGACGAAGGGACCGCGCGCTTCGAGCGCGTCGAGCAAGTGCAGCAACGGCTCCAGCGCGCGGTATCTCGCGCAGGCGGCGCGAAGATACGCCATCACGCGCGGCATGTCGCCGACGTAGGCCGCCTTGCCGTCGCGATGATGGAGTCGGGCGAAGATGCCGAGCACCTTCAACTGCCGCTGTACGCCCATCCATTCGAAATCGCGCCAGAACGCGGCAAAATCGTCGCCCACGGGAAGCCGTGCGTTGCGCGCGCGCTCCCAGTAGCGCACCGCCCAGTCGATCTGCCGCTCTTCATCCCAGGCGATGTACGCATCGCGCAGCAGCGACACGAGATCGTAGGTGATCGGACCGATGACCGCATCCTGGAAATCGAGGACGCCCGGGTTCGGCGCAGCGACCATCAGGTTGCGCGAGTGGTAGTCGCGATGGACGTACACGCGCGCCTGACCGAGATTGTTCTCGAGGATCTGCCTGAACGCGGCCGCGAGCGTTGCACTGTGCGCCGGCGAAGGCGCGACACCCAAGTGCCTGCCGACGTACCAGTCCGGGAACAGACTGAGCTCGCGGGCGAGGAGCGCCTCGTCGTAGATTGGCAGTTCACCTTCGCGCGTCGCGCGCTGCCAGCGGATTAGCGCATCGATCGCATCGGAGTACAGGCCTGCCGCCGACGCTGGATCGAGCGCAGCGAGATACGTTCGGTCCCCGAGATCGGTGAGGAGCAGAAGTCCGTGACCGAGATCTTCCGCGAGCACGCGGGGCGCGTGAAGGCCCGCCTCCCCGAGAAGCCTCGCGACATGCACGAAGGGGCGGCAGTCTTCCATCGGCGGCGGGGCGTCCATCGCGATCAGCGTCGACTGGCCGCGCCACGACGCTTCGGGTGTCACGCGGAAATAGCGGCGAAAGCTCGCGTCCGCGGACGCGGGCGCAATGGCGAACGCCGGCGTGCCGAGGACCGACGCGACCCATGCGCGAACGAGGTCCTGGCGAACGTCGTGGGCAGCGCTGGTTTCGAAGGCGGTCGATGGCATCGTGAATGCGGAGCGCTGGAGCGGCGGCGTTGTCCGTCGCGCTTCTCGGCGCCCGGAGGCGGATCGGCGAGCGGGGGGGCCACGAGCTGCGAGGACCGACGAGCTCCATGCAATCGAGCGCACCTTCGACTCGGTGCACTAGAATGACGCATTTTAACATCGTGATCCGGTACCTTTCTTCGCCCCGGCGCATGCAATTCCGCTTGCATCCGTTGGCGATCGCGCTGGCGCTCGCTGCATTGCCGTGCTTCGCCGCAGCCGAGGACGACGTTCCCGAACTGCCCCCAACGGTGCTGAAACCCGCCGAACGGCTGACGCCGCCGCCCCTGCGTCCGCCGCCGGGCGTGCAGCCCTCTACCGCACCGAAGACGCCGGAAACACCGCCCGTCCCCGGGCCACGGCCTCCCTTTGCTCCCGACAGCGGCGCGATCTTCTTTCGCGCGGGTGCGGTGGAAGGCGTGTTCAACAAAGAGGCGACCGCAACCGGCAAGGTCGAGCTGCGCACGCGGCGCGAAACGGTGCTGGCGGACTGGCTCCATTACGACTTCGTGAATGACGAAATCTGGGCGAAGGGCGACGTGCTGCTGCGCCAGGGCATCGACTGGGTCGCGGGGCCCGAAGTGCGATTCAAGCGCGGTACCGAGACCGGCTTCTTCACTTCGCCGCGCTATTACATCGGCGAGAACGGCGGGCGCGGCAGCGCTGGCGAAATCCGCTTCACGGGCCCGGAGCACTACGAAGCGTCGGATGCACGCTACACGACATGCGTCGCGCCGCGCGAGGACTGGTACATCCAGATGGACGAGCTCGAGGTCGACCGGTCGCGGTCCATCGGCACCGGGCACGATGCGAGTCTGAACTTCCTGGGTGCGTCGGTCGCCTATCTGCCGTGGGTCGAGTTTCCGCTGTCGAACGAGCGCAAGTCGGGTTTCCTGACTCCCATCCTGGGTTCGTCGGGAACGCGCGGATTCGATGCCTCGATCCCTTACTACCTGAACCTCGCGCCCAATTATGACGCGACCATCACGCCGCGGATCATGACCAAGCGCGGGCCGCAGGTTGGCGCGCAGTTCCGCTACCTCTTCGGTGCAGGGGTGGGCGACGTCGAGGCCCAGGATCTGCCCCACGACCGCATCACGGGCACCGACCGCTACCTGCTCGCGTGGAAGCACAATCAGGATTTCGGCACGGTCGTCAAGGGATTGTCGGGGTACGTGAATCTCAACAAGGTGTCGGACGACACGTATTTCTCCGATCTCTCGGACCGCGTATCATTCACCTCGCTGACGACGCTGCCGCGCGAGGGCGGGTTCAACTACGTGAACGGCCCATGGGGCGCGGTGCTGCGCGCGCAGGCATTCCAGACGCTGCAGGATCCGAGCGCGCCGCAGCCGGTGCCGTACAACAGAGTGCCGCAATTGCTGCTGTCGTTGCAGGATACGGATTGGCAGGGGCTGACCTTCGCCGGCACCGGCGAATACGCGTATTATCGCCAGCCGACGCTGACGACGGGTCAGCGGGTCTACGTGTGGCCGACGGTCGCGTGGACGCAGCAGGGCGCCGCGTGGTCGTTCACCGCGCGCACCGGCGTCCATGCTCGCGAGTACGACTTGAATGAAGTCCGGCCCGACGTTTCGAGCACACAGAGCTACGTGATCCCGATCACCTCGGTGGAAGGCGGTCTCGTGTTCGAGCGTGACTGGGAAATGGGCGGCCACAATTTCGTGCACACGCTCGAGCCGCGCGCGTTCTATGTCTATGTTCCCTACCACGACCAGAGCAATGCCCCGGTCTTCGACACCGCGCTCGATGATTTCAACTTCGGCCAGCTGTTCAGCGTGAACCGCTACCTCGGCAACGACCGGATCGCCGATGCCAACCAGCTGACGCTCGCCGTGTCCTCGCGCCTCCTCGACGCCGACACCGGCGGCGAACGGCTGCGGGTTGCCGTCGGCGAGCGCTTCTATTTCCAGGGCCAGCGCGTCGTGCTGAACGAGGTGCCGCGCTCGGCCGCGACGTCCGATGTCCTGTTCGGCGTCGACGGACGGCTCACTGACGCTTGGGCGCTTGCCGGGCTATGGGAGTACAACTTCGACGCGTCGGAGACCGAGCGGCTGGAGGCCGGTGTCCGCTACACGCCGGCACCGGGCAGGGTGCTGAGCGCCAAGTACTCGTACAACCGCCAGTTCGTCGACCCGGTGACCAATCAGCAACAGTTGAACCAGTTCGACCTCGCGGCGGAGTGGCCGGTGTCAGAGAGCTGGACGCTGCTCGGCCGCTGGAACTACTCGATCCTGGGAAGCAAGACGTTGGAGGCCGTGGCCGGCGTCGAGTACAATGCCGGTTGCTGGGTGCTGCGGCTGGTCGGCCAGCGATTGACGACGACGACTCAGACGGCGACCAACTCCGTCTATCTGCAAATCGAGCTCAACGGCCTCGCGCGCTTCGGCACGAGCCCATTGGACCTGCTGCGTCGCAGCGTCCCCGGATACCTCAAGACGAATGACCCGACCGTCTCGCCGCGCGATCGCAGCGGCGATTACTTCCCCGAGTTCTAGGCGTCCGTACGCCGCCGGATGGATACATCATGATGCTTTCCCGTTTTGTCGTCCCCGCCGTCGCCCAGGCGGCAATGGTCCTGGCGCTCGCCGCCGCGGCGCAGTCCCCTACCCCGTCTGCTGCTCCGGCAGCCGCGGCGCAGACGCCACGGAGCATCCCGCTCGATCGGGTGGTGGCGATCGTCAACGACGAGGCGCTTACCCAGCACGAGATCAACGAGCAGAAGCGCACCGTCCTCGCGCAGATGAAAGCGCAGAACGTTGCGCCGCCGTCCGCCGACGTGCTCGACAAGCAGCTGCTCGAGCGGCTCATCACCGAGCGCGCGGTCCTGCAGTTCGCCAAGGAATCCGGCGTGCGGGTCGACGACACGCAGGTCGAGCGAACGATCCAGCGCATCGCGCAGGACAACAAGCTTTCGGCCGACGAGTTCCGCAAGGCGCTCGCGCAAGAGGGCATCGCGTACTCGCAATACCGCGAGGACATCCGTAACGAGATACTGGTCCAGCGGGTGCGCGAGCGCGAGGTCGACGCGCGGATCACGGTCAGCGACGCCGAGGTCGACGCCTTCCTCGCCTCGCAGAACGCGCAGAGCGGCGGCGACGTCGAGTACCGCCTTGCCCACATCCTGGTCATCGTGCCCGACCAGGCGTCGCCCGAGCAGGTCGAGGCCAAGCGCCGGCGCGCCGAAGAGGCGCTGAAGCAGATCAAGGATGGCGCCGATTTCGCGCAGGTCGCGGCGGGCTATTCGGACGCGCAGGACGCCCTGCAGGGCGGATCGCTCGGCTGGCGCTCGCCCGGACGCTTGCCGACGGTGTTCGCGGAGAAGATCGCCACGATGAAGGTGGGCGACGTCTCCGACGTGCTCCGCTCGGCCACCGGCTTCCACATCGTCAAGGTGCAGGAAAAGCGCAACCGCAATGCGCCGACGGTCGTCGAGCAGACGCACGCGCGGCACATCCTGATCAAGGTGAACGAAGTCGTGTCGGAGTCCGAGGGCAAGGCGCGCATCGAGCGGATCCGGGAACGCATCGAGACCGGCGCGAAGTTCGAGGACCAGGCGAAGCTCAATTCCGAGGATGCGAGCTCGGTGAAAGGCGGCGACTTGGGCTGGCTGTCGCCGGGCGACACGGTGCCCGATTTCGAGGCGGCGATGAACAAGCTCAAGATCGGCGAGATTTCGCAACCCGTGCGCACCCAGTTCGGTTGGCACATCATCCAGGTGAACGAGCGGCGGACGCAGGACATCACCGCGGAGCGCCAGCGCGAGCAGGCCCGGACGGCGCTGCGCCAGCGAAAATCCGACGAGGCGTTTCAGGAATGGCTGCGGCAGACGCGCGACCGCGCGTATGTCGAAATCAAGGCCGAAGAGCGGTAAGCGAGCCCTCGCTGCCGGCGGGGAGCGGCGCGCGGCGGCGCTCCATCAGCAGCTCCGGCACGCCATCGGCGGTCCGGATGGTTCGCACCAGCGCGAATCCCGCCTTGGCAAAGGCGCGCAGGGACGCGGTGTTGTCGGCGCGCGGCGTCGCGATGCAGCTCGGGGCCGCGAACGAGGCCCAGACGATCTCGTCGACAGCCGCCGCGATTACGCGCGGACCGAGGCCGCGCCGCGTGTACTCGATTTCGCCGATCAGCACGTCGATCGCAACAGCGTCGTCGAAGTCGACGACCGTCGCCGCGTAGTCGGGAAAGTCGGCGACGCGGTAGACCTGCACGTAGCCCATCGGATGGTCGACGACGGAGGCGACGAATCCGCGCACCGGCACCTCGCCGGTGATCCGCGGCCCGTACTTCGCGGCGACGTCCTCGAGCGAGGTCGACACGCGCGAGTAGCCGGCGACCACATGAGGCGCATTGAGCCACGCGTGGAGGAGCGCCAGGTCTGTTTCGCCGAGTGGCGCGAACGTCACGTGCGCGAGATTGCCGGCTGAGGAAATCGCTGCGGACATTGTGCGTTCCGCCGTCGGCCGGCGTCGGCATCGATCGATCTAGGTCTGATAGACGTAGGGAGGCTGTGGGACGCGGCCCTCGTCCATCTTGCGTTCCTGCGCCAACTCGCGCGGCGGCTTGTCCCACCAGATCGCGCGGCCGGCGATTTGCTGCTGCACGATTTCCGGGTTCTTCGCGAGCAACTCGCGAATGAACTTCGTATGCTCGGACTCGTAATGCCGGGACGGGAGAAACATGGTTTTGAAGGCGCGGCGAGAAATCGCTGGATCAAGCGATTCTATCACCTCACATCGCCGCGCTCTGCCGGCCGGAGTCGCGCCGGCCGCCCCGCGACGATCTCGAACCGGAACAGCCTGCACTCGATGTTGCCGTTGTAAAGCGGTGTTCTACGCGAGGGTTTGAGCCCGATCAGCTTCCCGAGCCGCAGGTCGCCGGTGAGAAAACAGGCCGTCCAGCCCACGAAGTTGCGCTTCAGCGCGTCGCCGAGCTTTGGATAGAAGGCCGCGAGCTTCGCCTGGTCATCGAGTCGCAAGCCGTACGGCGGATTCGCAATCAGCGTACCCGAGGCAGCGGGCGCGTCGCGCTTCAGCACGTCCTGCTGCGCAAGCTCGATCCAATCGGCAACGCCGGCGGCATCGCCGTTGGCGCGGCATTGCGCGAGGGCGCGCGGATCGATGTCGCTCGCGAAGATGGCAGGCACATCGGGCGCCGACCGCATGCGATCGTGCGCCCGCTGCCGGATGCGCTGCCACGCGGGGCCGTCGTACCAGGAGAGTTTCTGAAAGCCGAACGTGCGCCCGAGCCCCGGCGCGCGATTGGCGGCGATCAGCGCCGCCTCGATCGCGATCGTGCCGCTGCCGCAGAGCGGGTCGAGGAACGGCGTCTCCGGCGACCAGCCGGCGAGCGCGAGCAGGCCGGCAGCGAGATTTTCGCGCAGCGGCGCAGCGTCGACGTCGCGCCGATAGCCGCGCTTGAACAGCGCTTCGCCCGACGTGTCGAGATAGAGCGTCGCTTCGCGCTCCGTCAGGTACGCGTGGACGCGGACGTCGGGCCGCTCCTTGTCGACCGTGGGACGTTTGCCCGCCGCGGCGCGGCAGCGATCGCAAACCGCGTCCTTGATCCTGAGCGTCGCGAACGAAAGACTGACGAGTGGCGAGCGCGTCGCGGCGACGTCGACCCGCAGCGTACGTTCGACCTTGAAATGCGCGGTCCAATCGACGCCGTGCGCAAGGCGATAGAGATCGTCCTCGCCGCGGTATCCGCCGTGAGCGACCTGCCACAGGACCCGGCTCGCGAGCCGCGATTCCAGATTGGCGTGGTAGGCGAGCTCGCGCGGCCCGGAAAAAGCGACGCCACCTTCGCTCGGCGCCACGAACTGCCCGCCGAGCGTCGATAGCTCCGCCGCAAGCGCGGTTTCCAGCCCGCGCGGGCAGGGCGCGAAGAAACGGTCGGTCATCGGGACCGCGCGCGTTTGCTCAGCGCAGCAACCGCCGCCTCGTCAGCACCAGCGCGACGAAGTATGCGGCTGCGGCATAGGCGAGGAGGACGGCAATATGCAAGGCGATAGCGCCGGGAACGTTGCCCATCAGGAGTGGCCGCGCGAGATCGATGGCGTGCTTCAACGGCAGGAATGCCGCGACATCCTGCAACACCGGGGGCATCTGGTCGACCGGAAAGAACACGCCGGAGAGCAGCAGCATCGGCGTCAACACCAGCGTGAAGAAATACGTGAAGAAATCGTAGCCGGGGGCGAGCGAATTCATTACCAGGCCGAACGCGCCGAACGCGAGTCCCACGAGAAAACCCAGAGGAACGATCCACAGCGCATGCCACGAGTGGCCGAAGCCCAGCGCCATGATCACGGCCAGGATTGCCGCGGTCGAGACGACCGCCTTCGACGCCGCCCACACCCATTCGGCGAACACGACGTCGTCGAGGGACAGCGGCGCGTTGATGATCGCCTCCCAGGTCCGCTGCACGTGCATGCGCGAGAACGCGGAATACATCGCCTCGAAACTCGACGTGAACATCGCGCTCTGGCACACCATCCCGGTGCCGATGAACGCGATGTACTTCATCCCGCCGACCTCGGGCACGAAGGCGCCGATGCCATAGCCCAGTGCCAGCATGTAGAGCAGGGGGTCGGCGATGTTGCCGAGCACGCTCGCGAGCGCGAGCTTCTTCCAGACGAGGAGGTTGCGCTGCCAGACTGCGGTGAAGCGCAACGAGAGCTCGGGAGGGTTCCAAATGCGTGCGGCTGCCGTCGTCATGTCGTATTAGTCCCGTAGTTCGCGGCCGGTGAGCTTGATGAAGAGATCCTCGAGGTTCGCCGGCCGGTGCAGGTAGCGCACGCCGGCGAATCCAGCGAGTGCGGCCAGCAGAGGTGCCGGATCAGTCGCGTAGCAGAACGCCGTTTCGCCGGCGAGCTCGAGGCGCGCGGCGATCCTCTTCCCATGCGCGTCCGCCCAGGCCCTCGCCTCGTCGCCGAACACCTCGACCACCTGGGGCTCGACGTGCGCCTCGATCAGCGCCCGCGGAGTGTCGCACGCGATCATCGTCCCGCGGTCGATCACGGCGAGGCGCGTGGCGAGACGCTCGGCTTCGTCCATGAAGTGCGTGGTGAGCAGGATCGTCTTGCCCTGCGAGAGGAGCTGACGCAGCCCGTCCCAGATCAGGTGCCGCGCCTGCGGGTCGAGGCCGGTCGTCGGTTCGTCGAGAATCAGGAGTTCCGGATCGTTGACGAGCGCACGGGCGAGCGTGAGCCGTCGTTTCATGCCGCCCGAGAGCGTGCGAAGGCCCGCATCGCCCTTGCCGGAGAGGCCGGCGAATTCGAGCAGCCGCGGGATGCGCACCGCGAGCGTCGCGCGATCGATCCCGAAATAGCGCCCGTAGATGCGCAGGTTCTCCGTGACGGTGAAATCGGGATCGAGATTGTCGAGCTGGGGGACGACGCCGACGCGGATGCGCGCCTCGCGTGCCGCCTGCGGCACCGGCACGCCGACCATCTCGATGGTTCCGCCGTCCGGGTCGACGAGCCCGAGGCAGCAGCGCAGCGTCGTCGTCTTGCCGGCGCCGTTCGGCCCGAGGAGGCCGAAGCACTCGCCGCGGCGGATTTCGAAATCAAGACCGCGGACGACTTCGTTCGCGCCGTAGAACTTGCGCAGTCCCGCGACGCGAAGGACCCAGTCCCGGCTCGCGTCGGTACAGGGAAGCCGATCGCTTGCCGCGCCGACAGCGGGCGAGAGCCGGCGGCGGAGAGGGTCAGCGTCGTCGTTCATTGCGAGCTAGGCGCCGGGCATCACCGCCGGACGTCCCGGCCACATCCCAGCGACGACGCGCTGCAGCTGCACGAGCCGTCCGTGGAAGAAATGGCCGCAGCCGGGGAATACGACGATCGGCAATTCCTGCGGTCGCGCCCAGGCGAGCACCGCAGCGAGCGGCACGACATCGTCCTCCTCGCCGTGGATGACGATCGTGTCGGCGGGCACGGATTCGCCGTTGAACCGGCCGACGGCCGGGGCGACCAGCACGAGGCGCTCGGCGGCCACGGCCCTCGCGACGCGCGTCTGCACGAACGATCCGAAGGAAAATCCGGCGAGCACGACCGGCAGGTCGTCTTGCGCGCCGGTCTTCGACTGCGCATAGGCGAGCGCGGCAAGCGCATCGTCGGTTTCACCCTTGCCGTCGTCGAAAACGCCGGCCGAGCGCCCGACGCCGCGGAAGTTGAGACGAACGCTCACGTATCCCAAGGCAACGAACGTCCTCGCAAGCGTCTGCGCTACCTTGTTGTCGAGCGTTCCGCCCTGCAACGGATGCGGATGCGCGACGAGCGCGATGCCACGCGGCGGACGTTCCGGCGCGTTGACGACGACCTCGAGAGCGCCCGCGGGACCATCGATCGTAAGCCGCTCGGTCGACTTCGGCGTCAAGGCAGTGAACCCCGGGACGGATGACTTTTTCGAGGGGCGCGCACGCGCGCGGCGGGACGTACAGGCACGCAATTATAGCGGAGGCTCGATGGTGTCCGCCGGGTCGATGCCCGGCAGACCTCCGGGGCTTCGATATAATCGGCAACCGCGAACGGACGACCTCCCGCTCGCTCGTCCGCCCTCTTAAGTGAAGCTCTATCGCCGGCTGCTCCGCTACGTGCGTCCCTATCGCGGGGTCTTCGCTTTCGCGATTGTCGGGATGCTGCTGGTCGCATCGACGGACGTGATGATGCTGCGCATCGTCCAGCCGCTGCTGAACGACATTTCCTCCGTCACCGTCGAGACGGCGCGGTGGGTGCCGTTCATGATTGTCGGCGTGTTCGTCCTGCGTGGCCTCGGCAGCTACATCAGCGAATACGGGCTCGCGTGGATCGGCTCCCGCGTCGTCTTCGACCTGCGCTGCGAAGCGGGAGAACACCTGCTGCGGCTGCCCACGCCCTTCTACGATGCAGCGTCGGCCGGGTTCCTGCTCTCCAAGGTGACGTTCGACGCGCAGCAGGTCGCGGCGACCGCCTCGGAGGCGATCACGGTGACGATCCGCAACACGCTGACGATTGCGTTCATGCTGGGCTATCTGCTCTACATCAACTGGCAGCTCACGCTGATTGCATTCGCGGCTTTTCCGCTCGTCGGCTTCGCCATTCGCAAGATCAACCGGCGGATGAAGCGGGTCAGCGTCCTCGTGCAGGAGCGCACCGGCACGCTGACCCACGCGCTGGAGGAGGCGATCAGCGCGCATCGCGTCGTCAAGGTGTTCGGCGGCGAGAAATACGAAAGCGGCCGCCTGCGCGCCGCAGCCGACCGGCTGCGCCTCGCAATGGCGAAACAATCCGCTGCCGCCGCGCTCGGAACGCCGATCAATCAGATCATCGTGTCGATCGCCGTCGGCGCGATCCTCTGGGTGGCGATCCGGCAGAGCGCGGGCGGCCACTACGGTGCTGGCGATTTCGTCACCTACGTCTTCGCCCTGCTGCACCTCATGAACCAGCTGAAGACATTGACCAACGTCAGCGGCACCATCCAGCGCGGACTCACCGCCGCGGAAAGCGTGTTCGCGCTGATCGACGAGGCGCCCGAAGTCGACACCGGAACGGCGACGATCGAGCGCGCGCGCGGCGGCATTCGCTTCGAGCACGTCACCAAGCGCTATGGTCCGGAGCGGCCGCCGGCGCTGACGGAGATCGACCTCGCCATTGCCCCCGGCGAATCGGTCGCGCTGGTCGGGGCTTCGGGGGGCGGCAAGACGACGCTCGTCAATCTGATCCCGCGCTTCTACACGCCCACCGAGGGGCGCGTCCTCCTCGACGGCGAGGACGTGGCAGCAATCCGGCTCTCGGATCTGCGCCGGCAGATTGCGCTGGTGAGCCAGGAGATCGTGCTGTTCAACGACACGATCGCCGCCAACATTGCCTACGGCACGATGGCCGGCGCGCCGCGCGCCGCGGTCGAGCGCGCGGCTGCCGCCGCAAATGCGCTCGAGTTCATCCGCGCGCAGCCGGAGGGGTTCGACACCGTCGTCGGCGAACGAGGCATTCGTCTCTCCGGCGGGCAGCGGCAACGGATCGCGATCGCCCGCGCGATCCTCAAGGACGCGCCGATCCTGATTCTCGACGAGGCGACCTCCGCGCTCGACAACGAATCGGAATTCCTGATCCAGGCCGCGCTCAACGAGCTGATGCGGGGACGCACGACGATCGTGATCGCGCACCGGTTGTCGACCGTCGAGCACTGCGACCGCATCGTCGTGCTCGAAGACGGGCGCATCGTCGAGCAGGGGCGGCATGCCGAGCTCCTGGCGCAGGAGGGCATCTACGCGCGCCTCCACTCGCGCAGCTTCGAGGACGAATAGCGGCCCCGATACTGGGAGGAATCCCGCAGCGCCGCCAACGACCCGCACGGTCACTCCCTCAGCTCAGGGCGGGCGGTCGCCGCCGGCAGATCGGTGCCGCACGACGGCCTCTCCTGCATCGCATCTCGCCGGCGTCTGGGGGCGGCGCGACCATTTCGAGTGCAAGCGCGGCGATCCCGAGCACCGCCGGTACTCACCAATCACTGCCCGACTACCGCCATCGCAAGCAGCACGGCCCGTCACCGGCAGGAGGATCGCGGCGAGACCAATGAAAAGCGATAAACGCGATATGCTCTCGGGGGCGTTATCTGGTTGCGGAGGCACCATGTCCAACGAATCTGTCCCGGTGCGATCCCAACGATGGTGGAGACGGCTTCGTCGGCCGCGTCTGACTTCCGGCCTAGTGGTCGGGCTGTGTACCTATCTGGCGCTGTTCTTCGCTGGTGATACGAGCGGGCGCCTAAATTTCATCGCCGCTTGGGATGTCGGGGCCACCTTCGCATTGGTCGCTCTGTTCATGGGCCTGCGCAAGTCCTCCGCCGCGACCATGAAGCGGATCGCGGAGCGTCAGGACGCCGGCAAATGGACGGTGTTGGGTCTCTGCCTGCTCGCCGCAACTGCAAGTCTCGTGGTGATCGCCACGGAAATGCCGCAGCTCAAGAACGCGAGCGGTCTCGAGGAGGCGGCGCGCGTCGTGCTCGTCGTCTATACGATCGTCTTGTCCTGGGCGTTCGTTCAGTCGATATTCGCGCTGCACTATGCGCACGATTACTACTTGAAAGCGGATGTACCCCGTGCGCAGCCTGGCCCAGCGTCGGAACGACTGGTCTTTCCCGGGGAGCATTCACCAACCTACGGTGATTTCCTTTACTTCGCCTTCACCATCGGCATGACATTCCAGGTGTCCGACGTGCAGATCGCCGATTCGGCCATTCGGCGGCTTGCTTTGGCCCACGGCGTTTTCGCATTCTTCTATGCCACCGGCATCCTCGCCTTGACGATCAATCTGGTCGCGGGCCTGATCTAGCTCTCTATCGTCAAGACGCTGCGTCCGAAACGGATGCGCCAAACGCATCACGCTTTCGTCGTCCCCGTGCAGAGGCCGATCCCGAGGGGTAGTCGGGGGCGGGGACCCAGCGTCGTTGCCCTGTCGCCTTGGAATGCTCGACGGAAGACGCTCGATCCCCGCCTTCGCGGGAATGACCCCCTCAGAGCGCGAAAAAAACGATGCCGAACATACCGCCCAACAGCAGCCACTTGAGCGCGTAGTAGGCGAGCCGGTTCCTCGCCTTGATTCGCTTGCCGAGAAGGCGCGCTTCGTAGACGACGGAAAAGATCCGGTTCAGCAGACCGACCTTCTCGCCTTCGACATTCGCCGTCTGCGCGGCCCGCATCATCGTGTTGCGCATCCACCGATTGATCGCAGTGACCGCGCGGTTCGATAGCGGCCGCTCGACGTCGCAGAACAGAATGACTCTCGGCACGTCGGTCCGGTTCTCCGCGGTATGGATGAACGTCTCGTCGAAGAGCACGGCCTCGCCGTCGTGCCAGACGTAAGGTTCGCCATCGACGATGAGCCGGCACGCGGGCGAGTTCGGGGTGAGAAGGCCGAGGTGATAGCGCAGCGATCCGGCGAACGGGTCGCGATGCCCTCCGAGTTTGCCCCCCGGGGGAAGCAGCGCGAACAACGCCGCGTTGACGCTCGGAATCGATTGCACGAGCGCCACGGTCCGCGGGCACAGCGCGGCCGCGGACGGGAGCGGCGCGTCGTACCACTTCACGTAGAAGCGCTTCCAGCCCGTCTGGAAGAACGAGTGGAAGCCGATGTCGTTGTTCTTCGTTGCGGCGCGCAGATGTCCGTCGGCGATGAGCGCCTTCGCCTCGTCGCGGATCGTCTGCCAGTTTTTCGACAGCGGGGCGAGCTCGGGGAATCGCTCGAGATCGACGTAAGGACGGTTGGGGACCGCCGAGAAAGCGTACATCAGCACGCTGTAGGGCGCGGTCACCGTCGAGTGATCGCTCAACTGGCGAAAGAAACGATGGCGGACATGGCCGCGGAAATGCACGTAGACCGCCGTGGCCGCGTACGCGTAGAGAAAGAGGAACTTGGGAGCGAGCATGCTCACCAGGATTTCGGGCATAGACGTTGGCCGCGCCAGATCGCGGCTTCAGGCGTGCTCGCCGCCGCGCGCCCGCCGCGCGGCGGCCGCTCGCGGTGCAACGGATTTCCACCGTCGGTGCACCCAATACCACTGCTCCGGACGCCGGAGGATCAGGCGCTCCAGCGTTTCATTATAGGCCCGCGTGTTCCTGCGGATCGCCTCGCTCGTGTCCGCGCATTCGATCGGCGAGAGCGCAGGCTCGAACCGCAGCACGTGCCGCCCGTCAGGCTCGCGCCAGCTCGCCGCCGGTACCACCGGCGCCCCGGTGGCGAGTGCGATGATCGCGAGGCTCTTGAACGTCCATGCAGGATGGCCGAAAAAATCGACCTGGATGCCGTCCGGCGGCGCCGCGTGCTGATCGAACGGAAACACGATCATGTCGCCCGCCGCGAGCCGCTCGAGGATATGATCGAGCGAGCCGCGCTTCGGGATCACGCCAAAGCCCGCCTTGTTGAACCGCCGCGTGATCAGCGCGTCGAGCCAGCGCGGCTTGATCGCGCGCCGCACGAAATGGAACTGGCCGCGGCGCCCGGGATAATTGTCGAGACCGGCGATGGTTGCGACTTCCCAGTTGCCGAAGTGGCCGGTCAACACGAGCACACCCTTGTCCTGCGCCAGCGCGGCGAGGAGCACATCGACGTTCTCGACGCGCACGACCGCCGCCTTTCGCGCCCGCGACATCCAGCGGAAGCGGAGGAACTCGCCGGCCAGGCGCCATAGATGGCCGTAGTGCGCTTGCGCGAGCCGGATGATTTCGGCGCGCGGGACCGTTTCGCCGAAAACGCGCTCGAGATTCGCAAGGATCACGCGGCGGCGCAGCGGCAGCAGCGCGTAGATGAGCCTGCCGGCAAGCGGAACATCGGCGGTCATCGGCTCCGCGAGCGCGACGGCGGAGGCGCTGCCCGCCTCGTGGGTGAGCGATAGCCTGATCCGGCCGATCCGATGGCGTGCGAGGACCGATTCCGCACGCGGCGAGCATACGACCTGCGGTGCGCCGTAATTGTCGCGCGTCACCGAGAAATCCTGCGGCTCGACCTGCCAGAGCGCCGCCTCGCGCGGGAAGAGCTTGACGCAGGCTTCCTTCGCCGCGAAGCGCGCGGCGAGACTCGCGGCACGCCCGGGGCCGTCGCCGGCGTGGATGAGCTCCTCGGCGGAAAAGATCTGCAGCAGACCTGGAGGCGGAGTCTCGCGCAGCAGTCGCTCGACGCGGTCGATCGCGACGGTATCGATCCCGCAGCGGCTCGGCGTGGCGGCGGCGTCCGTCATCGCCGAGGCGACCTCAGGCCGCGCGGACGACGAGAGCCGCGTTGGTCCCGGCGAATCCGCGCGACACGATGAGCGCGACCGGGCTCCTCGGCGCCCGGGGCGCCGCCGAGATGGAGAGTCCCGCGCATTCGGGGTCGGGGGCGGTGAACGTCGCGATGCCGGGAACGGTGCGACGAGCCAGCGCGGCGAGTGCGAGCACCGTGTCGATGGTCCCGGCGGCGGCGAGCAGGTGGCCGAATGCCCACTTGAATGCGGTCACCGGCGGCGGAGAAGCCCCGAACACCGTACGGATCGCAGCGGCCTCCGAGGTATCCGATTGCGGCGTACCGTTGCCGTGCGCGACGATCATCCCGACATCGTCCGCGCGCACCTGCGCATCGTCGAGCGCGAGCGAGATCGCGCGCGCCACGCCGTCGCCGTCCTCGCGGATCGCGAGCAGGCCTTCGCCTTCCGTGGCGCTGCCACCCCCCAAAACGTAGCCGAGAATCGTTGCTCCGCGCGCCGCGGCCGACGCGTCGGTCTCCATCGCCAGGGCCGCCGCGCCCTCGCCGAACAAGCTGCCGTCGCGGCGCGCATCGAAGGGCCGCAGGACCTCGCGCGCGAGCAGCCCGACGCTGCCGTAATAGAGCATCGTCTGCGGGTCGATTGCGGCATCGTGGCCAACCGCCACCACCCGCTCCGCCTCGCCGTGCCGCAACGCCTCCGTCGCTTCGATGACTGCGAGCGCGCCGCTGATGCTGTGGTTGGTAATGCAGGCGTTGGAGCCCTTGAAGCGGTACTTGATGCCGATGTGGCCCAGCACGTTGTTCGGCAGCGTGCGCAGCAGCCACATCGGGTTTACGGTATTGGCGAGCTCGCGGCCGAAGGTCGGCATGTCGCCGTGCGCGGCTTTCAGCAGCGGGAAATAATCGTACTGGCTGCCGTAGGTGCCACCGCCGGACCCCACGTAGACGCCGGTGCGATCACTGAAGGCCGCGGCTTGCGCCGCGTCGAGATTCTCGCGGTACGGCACGAACCCCGAAGCGTCGATCGCACGGCCCGCCGCGTAAAGGCCGAAAAGATCGGTGCGCCGAATGAGCTTGTGCAACTTGCGGTCGTCGACCATGTCGCGCGGATTCAGCTCGGCGATTTCCGCCACCGCCTGCGTGGGCCACCCGGAGGAGTCCCATGCGCCGATCGGCGAGATCGCCGAGCGTCCCGCGAGAATGGCATCGAGAATGGCATCCGGATCGCGTCCCGATGCGCAGACGGCGCCGGTTCCGGTCACCACGATGCGCGGGTGGCCCATGAGTTGCTAGGCTCCGATCCCGACGTCGTCCGGATGCCGCAGCGCGACGCAGCTGTTCGATCCGCCGAAGCCGAACGAATTGGATATCGCGACGCGGATCCGCTGCGCGCGCGGCACACCGGTCACGATATTGAGATCGCAGTCGGGATCGGGTTCGCGCAGGTTCGCGTTGACCGGCATCGTGCCGTGATGGATCGCCAGTGCGCAGACGGCGACCTCGACCGCGCCGGCCGCGGCGATCAGGTGGCCCATCGAGCTCTTGGTCGAGCTCACCGCCACGCGTTTCGCGTTGCCGCCGAATACCGCGTGGATCGCGGCGCTTTCGCTGCGGTCGTTCATGGGCGTCGACGTTCCGTGCGCATTGATGTAGTCGACGTCCTCGATCGTTGCGCCGGCGTCGGCGAGCGCCTGGCGCATCGCCTGGATCGGCCCGTCGCCGTCGGGGGGCGAATCGGTGATCCGATAGGACGACAGCGAATTGCCGTCGCCGGCGAGCTCGGCGTAGATGCGCGCACCGCGGCGGCGCGCCGCTTCCCATTCTTCTAGGACGAGAAATCCGGCGCCTTCGCCCAACAGGAAGCCGTTGCGGGTTGCGTCGAAAGGGCGGCTCGCGCGCTGCGGCGTGTCGTTGTCGGGCGATACGGCGGACAGCAGGCAAAACCCCGCGATGCCGATGGGGCTCATCATCGAATCGAAGCCGCCGGCGAGCGCGTAGTCGGCGGCGCCGCGGCGGATCAGCTTGAGCGCGGTGCCGAGCGCCTGCCCGCCCGACGCACACGCGGTGTGCACCGACGTCGCGTAGCCGAGAATGCCATAGCGCCGCGTCAGGAGCGAGAGCCCGGCCGTGGATTGGCTGCGGCAGAACACCATCGGATCGGTCGCACGTCGCATCGGTGAGCAGACGCGTAGGCGACGAGCTCGCCGTCCGGTGCGCTGTGCCGCTGCACGGCGGCGAGGTCGCCGAAATCCACTCCCATCATTCCGGTGCCTACCGCGCAGCCCCAGCGCGTTGCCGTGTCCGTCGTGGGTCGGACGCCGGCGTCGCGGAGCGCCTGCTCGGCCGCGGCGAGCGCAAAGCGGTGCGAGCGGTTCGCGAACTTAAGGAGCTTGCGATCGCCGATGGCATCGTCGCGGAACCCCTTCACTTCGGCGGCGATGCGCACGGGAAAGCCGCTCGCGTCGAACACGGTGATCGGCGCGCCCGCCGCTGCGACCGGCAAGGAGCGCGTCCCACGTCGCCGCGACATCGTTGCCGACCGGCGTGACGAGGCCGATGCCGGTGATCGCGACGCGCCGTCTGGAAGTCATCGACGACCCTCAAGCACGGTCGATCCTCGGTCCGATGTCGACGCGCGACGTGGCCACCATCCTGCCTTCGGCGCGCGCGGAGAGCGAGGCGACGGCCGCGCTGCCGTTCGGGGGCGAAAGCTCGGCGCCGATCTCGAGCACCTGCCCCGGCGGCGTGAACGCGCGCACCTTGACGTTTGTCATCCGCAGCGGCGAGAGCAGGGTGCCGCTCGGGAAATTCGCAGCGTCGGCGGCGAGCGTCATCGCGAGCCGGATCTGCTCGTTCAACAGCAACGTCGCGGGAAACACCGGCCGCCGCGGAAAATGGTCGCTGAAGAATGGCGCTGCCGTGGGCACGTACAGCAGGGCCGTCGCCGAGCGGCCGGGGACGCGCTGCTGCGGCTCGACCCGTGGGGCGGCGACGCCGTGGAAACAGCCCGGTTCGGCGCCGGGGCCGCGCAACAGCTCGAAGCGTGCGGCGAGCGCTTCGGGCGCGTCGAATTCGCCGACCGGAAGCATCGGCCCGAGACAATCGTTGAGCTCGATTACGCGGGCACCGCCGGCTTCGGCCCATCCGCGATACGCGACGGCGTCGTCATCGCAGTTGTCGATCTCGACCGCGAGTTCGAGGACGTCGCCGGGCCTCACGTTGCGCAGGAATCGCGTTTCCTGAGCCAGCGCGGCGACGGGCCGGCCCCGATACCCGATGTGCGCCATCGCGACCCATGCGGCGAGCTGGCCCACGGCTTCCGCGACGAGGCACGCCGGGAAGTGCGGAAGGTCGGCCGGCACGGCGAAGCGTCCGCGCGCGCGAGTTGCCGGCACGAGCTCGGTGATCCGATCGACGAACGAGAAGGCGGCGAAGTGATCACCGTGCGATTGGCGAGCCATGGAACGAGGCGAGTCCATCAGTCGGCCGCCTTGCCCTCGCGCTGCGCGGCAATGACGAGCTTGCAGAACGTCTCCGGCGTGAAAAGGCGCGGGATGTCCTTGACCTTCATCGGCGTGCGGAATCGCTCGGCCGGCACCTCGGACAGGTACGCCTTGAGCTGCGCCAGCCCGACGTCGGTGACGAGTCCCTTCTGCTCGAACTCCGCCTCGGACAGCGCACCGCGCGCGTTTTCGACGATCTTGCCGCGCGGAATCTTGACCTTGAACGCCCGCTCCAGGCGAAACACCATGTCGAGAAAGTCGATCGACTCCGCGTCCAGGTCCTCGATCAGCGAAGCGTCGGGCTTGACGTCGGCGACGTCGCAGCCCAGCGCGTCGGCCATCGTTTCGGCGACGGTCGGGAACACCGCGTTGATTTCTTCCTTGGTGATTTCCGTTTGCGCCATGCTCGTCACTCCATCTTGAAGCCGCCGTCGACAGTGAAGATCTGCCCGGTCACGTAGTCGGCGTACGCGCGAGGCGAGGAACCAGACCGCGTAGGCCACCTCCTCGGGCTTGCCGATACCGCTTGAGCAGGATGCGCGCCTTGCACCTCGTCGCCCGCCATCTCGCGCACGTCCTGCGACATCTCCGTCTCGATCACGCCGGGCGCGACGCGCGTTGACGTTGATCTTGCGCGGCGCGAGCTCGACCGCCAGCGCCCGCGTGAACGCGTTGATCGCGCCCTTGCTCGCCGCGTAATTGGTCTGGCCGCGGCCGCCCTTCTCGCCCGCGACCGAGCTCAGGTTGATGATCCGGCCGCGCGCGCTTGCCGATCATGTGCGGCGCCACGGCGCGCGTCACGTTGAAGACGCCGCTCGACGTTGGTGTCGAGCACCACGCTGCACGTCGTCGTCGTCGAACGCCGGCCAGCGGGTTGTCGCGGATCATCCCGGCGTTGTTGACGAGGATGTCGATGCGGCCGCAGCGCTCGGCGACGCGCTCGACCGCGGCCGCGCAGGCCTGCGAGTCGCGGACGTCCACCTGCTCCGCGCGCGACCTTGCGTGCCGGCGGCCGCGCCGCGGCCGAGCGACTTCGTCGGCGGCGCCGCGCGTTGCCGCGATAGAAGAACGTGACGTCGGCGCCTTCGGCGGCGAACAGCAGCGACGATCGCGCGGCCGATGCCGCGGCTGCCGCCGGTCACGATCGCCGCCTTGCCCGAGATGCCAGCGTCGTCGATCGTCCATGCTCGCAGCTCAGCCCGAGATCGCGAAGCCGCCGTCGACGACCAGCGTGTGGCCGTTGATCATCGCGGCCTCGGGCAGGCACAGCAGGTAGACCGCGCCCGCGACGTCCTGCGGCGTCAGCACGGGCCCCGCCGGCGTCGCGCTGCGCGAAAATCGGCGAGCAGCTCCTCGCGGTTGGGAAAGTACGCGAGCGCGTCGGTGTCGACGACGCCGGCGCTCACCGTGTTGACGCGGATGCCGCGCGGGCCGAGCTCCTGCGCCAGCGCCCGCGCGAGCGCCTCCAGCGCCGCCTTCGACGCGCCGATGAAGCCGTAGCCCGGCATCGCGCGCTGACGCGCCGAGGCTCGACAGCGCGATGACGCGCGCCGCCGGCACTCATCAGCGGCGAGGCCGCGCTGCGTGAGGAGGTTCAACGCCAGCGCGTTCGTCTCCATGCACCAGCGCCAGTGCTTCAGCGTCATTTCCGTCGTCGGCTTCAGCACGCCCGACGCCGCGTTGCTGACCAGGATGTCGAGCCGGTCGAAATGCTGGCGGAATTCGGCGAACATCTCGTCGACGCTGTCGGGAATGCCGACGCTCGCCTGGATGGCGTAGGCCCGCCGCCCGAGCGCGCGGATCTCGTCGCACAGGGCGCTCGCCTCGTCGGCGCTGTTGTAATAGTTGGCCGCGACGTCGCAGCCCTCGCGTCGCGAGCTTCAGCGCAATCGCGCGGCCGATGCCGCGGGCGGCGCCGGTGACGAGCGCCACTTTTCCGGTCAAGGCGCCTGGCATGAGGAGCTCTGCTTCACGTCGGGAGGGACGCCCGGCGCGGCCGGCGCACGGGCAAAACGACTATTTTAACCCGTCCGTCGCTGGCCCAACCTGGGGTCCGGCGCGGCCGACCTTTTCGGCGTCGGCGCGCTGCGGCCGCACGGAGGTCGCCGCGGCCATCCGCCCGCGCACGAGCTTCTGCGCCTCGAGGCACCAGTGCTTCTTCACGTCGTACCAGACGTCGGCGGCCCACAGCACCGCGTAACCCTCCTCGCCGGGCGGCGGCGGCGACGCAGGCGCATCGGGGCGGTACGCGTTGAGCCAGTCGCGAACCGCAGCCTCGTGCGCGAGCGGCTGGACCACGGGGATCGTCACATGGTTGTATGCCGCCGGAAGAACGACATTGCGCACGTGGGCCGAGCCGTTCGCGCTGAATTCGGTCGCCTCGTCGGAGCCGGCAACCGTCCAGGCGACGAGATCGAGGGCGATCAGGTAGCCGGTGAAGTCGACGACGCTATCGGGAATCTTCTGCAGGCGCCCGATCATCGACCACTGGTTCGGCAGGAGAAGCGCCGCGCCGCCGGCGCCGACAGCCGAGGCATAGGAAACAGTGAGGCCGACGACGGGGCGCTCGGCGCCGGTGAGGGGATCGACGATCGTCACCCGGTTCTCGGCTCTGTCGGTGAGCGGGTTCCAGACGGGAATCGATTTCCCGAACTGCCCGGCGAGCTCGTCCAGGATCTTGACGGCCTGGATGCCTCCCTGGCTGTGACCGATCAGCATCGGCGGCATGCCGTCGCGCTCGTAATGCCATGCGACGAGGCCCGCCAGATGCTCGCTGTCCTCGTATGGACTGTACGACCAGCTCGCGTCGCGCGGGTCGCGGATCCGGTTTTCGGGATAGCCCATCGCCGTGAGGAAGCGGCCGAACGAGACCATTGCGAGGTAGACCGGGTAGATCCCGCCGTGCAGGAGCACGATGCGCGGTGTCGGGCCGCGGGCGAGCGTGTGGCGCACGTCGTCGTCGGAGATCCTCTCGGGATCGAGCGCGAGGATGCGCGCGTCGAGCGTACGATCGATCGGGACCGAGCGCAGCGCGCTCCCCGGCGTCGGCGCGGCGATGGACGCCGCGTCGATCGGCACGGCGGGCCGGGTCGCGCAGCCGCCTGCCGCGATTGCGGTCCCGAGGGCGACGAAAGTGAATTTCAGCCAATTCATGGGGCCAGCGTCGCGATCCGATCCAAAACGTCGGCCCCTATTCTAGCGATGTCCTCGCGACTGAACGCGGCCGTGCGAAAAGACAGCCCGAGGACGAGGCCCGCACCGTCGGTCGTGGCGGCAACGACCAGCGGCGCCAGCGGTCCCGTCGAAACGACGCGTACATACTCGGGTTGGCGTGCATTGCCGCCGGCCTGCCGCCACAGCGCATTGACGTCGAGCGGCGTGATGCCGACCCATACCGGATAGCTCTTCGCGTGGAAGACGGCGCGGCGCTCAGGCGACAGGAAATGCCACCAGATTCCTCCGATTCGCATCACGAGCAACGTCTGCAGGTAGAGCTTCCGCCGCTTCGCGCGCGCGGTTTCGGCGTGGACGTCCTGTGCGAGCCGATGCAGCGGAATTCCGGCGGGCACCGGGTGCGAGAAGCGAAACGAGCTCAGGAACTGCCCGAAGGTCGCGTGGTCGCCCGGCAGAAGATCCTGGCGGAGGTTGACGATCGACGCGACGGCGAGCTCGTTGCGCCGCTGTCCGCGACGCGCCTCGCCGACAAACGGCGACAGCGCCATGAGGAGAACGGCGATCAGGAGATCGTTGCGCGTGACGCCCCACGTCTTCGCGGTGTCGGAGAAGCGCGCGAAGTGCTGCGCGTCCACGCGGAGGGTAGCCACTGCATTGCGCAGGTCGCGCCCGCCCGGAAATCGCGGCCGTACCGACTTGCGCAAGCTGTCGGCGGTTCTGCGCAGGCTCGGAAGGCCGCGCAGCACGAAGGCGGCCTGACGGCGGAACAGGCGGCCGTAGGTTGGCGGATAGCGGTCCGGCGGCGCTGCCGGCGCGGGGCCGTTCCCGCAGTGGCGCTCGACGATGCGCTTGAGCAGTTCGACGATCGAGTCGCCGCCGGCGACGACGTGGTCGTAGGCGAATCCCAAATGAAACGACGCGCCCGCGGCGATGGCGAAGAAACGAAAGGGGTCAAGGCGACCGTCGCGCGGAAAAGGCGTGTTGATCTCGCGTTCGATTTCGGCCTCGAGGGTCGCGCGAGCATCGGCGCCGCTCGCGACGAGCCGCAGGCCGGCGCACGCCGCGCCGCCCTTGTACTCGTAGCGCCGATGTGCAACATCGAGGACGTAGCCGGTCAAGCCCTGGTCCGCGAGCTCGTGCTCGATATCGGCACGCAAGCGATCGCCGTCGAGGGGCGCATCGACGCGCACGACATGGACGGCGTTGTACGGGTGAAGCTCCCGCCAGCGCAGCATCGTCGCCTGGAACAGGTTGAGCTTCCCTTTCATGGCGACGCAGCCCCTGACCCTCGCGTCGCCCCGCTCCTGGCGATCCGGGAGCGCAGCAGCCGCTGCGCCTCGAGACACCAATGCTTCTTCACGGAGTACCAGATGTCCGCGGCGTGCAGCAGGTTGGTCGTGTCGACCCCGGGTTCGCCATCCGGCAACGGCACAGGCGCTCCCGGCAGATAGGCATCGATCCACGCCCGCGTGACGGGGTTCGTCGCGAGGTGGAGCGTGCGCGGCAGCCCGATATGGCTGTAACTCGCCGGCAACGTGACGGTGCGCACGGTCGCGGTCCCCGATGCCGCGTAGGGCTCGGCGCCGGGAAACGTTCCGGCGATCGGATCCCAGTCGATCAGGAAGCCGGTGAACTCGTTCACAGTGTCAGGCACTTCGCGCAACCTGGCGAGCATCGTCCACTGGCCGAGCAGGAGCCGCGGCAGCTTTCCGGTCGCGAGCGCTGCGGCATACGGAATCCTGAGGCCAATCACCGGACGAAGCTGGCCGTCCAGGGGGTCGACGATCTCCGTGCGCGCCAGCGTTTCGCCGGTGAGGGGATTGCGGACGGGAATCGTCGCGCCGAACGCGCCGGCGAGCTCGTGCAGCGTCCGCAGTACGAGCATCCCACCCTGGCTGTGGCCGATCAGCATCGGCATCATCCCGTCGTGCTCGTAATACCAGGCGAGCGTGCCGGCCAGGTCCGTGCTGCTCCCGTAGCTGCTGTACGACCACGCACCGTTCGCGGGATCGCGGATGCAAGGCTCCGGGTACCCCATCGCCACCAGAAATCGCGCGAACGGCTCCATCGTAACCAGCGGCAAACTCCCGGAGATCACGATGATTCGCGGCGCGGGCCCCCGTGCGAGCACGGCGCTCACGTCGCGCTCGGAAATCCGCGTCGGATCAAGCGCCAGGATCTGCGCCACAAGAGCATCACCTGCCGGGTCCGGCAGGCTCGTGTCCATCGCGAGCGGCATCGCGCACGCGGCGATCGCGCCGTGGGACGCCGTCGAGAGCGCCATCAATGCCGTGGCGAGGGCGATCCGCCAGCAAGTGCCGCGGCGCGGGCGCCTCACGATCGCCCGGCGAATCCGCTCCGCTCGGGAGGCACAAGCGACCCGGCTCGTCTCCTCATGAGCCGAAGCGCGGGAAGAAGCGTCCAGTCCGCTCGACATAACGCTCATAGGCGTCGCCATGAAGCGATCGCAGATGTCGTTCCTCGTCCCGGGCCTTGGAGTTCATCAGCGCGATATGGACGGCGGCGACGGCGAGCATCGGCACGGTGGGCGCGATCGCGGCGGAGCACAGCATAAGCAGTATCGAGAATGCATAGATCGGATGCCGGATGCGGCGGAATGGCCCATCGGTGATGAGCTCGGTCTTCGTCGCGACGCTCACGTCCATCCGCCAGTTGTTGCCCATTCGCAGCCAGCACCGAATCGTTGCCGCGAGGCTCGCGAGCGCAAGCAGTGCTGCGATGGAGCGGAGCGCGAGGTAGGCGCCGTCGTTCGTCGCGGACGGCGGAAGGGCGAAGATCCCGGCCGTCCGCGTGAGCGCGAGATAGGGGAGCGCAATCCACGCCGCGACGAGCGGCATCCAGACCATCCACATGAATCCCGCGCGTTCACGCAACCGCTCGATGCGCGGCTCGGCGCCGGCCATCCGTCGCGTCGCGTGCCTTACCCGCACGATCATCGCCCCCACTCCAAGCCAGTAGGCGGAAATCGTTGCGGTCAGCAGCACGAGAGGAAGGTCCCGCATGGCCTTAGGCGTCGCAGGCGCTGATTTGAGAAAGCCGAGAGACCCGGCAAGGCGAGGCGCCGTCGGGCGCGAGGGAACGCGGCAGCGAAGGTTTCGCCGCTCGCCCAGTATATCGCCGGATGAGCAGCGCGAGAAGGCCGCGACGACGGCGTCCGCGGGAAGATGCCTCGCGTCGCCGCTACGGCAATGGGGGAGCGACCGGTGGCGCGTGGTCCTGTCGCGCCGCGCCGGCGCCAAGCGCTGCGCCGGTCAGCGACCAGAACAGCATCGCGTTCTGGCGAATGAAAAAATCGTCGGTGAGGTTCTTGAGTACGACGCCGACCACAACGGCGAGGCCGGCTGCGCCGATTGCCGCAGTGCCGGTGTCACCGCTGCGCGCCATGCGTCCGAACGCGATGGCGACCGACACGAGCAGCGCGACGAATGCGGCGAGGCCCGGCAGTCCGGTTTCGAGGGCACGATTGAGAAAGAGGTTGTGGGCGTGCAGCAGCATCGAATCGTGGAATTGCGCGTCGAACAGCGCGCGCGAGGACCACTTGCCGATGCCGGCGCCGAGGAGGGGATGGTCGGCGATCTGGTGCACGGCGAAGCGCCAGAGGTCGCCGCGCGGATCCTCGACGACGAATTCCCAGACGCCGGTGCCCGGTGCGGCCAAGGCAATGCGCGACTCCGAGACAAGGAGGACCTCAGTGATCGCCAGCGCGGCGACGACGGCGATAACACCCCCCATCCAGAGCCCGCGCCGGGGTGTCTGCCAGTAGCGCATGGAGCTCAAGGCGAAGATCATGATCTCCGCCGCGGCGGCGAACCAGAACATCCGGTTGAGCGTGAGGAACCCGGCGACCAGGCAGCCGACGATCAGCGTGAGCGCCCCGATGCGTTCCGCCGAGTGTGCCCGCGAGCGCAGCGCGAGAAACAGCAGCAATGGAAGGGTCGTCACGAGGAACGTCGAAAAGGAGCCGACGTCGCCGTATTCGCCCAGATCGAACCATCGGCGGAACCGGGCGTAGCGCAGCGCTCCGAGCACGAGCGCCGCAACCAGGACGCCCATCAGCGTATAGGCGAGCCATCGGGCGCCATCCGCGCGCCGAGCGAGTAAGTACCAGGTGGCGAACGCGGCGAACGCGTAGAGGACTTCGTGCGAGTATTCGTGGAGCGCGTGCCGATCGTTCGCGAACGCCACCGAGATCGCGGCAACGGCGGCCCACACGATCCATGCGTTGCGAAGCGGAAGCGTCCGAAGCTCGCGCCAGCCTCCGGCGACGAACGTCAGCGCAGCCGCCGCTCCCATCGCGTAGAGCCGCAGGGCGATCGTGTGGTTGAACGCCAGCGTTGCGGCACAAATGCAGGCGAGCGCGAGAGCGAGGGCATTGACGCGGGCGGCGATCGCCGGTCTGGGGTCGGGCGCGGGCATCATCGGCGGTGCGGGCAGGGTTTTCGAAGGTCGGCGCCGCCACCGCTTGCGGGGGCCGCCACGCCGTCATGATACCCGACGACACGCGGGCGGGCCGGTCTCGCACAATCGATGAAGCGGCTGCTCAATCGCGCGCAGCGAGTACCGCGAGCTGCGCGAGCGACTCATCGAGGATCACGAGTTGCAGCGCCTGCTCGGCGAGTCCGCTCCTCCCGTTTCGCGACGCGGCGATGAACGCATCGACGCGGGACGCATCGAGCAGGCCGCGCGAAGCGCTCGCGAGTCGCGGCCCCAGGTTTGCAAGCCGCGGAGCGAGATCGCCTTCGAGCCAGCCTTCGAGCGGGGGATTGAAGCCGCGCTTTTTCCGCGCGAACGGATCGAGATCGCCGAGCGCGGCCATCGCCGGCGCAAGGAGCTTTCGCGGCGGCGTCGTGAATCGCATCGCCGCCGGCAGGCCCGCGACCGCGGCCACGAAGCGATGATCGAGGAACGGAGCGCGCAACTCGAGCCCGTGGGCCATCGTGCAGAGGTCGGCCTTGCGCAGGATGTAGTCGGGAAGGTAATTGAGCCGGTCGATTTCGAGCAGCGTCGAAAGCTTCGCGTCTGTCGCGGCGGGCATCCGCCAGTAGTGCGCAGGCGGCGCGTGATCCGGCGCGAAATACGCTCGCTCACCCGGGGTGAACCCCGAGAAGCGTAGCGCATACGCGGAGCGCCAATCGAGCCGCAGCTCTTCGGAGAGCCGCTGCAGCGCCCGCCCGCCGATGGCGGCGGGGGCGGAAAGCCGTGGCAGCACGAGGCCGCGGCGCCAGCGTGTACGCAGGTGCTTCGGGTAACGCTTGTAGCCGCCGAACAGCTCGTCGCCGCCGTCGCCTCCAAGCACGACCTTGACGTGCCGCGTCGTCTCGCGCGCGAGATACCACGTCGGGACGCTCGACGGATCGGCGAACGGTTCGTCGAGATCGGCGATGAGACGCGCGAAATCGTCGGCGATGTGCACGGGAATCGTCACGGCAAGATTCGGCAAGCCCAGCCGATCCGCGCTCGCGCGTGCGAGCGCGGATTCGTCGAAGAGCGTGCCTGGAAACGCCGCGGTGAAGCTCTGCAAGCGGTTGAACCCCATCGCCGCGAGACGGCAGGCGATCGCGGACGAGTCGATGCCCGACGACAGGAAGAGCCCGAGCGGCCGGTCGGCGACCGTGCGCATCCGGATCGCCGCGTCGAGCGTGGGGAGCCACGACTCGGCCGAGGGCTCCGGCCGCCAGTATTCGCGCTGGGCAAGCGTGCCGGTCGCGAGGTCGTAGCGCAGCCAATGGGCCGGCGGCAACCGCGACACGCTCTCGAAGATCGTGCGCGGCGCAGGAATCGTCCGATGCGCAAGATAGGCATCGATGCCTTCGCGCGAAAACCCGCGCGCCTGGCGCGGCAGCCACGGCAGCAGCGCGCGGGTGGTCGACGCGAACGCGAAACCATCGTCGCGATGCGCGTAGACGACGGGCTTCAGTCCCAGTCGATCGCGAATCACGTACACTACGCGACGACGAAGATCGAAAATCGCGATCGCGAACATGCCGCGCAGCCGCGACACGACGTCGATGCCCCAATGCTCGTACCCGTGCAGGATGAACTCGGTGTCGGAGTGGGTCCGAAACCGGAACCCGGCGGCCTTCAGCGTACTGGCGTCGGCGGCCCAGTCGTAGACCTCGCCGTTGTACGCGATCCACACGTCGCCCGCGTCGTTACCCATCGGCTGATCGGCCTCGGGACGAGGATCGATGATCGACAGCCTTGTGTGCAGCAGGGCATTCGGCGCGGGCGCGCGGGTAGGCGCCAGGTTCGTCGACCAGAACATGCCGTGCTCGGCGTCGGGGCCCCGCTGACGCAACGCCGACATCATTCGCTCGACCGCGTCCGCGGCCGGAGCGCGCTTGCCAAAATAGCCGGCGATTCCGCACATGGTCAGCGTTCGCGAAGCACGGCCTGGAACACGGCTTCCATGCCGTCGAGCATCCGGGCGAGGCCAAAATCGCGCAGCGCGCGGGCGCGCCCCGCGGCGCCGAGGCGTGCGCGCTGCGCAGGATCGGCGCGCAGCGTCGCGAGCGCGGCGCTCAGCGCAGGGACGTCGTGTGGCGCAACGATGATTCCCGTCACGCGATCGTCGACCGCTTCGGTGATCGCGCCCGTCGTCGTCGAGACGACCGCGATTCCGCAGGCCATCGCCTGCATGATCGCCTGCGGCACGCCCTCCTCGCCCCACGAGGGCAGCACGAAAAGATCGAGCGCATTGAGCCATGGCACGACGTCGTCCTGCTGCCCTACGAACTTCACCCTGTCCGTGAATTCGAGCGCGGCGAGGTGGCGATCGAGGTTCGGTCGCTGCGGACCGTCACCCACGACGACGACGTTCCAGTCGCGCCAAGCGTTGCGATCGCGGGCGAGCGCCTCGAACAGATCATCATGCCCCTTCCAGTCGCGCAGTGTCGCAACGATGCCGAGCGTTGGACGCTCGGGGAGCCCGAGTCGGATGCGCGCTGCGACCGCGTCGCCGGGAACGAAACGGTCGAGGTCGATACCCGTCGGAATCGACGTGATGTGTCCGAGCGGGATGCCGTTGTCGCGTGCGAGCTGGCGTTTGAGGGCTTCGCCGGCGGTGACGATGTGCGCGGTCGCCCGGGCATAGAGCCAGCGCGTCGTCGGCCGGTTGCGGATCGTCGTCGATACGTGGCGCGTGCGCACGACCGGCGGAGGCTCGGCGAGCGTCGCGCACGCGAGCACGGTGAGCCAGCTGTCCGTCGAGCTGTGGGTGTTGATGATGTCGATCTTGCCGCGATGGTCGGCGAGCCAGCGCCGCAGCGCGAGCAATGGTCGCAGCCGCTTCCTGCGGATGTCGAGTCGCACGACCGGGATGCGCATGCCCTCGGCGGCGGGCGCGATCGGCGCCTCGGCCGGGGCAATCAGCGTGACGCGGTGGCCGCGATCGAGAAAGCCGCGTGCCTCGGTGAGGATCCGGATCTCCTGGCCGCCCCAGCCGCAGGAATTCTCGGTGTGCACGATCGACAACGCCCCTGGAGCGCGCGTCCCCGCGCCTGCCGCGCTCATCGCAGCGCGAAATCCGGCTCGTAGCGCGCAAACCAGCGCTCGAGGATGAGCAGAACCCAGAGGCGCATCGCGTGATTCTTGCGGCCCGATGCGTGCTCGGCGACGAGGTTCGCGAGCGCGTCGGCGCGAACGAGGCCCCGTCGCGCAAACCCGGTCGGCCCGAGCGCCCTGTCGATGTCGGTCTTGAGCTCGTTCGCGAGCCAGCGCTCGAGCGGCATCATGAAGCCCTGCTTCTCGCGATCGACGATGTCGGTGGGCAGATAGCGCAGGGCCAACTCCTTCAGCAGGACCTTGCGCGCGGCGCCGTCCACCTTGAGCGACGGCTCGAGCCGCGCGCACCAGCCATAGAAGTCGTGATCGAGGTAAGGTACGCGCGCTTCGAGCGAGAACGCCATCGTCGCACGATCGACCTTGGCGAGCAGATCATCGGGAAGCCACAGGCGCGCGTCGACATGAAGCAAATGGTCGAGGTAGGACGGCGAATCGCATTCATCGTAGAACCCCTGCGCCGAGTCGGCGATCCGTGCCCTCGCGGCGCCGGCGAACGCAGCGGTGAAGTATTCGGTCCGCAGGAGCGCATCGAAGATGTTGGGAATGGTCGCATAACGCCGCGCCAGCGGCTCGGCCGTCGCCTTGAGGACCCGATCGCGCGCCAGCCGCGGCGGCAGGCGGCGCGCGAGCCAGGGCACGGGCGAGCCGCGCGCCGCGAGCACGCGCGTCAACCGCTCCTCGCGGACGCGCTTCACGTAATTCGAGTAGCCGCCGAAGACTTCGTCGGCGCCTTCGCCGGTCAGCACGACGGTCACGTCGCGCCGCGCGTATTGCGCGAGCAGCATCGTCGGCAGCGCGGCCTGGTCGCCGAAGGGCTCGTCGAACACGTCGACCCAGCGGTCGAGCGCCGGCAGGACTTCGGCAGGCGACAGCATCAGGCAGTGGTGCCGGCTGCCGATGTGCCGTGCGACGCGCCCCGCCTCCTCGTGCTCGCTACCGACATCGTGGCCGGTGAATCCCAGGTTGAACGTGTCGAGCGCGCGCCCGGACAGGCGCGTCGCCATCGCCGCGATAACGCCGGAATCCACGCCCCCGCTGACGAACGCTCCGAGCGGCACGTCGGCAACGAGCATCGACTCGACCGAGCGCCGGAGCTCGCCGTCGAGCGCGTCAATCGCGGCGGTCGACGCGAGATCGTGCTTCGGGGTATACGAAGGGCGCCAGTACGCGGCTTCGGTGAGCTTGCCATCGACGAGCGACAGGAAATGCCCGGCGGGGAGCTTGCGGATCGCCTGGTAAATGGTTCGCGGTGCCGGAATGTACTGGCACTCGAGGTAGACTGCGAGCGCGTCCAGGTCGAGGGCGTGCGGCAACCCGGGAAACGGTCGCAGCGCCTTCAACTCCGAGCCGAAGGCGAGCGCGCCGTCGTGCCATGCGTAGTAGAGCGGCTTCACGCCCAGATGGTCGCGAGCGAGGAAGAGCTCGCGGCGGGTGCGGTCCCACAACGCGAAAGCGAACATTCCCGCGAGCCGGTCGAGCATCCGCGCGCCCCACCGGCGCCAGCCGTGCACGAGCACTTCGCCGTCGCCCTGCGTCGCGAACACGTGGCCGGCCGCCTGCAGTTCGTGCCGGAGCGCGCGGAAGTTGTAGATCTCCCCGTTGAAGACGACGGCGATTGCGCCGTCGGCGGAGAACAGCGGCTGCCGGCTGCCGGCGAGATCGATCACGGCCAGTCGACGATGACCGAGCCCGACCGGGCCGTCGTAGTGAAAGCCGTCGGCGTCGGGTCCGCGATGCGCGAGCGCGGCGGTCATCGCGGGCAGCGCTGCGCGCGCCCGAGAATCGTCGGAGCAATAACCGGTGATGCCGCACATGGGAATCGACAAACGCGGGCCAGAGTGCCGGGGGAGCGTCCCGCAGCGGCCCCGCGCGGCCGCTAAAGAGACTCGCGAAAGGCGGACGATTATAGCCCAGCGCTCCCGCCGAGCCCGGCATACAGATCGAGGAGGGCCGAGGTCATCGCATCGGGGGTCAGCGCCGCAACCGCCGAGCGCGCGCGGAGCGACGTCTCCGCGCGCAGGGCGGCGTCGAGGAATCGATGCATGCGGGATGCCAGCGCGGCGTCGTCGATCGAATCGCAGACGAAGCCCGCGTCGTGGGCGACCACCAGTTCGCCTGCCCCACAGCGCAGGCTCGTCACGACGGGCAGGCCGCACGCGAGTGCTTCCAGCACGGCGTTTCCCAGCGGATCGTAAACGGTGGGCAGCACGAAGACGTCGGCTGCGCCGAGGAAAGGCCGCGGATCCCGCTGCGGCCCCGCGAAGATCACGCGCCCGCCGACGCCCGCCCTGCGTGCCAACGCCCGGTAGCGCATGGGGTTCTTGTCGCGCCCGACGACGATGAGTCGCGCGTCGCCCGGAAGGCGGGCCAGCGCGCGAATCGCCGCCGGCACTCCCTTGCGCGCGTAGCCCGAACCGACGAGCAGAAACGCCACATGGCGTTCCGCGAGCCCGAGGCGCCCGCGCGTGGCGGCGCGATCGTCTCGAACGGCGGGGCTGAACTCCCTGGGGTCGACGGCGTTGTAGATGACGTGCAGCTTCGCCTCCGGTACTCGGAAGTGCGCCAGGATGTCCTCCTTCACCATCCTCGATATACAGATCACCGCGCGGAGCCCCGGATGTGCGAACACGCGCGCTTCGGCGTCCAGCAGATAGCGGTGATGCGCGTTCACCGCGATCGCGATTCGCTCGGCGCGCCCGCCGGTGCGGACGCGCTCGCCGAGCCAGGCGCGATGCACGCCGTCGCCCGCGCGGAAGATGTCGCAGCCCTCGATTCGTTCGTGCGTCTGCACGAGGTCGGGCCGATCGCGCGCGAGCGCCGCACGCACCGCCCTCGCGAACCCCGCGTCGCGCCACAGGTTGCCGACATAGAACGGATTGCAGACGATGAGCTCGACGCGGCCGGTATGCTCTTGCGGCCACCCGCGCGTGTAGATACTGACCCGGACGTCGCGCTCGACGAGCGCGTCGATCGCGCGCTCGACGAAGCGTTCCGCCCCGCCGAACGGCGTGTACCGCTGGCGCACGATGCCGAGCCTCATTGCTGCGCGGCGGTCGCAGTCTCGGCGAGCAGCTCCGTCACCGCGGCGAGGACGGGCGCGAGCGGCAGCGTCAGCAGGCAATCGGAGTTGTTGCTGCCGCCGCAGCCGTTGAGGTGACAGGGGCGGCACGAAAACATCGTCGACGTGACGACGCGATGCGGCACGCGCCACGGCCCCCAGATCCGCTCATCGCTCGGTCCGAACCAGGCGACGACCGGCGTCCCCAACGCGGAGGCCATGTGCATCGGAGCGGTGTCACAGCCGATGAAAAGACGCGCGCACGCGATGAGCGCGCCCAATTCCTCCAGCGTGAGCTCCCCAGCGAGATCGACGACGGACGAGCGCATCGCCGCCTTGATTCCGGCGATGAGCGGGGCCTCGGCGGGGTCCGGCGCACCGGTGATCACCACACGCCAGCCGCTGGCGACGAGACCGTCGAGCAGCGCTGCCGTGGGCGCCGCCGGCCAGCACTTGAAGAGCCAGCGCGAGCCGGGATGGATCAGCACGAAGCCGCGCCGGGCGAGTCCGTGTGTAGCGAGAAGCGCAGCCACCCGCGCCTCGGCCTGCGCACCCGGCACCAGCACGAGCGCCTTGTCCCGATCGTCGGGCCAGATGCCGATGCGCCGCAGCGCATCGAGGTTCGTCTCGACGGTGTGCCGCGGCGTCGATTGCGGCAGCGGGTACCGATGCGTGAAGCAGGCACGCCAGAACCGCGCCCTGCGTGCGCGTTCCGGAGCGACGCCGTAGCGCGCACCGATCAGCCGCGTAAGCCAGGCTCCGCGCGGGTGGTCTGTGAGGTGGACAACAAGATCGTAACGTCGCGCAATGAGCGCGCGCCACAGCCGCCACTCGGCGGCGATCCCTGCGGCCGGCCGCGCCGTGCGGTCCCGGTCGATCGTGTGCACGACGGCGACGGCCGGGTGTCGTTCGACCATCGGCGCCGTCTCACGGTAAATCAGCGCATCGACGTCCGCGTGCGGCGCCGCTCGCTTCAGCACGCTGAACACCGGCGAGGCGAGCAGAACGTCGCCGTGATGCCGCAGCTTGATGACGAGCGCGCGACGGACGCGAGCCAGGTCGATCGCATCGTCGACGGCCGGCGGAATCATGCACTCAACGATAGCAGAAGCGCCGCGGATCCACCAACGCGCCGCGAGGCTAGCTCGGTCGGCCCCACTGCGGGTGGCCTGCCAGCGCAAACAGATACGCGCTCGCGGCCAGCGGCCACGCGAGCAGCACCATGTGCGTGAGCCCATTGAAATTGAGCAGATGCCCGTACGACCATGAGAATTGCGACAGCGGCGCGCGCGCGAACAGGAGATCGGGCGCGAGCAGCGTCGCGAGCAGCGACGACAGGAGCGCCACCGTTGCGACGGCGACTTGCACGGGCCGCGGGAGCCAGATGGCGGTGAGCAGGAGGAGCGCGCCTGCCGCGACGCCTGTCGAGACGCCGGGCGACAGCCAGTGCGACCACACGGCCGGCTTGAGCAACACGGTCGCGGCCACGCCCTTGACGACCAGCGCCGTGCCGATCAGCAGCAGGATCGCACCGCCGACGTAGCGCCGATCGCGAACCAGCAGCGCCAGGAACAATCCGACGCCCAAGAGCTGGAAGCCGCTGTGCGCACCCTCGACCAGAGCGGCAACGAGATCGCCGCTGGCTATCGCTTCAGTGCCGGCGAGGACTTCGGGCGCCGGGGTCGCATCGAACATCGTCGCAAACAGCGGGATACCCGGATTCACCTGGACCGCAAGCCAGATCGCGAGCAGCGCGAGCCCGAGATCGCCGATGCGCCCCGGCAGGAACCATCGGTCGCGCAACGATGCCACCGTTCGCTTTGCCGTGGCCGAGCGCGCGAAGGCAATCGCGAAGGCGCCCCCGGCGGCGGCGCCCGCCGTGTTCGAGATGAGGTCGACGACGCTTGCATCGCGCGACGGCACGTACATCTGCAGCGTTTCGATGGCGAAGGACAGCGCGGCGCCGACGCCGACGGCGAGAAAAGACCGGCCGGGCGAGTGGCGGCGGCGTGGAACCAGCGCGACGAAGAAACCGAAAGGCACGTAGGCCACGACATTCGCGATGACATCGAAACGCGTCCCATACGTCGGCCATGGCGCAAAGAGAAAGAACGGCGTGCCCGGCGCCGGCGCGATCCAGGGCGAGAACGGCTGCAGACTCGCATAGATGATCGCGAGACCGTAGAGGGCGGCGAGGAAATGCGGCAGCAGCGAACGGTGCGCGGGCATCGTAGGGGTCGGCGGGAAACCGCCGAAGGGGCCTGCAGCCGGAATCTACTCCGCCCGCGCGGCTCGCGCGAGCGCCTTCTCGAGCACGATTGTCGCCGCGATGAACGGCGGCGCCGGGGGTCTAGTCTCGCCCGTTTCGCGGATACCCCGGGCGGCGCCAGAACGCGAGCGCGCCGGGGTTGCTCGCGACCACGCCGACGCGCAGGGTGAGGATTTCGGGCCACGCGTGGATCGCGTCTTCGATCAGGTTCGAGAACGCGCGGCCGAGCCCCCGGCGCTGCCACGGTTTTGCGATGAGCAGCAGGCCGATGATCGCCTTCTCCGGCGCATTCCAGCCACGAATGACGTCGGCCGCACCGATCATCGTCTCGCCGGCACACAGGCCCCAGACTGACTTGGCGGCGTAGCTGCGGCCGGGCGGAAGTGTCGTGAACGTGCTCTGCGCTTCCGCAGGGCCGGGCGGCGTCTCGCAGACCGCCTCGAAATAACGCGGCGTCGCCTCGAGCACTGCCTGCAACACCGCCATCTGGGCGGGCGCGCCTTCGAGCAGGCGCAGCGTCAGCGGGACATCCGCGCCCGGTATCGGCCTGGCCAACCATCGATCGTCGACGCAAGGAACGCCCGCCGCCGCGGGCCTCGCAGCGGAATGTTACGTCGTCAACGTCCGGCCTTGATCTCCGTCCACAACCTGTTGCGCAACCGGCGCTGCGGGCCGGTCAGGTCCTTCAGCTGCTCCAGCTTGGGCAGGACCTCCTTGTCCGGAAAGATCGCCGGATTCTTGAGGAGCTCCGGCTTGATGTACTTGATCGCGTCCATGTTCGGATTGCCGGAGCCGATCAGGTTCGTGAGCTCGGCCGAGTTCTTGCCCTCGAGCATGAAGTTCATGAACGAGAGAGCCAGGTCGGGCCGCGGGCGCCTCCTTCTGGATCACCATGTTGTCGACGGCGAGCACCGCGCCTTCCTTCGGCATTCCCTGCAGGATCGTGAACTTGCGGCCGGCCGCCTGCGCATCGAGGTTGGCCTGGAAGATGTCGTTCGAATAGCCGTGCACGAGCCAGATGTTGCCGACGGTGAGCTCCTTGATGTACGACGACGCGTTGAACGCCGCCCAGTATGGCTTCGCCTTCTTGATCACCGCGACCGCCTCGTTCCAGTGCTTCGGGTCGACGTCGTTGGCCGAATAGCCCAGGTACTTGAGCGCGGCGGCGAAGAGCTCGTTCGCGCTGTCGAGCACGGTGACGCGGCCCTTGACCTTCTCCAGGTACTTCGGGTCGAAGATCACCGCCCACGTGTCGGTGGGGAGCCCGAGCTCCTTCATCTTCTCGTCGTTGTAGCCGATGATCGTCGTCGACATCGCGTAGGGCACCGAGTACTTGTTGCCCGGATCGAACGGCGTGTTGAGGTAGCATCGGGTTGATGTTCTTGAGATTCGGCAGCTTCGACTTGTCGATCGGCATCAGCTGGCCGCCCTTGATCAGCGCTTCGACGGCGTTCGACGTCGGCACCATGACGTCGTAGCCCTTGGCGCCGGCGGCGAGCTTGGCGAGCAGCTCCTCGTTGTCCGAGTAGTAGGTCTGCACGACCTCGCACTTGCACAGATCCTCGAAGCGCTTCACCGTCTCCGGCGCGATGTAGTTGTTCCAGTTGTAGAAGTGCAGCTGGTCCTTGGCGGCGATTGCCGGCAGCGGCGATGAGCAAGCGACGCAAGCAAGAGTACGAGTCGTTTCATGGTCACTCCCGGTCGGTTTGAAGGAGGCTGGGCGAGAGCCTGGAGGCGATGATGATGAGCGCCAACGTCAACAGCATCAACAGCGTTGACACCGCGTTGACCTCGGGCGTCACCGCGATCTTGATCATCGAGTAGATCTGCAGCGGCAGCGTCACGGTCCCGGCGCCGGCGGTGAAGAACGTGATGACGAAGTCGTCGATCGACAGCGTGAACGCCATCAGCGCGCCGGCGATCACGCCGGGCATGATCAGCGGCAGCGTGATGTAGCGGAAGGCGTTGCCACGGCGTCGCGCCGCAGTCGCGGGCGGCCTCGATCAGGTCCTCGTCCATGCCGGCGAGCCGCGCGCGGACGACGATGGCGACGAAACCGATGCAAAAGCGATGTGCGCGAGCGTCACCGAGACCAGCCCCAGCGTGAAATTGAGGAGCACGAAGAAGATCAGCAGCGAGACGCCCATCAGGATCTCGGGAATGGCGATCGGCGTCAGCACCAGCAGCGGCAGGAGCCGCAGTCGGTAGCGGTACATCGCCACGCCGGCCATCGTGCCCAGCACCGTCGATACCGCGGCTCGCGACGAGCCCGATCGCGAGCGAGTTGCCGGCGGCGACGCAGCATGTCCTCGTCGTGGAACAGCTTGTCGTACCAGCCGAGCGTGAAGCCGACCCATTCGGCGTTGAGCCGGGAGTCGTTGAACGAATAGACGACGACGATGATGAGCGGGACGTAGAGGAACGCGTAACCGGCTCCTGCGGCAAGCCAGAGGCCGAACGGGCGCTTACGCACGGCGATCCCCGATGCTCGACGGCGTGCCGAGGTTGCGCCTGCCGACCCACGCGGCGAAGCCCGCGAGGACGAGTGCGGCGACCGGTAAGCACGATCGACAGCACGCTGCCGAACGGCCAGTCGCGGGTTTCGAGGAACTGCTGCTTGATCACGTTGCCGATCAGGCTGTCGTCCGGGCCCGCCGAGAATGTCGGGAATCGCGAAAATGCCGAGCGCCGGGATGAACACCAGCGCGGCGCCGGCGTACACGCCCGGCAGCGACAGCGGGAACGTGATCCGCCAGAACCGCTGCCAGCGATTGGCGCCGAGATCCTGCGCCGCGTCGAGCAGCGACTGGTCGTGCTTCTCCAGATTCGCGTAGAGCGGCAGCACCATGAACGGCAGATGCACGTAGACGAGGCAGACCAGCACGGCGAACGAGCTGAACAGCAGCGGGACCGGCTCGTGGCCGAACCAGGCGAGGACGCCATTGACGCCGCGGGCGAGCGCCGCCTGCGGTCCGAGAATGATCATCCATGCGTAGATGCGAATCAGGAAGTTGCTCCAGAACGGCAGGATCACCAGAAGCAGCAGCAGGTCGCGGTATTTCTTCGCGGCTCCGCGCGATCAGCACCGCCAGCGGATAGGCGAGCGCGAGGCAGAAGAGCGTCGTGAGCAGCGCGTACCAGACCGACTTGAGGAAGATCTCCGCGTAGACGGATTCGGTGAAGAACCGCACGTAGCTATCGACGTTGAGGTCGAGCTTGCCGGCTCGCGTCGACGAGCGGCGCGAGGCCGCCGAAGTCGCCCGGCGTGCGAAACGACGCCAGCACCATGATGAGCGTCGGCGACGGCGAAGAAGACGAGCAGATAGAGGAGCGGCGGACCGCTGACCAGCCACTTGCCCAGGCGGTTCGTGCCTGAGCTCATTGTTCTACGGCAGGTGGTCGCGATGCGCAAGTCGTCGGGCGCTGCTCAATCGCTCGCGGACGCGCCTCGGTCGGCCGCGCCATCTGGTTGCTCGATGCGGCGTGAGTCGGCCACGCCCGCGCTCGCAGCAGCGCGCCCTCGGGCCTTGGCTTCGCCCGCCGCGCTCGACGTCTGCCATGATCAGCCGGTAGGTTCGGGCCGATGAGGTGGCCGACTCTCGGAGAATTGCCTGGTCGCCTTGCGCCGCATCGCGTGCTGCCCGTCAATGCCTTGGCCGTTATCGACACGCCCGCCTCGCTCACGTCTTCGATGAAATGCCCGGCGGCGACCGGCCAGCTCATCTCGACGGCATCGCCCACCTCGAAGAACTTGGTGCGGCCGGATGCCGAATTCGCGAGCAGCGCCTCGATCTTCTGGCCGCCGGGGTGTCGACGTTGTAGACGGTGACATCGCCCATGTAGAGAAACCCGGCACGGTGCCGCGGTAGTGGTTGTCGGGGGCGTCGGCGAGCACGTCGGCCCCGATGCGGATTTTCTCCGGCCGCAGCGCGACCGTCGCCGGCCGGCCGGCTGCGAAGGGTGGTTTCCGCTGCGACCCGCACCGGACCCAATCCGGCGACATCGACGGTCACGATGCCGCGAGCGCTTGGCGGTGACCGGCCCGGACAACAGGTTGCAATGGCCGATGAAGTCGGCGACGAAGCGGGTCGTCGGAAAGCCGTAGATCTTGCGAGGGCTCGTCCGTGCTGCTCGACCTTGCCCGGTTCATCACCGCGATCCGGTGCGACAGCGCGAGCGCCTCGGTCTGGTCGTGCGTCACATAGACGAACGTGATGCCGACCTCCTTCTGCAGGTTGATCAGCTCGATCTGCATGTCCTCGCGCAGCTTCGCGTCGAGGGCGGCGAGCGGCTCGTCGAGCAGCAGCACCGTCGGGTGCGTGACGAGCGCCCGGGCGATCGCGACCCGCTGCTTCTGCCCGCCGGAGAGCTCGTGCGGGTAGCGCTTGCCGAAGCCTTGCAGCCGCACGTCCTCGAGGGCGGCCTCGATCTTGCCCGGCGATCTTGCGCGGCCGGCGTCTTGGCCATCTGGAGCGGGAACGCGATGTTCCCTTCGACCGTCATGTGCGGAAACAGCGCATAGCTCTGGAACACGGTCCGGACGGGGCGTGCCTCCGGCGGCCGGTCGGCGAGATCCTCGCCGTTCAGCAGGATGCGGCCGGCGTCGGGCAGCAGTCGAAGCCGGCGACCATCCGCAGAAGCGTCGTCTTGCCGCAGCCGGAAGGCCCGAGCAGCGTGAAGAACTCGCCGGCTTCGATCGCCAGGCTGACGCCATCGACCGCCGTGAAATCGCCGAAGCGACGCGTCACGTTCTCGATTTCGAGGAGCGCCATCGGGCGGGCGAGCGGCCGGCGTGCGGGAGAAACAGCGCGAATTGTATAGCAAAACCCTGTTTTCCCAGCACTTTGCCGCGGTGCCCTCGCCGCGGAGGGCCGGGCCGCGAGACGCCGACGGCTCGAAATTTGCTTAGTCCACACCTGCTGACCATTCTCCCCGTCGAGTCGGCCGTTCGACGGAATGCGAGTGCCCGATGCACCTAGTAGAGTCGGTACCCATGAACGATTCGCCACCGAAGCCGTCGCTGCTCGAATCGCTGCGCGAGCGCTCCGACGCGGTCCGCAATGCCGATCAGGCGACACGCCGCCCGCTGGGAGACGAGCTGAAGGAGATCGACCGCCGGCTGTTGGCGGCGTTTCGCTGGCTCGACGAGGCGCTCGGGCATCTGGAGGTGATTCGGCCGCTGGTCGCGCACCGATTCACGATCGAGCCGGTCCTCACGATCGGACAGCCGCGCTACGACCGCGGCTTCGTGTCCTATCGACGGAACGAATATCTCGGCATGGACCTGGTCGAACGCGTCGAGCTCTTCTATCGGTTGGCCGGGGATGCCCCCGATTCGGCTAAAGACGCAGCTCGGCGCCGCGGCGGCGATGGACGAGCGGCTGCGCGCCGCGCAACTCGACTTCCATTACCAGGTCGAGCAGGATGATGCCCGGGGCGTGCGCTGCGGCGTATTCAGCGTCACGCCGGCCGTGACGGCGTCGGTGCGTCTGGTGCCCGATTATCGGCGAATGCTGGTGACGGCGTCGCTGCGCAACGTCGATCGCCTCGAGACCGTGACTCTCGAGTTCCGCCCGGACGCGATCGGCGAGCCGGCGCTCGAGGATCTCGTCCGCCTGATCCTCGGCGAGGCGAACACGTTTCTCCGGCGCGCGCCGCTAGCCGGCGTGGGCGCCAAGCCTCCCACGCACGCCGCCGGTGCCGCGACGGGCATGCTCTCGCTCTCCCGCTACGGCGTCGCCGCGAAATAGGACGCACTTCCGGAACGGCGGGCCGTGCGGCGCGGTCAAAAAACCGTCTGCAACTCCGCGAGGAGGGCACGGTGGCCAAGCTGCGATGGCAGGATCTGGCAAGCCTGGCGCTGGGAATCTGGATTGCGCTGTCGCCATGGATCCTTGGTTTCGCCGAAGATTTGCCGCCGGCGACCTGGAACGCCCTGATCCTGGGCGCGATCATCGTGATGCTCGCCGCGGTCGACCTCGATACGCCCGCACGCTGGGAAGCCGCATCAAGCATCGTCCTCGGTGCTTGGGCGGCCGTTTCGCCGCTGGCGCTGGGCTTCGCCGCGAATCGCGACGCGACGTTCTGCATGTTCGCCGCAGGCGTGGCCATCATCGTGCTGGGCTCGTGGACGCTCATCGCCGCGCGGCGCGAGGAAGACCGCGACAAGACGGTTCACAACCATTGATGACGACCGGCCGGCCTCCTAGAAGGGCCGCCACACGAGCAAGCCCACCACGGCCGCGAGCAAAACGGCGATGACCGCGAGCAGCGCGTTGCGCGTTCGCTGCGCGCTTGCGAGGTCGCGCGCCGCCTCGTCGATCGACGGCGGCTTTGCAAGCAGCCACTGGTGGATGAGGCGCGGCAGCTCAGGAAGCGCGCTGACGATGTACGGCGCCTCGGAGAAGAGCCGGCGCTTGAGTGCGGAAGGGCCGATCTGGTCTTCCATCCAGCGCTCGAGGAATGGCTTCGCGGTCGTCCACAGGTCGAGCTCGGGATCGAGCATCCGTCCGAAGCCCTCGATGTTGAGCAGCGTCTTCTGCAGGAGCACGAGCTGCGGCTGGATCTCGACATTGAAGCGGCGCGACGCGCGGAAGAGCTGCATCAGCACGCGGCCGAGCGAAATCTGCGACAGCGGCCGGTCGAACGCCGGCTCGAGCACGACCCTGATTTCGGCCTCCAGCTCGTCGACTCGGGTCTCCGGAGGCACCCAGCCCGATTCGATGTGCGCGGTCGCGACCCGGTGGTAGTCGCGACGGAAGAAGGCGAGGAAGTTCTGCGCGAGGTAGCTCTTGTCGCGCTCGGACAGCGTGCCCATGATCCCGAAGTCGAGCGCGATGTACTTGCCGAAATTCGCGTTGTCGGTCGCGACGAAGATATTGCCGGGGTGCATGTCGGCGTGGAAATAGCCGTCGCGGAACACCTGCGTGAAGAAGAGCTCGACGCCGGCGCGCGACAGGCGCTTCAGATCGACGCCGGCCGCGACCAGGCGGTCGACCTGGGCGATCGGAATGCCTTCCATGCGCTCCATCACCATCGCTTCGCTGCCGCTGTAGTCCCAATAGACTTCGGGCACGAGCAGGAGCGGCGAGTGGCGAAAGTTGCGTCGTAGCTGCGAGCAGTTGGCTGCCTCGCGCGAGAGGTCGAGCTCGTCTCGGATCGTCTTCTCGAACTCGGCGACGACCTCGCGCGGCTTCAACCGCTTGCCGTCCGACCACAGCTTCTCGACCAGCATCGCGCCGACCTGCATCAGCGAGATGTCGTGCTCGATCACCTGCGAGATGTGCGGCCGCAGCACCTTGACCGCGACCGGTGTCCCGTCGGGCAGCTCGGCCAGGTGCACCTGCGCGACCGACGCGCTCGCCACGGGCTCCCGCTCGAATGACTTGAACACCTGGTCGACGGGCTTGCCGTGGATGCGTTCCAGCGTCGCGACGACCTGAGCGGACGGAAACGGCGGAACGCGGTCCTGCAGCTTGGCGAGCTCGTCGGCGATGTCGAGGGGAATCAGGTCGCGGCGCGTCGAGAGCATCTGGCCGAACTTGACGAATATCGGCCCGAGGTCCTCGAGCGCGAGGCGCAGCCGCTGCGCGCGCGGCGCCGATGTGTCGCGCCAGAACGTGAGCGCGCGGGCGAGCGGCCGCACGGCACGGAAGCGCTCGTGGCCGGTCAGGAACTCGTCGAGCCCGTATTTGAGCGAGACGAGCCAGATCTTCGCAAGCCGCAGGAGGCGCATCCGGCCGATTGTAAGGGATCGGGCAGCCCCTCCGTCCGACCGCACGATCGCGGCGGACCGGCGGCGTTTGCTCCGCTGCGCGATAATCGGACATGCCCCGGATCCTCGTCCGCTCGCTCACCGTCCCGGTAGATGCCATCGACGCGATTGGGCACGTGAACAACATCGAGTACGTCCGCTGGATGCAGGAGGTCGCAACCGAGCATTCGGCGGCGCAGGGCTGGCCGCTCGAGCGCTATATGGAGAGCGGAGCGGCGTGGTTCGTCCGCTCGCATTCGATCGAGTATCTGCGCCCCGCGTTCGCGGGCGATGTGATCTCGCTCTCCACCTGGGTCGCGGACATGGGCCGGAGCACGTCGCGGCGCAAGTACCTCTTCTACCGTGCCCGCGAAGAGGAGATCCTGGCCAGGGCCGAGACCCTCTGGGTGTTCGTGAACTTCGGCTCGGGTGCGCCCGCGCGCATTCCCGAAACGCTGCGGTCGGCGTTCGATGTCGTCCCCGACGACCAGGCGCTCCAATCGGCGCAGACGATCGGCGCGACGCGATGAAGACGTTCGCCGCCCTCTTTCTGCCGCTGATCGCAACCTGGCTCGCGTCGGCTGCGTGGTCGCTCCTCGCCATTCATTCGCCGCTGGTCCTCCCGCAGGGCGCGATCAATTCCGGGCTCGCCGCGATCGCGACGCTGATCCTGGTGCTCGTCCCGTTCCTCTGGCTCGCCGCATGGATCTTCTGCCGTGTCGTGGCGGCCCACCGACTGCGCTGGGCGTTCGTCGGCTCGGCGATTGCGCTCGCCGTGCTGATCGCGCCCGCGCTGCTCGCGCCGATGGAATGGGCCTTGCCGACCGTCGCCTTCGCTGCCGGCTATCTGCTGCTCTTTCCGGCACTCGTCGCCGTCATGGGCCGGCTTCAGCGCTAGCGGTCGGGAAGACGCTGGATTCCCGCGGTCGCGGGAATGACGATTGGGCAGGATTCATGCTTCGCAACAACGACGTCCCGAACCTTCATACTTTCAGGACAACCTGTTGAAGCTGCTGCTGACGCGCCTGCTTGCGCGGGAGATGCCCGCCGCACCCTGAGACGGTGCGCTGCTGCCACGTCGCGACCCCGTTGCCGCGGTGCTTGCTCCAACCCGATAACTCCTTGCCAATTGGCGATCGGGGCCTAACATCAGGTCGGACGCTGGCACGCCGTGTGCTTTGGCGGCGGTAGGAGACGACGATGTGCGAACGCCCGCAATCGCTGGGGGAAGAGCTCGCCAATTCGGTCAGCCACGGCATGGCGCTGATCGCGGCGGCGATCGCGGTGCCGTTCCTGATCGCGGCGGCGATGCGCAACGGAACGACCGTCAACGTCGTCGGCGCGAGCATCTTCGCGGCGACCATGGTGCTGCTGTACATGGCGTCGATGCTCTATCATGCGCTGCCCAACGAGCGTGCGAAGCGCTTCTTCCGCAAGCTGGACCACGGCGCAATTTACCTGTTCATCGCCGGAAGTTACACGCCGTTCGCGCTCGGCGCGCCGTCGAATTGGTCGCTCGTCGGCCTCGTCTGGGCGCTCGCGGTGATTGGCGTCGCGCTGAAGGCTGCCGACCGGATATCGCATCCGGTGCTGTCCACCGGCCTGTATCTGGCGATGGGCTGGATCGTCGCGTTCGCGGCGGGACCGCTGATCGAACGCATCGCCGCGCAGGGGATCGTCCTGCTCGTCGCGGGCGGGCTCGCCTACATGCTCGGCGTGGTGTTCTTCGTCCTCGACTCGCGCCTGCGTTACGCGCACTTCATCTGGCACCTCTTCGTGGTAGCCGGAACCGCCTGCCACTTTTTCGCGGTGCTCGATTACGCTACGTAGGCGATCCCGCACAAGCGGGACCGCGATCCCGCGCAAGCGGGACCGTCAGCGCGCGCGCCCGGGCGTGACGCGCGCCTCGGCGGCGGCAAGGCGCAGGGCGAGCGCGTCGACGCGCGTCGCGAGCGCCGCAACCTGCTCGACGAAGGTGCGCGCCTCGTCGCCTCGCGCCACGAGGTCTGCTTCGTCGCGCGCGTAACTCACCACCCCGTCGCCGATCCGCTCGGCTGCGTACTCCGGGAAGGCCAGCAACGCGCGCCCGGCGTCGGCGACCCGCTGGCCGACGATCGGTCCGCAGCGCTTTCGCGAACGCCTGCTCGACGAACCATGGGAGCGTCTGCGCGAGGTCTTTCAGCGTTGCGGCGAGGGCCGGATCGCCTTCGCTGCCGACGAAGCGGTCCCAACGCCGAGGATCGGCGAGAAAAGCGGGCAGATCGAGGGGCGACAGTCTTAGGGTAAGATCGGGCGCCCCATGCGAAAGCGGCGACGATTCGACCATTCCCGATGGATCGACCGCGAGCGCGGCGGCAAGCGGGCCGATCGCAATCACGAAGACTCGGCCGGCATGCGCGGACAACCGCTCCCGGGCCCAAGTCTCGCGTTCGAGAACGCGATTGGCAATGGCGCTCGTGATCGTGGCGGGATCGAAATGCCGGGCGACCATGTCCGCGTGCCCCTCAATAGACGTGGCCGAGATGCAGTGCGACGACGCCCGCGGCGAGATTGTGCACGTCGACCGCGTCGAAGCCCGCGGCCTCCATCATCGCTTTCAGCGCGGCCTGGTCCGGGTGCACGCGGATCGATTCGGCGAGATAGCGATAGCTCGCGTCGTCGCCCGCGACGAGCTTGCCGATCCGCGGGATCACGTTGAAGCTGTACCAGTCGTACGCGGGCGCGAGCGGCTCCCAGACGCGCGAGAACTCGAGCACCGCCGCGACGCCGCCCGGCTTCAGCACGCGCCGCATCTCGGCGAGCGCCGCCTCCTTCCGCGTCACGTTGCGCAGCCCGAATGCGATGCTGACGCAATCGAAATGCGCGCCCGGGAACGGCAGCCTCTCGGCGTCGCACTGCACGGCCGGAATCGAGCGGCCCGCCATTCGAGCAGCTTGTCGCGGCCCGCGGCGAGCATCGCGCCATTGATATCGGTGAGAACGACCTGGCCCGACGGGCCGACACGGTCGGCGAAAAGTCGCGCGAGGTCGCCGGTGCCGCCGGCGAGGTCGAGCACGCGCATGCCCTGCGCGTACGCCGGTCGCGCTGACGGCGAAGCGCTTCCACAGCCGGTGCAGGCCCGCCGACATGAGATCGTTCATCAGGTCGTACTTGCCCGCGACCGAGTCGAAGACGCCCGCGCACGCGGCGGGCCTTGTCCTCGGGCGCAACTTCCTCGAAGCCGAAATGCGTCTTGTCGGTCATGCGTCGGATCGATGAGGCGATGGAGCCGAGCGACTCGTCACTTCGTGTCGCGGCTTGCGCCGGCCGCCGCCATGCGCTCGAGGTAGCGCTGCCACAGCTCGTCCTGCCGGTCGCCCGAGCTCGTAGAGGTAGTCCCACGAGTAGATGCCGGTGTCGTGGCCGTCGGAGAACGACGGGCGGATCGCGTAATGGCCGATCGGCTCGACTTCGCGGATCGTCACCTCGCGCTTGCCGACCTGCAGCACTTCCTGGCCCGGACCGTGGCCGCGCACTTCGGCCGACGGCGAATGGACGCGCAGAAACTCGTACGGAAGCCGGAATTCGCGGCCGTCCGAAAACGCGATCTCGAGCACGTTCGATTGCCTGATGCAGCTTGATCGCGGTGGGCGTCGGGATCGGGTGTCGAGGCCGGGCATTGTGCAGCGCAGGGACGACGAACGCGATAGCCTAGCACAACGCGCGAGCGTGGCGGCGCGGAGCCGGCGCGCGGGAAAGGCCCCAAGCCGCGCATGGAGCTCGATCGCGCGGCAGCGCCGCGCTGCTAGATGGTTCCCTGCGTGCCTTCCGGCACCATGTCGAGATTGCCGATGCCGGAGAAGATGTTGCGGTTCTTCGCTTCCTTGCCGTGCAGCTTGATCTCGAGGCGCAGGTCGTTCAGCGAATCGGCGTTGCGCAGCGCGTCCTCGTAGCTGATGAGGCCCGCCTCGTAGAGATCGAACAGCGACTGGTCGAACGTCTGCATCCCGAGCTCGCGCGATTTCTTCATGATGTCCTTGATGCCGGACACGTCGCCCTTGAAGATCAGGTCGGAAATGAGCGGCGAGTTCAGCATCACCTCGACCGCCGGCACGCGGCCGCGGCCGTCGCGGCGCGGGATCAGCCGCTGCGCGACGAACGCGCGGATGTTGAGCGACAGGTCCATCAGCAGCTGCGCGCGGCGCTCCTCGGGGAAGAAGTTGATGATCCGGTCGAGCGCCTGATTGGTGCTGTTCGCGTGCAGCGTCGCAAGGCACAGGTGGCCCGTCTCGGCGAACGAGATCGCGTAGTCCATCGTCTCGCGCTCGCGCACTTCGCCGATGAGGATCACGTCGGGCGCCTGACGCAGCGTGTTCTTGAGCGCGACCTGCCAGCCGTCGGTGTCCACGCCGACCTCGCGCTGGGTGACGATGCAGTTCCGGTGCTCGTGGACGAACTCGATCGGGTCCTCGATCGTGATGATGTGGCCGTAGCTGTTCTCGTTGCGGTAGCCGAAGAGCGCCGCCATCGAGGTCGACTTGCCGCAGCCGGTCGCGCCGATGAACATCATGATGCCGCGCTTCGACATGATGACGTCCTTCAGCACGGGCGGCAGGCCCAGCTCCTCGAACTTGGGGATCTCGGTCATGATCGTCCGCAGCACCATGCCGACGCGGCCCTGCTGAATGAACGCGTTGGCGCGGAAGCGGCCGACGCCGGGCGGCGCGATCGCGAAATTGCATTCCTTGGTCGCCTCGAACTCCGCGGCCTGCTTGTCGTTCATCACGCTCCGCACGAGCTCGATCGTGTGCTGGGGAGAAAGAGCGGTCTTCGACACCGGCTGGATCTTGCCGTCGACCTTGAGCGCCGGCGGAAAGCCCGCCGTGATGAACAGGTCGGAACCCTTCTGCTTGACCAGGAGCTCGAGGAGCTCGTGGATGAATTTTGTGGCGCGTTCGCGTTCCATCGTGCGTCTCCTCCGGGTCGGACGCCCGGGGCGGGTTCGGCGGCGGTCAACCGCCCATGAACAGTTCCTTGTTCACCGCGCGGTTGCGTGCTTCGGCGACGTTGACCATGTTGCGGCGGACCATTTCGACCAGGCACTGGTCGAGCGTCTGCATGCCGACCGACTGGCTCGTCTGGATCGCCGAGTACATCTGCGCGACCTTGTTCTCGCGGATCAGGTTGCGGATCGCCGGCGTGCCGATCATGATCTCGTGCGCGGCGACTCGCCCCTGCCCGTCCTTCGTCTTCAGCAGCGTCTGCGATATCACCGAGACCAGGGATTCCGACAGCATCGCGCGGACCATGTCCTTTTCCGCGGCCGGAAACACGTCGATGATCCGGTCGATCGTCTTGGCCGCCGAGCTCGTGTGCAGGGTCGCGAACACGAGGTGACCGGTCTCGGCCGCCGTCAGCGCAAGGCGGATCGTCTCGAGGTCGCGCATTTCGCCGACCAGGATGTAGTCGGGGTCCTCGCGCAGCGCGCTCCGCAGCGCGTTCGGAAACGACAACGTATGCGGCCCCAGCTCCCGCTGGTTGATCAGGCACTTCTTGGACTCGTGCATGAACTCGATCGGGTCCTCGATCGTCAGGATGTGGCCGTACATCTCCTCGTTGACGTGGTTGACCATCGCGGCGAGCGTGGTCGACTTGCCCGATCCCGTGGGCCCGGTCACGAGGATCAGGCCGCGCGGCCGGTTGGTCATGTCGGCGAACGACCTGCGGCGCGTTCAATTCCTCGAGCGACAGCACCTTGGACGGAATGGTCCGAAACGCCGCGGCGGCGCCGCGCAGCTGCACGAAGGCGTTGACGCGGAAGCGCGCGAGGTTCGGCACGGCGAAGCTGAAGTCGCACTCGAGGTTTTCCTCGTACGCCTTGCGCTGGGCGTCGCTCATGATGTCGTACACCATGGCATGCACGTCCTCGTGCTCCATCGGCGGCAGGTTGATCCGGCGGATGTCGCCGTGGACGCGGATCATCGGCGGCAGGCCGGCCGACAGGTGGAGGTCGGACGCCTTGTTCTTGACCGCGAAAGCCAGAAGTTCGGTGATGTCCATCTATAATCCCTGTTCCGGCGCTGCCAAACCTGCTGAAATCGGGCGTAACGCGAGGACGCATGCAATTCGCGTACCAGCGACGGTATCCTCATGCCGCCGTCATTCGATTATGTTCCACTACGAGAAGGCGTGGCAAGACGTGGCGGCGCGTATCGCCAACGCGGCCCGGGCCGCTGGCCGCCCGCGGGACAGCGTGCGGCTCCTCGCCGTCAGCAAGACCTTTCCGCCCGCCGCGATCCGGGCGGTGCGCGCGCTTCGGCCAACGCGCATTCGGCGAGAACTACGTGCAGGAAGCGGTGGCGAAAATGGACGCGCTGGCCGATCTGCGCCTGACGTGGAATGGCACCTTATCGGGCCGCTGCAGAGCAACAAGACGAGAGTGGCCGCGGAACGCTTCGCCTGGGTCCAGACGATCGACCGGGCCAAGATCGCCGAACGGCTCTCCGCCGCGCGCCCGCCTGGCCTGTCTCCGCTCAACGTCTGCATTCAGGTCAACATCAGCGGCGAGGCGGCGAAAAACGGCGTCGCGCCGGCCGATGCCGTCGCGCTCGCGCAGACGGTGGCGGCGCTGCCGCGCCTTACGCCTGCGGGGCCTCATGGGCATCGCCGAAGCGACACCCGTCGCGACGACCCGGCGCGCGCAATTTCGGATCCTGCGCGTACTGCTGGATCAATGCCGGGCGGCGGGTCTGGCCGTCGATACGCTGTCGATGGGAATGTCGGCGGATCTCGAGGATGCGATCGCCGAAGGCGCGACGCTGGTGCGCGTCGGCAGCGCGCTGTTCGGCCAACGCGGAACGCTCACGCCGTGCCGAGCGCATGAGCGCCGCCGGGCAGCCCCAAGGCGCTCGCCCCCTCGGGGGAAGCGGCGCGAAGCGACGCTCGAGGGGACCAATGAGCGCCGCCGGGCAGCCCCAAGGCGCTCGCCCCCCTCGGGGGAAGCGGCGCGAAGCGACACTCGGGGGGGCCGATGACGATCGCCTTTATCGGCGGCGGCAACATGGCGACCGCGCTCATCGGCGGGATGCTCGCGCGCGGCCGCGCCCCCGCGGACGTGCGTGTCGTCGAGCCTTCGCCGGAGCAGCGCACGAAGCTCGCTGCGCGTTTTGCCGGTGTCGTTCTCTCCGCGTCGCCCGACGCTTCGATCATCGAGGACGCGGAGCTCGTCGTGTTCGCGGTGAAACCGCAGCAGATGCGCGACGCCGCGCGCGCGGTCGCGCCGCACCTCGCGGGCTCGAACGCCGTCGTGCTGACGATCGCCGCCGGCATCCGGCTCGCCGACCTTTCACGCTGGCTCGGCGGATTCTCGCGTCTCGTGCGGGCGATGCCGAACACGCCGGCGCTGATCGGCAAGGGAATCAGTGGCGCCTACGCGGCCGCGGGCGTCGATGCAGCCGGCCGCGCGCTCGCGGCCGGCGTGCTCGAGGCGGGCGGCGACGTCGTCTGGGTGGCCGACGAGGCGATGCTCGACGCCGTCACCGGCGTGTCGGGCAGCGGCCCGGCGTACGTTTTCTATTTTCTCGAGGCGCTGGAGCAGGCGGCGCACGAGCTGGGATTCGCACCGGAGGACGCGCGCAAGCTCGCCTACGCGACGTTCGGTGGCGCGATCGCGCTGGCGCAGGCAAGCTCGGAGGACGCGGCGACGCTGCGCGCGCAGGTCACGTCGAAGGGCGGGACTACCGAGCGTGCGGTCTCGGCGCTGGAAGCCGATGCCGTCAGGACGAAGATCGTGGCCGCAGTCAAGGCGGCGGCGCTTCGCGCGCGCGAGCTGGGCGACGCGCTCGGCAAGGACGACTGAGCGATCATGGATCAGGCACTCAAGTTCCTGCTCGACACTGCGTTCGGGCTTCTCACCTACGCGTTCCTGCTGCGGTTCGCGATGCAGTGGCAGCGCGCGCCGTTCCGCAATCCTTTCGGGCAGGCGGTCACCGCGCTCACGGATTGGGCGGTGAAGCCGCTGCGGCGCGTGTTGCCAGGCTTCCGTGGTCTCGACTGGTCGACGCTCGCGCTCGCGTGGCTCACGCAGTTCGCATGGCTCGCGGCACTCGCCGCGCTCCTGGGGCCGTTCGGGCTCGCCGCGGCGGCCGTGCCGACGCTCGCGCTGCTCGCGATCGTCGAGCTCATCAAGGCGCTGATCTGGATCCTGATCATCGCCGTGCTGATCCAGGCGATCCTGTCGTGGGTCGCCCCCGATGGTCCATTGTCGGGGCTGCTCAACGCGCTGACGTTCCGGTTTCTGGCGCCGATCCGGCGCGCCGTCCCCCCGCTCGGCGGCACGCTCGACCTGTCGCCGCTGATCCTGATCGTCTTGGCGCAGCTCGTGCTGATGCTGCCGGTGCATTGGCTCGAGGGCGCGGTGCTAACGTTGTTTCGCTGAAGGGCACGATGACCGATGTCCGGTGGCGGCGGGAGGATGCTCATGGCGTCGTGCTGTCGCTTCACGTCCAGCCCGGCGCCAAGCGCACTGCGGCGGCCGGCGTGCACGGCGAGGGATCCCAATCGAGGCTCAAGATCCGGCTCGCGGCGCCCCCCGTCGACGGCAAGGCCAATGCCGAGCTGATGCGGTTTCTCGCCGGGGCGTTCGGCGTGCCGTTGCGCGGGGTCATGCTGCTGCACGGCGAGACGGCACGGCAGAAGACCGTGCGGATCGATCACCCCTCGCTGCGGCCCGATCTCGAGTGGGGCTGACACGCGGCGAGCGCATTGGCAAGCCGGACGAAATCCGCGACCGCCAGCGTCTCCCCGCGCGCCCGCGGGTCGATGCCGGCTGCCGCCAGTACCTCGACACCGCACAGCGACGACAACGCGTTGCGCATCGTCTTTCTGCGCTGGCCGAATGCCGCGGCGACGACACGCGCGAACAGCCTTTCGTCATCGATCACCGGCTTCGCCATGCCCAAGGGGACGAGCCTTGCGACGGCGGAGTCGATCTTCGGCGCCGGGACGAAGGCGCCCGGCGGCACGACGAAGAGCCTGGTCGCGCGGAATTTCGCCTGCAGCATCACCGAGAGTCGACCGTAGTCGGGCGTTGCCGGCGCCGCGGTCACCCGCGCGACGACTTCCCGTTGCAGCATCACGTGCAGATCGGCGAGTTGCCGCTCGAACGCCGCGAGGTGAAAAAGGAGCGGTGTGCTGATGTTGTAGGGCAGGTTGCCGACGACGCGGAGCCGGGGACCCAGCGTCGCGAAATCGAAATCGAGCGCGTCGGCGACGTGGAGTGCGAGCTCGTCTCGGGAGAACTGCCGCGCGAGGCGCGACGCCAGGTCGCGGTCGATCTCGATCGCGTGGATCTTGCCCGCGCGCTCGATCAGCGGCCCGGTCAGTGCCGCCTGCCCGGGGCCCACTTCGACCAGATTGTCGCCGGGGCGCGGGTCGATCGCGGCGACGATCCTTGCGACGTAGTGCGGGTCGACGAGAAAATTCTGGCCGAAGCGTCGCCGCGGCACGTGGCCGCTTGTCTGTCCCACCCGGGGCGTCGCTTCGCGCCGCTCCCCCCGAGGGGGCCGAGCGCCTTGGGGCGGCCCGGCAGCGCTCATCGGCGGGATACAAGCTCGATCGCGAGGTCCACCGCCGCGTAAAGGCTGCCGGGATCGGCGTCGCGCGCGGATTCGGCGTTCGCCGCGAGATCGAGCGCGGTGCCGTGATCGACCGACGTGCGGATGAACGGCAGGCCGAGCGTGACGTTGACGCCATGGCCGAAGCTCGCGGCCTTGAGCACGGGCAGCCCTTGATCGTGGTACATCGCGACGACGGCGTCGAAGCGTCGGGCGATGGCGGGCGTGAACACGGTATCGGCCGGCAGCGGTCCTTCGACCGCGATGCCTTGTGCGCGTGCCGCGGCGATCGCAGGCGCGATGACGTCGATCTCTTCGCGGCCGAGATGCCCCCCCTCCCCGGCGTGGGGGTTCAATCCGCACACGGCGATCCTCGGCGAAGGTATCGCGAACTGCGCAGCGAGCCCGGCAGCGAGAATCGCGATCGTCCCCAGGACCGCCTCGCGCGTGATGGCGGCGGGGACGGCGGCGAGGGGCAGGTGCGTGGTCGCGAGCGCGATCCGCAACCCGCCGCCGACGAGCAGCATCACGACGCGCGGCGTGCGCGTGCGCTCGGCAAAGAACTCGGTATGGCCCGAAAACACGATGCCCGCGTCCTGCATCACGCTCTTCTGGACGGGAGCGGTGACGAGCGCCGCGAAGGCGCCGGTCGCGCACGCGTCGACCGCGTGAACGAGCATCTCGCGCACGCTGTGGGCATTGGTTGGGTCGGGATGACCCGGCGTCACCGGCGCTGCCAGGGGTTGGTGCCAGACCTCGATGGCGCCCGCGGGCGCGCCGTACGACGCGATGTCGTAATCGGCATAGTGCGCTTGCGCGCCGATGCGCGCTGCGCGTCGCACCAGGAGCTCGCGGTCGCCGATGACGACCAGGCGCGCGGCGAACGGGTGCTCGCGATGGCGCGCCGCGAGCATCGCCACGAGCTCGGGGCCGATGCCGGCGGGCTCGCCCGCCGTGATCGCGATCGTGGGCCGACCGCCGACGCCCTGCCCGATCATTCGCGGACGTCGAGCGGCAGGACGCTCACGCCCGCGGCGTCGCCGAAACGCTCGACCTTGATGCCCTCGGCGGCATGGATCGCGAACGCGCCCTCCGCGGCGGCGCTGATCGCGACTTGGGCGAACCCGTCCAGGGGCTGCGTGGGCTTGCCGAACACCCACAGCTGCTCGAGCGGACGCTCGGGATCGATCTCCCCGGTGTGCTGGACGGCGCGTCCCAACGGCAGCGCGAAGCCTTCCCGGCCGAACACGGGAAATTGATCGAGGGAGGCCTTGTAGCGGACGACGCAACCCCCTGCAACGCGCTGGCGCGAGTTGAGGTCGAACCAGACACCCGGCGGCAACGCGATCACGACTTCGCTACCCTCCTCCACGATCGCCGCGACGAGAAGCGCATCGCCGCACATGAATTGCGTGTCGTACGTTCGCGTGAGCGCGTCGCCGGGGAACGCGAGCGGCATCGCGCGCATCACCGGCATCCCGGTGGCCGTCGCGTCGGCGATCACGCGCTGCAGATACGGCAGCAGACGATAGCGGAACGTGAGCCACTTGCGCGCGATCGCTTCGGCCTCGGCGCCGTACACCCACGGCTCGCGTTCGCCGATCCCGTGCAGATGCAGATGCGAGCTGAAGATCGCCGCCTGCAGCCAGCGCACGAAAAGCTCCGGCGTCGGTTCCGCGGAGCCGTAGAAGCCGCCGACATCGGTCGCGTAGTACGGGCCGCCGCTCATTCCCCACGAGAGTCCGCCGCGGATCGACGCCGCGAGACCCTCCCAATCGCTCTGCGGGTCGCCGCCCCACTGGATCGGGAAGCGCTGGCTGCCCGTCCAGCCGGCGCGGCTCCACAGCATCGGCGGCGCGCTGTCCTTGCGCTGGAAGCGCGCAGTCGCCTCGAAAACGCACTGGTTGTAGAGCAGCGGATAGACATTGTGCAGGCGCCGGCCGCGGTCGCCGTTGAACGCGACGGCATCGTCGGGGACGTGCTCGCCGAAGTCGGCCTTGATCGCATCGACGCCCTGGGCGAAGAGCTTCTCGTGGGCGTCGCGCCACCAGGCGTATGCCGCCGGATGCGTGAAGTCGACGATGCCGCTCTCCGGCAACGGCGTCAGTACGTTGCCGAAGGGGCTCGTGGCCGGCGCGGTGTCCCATCCGAAGACGTAAGGATCGCCGTCCGGCGTGGCGAGCAGGAAGCGGTGCGATGCGAGCTCCTGGAACAGCGGCGAGTGGATCGAGACGTACGGATATTCCCAGACGCACACGCGCAAGTTGTGCTCCTTGATCCGCGCGAGTGCTGCGTAAGGGTCGGGAAACCGTTCTGCGTCCCATTGAAAATCGAAGCGCGTGTCGACCCGCCATGCGGCGCGCCCGTCCAGCGTCAGCACGTCGCACGGAATCCGCCGCTCGCGCAACTTCGCCGCCACTGCCGCCGCGTCGTCGGGCGTCTTGTAGAACGCGCGCGAGACCCACAGGCCGAGGCTCCACAGCGGCACGGCCGGCGCGCGCCCGGTGAGCGTCGTGTAGCAATCGAGGACCCCCGCGGGCGTCTCGGCGGCGAAGAGGAAGAGGTCGAGCGCCTCGTCGTCGACCAGCACCGCGTACGACCGATGCGACCAGTCGGGATAGCCGATGCCGTGCGTGACCATGCCCGGCGTGTGCACGAGCACGCCCCAGGCGCCGCGGCCCGTTCCCGGGCTCCAGGCGAACGGAACGTTCTTGTACGACGCGCCGGTGTTGACCCCCAGCGCGTCGACGACCTGCGAATGGATCAGCTGGCCGCGCTTGTCGAGCGGGCCGAATTTCTCGCCCAGCCCGTAAACAGCCTCGCGCGACGAGAGCGCGAAGGCGGCCGTCCACTGACCGCCCTGCCGCACGCGGCCGAAGGTCGGCAGCCGCGTCCAGCCGCGAAGGTGCTCGTCGGTGATCGAGGCGAGCACGGGTGCGCCGCGATGCAGCAGACGAAAGCGCAGCGGGGCCGCGGCGATCTCGAGCGTCGTGTCGCCGGCGGTGAACGTGAAGCGACCGTCGCCGCCCTGCGCGACGGAGCACGCCTTGGCGCGCGCCTTCACGAGGCTGTAGTCGGGCTTGGTGTTCGGTCCGACGCGCAGCCGGAAGATCCCCGGACCGTAGCACGATACCTCGAGGACATCGCCGGTCGACGTCGCGAACGAGGCCCCCGACGCCTGAGCCCCGAGACTCTGCGGCGAGTCGAGCCGGAGGAAGGCGGCGGAATCGAAATGCATCGAGGCTCTCGCTGGGAGTGTCAGCCGGCGAATGCGGGTTCGGCGATGCCCGGCACGCCGACGGCAAGCGCGAAGATCCCGCCCGATTGGGGCAGCCGCGCGAGCTCGTCTTCGGGGCGCATCTGGCGTGCGCTCGTCACGTAGAGCGTCCCCAGATCGGGGCCGCCGAAGGCGCACATCGTCGGACACATGGCAGGCACCGCGATCGTCGCCAGCACGTCGCCCGCAGGCGAGATGCGCGCTACCTTGCCGCCCCGATAGAAGGCGGTCCAGTAGCAATCCTCGCTGTCGACCGCGCCTCCGTCAGGCCGGTCGGTCTCGTGGCTGAAGTGCGCGAACGAACGCCGATTGCGGGGCGTTCCGGTCGCGATATCGTAGTCGAACGCATCGATCGAGAGCGTCGGCGTGTCGGCGTGATACATCGTCCGTCCGTCGCGGCTCCACGCGAGTCCGTTCGAGATCATCATGTCGCCGAGAACGCGGGTGACGCGAAAATCGGGGTCGATCCGGATCAGCGCACCGGTGCTCGCGTCGCGCCTTTCGTTCATCGTGCCGGCCAAAAAGCGGCCCTGGCGGTCGCAGCGGCCGTCGTTGAAGCGATGATGCGCGAGATCGTACGGCGGCTCGGCGACCCTGCGCTCCAGCGTGCCGTCGGGGCGAGCGAGCCAGACGCCGCCGCGCAGCGCGACGACGAAGCCGCCGCGCGCGCGCAACGCAAAGCAGCCGATCGATTCCGGCATCGGCATCACGGTATTGCGTCCGGTCGAGGGATCGAAGCGGTTGAGCGAAGGCGCATTGATGTCGACCCAATAGAGCGCCTGCTCGGCCGTCGACCACAGCGGACACTCGCCGAGGCTTGCCTTGATGTCGAGCACGCAGGTAAGCGCCCGGGTGCCGGCGGAGTCGGGCGGCGTCATGGCGGCAGCGTGCGAGAAGGGGCGAGGCGGGCCGGCCCGCGTCAACCGATCGCGGCGCGCACCTTGGCCAGGAATTCCTGTGCGCGGCTCACCATCATCGCCATGTCGGAGGCGACCGCGACCCACGAATAGCCGTAGTCGAGGAACTGGGCGACGATCTCGGGGTTGCCGCCGACGATGCCGCAGGGCTTGCCGAGGCGCCGGCACTCCTTCGCGGCGAACGCTACCTTCGCCTGCACGGCGGCGTTGCCCATGTCGCCGACGTGGCCCATCGACGCGGCGAGGTCGTTCGGCCCCACGAAGATCGAGTCGATGCCGGGGACCGCGGCGATCGCTTCCAGGTTCGAGAGCGCGGCGAGCGTCTCGATCTGCACGATCACGCAGAGCTCGCTCGCGGCGATCTTGAGGTAATTCGGAATCGTGCCGAAGCGGCTGGCGCGGTGCGTCCCGGCGACGCCGCGCACGCCTTCGGTCGGGTAGCGGGCATTGGCGACGGCGCGCTTCGCCTCGTCGGCATTCTGGACGAAAGGCAGCAGCAGCGTCTGCGCGCCGGCGTCGAGCGCGCGCTTGATCATCACCATGTCGTTCCACGGCGGGCGGACGATCGCCTGCGCCGGCGTGCCGGCGATCGTGCGCAGGATTTCGACCATCTGCGGCACGTCGAGCGGCGTGTGCTCGGTGTCGACGACGAGGAAATCGAACCCCGCGCAGCCCAACGCCTCGGCGGTCGAAGGCGAAGCGCTGGAAAGCCAGGTACCCACAGGCGTGCGGCCGGCGGTGATGGCGCGCTTGAAGTGATTGACGGGGAGATCCATGAGGTCCTTTTGCGGGTCTTTTCCCGGCGAGTTCGAACGGGCGTGCTTGAATCTCGTCGATTCTACTCCGGCCGCGCGGCGGACCGGCAGCGCGCGCGGCAGCAGCTACAATACGAAACGAGGGGAGGCCCGCTGCCTCCCCTTTCGTTCGATGCGCCGTCTCGCCGCAACCCGCGAATTCCGCGAAGGCTTTGCCGAAATGCTTCCCGCCTGCATCGGCCTGATCCCGTTCGGCCTCGTCTGCGGCGTCGGCGCGGCGACGGCCGGCGCCAACTGGCTCGGAGCCCTCGGCATGAGCACGATCATCTTTTCGGGGGCGGCGCAGATCCTCGCCGCGCAGCTTCTCGCGGCCGGTGCGCCGCTCGCCGTCATCGTCCTCACCTGCTTCGTCCTGGGACTGCGTTTTCTCATGTACAGCGCGGCAATGGCGCCCTACGTGAAGCCGCTGTCGCCGCGCTGGCAGAAGACGATCGCCTTCCTCCTCACCGATCAGGCCTTCGCGGCCTCGATCCGCCGCTTCGGCCAGGGCGCGGCGCCGCGCGAGGCGGCAACGCACTTTGTTGGCGCCGGCGCGGCGTTGTGGATCTTCTGGCAGGTCACGAACCTGATCGGCTTCCTGGCCGGCAATCTCATTCCGGCCACGTGGGCGCTCGAGTTCGCGGTGCCGTTGTGCTTCCTTGCGCTGCTCGCGCCCCTGTTGCGCAGCGCGCCGAATGTCATCGCCGCGGCAACCGCGGGAGTCTCCGTGCTGGCGCTCGCGGGACTGCCGATGCGCCTCAATCTGATCGCCGCGGGCGTTCTCGGCATCGCCGCCGGCAGCCTCGCCGACTTCGCGCGGGAGCGATGGACGCGACGCTGAAGCTGTGGGCCGTGATCGTCGCCGTCGGGTTGCTCAACTACCTGTCGCGCCTTTCGTTCATCGCCGTATTCGCGCAGCGCACGCTGCCGCCGCTCCTCGCGCGTGCGCTCAAGTTCGTCCCCGCAGCGATGCTGACGGCTCTGATCGTCCCCATGATCGTCGCGGGCCCGGCGACGATTCCTGCGACCTGGGCCGATCCCAAAGTGCTCGCCGCGGCGCTGGCGGGCGGCGCGGCATTCGCCACCCGCAGCACGCTCGTCGACCCTTGGGCTCGGGATGGGGTCGCTCTGGCTTTTGCGATGGCTGTCTCCATGATTTCGGCTAAGATTCGAATATTCGAACGAGGACAACAGAATGATGCGCTTCGAAGGCACCGACACCTATGTCGCCACGCCGGACCTGATGCTGGCGGTCAACGCGGCGATCGCGCTCGAGCGGCCGCTGCTCGTCAAGGGCGAGCCCGGCACCGGCAAGACGATGCTGGCCGAGGAGGTCGCGCGGGCGCTTTCCCGGCCGCTGCTGCAGTGGCACATCAAGTCGACGACCAAGGCGCAGCAGGGACTCTACGAGTACGACGCCGTCTCGCGCCTGCGCGATTCGCAGCTCGGCGACGAGCACGTCGGCGACATCGCGCATTACATCAAGCGCGGCGTGCTGTGGGAGGCGTTCGACGCGCAAACGCCGGCCGTCGTGCTGATCGACGAGATCGACAAGGCCGACATCGAGTTCCCGAACGACCTCCTGCGCGAGCTCGACCGGATGGAGTTCTACGTCTACGAGACGCAGCGGACGATCGTCGCGCGGCACCGGCCGCTCGTCGTCATCACGTCGAACAACGAAAAGGAGCTGCCCGACGCTTTCCTGCGCCGCTGCTTCTTCCACTACATCCGGTTCCCCGACCGCGAGACGATGACGCGGATCGTCGACGTGCATTTCCCGGGCTTGAAGAAGGCGCTGCTGGCCGAGGCGCTGGAGGTGTTCTTCGACCTGCGCGACGTGCCGGGCCTGAAGAAGAAGCCGTCGACCTCCGAGCTGCTCGACTGGCTGAAGCTGCTGCTCGCCGAGGACATCCCGCCCGAGGCGCTCAGGAGCTCCGACAAGAAGGTGCTGATCCCGCCGCTGCACGGCGCGCTTCTCAAGAACGAGCAGGACGTCCATCTCTTCGAGCGCGTCGCGTTCATGGCGCGTGCCGGACGATAGCGATGGCGTTCGTCGAGCCCGTCGTGCTGAAGGGGCGGCACGCGACGCTCGAGCCGCTCGCGCGCGAGCACGAGTCGGCGGTGAAGGCCGCCGCGGCGGACGGCGAGCTGTGGCGGCTCTGGTACACGAGCGTTCCCGCGCCCGAGAAGACCGCCGCTTGGATCGACGCGGCGCTCGACATGCGCGAACGGCTGGGCGCGATGCCTTTCGTCGTGCGCGCCAACGCGACGGGCGACGTCGTCGGCTCGACCCGCTATTTCAACGTCGAAGCCGCGCACCGGCGGCTCGAAATCGGCCACACATGGTACGCAAAGCGGGCGCAGCGCACCGCGGTCAACACCGAGTGCAAGCTGCTGCTGCTCACGCACGCGTTCGAGATGTTGAAGTGCATCGCCGTCGAGTTCCGCACCCACTTCTTCAATTTCGCCTCGCGCGCCGCGATCGAGCGGCTGGGCGCGAAGCAAGATGGCATTCTGCGCGACCACCAGATCATGCCGGACGGCACCCGGCGCGACACCGTCGTGTTCAGTGTAATCGACAGCGAGTGGCCGGCGGTCAAGCGCAATTTGGTTTGGCTGCTCGAGCAGCCGCGCCAAATCACGCGACATGGCTGAATTTCTCGTCGTTCCCGCGCAGGCGGGAATCGAGCGACTTTCGACCAGCGACACTGGGCCCCTGCCTCCGCGGGGGCGACGAATCAAGTCATGCTGATCGACTTCTTCCTCCATCTCAAATCGGCGCGGCTGCCGGTGTCGACGCGCGAGTTCCTGACGTTGCTGGAAGCGCTGGAGGCGCGCGTCGTCTCGCTGTCGCTTGACGATTTCTATCATCTCGCCCGGGCCGCGCTGATCAAGGACGAGGCGCAGTACGACCGCTACGACCTCGCGTTCTCGGCGTATTTCAAGGGCGTCGAGGCGATCTTCGACATTCGCGCGGAAATCCCGGAAGCATGGCTGCGCAAGGAGTTCGAAAGGCTCCTTTCACCCGAGGACAAGGCGAAGATCGAAGCGCTCGGCGGCTGGGACAAGCTGATGGAGACGTTCAGGAAGCGTCTCGAGGAGCAGCGGGCGCGTCACGCCGGCGGGCGGAAATGGATCGGCACCGGCGGCACGAGCCCCTTCGGTGCGTACGGCTTCAATCCCGAGGGCATCCGCGTCGGGCAGGCGGGCAGCGGCAATCGCAGTGCGGTCAAGGTCTGGGACGAGCGGAGCTTCCGCAACCTCGACGCCGACGTCGAGCTCAACACGCGCAATATCAAGGTCGCGCTGCGGAAACTCCGCCGCTTCGCGCGCGAAGGCGTCCCCGAAGAGCTCGACCTGGACGGCACCATCGAGGGGACGGCGAAGAACGCGGGCTACCTCGACTTGCACCTCGTCCCCGAGCGGCGCAACCGCGTGAAGGTGCTGCTGTTTCTCGACGTCGGCGGCTCGATGGACCCGCACGTGCGCGACTGCGAGGAGCTCTTCTCCGCGGCGAGATCCGAATTTCGCCACCTCGAATATTTCTATTTCCACAACTGCGTCTACGACCACGTCTGGCGCGACAATGCGCGGCGGCGCTTCGACCGGGTCGCCACCTGGGACGTGCTGCACAAGTACGGGCCCGACTGGAAGCTCGTCTTCGTCGGCGACGCGGCGATGAGCCCCTACGAGCTGCTGCAGCCCGGCGGCAGCGTCGAATACGCGAACGAGGAACCGGGCGTGCTGTGGCTCACGCGCCTCGCCGGACACTTCCGCCGCGTCATCTGGTGGAATCCCGAGGCGCCGCGTGCCTGGGAATACACGCGCTCGACGCAAATCGTCCTCGATGCGATCGGTCCGCGGATGTTCCCCCTGACGCTCGGCGGCATCGCGCGCGGCATCGACGCGCTGCGGCACTGACCCACATGCAAGGGCGGGGCGCCGCCTGGCAGGCTGCCGCCGTCGAGGCGATCGGCATCGCAATCGGCGCACCGCTGCAGGCGCCGCGCTGGACGGCCTGCGGCGGCAGCTCGCTCAACCGGACGTGGCGGCTCGACGCGGACGGCGCGCGCGACTTCGTCAAGGTCAATGTCGCCGCACGGCTCCCGATGCTCGCAGCCGAAGCCGACGGTCTTGCCGCACTCGCGCGCGCCGGCGCCGTGCGCGTTCCGAAGCCGATCGTCCATAGCGTGAGCGGCGATACCGCATTCCTGGTGCTCGAATGGCTCGACTTCGCCGGTGGGGGCCGCGATGCCGCGCTCGGGCGCGCGCTCGCGCAGCTGCATCGCATCACCGGCCCGCACCATGGCTGGCATCGCGACAACACGATCGGCACGACGCCGCAATGCAACGCGAACGCCGGCGATTGGACGACGTTTTTCCGCGACCGGCGCATTGCGCCGCAGCTCGCACTGGCCGCCCGCAACGGGTACGGCGGACGGCTGCAGCGCGATGGCGAGAGACTCCTCGCCGCGATTCCGGGATTGCTCGCGGGTCATGCGCCGCCGCCGTCGCTGCTCCACGGCGATCTGTGGTCGGGCAACGCGGCGCGGCTCGCAACGGGCGAGCCGGTGATCTTCGACCCGGCCGTCTACTATGGCGACCGCGAAGCCGATCTCGCGATGACCGAGCTCTTCGGGGGTTTCGGCGCGGATTTCCGCGCCGCATATCGCGAAGCCTGGCCGATCGAACCGGGGTACTCGCTCCGCCGCACGCTCTACAACCTCTATCACGTGCTGAATCACCTGAATCTTTTCGGCGGCAGCTACCTCGGGCAGGCCGAGACAATGATCGAACGGTTGCTGGCCGAGGCGTAGCGCCGCGGGCGAGCGGACCGCGTGCCGGCTGGCTTATCCTATCAACCCCTTTCGGAGGGCGGCCATGGAACGCATCACGATGTCGATCGAGGAAAGGCTCGCGCGGGAATTCGACGCGCTGATCGCGAAACGCGGCTACGCGAGCCGATCGGAGGCGATGCGCGACCTCCTGCGGCGCGAGGTCGAAACGAACCGCGTTGCGTACGAAGCCCGCTCGCATTGCGTGGCGAACCTGTCGTACGTCTACAACCATCACGAGCGTGAGCTTGCCGAGCGGCTGACCGAGGCCCAGCATGCCCACCACGACCTGGTCGTCTCGGCGATGCACGTCCATCTCGACCACGAGCACTGCCTCGAGAGCGTGATCCTCAACGGGCCTACCGCCGCCGTGCGCGCGTTTGCGAACGCCATCCAGGCCGAGCGCGGCGTGCGGCACGGACACGTGAACGTCGTGACCGTCGAGACCGGCGACACGCACGCCGGACCCATGGCGCACCGCCACCGCGGTCACATGCACCTGATCCCCCGCTCGTAGCGGGCCCGCCGGCGCGACTTTGACCCAGGTCATTGCCGGGCGGTAGGAACTCGTGGCAGAGTTTGCCTACCGCGGCAAATCACCCAGGTCGAACCGGATGGATCAACTTCCCGCCAGCTGGGCGGCGCTTTGCGCCCTTGCTTTCGTTCTCGGCATCCGGCATGGCTTCGACGCCGATCATCTGGCGACGATCGACGGCCTGACGCGCTTCAACGCGCGCGCGAATCCGCGCCTCTCGCGGACGGCGGGCGCGTTGTTCTCGCTCGGTCACGGGGTGGTCGTCGTCCTCGTCGCGCTCGTCGCCGGCTCGCTCGCGACCGGATGGCAGACGCCCGGCTGGCTCGAGACGACCGGTGCGGCGGTCTCGGTCGTCTTCCTGTTCGGGCTCGCTTTTCTCAACGTGCGCGCGGTTGTCGTCGCCGATCCGTCCGCCGTCGTAGCCCCGGCAGGGCTCCGGGCGCGATTGCTCGGACGCGTCCTCAACATCCGGCGGGCATGGGCCGTCACGGTCGTCGGCATGCTGTTCGCGCTGTCGTTCGACACGGTGTCGCAGGCGGCGCTGTTCGCGCTCGCCGCAGGGCGATTCGGTGGCCTCTCGCATGCTCTTTTCGTCGCAGCGCTGTTCGTGCTCGGGATGCTCGCGGTCGACGGCGCGAACGGTCTCTGGATCAATCGGCTGATCCGGCAGGCAGATCGCACCGCGGTGATCGCATCACGGGTGATGGCACTGACGGTGGCGGGCATCAGTCTGACCGTCGGCGCATTGACGGTGGTGAAGTTCATCGTTCCCGCCGTCGACGCGTGGGCCGATGTGCGCGAGCTCTGGCTCGGTGGGGGCGTCGTTGCCGTGGTGCTCGCCGCATTCGCGAGCGGCATGCTGGCGGCGCGCCGCCGCGCGCTCGTATCCGTCCGGGGCTGACGCAAGACCGGGGTTCGTTCGTCAATGGCCGTGTTCGTCGGCCGCCGGTGGCCGCGGGGGCTCGCGCTCGAGTCGCAGCGCTTCGGCGGTGATTTCGCTCGTGCGGTTGCCACCCGCGGGCGCCCCCAGCCAGCGTGCCCGCAGGTATCCACTGCGATCGACGAGCCACTCGACGTGATCCCGCGCGGCGCGCGCGCTTCCGTCCGGCGCCGAGCAGGCGAACATCGCGTACGTCGCTTGGACGTCGGGACCCACGACGACCGGTGTCGAGCTGCCAGCCCGCGCTGGCGCGGTCTTCGCGAACGCCTCGGAGTGTGTCGCGATCACGACGACCCGAATGCCGGCCTGCTCCAGTTCGCCGCGTGCGGCATCGATTTCTTCGAGTCGTGGCAATGATTCGGGTATTGTCGCGAATATCAGGAGCACCTCCCGTTCGCGGAGTTGTTTCAATGATCTTTGCGGATGGGCCGCCTCCTCGAACGTGAAATCGGGCGCCGCAACGGGAAGAAACGGCTCGACGGCACGGGTGAGCGCGCATGCGGAGTTGGCCTCCGAGAGCGCGCGCAGGTACTGGACCAGCGCCCATATCGCGGCATCGTCGAGCCGCGGCGAGAACGCCGGCATCGGCGTGCCGGGTATGCCGCGCGCGATCCGCCAGAAAAGCTCGCCTGCGCGGTGGTGCGCCTCGTGCTCGACGAGATCGACCGGCTTGATCGCGAGGTTTGCTGCCAAAGGTCCGTCGCCGCGACCGCGCGAGCCGTGGCACTGAGCACAGCTGGCAGCATAGGCGTGGGCGCCAGCGGCGATCGCGGCGGTCGTGTACTTGACCGGCGACGGCGTATAGGTCGTCGGGTAGGCCGGCACCGCAAGCACGAATGCGGCCAGGACTGCAACCACGGCGGCCGACGACGATGCGATCGCGAGCTGCGGCGCAGTCCGCTTCCCCCACTGCCGCACGTACGCCACGGCGATCGCGCAAACGGCAGTGCAAGCGCCCAGCATCCAGCGAACCGCCGCAGACGATTCGGCCGGCTCCAGGCTCAACGTGAACGCGAACGGCCAGACGGGAGACGCATGCGCTGCTGGCACGGCGACGCCGAGCGCACCGACGATCGCGACGACGGCGACGCCGGCGGCCGTCTCGAGCGCCGCGTTGCCGGCGAGGAGGCGCAACGACGATGTATCGCCGGCATCTACGCGCGGGGTCAGGCGCTGACGATTGATCACGGCGAGCGCAACCATCGTCGCGAACAGCGCGATCTTGGCGAGCAGGAGCCGGCCGTACGGCGTGCCGACAAGCGCCGGTACGCTGCCGACCAGGAACCAGGCGCTGGCGAAGCCGGAAAGCAGCAGTGCGCCGACGCTCGCAACGCCGAGCGTCGAAAACCTTCGTGCCGCGCGCGCGGCTGCGGCGACCGAATCGACGCTCGCGGTGCGCAAGGCGACGGTGAGCAGCACCACAAGCCCCGGAAGCCCGCCGAGCCACGCGCCCGCAGCCAGCAGGTGCACGACGTCCGCAGCGATCCAGACGTAACGTCCGGTTCCCGGCGCCGCCGCCACGTGCCCGACGAGCGCGAGCGATGCAAGCAAGAGTGCGGCCATTGCCAGTGCAATCCACCGGCTCCCGCGCGGCCATCGATTGAGCGGCAGCGAAGCGTGGACGGAGAGAAGCACGCCGAGCGTGACAGCCAGAACGAGACGCGCGCTCCAGACGCGGCCGAACAGCGTCCCCGTCACGACCCGCCCAAGCGTGTCGCCGCGCATCATCTCGGTTATCGGCCGGCCACTTATCAGCGCGGATCCGACGACGAGCCACGCTACGCCGGAGAGCAGGGCGACGACCAATCCCCACCAGGCCGCGCTGCGAAGGAATCGGTCAATCCGCTCCAGGATGCCAGCCTCCGGCCGCTGTGGCGCGACCGTTATCGGGCCCACGACCGCAAGCGAGAGCACGAACCCGCCGAACAGCAGCAGCGTCGCCGCGAAATGAAGCGTGCGCGACAGGCCAAGCAGCGTGTCCATCACTGCTGCGCGAACCGTGCCCCGGCGCGCGTGAAGGCGCGGCTCACGGCGCGATCACGAACGTGAAGTCGCCTTCCGTAACGTGCGTGTCGACGGACAGCACGCGCCATTCGACCCGATAGCGGCCCGGCCCGAGCGCCGGCAGCGACACTTGCAATGCCGTGGGGTCGCGCGGATCGATTTTCGCGTCGCCGTCGTCTCGGCGTCGGTTCGCCTGGTCGAGCACGCGAACCGTGCTGAACGCGGGCTCGAGCTCCTCGGTGAACCAGAGCTCGACGCGCGCGGGCGACGCATGAATCGTGCTCCCCACCGCCGGCGTCGCATGGTCGAGAAACGCATGCGCGAATGCCGGCGCGGGCGCGCCCGCCCACCACAAGGCAGCCCAGACCGCGAGCGGGAGGGGCTTCATGTCAGTTGCGAAGAACAGGCTGACCGATCGTCGACGGAAACAGATCGTCGAGATAGAAATGGAGCTGCACGATCCATCCGACCTGGCTGCCCGTCGCCTTGTTGACGGGGATCTGCGCCTCCGCCGCGATCTGGAAATAGCGGCCGGACCAGACGATCCCCGGATTCACCGTGCCCGTCGTCCCGCTCGCGCCGCGATTGAGCGCCGTCGTCATCGGGAATTCGACCAGCGGAATGAGCTGGTTGAATACCTGGTTCCATCCGGTTCCCTCGACGTTGGCATTGAGGTATGGGAGGCTGTATTCGACGGCGAATCCCCACTGGAGCGTGTTGGGGTTCTGCTCGACGACGACGTCCCCATCCTCGTTCACCGTGCTCGTGCTCGTGCGCGAAGGGATGCCGATGCCGACCGTGCCGGTGACGGCGAGAGGCCGGAGGTACTTTACGTCATCGGATAGGTCACCGAAGCCCCTGCCGAACAGCAGCGTCGGCGTGAACGTGCTGAACGACTCGGCACCGACCCGCTTCGATCCGGAATTGCCGATGTCCCAGTCGAGGCCTATCGATGCGATCGATTCGTGCGGATCGTCCTGGCAGAGCTTGTACTTGAAGCCGAGCGACAGGTTGTCGAACCCGCGCTGGGTTTCGCCCTGATCCGGGCGTAGCTGCAGGTAACTCGCGCCGAATTCGATGCCGAAGTTCTCGGTGATGCGCTTGGAGACGTCGAGGGAAAAGGCAGTCTCCCCCGTTGCCGGCTCGTCGCCGCTGGCCGGCGTCTTGAAATAGGAGATCGTCGGCAACGACAGCTCGTCGGCGACGAACGGATCGTCGGTAACAAGCGTCGCTGGAAAGAACCGCTTGCCGACGAATCCGTGGGCCGCGGCGGGATCGGTCGCGAAGAGGCAAGCGATGAGGGCGAGTAGCTGGACCGACAGAGCGGTCGCACCGTTCGCGCTGCAATCTCCCCTTCGCCTTCTTCGCGAGCGGGATGCGGAAGCAATCGTTTGCTGCGGTTCCGCCCGAGGCGGCCCTGCATTTGCGCTAGACGAAGTGATCATCGAACCCCCGGCTCGTTCGGGCCGAGCACGACGCCTGCGCCACGCAGTGGTGCAGTTGCGAGCGTGCCTGGACAATTGATCGTCGCGCGATCGGGCGGATGCGTCGATGCGCGCGAGGCGGCGGACTGACTAGCCCGTGGCGACGGGAGGGGCGCGGATTGGGGGCGTCGGAACGACGCAGATGGCGGGCGGCGCTGACGCGAAGCGAATCGGACGGGTCGGCGGAGGGCCCAGCGCCTGTACTTCAGGCGCAGCCGGCGCTGGAAGGATGCAGCGGGCGAGGTACTTGAGGACCTGACAGTCAAAGCAGTCGTGGTCCTCCGGGTGAAGCGGGCTGCCGGGGATGTCGGAGGCCGTCAAGCCGTGTCCGACATCCTCGTCCTCGCAAACGCCGGGGGAGTCGCCACCGTGTCCCGCATGATGGTGCGAAGCGTGAGCGAACGTCGAGAGCGCCCACGGCAGCGGCGCGAGCGCGTACCACGAAAACGCGACCAGAAGCAGGCCCGCTGCCCGTCTCCGCCAGACGCGGCGCTCCAGTAAAGGAAAGCGCACTCGGTACCCCATCATCGTCGAAATGCGGTGCTTCGCTCGCTTTTTCGGCGTTGTCCACCGAAGCGTCGCTTGCGGGCGCCGGCTTCACGCCCGAGCCGCATCGCAGCGGGGACCACGCTAGCACAGTGTCGGGAATGCCGGAACAGGGATCACTTTGGCTGGTCGAAGTTCGTCGGCAAGCTCCGACCTGCGGTAAGGCGGAAGGTGAGCGCACGGTGGGGGGCGTCGCCGACTCGCCTGTATATCATTGACGCATCCGCAGACAAATGACTTGGCTGCTCGCAGATCGGGAGATGCCCCGTGCGGGGGCGGCGGAACCTTTGCGGCGCGCGGTACGACGGCGAACGCCTGCCGATGAAAGGATATTCGACATGAGCGCAGCTTTTGCCGTATTCGCGATTGCGGGCGCCGTCTTCCTGATCTCGCCCCCTGCTGCCGCCGCTGACGACACGAGTTCGACAGCCGCGGAAGACCCGTTCGCCTGGCTCGAGCAGGTCGACGGAGTGCGGGCGATGGAATGGGTCAGGGCCGAGAACGCCAAGACGGCTTCCGTGCTGGAGAAGGATCCGCGCTACCCCGGACTGTTCAAGGAAGCACTCGCCATCGCAGAAGCCAAGGACAGGATCCCGGAGCCGTCGATCGTCGGTGGGCAGATTTTCAACTACTGGCAGGACGCCGACCACGTCCGTGGAATCTGGCGACGGACGACCACCACGAATTATCGGAAGTCGGCGTCCGCATGGACGACCGTCTTGGACTTGGATTCGCTTTCGAGGGAGGAGAAGGCCAACTGGTTCTGGTCCGGCGCGGATTGCGAGGAGCCGGCGGAACGCGACTGCATGATCGGATTGTCGGACGGCGGCGAGGACGCGGTGACGCTGCGCGAGTTCGACCTGCGGTCAGCGCGATTCGTCAAAGGCGGCTTTTCGCTGCCCCGCGGCAAGCAAGCCTCGGCCTGGCAGGACGGGCGGACGCTCCTGGTCGCGCGCGAATGGGCCCCCGGTGAGCTCACGAGCTCCGGCTATCCGTTTGTCGTGAAGCGCATCAGGCGCGGGCAGTCGCTGTCAGCTGCGGTCGAGGTCTTCCGCGGCACGAAGACCGACGTCGGGGTCAGCCCTGTGACGTTGAATGACGGCGCCGGGCATCGCGCCGTCATCATCCGCCGTTCCATCTCCTTCTTCGAGGCGAGCTACTTCCTCGTCGGATCAAAGGGTATAGCGAAGCTGGCGCTGCCGTCGAAGGTTCGCATCCAGGCACTCGTCGACGGCAAGCTCATTGTGAGCCTCCGGGAGGACTGGGCAACTGCGGACGGCACGACCTACCCGCAGGGATCCCTCGTGGCCATCGATCTCGCGGCGGCGAAGGCGGCACCGGACCACTTGCGGCCGGTGCTGATCTATGCCCCGGGACCACGCGAAGCATTGGCGCAGGTGGCCGCGACCCGCGACCGGCTGCTGGTCGTCGTGCTCGACAACGTCAAAGGACGCGCCTTTGTGTATGTGCCCGACGCACTTGGCAACTGGTCGCGGCGCCAGCTTGCGCTGCCCGACAATGCCTCCGTGCACATTGTCGACGCGGATCTCCACAGCGACCGCGCCTTCGTGAGCGTCACAGGATTCCTGACCCCCTCGAGCCTGTGGCTCGCCGACGTCGGGAGCGGCGCGCTCGCAATCGTCAAGACGCTGCCGGCGAGATTCGACGCATCTCATGACGTGGTCGAGCAGTTCGAGGCCACGTCCAGCGACAAGACCAGCGTACCGTACTTCATCGTCCACCCGATGAACATGAAGCTCGACGGCAGCACGCCGGCGATCCTCACTGCTTACGGCGGCTTTCTGGTCTCCGAAACGCCCTATTACGCCCCTGCAACCGGCAAATTGTGGCTGGAGCGGGGCGGCGCCTTCGCCCTTGCGAATATACGCGGCGGAGGCGAGTTCGGCCCGGCGTGGCACGAAGCCGGACTCAAGACGCATCGCCAACGCGTTTTTGACGACTTCACCGCGGTGGCGAGGGACCTGATCGCGCGCGGAATCACGAGCCCGGCTCGCCTCGGAATCATGGGAGGCTCCAACGGCGGACTGTTGATGGGAGTGGAGTTCATCCAGCATCCCGAGCTTTGGGGCGCGGTCGACATGCAGGTGCCGCTGCTCGACATGCTGGGCTACGAGCACATCGCCGCCGGCAGCTCGTGGGTTGGCGAGTACGGAAGCGTCTCGAATCCCGATGAGCGGGCGTTCCTCGCGTCCATATCGCCGTACAACAACATACAGCCCGGCGTTAAGTATCCCGAGGCATTGATCTGGACGACGACGAAGGACGATCGAGTGGGGCCCCAGCACGCACGCAAATTCGCCGCCAAGCTGGGGGGGATGGGAGTGCCTTATCTTTTCTACGAGGTCATCGAGGGCGGGCATGGCTCGGGAGCGACCCTCGCGGAGAGAGCGGCGATGACGGCGCGCGAATTCACCTACTTCGCCCGCAAGCTGTCACTGCAATAGGATCTCCCCCGTACGGGAGGCGCCACTTATTTGGCGCTCGCAGCCATCGCATCGGCCGCGGCCCGGGCATCGGCCCGCGGGCTCTGCTTCAGATAGCTCCACATCGCGTACCGCGAGGCGGGATGCTGCGGGAGATCGGAGCGCAACAGCGCGACGTATTCCGGCACGGCATCCCAGTCATTCCATGCCGCGAGGTCCTGCGCGACAAAACCGGCGAAGCGCTGCTGCACGCGGATGAACCTGCGATAGGACTCGATGATGCGCGCGCGCGGGATCGTCGCGTCTGCTCCGCCCTGCACGCTCAGCGCGAGCAGCGCCGCCTGGAGCTCCTGCACGGTCCGATCGCGATCGCCGATGTAGCGCGTGTCGATCCATGCCATCCGTGACGGCCCGCGCAACTCCAGGTCGGCTGCGAGCATCGGGCCGAGGTTCGTCGTGTCCATGGTTTTCCACGCAGCGTCGAGACGCTGCTCCAGGCGCGTGGCATCAGTCGCGTCACCCCCAATACCCAAAAGCAGCGTGTACAACGACTGCCGCTTCGCGAGCCGAGGATCGGCGGTCCATTGGCGCAGCGCCAATACGTCGAGGCGACCTTTGAGTGATCGCAGTGCAGAGTAAGGCGCTCGCGCAAGTTCGCCATAAGCGATTTCGGCCGCCAGCGGTTCAGCGCTCTCGAGGTGGGCCAGCACGAAGGGAGCCTCGGCCCGCCATTCGGCATCCGTCGTGTCAGTCGTGCGCTTGGCTGCTGCAAGCTTGCGCAGCCACTCCGCATGCTCGACGCCGATGGGGCCGACATTGGCCCATGATTGCCATTTCCTGGCGCGGATCAGCAGCAACGGTTTCACACTCGGGGCGGCGTTGCGGGGCAGGCCAATTACCCACGATGGCTCGATCGTGCCTCCCGCCGGCATTTCTCCGCGGATCACTTCGACCACCTTGAGCGGCGTGCCGTTGTCCCCGAGTTGGGCCAGCACCGCATTCCCGGCGGCGTCGCGGTCCAGGCGATAGCCCGCGCCTGCCGTCGGGACTTCGTCCCGGATCGCGTTGATTACATCGGGCGGTGCGCCGCCGGTTCCAGGCAACGCCATCTGGGCACGTTGGCGGGAAACGAGTTCCTGCGCCGACGCGTAACCTTGCGAGTCGAGACAAAGCGGGCACCCGCCGACCCTGCCACATGCAAACAGCAGCAGTGCTCCCGTCAGCCAGCGCATCACCAACATCGCCATCCCCGGGGTCCTCCTCCGCTCGCACTCGGTAGTGCGGATCCACGCGCTCCGGACGGCGCGAGCGGACATCGTAAACGGGGCGATCACATCGTACAACGGACGCCGATCGTGTCAAGTTGACGAATCGGTCGGGAAAGAACGCGCCCGGGATGAACCGGAAAGTACCGCTTCAGAATCGCACGGAGAGCCCGCCATAGAACGTAAGTCGCTGCGCGTACTGAGGTGCGCCCACGCCGACGCCGGACCCATCACGCAGCAGATAGACGCGGTCGAACAGATTGACGATCGCGAGACGTCCCTCCACCGTCCCGAGCGGCGTCGCCGTCCATTCGTGAGTCAGGCCCAGGTTGACCTGGGTATAGCTTGGCAGCTTGCCGGAATTGGGCGGGGCACCGTCCGGCGTGTTGCGCAGACCGCTGCCGTAGAGCAGGTCCACGGAGGCGCGCGTCGCGCCGAAGCGCCGCGTCACTCCCGCGGTCAGCGAATAGCGCTGGTCGTGATCGAGATAGATGAAGTGGTCCGCGATATATGCGAGCTCGTCGACGGCGAACAGCGACTGCCCGGAAACGATGTTCTTGCCCTTGGCCCTGGCGGCGGCGAAGTTCGCGTACGCGCTCCACGGCCCGGAATTGTACGTGCACGACAGCTCGATGCCTTCGGCGTAGCCGCTCGCATAGTTGAACGGCGTCAGGATCAGCGCCTGGCCGAACTGGCCTTCGTCCAGCAGGTTGGTGATGTCCTTGTAGTAGCCGTCCACTCCGATGGTGAGCCCCGGTGCGAGCGTGTGGGCGATTCCGACGTCGTAGTAGTTCGTGCGTTCGGCCTTGACCGGATCGGACACCGGGACTTCCGGTGCGTTGGTCGTGCTCGCGTAGAGACCGATCGACGTCTGCGAGACGAGCTCCTGTGGCGGCGGCGTGAAGTAGCGCGCGTACGCCGCGTGCAGGGAGGTATCGGCGGTCATCTTCCACAACGCGTTCACCCGCGGACTCCACTGGTGCTCGTTCGTGAAGGCCGCGACATGGTCGAAGCGCACGCCATAGTTGAGCGTGAACGACGGCGCGAGCCGCCATTCGTCCTGCACGTAGAAGCTCGTCAAATTGCCGGTCTTGCTCGAATTGTCGACGATGTACTCGGGGACATTGCTGGTGGGGACGCCCATGTCGTCGGTGGGAAACACGCCGACCGTGTTGTCGCTGCGGGTGAATTGGCGCGTATACGAGGCGCCGAAGCGCGGCGTGTGCTCCGCGTTGTAGCGATACGAGGCATCGAACTGAAAACCGCCCGCGGAGTTGGAGCGCAACGTGTCGGAGGATACGCCGAGGTATATCAGGTCCCCGCCGTTGGGGTCCGGCGTGTAATGGACCTTTGAGTACTGATAGAACAGCGCGGCCTGGTAATCGAAGCGCTCGCCGGTCCGCTGGAACGCGACGACCGCATATTGATTCTGCTCGCGCTGGTTCTCGTCGACTTGCGCCGACGGCAGCGCGTTGAAGCCCGTGTCGACGTCGCAGACTCCAGCGAGCGAGTATGCGCAGTCCTGCCCCGGGTTGTTCGGGATCTGGAACTTCCCGTTGTAGCTGCCGAGCATCAGCGCGATGCGCGTCTGTGCGTCGGGGGTGTAGCCAAAGTAGCCGAATCCCTTGCCTTGCTGGGTGTGGTCGTGGTTCGCATCGCGGGCGGGGGTGGGGTTTTCGATGCCGAGCGAGTCGCTGAGATACGTGCCGGTGACGTAATAGCTGAAGGCGTCCTTTGCCCCGGAAAACTCGACACCGGGCTGGATCGTGTCGTAGCCGCCGCCAAAGACCCCAATCTTCCCCCCCGACTGGAATTGCCCATCCTTGGTCTCGACCTCGACGACGCCGGCCGTGCGCAGACCGTACTGCGCGGGCAGCGCTCCGGTGAGGAAGTCGATCTTGTCCGCGAAACGCGTGTCCACCGATTGGCCGAATCCGGTGATGCCCTCGGGCAATTGCACGCCATTGATCCGGAACTGTATGTTGGCGTGCTCGTCGCGAATGTGCACCGATCCGGACGCTTTCGAGTCCTGCGCGACACCGGGAAGATGCAGCAGCACGTCGTTGAACGGCGTATCGGCGCCCGCCGGCAGGTTGCCGATGAATTGCTCGTCGATGCTATAGATCGTCGTGCCGACCTTGGGGGAAAGCGCGATCCGCGCCTCCTTGAGGCGGGTCGCGGTGATATTGACCGTACCCAACGATTGCGTCGTTACCGCGACAAGATCGACGTTGACGCTATCCTGCTGCGCCACTTGGACCGGCTTGCGGACCTCGGCGATTCCCGTACCCGTCGCCGCCACCACGTAGTTGCCGGCAGCGATCGCGTTGAACGTTGCGCGGCCCGCGGTGTCGGTCGTCGCGTCGGCGACCTGCGTTCCGTCCTGAGTGGTGAGCGTGATGAGCGCGCCGGGAAGCGCGGCGCCGGAGGTGCCGCGAAGGGTGCTCGTAATGGTCGCGGCGAACGCGGGGCTCGCCATCGACATGGCGAGACCGAGCGCGATCGCCCTCGGGAAGCGGTATTGCATGCTGTCCTCCAGATCGTCGGCGAAGCGCGCCCGGCGGCAATTGCGGAGGCGTGCCTCGTGCACGGGCGCAGTTCGGCGCGCGTGCACAACGCGGGGCTGCGGCGGCTGCCCGAGCGCGGATGCAAGAGGTTCGGCTACGACGCGACTAGAGGCGAAGCGGTGGAGCGCGGCTCAGATAGAACGACGGCGCGCGAGCCGCCGTGGAGGGCACGTCATGAGAGAGCGCTGTCGCGTGGGCGACGTGGATCGGCGCTGTCGCAGTGTCGGTCGGGGCGGCAGCGGCGGCGCCGGCGAACAGCGCGCAGATGGCGCAGGGACCCTCGTCCTCGGGCAGCTGCAGCGTGTGCTCGTGTGGCCGCTGCATCCACTCGCCGAAGTGCATCAGCGCGTGCCACTGCGCCTCCTGTTGCATGCCGAGCAGCAGGAAGACCAGAGTGGATACCAGGATGCCGCGTGGCATGGTCGTCGTCTGGCGCCGAGGTCGCCAGTATAGGCAGATCGCGGCGATAATGATAGTGACTTCTCATTATCATACTCGTACAATCGCGGCATGCGGCGAGGGCTCCAGGGGTCATGGGAACGGGCGACGCGGCAGCGCGCGGCCATCGAGGCGGCGATCGAGGCCGCGGAGCGGCCGATGTCGCCGGGCGAGGTGCTGAGCCGGGCCCGCGCGAGCGTGAACTCGCTCGGGCTTGCGACTGTCTACCGCAATCTCAAGCTTCTGGTCGCCGAAGGCATCGTGCGGGTCATCAACCTGCCCGGCGACAGCCCACGCTACGAGATGGCGCGCACGCCCCATCACCACCACTTCCAGTGCACGGCCTGCCGTCGCGTCTTCGACGTCGCCGGCTGTCCCGGCAATCTGCGCCATCTGGCCCCACGCGGATTCACGGTCGAGCATCACGACGTCACGCTCTACGGGCGCTGCTCGGACTGCGGCAAGCGACGGGGCACGCATCGCGCGATGATCCGTCTCGAGCAACTTCGGTTCGGCTACAACGGCGGCGACGACGTGCTGCGGCTCGATGAATTCGTCCTGGAACCGGAGAGCAACGTCCTCGTCGTCGGACCCTCCGGCTGCGGGAAGACGACGCTGCTGCACCTGATCGCCGGGCTGCTGCTCCCCACGGGAGGCTCGGTCGTCGTCGACGGACAGGATCTGTCGGCGCTCTCCCCTCCCGCGCGCGACCGCTTCCGCGGACGGCACATCGGCATCGTCCTGCAGCAGTTCCATCTGCTGCCGACGCTGACCGCAATGCAAAACCTGCTGGTCGCGCAAAGCATCGCCGGGCTGCCGGTGGACCGTGCGGCTGCCCACGTCATGCTGAAGGCTCTGGGCGTCGACGAGCGGGTGGATGCCTATCCTCATCAGCTCTCGGTCGGCCAGCAACAGCGGGTGGCGATCGCCCGGGCGCTGGTGAATCGGCCGAAGCTCCTGCTCGCGGACGAGCCGACCTCGAATCTCGACGACGATGCCTGCGCCTCGGTGGCCGATCTTCTGCTCACGCGCCACGCAGCAGCACGCGGTGTCGCTGGTCATCGCGACGCACGACACTCGCCTGAAGGCGAAAATCCCGCGGCAGCTCGCATTGCCGCGCCGGCCGGTGGTAGCCACCGCATGACTCTTCTTCAGCTCGCCTGGAGCTACCTGCGCGCGCGGCCGCTCGGGACGCTCCTCAACGTTCTCCTGCTTGCGCTCGGCGTCGGGACGATCGGATTCGTGCTGATCGTGAACGGACAGATCGGCGAGAGCCTCAACCGCGATGCGCAGGGAATCGATCTGGTCGTCGGCGCCAAGGGCAGCCCGATCCAGCTCATGCTCGCCGGGATCTTTCACCTCGACGTGCCGACCGGCAACATCCCGCTCGCCTCCGCGCAGGAGCTCGCCAAGAATCCGCTGATCCGGCGCGTGATTCCGCTGTCGATCGCCGACAGCTTCCGCGGCTTCTGGATCCTCGGCACGACGCCGGACTACATCGACCTCTATCACGGCGCGCTTGCGTCGGGGCGGGTCTGGAACGACAGGATGCAGGCGCGTGCTGGGTGCGACCGTCGCCGCCCACACGAAGCTCGGCGTCGGCGATCGCTTCGTCGGCTCGCATGGACTGGCCGAAGGCGGCCCCGTGCACGGCGATTCGGTCTACACCGTCGTCGGCGTCCTCAAGCCGACCGGCACGGTGCTCGACCGGCTGCTGCTCGTCAACCCGGAAAGCGTCTGGTTCGTGCACGAGGGCAATATCACCGATCCCGAGGAGAAGGCAGTCATCGAGGCGGAACGGCAGGTCACCATTCTGCTCGTGCAGTACGCGACGCCGCTGGCCGCGGTCACGCTGCCGCGCAAGATCAACGCCGAGACCAACATGCAGGCGGCGTCGCCTGCCTACGAAACGGCGCGGCTGTTTCGGATGATCGGCGTAGGAGCCGATGTGATCCGCGCCTTCGGCGGCGTCGTGCTGGCGACGGCGGCGCTGTCGCTTGTTCATCGCGCTCTACCACGCGCTGAACGAGCGCGCCTACGACATCGCCGTGCTGCGAACGCTCGGCGCGCGCCCTGCGAGCATCGCGATGATGCTCATGCTCGAAGCACTGATGTTGGCCATCCTCGGCGGCGTGCTCGGCCTGTTGCTGGCGCATGGCCTGGCCGCCGTTCTCGCATGGTGGATGGTGCGGCAGGAGAGCATTCCCATCGACGCCTGGGCGTTCTCGGCGGAGGAACTGTGGCTGCTGGTGCCTTCGCTGCTCGCGGCGACGCTTGCGGCCCTGCTCCCCAGCTGGCGCGCGGCGCAGGCGAACATTTCGGCGACGCTCGCGCGCCGCGCCTGACCTTGAACTCGAGGAGACGCGCATGAAGACACTGCTGCTTGCTTTGACGATGCTCCTTGTCGTCCCGACGTCGGCGATCGCTGCCGATACCCCGGCCACCAAAGCGCCCGCGAAGCCCGCGACGTCCAAGGTCGATCCGGCGCTCGAGGCCGCGCACACCAAGGAGGATGTCAGGCGCCACCGGATCATCGCCGCGGCGCACGAGGCAGCGGCGAAGTGTCAGGAATCCGGCAAGGACGAAGAGATTTGCGATGCCGAATTGCAGAAAGCGTGCAAGGGCATCGCCTACGGCAAGTACTGCGGCATGAAACACCCGGACTAGCTTCGCGCCAGTCGACGCCTCAATGCCAGCGCAAAAGCGGAGATGGCCGATGCGTGAGCTCATCGGCAGTGCGCTGGTCGCGCTCGCCGTCGGCATTTCCGCGGCCGCACGCTGCGGCCGATCAACGATTGTCGCCGCGGAAAACGTGTACGGCGATATCGCCGCTCAGATCGGCGGCGCCAGCGTCGCGGTCACAAGCATCCTGACCAATCCGAGCCAGGATCCGCACGAATTCGAAGCAAGTGCGGCGACGGCGCGGGCCATTGCCGACGCAACGCTCGTCATCTACAACGGCGCCGACTACGACCCGTGGGCGGCGAACCTTCTGTCGGCGTCGAGATCGCCGTCGCGCGCGACGATCGAAGTTGCCGGACTCGTCGGGCAGGAAAGCCGGCGCCAACCCCCACCTCTGGTACGACATCGCGGCGGTGGCCGCGCTTGCGACGGCGCTCGCCGGGACGCTGACGCAACTCGATCCCGCGCATCGATCGGACTATGCCGAGCAGCTTGCCGCCTTCGAAGCATCGATGGGACCGCTGCGCGAAAAGATCGCCGCTTTGCGCAAGAAATACGCAGGGACTCCCGTCACGGCCACGGAGCCGCTGTTCGACTACATGGCGACGAGCCTTGGCCTCACGATGCGCAACGGACGCTTCCAGCTTGCGGTGATGAACGGCACCGAGCCCAGCGCGGCGGCGATCGCGGCGTTCGAAAAGGACTTGCGAACACGCGCGGTCAAGGTCCTGCTCTACAACACCCAGACCCAGCCGGCGCTCGCCCAACAAATGCGCGCCCTGGCGATCGAGGTCGGGGTTCCCGTCGTCGCGATGACCGAGACCGAGCCCGAAGGAAAGCGCTACCAGGAGTGGATGCTCTCTCAGCTCGACGCGCTCGACCGCGCCTTGGGCGATCGATGAGCGACTACGCAATCGAGCTCGACCACGTCACGCTCGCACGCGCGCGGCGCATCGTGCTCTCCGATGTCGTCGCCGCGATAAGGACTGGCGAATTCATCGGGGTGTTCGGTCCCAACGGCGCGGGAAAGACGACCCTTCTCCACGCGGTCTTGGGGCTCGTGCAGCCGGTGGCGGGCAAACTGCGCGTTCTCGACGCGGCGCCCCTGCGCGGCAATCGCGACGCCGGCTACCTGCCGCAGAACCGCGCTTCCGTCGCCGACCTTCGGTTGCGGGGTCGCGATTTCGTGGCGAGCGCGCTTCACGGCGAGCAGTGGGGGCTTCCTGGGACAGCGCGCGCGGGTAAAGGCGAGATCGACCGCGTCATCGCAACCGTGGAAGCGCAGGAGCTTGCCGCGCGGCCACTGTGCGAGCTTTCGGGAGGCGAGCTGCAACGGCTGCTCCTCGCTCAGGCGCTGCTTGGTAAGCCAAGGCTGCTTCTGCTCGACGAACCGCTGATCAGCCTCGACCCGGGCTTCCAGCAGGCCGTCGTCACCCTGGTGAGAGAGGTTCAGAAACGGGAAGGGATCACGGTGCTGTTCACCGCGCACGAGTTCAACCCGCTGCTTGGCGCAATGGACCGCGTGCTCTATCTCGGACATGGCAGCGCTGCCATCGGCTCCGTGGACGAGGTCGTCACGAGCGACGTACTGTCCCGGCTCTACGGGACGCCGATCGACGTGCTGCGCGTGAACGGCCGAATCGTCGTCGTCTCGGGCTATGGCGCGGTCGAAGCCGACGCCCACCGGCACGATGCTTGAATACGAATTCATGCGCAACGCCTTCATGGCGGGCGGCGTCGTCGCGATCGTCGCGGGCGCGGTCGGATTCTTCCTGGTCCTGCGCAACCTGACGTTCGCGGGCCACGCGCTCTCGCATGTCGGCTTTGCCGGCGCGGCGGGCTCGGTGCTCGTCGGCGTCGGGCCGCTGTGGGGGCTTCTCGCCTTCACGCTGGCGGCGGGGATCGCAATGGGACTCCTTGGCGAGCGGCTGCGCGGCCGCGACGTCGCCGTGGGCATCATCCTGTCGCTGGCGCTTGGTCTCGGCGTGCTGTTCCTCTATTTCTATACGACGCACGCTACCCGGGCGACCGCGATCCTGTTCGGCAACGTCCTCGGCGTCAGTGCCGGAACGGTCTGGGCGTTGCTCGGCTTGAGCGTGATCAGCATCGGCGCGCTCGCCTTCATCTCGCGCCCGCTCCTGTTCGCGACACTCGCGCCCGAGCTCGCCGAGGCCAAGGGCGTCTCCCTGCGGCTCGTCTCCGTGCTGTTTCTCGTCGTCGTGGCGATTGCGGTTGCCGAGACGGCGCAGGTCGTCGGCGTGCTGCTGGTCTTCGCCCTGATGGTCGGGCCGGCTGCGGCCGCGCTGCAGCTTACCTCGCGCGTGGGCGCCGGCCTTGGACTGGCTGTGGGCCTCGCGCTGGCGGAGACCTGGCTCGGTATTGCGCTCGCTTACTTCACCGACTGGCCGACGAGCTTCTGGATAGTGTTGCTGAGTTGCTCGACGTACTTTCTCGCAATGCTGTACCGCGCTCCTGCACGCGCAGGCGGCGGAAGGCACGCGAGCGGGGAGTCGGTCGAAACAGGCCCTAGTGCGAAGCGATCAACGTGGCCTCGCTCAGCCGGTAGAGCAGGCCATTGGGATCGTCCTTGAGAACGGCGAGCTTGCCTTCGAGGACGACGGGCTCGAACCCGTAGCTAACCGGTTTCCTGGCCCAGACCTCGACCACGGCGTCCGGGCCCGCAGGCAGGCAGAACGGACAATGCGGCGGCACGGCGGAGATCAGGAAGTGTCTCTGCTTGTCGCCGAGGTCCATCGGCAGGATGAATCCCTGGATGCGAATCTGGCGCTTGTCGAGGCCGAGGATTTCCTTGGCGAACTCCGGCACCATCCGGCCGTCTCGCTTGACGGGCTCGACCTGCGCCAACGTCTTCCACGACACGACGCCCTGCTGCTCGGGCAGCAAGGAGGCGCTGAACTGGGAGGCGCTCGGCAATCCGGTTGGGGGGATGGCGGAATCGAACGCAGGGACCCCGGACGCGAACCCGCCCAGGGCTGTCGCAATGCAAACGGTCAGGGCATATCTCATCGGTACCTTCGGCAAGCGTAGCGGCATCGCCAAATGATGATTCTATTCCAGGATTCAGGGGCCCGCCAGGGGCTTCCGGTGTCGAAACCGAAGGCGGAGCCAACGTCAGGCTACATCCGGCCTCCGGCAAACGTCGGCGCGAGGATTTCGCTCGCCGCGAGCGTCGGCTCCTTGATCGTGATCCGCCACAGCGTGCGCGGATCGTTCGGGATCGACGAGCGTAGCCGAATGCAGCAGCGACGCATTGTCCCAGATCACCACGTCGCCCACGCCGTACTGCGAGACCGTAGCGGTACTTGTCCTGCGTCGCATGCGCGGCCAGCTCGTCGAGCAGTGTCCGCGCCTCGTCGTCGGGCATGCCGACGATGCCGAACGAGCTGCCCGACACCGCGTAGAGCGCCTTGCGGCCGGTGACCGGATGCGGCCGCACGATGCGGGTGCGTGATCAGCGGCATCTTCGCCTTCTGCTCGTCGGTCAGCACCGAGGCGACGGTGCGGCTCGCCTCGTCCTGGTCGTTGCGGTTGCCGTAGTGGTGGATTGCGACGAGCGGTTCGATCCGCCGCTTCATCGTGTCGGGCAGATCGTCGTAGGCCGCATACTGGTTGGCGAACAGCGTATTGCCGCCGACGCTCGGCACTTCGATCGAGTACAGCGTCGTCGCGCGAGCCGGACCGGCGAGATACGAGTAGTCGGTATGGAAATACGTACCGGCGTCGGCAAGCCCCTGCGGCACGTCGTCGACGACGACGTTCGACAGGATGAGGATGTTCGGGTCGGCCGGGTGATGGAACTGGTCGATCACGTGGGGCTCGGGCGGCCCGAACCGGCGGGCGAACGCGACGAACTGCGCGGGCGACAGCTTCTGTGCGCGCAGCACCAGCACCTGGCCTCGCAAGAACGCCGCCTCGAGCTCGGCGAACGCGGCATCCGACAGCGGCTGCGCGAGATCGACGTCCGCCGTTTCGAGCCCGAAACCGGCGCAGAGCGGCAGGAAGTTGAACATGAAAGCGCCGTCACCGGCCGAATTTCCGGCGACGATTCAATTCCACACTATTTCACGAATGCCGGCAACAGCTTCCTCGGCAGCCACAGGATCAGGTCCGGAAACAGGATCACGATAAGCAGCACCAGCAGCATCGGGATGAACAGGATCGCCGTGTCGCGGATCGCCTCCTTGATCTTGATGCCGCCGATCGAGCACGCGATCATCAGGCACAGCCCATAAGGCGGCGTCACGAGGCCGTAGGCGATCGAGATCACGCCGATGATCGCGAAATGGATCGGGTGCATGCCGACCTTGGCGGCGAGCGGCGCGAGGATCGTGCCGACGATGATGATCGCGGGGATGGCGTCGATGAAGCAGCCGATGAACAGGAACGCGACCGCGGTGATGAAGCCGACGCTGGTGATGCCGCCGCCCCACGAAGCGACGGCATTGACGACGAGCTGCGGGATGTGGAAATACGCGAGGAGCCAGCCGAACGCGGAGGCCGTTCCGATGCAGAAGAGCGCGATGCCGGCAAAGCGCGCCGAATCGTACATCGTCCGCGCGAGCTCTTTGAAAGCAAGCGTGCGGTAGACGATCACGCCCAGGAGCATCGCGTAGAGGACCGCGACGACCGACGCCTCGGTCGGCGTGAACAGGCCGCCGACGATGCCGCCGACGATGATGCCGGGCGTGAGGATCGGCAGAACCGCCGCGCCGCAGACCTTCAGGAACTGCGGCCACGTGGTCCGCGGATACACCGGATAGCCGCGGCGCTTCGCGTACAGGTAGACCGCCGCCATCAGCGACAGGCCCATCATCACGCCCGGGACGACGCCGGCGACGAACAGCCCGCCGATCGACACCGAGATCACGCCGCCCCAGACGACCATCAGGATCGACGGCGGAATGATCACGCCCATCACCGCGGCGCAGGCCACGAGCGAAACGGTGAACGGCGTGTCGTAGCCCTGCTTCTTCATCGCCGGGATCAGCACGCCGCCGACGCCCGCGGCTTCGGCCGTCGACGAGCCCGAGATCCCCGCGAACAGCATCGACACCAGCACGCTGACGTGGCCCAGGCCGCCCGGAAGATGTCCGACCAGCGCGCGCGACAGGTTGATGAGCTTCTCGGTGATGCCGGCCGAGTTCATCAGGTTGGCCGCCAGCATGAAGAACGGAATCGCGAGCAGCAGGAACGAGTTGTACGACTTCAGCATCTCGTTCAGCAGCAGGAACGGCGTCAGCCGGTCGTCGATGAAGAACACCGGGATGCAGGCGAGCCCCAGCGCGAACGCGACCGGAACGCGCACGATGAGGAGCGCCGCGAAGACGCCGAACAGGATCAGTGCGACCTCAAGCGGGTCCCATCGCGACCGTCCACGTAGAGCTTGACGTCGTCGAGGATCTTCTCCGCGAGGAACAGGAACCAGCAGATGCCCGCCAGCGGCCACGCGGCGTGGATCGACAGCATGTTGATCCCGGTCATCTCCGAGTTCTGCTCCCAGCCGAACAGCGCGAACCGCCAGCCGAACCCGATGAAGATCAGCGCGACCAGGAACATCGCGACGTGGACGACGATCCGCGCAGTGGCCTTGCCCCGGGCGGTCTTCGGCGCGGGCAGCACGTCGACGTCGAAGTGCGTGCCGTCGCGCACGGCGATCGTCGCGCCCAGCATGATGAGCCAGATGAGGCAGAAGCGGGCCGCCTCTTCGGTCCAGATGTAGCGCGGGATGAAATCGATGAAGCGCGAAAAGATCTGCAGCGTCACCGGGACGATCATCACGGCGATCAGCAGCGTGAGCAGCGCGCGCAGGCTGCGGTAGATCAGCGCGTTGAGGGCCCGCATGCGAAGAGAGCTTGTCGTTCCGGCACACGCGGGAACCCAGTGACTTTCAACGACATCGGATCCCCGCCGGCCGCGGGGATGGCGCATTTGCTTCCAATCGCGGCCCGTCCCGCGGCGGGCCGCTCTTGGACAAATGCGTCACTTGATCGCGTTGACCTTGTTCAGGATCGCCGTCGCGTCGATTTCCTTCGCGTAGGCCTGCTTCACCGGCTCCGCCAGCTCGAGCAGCTTCGGCCGCTCGGTGAACACGACGAGGTCTTGCAGCTTGCCTTCCTTCTCCAGCTGCTTCAGCAGCGCGGCATCGCCGGACGATTCGAGCTCGCGGCCGTAGCTTGCCGGCTTCCTTGCCGGCCTTCAGGATCGCGGCCTGCAGGTCGGGCGGCAGCTTGCGGAAGGTCTTGCCGGAGAAGCAGATCGGCCGCACGGTGATCGCGTGCTGGGTCAGCGAGATGTTCGGCCCGACCTCGTAGAACTTCATCGCGTCGATGCCGGCCGCCTCGTTTTCCGCCCCCTGGATCACGCCGGTCTGGATTGCGTTGTAGACCTCGTTGTAGGCGATGACCGACGGCTTCGCGCCGATCGCGGTGAACATCTGCGTCTGGATCGGCGCGCCCATCACGCGCATCGACAGGCCCTTCAGCTCGGCCATGTTGTGCACGGGCTTGTTGGCGATGATGTTGCGCGTGCCGCCGCCGGCGTAGCCGATGATCATCACGTCCGCCTTCTTGCTCACTTCGTCGACGATCGGCTGGAACGCGTCCGAATCGAGCACCTTGTTCCAGTGGTCGAGGTCGCGGAACAGGAACGGCATGTCGAGCAGGGGCGCGGCTTTGGCGAAAGTCGACATGTGCGCCGGCGACACGATCGCGTAGTCGACCGAGATGCCCTGGCTCATGTAGGCGAAGTAGTCCTTCTCGAGGCCCAGCTCGCTGTTGCGGTGGAGGACGAAGTTGATCGGCTTGCCGTAGTACTTGGCGGTCAGCTCCTGGAACTTCAGCAGCGCCTTGTTGAACGGGTGGCTCGTCGTCGAACTGGACGGCGCCGTGCAGCGTGATCGGTTGCTGCGCACCGGCGGCGCATGAAACGGCGAGGGCGAGCGCCGCCAAGCAGCGCATGACTGCACGAATCGGATCCTGCATTGGGGCCTCCTATCGGGTCGGACCACCTGTCTGCAGCCGTCGTTCGCGGATGCGGATTCTGGTCAGGTGGTCAGGCCAATTGAACAGGGTTGGACCGAGCGTGTCAACGCGAATCGGCTGCTGCTCCGCAGCATCGCTCGCCGATTCGACCGCCGACCGATCGGCCGGCCGGGAAGAGCGAGCCGGGATGGTCTACGTTTGCGCGAGCTACGTTGGGGCGGGAGGGATCGCCGCTATTTTGGCGTCATCGCGCCGGCCGTCAGCGGCTGTACCGGCACCCTCACTTCGACGGCCACCTTCTTCCCGGCCTGGTCCTCGAAGGTAAGCGTCAGCGGCACGGCATCGCCCGCGCGCAGGGGCCCGGCGAGCCCCATCAGCATCACATGGTAGCCGCCGGGCTTCAACTCCACCGCCTTGCCGGCCGGCAACGGGAGGCGGTCGATGGCATTCATCTTCATCATGCCGCCGTCCATCTTCATTTCATGGATCTCGACGACGCTCGCGACCGGCGACGCGGCGCCGACGAGCGTCGTGTCCGTCGCCGCCTTGAGCTTCATGAAGGCGCCGGTAGCCGTCTGGCCGGCGACGGTGCCGCGGACCCACGCATCGGTGACGGCCACCTGAGCCGAGGCGACCTGCGCCATGGCAAGGCCCGCGGCGATGAGCAGGAAAGTGGCGGGACGGATCGGCATGGCCGGATTCTACGCTCGCGTTGTAGGCGTCCAAAATTTCAACAAATCACATGAGGAAGGCCCCGTAACCTGTTGCTCATAGGGACCTCGTTGCCCTCCTATTGATCCAGATCAAGAAATGAACAAATGGCGGTCCGAGGCGATTGCCCATACAAGATCTTGCGACTAGCCTCCGCAGACGCACAACATCTTGCGGTCGACGCGGATCCGGGACGACTTCCCGGCGAGCGCCGGCCGCCGCAGGAGGAACCCATGCCGGCTGAACCCGTCGCCTTCGCGAAGGCCCCCCCGTCGACGCAGCAACCAGCGCTGCCGGCACAGGTGATCAAACGCGACGGCGCGCGCGTTCCGTTCGAGCTTGCCAAGATCGCCTCGGCGATCACGCGCGCCGGCGCCGCGACCGGCGAGTTCGACGGGAGCGAAGCCCAGGCCGCTCGCCGAAGCCGTCGGCCGCGTGCTCGCCCATCGCCATACGGGCGGCGTCCCCGACATCGAGGCGATCCAGGACAGCGTCGAGCACACGCTCGCCGCTGCGGGCTGGTTCCACACGGCGCGCGCGTACATCGTCTATCGCGATCGGCACGAACGCCTTCGCGCCGACCACCGGACGCTCGTCGACGTCGCCGCGTCGGTCGACGAATACCTGGAGCAGAAGGACTGGCGCGTCAACGCCAACGCGAACCAGGGCTATTCGCTCGGCGGGCTCATCCTCAACGTCTCGGGCAAGGTCGTCGCCAACTACTGGCTGTCGCACGTCTACGCGCCGGAGATCGGCCGCGCGCATCGCGACGGCGACGTCCATATCCACGACCTCGACATGCTCGCCGGCTACTGCGCCGGCTGGTCGCTGCGGCAGCTGCTGCACGAGGGCCTGAACGGCGTGCCGGGCAAGGTCGAGGCGGGGCCGCCGAAGCACATGTCGAGCGCGGTCGGGCAGATCGTCAATTTCCTCGGCACGCTGCAGAACGAATGGGCGGGCGCGCAGGCGTTCTCGCTCGTTCGACACCTACATGGCGCCGTTCATCCGCAACGACGCGATGAGCTACGACGCGGTCAAGCAATGCATCCAGGAGCTGATCTACAACCTGAACGTGCCGTCGCGCTGGGGCACGCAGACGCCGTTCACCAATCTCACGTTCGACTGGGTATGCCCCGAGGACCTGCGCGAGCAAATCCCGGTGATCGCCGGCGGCGAGATGCCGTTTGCCTACGGCGATCTTCAGGCCGAGATGGACATGATCAACCGCGCGTACATCGAAGTGATGACGAGCGGCGACGCGAAAGGCCGCGTGTTCACGTTCCCCATCCCGACCTACAACATCACGCCGGACTTCGATTGGGACCACCCGAACTGCGAGGCGCTGTTCGCGATGACGGCCAAGTACGGGCTGCCCTACTTCCAGAATTTCCTGAATTCGGAGCTGAAGCCCAACATGATCCGGTCGATGTGCTGCCGGCTGCAGCTCGATCTGCGCGAGCTCCTGAAGCGCGGCAACGGGCTCTTCGGCTCGGCGGAGCAGACGGGCTCGGTCGGCGTGGTCACGATCAACTGCGCCCGGCTGGGTTACCTCTACGCCAACGACGAGATCGGGCTTTACGAGCGCATCGACGAGCTCCTGGGCTTCGCCAAGGACAGCCTGGAGGTGAAGCGCAAGGTGATCCAGCGCCTGATCGACCAGGGGCTGTTTCCGTACACGAAGCGCTACCTCGGCACGCTGCGCAATCATTTCTCGACGATCGGCGTGAACGGCATCAACGAGATGGTGCGCAACTTCACGCGCGGCAACGACGACATCACGACGCCGTACGGCCACGCGTTCGCCGTGCGGTTGCTCGACCACCTGCGCGCGCGGATCGTCGCGTTCCAGGAGGAGACCGGTCACATGTACAACCTCGAGGCCACGCCCGCCGAGGGAACCACGTACCGCTTCGCCAAGGAGGACAGGAAGCGCTGGCCCGACATCCTCCAGGCCGGAACGGCCGAGATGCCGTACTACACGAATTCAGTCGCAGCTGCCGGTCGGATTCACCGACGACCCTTTCGAGGCGCTGGCCCGGCAGGAAGAGCTGCAGACCAAGTACACCGGCGGCACGGTGCTGCACCTCTACATGAGCGAACGGCTCACCTCGGCCGCGGCATGCAAGGCGCTGGTGCGGCGCTCGCTCGAGCGTTTCCGCCTGCCGTACATCACGATCACGCCGACGTTCTCGATCTGTCCCAAGCACGGCTATCTCGAAGGCGAGCACGAATTCTGTCCGAAATGCGACGAAGAAAAGCTCGCCGAAAAGCGACGCAAGCTCGCGGCGTAGTGACGAGCGAAGACCTTGAACCGAAGAGAGCGGTCAAGGATTACACGAGGGAGGCAGGCATGAACTCGATGATCGAGGTAGCGCATTTGAGCGGCGTCACGCTTACCGACGACGAGCGCCAGCGTTGCGAAGTGTGGACGCGCGTGATGGGCTACCACCGGCCCGTCGCGTCGTTCAACATCGGCAAGAAGGGCGAACATTGCGAGCGCCGCTTCTTCCACGAGGAGCGGGCGCGGTCTCACCTGTAGCCGGAAATCGCTCGCATGAACGCATGATGGCCGAGGGCACCGCCGGGGTGCGCGCCGCACCCTCGGCGGCGGCGGTTCCGATGGTGCGCGTCGGCGGCTTTGTTCCGTTCACGTCGACGGATTATCCCGACGCGCTCGCATCGGTGATCTTCTGCCAGGGCTGTCCGTGGCGCTGCGGCTATTGCCACAATCCGCACCTGATCCCGCCGCGCGGCGATGACGAGCGCGACTTCTCGCGCATCCTCGCCTGGCTCGCGACGCGCAAGGGGTTGCTCGATGCGGTGGTGTTCTCGGGTGGCGAGCCGACGGTGCACGCGGGACTGGGCGCCGCGATCGACGCCGTGCGCGCTCTTGGATTCGAGATCGGGCTGCATACCGGCGGCGCGTACCCGCGACGGCTTGCCCGGATGCTGCCGAAGCTCGACTGGGTCGGCATCGATGTCAAGGCGCCCGTTGCCGACTACGCGGCGATCACCGGCGCACCCGGCAGCGGGCTCACCGCGCTCGCGAGCCTCGATCTCGTACGCGATGCGGGCGTCGCGCACGAGGTGCGCACGACGGTGCATCCGACGCTGACGCCGGCCGACATGATGGAGCGCCTTGCGCGCGAGCTCGGCGCACGCGGCGTCGAGCGCTGGATCCTGCAAGCGTTTCGCCCGACCGGATGCGCCAGCGAAGCCGTCGTCGCCGCGGCTCCGGACGGCGCGACGCTCGACCACGCGCTGCTCGCGCGATTGGCTGCTCACGTGCCGGTGATCGAGGTGCGCGGCTAGGCGTCGGTCGACCGGACATGATGTCAACGCGCGTGGCGGGCGCGCTACCTCGGCGGCGTCGGAAGCGCGTAAAATTGCGCACCGCACGAGGCCCTTCGCGGAAGACCGCCATGAAGAGTACATCGCTCGTTGCCGTTCTTGTCGTTTCGCTGTTCGCCACCGCGTGCTCGAAGGCGCCCGAATCCGCCTTGGTCGCGAGCCCCCCGCCCACGGCAGATGCGACGGCGGCAAAGAAGGATGCAGCGGATTCCACGAAGGCGAACGCGGAGCACGGGATCGCCTGGCAATCGGGCGACGTCGACGCCGCCTTCGCGACAGCAAAGTCCGAGGGGAAACCCCTGTTTCTCTACTGGGGCGCCGTGTGGTGCCCGCCGTGCAACGAAGTGAAGGCGACGATCTTCAATCGCCAGGATTTCATCGAGCGATCGCGCTTCTTCGTGCCCGTCTACGTCGATGGCGACGCGCCGAGCGCGCAAAAGCTGGGTGCGCGCTTCAAGGTGAGCGCCTACCCAACGATGGTCCTGTTCACCCCGGACGGAAAGGAAATTACGCGGCTGCCCGGCGAAGTCGACGCCGATCAATACATGCAGGTGCTTGCGCTCGGGATGAACGGTGCCCGGCCAATCAAGGAGACGATCGCCGCGGCGTTGACTGGCGACGGCAACGCGAAGCTCTCACCAAACGACTGGCGGATGCTCGCGTATTACTCATGGGCCACCGATGAAAAGCAACTGGCCGCCGACGGCAAATTGCCCGACGTGCTGCGGCGTCTGGCGAAGGCGTGCCCGGCCGATCAGCCGCATCTCGCAACCCGGCTCGCGCTGCAGGCGCTCGCCGCAGCGGCGACCGCAAAAGGTGCGAAGCCCCGCGACGACAAAGCTGCGATGCAGACGTTGCTTCAGGTGCTTGCCGACCCCGAGCTTGCGCGCGAAAATTTCGACATCATCGTCAATTACGCCGACGCCATCGCCGGTAACTTGACGCTGCCGGGGAGCCCGCGGCGGGCCGAGCTCACGCGAGCGTGGAACGGTGCGCTCGAGCGGCTCGTCGCGGACAAGAACCTTTCGGAACTCGACCGGTTGACCGCGTTCGACGCACAAGTGGCGCTCTCGAAGCTGGGCGGCCCGAATACCCGGGTCCCCGAAGTGCTGCAGCAGCGCGTCCGCGACGAGGCGACGCGTGTCGAGCGCGAGTCGAGCGATCCCTACGTGCGCCAGTCGTTGGTCAGCACTGCGGCCGAGGTGCTCGCCGACGCCGATCTTCTCGACGAATCCGATGCGCTGCTCAAGTCCGAGGTAGCTCGCTCGCATTCGCCCTATTACGCGATGCTGGGCCTCGCGCTCAACGCGAAGAAGCGCGGCGACAAGGCCGGCGCGGTCGACTGGGCCGAAAAAGCCTACGCCGCCGCCAAAGGTCCTGCGACGCGGTTGCAGTGGGGCGTGCGTTACGTGTCGCTCGCGATCGAGCTTACCCCGCAGGACGCGGCGCGGATCGAGCATGCGGCGGCGGAGGTGATCGGCGAACTGGAGCCCTCTCCCGCTACGTTCTACGAGCGGAATCGCCACTCGCTCGAGCGAATGGGCAGGAACCTTGCGGCGTGGAACAAGGACGAACGCCACAACGAAGCGGTCGGGAAGCTTCGCGCGGACATGGCGGGTGTATGCGCAAAGCTGCCCGCGAACGACCCCGCGCATGCGATATGTGAGGACACACTTCGCCAACCGAGTGCCGGGAAGACGTAAACGCGTCGTTGCTCCATTGCGGCGCCCGCCGAGGTTCGAATCGTTCATTTCGAGCTTGGGCGGAACCCCGGCGAGACCCTCGAGGCGGAAGCGGACTTCGCTTCCTCGCGACGAACCGGGAGTCCGAAAACGAGGTCCTAATACGGTCGGCAGCCTCGTTCTGTCTCCCGGACCGAGGGTTGACATCAGGTTTTGTGCGCGTATAGTGCCGGCATTGCTGCAATGCAGCATGACGAGCCCGGCTGGCGTCGGTGCTCGCATGACATTAGTAAGTCATTGTAATCGCTAAAAGTAGTAAGAAAGCAATCGGTTGGAAGAAGGGGAAAAATTGCTGGAGTGACTTAAGGGTTCCGTCCGCATCGGGATCGCCGCAACCACCGTTGGCGGCCCGGCCTGGCGGCCGGGACCCACCATACGGAGATCCCGATGCAGAAGCCACGCCCCGCACCACCCTGGGCATCGCGCCCCCGATGTCGACAGGAAAATCAGTCCGGTACCGGCTTGCTGCTGGCCTTCGCGGGCGTCCTGATGGCGGCAGTGACCGCCGTCGCGGCACCGGGCTTTGCGACTTCGGCGCCGCAGACGACTGCCTCCGCCGACGTCGTGCAAACGTCGCTGGCCGCCGATGCCGCCCGTCCGATCCCGGCACCCGCCGCAGGGGACGATCTCACGCCCGCCGCCGAATCGCTCGCCCGCGTCGTTGCGCGCCGGTATCGCGTTGCGCGGGAGTCCGCCCGGGAAATGGTCCGCGCCGCGTTTCGCGAGGGCCGGCGCAACGGCGTCGACCCCCTGCTGATTCTCGCGGTGATCGCCGTCGAGTCGCGTTTCAATCCGATCGCCGAAAGCGAGCAGGGCGCCGTGGGCTTGATGCAGATCATCCCGCGCTTTCACATGGACAAGGTCGCCGACACGGGCGCCCCCGGGTTTCTCCAGCCGCATGCGAACATCGCGATCGGAACGCGGATCCTGAAGGACGCGATCCGGCGCGGCGGTGGTGAAGTGGCCGGCCTGCAGCTCTACAACGGCTCCTCGGACGACGATACCCGGACCTACGCCAATCGCGTGCTCGACGAGCGCCGTCGCTTCGAGGCTGAGGTGCCGCACGCCCGCAATCACGCATAGCGCCCGTCCCCCAGATCCCGCCTGCGCGCAGGCATCGCGGGCCGTGGAGTAAATTGGCGACCATCGCCGACTCCGCGGGAGCTACGATGCCCATCGAAGACAAGAACGTGCTCGGCGGGACGCTCGCGCCTTGCTCGACGTCTCCGCGCACCGGCTTCTATCGCGACGGCTGCTGCAACACCGGCCCCGAGGACGTGGGCCTGCACGTCGTCTGCACGCAGGTGACCGCGGCGTTTCTCGCCTTCGCACGAGCACAAGGCAACGACCTCATCACGCCGGTGCCGGAATTCGGGTTCCCGGGCTTGAATCCCGGCGATCGCTGGTGCGTCTGCGCGGCGACGTGGCGCCAGGCATTCGAAGCGGGGCTCGCGCCGCCGGTCGTGCTCGCGGCGACGCACGAGGAAACGCTCGCGGTGATTCCACTCGAGGCATTGAAGCAGCACGCGCTCGACATGCATTGACGGCGCACTGATGCGCGCGCTTCGCTATGACCGGTACGGCAACCCCGACGTGCTCTATGTCGCCGAAATGCCGGAGCCGTCACCGGCCGCGGGCGAGGCGAAGGTACGCGTTCGTGCGGCGAGCTTGAACCCGCTTGACTGGAAGATTCGCGCCGGACACCTGCGCTTCCTGCCGGTGTTCCGCGCTCCGCCGCGGGGGATAGGCGCAGATTTCGCCGGCGAGATCGTCGGCGTCGGCGGTGGCGCGACATCGCGACACACCGGCGAGCGCGTGTTCGGCTCGCTGCTGCCGTTCGGACGCGAGGGGTCGCTCGCCGATTTCATCGTCGTTGCGCTCGATCGGATCGTTCCGATTCCCGACGGGCTCGATTTCGAACACGCGGCGGCGCTGCCGATCGCTGGCGGAACCGCGCTGCAGGCGCTCACCGACGAGGCGGGGCTCGCTTCGGGCCAGCGCGTTCTCATCACCGGCGCCGGGGGGGGCGTCGGCCACTTTGCCGTGCAGATCGCAAAGCATCTCGGCGCCCATGTCGTCGCGGTGTGCAGCGCGACCAATGCCGAGTTCGTCCGCAATCTGGGCGCCGATGAGGTCGTCGATTACGCGCGCGAAGACTTCACGCACCGCGGCGACCGGTTCGACGTCGTGTTCGACGCTGCCTGCGCGTCCTCGTTTGCGGCCGCAAAGTCGGTTCTGACGCGGACCGGCTGCTACATCAATACCGGCGGCGATGCGCGGGCTGTCGTCGGCACGGCGATCAGCGCCGCGCTTGCGCGATTCACGTCGCGGCAGCGCGCGATTCCGCTCGCGCTGCGGAGCGGCCCGCCGATCTGGGGCCGACTTGCGACGCTCACGCGCGACGGCGTCTTGCACGCGCACGTCGAGCGGACTATCGCACTCGAGGAAGTCGCCGAGGCGCAGCGCGCGATGGAGAGCGGGCACGGCCGGGGGAAGATCGTCGTTCGACTCTGATCCGCAAACCCCGGCTTCGGTGTCGGCGGGGATTACGGTCACCGGGACGCCGTTCTCGCCATCGCCGGTGTGCCACGCGGCTGCGTTCGTCGTGGCAAAATGCGCGCCATGCAGGTCTCCATTTCATCGTCCGGCGTGCCGCGCGCGGACGATAGTCCGTCGGTGCGCGCCGCCGGAAACTGTTCGCTCGCGGCATGGCTGTTCGCCTGCTGCGCGCTGGTGTTCGCGATGATCGTCGTCGGCGGTGTCACGCGCCTCACGCATTCCGGGTTGTCGATCGTCGAATGGCAGCCGATCATCGGCGCGCTGCCGCCGCTCACCGACGGAGCGTGGCAGGAGACGTTCGCCAAGTACCAGCTCACGCCAGAGTACCGGCTCGTCAATCATGCGATGACGCTCGCCGAGTTCAAGGGCATCTTCTGGTGGGAGTACTTCCACCGGCTGCTCGGGCGCGCGATCGGCGTCGCGTTCCTCGTTCCGCTGCTGTGGTTCGCCGTGCGGCGCCGCATTCCCAAGGGCTACGGCTGGAAGCTCGCCGGCATCTTCGTGCTCGGCGGGCTGCAGGGGGCTATCGGCTGGTACATGGTGAAGAGCGGACTCGTCGACGATCCGCGCGTCTCGCAGTTCCGGCTGACCGCGCACCTGGGCATCGCGCTGGTGATTTTCGCGGCGATGCTCTGGGTCGGGCTGTCGTTCGTCTACCCAGGGCGCACGGCGCTCGCGAACCCGCCGCAGCGCGCGACGCGGAAGCTCGCATTCGCGATGGTCGCCCTCATCTTCGTCATGGCGCTGTCTGGCGGCTTCGTCGCCGGGATCCGCGCCGGCTTCGCCTACAACACGTTTCCGCTGATGAACGGGGCCGTCGTCCCGCCAGAGATCCTCATGCTCGACCCGTGGTGGAAGAATTTCTTCTGGAATATGGCGACCGTCCAGTTCGATCACCGCCTGATCGCGTGGGCCCTCGCGCTGCTCGTGCCTTTCCTGTGGTGGAGGCTGGCTTCTACGCCGGGGCTGCCGGCTCGCGCCCGCACCGGCAGCGCGCTGCTTCTCGGCCTCGTTGCGCTGCAGATCACGCTCGGCATCGCGACATTGCTTCTCGTCGTCCCCGTGCCGCTCGCCGCTGCGCACCAGGCCGGCGCGGTGCTGGTCTTCGCGGCGGCGCTGAACGTCGCGCACTCACTGCGTTAGGTTAGCATTGGGAGCGCGGCCTTCCGGAGCCACTTCCTGAGGTTCTGGCGGCTTCCGCAAGCACCGCTGTTCTTGATCCGCGTCAAGGAGCAGGCTGCCCATGCTGCGAACAATGGCGCCATGAACACGCGAGACCCGCAATCGCTTCAAGGCGGAGTGCGCCGATGCCGCGTCACCTGACGCTCGATGTTCGCGGCATGGAGCCGCCCGAACCGATCGAGCGCGTGCTCGAGACGATCGGCGACTTCAAGGAGGGCGACACGCTGCGGCTTGTCATCGACTGCATGCCGCACCCGCTGTTCCGCATCCTCGATCGCAATGGTTACGGTCACCACGAGGAGCCGGGAATCGAGTCGCTCTACCAGATCACGATCTGGGCGAGACCCGACCGTTCCTAGTGAATGCAAAGCACGGTGCGCGCAAGCCAGGAGAAGCATGCGCACCGATGACGCTCGAACCCCAATTGCTGGCTGCTGGCCCCGGTCGCGGAGAACTCGGCAAAGCACGCGTGTTCGCTCCCGTGCTGGCGATTGCTCGAAGAAGAGGCTCGCGACCTGCCGCTTTTCGCGTTACGTGCGGATGCCGGAGTTGCGCGGAACGTCGCGGCGGGGGATCATGGCGGGTTGCCACTGGAATCCGCGAATCCTCCCATGACCGATCCCCGCGCCCTTGACGAACCGCTGACCGATACCGAGCTGGACGAGCTCGAGGCGTTTCTCGCATCCGACGCCGTGCCGCAGGATTGCATGGACCTCGAAATGCTCGACGGCTATCTGACGGCGATCGTGTCGGGGCCGGATCTGATCCAGCCCTCCGAGTGGCTGCCGCAAGTGTGGAGCGAGGGGAGCAAGAGCGCCGCGCCCGCGTTCGTCGACAATGACCAGGCGCAGCGCATCATGGGGCTGGTGCTGCGGCACTTTGTCGGCATCCAGCGCACGCTCGCGGAGTCCCCGACGCGCTTTCGGCCGTTGCTCTACATGCCGGACGACAAAGCGGCCAAGAACGAGCGGGCGCCGGCCGAGGCCACTGCATGGTGCGAAGGCTACATGTCGGGCGTGAAGCTCCGCGACGACGAGTGGCAGCCACTCTATGATGCGCAGGACGCGCGCGACTGGATCTTTCCGATCGAGGCACTCGCGTTCGGAGACCGCGACGACGACTTCACCGAATGGGTGGACAGCGACGAAAAGAGAAACGAGCTGATCGACGAGCTGCCTGTCGCCGCGGTGCTGATCTATCGCTTCTGGCAGGGCCGGCGCGAAGCGACGCAGGGGCGCGGCAGCGGCACCCGCCGCAGCGTTCTTGCCGATACGACGCGCAAGTCACGGCAGCGCCTCCATTAACATTTGGTCGTCATTCCCGCGACCACTGGCATCCAGTGTCGCCTGGTCAGAACGGAAAGACTTCTGGTCCGCGCCTCCGCCGGGACTGCGGAGCCGCGGGACTCCGCACCGCAACTAACTAACCCGCCGGTCGCCGCCGATTCGGGCAGCTTGCGCACCAGAGGCTTTCGCCGTCAGACGCGGTAACGCCCGGCCCGCCGCACGAGCCGCGCAGGCACGGCCGGCGGAAGATTACCCCGACGGCCATGCCAAGCACGCCAACGCCGATCAGCACGAGCGCGACGGCGAACACCGGCAGCAGGATCGGCAGGTCCACCGGACGGTGCCTACGCTTGCGGCACGGTGCGCGCGCCGAGCGCCGCGAATGCGGGCGACATGAAGTCGGCAAACCCGCCGCCCGCCTTGCGCACGATGAATTGCGCCGCGACGCCGTGGGCGCCGGCGAATGCGAGGCCGCGCGGCGCGCCCAGTACCATCAACGCCGTCGCCATTGCGTCGGCGTAGCCGCATTCGGCGGCGACGACGCTGACCGACGCGAGGCCGTTGCCGATCGGCGCGCCGCTCGCCGGATCGATCTCGTGGCAGTAGCGGCGGCCGGCACGCTCGAAATAGATCCGGTAGTCGCCGGACGTGGCGATCGCGAGGCCCGACAAGGGGACGATGTGGCGCGCGCGCTGCGGCACCGCGTCGGGCTCTTCGATCGCGATCCGCCAGGCCACGCCGTCGGCGTTGCGGCCGCGGGTGCGCACTTCGCCGCCCGCCTCGATCATGTAGTCGCCGATTCCCAGCGCATCGAGTGCCAAGGCGGCGCGGTCGACGCCATAACCCTTGGCGATTCCCGATAAATCGGCGCCGATGTCGGGCCGCGCCTTGGTTGCGGCGCGCGCCCGGGAATCGAGAGCGATCCCCGTCCAGCCCACGCGTCGTTCCAGCTCGCCGATTTCCGCGATGCCGACGATGCGATAGTTCCGGCCCGGGCCGAATCCCCACGCGTCGACCAGCGGTCCGACGGTGATGTCGAATGCGCCGCCGGTCGCCGCGCTCACGTCGCGGGCGAGCGCGAACACCGCGTAGGTAGCCGCGGAAAGCGCAAACGGCGCGGGCGTCGCATGGCGGTTGAAGCGCGACAATTCGGAGGTCGCCCGATGCGTCGACATCGCGGCATCGACGGCCGTGAGCGCGTCGTGCACGGCATCCTGCGCACGCGCCTTGGCGGCGGCCGACAGCGGCGTGCCGGCGATCTTTGTCGTGTAGATCGATCCCATCGTCGGACCGCGAAACTCGAAGGTAGCTGCGGCGCCGCGCCGGTCGCCGCAGGCGCCAACGAGCGGAATCGCCGCGAGCGCCGAGAGAAGCGTCCGGCGGCGCGGGGAGAGAAGCGTATCCATGTCGAGCCTCCGGCCTGACGATGCGATGTTGGCGTGTCGATTCATGTCACGACGTGTGTCTAGCGCGGCGGCGCTGCGGTCGCATCGCGGACGGCTGCCTCGAACCGTCCTTCACCGTGGCGGAGCATCTGGGCGACGAGGTCGCGCATCGAGATGAGGCCGTGCACGCGCGGACCGTCGATCACGAGCAGATGCCGGAAGCGCAGCACGTGCATCAGTGCGAGTGCCGCTTCGATCGACGTTCCCGGCGACACGAAGCGAACGTCCCTCGTCATGACGAGCGAGATGGGCGTCGTCTTCGGGTCGCGCCCCGGTTGCACGACGCGGGTGAGCAGGTCGCGCTCGGAAAAGATGCCGGAGACGAGATTGTCCTCCGACAGCACCATCACGGCGCCGACTTCGCGCGCGCCCATCACGGCGACCGCCTCGGTCACCGTCGCCGAGGCCGGCACGGAAATCAGCTCGTCGCTGACGCGATCGTGCACCACGTCTTCAACGGTCTGCTGCATCATCGCTTGCGTCCTTTCGCCTTCGTTCGCGCGTGCGCTCAGCCGAAATCATCGAGCAGAATGTTTTCACGCTCGACGCCGAGATCGAGCAGCATCGCGATCACCGCCTTGTTCATCACGCCGGGTCCGCACATGTAGTACTCGAGATCCTCCGGCGCTCCATGGTCCCGAAGATACCGGTCGTGCAGCACCTGGTGGATTAAGCCGGTCGGGCCGGTCCAGTTGTCCTCGGGCAACGGCTCGGAGAGCGCGAGCTGCCAGGAGAAATTCGGATGCTCCCGCGCGAGCGCGTCGAAGGCGTCGACATAGAACGCCTCGCGCCGGCTGCGCGCGCCATACCAGAAGGTAATCTTGCGCTTGGTCCCGAGCCGCTTCAACTGGTCGAAGATGTGCGAGCGCATCGGCGCCATTCCCGCGCCGCCGCCGATGAAGCACATTTCCTTGTCGGTCTCGCGCGCGAAGAATTCGCCGAACGGTCCCGAGACCGTCACCGCGTCGCCCGGCTTCAGATTGAAGATCCACGAGCTCATGATTCCCGGCGCGACGTCCTCGCGGTAGCCCGGCGGGAAGGCGATCCGGATCGTGAACAGCAGGATGCCTTTTTCCAGCGGGTAGTTGGCCATCGAGTAGGCGCGCACGACGGGCACGGGCACGGCCGAGCGGAAACGCCAGAGATCGAAGCGGTCCCAATCGTCGCGGAAGGGCGGCTCGATGTCGAAGGTGCGGAACTCGAGCACATGGGCCGGGCATTCGATCTGCACGTAGCCGCCGGCGCGAAACGGCACTTCCTCGCCTTCCGGAAGCGCGAGCTTTAGCTCCTTGATGAACGTCGCGACGTTGCGGTTAGAAACCACGCGGCAGGTCCATTTGCGTACGTCGAAGATCTCGGGCGCGATCTCGATCTTCATGTCGCGCTTGACCTTCACCTGACAGGCGAGGCGATGGCCGCGCCGCGCTTCGCCGCGCGAGATGTAGCCGGTCTCGGTGGGGAGCAACTCGCCGCCCCCTTCGCGGACGACGACCTCGCAGACGCCGCACGCACCCTTGCCGCCGCAGGCCGACGGAACGAAGATGCCGGCGCTGGCGAGCGTGCCGAGCAGGGTGTCGCCGGCTGCCACCCTGAGCGTCTTCTCCGGATCGTCGTTGATCACGATGACCACGTCGCCCGCCGCGACCAGCTTGCGCTTGGCGGAAAGCAGGATCGCCACCAGCAGCAGGATCACGCCGGTGAACATCGCGATGCCGACGAGAATTTCGGTCATGGCACGAGGGCCGATCAGAGCTGGATGCCCGAGAACATCATGAACGCTACCGACATCAGCCCGGCCGTCACGAACGTGATCCCGAGGCCCTTCAGTCCCGCGGGCACGTTCGAATAGCGCAGTTTTTCGCGCACCGCGGCCATCGCCGCGATCGCGATCGCCCAGCCCAGCCCGGAGCCGGCGCCGTAGACGACGCTCTCGGTGAAGGTGTAATCGCGTTCCTGCATGAACAGCGATCCGGCGAGGATCACGCAGTTGACCGCGATCAGCGGCAGGAACACGCCGAGCGTCGCGTAGAGGCCCGGTGCGAAGCGGTCGACCGCCATCTCGACGATCTGCGTGGCTGCGGCGATCGTGCTGATGAAGAGGATGAACGACAGGAAACCCAGATCGACGCCTGCAAGCGCGGGCGAGATCCAGCGCAACGAGCTTTCGGCCAGCAGATGATGGAGGAGCAGATTGTTGAGCGGCACGGTCAGCACCTGGACGAAGACCACCGCGATGCCCAATCCCAGCGCCGTCTCGACTTTTTTCGAGCAGGCGAGAAACGAGCACATGCCGAGAAAGAACGCGAGCGCCATGTTCTCGAGGAACACGGACTTAACGAACAGGTTGGCGTAGTGTTCCATGTCTGCGCTCCGTCAATCCTTTTCCTGCAGCTCGGGCTTCCAGGTGCGCAGGGCCCAGACGAGGAGCGCGATCAGGAACAGCCCCGAGGGCGCGAGCAGCATCAGGCCGTTCCCCACGTACCATCCACCGTCCTTCGAGAGCGGCAGCACGACGTAGCCGAAGACCTTTCCCGCGCCTGCGAGCTCGCGGCAAAGCGCGACCAGCATCAGCACGAGTCCGTAGCCGAGTCCGTTGCCCACGCCGTCGAGGAACGACGCCCACGGCGGGTTCTGCATCGCGTAGCCCTCGGCGCGCCCCATGACGATGCAGTTGGTGATGATGAGGCCCACGAACACCGACAGCTCGAGCGAGAGGTCGAACAGATAGGCCTTCAGCACCTGATCGACCATGATGACCAGGGAGGCGATGATCGCGAGCTGGACGATGATGCGGATGCTGTTGGGGATCCAGTTGCGCACGGCGCTGACCGCGACGTTCGCGCACGCGGTTACGATCGTGACGCCGAGGCCCATCACCAGCGCCTTGTCAAGCCGCGTCGTCACCGCGAGCGCCGAGCAGATGCCGAGCACCTGCACGCCGATCGGGTTGTTGGCGATGACGGGCGTCAGGAGCGTCGTGCGCTCCGCCCTTCCAAAAATGCGGCTCGCTGCAGTCATTGCATCGCTCCTTGCCGAAACTTCCGCAGGAAGGGCCCGTAACCGTTGTCGCCGAGCCAGAATGCCATCATTCGCGAAATGCCGTTGCTGGTGATCGTGGCGCCGGAGAGCCCGTCGACGTGATACGGATCCTGGCTGGACGGTCCGGCGCTGCCCTTGATCACGGTGATCCGCGGCTCCCAGTGCTCGTCGTAGATCTTTCGTCCGACCCAGTGCGCCTGCCACTTCGGATTCGCCGATTCTCCGCCGAGCCCGGGTGTCTCCTTCTGCTCGTAGAACGTGAGGCCGCGGATCGTGTTGCCGTCGCGGTCTATCGCGACGAATCCGTACAGCGTGCCCCACATGCCGACGCCCTCCACGGGAATCACGACTTCCTCTACCGCGTCCTTGCTCCTCACGAAATACACGGCCCCGTAGAGCGGCAGCCGCGATACCTGAGCCGCATTCGGCGCAGCTGCGTGGCTCGTCTGCGGGTCGTTGCGCGCATGCCGCTGGTCGTAGTTCCTTTCGTCGATCTTGCCTCGCGGAACGAGATCGCCCGTGGCGAGGTCGACGAGCCGCACGTCGATGCGGGCAGCGAAGATCCGCAGCAGCTCCTCGTCCGACAGCTTGTCGTCGGGGCCGATAAGGCCCGCGGCGAGCAGCACGTTCTTCTGCTGGTAGAGGCGGGCATTGACCTGCTGCCGCTCGCGCAAGGCGACCGCCGACACGGCGACGAGGAGCGCGCAGACGACGCAGACCGCGGCCGCGAAGGCGATCGTGTAGCGGGTGGAATCAGTCCGCGGCACGGCGCCTCTGCCTCCGACGGATGTTCGCCCTGACGAGAAACCAGTCGATCAGCGGCGCGACCACGTTCATGAACAGGATCACGAGCATCATCGATTCGGGATACGCGGGATTGCCGGTGCGCACGAGCACGGCGAAGACGCCGATCAGCGCGCCATAGATCCATTTGCCGCGCTCGGTGAATGGCGAGGTCACTGGATCGGTCGCCATGAACACCGTGCCGAATGCCCAGCCGCCGGCAACCATGTGCCACCAGAAGGGAATCGCAAAATAGGGATGCGCCGGTGACGCCAGAGCGTTGAACGCGAGCGACATCGCGATCGTGCCGACGGCGACGCCGGCCATCGTCCGCCACGAGCCGACGCCGGTCACGATCAGGATCGCGGCGCCTACGAGGCACGCGAGCGCCGAGGTCTCGCCCATCGAGCCCGGCTCGAATCCGAGGAACGCTTTGAGCCACGGATAGTGGAGGTCGGCGAGCGGCCCGGTCATCTGTCGCATTTGCGCGAGCAGCGTCGCACCGGAAAATCCGTCGACGGCGAAGCCCGGCGGCGCCGCCGTCCACACGGCGTCGCCCGAGATGTCGGCGGGATACGCGAAGAACAGGAACGCGCGCGCGGCGAGTGCGGGGTTGACGAAGTTCATTCCGGTGCCGCCGAACACTTCCTTGGCGATGACGACACCGAAGGTGATGCCGAGCGCCGCTTGCCACAACGGCGTCGTCGGCGGCAGGATCAGCGGGAACAGGATGCCGGTGACGAAGAAGCCCTCGTTCACCTCGAGTCGGCGCACGACGGCAAACAGGACTTCCCACGCGAGCCCCACGACCATCGTCACGATATAGAGCGGCAGGAAGTAGAGCGCGCCGTGCACGATGCACGCCGTCACGCTGGAAGGCGAATACCCGACATCGAGCGCACGGATGACGTCGTGGCGCCATCCCGGCAGCATCGCCACCCGCGCCGGATCGAGCGCCAGATTCGCCTGCAGCCCGGTGTTGTAGAGGGCCATCGCCACGCACGGGAGCACCGCGGCTACGACGAGGAACATCATCCGCTTCAGGTCCATTGCGTCGCGGACGTGCGCGCCGCCACGGGTCACCGAAGACGGCGTATAGAAGAAGGTGTCCGCCGCCTCCCAGAACGGTGCGAGGCGCTCGAAACGGCCGCCTTTTTCGAAGTGGCGACCGGCACGGTCGAGGAAGGCGCGCAGCTTGCTCACGCGCCTTCCCTTTCGATGCGCTCGAGCATTGCCCGCAGGAGCGGCCCGTATTCGTACTTGCCCGGGCAGACGAACGTGCAGAGCGCGAGGTCTTCCTCGTCGAGCTCGAGGACGCCGAGCGCCTCGGCCTGCTCGACGTCGCCGGTGATGAGTGCGCGCAGCAGGAACGTGGCGGGCAGGTCGAGCGGCAGGACGCGCTCGTAGCCGCCGATCGGCACCATCGCGCGCGGACTGCCGTTGGTCGTCGTGGACAGCGGCAGCGCGCCGTGCTTGCGCCAGTGTCCGAGCACGACGCCCCAGAGCGAGAATTTGTCGGGACTGGGCGCTATCCAGCCGAAAAGCTCGCGCTCGCGCCCTTCGGGCAGCACAGAAATCTGCAGGTGATGGCGACCGAGCCAGCCGTCCACCTCGCCCGTCGCAACGCGGCCATCGAGGACCGAGCCGGAGATGATCCGCTGCTCGCCGGGCACGATCCCGCCGCGGACGATCTCGTCGGTCGATGCCCCGAGGCGCGTGCGCAGGAGCCGGGGGCGGACGACGCTCGGGCCCGCGAGCGCGACGACGCGTTCGACGTCGAGGCGACCCGTGGTGACGAGGCAACCGATGGCGGCAACGTCCTGATAACCGATGTGCCACGCGATGCGGTGGTGGTCGACGGGGTCGACGAGATGAATGTGCGTCCCCGGCACCCCCGCCGGGTGGGGCCCGGCAAACTCCTCGACGGCGACGCCCGGGGGCGTGGGCGTCGCGACTGGGGAGCCGGCGGCCCGACAAAGATACGTCCGTCCGGGGCAGAGCTTCGCGACGGCGGCGAGCCCCGTCGCGAAGTCGTCGCCCCGCTCGGCGAGCACGACGTCCGCTTCCGGCGCGTGCGGCCGCGTGTCCATCGCAGTGACGAAGATCGCGCGCGGCTTCGCATCGGGAGCCGGAACCTTGGAGAACGGGCGCGTGCGAAACGCGGTCCACATTCCGGATTCGACCAGCAGCGCGCGCAGCGTGTCGACGGCGAGCACGGAGAGGGGCACGCCGGTATAGCTCGCCAACGCGACCTGCCGTTGCGGGCCGTCGTCCGGGTCGACGTCGATGACGATCGAGCGCAAGGCGCGCCTTTCGCCGCGATGGACGGCGGCGACCGTCCCGGCGACGGGTGCGGTGAACGCCACGCCCGGCGTCCTCTTGTCCTCGAACAGCACCGAGCCGCGCAGCACGCGATCGCCAGCCTGCACGCGCAGCGTCGGTTTGACGCCGATGTAATCGGAAGCCACGAGCGCCACGCGGGTCGCGGCCGGCGCCACCTCGATGCGCTGCACCGGCGCGCCGGCGAGCGGAATGTCGAGGCCTCGGGTGATCACGTGCACAGCCATTTCGATCCTCGGATCGTCCCGCGGCGCGTCGAGGCGGCACTGCGCCTACATGAGACCGATCACCCAGCCCGGGAGCACCGAAAGCACGATCGCGGCGACGAGGCAGACCAGGCCGGCGGAGAGCGCGAGACCTCGGGGCGAGCGCTCGCCCGCGGGGGCTCCTTCCGGGCTCATGAACATGTATTGAATGACGCGCAGATAGAAATAGATCCCGAGATAGCTGCCGATGAGACCCAGCACCGCGTACGTGGTGTAGCCGGCGGCGATCACATTCTTGAAGATGAGGAACTTCGCGACGAAACCGGGGAGCGGCGGAATACCGGCGAGCGACAGCATGGCGATGCCGATCATCACCGCGGCGTACGGTCGCCGCTGGTAGAGGCCCTTCAGATTGTCGAGGCGATCGCGCGCCGCATCGTCATCGGCGGCGGGCAGCGACGCGAAGGCGAGAAGATTCATCACGCCGTAGGCTAGCAGGTAGAACACGACGGCCTGGAAGCGGCCCGGCCCGGCGCCCAGGAACGCGTAGAACAGGTAGCCGGCGTGCGCGATCGACGAGTACGCAATCATCCGCCGGAAGCTCGACTGGCGCATCGCCGTCAGGTTGCCCCAGACGATCGAGACGAGCGGCAGCAGCGCAAGCAGATCGGCGATCGGCCGCGTGACGGGAGCCGTGCCGAACAGGCGCAGCGCCGCGAGCAGCGCCCCGGCCTTGATGATCGTCGCCATGTACGCCGTCACCGGGATGCTCGCGCCTTCGTAGGCGTCGGGCGCCCAGGTGTGGAACGGCACGATGGCCGCCTTGAGGAAGAACGACAGCAGCACGAGGGTCACCGCTGCCAGCGCCATCGGATTGGGCGCGTCGAGCGCGGCCGCGAAGCCCGAGAGCGCAAGCGAGCCGCTGCCGCCGTACAGAAGCGAGACGCCCATCAGGAACATCGCCGTCGCGGTCCCGCCCAGCACCAGATATTTCAACGCCGCCTCGGCGGACTCCGGCCGGCGGAACGCGAGCAATACCAGCACGTAGACGGGAATGGACATCAGCTCGAGCCCGAGGAACAGCGTGAGAAAGCTCTCCGCCGACAGGAGCAGGCAGAAACCGTAGAGCGAGGACAGCAGCAGCGGATAGAACGGGCCGTCGCCAAAATCGTCGCGCGACACCAGCACGACCGGCACCGCGAGCGCGAGCATGATCGCCTTGGCGAGCGCGGTCGCCGGATCGGCCGCGAATTGCCCCGGAAATGGCGTAGCGTTGTAGCCGCTGATGGAGAGCCACGCCGCCGCCGCGGCCGCCGCCGCGACGGCGACCAGCGCCACGGCGAGCGCGCCACGCGGGCGCGTCCACGCGGTCTCCATGCCGATGAGGAGCAGGATGCCCGCGAGCAGCAAGTGCTCCGGCAGCATTGCGGTGAAAAGATCCGCCCAGCTCATTCCCGGCCTCCGCGCGCGGTGAGGGTCGAAGGATCCTGCTGTCGGCCATCCGGGTCGCTCGAAGACGCGGACTTCGGACCCTGGCTTGCGTCCCCTTCGTTCATCCGTGCTTCCACAGTTGCGGCGGCCGCCGCTGCGCTCGCGACCGGAGTCCGCGGCGTGCCGGCAAGCTGCTGGAACTCCTTCGCCGCGAGCTCGGTCTTGCGCATCGGCTCATCGGGAAAGAGGCCGAGCGCGAAGATCGCGATCATGATCGAGGCGAGAATGGCCTTCTCGCGCAGGCCGAGGTCGACGAGCGGCAGGTGCGGCGCTTTCGCCTCGCCGTACAGGAAGCTCTGCGCGAGACGCAGCATGTAGAGCGCGCCCAGCACGACGCCCGTGACGGCGGAGGCACTCATGATCACGGGGTAGGCGTCGCCTTGCAAGAAATGCGGCCAAGCCGCGTTGAACGCGCCGAGCAGCACCAGGAACTCGCCGGTGAATCCGCTGGTCGTCGGCAGGCCGACGGACGCGAGCGTCAGCACCATGAAGAATACCGAGTACACGGGCAGAAGGCGGGCCAGGCCGCCGTAGGCTGCGAGATCGCGCGTGTGGCAGCGCTCGTAGATCATGCCGACCATCAGGAAGAGTCCGCCGGCAACGAGCCCGTGGCTCACCATCTGGATCACCGCGCCCTGAATGCCGAGGAGGTCGAGGCTTGCGAGCCCGAGCATCACGTAGCCGAGGTGGCTGATCGACGAATAGGCGATGATCTTCTTGATGTCGTTCTGCACGAGCGCAAGGCAGGCGCCGTAGACGATGCTGATGACCGCGAGCGCCATGATCAGCGGCGTCAAGGCGCGCGTCGCGTCGGGGAACAGCGGAAAGCCGAGCTTCATGAAGCCATACGTTCCCATCTTCAGCAGCACGCCGGCGAGGATCACCGAGCCGGCGGTCGGCGCTTCGACGTGCGCGTCCGGCAGCCACGTGTGCAGCGGCACCATCGGCACCTTGATCGCGAACGACAGCCCGAAGGCGCTGAGCAGCACGATCTGGACCGACAGCGGCAGCTGCGAGCGATAGAGGTCGACGAATGCGAACGACGTGATGCCGGTGGTCTCCTTGAGCGAGAGCACCAGATAGATCACGGCGGCCAGCATCAGGATGCTGCCGAAGGCCGTGTACAGGACGAACTTGAGCGTGGCGTAGATCCGGCGTTCTCCGCCCCAGATGCCGATGATGAGGAACATCGGGATCAGCATCGCTTCCCAGAACAGGTAGAACAGGAACAGGTCCTGCGCGACGAACGTGCCCAGCATCGCGAACTGGATCAGGAGCACCATCGCGTAGAAGAGCTTCACGTCCTTCTTGATCGCGGTGAACGCGCCGGCGACCACGAGCGGGCCCAGGAATGCCGTCAGCAGCACCAGCAGCACGTTGTAGCCGTCGAGGCCGATCCGGTAGTAGACGCCCCAATCCGCGATCCAGGGGACGGCGGAGGCGAACTGGAGCCCGGGAACCTCGGCGCTGAAGCGCGCGTAGAGCAAGGCAGTGACGGCGAGCTGCACGACCGTCACCGCGAACGTGACCCAGCGGACCGCCCCTTCGGCGTGCTGGGGGACGAGCGCGAGCAGCACGATGCCCAGGACGGGCAGGTAGAGGACGACGTTGAGGAGCAGCGCGTCATCCATGACGGAGGCTCCACAGCAGCGAGACCACGAGCCCGCCGATGACGAAGAGCGCATACAAGTGCACGTTGCCGGTCTGGACGCGGGCCAGCACGCCGGCGGTCCGCTGGGCGAGGCGCGCGAGACCGTCGAGCGCGCCGTCGAGCAGGACTCGGTCGCCGAAGCGCAGGAACACGCGATCCGAAATCCAGTAGAGCGGCCGAGCGAGGATCCGGTCGTAGAGCTCGTCGACAAAATAGTTGCCGCCGAGGACCGTGCGGATCGGCGCGAGCCGTGGCGCGACGCGGGTCGCGCGCTCGGCATTGCGGCCGAAGAAGAGCGCGGCGCCGCCGAGTCCCGCGAGCGCGATCGCAATCGAGATCCAGAGCAGCGGCATCTCGAGCCCCTCCGCCGCTTCCCGCGGCTCGGGCAGCGCCGGCAACGCGGACAGGAAATGCGGAACGTCGAAGTACCCGCCGATCGCCGAAAATACCGCGAGCGCGATCAGCACGCCCGTCATCGACCACGGGGATTCATGGACGTGGTGTTCGACCTCCTTGTCCATGCGCGGCGCGCCGAAGAACGTGAGCCACAGCAGCCGGAACATGTAGAACGCGGTCAGGAGGGCCGTCGCGGCCATCACCGCCCACAGGAACGGCGAGCCGCCGCGGCTGCTGCCGAACGCGAACCACAGGATCTCGTCCTTCGACCAGAAGCCGGCGAGCGGCGGAATCCCGGCGATTGCGGCGGTCGCGACGGCGAACGTGACGAACGTGATCGGAATCTTCTTCGCCAGCCCGCCCATCTTGCGGATGTCCTGCTCGCCGCCCAAGGCATGGATGACGCTGCCCGCGCCAAGGAACAGGCAGGCCTTGAAGAACGCGTGGGTGTAGACGTGGAAGATGCCGACGCCGTAGGCGCCGACCCCCAGCGCGACGAACATGAAGCCGAGCTGTGAAATGGTCGAGTAGGCGAGCACTTTCTTGATGTCGTTCTGCGCGAGCGCGACCGTTGCCGCGAAGAAAGCCGTCGCGGCGCCGATCGCGGTGATCACTTGCGACGCCTCGGGGGTCACCGCGTAGAGGCCCGACAACCGGGCGACGAGATACACGCCGGCGGTCACCATCGTCGCCGCGTGGATCAGCGCCGAGACCGGCGTCGGCCCGGCCATCGCGTCGGGGAGCCAGACGTGCAGCGGAATCTGCGCCGATTTGCCGGTCGCGCCGATGAAGAGCAGGATGCCGATGAGCGTCGCGGAGACCGCGGGCGGCGTCGGGCTCGCGAACGCCGCGTTGATGCGGTCCATGTCGAGCGTGCCGAGGCCCCAATAGCACAGGAACAGGCCGAGCAGGAACCCGGCGTCGCCGATCCGGTTGGTGACGAACGCCTTCTTTCCGGCGCGCGCCTTCTCGGGATCTTCGAACCAGAAGCCGATCAGCAGGTAGGAAGCGAGCCCCACGCCCTCCCAGCCGACGAAGAGGACGAGCAGCGAGCGCCCGAGCACGAGCAGCAGCATGAAAAAGAGGAACAGGTTTAGGTACGCGAAAAAGCGGGCGTAACTCCGGTCGTCCTTCATGTAGCCGGTCGAGTAGATGTGGATCAGCGACCCGACGCCGGTCACGATCAAGGTCATCACCGCGGCGAGACGGTCGAAATAGAACGCGACCTCGAACGTCCGCTCGCCGATCGTTGCCCAGGTGTAGGCGGTCTCCATCAACGGCTCGCTTCCGCCGGCCAGCAGGTCGACCGTGCAGCGGATCGCGAGCAGGAACGACGCGATCGGCAGGCCGCAGCCGACGACGGTGACGAAGCGGTTGCCGAGACGATTTCCCAGCGTTCCGTTGACGAGGAAGCCCGCGAGCGGCAATACGACGATCAGCGTGAGGAGCGGATTCATCGCCTAGCCCTTGAGGTCCGAAAAGGCCGCCGCGTCGAGCGTATGCTTCCGCCGCACGAGCAGCAGCACGATGGGGATCGCAATCGCGATTTCCGCCGCGGCGACGACGAAGATCAGGAATACCAGCACGGCGCCGGCCGCCGTTCCCGTCTGCTGCGCGAACGTCACCAGCGACAGGTTGACGCCGTTCAGCATCAGCTCCATGCACATCAGCATGACGAGCAGGTTGCGCCGGACGATCACGCCGAGAAACCCCAGCGCGAACAGCGCGAGCGACAGCACGAGGAGTGCCTGCAGCTTATCCACCGGTCTTCCTCGATCCCTTGATGACGGCGAGCGCCGCGACGACAGCGGCGACGAGCAGCACGGAAGTCAGCTCGAACTGCAGCCAGTAATCGTTGAGGAATGCGGCCGAGAACTGCTGCAACCCGAACGAGACCGTTACCGTCGCGATCGCGTAGAGCCCGTGCCACAGTGCGTAGACGAGCGTGCCCACGAACACCACGCCCACCACGATGCCCGGGACGAGCAGCCCCGAGAATCGACGCGTGAACGACGGATCGCGCACGTCGAGCAGCATGATCACGTAGACCATGAACACCATCACCGCACTGACATAGATCAGCACCTGGAACGCGGCGATGAAGTGGACGCCGAGCAGGCCGTAGATGCCGCCCAGGAACACCATTGTCGAGATCAGCGCCATCGCCACCTGCATCGGATGGCGCAGCAGGAGCATCAGCACGGCGCCGATCAGAGCCGACACGGCAAAGACGTAGATCAGCAGAGTGTCCAGGTTCGCGAGCAGGGATTCGATCATGCCGTGGGCCCTTTCGACGATGGTTGCAGCGTCGCACCGCTTTTCGCGGGGTACGGTTTCGCGACGTCGCTCCTCGGGCTCCACGTGAGGAGCTCCTCCAGGCCGAGCCACATCCGGTCGCGATCGCGGCGCGGCAGCCCGGGCACCTCCTTGACCATTCGGATCGCGTCTTCGGGGCACGCCTCGACGCAGAGCCCGCAGAAGATGCAGCGCGAGTAGTCGATCTCGAAGCGGGACGGGTATTTCGGGTGGGCGGGATCCTCCGGGTCGAACGCGGCCTCGATCTCGATCACCTTGGCCGGGCAGACCGTCGCGCACAGGTTGCAGGCGACGCACTGCGGTGTTCCGTCCGGCCGCTGCGTCAGCACGTGCTTGCCGCGATTGCCCGCCGCGTAGTCCCAGCGGGTTTCCTCCGGGTAGTAAGTCGTCAGCGCGCCTTTGCGCCGCGTGAGCCAGCGCCCCATGTTGCGAAGGAAGACGCCGCCGGTGATGATGAGGCCGCGCAGGATCTCGGGCAGGTACGCCCGCTCCCACAACGTCATCGTCGGGGCGTTCCAGTACTGCTTGCGGACGTAAGGGCGCTTGGTCATTGGCGTGCCCCCACGCTTGCGGCTCGCGCCGCTGCGCTGCCCCCCGAGGCAGACTGCAGTTGCGCGGTCCTGGGTGGTCTGGCGGCGCTCATGGCGTCAGTTCGACAGCCACCAAACGGCCACGACGGTCACGACCAGGTTCGCAAGCGCGAGCGGGAACATGAATTTCCACGCGAACAACAGGACCTGGTCGTAGCGGAAGCGCGGCAATGTCCAGCGGACCAGGATCTGGAAGCTCGACATCAGCAGCACTTTCGCGAGGAACACGACGAGCTGAACGACGACCACGAGCCCGTGGCCCAGCGGCACCGCATGGTTGCCGGGAAAGACGAACCCCCCGTCGTTCATGTACGGCAGGTTGTAGCCGCCGAGGAAGAGCGTCGTGAAGAGCGCCGCGATGATCGCGATCTCGATGAACTCCGCGAACATGAAGAGCCCCATCTTCATTGCGCTGTATTCGGTGTAGAAGCCGGCGATGAGCTCGGACTCGGCTTCGGGAAGGTCGAAGGGGATGCGCTTGTTCTCGGCCATCGCCGCGGCCATGAACAGCGTTGCTGCGAACGGCTGGTAGACGATCCCCCACGCGGGCAGCACCCCCAGCACGACGCCCGACTGCTGCTGGACGATCGACGTGAGGTCGACGGTTCCGTAGATGACGATCAGCCCGAGCACCGTGAGGCCCATGATCAGCTCGTAGGAGATCATCTGCGAGCCGGCGCGCAGCGCTCCCAGCATCGAGAACTTGTTCGACGACGCCCAGCCGGCGAGCATCGCGCCGATGATCGTCATGCCCCCGAACGCGAAGACGATGAGGAGACCGGCGTCGAGACGCGCGATCTGCATCGGATAGGTGCGGTCTCCGAACCAGCCGGCGAGCGACGGAAAGAGCTTCCCGGGCTCGAGCAGGCCCCCGAAGGGGATTACGGCGAAGACGAGCAGCACGGGCGTGAAGACGACCCACGGCGCGACTGCATAGGCGTACCAGTCGTAGGTCTTCGGCCGCCAGTCCTCCTTGACCATCATCTTGAGGCCGTCGGCGAGACCGTGGAACAAGCCGAGCCAGACCAGCTTGATCTGCGTGAACGGGATCCGCACGTAAGCGCGGTTGGCGCCGATCCGGTCCGACATCACGGCAGCCTGCTTGCGCTCGACCCAGGTGAGGACGGTGCCGAACGTCATCAGCATGGCGAGCGCGTAGCCGATATATACCGCGTAGACGACGAGATCCTGGATCATGCCTCGGCCTCCGCAGCGAGGTCGGTCCACGATTCGCGGCCGCGTCCCGGATTCGTCCAGCTTGCATGCCCGTGCACGGCTTTTGCCCGCTCGCTCATGCGTGCACCTTCGCGGGCGCGGAGATCGCGGTAAACAGCGCCTCGGCGTCGAGCACCGAAGACGGTTTGGCGAAACAGGGCTCGAAAGCGCTGATCGTGCCTTCGAAGTTCGTGTAATGGCCGGCGCGCTCGGTCTGCACGCTCAGCGGGAAGAACACGTCGGCGTAGCCGTTTTCGGGGAGCAGGTACGAATTGACGAAGATCACCTTCGCGCCGCGCGGCAACGCGCCGAACTCGAAGCCTTCTCCCCAGACGAATACCAGATCGGTGGCCGGGTCGAAGCGAATCGCACCGGCACCGAAAAGCGTGCGCGCGGCGGCGGTATTCGGATTCTTGTCCGCGCGGATCAGCAGGTCGTCCTCGATCGGCTCCCCGGGCGCCGGAATGTGGTCCTGCTTCACGAAGGCGGCGAAGCGATTTCCGAACGCTTTCTTGAATGTGGCCAGTTCTTCGTTGGAGCCCCAGCTCGACACCAGCGCGACCGGATGCCTCGCTTCGGCAATCAAGTTTCGCGCCGCCTCGACCGCGTCGCGGATCTCCACCGGCTTTCCCTTGCGCATCGGCTGGAGAGCCCGCGGGCGTTCGAAGATAGCGGCGAGATCGCGGCCCTTGTTGCAGATCCACGGGCCGTTCACTGCCGGGTTTTCGCGCGGTGTGACGCGGGCAATGCTCGTGTTCTCGCGCGAATCGAGCGCCTTCAGCCGCCATTCCGGCTTGCGATGCCAGATCTCGACGGTGCAGCCGCGCGCGCAGCCCGGGCAGATCGAGGGTGTCGGCTGCAGATACCAGACCCGCGCCTTGTGCAGGGAAGGCCGCGACAGCAGCGCGCCGACGGGACAGATGTCGATGACGTTGTCGGAATAATGATCGTCGTCGAACGAGCCGTCCTCGGCGGCACGGACGACCGACACGTCGCCCCGGTCCTTGATGCCGAGCGCGTTCGTCTTCGAGATCTCGCGCGTGAACCGCACGCATCGCGAACAGAGGATGCAGCGCTCGTTGTCGAGCACGATCCGGTCGGAAAGCGGGACGAACTTGGTCGAGCGGACCTTGGATTCGCGCGATATCGACCGCTCGCCGTTGTACTCGAAGTGATAGTCCTGCAGCGTGCATTCGCCGGCCTTGTCGCAGATCCCGCAGTCGACCGGATGGTTGAGCGTGAGGAACTGCAGCGTAGACTTGCGGTGCGCGCGCACGAGCTCGGAATCGGTCAGGACCTTCAGCCCTTCGCTCGCCGGCATGTTGCACGCGATCTCGACCCAGTCCTTGCCTTCCTGCTGGACGACGCAGATCCGGCAGTTGCCGGCGATCGACAACGATTTGTGCCAGCAGAAATACGGGATGAAGAACCCGTTGGCGAGCGCCGCCTGCAGTACGGTCTCGTCCGGCTGCGCCTGAACCGATTGCCCGTTGATGAAGATCTCAGGCATGGATTCGCCCAATGTTCGCAACCATGCGGTCATTGGCGCGACCGCGGGAATCCAGCGCCGTTCGATAAGAAGTCACGCGGTGCCCGCCTCCGCGGGGACGACGTCGAGCACGCCGCCGAGCCGCGACCGCTTGTGCTCGATGAAGTAATCGAACTCGTCGCGATACTTGTTGAGGATCCCGACCGTTGCGTACCCGGCCGCGTCGCCCATGCCGCAGATCGTCGTGCCGTCGTTCAGCTTCGAGATCTCGTAGAGCCGGCCGATGTCCTCCGGGCGGCCGTCGCCCGCGACGATGCGGTCGATGATCCGGTGCATCCAGCCCATGCCTTCGCGGCAGGGCGTGCACTGGCCGCAGGACTCGTGGTGATAGAAGCGCAGCATCACCTGCAGCAGCCGCACCATGCAGGTGCCTTCGGCGATGACGATCATGCCGCCGGAGCCGAGCGACGATCCGGCGCCTTCGAGCGACTGCTTGTCGTAGGTGAGGGGCTCGCACTCGGCCGCCGTCAGCACCTTGGTCGAAATGCCGCCCGGGACGATGCACTTGAGCTTCCGGCCGGCGGAGACCCCGCCGCAGTCTTCGAACAAGAACTTCGCGAGCGGATAGCCGTATTCGACTTCATAGACGCCGGGCCGATTGATGTGCCCGGAGACGGAGACGAGCTGCGTGCCCGGGCACTTCGGCGTGCCGAGCTTCTTGAACGCGTCGGCGCCGTTGGCGATGATCCCGGCGACGTTGGACAGTGTTTCGACGTTGTTCACGACTGTCGGCCGCTGATAGAGGCCTTTCACGGTGAGGCGCGGCGGCCGGTTGCGCGGATAGCCGCGCTTGCCTTCGACGGAGGCGAGCAGTCCCGACGCTTCGCCGCAGACGTACGAGCCCGCGCCGCGAATCACGTTGATGTCGCAATCGAACGCGCGGTCCAGGATGCCCTTGCCGAGCAGTGCGGCGCCGTAAGCTTCCTCGATGGCGGCGGCCAGCCGCCGGTACGGCAAATCGAACTCGCCGCGGATGTAGACGAATGCATGGCGCACCCGCAGCGCGTGCGAGGCGATCAGCATCGACTCGATCAGCAGATGCGGGGAATGCTCGAGGATCCAGCGGTCCTTGAACGTGCCGGGCTCGCCTTCGTCGGCGTTGGCGCACAAGTAATGCGGCAACCCGTCGTCGAGCTTCACCACGGCCCACTTCCTGCCCACCGGAAAGGCCGCGCCGCCGTGGCCGAGCAGGCCCGACGCGGTGACTTCCTTGGTGACGTCCTGCGGCTGCCATCGCGAGCGCCTTCGGCAGCGCCTGATAGCCGCCGCGCGCGCGGTAGTCGGCCAGCGTGTGCGACGTCGCCGTGACCGGAAAGGTCATGATGAGCTGCCGGCCGGGCATTATTTCAGCTCCTCCAGCAGCCGGTCGAGCTTCTCGAGCGTCATGTTCTCGTGGTACGCGTCGTTGACCATCACGACGGGCGCCGTTCCGCACGAGCCCAGGCATTCGACCGTCGACAACGTGTAGCGCGAATCCGGGGTCGTGTGCCCGGGCGCGATCCCGAGTTTCTTCGCCAAATGGTCGATCAGGCGCTCGGCGGAGCGCATCGAACAGGTCACGTTGCGGCAGCACTGGATGTGCCAGCGGCCGATGGGGTTGCGGCGAAACTGCGTGTAGAACGAGAGGACTTCCTCGATCTGGATGCGCGGCACGCCGAGATACTCGACGAGGCCGTCGATGTCGCTGTCGGCGACGTAGCCGCGATCTTCCTGGATGCGGCGCACGCAGGGCATGACGAGCGAGGATTCGAAGCCCGCCGGAAAGCGCGCTTTCCACTTCTCGAATTCGGGGATCAGGTGCTTCACCGGTCGCACTCTCCGCCGATCATGTTGATCGATCCGAACGTCGGGACGATGTCGGCGAGCTGGAAGCCGTCGAGCATCCGGTGTACGCCGCCCATGTGCACGAACGACGGCGCGCGCACGTGGACTTTCCAAGGCATCCCTTCGCCCGTGCTGACGAGATAGAAGCCGAGCTCGCCGTTGGGCGACTCGTGCGCGCTGTAGATATCGCCGGCAGGGACCTTCGGGCCGTCCATGATCACCTTGAAGTGATTGATCAGCGACTCGATTTCCGTGTAGACGAGCGCTTTTTCCGGCAGCACGCAGCGGCGGTCGTCGACGTTGATCGCGCCTTCGGGCAGCATGTCGATGAGCTGGTGGATCATGTGCACCGACTCGTCCATTTCGCGCATCCGGACGTAGTAGCGGTCATAGTTGTCGCCTTTGATGCCGACCGGAACCTCGAAATCCAGGTCGGCGTACCCGAGGTACGGCGTGTCCTTGCGCAGGTCGCGCGGCGCGCCCGTCGAGCGCAGGATCGGCCCGGTGTAGCCGAAGTTGATCGCGTCCGCCGTTGTGATCGTGCCGACATTGCGCATCCGGTCGATAAAGATCCGGTTGCGGTCGACGAGGCCGTGGACGCGGCCGACGAACTCCTCGTACTGGTCCAGGATCTCGATGAGCCGTTTGAGCCAACCCGCCGGCAGATCGCGCGCGAGCCCGCCGATGCGACCGTACGTGTACGTAACGCGGGCGCCGGTCAGGTCGGCGAGGTGCTCGTACATGAAGTCGCGGATCATCACCAGGTAGAGGAACGCCGTCATCGCGCCCAGCTCCATCAGCCCGGCAGCCACGCAGGTGAGGTGGTCGACGATCCGAGAATATTCGGACAGCAGCGTGCGCAGGTAACGGCAGCGCGGCGTGATCTCGATGCCCATCAGCTTCTCGACCGCCTCGCAGTAGGCGAAGTCGTTGATCAGCGCGGAGACGTAGTTGAGGCGATCGATGTAGGGGATCAGGTTGTGCCAGGTGTGCGACTCGCATTCCTTTTCGAAGCCGCGGTGCAGATAGCCGCGGATGGATATCGGTGCGCAGCACGCGCTCGCCGTCGAGCTCGGCGATGATCTGCACGGTCCCGTGCGTCGCCGGGTGCGAGGGTCCGATGTTGACGATGACCGTGTCGTCGCGCTCGCTCTTGGTGAAAGCGGGGCGGACGGGGTTGGGAAGCGTCCGATCGAGTGGCATGGCGCTATTTGATGTAGGGCACGAGCGGTTGCTCGTGCTCCTTCGCGTAGTCCTTGCGCAGTGGGTGCCCGACGAAGCCCTCATAGAGCAGCATGGGGCGAAGGTCGTCGTTGCCGCGGAACGCGATGCCATACATGTCGTGGCATTCGCGCTCCATGAACCGGGAAGCGCCGTAGAGCGCGACGAGCGAATCGACGGTTGGGTCGGCTTCCGGGAGGCGGGCCTTGAGGCGGATCCGGACGTGGTGCTGCGTCGAGTAGAAATGCCAGACGACCTCGAAGCGCGGGGCCTGCGGCAGCCAATCGACGGCGGTGACGTCGAGGAAGAGGTCGAAGCCGAAATCGGCCTTGAGCTTCTTCACCACGTCGAGGAGCGCCGTTGGGGCGATTGCGAACACCGCGACGCCGTGCGCGATGGTGGCCTCCGGTGCCAGCGGGCGCAGCCCCTCCTGCAGACGCCCGACGAAGTCCGCGGTCACGGTCAGAAATCCTTGGTGACGATCGGGTGGCGCGAACGGGCGATCATGTCCTGCAGCTGCATGATGCCGTCGATCACCATCTCGGGACGCGGCGGGCAACCGGGAACGTAGATATCGACAGGGATGATCCGGTCGATGCCGGCGACTGCCGCGTAGTTCTGGTAGAAGCCGCCGGAAGTCGCGCAGACGCCGAAAGCCATCACCCATTTCGGTTCGCACATCTGGTCGTAGACCTTCTTCAGGATCGGCGCCTGCTTGTGCGAGATCGTCCCCACGACCATGAGCAGATCGGCCTGACGCGGCGAAAACCGGGGAAGGGCGGCGCCGAAACGGTCGGTGTCGTAGGGAGTGGAGCTCACCGCCATGAACTCCATCGCGCAGCACGCCGTCACGAACGGATAGGGAAACAGCGAGAACTTGCGCGCCCAGCCGATCAGCTCGTCCTTTTTCGTCGTCAGATACTCGAACGCCTGCGACTTTCCGTTCGCGGGATGGATGGGGATCGTCGTCGCAGCCATCGCTATTCCGTGACGGCCTCGAGCAGCCGCGCCTTGTACACATAAAGCAGGATCAGGACCAGCAGGAAGATGAATATGCCGAAGGTCGCCAGCATGAAGCCGGTGACGGGCTGCGCGCCCAGCGCCCAGATGAACAGGAACACGGTCTCGAGATCGAACAGGATGAACACGATCGCGACCGCGTAATACTTGATCGGCACCGCCTTCACGTTCCGCGTATCGACGGGCGTTGCGCCACACTCGAACGGCTCGAGCTTGTTCGCGGTCGGATCGGGCTTCGGACCGAGATACCGGTTCATCAGCAGCGTGACGAACACGAATCCGAGGATCGCCACCATGTACAGCAGGAAGACGACGTAGGGGTTCATTGGGAGGGGCTGGCAGCGGACGGATGCGTACGGACGCGATCGGCGGAGCAGTCGGGTGCTTGGAGACTAGAGGCACCGTGGCTGCGGCAGGTTGACGCAGATCAACGGCTACCAGAGTTGCCGACCCTGCGCACGTCCTCCTTGACCCCAATCAGACTAGGGTCGCCTCGCCGGGGGGCGACCGCGCGTTTCCTCGAAACGCGCGGCGTCGCGGTGCGCTTGTTCAGTTCCCTGCGACGTAGGTGGCGTATTGCGGATCGTACATTTGCGAGCGCACGTACCCGAGGAGGTCCGCGGGCTGCGGAGCGTTCGCGAGGCCTTCGCGGAACGCGACGCCCGCGACCGCCGTCGCGATCTGCGCCGAAACATCGCGGATCTTCGCGAGCGGCGGGTACAGGCTTCCCTGCGCGAGGTCGGCCTCGGTGACCTGATCCGCCAGGGTCTTCGCCGTCGTGAGGAACATCGAGTCGGTGATCCGGCGCGCGCCGCTTACGATGGCTCCGAGGCCCACGCCGGGGAAGATGTACGAGTTGTTGCCCTGCCGCGGCACGAAGGTCTTGCCCGCGAACGTCACGGGATCGAACGGGCTGCCGGAGGCGTACAGCGCGCGCCCGCCGCTCCATTCGTAGGCCTGGGTCGCCGTGCATTCGGACTTCGACGTCGGGTTCGACAGCGCGAAAATGATCGGCCGCTCATTGTGCTTCGCCATCTCCTGCACCACTTCCCGCGTGAACGTGCCGCCGACGGCGGCCACGCCGATGATCGCCGTGGGTTTCAGCGACTTGATGGCGGCGAGAAAATCGGCGGTCGGCGGGTGCTCGTGCGCGTACGGGCGCTTGTGCTGGGCCAGGTTGTCGCGGCCCTTGACGACGAGTCCCTGCGAGTCGGTGAGCCAGCAGCGGCTGCAGGCGGCAGGACGTGGGACGCCGGCGGCCACCATCGCTTCGACGACGAGGTCGGCGATGCCGGTCGCGGCTTCGCCGGCGCCGAAGAACAGGAGCTTCTGGGCCGCGAGGCCGTTGCCAGTGACGCGCAGCGCCGACAGGATTCCCGCGAGGGCGACGGCCGCCGTGCCCTGGATGTCGTCGTTGAACGTGCAGATGCGGTCGCGGTATTTCGCGAGCAGCCGGAACGCATTGCGGTTGGCGAAGTCCTCGAACTGGACCACGACGCCGGGAAACACTTCCTGCGTTGCGACGATGAACTCCTCGATCACTGCGTCGTAGGCGCTGCCTTCGAGGCGCGGCTGCGGCAGGCCGATGTAGAGCGGATCGCGGCGCAGCGCCTCGTTGTTGGTCCCGACGTCGAGGATCACCGGCAGGCAATGCGTTGGATGGACTCCCGCGCCCGCCGTGTACAGCGCGAGCTTGCCTACGGGAATGCCCATTCCGTTGGCGCCGAGGTCGCCCAGGCCAAGAATGCGCTCCCCGTCGGTGACGACGATGATCCGGACGTCGTGGTAGGGCCAGTTGCGCAGCACGCTCGCGATCCGGCCGCGATCGTTGGCGCCGACGAACAACCCCCGCGGACGCTGGAAGATGTGGCCGAACTGCTGGCACGCGAGTCCGACCGTCGGCGTGTAGATGATCGGCATCATCTCGTCGGGATGGTCGATGACCGTCCGGTAGAACAGCGCCTCGTTGCGATCGTGCAGCGCGTTCAGGTCGATGTACTTCTCGAGGTCCGTCGTCTTGCGGCGGAAATTCTCGAGCACGCGCGCCTCCTGCTCGTCCTGCGAGCAGACATGCGGCGGCAGCAGACCGCGCAGGCCGAGCACGTCGCGCTCGGCGTCGGTGAAGGCCGTGCCCTTGTTCAGCGTCGGCTCGCGCAGCAGCGAGAGTCCCTTGGGAAGCCATGCCGGCGCGCCTGCAGGCACGTGATGTAAGAACTGGTCCATTGTGTTCTCCTGGTGAATCGGTGCGCGCGACGCCGCAACGTCCGGCCCTGCGGCCGCGTCGTCAGGTCGCTTCCGGCACCATCTTGATCGCACCGCAAGGGCATTCGGACACGCAGATGCCGCAGCCCTTGCAGTAATCGTAGTTGAACTCGAAGCGCTTGCCGGGCCCGAGCTTGATCACCGCGTTGTCCGGGCAGACGCCATAGCAGTTGTCGCATTCGAAGCAGTTGCCGCAGGAAAGGCACCGGCGCGCTTCGAAGAGCGCGTTCGTCTCGTCCAGGCCGCTCACGACCTCGTCGAACGTCGACGTGCGCCGTGCGAGGTCGAGGCGCGGTCGCACCATGTGCGGTGCGTCCGCGAAGTACCACGGGTTGAGCTTGCCGAAGTCGGCGAGCTCGTGCTTCGGCGGCGGCGCGTAGTCCGTCCCGCGCAGCCAGGCGTCGATATTGCGGGCCGCCTTCTTGCCGTGGCCCACGGCGACCGTCACCGTCCTCTCGGACGGCACCATGTCGCCGCCGGCGAAGATCCCGGGATAGCCGGTCATCATGTTGGGCCCGACTGCGACGGTCCCGTCCTTGATGGCGAGGCCTGGCACGCCTTCGAGAAGCGACAGGTCGACGTCCTGCCCCAGCGCCAGCACCAGCGAGTCGGCCTCGAGCGTCTCGAGCTCGCCGGTCGGCTGCGGAAACCCGGTCGCGTCGAGCGTCATCTTTTCGACGGTCAGCGTGCCTTCGTCGGCCATGTTCCTGATCGTCGACAGCCACTTGATCAGCACGCCTTCCTGCAATGCCTCCTCGACCTCGAAATCGTGCGCGGGCATCTTTTCGCGCGTGCGCCGGTAGACGATGATTGCCTCGGTCGCGCCGAGGCGCTTCGCCGTGCGCGCGACGTCGAGCGCCGTGTTGCCGCCGCCGTAAACCACGACGCGGCGGCCGAGCATCGGCTTGTCCTCGCCTTCCATGCCGCGCAGCACTGACACGGCGTCGAGCATGCGCGCCGCTTCGCCGGCGGGAATGTACGCCCGCTTGCCGATGTGCGCACCGACGGCGAGGAATGCGGCGTCGAATCCGCCTTCGCGCATCGTCGCGCGAATGTCGGCCACCTTCCGATTCAGCTCAATGGCGACGCCCATGTCGAGAATGCGCTGCACCTCCGCGTCGAGGACGTCGCGGGGGAGCCGGTACTTGGGAATGCCGAAGCGCATCATCCCGCCGGCGAACGGGCCGGCTTCGATGATCGTCACGCGGTGGCCGAGGCGGCGCAGATGATAGGCGGCCGAAAGTCCCGACGGACCGGCGCCGACGACGAGCACGCGCTTCCCGGATTCGGCGGTGGGCGGCGCGAACTTCCAGCCGCGCTTGATCGCCTCGTCGCCCAGAAAGCGCTCGATCGCATTGATGCCGACCGCTTCATCGAGCTTGCCGCGGTTGCAGGCGTCCTGGCAGGGATGGTAGCAGACGCGTCCCATGATCGCGGGCAGCGGATTGTTCTGCGTCAATGCGCGCCAGGCCGCTTCGTAGTCGCCGCTCTCGGCGTGATAGAGCCAGCCCTGGATGTCCTCGCCCGCCGGGCAGGCGGCGTTGCACGGCGGCAGCCGGTCGACGTAGAGGGGGCGCGAGACCCGCCATGAGCCGGTCTTGTTCGCGAGGCTCGAGCCGACGTCCAGGGTGATTGCGAACGGTTTATCCACCGGCCGTCCCCGCGTCTGCGAGTCCGAAGCGCGCGATATTGCGATCGGCGATCGCCTGGATCGCGTCCAACCGGGTCTTGTCCGGCTTCGCGCCGAATAGATGCGCAAAGCGCTTCTGCAGCTGCAGATATTCCGTAACCGGTGCGGGTCTGCGGAGCTTCGTGCGCCCGGTGATCTCGCCGTGCTCGGCCTCGAACAACGGAAAGAGTCCGGACTCCACCGCGAGACGCGCGACCTTGATCGTGTCCGCCGGCGCCGAACCCCAGCCGAGCGGGCAGGGCACGTGGATATGGACGTAACGCGCGCCGCGAATGCCCATCGCGCGCGTCACCTTGTATTCGAGGTCGCGCAAGTTGGCGACGCTCGCCGTCGCGACATAGGGAATCCCGTGCGCCATTGCGATCAGCGGCACGTTCTTGCCGGTGCCGAACACGTTGCCCGGCTCGCGCCCGACGGCCATCGTCGTCGCGGTGCGCGCTGCGGGGGGCGTCGCGCTCGAGCGCTGGACGCCGGTGTTCATGTAGGCCTCGTTGTCATAGCAGATGTAGAGCACGTCGTCGTTGCGCTCGAACATTCCGGAAAGGCAGCCGAAGCCGATGTCGGTGGTGCCGCCGTCGCCGCCCTGGGCCACGACGCGGACGCTGGGGCGCCCCTTGATGCGCATGGCCGCGGCGACCCCCGACGCCACCGCAGCGGCATTGCCGAACAGCGAGTGGATCCACGGGATCTGCCACGACGTCTCGGGATAAGGCGTCGAGAACACTTCGAGGCAGCCGGTCGCGTTGACGGCGATCACCTGGTTTCCCGCCGCGCGCATCGCTGCGTCGATCGCGTAGCGTGCGCCCAACGCCTCGCCGCAGCCTTGGCAGGCGCGGTGTCCGGAGTTGAGCGAATTGGTCCGCTCCATGTTCGCCTGCACCGAACGCTCGTCTTCAGCAAGCAGCCGGTTGCCGACGGTGAACGTCCCCGTCTGGTAGAACTTGACCGACTGCATCGGCGGCGTTGCGCGGTCGAAGGAACTGCGATTGTTCATGGGTGGGTCCTTTAGCCGATCCGCGATCCGACGGTACCCAGACGGCGCAGGATCGCCTCGGCCGTGGGCCCGGTCCGACGCGTGAGCGCCTCGCGCTCCAGCTCGTGGGCAACGACGTCGGCGTTGAGGTCGAGGAACGTCACCTGCTCGAGCTCGTCGGCGGCCGCGTCCTCGAAGAGCTGCCGCAACGACACCCGGGTGATCGCGCGGCCGCCCAGGCCGGCGATGACGGTGTAGCCATTGAGCTGGATGCCCGACAGCGATTTGCGCACGCCGTCGGAGACGATGCCGCCGAGACCCACGGCGAGGCATTTTTCCAGGACGACGACGCGCTTCGCGTGCTGCAGCGTCTCGCGCAGGGCGAGCAACGGGAACGGCCGGAACGAGCAGATCGACACCGATCCGATCGCCACGCCTTCGGCGCGCATGTCGTCGACGACTTCCTGCACCGTGCCGTTGACCGAGCCCAGCGCGACGACGATCGTCTCCGCGTCCGCGGTGCGATACGAACGGATCAGCCCGCCCGACGCGCGGCCGAACCGCGCCTTGAACGCTTCGGAGAGCTGCGGAATCAGCGACAGCGCGCGCAGCTGCTTGTGGTGGGCGAGATAGCGCACCTCGGTGAACGCTTCCGGACCGACCATCGCGCCGATTGATACCGGCTCCGCGGGATCGAGGATCTGCCGTGGCTCGAACGGCGGCAGAAACGCATCCACCTGGCCCTGCGTGGGAATGTCGACGCGGTCGTAGGCGTGGGTGAGGATGAAGCCGTCCATGCACACCATCACCGGACACGACAGCTCTTCGGCGAGCCGGAACGCCTGGATGTGCAGGTCGAGCGCTTCCTGATTGGTTTCGGCGTAAAGCTGGATCCACCCGGCGTCGCGCATGGACATGCTGTCGGAATGGTCGTTCCAGATGTTGATCGGGGCGCCGATCGCGCGGTTGCCGATCGTCATCACGATGGGCAGACCCAATCCCGCCGCGTTGTAGACGGCCTCGGCCATGAACAGCAGGCCTTGGCTCGAGGTTGCCGTGTAGGTCCGTGCCCCCGCGGCCGACGAGCCGATCGCTACCGACAGCGCGGCAAACTCCGATTCGACGTTGATGAACTCGCATCCGGAAAGCTCGCCGGACTTCACCATCTCGCCCAAACCCTCGACGATGTGCGTCTGTGGCGTGATCGGATAGGCACAGATGACCTCGGGGCGGCAGAGCGCGATCGCCTCGGCCACGGCGCGGGAGCCTTCGACCTGCTTAAGCATGGACCGCCTCGCGCGATTTGCGGGCGAGCGCATAGGCTTCGGTCGCCGCAGCGACGTTGCCTTCGGCGACCTTGCCCGGGAATTTCGATCGGATTGCCGCGACCACCGACTCCAGGCGGACCTCGCCGCTGACGGCCGCGAAGCCGCCCAGCAACGCGGCGTTGGGTACCGGGCGACCCACGTGCTTTTGCGCGAGTTCCGTCGCGGGGACGCGGCACAGCCGGTAATGGCGCGAATCGTCGGCGAACTCGGCGAGACCGAGCTCGGCGAAGCTCCGCGTCGAGTTGATGAGGATCAGGCCGACCGCATGCAGTCCCTTGAACAGGTCGACCTGGTGCAGCAACGTCGGGTCCTGGATGATGAGCGCGTCGGGCTCCATCACGGGTTCGCGCAGCCGGATCTCCTTGTCGTCGATGCGGCAGAAAGCCATCACCGGCGCGCCCATGCGCTCGGAGCCGAAGCTCGGAAACGCCTGCGCATAGCGGCCTTCGAGAAACGCGGCCACCGACAGGAGCTCGGCGCCCGAAACGACCCCCTGCCCGCCGCGACCGTGGATGCGGACCTGGAACATCAATGCCTCCAATCTGGAATGCACACCGCGACCCGCGCGTGCGAGTGACGGCAGCCGAAGCTGGCTGTAGCGCTCATGCTGCCCTTACGGGCACGGGACCCATTGATGCAAGTCAACAGTTCTTCGGGTGTCCCTCGCGGCAGCGCACAAGTCCTACGGGATAACGTGTTCTGCCGCATCGAAGTCGTTGACGCACATCAAGAGCCCTGTTGGAGAGAGGACTATATTGCTTCGACGCGGCCCTCGATGCGAAGCGTCAGCGCGCTCGAGACACCTCGGGCGTCGCGGCCCTCCGAGCGCGCAAGGAGCCTGTTCGATGGATACGATGAACCCCGTCATCGCCGGTGTCGGCCTCGCCGGCGTACGGCAGAAGAGTCGGTGGCCGGCCCGCCTCGACTTCGTGCAGAGCGGCTCGGGATTGCTGGTCGCGCTGTTCATGTGGGGCCACATGTTCTTCGTGTCCACGATCCTGATCAGCAAGGACGCGATGTGGACGGTCACCAAGTTCTTCGAGGGCTATTTCTTCCTCGGCCGGTCGTACCCGGTGATCGTGTCGTTCGTCGTCGCCGGCGTGATTGCGCTGATCGTCGTCCACGCCGCGCTCGCCGTGCGCAAGTTTCCGATCAACTATCGGCAGCTGAGCCTCTTCCGCGGCCACATGAAGATGATGCGGCACGAGGACACGACGCTTTGGTTCTGGCAGGTGTTCACCGGATTCGCGCTCTTTTTCATCGCCGCGCCGCACGTCTACATCATGCTGACGCATCCCGGGCTGATTGGCCCGTTCGAATCGGCCGACCGCGTCTGGACCGGTCATTACTGGCCGCTCTACATCCTGCTGCTGCTCGCCGTCGAGTTCCACGGCGGCATCGGCCTCTATCGCCTCGCCGTCAAGTGGGGATGGTTCGAAGGGCCCGACCCGAATGCGACGCGCAAGCGGCTGAAGACGCTGAAATGGGCGCTGACGGTGTTCTTCCTGGTGCTCGGCTTCGCGACGCTCGCCGCCTACATCAAGATCGGCATCGAGCACGCGCCAAATTACGGACAACCGTACACTCCTTCCTCGCTGCAGGCACCCGCGCCGGGGGTCACCCAATGAAGATCCTCTACACGGATGTGCTCGTGATCGGCGGCGGACTCGCCGGTCTCCGCGTAGGCATCGGTGCCAAGCGTCGCGGCAACGACGTGATGATCCTGTCGCTCGTCCCGCCGAAGCGGTCGCATTCGGCGGCAGCGCAGGGCGGCATGCAGGCCTCGCTCGGCAACGTGATCAAGGGGCAGGGCGATACGGAGGACGTTCACTTCGAGGACACGGTGCGCGGCAGCGATTGGGGCGCGGACCAGCAGGTCGTCCGGATGTTCGTCAACACGGCGCCGAAGGCCGTGCGCGAACTCGCTGCGTGGGGCGTGCCGTGGAGCCGCGTGCGCAAGGGCGACCGCGACGTCATCATCAACGGCCAGAAAGTGACGATTACCGAGCGCGACGAAGCGCACGGGCTCGTCGCCCAGCGCGATTTCGGCGGCACCAAGAAATGGCGGACCTGTTACGTGTCCGATGGCACCGGTCACGCGATGCTGCAGACGATGAGCGATCAGGCGATCGGCGACGCGATTCCCGTCCACGAGCGCGTCGAGGCGATCGCGCTGATCCACGACGGGGCCCGCTGCTACGGAGCGATCGTCCGCGACCTCATCACCGGCGAGCTCGTCGCGTACGTCGCCAAGGCAACAGCGATCGCGAGCGGAGGCGCCGGCCGGCTCTACCGCGTCACGACCAACGCCGTGATCTGCGAAGGCATCGGCGGCGCGATCGCGCTGGAGACGGGGGTAGCTGCCCTCGGCAACATGGAGGCAGTGCAGTTCCATCCCACCGCAATCTTCCCGGCCGGCATCCTTGTCACCGAGGGCTGTCGCGGCGACGGCGGGCTGCTGAAGGACGCCGACGGCCACCGTTTCATGCCGGACTACGAGCCGGAGAAGAAGGAGCTCGCCTCGCGCGACGTCGTCTCCCGCCGGATGGAGGAGCACATCCTCAAGGGCAAAGGCGCGAAGAACCGCTTCGGCGAGCATCTCTGGCTCGACATCACGCTGCTCGGCGAAAAGCACATCAAGCACAACCTGCGTGAGGTCTACGAGATCTGCCACTATTTCCTCGGCGTCGATCCGGTCAAGGACTTCATCCCGGTGCGGCCCGCGCAGCATTACACGATGGGCGGCGTACGCACCAACCACACGGGCGAGAGCCCGACGCTGAAGGGGCTGTTCGCGGCCGGCGAGGCCGCGTGCTGGGACATGCACGGGTTCAACCGGCTGGGCGGCAACTCGGTCGCCGAGACGGTCGTCGCCGGGATGATCGTCGGCGAATACATCGCCGATTTCTGCGACAAGTCCGAAAACGACGTCGACATTCCGACCCGGGTCGTCCACGACTTTCTCCGGCGCGAGCAGTTGCAGCTCGACGCGCTGATCGATGGGCGCGGTTCCGAGGATGCCTCCGCGATCAAGGCGCAGATGCAGGACCTGATGACGGCGAAAGTCGGCATCTTCCGGCGCGGAGAGGACCTGCAGGCCGCCGTCGAAGGGCTGCAGCAGTTGCTCGTCCGCAGCCGCAACATCGGCCTCAAGTGCAAGGCGCGCGGCGCCAACCCGGAGCTCGTCACCGCGTACCGGGTGCAGAAGATGCTGAAGGTGGCGCTGTGCATCGCGTACGGCGCGCTTACGCGCACCGAGAGCCGCGGCGCGCATTTCCGCCAGGATTACCCGCGCCGCAACGATGCCGAGTGGCTCAAGCGCACGCTCGCGTCGTGGAAGTCCGAAGCGGACACGCTGCCTTCGCTGGGCTACGAGGCGCTCGACGTTACCCGCATGGAGCTGCCGCCCGGCTGGCGTGGCTACGGCGCCAAGGACTACATCGACCATCCGGATACGCCGAAACGGGCAGCCGAGGTCGAGGCGCTGAAGCAGACGCTGGCCGGAGCGCCGCGCTTCAAGGTGCAGGAGGCGCTGATGCCCTACGCTTCGCTTTTGCCCGCGTGCTATCGCGGCCGCAACGAGCGCATCGACGAGCCGCTCGTGGCCGAACCTCTCGAGGCCGTCCAATGAATGACAATGCGGTGAAGACGATTCCGGTGGCGGTGCCCCTGCCGGCGCCTACCCGCAATGGTGCGAACGGCGTTCCGCGCAAGCTTTCGATCAGCGTGCTGCGCTACAACCCGCAGGAAGGCGGCAGCGTACCGCGGATGCAGACCTACCAGCTCGAGGAAGCCGACGGGATGACGCTGTTCATCGCGCTGAACGAGATCCGCGAAAAGCAGGACGCTTCGCTGCAGTTCGACTTCGTCTGCCGCGCCGGCATTTGCGGCAGCTGCGCGATGGTGATCAACGGCCGGCCGACGCTCGCCTGCCGCACCCTGACCAAGAACCTCGGCTCCAAGATCACGCTCGCGCCGCTGCCGTTCTTCGAGCTGATCGGCGATCTGTCGGTCAACACGGGCAAGTGGATGCGCGGGATGAGCGAGCGGCTGCATGGCTGGCTGCACATGAAGGACCCGAACCCCGACCTGCGGCGGATCGAGGAACGAATGGATCCGGATCTCGCCGACAAGATCTACGAGCTCGACCGCTGCATCGAATGCGGCTGCTGTGTTGCCGCATGCGGTACCGCACGAATGCGCGCGGACTTCGTCGGCGCCGTCGGGTTGAACCGCGTCGCGCGGTTCCGGCTCGACCCCCGCGACGCACGCACCGATGCCGACTACTACGACGTGATCGGCGACGACGACGGCGTGTTCGGTTGCATGTCGCTGCTCGCCTGCCACGACGTCTGCCCGAAGGAGCTGCCGCTCGCGACCCAGATCGCGTTCATGCGGCGCAAGATGGTGAAGATGGGGTGGACGTGACCCTGCGCTTGAGCTGAAGAGGGGAGCCGCACGCTCAGCGGACCCCGCCACTGTCGTGTGCCTTGACGGGCGCCGGGCGCGCCTCCGGGTGCCCTGCATCGATCGGCATGCGCGCCGCGTGTTCTCCCTCGCTCCGCGGTGCGAGCAGCGAGTCGATAGTGTCGTCCTTGTCGCGCCATAGCGCGGCGAGCCAGCGCTGGAACGCCTTGCGGAATTTCTGATTCCCCGCATAGTCGCCGCCGGCGAGCTCCGCGGGAATCGCGATTCGTCGCGAGCGTACGACGATCGCGGGTACCTCGCCGCAAAGGAACTGCCAGAACGTCGGCGCTCCCTCCGGATAGACGATCGTGACGTCGAGGAGCGCGTCGAACCGGTCCCCCAGCACGGAAAGCGCGAGCGCCAAGGCTCCCGCGCGCGGCTTCAGCAGGTGGCGGTATGGCGAGCGCTGGGCGCGGTGCTTGTCGCGGGTGAAGCGCGTTCCCTCGGGAAAATTCATGACGCTGGTCGGCACGAGCGCGAACTTCCTGCAGGCGCGGCGGGTCGCGTCGAGATCCTCGAAGCGCTTCTCGGGGTGCGCCTTCAGGTGAGCATTCGAATGCCGGCGCATGAACGGGAAGTCGAGCGCCCACCAGGCGAGCCCGATGACGGGCACCCAGATCAGTTGCTGCTTGAGGAAGAACTTGAGCAGCGGGATGCGTCGGTTGAGCAGATGCTGGAGCACGAGGATATCGACCCAGCTCTGGTGATTGGCGTTGACCATGTACCAGCTGCGGCGGTCGAGCCCGTCGAGGCCGGCGACGTCCCAGCGGGTGCGCTGCACGAGCCGCATCCAGCCGCTGTTGCAGGCGATCCAGCGCGCGGCGACGCCGTTGAGCGCACGGTCGACCGGCATCCGGACCGCGCGCGCCGGCACGACGAGCTTCACGAGTGCCAGCGCGAAGACGAGACTGCACCAGAAGAGCGTATTGAGGCCGAGCAGCGCGGCGGCGATGACGCCGCGCAGGGTGCGAGGGAGGAAGAAGAGCATTGTCGTGCCGGGTTCTTTGCTGGCAGCGGGACGGATCGTAGAGCGGTGTCCCGAAACCCGGCTTGATTCGGGTCAACCGCTGATCGAAGACCCAGCGGCCAGTCGGGTCGTCCTTCTGGATCGCCCGCGATGCGACCGAATGTCGCGCCGTGGCTGCGCGCGTTTCGCCCGCTGCGCCGGCCCAAAGGCATTTGCTGCATCGCAGCACAGACGGAGTGGATTGAGCGCGGTCAATGCGCAGCGCGACGAATTGAGGAGAATGAGACGATGCCTTCCACCCGCCGAGCGTGCGGGAAACGGAACCGAGGAGGATGTCATGGACACAATGGTCACACGGATTGAAAAGGACTTCCTGGGCGAGAAGGAGCTGCCCGACACCGCGTATTACGGCGTGCAGACCCTGCGCGGCAAGGAGAACTTCCACATCACCGGCATTCCGATGTCGCTGGAGCCCAACTTCGTCAAGGCGTTCGGCTACGTCAAGAAGGCGGCGGCGCTGGCGAACCGCGACTTGGGCGTGCTCGACGCGAGGATTGCCGATGCGATCGCCGCAGCCTGTGACCGGCTGATCGCGGGTGAGATGCGCGACCAGTTCGTGACCGACTTCATCCAGGGCGGCGCCGGCACGTCGACCAATATGAACGCGAACGAGGTGATCGCGAACCTGGCGCTCGAACGACTCGGCCACAAGAAGGGCGAGTATCAGTACGTCAACCCGAACGACCATGTCAACTTCGGGCAGTCGACCAACGACGTCTATCCGACCGCGTTCCGGCTCGCGCTGATCCTGCGGCTGCAGACTTATATGGACACGCTGCGCCGGCTGCAGGACGCCTTCTTCGCCAAGGGCAAGGAGTTCGAGAAGGTGCTGAAGATGGGGCGCACGCACCTGCAGGACGCGGTGCCGATGTCGCTCGGCCAGGAATTCCACGGCTGGGGGACAACGATCGGCGAGGAAGTACAGCGGATCGCGGAAGTTCGGCAATTCCTGCACGAGATCAATCTGGGCGCGACGGCGATCGGCACGTCGGTCACGGCGGCACCGGGCTATCCGGAGCTTGCCACCAAGTACCTGTCCGAGCTCACGGGCTTCAAGTTCATCCTGGCGGGTGACCTCGTCGAGGCGACGTCCGACACCGGCGCGTACGTGCTCTTGTCCGGCGTGCTGAAGAGGACGTCGGCTAAGCTCACCAAGATCTGCAACGACATCCGGCTGCTCGCCAGCGGGCCCCGGTGCGGGATCAACGAGATCAACCTGCCGCAGATGCAGCCGGGCAGCTCGATCATGCCGGGCAAGGTCAATCCGGTGATTCCGGAGGTCGTCAATCAGGTGGGATTCCTCGTGATCGGGCTCGACCTGACCGTGACGCTCGCAGCATCGGCAGGCCAGCTGCAGTTGAACGTGATGGAGCCGGTGATCACGTTCGCGCTCTTTACATCGCTCGCGACGATGGAGCACGCGGTCGAAAGCCTGCGTGTCAACTGCATCCGGGGCATCACCGCCAACGCCGATGTCTCGCGCAACATGGTGCTGAACTCGCTCGGCATTGTGACCGTGCTCAAGCCGTCGCTCGGCTACAAGCAGTGTGCGGAGATCGCGCGCGAAGGCTACGAGACCGGCAAGTCGCTGCACGATATCGTCGTCAAGGAACGCAAGCTCATGACGCAGCAGAAATGGGACGAGGTCTTCGCGTTCGAAAACCTCATCAGCCCGAAGTTCGAACAGTAACCAAGGGGGCTAGTCGACCCGGAGGCGACTCCGGGTCGGCAGATCTGTCATGACGCTTGCAATCGTTCTGCAGTTCATCGTCGTGCTCGCCGCGATCTGGATGGGCGCGCGCTACTCGGGCGTGGGCCTCGGCCTGTGGGGCGCGGTTGGTCTGCTGGTGCTGGTGGTCGCGTTCGGCGTCAATCCGACCTCGCCGCCCATCGACGTGATGCTGATCATCCTCGCGGTGATCATGGCCGCGTCGGTGATGGACGCCGCCGGGGGCATCGACTTTCTGGTGCGCATCGCGGAACGGATCATCCGCGCCAATCCGAAGTACGTGACGATCGTCGCGCCGCTCACCACGTGGAGCTTCACCTTCCTCGCGGGCACTGGACACATCGTGTATCCGCTGCTGCCGGTAATCTACGAGACGGCGCACCAGAGCGGCATTCGCCCCGAGCGCCCGATGGCGGTGGCTACGATCGCCTCGCAGCAGGCGATCACCGCGAGCCCGGTCGCAGCGGCCACGGCAGCGATGATTGGTCTCTTTGCCGAGAAAGGAATGACGAATTGGGGTCTGCCGCAGATCCTGATGGTTTGCGTGCCGGCGACGCTCACCGGCGTGGTCGCGGCGGCTATTGTCTCGATGTTCATCGGCAAGGACCTCAAGGACGATCCCGAGTACCAGCGGCGGCTCGCGGCCGGCGAAATTCCCACGCCGAAGTCGTCCGCCGAAAGGCCGCCGCTCAAGCCCGCGGCCAAGGCGTCGGCCTTCGTATTCCTGATCGGGGTCGCGCTGGTCGTGCTGTTCGGGTTCTTCCCGACCCTGCGCACGCTGCCCGGCGCGAAGAGCGCGCTGCAGATGCCGATCGTGATCGAGATCGTGATGATGTCGGTCGCCGCGATCATGCTGCTGGTGACGAAGGTAGACGTCAACGACATTCCGAAGACGTCGACACTGCGTGCCGGCGTCGTCGCGGTGATCGGCATCTTCGGCCTCGCGTGGCTCGGCGACAGCTTCATCGCGGCCAACAAGGACGTCATCGTGCCGGCGATCGGCCAGCAGGCGGACGCGCATCCCTGGACGTTCGCATTCGGGCTCTTCTTCGCCTCGGTGCTGCTGTACAGCCAGGCGGCCACCACCCGCGCGCTGATGCCGCTGGGCATCGCGCTCGGCATTCCGCCGCAATTCCTGATCGCGATGTTCCCGTCCGTCAACGGCTACTTCTTCATCCCGACCTACGGCTCGCTGATCGCGGCGATCAACTTCGACCTGTCGGGGACGACCAAGATCGGCAAGTATGTGCTCAACCACTCGTTCATGATCCCGGGGATCGTCGCCACCGCGGTGGCGGTCATCACCGGATTGTTCCTGGCCAAGATCATGTTTTGAAGGGGGCTGCGCGACAGAAATGGAGGTCGTGATCGCAGCATGGGAATCTCCATGCCGTCCGCCGCAGTCCGACGAATTAGCGTTACTGAGCGGGCGGTACGCGAGGCGGCTCGATGGTCATGGGCCGTCGCGCGCGATGCGCGCTACCGCGTCCAAGCAGGGGTTGGCAGCGACGCCTCTTGATTCCATCACATCGTCGAAAGTCGGGGCGCGGCCACGGTCGCCGGACGAGTTCCGCGGGCCGCTGTCCCCCAGCTGTTTCGCCGCATGCATCTGACCTGTGGGGCGCTCGAGCTCGGTTGGTCGTCCTTTTCCCCTATCGAACTGGCCATCACGACGCTCCTGCCCCTGGGCGCCGCTCCTGCTTACGATGGTGTCGGTCGAGCGAGCTGCTCGACCCGTTCCTGAAGGTCGTGTTCTGAAAACAAAACGGAGCTTGCAAGTCGGGCCGGGATCAGACCCTCCGACCCGCGAGCAGCTTGACCAGCGCCCAGAGCGCGCGGTTCGCCGGTACCGCGATGCCCAGCGCTTCGCCCTTGCGCACGACTAAGCCGTTGAGGTGATCGATCTCGCTCTGTTTGCCGCGCGCGAGATCCTGCGCCGTCGATGAGAGCTGCGAGGGCATCGTCGCGGCGATGCGGCGTACCGCTTCCCACGGCTCGCCTGGGACGGTCACGCCCGCGGCCTGCGCGACGGCGAGGCATTCGCGCACGACGTCGCGCGTGACGGTTTCGATGCCCTCGCCCTGGACCAGCTGGCCGTAGGGCATCTGCGCGATTGCCGACAGCGCGTTGTACGAGCAATTGACGATCAGCTTCGCCCACAGCGCGCCGATCACGTTGTCCGAGAGCTCGATGCCGACGCCTGCGGCGGCGAGCACTTCGGCGAGTCGCGCGCCACGCGTGTCGCGCCCGAGCACAAGCTCGCCGCGGCCGTGGTGGCGGACGTGGCCAGGTCCGGCCATCTCCACGGCGACGTAGACGACCGTCGGCTCGACCGCCTGCGCGAGCACCGGCTGCAGCCGCTCCGCGTTGTCGACGCCGTTCTGCAGGCTGAGCACGACCGCGTCGGCGGCGAGATGCGGCGCCATCGCGGCGGCGGCATTCTCGGTGTCGTTCGACTTGACGCAGAAAAGGACGAGCTCCGCGTCGCGCACGGCGCTCGCGTCCGTGCTCGCCCGCAGCGGCACGCGCTCGCGGACGGATTGCGTGTCCAGATCAAGCCCCTCGCGGCGGATCGCGGCGACGTGCTGCGGCCGCCCGATCAGCGTAACGTCGTGGCCGGCGCGCGCGAGCATCCCGCCGTAGTAGCAGCCCACCGCCCCCGCGCCCATCACCGCGATCCGCATCGCGATCAGCCGTCAGTCGGGAGGCAGCCCGATCAACTCGAGCGAGCGGCGGAGCTGCGCGCCCATCGGCAGGTCGAGGCGCTGGCCGGACGGCAGCGGCCGGACGAACCAGCGCTCGTAGATCCAGGCGATTTCCCGGCTCTCGGCGAGGCCGCGCAGCGTCCGCTCGACCGCATCGGCGAGCGCGGCGTCATCGTGCGGATACATGATGCCGTAGGGCTCGAACGACAACATCTCGCCGACGATGCGGATCTCGCGCGCCGTTCCCGTTTCCGCGAGCAGCCCGCGAAGCAGCACCTCATCCGCCGCCAGCGCCTCGACTTTGCCGTCGGCGAGCAGCGCCAGCGCGCTTCGGTAGTCGTCGGCGGCGACGAACGTCAGCGAGAGGTTCCGCAGCCGATCGACGGCGCGCATCGCCGCCTCGTTGGTCGTCCCGCGAACAACCGCGACGTTCCGGCTCCGCAGGTCGCCGACGTCCCGCACGCTGCTTCCTTTGGCGACGGCGATCCGCGTCCCGGTGACGAAGATCACCGGCGAGAACGCCACCAGGCGCCGGCGCTCCGCAGTGTTGGTCGTCGATCCGCACTCGAGGTCGACGGCGCCCGAGACGACGCGCTCGATCCGGTCCTGCGCCGTCACGCGCACGTAGTCGATCCCGAGCGCCGGCCCGCCCAGCTCGTCGGCGATCGTCGCGACGATCGCCTGGCAGAGCTCGAGCGAATAGCCGACGGGCTTCCCGTCGGGGCCGAGATACGAGAAGGGGATCGCGTTCTCGCGATAGCCGACCCGGACGAGACGGGTTTCCTTGATGTGCGCGAGCCGGCCCGACAGCGCGTCGGGCCATTCGCGCGGCGCGCCGCACGCGGCGCCGGCGCAACCCGCGAGCGCGAGCGCGACGGCGATCCGGCCGATGCAGTTCATTCCGCAGGCGCCGCCGCGGAAACGCCGGCCGTCGCTTCCGGCTCGTCTGGCAACGGCGGCCCGAGGGCGCCTTCCCACTTTGCAACCACGGCCGTCGCGATGCTGTTGCCGATCACGTTGGTCGCGGTGCGACCCATGTCGAGGAACTGATCGATGCCCATGATCAGCAGCAGGCCGGCTTCGGGAAGGCCGAACATCGGCAGCACGGCCGCCACGACGACGAGCGACGCGCGCGGCACTCCGGCCACGCCCTTGGACGAGAGCATCATCACCAACAGCAGCGTGAACTGCTGCCCGATCGACATCTCGATCCCATAGGCCTGCGCGACGAACAGCGCGGCGAACGCCTGGTAGACCATCGAGCCGTCGAGATTGAACGAGTAGCCGAGCGGCAGCGTCAGCGCCGTCACGCGCTCGTCGACGCCGAAGCGGTCGAGCCGCTCCATCAGCTTCGGGTACGCCGCCTCACTGCTGGCGGTGGTGAACGCGATCAGCATCGGTTCGCGCACCGTCGCGAGCAATCGGAAGACCCGGCCGCCGAGGAAGACGAATCCGGCGGCGATCAGCATGGCCCAGAGGACGAGCAGGCTCACGTAGAAGGTGCCGATGAACTTGCCGTAGGTTGCGAGTACGCCGATCCCCTGCGTCGTGATCGCCGCGGCGACTGCGCCGAACACGCCGAGCGGCGCGGCATACATGACGTACCCGGTAAGCTTGAGCATCGCATGCGCGAGCTCGTCGATGAACTTCACGATGGTGCCGGCGGGCCGTTCCTTGAGCGCCGTCAGCGCGAAACCGAAGAACAGGCTGAACACGAGAATCTGCAGGATCTCGTTCGATGACATCGCTTCGAAGAAGCTCCGCGGGAACGCGTGGACGATGAACTCCTTGAGGCTCAGGCCGCCCGTCTTGAGATTGGTCGCCAGGCCCGCGTCCGGCAGCGGCAACTTGAGGTTCGCGCCCGGCTGGAACAGGTTGGCGAAGGCCATCCCGAGCAGCAGCGATACGAGCGAGGCGGTGATGAACCACGCCAGCGCCTTGGCGCCGATGCGGCCGACCGACTTCGCGTCGCCGGTCCCGGCGATCCCTGCGACGACCGTCGCGAACACCAGCGGCGCGATGACCATCTTGATGAGCCGCAGGAAGATGTCGGCCAGCACCGAGAAATAGCTCGCAATCGCGGCCGCCGCCGCGGTGTCCGGCGCGGCTTGGTGCGCGACGTAGCCCGCGAGCACGCCGCCCACTGCGGCAGCGAGGATAAGGATCGTGAGCTTCGAGCGCATCGGAGGAGGCTCCTCGAGAGTGTGCCCAGGCAGCATCGTACCAACAGTTGCGGCCGTTGGGTTGCGCGTCCCGATCGCGCAGGATATGTCGATCTCGCGGCTGCGGAAGCGCGGCGTGGGAAGCGGCGTTCAGGTTCGTCGATGCGACCAAACGCCGCAGCCACGCGAGACGCATCGGCACCCGATCTTGCGCGCGGTCAACTTCGCGCGGTGGCGATGCGCGGAGAATGGTCTACATCCGCCGGAGCGGCGAGCGTCCGTCGCGGTTGCACGCCATGCCGGCATTACCGACCGGAGGTTGTTCATGGCCATCTCTGTCACCCCTGATCAATTACCCGCATCACCGCCCGCGCCACGAGTCGCCGCAAGCGTTGTCAAGCCGCCGCATGTTTCGTGGAAAGCGCTAGCGCCGATCGCGGTCGCAGCCGCGATTGCGCTGTCGCCGACACCCGATGGTCTTGCGCCCCACGCGTGGTATTACTTCGCGATCTTCGCCGGCGTCATCGTCGCGCTGATGCTGGAACCGTTGCCCGGCGCGGCGATCGGCGTCATTGGCGTCACGCTCGTCACGGTGCTCTCGCCGTGGGTGCTCTACAGCCCCGCGGAGCTCGGGAAGGCCGGGTTCAGCCCCGCAAATTCAGCGCTCGGCTGGGCGCTGTCCGGATTCGCCAACAGCACGGTGTGGCTGATCTTTGCCGCGTTCATGTTCGCGTTGGGCTACGATCGGACCGGCCTCGGCCGCCGCATCTCGCTCGAGCTCGTGAAGAAGATGGGCCGGCGCACGTTGACGCTGGGCTACGCCGTGACGTTCGCCGACGTCGTGCTGTCGCCGTTTACGCCGTCGAATACGGCGCGTTCGGGCGGCACGATCTTTCCGGTGATCAAGAACCTGCCGCCGCTCTACGGCTCGCTGCCGAACGATCCGTCGTCACGGCGCATCGGCGGTTACCTGATGTGGACGGCGATCGCCGCCACGTGCATCACCAGCTCGATGTTCGTCACCGCGCTGGCACCGAATCTGCTCGCCCTCGAGTTCGCACGCAAGATCGCGAAGGTCGACATCTCGTGGACGCAGTGGTTCGTCGCCTACGCACCGGTCGGAATCGCGCTCGTGCTGCTGACGCCGCTCCTCGTCTACTGGATCTACCCGCCGCAGGTGAAGGAAGGCACGGAGGTTCCGGCCTGGGCGGCGAAGGAGCTTCACACCCTGGGCGCATTCAGCCGTGGCGAATTGCTGCTCGCCGGGCTGGTGATCGTCGCACTCGTGCTTTGGGTCTTCGGCGACAAATGGATCAATGCGACGACCGTCGCGCTTGCCGTCATCGCGCTGATGCTGATGACGGGCGTCCTGTCCTGGGACGACATGCTCGGCAACAAGCAGGCGTGGAATACGCTCGTGTGGTTCGCGACGCTCGTCGCGCTCGCCGACGGGCTGAACCGGGTCGGCTTCGTCAAGTGGTTCGCCGACGCGGTCGGTGCACACATGGGCGGACTGTCGCCGACCGTGGCGATGATCGCGCTGGTGCTCGTGTTCTTCTTCACGCACTATCTGTTCGCCAGCGTCACCGCGCATGCGACAGCGCTGCTGCCGGTCATGCTCGCCGTCGGCGCGACGATCCCCGGGATCGACATGCCGACGTTCGTGACGTTGCTGGTGTTGACGCTGGGTATCATGGGGATCCTCACGCCCTACGCCACGGGACCGAGCCCGATCTACTACGGCAGCGGCTACATCGCGAGCCGCGACTACTGGCGCCTGGGTCTCGTCTTCGGCGTGATCTTCATCGCTGCATTGATCGTCATCGCCGTCCCCTGGATCGCGCTGATCAGCTGATCCGGTCTGGCACGCCCGCGCCGCACATCGCGGCGCGGGGCGGTGCCTGTAGGGCCGGCGATCGATCTTAGATGTCGCAGGATGGGGCATCCGGCAGCGCCGAACGTCATCGGGCTTTCTTGGCGAAGATCGGGGCGGCGCAGCAGAGAAGCCGCACGCGCTGCATTCGGACACCGCATTGCCTTGCCAGGTAGCGGTCAGTCGCGAAGGTCCGGTGAAAAGGTTGCGGGACCGTCGACGATCAGTTCGCAGCCCACGAAAAGCAATCGTAGTGCGTCGCGCCTATGCCATCCCGGCCGCCGCACGGTTAGCGGCTTCGCGCCAGCCGATGAAACGCTCGGGCGGAATCGCCCGGCGACCGGCGACACGCTCGAGGGCGAGGCGGACATCCGCAGTGCTGCCGGCCTTGAGCGCGGCGTCCACGAACAGCTGCTCGAGCACATCCTGCTGGGTGTGGCTGCCGCCGAGGCGGTACATGCCGCCGATGGCCGGACGCATCAGGGCGACGGCTTCGGCGTGGCGTCCGGCGGCGTGGGCGAGCTGCGCCTCGGCGATCGGCAGCACGTAGTCGCGCACGATCAGTGGCACGGTGCCGCGGCCATGGGCGAACGCGCGCATCGTCTCGACCATGCGTTGCGCAGCGGCGGTGCGACCGGCGGCGGTCAGCGCCATCAACCAGTGCGGTAGCGTGAACGCGGATTGGCAATCGCCGATCCGCGCCTCGGCCTTGTCGGCCAGCTCCTCCCAGCGGTTGCCGACATCGACGCCGAGGCGCTGGAGGCGAAAGAGCATCGACGCCGCGTTCTGCACATCGATGTAGACATCCGGCGAAGCGACGGTTAGCGGCGCAGCAAGGTTACGGAAGCGCGTGTCGTAGAGATCGAGCACCGCGCCATAGTCGCCGTACTCCAGCTTGAACAGTGCGCAGTGCCACCAGAGATGGTGCTGCAGGTTATGGGCGCCCTCCCAGTTGGGGGCGAGCGTGGTGAGCCACTGGACGCCCTCGCTGCGGCGGCCCTGCGCATCCAGCACATGGGCGACGGCGTGCGCGGCCCAGAGATCGCCGGGGTCGAGATCGATGGCACGACGCCCGTAGGGTTCGGCGGCGAAATAGTTGCCGGCCTCCTCCTGGGCGAAGGAGCGGCAGGCGAGGATCGATGAGTAGCCTTGGATGTCCTCCGACCAGTCCGGCATCACGCGCTCGATGGAGTCGACCATGTCCTGCGGGCGGCCGAGCCAGAAATTGACGAAATGGGCGAGACGGAACGCGACCACATCATGCGGATGCGCGCGGAGGATCGACTCCCAAGTCGCGATGGCACGATCGAGCTCGCCGTCGGCCCAGGCGGTCAGGGCGGCGATGTGACTGCGCTCGCGCGGCGTGGCGCCGGCGGCAAGCGACTGCGCGGTGCGCGCTTCCTCGGCCGCGACCGGAACGACCGCCTGCTTGAAGGCGAGCATCGCGAAATAGCCCTTCATGCAATGCGCGAGCGCAAAGTCCGGATCGGCCTCCAGCACTGCGTTGAGACGGTCGGGCGTATCGACCCGGAAGGTGAGGTAGCCGGTGACGAGATGGTCGAAGGCTGCAGCCGCCTTGGCGCTGGCGATCGAGATGGCGAGTCCGCGGGCATCGAGATGCATGACGTTCTTCCTGGCCGACATTTCCCGCACATCCGACCCGTTCGAGCATCCCGGGGAGAGGACCGGACTCATTCACGCTAAGTCCAAAGCCAGAATACACCGCGCTCCCCAACGCCTCGATGGGTCTCGGCGAGCTTCCCATCAGGGACAAGGAAACGATGTCGTGGGTGTTAGCTGCGAGCGCGGGCGTTCAAATGGTCATCGTGACCATCGGGAAGGTCGCAGGAATGGACGCGGCGTCTTTGCCCCGCTCCTTCTCGCCCGCGGAGGAGGCTCGAAGCTCGCGTTGGAGATCTGCGGATTTGCCGCGTCACGCCAATCCGCTCCAATCCGCAGCGAACGCTAACGCTTGCTGGCGGTCTTCTTGGGCGGAGCGCGCTTGGGCTTGCGGCGGGCCGGAGTGGCCTTTTTCTTCTTCGCCGCCTTCGGTGCCGCGAGCTTCGCTACCGCCGTGCCGGACACGGGGTCGGTGACGCCAAGTCCGCTGCCGAGGTCTTCGAGCATGTTGCGAAATCCATCGAGGAACGCGATCATCTGGGGGCGTGCCGTCACGATGTTCTGGAAAGTCCGCCACTCGCCGACGAGACAAAAGGTCTGGTCACCCGTCTTGACCAGGCTGCCGCCGAGAAAGCCCTTGAACGCGGGCCGCAGCTTGCGATGCGCGTCGACGAACTGCTGCTCGCTCCCCGGCTTCACTTTGAAACGCACTACGTTGAACGCCGTCGTGTCACCCTCCCGACCGTTGTCCCAACCTCGACCCCGAACCCATCACTCCCGTGCGGACCTTCCGCTGCCGGCGTCATTCTACGCGGGCCCTGAAGGCGCCATCCGGCGCGCCAACGACCAAGACACCCCTGCATGCCGCGGGTCAGCCGCTCCTCGCGCAAGTCGTACAATGCGGTTGCTCAAGAGAACAGCGACCGACATTCATGCCAGGGGAAACATGGCCACCATCTTAGCAACAACGGCGTGCCAGCCGGCGGGCAGTGTGTGCCGCTCTGGCTATAATTTGCGGCGACGCGCATCGCGCCGCCCCGATTGGATCGAGATGAACCTGCGAAGCTCACCGTTTTTGGCGTTGGTCGCGGCCGCGGCATGCGTATTCTCCGGCTGCGCCAGCGTTTCGCAAAGCGGCGTCGAAGGCGCCGCCAGCCAAGTCAAGGTCTACGGATCCGACCACTTTCCCGCGGGTCAATATGAAGTCGTGAGCCGCGTCTGGGTGGATTCATGGCGCACCGCGTACGGGCTGCCGACGTATCCGAGCGAGGCCGACGCGATCGCCGCTTTGCAGAGCGAGGCGGGCCGCCTGGGCGCCGACGGGCTGACCAACGTGTTCTGCCTGGATCAGGGTTATCCGAAATGGTCGTTGAGCCCGGGGCCCGCGGTTCTGTGCTACGGCAATGCGATCCGCATCCGGAGGAAAGAAGGATAGACGATCGGGAACGCACGGTCCGGTTGACGGACGACCGAAACGCGAGTCAGCCGGGGCGTTGTCGCCGCGCCGTCTCCGTCATCGGCTTGGCCAGCCAGGAACGCGCCAACAACAGCGTCAGGACGGCGTGCAACGCCACGGCCGGCCACAGAAGCGGCCCGACCCAATCGCCTCGAACGCCGAGATACAAGAGATACAGCATGACCGCCGCGCCGTAGGTCAACATGCCGAGGAGCGGCGTGCCCGGCCAGCAGGCGATGCCCAATGCGATCAGGGCGATGCCCGCCACGCGCGCGACCGGTATGGCGATGCCGGTCAGGTCCTCACCCAGCAGCAACCGTCCCACGAGCCCCGGAACGATCAGCAGCGCCGCGCCGGTCGCGGCTTCGGCCACGGCGGCGAACACCAGCACCTTCTTCATCGCGCTGGCAAGGTCCTAATCTTTCGCGCGCGCCATCGCCTCGGCCATTTCCTGGAGCTTCTTGCGATCGGCATCGGAGTACACTTCCGGCCCGAGATTGAACGTGACCTGGTCGATCTTGCCGGTGAACTTGAACGGAACATCGTAGCGGTACTCGACGAGCGCGAGCGGCGTGCGGGTGTCCTGGCCGATGTCGAAGGTCTCGTCTTCGGGGAACGTGATCGGCGTCGAGTGTTCCATGGAGTTGCGGGCGACTTCCTTGCCGTCCACCGAGAGCACGCCCGTCCCGCCTTTGCCCAGGCCCGGCGCCTCGGGCTTGTAGTCGAAGACGATCGTGTGCTTGCCGGCGCCAAGCTCCGGGCCTTCCCACGTCGTGCGCTTGAGGTCGAGCAGGTTGTAGAGGAATACGACCTTGCCCCGGCCGACGCCGAAATCGCCCTTGCTCAGGAACAGGCCGTAACCGCCGAAGCGCCCGCCGTCGGTGACGATCATGCCTTCCGCGCCGCCGTCGGGGATCTCGACCTCGGCGGTGATGGTGTAGGCCTTGTTCAGGATGTTCGGCGCACCGCTGTTGGGAACACTGATCGGCTCGCCCGAGTAGGTGAAGACCTTGCGTCCCCCCGTGAGGTTCGGCTTGGGCGAGTTCCAGCGCGTGAGCGTCGAATTGTCGAGCGGCAGCACGTCGAACTTCTTCGCCTCGGCGTAGAAGAGGTCCTGCATCTGTTTCAGCTTGTCCGGCATCTTGGCAGCCAGGTCGTCGGACTCGGTGAGATCCCCCGCTTGCAGATCACCCACGTGGTAGAGCTCCCACTGGTACCCGGTGATCACGTCGGGCGCCGGCTTCGTGGACAGTACCCACGGCAGCGTCACCGGGGTCGTCGCCGCCAGCCAGCCATCGTGGTAGATGGCGCGGTTGCCGAGCATCTCGAAGTATTGCGTCGTGTGCCGCGTTGGAGCATTGGCGTTCGCCTGGTTCCAGGTGTAGGTCATGCTCACGCCGTCCATCGGCCGCTGCTTGATGCCGTCGACCGTATCGGGCAACGGGATGCCGGTCGCTTCCAGGATCGTCGGCGCGATGTCGATGAGGTGATGGAACTGGCGGCGGATGCCGCCCGGGTCGTTGATATGACCCGGCCACGACATGGCCACGCCCTGGGCCGTCCCGCCGTAGTGCGAGGCCACCTGCTTCATCCACTTGAACGGCGTGTCCATCGCCCACGCCCACGCGGCCGCGAAGTGCGGGAAGGTCCGCTCGGAGCCCCAGAACGGGTACCAGAGGAACTGGTCCTTGACGGGCACTTCGACGCCATTGAAGGTGGTGAACTCGTTCGGCGTGCCGTTGAGCATCCCTTCGGCGCTCGCGCCGTTGTCGCCGGCGATGTAGATGATCAGCGTGTTGTCGAGCTCCCCCATGTCCTCGACCGCCTGGATGACGCGGCCGATCTCGTGGTCGGTATAGGCGAGGTAGGCGCCGAAGACGTCGGCCTGCTTGATGAACAGCGTCTTCTCCTCGACGCTGAGCGAATCCCACTCGGGCAGGTCCTTCGGCCAGGGAGTGAGCTGAGCGTTCGCGGGCATGATCCCCAGCCGCTTCTGATTGGCGAAGATGGTCTCGCGCAATTTGTTCCAGCCGCCGTCGAACAGATGCATGTCGCTGATCTTCTTGATCCATTCGGGCGTCGGATGATGCGGCGAGTGCGTGCCCCCCGGCACGTAATAGACGAGGAACGGCTTGTCGGGCGCGATCTCCTTCAGTTCCCTCATGTAATGGATCGCCTCGTCGGCCATGGCCGTGGTGAGGTTCCAGCCCGGATGGCCCTGGAAGGGGAAGATGGCCGTCGTGTTGCGGAACAGGTTCGGCTGCCACTGGCTCGTGTCGCCGCCGACGAAGCCGTAGAAGTACTCGAAGCCCATGCCGTTCGGCCACTGCTCGAAGGGCCCGGCCTGCGTCGCCTGGTAGAAGGGCGTGTTGTGGTCCTTGCCGAACCACGAGGTCGCGTAGCCGTTGTCCTTCAGGATCGCACCGATGGTGCCGTTTTCCTTCCGGATGATCGAGTCGTAACCGGGGAATCCGGTCGCGATCTCGCCCACCACCCCGAATCCCGCGACATGGTGGTTGCGGCCCGTGATCAGTGCCGCGCGCGACGGCGAGCACAGTGACGTGGAGTGAAAGTTCGTGTAGCGCAGCCCCGCCTTGGCGATGCGATCCATCGCCGGTGTCGGGACCACGCCACCGAACGTGCTCGGCGCACCAAACCCGCTGTCGTCGGTCATGATCAGGAGGATGTTGGGCGCGCCCTTCGGCGCCACGACGCGCGGCGGCCACCATTCTTTCGATTCGGAGGCCCTTTCCTTGATTACTCCACCGAACTTCGGATCGGGCGGCGGAAGCTGCTTCCCGCTGAGCGTGGTGGTGGCATGAGGCGAACCCAGGACGCCGGTAACCTGCTGCGCGACGCACCATGACGAATAAGAGGCCAAGACGACACTTGAAACCGCCGTGGCGACTGCCAGCTTGACTGCCTTCATGCGAAACCTCTCATTCTCTGCGCCGTTTTCGCTGATCGCGAATTTCGTCCACCTTGTGCGCCTGCCGGCATCGGGGCCGCGCCGAGGAAAGCAACGATTGCTACTGCAAGATGCGAGTCGGGTGCGGCCTTCATGGTAGCCGTCTCTTGCGATGAAAGAATAGCCTTGCTCGAGCGGCGAATCATAACGAGCCCCGTTGCCTGTCGCAACCAGATTCCTCCATCGCGAGACATAGCGTGCACCGCGACATCGGCAGGCAATCGATGCAGGCTCGGCTGAGCTAGAATCACGCGGTCGCCCCGACCGCATACCCGCGGCCACGGGCCCACCGGTTCGTCCATGACCACCCGTCCCGACGCAGGTTCCGGCTCTGCTTTCGATTTCGACCTCGGCCGCGATCGTGCGGCGACCGATCCGGAGCTTTCCTCGCTACGGCGCCGCATCGCGGAGGCCTATCGCGCGGAGGAAACCGCGTCAGTGCGCGCGCTGATCGATGCGGCGCGCCTTGCTCCCGGGGAGCTCGAAGCAACCCAACGGCTTGCAACGACGCTCGCCGAAGCCGTCCGGGCCGAGCGCTCGACCGCGGGGGGCGTCGACGCGCTGATGCTCGAATTCTCGCTCGACAGTCGCGAAGGGGTGGCGCTGATGTGCCTCGCCGAGGCGCTGTTGCGCATCCCCGATGCGGCCACGCGCGACCGGCTGATCCGCGACAAGATCGCCCGCGGCGACTGGCGCGCGCACGTCGGGGCGTCGCCGTCGCTGTTCGTCAATGCCGCGGCGTGGGGACTGCTCGTCACCGGGAAGCTCGTCGATTCGCGCAGCGAAGGCGCGCTGGAGCAGGCGCTCGCCTCGCTCCTGCGCAAGGGCGGCGAGCCGCTGATCCGCAAAGGCGTGGACCTCGCGATGCGATTGCTGGGCCGCCAGTTCGTGACGGGACGCACGATCGGCGAAGCGCTTGCCAATGCGCGCGAGCGTCACCGTGTTTCCCGGAAACCACGACCACGGGTTGCGCGCGGTGAACGCGATCTACGTCCTCTTCGATGCCAGCGACGGCGTACCGGCCGCGCTCTTCGACGGTGACGAAATCACCGCTCGGCGCACCGTGGGAGCGTCGGCCTACGCGGCGCGGTTCCTTGCGCGCGACGCTGCGGCGCACCTCGTCATGGTCGGTGCCGGACGCCAGGCGCGCGGACTCGTCGAGGCGCATTGCCACGTTCGGCCGATCGAGCGCGTGAGCCTGTGGAGCCGCACGTTCGCGCACGCGCAAGCCACGGCGCGCGCGATGCGGGAAGACGGCTTGCCCGCCGCGGCCGTCCCCGATCTCGAGGCGGCTGTGCGCGCGGCTGACGTCGTTTTGTGCGCGACGCTTTCGACGGCACCGCTGATCCGGGGCGAGTGGCTCCGCCCGGGCACGCACCTGGACCTGGTTGGCGCGTTCCGCCCAGAGATGCGCGAGACCGACGAAGCGGCGATCGCGCGCGCCGACGTGATCGTGGTCGACGACCGATCGGCGGCGCTCGCCGAGGCGGGCGATCTCGTGCAGGCGTTGCAGTCCCGGACGATCACCGCCGACAGGATCGTCGCGACACTCGCCGCTTTCGCACGCGGGCTCCGTCAAAACGCGCGCGCTGGCGCGGGATCCCCGCGAGTCGCCGATGTCTCCGCGCGCGGGGAGCGCCCGGTCCTGGGGTGCGGTCGAAAGCAATGCGCCATCGCGTGCGCCGGCGCGCCGGGCTGGCCTCACCGAGCGCCCTGGGACACTCCGGGTCGCGACGCGCGCCGACCGATCCCCGCGGAGCCGCGCGAATCCGCACCGAGCGCCGCGCGAGCTAAGACATCGATACGTCGCGCGCCCCGTGCCGGGCCTCGTAGTCTTCGATGAGCGCGATCAACTCGTCGAAGCGCCGGCCGGCAGGGGTGTCGGGATCCGCGCCATCAGATCTTCGAGCTCGTCCAGTGCCGCGAGGTAAGCGGACTCGGTGTCGAGTCGGGCGGGGTCGAGCAAGTGCGCCATTGCATCCATCCTCCGTCTGGCATTCAAGCGGTCATGATCGGCACGACGCCGGTCGACCGCTATCGGACGGATGGATGAGGAAAAGGCTTTGGCCGCGTGAGCGACGACCGGCGAGTCAGAACCGAAAGCCGTCCGGCAGCAACCCATGCGTTTCCGGGTGGCGCTGCATGTACGAGCGCACGTACGAGCAGCGCGGCTCGACTCTGAGCCCGTTCGCCGTCGCGTAAGCGAGCGCCGCGCGGACGAGTTGCCCGGCGATGCCGCGACCCTCGAGCGCGGCCGGCACTTCGGTATGGTGCATCCGCATCACGTCACCGGCCAGGTGATAGCTCGCGACGCACGGCAGTCCGTCGACCGTCGCCTCGAAGCGCGAGGCGGCGGTGTCGTGACGGACGTCGATCGGCGGCTTCCCGGCATTCATGCGGACGTCCCCGAGCGCATACCTCTACTGCATCCGAACGTAGGTCCCCGGCGCTTCGCATACTGGCGCGCAGCCGGACTGCAGCGCGCCCATCACCGGCGGCGCGACCGCTTCGCCGGAATGCGCGATCAGCCAGTCGGACCACCGCGGCCACCAGGATCCTTCATGGCGCGGGGTCTCGGCCGCCCAGACATCGGGATCGACGTAGTTGCCATTCGCCTGCTTGGTCGCGACGCGATAATGGCGGTGTGGATGCCCGGGCTCGGAGACGATGCCGGCGTTGTGGCCGCCGCTCGTCAGAAGGAACGTGATTTCGGTGTCGGTCAGCAGGTGGAACTTGTAGACCGACCGCCACGGCGCCACGTGATCCTGCTCCGTGCCGACTGCGAACAGCGGCGTGCGTAGCGCAGTGAGCGCGACGTCCTTGCCGCCGGCGCGGTAGCGGCCCTCGGCCAGGTCGTTGTCGAGGAAGAGATGCCGCAGGTACTCGGTGTGCATCCGGTAGGGCATCCTTGTCGCGTCGGCGTTCCACGCCATGAGATCGGTCATCGGCGCGCGCTCGCCCATCAGATAATCATGGACCATCCGCGACCAGACGAGGTCGTTCGAGCGCAGCATCTGGAACGCGCCGGCCATCTGCTTGGTGTCGAGGAAGCCCTGCTCCCACATCATGTCCTCGAGGAACGAAAGCTGGCTTTCGTTGATGAAGAGCGTCAATTCACCGGCTTCCTTGAAGTCCGCCTGCGCAGCGAAGAAGCTCACGGTGCCGAAGCGCTCGTCATTGTCGCGCGCCATCGTCGCCGCGGCGATCGCGAGCAGCGTGCCGCCGAGGCAGTAGCCGACGCCGTGCACCTTGCGGTCGGGCACGATCGCGCCGACCGCGTCGAGCGCCGCCATCACGCCCAGCTTGCGGTAGTCCTCCAGCGACAGGTCGCGGTCTTCGGGGCCGGGATTCTTCCACGAGACCATGAACACCGTGTGGCCGCGGTCGGTGAGGAACTTCACCAGCGAATTCGAAGCCGACAGATCCAGGATGTAATACTTCATGATCCACGCCGGCACGATCAGCACCGGCTCGGGGCGGACCTTCGCCGTCGTGGGGGCATACTGGATCAACTCGATCAGCCGGTTGCGGTAGACGATCTTGCCCGGCGTGACCGCGACGTTGCGGCCTACCTCGAACTGTTCGGCGCCGACGGGTGGACGGCCGCTGATCGCGCGCTCCCAGTCTTCCACGTAGTTCTGCAGGCCGCGGACGAGGTTCATCCCGCCGTCGCGTCGCGTTTTCTCCAGCACTTCGGGATTGGTGAAAAGCGTGTTCGACGGCGAGAACACGTCGAGGAACTGCCGGGTGGCGAACGCAACCATGTCCTCGTCGCGCTTGGTGACCCCGCGCACGCCGGTCACCGCGTTGTGCCACCACTGCTGGCCGAGCAGGAACGCCTGGTAGACGTAATCGTACGGCGGGTTTTGCCACGCGTCACCGGAAAAGCGCCGGTCCTGCGGCAGCGGCACGATGCAGGGCTCGACGCTGTCGCGATCGATGAGGCGTCGGCTCGCATAGGTGGCGAGCCGCGCCCATTTCTTAAACGCCTTCTCGGCGAGCTGGGTCTGTTTGCCGGGTGCGAATGCGATATGCGAGGCCCAGTCCATGTAGGCGCCGATCAGCGCCATCGGCGAGAGGCCCGCGGTGAATCGTGCGGTTGCCGCGTGCACCGAACGATCGACCACGTCGGCGAACGCGGTCGAAGCATACGAATCGCGGGTGAACGACGGCTCGGGGGCCGGGGCGAATGCCGGAGCCGCCCGCGGTTTCGCCGACTTGCGGGCAGCGCGAGGCGGCAGCGCGACGGCGCGCTTTCTCGCCGTTGGGGTGCGCCGATGCGCAGGCGGCGGCGCGTCGTTGGCGGCGGCAATGGTCATTCCGGAGGATACGTGCGGGCGTTGCGCGTCCATGACAACTCCTTGCGCGCAGGGCGCTTATCGAGCATGTAAGATCCATTTTCGTCCGATCGTTCGGGGCTGACTTGACGGGCGTCATGCTTTGCCTCGATTGCATCATGGGCATTTGGGGGGTCGACGTGGACCGATGTCGCTGGTGGCGGCCCCGACGGGGTTTGAAGCCCGCCGCGCAGCGTGGTAGTTTTCAATCTCATTTCGATTTAGGCCCGAATCGAATGCTTACTGCAGCTGGGCGAGCGCTGTTTCCGATCGCGCTGGTCGCATCGATGCTGCTGGTGCCCGTGGCCCGCGCGACGGAAGCGCTGCAGCCGTGGACGGGGGGACCGACGCCCGCGCTGCGGCTCAACAGTCTCGCCGGCAACGAGCTCAAGCTCGAGGACTTCCGCGGGCGCACGGTGATCGTGAATTTCTGGGCGACGTGGTGCGAGCCCTGCGTAGCCGAGATGCCGGCGCTGCAACGGCTGCGGAACCGGCTCGCGGCACAGGGAATCGAAGTGATTGCCGTCAATTACGAGGAGAATGCGGGGCGGATCCGGCCCTTCGTCGAGCGACTGGGACTCACGTTTCCGATCGTCCGCGACCATGACGGCACGGCGCGCTCGGCGTGGCACGTCGACGTGTTCCCGGCGACCTTCGTCGTCGGACCCGACCAGCGCATCGTCTGGCGGGCGGCCGGCGAAATCGACTGGGACGATCCGCGAGTGGAATCGCAGATCCGCAATCTTCGCTAGGAGCCCGGCAGTACCCACCTTGAACCTTGGCCCGTGCCGCGTCCGCGGATTCCGGGCGCCGATGGAAAGGGAATGACCATGGACCGTCGCACGTTTCTTGCCGCTTCCGCCGTGATGCCGATCGCCGCGTCGCTGCCGCATTCCGCCCGTGCGGAGTCGCGGACCTTCACACCCGTCCCCGGGCCGTGGCGCACGTTCGAGGTGACGACGCGCCTCGAGATCGCCAACGCCGGCGCGGGCACGCGGGCGTGGATCCCGGTGCCGTCGGTGAATGGCGATTGGCAGCAGTCGATGGACAGCACGTGGTCCGGCAATCTGCGCGAAGCCACGCTCCAGTCGGATCCGGTGTACGGCGCGAAGATGGTGTGCGCGACCTGGGCCGATAACGAAAAGTCGCCCGTGATCGAGGTGGTGAGTCGCATCCGGTCGCGCGATCGCGGCATCGACTGGGCGCAAAAGCGAGCGCCCAAGCCCGACGAGCTCGAGCTCGCGTTCAATCTCGAGGCCACCGACTTGATCCCGATCGACGGGATCGTCGCCACGACGGCTGCCAAGATCGTCGCGGGGAAGACGGGCGATGTCGAGCGCACGCGCGCGATCTACGACTGGGTCGTCAACCATACGTATCGTGAGCTCACGGTGCGTGGCTGCGGCATCGGCGACATCAAGGCGATGCTCGAGACCGGCAACATGGGCGGCAAGTGCGCCGATCTCAATGCGCTGTTCGTCGGCCTTTGCCGCGCCTCCGGCATCCCCGCCCGCGACGTCTACGGGATTCGCGTGGCCAAGTCGGCGTTCGGCTACCGTGAGCTCGGCGCGGGCAGCAGCGACATCTCGAAAGCGCAGCATTGCCGTGCCGAGGTGTGGCTCAAGGATTACGGCTGGGTGGCGACGGACCCGGCCGACGTCGCCAAGGTCATGCGCCTCGAAACCAAGGAGTGGCTGCGCGACCCGCACAACGAGGTGGCCGCTCCGGTGTACAAGGCGCTGTTCGGAAGCTGGGAAGGCAACTGGATGGGCTACAACGACGCCCACGATGTCGTCCTGCCCGGAGCGTCCGGGCCGAAGATCGCGTTCCTCATGTATCCGCAGGCCGAAACCCGTCGCGAGCGCATCGACAGTCTCGATCCCGACACCTTCAAGTACAAGATCACGACGCGCGAGATCACCGCTTGACTCTGTGCGTCGCGCGCCTGCGCTCGGTTTGATCCGGCAATTCGCCATGGGATCCGATGGGAGGATCCCCCGGTTCGCTGAACCTTTTTAGCGCCGTGACAGTCCCATACGTGACGAGGGCCTCGTGCCCTCGTGCCGTTTCCCCCCTCTCTTTCTACGACACCAAGGAGCGACCCAATGGTTTCAGCGCGCGTGCGATTCATGCTGTGTTCACTGTTTCTTGCCGCGGGGGCGTCCGGCGCGACCGCGCCCGCACAGGTGGTCGGGGTCAAGCTCGAAGACTCGTCGACGGACCCGTCGATCCCGCACATGCGCATCGTGCTCGATCGCTCGACGCTCAAGCCGGGGCTCGTCACGTTCAAGGCGGTGAATGCCTCGAAGACGTTGACGCACGAGATCATCATCGTCGGCGACAAGGGCGCTGCCAAGCTTCCTTTCGACGCGAAGCAGGACCGTGTCGACGAGCGCAAGGTGCGCGCCCTCGGCGAGGTTTCGAACCTCGCACCCGGAAAGACGGGCGAGATCACCTTGAACCTCGGACCCGGCAAGTACACCGTGTTGTGCAACGAGCCGGGGCACTACAAGGACGGAATGGTCGCGACGCTGAATGTCGCGCCCTGACGCGAATCGCGGCCACGCACGGCGCGCTGCCGGTGGCTCGCGAAATCACGGCCTGATCGCAGCGCGCGCGCGAAACAGGTACGAGTCCATCGCGAGCGCGCCCGCCTCGAACCCGTCGACGATCCGCTCGACGCCGGGCTCGGGGCCCGCGGCACCCCACGCGACGAAAAGCGGCAGGAAATGTTCCTCCGTCGGATGCGCGCGGGTCGCCGACGGCGCCTGCTGACGATAGGCGATCAGCGCGGCGGTGTCGTGAGCGCGCAGGCGATCGCCCGTCCATTCGGCGAAATCCTGCGCATAGCGCATCGGCTCCGCCCGCCGCGGATTGGCGATCCAGTCGCGCAGGTTGTGCGTGGTGTGGCCGGACCCGACGACGAGCACGCCGGCGCGCGCAAGCGGCGCCAACGCGCGGCCGAGCTCTACGTGGTGCGCAGTCCCGAGCTCGGGTTGGACGGAGAGTTCGACCACCGGCACGTCGGCATCCGGGTACATCCAGCGAAGCGGTACCCAGGCGCCGTGGTCGAGACCGCGACATCCGTCGACGCCGGCGGTGATGCCCGCCTCCTTCAGCAGGCCGACCGCTTGCGCGGCAAGCTCCGGCGCGCCGGGCGCCGGATAGCGGAGCGCGTAGAGTTCCGCCGGGAAGCCGCCGAAATCGTGAATCGTCTGCGGTTTCGGATTGCCGGTCAGCATTGGTACCGACGTTGCCCAGTGCGCGGAAATCATCAGCACGGCTCGTGGCCGCGCCAGCGTGCGACCGAGCTTCTTCCATGTCCCGCCGGCGATTCCCGCTTCGATCGCATTCATCGGCGAGCCGTGAGACAGGAAGAGCGTGGGCAGCGTGGGCATGTCGTCGTCCATTGTCCGATCGCGGCCGTCCTCGCTCCTCACCATTCGCTCACGCGCGATGCAGCGCGGGCAGCGGCTGCGCGCGCCGCAGCGCGAAAGCGCCATCGCCCAGCAAACCCTGCACCAGGAGCGTCACCGTCCAGAATGCCGGGTACTCCCAGCCGCCGTTGGGCGCGCTGAAGAGCCAGCCGTTTCCCGAATGCGCCCATGTCGCGCCCAGCAATACCGGCAGCAGCGCGAGCGCAACGATCCGGGTGCGCACGCCAAGGACGAGCAGGACTCCGCCGACGAGCTCTGCCGCGAAGGTCGCATAACCTAGGACACCGGGCAGGCCGAGGGATTCAAAGAACTGCGCTGTCCCCGGCAACGTGAACACGAAATACTTGAGCAAGGCGTGGGCGACGAACATCGTGCCGAGCGACAAACGCAGCACGAGCGCAGCGACGGCGGTTTGACGAAAATCGTTCATGACGGCTCCTGTGGTTGACGAATGTCCCCCAAGATGCGGGCGGAGCGAATATTGATCCTTGTCAGCTCGGAGATAAAGAGGGGGACAATTGAAATACTGTTGCGAGATATGCAACAATAGCTACGCTTGGACCGTTTTCACGCCATCGCCGCGTTCGTCAAGGTCGTCGAGGCGGGCAGCTTCGCCCGCGCTGCCGAGCGTTTGGGCGTCTCGGTGTCATCGGTCTCTCGTCACGTCGCCCTGCTCGAGGCGCACCTCGATGCGCGGCTTCTCAACCGCACGACGCGGCGCCTGTCGCTGACCGAGACCGGTCGTCAGTTCCATGAGCGCTGCGTGCAGCTCCTCTCCGATCTCGAGGAAGCCGAGCAGTCGGCGGGCGCCGGCACCGTCACGCCGCGCGGCACGCTGCGCCTAACCTGCGGCGTAACCTTCGGCATCCGCCACGTCGCGCCGGCGATCGCCGCGTTCATGGCGCGCTATCCGCAGACGCGCTGCGACATCGAGCTGTCCGATCGGATCGTTGACATCGTCGACGAAGGCTTCGATATCGCCGTCCGCATCGGCACGATCGGCGCCCAGAATCTCGTCGGCCGCAGAGTGGGCGCGACGCGGCTCATCTGCTGCGCGGCGCCCTCGTATCTCGCGCGCCACGGCGAGCCGCGCGCCCCGGAGGAACTTGCCGCGCACTCGTGCCTTACCTACGAATATGCGCCGCAAAGCGGGCTGTGGCCATTTCGCGATCGCCAGGGGCGCGAACACAACGTGCGCGTCGACGGGCCGGCCCACGCGAACAATGGCCGCTTCCTCGAAGCGCTCGCGCTCGAGGGCGTCGGCATCGCCTACGAGCCCGATTTCATCGTCGGTCCCGACATTCGCGCCGGCCGACTCGTGCCGATTCTGCGCACGTTCGCACCGCCGCCGACCGGCATCCACGTCGTCTACCCGAGCCGCCGCCATCTTTCGGCGAAGGTCCGGGCGTTCGCGGATTTTCTGGCGCACCGATTCGCGAGTTCCGACTGGGCGCTCGATGCCGGCACCGCGCACCCGCCACGCCAAACGACGACGCGCCGTCGACGCTGAGCGCCGCTCGAGCCGCTCCAATCGGCGGAACCCGCAACCCCGTCGGAAGCGGTGCGTGGCTAACGCTACGGCATCTGGATCTTGCCGCCACCGCCCAGCGGGCTGGCGGGCGGCAGCGCACCGGAAGGGGGGATCACGATCGACGACGACGCCTGGCGGCGCAGTTCCATGAGCTCGCGCAGCGCGCGCTCGACGCCGACTTTCGCCGCGTCGGCATACTTCGCAATGGCATCAGAGAGGCTCGTCGCATCGATGTCGAAGCTGATCGGCAGGGGGCCCATGTTGGTCAGCAATTGGGCTTCCCCGCTGTACATGGTCGGGCGCGAAGGGTCCGAGCCGCCGTCCTTCGTCACCGGCACAAGAACGCGCAACGTCCCGGCCTTGCGGTCGGTGTAGATCTCCTCGCGGTACAGGGCCGCGGGATCGAGCGTCGGTTCGCCGGCGCGGCCGGCGGGGTCGGTGGCCATGGGCATCCTTTCCTTCGAATCGTCAGCCTCGATTCTAAGGCCCGGGCCGTCTCCCGGCTATCGATCCAGAGCCCCGGGGCGGCGTCTTTTGCCGCGGGCGCATCGCCCCTCGTGTAGATTGCGAAGGCACTGCAAATTTCGCCTACGCCGGGAGCTTCCTGCAGGCCGTTGCACGGACGATCGCAGGATTGGCGGGCGCGCTCGTTTGTGCACTCGTGCTCGCGCAGGACTATCCGGCGCGGCCCGTCAAGATCATCGTTCCGTTCGCTGCCGGCGGCCCCGCGGACGTCTATGCGCGCTTCCTGGGCCAGCGGCTGCAGGAAACGCTGGGACAACCTTTCGCCATCGAGGACCGTCCGGGCGCCGGATCGCTCATCGGCACCGAAGCCGTGGCGAAGAGCGCGCCCGACGGCTACTCGCTGCTCCTGATGTCGAACACGCACACGGTCAACGAGTCGCTGGTCCCCAACAAGCCCTACGCGCTGCTCCGCGATTTCGTGCCGGTCGCGTCGATCATTACTCGGATCTCGTGCTCGTGGTTCACCCGTCGGTCAACGTGCAAAGCGTCGCCGATCTCATCAAGCTCGCCAAGGCAAATCCCGGAAAGCTCAACTACGCCTCGTCCGGGCCCGGAACGCCGTACCACATCGCCGGCGAGCTCTTCAAGTCGATGGCGCGGTGTGGACATCGTGCACGTGCCGTACAAAGGTAGCTCGGATGCGCGCACCGATCTGCTCGGCGGGCAGGCGCAGATGATGTTCGATGCCGACACGACGATGGGCGAGCACGCGCGCTCGGGGCGCGTGAAGGCGCTGGGCACGACGGGCAAGACGCGATCGACGGCGCTGCCCGCGGTGCCGACGCTCGACGAAGCAGGCGTGCCCGGCTACGAAGCGGTGATCGGATCGGCCTCATCGCGCCGAAAGGTACGCCGAGCGCCATCGTCGATCGGTTGAACGCGGAGATCACCAGAATCGTGAGCCGACCCGACGTGCGCGCCGACTGGGAAAAGCAGGGCGCCATTCCGATGGTGATGACGCCCGATGCCTTCGGCCGCTTTCGCGCCGCGGACGTCGTCAAGTGGGAGCGCGTCGTCAAGATCTCTGGCGCGAAGCCCGACCAGTGAGCCTTCCGTGGAGGAGTCGCCGGCGATCGTGGTGAAGCTCCTGTGCGCGGGCGCAGCCAAGGGGCTGGTCGCCACGGCATCGCCGCTATTCGGGGCCGAGACCGGTGCTGCGATCGACGGCAGCTTCGGCGCTGTCGGCGCCCTGCGGGAGAAGATCGAAGCCGGCGAGGCGTGCGACGTGATCGTGCTGGCGGCGGCGTTCGTCGCTACGCTGGAGCGGGAAGGGCGCATCATTCCGGCGACGAGCGCGCCGCTCGGCAGCGTGCGTACCGGGATCGCGGTGCGCGCCGGCGAATCGCTTCCGGACATTCACGACGGCGTCGCGCTGGCAGACGCGCTCGCTGCAGCGCGTGGCATCTACGTTCCCGATCCGCAGCGCGCGACCGCGGGTATCCATTTCATCGGCGTGCTGAAGCGCCTCGCGATCTATGCCGACGTGCAGTCGCGGCTGCGCACCCATCCGAACGGCGCGATGGCGATGCAGGCGCTCGCGCGTGCGTCGGAGCGGGATCTCATCGGCTGCACGCAGGTGAGCGAAATCCTCTACACGGAAGGGATCGCGCTCGTCGGCGCGCTTCCCCCCGGATTCGAGCTCGCGACCGTCTATTCGACTGCCGTGTCGGCGACGGCGCGCGAGCCGGAGCTTGCGCGGCGCTTCATCGGATCGCTCGCCGGACCGGCATTGCGCGATGTGCGTGCCGCGGCAGGCTTCGCCGCGTAGACGCTCTGCGCCGCTACGGCGGGCGAACCCGTGATGGCCTGCCTACCGCCTGGCCGGCGGTCCCTCTTCCACGCCGGCCATCGGCGGCGCCGTCCCGCTGCCTGCGAGCTGCAGCGCGATCATCGCGAGGCTTCGATCAGCGATCGCCTTCTGTTGCGGCGACAGACCGGCATAGAGCGCCTTTCCCGCGTCGACGATATCCTCGACTGCCGTCATCCGGTTGCGCGCGACATCGGCGAGCCGGTCGAACTGCTGGAGGGCGGTCGTGTCGCTTGCGTCCGGAGAGCGCGCGACGAAGCGCGCGCGGGCGATGTCATCGGCGAGCTTCAGCACGCGATCCGAATAGGTTCCCCAGCTGGCTTGCTGCGCCGGGGTCAGCTGGAGCTCGTCCGCCAAACGGCCGAGCTGCATCTGGATCTGCCCCGTCAGGCTTACTGGAGTGTCGGCGGGCATCCGGTTGCGCGTGCCGTCCTGCATCCGTGTCGACGAGCCGCCCATGCCGCCCATGCCGCCGCGCCCGCCGCCCGGGTATTGCGCCGAAGCCGCCGATACGACGAGCCCGAATGCGGCGATCGCCGCGAGCGCCAACCGGATTGTGCCCCCGCGGGGGCCGGCGCAGCGGCGTTCGCCGCAAGCGTCGGGGCGCATGTTCGTGTTTGCCAATCCTCGCTCCGCTTCGGGATCCCGCTGCGGTGCGGGCCGTTCGTTTGGGAACGGCCATTTGACCGTACTCCGCCTATCGGCGGCGGCCCGGCGCGCAGAACTTTTTTGTAACCAATCGTTGCGGGATCTCATTGAAGCTTCGCGGGCGCGCCGCAGCAGTGCTTGTACTTCTTGCCGCTGCCGCACGGGCACGGGTCGTTGCGTCCGGGCTTCGGGGCAAGGCGCCGGATCGTCGATACCGGCGCGCGCAGCACGTTCCAGTATTCGCGCACGTCGACAATCGCATCGGCGAGCCCGTCCTCGCACGCCCGCACCAGGCTGCGCCATTCCGCGGGCTTGAACGGGCGCCGCTCCCGCGCGGGCAGTTCGCCGGCCAGCACGACGAACGGGTAGAGAAGCTCCTCGACCTCGTCGACGTCGCCGCGCTCGAACCAATCGGCGTCGCAGAGTTCCACGCCATCCAGAAATCCTCCGCACCAGGTGGCGAAATCCCGCTCGCCATCGGCGGCGTCGTAAAGGATGAGATCGAAGCGATCCGCCGCAGCCTCGGCCATGCATTGGTCGTGAAACCGCATCAGCAACGATCGCGCGTCGCGGGCATCGTCGGTCGCGGCCGGTTCGCGCGCCGCGCCCAGCACGAACGGCATCCACCGCGACGGCGCGACCGGTTCCGGTCCGCACGCGATGGCGAAGAAGAGACCCTGCAGGGCGTCGAGCGGCATCGCCTGCCCGTCGTCGTGCGCGTCCGCGAGCAGCATTTCCAGGCGATCGAGATCCTCGCGTGTCAGCGGGGCTGCGGGGTCGGGCGTTGTCATTCGGCTCCCTTCGCCGGCCGGCGTCGCCTGCATGAGCCGCGACGCCAACCGGGGGCGCAATTATGAGGTAATCTGGACGGACCGCGCTTTGCGCTATCGGCATTCGATGAACGGACACTCTCCCGCCTGGCACCGGATGCGCTTCGCGTTCGTCGCTGCCCTGGTGGTCCTCGTCGCGGGGTGCATTTCGTTCGAACAGGGCGAGCGCGAACTCACGTTCCGTCCGGTTCGCGACGACGCGGGATGGTACAGCGGCATGCCGGACGGGATGCAGGACGTCTACCTTCCGGTTGGCGAAGGCGATCGCGAGCAGCGCATCCACGGCTGGTGGTGGCCCGATGCCGATTCGAATGCGCCCGTCGTGCTGTATCTGCACGGCGCGCGATGGAACCTTACCGGGCACCTGAATCGGATCGCACAGCTGCGGCGTTTCGGGTTTTCCGTGTTCGCGATCGACTACCGCGGATTCGGCAAGAGCGACGGCGACCTGCCGTCCGAAACTTCCGTCTACGAAGATGCACGCATCGCCTGGGGCTGGGTCGTTCGCCACGAGCCCGACGCCTCGCGGCGTTTCATCTATGGTCACTCCCTCGGCGGCGCGATCGCCGTGGACCTCGCCGCGCATCTCGCGAGCGGCGGCCCCGCCGCACGCGGCCTCATCGTCGAATCCTCGTTCACATCGCTCGCCGAGATCGCCTCCGAGTTGACGCACGGATGGCTCCCGGTCGCGCTGCTGTCGGAGAAATTCGATTCGATCGACAAGATCCGCCTGGTCCGGATGCCGGTGCTGGTGGTCCATGGGGCAGGCGACCACTACGTACCGGCGCGGTTTGGCATTGCACTCTACGAGGCGGCCCCCGCGCCGAAGAAGCTGTTACTCGTCCCAAACGGCAGCCACAACAACAGCCTCACGGTGGGGGGCGCCGAGTACGAGAGGGCGCTCCACGAGCTCTTCGGGATCGATGCGATCAAACGCACCCATGACTTGGAGCTGCCCGCCGCGGCGCCGCGTTCCGCGACCAATGGTTGACGCCGCGCAAGATTTGCCCGTCAACGGAAGGACATAGTCGACGTTATTGTTAGTTGAATGGTGGAGGGCAGTGTCTACGACTCGATGGCGGCCTGAACTTGCAAGCCGCCGGCACGTCGAACCACCGAGGATCAACGGAGGGCAGATCATGAAGAAGCTAGCGCTCGCACTCGTTGCTGCGTTGGCGGCAACGTGCGTCATCGGTACCGCAGCCGCCCAAGGGCACGGCGGCGGGGGGGGTCACGGCGGTGGCGGCGGTGCATGGCAGGGCGGTGGCGGGGGTGGCGCGTGGCACGGTGGCGGGGGCGGCGGTTCGTGGCACGGCGGCGGGGGTGGCGCGTGGCACGGCGGCGGGGGTGGCGCGTGGCACGGCGGCGGCTACTGGCATGGCGGGTACCGTGGCTATTACCCGGGGTGGTACGGCGGCAGCGTCGGCATCTACCTCGGTGGCCCCTGGTACGGTTGGCCGTGGTGGGGGGGCGTAGCCCCGTACTATTACGGCTATCCATACGATTATCCCTATGCGTACGCACCGGCTCCGACGTACGTTCCGGACGACGGCGTCACGTATATCCAACAGCCTCAAGCCAGCCCCGCGTACCCGCCGGCCAATACAGCGGGGTATTCCTGGTTCTATTGTCCCGATCCGGCAGGCTATTACCCGTACGTGCAGAGTTGCACGAAAGCCTGGGTGAGGGTCGCGCCCGAGCCGACTCAGCCGCCTCCGGCGCCGCAATGACGCACCACAACGGGACGAGGACATGAAGGCGCGTTTTGCCGCAATGCCGCTCGCGGCGAGCTTGATGCTCGGCGCCTGCGCGACGCTCCCGAGCGGCCCGGCGGTGCAGGCGTTGCCGGGATCCGGAAAAGGTTACGACGCATTCCAGCAGGACAACATCGCGTGCCAGCAATATGCGCAGGCGGTGCTTGGCAACGGGGCGGCGCCGCAGGCCGTCAACGACCGCGCGGCGGCCGGTGCCGTAGGCACGACCGCGGTCGGCGCCGCGACTGGCGCGATCATTGGCTCCGCCTCCAACCAGGGTGGCCAGGGCGCGGCGATCGGCGCGGGCATCGGACTCCTGGTGGGAGCAATCAACGCGGCCAACGCATCGAGCGCGACACAGTGGCAGCTGCAGCAGCACTACGACAATGCCTATCTGCAGTGCATGTACGCGAAAGGAAATCGCGTTCCGGTCAGGATGAGTTACGGCGGGGGCCCGCCGCCGGGCTATATGCAACCGTACGCGGCGCCGTATCCGGCAACTCCGAACAATCCCCCGGCGGGTTATCCGCAGACCAACAACCCGCCGCCGAACTACCCGCCGCCCAACAATCCGCCGCCGAACTACCCGCCGCCCAACTACCCGCCACCGGACACGCCGCCGCCGAAAGGCTGACCGCCAAAGGCGATCGGTGCGTCGCTCGTTTGGTCGGGTCAGGCATGGGCGAGCCGCTGCCCGTGCTCGCGTGTCGCGTGGAAGCCGACCTTCGGCCAGCGCTCGATCGTGACCTGCAGGTTGTACTTGTTGGTCGCGAGGAACACCGGGTTGCCATCGACGTCGCTTGCGAGCGCCGCGGCCTGTTCGCGCTCGAAATTGCGGCGTGCGTTGTCGTCGGGGAAGGTGAGCCAGCGCGCAGTGGCGACGTTCGCGGGGTCGTAGATGGCGTCGACCTTGTATTCGGCCGCAAGCCGGTGCGCGACGATCTCGAACTGCAGCGGTCCGACCGCGCCCAGCAGCAGCGTGTTCGTATGCGCTGATTCGAACACCTGGATCGCTCCCTCTTCGCCCAGCTCCTGCAGGCCCTTGGCGAGCTGCTTCGCCTTGAAAGGGTCGCGCGGTCGCGCGATGCGAAAGAGCTCCGGCGCGAAATAGGGAATGCCCTTGTACGCAAGCGGCTCGCCTTCGGTGAGCGTGTCGCCGATCTGCAGCTGACCGTGGTTGTGGATGCCGATGATGTCGCCGGCCACGGCGTCCTCGCTTTTCACCCGCTCGTTCGCCATGAACGTGAGCGCGTTGCCGATCTTCATTTCGCGTCCCGTGCGCAGGTGCCGCACTTTCATCCCCGGAACGTAACGTCCCGAGCAGACGCGAAAGAACGCGATCCGATCGCGATGCTTCGGGTCCATGTTCGCCTGGATCTTGAAGACGAACCCGGAAAACGCGCCCTCTGCGGGGTGCACCGTCCGGAGCGTGCCTCCGCGCGACTGCGGCGGCGGCGCCCACTCGACCAGCGCCTGCAGGACTTCGCGCACGCCGAAGTTGTTGATCGCGGAGCCGAAGAAGACCGGCGATTGGCGGCCCGCGAGAAAAAGCCCAAGGTCGAAGGGATGGCTCGCGTCGCGGATCAATTCGACGTCGTGGCGCAGTGCCGGCGTCTCGTCGGGGAAGAGCTCTTCCAGCCGCGGATTGTCGAGTCCTTCGATCATTTCGGATTCGTCGCTCAGGCGTTCCTCGCCGGGAGCGAACCGCAGCAGGCGGTCGCGGCGCAGATCGAACACGCCCCGGAAGCGCTTGCCCATGCCAAGCGGCCAGCTGACCGGTGCGCAGTCGATCGAGAGCACCGACTCGATTTCCTCCTGCAGTTGGAAGGGCTCGCGCACCTCGCGATCCATCTTGTTCACGAACGTGATGATCGGCGTCGCGCGCAGACGGCATACCTCGAGGAGCTTGATCGTCTGCTCCTCCACGCCCTTCGCTGCGTCGATCACCATGACGGCGGCGTCGACGGCCGTGAGCACGCGGTAAGTGTCCTCGGAGAAATCCTGGTGGCCCGGCGTGTCGAGCAGGTTGATCGTATGGCCTGCGTACTCGAACTGCATCACCGACGACGTGACCGAGATGCCGCGCTGCTTTTCCACCTCCATCCAGTCGGACGTCGCGTGCCGGGAGCTCTTGCGTGCCTTGACCGTGCCCGCCATCTGGATCGCGCCGCCGAACAGGAGCAGCTTCTCTGTCAGCGTCGTCTTCCCCGCATCAGGGTGCGAAATGATCGCGAAGGTGCGGCGCTTGGCGACGTCGCACACCAGGTCGGCGGGGAAGGTAGCATCGTTCATGGGTTCGGGCGAATCAGCGCGCAGATTGGGGCGTTGGCGCCAAACAAAAGCCGCCGGCCATCAACGGCGATGGCGGGCGGCATCGCAGGCCTCGATTATAGCAATCGGAGCACCGGTCGTTCCTCCAACCAGGCGACGCTTGCGCCGTCGACGCTGTCTTTGCGCTAGTCGGATTCCCGGGCTCCGCTCGGTCGCCCCATCGCCCGACCAGCGTCAGTGCGGCACGTTATGCTCGATCCAGCGAGCGAAAGTCTGCAGGAACCTGGCGAGAAATACGCGCGTCGATTCGTTGGCGAGCGCGCCCTTGTCGTCGAACATCGATCCGCAATTCGCGATGTACGCCTCGGGCTGCTGCAGCGCCGGCATGTCGAGGAACACGAGCGATTGGCGAAGATGGTGATTGGCGCCGAAGCCGCCGATCGCGCCGGGCGAGACGCTGATGATGGCGGCCGGCTTGCCGCTCCACGCGCTCTTGCCATACGGGCGCGAGGCGACGTCGATCGCATTTTTCAGCACCCCCGGCACCGAGCGGTTGTATTCCGGCGTCACGAACAGCACGGCGTCGGACTGTGCAATCCGCTCCCTGAACGAGACCACTGCCGGCGCCGGGTTCGCTTCGTCGTCCTGGTTGTAGAACGGCAGATCACGGATCTCCACGATGCCGAGCTCGAGCTCGACCGGAGCGAGGCCGATCAGCACCTGCGCCATCTTCCGGTTGTACGATCCCTTGCGCAGGCTGCCGACGATGACTGCGACTTTCTTCGTGGTGGCCATGATCGATCACCCTGGGGGTGCCATGGAGATGCATCCGTATGCCGCGACACTTCGACCGACGGCGGACGCTACGGCGCCTTCCCCGCCACGTACAGCGACGGCGTGACGCGCGCGTGCGCCAGATATTCGCGCAGATGCTGGACATCCTGGCGACCCAGCGAGTTGCCGCCGTGCGGTCGGTGCAGGATTCCCTCGTGGCCATTGAGCTTCACACGAACCCGTGTGCCCGAAAGCGACTCGACGTCGGCGCCCAGATGGCGGAGCAGCGCCTCGATCTCCCGCCATTGGATGTTGCCGCTGATGGGGTCGTGGAAGATCGCGCGGATCAGGTTCTCGTGTTTGTGGCTCATGGAGGCGTGAAGGGTGGAGTCGGTCGGACCAGTCGTCACGAGTCGCGGAGTTTGGGGGCCCCTGGCTGGCGTTTCGGGATTTCGGAATCTTATCCTGCCCGAATCGCCGCTGCACATCCTTTAGACTAGGGAGGTCGAACCACCCCCTCCCGGCGATGCTCTCCCAACCGCCGCGCCTCATCGGCCACCTCGACATGGACGCCTTCTATGCGTCGGTCGAGTTGCTGCGCTATCCCGAATTGCGGGGGAAGCCGGTCGTGATCGGCGGCGGTCGCCGCCATCAGCCCATCGCGACGACGGATCCGGCGACCGGCCGCGTCGTGCGCGAGTTCGCGACACTTAGGGGCTACGTGGGTCGCGGCGTCATCACGACGGCGACCTACGAGGCGCGGGCGTTCGGTCTGCACTCGGCCCTCGGTTTGATGAAGGCGGCGCAGCTTGCCCCCGAAACGATCCTCCTGCCGGTGGATTTCGACGCGTATCGCCGATACTCACGCCTGTTCAAGGCGGCCGTCGCCTCGATTGCGCCGCGCTTCCAGGACAACGGTATCGACGAGATCTACATCGACCTTACCGGCGTCGCGTTGCCCGAGCACGCCGACGCAGGACCGGAGGACGACGCCTGGTGGCGCGCGCGCGACGTCGCCCGTGCGATCAAGGACGCCGTCCGCGAGGCGACCGGCCTCTCCTGCTCGATCGGCGTCGCACCGAACAAGCTGCTCGCGAAGATCGCCTCCGAGCTCGACAAGCCCGACGGGCTCACGATGCTGCACCCCGCCGACATTCCCACCCGCATCTGGCCGCTCGCCGCGCGGAAGATCAACGGCATCGGCCCGAAGTCGAGCGCGAAACTGGAAGCGCTTGCCATTCGCACGATCGGCGAGCTCGCGCATGCGGATCCACGGCTTCTGATCGAGCACTTCGGCCAGCACTATGGCGCGTGGCTCGCAGATGCCGCAAACGGCCGCGACGAGCGGCCGCTGATCATCGAAAGCGAGCCGAAATCGATCAGTCGCGAGACGACCTTCGACCGCGACCTTTCCGCCACCCGTGACCGCAACGAGCTCTCGCGGATCTTCACCGGATTGTGCGCGGGTGTGGCCGACGATCTCCGCCGCAAGGGTTACGTCGGACGCACGATCGGCCTGAAGCTGCGCTTCGACAACTTCAAGACGGTCACTCGCGATTCCACACTTGCCGCCCCGACGGCCGATGCGCAGGCGATTCGCCGCGCCGCCGGCGAATGCCTGAAGCGGGTACCGCTCGAGCGGCGCATCCGGCTGCTGGGCGTGCGGGTGGGATCGCTCACGCGCGCAGACGCCGTGTCGTCACCGGCGGAGCGGAGCGTTGCCGAGCCGACGCCGTCGCTGTTCGATTAACGCTGTGCGCGCCGCAGGCGCCATCGCCGCGTTTCCGGTCAAAGCTGCTGTTCGGGAACGAACGGAGCGAGCAGGGCGTTCTGCAGCTGCAGGAAGAGTGTCGCTTCGGGTTCCGTGAGCAGGACGACTTCGCCCTCGTCGTCCATCGTCAGCCACTGCAGGCTCTGCCCGTCGGGCCCGAACCGCAAACGGTACGCGCTTTGCAGCTCGCTCAAACGGAGGACGCGGATCACCTCCTTTGCGAGCGGTGGGCACTCCGCGATGATTCCGAGCTCGGTGTTCTTGCTCGCCGAGCGCGGATCGAGGTTCATCGAGCCGATGAAGACGATCCTGCGGTCGATGACCGCGGTCTTGGCGTGCAGGCGGCCGATCGACATGCCGCCCCAGCCAAGTCGTTTGGCCTTCTGAATGCGGCTCGGGGAGAGCTCGTAGAGATCGACGCCCGATTTCAGGAGCTCTGCGCGGTAGCGCGAATAGCCGATATGCACGACCGGCTCGTCGTTCGCGGCGAGCGAGTTGGTGAGGATCGTGACCTTGACCTTGCGCGTGGCGAGCTCGCCGAAGGCCTGGACCCCCTTCGGACCCGGGATGAAGTACGGCGAGGAGATCATCACTTCGTCTTTCGACGCCATCACGAGGTCCATGACGTTCATCGACACGCTCATCGAGCGCGCCATTTCGTCGGAAGTCGCGGTTACTTTGGCCGGCGAATCGGCGTAGGCCCTTGCCGTGCCCCAGACGAGGCCGAGGCGGCCCGCATCGAGGTCGTCGCGGATCGGGCCGTAGCCCAGCGCATCGACCGGTGGCAGGGTGAGCGACATCATCTGCTCGCCTGCGTCGACCAGCGCGTCGAACTCTCGCTGCAACTCGTCGCGGCTCTTGCCGGTAACGATGATCGACTGGACCGGGTAGACCTGCGGGCTGTTCCAGTACGTATCGAAGATCCGACCGAGGTCCGGGACGACGGCGCCGATCAGAAACGCATCCATGTCGACGAAGTTGTCCGATGCGCTGCGCATGAAGTATTCGTCGGCGATGTTGCGACCCCCGGCGACGGCGATCGCGCCATCGGCAATGAAGAGCTTGTTGTGCATCCGATGGTTGAGGCGCCCGAAATCGGCGAGCGAGTACGTGTACTTGTCGAGGAGGCTGTCGCGCCCGCAGCAGAACGGGTTGAACAGGCGGACTTCCACGTTGGGAAACGCCGAAAGCCCGATGAACAGCGGATCGCCGCCCGTCGTGTACAGGTCGTCGACGATGAGCCGCACGCGGACGCCACGTCGGGCGGCGTCGCGCAGGTTGCGCAGCAGCAGCCGGCCGGTCCTGTCGTTCTGGATCAGGTAATACTGGACGTCGAGCGATTGTGTCGCGCGCTGGGTCAGCACCACGCGGGCATCGAGCGAATACGCGCCGAGCGGCATCAGCCGGAATCCGGTCAGCTCCGGGCTCGGCAGCGATGCCTGCGCAATGCGCACGAGCGAACTTTCCGGCGACGGCTTGACCGCGGTGGATGGCGTCCGTTCGACGTTCATGGGCAACGTGCCGCAACCGGCGAGAAGTGCGGCCGCCGCGAGCCCCGCTGCCACCCCCGCGCGCGGCAACGGGGATAGAATGCGCGACGCAAATCCGAAGGAGGCTGCCATGGCTCGATTCCTCGCCTGCTTGGTCGCATCGCTCGCCCTGTGCCTTACGGCGGAAGCCGCGCTCGACGTGGGCGAGCGCGCGCCGGATTTCGCGGCGGCCGCGGCGCTGGGCGGCAAAGTGTACCGCTTCTCCCTCGCCGATTCGCTGAAGAAAGGTCCGGTGGTCCTGTATTTCTTTCCGGCGGCGTATTCGGAAGGCTGCTCGGCCGAAGCCCACGATTTCGCCGAGGCGATTCCCGAGTTCGAAGCGCTGGGCGCGTCGGTGGTCGGCGTTTCAGGCGACGACATCGGGACGCTGGCCAAATTCTCGGTCCAGGCCTGCCAGAGCAGGTTTCCGGTGGCCTCCGACGAATCGCACGCGGTGATGAAATCCTTCGATGCGGTGATGCAGACGCGGCCCGACTATGCGAACCGGATCTCGTACGTCATCGCTCCCGACGGATCGATCGTCTACTCGTACATGAGCTTGAACCCTTCGAAGCACGTCGAGAGGATGCTCGGCGCCATCCGCGCCTGGTCCGCAGACAAGCCGAAGCAATAGCATTGCGGCCACTTCAGCCGCGCGCTGCGCGATTCCGTCGCCGCTCGCCTCGGGGCACGCGCGCTTGACGTGGAAGTGCACGTTCCGCGGCGACCTCGCTGCGCAGCCACTCGCGGAACGCCGAGAGTTTCGGCGCTCCCGCGAGCCGCGGCGGGTAAACCAGAAAGTACTTCCTGGCCGCCGGCATGACGACGTCGAACAGCCCGACGAGCACGCCGTTATGCAGGTCGTTGCCGATGAGCGAGCTTCGCGCGAGTGCGATCCCCTGGCCCTCCGCGGCCGCCTGCAGCATGTGCGACGAGTCATTGAACATCGGCCCGCGCGACGGCTCCGGCCAATCGAGGCCCGCCGCCTCGAACCACGGCTTCCAGAACTCGCTGTCCGACCGCAGCAGCAGGTGGCGGGCAAGGTCGGCCGGGCGCGCCGGCAGCTTCCCGTTCGCATAGCGCGGGCTGCACACGGGGAACACGATCTCGTCGAACAGGTGCTCGGAGACGAGGCCGGGCCAGTCGCCGAAGCCGTAGCGGATCGCGACATCGGTGTCCTCGCGCTGGAAGTCCGCGAGCGCGAGATTCGCACGCACATCGAGATCGATGTCCGGATGCGCAGCCAGAAACCTCCCCATCCGCGGCAGTAGCCATCGTGCGGCGAATGAAGGGATTACCGAGACGCGCAGCTGCCGCGGATTGGCATGGTCGGTCATTTCGCGCACGGCCGAGGCGAGCTCGGCGAACGCGGTGCGCACGCGATGGGCGAAGCGCTGGCCCTCGTCGGTCAAGCGGATGCCGCGGCCGGCGCGCTCGACCAGGCGCACGCCCAAGTCGGCTTCGAGCGCCTTGATCTGGTGACTGATCGCGCCGTGCGTGACATGCAGCGCTTCCGCCGCCCGCGTGAGGCTGCCGGTGCTCGCCGCCGCTTCGAACGCGCGCAGCGCCTGCATGGGGGGAAGTCGCAGATCCACTTCTTGCTCCACAAAATGTGAAAACAATTCACATTTCCGCTGTAAAACAAATCGATTGTCCCTGCGTCATGGCGATCCTACACTGGGTCCCGCGGAAGCAACAGCCCATCGGCCCCGGAGATCGTCATGAGAATATCGCTCGCATTTGGTTCGGCCGGTCCGGCCCCTCGGGCGCCATCCGTCTCGCCGTCGACGCAACCCCGGCGCCATCGGCGTGTCGGCGTCCAGCGCGCGGTCGGGTGCGCGCACGACGAGGTCGGACTCGAAGCGCTCCGCCAGGCGTTGGCCGAACCCGGTGGTTTTGTCGGCCGTTCGGAGGCTGGCGGCGCAAACGACGGGTGCCGCGAAGCGCTTTCGGAGGCGGATTTGCGCGCCGGAGCGGCCTCCCTGCGTGGTCGTGCCGACGCTCGGGCCGGAACGACGGTCGCCGGCGGCGTCGAAGCGGCGATCGTGATCGCGCTCCTTGCGGGGGGAAGCGCGTTCGCGGGCTACCCGCTCGCCCATGCGGCCGCGAACCCGGCGTCGGTTCACGCGACGACGCGACCCGCGAATGCGCATGTGACGGAAACCCTGTTGCCCGGTGGCGTCCGCGCCGTGGTCGAGACGACCGTCCGCGCGGAACCGCTCCCGCGCCCGTAATCGCGCCGTCGCGGGCGGCGGGATCGCTGTTCGCCGTCCCGGTGGGGCTCGAGCGGATCGCTTAACCTGCCTCAGCAGGAGACCGAGGCGCGGCCCGAACCGGGCGCGCCAGTGCAGGCCATCGCGACGGATGCGGCTGCGTCCAGCACGTGGCAGTATTGGGGTTTTCCCAATCACCGCGCCCTGATGACGTCCGAATCGCAATACGCCCGCTTCGGCAGCGGCAAGTCGGTCCGCCGCGTCGAGGACGACGCCCTGCTTGACCGGCGCCGGCCGCTTCGCCGACGACGTCTCGGCGCCCGGGCAGGCGCACGTCCGTGCTTCCTGCGCTCGCCGCATCCGCATGCGCGCATCGTCGCCGATCGACGCGACCGCGGCCGCCGCGCTGCCGGGCGTGTCGCCATCTCACCGGCGACGACCTCGTCCGGGCGGGCGTGAAGCCGCTGCCGCAGTCCGCCGATTTCAAGCGCGCCGACGGCTCGCCGACCGCGTCGCCGCCGCAGCACGCGCTCGCGGTCGGAACCGTTCGCTTCGTCGGCGAAGCGGTCGCCGCGGTCGATCGCCGAAACGCCGCGTCGCAGGCGCGCGACGCGGCGGAGGCGATCGACGTGCGCTACGAGCCGCTGCCGCTGCGTCGTCGACCTCGCCGACGCGCTTGCGCCGGGCGCGCCGCTGGTGTGGCCGGCGGCCACCGGGCAACATCGCGTGCGAATTGCGCCACGGCGACGCCGCCGCGACCGCTGCCGCGTTCGCGAAGGCGGCGCATGTCGTCGCGCTCGACCTCGTCAACCAGCGCGTCGCGCCCTGCCCGATCGAGCCGCGCGCGACGCTGGCCGACTACGATCCGGCGACCGACCGCATCACGCTCACGCGTCAGCTGCCAGACGCCCACCGGCTTGCGCGACGAACTGTGCGAAGCGGTGCTGGGGATCGCCCAAGGACAAGATGCGCGTGCGCGTGGGCGACGTCGGCGGCGGCTTCGGCATGAAGACGACGCTCTATCCCGAGGACGTCGTCGCCGCGTTCGCCACCCGCGCGCTCAAGCGGCCGGTGAAGTGGTGCGCCGAGCGCATCGAGGAGTTCCTCGCCGCGACCCACGGCCGCGACCTGCGCGAGCAAGGCCGAGCTCGCGCTCGACGCGGACGGGCGGATCCTCGCGCTGCGGATCGCCTCGCACGCGAACCTCGGCGCCTACGCGACGCCGGCCGGCGTCGTCATCCAGCTGATGATCGGGCCGTGGGTGTCGACGAGCATCTACGACATCGGCACGATCGACATTCGCATCGCCGGCCGTGCTCACCAACACCGCGCCGACCGGGCCCTACCGCGGCGCGGGCCGGCCCGAGGCGATCTACATCATCGAACGATTGATGGACGCGGCCGCGCGCCAGACCGGCATCGACGTCGTGGAGCTGCGCCGCCGCAACATGATCCGTCCCGGAGCAGATGCCGTACAAGAATGCGATGGGCAAGACCTACGACAGCGGCCAGTTCGAGTCGGTGATGGATCAGGCGCTCGCGCTCGCCGACTGGAGGGGATTTCCGGCGACGCGCCGCCGATGCGAAGACGCGCGCGGCCGCCTGCGCGGTCGCGGGCTCGCGACGTTCCTCGAATGGACCGGCGCGGACGTCTTCGAGGAGCGCGTGACGGTCACCGTCGAAGGCGATGGCGAGATCGAGATCTTTTCCGCGACGCAGGCGATGGGGCAGGGCCTCGCGACGACGTATCGCGCAGCTTGCCGTCGACATCTTCGGCGTGCCGATCGAGAAGATCCGGATCGTCCAGGGCGACACCGACCGCGGCACGGGCTTCGGCAGCGCCGGCTCGCGCTCGCTCTTCGTCGGCGGCTCGGCGGTGCACGTCGCCGCCGAGCGCACCGTCGCGAAAGCGCAAGAGCTCGCCGCGGCGGTGCTCGAGGCCGCGGATCGGCGACATCGAGTACCGCGACGGCGTCTTCCGCATCGCCGGCACCGACCGCAGCATCGGTCTTTTCGATCTCGCGCGCAAGACAGCCGCGGGCGCGCATCGTGCTCGATTCGACGAGCTCGGTCGCCGACGCGACGTGGCCCAACGGCTGCTCACGTCTGCGAAGTCGAGATCGATCCGGAAACCGGCGCCGTCGAGATCGACCGTCTACTGGTCGGTCAACGACGTCGGCCGCGTTGTCAATCCGATGATCGTCGTCGGGCAGCTCGAGGGCGGCGCGGCGCAGGGCATCGGTCAGGCGCTGTGCGAGGCGTTTCGTCTACGATCGCGAGACGGGCCAGGCGCTCACCGCGAGCTTCCTCGACTATGCGTTGCCGCGCGCCGGGATGATCCGGCATTTCGAGATGACGATGGACGAATCGACGCCCGTCGCCGCAACAACCGGCTGGGCGTGAAGGGCGTGGGCGAGCTCGGCACGATCGGCGCGACGCCGGCGGTCGTCAACGCCGTGGTCGACGCGCTCGCGCGCGGCGGGCGCTGGGCACGCGCGCGGATGCGCTGCAGATGCCGTTCACGTCCGAGCGGGTGTGGCGCGCGTTGACGGGCTCCGGGCAACAATCCGGTTCCGGCGTGATCTAAACTTTCTGCACTGGCGCACGAAGGAGCGAACCATGGGCACACGCGACGAGCTTCAAGCCACGATCGCCAAGCTGACGGCGCCCGCGAAGGGCATCGTCGCCGCGGACGAAAGCCTTCCCACGATCACCAAGCGCTTCAAGGCCGTCGGCATCGAATCCACCGACGAGTCGCGGCGGCAGTATCGGACGCTGCTGTTCACGACCCCCGGTGCCGAGCAGTTCCTCGCCGGCGTGATCCTGTTCGAGGAAACCTTGGGTCAGGCCGGAGACGACGGCACGCCGCTCGCCGAGGTGCTCGCGCGGCGAGGCATCGTCCCGGGCATCAAGGTCGACAAGGGGACGGTGCCGCTGCCGGGCGCCGACGGCGATCTGATCACCCAGGGTCTCGATGGGCTCCCCGACCGCCTCAAGGCGTACAAGGAGAAGGGCGCGCGTTTCGCGAAGTGGCGCGAGGTCTACGCGATCACCGATCACAATCCGACGCGGCTCGGGATCGAGGCCAACGCCGAGGTGCTGGCCCGCTACGCCGCGATCTGCCAGGAGCAGGGCATCGTGCCGATCGTCGAGCCGGAGGTGCTGATCGATGGCGTGCACACGCTCGCGCGCTGCCACGAGGTCTCCGAGGCGGTGCTGCACGCGGTATTTCACGCGCTTGCATCGGCATCGGGTGCTGCTCGAAGGCATGGTGCTGAAGCCGAGCATGGTGCTGCCCGGCAAGGAAAGCCCGCCGAAGGCGCCGCCGGAGGTCGTCGCCCGCGCGACGCTCGAAGTGCTGAAGCGCACCGTGCCGGCGGCGGTCCCGACGATCAATTTCCTCTCGGGCGGACAAGCGCCGGTCGAAGCGACCGCGAATCTGAACGCGATGAACGCGTTAGCGCCGCACGCGCCGTGGGTCTTGTCGTTCTCGTATGCGCGCGCGCTGCAGGACGACGCGATGCGCATCTGGGCCGGGCGCGCCGACAACGTGCGCGCGGCGCAGGAAGCGTTTCACAAGCGCGCGAAGATGAACAGCCTCGCGCGCCAGGCGAAGTGGAGCGAGGCGCTCGAAAAGTAGTCGCCGGCCTACTTTTCCTGCCGCCGCGCGAGGATTGCCTCGATTTCGTCCATGATCGCGTTCATCCGCGCGACCAGCGCCTGATACGGCGCCGGCGTGGCGAGATCGACGCCGGCGGTCTTCACGAGCTCGTACGGGTAGTCCGACCCGCCGGCCTTGAGCAGGTCGAGATACCGCTCGAGCGCGCCGGGTTCGCCATCGGCGACCTTCTTCGCGAATAGCGAGGACGCTGCGATCGACGTCGCGTACTGGTAGACGTAGAAGCCGTAGTAGAAGTGCGGCACGTACTCCCATCCGACGCAGTAGGCGTCGTCGACGTCGACGACGCCCTCGCTTGGCGCCGTAGTAGCGCTTCAGGATCTCGCAATAGGTCTTGGTGAATGCCTCGCCGGTTAGCGGCTCGCCGCCGTCGACGCGCGCATGGATCCTGCGCTCGAATTCGGCGAACATCGCCTGCCGGAAGAACGTTCCACGCAGCTGCTCGAGCGCGTAGCCGAGGTAGTACAGCCGCTCGTCGTCGGTCTTCGCGGTCTTCAGCACGCGCTGCAACAGGAGCTGTTCGTTGAACGTCGACGCGATTTCGGCGATGAACGTCGGGTAGTGCGAGGTCACGAACGGCTGGGCCTTGTTGGCGAAGTAGGAGTGCATCGCGTGGCCCCACTCGTGCGCGACAGTCGTCACCGATTCGTAGTCGTCGTTGTAGTTCATCAGCACATAGGGATGCACGTCATAGGCGTAGCCGTCCATGTGCGCGCCAGATTGCTTGTGCGGCCGCGGATGCGTGTCCATCCAGCGGTGGTCGAGGCCGTAGGTCAGCGCATCGACATACTCCTGCCCCAGCGGCGCCACCGCCTCCAGTACGAGCTTGCACCCGACGTCGTACGGGAACTTGATTTCGCTCTTCACAAGCGGCGGATAGACGTCGTAGTACCTTGAGCTGCGGCAGGCCCAGCATCTTCGCCCGCAGGCGGAAGTAGCGGTGCAACGTCGGCAGGTTCGCGTTGCTTTGCGCGATCAGCGTGTCGAAGACCGCGACCGGGACATGGTTGCGATCGAGCGCGCGCGTGATCGAGTCCGGATATTTGCGCACCTTGGCGTACACCGAATCCTGTTTCAGCTGCGAGTACAGGTTCACGCCGAGCGTGCGCTCGTAGGTCTTGAACGTCGCGGCAAGGGCATCCGTCACCTTCCTGCGATCGTCGCGATTCCGTACCTGGCGGTACTTGTCGAACGCGGACATGTCGAGGGTGATCTCCTCGCCGGTCGAGAGCTTCACTTTCGGGTACGGGATGTCGGCGTTGGTCAGGATGGTGTGGGCGGATTGGCCGGCGTTGTCCATAAGCCCGAACTTCGCAATCAGCGCCTCGCCCTCGTCGTTCAGCGTGTGCGACGCCATCCGCAGCGTCTGCTCGAGTGGAAACCGGTAGATCGAAAGCGCCGGATCTTGCTTGAGGAACCGGTCGATCCGGCCCTTGCCGAGGTGCAGGATTTCGGGGTCGACGAACGCGCCAGCCTCGGTGACCTTGTTGCCGAGGAGGTCGGCCTTCTGGTCGAGCTCGAGATAGGTCGCGTTACCGGTATCCTCGGCTGCCTGCTCGCCCGAGTAGACGGCCAGCCGGTCATACCGCTTGGTCAGATCGGACTGCAGATCGAGGCATTGCCTGAAGCGCGCCGCGCTGTCTCCGAGATGGCCTTTGCAGGCGGCGAATTCCTTGAGCTGCGATTCGAGCTTTTTCGGCATCGTCGTTCCAGGCGGCGACCGTCGGATAGAGATCGGCGAGATTCCAGCGATCGGCGTTCGTCTCGGCGAAGACGGGAGCGACCGCCATTGCGGCAAGGAGCAGCGGCACGAAGCGACGGTTCATGGGGACAATCGGGGAGCCTGGCGATCGCCGCGATTCTAACCTCGGTTAAACGCCCTGGAGCCTCGGGGCCGGAGCCATCAGCGCCGCGCCGGGCGCAGGCGCTCGATCCGGGGGCCGCCCGGCGGCCTTGGGGGCGTCAGCCTTTCGGGCCGTAGGCGAGCCCGTCCATCATGCCTGCGAATTGCGACCAGTCGATGCGCTTGCTCCGGTGCCGGTTGCGTCCGTACCAGTAGAGCGATCCGCGCCCGATCTCGAGCTCGCCGATCTTTTCGTCGTTGGCGTAGATCTGCAGATTGGGTGACGAACGGGCTTTTGCGAGCTCGAAGTTCGCGAGATCGGCCTTGACCTCGTGCTTGCGCGGGTTCCCGCGCTGCCGCGGCGTGGCGCGGGCATTCCTTGCGCGAGCCTTCGTGCTCTTCGTCGTCTTCCTTGCCGCCATGACGATCCCCTAGCGTGCAGCCGGCTCGCGACGCAGCCCGGCGGGTATGAGCCAACGTTCGCCGAAGCGGAAGCCGCCCTCGAGCAGCAGCGCGAGCGCGGCCGCAGGAATGGCGCCGGCCAGCAGCAGCGCGTCGTCGTTGAGCGCGAGACCGGTGACGATGCGCTCGCCGTAGCCGCCGGCACCGATGAACGCGGCAATCGTCGCTGTCCCGACGTTGATCACCGCCGAGGTCTTCACTCCGGCCATGATCGTCGGCGCGGCGAGCGGCAGCTCGATCTTGTGCAGGATCGCGCCGGCGGTCATGCCGAGCGATTGGGCGGCCTGGATCATGCCTCGCGAAATCTGGGTGAGCGCGGTGTAGGTGTTGCGCACGATCGGCAACAGCGCATACAGCGCCAGCGCGATGAATGCCGGCACGGCGCCGATTTGTCCCGTCAGCGGAATCAAGACTGCGAGAAGCGCGAGCGAGGGAATCGTCTGCACGACTCCGGTCGCGCCGAGAATGAGGCCTTCGGTCGCGGGGCGCTTGGCGGCCACGACGCCGAGCGGGATTCCGACGACGATGCTCGCTGCGAGCGAGATGAACACGAGCCCGAGGTGCTCGAGCGTGAGCCGCCCGAAATCCTGGCCGAACAGCTTGTGCCACAGGTTGCCGACCGCGCCCGGCTTGGCGCCTGAGGGTGCCGGCGTCGCCGCCGCGCCTGAATGGCGGGCGACGAAATCGGCGGCGATGGCCGCGAAATCCCGGCCTTCCAGCTCGGCTGCCGCATTCATCCGTCGCATCGCGGCGTCGTCGATCGTTCCCTCGAGCTTTTGCAGCGCGCTCCAGGACTTGGGCAGTCGCTGCGGAAGATCGGCGCGGTAGAGCAGCACCGCGTCGTAGCGCGGAAAGTAGTGCCGGTCATCGTCGAGCACCGTGAGGCCGTATTTGTCGAGCTTGGCATCGGTCGAGTAGATGTCGATGACATCGACCTGGCGTTGCGCGATGGCTTCGTACGCGAGCCCGTGGTCGAGCCCGCGCGGCGTGGCAAAGGGCAGGTCGTACGCGCGCTTCAGCCCCGGCCAGCCGTCGGCGCGACCGAGAAACTCCTGCGACAGTCCGAGCCGCAGCTCCGGATGCATCTTGAGATCGGACAGCTTCGCAATGTCCTTCGCACGCGCGTCGTCGGCGCGCATCGCAAGCGCATAGGTGTTGTTGAAGCCGAGAGGCACTCCGACCGCGAGCCCCATCGGGGCGAGCTTCGCGTTTTGCTCGGCGATCGTGGGCACCGAATCGAGCTTGAGGATCTCTTTCGCGATCGTACCGGTGTACTCGGGATAGACGTCGATGCTGCCCGTCGTGAGCGCGTTCAGCACGATTGCAGTGTTGCCGAGTCCCTGGCTGTGCGTGACGGTGGCCTCGCCCGCGCGCTGCGCCGTCTGCTTGATGATCTCGCCGAGAATGTAGGACTCGGTGAAGCGCTTGGAGCCGACTTTGAGCGTTGGCTGCGCCGCGACAGCGGCCCCATCGATGGCGAGCGCCGCAGCGGCCGCCAGAGCGCAGGCGAGTCCTGCCGTTTGCATGAATGCCCCGCAATCCAGACCCGGCGACCACGCCAATGTACACCTGTCGCGAGACGACGGGTCACCGTTCCGGAAGGGCGCCCGCAGGCCCCGGACCGGGATGCCGGTTCAAGGATGGAGATTCGCCGTCATTGCGCCTTAGCGACGCTGGCGAGCTCCTTCAGCGTGAACGTGTGGCTCGTCTGGTCGAGGGGCTTGTGGCAGGCGAGGCATTCGGCCTGGTTCACGCCTGCAAGCGGTTCCTTCGCGGGAGTGAACACCGCGTAGTTCCAATCGTCGTTGCGCAGCATGTCGGGGATCTCCCTTCCCCACCCAGCCTCGCGCTCCATCGTCGGGTACGCGAGGAGCTGATCGGGAACGAAGAAACCGTCGCTGCCCATGATCGGCTTCTTGTCGGCGTCGAGCTTTGCCGAATAGAGCTCTGCGAGCAACACCGAACCGTCCGGCAGTGGCCGCCCGGCCTTGGCCGCCGCGAGCGCCACGTTATTCGCGTAGAAGTACTCGACCTGCCTCTTGTCGGGGAAGTTGATCGTGTGATACTTGGCGAACGAAGTCTTGAAGGTCTGCGGAAAGGTCACGCGGCTCTTCGCGACGTTGGACAGGAGCTCCGATTTAGCGCCTGGTGCCGCGCCGTGCTGCGCCGCGAAATACGCCGCTACGTTGACGATGTCCTCGGCGCTGAGCTGCGCGGCGATCGCGTTCATGATGCCGTTCTTGCGGCTGCCTTCCTTCAGCGCTTTCAGCTGAAGCTCGATGTAGCGCGCCTTCTGTCCGGCCAGATTGGGGATCGCGTCACTGACGCTGACGCCCTGCGCGCCGTGACAGGCGGCGCACACCGTTTCGACCTTCGACTTGCCCGCCTCGATGTCGGCTGCGCACGCGACGGAGCCGAGCGCGAGCGCCGTCAAGCCCGCGAGGATGCGCATCGGAACCCTCCTGATACTTGCGTGAGCGAGCGGGGAGCGTAGCACGATCGCTAGATCGGCGGCGACCGCCGATGCCAATCGGTTGCGCGCTGGAACGCCCGTCCGATCCGGATCAGCGTCGTTTCGGCAAACGGCGCGCCGATCAACTGGACGCCGATCGGCAGTCCGTCCGCCGAAAGGCCTGCGGGCAACGAAAGCGCGCACGCGCCGAAGTAGTTGGCGGCGCGGGTGAACGAAGCGAGCGGCGTCGTCGCCTCGTCGACCTCGGCAACCGGCGTGGCCACGATCGGCAGCGTGGGCGTGACGAGCGCGTCGCGCCCGCGCATCCACGCCGCGAACGCCTCGGCCGTGCGCCGCCGATGCACGAGCTCGTCGATGTAGTCGGCAGCGCCGATCGGCTTGCCCGCGAGGATCCTGCTTCGCACCCATGGATCGATCGGCAGTGACGGATCCTCGATGTACGCGCGATGAACGGCGTAGGCTTCGGCGGCGATGATGCGCCCATTGCGCGACATCACGTCGTCGAAGTCGAAGGGCACGCGGCTTTCCTGGACGACGGCGCCAAGATCGCTCAGCGTCGCGAGCGCCGCGTCTCGCGCGTGGACGACGTCGCGCAACGTGCAATCGGGAAACTGCTCGGCCGCAAGCGCGGTGATGCGCATTCCGCGAACGTTTGGTTCGCCTGCCAGCGCGGCTTCGACGTCGAAGCCCGGCGCCGCGAGTGTGGCGGGATCACGCGGATCCGCCCCCGCCATCGCTGCCATGAGACGCGCCGCGTCGTCGACGGTGCGGGCGAGCGGCCCGATCGAGTCGAGCGTCGTCGACAGCGGCACCGCGCCGTAAAGGCTCACCCGCCCATAAGTCGGCTTGAGTCCCGTGAGCCCGCACAGCGCCGCAGGGATGCGGACCGATCCGCCGGTGTCCGAGCCGATGGCCGCGGGCGCGAGTCCGCCTGCGACGGCGACGGCCGAGCCACTCGAGGAGCCGCCGGCGACGCGGTGCGTGCGCGCATCCCAGGGATTCCACGGCGCGCCCATCGGTTCGTTGCGGCCCCAGCTGCCGAATGCGAACTCGACCATGTGGGTCTTGCCGAGCGGGATCATCCCGGCGGCAATGAGGCGTTCGACGGCGGTCGCCGTGTGATCCGAAATGCGCCCGAGCCAGCTCTTCGAGCCGGCGGTCGTTTGACGGCCCTCGACGTGCAGAAGATCCTTGAGCGCGATCGGCAGGCCGTGCAGCGGCCCGCGCGTTCGTCCCGCTGCGCGCTCGCGGTCGGCTGCGTCGGCATCGGCGAGCGCGTCGCCGCGCCAAACGTCGACGAAAGCATGCAGCCGACCGTCGCGGGCGTCGATCCGGTCGACGCAGGCAGCCACGATCTCGCGCGATGTCGTAGCGGACGAATGAAGCAGACGCGCGAGGTCGGAGAGCGATTGGCGGGGGAGGTCGCTTTGCATCGAGGAACGCGAGTCGGGCCCGGGCGCCTTTGGGTTTGCTCCAACGAATGCGACGGCACGCCCGACGGGCTCCAGGACGACGGTACCGCCATTGGCTCGCCGCGTCGAGACCCCGCCCGATCGCCACAGCCGGTCACCCACGGAACCTGAGGGGCATCAAACTCGACGCGTGCTTCCTGTTGCACAATAGCGGCATTCTTCTATCGCGAGGATGCCATGACGTACCGATCCATTTTCGTCCACGTCGACGATACGGAATCTTGCGCGCGCCGGCTCGACTACGCCGCCCGCGTGGCGAAGCGGTACCCCGGCGAGCTGCTCGGCGCCTACATCGTGCCACCGAGCGACGTGACGGCGTACACGAAGGCGGCGATTCCGCCGGATATGTACGAGAAGTACGTCGCCAAGCTCGCCGAGCTCTGCAGCGCGGCGGAGGCGGGCTTCCGCGCCGCCGCCCGGCGAGCTGGCGTCGAGGGAGCCGAGTGGCGGACGCCGGCCGGCAACCGGATCGGGCAGGCCGTGCTCCACGCGCGGCACGCGGATCTCGCGATCATCGGCCAGCCGCCGCGCGACCACACGCACGAATCGTTCGTCGAGGAGCTTGCAAACGCCGTCATCACGCATTGCGGTCGCCCGGTGCTGCTCGTGCCCTCGGTGGGCGAATACCCGACGGTGGGCGAGCGCGTGCTGATCGCCTGGAAGGATTCGCGCGAGTCGGCGCGCGCGGTTGCCGACGCGCTGCCGCTGCTCAAGGACGCGAAGAAAGTGTTCGCCGTCGCCGTCACGCCGGAAGCCGACGAGACGGCGCGCGAGAGGCTCACCGACGCGCAACTGTCGGCGTTCCTGCGCCGGCATGAGGTCGAGGCGACGGTGCGGCGAATCTACGCCGCCGACATCGACGCGGGCGAGCTGCTGCTCTCGCAGGCCGCCGACTTCGGCGCCGACCTGATCGTGATGGGCGCTTATAGCCGCTCCTGGCTCTCCGCGCTCGCGTGGGGCAGCGTGACGCGGGTCATGCTTTCGTCGATGACGGCGCCGGTGCTGATGTCGCACTGACCGGTTGCCGCGCGCGGGGGTGCAGCGCGCCGCTACGGGACGATCGGGTGTGAGGGTTGCATGACGCCGCGCGGCGTCCACCCCGACACCCGCCGCTGCATCGTCAGGATGACGCTGTCGGTCAGTCGCTGCGACAGCTCCGGGGTCAGCGGCAACGGCGACGCGAATTCCGCGCGCATCGGCGCGCCCGGTCCTTCGGCGGCGGCCTGTTCCTTTGCGGTTCCGGCGGAAGTGACGAGCGAAGCGAACACGTCGGTGCGATTGTTTGCGGCGCCGTCATTCGTTTGCGCATAGAAGGGGACGAAGACATTGCCGATGCTCGTGAGCGATTGATAGTCGCCGACGAACAGGCCGAGGCTGTTGGGCGCGATCGCGAAATCGAACGGTCCCGACACCGGGCTTTCGAGCCAGGTGACGGCGTCGGTCGAGCGCGCGAGCCAGATGTTGGTGGGCAGCGTGGCGGGATCGGACGTATTGCTGCGCAGATCGTAATACAGGACGCCGATCGTGCCGTCGCTGCGGATCGTCACGGAAGGGAGGAACGCCTGCACCGTAGGATCGCGGTTCACGCGCGCGGGCATCGACCAGGTGAGCCCGCCGTCGACCGAGCGCGACAGTGCGATGCCGTCGCGCTGGCCGCCGGAGAAACGCGAGTCCTGAAAGACCGCGACGAGCTCGCCGTGAGGGCCGACGGCGATCGAGCCCAGATTCGAGGCATCGCGGATCGCGGCGTGCGTTTCGGGATCGCGCGCGCCGAGCGATTGCACGGGCGACACGGTAATCGGCGCCGACCAAGTGACACCGTTGTCGAGCGAGCGAATGACGGCGAGCGTCGCGGCGGTTCCGCCCGCGGGCGTCGCGTCGAGTCGTGTGAAGAAGATGACGAGCGTGCCGTCGGGCAACACGACCAGCTGGTTGTTGATCGTCTGACTGGGCGCACCCGGATCGAAGACCGCACGCGGCGGTTCCCACGAGATCCCGCCGTCGGCAGTCCGGGTGAAGTAGCTGGGACCGTCGCCCTGTGCGGCCAGGCGGTCCCACACCGCGTAGACGAGGCGGGCGTCCCCGGGGTCGGCGGTGATGGATTCCTTGTCATTGAAGAAATCGGAACCGTCTCTGATCAGCGTGACCGGTGCGCTCCACGTGTTGCCGCCGTCGGCGGAGCGGCTGACGAGTACGGCTCCCGAGGAGCCCGCCGCGAGCGTTCCGCCGTTGAACGCGATGGCGATCTGGTACGCCGTGCCGTCGGGCGCGATCGTTACCCACGGGTCGGACACGCGCGCGAAGTCGCCGCCCTTCGCAGCGTTGCCGCCGGCGCAGCGCGAAAATGCGGCCATGCGTTGCGACCACGTGTGTCCGCCGTCGGACGAAACGCCGGTCAGGATTCCACGCGCGCCGCCATCGGACCAGCGATCCTGCTGCCAGACGCCGATCAGGTTCGCCGCATTGTGCGGATTGACCGCCACGTAGGGTTCGACTTCGGCGTTGACATAGAGCGTGCCGGTGACCGGCGCACCGTCGCATCCGGCGGCGAACGGCGAGAGATTCGAGACGCGGAACTGCGGATCGGAAGGGGGAGGCGGCGCCGCCGACGAGCCACCCCCGCCCCCACCGCTGCAGGCATCCAGCAACGCAGCGCAGAGCACGACCACGGCAGTTGCGCCTGGCGATGCGCCGTATCGACACGCCGTTCGGCGACTGCTGCTCATGCGCGCATCACCTGGTCCCCATTCGCATGTTCACCACGGCGCACGGGTGCGCATACCCGCTGGATCGGGCGGCGCGAGCGTCCATCGATCGCGGCGATGGGCGGACATGGTACTCCGGCCCGAACCGCGATGGCGGCGCCGCTCCGGCCGATGCCCATGTGTCAATCGATCGGCGCGCAATCCGCGCGACTTCCGGTAAGGTACGTCTTTGGTACACTGCGAGATTGGCAGATTGCCAAAGGTGGGATCGCACCAAAGTGCCCCTCATGGAACCGCTGGTTTTGACCGTCGACATGGCCGGGCTTCCGCAAGCGTGGGTCGCGCTCGAAGAAGCCATCACCTACCACGCGAAGCAGATGGTCGCGTGGTCGCTCGGCTACGAAGTGCGCGAGTTCCGCGGAGGCTGGCAGCGGAACGGCGTCCGCTCGCGCATTGCGACCAAGTCGATCCTCGCGATCAAAGGCAGCGTGGCCGGCCGGCACGTGCACGCGCCGGGACTGACCAATGCGTTGCTGTTCGCGCGCGACCGCCACCTCTGCGCCTATTGCGGCGAGGCGCACATGTCGCGCGACCTGTCGCGTGATCACGTGGTGCCGGCGTCGAAGGGCGGTCGCGACACGTGGACCAATTCGGTGACGGCCTGCAAGAAGTGCAACATCAAGAAAGCGAACCGGACGCCCGAGCAGGCGGGAATGCCCCTCCTCTACGTCCCGTACGTGCCGAACCGGCACGAGCAATTCATCCTGCGAAACCGGCGAATTCTCGCCGACCAGATGGAATACCTCCTCGCCGGCGTTCCGCGGACGAGCCGTCTCTACGCCGGCGCCGAGCTCTCCTAGCTAACGCGTTCCCGCAGGGGCCGGCGCCGCCTCCGTTGGCTGCTCGCGCGCGCATGTCTCCGCAACGTCTTCGCGGATGATCTGGGCCAGCCTCAGCGTGCCCGGCCCGACGGCGTCGGGGTCGGGGAGGATGAGGTAGAGCTCGACGAAACGTTCGCGGCCTTCGCGAAGCGGCAACGGCGCGAGTGTACCGAGCGCGAGCTCCTCGCGGATCTTCTCTTCCGGATACCAGGCGAAGCCGTACCCCATTCGCGCGGCTTCGATCGAAGTCGAGAGGTTGCTCACGGTCCAGCGCCGATCGACCTCCACCGACACCACGCGCGGGTCGCGCAGCATTCCGGAGTCGCGCACGACGAGATGGCGATGGTCGCGCAGGTCGCGGACAGTGAGCTCGCGCCCCAGCCGGTGCAGCGGATGATCGGGACGCGCGACGGGGATGGCGCGCATCCGCATCAGCGGATCGCCGAGAAAGCCGGTCGGCACCTCCGGCGAAATTGCGAGGTCCGTCCGCCCGGAGAGGAGCGCTTCGGCGGTGCCGCCCATCACCGATTCGACGACCTCGATGCGCGTGTGCGGGCTCTCGCTCCCGAAGCGGTCGAGGCATCGCAGCAGAAGCCACGACGGGAACAGAATTTCGACGACGACGCGGATTTCGGCCTCCCAGCCCGCCGACAACTTCCCCGCGGCGCGCTCGAGCGCCCCCGCGTCTTCCAGCAGCGCGTGGGCGCGGCGATGGAGAAGCTGCCCCGTTGGCGTCAGCACGGCCTTGCGACCCTGGATTTCGAATGCCTTGATGCCGAGCTGCGATTCGAGCTTCTGCACGGCGTAGGTCACCGCCGACTGGCTCTTGTGCAAGGCCTCCGCGGCCTGTGTGTAGCCGCCGGCGTCCACGACGGCGATCAGCGCCCGCCATTGTTCGAGCGAGACACGAGGTACCGCCATAACAATCTAATTAATAGATGGTAATGGTCATTATTTTATGCTTTTTTATCGTCTAAACAAATAGTCAAATGAGGGCGCGCAAAACCAAGGAGGTCCCCAATGGCTACCCTGCTTCAGATCAACAGCAGCATCTTTTCCGCTGGCGGCCATTCGAGCCGCCTCGCGGAGGACTTCGTCGCCGCATGGCGCAAAACTTACCCCATGGCACGGTGATCGTCCGCGACCTGGCCAAAGATGCCGTGCCTCACCTCGACGCCGAACGTTTTGGCGCCTTCGTCGCGAATCCCGCGGAGCGCACCGAGGCGCAACAGGCCGTCGTCGATTTCTCCGACGCGCTGATCGAGGAGCTCAAGCGCGCCGACGTGATCGTGCTCGGCTTGCCGATGTACAACTTCGGCGTGCCGTCGGTGCTGAAGGCCTACTTCGATCACGTCGCCCGCGCGGGCGTCACGTTCCGCTACACCGACCAAGGCCCGGTCGGCCTGCTCGCGGGTAGGAAGGTCTACGTCTTCGCCGCGCGCGGCGGTGTCTATGCCGGCACGCCGCTCGACACGCAGACCGCGTACGTGCGCGACTTCCTGCGCTTCATCGGCATCGCCGACGTCGAATTCATCTATGCCGAGGGGCTCAACATGGGCGCCGAGGGCAAGGCGGCGGCGCTTTCACGGGCGCAGCGGACGATCGGAGAGCTGTTGCCCGTGCCCATCGCCGCTTGACGTCCGGCGCAACCGCCCACACATTGGAACGATCATGACGATACGCACACTGCAACGTGTCCTCGACGCGATCCCCACTTCCGACGGCGCCGGCGTGAAGCTTCGCCGCGGCCTCGGGCAGACACCGTTCGCGCGGCTCGATCCCTTCCTGATGCTCGACCACTTCTCGACCGATAACGCCGACGACTACATCGCCGGCTTCCCGGCGCACCCGCATCGCGGCTTCGAGACCGTGACCTACATGATCGATGGCCACCTGCGCCACGAGGATCACCTGGGTCACGTGGGGGATTTGAAAAGTGGCGGCGTCCAGTGGATGACCGCCGGGCGCGGCATCATCCATTCGGAAATGCCCCAGCAGGAAGCAGGGCGCATGCGCGGCTTCCAGCTCTGGATCAATCTGCCGGCGAAGGAAAAGATGAAGCCTGCCGCGTATCGCGATATTCCCGCGGACGAGATTCCCGTCGTTGCGCTCGCCGGCGGTGGGCGCGCCAAGGTGGTCGCCGGCACCATCACCGCGGGCGGCGTCACGACGCCGGGGCCGATCCAGGGCCTCGCGACCGACCCGCTCTACGTCGACGTCGAATTGCCGGCGGGCGCGACGTTCGAGCAATCGCTTCATGCCGGGTACAACGCATTCGTCTATGTGTTCGAAGGCAGCGTGAATGTCGGCGCCGCCGACGGAGCGCGCGAGCTCGTCACGCACCAGGCGGGCGTGCTGTCCGATGGCGATGGTGTCGTCCTCGCCGCGGGTGCGGAGGGCGCGCGTTTTCTGCTGCTCGCCGGCCGCCCGTTGCGCGAACCGATCGTGCAATACGGTCCGTTCGTGATGAATACGCGCGAGGAAATCGAGCAGGCGATCCGCGATTACCAGAGCGGCGAATTGACGCGCGCGGCATAGGCGTCAAAGCCTCCGTTGGCCGCGGTTCGACGCGGCCTGTCCCTCGGTCCCGGCGGGAAGGGCAGAAGGTCACACCGTTCCGCGCGCGCGATTACAGCGACTACATCAAAGCGCCGTCTCTCGCAATGCCGGGGCTGCACGGTCAACTCAATCCCGTCACCGGCACTGCTGCGCCGTGGATGGCGCGCGCATCCTCCGACGCGAGAAAGAGGATCACCCTTGCCAGGTCCCCGGCGGCGACCCACCGCGCCGGCTCCGCGTCTGGCATCGCGGCGCGATTTTCCGGGGTATCGATGATCGTCGGCAGCACGCAGTTGACATTGATGTTCTTCTCGCGCAGCTCCGCGGCCATCGCCTCGGTGAGTCGAATGACGGCGCTCTTGGCCGCGCAATAGGCTCCCATCTGCGCGACGCCCTTCTGGGCGGCAAACGCTCCGACGTTGACGATCTTGCCGCCGCCGTTGTCGATCATGCCGGGCACGACGGCACGAACGACACGCAGGAGCGTTCCTGCGTTGATGTCGAACAGGAAATTCCAGTTCTGGTCGGACGTTTCATGCACGGGCTCGCCCATTCGGAAGCCGCCGGCGATGTTGCACAGGATATCGATGCGGCCAAAGCGCCTGATGGCTGCGGCGACCGTGGCATTCACCTGTGCCTGATCGAGGAGATCGGTTGGGGCGAGCGCGCTCCGCTCGTTCCCTGTTCCGAACGCGGCAGCAAGGCGTTCCACGCGCGCGTCCACGAGCACCAGATTGGCGCCGCGCTCCGCAAAGGCAGCCGCCACGGCTCGGCCGAGATTGCCCGCCGCGCCCGTGACCATCACGGTGCCCACCGGTGGTTGCGATTTGTCCGTCATGTCGCCATCCGCAATGGTTGTGTCCCGTTCCCTTGCCAGGCACGCGACGAGCGGCAACAAAAAAACCCGCTGGGCCTTCAGCGGGTTAGGTGAGATGTGGTGGAGACGAGGAGGATCGAACTCCCGACCTTCGCATTGCGAACGCGACGCTCTCCCAGCTGAGCTACGTCCCCCTAGGGCAGGCATTATAGCTGGAACGACCCGATCCCGTAAACTTGGACACCCTGTCGCCAACGGGGTGGAAACAACGCGGGGCAACCCCATCTGGGTGTGCCGGGTTACACCGAAAGCCGCTTCCATGAGCCAATTGATCGACCTCGTCCAGCATTACGGGCTCGCCCTTGTATTCGTCAACGTCCTGTTGTTGCAGGTCGGCCTGCCGGTGCCGGCCTATCCGACGTTGATCGTCACGGGCGCCCTCGCCGCGCGCAGTCCCTATACGCTTCTTGGGCTGCTCGCGACCGCGGTGGCGGCTTCGGTCATCGGCAACATCACCTGGTATATCGCCGGACGCCGGCTCGGTGGGCGGGTGCTGAAAACGCTCTGCCGGATGTCGCTGTCGCCTGATTCGTGCGTGCGCCAGACCGAAGCGATCTTCGCGCGGTGGGGCGCTCCGTCGCTGATGGTCGCTAAATTCGTTCCTGGATTCGCCTCGGTCGCAACTGCGATGGCGGGGATCGTGCATCTTCCGCCGTGGCGTTTCGTTCTCTTCGACGCGATCGGCGCGGCGCTGTGGTCCGGGGTCGCGATTGCCCTCGGCTACGTGTTCCGCGACGCCGTCAACGACGTGCTGGCGGTATTGGAAGCGATGGGGGAGATCGGGATCGTCCTGATCGTCGCGGCGTTCGTCGTCTACGTGATCGTGAAGTGGGTGCAGCGCCAACGGTTCATCCGCCAGTTGCGGATCGACCGGATGACGGTCGACGAGTTGCGTGATCTGCTGGCGACCGAAGGGCAGTCGACCAAGGTGATCGACGTGCGTTCGCCGATCTCGCAGGCCGTCACCGGGCGCATTCCCGGCGCCGTGACGGTCGATTCCAACAACATCAAGGTCGACCTTCTCGCCATCGAGCCGGAAACCGAAGTGGTCGTCTACTGCGCCTGCCCGAACGAGGCCACGGCGGCCAAGGTGGCGAAAGCGCTGATCCAGCATGGCTTCAAGCGCGTGCGGCCGCTGGCGGGCGGCATCGATGCCTGGATCGAAGCAGGTTACGAAGTCGAGCACTGAGACGCGTCCATGCTACATTTTGCGTCGCCGACGATTCGGGAGACCGAAACCTGGGCGAAGCGAGGGTCTGAATCGGGGTACTGGAGGACGCAATGAGCAAGGAAGCCATCACCTCGAAGCGCGCGCCGGCGGCGCTCGGCCCGTATTCGCAGGGCGTGCGCGTTGGGGACACGGTCTACCTGTCCGGTCAGCTCGGCCTGGATCCCACGACCGCAAGCCTCGCCGACGGGATCGAAGCGCAGGCGCATCAGGTCTTTCGCAACCTGCGCGCGGTGGCGCAAGCGGCAGGCGGCGAGCTCGACGACGTCGTGAAACTCACGCTGCTTCTCGCCGATCTCGCCGATTTCGCGAAGGTGAACGAGATCATGGCGACGTACTTCAAGCCGCCCTATCCGGCGCGCGCGACCTATCAGGTGGCAGCGCTGCCGAAGGCGGCGCGCCTCGAAGTCGAGGGCGTGCTCGCGCTTTCGAGATAGCCGACGGCGCGCCGTGAGCGTGGGCGCGCATTCGGTCTCCGTCCCGCGCTTGCCATTGTCGTTTGCTGACGTGCCCTGAAGAAATTGACCGGCCGAAAGCGTGAATCCGGGAGTGGCGGCACGACTGCCGATCTGATATCGCCGGGGAAACCTGCGGCCGCGGCGGAAAAGCCGAAGCCCGCCGGCCGGGGCTTGGCGGATCTGCTCGCGAAGCTCGGGATCAGTCGCGATCAGGACGTGGTGCTGCACCTGCCGCTGCGCTACGAGGACCACACGCGCGTCGTGCCGCTCGCGGCGCTCAAAGCGGGGGTTTCCCAACAGGCGGAGGGCACCGTCTTGCGCACGGAGATCCAGTACCGACCCCGACGCCAGCTCGTAAGCTCGCTCACCGATGACGGCGACAGCGGGCGCGCGCAGCTCGTGCTTCGCTTCTTCCACTTCTATCCGAGCCAGCAGAAAGTTCTCGCGCCGGGCAAGCGCATACGCGTATTCGGAGACGTGCGCGAGGGCCCTCTTGGCCGCGAGATCGTGCACCCCCAGTTCAAAGCGATCGAACCCGGCACGCCGCTGCCTGATCGCCTGACGCCCGTGTACCCGACGACGGCGGGGCTCGCGCAGGAGACGTTGCGCAAGGTCGCGAGCCGCGCGCTAGCCGCCGATCCCGCACTGACGGCGGAAACGCTGCCGGAATGGCTGCTGGAACGTCGGCATCTTTGGACATTCGGCGAGGCCGTCCGCTTTCTTCATGCGCCCCCGCCGCGACAGAGCGAGCTCACCCAGCGTGCGCTCGACGAGCGTACGCACCCCGCGTGGACGCGCCTCAAGTTCGACGAGCTGGTCGCGCAGCAACTCTCGCTCAAGGCGCATCGCAGGGCGCGCGCGGCCAAGCGCGCGCCGGTCCTGACCGGCACGGGCACGCTCACCGGGGCGCTGCTCGCGCGAATTCCGTTCGAGATGACGCGGGCACAGCAGCGTGTATGGCAGGAGATCCGCCGTGACTTGAAGCGAGCGACGCCGATGCAGCGCCTGCTGCAGGGTGACGTCGGCAGCGGCAAGACGATCGTCGCCGCGCTGGCCGCGCTGCAGGCGATCGAGAGCGGCCGGCAGGTCGCATTCATGGCGCCGACGGAAATTCTCGCCGAGCAGCATTATCGGAAGCTCGGGCAATGGCTCGCAGGCCTGCCGGTCGAAGTTGCGTGGCTGTCGGGCGGGCTGCCCGCGAAGGCTCGTCGCAAAGCGCTCGCGGCGATCGGTAGCGGCGAGGCGATGTTCGCGATCGGGACGCACGCGCTGTTCGAGGATGAGGTGGCGCTGCCGCGGCTCGGGCTCGCGATCGTCGACGAACAGCATCGGTTCGGCGTGGCGCAGCGGCTGAAGCTGCGCGGCAAGGCGATGGGTGAAGCGCACCAGCTGATGATGAGCGCGACCCCGATCCCGCGCACGCTCGCGATGACGTTCTATGCGGATCTCGACGTCTCGGTGCTGGACGAGATGCCGCCCGGGCGCAACCCCGTCGCGACGCGACTCGTCAACAACAAGCGGCGTGCCGAAGTGATCGAGCGCGTGCGGCGTGCCTGCGCCGAGGGGCGTCAGGCCTACTGGGTCTGTCCGCTGATCGAGGAGTCCGAAAAGCTCGAGCTGCAAACCGCCGTCGCGCTGCACGGCGAGCTCACCTCGGCGCTGCCCGAGTTGAGGGTGGGGCTCCTGCACGGTCGCATGAAGCCCGACGACAAGGGCGCGGTGATGGCGGAGTTCGTCGCTGGCGCCGTCAACGTGCTGGTCGCGACGACGGTGATCGAAGTCGGCGTCGACGTGCCCAACGCGTCGCTGATGGCGATCGAGCACGCGGAGCGTTTCGGCCTCGCGCAGCTGCACCAATTGCGTGGCCGCGTCGGCCGCGGTGCTGCCGAGAGCACCTGCTATCTGCTGTTCGAGGAGCCACTGACCGATTCCGCCAAGGCGCGACTCAAGGTGATCTACGAGACCACCGACGGTTTCGAGATCGCGCGCGCCGATCTCGCGATTCGCGGTCCAGGCGAATTCCTGGGCGCACGGCAATCCGGCGTGCCGCTGTTGCGCTTCGCCGATCTGGAGCGCGACATCGCGCTGATCGAGCAGGCGCGTGATGCCGCGGACGAATTGTTGCAGAAGGACCCGGTCGCCGCGGAGAAGCACCTCGCCCGCTGGCTCGGCGGCAAGCAGGAGTTCATCAAGGCCTAGCGTTCGGCGTGACCCGAGGCGCGAAGCTTCCACCGCTCCACTTGCACGCAGCGACGCAGGCGACGAGTCAGATCGCGAGCCGGCTCCAGTGGTGCGCCTCGATTTGCCTGCAGGCGGCGTGCCAGGAGGAGGCACCGAGATTGTCGAGGCTCACGTGCGTTGCCTGCCAGGACCGCGCGTGGAACCGGCGATCGCATCCGAGGTCTGCAACCTCCTGCGCCTCGGTCCACTGCTCGTCGCTGCTCGTGACGATCAGCAGCGCACCGCGATTCGCGGCCGCACTGGCGAGATCCAGCATCCGGGCGCGGCTCGGCAGGCGCAGCGATTCGTCGAAGCTCGCGCTCGCCCAGGGCGTGAGCGGCAGGGCCGCTACGCTGTTCGCCACGTGCTGTGCGCCGAAGGCTTCGATCAGGCTCGCGAGCCGAGCGCGCCAGATGGCGCGCAGACGAACGGGCGCGTCCGGGTGCAGGAATGCGAGCGGCCAGCCGCGGTGGGAGAACGCGTAGTCCAGCGGGACGGCCGTCCGGTCATAGGTGGGGTTTGCGACCAGCAGCACGACCGGTGCATGCTCGATGTCCCCTTCGTACGGCAAAGCACCGAACTCGGTGCGCAGTCGGAGCGATTCGGCCGCGCGGGCGTTATGGGCGGCGACGGCCGCCGCGTCTTCGATGGCGAGTCTATCGGCGAGCACTCGTCGCCGTACCTGGGCCAGCATGATGTCTTTTCTCCACGCAGGTGCCCTCCGCGATCCTCGTGGGAGCGGCGGGGTCCACGCAAAACGGTACTATCATAATAGTGACCACAGTATACCAATACCGGAAACAGTGAACAAGGTATACTGGTTTTTAACGGCACCTTTCGGGGGACGAACGTGATGAGCGTCGTGGTGCGGGGCAAGCGCGGGCGTGTGCGCCCGGATTCGATCCACGTATTGCGGGGAAACGACACGCGGCGGCGGATCCTCGAGGCTGCCCACCGCCGGATCCTCGCCGACGGCTTCGAAGCGCTGCATCTCGACGACCTCGCGCGGGATGCCGGTGTCACCAAGGCCGCCGTCGTCAAATCAGTCGGCGGCAAGGCGACGATCCTCCTCCTGCTCTTCGAACAGGATCGCGCCACGAGGCTCGACGTGCTGCAGCACGCCGTTACGCTGAAGAGCGGGTTGAGGCGCCGCCTGACCGACGTCGCGCGCCGGCTCTACGCGCTCGACGTGCCGCGCCTCAAGCTCGTCCAGGCCTATCTCGGATATCTGTGGTTCTGGGTCGAAGAAGACCACGCCATGGTCCAGGCCAATATCGACGGCACGCTCGAGGCGATCCGTGACCTCGTACGTTCCGTCGTGGGGGCGACCGAAACACCGGATCGGATTCGAACGCTCGCGCTGCGGGCAATGACGGGCTACGTGATCGGGCTGCGCGACGTCTATTACGGGCGATCGAGCGTTGATGAAGCGACGGAGCTCGTCGTTGACTTCGTAGTCGCTTGACGGATACGGCCGGCAGGGGGGATTGGCGCGCGGGAGGGAACGCCGGGGCCGATTAGCTCTTTTCTGACCGAAATCAAGGTCTTGCCCTGGTAAGTCCGGGCGCGTAGGCTAAAATGCCGCAGCAAGCGGAATTCTGCCCATGTCCCTCTACGCCCTCGGCTTGAACCACGCGACCGCGCCGCTCGACGTGCGGGAGCAGGTTGCGTTCTCGCCGGACGCGCTCGGGCATGCGTTGCGTGATCTGCTGACCCGGCCCAAGGTCAAGGAAGCGGCGATCCTGTCGACGTGCAACAGGACCGAGCTCTACGTCCATGGACCCGACCCGCAGCCCGTCGTGCACTGGCTCGAAGACTTCCACCGCATGCGGAAAGATTCGCTGTCCCCCTACGTCTATACGCTGCCCCGGGAAAAGGCGGTCACGCACGCCTTCAGGGTAGCGAGCGGGCTCGACTCGATGGTGCTGGGCGAGCCGCAGATCCTGGGTCAGATGAAACAGGCGGTGCGCCATGCCGAATCGGCAGGGACGCTCGGGCTCGTGCTGAACCGGCTGTTCCAGCGCACGTTCGCGGTGGCGAAGGACGTCCGCACGCAGACCGATATCGGCAGCGCATCGATCTCAATGGCGGCGGCATCGGTGAAGCTCGCCGAACGCATCTTTCCGTCGATCGGGCAGCAACGCGTGCTCTTCATCGGCGCGGGCGAGATGATCGACCTCACCGCCACGCACTTCGCCGCCCGGCAGCCGAAATCGATGACGATCGCCAACCGAACGCTCGAGCGCGGCCGCGAGCTCGCCGCGCGTTTTTCCGCCGAGGCGATCACGCTGAACGAAATGCCGGACCGGCTGCCCGAGTTCGACATCATCGTCACCTGCACGGCGAGCACGCTGCCGATCCTTGGCAAGGGATTGCTCGAACGCGTCGTGAAAGCGCGGCGGCACGCGCCGATCTTCCTAGTCGACCTCGCGGTGCCGCGCGACGTCGAACCCGAGGCCTCCGAGCTCGACGACGTGTTCCTCTACAGCGTCGATGACCTATCGAACATCGTCAAGGACAACCTGCAGATTCGCAAGGAAGCCGTGGCGCAGGCCGAGGAGATGATCGCGGCGCAGGCGCAGAGCTTCCTGCGCTGGCTCGAAGGCCGAGCGGTCGTGCCGACGATCACCGCGCTGCACGGCCATCACGAGCAGCTGCGGGCCGGCGAGCTCGAGCGGGCGCGCAAGCTGCTCGCCAACGGCACGCCGCCGGAGCAGGTGCTGGAGGCGCTCGCCCGCGGCCTCACCAACAAGTTCCTGCACGCGCCGACGCAGGCGCTGAACCAGGCCGGCGACGCCGAGCGCGCCGAGCTGGTCGCGATGTTCGAGAAGATCTACCGCATCCCCGACGCGGACGGGCATTAGCGGAGCGCTTCGACGTCCCCGCGCAAGCGGGGGCCCAGCGTCTTGGCGCCGGTAACGACGGTGGATTCCCGCTTTCGCGGGACCGACGCATCGACGCAACGACCGTCCGTCGATCCCGCAAAACGTGAATTCCCAGCGATGAAAGCCTCTCTCCGCCACAAGCTCGACGCGCTCGCGCGCAGGCTCACCGAACTCGACGTCACGCTGTCGTCGGGCGAGGCCGTGCGCGACTTGGACCGCTATCGCGCGTTGACGAAGGAACGCTCCGAGATCGAGCCGGTCGTCGTGGGCTTTCGTGATTATCTCGCCGCCGAAGGTGACGTCGGTGCCGCCGACGAGCTGGCGCGCGATCCGGAAATGCGGGCGTTCGCCGACGAGGAGCGCGTTGCCGCGACGACGCGAATGGCCGCGCTCGAAGGCAGGCTCACGAAGATGCTGCTCCCGGTCGATCCCAACGACGAGCGCAACGTCTTCGTCGAAATCCGCGCCGGCACGGGAGGCGACGAGTCCGCGCTCTTCGCGGGGGCGCTGTTCCGCATGTACACGCGCTATGCCGAACGCCAGCGGTGGCGGGTCGACATCGTATCGGAGTCGCCGGCCGAGCTCGGCGGGTACAAGGAAATCATCATGCGCATCGTCGGCGCCGGCGCGTATTCGAAGCTCAAGTTCGAATCGGGCGGCCACCGTGTGCAGCGTGTGCCCGAGACCGAAGCGCAGGGACGCATCCACACATCGGCGTGCACGGTCGCCGTGATGCCGGAGGCCGATCCCATCGCCGACATAAACATCAATCCCGCCGAGATCCGGGTCGACACGTTCCGCGCATCGGGTGCCGGCGGGCAGCACGTGAACAAGACCGACTCGGCGGTGCGCATCACGCATCTGCCGACGGGGATCGTCGTCGAATGCCAGGACGACCGCTCGCAGCACCGCAACCGCGCGCAGGCGATGGCGGTGCTCGCCTCCAGGCTCTTGGACAAGGAACGCTCGGAGCGGCAGGCGAAGGAGGCCGCGCATCGGAAGAGCCTCGTCGGGTCGGGCGACCGCAGCGAGCGCATCCGCACCTACAACTTCCCGCAGGGACGCGTCACCGACCACCGGATCAATCTGACGCTCTACAAGATCGACGCGATCATGGACGGGGACCTCGACGAGCTCGTCACCGCACTCGCCCAGGAGCATCAGGCGGAGCAGCTCGCGGAGCTCGCGGACGGCGACCAATGAGATACCGTGATCCTTGTCAAGCGGTGTCTTGCTGTCGAGGCGGGCGGGGCATCGAGTGTGGCGATGAATGGCCGGCGATGCTTGGCCAGCGCGTAGAGGGCGAACAGAAGTTTGTGCCTGCATGCCATCAAGGCGATCTTTGGCAACTTGCCACGGGCTCGGAGGCGCTGATAATGCGCGCGCCGCCACGGATTGAAGCGCACCGCGGTCAGTGTTGGCATCCGGAGGGCGGCGCGCAAGCGGGCATTGCCGATCGAGGTCAATGCGGCGCGGGGGTAGTTGCGTTTACCCGATGGTTTAAGTCCGGGGATGGCGCCGACGTAGGCGGCGAGCGAGCCAGCGCTTTTGAACAATGCCCGGGTCGCCGACTTCGGCGATGACGAAGGCGGCGGTGTTGGGGCCAATGCCATCGATGGTGGTGAGCAAGCGGCCGACCGCATGCTCGTTCAATTTGGTTTCGATGTCGTGATCGAGCTCGCGCAAGCGCCGGCGCAGCGTGACGAGGTCTTGGCGGGCGGAGCGGACTTGCACGCGGTAGGCGGCGCTGTGATGGCGGCCGACCGAGCGACGCGCCGCCTCGATGCGCGCGCGCGCAAGCTCCAGCCCGACCTGGTGGCGGCCGTCGTAGCGCAAGCCGGCCAAGCGCCTGACGGAAACGCCGTGGAAGGCGGCGGTGGGGTAGTCGTGCCGGATGGCGCTGGCGAGCTCGCGGTCGAGGCTGCGCACGGAGCGGGTGAATTCGGGGAAGCCGAGATCGACCCGGCGGTGCAATTGGCGCACGCGATCCCCGAAGTCTTGCCGCCGCCGCTCGCGCAGGCGCAACAGTTCACGCAGCGCCTCGGTGGCCGCATCGGGCAAGCGCGTGGGCGCGGGTCGTTTTGGGGCGGCGAAGCGGGCGATGCCGAGCGCGTCGATGGCGGCGGTCTTGCTGCGCTCGAGATCTTCGCCGGCGAAGCGATGCGTGCGCAGCGGATTGAGCAAGGCGATGCTGTGGCCAGCGGCGGCCAGGGCAGCGAACAGGTTCTTCCAGGAATTCCCGGTCGCTTCCATCGCGATCAGCACCTCGCCCGGGGTGCCGAGCAGCGCCAGCGCTTTCTGGTAACCGGCGGCGTCTTCGGCAAAGGACGTGGCCTTGACCTCCACGGCGGCGGCGGCGCCGACGATGGCAAGCACGTGCGTTTCGGATGCGATGTCGATTCCGGCGCAGCGCATACGACCTCCTGGCGACGGAGGAAATCGGGAGCCTCGGAGCCGGTGCTCATCGCCACGCTGGTGCCTGCGAGGACACGGCGAAGCCGGCCCCAGGCTAGCGTCCCGACCTTGAGCCCCGGTCGCGGGCGCCAATCTCATTGCCGAGGACGTCGCCTCAAGCGCGCCGCGGCGACCCTCTCCCGGATTCCGTCGGTGTCCATTCCCGGAGTCATCTCGTGAGTGGACAACATACCAGCGCCGCGCGGCCGCCCGAAGGCGCTCGCCCCCTCCTCGGGAGGGGGGAGGCGCAGCCCACGCAGTGGGCAAGCCTGGCGGAGGTTACCCAATGACGCCGACGGCGCCGTCCCCGTGGCTGTCGACGCTTCGCCTCGATTTGCGCGAATTCGTCGCGAGCGACTTCGATGACGTTTACCGGCTCGATCGGGATCCGCGCGTGATGCGTTACATCAGCGGTGGAAAGCCGTCCACGCGCGCGCATGTCGCGACAGTGATGCGGCGCATCTCGCGGAATTATCGCCGCTACCCGGGCCTTGGAACGTGGCGCGCGTCGCGTCGCGATACCGGCGCCTTTGTCGGCTGGCTCAGCCTGAAGTACATCCCGAGAACGGTGGAAGTCGAGGTTGGTTACCGCCTCCTGCCCGAGGCCTGGGGCCTCGGGTTCGCGACCGAGGGCGCGCGGGAGCTCGTCCGCTACGGCTTCGACGACGTGGGACTCTACCGGATCATCGGCATCACACACCCGGACAACGCCGCATCGCAACGCGTGTTGATGAAGGCGGGGATGGCCGCGTCAGGGTGGGGCCGCTATTACGGACAGCGACTGCGCATTTACGCAGCCGAAATTCCGGGCAAGCGTGCGCGGCCGTGACGCAGGTCCGCACGATCCGCGGTGCGCTCGGGGCGAGCGGCCTCGTTCCCCTCGACGCGCAGGTCCTGCTCGCGCACGTGGTCGGAAAGGGCCGGGCGTGGCTGGTCGCGCATGCGAGCGACGCGCTGTCGCGGGAACAGTCCGATCTCTTTTCCGCGCTGGCCGCGCGCCGCCATGCCGGAGAGCCGGTCGCTTATCTCACGGGCGTGCGCGAATTCTGGGGGCTTGCGCTCGCCGTTTCGCCCGCCGTGCTGATCCCGCGCCCGGAAACCGAGACGCTCGTCGAGCTGGCGCTGTCCCACGTGCCGGCGGATCGCGAGCTGCGCGTGCTCGATCTCGGCACCGGCAGCGGGGCGATTGCGCTTGCGCTTGCGCACGAGCGCCCGCGGGCGCGGGTGCTCGCCACCGACACGTCGGCCACTGCGCTCTCGATCGCCCGCGACAATGCGCGGCGACTGGCGATACGGAACGTCGAGTTCGTCGAGTCGAATTGGTACGCCGGCCTGCCCGCGCCTTCACACGGCGCGACCTTCGATCTGATCGTCAGCAATCCGCCCTATGTGGCGGCGCTGGACCCGAATCTCGCGGAGGGCGACGTGCGCTTCGAGCCGCAACCGGCCCTGACGCCCGGCAGGAGCGGCCTCGAGGCGATCCGGGCGATCGTCGCGGGCGCGCCCGATCGACTCGTGCGTGGCGGCGCGCTCGCCATCGAGCACGGCTACGATCAGGCGGATGCGGTGCGCGCCGCAATGGACGCGGCGGGATTCACCCAGCTTGTCGCCGTGCGCGACCTGGCCGGAATGCCCCGCGCCGTGGCCGGGCGGGTCCGCTGAGCATCGCGAATCCGGATCAGTTGCCCGGCAAAGTGTCGGTGGTCAACCGCGCGCACGCCTTGCCCGTGGTCGACCCGGCCGGGAGGCTAGGAGCGGGGCGGCGACCGTCGCGCAGATGCGCTGCCGCGAGCAGCGGGTGCCGCAGCAGCATCCGCGGACCGGCGTAGCGCATGACGACTCGGACACGCTCGCGCATCGCCGCGTTGTAGCAATGGACGGTGCAGTTCGCGCAGGTGGGCTTGTCTTCGCCGAATACGCAGCGGTCGATCCGCCGAGCGGCGTAACCGAGAAGCTCGCTGCACTCGTCGCAGGGGCCGTCGTCCTCGCCGTGCAGATCGTGACAGTAGATCCAGACCATCGCGGCGAGCGTCCGGTACTCCCGCGCGAGTCGCGGGAACTGGTCGCCGCTATCGAGACGCGGCGTTGCGGGGTGGATGGCAGCCACGGTGGGACTGGATTCTGCTTGATCGAGTGGTTTGTAGTCTGCAACTTCGGCAACCTCCGATTCTTGATACGGATCAAGCCATGGCAAGGATCCCGCTCGCTGCGGGCCGCTCAGCAGACGGGTGGCAGAGGCACCGCGAGCCGCTGCGCCCATGGCGCGAGAGCGGGCATGATCGTCGGATAAAGCGCAACGCCGCGCTCGCGCGCTTCGCGCATCCGGCGCAGCCCCGCTTCCCCCGGCATCCGCACGCGCTCGATACCCGGTCGCGGCTTCGAATCGTGCGCCGCGCGCACCATGTGGTCCATCTGGCGCCGGAACGCTTCGAGCCCGCCGAACGCTTCCGGATCGAGCACCTGCACGAACACCGTCCCGCCCCAGCCTTCGACGGGATCGGCACGGCCGAGACCCGCGAGGCCCGCGGTCATCGCTTCGATCAGCAGCGCGAGCCCGAAGCCCTTGTAGCCGGCGTCGAGGCCGCCCAGCGGCAGCAGCGCGCCCTTTGGCTCGTCGAAGAGCGCCCCCGGGTCGTCGGTCGCGTTCCCCGCGTGGTCGATGAGCCACGGTCCCGGCAGCTTGCGGCCCGCGTTCATCTCCTGCCTTGCAAAGCCCATGCTGGTGATCGACGTCGAAACATCGATCAGGATCGGATCACCCGATGTCGGCAGCCCCGCGGCGATCGGATTGGGCGTCACGATCGGCGTCAGTCCGCCATGCGGGACGACGGCGGCGACGATCGGGTCCGAGCTTTCGACGATCGCAATTCGTCCGCGCTCGGTCGCGCGCAGCAGATACGCGGCGAGGCAGGCGATGTGATGCGAGCGGCGGATGACGACGGTGCCCGTGCCGTGGGTCGCGGCCATCGCCTGCGCCGCATCGAGTGCGCGCAGCGTGAGCCACGGCCCAGGCAGCCGGTGGCCGTCCCACGTCTGCGCGGCCGGCCGCGAATTCAGGACGGTCGGCGCGCCGTCCTTCGCCATCGCGCCTTTTTCGATCTCGGCGAGATAGGGCGCGAGCAGCGCGAGTCCATGCGTCGTGTGGCCAAGCATGTCGCCGGCGACCAGGACGTCGGCGACGTCGCCCGCCATGTCGCTACGCAAGCCCGCGTGCTCGAGCAGCGCCGTTGCGAATGCCGTGAGCGCGTCCGCGGGGTACCTCTGCGGCGATGCGGGAGCGGCACTCATCTGCGGGAGCGGGGCGAAGACGAGATGCGGTGCGCAGCGGTTGACGCGATCGCGCGATTCTCCGAGGATTCTACCTGACGGTGCGCAATCCGCCTGTCTTCCGCCATGCCGGCGACCCAATGGCCACCGGACCTTACCCGTCGCCTCCACCGCTCCCACCGCCCCCAACGCCGCGTCGTGCTGCCTTCCTCGCTGACGGTCAGCGTCGTCACGTTCCGCCCCGACACCGAGCTGCTCGAGCGGTGCCTGCGCAAGCTTGCGCTCGCAATCGGCGCCGCGCGCGAGGACGGGTGCATCAAGAGCGTGGCCGTGGCGCTGATCGACAACAGCGAGGACCGCAGGGTCGCCGAAGAGGTGACCCGGCTCGGCAAGGCGCGCTTCGCGGATTCGGGGATTCAGGTCACCTATCTGCATGGGCACCTCAACATCGGGTACGGCATCGCGCACAACCTGATGCTGCACGGCACGGGCGCGGACTACCAGCTCGTGCTCAATCCCGACGTCGAGGTCGCGAGCGACGCGATCGCCAATGCGGTGCGCTGGCTCGACGTGCATCCGGACGTCGGTGCCGCAGCGCCCGCGGTCACACGCCCTGACGGCACGCCGGACTTCATCTGCAAGCGCTATCCCGCGGTGTTCGATCTCTTCCTGCGCGGCTTCGCGCCGCGCTTCGTCCGGCGCCTGTTCAGGAGGCGTCTCGATCGCTACGAGCTGCGCGATTACATCGATCCCGCGAGCGACAAGCCGGTGCTCGGATTGCCGGTGATGTCGGGCTGCTGCATGCTCGTCAAGCGCAAGGCGATCGACCAGACGGGCGGCTTCGACCCGAAGTATTTCCTGTACTTCGAGGATTTCGACTGGAGCGTGCGGCTGAACCGCGTCACGCAGACCGTCTATCTGCCGTCCGTTCCGCGCGGTGCATCACGGCGGGAACGCGGCGGGCAAGGGCCTGGCGCACATCTACTGGTTCGTGAAGAGCGGCTTCCGCTTCTACAACAAGCACGGCTGGCGATGGTTCTGAAAGGAGCGCAACGATGAGGGACGGACTGGTCGTGGTGACCGGTGCCGGCGGATTCATCGGCCACGCGCTCGTCGCCCACTTTCAGCGAAGCGGGCGACTGTTCCGGGCGCTCGTCCGCCAGCGCGACGCCGTCACCGTGCTGCCGGCCGGGCATCACGCGGTCGCGCGACCTCGCGACGGCTGCGGACGACGAGCTCGAAGCGCTGTTGGGCGGCGCGACGGCCGTCGTGCATCTCGCGGGGCGTGCCCACGTGCTGCGCGAGACCGCGGCCGACCCGGACGGCGAATATCGCGCGGCGAACGTCGTCGCCACCCGGCGACTCGCACACGCGGCGATCCGCGCGGGTGTTGCGCGACTGGTGTTCGCGAGCACGGTCAAGGTCAACGGCGAGCGCACGCCGCCCGGCCGGCCATTGGTGCCCGACGACGCCCCGGCCCCGCACGACGCGTATGCAAGGAGCAAGCTCGACGCCGAGCGCGAGCTCGCCGGGATGTGCGCCGGAACGTCGCTCGCGCCCCTGATCCTGAGACTGCCGCTGGTGTACGGCGCCGGCGTCGGTGGAAATCTTCTCGACGCTGTTCGACGAGATCGCGCGCGGACGCGCCTTGCCGGTGGGTGCGATTGACAACCGCCGCAGCGTGCTCGGCCTCGGCAATCTCGATCGACGCGATCGACGCGGCGCTCGACGCCCCCGAGCCGCCGCGCGGCGTCCACTTCGTCGCCGATCGCGAGAGCGTGTCGGTGCCGGACCTGGTTCGGGCGATCGCCGCGGCGCTCGGCGTCCCGGCGCGTTTGCGCACGATTCCGGTACCGCTCCTCAAACTCGCGGCGATCGCCGCGGGGCGCGGCGCGATGGTCGAGCGTCTGGTGAATTCGCTGGAAGTCGACGCGTCGTCGTTTTGCGCGGCGACGGGCTGGCGCCCCCGGCACTCGCTGGCCGAGGGTCTCGAAGCGACCGCGCGCTGGTGGCGCATTCGGCACGCGATCTGAACCGGCAACGACACCGCTATAATTGTGCGAATGAGCGTTCGTTCCTCCGGCCGACCCGCCGACGCGCTGCGCGCCGCTCCGGATCATCCGCCGCTACACGAAACACGCCGAAGGCTCGGTGCTGATCGAGGCCGGCGACACGAAAGTGCTATGCACGGCAAGCGTCGAGGAGGGCGTGCCGGCGTTCCTCAAGGGCAAGGGGCAGGGCTGGCTCACCGCCGAATACGGAATGCTGCCGCGCGCCACCAACACGCGGACGCGGCGCGAAGCCGCCGACGGCAGGCAGTCGGGCCGCACGCAGGAAATCCAGCGCCTGATCGGCCGCAGCCTGCGCGCCGTGACCGATCTCACCGCGCTCGGCGAGCGGACGATCAAGCTCGACTGCGACGTGCTGCAGGCCGACGGCGGCACGCGCTGCGCGTCGATCACCGGCGCGTGCGTCGCGCTGCACGACGCGTTTCGCTGGTGCAGGGCGCACCGGCTCGTCGCCGGAAAGCCGCTGCGCGATTTCGTCGCCGCGGTGTCGGTCGGCATCGTCGACGGCGTGCCGCTGCTCGATCTCGACTATGCCGAGGATTCCGCGTGCGACACCGACATGAACGTCGTGATGACGGGCGCCGGCGGATTCGTCGAGTTGCAGGGCACGGCCGAGGGCGCGCCGTTCACGCGCGACGAAATGGATGCGCTGGTCGCGCTCGCCGAGAAAGGGCATGCGCGCGCTGATCGCGGCGCAGAAAGCCGCGCTGGATGGATGACGACCGCGTTGTCCATCCGCGCGCCTCGTGCTCGCGTCGGGCAACGAAGGCAAACTGCGCGAATTCCGGCGGCTGCTGGCGCCGCTGGGCATCGAGGTGATCGCGCAAGCGGAGCTCGGCATCGCCGAGGCCGACGAGCCGCATGCGACGTTCGTCGAGAATGCGCTCGCCAAGGCGCGGCACGCGAGCGCGCATGCGAAGTTGCCCGCGCTGGCCGACGATTCCGGCCTCTGCGTGGCGCGCTCGGCGGCGCGCCCGGCGTGCAGTGCGCGCGCTACGCGGGCGAGCCCAGGTCCGACGCCCGCAACAATGCGAAGCTGATCGCGGCGCTCGCAGGCGTCGCCGACCGGCGCGCGCATTACGCGTGCGTGCTGGCGCTCGTCCGCCACGCCGACGACCCGGAGCCGATCATCGCCGAAGGCGCGTGGCACGGCACGATCATCGACGCGGCGCGCGGCACCGGCGGCTTCGGCTACGACCCTCACTTCGAGGACGGCGCGACCGGAATGACCGGCGCCGAGCTGCCGCTCGATCGCAAGAACGAGCGGTCGCATCGCGGCAAGGCGATGCGGGCGCTGATCGAACGCCTCCAGGGCGGGGAATGACCGCTCGTCGACGCATCGATGCCGGCGCGCTCTCGCGTCCGCATTTCGCGGCGCCGCCGCCGCTGTCGCTGTACATTCACATGCCCTGGTGCGTGCGCAAGTGCCCGTACTGCGACTTCAATTCGCACGAGGCGAGGGGCGAGATTCCGGAAGCCGAGTATGTCGACGCGCTGCTCGCCGACCTCGAGTTCGCGCTGCCGTCGATCTGGGGGCGCAGGGTCGGGATCGATATTCGTCGGCGGCGGCACGCCGAGCCTTTTTTCGGCCGCGGCGATCGATCGATTGCTCTGCGGCCGTTCGCGCGCGCGTTCCGCTCGCGCCGGATGCCGAAATCACGCTCGAAGCGAATCCGGGCACGTTCGAGCGCGCGAAGTTTGCCGGGTTCGAGGCCGCGGGCGTGAATCGGCTCTCGCTCGGAATCCAGAGCTTCGATCCGAAGCATCTGCAGGCGCTCGGCCGCGTCCATGACGCGGCCGAGGCGCGCACGGCGGCCGAGGCGGCGCTCGACCTGTTCGGCAACGTGAACCTCGACCTGATGTACGCGCTGCCGCGGCAGACGGTGGACGAGGCGCAGGTCGGACGTCGCGGCCGCGCTCGCGCTTCGCGCCGCCGCACCTGTCGTTCTACCATCTGACGCTCGAGCCGAACACGCTGTTCCATCGCCATCCGCCGCCGCTGCCCGACGAGGATGCGGCGGCCGACATCGAGGACGCCGTGCATGCGCAGCTCGACGGCGCCGGCTATCGCCACTACGAGACTTCGGCGTTCGCGCAGTCCGGCCGCGAATGCCGGCACAATCTCAACTACTGGCGGTTCGGCGACTACCTTGGCATTGGCGCGGGCGCGCATTCCAAGCTCTCGTTTCCGGACCGCATCGTGCGGCAGGTGCGCTACAAGCAGCCGCAGCAGTATCTGGAAAAGGTCGCGTCAGGCGCGCCGCTGCTGGAGGATGGCGAAGTGAGCCGCAACGATGTCGGTTTCGAATTCATGCTGAACGCGTTGCGACTGACCGATGGCGTTCCGGCGCAGCTGTTCGCCGAGCGCACCGGTTACCCGCTGGCATTGATCGAACGCGAGCTCGCGCTCGCCGAGCGCGCGCGGGCTCCTCGCGCGCGACCCGACGACGATTCGACCCGACGCCGCTCGGCCGGCGGTTCCTGAACGATCTGCAGACGCTGTTCCTGCGCGAGCCTGTCAAAGCGGCGCGCCCCCCGCTCGTGCGCCGCGAGCCCGTTCGTGATGGACATTGACGTGAGCCGGCAAACCATTGCATTCATGGAGCCTCGTGGAGGCGGCCGACGCGATTTCCGGGGGCCGGATCACGGCGCGAACGCTCGCCGATGCCGAGCTTGCGCGGGTCAATGCGACCGACGCGACGATCGAGGCGTGGGCGCATCTCGAGCCCGCTGCACGTGCGCGCGGCCGCCGATCGCTGCGATGCGCGAAGGCGTCGAACCGCGGCCCGTTGCGCGGCATCGGCATCGGGGTGAAGGACATCATCGCGACCGCCGGCATGCCGACGCAAATGGGATCGGCCGATCTATGCCGGCCATCGGCCACAGAACGATGCCGAATGCGTGGCCCGGCTCGGACGCGCCGGCGGCTACGTCTTCGGCAAGACCGTGACGACGGAGTTCGCGTATTTCCATCCCGGAAAGACGAAGAACCCGTGGAATGCGAGACACACGCCCGGCGGCTCGTCGTCCGGTTCGGCCGCGGCGGTGGCAGCGGGGCACGTCGCCGGCGCGATCGGCACGCAGACGAACGGCTCGGTGATCCGTCCCGCGGCCTTTTGCGGCGTGGTCGGATTCAAGCCGACCGGAGGCACGATTCCTGCGGCGGGCGTGCACGTATTCAGCGAGACACTCGACCAGATCGGCGCGTTCGCGCGAAGCGTCGCCGATGTCGCGCGGCTGACGGCTGCGATCGCCGATCCCGGCTGCGTCTCGGCGAACGTCGCCTCGCGCGGGACTGCACCGCGGCTCGCGTGGCTCGGCGGTTTCCCGTGGACGCAGGTGGACAGGGCTACGCGCGACGGACTCGACGCGGCGGCGCTGCGGCTGCGGCAACGCGGCGCTGACGTCGTCGCCGTGGTATTTCCCGACACGTGGCGCGACGCCGCGGCCGTACATCGCACGATCATGATGTTCGAGGCGGCGACGCATCTCGCGGGCCTGCAGGAGCGTGAGCGGTCGCGGCTCTCCGCGAAACTCAATGCGGCGATCGACGAGGGCCGCGCGACTCCGCGCGGCGACTACGCGACGGCGGTGGCGCGACGCGACGCGGCCATTGCCGCGTTCACCGAATGGCTTGCGGGTTTCGACGCGATCGTCGCGCCGTCGGCGCCATCCGCGGCACCGGCGGGACTCGAATCGACCGGCGATCCGGCGTGCTGCACGCTGTGGTCGCTCTCGGGATTTCCGGCGCTCTCGCTGCCGCTCGGTCTCGCGGATAACGGGCTGCCGCTCGGACTGCAGATCGCGGCACCCGCCGGTGCCGATGACCGATTGCTTTCCGTCTCGCGATGGTGCGAGATGCAACTCCCGTTCAAGGGCCTCGTATGAAGCGGGCGAAGCATCGCGCGCCGGCGCCCGCGAAGCCGCGCAATCCCGTCGCCCGCTCGCCGCTGCTCGGCAAGGGCGGCGCGCACGGCAAGACGACACGCGCGAAGCGCCGGCAGGCGAAAATCGAGCTCGCGAAGCTCGAGCACGATCCGGATGCGCTGTCATGAAGCGCTGGCCGCATGACCCGAACACGTTGTGCCGGCGTGACCTCGAGCAGAATCGGATGCGCGAGCTGTACATCGCGGCGACCGACGCCGGCCGCGCGCTCACCGACGAGCAGTTGTCGGAATCGCTGACCGCGACCCTCGGCCGGAAACCCAAGGCCGCCGGCTGGTGGGTCTTCGCCTACGGCTCGCTGTTGTGGAATCCGCTCTTTCCGGTCGCCGAGATGCGGCCGGCGACCTTGCGCGGGCTTCATCGCCGCTTCTGCCTGTGGTCGCTCGCATCGCGCGGAACGCCCGCCGCGCCCGGGCTCGTGCTCGGGCTCGAGCGCGGCGGAACGTGTCGCGGCGTCGTTCTGCGGCTGCCCGCGCCGCTCGCGCTCGACGAGCTGCATCTGCTCTGGCGACGCGAAATGGTCGTCGGCTCGTACGATCCGCGTTGGGTAAGAACCGATGCGGACGGCCGTGAGATTACGGCACTAACGTTCGTCGTGCGGCGTGACCACCCGCAGTACGCGGGCCGCCTGCCGCTTGCGGAGCAGGTGCAAGCGCTCGCCTCGGCCTGCGGGGCGTTCGGCGCATCTGCCGATTACCTCGAGCGGACGCGCATCGCGCTCATTTCGCACGGGATCGTCGACCCGTACCTCGAGGACCTCGCACTGCGGGTGGCGAAGCAGCGGGCCCCGCGCTGAGGTCAGATCGCCACGTGCCGTCCGCCGTCGACGTTGATCGTCTCGCCGGTCACGTAGCTGGCATCGGCAAGCAGAAAGTGCACGGCCTTCGCAACGTCGTCGGGCGTGCCCTCGCGCTTCAGCAGCGTGTGCGAAATGATCCGTTGCCGCGACAGCTCGTCGAAGGACGCGTCGTCGGGCCACAGGATCGGTCCCGGCGCTACCGCGTTGACGCGCACTTCGGGCGCGAGCTCGCGCGCGAGCGAGCGCGTGAGCGCGACCAGGCCGGCCTTGGCGATCGAATAGACGACGTAGCTCTTGAGCGGCCGTTCGGCGTGGATATCGGTGATGTTGACGATCGCACCCTGTGTCTTCCTCAGCGCCGGCTGCCGCGGCCTGGGCGACGAACAGCGGCGCGCGCAGATTGGTGCCGATCAGATCGTCCCAGGTCGCAGGCGTGATCTCGCCGACGGGTGTCGCGTAGAACGACGAGGCGTTGTTGACGAGCCCGTCGAGACGTCCGAAGCGCTGGACGGTCTGGTCGATGATCGACGGCAGCTTGTTGAGATCGAGCAGGTCCGCCTGGATCAGCGCGACCGAGTCGGCGCGGACGTGGTTAAGCTCCGCCTGCAGGAGCCGCGCCTCGCCGGCGGACGCGCGATAATGGAGCATCAGGTTCGCGCCGCTTGCGTGCAGCCGGCGACAGATCGCTGCGCCGACACGCTTGGCGCCGCCGGTGATCAACACGACCCTGCCCTGCACGCCCCGCTCCCGGTAGACTTCGAAGCAATCTAGCATAACGGCTGCCGCGTCGCATCGCCGGCGTCGCGTCTTCACCCCTCCCGCCGTGGCCGACCTTCCGCCTCCCGAGCCAGACGCCCGCGCCCACAGCGACCGCGTCGCCGCGCACATCCGCGAGGCGATCGCGCAAGCGGGTGGCTGGATACCGTTTGCGCGCTACATGGAGCTTGCGTTGTATGCGCCCGGGCTCGGCTACTACGCGGCGGGCGCCACCAAGCTGGGAGCGGCCGGCGATTTCGTCACCGCGCCGGAACTGACACCGCTGTTCGGTGGAGCGTTGTCGACGCAGGTCGCCTCGATTCTCGCCGCGACAGGACGCCGCGAGATCGTCGAGCTGGGTGGCGGCAGCGGCCGACTCGCCGCCGATCTGCATGAATGCGCTGGCCGCCCGCGATGCGCTGCCGGCGCGCTATGCGATCCTCGAGCCGTCACCGGATCTGCGCGAACGGCAGCGCACGACGATTGCACGCGACGCCGGCGTGCACGCCGGGCGCGTCGAATGGCTGGATGCGCTCCCCGAGACGATTGACGGCGCCGTGATCGCCAATGAGGTGCTGGACGCGCTGCCGATCCATCTGCTCGCCCGCCGTGGCACGGACTGGCTGGAGGAGGGCGTGTTCTGGGATGCGTCGCGCAACGCGTTCTCATGGCGCGCCTGCCCCGCGAATCCCAGGCTCGCCGCAGCCGCGGCGCGACGCTTTCCCGCCGATGGCGATTACTTGAGCGAGATCAATCCGGCGGCCGAAGCGCTGGTCGAGGATATCGGCAGGCGGATGGTGGGCGGAGCCGTGTTGCTCATCGACTACGGCTTTCCGGCGACGGAGCTACTATCATCCGCAGCGCAATCGGGGAACGCTGATGTGCCATTACCGCCATCGCGCGCATCAAGACCCGTTCGCGTGGCCGGGTTTCACCGACATCACCGCACACGTCGATTTCACGGCGATGACCGCGGCCGGCGAGCGCGCCGGCCTCGAAGTGGCGGGTTTCGCGCCGCAGGCGCCATTCCTGCTGGGCTGCGGGATTCTGGAGGCGCTCGCGAAGGTGGGCGTCCCCGAATCGACGACCTATATCAAGGCGGCAGCGGGGGTGCAGAAGCTGTTGTCGCCCGCCGAAATGGGCGAGCTTTTCAAGGTGCTCGCGCTTGCGAAGTCCGACCACATCGGCTGGCCGGGTTTCGCGCTCGTCGACCATCGGCATCGCCTGTATTAGGGGACTCTTCATGGATACACCCATCGCCACCCACAGTCTCGTGCTCGGGCCCCTGCTTCCGCGGCACGCGCGCTACCGTCCGCATCGCACGGCCGTCATCGTCGCGGCGCGCGGAAAGGGCGAGCGGGAGATTCGACTCACGTGGTGCGAGTTCGACGCCTACGTCAACCGCTGGGCGAATGCGCTTGCTTCTCTCGGAGTCGCGCGCGGCGATCGGGTCGCCACCGTGCTCGTCAATTCGCTGGAGCTGCTCGCGACCTACTGGGCGTGCGCGAAGCTCGGCGCGGCCGCGGTTCCCCTGTCGCCGCTGCTCACCGCGACGGGCCTCGCGTCGCTGCTCGCCGATGCACCGCCGAAGGTCGTGCTCGCCTCGTCCGACCAGCTCGCGATGCTCGATGACGTAAGGCAGCGCATTCCCTTCACGCCGGCGTGGGTGCTGATCGACGCGGCGCCGGACGACGAAGCCGCGGGCTATCGCGCGTTCGGCCTCTTGCACGCGGAAGCGAGCGACGATGCGCCGGCGGCACACGTCGAGGCGGGCGATCTGCTCACGCTGATGTACACGTCGGGAACGACAGGCTTGCCCAAGGGCATCCAGCACACGCATTTCATCCGTGCGATGTATGCGACGACGATGGCCAACGCGTGGCGGATGGCGCCGGAATCAGTCGTGCTGCATTCGGGTGCAATCGTGTTCAACGGCGCCATGGTGACGATGTTTCCGGCATTCATGCTGGGTGCGACGTACGTGCTGCATCGGGCATTCGACGCCGAAGCGTTCATCGCCACGGTCGAGCGCGAGCGGGTCACGCACACGATGCTGGTGCCTTCGCAGATCATCGCCATCCTAGGTGCCAGGGGCTTCGACCCGGCGCGGCTCGCATCGCTCGAAATGGTGCTGTCGCTCGGCGCGCCGCTGCACAAGGAATACAAGGACCGGCTGAACGCGTTGCTGCCGCGCCGCTTCTACGAGCTCTACGGGTTGACTGAGGGTTTCGTCACCGTGCTCGATCGCGACGACGCCGAGCGCAAGGCAGGCAGCGTCGGCGTGCCGCCGCCTTTCTACGAGATGCGGATCGTCGGCGACGACGGTCTGCGAGGCGCCGCAGGGAACGATCGGCGAGATCGTCGGCCGTGGTCCGATAACGATGCCAGGTTACTACAACCGCGTCGAGCAGACCGCGCAGGCGCTGCGCGACGGCTGGCTCTTCACGGGAGACCTGGGCTACGTCGACGAGGACGGGTTTCTCTATCTCGTCGACCGCAAGAAGGACATGATCGACAGCGGAGGGGTGAAGGTCTATCCGAAGGATATCGAGGAGATCGCCGCGCACCATCCCGCGATCCTCGAAGTCGCGGTGTTCGGCATTCCGCACGACAAATGGGGTGAAACGCCGGTGGCGGCCGTCGTGCTGCGGGAAAAGGACAGCGCAGGAGGCGACGAGCTGAAGGAATGGATCAACGCGCGCGTTGCCGCGAAGTACCAGCGCCTCGATCGTGTGATCGTGATGGACGAGTTTCCGCGCAACGCGGCCGGCAAGACGCTGAAGCGGGAGATGCGCGCGCCGTTCTGGGAAGGGCGCGACAGGAAGATCTGACAACGCCGTCCCGCCGAGATGCGCCGCAGCGGGTTGGATGCGGCGATTGCGAATGCGGCGGATGTGTGTCACGTCCTCCCCGCTGTTTCCTCCGGCGGGCGAACGGTTCGGAAGGTCGCGAGCAGCGAGAGATCGTAAATGATCTTCAGGCCACCGGCGATCACGAGCGGCCAACCGAAGGTCGACGCGCCGAGCAGGTAGCCCGCGAGGAGAGGGCTCATCGCGGACGCAAGGCTTCGCGGCACCGACGTAATGCTTGCGGCCGCGGCGCGCTCGCCCGGCGAAACGACCGCCATCACGTAGGAGCTGCGGGTGGGCACGTCCATTTGCGACAGCGCCGCCCGTGCGAGCAGCAGGACGATCACCCAGGTCAAATCGGGAACGAACGGCACGGCCAGCAGCAGCAGGCTCGACGGCAGGTGCGTGAACACCATCGTGTTGACGAGTCCAAACCGATCGGCGATCCGCACCGCGACGAGGTAGGAAAACGCCGACAGCACGCCGGTCCAGAAGAAGATCGTCCCGGCGACCGCGGTCGACAACTGAAACTTCTGGAAGAGCCACAGCGCGAGCAGCGACTGGACGATGAATCCGCCACCGAAGGCATCCAGGCTGAACAGCGCCGCCAGCGCGTAGACGATGCGCTTCGACTGCGCGAGGGGCGCGGCGCGCTTTCCGGTCTCGCTCGCGAGCGCCGCCGGCAATTTGCCGTAGATGAGGCCGGATGCGGCACCCAGCAGCCCATAGAGCACGAACATCGCCTGCAGCGCCGGCTTCGCGCCGATGCCGGTCGTCTGTGCGAGGAGATCGGGAAAGCCGGCAAACAATGCTCCCACCGCGCCGACCAATGCGCCGGCCAGGCTATAGCGCGCGAACACCGCCGTGCGCTCGCGGTCCTTGACGATCCGTGCAAGCACCGCCTGCTCGAGCGGCAGGAACACGCTCACGTCGCCGCTCGAGGGATTGAGCGTCCCCACGACGGCGACGACCAGCAGCGGCCAGAAGTCCGCGAACGCGGCGAAAGCGAATCCAGTCGCGGTCATCAGCGCGGTCGCCATCAGCAGCAGGCTTCGATAGCGGAGGCGATAGGCGTGCAGGCCGACGGCCAGTGTGAGAACGCCCGATCCGAGCAGCGTTCCCGTCGCGATGACGCCGATCTCGAATGGTGTGAGCCCCAGTGCCAGCAGATAGACCGGAAGCAGGAGGCTCACGTAGCCGTCGCCGAACGCCCGCAAGCCGCGGACGACAAGCAGCCTCCGCACGCCGGAGGAGGTCATGACGGCGCGCCGAGCGACACCGGCGAGTGCCGATCCTGCGTCATGAGAACAGCGGGGAAAGGGCGTTTCCGCAGAGCATCCAAGACAAACTCCCATCGGGGTCATCGACCCAAGCCAGGAGCAGAGCTTGGACGCGCGAGGCGTCTTACTGCGGGGAGTCTGCCGACGGTCCCCGAACGACAGATGCGGCTGGATCATAACGAAGCGCCGTCGCTGGATCAAGGCGGCCGGAGCGCGACCGGCACCGCTGCCGCGGCAACGCCGCCGGTGCAGCTTCATTCCGCCAAACGCGGCCCGTGGTTCAGATTTTCAGCAGGTGCGGAAACCAGAGCGAAATGCTCGGAACGTAGGTGAAGTGCAACGGATCGATGCCGAGCGTCGTCACCACGGGACGCCTCACGCTGTCCCACGACCCGCACGTGATCCTGATGCTGATCAACGTGGTTCCGTCCGCCTGAACGGCTTTCGGCAACAAGCCCACTTGCCTTTACCCTCGGAACGCCTGAGCCAAGACCACGCCGAGATACAGGTACGCGATCGCCGCGAGGGTGACCGCGAAGAGCGCATATTCCACCGTGACGCCAAACCCGGTTCGAAATCGGTCCGCGGACGAGCGCAATCCAGCGCAGTTGCCGACCACCGGATCGCGTACGGACAGACTCCGGTCGCACGGGCGTGGGGCCGCGCGGCCCGCGGCCGCCGGCATGGGCTTCTCAAGGTGCGCGAGCCAGCGATTGGCCGCCGGATGCAGATGGAGCGTGCGTATCGAGAAATCCATGTCGGCCTCCGTTTGACTGATGACGGTACCGACGATATATTGCCAATTGGTCTGCAATAAGAGCCATATTGATATATTTTTATGGAGCCAAAATTGCCGGTGTTCGATCTCGCCATCGATCTTCCCGGGCGTGGAACGCGGCAGGTGGGGCGTGACCTGCATCGGCAACTGCGCTCGGCCATCGTCGGGGGCCGCCTGCAACCGGGACTGCGCCTGCCGGCGACGCGCGACCTTGCGGCGGTGCTCGGGATTTCGCGCAACACGGTCGTCACTGCGTACGATCTATTGTTGAGCGAGGGGTACGTCTCGGCATGCGGTCGCCGGGGAACGGTCGTCGCGGATTTCCTGTCGCGGCCGGCGCAGCGGGAGCGCAGCGCGGCGGCATCCGGGCGGGACGCGCGGTTGAGCCCGTTGTGGCGCGCACCGGCGACGATCCCGATCGGGCGGCGCGACGCGTGCCGCTTCGATTTCAGCGTCGGGATGCCGGATTCGCAGTCGTTCCCCTTTGCCGTCTGGCGGCGTCTTGCTGCTCGCGCGCTGCGCGCGGCATCGAGAACGCCGGCGGGCTACGGCGAGCCGCAGGGGCGATTGGCACTACGGGAGGCCATTGCCGGTCACATCTCCTTCGCGCGCGCCATCGCGTGCGGCGCCGACGAAATCGTGGTCACCGCGGGGGCGCAACAAGCCTTCGATCTACTTGCGCGCATCCTGGTGACGGCGGGAAAGACCGTCGTGGCCGTCGAGGAGCCCGGATATCCGCCGCTCCGAAACGTGCTTACCGCCGCCGCAGCGAACGTGGTCTCCGTTCCCGTCGACAGCGAGGGATTGCGGGTTGACCACCTGCCGCCGAACACGAAAGTGATTTGCGTGACGCCGTCGCACCAGTTCCCGCTCGGCGTGCATTTGTCGCTCGCCCGGAGGACTGCGCTTCTCGACTTCGCGCGGGCGCGGGGTGCAGTCGTCATCGAGGACGACTACGACGGGGAATTTCGCTACGCGGGCAAGCCGCTGGACGCGCTCAAAACGCTCGACCGCGGTGAAAGCGTGTTCTACGTCGGGACGTTCTCCAAGAGCCTGTTTCCCGCGTTGCGGCTGGGATTCGTCATCGCGCCACCGTGGGCGCAACCTTCGCTCGTCGCTGCAAAGCAGCTTGCCGATTGGCATGCGCCGCTGATTGCGCAGGACGTTCTGTCCGCCTTCATCGCCGAGGGCCATCTCGCGCGGCACGTTCGCAGGATGCGCGGCGTCTATCGTGAGCGGCGGGAAGTCCTGGAGCATGCGCTGGAGCGCTTTTGCGGAAGCGAGCTTCGGGCCGTCGGCATCGGCGCGGGACTGCATCTCGCGACGCACCTCGACCACGCGCTCTCAGCGTCCGCGCTGATCGACAGGGCCCGTGCCGCAGGTATCTGGCTCGAGGGCATACAACGCTGCGCCACCACCGACCGAAAGTCCAATGGGATCGTGTTCGGCTATGGTGCGATCGGCTCTCGCGAGATTGGCGAAGGCGTGCGCCGACTCGCGCGACTGATGCGGTAGCCGTCGGAGGTCGGGCATCCGCGGGGCTTGGCGCGACGTGCCGCCGATGCGACGGGTCGCTCATCAGGCCTCCGATAGGCCGCTGATCCGCTGGATCGATCGCGAATTCTATTCGACATTCGTGATGGATCGGTGCGATTGCCGCCCAACATCAATCGGTTGCGCAGCGGCGTGTGCAAGTCGTGTACGCCTGGCTGTACTGCGCGCCAGTGCGCTGGGCCATTCGCTTACGCCTTCTTAGGGTCTGCAGGCGGACCCGCGAGATATTCCTCGTCGGTGACTTTCTGCAGCCAGTTGACGTTCTTGCCATCGAGGGCCTCCTGGACGGCAATGTGCGTCATGGAGGTAGTCGGCGTCGCACCGTGCCAATGCTTGTGGCCAGGCGGGCACCAGATTACGTCGCCAGCGCGAATCTCGACGATCGGCTCTCCTTCGCATTGGGTCCATCCGCAGCCCGCGGTGACGATCAGCGTCTGCCCAAGAGGGTGCGTGTGCCACGCCGAGCGCGCGCCCGGCTCGAAAGTGACACTGGCGCAGGAAACCCGTGCCGGGGCGGGTGGAGCATTCAGAGGGTCGATGCGGACAATGCCGGTGAAGTGTTCAGCGGGTCCCTTCTGGGACGGCTGGGAGCCGGCGCGCTTGAGTTCCATGCGGAGTCTCCTTTGTGGAGGTTGGGGGTTCCTCAATCGCACCTGGCCAAAGTCGGTGGCGCGCCATGCCGAGCGGGCACCCGGCTCGCAGCTCACTTCGGAGCGAGTTCGCCGTACCAATAGGCAGCCGTGACGCCGCCGTCCATGAGAAAGTCGCTCCCAGTGATGAAGCCACCGTCCGGGCCCATGAGCAGCGCGCCGACAGTTCCGACTTCGTCCGGGGTACCGCCGCGTTTGGCCGCCGATATCTCAATCATGCGCCGGTATCCTTCGCCGCGAGGACCGGTCAATTCATCTCTCGCGAGCGGGGTAAAGATGATGCCTGGGCTGATCGTATTCACCCGAGCGCCCCGTTTGCCCCACCGTACTGCCTCTGCCATGACCCGCAGAGAATTTCCTCGTTTGGAAATTTGGTAGGCGTGAAGGGAGTCCTTCACCTGATCGGGCTGAAGCATCGGTAGTGCGAGCAACCCCTCAGTCGGTGTCATCGCGAGAGCCGCGTCTTGTTCGGGGGACAACGCGGGCAACCGGTGTCCGGACTGTGAGGCGATGACGACGCAAGCGCCGCCTTCCGCTATGACATTGCCGAACTCCTCCAGGACAAGCGCGGTGCCATATAGGTCAACTTCAAAGATCGTGCCCGGTGATGCCTGCGAAGGGGAGACACCAGCGGCATGGATCACGCCGGTGACGCTGCCAAGCGCGGTGGCGGCCTCGACAAGTGCGTGGACCGAGTCGCGCGAGGACACGTCCACTACCGCGGTACTCGTCTCGAAGCCAGCATCGATAAGGACTTTCGCTGCCGCGTCGGCATTTTCGCGCTTCAAGTCAGCGAGTAGGACATGCTTGCCTGCACTGACGCGGCGCGCAATCGCCTGACCGATTGATCCGACTCCGATAACAACAATTACATTGGTCATGGTCAATTCCTTATCCTTGATATGACGTTCTCCAATCCAATTGAGCCGGGAGATTCCCGTAAGGGCAGCGCGCGAGGCGAGTTGTCGCTAGCTGCACTCATCGGCCGACAAGCTTTTGTCGATCGGCCGAGTAACGAGCACCCTGGACCGGGACACTTAAGACGGTCGCCTCAATCTCTTTCAGGTCTTCCGGCGACAACACAGCGGACGCAGCACCGGCGTTTTCTTCGAGACGGTGCAGCTTGGTTGTACCGGGGATCGGAACGACCCACGGCTTTTGAGCGAGTAACCAGGCAAGTGCAAGCTGGGCAGGGGTGAGCTGCTTACGCGCAGCAATCCCCGCAAGAATGTCGACCAGAGCGTGGTTCGTCTGGCGCGCCTCCGGCGCAAAACGAGGCACCGTGTTGCGGAAATCTGTCGCGCCGAACAACGTCTGCTCGTCGATCGCCCCGGTCAGGAAACCCTTGCCAAGCGGGCTGAATGCGACGAAGCCGATACCCAGTTCCTCCAGCACCGGAAGGACCTCTTTCTCCGGCTCGCGCCACCATAAGGAATATTCACTCTGCAGGGCGGTGACCGGCTGAACCGCGTGTGCACGGCGGATGCTGTCGACGCCGGCCTCGGATAGACCGAAGTGCTTCACCTTGCCCTCGCGGATGAGATTTTTCACAGTTCCTGCCACGTCTTCCATCGGAACCTGTGGATCGACACGGTGCTGATAGAAGAGATCAATGCGATCCGTACGCAGGCGCTTGAGCGCCTCGTCGGCAACCTGCCGGATGCGTTCGGGGCGGCTGTCGAGGCCCTTGCCAGTCTCTCCATCGCGAAAGCCGAACTTGGTCGCGATCACGACCTGATCGCGCATAGGTTCTAGCGCTTCCCCGACCACACTTTCGTTGACGAAAGGCCCATACGCCTCCGCCGTGTCGAAAAACGTAATCCCGCGTTCGAAGCCCGCGCGGATGAGCTTGACCGCGTCGGCGGTGTCGGTCGCTGGCCCATAGCCGTAGCTCAGGCCCATGCAGCCGAGGCCGAGCGCCGAAACGGTGAGGCCGCTGCGACCCAGTTGACGCGTCTTCATGTTGTGTGTCCTCGTCGCTAACCGATGACAAGAACTTTAGACAGACCTCCGGCGAATGACTAGACTGCTGGATCGACATGCACCTAGAAGGCAGGCTAATCAATGGCACGCTTCGATGACCTGGCCGGCTTCGCGGCCGTCGTACGCGCGGGCAGTTTCACGCGCGCGGCGGCTCAGCTTGGGGTGACGCAGTCCGCGCTCAGCCAGACCGTGCGCGCGCTGGAGCGTCGGCTCGACTTGAAGCTGCTCAACCGGACCACACGCAGCGTCGCTCCAACGGAAGCGGGCGAACGCTTGTACCAAACCGTAGCGCCGCGCTTCGAGGACATCGAAGCAGAACTCGCCGTTCTGGGCGAGCTGCGCGGCAAGCCTGCCGGCACCGTCCGTATCACGGCGACCGAACACTCGATCCGAACCTTGATTTGGCCCAGACTCAAGCCATGGCTCCCCCTATATCCCGATATCAAGGTGGAGATCAGTGGCGACAATCGCTTCATTGACATCGTTGCCGAGCGCTTCGACATCGGCGTGCGTCTGGGTGGCGACGTGGCCAAGGACATGATCGCTGTGCGCATCGCGCCTGACATGCGCATGGCCGTGGTGGGTAGCCCCGACTACTTCGCGCGTCACCCTCGACCGGCTACCCCGCAGGATCTCACCCTGCACGACTGCATCGGATTACGTTTGGCGTCCCACGGCGGTCTTCTGAAATGGGAGTTCACGCGCCGCCGAAAAAGCGTCAACGCCCACGTAACGGGTCGGCTAATCTTTAACTCAAGCGAACTGATCGTCGCCGCGGCGCTGTCCGGGCACGGGCTGGCATGGGTGCCCCTCGACCTCGTCCAGGAACATATTGCGGCGGGCCGGCTGACGTCGCCACTCGACGAGTGGGCGATAACGTTTGCCGGCTACCACGCTTACTATGCCAGTCGACGCGCTTCGCCAGCTTTGATGTTGGTCGTGGAGGCATTGCGACTCACATAACGCCCGTGAATAGTTTGCTCGTCCGGCAGTATTCCCGGATCGCCGGGTCGTGGGTCGAGGCAATCGGGTGGCTGACAGCCGCCCGTGGGCCCACCCGATTGCCGCGCGGAAACCTGGCGTAATCTATGGTCAACACCGCGGGGCAGCGGACCCGCTCCTGTTGTGGGGCCGTAACCAATGTTGGCTTGATCATCGCTTGGCGCAAAGAGGCCGACGGTCAGTGACGCACTGCGCACGAATTCCTGAACGCAGAGCCGGTGGTCAAGTCGTGGTTACACCGGTGCCCGAATATACGGTCAACGTCCTGGGAGCATGCAAATGAACGCAATTAGACGCGTCACCGTCGTTGGGCTGGGGACTTTGGGAACCCAGATTGCGATCCAGGCAGCGGCCTACGGATACGAAGTCTCGGGCTTTGCCCGGAATGTCGCAACGTTCGACGACATGCAGGTCAAGATACGGGCCGCGATGCAGATTACCCGCAAGGGGCCGACCTTTCCCGTCGAGCAATGGGCGGAGCATGCAAGCCGGGTGAAGCTCTACGACGACTTGGCTCGCGCCGCGGGCGCGGCCGACCTGGTGATCGAATCAGTGCCGGAGGTGCTCGAGACCAAGCGGAAGCTCTTCGCCCAGCTCGATCAACTGGCGCCTCCACACGCAATCCTCGCCAGCAACAGTTCCTCGATTCCCATTTCGCGGATCGAAAGTGCAACGCAACGACCGGAGAAGTGCGTTAACCTGCACTTCTATCAGCCCGCCCTCGGCATGAACATGGCGGACGTGATGGGTGGAACGCGCACTTCACCCGAATCGGTATCGACCGCGTGCGACTTCGTCCGGTCGGTCGGTTGCGTGCCGCTGCGGGTGCAGAAGGAAATTCTCGGCTTCTGCTTCAACAGCGTATGGCGCGCCGTGAAGCGGCAGACGCTCTACATGTGGGCTGGCGGATTCGTAGACTTTCGCGATATCGACCGAGCCTGGATGGTGTTCACGGGAATGTCGTACGGCCCCTTCTTCCTCATGGATCTCGTCGGACTGGACGTCGTACAGGCGATCGAGCAATCCTACTTCGAAGAATCCGGCGATGCGCGCGATAAGCCGCCGGCAGCACTTGGCGACAAGGTTGCGCGTGGTGAGTTGGGAGTCAAGACGGGCAAGGGGTTCTATACATACCCCGATCCCGAGTGTGCCAAAGAGGGTTTCCTGATAGCGCGCTGAGAACTGAAAACTCGGCGCGGATGCGCCCGAAGATCTTGTACTCGGTTGCTTCGACCTGTGAAAACGCGATCCGGTAGGCGCTTCGGTGCTTGGAGGCCGTTGAATGCTCAAGCTCTACACGTTCAACATTTCGCACTTCTCCGAGAAGGCGCGTTGGACGCTCGACTACGAGGGCATCCGCTACGAGGAGAGGGTGCTGCTGCCGGGTCCGCATCAGCTCGTAACGCGCCGTATCGCGCAACGCACCCATGTGCCGGTGCTTGAACACGACGGTCAGCACGTGCAGGGGTCGAGTGCGATCATTGACTACGTTGCTGATCGCCTCGGCGGCACCAAGCTAACTGCGATCGACCCGATCGAACGGGCCAAGGCGCTCGAACTGGAGAAGACACTCGACCTGGCGTTTGGCCGTGGTGTGCAACAAGTTCTTTATTCGGCGCTCTTGAAGGATCGACGGACAGTGATCGATCTGTGGTCGTTCGGCGGTCCGTTCTGGGCACGCGGATTCTATGCCATCGCTTTTCCGGCGGTCGCGTCGGCGGTGAAGCGCATGTACAAGACCGCCGATGTTGAACGTGTGGCCAAGGCCAAACAACGCTTCGTAACGACATTCGACGAACTCGATGCGGTGCTTGCGAAGCAGCCATACCTCGGCGGTGACACGCCGAATCGCTCGGACATCACGTTAGCTGCACTGTTGGCTCCCGTGTGTCGCGTGCCGGAGCATCGAATGAAGTGGCCGGCAATGCCGTCGGAGCTTGCGGACCTCGAAGCGAGCCTCAGCGGTCGACCGACCTGGAACCACGTGTTACAGATGTACCGTGACCACCGCAAGCCGAATCACTCTCATGTGGCCCGCGCGTACCCGAACCATTGAAGATGTTCCGCGCGTTAAGGCGGACCGTTCGCAGCTTGCCGCGCGGCATAGGTTGATGTCCCGGGTTGAAGAACAATTGGCCCGATTGCGGCCCGAGAGCGGACTCTCGCGCATCTCCGCCCAGCGAACCATCACCCCTAGAATCTCGAAGGGGGGAGAGTCATGACCGTGGAAAAGATGAAGATCGCCATCGGCTGGCGCGTCTACGGCCTGGGCGTGATGGCGTTGGGCATGGTGTGCCTGGCGTGGGGGGACTTCGACCCGGGACAGCCGGTGCCCAAGGGCTTTCCCGACCGCACCGCCCTGGCCTATTCCGCCGCTGCGTTCATGCTTGTCGCGGGCGCGGCCGTCGAGCGGCGCCGGACCGCGGCTTGGGGCGCCGCGGCGCTCACCGCCTACTACGCGCTGATTGTCGTCATCCTGATGAACGGCCGCGCGCTGCTCGCCCATTACGCCGAGTTCGGCACCTACAGCGGCATTGCCGAGCAGCTCGCGATCGCGGCGGGCGGGTTGATCGTGTACGCCGCCAGCGCCAGGATCGATGCGACCCTGGCCGCACGCCTTACGCGCGTGGGCCAACGGGCGTTCGGGGTTTGTGCGCTGTTGTTCGGAGGAGCGCATTTCTTCTATATGAACCTCACTGCCCCGCTGGTCCCCAAATGGCTGCCGCCTACGCAAGAGTTCTGGGCTTATGCGACCGGAGCTGGCCACATCGCGGCGGGCATTGCGATCCTGGCGGGCGTGCAGGCCCGCCTTGCCGCGATGCTGCTGACCGCTATGTTCGCGTCCTTCACCCCGCTGGTGCACGTGCCGATGCTCCTGGCCGATTCCTCCAGCCACATCAACTGGAGCGAGAACGCCTTGAATCTCGCTCTGATCGGCGTCGCCTGGGTCGTGGCGGACTCGCTGACGAAACTGAGGCGCTAGTCGCACGACTCTGGTCATCGATCAATGATTCCTCCGGGCATGAACCGTTTCGCGACGCCTAGCGTTTGGCCCTTCGGCTCTTGATAATATCGAGATGTGCAAGCAGCGCATTGAAGGAGAGCTTCATGCACTCACGCAAACTACACTCCGAGCGCCCCGATGCGCGTGCTCTGTTTGTGGCCCTCCTTATTGCCGGACTCGCCGGGTGTGCTACCGAGGGGACGCCGAGCCTCAGCAGTCCCTCGACCGAAGCCGCGCCCTACGTGGGCTTGTTCACCGGGCAGTTCGTAGATGGCAAGCCCCTGTATCGCTTTCCACCTATCGAGGTTGTGGGTTCGCGGAGCAGCATCATGCACCGTGAATTGAACGAGCTCGATTGCGGCCAGCACGGTGAGCTTATCGCCGCAGCGACTCGCGCGAATTTAAGCCGACTTCGAGAAGATCTGCTCGGCGCGGGTCGGTGAGCTAGAGGACGGCTTGTAACGTCCTTTTGTGTGGATGCCTATGACTGCATATTCTTGGCCGACGACCGCGCTCGAGTGCACCTCCAACACGATTGCCAGATACAACCAGCCCTCGCGGGTCGCGCTGTAGGCGTTGTCGCTCAGCCAACACACATTGGGAGCGTCGGGCTGTGAACACCCTGCCAATCAGATTGGGTAGCGCCTTGGTTCGGCGCGAATCCTGGTCACCCGCAGCCGATCCCGCAACGGGCTCAGTGCGATCCCATCGAGGCAATACGGGCCGAATGATGGTGCAGCGGCCGCGCACATCGCTAACGAATGGGAATTGAAAAAGTTAGACTAATTACCTCGGTTCCTGGATTGTCCGCCTGATGCAGGACTTTCCCGTTCGACATGTGGTAATACGCCGCACCGATACGCATGTCGTTGTGTAAGCGATATTCAAAATCCAGACCGAAGCGGCCTAGAACGGCAGGGCGACCCAGATCCTTTCCTTGGCCTTGGCCACCGACTGCGAAACTCGGGGTGACGAGGTATTCGCCCCACTCGGTCGGGTACCGAATTCCCCCGTAGCTCCAAGCACTCCAGTCGGACGTAAGGCTGGCGCCGACAAAGGGCCGAAGCCCCCACCACATAAACTTGTCAGCGTGGTACTCCACTCCGAACGCCGTTGCTTGTTTGACATTCTTGATCGGATCGAAACGACCCGCACTGAAGGCAATGGAGTCGGGCTCCTCGCGCTGGGGCAGGTTGGCTAAGATCGACGCGACGACGACGATTCCGGTCGCGATTGCGATGCCTTGCACTTCTGGACCGGCGCACGCCGATCTTGAGGCGGCGGCAACCAAGGCAATGGCTGCGCAAGTCGTGACGAAGGGCCGCATGGCCGGCATGCGTCGTGTGCCTCGCCCACGCGATCGTCAGCGGCCATCACCGTAAACGATCAATTCGTCCCGAGGTGCTGCGCAAGAAACTTGGCGACGCGGTTGTAGAAATCGTAGCGATTCGTCTCGAGACGGAAGCCGTGCGCTTCCTCAGAGTACACCACCCATTCAACAGGGGTCCCGTTTGCTTCCAGCGCAGCGCGCATCTTCTCGCCGTAAACGAGCGGTACGCGGCGGTCTTCGCCGCCATAAGCCATCAGCACGGGTGCCTTGATCTTCGCCGCATTTCCGAGGGGAGAGACAGTCCTGAGCATCGCCGCGTCCTTGTCGGGATCGCCGATCATTTCCTTCGCCGTATATCGGATGAAGTCGCTGTACGAATTATCAGACCATGCAATGTCGAACATCAGGTTGATGTCGGTGACGCCGAGATAATTGATGCCGCAGCGCCAGCGATCGGGATCGCGGGCGAGTCCCATCATCACGGCGTAGCCACCGTAGCTCGCGCCCATGATGCACACGCGTTTCGGGTCGACGATGCCCTGTTTCGCGAGCCAATCAACCCCGTCGTTCAGGTCGTCCTGCATCGCGCGGCCCCATTGCTTCCATCCTGCCGCCTCTAGCCTGCTTCCCCAACCGGTGCTGCCACGAAATGCGGGTTCGAACGCAGCGTAACCGAGCGAGGCAAGATAGGCAGGTTCGGCGCTCCAGGCCCATGATGGGCCGTGCACCCACGGGCCGCCGTGCACGTACAGCACGAGCGGCAGGCTCTTCGGCTCTTTACCCTTTGGTAGCGTCAAATACGCTGGTATGTCCAGCCCGTCGCGCGCAGCGTAGTGGACAGGTTGCCGCGTCGGCATCACCTCCGGCTTGATCTGGCTACGCCGCGAAACGAGGTACTCGAGCCGTCGCTTATCAACATCGAAGAGATAATACGTGCCCGGATCGGTATCCGAGTAGGACGTGACAAGGGCCCGTGTTCCGGCAGGCGCGATCATATTCATTCGCCCCGGCAGCGCCGCATCCACCGCTTTCTGCACTCGCGCCGAGTCCTCGTCGAACCACGCGACACCGGGGCGGTCGGCTTGATACGTCAGACCGACGACCTGGTTCTTGCGTCGGTCGAATATCAGGTCGCCGGTCAGATCGACTTGTGGGTGCGCGGCTACCGGATCGCCAAGCGATCTTCTTTCGGTGTCATAGCGGTATATCGCCCACGTGTTGCGACCAATGTTGGAGGTGACGAACAGCGTGCCGTCGCCGTCGAACGCGACGGGCATGAACCGCGGATCGCGATGGTTGGTCTCGGCCAGCAGCACCCACTTCGCCTCCTGGTCGGGGCGCCAGAACACCCGGTAGGTCGTCCCCTTTTCCAACTCGACCGCGGCGCGAACAACGCCCCTGCGGTCGGCGACCCACGTTACGATGTCGTCCCCTGGCTTGTCGAAGGATTTGAGTTCTCTCCTGGCCGTCCCGGTGTTAATGCGATAGACATCCCAAGAGCGCGCGTTCGGCTCGTTGGTGATCACCAGGACGTCGTCGCTGCCGTCGTTCGGCAACGAAAGCAGTTGCGTGTAGCGAAGAACGCGTTCGCCGCGATTGATCTGCGCCTGGATCGTAGGTGCGAGGATTCGGAAGTATCTTCCATCGCGGTTGACCGCATACAGGCCTCCACCGCGCTGCTGCTCGCCGAGTCCGGACTGCAGATCGACGACCCCAAAGACCAGGCGATCGTCATTCACCCATTCGAACCAGGCGACATCGGCGCCGTCCACTGCCGCCGCGATTCCGATCGATCGGGTTTCGACATCGATGACGGCAACGCGCACACGTCCGTCTATCGGTACCAACGCGCCGAGGTACTTCCCCGACGGCGAGAGCTGAAGCTCCTGATAGCTGTCGTGTTGGAAGAAAGGCTTCACCTCGACGAGGTCCGCTGCGGACGCGGCAACTGACACAAGCACGCCAAGGAAGGCCGCTGTGATGCGGCCGACGAACGTTCGCCGATCCATCACTGAGTCACCTCGTCGACGAATTGCAGTCCGACAATACTAGGCCTCCCAGGGGGCGGCCCTCCAACGGACCGCTTGTGACCGAACGTCGGATCACAATCTGTAGCGGCAATCGTGTAACTCCTTTTCCCCGATGTCGTTCTTGACCCACTCGGGATAGGCGTGAGCAGGATCAACACCAGCCATCGGACATGATTTGCACGTAGCAATGCGTGCGGAAGGGCTGGCGAGCTCGTGTGTGCTAGGCGTCGTTTCGACCATGCGCCTGGGAGTACGAAGCGGTACCCCAGCGCAGACCGTCGTGCTTACGTGGCGGTAGAATAATCGATCGACCCAATGGTTTATTGGACCGATGAGCGCAAGAAGAGCCAAGTAAATGAACGACTTCTCGCACCGATTGTGTATTGCGCCGATGATGGATTGGACCGATCGGCACTGCCGGTTCTTCCTGCGGCTCATTACGCGTCGGGCGCGTCTGTACACGGAGATGATCACCAGTGCTGCTCTGACGCACGGCGACATTCCGTATCACCTCGACTTCAATCCGGCCGAGCATCCGCTGGCGCTGCAGCTCGGCGGCAGCGATCGCAGCGTGCTCGCGCGAGGCGCGAAGCTCGGCGAACGCTGGGGCTACGACGAGATCAATCTGAATTGCGGCTGTCCATCCGAGCGGGTCCAGAAGGGAAGCTACGGCGCATGTCTGATGGCGGAACCCGCGCTCGTCGCCGATTGTGTCGCGGCGATGCGCGACGCCGTCTCGGTGCCCGTGACCGTCAAGCACCGGATCGGGCTCGACGGCGACCATGAATACGGATTCGTCCGCGATTTCGTCGGCATCGTGGCAGACGCGGGGTGCAACGTGTTCATCGTCCACGCGCGAAATGCGGTGCTGAAGGGTCTGACTCCGAAGGAAAACCGGGAGGTGCCGCCTCTGCGTTACGACTTCGCGCACCGGCTGAAACGCGATTTCCCGGCACTGACGATCGTCGTCAACGGCGGGATCGCCCGATGGAACGCAATCGACGAGCATCTTGCGCAAGCCGACGGCGTAATGCTCGGGCGCGTCGCGTACCACGATCCCTACTTTCTGGTGCACGCGGATGAGCGTCTTTATGCCGACGACCGGCCCACTCGCTCGCGCGCCGACGTGCTGCACGCGCTCGTCCCCTATGCGGCGACGCAACTCGCCCGCGGCGTCCCTCTGCGCGCCATCGCGCGCCACGTGCTCGGCCTTTATCACGGGCGCTCCGGCGGGCGACGCTACCGGCAGATCCTGTCGGATACGGCGAAACTCAGGAACGCGGGCCCGGAGCTGCTTCTCGAGGCCCTCGCCGCCGTCGAGCCGGCGATCGCTCTTGCGGATGTGATGTAGGCGGTCGCGCTCTTGGGGAGCCCCTTTGGGCAGCCCACCACGAAAGACGATTCCGACGCTACATCGCCGGCCCGCAAGGAAACCAAACATCCAGGATCAGAAAAGTCCCGCTCACCCGTCGGGCAAACGAAAAAAAGGGGGCTGCCCAGGAAGGCAGCCCCTCGCATCGTACTGCCGGACGGCTAAGGCGCCGTGACCGTGAGCGTCTGCACGACCTGCGTCGTGCCCGGTGTCACGTCCGACGTCATCGCGGCAACGGACTTGTAGGTCCCCACCTTCTTGCTCGAGGCGTCGTAGGTGATCGTCACGCTGCCGCCGGCGGTCGGCGGGCTCAGGTTGACGGCCCACTCGGTGTTGTCGTGGGGCGTGGCGAGGTTCTGCCCGCTCGTGCCGTCGCGGTTCTCGGCGCCGGAGTTGCCGCCCGAGCCCGGGTCCGGTGACGCGGTGTTGCCTGCGCCATACGAGATGGTTATCTGCTCACTCGAAGGACCCGTCCCCGCGGCGTGGCCGTCGAGCCGGAACCAGAGCTCGAACGTGTGCGTCGTCGCGTTGCTGAAGTTCTTGACGCTGTCGTAATCGACGACCAGCCATGTGTTCGCTCCATCGGTCAGCGTGGCGATGCGGATCGCGCCTCCAGCGGGCGGATTGAGGTCGTTCCATAGCGGCGCCACGACGTTGTTCGGCCGCGCCGGGTTCGGGAACGTCTGCGGCAGGTACACGACATCCGAAGCGGTGCCGCCGCCGATCACGACGTAGCCGTTCGAAACGATGCCGATCTGCGTGTACGGCTCGGCGCCGTAGTAGAACGTGGGGACGTTGAAATTCGTGATCGTGTCGTCGCCCACCCCTGCGATCGGCGCGATGCCGAACGCCGACAGCGGCAGGTAGCCGCCCGCGGGCCCCGTGGTCGCCGTGATCGACGTCACCTGCGGGGCAATCGCCGGGGTCAGGGTGCCGCTCCACTGGACGCCGTCGTTCTTCTTGATCGCGGTCGCGGGCGCCGAGATGTTCGTGAAGTCGAGGTTGCCCTTGTCGAGATTGGTCACCGTCAGGCTGGCGTTCGTCGGAAGCGACCCGAAGTTGGCGACGGTCGCCGCGCAGCTCGCCTTGCCCGTCTTTGCTGCGAACGTCGTTGGCGCACAGGTGTGCGACAGCGTCACGATCCCCTGCCGCTTGAAGAATGCGACCGGGATCGTGGCCGAGGCGTAGCCGGCTTTCTTCGGATCGAGCGTGATCTGCCCGAAGTACTGGCCGTTCGCAACCTCGGGAGCGCTGATCGTGATCCAGATGTCCGTCGTGCCGTTCTTGGCGAGCTGGATCTTGGCGTCGGCCTTCGGACCGCTCTTTGCGGGGTCCTTGTCCGAGACGAAGATCGAAACGCCGGGGGGGCGACGGTCGAGACCTCGAGCTGCTGGCTCTTGCCGCTGACGTTGGTCGCAGTGCGCTTGGTCGTGATCATCCCGGTCATCGTCGGCGCGTTCACGCTCGCGATGTTGAGGTCGATCCGGTGGAGCGGATCCGTTTCCGAGGCGACGAAGTCTGCGTAGGTCTCGTCGAAGACCAGCGTCGGGCTGACCGCCTGGTCCGCCCGGATGGACCCGGCGCCGTCGTCGAATGGAGTGGCCGGCGTCACGCCGTCTTCCTTGACGACATCCTGGACGGAGGCGGTCATCAGCGCGGACTTGATCATCGCCGGCGTCCAGTCCGGATGCACCGCCTTCAAGAGGGCGGAAATACCCGCAGCGTGCGGGCTCGCCATCGACGTGCCGGCGATCGCCTGGTAGAGATTGCCCGGCGGGCCATTCGTCGGCGTATTCTCATCGGGCGATGGTGTCATGCCGGCGAGCACCTGGATGCCCGGAGCGGTGACGTCGGGCTTGATGAAGTCGGCCTGTGGCCCGCGCGAGGAGAACGCGGCCATTACGTCGCCCTGCGTCGGAGACGGCGTGCCCTGCACCCATGTCGCCTTCACGTTGGTATGGCCAGTGACAAAGGCGAGCAGCGCCGTCGATGGCCCGTCAACATGGATCGCCGGAAGCCAGTGGTTGTCAGTCTCGACGTCCTCTTGGACCGGGTTGTAGAGGACCATGCCTGCCGCCCCGCCCGAGAAAACGTTAAAGCCCTTGTCGACACGGGCGTTCGTGCCGCGCTCGCACATGACGACCATGCCTGCGGCGGCTCCGGCCGGGAGCTTCGTCTGGCAAAGGACGTCCTCGCCGGGGATGTTCTGGGCGAGCACGACTGGCGTCGGGCCCGGAATGCCGTTCGTGATCGTCACGCCGGGCATATCGAAGGCCGCGCCACCGTCGGCGGTGAGGTGGAGGGTCGTGGTGAAGAAGCGGTTCGACGTCGATGCACCCACTGTCGTCACCCACGGCCCGCCGTGGTCGACGGTACCCGCACCCGGACCGCTGTTCCCCGCTGCGGCGTTGACGGAGATGCCGGCGTTGAACGCGTCGAGAAACGCAAGCTCGACTGCGTCCGTGTACGGATTCGCGCCGCCGAGATCGAGAAGTTGATCACGTCGACGTCGTCGAGGATAGCCTGGTTGACGGCGGCGATGGAGTCGGAGCTGAAGCAGCCTTGCGCAAGGCAGACGCGGTACATGATCACGCGTGCGCCGGGCGCCATGCCGCTGATTGGGCCGCGATTGACGCCGTAGAGCGGCGCCATATCGACGCGGTCGCCAGCCGCCGTCGACGAGGTGTGCGTGCCGTGACCCTCGGGGTCGCGTGCCGAGCATATTCCGGTGATGTTGTTGCAGAATTCCTGGCCGTCACTGCCGATCACCGCCATGTAGGTGTCGGTGAAGGCATAGGCACCGACCAGCTTGCGGTTGCAGGCGAACGTCGGCCCGAGGTGGGCGACGTCGCTGCCGTCGCCGAACTGGCACGCGTACGGGCCCCCGGGAGGCGGCGGCAGACCGTGGTTCACGAACGACGGATGCTCGGGCGTGATGCCCGTGTCGATTACCCCGACCACAATATTCGAAGCGGCATTGTCCTGTCCGCCCAGCAACGGCCAGACGTTTGCGGCGCCGGTGAACTGGGGCGTGACGCTCGTCGTAGGGTGCTCGAGGCTGTCCTGCTGGACGGCCGCGACGCCTGGAACCTTGAGCAGATCGCCGACCTTGTTCGCGGGCACCTTCGCCGCGACGCCGCCGTAGACGGTAATGAACGTCTTGCGAATGCTCGCGCTCGGCACCGCCGCCTTCACTGCCGCGCTGATCTTGTTCGAGGCGCTCGCAGCGTGCTGCTCGTACGCGCTCACGGCGTTCTTGTTGTCCTTCAGCTTCTTGTGCGTTACGGCGGGGCTCGTTGGTGCGAGACCCGCCACGCCGCCGGCATACGACGTCGTCGCGTCGAAGTCGTATTTGATCAGAACGTTGATGGGCGTCGAATCCGTGCGGCCCAAAAGCGCCGGATCGGTCCTGGCGAGCCTACCCGACGCCGACTTCGGTGCGGAGTACGTCGAATCCTCTGTCAGCGGCGCCGCGCTGAACTGTGCGCCGGACGCTGATATGGCAACCACCGTCGCCACCAGCGCTCCGGCAATCTGCATTGCGCGCAAACCAATTCCGTATCCCATGTTCGTCCCCCGTCTTGATTGAGATATGTGAAGACCGCGGTGGCCGTGACTTCCAGTTTCTTTTCCGATACACGCGCCGGATTGCCCGGCGCGGGGGCGCTCACAGTAACAGAAGACGCGGACGATATGAAAGTGCTTCGCGACCAGCGACGGACGCGCGACTTGAATGGTGCGTCGCACAACATCGATGCGGCGCGATTTGGATTCGTCCGCGGGGTCAGCACCGGCGCGCGTTGTCCAGTCAGCACAACGACTTGGCGCGCATTTTTGTCGCTCGACATGAACCTCGCCATCGAGGAAGGGGCCGATCGAAGTGAATGACCATCACTCCATCGAGGAAATCAACGCGCGCGATCGAGGCGCCTGCGGCAATAGGCGTCTCGATCCAATACTCCGCGTGTGCGTGTGGCAGCCGATCGCCGTTGCGCACGCCGAAGGAAAGCTACACGAAGCGGGCATTAGGGCAGACGCGGCGCGATGATCGATGCATCAGCTCCTCGGCGTGTCGTCATCGATGTACGCGCGGACGATGCTCTCGAAATCCGCGTCGGCACGCATGCCCAGTGACGGTCCCAGCTTCGGCGCGAAATTCGCCGGCCACGTCGAGACGATGCGCTCGACCGCAGGATCGAGTTGCCATTTGACGCGATCGGCAACGGCGTCACCGGCGACTTTGCGCAAGGCCGCGACCATGTCGCCGACGGCGACGAGGATTCCCGGAACGTTGACCGAGCGCGTGTGCCCGAATGACGACGCCGGGGCTTCGTGCCCGACGATCAGGTTCGCGATCACCGCCGCGGGCGATGTCACCCACATTTTCGTCGTCGGGGCGACCGGGCACGGCGCGTCGCCGCCGGCGAGCGGCTCCCGGATGATTGCGCTCGCGAACGACGAGGCGGCCCTGTTGGGCTTCCCCGGACGCACGGTCACCGTCGGCAAGCGCAGGCTGCGTCCATCGATGAATCCCTTGCGCGTCATGTCGTAAACCAGATATTCGCCGACCGCCTTCTGCGCGCCATACGAGGTCTGCGGCGTCAATGACGCGTCGTCCGGGACAGGGTCGGGCAACGCGCCACCGAAGACTGCGAGCGAGCTCGTGAAGACGAATTTCGGCGGCGCGGTGAGCTTGCGGCAGCGCTCGAGCAGCACGCGCGTCGCGTCGAGATTGACGCGCATGCCGAGATCGAAATCGGCCTCGGCCTGGCCGCTCACGACCGCCGCGAGGTGGAAGATGCTGTCGGTGTCGGCCGTGACCGTTTGCTCGACGATCGCCGGATCGGAGAGATCGCCCGCGACCGTCCGGACGCGCGCGTCGCCGAAGTCGGCTGCGGTAGCGATGTCGAGCAGCACGATTTCGCGAATCGCGCGGATGTCGCCGCGCGCGTCGGTGAGACGGCCGCGGGCGAGAATCGCCCGGGCGAGGCGCGTGCCCAGAAACCCGGCGCCGCCGGTGATTACGATGCGCATGGCAGCTGATCCCTCCGTCGTCGATGGCGTTATGATAACCGGCCCTGAAGCGATCCTTTGCCCCGCGTCCTGCAATGACCGAAGGAGAGCAGCGATGCCACGCCCCGTCCATTTCGAAATCCACGCGGATAATCCAGAGCGGGCGAGCGCCTTCTGCCGCACGCTCTTCGACGGGCAGTTCGAAGAACGGGGCAACGAACCGTACTGGCTCGTAAAGGCCGGCGAGAAAGGCACGCCCGGCATCGACGGCGGAGGGCTGCCGCGACGCGGGCCGTCGCCCGCCGCCGCGCAGCCGGCGAGCTCGTTCGTCTGCACCGTCGATGTCGCGAGTGTCGACGCCTGTCTGAAGCGCATACCCGAGCGGCGGCACGATCGCGATGCCCAAGAGGGCGGTCCCGACATTGGCTGGCTCTTCTACGCGAAGGACAGTCAGGGCAACCCGTTCGGCGTCATCCAGTTCGATGGCAACGCGAATTGACCGAATGGAGAACGCGCGATGTGCGGCGGTGAGCGGCGACTCGGCACCTGACTTGCGCGAGCGTGACGCGGCGGCCGACGTGATCGGCCAGGTCGTCGCGGGTCTCGCCGAGCGCGGGCTCGCAATCGTCGGCGATTTCCTTCCGCGGCGCGTGATCGCCGCATTGCGTTCCGAAGCGCTCCGGCGCGAGGCTGCCGGCGAGCTCGTGGCTGCGGGTGTCGGGCGCGCGACCGGGCGCACGGTTCGCAGCGACATTCGCGGCGACCGCATCCGCTGGCTGGACGAGGACGATCCCGCACCGGCCGAGCGGCCGCTGCACGCGGCGCTCTCGAGGCTTCGCGGCGCCATCAATCGCGATCTCCTGCTCGGACTGTGGGGCTTCGAGGGCCACTACACGCTCTATCCGCCCGGCGCCGGATACGCGCGGCACCGCGATTCCTTTCGTGGGCGATCCATGTCCGCCGGTGATCGTGTCGTCTCGTGCGTGCTGTACTTGAACGACGGCTGGCGAGCGGCGGACGGCGGCGGGTTGCGGATCCATCTCGACGCTGCCGTCCGCGACGTGCTGCCCGAGGCCGGGGTGCTCGTCGCCTTCCTCGCCGCGGACTTCGAGCACGAAGTCCTGCCGGCAACGCGGCCACGGGTCGCGGTGACCGGATGGTTCAGCACGCGCGAAAGCCAGGGATAGGTCGACGTTTCGCAACCGCGCCGACCGCCAACGGTACAATAGAGCAAACCGAATCTGGCCCGTTCCGATGACCCTTCCTGCCGCGCCGCGAAGGCTAACGATCGCGACGCGCGAGTCTGCGCTGGCGATGTGGCAGGCCGAGCACATTCGTGCGCGGCTCGCAGCGCTCTATCCCGAGAGCGACGTCGGTCTCGTCGGGATCACCACCCAGGGAGATCGGATCATCGACCAGCCGCTCGCCGACATCGGCGGCAAGGGACTTTTCATCAAGGAGCTCGAAGTCGCAATGGCCGATGGCCGCGCCGATCTCGCCGTCCATTCGCTGAAGGACGTCCCGATGGAAATGCCGGACGGATTCACGCTGGCCGCGATCGGTGCCCGCGAGGATCCGCGCGATGCGTTCGTGTCGAACCATTATCTCGACCTCGCGGGGCTGCCGGGCGGTGCCCGCGTGGGGACGTCCAGCCTGCGCCGTGAAGCGCAGCTGCGCGAGCGCGATCCGCTGCTGCAGGTGCTGCCGCTGCGCGGCAACGTCAACACCCGGCTGCGCAAGCTCGACGAAGGCCAGTACGAGGCGATCATCCTCGCCGCTGCCGGGCTGAAGCGCCTCGGGTTCGGTCATCGGATCGCGTCGCTGCTCGACCCGGAAGAAAGCCTTCCCGCCGTGGGGCAGGGCGCGCTGGCGCTCGAGTGCCGCACGGATCGCGCCGATGTCATCGCTGCGCTTTCGCCGCTTGCTGATCGCGAGACGATGCTTGCGACAACTGCCGAGCGCGCCTTTTCGCGCGCGCTCGCCGGCAGCTGCCACACGCCGCTCGCTGCGCATGCGGTGTTCCGGCACGACGAGCTGTGGCTGCGCGGCCTCCTCGCGAGCCGCGACGGCGCGGAAGTCATGCGGGGCGAAAGAGCCGGCGCGGTTGCAGACGCCGATACAGCCGACGCACTCGGACTCGCGCTTGCCGACGATCTGCTCGTCCGAGGCGCCGGGCGTCTCTGCGGCGCGTAGCCTTCGCGAGCGTCGAATGGGGCAATCGTCCGGCAGCGACCGGCCGCTCGCCGGACTCGGCGTTCTCGTCACTCGGCCCGCGCGGCAGGCCGGCGCCTTCGCGCAGAAGCTAGCCGCGCTCGGCGCGGCACCGGTCGTCTTTCCCGCGATCGCGATTCTGCCGCCGGCGAATCCGGAAGTTCTAGCGCGGGTACACGTGGCGCTTGCCGATTACGACATCGCCGTATTCGTCTCGGCCAATGCGGCCGAGTACGGCGCGCCGGACCCGCGTCGCTGGCCCGCGAAACTCGCCGCATTCGCGCCGGGACCCGGTACCGCCGAAGCGCTGGCCGCCGTCGGGATCGGGGGCGCGCGCGTTCCCACGACTTCGTTCGACAGCGAGGGGCTCCTCGCGCTGCCGGAGCTTTCCGCCGTGGGCGGCAAGCGCGTCGTGATCTTCCGCGGCGACGGCGGTCGCGACCACCTGGGCGACACGCTCTCGGCGCGCGGCGCGACCGTCGATTACGTCGCGTGCTACCGGCGGGCGGCACCGCAGTCGAGCGCCGCAGGGCTCGGGGAAGCATTCCATGACGGGCGCATCGACGCCGTCACGCTGACCTCGAGCGAAGGCACGGACAACCTCTGGGCACTGGCCGACGATGCGATGCGCGCGGCGTGGCGGGCCGTGCCTACGTTCGTCCCGCATCCGCGGATCGCGGCGCACGCGCGCGAGCTTGGCCTTCCCGTGATCGCAACCGCAGGTGGGGATGCAGGGCTCATCGCCGGGTTGCTAGAATGGTCGACTGGACGCCCACCCAAGAAGACCTGACGCCATGCCGTCCGACATCATCGTCACCGCGCCGCTGCCGCCGTTCCTCTACGAGCCGCTGAAAGCCGACTACCGCTGCCACGACTACGTGCAAGCGGCGGACAAGCCGGCGTTTCTCGCCGCCTGCGGCGGCATCATCCGCGGCCTGGTGCAAGGCGGCGGCACGGTGACGGCGACCACGCTGCTCGATGCGCTGCCCAAGCTCGAGATCATCTCGGTGTTCGGCGTCGGCTACGACGGCGTGCCGGTCGATTACTGCAGGAAGCGCAGGATCAAGGTGACCAACACGCCGGACGTGCTGACCGACGATGTCGCCGATGTCGCCGTCGGATTGGTGCTGATGACCGGCCGCGGCTTCGTGCGTGCGAACCGCTTCGTGCACGCGGGCGAGTGGCAAAAGCGAGGCGCCGAGCTCACGACCAAGCTCGCCGGCAAGACCGCCGGCATCCTGGGGCTCGGCCGCATCGGCAAGGCGATTGCCGAGCGGCTGTCCGCTATGGGAATGCACATCGCCTACACCGGGCGCAAGCCGCAGAGCGTCCCGTACACCTTCGTCGCCGATCTGCCAGCGCTCGCCGCGGCGTCCGAGTTCCTGATCGTCGCGTGCCCCGGCGGCGCCGCGACGAAGAACATCGTCAATGCGGAGGTGCTCGCTGCGCTGGGCAAGAAGGGCACGCTCGTCAACATCGCCCGCGGCTCGATCGTCGACGAGCCGGCGCTCGTGAAGGCGTTGCAGGATGGCGTGATCAAGGCAGCCGGTCTCGACGTGTTCGCGGACGAACCCAACATTCCTGCGCCGCTCCTCGCGATGGATAACGTCGTGCTCCTCCCGCACGTCGGCAGCGCAACCAAGGAAACCCGCAAGGCGATGGGCGATCTCTGCAAGGCGAATCTCGACGCCTGGGCCGCGGGCAAGCCGGTGCTGACGCTGATTCCCGAGCTCGCCTAGCGCTCAGTCGTCGGGCGCCATGGGCGCAGGTGGCGGCTTCGGCGTCCACAACACTGCGATGAGCGCTGCGACCACAAGCGCGAGCGCCGCCCACTCGCCGGTGCCCGGCCGCTCGCCCAGCACGATCATTCCCGCGAACACGCCGACGATCGGAACCGGCAGCGACGACATCGACGAGATCGCAACCGGCAGCGTGCGCGCGAGCGTGAACCACGCCCAGTGCGCGAGCGTGCCTGCAAGAAAAATGTTGTAGAGGATCGCGAACCAGCCCGCCGCGGTCGGTGCGGGGAATGGCTCCGAAGCGAAAAAGGGAGCAAGGAGTGCAAGCGGCAGCCAGCCCAGCAGCATCATCCAGCCCGACAGCGTGTTCTGCGGCAGCGGCAGCTTCCACTTGCGCAGGAGCACCGTGCCGAAGGCCCACGCGGTCGATGCCCCCAGGATCAGCAATCCGGCGACCGGCGTGCGCTCGAAATGCCGGATGTCGTCGCCCAGCAGTACGCCCATTCCAAGCATGCCGAGCCCCATCCCGATTGCCTTGCGCGCGGACAGCGGCTCGGAGAGCAACACGAGCGAGAAAAGGACGCTCCACACCGGCATCGTGTAGGCGAGAATGGCGCTACGGCCGGCCGGCAGCTGCGCGACGCCGAAGAGCACGAGCCCGTTCCAGCCGGTGATGTTGAACAACGCGAGCGCGGCGACTTTCGGCCATAACGCGCGCGGGATGCGAATCGAGTCGCCGGAGAGCCGGGAGACGGCGAGCATTCCCAGCGCGGCGAAGGGCAACGTCAGGGAGCGGAACGTGAGCGGCTGGAACTCCGTGACGCCCATCTTCAGTACCGGCCAGTTGCAGCCCCACACCAGCGTCAGCACGGCGACCGGGACGAGCGCTGCGGCGGTGATGTGCGGTGTTGCCGGCGCGTCGAGGCGCCCGGGCGACCTCATCGCACGCGCACCGGCAGTATCTCGCCGTACTTGCTCTGGTGCAGCGCCCGCGCCTGCGTTACCCACGCGTCGCGGCGAATGCGACCGGGGAACTCCGGCAACTTCGCGTCGAACTCGTCGATGTCGCGCTCCGACCAGTGCGCGATCTGCCGGAACGTCGCCACGCCGAGTTGATGGAGCATCCGCTCGAGCACGGGACCCACGCCGACGATGAGCTTCAGGTCGTCGGGCGCGCCGGGGCCGAACAGCGGTGGCGGCGCGTTGTTCTCGAGGTCGACGACGAGCTGCCGGTAGCGTGCCGTCTCCGCACGCGACGCCGCGAGGTCGGCGAAGAGCTGCCGCCGATCGGCGGCGAACTCGCGCCACCGCGCGATCGCCGCGTCGCGATTTGCGAGCGTGTGGCGCAGCGCATGGATCTCCGCTGCAAAGCTGCGGATCACGCGCGCGCGTTCGGCGCTCGCACGGTCGTCGATCTCGACGGGGTGCGCAAGCTGCCTCGTCTCCGGGGCCACCATTCCGCCGGCCGGCGCTGGCACGGAAGCGGGTAGCGGCGGCACGGCCGGGGCGTGACGACGCGCGATGCCGATCGCGTAGCCGATGGCGAATGCGACAACCGCGGCGGCGATGGCAAAGACTGCTAGCACGCGAGCAATTCCTGGAAGGCCGCCGGAAGCAGGGTTGGCGGAAGATTCGGAGCGCCATCGGCAGAGGCTCTCCCAGACGTTGGCCGACGGCTGTCACGAATTGTAGTCGAGCGCGCGCGAGCGGGCCATCGGCCGCGGAGCGCCGCCACGACCCCCTGCTAGAATTAACGCTCGAACCTCCGTTCGAAAGCGCCATGGCCGAACCACCCGACCGCACGTCGCCTGCCGGAACCGATCCCGGCAGCGGGCCGTCGCCGGCCGCTGCCACGGGCTCGCGAACATCCGCGGCAGAAACGACCGCGTGGCGCGAGCCGAGAGCGGTCGGCGCGTCGCGCATGCTTGTCGCGGCTGTCGCCGCGCTCGCGATTGTCGCCGCGCTCGCCGTGTGGCTCGACGACCGGCGAGCGCAGAAGTCGCTCCGAACCGAGGTGGCGGAACGCCTCGCCGGCGTCGAGGCGTCGATTCAGGTCGCGGCGAAGGCCCAGACGCAGCTCGCCACCGACCTGCGCGACGCCCAGGCGAAGATCACGCTCCTCGAAACGCGGATCGCCGAATCGCAGACGCAGCAGGCGGCGCTCGAGGCGCTCTACCGCGACCTCGCCCCATCGCGCGACGAGATCGCGCTCTCCGAGATCGAGCAGGTGCTCCTGATAGCGAGCCAACAGCTGCAGCTCGCCGGAAACGTCGCCGCGGCGCTGACCGCGCTGCAGATCGCCGACGCCAAGCTCCAGCGCCTCGAACGACCGCAGTTCGTGCCGTTGCGCCGGGCGCTGTCGCGCGACATGGATCAGCTGCGCGCCGTTCCGTACGTGGACATCACCGGCGTGAGCCTGAAGCTCGATCAGGCGATCGCAGCCGTCGGCGGATTGCCGCTCGCGATGGACGAGCGGCTGCCAGCTTCGTCGCCAGGCCCGACGCCCCCGCCCGCGGACGAGCCGCCGTGGGTGCGTTTCCTGCGCGACATCTGGACCGACGCGAGGCAACTCGTGCGTGTCGAGGTGGCGGATCGCCCGGCCGCACCGCTGGTCCCGCCACCGCAGCAATACTTTCTCCGCGAGAATCTGCGCCTGCGCCTTCTCTCCGCGCGGATCGCTTTGCTGAGCCGCGATGCGGCGAGCTTTCGCGCCGACCTCGGCGCGGCAGACGGATGGGTGAAGCAGTATTTCGACACGCGTCAAAAGAGCGTGCAGGCGTTGCAGACGACGCTGAAGCAGCTCGCCGCGACGCCGATGGCCGCCGACTTGCCGGATCTGACGCGCAGCCTCGAGGCGCTGCGCGTGCTGCGGCTCGCGCAGGACCGCGCTCCCGGCCGCACGCGCCGGCCCGGCGGCGCGTTAGCGACGTGCGGATCCTGTTCTGGTTTCTGCTCCTCGCCGCCGCCGCGGTCGGCGTGGCGCTGGCGGCAAGGCTGCTGACCGGGTACGCGCTCTTCGTCGCGCCGCCTTACCGCGTCGAGCTGTCGCTCAACTTCCTGCTCCTGTTGCTGGTCGCGGGATTCCTCGGCGGCTATGCGCTGCTGCGGGTGGTCGCGCGCACGATGGGATTGCCGCGGGAGGTGCGGACGTTGCGCCGCAAGCAGCAGCTGGAGCGCGCCCGCACGAAGCACGATGCCGCGGTCGTGGCGCTGCTCGAGGGACGCTACGGCAAGGCGCGGCAATCGGCACTGGAGGCGCTCGCCATTCCGCATTCGACCGGGCTCCCGGCGCTCGTGGCTGCGCGCGCGGCGCTGGAGACGCGCGACTTTGCCGCCGCCGAAGAGTTGCTCGCGCGGCCGGAAGCCCAGGTAGCGAGCCTCGCTGTGCCGCGGCTGATGCTCGACGCGGAGATGAAGCTCGAGATGGCGCGTCCGCTCGAGGCGCTGCAGACGTTGCAAGCCTTGAAAAAGGAGGCCGGCGCGCACACCGCGGCGCTGCGACTCGAGCTCCGCGCGTTGCAGGGCGCCGGCCGGCACGCGGAGATTCCGCTGCTGATCGATCAGCTCGTCAAGCGCAAGGTCTACGGGCCGCGCGAGGGCGAATACTTGCGTGCAGCGGCACGCGCGGGAGAGTTGAAGGCGCTCGCGCACGACCCGGCGGGATTGCGCGCGTACTGGAACAAGGCTGCCCGACGCCGACCAGCGCGTCCCGAAAATCGCGCGCGCGGCCGCGCGCAGCTTCATGGCGCTCGGCGGCGACAGCGAGGCAGCGGCGATTCTCGCCCGGAGTCTCGAGCGCAACTGGGAATCCGACCTCGTTCTGCTCTATGCCGAATGCCGGAGCGGCGACGCGACGCGGCAGCTGGAGCAGGCCGAACGCTGGCTCACCGACCACAACCAGGACGCGGCGCTGCTCCACGCCTTGGGCGTCCTCTGCGTGCGGGCGCAGCTGTGGGGCAAGGCGCAGACGTATTTCGAGGCGAGCCTCGCGATCGAGGATTCGTACCGGACGCACGTCGCGCTCGGCGAGCTCCTCGCACGCCTCGGCCGTGACAGCGAGGCGAATGCGCATCTCGCGGCCGCCCTGAAGCTCGCGCTGGCCGAGCTCGACCGCAGCGAAGCGAGCGCGTGATTTGTCGGTCGTCCCCGCGCAGCCGGGGACCCGGTGGCGGTCGATGCGAGACACTGGATTCCCGTGTTCGCCGGAGTGAAGGCACCGCGACTTACCCTCCCGCCTCGATGCGCGCCGCGTAGGTGAAGCTGTCGGCGAAGAATTCATCGGAGGGAAGACCGCGGGTTTCGGTGAACGTCTTCTTTGCGATATCGATCATCGCCGGGCCACCGCACGCGTAGACCTGGTAGCCGGAGAGATCGGCGAAATCATCGAGCACTGCCTGGTGGACGAATCCCGTGCGCCCCGGCCACGCATCATCCGGCGAGGGTTCGGACAACACGGGAATGTAAGTGAAATTGCCGCTCGCCTGCTGCCACCTGCCCGGCAGGTCGGCGAGATAAAGATCGCGCTTTGCCCGCGCGCCCCAGTAGAGCGCCATCGGCCGCTTCGCATCGAGGCGATGGTGGAGCGCGTGCTCGATCACTCCCTTGATCGGCGCGAAACCCGTGCCGCCGGCGACGAAGACAATCGGCTTGTCGGACTCCTCGCGGAGGAAGAAGTTGCCGAGCGGACCTTCGAAACGCAGGATCTCGCGCCCTTTGAACTGCGTGAAGAGCTGATCGGAAAAGAAGCCGCCGGGCACGTGCCGGACGTGGATCTCGAGCAGCGCGTCGTCGTGCGGCGGTGTGGCGAGCGAGAAGCTGCGGCGGTGGTTGTCCTTGAGCAGCAGGTCGATGTATTGGCCGGCCAGGAATTGCAGGCGCTCGCTCGCCGGCAGCTTCAACTTCACGACTGCGACGTCGGGCGCGGGCCTGTCGATCGTCTCGACTCGGCAGGGGAGCTTGCGGATCCGGATATCGCCCGCCCGGCGTACCTCCTTCACCTCGATCACCAGATCCGTCTCGGGCCTGGCGCAGCAGAAGAGCGCGAGGCCCTGGCGCTTCTCGTCTTCGGTAAGCGTCGAGGCCTGGTGCGCGCCATAATCGACGCGCCCTTCGAGAATCCTTCCTTTGCACGTGCCGCACGCGCCGTTGCGACAGCCGTACGGAATCATCAGATCGGCGGCCATCGCCGACTCGAGCACGGTGTCGCCCTCCGGGCAGGCGAACGAGTGATCGCTGGGCTTTATGGTAATCTGGCGTGGCATGAAAACGGCGTCGATTGAAGGGATTGCGAGGCGCGAAATGGCCGCGCATAGTTCGTGAACGGGGCGGAAGCGAGCGTGATTCGGGTCCTGTTGATCGGCTGCGGCGACGTCGCGCTGCGCACCGCCGACCTGCTCCATCCCAAAGTCCGCCTCTACGGACTGACCCGCCGCGCCGAGGATGCACCCAGGCTCCGCGCGCATGGCGTCATTCCCATCGTCGGCGACCTCGATGTCCTGTCGAGCCTCTCGCGGTTGCGCGCGGCACCGTTCGCCGTGCTGCATTTCGCGCCTCCGCCGTCCGAGGGACGCGACGATCCGCGCACGCAAAAGTTGCTCGCGGCGTTGACGCGGGCGCGAAGCATACCACAGCGCTTCGTCTACATTTCGACTTCGGGCGTCTATGGCGACTGCGCCGGCGCTCGGGTCACGGAAGTGCGGCCGCGGCGCGCGCAAACCCCGCGTGCGCGACGTCGCGTCGCGGCCGAGGATCGCTTGCGCGACTGGGCGATGCGCCACGGCGTGACGCTCGCGATCCTGCGTGCGCCAGGGATCTACGCGGAGACGCGCCTGCCGCTCGATCGCATTCGCCTCGGGACGCCCGTGCTGACCGACGAGGACGACGTCTTCACCAACCACATCCACGCCGCCGACCTCGCGCGCGCGACGGTTGCCGCACTGTTCCGTGCGAAACCCAACCGCGCGTACAACGTCACCGACGACGCCGAGCTCAAGATGGGGGGCTGGTTCGACGCGATCGCCGACGCGTTTCACCTGCCGCGGCCGCCGCGCGTGTCGTGGGAGATGGCCGAGCAGCGCATCGCGCCGATGCTGCTGTCGTTCATGAGCGAGTCGCGGCGGCTTTCGAACGCGCGGATGAAGCGGGAGTTGCGCGTGCGGCTCTCGTACCCGACGCCGACGCCGCTTCTCAACGCCACCGCGCCGCGCGACCTGAAGAGGCAGCTCGCGCTGCCGCTCTAGGCCCAGGCTTCCGTTCCGCATGAACGACGCTCCGCCGGCCGCCTCGGAGCCGCTGACGCGCGAGCAGGCACTGCGCGCCCGGCTCGACGCGTACGAACGGCTCGTCCGCCTCGACAAGCCGATCGGCACGCTGCTGCTGCTTTGGCCGACGATGTCGGCGCTGTGGATCGCCGTGTTCGGCCGACCGCCGCTGCACCTCATCGTGATCTTCGCGATGGGGACGCTTTTGATGCGCTCGGCGGGCTGCGCATTCAACGATTGGGCCGATCGCGGTTTCGACCCCTTCGTCAAGCGCACGGAAAAGCGGCCGCTCGCGGCGGGCGAGATTCCGCCGTGGGAAGCGCTGGCCGTCGCCGCCGCGCTCGCATTCTGCGCCTTCCTGCTCGTGCTGCCGACCAATGTGACGACGGTCGTGATGTCGGCGCCCGCCGTCGCCATCGCGGTGATCTATCCGTTTCTCAAGCGCTTCTTCGTTCTGCCTCAGGCGTTCCTCGGGCTCGCGTTCTCGTTCGGCATTCCGATGGCGTACGCAGCGGTCTACGACATGGTGCCGCTCCTCGCCTGGTGGCTGCTCGCGCTCAACGCGTTCTGGGTCATGGCCTACGACACCGAGTACGCGATGGTCGACCGCGACGACGACCTGAAGCTCCGTCTGCACACGTCAGCGATCGTATTCGGCCGCTTCGACGTGCTCGCCGTGATGCTCTGCTACGCGATCTATCTCGGAGGAATGGCGTATGTCGGGCAATTCTGGCGTGCCGGGCCGATCTACTACGCCGGGCTGACCGTCGCGCTCGGCTGCGCGATCTGGCATTGGATGCTCATCAGAGGGCGGGACCGCGACCGCTGTTTTCGCGCCTTCCTGCACAACCATTGGCTCGGCCTCGCAGTGTTCGCGGGCATCGCGCTCGACTTCGCCGTGCGCCTGAGGGCGTGGCCGCAGACGCTGTGAAGCCCGCCCGCGGCGCAACGGCCACGCGCGCTGCGATGGAGGTCCGACCGCAGCGCAAGCACGGGCTGCCGCCCGTGCTCGCGCGCGATGCGCAGGTGCTGATTCTCGGCAGCTTCCCCGGCGAGGCTTCGCTCGCCGCGAAGCAGTATTACGCGCATCCGCGCAACCACTTCTGGCCGCTCGTCGGCGCGCTCGTCGATGCGCCGCTCGCCGCGCTTGCGTATCGCGAAAGGCTTGCCGCCCTTCGCGCGCACGGCATCGGCCTGTGGGATACGATCGTCGTCTGCGAGCGCCGCGGCAGCCTCGACGGGGCGATCCGCAACGCCGAGCGCGCCGACGTCGCCCATGTGCGCCGCGCGGCGCCGAAGGTCGCGCTCGTCTGCTTCAACGGCCAGACCGCGGCGCGCGCCGCACCGGTCTGGCACGACGCGGGGTACGCGACGCTCGTGCTGCCTTCGTCGTCGCCCGCGTACACCAAGCCGTTCGCCGAGAAGCTCGCGGCCTGGCGCGCGATCGGCGACTTCCTGCGCGGTGCCGCGGATTCGCGATAGGATTCGCCCTTTCGAGCCGGAGGAGCACCGATGATGGCACTTCGCGTACGTGTCGTCCGCGCGCTGATCGTGGCGATCTTCGCTTCCGCCGTCGCTGCGGTCCGCGCGCAATCGTTGGTTCCGGACATCGTCGTGACCAAGACGATCGACGCACCGGTCGCCGACGTCTGGAAGGCGTGGACGACGGTCGACGGCATCGAGAGCTTCTTCGCGCCCAAGGCTGCGAAAGTCGAGCCGTTCCCCGGCGGAGCGTTCGAGCTGTGGTTCGGCGTGAATCTGCCGGAAGGCACGCGCGGCAGCGAAGGCTGCAAGGTGCACAGCGTGAAGCCGATGGAGCAGTTCGTGTTCGAATGGAATGCGCCGCCGACGATTCCCGCGATCCGGCCGTTGCGCACGCTCGTCTATCTCGATTTCAAGCCGCTGCCGGACAATCGCACCGAAATAACGCTGCGCAATTTTGGTTACGGCGATGGCGAGGACTGGACAAAGACGAAAGCATATTTCCAGAACGCATGGCCCGCGGTAATGGCCTCGCTCGAAAAACGGTTTGCGGCGAAGTGGCCCGTCGCGCGATGAACCTCGGCTTCACGGACAGGATCGTCGTCGTCACGGGCGGAAGCAAAGGCATCGGTTATGCCTGTGCCGAGGCGTTCGCGCTCGAAGGAGCGCGTGTCGCGCTGGTGTCGCGCAGCGCCGCCAATCTCGACGCGGCAGTGGCGAAGTTTCCAGCGGCGCGCCACCGGCCGGTGGCGATCGTCGCCGACCTCACGCGTGCGGCCGAGGCTCAAAGGATGGTGGCCGAGGTCGAGCGCGATCTTGGCCCGATCGACGTCCTCGTCAATTCCGCCGGCGCCGCGCGTCGCTATGCGCCGGCCGATCTCGACGCCGATGCGTGGCATGCGGCGATGGAGGCGAAATATTTCAGCTACATCCATCCTCTCGACGCGGTCGTCAAGCGGATGGTCGCGCGGGGCCGCGGCGCGATCGTCAACATCATCGGCAGCGGTGGCAAGGTCGCAAACCCGGTGCATCTGCCTGGCGGCGCCGCCAACGCCGCACTGATGCTGGCGACGACCGGCCTCGCTGCCGCATTCGGCCCGAAGGGCGTTCGCATCAACGCGATCAATCCGGGGGCGACGTTGACCGGCCGCGTGCAGGAGGGCCTCGCCGTCGAAGCGAAGATGACCGGACTCACCGAGGCGGAACTGCTCAAACGAAGCGAAGCGCGGATCCCGTTGGGGCGCCTGGGCACGCCGGAGGAAGTCGCACGCGTCGCGCTGTTCCTCGCGTCCGACCAGGCGAGCTACGTGACCGGCGCGATCGTGCCGATGGACGGCGGATCGAACCCGGTGATCTAGACGTGCACTGTTCGACGCGATTTGTCACGCACGAGCAGCGTCATCAGCGCGCCGAACGTCGCCGCGCCCCCGAGCAGCAGCATCGCGCGCTCCCATGCGCCCGCGACGTCGCCGGCCGCCTGCCCCTTGTCCAGCACCCACCCCACCAGCGGTTGCAGGATCCCGGTGCCGAGAAAGATTCCGACGTTGACGACGGAGGTCGCGATCCCCGAATGCTCGGAGCGATTCACTTCCTTCGCAACCGTCCACGACAGCGTGAAGCCGGGGATCAGGAATCCCATCAGCAGAAACCAGGCGTGCGTCGCCCACTGCGACCACTGCGCGTGCAGCACCCACGGCAGCCACGACAGCGCATACAGGAACGCATAGACGCGCATCACGCCGCGGCGACTTCGCAAGCGATCGGAAACGACGCCGACGAGCATCGCGCCGAATGCGACGCCGAGCAGCAACAGGCTCGCATGCCCGGCGGCGTCGACGCGTGACATTCCGTACGTCTCGACGAGATAGGGAACCGCCCACAGTCCCGCAAACGCGAGATAGCTGCCGCCGATTCCGGCGTTGACCAGGAAACCGGGCCACGTCGCCGGGTTCGCGAGCACGCGTTGGAGCGCCCGTCCCCAGTGCGCAGGCGTGGCGGTTCCCTCCGCTTGCGCGTGGACTGCCGCGAAGCCCATCTGCTCGGGGCGATCGCGCACGACGAGCCATGTCCCGACCCCGAGTGCAATCGAGAGTCCCGCAAGGACGACGAACGTCGCCCGCCACGATGTCTGCGTGACGACCCAGGCGAGCGGCGCGCCGGCGATGACCGCGCCGAGGTTGCCGGCGAACATCGTGACGCCGTTCTGCGTCGCAAAGCGGTTGGCGGGAAACCAGGCCGCGCTCAGCTTGAGAATGGCGATGAAGGCGACCGACACGCCGACGCCGACCAGCGTGCGGCCGGCCGCGGCGATTTCCCACGTCGGCGCAAGCGCGAAGGCGAGCGAGCCGATGCCGGCGATCAACGAGCCTGCCGAAAGGATCCGTCGCGGCCCCAGCGTGTCGGCCAGCACGCCCACCGGAATCTGCAGCAGCGTGTAGACGTAGAAGTACGTCGCCGCAAGTGTCCCCAGCACCGCGCCGTTGATCGCGAACGCGCGAGTCAATTCGCCGGCGATCGCCGCAGGGGCCGTGCGGTGGAAGAAGGAGAGGACGAAGCTCGCGAGCGCGATGCCGAAGACGAGGCGGCGGGCAGTGACGAAGTGCGCGTCGTGCGGAGCGGAAATTGTCAGCATTGCACATTGTACCGGGGCCATCTTCCGACACAGCAGCGGCAGTTTGATAACATAATCCGCAGGCATCTGCTGCGGCCGACCGCGCTCTTCATCGATGAAATACGCCGACCTTCGCGACTTCCTCGCCCAGCTCGAAGGTCAGGGCGAGATGAAGCGCGTTCGTGCCGAGATCGATCCGCGGTTGGAAATGACCGAGATCTGCGACCGCGTGCTGAAAGCGGGCGGCCCCGCGCTCCTGTTCGAGAAGCCCAAAGGGCACACGATTCCCGTGCTGGGGAATCTCTTCGGCACGCCGCGGCGGGTGGCGATGGGGATGGGCGAGGATTCGGTCGGGGCGCTGCGCGAAATCGGCAAGCTCCTCGCGTTTCTCAAGGAGCCCGAGCCGCCGAAAGGCCTGAAGGACGCGTGGCGGAACACGCGGCCCGTGTTCCTGCAGGTGATGCACATGGCGCCGAAGGAGCGCGGTTCCGCGTCATGCCAGGAGATCGTGTGGGAAGGCGCGGACGTCGATCTCGCGCGCCTGCCGATCCAGACCTGCTGGCCGGGTGATGTCGCGCCGCTGATCACGTGGGGGCTCACCGTTACGCGCGGGCCCCACAAGGCGCGGCAGAACCTCGGCATCTATCGGCAGCAGGTCCTCGCCCGCAACAAGGTGATCATGCGCTGGCTTAGCACAAGGGGCGGCGCGCTCGACTTCCGCGATCACGCGCTGGCTTCGCCGGGCACACCATTCCCGGTAGCCGTCGCGCTGGGCGCCGACCCGGCGACGATCCTCGGCGCGGTGACGCCGGTCCCGGACACGCTGTCCGAATACCAGTTCGCGGGGTTGTTGCGCGGATCGCGCACCGAGATCGTCAAGTGCGTCACGCACGATCTCCGCGTGCCGGCCTTCGCCGAAATCGTCGTCGAAGGCTTCCTTCGTCCGGACGCGAGCGACAGGACAGGCTACGAGACGGCGGCCGAGGGCCCGTTCGGCGATCACACCGGTTATTACAACGACGTCGAGCGCTTCCCGGTGCTCACGATCGAGCGGATCACGATGCGCCGCGACCCGATCTATCACTCCACCTACACCGGCAAGCCGCCCGACGAGCCGTCGGTGCTGGGCGTCGCGCTGAACGAAGTCTTCGTGCCGCTGCTGCAGAAGCAGTTCCCGGAGATCGCCGACTTCCATCTGCCGCCCGAAGGCTGCAGCTACCGGATCGCCGTGGTCGCGCTGAAGAAGCAATACGCGGGTCACGCGAAGCGCGTGATGTTCGGCGTATGGAGCTTCCTGCGCCAGTTCATGTATACCAAGATCATCGTGGTCACCGATGACGACGTGAACATCCGCGACTGGAAGGACGTCGTGTGGGCGCTTACCACCCGCGTCGATCCGGCGCGCGACACGCTGATCGTCGAATCGACGCCGATCGACTATCTCGACTTCGCTTCGCCGGTGGCGGGGCTCGGCAGCAAAATGGGGATCGACGCGACGAACAAGTGGCCCGGCGAGACGACGCGCGCATGGGGCCGGCCGATAGCGATGGATCCGGCGGTGAAGGCGCGCGTCGACCTGTTGTGGAAGGACCTGGACCTCTAGCGTGCTGTTCCGGACCTGAGCGACGCTAGCCCCGCCAGCTGCGGACGACGCGCAGCGCGAAGAGCCCAATCGACGCGAGACGCAGAAAGCGCCCGAGCCGCCGAAAGCCGAGCAGCGGGCCGGCGACGGCGATCACCATGGCGGCGGTCGGGCGCAGCCGCGCGATGTGCGCGGCACCGGCCGGCGGCGCGACGATTCCCCTGATCTCGTGGACGGCCAGCGTGAGTCTTGCGCGATCGAGCGCTGCACGCGCAGAGAGCAGCCCTTTGCGGTCCTCGCTCGCGGCACGGCTCGCACGGCTCACGGGCATGCCCCCATGCGGCAGGCTGCCGCCGCGGCGCCGGCGTTCATTTATCCGCCCCGTCGCCGAACTGCTCAGCGAGCCATTGCCGGTCACGCTCGAGCTCGGCAAGCGTCGCTGCGAACGGCCGCGGCGCGGTGCGCCGCTGGACGTCGAGGCGCCATAGCGCGCCTACGCCGATCAAGGCGTAGAGGATCGTCACCCCGGCCAGTGCCGCGAGGCGGTAGGTATCCCAGAAGTAGGCGACCGCCAACGCCGATGCCGCGAGCAGCGCGAAAGCGAACGCGATCGCCGCGACGCCGATCGAGAGCACCTGGTCCTTCCGGCGCTCGTGTTCCTCGGCAAGCTCCAGCGCCGCGAGCTGGATCCGCGTACGCGCGAACTCCAGCGACGACTCGCCCAGCCGCGCGAGGGCGCCGGAGAGACCGCCGGAAGGACCGTCGCTCACACGAGAGGGAAAGCTAGCGGCGGTTGATGAGCAGGCCGGCGGCAAGGCCCACTGCGGCTGCGATGCCGATCGCCTGCCACGGATGGTCGTGGACGTAGTCGTCCGTTGCGCGAGCGGCCTCCTTGGCCCGATCCACGGCCTCGCCTTGGAGCTCCTGCAGCCGCAGCTTCGCCGTCAGCAGCTTGGCCTCGACCTGGGAACGCAGATCGCGGGCCTTTTCGCCCGTCTCTGTCGCCGCGGCCTTGAGGAGCGTCTCGGCCTCGGAGATGACGTTGGCAAAATCGTCGATGATGGATTGACGGGGGCTATCGCTTTGGGCAGGCATCACGGACTCCTTGGGAGAAAGCGGAGGACGAGGGCGGCGTTCGCTAACGCGCCTTCACGGACCATTATATGACTGCAGTCGGCGGACGGCGCGCCAGCGGGTGCGATGATCCGATGGGCCGATCGCAACCGGCGCTGCCGCTCCGCGGCGCCGCGGTTCGTGCTCGTGGATGAGAAGTGTAACCTTACCTCATGCCGGCGTCGCGGTCGTTTCGACCCGGCGCGAGCGCACCCCGCCCAATTTGCTCCTGGAGAGACCCGCGATGACGACCCCGAAACTCCCCGCACTTGATCCCGCCACCGTCGAGGAACGCCGAGGCTCCGGCTACCCCGAGCCGTTTCGCTCGCGCATGGGCGACCGGGTAAAGCGCCGGCTGGGCGATGCGTGCGGGCTGACGAGCTTCGGCGTCAATCTGGTCACGCTCGGTCCGGGCGGGCAATCGGCGCTGCGGCATTGGCATACGCTCGAAGACGAATTCGTCTACGTCCTGTCCGGCGAGGTCGTCCTGATCACCGATGGCGGTGAGCAGGTGCTGGGGCCCGGGATGTGCGCCGGCTATCCCGCGGGCAGCGGGGACGGCCACCATTTCGTCAATCGCAGCGTCGCGCCGGCGACCTATCTCGAAGTCGGCAACCGGACGCCCGGTGACACCGCGTTCTATCCGGATGACGACCTCATGTGGGGCGAGGACGAACGGGGCGAGTACGCCGCGCACAAGGATGGGCGAAGGTATTGAGCGTGCGGACCGTCGGCCGGATCTCCGTCCTGGGGCCCGGATTCCGCCATTCGTCAGCAGAGGCATTGACGTTGCGCGTCGCGGTCCCCAGATTCCGGTACGGCTGCCGATGCGCGCAGCTTCCAAGAGGAGGCTCTAACCATGGCTGAAATCCCTGTCCCGAGCGTTGGCGTTGCCAGCAATCCGTCGACGGGCGCAGCGACGTTGGCCTATGTGTTGTTCGCAATAGCTGTGGCGTCAGCGCTCGTTTCGCACGGGCTCATCGTCTTCGCGCCGCTCGTCGGCATCGCCGGGATCATCGGCGTGATCGTCGCCTACGTGAAGCGCGGCGACGCAGCGGGAACGTGGGTCGCGTCGCATTTCACGTGGCTGATCCGCACGTTCTGGTGGTCGCTCCTGTGGGGCGTGATCGGCGCGCTGATCCTCGTCACGCTGGGGCTCGTCCTCATCGGCATCCCGATTGCCATCGCGATCTTCTTCGCGACATCGATCTGGGGAATCTACCGGTTGGTTCGCGGGTTCCTGCTGTTCAAGGACAGTCACCCGGTGCCGGGAATGTGAGTCCATTGTCGTTCCCGCGAAGGCGGGAACCCGGAGTCTTTCTCCGAACGCCGCTGGCCCCCGCCTCCGCGGGGACGACGGAGTTACCGCTCCAGTCGGTCGAGGATGCGCCGCCGGTAGGCCTCGCCGCGAGCGAGCGCGCCATGGCCCCGCGATTCCAGGGCCGTCTCGATCAGGGCGAGTCTCGCTGCGGCGCGCCCCCTTTCGCCGTCGTCGGTCGCCGCGGCAAGCAGATTGCGGAGGTTCGCGGCTTCGCGCCGCGCATCGAGCTCCGGCGGCACGAAACCGGAGTTTCTGAGGATTCGGTAGGCAATGCGGACGTCTTCCGGAACCATCCGGTCGAAGTCGAGATTGAGCGGCTTGCCTGCGCCGGGGAGGTTGTCGAAGGCCCCTGCCTGTGCGGCCTCGGCAATCTTCGATTCGGCGATCAGGTCGATCACGAGCATCGCTGCTGCCATCGTCAGTGGTGCGGCGGGGTCTCGCCCCACGTGGCTCCGTTACGATAGACCCACTGGACGACGAAATCCAGCGCGCCTTGCGCGCGTGCGGCGGACGGTCCATTGACGATCGCCACGACCGCGAAGCGCCGCGCGTCGGCATCGATCACATAGCCGGCGATGGCGCGCACGCCCTCGAGGGTCCCGGTCTTCAGCAGCGCCTGGCCGGCCACGCTGCCATTCTGGAAGCGCCGCTCCACCGTGCCGTCCATGGCGGCGACGGCGAGCGAGCTTGCGAATTCGTCGCGCACCGGACTCGCGTCGGCGGCGAGCAGCAGGCGTGCGAGGCTGCCGGCGCTGATCCGCTCGATGCGCGACAGCCCGGAGCCGTTGTCGAGCACGAGCTCGGGCATCTTGAGCTTCTGCGCGGCGAGCCAGCGCCGCACCGCCGCGCTCGCCCGCGCCGTAGTCGCCGGCGGCGGGTCGCCGACGGTGGCGAGCGTCAGGAATATCTGCCGCGCCATCACGTTGTTCGACAGCTTGTTTACGTCGCGCACGATGTCATAGAGCGGCGGCGACTCGAGCGTCGCGAACGGCACCGCTCCCTTCGGCGCCGCTCCGTTCTTCCAGCCCCCATCGAACCTGCCGCCGGCGTCGCGGAAATAGGCGGTGAACATCGCGTGCACGTACGCCGGATGATCGAGGAGCGACACCCACCATTCGCGTTCGCCGCAGGCGATCGGGTAGCTGCCGCCGAAAGACACCGCGGCATTGGTCCCGCGGTCGACGAACACTGCACCGGTCGCAGCGCGCCAGTCGTTGCACTCGCCGTCAGCGAGCCTGGGCGCTGCGCCGACCGCGACGTTCGGTAGCGCAGGGACCACGGCGAGCTGCGTCGCGTCTCCGGCGGTATTCGGAGCGAACACGAGCTTGACCGACTTGAAATTGACGAGCAGCGCGTCCGGACCGACGTTGTACGGCTTGAGGGGCTCGCCGTCGAACGCCGCGGGATCGTGTGCGATCGGCGCAAAGAACGACCGGTCGAGGACGAGGTCGCCGTCGACGGCGTCGAGACCGGCGGCGCGCAGCAGCGACATGAATGCCTGCCACTGCTCGACGGTGATTTTCGGGTCGCCGCGACCTTTGAGCACGAGGTTGCCGTGGAGCACGCCGTTCGCGAGCGGGCCGACGAGGAAAGCGTCGGTCTTCCACCGGTAATCGCGCCCCAGCAGCTCCAGCGCCGCGAGCGTGGTGACGAGCTTCATCACCGAGGCGGGATGCATCGGTCGCCTTGCATCATGGGCGATGAGCGCCTGCGGCCTGCCCACTTCCTGCACGACGACCGCGACGGCGTTCACCGGGACCCCCGCATCGCGGAATGCGCGGGCGATCGGCTGCGGCAGGGCAGCGTGCGCGAGGACGGAGACGGTGGCGGCGACGACCGCAAGGGCGACGGCCAGCGTCGCGGGGATGCCCGTGATGCCCCGGGGTTCGTCGCGGACGCTCGTCGCGCCGCTCATGCGGCCTCGACAATTTCGAGCGTTCGCGCCGCGAGCAGCGCGAACTCCTCGTCTGCGAGGGTATAGGGCGGCATGAAGTAGGCGGTGCGACCGATCGGCCGCAGCAGCAGCCCGCGGGCGAGTCCCTCGGCGAAGCACCAGCGGGCGAAATCGGGCCGCGGCGTTTCGACGTCGAATGCCCAGATCATTCCGCAGTGACGGAAGTGCCGCACTTTCGGATGGGCCGCGAGCGGTGCTGCAAGCGCCGTCCAGCGCGCGGCCTTGACGCGGTTGGCTGCGATCACGTCGTCGTCGCGAAACATGTCGAGCACGGCGAGCGCCGCGCGGCAGGCAAGCGCGTTCCCCGTGTACGAGTGCGAATGCAGGAAGCCGCGCGTCACGTCGTCCGCGTAGAACGCGGCGTAGACCGCATCGGTCGTGAGGACGCACGAAAGCGGCAGGTAGCCTCCGGTGATCCCCTTCGACAGGCAGATAATGTCGGGCGCGGCGGCTCCCGCCTGCTCCCACGCGAACAGCGTGCCGGTGCGCCCGAAGCCCGTCATGATCTCGTCGGCGATCAGCAGCACGCCGTAGCGCGTGCAGAGCTCGCGGGCGCGCGCGAGATAGTGAGGGTCGGACATCGCCATGCCGCCCGCGCCCTGCACCAGCGGCTCGACGATCAGCGCCGCGGTGGTTGCGTGATGCGCGGCGAGGTGCGCTTCTAGCCCGCGTGCGGCGCGATCGGCCAATGCGCGCGCCGACGTTCCCGACTCGGCACGCGCGTCGGGCGAGGCCACGATTGCATTGCGGTGGAGGAGCGGGGCGTACGCGTCGCGGAAGATCGCGACATCGGTGACCGAGAGCGCGCCGAGCGTTTCGCCGTGATAGCTGCCGGCGACGCTAGCAAAGCGCGTCTTGCCGGTTTCGCCGCGGTTTCGCCAGTAGTGGAAGGCCATTTTGAGCGCGATCTCGACGGCTGACGCGCCGTCGGAGCCGTAGAACGCGTGGCCCAATCCCGGCGGCGCGACCGCGGCAAGCCGCTCCGACAATTCGACCACGGGCCGATGCGTGAAGCCCGCCAGCATCGCGTGCGGGAGCTCCGCGAGTTGTTCGGTCAACGCTGCATTGATCCGCGGATTTGCGTGTCCGAAGAGATTGACCCACCACGAGGAGACGGCGTCGAGATAGCGATGTCCGTCGAAGTCGTAGAGCCAGCTCCCTTGCCCGCGGGCGATCGGCACGAGCGGCAGCGTCTCGTGCGCTTTCATCTGCGTGCACGGGTGCCAGACGGCGCGGCGGCTCCGCGCGACCCAGTCGGCGTTGGTCATCGGCGAAGCCATCACCTTCGGGCCGACCTGCGACGGGCCGTCGTTGCCCATGCGACGCTCATGGCGGGCGTCCGAGCAAAAGGTAGAAGCTCGACGCGCCGCCGCTGGCGCGCCCGTAGGCGAAGTAGAACGGCCCGAAAAATGTATCGGCCGCAAGAAAGGCGCTGCCGGCCTTGACGAGATCGCCTGACGATACGGCGCTGCGCTGCTGCCATGCGTTGCCGGCTTCGAGCGAGCCGCCGGCGAACACGCCGCCGCCGAGCCAGGGAACGGCTGCGAGCTGGTGGTAGTAAACGATCCGGCCGAACCCGACGTAGCTTCCAGCGAGCTGCTGGTTGCGCAGTCCGGAAAGGTTGAGGAAGCCGCCGAGCAGGAACGGGTTGACGAGCGAAGGATCATCGTGCGACAGCGCGCCGGCGCGCGCAGCGACATTGATGAAATCGGCGGCGCCGAACCCGATGCCGGCGTTGCCGAAGAATTCCCCCCGGCCAAGACGTTTGTTCTCCTCGCTCGGGTCGGAACCGAGCCGCTGCGTGCGATCGCCGTAGAACAGGTCGAGATCGGCATGCACGCCGTCGCGCGGGAAGAACGCGTTGTCGAGATTGTCCCACTGAGCCGAGAGCCGCACGCCCGCATCGGTTTGCCATGCGACCGGAAATCCCGGCAACGCGATCGTCGGCGCCCCCTTGTAGTACGTATAGCTCGGGCCAAGGCGGATCTGGCCGCCCGTGCCGACCCGCATTCCGATGTCGACCTCGGCGTTGTTGGCCTCGACCGCGTACTCGGCCACGCGCTGCGAATCCGAGAAGATGTAGCGCGGAGCGTTCTGCAGCGACCCTTGGGCGGCCACGAACAGCGTTTCGCGGAAGTCGAGCGGCTGGTAGAACTGCGCGCTTGCGCGGGCGATGCGGCCGAGCTCGAGCTCGGCCAGCAACTGCGCGCCCAGGCTGTCGATCCAGACGCGCCGGAATCCCGTCAGCACCGAGAATGCCGTTTCGCCCTGAAAGTCGGTCGAATAGGCGATGCCGAAACGCAGATAGTTGGGACCGATCACCTTCTCGTGCACGTCGACGACGAGCCCAGCCTTGCCAGCATCCTCGACCAAGCGATATTCGATCCGGTCGTACTCGCCGCTGCCATACAGCTGCGAGACCCGGTCATCAACGTTCTTGATGTCGAGCGGCACGCCGAGCGGGATCGCAAGGCGCGCTTCGATCGCCGCGGGGTTCGCGTACTGCAAGCCCTCGATGCGCACGAACTCGATCCGCGGCGGCGGTGCTGCGGCGAGCTTCGGCAGCCCGGCCTTGTACGCGGCGTACGCGGATTCCGACAGGGAGAAAGCCGCGAGCCGCGGGGCGGCGGCCCGCGCCGCCTCCTCGCCCAGGCGGATGAACTTGGCGCTCTGTTGGAAATCGGTGGCTGAAAGCGCTCCGAGATCGGGCGCGATCAGAACATCGTCGGGGGTGAGTGTCGCAAGCTGGAGCCGCACGTTCTGCTCGGTCAGGATGTTGATCATCTGGCCGGTCAGGCCGACGATCGACGACAGCTGGTCGCGCGTCGCGAGTGGCGTGCCGATGTTGACGGCGATCACGATCTGCGCGCCCATCTTGCGGACGACGTCGACCGGAAGGTTGTCGACGAGGCCCCCGTCGCCCAGGATCAGGCCGCCCACGTCGGATGGCGAGAACACGCCCGGAATCGACATGCTCGAGCGCATCGCAACGTAGAGCGGCCCCGTTTCGAACACGTGCGCCTCGCCGCTCACCATGTCGGTCGAGACGGCGCGAAACGGGATCGGCAACCGGTCGAGATCCTTGACGCCATCGGCGGCGCTCGCGAGCTCGTGCAGGAACAACGTCAGATTCGCGCCCGACAGCACGCCCTGGAAGCCCCGGATCCCGCTCTCGCGGATCCCGATCTCGAGCGGCAGCGGGAAGCGCCGGTTGATTTCCTTGTCGCGGAAGCTCAATTCCGTGCGTGGGGGCGAGTCGGAGAACAGCGTCGTCCAATTGACGGTCGTGAGGATGTGCTCCATTTCCTCGGGCGACGTGCCCATCGCGTAGAGCCCGCCGACGATCGAGCCCATCGACGTCGCGGCCACGTAATCGACCGGAATGCGCATCTCGTCCAGCACCTTCAGCACGCCGATGTGGGTGATGCCGCGGGCGCCGCCGCCCGAGAGAACGACGCCGATCCTCGGGCGCGGCGTGGCGGCCCGGGCGGCGCTCGAAGGGGTGGGCGGCGTCTGTCCGACCGCCGCAACGGCGAGCAACATCGCGGCTGCCGCAAGCGCCCAGCGCAGGAATTCGCGTCCGTTCGGAACAACCCTCGGACGGAGGCTGTTGGCGATGCAGCGGGCGGAGCCGGGCGCTGCCGCGGCAAGCGCACGCGGGGCGGATGTCGCAGCGGGGCGAGGCGGGCGGGCGGAGTGCATTACGTGTTCGCCCGATTATAGCGGTGCGGAGCCAGAAGAGTCCGATATTCGGTTTCCAATGCGGCCCGTTGACATCAGCGCAACGCACCCCTATGGTCGATTGCATCGAAACGCCCGCCTCCGCCTCCGATTCCCACCTGATCCGCATGGAAGACGAGCGTCCCTCGCGCTACACCCGCACCGCGATCCTTCTGCACTGGCTCGCTGCGCTGCTGATCGCGTCCAACTTCGCGCTCGGGCTTTCGATGGTCGGCCTGCCGTTCAGCCCGCAGAAGTTCCGCTGGTACGGATGGCACAAATGGACTGGAATCACGGTGTTTCTCGTGGCGCTGGCTCGGCTCGCGTGGCGAATCGCCTTTCCGGCGCCACCGCCCGTCGCGATGTCCGAGTGGCAGCGCAGGGCCGCGCGCGTCACCCATGCGCTCCTCTACGCATTGATGCTGGCGATCCCGCTGTCGGGCTGGGTGTACAGCTCGGCGACCGGCGTTTCGGTCGTCTACCTCGGGCTCGTGCCGCTGCCCGACCTCGTTCCCAAGGACAAGGCGCTGGCCGCCGTGCTGAAGGTTGTCCACGTGACGTTGAACTTCACGCTGCTGGCTCTGGTCTTTGTCCATGCCGGCGCCGCATTCAAGCATCACTTCGTCGACCGCGACGGCGTGCTGGCACGCATGGTGCCATTCCTGCGACAGACCTGAAGAGGACCGATGAAAGTCCTGCATTCGTTCATTCCGCCCCTTGCGGCGATGCTGATGGCGGCGTCCGCAGGCGCATCGGCGCAGGGCGTGCTGATCGACAAGAGCGAGATCCGTTTCGTCTCGAAGCAGATGGGGGTCAACGTCGAGGGCCGATTCCGAAGGTGGAAGGCCAACGTCGATTTTCGCCCGAGGGACCTGGCGCATTCGACAGCCGAGTTCGAGATCGAGCTCGCGAGCGTCGATCTCGCGAGCGACGAATCGGAGGCCGAAGTCAGGGGGCCGCGGTGGTTCGACGCCGCGAAATTCCCGGTGGCGAAGTTTTCGTCGTCGTCGGTCCGCGACCTCGGCGGCGGCCGCTACGAGGTCGCCGGCAAGCTGACGCTGAAGGGCACGGCCCGCGACGTGATCGTTCCGGTGACGCTCAAGAAGGACGCCGCCGGCAACAGCGTTGCCGAAGGACAGTTCACAGTGAAGCGGCTCGACTTCGGGATCGGTCAGGGAATGTGGGCCGACACGGGCACGGTGTCCGACGATGTGATGGTCCGCGTGCGCATGGTGTTGCCGCCGATCGCCTGACGAACAGCGCGGAATGAACCGACCAGGCGTGCTGTTGGCGTCGGCATGCACTCCGTACGCCAGGCGACGACTCGCGAGTTCGGAACGCTCGCGCTCGCCGCGCTCGCCGCGCTCGTGCTCGCGCCTGCGCTGTCCGCCCAGGTCTACCGGATCGATTCCGAGCAAACGTCGGTCGCCTTCGAGGTGATGGAGCTCGGCGTGTGGCTCGCCAATGGCCGCTTCGGGCGAACGAACGGCCGGATCGACTATGACAAAGCGGCCGAAAAGGGCAGCGTCGATCTCGCCGTCGACGCGACCTCGGTTGAGACCGGCTGGGATCTCCGCGATCGGTTCGTCCGTGGCGAAAACATGCTCGACGCCGCACACCATCCCGTGTTGCGATTCCGGTCGACGGGAATGACGTTCGTCGAGCATCGGCTGGTTGCGGTGGACGGCGCGCTCACGCTGCACGGCGTCACTCGTCCCGTTCGGCTCGATGTCCGGAACCTGCGCTGCGGATCGAGCGCCGAGGACGGCGGCGAACGCTGCGCTGCCGAAATCGTCGGGCGGATTTCCCGGCGCGCGTTCGGAATGGAGTTCGCGTATCCGCTCGTCGCGGACGAGGTCCGGCTGACGTTCGCCGTCAGCGCGTCGCGCGTCGATGACGGCGAAGGGCGACGTTAGCGCGCTTGCGCTGCCGCCAGAGCTTTCTTGGGGTTGATCAATGTGCGGCGGCCGTCGGCCGTCTTGTCGGCGGTGTCGCGGATCAGCGCAATCACCTGCGGCGGCGCGAGCTTGGGGTTGACGGCGAGGATCTTGGCCGCGAGATTGACAACCTGAGGCGATGCCATGGACGTCCCCGATTCCGCAAGCTGCTCGCCGCCCGGAATGAAGCTTTCGACCTGGTAGCCGTTGGCGTGCACGACGACGGTGGGTCCGTAGCTCGTGAACGACGCCTCGTCGCCGGCCTTGTCCACGGCGCCCACGGTGAGCAGGTTGGGGAGAACGATGTCCGCCGGGATGTCTTCGGCGAAGGTCGCGTCCTGATTGCTATTGCCCGCAGCGGTGACGAACAGGATGCCGGGCGCGCTGGCGAAGGCCTTTTTGAGCGCGTCCTTGTCGATGTCGAAGTACTCGCGGGCGATCGTCTTGCGCTCATCGGGCGTCTTGCCGATGTTGCAGAGCTCCAGCGCATTCTCGACGTCCTTGACGCTGCCGCCCCAGCTCATGTTGACCACGCGCACACCCTCGCGCTTGAAGAAATCGACGTAGGCTTGCTGATTCTTCGCGTCGCGCAGCGCGAGCTCGCGCGTCGGGCACGGATCGGGCATAAGATGCCAGTCGAATTCGATGCGGCCGATCGACGATCCGCGCATAGGGATTGCCCGCGACGGCGATCCCCGCGACGTGGGTGCCGTGCATCCAATTGCCGGCAAGACCGATTTCCTCGACCGCCGCCTTGTATTCGTCCGGCTTGAGCGTGGACAGGAACGTCTTCACTTCGCTCGCCTCGGGGCTGTCGATATTCGACTGCAGGTCGGAGAAGCCCTTGAGCCGCGACTTGAGCTGCGGCACCTTGCTCTTCAGCGCGTCGGGAATGGGCTCGCAGCTCGCCGGTCGCCGGATTGGCGAAACGATCGAACGCGATCAGCGGCACCTTGCCCTGGTCGGAGGCGAGAAGCCCGGGGTAGAGCTTCGTGTCCACGCCGCTGTCCCAGATCGCGATCTTCACCGGCGCATACCCCGCGCCCGGCGGCAACGTCACCGCGCGCGCCGCCCAGATGTCCGGCCGCTCGACCCTGTGCGCGGCGAGATAGCCGCTCCACGCGTCGACCAGCGTTTGCTTCAACGGCAGCACGTACACCAGCACGTACTTGATCCGCACGAGCTGGGGCGCCAGGTCGGAGGACAGCGCGCCGTTCTTGTCGACGCTCGGCTGCAGCACTTCGCGCACGTTGCCGATCAGCCGGCCCTCGCCGAGCAGCTCGGCGCCGGCCTTGATCTCCTTCGCCTCGTTGGCGACGACGTCGTAGGGCAGCGGCGTCACCTCCGCCGCAAGCGCCTTGGCGACCGCGGCACGGTACGCGGCCGAGCTGCGATCCGGATTGGCGCGCACGCCGGCGACGATCGCCCGAGTGCTGATCCCGGAGATTAGCTTGTCGGCGGGCTTCTCCTCGAGCGCCTTCACCTGCGCGGCACGCACGAGCGCCGCTTCGTAACGGCCATCGAGCATGTCGAGTTGCGCGAGCTCGCTCAGGAGCTGCCGTTCGGTTGCCTTGTCGGCGATGTCGTATTGCGCGAGCACGCCTTCGAGATCGCTGCGCACGGCGGCGGCGAACGGCTTCCACTTTGCGTCGTCGCGGAGCATGTCCTCGATGCGGCCGTCGATCTTGTAGCTGAAGCGCGGCAGGTCTGCCGCCTTGTCGATGCGCTTCTTGCTTTGTGCGCCCGCGCCGGCGGCGAGCACGAGGGAGAGGCACAGGACTGCGATTCGGGTGAACAATGCAAAATCCTCCGAGGTGATGCCACGAAGACGCATCGCGCGTGGCGACAAATGCGCCGTCATCGTATGGCGCCCGACTTAAGCGTCCCTTAAGGCCGCGCCCAGGTGGCCGACGCGCCCTTGCATGCGCTTCACCGCGGCAACCAGCTCGCGCGTGATCCCCGGCTCACGAACCGAGTGGCCGGCATCGGGAACGACGATGTATTCGGCTTCCGGCCAGGCGCGCGACAGCGCCGCGGCCGTCACCGGCGGGCACACGATGTCGTAGCGTCCCTGGACGATCGTGCAGGGCAGATGGCGAATCCGATCGAGGTTCGCGAGCAGCTCGTCGTCGGCGAGAAATGCGCGGTGAACGAAATAGTGCGCCTCGATGCGGGCGATCGCGAGCGCGGCGGCGTCGCTGTCGAACTTCGGCGCCGGATCGTTGCCCGGAAGCAGCGTCGAGCAGGCGCCTTCGTATTGGTCCCACGCGCGCGCGGCCGGCAGGTGGACTGCGGGATCGGGATCGGTGAGGCGCCCGTAATAACTATGCAGCAGATCATCGCGCTCCGGCGCCGGCAGGAACTCCGCAAACGCGCGCCAGGCTTCGGGAAAGACGTTGCGCATCCCGTGCATGAACCAATCGAGCTCGGCCGGCCGCGCGAGAAAGATGCCGCGCAGCACGAGGCCAAGGCAGCGATCCGGGAAGGCTTCGGCGTACGCGAGTGCCAGCGTCGAGCCCCACGAGCCGCCGAATACGAGCCAGCGCGGGATGCGGAGATGCTCGCGCAAGCGTTCGAGGTCGGCGATCAGGCTTTGCGTCGTGTTGCCGCGGAGCTCGGCGATCGGCGTCGAGCGGCCGGCGCCACGCTGATCGGTGAGGACGATTCGCCAGAACGCCGGATCGAAATAGCGGCGGTGGTGCGGCAGGCAGCCGCCGCCGGGGCCACCGTGCAGGAAGACGAGCGGTACGCCGTCCGACCTCCCGCAGGTCTCCCAGTACAGCGTATGAACGGCATCGACCGGGAGTCGCCCGACGGCATGCGGCTCGATCTCCGGAAACAGGACGTCGCCGCGCGTGGCCGGATTGTCGGGCATCGGGCTCTCGTCTCAGCCGGTCGGCGTCAGGGCGCGAGCGGAGAACGGAACCGGGCGTCGACGTCCACCCGGTAGCCGTTGGAAAGCCGGTTGGTCTCGTTCGCGAGCGCGACCACCGCCATCAGCTCGTGGAACATCTGCGGCGTCATCCCCTTCGTGTGCGCGGCTGCCGCATGCGAATGGATGCAGTACTCGCAGTTGTTGGTGACGCTCACGGCGACGTAGATCAGCTCCTTGGTCAGCGCATCGAGCGCGCCCGGGGCCATCACCTGCTTCACTTGAGACCAGACGCGCGAGAGCGTCGCAGGATCGTTGGCGAGCGCCTTCCAGAAATTGTTGATCCAGTCGACCTTGCGCGTGGCGCGGATGTCGTCGTACACCGCCCGGACATCGGGCGGCGCCTCATCGTATTCGATCAGCGGCACAAGGGCCATTGTCCGCGTCTCCGGCTGGGTACGGTGCACGGGCGTCGCCCGGCCGCAGCGCGAAGTATGCAGCAAAATGCGGCGCTTCGAGCGCCTGCGCGGTCGGCCCGGCGGTCGGTTCTATAATCGAAGCTCATCGATCGGGGTCGAACAGTGATGGAACGAATGGCGAGCCGGCTCACCGCTGCGCGCTGCCTTCCGAAGGATCGCGAGCGCGCGCTCATCGTCGGACGCGCATGGGATCCCGGCGTCGCCGGCCCCGTCCTCGTGCGCGTCGCCGGGGGCGACGTCTGCGACCTGTCGGCGGTCGCGCCGACGATGACCGATCTGCTTGAGCAGGACGATCCCGTGCGCGCGCTCGGCGCGGCCACGCCGCAACCGCGGCTTGCGGCGCTCGGCGACGTGCTCGCCAATTCCGACCCCGACGGCCGCGACGAGGGGAAGCCCCGGTTCCTCGCGCCCTGCGACCTGGCGGCGATCAAGGCGGCCGGCGTGACCTTCGTGTCGAGCATGCTGGAGCGCGTGATCGAGGAGCAGGCGCGCGGCGATCCGGCAAAAGCGGAATCGGTGCGGCGTGCCGTCGTCGCGATCATCGGCGACGATCTCTCGCGCGTGAATCCGGGATCGCCCGACGCGCTGCGGCTGAAGGACGCGCTGATTGCGCAGGGCGTCTGGTCGCAGTATCTCGAAGTCGGCATCGGGCCCGATGCCGAAATCTTCACCAAGTCGCAGCCGATGTCGGCAGTGGGGCTCGGCGCCGACATCGGCATCCACCCGAAGTCGGCATGGAACAATCCAGAGCCCGAGATCGTCCTTGCGGTGAACAGCCGCGGCCAGACGGTTGGCGCGACGCTCGGCAACGACGTCAACCTGCGCGACTTCGAAGGCCGCAGCGCGCTCCTGCTCGGCAAGGCCAAGGACAACAACGCGTCCTGCGCCATCGGCCCGTTCATTCGCCTCTTCGACGAGGATTTCCGAATCGACGACGTGCGCCGCTGCGAGCTCGCGATGCGCGTCGACGGGCCGGATGGCTTCGCGCTCGACGGCGCGAGCTCGATGGCGATGATCAGCCGCGATCCGCTCGATCTCGTGGCGCAGGCGATCGGCGCGAACCACCAGTACCCGGACGGATTCATGCTGTTCCTGGGCACGATGTTCGCGCCGACCAAGGATCGCCATGCGCCCGGACAAGGCTTCACCCACGCCGTCGGCGACATCGTCACCGTGGCGACGCCGTTGCTGGGCGCGCTCGTCAACCGCGTGGATACATCGGACCGGATCGCGCCGTGGACGTTCGGCGCCTCCGCGCTGATGAAGAGCCTCGCGGGGCGAAGCCTGATCTGACGTGAACCGGGGATACGCATGGCTCAGACCTTCAGGAATCTCGTCGGCGGCGAATGGGTCGCCGGCGCCGGCGTCACGACAAACCGCAATCCGTCGGACGTCAGCGACGTGATCGGCGACTACGCGCAGGCCGATGCGCCGCAGGCAGGGCGCCGCGATCGCCGCGGCGAAGGCGCGCGTTTCCGGCGTGGGCGGCCGGCTCGATCCAGGAGCGCGCGAACATCCTCGACCGCGCAGGCAACGAAATCCTCGCGCGCAAGGACGAGCTCGGGCAGCTCCTTTCGCGCGAGGAAGGCAAGACGCTGCCCGAAGGCGATCGGCGAAGCCGCGCGCGCCGGCCACATCTTCAAGTTCTTCGCGGGCGAGGCCCTGCGGCTCACCGGCGACAAGGTGCCGTCGGTGCGGCCCGGCATCGACGTCGAGGTGACGCGCGAGCCGCATCGGCGTCGTCGGCCTCATCACGCCGTGGAATTTCCCGATCGCGATTCCGGCGTGGAAGATCGCGCCGGCGCTCGCGTACGGCAACACGGTCGTGATGAAGCCGGCCGACCTCGTCCCCGGCTGCGCATGGGCGATCGCCGACATCCTCGCGCGAGCCGGCATTCCCGCCGGCGTGTTCAACCTCGTGATGGGTCGCGGCTCGGTCGTCGGCGAGACGCTGGTCAACCATCCGGACGTCGCGGCGCTCAGCTTCACCGGCTCGGTCGCGACCGGCCGCGCCATCGCCGCGAAGGCGGTCGCGCGGATGGCCAAGGTGCAGCTCGAGATGGGCGGCAAGAATCCGCTGGTCGTGCTCGACGACGCCGACCTCGACGTCGCCGTCAACTGCGCGGTGCAGGGCGCGCTATTATTCGACCGGCCAGCGCTGCACGGCGTCCTCGCGCCTCATCGTCACCGCGGGCATCCACGACCGCTTCGTCGCGGCGATGACCGAGAAGCTCGCCGCGCTCAAGGTCGACGACGCGCTTGCCGCGGGCACCGACATCGGCCCGGTCGTCGACCAAAGCCAGCTCGACACCGACCTCAGGTATGTCGAGATCGGCAAAGGCGAGGGCGCGCGGCTCGCCGTCGGCGGCGAGCGCCTCAAGCGCGCGACCGAAGGCTACTACCTGTCGCCGGCGCTATTCACCGACGCGAACAACGCGATGCGCATCGCGCGCGAGGAGATCTTCGGACCGGTCGCGTGCGTGATCCGCGCGAAGGATTACGACGAGGCGCTCTCGCTCGCCAACGACACCGAGTTCGGGCTTGTGCTCGGGCATCGTCACGACGTCGCTCAAGCACGCGTCGCACTTCAAGCGGCACGCGCAGGCGGGGATGGTGATGGTCAACCTGCCGACGGCGGGCGTCGACTATCACGTGCCGTTCGGCGGGCGCAAAGGCTCGAGCTACGGCACGCGCGAGCAGGGTCGCTACGCGGCCGAGTTCTTCACGACGGTCAAGACGGCGTACACCGCGCCCTGACCCGACGGCCACGCCAGCCGGCGCTGTCCGGCTGACTCAGCGGCCCTTGCGGAATGGCACGACCTTCTGCTTCTGCTCGCCGAGGCCGTCGATGCCGAGCGTGATCACGTCGCCCGCCTTCAGCCACTGCGGCGGCTTCATGCCGAGGGCGACGCCGGGGGGCGTGCCGGTCGTGATCACGTCGCCGGGCAAGAGCGTCATGTAGCGCGAGACATCCGCGACCAGCTGCGCGACGCTGAAGATCATCGTCCTCGTGTTGCCGGTCTGCCTGCGCTGCCCGTTGACGTCGAGCCACATGCCGAGGTTCTGAGGGTTCCTGATTTCGTCGGTCGTGACGAGCCACGGCCCGAGCGGTCCGAACGTGTCGCAGCCCTTGCCCTTGTTCCACTGGCTCGCGCTTTTCTTCATCTGGAAATCGCGCTCGGAAACGTCGTTGATCACGCAATAGCCGGCGACGTGCTTGAGCGCGTCCTTTTCGTCGACGTAGCGCGCGATCTTGCCGATGACGACCCCGAGCTCCACCTCCCAGTCGAGCTGCGTGGAGTCGCGCGGGATCATGACGTTGTCGTTGGGACCCACGATGCACGTCTGCGACTTGAAGAAGACGACGGGGTGCTCGGGAATCGGGTTGCCGGACTCCTTCGCGTGATCGCTGTAGTTGAGTCCGATGGCGACGAATTTCGACGGCGTCGCGACGCACGCACCGAGCCGCGGCCGGCCCTTCACGAGCGGGAGCTTCTTCGGGTCGAGCTTGGCGAGCTCCTTCAGCTTGGCAGGCGCGAGCGTGTCGGGACCGATGTCCTTCACCTTGCGCGACAGATCGCGCAGCTTGCCGTCTGCGTCGATGAGACCGGGTTTTTCCTTGCCGGTGGGGCCAAAGCGTACGAGTTTCATGTTGTTCTCCGGTTGTTCAAATCCAATTGGCAACAAGACATCACGCCGTCGTCCCCGCGCAGGCGGGGACCCAGCGTCGTTCGTCGAAAGACACTGGACTCCCGCGTTCGCGGGAATGACGACTAAATCGTCATGCCGCCGTCGACCGAGTACACATTGCCGGTGACGAAAGCGGACTCGTCCGACGCGAGAAAGATCACGATCGGGGCAATTTCCTCCGCCTTGGCGAGCCGTCCCATCGGCTGGCGGGCGATGAATGCCTTGCGCGCCTCCTCCGGGTTCTCGAAGGCGGCGATGCGCTCGTGCAGCGACGGCGTGTCGACGGTGCCCGGCGCGATCGCGTTGCAGCGGATGCCCCTGGCGACGAAATCGGCGGCCACCGCTTTCGTGAGGCCGATCACCGCCGCCTTCGACGTGCCGTAGACAAAACGGTTGGGGAGCCCCTTGATCGACGACGCGATCGAAGCCATGTTGATGATGCTGCCGCCACCCATGGCGAGCATCTTCGGCAGCGCGCACTTGATCGTCATGTACATCGCACGGACGTTCAGGTTGAAGCTGAAATCCCAGTCCTTCGGGGCGCACTCGAGAATGGTGCCGTTGTGAACGTAGCCCGCGCAGTTGAACAGGATGTCGAGCGGCGGCAGCGCGTCGATCGTCGCGGCGATCGCGGCGTCGTCGAGGACGTCGAGCGCGCTCGCGGTGACGTTCGGCGCGCCGGTGAGTGCGGCGACGAGCTTCGGATTCACGTCGGTCGCGAACACCTGCGCGCCCTCGGCGGCCATCGCGAGCGCGGTGGCTCTGCCGATGCCCTGGCCGGCGGCGGTAATCAGCGCTTTCTTGCCTGCGAGGCGTCCGCTCATGGCCGTGTCCTGTGGTTCGTGAAAACGAGCGCCGAGGTCAGTGCCCGCCGCCGGAGAGCTTCGGCGCAAGCGAACGGGTCGGATCGGCCCAATCGCGATTCGGCACCAAGGGATACCAGCCGGGGCGGCCGGGGTCGCGGTCGTAGGGGTAGCTGCCAAGCTCGCGGTAAAGCTCGTGATAGCGCGCGAGGTTCTCCCGGTCGAGCGCAACACCCAGTCCCGGGCGGTCCGGCACGCGAATGGCGCCATTCACGTAGATCATCTTGCCGCCGGCGATCACGTCGTCGGTGAGGTGATGGTAATGCGCATCGGCCGCATAGCCGAGATTGGGAACGACGGCGCCCAGATGCAGCATCGTCGCAAGCTGAATGCCGAGCTCGCCGGAGCTGTGGACTGCGACGCCGATGCCCATCGTCTCGCAGACGCCGGCGGCCTTGATGCACGGCCGGATGCCCCCCCAGAACGTCGTGTCGAGCAGGACCACGTCGACGGCTCTCGCATCGACGTTCGCGGCAAGCTGCTCGAAGCTGACGATCACCGTGTTCGTCGCCACGGGGATCGACACGAACTCCTTCAGCCGCGCGAGCTGCGGCATCCCCCACACCGGATCCTCGTAATAGTCGTTGCGAAGATCCTCGATCCCGCGGCCGAAGTCGATTGCGTCGGCAAGCGAGAGCGTGCTGTTAGGGTCGAAGCGGAAACGATCGTCGGCGAAGGCGCCGGCGAGCGCGCGATAGCAGGCGAGCTCGTGGGCCGGCGGGTAGACGCCGCCCTTGAGCTTGTGGACGCGAAAGCCGAACTCGTGCTTCAGCGCCTTGGCGTGGGCGACCAGCTGCTCGGGCGTGCGGACCTCGCCGGCGCCGCGGTGCGGATCGTCGTAGCGGAAGAAGAGATAGCTTGCGAATTCGACGCTTTCGCGCAGCTTGCCGCCCAGCAGCGCGTGCACGGGCACGCCGAGCTTCTGGCCGATGATGTCCAGGCACGCGAATTCGATGGCGGCGTGCAGTTGCGTCCGGTTGTTGTAGAGGCTCGCCGTGGGATTGCAGATGGCAAACCGCATCGCCTCCAGCCGGAATACGTCGTGGCCGCGCAGGTAATCCGCGAGCGCCGCGAACGCGCGCGTGGCATCGTCGCCGCCGCCGCCCATTTCGCCGAGTCCCACGTAGCCATCGGCGCTCTCGACTTCGACGATCGTGCGCACGAACCGGCCCCAATGCGCGCCGTTGCTGTGCAGCAGCGGTGCTTCGAGCGGGACCGTGACCGGGGTCGCGCGGATCGCGGCAATCGTCGTGGCGGCCAAGGGCTATCGAGATCCGGGAGAACGCGTACGAGCGCGCCGTGCTCTACCGAAGACGGCACGGTTCGACTGCATTGTACGCTTCGCGCCGCCAAAATTGGTAATACCACTTGACCAATTTGCGGGCGAGGGTTAGCCTTCGGCAGTGGCGTCGGCCGCCCCTCGCGTCGCGCGGGCCAGCGCGCCGGTTCACGACCTCGCCCACCTCCGCACCATGCCGTTCCAGAGCATCGAGCCCCGCCGGCTCTATCGCCAGATCGCCGACCAGATTCGAACGCTGATCGGCTCCGGAGAGTTTCCCGCGGGCGCGCGCCTGCCGCCCGAGCGCGACCTCGCGAAGCAGCTGGGCGTGTCGCGGCCGTCGGTGCGCGAAGCGCTGATTGCGCTGGAAGTCGAAGGACTGGTCGAGGTGCGCATCGGCTCCGGCATCTACGTCCTCGGCCCCGCAGCGAAGGCCAACGGCGAGAGCGGAAGCGACGTCGTGCCCGCCGAGGCGGGCCCCTTCGAGCTGCTCCGCGCGCGCTATGTGATCGAGAGCGAGTGCGCGGCGCTCGCCGCGAAGTCGGCGAAAAAGGCGAATGTCGCCGCGATGGAGGAGGCGCTCGACCAGATGCAGCGCGAGATGGAGGGCGAGCGGCAGCCGGTCGCCGGCGACAGACTCTTTCCATCTGCGCATCGCGGAAGCGACCGGCAACGGCGCGCTGGTCGCGGTCGTCAAGATGCTGTGGGAGGAACGCAGCGGCCCGCTCTACAAGCAGCTCGAGCACCATTACGATTCGCCGGCGCTGTGGACTGCGGCGATGGGCGAGCACTGGGCGGTGCTGAAGGCGATCGCCGCCAAGGATCCCGTCGCCGCGCGCGCGGCGATGCAGCGCCACCTCAATGGCGCGTACAAGCGGTTCAACACGGGTTGGGACGCGCTGCACTGACGGCAAAGTCCGGCCCGAAGGAGAAGAGAAGATGCTGGCCTGTCGGATTCACGCGAAGGAAGATTTGCGGATCGAACCGGCCGAGATGCCGTCCATCGGTCCCGGCGAAGTCCTGCTGCGCCTCGGCGCAGGCGGGATCTGCGGCTCCGATCTCCACTACTATTTCGAGGGCCGCAACGGGAGCTTCGTCGTGCGCGAGCCGCTGATCCCCGGACACGAGGCGTCGGGTGTCGTCGAAGCCGTGGGAGCCGGCGTCACGCGCGTCAAGAAAGGCGACAAGGTCGCGATCTCGCCGTCGCACGCGTGCGGCCGCTGCGATTACTGCCGCGAGGGACGCGAGCATCTTTGCGCCAGCATGAAATTCCTCGGCAGCGCGAGCCTTTTCCCGCACGTCCAGGGGATGTTCCGCGAATACTTCGTCATGGGCGAGCGGCAGTGCTATCCGGTCGCGGGCGACGTGACGCTGGGAGAGCTCGCCTTCGCGGAGCCGCTCGCGGTTGCGCTCCATACGACCAATCGTGGTCCGCAACTCGTCGGCAAGTCGGTGCTCGTGACCGGCGCGGGCACGATCGGCTGCCTCACGGTGATGGCAGCGCGTCTCGCCGGGGCGGCGAGCATTACCGTATCCGATATCCTCGACCGGCCGCTCGCGAAGGCGCGCGAGGTCGGTGCCGACGTAGTGCTGCGTGCCGATCGCGACGGCGATGCATTGGGAAAGCCGCAGTTCGACGTCTGCTACGAAGTCTCCGGCAGCTTCGCCGCGCTCAAGACCTGCATCGCGGCGGTCAAGCGAGGCGGCATCGTCGTCCAGGCCGGAACGCTGCCGCACGAACCGTTGCCGTTCGTCGTCAACGACATCATGGCGAAGGAAATCGATCTGCGCGGCGTGTTCCGCTGGGGAATCGAATTCGACTGGGCGGTGCGCTACCTATCGTCGCGCCGCGTCGACGTTCGGCCGCTTCTGTCCGGTCAGTATCCGCTTTCCGACGCGGTCGCCGCGTTCCATGCCGCCGCCGACAAGAGCAAGAACACGAAGGTGCAGATCGTTGCGCAATCCTGAACGAGGACTGCCATGCTGACTCGAACTTCGCTCACGATCCGGCTGCATCCCGACGACGACGTCGTCATCGCCCGCGCGCAACTCGTGAGCGGCACCCAGCTGCTCGACGAGAAAGTGACGGTCAGCGGTCTCGTCCCGCCGGGCCACAAGGTCGCCACGCGTGCGATCCGCAAGGGCGAACCGGTGCGCCGCTACAACCAGATCATCGGGTTCGCAAGCCGCGACATCGCCGCCGGGCGAGCACGTGCATCTCAACAACCTGCAGATGGGGGCGTTCGACCGCGACTACGCGTTCGGCGTCGACGCGAAAGCCACGCAGTACGTCGAGCCCCCGGCGACGTTCAGGGGCATCGTCCGCCCCGACGGCCGCGTCGCGACGCGCAATTACATCGGCATCCTGTCGACGGTCAATTGCTCCGCGACCGTCGCGCGCGGGATCGCCGACCATTTCCGCCGCGAGCGGCTCGCGGCGTTCCCGCACGTCGACGGCGTCGTCGCGCTCACGCACGGCAGCGGCTGCGGGATGGACACGCGCGGCGACGGAATGCAGGTGCTGCGCCGCACGCTCGGAGGCTACGCCCGGCATGCCAACTTCGCCGGCGTGCTGATCGTCGGCCTGGGTTGCGAAGCAAACCAGATCAGCGCGCTCCTCGGCGCGGAGAACCTGCGCGAAGGCCCGCTGCTGCGCACCTTCAGCATCCAGGACAGCGGCGGCACGGCGAAGACGATCGTCCGCGGCATCGCCATGATCGAGGAAATGCTGCCGCACGCGAACGAGGTGGCGCGCGAGCCGGTCCCCGCTGCCCACCTCATGGTCGGCCTCCAATGCGGCGGCTCCGACGGCTATTCGGGGATCACCGCGAATCCCGCGCTCGGCGCGGCGGTCGACCTGCTGGTGCGGCACGGCGGCACGGCGATCCTTTCCGAGACGCCGGAGATCTACGGCGCGGAGCACCTGCTGACAAGGCGCGCGGTGTCGCGCGCGGTCGGGGAGAAGCTCATCAAGCGAATCAAATGGTGGGAGGACTACACCGAGCGCGAGAAGGGCGAGATGAACAACAATCCGTCGCCGGGCAACAAGGCGGGCGGCCTGACGACGATCCTCGAGAAATCGCTGGGCGCCGTCGCCAAGGGCGGCACGACCAACCTCGTCGATGTCTACGAGTACGCGCGAGCCCGTCACCGCAAAGGGCTTCGTCTACATGGACACGCCGGGCTACGACCCGGTGTCGGCCACGGGCCAGGTCGCCGGCGGCGCGAACATGATCGTGTTCACGACCGGCCGCGGCTCGGCCTACGGCTGCGCGCCGTCGCCGTCGCTCAAGCTCTCGACGAACACGCCGCTGTGGGTGAAGCAGGAGGAGGACATCGACTTGAACTGCGGCGAGATCGCCGACGGCAACGGCGAGCGTCGACGATGTCGCGGCGAAAGCTGTTCCAGCTGATGCTCGCAGACCGCGTCGGGACGAAAGACCAAGAGCGAGCCGCATGGCTACGGGCAGAGCGAGTTCGTGCCGTGGTATCTCGGCGCGGTGATGTAGTAGAGCGATCAAATAGCGCGATCGGCGCGCCGACCGATTTCGCGTCGGCAACAGGGTCATTCGCAACGCGCCGGCGGCCCCGTTGACACCGCGCCGGGGCGCCCGTACGCTGCGGACGGACCTGATATCGAATGACAACCGGCAGGCACCAAGAGAAATGAGGAGGAATTCCATGAAGACGATTCGAAGCTCGCCGTCGCGCTGCTCGCGGTCGCCGCGCTCGTCGCGGCTGGGCAGGCCGCAGCGCAGGAAACGCTCAACGTCTGGTGGGTCAAGGGCTTCTACAAGTCCGAGGACGACGCGCTCTACGCAGCGATCAAGAAGTTCGAGACAAAGACCGGTGTCAAGGTCGAGCTGTCGCAGTATCCGGTGCAGGACATGATCCCCAAGACGGTGGCCGCGCTCGACGCGGGCGCGCCGCCGGACGTCGCCTATCGCCGACGTCTACGACTTCCAGGTCACCGGCAAATGGGCGTTCGACGGCAAGCTCGAGGACATCACGCGACGTCACTCATGCCGATGAAGGCACGGTTCCTGCCGAACACGATCGAGACGACGTACCTGTACAACGACAAGGCCAAGAAGCGCGCCTACTACGCGTTCCCGCTGAAGCAGCAGACGATGCACATCCAGTACTGGATCGACATGCTCGGCGACGGCGGGCTTCAAGGAGTCCGACATTCCGACGGGCTGGAAGGACTACTGGTCGTTCTGGTGCGACAAGGTGCAGCCGGCGTATCGCAAGAAGACCGGGAGCGCGCGTCTACGCGACCGGGTTCCCGATGGGCGTCGAACGGCAGCGACTCGTTCTACTCGTTCCTGACGTTCACCGACGCCTACAACGTCAAGATGGTCGACGACAACGGCAAGCTGCTGGTCGACGACCCGAAAGTGAGGCAGGGCCTGATCAACGCGCTGCACGACTACACGGAACCTTACGCGAAGGGCTGCACGCCGCCGTCGTCGACGTCCTGGGCGGACCCCGACAACAACGTCGCCTTCCACAACAAGACGATCATCATGACGCACAACGCGACGATCTCGATCGCCGCCAAGTGGCTCGACGACATGAACAACGACGACGCTCACGGCCGAGCAGCGTGCGCAGGCGAAGAAGAACTACGAGCGAGCTGATCGCGACGGCCGGCTTCCCAAACAAGCCTGACGGCTCGAAGATGGTCTACCGTGCGGCGGTCAAGACCGGCGTGATCTTCGAAGGCGCGAAGAACAAGAAGCGGGCGAAGGAGTTCGTCGCGTTCCTGCTGCGAGGAAGACAATCTCAGCCCGTACGTCGAGGGCTCGCTGGGCGCTGGTACCCGGTGACGAAGGCGGCGGCGAGAGCGCCGTTCTGGAAGGCCGACCGGCACCGCGAGGCGGTCTACAACCAGTTCCACGCCGGGACGGTGACGTTCGAGTTCACCAAGAACTACAAGTTCACGATCCTCAACAACGAGAACGTCTGGGCGAAGGCGATGAACCGCGTTGTCAACGAGAAGGTGCCCGTCGACAAGGCGGTCGACGAGATGATCGCGCGCATCAAGCAGGTCGCCGGCTGACGGTGGCCGATCGCACGGATAGCCGCGCGGGGCTGGCCGGGGCCGCGCGCTCGAGCGACTGGCCTCGGCGGAGGAGAACCGCAACGTGTCGACGATCGCCCTGCCCGACGCTGCAGCCGGTGCCCGTCCGGCCCGGCCGAGGAAGGCGCTGTCCCCGTGGCAGAGAGTGGGGCTTGATCCTGCTCGCGCCGTACGTCGTCGTCTTCCTCGTCTTCGTGCTCTACCCGGTCGGCTACGGGCTGTGGCTCGCGCGCCATCCGGCGAGCTACGCAGAAGCTCTTCGACGACCCGATCTTCCTCCGGTCGGTCTTCAACACGCGTCGTCTTCGTCGTCGTCGGCATCAACCTCAAGATGGTCGTCGCACTGTTCCTGTCGGGCTTCTTCGTCAGGCGCGCACGTGGATCAAGTGGCTGTCGCTGCTGTTCATCCTGCCCTGGGCGGTGCCGTCGATCCCGACGATCCTGTCGATCCGCTTCATGCTGAATCCGGAGTGGGGGCTCATCAATTCGGTGATCTTCCGGCTCACCGGGGCCGACGGACCCAACTGGCTCAACGACCCGACGCTCGCGCTCGGCGATGGCGATGCTCGTGCACATCTGGAAGTCGCTGCCGTTCTGGACGCTGATCCTGATCGCCGGGCGCCTGGCGATTCCGGCCGAGCACTACGAGGCCGCCTCGGTCGACGGCGCCACGCAGTGGCAGAAGTTCCGCTACATCACGTGGCCGTCGATGCGCACGCTCTACCTCACGTGCACGATCCTGTCGATGATCTGGACGATGGGCGACTTCAACAGCGTGTACCTGCTGACCGGCGGCGGCCCCGCCGACCTGACGCACGTGCTGGCGACGCTCGGCATCCGCTACCTGCGCCTCGACCAGGTCGACATGTCGATGGCGGCGATCGTCGTGCGCGCTGCCGGCCGTGCTGCCGCTCGTCTACTTCATGATGAAGCGGCTGTCGCAAATGACCAGACTCCTGAATCACATGGCGCAAGGCCGGCACCGAGGCGAAGCTGCTGCTGATCGGCATTCCGGTGCTGATCTGGACGATGCTGCCGATCTATCACCTGTCGCTGTTCGCGATCTCGCCCAAGGACGAGGCGATGGGCGGCAAGCTCTGGCCCGATCATCCGACGCTGCACAACTTCGAGGTCGTGTTCCGCGAGCAGCACTACTATCTCAACCATTTCTGGCTGCAGACTGTGGAACTCGCTGCTCATCGCCGTGGCGGTCGGCGTGCTGACGCTGCTCGTCGCCACCGGCGCGGCATTCGCGATCAGCCGGCTCAAGGTGCGCGGCGGGCGCACGGTGATGAACCTGGCGCTCTTCACCTACTTCATCCCGGCTGCGTTCCTCGCCGTGCCGATGTACAAGACGATGGGCGTCTACGGGCTCCTCAACAGCCAGTGGGCGCTGATCCTCGCGATGGTGACGATCGCCGCGCCGTACTCGATCTGGGTGCTGAAGCAGGCGTCCGACAAGCTGCCCGTTCGAGCTCGACGAAGCGGCGAAGATGGACGGCGCGTCGCCGCTGCAGCTGTTCCGCCTGGTCTACCTGCCGCTGATGACGCCGTCGCTGGTGGCGATCGGCACCTACGCGCTGCTGCTCGCGTGGAACGAGTACCTCTACGCGTTCCTGCTGCTGTCCAACGACACGCGATATCACGCTCGGCGTGGCGCTGGGCAATTTCCTCGCCGCCGACGATTCGCCGTGGGAGCTGCTGATGACCACCGGTCTGATCTACGCGCTGCCGCCCGGCGGCGATCTATTACGTGTTCAAGCGCTACATGGTGGGCGGGCTCACGGCCGGCGCGGTGAAAAGCTGAGTAGGCATTCCTGTGCGAGGCTGACGTATGGCAACTGTTTCGTTCCAGAACATCGAGAAGTCCTTCGGCAGCACCAAGGTCATCCACGGCATCAGCTTCGACATCCACGACGGCGAGTTCATGGTGCTGGTCGGACCGTCGGGCTGCGGCAAGTCGACGCTGCTGCGCATGCTGGCGGGACTCGAGGAAATCTCCGGCGGCACCATCGCCATCGACGGCAAGGTGGTCAACGACGTCGAGTCCAAGGACCGCGACATCGCGATGGTGTTCCAGAGCTACGCGCTGTACCCGCACATGACGGTCGCCGAGAACATGGCGTTCAGCCTGAAGCTGCGCAAGGCCGACCCGAAGATGATGGCAGGAGCGCGTCGCGCACGCGTCGCGAGATCCTGAACCTCGATCCGTATCTCAAGCGCTTCCCGCGCGAGCTCTCCGGCGGGCAGCGGCAGCGGGTGGCGATGGGCCGCGCGATCGTCCGCGACCCCAAGGTGTTCCTGTTCGACGAGCCGCTGTCCAACCTCGACGCGAAGCTGCGGGTGGCGATGCGCGCGCGAGATCAAGGCGCTGCACCAGCGGCTGAAGACCACGACCGTCTACGTCACGCACGACCAGGTCGAGGCGATGACGATGGCCGACCGCATCGTCGTCATGCACGATGGGCGCATCGAGCAGATCGGCGACGCCGCTCGAGCTCTACGACCATCCCGACAATCTTTTCGTCGCGCAATTCATCGGCTCGCCGGCGATGAACGTGATGAACGGCAAGGTCGGCCGCGCCGACGGGTCGCTGCGCACGTCGAAGCCTCGGGCGGCGTGCGCTGGCCGCTGTGTCCACGGTCTCGGCGGCCGAAGGGCAGGCGGTGGCGTACGGCGATTCGCCCCGGCGATCTCGGTCTCGCCGGCGCGGATGCCGACGGCGCGGTGCCGGCGGAGATCGTCGTCGTCGAGCCGACGGGCGCCGAGACCGAGCTCCTGATCCAGGCGGGCGAAGCCCAGCTCATCCTCGTCACGCACGGCCGGCCCAGCGTGAATCCCGGCGATCGGATCGGTCTCTCGATCGATCCCGCGAAGGTGCACGTCTTCGACCAGGCGACGGGCGCGCGTCTGGCCGCATGAGCGAGCAAGAAATCCCCCAGGGCGAGGCGCGAGCTTGCGTTCTCGCGTCTGGTTCGGCAGCCACGACCGCGACGCGCTGGTCCACCGGTCGTGGATGAAGAACCAGGGCATCCCGCACGACCAGTTCGACGGCCGCCCGGTAATCGGCATCTGCAACACGTGGTCGCAGGCCACGCCGTGCAACGCGCATTTCCGCGAACTGGCGCAGCACGTGCGCGACGGCGTTCTCGACGCCGGCGGCTTCCCGATCGAGTTCCCGGTGATGAGCCTCGGCGAGACGCTGATGCGCCCGACGACGATGCTCTTCCGCAACCAGGCGGCGATGGACGTCGAGGAGTCGATCCGCGCCAATCCCGTTCGACGGCGTCGTGCTGCTGATGGGCTGCGACAAGACGACGCCGTCGCTGCTGATGGGCGCGGCGTCGTGCGACCTGCCGACGATCGGCCTTTCCGGCGGGCCGATGCTGAACGGCAAGTTCCGCGGCGAGGACATCGGCTCCGGCACGCACGTGTGGAAGTTCACCGAGATGCTGAAGACCGGCGAGATGAAGATGGCCGACATGGTCGAGGCGGAGTCGTGCATGTCGCGCTCGGCCGGCCATTGCATGACGATGGGCACCGCGTCGACGATGGCGTCGATGGTCGAGGCGCTCGGCATGGGCCTGCCCACCAACGCCGCCATTCCCGCCGTCGATTCGCGGCGCCGCGTGCTGGCGCGGATGGCGGGCCGGCGGATCGTCGAGATGGTCCGCGAGGACCTGCGGATGTCGAAGATCCTCACCAAGCGAGGCGTTCGAGAACGCGATCATGGTCAACGGCGCGATCGGCGGCTCGACCAACGCGGTCGTGCACCTGCTCGCGATCGCCGGCCGCATCGGCGTCACGCTTTCGCTCGACGACTGGGACCGCCTCGGCCGCGACGATGCCCTGCCTCGTCAACCTGATGCCGTCGGGCAAGTACCTGATGGAGGACTTCTACTACGCGGGCGGGCTGCCGGTCGTGATCCGCGAGATCGGCAAGTTCCTGCACAAGAAGGCGCTGACGGTCAACGGCCGGACGATCTGGCAGAACAGCAAGGACGCGGTCAACTACAACGACGAAGTCATCACGCCGTTCGCGAAGCCGTTCAAGCCGCAGGGCGGCATTGCGGTGCTGCGCGGCAACCTGGCGCCCAAGGCGCCGTGCTGAAGCCCTCGGCGGCGACGCCGAAGCTGATGCGGCACAAGGGCCGGGCGGTCGTGTTCGAGACATCGACGACCTGCACAGGCGCATCGACGACCCGAAGCTCGACGTCGACGCATCGTGCGTGCTGGTGCTCAAGAACTGCGGGCCGAAGGGCTATCCGGGATTCCCCGAGGTCGGCAATTTCGCGCTGCCCGGCGAAGCTCCTGAAGAAGGGCGTCACCGACATGGTCCGCATCTCCGATGCGCGCATGTCGGGCACCGCCTACGGCACCGTCGTGCTGCACACCGCGCCCGAGGCCGCCGCCGGCGGCCCGCTCGCGCTGGTGCGCAACGGCGACGTGATCGAGCTCGACGTCGCCGAAGCGGAAGCTTCATCTGCATGTCACCGACGAGGAGCTCGCGCGCCGTCGCGCGAAGTGGAAGCCGCCGCCGCCGCATGCCGAGCGCGGTTGGGTCAAGCTCTATTGCGACACGGTGCTGCAGGCCGACCGGGCGTGGACCTCGATTTCCTGGTCGGCAAATCGGGCGCGAAGGTGGGCCGGCCGAGCCACTGACCGATCGAAGTAAAATGCGCGCGCCCGCAGCCGTGCGCGCGCAGCGCATTCGATCGACAAACGCCGGGGGGCCGAGCATGAATTTCGCCATTTCCGCGGGATGAAGCAGATCGTCTTCGATACGATTGCCGTCGTGCCGATGGCGATCGCCTGCGCATGGATCAACCAGGAGCGGGCTGGCGCGTAATCGAGCTTGGGTGCGCGCGAGCCGGAGACCACCCGATGTGGACGACGCTGACACTTGCCTGTGTAGCCCTCTGCGCGCTGGCACAAGCGCAGATCATGCCGCCGCCGGCTGCGACCCAGGCGACGCCGCTACCGGGAATGTCGCAGGGCGAGCTTCTGTACGCGACCCACTGCGTCGCCTGCCACACGACCGAGATCCATTGGCGAGACAAGAAGCTCGTCAAGGATTGGCGCGCGCTGATCGCCCAGGTTCGGCGCTGGCAGGCGAACGGCAACCTGAACTGGGGCGAGGAGGAGATCGTCGCCGTCGCGCACTATCTCAACGGGACTTTCTATCACCTCCAGGAGCCGGAGGAGAAGAAGATCGGCGACACGGCGATCGACAGGCGCAGCGCGCGCAACGATTGAGGTCGGCGATGGTGCCGCCCTGCCCTTGGTCACTGCGTGGACTTACGCGCCACCGTGGCGAGCCACGGCTGCTCCTCCCGCGGCAGTCCCGCCGGACGATAGTAGTGCGTGAGCAGGACGAATCCGGCGTCCGACAGATAGCGCTGCCACGTTTCGAGATCATGGTAGGCGCCGTAGCGGCCACGGTTCCAGCCTTCCTCGTTGTGCCCATGCGGATTCGAGCTGAATAGCACGCCGCAGGGCTTCAGCGCTGCATTGAGCTCGCGCAGCACGCGCGGCAACTCCTGCGAGGGCACGTGAAACAGCGCCGCGTTGGCGAACACGCCGTCGAAGCGGTCGGCGGGAAGATCGAGTGTCATGAAATCCTGTTCCCAGACCTGGGCACAGCTCGCCGCGCGAGCCATTGCGGCGAAGGGTGCAACGCCTTCGAGGCCGATCGCGACGTGGCCGAGACGGGTAAACGTGACGAGGTCGCGGCCCGGACCGCAGCCCAGATCGAGGATCGTGAACGGCGGCTCCCCTTCGATGCGCGACAGGAGCGCATCGATGTTCTGCCTCACGTCGTGATCGCGCGTGCCTTCGCGGAACGCTTCGGCGCGTTGCGCGTAATGCGCGAGCGTTTGCGCGGAAATTTGCTTCAGGTCCTGCGCACCGAGCTTCACGTTCACTCCGAGTGACGACGCAATAGCATCGATCTCGCCGTTCCCGCGAACGCTTGGAACCCGGTGTCTTGCGGTGCAAGCCGCTGGATCCGCGCCTGCGCGGGGATGACGGCGGTATTGTGGCGATCAGCGCATGATTTCGGTGCGCTCCGTCACGTCGGCCACTTCGACGATGCCTGCAGCGATGAACCCGTCGATCTCCTTGTCGTCGTAGCCGCATTCTCCAAGCACCTCGCGCGTATGCTGGCCCAGGAGCGGCGCGGGCCGGTCGATGCGCGTCGGCGTCGCGGAAAAATGGACGGGGCAGCCGAGCGCTTTCGTAGCGCCCGCCTGCGGATGAACCAGGTCGACGACCATGCCGCGCGCGATCGTCTGCGGGTGCGCGAGCGCCTCGCCGATCGTGTGGACCGGTCCGGCAGGAACGCCGGCGGCATCGAAGGCGGCGGTCCACTCGGCCTTCGTCCGGGTCACGAGGACGGCGTCCATCATCGCTGCCAGCGCTTCGCGATTCGCCATCCGCGCCGAGTTGGTCGCGAAGCGCGGGTCCGCGCGCCATTCCGGATGACCGAGCACGTCGGCGATGCGCTCCCAGTTCGCCTGGTTCGCGCCGCCGATGTTGATCCACCCGTCGGCCGCTCGATACGCCTGATACGGCGCGGTCAGCAGATGCGCCGACCCGGTCGGCCCCGGCGACTCGCCGGTGGCGAAGTGGATCGCGGCGTGCCAGTAGGTCTGCTGCAGCGCGGCCTCCATCAGCGACGTGTCGACGATCTGTCCCTGCCCGGTCTTCTGCTTGTGGACGTATGCCGCCGCGATGCCCGCGCAGGCGAGGAGGCCGGCGTTGATGTCGGCCACCGGGTTGCCGGTCTTCACGGGTGGCCCGCCGGGTTCGCCGGTCACCGACATCAGTCCCGCGAAACCCTGCGCGATGAGGTCGAAGCCGCCGCGGTCGCCAAACGGACCGTCGCGACCGTACCCCGATACGGCGCAATAGATGAGCCCGGGGTTCGCCTGCGCCAGCACCTCGTAGCCGAGCCCGAATTTTTCCAATGTGCCACGGCGGTAGTTTTCGGTCAGCACGTCGGCGTTCTTCACGAGCCGCAACAGGATTTCGCGGCCCCGCGCTTGCTTCAAGTCGACGGCGATCCCGCGCTTGTTGCGGTTCAGCATCATGAACGGCGGCGATACCCCGTTGACGAGCGGATCGCGGTAGCCGCGCGCATCGTCGCCGCCGGGCAGCTTCTCGACCTTGACGACGTCGGCGCCCATGTCGGCGAGCATCATCCCGCAGGTCGGCCCGGCCATGATCTGCGCCAGTTCCAGCACCCGCATTCCGGCAAGCGGGCCGGGATGGGGAGTCGGATCGCGGGGCGTGCCGGGATTCATCCGCCGATGAATTTCGGCTGTTGCTTGGCGAGAAACGCCGCGTACCCGATCCGAAAGTCCTCGGTGTCGAAGCAGTCGAAGCACTCGTCGTGCTCGGCGTCGGTGATCGGCCGCGGATCGGCGAGCCGTCGCGCGAACTTCTTGTGCCAGCGCGCGACCAGCGGCGCACCCTCGGCGATCCGCTCGGCGGTCGCGCGCACCTCGGCAGCGACCTGATCGTCCGGCACGACGCGCGTGACCAATCCCTTTTCCTTCGCTTCGATCGCGCCGAAGATACGTCCTTCGAGGAGGATTTCGAGCGCGACGCTCGCGCCGACGAGACGCACGAGCGGCGCCATTTCGGGATACGCCATCACGAGCCCGAGAGCCTTGATCGGCGCGCCGAAGCGGCTCGATTCGCCGCAGATCCGCAGGTCGCAGAGCGCCGCGATCTCGAGCCCGCCGCCCACGCAGATGCCATGGATCTGCGCGACCAGCGGATGGCGGCAATCGGCAAGCGCTTGCGCGGTCGTGTGCATGACTTTGCCGTATTCGATCGCCTGCGCCTTGTTCGCGCGCTCGGTCGCGAACTCACCGATGTCGTTACCCGGAGAGAACGCCTTTTCGTCCGCGCCGCGCACGATGACGCAGCGCAGGTCATCGTCGGCGGACAATCTCGCCACGGTATCGCCGAGCTCCTGCCACATCGACCGCGTCAGCGCATTGAGCTTGTCGGGGCGGTTGAGGACGACGGTCGCGATCGCGCCGTCGCGCTCGACTTCGACGTCGGCCATGGCAGAGTGCTCCTAGCGGTAGAACAGGTTGACGAGGCCCATCCCGGTCACCGGGACGTAGGTCACCAGCAGCAGCACGCCGAGCAGCACGCCGATGAACCAGACATTGACGCGCGTGACGTTCCAGACCGATTCCTTCGCGATCGCGCTCGCCACCATCAGCACGCTCGCGACGGGCGGCGTCTGCTGGCCGATCCCCAGGTTCACCGTGACAATGAGGCCGAAATGCACCGGATCGATGCCAACGGCCCGCACGAGCGGCATCACGATCGGGACGACCAGGATGATCGCCGCGGCGGAGTGCAGGAACATGCCGAGGATCAGAAACAGCACATTCAACAGCGCGAGCACCATCCACTTGTTCTGCGTGAAAGCCGCCACGGAGGCGGCGAGCTCCTGCGGTGCGCGCACCTCCGACAGATAGCTTCCAAGCAGCGCGCTGGTCGCCACCAGCAGCATGACCACGGCCGTCTGCACGCCGCCTTCGAGCACTGCGCGGTACAGATGTGCGACGTCGAGCTCGCGGTAGATGACGAGCCCGACGAAGAGCGCGGCGACGACCGCCAGCGCGGCGCCTTCGGTTGCGGTGACGACACCGCCGAAGATGCCGCCGAGGATGATGATCGGCAGGAGGAACGCCCACAGCGCATCGCGGCCGGTTGCGCCGACACGCTTGAGCGAGAACGAGGCCTCGCGCGGCAGATCGTAGCGCCGCGCGAACCAGTAGGCCATGCCCATCAGGCCCAGCCCTCCGATAATCCCCGGCACGATGCCGGCGACGAACATCTGGACGACCGAGGTCTCGGCCATCACGGCGTAGATGATCATCGGGATCGACGGGGGAATGATGATCGCGAGCGTAGCGGCGCTCGACATCGTCGCTGCCGCGAGCGGCGCCGGATAGCCCTGCGCCTTCATGCCCGGAATCAGGATCGAGCCCAATGCGGCGACGCCCGCGACCGCGGAGCCCGAGATCTCGGCAAAGAACATCATCGATCCGATCGAGACGAGCGCGAGGCCGCCGCGGATCCAGCCGAACAGCGCCGAGGCAAAGGCGATCAGCCGCCGCGAAATGCCCGACGCATTCATGATGGCGCCGGCGAGGATGAACAACGGAATCGCGAGCAGCGGAAAGCTCGTCGCCCCGTTGTAGGTGACGAGCGCGAGGTTCGGCAGGACGGCGACGCCACGGGTTGCGACCATCGCGCTCGCGGCGACCACGCCGAGCGCGACCGCGATCGGGACGTTGATGAGCACGATCGCGATTACGGCAGCGAACAAGCCGAGCATCGTGATCATGGTGGCAGCTCAGGTCAATGCAGTCCGTCGGCGAGCGCGATGGCGTCCGCCGCAGCGGGTGGCGTTCTTCGCCGCGATCAGCTCGGCGAGATAGCCGACCTCGGCGATCAGGATCAACAGCGACGAGATCGGGATGACGGACTGCACGACGCTCATGGGAATCCACGGCAGACTGATGAGAGCGTCGCTTGCGAGCACGGGCATGATCCATGCGCCCACGCTGCCCAGCAGCGCGAAGAACGCGATGACGATCAGCTGGGCGACGATGTTCGCCCGCCTGCGCGCTCGCCACGGCATCATGTCGACCACTTCCGGACACCCGATGTGCGCGCGCTTGACCGACGCGAGCGCCGCGCCGTAGAAGGTGAGCCAGGCGAGCAGGTGTGAAGCCAGCTCGTCGTACCAGGCGAGCGAGTGGCCGCTCATGCGGAAGACCACGCCGACGGTGACCTCGACGAAGAGCACGATCATCAACGCGACGACCATCCATTCGAGCAGGCGCCCGTAGGCTGCTCGGAAGCCTGTCATCGCGCTGCGTCCCGGCTTGCTCTTGCCCGCCGCGACGGGGCTTTGGCGAGCACAGGATTCGCGGCGAACCGAGCCGCGTGCCCGTTCACTTTCCGAGCGCCACGGCGCGGTCGATCAGCTCCTTCGCTCCGGGGACATCCTTGCCGAATTCGTCGTAGATCGGCTTGCTCGCGGCGATGAACGCAGTCCTTGTCGACCTCGTTCACCTGCATCCCCGCTTGCTTGAGCTTGGCCAGCAGGTCTTCATCGTCCTTGGCGGCCTGTTGGTAGACGTAAGCCTGTGTCTCCTTGGCCGTTTCCTCGAGCGCCTTGCGCACCTCGGGCGGGAGCGTCTCCCACTTCGCCTTGCCGACCGTGAGATACGCGGGCGTATAGACGTGGCCCGAGAGCGACAGATATTTCTGCACTTCCTGCAGCCGCGCCGAGTAGATCTGCGTGAATGGGTTCTCCTCCCCGTCCATCACGCCGGTCTGCAGCGCTGCGAAGAGCTCGGAGAATTTCATCGGACTCGGATTGGCGCCATAGGCCTGGAACATCTTGACGCGCCACTTGCCCTCGGGCACGCGCAGCTTGATGCCCTGCAGGTCGGCCGGCACCTTGATCGGACGCTTGTTGTTCGTGATCTGGCGGAATCCGTTCTCCCACACGGCCAAGACCTTGAGGCCCTTCTTTTCCGCCTCGGGCTCGAGCTTCGCCCAGAAGATCTCCTTCTCGATGCGGCCCATGTGTGCGCGGTCCTTGACGAGGTAGGGCATCTCGAAGATGCCGAACAGGTCGACCTGCGAGCTCATCACCGTGGAGGGCAGGGCCATGTCGAGCGTGCCGAGCTTGAGCTTCTGGATCATCTCACTGTCGCCACCCAGCTGGCTCGAGCCGTAGGTGATGACCTTCGCCTTGCCGGCGAGCTTGGCGTTCGCGCGCTTCGCGAATTCGTCCGCGCTTTTCTGGAACAGCGAGCCTGGCTCGCCGACGTGGCCAAGCTTGATCTCGAGCTGCGCGCGCGCCGGCGCGGCGGCAATCAGCATCGTCGCGCCGAGGACAGCGGCAAGGGCGACAGCGCGGAATGTGCAGCGGCGATGCGAGGCGATACCGGGAGTCGTGGTCATGGAGCCCTCCATAAGGTGTGCGCTGTCGTTGTTGAAATCGCTGGTCGCGCGGATCGCGACGCCGCCGATGGGGTCCCGCGGCGCTACGCCGCTTGCGCCAACCCTGCCGCCGGGGTCTCGGCAAGGTAATCCATCGCCGCCTGCGCGCCACCTTTGCGATGTGGGACGCGGGCAAGACCGAGGCCCATCTCGACGCCGGCAAGCGTACCGCAGAGCATCAAGTCGTTCATGAAACCGAGGTGGCCGATGCGGAAGATCTTCCCGGCAACCTTGCCCAGTCCCTGTCCCAGCGACATGTCGAAGCGCTCCTGGACGATCTTTCGGAACGCATCGGCATTGTGGCCGTCCGGCAATATCACCGCCGTCAGTGTGGAGCTGTACAGCGGGGGATCGGCGCACAGGATCTCGAGCCCCCATCCGCGCACCGCGCGCCGCGTCGCCTCGGCGAGCCGGTCATGGCGCGCGAAGACGCGGTCGAGTCCCTCGGCGAACAGCATCTCTAGCGCTTCGTGGAGGCCGTAGAGCAGGTTGGTCGCCGGCGTATAGGGGAAATAGCCGGATGCGTTGATCGCGAGCATCTCGTCCCAGTCCCAGTAGGACCGCGGCAGCTTGGCACGCTTGGTCGCGGCAAGCGCCTTGTCGCTGATCGCATTGAACGAGAGGCCCGGGGGCAGCATCAATCCCTTCTGCGAACCGCCGACGGTGACGTCCACACGCCATTCATCGTGGCGATAGTCGATCGATGCCAGTGACGAGATCGTGTCGACCATGAACAGCGCCGGATGCCCGGTGCGGTCGATCGCCGCGCGAACCGGCGCAATCCGCGTCGTGACCCCGGTGGACGTCTCGTTGTGCACGACGCATACGGCCCTGATCGCGTGGTCCCGGTCGGCGGCGAGGCGCGCCTCGATCTCGGCCGGCGCCGCGCCGTGACGCCAATCGCCCGGCAGGAAGTCGACGACGAGCCCGAGGCGCTCGGCCATCTTCTTCCACAGCGTCGCGAAATGCCCAGTCTCCGCCATCAGCACCCGGTCGCCCGGCGAGAGTGTATTGACAAGAGAAGCTTCCCAGGCGCCCGTTCCGGAACCCGGATAGATGACGACCGCGCCTTCCGTCTTGAACACTTTCTTCATCCCGGCGAGCACCGCCTTGGTCAGAACGGCAAACTCCGGGCCGCGGTGATCGATCGTCGGCCGGTCGATCGCCCGCAGCACGCGGTCGGGAACGTTGGTGGGGCCGGGAATCTGCAGGAAGTGGCGCCCGGAGGGATGGCTGTCGAGCGGGATCATGAGGAACCTGATTCGAAATGGGCGGCCGAGCGGGGCCTTCGCGCCGGCCCCGAAAGAGCGATGCTACTGACGTTTGCCGAACGCCCGCAAGGGGCGTTTCGCGCAACATATCCTACAATGGGTCGCCACGGTCGCGATGGGCGCCGATTTCCCGGCTCAGCCTTGCTCGACCGCGGATACCCGTGAGCGACGCCGCGCCGCAACCCATCGTGTTCCGCCCGACCCGCGCAGGCGACCTCGCGGCGCGGCTCTCCTCCGCGGTCGAGGGCGACGTGCTGTTCGATCGCCCGTCGCGCGGGCGCTATTCCACCGATGCGTCGATCTACCAGGTCGAGCCGATCGGCGTGCTGGTGCCGAAGCGCATGGACGATGTCCGTGCTGCGATCGACGTGTGCCGCGAAATGCGCGTACCTGTGCTCGCGCGCGGCGCGGGCAGCTCGCAATGCGGGCAGACGGTAGGCAGGGCGCTCGTCATCGACCACAGCAAGCACCTTCGCCGCGTGCTCGCCTTCGACCGCCACGCGATGACGGTCACGGTGGAGCCGGGTGTCGTGCTGGACGAGCTCAACGGGTGGCTGACGGCCCCACGGCCTGTGGTTCCCGGTCGACGTCAGCACGTCGGCGCAGTGCACGCTGGGCGGCATGGCCGGCAACAACTCGTGCGGCTCGCGCTCGATCGCCTACGGCAACATGGTGCACAACGTGCTTGCGATCGAAGCGCTCCTCGCCGACGGCACCGAGGCGCGGTTCGGACCCGAGCGCGAAATGGAGACGGGCGCGCCGCGGGTGCGCGAGCTCCTGGGCCGCCTGCGCACGATCGGCGCCCGCGAGCGCGACGAAATCGAGCGACAGCTTCCGAAGGTGCTGCGCCGGGTCGGCGGCTACAACATCGACGTCTTCTGCGCACAGAGCGAGCGGCCGTACACCGAGGACGGCAGCGTCAACTATGCGCATCTGCTCGTCGGCAGCGAAGGCACGCTTGCCTGGACGCGCGCGCTCACGCTGAAGCTCGCTCCGCCGCCGCGGCACCGGACGCTCGGCGTCGTCAACTTTCCGACGCTGTACAAGGCGATGGAATCCGCGCGCCACATCGTCGGGCTCGGGCCTTCGGCGGTCGAGCTCGTCGACCGGACGATGATCGACCTGGCGCGCGGCAATCCCGCCTTCCGATCCGTGATCGAAGGCGCGCTCAGCGGCGCGCCCGACGCGATCCTGCTCGTCGAATTCATCGGCGAAGCGCGCGACGACCCGGTCCGAAGACTCGCCGATCTTGCCGCACTGATGGGCGATCTCGGGTTGCCGGAAAGTGTCGTGCCGATGACCGACGCGGCTGCGCAAAAGGCGCTTTGGGAGGTGCGCAAGGCCGGCCTCAACATCATGATGAGCATGAAGGGCGACGGCAAGCCGGTGTCGTTCATCGAGGATTGCGCGGTGCCGCTTCCTCATCTTGCCGACTACGTCGACCGGCTGACGCAGGTGTTCGCGAAGCATGGCACGCGGGGCACCTGGTACGCGCACGCGTCGGTCGGAACGCTGCATGTACGGCCGATCCTCGACATGCGCCGCGATGGCGCCGCGAAGATGCGCGCGATCGCCGAGGAAGCGAGCGCGATGGTGCGCGAATACAAGGGCGCCTTCTCGGGCGAGCACGGCGACGGACTGGTGCGCAGCGAATGGGTTGAGTGGCAGTTCGGCCCGCGGTTGACGCGCGCGCTCGAAGAGATCAAGGACCTCTTCGATCCGACCGGCCTCATGAACCCCGGCAAGATCGTCCGCGCCACAAGGATGGACGACGCGACGCTGTTTCGCTTCGCGCCGGGGTACCGGACGCTGCCGCTCGAAACCGCGCTCGACTGGTCGGCGTGGGACGTGCGGAACGATCCCGCCGCCGATACGCTCACCGCGCCCGGAACCGGCGGCGATCCCGCCCACGGATTCGCGAAGGCGGTGGAGATGTGCAACAACAACGGGCACTGCCGAAAATTCGACGCCGGGACGATGTGCCCGAGCTATCGCGCGACGCGCGACGAGCAGCACGTGACGCGCGGCAGGGCGAACACGCTGCGGCTCGCGCTGTCGGGCAGCTCGGCGCCGATGCCCTCGCCTCCGAAGCCGTTCGCGATGCGCTCGATCTGTGCGTCAGCTGCAAGGGCTGCCGGCGCGAATGCCCGACGGGCGTCGACATGGCGAAGATGAAGATCGAGTTCCTTCACCACTGGCAGCGCGCGCACGGGCTCTCGGTCAAGGAGCGACTCGTCGCGCACTTGCCGCGGTGGGCGCCGTGGGCGTCGCGCGTTCCGTGGCTTCTCAATCTGCGCGACACGCTTCCGGGCGGCGCGAAGCTCGGCGAGTGGGCGCTGGGTTTATCGGCGCGGCGGTCGCTGCCGGCGTGGCGGCGCGACGCGTTCCACCGCGACGCGGACGCGCGGGATGGCGACGGCGCCCGATCCGCCGACGTCGTACTGCTGGTCGACACGTTCACCAACTATTTCGAGTCCGAGAACGCACGGGCGGCGCTTGCGGTGCTACGCGCCGCCGGCTATCGAGTGCATACTGCGCGCGCGCGCGCCGACGATGCCGAACCCGCGCGGCCGCTCTGTTGCGGCCGGACCTACCTCGCCGCGGGCATGGTCGACGAAGCGAAGCGCGAAGCGCGCCGCGTCATCGCCGCGCTGTCGCCGCACGTCGAGCGCGGGGCCGCAATCGTGGGTCTCGAGCCGTCGTGCCTGCTGTCGTTGCGCGACGAGTTTCTGGTCATGGGGCTGGGCGAGGGCGCCCGCCGCCTTTCCGAATGCGCGTTGCTGATCGAAGAGTTCGTTGCGCGTGAGCACCGCGCCGGACGGCTCCGACTCGCGCTCGTTCCGCTCCCGCAGAAGCGCGCGCTACTGCACGGCCACTGCCATCAGAAGGCGTTCGACGCGTTGGGCGCGACACGCGACGTGCTTGGCCTGATCCCCGGGCTCGCCGTCGACGTCGTCGAATCGAGCTGCTGCGGCATGGCGGGGAGCTTCGGCTTCGACGCCGCGCACTACGACGTGTCGATCGCGATGGCGGAGGTCGCGCTCTTGCCCGCGATGCGCACTGCGCCCCCCGACACGTTGCTGGTGGCGGACGGCACGAGTTGCCGCCACCAGATCGCCGACGGCACGCGCACAAGCGGCCACCGCGTGGCGATCCACGTCGTTCGTGCACTCGAACGCGCGCTCGCACAGCGCGCCTGAACGGATCGAAGCCGGGCAGCGACGCCGCGGCTCCGGTCGCCTACCCCAGTTTCTTGAGAATCCCGCCTATCTCATCCTGCGTGAACGCGCGCAGCGTCTGGGTCCGCACGTTGCCGTCGGAGCCGATCGCGAGCCCGAGCGCCGTCATCGCAGTATCGTCGGGCGCGTCGAAGATCGCCACCACGTCGTAGCTTCCCAGCGTCCAGTAAAACTGCCTGGCGGTGACGCCGAATTTCTTCGCCATTTCCTTGACCGCGTCCGCTCGCTTGCTCGTCTCCTTGACGCTTCGGATGCCTTGATCGGTGAAATTGGTCAGCGAGATGTAGGTTGCCATGAGAATCCTCCTTTGGGATTCGAAGCCTCTTCGTTTGCCGCGTGAAGGCATGGCACCGGCCCCGATGAGTGCCACGCCGATCTCGTCCGGTCATTTCCGCAGGGTGGGCGCTGGCAGATAGTTGCGTTCGACGTTGCGCGCATCGATGCGTTCTCCAGCCGTGATCGCGCGAGTCGCGATGGCGATCGGGCAGGCGTACTTGACGACGATTTCTCCGGCATCGAGCGGTCGTGCCGCAATCTTGCCGCCGACCGCGACACCGCGGTCGACGGTCAGCGCGACGTCGTCGAGCATCACCGTTTCGCCGGCCTTCAGTGCGCGCAGCGCCACCGCGACGTTGTCCTGCGGCGAGAGCCTCATGACGGCTGGACCCTTGCGGTCAGCGGCCATCGTGCGACGCTGCGGCTTCGCGCGGGCGCGTGGAATGCCGGCTAGAATCTTCCATAGCGGTTGTACGCGTCGACCGGGTCCATGCCGCCGACAAGCGCCCGACGCATTTCGGATTCGGTGGCGACGACGTCCTCGGTCTTCGCGACGACCTCCTCGACGAGCCCGGCTGGGATGATCACCACGCCATCGCGGTCGCCCAGCAGCCAATCTCCGGTGGCGATGGTGACGGAGCCGATCGTGACCGGCTCGCCGTAGCGATCCGGAATCCAACGCTCGACGACATCCGACGGCGTGAGGAACGCGCAGAACACCGGGAACCCCTGCGCAAGGACAAGCTCAGTGTCGCGCGATCCCCCATCGACGACGTAGCCCAGCACGCCGCGCGCCTTGAGCGTCTGCGCCGACAACTCTCCCATCAGCGCGATTTCGTGATTGTGAGGCTGGCAGACGATCACGTGGCCCGCCGGCGCCGCAGCGAGGAGCGTGCACCAGCCGAGCAGCGTCTCGTGCCGCGTCTTGGTCCGGTCGACATGGCCCGACACGGTCCACACGGGTCCGGCGAGCCTCGTTCCAGGCGCGATCGCCTTGATCGCCGGGGGCAGCACGATGTCGTCGCGTCCCATCATCCGCAGGACGTCATGGACCGCTCCCGTATAGCAACGGCCGAGGCGCTCCGTCAGCGCCGGCATCGGGCCACGGGAACCGGTGGCAGTTCCGATCATTGCAGCCTCCCCTGCACTAGAGTAGCTCGAGCTGACGGGAGTCGCGCGGCGGTCGGAACCGCGTCGTATCCAGCGGCGTGTCGCGCTCTGCATTGAGGGCGAGGCGCTTGCACGCGAGCGCGAAGCGCTTGTGGATCAGGTCCGCGAATTGGCCCTGACCGTGCATGCGCGCGCCGAACCGCGGATCGTTGTCGCGACCGCCGCGGATCTGCTGAACGATGCTCATCACGTGCGCGGCGCGCAGCGGGTAGTGTGCGTCGAGCCATGCGCGAAAGAGCGGCGCGACCTCGCGCGGCAAGCGCAGCAGCGTATAGAACGCGTGCCGCGCGCCGGCCGCCGCCGCCGCCTCGAGGATCGCCTCGAGCTCGTGATCGGTGAGCTGCGGGATGATCGGCGCGACGTTGACGCCGACGGGCACGCCGGCGCCCGCAAGCGCCTCGACGATTGCAAGGCGTCGATGCGGCGCTGCGGCGCGCGGATCGAGCTTCCGCGCGAGCTCGCGATCGAGCATCGCGATGGAGACGAAGACGCGAACGAGCCCCTTTTGCGCCATGGGCGCGATGAGATCGAGGTCGCGTTCGATCAGCGCGCCCTTGGTCGTGATCGTCGCCGGATGCTCGCAGGCGGCAAGCACCTCGAGGATGCTGCGCGTGATCTTCCATTCGCGCTCAATCGGCTGATAGGGATCGGTATTGCTGCCGAGCGCGATCGGCGAGCAGACATAACCCGGTTTGGCGAGCTCGATTGCGAGCAGGTCGGCGGCGTTCGGCTTGGCGAAAAGCCTGGTCTCGAAGTCGATGCCGGGCGACAGATCGAGATAGGCGTGCGTCGGCCTGGCGTAGCAGTAGATGCAGCCGTGCTCGCAGCCCTGATACGGATTGATCGACTGGTCGAACGGGATGTCGGGCGAGTCGTTGCGCGCGATGATCGTCCGGGCGGGCTGGATGCGAACGATGGTCTTCAGTGGCGGTGGCGCATCGTCCTCGGCGGGATCAAGGCCCTGCGCTGCGGCCCACCCGTCGTCGACCGGTGCGCGCTGCTCGCGCCGGAAGCGGTTTTCGGGGTTGAACGTGGCGCCGCGGCCTTTCGGGGGCGGTACGGGGCCGGCCATCGCGCCCCCGGAGTCAGGACGCCAGTGCCGCATCCAGCGTGACGACGATCGACGGCGAGATCGCGCGCGAGATGACGCAGTTCGTCTTCGCGTCGCTCGCAATTGCGGCAAATTTCGCGGCGTCGATACCCGGGACCCGGGCGCGCGTGATGAGATGGACCGCGGTGATCGTCGGCTTGGTGTCGATCTGGTCCAGCGTCAGGAGCGCTTCGCTGTCGATTGCCTCCGCGGTGAAGCCCGCGTTGTTGAGCGTGAACGACAGCGCCATCGTGAAGCAGCCCGCATGCGCGGCGGCGAGGAGCTCCTCGGGATTGGTTCCCTTGCCGTCGCCGAAGCGCGCTTTGAACGAATAAGGCGTGTCGCGCAGCGTGCCGCTCTGCACGGAGATCGTGCCCGTGCCATCTTTTGTGCTGCCTTGCCAGCGGGCGGAAGCCTTGCGCTGCATCTTCGTCTCCTGGTAGCGCCGGGCGCGAGCGCCCCGGCGAGAGCGGACAAGTTTAATCCACGCTGCACCGGGAAGATACCCGCTCGCGCGCCTGCCTTGCGCTACCATACGCGAGGCCTGCGCCCGCAGCCCCTTCGTCCGTTGCCCCCGATGCCCAAACCCCGGACCACGCATTTCGACACGCTGTCGCTGCACGCGGGTGCTGCGGCCGACCCGGCGACGGGCGCGCGCGCGACGCCGATCTACCAGACGACGTCGTTCGTGTTTCCCGATGCCGACCACGCGGCGGCGCTCTTCAACATGGAGCGCGCGGGCCACGTGTATTCGCGGATCTCCAACCCGACCTGCGCGGTGCTCGAGGAACGGATCAGCGCGCTCGAAGGCGGCGTTGGGGCCATCGCGACTGCGAGCGGGCAAGCGGCGATGCATCTCGCGATCGTGACGCTCCTGGGTGCGGGTTCGCACATCGTCGCATCGCGTGCGCTCTACGGCGGCTCGCACAACCTCCTCGACTACACGCTGCCGCGCTTCGGCGTCGCCACGACGTTCGTCGATCCGCGCGACATCGACGCCTGGCGCGCGGCGATCCGCCCGGAGACGCGGCTCGTGTTCGGCGAAACGCTCGGCAATCCCGGTCTCGACGTGCTCGACGTCCCGAGCGTCGCGGAGATCGCGCACCAGCACGGCTTGCCGCTGCTTGTCGATTCGACGTTCACGACGCCGTACTTGATGCAGCCGTTCGCACTCGGGGCGGATCTCGTTTTCCATTCGGCGACCAAGTTCCTGTCCGGTCACGGCGTCGTGATCGGCGGGCTGCTCGTCGATTCGGGGCAGTTCGACTGGGATGGCAGCGGCCGGTTCCCGGCGGCGCGCGGCAAGTTCCCGACGCTGACCGAGCCCTACGCCGGCTTTCACGACATGGTCTTCACCGAGGAATCGACGACCGCGGCGTTCCTGCTGCGGGCGCGGCGCGAGGGGATCCGCGACTTCGGCGCGTGCATGGCGCCGTTCACCGCGTTCCAGATCCTGCAGGGGATCGAAACGCTGCCGCTGCGAATGGCGCGCCACGTGGAGAACACGAGGGCTGTCGTCGCGTTCCTCGCACAGCATCCGCTGGTCGGCACGATCGGCTATCCGGACCTCGAAAGCCATCCGGACCATGCGCTCGCACGAAAGCTGCTGCCGAAGGGCTGCGGCGCCGTCTTCAGCTTCAACCTCAAGGGCACGCGCGCGCAGGGCAGGCGTTTCATCGAGACGCTGAAGCTCTTCTCGCATCTTGCCAATGTCGGCGACGCGAAGTCGCTCGTCATCCATCCGGCGAGCACGACGCACTTCCGGATGTCGGCGGCGGACCTCGAGCGGGCGGGCATCAGCGAAGGAACGATCCGGTTGTCCGTTGGCCTCGAGGATCCGGGTGATCTGATCGAGGATTTGAGCCGGGCACTGCACGCCGCGAGCAAGGTGTAACGAGCCGTCGTCAGGGACCGGAGATTAGCGTGCGGTTGATTCTGGCCAAGGGCGACACCTATGCCTATACCGGCGGCCGACCACCGGAGGCGGCAAAGCCGGTGCTCGTCTTCGTCCACGGCGCGGCGAACGACCACAGCGTCTGGGCGCTGCAGTCGCGCTATCTTGCGCATCACGGATGGAATGTCCTCGCCGTCGATCTGCCGGGACACGGCCGGTCGAACGGCGATGCGCTGCCGTCGGTCGAAGCGATCGCGGACTGGATCCCGGCGGTGCTCGACGCGGCGGGTGCCGCCGAAGCCGCGCTCGTCGGGCATTCGCTCGGAGCACTCGCGGTGCTCGAATGCGCGGCGCGCCATCCCGGGCGCGTCAGGAAAGCCGTGCTCGCGGGCCCCGCGGCACCGATGACCGTCAGCGACGACCTGCTTGCGGCCGCGAAGGCAAACGACCATGTCGCCTGCGAGCTGATCAACGGCTGGTCGTACAGCGCCGCCAAGCAGCTCGGAGGCAGCGCGATGCCCGGCATGTGGCTCACCGGCAACGCGATGCGCCTGCTCGAGCGCACGCGTCCGGGCGTGCTGTACACCGACCTCCTCGCGTGCAGCGCCTATGCGGGCGGCCTTGCCGCGGCGAGCAAGGTTCGCTGTCCCGTCTTGCTGATCCTGGGCGCACGCGACATCATGGCGCCGCCGAAGAACGCGCAGGCGCTGATTGCGGCACTCTCCGACCGCCGCGTGGTCAGCCTCCAAGACTGCGGGCACGCGCTGATGGCCGAGCAACCCGACGGCGTGCTCGATGCCTTACGCGCATTCCTGTAGGGCGATGACGACCGAACCCGATCCCGATTCGTCCGCGCTTCCCGCGGTACGTGCCGTCGCGGCCGCCGCGCCATTCGGCTGGCTGAGAAAGGGGGCGCAGGACTATCGTGCCCATCCGCTCCTAAGCGCGTTCTACGGGGCGTGCTTCGCTGCGATGGGCTGGCTTATCGCGTTCACGTTCCGTCATGCGTACGAATACGTCTCGGCGCTTGTCACGGGGTTCTTTCTCGTCGGACCGTTCCTTGCCATCGGCCTCTACGATCTTTCGCGGCGTCGCGAGCGGGGCGAGGCGCAACGGCTCTCGCCGACGCTTTCCGCCTGGCGCACCAACGCCGGTGCGATCGGCGTGTTCGCGCTGGTGCTGACGATCGTCCTGCTCGTCTGGGCGCGCGCATCGCTCGTCGTGTTCGCGCTCTTCTACGAGGGTGAGATGCCGAGCGTGGCGGGTTTTCTCGGCCAGATCTTCTCGCTCGACAATCTCGAATTCCTGCTCGCTTACGGCTGCGTCGGCGGCTTCTTCGCCGTCCTCACGTTCGCGATCAGCGTCGTGTCGGTGCCGATGATGCAGGACCGCCGGACCGACGGCGTCGTCGCCGTGCTGACGAGCCTCAAGGCCTTCGCCGCGAATGTCCCCGCGATGCTCGTCTGGGGATCTGCGATCGTCGTGCTGACGGCGCTGGGATTCGCGCTCGCCTTCGTCGGACTCGTCGTCACCGTTCCCGTCATCGGCCACGCGACGTGGCATGCGTATCGCGCATTGGTCGAATGAGGGTCCGTCGATTCACGCCCGCCGCGGCCTCCGATCCGATGTGCTGAATCGAGACGCCGAATTGTCGGCCGCGGCGTCGACTCGCCCCGGTCGCATCCCAGCGCGCTAACCGCGCGCCGGGTCCCTGCTCCCAGGCTCGCGCCGCCACTTGATCGAGCAGCCGACCGAGGGATTCTGCGTCACTGGCGCCTTGCCGCCTCGGGCGACGCCGACCATCGCGTCGAACAGCTCGCGTGGCGCGGAAGGATCCGGCGAGCGCCCCGATGCGTCGAGCCGGCCCCGGTAGGCAAGCTTCCCGTCCCGATCGAAGCCGAAAAAATCCGGCGTGCAGACGGCGCCGTAAGCGCGCGCGACGTCCTGGGTCTCGTCGACGACGTAGGGAAACGGAAAGCCGTGCTGCGCGGCGAACGCCTTCATGTTGGCGAAAGAGTCCTCAGGATAGTCGGCGGGATCGTTGCTCATGACCGCGATGCTGCCGACGCCGTGCGCCGCGAGCTCGCGCATGTCGCGGACGATCTTGTCGACGACGGCCTTCACGTACGGGCAGTGGTTGCAGATGAACATCACGACGGTGCCGTTCTCGCCGCGGACCGAATCGAGGGTATGCCGCTTGCCGTCGGTGCCCGGCAGGTCGAAAGGCGCGGCTTGCCAGCCGAGCTGGCCGGAGGGTGTCCTGAGGCTGACCATGAAGACCTCGCGCGGAGTGGAATCCCGAGTGTGCCAAAATCCTAGCACGATCGATCGAAAGCAATCGCCGATGCGCGTCATCCGCCACACCGATCCCGACGCCTTCCTCGCCGCTGCGGCGCCGATCGCCGCGCGCGGCGACGCGTCGGCAAGTTTTTTCGTCGGCTGGGCCCATTCGCTCAAGCGCACGCCGGCGGCAGCCGACGAGCATGTCTATCTCGCCACGTGCGGCGGACGCGATGTCCTGGGCGTCGCGATTCAGCGCGATGTCGGGCCGGTGCTTGTCGGCCAGAGCGATCCGGCAGCGGCGATCGCGTTCGCCGACGACCTTGCACGCGACTGGCCGCAGCTCCACGGTGTGATGGGCCTGTCCGCGGCATGCCAGGCGTTCGCGGAACGCTGGCGCGAGCTGACGGGACGCGACCATGTGCTTCGCGTTCGGCTGCGCCAGCACGGGCTGCGGGAGGTGGCCGAAGTTCCGCTGGCTGCCGGGATGCCGCGCGTCGCCGCGGTGGCCGACGTCGACTGGCTGATCGAACAGCAGATCGCGTTTATCGTCGAAGTGGGCCTTCCCGATTCTCCCGAGCGCATCGGCAAGACGATGGCAACGCGTGTCGAGCGCGGCGATTTCTGGATCTGGGAGGACGGCGCGCCTGTCGCGATCGTCGGGTTCAACGATGCCGCGCCCGGATTCGCACGGATCGCGCCTGTCTACACGCTCCCCGATCGACGGCGCAGGGGCTATGCCACGGCGCTCGTCGCGGCCCTCGCGCGCGATCTCCTCCAGCGCGGCAAATCGCGGCTCTTCCTCACGACCGATGTCGCGAATCCCACGTCGAACACAGTTTACGCGCGGATCGGCTTCCGGCCCGAGAACGACGATTGCGCGCTCGATTTCATCGACGCGGGCACTTGAGTTGGCCGTCCCGCGATTCTTCGTCGACCTCGATCTGGCGCGCTCGATCGGCGAGACGCTCGAGCTCCCGGAACCCACGGCCCACCATGCGGTGCGCGTCGTGCGGCTCGGCGTCGGCGATCGGCTGACGCTCTTCACGGGGACCGGCGGCGAGTACGCGGCGACCGTCACGCGCATCGACAAGCACGGTACCGGAGTGCGCCTCGACGCGTTCGATTCCGTCGAGCGCGAATCGCCGCTCGCCGTGACGCTCGCCCAGGGCATCGCCGCCAACGACGCAATGGACTACGCCGTACGCAAAGCCGTCGAGCTGGGTGTCGCGGCGATCCAGCCGGTGGTCACGGCTCGCAGCGCGGCGCTCCCTTCCGGCGAGCGCGGGGAGCGGCGGCTCGCCCATTGGCGACAGATCGCGATCGCCGCGTGCGAGCAATGCGCGCGCAACCGAATCCCGGAAATCGCTGCGCCACGACCGTTCGGCGGCTGGCTTTCCGCGTGGAAGAGCGGCGGCGTGATAGTGCAACCCTTCGCACCGGAGTCGCTGGCGTCGTTGCCGCGACCGACGTCGCCCCTCGCGCTGGTCGTCGGTCCGGAAGGCGGCTTCGAGCAGAGCGAGATCGATGCGGCCGCCGCGCGAGGGTTCGCCGCCGTGCGCCTTGGCCCGCGCGTGCTGCGGGCCGAAACGGCCGGGGTCGCGGCGCTCGCCGCGCTGCAGGCGTTGTGGGGAGATCTGCGCTGACGTCGGCGATTCACGCCAGAGTCACGCGTGCCGCTCACCGTGGCGTTCGCTCTGTGGCGGCCGCCTTGACCGATCCCTCCGGTCGAAGCGATGATTGCAATTCCACCCCGACGTAGCGCCATCGTGAACGACCAAAGCCGCACGCCTGACGCAGGCGGGATCACGCCCCCGCCCCTGGCCGTCGTCGTTCCGCCGCCGAAGGGCACGATGCTCGCGCTCGTCGGCGAGCTCGTCCGCCCCTATCGCGCCTGGCTTGTCGTCGTGTTCGCCGCGATGATGGTCGAGACCGTGATGAGCCTCGCGGCGCCTTGGCCGTTGAAGCTCGTTCTCGACGACGCGCTCGGCAACCATCACCTCCCCGATTGGCTCGCGTGGGCGCACGACTACGGGTTCGGCCGTCACACGCTGGGCGTGGCGCTGTTCGCGGGTGTCGCAACGATCGTCATCGCGAGCCTGAGCGCCGTTGCGAGCTACATCGACAATTACTACACAGAGAGCATCGGCCAGTGGGTCGCGAACGACCTCCGCGTCCGCATCTACGAGCACCTGCACCGGTTGTCGCTCGCCTACTACGATCAGGCGCAGACGGGGACGCTGCTGTCGACGATCACCAACGACGTGTCGACGGTGCAGAGCTTTGCATCGGGATCGACGCTCGGGATCCTCGTCGACCTGATGACGATCGTCGGCATGCTGGGCCTGATGTTCTGGCTCAACTGGGACTTCGCACTGATCGCAGTGGGCGTGACGCCGTTCCTGCTGCTGTTCGTCATGCGTTTCAAGAAGGCGGTCAAGGAAGCCACCCGCAACGTCCGCAAGCGACAGAGCGACATCGTCGCAGTCGTCGAGCAGGGCCTGGGCTCGGTCCGTGCAGTCCAGGCGTTCGGGCGGCAGGACCTCGAGACGCACCGGATGGAGGATGCGAGCCACGCGACCGTCGAAGCGGCGCTCGCCGCGCGGCGCATCAAGTCGCTGCTGTCGCCGGTCGTCACCATCGTGGTCGCGTTCTGCACGGGCTTCGTACTCTGGCGGGGAACGTTGCTGATCATCGCGGGGACGATGACGGTCGGGGCGCTGACCGTGTTCCTCGCCTACCTGTCGAAATTCTTCAAGCCCGTGCAGGACCTGGCGAAGATGACGAATGCGATTGCACAGACATCGGTGGGCCTCGAGCGCATCCAGAAGATCCTCGCCGCCGACGAAGTGATCGTCGAGCGTGCCGATGCAGTCGATCCCGGTACGTCGCGCGGCGAAATCACGTTCGACCACGTCGCCTTCGGCTACGGCGCCGAGGCCCCCGTGCTCCGCGACGTGAGCGTCACGATCAAAGCGGGCGAGGTCGTGGGGATCGTCGGCCCGACCGGCGGCGGCAAGTCGACGGTGGTGAGCCTGATCCCGCGGTTCTACGATCCCACCGCCGGGCGCGTGCTGATCGACGGCGCCGACATTCGCGGCTACACGATCGCCGGATTGCGCCGCCAGATCGCTTTCGTCCTGCAGGAGACGGTGCTCTTCCACGGAACGGTCCGCGACAACATCGTCTACGGCCGGCCCGACGCGACGCCGCAGGAGATCGTCGCCGCGGCGAAGCTCGCCAACGCCGACGAGTTCATCGTCCGGATGCCACACGGATACGACACGATGGTCGGCGAGCGCGGCGACACGCTGTCGGGCGGCCAGCGACAGCGCATCGGCATTGCGCGGGCGCTGATCCGCAACTCGCCGATCCTGATTCTCGACGAGCCGACGGCCGCGCTCGATACCGAGTCGGAGCAACTGGTGATCGAGGGTCTCGAACGACTGATGAAAGGGCGAACGGTGATCATGATCGCGCACCGGCTGTCGACGATCCGCGACGCCGACAAGATCATCGTTCTGAAAGACGGGGTCGTCGCCGAGGAGGGCACCAACGCGGAGCTCCTGGCGAAAGGCGGCGTCTACGCCGAGCTCTACCACGTCCAGTTCGGCACACCGCAACCGGCCCACGCGGCCGTCGCTTCCTTGGCGGACGCGGGGCACGCCTGAAAGCGACCGTCATGACGCATTCCCTGATTGTCCTACCCGACGACACCGCGAAGCCGATTCTCGACGCGGTCAACGGCGCGACGCGCTCGCTCAATATCCGGATGTTCCTGTTCACCGATCCGACGCTGCTCAACGCGGTCGTCGCGGCGAAGCGGCGGGCGTCAACGTTCGCGTCATGCTGAATCCCGCGCGCCGCAGCGGCGAAGCGGAGAACGAGGAGTCGCGCAAGGCGCTCGCGGCGGCGGGCATCGACGTTCGCGACAGCAACCCGGCGTTCGATCTCACGCACCAGAAGTCGATGGTGGTCGACAGCGAGATCGGGTTCGTCGAATCGCTCAACTGGGAGCCGCGCGACTTGACGGAGACGCGCGACTACGCGGTGGTGACCACGCGCAAGCACGAAGTCGCGGAAATGGTCGACTGCTTCGACGCCGACTGGGCGCGGCACACCTTCGCGCCCAAGCCGGGATCGCGGCTCGTCTGGTGCCCGAACAACGGCCGCGAACGGATCGCCGAGTTCATCGATTCGGCGAAGCACACGCTCTGGCTGCAGAACGAGCGCTACCAGGACACGGTGATCATCGAGCGGCTGGTGCGCGCAGCCAACCGCGGGGTGAAGATCCACATTCTGGCGCGGCCGCCCCACACGCTGAAGGTGGACAAGCTGGTGGAGGGCGTCGGCGGCTTGCGCATCATGCGCGACGTCGGCGCGAAGATCCACAGACTCAAGGGCCTCAAGCTGCACGCCAAAATGATCCTCGTCGACGACGACCGCGCCGTGGTGGGCTCGATCAATCTCGCGCCCGGCAGCTTCGACGCCCGCCGCGAACTTGCGATCGACGTGGACGGTCGGCACGTCGTCGACCGGCTGAACAAGCTTGCCCGCCATGACTGGGAGCATTCGCACCCGATCGATCTTTCGGACGAGGGCCTTTTGGCCGATCTGGAAAAGCGCGGGGGCAAGGGCGCGGACAAGCTCGCGCTCGAGCCGCACGGGCAGAAGAAGAGACTGCAGAACTGAGACCGGTGGCAGCCCGGCCCGTCACCGCGTTTCGATGGACGAGGGTAGCGGGAGAGCGGGCTTCCCGGCGAGCGCGAGCGCAATCGTCGCGAGGTCTTCCCACGCATCGCCCTGACCGATGCCCTTCGACACCGCATCGACGGTGGCGAGGGCGCGCAGCAGGGAGAGCAACGCGCGCGGATCGACCCGCCGGGCCGCACGCTCAAGGGCGCCCTGCCGTCGGCCCCAGACGCGGGCGTTGCGGACCGCCGTCGCCATCGGCGTTCCGGTCGCCGTCGCGCCCGCTACCGCGGCGAGTGCGTGTAGATCCTCCGCCAGCTGCCAAAGCAACAGCTGGATGCCCTCGCCCTCCGCTTCGAGCGCCGCGAGGATGCGTATCGCGCGCGCCGCGTCTCCACCGAGCCAGGCTTCGGAGAGTTGAGACACGTCGTAGCGCGCCACGTCGGCAACCGCGCGTTCGACCGCGTCGTGCGAAAGCTCGCCTTCGGGACAGATGAGGCCGAGCTTCTCGATCTCCTGTTGCGCGGCGAACAGGTTGCCTTCGCAGCGCTCGGCGAGGAAGGCTAACGTTTCCGGCCCGACGCGCTGTCGCTGGCGGGCGAGCCGCGCGGCGATCCAGGCGGGCAAGTCCTCGCGCGTGAGCGGATACACCGCGATCGCCGCCCCCGCAGCCACGAGACCCGAAAACCACGCGGACGATTGCGTCGCGCGGTCGACTTTCGGCAGCGTGACCAGCATGCACTGATCGGGGTTCGGGTTGGCCGCGTACGCCTCGAGCGCTCTCGCGCCGTCGACGCCCGGTCTGCCCGAGGGAAGGCGCAGGTCGATCAATTTGCGGGTCCCGAACAGCGCCATGTTCGAATTCGCCGCAGTGAACGCATCCCACTTGAAGCCGGGTTCGGCGACCAGCACCTCGCGTTCGTCATAGCCGGCCTTGCGCGCCGCCGCGCGGATCGCGTCGCCGGCCTCGATCGCGAGCAGCGGCTCGTCGCCGTGGACGACGTAGACGGGCGCGAGCGTGCGCTCGAGATGCGCGACGAGCTGGGCGGGGCGGATTTCCATCGGGACGCCTCAACCCCGAAGGGCAAGATCCCTCGGCATCGGCTACGCCGGCTTCCTCGCCGCCTGCAGCCTGCGGACGATCTGCTGGACGGCGTCGGTCTGCATCTCCTTCAGCATCCGCGTCTCCTCGATTTCCCGCGCCAGCACCTCCGACTCGTTGAACGTGTAGGCGCGGCGAATCGTGATTTCGGCTGCGGGCAACCAATCGTGGCCCTCGCTGTCGTGCAGGCTGAAGCCCACGCGCTTCGTGAGCTGGTATTCGCTCACGCGGCCGCCTGAGCTCAGCGTCAGCACCTGCTTGTCGTCGGTGACCGCGGTCACATCGAGCGTCACCGTCGCTTCTTTCGCCGACGCGACGACGCGCGTGGCGCCGGCCGCCGCGATCGCGCGCTTCAGCTCGGCGACGATGGGCGAGTTGGGAGGCGCATTGATGTAAACGGTCGGGAACACATAGGTGACGTCGCCGCGCAGGTGGAAGCCGCAGCCGACGAGCACACCCGAAAGTGCGAGACCGACAAGAAGCGCGGCGCTCGCCGATCGACGACCGCCCGCACCGCCCCTTCGGGCGCAGGAACGCATCCTGCCGCGACGGCGCTCAAACCACGACATTGACGAGGCGTCCCGGAACGATGACGATTTTTCTGATCGGCGCGCCGGCCGCGTGTTTTGCGACCTCCGCGCTCGCGCGTGCGAGCGACTCGATCGCAGGATTGTCGGCCGCTGCCGGCACTCTGATCCTGCCGCGCAGCTTGCCGTTCACCTGCAGCACGAGCTCGATCTCGTCCTGCTCCAGCGCAACCGGGTCCACCTGCGGCCACGACGCATCCAGGAGCGACCCGAACTCTCCGGCGAGACCGAGATCGTCCCATAGCGCGCAGCCGGTGTGCGGGACGACGGGATAGAGCACGCGCAGGAGGATCGACAATCCCTCGCGGGTGAACGCCGCTGCGCCACGGCCATCGGCCGGCATCGCCTCGAGTGCGTTCAGCATCTTCATCCCGGCCGAGACGACCGTGTTGTACTGGATGCGCTCGTAGTCGTAGGTCGCCTGCTTCAGCGTCAGGTGCACCTCGCGACGGGCGGCCTTCACCAGTGCGGCCGCGTTGCGTCCGTCGAATGGCTCGATCGCCGATTTCACGATGTCAACCCGCGCCTGCGCGAACGCCCACAACCGGCGCAGGAAACGGTGCGCGCCCTCGACGCCCGCATCCGACCACAGCGCGCTGTCTTCGGGCGAGCCGGCGAACATCACGAACAGTCGGGCGGTGTCGGCGCCGAACCGGCCGATCAGCTCCTGCGGGTCGACGCCGTTGCGCTTGCTCTTCGACATGGTCCCGATGCCGCCGTACTCGACGTGCTGGCCGTCGGCTTTCGCCGTCGCGCCGACGACGCGCCCCTCGGCGTCCTGCTCGACGTCGACATCCTCGGGCGCGTAGTAGTCGATGCCCCCTCTCTCGGTGCGACGGAAGAAGATGTGGTTGAGCAGCATTCCCTGCGTCATCAGTCGCATGAAGGGCTCGTCGAACTTGACGAGCCCCATGTCGCGCATCACCTTGGTCCAGAAGCGCGCGTAGAGCAGGTGCAGGATCGCATGCTCGATGCCGCCGATGTACTGGTCCATCGGGTTCCAGTAGTCGTTGCGGGCGTCGACCATCGTCGGCGCGTCGGGGGACGCGTAGCGCATGTAGTACCAGGATGAATCGACGAACGTGTCCATCGTGTCGGTTTCGCGCTTCGCCGACTTGCCGCACTTCGGGCACGACGTAGTGACGAAATCCGCGCGCTTCGCGAGCGGATTGCCGGTTCCGTCGGGCACGCAGTCCTCGGGCAGCACGACGGGCAGGTCCTTCTCGGGCACCGGAACGTCGCCGCACGCCGGGCAGTGGATGATCGGAATCGGCGTGCCCCAGTAGCGCTGCCGCGAGATGCCCCAATCGCGCAGCCGATAGGTCGTCCGCTTTTCTCCCAGACCCTTGGCCGCGAGGTCGGCGGCGATGGCGTCGACGGCGGCTTCGTAACCGAGACCGTCGTACTTGCCGGAATTGACGCAGCGGCCACGGGTCTTGTCCTCGTACCAGGGCTGCCATGCGTCCGTGGTAAACGTCTCGCCGTCGATGGCGATCACCTGTCTGATGGGGAGCCCGTACTTCTTTGCAAACGCGAAATCGCGCTCGTCGTGCGCGGGCACGCCCATGACAGCGCCATCGCCGTACGCCATCAGCACGTAGTTGCCGACCCAGACCTCGACCTTCTCGCCCGTGAGCGGATGCGCGACGAACAGTCCTGTCGGCATCCCCTTCTTCTCCATCGTCGCGAGATCGGCCTCCGCCACGCTGCCGCGCTTGCACTCGTCGATGAACGCCGCCAGCGCCGGATTGCCCCGGGCAGCGTGCGTGGCGAGCGGATGCTCGGCGGCGACCGCGCAGAAGGTTACGCCCATGATCGTGTCGGCGCGCGTCGTGAAGACGTACATCCTCCCGTCGCCGACAGGTTTGCCGTCGGCGCCGTGGACGTCGTGGGGGAAGGCGAAGCGCACGCCGCGGCTCTTGCCGATCCAGTTGGCCTGCATCGCGCGCACGCGTTCAGGCCACCCGGTCATCTTGGAAAGGTTGTCGAGGAGTTCGTCGGCGTAGTCGGTGATCCGCAGGTAGTACATCGGGATCTCGCGCTTTTCGACCGGCGCCCCCGAGCGCCAGCCCTTGCCGTCGATCACCTGCTCGTTCGCGAGCACCGTCTGGTCGACGGGGTCCCAGTTGACGACGCCCGTCTTCTTGTACGCGATGCCCTTCTCCAGCATCTTGAGGAAGAACCACTGGTTCCACTTGTAATACGCGGGGTCGCAGGTCGCGAGCTCGCGCGACCAGTCGATGGCGAGGCCCACCGCCTGCATCTGCTTCTTCATCGTCGCGATGTTGTCGTACGTCCACTTCGCGGGCGGAACGCCGCTCTTGATCGCGGCGTTCTCCGCGGGGAGTCCGAACGCATCCCAGCCCATCGGGACGAGCACGTTGTATCCCTTCATCCGCAGGTGCCGGTACATCATGTCGCTGATCATGTAGTTGCGCACGTGCCCCATGTGCAGGATGCCCGAGGGATAGGGCAGCATCGACACGCAATAGAATTTCTTCGAGCCGGTGCGTTCGACGGCGCGGTAGACGTCGTCGGCCCTCCATCGGGCCTGCACGGCGGCCTCGATCGCGGCGGGATTGAACGGTTTCATCTTGTTGAGACGGTCCGGAACCGGTTGTGCCTTCGGCCCGCGAATTGCGGAAGAATCGATTATACCGGCGCGACGTAGCGTGCCCGCCGCCTCAATGGCCCGGCAATTGCGGCGCGAACAGCGCGTAAGCGCCCATTGCCGCGAACAGCAGCGCCGCCGCGATTCGCACTGCCCGGAAAGGGATCTTCGCCGATGCGGCGTTGCCGAGCAGCACGACCGGCACGTCGGCGACGAGCATTCCGCATGTCGTGCCGAGCACGACGGCGGCGAGCGACGGAAACTGCGCCGCCATCACGACCGTCGCGACCTGCGTCTTGTCGCCCATCTCGGCAAGGAAGAAGGTGGCGGCGGTGACGCCGAACACGCCCCACCGCGACGTCGGCAGCGCTGCTTTGCCGTCCGCCTGGTCGGGCTTGAGCGTCCAGATCGCGACGGCGAGGAATGCGAGCGCCAGGAGCCAGCGCAGGATCCCGTCCGGAACCAACGCGCGGAACAGGTTGCCGAGGAACCCCGCGAGCGCATGATTGGCGAGCGTCGCGACGAGGATGCCGGCGACGATCGGCAGTGGCTTCTTGAAGCGCGCCGCGAGCACCAATGCGAGGAGCTGCGTCTTGTCGCCGATTTCGCCGAGCGCGATGACGCCCGCAGACACGAGGAAGGCTTCCACTGGAATGGAGTCGATGCGGGCGCTGTTCGTGGAGGACGGCGGTGGTCAAAGCGACCGCCAAGGGGTCGCCTGTCGGGTCGCGGGACGCGCCGGACCAGCCGCGCATGCAACAGACCGCGCGCGCGAGGTGGGAACGGTAGAATTATAGCCGGGAACCATTTGCCGCCCTTGCCGAACCAACAGCGTGCATCTCCTCCGTTAGCGTTAACGATGTGCCACCGCTCTCCACCCTTTCACACGCTCCTCGCGATTCTCGGCGTGGCGGCGCTCACACTGGCGACGACGGTCGGCGCGACGCCTTCGCGCACCCAGCACGTCGAGGCCGAGCTCGTCGCCGCCCGAACGGCGCTCGTCCCCGGCGAGCCGCTGACGGTCGCGCTGCGCCTCGCGATCGACAAGGGCTGGCACACGTACTGGCGCAATCCCGGCGATTCCGGGTTGCCGACGACGATCGCGTGGAAGCTGCCGGCCGGTGTGGTCGCAGGCCCGATCGAGTGGCCGGCCCCCAAGGCGCTTCCCGCGGGGCCGCTCGTCAATTACGGCTATGAAGGCGAAGTCCTGCATCTCGTCGATCTCACCGCGGACCGGACCGTGGCGCCCGGCGGGAGCGTAACGCTCAACGCGCGCGCCGACTGGCTGGTCTGCAAGGAAACCTGCATCCCGGAAGGCGCCGACCTCGCCCTCACGTTGCCGGTGGCGGCGAGCTCGGACCCCGATCCGCGCTGGGGTGCGGCGATCGCGGCCGCGAAGCGCGCGCTGCCGCAACCTCTCGCAAGCTGGAAGGCAAGCGCCGAGGGCAGGGGCGGGACGGTTGCGTTGAAACTGGAACCGCCGCCCGGCGCGGGCGATCCCGGGCGACGTGCGCTTCTTCCCGTATGCGGCCGACCGGATCGAGCCTTCGGCGCCGCAGACCTTGAGTCGCGACGGCGCAAGCTACGTGCTGACGTTGCCCGTTGCCAGCACGTTTGCCGGTGACTTCGGTCGCGCTGTGGGCGTCATCACGGCGACGAATGGCTTCGGCGCCGACGCCCGCGCGGCGACGATCGACGTCCCCGTCAGCGGAACGCTCGTCGCGGGACCCAGGCCCGCGGCAACGCCCGCACCCGTGCTCAATCTCGCGCCGGTGCCGCCGGGCGGCGAGCCGCTGACGCTCGCGCTCGCGATCGTATCGGCACTTCTAGGCGGGGTGATCCTGAACCTGATGCCGTGCGTGTTCCCGGTGCTCTCGCTCAAGGTGCTGGGGTTTGCGACGCATCACGATACGAAGCCGACGCTGCGCCACGAGGCCGTCGCGTTCGCGGGTGGCGTCATCGTCACCTTTGTCGCGCTCGGCCTGCTGCTCACCGGGCTGCGCGCCGCCGGCGAGCAGTTGGGCTGGGGCTTCCAGCTGCAATCGCCCTGGGTCGTGACGGCGCTCGCCATGCTGTTCTTCGTGCTGGCGCTGAATCTTTCCGGCGTGTTCGAGTTCGGCCAGCTTGCGCCGTCGGCAGTGACCAATTGGTCGTCGAAGAACCGGACGATCGACGCGTTCGGCTCCGGCGTTCTGGCGGTCGTCATCGCCTCGCCGTGCACGGCGCCGTTCATGGGTGCGGCGCTCGGGTTTGCGCTCGCGGGCAGTACCGGCACCCTCCTCGCGGTGTTCGTCGCGCTCGGGATCGGAATGGCGCTGCCCTACACGCTGCTCGCGTGGTTTCCCGGCTGGCGCCGGCGCCTGCCACGACCCGGGCCGTGGCTCGAGCGCTTCAAGCAGGCGCTTGCGTTCCCGCTCTACGCGACGGTGATCTGGCTCGCGTGGGTACTGGGTGCGCAGCGCGACAACGATGCCGTCGTGCGCCTGCTGCTCGCGCTGCTGGGACTGGGGTTTGCGCTGTGGGCCTGGCGAATCGTGCGCACCGGCGGCGCGCGCCCGTGGGGAATCGCCTGCATTGCGGCGCTTGCCACCGCTGCCGTCGTCGCGTGGCCATTGTTCGCCCACGATGTCGAGCCGGTTCGCGCGGGCAACGCCAAGGCGCCCGTTGCCGAAGGCGACTGGATGCCATACACGGCGGCGCGCGTTGCCGATCTCACGAGCGCCGGTCGCCCCGTGTTTGTCGATTTCACCGCCGCGTGGTGTGTCACTTGCCAGGTCAACAAGCGGCTCGTCCTCAATTCCGCAGACGTTCGGGCTGCCTTTGCACGCGCCAACGTGGCGCTTGTGCGCGCCGACTGGACGCGACGCGACCCGGCGATCACGCAGGCGCTCGCGGCGCTCGGCCGCGACGGCGTGCCGGTCTATGTGCTTCACCGGCCCGGCAAGGCGCCGCTCCTGCTGCCGGAAGTGCTGCAGCAGCGGATGATCATCGACGCGCTCGCTACGCTGTAGCGAGCCCCACGCGTGCCGGTGAAGGCCGAGCGGTCGGTCGACGACGGCCGCGCAAGCGTCTTTGCGCTCGTGTCGATCAGGTCGTCCCGGTGCCGACTTCAGGTGGCGCAGCGACGATCTTGCGACGGCGCGTCTTCGTGCGCCGACTCGAGTTTCGCTCCGTGTCGTCGGTCATGCGCGCCCATGAACCACAACCCGCCGCGATTGTACGGACGCGGACGGGACCACGCGCGAGGTGGAGGTCGTCCTGCGATCCGTCGTTGCTGGCGTTTTCGGAACGCCCTAGGTAAGCTTGGCAACACCCGGAGGAGACCCCGTGACGAAGATATTTCGATCCTGCGGGTCGACGGCCACCCGCTGGTCGACACGGGCGAGCGGATGACGCTGCCCGGGCATCCGGCGTCGATGCGCGAACGCGCGCGGTAACAGGGGACACCCTGCGGGCCGGGCGGTCCCGGCAACACTGGAACTCGGATGGCACCCGGCGGGACAAACGCCCAGACAGGAAGGGCCGGCATGAGCTTTCGCGGCGGCGTCGGGCGATGGACGCGGAGCACGCTCTTCGCACTCGCGCTTGCCGCCTGCGGCTCCGGCGAGCAACGCCCCATTCAGGGCTACATCGAAGGCGAATACCTGCGCGTGGGTGCGCCCTTTGCCGGCACGCTGCAGCAGCTTTCGGTGCGGCGCGGGTCCGAGGTGATTGCCGGCGCGCCGCTCTTCGCACTCGAGCGCGAGAACGAGACGGCGGCGCGGCGCGAGGCCGAAGAGCGCTTGCGCAGCGCCGAGGCGCAGCTCGCCAATATGCAGACCGGCAAGCGAGCACCCGAGGTTCAGGTCATCGCCGAGCAGCTGCAGCAGGCGCGTGCCGCACGCGATCTTTCCGCGGCCAACCTCAAGCGGCAGCAGAAGCTCTTTGCCGACGGCTTCGTCAGCAGCGCGGCGCTCGACGACGCGCGGACCACGGCCAAGCGCGACGAAGCGCGGGTGAGCGAGCTCGAAGCCAACGTGACGACGCAGAAGCTCCCGGCGCGCCCGGACGAGATTCGCGCCGCGGAAGCCGACGCGAAGGCCGCTCGCGAAGTGCTCGCGCAAAACGAGTGGCGGCTCGCGCAGCGCGCAATGGCCGCGCCGGCGGCGGGCCTGGTTCACGACACGTACTACAACCCGGGCGATTTCGTCCCAGCGGGCAGTCCCGTGGTCAGCATTCTGCCGCCCGCCAACGTGAAGGCGCGCTTCTACGTTCCCGAACCGGAGCTCGCGCGACTGAAGCCGGGGATGCAGGTGACGCTCGCCTGCGATGGATGCGGAGCGCCGATCGCGGCCCGGATCGACTTCGTGTCGGACAAGGCCGAGTTCACGCCGCCGGTGCTCTACTCGAAAGATGTGCGCGCGAAGCTCGTGTTCCTGATCGAGGCACGCCCGGCGCCGGCCGACGCCGCCAAGCTCAAACCCGGACAGCCGGTCGACGTCACGCTGCCCGTTCCGCCGAAATGAGCGCCGCCGGGCAGCCCCAAGGACGCCTTCGCGAGCAGGGCGAAGCCGAGGCCCGAAGGGCGCGTCTGCGAGCGCGGGCGGCGGCCGACCCCCGTTCGCAACGCGAAGAGCCCAACGGTGTGGGAGCCGCATGGAATTGCCCCGCGGGGGGCAGCGCAGCGGCGGCCGCCGCAAGCGTGGGGGCACACGCTTGAGCGCGGATTCCGCGAACGACGTCGTCATCGATGTCCGCGGTCTCAACAAGCACTTCGGCGCTAACCACGTCGTGCGCGATCTTGCGCTGTCCGTGCGGCGTGGCGAGATCTTCGGATTCCTCGGGCCGAACGGCAGCGGCAAGACCACGACGATCCGGATGCTGTGCGGCCTGCTCACGCCCGACAGCGGCGAAGGCACCTGTCTCGGCTACGATATCCGAAGGGAGGCCTACCAGATCAAGCGCCATGTCGGGTACATGACGCAGGCCTTCTCGTTCTGGGTCGACCTCACGATTCGCGAGAACCTGAGGTTCATCGCGCGCATGTACGGTATGGCGGATCGGCGCGCGAAGGTCGAGGCGGCGCTCGAACGGCTCGGGCTCGCGCCGCGCGGGGACCAGCTCGCTGGAACGCTGTCCGGCGGCTGGAAGCAGCGGCTCGCGCTTGCCGCGTGCGTGCTGCACGAGCCGCAACTCCTGCTGCTCGACGAGCCGACCGCCGGCGTCGATCCCAAGGCGCGGCGCGAGTTCTGGGAAGAGTTGCATCGATTCGCCGCTGCGGGCATCACCGTTCTCGTGAGCACGCACTACATGGACGAGGCCGAGCGTTGCCACAAGCTAGCCTACATCCTCAACGGACGCCTGCTGGCGAAGGGCACCGCCGCGGAGGTGACGGAAAGCCAGGCGCTCGTGGGCTGGTCGGTCGAGGGACCGGACCTCGCGTCGCTCGCAGACAAGTTGCACGCGCTCCCTTCGGTGGAGCAGGTCGCGGCGTTCGGCGAGACGCTGCACGTCGTCGGACGCGACGCGGCGCGCCTCGATGCGGAGCTTGCGCCGCTGCGGGACGACGAGCGCTGGCGCTGGCAGCGCGTGTCGCCCGGTCTCGAGGACGTGTTCATCCACCTGATGCGCAGCGCCGAGGCCGACAACGACCAGGCGGCGGCATGAGCGCGCCATTGCTCCGTAAGCGAATTGCCGCATCCGCCGCGGCGGCGGCAACTGCAAGCGCCGGGATGCACGCATGAACCGCTATTTCTCGGGATCGCGATGGATGGGCATCGTCGGCAAGGAATTCATACAGCTCAAACGCGACCGGCTTACCTTCGCGATGATCGTCGGCATCCCGATCCTCCAGCTCGTGCTGTTCGGATTCGCGATCAACTCGGATCCCAAGCACCTTCCGACCGCCGTTCTCGACGTCGACCGAAGCGAATTTTCGCGCGACATCCTCGCCGGATTGAAGAACAGCGAATACCTCGATTTCGTCCGTGAAGCCAAGGACGAAACCGACGCGGATCGGCTGCTCGCCACCGGCGAAACACAGTTCGTCGTCACGATCCCCGAAGGCTTTGCGCGCGCGCTGGTGCGCGGCGAGCGTCCGGCGCTCCTGGTCGAGGCCGATGCAACGGATCCCGCGGCCACCGGCAACGCGATTGCGGCGGTCAACCAGCTTTCCGCGGGCGCCCTCGCACGCGATCTCGTCGGACCGCTCGCGCCGCTCGCGGCGTCGCCCGCCCCGTTCGAAGTCAGGATCCACGCACGCTACAACCCCGAAGCCATCACCCAGTACAACATCGTGCCAGGCCTGATGGGCGTGATCCTCACGATGACGATGGTGATGATGACGGGTCTCGCGATCACGCGCGAGCGCGAACGCGGCACCATCGAGAACCTGCTCGCGACGCCTGCGACCGCGGCGGAAGTGATGACGGGCAAGATCGTTCCGTACGTGCTGATCGGCCTCGTCCAGGTATCGCTGATCCTGTTCCTCGCCCGCTTGATCTTCGCCGTGCCGGTCCAGGGAAGCCTCGTCGTCCTCTATCTCGCGGTGCTGCTCTTCATCGCGGCGAACTTGACCCTTGGTCTCACGTTCTCCTCGGTCGCACGCAACCAGCTGCAGGCGATGCAGATGACGTTCTTCTTCTTCTTGCCGTCGATCCTGCTGTCGGGCTTCATGTTTCCGTTTCGCGGCATGCCCGGCTGGGCGCAGGCGATCGGCGAGGTGCTCCCGCTCACCCATTTCCTTCGCATCGTCCGCGGCGTGCTGCTCAAGGGCAACGGCTTCGCCGAGATCGGGTCCGCAGGCGTGGCCGATCGCGCTGTTCATGGCCGTCGTAGTCGCCATCGGCTTGAGATCGTTTCGCAGCACGCTCGACTGACGGCGTCAAGTGAATCGCGACTTGCGGCGCGGGACGTCTCACGCCGCGAATCGGCGCTACAATGAAACCGTCCGCAACCAAGCCGTGCCCGATTCGTGCCGTTCACTACCTGGCTTGCCTTCTTCGTCGCATCCTGGCTCATCAGCGTGTCGCCCGGACCCGGCGCGCTTTCGTGCATGGCGGCGGGCGTTCGCTACGGCTACGCGCGCGGACTGTGGAATATCCTCGGCCTCGAAATCGGACTCCTGACCGCGCTCAGCATCGTCGGTGCCGGACTGGGCGCGATGCTGGCCGCGTCGGCGCTCGCATTCACGGCCATCAAGTGGGCAGGTGTCGCCTACCTCGTCTGGCTGGGGATCGAGCAATGGCGCGCGCCGGCCGCGGCGATGGCGCCGGGGGAGGATGGTGGCGCTCGCGGCACGATCCGCGAGCTCGTCGTGCGCGGCTTTCTCGTCAATGCGACAAACCCGAAGGGCATCGTGTTCATGCTCGCCGTGCTGCCGCAGTTCATCGATCCCGCGAAGCCGCAGCTCGCCCAGTATCTCGTTTGCGCGGCGACGCTCGTATTCACCGACCTCGTGGTGATGAGCGGTTACACGGGTCTCGCCGCAAAGGCGCTGCGCCTTCTGCGTGCGCCGACGCACGTCCGGGCGTTGAACCGGGCGTTTGGCGGGCTGTTCGTCATCGCGGGCGCGCTGCTCGCGACGTTCCGCCGCGCGGTTTAGCACGAGCACGGCCGATTTCATGAGGCGCGCGATGCGCTTGGTGACGCGGTTTCTATCGCGCGGAAGTACAAGTGCCCAAGCTATCGGGCGGGACGCCGATGAAGTCTGACGACGTCAGCGCACGGGATGCGTATGGCATCAGTGCTGTCGGCGGTGCTCGCGGAGCTGCGACTGCTCTTGGCGCGGCCTTCGACGCCATCGAGGCCGCGTTCTGCCACTGGCTGCTGCGCGTCACGCGGCGCGCGCACGCTCCGACGGCGGCCCCGAAGGCGACGGCAGTGTAGCCGCAAACAGCGCCTCCATTTCGCGGCGAGCTCTAACCGCATAGTTTGCGGTCTCGAACGCAACGTCGTCCCAGCACACGGCGTGGTGCGCGGGGATCGCACGCTTGAGCTTGACGCCGTGCGCGAGACCGAGCGGCAGCCCGGAAAGAGCGAGCGACGCGGCCGCCGGCAGCAGCTTTCCATACACCGTGTAGCCGCCTTCGCCATCGAGCGTCTCGCCCGCTGCGAGATCGCGCTTCGCTGTTGCGACGACATCGCCGCGCCAGGCGTCGGCTTGTCCGGTGGGCTCGCCGCGCAGTCCGATCGAGGCCACCGAAATGCCGAGTTCCAGTCCGATCGCGTGATAGGGCTTGTACATCGCCGAATAGCGGCCGGACGAGTCGGTCGAAAACCCGTATTCCTTGAAGCAGCGGCGGACATAGCCTTCCCCCGCATTCTGGTAACCTGCGTCGCCGGCGCGAAACGTCACGTAGACGCCCCAGCGCAGGTCGCGAAAGACGGGCCGGCCGTCGCGCTCGACGCACGAGATCACTTCGACCTGTCCGACGTGGTGGAGGTGACCGCCCGCCTCGCGCGGCCGCAGTACGCGCGGGAGATCGTCAACTCCGCACGGCGGAAATTCGAGTCCTTCGGGGGCGGGCGCCAGGCCGGTTGCGTTCGCGACCGCCGCCATCTCGATCGCGCTTTTCGTGCCGTCCAGAAACGAATTGAACATCTGCGCGTTGAAATCGCCTGCCGCGACGGTTTCCGGCGTGAAGCCGTAGTACGGCCACACGGTGTCGGGCGTGGACGCGTGGTACTCGGGCAGGTATTTCGTCCCCTTGCCGGCGGCGACGACCTCGAAACCCGCGGAGCGGCACCAGTCGACCATCTCGCAGATCAGCGCCGGTTGATCCCCGTACGCGAGCGAATACACGATCCCGGCTTCGCGCGCGCGTTGCGCAAGCAGCGGTCCCGCGAGCGCGTCGGCTTCGACGTTGACCATCACGATATGCTTGCCGTGCGTGCAGCATGCGAGCGCATGGCGAATGCCGGCGCCCGGATTGCCGGTCGCATCGATGATGATCTCGATCTCGGCTGCGGCGATCAGCGCAAGCGCGTCATCGGTGACAAACGTCGCGCGGGACTTCGCGGCTCCCGCGAGCGATGGCGCGCCGTAACGTTCCGGAGCCCAGCCGGTGCGCGCCAGCGATGCCTTCGCGCGATCGGGGGCGAGATCGGCGATGCCGACGATATGAATGCCTGGCGTGTGCTTGGCCTGGGCAAGATACATCGCACCGAATTTGCCGGCGCCGATCAACCCGACCTTGAGAGGGCGCCCTTTGTCTTCACGCTGCTGCAGCATCCGATACAGATTCATCGTGAGTCTCGCTTCCGAAAACGAACGTCAGTGTAGCGCCAGCGTGAGCCCGACCGGCACGAACACGATCGCGAGCAGGTTGCCGATCAGCACGATCGAGGCCACCTTTCCTGGCTCCTGGCCGTACTGCTCGGCCACCATGAAGTTGAGCACCGCCGGCGGCAGGCACCCGAACAGCAGCAGCAGCCCCTGCTGCGCGCGGTCGAGGCCGAGGACGGGCGCGAGCAGCGCCGCCATCGCGATGCCGGTCAGCGGGCAAACGAGGCCGCCGATGACGCCGAGGCGCCAACTCGACCACGAGACGTCGGAGAGGCGCACGCCGAGCGAAATCAGCATCAACGGGATCATCGCATCGCCGGTCATCTTCAGCGCGAGCATCAGGAAATCGGGCAGCGGCGGATGGAAGAGGGCGAACAGAAAGCCGGCAAACGTCGCGATCACCATCGGGTTCCGGAGCAGGTTCGCGAACCTCGCGTGATGATCGAGGATCCAGACGCCCAGCGTGAAGTGCAGCAGATTCGAGATCGTGAACAGCGCGACCATCGCCGAGAACCCCGGCTGCCCGAACGCGAGGACGGCGAGCGGCAGCCCCATGTTGCCGCAGTTGTTGAACATCATCGGCGGCACGAACGTGCGGCGGTCCTCGTGCAGCAGCCACGCGAACGGCCACGCAAGCAGCCCCGATCCCAGCACGACGCCGATGCTGCCGAGAATCAGCAGCCGGTTGGCGACGAGATCGAAATCCTTGCCCGCGAGCGCGGTGAAGATGAGCGCCGGCGCGAGGACGTTCATGTTCATGCGGTTGACCCACGCCATGTCTGGCTTCGCCTTGCGGGCATAGGCGAAACCCAGCGCGATGACCAGGAACACCGGCAGGATGATGCCGAGGATGCGCTCGAGCATTGATCGCGGCGGGCGGGCGAACGCCGGCGACCCGCGCTACAGGATGTACTGGGACAGGTTGTCGTCGCCCGCTATGCCGGCGAGCCGCGAGTCGACGTACGCGGCATCGATCACGAACGTCTCGCCCGTGTGCGTGCCGGCGTGGTACGACAGGTCGTCTAAGAGCCGCTCCATGACCGTGTAGAGCCGGCGGGCGCCGATGTTCTCCTGCTTTTCGTTGACTGCGAAGGCGATTTCGGCGAGCCGGCGGATGCCGTCGTCCCGGAAATCGAGATGGACGTTCTCGGTGCCGAGCAGCGCCTCGTACTGACGCGTGAGGCAGGCGTCGGTCGCCGTGAGGATCTGCTCGAAGTCGGCGACCGAGAGCGACGAGAGCTCGACGCGAATCGGGAATCGGCCCTGCAGTTCGGGGATCAGGTCCGACGGCTTCGACAGGTGGAATGCTCCCGACGCGATGAACAGGATGTGGTCGGTGCGGATCATTCCGTACTTGGTCGACACTGTCGTGCCTTCGACCAGCGGGAGCAGATCGCGCTGCACACCCTGGCGCGACACGTCGGCGCCCTGCGTTTCCTGCCGGCTCGCGATCTTGTCGATCTCGTCCAGGAACACGATGCCGTTCTGCTCGACGGCGGTGAGCGCCTTGACCTTGATCTCGTCGTCGTTGAGGAGCCGTGCCGCTTCCTCTTCCGTCAGCACCTTGATCGCTTCGGCAACCGGCATCTTCTTCACCTTGCGCCGCGCGCCGCCGATCTGCTGGAACATCCCCTGCAGCTGGCTCGTGAGCTCCTCCATCCCCGGCGGCGCCATGATCTCCATCTGGGGAGACAACATCGAGATCTCGACCTCGACCTCCTTGTCGTCGAGCTTGCCTTCGCGGAGCATCTTGCGGAATTTCTGCCGCGTCCCCGAGTCCGCGGGCTGCATGGTCTGGAAGTTGACCTCGCGGGCCGACGGGAGCAGCACGTCGAGAATCCGCTCCTCGGCGGCGTCAGCCGCGCGGTCGCGCACCTTTCGCGTCTCGGCTTCGCGCGTCTGCTTGACGGCAGCTTCGGCGAGATCGCGAATGATGGTGTCGACATCCCGACCGACATAGCCGACTTCGGTGAACTTGGTCGCCTCGACCTTGATGAACGGAGCGTCGGCGAGCCGCGCGAGGCGGCGGGCGATTTCCGTCTTGCCGACGCCCGTCGGCCCGATCATCAGGATGTTCTTCGGCGTGATCTCCTGCCGCAGCGGCTCCGGAACCTGCTGGCGCCGCCAGCGATTGCGCAGCGCAATCGCGACGGCCCGCTTCGCGTCGTCCTGGCCGACGATGTGCTTGTCGAGCTCGGAGACGATCTCGGAGGGGGTCATCGTGGACATAACAGTCCTGCTACCAAGAAAAACGGCCGCCCACAGACGACGGCCGTCGGATTGTACCGCGAAGGGTTCCGGCGCCGCGTTCGGTCTGCGGTCGCCTTCGCGTCGCACCTTCCGATCGGGTCGGAGGTGTCGCGTTGGTCTAGGGAACGAACAGGCTCGCGCAATGGCCCGGCTCCGCCGGATTGGCCGCAATCATCGCGCCCTTGGCGATGCATTGGCTCGGTGGAAGCGGTGACTTGTTCTCCACGTGATCGACCAGCAGGTCGAAGGCCCGCTGCGCATGCGGCTGGATGGCCTGCAGCTGCGGGAACGCCATGACGAAACTCTCGATATGGTTCCCGTTCTGCACCTCATAGAGCCGGTATTGCGCGCTGCGTTCGTCGTTGTTGCCCTTGCGCGAGGCGTTGACCTTCGCCTCGTAGGCGCGGGCCTGGCGCTGAATCGGCGGCAACGCATCGATCGTGCCCGCCACCGTAATCAGCGGTTTTTTGATCTTGCCCGTGGTCTCGACCGCAGCAACGCTGTCAAACACGCCAGGCACGCCGACGCGCGACAAGTAGTCGTAGTTGCCGAGACCGGACGTATAGGTTGCATACGTCGGATCGAAGCGCTCCTGCCATTGGCACGCGGTCACTTCCCAGAACTGATTTGAATACCTCAGCCACAGCGAGTCCGCACCGTTCACGATGTCCGGCGGATACCCGGCGGCGAGAATGTTCTGCGCTGCCTCACTGTTGGGGTTGAAACCCGATGCCACGTCGCCGGGGAAATTCCTGATCGCGGGCGGCAGGCCGATCAGGATATTGGGCCCGTTCGGATCGATGAACGTGCCTTCCCAATCCACGCCGCCGTCGAACAGATTCGGCGCTTCTTCCATCGCACGCCGCACCTGGTAGCCCCCGTTCGAGGTGCCGACGGCATAAGTACGGGTCGGAAAATGATGATAGTTCACCTTCACGGCATCTCGCGCCAAAGCAGCGGTTTGGAGCATGTACTGCGTCCACTGCGCAAACGGCTTCTGCGGATCGTTGTCGTAGAAATGAGCCCACGTGGGCGACGACGGATTCAGGCGGCACGCAAGCGGATCCGACGCCGGCTGCGTCGCAGTCCCCAGAGCGGCGAGGTACAGGTTGAGCACGCCCTTGTTCTGCGAGGCGTACGCGTAACCCTTCGGAACGACGTAGTCGCTCCACGCCCAGTCGCCGTTGTATTCGCTGCGCGTTCCCGATGCGCCGGCAACGACCAGCCGGCCGTTCCAGTCGTCCGGGAAGCGCAGCACGAACCGCGCTTCATTGGCGGGATCATTCGCGAACCAGCCTTCGACCTGAATGCCTGGAACGGGACCGGCGGTCGGCGTTGGGCCATTCGAAATGACGCCGAGATCGGTAATCGGCGTGAAGGAAAGGGCCGAGCCCAAGACTGTTGGCCCGGGCAGCGGCGTGCCTTCCGCGAACGTGGTAATGGAATTGTTTGCCGGCGTTGTCAGCACATTATTGGTCCGCAGATCGTCGCTATGAAAGGCAGACGACGCCGATGGCCCTGCCGGTGAGGAACTGCTCGATCTCGGGGCAGCCCGGACCGGCAAATCCGGGAGAGGCCCAGAAGATCAAGCCCGGCGAAATACACAATAAGCATGCAAGGACTCTACGCATCACATCCTCCAGTTGATTCGTGCAGGCGCTTCCGTCGCTAAGCTTTCGGCGCTCAGCGCGTCCCGTGCGCGGCGTGGGAGTTGGAAATTCCATGGGGCTCGCATAGACGTGACAAAGCCGGATCGAATCGACGGTGGTGTCGCGGCGTCCCCGGCTCGGGCTCGGGTAGTGGCGCTCGCCGCCACCGAGCGATCGAACCCCGGAATCGGAGCATCGAAATCCGGCGCGCTCGCGCGGCGTGGCGATCCCTCGCCGGCTGCTACGGCCTTCATTTGCGACGCAGGTTCCACGCGGCCGGCACCTCGGGACCTGTCTCGACGATGGTCGCGAATGCCGCGCGCGGACTCCTTTTGGCAATGTCCGCGCGCTTCGCTTATGATGCGTGACCGTTAACTGGAGCCGGTGTAGCCTGTGGCGTCACTCGCAAGGCGTGAACGCATAGCGCGCTCGAAACGCGCACCGGCGCTGCCCCAGGCGGCGATGAGCCGAATCGTCGCGGCCGCCCGCGCGGCCGGAACGGCGCTTGCGGTCGTGGCTGCGCTTGCCGGGTGCAGCTCGACGGGGGACAACGCATCCCGCGCGCTGACGCTCGGCCCGTCGGTCGGCGCGCATCTGGTGCCGAAGGCAGGCAGCGCCGTCAAGGGATTGATCCTTTTTCGCGGGCGCGAGGGCGGCGTCACAATGGTTGTGCAACTCCAGGACGTCACGCCGGGGCCCTATCGCGTGGCCATCCACACGACCGGCAACTGCTCGTCGCCAAACACATTCTCGGCCGGCCCGCCGTGGGCGCCGCCAGGCGGCGTGCCGCAAGTCTACGCGGGGGCGGCCGGCAATACGGGGTTGCTGACGATGACCGCGAGCCTGGATGGCGTCTCCATCGACGGGCCGGATGGTATTCTCGGCAAAGCGGTCGTGGTCCATCAGGGGATGGCGGGCCCGCTCGACGCGCAGCCGGGCATCCCCAACAATCGCATCGCCTGCGGCGTGATCGCAAACATCGCTTCCTACGAATTCTGACCGCCGTCCCGGCGCCGGGACGACGCGCCGCGTGATGCTTCCGGAGTTGCCATGGGCTTCCTCGCCGACAAGAAGATCCTGATCACGGGCGTCCTTTCGAACCGCTCGATCGCCTACGGCGTCGCGCGGGCATGCCGGCGCGAAGGCGCGAGCTCGCTTTCACCTACGTCAACGACGAGCTCAAGGATCGTGTGGTCAAGATCGCCGCGGAGTTCGGCGCAGTGCCGGTGCTGCCCTGCGATGTCGCCAAGGACGACGACATCGACGCGCTGTTCGCGAGCGCTGCAAGCGGAGTGGGGCGGCCTCGACGGGCTGCTGCATTCGATCGCGTTCGCTCCGCGCGAAGCGCTGGCCGGCGACTTCCTCGACGGCTGTCGCGCAATGCGTTCGCCGTCGCGCAGGACATCTCGAGCTACAGCTTCGCGGCGCTTGCCAAAGGCGCGCGGCCGCTGATGCGGGGGCGCCCCGGCTCGATCCTGACGCTCACCTATCTGGGTGCGGTCCGCTCGGTGCCGAACTACAACGTGATGGGCTTGGCCAAGGCGAGCCTCGAGGCGAACGTCCGCTATCTCGCGGCGTGCCTCGGGCCGGAAGGAATTCGCGTCAACGGCATCTCCGCCGGCCCGATCAAGACGCTCGCCGCCGCCGGGCATCGGCGACTTCTCGAAGCTCCTGACCCGCGTCGAGAGGACGGCGCCGCTGCGACGCAACGTCACGATCGACGAGGTCGGCAACGTCGCCGCGTTCTATTTCTCGGACCTCGCGAGCGCGATCACCGGCGAGATCACCTACGTCGACTGCGGCTTTTCGACGGTCGCGACAGCGTCGACGAGATAGACGGAGCGTCCTGCCGCGGTCGCGTCGTGAAGCGATTGCCCGATCTCCACGGATTCCGCATCGATCGCGTGCCGCCCGCCGCCGCTTCGACGCCGTCATCATCGGCGGCGGCCACAACGGCCTCGTCTGCGCCGCGTATCTCGCGGCGCGCCGGGCAGGACGTCTGCGTGCTCGAGCGCCGGGGCGTGCTCGGCGGCGCTGCGGTCACCGAGGAATTCCATCCGGGGTTCCGCAACTCGACCGCGAGCTACACGGTGAGCCTGCTCGACCCGCAGGTGATCCGCGACCTGAAGCTCGCCGAGCACGGCTTGCGCGTCGTCGAGCGGCCGATCGCCAATTTCCTGCCGCTGCCGGACGGGCAGCACCTCAAGGTCGGCGGCGGGCTCGCGGCGACGCAGGCCGAGGTCGCGAAATTCTCGCGCCGCGATGCCGACGCGCTTGCCGGCGTACTACGCGATGCTCGACCGCGTCGCCGACGTGCTGCGCGACCTGCTGCTCGCCACGCCGCCCAACGTCGGCGGCGGCATGCCTGCGCTGCTCGATCGCGTGGAAGGTGGCGAAGCGCTTTCGCGCGCTCGATCTCGCCGGCCGGCGCGACGTGCTCGATCTTTTCACCAAGAGCGCCGGCGACGTGCTCGACCGCTGGTTCGAGTCGCGACCCGATCAAGGCGGCATTCGGCTTCGACGCCGTCGTCGGCAATTTCGCGAGCCCGTACACGCCAGGCTCGGCCTACGTGCTGCTGCACCACGTGTTCGGCGAAGTGAACGGCAAGCGCGGGCAGTGGGGCCACGCGAGCGGCGGCATGGGCGCGATCACGCAGGCGATGGCGGACGAATGCGCAGCGCGCGGCGTCGCGCTGCGAACGAACGCGCCGGTCGCCCGCGTCATCGTCAAGGCAGGCCGCGCCGCCGGCGTCGAACTCGCGGACGGCGAGGTCGTCGAGGCGCGGCGCGTCGTCGCCAACGTCGAATCCGAAGCTGCTGTTCGAGCAGGCTGGTCGACCCCGCGCATCTGCCCGCGGATTTCCGCGCGCGCATCGCCGCGCTATCGCTGCGGCTCGGGCACGTTCCGGATGAACGTCGCGCTGTCCGAATTGCCCGATTTCACGTGCGCTGCCCGGAAACGGTCGCGCAGCCGCACCACGCGAGCGGCATCATCATTGCGCCGTCGCTCGCGTACATGGAGCGCGCGTATTTCGACGCCACGCACGCACGGCTGGTCGCGGGCGCCGATCGTCGAGGTGCTGATTCCGTCCGTTGTCGACGACATCGCTGGCGCCGCGCGGGCATGCACGTCGCGAGCCTTTTCTGCCAGCACGTCCACCCCGATCTGCCGTCGGTGATGCCGGGCCGCACGTGGGACGATGCGCGCGAGGAGGTCGCCGACCTGATGATCGACACCGTCGATCGGCGTCGCGCCGAATTTCCGCGCGAGCATCGTCGGCCGTCGGGCACTGTCGCCGCTCGATCTCGAGCGCGAGTTCGGCTTGATCGGCGGGCGACATCTTCCACGGCGCGCTGACGCTCGACCAGCTCTTCTCGGCGCGGCCCGTGCTCGGCAACGCGCAACTACCGCGCGCCGATTGCGCGGTCTGTACCTGTGCGGCTCCGGCACGCATCCGGGCGGCGGCGTGACCGGGCATTCCCGGCCACAACGCAGCGCGCGAAATCCTGCGCGACGCGAAGCGGCGCCGGTGATGCCGATCCTGGGGCGCAGGAATGGCGACGCCCCACGGGAATGCCGCGGGGCGTCATGGGATAAATCCGAAGTCAGCCGATAAGCCGGGTTCTGTTACGGCGCATTTGCAGTGCGCTATGGCCGTCATTCCTCTAGGCGCCATCGTTGCCGGTGGCGCTCGAGCCACCTACCCGCGGACTAGACGAGCAGCCTGTGTTGCCAAATGCGCGTCCGCCTACTTGGTGTTGCTCCGGATGGAGGTTGCCGCGTTTCACCCGCTCCGATTTCGGTTTGACCCTTGCCGGAGCGACTCGTCTCTGTGGCCCTGTTCCTCGCTTTCGTCAACCGCGCTAGCGGCGACTTATCGCGGCCGGGCGTTACCCGGCATCCTGCTCTGCGGAGCCCGGACTTTCCTCTCCCCGACCGGTTTGCACCGGGCCGGGCAGCGACGGTCTGGCTGGCTTCGGACGATTAGGATAACACCGGAGCGGCGAGGTTCCCCGGACATCCCATCAATCGGCAACGCGCCAGCGCATCGCCACGCCGGCGCGCAGCGGCACCACCGTATGCGAACCCAGCGCGAATTCGTCCGGAACCGTCCATGGCTCGCGCACGAGCGTCAGCGTGTCGCCGTGTCGCGGCAGCCGGTAGAAGTCGGCGCCGAAGTGGCTCGCGAAACCTTCCAGGCGATCGAGCGCATCGGCGTCCTCGAAAGCTTCGGCGTAAAGCGGCAGCGCAACGGGTGCCGAGTAGCAGCCGGCGCCGCAGCAGGCGCTTTCCTTGGTGTGCCGCGCATGCGGCGCCGAATCGGTGCCCAGGAAGAATTTCGGGCTGCCCGACGTCGCGGCGGCGACGAGCGCCTGCCGGTGCGTCTCGCGCTTGAGCAGCGGGACGCAATAGAGATGTGGACGCAGACCGCCGGCGAGGAGCGCATTGCGTGACCACAGAAGGTGCTGCGGCGTGATCGTCGCCGCGACGTTCGCGGGCGCCTCGGCGACGAAACTCGCCGCTTCGCGCGTGGTGATGTGTTCGAGCACGATCGGCAAGCCCGGGAAATCGCGCACGATGCGCGTCAGGTGCCGATCGACGAACACTTGCTCGCGATCGAACACGTCGACCTCCGGATCGGTCACTTCGCCGTGCAACGACAGCGTCAACTGCTGCCTTTCCATCGCGGCCAGCGCCGGATACGCACGTTCGAGCGCGGTCACGCCCGAATCCGAGTTCGTCGTCGCACCCGCCGGGTAATATTTCATTGCATGGATGAATCCCGATTCGCGGGCGCGGACGACCTCGTCGGCGCTCGTGTTGTCGGTGAGATAGAGCGTCATCAACGGCTCGAAGGCCCAGTGCCGGGGCAGCGCCGCCAGGATTCGATCGCGATAGGCGCGGGCGAGCGCGGTGGTCGTCACCGGCGGCTTGAGGTTAGGCATGACGATTGCTCTGCCGAACACACGCGCCGTGGCGGCGAGAACGGACGCCATGGCGGGACCGTCGCGCAGATGCAGATGCCAGTCGTCGGGGCGTCCGAGCGTCAAGGTCGTGGATGTGCTGCGGCGGGCGGAAGTCATCGAAACGCCTTGTTTTTTCAGGATTATACGACTGCGAGCCGCGCGGCGCCCGTTAGCCGCCGAGCGTCGGGCACAAAGGTGGTGGCGCCTGCCGCAGCCGGGATATAATCGCCGATTTAGCGCAGGTGGTCTTACACACACGCGCGCACGCCGCGCCGGGGGCGAAATGGCCCGGACGAGTGGGGGACCGGCGCGCATGCGCCGTCTGCGGCCGTACGTTCGAAGGGTACACAGAGGTCAGCATGGCAGCGAAGCAAGCAACCGTCAGCGCAACCGTGGTGAAGAAGCCCAAGGTGCTCACCGAAGAGGACCTGCTCAAAGCCCCGGACAAGGATTACATGAACGAAGGGCAGCTCGCGTTCTTCCGGCAGCGTCTCATCGAGCTGCGCGACCAGCTGCTGCAAAATGCCGACGACACCGGCGAGCACCTGCGCGAAAACGAAGTGACAACCGACCCGTCGGACCGCGCCACGCTCGAGGAGGAATACACCCTCGAGCTTCGCACCCGCGACCGCGAACGCAAGCTCCTGAAGAAGGTCGAGAAGTCGATCAAGCATGATCGACGACGGCAGCTATGGCTATTGCGAAGAAACCGGCGAGCCAATCGGGATTCCGCGACTGCTCGCCCGGCCCACGGCGACGCTGTCCCTCGAAGCGCAGGAGCGGCGCGAGCGCGTGCAAAAGCTGTACGGGGACTAAAGCGTTACCGGGCACCACCCGTCGCGTCTCGTTGCGCCTCGCGGCGCAATCGCCCAAGGGGACGGATCGCGCGGATCCATCCCCCTTCCGAGCCGGCGTTCCGAAGCCTTGCGGCCGTGCTCGCGCCGCGTCCGGTTTCAGAACGGATGATGCCAGCCGGTGGCCATGAAAAACAGCAGCGGGATCGACAGCATCGTATTGGTTCGCGAAGCGAGGAACGCGACGCGCCGCGCCTTGTTCTTTTCCTCGTCGGTGGCGGGCTTCATCCCGAGGATCTTCTGCTGGTTCGGCCAAATGAGCGCCCACACGTTGATCAGCATGATCGTGCCGAGCCACGCACCGATGCCGATTCCGGCCATGCCTTTTTGCAGCATGAATGCGCTCCCGAACTGGTTGCCGAGCAGCGCGGCGCCAGCGAGCCAGGTCACGACCGCCGACCAGCGAAAGTAGTTGAGCGCGCGTGGCGCGATGTGCTTGGTGATGCCGGCTGCGGTGCCGTCAGCGGCGGCCGCCTTCAGGGCCGGGACTTGCACGAAGTTGAAGTAATAGAGAAGGCCGATCCACATCACGCCGGCCAGGAAGTGAAGCCATCTTGCGAGGGGGGGAACGAGATCCATGACCGTGCCTCCCTCAAGTGAGCAGACCGCGAACGGCGAAAACCAGGATCACCGTCAGGATAAGGCCGGAAATGATCGTGCCCCAAAGCGAGTCGAGCGGATTTTTCATCGTCATCCTCCTCTTCTTCGAACGGTCGGGCGACCGCGCGCGTGCAGTCGATTCTAGCAGGTAGTTCGCGTCGCCATCATTGCGAAATGCCCCACTTGCGAAATGCCCCACCGATCTCGCGGACGACCTTCGAAAGATGCGGCGTGCAGGGCCTTCTTGAAGGATGGCTATGACGGGAACATAATCGCCGTCCGGGTCTCCAAATTCGTGCCGGCACATGCGCATTTGTCGTCGGCGCAAGGCAGGCCGAGCGAGCGGAGCACGAGCAGTCCGATGGCGTTGTTCTCGAAACCGCCGACCAAGAAACCGGGGCAGTCTTCGCCCATCCCGAAGGCGCGGGCGGGATCTGCCGGCGTGCCGGGGCGACCTCCGTCGGCGCGCGAGGTGGCCGCGCGCCACGCCGGCTCCCCCGCTGGACGCGGCGGGGAGCGGCCCCCGATCGAGCCCGCCGGAGACATCACAGTCACCGGCGCGAGCCTCATCGAATGGGCCTCGCCCGGCCAGCCGAGTTTCGAGGTCGCGCAGGCGAATCCGGGCCTGTGCTCGGTGCTCGAGGACGCCGCGCTGCGTTACGCGAGCGGCCATGCGCAGGAGGCGAGAACGCTCCTCGAGCAGGGCGTCGTCGACGACCACGATGCTAAACTCTCGCCGCTCGCCTGGCTCGCGCTCTTCGACTTGCAGCAGCGCGCGGGCGACCGGGGGGCGTTCGACCAGTTCGCGCTCAAGTACGTTGTCCAGTTCGAGCGGTCGGCACCCGCCTGGGAAGCGACCGAGAAACCGCAGAGCGGGCCGCGCGCGACCACGGGCGGGTATATCGGGCTCACGGGCAAGCTCACCTCCGCCGTGGGGGCGCAACTCGAGGGCTTGAAGCGCGCGATGGCGAAGCAGCTCTCGGAAGTGCGCCTCGACGTGATGTCGGTGACCGGATTCGACGACGACGGGGCGCGGCTGCTTGCGCAGGCGCTGGGCGACGCCCGTCGCGCGCGATTCCCGCTCTCGCTGCAGCGGGTCGAAAAACTGAAGCCGATGCTCGATGCAGCGGTGAAGCAGGGACGTGAAGGCGGCGAGGGCGCCTGGCTCCTGTCGCTCGAGCTCCTCCAATGGGCGAACGCGCATGCGGCATTCGAGGATCGCGCCGTCGAGTACGCGGTGACCTTCGAGCTGTCGCCGCCGTCGTGGGAGCCGCCGATGTTGCCGGAAACCGCTGCCGAAACGACGCCCGACGCCGACGCGGCCGCGCCAGGCGAAGATGCGGAAATGCTCGTCTGGTCGGGCGTGATGGCGGGCTCGTCGGTGCCACAATTGAGCAGGCTCACCGAATTTGCCCAAGGCCGCGCGGTCGTTCCGGTCGACATGAGCCAGGTCGAGCGGGTCGATTTCGTCTGCGCGGGAGCGATGCTCAATTCGATCAACCGCATCGAAATGCAGCGCCGCGCGGTCCAGATCGTCGGGGCGACGCCGATCGTCCGTGCCCTGCTGCTGCTCATCGGCATTTCTCCCCGCCACTTCGTAAAGAAGGCACAGTAGCGGTGCGAGCCTGAGAGCAGGGGCCCCGCGCGCGGGTAGCGGGTGGGGATGCGACCGGGGCGAGTCGACGCCCGCGGCCGACAGCTTGGCCCGCGTGGGTGTGCGCGACTCGGGTCGCCACCGCGCGCCAATCCGTCAGTCCTCTCTTCTTTGCAACGTGATGTAGACGATCATCGATTGCTGCATGGAAACATTCCACGGGACAACCATACTCTCGGTCCGCCGCGACGGCGCCGTCGCCTTGGGCGGCGACGGCCAGGTGACCTTGGGCAGCGTCGTCGTCAAGGCGACCGCGCGCAAGGTGCGCCGCCTTCACAACGAACGCGTGCTTGCCGGTTTTGCCGGGGCGACGGCGGATGCCTTCACGCTGTTCGAACGCTTCGAGGCGAAGCTCGACAAGCATCAGGGGCATCTGACGCGCGCCGCGGTCGAGCTCGCCAAGGACTGGCGCGCCGATCGCATCCTACGGCGGCTCGAGGCGATGCTCGCGGTGGCCGATCGCACGGCGTCGCTCATCATCACCGGAACCGGCGACGTCCTGGAGCCCGAGCACGGCATCGTCGCGATCGGGTCCGGGGGACCGTACGCCCAGGCGGCGGCGCGCGCGCTGGTCGAGCACACGGCACTTTCCGCAGCGGACATAGTCAAAGCGAGCCTCGCCATCGCAGGCGACCTCTGCATCTACACCAACCAGAACCACGTGATCGAAGTACTGGAACAGACAACATGAGCGCCGGCGAGCCGCCCCGGGGCTCTCTCGCGGAACAGCGCAGCGGCGACGGCCGCAAGCGTCGGGGCACGTCGGTGAACGCCCCGGTCCCCGAATTCGACGTGCTGATCTGCGGGGCAGGGCTCGTAGGGCTTGCGCTCGCTCCGGCGCTTGCGAGCTCGGGCCTCAAGGTCGCGCTCGTCGACCGCGCACCCATCGCCGCATCGGAGCCGCCGCTCGCCGAAACCCAATGGGACACGCGCATCTACGCGGTGAGCCCGGGAAGCGCCGCTTTCCTCGAGTCGATCGGTGCATGGCAGACATTGCCGGCCGGGCGCTTCACGGCCATCGAGACCATGCACGTCGTCGGCGACGACGGCGCGGCTCTCGACTTCTCGGCCTACGAGCTTGGCGAGCGCGCGCTCGCATGGATCGTCGAAGAGCGCGCGTTGCGCGCCGCCCTCGTCGCGCTCGTCCGGACATCGGGCGTGACGACGCTCGCTCCGCGGAGCTTCGAGTCCATGGCCTGGTCGGCAAACGCCGGCCTGCTGCGCTTCGACGACGGAACGGCGGCATCCGCGCGGCTCGTCGTGGCTGCGGACGGCGTGCATTCGTGGCTGCGGCAGGCCGCGGGCGTCGTCGCGGTTCCGAAACCCTATGGGCAGACGGCGATCGTCGCGAATTTCGCCTGCGCGCGCGCGCATCACGGCCGCGCGTACCAGTGGTTCCGGCGCGATGGCGGCATTCTCGCCTGGCTGCCGCTGCCGGGACGCCGGGTATCGATCGTCTGGTCGGCGCCGGACGAGCAGGCGCGCGCGCTGCTTGCACTTGCCCCGGCGGAGCTCGCGCTGCGCGTTGCCGACGCCGGCACTCATGCGCTCGGCGCGTTCGAATGCATCACGCCGGCCGCAGCGTTTCCGCTGCAGTTGCTCAAGCTGCCGCACGTCGTCGCGCACCGGCTGGCCCTCGTCGGCGATGCCGCCCATGGCGTGCATCCGCTGGCCGGCCAAGGCGTGAACCTCGGTTTTGGCGACGCCGATGTACTGGCGGCGGTGCTGCGCGAACGCGGTCCGGTGGCCGATCCCGGCGCGCCGGTGCTGCTCGATCGCTATGCGCGGCGGCGTGCGTTCCCGGTACGCGCGATGCAGACCGTAACCGACGGCCTCGCGCACCTCTTTCGCATCGATACGCGCTGGGCGAGGTCGATGCGCAACCTCGGCATGGCTGCCGTGGACGCGATACCGCCGGCGCGGCGCCTGTTGGCGCATTCCGCGCTACGTTAAGATACCGGACGACACACTGGAGACCATGATGTCGAATTCGACTGCAACCTTGCGCCGGCTGTCTGCGGCGGCGCTTGTGGCCGGCCTACTGGCGGCTACACCTCTCGCGGCGCAATCCCCGCCCCCGGCACAAGCGACGAGCGGCGAGTCGGCGGTCGTGAAGAAGCTCGTGGAGCAGAAGTTTCCGGGGGCGAGCGTTCGCAGCGTCACGAAAAGCCCGTACTTCGGCCTGTTCGAAGTGCAACTCGACGACCAGATGCTCTATACCGACTCGAAGGTCGCCTATGTTCTCGTGGGCTCGGTCTACGATGCCAACACCAAGAAGAACCTGACCGAAGCGAAGATGCGGCAGTTGAATCGCGTGGCCTTCGACAGCCTGCCGATGAATCTCGCGTTCAAGCGCGTCAAGGGCAACGGCGAACGCAAGCTCGCCATCTTCTCCGACGCGGACTGCCCGTACTGCGCGAAGCTCGAGGCGGAGCTGAAGAACATCGACAACGTGACGATCTACACGTTCCTCTATCCGATCGACCAGCTGCACCCCGACGCCGCGCGCAAGTCGCGGATCATCTGGTGCTCGGCGGACAGGGCGCAGGCGTGGACCGAATTCTTCGCCTCCGGCAAGCTGCCCGACAATCAGGGCGACTGCGACAATCCCGTGGTCGCGACCAGCGCCCTGGGCTCGAAGCTCAGAGTCTCCGCGACGCCCACCCTGGTGTTCGCCGACGGCTCGATCGTTCCCGGAGCGCTGCCCGCGAGCCAGCTCGAGGCCGAGATGACGCAGGCCGCCGTGGAGGCGGGAAAATTGGCTGCGGTGAAGAAATGAATCGGGTGCGCTGGGCGCCACGCGCATCGCGGTAGCGCGCTTCGAGAGCGGAAGGGAGCCGCGATGGCGATCGTCGATTTCCTCAAGAAACAGTTCATCGACATCATCGAGTGGACCGACGACTCGCGCGACACGTTGTCGTTCCGGTTCCCCGATGAGGACAAGGAGATCAAGAATGGCGCGCAGCTGATCGTCCGCGAGTCGCAGACTGCGCAGTTCGTCTACCTGGGCGAGTTCGGCGACACTTTCGGTCCGGGGAAGTACACGCTCACGACCGACAACATCCCGATCCTCACCAATCTCAAGAGCTGGAAGTACGCGCTCGAAAGCCCGTTCAAGGCCGACGTCTATTACGTCATCACCCGTGTCTTCACCGGGAACAAGTGGGGCACCGCGAACCCAGTGATGATGCGCGACGCGGATTTCGGCATCGTGCGGCTACGCGCTTACGGCATCTACGACTTCCGCGTCGTCGATGTGAAGAAGTTCCTGAAGGAGGTCGCCGGCACCGACGACCATTTCCGGCTCGACGAATTCAACGACACGATGCGATCCAGGATCGTCAGCGTGTTTTCCGACGCGCTCGCGAGCTCGAAGATCGCGGCACTCGACGTCGCAGCGCGCTACTCGGAACTGGGCGAAGCGCTGCTCCCGCTCATCAATCCGGCCATCGGCGACAAATACGGTCTCGAGATGACGAGCTTTGTCGTCGAGAACGTGTCGGTACCGCCCGAAGTCGAGGCGGCGATCGACAAGCGCTCCTCGATGGCTGCGGTCGGAAATCTCAACGACTACGTGAAGTTCCAGATGGCACAGGGGATGGAGAAGGGCGGCGGCGCAGGCGTGGGCGGCATTGGCGCCGAGATGGCGGTCGGAATGGCGATGGCGCAGCAGATGATGAGCCAGACCGGCGGGATCATGGGCCAATCGACGCCCGGCATCGCAGCGCCCTCGTCTGCGCCGGCGACGAGCGCAGCGCCCGAGCTGCTTACGCCATTGCAGGTGGCGCAGGCGCTCGGGGTGGGCGAGGCCGACGTGATGGCGAGCCTCGAGTCGGGCGATCTCAAGGGCAAGAAGATCGGCACGCAGTGGCGAGTCACGCGCGCCGCCGTCGACAGCTTCTTGAACTCATGACGTCGGCGGTGCCGGCGCCCGCTCGCCCGCGCCGAGCGCTGGTGTGCATGCTCGCCGGCGCGGCGCTCCTGATCCTCGCGCCCGCGTCCGCGCAAGACGCCACGACGACGCTCGCGCAAGTGGCGGCGCGTGAATGGCTTGTCCTCATCGACGCCCTCGACGCTGCGGGAAGCTATAACACCGCCGGCGCGCGGTTCAGGGAGACGACGACCCTCGAAGACTGGAGCGCAGCGCTGCAGCAGGCGCGCACACCGCTCGGCGCCACCGTTCAGCGGAGCATGCTCTCGACAGAGCTCATGAACAAGCTTCCCGACGGACCCGAAGGGACCTTCGCCCTGGTCGCGTTTCGGACGTCGTTTGCGCACAAGACGGACAGCCGCGAGACGGTAACGCTCGAGCGCGAGGCCGATGGCGCCTGGCGCGTGATCGGCTATTTCATCCGCTGACCCTTTGGCGCGGGCCGACGTGACCGAAACGACTGCGCTATCCAAGTTCGCCTGCCCCGCGTGCGGTGGCGAAGCGGTCTGGAATCCGGCGAAGCAAAAGCTCGTCTGCCCGTTTTGCGGGACCGAGTCCCCTGCGAGGCTCGATGCGGGCGGCGAGATCGTCGAGCACGATCTCGTGAGCGCGCTGCGGGGAATCGGCGACGACGCCCGGGGCTGGCAGGCGGAGAAGCGGCAAGTCAGGTGCCAGAGCTGCAATGCCATCTCGGTGCTGGACCCGAAACGGCAGGCGCAAAATTGCGAGTTCTGCGGCTCGGCGCAGCTCGTGCCGTACACCGAAACCAAGCCCGCATTCCGTCCCGAGAGCGTCCTGCCGTTCAAGCTTGCCGAGTCCGCGGCGCGCGACGCGATCCGCGCGTGGTATGGCAGGTTGTGGCTCGCGCCGTCCGCGCTCAAGAAAAAGGCAATGACCGACACGGTGCGCGGCGTCTATCTTCCCTACTGGACGTTCGACGCCCGCGTCGATGCGGCGTGGACCGCGGAGGCCGGCCACTATTACTACACCACCGAGACCTTTGATGAAGGCGGCCGCACGCAGACGCGCCAGGTCCAGCATGTGCGCTGGGAACCGGCCTCGGGACGCCTGCAGCACTTCTTCGACGACGATCTCGTCTGTGCGTCCGTCGGCGTTCACCCCGAGCTGTTGCGCGGCATCGAGCCCTTCCCGACGGTCGAGCTCAAGCCTTACGACGCCGGCTTCGTCGCCGGCTGGGTCGTCGAGCGCTATCAGATCGATCTCGTCGCCGCCGCGCAACGCGCGCGCGATGCGATGGATGCCAAGGTGCAGGCGCTTTGCGCGCAGCAGGTTCCCGGCGACACCTTCCGCAACTTAAGCGTGCGCACCGACTATTCCGGCCAGACGTTCAAGCACATCCTCGCGCCGGTGTGGCTGCTTTCGTACACGTACGGCGCGCGCGCCTTCCAGTGCGCGATGAACGGCGTGACCGGCGCCATCCGCGGCGAATACCCGAAGAGTCCGTGGAAGGTGGCGCTGCTGGTGCTCGTCATCTTGGTCATCGTGGTGATTGCGTTCTCGCTCGGAGGCCGGAGCTGAGGGCGACGTGCGCCGCCCTGCGTGCGGACGGCCATCCGGCGTTCGCGCCGTATGCGCGCTGGCTCCGGCGTCGCCCCGAGGACCGACTGCCGGACATCGCGCTGCTGAACGCGTGGGCGCGCGAGGCCTCCTTAAGGCTGCCGGACGGTCGGGCGATCCGATTCGTCGCGCCCTCTCGGCGCCCGCACCCACGGCTTTCGGCGCTCGCCTTCGAGGCGCGGATCGCGGAGCGCGCGGAGATCGTCACCCGCGCGGGAAGCCTGCACGACGTCTGCAACGCGCTCGCGTGGCTGCTCTTTCCGCGGACCAAGGCCACGCTCAACGCGATTCATGTCAATGCGCAGACGGGCCCGACGCCGACAGCCCGCGGGCCGGCTCGCGATGCGGCGACGTTGCTCGACGAGTCGGGTCTTGTCGTCGCGTGCACCGAAAATGCGCTGCTTGAGCGCTGGCGAGCCCATGCCTGGCGCGAGGCCTTTTGCGAGAGGCGCCAGGACGCCGCGCGCGCCGTGCGCGCCGTCGTCATCGGCCACGGGATGCTCGCCAAATGCGTCGCGCCGTTTCGCGCGATCACCGGAAAGGCGCTGGTCCTGCCGCTCGCCGCAGCCGCGGTTCCGGCAGACCCGGTAGCATTGGCGAGCGCACTCGACATCGCCGCGGCGGCGCATCTCGCCCGCCTCGGCACGAGCTTCACGCCGCGCACGCTGCTGCCGCTCCCGATTGCCGCACTGCCGGGCTGGGACGCCGAGCGCCTTGGTTGCCGCCTCTTCGCCGATGTCGAAGTCTTCCGCCCGCTTCGCAATCGCAATCCGCGAAGCGCCGCGCTCTTCCTGCGGGAGCGCCCTTAGCGGCGGCTGCCGCTCATGCTACGCTGCGACACAATCGTGGCCTCCGCCATGCCCAATTCGCCGTCGCGTCCCCTCGTGCGGTTGCTCGCGGGACTGGGAATCGCCGCCGACGCGATGCTCTTCGTCGTGAAGGCGCCGGGGCCGGTCGACGCCGGCCTGTACGCGTTCGCGCTGTGGCTCGTCCTGCCTTGGCTCGTGGCCCTCTTGCTCGCGTGGCGCGTGCGCGCGCCGGGGCTCCTTGCAGGCACCGCGCTCGCCGCCGCGTTCGAGGCGCTCGCATTTCAACTGACGTTCATCGCGCCCAGGGGATCCACCGCGGCGCTCATCTACGCGGTCAAGCCGCTGTGGCAGCTTGGGTTCATCGGCGCGGCGATGCTCGTGGGGACGCTCGTCGTGCGCCGGCAGCGACGGCGCAGCCAATGAAGGAGAAACGATGCACGCAGCGATTGTCACCGGCGTCTCCCGCGGCCTGGGCGAGGCGCTCGCGAGCGCGTTGATCGCGCGCGGCTGCATGGTCGTCGGCGTCGGCCGTTCGGGCAGCGTCAACCTCAAGGGCAAGCGCTTTCGCCTCGCGGCCTGCGATCTGGCGCACCCGGCGCTGATTGCGGCAGCGCTCGCGCCGGCGCTGCGGGATCTCGCGGCGGCAAAGCCGACCACGGCGACGCTCATCAACAATGCCGCGGTCGCCGCGCCGGTGGGGCTGATCGGACGGCTCGACGCCGCGGAGGTCGAGGCGGCGCTCGCGACCAACATCGCTGCGCCGCTCGTGTTGGCCGACCTCTTCTGCCGTGCGTTCGCCGACGAGGCGCTGCCGCGACGGATCATCAACATTTCGTCGGGTGCCGCGCAATCGGCGATACCGGGAAGCGCCGCGTACTGCATGTCGAAGGCGGCGCTCGAGATGCTGACGCGCGCGATCGTCGCCGACCACCCGTCGCCGACGCTCAAGTGCATTTCGTTGCGTCCCGGCATTTTCGAGACCGGGATGCAGGCGTTCATGCGCAGCCGCGATGCTGCCGAATTCCCGAGCGTCGGACTTTTCCGCTCGTTCAAGGAGAACGGGCTCCTCAAGGATCCCGCCGACGTTGCAGCGGCGATCGTCGACAAGATGGTGCTCGCGGAAGTCGAGAACGGACGGACGTACACGCATACCGATCTCTAACGGCGCACGTCGACCTGCGGCGGCGCGCGGATTCCCCGCACGGCCCCGGGGAGCGCCAGAAGCGCAGCAGGAAGGGCTTCCGCTGTCGCCACGATCGCGTCGGGTCCGGCGGCTTCGAGCTCGGCGCGCGAGGCGTAGCCCCGCGACACGGCAAGCGCACGCGTGCCGTTCGCGCGCGCCGCGCGGATGTCGTGCTCGCGGTCGCTGATGATCACGCAGTCGTCGGCCGCGAATCCTTCGCGCGCGACGAAGCGGGCCGCCTTCGACGCGCGCTGGTTCGAGACGCGGGAAGCCATCGTCGGACACGCTTCAGTGTCGCGCCGGCCGCAGCCGGAGGCGATAGTCGAGCAGCGCGCCCGCGCCGCCCGCCTCCCAGACGAGGCAATAGTCGCGGTCGATTTGCGCGATGAAAACGCCGGCGTCTGCGCGAACCGACTCGCGCGCAATCGGCGCGACGACGGCGACACCCTCGCGATAGCGGATGTCGAAGTTGACGGGCTCGGTCGCTTCGAACGCGTATTCCAGGCGGTCATCCGGCACGAGGCGCGCGCATTGCACATGGGTCTCATAGGGATGGATCGCAAACGCGGTGACGGATCTCGGCTCGTCGGGCTTGATCTGCGCGGCGCAACCGGCGAGCGCGGCGTACGCGAGCAGCGCTCCGAGCGAACGCCAACCTCGCGGATCTGCCGTCATTGAGTCTTCTTCGTCAGCGCGCGCCAATCCTCGACGAGGAGAGCGAACCGCACGTGATCGCGCCAGCGGCCGCCGATCTTCAGGTAGCGCCGGGAATAGCCTTCGCGGACGAACCCGGCCCGGCGAACGAACGCGACCGAGCGCGTGTTCGCGGGTTGCACGTTGACCTCGACGCGGTGGAGCTTGAGCGTCCGGAACCCGAAGTCGAGCGCAAGCGCAAGTCCGTCCGACATGTAGCCGTCCCCTGCATGCGGAGCGAACGCGTAGTAGCCGAGGTAGGCGCTGTGGAAGGCGCCGCGGACGATGGCGCTGAAATTGAACACGCCGACGAGCGCATCGTCCTCGCTGCGGCAGACGACGAGGCCCGCATGCGTCGCCGTCGCCGGGTTGCGCTGCGCACGCTCCCCGTAGCGAGCGACGTATTCCGCGAATCGCGCGGCCTCGAGCGGCGGGCGCACCCACGGACGATGAAGGCGCCGGCTCGCCCGCGCCGCATCGAGAAACGTCGCCGCGTCGTTCCGGCGCGGCGGACGCAGATAGACCCGTGAACCGCGACGCCACACGACCCTTGCATGACGGCTCGACGGCATAGGCATAATCGCAATTTTAGCCTCTCTCGACAGGACCTCGATGAGCAAGTGGGTGCAAGGTAGGGTCGTCGGCAAGCGCGCCTGGACCGACCGCCTCGTTTCGCTAAGAGTCGAAGCGCCGGAGGTCGCCTTCGTCGCGGGCCAGTTCGGCCGGCTCGCGCTTCCGGCCCCGCCTGGTTCGAAGGAAGACATGCTCGGGCGTCCCTATTCGTTCGTGAACAGCCCGGACGAGTCGCCGCACGAGTTCTACTTCAACGTCCTGCCCGAGGGTCCGCTTACCCCGCGGCTCGCGGCGCTCGCTCCCGGCGAACCGGTCTGGCTCCTGCGCAACGCAAACGGTTTCTTTTCCATTGGCGAGGTGCCGGCCGCGGACGTCCTGTGGTGCCTCGCGACGGGCACCGGTCTCGGGCCGTTCCTGTCGATCCTGCGCACCGCGGAGCCCTGGGGAAAATTCGGCCGCGTGGTGCTCGTCCACTCGGTCCGCTATGCGCAGGACCTTACCTACGGCGACACGATCGCCGGGATCGGCGTCGCGCATCCGGGCGCGTTCGCGTACCTGCCGATGGTGAGCCGCGAGCCTCATGCCGATGCGCTTTCCGGGCGCATTCCCGGCGCAATCGCAGACGGCCGCCTCGAGTCGCGCGCGCGCCTCGCGCTTGCCGCCGAGAACTCGCATGTGATGCTTTGCGGCAATCCGGCGATGGTCGACGATGTGCAGAAAGTGCTCGAAGCGCGCGGCATGCGTCGCCACCGCCGGAAAGAGCCGGGGCAGATCACGCTCGAAACCTATTGGTGAATAGTCCGTCGCGGTCACGGGCCCGTCGCCGCCATGGGTGAGCGGCGAGGGGTGGAGGCGGCTGGCGGCCGCGGCGGACTATTTCCGGGATTCCGGGGCTACGAGCTTCAAAGGTGTTTGCATGATTGCGCGTGTGGCGACACGGAAGACCGGTCCAGAGTTCGTGGCCCCGTCTAGCCTTTGACCTCGAGCAACTCGACGTCGAAGATCAGTGTCGCGTTGGGCGGAATGACACCGCCGGCACCGCGCTCGCCGTAGCCCATCTGCGGCGGAATCACCAGCGTGCGCTTGCCGCCGACTTTCATACCGGCCACGCCTTCGTCCCAGCCCTTGATCACGCGGCCGGCGCCGAGTGGAAAGCCGAATGGGCTCTTGCGGTCGAGCGAGCTGTCGAACTTCTTGCCGTGGCCGTCGGCTGCCGACGGGTCATAAAGCCACCCGGTGTAGTGAACGATCACCGTTTTTCCGGCGACTGCTTCAGCGCCATCACCTTGTTTCGTATCGATTTTATTGAGCTCTGTCACATGGGCACCAATTTTGCTTGAAAGGGAGGGAGATTCGATGTCGGCCGATGGTTTGGCTGGCATCTGTCCGGTTTGCGCGAACGCGACTGCGGCGAGGGCCGAGGCTGCGACACCGAGCACCGTCGCGGCGCGTCCCATGCGGCCGCGCGTAGAACGGGAATGCAAGGGAAGCACCATCGCGAATCTCCGGATGAGGAGTGGAATGAGCGGCACAGCGTGGCGGCGGTTCACATGAAGCGCATGCCCCGATCGTTGTCGCTTGGCGCATGAATTGTAGCCGACACCACCTGCATTTTGCGCGTCTCGGAGAATTGGGCTATAAGTAATGGCTCCACTTGGGTTAGCAACGTATTCGAAGCGCCACGTGCGGCGGTCGGGACACGACGGGACGTTACGCGGTGTGCGCCGGCCGCGCGGCGGTCGTTTTCAGGGTTGCATTTGGCGATGTTCGGATTTCTGACCCAGCAGGCACGGGATCATCCCGATCCGTTGCTGACGGCGAAGACCGCGTCGGCGTGGCTGCGCCAATTGCCATCGCTCGATGTCATCGGACGCCAGCAGCACGTAATGCGCGCGTTCGACGGCATGCGCCAATCACGCCGTGCGCCCGACCTGAACCGCGTGGCCGCGATCGAGTTCCTCGATTCCGCGCTCGGTGCCGACCGGCGCCAGCTGACCAAGCAGTACGTCGAAAACGTCGATAGCTCGGTGCGTCTTGCCGAGCGCATCTGGCAAGCGTGCCAGGAGATGTGCCAGGGCTTCATCTTCGCGTACCAGGCGGCGCTCGAGCAGGCGCTCGTGCAGACCGACAATCCCCGCTGGAAGCCCGTGATGCCCCAGCTGTTCTCGCGCCTCGTTCACTATTACGGGACCGACGCCAAGTTGCGCGTGTTTCGCTACGAGAGGTGGATCCCCGCCAAGTGGATGGAGCTGCACCAGCTGTACGTGCGCGCGACCGAGCTCGGTGTCGAGCGCGTTCCCGCGGCGCTCGGCGGTGTCGGATCGAATTCGACCCAGTGGACCGTCGAGCAGGAATATCTGTTCGTGCTGCTGATCCATCAGCTCAATACCGGCAATCTTTCGCCGGCCGAGCTCGACTGGGCGAGCGCGCAGCTTCGTGCCTGGAGCCGCAAGCTGTCTCTCGATGCCGTCCCGCGCTCGCCGGAAGGATTCTTCGTCGACGTCGCGGGCAAAGGCGGTCTCGTGCGCCGGACGGGCAACGATTCGGGCTCGATGCTGCGCTATCTCGACACCACGCCGATGGCCGAGCAGCTCGAGCGTGCGGTGCATGCCTTGCGGCAGGCCGAAGCAACGGACCAGGGGCCGGCGGCGCCGATCAATCAGCAGCGTGTCGCGATCCTCGAGAAGGTGCGCCCCGCGGTCTCGCCGAATCTCAACGCCGACCTGCGGCGCGATCCCCGCATCGCGGTGACGGTCGCGGCGAAGGTCCGCGTGGGGTTGGGCCGCATTTGCCGCGATCTCGCGGCGAAGGACATCAACGAGCCGGCCAACGACCCGAGCGCGAGCGGGGAGCAGATCGAGGTCTATGCCGTCGCCGGCGGACCGCGCGCGAAGCGTTTCCCCGCAAGCGAGCACGATTCTCTTGCCGCGTCGATCTCGTCGTTCAGCGATCCGATGTGGCAGATAAAGGATCGCAGCGTCGCGGGGCTGCGGATCGCAGCTTCGGGCGGCATCGGCCAGAGCCTCGCGCTCGGCGCGCTGGTCGCGGTGCGCCAGTCCGACATCACCGATTGGGTGCTCGGCGTTGTCCGCCGGCTGAACAAGGTCTCCAACGACGAGGTCGAAGCCGGCGTGTCGATCATCGCCGAGCGATTGGTCCCGGTCGTGCTGCATGCAAAGCGCGAAGCGAAGGAGGATCTCGGCATCATCGTCAACGGCATTGACGTCTCGACGATGGGCGCGCGTTTCGACGGCCTTTATCTGCCGCCGCCGTCGCGCCCTGACAAGCCGCTGGCGGTCAAGACGCTGATCGTGCCCACGTCGGAATACGTCGAAGGCCGCAACGTCATCTTGACGACCGGACGTTCCGTCTACACGGTCGCGCTGCGGCAGCTGGTCGAGCAGCGCGCCGAGTGGAGCTGGGCGGCCATTCAGATTGTCGAGAAGAAGCCGAAGGAAGTCTGAGCGGGCAGCTCCGCTCGTCTAGATCTATCGATGCGCATCTGGAGGCGATGCAGCAACGCATCCTTCCTCCTCCCCGATTGACGTGATGTCGGTTGCGCGCTGCGCCGTCGCGGCAGAGGTCGTGGCCATTGCGCTCGCGGTGACGGGAATGCCTGCGCGGCCATTCCCGCCGAACGCACGCTGATACGGGTCGCCGCGTGACCGGTTCGCGCCACGCGGGCCTCCCCCCCGTCGTCGACGGCGCGGTCAATGGCCAGATCGGCGCCCGTTCGACAGCTTCGACATCGGCAACGAGGTCATCCGCAATCCGAGACTGCGTGTCGCGGACCTGTGGGAGTATTCGACCGGTACCGAGACCGGGAGCTCGGTGCCGATATCGCCGGTTCGGCCGCAGATGCTTCTCGGCGCCGACTTTCTGCGTGCGCACCGGGTGTTCGTCGTCCACAGTCAGCGGAAGATGTACTTTACCTACGCCTCCGGCACTGCTTTCCCGGCGGGGGGCCGTCGAGCGCATGCAGCGATTGCCCTTGCCGCGACGCGAAGGAGCCTGCGCCCGGCGCGAATTGAGGGCCGCACCCGTTTGTGCCGTCGCGGCGGATATGGGAAGCTCTGAAACGCACTTCACCGGGATTGCGTACCGGCGCCGCAGCATGCATTGGAGAGACTTCGCGTTGTCAGGCAGCAGAGCGCATCGCCCGTCATTGCCGGAGCGGCGGGCCGCCTCGATGCGTCTGGCGCTCGCCGTGTGTGCGCTCCTGTCCGGATGCTCCGCGGCGCCGGTGTTTCCGCCGGCGGCGCCCCCAACGGGCAAGCGCCCGCCGCCGACCGACCGCGACTTCCGGGCTTCCGATCTCGCCAAGTCGGACATCGACACGGTCGGGGAGCTGCACGAGCGGGAAAGCCTCGCCTCGGCGCGTCTGCTCATGGAAAAGCTCTACCGCCGCAATCCTCGCGAGTGGCGGAAGGGCGGCGACACGAGTGCCGAGGCGGCGCTGGCGCGGGCGTTCGATCCGCGGATCGCGTTCCGTTTTGCGGAGTTGGGCCAGGCGAGGGGCGCCGACGCAATCCTTCTTTCGCTCAAGCCGGACTACGGCGGCGACCGCGTGTTCGCGTTCGGCGTGGGGATCTCGAGCATGATCTTCCTCGCCTACAACGGAAAGACCGAGCTCTACGTCACCGACTTCCTGGATCCGCAGAAGCTCTACAACTGCGCGCGCAACCTCGAGATTGCGGCGTGGAAGCTCGCCAACGCGCGCGACGCGCGCGGCGACGCGCTGCTTCTCTCCAACGAGATGACCGGAGACGTGCGCAATCTTTCTTTCGAGCGCGAATTCGGCAAAATGATCGCCTACCAGGACGTGATGGCGCAGATCATCGCGCAGCGGACCAACCGGACGATCCGCCACGTCGTGCAGAGCGTCGCGACCGCGGTGTTCCTGCCGATCTAGGACCCCGTCACGCTAGTCCTGCGGCCGGAACTTGAGCGTCAGCGTGCGCTGGAAGAGCTCGGGCCGATCCGGCCGCGGCAGCGGCGAGGACTTCTGTATCGCGCGCTGAACGGCCTCGTCGTAGGCGCGGACGCCACTCGATTTCTTGAGGACCGCGTCGATGATCTCCCCCGTGGGCAGCTGGACGACTTCAAAGATCGCTTCGGGATTGCCGACGAGGTCGGGAGGTAGCGTGACGTTACCCTTGACCTTGGCCTGGATGCGCCGGATGTAGTCTGCCTCGGCGCGCGAGCGGGCGGTTGCTTCGGCCGCAACCGCCTGCAGCTGCGCGTCGCGAATGGCTTTCTCGCGCTCGGCCTGCGCCTTCAGGTCCTGGGCTTCGCGCGCCTGCCTTGCCTCGGCGACGCGCGTCTGCTCGTCCTGCTTCTTCTTTTCGGCCTCCTTTCTCGTTCGCGCTCCAGCCTTTCGCGTTCGATGGCTTCGTTGGCCTTGCGCTCTTCTTCCTGCTTCGCCTTGCGCGCGATCTCGGCGGCCCGCAAATCCGGCGGCTCGGGCGCAGGCGCGGGCCGGGGAACCGGCTTGGGTGGCGCCGGAGGAGCGGGCTGCGGCAGGGGCGGGGGAGGCGGCTCGGCCTTTCGTTCGGGCTCGGGTGAGCGTTCGCTGACGACCGGCGCCTTCGCGGCCGGCGCGTAGAGCTCGGCTGTGACCGGCGCCGTCGGCCGATTCTGCCAGCGGATCGAAAAGATCAGCACGCCGATGAACACGGCATGGACGGCGATCGCGAGCAGCAGCGCCGGCCATCGGCCCTTGATCGGCGAGGGCTTGCCGGGGCGATCCGGAACCATCGAGGGCCTGTTCCCTAGCTGCCCGGCGGACGCGCGAGCAGCCCGACTTTTCTTGCGCCGTTGCGCTGCAGGAGGTCGAGCACGCCGAGCACGTCCTCATAGCGGGCCGATTTGTCTGCGGCTATCACGACCGGCTGGTCGGGAAATTTCGCCTGTTTCTCACGGATGCGCGCGACCAGCTCGTCGCGCGACACGGGAATCGCCGGGCCGCCAGCCTGGCGATCCAGAAGGAGCAGCGTCCGGTCGGTGCGCAGCGTGACTTCGAGCGGTTGCGCGGGCGCCGTGAGGCGGGAGCCCACCGACGGGAGCTCGATCTCGCCCGGATTGACGAGCGGCGCGGTGACCATGAAGATCACGAGCAGCACCAACATCACGTCGATGTACGGAACGACGTTGATCTGGTTGATCGACTTGCGTGCGCGGCGCATCGTCTCAGCGGGCGTGGGAGCCGTTCATCTGGTACCCGAAGGGCAATGCGGGCCCGCTTGGAAGGCTGCGAACGCGGCGACAACGAGCTTGGCGGCCGTTCATCCTATCCCTGCCTCTGCAGGATGTTCGAGAACTCTTCGATGAACGTCTCGTAGCGCACGGACAGTCGGTCGACGTCGTGCGTATAGCGGTTGTAGGCGACGACGGCGGGGATTGCGGCGAAGAGGCCGATCGCCGTGGCGATCAGCGCCTCGGCGATTCCCGGCGCCACGGCCGCGAGTGTGGCCTGGCTCACGTTGGCTAGACCGCGAAACGCCGTCATGATGCCCCACACCGTGCCGAAGAGCCCGATGTATGGCGACACCGAGCCGACCGTGGCGAGGCCGGCGAGATGCGCGTCGAGCGCGTCGATCTCGCGCTGGTATGCGGCCCGCATGGCACGGCGCGCGCTGTCGAGCGTGACCGCGGCATTGCTACCCTGACGGCGGTGCTTCGAGTATTCGCGAAAGCCGGCAGTGAAGATGTGCTCGAGCCCGCTGCCTGTGAGCGACTGGCTCGCGCTCTGATATAGCGCGTTCAAGTCGCCACCCTTCCAGAACTGGTCTTCGAACGCGTCGGTGTCGCGTGACGTGCGTTTGAGCTGGAACATCTTGAGGAAGATCCGCCACCACGACCACACGGACGCCGCGAGCAGCAAGAGCAGCACGGCCTGGACGACGACCGATGCCTGCGCGACCAGAACGGCGAAGGAGAGATCCGGATGAACGTTCAAAGCAGGGACTCCATGCGATCGAAGAGCGGCGCCGGAATGCGCGCCGGGCGGCGCGTGGAGGCATTGATGCAAGCGAGCGCGACGTGCGCCCGGGTGAGAATCTCGTTTCCGCGGCGGATGTCCTGGTCGGCCTGCATCCGGACGCGGCCAAGGTCGGTGAGCGTCATTGAGACGTCGAGGCGGTCGGAAAGTTGCGCCGGAGCGTGGAAATCGACTTCGATGCGGTGGACGACGAACACGATGCCAAGGTCGCGCTCGATCGCCGCAAGCTCGAAACCCAGCGCCGAGAGCCATTCGGTGCGCGCCCGCTCCATGAACTTGAGATAGTTCGCGTAGTAGACGACGCCGGCGGCGTCGGTGTCCTCGTAATAAACGCGGACGGGGAAGCGAAAGGTCTCGCCGACGCGATGGGGTTCCCCATTGCCCGAGGCACCGCTGCGTCGGCCGCCCTCGATCGATCGCGGACGCGCCCCTCGGGCCTGGCCTTCGCGCCGCTCGCGTGGCGCGACGCGCTTCATCGCGCTTGACTCCGCGGGCGGCTACTCATTCTCTGAACAGGTCCGCGGCAGCGCCCGGAGACGGCGGGGTGAGGCCGAAATGCCGGTACGAAAGCGCCGTAGCCACGCGCCCGCGCGAGGTGCGCTGGAGAAAGCCTTGCTGGATCAGGAACGGCTCCAGCACGTCCTCGATCGTGTCGCGCTCCTCGCCGATTGCCGCGGCGAGATTGTCGATGCCGACCGGGCCGCCCGCGAATTTGTCGAGCACCGTGCGCAGGAGCTTGCGGTCCATCACGTCGAGCCCGGAGAGGTCGACGTCGAGCATCGCCAGGGCGTCGTCGGCGACGGCTGCGGTGATCGCTCCGCCGGCACGTACTTCGGCGAAATCGCGGACTCGCCGCAGCAGTCGATTGACGATCCGCGGCGTGCCGCGCGAGCGGCGCGCGATCTCGAGCGCGCCTTCGGGATCGATCGCGATGTTGAGCAGTCCCGCCGAGCGGGTGACGATGCGGGTCAGCTCCTCGGGCGTGTAGAACTCGAGGCGCGCAACGATGCCGAAGCGGTCGCGCAGCGGGTTGGTCAGCATGCCGGCGCGCGTCGTCGCGCCGACGAGCGTAAAGGGCGGCAGGTCGAGCTTGACGCTGCGCGCCGCCGGCCCCTCGCCGATCATGATGTCGATCTGGAAGTCCTCGAGCGCCGGATAGAGAATCTCTTCGACGACGGGCGACAGCCGATGGATCTCGTCGATGAACAGCACGTCGTGCGGCTCGAGATTGGTGAGGAGCGCCGCGAGATCGCCGGCGCGCTCTAGCACCGGACCGGAAGTCTGGCGGAGGTTCACGCCGAGCTCGTGCGCGATGATGTGCGACAGCGTCGTCTTGCCGAGGCCCGGCGGGCCGAACAGCAGCACGTGGTCGAGCGACTCCTTGCGCTTCACCGCCGCCTCGATGAAGATCGACAGCTGCCCGCGGATCTTCTCCTGTCCGACGTATTCGTCGAGCGCTCGCGGACGCAGCGTACGCTCGACCTCGACCTCGGCGCTGCCGGCGACCTTGCCGGCCACGAGGCGATTCAATTCGTCGTTTTCGATCGTCATTTCGGCGGCGCTCATGCCTTCGCAAGCAGCTTCAGCGCCTGGCGGATCCCGTCGCCGACGCCGACGCCGTCGGGCAGCTTCTTGACTGCGGCGACGGCCTCCTTGTCGCTGTAGCCGAGCGCGACGAGCGCATTCAGGACGTCGGACGAGACTGGCGGCGTGCGATGAACGCCCACCGCGCTCGTGAGGTCGGCAGCGAGCTTGTCCTTCAATTCCAGCAACAGACGCTCGGCCGTCTTCTTGCCAATGCCGGGGATCTTGGTAAGGCGCCCCGTGTCCTGCAGCGTCACGGCCTGCGCAAGCTCGGCGACCGAAAGCCCGGAGAGCACCGACAGCGCGGTGCGCGCGCCGACACCGCTGATCTTCAGCAACTGGCGGAATGCACGCCGCTCGGCTTCGCTGCCGAAGCCGAACAACAGGTGGGCGTCCTCGCGCACGACGAGATGCGTGAAGAGCGTGACACGCTCGCCGGCGGCGGGCAGGTTGTAGAACGTGCTCATCGGTACGTCGACCTCGTACGCCACGCCCTGCACGTCGAGCAGAAGCTGCGGCGGATTCTTTTCGACGAGGATTCCGGTGAGACGGCCGATCATGGGCGGAGCGGGTTCTGCGATGCATTATGGCACGCCGGCCCAAGAGGCGGCGGGCAGCGCGGCCAGGTGGACGCGAACGTCGTGCAGCGAAGGCAGCACCAGAATGCCGCTGTCGATGAAGGCGCGCGACGGCACGTCCCGGTCGGGAACGATGATCGTCGTCATGCCGGCCGCGAGCGCGCCTCGCACGCCCGGCTCGGAATCCTCGAGAACGACGCATGCGTTCGCTTCGACGTCGAGCCGCGCGGCGGCGAGCGCGAAGATGTCGGGCGCCGGCTTGCCGCGCACAATCTCGTCGCCGCCGACCAGCACCGCGAAGTGTTCGGCAAGCTCGGTCATCGCGAGCTTCGCCTGTGCCCGCGACCGACGCGTCGACGTTGCCACCGCCTTGGGGATATCCTCTTCATCGAGCCAGGCGAGAAGCTCGGTGAGGCCGGTCTTCCGCGCAATCCCCTCGCGCTCGACGATCGCATCGTAGGCGGCGTGCCATGCCTGCATCAGCACGTCGACGGGAAAGCCATCGCCATGGTGAGCGAGGAGCAGCGCCCGGCAGTCGGCAAAATTGCGCCCGACGAGGCGCGGAGTCACAGCGCGGTCGAACGCAACGCCGAGCTCTTGCGCGGCGATGGCCCAGGCGCGCGCCGCGAGGGGCTCCGTGTCCAGCATGAGCCCGTCCATGTCGAAGATCACGGCGGCGGGACGCCGTGCGGGACGCGCCGCACGCATCAGACGAGCCGTCCGCCGCGGACGCGGAATCCGGTCTTGCGCAATCCGCCCAACCCGTGCGCGCCGTGCGCGTGGGCGATTGCGCAGGCAAGCGCGTCGGCCGCATCCGGCGCCGGCGCTCCGGGCAGATTCAGGAGCCGCCGGACCATATCCTGCACCTGCTCCTTTGCTGCCTTGCCGTGCCCGACCACTGCCTGTTTCACCTGCAGCGCCGTGTATTCGGCGACGGGGAGACGGGCGAGCACCGCGGCCGAAATCGCGGCGCCGCGCGCCTGACCGAGCAACAGCGTCGATTGGGGATTGACGTTGACGAAGACCTTTTCGACGGCGACCTCCGTCGGTCGATGCTGCGCGATCACTTTCCCCAGATCGGTGAGGATCACGCGCAGCCGGTCCGGCATCTCGCCACCGCTCGAACGGATGCAACCGCACGTGACGTAATCGAGCTTGTTTCCGGTGGCACGGATCACGCCGAATCCGGTCACCCGCAATCCCGGGTCGATGCCGAGGATGCACCGTACGGACACGATCGCGGATCTGCCGGGGCGCCAGGACGCCTTGGCTACTCGTCGATGACGGCGTTGGTGTACACGTTCTGGACGTCGTCGATCGCTTCGATCGCGTCCAGGAGCTTCTGCATTCGCGCGGCGTCCTCGCCCGTCATCTCGACCTCCGTCGAAGGTTTCATCGTCACTTCAGCGAATTCGGCCTTGAAACCGGACTTGACCAGCGCGTCCTTCACCGCGATGAAATCGTACGGGCCCGTGATCACCTCGAGGCTGCCGTCGTCGTTGGCCACCACGTCGTCGGCACCCGCTTCCAGCGCCGCCTCCATCAGCCCGTTCTCGTCGGTGCCAGGCGCGAACACGAGCTGGCCGCAGTGCTTGAACAGGAACGCGACCGAACCGTCGGTGCCGAGGTTGCCGCCATGCTTCACGAGTGCGTGCCGCACGTCGGCGACCGTGCGCGTGCGGTTGTCGGTCATGCAATCGACGATCACCGCAGCGCCGTTGACGCCATAGCCTTCGTAGCGGATTTCCTCGTACGCGACACCTTCGAGCTCACCGGAGCCGCGCTTCGCGGCGCGCTCGATCGTGTCCTTCGGCATGTTGTTCGCCGTCGCCTTGTCGATGGCAAGGCGCAGCCTTGGATTCATCGACGCGTCGCCACCGCCGAGCCGGGCGGCGACGGTGATTTCCTTGATGAGCCGCGTGAAGATCTTGCCGCGCTTTGCGTCGGTGGCCGCCTTCCTGTGCTTGATGTTCGCCCATTTGCTGTGGCCCGCCATCATTGCTCCGGTCGCATGCTCTGCGAGCAAGATCAAAATTATACCGGCTCCCGACAGCCGGGTCGCCGCGCTATAGCAATCCCTGCTGAGTCAGGAACTTTTGCAGGAGTTGCAGGCGCATGTCGCTGTCGTTGATCTCGAGCATTCCCTGCTTGATGGAGAGCGGCAACGGCAGCAGCTCCGCCAGTCGGTGCCCGACCCAGGAGGCGTCGTCGAAAGCGCGGATCTCCGGAAATTGCCGGGGTCCGATGCGGCTCGCGAGGAGTTCCAGCAGCTTCGCCATCGGCGCGTAGCCTTCCGCGAGCGCGACCGCCGGCTCCACGGGGATTCGCGTGGCCTCGGCGACGACCAGACCGTCGTGCCGCACGCTGTGCGATTGCACCTGGAAGCGCGCGCCGCCGGTCGCCGTGGCGTGCAGGATGCCGAGCTGCGGCATTTCCCACGCGGAGAGCGTCGCCATCGTGCCCACGGTCGCGAATTGCGGCGGGGCGCCGCCCTTGCTTGCGACCTCTTCGCCCTGCGTGATCAGGCACACGCCGAACGGCGCGTCGTCCCTGAGGCACGCCTTCGCCATTTCGATGTAGCGCTGCTCGAAGACCTTGAGCGGGAGAATTCCTCCGGGAAAGAGCACCGTCTTCAAGAGGAACAGGGGCAACGGGAATGGCCGGCGGTCGGTGGCGCCCTTGAGGAAAGAAAACATCACGCCGATTGCGTGCCCGGGGCCGGGCCCGTGTCGCGGCGGCCCTCGCCCCAACGTGGTCCGAGCGCGTGGGGGACGCCGAGCTGATCGAGCACGCGCGCGACGACGAAGTCGACGAGATCGGCGAGCGTCTGCGGATGATCGTAGAAGCCCGGGGCCGGGGGAAGGATGGCGGCACCGGCACGTGCGAGCTTCAACATGTTCTCGAGATGGATGGTCGACAGCGGCGTCTCGCGCGGGACGAGCACGAGCGGACGCCTCTCCTTCAGCATGACGTCGGCGGCGCGCTCGATCAGGTTGTCGGCAAGGCCGCCGGCAATCGCGCCGAGCGTTCCCATCGTGCACGGGCAGATTGCCATCGCGTCGGCGGCGCCGGACCCGGACGCGATCGGCGCCATCCAGTCCTCCCGCCCGAACACCGTGAGGCGGCCCTCCCGCGCGCCGAACCGCTCTGACAGCAAGCGAGTCGCTTCGCGCGGCTGCGCCGGCAACGCGAGAGCGCATTCCTGTTTTGCGACGACCTGCGCCGCGGGCGAATAGAGCAGCAGGACGCGGCGATCGGCCTCAAGGAGGCATTCGAGCAGGCGCAAGCCGTAGGGCATTCCCGATGCGCCAGTGAACGCCAGCGTGATCGTGCGCGGCCCGGTCATCTACGGTCTGCTGACGTCATGTCCGCGAACGCGAACGGGCGGCAGGAGGCGGCCCGTTCCCTTCGGGTTGCTGCCGAAAACGCCAGCCGCTGGGTTGCAACGCCTCGCCGGGCGATCGGCCCACCTACGTTTTGCGCCTTGCGTCCGGCGCTTTCGTCCCTGCAACGGGTTCGTGGGCATGGCGTGAAGAGGCCCTCATTCTATCCGATCGGAATCCGGAGCTGTTGCGACACGGGGACCTGCGTCGCGCCTGCTTACGATTCGTGTTCCTCACCGAGCTCGCGGTGGCGGGCGAGCACCTGGTAGCGCGGGGAAAACGCCCGCGCGAGCCGCGCGACGAGGTAGACGGAGCGATGGCGACCTCCGGTGCAGCCGATCGCGACCGTCAGGTAGTTGCGGTTGTCGCGGGCGTAATCCGGGAGCCAGCTGCCGACGAAATGGTAGATGTCGGTGTACATCCGCTCCACCTCGGGCATCTTTTCCAGAAACGCAACGACGGGGGCGTCCTCGCCGGTCAGCGGCTGCAGCGCCGCCTCGTAATGCGGATTCGGCAGGCAGCGGACATCGAACACCAGGTCGGCATCCAGCGGAACACCGTGCTTGAAGCCGAATGACTCGAACAGCAGCGTGAGCTTGGACGCGTCGACGCTGATGAAATCCTTGATCCAGCCGCGGAGCGCTGCCGCCGGGAGTTCGCTCGTGTCGAACGCAAAACCGAGCGGACGCACTTCCGACAGCAGCCCGCGCTCGTACTCGATCGCCTCAGTCAGCGTCCGCGTATCGCTCGAGAACGGGTGGCGCCGGCGTGTTTCGGAGAAGCGCTTGACCAGGGCGGGTGTCTTCGCATCTAGATAGAGGAAGCGTACGTTCCAGCCCGACGTGCGCAGCCGCGCGAGCGTCTCCGGGAGTCCCGCGAGGCCGGGCTCGGTCTTGACGTCGAGGGCGATCGCGACTCGGTCGCGACCCGCAGCCGCCAGGTACGCGGCGGTCTGCGCGACCAGAGGCAACGGCAGGTTGTTGACGGCGTAGTATCCCGAGTCCTCGAGCGCGGCGAGCGCGACGCTCTTGCCGGAACCGGAAACACCACCGATCAGCAGCAGGTCCATCCGATCCGATCCGCGCACTCCGCTCTCGGCCGGGGAGCGGAACCCTTGGCGCGCGCGGCCGTGACGCGAAGGGGGCGCCCGACAAGCCGGAACGTACAGGAAGGGTGCATGAGGAGTTCGAGGCTGCCCGCGACGGCGTATCGGCAAGCGCAGCAGCTCGACGCCGTCAACCGCCGTCGTCCATGAGCTTCTGCTGCCGCTCGATGAATTCCTTCGTGCTGTCGATGCCCCGCTGATTCAGCACGAAGTTGCGCACGGCGGCTTCCACCAGCACCGCGAGGTTGCGGCCGGCAGCCACGGGGATCGTGACCTTGCGCACCGGCACGCCGAGGATTTCCTGATAAGTCGCATTGACCTGCAACCGATCCAGCTCCGAAAACGCTTCGTTGCTGTGATCCTCGAGGTGGACCATCAGCTTGAGGAGCTTGCGCGGCCGCACGGCTGTCTCGCCGAAGATCGTCCGGATATTGAGGATGCCGATGCCGCGCACCTCGAGGAAATCGCGGAGCACGCCCGGGCACCGGCCCTCGAGCGTGTCCGGCGAGATCCGGTAGAGCTCGACGATGTCATCGGCGACGAGTCCGTTGCCGCGCGAGATCAGTTCCAGCGCGAGCTCACTCTTGCCGATCGCCGACGCGCCGGTGATGAGCACGCCCATCTCGAGCACGTCGAGGAACACCCCGTGCAGCGTCGTCGATTCGGCGAGCACGCGCGACAGGTATAAGCGGATGACCTCGACCAGATGCGGCGAGGGCTGGACGGACGTGAACAGCGCGACATGGTGCGCCACACACTGCTCGGTGAGATATTCGGGCACTTCCTCGGCGTTGGAAACGATGATGGCGACGAGCTCCGTCATGAACAGCCGGTCGACCGATTCCTTGCGGGCGGATTCGGACAACGCGCGCAGCCACGCCACCTCGGCGGCACCAAGGATCTGGATCCGGAACGGATGGATGAAATTCATGTGGCCGACCTGCCCGATCGTCGGCCTGAGCGCGGCGTCGCCTGTCAGCACGCGGTTGCCGCCCTGGCGCGCGGCGACCCACGTCATGCCGAGCCGTGCCTGGTTGTCGGAGAAGAATTTCTCGACGCTGACCTGCCGCATCATCGCGCTGTCTTCGCTCATGCCGCCGGAGTCCACTCGCTGAAAATCTTGTGCACCGCGGGGGCGTCGGGCGCCGCGGCCAGCCGTTCGCGAAAGCCCTTTTCGGAAAACATCTGGGCGAGCTCGGACAGGAGCTGCAGATGCTGCTCGGTCGCGTGCTCCGGGACCAGGAGAACGAATATCTGCGCGACGGGTTTGCCGTCCGGCGCGTCGAAGGCGATCGGCGCCTTGAGCCGGGCGAACGCCCCCTGCGCGTCGCCGAGACCCTTGATGCGCCCGTGCGGAATTGCGATGCCCTGTCCCAGCCCCGTCGAGCCCAGCTTTTCGCGTGCGACGAGGCTGTCGACGATCAGCTCGCTCTTGAGTCCGCGGTTCCCTTCGAACAGGCGGCCAACCGCGCCAAAGAGCTGCGTCTTCGATCCCGCGTCGAGATCGATCATGATGTTCGCGGCCGGAAGCAACTGGGCGATCTGGTTCATCGGAAGCGCTTGGAAGCTTCTGGGTAAGGCGCGTGCGGTTGCAACCGGGAGCTTTCGGGGCGGGATGCGCGACGCGAGGCGCGGCGAAGGGCCCGCTGCTTCGCAAGTCGAGCCACAAGGCAGCCCGCCGGAAGTCGCCCCGTCCCTTCGCTCAGTTGCCGAATGGGGCCAGATCCCGCGCGAGGCGTCGCCGCGCTCCGTGGCTTCAAAGCGTCGACTACGACCTTCGCCGCGTCTCCGGCATTCATCGGCATTGGGCCCTGCAGCGCAAGCGCGTGGGACTCATTCAGAAGCTCCCCAGCTCCATGGCGGCGCGAAGGCGTCCGGCGCCGGAGCCGGGAAAAAGCAAAACGGCGGGCGGCCAAGGAACATCGCATGACCGACCGCCGACGCGAACGCCTGCAGGATTATACGCCGGTCGGGTTACCCGTTAGCCCCCCTTGGCGCTCCTGCCGCGGGCGCCGGCTGCCCTTCGCCGGCAGCGACCTCGCGCTTGACCGCGGCACCCTCGTGCCGATGCGTCTCGCGCTTCTCCTTGTGCTTCAGCACCTGGCGGTCGAGCTTGTCGATGAGCGCATCGATCGCCGCGTACATGTCGGGGTCGATCGCCTCGACGTGGATGTCCTTGCCGCGCGTGTGCAGATTGACTTCAACCTTCTGTTGCAGCTTGTCCACCGACAACACCACGTTCACGTCGATCACGTGATCGAAATGACGCGTTACCCGATCGAGCTTCGCGACGACGTAGTCGCGCAGCGCGGGTGTGATCTCCAGGTGATGGCCGGCGAGGTTAAGATTCATCGAGCTCTCCTCTTCTGTGCTGCGGTGTCCGCGAAAGGCTTCAGGGCGCCCTGCGCAGGTTTACGGGAGGTATCGACAGCGCCTCCCGGTATTTGGCGATCGTGCGGCGCGCGACGAGAATGCCCTGGTCCCCCAGCAGGTCGGCGATGCGGCTGTCGGTCAGCGGCGTCTTCGGATCCTCGGCCCCGATCAGTTGCTTGATCAGCGCCCGGATCGCGGTGGCGGACGCGGCACCTCCGGTATCCGTGGCGACGTGGCTGCCGAAGAAATACTTGAGCTCGTAGGTACCGCGCGGCGTGAGCATGTATTTCTGCGTGGTCACCCGCGAGATCGTCGACTCGTGCAGATCGAGCATGTCGGCAATCTCGCGCAGCACCATCGGCCGCATCGCGACCTCGCCGTGCTCGAAAAAGCGGCGTTGCCGCTCGACGATCGCCTGCGCGACGCGCAGAATCGTCTCGAAGCGCTGCTGGACATTGCGGATCAGCCACTTCGCTTCCTGCAGCTGCGCGGCGAGTTGCTGGTTGGACGCCTCGCGGTTGCGGGTGAGGATGTCGGCGTAGATCCGGTTCAACCGCAGCTTGGGCATCGCCGCCTCGTTCAACGAGGCCGTCCATTTGCCGCGTACCCTACGTACGACAACATCGGGGATCACGTAGTTCGCCTCCGACTTGGCGAACGAGGCGCCGGGTCGCGGATTCAAGCTCGTGATCAGCGCGCGCACCGCGCGGACGGCGGCGTCGTCGCAATGGAGCAGGCGCTTCAACTTGGTGAAATCGCGTGCGGCGAGCAGCGGCAGGTGCTCGGCTACGACCTTGAGCGCGTCGGCGCGGCAGGGCGTCGACGCCGGGAGCGCCTTGAGCTGCAGGGTGAGACATTCCGCCGCATCGCGCGCGCCGATCCCGGCGGGCTCGAAGCTCTGCAAGTAACGGAGGGCGATCGAGAGCTCGTCCGGATCGATGTCGAGCTCTTCGGGGAACAGCTCGGCGATCTCTTCCAGCGATGAATGGAGATAACCGTCGTCGTCCAGGGCGTCGATCAGCGAAGCCACGATCTGCCGATCGCGTAGCGGGAGGTTGAGCTCCGCGAGCTGACCGAGCAGATGATCGCGCAACGAACTCGCGGCAACCTGCTGGGGGAAGAAGCCGTCGTCGTCGTCGGTCGAGCCGCCCCCGCCCCAGTCGGATTCGCCCGACGAATAGTCGTCGAAATCCGCGCGGTCGACGCCGTCGGCGCGCTCGGCCGCGTCGGCCGGCCTTTCGCGATCGGGTGCGACATCGGCGTCGTCGCGGCGCTCGGCGCGGGCCTCGGCTTCTGGCGTGGGAGGCGAGGCGACGTGCGGGACTTCGACCGCTCCGGCCTCGTCATCCCCTTCCGCCTTTTCGAGCAGCGGATTCTCTTGCAGCATCCGCTCAACTTCGGCATTGAGCTCGAGGGTCGACAGCTGGAGGAGTCGAATCGACTGCTGCAGCTGGGGGGTCAGCGTGAGGTGCTGGGAGAGCTTGAGCTGGAGGGTCTGCTTCATCTAAAGGCACACCGTCTCAGAGGCGGAAATGCTCTCCGAGATAGACCTTCCGGACGGCTTCATTATAGACAATCTCCCCGGGCGCGCCGGACGCGAGCACGCGACCCTCGTTGATAATATACGCCCGGTCGCAGATGCCCAGCGTTTCGCGGACGTTGTGATCGGTGATGAGCACGCCGATCCCACGCTCCTTCAGGAAGCCGATGATCTTCTGGATGTCGAGCACCGCGATCGGGTCCACGCCGGCGAAGGGCTCGTCCAGCAGGATGAAGCGCGGCCTCGTGGCGAGCGCGCGCGCGATCTCCACGCGGCGGCGCTCGCCGCCGGAGAGGGACAGTGCGGGAGCGTCGGCGAGATGCGAGATCGACAGGTCTTCCAGCAACGCGTCGAGGCGGTTCGACAACGCGTCGGCGTCGAGGTCCTGCAGCTCGAGGATCGCGCGCACGTTCTCGGCCACGGTGAGCTTGCGAAAGATCGAAGCTTCCTGCGGCAGGTACGAAAGACCGAGGCGGGCGCGCGTGTGGATCGGCATCCGCGACAGATCGCGCCCATCGAGCTCGATGCGGCCGCCATCGGCGCCGACGAGCCCCACAATCATGTAGAAGCAGGTCGTCTTGCCAGCGCCGTTCGGGCCGAGGAGGCCAACGACCTCGCCGCTTTCGACGCCGAGCGAGACGTCGTGGACGACGGTGCGCGCCTTGTATCGCTTTTCGAGCTGGGCTACGGCAAGCTGACTCATCCGGAGTCACTTGCCCGGCCGGGGGGTGATTTCGGGGGCGGGTTTGAGCGTGATCTGCGGCGCGGCGGTCGCGGGCGCGGTGTTCGCCGCGCCGGCCTTTGTCTCGTCGTTGCCATCCTTGCCTTTGGGCAGGAGCGGCGCTTCCGACTTCGGCTGGAACACGCCGCGCACGCGTGCACCGGGGCCTCCCAGCTCGCCTGTCGGGGGCTCGTCGGGCCGGCCTTCGGCCTTGAATTGCTCGGTCCCGGAGTTGTACGAAATATAGTTGCTGCGGATTTCATCCTGCCCGCGGCGCAGCAGGGCCCGGTCGAAAAGCTGGAGCACCTGCTTCGATCCGTCGTACTCCGCGCGCTGGGCGAAGCCCTCGAAGTATTCGTCGTAGCCGTCGCGCTTCTGGCGAAAGCTCACCGGATTGCCATAGGCGGTCGCCGACACCGAGTTGTCGGGATTCTGCTTGAACGTGATCCTGTCCGCGTGGATCGTCATCGTCCCCTGGGTGATGACGACGTTGCCGGAGAGCGCGCCGATCTTGGTTTGATAGTTGACGTCGCCGGTGTCGGCCGAATAGTTGATCGGCTTTTCGCGATCCGCCTTTTCCGCCCGCGCGAGCGGCGTAGCGACAACGACGCACACCACGAGGAGCGCGCGCATCGCCCAGACGTTGCGCGAGCACGGCGCGCGCCGAGACCGGCGGGTGGACACGGAGGTGGAAGTCACTTCGGAACCAGTTGTGGCGAAAGGGTGCCATGGATGCCGGACTCGAGCTTCACCGTCCTGGCTTCGTTATCGAGCACCATCCCGACGCCGTGGATTATTCCACGCGGCTCTTCGATCGTCACCGGGCCATCGGTTTCGGCCAGCCCCTTCTTCGGCACCACGCGCAGCGAATCCGCAGTGAATGTCACCTGACCCGTCGGACCGCCTCCGCCGGCGGCTCCGGCCGGCAGCGGATCACGCACGCCGCGCACATTGCCCCTGAACGTGACTGTCTCCCGGTCGCCGGACACCGTCCCCCCTTCGGCGACGATCGACATCCGCGGCTGCCCCGGGTCGGTCAGCGCGAGCACGGGCGAGAAGAAATCGACGCTTCCGTCGTCCGGATAGTGCTCGGCGCGGCTCGCGGCGAGCGATTGGCGGACGCGACCGTCGGCGTCGAAGCTGACCGCGCGGAAATTCTCGATGTAGAAATCCGGATCGTGGCGCGACGAGCCGTCGATGCGCGGCGGCGGCTGCTGCACTTGCGCGTTCAGCCAGTAGGTGAGCGCGGCGAGGCTCCCCAGCAGCAGCACCGGCGACCACGTCGTCAGCCGATCGAAGAGAGCGCGTCTGCGATTCATGATTCGCGGTGCCTGTTCAGCCGCCGAATGCGGCGAGCTCGCGTTCGAGCGCACCCTGCGCGACCAGGATCAGCTCGCAGGCCTCGCGCACCGCCCCGGCGCCGCCGTCACGCGCCGTCACGTAATGCGCATGCCGGCGCACCGCCGACGGCGCATGGGGGACCGACACGCCGAGCCCGCAGCGCGAGAGGATCGGAATATCGGGCAGGTCATCGCCGATGTGCGCGCAGGCGGAAGGCCGCAAGTCGAGCTCCTCGAGGAGGGCCTCCCACGGCGACAGCTTGTCCTCGGCGCCCTGTATCAGCCGCGCGATGCCGAGCGCGCGCGCGCGATGCGCGACAGCCGGCGCGTTGCTGCCGCTGATCCAGGCGACGGTGATGCCGACGCGGGCGAGCATCTTGAGCCCGACGCCGTCGAGCGACGAAAACACCTTCATCTCGGCCCCGTCGGCGCCGTAGTAGAGCCGCCCGTCGGTCAGCACGCCATCGACGTCGCAGGTGAGAAGCCGGATGCCGCGGGCGCGCGCTGCGACGGCGTCGGTCATCGTGCCGTTCATCATTACACGACTCGCGCACGGAAAAGATCGTGCAGGTGCAGCGCGCCCTCGAGGCGACCGTCGTCGCCGACGACGAGCAGCGCCGTGACCTTCGGCGGTGTCTCCATCAGCGGGACGCAATCGATGGCGAGACGTTCGGGCGCGATCGTCTTGGGCGTATTGGTCATCACCTCGGCGACCTTGACCGTCCTCACGTCACGGACCCGGTGGAGGCAGCGGCGCAGATCGCCGTCGGTGAAGATGCCGGCGACGCGACCGCTGGCGTCGACGATCGCCGTCATTCCCATACCCTTGCCGCTCATCTCGACGACCGCTTGCGCGAGCGTCGCGTCGGTACCGACCGTCGGCAGGTCGCGCCCGCTGCGCATGACATCGCGGACGCGGGTCAAGAGGCGGCGGCCGAGCGAACCGCCGGGGTGCGCGCGGGCGAAATCATCGACCGAAAAGCCGCGTGCATCGAGCAGCGCGAGGGCCAGCGCGTCGCCCAACGCGAGCGCTGCGGTCGTGCTCGCGGTCGGCGCGAGCCCGAGCGGGCAGGCTTCGGCGTCGACGGCCGCGTCGAGGTGCACGTCGGCCTCCTTCGCGAGCGACGACGCCTCGTTGCCGGTGAGCGCGATGATGGCGGCCCCCTGGCGCTTGAGGTGCGGCATCAGCAGCACGAGCTCGTCCGTCTCGCCCGAATTCGACAGCATCAGCACGACGTCGTCCGGCGTGATCATGCCGAGATCGCCATGCGAGGCTTCGGCGGGATGCACGAAAAACGCCGGCGTGCCCGTCGACGCGAGCGTCGCGGCGAGCTTGCGCGCGATGTGCCCGGACTTGCCGATGCCCGACACGACGACGCGTCCGCGGCAGTTCATGACCAGCGTCGACCGCCGCGACGAAGGGTCGCTCCGATCCGCGCGGCGAGGCTCGCGATCGCATTCGCCTCGGTGGCGATGACGTCGCGCGCGAGCGAGAGCGCGCGCTGGGAATCGACCCGCGCACCGGCGGCCGGGGCAACCGGCGCAGTCTCGGCGGCCGCGGCTGCGGGAGTGGTGGCGCCCATGCGACGAAGTATAACCGAGCCCCACTCCCGACCTCGGGCAGCGCGGGAAGAACGGCCGCGCTCCGTGTCGCCCAAGAACAGCGGCGATGCCGATGACGGCGGACGCGGCAAACCCGTATGCTACATTCGTCCGGTCGCAGTCAACACCATGAACTCGCGATGCCGCAGACGCTGCAGCTGATTCTCGTCCTGCTCGGCGCGGCGGTCGTCGTGGTCGTCATCTGCCGGCTGATCCGGCTGCCGCCGATCCTGGGCTACCTCGCCGTCGGCATTGCGGTGGGTCCGCACGCGATGGCGTGGGTCGCCGGACACGGCGGAAACGCGCGACCTCGCGGAGTTCGGGATCGTGTTCCTGATGTTCTCGATCGGGCTCGAGTTCAGCCTCCCGCAGCTCAAGGCGATGCGGCCGCGCGGTGTTCGGCCTCGGGCTCGCGCAGGTCGCGATCACCACGGCCGCGGCCATGCTCGCGCTGCAATCTCGCCGGCTGGGGCTGGGAGGCGGGATTCGCGCTCGGCGGCGCGCTGGCGATGAGCTCGACGGCAATCGTGTCGAAGATGCTCGCCGAGCGCATGGAGCTCGCGACGCCGCATGGCCGCGACATCATGGGCGATCCTGCTGTTCCAGGATCTCGCCGTCGTCGCGTTCCTGATCGTGCTGCCGTCGCTCGGCGAGAGCGGCGGCGATCTCGCAGGCGGCGCTCGCGGTCGCCGTCGTCAAGGCGGCCGTCGCGCTGGCGCTCATCCTGTTCGCGGGCCAGAGGCCGATGCGCGCGTGGTTCCATCTCGTCGCGCGGCAGAAGAGCTCCGAGCTCTTCATGCTGAATCTGCTGCTGGTCACGCTCGGTCTCGCCGCGCTGACCGAGCTCGCCGGCCTCTCGCTCGCGCTCGGGCGCGTTCCTCGCCGGGATGCTGATCGCCGAGACCGAGTACCGCTATCAGGTCGAGGAGGACATCAAGCCGTTTCGCGACGTGCTGCTCGGGCTCTTCTTCGTCACTGTCGGCATGGCCCTCGATCCTCGGCGTCGTCGCGGCGAACTGGGCGTTCGGTGCTGCTGCTGCTCGTCGCGCCGGTTGTCGGCAAGCTCGCGCTCGTCGTCGCCCTGTCGCGTGCTGTTCGGCCAGCCGCTCGGCACGGCGCTGCGCACCGGTTTCTATCTCGCCCAGGCCGGCGAATTCGCGCTGGTGATGCTCGCCGTTTCCGCGCAGGCGAAGCTCCTGCCGCAGACGGTCGCGCAGGTCGTGCTTGCGGCGATGGTGCTGTCGATGCTCGCCGCGCCGCTCGTCATCCATTTCGCCGAGCCGATCGTGCGCAGGTTGACGGCGAACGACTGGCTCGCGCGGGCCGCGCAGCTCACGCCGATCGCCGCGAGGACGATGGCGCGGCAGGACCACGTGATCATCTGCGGCTACGGGCGCAGCGGCCAGAATCTCGCGCGGCTGCTCGAAGCGGAGGACATCGCGTTCATCGCGCTCGATTCGGATCCGCAGCGCGTGCGCGAAGCCGCGGGCGAAGGGAGCAGCGTCGTCTACGGCGACGCGGGGCGCAAGGAAGCGCTCTTCGCGGCGGGTCTCGCCCGGGCGCGCGCGATGGTGATCACGTTTGCCGACACGCAGGTCGCGCTCAAGATCCTGCACCACGCTCATCAGGCGCGGCCGGAGCTGCCGGTGGTCGTCCGCACGCTCGACGACACCGAGCTCGATCGCTTGCTCAGCGCAGGCGCCGCCGAGGTCGTGCCGGAGGTGCTCGAAGGCAGCCTCATGCTCGCGACGCACTCGCTGCTTGCTCCTCGGCGTTCCGCTGAATCGCGTCCTGAAGCGGATCCGCGCGATTCGCGAGGAGCGCTACAGTCTGTTCCGCGGCTTCTTCCATGGCGCGTCGGATGCCGCCGACGCTGCCGAGAACCTGCAGCCGCGGCTGCATTCGGTCCTGCTGCCCGGACGCGCGCGCGCGATCGGGAAGCCGCTGTCCGCGCTTTCGCTCGACGGGCTGGTCGAGGTCACCGGCGTGCGTCGCAAGGGAGCACGCTCGCAGCAACCCGGGCCGGACTGGGTGTTCGAGGAGGGCGACGTCGTGGTATTGCTCGGTCGACCGGAGAACCTCGCGAGCGCCGAGCGGCGCTTGCTGAGCGATTGAGCGCGGCCGACGCGGCGTCGACGCGTGCGGCCATAGGTAGGGAGGCCCCCGTAGGAGCGAGCGGCGCGAAGCGCGGGCCCGAAGGATTTCGCGGATTGGCGAGGGACGGGCCCCGCTCACGGCGGCGCTGCGGAAACGGATGCCGAGCTGCACCGGGCGTCGCGTGTCATTGTTAGGGTCGGGGTGACACGCTACAATCGCGGTCCCCTCGTCCATCGCGTCTGCTCCCAATGATCCCACCCGCCGGCGAGGTGGCCGCGTCCGCCGCCTCGCCCTCCGCCGAAGTCGCCGTCGAGCTCGCCGACGTGACGTTCGGCTACGACGAGACGCACACGGTGCTCGATCATATCTCGATGACGATTCCCCGCGGCAAGGTCGTCGCGATCATGGGCGGCTCCGGCTGCGGCAAGACGACGATCCTGCGGCTGATCGGCGGGCAGTTGAGGCCGCGATCCGGCCGCGTGCTCGTCGCCGGGCAATCGGTGCCGGATCTCGACCGCGAGGAGCTCTTCGCGCTGCGCCGCAAGTTCGGAATGCTGTTTCAGTTCGGCGCGCTCTTCACCGACATGTCCGTTTACGAAAACGTCGCGTTCGCGATGCGGGAGCATGCCGATCTGCCCGAGGAGCTCGTGCGCGACCTGGTGCTGATGAAGCTCCACGCGGTGGGATTGCGCGGCGCCGCGCACCTGATGCCTTCCGAGCTTTCGGGAGGGATGGCGCGGCGGGTCGCGCTCGCCCGCGCGATCGCGCTCGACCCGATGCTCGTCCTCTACGACGAGCCGTTCGCCGGGCTCGATCCGATTTCGCTCGGCGTGGTGGGGCAGCTCATCCGCAAGCTCAACGACGCGCTCGCGATCACGTCGGTCGTCGTCACGCACGACGTCTACGAGTCGCTGAAGATCGTCGACTACATGTATTTCGTTTCGGAAGGCAAGATCGTCTGGCACGGCACGCCCTCCGAGGTTCGCGCTTCGGGCGAGGCTTTCGTGCGCCAGTTCGTCGACGGCGCGGCGGACGGGCCCGTCCCGTTCCACTATCCGGCGCCGTCGTATCGCTCGGAGCTGATCGCCCATGCCTAGCGCCGCCGCGCAGGGCGTCGCCAACGGGCTGCGGCGGCTCGGCACGCTGACTTTCACGGCCGTTACGCGCCTGGGCTACGCGGCCCGGTTCTTCGTGGCGGTCGCGGGAAACACGCCATCGGCGTTTCGCCGGCTTCATCTGACGCTGCGCGAAATCTACTTCTCCGGCGTGCTGTCGCTCATCATCATTCTGGTGTCCGGCCTCTTCGTCGGGATGGTGCTGGCGCTGCAGGGCTACGACGTGCTGCAGCGCTACGGCGCCGACGAGTCGCTCGGGGTTCTCGTCGCGCTTTCGCTCGTACGGGAGCTCGGGCCCGTGGTCGCGGGCCTGTTGTTCGCGAGCCGCGCCGGCAGCGCGGTCACCGCGGAGATCGGGCTGATGAAGGCGACCGAGCAGCTGTCGGCGATGGAGATGATGGCCGTCGACCCGCTGGCGCGGGTGGTCGCGCCGCGCTTCTGGGGCGGTGTTGTCTCGATGCCGCTTCTTGCCGCGCTATTCTCGACGCTCGGCGTATTCGGCGCCTACATCGTCGGCGTCAAGCTGATCGGCATCGATGCCGGCGCCTTCTGGGGCAACATGCAAGCCGCCGTCGATTTCCGCTACGACATCGTCAACGGCGTCATCAAGAGCTTCGTCTTCGGCGCCGCCGTGAGCCTCATCGCCGTGTTCGAAGGCTACGATGCGAAGTCCGACGGCCGAAGGTGTCTCGAGCGCAACCACGCGCACGGTGGTCGAAAGCGCGCTCGCGATCCTCGCGCTCGATTTCGTGCTGACCGTCTTCATGTTCAGGGGGGTGACATGAGCGAGCGGGCCAACGGCAGGAACCGGATGGTGCGTCTGCGAGCGTCGAGTTCGAGCAATCGGTGCGGGGACCGCGAGACATGAGCAGGGCAACGCTCGATCTCTGGGTCGGTATCTTCGTGGCCATCGGCATCGGCGCCATCCTCTTTCTCGCGCTGCGCGTCGGCAATCTGGTGTCGTTCGGCACGACGCCGGGCTATCGCCTCGAGGCGCGGTTCGACAATATCGGCGGGCTCAAGGTGCGCGCGCCGGTCAAGGCGGCCGGCGTCGTCGTCGGCCGCGTGGAATCGGTCCGGCTCGATCCGCAGACCTACCAGGCGATTGTCACGATGAAGATCGACCAGGGTTACGAGTTCACCACCGACACGATCGCGTCGATCCTGACGTCCGGGCTGCTGGGCGAGGTGTACATCGGCCTCGACGCGGGCGGCGACACGAAGATGCTCGGCAACGGCGCCGTGATCGCGAAGACGCAATCGGCGGTGGTCCTGGAAAAGCTGATCGGCCAGTTCCTCTTCGACAAGGCGGCGAGCGGAGCCGAAGCGGCGAACGGGAGCGGCAAATGATGCCGGCGTGGCGCGTGCCGGCGGCGATCGTGGCGGCGGCGCTGCTCGGAGGCTGCGCCACGACGCCGTCCAACGTCGATCCGCTGGAGCCGATGAATCGCGCGCTCTATCGCGTGCACGACGTCGTCGACACGAACGTCGTAAAGCCGATTGCCCAGGGATACGTCGACGTCATCCCGTATTTCATCCGCAAGGGAATCTCGAACGTATTCAACAACATCGACGACGCTTTCTCGGCGTTGAACGGCACGTTGCAGGGAAAGTTCGACGAGGCCGGCAACGACCTCGGCCGGGTGATGGTGAATTCGCTGTTCGGCGTGGTGGGTCTGATCGACGTCGCCTCCGACATCGGCATCGAGCGCGGGCACGAGGACTTCGGGCTGACCTTCGCCCACTGGGGCATCCCCGCCGGGCCCTACCTGTTCGTCCCGCTGTTCGGCCCGACGACCGTGCGCGACGGCACGGGCGTGATCGTGCGCATCGCTCTGGGGCCGGTCGGCTTCATCCCGGATGTGCCCCTGCGCAATTCGCTCTACGGCGTGGGCTTCGTCGACCAGCGGAGCCAGCTCCTCGGCGTGAGCGAGATCGTCGAAACCGCGGCGCTCGACCGCTACACGTTCATCCGCAACGCCTATTTCCAGCGGCGCCGGTATCTGTTCTACGACGGCAAGCCGCCACCCGAAACCGAGGACCAATAGATGAGGCCCATTATGGAGCGCGGCTCGCCGCGCATTCGTCGTCGCGACGCTCGCGTTCGCCAGCATCGCTGCGTTCTCGGCCGCAGGCGCGCGCAGGAGGCGCCGGACGCGCTGGTCAAGCGCGTGTCGCAGGACGTGCTGGCGACGATCAAGGGCGATCCGCTGATCCAGGCGGGCAACCAGGCGCGCATCCGCGAAGTGATCGAGACGAAGCTCCTGCCATATTTCGATTTCATGCGGATGACCGCGCTCGCGATGGGGAAGAACTGGCGCGCGGCCACGCCCGGAGCAGCAGAAACGGCTGACCGACGAATTCCGGGCGCTGCTCGTCCGCACCTATTCGGGTGCGCTCAACCAGTATCGTGACGAGACGATCGACTACAAGCCGCTGCGGATGAATCCTGCCGACACCGACGTGACGGTGCACACGTTGGTGATGCGACGGACCGGCCAGCCGGTGCAGATGGACTACAGCCTCGAAAAGACGCCGGACGGCTGGAAGGCCTACGACGTCATCGTGGGGGGCGTGAGCCTCGTGACCAATTACCGCGACGAGTTCAACGACGCAGGTCACGAGCGGCGGCATCGACGGCCTCATCAAGGCGCTCTCGGAAAAGAACCGCGGGCCGGCTCCGAAATGATGGCCGAGCGCGGCGTCGGCGACGACCGGACCGGCGGCGCGGCGCGGGTTGCCGACGGAGCGCAGTGGGTGCTCGCCGGGCCGCTGACGTTCGCCAACGCGGGACCGGTGCTCGAGGCGACGCGCACGCTCGCCTTGCCGCTGTCAGGCATCGTCGACTGCAGCGGGGTCGGCGTCGTCGACTCCGCAGCGGTCGCAGTGCTGCTGGCGCTGAAGCGTCGGGCAGCCGCCGAGAGCCGGCCGCTTGCTTTCGCCGGCATTCCCGAGGCGCTCGCCCTGCTCGCGGACCTGTACGGCGTCGAGGAAATTCTCGCCGCCTGACGAAAGCGGCGTCGCCTTCGCGGGTCGCCGCGCGCAACTCCATCTCCGTCCGCCTCCGACCGCCGACGCTCATGCCTGCCGCCGTCGAAGTCGTCGACGTCGCCCGCCGATTCGGCAGCGTGCAGGCGCTGGCGGGCGTGAGCATCGACGTCGAGGAGGGCGAGTTCTTCGGCCTGCTGGGTCCGAACGGCGCAGGCAAGACGACGCTGATCTCGATCCTTGCGGGCCTCACTCGCGCCGACCGCGGCAGTGCGCGCATCCTCGGCCACGATGTAGTCCGCGATTATCGCGCCGCGCGGCGCTCATTGGGCGTCGTGCCGCAGGAGCTCGTGTTCGATCCGTTCTTCTCCGTGCGCGAGACCCTCGAGATCCAAGCGGGCTATTTCGGCATTCGCGGCAACGACGACTGGATCGACGAGATCCTCCATCACCTCGATCTCACGTCGAAAGCGGATGCCAACATGCGCTCGCTGTCCGGCGGGATGAAGCGGCGCGTGCTGGTCGGCCAGGCGCTCGTGCACAAGCCGCCGGTGATCGTGCTGGACGAGCCGACGGCGGGCGTGGACGTCGAGCTGCGGCAGAGCCTCTGGGCATTCATCCGCAAGCTCAACCGGGACGGCCATACGATCATTCTGACGACCCACTATCTCGAGGAAGCCGAGGCGCTGTGCGGGCGCATCGCGATGTTGAAGGCCGGCGCGCGTCGTCGCGCTCGACACCAAGCACAATCTGCTCTCGCGCTATCGCGGGCATCACGGTGCGCCTGGCCGCGGACCGCGTGCCCGCGGAGTGGCGCGCCCGCGTGCTGCGCGAGGAAGGCGGCGTCATCTTCGTCGGGTCTCGATCGCTATGCGGACCTCGAGGGGCTGCTCGGTTCGCTGCGCCGCGAGGGAATCGCGATTCGCGAGCTCGCGTTGCAGGAGGCCGATCTCGAGGACGTGTTCCTGCACATCATGCACGGCGACCGCGCGCGCCGGCGGTTGCCGATGGATGACGCACGGGGCATTCGCTTCGAGGCTGCCGCCGGGCCGGCTGGCCTACGCTGCTCTACAAGGAGCTTCTGCGCTTCTGGAAGGTGTCGTTCCAGACGATCCTGGCGCCGGTGCTGACCTCGCTCCTCTATCTCCTCATCTTCTCGCACGTGCTCGAATCGCATGTGACGGTCTATGGCGGCGAGGTGCGCTACACGGCGTTCCTGGTTCCGGGCCTCGTGATGATGGCCGTGCTGCAGAACGCGTTCGCCAACAGCAGCTCGTCGCTGATCCAGTCGAAGATCACCGGCAACCTGATCTTCATTCTGCTGCCTCCGCTCTCGCCCGCGGACCTCTTCGCCGCGTATGTGCTGGGCGCGATGGTGCGCGGCCTGGTCGTGGGGCTTGGCGTGTTCGCGGTCACGCTCTTCTTCGTGCCCGCGCTCATCGCGATGCCGCACCCGGTGTGGGCGCTTGGCTTCGCGCTCCTCGGCAGCGCGATCCTCGGGACGATGGGGCTGATCGCGGGCATCTGGGCGGACAAATTCGATCAGCTCGCGGGATTCCAGAACTTCATCATCGTTCCGCTGACATTCCTGTCCGGCGTGTTCTATTCGATCCACACGCTGCCGCCGTTCTGGCAGGGGCTGTCCCGCTTCAATCCGTTCTTCTATATGATTGACGGGTTCCGGTACGGGTTTTTCGGCTTGTCCGACGTCCCGCCGGCACCAATCCCTCGCGATCGTCGCGGGATGCTGCGTCGCGCTCGCCGCCGTGACGCTCGCGCTGCTGCGAAGCGGCTGGAAGCTGCGGCACTGATTTCCGGCTTCGATACGCTCTGTCCATTTCCATGGCTACCGTCGAATCGATCGAGCGTGCAATTGCCGAAGGGCTCGACTGCGAGCACGTCGAAGTACGCGGCGACGGGCATCACTGGGAAGCGGTGATCGTGAGCTCCGCGTTCGAGGGTGTCTCCCGCGTGCGCGCACACCAGCTCGTCTACGCGGCGCTTGGCGAGCGGATGCGCGAGGAGATCCACGCGCTGTCGATGACGACGCTGACGCCGGCGCAGTGGGCCGCGACGGCGAAGGACCGCTGAGCGGGAAACGGCCGTGGATCGGCTCGTCATCGACGGCGGCCGCCCGCTCGCGGGCGAGGTCCGCATCTCGGGGGCGAAGAACGCCGCGCTGCCGATTCTCTGCTCCGCGCTGCTGACCGCGGATCCGCTCGTGCTGACCAACGTCCCGCGCCTGAACGACGTGCGGACGATGCAGACGCTGCTCGCGCAGATGGGCGTGAAGATCGACGCCGGAACCTCGGAGAAGGTCGCGCTCGACGCGGGGCGGATCGACTGGCCTCTCGCGCCCTACGAGCTCGTCAAGACGATGCGCGCGTCGATCCTCGCGCTGGGGCCGCTCGTCGCGCGCTGCGGCGAGGCCCGCGTGTCGCTTCCCGGGCGGCTGCGCGATCGGGCTGCGCCCCGTCGATCAGCACGTCAAGGGCCTCGCCGCGATGGGCGTCGAGATCGACCTGGAGCACGGCTACATCAGTGCGCGCGCGCGTCGCCTCAAGGGAGCGCGCTACGGCTTCGATGTCGTCACGGTCACCGGCACCGAGAACCTGATGATGGCGGCAACGCTCGCCGAAGGCACGACGGTCCTCGAGAACGCCGCGCGCGAGCCGGAAGTCGTCGACCTCGCGCGCTGCCTCGTGGCGATGGGCGCGAACATCGCGGGGGCCGGCACCGACCGCATCACGATCGAAGGGGTCGCCGCGCCTGCACGGCGCCACTCATGCGATCATGCCGGACCGCATCGAGACGGGAACGTTTCTCGCGGCGGTGGCGGCGACGGGCGGCGATGCAACGCTCACCGGGACAAGCGGCGGCACGCTGGACGCGGTGCTGGACAAACTGCGCGAGGCGGGCGCCGAGATCGCCGTCGCCGACGACGCCATCCGCATCGCGCGGAAGGGTCCGCTCGGCGCGTTCAACGTTCGCACCGCGCCGTATCCGGCGTTTCCCACCGACATGCAGGCGCAGATGATGGCCCTCGCCGCGCGCGCGTCCGGCACGACGGTGATCACCGAAACGATCTTCGAGAACCGGATGATGCACGTGCAGGAGCTTGTCGCGCCTGGGAGCCGAGATCGACGTCGAAGGCAACACGGCGATCGTCCGCGGCGTGCCGAAGCTCACCGGCGCCACCGTCATGGCCACCGATCTCCGGGCCTCGGCATGTCTCGTGATCGCCGGGCTCATCGCCGAAGGGGAGACGACGATCGACCGGATCTACCATCTCGATCGCGGCTACGAGCGGATCGAGGACAAGCTCTCCGCGCTCGGCGCCGCACATTCGCCGCGCTCGGCAATGACCGACCTCGGCGAATCGCCGCTCGGGCATGCGACGACTTACGCCGACGCCTACGACCCGCAACTCCTGTTCGCGGTCGAGCGCGCACCGCAAAGGGCGGAGTTGGGCTTCGGGCGGGCGCTTCCGTTCCGCGGTGTCGATCTCTGGAGCGCCTACGAGCTGTCCTGGCTCGACGCGCGCGGCAGGCCGGAAATCGCGATCGCGACGTTCGCGGTGCCGGCGGAGTCGCCGTCGATCGTCGAATCCAAGTCGGTGAAGCTCTACCTCACCGCATTCAACCAGACGCGCTTCGCCTCGGGGGGCGACGTCGCGGCGGCGATCGCGCGCGACTTGTCCACGGCAACCGGGGCCGCCGTAACGGTGACGCTCGCGCGAGCGGCGGAATTCGCCGCGCTTCCCCGCGCCGAGCTCGCCGGCGATTGCCTCGACGGGTTGCCGCTCGCGCTCGACCGCTACGTGCCGGACCCCGAGGCGCTGGTGGCCAGCGGTCCGAAAGTCTCCGAAACGCTGTACACCCGCCTGTTCCGCTCGCTGTGCCCGGTAACCGGCCAGCCGGACTACGCGAGCGTGCAGATTTCCTACCGGGGCCCTGCGATCGCGCGAGCAGGATTGCTTCGCTACCTCGTGTCGTTCCGACGGCATCCGGGCTTTCACGAGCATTGCGTCGAGCGCATCTTCGCCGACCTTTGGCGGCGAGCTCGCCCGGAGCGGCTCACCGTCTACGCGCGCTTCACGCGACGCGGCGGCATCGATATCAATCCGTTTCGCACGAGCGCCGAGGCGCCTGCGCCCGTGAACGCGCGCACGGCGCGACAATGACCGTCGAACGCAAGCCCTGAATCCATGCTCGCGGAGAGCGCGCTCCGGCTGCGGCGGAAGGAGCAGCGGCCCCGCGGCCCGCAACGGTGTGCGGCGGCACTCAGCCCATCGGCCTTTTTTGCCTCGGTTCAGGCCGGCGTGGCGATCGGCAGGAGCGCCCTGCGCGACGAGCGGTTCGGCCGGCGCACGCGTTCGACGGCATGCAGCAGGGTCAGGTGCAGCACGTCGCGCTGCGCATGGCTGCCGCCGAGCCGGTGAGCGAGCGCCGGGAGGCTCGCGAAGAGCGCGATCGCAAGCGGGTCGTTGCGGCGGCCGAATGCGATCAGCCCGCGGCAGGCGGGCAGGCCGACCTGCCGCGTGGTCTCGCCGTAGCGTGTCGGCAGCGCCGCGGCCCGGGACAACGCAACCTCCAGCCGATGCGCCCGATCCCAGTCGCGCGCGCCGACGAATGCCAGCATCGCGTGCAGATCGTTGAAGCTGCAGAATCCGTCGTCGACATTCGGAGCCCAAGCCTCGGCGAGTTCGGACCAGCGTGTGCCGCTGCCAACGCCGCGCAGTTGGACGCGCCACAGCAGCGCGGCGGCATCGATCAGGTCGGCGATCGCAGCGGAGTGATCGGGCCTGATGCGCTGGTCGTACAGCGCCATGGCGCGATCGCTCCGACCCCGAGCCAAATGGAAAAGCGCGAGATGCCACCAGCAGTGCGTCGCGACGACGGTATCGGTGCCCCACGATGAGGCGTGCTCGTCCATCCAGCGCACGCCAGCGTCGGCGCGCTCGGTCATCTCGAAGACATGCGCCATCACGTGGTGCGCCCGTGCGTCGAGCGCATCCAGGGCGAGCGCTGCGCGGGCGGCCCGCTCTGCCTGCTCGTACTCGCCGCATTCCTCGAGACTGAAGGCGTGCATCGCCAGGACGGCGTGGTAGCCGGGCACGTCGCTCGACCACGCCGGAAGCACCGCCGCCACGCGGTCGCTCATGCGCGCCACATCTCCGGTGACATAGTCGAACGCATGCGCCGCTTGCAGCGCGAGTACGTCGCGCGGGTGCAGATGCAAGATCTCGCCGAGCCGTGCCTTGGCGCGCTCGTAGTCGCCGGCGAGCGCGGCGGCAATCGCGGCCAGGTGCAGGTGCTCGCGCTCGTTCGCGGGCAGCGTGGCCGCGCGCGTCAGCACCGGGTGCGCCGAGCGGACGCGTCGCGGATCGCGGCTGGAAAGGACCAGATAAGCGCGGAGCACGTGTGCCATCACGAACGCGGGCGCTTCCTGCAGCGCTGGCGCGAGCTCCACGTCGGCACCGTTGCGCCAGCCCTGGAACAGGGCGAGCGCGCGTTCGTACGCTTCCAGCGCTCCTGGCGTCGCGCCCGAGACGCTGCACCCCCGTGCGTCGACGCTGCTCACGACGAAGCCTCGAATTGCGGCGTGGCGGCCGGCGCTACGTTCAGGTTCATGCGGAACAGGTTGCCCGGGTCGAAACGCCGCTTCACGGCCTGCAGGCGCGGGTAGTTCGCGCCATAGCTCGCGGCGACGCGCTCGGCTTCGTCATCGGTCAGGAAGTTGACGTAGCCGCCGCCGGTCGCAAGCGGCGCCGCGTCCTCGAAGGCTCGACGCGCCCAGCTGCGCACGCGCTCGTCGTCGCGCGGATCGGACCAGCGGCCGTGCACGTTCATGATGTAATGCGCATCGCGGCCGACAAAAGCAGTGGCCGCCGGTTTCACGCGCGCCATCGCACCGCCGAGCTGGGCCACGAAGATCTCGCACTCGGGTCCGGGCAGGCAGCCGGCGGACGCGATCACGACATCGAGGGCCGCGTCGGTCAGCGTCCTGAAGTTGTTCGACTTCCAGTAGTTGCGGCCACCCGGCGTCAGCAGCGGATCGAAGGCGGACTGAAACGCGGCGTATGGCGTCGGCGCCAGGGCGGTTCCGATCGGATCGCCGAACTGCAGGACCCGTGCCGCGGCACGCCGGCCCGCTTCGACATCGCCGCTGTAGACAAGGGGAAAGATCACGACCTCGGTGCCATGCGCCGAGGCGGGAAGGAAAGGCAGCGGAGGAGCCTTGCGCAGCACCGTCCAAACGCTCAGTTCGTCGGGGCTTCCGGCAGCGAAGTCGCGCCACGCGCGCAGAACCTGGCGGGCCTGCGCGAACGGGTAGACGACCAGCCCGGCATAGAGCTCGGGACCGACCGGATGCAACCGGAATTCGAACGACGTCACAACGCCGAAGTTGCCGCCACCGCCACGTAGCGCCCAGAACAGGTCGGGCTCCGAAGCTGTCGAGACGGCGCGCGCGACGCCGTCTGCCGTCACGACGGTAGCGCTGAGCAGATTGTCGATGGTCATTCCATATCGGCGCGTCAGCCAGCCGAAGCTGCCGCCGAGCGTGAGTCCGGCAACGCCGGTGGTGGAATTGATGCCGAGGGGCGTGGCCAGGCCGTGGACCTGCGATTCGCGATCGAGGTCGCGCAGCAGCGCACCCGGACCGACGCGCGCGATTCGTTTCTCGGCGTCGATGCCGATCCCGCGCATGCCGGAAAGGTCGAGCATCAGACCACCCTCGGCGACCGCGTTGCCGGCGATGTGATGGCCGCCGCCACGCACGCTGAGCAGCATTCGGTGCGCACCCGCGAAGCGCACCCCGGCCTGAACATCGCTCTCGTTCAGGCAGCGCGCGATCAGCGCCGGCCGGCGATCGACGGTAGCGTTCCAGACTTGGCGTGCTTCGTCGTAGCCGGCAGCGGCGCGGTCGAGAACCCCGCCACGGACCTGCGCCGCGAATCCATCGACGTCGGACTGCTGCAGTTGCCGGACATCCTTGTCCAGCGTAAGGTAGGTAAGCGAGCCCATGAGATTCTCCGGAAATGATCGTAAGGAAGAAAGAGCCCCCGCGATTCGATCGCGGCGAGCGGCTCCATTGTTTTGGATTGGTCGATCCGACGCTTGATTCGGCGTCGTCGACACTTGTTCACGCGTCCGTTGTTGTGCGCGCGGGACGCACGGGCACGATCGATCGTCCGCCCAACTTGATCGAAACGCCGCGGCGACCGTGAAATGAGCCAGGACACGCTGTCGGATGTCCTGCGCGGCGTGCGTCTGCGCGGCGCCGTGTTCTTCTACGTCAGCGGCAACAGCGGGTGGGTCGCCGAGGCGCCGCCCGCAACGGAAATCGCGCCGCTGCTGATGCGCGGCGTCGAGCACGTGATGGAGTACCACGCGGTCGCACAGGGCAGCTGCTGGGCCGGAATACCCGGCGGACCGTCCGTGCAGCTGTTCGCCGGCGACGTGGTGATGTTTCCACAAGGCGACGCGCATGTCGTGTCGAGCGCTCCGGGCATGCGGGGCAACGCCGACTTTGGCTGGTTGTCCCGCGAGAAAGTCGACCGGTTGCCGCTGCGCATCGCCTACAACGGCCGGGATGTTCTGCGTGCGGCGCCGCCCGAGGCCGACGCCGACGCGACGATCGTGTGCGGCTTCCTGGGCTGCGACCTGCGGCCGTTCAACCCCTTGATTGCCGCGCTCCCCCGAATGCTGCATTTGCGCGCCACCGACGACGACGCCTGGATCGCGAGGTTCACGCAGCGGGCAGTCGCCGAGTCGCACGCCCGGCGTCCGGGCGGCGAGGCGATGCTGGCGCGGATGAGCGAAATGATGTTCGTCGACGCCGTGCGGCGTTACGCCGATGGCCTGCCGGCGCAAAGCGCAGGCTGGCTCGTCGGCCTGCGCGATCGGTTCATCGGCCGCGCACTGGCGCTGATGCACGGGCAGCCGGCACGAGACTGGACCATCGACGAGCTCGGCCGGCGCGTTGGCCTGTCGCGGTCGGCATTGCACGAACGTTTCGTCCAGCTGATCGGCGTGCCGCCTATCCAGTATCTCGCACAGTGGCGCATGCAGGCCGCGGCGCGCCTGTTGCTCGAGACGCGCGCCACCGTCGCCGCGATTGCGCTCGACGTGGGTTACGATTCCGAGGCGGCATTCGCGCGAGCCTTCAAGCGCCAGGTGGGCAAGCCGCCAGCCGCATGGCGCCGCGATCGCGACGCGGCGGTCGCGTGACGGGCGCGCTCGAGCGAAGACGCGTATCGGGGACACGGGGTTGGGCGCAATGCGCGATGGTTGCGCCCTGGCCGGGTGTCGATGCTGCTTAGCGCGGCAGCTGCGCCAGGGCGGCCCGACAAACGTTCCGCCGTGGGGTGTCATTCTTCGTCCGGTAGAATGGCGCGTCCCATTTGCTCCTACGTCGTGACCACGCTGACCCTCGCCCTCTCCAAAGGGCGCATCTTCGACGAGACGCTGCCGTTGCTCGCGGCTGCGGGCATCGTGCCCGCCGAGGATCCGGAGACCTCGCGCAAGCTGATCCTCGCCACGAGCCGGCCGGACGTGTCGGTCGTCATCGTTCGCGCGGCGGACGTCCCCACCTACGTCCAATACGGCGCGGCCGACGCCGGCGTCGCGGGAAGAGACGTGCTGCTCGAGCATGGCGGCCGCGGGCTTTATCAGCCGCTCGATCTCGAAATCGCTGCATGCCGCATGGTGGTGGCGACGAAGCGCGGCTTCGACTGGGCGGGCGCGATCCAGCGGGGCGCGCGGATCCGCGTCGCGACCAAGTACGTCGAAACGGCGCGCGAGCATTTCGGCGCAAAAGGGATGCACGTCGATCTGATCAAACTCTACGGCTCGATGGAACTCGCGCCGCTGATGGGGCTCGCGGACGTCATCGTCGATCTCGTCGCCAGCGGCAATACGCTGAAGGCGAACGACCTCGTGGCGGTCGAGGAGATCATGCCGATCAGTGCGCGGCTCATCGTCAATCCGGCCGCGCTCAAGCTCAAGCGCGATGCCCTGCAGCCGTTCCTCGAGGCGATCGGTGCCGCGGTCGCTGCGCGGAGGGGGCCGCGATGACGCCCGCCGCGCTCGCGTTGCGCCGTCTCGAATCAGCCGCAGCGGGCTTCGAGGACGCTCTCTCCGCGCTGATCGCCTTCGAAGCTGCGCAGGATCGAGAGATCGACGCGGCCGTTGCGGCGATCGTCGCCGACGTCCGCGCGCGCGGCGATGCGGCACTGCTCGAGTACACGGCGAGGTTCGATCGCCTGCGGGTCTCGTCGGTCGCCGCGTTGGAAATCACGCCTGCCGAAATGCGCGCCGCGTTCGACACGGTGCCCGGCGAGCAGCGGGCGGCGCTCGTCGCGGCTGCCGCGCGCATACGCACGTATCACGAACGGCAAAGGATGGCGTCGTGGTCGTACCGCGAAGCCGACGGCACCGAGCTCGGCCAGCAGGTGACGCCGCTCGATCGCGTCGGTGTCTATGTCCCCGGCGGCAAGGCCGCGTATCCGTCGTCGGTGCTGATGAACGTGATCCCCGCGCATGTCGCCGGAGTGGCCGAGATCGTGATGGTCGTCCCCACGCCGGACGGCGCGCGCAATCCGCTCGTGCTCGCGGCGGCGCATCTCGCAGGCGTTTCCCGCGCCTTTGCGATTGGCGGCGCGCAGGCAGTTGCCGCGCTCGCTTACGGCACGGCGACGATCCCCGCCGTCGACAAGATCTGCGGTCCCGGCAACGCCTACGTCGCGGCGGCCAAGCGGCGCGTGTTCGGCACGGTAGGCATCGACATGGTGGCGGGCGCATCCGAGATCCTGGTGATCGCCGACGCGACCGCCCATCCCGACTGGGTCGCGATGGATCTCTTTTCGCAGGCCGAGCACGACGAGCTCGCGCAGGCGATCCTCGTCACGCCCGACACCGCGGTGCTCGAGGCGGTGGCCGCGAGCGCGGCGCGGCAAATCGAAGCGATGCCGCGCCGCGCGATCATCGCCGCATCGCTCGCGAACCGCGGCGCGCTGATCAAGGTCCGCGATCTGGACGAAGCCTGCGCGCTCGCGAACCGTGTCGCGCCCGAGCACCTCGAGCTCGCGGTCGCCGATCCCGCGGCGCTGCTGCCGAAGATACGCCACGCCGGCGCGATCTTCATGGGCCACCACGCGTCGGAGGCGCTCGGCGACTACTGCGCCGGCCCCAATCACGTGCTGCCGACGGGCCGCACAGCGCGCTTCTCGTCGCCGCTCGGCGTCTACGACTTCCAGAAGCGCTCGTCGGTGCTGAATCTCTCGCCGGACGCGGCGCGCGCGCTCGGACCCATCGCCGCCACGCTCGCCCGCGGCGAGGGCCTGCTCGCGCATGCGCAAAGCGCGGAATATCGATTGCGGCCCGACTGACGACGTGACGGGAGAAACGACGATGGCAACGACCTCCGCGCTCTGCCGGAAACCGGTCGCCGCGCCTGTTCGCTCGTTCCCGCTTCGCCGTTCGTGTGCGTGTCGCGCAGGAGACTCGCGATGAACGACGAGCCGTCCGGCCCCGCCTCCGGCGCCGGGGCGGCTGAAGTCGCCGCGCGCGTCGCGGCGACGATCCGCGCGGACGTGCGCGCGATGCGCGCCTACGCGGTCGCGAAGGCCGAAGGGATGATCAAGCTCGACGCGATGGAAAACCCGTACCGGCTGCCCGCGCCGGTGCGCGCGAAGCTCGCGGCGGCGCTCGCGGAGGCGCCGGTCAACCGTTATCCGGACGGCGGCGCCGATGCGGTGAAGGCGGCGCTCGCAGCGGCGCTCGAATTGCCCGATGGCACGGCGCTGGTGCTCGGCAACGGCTCGGACGAGCTGCTCCAGATGATCACCACGGCCGTGGCTGCGCCGTCCGCAGCGGTAGTGGCTCCCGATCCGACCTTCGAGATGTACCGCGTCTATGCGCAGCTCGCTCATCTGCGCTATGTGCCGGTGGCCTTGCGCTCCGACTTCACGCTCGACGTCCACGCGATGGAGGCCACGATCGCGGCTGAGAGGCCGGCACTCGTGTGGCTCGCGTGTCCGAACAATCCGACCGGCAACCTGTTCGACGAGACCGACATCCTGCGAATCCTGCGCGCCGCGCCGGGACTGGTCGTCATCGACGAAGCGTATTACGCGTTCTCCGAACGGACGTTCCTGCCGCGGGTGCTGGAGTTCGGGAACGTCATCGTCGTGCGGACGGTCTCGAAGATCGGCATGGCCGGCATCCGGCTGGGGCTCGCCGTCGGCCATCCGGCGTGGATCGCCGAAATCGACAAGGTCCGTTCGCCGTACAACCTGAATGCGTTCACGCAGGCGGCTGCACCGTTGCTTCTCGCCGAGGGCAAGCTTCTCGCCGACCAGGCGGCGGCGATTCGGTCCGAACGCACGCGACTGGTCGCGGCATTGGCTGCGCTGCCGGGCGTTACGGCGTTTCCGACGCAGACCAACTTCGTGCTCGCCCGGGTTCCCGACGCCGACCGGTGGTTCGCTGCGTTGCGCGACGCAGGCATTCTCGTGAAGAATCGCCATGGCGTGCATCCGCTGCTCTCGCAATGTCTGCGGATCACCGTCGGAACCCCCGCCGAGAACGGCGAGCTCCTCGCCGCCCTGCAAACGCTCTCGGCCTGCTAGAGTTGCGCCATGGACAGCCCGCGCATCGCGAAAGTCACCCGCAAAACGGCCGAAACGCAGATCGAGGTGGAGGTCAATCTCGACGGCAGCGGCCGTGCCGAGATCGCGACCGGTGTCCCGTTCCTCGATCACATGCTGGACCAGCTCGCGCGGCACGGGTTGCTCGACCTCACGGTCCGCGCGCAAGGCGACCTCCACATCGATGCGCATCATACGGTCGAGGACACGGGCATCGCACTGGGGCAGGCGGTGAACCAGGCACTTGGCGACAAGAAGGGGTTGACGCGGTTCGGGCACGCGCTGGCGCCGCTCGACGAGGCGCTGTCGCGCGTGGTCATCGACCTCTCCGGGCGGCCCGGCCTAGAATTCCACGTTCCGTTCGTGCGGGCGATGATCGGCACGTTCGACGTCGATCTCACGCATGAGTTCTTCCAGGGCTTCGTCAATCACGCGCTGGTGACGCTGCACATCGACAACCTGCGCGGGCAGAACGCGCATCACCAGGCCGAGACGGTGTTCAAGGCGTTTGCGCGGGCGCTGCGCATGGCCGTGGAGCGCGACGCCCGAGCGGCGGGCGTCGTTCCGTCTACGAAGGGTACCCTTTAGCGCCGACCCGAGGCGAGGATTCGCGGAGCGGGAGGTTCCCGCTGGCATCCGCCACGGGCCGCGCCCTTCCTTTCCCGTTGTCTTATCTCCGATGCCTGATATCGCCGTCGTCGACTACGGAATGGGCAATCTGCGCTCGGTGGCGAAGGCGCTGAAGCACGTCGCCCCCGATCGCACCACGGTGGTGAGCGCCGACCCCGACGTCATTCGCGGCGCGAACCGCGTGGTATTGCCGGGCCAGAGCGCGATGCCCGATTGCATCCGCTGCCTCGACGCGAGCGGACTGCGAGACGTCGTGATCGAGGCTGCGCGATCCCGGCCGTTCCTTGGCATCTGTCTCGGTTTGCAGATGCTGTTCGACATGAGCGAGGAAGGGCCCACTCCGGGCCTGGGCGTTCTGCCGGGCCGCGTCGTGCGCTTTCGCGACCATGCGATGGTGTTGCCTTCCGGGGAACGGCTCAAGGTGCCGCACATGGGATGGAGCCCGGTGCGTCAGACGCGGTCCCACGCGCTCTGGGCCGGCATTCCGGACGGCAGCCGCTTCTACTTCGCGCACAGCTATTACCCGCAGCCCAAGGACGGCTCCGTGACCGCCGCCACGGCCGACTACCCGACGCCGTTTACTTGCGCCATTGCCCGGGCTAATATCTTCGCGACGCAGTTCCATCCGGAAAAAAGCCACCGCGCGGGACTACAACTGCTCGCCAACTTCGTCGCCTGGGACGGGTGCGGCTGAACGCGCGTCCTTTCGAATCCCGGATTCCCGCGCCGCGTTCGCCCTTCCCCTTTAGCCCCTTCACCCTTCGTCGGCTTCATTCGCTCCACTGGCGCGCCATGCACATCATTCCCGCGATCGACATCAAGGACGGTCACTGCGTGCGCCTGAAGCAAGGCGAGATGCATTCGGCTACGGTCTTCTCCGAGGATCCGGCCGCGATGGCGCAGCATTGGCTCGAGCTCGGCGCACAGCGGCTGCACCTCGTCGATCTCAATGGCGCCGTCGCCGGCGTGCCCAAGAACGAGCTTGCCATCCGCGAAATCGTGAGCGTGATCGGCGAGGAAATCCCCGTGCAGCTCGGCGGGGGCATCCGCGACCTCGACACGATCGAGCGCTATCTCGACGATGGCATCACCTACGTGATCATCGGTACCGCGGCGGTGAAGAACCCGGGCTTCCTGCACGACGCGTGCTATGCGTTTCCCGGCCACATCATCGTCGGTCTCGACGCGCGTGACGGCAAGGTGGCGACCGACGGCTGGTCGAAGCTCACCGGCCACGACGTCGTCGATCTGGGGAAGAAGTTCCAGGAGTACGGTGTCGAGGCGATCATCTACACCGACATCGGCCGTGACGGGATGCTGACCGGCGTCAACGTCGACGCGACGGTGAGGCTGGCGCGGGAGCTGAAGATCCCCGTCATCGCGTCGGGCGGCGTCGCGTCGATCGCCGATATCGAACAGCTGTTGCCCTACGAGAAGGAAGGCATCATCGGCGCGATCGCGGGTCGCGCGCTCTACGAGGGCAAGCTCGATTTCAAGGCGGCGCTGAAGGCCGCGAAGGGCTGACGGAGGCCTGCGATGGGCCTCGCCAAGCGCATCATTCCCTGCCTCGATGTCGCGGAAGGCCGCGTCGTCAAGGGCGTCAGATTCGTCAACTTGCGCGATGCCGGCGATCCGGTCGAAGTCGCGCGCCGCTACGATGCCGACGGCGCCGACGAGCTCGCGTTCCTCGACATCCGGGCAAGCATCGAGACGCGCGGGCTCCTCTATCACATGATCGAGGCCGTCGCCGACCAGGTATTCATCCCACTGACCGTCGGCGGCGGCGTCAACTCGGTCGACGATATCCGGGCGCTCTTGAATGCCGGCGCCGACAAGGTGAGCATCAACACGGCCGGTGTGCGCGATCCCGGCCTCTTCGAGGACGCTGCGGGGCGCTACGGCTCGCAATGCATTGTCGCCGCCATCGACGCCAAGCAGTCCGCGCCCGAAGCCTGGCAGGTGTACACGCACGGCGGCCGCACGCCGACCGGTCTCGACGCGGTCGATTGGGCGCGCGAGGTCGTCGCGCGAGGCGCCGGCGAAATCCTGCTCACGAGCATGGACCGCGACGGGGCGAAGACGGGCTTCGATCTTGCGCTCACGCGTGCCATCGTCGACGCGGTCGACGTGCCGGTGATCGCGTCGGGCGGTGTCGGCACGCTCGGCGACCTCGTCGACGGAATAGTCGAGGGTGGCGCCGATGCCGTGCTCGCCGCGTCGATCTTCCACTATGGCGAGTTCACGATCGCGCAGGCGAAAGCGGCGATGGCCGCGGCGGGGATCGAGGTGCGCACATGAGCGCCGGGCGGGCGCCTCGTGCCGAGGGGCGGGCGAGGCGAGCAAACGCAAATCGGGCGCGACCGCCGCGGGTCGGTGCATCGTCATCGTGCGCCACCCCAACGCACGGAGGCAGGCCATGAGCGCGTGGATCGACGCGGTGAAGTGGCAACCCGACGGGCTCGTGCCGGCGATCGCCCAGGATCGCGGAAGCGGCAAGGTGCTGACGCTCGCCTGGATGAATCGCGAGGCGCTCGAGCTCACCGTCAGGACGGGTGAGGTTCATTATTGGTCGCGCGCGCGGCACAGGCTGTGGCGGAAGGGCGAGCAATCCGGTCACGTCCAGCAGGTGCAGGAAATCCGGCTCGACTGCGACAACGACTCGATCCTCGTGATCGTCGAGCAACTGGGCGGAATCGCGTGCCACACCGGGCGCCAGAGCTGCTTCTTTCTGCGCCTCGAGGGCGGTCGCTGGGAGGCGGTCGAACCGGTGCTCAAGGATCCGGAGGCGATCTATGGTCCCGGCTGATGGCCCCGCGGCGGCCGCCGACGTTCTCGATCGGATCGCAGCGACGATCGCGACCCGCAGAGGGGCCGATCCGGCGTCGTCGTACGTCGCGGCGTTGTTCGCGAAGGGCGACGACGCGATCCTGAAGAAGATCGGCGAAGAGGCCACCGAGGCGGTCATGGCGGCGAAAGACGGTGATAAAATGCGCATTGCCGCCGAGGTCGCGGATTTGTGGTTCCATTGCCTCGTCCTGCTCGTGCGGCACGGTCTCGGGCCCGATGACGTCCGGGCCGAGCTCGCGCGGCGCGAAGGCACGTCCGGAATCGTCGAAAAGGCGTCGCGAAAGGCGTAGTGCGCGGCGGCGCCCGAGCCGCTCGCGATTCCCTTGCGACGGACAAGGGCAGCCGGACATTGAGACAAGCATCGGAGCGGAGAAGCAATGGCGGAAGACTGCATCTTCTGCAAGATCGTCCGGGGCGAGATCCCGTCGAAAAAGGTCTACGAGGACGACGAGGTGCTCGCGTTCCACGACATCCGTCCGCAGGCGCCCGTGCACTTCATGCTGGTGCCGAAGCGGCACATCGGATCGCTTTTCGAGGCCACGATGGACGACGCGGGCGTTCTCGGGCGCATGATGGCGCTCGCCGGGCGGCTCGCCCGCGAGCAGGGAACGCCGGACGGTTTCCGCCTGATCGTCAATAACGGCCGCATCGGGCGGCAGGACGTGATGCACGTCCACGTCCACGTCGTCGGCGGGCCGAACCCGCTCGGGCCGATGCTGCCGCGGAGCGTCGGGTGAAGGATTCGAGGAGGGTGACATGGGTGGATTGAGCATCTGGCACTGGCTGATCGTGCTGCTGGTGGTCGTTCTGATCTTCGGCACCAAGAAGCTGCGCAACATCGGGCAGGATCTGGGCGGCGCCGTCAAGGGATTCAAGGAAGGAATGAAGGGCGCCGAAAACGAAGCCGATGCCGCGAAGAGCGCCGCCGAAGCGCCCCCGCAGCAGATCGCCGGCACGACGATCGAGGGCGAGGCGAGGAAAGAGAAGGCGCAGTAGCCCGTTCCGCGTGGCCAGCGGGCGCTGCGAGCCGGCGCCGAGAGGCGCGCCGAACACCCGAACGCAGAACCCGAATGTTCGACATCGGATTCAGTGAAATCGTCGTCATTGCCGTCGTGGCGCTGATCGTGATCGGCCCCGAGAAGCTGCCGAAGACCGCACGCACGCTCGGGCATCTCTTCGGCCGGCTGCAGCGTTACGTCACCGAGGTCAAGGCCGACATCAATCGCGAGCTCGAGCTCGACGAGCTGCGCAAGCTGCAGCAGCAGGTGCAGACGGCGGCCAAGGATTTCGAGACGTCGATGACCGCCGCGGCGCGCGAAGTGGAGTCCGGCGTGCGCGGCGTCGAAGCAGAGCTCAACGCCGCCGCAGCACCGACGCAGACCCCGACCGCCGGGGCCGGCACGCTTTCGTCCGGCCCCGTCGAACCGGCCGCGCCTTCCGCGCCCGAGCCGGCACGGCAGGCATCGCTGCCCGGCTTCGAACGGGGCTGACGCTCGAAAGAGCCGTCCGGAATGGCCGACTCTTCGCCGCCGTCATCCGACGCGCAGGAAACGTTCATCTCGCACCTGATCGAGCTGCGCTCGCGGCTGCTGCGCTCGATCGTCGCCGTGATCGTCGTCCTGCTGGCGCTGTTCCCGTTCGCGAAGAACATCTACGCCCTTCTCGCGGCGCCGCTGCTGCGCGTGCTGCCGAAGGGTGCGACGATGATCGCCACCGACGTCACGGGGACCTTTCTGGTCCCGCTCAAGGTGACACTGATGACGGCGTTTCTCGTAGCGCTGCCGTATGTGCTGTGGCAGGCGTGGGCGTTCGTCGCCCCCGGCCTGTATCAGCACGAACGCAAGCTTGCGCTGCCGGTGATCGTGTCGAGCTTCCTCTTTTTCCTGATCGGGATGGCGTTCGCCTATTTCATGGTGTTCCCGCTCGCGTTCGGCTTTTTCGCGGGCTACGCGCCGGCCGGGGTGACGATGATGACGGACATCGACAAGTACCTGTCCTTCGTGCTGACGATGTTCATTGCCTTCGGCGTCACCTTCGAGACGCCGGTGATCGTGATCGTGCTCGTGCGCCTGGGCGTCGTCTCGCTCGAAAAGCTGCGCTCGGTCCGTCCGTACGTCATCGTCGGCGCCTTCATCGTCGGCGCGATCTTCACGCCCCCGGACGTCGTCTCGCAGATGCTGCTCGCGGTGCCGCTGTGGCTGCTCTACGAACTGGGATTGCTGCTCGCGCGCTTCGTCACGCCACGGCAGCGCGAGGCGAGCGAAATGTCGGACGCGAAAACGTAGGACGCGGGCGGTCGCGAGACGGTTCTATTCCTGCGGGCGCGGCCGCCTGCCCACGGTAACGTCGACGTCGACCGACCGGTGGTCGCGCCAGAGCTTGACCTTGGCCGCGCTGCCGGGCGTGAGCTCGGCGATCCGCGCGAGCAGCGCGGACGTGTCGCGCGTCGGCTTGCCATCGATTTCGACGACGACGTCCTTCACATGGATTCCCGCGCGGTCCGCCGGGCCGTCGCGCACCACGTCGCGGATCGCGACGCCGCCGTCGACCGCAAGCGCCTGCGCGATCTCGGGCGTGACGTCCTGCGGCTCGATCCCGAACCAGCCGCGCGTCACTTCGCCGTCCTTGACGATCTGCTCGAAGACGGTGCGCGCGATCGACACCGGAATCGCGAAGCCGATGCCAAGCGAACCGCCGGACTGCGAGAAGATCGTGCTGTTGATCCCGATCAGGTTGCCGGCCGCATCGACGAGCGCACCGCCGGAGTTGCCCGGATTGATTGCGGCATCGGTCTGGATGAAATCCTCGAACCGATTGATGCCGAGATGATTCCGTCCGAGCGCGCTCACGATGCCCGAGGTCACCGTGTTGCCGAAGCCGAACGGATTGCCGATCGCGAGGACCGCGTCGCCGACCTGCACGCGGTCTATCGCGCCGAACGTGATCGCGGGCAGGTTTTCGCCGTCGGCCTTCAGCACCGCGATGTCGGACTCGGGATCGGTGCCGCGGACATGTGCGGTCAGGCGACGGCCATCGTTCAGCACGAGCTGGATGTCGTCGGCGCCTTCGATGACGTGATGGTTGGTCAGCACATAGCCTTCGGGCGACACGATGACGCCCGACCCGAGACTGGTGACGCGCTGGCGCGGCACGCGGTCGGCCAGATCCGGAAAGTAACGCCGCAGCAACTCGTCGTCGACGAGCGGGCTTTTCTGCCGCATCTCCTTGCTCGTGTAGACGTTGACGACCGCGGGCATGGCCTTTTTCGCGGCATCCGCGCGACTCGCGACGGTCGGCGTCGTCACTGGCGTCGACGTCTCCTGCATCAGGACGACGCCGTCGTGATGCGTTACCTGGGCGAGCAGATCGGGGCGCAAGGTCGCGATGACGAACAGCGCGGCCAGGCACAGCGTGCAGGCCTGCGCAAAGAGGAGCCAGAATTTTCGTAGCACGGAAGTTGCCGATGAGTAGGGGTGCCCGCCTGAATTATAGTCATTTGCTGCAGCGCAGTAACCGTGCGGGGTTGCAGTCGGCGCACATGAAGGCCGGGAGCAAGGTCATGCCATGAATACCGGTTTCCAACTACCTGATTCGGATCGATTATCGACGGTCCGGCCACCGCCGCTCTTTCGGCCACCGGGGCAAATCCCTTATAATCGACAGGTTTGCAAACTGGCGCCCGTCCTTGCAGCGGGCGCCCGCCGGGCGCTGACGGGGAGCAGTTCGAGATGGCGGAAGGAACGATCGGGAAACGCGAGATCGACGTAGGGAAGCGGCGCTTCCTGATCGGCGCGACCAGCGTCGTGGGCGGAATCGGCACGGTGGCGGCAGCGACCCCGTTCGTCATGTCGCTCTTCCCCAGCGAGCGCGCGAAGGCGGCCGGCGCTCCCGTCGAGCAGGACATCGCGAAGATGGAACCGGGCCAGCAGATCAGCGTCGAGTGGCGCGGCAAGGTCGTGTGGGTCATCAACCGCACGAAGCCGATGCTCGAAACGCTCCCCAAGCTCGACGATCGAGTCGCGGATCCGCAGTCCGAGGTCGATCATCAGCCTCCGTACTGCAAGAACGAATACCGATCGATCAAGCCGGAGGTGTTCGTCGCCGTCGGAATCTGCACGCACCTCGGGTGTTCGCCCACGTATCGACCCGAAGTCGCGCCGGCGGATCTCGGGCCCGAATGGCTCGGCGGCTTCTTCTGCCCGTGCCATCAGTCGAAGTTCGACCTGGCCGGACGCGTCTTCAAGGGCGTCCCCGCGCCGACCAATCTGGTGGTCCCGCCGTACCGGTTCGTGACCGACACCAAGGTCGAGATCGGCGTTGGCCAGGACGGCAAGACGGCATAAGGGCTTCGCGGCATGGAAAAACTTCTGCAGTGGATCGACGCGCGCTTCCCGCTGACCGCACTCTGGGAAAGCCAGTGGGGCAAGTACGTCGCGCCGAAGAACTTCAACTTCTGGTACTACTTCGGCTCGCTCGCGGCGCTGGTGCTCGTGATGCAGCTCGTCACCGGCATCTTCCTCACGATGAGCTACAAGCCCGACGCGACGAAGGCATTCGAGTCCGTCGAGTACATCATGCGCGACGTCTCGTGGGGCTGGCTCATCCGCTACATGCACTCGACCGGCGCGTCGATGTTCTTCGTCGTCGTCTACCTGCACATGTTCCGCGGCCTCATGTACGGAAGCTACCGCAAGCCGCGCGAGCTCACCTGGATCTTCGGCTGCCTCATCTACCTGTGCCTGATGGCCGAGGCGTTCTTCGGCTACCTGCTCCCGTGGGGCCAGATGTCGTACTGGGGCGCGCAAGTCATCGTCAATCTGTTCTCGGCGGTGCCGATCATCGGCGAGGACCTGGGCGTGTGGATCCGCGGCGACTACACGATCTCCGACATCACGCTGAACCGCTTCTTCGCGTTCCACGTGGTCGCGGTGCCGCTCGTCCTGCTGGGACTCGTCGCCACGCATCTGATGGCGCTGCACGAAACCGGATCGAACAACCCGGACGGCATCGAGATCAAGAAGCAGCCGAAGGACCCCGCCACCGGCCTGCCGCTCGATGGCATCTACTCGCATCCGTATTACACGGTGAAGGACATCGTCGGCGTCGTCGTCTTCCTCGCGGTGTTCTCGGTGATCGTCTTCTTCGTCCCGGACGTCGGCGGCTACTTTCTCGAAGCCAACAATTTCATCCCGGCCGATCCACTGAAGACGCCCGAGCACATCGCGCCGGTGTGGTACTTCACGCCGTATTACGCGATGCTCCGCGCGGTGCCGTCGTTCCTAGGCAGCCAGTTCTGGGGCGTGATCGTGATGGGCGCCGCGGTGCTGATCTTCTTCGCCATGCCGTGGCTCGACAAGAGCCCGGTCAAGTCGATCCGCTACCGTGGCGCGGTCTACAAGGCCTGGCTCGCACTGTTCGTCGTGAGCTTCCTGATCCTCGGCTACCTCGGCGTCGTTCCGATCACGATCTGGGGCCAGTTCCCCGAGAAGTGGCCGGTGCTGGGCACCGCCGATCGCGCGACCGTCGTCTCGCGGTTGCTGACCGTCATTTACTTCCTCTTTTTCATCCTGATGCCGTGGTACACCGCGCGCGACAAGACCAAGCCCGTACCGGAGAGGGTCAAGGGATGAACAAGATCGCGGCGCTGCTGGCTGTTTTGCTTTTCGGCGCTGTCGCGCCACCGGCCGGGGCGTCGATCGGCAGCGACCTGAGGCTCGAGCGGGCGCCCGTCAACCGGCTCGATGACGAATCGCTGCAGCGTGGCGCCCGCACGTTCGTCAATTATTGTCTCAACTGCCACAGCGCTCGGTACATGCGCTACAACCGGCTGACCGACCTCGGGATCGACAGCGCGATGATCCAGGACAACCTGATGTTCGCGACCGACAAGATCGGCGAAACGATGACGGTGGCGATGAGGGCGAAGGACGCCCAGGCGTGGTTCGGCGTGCCGCCGCCCGACCTGACCGTCGAAGCGAGGATCCGCGGCGCCGATTGGCTGTACAACTATTTTCTCGGGTTCTACAAGGACGACAACTCGGCCACGGGCTGGAACAATCTCGTGTTCCCGAACGTGGGCATGCCGCATGTGCTCTGGGAGCAAGCGGGCGTCAACCGGCTCGTCTCGACCGAATACCCGAGCCACGAGGACGCGTTGGCGGCCGCGATCGCGGTGAAGGGGCTCGTGCTGCTCGCGCCGGCGAAGGACAACAAGTTCGTCGTCGAAACGGTCACCCTCGACAAGAAGGGCGCGCTGACGCCGCAGCAGTACCAGGCGATGGTCGCCGACCTCGTCAACTATCTGGACTACATGGCCGAACCGGCAAGGAACAAGCGGATCAGCATCGGCCTCGCGGTGTTGCTCTATCTCGTCGTGCTGTTCGTGTTTGCGTATTGGCTCAAGCGCGAATACTGGAAGGACGTTCACTAGCGGCGATCGTAAAGCTGCAGCGGGGCCGATTCTGCCGTTGCTGCTCGATCGCTCGGAGTCCTGATGCAAGACCGCCTGCCGCGAATGTAGCAACGCTGTTGCAAGTTACTGTCGCCGCCCCCAACTAGAACGATTTGTCGCTCCAGGGCGAGGAGACTAAAACCATGATGACGCTTTATTCCGGGACTACCGACCCCTTCAGCCAGCGCTGCCGCATCGTCCTGCACGAGAAGGGGATGGATTTCCAGATCATCGACGTCGACCTCGACCACAAGCCCGAGGACCTCGCGGTGATGAACCCGTACAACCAGGTGCCGGTGCTCGTGGAGCGTGATCTCGTGCTCCATGAGTCGAACATCATCAACGAGTACATCGACGAGCGCTTTCCGCATCCGCAGCTGATGCCGGCCGATCCGGTGATGCGCGCCCGCGCGCGGCTGTTCCTCCACCGGTTCGAGAAGGAGCTCTTTGTCCACATCGACGCGCTCGAAGGGAACAATCAGAAGCAGATCGAGAAGGCGAGGAACCTCGTCCGCGACAGCCTGCTGCAGATCGCGCCGGTATTCACCAAGCACAAGCACATGCTGGGCGAGGAGTATTCGATGCTCGACGTCGCGATCACCCCGCTCCTTTGGCGCCTCGACTACTACGGGATCGCGATGCCGAAGCAGGCGGCCCCGCTGATGAAATACGCCGAACGGCTGTTCTCCCGGCCGGCCTTCTCCGAAGCACTGACCTCGGCCGAGCGCGGGATGCGGAAGTGACGCATGCGTCCAAGAGCGGCCCGCCGCAGGACGGACGCGATTGGAAACGGATGCGTCATCCCCCGCGCGGGCGGGGATCCAGTGCCTAATCCGTGGGGCCCGTCCAGCGGTGGCGGGACGACGTTTGACGGCGAGTCACTTGACCCGGCCTGCGCCGGGGGTAATATCTTCGTCCATCATGTCCGAGCAATCCGCCAAGCCGTATCTCGTGCGCGCGATCTGCGAGTGGTGCGCCGATAACGGCCTTACGCCCTATCTCGCCGTCAAGGTGAACGCGCAGACGCGCGTGCCGGCGGCGTTCGTGAAGAACGGCGAGATCGTTCTCAACATCAGCAACTCGGCGACGCGCCGACTCACGATCGACAACGACTGGGTGCGGTTTTCCGCGCGCTTTTCGGGCACGTCGCAGGAAGTCGCCGTGCCGATGAGCGCGGTATCCGGCATCTTCGCCAAGGAAACGGGCTACGGCTTCGCGTTCACCATCGCGCAGGATCCCGTCGCAGCGCTATCCGCGGCGACCGCGCCGGGAGCGGACATCGACGCCGCGCTCGACAAAGATGTCCGCGACGCGGCTGAAGGCAAAGAGAACGGCAAAGGGAAGCCGCGACCGTCGCACCTTCAGGTCATCAAGTGATCCGCGGCGCGTGACGCCCGCCGATCGACCCCCGCCGGTGCGGGTAAAATCCAGCCCGGGCCGGCATAGCTCAGTTGGTAGAGCAGCGGTTTTGTAAACCGTTGGTCGTGGGTTCGATTCCTACTGCCGGCACCAAAGATTCAACGGCTTGTGGCGCTTCGACCACCGGTTTTTTCGGAGCTGTATGCCAAAACGTAGCAAGTCGGTCGGCCGCTCTGCGCATTTGCTCCGGGGCGAAGTGAGCGTAACGCCTGACCATCGCCTCGGACTTCCACGCGCCGAGCTCCTGCAGCTCGCCTAAGCTCGTGCCGGCCATCACGTGCCAGGTGGCCCATACGTGGCGACTAT
>CAVSFA010000016.1:0-117453 GCA_963727145.1 uncultured beta proteobacterium | reverse complement strand
AGTTTTGGGCACACCAAGCGGATGGGCCAGGTGACGGCGATGGAACTGCTCACTGAACGCTACGCGGACCGGCGCACGGGGGTGTTGTCGTGCTACGACCGCATGGTGATCACTGGCACGTTGCCGGGTGTGGTGCTTGCCGAGGGCATGACGAGCTTCCTGCGCCGCGTGGCATCCGCATCTTCGACTACCCCGCATTCGCGCTGCCGCTGCGCGAGCGCATCCGCGAGAACGCGCAGGCGCTGGCCGCGAAGCACGCTGCGACGATCGAATACGTTGCCAAGGCCCACCTCCGCAAGAAGATCTGGTGGCCAAGGGGCTGGCCACCCGCGGCGAGGCGCCGGGACTGGTCCATGTGCTGTCGGCGAACTGGAGACCTGCGCGACCTACCGGTCCTGGCACGACAAGGGCAGCGGGCGCACCTTCCTGCGCCCGACACCACCAAGCGCCTGCACTACTACTTCTATCTGATGGGACGTCACGCCAGAGCTGGGGCTGATCTATGCGGCGGGCGCCGAGCCTACTGCCCGTTTCGGTTGCAGGTGTACTGCAACGGCCACGGCTGGCTGGCCCGCCGCCTGACGCGTGAGGGGATCGACTTCGCTACTGCCGACAACGCCTTTGTTCGCATCGCCGACTTCACCCGGGCGCAGGCCTTGGCCGATGGCCTCAATCCCGACCTCCTGCATCGGCACCTGAACCATTACGCCCGGCTGTGCTGCCCGGTGCTCGACGAGTTCGGGCAGACCTACCACTGGAGCATCATGATATCTATAACTCCACCGACCTGCTGTTCAAGAGCGACAAGTGCTGGCGCCGCTCTATGCGCAGCTGGCCCGCGAGGCGGTGCTCTCGGTCAAGGCCGAGCAGGTGAGCACCTTCCTGGGCAAGAAGATCACCCCGCAGGTGGCAGCCGAGATTGGCTCGCGCCTGATACGCGATCGAAGGCACCTGTATCAAGCATAAGCTCGGGTCGTGCTCGGTCAAGCTGTACGACAAGTTCGCGCGTATCCTGCGCATCGAAAACACCACCAATGATGTCTCGTTCTTAAGCACACCGCAAGGTGGAACATCGCGGCGGTCACGCCACCCGCGAAGTCGCACCGCTCAAGAAGTCCATCTACAGCCTGATCGACCTGCGGGAGATCTTGCTCGCCTGCAACCAGCGCTATTTGGAGTTCCTCTCCAGCCTGGACGACCACAGCCCCGGCCAGCGCCTGCTCGATCGCGTGACCCACCCCAAGCCCGACGGCGAGCGCTCCTGCAAGGGCCTCAACTTCTTCGATCGCAACGATCAGGCTCTCCTGCGCGCCGTCCAACGCCCAGAGTTCAACATCCATGGCTTGGCGCGAAGCTGAGTACTGCTGCGGCTGCTGCCCGCCATGTCGCCCTCCTCGCTGTCGCGGCAACTGCGTCGCTTGCGCGTCCTCGGATTGCTCAAGCGCGCGGCCAATACCTACCGCTATTACCTCACTCGCAGCGGTCGCTTGGTCATCGCCGCCTGCGAGCGACTGTCCACGTTCGCCATCACACCAGCATTGACTCGCGCTTGACTTCATCATCATCAATCTGTGCCAGATTGCAGAACTTTAAGGTCGTAAGAGACTAAAACGAATTTCAGATAGGTTCTAGACTTGGTTCTGAGAACACCGTCGCAGGAAGGCTAGCAAACGAACCGAAATCGTGGACTCGAACTGCATTCGAAAAAGATGTATCAGACCAGGCGGCCGACCGAGGTCAGTTGGCATCGTCCCCACTGAGGTATCGCTCCAACTGATCGAAGAGGTCGCTTCGAATCGCGATGCACGCATCATTGATGTCGGCAAGTGCGAATCGACCTTGGTCGATGATCTGCTGGACCGCGGTTATCGGAATCTCTAAGCGATGGTTTGCGAGTCAGGAGCCGTTGGAACATGAGAAGTCGGCGATGAACGCTCAGCCATCGGGGTCCGTCGCGCTTGTCACCGGAGCCAGCCGAGGCGTGGGGAGGGGGATGGCCTTGGGTCTCGGCGAGTACGGTTGGACGGTTTATGTCACGGCTCGGACGGCCCGTGACGGCGACAGCGACCGGCCAGGTTCAGTGATCTCGGTGGCGGAAGAGGTCACGAGGCTCGGCGGCTGCGGCATCGCGGTTCGGTGCGATCATCGCGACGACGCCGAAACGGCGCGGGCGTTCCAACGGCTTGCCGACGAGCAGGGTCGCCTCGACCTGCTCGTCAACAATGCGACGAGCTATTCAACCGATGTCGGCCCACCCGAAGACACCAAGTTTTGGGAGCAGCCCCTTGATATCTGGGACGACATGCATGCCGTGGGCCTCCGATCCAGCTTCGTCGCGAGCGGCGTCGCCGCACGGATGATGATCCCGCAGAGCCGTGGCCTGATCGTCAACGTATCGTCTGCCGGCGCGATCATGTATACGGGGCATGTCTCGTACAACGTTGTCAAAGCTGGCGTCGACATGCTCACCCTAGCAATGGCCGAAGAGTTGCGCGCGCATGGCGTCGCCGTCGTCTCGGTCTGGCCACGGTTGACCCAGACAGAAGGCGTCTTGGCGCACCCCGACAGGTTCCCGAACGCCGCGTTGGCATGGACGCCGCGGTTCAACGGTCGCGTCGTGGCGGCGCTCGCGGCGGATCCTGACATCATGGCCAAGTCGGGCCAGGCATTCGACGTCGGCAACCTTGCAAACGACTACGAGATCAATGATATCGACGGACGCCGTCCGATCCGCCGGGCGTGGGAGCGCTCGCTCAGGCATTCGTAGCTCGCAGCCGAGGCACCGATAGTCTCTTACGACCTTAACGTTCTGCAATCTGGCACAGATTGATGATGATGAAGTCAAGCGCGAGTCAATGCTGGTGTGATGGCGAACGTGGACAGTCGCTCGCAGGCGGCGATGACCAAGCGACCGCTGCGAGTGAGGTAATAGCGGTAGGTATTGGCCGCGCGCTTGAGCAATCCGAGGACGCGCAAGCGACGCAGTTGCCGCGACAGCGAGGAGGGCGACATGGCGGGCAGCAGCCGCAGCAGATCAGCTCGCGCCAAGCCATGGATGTTGAACTCTGGGCGTTGGACGGCGCGCAGGAGAGCCTGATCGTTGCGATCGAAGAAGTTGAGGCCCTTGCAGGAGCGCTCGCCGTCGGGCTTGGGGTGGGTCACGCGATCGAGCAGGCGCTGGCCGGGGCTGTGGTCGTCCAGGCTGGAGAGGAACTCCAAATAGCGCTGGTTGCAGGCGAGCAAGATCTCCCGCAGGTCGATCAGGCTGTAGATGGACTTCTTGAGCGGTGCGACTTCGCGGGTGGCGTGACCGCCGCGATGTTCCACCTTGCGGTGGTGCTTGAAGAACGAGACATCATTGGTGGTGGTCTCGATGCGCAGGATACGCGCGAACTTGTCGTACAGCTTGACCGAGCACGACCCGAGCTTATGCTTGATACAGGTGCCTTCGATCCGCGTACTCAGGCGCGAGCCAATCTCGGCTGCCACCTGCGGGGTGATCTTCTTGCCCAGGAAGGTGCTCACCTGCTCGGCCTTGACCGAGAGCACCGCCTCGCGGGCCAGCTGCGCATAGAGCGGCGCCAGCACTTGTTCGCTCTTGAACAGCAGGTCGGTGGAGTACTCGATCTGCATGATGCTCCAGTGGTAGGTCTGCCCGAACTCGTCGAGCACCGGGCAGCACAGCCGGGCGTAATGGTTCAGGTGCCGATGCAGGAGGTCGGGATTGAGGCCATCGGCCAAGGCCTGCGCCCGGGTGAAGTCGGCGATGCGAACAAAGGCGTTGTCGGCAGTAGCGAAGTCGATCCCCTCACGCGTCAGGCGGCGGGCCAGCCAGCCGTGGCCGTTGCAGTACACCTGCAACCGGAACGGGCAGTAGGTCGGCACCCGCACATAGATCAGCCCCAGCTCTCGGTCCATCCAGTAGAAGTAGTAGTGCAGGCACTTGGTGGTGTCGGGGCGCAGGAAGGTGCGCCCGCTGCCCTTGTCGTGCCAGGACCGGTAGGTCGCGCAGGTCTCCATCGCCGACAGCACATGGACCAGTCCCGGCGCCTCGCCGCGGGTGGCCAGCACCTTGGCCACCAGATCTTCTTTGCGGAGGTGGGCCTTGGCAACGTATTCGATCGTCGCAGCGTGCTTCGCGGCCAGCGCCTGCGCGTTCTCGCGGATGCGCTCGCGCAGCGGCAGCGCGAATTGCGGGTAGTCGAAGATGCGGATGCCACGCGAGCGCAGGAAGCTCGTCATGCCCTCGGCAAAGCACACACCCGGCAACGTGCCAGTGATCACCATGCGGTCGTAGCACGACAACACCCCAGTCAGCCGGTCCGCGTAGCGTTCAGTGAGCAGTTCCATCGCCGTCACCTCGCCCATCCGCTTCGTGTGCCCAAAACTTTCGGTCTTCAGGCAAACGTGTGGGTAGCTTGCCATTGTGATCGGGCTGAGGGGAGTATTGCGCGCTATGCGCGATACCGAGCTCTACCAGACCCTCCTCGGCTTGACGGCGCCATGGGAGGTGGCTGCTGTGAGCGTGACTAAGGCTTCGGCCGATCGTCCGCTGGGGGAGGTTGCCGTGGCGGTGCGCTGGCGAGCGGCGGCGGCGCTGGTGTGCCCGAGTTGTGGGCAGCAGGGTCCACGCTACGATTGCCGTCCCCGGCGCTGGCGGCATCTGAACACCATGCAATGGAAGACGTTCATTACCGCTGAGGTGCCGCGGGTGAATTGCGTGCAATGCGGGGTGAAGCAGGTGCGGGTAGCCTGGGCTGAGGACGCTTCGCGCTTCACCGAGCTGTTTGAGGCCTTTGCGATCCAGGTGTTGAAGGCGGTGCGCAGCAAGGTTCAGGCGCAGTGGCTGACGGAACTGTCCTGGGATCAGGTGGATCGGATCATGGAGCGCGCGGTGGCCCGTGGATTGGATCGGCGTTCGCTGCAGGATTTGACCCACCTCGGGCTCGATGAGAAGAGCTTCGGCAAGGGGCACGACTACGTCTCGGTATTGCATGATGTGGCTGGCCGCCGGGTGCTCGAAGTCGTTCCCGAGCGCACCCGCAAGGCGGCCGATACGCTGTGGGCGAAGATTCCGGAGGCGCAACGCCAAGTCGTGGCCGCGGTCGCTGTCGACATGTGGGAGCCTTACCTCGAGGCCACGCGCGCCGCGGTGCCGCAAGCTGCGATCGTGCACGACAAGTTTCACTGCGCCAAGGAACTCAACAAGGCGGTGGATCTGGTACGCCGGCGCGAGCAGCGGGAACTCAAGCGCGAGGGCGATGAGACGCTGGTCAAGACGAAATATTTGTGGCTGAAGAATCCGCAGAACTGGACCGCGCACCAGCGTGAGCGCTTCCACAGCCTCAAGCTCGACACGCTCAAGGTCGGCCGCGCTTGGGCGATCAAGGAGGCGTTTGCCGACTTCTGGGACTACCACTACGCCGCCTCGGCCAGGAAGTTCTTCGACCGCTGGTACTTCTGGGCCACGCACTCGCGCCTGGCCCCGATCGCCAACGCCGCCAAGACCTTGAAACGCCATCTGCCCGGACTGCTCGGCTATACCAAGCACCGCATCACCAATGCGGTGGCCGAAGCCACCAATGCGACCATCCAGCTCACGAAAGCTAACGCCCGGGGCTACCGCAACTTCGCGCAGTACCGCGTCGCGATCCTCTTTCACTGCGGGAAGCTCGACCTCTACCCAACGGGCTGTGCACACTGATCCCTCATCCGCTTACCCACACGAAATCCGGAAGACCGAAAACTTTAACCTGTTTGGTTCCGGCTTGTCCGGCTTAGGGAGTTCAAGTCCCCTTTACTGTATGCGTGTCTCGGCCAGGCGCGACGCTGGATGGTGCGTTGGATTGCCACACCACGACGATCACTGGGCCCGGAATCGCTAAGCGGCCCGAGTCAGTTATCGCGTGGCCAAGTCGAACGACTGGAACGGGCCGCGAGTTGCCTTTGCCCGCAGTCGACCCTGAACGACCTGTCGAGCGTCACCGAGCAGACATCGCCGGGACACCGTTTGCCGCTGCGGTGCCAGCGCTTCGCGGCGGTGCAACGGCAGCATCTGAAGCCATCTATTTCTGCGCGGCCGGGATGATCACCGAAGGTCCGCTATCGGGCAGGCAAACTGGCAACTCGCACCCAAGTCCCCGTGGGCCCTCGGCCTGCGCTACGTCTACGCTGACGTGGACCCCAAGCCAGGCGAGGACGCCACCTTTCAGCGCCTCGCCGACCGGGTCCGGGTGAAGATCTCGGCGCCCACTGCCATTGTCGAGTTCGATACGCGCGACAACGTCTTCACGCCCACCCGCGGAATCTATGCCGAATCTTCCTGGCTCGCCTCGCGCGAAGCCTTAGGCGCCAGTGACGATTTCGAGCGCTTCCAACAGGTGCTCATTGGCTGGCACGCGCTCACCGATGACGTGACGCTTGGAGCGCGGGGCAACTATGCATGGTCATCGGATGGCACGCCGTTCTTCCTCCGACCTTTCGTACAACTGCGCGGGGTGCCTGCGGTACGCTATCAGGGTGACCAGGCCGCGTCGGTCGAGCTCGAGGCGCGCTGGCAGTTCTTCGGCCGCTGGAGCGTTGTTGCATTTGGCGGCGCCGGCACGACTCGAACCAATCGCCAAACCTTCGCCGCCACACAGAGCGTCGGCAGCGGAGGATTTGGCTTCCGCTACGAGTTGGCAAGCAAATTCGGGTTGCACGCCGGCATCGATGTGGCGCACAGCCCCGGACGACCGCCGTGTATTTCGTGGTGGGCAATTCCTGGTTCCGGCCCTGAGAAGCGACATGCCCCGCGCTCGAGCCGACCTCGCTCCTTGCCCGAGCGGACCGAGTGATCGAGCGATCGCGCGAAGGGCTACGCAGTATCCTGCGGGGCCCTCAAACGCGCCGGGCCGGGAATCTCGACCATGACAGCGTCATCGCTGAGCGCCTCGCACGACCGTGCAGCCACCCCCTGGGTCCAAACGGGCTAACGACCGCAACGCCTGGTGTTGCCAGTAAGCGTATTCCCTGGTGTGCTGCCGAGGCCGGAACGCTGCATCTTCGAAGGGCGCTCCGCGGCGGCTCGCAGCTTGTCAAGGACACCTCCGAGTGGCAGAGTACTCAATCTTCGCGGCGCATGTCGCCGCGATTCCCGGCAAGTCGATCGACACGACCAGTGAAGGGAGGGACCATGAATCGTCGCATGATGGTGTTGGCAATGGCTTTCGCGCTGGTGGCACCCGGCATCGCGCTCGGCGCGAGCAAGGCGGAAGAGCAGGCGGAGGTGCGCAAGGCGGCGCAGGAGGCGCTCGCCGCCGTGTACAAGGTGGAGCCGTCGGCGCGCAAGGCCGTTGGGTCGGCGGCAGGCTATGCCGCGTTCAGCAACTTCGGCATGAAGATCCTCGTCGCCGGGGGCGGTTCGGGCGAGGGCGTCGCGGTCAACAACAAGACCAAGGCGACGACGTACATGAAGATGGCCGAGATTCAAGCCGGCCTAGGCTTTGGGGTGAAGAAGTTCCAGGTTGTCTGGGTGTTCGAAACCGAAAAGGCGCTCAACGACTTCATCAACTCCGGCTGGGAGTTCGGCGGACAGGCAACTGCTGCGGCAAAGAGCGGGGACAAAGGGTCCGCCTACCAGGGCGCTCTTGCCGTGGGGCCGGGAGTCTGGATCTACCAAGTCACGGACAAGGGCCTGGCGCTCGAGCTCACCGCCAAGGGGACCAAGTATTACAAGGACAGTGACCTGAACTGAGACGCGCGCTGGGCGGTCCGGGCCCATTCGGTCAAGCCGGAGCTTGGTATCGCAGTAACGTCTTCAATACGTCGGCCTTTGTCATAGGGCCGCATCCTGGCGGCCCGGATCTCGGGCGGCGTCGCGGGCTTTGGGGGATTTACCGACACCTCGCAGGGGGGAAACATGGACTTCTCGGCAATAGGCAGTTCGCTAGGAACCGCATTGGGCGCGGAGGCGCCTCGCATCCTCGGCGCAATCGTCATCCTCATCATCGGCTGGATCGTGGCCGTCTTCGTGCGGGCGGGAGTCCGGCGGCTGCTCGGTGTGGCGCGCCTGAACAAGCGGATCGCGGAGGTCTCCGAGCAGAAGTTAGACCTGGAAACGGGGCTGGCTGCCGGGGCCTTCTGGCTGATCATCCTGATCACGCTGATCGGCATGTTCAATTCGCTCGACCTGACGCTCGCCTCCGGGCCGTTCGAGGTCCTGGTGAAACAGATCGCCGCCTATCTGCCGCGCCTGGTCGCGGGCGTGCTGCTCGTGCTCTTCGCGTGGCTCGTCGCGGTCGCATTGCGCGCCATCGTCACCCGCGTGCTCGATGCAAGCGGCCTGGACGAAAAGCTCTCGGCCAACGCCGGCATGCAGCCAATGCGCAAGAGCGTCGGCAACATGCTCTTCTGGCTGGTGATTCTCCTGTTCGTGCCCGGGATCCTCAATGTCTTCGACCTGGGCGGCTTGCTCGATCCGGTCAAGGCGATGGTAGCCAAGATCCTCGACATACTGCCGAATCTGGTCGCTGCGCTCCTCATCGGTTTTGCCGGGTGGTTGCTCGGAAAAGTGCTTGCGGGCCTCGTGACCAACATCCTCGCCGCCGCCGGCGCCGATCAGGGCGCGCACCGTCTGGGACTCGAACCGACGCTGCGCATTTCGCAAGTCGCCGGCACCATCGTGCTGATCCTCGTCTTCGTGCCGGCGCTGATCGCCGCCCTCGATGCGCTCAAGATCGACGCGATTTCGAGACCTGCGACCGACATGCTGGGCAAGGTGCTCGCGGCGGTTCCGAACATCATTGCCGCAGCGCTGATCCTCGTCGTCACCTACTACGTCGCCAAATTTGCCGCCGGGCTGCTCGGGCGCCTGTTGAACGGCATCGGCTTCGACACGCTGCCGCAGAAGCTCGGCCTCTCGGGCATCTTCGCCGGGGGCGGGCAGCCGTCGCGGCTGGTATCGATGCTGATCTTGTTCTTCGCCATGCTATTTGCGACCGTGGAAGCGGCGAACCGTCTCGAATTCAGCCAGGTTCGCGACGTCGTCACGTTGTTCATCAGATTTGGCGGCAACATCCTCCTTGGCGCCACGATCCTCGTTATTGGCTTTTGGCTGGCCAACCTCGCGCACAACGCGATTGAGCGCGCCGACACCACGAACTCGGCGAGCCTCGCCGGCATCGCCAGGGTTGCCATCCTGGGCCTGGTCATCGCGATGGGGCTGCGTGCGATGGGTATCGCCGACGACATCGTGAACCTCGCGTTCCTGCTGACCTTCGGGGCGGTGGCAGTGGCCGTCGCCCTGTCGTTCGGACTCGGCGGCCGAGAGGCCGCAGGCAAGCAGATGGAGCATTGGCTGGCGAAATTCAGAAAAGATACGTGAGTGGTTCGGTCGAACACGGCTCACCGGAGGCGGAATCTCTCTGCGTCGATGCCGCAGCACGAGCCGACAGACGACAAGTCGACCTGATCTTCGACAGCTGCGCCCTTCACGAAGAGGGCATGCTTTCGCAACGAGAGCCGTGCCATTGCTCGAGCTGCTTCCGGTCGCCGCTTTTGCATGGTGTGAGCTTTGGGTCTAGACGAGCGTGTGGAGTTGGCGAATGAGCAAGAAACCTTTCGCGGCCGCAGGTGCAACGAGCAAACCCGCTTCCCATGATTCATCGGGGCATCCCGTCGATGTCGCTGGAACCACGACCCGCAACGACTTGAAGGACGCGGAGCGCACTGCGCTAGCAATGAGCAGATCGGCTGGCCGGCGGATCGCAGCCGCCACCAAATCTGCGGGGAAGAAGGCTGCCGTGCTCGTCGGTGACCTGAACAAGGACGGCAGTCTCGATCACGAAGACGCGAAGATCGCTGCCGCCAAAGCCAAGAGCGCCGCATCAAAGGTAGCAGAAGGGGCCGGAACGCTGGCCAAGGCCGCAGCGAAGCACGACATGGTCAAGGATGCTGCGGCGGGTGCCGCAATCGGTGCTGCGGTGGGGATCCCGGTGCCGATCCTTGGCCCCGCGGCAGGAGCAGCCATCGGAGCGATCGTCGGGGTCGCCAAGAACTTGAGGTCCGCTACCAATCCCGTGTCAGAAACCACGAAGCAACCCAAGTCCTCAACCGTCAAGTCCGCCATGAGGCGCATCCGCAGGCCGCGCCAATCCGCTGCCGTCACGCCTGCCGCGAAGCCACGCAAGACGTAACGCGAAAGCACGTTCAAAGCTCGCAGACTGTTGAGTAGAGGAGGCGAAGCATTCGCCGTTGCATGCACGCGCCGCGAACGGCTAGTTATGAAGCGAGGCTAGACAAGCTGGAACAATGCATGCGGCGAGACGCGCTTCCTCTCGACGAAACCGAACCCGTGCGATAGCAAGCAACCGTCAGCTTGCCCCGGCGTCGGCCGCTTGACGAGATGCCTCTGATTGACGATTGACCGCCACCCAACCCGTGAACAGCTGGTAGCCCAGCGCCAAGAGGGTGGCTCCGACGAACATTCCAAGAATTCCCGCGGTCGCCATGCCGCCGAGCGCCCCGAGCAGGATGACCGGCATTGGCGCGTCGACCCCTCGGCCGAGCATCAGCGGCTTGAGGATGTTGTCAGCCATCCCGGAGACAAAGATCAGCACGGTATAAACAATCGCCTCGACGTTCCCGTAGTCCCCGAGCCACCAGATGTAGCCAATCGCCGGCAACGTGACGATCAGCGCCGGCACCTGGGCGATGCCGAGCACCAGAACAATCACCGCCAGGACGCCGGCCCACGGCACACCGGCGACCAGCAGGCAAAGGCCAACGATGATCGCTTGAATGAAGGCGACACCGATGACGCCTTGTGCCACCGCCCGTATGGTCGCCGTTGCGAGCTTTGCGAACTCGGCGCCCCGCGCGGGGCCGGCGACACGCTCGAAGATCGCGAGGCTTCCACGGCTGCCCGATTGACCGAAGGCCATGAGGATGCCAGCGATGATGAAGGAGGCGAGGAACTTCAGAAGGCCACCGCCGATGCTGGCGACGAAAGCAACAGCGGACTTTGCCAGATCCCCGATCTTCGGCTGCATGCTCCGGACAAGTGCCGGAAGGTCGTCGTGCGCCTGCGACCAGATCGCATGGACCTTCTTGCCGACCACGGGCCACCCCGCGACGGAATCGGGCGGGGCGGGGATCTCCAGTGCATTATTCTGAACATCGTTGATCAATTGATGGACCGAGTCGCCGAGTGAACTCATCAGTATGGCGGTCGGGGCAACGATCAAAACGAGCCCCAGGATCACGATCAAGCTCGCCGAAAGGCCCTGCTTGCCTCCTAACCTTCGCAGCGACGAATTGTTGCAGGGGGTAGAGAGTAACGGCCAGGATAAGCGCCCATACCATCATCGTCAGGAAGGGCGAAAAGACCTGATAGCAAAGTGCTGCCAAACCAAGATATGAGTCCGGCACGGATGAGGACATCGAGGAGACCCGAGGTGCCGCGGGGCTCGAGTTCAGTCTCGTGCTTGTTGTACGGATTCATGCATCTCTCCCTCGGCAGACTCGGCTGCAGCGAGAACCCAATGCAACTGAAATCCGCACTTGCGGAACTCAGTTCTTTGGCGCTTCTCCCGATCTGACGTCACGTGATTCTTGACGGCCGCTCTGCTTGGTGTCACCGGCGGATAGTTTGCGCATGTGCTTTTCCTTGGAACTAATGAATAGTGGAATCCTCGCCGTCGCGCTCGCGCGGTCGCCGCTCGTTAACGTCGACTCGAAAATCACGTTCACCGGCCGTCTAGCTCTCCTTTCGCCGGCGCACGAAGAAAAACAGGACCAATGCGACGAGCACGGCGATCACTACGTACCACGTCAGCCCCAGACCAGATTGTTCGGTCGGTGGCGATGCGGGCTGGGTGGCACTCGGCTGAGGAGCGGCGGCCGGGGCCGCGGGCTTCGCTGCGTCTGCTGTCGTCGGCACCTGTGTCGTGGTCGGTTCCGGCTTGGACTCGGCAAGCGTCGCGTCCACCTCCTTCTCGGTAATGACCGTGGGCGGGCCGCTGGTGACGATCGTTGCCGTCAGCTTGTCGCCGCGGTGAATATCAGCGATCCGGACCGGGCGTCCATCCCTGACGATTTGGACACCCTTGGTGTCCAGCTGCCCCTGGGTGAACCGGCGGTAGCTGCCATCGGCCAAATGCAAGTCCATCGAGACATCCGACACGCGCAGCACTTCTCCCTCGCGCACTTCGGTGACGACGACCGGCTTGATCGTGGTCGTGGTCGTGATGGTCGCCGTGCCTTTCATCCCCGCCTTCAGCTCCGATACGGACATCTTCTTGCCGTCGACCGTAAAGCGGAAATCGTCCGGCACCGTGATCTCCTGCGCGCCTTTCTCATCGCGCACGATGAGCTTGTTGCCATCGACGGAGATCACCTCGAAATTGCGCACGTTGACGGTGGTCGTCGTCTGTGCCAAGGGTGCGCCCGCGAAGGCGAGCCCCAACGCGACCAACACAATGATTTCGCATAGCCATGTCGCCTTCGTTCTCATCGTTCGTCTCCTGAGGTTTGCAAACCAGCCCCGGCCTTCTGTCGCGGCGCTCGGTGCGGGACTACTTCGGGAAGGAACTCCGGGGGGATCGCTCCCGGATAATTGCCGTAACGGACGAAAATACGCGATCGCGAAAGGTCGTTTACTGAGGTGGATCAAGGTTTGCTGCTTCGACGGCGGGCGTGTCAGTTCAGGTCACCGTCCTTGTAATACTTGGTTCCTTTTACTGTAGGCTCGAGCGCCAGGCCCTTGTCAGTGACCTGGTAAATCCAGACCCCGGACGCCACCGCAACCGCTCCCTGGTGGGCGGAACTAGCGATTTGCGAGCCGGCATCGCGACGAAGCGCGCCTACGCGAATGATTGACCGCCTGCGTGACGCGGCGGCGCGCGGCGAGTTGCTGCCCCAGAACGTGTGAGAAAACGTGCAACCGGCTGAGTCTAGTCGTGAGCCATGAGAATTCATCGATCTGGCCGGGGTGGACCCCTTTCGATGGCGGGATGCGGGCGGCGCAGCCGCGTCCGCGCGGATCACTTGGCTGCAGTCGCGATTGCAGGGGTGATCGGATTCAAGCGGACTCCTGCCCTCGTGCTGGTGCTCGCTCGTTGGCCCGGCGGCCGCCGGTTGACGCTTGACACGGTCAATACGAAGATATGCCCCACGGAGGTTAGATGTTCGTGTCCTGAGCCGAAGCTAACGGCTCGGGTTGACAGTTGCCCGATCTTGTCACATGGGCTTCGGTGGTAGGAGTTGCCTCAATAAGGAGATCGACAATGATTCGCAAGACTGCACTGGGCCTAGTCATCGCGGCAGCTTTGTTCGGCGGCATCCAGGGCGCTACCGCCGACCAACCGCAAACGGCGAACAACGGTTATACCTGCGTGTTTTCATCTTGGTGCTGGACCTACGTGCGGGTCGCGCCTAACGCGTCCGGGACGCCCGTGGCAACTCTTACCGGGAACGAATTCCGGATGCAGAAGAAGATATCCGGCGTTACGCTTGCTTGGGAGCTTGTCGATAGCCCCGACTACGAGTTTCGCGCCGACAGTGTCGTTATCACAGGGGCCAACGCGATGGGCTCGCACACGCAGTTTCCCCTGCGGGTGCACTCGGCAACTCGCTTTCCAATGGATAACCTGAACACGAATGACCTCACGTATACCTACGAGGTTCGCGTCTACAAGAAGGGATCGCCGCCGGGCTCGGCGCCGGTCACTGCGAGCGGGTCGATCGTAAACGCCTTCTAGCCGTCCATTGTCCGCCCGCCCGTGCTTTGCCGGCGGGCGGATCGGCCATTGGTGGGCGCGGTTTTGGGCGGTGCCCGCCGAGTGTCCGGCTGGGCGGACGGTCATCGCGCTCGGATGCTGTCCGCACCTGCCGGGGCCGTTGACCCAGGACCTCGGGACCGAGACGCGTCGTCGCGTTCCGCGGCGACGAGGTACATCGACGAAGTCAGCCGGGCGGCCCGCTCCCATCCAATTGATGCTTGACCGCAGGCGGAATGGGCCCGCCGCCGGCCGCTTCGGAAATGTGCAGGATCGACTTCAACGCGGATACGCCCTCCTCGATCGCGTCGCACGCTTGACGAGTCTTCTGCGCGGACAGAATCAACGTGTCGGGCGGAACGTCGCAATGACATGACAAATCCATGGCGAGCGCAGAGAGCGCGTCGAGGACCTTGCACACTTCTACTGCAGTCGCTGTAGTGGTATTCATGTCGGCCGACATCAACCATGACTCCGATTCGAATCGGCCCGGTATTGATGCTCTCGAACCAGGGAGTTCAGGACACGGACCATTTGCGGTATTTCGGTGCTCTTGTCGAAGAAATAGGCTGCCCCCAGGCTCTTGGCCCGGTCCTGGTAGGGCGCCATCGTGAAGTTCGTCAGCACGATCGCAACCGGCGCATTGGCGCCCTGGCGCGCCACTGCGTCCAGCACGTCAAACCCGCTCCCGCTCTGCAGCATGAGATCCACGATGATCGCGTGCGGGATGCCCTGGCCAATCTCCGAGATCGCTACCTCGGCGCGGCTCGAGTGACCCACGATGAACGCGCCCGGAATGCCGACCAGTATTTCCAGCAAGAGCCGCAGCAGGATAGGCGAGTCCTCGACGACATAGATTCGATAGGCCAAACCCAACGCATCCACCGCCATCTCCTACGACGTCGCGCCCCAATCCTTTGCTTAGCGTATGAGAAGGGCGTATCGGCATATATAAGAGATCGCCGATAGGGGTGTAGGGAAATCCCGACGGGATCGGCAGGCATTGCGCGCCTCGCTGCACGCAGCTGCGGCGAGTTCCGAGCCCGGAGAGTCGGCGCCCCCCGCCAGTGGAGCCCGGAAAAAATCGGGGTCAGGCGCGCGCCCGACCCCGATCCTCCACCCCGGTTGCGACGTTATGGCTTGAGCTGCCCGCGGATCTCGCCGCCCGGATTCGCAGTGCTGTGCACGTTGACGTACAGATCGCCGGCCTTGAAGGCCTTCATCTGGTCAGCGGTGAGCTTCGCGCCTGCGCCGACGGCCCAACCGTTGTCACCGCTTTTGGTCAGCGGCACGATGACCGGCCCGTTCTTTCCGGCTGCGCCCAGGTGAATGTGCGCGGCGGTGGCCGTGATGCCCGTCGTCATCACGCTGCCCTTGACCGACATGTCGTCGCCGATCGTGATCGTGCCGCTCCCCGCTGCTGCGGTCTTCACGGGCGGCACTTCCTGATCGCCGGACAGCGTGACCTTGACGTCGCCGGCGAACGCGGCGGCAGAAAACCCGGCCGACAAACTTAGCGCGATCGCCGCTGCCAATGGACGCCAAGCCGATTTCGAAACCTGATGCATGTGAGTCTCCTCGAGTTTGTTGTGGAAGCGGACCACCGTTGCAGGGCCCCGGGCATGCTCCCGGACACAATGGACTTCATGTAGAGGGAAGAGCTCCGCGCGACCGATTGCGGCCACCCCCCTGCGCCGCAATCCTAACGTAGAACATCGCTCCGCTGGCGGCTATTCCGCCGGGTTGCCCCGCGCTCAACGACGCATGCCGGTCATCCGGGCAAAATCGCCCATCACCTTCTGCATCTGGTCGAACGCGGTGCCACCCGACGACATCACGCCCTGCATCGCCGAGACGACGTTCTGCATCTTGGTGAGATCGGGCATCATCGCGAGCGCTGCCTTGGCTTCCTTCGCCCCGGGCAGGCCCGCCGCCTGGCTCTCGACCAGCGCAAAGAGGCGCTTCTGGATCTCGACGATCAGGTCGAACATCTGGCTCCAGTAGCGCATCGACTGCTCGACGGCCTCCTGTGCCGCGCTCTGGCTCACCGCCATCAGCGACTGCACGTCGCCTGCCTCGGCTGCGCTGCGTGCCGTCCGTTTCTGCATCGAACGCGCCTGCTCCTCGCCCTCGAATTGCAGCTTGCGCAGCTTGGCCGTGCTTTCGATCGCGTTCTCGATCACCTCGAGCGCGAGCTTGGCGTTCGCCCGATAGAGTTCGAACGCCTGCTGCGGCGTAAGCGTCTTCGCGTATTTCGCGAGCTCCGCCGGATCGGGCATCTTGAACATGTCCGCCATCTTCTTGGCGGCGCCCGGCTGTCGCCTGCGGTGCGGCCCGCGCGCGCGGCTTCGCCCTCTTGGCGGGCTTGCGCGCGGCGGATGCGGCGGTGGACTTCGACGATGATTTCGCAGCCATGGTCAGCGCTCCTTTGGTGCGTGGAAAAGACGGGCAGCTTGCTATTCGACGCCGTCAGCTTCCCGGCGTCAATACCGCCGCCCCTTCGATCCTGCCGGCACGCAGGCGGGCAAGCGCGTCGTTCGCGCCGGACAGCGGATAGGGCTCGACGTGGACCTGAAGCGGGACGGTCGCCGCAAGGGCGAGGAATGCCTCGCCATCGCGCCGCGTAAGGTTGGCGACCGACCGTAGGTGGCGCTCGCCCCAGAGCAGGCGATAAGGGAACGAAGGAATGTCGGTCATGTGGATGCCGGCACAGATTACCTGGCCTCCGCGCGCCGTCGCCGCCAGTGCCGCCGGCACCAGCGCGCCCGCCGGGGCGAAAATCAGCGCGGCGTCGAGCGGCGTCGGCGGCGAGGTGTCGCTGCCACCCGTCCAGTGGACACCGAGCCGCGCTGCGAACGCCTGCGCCGCATCGTCGCCGGGGTCGGGTGAACGCGTAGACGGTGCGGCCCTGCGCCAATGCGACCTGCGCGACCAGATGCGCGGCCGCCCCAAAACCGTAGATGCCGAGCCTGCGCGCGTCGCCCGCCATCGCGTAGGCGCGATAGCCGATCAGTCCGGCACACAACAGCGGCGCGGCATGCGTGTCGTCGTATCCGGCCGGCAATCGGAACACGTAACGCGCATCGGCGAGCGCGAATTCCGCGTAACCGCCGTCGATCTGATATCCGGTGAAGCGCGCCTCCGCACAAAGGTTCTCGCGGCCCGACGTGCAAAAGTCGCAATGGCCGCACGTGCGGCCGAGCCACGGGACGCCGACACGGGCGCCGATCGGCGGGGCGTCCACTCCTTCGCCATGGCCGATGACCGTCCCGACGATCTCGTGCCCCGGGATCACCGGCACCTTGGGATCGGGCAACTCCCCGTCGACGAGATGGAGGTCGGTGCGACAGACGCCGCACGCGCGCACCGCGAGCAGGACCTGGCCACGCGCAGGTTCCGGACGCGGCAGTTGGCGCAACGATAACGGCCGACCCGGGCCGTCGCAAACCATTGCTTGCATCGTCGCCGTCACGCGGAATCGCTGCCGCGGGCTTCTGCGAGGGCGAGCCAAGCTGCGATGGCGGCGGCCTTGTGCTCAGCCCGCCAAGGGCGACCGAGTCGCGCTCCGAATCGGGCAAGAACATCTTCGACCGCAGCTCCGGACACCTTGAGCCGGGCTGCCGCGAAGGCCCCGGGATCGCGTTCCGGAACCCGCATGCTGCGCAGTCCATTCGCGGCGGTTGCCGTTTCCAGCGCCCGGCGAAACAGGACGCCCTCGGCCGCGGGCGCGCGGAGGTGCGGACTTGCGATCGCGGCGAGATCGCGTTCGGGCGCACCGACGATCCCGACCATCGAAATCGCGATGCCCGCGGCGGCCAGTTGCGCGAGATGCGCTTTCAGGGCTGCAATGGCGATCTCCGCGATCGCCCGTTCGGCATTGCCGACCGATGCCACCGCGCGTTCCCACGGCATGTCCATCACTCGATGATAGGGTTGGAACAGCGCTGGATTCTCGGGCGTCGCGAGAGCGAGCTCGCTCTTCGTCAGCGGCTCCGGCATTCGAGCGGACCCCGCGAGGACGACCGCGATGGCGCGTGCCGTCTTCGCCCGTCGTCCGATGCATCCGCTCCTGGCGGCAGAAGGGGGGTCCCATCGATGCCGCATGACTGCGGTCCAACCGTTCAGGCTACCGCCCTGCGCGCCGAATCGCCGGCCGGTCGAGGCCCGACCCGTGGCCGGGTCTGCAGTGCGGAAGTATGCGATCCACTCGCGGTTTCGACGCTTCAACCCTCGCGCTCCGGCAAGGGTAGTGCGAACGCGATATGACCGTAGCGACGCCCCCATTGGTTCGCCGCCGCGATGATGCCCTCGGCGAGCACCGCGCAGCCCCGCGCGGCAACGGCGAGCCCATCGCGGGAGGGACCATCGTTGCATCTTTTCGCTCGCCTCCAATAGGTTCTTCGAATGCGTCCCGGCGAAGCCCACCCCATGCGTGAGCGTTCCGGACCTGGTCCGCAACCATCCGGTTGGCGGCGTAGGAGACCATGGCCCATGCGGCATCCACGCTCGTCCGCGGCAGGTTGCGAGAGATTCGCAGAGCATCATCGGTGCTGAATCGAACGGTGGGCGCCGGGGCATGTGCAGCGGGCATTCCGACCCGTTCGGCGTCCTCATGACACGTCAGATCTCATCGGTTTTCTCCTCGTGATTGTGCAATGCACAATACCTAGATTGTGCCTGAGCCCGAAGGTTCAAAGCGAACATTCATCTTCCGCACCAATTTGATGCGCGCAGCCGGACGCTTAGCTGTGGTGGTAGCGGACGGCTCGTTTCAACTGGACAGCGGAGGGACTCGAACTGAGGATCGGTCGCCGCTCCGCCGCGCCGGTCATGCAAGTGCGTGCCGATGGCAAATAGCGGCAACCCCTTCACATGCGCAAAGCATCATGAACAACGCCCACGAGATCGCGTCGTGGCCACTCGGGGGGCCGGGCTCGCTTCGGTTGCCAACTCCTCCGGGCACCCCGAGACATCCGGACCCGGCCCCGGCGAACGATTACACCGCCGATGCGCGTGTCAGCGCTCCCAGTGGCCGTGATTGAAGTACCAGCGATCGCCCCGATGGTCCCAATGATCGGGAGCCCATGCATAGCCGCGGCGTTCGTGCACCCAGTATCCTTTGTGCCAGACGTGCCGATGCCCGGTCCAGGCCCAGTAGCCCGGCGCCCAGACATACCCCACGCGTGGCGGGGGCGCGGGCTCGACGATCACCGGCGGCGGACCGATGCTGAGATTGAAGTCGACGTCCGCTCGCGCCGCTGCGATCGTCGATGCCGAGGCGGCAGCCATCGTGAGCAGCAATGTTGCGACGACGTTGCGAAGTTTCATGGCGTCCTCCGATTTTTCGCGCGGGGCCGCGCCGCTCGTTCGATCCCCCGCGTCACGATAAGTAGACCGGAGGTTCGAATCGGGGTTTCAGCCACCGGCTCGGCACGCGGCAAATTCGGCGCTTCGCCGACGGCGCGGCGCATGGCGTCCTACGGGCATGCGGCGCACCGTGGAAGTCGCGGCCCTATTGCAGTCTTATCTCGCCATCGAAATGAACCTGCAGGCTCAGACGGCCGATCTCGAGCGTCACGCGCGCCGGAAACGCTTCGGAGCCGGCGATGGCGCCATCGGCAAGCGCCTTGGCCACGGCGTGCTCGATCTCACGCTGCGAGCTGACGCCGACCATCTTCAGAAATTTGCGAATGCTGAGGTTCAGGGCTTCTTCGTTCATCGCGAGGGCTCCTTGTCGCAGTGAGTTCACTGCAAATACCCGGATGCAGTTGTCCATTGTAGTCCCGCGCCTACGGGAACGCGCTCGCACCCTGCGAGTCTACATAGATAGCAAGTCGAACGGCTTGGCGGAAATTTTTGCCACAGGATGGGCGTGTATCGGCGGTGACTTTGCACGACAAATCGGAGGACGCGAACATGAGACCCAAGCTTCTCGTTGCAGCGCTGGCGCTTGGCGTCGGGCTCGCCGGTTGCGTGGTGACCCCGGCGTATCACGATGCCGATTATCGCGACCGCCATTATTCGTATCGCGACTATGACCATGATGCGTATCGGCATCGCTACTACCATAGCTATTCCTACAACCGATGGGATCCGTACGACATCGAGAACCATCGGACCAACTGAAAGGCCAGCCAGGCCCCTTGACGGAATGCCATAGCCGTCTATAATCCCGGTACCGAATATCCATACGGTACCCGGACAATGCCGCCCCGCTCCCGCCGACCTTTCGCTCACCTGAAACGGGTCTCGGCCGATCCGGCCGAAGCCCCGCGTCTTACCGCGCGTTTGACCCCCCGGCAACAGCAGATCCTCGACTGGATCCGCGGCCACCTGGAAGCGACGGGCATGCCCCCCACCCGGGCCGAGATTGCCGCAGGGCTGGGCTTCTCGACGGCCAGCTCGGCCGAAGATCATCTGCAGGCACTGGCGAAAAAAGGCGCGCTGGAGTTGACGCCCGGCGCGTCGCGGGGCCTGCGCCTCAGGGACATCCCCGGCATGCCGGTGCAGGGTGCGCTTCCGCTGGTGGGCCGCGTGGCGGCAGGCAGCCCGCTCCTCGCCGTCGAAAACGTCGAAGCGAACTACCGGATCGATCCCGATCTCTTCGCGCCGCGCGCCGACTACCTGCTGCGAGTGCGCGGCCAGTCGATGAAGGATGCCGGCATCGTCGACGGCGATCTCCTCGCCGTGCACAAGACGGACGAAGCGCGCTCGGGTCAGGTCGTCGTCGCACGGCTCGGTGAGGAAGTTACCGTCAAACGGCTGAAACGACGCGGGCGCGAAGTGCTGCTGGTGGCCGAAAATCCCGACTTCGCGCCGATCGCCGTCGACCCGAGGAAGGGTTTTGCAATCGAAGGCGTCGCGGTGGGATTGATCCGCGGCGGAAGGGGCTGGTGAAACGATGAAGACCACGCTCAGCCGGATGCGCATGACCGCGCTCGAGGATCTGCCGAATGTCGGCGCGGCGATCGCCGCCGACTTCGTGCGCCTCGGCATCCGCACGCCGCGCGAGCTCGTCGGGCGCGACCCGTATGCGCTTTATGACGAGCTGAACCGCATCACCGGCAAGCGTCACGACCCGTGCCTGCTCGACACGTTCATCGCTGTGGTGCGGTTCATTGAGGGCGCACCCGCGCGGCCGTGGTGGAAGTACACGGCCGAACGCAAGCGCACGCTCGCGAAACACGTTTCGCGCGCGGCGCCCGAGCCGGCGCGACGGAAGGCGAAGGCCACGGACGGCGGGGCGAAGATCCTCGGCGCGTCGCTCTGCGGCTTGGGCCCCGTGTCGAAGCGGATGCTCGTTGCCGCGGGCATCACGTCGATCGAGACGCTGCGCCACCTGGGCTCGGTCGAAGCCTATCGGCGCGTGCGCTCGCGCGATCCGCGCGCGTCGCTCAACCTTCTGTGGGCGCTCGAAGGCGCACTGACCGGCCGGCCGTGGGAGGACGTCGCACGCAACGACCGACTCTCGCTCCTGCTGCAACTCGACAACCGATCCTGACTGAGGCTTGCCGGGTCCGCGCTCCTTTCCGGCGCGGGATCCGGCTCTCTTTCTTTTACTTCGCTGCCGGCTGCTTCGAACCGCGTTCTGCCATCGAGGAGATCCCATGCCGCATCCCATTCTCAACCTCGCCGACATCGATCTGCAGCCACGCCCCGCGGCTTTTGCCGCCACCGGTCCTGCTGCCGAGCACTACGATGCGCGCATGGGGTCGATCGCTTCACGCCTCGGCGCGCAGAAGCTGGGCTACAACCTCACTGCCGTGCCGCCGGGCAAGCGTGCGTTTCCGTTCCACAACCATCGCATCAACGAGGAGATGTTCTTCGTCGTCGACGGCGCCGGCGAAATTCGCATCGGCAATGTCGTCTATCCGATCCGACCGGGTGATGTGATTGCTTGTCCGCCGGGAGGCAGGGAGACCGCGCACCAGATCGTCAACACCGGCGCCACCGAATTGCGGTATCTCGCGGTCAGCACCAAGCTTTCGCCCGAGATCGCCGAATACCCCGACAGCGGCAAATTCGGCGTGCTCGCCGAGTTCCCCGCCGGCCCGGACGGCAAGCCGCAGACGTTCCGCTTCATCGGCCGCGAGAACCTCGGCGTTGGCTACTGGGAAGACGAGTAGCGCCGAGCCTCGATACGGGAATCGAGTAGCGGCAATGACCGGCCAATCCGCACTCCTTCGGCCTGCCGAACGCATCGTGCAGGCGATCCGTGTCTTGCGAGGGCAAAAAGTGCTCATCGACATGGACCTTGCGCGGCTCTACGGGGTGGAGACACGACGCCTGAACGAGCAGGTGCGCCGCAATCGTGAGCGATTCCCAGGCGATTTCATGTTCCAGCTTACCGCGAATGAATTCGGCAACTTGAAGTCGCAATTTGCGACATCAAGCTGGGGCGGCCGGCGCAAGCTTCCCTTCGCTTTCACCGAACATGGCGCCATCATGGCTGCCACTGTGCTCAACTCCGTACGTGCCGTCGAGATGAGCATCTATGTCGTTCGCGTCTTCGTGCAGTTGCGCGAATTGCTGGCTTCGAACAGAGAGGTGGCCGCCAAGCTCGATGAGCTGGAACGCCGAGTGGGGGCTCATGATCGCGTGATTGTGGACCTGGTCAACGCCATTCGCGAACTCATGCAGGCACCCGAGTCCGAGGCACGGCCGATCGGCTTCGTCACCTAGGTCTGGCAATCGATTAGAGGAGGCGCGATGTACACGCTCTACGGCAAGAAAGGCTCGGGCTCGGCGTCGGCGCAGGCGGCGCTCGAGATCATCGGCGAACCCTATCGCGTCATCGAGACGGCATCGTGGGAAACCAACGACGCGTTCGGCGAGCTCCTGAAGCTGAACCCGCTGGGACAGATCCCGACGCTGGTGCTGGACGACGGCAGCGCGCTTTCAGAAAGCGCGGCGATCCTGATCCATCTCGGCGAGCGCACATCCGGAGAGCGGATTGCTCCCGCGCGACCTCTCCGCACGCGCGCAGGCGGTGCGCGGCCTCGTGTTCATCGCGGCCAACTGCTACGCGGCGATCAGCGTCATCGACTTTCCGGAGCGCTGGTGCGCCGACGCCGACAGCGACGAGCCCGTGAAGGAACGCATTCGCGCCGGCACGCGCGCGCGGCTGCACCGGCACTGGGAGATGTTCGCCGACCTCTTTCCAGCGCGTCCCTATCTCGGCGGCGAGCGGCTCGGCGCGCTCGATCTGCTCGCTGCCGTCGTATCGAAATGGTCGGGGTCGCGGCCGCATCTGCAAAAAGCGCGACCTGCGTTCCATGAAACGCTGTTGCGCATCGAAGCGCATCCCAAGGTCGCCCAGGTCTTCGCCCAGCACTGGCCGGCCTAGGGTCCCGTTTTTCCACCCTGCAATCGTTCGGAGACACACCATGGCCGTGAAACCGATTCCCGAGGGCTATCATTCCGTCACGCCGTATCTCATCGTCGACGACGCCGGCGCGCGCGCTCGAGTTCTACAAGAAGGCGCTCTCCGCCGTCGAGCTGATGCGCTTGCCCGGGCCCCGACGGCAAGATCGGGCATGCCGAGATCAGGATCGGCGATTCGCCGGTCATGCTCGCCGACGAGTCCCCGGACACGGGCCAGAAAAGCCCGCGCACGATCGGCGGCTCGCCGATCTCGCTGATGGTCTATGTCGAGGACGTCGATGCACGGGTCGCGCAGGCGGTCGCTGCCGGCGCAAAGCTCACGCGGCCGGTCGCGAACCAGTTCTACGGCGATCGCACCGGCGGCATCGAGGATCCGTTCGGCTACCACTGGTACATCGCCACCCACGTCGAGGACGTCCCGCCGGACGAGCTCGAAGCGCGCGCGGCGAAGGCGATGGGAGGAGGATCGGACTGACGCCGAAGCGAAGACGGCTGGCGGCGAGTGTAATCGTCGCAAACCGGAGCGCCTCCCTGAGTCCGAATCACCGGGACCCGACGATCACGCCGCCGTCGCGACGATCCTGTCCCTTCCCGAGGCCCAAACGATGCCCGCCGCTTCGAACGCGACTCTCGCTGCCGTTCTCGCCAACCCTGCGATCTGGCGCGGCGGCGACTGCGCACCCGAGCCGGCAGCGATGCCGAGCGGCTTTCCGGAGCTCGACGCCGTGCTGCCCGGCCGCGGCTGGCCGGCGGGCGCGCTCACCGAGATCGCTGCTCGCGCGCGAAGGCATCGGCGAGATCCGCCTGACGCTGCCCGCGCTCGCGCGTCTGCAGGCGGGCCGCCGCGACGTCGTCTGGATCGCGCCGCCGCACCTGCCCTATGCGCCGGCGCTCGCCGCCGCGGGCCTCGACCTCGCGCAGCTCCTGATCGTCCGTTGCCGCAGCCTCGCGGACCAGCTGTGGGCGTACGAGCAGGCGCTGCGCGCGCCCGAATGCGGCGCCGCGTTCGCGTGGCTCGGCGTCCCACGACGACCGCGTGCTGCGCCGGCTCGCGGTCGCCGCGCGCGAAGGCGGCACCTGGGGCGTGCTGTGGCGGCGTCCCGGGCAGCAGGCGATCGCGACCGCTGCGCCGCTGCGTCTCGCGCTCGCGCCGCAGGAACACCGCCTCGCCGTGCGCGTGCTGAAGCGCCGCGGCGGCGATATCGCGCAGCCGGTGCTGATCGACGTCGACGCACCGTCGGCAGCGCTGCCCGATCCGCGGACGAGCGCCGGGCACCGGCTCGAACACCGACCCGCGCTGCGCGCAACGCACGCTGCGCATTGACCGGAGCTCTGCGATGAACTCCTCTCCCCTCGCCCATCACCTCTACACGATGGCCTGCAACAACGCGTGGGCGAACCATCGGCTGCTCGCTGCGTGCGCCAAGCTCTCGCAGGCCGATTTCGTCGCGCCGCGCACGAGCTTCTTCCCCTCGCTCAAGGCGACGCTCAACCACAATCTCACCGTCGACTGGTATTACGTCGACGCGCTGGAGCGCGGCCTCCACGGCCAGCCGCCGAACCTCGATGCCGGCCGCTTCTACGAGCCCGAGGAGCCGTTCGACACCTGCGCGGCGCTGTCCAGCGCGCAGCATGCGGTCGACCGCCGGCTCGTCGCCGTATGCGCATCACTGACCGACGCCGACCTCAGCGCGGCCGATCGCCGTGCCGCGGCGCGCAGGCGTCCAGCACGAAACCGCCACGCGGCTGCTCGCGCATCTCTTCCAGCACCAGATCCACCATCGCGGACAGGCGCACGCGATGCTTGCCGGCACGGTCGTCGAGCCGCCGCAGCTCGACGAATTCTTCTGCGCGAACGAGGCGCATCTGCGCGCGGCGGAACTCGCGGAGATCGGCTTGTCCGAAGCACGGATCTGGCAGTCCGATGACGGATGATGGGTGTCGGAGGTCGGAGGTCGGAGGTCCGGCAAGAGAGGCTCTGGGCCTGCCTGCTCCTCCCTTCGCTGCCGCTCGACGTTTTCGCGCGGGCGCTTTCGCCGGCCGACTCCGCGCAGCCGTTCGCGGTGACGACCGGCGGGCATTATCCGCGCATCGTCGTCGCCAATGCCGCCGCGCGCGCTGCCGGTATCGCGGCGGAGCAGCTCGTTTCCGCGGCGCTCGCGCTCGCGCCCGGCATTGCGCTGCGCGACCGCGATCCGCGGCTCGAAACGGCAGCGCTCGAGGGTGTCGCGATGTGGGCCACGCAGTTCACGCCGATGGTGTCGGTCGCGCGACCCGATGCGGTGCTCGCGGAGATCGGTGGAAGCCTGCGGCTCTTCGGCGGGCCGCGCCGGCTGGCGGCCCGCCTCGTGAGCGGCGCGCACGCTCTCGGCTACGCGACGCGGCTCACGCTGGCGCCCACACCCGCTGCGGCACTCTTGTTCTCGCGCGCGGACTGCGGTGTGACGAGCGCGTCAGCACAAACGCTTAGCGATGCGCTCGCACCGCTGCCGCTTGCGCATCTCGATGTCGCGCCCGATATCGTTGCCACGCTCACCGCCGCGGGTGTCACGACGTTCGGGCAGGCCTGCGCCTTGCCGCGGGCGGCTCTCGCGCGACGTGTCGGCGCCGATTTCGTCACGACGCTCGACCGCGTGCGCGGGCTCGCCGCCGATCCGCGGCCGCCGTTCGCGCCGCCGGCACGCTACGAGGGCAAACTCGATCTTCCTGCGCCGGTCGCGGATGTCGAGGCGCTCGTCTTCGCGACGAACCGGCTCACCCACGAGCTGACGGGATGGCTGAGGGGACGCGGCCGAGGGCTCGTCGAAATGTCGCTCTCGCTCGCCCACGAGCGCCATGTCGGCGTAAAGGTCTCCCCCGAGCGTCGCTTCGCGCCGCTCCCCCCGAGGGGACAGAGCGCCTTGGGGCGGCCCGGCGGCGTCAAGATCCCCCCCGAGCGTCGCTTCGCGCCGCTCCCCCCGAGGGGACAGAGCGCCTTGGGGCGGCCCGGCGGCGCTCAGACCGGCGTGCCCGCGACGACGGTGCGCATCCGGCTCGCCGCACCGGCGCGCGAGCCCACGCACCTCGTCACCGTGCTGCGCGAGCGGCTCGCACGCGTTGCACTGCCGGCGCCGGTCGAGGCCATCGCGCTCGCGAGCGAGGTCACCGCCCCGCTCGGCGGACGCAATCTGGGGCTTCTTCCCGGCGACGAAGCCCCACCGGCCGTCCCTCTTGTCGACCGCTTGCGCGCGCGGCTCGGCGAAAGCGCCGTCACCTGCATTGCGTCACGCGCCGAGCATCGGCCGGAGCGGGCAAGCGAAAGCAGCGAAGGCGGGGGCAGTCTCGACTCGGTCAACGCCCCGTCCGGCGGACTGACGACAGCAAAAGTGGCATCCGACCTCTTTTTCCCGCCACGCCCTGTCTGGCTCCTCGGCGAACCGGAGCCGCTCGGGCATCTGCTCGAAGCGCAACCGTGGGTGCTGCGCGATGGTCCGGAACGGATCGAATCCGGCTGGTGGGATGGCGCCGACGTACGCCGCGACTACTTCGTCGCCGAGAATCCGCGCGGCGAGACCGTGTGGATCTATCGTGATCACCGTTACGGGATCGACGACGGCGAGTGGTTTCTGCACGGCGTGTTTGCCTAGCAGGCGCGAGAACCCGGCGGAGCCGAGCCGTTCTGCGGCTAGGTGTGAAGGTTCTGGACATTGCCGCTACGACGAAGGCGGCCTGCGTTTGGCGCATGCGTCTCGGATACAACGATTGACAGCTACGGAATCAATCCGGGCCGCGGGAGACCCCATTCTCGGCGATCTCTCCATGCGACTTAGCGACTCCCGGAGCTTCACGAGAGATCGCGTAGGCTTTGACCGGTGTTCCTCGGGCGATACCGCGGGCGCCGGCGCGTCCGGCTAGGCGAGCGGATTGCGCGATGCCCCGTCGTGCTGAAGATACTGGTGGACGAAGGCGATCGCCATGCTGCCTTCGCCGACCGCCGACGCCACGCGCTTGACCGGGCTCGAGCGCACGTCGCCGCAGGCGAAGATGCCCGGCACGCTCGTCTCCAGCAGATAGGGATCCCGCTCCCGCGACCAGCGCCCGCCTTCACCACGTCCTCGCCGGTCAGCATGTAGCCTCGCGCGTCGCGCGCGATCTCGGCCGGCAGCCATCCGGTCTCGGCATCCGCCCCGATGAACACGAACAGGCCGCCGCAGTCGCGCCGGCGCACGGTTCCGCTCGGGCGATGCAGCGACGTCGATCGCCGTCAGGTGCGTCGTCGCCGTGGACCGCCTGCGCTTCGGATTGCAGCTCGACCACGACGTTCGATTTGCTGCGAAGCTGCTCGATCAAGTAATGCGACATGCTCTTTTCCAGCGACTCGCCGCGCACGAGCAGCGTCACGGTGCGCGCATGGTTGGCGAAGATACAGCGCCGCCTGACCCGGCCGAGTTCCCGGCACCGATGAGGAAGACGTCGAGGCCCTGCGTCGATGCTCGCCTCGCTGCGCGCCGCGCCGTAGTAGACCCCCTTGCCGATGAGGCGTCGAGCCCGTCGATCGCGAGCCGGCGCCAAGTGACCCCGGTGGCGATGATCACCGTCCGCGCGCGAACGACTTCGTCGCCGTCGAGATACGACGTCACGCGTCGCGCGGATCGATGCGCTACCACGTGGCGCGTCACCAGTATCTCCGCCGCCGAGCCGCTGCGCCTGCTGCAGCGCGCGGCTCGCGAGCTCGTCGCCGGACACGCCGTTCGGGAAACCCAGATAATTCTCGATCCGCGACGACGTCCCGGCCTGGCCGCCGGGCGCCTCGCGCTCGACCACGAGCGTGCGCAGCCCTTCGGACGCGCCGTACACGGCGGCTGCAAGGCCCGGCCGGCCCGCCGCCGATGATGACGGTGTCGTACTCGGCCGCGCGCGCCTCGTCGGCAAGTCCGAGCCTCCGGGCGACTTCGCGCGGACTCGGGCGGACGATCATCGCGCCGTCGGCGAGCCGCAACGCCGGACATTCCTCGGTGCGCGGGCACGCGGCTCGGGCCATCGCGCCGGCAGCTCGGGCGCGTCGGGCGTCATCCATTCGAACGTGATCTGGTTGCGCGTCGAGGAATCGCCGCAGATCGTGGCATGCGACGTCCCAGCTGGTGTCCGACCATCGTCACCTGCGCCTTGGGCGTCTCGGCAGCGATGCCCTGGAGCCCGCCGATGCGCTCGCGCGCGAGCGCGCCGACCTTCAGCGCGATCGCCGGGCGATGCCGCGGCGAGCGCGTAATACTGCCTGGGCGTCGACGCGCAACGACGCGCGAGCGTTCCGCTGCGCGATAGCCGCCGATGAAGGCGTCCGCCGAGCGCAAGCGGGACTTCGCCGAAGATCTTGCCGCGAGTGCGCCAGCCGATCGTGCGCTCGATCCCGTCGAAGTGCTTGGTGACCTCGATCTTGCCCGCGAGCACCGCGAACAGCGCGCGATCTTCGCCCTCGTGCACCGCATATTCGCCTGCGGCGAGGTGGACATCCGCAGCCCTTTTCGCGAGGTGCTCGAGCTCGACGGCCGGCAGCGCCGCGAAAAGCGGAATGCTCGAGAGCTCCTCGATCGTCAGCATGGCCTGGCGCCGGCAAAGGCGCCCCGATAACCGCCAGCAACACGCAGTGACAGCACGATTGCACCAATGGAGAGCGACGGCCCCGCAGGATAGGCCGCGCGCAGAAGCTTGCCAAGCCGCCTCGCTGCGCGAAGGGGGGTCACCGGATGACCCGGTTCGGCGGACGCGAACGACAGGCGAGCGAATCAGATCCCCGCGAACCACTGGTAGCCGTGGTCCTCCCAATAGCCGCCGTTGCCGCCGGCGATGTGCGCGAAGCTTGCGACCACCTCGACACGCATCACGTACTTGGCGTGCTTGTACCCAAGCTGCCGCTCGACGCGCAACCGCACCGGGGCGCCGTTCTTGACCGGGAGCGGCGCGCCGTTCAACTCGTAGGCGAGGATCGTCTGCGGATGGAACGCGTCGTCGAAATCGATGCTCTCGTAGTAGAGATCGGTGCCGTCTCTCGCCCATCGGATCGGCGCAATGGAAGACGACGTAGCGCGCCTCGGGTTTCGGGCGTGCCGCTTCCAGCAACGCGGAGAGCTTCGCCCCCTTCCACTTGCCGATCGCGCTCCAGCCTTCGACGCAGTCGTGGCGGGTGATCTGCGTGCGGCTCGGCAGCGCCTTCAGCTCTGCGAGCGACATGCTCCCCGGCCGCTCGACGAGGCCGCCGATTTCGAGGCGGTAATCGGCGAAGCCATTCGCCAGCAGCGCGCGGTAAGCATCGCTGTTGGGTTCGGCGGTCCCGTTGCTTCGAAACGCGGGCGACAGATCGGCTTCGCCGAACTCCTGCGCCATCGCCTTTCTCGACGTGACGAGGTGTGCGACGCCTTTGCTCGCCGTTTCACCGGCGCCGAGGACCTTCGGAAACCAATCGGTGTTCGACAGCCGCTCGCACCCGGCGAGGGTGAGTGCGCCGAAGGCCGCGAACGCGCGGAAGAACGCGCGGCGGGGTGGGCCCGTCGTCTTCATCGCAAGTTACGCCCTGACTCGAAAGCGCCCGCCGATCATCGAGCGCAGAGGTTCATTCACGCCACCCAACCCGCTGATCCATAACCATAACTCCATGGCCTCGATCTACGTCATTTTGCCCCATCGCGGACCAACTTATCACAACCCGAAACTTCAGCCTCGAAGCGGTTTGCCGCCGAAATCGACGACCGCCAATACAAGAATCCATCGCCCGGTGCGAGCTCTTGGTCGCTTAGATGCTCGTCGCCCTTACGGGCCGCGTCCGCAATGCGGAGGAGTGACGGCGATCCTGCCGTCCGATCCTGCGCTCGACGCTGGTCCCCTCAGCGAGTCGACAACGAACGTTGCACGACAGGGATCGGCTTGATCCTTGCGCGGTTGCCCACGGAAAGACGGTCAACTGGCCGCTTTCATTTCGCGAGCGAAAGAATGTACTCGGCGATCTTCCTCGCATCGGCGTTCGGGACCTGTGGCATGGGTGGCATCGGCCACGGCCCACTGCCGTGACGACCGCTCCTCACGACGGCGGCCAGCTTTGCAACGGCTTTGGAATCTCCCCGGTAGCTTGCCGCGACATCGGCGAAGGCTGGGCCGGTCTTCGCTTGCTCGTTCGCGTGACAGATGTAGCAATCGTACCGCTTCATCAGCGCCGGGGCATCCTGGGCCTGGGCGCCTCCCGCTGCCAATGCAGCGACAACCAGCAAGGATTCGAGTTTCACTGCGGCTTCGTCCGTGCAGCGCAATCATAGCGAGATAACCGCCGCGCGTCATCCGCTCCAGGAACGCGTTGACCGTCGGCGCTCACCTGCGGCATGCGGCGCGGCGGCCCACGACCACGCCGCTGCGGGACGCCTCGCGGTGAAACAAATGCATACACATCGAACCGATTTCGCCCGCCGAGCGACGACGACGGGCGGCTGCAGCCTGCCCGGCCGCAATTGTTTGACCAAGATCACACTCCGGATTCTCAATCGGGGAACCATAGATGCCGTCGCTCTCCCCAACGGTGAAGGGCCGCCGATGCTGTGACCGGCCTACGCCGAGCCGTGATGAACATCCGCAACCTTCTCGTCAACCGCTATCTCATTTCCTCGGTGGCGATCCTGGCGCTCGCCGGCGGCGGCATTGCATGGATGCACAACCGCGATGCCGCAAAGGCCAAATACCGCGTGGCAGCGGTGAAGTCGGGCGATGTCACGCAGACCGTGTCCGCCAACGGCACGCTCAATCCGGTCGTGCTGGTCAATGTCGGCACCCAGGTTTCGGGGACGGTGAAGAAGCTGTACGTCGACTTCAACGACCAGGTCAAGGCGGGCCAGATGCTGCTGGAGCTCGATCCGGCCCTGCTCCAGGCCCAGGTCGGCAGGACGAAGCCAGCGTGAACAATGCCCAGGCCTCGCTGGAGCTCGCCAGGCCAACGAGCGGCGCAGCGTCACGCTCTGGCAGCAGGAATACATCGCCCGCCAGGAACTCGACCAGGCGATCCAAGCGCACAAATCGGCCCACGCCCAGCTCGCTCAGGCACGGGCCCAGCTCGCCAAGGACCGCACCAACCTGGGCTACACCGTGATCCGCTCGCCGGTCTCCGGCGTCGTCGTCATCGCGCCGGTCGACATCGGCCAGACCGTCGCCGCGAGCTTCCAGACGCCGACGCTGTTTCAGATCGCGCAGGATCTGCGCAAGATGCAGATCGATTCCAGCTTTGCCGAAGCCGACATCGGCAACATCAAGGTCGGCCAGCCGGTGCAGTTCACCGTCGACGCGTTTCCCAACCGGACCTTCAACGGCGCGGTGCAGCAGTCCGCCTCAACCCCACGACGCAGCAGAACGTCGTGACCTACGACGTCGTCGTCGCGGTCGACAACCCGGAACAGATCCTGATGCCGGGGATGACCGCCTATGTGAACTATCGTCGTCGCCCAGCGCAAGGACGTGCTGCTGGTGCCCAACGCCGCGCTGCGCTTCAGTCCGGCGGACAGGCGCGGCCGAGTCGGATCGGCAACGGCCGCGGCGCCGCCAGGAAAGGGCGAAGGCGCAAGCGGAACGGTCTATGTGCTGGAGCAGGGTCAACTCAAGCCGGTCCGCGTTGCGGCTCGGCATCACCGACAGCCGCTTCACCGAGGTCGTCTGCCGGCGACATCTAAGGACGGCGACGTCGGTCGTCGTCGGCACCGGAAGAGCCCGCCGAACGAGAAGCAGCGAGCACGCTGCGCATGAGAATGTTCTGATGGTCGACGACGCGATCATCCGCATCGAGCGACCTGTGCAAGGAATACGACACCGAGGCCGGGCCGGTGCCGGTGCTGAAGGACGTGAATCTGGCATCGTTCAGCCGGCGAGTTCGTCGCCATCATGGGGCCTTCCGGCTCCGGCAAATCGACCTTCATGAATATCCTCGGCTGCCTGGACGTGCCCACCAGCGGCAGCTATGTCCTCGACGGACGCGACGTCGGCACGCTCGACGCCGACGAGCTGGCGCACCTGCGCAACCGGTCATCGGCTTCGTGTTCCAGGGCTTCAACCTGCTGCCGCGCGCGACGCTCGCGGACAACGTCGCCCTGCCGCTGGTCTACGCCGGGATCGGGCGCGACGAGCGCGACCGGACGGGCGCAGGAAATGCTCGAGAAAGTCGGTCTCGGCAGCGTACGCCACCTACGCGCCCAACCAGATCTCCGGCGGACAGCAGCAACGCGTCGCCATCGCCCGCGCGCTGGTCAACGAGCCGCAGCTGATCCTCGCCGACGAGCCGACCGGCAACCTCGACACCAAGACCAGCCAGGAGATCATGGACGCTGTTCGCGCGGCTCAACGCGACGAGGGCATCACCGATCGTCCTGGTCACCCACGAGGCCGACATCGCGGCCTATGCCAACCGGCTGGTGCGCTTCGTCGACGGGCGCATCGCTCCACGACGGCGCGCGTCGAGCCGTCGCACGATCGCGGGGGCGCACGCATGATCGCGCCGATGCTCAGCGAAGCCTGGCACGCGATGGGCGCGAACCGGCTGCGCACCTTCCTGACCATGCTGGGCATGGTGATCGGCGTCGGCGCGGTGATCCTGATGCTGGCGATCGGCCAGGGCGCGCAGTTCATGGTGCGACCAGTCGATCGCCTCGATGGGCAGCAACCTGTTCATCATCCTTTCCGGGCTCGACCACTTCGGGCGGCGTGCGCATGGGCGCCGGCGCGGCGCCGACGCTCACGACCGGCGACGCCGAGGCCATCGCCGAACTGCCGTCGATCGCGGCGGTCGCGCCGGTCGCACCGGGCAGCGCGCAGCTCGTCTACGGCCCCAACAACTGGAGCACGCATGGTCGTCCGGCACCACGCCCGGCTATCTCGACGTGCGCGACTGGAACTGTCGAGTCGGGCTCCCCGTTCACCGACTCGGACGTGCGCTCGCGCGACGCGCGTCGCGCTGCTCGGGCAGACGGTGGTGAAGAACCTGTTCGGCGACGAAGACCCGGTCGGCAAGACCATCCGCATCAAGCAGCAGCCCGTTCATGGTCATCGGCGTGCTCGCTGCCAAGGGGCAGAGCCTCGACGGCCGCGACCAGGACGACACCGTCCTGATCCCGGTGACGACCGCGCAGCGCAAGCTGTTCGGCAGCCAGTTTCCCGGCACCGTGCGCTTCATCATGGCGCAGGCGACGTCGGCCGACGCCATGCCCGCGGCCGAGCGCGAGATGACGCAGCTGCTGCGCCAGCGCCATCACCTTCCGGATCGGGCGGACAACGACTTCGACATCCGCAACCTGACCGCGCTGGCCAACGCCGCAGCGCGAGACCGCGCGCGTCATGTCGCTCATGCTCGGGCGCGATCGCCTCGGTGTCGCTGCTGGTCGGCGGCATCGGCATCATGAACATCATGCTGGTCTCGGTCACCGAGCGCACGCGCGAAATCGGCATCCGCATCGCCATCGGCGCGCGCGCAGCGCGACATCCTGACGCAGTTCCTGCTCGAAGCCATCATCATCTCGCTGATCGGCTGCCTGGTCGGCGTCGTGCTCGGCGTCGGCGGCGCGGTCGCCGCGAATCTGCTCGCCGAGCATCGCGGTGGTGATCACCGGCGCGGCGGTTCTTCTCGCGTTCGGTGTCGCTGCCGCGGTCGGCATGTTCTTCGGCTTCTATCCGGCGAACAAGGCGGCACGACTGAAACCGATCGAAGCGCTGCGCTACCAGTAGGGCCGGCCCGGAATGCAGAGCGGCAGACAGGGGCCACCGGTGTGACGGCGGAGTCGCAAGGAAAGCAGACGGTGGTCGACATTCTGGTCACGACGGCGTTGACTCGACGCTTTGGCGACGTGGTCGCGGTCGACGCTCTGGATCTCGTCGTCGGCGAGGGGGAGGTGTTCGGGTTGCTTGGCCGCAATGGCGCGGGCAAGACGACGCTCATCAAGATGCTGACGACGCTGCTGCCGCCGAGCGCCGGAAGCGCGACCGTGGGCGGTTTTGACATCGCGCGGGAGGCGGCGCGCGTCCGCGCGATCATTGGTTATGTGCCGCAAGCGATTTCCGCGGATGGCGAGCTCAGCGGACGCGAAAACCTCGAGATCTTCACCCATCTTTACGACATCCCGCGACCGCTGCGCCGCGAGCGCATCGACGAGGGCCTCGCGTTCATGGACTTGACCGCTGCGGCGGACCGATTGGTGAGCACGTATTCCGGCGGCATGATCCGCCGCCTCGAGATCACCCAGTCGATGCTTCACCGGCCGCGAGTGCTCTTTCTCGACGAGCCGACCGTCGGGCTCGACCCGGTCGCGCGCGAGGCGGTGTGGGAGCACATCCGGCAGCTGCGGGCGCGCTACGGGACCACCATCGTCCTCACCTCGCATTACATGGACGAGGTAGAGCAATTGTGCGACCGCGTTGCCATCCTGCGCCGCGGCAAAGCGGTCGCCATCGGCACGCTGCCGGAGCTCGCGGCGCGCAGCGGCATTCCTGCCGGCAACCTGGATCAGCTGTTCGCCGTCTACACCGAGGACGGTGTCGAGATGACCGGAGGCTACCGTGACACCGCCAAGACCCGAAGCGCCATCCGCCGGCTCGGCTGAAGCGAACCGACGGCTTCGCGCCGAATGTCGCTGGCGCCGATGTGGCGCTACTGCGACAAGGTATTCGCCGTCGCTGGCATGGAGGTACGCAAGCTTCGTCACGACCCGACCGAGCTCCTGACCCGTGCGATCCAGCCGACGCTCTGGCTGCTGGTATTCGGCAATGTCTTCGCGCGCGTACGCGCCATCCCAACCGGCAACCTGAGCTACCTCGATTTCCTGGCGCCCGGCATCCTCGCCCAGAGCGTGCTGTTTGTCGCGATCTTCTACGGGATTTCCGTCATCTGGGAACGCGACCTCGGCATCGTGCACAAGTTTCTCGTCGAGCCCGACGCCGCGCACGGCGCTGGTCCTGGGCAAGGCGCTGTCGGCCGGAGCGCGGGCGCTGTCGCAGGCAGTCATCATCTACGCCCTGGCGTTGGTGCTGGGCGTGCAGATGAACTGGCATCTCGCGCCGCTTGCCGGTGTCGTTGTCCTGGTGATGCTGGGTGCGGCGGTGTTCGCGACGTTCTCGCTGATCATCGCCTGCATCGTCAAGACGCGGGAACGCTTCATGGGCATCGGCCAGGTACTGACGATGCCTTTGTTCTTCGCCAGCAATGCGATCTACCCGACCGAAATCATGCCCGAGTGGCTGAAGTGGATCGCGCACGGCAACCCGCTGACCTACGAGGTTGACGGGCTGCGCGCCCTGATGCTCGCCGGCGGGGCGAGCAGCCTCGGCCTAGGAATCGATCTTGCGGTTCTCACGGCGACCCTGGTGCTGCTTGTCGCGCTGGCAGGACGGATGTATCCGCGTATCGTCGTCTAATCCGTCGCTGGAACCGAAGCGCCCGAGGTGAAGGCCATCGTCCATAGGGAAAGCGGCGTCCGGCCAATGGCTCGCGCCCCCTGGCGACGCGACGTCGCAATCGTCGCTTGAGATGGCGCGGCGAGTGCTCGATAGATCTAGGACAGGACGACCCGGTAAAGGCACAGCCGAAGCCCATGAGCAATCCCCACCCGCAGTCGGTGCCTACAGAGCGGCGGCGGCCGCTTCACGCGGTCGTCTACTACTGCGGCGTGGCCATCCTACTGGTTGGCCTGGCAGGCGCCGCGCTGATCTACGTCTTTGCCGCGAACGATGGGGACGCGGACCTCGCGAGCGAGATCTCGAACGAAAGAATGTATGCACACAACCTCGAGCTCATGGGCGGAAAGTTCGCTGTCCTTGCGGACGAGTTCGATCAGTGGTTCGCCGGCCTGTGGCACGGCAGGCCGTTAGCCTATACGATAGGCGCACTCGCAATCGCCATTGCCCTAGTGTGCTTTGGGGTGGCGCGCCTGATGTCTGTCCCGCTGCCGAGCGAAACAGACCAGGAGCGCGAACGCTGATGATCGGCGAATCAAACGCGGTTTGGTGACGCGTTCAGCGGGCAATGGTCCTGGGCGTAGCAGCGGATGGCGGACGGTTCCACGGTTCTTGGCACCCCCGCAAGCGCCTGCGGCCGCTGCGCATCCTGGGCGCCAAGGTCGTCCGAGCGCCGCGTCCCCGGAAAAGCCTCGGGTCGCCGGGTGAACTTGGTCACACCCCTCAAGAGGAAGACGTAGAACCTCTACGTTTTCGCTTCGGTAAGCCTATGAAATGAAAACCGGTGATCATCGAGCGCAGATGATTCCACGCTCCCGACACGATCACCTCGAACACGTGGATCAGCACGAATCCGACCAGCAGCCACGCAACGATGAAATGGATCGTCCGTGCCGACTGGCGGCCGCCGAAGGCGCCGACCCACCCTGGCCAGCACCGTGTCCGCCCAGGGTGACATCGCGAGGCCCATCATGACGATCGAGCGGCGCCAGCACGAAGATCACGCCGAGGTAGGCAAGCTTCTGCAGCACGTTGTAGCGTTTCGCCGCTTCGCCGGTAGGATGCCGGAAGCGCAGATGATCGCGGATCGATTGGCCGATCGAGCGCAAGTCGTTGCGGTCGGGCGCGAGATCGCGCGCGAGGTGGCGAGACCCGATCGACCACCCGAGATAGGCGATGCCGTTGACCACCAGCACCCAGGCGAAGAAGAAATGCCACGATCGCGCCATCGACAGCCAGCGGTTATCGGGTATCGTCAGCCACCAGGGGAAGCTCCGCCCCATCACGTCGCCGTCGCGATCCTTCGATACGCCGAGCACGCCGGTCGTGTCGAATTCGTGGCCGAACACGCGGGTGATGCCCTGCGCGTCGCCTTTGGCGTTCATCCGCGCCCCGATCGCGAAGATCGGCCCTGCGCCCGTATACGACGACTTGCCCCAGTACAGCGCGGATGGGCATCGAAGATGTTGAGCCCGCTCATCAGCAGGATCGTCATCGCGATGACGTTGATCCAGTGCATGACGCGAACCGCCAGCGCGTGACGGTAATACAGATACCCGGCCTGGCAGCTGTTGCAACGGCGGCGGATGGCGTCGCAGGGCTCGGCACGGCAGGGCTCCGTTGGAGGACTCGCTTTGGTCGCGTCTTGCAGCGCTTAGCTTACGCCCGCCTGAGCTCGGTTGCGCGCCGTCCGTAGCGCCGGAGGCCGATCCAGGCGATCGCCGTGAATGCGGCGCCGGCATAGAATGTCTCGGGCGGTCCGAATGCGTCCCAGAGCCATCCGGCGAGCGCGCTTGCGGCGAGCAGCGCGATGCCGCAGACGAGATTGAACACGCCGAAGGCGGTACCGCGCAAATCCGCCGGCGCGGCGGCGGCGACGAGCGCCGCGAGCAATCCCTGCGTCAGGCCCATGTGCAATCCCCACAGCGCGGCGCCGGCGAGCACGACGATCGCGTTCGCGGCCAGCGCGAGCACGAGGTCCGCGGCGAACAGGGCGATGAGCCCGCCTGACAGGAGCCGGGCTCCGCGTCCGCGATCCGCGGCGGCGCCGGCCGGATAGGACACCGCCGCGTAGACGACCGACATGACGACCATTACCCACGGGGCGGAGCCGACCGCGAAGCCGACGTCCCGCGCACGCAGGATCAGGAACGCCTCGGAAAACCGGGCGAGCGTGAACACCGCCGCGATCGCGACGACGATCCAGTAATTGCGGGGCAGCCGCTTGCGTCGGACCATTGCAATCGCTTGCTCTGCGCTCGTCGTCTCGCAGCGGCCGCTCCGGCTCGTCGACGCCGAAGACCAGCAGCAGCCACGCAGATGCAACGCCGGGACGACGGCCACCCAGAAGGCGCGCCGGAAGTCGCCTCGCGAGCCACGCCATGCGCCAGAATCGCGAGCAAGCGGTCCGCCGAAGCCGCCGACGGTGTCGAGCGCCTGCCGCAGTCCGAAGCTCGCGCCCCGCACTTCCGGCGGCGCGAGATCGGCGATCAGCGCGTCGCGCGGCGCGCCGCGAATGCCCTTGCCGATGCGATCGGCAAAGCGCGCGCCATGACCCATCCGATGGTCGAGCGCGAGCGGAAAGACGAGCTTGGTCAACGCGGCGAGTCCGTAGCCCAGCACCGTCAGCGGCTTTGCGGCGCCGGAAGAGATCCGACAGCACGCCCGAGAACACCTTGACGATCAGCGCCGTCGCCTCGGCGATCGCCCTCGATGAGGCCGATCGTGAGCGTGCTCGCGCCGAGCCGCCAGCGCGAGGTACAGCGGCAGCAGCGCGTGGATCAGCTCCGACGACAGGTCCATGCACAGGCTCACGAGCCCGAGCGATCCACATGCCGCTCGGAATCCCGCCGAGGCCGGGATCGTCTTCCGTCCATGCCTCGTGATCGCGTGTGCCGCGTGCACCCGACGCTCCACGGCGCGACTCAGCGCGCAAGGTCGAACGCCGCCGTCAGGTCGCCGAGCACCGGCACGGACGCCGGGCAGCGGCTCGAGTCCGAAACGCAGCGTGATGAACTTGATGATCGACGTCGTGTCGTAGGCGTGTGGTCGACATAGCCCTTCTTCGCGAATGGCGAAACGATGATCGCGGGAATGCGCGAGCCCGGTCCCCAGCGGTCGCCGGCGGGTGGCGCGACATGGTCCCAGAAGCCGCCGTTCTCGTCGTAGGTGACGATGATCACCGTCGAAGCCCACAGCGGGCTCGCCTTGATCTTGGCCACGAGATTCGCGATGTGCGTGTCGCCCGACAGCACGTCGGTGTAGCCCGGATGCTCGTTCAGCGTGCCCTGCGGCTTGTAGAAAGCGACCTGCGGCAGATCGCCCTTGTCGATCGCTGCGACGAGATCGGCGTAGTCCTTGAGGTGGCGCCCGCGGTCCGTCGGTCCCCGGCGCGAAGCGCGCGAAGTAGTTGAACGGCTGGTGGTGCGCCTGGAAGTTGATCGCGCCTTTCGTCGCGGTTGTAGATCGACCGTGCGCTTCGCTTCGGGCGGCTGCATGCCGTCCTTCACGGCCGCGTTCCAGCCGCCCGCATACCAGGCCCATGATGATGCCTTTCGCCGACAGCGTGTCGCCGATCGTCTTCTTCGTCTGCGGCGGCAAGCGTATAGCGGCGCCGGACCGGCGAAGCGCGGGTCGCCGTCCTTTGCCGGCGGCACGCCGGACGGCTGATACGGCGGCTGCGTCGTGTTGACCGAATAGCCGTCCGGCGTGAATTCGCCGTCGAAGACGACGAGGTCGCCCTCGAGCGCCGACGGCGGCGATTCCGGCTTGCGCCTGAGCCAGCCGCGCTCGTCGACCTGCGCGCGCAGGCTCGCCGGCGCGTTCGAGTCGCGCGGCGTGCACGCGCAGATCGAGCCAGAGGTGATTGAGGTAGGAGCCGCCGAACGCCCCCATGAAGAATTGGTCGGCGAGCGAGTATTCCTTCGCCCACGGCCACAGCGGCAGCGTCGACCCGTCGTAGTAACGCCATCGTGTAGCCGCCCGCGTCCGACACGGCGGCGAAGCGATCGTTGCGGCCGCCGTCGATCTGCTCGATGTTCTGGTAGTACTTGTGGACCGGGCTTCGCACCTGCTGCGACAGCGGCAGGTTGAGCGGCGGTCGCGTCGAGCTGGAACGGGCGGTTCGGCATCCGCTAGGGGAACGCGGGATCGGGCGTCCTTGCCCTTCCACGCCGGCGGCAGTTCCGGCAGCGGCTTGCCGTCGCGATCGACCTGCGTGTATTGCGCCGGCGTCAGCGCTGGCGAGGCCGTTGGCGCCGGGAAACAATCCGTAAAGATGATCGAAGCTGCGGTTCTCGGCGTAGATGACGACGATGTGCTGGATCCTGTCGAGTCCCGCGCGCGGCGCGGCGTGCGCAGGCGGCGCCGCGCAGCAGCGACGCAGGAGCGGAAGCCCCCAGCGCGAGCAGCACGAGTCGCTCTTCGGGCGTGCGTTCATCGAATCGCTGCCTCATTCGCCGCCGAGGCTGCTCGCGCGGGGCGTCGCCAGCAGTCAGCCCAGCGTCGACGCTCGCGCGCACGACGCCGGCCTTCTCGTGCCGCGCGACGAGATCGATGCGCTCGCCCTTCTTGGCGCGCACGACCCATTCGACCTTGACGCGCGTCGTCGGTGATGTTGTAGTCGGGCCAGAACGAGACGCCGGTGTGCTTGTACGCCTTGCCTTCGAGCTGGCCCAGCTCCTCGCGGCGCTTGCCGTGCAGCAGCGTCGCGCCCGCCGGCAGCGCGATCTCGGCGACGACGCCGCGCACGACCTTGCGCTCCAGCGCGCGCTTCGACACGTAGCTCGGCAGCCAGCCCGGTGTTCTGGACGACGAGCCGCACGCGCCAGCTGTCGTCGCCGAGCGCATCGGCCTCGGCCACGACGAGCTCCATCTTCGGCGAGGTCAGCGCCTGCCACAGCATCCATTTCGGGAAGCGCGCGAGCTCGCGCTCGAGCAGCGCCGGCGGCGGATTGCGAGAATGCATGGAAGCGGTTCCAGCCGCCGATCTCGATCTGCGCCGAGCTGCGGGTGGTCGAACGGCTTCCAGGCGACGTGCGCGACGCCGCCGAGCTTGTCGCGGTTCCATGCGATAGAGCTTGAGATCGTCGTCGATCGGGTGATCGCGGAACCAGTCGATGTACTGGTACTTCTCGATGCCGGCCTCGCGCATCGGGCTCCAGATCTCGACCACCCACGTGTACATGCCGAGATGCTCGTAGAGCCAGTCGAACGTGCCGCGCGATCACCGACTTCGGGTGATAGCGGAACTCGTGATAGACGGAGATCGCCGGATAGCCGGTCAGCTCCGTGCCCCTTCTCGCCCGCCTTCTTGTAGAACCACAGGTCCTCGGCGTGCATCTCGTCGTCGGACTGAGTGCTCGAACGGGCGCAGCAGCACGCCGCTCCAGGTGTGGAACGTGCGTCGCGCCGGTGATGTTCGTGTGGCGTCGTGATGAACGCGACGAGCGCGCGCACCTCGGGCTCCGACGCGGGATACGGCCCCGCGCCCAGCTGCTCGAACTCCTGCCGCCAGCTCGCCGGAAAGTTGCGGTTGAGATCGAGCCCCTGCTTCGGCTTCTTGACCCGCAGCGTGTAGCCGTCCCAGTCCTCGACGCTGCCTTCGGGAAGGATGCGGTAATAGGTGCCGCCGGTCTCGATGGGATCGCGCCGGATCATGAGGCCGGGCTGCTGCGGATGGTCCTTCCACAGCCCGTTCGCATCGCGCATGCGCATCTGCAGGATGCGGCCGTCGCCGTCGATGTCCTCGACCGTCAGGCCCTCGATCTCCTCCTCGTCGTACGGATACGGCCGCGTGCTGCGAGCGGACCCATTTCGGCTTGTCGGCGAGCGCCCATTCGGCGCCGTCCGGATTGATCCGCGGACAGATGTAGAACGCGCGGGTGTCGAGCGCGCGCGTCACGTCCGCGTCCTTGCCGTACTGCGTGACGAGCGTCTGCAGGAAATACAGGCTCGCCGCGGAGGCCGCGACCTCGGTCGCGTGGATGTTGCCGTCGACCCAGAACGCCGGCTTTTCCGCGGCCGGGCCGGTCGCGGTGTTGGTGACGGTCAGCACCCAGATGTCGCGGCCCTCGTGGCTCTTGCCGATCGATTCGATGGCGACGAGCTTCGGGATTTCGGCGGCGAACGCCTTGAGGATCGCCGTGAGCTCGGCGTAGCGGTAGAAGCGGTCGAAGGCGATGGCGGGCATTGCGGGGGCTTTCGTTTTGGCGAGGGAGCGGCGGCGGCAAGCGCGCCGGCAGCGAGCCGCGCATCTTACCGCGTCGCGCGCCGACGGCGCAGCGTCGCGACGCAAGGCTCCAGATTCTGTTTCGACGTTTGCAGGCCTCTGGCCATGCGGCTCACAGATACCGTATATTTGTACGGTATCCGACCGTGCCTCTGCAGCCGGGTCCGACCCCGTCGCGCCGCACGTCCATGCTCCCCGCCTACGCCGAACTGCATTGCCTTTCCAATTTCTCCTTCCTGCGCGGCGCGTCGCACCCGGAGGAGCTGGTCGGCGCGCGCAGGCGCTGGGCTATGCCGCGCTCGCGATCACCGACGAATGCTCGCTCGCCGGCGTCGTCCGCGCGCATCTCGCCGCGAAGGACGCGGGCCTGCCGCTCGTCATCGGCAGCGAATTCACGCTGACCGACGGCACTGAAGCTCGTGCTGCTCGCGACCGATCGCGCGAGCTACGGCAACCTGGCGCAGCTCATCACGCGCGGGCGGCGCCAGGCAACGAAGGGCAGCTATCGCGCTCTCCCGCGACGACGTCGCGACGTTCGCGGCGGGTCTGCTCGCGCTGTGGATGCCGCCGGATGCCCGACGCGCGCGCGCGCGGCCGGCGATGCCGACGCGCTCGCCGCCGCGCGCTGGGTCGCCGCGACGTTTCCCGGGCCGCGCCTGGATCGCCGTCGAGCTCTTCGCCCGCGCCGGCGACCGCGCGCGCCTCGCGCGCTGCGCGGCAGCTCGCGCGGGCGACCGGGCTGCCGCAGGTCGCCGCCGGCGACGTCCACATGCACGTCGCGCGCGCGGCGCGCGCTGCAGGACACGCTGACCGCGATCCGGCTGAGGAAGCCGCTCGCCGAATGCGGCTACGCGCTCTTCCCCAACGGCGAGCGGCACCTGCGCTCGCGCGCGCGGCTCGCGACGATCTATCCGCCCGCGCTGCTCGCCGAGACGGTCGCGATCGCGCGGCGCTGCACGTTCTCGCTCGACGAGCTGCGCTACGAATATCCCGAGGAAATCGTGCCGCCGGGCGCGACGCCGGCGTCGCACCTGCGCAAGCTGACCGAGGCCGGACTCGCGCGCCGCTATGGCGCGGCGGCGGTCGCCGCCCGAGGTCCGCGAGCTGATCGAGCACGAGCTCGCGCTGATCGCCGAGCTCGCCTACGAGCCCTACTTCCTCACCGTCCACGACATCGTCGCGTTCGCGCGCTCGCAGGACGATCCTCTGCCAGGGCCGCGGCTCGGCGGCCAACTCGGCCGTCTGCTACGCGCTCGGCATCACCGAGGTCGACCCGTCGCGGATGATCGATGCTGTTCGAGCGCTTCATCAGCAAGGAGCGCAACGAGCCGCCCGACATCGACGTCGACTTCGAGCACCAGCGGCGCGAGGAGGTGATGCAGTACGTCTACGCGAAATACGGCCGCGACCGCGCCGCGCTGGCGGCGACGCTCATCACCTACCGGCCGAAGAGCGCGGTGCGCGACGTCGGCAAGGCGCTGGGGCTCGACCTCGCGCAGGTCGACCGGCTCGCCGGCGTGTTCGCGTGGTGGGACGGCCGCGAGGTCACGGGATGCGCGCATCCGCGAGGCCGGCTTCGACCCGGACAACCCGGTGATCGTGCGGCTCGTCGCGCTCGTCGAACGAGCTGCTGGGCTTCCCGCGCCACCTGTCGCAGCACGTCGGCGGCTTCGTCATCGCGCGCGACCTGCTCGAGCGCATGGTGCCGGTCGAGAACGCCGCGATGGCCGACCGCACGGTGATCCAGTGGGACAAGGACGACCTCGACGCGCTCGGCCTGCTCAAGGTCGACTGCCTCGCGCTGGGATGCTCTCGGCGATCCGGCGCTGCCTCGACGATGGTCTCGCGGCTGCGCGGCCGCACGCTGCGGATGCAGGACATCCCGGCCGAGGATCCCGCGGTCTACGCGATGTGCCAGCGCGCCGACACCGATCGGCGTGTTCCAGATCGAGTCGCGCGCGCAGCAGTCGATGCTGCCGCGCTTGAAGCCCGCGTGCTTCTACGATCTCGTGATCGAGGTCGCGATCGTGCGCCCGGGCCCGATCCAGGGCGGGATGGTGCATCCGTACCTGCAAGCCGGCGGCAGGGCATCGGAGCCCGTCACCTATCCCAGCGCCGCGGTGAAGGCGCGTGCTCGAGCGCACGCTCGGCGTGCCGATCTTCCAGGAGCAGGTGATGCAGCTCGCGATCGTCGCCGCGGGCTTCACGCCGGGCGAGGCCGATCACCTGCGCCGCTCGATGGCCGCGTGGCGGCGCAAGGGCGGGCTCGAGAAATTCGAGCAGCGGCTGGTCGACGGCATGGGCGCGCGCGGGCTCTCCGAAGCGTTCGCGCGGCAGATCTACCAGCAGATCCTGGGCTTCGGCGAATACGGCTTCCCGGAATCGCACTCGGCGTCGTTCGCGCTGCTGGTCTACGTGTCGGCGTGGCTCAAGCGCTACGAGCCCGCGGCGTTCTGCGGCGCGCTGCTCAATTCGCTGCCGATGGGCTTCTACGGGCCGTCGCAGCTCGTGCAGGACGCGCGCCGGCATGGCGTCGACGTGCGGCCGGTCGACGTCACGGTGAGCGACTGGGATTGCACGCTGGAAGCGGGGTCGACGATCCGCGTCCCGATCCTCGCCGACCCGGTGCTCGAGCCGAACGTGCGGCAGCTGCACCGCGCTGCGCCTCGGCCTGCGGATGATCGCCGGGCTCTCCGAGGCCGGCGCGCAGCGGATCGTCGCGGCACGCCGCGCGGCGCCCGTTCGCCAGCGTCGCCGACCTCGCGCATCGCGCGGCAGCTCGACGGCGCGACCTCGACGCGCCTCGCCGATGCCGACGCGCTGGCGGCGCTCGCCGGCCATCGGCACGGCGCGGCGTGGGACGTCGCCGGCGTCGAGCGGCTGCCGCCGCTCCTCGCGGGCAGCACCGTTCGCCGAAGCCGCCGCCGCTGCTTGCCGCGCCGACCGAAGGCCAGGACATCGTCGCCGACTACCGGACGCTCTCGCTCACGCTGCGCCGGCATCCGCTCGCGCTGCTTGCGCGACGCAGCTGCCGCGGCGGCGGCTCGCTGACGGCCGCCGAAATCGCGCAGCGCGCCGCACGGACGCATCGTGCGCACCGCCGGCATCGTCATCGGCCGGCAGCGGCCCGACACCGCGAGCGGCGTCGTGTTCGTCACGCTGGAGGACGAGACCGGCGCGACCAACGTGATCGTCTGGCGCGATCTCGGCGACCGCCAGCGCCGCGAGCTGCTCGGCGTCGAAGCTCCTCGCCGTCTACGGCAACGTCGAGCGCGAAGGTCGGGTCGTCCACGTGCTCGCGGGCCGGCTCGTCGACCTGTCGCCGCTGCTTGGCCGCCTGCGACGAAGTCACGCGATTTTCATTGACCTTGCGGCCCTCCGCTCGAACTTGCGTCTCGCCCGCCGCGCTCGCTCGCCCGGGTAAGATGCGAGTCCCGCGCCGCTTTCGACCCGAACGCAAGCCACGTCGGGCAGTCCAACAGGAGACACCCCGAGCGCAGCACAATACAACAATGCCCAAGCCAGAATTCGACATCGTGGTGATCGGCGGAGGCTCCGGCGGGCTCACCGTCGCCGCGGGCGGCGCGATGCTCGGCGCGAAAGTCGCCCTCGTGGAAAAGCGCAGGCTGGGCGGCGACTGCCTGTGGTACGGCTGCGTCCCGTCGAAGACGCTCCTCAAATCGGCGCGAATCGCCTGGCAGATGCGCCACGCCGACCGCTGGTCGCTCACCCCCTTTGACCCGCATCCCGACCTCTCCCGAGTCATGGAGCACGTGCGTGAGGTCATTCGCGGGATCGAACCTACCGACAGCCCGGAGCGCTTCCGCGGGCTGGGCGTCGACGTGATCGCCGGCGCGGCCCGGTTCGTTGCGCCCGACGCCATCGCCGTCGATGGCCGCCGCCTCACCGCGCGCACCTTCGTGATCGCCACCGGATCGCGGCCGGCGGTACCGAAGCTCCCGGGCATCGAGACGACACCGTATCTCACCAACGAAACGGTGTTCGATCTGCGCGAGCCGGTGCCGGCGCTGATCGTCATCGGCGCCGGCCCGATCGGCAGCGAAATGGCACAGGCGTTCCGGCGCCTCGGCAGCGAAGTCACCGTCGTCGACGTCGCGCGGCAGATCCTTCCGCGCGAGGACGACGACCTCGCGGGCCTGGTGATGCAGCAGTTGACGGCAGACGGCGTGCGCTTCTTCCTCGGCGCGGCGATCCTCGCCTTCGAAGGTCGCAAAGGCGACGTGCGCGTGACGGTGCGCACGGCGGACGGCGTGCCGAAGGTGCTCGCAGGCACGCATCTGCTCCTCGCCGCCGGCCGCACGCCGAATATCGATGACCTCGGACTCGAGGCGGGCGGCGTGCGCGTCGACAACGGCCGGATCGTCTTCGTCGAAGGATTGCGCACGACCAACGGCGCGGTCTATGTCGTCGGCGACGCCGCGGGCGGCCACCTGTTCACGCACGTCGCCGAGCATCACGCCGGCATCGTCCTGCGCAATGCGCTGTTCCGGATGACGTGGGTGGAACCTTCCACGATCGTTCCCTGGTGCACGTTCACCGATCCGGAGCTCGCCCGCGTGGGTCTGTCCGAAGCGGAGGCAAAGCGCAGCGGTCGCGCGTACCGCATCTACCGGTTTCCCTTCGCGGACATCGATCGCGCGCGCGCCGACGCCGAGACGGAGGGTCTGGCCAAGATCGTCACCGATCGACGCGGCAAGCTGCTGGGCGCGGCAATCGCGGGCCCCCACGCCGGCGAGCTCATCGCCGAATACGCGCTCGCGCTGGCGCATGGAATGCGCGCGCGCGATCTGTCGGCCGTCATCCATGCCTATCCCACGCTCGCTCAAATCAACCGCCGCGTCGCCGACGTCAGGATGAAGGAGCGCCTGACGCCCGCGTCCAAGCGGTGGCTGCGGCGGCTTTTCGGTCTGCGGGGAGCCCCCACGTGACGGCTCTACGCGCCCCGAATCGGGGCGGCATCCGGGCGCATGCGGCGCTCGCGCTCGTCTTCGCGGGTGCCCTCGTCGCGTTCTTCGCCTTCGACGGCAGCCGTTATCTCAGCCTCGACGCGCTGAAGGCAAATCGGGACGCCCTGCTCGCGTTCACCGAGGCGCACTCCGTCGCGGCGCTCGCCATCGCCTTCGCAGCATACGCGAGCGCGGTCGCGTTCAGCCTGCCGGTCGCGACGGTGCTGTCGCTCGCGATCGGTTTCCTGTTCGGGCGCTGGGTTGGCACGGCGCTGGTCGTGACCGCCGCAACCGTGGGCGCGACGCTGGTGTTCCTCGCGGCCCGCTATCTGTTTGCCGATGCCGCGCGGCGCAGGATGGGCGCGCTGGGCGAGCGCATCAACGCCGGATTCGCGGCCGATGCGTTCAACTATCTGCTGTTCCTGCGTCTGGTGCCGCTGTTTCCATTCGTCCTCGTCAACCTCGCTCCCGCGTTCACGACGATCCGCACGCGGACGTACGTTCTGGCGACGCTCATCGGCGTCATTCCGGGCGCGTTCGTCTACGCAAACCTCGGCCGGACGCTCCTGCGCATCGAGTCGACCGAGGAACTCGTCGCCGGCGAAACACTGGTCGCCCTGGGGTTGCTCGGAGTGTTGGCGCTGATCCCGGTCGCGCTTCGCAAGTGGAAATCGCGATCGACGCGGAACGTGTCGTCCCTGTCCTGATCCGCCGAGGTCTCATGCGCGCGACGCTGCCGCTGCTCGCCCAAACCGATTTTCCGCCGATTGCGCGCCGGACGCTCGAGACATTGCAGGTGAATCTCGGCTATCGCTGCAACCAGGCCTGCATTCATTGCCACGTCAACGCGGGCCCCGACCGAAAGGAGATGATGGCGCGCGAGACGATCGACTCGGTGCTCACCGTTCTCGGCGGCGGAGCAATCGCAACGCTCGACGTCACCGGCGGGGCCCCGGAGCTGAACCCGAATTTCCGCCATCTCGTCCGCGAAGCGCGCGCGCTCCGGGTCCGCGTCATCGACCGTTGCAACCTCACGGTTCTGAATGAGCCGGGCTTCGAGGACCTGGCCTCGTTTTTCGCCGCCGAGCGCGTCGAGATCGTGGCGTCGCTGCCCTGCTATTCGAAGGACAACGTGGATCGGCAACGCGGCGAGAACGTGTTCGAATCGTCGATTCTCGCATTAAGGAAGCTCAATGCGCTGGGCTACGGTCACGCGGACACGGGACTCGTTCTCGACCTCGTCTACAACCCCCAGGGGCCGGCGCTTCCGCCCGCGCAACGAACGCTCGAGGCGGCTTACAAGCGGGAGCTCGGAGTGCAGTTCGGCATCGTGTTCAATGCGCTGTTCACCCTCGCCAACATGCCGATCAACCGCTTTGGATCGATGCTCGTATCGCAGGGCCAGTTCGCGGACTACCTGCGGCTGCTGCGCTCGGCGCACAATCCGGCGAACCTCGACGGGGTCATGTGCCGGTCGCTCGTCAGCGTCGATTGGCAGGGCTACCTCTACGATTGCGACTTCAACCAGATGCTGGGGATTCCGCTCGCGGTCGCCGGCAAGCCCCGTCGGCACGTCTCGGAGCTCGCGCACACCATTCTCGACGGAGCGCCGATCGCCGTCGCCGACCATTGCTATGGCTGCACGGCGGGCCAGGGATCGAGCTGCGGCGGCGCGCTCGGCTGACGCCGCCGCTCCCCCATGCGCGCATCGATCGTCATTCCCGCGTTCGAAGAGGCGCAGCGCATCGCGGCGACGCTGGTACCGCTGCAGGGGCTGCGCGCGCTCGGCCACGAGGTCATCGTCGTCGATGGCGGCAGCCGCGATGCGACCGTCGATCGCGCGCGGCCCGGCGCCGACCGCGTGATCACCGCGCCGCGCGGCCGCGCCCGGCAGATGAATGCCGGCGCCGCGCTCGCGACCGGCGACGTTCTGCTGTTTCTGCACGCGGACTCGGTCGTGTCGGCCGAAGGCGTCGTTGCGATGCTCGATGGTCTGCGACGCCGGCGCTGGGGCCGCTTCGACGTTGCCATCGCCGGCCGCTCGCCTGCGCTGAAGATCGTCGCCGCGATGATGAATGCGCGCTCGCGCCTCACCGGAATCGCGACCGGCGATCAGGGAATCTTCGTCGAGCGCGGGCTGTTCGCTGCGGTGGGAGGATACCCCGATCAGCCGCTGATGGAGGACATCGCGCTGTCGGCGCGCTTGAGGCATGCCGCCGGGCCACCGCTACCCATCGCCCACCCGATCGTGACCTCGGGCCGCCGCTGGGAACGCGATGGGCCTTGGCGGACGATTGTCGCCATGTGGTGGCTTCGGTTCCGCTACTGGTGCGGCGCAAATCCCCATTCGCTGGCCAAGTCTTACCCGTCGATTGCCGATTTCGACCGGCCGCTCGGGGCGCCGGCGTTGCTCGTCTTTGCGAAAGAGCCGGTTCCGGGCGGCGTCAAGACGAGGCTCGCTCGCGTGCTCGGCGTCGAACGCGCCGCATCAGTGCATCGGCAGCTCACCGAGCGAACGCTGGGAATAGCAACCGCCGCACGCGCGTCCGGCATCGTCGGCCGCGTCGTACTGTGCTGCTCGCCCAATGCGGAGGGACCCGCGTTTGCTGAATGGCGCGATCGTTACGGCGTCGTGCTCGCGACCCAAAGCGGCGACGATCTCGGCGCGCGCATGCGCAACGCGCTCGAAGCGGCGCTCGCCTGCGATGCGGCGGCGCTGCTTATCGGCACCGACTGCCCGACCCTCGACGTCGACTGTCTAGCGCAGGCGGCAGCGACGCTCGCCGATCATGACGCGGTGTTCGTCCCGGCGGAAGACGGCGGTTACGTGCTCGTCGGGCTTGCGCGGCTGCTCGATGTCTTCGCGGGCATCGCGTGGGGGACGGCCACGGTCATGGCGACGACGCGCGCGAACCTGCTCGGCGAACACGCGAGATGGCGCGAGCTGCCTGCGCTGTGGGATGTCGATCTGCCGCACGACCTCGCGCGCTGGGAGAAGCTCGAAGCGCAGCGTGCCGCCGCGGTGTCGAGCGCTTAGACTGCAGACGCGTCCGCGCTGCCGTCGCGCAGCAACGCGCGCATCGGGGCCCGGCGCGATTCTCCCCACCGAACTTCACGGCGATGGGCTCGAGGTAATTTTGCACCGTGCGGAAGCTCGTGCCAAGAATGCTTGCAACTGGAGATGCGCGCCCGCCCATTTGCTTCGCGTAGATGGGAAGCTAGCTCTTGGCCAGCGGTCCCAACACAGTAAGCCGCAGCGGCCATCATGCGTGATGGCTCAGCCCCATCGCCATGCAAAGATGGTCCACAAGCGCCGCGACATCATCGACTCGAAAGCACGGCAATGGCGCTTCGATAGGCTCGTCGGACACGAGTGCAACGACGTCCTTGTTCCTGGGAAACCGGCATTCGCGCCCGCTCGATGGCACGCAGACCTCGATCGTCGGAATCGTAGCGGTCTTGAATCCTTCCACGATTACCACGTCTGCAGGTGCAAGGCGCGCGAGCAACGAATCGAGCGATGGCTCCGGGTCCGCGCCGAACTCGCGCATCAACACGAGTCGCTTGTCACCGACTAGCATGACCTCGCGACAGCCGGCCTCGCGCCGCGCGTAGGAGGTCTTCCCGGGCTGATCGAGGTCGAAACCGTCTGGTACGCGCTTGATCGACGAAACCGACCATCCTTCGAAACGAAACGCATGAATCAGGTCCTCGACGAACCTGCTCTTGCCTAGTGCCGATACCCCAATCAGCCCAATGGCCTTCATAGGATGAGATGCTGCACGAACAGTGGCGCGAGCATCAAGGTTTGCGAAGGTAGGGGCCAAACGTCATTGAATGTTACGAGTGTGCCGCTTCTAACCCGACGACGTTGGCTTGATGGAACAGTATCGACTAAGCTGTGTGCCGCAAGACAAGCGCGATGCTCCATTTGGTGAGCGTTACTGACACGATCGACGCTCTTACCTTGTCCTCAAGGCAACACGAAGTCAACAATATCAAGGACTACGGGTTTTCTGGAAGGACAGGTAGAGCGCGCCTGCGTGCAACGCCCCGAGGACCCATGTGCCAATGGGTGACTGGCCGCCCGCGGGCAATCAGGAGAGCCGCGGCAGGCTAGGCCCGATGAAGACGTGAGGCTAGCCGCCGCCGCGCCTGGTGTACAAGTCGAAATGGGCGAGGAAGCCGTCGCGTGCCAGCTCGTCCAGGCCGCGGAAACAGAAGGTGACGCCAAGCACGGGCAGTGCAATCAGGCCCAAGCGCCTCGGTGGCTTCTCTTCCAGAGAGATCTGAATGCAGCCCCCGTTGGTCATGACCGTCACCACGCCCCCGTCGATCTGGAATGGGGCCTGACGGGTCGCGCCGGGCAGCCACGCTATGAATTCGGCGCGCGTACAGCCCATATCACGATGCAGATGAAACACGTCCGGCATCGTCTAGCCGCCCGCGATGGGGGGCCACACGGCCAATTCGTCTCCCAAGTGCAACAACCGGGTAGCCCGTGCATCCCGTGGGATGAAGACGCCATTCACCAACACGAGGTGGGCCATCGCAGGGGGCAAATTGAATTGCTCGATCACTGCCTGCACCGTCGCCGCTTCAGCGACGTCAACCGCAAGCTGGTTATACACGCGCGTCTTGCCGTTGAGCTCGTGGGGGAGGTAGTCGCCAAGTGTGGCGAATAGCTTGAGGGTGATCTCCACAGCCCGGCTCCGCGTGTCGGTCCTCAGGCGACGGTCAAGCCCCGTGCATGCTGCGCTTGCGCGCTGGAAAGATACGCCTGTGGAAGCTGCAATGGGTCGCGCAGCAGATGATCCTTCCACGCGCCGAGCTTGGTACGCGATTGGGTAAGCCCGCGCAGAATACCGATATGCTCGGTTAGACCAATCGTATTTGAACCGACCAGAACATCTCCATCGAACTCCAGACGAATGTACCGGAAGTTGGCGTCGTCGGTTAACTCGGCGTGTTCGCCACCGGGCACCCCTTCCCACCGTCCGAAGGAAGTCGATATGAGCCCCAGCGTATCGAGCACGTTGATCTGCGTGACGCCACGCAACTGGGTTCGTTTCCCGGCCATGTTCATTCCGGCGATATATGCCTGATCGGCAGCGTTCGGCTGAATGGCACTGACGATCGTCTTGCCGGTAACCGCATCAAACGCTTCGGCGCAATCGCCCGCTGCGTAGACTCCTTCGATGTTGGTCTGCAAGCGTTCGTCGGTCAGCACGCCCTGAAGACACAGGATGCCGGAGTTCTCGAGAAACCCAATATTCGGCTGGACCCCCGTCGCGGATATGACCAGATCTGCGGGCAACTGCTTGCCGTTGGAGAGCCGGACGGTAAGGGGTGCACCGGGGTGGATGGCTTCCACTCGCGTCGATGTGTAGACGGTTATTCCCTTCTTCTCGACCCAGCGTTTGATCATGCCGCCGGCCCCTTCGCCCATCATGCGTGGGACCATGCGATCGCCCATTTCCACCACGGTGAGGTCTACGTGGCGAGCGGCGATGGCTTCCATGATGATGCAGCCGATGAAACCCGCTCCCATCTGCAGCACGCGTGCTCCGGATTTGGCGAGCGCCATGATCTTTCGCGCATCGGCGAGCGTCCAGCAAGGATGCACGCCCGGTAGGTCCATGCCGGGGATCGGCGGGCGAATGGGGGTTGCACCCGTCGCGAGCAGCAGGCGATCGAACGGAAGAACCGTCCTGTCATCGAGCTGCACGTGGTGCGCGTCCACGTCGACCGCACGCGCCCGCCCTGCAAGCATCTGAAGGCGTTGCTGCGCGAAATGCTCCTTGTCTTTGCGCAGATAAGTTCCCTCCTCGCCGATGTCGCCCATCAGCAGGTACGGGATCGCCATGCGCGAATAGGGCGGTTCGGGCTCGTCGCCGACGATCACGATGTCGTCTTCGGGTCGCTGCTTGCGAATCGTTTCGGCCGCAATGACACCTGCGGGTCCGTTACCGAGAATGACGTGTTTCACGGGGGCCTCTCCACGAGCAAAAAGGGCGGTCCACCAGGAACCGCCCAAGTCTCAACATTCGCGACGCTGCGCTTAAAGTCGGCTCACAAACCGAGACGGGCCCGGGTATCCGGTTTGAGCTCTCCCTTGTCGTCCCAGCCGCGAAGCTGGTAGTACTCGGGGAGCATCTTGTCCAGGCCGTTGACGAGCCCCTGAGCGGGCCCGGTCTTCGCTGGCTCGGTAAGCAATCGCTTCGGCAGCGTGTCGTCCTTTGCAGTGAAGCCGGCCCGATTGTTGAAGTCGCGCTCCATGTTCCAGATGCGCTCGCCGATCAGGCCCAGCTCCTCGAGCGTGAACTCGTCCGTGCAAGCCGCAGCAAGTTGCGGCTGGACATCGGCGAGCGTCCACGCGAAGCTGGTGAATAGACAGATGCCGGCCGAATCGAAGACCGCGGTAGCGTCTTGGAAGGCCTTGACCAGACCGGGCTTGCCCTCGGTGACAAGAGGGTCGGTCTTCACCGGGATTCCGAGGACCTCGGAGGCTACCGTATAACCGCGCAAATGGCAGGCGCCGCGGTTGGCCGTAGCATAGGCGAGACCCATGCCCTGGATGCCGCGCGAGTCATAGGCGGGAAACTCCTGCCCTTTGACGCTCATCGATAGATCCGGATGGCCGTACTTGGCGGTGAGCCGCTTCGAGCCCTGCGCGATCTCCTTGCCGAAGCCCTCCCCACGGGCGGTCATCTCCGCGAAGTAGGTGAGCGCTTTGGCCGAGCCGAACGGCGCTTCGATGCCCAACTGCTCCTTCTTCAACACGCCCATTTCGTAGAGCTCCATGACGGCACCAACCGTGGCACCGAAGGAGATCGGGTCGAAGCCGTCCTCGTTACAGATGAAATTGGCATAGGTCAGCGCTTCGAGATCGTTGACGCCGTTCGCGGCGCCCAGCGCCCAGGCCGCCTCGTATTCGAGGCCGCCCGACGCCCCCCAGTACTTCGGCTTGTTGACCACCGTGTAGTGGGTCTCGTCGATCTTCGAGACGCGGCCGCACGCGATCGTGCACCCGAAGCAGGCCTGGTTGGTCACGAGGTTCGGCTTGCCGTCGCTCTTGCGCGGTGCGTGCATCGCTTCAGCCGAAATGTCCTTCGCACCTTCGAACTGCACATCGCGATGGTTACGCGTCGGCAACGCGCCGATTTCGTTGATCACGTTCATCAGCACCTGCGTGCCGAACTTGGGCAGGCCCTGCCCGGTCACCGCATGATCTGCAAGGACCTTCTTGGCCGCCGTCGCGGCCGTCATGAACGCTTTGGGATCGCGAATATTGCCGACTCCCTTGGTCCCGCGCACGGCGATCGCCTTGAGATTTTTGCTGCCCATCACCGTACCGACGCCTGAGCGCCCCGCGGCCCGGTGCAGGTCGTTGATCACGCCGGCGTACAGGCAGCCGTTTTCTCCGGCGCGCCCAATGGAACTGACGCGGATCTGTGGATCGTGATGCTTTGCCTTGAGGGCAGGCTCGGTCTCCCACACTGACTTGCCCCAAAGCCACTCGGCATCGAGCAGCTTCGCAGTGTCATTCTCGATGTAAAGATAAACGGGCTTGGGCGCCTTGCCTTCGAAGATGATCATGTCCCAGCCTGCCATCTTGAGTTCGGCGCCCCAATAACCTCCCGAGTTCGAACAGGCAATCGCACCCGTGAGCGCGCCCTTGGTAATGACCGAATAGCGCCCGCCCGTTGAAGCCATCGTTCCGGTGAGCGGACCTGTGGCCCAGATAATCTTGTTTTCAGGCGACAGCGGATCGACCTTCGGATCGACTTCCTCGGTGAAGTATTTGGTCGCGAGGCCGCGTTGGCCAATGTAGTCACGCGCCCATTTCATGTTCAGGGGCTCCGGGGTGCAAGTCCCCTTGGCGAGATTGACGCGCAAGACCTTTCCAGTCCAAGACATGATCCGTCCTCCTTACGCGTGCGGCTGGCTGCCAACCTTGTTCGCCCACATCTTCATGCGCTCGAGCCCGGTCCAGTCGGCGTCGACATAGGTGATGGCACCGGTCGGGCAGGCCGCAGCGCACGCGGGATCGCCGCCGCAAAGGTCGCACTTCTGCACCTTCCCCGTGTCTTGCACATAATTGATCGTCCCGAACGGACAGGCAATCGTGCACACCTTGCAGCCCACGCACACGTCATCGTGCACGACCTTGGCGCCGGTTGCTAAGTCTATCTTGATCGCGTCAACCGGACACGCATGCAGGCACCAAGCCTCATCGCACTGGGTGCAGGTATAGGGAACCTTCCTCCCGGAATGGTCGAAGTCGAAGATCTTGATGCGCGACTTCGCGGGATTGAATACACCGTAGTTCTCGTAGCTACACGCCATTTCGCACTGCAGACAGCCCGTACATTTGTCAGCGTTGATATAGAGGGACTTTTGCATGGTTACTCCCGGAATGCTCAATGGCGCCGCGCTTCAATCCTACAAATGCAACCATCTAGATCGAACATCGACCCGACGTCTCCAACATTGCGAAGTGGAGGACCCCGTTAGGCTTGGTGCGACAGCCCATGTAGGAAGTCGGCTGGGTGGGCCCAGCATGATGTCTACTCACAAAAGCGACTGCGATGACGTTACCCCCGGGAGCAGCATCCGTCAATAGAGCGAGCGATCCTGGCTTCCGGGCCGCCGGGCTCGGCCATTTAGCTACGACTCGCGGCCCACCTCGCTGGTCTGAAATTGCCGCTGACGCATTCTAAGGCGACGAAGACCACGAGCGTTGTCGAGCGAGGAGCGGCACCGACGCAAGGTGATTCGCTCGCTTGTTGCGTGAACGGGCGGTAATGACGTTTGATGCTCGTCGCCCCTGTTCGCATCCGACGAAATGCTATATGGCTGGAACACCGCCTTTGGGCTCCTTCCGTGCACCGGAACCGATGGCGCACGCGAACTCCTAACTCCTGGTACACGTCGGGTTCCGTCTATTCCTACGGACCCGTGAAGGTCAACTAATCCGTAAAGGTCATCTCCCAAGCCATCACCGATGGCAACCCGCTTCGCTATCTTGAGGGTCATGGGATCTTGAAGAAGAATTGACCGGCGGCCGACGAAGGCCGTCTGGCTCGCGCCTCAGCTCGGCGCGCGGGTCAGCTCGACAAATGCCTCCATCAGCAGGTTCGGGTCCTTCATCAGCTTTTCCTTCCACGCTCCGAGGTGGCGCCGAGTCTGAATTAGGCCGCGGATGGCGCCGACGTGGTCGATTCGGCCGATGCTGATGGCGCCGATGAGCACGTCGCCATCGAAACAAAGTCGCTTGTAATGGAAGTGTTCGGCATCGACGCTCTCCGCCGTATCGCCGCCTTCGCGGCCCTGCCACAGGCCGAAGGTGTACGAGAGCAGGCCGACGGTATCGAGCACGTTCATTGAGAGGCTGCCACGGTAGGGCACGTTCTTGCCTGCCATGTTGAGGGCGGCTGCGCGACCATGTTCGGTGGCGGTCGGCTGCAGCGCGTGAACTATCCATTCGCCCGTCGAGAAGTCGCGGCCCTGGGCTACGTCGCCGGCGGCGTAGATGCAAGGCACCGTGGTCTGCATACGGTCGTTAATGACGATGCCTTGGTCGATCTCAGCTCCGGTGCCTTCGAGGAAGGCGACGTTGGGTCGCACGCCGGTGGCGAGGATGACCAAGTCGGCATCGAAGTCTTGGGTGTCCATAACAACGCGCGGACCAGGTTCGATGCGCTCGATGCGTCCCTTGGTAACGACGTTTACGCCCTGACCCTCGAGCCAGCGCTGCAACAGCGCGCTGCCGGTTGGCGTCATCATCGAGCGCAGGATCTGGCCGACGCGGCCGGCGATGACGGTCAGCTGTGCGCCGCTTTCCACCAGCGACTTCATGCAGACGCCGGCGACGAACCCAGCGCCGACCATCACCACCCGGGCACCCGGTTGCAGCTTCGCAGCGATGACGCGGGCGTCCTCGAGCGTCCAGCAGGTGACCACCCCGGGCAGGTCGGTGCCGGGTACCGGCGGCAGTGTCGGCGAGGAGCCGGTGGCCACCAGCAGCCTGTCATAGGCGAGCGTGGTGCCGTCGTCGAGATCCACCGTGCCGCCGCTGGCACCGGCATGAACCTTGATGGCCTTGTTGTTGCGGTAGCGGATGCCGAGGCTCGCAAAGTGGCCGGCGGCTTTTCGCGAGCCGGGCACCCTGTTCGTCGATACGGCCGGTCAGGATGTAGGGGATGGCCATGCGCGAATAGGGCTCGCCTGGCTCCCCGCTGACCAAGGTGATTTCGCCAGCATGATCCTCCTGCCGGATGACTTCGGCGGCCTGCACGCCGGCCGGGCCGGCACCGATCAGCACGTATTTCAAGGAGTTCCTCGCAATGCGGCACCCCTCCCCAAGTTAGCTAAGCTGGTGCGGGTAGATGGATGCAACGGGCAGCTATGTCCATCGCAATGATTCCGGTGAGCCCGATAAGCGGCCAAGCGGCCACGTGGCTGACCCGTCGTGCGGTCTAGTATAGGTCTAGCCTGGAGGAAATGCTCAACCAGTCGCGCTTGGTCGGCCCAGGAGCGCGTCCGGGCGATCGCGAAAGACCATTGCGAGAGCGTTCGGATCGGACTAGGATTCCCGCGAGGGCAGAACGTTTCCCGAGGAGGATTCGCTGCCGCCGGGCGTGTGGCCGCAGGATGGCAAGAATTGCATGGCCTGCTTGGACAGCGACTGATCGATCCGATGGATCTGTCGGCAATCACGGATTTCCCCAAACGCACCTGTCCACCATCGAGGACTCGTTCGAACAAGTGCTGCGCGGACGCTTGAATTCGGCGCGCGCGAGTCGGCCACATGGCCGTCAGGGGAGCCAGCGCCGCGGGTCTCGATGAGGCCGCAGCTCATCCGGAATCGACCCTCGAAAGGAGCTGCATGATGTCGAAATTCAGCCAAGAACGACGGGACGCGCTGAAGTCCACCTGCAGGCTCGTAACGGTGACGGCACTTGCGTCGGGCGCCGGAGTGAGGGCGTTCGCGGCCGGTGGTGCGATGCCGCTTCCGCAGTCCAAGGGCGTGCCGCAGGTCGGCGACACCTTCGTCTTCTCGGCTGGCCCGAACAAAGGCAAGGAGGTCATGGTCGCCGACGTGGCGCTCGATGCGCGGCCGCTGATGGCGGTGGCGAAAGATCCGAGCACGGGCAAGCTGGAAGAAGACGCCGGAGAGACCGATCACGCCACCGTTCTTCTCTACAGGGTGGCGCCGGACAGTTATCCGGCCGACATGAAGGGCGACACGGTGGAGGGCATCTCGTGCTACTCGGCGGTGTGCACCCATCTCGGCTGCCTGCTTGCCGACTGGGACGCATCGGGAAAACTGTTGAAGTGTCCCTGCCATGATGCGACTTTCGATCCCGTGAAAGGGGGACAGAACATCAGCGGCCCGCACGTACGCGAAATTCCGTACATCCCCATCAAGGCAGTGGATGGAAAGCTGGTGGTGGCTGCCAAGCCCACGGGCTACATCGGCGTGAAGAGAGGTTGAAGCCGTAGCGGCGCAGTATCAAGAGACACTTTAGCTAGGAGGCGAAATGAGCACGACAAAGAGAGCTTTGCTGGGCGTAGTCGCATCGGCTCCGCTCCTGCTGGCGATTGCATCGCCACCTGCGTTTGGCCAAGCGGACGCCTCCAGCCGGCCCTTCCGTCCGGTCACGGCGGACATGTTGAGCCATCCGCCTGCTTCGGACTGGCTTCAATACCGTCGCACTTACGACGGGCAGGGTTTCAGCCCGCTGGCCAAGATCACGAAGTCGAATGTCAGCCATCTGGTGCCGATCTGGGAGTTTGCGACCGGCTTGACGAAGGGCCACGAAGTCGTTCCAATCGAACACGACGGAGTGCTCGTGGTCTCCGCCTCGTACAACGTGTTCTTCGGGTTGGATGCACGCAGCGGCAAGTTCCTCTGGAAGTACGAGCGCGACCTTCCGGACAAGGCATTGGCCGTCGTTTGCTGCGACGTGGTCAACAGGGGCGGCGTCTTCTACGGTGACAACGTCTACTTCGGCACCATCGACGCGCACGTCATCGCGTTGAATTCCAAGACCGGCAAAATCGTCTGGGATACGAAAGTTGCCGATTACTCCGATGGCATCACGATCACTGGCGCTCCGCTGGTCGTGAAGGGCAACATCATCACCGGGATGACCGGCGGCGAATTCGGCGCCCGCGGACGGTTGATCGCCCTAAACGCCGAGAGCGGAAAGATCGCCTGGACCACCTACACGATCCCCGGACCCGGCGAGCCCGGCAACGACACCTGGGGCGGCACGGACACTTGGAAACGCGGCGGTGGAACCACCTGGACCACAGGCGCGTACGACGAAAAGCAGAACCTGATCTTCTGGCCGACCGGCAACCCCGGCCCATGGAACGGATCGGTTCGCCCGGGTAAGAACATCGGCAGCTCGTCGATCATTGCCTTCGATGGCGACACTGGTGCGATCAAGGCCCAGTTCCAGTTCGTGCCCCACGACATGTGGGACTACGACAACATCGCGCAGCCGATGCTGGTCGACGTCACGAAAGACGGCACGAAGATCGAAGGACTCTTCCAGTCGCAGAAGAACGGCTACGTGTACCTTGTCGAGCGCACCAACTTCGGTCCCGGCACCGTCGACAACATCAAGTTCGTCTACGGCGAACCGTTCATGCCGGTTACGGTGTGGAAAGGCCTGGACGCGACGGGCCACCCGATCTTCGACCCGGAGAAGGACCCGACGAGCGGCAACCTGGTCGATGTGTGCCCGTCGTTCCTGGGCGGCACGAACTACATGGTTCCCTCCTACGACCCCGCCCGGAAGACGGCGTTCATTTCGGGCAACTACTGGTGCGAAACGCTCAAGAGCCTTCCGCCAGAGCCCTGGAAACCGTATGCCGCGTACGTGGCGGCCGAGTTTCACATGCACGTTCAGCCGGGGGTCGAGGGTGCCGGCGGCTTCGTGAAGGCGATCGATGTGACCACCGGCCGCACGAAGTGGACGCATCCGATGCCTGACGCGAACTGGGGTGGCCTGATGTCGACCGCGGCCGGGTTGGTCTTCGGTGGCGGTACCGACACCCGCGAACTGTTTGCTCTGGACGAGGATACGGGCAAGGTGCTCTGGAAGCACCGCGCGAGCTCGGGCTTGGCTGCCGCCCCGATCACCTATGAGATCGACGGCCAACAGTATGTTTGCTACGTCGTTGGCTTCGGCGGCGCGATTCCGATCTGGTCTGGCGAGATCAAGGACAAGTATTACCAGAACACGCCGCAGGGCGGTATGGTCATGGTGTTCGCCCTGAAATAGTCTGTTCGGATTCCCGACTGAGGGAGAGGCGGAGAGGCGAAAGCCTTGCCGCCTTTCTGTTCGTTTCGTGCGCGTTGGCCGACGCCGCGGCAACGCCACCCGTTCCCGCCGGTGCAGGGCCCGGCGGCGCGCAGAAGACTGTCCCAGCAGGGGTCGTGCACAGAGGGCACGGGGCGGTCGGGATGGCGCCCGAAAGAAACGGTGCCAAGCCCGGCTGATATGCCGGGTAGAGCGACGCGCGAATCTAGTCGCCGGCGCAGCGGAAGCCCGAGAACGTGCGCGTCCTGTTAGCGACATCGAAGCCGCGAATCGAGACGCGCATGCTCTTGGCCGAGGTGAACCAGGAGCCCCCGCGCATTGCCACGTAGATCGGGTCCTCGGGCTTGTACGGATCGTTGGTGAACTCCCAGACGTTGCCGAGCATGTCGTAGAGGTGGAATCCGTTCGGCAACTTCGTGGCCACCTCGTGCGTTCGGCCACCGCTGTTGTCCCGGTACCAGGCGATCGCATCGAGGTTGCCGTAACGCGCCTCCGGGTCACCGCCACGGGCAGCGTACTCGTACTCGCGCTCGGTGGGGATTCGCATTCCGATCTCGGTGCAGTATCTCAGCGCGTCGCCCCATTTCACGCGCTCGACGGGTAACTGGTCATGGCCCTGGTGGAAGCTTGGATTCTCACCCATGACGCGCCGGTAGGCGGCCTGCGTGACGAGGGTCTGGCCGATCCAGAAGCCCTTCGCGATCGTGACTTCGCGCTGCGGAACCTCGTCGCTGTCGCAAAGGGTGTCGCCCGGCGAGCAGCCCATCATGAATTTGCCCGGAGGAAGCCAGACGTACGTGAGGCCATCCTTGGGATTGACCATGGTGGTCAACGCCGGCGTCTTGGGATCGGTTGCAGCGGCTGATTGCACCGGTGCATCGTCCGCGGGCAAAGCATGGCGAGCCGACTCGGGTCGCTGCTGCGCCGGGAGCGCCGGGGTGAGCAGAAGCGCCAATGCGGCAGCCGCTGCAACTGATCGAAAAGGCGGCCGTTTCATTGAGTCTTGCACTCTACTTTGCGAGGCATCGCGACACAAGGGACGGTGGGCAATGTGGCGATCGTCGCTGCACGAACCCGGGGGCTCCCGATCATGGATGCTATGCTGAGCGGCCTAGCGGCGCCGTCGCTACGACTCGGTCTCGGCCACTTCGCACGCGACCGACGGGCCAAGCTTCTCCTTGGCGACGGCGATACGGGCGATGTCGGGCAGCGCAACGCCGTTCTTCACCGCGGTGACCTCGGCCAGGATCGACACGGCAATCTCGGGCGGCGTGCGGCTGCCGATGTAGATTCCGATCGGTCCGTGCAGCCGCGCGATCTCCTCGTCGGTCACATCGAGATCCTTGAGCCGTACGCGTCGCTTGGCGTTGTTCGCGCGCGAGCCGAGCGCGCCGACGTAGAACGCTTGCGACTTGAGCGCTTCCATCAGCGCCATGTCGTCAAGCTTGGGATCGTGCGTGAGTGCGATCACCGCGCAGCGCTCGTCGAGCTTCATCGCCTTGACCGTGTCGTCGGGCATCGTCTTGACGAGCGGCACACCGTCGACGTCCCACGTGCCCTCGTACTCGGACCGCGGGTCGCACACGGTCACCTGATAATCCAGGCCTTGCGCCATCGTCGCCAGGTATTTCGAGAGCTGCGATGCGCCGATCACGAGCATTCGGAAGCGCGGGCCGTGGATCGTCGTCAGCACCTTGCCGTCAAACGCGAGGCCGTCGGCGGCGCGAGCGGGGCCCAGCGCGGCTGATCCCGTCGCGAGCTCGAGGCGGCGGGCGACGAGGCTGCCGCCTTCGATCGCGGCGAGAAGCGCAGCCATCCCCGAGCTCTCGGTCAGCGGCTCCAGCACGAGCTGGATCGTTCCCCCGCAGGGAAGCCCGAAGCGGCGCGCGTCGTCCGCCGTCACGCCGTAGGTGACGACGTCGCATTTGTGCGCCGTCATCCCGTGCTCGCGCACGCGGCCGACGATGTCGTCCTCGATGCAACCACCCGATACCGAACCCTCGACCAGGCCGTCGTCGCGCACGGCGAGCATCGCGCCCGGCGGCCGCGGCGAGCTGCCCCACGTCTTGACCACGGTGACGAGCAGCACGCGCCGGCCTTCGCGCTGCCATTCGGCGCATCGCTTCAGCACTTCGAGATCGACGCTGTCCATGAGGCTTATATGGACGCCTCCCGGTTTGGCAAGTGATGTTTGATCTCGGCGAGATGATCCGGCTGCAGTCTTATATCCGGCCTGTCGTGCAGACCGAAGTCTGCTGGCCCTGATGGAATTCGCCGGGGAAGACCTCATCTCCTTAGAGTCCTCGAAGGACCTGAGCCTCATTCAGGTTTACTTCCCCGCGGTCCGACCTGTCACGCCATCAATCGCACATCAACCTGCGCAACCTTCAGTCATCCACTCCTTGTGGTTGGTTGATCTGCTACGCGGCGCGAGCCGCGTAACCCTTCTCGTAGGTCCGCTCATGCGCGAGCAACGCCCAGATCGTGCGCGCCATCTTGTTGGCCAGAGCTACCACCGCTACATTCAGCGGCCGGCGCGCGAGCAACTTCTCCAGCCACACCGGGCGCTCCTTCGCACGCGTGATCACCGAGCGCGCACCGTGAATGAGCAGCGTGCGCAGGTACACGTCACCGCGCTTGCTGATCCCCAGCAGCTTGACCCGTCCTCCGGTGCCACTCTGGCGGGGCACCAGCCCCAGAAAAGCGGCGAACTCTCGACCGGACTTGAACGTCTTGGCATCCCCCATCGTCGCCACCGCCGCCGTGGCGCTGAGCAACCCCACCCCCGGGATCGCCATCAGCCGCCGCACCGCCCGGTCTTCCTTCTTCCAAAGCGCCAGCTTCTTCTCGATCTCGGCAATGTCCTGGTCCAGGGCCTCGATGCGCTTCAGCTGCCCACGGATCGTTTCAATGACCAGCGCCGAGACTATCCCTTCGAGCTTCTCCAATTCGCCCGGTATCCGCTCGATGCCTCGTTGCCGCCCCTTGCGGCAGCTCAGCCCCAAACTCATAGAGCAGCCCACGTAGCTGATTGACCTGCATCGTGCGCATCTTCACCAACTGCTCGCGCATCCGGTGCAGCGTCAGTACACTCTGCTGCGCTTCGCTCTTCACCGCCACGAACTTCATTCCCGGCCGCTGCGCGGCTTCCCAGATCGCCTGCGCATCCGCCGCATCAGTCTTGTTGCTCTTCACGAACGGGCGCACAAATTGCGCCGCGATCAGCCGCACCTCGTGCCCATATCCCGCAAGCTTCCTCGCCCAGTAGTGCGCACTGCCACAGGCCTCCATCGCCACCACGGCGGGCTCGCGCTGAGCGAAGAACTCCATCATCTCGGCACGCCTCAACTGCCGTCGGCAGATCTCGCCCGTCTCCATCTCAACCCAGTGCACCTGGAACAGCCGCTTTGCCAAATCCAGCCCAAACGTCGTACCCTTCATGGCGAGCCCTCCTTACCCTCAGTGGTCGTTGCAGAACCACCACTTTGGCACTTCGATGCCGTCGGGTATAGCGAGGGCTCCTCCTTTGCTCCCTCATCCCTAGGCGGAGAGGGAGGCGTCCATTACATCTCCGCAATACGTTCCGATGATCCGCTATTTCGCCATCCGTGAAAACAGGTAGACGATGATGCCGACGATGAGCGCGATCGCGATCCAGCGCACCCATCCCTGCTCGGGCGCCACCTTGGCTGCCGGTGCGCCGCCGACCTGAACGGCAACGGCATCGGAAAGACGGCCGAAGAAATCGTCGGCGAGCTTTTGCGCGGCACCGTCGACCAGGCGCGAGCCCAGTTGCGCGATCTTGCCACCGACCTGCGCCTTCACCGTGTAGGACAGCCCGGTCGCCGCGCCGTTCTCGGCTGGCGCAAGCGAGACCTTCGCTTCGCCTTTCGCGAACCCGGCGGGCCCGCCCTGGCCGTCGAAGGACAGCGTGTAACCGCGAGGAGGATCGACGTCGGCGAGCTGCATTCGTCCACTGAACTTGGCCGCGACGGGGCCGACCTTGGCGGCGAACGCAATCCGGAACGCGTTCTCGCCGTCAGGCTCGATCGCCTCGCAGCCCGGGACGCACCCTTTGAGCATTTCCGGATTGTTGAGCGCCGCCCACACCGTCTCCACAGGCGCAGGGACGGTCCGGGTGCTCGTCATCTCCATCCGGCGTCTCCTTCAGGCCGCCCGGCGCAGGCCCGCGCGCGAATGCGGAGCGCCGAGCGCGGCGGCCAGCTCCGTGAGACTTTCCATGTTGTGCACCGGCAGGAAGTCGTCGACGTGCGGCAGCATTGCCCGGATTCCCGCTGGGCGCGCCTCGAACCCTTCGTAGCGCAGCAGCGGGTTCAACCAGACGAGGCGCCGACACGACTTGTGCAGGCGCTCCATCTGATCGGCGAGCCCGTCTCCGCCTTCGGCATCGAGGCCGTCGCTGATCAGGAGCACGACGGCGTTCTGACCGAGCAACCGCCGCGACCAGCGCCGGTTGAAGTCGGCGAGACAGCTGCCGATCCGGGTGCCGCCCGCCCAGTCGGACACCGCCGTGGTGACGCGCGACAGCGCCACGTCGACGTCGCGATGCTTCAGATGTCGCGTGATGTTGGTGAGTCGCGTGCCGAAGAGCAGGACGTGGACGCGATCGCGATCGTTGGTGATGGCGTGCAGGAAATGCAGCAACATCCTTGCGTAACGGTCCATCGAGCCCGAGATGTCGCACAGGACGACGAGCGGCGGCGTCCGCCGCACCCGCCGCCGCCAGGCGAGCGGTGCAAGCGTTCCCGCGGGTCCGATCGCGCGGCGCAGCGTCGTGCGCAGGTCGACGCGATGGCCGCGGGCGGCCGGCGTCGTCCGTCGCGTCGGCAATGCGGGGAGCGGCAGTCGCAACCGGGCGAGCATCGCGCGCACAGCGGCAAGCTCGGCGGTTGTCATCGTCTCGAAATCCTTGTGCTGCAGGATCTCCCGCGGCGATACCGTGAACGCGGCGTCCAGCTCAAGCTCGTCGCTGTCCGCCGATGGCAGCGTCCGGTCCGCCGGCGGCAGCATCGCTTCGGCAATCCGCGCCGGCAGCTCCGGCTCGGTCGGTACCTCGCCCGCGCGGCCGAAGACCTTGGGCAGGAGCGATGCGATCAGCTTTTCGAGCAGCTTCGGATTGCGCCAGAAGAGATCGAACGCTTGCTCGAACACCGGCAGGTGCTCGTGGCGCGAGACGAGCACCGCCGCAAGCGCGGCCCGGAAGTCTTCGCGATTGTCGAGCCCCACCGCGTCTGCCGCCTCCAACGCCGCGAGCGTGCGCGCGGGACCCACCGGCAGACCGGCCGCCCGCAGCACGCGGACGAAATGGACGACGTTCTCCGCGAGCCGTCCCTTGGGCGCGAGCGCAATCGCACCCACGAGCTCCGCCGTGCGGATGCCCCCGTGTTCGATCACAATCGGATCCCCTCCTCGCGCGCTTCGGCGACAAGCCTCGCGGCGACGTCGGGCCCGAGCGCACCCACGTCGTCCTGATACTTGAGCAGCACGCCCGCCGTGTCGGCCACCGTCTGCGGGTCCAGCGCGACCCGATCGAGCGCGATGAGCGCCTCGGCCCAATCGAGGGTTTCGGCGATGCCAGGGGCCTTGAACAGATCCATCGCGCGCAGCCGCTGCGTGAACGCGACGATCTCGCGGGCGAGCGATTCAGGCACCCGCGGACACTTGCGGCGGACGATCGCGAGCTCGCGCTGCGCGTCCGGGTAGCCGACCCAGTGATAGAGACACCGACGCTTGATCGCGTCGTGAATCTCGCGCGTCCGGTTCGACGTGATAACGACGACCGGCGGCGCCTTGGCGCGGATCGGTCCCAGCTCGGGGATCGTCACCTGGTATTCGGCGAGCACTTCGAGAAGGTAGGCTTCGAACGGCTCGTCGGTGCGATCGAGCTCATCGATCAGCAGCACCGGCGCGATGCCGTCCGCTGGCGCGAGCGCCTCGAGAATCGGCCGCTTCAGCAGGAACGTGCTCGTGAAGATGTCGTGCGCGAGCCGCTCGCGGTCGAGCGGGCCGCTGCCTTCGGCAAGCCGGATCTCGATCATCTGCCGCGGATAGTTCCACTCGTAGACGGCCGACGCGATATCGAGCCCCTCGTAGCACTGCAGCCGCACGAGGCGCTTGCCGAGCGCGGCCGCGAGCACTTTCGCGATCTCGGTCTTGCCGACGCCCGCCTCGCCTTCGAGGAACAGCGGGCGCACCATCTTGAGCGCCAGGAAGACGCTGGTCGCGAGCCTGCGGTCGGCGAGGTAATCGTGGCGGTCGAGCAGCGCCGCAACGGCGTCGACGGAAGAAGGCGCGGGGGAGTCGGGCATCGCGGGGACGAAGGGCGCAGAACATCGGCGGGCGCACGCGGCGCCAGTCGACAGCATAGCAAACCGGCGGAAGTCAGCCCGCGGCGGAGACGGCTCGCGCGGCGAGAACCGGAATCAGGTGCGCGCGGTAATCCGGCGATGCGTGCAGGTCGCCGGACAGCCCCTTGGCACCGATCTTCACCGCGCGGGCGGCCTCGACGGTAAAGCTCCTGGAGAGGGCGTCCTCCAGCGCCTCGGCACGAAATACGCTCGACGCCGCGCCGGTAACCGCCACGCGGACGCCGCTTGCGGTCTGCGCGACGAACACGCCGGTCAGCGCGAAGCGCGACGCAGGGTTCGGAAACTTTGCGTACGCCGCCTTTTTCGGAACCGGAAAGCTCACTGCCGTGATGATTTCGTCGGTGGCAAGCGCCGTCTCGTACATGCCCTTGAAGAAATCGTCGGCGGCGATCTTGCGCTTGTTCGTCTGCACGCTCGCGCTCAATCCGAGGACCCCCGCCGCCCAGTCGGCGGCCGGATCGTTGTTGGCGAGCGAGCCCCCCAGCGTGCCCATGTTGCGCACCTGCCGGTCGCCGATGCCGTGCGCGAGCGCGGCGAGAGCGGGAATCGCACCCTTGACCACGCTCGAAGCCGCGACTTCGGCGTGACGCGTCATCGCGCCGATGACGATCGCGTCGCCCTCCTTCCTGATGCCCGCCAGCTCGGCGATGCCCGACAGGTCGACGAGCGTGCCCGGTTGCGCGAGCCTCAGCTTCATCGCGCCAACGAGGCTCTGGCCGCCGGCGAGCGGCTTCCCGCCGGATTTGGCGAGCGCCGTTGCGGCTTCGGCAACCGTCTTCGCGCGAGTGAGCTCGAATGCATACATGATCGTGTCTCCTACACGCGCTTCGCCGCCTGAATCGCCTGCCACAAGCGATGGGGCGATGCCGGCATGTCGAGGTACTTGACGCCCGCGGCGGCGAGCGTGTCGTGCACGGCGTTCATCATCGCCGCGGTCGTGTGCACGCGCATCGCGAGGAACTTGCCGCCCTTGGCGCGAGCTCGGCCTGCGTCACACGGTCCGCCGGATTGACGTCGTCGGTAAATTGGCCGGCTCCCGTGAGGAAGCGTTGGTCTTCCTTGCGGCGGATCGATTGGCCGATCACGCCCTGGTCGGTAGCGCCCATGATTCCGTCACTTCCGCATGGCAGCAGCGCCCTGCCGCACTGCCTTCACGATGTTCTGATAGCCCGTGCAGCGGCACAGGTTGCCCTCGAGCTCTTCGCGGATCGTCTGTTCCGACGCCCCCGGATAGCGGTTGACGAGGTCGATGGCGCTCATCACCATCCCTGGTGTGCAGAAGCCGCATTGCAAGCCGTGGCACTCCTTGAAAGCCGCCTGCATCGGATGCATCGTGCCATTGGCGGCGAGACCTTCGATCGTCGTGACCTTTGCGCCGTCGACCTGCGCGGCGAGGACCGTGCAGGCCTTCACTGCATTGTCGTTGACGTGTACTGTGCAGGCGCCACATTGCCCGGTGTCGCACCCGACATGCGTGCCGGTGAGGCCCAGGTTGTTGCGCAGGAATTCGACGAGCAGCGTTCGGGGATCGAGCTCCGCAGCGACCGCCCTGCCGTTGACAGTGAAAGCAAGCTTGACGGGCATCATGCCTCTTATGGTGGGATCGCCGCGCGTCAACGCGTTGTTCGCGGCGGAGGGCCATCATAAACCCCGCTGCACGCGGCAGCAATCGGCGTGCAGGCGGGTGCTCCGCGCGCAGCCGGCGGCCAAGCCGTTACTGCAGATTCGCGATGTACTGGGAGAGGTTCTCGATGTCGCCGGCGGACAGCGTTGCTGCGATGCTCGTCATGTTGCCGGCGTCGTTGGTCCGCCGCTTCGCCTTGAAGTCCTCGAGCTGCTTCTTGATATATTGCGGCCACTGACCGGCGACGCGGGGGATCTCGTTCTGCCCGACGAAGCCGCCGAGGTGGCACATCGGACACAGCACCGCATCGGACACCTTGCGCCCCGCTTGCACTTTTGCGCCATCGGCCTTGAACGCGATCGGCAGCGGCTTCTGTGCGGCGAAGAAGTTGCCAAGCGCGATCATGTCGTCGCGCGAGAGCGGCTTCGCCATCGGCGACATCCGCGGGTCGTTGCGGCGGCCTTCCTGGAAATCCTTGAGCTGAATGTAGATGTAGCGCCACGACTGGCCGGCGAGGATCGGGATGAACGGGTCCGCCGAATTGCCGTTCGGGCCGTGGCAGGCGAAGCAGATTTCGGCCTTCTGCCGGGTCGCCGCGTCGTCCTGCGCCGCGGCGGGCGCGCCACCTAGGATCAGTGCCGCGGCGGCGAGCACGGGCGATAGCATTCGCATGGCGTCGATCGACGAGGGCAACAAAACGGCCACCCCGCCGGATCGGAGTGGCCGCGCATCGAAAAGTTCGCTGGCGCGGACGAAGTGACTACGGCAGCGCGAACACGAACACGCTGTTGCCGCGTTTCGCATTGATCTGGTTGTTGCCGCCGGCGGCTACCGCAACGTACTGCTTGCCGCCGACCATGTACGAAACGGCTGGCGCATTGACCCCCGCGCCGCAGTTGTATTTCCACAGTTCCTTGCCCGTCTTGGCGTCGAACGCCTTGAACCAGCCGTTTGCCTCGCCGTTGAACACGAGGTCGCCAGCGGTGGCCAGCACGCCGCCGATCAGCGGCTGCGGCGTCTTGACGCCCCACGCAATCTTTCCGGTGTCGAGATTGACCGCGACCAGCCGTCCCCACTGCTCTTCCGCAGGGGATCGTCTTGAACGCGCCGCCCAGCCACAGCTTGCTGCCACCGGGATACGGCGACTCCTCGACGTGGTAGGTCATCGGCTGGTGCAAGTTCGCCGCGTAGGCCATCCGCGTCTTCGGATTGACGGCCATGGCGACCACTCGACGCCGCCGTTGGCGCCCGGCAGCATCCGCGCGCCGGTCGTGGTCGGCAGCACCCACATGTTCTCCTGCGGGATCATCGCTTCCGAAAAGCGGATCAGCTTTCCGGTATTGCGCTCGTGCACGTAGACGTGGCCGGTCTTGCCGCCGTGGATCACGACGTCGACCATCTTGCCGATCCTTGTCCTTGGCCTGGGTCAGGATCGGCGGGCTGACCGCGTCCAGGTCCCACACATCATGGGAGATGTACTGGTAGTGCCACTTGTACGTGCCCTTGTCGAGGTCGATCGCGACCATCGAGTCGGTGTACAGGTTGTCGCCCGGGCGAATCGCGCCGTAGAGATCCGGCGACGGATTGCCGACGACGAAGAACACCGTGCTTCGTCTTCTTGTCGACGGCTGGCGTCATCCACACGCCGCCGCCGAGCGTCTGATAGAACTCGCCGCCCTTTTCGGCGAGCGCCTTCTTCTCGGCCGCGATGTCGCGATGCATGTCGCGCCCGGTCGCGTCGTTCACCGCCCAGACGCCTTCCTGTCCCTTGTCGGGAATCGTGTAGAACGTCCACAGCAGGTTTCCGTCGGCTGCGTTGAAGGCTTTGACGAAGCCGCGGATGCCGTATTCGCCGCCGTTGGTGCCGATCAGCACCTTGCCGTCGACGACGGTCGGCGCCATCGTTTCCGAATAGCCCTTCTCGGGGTCGGCGATCTGCTTTTCCCACAGCAACTTGCCGGTCTTGGCGTCGAGCGCGACGAGCTTCGCGTCGATCGTGCCCATGAACAGCCTGCCGCCCTCGATCGCGACGCCGCGGTTGTTGTTGCCACAGCAAACCGTAACGATCGGGCCGAGCTTGTGCTTGTAGTGCCAGTACTCCTCGCCCGTGACCGCGTTGATCGCGTAGACGTGGTTGAACGACGTCGTCAGGAACATCACGCCGTCGACGACGATCGGCGCCGTCTCCATCGACTCGAGCACCGCGGTCTGGAACACGAACGCCGGCTTCAGCTTGCCGACGTTGCCCGCGTTGATCTGGCTGCCGGGATAGTAGCGGGTCTGGTCGTAGCTGCCGTTCGCGTGGATCCAGTTCTTGGCGTCGCTGCCCGCGGCGTCAAGCGCCGCTTGCGACACCGACGGGCTCGCCGTCATCGCCTTGGTGGTCGTCGTAGCGCTGCTCGAGACTTCCTGCGCATTTGCCACGCCGCTGCCGGCGAGCGCGATCGCCGCTCCCGCAGCAATGGCGTTGAACGCCGTTACGTATCGCATAGGTTCCTCCCGCGTTCGCGTTTTCGTTACCGGAATCCCCGGCCGACCGAACCACCCACAAGGTCAGGCTGCGCCGGCGCAAGTTGCGTTATAGTCTTTTTTCCCGAAGTCTGGCAAGAAGCTTGCCCCGCAAGGGCAATGGTTGTGCGCCGCAACAAGTTCGGCGCCGAGGAGGATTGCATGGTGGGTATTGTCTTTCGCTGCCTGTTCGCCCTCGCGGCGTCGATTGCGCTGCCGGTCCTTGCGGCCGACGACGACCTGTCGGTCAACGCGCGGCTTCTGCTCGCCGCGCGTAACGCCGACGCACCGGGAGTCGATCGTGCCCTGAAGGCCGGCGCCGCGGTGAACGCGCGCAACCGGCTCGGCGAAACGGCGCTCCTGATTGCGCTCAACAAAAACGACCTGCATCTGGCGCAGACGATGCTCGAGGCGGGGACCGACGTCAACCTCGCGGCGGTCAACGGCGTGACGCCGCTGATGGCCGCGGCGTATGGCGGTCACACCGACTTTGCGGCGCTCCTCATCGCGCGCGGCGCCGACTTGAACGCGCACGACCGGCTCGAGAAGAACGCGATGACCTACGCCGCGGGCGAAGGCCGCACCGACGTCGTGCTGCTGCTCATCGCCAAGGGTGTGGATCCAAACGCGGTCTACCACAATGACCTGACGGCGCTGATGTGGGCCGCCGGCAACGGGCATACCGACACGGTCAAGGCGCTTCTCGCCGCCGGCGCAAAGCCCGGCTTCAAGGACAATCGCGGCAAGACGGCGCTCGACATCGCGCGCGCGAATCGGCAGGAGGAGACCGCGCGCCTCATCGAGGCTGCGGCCACGAAGATCTGACATCAGGCCGCCTAGGCGCGGCCGATCCCCATTCGCGCCACCAAACCGTCGCGGTCGACGAGGGCATGCTTAGCGGCGCCGGCAACATGGAGCAGCACCAGCGCGGCAATTGCCCAGCTCGTGGAGAGATGGACGGCGCTCAGGAAATCCTTGAACGCCTCGTGTCTCGCGCCCCATGCCGGCAAGGTCATCCCGAAATACTTGACCGGATATCCACTAAACACGGAGCCGAAATAGCCCGCGAGCGGCTGGATCAGCAGTACCGCATACAAGGCGAGGTGGGTACTCCGCGCGAGCCGCGTCTGCCAGCGCGGCATCGCTGGCAGCGCCGGCGCCGGATGCCAGACCCGCCAGGCGAAACGCACGATCATCAGAGCAAGAATCGTGAGCCCGATCGACTTGTGCAGGTTGAAGGCATCGGCACGCGGACCGACCGGCTGCTTCGGGATCGAGAGCATCCACCAGCCCCATGCGAACTGCGCGACCACGAGGATCGCAAGCAGCCAATGCAGCGCGATCGCGGTGCGCGTGTAGCGCGCGGGTGTCTCAGAAGCTCGCACTGACGCTCGCCCCGACGATGAAATTCCGGGTGGCCGCCGGTTCGAAGTAGCGTCCGTTGGTGTCGCCGACGATCACCGAGCCGACGTAATTGACGTTCGCGAAATTGTTGAGCCGCAGGAACTCGCGCAGGAGGAAGCTGCCCGTGCGTTGCTCGAAGCCGACGCGGGCATTGGCGATCGTGTACGCCGGCGCAGCGTCGGTATTGCGGTCGTTGACGTACATCCTGCCCGCGTATTGGACTTCGAGCCCGGTATTGAATCCCCACGCTGCAGGATACGACCACGAGACCTCGCCGTACGCGTTCGCTTGCGGCACGCCAGGCAGGTGGGCACCGGCCGGCACGATCTGCGGCGGCAGGCCGGTCGTGGCCTCCGACGCGAATGTCGCCGACAGGTACGTGTACGAAGCATAGCCGGCGAAGCCCGCGCCGAGGGCACCCTCCCAGGCCGCCTCGACGCCGCGACGACGCGTACCGGCCGCATTCTTGTACGTCGTGCGGCCACCCACGGCGGTGTTGATCACGATTTCGTCGGTCACGTCGATGTTGAACACCGCGAGATTGACGCGCTGGGCGTCCGGCAAGAGCGCCTTCAGCCCGATTTCCGACGAATTGCTGACCGACGGCTCGAGCGCCAGGTTGAGACCCGATCCGACCGGGCGATAGGCAAGCTCGGTGAATGTAGGCGTCTCGAACCCCTGCCCGTAATTCGCGTAGAGGTTCAGTGATTCCGCGACGTGCCACACCACGCCCGCCACCGGCATCCCATGGCTGTAGCGGCGCGCTCCGCTGTCGTCCGGGTTCGCTGCATTCACGTAATGATCGGCGGAGTCGAAGTGGACATCGCTGTAGCGAAATCCGACGAAAAGCCCCAACGGGTCCCAGGGCGAAAATTCAAGCTGCAGATAGCCGTCGGTATTGCTCACCGTGTCGATCTCGTCACGGCGCAAGTCACCCAGCGCGCCGTTGTCGTTGACGTAGCCGCGCCGCTGCTGTCGCTGGGTCTCGTAATCGGCGCCGAAGGTAAGGGCGCCAGGCCGGTCCGCGAATGAGAAATGCGTGACCAGCCGAGCGTCCACGCCGCCGAACGTGTTGCCGAGGTCGGTTACGCCGCCCGAAGACGTCGCGCCCGTCCCCGACAAGGCGAGGAACTGGCGAACCGTCCGTGAGCCGATGTAGCCCGTGACACGAAGGTCCGTGGCCGATGAAACTCGCTGCTCGAGCGTCGCGCCTCCCTGCTGCTGGTTGACTGACTTTCGGGTGTCGAACGCCACCGCCGCCGGATCGGCCTGGCGTGGATTGGTCTCCCACTGCGCACGCGTGAGCCCAAGCGGATCCTGCGCATCGGGTTGGTCGAGCGAATTGCCGACGATCGTAATCGTCGTGTCCGGGCTGGCGGCGAGCTTGAGCTTGACGTTCCCGATGATCCGCGACGCTTCGCTGTGGTCGCGGTAGCCGTCGGTGGTGAAGTAGTTGCCCGCAACGACATAGTTGACCGGGCCGGCCTGGCCTTCCCCTTTCGCCACCGCATTCCACGTCGCGTAGCTGCCGCCGATGACCTGTCCGTTGAGGAGCGGCGTCGCGGGTCCGTCCTCGGTAAACACGGAGATTACCCCGCCGGACGCATTGCCATACAGCGACGAGAAAGGCCCGCGCAGGACTTCGATCCGCTGCGCAGAGACGAGGCTGAAGCTGCCGGTCTGGCCCTGGCCATCGGGCATTGTCGCTGGAATGTAGTCCTGGTAAAGGCGCACGCCGCGGACGCCGAAATTAGCGCGCGCTCCAAAGCCGCGGACAGACAACTGCAGATCTTGCGCATAGTTCCAGCGGCTCTGAATCGAGATTCCCGGCACCCGTTGGAGCGATTCCGACAGGTTGATCTGCAACTGGCTCCGCTGGATCTGGTCAACGCCCACCGTGTCAATCGCGAGGGGCAAGTCGAACGCGCGCTCCGCGGCGCGTGTCGCGGTGACGACGACCGGATCGAGCTGCGCCTTCGGGACCTCCTCGGCGCGAAGCGGAGACAATGAGCCGAGTGCTATGCCTGCTGCGATGGCAACCGCTCGTAGCGACGCAGTGGAGCGCGAGCGGGGTAGCGAGCTCATCAACCGGCTTTCCTTCCCAGCGCCACGCCGAATGGAGCGCCGCAAAGTCGTGTAGGATAACTGAGCGCCCACCCTGGGCAAAGTGGGCCGCATTCACGACGACAAGGAAACGCCATGACCCCTTCCTGTATCCTTGCTGTTACCGCACTCGCCGCGGTCGCGCTCGCCACCCCAATGGCGACTGCCGCGCCACTCGCCTACGCGTCCAACGAAGGATCGGGGACCGTTTCCGTCATCGATACGGGGACCGACAAGGTCGTGGCGACGCTGAAATTCGGCGAGAAACCGCGCGGCATCGCGCTCTCGCCGGACGGCGCGCGACTCTATCTGTCCGACCAGAAGCTGAATGCGCTCGTCGTCGTCGACACCGCCCAACGGACCGAGATCGCCCAGGTGCGCCTCGGCGACTCGCCCGAAGCGATCTACGTATCCCCCGACGGCAAGTGGATCGCGGCCGCGATCGAGGAAAACGATCAGGTGGCGCTGGTCGACCTGGCGGCGCTCAAGGTGGCGCGCACGATCCGGATACGCGGCAAGAACCCCGAGCACGCCGTCTGGAGCCCGGACGGCAAATGGCTCTATGCCAGTGCGGAAGAAGCCGATTCGGTCGACATCATCGACGTCGCGAAGGGGGAAGTTGTGAAATCGGTAAAAGTCGGTAATCGCCCGCGCGGCATCGGATTTCTGCCTGACGGCAGCCGCGCCTACGTTGCGGCCGAGAACGCCGACACCGTCAATGTCTTGGATACTGCAACGCAAGAGGTGATTGCGCGGATCAAGGCCGGCAAGCGCTCGAACGGCGTGGTCGTGCATCCGGATGGCAAGCGCGTCTTCGTGAGCTCGGGCGGTGAGGGCACGGTGCAGGTGATCGATACCGCGACCGATACGATCGTCGCGAAGATCGCCGTCGGCAAGCGGCCGTGGAACATGGCGCTCACCCCCGACGGGAGGAAGCTCTACGTCGCCTGCGGCCGCTCGAACGCCGTCGCGGTGATCGACACGAACACGAACACGAAGATCGCCGAGATTCCCGTGGGCGAGCTGCCCTGGGGTGTCGCGATCCGCTGACCGCGGCGCGCGGTGGCGGGCGTCGTGGCTGCTCGCCGCCACGACGGCGTGCGCCACGGCCATTGCGCAGACGCCGCCCGTCCCGCTCGGTACGGTCGAGGTCGTCGGCACCGCACCCCTGCCGGGTGTCGGGACGCCGGTCGAACAGGTTCCCGCCAACGTCCAGAGCTTCGGCACGGGGGAGCTCACACATCAGCGCACGGGGGGCGTCGCGGAATTCCTGAACCTGAACGCAAGCAGCACGTCGCTCGGCTCGCCGACCGGTAGCGCGTTCCAGCCCGACGTGAGCTTCCGCGGCTTCACGGCGTCCGCGCTTCTCGGCACGCCGCAGGGGCTGTCCGTGTTCCAGGACGGCGTGCGCATCAACGAAGCCTTCGCCGACGTGGTCAACTGGGACCTTCTGCCGAAGAACGCCGTCGCGTCGATGCAGCTCCTGCCCGGCTCCAATCCCGTATTCGGGCTGAACACACTGGGCGGCGCGCTAACGATCCAGATGAAGGACGGCTTCCGCGCGCCAGGCACCAACGCGTCGTTTTCCGGCGGATCGTTCGGACGCTACGAGCTCGCCGCCGACGGGGGAATTCAATCCGACGATGTCGCGGCGTTCGCCGCGTTCGAAGGGATCGACGACGGTGGCTGGCGGGACCACTCGAGCACGCGCATCCGCCGCTTCTACGCGCGCGTCGACCGTCGCGGCGAGCACGACGACGCCAATCTCGGCGTGAGCCTCGCCGACAACCATCTCGAAGGAACGCAGGCGCTCCCCGTGTCGATGCTCGGAAATCCGCGCCAGGCCTACACGTGGCCAGACACGACCGACAACCGGCTCGTGTTCGTGAATGGCAACACGCAGCACGCATTCGACGCCGGCACGCTCGTCGCCCTCAACGGGTACTACCGGCAGTACCGCACGGGCGGCGTCAACAGCAACGTCAACGGCGACTACGCGCCGCCGGATGATCCGTTCGAAGCGTTCAACGTCGACACGAGCGCGACGACGCGCGCGTGGGGCGCCTCGATCCAGGGCACCGTGCTGCGCGAGTGGGAGGGTGCTCGCCACCAACTCGTCGCCGGTACCGCGTTCGACGCGGGCACGACCGACTTCGACCAGACCGCGCAGCCGGCGACCTTCGTCGCGGACCGCGACACGGTCGGCGTCGGCCCGTTCGAGCCGCAGACCGCGGTCACGACGACCAACCGCTACGCGGGCGTCTACGTGGCCGACACGATCGCGCTCGGAAGGGCGTGGGCGTTGGCGTTGTCGGGGCGCTACAACTGGGCGCTCGTTACGACGCGCGACCGTAGCGGCGACGCGCCCGGCCTCGACGGGACGACCACCTACGGGCGCTTCAATCCGGCGCTTGGCGCGACGTGGACGAGCGAGGGCGGCACCAACGTCTTCGGTGGCGTGAGCCAGGGGATGCGGGTCCCCTCGCCGGTCGAGCTCACCTGCGCGGATCCGAACGCGCCCTGCACGCTGCCCAACATCTTCGTCGCCGATCCGCCGCTCGCGCCGGTGCGCGCGACCACCTACGAGTTGGGCGTCCGCGGCCGCGCCGGCACGAGCGCGTTCTACAGCGCAGCGATCTACCGGACCGACCTCGCCGACGACATCCAGTTCGTCAGCGCTGGGATGGGAGCCGTCAACGCCGGGTACTTCCGCAATGTCGGCCGCACGCGCCGGCAGGGGATCGAGCTCACCGGCGGGGCGACCTTCGGTCCGTTCCGAGTGATCGCACGCTACAGCCGACTCGACGCGACTTTCGAGACGGGGTTCGCGGAGAGCAGCCCCAACAACACGACGGCGGACGCCAACGGCAATATCGAAGTCCGCCCGGGCGATCGGCTGCCCGGCCTCCCCGGCAGCGCGTTGCGTCTGCGCACGGATTGGACGGCGGGGCCGGTTGCGGTCGGCGTGTCGCTCATCGCTGCGAGCTGGCAGTATGCGCGCGGCAACGAGAACAATGCCGACCCGGGCGGCGTGGTGCCCGGCTACGCACTCGCCGCGCTCGACGCAAGCTGGCAGCTCACGCCACAGTGGCAGCTCTTCGCGCGCGTCGACAACCTCTTCAACACGACCTCCCAGAACTTCGGGATCCTCGGCGCGAACTACTTTCGCGGCCCGAACAACACGTTCGACGCGAGCCTCGCGGGTCCCGAGGCGTTCCGCTCGCCGGTGCCGACCTTCGGCGCGTGGCTCGGCATCCAGTACCGGCTCGACCGCGGAGGCGCAAGCAGATAAAGTCGCGACTGCTCCATTCGCCGAGTGCACCCGGGATGCCCTTGCCGTCTCCTACCCGTCGCCGCCTCCCGCGACATCCTGGAACGCCCGGCGCGCTCGGCGGGACCGCCTCCGGCATTCCCAGTGCCGCGCGCATCGCCGCAACAACGGTGACCGAAGACCTCTGCACAACGCCGCCACACTTCGACACACCGCCTTACCTGCCGCAGGCTGCCGGGGGTGATGGGGCGCCGGATCAGATCGATCTCCTTCATTGCCACCATCTCGAGCATGAGGACGACGGCATGATGTTGCGCGCCAAAGTTGCGTGATCGACGGATGCCGCACCGTCGAATTCTGCTGATCGGTGGCGGCCACAGCCATCTCGAGGTGTTGCGGCAGTTCGCGCTCAAGCCCGATCCGGGGATCGAATTGACGCTGGTGAGCCCCAATGCGCTGACGCCCTATTCGGGCATGCTGCCGGGATTGATCGCGGGTCACTATACGGTTGGCGATTCGCACATCGATCTTCCGGCCCTTGCCGGCTGGGCGCGGGCGAGGTTCGTCTGCGACCGCGTGGTCGAGTTCGATCTCTATACGCGAATCGCGCGCCTTGCCGAGGGCAACATCGAGCCCTTCGACCTCGCTTCGATCGACGTCGGCTCCGCGCCGGACGAATCGGTGCCGGGCGCCCGCGAACATGCGATCGCGGTGAAGCCGGTCGATCGCTTCCTCGCAGCATGGGCCACGCTCCAGGCGCAGGCGGCAGCCGGTCGCGTTCGAACGATCGTCGTCGTCGGCGCGGGCGCCGGCGGTGTCGAAACGCTGCTCGCAATGCAGTTCCGTCTCGTGCAGACGCTGGCGGGCGAGGCGCCTCGATTCGCCCTCGTCACCGACCAGCCACACATCCTCGCCGAGCATGCGCCGTCCGTGCGCGAGCGCCTCGGCAAGCTGCTGATCGCACGCGACGTCGTGCTGCACACCGGCAGCGCGGCCGTGGCGGTCGAGCCCGGCGCCGTCGTTGCCGCCAACGGGCGTCGCATCGCCGCCGATCGCGTCGTCTGGGCGACGTCGGCGGCCGCCGTTGCGTGGCTTGCGGCGTCCTCGCTCGACTGCGACGCGCGCGGGTTCCTCCGGGTCAACCGCCACCTCCAATGCGTTTCGGATCCTTTCGTTTTTGCCGCCGGGGACTGCGCGACGCAGGACGGCCATCCGCGGCCGAAGTCCGGCGTTTTCGCGGTCCGCGAAGGACCACCGCTCGCGGCGAACCTGCGTCGCGCGGCCCGCCACGAGCCGCTCGTGACGTTCGTGCCGCAGCGGCGCGCCCTGGCATTGATCAGCACCGGAAGCCGCGACGCCATTGCATCGTGGGGTCCGGTCACCGCCGCCGGCGAATGGGTCTGGCGATGGAAGGATCGAATCGACCGCAACTTCTGCGCGCGCTATCGCCCACCCGAGCGCGCAACCAAGGCGACGTCCGCGTAGAATCGCGGGATGCGCCGCCCCGCGTGACGCCCCGGCAGCGTCGCGGCGCACCCGATAAGACCAAGAGGAAAGCTCGATGATCGCCGACCCCGTCCTCGCCGTCGCCGTACGAGCGGCTCGCCGCGCGGGCTCTATCATCATCGACGCGGCCCGTGATCTGAAGCGGCTGCCGGCGCACGCGAAGGAGCATGGCGACATCGCGACCGCGACCGACAACGAGGCCGAGAATGCGATCGTCGCGACCCTGCGCGCGGCGTTCCCCGAGCACGCGATCCTCGGCGAAGAATCGGGTCACATCAGCGGCGCGCGCGAAGGGAGCGGCTTCAAGTGGATCGTCGATCCGATCGACGGCGCCGCCAACTTCGCGCACGGCTATCCGTACTTCGCGGTGTCGATCGCGCTCACCCACGGCACCGAGATCACCCACTCCGTGATATTCGATCCCGTCCATGACGAGCTGTTCGCGGCGATCCGCGGCAAAGGCGCGCAGCTCAACGGTGCGCCGATCCGCGTCTCGAACGCGACCGCGCTCGACAACGCCCTTGTCGGCACCGTCTTCCCGGCGCAGGCGAGCTCCAAGATGGGCGCCTATCTGCGGCTCTTCAACGGACTCGTGACGCGCTGCGACGGCGTGCGCCGCGCCGGCTCCTGCTCGCTCGACCTCGCCTCCGTCGCCGCGGGGAGGCTCGACGCGTTCTGGGTAATGAGCCTCAATCCCTGGGACGTCGCCGCCGGCGCGCTGCTGATCAAGGAGGCAGGCGGTCGGGTCGGGGATTTCGCCGGCGGGACGGACTTCCTGCGCACCAGCGAAGTGATCGCGGCGGCGCCCGGCGTCTTCAATGCCCTGCGCGAGGCGCTGGGGGCAGCGCGGACGGCGTAGGCGCCTTACCGCCGCCCCGCGCGGGGCGCGGCAGCAGCGCGACCGCGATACAGGTTCCGAGCGCGATCACCGCCATCACGACGAGCAGCGTGCGGAAGCCCGCGGCCTTGACGACGGGCCCCAGCGCCCACACGGCGAGCGAGCTCACGCCGAATGCGACGGTGAGCCGCATGCCCGACACCCGTGAGCGCATCCGGTCATCGACGTAGCGGACGATCATCGCGTCGGTGAATGGAATCGCGCCGAACACGACGATCATGAACGCGATCATGAGCGCGTACAGCGCCCAGCCCTGCGCCACCGCGGCGAGCGCGAACAGCGGCACCTGGCACGCGACGATCGCAAGATAGAGCGTCTTGAGCGGCACCCGATCGAGCAGCGACCCGACGACGACCTGCGCGAACGAGGCCGCGACGTAAACGACAGCGAGCAGCGCTCCGAGAAGCGCCGGATCCGACGTGATCCCCGAGAAGCGTTCGCGCAGGAGCTCACCGTTGCCGTTGGTCGTGAAATTGAAGAGCAGGCTCGCGGTGATCGAGGCGGCGGTCACCACGGTGAAGATCCGCGCGAACAAAGCCGAGGGAAGCTCGGTCTGCGTCGCGTGCCGCTGCGCCGGCGGCAGCGGCTCGTCGGGGGCGAGGCGCTGGAACGCGATTCCGCAAGCGAGCGAAAGCGCGGCGGGCACGACGAAAGCCGCCCGCCATCCCGCGTACTTGACGAGCACGCCGGTCGTCACCGCCGCCAGCGCGACGCCGAGATTGCCAGCGAGGCCGTTGATCCCGATCGTGAGTCCGGGCCGGGGCGCGCCCTGCACGAGCATCGGGATGCCGACGGGATGGTAGATCGACGAGAACGCGCCCATCAGCGTCAACGCGGCCGCAAGCTGCCACGGCCCGCTCGTGGCGGCGACGAGCAGCATCGACGCGCCCATCCCGAAGAAGAACACGAGCATCATTCTGCGCCGCCCCCAGTGGTCGCCGAGCCGACCCGAAGGCAGCGAGCCCAGTCCGAACAGGGCGAATGCGCCGACGCCAAAAGGCATCAGGTCTTCCCAGCGGGCGAGCCCGAAGTCGGCCGCGATCGCACCCACGGCCGTCGCAAACACCAGCAGGAACATATGGTCGATCGCGTGAGCGACATTGAGCAACAGCGCCGTGGGGCGGGACTTCATCGCGGCACCGCGGAACCTGCGGGCTCATCGCCCGCCAATCGCTCGAGCTCGAAGGCGAGGGATTGCGGAATCTCGATGCCGTCGCGCGCGGCCTTCGCCGCGAGCGCCCCGCGCCGATCGCCGGGCAGCCTGACGCCCGGATCCTTCGTCATCTCGGCGATCAGCGCCTCGACGCGCGCGAAGAACACGTCGCGGCCGGCAAGCGCCTCCGGGTCGACGACCACGAACGCCTGCCCCAGCCGCGGCCGGTTGCCCTCGGCGACGAAAAACGAGCTCGCTTCGAACCCGAACGCGGCGCCCGTCAGCGCTGTCACGATGAGCTCGACGACGAGCGCCAGCAGCGCGCCTTTGGTCCCGCCCAACGGCAGCATCGATCCCTCGAGCCCCGCGTGCGGATTCGTCGTGGGCCGACCCTCGGAATCGAGCGCCCATCCCAGCGGTATCGACCGGCCCTCCTTGGCCGCGATCATCAGCTTGCCGCGCGCGACTTCGGACAGCGACAGGTCGATCACGAGCGGAGCGCCGGCACGGCGCGGGAACACCGCGGCGATCGGATTGGTGCCGAAAAGCGGCCGCTTGCCGCCGGCCGCCGGCATCGCCGCCGGCGAGTTCCCGAAGGCGAGTCCGACCAATCCGGCCGCGGCGACAGGTTCGAGGAAGTAGGCCGCGACGCCGAAGTGATGGCTGTTGGTCACGCCCGCGAACGCGATCCCGGATTCGCGCGCGCGCGCGATCGCTTCGTCGACCGCCAATGCGCAAGCCCCAAACGCCAGCGCACAGCGGGCATCGACGAGCACGGCGCCCCCCCGCGCGTGCACGACCTCCGGCTGCGCGGCGCCGTCGGCACGCCCGTTCTTGAGATGCGCCGCGTACTGCGGCACGCGCGACACGCCGTGCGACGCGAGTCCGCGCGCGTCGGCGTAGACCAGCGCTCGCGCCGCCGCGGCGGCCATCGCTGGACTCGCACCGGCGCGCTCGAGCGCGCGCAGCGCGATCGCGACGAGCTCAGCCTGCGTGAAGGTCGGCATCGGTCACGCCGTGCTTGTCGCCGGCGAGGAATTCGGCGACCTTGTCCGCGATCAGCATCGACACCCGCGCGTTCGATTCGCGGGTGATTCCGGCAATGTGCGGCGTCAGGATCAGGTTGGGACATCCCGCGAGCGAGGATCCGGCAGGGAGGGGTTCATCGTCGAAGACGTCGAGCGCGGCGCCACCGAGGCGTCCTGCCCGCAGCGCGGCCGCGAGAGCCCGTTCATCGACGATCCCGCCGCGCGCCGTGTTGATCAGTATGGCACCCGGCTTCATCCGGGCGAGCCTTTGCGCGTCGACCAGCTTGCGGGTCGCGGTCGTCAGCGGCACGTGCAGCGTGATCACGTCGGCGTCGGCGAGCAGCGAGTCGAGCGGAAGCGACGCCGCCCCGCTCTCCCGCCAGACGGCGGAGCGCGGCGGATGCTCCGGATCGTGGCCCACCACGCGCATCGAAAGTCCGCAGGCGAGCGTCGCCGTCAATCGCCCCGTCGCGCCGAAACCGACGATTCCCATCGTCTTCCCGGCGATTTCGCGACCGTCGGCAACGGCAACCCGTGGCCATTCGCCGGCGGCAACGGCAGCCGACGACAGGTACGCGCCTCGCAGCAGAAGCAGCGTTGTCGCCATCACGTATTCGGCGACGGCGCGTGCATTGGCGCCGGTTGCCGGGATGATCGCGATCCCGCGCGCGCGGGCGGCTGCGACGTCGATGTTGTCGAGGCCGACGCCCAGCCGGCCGATGACCTTGAGCCGGGTCGCACCGGCGAGCAGCGTCGCGTCGACGACCGTTCGGTTGCGCACGATAAGCGCATCGGCATCGGCGAGACGCGCCCGGAGTTCGCTCGTTCGGTCGGCGAGACCGGGATCGTAGAGCGTCTCGTGCACGGCGGCGAGACGTGCCACCGCCGGCTGGTCCATGAACTCGCTGATCAATGTCCGCATCGCGTCACGGCTGTTTGGTGAACAGGCGGCCGATCTCGCCGAAGGCCTTGAACTCCAGCGCATTGCCGCACGGATCGAGAAAGAACATCGTCGCCTGCTCGCCGGGCATCCCGCGGAAGCGAACACAAGGCTCGACGGCGAACTTCACTCCCGCGGCCCGGAGCCGCGCCGCGAGTGCGTCCCACGACGGCATGTCAAGGATCACGCCGAAATGCCGCACGGGAACGCGCTGTCCGTCGACGAGGCTCGTCGCTTCGGTCATCGCCTCGGGCGCAACCTTGTGCGCGACGATCGGGTGGCCGTAGAAATAGAAATCGACCCAGGCCGCGGACGACCGGCCCTCGGCACAGCCGAGGAACCCGCCGTAGAAGCGGCGTGCCGCCGCGAGGTCGGTGACCGGGAACGCGAGGTGAAAGCGCGGGTATTCCGGTGCGGGTAGATGGTCAGCGACGGTCAACTCTGCATTCCCCATCTGCGGACGGTGCGAATCTCGATCGTCCGGAATACGACGTTCTCGACGACGAGGCCGATGAGAATCACGGTGAAAAGGCCGGCGAAGACCTCCGGAATGTTGAGCTCGTTCTTGTTCTCGTAGATGAACCACCCGAGGCCACCCGAGCCAGACGACACGCCGAAGACGAGCTCGGCCGCGATCAACGTGCGCCACGCGAACGCCCAGCCGATCTTGAGCCCGGTGAGGATGCTGGGAAACGCCGCTGGAATCAGGATCGCGCCTACGTAGCGAAGTCCGGCAAGCCCATAATTGCGGCCGACCATGCGCAGCGTCGTGGACACGGACAGAAAGCCGGAGTGCGTGTTAAGGGCGACCGCCCACAGCACCGAATGGATGATGACGAAGACGATGCTCCCGTAGCCCAATCCGAACCAGATCAAGGCAAGCGGAAGCAGCGCGATCGCCGGCAGCGGATTGAACATCGAGGTCAGGAGTTCGAGCAGGTCCGTCCCGACACGGGTGGAGATCGCGACGATCGTGAGCACCGCGGCACACAGGACGCCCGCGAAGTAGCCCACCAGCAGCACTTTGAGCGACGTCAAGGCACGCACCGGCAGCGTTCCGCTTGCGACGGCTTCGGCGAAGGCCGACAGCGTGGCCGAGAAAGTCGGCAGCAGCAACGGATTGGCAAGCAGCCGGGCGTAGCCTTCCCACAGCAGCGCCAGCGCGACGAGGAGCGCAACCTTGCGCAGCGCGCCGATGTTGACGAGCCTCTCCCGTGACGAGAGCGGCTTTTCTACGACACCGAACGCGGCGGAGTCAACCGGTTCCCGAAGGACCTCCGGCCGCGGCGCCGCCGCGGATTCAGGCAGAGTGGTGATGATGGGCCTCCTCGGCTTCGACCGCGTCGGCGAACAGCATCGCGTGGATCCTGCGCTCCAGCACGAGCAAGCTCTCGGGCTCGTGCTCCCGTGCCTCGCGCGGCAGGCTGTTCAACTCAGCCTTCACCTGGCCTGGGTGCGGCGACATGAGCAGGATGCGGCTGCCGATCCGGATCGCCTCGGGAATCGAGTGCGTGACGAAAAGAACGGTGAAGCGGGTGTCGTCCCACAGCTGCAGCAGCTCGTCCTGCATTCGGCGGCGGGTGAGCGCGTCAAGGGCTGCGAACGGCTCGTCCATCAGCAGGATGTCCGGTTCCATCGCCATGCCGCGCGCGATCGCGACGCGCTGCTTCATCCCTCCCGACAGCGTATGCGGCAGGCTGTCGGCGAACCGGGTGAGATTGACCTTCGCGATCACGTCGCTTGCCTTGTCCTCGGCGGCGCGGCCCGAGAGCCGGCCGCTCGCGAGCAGCGGAAACAGCACGTTCTGCTTCACGGTCTTCCAGGGCAGCAATTGATCGAACTCCTGGAACACCATCATCCGGTCGGGTCCGGGCCGCTCGACGATCTCGCCTTTGAGCCGGATCTCGCCCTCGACGGGATTGAGATAGCCACCGACTGCCTTCAGCAGCGTCGACTTGCCGCAGCCCGAGGGACCCAGCAGGATGAAGCGATCCGAACGGAAGACCTCGAAATCGACGCGGTACGTCGCGGTAACGAGATGATCCTTCGTCTTGTACTGGAGCGTCACGCCGCGCACCGCGAGCAGCGGCATGCCGTCGCCGTTGCCTATGTCTGCCATGGCATCCGATCGAGGTCGACGTTGCCGCCCGTGAGGATGATGCCGACTCGCTTGCCGCGCACGTCGAGCGCCCCGTCGAGCAGACACGCGAGCGGAACCGCGGCTGAGGCCTCGACGACGAGCTTCAGCCGCTCCCACGTCATCCGCATCGCCTGCACGATCGCCGCCTCGCTCGCCAGGCCGATGTCGTCGACGTGCGCGCGGATCGCGGCAAGCGTCCGCTCCGACAGCGTCGTGCGCAGGCCGTCGGCGATCGTCGTCGTCGCAGGCAACGGCTCGACCCTGCCGGACCGAAAGCTCCTTGCCGCGTCGTCCGCATTGGCGGGCTCCGCGCCGTAGACGCGGATGCCGGCACGCAGGGACTTGACGGCGATCGCCGTGCCCGAAAGCAGGCCTCCTCCGCCAACCGGCGCGATGACGATGTCGAGATCCGGCACCTCTTCCATCAGCTCGAGCGCAGCCGTTCCCTGCCCCGCGATCACCCGCGCGTCGTCGAAGGGGTGCACGAGCACGGCGCCCGTCTCGCGCTGCACGTCCGCGCAGGCGGCCTCGCGCGCCGCGACGTTGGGCGCGCAGAGGCGGATCGTTGCGCCGAAGCGACGGACATTTTCCTGCTTCGGCTTCGCCGCGTTTTCGGGCATGACGACCCACGCCGCAATGCCTCGGCGCGAAGCAGCGTACGCGAGCGCGGCGCCGTGATTTCCCGACGAGTGGGTGACGACGCCGCGCCGCGCTTCATCCTCGGCGAGCGAGAACACCGCATTGACCGCGCCGCGCGCCTTGAACGCGCCGACCTTCTGCAGGTTCTCGCACTTGAAGGCGAGCCGGGCGCCCGTCGCCGCGTCGAGCCCCGCGCAGGTCAGCACCGGCGTGCAGTGGACGAAAGAGGCAATCCGGTCGCGCGCTGCCCGAATCGCGGCCAGGTCGGGCAGCGCGAAGACGTCGCGCGCAGCCGCCGCGATGGAAGCCGGCCCGGCCATCAGCTTCCGGGGAGGCCCTGCGCGTTGGGGAAGAACAGGTCCTTCCACGAGTCCGGCTTCGTCTTGATCGCGCCGGTCTTCAGCATGAAGCTCACGTACTTCATCACGTTCTGCGGCGTGGTCGTGTAGACGATCGCCGGATCATCCAGCATCGCGAGGATGTCGGCGACCGAATCCTTGCCCTTCGACATCCGGAGGTAGGTCTCCGCCGCGGCCCGGTGGTCGCGGTTGATGAACGCGGTCGCCTCGTCGAGCGCCTTGACGAAGGCGTCGTAGAGCTTCGGGTTCTCGGTCCTGAATTTCGACGAGGTCCAGACGACGTTGAACGTCGCCGGGCCGCCCAGAACGTCGTAGGAATTGAGCACCGTGTGAATCGCCGGCTGCTTCAGCTGCTGGTACTGGAAGGGCGGCGAGCTGAAGTGGGCGTCGATCTCGGACGCACCGGACAAGAGCGCTGTCTGCGCGTCCGGATGCGACATCGACACCGTCAGGGGGTCGAGACGGTTTTGCTGGCCCTCGCCGAACGTCTTCTCGGCCGCCATCTGCAGCGTAATCGCCTGGATCGACACCTTGACCGCCGGCAGCGCGATCCGGTCCTTGTCGGTGAAGTCGGCGATCGTCTTGACGGCGGGGTTGCGCGTGTTGAGATAGAGCGGCATCGAATTGATCGCCGACACCGCCTTCACGTCGAGGTTGCCCTTGGTGCGCGCCCACAGCGTCACCAGCGGAGCCACGCCGCCCGAGGCGAACTGCAGGCTGCCCGAAAGCAGCGCATCGTTCATCACGTTGCCGCCGGCGAATTTCGCCCAGCCGACGGTGACGTCCACGCCCGCGGCCTTCGCGTGCTTCTCGATCAGCTTCTGCTCCTCCATAACCATCAGCGGCAGGTAACTGATCCCGTATTGCTGCGCGACCTTGATCTCGCTCATCTCGGCGCCGGCGCACGCCGCCACCAGCACCGCCGCGACGCCTGCGCCGATACGCCACCAGGTCAGACGCATGGACGATCCTCCGCGGAAGTCAATGAAAAGACGCATGACGGAAACGGCAATGCGCTCAGCGCTTGCCCTACGCGCTCTCGTAGAGCCGCGTCAGGACGAACTCCCGATGGCCCAGCGCCTCCGCGGCGGTGAGCCTGCCGTTGGCCGTGCGAAACATCATCGCGAGGAGCCGGTCGCCCGCCTCGTCCATCGTCATCTCGCGCTGCAGCAGGCCGCTCACGTCGACGTCGATATGCTCGCTCATCGTGCGCACGGTGCGCGGATTCGCGCAAAGCTTGATCACCGGAAGGATCGGGTTGCCGATGACGTTGCCCTGTCCGGTCGGAAAAAAGTGGACGACATAGCCGGCCGCCGCGCAGAGCGTCACCATCTCGGCGGCGGCCGATGAGCTGTCCATGAACCACAGGCCGGGCGCGGACGGCGCTTCGGCCTTGTCGAGGACGCCATCGATGACGCACTTCCGGCCGATCTTCTGGATGTTGCCGAGCGCCTTTTCCTCGATCGTCGTGAGCCCGCCCGCGATGTTGCCCTTGGTCGGCTGGGAGTCGGAAAGATCGCTCGTCTTGTGGCGGTTGATGACGTCCTGATAGCGATCGAACATCCGCATGAACTCCGCGCGCACCTTGTCGTCGCGGCAACGCGCGGCGACGATCTGCTCGCCGCCGGTGAGCTCGGTCGTCTCGCCGAACACGAGCGTGCAGCCCGCGGCGTACAGCTTGTCGAACGCGTCGCCCACGGTCGGGTTGGAGCCGCAGCCCGACGTCGTATCGGATTCACCGCACTTGCACGAGACCCACAGCTCGCGCAGGCGGCATTCGACGCGCTGGCGCTCGCTCGCCCACTGCACGTACTCCCTGGCCGCTTTCGACGCGCGCATGATCGTATCGTGGTCGCCGTGCAGCTCGATGCCGAATGCCGACACGGGCTTCCCCGTCGCGGCGATGCCGTCGACGACCTTCTTCGCCCACTGGTCCTCGATGCCGATCACGACGACGGCCGCGACGTTGGGGTTGGCGCCGGTGCCGATCAGCGTTCGGAAATGCAGCTCGAGATCGGCGCCGAACTGCAGCCGGCCGTAGGGGTGCGGAATCGCGAGCACCCCCTTGACGTTGTTCGCAACGGCCTGGCACGCGGCATTCGAGAGATCGTCGACGGGCAGGACGATGACGTGGTTGCGGATACCGACGCGCCCGTTCTCGCGCCGGTAGCCCTGAAACGTCTTTTGCATCATCTGGAGTCCCGCGGAAGGAAGACGAAGCCGATCACCAGCGCTTGGTCTTGATGTTGTGGACGTGGGCGTGCGCGCCCTTCCTGATCGGCTGCACGACCTTGCCGATGTCCACGCCGTACTTGATCACGGTGTCCCCGACCGCCATGTCCTTCAACGCGATCTTGTGCCCGAGCGGAATGTCTTCGGCGCAATCGAGCGTGAGCGTCCGATCCTCGTCGAGAATGAGTCCGGTCAGCTTCGCGCCTGCCTTGACCCCTTCGACGACGACGACGGCAACCGAGTCGCGGGGATCGTGCAATACGCAGTGAATCATCGGGACCTCGGCCAGGGATCGCTTTGCGGCGTACTATAGCATCGGCACGACGTGCGGCCCGCCCGTGCCCCCGCTTCAGAAATCGAGTTCCGGCTGCCGCACCGGCTCGAAGCTCCGCCGATGGGCAGGGCACGGTCCGTGGCGCGCAAGGGCCGCCAGGTGATCCGGTGTGCCATAGCCCTTGTTCCTCGCGAAACCGTAGGCGCGGATAGCGGCGATCGAGGAGGACCAGCAGCGCATCGCGCGCGGTCTTGGCGAGAATCGATGCGGCAGCGATCACCGCGACGTCGCGGTCGCCCTTGACGATCGCGCGCGCCGGGCACGGCAGCTCCGGGCACCGGTCCCCGTCGATCCACGCCTCGTCGGGTGCCACCGGCAGCGCGGCGACGGCCCGGCGCATGGCGAGCATCGTCGCTTGCAGGATGTTCAGATGGTCGATTTCATCGACGGCGGCCACCCCCACCGCCCAGGCGAGCGCGCGGGCACGGATCAGCGGAGCGAGCCGCTCGCGCTCTTCGCCCGCCATGGCCTTCGAATCGCGGAGCCCGGCGATCCGTCGCGTCGGATCGAGGATCACCGCCGCCGCGACCACCGGCCCAGCGAGCGGGCCGCGCCCCGCTTCGTCGATGCCGGCAACGGCCTGCGGCGGCATGCCCTGCTTCAGCATCGGATGCCTGCGGCCTGCAATTCGTCCGCGACTGCGGCGGCCGCGAGCGCCCCGGTGTCCGCGCGCAGCGACCGCGCGAAACCCGCGAACAGCGCCTCCTGCCGTCGCCGCGTCACCGTGTCGTCGTAGAGGTTCTGCGCCGCCTGCGCCAGATTCTCGACGGTCGCGTTTTCCTGCAGCAGTTCCGGCACGACGAACTTCTCCGCAAGCACGTTCGGCAGGCCGACCCACGGCAGCAGCAGGCGGCGGCGGACGATGTACGCGGTCAGCGCCGGCCACCCGATAGAAGATCACGTGCGGACAGCGCGGCGAGCGCCGCCTCGAGCGTCGCCGTCCCGGAAGCAACGATGCCGACGTCGGCCGCACGCAGCGCGTCGGTGGCGTGCCCATAGAGCAGCGTCAGCGGCAACATCTCGAGGCCGAGGCGATAGAGTGCGGCCTCGAAGCGCTCGCGGGTCGGCCGCGTGGCAAGTGGCACGATGAAGCGCGCGTCGGGGAGGGTCGCGTGAATCGCCGCGGCGGTTTGCAGCACGAGGTCGCCATGAAGGTCGAGCTCGGATGCACGGCTTCCCGGAAGCAGCGCGAACACCGGTTGGGCGATGCCGAGCTTCAGTTGGTCGCGAGCCTCGCGTCTTGCGCCCAATGTCGCCGCCTCCTGGGCGAGCGGATGGCCGACGAATGTCACGGGCACGCCCGCGGCCTCGTAGATCTGGGGCTCGAAGGGAAACAGCGCGAGCATCCGGTCGACTGCGCGACCGATCTTCGCCACGCGCTCGCGCCGCCACGCCCAGACGGACGGGCTCACGAAGTGCACGGTGCGCACGCCTGTGCGTTTGAGCCTGCGCTCGAGCCCGAGGTTGAAATCCGGCGCGTCGACGCCGACGAACACCGGCACGCGCGCGGCGACGAGCCGGCGGAAGCAGCGCGCGCCGGATCGAGACGAGCTCGGGAAGCCGCGTCACGACCTCGGCGAAACCGCGCACCGACAACGCCTCGAGGGGATGCCACGCGTCGCAACCGGCGGCCTCCATTCTCGGTCCCGCGATGCCGGCGAAGCGGACATTCGGGATCCGATCGCGCACCGCGCGAATGAGCGTAGCCGCGAGGGCATCGCCGGAAGCCTCGCCGGCGACGATTCCGATCGTTACTGCGCTCTGGGCGGGGGCGGCGTCGGACATCGGCGGACGACCCTCGGCCCTTCGTCAACGGACGATGCCGCGGCCCGAAACAGCGAGGAATTCGGTGAGTGGAAGCAACGCCGGCGTAGCGGCCGCCGCCTGCGCGAGCACGGCCTTCGCGTCGTCGAGCGAGAGCCCCTCGCGGTAGAGCGTCTTGTAGGCCCGGCGCACCGCGAGAATCTCGTCCGCGGTAAAGCCGCGCCGGCGCAAGCCCTCGTTGTTGGTGCCGTGCGGCTTGGCCGGGTAGCCCTGGACGATCGTGAACGGCGGGACGTCCTGCAGCACGACCGCGCCGGCGGCGACCATCGCGTGCACCCCGATGCGGCAGAACTGATGGACGCCGGTAAATCCGCCCAGGACGACCCAGTCGCCGACCGTCACGTGACCCGCGAGCTGCGCGTTATTCGAAAATGTCGTGTTGCTGCCGACGACGCAGTCGTGCGCGATGTGGGTGTAGCCCAGCAACAGGTTGCCGTTGCCGATCGTCGTTTCACCGCGATCCTGCGCGGTGCCGGCGTGGATCGACACGAACTCGCGAATGACGTTGTCGTCGCCGATCACCGTGGCCGTCGGCTCGCCGCCGTACTTGCGGTCCTGCGGGACGTCGCCGATCGACGTGAACTGCCAGATCCGGTTGCGCGCGCCGATCCGCGTGCGCCCGGTCACGACGACGTGCGGACCGATGACCGTGCCGGCGCCGACGACGACGTGCGGTCCGACGATCGAATACGCTCCGACCTCGACGCCCGCCGCGAGCTCCGCCTTCGGGTCGACGAGCGCCGTCGCGTGCACGCGCGGCATGGCGTCACGCCTCTCGCCGGGCCGCCCCAAGGCAGGCGTGCATCCCCCTCGGGGGGAGGCGAGCGAAGCGAGCTTGGGGGTCCACCCACGCCTCTCGCCGGGCCGCCCCAAGGCAGGCGTGCATCCCCCTCGGGGGAGGCGAGCGAAGCGAGCTTGGGGGTCCACCCACGCCTCTCGCCGGGCCGCCCCAAGGCAGGCGTGCATCCCCCTCGGGGGAGGCGAGCGAAGCGAGCTTGGGGGTCCACCCACGCCTCTCGCCGGGCCGCCCCAAGGCAGGCGTGCATCCCCCTCGGGGCGAGGCGAGCGAAGCGAGCTTGGGGGTCCATTCAACCCTGCTTCGCGGATTCTTGCGGATTGCGCATCGCCGCGAGCAGGTCGGCCTCGGCGACCGGTTCGGCGCCGACCAGCGCGCGGACGCGGTACTTGCCGACGCCGCGGACGAGTCGCTGGACTTCGGCTTCGAGGACGAGCTGATCGCCCGGGAATACTTGGCGTCGAAATCGCGCATTGTCGATGCCGGCAAAAAAAATCATCGTGCCGTCGCCGGGCTTCTTGTCGAGCGCCTGCCAGGCGAGAATCGAGGCGAGCTGCGCCAGCGCCTCGATCACGAGCACGCCGGGCATCACGGGGTAACCGGGGAAATGGCCCTGAAAGAACGGCTCGTTCATCGTCACGTTCTTGATCCCGCGGATCCACTTGCCGGAAATGCACTCGGTCACGCGGTCGACCAAGAGGAACGGGTACCGGTGCGGCAGGTACTCCATGATCTGCAGGACATCCATGCTGCCCGGAAGGGCTGCGCTCACGATCGATCCCCCACGCTACCGGCGACGCTCATCGTTCCTCCTCGTCGCCGCCGCCGATTGCAGAACCTGCCGTCTTCCCGCGTCGTTCGAGAGCGCGCACTCTTTCAGCGAGCTCGCGCAGCTTGCGCAGCTGTAGCGCCACGCGCCGCCATTCTGCAGCGGGGAGCGGCAGCATTCCGCTTCCGTAGGCGCCGGGCGTGTCGATCGACGAGCCCACCGCCGTCCCGCCATAGAGCACCGTGCCGTCGACGATCGACAGATGCCCGGCGATCATCGACGCGCCGCCGATCTTGCAGTTTCTCCCGATCCGCACGCTGCCGGAGATGCCGACGCAGCCGGCGATCACCGTGTGCGCGCCGATCCGGCAGTTGTGGCCGATCTGGATCTGGTTGTCGAGTTTGACGTCGTCCTCGATCACGGTATCGTCGATCGCGCCGCGATCGATCGTCGTGTTGGCGCCGATTTCGACATCGGCGCCGATGACGACCCGGCCGATCTGCGGGATCTTGAGCCAGCGGCCCGCCTCCTCGGCCATTCCGAAGCCGTCGGCGCCGATGACGACGCCGCTGTGGATGATCGTCCGCGGGCCGATCGCGCACCGGTCGTAGATCGCGACTCTGGGATGCAGAAGCGCATCGTCGCCGATCGTCGTTTCCGCGCCGATCACGCACCCGGCTCCGATGCGCACGCGCTCGCCGACCGTCGCGCCGGCGCCGATCACCGCGTACGGGCCGATCGTGGCCGAGCCCGCGATGCGCGCGCCCTCGCCGGCGATCGCGGTCGCATGGATGCCGGGCAGCGCGGGCACTGGCGGATGGAGCAACGTCGCGACCTTGGCGTAAGTCGCGTAAGGATTGGCGCTGACGAGCTTAGGGAGCGGCGTATCGCCGGCGATTTCCGGGGCGACGATGACGGCCGTGGCGGCAGTGGCGGCGAGCTTGCCGCGATACTTCGGATTCGCGAGGAAGGCGATCGTTTCAGGACCCGCCGCTTCGAGCGTCGCGACCCTGGTAATGCGGACCGCGCCATCGCCTTCCAGCGTCGCGCCGACGCGAGACGCGATTTCGGAAAGTAGCATGGAGCGCGAGGGCGACGCCGGCTACTTGTCGGCGAGCGCCTTGATCACCTTGTCGGTGATGTCGATCTTCTGGCTCGCGTAGACGACGGGATCCTGGATGATCAGGTCGAATTTCTCGGCTTCGGCGATCTGCTGGATCACCTTGTTCGCCCGCTCCTGGACGCTCGCGAGCTCCTCGTTGCGACGCAGGTTCAGGTCCTCGCGAAACTCGCGCTGCAACCGCGTGAGATCGCGCGACAGGTTCGCGAGATCGCGCTCGCGGTTGCGGCGCTCGGCCTCGGCCATCGTGACGCCGTCCTTTTCGAGCAGCGCCTGGAGGTCGCGTACCTGCTTCGACAGCTTCTGGATCTCGGCGTCGCGCGCGGCGAATTCCTTTTCTAGCTTCTGCTGCGCGCGCTTCGCCGGCGCGGCGTCGCGAAACAGCCGCTCGGTGTTCACGAAGCCGATCTTGTAGTCGGCCGCCTGCGCGGTCGCGGCGCCCGCGAACGCCAGGGCGACGAGAGCGCACAGCGCGGCGAGAGGAAGATGGGTGCGGCGTTTCACGGGTCTCTCCTGCGTACAGGGCGGACGTCAGAAGACGGTGCCGACCTGGAACTGGAAGTGCTGGATCTTGTCCAGGGGCTTGTTATTGAGCGGGTAGGCGTAGCTGAACTTGAGCGGGCCGATCGGCGAGTTCCACGCGAGCCCCACGCCCGCCGAATAGCGGAACGACTGGAGCGCATCCTGCTGGCGCTCCGGCGGCTCCTGCCCGTTGACGTAGATCTGGCCGGCGTCGAAGAACACGCTGGCGCGCACCGACTTGTCGCCCTTCAGAACCGGATAGAAGAGCTCGGCGTTGCCGACGATCTTGCGCTTGCCGCCCAGCGCGTTGCCGTAGATGTCCTGCGGACCCAGCGAGCCCGTGTCGTAGCCGCGCACCGAGCCGACACCGCCGGCGTAGAACGCCTTGAAGAACGGCAGCGGCTTGCCGCCATAGCCGTCGGCGTAGCCCGTGTCGCCGCGCAGCATCAGCACGAAATCCCTGTACGACGGGCCAGAAGGACTGAATCAGGTAATTGAGCTTGTAGAACGACGAGGTCGCCAAAGGGCAGCCCGACCTCGCCCAGGGCGCTCTGCAGAGTCCCGCGGGTAGGATAGAGGATGTCGTCGCGGGTGTCACGCGACCAGCCGGCGGACAGGATGTAGGCGTAGGTCGTGTAGCCGAACTCGTTGACGAACTGGTAGTAGAGCGGCGGACTGGTGTCGAACAGCGTCAGGTTCGTGTGCTCGGCCCGGAAGCCGACGTTGATCGTGTCGGTTTCGCTGATCGGCACGCCGAAGCGAAACGGCGGCGCCGAGCGTCGACGACTCGTACTGCGACACCGCGAGCGAGGTCGGGTTGACGTTGCGCTGGTACACCTCGAGCGTCCGCGAGATGCCGTCGACGGTCCAGTACGGTTCGGTGAAGGCGAGCGAGATCGTCCGGTTGATCTTGCTGGTGTTGATCGCCGCGATCAGCGCGTTGCCGCTGCCGAAGATGTTCTGCTGCGACACCGAGCCGCTGAAGCACGAAGCCATCGGCGCTGGAATAGCCGACGCCGGCCGAGCAGATTGCCCGTCGCCTTCTCGGTTACCGTGACCTCGACGTCGGCCTGATCGGGCGTGCCCGGGACCGGCGGCGTCTCGATGTTGACGTCGTCGAAGTAGCCCAGGCGCTTGATCCGAACCTTCGAGCGCTCGATGCGCGCGCCGTCGTACCACGCGCCCTCCAGCTGCCGCATCTCGCGCCGGATCACTTCGTCGCGCGTCTTGACGTTGCCGTTGATGTTGATCTTGCGAACGTAGACGCGCCGGCCCGGATCGACGTAGATCGTGAACGCGCCTGATGCTTCTCGCGGTCGACTTCGGGAACGGCGTTGACGTTGGCGAACGCGTAGCCTTCGGTGCCCAGCCGGTCGCTGATGCCCTTGGCCGCCGTCTGCAGCTTCTCGCGCGAATAGACGTCGCCGGGCCGCAGGTCGACGAGCCGCATCAAGCTCCTCCTCCGGGACCAGCAGATCGCCGGCGAGCCGCACGTCGGACACCGTGAACTGCTCGCCTTCGGTGACGTTGACCGTGATGTAGATGTCTTCCTTGTCCGGCGTGATCGAGACCTGCGTGGATTCGACGTTGAACTCGAGGTAGCCGCGATTCTGGTAGAAGCTGCGCAGCGTCTCGAGGTCGGCCGAGAGCTTCTGCTTCGAGTACTGGTCGTTCTTCGTGTACCAGGTCGAGCCAGCCGGGCGTCGTCAGCGTCATCTGCCCCAGCAGCTCGCGCTTCGGGGAACGCCTTGTTGCCGACGATGTTGATGCGCGCGATCTTCGCGGTGTCGCCTTCGACGATCGTGAAGTTGATCGGCGACGCGGTTGCGCTCCTGCGGCGTCACCGTGGTCGTGACCTGCGCCGCGTACTTGCCCCGGGTGATGTACTGCCGCTTCATCTCCTGCTCGGCGCGATCGAGCGCCGAACGGTCGAAGATCCGCGCCTCGGCGAGGCCGATGTCCTTCAGCGCCTTCTTGAGCGTGTCGGTGTCGAATTCCTTGTTGCCGGCGAATGTCGACCTTGCTGATCGTCGGACGCTCCTGGACGATGACGACCAGCACGCCGTTCTCGGCCTCGAGGCGAACGTCGCGAAAAAAGCCGGTCGCGAACAGCGCCTTGACCGCCTGCGCCGCCTTGGCCTCGTCGATGACGGTCGCCGACCTTGACGGGCAGATAGCGAGAAGATCGTGCCCGGCTTCGGTGCGCTGCACGCCCTCGACGCGGATGTCCTTGACCACGAAGGGCTCGAACGCACGAACCGACGGGGCGATGACGAAGGCGAGGAGCGCGCCGAGAACGAGCGACAGAATGCGAATGCGGGCGAGGATCCCGGCGTCGCCACGCGCCGCGCGCGCGCCGCACCGACGGGGCCCAGCGGTCTTCGGCATCCGATCGGGGGTGTTACGAACCACTAGAGAAGGCGGGAGAGGTCATTGAAGAGCGCCAGTGCCATCAGCACCGCCAGCACGGCCATGCCGATGCGCTGGCCGACCTCGAAGGCGCGGTCGGAAACAGGACTGCCTTTGATGAGTTCGGCGAAATAATACAGCAAATGCCCTCCATCCAACAGCGGAACCGGCAGCAGGTTGAGCACGCCGAGGCTGATGCTGATGAGCGCGAGATAGCCGATGAAGACGAGCGCGCCCGCCTGCGCCGATTGGCCCGCGTAATCGGCCATCGTGATCGGGCCGCTGATGTTCTTGAGCGACGCGTCGCCGGTGACGATGCGGCCCAGCATCTTGAGCGTGAAGACCGAGAGCTCCCAAGTCTTGCGCGCGCCCTGCCCCAGCGCGTCGACCACGCCGTAGCGGACGCGTGACGCGAAAGCGCCCGCGCCACCTCCGGATCGACCTTGAGCCGCACGCCGGCGATGCCCACGCGGCGCCCCGCCTGCTCGCGTGACCTCCGTCGTCAGCGTGGCATCGAAGGTCTCAGCGCTCGCCGCGCGCGATCCGGTAGGTCACCGGCAATCCGGGTTTCGCATTGGTCCGCGCTGCGACGTCGGCGGGCGAACTGACCGGCGCGCCGTCGATCGCGATGATGCGGTCGCCGGCTTTCAATCCCGCGCGCGCTGCGCGGCTTGCCGGCAATCACCTGATCGACGACGGGCGGACCGAAGTCCGCCTTAAGTCCGAGCGTCGGCATGAAATTGCCTTCCCAGTCGGCGGGCGCCAGCGCCGCGAGCGAAACGACGCGGGTCGCCGTCGCCGCCGTCGCGCTGCTCGACCGTCAGCACGACGTCCGGGTGTCCGGATGCTTCGAGCAGGCGCCAGCGCAGGTCCTGCCAGCTGCGCAACCGATCCGCCGTCGACGGCGACGACCAGATCGCCCTCGCGGACGCCGGCGGCGGCGGCGGGCGTATTCGAAGGCGGCGCGGCGAGGATCGCGCGCTGGCCGGGAACGCCAATGACAAAGGTTCCCGCGAACAGCAGCGCTGCGAGCAACCAGATTCGCGATCGGCCCTGCGGCGACGATCGCGATCCGTTTCGCAAACGCTCTGGCGGTTGAACGCGCGCGTCGAGATCGGCGGCAGCGACATCGCCCTCGCGTTCGTCCGCCATCTTCACGTAGCCGCCGAGCGGGACGGCCGAGACCGCCCACTCGGTGCGATCGGGGCCGAATGCGGCGCGACCACACCACGCGTCCGAAGCCGACCGAAAAGCGCAGCACCTTGACGCCGCACAGCCGCGCGACCCAGAAATGGCCGAGCTCGTGGAACGTGACCAGCACGCCGAGCACGACGAGAAAGGCGAGCAGTTTCTGCAGCGATGTCCATCAGGCGACGAGCGGCGAAGGTCGTTCGGTCGGAAGCTCGAGCCATGCGCGCGCGACCGCGCGGGCCTCGGCATCGGCGGCGAGCGCGTCGTCGAGAGCGCGCACGGGCTGCGCCGGCACCCGCGCCAGCGTTTCCGCGCACGCGGCGGCGATGTCGGTGTAGCGGATGCGCGCCATCGAGAAACGCCGCGACCGCGACTTCGTTCGCGGCGTTGAGCACCGCCGGCGCCGTGCCGCCCGCCGCGAGCGCCTCGAAGGCGAGCTCGAGGCAGGGGAAGCGCTCGAGATCGGGCGCCTCGAACGTGAGCGTTCCCACGCGCGCGAGCTCGAGCGCGGCGACGCCCGCGTCGATGCGGTCGGGAAACGCCAGCGCCTGTGCGATCGGCGTGCGCATGTCGGGATTGGCCAAGCTGGGCGAGCACCGAGCCGTCAACGTATTCGACCAGCGAATGGATGACGCTCTCCGGATGAATGACGACCTCGATCGCCGTCCGCGGCGCGCCGAACAGCCAGTGCGCCTCGATGACCTCGAGGCCCTTGTTCATCATCGTCGCCGAATCGACGCTGATCTTGCGTCCCCATGACCCAGTTCGGATGCGCGCAGGCTTCGCTCCGGCGTGACCCGCGCGAGCTCCGCGAGCGGCGCGCGTGCGAAACGGGCCCGCCCGACGCCGTGAGCAGGATGCGGCGCACGCCCGCGACCCCGGATCGCGCCGCGTACCCGGCGGCAGGCACTGGAAGATCGCGTTGTGCTCGCTGTCGATCGGCAGCAGCGTCGCGCCGCCCGCGTCGACCGCGGCCATGAACACGGCGCCGCCGATCACCAGCGCCTCCTTGTTCGCGAGCAGGATTCGCTTGCCGGCGCGCGCCGCGGCGAGCGTCGGGGCGAGACCCGCCGCACCGACGATCGCCGCCAGTACCGTGTCGGCTTCCGGCAGCGACGCCGCCTCGACCAGCCCGGCTTCGCCCGGCGAGGACGCGGTGGGCAGCCCCTCCCCGGCGAGCGCCTGCTCGAGCGCGCGCGCGGCGCCGGGATCGAGCAGCGCGGCGACGCGCGGCCGGTGGCGCCGGCACAGCTCGGCGAGCTTCTCCCACTGCCGATGCGCCGCCAGCGCCGACGACCGCGAAGCGATCGGGATGGCGCGCGACCACATCGAGCGTCGAGTCGCCGATCGACCCGGTGCCCCGAGCTGATGCGGCGGAGCGTCATTGAGTCCCACGCTCGCGCGCTCGCGCTGCGCCCCCGAGGAGTCGCACCTTGGGGCGGCCCAGCGGTGCAAGGTGCCACGCGTCGGCGCTGCACTCGCGAGCGATTGCACTTGGGGCGCCCGGCGGCGCTCACGCAGGAACCGCCGCGAGCAGCGCGCCAGCGGCATCGCCGCGAGCAGCGCGTCGATGCGATCGAGCACGCCGCCGTGGCCGGGCAGCAGCGCTGCCGCTGTCCTTCGACGCCGGCGTGGCGCTTCAGCAGCGATTCGAACAGGTCGCCCGACGATCGAGACCAGCACGAGCGCAGGGCGAGCGCCAGCCACGCGACGACGGCGATCGCCGAGAGCGGCCCGGACAGTCCGGCATCGCGCGCGAGCGGCACGAGCAGCAAGCGCATAGACGGCGACCGCCGCGAGCGCGCCGTAGACGCCTTCCCACGTCTTGCCCGGGCTGATCGACGGGCGCGAGCTTGCGCCGGCCGAACGCGCGGCCGGCGAAATAGGCGGCGGTGTCCGCGATCCAGACGATCGCCATCGCCGCGAGCACGAGCCACGGCGAGCGCGCCTGCAGCTGCACGACGGCGACCCATGCGCCGATCAGCACGATCCAGCCGACGACGGCCATGCCGAGACGGCGACGCGGGTCTGCCAGTGTAGTCGAGCCACGCCGGCGCCACGAAGAGCCAGAACAGCGTGGCCGGCGCCGCACACGGCGAGCACGACGCCATCGGGCCAGCCACGGCGAAACCGGCCAGCGGGGCGAAGAGCAGGTTCGCGCCGATCAGCAGCGCGCCGCCGACGAACAGCAGCCGCGCCTGCCTGCCGTAGCCCGCGAGGCGCGCCCACTCGGCCGCGGCGATCGCCGATCGCCGCGAGCGCCGCGAGCGCCCCAGCCGAGCGGCGGCAGCAGGAACAGCGCCGCCAGCGACCAGCGGAATGAGGACGAGCGCGGTGAGGATGCGCGTCGGAGAGCATCGCGGCGAGATTCCGGCGCAGGGACGAGGACGTCTCGCAATGCGTCAGGCGCGCTGCTTCGGCGCGCACCTGCTCGCTGGTCCGCGCCGAAGCGCCGCTCGCGCTGGCGGTACCAGTCGATCGCCGCATCGAGCGCGGCAGCGTCGAAATCGGGCCACAGCATCGGCGTGAAATAGAGCTCCGTATAAGCAAGCTGCCACAGCAGAAAGTTGGAGATGCGCTGCTCGCCGCCGGTGCGGATGAACAGGTCCGGCTCGGGAGCGTAGGCCATCGCGAGGAACGGCTCGAGCGCCTCGGGCTCGAACCTGCCGCCCTCGCGCGGCGGCCTCCGGGTGCGCGGCGAAGTAACGGCGCGCCGCCTGCGCGATGTCCCAGCGTCCGCCGTAGTTCGCGGCGATCGTCAGCGTGAGGCGGGTGTTGTCCGGCGGTCTCCGCTTCGCCTGCCGCGATCAGCTCGCGGATGCGCGGATCGAAGCGCGAGGTATCGCCGACGACCTTGAAGCGGATGCTCGTTCTCGTGCGAGCTTCGCCACCTCCTGCTCCAGCGCGCGCAGGAACAGTTCCATCAGGATCGACACTTCTTCTGCCGGGCGCCGCCAGTTCTCGCTCGAGAACGCGAACAGCGTCAGATACGCGATGCCGCGCTCGACGCAGGCGCGCACGATGGCGCGCACCGCTTCGACGCCCTTCCGATGTCCGGCGACGCGCGGCAGATGGCGCTGCTTCGCCCAGCGCCCGTTGCCGTCCATGATGATGGCGACGTGCCGCGGGACAGGGCGCGCTGCCGGGATTTCGCGGGTCGAAGAGGTGAACACGAGGAAGTTCGAGGCTGCCGCCGCGGTACGCGGCGCCAGCAGCCTCGTCAGACCGCCATCAGATCGGCTTCCTTCGCTGCGAGGACCTTGTCGATCTCGGCGATGGAGCGATCGGTGAGCTTCTGCACGTCGGTCTGGGCGTGGCGCTCGTCGTCCTCGGCGACGGCGTGGTCCTTGAGCAGCTTCTTCAGGTGCTCGTTGGCGTCGCGGCGGATGTTGCGCACCGCGATGCGCGCGTTCTCGGCTTCGTGGCGGACCACCTTGATCAGGTCGCGCCGCCGCTCCTCCGTGAGCGGCCGGCATCGGCACGCGGATGAGGTCGCCCGAGTCGCCGGATTGAGCCCAAGGTCCGAATCGCGGATCGCCTTCTCGATCACCGGCACCATCTTCTTTTCCCACGGCTGCACGGTGATCGTCCGCGCGTCGGCGAGCGTCACGTTCGCGCACTGGTTGATCGGCATCGGCGTGCCGTAATAGTCGACCTGGATGTGGTCGAGGAGCCCGGTGTGCGCGCGGCCGGTGCGCACTTTGCGGAGATCCTGCTTCAGCGTTTCGACCGATTTCGCCATTTTCTGCTCGGCGGTCTTCTTGATGTCGGCAATCATCGTTCCTCCGCAGGCCCGGCAGCTTCAGCAGTGCACCAGCGTGCCTTCGTCGCCACCCAGCACGACGCGCTTCAGCGCGCCGGGGACGAAGATCGAGAACACCTTGAGCAGCATGTTCTGGTCGCGGCACAGCGCGAGCGCAGTCGCATCCATCACCTTCAGATTCTTGACGATCGCCTCGTCGAACGTGAGCTCGGCGTAGCGCTTCGCCTGCGCGTCCTTGTTGGGGTCCGCCGTGTAGACGCCGTCGACCTTGGTCGCCTTCAGCACGATGTCGACGCCCATTTCGCGGCCGCGCAGCGCCGCGGCGGTGTCGGTCGTGAAAAAGGGGTTGCCGGTGCCCGCCGCGAAAATGACGACCTTGCGCTCCTCGAGATAGCGCAGCGCCTTCCCCCGGATGTAGGGCTCGGCGACCTGGTCGATGCGCAGTGCCGACTGCACGCGCGATTCGACGCCGGCGCGGCGCAGCGCGTCCTGCAGCGCGAGCGCGTTCATCAGCGTGGCAAGCATCCCCATGTAATCCGCGGTAGCACGGTCCATGCCGGCGGCGCCCGGGGCGACACCGCGGAAGATGTTGCCGCCGCCGATCACGACGGCGATTTCGACGCCGAGGCGCGCGACTTCGGCGATCTCCGCGACGATGCGGTCGATGACCTCGCGGTTGATCCCGTAGGCGTCATCGCCCATCAGCGCCTCGCCGGACAGCTTGAGCAGGATGCGCCGATAAGCCGGCTCGTTCGCCGCCACGGGAGCAACGGCGGCAACCGGGGCGACGACGGCGGGCGGATTCATGGGCGTGGCCTCCGTAGCGGATGTGACGGATCAGTGCCGGGTCGGCGTCGGGTCGGGCCCCTTGGTCATCGCCGCGACCTCGGCGGCGAAATCATCCTTCCTCTTCTCGATGCCTTCGCCGACGACGAACAGCACGAAGCCGTTGACGGTGGCGCCCTGCGACTTCAATAGATGCTCGACCGTTGCCTTGCCGTCGCCCTTGACGAAGGGCTGGCCGAGCAGCGTCACCTCGGCGATGAACTTCGCGACCCCGCCCTCGACCATCTTCGCGGCGATGGCGGGCGGCTTGCCCTCCTTCTCCGCCTGCGCCGCCTTGATCCTCCGCTCATGCTCGATCACGTCGGTTGGCACCCCTTCGCGGCTCACCGCCATCGGCTTGCTGGCCGCCACATGCATCGCGAGGTCCTTGCCCAACGAGTCGCCGCCGCCGGTCAGGTCGACCAGGACGCCGATCTTGGTCCCATGGACGTACGACGCGATGCGGCCCGTTGCCTCGAGCCGGGCAAAACGGCGGATCGTCATGTTCTCGCCGATCTTCTGGACCAGCGCCACGCGGCGAGCCTCGACGGTTTCGCCCGACGGGAGCGCGCACGCGGCGAGCGCGGCGACGTCTGCCGGCGCGGCGCGGGCGACGAGTTGCGCAATTTCACGCGCAAATACGCGGAAATCGTCGTTCCGGGCGACGAAGTCGGTCTCGCAGTTGACCTCGACCAGGGCGCCGACTTTGCGCTCGCCCCCGACGAAGTGGCCGATGACGCCCTCTGCGGCGATGCGGCCCGCCGCCTTCGACGCCTTGGCGCCGCTCTTGATGCGCAGCAGATCCTCGGCCTTGACGAGGTCGCCCGCTGCCTCGGTGAGCGCTTTCTTGCATTCCATCATGCCGAGCCCGGTGCGCTGGCGCAGCTCCATCACCATAGTCGCGGAGATATCCGCCATGTCTTGCTCCGTGTCGTCTCGTTGTCGTCGGAATCCCGGCCGTGTCGAAGGTTCCGCGGAATCCGACCCCGCGAGAAGTCCTGCGCCGACCGGATCGATCAAAAAAGGGGGCCGAAGGCCCCCGTCTGTGTTGTTTACGCAGGCGTATCGGAGACCTCGACGAACTCGTCGCCTGCCTGCACGATTTCCTGGATGACAAGGCTCCGGCCTTCGAGGATCGCGTCCGCGGCGCCGCGGGCATAGAGCCGGATCGCCCGACTCGAATCGTCGTTGCCCGGGATCACGTGCGCAATGCCGATCGGCGAATGGTTGGTGTCGACGACGGCGACGATCGGGATGCCGAGCTTGGTCGCCTCGGTGACCGCGATCTTGTGATAGCCGACGTCGATGACGAACAGCGCGTCGGGCAGGCCGTTCATCTCCTTGATCCCGCCCAGACTCTTGTAGAGCTTGTCCATCTCGCGCTGCAGCGTCAGCGCCTCGCGCTTGTTCATCTTCTCGAACGTGCCGTCGTCACGCATCGCCTCGAGGTCCTTCAACCGTTTCACCGACGCTTTCACCGTCTTGAAATTGGTGAGCATTCCGCCGAGCCAGCGGGCGTCGACGTAGGGCATCCCGCAGCGGCGGGCTTCTTCGGCGACGATCTCGCGGGCCTGCCGCTTGGTGCCGACGAACAGGACGGTCCCCTTGTTCGCGGCGAGCTGGCGGATGTAGCTCATCGCCTCCTGATAGAGGGCGAGCGTCTTCTCGAGGTTGACGATGTGGATCTTGTTGCGGTGCCCGAAGATGTACTCGGCCATCTTCGGATTCCAGTACCGCGTCTGGTGGCCGAAATGCACACCGGCCTCCAGCATCTGACGCATCGTTACGGACATTGGCTGACTCCTGACAGGGTTGGACCACGACCCGCATGTCGGCTCGAGCCGCGCCGTACTGTTGCCTCACGGCGGCGGTTCGGGCACCCTGAGGTGCGCGGGTCTGCGAATTTCGACCTGGTGACGGACGCGCTTTCGGTCCGCGGTGCCCGTTGAAATCGGGAAAATTGCGCCCAAGTCGAGCTAACATGGGATTCTAGCACGGATTTTTTGCTCGGGCGAGCGATCCGCGCTTGCCGAAGAGGTGCGGTGCCCTCGCGGCCGTCCTCGACGCCGCGGGCCGATCGCCACTCGAATCCTTCCCGTTGCCAATGACCTCGTCCCCTCCCCTTCCCGCCGACTTCCCCGCGTTGAACGCCGCCCGGGATTCCGCAGTCGTCTGCGACGCGGGTCCACTCGCCGTTCTGGCCGTTGCCGGATCCGACGCCGCGAACTTCCTCCAGGGGCAGCTCTCGAACGACGTCGACGCGCTCGCGCCGAATGCCTGCCAGCACACGAGCTTCAACTCTCCGAAAGGACGGATGCTCGCCAATTTCGTGCTCTGGAAAGAAGGCGACGCCGACTTCCGCGCGCTGCTGCCGGCCGATGTCTCCGAGTCGGTGCGCAAGCGTCTTTCGATGTACGTGTTGCGCTCGAAAGTGACCTTGGCCGACGTATCGGCCGAAACCCAGAGGCTCGGTATCGGCGGTCCGAAGGCTGCGGCAGCGTTGCGCGATGCATTTGGCGAGGTACCGGCGACGTTCGCGGTCGCCCGTCACGGCGCGATCGCCATTCTTGGCCTCCCGGGGCCGCGGTACATCATCGTCGCGCCCGATGCGATGACAGTCGCGACGCGCGAGGCGCTCTTGCGCCACGCGACGGCAGCTCCGTTTTCCGCTTGGCAGTGGCTGACGATTCGCGCAGGGATCCCGGTCGTGACGTCCGCTACGCAGGACGCGTTCGTTGCCCAGACCGCGAACTGGGATCTCCTTTCGGGCCTCAACTTCCAGAAAGGCTGTTACACAGGACAGGAAATCATCGCGCGCATGCAGTATCTGGGCCGGCAGAAGGAGCGCCTCTATGCGTTTCACGCCGGAACGGCGGAGATCGCCCCGGGGGCGCGAATCTACGGCGCGACGTTCGGCGACCAGCCCTGCGGCACCGTCGTCAACGCCGCGCCGGCGCCCGACGGCGGCAGCGATCTTCTCGCCGTCGTCCAGATCGCCGCGGTGGCTTCGGGCGACGTGCGCATCGATGCTCCGAACGGACCGGGCCTGGCGCCGCTCCCGCTGCCCTACGCGATCCCTGCGCCCGAAGCCCCGCGCGGCCGGGCTGGCCCGGCGTCGTAGCAAACGCCCGATGTGCCTCGCGCTCTTCGCTCTGGATGCGCATCCACGCTTCGCCGTCGTCATCGCGGCCAATCGCGACGAGCATCACGCGCGGCCCGCGCGGCCGGCTGCGTGGTGGGAGGAGGGCTTTCTCGCCGGGCGCGACCTCGAAGCCGGGGGCACGTGGCTCGGCGTCACCCGCGCAGGACGCTGGGCGCTCATCACGAACATCAGGGAGCCCGACCGCCGGGATCCGGGGGCGCCCTCGCGGGGAGAGCTCGTCGTTCGCGTGCTCGCCGATCGCGCCCCGCCCGCGCTAAGCGTCGCGGCGATCGTCGGCGATGCCGCGGCGTACAACGGATTCAATCTGCTCGCCGGCGACACGGCGTCCGCATGCTGGGGATCGAACCGGACCGCCACGTCGCGGGCACTGGCTCCCGGCATCCACGGTATTTCCAACGCGCTGCTCGACGCACCGTGGCCCAAGGTCGCGCGGACGAAGGCCGCGCTCGAAGCCTGGTGCGCCCGCGACGCCGACGCTCTCGAGGCGCTGTTTACGGTGCTCGGCGATCGGACCCGCGCGCCCGACGACGAGCTGCCGGCGACCGGCGTCCCGCTCGAATGGGAGCGGCTCCTTTCATCGCCGTTCATCGTCGGCGAGGGCTACGGTTATGGCACGCGCTGCTCGACGGTCGTTGCGATCGGCCGCGACGGCCTCGCGCGCTTGGTGGAGCGCGCGTTCGATCCCGCGGGACGTCAGATCGGCGAAGAGAGTTTTCGCTTCGCGCTCGAACCGGCGGCGTGACTTCCCCCGTCGCCTCGGGGCAGGCGCGTCACGGGCCGTAATCGGAAAACACGAGTCGCCCGCGGCCGCCGCGCACGTCGAGCGCGCAGCGCGCCCCGACAGGCAGCGTAAGCTTCGCCGGAACGTGCCCGAACGGCAAGCCGGCGTAGACGTTGCGCGCGATCCGCGCGCGCACGTGCGCGACCATCGCGGCCGCGTCATAACCGTTGTCGTTCGGCCCGAGCTCATAGCCGTTGAACGCGCCCAACAGCACCGCCCGCTGCCGCGAGAGCACGCCGGCGAAGTGGAGCTGATAGAGCATCCGCTCGACGCGATAGGGATGCTCGCCGACGTCCTCGAGAAACAGGATTCCGCCGTCCACCTGCGGAAAATGCGGCGTTCCGACGAGATGCGCGACCATGGCCAGGTTGCCGCCCCACAGCACGCCTTCGCCGCTGTAGTCGGAACCCTCGAGCGGACATTCGACCTCGTAGCGTTCGGCGCCGAGCAGGCCCCAGCAGTGGTCGAGCGTGTAAGCCGACGGCGTCGGCGCGCCGAAATCGTAGGCGGCCATCGGGCCGGCGAAGGTGACCATCCCCGCGTGGGCGAGGGCCGCGAGTTGAAACGCCGTGAAATCGCTGTGGCCCATCCAGCGTTTCCTCGCCCGCGCGAGCGCGGCGAAGTCGAGCCGATCGAGGAGCCGCGACCAGCCGTAGCCGCCGCGCACCGCCACCGCGAGCTCGACGCCCGGATCCGCGACCATCCGGCACACCGCCGCGAGCCGCTCGTCGTCGGACGCCGAAAAGCGCTGCCAGCGCGACGTGGCCGTCGGATCGACGACGACGCTGTGACCTTGCGCGGTCAGACGCCCGACGGCACGATCGATTGCCGCAGGTTCCGGCGCGAAGCCGGCCGGCGCATAGATGCCGATGCCGTATCTGCGGTCCATTGGACGTATCTAGCGGCGCGTGGAAAAAAAATCGCTGATGAGTCCGCCGCATTCGTCGGCAAGCACGCCTCCGTCGACCTTGGCGCGATGATTGAGACGCTTCTCCGCGAACAGGTCGATCACCGAGCCGCAGGCGCCGGTTTTCGGGTCGCGGGCGCCGTACACGAGCCGCGCGATCCGCGCGTGGAGCATCGCTCCTGCGCACATCGCGCACGGCTCGAGCGTCACGAAGAGCTCGCAGCCTGGCAGCCGATAGTTGCCGAGCGCGCGGCCCGCTTCGCGCAACGCGGCGATCTCCGCATGCGCCGTCGGATCGTTGCCCGCGATCGGCGCGTTGCCGCCGCGGCCGACGATCGCGCCGTCCTTCACCACGATCGCGCCCACGGGCACTTCGCCGCGGGCCTGCGCGCTGCGCGCCAGCGCGAGCGCTTCGGCCATCCAGTGCGCGTCATTCATCGCGCTCGGCAAGGTGGCAAGGCATCACGGACGCTCCGCCGCGATCACCGCGTCCGCCTCGATTTCGACCAGCATCGCCGGATCGATCAACCGCGCGACCTCGACCATCGCGGTCGCGGGCCTGATCGCGCCGAAAACCTCGCCGTGCGCGCGGCCGATCGCCTCCCACTGCGTGATGTCGGTCACGTAGATGCGAGTACGCACGACGTCGTCGAAGCGGGCACCCGCCTGCGCGAGCGCCGCGGCGATGTTCGCGAGTGCCTGGCGCGTTTGCGCATACGCGTCGCCGTTCCCGACGAGCCGCCCATCGGGGCCCGTGGCCGTCGTCCCCGAGACCCAAACCCGGTCGCCGACGCGTACGGCGCGCGAGTAGCCGACGATGGGCTCCCAGGGCGTTCCCGACGCGATGTTCCGGCGCTTCATGCGAGCGCCGCTCCGCATTGCTTGTAGAAGAAAACGCAAGCCGCCGGCGTTCCGTCCGGATCGAGCGCGTAATCGGGCACTGCACCGAACGCCTGCCAGCCGAGGCGGCGGTAGAGCCGATCGGCGGCGCTCCCCTCGCGCGTGTCGAGCACGAGCAGTCGGTGCCCGCGCAGCGCCGCGCGCCGCTCGACCTCGCGCATCAGATGCTCGCCGATGCCCGCGCCGCGCGCACTGCGCAGCACGACGAGCTTCTGCACCTCGGCCCGATGGCGGCCGTTGGCCTTGTCGCAGGGCACGAGCTGAACCGCGCCGACAATCCGGCCATCGTGCTCGTGCACGAGAAGTTCCCGCCCGCCGGCGTCCAAGCCGGCCGCGACATTGTCCCAAAACGGCTCGAGGTCCCCGGCCGAGAGCGGCAGCACGAACCCGACCGACGCGCCGCTCTCGACTGCGTCGGCGAGCAGCGCCACGAATTCGTCGCGCCGCGCGCGCAGCTCGGCGGCGACGACGGCACGCGCGGGCGCGACGGTCATTCCCACTCGATCGTCGCCGGTGGCTTGGAGGAGATGTCGAACGTGACGCGATTGATTCCGCGCACTTCGTTGATGATTCGATTCGATACCTTGGCGAGCAGCTCGTGCGGCAGCGGCGCCCACTGCGCCGTCATGAAATCGGTCGTCTGCACCGCGCGAAGCGCCACGACGTGCTCGTAGGTGCGTCCGTCGCCCATGACGCCAACCGAGCGCACGGGCAGAAAGACGGCGAACGCCTGCGCGGTCAGGTCGTACCAGCTCCTGCCCGCGCCGTCACGCGCGACGCGCAGCTCGTCGATGAAGATCGCATCGGCACGGCGCAGGAGATCGGCATGCTCGCGCGTGACGGTGCCCAGGATGCGCACGCCGAGCCCGGGTCCGGGGAACGGATGCCGGAAGACCATCTCCCGCGGCAACCCCAGGGCGAGGCCGAGCTCGCGCACCTCGTCCTTGAAGAGCTCGCGCAGCGGCTCGAGGAGCTTCAGGTGCAGCGTTTCGGGGAGTCCGCCCACATTGTGGTGCGACTTGATGGTGTGCGCCTTCTTGGTCTTCGCCCCCGCCGATTCGATGACGTCGGGGTAGATCGTTCCCTGCGCGAGCCATTTGACCTTGGGCAGCTTCGCGGCCTCGCGCTGGAACACGTCGATGAAGAGCTTGCCGATTATCCGCCGCTTCTTCTCCGGATCGTCCACCCCGGCGAGCGCCCCGTACATCTCGTCGGTCGCATCGACGTGTATCACGCGCACGCCGAGGTTGCGCGCAAAGGTGTCCAGCACCTGCTCGGCTTCATTGAGGCGCAGGAGGCCGTGGTCGACGAAGACGCACGTGAGGCGATCGCCGATCGCCTTGTGGATCAAGGCTGCGGCGACCGACGAGTCGACCCCACCCGAAAGGCCGAGGATCACCTCCTCGAGGCCGACCTGGGCGCGGATCGACGCGACGGCTTCGCCCGCATAGTCGGCCATGGTCCAGTCGTGGCCGCAGCCGCAGATCTCGTGCGCGAAACGCGCGAGGATCTTCGCTCCCTGGGGCGTATGCGTGACTTCCGGATGAAACTGCAGCGCGTAGAAATGGCGCGCCTCGTCGGCCATCGCGGCGATCGGCGACGCGCTCGACGTGCCGATCGGCTTGAATCCCGGCGGCAGCGCGGTGACTTTGTCGCCGTGGCTCATCCAGACGTCGAGGAGGCCAAATCCTTGGGCGCTGCGGCGGTCCTCGATGCCCTTCAGCAGCGCCGAGTGGCCGCGCGCGCGTACTTCCGCATAGCCGAACTCGCGCACCTTGCCGGGCTCGACCGCGCCGCCGAGCTGCGCCGCCATCGTCTGCATGCCATAGCAGATGCCGAGCACCGGAACGCCCTGCGTCCACACGGCCGCGGGCGCCCGCGGCGTGTCGCCCTCGGTAACGCTCTCCGGCCCGCCGGACAGCACGATCCCCTTCGGCGCGAAGTCGCGAATGAACTCGTCGGCGACGTCGAACGGATGGATCTCGCAGTAGACGTCGGTTTCGCGCAGGCGGCGGGCGATCAACTGCGTGTACTGCGCACCAAAATCGAGGATCAGGATCTTCGAGTGGGACGGGGCGGCCATTCGTCGTGCGTCTTTGGTGACTGCGAGCGCGGGAGATGAAGAGGCCGGCATCGTCGCCGGCCCGGAGATCGCGGGAGTCATTCCACCCGATAGTTGGGAGCTTCCTTGACGATCTGTACGTCGTGGACGTGCGATTCGCGGATGCCGGCCGAGGTGATCTCGACGAACTGCGCACGCGGTGCGGAGCTCCTCGACCGTCGCGCAGCCGCAGTAGCCCATCGCCGCGCGCAAGCCCCCCATCAATTGGTGGATGACGTTGACGAGCGGTCCCTTGAACGGCACCCGGCCCTCGATTCCTTCCGGAACGAGCTTTTCCGCATCGCCCGCGGCTTCGAGCTCCTGAAAGTAGCGGTCGGAGCTCCCTTGCTGCATCGCGCCCAACGATCCCATCCCGCGATAGCTCTTGTACGAGCGACCCTGATAGAGCTCGATTTCGCCCGGCGATTCCTCGGTCCCGGCGAAGAGACTCCCCATCATCACCACCGACGCACCGGCGGCGATGGCCTTGGCAATGTCGCCCGAATAGCGGATGCCGCCGTCGGCGACCGCCGGGATGCCCTGCTTCGCCGCGCCTTCGAGCGCGTCCTGGATCGCGGAGATCTGCGGCACGCCAACGCCGGCGACGATTCGCGTCGTGCAGATGGAGCCGGGCCCGATGCCGACCTTCACGCCGTCGGCGCCGTAATCGACGAGTGCCTTGGCGCCGGTGGCGGTCGCGATGTTGCCGCCGATGACCTGCACTTGCGGAAATTTCTTCTTCACCCACTGGACGCGGTCGAGGACGCCCTGCGAATGCCCGTGCGCCGTGTCGACGACGATGACGTCGACGCCGGCTGCGACCAGGGCCTCGACCCGCTCTTCGTTGTCCGATGCGACGCCGACCGCCGCACCGACGCGCAGCCGACCGTGCTCGTCCTTGCAGGCGAGCGGATGCTCGGTCGATTTGAGGATGTCCTTGACGGTGATGAGCCCGCGGAGCTCCATCGCGTGGTTGACGACCAGCACGCGCTCCAGCCGGTGCCGATGCATGAGCTCCTTGGCACGCTCGAGATCGGCCCCTTCGGGGACCGTCACCAGCTTGTCGCCCTTGGTCATGATGTTGGCGACGGGCTGGTCGAGATTCGTCTCGAAGCGCAGGTCGCGGTTGGTCACGATGCCGACGACTCTCTTTCCCTCGACGACGGGCAGGCCGGAAAAGCGGTTCGCCCGCTTCAATGCAAGCACGTCGCGCACCGACATCGTCGGCGGGACCGTCAGCGGATCCTTGACGACGCCGGACTCGAAGCGCTTGACCTTCGCGACTTCCGCCGCCTGGCGGACGGGCGGCATGTTCTTGTGGATGACACCCAGGCCGCCTTCCTGCGCGATCGCGATGGCGAGTCGGGATTCCGTGACCGTGTCCATCGCCGCCGACATCAGCGGGATGTTGAGCGTGATGGCCCGGGTGAGGCGGGTTTCGAGGCTGACGTCGCGGGGAACGACGAGGGAATGCGCGGGGACGAGGAGGACGTCGTCGAACGTCAGCGCCTTCCGGACGACACGCATGCGGGTTTCTCCTATGCGCAAAAATGGATTATACCCGCGTTGCGCGCGGCGAGCAGCGTACATGCGAGCGGCGGCGGAGGCTCCGCGCGCGACGCGCGCGGGCATCGGAGCGATCGCGAATCAACGCGCGAGGCGGACGATTTGCGCGATCGGATGGAGCGAATATGCGAAGGCCGAGGCCCAAGTACCGGCGCAACCCGACAGCCGGCGCCCGCCGACCGGCACGCGGGACCGTATCCTGTTTGACGGCGAAGCAGCGAAGGATTACCTTGCCAATGTCATAAATCGTTTCGCGGTGACCCATGCGACCCCTTCGATGGCTGCGCTCGTCCCCTACACCGCCCGGTGCCGGCGGGCATCACCGCCCCGCCGCTTATGCGATCGCAGCGACCGCGCTGCTGCTCGCGGCCGTTCCCGCGGCGGCGGCGCTATACAAATGGGTCGACGCGAACGGGCGCGTCACCTATTCGGATCAGCCGCCGCCCGCGAACGTGAAAGCCGAGACCGTCAGCGCACCGACGCCCGCTCCCAATCCTGACGCGGTCAAGGAGATGGCGAATCAGGAGTTGGACCTGAAAAAGCGGCAGGTCCAACGGGCCGAGGAACAGAAGAAAGCTGCGCAGGCTCGAATCGACGAGGCGAACCGGCAGCAATTCTGCGTCGAAGCGCGCAGCCAGATCAGGATGTACGACTCGGACCTGCTGCTGCGTCGGGTCAACGAACAGGGAGAGCCCGTCTACATGGACGAAAGCATGAAGCGCAGGGAGAAGGAACGCCTTGAAGCGATCGTCCGCGACCAGTGCGGCGCCGCGCCGCCTCCCCGGGCAGCGGCGCAATAACAAGACAACCAAAGCCCCGGCGTCGTTTTTTTCCCGGACGCCGCATGCGCGGCGGCCGTCGCCGGCGGTTCGCGTTACTTCTTCTCCAACCCCGCCTGATTGACCTTGACGTCGGCCTTTGCGTTGAGCGACGCCACGTAGGCATCGAAGATCTCGCGGCTCTGCAGTTCGCCGATGCGCGACGACGCCGCGGCAAGCTTGGCTGCATCCGCCGTTGACGGCAGCGTCACCTTGATGACCTTGTAGATCGAAAACCCGCGCTCACTCGGCGCGCCCGCGTACAGCGGCAGCTTCGAGGGATCGGCCTGGAACACGCGTTCGAGCGCGGCGGGTGAGAATCCCGGCTGCTGCTGATTGCGCATCACCGTCACCGGCTTGCCGAAGGTCACCCCGGCCTCCTGGTCGCTCTTGCCTGCGGCCAGCAGCGCAAGCTTCTCGCGACCCTCCTTTTGCGCCATCTCGGTTGCCGCGCGTCGCGCGAGCTGGCGGCGAATCTCTTCCTTCACGTCGTCGAACGCCCGTGGCGCTGCCGGTTTGTACTCCACGACACGCCCCGCCATCAGCGTGTTGGGCGCGACCTCGATCGCCTCGGTGTTGCGCTTGCCGGCAACCGACTCCGGGCTGAAGAGCGCCTGCACGAACTTCGCGTTGCCGAAGGCGAGCCGCTGCGCGTCGGCGCGGGTGACAAATTCCGATGTCGCCAGCTTGAGCTCGAGCGCCTTCGCCACGCCCGCGAGCGAATCGGCCTGCTCGTAGACGAGGTTCTGGAACTGGTCGGCGGCGGCGGCCACCTTCTGCGCGACCTTCTGCCGCTTGAGATCGCCTTCGATCTGCGCTTTCGCCTCGTCGAAGGAGCGCGTCTGTGCCGGCGTGACCCCCAGGAGCTTGATGATGTGCCAACCGAACTCCGACTTCACCGGCGGCGAGATCTCACCGGGCTTCAGCGCGAATTCCGCATCCTCGAACGCCTTGACCATCGTCCCGCGCGGGTTGCTGCCGAGGTCGCCCCCCTGCGCGGCGGAGCCGGGGTCCTCGGAATACTTTCGCGCGAGGTCGGCGAATTTAGCGGGGTTCGCCTTGGCCTGCGCATAGATGTCCTCCGCTTTCTTCTTCGCCGCCGCCTTCTCCTCTTCACTGGCATCGGGCTTGACCGCGATCAGGATGTGCGCCGCCTGCCGCTCCTCCTCCTTCGTGTACTGTTTCACGTTGTTCGCGTATTGCGCCTTCACCTCCTCCGGTGTCACGGTGACCTGCGGAAGCAGCGCGTCCGGCGTCAGCACCAGATACTCGAACTTCACCTCCTCAGGCGTCCTGAACGCAGCCTGGTTCGCGTCGTAAAACGCCTTCACGGCAGCGTCGTCGATCTTCACGTCCTTGGCGAAGCTCGCGGCTTCGATCGTCGCGACGGCCACGTCACGCTGCTGTTCGAGGAGCGTCAGGAAGCCCTCGCTCTCCGTGCGCGCGACGATGCCGCCGCGGGCGATCGGGTCGATCATCGCCTCGGACAGGACCTGCTTGCGGATCCCCTCCTCGTACCTGGCTTCGGGGATCCCCGCGCCGGCAAGCAGCAGCTTGTAGTGGTCGAGCGAGAACTTGTCGCCTTCGCGAAACCGCGGGTCGGCGGCGATCCGCTCGAAGACCTGGGCGTTGGAAACGCGGAAGTGGAGGTCGCTCGCCTTCTTCTCGAGCAATCGCTCGCGGATCAGCTGCTGCAGGATGTTGAATCGCACCTCGGGGTTGTCGAACATCGCCGGGTCGATGCCACGCTGGGTGCGCATCAGCATCTCCTGCTGCTCGCGCAGCGCCTGCGCGAACTCGTCCTGCGAGATCTTCCCGCCGTCGAACGTGGCGACGTCGCCGGCGCTCGCGGTATTGCGGAAATAGTAGTCGACGCCGAAGAATGCGAACGGCAACATGATGAGCGCGAGCACGAACTGCACGACGCGCTTGTGTTTGTGAACTATGTCGAACATGCGGTTGGCACCTGCTCCTGGCGCCGCGACGTGCGGACGCGCTCGTTGGCCCGCGACTATCCGAGTGAAAGCGATGGTCGCAGCGGGGGCTTCATTGTCGCGCGTTTCCGGGCCACGGCACGCACACCCGTTCCATCAAAAAGGGCGAACTCGCGTTCGCCCTTTGTCTTGTTGGCGGAGTGGACGGGACTCGAACCCGCGACCCCCGGCGTGACAGGCAGAACTAGTTATTATTTTTGCTTTTTAATCAGTATGTTGCTGGCCGCCCGTAGTATCAACTTTGCCCAGTCATGCCCGTTTCTGTCTATTCATGTGGCACAAAAGTGGCACAGTCGACTCCGCCTTGGCAGCCGCGAATGTACCAGATTTATCGCACCAGACCAAGGCGCCGGAAGTGCGCCGGAAGTGCGACTGGGCGTCAGGCTGTTCGAATGATCATCGATCACTAGCAGCTGACCGTCCCGCGCGCGTTCCGCTCGGCTGCCGATCAGCATTGCATCGATTACCTGCTCTTTGCTGAGGCACTCGCTCGGAGCGACGGATTAACAGTCCGTCGATCTTGTGCGCAATTTCACTGCATCATCAACTGCGGCGTCCGCGCGCCTTCGCCATTGCAGTCGAATGCAGTGCAATGCAAGGGCATGCAAAACTACGCTGCTACGTTTTTGTATACAGGTACCCATCGATCAATGCGTGCCGCTTGTCCGTGCTGCGAGACGTCCTTGCCTAAGACGCGCGCGCGAATTTCCGTTCCGTATAAAGATTGCGCCACAGTTACGTGCCGCTCGCATCGCGCGCTTAAGCAGCTCGCGCGTCGCGCCCTACGACTCCCTGGTTCGTAGCTTTGGACTCAAACAACCAACCATTTGTTTCTTAATATGTTTCCGGAACGCCTGCTGCCCAATGTTTGTACATCAGCGCCCCTGAGCGCTCAACAAAGTCGCGCAGCGAAATGCCACGAGTAGAGCACCGCGCATTGGCATCCGAACCGGTGCCTTGAGGCGAAGCTTCCTTGCCCAACGCGCGACCTCGGGCGCCATCCGACCTACTGAGCGACCAAATTCATGGGGCGGTGGTCGGAACCGCGCGTGTAAGAACAATCCCGGTCACGTCTCGAGCAGGCGACGCGCAAGCAGCGCTTGCATGTCTCGCCGGCAATCGACGATGAGATAGACGAAGACGCGCTGCCCAACGACCCGATAAATAACTCGGTACGGCTTCAGAAAGGTCTGCCGATAGTCGCGGATACCGAGCGAGAGAAGTTCCTTTGGATAGGAGCCACGCTCCGGAAACGTGGCCAGGCTCTCCACCACTTCTTCGATGCGGTCGAGCACATGCCCCGCCTTCGAGGGGTCGTCGTGCTCCGCAATGTAGTCTAAGATTTCCTCGAGATCCCGCGCTGCGTCCTCGGTCAGCGAAACCTCAAAGCGCTTCAAGCCGCTCTCTTCTTCTTGGCGCGCAAGCGCCGGATGACATCGGCGGCTAAGGCGACCTTGCCCTCCTCGATCTGCCGGTTGCCGAGGGCCAGGATCTTGAGCATTGCCATCGTTTCCTGAGTTGCCTCGTAGGATCCGACATCCTGGATGACTGCCTTGGCCTCACCGTTCTGGGTGATCACCAAGGGTTCGCGCTGTTCGGCGAGCTCGCGCACGATCTCTGCGGCGTTGGCCTTGAGGTAACTGATGGACTTAATCCGGGTCGAATACTTCATCGATGCACCCCCGCAATAAACGACCGAATTTAGTCCTTATTCAGTCCCAAGGCAAGCCTAGAGGGAATTGTGCCCCGCAATTAATCGCGTAGGACCTCGAATGATTGGACGCCGTCTTTGCGCCACCTGATTGAATGCCACTGAATCGCCCAAGCCGCAAGCCAGCAGCGGACTGGCGTCGCCGCCGCGACAGCCACTCGAATGTCCCCATTGGACACGGTTTGGCACCAACGTTTCTCTGGGGCGGCAAAAGCCGCCAGGGCGGTCGCAGCGTATCGCGGGTCCGGCGTTAGACGCTCCGCAGCGCGCTCGATCAATATTGCCTACATCAACTGGAGCCGGCCCTCCGTCCTTCAGCGGAGACTGCAATAAAGGCAAGTAGACCTCAGGTTAGGATCAAGCGCCGGTGCGATCGCAGCAATTTTCCGACCGACTTACGCCCTTAGATCCACTCGGCATTAACATCGTACTGGCTGGGGAACATGTTCAGATACTGCACCACGCGAAGCGCCGCGGCGTGATTGGGCGTCGCTGCGTGCGGCAGCGCATGATGCCAAATGATCAAGTCCAGCATACAGATCGCGAGCGCGTCCGCAGAGCGACAGCCATGAAAGGACGGCGATTCCGTTTCGCGATTCCCGCCGGCTGCCAGGATTTCAGCGATCCTGTACGCGATTCATCGGTGCTCCGAGCCTCGCTCTTCGCGTACGGGGGCTTCGGCTGGACCCACAGATGCTAGGTATTTTGCGACAGCCAACTCCAGACTGTAGTGCATCCGCTCCCGCCCGAGGAGCTTGCCAAGCGAAGAGTTCTGGATCACCGAAAATACCTCTGGGTTGAGCCCGACCAGCCATACCGACACCCCGCTTTCGCGCGCCCTTTGCTCGGCTTCAGCCAGCATCTTGAGCCCGGTGTATTCGATATCGGGCACCCCGCCGAGATCGAGCGCCATGACTCGGGGTTTCGCTTCTTCCACGAGCAGCCTTATCTTCTCCATGAGGCGGCTTACATTGGCGAAGAAGACCGGGCCCTCGGGCCGCAGCAGGAGCAGGCCCGGGAACGTCTCGTCCTCGGGATGCTCCTCTGAGCGCGGCCGGAAGACATTGGTGCCCGGTTTGCGCCCCAGCACGCGGACCGGCGGGTCCGCCGTCTGCTGCGCAAGGGCCACGAGCGACACTACGACAGCAACCAGGATCCCGTTGAGCGTACCCAGCAGCACGACGCCAGAGAAAGCGGTCAAAGCCCAGATGAACTCCATACGCCGGATATCGAGGATGGCGCGGAACTCCGCCGGCTGGATCAAGTCGATCGAGTAGACAATCACTACGGCCGCGAGCGTGGCCTGCGGCATCAGCCCAATGAGTGGGGCCAGTAGAAGCATAGTTAGCAGCGCGACCGTTGCCGTTACCAGCTCGGCCAACTGCGTATGCGCGCCGGCGCGACGGTTTACGGCCGTCTGTGTCGTGCCGCCGCCAGACGGCATGGCCCCCAAGATCGCGCCAAATGCATTTCCAAGCCCTATCGCCAGCAGCTCGCGGTTGGGACGTGGCTCCGGATCTTCGCTCTCCGTGAACGCGCGCCCGGCGGCGATCGTCTCGGTAAAGCTCATCAGCGCGATGCCTAGAGCCCCGGGCCAGAGCTGTTGGAAAAGCGAAAAATCCGGGAATGTAAATGAAGGCAGCCCTT
>CAVSFA010000015.1:0-189390 GCA_963727145.1 uncultured beta proteobacterium | reverse complement strand
GGTCGCGATACGGTCGGTTCCTGCTGCCGCCCCTTCGTTCAGTTGCCTGTTACTTGGTTCCAGTTGATCTTGTCCCTAGGCTTCACGGCGTTCGGCTACCGTCGGCTCGCCGACAACCTCCTCGGCCAGCCCACCACGGCGCTCTTCGCAGACGAACGCGCCCGCGACAGCTGAAGAACCAAGTTTCAGCAGGTCACCGGCACCGCCGGTAGTTCAGAGAAGAAGCCGTAGCCTTTCTTCCAGGTCGGGGCGGCTCCCTCCTTGTCGGAGTGCGCGGTGACGAGGGTGGCGTCCATGTCGATGACCAGCCACCCGGTCAGGGTCTTGCCCGCGATGGCCAGCCACGGGAACCCTGCAGGGGTAGCCTCGATGAGCTTCCAGGCGTGCTCCCTTGCCTTCGCCCGCGCCCGGGCGACCCGGTCCAGCATGGCCGGCGTGCGGACCAGGTCCAGGGCGCGGCGGACGGTCGGGCCGCTCGGGGCGTCGCCGAGCACGGGCGCGAGGTGGGCGAGCAGGGCGATGTCGCTCATGCTGGTCGCGCCGAGCGCGATCGCGACCGCCAGCGACGCGAGCACGATCCCCCGGTCGAGCAGCGGCGACGTGCCCTTCCTCAGCAGGGCGGTGCTGAGCCCGGCGGTGAGCCCGAGCTGGTCGGCGGCCTTGCGGAGCAAGACCGCGCCCGCGCTGGCCGACCAGTCCCTTCCCGTCCGCGGTGACCTTCAGGGCATGGTCCCACCCGTTATGCTGCATGGCGGAGAGCGCTCCAGGCTGGAAGTTACGTGCGTGTGGTAACCGCGAATCTCCCAGGCCGAGGGCGCTCTTCGCTCTTGAACCCGCAAGGGACGGCCGCTTCGCGGCCGTCCCTTGTCATTCCCGTGACCCATGACCGGCCCGCACCCATAAGGTGCGCCCGTCACCGGCCCGCTACGCGGTAAAACCCCAGTTCACGCCCACCGGAATGCCATCACGCATATCAGTTCGCCTTCAGCGCTGAATGGCGGAGGTTGGTGGGCCATGCCCGGGGTGTCGATGAGCTCGCCTTTGAGCGAGGCGAAGAAGCTTTCCGCCACGGCGTTGTCCCAGCACTGGCCCTTGCGGCCGACGGAGAGGCTGACCTGGCAGTCGCCTGCGCAGGGCGCGGCGTAGGCGGCCGAGGTGTACTGCTGCCCTGGTCCGATTAACCGATTTCGGCTTAATTCCGATTATGCCGAGGTTTGCGTTAAGCCGAGGACCACGGCTTGCCCTGTTCGGGCCGGGCGCGGTGACAAGTTCCTCGGCTTAACGTTCCGGCGTGTGGCTAGCGTCCGTCGTATCCCCTCCGTCTGTGGAAGGAGACGGCTATGGATATGACGGTGACAGGGATCGGCGCGCTTGTGGTCGCAGAGTTGCGCGCGGCCGGTTATCGGGAGTCGACGATCGGCCAGTATGCGAAGACGATCAGGGCGCTGGCCCGCTACGCCGCAGGGCGGGGCGGCGTTTATAGCCCGGGACTGGGGGCTGGGTTCGCGTCGATGACGGTCAGCCCGCGGACTGGCCGGTTCAGCGCTCAGCGGCGGCTGGATTACGGCCGCCTTACCGGCGTGTTTGACTCCTACGTTCGGACCGGGCGGGTAGACCTGTCGGCTCGCGGCCGCGGCGGTGGCGGACCGCGGCCCGCCAAGACCAGCATGGTGATGCTGGACGCCGCGTGGGAAGCGGAGATGGGCCGCCGGGGCCTGGCGCCGGCCACGCGCGATGCGTACGGGCGGGTGGCGCGCGGCTACCTGGTGTTCCTGGAGCAGCGCGGGATCGCCGGCCTGGAGTCGGCTGATGGCGCCAGCGTGCTGGCGTTCCTGGAGTCCCTGCTGGACAGGTGGGCGGCGCCGTCGCTGTTCTGGGTGGTGTCGAACTTCCGCCCGTTCCTGAAGTTCACCGGCCGTGATGATCTGGTCGCCGCGGTGAACCTGGCCCGCGTCAGGCGTTCCCACCCGGTCATCGGCGTGCTCAGCGACGGCGACGAGGATCTGGTCGTGGCCGCGTGCGCGTCGGGACCGGTGAGCGCGCGGGACGCGGCGATCACCCTGCTCGCGCTGACCACGGGACTGCGGGCCTGCGACATTGGAGTCCCGGCAATTTCGTGGACATTACCATTATGCTGCTTTTGGTGCCCAATTGTCAAATTGGCGCTCGTAATCCGCTGGGCTTATCTTGCCGAGCCGACGTTGTTTCCGGACGTGATTGTAATATCGCTCGATGTAGCCGAACACGGCGGTCCTGACCTCGCCCGCGTCGCGCCACACGTGCTGATAGATCAGCTCCTTCTTGATTGTCGCATTAAACGATTCCGCTGCCGCGTTGTCGTAGCATATGCCGGTGTGCCCGACCGACGGGATGATACCCTCGGCGAAAAGGCGATCGCGGTACCTTCCCGAGGTATACCGGGAACCGCGGTCATGGTGCGCCACAAGCTCGCCTATGCCTATTCCCGGCCCGCGGGCAGCCAGCGCATTATCCAGGGCCTCGAGCACCAGGCCCGTGCGCATGTGGTCATCCACGGCCCAGCCGACGACCTTATTCGAGCACATGCCGATAAGCGTCGCCAGGTACGCGAAACCAGAATACGTCCAGATATAGGTGATATCGCCGACCCACAGCTGGTCCGGCTCCGGGGCGGTGAACTGGCGGTCCACCAGATCGACCAGGCCGCCGATTGCCTTGCTGTCCTGCACGGTCGTCCGCGCCGACGGCCCGGGATGCACGCACTGCAGGCCCGCGGCCCGCGCCAGGCGGCGCACCCGCCGCTCGGAGGTGACGTACCCCTCCTCCTGCAAGTCCCACAAGATCCGCTCGATGCCGGCCCGGTTCTTATGCCTTTCCTGATGCAAGTACCTGATCCGCGCGGCCAGCTCAACGTCCTTCTGATCATGCGCCGAGACCGGCCGCTTCTTCCACTCGTAATATCCCTGCCGCGTCACTTCCAGCATACGGCACATGAAAACGACGGGAAAGCGCACCCCGGGAGACAGCTGCCGCTGCTCTTCCGTCACCTGGCCAATGAACGAGAACTTCACAGGTTCTGGCTCGCGAAGTACGCACTCGCTTTTTTCAGGAACGCGTTCTCCATGTTGAGGCGGCGGACGTCCGCCTCCAGTTCCCTGATCCGCGTCCGTTCCGCTGGCGTCAGCGGCGCCTCACCCACCGCGACCGCCTCATTATCCTTGTCTTTCTTGACCCAGTTAGCCAGGGTCGATTCCTTCAGCCCGAGATTCCGGGCCGTCTCCGCGATAGTCTGATTTGATTCCCGGTACAGCTTCACGGCCTCGGCCTTATAGCCGTCGCCGAACTTCTGGTACTTCGTCACCATCGGGGTTCCTCCTGTGCCCAGTGATCCTAGTGTGGTCACTGTCCACGGAAGTGGCGGGCCTCCAGTGACGACCGCCCGGCCTGCCAGCGCGTCCGCCATCAGCACCACCGGCCGGCGGACCGCCTGGACATCCCTGTCCCGGACCTGCTCCCGCAACGCCCCCAGCCTGGTCCCGGTCTGGCTGGCGATGAAATCCACGCACACCTGGTCGCACGCCGTGACCAGGCCGGGCCCGGCCAGGAAGGCTGCTAACCGGTCCAGCACAACCTGGTGGCGCCGGATTGTGCCCTCGGACCTCCCAGCCTCGCGCAATACCGCCACGACATCGCCCACGGCGACCCTGACATCTGCCTCTCCCATGAACCACCTCTGTGTTCAGTAGCGGAAATGAACGAACAAGGCGACTCTTTGCTGACGCGAGTACGCGGCGCAGCATTACGGACTGCAAGATGAGCCCCGCCGCCGCTAGCAGCGGAAACACCACGGCAGGGCACATAACCCAGCCGTCCGCCTATGCCTCATGTGGAATTCCACATAACCGGCACCATTTTGCTTACGCCTGCATCGAGCGATGGGCCAGGGAGGGCAAGGACGTGAATGCGATGCTGCCCTACCTGTCTCGTTACATGGGCCACGCGAGTTTCGACAGCACCTACTACTACATCCACACCTCGCCCGACTTCATGGACGCCTACGCCAAGATCGGCCCAGATTCGCAGCCACTCAGCCGCGCGCTCATGCCGGGCCAGAACCGGCCACTTCTCCTCAATCCCCGCCCCCGCGCCCACCCCGGCCCTCCGTCCCGTCAGCAGCTCACGGCGACACTATCCAGCCATGATCAGCACCAGGCGCAGACACGCGGCACAGATTCCACGTAACTAATAGGAACAGCCACCCTTCCCAGGTGCGCAGGTAGGTGATGTCCCCGCACCAGCGGGAGTTCAGCTTCGAGGCGTCCGCGCTGAAGTCGCGGCGGATCCGGTCGGCGCGGGCCGCGGCGGCCGGGTCCGGGATCGTGGTCTTCTTCCATCGCTTCGGCGCCCGCCCGGCCAGCCCGCCTGGCGCATCAGCCGGGCGACCCGCTTGCGGCAGTGCCGGTGCCCTTTGCGGCGCAGCTCCGCGTGCACCCGCGGGGCGCCGTACCGGCCCTTGGACCCCTTGTGCACGGCCCGGATCTGCGCGGCCAGCACCGCGTCCTGGCCCGGTCCCGCCGGGATGGGCCCGCCAGAGCGGCATAGTAGGCGGCACGGGAGACCTTCAGCAGCTCGCACGCCCACTTGACGTTGCCCTGCTGTGCTTTCTCCGCCTCGATGAACGGGTAGCAGTTCACCGGGTCTCCTTCGCGAAGAAAGCCGTCGCCCGCTTGAGGATCTCCACGTCCTCGCGCAGCCGGCGGTTCTCCCGCCGCAGCTCGCGCCAGCTCTTCGCCGCTCGCTGCTGGTCAGCCCGCCGTCCTGCCTGGTCCCGGCATCCCGCCCGGCCTGCTTGACCCACTCCCGCACCGCGGTCTCGGTCAGGTCGAAGTCCCTCGCGACCTGGCCGACCGACCGGTCCCCGCGCTGGCACAGCTCAACGATCTCGGCCTTGAACTCCGGCGTGAACGAGCGGCGGCGCCGGGGCTTCTTCCCCATGCTCTCCATGATCGGACATCCTTCCGGGGACAAACCCCTGATGATGGATGTCCGTCAAAGCGGGTCAGGCCCAGAGACAGTTCCACCTGCATAGCTCACCCAGCGCAGATGACCTCAGTTCTGTGCGTCCACTTACCCTGCCGCGAGTCTGTCCACCGCATCATTGATCCGCGACGCTGCCTGTGAGGGGTCAAGGCCGAGCGCTTCGATCCTGAACAGATCGGCTACGATGGCGGGTACAGGTGTCTCGGTCCAGGCGCACAATGATGATAGGAATGTTTCGTTCCGTCAAGGCTGCGGCTGCAGCGCGCCATTCCCGGGGTCACACCGGCTCCCTCCAGGCAGGCAGCGGACCAGAACAGGACAAAATGGGTCATCTCATTCAGTCCAGCTGAGATCTCTCCCCATAGTGAGACGGATGGCACTAGCCTCCGGCATTCAGCCTGTGCGGTGAATTAGGCGTCCTGCCGGTTCCGGCATGGCCGTGGGCTGGCATTTCGCGGTTTCTCGCCTGGCGGCTGGGGCTGCGGCGGCGCACCTTATGGGTGCGAGGGCGTTATGTGCGGCTGATTGCCGCGTGAGCGAGATGACGGGGCTTGACGGCGAAGAGCGCCCTGGTTCTGGGAGATTACGCGGTAACCACACCTGTGTAACTCCTGGAACGGGGGCGCTCTTCGCCATGAAGCATATGCGGTGGGACCATGCCCTGAAGATCACCGGTGACGGGGCGGGCCTGGTCGGGCATGCGGGCGCGGTTTTGCTGCGCAAGGCCGCTGACCAGGCGGGACTTACCGCGTGGCTGGGCGCGGCGCTGCAGAAGGCGGGGAAGGCGCCTGTGCTGGACCGCGGGGTCGTGCTGGTGTCGGTGGCGGCCGCGATCGCGCTGGGGGCGACGAGCATGAGCGATATCGCGGTGCTGGCGCACCTGGCTCCGGTGCTGGGTACCGCGCCGAGCGGCCCGACGGTGCGGCGGGCACTGGACCTGGCCGGCGGCACGGCGATGCTGGAGCGGATCGCCCGCGCTCGTGCGAAGGCCCGCGCGCACGTGTGGCAGCTGATCGCGGACACGCCCGCCGGGTTCCCGTGGCTGGTCATCGCCGGGAAGGCCCTGACGGGGTGGCTGGTGATCGACATGGACGCCACGCTGGTGACCGCGCACTCGGATAAGGAAGGCGCGGCTCCCACCTGGAAGAAGGGCTACGGCTTCCACCCATTGGCGGCGTGGTGTTCGAATACGCGCGAGTGCCTGGCGATGCTGCTGCGCCCGGGCAATGCGGGCTCGAACACGTTCACCGACCACCGCGACGTGCTGGCCGCTGCGATCCGGCAGGTGCCCGCCCGGTTCCGGCGCAAGATCCTGGTCCGCGTGGACGGGGCCGGCGCGAGCCACGAGCTGGTCAAGCACCTGCTGTCGATGTCGTCCCCGCGGCGGAAAGTGCTCTTTACCTGCGGGTGGATGATCACAGAGGCCGACGAGCAAGCCATCGCGATGCTGCCGGCAGGTGCGTGGAAGCCTGGCATCGCCCAGGACGGCAGCCCCGAGGAGGACAAGGCCGCCGCGGAGATCACGGGCCTGATGAGCCGGGCCGGGAACTGGCCGGACGGGCTGCGCTGGATCGTCCGCCGGGTGAAGCCGTCCCGCCGGCAGATGCGCAACCTGACCGCTTATGAGAAGAAGACCGGGTGGCGGTACTCCATCATCTGCACGAACATCCCGGACTCCGGGATCGAGGGCGTCCCCGGCAGCCACCACCCCCAGTACATCGACGTCGTCCACCGCGAGCACGCCGTCGTCGAGACCGGCGGCGTGCGGACCGCGAAGGCCATGGGGCTGCGCGGGCTGCCGTCGAAGTCCTGGCAGGTCAACTGCGGCTGGGTCATCGCCGCGAACATCGCCGCCGACCTCGCCGCCTGGACCCGTCTGCTCGGCTGTCACGATGACGAGGACCTGCGGGAAGCCGACCCCGATACGCTCCGCTACCGGATCTGGCACATTCCCGCCCGCCTCGCCCATCACGCCCGCCAGCGCATCCTGAAAATCAGCCCGGACTGGCCCTGGAAGGAGGCCTTCCTGATCTGCTGGCAGCGGCTCTGCGCCCTGCCAGCACCCGCCTGACCAGCACAAACCATCCCAGCTGCACGAGAGGAGGACCACCCGGCGCGGTCGGAGCCGGTGCGCACCCGGGCACCCCGGGCACCACCGCGCGGCCAGCACCGACAGCCAAACAGACACCACACCCGAAACCAGGCACCAGCACAATCAGTAACCGGACCTCAGGAACCCTGAACGATTGAGGCTAGGCGTTCCTTATCCAGCCAGATAGCCTTGCCAGCCCGTTTAAGGCTGTCGGCGACCGCAGAGACGAAATCGGCATCAGAACTCCTGTGCGACAGGAAGAGGCGGTACGGGGATCTCAGATGAGAGAGATTGCGCGTGCGTTCGGAACTAGCCTGCTCTGCCAGGAACGATCCCAGGTTGGTTAGCCAGGCAGTATTGTCCGGATAATTATTCGCGTAGATGTCCCCTGAGACATTGCCGAGGAACATGCAAACCCTTTGCCAAAATTGTGGGCCGAGCCAAATACGCAGAAGTCGCGCTCATTCACCCATTGATCGTCTTGCAGCGTACCCGTGGAACCTGAATTTCCTGTTACGAGTAGGTTATCAAAGTCGCAGGAGGCGAGTCGCACCGGCGAAGATACAACAATCTCGGATATTCCGTCGTAGACCGGTCTCAGCCAATCGGAAACCGTGATCCTCTCCGGGCTCACCACTATCGTACTTTCCGACCTCCAGAAGTACCGTTGGTCAATGGCATAAACCGGGCTGTCGCTGTCGTTTTCCCCATAGTCGATGGAAACACTGGTCAAGTCGTGCGCCGCCCGGTAACCGTCCTTGCGGTTCCGCGCCTCGTTGATATCGACGTCCGCGATAACGAGAACTCCGCCTTCTTGGACGAACGTTTTGGCATAAGCCTCGTGGACTCGCCATTCGCTCTGGTTTAGGAAGAGTCCACCCTCCATATAGATGAGATTAGGATTGAGATCTCGGATCAGGCTTTCCGCGGCGATATCCTCGGCTATCTGCGGATCTTTGATACTGCCGGCGACTCATCGCCGTTACGGCATGAGCGAGGAGGCAATCATCAGAAATTTCCTTGAACCGATCGTACAGCTTCCGCCCCGCCAAGCTCTCTCTGCCATTTACGCTGAGATACCTTCTTAGATAGAGAGTCCGCAACCCCAACGCAGATCGCCCCAACCCACCGCCGGTCCTAGTACGTAGGTTATTAAGACTACCGTTCCCGGAACTGGGCGTCATCCCACCGGGAACTGATGATTCCCTCGGCGCCTGCCGCCTCCCTACTCGGTCAGCCTCGGGAGCTGCGCCGCCGACCTTGGCGGCAGGGTCTGGCTAGGCGCAGATCATCCCATTCGGCGCGGCGCGACAGTGTTCCCGCCAGACAGGGCAGGCGCGCATAGCGGCGGATATTTTGCACAGGTACGCAAGGACTCGGTTGCTCTCCGTGATGGTCTTCCCGTCAGGCCACGTGCTCAGCTGGCTGGGTTCGCGGGCTGCCGCGGGATCAGGTTGATCACACGATCTGGGCGCTATCGCGTGGCGTGACCTCCGGTGACCGGCCCGTCCGCGGCAGAACAGCGGGTTTCCGGGATACGGTCCAGCGTGCCGCGCATACTGTCGGCATGCCCGTCCGACTCCACCACATCGTCGTTGACGCTCACGATCTGCCCGGCCTGGCCCGGTTCTGGACGCAGGCGCTCGGCTGGAAGGTCCTGTCCGAGCGGGAGAACGAGATCGTCATCGGGACCGACGAGAACGCGCCCGTCGGCATGTGCTTCATGCCGGTCACCGACCCCAAGACGGTCAAGAACCGCGTGCATCTTGACCTCACCAGCAGCGCCGCGGACCGCGATCAGGAGATCGACCGCCTTCTTGCGCTCGGGGCGCGCCGGGTCGGCATCGGCCAGACCGGCGCTGAGTCCTGGACTGTCCTGGCCGACCCGGAGGGAAACGAGTTCTGCGTCGTGCGCCCGAAGGAAACGCTCATCCGATGAGGCTCAGCACCGAGAACCGCAGACAGACCCTGTCCGCGGCAATTGAGGACGTTCACCTCAAGCGCGGCGGTGCATAAACATACGGGAGGGCTGAGTGGCAGCCGTGCCGTAATCGGAGAGGAAACCTACCAAGGTGATCACGCATGCGATGGAGGAGGCGGCGGCCGACCTGATGGGTTATCAACGTTAAGAAGTATCGCTTCTTGATGCATGCCGCGTTGGTCATATTCCCGCTGAAGCTGTCCTAGGTTCTGGCGATATTTTTCCTGATACAGATCCGGGTCTCGTGATGCCAGCTCTCTATAGATGCCAACTGATTCTTTTTTGCTAGCCAGCGCCTCGCTGGGATTGCCGACTTCATCGAGTGCGAAGCTGAGGTCCCACAACCCCCATGCAAGCTGCTCCTGGTGAGCGGCTGGGTTGTCGGCGGCCAGAGCGCGATACAGGGTTACGGCCTCCCGCCCAGCGGCCACGGCGTCCTTATGGCGGCCCGCCTTCGAGAGCATATAAGTGAGGTTGTTTAGCGTCCACGCAACGTCACGCCGATAGGCGGCGGGGTTGTCGGCAGCTAGCGCGCGGAACAGGCTGAGGGACTCTTCGGTCGTGGCTACCGAGTCCTGGTAAAGGCCTTGCCGCTCGAACCACACGCCGAGCCCCTTCAACGCTTCAGCGAGCGCAGCCTGGTGGGCGGGGTTGTCGGCGGCCAGGGCGCGGTACTTGGTGACAGCTTCCCGGCCGGCCGCCAGCGCGTCTGGATAGTTGCCAACTCGTTCAAAAGACCAGCTGAGGCCGTCCAGTGCCGATGCGAGCCCGGCCCGGTGGACTGCCGGGTTATCGGCGGCCAAGGCGCGGTACATGGCGACGGCTTCCTCAGCGGCGGCCAGCGCATCCCGGTAGCGGTCCACCCACGCAAAGGGTTCGTCGTCTGGAACCTGCTCGGAATCCTGGACCTGTTGATTGCTGTCGGCACCGGAACGGCGAGCTCGCTGCTCGCCGTGGGTGTGGCGGGCGAGGTCACAACTGCCCCGATGGCGCAGCTGCCGCTCGTGTTGATTCCAGCATTTCTCGTACCGATCTTCATCATGTTGCATGTCGCCGCGTTGATCCAGGCACGACGCCTCGCCGGGTCCGCGGATCGGCACGAGTCGGCAACGCGCTGATTGGCGCTCGCGCGGGCACTGGATTGCGGCACGTCGTCGCTGCGGCGACGGTCCGCTTTCCAGCCTCGCGTAGGTCTGTTGTGGGTCGACTGCGGGCGTTGAAGCAAATCGTCGGCATCACCACATCACTCGCCTTGTAGGCATCGAACCGCGGGCCCCCACGCAACTCCAGAATGTCCCGACCGATCAAGCGCGATTCAACGCGAGTGCGCGCGCTGGTTCCACGACTTCGAAGCCACCGTTTGCGGGCGCGATGGCGACGTGAGCATGCCGATCTCCAGCGCGGCGCGCCCGGGTCGCGTGAATAGTCGCATTGCAATTGTTCGTGATGGGAGTAGAAATGTAATTCTGGTGCTGGCGCACTGCCGTCGGCAACGCTCGGATCAGTCTCTCGAAGTGTTCGAAAGGGCATGCCATGAATTGCAATGTTCTCGTCGAATTCCCAGGGCGTATCGCATCGCTGTGGCAACACCTCCGCCTGCTCGCCGCCGCTTGTGCGTTGCTGGCGCTGGCGGGATGCGCGTCGGAGACCCTATTCCAGTCGTCGTTCAATTCGAACGCGGTCGGGCCGCCGCCTTCGCCGACGCAGGCAGTCGGTACCGCGCAGGTCTCGGGCGACCCAGGTAGCGTGGTGATCGTGGGGCCGGTGCCGAATTCGAGCGAAAACTGGGTGAAGATCACCCGCGCCAGCGTTGCGAACAATCAGGCGGGGATCTCGACGTTCCTGGGGAATTTCTCGAAGACCTACTCTGACGGCACGTACGGCTTCCTCGGTGCGATCTTCATTCCGACGGGCAGCGGACTCGCCTCGGTCGAGTTTGACACCAGCCCGTTCGGCTCGCCGCCTTCCACCAGTTTTCTGCATCTCGACTTCCTGCAGAATGGCACGGTGCGCTTCGACGACGATCCGGGCGTGACGTTCGGAACGTTCCCGCACGACCAGTTCTTCACCTTGTCGGTGGGGATGGACATCACGTCGACGACTGCTGTCGCGCACGTCACTCTGTTCGGCACCGGCACCTCCGGCGGCACGTTCGACTACAACATTAAGCAGCCGAACTTCGCGCGTCAGTACGGCGCCATCAGGCTGTGGATGGGATTTCCGTGGACGGGATCGTTCGACATGACGGATCTGCTGGTGACGCGCAAAACGCAGTGACGCGTGCGTTGCCGCGATTGCTGTTCGCGCCACCTGGACGACCGCTCTCGGGAAGGTGCCATGACCGCAACGGGTCGAAATGCGACCGTCGATGATCAGGCCAAGTGGGGGGTGCCCCTTGGGACAATTTACAGACAGGCCCCACCAGCACAGAATTCACCGTAGCGCCAGTTGGAGAATGGAGTGTGGCAGTTGAATTCACCTCACTTAGGGAGGCCCTATGGAATTCAGGCTCTTCGGGAAATCGAGTGGGTGATTTTGGGGCAATTCAGAGCGGGCAGCATGCAGGTGAGGATCTTGAGGCGCAGGTATTCCTCGTCGCGCAGTCCGTATGCGCGGCGCTGGATGACGCGGATCTTGTTGTTCAGTCCTTCCACGAATCCGAGCGAGACCTTGTTCTCCGGCCTGCAGTAGGCGGCGATTCCGTCCCAATGCCGATCGATCATCTCGGCGAACTTCTCGTAGGGTTTGAGGCGCTGCCACTTCAGGCTCGCCCGCCAGTTCTCGAAGAAGCGCCGCGCCCAGCCCTCGCGCTCGTAGTCCCAGAGCTGACCGAAGGACTCCTTCAGCAGGTAGGCCGTGTTCAAGCCGCTTGTTCGCCGCCAGCAGCTGTCTTGAGCGCTTGCTGGCCTTCCAGCGTGAGGTTCTCGCGGCGCGAAAGCAGCGTGTACTTCTGGCCCTTGATGTAGCGTCGATCCTTGCCGCTGAGCCTGCGCGTACTCGGTCTTGCGCACCTTGTCGAGCGCCTCGCCCAGATGGCGCATGATGTGGAACTTGTCGAACAGGATCGCCGCCTGCGGCGCACGCGCCGCGTCACGTTGCGAAACGGCTTCCACATGTCCATCACCGCCAGCCGAATGCTCCGGCTCTTCTTCTCGCCCAGCCAGTCGTAGAACTGCGCCATGCTCGCCTCCGAGCGGTCCTCTCCGCCGAACCAGATCGGCCGCCCGCGAATCAGGTCGCTCACCACGATGCGGTAGGTGTGGCCCTTGCGGATCGAGATCTCGTCGATGCCGATCGCCTTGGGTCCTGGCGCGCCCGCACGGGCCAGTTGCGCCCGCATGTACTGCTTCTCCAGAGTCTTGACCGTCTCCCAGTGAAGCCTGAGTTCCTCGGCAATGTCCTTGATCGGTCGCCTGACGACAGCGCCGCCCAACGTAGTAGGCAAAGCGCTTGGTATAGAAGGGATTGTCCGCCAGGAAGTCGAGCCGCTCGCGCTTCACCTGCCCGCAACTCTGGCACAGCACCCGACGCACCTCGATCTCCAGAAAGATGCGCGCGTCGCCACACGACAGATCGCGAACGCGCCGTGTGCGTCGGTCGTACCAGCCCGAGTGCACTCGACCACAGCAACTGCAGATCGTTTTTTTGAGCGCCGTTCGAGGGTGATGACGCGCGCTTTCGGATCACCGAACACGCCGCCCACCGTGGGGAGCGGACGAAACCCCGGGAATGCATACTCATCCCAAAGTCGCCGCCGTCGCTTCGCAGAATTGGCCATTCAGACATGATGCCAAATGCGAGCCCCTTCTGAAATTCCTGAAAGCCAATATCCACGAGGCTTCCAGCGATGCTTACCCCCTCAATTTACCCACTCGAGTTCCTGAAGACCCAGAATTATTTGGTTCGTTTTGATTGGCCTAGTAGCAGGATGGCTGGCAGGAAAGGTAATGGGCAGCGGTGGATATGGCGTCATCGGGGACATCGTCGTCGGGGTAATTGGCGCGTTGATCGGCGGCTTTATCTTCGGCATGTTGGGTATATCCGCAGGTGGAGGACTAATTGGGAGCTTGGTTGTCGCGACGATTGGTGCAATCATTTTGCTGTTTTTGGTACGTCTCATTAAGAAGGCTTAAGTACTACCTAGGGGTACTTCGACTATCGGCGATTCGTCGAACATTCGTGGGCGCAGTGGGCGCGAATCTCGTCGTGGTCCCGCCTGCGGCCTCACTCCGGTAGTCGATATTGCTGCGCGCGGATCAGCTGAATTTATTTAGTGATGGATCGGCGCGCGTTGATCGAAGAGTCCGCGCTGCTCCACGTGGTCCCCGAAAGACTTGATCCGCTGAAGGACTGCTTGAAGAACGCCGACCGGCTGCACCGGGTCGATCGCGACATCGTAAGTCCGGTCTCGGCGACGCCGCAGTATGGCCGCGCTGCGGATTGCAGTCGGTCGATGTGAATGCCGTCTGATCTGGTCCTCAACTTCGCCTGTCGTTCGAAGTACGGCGTACTTGGCCCGTCGGCGAGGGATGCGTCAGACCGGCAGCGCCCGATCATTGCCCCGCGGGACCGCTTCGACGTTTCTATGTCAGACGACTTATATGCGCGGTTCCCCATTTCCATTGACCCAGATCGTCGGGGGTGGCGGCGCGCTCAGCTGCATGTGGTGCTCGAGGCCGTCGAAGTAATACATCACATCCCAGTAGTCTGGACGCGCCGAACCGGGAACGACAGCGCAGCGCTGAACGTCTTGGCTATACACTCCGCCCGGGCTCCTGCCGACATTGGCGCCGACTGCGGCGCCCGCAACGGCGCCGACACCCGTCGCGACATCCTGCCCGCGTCCGCCACCGACCTGGTGCCCGAGAACACCGCCGAGGATGCCGCCAATGATCGCGCCAGGAACATTGGGCTGGCCCTGCGGCGGCTCAACGACTTGCTGGCGCTCGACCCAGCAGCGCTGCTCTGGCGGACCGACTACCACGCGGACGGAATGCACTGGAACCTCGAACAGATGCTCGTCCGGGCTTCGGCGATAGTCGTATGCCGGCGGCGGTGGCGCGGCGATCGGATACTGCGCTTGCCACCCGACGGGCCGCACCGAAGAGATGCGGCTGTTGAAACCCATCGGGCCCAACGATGGATAATTGCCGGGGCTCAGAATCGTGCAGCGGCCGCGAAATTCCGCGTCCTCGCAAACTTCCCAGCGTCCCTGCTCAACGACTGCCGACGACGCGCGGTCGTTGAATCCCAGAGGGGCGAAGTTCGGGATGGTGGTGTCGACCCTGAAACGGGCTCCTCTGAACTCCTCGCCCTCGTAAAGGGTGACTTGCGCGGCCGTCTGCGTCGCCAGAATCAATCCGACTGAGATCATCACAATCTTGAGTCTAGGCCGCATTGGTTTTGTCCTCATCATTTCCTCAACCGTCACTGGAGTCGTTATCGTAAACAGCAACCATAACGCGCGAGGCCGCCCCGGCGTTGTCGCGGCGGTGACGCGCTCCTGCCCGTCAGTCAACCATCGCTCGCAGTACGGCGTACTTAAATGGGATGGACGCCCCCTTTCTCAACCGGCATCGAGGTGCCAAAGTGGAGGTGTTAGTCAACCACTGCTGAGAGAGAGCGTCCGCATGAAGATTACGACGATTGGGATCGATTTGGCAAAGGCGTTATTTCAAGTGCACGGAGTCGACACGCATGGGAAGGTGGTGCTGCGCAAGCAGCTCAAGCGCAAGGACGTGCTGAGCGTCTTCGCGAATCTCGAGTCCTGCTTTTCTCGAGCGAAGTGGTCGTGCTTGGAATGACAAAGTAGAGGTTTTGGGCAAGTCGCGGCGCCTATCGTTTTCCAAACCCGCGTGACTTGACATCCAAGGTCTCTTCTTGGTGTCTTCTTGCCATTAGCTGCCGCTCCTTCGAGCTCTCATTCCCGATCGCTCAAAGGAGCGCGGCGCCGGAATCGACTTCACATCCGCGGCAGGCGCCGGGTCTCGGGGGTTCGCGATTGAATTAGCTTTGCAGTAGTATTTTTACGCCGGCCTATCCGGCAGCGAAAGCGGCGCGGCGAGCGCCATTGCTGGCTCCGTTATTTGAATTAAGGAGGGACCATGGCAAATTCGAATACTGATCGGTATCTGGAGAACAACAAGCAGTACGCAAGCGGGCAGGCGATGCACAAGCCCAACTACCCTGGAAAGCAGCCAATTCAACCAGCCAAGCGCGTGGCGGTCGTGGCTTGCATGGACGCGCGGCTCGACGTGGAGGACCTGCTCGGCCTGCAGACCGGCGACGCGCACATCATCCGCAACGCCGGCGGCGTGGTGGGGGACGATGTTATCCGCTGCCTCATCATCTCGCATCACCTGCTCAATACGAACGAGATTATCCTGATCCACCATACCCGTTGCGGAATGCTCGCTTTCACGGACGACTTGCTCAAGGCTGGTCTGGAAGGCGATCCGGCGGCAGAGAAGCTGCTTGGCCAGGCAACGGGTCGCGCATTCACGAGCTGCAAGAAATCCGCGTCGATGCCGTCCGCCTTCCACGCCTTCCGCGGCCCGATCGAACCACTCGATGGCCCGCGCGATCCGAAGCAAACAGAACGCCTCGCGTGGGACGTGCGACGGGGGATGTCTTCGATCCTGAACCACCCTTGGATCCCGACCAGCGGGCCGGATGCGATCACTGTGCGTGGATTCATCTACGACGTGGACTCGGGGAAACTCGAGGAAGTGAGCTATCCGGGGCCCATGGGATCGATCGGTTGACGTCGCCCCTGGCATGGATGCTAAGCGCCCTCCGCGGCACACGCGTTCGCTGTCAGCGGTGCCGCGGTCAATCCTTGTGCGCTAACTTAGTGATCGAGGGACTGGTCCTGGCGATTGCGGCCGGTCGAAATTTCGCGGTGGGCTCACGTTGTTTATTGCGACCATTGTTCGGAGTGCTTGGCACGGCGTGCGAGGCAGCCCGTTGCAGTGCTCTCGAACGCCGTACGCCGAGCTGGGCTTTAGACGGTTGTCCTTGAGCATGTTGTGATCGGGCTTTACTTGGCCCGCGATTAGATTATCTGCGGTCTCGGGTTTGTTCGACAAGATCCAACAGATTCGCACGAAACTCTTCTACGGCGTACTCGGCACTTCATACCAAGTATGACGCACTCAGAGTCGGAGACCAAGAGCCACATGAGAAGACGTTTCTTGCCGATTGACCGCATCAAAGGATGTCGCGGAGGCGGCCGCTGCGCCGAGCGCATCGGCGTGGCAAGCGTCCCCTTGGTATCAGCGACGAGATGAACTGGGTCCAAGTCGCCTGGATCATGATGACTGCAGCGAGCCTGACGCTCGGTGTCATCCATCTTTTCGTTTGGCTCAAACAGAGATCGCAATACGCCCACCTGCTGTTTTTCGCGCTCGCCATCTCGGCCACCGCGTTCGGCGCCTTCGAGCTGGCGATGATGCATGGGCAATCCGCTGCCGGCTATGCCACCATGCTGCGCTGGGCCCACGTCCCACTCGCCATGGTGGTGCTGTCGATTGTCTGGTTCGTGCATTTCTATTTCGACGCTGGAAGACTCTGGCTCGCATACATGACCTCCGGCGTCAGGCTCCTCGCGTTGGGCCTGAATTTCCTGACCGGCGTCAACATCAACTTTCGCGAGGTTTCCTCGCTGGACCAGGTGATGCTGTGGGGGGGCGCCGTAGTCTCGGGGCCGGTTGGTGTCGCCAATCCATGGGGGATCGTGCCGCAAATCGGCAACGTGCTCCTTGTCGCGTTCGTCGTCGATGCCTCCATCGCGCTCTGGCGCCGTGGTGGTCCCGCCGCGCGCCGCCGCGCGGCGATCGTCGGCGGCAGTCTCGTGCTTTGCATCACCGCCGTTGCGGGTTTCGCAGCCTTGATTACTTCGGGGCTGCTTCATGGCCCTACGATCGTGATGCCGGGAGTTTTCATCATCGTCCTGGCGATGGGCTACGAGCTTGGCTGGGACGTCATTGCGGCGGCACAGCTTGCGGCGCAGCTCCGCACGAGCGAGTTGCGCTTCCGTGCGGTGGTCGAAGCGGTACCCAGCGCGCTCCTTTTGGTTAACGGCAAAGGCATGATCACGCTCGCCAATGCACAGGCGGAAACCGTGTTCGTATACCAGCGCGCGGAGCTTGTCGCGAAGCCGGTCGAAATGCTGATTCCGGAACGCTTTTGCATGCCGCACCCGGGACTGCGTGAGGCTTACGCAAGAGACCCGCGGGTGCGAATGATGGGGACCGGGCGTGAGCTCTTCGCGTCCCGCAAGGACGGCGGCGAAATCCCGGTCGAAGTCGCGCTCAATCCGATGCCGACCGAGCAGGGGTTGTTCGTACTGGTGTCGGTCGTCGACGTCACGGAGCGCAGGAACCTCGAACGGGTAACGGCCCGCCAGCGCGACGAGGTCGCGCACCTGTCGCGAGTCGCGATGCTGGGCGAGTTGTCCGGATCGCTCGCGCACGAGCTCAACCAACCGCTGACCGCCATTCTGAGCAATGCGCAGGCGGCGCAGCACTTTCTCGCGCACAGCCCGCCGCGCCTCGACAAGCTCGCCGAAATCCTCGCCGACATCGTGAAGAGCGATCACCGTGCCGAAGCGGTGATTCAGCGGCTCCGATCGCTGCTACGGAAGGAAGAGGCGCAACGTCATCCGCTCGGCATCAATGACGTGGTCGAGGAATCGCTGCGTCTGATGCGCAGTGATCTGCTGAACCGGTTGGTAGCGGTCAGCACCGACCTCGACCAAGCGCTGCCGGCCGTGAGCGGCGATCGCAACCAACTGCAGCAGGTGTTGCACGCTTGCGGTGTTCGTCGTCAACTCGCTGTCCACGCCACCGCTCGACTGGGATCGGAAGAGGGGCGCTCCCGGCACGCTTGACGTCCTGCTGCAGGCAACCGGGGTGCCGATCGACCACTATTCGTATGAAGCGGTCGAGCTGCTGCGCGACACCGCAGCGCGCTGGAAGATGTTGCGAAGCATCCGCGATTCAGGGGCAATCATCAACAATGGCAACCCGGCTCTGGCAGAGGTGATGCGGGTCCCGAACCTGGAGGTCTACGTCATCAACGTGTCGTTCGCTGAGCTCAAGGATGCGGCGGAACGCGCGTATCTCAACGAGCTGCCGACGTCGTTCGTGCTGCCATCCGAAGCGGTCGACCGGCTGCGTGCGGCAGCCGGAAGGATCGTGCTGGAATCGCCGGACTTCCAGCGGTATCTGAAGGCCTTGGGCGATCGAGTCGTCAAGACGGCAACGCCGGCCAGTAGGTCGTCGGCGCCTTTGCCGTAATGCACCCTCCTCAAGTGAGGATGCAAATTCAAGCCTATGCTCTAATATGAAACGATTGCGCTGAGAGGAGGGGAAGATGGCGAAGGAAAGGCCTACAACCGGCACCGACGGACGCCCACTGCCGATATTGCCGCCGGAACGCGACGCGCGGGTGTGGGCCCGATTGGTCCGGGTGATGTTCTACACGCCGGGTTTCCTGGCTCTGCTGCTGCTCAAGGCCGGCGAACCCACGAGCTTCGGCATTACGGTGGAGCTATTGATGCTGTCCAGTGCGGCCGCCATCGTCGGCGGCATCTTCGTCGCCACCGCGTCCGAAGGCAGGGGGGCCGATCATTCGTCCAGGACCGGCGTCTGGAGCGGGTCACTGGTGCTCGAACTGCTGGCGGTGGTGCCATTCCTTTGTGCCGTGCCGCCCTTGTTCCACGAACTCGCGAGCAGCACTCTGCTGCACGCCAGAGCGCCCGAGGCCGTCAATGTCTCGCTCGGCGCATCGGAGCTGCTGCCGATGATGGCAATCCTGCCGTTCATGCTCTACCAGCTGGCCGGCTTCGGCACCCTGCACTTCGTGGTTTCCAGGCCGGTGAACTGGATCATCAATGTTGCCATACTCGGCTTGATCATTGCCGGCTACGTCGCCAACCGCGAAGGCGCCTACGTCGCCGAAAGGATGTTGACCGGACTGCTGGTTCTGGGCTTGGGCGCCATCGTGCTCTTCGGCATCCTCAAACTCAGGCAGATGCAGATGGATTACGATCTGCGCTGCCCGACCAAAGACGAGAAGTGAGGCAACCACGGGTCGACGGTCGCGTCCTCACACTCGAGCACCGGTGCGGCTCGCGCGACCGACGCATTTGGGAAGCGCCGGAGCAGTGAAGGAAGGACATCGTGTGGTGGATCAGCTATCGAGGTGAAGGCAAGGCCGGCGTCGAAAACATCGGCGTCTTCGAGGACGACGGCACACCACGCAAGAAGCACCCGCTGCTGCTCGATCCGTCGCCCAAGGCGCACCCGCTGCACATTGCGCGCGGCTTCGCGCTGGTCGGCGACGATCTCTACATCGCCAACGCCTGGCGCAAAAACAGCCACGTCGCTCGTTATCGCCGCCACGGCGACATGTTCCGCTTCGCCGAGGTGGTGGTGACCACGAAACACGTATCGGCGATGGTCCACCCCTTCGACGTAGAACTCGGCGACGACGGCCGCCTCTACGTCTCCTGCCAGGACACCAACACCGTCCTCGCCATCCTGCCGAAGACGCGAAAGCCCGCGCCGGTGGCCTCGCACCTTCGCAAGAGCTTCCCCAACGGCAACTTCCTCCCCGGCACGCTGGTCGCCTCCAGCCTGGGCCGACTCCCTGAAGCCGGTGACCACCCGCCGGTCGATGTCCCGTCGCCGCAGGGCCTCAAGGTGGTGCTCGACGTGCATGGCAGACCCCGGCACTCCGTGCGCGGCATCGTCGTGCATCGCAAGCATCTCTATGTGGCGGGCGAAGCAGGGAACGTCGTCAAGGTCTACGAGTTGAAGACAGGGCGGCTCGTGGCGCGCATCACCGGGAAGAAGCTCGCGAAGCCCGTGCATCTCGTCCTGCATGGCGACACGCTCTACATCGGCGCCGCCGGCACCGGCAGCATCCTTGCCTACGACATCCCCAAAACGGCACCGCGCGGCAAGCTCAAGGCGCGCGTGGTGATCGATGGCAAGCTCAAGGCCCCGTCCGGCTTTGCGATCGGTCCGGACGGCGATCTCTACGTGGCCGAACGGTTCGACCAGCGGATCCGGCGCTTTTCCATCAAGGGGAAGAAGAAGGGCACGTTCATTGACGGGACTGCCGGACATGCCGGAGTTCCTGGTGCACATACCCGATCGGGCGTAAGGCAATTCAACGATCGAGGCTCGAGAGGAGAGCGTGATGTCGACTTACGTCATCTCACTCGACGAGGCGATGTGGGGCAGCCTCCTGGTGGCGATCACCATGGCGATCCACGGCACCGGCATGTTCGGAATCCTGAGAATCATCGATTTGCTGAAGGAGCGCTTTACGCCCGTGGAGTCCTTTCTGGGTGGCCTTGGCCTCGTCATTCTCGCGAGCCTGCTGATTGTCGTCACCAACGTCGTCGAGGTGATGGTATGGGCGTCCTTCTTCCTCCTGCAAGGCGCGCAGCCTAACCACAGCATCGCGATGTACAACGCCCTGCTCAACTACACGACCCTGCAGGCAGGCTACCTGCCGCAGCACTGGCACCTGCTCGAAGCACTGCTCGGCATGGCGGGGCTGCTCACCGTCGCCTGGTCGACCGGCATCCTGTACATGCTCGCGCAGGATTTCCAGGACACCCAGCTCCGCAAACGCCGGCGCAAGCTTGAGCAGCAGGGTGAGACGACCCGTAAGTCGGAGCACGACGCATCGGCTCATCGTGGAAAAGCCTAGCTCGGGGCGACGCGTGCACCATTCGGTGAATGCGAATCTCGCTCAGGGCGCTTCACTCTGAATCGCGGATGCCCGCATGGGGAACGCGCGCCCAAGCTATCGACCGATGTTGTCCAGGGCGGTCAGCAGGGGCGTTACGGGGATCTTGACCAGCCCGCCGACGGGATCGTACATCTCCAATATCAGGAATATCGCGCCGGAGGCCGCCAGCGCCGAGAATAGCAACGCACCGACGACGGTGAGGTTGGAAGGTGCGAAAAGGCCAAAGGCGAAGAATGTGATCACAAGCCACAGTACGAGGATCACGAGAAATGCCGCCGGAACGCGGTCCTGCGTCAGTTCCAGGAGCAGCCACGTCGCCCGCGCCATCTCACCGCTGAGCTGCACGGCACGGGTCTGGAGCTGGCGCTGCGCCTCGTCGGACGGCGCAAGCCTGCGCACTCGCTCCTGCACTTCCTGCAGCCCCGCCGACGGCTTGATGCCGTCTAGGGACGGAACCTGGATTCCGGCCTCGGGCCAGCGCGCGCGAATCATGGAACCCGTCACCCGACGCAACAGTTCGCGCGCGTCCTTCGTCGCGGGTCCGTATTGAGCCATCGTGTGATCGAGCAGGATGACGTCGGCCGATATCTCTTGCAGCTTGTCGCTGATCGCATCGTAGGATCCCTTGGCCGACGCCACCAACAGGCCGAGCACGAGCGCGGCAAGTGTCACGATGATGCGGAGGGTGCGATCGACGGTGGCCTTCGATTCATCGCTAAGATGATGCTCGGGCAGAATTCGGCGAAACACGAGGCCGAGAAGAGCCGCGCCAAACACGCATGCGAACGAGACGAGGGCGATCCAAAGTGCATTCAATCTGGATGCTCCGGATTCTTGGACGGACGGGTCAATATTACCCTCGTCAACCTTCCGCTGGTGCGCCGTTCACGCCCGCTCGTCATTGCTCGACGAGCCGATAGCAAGACGCCCATAACCGCGCACGCCCGAACCCGCCAATGACTCGCACGAGGCGCAATGCGACCGCGATGCTGGCGATGGTCTTCGCTACGGCCGTGATCGTGCTCCGAGCCAGTGCGGCAGAGGCGTCCGGCGCGACGGGAACGCGGGCCGAAATTCAGATCGGCCTTTGCGCGCCTGCTGACCACATCGTGCAGGCGCTTGATCTGCGCCCGCGCGGCATCCCGATCGAGGTCTGGCAGTTCGACGATGCGGCGCTTATTCTCTTTGGGCGCGGGCTGCGCCTCCGCCTTCGGGTGGCCGCGGACGGTCGCTCCGAATTCACGCTGAAGGTGGCCGACCAGGATTGTGCGCGGATCGACGCCAAGCTCATGCCGCCGGGCGAGGGCAAGTGCGAATACGACGTATACGGCACGAGCCGGGCCGGCACCGTGTCGCTTACCCGTAGCCTGGACGCAAAGAGCACGAACGATCTGCTTGCCGGACGCATGCTGCCGGCACAGGCGCTCAGTGTGTCGCAGGTCAGATACCTGCGTGACGTGGTCGGAATCTGGCCGCTGCCGCCGGGACTACATGCGCTCGGTCCGATGCAAGTCAGGACATATCGCACCAAGGGTAAGCTTTACGACATCGATATCTCGCAGCTTCCTGGCGGTGAGCTATTTGCAGAGATCTCGCGCAAGGTGCCACTGAGCGATGCCGTGCGGACAAAGGAAGTCATGGAAGCAGACCTCTCTCGAGCTGGCGTCGAGATGTGCGCCGATCAATCGTCGCAGGCCGTTAACAAGCTACGTGCGCTGTTACGCTAGTCGCGAGCTACGACCGTTTCGCCAACGGCTTCCAGTGCAGAAGCCAGAAGAGCAGCGTTAGTGCGATGCTGTCTATCAACGGCCCCGGGTGCTTCCTGACGCTGCCGAATGCGATCAGCAACTCCCAGAGCGTGCGCGGCCACCAGGGTGACGGCGACAACCTTTAATGTCAACGCGATGCCGAACGGAAATGCAATGTAGCTGCCCAGCACTGCCAATAGGTAGATCGCGAGACACCCGCCTTTAAGGTAAGCGTTCATAAGCATTCCTTTCGATGCGGCGCCCGGCGGACCCACGATTTGAATTCGTGCCGGAAGATGGCCTCTGCATGCCCACGCGCGAAGCTCCTTTCCATCCGGTTTACCGAAATTCTCATGGTCGCGTGATTTCAGGGGGTTCCGACCCGCACCGTCAAGCGAGTTTCACCGTGAGGCCGGAGACTTCGAGCCGTGGAATGTCGAGCTCGAACAGGCGCGCGCCGCCCGAATCGCGCACCCATTGCCGCACGCGCTCTGCGTCCGCCTGCGACATCGCGGCGAGACGGTCAGTCGCGCGCTGAACCATCCAGAGGACGAACGGCAATCCCAGTCGCCGGAACGTGCTGCCGGCATATGGGAAGCTCACCATGCCCAGCATGCGCGGGATACGCGCGCCGTTGCGGAGCGTGAGTGCCGCGCGGCGCAGCTCCGCGAGCGTCCCTTCGACGAACGGCAGGAACTCGTCGAAGATGCTGCGCACGATCGGCTCCAGCGTCAAGGGTAGCGGAGTGCCCGGCGCCGGTAGCGGAGGCGCGCCCGCGGTGAGATACGGCTGGTTCATCCGCCACACCCACGCGTGCAGGTGCGGGCGCTGCAACAGGAATTCGTCGCGCGACCACGGATCGCGGGCGATATGCCCGTAGAACGGGCAGATGAGTCCGAAATCGAAGCGCGTCGCGCGCTCGCCGAGCAGGTAGGGACTCTGCGCCAGATGGGCGTCGAGCGTGTCCATCATCTTCGCGGCCCAGCGCCGAATCAGCGGCGCGGTCTCCGGTGATGCGCCGACCCGCGGCAGGTGCGCCTGGATGAGCCGCGCGACGTTGGCGGCAACCGCGTTCTGCAGGCGCTTGGGAAATCCAGGCAGGAGTCCGTCGCCGAGCTCCTCGTACCACCACGGATACTCGGTGCGGCCGAGCCACCGGGTCGTGATATCGACCTGATGCCAGAACTCGCTCGCCCATGCATCGGCCAGCAGTGCGAAGAAGGCGTGCAGCGGATCGGCCGGCTCGATGGGATCGTTCGGCCGCTTCGCCTCCAGGCGGTCGAGGATGATCTCGCTGTCGGCGATCCACTCGCCGTCGGGCATCACGAGCACGGGAACGGCGGGATCGCCGAAGCGCCGCCGGATCGTGACCTTGAACGTCCACGCGGTCGGCACGCGCTCGACGTAGTCGATGTCCTTCTTGATCAGGTAGCTGCGCACGCGGGCGCTGTACCGCGAACACTGGGCTCCGAGGAGGAGCGGCACATTCTGCACGATGGACTTTCTTCAGTTGCAGATTAGGCGATGCGCGGCGATGCGTCTCAAGCAATCCTGGCCGCGGCGAGGCCGATGCGCGCGACGCGCGGAAGCTCAAGTGTCAATACGCCGGCGCCGCTGACGGTGTCGAGCCAGTCGCGGATGGTGCGCTGATCGCGCTGGGACATCGTCCGGAACGCATCCAGCAGCCGCTGTGCCATCCAGACCGGATACGTGAATCCGATCTGCCGATACGTGCCGCCGGCGAGCGGATAACGGATCTCGCCCGCGAACCGGACCGCCTTTCGGCTCGTCGCCGGAGCGTAGGGCGCGAGGTGATCGGCCGCAAGGTGCGCGTAACGCCGCACCATCTCCGGATCTGCGCAGGTAGAATTCGTCAGACAATAACTGTACCAGATATTGAGGTTTCCGTGCTACCATGCGCTACGTATGGTAGACGGCGAGCCACTGCAAGCGCGCTTCGCGCTGCTCGAGAGGCATCTCGACGAGCGGTTGCGTCGTTTGGTGGCGGCGGCCGAGGCGGAAGCACTCGGGGCGCGCGGCATCTCGCTGGTGTCGCGGTGCACGGGGGTGTCGCGACGGGCGATTCGGATGGGCATGCAGGAGTTGCACGAAGCGGCCCCATCGGGCGGCTCCGCCCAGCGTGTCCGGAAAGCAGGGGGTGGGCGCAAGAAGGCGATTGAGAAGGATCCCTCCTTGCTCGCTCATCTGGAACGACTGGTGGAGCCGAGCACGCGCGGCGACCCGCAATCGCCGCTGCGCTGGACCTGCAAGAGTGTTCGCCAGCTCGCCCAAGCGCTGAGTCGACAAGGCCACGCGGTGTCGCATCAGTTGGTGAGCGAGTTGCTCCACGCGTTGGGCTACAGCCTGCAGGCCAACCGCAAGAGCGTCGAGGGCGCGCAGCATCCGGATCGGGACGCGCAGTTCGAACACATCAACCGGCGGGTGCGCCAATTCCTGCGCGCGGGTGACCCGGTGATCTCGGTGGACACCAAGAAGAAGGAGTTGGTCGGCAATTTCAAGAACGGCGGGCGGGAGTTGCGCCCGCAGGGCGAGCCGCAGCCGGTGCTGGTGCACGACTTCCTGATTCCCGAACTGGGGCGGGCGATCCCCTACGGGGTGTATGACCTCGGCCAGAATCGCGGCTGGGTCAGTGTGGGGATCGACCACGACACCGCGAGCTTTGCCGTGGAGAGTATTCGGCGCTGGTGGCGCAGCATGGGCCGTCCGCTCTACCACGGCGCCAAGCGCCTGCTGATCACGGCCGACGCCGGCGGCAGCAATGGCGCCAGGCTACGGCTATGGAAAGTAGAACTGCAGCGCCTAGCCGACCAACTCGACCTCGAGATCTCGGTGAGCCACTTCCCGCCCGGCACCAGCAAGTGGAACAAGATCGAGCACCGGCTGTTCTCCTTCATTAGCATGAACTGGCGTGGCAAGCCGCTCGTCAGTTACCAGGTCATCGTCAACCTGATCGCGGCCACCACCACCCGCGCGGGGCTCAAGGTGCGCGCCGCACTCGACTCCAAACCGTATCCGGCTGGTCTCAAGGTAAGCGATGCCGAGATGCAAGCGCTCAACCTCAAGCCGGATCGATTCCACGGTGACTGGAACTACACCTTGCTGCCGGCCAAGCAGAAGCACCGGACACGCAAATGAGTCAGTTATTTACTGACGGCTTCTTAGATGCGAGAGAGACGGAATGAATGTACTTCGTCTCGGGAGTAGGCCCAAGGCCCCGTGCAACCCGACGATGACGACCCGGTACGCACAGTGAGACGTTGGAGGGCGATGGCTTGACGTTTAACGTTTAGCGATATACGCTGCAGGCCGTGATCAGGAGCTTCCGCTGCGCCGACACGCAAGCGCTGTTCGAGACAGGCAAATGCAAGCGGTTTTCGGGCATGGCGAACGTCGCGACGCGTAAGCTGGCGCAACTCGATGCGGCACACACGCTGGAATTCCTGCGCTCGCCACCAGGTAACCGGCTCGAGGCCTTGCAAGGCAGGCGTGCAGGCCAGTACAGCATCCGCGTGAACGATCAGTTCCGCCTGTGTTTTCGCTGGACGGCGGCTGGCGCGGAGGACGTTGAGATCGTCGACTACCACTGACGGAGAACTGTGATGATCAAGAACGGCATGCGGCCGGTTCATCCCGGTGAAATATTGCGAGAGGATTTTCTGATTCCTCTGGGGATGAGCGCAAATGCGCTTGCGAAGGCCCTGAACGTGCCTGCTCCGCGCATCAATGACATCGTACGCGAGCGGCGCGGTGTCAGCGCCGATACCGCGATGCGGCTTGCGCGCTACTTCGGTGGTGATGCGCGCTCGTGGCTGAATCTGCAGGCCGCATACGACCTGCGCGTTGCCGAGATCGAAAATGCGAAGCGCATCGACCGGGAGATCGCTCCGGCGACATGAATGCGCGAGCCGCTTGCCGAACATCTGCAGTATGGTGCGTCTTCGCGTTTCAATTGTCGGGCAGAGTCCTCCGGTAACAGGGTTGGTGCCTTCGCCGAATTTGCTGTGACGTAATTGTGACTGGATGACGCGGGATTTGAGGTTGGCAAGCGCTGCAAGTATTTGATTAACAAGACTGCACGTTGGTACGAAGACGATTTGTAAACCGTTGGTCGTGGGTTCGATTCCTACTGCCGCCACCAATCCCTACGCGGTTCTCCGAGTTAGCAACTCCTTACTCACTTTCACGCCTGTGACGGATTTGTGCCCTCGTTTTCTACCTCTGCCGTGGTGAGCTGAGTGTGCAAGATCCCAACGCCCCCCAAGGGCTTGTCCTCTATCATCCCGACGGAGAGACACCATGATCCATTTCGAGCTGCTGCGTGATCGGGGCATCCTTGTCGTCACCCCCCAAGGTCCGCTCGAGAAAGCAGACTTTGAGCTCGTCGGGCAAGAAGTTGATCCATTCATTGCGGCAAAGGGAAAGCTCACTGGCCTGATGATCTACGCCAAGTCGTTCCCCGGCTGGAAGAACTTCGAAGGGCTCCTGTCGCATTTCAAGTTCGTCGGCGAGCACCAACGACATATCGAGCGCGTTGCCGCGGTGACCGATAGCGAATTCTTGACGATCATGCCGAGCATTCTTGCTCACTTCGTCCGTGCGGAAGTGAAGCATTTCGGCTTTGACGAGAAGGAACGGGCGCTCACATGGCTCGAAACCGGGCGCTGAACCTGGCTGATCCGCCAACGCGACTACGCGTCGTTACTGAGTTCTTGGTGCTAAGTACTCAGAACCAAGTACGTCGTGCGAGTGTGAAGCCCGTCGTCCGCGCGCCAAGATTCGCCGTCACCCCTCGTGCGAGGAAGAGTCAGGTTGGTGCGAGGTTGGAAGCCCCGTTCTGAGTGCTCGGCCGCCGTACAAAGTGCGTCGAACAGGGCGCGCAGCCCGGCGCGCAGTACCTCGTGGCGAAGCACACGCCGGTCACGAGTCGCCACCTGAGAGACACGCTAGCGAACATCATGGTAGACAGTGTACGATCTACGAGTTCGGTGAGTCGGTGCCGTTCGCATCGGATCCGATCCAATTTCTTTTTTAGGGGGCAATGATGTTCGTACGGAAGCTTTCGTTGGCGGCATTGACACTGGCGCTGCTGGTGCCCTTCCCGACGAGTGCGGCGTCGCGGTGCGACGCGGTGCTCGCGGCCCTCGGCAAGAAGCTCGTCGACGCGACCTGCTTCGAGAAGACGGATCTCACGACCAATGGCGACGCGACCGACGCCTATCCCACCACCCCGCCCGACAACTCGATTCCCGGGCTGCCTGCCGGCGCCTACCGACCCCGGACCGACCGCCTCGTGCTCGTCAACCCTCCGAGCGATGTGACGCCGATCACGGCCGCGGTGCCGGGATTGCAGATCTCGGGCTGGTTCGCGTCCGATCCGGCGCACGAGGCGCGGTTCCTGCTGCGTCTTCCCGACAACTGGAACGGCAGGCTCGTGGTCGCAGGCACGCCGTCGCAGCGCAGCGAGTTCTCGAGCGACTATGCCTGGAGCGATTATGTGGTGCAGAAGGGCTACGCCTACGCTTCGCAGAACAAGGGTGTGTACGGCTTTTACGTGACCGCGCCGCCGACTCCGCCGAGTGTCGTTCCGTCGGATCCGCTGGCGTGCCGGTACAGCCCGACGTTCCTGTCCAACGTGTGGCTCCATTTCTACGACGACGAGCCGGGCAAGCCGTTCACGCAGTGGGCCACTTACATGATCGACGCCGCCAAGCTCGCACAAGATGGGTCCGAGGCGCGGTACGGCCGCGATCCGAAGTTCACATACGCGGTCGGAACGTCGAACGGCGGCTACCAGGTGCGGCGCGCGGTGGAGCTCGCCCCACAGGTCTTCGACGGCGGCGTGGACTGGGAGGGCACCTACGTCGACGCCGACACCCCGAACCTGCTGAGCGATCTGCCGCCGGCGGTTCTCAACTATCCCGACTACGCGGCGTCCGGCTTCAGCGCGACCAGCACGGCCGCCCGGAACATCCAGCTCGCGGGGTATCCGCCGGATATCGTCGGGGCGGCTACGACACTTTGGAGGCTGCACTACGAAAACTACTGGGAGCTCACGGCCTGCCAGTGGCAGAAGCGGCTGGATCCCACCTATGACACGTATGGAGCCGACCTCTCGGGCCTGACGACCTACAACTACGTCTCGCGGCTTTCCGTTTCGGACGTCGGCTCGCAGCTCGATGCGTTCGCGACCACGGGCATGATCCAGAAACCGCTCATTACGGTGGCCGGCACCGAGGACTCGCTGCTACCGATCGATCATCACGCCCGTGCGTATGCCCGTGCGGTCGCCGCGAGCCAGGCAGCGCTGCCGGGGTGGCCGCATCGCCCCGTGCCGGCGTATCGGCTGTACGAAGTGCAGAACGGCAACCACATCGAGAACTACAAGAATTTCTTTCCTTCGCTCGAATACATCCTTCCGCACGCGCAGCGTGCCTTCGACCTGCTCGTGAGCGGTGTCGAACACGGCTCGTCGCTGCCGCCGAGTCAGTGCATCCCGCGGGGCGGTGCCATCGCCATGGGTCCTGCGCAGCCCGGGCACTGCACGGATCTGTTCGTGGGGCCTTGACGCAGGAGTGATCCTCCCGGCGCGACTCTCTGCCGCCGGCTCAGCGCCGGCGGCAGACTCTAGACGACGGAGCGCCCGGCCAAGGTGGCCCCGTTCCCGCATGATCAACAGGAATCCTCGGGCTTGATTCGGGTCTGGGATCTCCTGTCGCCGTACCCGTTGCGCGGGAGACCGAGGCGTCGCCTCTTGGCACCCGGCTCGAGGCACTTCAAACCCCAAGGGAGCCGCCTGTTCTGAGTGCGCGGACGCTCCGCGAGTCGTGGTGGCCTGCTTTATTGGCGAACCTTGCGCTGCGTCAAAAGACGGCCGCCGACTTTGGGTGCTGCGCTGCACCATTTGCTGCTACGATAGCGCCCAAAAACGCCTACGCAACAAAGATGACCCTTTCACTGCCTTGCTGCAGCCTGCTACGTCCTTGACCCGGAGTCCTCGATGAGTTTGCTTACTCTTGCCCCAATTGTCGTGATTGTTCTTGTCATTGCCGGCCTCGTGCTCGCGACGCGACCGTAATACCCGCGTCCGGCTGTGCCGCGTACGACGGGCACAGCCCTTGGTTGTCGCTCAGTCATCTGCGAGCGCTCGTCCCGCTGCGCCAACCCCTAAGTGCTAACGCGGACCTGTTTGCGCTCCGGCGCGTAGTACCCGCACGTCCTTCTGGAATCCCTTCAGCGCCTGCACGAGCCGCCGTCCTCGTGCGTGGGGAGAAGTGAGGTCGGCGCGAGGTTTTCGGCACGCTTCGCCCCCGGATCCGAGGTACAAGGTATGGCGTGGGGTCTTGTTGAGCCGATGAAACGTCTGCTACAGCCTTTCGTCCTCGTCGTCACTGCACTCCTCGCGGTCGGCTACGCGTATCTCGCTGTACGCCTCGCCTCGGGACCGTGGGGGCGCGGCGCGCTCGCGATACCCTTCGTTCTCATCTGGCTCGTGCCGGTGCTGTACTGGAGCCGCGCGCGCGACAGCGAGGAGTCGTGGCTGGACCAGGCTGCGCACCAGGCGAGCTATCTTTCGATGGCCTGGGTGAGCTTCCTCCTCGTCCTGACGCTCGGGCGCGATCTCGCGCTGCTTCTCACGGCAGCGCTGCCGCTCGGCCCGTTGCACGCCGTAGTGGCGGAGGATGGCGTGCCGGCGGTGCTCGTCGCCTCGCTCGTCGCCTTGGTGCTCGGCGCGCTTACGGCGCTGCGCGGGCCGCGCGTCAAGGAAGTCGAGATTCGCGTGCCGGGCCTGCATCCCGACCTCGCCGGCTTGCGCATCGTGCAGCTTTCCGACCTGCACGTCGGGCGCAACATCCGGCGCGCCTATGTCGAACGGGCGGTCGAGCGTGCGCGGGCCCTCGCGCCCGACCTCCTCGCGCTCACCGGCGACCTGGTCGATGGGCCGGTCGAGCGCCTGGCGCCGCACGTCGCGCCGCTCGCCGCGCTCGCCCAAGGCGAGCGCGCTTTCTTCGTGCTCGGCAACCACGACTGTTATTCCGGGGCGCCCGCCTGGATCGCGCACTTCCGCGAGATGGGCATGCGGGTGCTGTTGAACGAGCACGCGGTGGTGCGCAAAGACGCGGCGACGCTTGTCGTCGGCGGCGTCGTCGACCCCGCCTATCGCCTTCAGCGGCCCGAGATCTCGCTCGAGGATGCGCCGAGCGCCGATTTCCGCCTGCTCCTCGCCCACAACCCGAAGCTCGCGCCGCTCGGAGCGCGCGCGGGCTTTGACCTCCAGCTCTCGGGCCACACGCACGCGGGGCAGTTCTTTCCGTGGACGCTCGCCGTGCGGCTCGTCCACGCGCCCCACGTCGCGGGGCTCTCGCGCGAGGGACGCATGTGGGTCTACGTGAGCGCGGGCACGGGAACGTGGGGGCCGCCGGTGCGCTTTGGTACGAGCCCGGAGATCACGCTGGTCAGGCTCGTGCCCGCTTGAAGCACCGCCACTCGTCTCGCTGGGGCGAAGTACTCTATGAAGTACTCAGGACCAAGTACGTCGTGGAAGCGTGATGTGCGCCGCAAGTAGCGGCGATCGCCGCAGGTCTGCGGCACAATCGGTCGCTGACCCGACGCCGTGGTTCGAAGCGGAACGACGGCGGGAGATCGCGATCCAATCGACTTTACTCCAGCGGAGGTCCCATGTCGCACTACATCGACGCCATCGTCATCCCCGTCCCCCGTGCCAACCTCGACACGTACAAGCGCGTGTCGGCGGAATGGGGCAACGCCCACATGCGCCACGGTGCTCTGTATTACTCCGACTCGATCAGCGACGACGCCCAGCCCGGCAAGCTCACCTCGTTTCCCCAGGCCGTGCAGCTCAAGGACGGTGAGGTGATCGCGTTGGCGTGGGTCGTGTATCGGAACAAGGAGGATCGCGACCGCATCAGCAAGGCGGTCATGGAGGATCCGCAGCTCAAGGAGTCGATGGACCCCTCGAAGATGCCGTTCGACGGCAAGCGCATGTTCTGGGGTGGCTTCGAGACCATCATCGGGCTCGCGCCCAATCGCTAGGACCACGGAGGATCAGCGCGCCGGCGCGAGCTCGGAGGTCCCTTTCTGAGTACTTGGCCGCCGTACAAAGTGCGTCGAACAGGGCCCCTCGCAAGGGTACCCTCTGCCCGGCAGGGTGCGCCCGGATGCACCTTCCAAGGGTGGTGCCCAAAATCAGAAGGGGTGCTTTGTACCCCCTTTGTGCCTTGTGCTTCGTGCGGCCGCGCTGGCCGTAAAGGCGGGGAGACCAGACTTGTCAGCCGCTGCCCTTGCCTTTGCCGTGACCGTTCCCGGGCCCAACGCCATGGCCCGGTTCCGCGGTGACAACGCCGCTTGCGCCGCCGGTGCCGGTGACGATACCGTGCGACACGCTTGTCAGCCGCTGCCCTTGCCTTTGCCGTGACTCGTTCCCGGGCCCAACGCCATGGCCCGGTTCCGCGGTGACAACGCCGCTTGCGCCGCCGGTGCCGGTGACGATACCGTGCGACACGCTGCTATTCGCGCTGGCTCCGACACCAGCGCTCAAGGCGACGCAGAGGCTTTGTTGCTGTACCACTTCTTTCGACCTTGGTAATCCGCCTTGCTCGCATCATGAGGATGTGCCGCTCGACGATAATCCCGCAGGAGACGCAAGTCTGTAGAGACGTCTGGGGGAAAGCCTCTTCTGCCTTGTCGCCGATCGATGAGCAGGTCGTCGAAATAAGCGCTCAAGGTGTCCGTGTCTCCCCACATAGCCGCGAGGAGATTGGCAATGCGAGGGTAGAGCCTGCAGCGTGCGTGAGGTTGGACGCTACCCGACAGGGCGTCGAACCACCGCTGTGTTTTTGGCAATAGGTACGCGACCGGCGTCGCCTTACGTTGCTGCGTAAAGTCGACCGAAGCTCCGGCGCCGCCTGATTCATCGCCATCGGACTTGCCTACAGGTTCGGAAATAGCGTAGACCGACCCAGCATGCTGTCGATAGATCGATGTTGGGCGTTTCATCGGTTCAGCGGCGGGCAGGGATCGCGACGGCGTCAAGATTGTCCAGTATGTCGCAAGGCGAAACAGCGAAACACCAAATGCGATCAACTTGCATACGTCTGCAGGTAATGTTGACCTCAGTTGTTACCGTGATGACGCCAGCCACACCCCTCTTGACATAACCGCCGACAACCAGCGCGTCAACGATGTTCTCGGCTTCAAAGCGCAGTGAAATGCCTTTCGCGCACTGGCTCAGTGCATCGAGCTGCTCCCCTGTCAGACGTGTCTTGAACAATACGGGCGATCTCGACTGGTCGCCAATCGGCAACGATTCCAGCGCGCGGCGTGGTCTCATATCCGGGTTCACTATAACTAACGCATCATGGTGCCACGCAGAATGAGAATGTTGAACGGTTGACTAACGGATGGCAGCTTCTTGGGGGACAAAACGAATTGTTATCAACAGTCAAGCGGGTACCACAGCAGATCGTTTCCGGGGCGTGTTCATTACAAGCTTAGGGAATTACTCAATCGTGTACGTCGAGAAACTTTACGATCATCCATCCTCAAGAAACCACTTGTTTATCCAAGCCACTGAACCAGTGGAACTTCTTCCTGCTCGGAACGCATCTTGCTGCTATCGGACTGGAAAGATGTTCGTATGACACCAGACAACGGATGAAGGGGCAAACGATGAAGTCGATCCTTGACCATTCCTTTCGTTACACGAAAAGCATTGATACGGACCTTCGCAAGACCTTCGCCCGAATTCGACGGGAACAGCGCCAACAAGGGCACGCGCAAGTTGAGGGTGACAATCCGAGGAAGATATTCCCGATAACACAGCGTAAGCACTCTGCTGTGTCGTGAGGTGGTGGGCGACAGCGGCCCGATCCTCAGAGCGGAGTTTTGTGTCAGGTGTTCGTGGTGATGACTCTCAACCCCCAGTTCTCATCGGGGGTTCTTTTTCTTTCTTACACCAAGCTCTCGCAATAAAGGGCGTGTTGAATCGCACATAACAATGGACTCCGTATCGTGGGGATTAACAATCCTAAGCCCGTCGAGTCTCGTCAGCTGACTGGCGCCGATTTCGCGCGTTTGAGCTCGTCAATGCAGTTGACGCTCCTCGCTATTCGTCGAGCGCAAGTGAGCAGCCGCAAGGCGATTGCTTCGGCTGCTGATCGGAAGCGGCGGGTTAGTGACGACTAGACAGAATTGCCGTCGATTGGGGGCCGCAATACCGTCGACCACCCAAGTGCATCCGCAGGTATCGCGCTTAGGAAGCGTTTGCGACCTAAGTGCCGCAGAACGCCCCGGAGGTTGCTCGAGGTCATCTGTCCTGCTCGTGCAGGATGCCATGATGAAGTGGCGATCCGACGCGAGTCGATGGCATCGACACTCCAGGGCGACCATTTCATGCGCGCCGTGGCTGGTCGGGCAAGGAGGTAATGGCTGCCCACCCTAATTGGCGCCTGTTCCTCTTCCAGCGGACATTGTTGATGCGTGCGTCCGGGCATAGCGGGTGGCGCTACAGTTCGGCGTTTCGTTGGCGGGTTCCCCTTAAGCGAACCAGTTATTCTTGCGGTCAGTGATCGTTTGCACCGCCGCCTCGCCCGTCGCGCCGTCGCGCCGAACATCGGGACACGTCAAATCGCAAATTCCAGGGCGTTGTTCGAATTTCGGAGCATTCAGTACGCGGCCGCAGGCCTCAGTCGCCGTTTGCTCATCGGGCAACGAATCGTGTTGCGCTTCGCTCGAAGGCCGCGCTCCACCCGTTGCTGCCGGTCGTGCACTAGCAGACGTTCGCGAACTTCGCTCAACGGCCAAGAGCAACCGTACGATAACGTTGCTCAAAGCAGTCGTTAGACACTGTGATTAAACCAGTTGTTGATCGTCGCGAACGGCCCCACGACGTGTGCGCGGTCCAGGAATCGCCAAAACCAGCGTTGACACCGATTCTCGCCGCCGACCATGTTGTAGCGCATTGAAACATGTCGTAGGGCAAGAGCTTCGGTTCGGCCTGTTTGCGCGTGCACTCAAGGTGAGCCGCCTCGCTCGCGGTGTGTCCGTCGGTGGCGAGCTCGAGTACGTGGATAGCGGGACGCTGGGACAGGCACTACACGAGCGGCGTGCGCTCAACGCCTAGTTGACGCCGTCCAGCCGAAGAGCTGTCGGCCTATACGCCGTTCCACTCATCCGCACTTGCGCCGGTCAGTGCACGAACACGAACCTCGTCGGCTGCGAGCTCGCTTGCATTTCCGGAGTAGACGATGCTGCCGTCATCCAGCACGAAGGCGTGATCAGCAATCTCGAGGCTCATTCGTGCATTCTGCTCGACGAGCAGGATGGAGATTCCCTCGGAGCGCATGTTTGACACGATGCGAAAGACCTCGCGCACGATCAGACGGGGCGAGCCCCTGCGACGGTTCGTCCAGAATCAGCAGCTTGGGGTTTAGCAGCAGCGCGCGGGCAATTGACAGCATTTCCTGTTCGCCACCGGAAAGCTGGCGTCCACGGCTCATCCTTCGCTGCGCAAGCCGGGGAAATAGCTCGTAGATCCGCTTGCTCGTCCAAGGGCCGGGGCGTTCCAGCGGGACCTTGAGGTTTTCCTCGACGCTCAGGTTGGCGAAGATCTTCCGCCCCTCCGGAACATAGCCGACGCCGCTCGCCGCAATCCGGTAGGTCTGCCAGTGTGTAGTGTCCACTCCGAAAATCTGTCACGCATCCCGCACGCGCGGGCGTCAAGCCCATGAGCGTGCGCAAGGTCGTCGTCTTCCCGGCGCCGTTGCGGCCAAGCAATGTGGTGATGCGCCCTTCCGCCACCTCGAGACTGACCCCGTGCAGGATATGGCTCTTCCCGTAATAGGAATGCAGCCCCTCGGCAGTCAACGCTGCGCTCATGCCGCCTTGCCCAGATACGCGGACTGCACTGCTTCGTTGGCGGCGATGTCCTGAGGCGTGCCTTCGGCGAGGAGGCGACCCTGGTCGAGCACCGTGATCCGATCGGCTAGATGGAAGATCACCCGCATGTCGTGCTCGATCAGTACGATCGTGTACTTGCTTTCGCGGTGTAGGCGTCGAACGAGCTGCGTGATGTCGTACGTCTCCTGCTCGCCCATGCCTGCCGTGGGCTCGTCGAGCAGAAGCAGGCGCGGACGCAGCGCCAGCGCCATCGCGATCTCGGCCGCACGTTGGTCGCCGTGCGACAGTTCTCCAACCAGCCGCTCGGGATTTGTCGGCGAGCCCCGTGAGTTCGAGCATCTCCGCAACGTTGCGATGAACGCCCCTCGATTCCTCGCCGCTGATCCACGGACGCAGGCGATAACCCGCAGTGACTTCCATGCTGATCCGCACGTTATCGAACACCGTGAGCTCGGGAAAGATTTCGGTGATCTGGAACGTGCGTGCAATGCCGAGCGCAACGCGCTCGTGCGCCGGCAGCGTCGTGATGTCGCGGCCATCGAAGGCCACCGTTCCGCTGGTCGGCTGAAAAAACCCGCTGACGAGATTGAAGAGCGTGGTCTTGCCCGCCCCGTTTGGGCCGATGATCGCGCGCAGCTCGCCGGCCTCGACGTGAAGCGAAATGTCCTGCAGCGCGACGAGATTGCCGAAGCGCTTGCTGACATTCACGACGTCGAGCATGCTCACGTGTCACCCCTGCGACGTAGCACCCCGAGGAGGCCGCGCGGAAAGAACAACACGATACCGATGAACAGCATGCCGACAAACGACATCCAGTTTACGGTGATGCTGGACAGATAATCCTGCAGCACAACGAACACCACGGCGCCGAGGAGCGGCCCCCAGAAGCTGCGCATGCCACCCATGACCGCCATCATCACGAAATCGCCGGATTGACTGTAGTGCAGCCCCCGCGGGTCCGCGAAGTTGTTGACCAGCGCATACAGCGCCCCGGCGAAGGCCATGAAGAAGCACGAAAGCGTAAAGGCGATCCAGATATGGCGATCCACGGGAATTCCGAGGAAGCGTGCGCGCCGCTCGTTCTCGCGGATCGCAATCATCGTTCTGCCGAATGGGGACCGAAGGACGAAACCCATCAGGCCGGCCGTCAGTGCGACGCACAGCAAGACGAAGTAGTAGAACGCATTGGCATTGCTAAGGATGTCGATCGTCGCCAGGCCTAGATGCAGCGGCTGGCGCGAAAATCCGCGCAAGCCGTCGTCGCCGCCGGTGACGGAGCTCCACTGAAAGGCGATGTAATAGAACACCTGTCCGAAGGCAATGGTCACCATTGCGAAATAGACGCCGCGCCGGCGAGCGATGAGTGCACCCAGCAACGCGCCCGCAATTCCGCCGAGGAGCGTTCCGCAGATCAGAGAAAGCGGCGTGCTCGGCGCCAGGAACTTGAGGGCGAATCCGGCGCCATACGCGCCGAGCCCGAAATAGGCGGCATGCCCGAAGGACAGCACTCCCGTGAACCCCAGAAGGAAGTTCACCGACATCGCGGCCAAGCCGAGCACGAGCACGCGCGTCCCTAGCGCCGTGTAACCGCCGAGCGGAGCCATCCAGAACGGCGCCAGCAGCAACGCTGTCCAGATGGCGACGAGCACCGACGAGCCTGCGAACGTTCGGGCCGCTCGCTCACGTCATCATGCCTTCTTCGCCAAGCAGTCCGCGCGGCCGGATCAAGCAGCACCAGCGCCATCAGCACGTACATGATCGCTTCACTGGCCGCCGGAAGGAAAACCGCCGTAATTCCCGAGGCGACGCCGATCAGCAATCCACCGAGCAGCGTTCCGGTCAGGCTGCCCACGCCCCCGATGATGATGGCGATGAAGCTCGGCATGAGCAGCGCAGTACCCATTGTCGGTTCCAGTCCCAGCTGGCCTGCTGCAAGCACGCCGCTGAGGCCGGCCAGGAAGATCCCGACGGCGAAATTGAGCGCGCGCAGCCGGCCGACGTTGATACCGAGCGACGAAACGGTTTCGAGGTCGAGCGTCCCTGCGCGGATGCGTATGCCGAGGCGGGTGTATCGCAACAAAACGAACAGCAGCGTAACGGCCAGGGCGACGGTAGCCGACCATGAACAAGCGGTATCCGGTTATGAAGAAGAACTCGCTGCTCAATGGCTGGGCGAGTACGGCAGGCACGGTCACGGGCTTGCCCTGTGCGCCCCAGATGAAACGCGTGCCATCTTCGAACACGAAGGCCAGGCCAAAGGTGAGCAGAAGGCTGTACAACGGGTCGCGCCCGTAGAGCGGGCGGATCAGCGTACGCTCGAGAATCAGCCCGATGATTGCCGTCAGCGGCGGCGCGATCAGCAACGCGCCCCAAAATCCGACATAGGGCGTAATCGTGTAGGCGATGTAGCCGCCCACGACGAGGAATCCGCCGTGGGCGAAGTTGATCACGTTGCTCAGGTTGAGAATGAGGGACAGCCCGAGCGCCATCAGCACATAGAACGCGCCGATGATCAACCCGTTCGTGATGTTGAAAAGAAGAAGCTGAGTCATTGGAAGGCGCTAATCCGGGTGTGCACCGCGGCCATGCAACCATCCCGTCCAAGCCAACACGGCCTCGTGATCCACTGGTCCGTAATTACGGCGCCCGAGTCGATTCCCGGGCGCCGCCGAGAGGACTCACGCCGGCAACTGCAACTTGCAACCAGTCTGATTCTCAGGTGGGGCGGTCTTGTCGCCCGCGATGACGTGGTCGACGCGGAACAGGTCCTCGGGGCCGCCGTCGCCTGGCTTGGCCAGCGCCTCGCCTACAAAGGCCGAGGTCATGAGCTGGTGGTCACCTTTGCGGTAATAGCACTTGTTCGGTTGGAGCTTGACGTCGGGCGCCAGCTCGAATCCGCCGAGCGCCTCTGCGAGTTTCTTGGAATCAAGGGTCTTTTCCTTGTTCGCCACGGCTGCGAGCGTGTGAACGGAGGTGTAGCCGAACCAGTGACGCGCGGTGGGGACCTTGCCACCGTTGACTTTCTTGATATCGGCGACGAACTTGTCGACGCCAGGCACCCCCGGCTGCTTCCAATACCACTCGAACATCCAGATGCCGACGCGCGCCTCGGGCGGCATCGCCTCGAGCGATTCGAGCTCCTGCTGCAATCCGGCAACGTGAATCTGCTTTTCGATGCCGAACTGCGCAATCTGCTTGAGGCAATTGACCATGTCGGAGCCCTGTGGGAGGACCAGCAGGACGTCTGGATTGGCGGCCCGCGCCTTGATGAGGTACGCGGAAAAGTCGGTGGTGCCGAGCGGCGTGAGCTCGTTCCCCGTCATCGTGCCACCCAGTTTCTCGAGGTCGGCCGCAGCGGCTTTCTGCAACGTATGGCCGAACGCGTAGTCCGGCGTAATGAAGTGCCACCTTTTGCCGTACTTGGTGAAGAGCAGGTCGGCAACCGAATTGGCCTCCATGCTCGTTGTGTTGCAGACGCGATAGACGTTCCACTTGCAATCGACGCCGGTGATCGTGTCGGTGTGACCGCCGGACACGATGTGCAGCACGCCTCTTCTCGTTGCTGACCTGGGCGATGGCCTGGGCGATCCCGGAGTTCACGTCCCCAATGAGGAAGTTGACCTGATCCCGTTCGATCAACTTGCGCGCCTTCTGAACGCCCGTACCGACGTCGTTCGCCGAGTCCTCGACGAGAATCTCCACTGGCCGCCCAAGGATCCCGCCCTTGGCGTTGATCTCCGCCACCGCAAGTCGGGCGCCCGTGACCTCATTCTGGGCGACGGCGGCGTAGACGCCCGTCAACGGATCGACCATACCGATCCGAAGCGGTGTTTCACCGCGCGCGCTGCCGATAAACGGGGGTGCCAGTTGCAGCGCAGTAGTTGCAGCAGCGGCCTTGAGGACGGTGCGACGCGTCAAGGCATGATCGTCATCGGGGACGGACATCGATCTCCTCCTTCACAAGTGGGATGGAATTGCCCCGGGCGGTTGTTTGTCGAAATCGTGAACGGCCATCGGGTGGGCTATCTTGACCGTTTTGTGTTGGACCGACAAGGGCTTGGATGCGGGGATCTCACGGTATGCGTTAGTTCTGCTGAAACATGACTCCTCCCGTCAATGAGAGCCGCGTGACCGCAGGCTCTTGTACTCGGCACCCCCGCGTGCAGCCGGGGCCGGATCACGGTGCATTCGTTCAAAAACGGCTGGCCCTTCTCGACGGTGGTGGGAGTATATGAGTGGCCACAACGCGATGCACCAGCGGTGCATCGAGAATTGTTCGTGTTCCGACAGGATTCGCGTCGGAATGATGCGGGGATTCCGCCGCGCGAGTTCTTGTAAACCTTACAATAGCCGTACATATGGAGGTGCTCAGGTGCTGAGGTGCGGCGATCAGGGGAAAGGCGGCGTACTGGCGCCCCGACCAGCGCGAACGTCGTGGGCTCGGGAGCGCGAACAGGAAATGGAGCATCCCAGATCTCGGCTCATCTCGGTGCGCACGGGCGCCAGCGTCTTGGCCACCAACTCGGTCATCAGACCATTTTCAGTTCCTTGAAGCGGAGATACAGCTCGCGGCACGCCCAAGCATCGGTCGCCGCGTAGGCGATCTGCTGCGGCGTCAAGCGGCGCGCAGCCCAGTTCGTAGTCTTCGCGCCCTTGGGGATGCGCGTACCGAGAAATATCCCGGCGAGATTCCGCACGCCCGTCTGCTTCAGGCCGTGGCGCTCCGCAACTTTGCCGAGATCCACCACCGATCGTTCGTCGAACTCGAATAACTTTTTCAGGTTACGCATATCGTCGGTCACCGACACGCCCACCTTGATGATTTTCTCTGACGAAAGGATCTCCCGTATCGCGCCGAAAAGGTCCTGCTGCTGGACCTGCAAGAGATACACAGCGCTCGCCGTAGCGAACTGCACGAGAGAGGGGAGGTAGCTCTCGCCCGGCCTGAAGGCGGGCCGTGTCTCGGTGTCGAAGCCGACTACGCTTTCCAGCAAGATGTCCTGCATCGCATGCTGGAGGTCCGGATGCCCCGCGACGACGTGCACCGAACCCTCGTAGCGCCGGATCGGCAACTCGCTCATCTCCTCACGCGAGATCCTTTTAACGGATTCCGATGGCGGTGCGGCGGTGGGGTCCCGACTCATACGCGCCATAGTAAGCCGGTTCCCCGTTGCGAGTGGGCCCGGGCGGGGCCGATGGGTTCCCTCGCTACGCCTCTACCGCCGCTTAAGCTCTAGGTTGTGAACGTCCCCTATCCCCAACGCGACGGCGGGTTTGGATCGATAGCGACATCAAAGGGCCGGTTTCAGCAACCTCGAGGGATGGCCGCTTTCGCGGATTACAGGCGGTTAATCTGTCGGCGTACGTCGTTCGAAGTACGGCGCACTTGATTCGACGAAAGCCACGCGGCTCGCCACCGAACTTTCGAAGCATCAGCCCATCCGCGCTAAACGCTGTGGGGCACCGAGCGAACTGCTCCTAGCAGCGTGCGTCCGCGCGTTAGATAGGTATACTGCCCTCGCCGGATCTGCACGACGTGTGCGACGACAGCAGGATTCTTAGATGCCAAAAAATATTGTATTTTGCGCTGACGGAACGTGGAACGGCCCCCCAGAACTCACGGGTGTTTCCGTAACGGACGCAGACGACACCGCCGGCGAAGTTCAAGCAACCATCGGCAACAGCACGAATGTGTTCAAGCTATTCAGCAATCTACCCGGTCACATTACGATCGAAACCCTTGGCTCTCGCGTGGAGCAGGAGCGAGTAACGAGTGAAGGCGTCGGAGCCCAATTGCAGGTTGCCAAATATCTGCACGGTGTTGGTGACTCCACGAACCCGATCATCAAACTCCTTGGTGGCGCATTCGGCGTTGGGATCATCGCCCGCATCGTTCGCGGCTACACCTTCGTATCTCGCAATTACTCGCCTGGCGATGCCATATACATCGTCGGCTTTAGCCGAGGTGCATACACGGCGCGCGCGCTCGCGGGAATGATCACCAAAGTCGGACTGCTGAATCCATCGACCTATGACGTGAATGACAAGGAACGTGCCTATCAACTCGGCATAGCTGCATGGGTCCTGTGGAGGGGGGTCGCGCTTGGCGGCGGTAAACCGATTTCACCGCTTGCAACTGCGCTGCTGACGCTTGTCGATCACTTCGCGGCCGCTGGCATACCTCAGAATGGGCTTCTCGGAAACATTGCGATCAAGGCTGTAGGGGTTTGGGATACGGTTGGATCGTTGGGGATTCCTCTTTATGCTGGAGGCGCGCGACTAGACGTATTCCGTTTCGTCGACACCGTGCTGAACCCCCTCGTCGAGAACGGCCTTCACGCCATGGCTCTCCATGAGCAGCGGGCAGATTTTCCTGTAACGGCTTGGGACCCGCGCGCCGGAGTTATTCAGGAATGGTTCGTTGGCGCACATGCCGATGTTGGCGGCGGGTACCCGGCTACCGAATCTGGGCTTTCCAACCAGGCATTGGGCTGGATGCTGCGTAGGCTGGCGGATATCGGGATGCGGCTGAACAACCCGGTGCCATACCCTCCTTTCCCGCAGAACCCGAGCCAGCCAATTCATACGCCGTGGGATATAGCCCCGTTCAACTACATGGCCAAAGCACAAAGGCAGGTTGATCGAGCGAAGGATATGTTCCACGTGTCGGTGACACGTCGCAACCCGCTCGAGTTGCCTCCAGGCCCTCCGCCACTGAGCCCGCAAGATGTCGGCTATCTCTCGATCGACCCGACGGAATACTAGTGGACTGTAACACTTAAATAGGTAGTATCATCATGCCTATGGAGGGCGTGATGAAACTGACTAAGAACGAGCGCATGGAGCGCGCGCCGAGCGGCACGGCTTCACCGATCTCGTGGTCAACCAGCCGCGCGGCAAGGAGATCCACGTCATCGCTGACAACCTCTCGGCACACAAGACCAAGCGCGTCGACGAATTCCTCGCGGCACACGCCAATGTTCGCCTGCACTTCACTCCGACGTACTCGTCCTGGCTGAACCAGGTCGAGCTGTGGTTTGCCAAGATTGAGCGTGACGTGATCGCCCGTGGCGTGTTCACCTCAGTGCCCGACCTGAAGAGAAAGCTCATGCGCTACATCCGTCAGTACAACAAAGAGGCCAAACCCGTGAAGTGGAAATACTTCGATCCCACACGACGGATTACTCCCGCTTCAATCGTTACAGTCCACTAGCCTAGTAATCCGCCTTTCGGCAGTTGCGTTGTCCAGTTACCTACTGGTGATCCCGTTCGTCGCGTTCGAGCGGTTTCACGCGGTCCTCCTAGTGCTTAAGCCGGAGCAGCCCGCGCCCTCGGTCTTCGGATCTGGGGCGCTTCTTTCTGGCGGCTGGCGGTGCTCTAACCTGACATCGAGCTTACAAATTGGCCACAACCCATCCTTTATTGATCTGGAACAATCGTGCGCCCTCCTGATGTCACGAGAATGCGCCGTTCGTGGTCCGCCGGATTGGGAGGGTGCGATGGACGGCAGCTGGATCCTGTTGGTCTTAGTCGCTTGGGCGCTTGGTGTCTTGTTTGTGATGATCCTGCTGCGAATGGCTGGCGATCAAGACCGCGCTGCGCGCCGCGCAGAAAAGGAGCTCGACCCGTATTCGGATATCACGATAACGCACTTCGGGCAGTGGGCGGAATAGCGGTTGCCGCGGCCTAGCCGACGGACGCGCATTACCGCTAAGCGCGATCGAGATCGTCGCCCGTGGGCGCCTTCCCTAGTGTGATTTGGGTTACCCCTCGCAATTTGCGGATGCTGGCATTGACGATCACGACCGTGATGCACCCGACCCTGCCGCATCGGTACTGGCTGCGTGAAGTTGGCGCGGCGTTTCATCAGTGCGGTTCGTGAGTCCAGGATGACATTGCATGTTCCCCAGCAACGCCAACAACTTGGTTGACGCGATAACTTGCGCTGAAGGTTCAATGACAACCGCTGACGAAACGGATCTAGAGATCGCGTGGCGCGAAGGTCTTTCCGCCGGTGACGCCCAAATCGACCGCGAACACAAGCAGTTGATCGGCCGGGTGAATGACGTTATCGCAGGCTTGGCAGCGGAGATAGGACAGGAGGAGATCCTGCGCTTAATGCAGCGCCTGCTGGACACCGCCATCGCGCACTTTACCAGCGAGGAACGTCTGCTGCGCGATCGCGGCTACCCAGATTCCGAGCAGCACCATGTCATACATGAAAGGCTGGCGGCGGAATTCTACGCCGCGATGGACAACTTCGCCGACACGCCTACTAACCTGGCCTCATTGGCGAAGGGGCTCCACATGTCCCGTGTACTGATGGAACACCTGGCGCGCGAGGACATGAAGTATCGCGATTGGTTCCACTCCAAAGGCGGTTGACTCGCACGGCGGACGCCACCGAAGCGATTCATTCTTCGATGCCGCCGCTGCACTACCGACAACCAACCCGTTTTGGCGTTGTCGAGTCCAACGTCACCTGCGACCGAGGCAGGACAACTACGGCAATGACGCGCGACCATCGGGCGCGAGTTGGCGGCTTCCCTGCCCGACGCCAAGACAGTGCATGGCGCGCCGGTCTTTCGCTATGGCTCAGGTTCCTCGGACGTGCTGCATACGCTGATGCGGGACCGGCCCAGCCCGTTCAAGCTCCTTGTCGGCCCCAGCAAGGGCGCTCTCCGGATCGGCAGTGCCCTGCGATCGCTTGACCCCGACCGCACGCGGGGTGTGCGGGTTAGTAACGCTTGGTTGCCCGATCGCCAAGGATGCGCCCGGCGCTGTCTATCACCAATACCTCGGGCTGTTCGACGCGCTGGGCCAGCTCAACATGTGGGGCCATTGGCCCGATCACTGGCCGCCGACCTGGCACACCGCCAGTCCCAGCATGCCACTCGCCATGGCTCAGTACGCCACCGGAGGGATTTCGTTCAAAGTGCCAGGGACTTTGAACTGGGCCCAATCGGATGGGAAGCCCTGTGGCCGTTTTGCCGTGCGTTTCACTCAGAATGCGCGCAGCTCGACTGCTAAAAATCCGAGCTCGGCCGACTATAGCCTGGTCGATTTGACGCCGGCCAAGATCGCCGAGTGGCGCGATCGGTTGCTGGCCCCGCTGCGGCCCAACAACAAATGCGCTCACCGGCCACCGTGTGCGCTATCTGGCCGTGCACTCGTATGTCTTCACGGTCGCGATTAGAGAGTTGTGGTTGGGCCCCCGACAATGCTGTTCTACGGTCACAGCAAACGAGTCGCGCGCTCGCATAGGTGCGAGATGCGCTTGTTTGTCAGGTATTCGTCAGGCAATTCGAGCGCCTAGAAATCCAAGCTGTTACAACTTCTCACGGCAGATGCGTTCTTGCCAACGGGCGATGCGTTCGCGGGCGTGTCGTCGACAATTCTTGACATACATCAATAGCCCCGCAGCGAGTGCGGCAAATAGTCGCACCTGGTGCATTGGGGAACTTGCAGGGCGTGAACCGACTTGCCAGGCAAGGCGATCTCCTGCACTAAACACCCTCGTCCCGAGACTGGAAGCAGGGGCCACAACGACATGCCCAAGCACGTCGCTCGACTCATCGTTCTGTTGGTCGCATTCGGTGGAGCGGCCTACGCGGCGAAGCTCTTCTTTACTGCGGACTCGTTTTACCGTTACGGCCACTATCGCGGCGATTCGGTCGCTGAGATCGCGTCGGACAAGCCGAAGTTCAAAGGCTCCGACTATTGCCGCACCTGCCATGCTGAGCGCTACGCCGAATGGTCCGAGGGCGTCCACCACCGCGTCGATCTAGGCAAGGCCGTCCAATGCGAGGTCTGCCACGGAGCGGCCGGCGAACGCGACATCAAGGGCAAATTCGAGCACGTGTCCACCGGCGTGGATCATCCGGCAGGCGGCAAACTCGCCGTACCGACTGACACGCTGAGGTTGTGCCCGCTCTGCCATGAAAAGATGCCCGGCAGGCCCGCTGAGCAGAAGCAGATCGTGCTGGCAACCCATGCGGGCACGCAGCAGTGCACGGTGTGCCACAACCCGCACTCGCCAAGGACCCTTCGCGGTCCCGCGGCGCCGGCTGCATCTAACGGCGCCGGCACAGCAGGCAAGGCGAGCGTTTGCGCCGGGTGTCATGGCGGTAACGGCGTGAGTGCGAATCCGATGTGGCCGAACCTCGCCGGACAGCACGACGCGTATCTCGTTGAGGCGCTGAAGGCGTACAAGTCAGGTGCAAGGGAAAACGCAACGATGGCGGCAATTGCGAAGGTACTGAGCGAAGCGGACATGCGCGAGGTCGCCACGCATTTCGCAGCATTGAAGTTGAAGACGGCAGGGGTGGCTGTTATTGGTTCTAGCGCCGCCGCCGGCAAGGCGAAGGCTGCAGCCTGCGTTGGCTGCCACGGCGCGAACGGCATCAGCAGCAACCCGGTGTGGCCGAGCCTTGCCGGACAGCAGAAGGATTACCTCGTCGCGGCGCTCAAGGCTTATCGCGACGGTGCCCGGAAGAACGACGTGATGGGCGGGATGGCGAAGAGCCTGAGCGACGGCGATGTGGACGCGCTCGCGACCTACTTCTCGAGTGCGGGTTCCGAGTGAACATCAGACGGACCGCCACCATTCCGCTGAGGAGCGCTTTGCTATGACCGAGCCCAGAGACAAGAGTGCTGATGCGCGGCGCGGATTCCTTCGCCTTCTCGGGGGCGTGGCCGCCTGTGTCGGCGTGGCCGCAGCCGGCAAGGTCGCGGTCACGCAAGCCGAGTCAGCAGCCGAGCCGTCCGTGGTTTCACCTCCTCCAATACCAGGATACGACTGGACCAAACACCGCTGGGCGTTCGGCGTCGATGCGACCAAGTGCATCGGTTGTCTGCGCTGCGTTGAGGCCTGCAAGCGTGAAAACGACGTCATCGGCGACGCACACCATTTTCGCACTTGGGTCGAGCGTTACGTCTATCTCGAAGGGGAGGAGGGACCGCGCATCGACAGCCACAGCGACCTGGTAAACATCGAGGCCTCGGGCTCCGAACATGAATACCGGTTCGCCAATCGCTACAAGGACGCAAAGGTCGAAAAGGCGTTTTTCGTGCCGAAACTCTGCAATCACTGCACGCACCCGGCCTGCGTGCAGGTATGCCCCACCGGTGCGACTTACCGTACCGACGATGGCGTGGTCGTCATCGATCACAAGTACTGCATCGGATGCCAGTATTGCGTGCAAGCCTGCCCCTACGGCGCGCGCTTCTTCAACGAGGAGAAGCAGGTGACGGACAAGTGCACGTGGTGCTATCACCGCATCACCAAGGGGCTGCAGCCCGCGTGCGTTGCCGTGTGCCCGGTCGGCGCGCGCATCTTCGGCGATCTGCGCGATAAGCAAAGCTCGGTAAGCCAGTTTATCCGCAACAATCGGACCCGCGTGCTCAAGCCGGAATCTGGCAATGCCCCGAACGTCTATTACGTCGGCCTCGACAAGGACGTTGTCTGATGGAACCCGTCCCCAACATCGCGCCGTTCATCGGCTACGTATACCCCAACGAGACCGTCATCCCCTGGACGGTACTCGTCGTCGTCTATCCTTACCTCACCGGACTCGTCGCCGGTGCGTTTACGGTTTCGAGCCTGTATCAGGTGTTCGGCATGCAGCGGTTCAGACCGGTCGCGCATCTCGCGCTGCTGACGTCGCTGTGCTGCATGCTCGTCGTGCCTACGCCGTTGCTGCTACATCTCGGCCATCCCGAGCGTGCGCTCAATGCGATGATCACACCGCACACGACGTCTGCGTTCGCGATCTTCGGCTACGCGGCGAGCTTCTACGTGCTGCTATTGCTGCTCGAGAACTGGTTCGTGTTCCGGCCGCACATCGTGCGCGAGGCGCAACGGTCCAAGGGTATGCTGCGTCTGTTCTACCGCGTGCTCTCGCTCGGGTCCGACGACCTGTCGGAAAAGGCGATGAGTTACGATCGCAAATGGATCTTTGCGCTGGCCGTCATCGGCATACCGGCGGCGCACGGCCTGCACGGTTATGTCGGCTTCGTGTTCGGCTCGCTCAAGTCGCGCGAGTGGTGGTCGTCCGACCTGATGCCCGCGATATTCCTTTTCTCGGCGATCATCTCCGGTACTGCGCTCGTGATCGTCATTTACGTGTTCTCGTGCCGGTTGCGCAAAGTGGCGGTTGACCTGCCTTGCCTCAAGGGCATGGCATATACGCTGTGGGGATTCATGATGTTCACGCTGCTGCTCGAGGGCGTGGAGTTCGCAAGCCTCGTCTACCGGGGCCGCGAGGGCACTGAGATGATCCTGGAGTTCGTCAATGGCCAGCTCATCGTGCCATTCGTGATCCTTCAGTTCGGTATCGGCTCTGCCTTGCCGCTCGTGATCCTAACGTTGATGATCTGGCGCGGCATCGGCGGCAAGACGTTGACAGCGGGTGTGTTCGTCAGCGCATGTCTCGTGCTGCTCGCGGTGCTGATGATGCGCTGGAACGTCGTCATCGGCGGTCAGGAGATTTCCAAGACCGGCAAGGGGCTACTAACGTATACGCCGACCTTCCTGGGTCGTGAGGGATTACTTGCGGCGGCTGGCGTGATCGCTGCGCCGTTCGTGCTGCTCTCGGTCATGGTGCGGCTGTTTCCACCTTGGTCGCAAGCGACGAAGGCTGCATGATTTCTGCTGTCGCCGTGGTGTCTTTCGGCAGCGCACGAATCCGGGCGTACAACGACGACCCCTCCCGGCCGCGGTCAGGTCCACGCGATTCGGGCGGCAAATTTGGTCAGGTTTCGATCTAGATCATGAAGAGGTCGTGATGGGCTCCAACAAGATCAGCATCATCGTCGTATCGGGGGCGCACGAGCGCCTGCAGATGGCTGCGATGCTGGCGTCGGTAGGGGCGGTGAGCGGCAACGAGGTGAGCGTGTTCCTGTCGATGAACGCGCTGGCGTACTTTGTGAAGGGGAGCACGGTGAACGCACCGCCGGAAGGCTCGTTTGGCGCTCAGATGGCGGACAAGAAGGTTCCGGCATTCCGTACGCTGTTCCAGCAGGCGGTGGACCTGGGAGGCGCAAGAGTCTTCCCGTGTTCGATGGCGATGGACGTCATGGGTGTCGAGCGCGAGGGGTTGGAACCCTACCTCAGCGAACCGCTCGGTCTGACGAAGTTCCTGGACGATGCGCGGGACGCGCAGGTCTGGTCGTTCTAACGCTGGCGGGAAAGGCGGGATTGGCAATGTCCGAGAGAAAACTGATTGACGCCCGGGATAGCTTCTGTCCCGGTCCGCTGATGGAATTGATCGGCTGGATGAAGATGGCGCAGGTCGGCGACGAGCTCGAAGTGTTGTCGACCGACAAAGGTTCGGCCAACGATATTCCGGAATGGATCAAGAAGGTCGGCCACGAATTCCTCGGCACGCGCGAGGAAGCCGGCGTCTGGCACATCACGGTCAAGAAGACGAAGTGACGACGTTCATTCGAATGGGTTGACGAGAGGAGACGCAATGAAGATCCTGATCATCGGCGGTGGAATGGGTGGAACGATTCTCGCCAACAACCTCGCTCGCAGGCTCCAGCCCGAGCTCAAGTCCGGCAAGGCCAAGCTCACGATGGTGACCGCCTCCGAGAAGCACATGTACCAGCCCGGGCTCCTGTATCTCGCGTTCGGTCGCATGACGCCCGACGAGCTGTACAAGGACCAGGCGACGTTGCTCGAACCGGGCATCACGCTCGTCGTTGATCCGGTCGAGGAGTTTCTGCTCGACCAGAATCGCGTCAAGACAAAGAGCGGGAAGACCTTCGACTACGACATTCTCGCGATCGCGACCGGGTCGCGGCCGGTGCCGGAACTCATTCCGGGCCTCGCCGAGAACTCGGAGACGTTCTACACCGAGGAGACGGCGGTCAAGATGTTCCGGCGGCTGCAGGCGTTCCAGGGCGGGCGCGTCGTGATCGCCATGGGCGTCCCGCACAAGTGCCCGATGGCGCCGCTGGAGATCACGTTCATGCTGCATGACTACTTCAAGGATCGCGGCATCCGCGACAAGGTTCAACTGCACTACACCTATCCCATCGGGCGCGTCCACACGCTGGAAAACGTTGCCAAGTGGGCGGCGCCCGAGTTCGATCGCCTCGGCATTAGCTACGAAACGCTGTTCAACCTGAAGGAGGTCGATGGCAAGGCGAAGGTGGTGAAGAGCGAAGAGGGCGGCGAGACGCCCTACGACCTGCTGATCTCGATCCCGACCCACCGGGGCATGGAGGTGATCGAGAAGAACAAGCTAGGCGCGGGCGGCTGGATCCCCACGCACCGGCACCAGCTCAACATGGAAGGCCGCAAGAACGTCTTTGCGCTCGGCGACACGACCAACCTCCCGATCAGCAAGGCCGGCTCGACTGCCCACTTCGAGGCCGAGGCGCTCGGGCGAGAACATCGCGGCAATGGTCAAGCTGGGCGCACCGGTTCGCGATTACGACGGCAAGGTCTTCTGCTTCATCGAAGCCGGCAAAGACCGCGCGACCTACGCGATGTTCGATTATCTCAATCCGCCTGATCCGAAGCCGCCAACCAAGGCCGTGCATTGGTTCAAGATGGCATACAACAAGCTTTACTGGGTGTCGGCACGCGGGCTGCTCTGAAGGAGCCGAACATGAACGGACAGTCGGAGGAAGCCGGGGCCGTAAACGTCGAGGTCGAACGGGTGATCTCGGCGGCGCGCGATGCGCTCACCGACGAGATGGTGACGCGCCTCGCGACGACCGCGGGCGACGCCGTCGAGTTGATGGACCAGGTGAATCGTGCCGGGCTCGCACGGGCTATTCCGGCAGTGGCCCAGATGGTCAACAACGGAGACATCGAGCGGCTTTCGCAGATCGCCAGGCTGTACAGTTCCGCCCAGGATGCGCTGACCGACGAGATGGTCACGCGGTTGAGCCAGGCGATCGGCGAAGGCCTCGCCCTGCTCGACCAGGTGAATCGCGCCGGGCTCGATCGCGCGATCCCCGCCCTGGCGGAGATGGTCAACAATGGCGACCTCAACCGGCTGGTCAAGCTGGTGCGCGTCTACGGCTCAGCCGAGGACGCGCTGACTGACGAGATGGTGAGCCGCCTCGTCGACACGGTCGGCAACGGGCTATCGCTGCTCGACCGTTTCAGCCGCGGCGGCGCCGAACACGTCGTCAAGATGCTCGAAGGGTTGCAGGAAAGCGGGGCACTCGAGCGGCTGGCGACGATGCTGCCGCAACTTGCCGACCGGCTCGCGACCGTGCAGGAGGTCCTGCAGTCGATCGACTCCGCAGCGACCGCGAGCCGCGCGGCCCCCCCGTCGGCTGGCGGAATCGGTGGGCTCTGGCATCTGATGCGCGATCCCGAGACTCAGGACACGCTTCGGTTCATGCTCGCGATCGGCAAGCAGCTGCGCAAAGGCTGGGGCGCAACGAAGTAGGCGGCGCGCCGCGCGTTGGGCCACGATGCTGGGGAAAGGTCGGCCCGTGCCCGTTGCGCGGCCGCTCCTGGCCCCGTTTCGGCCGGTCGATATGACGGCGCGCAGCCCTTTCCGTCGTCGTTCGTCGTGCGAAGTACGGAGACCTTGGACGGGGTCGAAGAATTCGGTCGCCGTACAAAGTACGACGCCCGGCCCTTTCAGCAGGGGGTCTTCTGCCTTTCGCCAGCGCCCGGCTCAGGCTCGTCGCACGCTCTGCCGGAGTACCTCTACGCTTCCGCGTGCTTGTGAGCCCGCGAGCCGCGCGAAGGGAACCCACCGTCCGGCGCTCCGGCTCGACCGGCCGAGTGCGGCCAGAAACAGTCAAAGGGCTTTTGCCCGTAAGCGGTCCCTTCGGACGAGCCAGCCGCATGGATGTTAGCGACAGACGGAGCAGGCGATTGGTCAACGCGGCCGACGTTGACCTGGCCGCAGTTGAGTCGATATTTCCGCTCGACCTTGACCTGAATCGAATCAGCCTCCGCTTGCGTCGGATATGTTGGGCCGTTTCGTGGCGCGAGGAGAACTGATGGCTATTCGGAATTGCGCAAGGCATGCCGCGGCGCTGTGGACCTTGGTGCTCGCGGCCGCAGGGCTGGTCGGACTTGGGCTCGCAGGATCGGCGCAGCCGGCCGGGCCGAAGAAAGAGAAGAGCGACGTCCAGGCGGTCAAGGTAACCCCGGAAATGATCGGCGCGGGCGCGGTTTCCAGCGGCGTCACGCTTCCGCCGATCCCGCCGGTCACCGGTACGCGCGAGAAGCCGGCACCATCGTGGGGGACGCCGTTGCCGTACCCAATCGTCATCGCCGACCGGCGCAACAACCGCCTCATCGAAGTCGCGCCGGACAAGCGCATCGTCTGGGAATTTCCGTCGCCGAATCTCAAGATCTATCGCGGCAACGATGATGTGTTCTTTTCGCGGGACGGCACGCAGCTCGTCGTCAATGAAGAAGACAACTACGACATTCACATCATTGACTACAACACGCGCCAGCTCACTTGGACGGTCGGGGCCTCCGACACGAAGGGCAGCAAGCCCGGCTACTTCAACTACCCCGATGACGCGCACTTGATGGCTGACGGCAAAGTGGTCGTCGCCGACATCCGCAACTGCCGGGTCCAGTTCATTGATCCCACAACCTCCTCCGTTATCGGGCAATGGGGCAAGGAAGGCACGTGCAAGCACGATCCGCCGCGTTATCTCGCTTACCCCAATGGCACGACGCCACTCGACAACGGCGATATTCTTGTGACGGAGATCTCGAATGCGTGGATTTCACGCATCGCCCGGGATGGCAAGTTGATTTGGAGCATCCGAGCGCCGCACGTCCGCTATCCGTCCGATGCGTTTCCGACTCGCGATGGTCAGGTGATCGTGGCCGATTTCTCGAAACCTGGGCGGGTTGTCATCTTCGATCCGATGTCCGGCAAGATTTCATGGGAATACTTTGAGAAGAGCGGCGAGAAGATGCTTGACCATCCCTCCCTCGCGCTGGAACTTCCGAACGGGAACGTCGTCCTGAACGACGATCAGCGACATCGCGTGCTAGTCATCGACCGCGCCACGAAGGAAATCGTCTGGCAATACGGCGTGACCGACACGCCGGGGCACGCACCCGGGTATCTATTTTTCCCGGACGGAATGGACATCGACGTGTTCCGCGACTGGAAGGGGTCACTCGCTGGGCGGTAGAACGCGTCAAAAGTCGGCGGGACTCATATCAGTCGGCCTTCGAATAATCGGCCGCGCCGGGCGCGGCCTCGACGGTCGCTGATCGGTCATGAGCCGCCGGTTGAACTTGGCCGCCAATCTTCCATTAAGCGGACGCCCGCCACCGCGACCTGCTGCGCGCTATTGAGACCGTCCGTGCAGCTATTCTCGCTGCCGAGGCGAATTGCTCCGTCGTAGCCTGCCGCTCGGCCCTGTCGAGCTCGTTGGGTATGGCAATGCTCTGAAATGTGGCCGCGCTTTACTCGTCATCACCGTAGCGCCGACTCGTCGGGTTGGAGCGCGTTCGTTCATAACTGTTAGTCCCTGCCGATAACATTTGCCGGGGACAGGCGCTCCCCTCAGCGGCCGTCACTCCCAGGTGCCGGCAAAGGCGGAGGCGGTGCGGATGACGCCAGCGTTCCTCGAGTCGATGTCGCAACTGTTCCGCGATCTCAATTTCGGCGCTGGTAGCGAAGCAAGGCGCCGGATCCCCGTTGGTGCCATGATTGTGCAGTTCAATCTTGAGCATAGCGGGCTGCTTCCTTTGGAAAAACTCGCGGACGGCTCGGCTGTGCAGAATTCACACATGTTGAACGTTCGCGGGACAATTATATCTATATGGGTATAATACGTCATGCCGAAGGAATCCCCTCCTGAGCCCAAGCCGCTGGTATGGCTTGCCAGCACAAAGAAGGATTTGATGGCGTTGCCGGAGGAAGTGATCGATACGTTCGGGTATGCCCTGCACCTCGCCCAGACCGGTAAGAAGCACGAACAGGCCAAGCCACTCCACGGCTTTGGGTCAGCAGGCGTCCTGGAGATCGTCGAAGACTGGCGTGGAAACGCGTACCGCGCTGTTTGTACCGTGCGCTTTCGTTGCTGCGGTGTACGTGCTGCACGTGTTTCAGAAGAAGGCGAAGAGTGGAATCGCCATACCCAAACAGGATATGGAATTGATCAGAGAGCGACTGAAGACGGCCGAGCAGGTCGTGAAGGAGTTATCAAGATGAGCAAGCGTAAGGTGCAAGGTATTGACGTAGAGATTGGGACCAGCAACGTCTACGCCGATCTCGGTTACGCCGATGCCGACGAGATGCTGATCAAAGCCCAACTCGTGGCCAAGATTGCGGAGATCATCAAACGGAAGGGCCTCACCCAGACCCAAGCCGCGGAATTGCTGGGGATGCCGCAGCCTAAGCTTTCCAACCTGCTGCGCGGGCAGTTCCGTGGTTTTTCCGAGCGCCGCTTGATGGACTGTCTCACGAAGCTCGGACGCGACGTACAGATCGTCGTGAAGGCGACACCCCGTTCCCGGAAGGACGGCCGCCTGTCGATCGTTTTCACCTGACCAGCTCGACAAGGACGCAGTCCCGGAAAGGGCAGCGTAGCCATTGCGTAACTTGCTTTGCCTGCGTACGGTTCGTTCTAGGCTGTGTACGGCTGCTCTTGAAACTTGGCGTGTGTTGCAAGAGCTTGATTTAGAAAGGGTCCGTAACCGCGGTACAAATCTGTAAACAGTTGGTCGTGGGTTCGATTCCTACTGCCGGCACCACGCATCCCGTCAAAGCCGATGCCCACCCCCTATCTGTGCCGCTCCTACCACGTCGATTCTGTCTTTGGCGCGTGCTGATTGCAGTAGCGGCCCTGTGTCGCACCGATGGTCGTGATCTGGCTAGCCCTTCCGTTTCCCCGATCCTGTGTCGCGCAAATTCGATGAGGGCGCACTAGGTCGCCGACGGGCATCACCCGCTCGCCTGAATACTTGCGCGATTTAGTGGGAAATCCTTTTCGGGTCGAAGTTGCCCGCGATCAAAGCCGCCCATCCAGCTCCAGAGTAGTGTCAAAAAAAGCGCGATTCTGCGGTGCAGATGGGAGATTGGGATGCGCTTCCTGTTGCTGCTCTCGCTCGTTTTCGGCATCGTCTCTGGGGTTGTTCTCCTCTCGCGACAGCCAACGCTGGACGTCGAAGCCTGTGCGTATCAGACCGCCGGTGGTTTCTACTTCACCGTCCCGCGCGATCCCGATTTCGGCTGTGCCCCCGTTGCCTACGTGGACCCAGCCAATAGCTACGCGATGTGGCGGTGAGACGCTTCGGCTCTCGCTGGGCGAACTGCCACAAACATCAGAAGCGACGCGGCACACCGGTAGTCACTGTGCCCGTTCCGTTCCGCGATGCGGTCTCGCGCAACGTGGGGGAAGGCGCGCTATAAGGCCGAGCGCTACGGACTCGAGGCGCGTTGCGCCGAGTAGGAAATCGTCGGGGAGCCGGATTATCGGCGGCCGCAGGGCGCGGCGTTCAACCCATCGAAGTAACCATCAGCAATCGGCGGCTCACGGGAGCCACGCCCGGGGGCGCGCCCGTCACCTGCGCGGCGGACGGCACAGCGACGAGCGCCAGCAACAGCCACGCCGATGGGGCGCGGTTTGACGTCATCAGGGGCGCAGTGCAGCGTCGTGCCATTGGGACGGCCGCGGCATTGCGCTTCAATGCCGCGACCTGCGCGCGGATCTCGCGCATGTCGGCGGCCAGGCTTTCGAGCTCGGCGACGCGCGCCTGCTGCTTCGCCAGTTGTTCACGCAGTTCGGCGACCTCGGCATCCTTGGCGCAGACGAGCGCGGCGAGGTCCGCCTGCTGCTTTGCAAGCCGCTTCGCGATTTCCTGTGTCGCGGAGATGTTGAGCGTGGTCAGGCCTTCGTAGTCGACAGTGCGGAAATCGTCGACCTCCTCGCCATAGACGAACACCTTTTCGCCGTTCAGCTGCGGCGCGTCGATCAGCACGTCGCGGACGGATGGAATGGACACGATGCCGACCTGCTGCATCGTATGGTCGCCGGACGTCAGCAGCTTGAGGCGCTTGGCACCGGGGCTCAGTCCGTGTGCATTGTCGAAGTGCAGCAGCGTGCCGGCCGCGGTCTTCGTGACCGTGCTGGCGGCTCGATAGACGTTGGGGATGAAGTCGACGTGCTGCGAGACGACCTGGGGATAGACCTTCTCGACCTGCTGCGCGATCACCTTCTTGAACGGCTTGTTGCCGTACTTGACCTTGTCCTTCAGCGTGTAGTCGGTGACTTCAAGTGCATTGATCGTTTCGAGGTCGCGGGCCGAGTCGCTGATGCCGGTGATATCCTTGATGCGGGCGTCCGAATGGGCATCAAATTCGAGCGCCATGACGTTGCCGACTCGCTCAGATCGAGACTTGCGCTGGATGCAAATCGTGCAGACGTCGAGGTTGGACTCCATCAAGGTCGTTGAACCCGTTATAGCCTCAATAGCATGTTGCCGGTGACGATAGTCCAGAACCTCCAAGTGGACAGCGCCTGGGCGTCGTTGTGTTGATCCCTACCCGCCCGTGGCCATTGCCGCATGGCATCAGCGCGATATTGGTCGTCGAATACCATTGCGCGACGCTCGCCGTCTGCGCGATCCCCGACGCCTGCGTGCCGTTCCCGAACGCGATGTCGTCGCCGCCGTAGCCCGACGCGCCGACGGAACCGATCTGCAGTTTGCTGGCCGGCGACGTCGTGCCCACGCCACGTTGCCGTTGCTACCGATCCAGAAGTGCGGGTGTGCGAGTCCGCCGACCGATATCTGGAACGCATCTACTGGACTTATCTCCAAGCGGTTGGTGTATTTCGAGATCGTCGCTGAAGCCCCAGTTGACAGTATCGACGAGGCCGATCTGCGCGTTGCCGCCCAACACATCGAGGTTGTGCGTCGGGTTGCCGCCGATGCCCACGAACGAGTCACCGACGGTCTATTGCAGCGAGAAGGCGGTATTGCCATACCAGATCGATGCGGCGGGCGTGAGTGCGAACGACATGGCCTGGACACCGTTGCCCAGCGCCAGTTGATTGGCGGAGAAGCCGGGCGTATCCCCGACCTGCAGCTGGTTGAACGTGCGCCCGCCACGCCGATGCCCACATTGCCGCTGTTTTGAGACACAGCGGAGTTCCCCAGCGTCGTCGCACCGGTCCAGAGGGGCAGGAAACCCGCGGCACCGCTGGCGCCCAGCAACCCCCCTCCCGAGCCGCTCGCTGCAGACCAGCTGTTGCTCGTTGCGCCGTTGTTCGCGGCGTTGGTGAAGAAGTACAGGTACTGACCGATCCCCGGGTTGAACGCGTAGGTGCTGACGTGCAGTCCGCTCGGCATCAGGTTCACCGGGCTGGCTCGGCCAGCAGTCGAGGTGGCGCGCCATGAGCGAATCGAACGCATTGTTATTCACCAGCAGTCCGCTCGGAATCGCCTGTTTCATCGCGCCGGACTCCGTCAGCCGACGATCATCTCACTGCCACGATAGAACAATGCCTACGCTCCGTCTGCGGGCTGCAGGAAGCGCTCGCGCCTGTTCCTGGCGCGTTCCTACGGTGCCGCAACGATACTAAGTCAGTCCCGCTGCGCCGCTACTTGCTTCTCCTGCAGTAACTCCGTCAGTACAGACCTGAACCGCCAGCTCACCACGTACGCTCTCGGCCGCACTTACGCGCTTGCGCAAGTCGGCGACCTCGCATTGCTGCCATTGCTTTCGACACCCCGGACTTCGCCCGATCCCGCGAACCTGCTCAGAAACGCTCCACCCACGGACGCAGGTCGATCTCCTGCGACCAGGCGGAGCGGTGCTGGCGGTGGAGATTGAGATAAGCCTCGGCGATCGCATCGGGCGCAAGCCGGCTGTTGGGCGAGCGACCGCCGTCTGCACTCTCACCAATCTGGCCATCGATGATGACGTGAGCGACGTGAATTCCGCGCGGGCCGAGCTCGCGCGCCATGCTTTGCGCCACCGCGCGCAGCGCAAACTTTGGTGACGCGAGGCTGGCGAAGTTGGCTCCACCCCGCAAGGACGCAGTGGCCCCCGTAAACAGGATCGTTCCAGATCCGCGCTCCACCATTCGCCGCGCCGCCGCCTGCCCGACGAGGAAGCCAGCAAACGCGCCGACTCGCCAGCAATGCTCGAAATCATCGGGCGCGATGTCGAGGATCGATCCTGGTCGATACGCACCCGCATTGAATACGACGCATGCGAGCGGTCCCAGCCGGTGTTCGGTCTCCTCGAAGGCTGCGCTGACCCCGGCGGGATTGGTAACGTCGCAAGGCATCGCGACCAAACGGTCCGGAGCGAGTCCAACCAACGCCGCAAGTCGATCCCGCGTACGCGCCAGCATCGCGACCCGATACCCCTCGCGAGCGAAACGCGTGGCCACGGCCAATCCCAGCCCCGGGCCAACGCCAGCGACCAGCACACTTCCTTCCGTGCTCATCTGGCCACCCCCTAAGCTCGTTCCGCGAGATTTGCCCCTGCGTTGCTGACCGTTACTCTCGGAGCAAGCTTCGCGGCCGTTCCCGCGCTGGATTCTGTCAAGGCCCTGCCGGCCGGCGCCAGTTGCGCGCTCCACGCCAATAGTGCAGCAGCGCGAAGCCGCCGATCATGCCGCCCAGATGGGCGAAGTGCGCGACGCCGCCTTGCGTCCCGGTCACGCCGAGATAGAGTTCCAGCGCCGCATAGACCGCAACGAACATCCGCGCCGGCATGGGAATCGGCGGGAAAAGCAGCATGACGCGACTGTGCGGGAAGTAGATCGCGTACGCGAGCAACAACCCGAAAACACCGCCCGAAGCGCCTATCGTCGGATAGAACGAGCCGGTAAGGGCTGCGAAACCAAGCTGCGTGATCGCGGCGGACACGACGCTGACGAGGTAATACGTCAGGTAGCGCCGGCCACCGAATACGCCTTCAACCGCTCCGCCGAACATGTACAGCGCAAACATGTTGAACGCCAGATGGAGCACGCTGCCATGGAGGAAAGCGTAGGTGACAAGTTGCCAGACGCCGAAGCCAACGTCTGCGCCCGCGGGCGCGCCGGTGAGCGGCCACAGCGCGAGCGGGAACACCAGCCCGGGAACGATGGACTGCAGCAGGAACATCGCCACGTTGGCGGCGATCAGGGCGGTCGTCACGGGAAGCATGTTTCGCAAGGTGGGGGCGCGGTGAGCGATGTCCAAGGGGCGTCAAGATTGGATGGCCGGCCAGGGCATTAGTTGCGAGAGAGAGTCGTCTTGACTTGATTTGCCGAGGCCCGCCGCATCGACCGTGAGTAGATCGACTGCGCGAGCGAGACGGCTAGCCCGCTCCCATCGCTATTGTTGCCCGGAGGGTGCAGGCTTCTGTTCTGGCGGCGTGTCGCTTGGCACGGGCTTCTTCACCTTCTGCTTCGGTGCCGGCTTCGGTGCCGCCTTGGACCGGTCGGGGGCCTGCACCCCCGGCGACCCCAAGTCGCCTGTCAGCGGCTGCTCCTTGGCCCCCGTCCCGCGCTCTCGCGCCGCCGCTGCCGTGGCTTCCTGCTTTTCCCGGCGCGTCGGCCAATCCTTCTTTGGGGCGGGTGCGCCCTTCTCCGCTGCCTTTCCTTCCGATGGATTCCTGTCGACATCGTCCGCTCGTGCGGACACCGAACCGAACGCGAACGCGCCGGCGAAAAGCGCAACGATCAGCTTGCTCATGACGCGGATCCTCCGACGTGGAACAGCAGCTCTTGGGCGTGCACCGACCGGACTTGGTGCGCATCGTACAACAGAGTGCCGACGGCGTGATGCGCCGACCCGCTGGTGCCTGCTGCCACCGCTTACCACGACAAGCTCGAGCGCGGAAGATCCCGCTCGAACTGGCGGTCGATTCGTCGTCGCGTCAACGAAATCGGCGAGATTCGCGTCCGGTGGCTCAACGTGTCGCGCGTAGTTCCGCCAGCGGTCCGACGAGCACTGGTAGAGTGCCTCGCGGACCTGCCATGCGCTCGCCCTCTTGACGGCGTTGGCCACGCGGTGGAACGACAGGCATCGCTCGTCGAAGGGTAGGCCGCAGAAGTCGAGCAGCCGCTCCACGGCCGGTCTCGGCTCGCGCACGAAGGCAACGTTGGTCTTCGACCTCACCTGGCGACGATTGCCGTGCTACAGGATCGTACGAATTTCGAACTTCCTTCGTCGCGGATTCCGCTTTTGTAGTCTACGCCAGCGCGCGAGACGATAAGCGGCGATTTCGCCGCAGTTGCGCACGGTATCATTGGCAACTGTCCTGGGGAGGATGGCAGTTCGCGATTGCGACGCGAAACCGGCCTTGATGTTTGCTTTGCACCGGAATGAGGGGGCCAAAGGCGCCATGCCGCTCGTCAGTTTCAAGCCGACCAAGGCGCGGCTCGTCATCGAAGAGGGCAAGGACAGCGTCCTCGTGATGAAAGTAGCGGTGGCGAAGGGCGAGACGGTAGAGCTGTCGACGGGCGGCAGGCTCGAGGCCCTGTCGGGTGTCCTGCGGATTCGCGAGCGCAAGACGAATTCGATTCGCAGCAATGGCAACGCGATCGGATCGCTGATTTTCATCGACGAGTCGGGCTTCGGCCAGCAGTACAGCCCCGCGCAATTTCAGATCAACCTGGGAATGGCGGCTGAGAAATTCGACCCGCTGCTGCGCGTCGCGCTTTCAGGGCGGCTCCCCAACAAGTTCTTCGTCGACGCCGGCGAACGGGTATCGTCGCGGGAGACGCGCGGCATGTCGTATGGACTGCGGCGCGAAGTCCGCACCAAGATCTGGGACACCACATCGTTTCGCACGCTACCCGTCACCAATTTCGCGGTGATCCTGCCGATCGACGTGCCGGAGGCGCGCAGCAACGGCGCGGACACGGCCTCGGCCGACCCGCACCCGATCGAATCGATGGCGACCAACGCGCAGGTCGCCGAGCTCGTCGACGATTTGCTCGTCTTCCAGAGCGAAACGCGCAACACCCTCTACGCCATCATCGCCGTAGTTGCCGTGGTCGGCGTGCTGGCGCTGGTCTTCGGGCTGGTGCTGCTTCTCCGCTAGCGGGCGGATCGAGCACGCGGCCATTGCGATGAACGAGCTCGACTTCGGCAATCGCACCGCCGTGGTCACCGGCGGCGCCGCCGGCATCGGCCTCGCCGTCGCGCAGCGGCTCGCGGCGAGCGGCGCAACCGTCGCGCTGTGGGACCGCGATGCGGCGGCGCTCGCGACCGCGCGCGGGCAATTGGGCGGCGCAACGATCACTCAGGCATTGGACGTCGCCGATGCCGACGCCGTCGAGCGCGCCGCGGCGGCAGCCGCGCAAACGCTCGGCAGAATCGACGTGCTTGTCTGCTCCGCCGGCATCACCGGACCCAATACGACCACGTGGGAGTATCCGGTCGACGCGTGGCGGCAGGTGATCGACGTCAATCTCAACGGGCTCTTCTATTGCAACCGGGCCGTCGTGCCGTTCATGCTCAAAAGCGACTACGGCCGCATCGTCAACATCGCGTCGGTGGCGGGGAAGGAAGGGAACCCCAACGCGCCGGCGTACAGCGCGTCGAAGGCGGGCGTGATCGGACTCACCAAGTCGCTCGGCAAGGAGCTGGCGAAAACCGGCATCCGCGTCAACTGCGTGACGCCGGCCGCGGTGCGCACGGCCATCTTCGACCAGATGACGCAGCAGCACATCGATTTCATGTTGTCGAAGATCCCGCTCGGGCGCTTCGGCGGCGTCGAAGAGATCGCGGCGATGGTCTGCTGGCTCGCGAGCGCGGAATGCTCGTTTTCGACCGGGGCGGTGTTCGACCTGTCGGGCGGACGGGCGACGTACTGACCCGCGGACAGCGGTCAGGAAACGGGATATCGCCAAGGGCGCGGCGAGCGGCGGAATGCGCAGGGCTCCGGCGCTGCCGCTGCTTTCACCTGTTGCCCGCTGCCTGACCCCTGATCTCGAGCATGATCTTGCCGATGTGCTGCGAGCTCTCCATCAGCGCGTGCGCCGCAGCGGCTTCCGCGAATGGAAACACGCGATGGATGACGGGCTTCACCTCGCGGCTTTCGAGAAGCGGCCAGACGTTGTTGCTGCAGCGATAGCGCGAGCTCGACCTTGCGCTCGAGAGGACTCGCGCGCAGCGTCGACCCGGTGACGGTCAGCCGCTTCATCATGATGTGCCGCCAGTCGATCTCGACGCGGCTGCCGTGCAGGAACGCGATGATGACGAGCCGCCCTTCGAGCGCCAGGCACTTCAGGTTCTTCTCGATGTAATCGCCGCCGACCATGTCGAGGATCACGTCGACGCCGCGCTTGTCCGTGATGCGTGCGACCTCGGCCGCGAAGTCCTGCGTGCGGTAGTTGATCGCGTGATCCGCGCCCATCGAGCGGCAGAACGCGGCCTTTTCGTCGCTGCCAACCGTCGTGATCACCGTCGTGCCGATTTGCTTCGCGAGCTGGATCGCGGTGAGGCCGATGCCGCTCGAGCCGCCGTGGATCAGCACCTTTTCACCGCAGCGCAATCGGCCGCGGTCGAACAGGTTGTTCCAGACGGTGAAGAAGTTCTCGGGAAGGCTCGCCGCCTCGAGCGCCGAGAGGCCCGTGGGTACGGGTAGGCAGCAGCCGGCCGGCGTCGTGCAGTATTCGGCGTAGCCGCCGCCCGGCGTCAGTGCGCAGACGTGATCGCCGATCCGCCATCCGTGCGCGCCATCGCCGAGCGCAACGATCCTTCCCGCGACCTCGAGCCCGATGATCGGCGAGGCGTCGGCCGGCGGCGGATAGGCTCCCGCACGCTGCAGGCAGTCCGGCCGGTTGACGCCTGCATAGCTTACCTCGATCAGCACCTCGCCGGTCTTCGGTTGCGGCACCGGGCCCTCGGCAAGCGCCAGCACGGCCGGCGGTCCCGGCTCGCGGGCGGCGACGTAGCGCATCGTGGCGGGCAATGATTTCCTGGCAGGCATGGCGGCTCCGAAAGGTCCAGCGGTGATTCTAGCCGAACGCCGCTGGGCTACACTGCCCGCAGCACGATGCTTTCCTGCCCGCGATGCAACATCCGCCTTCCCCGCATCACAACGTTGCCTCGCTGCTGCTGCGCACCGCGCTTTGCTGGCCGCATCTTCCGGCAGTGGCGCGTGGCAGCACGGTGGTCCACGATTACGCGCGATTGTCGAACCGGGTGGCTCGGCTCGCCGGCGCCTTCATCGCGGGCCGACTGTCCGCGGGCGATCGCATCGCGATCGTCTCGCACAACGTGCCGGAGTACGTCGAGGCGCTGCTCGGGCTGCTGGTGGGCGTGGCCTCGTTGCAGTGCCGGTCAACGCCAAGCTTCATTCGCGCGAGCTTGCCTACGTGCTCGCGAACAGCGGCGCGCGCTGGGCGCTCGTCGATGCCGCTTGGCATGGCGCCATCGGGGATATGCGCGAGAGCGAGACGGCGCTCGAGCGGTGCGTCGACTTCGGAAGCGCCGACTATGCGGCGCTGTTCGCGGCCGCGCCGCGCGCGGAACCCGCGCCGTGCACGCCCGACGATCCGGCGTGGCTCTTCTACACGAGCGGCACGACGGGCCGTCCGAAGGGCGTCGAGATCTCGCACGGCAATCTGCTCGCGATGAGTCGATGCTTCCTGTCCGACGTCGAGGCGATCGCACCCGGCGATGCGCTGCTCCATCCCGCGCCGCTGTCGCACGGTTCGGGTCTGTACGTATTGCCCCACGTGCTTGCCGGCGCGGTGCAGGTGGTGCCGGAATCCGGAGGATTCGTTGCCGATGAGATCTTCGCGCTGCTCGCCACGTGGGACCGCGCCTGCTTTTTCGCGGCCCCGACGATGGTGAGGCGTCTGGTCGCTGCGCCGGGCATCGGCGGGGCGCGACTCGATCGACTGAAGAGCATCGTCTATGGCGGCGGGCCGATGTATGTCGCCGACTGCAAGGCGGCGTTCGCGGCGCTCGGTCCCCGGCTGGCGCAAATCTACGGCCAGGGCGAATCGCCGATGACGATCACCGCAATGAACCGCGCGCTCATCGCCGATGCGCTCGCACGCGGGGACGATGCGCGGCTGGGGTCGGTGGGGGTCCCGCAGACCGGGATCGAAGTGCGGATTGCCGGTGCCGGCGATCATGCACTGTCGCGGGGCGAGGTCGGCGAGGTGCTGGTCCGCGGGCCGACGGTAATGCGCGGCTACTGGAGGAATCCGGAGGCGAGCGCTGAGGCGCTCGCGAACGGCTGGCTCCATACGGGCGACGTCGGCATGCAGGACGGCGACGGCTTCCTCACGCTCAAGGACCGCTCGAAGGACTTGATCATCAGCGGTGGCTCGAACATCTATCCGCGCGAAATCGAGGAGGTTCTGCTGTTGCATCCGGGCATTGCCGAAGTTGCCGTCGTGGGGCGAGCCCACGCGGAATGGGGCGAGGAGGTCGTCGCCTGCGTCGTCCCGCGGGGCGGCGTGCCGGCGAACGCGGAGGCAAGGCGGGCGCTCGAAGCGTTGCTGGACGCTCTGTGCCTCGCCCACGTCGCGCGGTTCAAGCGGCCGAAGGCCTACCGCTTCATGGACGAGCTGCCGAAAAACAATGCAGGCAAGGTGCTGAAGACCGAGCTGCGCGCACTGTTCGCGCCAGAGCGCTGAGCGTCGAGCGCCGCGTTCCAGGTGTAATCGTCAAGACGTCGTATCCGAAGCGAATGCGCCAAACGCATGCCAGGTTCGCCGGCGCCGACCACCAGAATCGCGGCCATCGGCAGCGCCGTGCGCGTGATGCGCGAGCCGACGGCGGAGCCCTGCGCGCTTCAGAGAAGGAGGAAATCGCGATGGCGCCACAATCCATGCCGCCCCGGCCACGGGCGCCAACCGGCGCTCAATAGACAATGCGGACGTTCTCCGGCGCGAGCCAGTCGCGGAGCTCGCTTGATCAGCTGATCGTCGGGATTGACGCGCCAAGCCTCGGGCAGCTCGAGCTCTCCGCCGACGCCGCGGTTGCGGTACTCGACGATGATCGGGCAGCTGCCGTTCCTGAACGGCGCCAGCAGCTCGAACAGCCGCGAGGCGTCGGCGCCGCCGTTGCAGGCGAGGCGCAGGCCCTTCGCGAAACGGCGCCGGATCGAGCTCAGGTCGTGGATGCTTTCGGCGACGATGCGCAGACCCTGCATCTGCCCGTCGTCGGCCATCCGCGGCTGGACCTTTGCCTCGACGACGACGAGCTGGTCCTCGCGCAGCTGGCTGCCGCGCGGCGTCGTAGGTTTCGTTGAACACGACGATCTCGGCTGAGCGCTGCCCATCGTCCAGCGTGACGAACGCCATCTTGCCGCGGCGACTCGACTGCACGCGCAGCGCCGTGACGATGCCGGCGATCAGCACCGGCTCGCGTGCGTGGTTGCAGATTGGCGAGCGCATCTTGACGAGGGGTGCCAGCTCCTGCGCGTAGGCCGCGTACGGATGTCCCGAAAGGTAGATAGCCGAGCGCCGCCTTTTCGTGGACGAGCCGCTCGGCCTCGGTCCATTCGCGCGTCGCGACCAGCGTCAATCCCGCGGTCGTGCTGTTCCTCGCCGAACAGCGACACCTGCGCCGCCGAGGCTTCGGCGCGCTCGGCCTCGCCCAGCGCGATGCCGACGGAGGCGAAGAGCGACGAGCGCCGCGCGATCGATCGCGTCGAACGCGCCGGCGCGGATCAGCGCCTCGACGACGCGCCGGTTGACGATGCCGCTTGTCGATCGCGGCGGCAGAAATCGAATAGGTCGCGAAATGCCCCGCCGCTCGCGCGTGCGGCGACGATGGCCTCGATCGCCGAGATGGCCGGTCCCTTTGATGCCGCCGAGCCCGTAGCGTATCCGCTTCGTCGTCGACGGGCTCGAAGCGGTAGTTCGACGCGTTGACGTCCGGAGCGAGGATCTCCAGTCCGAGCGAGAGCGCGTCGTCGCGGAGCGCGCGGACCTTGTCGGTGTCGTCCATCACCAGCGAGAGGTTGGCGGCCATGAACGCTGCCGGATGATGCGCCTTGAACTACGCGGTCTGGTAGGCGATCAGCGCGTACGCGGCGGCGTGCGACTTGTTGAACCCGTAGCCCGCGAACTTCTCCATCAGATCGAAGAGATGCGATCGCCTTGGTCCGGGTGAGTCCGTTCTTCTCGGCACCGGCGATGAAGATGTCGCGATGCTTCGCCATTTCCTCGGCGTTCTTCTTGCCCATCGCCCGGCGCAGCAGGTCGGCGCCTCCCAGCGTGTAGCCGCCGATCGACCTGCGCGATCTGCATCACCTGTTCCTGATAGACCATCACGCCGTAGGTCGGGCCGAGAATGGGCTCCAGGCGCGGGTCCGGATATTCGACGCGCTCGCGGCCGCTTTTGCGCGCGATGTACTCGGGAATGAGCTCCATCGGTCCAGGACGGTAGAGCGCGACCAGCGCGATGACGTCTTCGAAGCGCGTCGGCGGCGCCTGCTTCAGAAGGTCGCGCATGCCGCGCGATTCGAACTGGAACACCGCGGTCGTGTTGCCGTCGCGGAAGATGTCGTAGGCAGCCTTGTCGTCGAGCGGCAGCGACTCGAGCGTCAACCCGAATGTCGGGTCGAGGCTTCGCACGTACCGGAGCGTCCAGTCGAGGATGGTCAGCGTCGTCAGGCCCAGGAAGTCGAACTTGACGAGGCCCAGCGCTTCGACGTCGTCCTTGTCGAACTGGGAGACTGCGCCGCCGGCGCCGGCCTGCGTGTAGAGCGGGCAGAAATCGGTGAGCTTGCCCGGGCGCGATCAGCACGCCGCCCGCGTGCATGCCGACGTTGCGCGTCAGGCCTTCCAGCGCTTCGGCGAGCTCGAGCAGCTCGCGCACTTCCTCCTCGTTCTTCTCGCGCTCGGCGAGCAGCGGCTCCATCTCCCGCGCCTGCTTCAGCGTGATGAGCTTGCCGGGCTGGAACGGAATCAGCTTGGCGATGCCGTCGCAGAAGTTGTATCCGAGGTCGAGGACGCGGCCGACGTCGCGGACCGCGGCTTTCGCGGCCATCGTGCCGAACGTCGCGATCTGCGACACCGAATCCGCGCCGTACTTCTCCTTCACGTAATCGATGACGCGGTCGCGGCCGTCCTGGCAGAAGTCGATGTCGAAGTCCGGCATCGACACGCGCTCGGGATTGAGGAAGCGCTCGAACAGCAGCGCGTAGCGCAGCGGATCGAGGTCGGTGATGCCGAGCGAATAGGCGACGAGCGATCCGGCGCCGGAGCCGCGGCCCGGACCCACCGGCACGCCATTGTTCTTCGCCCAGTTGATGAAATCGGCGACGATGAGGAAATAGCCGGCGAATCCCATCTGCACGATGGTGTTGGTCTCGAAATCGAGTCGCGCGACGTATTCGGGCCGCCTCTGCTCGCGCACCGCGGGATCCGGATAGAGCGCCGCGAGACGCCGCTCGAGACCGGCCGCCGCCTCGCGCTTCAGATGCTGGTCGAGCGTGACGCCGGCCGGCGTCGGAAAGTCGGGCAGGTAGTTGCTTGCCGAGCGGAATCGTCAGGTTGCAGCGCATGCGCGATCGCCACCGAGTTGGCGAGCGCCTCGGGCAGGTCCGCGAACGCGCGTCGCCATTTCGGCCTGCGTCTTGAAATATTGGTCCGGCGTGAATTTCCGCGGCCGCCGCGCGTCGGCGAGCACGTCGCCGTCGGCGATGCAGACGCGCGCTTCGTGCGCGCGGAAATCTTCGCGGACGAAGAAACTGCACCGGATGCGTCGCGACGACCGGCAGCGCGAGGTCGCACGCGAGGCGCGCCGTCGCGGCGACCAGCGCGTTGTCGTCGCCGTGCCCGGCGCGCTGCACCTCGAGGTAATAGCGGTCGGGGAACCGGGCGCGCCCAGTCGCGCGCGGCCCTGGCGGCGCCCGCGCCATTGCCTTGCAGCAGCGCCTGTCCGACGTCGCCGTCGCGCGCGCCGGAAAGCGCGATCAGTCCGTCGGTGCCTTCGGCGAACCACTCGCGCCGGAATTCCGCGCGGCCGCGATGCTGGTTGGTGCGATACGCGCGCGTGAGCCAGTCGGCGAGCTTGAGGTAGCCTGCGCGCGATTGCGACGAGCAGCAACGCGCGGAAAGGCTGGTCGCGCTCGGCGTCGTGCGTGAGCCAGACGTCGCAGCCGACGATCGGCTTCACGCCCGCGCGCGCGCGCCGCCTTGTAGAACTTGATGAGCCCGAAAGCGTTCGCGAGGTCGGTGATCGCGAGCGCGGGCATGCGTCCGCAGCTGCCGCGGCGACTGCGGCGTCGATGCGGACCGTGCCGTCGACGATCGAAAATTCGCTGTGCAGGCGCAGGTGAACGAAGGACGGGGCGGTCATGTCGAGGCGGCGCCGGACGTGCTAGAATTCTACCCTGTTCGCGAGCGCTGCAATTCCGCGATCTTGCGCGGCCCGTCGTGCTCACGGCGCAGACGCGGTGCAGAATTCCGCCCTTGTCGCTTCGTCGCTTGCGCAGCGTCATCTTCCGTCGCTTGCCATTGCCGTGCGCCGGCTGCGCGACCGTGGCGCCGCCGCTCGCGTCGGACGCCGGTCTGCGCCGGCCGCGCCGCGCGGCGGCCCCGCTGCCGCCGCCGACGCCCTACGTCGACTGCCGGCCGCCGCCGCCCAACGTCAACCTCTCCGGGCTTCCCGCTGACGTATCGACTGGGCTTCGGCGACGGCTGCGCGAGCGCCGCGCGGCAGCGAGCAGAAGGACGCGCTGCGCTTTGCCGCCGACGGCAACTACCGCACCGGCTGGCAGGACGGCCTCGCGCATCTGCAGGAAGAAGTGACGCCTGGAGCGCTGGCTCTGACGCGAGGCCGCGCGTGAAGCCTGCGCAGTCGCTGCGGATTCCGCTGCGCGGTCTCGATCACCATGTGCTGACGTGGGGCGACCCGCGGGCGCCGAAGCTCTTCCTGCTGCACGGCTGGATGGATGTCGGCGCGTCGTTCCAGTTCCTGGTCGACGCGCTCGCGCGGCGACTGGCACGTGATCGCGCCGGACCGGCGCGGCTACGGCCGCAGCGCGTGGCAGCCGCAGGGTTACTGGTTTCCCGATTACGTCGCCGATCTCGAAGCGCTGCTCGACGCGCTCGCGCCCGGCGAGCCCGTCGACCTCGTCGGCCACAGCCTCGGCGGCAACGTCGCGATGATTACGCCGGCGCGCGCCCCGCGCGGGTGCGCGCATTGGTCTCGCTCGACGGCTTCGGCATTCCCGCGCGAGGAGCCGGCCGTCGCGCCGAAAAAGATCGCCGCATGGCTCGACGCGCTGTCCGCGCCAGCAGGAATTCGCGCCGTACTCCGGGCTCGCTGCCGTCGCCGACCGGCTGCAGAAGAACAATCCGCGGCTTGCCGCGCGACAAGGCGATGTTCCTCGCGACGCACTGGGCGGCGCTCGCTGCCCGACGGCACCGCGCGCCTCGCGTCGGATCCGCGACACAAGCTTCCGTTTCCGACCACGTATCGGCTGGAGGAAGTGTTCGCGATCTGGCGCACCATCGCCGCGCCGCGTGCTGTGGATCGCGGCGGCCGAATCGACGATTCCAAAGTGGCTCGACCAGCATCCCGAGGGCGAGGGCGGAACCGATGATCTCGCGGGGATCGCGCCGGCGCCTCGCGCACGTCCCGAACGGACGGCTCGTCACGATTCCCGACGCCGGCCACATGCTGCATCACGATCAGCCGGCTGCCGTCGCTGCGGCGATCGAGTCGTTTCTCGTCCGTTGATTTCCCGGCGCTTCGCGGTGCAGTCCGCGGCGCGGCGCCTACATCGCGCTCGCCGTGCTCACGCCGATCTGGGGCAGCAACTGGATCGTGATGAAGCTCGCGCTCGAGCGCGCCGACCCCGTCGTCCTCAACGTCCAGCGCACGTGGCTCGCGATCGCCGTGCTGTTCGCGGTGCTCCATGGCGGCAGCGATCGCTCGTCGGGGCACCGCCGGCGCTGCTCGCCGCCGCTCCGCGAGCGGCTCGCAGCCGGGGTGGCTCGGCGCCATCCTCCCGGAATCGTGGATCGCGATCGTCGTCACCGGCTTCTTCCAGACGACGATCAACTTCGGCTCGACGACGATGGCGCTGGCCGGCGGCGGCGCCGGACGCACGTCGGTGCTGGTCTTCACGATGCCGTTCTGGACGCTGCTCATCGCGTGGCCGGTGCTGCACGAGCGCGTCAGCGGCGGTCAATGGATGGCGATTGCGTTCGCGCTCGCAGGTCTCGCGCTGGTCGTCGAGCCGTGGAACTGGCCCGGCGATCTGTCGGCCAAGCTGTGGGCGGTGCTGTCGGGTTTCGGCTGGGCCGCGGGCACGATCGCGACCAAGTATTTCCAGCGGCGACACGAGCTCGACCCGCTCAACTTCATCGCGTGGCAGATGCTGATCGGCGTCCTGCCGCTCACCGCGCTGCCGATCGTGATGAGCCTGCCGGGCGACGCAGTGGAGCGTCGACCTATGCAGTGCTGCTCTTCTGGACGGGCGCGGTGTCGACGGCGCCGGGATTCCTGCTGTGGATCGCCGTGCTGCGGTTCCTGCCGGCGGGGACGGCGTCGCTCAACATGTTCGCGATTCCGGTGATCGCGCTGCTGTCCTCGATGGCCATTTTCGACGAGCGGCTGGCGGCGAACGAATGGAGCGGCATCGCGCTGCATCGGCGCCGGTCTGACGCTCATTTCCCTACAGGCGTGGCGGGCGAGCGGCCGCGGGGAGGCGCTGCCTGCCGAGGCCACGCCGCTCGATGGCGGCTAGAGCCGCGCACCGCCTACGACGACGACCTTCATCTGCGACTGCAGGTAGTTCTGCATGCCGACCTTGTCGATCACGGCGAGCTGTGTTTCGAGGATAGTCGATGTGCCCCTCCTCGGATTCGATGATCTCCTCGAACAGTTCGCGCGCACACGTAGTCGCCCACCGTCTCGCAGTGAGCGATGGCGGCCTTCAGCATCGGATGCGCGTGCCGCTCGAGCTTGAGATCGCACTCCAGCGCTTCGCGCACGTTCTCGCCGATCATCAGCTTGTCGGTTCCTGCATCTTGGGCAGCCCTTCGAGGAACAGGATGCGCTCGATCAGTCGGTCGGCGTGCTTCATCTCGTCGATCGACTCGCCGTACTCGTGCTCGCCCAGCCGCTGATAGCCCCAATTGTTGAACATCCGCGAATGCAGGAAGTACTGGTTGATCGCGGTCAGCTCGTTGCGCAGAACCTGGTTCAGGTGGGCGATGACCTCGCGCTCGCCTTTCATGATCGTGCCTGCCTTTCCACTGGGATCGAGGATGTCGCCGGCCCAAAGCCGGCCTTGGCGCGCGAGTCGTTCGGGATCAGTCGTCGCCGGCCGCGGCCAGCTCGCGCGACGCTTCGCCGACCAGGCGCCGGGCGCAATCGGCGCACCGGCCGCAGCAACTCGCAACCCCGAGCGAGGTCGTCAAGTCGCCAAGCGTGCGCGCCCCGAGCGCGACGGCGTCGCGGATCTCGTGATCGGTGATGGCGTTGCAGAGGCAGACGTACATGGCGGCGCGCAGTAATAAGAATCATTCGCATTATCGCCCATGCGCGATGGCGATGCAAGCTCCGGGATTGATCGGGATCAAGAGAGACCCATATCGGCGCATCGACCGCACGTCCGCGAGCAAGGGCGCGGGCGCGGTAAACTTGCCGCTTCCTGCACCGACGCACGATGAATACTCAGTCCGACCTGGCCAAGCTCACGATCGATCGGAATCTCGCGCCCATTCCGTCCCGGCGCCGGCGCAGATGGCTGTGGCTCGGCGGGGTCGGAATCGCCGCGCTCGCGGGTGCCCTCTGGTACGGCGTGCAGCCGCGCGCGGTCACCGTGCAGACCACACCGGTCGTGACGACCTATCCGTCGCAGCAATACGTCGTGCTGAACGCGACCGGTTACGTGGTCGCGCAGCGCAAGGCGGCGATTGCGTCGAAGGCGACAGGCCGACTCGAATGGCTCGGGGTCGCCGAGGGCTCGCGCGTCAAGTCCGGAGAAGTGATCGCCCGACTCGACAACCGCGACGTCGTCGCCCAGGCGCAGAGTGCCGCAGGCGAACGTCCGGGCGGCGCGCGCGGCGCTCGAGCAGGCGCAGGCCGAAGACGTCGACGCGGCCGCATCGCTCAAGCGCAACCGGGATCTTCTCGCGAAGGGCTTCGTGTCGCAGGCGGCACTCGATTCGGCAACGATGCGCGCGGACCGCGCAGCTGCCGGCGTCGCCAACGCCAGGGCGGCGATCGGCGTCGCCGAGGCCGATGCGCGCAACGCGCAGGTCAGCGTCGACTACACGCTGATCCGCGCGCCCTTCGACGGCGTGATCCTGTCGAAGAGCGCGAATGTCGGCGACATGGTGACGCCGTTTTCGTCCGCGGCGGACTCGAAGGGCGCCGTCGTGGCGATGGCCGACATGAGCACGCTCGAAGTCGAGGCCGACGTCTCCGAGTCGAGCCTCGCGAAGGTCAGCGTCGGCCAGCCGTGCGAGATCACGCTCGACGCGCTGCCCGACGTGCGCTTTCGCGGCCGCATCAGCCGGATGGTGCCGACCGTCGACCGGGCCAAGGCGACGGTGATGACGAAGGTCAGCTTCGACGTGATCGATCCGCGCGTCCTGCCGGAGATGAGCGCGAAGGTGTCGTTCCTGTCGCAGGACGTGACGCCCGAGCAGCAGAGACCGCTGCTCGCCGTCAATCCGGAGGCCCTTGCCCTACGTGACGGGAGGAGCGCGGTGTTCGTCGTCGCGCGATGGCAAGGCGATCGAGGTGCCCGTGACGCCGGGCGCGAAGATCGGTGACCTGATCGGCGATCGCCGGTGCGGTGAAATCCGGCGAGAAGGCCGTGCTGAAACCGGCGCCCGAGCTCAAGACGGACGCACTGGTCAAGATCGCGACGAAATGACGATCGCCCTGCCGTCGCCGCGATGACCGATATCCCGTTGCCCGCGTTCCCTTCACCCGTCCCCGCGGACGGCGGTGCGGCCGCGCGCGCCGTTCCCTCCGGCAAGCGAAGTGCGGAAGCCCCTGCCGCCGCGACGGAGCCGCTGGTCGCGATCCGCAGCCTGACCAAGTACTACGTGCGCGGCGACCAGGTGATCCCCGTGCTGGTCGACATCAACCTCGACGTCTACGCCGGCGACTACTTCGCGCTGATGGGCCCGTCGGGCTCGGGCAAGTCGACGCTGCTCAACCTCATTGCCGGCATCGACAAGCCGAGCGGCGGGGAGATCAGGATCGCCGGCGTCGACATCGCGCGCCTGTCCGAGACCGATCTCGCCGCGTGGCGCGCGGCGCACGTCGGCTTCATCTTCCAGTTCTACAACCTGATGCCGGTGCTGACCGCATTCGAGAACGTCGAACTGCCGCTGCTGCTGACGAGCCTGTCGCGCCGCGAGCGCCGCGAGCGGGTCGAGACGGCGCTGGCGCTGGTCGGCCTCACCGACCGCAGCGACCACTATCCGAACGAGCTGTCGGGCGGCCAGCAGCAGCGCGTCGCGATCGCGCGCGCGCTCATCACCGATCCGACGATCATCGTCGCCGACGAACCGACCGGCGACCTCGACCGGACGACCGCCGAGGAGATCCTGGGCCTCCTCGACCGACTCAACGTCGAGATCGGCAAGACGATCATCATGGTGACGCACGACCCGAAGGCGGCGGAAAAGGCGCACCGGCTGATCCATCTCGAAAAAGGCGTTCTCACCGAGTAGTGGCGGTCCGGCGCAAACCCTTAAGGCCCGCTCCGTGTTCGTCGTCCTCCTCGTCGTGCGCAATGCGTTCCGCCACAAGCTGCGAACGGCGCTGACCGTCGTCGGCATCGTCGTCGCGATCACGGCGTTCGGCCTGCTGCGCACGATCGTCGACGCGTGGTACGCGGGCGCCAACGCAAGCTCGAGCGCGCGGCTCGTGACGCGGAGCTCGGTTTCGCTCGTGTTCCCGCTGCCGCTCACCTATGCGCAGAAGATCCGGCAGGTTCCGGGCGTGCTATCGGTGTCGTGGGCCAACTGGTTCGGCGGCGTCTATCAGACCGAGCGCAATTTCTTCCCGCAATTCGCGATCGACGCGCCGAGCGTACCTCGACATGTACCCGGAGCTCATTCTGTCCGACGCGGAGCGCAAGGCGTTCCTGCTCGACCGCAAGGGCGCGATCGCCGGCCGCAAGCTCGCCGACCACTACGGCTGGAAAGTGGGCGACCAGATCCCGCTGCGCGGGACGATCTATCCCGGCACCTGGACGTTCAACCTGCGCGGCATCTACGACGGCGCGGACAAGGGCACCGACACATCGACGCTGTATTTCCACTGGGATCTCCTGAACGAGACGGTCAAGAAGCTCTATCCCCGCCGCGGCGACCAGGCCGGGATCATGCTCGTCCGGCTGCGCGATCCGGGTCAGGCCGCCGAGGTGTCGGCGGCGATCGACGCGACGTTCAAGAACTCGCTCGCCGAGACGCTGACCGAGACCGAGAAGGCGTTCCAGCTGGCGTTCGTCGCGATGACCGAGGCGATCCTGCTCGCGATCCAGGCGGTGTCGTTCGTCGTGATCGTCATCATCATGGCGGTGATGGCGAACACGATGGCGATGACGGCGCGCGAGCGCGAGCTCCGAGTACGCGACGATGAAGGCGCTCGGTTTCTCGGCGGCTTCGTCGCGCTGCTGATCTTCGCCGAGTCGATCGGCATCGCGCTGGTGGGCGGCTCGCTCGGCATCGCGCTGACGTTTCCGCTCGCGCGCGCTTTCGCCGACGCAGATGGGCACGCTGTTTCCGATCTTCTTCGTGAGCGACGAAACGGTGCTGATGCAGCTCGGCCGCAGCGCTGCTGGTCGGCGTCGTCGCCGCCGCTGGTGCCCGCGTGGCGAGCCGCGCGCGTGCGCATCGTCGACGGCCTGCGCGCCGTCAGCGTGATGCGGACATGACGCTTCCTTTCAGCTACATCGTCGCGCAACCTCGCGGCGCGCAAGCTCACGACGCGCTGACCGCCGGCGGCATGGCGCTCGTCGTGTACGTGTTCGCGACGGTGCTGATGCTGGCCGCCGGGCTCGAGCAGACGCTGGTCGCGACCGGGCCAGGACGACAACGTGGTCGTGATCCGGCGCGGCTCGCAGACCGAGGTGCAGAGCGGCGTCGACCGCCGGCAGGCGGCGATCGTCGAAAGCCTGCCCGACATCGCGATCGGCCAGGACGGCGAGCGGCTGATCTCGAAGGAGCCCGTCGTGCTCATCAACCTGCCGAAGCGCGACTCCGGGCAAGCCGTCGAACGTCGTGATCCGCGGCGTGACGCCGGCGGGGCTCGTGCTGCGCCCGCAGGTGAAGCTCGTCGAGGGCCGGATGTTCCGGCCGGGCACGTCCGAGATCATCGCGGGGCGATCGATCGCCAACGGGTTCCGCGGCGCGGGCGTCGGCGAGACGCTGCGCTTCGCCTCACGCGACTGGACGGTCGTCGGCGTGTTCGACGCCGGCCGCACCGGCTTCGATTCCGAGATCTGGGGCGATGCCGAGCAGATGCTGCAGGCGTTCCGGCGCCTCGGCTTCTCGGCGCTGATCTTCAGGCTCGCCGACACCGATCGCTTCGATGCGGTGAAGGAGCAGATCGAATCCGATCCGCGGCTCACGCTCGAGGCCAAGCGCGAGACGCGGTTCTACGCCGACCAGTCGGAAGCGCTGTCCAAGTTCATCAGCTACCTCGGCACGACGATCTCGGTGATCTTCTCGATCGGCGCGATCATCGGCGCGATGATCACGATGTACGCGAGCGTCGCGTCGCGCACGGCCGAGATCGGCACGCTGCGCGCGCTGGGCTTCTCGCGGTCGCGCGATCCTCGCCGCGTTCCTGGTCGAGGCGCTGCTGCTGGGCCTGATCGGCGGCGTCGTCGGGCTCGCCGCGGCGTCGCGATGCAGGCGTTCTCGATCTCGACGATGAACTTCCAGACCTTCGCCGAGCTCGCCTTCTGTTTCACGCTGACGCCGGGCATCGTCGCGGCGTCGCTTGCCTTCGCGCTGGTGATGGGCTTCGTCGGCGGCTTCCTGCCTGCGGCGCGCGGCCGCGCGATTGAAGATCGTCGACGCGCTGCGGGCGGCGTGAGCGAAAACCGGCGCGGCGAACCCGGAATCCCCTGGCGATGGGCCCTGTTCCGTTGTTCCTTCTATGCACGGTCATCTGGGGCTCGACCTGGCTCGCGATCACGTTCCAGCTGGGCGCGTCGCGCCGGAAGCGTCGGTCGCCTACCGCTTCGCGCTCGCCGCGACGCTGATCGCCGGCGGCTGCCTCGCGACCGGGCGATCTCTGCGCTTTCCGCTGCGGCGGCACGCGCTGTTCGCCGCGCAGGGCGCGCTGTTCTTCGGTCTCAACTACGTCGCCATCTACCGTGCCGAGCAATATGTCGCCTCGGGCCTCGTCGCCGTGCTGTTCTCGACGATGGCGTTCATGAGCCTGTTCGGGACGCGGTACGCGTTTGGCACGCCGATAACGGTCCGCGCGCTTGCGGGCGCCTTGCTCGGCGTCAGCGGCGTCGCGCTCCTGTTCCTGCCCGAGCTCGCGGCGGCAGGCGCCGGCGGCGATGCCGGGCGTGGCGTCGCCTACGGGCTCGGCGGCACGGCGCTCGCGACGGGCGGCAACCTGGTGTCGATGCGGATGCAACGGATGCACCTGCCGATCGTCGAGACGACCGCGTGGGGCATGGGCTATGGCGCTCTCATCGCTGCGGTCGTGGCGGCGGCCGGCGGAGTCACCTGGTCCTTCGACGCGCGCGCGGACTACGTCATCTCGCTCGCGTATCTTGCGGTGTTCGGCAGCATCGCCGCGTTCCTCGCCTATCTCACGCTGTTGAAGCGGGTGGGCGCGGGGCCCGCGTCGTACGTCGGCGTCGCGACGCCGGTCATCGCGATGTTCCTCTCGACGCTGCTCGAAGGCTACCGCTGGAACGTGTTCGGCGTGATCGGCGTCGTGCTCGCCGTCTTCGGCAACGTGCTGGTGCTGCGGTCGCCGCGGGCCGCCTCCGCCCGTCCTATTCGAGGCTGAGCTTCGCTTCGGCGATCAGCTTCTTCCATCTGGCAAGGTCGGTCGCGATGATCGCAGCCAGGCGCTCGGGCGGCCCGGCGACGATTTCGGCGCCTTCCCTGTCCAGCCGCTCCCTGACGTCCGGCTGCGCGAGGACGCGATTCACCGCGGCATTGAGCGTCGCGACGATCTCGGGCGGTGTGCCGGCTGGCGCGACGATGCCCCAGTAGTTGACCACGTCGGCATTCGCGACGCCCTCTTCCTGCCAGCTCGGCACGTCGGGCAGCAGCGGTGCGCGTCGGTTGCCGGTCACCGCGAGCACCTTCACTTTCTTGTCGGCGATGTAGGGCAGCGTCGCCGAATCGATGCCGTCATCGCCTGGATCTGGCCGGACAGCAGGTCGAGCGTCGCCGGCGCGATGCCCTTGTACGGAACGTGAACGATGACGGTGCCGGCGCGCGCGTTCAGGAGCTCGAGCGCGAGGTGATTGATGCTGCCCGGGCCCGCCGAGCCGTAGTTGAGCGTCCCGGCTCGCGCTTCGCGAGCGCGATGAACTCGCGCATCGAGTTCGCCGGCACTGCCGAGTTCGACGACGAACGCCAGCGGACCCGTCGCGATCGGTGCGACCGGCACGAACTGGCTGCACCGGGTCGTAACCGGCGTTCTTCGCCGCCGCCGCGACGGTCGTGAACGGGCCGGCGACGAACAGCAGCGTGTAGCCGTCGGGCTCGGCCCTCGCCGCCTCCGCGGCGCCGATCGCGCCGCCGGCGCCGGTCCGGTTGTCGACGATGATCGTGGCATTCATCGCCTCGGCCAGCCTCTGCGCGACGAAGCGCGCGACGGTGTCGGTGCCGGCACCCGGCGGGAACGGCACGATCAGGCGGATCGGTCTTGCCGGGTAGGCGGGCGCCTGCGCGAGCGCTCGGCCGCGAAAGCGAGCGCGAGGACGAATGCGATCGAGCGGAGGATCAATTTGGACAATGATTTGGCGATGGCCATGGACGAACGCCCGAATGTCGACGCTAGCGGGCGGAGGAACCGGGAGCGGCGGCGTCGATCTGCGCCGCTCTTATCGATCGCATCGACATTGCGGCGCGGGCCGCTCGCCGGCGCTCGCGCGAACGTCGCCGCGCTTGCGCCGGCCTTCGCTGCTGCGCCACCCCGCGGGCTTCAATCTTCTCCATCCTTCTTGATGACGTCGACGTTGTCGATGAGTCGAGTCGTGCCGAGCGTCGCCGCGCCGAGCACGATCAGCAGGTTCGGATGGTCGTAAGCCTTCCGGGTGCGGAATGCGCAGCGCGAGTGCCGTGGCGGATCGCGACGTAGTCGACCTTCCAGCCGCGCTGCGCGAGCTCCGCCCGCCCGGCGGCTTCGAGGTTCGCATAGTCGGTGCGCCCGGCGGCGATCGCGTCGGCGATCCCGCGCAGCACGCGGTAGAGGTTCGGCGCCTCGGCGCCGCTCCGCCGGCGACAGGTAGCTGTTGCGCGACGACAGCGCGAGCCCGTCGTCGGCGCGCATCGTCTCCGCGGGAACGATCTGGATCGGCATGTTGAACTGCTGGACCATGCCGCGGACGATCTTCAGCTGCTGGCGGTCCTTCTTGCCGAACACGGCGACGTCGGGCCGCACGAGATTGAAGAGCTTCAGCACGACGGTGCAGACGCCGTTGAAGAATCCCGGCCGCGAACGCGCCCTCCAGCTCCTCGGCGAGCGGCGGCGGCTGCACGCGATAGACCTGCGGCGTCGGATACATCTCCTGTTCCAGCGGCGCGAACAGCACGTCGACGCCTTCGCGCTCGAGCCCCGCGCGATCGGCCTCCATCGTGCGCGGGTAGCGGTCGAAGTCCTCGTTCGGCCCGAACTGCAGCCGGTTCACGAAGATGCTGGCGACGACTGCGTCGCCGTGCTGCTCGCGCGATCCGGCATCAGCGGCAGATGGCCGTCGTGCAGGTTGCCCATCGTCGGCACGAACGCCACGCGGCTCGGCGCCGGCCAGCTGCTGCGGCGAGTTCGGCGGCGGTGCTGACGATTTTCATCGGAATCCCCGTCGTCGGAAGCGGCGCTGTCGCCGCGGAGCGGCGCCGGTCGACGCGCGCGCGACAGTCAGAAGCAATGCTCCGGCCCGGGAAACGATCCGTCCTTGACCGCCGCGACGTACGCGGACAAGGCAGCGCTCGATGCTGTCGCTGCCCGTCATGAAATTGCGGACGAAGCGCGCGGCGCGGCCGGGCTGGATGCCGAGCGCGTCGTACATTACCAGCACCTGGCCCGAGCATGCGGGCCCGGCGCCGATGCCGATGACCGGGACGGCGACCGCGCGCGTCAGCGCCTCGCCCAGCGCGCGCGGCACGCACTCGACGACGAGCATCGCGGCGCCCGCCGCGGCCAGCGCCCGCGGCGTCGGCGAGCAGCGACCCGCGCGGCATCCGGCGTCTTTCCCTGGACGCGATACCCGCCGAGCGCATTGACCGACTGCGGCAGCAGGCCCGACGTGCCCGCAGACCGGGACGCCGCGCGTGGCGAGGAATGCGACCGTCGGTGCGAGCCAGGCGCCGCCTTCGAGCTTGACCATCTGCGCGCCGGCCTTGAGCGCGGCGGCCGACGCGGCGTACGCCGCCTCGGGACCCGCCTGGTAGCTGCCGAACGGCAGGTCGGCGATGACCAGCGCACGCGCGCGTGCCGGCGGCGACGCAGCGCGTGTGGTAGAGCACGTCGGCGAGCGACACCGGCAGCGTCGAGTCGTGACCCTGGATCACCATGCCGAGCGAATCGCCGACCAGCAGCACGTCGACGCCGGCGCGTTCGCAGAGCGCGGCGAAGCTCGCGTCGTAGGCGGTCAGCATCGCGATCTTCTCGCCGTCGCGGGCCATCGCCGCGAGCGCGGGGACGGTGACGCGCGCCGGGGCCGGCTCGCGGACGGCACAGGGGTCGTATAAGGTGTGTCCATGGCGTCAGGCGGTCTGGCCGAGATTGAAGAACTCGCGCCGGCCGCGCATCGCGCCGATCGCGCGCGAGCAGCAGCGTCGAAGTGCGTCGGGATCGTCGACGAAATTGAGCCGCTCGCTGTTGACGATCAGGAGCGGCGCCTCGTCGTAGCGGTAGAAATAGCGGCTGTACGCGTCGGCGAGCCGCGCGAGGTAATGTGCGGAGATCGTGCGCTCGTAGTCGACGCCGCGCCGGTGCACGCGCTCGACCAGCGTGTCGACGGGCGCCTGCAGGTAGATGACGAGGTCCGGCACTGGCGTCTCGGCTTCAGGTGCGCGTACACCTTCTCGTAGAGCACGTATTCGGCGTCGGTCAAGTTGAGTCGCGCGAACAGCGGATCCTTGTCGAGCAGGAAATCGGCGACGGTCGTGCGGCGGAACATGTCGAGCTGGCCCACGCCGCGCAGCTGGTCGACGCGCTGGAACAGGAACGTGAGCTGCGTCGGGCAGCGCGTAGCGCGCCATGTCCTCGTAGAAGCGCGCGAGGAACGGGTTGTCCTCGGGCTGCTCGAGCAGCTCCTCGCCGTCCAGATGATGGGCGAGCTGCCGCGCGAGGCTCGTCTTGCCGGCACCGATCGGCCCTTCGACGACGATGTAGCGGCACTTCTCCAGGTCCATCGGGTTGGTCTGCTGAGCGCGCAGCTACAGAACGTGGGTGCGGGTGCGGGCGATGCGCTGGCCGCGCACGCTGCCGAGAAAGCGCCGCGCGAGGCCGCGACCCGGGAATCGTCACCGCCGGCGCGATGTCGAGCAGCGGCCGCAGCACGAACGCCCGCTCGTGCATGCGCGGATGCGGCACGCGTCAACCCGGCTGACGGATGCGGCGGCGGCCGTATAGTAGCAAATCGAGGTCGAGCGTCCGCGGCGCGTTGCGCGGCGTCTCGGCGTCGCGCCGGCGACGCTGCCGCCGCTCGATCGCGGGCAGGCTGCGACGAGCAGCGCGCGCGGCGAGCACGCGGCGTGCGCAGCCCGACGACGGCGTTCACGTAGTCGGGCTGCGGCTCGCGTCGCAGCCGATCGGCGCCGCTCGCGTAGTTGCGGCGACACCGCGATGATGCGCGTCGCCCGGCAGGCGCGCAATGCGCGCGTACCGCGCGCGCGAGCTGCCGGCGCGGGATGGGCGAGGTTGCTGCCCAGGCCGACGAATGCGGGCGCGGTCTCATCGGCGCATCCGCGCGTTTGCGGTGATCGCCGCTGCTTGTTCCGGACGAGCCGTTCGCAGCCTGGAACGGCGGCGCGCGCTCATTGGCGCGTGGCTCGGCGTCGGGCGCCTCCGGCGCGGCGTCGTCGCGGCGCTTGCGGCCGCGGCCGCGCGAGCGGCGCCTCTTCTTCGGCGCCTCGTCGGGCTTCAGCATCGCCTCGCGCTCGTCGTCGCCCGCATCCGCGAACCGGTTCCACCAGTCGGCGAGACCTGCAAGCTCGCCTTCGACCTCGCCGCTCTTGCAGCGCAGTCGAGGAAATCGTAGGCGGCGCGAAAGCGCGGGTGCTCGAGCAGCCGGAACGGACGCTGCCCGCGCGCGCTGCTCGAAGCGCGGCTGCAGCGACCAGATCTCCTTGATCGTCGCCTCGAAGCGGCGCGGAATCGCGATTTGCTTCGCCTGGCGTTCGAGCACGCGCGTCCATCGCATCGAACAGCGCCGGGATCGGCTTTTCGCCGCGCGCCTTCGCCGCGTTCCACGTCGCCAGCACCTCGTGCCACAGCAGCGTCGCGAACAGGAACGCCGGCGAGACGCCGCGCTTGCCGTCGCGGACGCGCTGATCGGTGTTGGCGAGCGCGGCTCGATGAACCGCTGGCCGAGCGGCTGCTCGACGATGACGTCGAGCAGCGGCAGCAGGCCGTGCGAGAGCCCGTGCGCGCGCAGGCTCTTCAGCGTCTCCACCGCGTGGCCCGACAGCAGCAGCTTCTGCATCTCGTCGAACAGCCGCGCCGGGCGGCACGTTCTGGATCAGAGACGGCGAGCTTCGGAATCGGCGCCGCGGTCTTCGGCTCGATCGCGATGCCGAGCTTCGCGGCGAGACGCACGGCGCGCAGCATGCGCACCGGGTCCTCGCGGAAGCGCGTGACCGGCGGGCCGATCAGCTTCAGCCGCCGCGCGCGAATGTCCGGCACGCCACCGACGTAATCCCAGACTTCCTCGGTCGCCGGATCGAAGTAGAGCGCGTTGATCGTGAAGTCGCGGCGCGCGGCGTCCTCGGCGTGCGAGCCGTAGACGTTGTCCGACAGCAGCCGGCCGTGCTCGTCGGTGGCGTCGTCGCCGGTCTGCGCCGCGCGGAAGGTCGAGACCTCGATCATCTCCGCGCCCGAGTGCACGTGCACGAGACGGAAGCGGCGGCCGATGATGAACGCGCGGCGGAACAGCGGCTTCACCTGCTCCGGCGGCGCGTCGGTCGCGATGTCGAAGTCCTTGGGCTCGATGCCGAGCAGCAGGTCGCGCACGGCGCCGCCGACGACGAAGGCCTTGAACCCGGCGTCCTGCAGTCGCCGCGTCACGTCGAGCGCGCCGCGCGAGAGCTGACTGCGACGTAGCGGGTGATCGGAGGGGGCATAGACGCGAGCGCGCAGGCGGCCGATCCCGGATCTGGCAGGAATAAGGCGGGCGAGCAGGCGGCGGATCATCGCGCGGCGGTGTCGATGCAGCGATAGCGATCGGGACTGGAAGCCGGCAGACGCAACGGACTACGGCGCGGAGCGCGACGGCGGCGACCGCCGCAGCGAGACGGGATCGTCGGACGGGCGGCGATGATAGCACGCGCGCAATACCCCTTTCGCGGGAGACATCGCGTCCGCGACCGGCAAGCAATCGAAGTCGCAACATTGCCGGCCATCGCGGAGGCGGCTCGCGCCCTGAGAGGGCCAATTCCCGGCGCCGATCTTTGACCTGGATCGATTCGCGAGCGGGCTCCGCATGGCAGTATCCACCGAATTCGAGGATAATTAAGGGTTTGCAACAACCCGATTACCGCACCCGCGGTCGCGCGCGAGGCCGCGGCTGAACGCCCGGCGGCGACCCCCAAGGAGATTCCATGTCCAGTCAGCACGTCAAGATTCCGGCCGGGGGCCAGAAGATCACCGTCAACAAGGATTACAGCCTTAACGTTCCCGACAACCCGATCATCCCGTATATCGAAGGCGACGGCACCGGCTTCGACATTACGCCGGTGATGATCAGGGTCGTCGATGCCGCGGTAGCAAAGGCTTATGGCGGCAAGCGCAAGATCCATTGGATGGAGATCTACGCCGGCGAGAAGTCGACGAAGGTCTACGGTCCCGACGTATGGCTGCCGGACGAGACGCTCGCGATCCTCAAGGATTACGTCGTCTCGATCAAGGGGCCGCTGACTACGCCGGTGGGCGGCGGCATCCGGTCGCTCAACGTCGCGCTGCGCCAGCAACTCGACCTCTACGTTTGCCTGCGTCCGGTGCGGTATTTCAAGGGCGTGCCCAGTCCGGTGAAGGAGCCGGAAAAGACCGACATGGTGATTTTCCGCGAGAACTCCGAGGATATCTACGCGGGCATCGAATGGCTGGCCGAATCGGACGGCGCGAAGAAGCTCGTCCAATTCCTGATCAAGGAGATGGGCGTCAAGAAGATCCGCTTCCCGGAAACCTCGGGCATCGGGATCAAGCCCGTGTCACGCGAAGGCACCGAGCGCCTCGTGCGTAAGGCGATCCAGTACGCGATCGACAACGACCGCAGGTCGGTAACGCTCGTGCACAAGGGCAACATCATGAAGTTCACCGAGGGCGCCTTCCGCGACTGGGGCTACGCGCTCGCGCAGAAGGAGTTCGGCGCGCAGCCGCTGGACGGCGGGCCGTGGATGACGTTCAAGAATCCCAAGACCGGTCGCGACATCATCGTGAAGGACGTGATCGCGGACGCGTTCCTGCAGCAGATTCTGCTGCGGCCGGCGGAGTACGACGTGATCGCCACGCTCAACCTCAACGGCGACTACATATCCGACGCGCTCGCGGCGCAGGTCGGCGGCATCGGCATCGCGCCGGGTGCCAACATGTCCGACTCGGTCGCGATGTTCGAGGCAACGCACGGCACGGCGCCCAAGTACGCCGGCAAGGACTACGTCAATCCGGGCTCGGAAATCCTGTCCGCCGAGATGATGCTGGTCCATATGGGGTGGAAGGAAGCGGCGCAACTCATCGTCAAGGCGATCGAGAAATCGATCCAGGACAAGGTCGTGACCTACGACTTCGCGCGGCTGATGCAGGGCGCGACGCAGGTCTCCTGCTCGGGGTTCGGCAAGGCGCTGATCGAGAGGATGTAGCGACGCGAGACTGGGAGCAGGGGCCCCGCGCGCGGCTAGCGCGTGGGGATGCGACCGGGTCGAGTGGGGTGCCGCGGCCGATAGCTCGGCATCACGAATTTCGCTAACGGAGCGGAGGCCCCGGGCGCAAGCCTGCGGGCAGATGCCCCGACGATGAGTCGGCTTCCAACGTTCCGACGAACGGCGCCCCGGGTCCCCTCGGCGGCAACAACAAAAAGCCCGCCGGGTGGCGGGCTCTTGTCGCAGGCGGCACCGGGTAGACGCGCCACGAAATACGGGAGCGGCGTCAGGCGGCCTGGATGTTGCTCGCCTGCTTTCCCTTGGGCCCCTGGGTCACTTCGAAGCTGACCTTCTGGCCTTCCTTCAGCGTCTTGAAGCCCTGCATGTTGATCGCCGAAAAATGCGCGAACAAGTCCTCCCCGCCGTCGTCCGGCGTGATGAACCCGTACCCCTTCGCGTCGTTGAACCACTTGACGGTTCCGGTTGCCATAGAGCTACTTCCTTCCAGAATGAACGGGATGTTAGTGTTTGGACAGCAAGTACCACCTACGGCAGGTGCAGCGTCATTTGCGCGGACGAACCGGAACAGCAGCCACTTAGGAGCCAAACAACGCTTTTTTAAGCGCAGATTCCAGCCGGCGTCAAGCTTGGAGGCGGCAAAAGCTTGTTCCCCTTGAAAAATCTGTTGCAATCATCAAACATAGGACCATCTGCCCCTTTCCCCATCCTGCGGACGATGGCTAAACAGCAGCACGACGGCAGCCTTCTCGAGGTCGAGAAGACCCGGCTGAAGCCGCCGCCGCTGTACAAGGTCCTGTTGCTGAACGACGACTACACGCCGATGGACTTTGTGGTCGTGGTGTTGCAGACTGTTTTCGCGATGAGCCGGGAAAAGGCCACGCAGGTGATGCTGCAGGTGCATCGCGAGGGGATGGGGGTATGCGGGACGTACGTGCGTGAAGTGGCGGCAGCGAAGGTCGACCAGGTGATCGACATCGCCCGCAAGCACCAGCACCCGCTGCAGTGCACGATGGAGGAGACTTGAGCGTTAAGGCCGGGAAGCTCCGTTGGCGCCGCACTCCGCGGCGGATCCGGAACGGCCGTGAGAGGCAACCGAAATGATCGCGCAGGAACTGGAAGTCTCCCTCCACATGGCTTTTGTCGAGGCCCGGCAGAAGCAGCATGAGTTCATCACCGTCGAGCATCTCCTGCTCGCGATGCTGGACAACCCTTCCGCCGCCGAGGTGCTGAAAGCCTGCGGCGTGGATCTTGACGAGCTCCGCGGCGTGCTCACGGATTTCATCGGCGAGCATACGCCGCGGCTGTCCCCGCATTCGGACGCCGACACCCAGCCGACGCAGGGCTTCCAGCGCGTCATCCAGCGGGCGATCCTCCACGTTCAGTCCTCCGGCAAGAAGGAGGTCACCGGCGCGAACGTGCTGGTCGCGATCTTCGGCGAGAAGGAATCGCACGCCGTCTATTTCCTGAACCAGCGCGGCGTCACTCGGCTCGATGTTGTGAACTACATCGCGCACGGCATCACGAAGAACCCGCAGCAGAAGCCGGAAAAAGGGGAGGCGAAGGAAGACGCCGACGGCGAGCAGCGAAGGCCAGGGCGCGCTCGACGCCTACACGATCAACCTCAACCAGATGGCGAAGCAGGGCAAGACCGATCCGCTGATCGGCCGCGCGCTCGAACTCGAGCGGGTGATCCAGGTGCTGTGCCGCCGGCGCAAGAACAACCCGCTGCTGGTCGGCGAAGCCGGCGTCGGCAAGACGGCGATCGCCGAGGGCCTTGCGCGCCGCGTCAACGACGGTGCGGTGCCCGAGCTGCTCTCCGAATACCAGGTCTATTCGCTTGACATGGGCGCGCTGCTCGCCGGGACCAAGTACCGCGGCGATTTCGAGCAGCGGCTGAAAGCCGTCCTGAAACAGCTTGCCGAAAACCCGAAATCCATCCTCTTCATCGACGAGATCCACACGATCATCGGCGCTGGCGCGGCATCGGGCGGCACGCTCGACGCGTCCAACCTGCTGAAGCCCGCGTTGTCGACCGGCGCGCTGAAGTGCATCGGCGCGACGACCTACAACGAGTACCGCCAGATCTTCGAGAAGGATCACGCGCTGTCCCGCCGATTCCAGAAGGTCGACGTGCCCGAGCCCTCGATCGCCGAGACCATCGAGATCCTCAAGGGACTGAAGTCGCGCTTCGAGCAGCACCACGGCGTCAAGTACGCGCCGGCGGCGCTCACGACTGCAGCCGAGCTTTCCGCGCGCTTCATCAACGACCGGCATCTTCCGGACAAGGCGATCGACGTCATCGACGAGGCCGGCGCCGCGCAGAAGATCCTGCCGAAGTCGAAGCAGAAGAAGGTGATCAGCAAGACCGAGATCGAGGAGATCGTCGCGAAGATCGCGCGCATCCCCGCGAAGAACGTCACTTCCGACGACCGCAACGCGTTGAAGACGCTCGATCGCGACCTGAAGAACGTCGTGTTCGGCCAGGACCAGCGCGATCGACGCGCTGGTCGCCGCGATCCGGATGGCGCGCTCGGGGCTCGGCAACCCGGTCAAGCCGATCGGCAACTTCCTGTTCAGCGGGCCGACCGGCGTGGGCAAGACCGAGGTCGCGCGGCAGCTCGCTTATTGCCTCGGCGTCGAGCTGATCCGCTTCGACATGTCCGAGTACATGGAGCGGCACGCGGTGTCGCGGCTGATCGGCGCGCCGCCGGGCTACATCGGCTTCGACCAGGGCGGCCAGCTCACGGAGGCGGTCACCAAGCATCCGTACAGCGTGCTGCTGTTAGACGAGATCGAGAAGGCGCACCCGGACATCTTCAACATCCTGCTGCAGGTGATGGACCACGGCACGCTCACCGACAACAACGGGCGGAAGGCGGACTTCCGCAATGTCACGATCATCATGACGACCAACGCCGGCGCCGGCGAGCTCGCGAAAGGCGCGATGGGCTTCACGCAGCGCCCGCGAGTCGGGCGACGAGATGGCCGAGATCCAGCGGATGTTCACGCCCGAGTTCCGCAACCGTCTCGATGCGACGATCTGCTTCGCGCAGCTCGACCACGACGTCATCCTCAAGGTCGTCGACAAGTTCCTGCTCGAGCTCGAGAGCCAGCTGCACGAGAAGAAGGTCGAGCCGTCGTTCACGCCTGAGGCTGAAGGAGTTCCTGGCGAAGAAGGGCTTCGACCCGCAGATGGGCGCGCGGCCGATGGCGCGGCTTGATCCAGGACACGATCCGGAAGGCGCTCGCCGACGAACTCCTGTTCGGAAGGCTCGTCGCCGGCGGCCACGTGACGATCGATGTCGACGACGACGAGAAGGTGCGCCTCGTGTTCGAGGAGGCCAAGGAGCCCGCAGCCGGTCGCCTAGACGCACCGTGCGCAGCGAAAACGGCGCCCCCGAGGCGCCGTTTTCGTCGATGGCCCGCTCTGCGCTCGGTTTCCCAATCGGCGGCTCGGCGCGAAGCGCCAATATGACCTACGCGAGCATATCGGCCCAGATGTTCTTCGCCCACGCGAACGCGTACGCGCCTTCCTGTTCGCTCATCGCCATGGAGACGCCGCCGGCGCCCTGGACGGGCAGAAGCGTCTTCTTCTCCTGGTCCTATTGGTGCACCGAGCAGACGTGCACCGAATCCTTGTCGGTGATCATGCTGTAGCAGGTGTTGGTGAGCACGGGCGTCGGGTTCGGCGGCTGCCCCGCGAGCAGCGACGACGACGGCCGCGGCGCAGACCTTCGCGTGCTGGTTCGCCATGTGCCCCGACTTGGGCATCGCGGGCGCGATCTGGATCGCGTCGCCGAGGACGTGGACGTTCTTCACCTTCACCGATTCGAAGGTGAGGAAATCGACATCGCACCAGCGATCGTTGGCGGTGACGACGCCGGCCGCACGCGCGATGGCGCCCGCGCGCTGCGGCGGGACGACGTTGAGGACGTCGGCCTTCACGTGCGTCGTGGACCTCGAACTTCGCCGTCGCCGTCGGCGACATCGACGTCGGTCAGCACGTAGTTCGGCCGGTACTCGACGATGCCCTTGTACTCCTCCGCCCACGCCTTCTTGAACAGCGGCCCCTTCGACGTCACGTCGCCGTTGCCGTCGAGGATCAGCACCTTCGACTTCGGCTTCGCGCGCTTGAAGTACCACGCGACCTGGCACGCGCGCTCGTATGGACCGGGCGGGCACCGGTACGGCGCAACCGGGATCGAGATCACGTAGACGCCGCCGTCGCGGCATCGCTTCGAGCTGCCTGCGCAGCGCCACCGTCTGCGGACCGGCCTTCCACGCGTGCAGGATCTTCGCCTGCGCGCTCGGCGTTGTCGAGGCCCGGGCACCTTGTCCCACATGAAGTCGACGCCCGGCGACAGGATCAGCCGGTCGTAGCGCAATTCGCCGCCGCTCGCGAGCTTCACGACGCGCTTGTCCGGCATCGACGGCGGTCGCGGTGTCGCGGATGACCTTGACGCCGTGGCGCTTCGCGAGATTGTCGTAGCCGACGGTCACGAACGCGATATCCTTGCTTCCGCCCAGCACGAGGTTCGACATCGGGCAGGAAATGAACTCGGCGTTCGGCTCGACCACGGTGACGTCGACCGTGCCGTCGCTCCACATCCGGATGTACTTGGCGGCCGTCGCGCCGCCGTAGCCGCCGCCGACGATGACGACCTTGCCGGACGCACGCCGCCGATCGTCGCGCACGCGGGCAGCGCCGATGACGCCGATCCCGCGGCGGCCGCCTTCAGGAATTCGCGTCGGCGCATCGTCATTTCCTCCGCCGGGCCGCTCACTTCGGCGGCCTTCTGCGCCGCGAACCAGCCGGCGATGAGCTCGATCTGCTCGTCGGTGTAGCCCTTCGCCAGCTGCTGCATCATCGTGGCCGGCTTGCTTGCCGGTCTTGAACTCCCGCATCTTGCGGACGATGTCGGCCTCTGCTCATGCCGGCAAGGCTCGCCATTCCGCCCTGGCTCACGCCGTCGGGGCCGTGGCAGTTCGCGCAGGTCGCGGCGAGATTGCGCGCAAGGTTCGGATCGGTGCCTTGCGCAACGGCGAAGCCCGTGCCGGCAGCGACGGCAGCCGCGACGATCAGTCGAATGGAACGCACGATGCCTCTCCTCGTCCGGAAACGCGCGCCGCTTTCTTCGCATCGACGTCGGGTCGCGTGAATTGCCGACGGCATGGAGCGCACTCGCCGTGATTGTTCGTCGTCTGCGCGCGAACGGGCAACAGTTGCACCGTCCGCAGTGTCTGTCAACAGTGCGACCGCGACGCAGACAGAGTGACGATCAGCATGCGCGTACGCTCGCGCAGCGGACAATCGATCGCGCTGCGTACATTGCCGCGCAAGGCGCGAAGATCATTTCCGATTTTCGCTCGTGGTTTCATTCCGCTGTAGAACGCAATACCTGGTGCAAATCTCGAACCCGCTCAGGCGCCAGGTCGCCCTCGAATCGGTACCGGGCGGGGGTTGGGCTATCGCGATGCAGCACCGGCCGCGGACGCATGGGCGCTTTTCGTTTCCACGATGCGGAAATATATTTTAACAGTATGATTCTGTGAAATATTTACTGTATTGCAATGCAATAATTCCTCTTGTCAGCGCGACGTAACTTTGCTAACTTGGCAGGCGTCACGATCGGCCAACGGCGAACTCGACCGAGGCCACAAGCAGGGCTTGGGTTCCACCCCATCCACGCCCGCCCGTCCGCCCGAGCGATCCTCGCCGGACCGTGCAGTGAAGCGCTGGCGGCTGGGCTCGCCTACCGTTTCACACTGCGGCAGCACGCGGCGCGAGGCTTCGCGGCATGTGCGGCTGCTGACCAAGGTTCCGGGCGCGCGCGGCGGACCGCGCGACACGCCGGATTGGCCACGACGCAAGATGGGAGCAACCATGAACTACGATCTCGAAGCAGCACGGCTCAAGAAGGAATGGGCGGAGAATCCGCGCTGGAAAGGCATAGCGCGCGGGTATACGGCGGAAGACGTCGTTCGACTGCGCGGCTCGATCCACATCGAGTACACGCTCGCGCGCCTCGGCGCGGAAAAGCTCTGGAAGCTCGTTACCGAGCAGCCCTTCGTTAATTCGCTCGGTGCGATGAGCGGCAACCAGGCGATGCAGCAGGTGAAGGCGGGCCTCAAGGCGATCTACCTTTCGGGCTGGCAGGTCGCCGCCGACGCGAACATCGCGGGCGAGATGTATCCGGACCAGTCGCTCTATCCGGTCAATTCGGTCCCGAACGTCGTCAAGCGCATCAACAACACGTTCATGCGCGCCGACCAGATCCAGCACATGGAGGGCAGCGACACGATCGACTATTTCGCGCCGATCGTCGCCGACGCCGAAGCCGGATTCGGCGGCGTGCTGAACGCGTTCGAGCTGATGAAGGCGATGATCGAGGCGGGTGCGGCAGGCGTTCATTTCGAGGACCAGCTCGCGTCGGTCAAGAAATGCGGCCACATGGGCGGCAAGGTGCTGGTACCCGACGCGCGAGGCGGTGGACAAGCTGATCGCGGCGCGGCTCGCCGCCGACGTCATGGGCGTGCCGACGCTGCTCCTCGCCCGCACCGACGCCGAGGCGGCCGATCTCGTGACCTCGGACATCGACGTCAACGACAGGCCATTCCTGAGCGGAGAGCGAACGGTCGAGGGCTTTTACAAGACGAAGGCGGGACTCGAACAGGCGGTCGCGCGCGGACTCGCCTACGCGCCCTACGCGGACCTGCTGTGGTGCGAGACGGGCAAGCCCGATCTCGATTTCGCGAAGGCCTTCGCCGACGCGATCCACGCAAAGTTCCCCGGCAAGATGCTCGCGTACAACTGCTCGCCGTCGTTCAACTGGAAGAAGAATCTCGACGACGCGACGGTGACGAAGTTCCAGACCGAGCTCGGGAAGATGGGCTACAAGTTCCAGTTCATCACCCTCGCCGGCTTCCACAGCCTCAACTATTCGATGTTCAATCTCGCGCACGGCTACGCGCACGAGCACATGACGGCGTTCGTCGAGCTGCAGGAAGCGGAGTTCGCGGCAATGGCGAAGGGCTTCACGGCGATCAAGCACCAGCGCGAAGTCGGTACCAGCTACTTCGACGCGGTGACGACGACGATCCAGGGGAGCCAGTCGTCGACGACCGCGCTGCGGAACTCGACCGAGGACGAGCAGTTCTTCGACAAGCCGAAGGCCGAGTTGCACGTCGCGAACGGCTGACACCGTACCGGCTCGCAGACCGCGCGGCCCGAAAGGGCGCGCGGTCGTTGTTTGCGAAAGGGCGCCCGACGGTTTCGCGCTGCGATGCGAAAACCCACGGGCGACGGCGCATCGCCCGCGACGGGCGGCGCTACACTGATTGCGTGCCTTCAACCCAGCCAGCGCACTTCGACACGCGCGACGCCGTGGCGCGCGAAGCGCCGCTGCGCGTTTTCTTCGCGGCGTGGCCGGATGGGGCGACACGGGACGCCGTTGCGGTCCTTGCGCGCGAGGTCGCAATGGATGCGGGGGGCAGGTCGCCGCGGCCTGCGAACATTCACTTGACACTCGCGTTCGTCGGCGACGTCGCGCCGGCGCGCTTGGGCGCGTTGCGCGAAATCGGCGCTGCGGTGGCAGGCTCGGCGCCGCCGCTCGTTCTTGTGCTCGATCGTACCAGCGGGTTCCGCGACGCTGGGATAGCCTGGCTCGGCACGAACGCGACGCCTCCCGAGCTCGAACGGCTCGTGGCGCGTCTGCGCGACGCGCTGGCCGCGGCGGGATTCCCGGCCGACGATCGCGCGTTTCGCGCCCATGTCACCCTCGCGCGCCGATGCCGCAGGCGCGTGCTGGCGACGGCGCGCACGGCGATCGTCTGGAAGGTGGACAGGATGACGCTGACTGCGTCGGATCTGCAGTCGGACGGCTCGGGGTACCGCGATGTGGCGGCATGGCCGCTCGGGCCGGCGCGGAGCTGAGCCGCTCATCGGAAGGCGCGCGCGCTCGCTCGCGCATCCGTGACTTGCGCCCGATGGCCTCCTCGCTAGGCATCGCCGCGCGCGATGGGCCGCGCCGGATCCGCGCACCATTCGCTCCACGAGCCGGGATATAGGCGCGACCCCGCAAGCCCGGCGATCTCCATCGCCAGGATGTTGTGGCACGCGGTGACGCCGGAGCCACAATGGTTGACGACCTGCGCCGGCGGCGTCGTTCCCAGAAGCGAGTCGAATTCCTCGCGAAGCCGCGTCGCGCTCTTCCACGTCAGGTCAGCAGCGAGATTCTGCGCGTACGGCCGGTTCCGCGCGCCCGGGATGTGCCCGGCAACGGGATCCATGGGCTCGGTCTCGCCGCGGAAGCGTTCCGGTGTCCTGGCATCGAGGAGAGCGAGCGTGCGCTCGTCGAGGCTCGCCAAAACCTGGGCGGCACTCACCGTCGAGGCGACGCCGCGAATTTCGAAGCGTGCGGCGCGCGTCGGCGGCAACGCGGTGGCCACCGGCCGCTCCTCGCGCGTCCACTTGGCGAAGCCGCCGTCCAGCACCGCCACTGCGTCGTGGCCCAGCCAGCGCAGCATCCACCACAGGCGCGCGGCGAACATTCCGCCGCCCTGATCGTAGGCGACGACCTGCTTGACCGCATCGATGCCGAGTCGACCAAATGTCGCAGCCGTTGCCGCGGGCGTCGGCAAGGGATGGCGGCCATTGGTTCCGGTTTTCGGCGCAGACAGATCGCGATCGAGGTGCGCGAACCGCGCGCCCCGAATGTGCCCGGCACGGTACTGCGCCTCGCCCCACGCGTCGGGCTGCGCCAGATCGTGGCGCACGTCGACGATCACCAGCAGCGGATCGTCGAGCGCTGCGGCGAGGTCGGCGGTGGAGATGAGCGTGTGATGCATCGTTGAACTCGCAATCGTACGCGTGAAGCTCCGCTCGCGTCAGTCGTTGGTGACCTGCGGCCCGGCGTCGGGCCCCGCGCCCGGCGCGAACTGCACGGCTGCGATGCCCGCCGCGACGATCAGCGCCATGCCGAGCCAAGACGCGATGCCGAGCACATCGTGCCAGATCAGGATCCCGAGCGCACTCGAGAACACGATGCCGCTGTACGACAGCGTCGCCGTGACGAGCGTCTTGCCGCGGCCGTACGCGCGCGTCATGGCGAGCTGACCCGCGGTGCCCATCACGCCGACGCCGGCGAGCACCCAGACGTTGTCGAGTGTCACTTCGCTCCAGCCGGTGGGCGTCATCCAGACGAGCGCGCCCATGAGCGAGAACAGCGCGAAATAGAAAACGACACGGTCGACCGGCTCGTCGGCCTGGACCAGCTGCCGTACGTTCCAGTACGCGACCGCCGACGTGGCGCCGGATGCAAGACCGATCAGCCCGGCCGCGAGCTGGTCCGACGACAGCGTCGGTTGCAGCAGCAGCACCGCGCCGGCGAAGCCGAGCCCGATCGTCAGCGCGAGCTTTCCGCCCGGGCGCTCGCGGGCGAGCCATGCGAGCAGCACGGCGAGAAACACCGGCGAAGTGTAATTGAGCGTCATCGCCGTCGCGACCGGCAGAACGGTAAGCGTGTAGAAGAACATGAACAGCGAGACGAATCCCGCGACGCCGCGGTGCGCGTGCATGCCGAAGCGCGTGGTCTTGACCGTCATTCCCGCCTTCGCGAGCAGTCCCCACGTCACCGCGATGCTCAACAGCGACCGGTAGAACACCATCTCGGCCGCGCTGAACTGCTCGGCGCCGAGCTTCACGAACACGCCCATCAGCGCGAAACACAACCCGGCGGCGAGCATCCAGAGCGATTGCATGGGTGGCGGGGCGCAGGACGCTCCCGCCTCCGGTTGCGGCGAGCACGCACAGCGAGTCTCGCCGGCGCCGACCGCAACGCGTCAGCGCGGCGCGATGTGCGTGTCGAGCTCGCGGCGGAGGAACTCGTGGAAATGCTGCATCCCGTCTTCCATCGGCGACTGGTACGGGCCCTCCTCGCTGCGCCCCATCCTGTAGAGCGCGCGGCGACCGGCATCCATTCGTTCCGCGATCTCGTCGTCCTCGGCCGCCGTCTCCATGTACGCCGCCTGCTCGGCCTCGACGAACTCACGCTCGAAAAGGGCGATGTCCTCGGGATAGTAGAACTCGACGACGTTGGTCGTGCGATCGATGCCGCGCGGGTAGAGCGTGCTGATGACGAGCACGTGTGGATACCACTCCAGCATCACGTTCGGATAATAGGTGAGCCAGATAGCGCCGTGCTTCGGCATTTCGCCGCGATAGTAGTCGAGAACGGCCTTGTGCCAGCGCTGGTAGGTCTTGCTGCCCGCCTTGGCGAGGTCGGTAATGCCCACCGACTGCAGCGACGCCCACGGCGCGAATTCCCACCGGAGGTCGTCGCAGGTGACGAAGTGGCCGAGACCGGGGTGGAACGGGACGACGTGGTAGTCCTCGAGGTAGACCTCGATGAACGATTTCCAGTTGTAGCGGCACTCGTGGATCTCGACGCGGTCGAGCATGAAGCCCGAGAAGTCGAAGTCGTGCGCGCCCAGCGCGGCCAAGTCCCGGCGGACGTCGCGCTTGCCGTCGAACAGGAGCCCGTTCCAGTTCGTGAGCGGCGAGCGCCCGAGATTGAGACAGGGGTTGTCCTCGAAGTGCGGCGCGCCCAGGAGCTCGCCCTTGAGGTCGTAGGTCCAGCGGTGGATCGGGCAAACGATGTTGGGAACGTTGCCGCGGCCGGTGAGGATGATCGCCTGCCGGTGCCGGCAGACGTTCGAGATGAGCTCCACGCCTTCGGCGTTGCGCACGAGCGCCTGCGCATTGTCGCGCCATTCGAGCGCGTAGTAATCGCCCCGCTCGGGGACCATCAGCTCGTGTCCGACGTAGCCGGGCGCCCGCGAGAACAGCAGGCGCTGCTCCGCAGCGAAGACCGCGGGGTCGCAATACCAGGAGACGGGGAGTTGCGAAGTGGCGCGCTGCAACCGCCCCGCAGTGGCGAGATTGGACATGTCCTGCGCTTCCTTCTCGTGGATGAATTACAACCAACCCAACCCAACAACCCGGGACGATTACGGCAGTCATTTGCCGCCCCGGACCGCCATGCTAAGTCGGCCGCACGAGAGGATCGTGGGAGGCCGCGTCGCCAAAACGTGTTAGTATAACGATCCCCACCAAATGGGGCAATATCGTAAGGAAATCAGAGACAAGGACGGTTTCTCGCAGTTCGGCTCGGTTCGCTGCCGGCCGGCTGTTGGCGCCGCGGACCCTTGCGTGTCGGCTCCGGCCACCTACGAGAAATTCTCCGCATTCCGATGGGTGAGACTCCCGACGTCCCTGCAAGTTTCGAAGCGGCGCTCGCGGAGCTCGAGGCGATCGTCGCGACGATGGAAAGCGGCGAGCTGCCGCTCAAGGAATCGCTTGCCGCCTACAAGCGCGGGGCCGCGCTGCTCCAGTATTGCCAGGCGACGCTCAAGGACGCGGAACAGCAGGTCGTGGTGCTGGAGAAGGGCGTGCTGCAAGCGTTCGAGGGCACGAGCGTCGAGAGCGCCGGCAGCGATGAATCCTGACGTCGCCTTTGCGATCTGGTCGGGCGAGCGGCAGCGCCGCATCGAGCATGCGCTCGACCGCGCCTTGCCCGTCGCGACGGCCCGGTCGGATTCGCTCCACCGGGCGATGCGCTACGCGGTCCTGGGCGGAGGCAAGCGCGTGCGCCCGCTGCTCGCCTACGCCGCGGGCGAGGTCACGCGAGGCGAATCCCGACATCGTGGATGCGGCCGCGGCTGCCGTCGAGCTCGTCCACGCATACTCGCTCGTCCACGACGATCTCCCGTGCATGGACAACGACTCGCTCCGGCGGGGCAAGCCGACATGCCATGTCGCATTCGGCGAAGCGACGGCGCTCCTGGCCGGCGACGCCCTGCAGGCATTGGCGTTCGAAGTACTGGCCGGTGGGGAACTGCCCGATGCGGGGCGCGCCTGCGTCGCGCTCGCAGCGGCGTCGGGATCGCGCGGCATGGCCGGCGGACAGGCCATCGATCTCGCCGCGGTCGGCGCGGCGCTCACGCTGCCCGAGCTGGAGACGATGCACGCGTGCAAGACCGGCGCCCTGATCAGCGCCGCGGTGCGCATCGGCGCCATGTGCGGACGGGGACCGACCGCTTTCGAGGCGGCGGCGCTCGATGCCTATGCACGCGCGGCCGGGCTCGCGTTTCAGATCGTCGACGACGTGCTCGACGTCGAAGGTTCCGCCGCTTCGCTCGGCAAGACCGCCGGCAAGGACGCGGCCCAAGGCAAGCCCACGTTCGTGTCGCTTTGCGGTCTGGCGCCGGCGAAGGAACGCGCCGCGGCGTTGCGCCTCGAGGCGCACGCCGCGCTGCTGCCGTTCGGCTCCCGCGCCCGCCGCCTGGCCGAGCTCGCCGACTGGATCGTGCTGCGCACGCATTGAGCCATGTATCCGCTGCTCGAACGGATCGATTCCCCGGCCGCGCTGCGCAAGCTCGACCGGGAAGAATTGCCGCAGCTCATACGCGAGCTGCGCGCGTTTCTGCTCACGTCGGTGGCGCAGACGGGCGGGCACCTGTCGTCGAACCTCGGCACGGTCGAGCTGACCGTCGCCCTGCATTACGTGTTCGACACCCCGCACGACCGCCTCGTCTGGGATGTCGGCCACCAGACGTATGCGCACAAGATCCTGACCGGCCGACGGCTCGCGATGAGCCGCTTGCGGATGGCGGGCGGCCCGTCCGGATTCCCGCGGCGCACCGAGTCCCCGTACGACACTTTCGGCACCGCGCATTCGTCGACGTCGATTTCGGCCGCACTCGGCATGGCGATCGCCGCGCAGCGTCTCGGCGAAACGCGCCAGGTCGTCGCGGTGATCGGCGACGGTGCGATGAGCGCGGGCATGGCGTTCGAGGCGCTCAACAACGCCGGTGCCGCCAGCGCCGACCTCCTCGTGATCCTGAACGACAACGAGATGTCGATCTCGGAGCCCGTCGGCGCGCTCAATTCCTATCTCGCGAAGTTGCTGTCATCGCGCTTCTACAACACGATGCGGCGGGGCGGGAAGGAAGTCCTCTCGAAGGTTCCGCCGGTGAAGGAGCTCGCCAAGCGCTGGGAAGAGCACATGAAAGGGATGGTGCTTCCCGGCACGCTGTTCGAGGAGTTCGGCTTCAACTACATCGGCCCGATCGACGGCCACGACATCGACACGCTCGTGCACACGCTCGGCAACGTCAAGGCGCTCAAGGGGCCGCAGCTGCTGCACGTCATCACCCGGAAAGGCTACGGCTACGCCCGCGCCGAGGACGATCCGATTCTCTATCACGGAGTCACCAAGTTCGATCCGGCGGTCGGCTACGCGCCCAAGGCGGCCGCCAAGCCGCCGTACTCGCAGATCTTCGGCGACTGGCTGTGCGACATCGCGGCGAAAGACGCGCGCGTCATCGGGATCACGCCGGCAATGCGCGAGGGCTCGGGGCTCGTGCGCTTTTCGCAGGAATATCCGGCGCGCTACTTCGACGTCGGCATCGCCGAGCAGCACGCAGTGACTTTCGCCGCGGGTCTCGCGTGCGCGGGGTTGAAGCCGGTCGTGGCGATCTATTCGACGTTCCTGCAGCGCGCCTACGACCAGCTGATCCACGACGTTGCGCTGCAGAACCTGCCCGTAGTCTTCGCGATCGATCGCGCAGGCATCGTCGGCGCCGACGGCGCCACGCACATCGGCGCCTTCGATCTTGCGTACCTGCGCTGCATACCCAACATGACGGTGATGGCGCCTGCCGACGAAAACGAATGCCGGCAGATGCTCTACACCGGCTTCACGCTCGACACGCCGTCGGCCATTCGCTATCCGCGGGGGTCGGGCCCGGGCGTGGTCCCGGCGAGCGAGATGGCGGCGATTCCCGTCGGCAGCGGGGAGATCCGCCGCCAGAGCGCCCGTCGGGCGAACCGCATCGCGATCCTGTCGTTCGGCGCGGTGCTGCGCCACGCGCTGGCGGCGGCGGAGGAGCTCGACGCGACGGTCGCCAACATGCGCTTCGTCAAGCCGCTCGACGCGGCGCTCGTGATGCGTCTCGCCCGCGAGCACGACGCGCTCGTCACCGTCGAGGAGAACGTGGTGATGGGCGGTGCGGGAAGCGGCGTTGCCGAAGCCCTCGCCCTCGAGGGGATCGTGATCCCCATCCTGCATCTGGGGCTCCCCGACGCGTTCATCGACCACGGCGATCCCGCGCAACTGCTCGCCGAGTGCGGACTCGATGCCGCCGGCATCGCGAAGTCGATTCAGACCCGCTTCGGACCGCGCCGCCCGGAAGCGGTCGCCAAGCCCGCTGCATAGCCGGCGCCCGTTCGCTACAATCCGTCCGATGAACCGCCCCGAGCGCCCGCAGGCAATGTTCCCGATTCCCGACATCCAATCGGGGCGGGACGAGCGCAACATCGCCATCGACCAGGTCGGCATCCGGGGGCTCCGGTATCCGCTGCTGTTCGTCGACGCCGACGGCGTTGCGCAACCGACGATCGCCGTCTGCAACGTCTACGTTGCGCTGCCCGAGGACCGCAAGGGGACGCACATGTCGCGGCTGGTCGCTCTGCTCGAGTCGCGCAGCGCGCCCGGCGAGCCGCCGCTGTCGGTCGCCACGTTCCGCGAGCTCCTCGATGCGCTCGTCGTGCTGCTCGAGGCGCCGGGAGGACGGGTCGAGATCGCCTTCCCGTTCTTTCTGCGGAAATCGGCGCCGGTTTCGGGCGTCGCGAGCCGCCTCGACTACGAAGTGCGGCTCGAAGGCGAGCTCGACGGCGGCGAGTTCCGCCAGGCGCTGACCGTGGCCGTACCCGTGACGTCGCTTTGCCCTTGCTCGAAGGAAATCTCCGAATACGGGGCGCACAACCAGCGCTCGCTCGTAACCATATCGGTGCGGCCGTCCTCGACGGTGTTCCTGACCGAGATCATCCGCGTCGCCGAGGAGGAAGCCTCGTGCGAGCTCTACGGGCTCCTCAAGCGGGCTGACGAAAAATACGTGACCGAGTACGCGTACAACAATCCCAGATTCGTCGAGGATCTGGTGCGAGGCGTCGCGGCGCGGCTCGCCGCCGACCCGCGGATCGATGGATTCGCCGTCGAAGCCGAGAACTTCGAGTCGATCCACAATCACTCCGCGTACGCCCGCATCGCCCGCGGAATGTGACCGCAAGTCGGCGTTCGCAGCAACGCACCGTCGCCGAAGCTCCGATTTTCCGTGACGCGCCCCGTCGCCATCCTGCGCTTCTCACCGACCGAAGGCCCCGCATATTTCGCCGACTGGCTCGATGCCCGCGGCCTGCGCTGGCAGGCGATCGCGATCGACGAAGGCGCGCCGGTGCCGAAGGATCCGCGCGCGTTCGCCGGCATCGCGATGATGGGCGGACCGATGAGCGTCAACGACGCGCTGCCATGGAACGCGCCCGTTGTGTCGCTCTTGCGCGACGCGGTCGCGGCACGGGTTCCGGTGATCGGCCATTGCCTGGGGGGCCAATTGCTCGCGCAGGCGCTGGGCGCGCCCGTGACACGGGCCGCGGTCGCCGAGATCGGCTGGATCGACGTCGCGACGACGGATGCCGATGCGCGGCGCGAGTGGTTCGGCGACCGCGGTGCGTTCACGGCGTTCCAATGGCATTACGAAACGTTCGTGCTGCCGCCTGGCGCCACGCGCGTTCTCGCGAACACGCACAACGAAAACCAGGCGTACGTGATCGACGATCGTCACATCGGGCTTCAGTGTCACGTCGAAATGACGCCTGATCTCGTCGAAGCGTGGCTTGCGACGGGCATCGACGAGCTCCCGGCGGAGTCGTCGGCGGCGGCGCAATCGGCGAGCGACATCCGGCGCGACCTCGCCGCGCGGGTTGCGCGGCTCAATGCCGTTGCCGACGACGTCTATGCGCGGTGGGCGGCAGGATTGCGGCGCTAGACATGCCGGCGATCCGCGCGCTGCCCGATCACCTGATCAATCAGATCGCCGCCGGCGAGGTCGTCGAACGTCCGGCGGCTGCGCTCAAGGAGTTGCTCGAGAACGCGCTCGATTCGGGCGCGACGCAGATCGACGTCGATCTCGCCGGTGGCGGCATCCAGCGGATCCGCGTCGCCGACAACGGCGCCGGAATCGAGCGCGAGGAATTGCCCCTAGCCGTGGCGCGTCATGCGACGTCGAAGCTTGCAACGCCCGACGATCTGGTGGCGATCGCGACGCTCGGATTTCGCGGCGAGGCGCTCGCCTCCATAGCCGCGGTCTCGCGCCTCGCGCTCGCATCGCGCGCCGCCGGCCGGCCGCACGCCTGGCGGATCGAAGTGGACGGCGGCAGCGTGGGAACGACGGCGCCCGCAGCGCTCGCCGCCGGCACCACGGTCACCGTGCAGGAGCTCTACTACAACACGCCCGCGCGCCGGAAATTCCTGCGCACCGAGGCGACCGAGTGGGGACACTGCGACGAGGCGTTCCGGCGGATCGCGCTCGCGCATCCGGACGTGGGCTTCACGCTGCAGCACAATGCACGCGTGGTCCACCGCCTGCTCGCGCAAGGCCGCCGCGCGCGGGTCGAGGCGCTGCTCGGCGACGGGTTCGTCGAAGCCGCTGCGCTGGTCGACGCGCGCGCCGGGCCGCTCGCAATCGCGGGCTTCGCCGTGCGCCCAGCCTACGCGGCGGCGGGCGCAGGCCAGTATGCATTCGTCAACGGGCGCTACGTGCGCGACCGCGTGCTCGCGCATGCGCTGCGCGAGGCCTATCGCGACGTGCTGCATCACGACCGCCAGCCGGCGTATGCGCTGTGGCTCACGCTCGACCCACGCCTGGTCGACGTCAACGTGCATCCGCAGAAGACCGAAGTGCGCTTTCGCGAGTCGGGTGCGGTGCACGAGTTCGTCCGCCATGCGGTCGAGCATGCTCTCGCTACGACCGGCGCGGAGCAGCCGGCGGTTTCCGCCGCCGACAAGCTCGGCCTCGCCGCCGCGCGCACGCCGCCGTTCGCACCGTCGACGCACGGATCGGGCGTCGCGCCGCTGCGACCGCTCCCCTACGCCGCGCCGCAGCAGGCGGCGATGATGCTGCCGGCCGGCGAAGCGACTGCGTTTTACGCGCGGCTGTTCGGCACGCGCGAGCCGATGCGGGGTGACGGGCCGGACCTCCCGGACACCGGCGAGGGCGAGCCGCTCGGATTCGCGCTGGCGCAACTGCACGGCATCTACGTGCTCGCACAGAACCGCGCCGGGCTGGTGCTGATCGACATGCACGCGGCGCATGAACGGATCGTCTACGAGCGCATGAAGTCCGCGCACAGCGGCCGCGTGTCGATACAGCCGCTGCTGGTGCCTGCGACGTTCGCGGCATCGCCGCTCGAAGTCGCCGCGGCCGAAGAGCACGCCGACGCGCTCGATCGCCTGGGGTTCGCAATCACCGCGCTCGGCCCCGCGACGCTCGCAGTGCGGGGGATCCCGGCGCCGCTCGCCGACGCGGACGCGGCAGCGCTCGCCAAGGCCGTGCTGTCGGAGCTGCGCGAATACGGCGGCAGCGAGGTGCTCGCTGCACACCGCGACGAGCTGCTGTCGACGATGGCCTGCCACGCGGCCGTTCGCGCCAATCGGAGTCTCACGCTGCCGGAAATGAATGCGCTGCTGCGCGCAATGGAAGCGACCGAGCGCGCGGGCCAGTGCAATCACGGCCGGCCGACGTGGTACCAGCTGACGCTCGCGGACCTGGACAAGTTGTTCATGCGCGGCCGCTGACCGAAGGGCGAGATGATTCCCGCGGTGCTGCTGATGGGCCCGACGGCATCGGGCAAGAGCGCGCTCGCGCTCGCCCTGGCCGAGCGCTTTCGCGTCGAGATCGTGAGCGTCGACTCGGCGCAGATCTATCGCGGCATGGACATCGGCACGGCGAAGCCCGATCGGGCGACGCGTGCGCGCATTCCCCACCACTTGATCGACAGCCTCGAGCCAACCGACGCGTATTCGGCCGCGCGTTTCCGCTCCGACGCGCTCGCTGCGATCGCGGCCATCCGCGCACGCGGGCGCGTGCCGCTCGTCACCGGCGGGACGATGCTGTATTTCAAGGCACTGGTCGAGGGCTTGAGCGCACTTCCCGCGGCTGATCCGGCGACGCGAGCTGCGATCGATGCGCGCGCCGCCCTCGAAGGTTGGCCCGCGCTGCATGCAGAGCTTGCGAAGGTCGACGCCGCGACCGCATCGCGGCTCGAGCCGATGGACGCGCAGCGCATCCAGCGTGCGCTCGAAGTGCACGCGCTCACCGGCATTCCGCTCTCGCGTCTCCAGGGTACGCGCGCGGCCGGCGATGGACTCGGCCCAACGATCGCGGTCGCGCTCGTTCCCGCGGACCGTGCGCGCCTGCACGCGGCGATCGCCGAACGTTTCGACGCGATGCTCGAAGCCGGCCTCGTCGACGAATTGCGGCGCCTGCGCGCGCAGCACCCGCTCTCGCCCGGCCTGCCATCGATGCGCTGCGTCGGATATCGACAGGCGTGGGAATTTCTCGAGGGCCGGATCGACACCCCGACCCTGCGCGCCAAAGGCATTGCCGCAACCCGCCAGCTCGCGAAGCGCCAGGTCACCTGGCTGCGGGCGACGCTCGCGACGCCGTTCGATCCGGACGCCCCGGGGCTCGCCGAAGCCGTCGGCGAGTTCCTCGCGACGCGCGGCTTGCCCGCCCCGCTCGCGCCGGAAGCGTCCCCCGCGGGAGGGCGTACGACGGCGCTATAATTTGCAGCTGGACGCGAACCGGTCGGCTCCGGTCGGGTCATATCAGCGACCATGCTCGCGCGCACCCTCTACGACAAGCTATGGGACAGCCACGTCGTCCGCACCGAGGCGGACGGCACGGCGCTCCTCTACGTCGACCGCCATCTCGTCCACGAAGTGACGAGTCCGCAGGCGTTCGAAGGCCTGAAGCTCGCCGGCCGCAAGCCGTGGCGGCCGAGCTCGATCGTCGCGACCGCCGACCACAACACTCCGACGCAGCACTGGGATCGCGGCATCGACGACCCGATATCGCGCCTGCAGGTTGAGACCCTCGACGCCAACATCCGCGCGCACGGCGCCAAGGCGTACTTCCCGTTTCGCGACAAGCGACAGGGAATCGTCCACGTGATCGGCCCCGAGCACGGGGCGACGCTTCCTGGGATGACCGTCGTCTGCGGCGACTCGCACACGAGCACGCACGGCGCGTTCGCCGCGCTCGCATTCGGCATCGGCACCTCCGAAGTCGAGCACGTGCTCGCCACGCAATGCCTGCTCATCAAGAAGGCGAAGTCGATGCTGGTGCGCGCCGATGGCAGGCTGCCGACAGGCGTCACGGCGAAGGACCTGGCGCTCGCGGTGATCGGGAAGATCGGCACCGCTGGTGGCACCGGCCACGCGATCGAATTCGGCGGCAGCGCAATCCGCGCGCTGTCGATGGAAGCGCGAATGACGATCTGCAACATGGCGATCGAGGCCGGCGCGCGCGCCGGCATGATCGGCGTCGACGACGTGACGATCGAATATCTGCGCGGGCGTCCGTTCGCGCCGGCGGCGGAGCTTTGGGACCGTGCGGTTGCGCACTGGCGAACGCTCCACAGCGACGACGGAGCGACTTTCGATCGCGTCGTGACGCTCGAAGCGGGGCAGCTGAAGCCCCAGGTCACTTGGGGTACGTCGCCCGAGATGGTGGTGTCGATCGAGGATCGCGTGCCGGACCCGGACAGGGAAAAGGACGCGGCACGCCGCGAAGGCATGGAGCGCGCGCTTGCGTACATGGGTCTCGCGCCCAATACGCCGATCGCCGACATCGCGATCGACAAGGTGTTCATCGGCTCGTGCACGAACTCGCGGATCGAGGACCTGCGCGCAGCGGCGGTGGTCGCGCGCGGGCGCCGTGTCGCGGCCAACGTCAAGCTCGCGCTGGTCGTTCCGGGATCCGGCCTCGTCAAGGCGCAGGCGGAACGCGAAGGTCTCGATCGCGTGTTCCGCGACGCCGGGTTCGAGTGGCGCGAGCCGGGCTGCTCGATGTGCCTCGGGATGAATGACGACCGCCTTTCGCCGGGCGAGCGCTGCGCGTCGACGTCCAACCGCAATTTCGAGGGCCGGCAAGGCGCGGGCGGCCGCACGCACCTCGTGAGTCCCGCGATGGCTGCGGCCGCGGCGGTCGCCGGGCATTTCGTCGATGTGCGTCGGATTTCGTAGCTATCGGGAGGAAACCGTGGTGCAGAAGAAACTCGCCGCGTTGATCGCGTTAATGGGATTCGTCGCCGGTGCCGTCGGCTGCAACACCATCGAAGGCATGGGCAAGGACGTGAAGGCCGCCGGCGGCGCGGTCGAGAAGGCCGCCGAAAAGACCAAGCCCTACTGATGCAACCGTTCCGCACATTGACCGGGCTCGTCGCGCCACTCGACCGCGCCAACGTCGACACCGACGCGATCATTCCGAAGCAGTTCCTGAAATCGATCAAGCGCTCCGGTTTCGGCCCCAACTTGTTCGATGCGTGGCGCTACCTCGATCACGGCGAGCCGGGGATGGAGTCTGCGGGCCGGCAGAAGAACCCCGACTTCGTCCTCAACGATCCGCGGTATCAGGGCGCGCAGATCCTGCTCGCGCGCCGCAATTTCGGTTGCGGCAGCTCGCGCGAGCACGCGCCGTGGGCGCTCGTCGATTACGGGTTTCGCGCGCTGGTCGCGCCGTCGTACGCCGACATCTTTTTCAACAACTGCTGCAAGAACGGCCTCTTGCCCGTCGCGCTTTCCGAGGCGGAGGTCGACGCGCTATTCGCCGCAGTCGGGGCGTTCCCCGGCTTCCGCTTGACTGTCGACCTCGAGCGGCAGACCGTTGCGGCGCCCGACGGCTCGATGACGTTCGCCTTCGAGATCGAGCCTTTCCGCAGGCATTGCCTTCTCAATGGATTGGACGACATCGGCCTCACGCTCGAGCACGCGGAAGAAATCCGCGCCTTCGAGGCGAAGCGCCTGAGCGAAGCGCCGTGGCTCGCCTAGGAGCCCGACGGGACCCGCTCGCGCGGCACCCATGAAGATCGCCGTCCTGGCTGGCGACGGCATCGGCCCGGAGATCGTCCGCGAAGCGGTCAAAGTGCTCGACGCGCTTCATCGCGAAGGGCTGCCGATCGAGACGGAATCGGCGCCGATCGGCGGTGCGGGCTATGACGCCGCGAAGCATCCGCTCCCGGAGACGACGCTCGCGCTCGCTCGCGCGGCGGATGCCGTGCTGCTCGGCGCGGTCGGCGGTCCGCAATACGACGCGCTGCCGCGCGCCCTGCGGCCGGAGCAGGGGATCCTCGGGATTCGCAAGGCGCTGGCACTGTTTGCAAATCTGCGCCCGGCGCTGCTCTATCCCGAGCTTGCGGCGGTCTCGACGCTCAAGGCCGACGTCGTGTCCGGCCTCGACCTGATGATCGTGCGCGAGCTGACCGGCGACATCTATTTCGGTGAGCCGCGGGGCCGGCGCAAGAACGCCGCGGGCGAGGACGAGGGCTACGACACGATGCACTACGGCGCCTCCGAGATCCGGCGCATCGCGCGGGTAGGATTCGAGATCGCGCGCAAACGCGGCAAGCGGCTGTGCTCGGTCGACAAGGCCAACGTGCTCGACACCAGCATCCTGTGGCGCGAGGTCGTGACCGCGAGCGCCCGCGATTATCCCGACGTCGCGCTGACGCACATGTATGTCGACAACGCTGCGATGCAGCTCGTGCGCAACCCGAAGCAGTTCGACGTGATCGTGACCGGCAATCTCTTCGGCGACATCCTGTCGGACGAGGCCTCGATGCTCGCCGGGTCGATCGGCATGCTGCCCTCCGCGTCGCTCGACGCGTCGGGCAAGGGCCTCTACGAGCCGATCCACGGCTCGGCGCCCGACATCGCCGGGCAGGACAAGGCGAATCCGCTGGCGACGATCCTGTCGCTCGCGATGATGTTCCGCTACACGTTCGCGCGCGCTGACCTGGCCGACCGCATCGAGAGCGCCGTGCGCGCGGTTTTGCGGTCCGGACAGCGCAGCGGCGACATCGCGCTCGCGGGCGAGCGCGTGGTCGGGACACGCGCGATGGGCGACGCCGTCGTTGCTGCATTGCAACATGGCGCTTGATCCATGCTAGGATGGGAAGTTATGGACGGTTGCCCCGCCGGTTTGCAGGTCCTCGCCCCGCCATGCAGGTATTGGGCGTCCCCACGCTTGCGGCTGTCGCCGCTGCGCTGCCCTCCGAGGGGGAGCAATTCGCGCCTTGGGGCGGCCCTGCGGCGCTCATGCGGCGCGGACGCCGGCGCGCGCACGGTCACTACGCGCGGCCGCAGCTCGAAAATCACGTCGATCAAGACGACCTGACCGGTCGCCTCGGTTCCGCTGTCGCCTCCGCGAGCGGTCCCGGGGGCGGGCCGGGACGCGGGGCTTCGGAAAAGGGTGGGCGCAATGCGAGTCGGTTTCGTCGGTTGGCGCGGCATGGTCGGGTCGGTGCTCATGGAGCGGATGCGCGCCGAGCGCGACTTTGAGCTGATCGAACCGGAGTTCTTCTCGGCCTCGACCGTCGGCGGCAAGGGGCCCGACATCGGCAGGGCGACGCCGCCTGTCAAGAGTGCGCACGACATCAACGCCCTCGCCGCGCTCGATGTCATCGTCACCTGCCAGGGCGGCGACTACACCGCCGACGTCGCGCCGAAGCTGCGTGCCGCCGGATGGAAGGGCTACTGGATCGATGCGGCGTCCGCAATGCGGATGGCCGATGACGCGGTGATCATCCTCGATCCAGTCAATCGCAACGTGATCGACGCCGCCCTCGCGAAGGGCATCAGGAACTACATCGGCGGCAACTGTACGGTCAGCCTGATGGTGATGGCGCTCGCCGGCCTGCTTCCAGCGGGACCTCGTCGAATGGATGACCTGCATGACCTATCAGGCCGCGTCCGGGGCCGGTGCGCAGAACATGCGCGAGCTCCTGCAGCAAATGGGCGAGGCGCATCTCGCCGCGAAGAGCCTCCTCGACGATCCGCAGTCGGCGATTCTCGACATCGACCGCGAAGTGGCCGGAATCCTGCGCGACGACCGGTTCCCGACGCGAGCATTTCGGGGTGCCGCTGGCGGGCAGTTTGATACCGTGGATCGACAGGGATCTCGGCAACGGCATGAGCCGCGAGGAATGGAAAGGCGGCGCCGAAACCAACAAGATTCTCGGTCGTGGCGGACGCCGCGATCCCGGTCGACTCGATTTGCGTGCGGGTGGGCGCGATGCGATGCCACTCGCAGGCGCTGACGATCAAGCTGCGGCGCGATGTTCCGCTGCGGGAGATCGAACAGATGCTGGCCGACGCCAACGCCTGGGTACGGGTCGTTCCCAACACCCGTGAAGAGAGCATTGCACGGCTCACGCCAGCTGCCGTTACCGGCACGCTGGAGGTGCCGATCGGCCGCCTGCGGAAGCTCGCCATGGGCGATATGTATCTGGGGGCTTTCACCGTGGGCGATCAGTTGCTCTGGGGCGCCGCCGAACCGCTGCGGCGGATGGTCCGTATCCTGCTTGAGCGCTGACCGGGCTCGCGGCCCGATGCAGCAAGGACGCCATGACATCTGCGGCGTCAATGCTGTTTTGGAGGAGCTTCGGCAACTGCGTGGCGGGCGGGCGGCGTTTGCGCATGTTTTATGCATGCACGCCCGGGTGCATCCTGGCTCGCACCGCGGTCTCGCGACCGTGGCGACGCGAATGCAACACGGGCGCGCAGTCGTGAATCGTCGCACATTGCTTGGCGGGACTGCACAACATCTTGTAGTTGGACGAGCGCTGGCCGCTAGCGGTTGCGCTCAAGGCTAGGATGGCGGCATGAAGTGGATGGGTGGCGGCGGGCGGGCTACGGAGAAAAAGCAAGCTAATACCGAGGTTTAGCTTGCACCGCTAAACCCATGATGTTATGTTTGGTTGCAGAATCCGAAATCTCGGAGGGGCTGGGATGCGAAGAAAACCGATCCTTACGTTGAGCCTGTTGGCAGCTGCGCTAGCCCTCCCGGGGTCGGCGGCAGCGCTCGGGCTGGGCAAGCTGACGGTCAATTCGGGACTCGGACAGCCGTTGTCGGCGCAGATCGAACTCACCTCCGCGGCCAAAGAAGATCTCGATTCGCTTGCCGCCCGCGTCGCCAACCCGACGCTCTATCAGCAGAACAATCTCACCTATCAGGGCGTGCTGTCGCGCGCGCGCATCAGCCTCGAACGCGGGAGCAACGGCGAACCCTATCTCAAGATCACGACACAAAGCGCGGTCAACGAGCCCTTCCTCGATCTGCTCGTCGAGATCAATTGGGCATCGGGTCGCGTCGTGCGCGACTACACGTTCCTTCTCGACCCGCCGGGAAGCTCGATGCCGGCGGTCGCGGTCGAGCCGACCGCGCCGGTTCGCGCGGGCGCAGCGACGCCACGCGCCGCGCCGACGGCCGCCGCGCGGGCGCAGCAACCGGTGGGGCAAGCAGGCGATACGTACACGGTCAAGCGAGGCGACACGCTGTCGAAGATTGCGAACGAATACCGGCCATCGAGCGTCACGCTGGAGCAAATGCTGGTCGCGATGTTCCGGTCGAACGAGAGCGCGTTCGACGGCAAGAACATGAACCGCCTGCGCACCGGCGCGATCATCACGGTTCCGAGCGCCGACGACGCCGGTTCGACGCCTTCTTCAGAGGCGGCCAACGTGGTTCGCGTGCAAACCGCGGATTGGCGTGCCTATCGTGACAGCGTCGCTGCCGCGGCGCCGGCCGCCGAAGGCGGGGGTGGCCGAGCAACGGGTGGAAAGATCGGCACGGTCGCCGAGGAGAAGGCGCCCGCGACGCCTGCGGGGCGCGACCAGCTCAAGGTCTCGCGCGAAGCGGGACAAGGGAAGGGCGGCGGCGCAGCGGCTGAGGAGGCCGTCGCCCGCGACAAGGCACTGCAGGAAGCCCAGGCGCGGATCGCCGAGCTTGAAAAGACGGTGCAGGATCTGCAACGGCTGGCCGAGGTAAAGAGCCAGACGGGCGCCCAGTTGCAGGCGCAAGCCGAAGCTACGAAGGGTAAGGCCGCGGCGCCAACTCCGCCGCCCGCGACAACGCCCATCGCGACCGCGCCCGCACCGGCGGCCAAAGCGCCGGAGCCTGCGCCTGCCGCAAAGGCGCCGGAACCCGCACCGGCAACCAAGGCCTCCGAGCCCGCAAAGGCCGAAGAGGCGCCCAAAGCCGAACCTGCCCCGGCTGCCGAACCGCCGAAGGCCGCCGAGGCAACGCCCGTAGCGGAGGCGCCGAAAGTCGAGCCCCCGAAGCTCGCCGAAGCGCCGAAGCCGGCACCGAAGGCCGCGACCAAGGCGCCACCGAAGGAGGTGCCCGGATTCTTCGACGATCTGATGGCGAATACGCCGTCGTGGGCGATCGGCGGCGGTGCGCTGGTGATCCTCGGCGGTGTCGCGGCGCTCGTCGCCGCGCGCCGGCGCAAGACGACGAAGTTCGAGGACAGCATCATCTCGGGCACCGACATCAAGACCAACACGGTCTTCGGCTCGACGGGCGGTGGTGTGGTCAATACGGGCGACAATTCGCTCGCGAGCGATTTCAGCCGTGAAGGCCTGGGCAACATCGACACCGACGAAGTCGACCCGATCGCCGAGGCCGAGGTGTATCTCGCTTACGGGCGCGATGCGCAGGCGGAAGAAATCCTGAAGGATGCGCTCAAGAAGGATCCGCAGCGACAGGAAATCTATCTCAAGCTGCTCGAGATCCACGCCCAGCATAACAAGCCTTCGGCGTTCGAGACCGTCGCAGCGGAACTCTATTCGGTGTCGCAGGGCCAGGGTGAAGTCTGGCAGAAGGCCGTTGGTCTGGGCCGCCAGCTCGACCCGAACAATCCGATGTTCACCGAGGGCGGCGCTTCTGGCGCCGCGGCTGCGGCCGTTGCGGCCGCCGCCGGCAAGATGGCCGCCGCAGACGAGGCGCCGTCGACCGCCGCCGAGCCGCGTGCGAAGGCCGAACCGGCGCCGATTCCCGACTCCGGCGTGCCGGTGGACGTGGCGAGCGACATGGGTGATACCGGCGGCGGGCTCGATTTCAAGCTCGACGAGGAAATTTCGATCACGCCATCGTCGGGAGCGCAGCCGAAATCGCCGATTGACATTCTCGCCGGAGCCGAGTCCGAGCTCGAAAAATCCGCGAAGAGCGGCGCATCGTCGACGATGTCGGCGCTCGAATCGGCCGGCGACAAGGCGAAGGCCGCTGCGGCGGGCGCAGTGGCGCTCGCGCAATTTGGTGCGGACCGGGCGGCTACGCCGAGCGAAGGCGTGGTCGACACATCGAAGCCGCCGTCGATTGCGCACGACATGGACTTCACGCTGGACGCGAGCGAAAAACCCGCGCCGCTGCGGCCGGTCACGCCGAAGCCGGAGCCTGCGATGGCCGGAGCTGCGCCCTCGCTCGCCCGTCCGCAAGCTGCGATCGATCTCGACAAGCTCGATCTGTCGTTCGATCCGGAGCGCTCGACGTTCGAAGACCCGACGCCCTCGGTTCTCGACGGGCAGTGGCATGACGCGGCGACCAAGCTCGATCTCGCCAAGGCGTATCAGGAAATGGGCGACGTCGAGGGCGCGCGCGAGATTCTGCAGGAAGTGCTGCACGAGGGCGACGACCAGCAGAAATCGGAAGCGCAGTCGCTGCTCGCGAAGCTCGGCTGATCGCATTTCGACAAACGAACGCGGGCGGCGGAGCCAATCCGCCGCCCGTTTCTCTTTGCGTTGAGCAAGGAAGCACGTCGACGTCGTCATGCGGATCGCTCTCGGACTCGAATACGCGGGCATGACGTTCACGGGATGGCAATCGCAGCCGGACGGGCGGGGCGCGCAGGACGCGCTCGAGCGCGCGGTCGCCGCGATCGCCGGAGCCCCCGTGCGCACGATTGCCGCGGGACGCACCGACGCCGGCGTCCACGCGACGATGCAGATCGTCCATTTCGATACCGACGCCGAACGACCCGCGACGGCGTGGGTGCGCGGCGTCAATTCGCATCTGTCCTCCGACATCGCGGTGTTGTGGGCGCATCCGGTTACCGCGGAGCATCCGGTTACCGCGGAATTTCACGCGCGCTTCGCTGCCACGTCGCGCCATTACACGTATTTGCTCCTCGCTCGGGACGTTCGGCCGGCGCTCCTCGCCGGCCGCGTGGGCTGGTACCATCGTCCACTCGACGCGACGCGATGCGCGAGGCCGCGCGGTCCGTCGCCGGCACCCACGACTTCTCGGCGTTTCGCGCCGCCGAATGCCAGGCCAAATCGCCGGTGAAGACGTTGTCGGCGATCGCGATCGCCACCATCGGCGATTTCGTTCGCTTCGATTTCTCGGCCAATGCGTATCTGCATCACATGATCCGCAACATCGTCGGTGCGCTTGTGTACGTCGGCGCGGGCAAGCGGCCCGCGACCTGGGTCGCCGATCTCCTCGCCGCTCGCGATCGCACGCGCGCGGCGCCGACGTTCGCGCCCGATGGGCTGTACCTGACCGGAGCCGACTACGATGCGAAATGGGGCCTGCCGCCGACGCGGCGCCAGGCTCCGCTGCCCCTCGCATGACGAACCACGAGATACGGATGCGCACGCGCGTCAAGATCTGCGGCATCACCCGGGTCGAGGACGGCGTCGCCGCCGCGCGCGCGGACGCCGACGCGATCGGGCTCGTCTTCTGGGAAGGGTCGCCGCGCGTGGTGACCGCCGAACGCGCGCGCGCGATCGCGCACGCGCTGCCGCCGTTCGTGTCGGTCGTGGCGCTCTTCGTCGATCCCGAGCCCGCGCAGGTGCGAGCGACGCTGGCAGCCGTTCCGATCGACGTACTGCAATTCCACGGGCGGGAAGCGCCGGAATTCTGTCGCGACTTCGGGAGGCCCTACGTGAAGGCGGTGCCGGTCGCAGCGGGGAGCGAGGCAACCGGTTTGCTAGAATACGCGGGACGGTATGCCGATGCGGCGGGGCTCTTGTTCGATGCGCCCCCGGCGAGCGGGCTGCCGGGCGGCACGGGGCGGACGTTCGACTGGGGTGTGCTGCCGAAGGAGCTGCCGCGGCCGCTGATCCTTTCCGGCGGGCTCACGACCGCCAACGTCGGCGAGGCGATCCGTCGGGTGCGGCCGTGGGCCGTCGACGTGTCGAGCGGCGTCGAGGCTGTCGACGGTGCCGGACACCCGATCAAGGGCATCAAGGACCCCGCGCGAATCGCCGCGTTCATCGAGGAAGTGCGCCATGCAGATGTACGATCTTCCTGATTCCCGCGGCCACTTCGGCCCGTACGGCGGCGTGTTCGTCGCCGAGACGCTGATCCGCGCGCTCGACGAGCTGAAGGCGCAGTACGCGCGCTACCGCCACGATCCCGGATTCGTCGCCGAATTCGAAGACGAGCTTGCGCATTACGTGGGTCGTCCATCGCCCGTCTATCACGCGAAGCGCTGGTCGGCGCAGGTCGGCGGCGCGCAGATCTGGCTCAAGCGCGAGGATTTGAACCACACCGGCGCGCACAAGATCAACAACTGCGTCGGCCAGGCGCTGCTCGCTTCGCGCCTCGGCAAACGCCGGGTGATCGCCGAGACCGGCGCCGGCCAGCACGGCGTGGCCACCGCGACGGTGGCCGCGCGTTTCGGCATGGAATGCGTCGTCTACATGGGCTCGGAGGACGTGGGTCGGCAGGCGCAGAACGTGTTCCGGATGAAGCTCCTCGGCGCGTCGGTCGTGCCGGTCGAATCGGGCTCGAAGACGCTGAAGGACGCGCTGAACGAGGCGATGCGCGACTGGGTCACCAACGTCGAGACGACGTTCTACATCATCGGCACGGTCGCCGGCCCGCATCCGTACCCGATGATGGTGCGCGACTTCCAGAGCGTGATCGGCAAGGAATGCCTGACGCAGATGCCGGAAGCCGCGGGCCGCCAGCCGGATGCGATCATTGCCTGCGTGGGCGGCGGCTCCAATGCGATGGGCATCTTCTATCCGTACATTCCGCTGGACGCCGTGAAGCTCATCGGCGTCGAGGCCGCGGGCGAGGGCATCGCGACCGGCCGCCACGCGGCCTCGCTGCTCGCCGGCCGCCCGGGCGTGCTGCACGGCAATCGCACGTACCTGCTGCAGGATGACGACGGCCAGATCCTCGAGACGCATTCGGTCTCGGCCGGACTCGACTATCCCGGCGTCGGCCCGGAGCACGCCTGGCTCAAGGACAGCCGGCGTGCCGAGTACGTGTCGATCACCGACGACGAGGCGCTCGCGGCGTTCCACGACTGCTGCCGGATCGAGGGCATCATTCCCGCGCTCGAATCGGCGCACGCGCTGGCGTACGCGGCGAAGCTCGCGGCGACGATGGGCAAGGACCACATCCTGCTCGTCAACCTGTCCGGCCGGGGCGACAAGGACATGAACACGGTGGCCGAGCGCTCGGGGCTCAAGTTCTACTGCCGTCCCGAATGCGATCCGGACGTCCGCGGAAAAAAGCGCGCTTGAACCGCATCGACGCCACGTTCGCGAAGCTTCGCGCCGGCGGCCGCACGGCGCTCATCCCGTATGTCACGGTCGGCGACCCCTCGCTTGCGCTCACGCTCCCGATCATGCACGCGCTCGTCGCCGCGGGCGCCGACGTGATCGAATTGGGCGTGCCGTTCTCGGACCCGATGGCCGACGGCCCGGTGATCCAGCGTGCATCCGAGCGCGCGCTCGCGCAGCATGTCGGGTTGAAGGACGTGCTGGCGACGGTCATTGCGTTCCGCAAGACCGATACGGTGACGCCGGTCGTGCTGATGGGCTACGCGAATCCGATCGAGGCGATGGGCACCGGGACGTTCGCCGATCGCGCGCGCGAGGCCGGCGTCGACGGCGTGCTCGTCGTCGATTACCCGCCCGAAGAAGCGGGCGAGTTCGCCGCGCTGCTTACCGAACGCGACATCGCGGCGATCTTCCTCTTGTCGCCGACGACGCCCGAGGCGCGCATCGTGACCGTGGCGAAGATCGCGCGCGGCTACGTGTACTACGTGTCGCTCAAGGGCGTCACCGGCGCGGGCCACCTCGACACCGCGGACGTCGCGCGCAAGCTCGCCGAAATCCGCAAGCACGTCGCGCTGCCGGTCGGCGTGGGCTTCGGCATCCGCGACGCGGCGAGCGCGCAGGCGATCGCGGCCCACGCCGACGCCGTCGTCATCGGCAGCCGCATCATCCAGGAAATCGAGGCCGGGCCGGCTGCCGCCGCACCGGAACGCGCCGGCGCGTGGCTCGCGGGAATCCGCAGCGCGCTCGATTCGATGCAGAAGCGCGCCGCATAACCGATTCGCATCCGCGCCGGTCGAGCGTCGTTGACGAAGGGGATAACGGGATGACCTGGCTGCAGAAGCTTCTGCCACCGCGCATCAAGAGCACGCCGGGCGGACGCAAGACCGCGGTGCCCGAGGGGCTGTGGGTCAAGTGTCCCGCGTGCGAAGCCGTGCTCTACCGGACCGATCTCGAGAAGAACCTCTTCGTGTGCCCGAAGTGCGCATTCCACACGCGCGTTCCGGCGCGCGAGCGCATCGACCAGCTTCTCGACCCCGAGGGCAGGTTCGAGATCGGCTCAGAGGTCGTGCCCGTCGACAGCCTCAAGTTCAAGGACCAGAAGAAATATCCGGAGCGGCTCGCCGCCGCACTCGAGGAGACGGGCGAAACGGACGCGCTCGTCGTGATGCAGGGAAGCATCAAGAGCGTGCCGCTGGTGCTTGCCTGCTTCGAGTTCGACTTTCATGGGCGGCTCGATGGGCTCGGTCGTCGGCGAGCGCTTCGTGCGCGGCGTGCGCGTCGCCTACGAGAACCGCGTGCCCTTCGTCTGCATCGCCGCGTCGGGCGGCGCGCGGATGCAGGAGGGCGTCAATTCGCTGTTCCAGATGGCCAAGACGACGGCCGTGCTGCAGGAGCTGACGAAGGCGCGGCTGCCGTTCGTGTCGGTCCTCACCGATCCCACGATGGGCGGCGTGTCGGCGTCGTTCGCCTTTGTCGCCGACCTGGTGCTCGCCGAACCCGGCGCGCTGATCGGCTTCGCCGGACCGCGCGTCATCGAGCAGACGGTGCGCGAGAAGCTGCCCGAGGGCTTCCAGCGCGCGGAGTTCCTGATCGAAAAGGGCGCGATCGACATGATCGTCGATCGCCGCCAGCTGCGAGACGAGCTCGCGCGGCTGCTCGCCATGTTGTCCAAAGAACCGGCGCCGGCGAGTTGAAGACAGCATCAGAGTCGATTCGCCGGGCAGCTTGACGCGGCTCCGCGGCGGTCGCGGAATAGTCGAGTCCTGATCCTCGCTCTCCATGCACCGCCCCACCACGCTCGCCGCCTGGCTCGCGTATCTCGAGACGCTGCATCCCAAGGCCATCGCGATGGGACTCGACCGCGTCCGCGCGGTTGGCACGCGCATGCAAGCCTCGCTGTCGTGCCCCGTCGTCACCGTCACCGGCACCAACGGCAAGGGCTCGACCTGCGCACTGCTGGAAGCCGATGCTGCGCGGCGCGGGCTATCCGCACCGGCCTGTACACGTCGCCGCATCTGCTCGCCTACAACGAGCGCGTGCGCATCGCCGGTGTGCCGGTCGCCGATGACGCGCTCATCGCCGCCTTCAACGCGGTCGAGGATGCGCGCGCCGCCGTCCCGCTCACGTATTTCGAGTTCGGCACGCTCGCGGCGCTGTGGCTCTTCGCGCGCGCCGCACCGGATGCCGTGGTGCTCGAAGTGGGCCTGGGCGGTCGGCTCGACGCCGTCAACATCGTCGATGCGGACGTCGCCGTCGTGACGAGCATCGATCTCGATCACGTCGACTATCTCGGACCGACGCGCGAGGACATCGGGCGCGAAAAGGCGGGCATCTTCCGCGCCGGTCGCCCGGTGGTCTGCGGGGAGCCCTGCCCGCCGCAATCGCTGCTCGCGCATGCGCAGGTATTGGGAGCGCCTGTGTCGATCGTCGGCCGCGACTATGGCTACACCGCCGCAGGCGCGCAGTGGGAGTACTGGGGGCCGGGCGGTCGCCGCTACGGGCTGCCGCATCCGGCGCTGCGCGGCGCGGACCAGCTCGCTCAATGCGGCAACCGCGATCACGGCGCTCGATTTCCTGCGCGAGCGCGTCCATGTCGGCGCCGGCGCCGTCCGCGACGGGCTCGTCGCCGTCGAGCTTCCGGGGCGCTTCCAGGTGCTCGCCGGGACGCCCGACGATCGTGCTCGACGTCGCGCACAACCCGCAGGCCGCGCGCGTGTTCGCCGACGCGCTGGGAACCATGGGATTCCACCCGCAGACGACGGCCGTGTTCGCAATGCTCGCGGACAAGGACATCGCCGGCGTCGTCGAGGCGGTCCGTGCGCGCATCGACCGCTGGCACGTCGCCACGCTGCCGGGACCGCGCGGTGCGACCGCCGCGATGCTGCATGTGGTGCTCGTGCGGAGCGGGGTTCCGCCCGACAAGATCAGTGTCTTCGACGACGTCGGGGCAGCCCTTCGCGCCGCGAGCAGTGCAGCAGGTGAAGCTGATAGAATTATAGTTTTCGGGTCGTTCCTGACGGTCGGTGCGGCGCTCGCGGCGTTGAAGCCTGGAGCGACGGTGGCGGCAAAGCATGGGTGAGCGCAACGTTGACAGTGCAGACCTCGCGGTCGAGGAGCTGAAGAAGAAAGCGCGCCGGCGGTTGGTCGGCGCGATCGTGCTGGCGCTCGCCGCGGCGGTCATCCTGCCGCTGTTGCTCGAAAAGGAACCGAAGCCGCTGGGCGACGATGTTTCAGTGCAGATCCCGCCCGTCGACGAGGGCAAATTCGTCAACCGGCTTACGGGACACGCGAGCGACGCGAAGACGTCGCCGAAGTCGCCTACGAAGGGCGACGCTAGATCCGAGCCCAAGGCGGAATCCAAGCCGGAACCGAAGCCCGATGGCGCCGCGTCAGGCGCAACGACCCCGGCTGTCGCACCCGCACCCGAAGCGGCTGCGATTCCCGAGCCTGCGGCAACGGGCGCGGCGAGCGTGCCGGCATCAAGCAACGTCGCTCCGCCGAAAAAATCGCTGGCTCAGGCTGAGCAGCGCGTGCTGTCCCCCACGACAAAAGGGACCGTCAACGCGGAGGTCAGCGCCGCGGCCGCCGCGAAGCCCGATGCAACGGTGGCAAGCCCGGCGTCCGCGCCTGCCGCCGCGACGATCGCTACCGCACCGCCTTCTCCACCACCCGCGGCGTCGTTGCCTCAACCCGCACCGAAGACCGAGCCCGCCGCCGCGAGTCCGGAGAAGGGTGAAGGCTTTGCCGTTCAGCTTGCGGCGTTCACCGACGACAAGGGTGCAAATGCGCTGGCGGCCAAGTTGAAGAAGGCCGGCTTCGCCTCCACTTATGTCGAGCCTGTACAGACGAGCCGCGGGACGCTGTGGCGGGTGCGGATCGGCGGGTATTCGGCCCGGGCCGATGCGGACGCGGCGCGCGCCAAGCTCAAGGCCGACGGCTGGAACGGCATTGTCGTCATGGCGAAATAGCGTCGGGTGATCCCGCGCTCGCCCGCGCGATGGGAACACGTCCGATGACCGGCTTCGACGTTATCGTGCTCGCGATCCTGTTTCTGTCGACGTTGCTCGCGTTTGTCCGGGGCGTCATTCGCGAGCTGATCTCGATCGCCGCGTGGGTCGTCGGATTCGTTGCCGCAATCACGTACGCAGGAGCTGTCGCGCAGATGTTGTCGGGGTTGCCCGTAACGCCTGTCGTGCGCCACGTGATTGCGTTTGCGCTCGTTCTGGTCGTCGTGCTGATCGCGGGTGCATTCGTCGCGTGGATGCTGCGGAGTGCCGTGCACGCGGTCGGCCTCGGATTCGTGGATCGCTTCCTGGGCGGTCTGTTCGGCGTGGCGCGCGGGGTGCTTGCGGTGATGGCGTTCGTGCTGATCGCGGGACTGACGACGATGCCCAAACAGGATTGGTGGCAGAATTCGTTGCTCGGCGCGCCGCTCGCCGAGGCGGCGCTTGCGCTCCGGCCGTACCTGCCGTCCGAATGGGCGCAACGCCTCGATTACTCGGCACCGGGAATGCCCCCCCCGCGCGCCGGGGCGACCACCGCCGCATGGACGCCCAACGGAGAAGCTCTGCCATGTGCGGAATCGTAGGCGTCGTCGGACACACGCCGGTCAACCAGATGCTCTACGACGCGCTGCTGCTGCTGCAGCATCGCGGCCAGGACGCGGCCGGCATCGTGACGAGCGAAGGCGCGATGTTCCACATGCACAAGGCGAGCGGCTACGTGCGCGACGTGTTCCGCACGCGCAACATGCGCGACCTCAAGGGCAATCTCGGCATCGGCCACTGCCGTTACCCGACCGCCGGGTCGGCGCGCCTCCGAGCTCGAGTCGCAGCCGTTCTACGTCAACTCGCCGTTCGGCGTTACGCTCGCGCACAACGGCAACCTCACCAACAGCGAGGCGCTGAAGCGCGAACTCTTCCAGCTCGACTTCCGCCACGTCAACACGAATTCCGACTCCGAAGTGCTGCTGAACGTGCTGGCGCTCGAGCTCGAGCGAGCGGCGCACCACGCGCGGCTCGACGCCAACGCGATCTTCACCGCAGTGGCGGGCGTGCACAAGCGCTGCCGCGGCGCCTATGCGATCGTCGCGATGATCGCAGGCTACGGTCTCGTCGCGTTCCGCGACCCCTTCGGCATCCGGCCGCTCATCATCGGCGTGAACGAGGCGATGGGCGGCACCGAGTACGTCGTCGCAAGCGAATCGGTGGCGCTCGAAGCGCTGGGCTTCTCGGTGCTGCGCGACGTCGCGCCGGGCGAGGCGATCTACGTCGACCAGGCGGGCCAGTTCCACGCGCGCCAGTGCGCGGAGAATCCGGTCCTCGCGCCGTGCATCTTCGAGTTCGTCTACCTTGCGCGGCCCGATTCGGTGATCGACGGCACGTCCGTCTACGAATCGCGGCTCAACATGGGCGAGCAGCTCGCGAACAAGATCCGCGGCATGCCCGAGGCGCAGGACATCGACGTCGTGATCCCGATTCCCGATTCGAGCCGCCCGTCGGCGCTGCAGCTCGCGAACACGCTGGGCCTCACGTATCGCGAAGGCTTCGTCAAGAACCGCTACATCGGGCGCACGTTCATCATGCCGGGGCAGGCGATGCGCAAGAAGAGCGTGCGCCAGAAGTTGAATCCCATCGGCATGGAGTTCAAGGACAAGGTCGTGCTGCTGGTCGACGATTCGATCGTGCGCGGCACGACGTCGCGCGAGATCGTGCAGATGGCGCGCGAAGCCGGCGCGAGCGAAGGTGTACTTCGCGTCGGCGAGCCCGCCGGTGCGCTTTCCGAACGTCTACGGCATCGACATGCCGAACCAGCGCGAGCTCGTCGCCACCGGACGCACCGAGGCCGAGATCGCGCGACGAGATCGGCGCCGATCTCCTCATCTACCAGGACCTCGAGGCGCTGAAGGCCGCGGTCCGCGCCGCCAATCCGAAGCTCATGCACTTCGAGGCGTCGTGCTTCGACGGCAAGTACATCACCGGCGACATCACGGCCGATTACCTGTCGCAGCTCGCTTGCGAGCGGGACGTGACGCGTGGCGACGCCGATGCCGAAGTATCGGAAGTGACGGAGTCGCTATCGATCGGCGATTGACGGGCGCGGGGGTCGAAGCGAAAAACGCGGCCACCGAGCCGCGTTTTTCGTTTGCTGCTTCTTCGTACAGCGACGGCGACGGATTGTCGCTGCGCCGTAACGTTCCCGCGGGGTCTATTTCGCCGCCGCCACCATGTAATCGACGGCGGCCTTCACGTCAGCGTCCGGCAGGTCCTTGTTGCCGCCCCTTGGCGGCATCGCACCCTTGCCGGTGAGCGCAACCTTGTACAGCGTGTCGATGCCGGTCTTGATCCGCGGCGCCCATGCCGCCTTGTCGCCGAATTTCGGCGCGCCGGCCACGCCGGTTCCGTGACAGACGACGCACGTCGTCTCGAAGATCTTCTTGCCGTCGGCCTTCGTCGCCACCGCCGCGGCGGGAGCGGGAGCGCCCGCCGCAGGCGCTGCCGCCGTCACCGGCTGCTCGGCGCCCGAATTCATCATGTACTGGACGGCGCGGCCGATTTCGACGTCGGACAACTCGGCCATCCCGCCGCGCGCCGGCATTCCGGCGTGGCCTTTGAGCGCCGATTGGAGGACCACCTTGTACCCTTTCTTCGCACGCTCCCTCCACGCCGCGCGATCGCCGATCTTCGGCGCGCCGCCTTCGCCGGTCTGGTGACACTTGCCGCAGGTGACCTGCACGACTTGCTCGCCGCTGCGCTCGCCGCCGGCTGCCGCGGCTGGCGCCGTGGGCTCTTTCCACTTGGCGTCGGACTTGTTCGCCATGTAGACGACGGCGCGCTCGACCTCGACGTTGTCGAGATCCGGATTTCCGCCTTTCGCCGGCATCGCGCGGATTCCCTTCAGCGCATGATCGACCGCCACCGCCTGTCCCTGCGCAATCACCTTCGCCCAGGCTGCCTCGTCGCCGAATTTGGGCGCCCCCGCGAGACCGCCTTCGTGGCAGTTCTTGCAGACTTGTCCATACACCTGCTCGCCGGTGAGCTGTCCTTTCGGGCCGCTCGGCGGCGCAAGGACCACCTCGCCCACGGGCTGGATCCGCTTGATGATCGCGCTCTCGTCTTCATGCATGCCCTTGCTTCCGCTCGTGACCCATTGCGATATCAGCACCGCCAGGGCGATCGGCACGACGAACGCGAGCACGACCACGACGACGAGTTGTTTCCAGTTCTTGATCGGGGAGACGTGTTGACCTTGCTGTTGCATGAGCGTTCCTGATCCGGGGGCGGTGCCGCGAGGTCGGTTTGCGGGGGGAAATCGTTCCGGGCGGGTCGTCTCGCGCGGCGTTTCGGGCCCGGCCCGAATGACATTTCATTATACCGGGCCGCTCCCTGGCACCCAAACGCAGGTGGACGCTCGTTCGACCCGCACGGTAAAATGCACGGCCGCGCGCCCGTAGCTCAGTTGGATAGAGTGTTGGTTTCCGAAGCCAAAGGTCACAGGTTCGACTCCTGTCGGGCGCGCCATTTCCTTCAAGCAGTTATCTGGTTTTCCTTTCACTGTTGATCACCTGTGGCCCATCCATGGCCCATCTGTGGCCCATCCGTGGCCCACGCAAACACGCCGGACCCCATTAAACGACTGTTGGTCTAGTGGCCCATTTTCGAGAGCGGTGTGGGCAATGACCGTTGGCGTAGTGGCCCATTCTCGAAGGCGGTGCGCTGAACGACCGTTGGTCTAACGACGTCATCGCGAGGTCGTGCGCCTTGCGAGCGGCCGTGGCAGCCAATTCGATTTGCCGCAGGTTGGCGACGCCTCCCTCCAGCTTCGGCAGCTTGAGCGTCTCCGCAAAGCCGTTCCAGCGCACGGAGAAGCTCAGCACGCGCTCGTGCAGCGTCACGTAGCGCTGCGCCAGAGCCCAGTCCTCCTGAGTGCTTGGCGTGAGCCCCGAAACCTTGGTGCTACCGACCAGCTCCTTGGCGTTGGCCGCGCCGAAAGCAACCAGTCCGAAGGGCTTGCCCGATTCGGCACCGCGACTGATGGCCTGCCGTGCTTTCGCCGAGGCGAGACAGGCTTCGCTCATCTGTACGGGGCGGCGCAGGAACTCTATTGCAGTTCCTCCGTCGAGCCTGTTCTTTCGGCTGGTGGCCTATCGTTATGGTCGTGGCTCGATCCTTATCACCACGAACGAATCGGTGCGCGACTCCACCGAACCTCTCGCCGACGACGAAGTGATCGCCACCGCAATCATCGACAGGCTGTTGCACAAAGCACCATCAAGCACGCAATTATCCACTGCGTGACCTCGAGCAATCCCTCGGCGGGCAACGACAACAACCCGATTCTCATACCGCACCCTCGCAAAACTGGATGCCACTTGACAGCGTCCACCTTAAGTGTTTGAGTGAAAGAACGATAAAACGACTTGCTAGCTTTCAACGTGCTCGCGCTGAAAGCGCTGTACGTCGCGAACCTCCGGCGCGAGCTCGCTCATGCAGACCGAATACTCCTCTATCGAGCCCCTACCAGAGGTCCGGGGGGCGTCGCAACGCGACTCACGGTGGCAGTGGCTCCGACAGACGATCCGGACTGGCGGACCTGGCCATTGCGTCTTCGCGATCACAAACGCGTGCAATGCGAACTGCGCGTTCTGCTGCTTTGCCCTCGACAAGCTCCCGCGCGACAGGTGGGTTTTCGTGGACCCCGCCGCGGCCAGGGTGGCGATCGACGTCCTTCACCGCAACTTCATCCGCTACCTGACCGTGACGGGTGGTGAACCCCTGCTGCACCCCCAACTGGACGAGATCGTGGCGCACGCGCATGGAAGGGGGATCTCGGTGCTCCTTGTCACGAACGGCTCCCAGCTGAGCGAGCGACGCTGCCGCGAGCTCGCGGCTGCCGGGGTATCGACCATGATCATATCGATCGACGCCTCCACGGCGGAGGCCCATGAGGGCAACCGCAGGCTGGCGCGCGTGTGTGAGCGGATCCGGGTGGCCAATGAGACCTTCCGGGACCTCGAGGTTCAGGTGACTGCTTCGGTCACCATAAACCGGCTGGTCACAGACTTCGACGCGCTGGCAGAGTTCCTGTGCGAGCTTGGATTCACCTCCGTTACCTTCTCCTACCCGCTCAGTAATCTGAACTCAAGCTTCCTTGGCTATGCTAACCACCCGCTGGTTCGCTTCACGGCCGACGAGCTTCTGGCGCGATTCGAGGCGGTGAAGCAACTGCGTCGGCACTTCCCGGTCGTGAACCCGCGAGCCGGCTTGGAGGAGATGCAGCGCTTCGTGCGTGGCGAGCCGCAGCGATTCGAGTGCCTCGGCGGCTACCGCTATTTTTACCTCGATTGGGAGCTCAAGGTCTGGCGCTGTCATCATTGGGAGGAACCGATCGGATCGATCCTGGACCTCGACGAATCGAAGTACATCCGAGACGGCTGCACCCGCTGCATGATCGACTGCTTCCGCGACGCGAGCGTGATGCAGCACGTAGGAGTGAGCGTCGCTGATGCCATCCATGATGCCCGTGCGGGCCATCTGTGGCGTGCGACGAAGCGACTGCTGAGGCGCAGCAATCTCGAGTCGCTGCAGGCTGCATTCCAGAACCGACGCTGGATCCGAGAACTCTGAAGCGCGCGCGGCCGTGAGAACCGTCCACGCAGGACTGCTCCTCGCGGGTGCAGTGTGCCTTGCTTTCCTCATCGAGCGGATCGGCGTACGGACGCTGTGGGAGGACTCGCTCCGCCTCGGCTGGGGCGCCGTGATCATTGTGACGCTCGCAGTGCTTGAGCACGCAATGCACACGGCTGCCTGGCATCGCTGCTTCAGCCGAAGTAACGCTCCGAGCTGGCCGCGGCTGTTTGGTGCGTTCCTTGCCGGCTACGCCGTGAGTTTCGCGACGCCGACAACGATCGTAGGGGGGGACGTGGCGCGTGGGGGTGTTCTGCTTCGTGACATCCCGGCCGTCGAGGTGGTCGCCTCGATCACACTGGACCGACTTGCCTCTGCGGTGGCGGATTCAATCGTGGGGATGTGCGGCGTCGCCGTCATCCTCGCCGCGGCACCGCTCTCCGGCGGAACGCGGGCTGGGGTCGCGGCCGCCGCTGCGCTCGTCGGAATTGGTGTCGCCTGTTTCTTCTGGCTCCAGCGTCGGGGACGCGTGGCTGCGTTCCTCGCCAACCACGCAGTGCTGCGCCGGATGGTCGGCCCAGCGCGCGCCGAACGCCTTGCGGATGGCGGGGCGGCAGTGGATCGCCGCCTCGCGGCCTTCCACGCCGACGAGCCCGGGGCCTTTGGCGCCTCGGTCGCGCTTAACGCGGCGGGTAACGCGGTAAGCGCGCTGCAGATAGCTATCTTCCTGGGCTGGCTGGGAGTCGCGTTCCAAGCGCAGACGGTGCTTGTGGTGTTTCTCGTGGCGACGGCCATCGACCTCCTCTCCTTCTTGATCCCGCTGCGACTCGGAGCACAAGAGGGGGCGCGGATGCTGGCGATGTCGCTCGCCGGGCTCGATCCCTCGCTCGGCCTCCTTTTCGCGCTCGTGATCCGCGTGCAGCAGATCGTCTGGTCCGCGGTTGGCTTCGTTGTCTACCTGGCCGTGATTGTGATACGGCCGGCCGACCCCCTCCGTGACAGCGGATTGTGCGCCGGGATGCTCGGGAAGCCCCGGAACCGGCGACGTGATTAGTGTCCGTATCGGGGATGGTTGAAATCCTTCGCCTTCAGGCGAACGATGGTTTCGTGTAACGTGTCAACGCCGAACCCCCAGGCGTGCGCGACCAACGTCACGCCGATCTGCGCCCCGAAATGCTTGGGGTCGGCGGCGATGGTGCGCAGCTTTTCAGCGGCGAGCTCGAACAGCAGGTCATAGATCCGATTCTGCGACGTTGCTGAGCGAGGCAATCCACCTCGTTCATCGACAGGAGCAGGACGTGGCTGGACTAGACCATCCGCCCGCGCTCCCCGCTGAGCGCCAGAACGGCGCACAAGGCACAAAAGGCGGGTACAAGGCACCCCCCCTTTTGATTTTGGGGACCACCCTGGAAAGGTGCATTCAGGTGCACCCTGCAGGGCGGAGGGTATCCTTGCGTCGGCCTCGTTCTCAGCACTTTGTACGTCGACGAGGTACCACCCTCGAGGTCGAAGCGGGCGTTTGAGGTGCGTCGTGCCCAAGGCTTCAGGGGGTGCTAGGGGGTACCCTTCCTCCGCAGTTGGTACCCCCCTGCTTCGAGCTTGTTCTCAGTTCGAGGTGCCTCGAAGGAGGAGCGATGGAGTTGTTCATCTTCGCCCGCTTCCATGCACGCGAAGGTCACGAAGCGGCGGTCGCGGCTGTTCTGCGCGAGCAAACCGCGAGCGTGCGCGACGAACCTGGCTGCCTCGCCATCCAGGCGTATCGCTCCGTACGCGATCCGCGGCTGTTCTGGATCCACTCGCGATGGACAGACGAGGCTGCGTTCGAGGTTCACGCCGAGCTGCCCCGCACCGTACAGTTCGTGGCGCGGATGGAGGCGCTGATCGATCATCCGTTCGACGCGACACGGGCGCGGGCCCTCGAGTAGGGGGCCGGGCGCCGCACCTTGGACGGCGAGTGTTCAAGGAGTCACTCGCGCGCTGATCCTCCGTGGTCCTAGCGATTGGGCGCGAGCCCGATGATGGTCTCGAACCCACCCCAGAACATGCGCTTGCCGTCGAAAGGCATCTTCGAGGGGTCCATCGACTCCTTGAGCTGCGGATCCTCCATGACCGCCTTGCTGATGCGGTCGCGATCCTCCTTGTTCCGATACACGACCCACGCCAACGCGATCACCTCACCGTCCTTGAGCTGCACGGCTTGGGGAAACGAGGTGAGCTTGCCGGGCTGGGCGTCGTCGCTGATCGAGTCGGAGTAATACAGAGCACCGTGGCGCATGTGGGCGTTGCCCCATTCCGCCGACACGCGCTTGTACGTGTCGAGGTTGGCACGGGGAACGGGGATAACGATGGCGTCGATGTAGTGCGACATGGGACCTCCGCTGGGGTAGAGTCAATTGGATCGCGAACCTTCCGCCGCCGTTCCGATTCGAGCCACGGCGTCGGTGCAGCGGCCGATTGTGCCGCAGATCCGTGACACTCGATGGGCCACTTGAGCTCGGAAGCGGGGCGTTTGAAGTGCCTCGGGCTAAATGCCAGGCAGAAGGTACCCCCTTTGATTTTGGGCACCACCCTGGGAAGGCGCATCCACACAAGCACTCTGCAGGGCCATGACCCCCTTTGGGAGCCAGGCTCCCTGGTTCCGTCTTTAGTACCTTGTACTGGGGCCGAGTACTCAGAAAGGGACCTCCGAGCTCGCGCCGCCGCGCAAGCAGGTCCACCTCAGCACGAATGATTTGCACGCGTGGCGACCGCGTGCAGGCGACCGACGAGCTAACTAAGTCGCTTCTCGCCGAGCGACAACCAAGTAGCTGTGCCGCGTACGACGGGCTCAGCCGGATGCGGGTATTACGGTCGCGTCGCGAGCACGAGGCCGGCAATGCCAAGAATGATCACGGCAACAGGGGCAAGGGCAAGCAGACTCATCAGAAGCTCCCAGTCAGAAATATAGGTAGGGGGATTTCTTGAGCGGCATCGTAGCAGCAAATGGTGCGATGCAGCATCGCGTCGCCGGCCGTCTTTTGACGCAGCGCAAAGTTAGCCAACAAAGCAGGGGGCAACCCCCGGTGCGGCCGAGCCCTCAGGAGGGGCCAAGGCGGACGTTTGAAGTGCCTCGAACCGGGTCCCAAGAACTAGGTACTTCGTGTTATAATTCAATCAGTTATGAATGCTCGCCACGCCCGCTTCGTGCAGGAATACCTCATCGACCGCAACGGCGCGGCGGCTGCCGTTCGTGCCCGCTACTCCCCGCGGACAGCCCGGCAGATTGCCTACGAGATCTTGACACGACCTGACGTCGCCGAAGCCGTCGGCCAAGGCGAAGCCAAGCTCGCCGCAGACGCCGAGCTGAGTCGGCCGGCCGCGTTGAAGGGCTTCCAGGAAGCGATTGAGATCGCTCGGCTACGATCGGATCCCTCAGCCATGATCGCCGGCTGGAGGGAGAAAGCGGACCGGCAGGGACAATGGTCGCCGGCCGGAGTGAAAGGCAGCGCGAAAGTCCGCTGGTCAAGGTGCCGAACCGGCGCTTTCGACCCTGACCAGTCGATCGATGTTCCGAAGAGCGGCCATTCACACGCGGTTACGCCATGCGAAACGCCTTCGATGCCGTTCAATCTGCGTGCTTACTCCGCAAACAACCCAGCGTCGGCCTTGCGAACGAACTCGAACGCGCACATTTCATAGGACGAGCCTTTGCCCGGTATAGCGAGCGGATCGACGAACTCGTGCAGCTCAAAAACACAAATAGATCGCTCGACGAAGTGCGGTAGCAGTTTCAGGAAGATCTTGGCGTCCACCTTCCCACTGAAGAAGCGCTTGCCGGAGCCCTCATCACTTGCTGCCTCGGGACGAGCGAGTAGTTCGCCGTGCACCGAGAAGGCCAGATTGTGCCAGCGCAAGCCGTCGACGTGGCCCTCGACCTTGAGCGTTGCACGATAGGACCGGCTGCGAGATACGTGTGCATCCGGTATCTCGATCACCAATGGCGCCGCTCCGCGCGCACAAATGCTTAGCCGGCCTCTGACGGCCGCGGCATTCAATAGCGCGAATCCTCGGCTTCGAGGACCGTCGGCGGCCGCGTCGATTGGCCCGGTCTGGGGATGATCCGCGCGTGTGTCTGTGAGGCACTTGTCCAACATGGCGGGCGTCGTGTGGAGATCGGTATTCGAATGGGGCTCCGCCGCCGCCCCGCCTCCTGACTCCTGCGGGAACGGCAGTCGCAGATTCGCGTTGGACATCGCCTCGGCGTGTTGGTGGATAAGCGCCAGCTGATCGAGCAACGATGCGGTCAGCGTTTTGACCAGATCTTCTATTTCCGGGAGCGGCCAAGCTTGGATCGTAACCTGGTCTGGGCGGTCAGCGAGTTCGAGGAGACGGAACGCTGCGAGGTTGCCGGCGCCGCCCTATTCGTGGCCTTCGCGGAAGGCTGCGCGAAAGATGAAGATGGGCGGATAATACATTGAATTTACTAACACAGTAAGACTAGGAGGCTATCATGACGAAGCTCGATGTCAACCCATCGTCGCCGTGCTGAAATCGATTGCTGGAGGCCGAATTGGCGGGCGTGGTGCATCACACGCACTATTCCTTTCTCGTCTTGGGTCTTTGGCCGCATACCTATCGTGTCCTGGCTGCGTGCCCAGGCCGATGAATCGCTCCTGCGTGCCCAGCAGGTGGGCGAATGGATCACGACGCTGGGCGACTATCCCCGCGCTCACCATCGGGCCGTTCCTGGACTCGCATCAGCATGACATTGCCGCGACGCTGCGCGAATCGCTGGAGGCCGAGGGCCAGGCGCTCGACCTCTATCGCCAACTGCTGCGACTGGTCGAAGGCAAGCTCGTCGGTTTGGAGGAATTCGGGAGGCAGATGATTCAAGCGGAGGAGGTGCACGCCGCGGAAGTGGACAAGATGCTGCACAAGCCGGGCGAGGTGGCGTCGTTTGCGCCCCGTGCGGACTAACGGCGAAGTACCGTTCCGGCGTAACCACCATGGTGTAGGCAATGTGCTGATCATGCCGCGTACGTCGTCTGCGCATCGAGAGCGACCGCTGGTACGTCGTCCTTGGCTTGGTGAATTGCTCAAATACTATGAGCGAGGTGCCACATAGCAGTCGGCAGAGTTTCCGAACATCACGCGTTGCAGCATCGAATTGTCAGAGTCCGCCTAGCGCCAGGACAAGACGAAGCCCTTCGTCGACCTCGTCAAGGAATCGCGTGTTTAGCCTTCCAATGCGCTCTGTGAGAAACGATTTGTCCACGGTGATAATTTGCGAAACGTTCACTACCGATGGCTTCGAAAGCCCAGTGCCCTTTGTTGGTAGGCGAATGTTTCCAGGGGCGTCGGCTAGTCGGAGATTCGACGTGACAACTGCCGCAATTACCGTGTTGATGCGGCTTACGTTGAAGCTGTTCGCAGAAATGATCAGTAGCGGTCGTCGGAAACCGGGGCCAGATCCAGACGGGTCAGACAACGACGCCCACCAAAGTTCCCCGCGTCGCATTAACAGTTATTTCGCGGCTAGAGATCGGTGTTGGAGTAGGGCGGACTCATGATCGAGCGAGGACTGCTCTCCGCCGGGCCCAAAAATATCATTCAGGCAAGAGGTCACAAGATCGTCCCGGTGTTTATCGAGAAGCTCACTAACCGCCTTCGAATAAAGCTGACTTCGAGACACGCCTAACCGAGTGGCCAGTTGTTCGGCGGACCGAAAGACACCATCAGGAATGGATATAGCCGTTTTCATGTCGTCAGTATAACAGAAGTTATACCAGAGTCAAGCCGCCAATGGCGACGATTAGCGAGCGCGACTCCTGCCACCGAGGTGCCCGGGACGAGGCACTGCTGTGCAATCGCCCGCTTCAATTCCAGCGAATGCTTGCGGTAACGACCACAACGCCCACTGGCCGCCGCCGTTGCCTCAAACTCCCTCTTGACCACCATAGTGTCCACCCTCGAAACAAGTAGACACCTTCGCCGCTCAATCGCTCAACTACAAGACGGTATCGGGATGACGCTTACCGGTGCCCTGGTACAAGGGAGGGAATAGATTTCGGCGATGCGATGATTGCCGCTTCGTCGCATGGGTCAGCGCGCGTCGAGACCTTCGATCGTGGTCTTGCCAGGCTCGCGCGCAAGCTCCGCATCGCACCCCGGTCCAGTTTGCGGCAGGCCAGCCATGGGAACCGATGGATGGTCAGTGGGTTGTTGCGCGCACGGACGCGATGATCAAGACCAGCCCGGCCGATATCTATGCGATCCTCGAAGCCCCCAGTCTTCACGTCCACGGGTTTGAAATCGTGACGGGAGAGAGCATGACCACAAAGGCGGCCGAAGGCTTGCTCAGGAACGGCTTCCAGAGCAAGACATCCTGGCCGGCTCGTCTGACGGTTCCGAAGGGGGACCCTTGCGGCGCGGTGATTGGACAAGTGGCACAGTCCTTGGGTATTCAAGTCGAGGAGATGCCCTTGCCGGAAATCGCAGCGTATGCGGCGCCGTTTCTGGAAGACTTTGCGAAGCAAGGCTTTGGCGTATCGCCGGTTCCCGGTCACAGCGCCAGATCGGATGAAGGCGAGTCCGCAACAGCCATGATCCCCGACAGTTATGATCTGTGCCCGTGCGCGTCGGGGTCCAAGTACAAATTTTGTTGCAAGAAAATATTCCGGGAAATTGTTCAGGCGATGGCTGCAGCCGAGGAAGGCAATCATCACCAAGCATTGCAGTGGATGAAGGAGGCGGAAAAGATTGCTGGCTTGTCCGCTGAAGTGCTTTGTCGATTGGCTATTGTGTACCGCTATTTCGATAAGGGACAATCCGACAGCTATCTGCAGCAATGTCTTCAAAAGAATCCCCAGCATCCGAGGGCTCATTATCTGATGGGCATCGAGCACATGCAGCAACGCAGAATTGCTGCCGCCATCGAGGAATACAAGAAGGCCATCGAGAATTACCCGAAGACGGACCGTTTCCATCTCAACGAAACATGGAACAATCTGGGCACGGCCTACTTTGTGGCGAGGCACTACGAGGGGGCGAAAGAAGCTTGGCAGACTGCCATCATGCTGATGCCATCGGACGAGGTAGCGGTGCGCAATCTGCTGGAGTTCATTTATGGCGATCAGCATCTGCCCGCGTTACTGCGGGAGCCAAGTGCGGTCGTGAGACAAGTGCTGAAGCGCCGGGGCTATCTCTGAGGCCGCGGGCAGCTGGAATCCGCGCGTCGGTGGTATCGAGAGTTGACGCGAGTGCTTGCGGGTCTCAACCGATTGGGGCCAAGGAGATCGATCCAAAAGACATCCCGGGATTTCGGGCTGGAGGTGGACAACATGAAAGACGCGATCAAACCCACTTTTGCCGATCCCATTCTCCAGGAGCGGCTGGCCAAGTACCTCGTGCAACAGTGCTTTCGCAATTCAGTATTGGAAGATTTGCACGCGGGTATCGCGCCCAGTTCGAAGACTGGAGACTACTCCGACGTCATAGTCTGTACGCCCTATGGAGACATTTCGTGGGATCGGCTATCGCGATTTGATGATGCCGAGATGAAGAGGCTCATGATTGACGTCGTGGACCGGACGTACCAATTCATTCGCCAGCTCTTTGACCCGGAGGTGGGCGGCGAACTCCTACGCCAAATGGCCGCGCGAGACCCGTTACCTGGATGGGAAAATCCAAAGGAGCTTCGCAGCTATAACGCTTCCTGCTGTGTGGAACAAACGAAGGACGCACGAATCATTCGCGGCCCCGCGCCGGGCTCGACGTCGCTGGTCGCGTTGCGCCAATAATGAGTGGGAGATCAGCTTGGACGCCCGACCTAACTGAGCAAGAAATCGATGCCCAAGAAGATAGCTGCCGACCTTCAGATCTGGATCGACGCGCGCAAGCGCTTTCGACTCTCACATATGCATGTTCAGATGGCGAGAGAGCTCGGTATGAATCCTAAGAAGTTTGGTGGGCTGGCAAACCACCGCCAGGAGCCTTGGAAAATGCCGCTACCTGAATTCATCGAACATCTGTATTTCAAGCGCTTCGGCAAGCCTGCGCCCGAGCAAGTCAATACGATTGAGCAACTCTTTCACGAGATCGAGGCGAAGAAAGGGGCGAGGCGGGCTTCCCGTTTGACGCGAAACGATAGGCAGCCGTAAGGCCAAGACCTCTATCTTCTCGCAACATCCGTGACCGAACGGCCGTAGTGTGATCGATGTAGGCGATCAGCTTGAGCGGCGAGCTCGGGATAGGCCAAGGGTCGGAAAATATGTGCTCGAGCGGGCAGAGTCGGTGACGCCTTGATGCGCGCCCGCGGCAAATTCAGACGAGCTCGGACCGGCGTCAGGCGTTGTTAATCGATGATAAGTGGGTCTTCGACTCATATAATAATCAATATAATACGGCATCGAATCACCGATCAACGCCTAAGTGCATCATTGTATGTGTAGCTAGCACATACAACTGGGGTACTTTCCGAAGCGGCGCGCCAGTCATTAACGAAGCTGGGCACTTCACCCAGCTTTCTTTTTGGATGAAGCCGATGGCGTCGGCTACCCGGCGGTGGCTGCCCCGGACGATCAGTTCGTTGCGCCTTCCTCGACGGCTTGATAGAGGCGATCGAGGCCGATCGTGGCCCGTTCGAGTTCTTTGGTCAGCGTGATCAATCGCGCATCCTCTGCGGTCTTTGCCTGCTCCTGGTGGCGAAGCAGTTCGGTAAGCATGAGTGAACCCGCTTCGGCGTGAACACGCGCTCGGAGAGCGCCTCGAGCACCCTTGCGTCCGTCTGCTCGCGCGGGAGATTGTTTGCGGTGCAGGCGTCCCCGCTTTTGGCGAGGCGTGTCGTGCATTTGTAGTAGCGATAGCGACCGCTTTTGCCGGACATTTGGGTCATACCGGCACCGCAATGCCCGCATTTGAGCAAACCAACGAGCGGCGCCGGCGATGAGACCACGCGCGGCGGCACCGTTTTCGGATTACAGCTTGCCCTGCGCTTGGCCGCCCGCTCGAAGGTGCCGGCATCGACGATCGCAGGCACGGCGACGGCGATCCATTCGGGCTGGGGCCGCTCCTTGTGCGTCTTGGAGTCGCGGCGGTTGAAGTAAAAGCAGCCGGCATAGAGCGGGTCCGACAGCAAGCGGTTCACTTTCTGGATGCGCCAAGGGCGGCCACGCATGGTCAGGCCCCGGCCGTTCAGATGGGTGGCGATCGCCTTCATCCCCAGCACGTTGCCATCGTGGCCCTGAAGGTAGAGGCGGTAGCGCGTCAATGCGCTGGATGGACGCAAGGTGCACCCATTGCTGCTCGTCGGGGAACGCGATAAGGTCGTCGTTGAGAAAGACCGAGTTGCCCTCTCGCCTCGGTCCGTGTTGGAGCGGCAGGGCGATCAGGTTTCCGAAACCACCGCGCGGCATCGTGTCCTGGCTGGGAAACAGCCTGTCGTACGAGTCCATGCCAAGCTCGTGCCGGGTGGCCATCGTCTCGGTGATGAGGTGGCCGTATGACCGAGAAGGGTCGTCTACGGTCGAACGAACTGTGGCGATGAACGGCGGCTCGACAATCCATGGCGGCCCTTCACGCCCGGATGACTGCAGTACGCTAATCAGCTCCGCTCGGTCGAATCGTGTCAATGCCGGCGACCGGCCAAAGCGGTCACATTGCGTGACCGTCGAAAGCGGTCCTTGACCGATGGTTCGCCTAAGTCGGCCGCAGCCCATCCACAGTCGCCGAGTGCTATTGGTTAATGGCGAAGAGCGCGCTCAGGATCTGCTGTCGCTTGCCCTGGACTCAGGCGTGATTGACGGCGCTGATACGTCCTTCACGGGTGACTCGGCTGTCGTCCCCAATGCGAGCTCTATCACTTGCTCGAGCGTCAACGCACGACCTTCTTGCCAGGCGTGGTCGAAGACAGCGCCGTCCGCGGTGGTGCGGGCGGTGGCAATGCGCTGGTCGAAACGGGGCCGATCCTTTATGGGTAGGGGCGATCCGACCTCCTCGCGCAGTCGCGCTGCTGCACCCCAGATGCAGGCGGCGCGTAGCGAACTGCCGAGAGCAGCGACCAGTGCCGCCATGCCTTCCAGCGAGTAGGCAATCTGTCGCCTGTCATCCAGTGCGCACGATATCGCCAAGCCTTCCTGGTACAGCGCCCGTGCAGAGGCAATATCGCCCTGCGTGCAAGCGACCTCTCCGAGGTTGATGAGCGAACTGGCGATGCCCCACCGCTCGTCGAGTTCCCGCCGAATAGCCAAACTCCTCCCGAGGAATTCCCGTGCGGCCCGAAAGTCACCCTGCGCGTAGGCAACAGCGCCGAGGTTGTGCAAAACGATTCCGATGCCTGTCCGATCTCCCAGTTCTTGCGCAATCGCCAGGCATTCCTCGTACAGCGCCCGGGCACTGGCAAAGTCGCACTGCTCGTTGGTCACATTCCCAAGGTTGTTCAGCGCGCCGGCTATGTCCCTCGGATCACCGAGTTCCCGCATGATTGCCAGGCATTCCTCGTACAGCGCCCGGGCGGCGGAATTGTCGCCCTCCTCAATCAACACGTTCCCCAGGTTGCCAAGCGCCGCGGCAATGCTTCGCCGGTCGCCTAGCTCTCGCGCAATCTGCAAACTTTCCTGGTGCAGCAACTTGGCGGCGGGGTAGTCGGCCTGATAACAGGCCAGTCTTCCCGCGGCGTTCAGTGCATTGGCACGCTCCGACGTTCGTTCCTCACGCCCTGATTTTCCGAGCGCCCGCGCACACCAGGCGCGGCCCTCCGAGAGATATCCCCGCGTAAACCAGAACTGTTGCAGCGCCGTGCAAAGTCTAAGTCCAGCTCCCGAATCCGGCTTGTCGAGGCTCCATTCCAGAGCCGCCCGAAAGTTGTCATGTTCCTTCCCCAAACGGTTCAACCACATTACCTGCTCCGCGCCCCTCAGTTTCGGTCCCGTTTCCTCCGCCAGCGCGAGGAAGTAGTCGCGATGCCGTTCTCGTACCACATCGCCGATCCCGTGCTCCTTCAGCCTCTCCTGGGCATACTCGCGCACGGTCTCCAGCATTCGGTAGCGGTCACCATCCTCGTCAGCGACAACGAGCGATTGCTCGATCAGTCCGATCAACACATAGACCACGTCGTCCTTGGCGATCGCCTCCCCGCTGCATACTTCACTCGCGGCTTTGAGCGTCCAACCGCCGGCGAATACCGCCAGCCGCGCGAACAGCACCTTCTCCGCTTCGTCGAGCAGCTCATAGCTCCAATCGATCATCGCGCGCAGCGTCTGGTGCCGCGGCAGCTCGCGACTGCCACTCGTCAACAGCCGAAACCGCTGGTCGAGCAAGCGCACGATCTCTTCCACCGGCAGCACCGCGACCCGCGCCGCCGCCAGTTCCAGCGCCAGCGGGATTCCATCGAGCCGCACGCAGATCTCGGCCACTGCGCGTGCCCGCTCCTCCTGCAGATCGAAGCGCGGTCGCTGCTGTCGCGCGCGCTCCACGAACAGCTGCACCGCATCGGAGCGGGCAATGCTCCGCGCGTCGGCCTTCGGATCGGCCAGCGGCAGCGAACCCAGCGGATAAGCGCGTTCGCCGGGCAGATGCAGCGGCTCCCGACTCGTCGCGATCACCGTCACCTGCGTCGTCTCGCGCAGCAGCGCCGCGATCAACCGCGCGCAGCCGTCCAGCACTTGTTCGCAGTTGTCGAGGATGACCAAGGTCTCCCGCGTGCGCAGGTGGTTGCATAGCGCGTCGAGCAGCGACTGCGCAGGCGCCTCCTTCACTTGCAGCACCTGTGCGGCCGCGCTCGGCACCAAGGCCGGATCGACCAGCGGCGCCAAGTCGACGAACCATACCCCGTCGCGATACGCATCGAGCATCTCGGCGGCCGCCTGGTGCGCCAGCCGGGTCTTGCCGATACCGCCCATCCCGGTCAGCGTTAGCAAGCGGAGTGTCGGTAAGTGTTGCTTGATCTCGGCCAGTTCCCGCTCCCGGCCGACGAACGAGGTCAGCAACTCCGGCAAGTTCGTTCGCTTGCGGTCGGCTAGCGCCGGAGCCACTGACCGGCCGGCAATTTCCGCAACCGGCCCGACGAAGCGATAGCCGCGGCGCGCCAACGTTTCGATCCAGCCCCCGCCGCCCACCCGAGCGAGTGCGCGCCGGATCGCCGAGATCTGCACCGCCAGATTGGCTTCCTCGACGACCAAGCCGGGCCACGCCGCATCCAGGATGGCCGACTTCTCCACGTACTCGTTGGCGCGGCTCACCAGCACCGTCAGCACCGCGACCGCGCGCGCGCCGAGCGCCACGGCCGCGCCCTCCTGGGTCAGCACTTGGGCGTCAGGATCGAGGTGCAGCGGACCGATCTTGTAGTGGGTACCCATCTCAACCGGCTCCCCAAGCGCCCGTCGCGCACGCCTCGGCTTGGGTGCCGCCCCACGCGATCCGGGTATCGCGGTGCGGGCACCGCCGATCGCGATTCATTTGAAGTTTTAGGGTTTCTTTATGACTTTGTCCGACGTGCCGACGAAGATTGCCACCGAGTAATCAGCATAGCAAAGCAGGCGTGCAGCGCAATACTGACTCACTATGCAGCAGCGGAGGTGGACATGAGTGACGAAGATCTTCTTGGATTTCTCGCTTCTGGCCTGGTGCTCACGACCTTTTGGATGCGCGACATGCTTTCGCTTCGCCTGGTCGCGATCGCCAGCAACGTCGCCTTCATCAGCTATGGGCACGTCGCTCATATCGTTCCGGTCTTCCTCCTCCACATCTGCCTGCTGCCGATCAATCTGTGGCACGTCGTACCCCTGCTTCGGAGCGCTTACTCCGCGTGGCTCGATCGCAACACCCACCTCACCCGCGCGCCACGGGCGGCACAGGTTGAGTAATGGAGTTCATCTGGGCTCGCCGCTTGACGCCGGGCAGCCGTATGGGTCCCAACGATCACACATCCATCGTGCGGACGCCGCGAAGCGCACGTGACAAGAGGCTGCGCCCACTCGGGTCCATAGGCAGCCGCCCACAGCGGATCGCCTAACCCACGTTACAAGGCAATGCCAAATGGAAAGCCAATTTAACCTTCACCCGCCCCACCAGATCCAAGGCCAGATGCTGCGGTTGAGTGAGCATCACGCCGTCGCGATCTACCTGCGGGACGGCGTCGTATGGATTGCCGACTTCGTCGACGGTCAGGGGGTGCTCGTCGATGCGAACACCTGGTTCCGCTTTAACTGCGGCAACCTTGCCAATTCACACTCCCGGCGCCGGATGGCGCTGGAGTCAGCCATGCCGATTTCGTCCGAACTCGGCATGCGGATCGAAGCCCTTCATGCACCGGCCGTCCATCGACGTGGGCAGACCCTGACAGAACTAGTTGCTATCGTCGCCGCCAGTGTGCAACGTCTTAGCGAAAGTTTTGGGTAGTTACAAGACTTCGTGGCTGCTCTTATCGAAGATTGCCTGCATGACAAACACGGAGGCCATTCATGAACGCTGAATCCCAAATGCGCACTGCGCCCTCGATCAACGGTCACATGATCACTCTGGGTGCCGGGCACTCGATCGCCATCTACGAAAGAAACCGCGAGTGTTACGTGGCGGAATTCGGTGACGGCTACGGAGAGCTCGCGCGCGCGGGCACATGGTTCCGCTTTAACGCCGGAGTCCTGAGGTGCTACAACGGACGCGCGGCTCTCCGGTCCTCCATGCCTCTGACCCCGGAGATGCTGGAGAAAATCGAGCGACTCCACCGCCAGAGCGAGGCTCGCCAAGAGAGGATGCTGGCTGTGCCTGGAAACGTTGCCATGATAGTTAAGCGTTGCTTACTCAGCCTGATGTCTTGGACGCGCGGCATCGCGTCCAAGACGAGCCGGACAGTCGGCTAAGCCGTTGCGGCGTCGGGAAGCAACGCCCCCCGGGGGGTGGCATCTCGTGAGGTCGCCGAATTTTCCAACGACTGCTTTTCAAAACTGTAATGACAGCTATGGGTCGAGGGCGACGGTCTTCTTGTCGACGGTCGACGCGAGCAGATCGAGCAATGTCGACATCTTCACTCGCAGGACCGCAACGCGCCACGGGGCAAGCGAGATCGGCGCGTCAGGCTCTGGCGTCTCGGCAATGATCGGCATAGAAGCGAGCGGCTGACCGCGTACGGTGGGCAGCCACACGACGCGCGTGTCGGGCACCTTTGCATCGGCGCGGAAACCGGGCGCGATCTCGGCGACGGCGCTGGCCAACGCCTCCTTTTTAGCGCCGAAGGGTAGCGCAGGCGCGTCGGGGTTGCGCGACCGGCGCGCGGGCGCGTGCCCACTGGTCATGGCGCCCGCGTCGCCCCAGAGAAAAGAGTCCCTGGCCAACCGTGCCAGGTGCAAGACGATCATCGACGCTTTCGACTAACGACGTGCATGCGAATCGCGACCCACCTTAAGCGCTGCTCCCCGTCGTCCGCGCCGCGCTCCTGCGGGCGTTTAATGAGGACTCCGGTTGCCCCCGTCGATAGTGACGGCGCGACACGTTCGTGGTGGCGAGAGCGCGATCGGGAACGCTCCCTGCGACGTGGGTCGGCGCCACCCCTTCTAACCATTGTGCGGAACTTGGACGGTCTTGAGGAAAGCAATGTATGGACATGTGCAATATGTACATTTTGATGTACACTATCTCTTATCCGGACACGGAGGCACCAATCATGCGACAGACAACGTTCACGGAACTGCGTAATCAGGCGAAGACCTTCTTCGACGCCGTCGAAAGGGGCGAGGTAGTCCGGGTGTTTCGCAACGGAAAGCCAATTGCGGACATCGTTCCGGTTGTATCAGAGACCCCGTCCTGGAAGCGGCGCGCTGCCCAGCCTCTGGTCGTTAAAGGTGTTTCGATGAGCGCAGAGATCCTCAAAGATCGGGTTCAATCGCGGGCATGAAGGTTTTCTTTGACACCTCTGCTTTCGCGAAGCGTTATGTGGCAGAGACCGGGAGCGACACGGTGCTCGTGTTGTGCGAAAAAGCCGAGAGCATTGGCTTGAGCATTCTTTGTCTGCCTGAGCTGACGTCGACGCTTTGTCGACTGGTGCGCGAGCGCAAGCTGTCCAATGCGAAGTACGACGAGTTGCACACCTTAATTGTGACGGATCTTGCCGATGTCGATATCTGCGACATCACGCCGGCGGTCATGAAGCACACCTTGGTGCAATTGGAATCCGCACCGCTGAGGGCCCTTGATGCCATCCAACTTGGCTGTGCCATCGCCTACGCGCCTTCCCTGTTCGTTTCGGCCGACACGCGCCAACTCGGGGCTGCCCGCCGCGCTGGTCTGACGGTGCGCGCGGTCTAGAAGGCGGGCGGGCACAGACTGCAGTTTCCGATCGCGGCACTCCGGGTCCAAGCGCGCGCGAAGCTCGCACCTGGAAAGATCTCACCTGGAAAGATCTTCGTGATGCTGGCGATCAATGTAGGCGATCCGGTTGGGTAGCGAGCTCGGGGTCGGCCAAGGGTCGGAATGGTGTGGTCGAGGGGGCAAAATCTGTGACGTCGTTGCGTGCGGCCATGGCAAGTTCAGCCCAGATCGGCTCGGCATTCGTCGTCGTTAATCGACAAAAGATGGTTGTCTGGGTTCATATAATAATCAAAACGATGGGCAATGAAAATACCAATTAAGATCTAAAGGCAACATTTTGTGTGCAGTTAGCACGCAAAATTTGATCACTTTCCGAAGCGTCGGGCGCGCCATCAAATCATTGAGATACGCGACTCGACCGAACAGTCACACGTCGCTCACGCCGCGGTGTCACCTCTTCAATTTCGCTTGCTGAACGCCAACCGCGTTTTCTAGGATAATACCGCAGCGTCCACGACACTCGCCCGTTTCCTTTTTCATCCCTATGCGCGTCAAGCCATCCGCCCGACTTACCCTCAAGGACAAACTTTCGCGCCTCGCGTTCATCCAGGCGACAAAGCTACTCGGCCCGAACGGTGCGCAGTGGCTAGCCAAGGGCGGCGCGATTGAAATAGATCCTTCGACACAGGTGCGCTTCACCGATGAGCGTTTTCAGGTCACCTTTACCGATTCTGACGCGAAGCGCGAGCCGCTCGTGGTCAGCGTGGCGCTCGATGACTCGTATCGGGATCGGCTGCGAATCGCGTGCAACAGTTCGGGGGACAAGGCGCTTCTTCATAAGGCCGCGACCCTTTCGTTGATCCTGGAAGAAAAGACGGCCTTGGGACTGGCCGGAGCACCGGATGAAGATACACCCTGGGAGCTGTTACCAGAGGGCGCACTGGAGTCGCGCGCACTGGCCGACCGGGCGCAGCGAGCGAACGAAGAGAAGATGACGATTAAATCCACCGAATCGGCGAAGCCCTGGACAGATTACACGGTGGCCAGCGCCGTTTCCGGCAAGACGTACCGTGTGGCCTTGCGCGGACTGGAGCGGGGGCAGAGCTACTGTACATGTCCGGACTTCCGCAAGAACCTGCTTGGGATCTGCAAGCACGTCTTCAAAGTGCAGGCGTGGGCGAAGAAAAAGTTCAGCGCCAGCGATCTGGCCAGAAAATGGATCGCTGACCGATGCGCCGTGTTTGCACGCTATGACGGCGATCTGCGTTTGGGGGTCGAGGCACCGATCCGGATCTCTCGCGCCGCCAGCCAGATCGTGGAACCGTGGAGAAGTCGCTTTGCGCGCGACGGTCCCGAGCTGGTTGAACTGATCGAGATGGTGCGAAAGCTGTCACAGCTGGGCGAGGAGGTGATCGTCTATCCCGATGCGGAGGAAATTCTAGATCGTACGCTGCATCGGCATCGCATGAGCGTGCTGGTAACTGAGATTCGCGAGAATCCCGGCGCGCATCCATTGCGCCGCCGGCTTTTGAAGACTGAGCTACTCCCCTATCAACTCGATGGGATCGCCTTTGCCGCCGGCGCGGGGCGCGCGGTGTTGGCAGACGAAATGGGCTTGGGAAAGACGATTCAGGGCGTCGGCGTCGCAGAACTCCTAGCACAGCACGCGGGCATCGAGCGCGTGCTCATTGTCTGTCCCGCGTCGCTCAAGTCCCAGTGGCATGCGGAGATCCGGCGCTTTTGCGAACGCAGCGTGCAGCTCGTCGCCGGGAAGACTTCCGAGCGCAGCGCACAGTATTCCGGCGGCGCGTTCTTCACGGTGTGCAACTATGAGCAGGTGCTGCGCGACTTCCTCGCCATCGAGCGCACGAAGTGGGATCTCATCATCGTGGACGAAGCGCAACGAATCAAGAACTGGGAGGCTAAGACCAGCCGTATCATCAAATGCCTGCGCTCACCCTTTGCCATTGCGCTCACCGGCACGCCGCTCGAGAATCGCCTCGACGATCTGTTCTCCGTGGTCGAGTTCATCGACGATCGCCGGCTCGGCCCCGCGTATCGCTTCATCCACCGCCATCGCGTGGCAAGCGACACCGGCAAGGTGCTGGGATATAAGAATCTCGATGCGCTGCGCGAGCGCCTGAAACCCATCCTTTTGCGCCGTACGCGAACGAGCGTGGCGCTCGACCTGCCGCCCCGCGCGACCGAGGTCGTACGCATCACGCCCACCGATGAACAATTGGAGCTCCACGCCGCGCAGATGAAGGTCGTGAGTTCGATCGTCAGGAAATCCTTCATTACGGAAATGGACCTTCTGCGCCTGCAAAAGGCGTTGCTCATGGCGCGGATGGCGGCCAACAGCACCTTCCTCGTGGATAAGCAGCCCCCCGGCTTCTCTACGAAACTCGAACGCCTCAGTGAATTGCTCGAAACCCTGTGCGCAGAGCGTGGCAGGAAGCTAATCCTCTTTAGCGAGTGGACGACCATGCTCGATCTCGTGGAGCCGATACTCGAACGTCTCAAGGTGGGCTTCGTGCGGCTGGATGGAAGCGTGCCGCAGAAGATGCGCCAACAGATCGTGAACCGGTTTCAAACCGATGCAATTTGCCGCGTCTTCCTGACCACCAACGCGGGCTCGACCGGGCTGAATCTTCAGGCCGCCGATACCGTCATCAATCTCGAGCTCCCGTGGAACCCCGCGCTCCTCGAACAACGCATCGCCCGCGCGCATCGCATGGGCCAGAAGCGGCCGGTGCAGGTGTACCTGATGATCACGGAGGGCACCATCGAGGAGAATCTCCTTGCCACGCTTTCCATGAAGCACGAGCTCGCTGCCGCCGTGCTTGATCCCAACTCCGACTTGCACGAAGTACAGCTTGCCTCCGGAGTGGAGGAGTTGAAGCGCCGCCTCGAAGTGTTACTTGGCGCCAAGCCCGAAGCAGCGTCGGACGTGTCCGTAATGCAACGCGCGGAAGCGGAAGTCGTCGCGCTTGCCAAGCGCAAGGAGCGCGTGGCCGAGGCAGGCGGGCAGTTGCTTGCGGCCGCGCTGTCTTTCCTCGGCGAGATCCTTCCCGCATCGGGTTCGACCGAGCCTGCGCCGGAAGCCATCTCTGCGGTCAAGACCGGGCTACAGCAATGCGCGGAGACTGGCGCCGATGGCAAAATCCATCTTGCCGTCACTCTCCCGAACGCGCAGGTGCTCGATGCGCTGGCTTCTGCGCTGGCGAAGCTGACGGCGACACGGGCTGGTAGTGTTGGTATCTCTTGAGTCGCTTTCACAAGCCGACGAACTGATACAAATTCACTTACCAAGAAGGGATGGGCGATTCGCAAGAACAGTCCCAAGCTCGCGGCGGTACTCAATGAGGTCTACACGAGCTGGGCGAAAAAGCAAGGCGTGCTTCCCTATCGCCAGCAGCAGTACATGAAAGACATAAAGACCTTGAACAATCCGGCCAGCGACGCGGACTACAAACGATTCCAGCAAGTGGTCGCGCTGTTCGAGAAATACGGCCAGCAGTACAAGTTCGACCCGCTCACGCTCGCGGCGCAGGGCTACCAGGAATCGACGCTCGACCAGAACAAGAAGAGCCACGTCGGCGCGATTGGCGTCATGCAGCTCATGCCGGAGACCGGCAAGGCACTGAAAGTTGGCGACATCAGCGTCACCGAATCGAACATCCATGCCGGCGCAAAGTACATGGATCAGCTGATGACCCAGTACTTCAAGGACGCCAAGTTCGACGAGCAGAACCGCACACTCTTCGCATTTGCGAGCTACAACGCAGGGCCGGGCAATATTGCACGGATGCGCAAGGAGACCGAGAAGCGCGGGCTCGACCCAGACCAGTGGTTCAACAACGTCGAGATCGTCACCGCCGGGAAGATCGGGATCGAAACCACCACCTACGTGCGGAACATCTTCAAGTACTACGTCTCCTACAAGCTGACACGGGATGCGCGAGCGGCCGCGACGAGGCTGAAGCAACAGGTTGCGCCCGTCAAGAGCTGAAGCGTCGTCCGCTCAATCTCACCGGGCAGGCAGCGCGACCCTAGCGGGTCAATGCTGCTTCTGGCACGATGCCCGCCTTACCAATGACAAGGAAGCCCAATGGATATCCCCGGCCTGGTTGAATCTGCGCGCCCGATCCTCATTGCATTCGGTCTCAAGCTGCTCGGTGCAATTGCCGCGTACATCGTTGGCCGCATGTTGATCGGCTTCGCGTCGAACCTGGTGGTGCTTGCACTCGAGCGGCAGAGGGTCGAGCCGACTGTCATTCGCTACATCGGTTCGATAATTGCCGTCGCTCTCAACATCATTCTGGTCGTAGCCATTCTTGGCTACTTCGGGGTTGAGACGACATCATTCGCCGCCTTGGTGGCCGGCCTCGGCATCGCCGTCGGCGCGGGCTGGGGTGGCCTCCTATCCAATTTTGCAGCCGGCGCGTTCATCTTCGTGCTCCGGCCGTTCAAGGTCGGCGACTACGTGGTGGCGGGCGAGGTTGAGGGAACGGTGCGGATGATCGGTCTCTTTAACACACGATCGACACCCCGGACAACGTTCAGACGATGGTCGGCAACGCCAAGATCATGGGCGGGACGATCAAGAATTTCAGCCACAACCCCTATCGTCGGGTGGACCTGCTGGCGCAAATCGATCACAGCGTGGATCCGAGTGACGCGATTCGCCGACTGAAGGACGTCCTGCCGAACATCCCGAACGTCGTCGCCGATCCAAAGCCCGATGTCGAGATCCTCACGTTCAATGAGCGCGGGCCGGTCCTCGCGGTGTGGCCCTACTGCAACACCGCGCACTATTGGCAAGTGTATTTTGACGCCAACGCGGCGATCCGCGCGGCGTTCGGCGCGGCCGGATATCCTGCTGCCGAGGCGCACGTGCATATGCGGCAGCAAGCCGCATAGCCGATTCTGTGCGACTCACCGTTTGTGTTGGCGCTTCCCGTGCGCGCTGCTCGCGACAACTGCCCGTCAATTTGATCCGTTGATCCGATTGCTCGCGAGAGGCCCGGCCTCTGCTCGGGGTCCAAAAACGATCACGGACCCTGGGCTGAGATCGGCCGGTCGCATCCACGAGAACGCAGCCGGCACCAGCCAAGGGTGCCACCAACTCCTCGAGCGCACGCTGAGCGGTTGAGCTCAGCTATTGAGCTCCGCGGCTTTCGAAGTGCAGTGAATCGAGCCGGTGGGCGAGCGCGTCGCCAGACGCCGCGACGATCACGGTCCGGCGGCGGCCCGGAGCGGGTGCGTTGGCGCGTGCAGGCGCCTAGCTCCTTGCCGGCGGCTGCCACGCCGGCGCGACGAACCCCGGCGCACGCAGCAGGCGGAGCATCCGCACCGCCGTCTCGATGCCCCGGTAGTAACGCGGCACGCGAAACGTTTCGGCAAAGTCCAGCGTCTGGTACATCGCGTAGGCCGGGGCGTTGTCGGCCCGAAGCTCTACGTGGATCGACGCCATCCCCGCAACCGCCGCCGAGTCGACGAGCCAGCCCACCATCCTTTGCGCGATGCCGCGCCGCCGGTGCGTCGGACGCACGGCGAGCAGCACGAGATGCGCGCGCTCGTCGCCGAAGCTCATGATGGCGAAGCCGACAATCCGTGCGCCGTCGCGCGTGACGAGCGCCACGGCGTCGGGGTGGCGGATCAGCTGGGCTATGCGCGGAGCCCGGTAGGTCCAGCCGAGCCCTGCTTCGATCAAATCGCGCGACATCAGCGCGAGCGTCTGCGCGTCGCCCGTGCAGGCGAATCCGAGCTCGATCTGACGCTGGTCCATGCAGCGGATTGTGCCATCGGACGCTCGCGTCGCGGTAATCCCGCGCGGACCCGAGCCGGCTCCCCGGCCGACGGAAGGGGCCCTTCCCGGACGTGACAGATCGCCGCACCCGACGAGGCGGGTGATCGCCACCGCGTTGACCTTTCGCAAAGCGTCCCCGTGGGGCACGCCGCACAATGATGCGAGTGGATCGGCTGCGCGCGGGATGTCCGAAGCGGTCGGTCGCCCAGGTCGTTGCTTTGAAGGAGCCGTCACATGAAAAACATCGTCATTCTGGGTGCCGGGACCGGCGGCGTGCTCACGGCCAATCTGCTTTCCCACCGGCTCGACCTCAACGAGTGGACGATCACGGTGATCGATCGCGAGGCCCTTCATGTCTACCAGCCGGGGCTCCTGTTCCTTCCGTTCGGGATGTACGGCTACCAGTCGCAGGACGACGTCGTGCGGCCGATCGCGGCGCCCCTGCCAGGAAATATCGGCCTCGTTCGCGCCGACATTCGGTTGATCGATCACGCGAAGAGGGAAATCAAGACCGACATCGGCACGTATCCGTACGACTTCCTGATCTCGGCGCTCGGCTGCCGCGCCGCACCGGAGGAAGTCGAAGGGATGGCGGAGCAGATGGGACGCGGCGTGCACACGTTTTACACGCTCGATGGCGCGCTCGCAATGCAGAAGCCGCTCGCCGAAATGAGCGAAGGCCGGCTCGTGATCGACATCGCCGAGATGCCGATCAAGTGCCCGGTGGCGCCGCTCGAATTCGCGTTCCTCGCCGACTATCACTTCCGGCAGAAGGGCGTGCGCGACCGCATCGAGATCTCGCTCGTCACGCCGTACACCGGCGCGTTCACCAAGCCGAACGCGAACCGCATCCTGTCGAAGGTCGCCTCCGAGAAGGGAATCAAGGTCGTACCGAACTTCGCCGTCGCGGCAGTCGACGGCGCGAGGAAGCAGATCCGCACGTTCGACGGCCGCGTCGTCGACTACGATCTGCTGTGCGCGATTCCGCCCAACCTCGGGCCGGCGGTCATCGACGATTCCGGGCTGGGCGATGGCGCCGGCTATGCGATCACCGATCCCCGGACGCTCAAGAGCCGCAAGGCCGAGCGAATCTATCTGCTGGGTGACAACACCAACGTCGCCACGTCGAAAGCAGGCTCCGTCGCCCACTTCGAGGCTGAAACGGTGGTCGAGAACCTGCTGCGCGAGGTCGAGGACAAGCCGCCGCTGCACACGTTCGACGGCCACGCCAACTGCTTCGTCGAGACCGGCTACCACAAGGCGATGCTGCTCGACTTCAACTACGACATCGAGCCGCTCGAAGGCTCGTTCCCGCTCCCCTACGCGGGCCCGTTCTCGCTGCTCGAAGAGAGCTATCTGAACCACATGGGCAAGCTCGCGTTCAAGTGGGTGTACTGGAACATGCTGCTTCCCGGACATCTGCCGAACGTGCCGCTCCTGCCCGCGCACATGAGCTTCATGGGCAAGGACCTGAACACGGCGCCGCAGATCCGCGTCGCGCGCGCGATGCAGGTCAAGGACGTGATGACCAGAGACGTCGTCACCGTCCGGCAGGGTACGTCGCTGCCCGCTGCCGCGCAGCTGATCGTCGCGAAGAAGGTGAGCGGCGTTCCCGTCGTCGACGCCGACGAGCGACTGGTCGGCATCCTGACCGAGGCCGACTTCCTGTCGGCGATGAATCTCGACGGCGGGGTCGTGGCGAACGCGCTGGAAACGATCGTGCGCAAACGCCGCGCGCGCAAAGGGATGGGGACGATCGTCGATGACATCATGACCCGCTCGCCCATCACGATCCGCGCCAACGATACGCTGGAGGCGGCCGTCGGACGGATGGACAAGAACAAGGTCAAGCGGCTGGTGGTGACCGGGGACGACCATCGCGTTCACGGGATCGTGGCGCGGGCGGATCTGGTCAAGATATTTGCGATGAAATGATGGACGGACTTGTCGCCGGCTGCCACAAACCGCCGTCATTCCCGCGTACGCGGCAATCCGGTGTCTTTCCGACGAACGACGCCGGTCCCCGCCTCCGCGGGGACGACGGCGCACTCATCGACCTGCGACACATTCGCTACGACTCAATAGGCGGACGTCCCATCGGTTTGCGAGTCGGATAGAATCTTCGTTCGTCTTTTGCGCGGAGACGCAATCATGCAAGCGCCGATTCCAGAGTTCACCGCCGCCGAAATCGGCATCGTCGAGGAGGTGCTCACCCATCGCTACGGCAAACGGGTGCAGTTGGAGGCCGCCGAAAGCGAGTTGCGGCTCGATCCCGGCAGCGACGCACTGACGGTCTGCCCCACGCTCTACTTTTCCGAACGCGGCGCGCATTTCGTCATCTGCAAGCTGGGCGACGCCCGCTACCGCTGCCAGTTTTTCTATACCGATGCCGATCACTACGGCACCGGGCGCGACGAATACGACGATCTGCGCACCTGCCTCCTGACGCTGCTGCGCGTCCAGGCCGACCACGAGAAGCTTTCGGCGGGGGTGTCGTCGGGCGCAACCGGCATCGACCTTCCGGATGACGACTACATGGGCCCTGCGATCCTATGACGCTCGACAAGGCCCGGCAGCTGCTCGAGACGCAGGCCGGCTTTGGCGGCGGCTACAACCGCAATGCCGCGCGGCTCATTCTGGCCGAGGTCGCCCGCGAGCACGGTTCGCATGCCGCCGACCAGCTGATCCGCGACCTGGCGCTCGACCGGGTGTTCGGCATCGCGCCCGGTACATTCGCCGCGCCGCCGGCATCCTGACGGTAGCGGACGCGAATGAGAATCTGCATCGTCTCCGACAGCCACGATCGCGCGCCGATGCTCGCCGCGGCGGTTCGGGAAGCGAAGGAGGCGGGCGCGCTCGCCGTCATTCACTGCGGCGACGTGATCGGCGCCAACACGCTGCGCCCGCTGCGTGAGCTCGGGATTCCCGTGCATGTCGTGCACGGGAACAACCTCGGAGACCCGCCTGCCTTGTGCAAGCTCGCCGCCGAGTCCGGAGGGCTCGTCACCTACCACGGCCAGGATGCGGAGCTGACCCTCGGCGGACGGCGTCTCGCGGTGACGCACTACCCCCATTACGGGCACGGGCTTGCCTGCACGGGCAACTACGATGTCGTCTGCTGCGGGCATTCGCACGAGGCGAAGATCGGCATGCAGACCAACGTGAAGGGCGGGCAGACGTGGCTCGTCAATCCGGGAACCGTCGCCGGACTCGGCGCGCCGGCGACGTGGCTGCTTGCCGACCTTGCGGCGCTCACCTTCGAGATCCGGCGCCTCCAATGGGCTACGCCATCCGGGGAATAGTCGATGCCGCCCCTTTCGTGTCTGATTAGCATCGGGGACTTGTCCGGATCCGTGCCGATTTGCGGGTCCCCTTGTCCAACGTTCCATCCGGAGATCGAATGACAGCACCCATCGCGACCAGCCAGACGATCCTCGTCGTCGGCGGGGGCGTCAGCGGCATGACCGCGGCGCTCGAAGCCGCCGAGTGTGGCAAGCAGGTGATCCTGGTGGAGCGCGGACCCTCGCTCGGCGGTCGCACCGCGCAGCTGTATCGCTATTTTCCGAAGATGTGCCATCCGACCTGCGGGCTCGAGATCAACCTTCGGCGGTTGAAAGGCAATCGCAACGTGCGTGTCCTGACGATGGCCGAGATCACGGCGGTGGGCGGCCGGCGCGGCGCGTACAAGGCGACGGTCAAAGTCCAGCCCCGCTACGTCAACGAGAATTGCACCGCGTGCGGCGACTGCGCGAATGCGGTGACGGCCGACATCGCCGATCCGCACAATTACGGCCTCGGCCGCATCAAGGCGGCGTATCTGCCGCATGCGATGGCGTATCCGCAGCGTTACGTGCTCGATCCATCGGTTATCGGAACGACCGATGCCGACAAGGCAAAGGCGGCGTGCAAGTACGGCGCGATCGATCTCTCGATGGTCGAGACGACGATCGAGCTCGATGTCGGCGCGATCGTCTGGGCAACGGGGTGGAAGCCGTACGATGCGGCGAGGATCGAGCCCTATGGCTACGGCCGCTACGCCAACGTCGTCACCAGTGTCGAATTCGAGCGCCTCGCCGATCCGGCGGGGCCGACCGGCGGCAAGCTGCTGCGCCCTGGGGACGGCCGAGAAGCCAAGGACATCGCGTTCATTCAGTGCGCGGGCTCGCGCGACGAGAATCATCTGCGTCATTGTTCGCGGATCTGCTGCATGGCGTCGCTGAAGCAGACGCAGTACGTGCGCGAAGCGTACGGCGAGGCCGCGAAGTCGACCGTCTATTACATCGACATCCGCGCGATCGACCGCTTCGAGGATTTCTATCGGAAGGTGCAGAACGATCCGACGGTCAAGTTCATCAAATCGAAGCCGGCGCGGATCGCCGCCGACCAGAAGACCGGCAACCCGGTGCTGCACGGCGTCGACACCGAGGGCTACCATCGTTACGCGAACGAGCACGATCTCGTCGTGCTCGCGATCGGCATGGAGCCGGAAAGCAACGGCATCGCGTTGCCGGACGATGTCATCCGCGATTCGTCGGGCTTCATCGAGGGTGCGGCCGACGGCGGGCAGATCGGCGCCGGCGCATCGTCGTCCCCGCTCGACGTCAACCGCTCGGTGCAGAGCGCGACCGCCGCGGCGCTGCGCGCGATCAAGGTGATCCACCAGACTGCGGCCGCGGAGGCTTAGGATGAAACGACCCTCACGCTCGCTTTGTGCGGCACAGCCGCATCCCGCTTCGCGGGACCAGCCTTTAGCTGTCCTGCGGCCTTCGGCCTTGTGCTCGCTGCCCCCCGAGGGGGCGGGTCAGCCCCTTGGGGCGGCCCGACGGGACTGCTGACATGGCCGACAACAAATACGCTGCCTATCTCTGCGCCGGCTGCGGCCTGGGCGACGCGCTCGACCTCGCACAGACCGAGAAGATTGCGCAGAAGGAAGGCAAGATGCACGTCGTGCGCCGCCACGACTTCCTGTGCTCGGCCGCGGGCGTACAGACGATCCGCGACGACATCGAGAAAGAAGGTGTCACCCACGTGATGATCGGCGCCTGCTCGCGACGGGCGAAGACCGAGGCCTTTCATTTTCCGACCGTCGCCGTGTCGCGCGCGAACCTGCGCGAGGGCGTCCTCTGGGTCGTCGCCGATGGCAGCGAGCACGACGAGGTCCGGCAGGAAATGGCCGACGACTACGTGCGGATGGGCTGCGCGGAAGTCAAGAAGATGAAAGTCCCGGCGGGCAATCCCGACGCGGCGACCAACAAGCGGATCCTCGTCGTCGGCGGCGGAATGTCGGGGCTCACCGCGGCGCTCGAAGCGGCGGAGACGGGCTATGAAATGGTCGTCGTCGAGAAAACCGGCGCGCTCGGCGGCTGGGCCTCGAAGCTCGCGAAGCGTGTCCCGTTCCGCGCACCGTATGCCGAGCCGCAGGACACGGGGCTTGCCGATCTCGTCGCGAAGGTGACCGCGCATCCGCGGATCCGCGTGCATCTCAATGCGACGATCGCCGAAACCTCCGGCGCGCCGGGTCGCTTCGCGGTCAAGGTCGCGCAGGAGTCCGGCGGCATCGTCGACGAGACCGTCGGCGCGATCATCCAGGCGACCGGCTTCTCGACCTACGACATGGCGAAGCTGCCCGAGTTGGGCGGAGGTCAACCGAACGTCGTCGACCAGGCGGGACTCGAAGCGCTGGCGCTGGCCGCGCACGGCGGCCCGGTCAAGCGCGCCGACGGCAAGGATGTGCAAAGCGTCGTGTTCGTCCAATGCGCCGGGCAGCGCGACGACACCGGCACGCACCTGCCCTACTGCTCCGGCCACTGTTGCGCGACGTCGATCAAGCAGGCAATGTACTTCAAGGACGCGAATCCCGCTGTCGATACCGTCGTGCTGTACACCGACCTCCGTGTGCCCGGGATGGGCGAGGATTTCTATCGCAGCGCGCAGGCGAAGGGCGTCACGTTCACCAAGGGCAAGGCGTCGCAGGTCGTGCCCGCAGGTGACACCTGCCGGGTGAATTTCCGCGACCTGATCCTCGACGAGGACGCGGCGATCGATGCCGATCTCGTCGTGCTCGCCACCGGGCAGGTGCCGAACTCCGGCGTGAACATCGATCTGCCCGACGAGGATCCGGCCAAGGCGCAGCAGGTGTCGATCCTGAATCTCGCCTACCGGCAGGGCAAGGACCTGCCGCCGCTCAAGCACGGCTTCAACGATTCGCACTTCATCTGCTTCCCCTACGAGACGCGGCGCACCGGCATCTATGCCGCCGGTCCCGTGCGCCGTCCGATGGACATCGCGCAGGCGACCGAAGACGCGACCGGCGCGGCGCTGAAGGCCATCCAGGCGGTGGAGAACGCGGCGAGGGCGAGCGCGGCGCATCCGCGCGTCGGCGATCTTTCGTATCCGATCGTCCGGCTCGAGGGCTGCACCCAGTGCAAGCGCTGCACCGTCGAGTGTCCGTTCGGTGCGATCGACGAGGACGAAAAGCGGTTTCCGGTGTTCAACGAATCGCGCTGCCGCCGCTGCGGCACGTGCATGGGTGCCTGCCCGGTGCGCGTGATCTCGTTCGAGAATTATTCGGTCGACACCGTCGGCAGCCAGATCAAGGCCGTCGACATGCCCGACGAGTTCTCGGAAAGGCCGCGGATCCTGTTGCTTGCCTGCGAGAACGACGCCTATCCGGCGCTCGACATGGCGGGCATGGCGCGCGTAGGCTACTCGGCGTTCGTCCGTGCGATTCCCGTGCGCTGCTTAGGCTCCGTCAACGCGATCTGGATCACCGATGCGCTCAATTCCGGCTACGACGGCGTGATGATGATGGGCTGCAAGAAGGGTGACGACTACCAGTGCCACTTCGTCAAGGGCTCGGAGATCGCCTACTACCGGATGAGCAAGATCGACGACACGCTGAAGCAGCTCGGTCTCGAGACGGAGCGGGTCGTTACGCACGAGGTCGCGATCGCCGATGGCGCGCGGGTTGCCGCACTCATCAACGACTACGCTGCGCAGATCAAGGAAATCGGCATGTCGCCGATGAAAGGCTTCGCCTGATGACTGCGCACGCCGGTGGAACGTCGGGGACGACGATGAGCGATCCGAACACGGCCGCGCTCGCGCGCTATCGCAACAACTTCCTGGGCGAGGTCGAGGAACGCGTCGAGGAAGGCCACTGGGTCAAGATGTGCATGCAGTGCGGCGTCTGCGCCGGCTCGTGCCCGTTCGGCCCGCACTGGGAGCATTCGCCACAGAAGATCTTCATGATGATCCGCGCCGGGAAGCGCGACGAGGTGCTCACGTCCGACTCGATGTGGATGTGCACCTCGTGCTACAACTGCGTGGTGCGCTGCCCGCGGCAGCTGCCGATCACGCAGATCATGCACGGTCTCGCGACCTACGCACACCGGCTGGGCCTCGCGCCGAAGATGCAGCCCACCCGCGATTTTTCGCTTCAGTTCTGGGACAACTGCACGAAGACCGGCCGCGTCAACGAGTTGAAGCTCACGATGGGCCTCTACTTCAAGGACGGGCTCGTCGCCGGCATCAAGAAGGGCTGGAGCATGCGCAACGTCGCCTTCGGTCTCCTCAAGGCGAAGCGGTTGAACCCGTTCGAGCTTCTCGGCGGCCACAAGTGCAAGGACCAGAAGGGCATCGCGGCGATGCTCGCAAAGGCCCGCGAAATTGAAGCGCAGCGCAAGAGCGGGGTACAACGAGGATAACGATCATGGCGAAGAAGGAATACGCGTTCTATCCCGGCTGCTCTTCGCAGTTGAAGGCCTCGGCGTCGAATTACCTCACGTCGACGAACGCGATGTGCAAGACGCTCGATATCAAATTGACGCCGATCCCCGACTGGAATTGCTGTGGCGCGTCGATCGGGTACGCAGGCGCCGGCGAGCTTCCCCGCCACGTGATGAACGCGCGCAACTTCGCGCTTGCCGAGAAGCACCTGCCGGGGCAGGACATCGTCGCGACATGCGCCGCGTGCTGGCTCAACGCGCGCGAGTCGAAGGAGAAGCTCGACGGCAGCGCACAGCTCCTGGCCGACACCAATGCGGCGCTGAAGGAAGCCGGGCTCGTCTACAAGGGTGGCTCCGAAGTCCGCCACATGGTCGAGGTGCTGATCGAGGATTTCGGCTACGACGAGCTCAAGAAGCCGGTGGTCAAGCCGCTCGAAGGCGTCAAGTTCGCGGGGTACGTCGGCTGCCAGACCAACCGGCCATTCGGCATCGCGGGGGAGTCGTTCGAGAATCCGCTGTACCTCGACAAGCTGGTTGAAACGGTCGGCGGCGAAGCGATTACGAACTACGAGCAGAAGGTGACCTGTTGCGGCGGCGCGCTCGCATTCTCGGAGCCCGAGAAAAGCCAGAAGCAGATCAAGGACATCGTCGAAGCAGCCTACGACGAAGGCGCCGACATGATCGTCACGCCATGCCCGCTCTGCCAGGCGAATGTCGAGGTCTACCAGTCGGAGATCAACAAGCGCCACGGCACGAAGCTCGCGATGCCGGTGACGTACTACAGCCAGCTGATGACGGTTGCGTACGGCGGCACGGCGAAGGAGGCCGGCCTCGACGGCCATCTGATCGAGCCTTTGAAGCTGCAACAAATCGCCGCCAAGCCGGTCAAATAGCCGGAGCCGACGCTGCCGCGCCGGACGCGAAGTGACCCGGGTGCGCGGGAGGCGCGCATGGAACGAGTGATCTACCAGCCGCTGCGGATGACGCGGATGCGCGTCGGCGTAGTCGTGCAGCCGCCCGTCGCCGGACCCAAGCCGGTCAAGCTCGATTCGCCGGCGATCGAAGCGATGACCGACTTGCGGCAGGTTGCGGCTGCGACGATTCGTGCCGATGCCACCATTCCGCAGGCCAATCGGACGATGATCGCGCGCGGCGTGCGTCTGTTGCTCGTCGTGAGCGTCACCGGCACCGTCGAGGGGCTGATCACGGCCCGGGACATCGTCGGCGAAAAGCCCGTCAATCTGCTGCATGAGCTTGGCGGCAGGCACACCGAGCTGACGGTCGCCAACCTGATGGTGCCGCGGAGCGCCCTCGACGTCCTCGACATCGACGAGGTGCTGCGCGCCGAGGTCGGGCACATCATCGCGACGTTGAAGGACAAGGGACGCCAGCATGCGCTCGTCGTCGATCGCGACCGGCTGACGCGCGAGGAATTCGTGCGCGGCATCTTTTCGGCGACGCAGATCGGGCGCCAGCTGGGGATGCCGATCAGCACGTTCGAGGTCGCCCACACGTTCGCCGAGATCGAGGCCGAACTTGGCAAATGAAACGGCTGCGGCGGCGACAGGCGTGGATGCCGCCCGCTTCGACCGCGCGATTGCGCGTCTCGACGCGGCGAACGCCGAGGACCCCAACCAGGAAGTGGTCGGCGGGCGGGAGCGCCCGAAGGAACTGATCTACGCAGAGCGGTTGACCGAGATGCTCGCGCGATTTGCGCCCGACGCATCGGAAATCGTCCGCTTGGCGGTCCGCAGCCAGCACATCCAGCGCTGGAAAATCGCGCGCGCCGAGTATCCGATGGACCGGATCGGGTACCTGCAGTGGCGCAAGCGCCTCTACAAGTTCCATGCCCAGCTCGCCGGCGAGATCCTGCGCGACGTCGGCTACGATGAGGCGACGGTCGGTCGCGTGGCTACGCTCCTCAAGAAGGAGGCGCTCAAGTCCGACCCCGAGGTGCAGACACTGGAGGACGTCGTCGACCTCGTGTTTCTCGAAAGCTACCTCGCCGACTTCGTCGCCAAGCACGGCCAGTACGACCTCGCGAAATTCACCGACATCCTCGCGAAGACCGCGAAGAAGATGTCGCCGCGCGGCCGCGAGGCTGCGGTGACGCTGATTCAAGCGCCGCCGGAGCTGGCGCCATTGATCCGCAGCGTGATGAGCGCTGCGACGTAGCGAAGACAAGCGCGACGCCCGCAGCCGCATTGACCGTTACCGTCCCGGTCGAGATGGGCCAGGCAATGCGGGAGACGGCCCTCCTGCCGCACGCCCCCCGAGACTGCGGCCCCATTCGAGGATCGGCCGCTCGAAGGCGTGCCATGACAGCATCGCGAGCGCGAGCGTCAACCCGAGGCCCACGGCCAGGGCCTGCGCTGGCGTCATCTCGGGGACTGACTGGACGTACCGAATGGCAAAGAGGTGCCAGAGGTAGATGCCATAGCTCACGACGCCCAGGTAGCGGATCGGCTGGAGCGGCCACGATTCCGCGAACGACGGCAGCCGCACGGCGGCAGCCACGACGCAGAGAAAGAACGCGCCGGCGAGCGTCCGCCAGAAGATCACCATCGCCGGCAGATCCCAATAGCTGGAGTGCGACCAATAGAGGCTCATGCACAGGGTTCCGGTGACGATCGCGGCGGCCGTCCAGATCGCGCCGGCAATCGGCTGCGGGCCCGTGCCGCGATCGAGGATGCAAGCGAGGAAGATCCCGGCGCCGAACTCGTCGAGCACGCCCGGGAGCTGCATTACACCGAAGAACAATCGCGACTGCACGGCAGGGCCGAGGATGAAGTACATCGCCGCCCGCCATGCCCACGCGATCGCAATGCATCCGAGCCAGATTCGCCAACCGGGTGTGCGCGCGAGCCACGGGACCAGCAGCGCTACAGCGCAGTAGAACTGCATCTCGATCGCGAGCGTCCAGTTGACGCCGTCGATCGAGCCGAATGTCCGGCCCGAGAAGGTGTGGGTGAAGGTCAGGTGCGAAACGATCTGCCAGAGCCACCCGCGCACGGATTGATCGAAGAAGTCGGGCTTGAACAGCGCGACCCACAGCGCGCACGTCAGGACGTAGAGCGGAACGATCCGCGCCAGCCGTCGCGCCCAGTACCGCCGGGCGAACCGTGCGGGGTCCTGCCGCCACAGCGCCAGCGCGCTCCACGTGATCACGAAGCCGCTGATGACGTAGAACAGGTCGACTCCGATCCAGCCGATCCGGTAGATGACGAGCGGACCATCGATCGGAAAGCTCTGCCACTGCCGGTACTCGATCACGTGATAGACGACGACCGCGGTCGCCGCGAACGCGCGGAGCAGATTGACGTTTTCGAAGCGCTCGCTCACGAGTCTCGAAGGCGGCCTCGACGCAGGGCCGCCGAAATCGGCGAGTCTACACGGCCGCGTGCTCGCCCGCTCGCCCGGCGCAGCCGGGAGTGGTGGAAGCGGACACCTCTAGCCGTTGCTATCGTCGTCGATCAGGTCTTCGTCCCGCGCGCGTCGTTCGGCGGCCTCCCGTTCGAGTCGGGCGACCTTCTCGCGATAGCGGGCGCGCCGCGATTCCGCCGCCTCGAGGCGCACGGCGATCGTTTCCTCGCCGAACAGCACCTGCCGCAGGAAGCGGAAGCCGAACAGCATCAGCTTCACGTCATCCGCGAGGATTTCTGTCAGTTCCGCGGCCGGCAGGTCGTAGACGTCGCCGAAGCCGTCGCTCGCGACGAACGCGCGAAAGCGGTCGACGTCGTAGCAGGTCATGAAGAAAAGCTGGAGGCTCCGCTTCGACGGCCTGCCGATCGTCGGGCCCGACGATTTCTTCTTGAGGATCAGCTGCCGCCAGCCGCGGGCGAGCTCGTCGTATTCCGGCAGACCCTGCTCGGCGCGATATTCGTCGATCGTCAGGCGGCGCGGCTCGTCGTGGCCGAGGCAATGCGGCTCCTTGACCATCGCATAGGCGTCGCGGTCGGTCGACTCGCCCTGCTTGCGCATCGCGAGCAGCGCGACGGGGTAGTAGCGGCACGCCGTGGGCCGGTCGGCGTAGACGCCGCAGCCTTCCGGCTGCATGAACCGGCACGCGGTTCCGTCCTCGACCGGCCGCAGCTTGACGCCGGCGATGCCGTCCTTCTCCATCTCGTAGGGCACCGTGTAGCGCGCGAGGAACTCGGTCGACGTGAGGCCGAGCCGGCGCTTCAATCGCAGGATGTCGTATGGCGTGAGCGAAATGTCGATATTGCTGCAGCAGGCGTTCCAGCACGCGACGCCGCGGTGGCAGCGGAACTGGATCGTCTTGCCGCCGTCCATCATCGCCGGGAGCACGGGGCTCTCGGGGAAGGGGGCGTCCGGGTCGGTAGTCGCGCTCATCGAGGCTCATCCGCAAAAACACCGGGCGCCCCGTTTCGCTGGGGCGCCCGGCCATTACAGCACAAGACGCTACTGCGTCACCACCGCAGCGGGCTCAACGCCCTTCGGCGCCTCCGTCACTTTCGGTGGCGCCGTCTTGAAGAGCTTCGACTTGTCGACCAGGTCGACGTGCTTGCGCTTGAAGCACGTCCATTTCTTGCTGGTCCTGTCGTAGACCGAGTTGACGAAGCAGTGCCAGTTCTTCTCGTCGACGAAGTTCTTGTCGGTGCGGTAGTAGAAGCCTGGATAGCGGGACTCCTCGCGGAACTGGATGTGCTTCATGTGCGCTTCGGCGGTGATGATCCGGTGGTAGTTCTCCCAGGCGCGCAGCAGCTCGTGCAGGTCCTTGGCCCGCATCTTCAGCGCGTCCTCCTTCAGCATCTCCAGCTTTTCCTCGGCGATCTTCAGCATGACGTCGTTGGTGTTGTAGTACGTGGCCACCCCCGCGACGTATTCGTCCATGATCTTCTGCAGCCGGAACTGCAGCATCTTGGGCGTGATGTAGTGCGGGTTGATGTCGATCGCCGTCGTGTAGTCCTTGTGCTCGAGGAACGTCCGCACCGGCTTGTAGATCTCCTCGGCGAGCACTTCGGGCGCCGTGTCGAGCTCGGGCTTCCAGTCCTTGTTGTCGAGCGCGAACTTGACCATCGCCTTCGCGGCGAGCCGGCCTTCGGCATGCGAGCCCGACGAGAACTTGTGTCCGGAGGCGCCCACGCCGTCGCCGGCGGTGAACAGCCCCTTGACCGTCGTCATCGACCGATAGCCCCAGTTCCAGCCGCGCGGCAGGTGTGCCGGCACGCCGTCGTACTCGCCTTCGTCGGCCGTTGGCGCACCCAGGTCTTCGGGCCCCGACACCCAGATGCCGCAGCAGCCCGAGTGCGAACCGAGCAGGTACGGCTCGGTCGGCATCAGCTCGGAGTTCTTCTTCTCCGGTTCGATGTTTTCGCCGACCCAGATCCCGCATTGACCGATGCACATGTCGAGGAAGTCTTCCCACGCCTCGGCCTCGAGGTGCTTCACTTCCTTGGGCGTGAGGCTCTCGCGCAGCTTGGCGAGCGCCGCGACCGTATCCATGTAGATGGGCCCGCGGCCTTCCTTCATCTCCTTCAGCATCAGGTGATTGCGCAGGCACGACGCGGGAACGGCCGCCTGCCCGTACGGCGGGTAGTCGTCGAGCAGCGCCTTGTTCTTGACCATGTAGTCTTCGCCGTAGGCGTTAGTCGCCTTGGCCTTGAACAGCAGGAACCACGCGCCGACCGGCCCGTAGCCATCCTTGAAGCGCGCCGGCACGAAGCGGTTTTCCATCATCGTCATCTCGGCGCCGGCTTCTGCCGCCATCGCATAGGTGCTGCCGGCGTTCCAGACCGGATACCATGCGCGGCCGGTGCCTTCGCCGACCGAGCGCGGCCGGAACAGGTTCACGCAGCCGCCGGCGGCGAGCAGGATCGCCTTCGCGCGGTAGACGTAGATCGTGTTGTCGCGCACCGAAAAACCGACCGCGCCCGCGATGCGGGACGGGTCGTTCTTGTCGTTGACCAGCTTGACGATGAAGATGCGCTCCTGAATTCGCGCCAGACCCAGCGCCTTCTTGGCCGCTTCGGAGACGATCCACTTGTAGGACTCGCCGTTGATCATGATCTGCCACTTGCCCGAGCGCACCGGCTTGCCGCCGTCCTTCAACGCCGGCAGCCCTTCGCGCTGTGATTCGGCGCCGTCGTGACGGACGCCGTCGGCGTCGGTCTTCCAGATCGGCAGCCCCCATTCCTCGAACAGGTGCACCGACTCGTCGACGTGACGGCCGAGATCGTAAGCGAGGTCGTCGCGCGTGATTCCCATCAGGTCGTTCGAAACCATCCGCGTGTAGTCGGCCGGATCCATGTCCGGGCCGATGTACGTGTTGATCGCGGACAGGCCCTGCGCGACCGCGCCGGAGCGGTCCATCGCCGCCTTGTCGACGAGCTTGATCTTCAAGTCGACGCCGGTCTCGGCCTTCGCGGCCTCGGCCCAGCGCATTAATTCGTAGGCGGCGCCGCAGCACGCCATGCCACCGCCGATCAGCAGGATGTCGAGGTCCTCCTGCACCACTTTCGGATTGCCAAACGTTCCTTCGGACATTGCGTTCACCCTGATTCGTGAGTTAGGTCGGGAGATGGTGGAGGAGGCTCACTTGCGCCGGATCAGCTCGTCCGCCTTGCCGGCACGGAATCCACCCGACGCCGCGAAGAAGCCGGGCTTCGTGATGTCGGCGAGCTTGGGCATCGCTTTGCCGCCATAGGGATCGATCGCGCCTTCCGCGGTTGTGCGGATCGGGAACTTGAAGCGCTTGATGCCGCCGTTCCTGAACTTGATCGTCCACATGATCGAATCCGATCCCCGCAGCGGCTGCACCGAGCCGCCGAGCGGCACGATGTCGGCGTAGTGCCGGACCTCGATCGCGTTCTGCGGGCAGATCTTCACGCAGGAATAGCACTCCCAGCACTGCTCGGGCTCCTGGTTGTAGGCTTTCATCGGATGGCCGGTGACGGAGCCGTCCTTGTCCAGCATCATCAGGTCGTGCGGGCAGATGTACATGCAGGCGGTCTTGTCCTGCCCCTTGCAGCCATCGCACTTCTCGGTGCGTACGAATGTCGGCATTGCTTACCTCCTCATCAAGGTCAACTCAAACAGTCTCGAATTCCTATCGCATTCATCGCGCCGAATGACCGGCGAGCTTCACTTCAACCTTCTGCGACGCATCGAGCCCGGCGTAGTACTCGCGCAGGATCGCGAGCACCTCCGGCCGGCTGAACTCGGGCGGCACTTCGGAGCCTTCGGAGAGCCACTTGCGGAGCTTGGTCCCCGACACGAGCAGCCGGTCGGCGTCGTCGTGCGGGCACGTGCGCGCCGACGCCATGCCGCCGCACTTGTAGCACCAGAACGTCCAGTCGATCTTGAGCGGCTGCGTCTCGAGCGCGCCCTTGGGGATCTGGTCGAAGATGTGGTGGGCGTCGAACGGACCGTAGTAGCTGCCCACGCCCGCATGGTCACGGCCGACGATCTGGTGCGAGCAGCCGTAGTTCTGCCGGAACAGCGCATGCAGCAGCGCCTCGCGCGGGCCGGCATAGCGCATATCGAGCGGATAGCCGGCCTGGACGACGGTCTTCTTCACGAAGTATTTTTCAGCCAGCACCGAAATCGCGTGGGTGCGCACGCCGGCCGGAATGTCGCCCGGCTTCAACGCCCCGAGCAGCGAGTGCACGAGCACACCGTCGCATACCTCGATGGCGACCTTCGCCAGATACTCGTGCGAACGGTGCATCGGATTGCGGGTCTGGAACGCGGCGATCTTCGACCATCCGAGGGAAGTGAAGAGCGCCCGGGTCTGTGCGGGCGTCATGAACAGCGCACCGTATTTGGCCGCGAACTCGCCCGTCGACAGCACCTTGATCGGTCCGGCGAGATTGACTTCGCCCTGTTCCATGACGAGCTTGACGCCGGGATGGTCGAGGTCCGTCGTCCGGAACACCGTCGCACATTCGTGCGCCTTGTCGATCGCGTATTTCTCGGTGACCTTCATCGTCGCGAGCAGCGCGCCGTCGTCCGGATCGACGAGCGCGATGTCGCGGCCCGTCGCGATCGCTGCCGCGGTTGCCTTGTCGGCCGACAGCGTGATCGGGATCGGCCAGAACAGACCGCTCGCGGTTTTCATGCCGTCGCATACGCCCTGCCAGTCCGCATGCGTCATGAAGCCGTCGAGCGGCGTGAAGCCACCGATGCCGAGCATTACGATGTCACCCTTTTCGCGCGAGCTGACGCGGAGCTTCGGCAACGCCATTGCGCGGCGTCGTTCGGCGGCGAGAGCGTCGCCGGTCAACAGGAGCGGGCGCAGATCGCCGCCGCCATGAGGGTTAACGAGCGGCATGATGACTGCCTCCAATGCATCGGGTAGGGCGAGCGTGGCAGGGGGAGCGACAGGCCCACGGGCACCTTATGCCCCATCGTACTAATCTGATAACCATAGTCCTTTCGGGCAAAAAAAACTTGATCCACGTTAACGTCATGCGACGGCCTGGTAATAGAGGTTCTGCGGGTGGTTCGCCTGCGCGAAGAAGAACCAGCGCTCGGCAAGCAGGCCGAGGTATTGAACGACGAACGCCGTCAGCAGCACCGGCAACGCCGCGCCCGGCAAGCCGGCGGCGAGCAGCGCCAGCGGGACGGCGAATGCGGCGAGCAGGAAGATCCACTTGACCGACCGCAGGACCCGCGGCGTCTTGCCGTGGAAGAACTCGCGGGTGTTGAACGAGCCGCCCATGAAGCCCATCGATTTCTGGACGATTCGCGGATGCTTGATGCCCACTGCGGTCTGAAGCGTCGACTTGGGCTTCAGGCGCCGGTTGCGGACGAGCGACGCCACGCGGCTCGCGAAACCGAGCAGCGTGAGGATGATCGCCCATCCGATCAAGAACGGAGTCAGGTCGGGCGAGGCCCACGCCGAGAACGCGGCGGCGAGCGTGAAGCCTGACGCGCCGCCCAGCAGGATGAAGTTAGCCACTGTCAGCGGGCTCGCCCATTCGCGCAGGAAAGGCAGGCAGGCGTAGATCATCGCGGTGCAGACGAAGAGGGCGAAGGCGAGGACGGTCGCGATGAGGCCGAGGACGACGGTCGCGTCGATCGCGGTGCCCGAGGGCAGCGTCAGCAAGATGGGCCGAAAGCCGAGCAGATGCGCGACGCCGAAGAGCAGCACAACGCCCATGAACGCCGGCAGCACGATCACTTCGCGCGACAGCCACGAGGTGCGCCATTTCGCGGCAGCGCGCCACGCCCGTTCGGGTCGTCCGAGGTGGAAGAACGACGCGACGAGACCTCCGATCAGGAAAAGGACCGCGATCAGGCTGCCATGGGCATAGAAGACGTGCCCGTCCTGCGGCGGCAGCAGGCCGGCAAGTGCGTAGAGCTGCACGGTGAAGAGCGCGAGGAACAGCCCCTGGCCCACGCCGATCAGCGTGGTCAGCAACAGTACGGAGAAGTCCGGCCTCACCGCTGTCCTCGATTTCGCTTTTTCCACGGCGCACGCCAAACGTTCCGTCGCCCCCGCGGAGGCGGGGGCCCGGCGTCTTTTCCGCGAACGACACTGGGTTCCCGCCTTCGCGGGAACGACGGTGCTTCGAGAGGCGAGTTGAAAGATAGGATCACCCGAGTTCTCCCATCACCAGGACATGACATCGTCGAGCGAGGGCTCGGACTTGGCCGGCTTGGGCAGGAGGCCGTCCACCTTCAGCGGATTGTCGACGCGGGTCAGCTCGTCTTCGTGGATGTGCATCGGCGTCTTGCGTCGCGGCAGATAGTGATTCGACGGATGGGTTCCCCATTCCGGCATCAGCGCATAGCCCGCGTTCTCACGGATCGCCTGCGAGACGACGGAGTCGGGATCATGGATGTCGCCGAACAGGCGCGCGGAGGTCGGGCAGGCCATCACGCACGCCGGCTTGCGCTCGGCTTCCGGCAACGCAGGATCGTAGATCCGGTCGACGCACAGCGTGCACTTGGTCATCACTTTGCGCACGGGATCGATCTCGCGCACGCCGTAGGGGCAGGCCCACGAGCAGTACTTGCAGCCGATGCACTTGTCGTAGTCGACGAGAACGATGCCGTCGGAGGCGCGCTTGTAGCTCGCTCCCGTCGGACACACGGGAACGCACGGCGGATCCTCGCAATGGAGGCACGATTTCGGGAAATGCACCGTCTGCGTGTTGGGGTACTCGCCGACCTCGAATGTCTGCACGCGGTTGAAGAACGCGCCGGTCGGGTCCTTGCCATACGGCTCCAAATCGGCGAGCGGCCCGGCCGAGCCCGACGTGTTCCACTGCTTGCAGGACGTCACGCAGGCGTGGCAGCCCACGCACACGTTGAGGTCGATGACCAATGCGAGCTGGGTCACCGCGAGCGCTCCGGGCGATCGCACCGAGTCATTTGCCTGCGCCCGAGCCCGCGAAGTACCCCTGTCGGCGCGGCGTTCGGGCCGTGCCCGGGGCGGGCGGCAACGTCGCGAATTGCGGCCACGTCGCCTTGGGCTCGCCCGCCTCGGCCGGATAGATTCGCACGCGCACGTCGTACCACGCCGCCTGCCCGGTGACCGGATCCGAATTGGAAATCGGCCCATGCGTAGATGCAGCCGGCAGCTCATCGGAAATGAGATGGTTCAACAGGAAGCCGCGTTGCGATTCGTTGGCGTCCGGCGAAAGCCGCCAGGCGCCGGCCGCCTTGCCGATCGCATTCCATGTCCACACCGTGCCGGGCTCGACTGCTTCCGAATAGCTGCAGAGGCAACGCACCTTTCCCCAGGGTGACTCGACCCACATCCAGCCGCCGTCGTCGATGCCGGCAGTGCGCGCGACCCTAGGATTGACGAACAGATGATTGTGCGCGTGGATCTGGCGCAGCCACGCGTTCTGCGAATCCCACGAGTGGTACATCGCCATCGGCCGCTGCGTGACCGCGTTGAGCGGGAACTTGTGCAGATCGGATTGCTGCGCTTCCAGCGGCTCGTAGTAGAACGGCAGCGGGTCGAAATAGGTTTCGATCCGCTTACGCAAATGATCGGGCGGCTTTCGCGACATTCCTCTGCCTTGGGCGGCCAGGCGGAACTTCTGCAGCACTTCGGAATAGAGATGGATGAGGATCGGCTCGGCGTAGCGCTGTATCCGCATGCGCTGCGACCATTCGAGATAGCCCTTGTTCCAGTTGCGCATGTACTGGTAGGAAGGCGGGAGCTTGTAGTGGTAGATGCAGTTGTTCTGCGCGTACATCTCCCACTGCCGCGCATTGGGCTCGCCGCGCATGAACTTTTCGCCGCCCTTGCCGCGCCAGCCGGCGAGAAACCCGATTCCGGATCCCGGCTCGGTCTCGTAATTGACGACGAAGTCGGGGTAATCCCGGAACTTGCGCATGCCGTCCGGCCGAACGAACGCAGGGAACTTGAGGCGGCCCGCGAGCTCGATCAGCACTTCCTGGAACGGCTTGCATTCGCCGGTCGGCGGAACGACGGGAATGCGCACCGAGTCGATCGGGCCGTCGAATTCCGAAATCGGCCGGTCGAGCATCGACATCACGTCGTGGCGCTCGAGGTACGTCGTATCGGGGAGCACGAGGTCGGCGAACGCCGTCATCTCGGACTGGAACGCGTCGCAGACGACGAGGAACGGGATCTTGTATTCACCATCCTCGCGCCTGTCGTTCAGCATTTGGCGGACGTCCGCCGTGTTCATCGTCGAGTTCCACGCCATGTTGGCCATGAAGATCATCAACGTATCGATCGGGTACGGATCGCCGCGGCAGGCGTTGGTGATGACGTTGTGCATCATCCCGTGCACGGCGAGCGGGTACTCCCACGAGAACGCCTTGTCGATGCGCACCGGCGTTCCGTCGTCGTTGACGAAGAGATCGTCGGGCTCGGCCGGCCAGCCGAGACCCATGCCGTCGAGCGGGTGATTGGGCTTGATCGCGAGCGGCGTGTTGGGTGTTTTGGCGCACGGCGGAATCGGCCGCGGAAACGGCGCCTTGTGGCGGAAGCCGCCCGGACGGTCGATCGTGCCGAGCAGCGTCATCAGGATCGCCAGCGCGCGGATCGTGTGGAAGCCGTTCGAGTGTGCGGCGAGCCCGCGCATTGCGTGGAACGCGACCGGATTGCCGGTCACGGTGTCGTGCTCCTTTCCCCACATGTCGGTCCAGGGAATCGGCAGCTCGATCTTCGCGTCGCGCGCCGTTATGCCCATTTCGTGGGCGAGGCGGCGGATCGCCTCGGCGGGAATTCCCGTGATGCCGGCCGCCCATTCGGGTGTGTAGTCCTCGACCCGTTCCTTCAAGAGCTGGAACGCGGGCTTCACTGCCGTGCCGTCGGAAAGCCTGAAGTCGCCGAGCAGGAACGGGTCGGCGTTCTCGCTGTGCGTGACGACGGGCCGGTTCGTCGCGCGGTCCCACCACAGCTTGTTCTGCGGGTCGAAGCAGCCCTCCTCGCGCGGAACCTCGGTGCGCACGAACATCCCGAACTCGTCGTTCGTGTCGTTCATGTTGACGAGCTGGCCCGCGTTCGTGTACCGGACGAGGAAATCGCGGTCGTAGAGCCCGAGCGCGATCAGCTCGTGGATCAGCGCGAGCAGCAGCGCGCCGTCGGTGCCCGGCTTTATCGGCAGCCAGTCGTCGGCAATCGCGGAATAGCCGGTGCGGATCGGGTTGATCGAGATGAAGCGGCCGCCGTCGCGCTTGAACTTGGAGATAGCGATCTTGAGTGGATTCGAATGGTGGTCCTCGGCCGTGCCGATCATCACGAAGAGCTTCGCGCGTTCGAGGTCCGGGCCGCCGAACTCCCAGAAGGAGCCGCCGATCGTATAGATCATCCCCGCCGCCATGTTGACCGAGCAGAAGCCGCCGTGCGCCGCGTAGTTCGGGGTGCCGAACTGCCGTGCGAATAGACCCGTCAGCGCCTGCATCTGGTCGCGGCCCGTGAAGAGCGCGAATTTCTTCGGGTCGGTCGCGCGAATTTTCCCGAGACGCTCCGCCAGCATCGAGAACGCCTCGTCCCACGACACGGCGACGAACTCTCCCGCGCCGCGCTCGGCGCCGGGTTTGCGCACGAGCGGCCTCGTCAGGCGCGCCGGCGAATACTGCTTCATGATTCCCGACGAGCCTTTCGCGCAGATGACGCCGCGGTTCAGCGGATGGTCGGGGTTGCCTTCGATGTATCGAACCTGGCCGTCGCGCAAATGCACGCGAATGCCGCACCGGCATGCGCACATGTAGCAGGTCGTGTTGCGCGTTTCCGTCGTCGCGTCGGGCAGGGGCGCAATGCGCGGATCGTGAAGTGGGCGATCGGTCATGAATGTCTGCGGGTCCGGAACGCGCGGGAAGAAACGGGATTCGCGGCGCGCGGCAAGACACGCCCCTTCCCAGCTCCGGGCAGCCTCCATTACGGCAAAGTGGGTGTTCGGTGTCTATAGCCACCCCGGGGGAGACGAGGATACTCCGGATGGGTGATTCGAGGACGTGATCGGCCGAAACGGCGCGTTCCTTGCGCACGCCGGGGGCTGGGCCCATAATTTTGCCGTCCAGGGAGCAGCCCGTGCGGGCGCGTCAGCCAAGCTGCGAAAAACGAGGACAGCGCACGTTTCGGATGAGGAGGAGAAGCATCGTTATGCCGCAGCAGGCGCGAAGCGCCCGCAAGAACACGAGCCACGGGGCCGGGGACGCGCCCGTGTCGCATGCTCGCGCTCCCGGACGCGGGGACGCGCTCCCCGTCGATGCGCCCGTGCCGGAGCTCGAGGCGGCGCTATCGCCGATGCTCGAAGCTGTGGTCGGCATGGCGGGGGCAACCGCGGGAGCGGTTCGCGTCGTCGCCGCGGACGGTGTCCATCTTGAACCGGGAATCGCCGTCGGTCTTCCGGCGGGCATGGCTCGGACCGGCGCCGGCGCAATCGCGTTCTGGTGCGGCCGCTGCGACGAGGCACGCAATCCCGACAGCGATTGCGTGAAGAGCCGCCTGTGCGGGGCGGAAGACCGTTTCTCGATCGACCTCTCCGGCCCGGCGTGCCGTCACGTGGTCGCGGTGCCCCTGCGTTTCCGGGGTGCGGCGGTGGGAACCCTCGACCTGATGTTCGAACAGGAATGCGAGCTGCCGGAGGAGACGATGCCGCTGCTCCGCGCGACCGGCGAGCTGATCGGCGTCGCGCTGGAGAATGCGCGCCTCACGCGCGAGAACCTGCGGGCCACCCTGATGCACGAGCGGCAGATGATGGCCAACGAGGTCCACGATTCGCTGGCGCAGGGGCTGACCTACATGCGGATGCGGATGAGCCTGCTGCGTGACGCGATCAAGCAGGGCGACGAGCTGCGCGCGTTCAAGTACTGGAGCGACGTCGACGGCTCGCTCACCGATGCGCATCATCGGCTGCGCGAGCTCATCACGTACTTCCGCAGTCGGATGGATCCGCAGGGTCTGCAGCACGCGCTCGTCGAGACCGCCGCGACCTACTTCGACCGCACGGGTGTCGCGCTCGCGTTCGAAAACGCGGTTCCCGATCTGCAGTTGCCGGTCGGGCGCGAAGTCGAGGTATTCCACATCGTACAGGAAGCGCTCGCCAATGTTTCGCGGCATGCCAATGCTCGGCATGCGCGCCTCACGCTCGATCGGGCCGCCAGTGGCTACGAGGTCGTTGTCGAGGACGACGGCATCGGCATGCCGCCGGAATTGGCGAACGGCGAGAGCGGCGAAGCCGGCCATTACGGGATCGCCATCATGCGCGAACGCGCGCGGCGCATGGGCGGCGAGCTTTCGATCGAGCCAGGAACGCCCGTCGGGACGCGCGTCCGGCTCCGGTTCCCGGCGGTCCAACCGCAGCGCGAAGGCAGGCGATGAGCGAAAACATCCATGTCGTCCTGATCGACGACCACGGCCTGTGTCGCCGCGGGCTCTCCGAGCTCCTCGAGCAGCGCGCCAACATCAAGGTGAACGGCACGACCGGCAACCCCGACGAGGCCGTGCGGCTATTGCGCGAAACGCGGCCCGACCTCGCGGTGATGGACCTGCGCATGACGCCCACGGATGGATTCACGCTGCTGACCCGGATTCGCGCCGAGGGAATCGACACCCCGGTCCTGGTGCTGACGATGAGCGACTCGCAGGAGGACCTCGCCCGGGCGTTCCGCGCGGGCGCGCGCGGCTATCTGCTGAAGGACATGGATCCGGACGACGTGATCGACGCGATCCGGCGAACGGCGCGCGGCGAGGTCGTCGTCGCGCCGATGATGGCGATCAAGCTCGTCGACATGTTGCTCCCGGGCGAGCCGAAGAAGTCGCGCGACAGCTACATGAAGCAGCTGACCGAACGCGAGCGCGAAATTCTGCAGCACCTGTCCCGCGGCAAGAGCAACAAGGCGATCGCCCAGTCATTGTCGATCAGCCACGACACCGTCAAGCTGCACGTGCGGCACATCCTGTCGAAGCTCGGTCTCACCTCGCGCGTTGAAGCCGCCGTGTTCGCCGTCGAGCACCGCTCGGCATCGGACACCTCGCACCAGGCGTCGGGTTAGCGGCGCTTGGCTGGCCGTCCCCGCGAGCGCGGGGACGCGGCGCTATTCATGGAGAGTCGCTGGATTCCCGCGTTCGCAGGAATGACGGTCTTGTATTTCAGTCGACGCCAATGCACCAGAAGGTCGGTGGTGGGGCCGCCGACCGGTCGGGATAGCGTTCGCGCAGCTGCAGTCGAAGCTGCTGCGCGCGCCGGATATCTTCGATCGATGCCGTGGCAGGCGCGGTGAGCGGATCGCGATGAGGGACGGGGCCGAGCTCCGTGTTCCATTCTGTCATGTTCGCTCCTTCGACTTCTGCCATCCCTGCTGCGCCATTCACGGCTGCCGGTGTGGTTTCCGTTTGCATGGGTTTCTCGTGCTGCTCGTGGTGCAAGACTATGCGCGAGCGCAACCGGCGCTTTGATGAGAATCAATTCGCCGAGCGCCGGAATCGCGTTTCCGGAACTGCGGTTGACGTCGATCAAACTTGGTCCGCGGCGAGCGCGACGCTTACGCGGCGCGCGAAACCCCTACATGCAACGAGGTGGATGGACAAACGCTGTCAGGCGCGGCGCCTGGCTCGCGGCCTCGCCGGTGCAAGCGCGGGCGCTCCGTCGGCGTCCGTTGCGAACCAGTTGAGGCGCTTGCGCAGGCGGACGACGTCGCCGACGATGATCAGCGTCGGTCCGTGCAACTCGGCGCTGGCCGCAAGATGCGGCAACGTCTTGAGCGTTCCCGTGACGACGCGCTGCGTTTCCGAAGTGCCCTGCTGGATCACGGCGGCGGGCGTGGCGGGTTTCATGCCGTGCAGAACAAGGTTTGCGCAAAGGAGCGGCAGGCCCGTGAGGCCCATGTAGACGACGATCGTCTGTCGCGGTCGCGCGAGCGCCGGCCAGTCGAGGTCCATGCTGCCGTCCTTCAGGTTGCCGGTCACGAAGACGCACGACTGCGCGCAGTCGCGGTGCGTAAGCGGAATCCCCGCGTAAGCGGCGACGCCCAGCGCCGCGGTGATCCCCGGCACGACTTCAAAGGGGATTCCGTTCTCGGAAAGCGTGTCGATCTCCTCGCCCCCGCGACCGAAGATGAACGGATCGCCACCCTTCAGGCGCAGCACCCGCTTGCCGGCGCGGGCGTAGCGAACGAGCAGCGCGTTGATCTCCTCCTGCCGCATCGTATGGTTCGCGCGGCGCTTGCCGACGTAGATCCGCTCGGTCGAAGGCGGCAGCAGATCGAGCACCTCCGGCGAGATCAGGTTGTCATAGAGCGCGACGTCGGCGCACTGCATCAGCTTCAATGCGCGCAACGTGAGGAGCTCCGGGTCGCCGGGTCCGGCGCCCACCAGGTAGACCTCGCCGCGTCCTTGCGGGTGCCCGCCGCCGTGCGCGCGCGCGGCGCGCGCGAAGTCGGCAGGCGTGGGGAGGTCGGCGTGCTTGGTCATCTTCCGGCGGTCAGCGGTTGCTCCCGGCGCAGCCGCAGCTGCCGGCGCCGCTGCCGCAACCGCCCCCGGCCGCGTCGGGTGCCGCACGGATATCGTTCGGATTGATGAAGATGAAGCGGAAGTCGCCGGTTTCGTACTCGACGAAATCGAGCGTCATCCCGTCGAGCAGATCGCGTTGCTGCGGCGAAACCACGAGCGCAATGCCTTCCGATGTAAGGACGACGTCGTCGCCCCGCGCCTCGTCGAAGCCCATCGCATAGTCGAGCGAGCCGTCGGCCGCCCGCCGAACGGCGATCCGCAGGCCCAGCTCATCGCAGTCGGATTGCGTCGCTGCCACACGAATCTGCTGCGCGGCGCTCGGGGTGACGGTGATCATGATGTCCTCATTGTATGACCCGGGAACCCATCTCAAGAACCCGCGGCACCTCATTTGCCGATTGAGCACGACAAAGCAATCCGGCGGGCCGGCCAATTCTGCGATCAGGGGTTCTCAGTGTTCCCCCTTGGTTCGCAAGAGACCGGCGAGCCGGTTTCCCTGCTTCTGCGGGCCACCACGGGGAAACATTTCGTGCAGGTGGTGATTCGAGCCGCGTTCCGGACCCCAGGTCTTCGAGAAGTGCCGGATCATCACGCGCACCTGCGCCTGAACGCCGTGCTCGAAATAATAGTCGCGCAGAAACCGGATTACCTGCCAGTGCTCGGGTGTGAGCTCGAGGCCTTCCTCGCGCGCGAGCGCCCGCGCGAACTCCTCGGACCACTGCCCGCGGTCGACGAGATAGCCCTCGGTGTCGGTCTCGATGCGTCGGTCTCCGACGGTCAGCGTGCGGGTCAGCGCAATGGCGGCATTCATGGTGTCACCGATGGCTCCTGGCGGGCGGGTCAGCTCGACGCTCGTCTGCCTCGCCGCTCAGACGATTAGCGCTTCGCGGCCGCGCATCGCGTCGAGGTAGACGATGTTCCCCTCGCGCCGCTTCCGGTAGTCACTGCGGCGGATGAACTCGACGAAGCGCGCCGCCCAGTCGCCGTGGCGCGTGGATCGCCGGTGCGCGAAGGAAGCGAGCACATTGCCGACGACGATCCCGTCGCGCTCGCCGTCGATGCCGTAGCCGCGCTTGACGTCATAGGCATAGCGGACGTCCGGGGCGACGTTCTCGAGCGACGCATAATGGAATTCGTGGGCGCGCAACGCGCGCGACTCGCTCGGGCTCGAAGGCCACGGGAACGCGGCCGTCTCTTCCAGCTGCACGTAGCCGCGCCCGACCGGCCGTTCGCGCATCGTCGCGTCGGCGGCGATTGCGCCGACCATCCGATAGGTGTGGCCTTCGTGGGTCAGCGAGCGAGCGAGATACATGAGCCCGCCGCATTCTGCGTAGACCGGAAGCCCGGCGTCGATCGCGTTGCGGATGCGTCCACGCAGAGCGACATTGGCTTCGAGCTCCCGCGCGTAGAGCTCGGGGAATCCGCCGCCGATGAAGAGCGCATCCACGCTCGGCAGGTGGGCGTCGGCGAGCGTGTCGAAGCGGACGAGCGTTGCGCCCGCGGCGCGGAGCGCATCGAAATCGTCGGCGTAGTAGAAGCCGAATGCGCGATCCTGCGCGATGCCGATCCTGATGTCCGAATCGGTCGCCGAGCCGGAAAGCGGCGCGGGCGCGTCCGCCGCCGGCAGCGGCGGCGCCGCGCGCGCGACGGCGAGCAGCGCATCGAGATCGACCTGACGCGCGATCGCCGTGCCGATTTCGGAGACCCGGCGCGCGGCATCGGCCGATTCGTTGCTGGGGAGGAGGCCGAGGTGACGCTCGACGATCGCGAGACGCGGATCGTGATGGATGGCGCCCAGCACCGCGACATCGGTGTAATGCTCGATCACGAGGCGCAGCTTCGCCTCGTGCCGGCTGCCGCCCAGGTTGTTGAGGATCACCCCGGCAATCCGGATGTCCCGATCGAACGCCTGGTAGCCCAGGATCAGCGGCGCGATGCCACGGGTCATCCCGCGCGCATCGATGACGAGCACGACCGGCAGGCCGAGCATCTTCGCGACTGCCGCATTGCTGTTGCTGCCGTCGAGCGCGAGACCGTCGTAGAGACCCTTGTTGCCTTCGACGAGCGCGACGTCGGCGCCGACGCTGTGGAGGCGAAAGCTGGCGCGGATCTCCGCTTCGTCGCATAGATAAGGATCGAGGTTGCGGCATGCTCGCCCGGCCGCGGTGGAGAGCCACATCGGATCGATGAAGTCCGGGCCCTTCTTGAACGGCTGCACGACGAGTCCGCGCGCCGTCAGCGCGCTGGCGAGCCCGAGGCTCACCGTCGTCTTTCCCGACGACTTGTGCGTCGCCGAGACGAGGAAGCGCGGGAGCGACCGAGGCGTCATTCGGCCGCCGCGCCGCGTCGCAGTCCGTCGCCCGCGTCCTGCGGGAAGAAAGGAAGCGCGCGCACGCCCGCCACGGTGATCAGGAACGCCACGCCAAGGCCGCCGGTGCCGAGCAGGAATTCCCACGCGCTCGGGACGTAAGCGTTGATCCTTCCGTCCGCGAAGCTGCTCGTCACCACGTAGCCGGGAAAGATGTCGAGCGGGTAGCTCTGTCCGCCGAGAATGAAGACGTAGAGCCACGCGAACGCGCCGGCGATCACGAGCAGCGCAGCGGCCATCGTCGCCCGCCTGGTCGCACAGCGCGGATGCCACAGCAGGGCGAGCGGCACGAGGCTGCCAACGATCACGTAACCACCCCAGAAGAGCAGCGTATAGACGCCGCCGTCGACGAGCAGGAAGCGCTCGAAGGCGAACTGCTTTGCGAAGTACGCGTTCACGAGGTGGAACACGGCGACGAAATAAAGCGCGCCGACGACGAACAGCGCGAGCAGGTTGCGCATCCGCGCATGGATCTCGGCCGGGACCGTGAGTGCGGTCCACGCATACATCGCTGCCTGCACGACGACAAACACGGCGAGCCCCCACGCGAACGACAGGACGATGAAGAGCGGCGGCAGCAGCGCGCTGCCGTACGCCTGCCGCGCGACGAGAAATGCAAAGATCGCGCCGGTGCCGGTCGTCAGGATGATCCGCCATCCGAACGCGGCGATTCCGGCCGCCTTCGAATAGATGCCCATCCGGCGCTCCATCAGTGTCCACAGGTAGACGGCGACGATCGCGTACATGCCGGAATACAGGAACACGTTCCACGCGAACACCGACGTGAAGTTGTAGTGCGTCGCGGCGACGACGAGACGCTCGGGGCGCCCCAGGTCCAGCATCAGCACAAAGAGACCGCCGGTGAGAAGCGCGAGGCACAGGAGCGCCGAGAGCGGGGCGCGCGGCTTGTACGCGGCCTGGCCGAACACCGAGCCGATCGACGCGACGTTCAGCACGCCGGACGCGGCGACGATCATGAAGATCGCGAACACGTGCGGAAGCCCCCAGACGATCTGGTTGTTCATGCCCGTGACGATGTGGCCGTGCTCCTCCATGACGAACGCGGCGCCGAGGCCGGCCGCTGTCACGAGGGCGCCGAGAACGGCGAGCGTCCAGAAGGCGCGGGGGCCGCGGCGAAGCGGTGTGGCGGTATCCATCGCTTACAGTCCCTGGTAGCGCACGCCCGTGTCGAGCCGGAGGTCGGCGCGGATCTGCACGGTCGCCACCGCGGCGATGCGCTGTGAGATCTCGGAGAGGGGATCGTTGAGATTGCCGAACAGCAGTGCCTTATGGCCGGTGGCCGCGCAGGCCTCGACGCAGGCGGGGATCCGGTCGCGGTCGATCCGGTGGACGCAGAGCGTGCAGGACTCCACGCAGCCTTTGCCGCGCGGCACGTCGGTCTTCTGGTCGGCGAGCGGCTCGTGCACGAACGAGCGTGCCTTGTACGGGCAGGCCATCATGCAGTAGCGGCAGCCGATGCACGTGTGTCGGTCGACCAGAACGATGCCGTCGGCGCGCTTGAACGACGCGCCGGTGGGGCAGACATCGACGCAGGGCGGGTCGGCGCAGTGCTGGCACATCATCGGCAGCGAACGTTTCTCTCCGCTCTGGCTGGCGAGCTCGATCTTGCGGATCCACTGCGATGCGGTGGCGGTCTTGGCGCCCGACAGTCCGTTCTCCCTGTCGCAGGCTACGACGCACGCGTCGCAATCCGACGCGCAGCGGTTGACGTCGACCAGCATCCCCCAGCGCACTTTGGAGGACGCGCCTTCCGCGGGTGGACGGCCGTGCGCGAGGTCGAACAGCGTGATGCCGGGCGCGAGCGTGACGCCCGCCATCGCCGCACCCCAGGCGAGGATCTGCCGGCGGCCGCGATCGATGCTCATGGCAATGCGCCCACGCTTGCGGCTGTCGCGACCGCGGGCTTCGCCTTGTCAGTGTGGCATTCGAAGCAATCGAGCTTCACGGCGGCGTAGCGGTGGCAGCCTTCACAGAATGCATCCTTGCTGCCGGTGACGCGACCTGTCTCCTTGCTTGCATGACACGCGATGCAATTGGCGAGGCTGTGCTGCGTGGTGCGAATCCCTTCGTGCACCGTCCGGTCGCGGTGGTGTTTCAAAAGCTCCATGTGGTTGCGGCGCATGAACGCCGTGTCCTCGACACACTTGCCTCCGGCCGCGCTTGCGATCGGCGGCTTCGGCACCGGGACGCGCGAATCGTTGCCGTCGCCGGCAAAGGCGAGCAGGGCGATGCCGGCAAGCACCACCAGCGCGGCGGACCGTGCCGTCCGCCTGCCGATGCTTGCGGTGCAGGATCGCGGCATGTCGCTATTCGCCGAGCCCCATCTGGATGTACCCCGTCGGGCACACGTCCTTGCAGATGTGGCAGCCGATGCACTTGTCGTAGTCGGTGTAGACGTAGCGACCCGTCGTCGCCTCCTTCTTCGGCACGCGCGCCACCGCCGTCTGCGGGCAGTAGACGACGCAGTTGTCGCACTCGAAGCACTGGCCGCAGCTCATGCAGCGCTTGGCTTCGGCGACCGCCTCGGCTTCGGCGAGCGGCGCAAGACGCTCCTCGAAGTTGCCGAGCGCGCTTTCGCGCGTCAGCGTGGTCACGTTGCGCCGATGCCGCGGCGTGTATCCGAAGTGGCCGAGGAAGAGCTCCTCGTGCGGAATCACGTAGCGGTCCGAGCGATCGTCGTAGTTGTGGATGCCGACGTTGGTCTGATCGGTGCCGCGGATCGGCTCGTGTGTCTCCTTGAATGCGAGCCCCTTCTCGACCATCTTGCGATGGAGGTCGAACGCGTGCACGTCGACCTTGGGTCGTTTTTCCTGGTCCTCGCCGCGGAGGAAGCGATCGATGCCCTCGGCGGCGATCGCGCCGTGGCCGATCGCCGTAGTGAGCAGGTGCGGGCGGATGATGTCGCCGCCTGCGAACGTGCCGGCCTTGCCGGGAATCTGATAGTTCTTGTCGGTCGCGACCGCGCCCTTGCCGATGTCGAACTCCTCGAGTCCCGTGAAGTCGACTGCCTGACCGATTGCCGAGACGACGAGATCGGCCGGAATGTCTTCCTCGGTGCCCTCGATCATCTTGATCTCGAGCTTCGGCCCGACGAACTTCGCTTCGCAGCGCGCGACGGTAAGCGCGATCGCGCGGCCGTTTGCGTCCTTCACCACCTTGACCGGCGCGAGCCCGCCGCGGATCGCGATGCCCTCGGCCAGCGCCTGCTCGATCTCGTGCTTGTTCGCCTGCATCTTGTCGACGCCGAACACCGACGTCAGCACGACTTCCGCACCCTGCTTGACCGACACCTCGGCGACGTCGTGGGCCATGTGGCCGGCGATCGCGAACTCGGGAAAATCGGTCGGCTTCGCATGGCCGATGTGGCCGAGGCGCCGCGCCACCGTCGCGACGTCGATCGACGTATCGCCGCCGCCGATCACGACGACGCGTTTGCCCACGTGCCGCAGCCGCCCGTCGTTGAACGCCTTGAGGAACGCGGTCGCGGTGACGACATTCGGCGCATCGCCGCCCGGCGCCGGCAGCGGCCGGCCGGATTGCGCACCCATGCCGAGGAACACCGCCCCATAGTCGCGCTTCAGCTGCTCGACGGTCACGTCGGTGCCGACGCGGCACTTCGGCCGCACTTCGATGCCGAGATCGACGATGCGCTGAATTTCAGCGTCGAGCACTTCCCGCGGTGTGCGGAAGCCCGGGATCCCGTAGCGCATCATGCCGCCGAAATGCTCGTGCTCGTCGAAGATCGTGACCTGGTGGCCCTTCTTCGCGAGCTGGTAGGCACAGGAGAGGCCCGCAGGCCCGCCGCCGATCACCGCGACCTTCTTGCCCGTCTTGACTTCGGGCGCGGTGAACTTGAGGTTGTTCGCGATCGCGTATTCGCCGAGGAAGTGCTCGACCGAATTGATGCCGACGTGGTCCTCGACTTCGTTGCGGTTGCAGCCGGTCTCGCACGGCGCCGGACAGACGCGGCCCATCACCGAGGGAAACGGATTCGCTTCGGTCAGGCGCCGCCACGCGTATTCCTGCCACGGTACCCCCGCCGGCGGCTTCTCGATGCCGCGGACGATGTTGAGATAGCCGCGAATGTCCTCGCCCGAGGGACAGCTTCCCTGGCACGGCGGCGTCGACTGGATGTAGGTCGGGCACTTGTGCGACCAGCTCGCCTGGAAGATCTGCTCGCGCCATGAATCCCATTTCGCGTCGCCGTCCTTGTAGCGGCGGAACGTGAGCTTTTCGATGGTGGGGCCCGGTGTCGTTGACATCGCGTGGTCTCCGAAAGATCGTCTTGCGTTACTGTTTGGCACCGAGGCGGATGGCGGTGCTGACCAACTGGTGCACGCCGCCCACCATGCCCATCTTGAAGCCGTAATACGGCAGCACTTTCGAGAACTGCGCCTTGCAGATCGCGCAGATCGTCGCCATGAAATTGACGCCCTCGCCGTCGGCGACCTCCCTCAGCGCTTCCATTCGCGGCAGCGCGCCCTTGACGCGCAGGTCGAGGAGCTCGTCGGTGAGGAGTCCGCCGCCGCCGCCGCAGCAGAACGTCGCTTCGTGCGTCGTGCCGGTGCGCATCTCGACGTACCTGTTGGCGACCGCGCGGATGATCGCGCGCGGGATCTCGAACTGGCCGCCGGGCGTGTCGCCCATCCGGGATGCGCGCGCAACGTTGCACGAATCGTGGAACGTGATCACGCGGTGGTCGTTCGCTTCCTTGTCGAGCGTGAGCGCGCCGCGTTGAATCAGGTCCCACGTCAGCTCGCAGATGTGCATCGGCTGCCGGTAATTCGAATCGAGCTGGCTCTGCAGCTGGCGCGCGAACGCGTCCGTGCCGCCGGCCCCAATGCCGGCCAGCGTGTTCCACATGCTGTACGCGACGCGCCATGCGTGCCCGCATTCGCCGACGACGATCCGCCGGACGCCCAATTCCAGCGCCGCTTCGCGGATGCGCAGCGCAATCTTCTGCAACTGATCGTAGCTGCCGATGAAAAGGCCGAAGTTGCCGGCTTCGGATGCGTGCGACGAGAGCGTCCAGCGGATGCCGGCCGCATGGAACACCTTGGCGTAGCCGATCAGACTGTCGACGTGCGGCTCCGCGAAGAAGTCTGCCGACGGCGTGACCAGCAGCACTTCCGCGCCTTTCTCGTCCAGCGGAAAGCGGACGTCGGCGCCGGTGTCCTCTTTGACGTCTTCCTCGAGCCCTTCCAGCGTGTCGGCGAACGCAGGGCCCGGAAGCCCCAGGTTGTTGCCGATCCGGTGTACCTTGCCGATGATCTCGTTCGTATATTTGTGTCCGAGGCCCGCGGCGTCCATGATCTCCTTGGCCGCCATCGTGACTTCCGCAGTGTCGATGCCGTAGGGGCAGAACACCGAGCAGCGGCGGCATTCGGAGCACTGGTTGTAGTACGTGAACCACTGGTCCAGCACGTCCTTGGTCAGCTCGCGCGCGCCGACGAGCTTAGGGAAGAGCTTGCCGGGCAGCGTGAAGTGCCTCCGGTAGACGCTCCTCATCAGGTCCTGCCGTGCGACCGGCATGTTGAGCGGATCCTGCGTGCCGATGAAGTAATGGCACTTGTCGGCGCACGCGCCGCAGTGCACGCAGCTGTCGAGGTAGACCTTGAGCGAGCGGTACTTGCCGAGCAGCTCGCCCATCTTGCCAAGCGCCTTCTCCTGCCAGTCAGCGGCGAGCTCCCCGGGAAATCCCAATGCCTGCTGCATCTTGTCGGTCGCGACATAGGGCTTCGACGCGACCATCGCGCCCGGCACGAGCGGCTGCGGCGCACCGGGAAATGTGCGCAGCGCGGGAGCCTTCACGTCGACCGCCATCGTCAGTGCTCCGCCGGCCGGCCAAGGGGCGCCGACACGGCCCCTCCGGCGAGGTGCGAACGCAGTGTGCGCGGGGGGTTCACTTCAGCCCCTCGGATCGAGCTTTGCCGCCCAAGGAGCGAGATGGCGATGCTCACGCGAATCGTCGATCTGGTTCCTGGTCGGCGAGAAGAAAAGGCCCGGGGCGTGCAGGAGCTTCGAAAACGGAAAGATCACGAGCAGCAGCGCGACGAGACCGAGGTGCGCGTAAAGCAGGCCGTCGGCCGGCAGCGGTTGCCAGTCGAAACGCACGAGTCCGAGGAAGAACGCCTTCACCGCGACGATGTCGGTGTGCGCGATGAACTTCATCGCGAGGCCGGTGGTCGCGATTGCGAGGAGCAACCCGAGCATCAGGTGATCGGAGGGCGTCGAGATGAAGCGCACGCGCGCGACGGCGAGCCGCCGCACCCAGAGGCCGCCCAAGCCCGCAGCCATCGCGAAGCCCGCATAAATCCCCAGCGGCTGCAGCAGCGCCACCCAGCCCCAGACCGGCTCCTGAAAATAGCGCAGATGCCGAAGCAGCACGAGCGCCAAGCCGGCGTGGAACAGCCAGCCGCATGCCCAAGTCCAGAGATTGCTCCTGAACAGGCTTTCGAACAGCACGACCTCGCGCACGAGGCGCAACGCGACGCCTCTCCGCGTCACGGGGGCCGGCGTGGTCGGAATCTTGAGCGGCGCCGGCGTGCGTGCGTAATCCCAAACCCGGAACGCGAGCCCGCCGACGAACAGCGCGGCCGCGGCGCACATCAGGACGGCGAAGATCACCGTTGCCGTCGACATCGCGCTCCTCCTCGCGGGCTGTGGTCGCCGTCGTTCCCGCGCAGGCGGGAATCCAGCGGCTTCATCGAAAGACACCGGGTCCCCGCGTCTGCGGGGACGACGATCCTCTTTACACGCAGCCCGTGGGCTTGGGCAAGCCGGCGATCTTGCACGCCTGCTTCGCCGGGCCGTACGGGAAGAGCTCGTAGAGGTACTGGCTGTTGCCCTTGTCCGGGCCCAGCTGCTTGCCGATCGCCTTGGTCAGGACGCGCACCGCCGGCGCGATCTGGTACTCGTCGTAGTACTTGCGCAGGAAGTTGACGACTTCCCAGTGGTTGGGGGACATCTCGACGCTCTCGGTCTGCGCGATGTGGTTCGCGACGTCCTCGTTCCAGTCGGCGAGATTGACGAGGTAGCCTTCCTCGTCGGTTTCGTAGGGCTTGCCGTTGACTTCGATCGTGGGCATGGGTTTCTCCTCGGGGGTGAAGGGAATGGGAATGGGTCAGAGCCAGGACTGGCAGTTCGCGTTCTCGGCGACAAGATCGACGAAGCCGCCGTAGTCGACGGTTGTCACGCCGTCGAGCACGCGGTCCGCGACGGCGCGCGCTTCGAGGTCAGGCAAGAGCGCGTAGACCTTGTGCCGGCCGAGCGCCTCGCGCATGCGCTTCTCGGCGGCGGTGCCGCGGGCGACGGCGTAGACGCCGTCCTCGATCAGCAGGATGGCGCCGGGCGCCGCGATGCGCAGGCAGGCGTCGAGCGCGGCGCGGTCCAGCGGTGACTTGTTGACGATGTGCAGCATGGGGTTCTCGAGAGATTCAGAAGGACAGCACGACGTCCTGGTCGTCCATCAGCTTGCCGAGCTCGGCTGCAGGCAGCACCTTCACCTCGACGATGAGATCGTCCTCGGTCAGCCCGCGCTCCTCCATCGATTCGCGCTCGACGTAGAGCTTCTCGACATCGTAGCCCTCGAGCGCGCGATAGGTCGGCGAAAAATTCTTGGTCTCGATGCCCTTGGTCTGCTGCCCCTTCTTGAGCTGCCAGACGCCGTCCTCGACGAACACGAGCGAGACGTCCTGGTCGAACGCAGCCGAGATCAGCACGACCTCGAGCGACTCGAGCGCGTAGACGGAGCCGTACGGCGCGGTCCGGTTGACGAACATGAACTTCTTTGCGATGCCTTCGCCGGACATGTCAGTCTCCGAAGACCACGAGCCGGTCGGACTGGATGCCGGTCTCGACGAGCTGGCCCAGGCCGGAGATGCGAAAACCCGGCGCGAGATTCTCGTCCTTGATGCCGCGTCGCAGCGCCGCCGCGACGCAGACGACGAGGTCGACGCCGTGGTCGGCGGCGAGCTTCGACCAGCGGGCGACGATGTTGCGGTCGTCCTGCGGCGGCTCGGTCAGCCGCGTTGAGTTGTTGACGCCGTCGTGATAGAAGAACACGCGGTGGATCGCGTGCCCCTTGGCGAGCGCCGCCTTGCAGAACAGGTAAGCCGAGTCGCTCGCCTGGTGCTGATAGGGGCCCTCGTTGACGAGGATGCCGAATTTCATTCTTGCTCCGTCCTTCGGTCGTCATCCCCGCGAACGCGGGGAACCGGCGACGTTCGTCGAAAGACACTGGATTCCCGCCCGCGCGGGAATGACGGAATTGCGGTGCATCGCATTCATCAGAACCGGATGTGCGCCGACGCGTTGAGGTTGACCCGCGCGCCGCGCCAGTCGTCGATCAGGTACTTGGTGAACGGCAGCTCCGTCTTCTCGAAGAAGCGCGGCCAGCCGATGCGCTCGACCCAGTCGGAGAGCCGTTCCCATGGCCGCGCATCTTCCTTGTAGACGCGCAGGATCCGCTTCACGACTTCGGCCACTTCGGGCCAGCGCGGCGGGTTGTTGGGGAGCCCGGCCGCGACCATCTTCATGAATGTCGGCTTCGCGCGCGCGTTCGAGTTCTTGCCGCCGACCCAGATCGCGAACTTCGAGTTCTCCGGGTCGTTGATCTGCATCGGGGGGCACGGCGGATAGCACGCACCGCAGCAGATGCATTTCTTCTCGTCGACTTCGAGCGACGGCTTGCCGTTGACGAGCGCCGGGCGGATCGCCGCCACCGGGCAGCGCGCGACCACCGCTGGACGCTCGCAGACGTTCGCCACGAGATCGTGGTTGATGACCGGCGGCTTCGTGTGCTGGATGATGATCGCGATGTCGGCCTGGCCGCCGCAGTTGATCTCGCAGCACGACGTCGACAGGTGGACGCGGTTGGGCATCTCCTCGCGCCGGAACTCGTCGATCAACTCGTCCATCAGCGCTTTGACCGCACCCGATGCGTCGGTGCCCGGGATGTCGCAGTGTAGCCAGCCTTGCGTGTGCGCGATCATCGACACCGAGTTGCCGGTGCCGCCGACCGGGAAGCCGTTCTTCTCGAGCTCGTTGATGAGCGGCGTCACCTGGGCAAAGCTCGACACCATGAACTCGATGTTCGAGCGGATCGTGAAGCGGACGTAGCCCTCGGCGTACGTGTCGGCGATGTCGCACAGCTTGCGGATCGTCGCCACGTCCATCTGCCGCTGCGTGCCGGCGCGCACCGACCAGACTTCGTCGCCGGTGTGCGAGACGTGGTGCAGCACGCCCGGGCGCGGCCGGTCGTGGTATTTCCAGTTGCCGTAGTTCGCCTTGAACTTGGGATGCAGGAACGGACGGTTGTCGGGAACGCCGCTCTCGATCGCCCGGCGCATTTGCGGTTGAGCCATGTCTTGTCTCCTCAGGCGACCTTCTTGCCGGCCTTCATCTTCGCGACTTCGTCGTCCCAGCCGTCCATCCGGACGTACGGGTTGGTGCGCGGCGAGCTGACCATGTTCGGATCGATCGGAATCTCCAGCGCTTCGAGGAAGTTGACGATGCCGATCCGCTCGATCATCTCGCCGGTGCGCTCGTGCTCGAGCGCGTTCTCGGCGAAGAAGTCGATGACCTTCTGCCCGAGCTCGACCAGCTTCTCCCGGTCCTCGTCGGTCTCGAGCTTCATGAACGGCACGACGACCGTGCCCATCAGGTCGCCGATCTTCAGCGTCCGCTTGCCGCCCACCAGGATCGTCGCGCCCTTGTCCTTGCCCGGAGCCAGCGCACCGGTCATCACGTTGATGCAGTGCATGCAGCGCACGCAGTCGCGGTTCTCGATCTCGAGCCCGTGCGTGTCGCTGACGGCGACGGTCGACACCGAGTTACCGGGTTTCAGGTCCTTCACTTCCTTCAACTGGATCGCCTTGGTCGGGCAGCGTGCGACGACGTCGTTGACGAGCTCGTTCATCCCGTGCTTGACGAACCACTTGCGCGCGAGCGCCTCGTCGGTGCGGATGTTGTCGCGCCAGGTGCCGATGACCGCCATGTCCGCGCGCTGGATCGAATTCATGCAGTCGTTCGGGCAGCCGCTGAACTTGAACTTGAACTTGTACGGGAGCGAGGGCCGGTGGATGTCGTCGAGGAAGCTGTTGATCACCGTGCGGTGCGCGGTGGCCTCGTCGTAGCACGACTGCTCGCAGCGCGCCGCGCCGACGCATGACATCGACGTGCGGACCGCCGGGCCGGCGCCACCGAGATCGAAGCCGAGCTCGTTGATCGCATCGAACGCCGGCTGGACGTTCTCGCTGGTGGCACCCTGAAACATGATGTCGCCCGATTGACCGTGGAAGGCGATCAGCCCCGAGCCGTGCTTTTCCCAGACGTCGCATATCTTGCGCAGCACGTCGGTGCTGTAGTGCATGCCGGCGGGCGGCATCACCCGCAGCGTGTGGAATTCGGCCGCGTCGGGAAACACCGGCTTGCCGGACTCGTCCTTGAGCTCGGTGAAGCGCGGGATCACGCCGCCGCCGTAGCCGAACACGCCGATGGTCCCGCCCTTCCAGTAACCCTTGCGGGTCCGATACGACGTCTCGAGCTGGCCCATCAGGTCGACGACGTAGTCCTTGTCCTTCGCGAGCCGTTTGAGTCCCGTAACGAAGCTCGGCCACGGTCCGGTTTCGAGCTGATCGAGCATCGGGGTCGGATGCATTTTCTTGGCCATGGCCTAATTCCTCCTCGCTGGGTCAGCGGATTTCCGGGGATCGCCCGGTGGCGCACCGTTCTCGAACAGCGACACCACATCGGGGGCTTTCCACAGGGGCTTGCGCGATCAGTGTGCCTGTCGCGCGAACGCAGTGTTTTGACGCCGGACAAGGATGGCATGCTACGAGCACATTCCTCGTGCCCGCTATCCCTCTGGCCGACTACGGGGGAGCTACCCGGATGGAGTATGCGTTTTGTATCCCCCCATGGCTATGGACGCGCGGGTGCGGAAAATCGCTCAATACGCGGTTCGGAAACCGAGTTTTTCGCGCGGGCGTCGTCTTCTTGCGGTCGAGCGTACGTTGCCGGCGCGGCACGCGCGCGTTTCCCCGTTCCTGCACGGAGACGGCGCACAATGGGGGCCGTGGACCCGCTGGGGTCCGGTGGCGCACAGCCGAGGGCGCGAGAAGACCATGCCGAACATCACGAGCCTCACGCGGTTCAGGATCCCGCTGGGCGGGCAGGAGATCGAGCTGGCCGAAGTCGTCCACGACGCGGGCGGCATGCGGTTGCTGCGCGTGCGCATCCGGGAAAAGAGCCGGTTCACGATTTTCGACGTCGACCCGGTCACGGCGCGGCAATGGGGCGATGCAATGCGGCGCTGGAGCGACGCGCAGCCGGCCGCGTCGGGCGCCGCCGGTTGATGCCGGCAGGCGGGCAGGGAGCGACGTTTTGCCGCACGAGCAGAGGAGGACGGATGGAGGTAAGCGCGGATTCGGTCGTCGACGTCGTCTTCGGACTCGACGGCACGAGCCTGCCGGCCGAGCACGCGTATGACCTGTGGCGCGAGGTGCGCCAGCGGTTGCCGTGGCTTGAGGACGAGGCGGGCGCGGGAATCCATCCGCTGAAGACGTCGCCCGGTGGCGAGGGCGTGGTCCTGCTCGCGCGCCGCGCGAAGCTCGTGCTGCGCATTCCCGAGCGCCGACTCGGCGATGCGTTGGGGCTCGCCGGATGCAGTCTCGATGTCGGCTCCGGTCTCGCCGTGTCGGAGGGCGCCGCGAAGCCGTTGCACCCTTGGCACACGCTGCATGCCCAGCAGGTCGCGACCGCCGCGCGCGACGAGGCGGCGTTCGGCGACGAGGTCGCCGGGTGGCTCGGCGCGAGGGCCGTCGTCTGCGAGTTCATCACCGGGCGACGCCGAACGCAGCGCGCCGGCGCTCGCGAAATTACGGGCTTCAGCGTGGTGTTGCACGGAGTGAAGCCCGCCGACTCGCTCTGCCTCCAGTTCGAGGGGATGGGCGGCGACCGGGAATTGGGGTGGGGGCTATTCATCCCGTACAAGTCGATTCTGGCGGTGGTTTGACGCCGCGCAAGAGCGCGGGCAGAGAATTTGAAGGAGACTCGCGAATGGGGTACACGGTCAACGGGATTGAGCTCGCGACGGATGCCGATGGCTATCTGCTCGAGGCGCACCTGGGCGATGACGTCGTCGCAGTGATCGCGGCGGCGGAGGGGATCGAGCTTACCGATGCGCACTGGGAAGTCGTGCGCTATCTGCGCGACGAATACCAGGCGAACGGGCACACGCCGAATTTCCGGAATATGCTGAAGGGATTCCAGGCGATCCGCCCCGAGGCCGACAGCAAGTATCTCTACGATCTGTTCCCGATCGGACCGGCGAAGCAGGGCGCGAAAGTTGCCGGGCTTCCGCAACCGTACGGGAAGGGCGGTTATTGATCGGACGGTGCGCCCGCCAGCGACAAGGAAACGATGATGACCGAAGACACGATCCTGCGACCGAACGTGACGCTCGACATGCGCGGAACGAGCTGCCCCGCGCCGCTGCTCGGGGCAAAAAAGCTGATCGACGACTTGAAGCCCGGCGAGGTGCTGGTGCTCCTGTCGGACTGTCCTGGGACGCAGGACGACCTCTTCGCGTGGGCCAGATACACGGGCAACCACATTGCCCATACCGAGCGACTCGCCGACGGCGGACACGCCTACCACATCCAGCGCGGACGCTCGCGGCACCCGAAGGCGAACGTGGTGCTCGACCTGCGCGGCACGGTGTGCCCCGGGCCGATCGTCGAGGCGAAGAAGCTCCTGAACGGCATGCGCGCGGGCGAGACGCTGAAGCTCGTCAGCAACTGTCCCGGCATCAGCGCCGATGTCAGCGACTGGGTGAAGGCGACCGGCGTGCGGCTCGTCGAATCCGAGGAGATCGGCCCGGGCGAATTCGAGTTTTATATAGGAAAGTGAACGGGGCCCGAAGCGGCTTTCGCGAAGAGCTCCGCGAAAGCCGCCGGGTCCCCGACTTTGTGATGCGGGTCAAGAGCCACTGGTTCCGCGAGGCGACACCGAAGACCGCGACCGAGATTGCCGGCGCGGCGGCGTTCATCGTCTTCCGGATCGCACAGAACTCGCTCAAGAACATGCGCAACGCCCGCTTCGAGCTGCCACCCGGGGCGCGTTATTTCGCATTCCTGTCCGAGTTCCTCGCGTTTCTCACGCTCGCCGCCGATCGCCTCGCCCATCGCCGGGGCGACCCTGCGTGGCGGATCGAGTTCACGACGGCGCTCGCGAACCGCGTCGGCGCGTTCCTGGCCGATAACGAGGCGGAGTTGCTGCGCGTCGACGCGGCGGATGAATGCAAGCGCCGCTTCATCGCACTCGTCAACGCGCGCTCGCCCGACTACGCGGAATGCGGCTGGAACGACGACGGCCCCGACTACACGTTCATCCGCTGTCTTGGGCACAAGGTCGCCGCGGTGATGGAAGAGCACGAGCAGACATGGGCGGTGTCGCAGGTGATCGACAGCGAGGCGCCGGAGGCCGTCGAACTGCTGACGCGGGCCATGGCGGGTCTCACCGACACGTCGCCGCGCCGGTCGCGTGCCGCAGCAGCAACGCGGGGCGAGTGATGGCCGACGTCGCAACGCGCGCACCCTGGCATGGCGGCGTGGAGCCGGCGAATCCTTTCGATCCGGACGACGACCGGACCTACCAGCGCTGGCGCTGGGGAAAGCTCGAGCATTTCCCGGTTGACCTGCAGGCACTGATCGTCGAAGTCGGCGACCCGCGGGCGCTGACCGACGCCGAACGCGCGGCGATGCTCGCGCGTTGCCGCATCGCCAACATGGTCGTCTACGCGAGTGCCGCGCGCGCGTCCGACAAGGCAATTGCGCGAAGGCTCGGCGCGCAGTTCGGGCTCGCGAGCCTCGATCGCAACTGGCTCGCCGACGACGACGGCGTGAGCCAGGTGACCGTCACCGGCGAGGCTGGCCGCGGCGAGTACATCCCGTACACGAATCGCCCGATCCGCTGGCACACCGACGGCTACTACAATCCGCCCGAGCGGCGGATCCGCGCGATGGTGCTCCATTGCGTCGTGGCCGCGGCCGAAGGTGGCGTCAATGCGCTGCTCGACCATGAGATCGCCTACCTGCTGCTGCGCGACGCCGATCCCGCCCACGTTCGCGCGCTGATGCGCGAAGACGCGATGACGATTCCCGCGCGCGCCGACGAGGACGGCATCGCGCGGCCGGCGCAGACGGGCCCGGTGTTCTCGATCGACCCGGCGAACGGCAGCCTGCACATGCGCTACACCGCGCGCACCAGGAGCATCGAATGGAAGCAGGACCCCGCGGTGCACGCTGCGGTCGCCGCGCTCGAGGCGGTGCTCGCGAGCGATTCGACGTTCATCCATCGACTGCGCCTCGCAGCCCGGAATGGGCATCCTGTGCAACAATGTGCTGCACGATCGCAGCGGCTTCGTCGACGATCCGCGGCGGCCGCGGCTCCTCTACCGCGCCCGCTACCACGAACGCATCGCGGGGACATGACGAACCGTCGTGCGGCGGTGCGGCGGGCCGGGCGCGGAGGCGAACATGACGCAGTGGCTGACCCTGTCCCGCGCGGCGCGCCTGATCGGCGTACCGCGCGGCGCGCTGCAGCGCCAGGTCAGGGACGGCGAGCTGCCGACCAACGACGGACTGGTCTCCACGGAGGGGCTACTGCGGCTCTATCCGCAATGGAGCCTCGAGGACTCCGGCGCCTTCGAGCGCGTCACGAAGCTCAAGGAAGAAGCGTTCGGCCGGCGGGTGCAGGAGCGCGTGCTGCCGCCGCAGGAGGTACTGGCGCAGCGCCTGTACGCGCAGAGCCGCGAGCTCGCCGACCTGCGCCGGCATCTCGCGCGCTATCATGCGCTGGTCGTCGCGGTGGGCGAGAAGCTCGACGCGCTCGCAGGCTCGTCGCCGCAGCCGGAGATCGCTGACCTCAGGGCGTCGCTCGAAACGGGCCTTGCCTTAGTCCTTGCGACCGAATCCGCCGATGCGCTCACGATCATGGACGACATGCTGAAGGTAGTTTCCGCTCACGTGACCGTGCGGCCGAGCGGCCACGAGTTCTTCGTCGAAGGCCGTGACACGCTGTTGCAGGCCGGGCTCAAGGCCGGCCTCAAGCTCAACTACGGCTGTGGCAACGGCACGTGCGGGCTGTGCAAGGCGCGGGTCGTCGAAGGCGAGCTCGTCAAGGCGATGCCGTTCGACTATCCACTGTCCGAAGCGGAACGCACGCAGGGGTACACGCTGCTGTGCGCGCATTCGGCGGCCTCGTCTTCCATCGTCATCGAAACGCTGGAAGCGCACGGACCCGGCGAGATCCCGGAGCAGGAAATCGAAGTGCGCGTCCGCGCGATTCAGCCGCTCGCGGCGGATACGCTGCTGCTGCATCTGCAGACGCCGCGCGGCAGCCGGCTGCGCTTCCTCGCCGGGCAGAGCGTGACGCTCTATGGCGGCGCCGGTGGCATCGACGCTCAGGCGATCTATCCCGTCGCGAGTTGTCCGTGCGACGACCGCAACCTGCATTTCCACGTGGCGCGCAATCCGCACGATGCATTCGCGACGCTGCTTTTCGACGGTGCGCTGAAAAGCGGCGACGCGGTGACCGTCTGGGGGCCGAGCGGCGATTTCGTGCTGGCCGAGAGCGAGCGGCCCCTCGCGTTCGTCACGTGCGACACCGGTTTCGCGCCGGTGAAGAGCTTGGTCGAGCATGCGATGGCGGTCGACGCGGCGGAGTCGATGTCGATCGACTGGCTCTCGACGCGGCCCGACGGACACTACCTCGCCAACCAGTGCCGCGCCTGGTCCGAAGCCTTCGATCGTTTCCGCTATGCGGCGCACGTCGATGCCGACGCCGCGCGGGGCGCTCGGAAGGCTGGTCGCCGCGATGGCGAGCGAGTTGCCACTTCCGACGCACGATGTGTACGTCACCGGGCCTGCGCCTTTCGTCGACGCGGCGGTTGCGGCGCTCGATGCCGCCGGCGTTCCTTCGCAGCAGCGCTTCGCGGCGGTCGTCTGATGCCGAAGACGGACGAGAAAGTCATCCGCATCGCAGCGGTGGAGGGCGGCGCCGGCGACTGCAGCGGCGCCGAGCCGTTCGCGCTCGTGGTGCTGGGCGACAGCATGGCGCCCGAATTCGTCGAGGGCGAAGTGATCGTCGTCGAACCGGAAGGGCTCGCCACCGACGGCTCCTACGTCGTCGCGCAGGTCGAAGGCGAGTGGACGATGCGGCAGCTCGCCAGGATCGACGGGGGCTGGACGCTGCGTCCGCTCAATCCGTCCTATTCGCCGACGGCGCTCGCCGACCTGTCGTCGATCCGCGGCGTCGTGATCCAGAAGAGCAAGCCGGGGCGGCGGCGGGCATCGAAACGCTACGTCGAGTAGCCACCGGAATACGAGGAGACTTCCATGCCGTACTTCATCTACCGCGTCTTCCCTTTCCGCCGTCTCGAAATGGTCGACGCCGCGCCCGCGTTCGCACAGGCGTCCGCGCGCGCCAAGGCACTGCGCGCGAGCCCGGACCTTCCTGCCGACTGCACGATCAAGGTGATCTTCGCCGCCGACGAGAACGCGGCCGAGGAGCTGCTCTCGCAGGTGCGCGAGCCAGCGCCGGGCGTCGTCGGCGACGAGTGAAGCGGCGAACACCGGCGCGGCGATGGATGAAGCGGCGTTCCGGGCAGCGCACGGCGCCGCGATGCGGCAGCCGTGCGTCTTCGAGAAGGCGCTCCTCGCGCGGTGTGCCGACTGCGGCGTCGCCGTGCGGCATGCGCTTGCCGAGCGTGAGGCGATCGCCTGCTCGTCGCCGGTCGCGCGCGCCAACTGCGACACGCTGCTCGCGATGCTACGCGAGCGCTCGGCATTCGCGCTGAAGCTCCCGCCCGGCGCTCGACTGCCGCACGCGTTGACGATGAAGCTGCAATGCGGCGGATTGCGTGGATTGCGACGAATCGCCGGCACCGGGGAGTCCGACGTTCATCGGCTCGTCGCCGCGGCAGGCGAGCGTCACGACGGTCTCGCCCAACTGCCGTGGCCGGCAATCGTCGCAGCGGTGCTCGCCTGGCAGGGTCGGCGCCGGCATGCGGAGAACGGTCCGTGATCTCGCGCCTCGACCGTCTCGTCGAAGCCGTGCAGACGAACTGCCACATCACCGATGCACGGCACGCGCGCAACATGACGCTTTGCACCTACCTGCTCGAAATGCGCGAGCTGTATCGCTGGGAGCACGGTGTCGCGCTGACAGCGCCGCTCCCGCGTGTCGACGTCGGGACGTGGCTCACGGACCGGGAAGCGCTCTGGTCCGCGTTCGAGGACGCTTCCTATCGGCCGCTTCCATTCGAGCGCGGCCTCGTCGATCCCTTCGACGTCGAGACCGCCAATCGCGAGCTCGTCCCGTCGGGCATTGTCTACGGGGCGGGCATCGGCCGCTTCGGCAAGCCCCAGTTCTTCCTGGGTGCGCTCGAGCGCGAGGAGTGGCGCGACGGCGTGCGGATCCTGGTGTCGCGCTGCGAGTACGCGCGCGACCTGTCGCCCGCGCCGGCGGCCGTTCGCGACGGCACCGTCTATGTCCGCCTCGAGTCCCTGCAGCGCTTGCTCTGGGAGCGGGCCGAAGCATGGGAGCGCAAGCGCGCCGACGGGGCGCTCGCGTCGGCGCTCAATGCCCATGGCTTCGCCGACGATCCCGACGCGGCGCTCCAATCGATGGCGGCCGTCGAGGTGGAAACGCTGATCCTCCACGAACTGGGTGAGCATCGCGCCGCACGCGTGTTGTCGCCCGATTGGGAACGGATGCTCGAAGGCTTCAGGCACCGCCGGGCCGAGTTGTTCGCGCGTGCCGCACGCGATCACCTGGCCGATTGCACGACGACGTTGCCGGCGCTCGTCGATCGCGATGCCGGGCCCTCGCTCCATTTCTGGTTTTCCGGATTCGACGGGATGCGCCGCGAGCTTTTCCCGCGGCTGGCCGCCGCCTACGAGGCTTGGCGCGGTGGCGACGGCGGTCGTGCGCTGCGCGCCGCCATCGAAGCCGGCGCGGACCACTGGCGCATTGTCTGCGCGCAGATTCTTGCGCTGCGGCGGGATCGCGGTGCTGAAGCGGAAATCGCGATCGAAGCCCTTGCGACGGCGCCCGAAACGCGCCTTTGAGCACGCGAGCGGCAAAAAGAAAGCGGCGTGCGCAATCGGCGCACGCCGCAGCCGAGGTTCCGCAAGGTCAGAACTTGCGGTTGTAGGCGATGCCGAGCAGGTATTCCTTCATCTGGATCGTCTCGCTCGTCGTCGGCGGCGCGCCGAACGGAACGAAGAGGCTCGTGCCGGTCACCGAGTTGTTCGCCGCGTACATGAACGCGCCGGTGATTTCCGACACCTTGTCGATCCGCCAGGTTGTGCCAACCGAATACTGGTTCTGGACCACGCCCGGGGCGAGGATGTTGAATGTGACGTCCTGCGGCCGGATCGGATTGTCGGTGTGGTTGTAGC
>CAVSFA010000014.1:0-224604 GCA_963727145.1 uncultured beta proteobacterium | reverse complement strand
CTCACCGCGGGCTGGCAGGAGGGCGACGGGCGAACGCTCTTCGCAGTCGGCGACCCGATGCAGTCGATCTACAGGTTCCGCGAGGCGGAAGTGCGCGTGTTCGTCGAAGCGCAGGAAGAACGGAAGATCGCCGACGTGCCGGTCGAAAGTCTCGTTCTGTCGCGCAACTTCCGCGCGCAGGCGGGGCTGGTCGCTGGGTGAATGGCGTCTTCCCGCGCGTGATGGGACCGCGCAGCGACCCCTGGCGGGGGGCCGTTGCCTTCGCGCCGGCGATCCCGGTCGATCGGGCCTTGCCCGGCCCCGCAGCGACGCTTGACCTCGAATCCAGCGCGAGCCGTGAGGCGCTCGCCGTGGTCAGACGCATTCGGGCTGCCGAGGGCGAAGGAGCGCCGTCCATCGCCGTGCTCGTGCGCGCTCGCGCGCATCTCGACTGCGTGCTGCCGGCGCTGCGCGACGCGGGCATCGCCTTCACGGCGATCGACATCGACGCACTCGGCGAACGCCAGGCGGTGCAGGATCTTGTCTCGCTCACCCACGCGCTCTTGCAGCCAGCCGACAGGCTCGCGTGGCTCGCCGTGCTGCGCGCTCCGTGGTGCGGCCTCACGCTGCCCGACCTCTTCGCCGTCGCCGCGGCGGCCGACGCATCGCCCTCCGGTCCGTGGCTTCGCTGCTGGACCGTCCCGACGCCGTCACGGCATTGTCGGCCGACGCGCGCACTCGCTTTGCAAAGCTCGCAGCGTGCCTCCATCCTGCGCTATCGGCGCGCGGCCGCGCGACGCTCGCCAGCCGTGCGCGCGGCGCATGGCTGGCGTTGGGTGGCCCCGCGACGCTCGACGAGGCGGTCGACCTGAGCGCCGTCGACGGTATTTCGCGCTGGTCGCCGAACACGAGATGGCGGGCGAGATCGTCGATTGGAACTCGTTCCTGAGCGCGCTCGCCGTGCTGCGCGCCGAGCCGGATGCTGCTCCCCGGCTCGGTGCAGGTGATGACGCTTCATCGTGCGAAAGGCCTCGAATTCGACACGGTCATCATGCCCGGCCTGTCGCGCTCGCCCGCGGGGAGCGACGCTTCGTTGCTGCGCTGGCGGCGCAGGCGGCGCGGCCTTCTGCTTGCCCCGGTCGGCGCCAAGGGTGGCGAGCGCGACCCCGTCTACGAATATCTAAGTTTCTCGCGTCGGAGGAGGAGCGTGCGGAACTGTCGCGCCTGCTCTACGTTGGCTGCACGCGGGCGAAGCGGAGGCTGCACCTAATCGCGACGGCACAGGTGATCGCGGACGACGGCATGCCGCCAGCGTGGAAGGCGCCGCCCCCCGGATCGTCGCTCGCGCGACTCTGGGAGGCACTCGGAGATTCGATCCCGGTGCCGAAGACGAGCGCGGACATCGCCCTCCCGCCTGGCGGGCGCCGCTGCTGAGGCGCCTTCCGGCAATGTGGAAAGCGCCGGTTCCCGAGCCGGCGCCCCGGTCGTCCCGATGCGTGTGGTCGCGGTGGCCGAGACGTTGCCGTTCGACTGGGCACGCGAGACGGCAAGGCAGATCGGGGTCGTTGCGCACCGCATGTTCGCGGAAATGGCGCGCGAGGGCATCACGGCGTGGAATTCGGATCGAATCGCGATGGCCGGACCGCAGATTCGCGTGGCGCTCGTCGGTGAAGGCGTTGACGAGAGCGACCTCGACGCGGCCTTGACGCAGGTGCGGACCGCGATGGGCAACGTCCTCGACGACGCGCGCGGGCGCTGGCTGTTCGCTGCCGACCACAGCGAGGCGGCAAGCGAATGGGCACTCGCCGGCCGTGACGGCGACGCGATCGTCCATGTGACACTCGACCGCACGTTCGTCGCCGACGGCGTGCGCTGGATCGTCGACTTCAAGTCGGGCACGCACGAAGGTGCGGACGTCGAGGCGTTCCTCGATCGTGAGTCGATCGCTATCGCGGGCAGCTCGAGCGCTATGCACGGCTGATCGCCGCTCTTGACGCGCGGCCGATCCGGCTCGGGCTCTACTTTCCGCTGCTGCGCGGCTGGCGCGAGTGGGGGTATCGCGCGTAGCCGCGCTGCAGAGCGATCGAAAATCCGCTAAAATTCATCGCTTTGACCAGGGCAAGATCGTGCGCGTCTTTCGGGGCTTGCCGGCCGAAGCGGATCGGGGCGTCGCGCTCACGATCGGCAATTTCGACGGCGTCCACCGCGGCCATCAGGCCATGCTCGCCCGGCTCATCGAAGCCGCGAGGATCTCGCGCTGCCGCCGGCGGTGATGACCTTCGAGCCGCATCCGCGCGAATTCTTCGCGCCACGAGTCGGCGCCGCCGCGGCTTTCTTCGCTGCGGACCAAGCTGGAGGCCTGCCGCGCTGGGGTGGACCGCGTATACGTCGTCCGCTTCGACGCGACGCTCGCCGCGCTCTCGCCCGAATCCTTCATCGAGGACGTGCTCGTGCGCCGCCTCGGCACGCGCTGGCTGCTCGTTGGCGAGGATTTCCGCTTCGGGAAGGGCAGGAGCCGGCGATCTCGCGCACGCTGCGCGCGGCCGCACGGACGTTCAGTGTCGAGGCGATGCGCACCGTGGCGGTCGAGGCGAACGCGCCTCGTCGACGCGCGGTTCGGCGCGCCCTTGCCGAGGGCAATCTGGAGCATGCCGCGCGCGCTGCTCGGCCGGCCCTTCGCGATCGCAGGCCGGGTCGCCCACGGCGCCAAGCTCGGGCGCGACCTGGGCTTTCCCACCGCCAACCTCCGCCTCAAGCGCAAGCCGCCGCGTCTCAGGCGTGTTCGCCGTGCGCGTCCACGGTCTCGATGCGTCCGCCGCATTCCGGTGTCGCAAGCGTGGGAGTTCGTCCGACCGTCGCCGCCGCGGGCGAGCCGCTGCTGGAAGTGTTCATCTTCGATTTCGACGCGGTGATCTACGGCCGCCGCGTCGCCGTCGAGTTCCTGCACAAGCTTCGCGACGAGGAACGCTATCCGGATCTCGAATCGCTCGCGCGCCAGATCGAAAGCGACGTGGCGCAGGCGCGCGGCTTTTTCGATCGCCACGCGCCGGCCGCGCCGAGCATTGCCGGACATTAGTCGCATAACTCCCAGCCCAAACCGCGGCGGTTACGCCGCCGACCTCACGCATGCCCGACGATCAAAAAATCGATTACAAGAAGACGCTCAACCTGCCCGACACCCCGTTTCCGATGCGCGGCGACCTCGCGCGCCGCGAGCCGGGTTGGGTGAGGAGTGGCAGGAACGCAAGGTGTACGAGGCGATCCGCGCGGCGTCGCGCGGGCGGCCGCGCTTCGTCCTGCACGACGGCCCGCCGTACGCGAACGGCGACATCCACATCGGCCATGCCGTCAACAAGATCCTGAAGGACATCGTCGTCAAGAGCCGCACGCTGGCGGGCTTCGACGCGCCGTACGTGCCGGGCTGGGACTGCCACGGCATGCCGATCGAGGTGCAGATCGAGAAGACGCACGGCAAGCATCTCGCCGTCGCGGAAACGCAGCGCCTCGCGCGCGCCTACGCAACCGAGCAGATCGCGCGGCAGAAGAAGGATTTCCGCCGGCTGGGCGTGCTGGGCGACTGGGACCATCCCTACACGACGATGGACTACAAGAGCGAGGCCGACGAGATCCGCACGCTCGGCCAGATCCTGCAACAAGGGCTACCTGTACCGCGGCCTCAAGCCGGTCAACTGGTGCTTCGACTGCGGCAGCGCACTGGCCGAAGCGGAGGTCGAGTACGAGGACCGGCAGGACATCGCCGTCGACGTCGGCTTTCCGCTCGACCGATCCGCAGGAACGCGGCAAGCTCGCGCGCGCGTTCGGCCTGACGCGCGCACCCGACGGTCCGATCGGCACGGTGATCTGGACCACGACGCCGTGGACGATCCCGTCGAACCAGGCGCTGAATGTGCATCCGGACTTCATCTACGCGCTGGTGAGAACACCGCGGGGTCATCTGGTGCTCGCGCAGGACCTCGTCGCATCGTCGCCTCAGTCGGTACAAGCTCGAAGGCGAAGTGGTGGCGACGGCGAAAGGCGCGGCGCTCGAGCACATCGCCTTCCGCCATCCGTTCTACGATCGCGCGTCGCCGGTATATCTCGGCGACTACGTGACGCTCGAGCAGGGCACCGGCATGGTCCACAGCTCGCCCGCGTACGGCGTCGACGACTTCCTGTCGTGCCGCCGCTACGGAATGAAGGACGAGGAGATCCTGAACCCCGTCCAGGGCAACGGAAAGTTCACTGCCGATTTGCCGTATTTCGGGGGCCAATCGGTGTGGGACGCGAATCCGAAGATCGTCGAAAAGATCCGCGAATCGGGCGCGCTTCTCCACGCGGAAAAGATCACGCACAGCTACATGTTCTGCTGGCGGCACAAGACGCCGGTGATCTACCGGGCCACCACGCAATGGTTCGCCGGGATGGATGAAGTCCCCGGGTACCGCGGCGTCAAGCCGGCGGAAACACTGCGCACGACGGCGCTGCGCGGCATCGACACCACGCGCTTTTACCCGAGCTGGGGCAAATCGCGCCTCTTTGGCGATGATCGCCAACCGACCGGACTGGACGCTTTCGCGGCAACGTTCGTGGGGGGTGCCGCTGACGCTGTTCGTCGACAAGGAAACCGACGAGCTCCATCCCGACACGCCGGCCCTGCTGGAGTTGGCCGCGAGCAAGGTCGAGCGTGGCGGCATCGAGACGTGGTTCGAGGCGACGCACGAGGACTTCGGCGTCGACCCGGCGAAGTATCGAAAGCTCAGCGACACGCTCGACGTCTGGTTCGATTCCGGCTCGACGCACCAGACGGTGATGGGTGGGCCGGAGGGGCGCAAGACCGGCGCCGGCTCGCATCCGCAGGAGACCGGTTTTCCCGCGGATCTCTATCTCGAAGGCTCCGACCAGCATCGCGGCTGGTTCCATTCATCGCTGCTCGTTTCGTGCATGAGGAACGGCGTGCCGCCGTACAAGGCGTTGCTGACGCACGGCTTCGCCGTCGACGGCGAGGGCCGCAAGATGTCGAAGTCGAAGGGCAACGTCGTCGCGCCGCAGAAGGTCTCCGACACGCTGGGCGCGGAGATCCTGCGGCTGTGGACGGGCGCCGACCGACTACTCCGGCGATCTCTCGATTTCCGACGAGATCTTGAAGCGCGTCGTCGAAGGCTACCGGCGGATGCGCAACACGCTGCGCTTTCTGCTCGCCAACACCAGCGATTTCGATCCGGCGAGCGATGCCGTTCCAGTCCGCGAGCTCCTCGAGCTCGATCGCTATGCGCTCGCGCAGGTGCGCGCGCTCGCCGACGCCTGCCGCGCCGATTACGACCGCTACGAATTCCATCTCGCGGTTCAGCGCCTGCAGACGTACTGCTCCGAAGATCTCGGCGGCTTCTACCTCGACGTCCTCAAAGATCGGCTGTACACGGCGGCGACGCGGAGCCGCGCGAGGCGGTCGGCGCAAACCGCGCTTAGCACATCCGCGACACGCTCCTCGGCCTGATGGCGCCGATTCTGTCGTTTACCGCAGAGGAAGCCTGGCGCATCGTGCATCCGGAGGATCCGACGATCCTCGTGCGCACCTTCGCCGATACGCTGCCGGAAGTGCCGGACGCCGCCGAACTTGCTGACCAAGTGGCCGCGCATCCTCGCGGTGCGCGCCGCGGTGCTGAAGGAGCTCGAGGCACTGCGCCAGGAAGGGCGGATCGGCTCGTCGCTGCAGGCCGAAGTGACGATTTCGGCGCCGGACGCCGAATATGCTGCGCTCGCGACATTGGGCGACGACCTCCGCTTCGTGCTGATCACCTCGGCGGCGCGGATCGAGCGCGCGGAGATCGGTGGGGCGCTCGCGATCGCCGTCAACCCCAGTGCCGCGGAAAAATGCGAGCGCTGCTGGCATTACCGCGCCGACGTCGGCGCCGATCCCGCCCATCCGGCGCTGTGCGGGCGCTGCGTGACCAACCTCTACGGCGCCGGCGAGCCGCGGCGCTTTGCGTAGGTGCCCGGTTCGACTTCGATCGAACGTGCCCGCTGGTCGCGGTGGCTGCTCGTCAGCGCGGCGGTGATCGTCGCCGATGCCGGGTCGAAGGCGGCGATGATCGCGGCCTTTCGGCCGGGCGAGGAGCGTGCGTTCACGAACTTTTTCAGCCTGGTGCTGACGTACAACACGGGTGCCGCGTTCAGCTTCCTCGCGGGCGCGGCCGGGCTGGCAGCGCTGGTTCTTCGCCGCGATCGCAATCGCGGCAGCGGTGCTGATCGTCTGGCTCCTGCGGCGCGGCGGCGGCGCAATCCACTGCCTGGGCCTGGCGCTGATCCTCGGCGGCGCGCTCGGCAATCTCTGGGACCGGCTGACGCTGGGCAAGGTCGTCGACTTCCTGCTGTTCCACTACGATGGCTGGGCGTACCCGGCCTTCAATGTCGCCGACAGCTCGATCACCGTCGGCGCGGCGCTGCTGATCCTCGACAGCTTCCGGAGCCGGCGGTCGACCCGGCGGTCTGTCGGAAGGGACGGAAAAGGGAGCGTGATGGACGTGTTGCTCGCCAATCCGCGGGGTTTCTGCGCCGGCGTCGACCGCGCGATCGCGATCGTCCAGCAGGCGCTGGCGCAATTCGGCGCGCCGATCTACGTACGCCACGAAGTCGTCCACAACAAGTTCGTCGTCGACGACCTGCGAGGCCAAGGGCGCGGTATTCGTCGACGAGCTCGACGAAGTTCCCGCGGGCGGCACCGTCGTGTTCTCCGCGCATGGCGTCGCGAAGGCCGTTCGCGCGGAAGCCGACGCGCGCGGGCTCACCGTGTTCGACGCCACCTGTCCGCTCGTGACCAAGGTCCATGCCGAGGTCGCCCGCATGCGCGATCACGGACGCGAGATCGTGATGATCGGCCACGCGCGGCCATCCGGAGGTCGAGGGCACGATGGGCCAATGCGACGGCGGCATCCATCTCGTCGAATCGGCGGCCGACGTCGCGACGCTTGCCGTCGGCGACCCGGCCAATCTCGCGTATGTCACGCAGACGACGCTGTCCGTCGACGACGCCGCCGGCATCGTCGCGGCGCTGAAGGAGCGCTTTCCGGGAATCGTCGGCCCGAAAAAGGACGACATCTGCTACGCGACTCAGAACCGCCAGGACGCGGTGAAGTTCATGGCGCCGCAGGTCGACGTCGTGATCGTCGTCGGCAGCCCCAACAGCTCCAATTCGAATCGCCTGCGCGAGGTGGCTGCAAATCGCGGCATCGCAGCCTACATGGTCGACCGCGCGGATCAGCTGCGCGCGGAATGGGTCGCCGGGAAGGCACGCGTCGGCGTTACGGCGGGCGCCTCCGCGCCGGAAGTTCTGGTCGCAGAGGTACTGGCGCGGCTCAAGTCGTTCGGCGCGGGGAGCGTCCGGGAGCTTCCGGGCGCATCCGAGCACGTCGTGTTCCAGCTGCCAAAGGGACTTACCGCGCCCCACCCCGTGCCCCGCTGATCGGCTTCCTCCAACCGCTGCACCGGTTCAGGCGGCCGGGGGGCACGCCGTTGGCGCGGTCAGCCGACCGGCGCGAAATCGTAGAGCTCGAAGCCGGGGCCCTGTTCGACGAGCTTCAGCAAAACCGCGAATCCCGTCTCGCTCCCACGGCGCAGCGACACGCCCTGTTCGACTTGGAACGATCCGGCAGGCACCAGCATCTGCGGTGGTGGCGCCTCCGGACCGGGGGCACCACGGTCCTCGGGCAGCACGACGACCGGCGCGAGGCTCCCTTCCGGAGCGTCTTCGGCCGCCGCGGCGGCCGCTTCGGGGCTGTCCGACAGAAGCTCGCAGCCGAACTCGAGACCCGCGCCTTTGAGGGTGTTGCGGAACCAGCGCACCATCGCCACCTGCAATCCCGACCGGCCCTCGACCCGCAACGCGATCAGGTCGCCGATCCGAAGCGCCGTCGGATTGGGATCCACCTGGCGGAGCGCGTAGCCGGCAGGCGTGTGGTTGATCACCTGGCACCCGGTCATCGGGGGCAATCCCGTCGGCGCCTGCGTGACGCCCGCATGCACGCCGCGGCTGTATTGCCAGACGCCAGAAAGCCCGGCGCACATCACCACGCGCGCGCGCGACGGCAGCCGGTTGAACTGCCGCGCCGGGGGGATCGCCCAATGGCGGAGCAACCGCTTGAGCAACGCCACGTACTGGAGCCGTGAGACGGGATCCTTGCCGATTCCCGCCGGGACGTCGGCGCCGGATTCGAGCGCGCGCAACTGTTCCTGGATCTGGAAAGCGAGATCGAACGTCAGCAGAAAGATCTTGCTGCCGTCGATCGAGCCGCCCTTGTTCGCCGAGAACGGCGGGAAATCATGCCCCACCGGGATGATCGCGACCGCCTTCGCCATCCGGTGCACCGGCGCAACGTCGGTGAGCTTGGCCCAGTGACAGAATTCCTGCAGATAGCGCACTACAGTATTGAGCTGGCCCGGAAGAAAGCCGTAGGGATTGGCGAGCGCGAGAAGGAGCGCCTGCAGGTAGACGCGCTCGGGCGTCATTTCCGGCTGATCGTGTGCGATCGCGTGCTGGTGCAGCGCGCGCTCGCGCGAAAACGCGTAGATCGAGTGGGCATCCAGCCACGTCTTCGGCGGAACCGGCGAATACGACAGATAGCTGTTGATCAGTATGCGCGCCGTACATTGCAGCGTGCGGTGGATCAGCGCGACGAGCAGCCGATTTCCCGCGAGCAGGATTCGTCGTTCCGATTCGTGGACGAGCAGGCGCTTGTAGGCGACCGAAAGTTCGTGGGCGAGGCCGAGCGCGGCCTTCGCGGCCCCGAGGGCTTCGCCGGACAACGGGTGGGACGCCTTCGAGAATTGCTTTTCGAGAAGCGGCCAGAGGGTGGTCGCGGTGGTCCAGTAGCGCTCCGCCAGCTCGAGCCTGCGCGAATCGCTCATCGTGACGCGATTGATCGCCGCCAGCGAATCGCCGATCACGCGAGCGGCGTCGATGGGATCGCGCGCGAGCAGGTCGTCGAGCCATGGAAACACCTTGGCCGGACGCGTTTCCGGCGGATTGGCCGGACGGGGATCGATTGGAGGGAGGCTCAGCGTTAGCGGCATCGTGGGCAGCCGGCGAGGCGACGGCAACTGGGAGGGGATAGTGCCGGTTATAACCCGGCGCGCCCCGAGCGGACAAGCAAGTTTCCGGCCATGAGTCTCCCCCGGCCCCCGCCCGCAAGTGGCATACCCGTCAGGTCATTCGCTCAGGAACCGGACAACGGGGTCGATCTGATCGGTGGATAGCAGCATGGGGGCGTGGCCGATCCCGGCGAATTCGATCACTTTCGGACTGGGGCCACGGGCTGTCATTTGCGCGGCCGTGGCCGCCGACAGGAGGTCGGAGAGCGTCCCGCGGAGCACAAGCGTCGGGCAGCGGATCGCGTCCCACAGCCCCCACAGGTCGGGTGGTGCCGCCGCGGCGGTCCGGAAAGGGACTGCGATTCCCGGATCGTACGCGAGGCCCCACCGACCATCAGGGCGCTGCCTTACGTTGGTTCGCGTCACGTGGTCCCACGCTGCGTCGGTCAGGGGGCCGAACGGCGCCGAGATCGTCCTGATGTACTGCGCGATTTCGTCGTAGGTCGCAAACGTCGGATCGAGGCCGAAGTAACCTCGGATCCGCTCGAGCGCGGCCGGCTCGACCGTGGGGCCGACGTCGTTGACGACGAGACGGGAGATCGGGCTGCCCGCCTGGGCGGCGATCGCGATACCGAGGAGTCCGCCCATCGAGGTGCCGACCCATCCGACGCGTTCGGCGCCGCTCCGAGCGACGAGCGCAGTCAGCGTCGTGAGATAGGTGGGGAACACATAATCGTTCGGGTCCGCGAGCCAGTCGCTCTTTCCGCGGCCCGGCATGTCGACCGCGATGACGCGATGCGTCGACGAGAGCGCTCTTGCGAGGGCATCGAAGTCGCGGCCGTTGCGGCCCACGCCGTGAACGCACACGACGACCCGATCGTTCCGGGGATCGCCCCAGTCGTAGTAGACGACGCGATGAAAGCCGTGCGCCGACAGACTCAGCAGGCGACATTCGCGGTATTCGCTCGACATTTCGGCGGGCGTCGGTTATCCGGAGGGTGGCCCATCGTCACGGAATTCCCGCGTGCCGTCAACGCACACATAGCCTCGCCACGGCGCCGCATTCGATGGAAAATGAGCGCTGCCGAACGAAAGGAGAGGACCGAGATGATGGCCATGATTCGCTGCATGGGAGCCGCGGCATTCGCATTCGCGTGCGCGGCAATCGCACTGTCGGGTTGCGCGCCGGAGGCCTGGAACAATGTCCAGGCGACGGGCTACGACGCGTTCCTCAACAAGATCGCCACGGCGTGCAATCCACTGCTGATCGGGTCGCGCGACATGAGCTTCAAGATCCTGCACAACGACAGCAGCGACGACAGCAACTACAACTACTTCCTCGACCTTACCTCGCAGCTCTACTATGGCCGGACGCCGCCTGACGCCTACCGCAGCGGCATTTCGGGTTTCCTGGGAGGCGGCGCCGACACCAACCGCTCGCTCGATTGCATCATGGCGAACCTCGCCGAACAGCGCGCGAAGAGCGGCGGCGCGCCGCCGCCGCCGAAACCGATCTATTGACCGATGTCAGAACGCGCGCGAAGCGTCCGGTCGAGGATCAACAGCATCGCCGCCGTCGCCCCCCAGATGTAGCGCTCGCCGTAAGGAATCGCCCAGAAGTCGCGGCGCAGCGCCCCGAGCATCCGGAAATGACGCTGCTGGTGCGCGGGATCAAGAAGGAATGCAAGCGGCACTTCGAACACGTCGGCCACCTCGATGGGGTCGGGCGCGAGCGTGAACGGCGGCTCGACCCAACCGACGACGGGCGTGACGCGGTAACCGGTTACCGTTTCGTAATCGGAAAGGTGGCCGAGGATCGACACCCGGGCGGACGGCAATCCCACTTCCTCGGTCGCCTCGCGCAGCGCCGCGGCTTCGGTGGAGACATCGTTGGGCTCGACCCGCCCGCCGGGAAAGCTGATCTGCCCCGGATGGTCGGGCAGGTTGTCGCTGCGCTGGGTCAGCAGAACCTGCAGACCCTCGAGACGATTGACGAGCGGGACCAGCACCGCCGCGGGCTTCGGCGTACCTTCGCGCCCGGGCAGACGAAAGCCGTCGGAGAGGTTCTTGGCCGACGGCGGCGCAGGGCGGGAAAGTGCCTCGACCAGCCAATCGCGCTGGGCGGGTGGCGGGAGGTGGAACAGCGGCAGCGGCATCGCGAGCGGGCGATTCGCGCGTACGAACCGCGGGCCCGATTATAGCGCCCGAGCCCTCGCGCTGCCGGCGTGGCGGGCTGCTCCGAAGCGAGCTCCTCAGAGCACCAGCTTGCCGCCGATCACGATGAGCAGTGAAGCGAGGCCGGAGCGCAGCACCCGTTCCGGAATTCGTGCCGAAAACGTGCTGCCTAGCCAGATTCCCGGCAGCGATCCCACCAACAGCGACCCCAAGAGCGTCCAGTCGACCGTGCCGAGCTTTGCATGCCCGAGTCCCGCGACCAGCGTTAGCGGCACCGCGTGCGCGATGTCGCTGCCGACGACGCGCACGGTCGGCAGGCGCGGATACAGGAAAAAGAGCGCCGCGACACCGAGGGCTCCCGCGCCGACCGATGAGAGCGTCACCAGGATGCCGAGGACGAGCCCGACGAGAACCGTCAGGGGGCCGATCCAGCGCTCGCGCCATGTGCCGGAGACGCGTTGTCCCCAGCGCTGGAGCCGATTTTTCGCGACGATCGCGAGCGCCGTGAGGATCAGCCCGACGCCAAGGCATTCGGTCACGATTTTCGACAAGGCTGCGTGATCGATGCGCGCGACGGCGAGGATCGCGACCGAGAGCAGCGCGCCCGGGAGGCTGCCCGCGGCGAGCTTCGCGACGATGTCCCATCGCACATTGCAGTGGCGGGCATGCACGACGCCGCCGCCCGCCTTGGTCACGGCGGCATACAGCAGGTCCGTTCCGACCGCGGTCGCCGGACTGACCCCGAAGAGCAGCACGAGCAGCGGCGTCATCAGCGAGCCCCCGCCGACGCCCGTCGCGCCGACGATCGCACCGACGGCAAATCCCGAGAGCGAGTAGGCGAGGTCCAAAGGAACGTGCGGGACGCGCCTGCTATCAGCGAAAAACCATCTCCGCCGCGACGGTATTGTTGGTCGTCTCGTCGATCAGGATGAAGCTTCCCGTCGCGTGATTGTCGGCGTAGAGATCGGCAAACACCGGCTGCACCGAGCGCGAGCTCCACCCGGCCGATGTCGTTTCGCGCGAGCTGCAAGGGCGCTGGCTCGCGCGCCTGCGTCGACACGTTCCACAGATGATCCAGCCGCTCGACGCGCGCACGCGCTTCGCGCGTCGTATGTCGCAGCAGATACGACCGCCGAGGATCGAGCGGCGTGTCGCCGAGCCAGCAGAGTGTCGCGTCGAGCGTGCGCGGCAACCGGCGGTGCGTCCGCCTCGCCCACGAGCATGTCGCCGCGGGACACGTCGAGCTCGTCGTCGAGGCGCAGCGTGATCGATGCATGGAGGCCGGCGCGCGCGGCCGTCCCATCGAAGGTCCGGATTTCACGCACGGTCGTGCCAAGTCCCGATGGAAGCGCGACGACCCGATCGCCGACCGCGATCGACCCCGATTCGATGCGGCCCATCCAGCCACGCGGAACGGTCGGCGTAGGGCGGGAAACGTACTGAACCGGAAAACGGAACGGCGCGCGGGCGAGCGTCTGCGCGATTTCGGCAGTCTCCAGGGTCGAGAGCAGCGTCGGACCCGCGTACCAGCTGAGCCGCGCGCCGCGGTCGACGACCATGTCGCCCTCGAGCGCCGACATCGGCACGAAACGGACGTCGTCGATGCCCGTTCGCCGTGCGAAGGCCCGGAAATCGGCGACGATGGCCTCGAAAATGTCCTGCCGCCAGTCGACTAGGTCCATCTTGTTGACGGCGACGACGAGGTGCGGAATCCCGACGAGATGGGCGAGCGTCGCATGCCGGCGCGTCTGCGTGACGATGCCATGCCGCGCGTCGACCAGCAATATCGCCAGTTGCGCCGTCGACGCCGCCGTCACCATGTTGCGCGTGTACTGCTCGTGGCCTGGTGCGTCGGCGATGATGAACTTGCGCAACGCGGTAGCGAAATAGCGGTACGCAACGTCGATCGTGATCCCCTGCTCGCGCTCGGCGACGAGGCCGTCGGTGAGCAGCGACAGGTCGAGCACCTGCCCGCGTTGTCGCGACGTGCGCTCGATCGCTGCAAGCTGGTCGGCGAGAATCGCCTTGGTGTCATAGAGGAGCCGGCCGATCAGCGTGCTCTTGCCGTCGTCGACGCTGCCCGCGGTCAGGAAGCGCAGCACACCGTGATCGAGCATGTCCGCGGTGTCGATGACTGACATCAGAAGTAGCCTTCCTTCTTTCGGAGCTCCATCGACGCATCGTGCGTCCGGTCGTCGAGGCGCGTGGCGCCGCGCTCGGTGATCGTCGTCGCGGCGGTCTCGGCGATGATCGCCTCGAGCGTCGCGGCGGTCGACGCGACCGGCGCAGTGCAGGAGATGTCGCCGACGGTGCGAAAGCGCACTGATGCCTCTTCGACGATCTCACCGTCACGCGCCGGCGTGAGCGCCGTCACCGAAACCAGCGCCGCGCCGCGGCGGACCACCGGGCGGACGTGCGCGAGATAGATCGACGGGATTTCGAGGCGTTCGCGGGCGATGTATTGCCACACGTCGAGCTCGGTCCAGTTGGAGAGCGGGAACACGCGGACGTTTTCACCCGGATGCGTTCGCGCGTTGTAGAGGTTCCAAAGCTCGGGCCGCTGATTGCGGGGATCCCATTGGCCGAACGCGTCGCGGAACGAGAAGATCCGCTCCTTGGCCCGCGCCTTCTCTTCGTCCCGGCGGGCGCCTCCGATGCAGGCATCGAAGCCGAACTCCGCGATCGCGTCGAGGAGCGTCACCGACTGATGCGCGTTGCGACTCTCCCCCGGGCGCTGCAGCACGACGCGACCCGATGCGATCGAATCCTCGACCGAGCGGACGATCAGCCGCTCTCCCAATTCCAAAGAGCGGTGATCGCGAAAAGCGATGACCTCGGGAAAATTGTGGCCGGTGTCGATGTGGAGCAGCGGGAACGGGAAGCGGCCGGGACGAAAGGCTTTTTCCGCGAGGCGCAGCAGCACCAGCGAATCCTTGCCGCCCGAGAAGAGGAGGGTGGGGTTGCGGCATTGGCCCGCGACCTCGCGCAGGATATGGATCGCTTCCGACTCGAGCCAGCCGAGGTGATCGGCATCGGCCGGCGCCTCTGCGACGGCGGGCGTGTCGACGCGGTCGTCGAGTACTTCCAGGGTCACGAGGCCACCGCCTCGGGAGCCGGCGTGATCTCGCGTCGCACAAGCGCGGTTTGCTGCGGATGGAGCCCGCACTCCTTGTGCTCCGGCTGTTCCCACCACCAGCGGCCGGCCCGGATGTCCTCGCCTGCCTCAACGGCGCGCGTGCAGGGCGCGCACCCGATCGACGGATAGCCACGGTCGTGGAGCGCGTTGTACGGAACATCGTTGGCGCGGATGTAGTGCCAGACGTCGTCCTGACTCCATTCGGCGAGCGGACTGAACTTCGGCAGGCCGTGGACGGCATCGAACTCCTCGACCGCGATTCCCGAGCGCGTCACCGATTGCGATCGACGCAGGCCGGTGATCCAGGCGCCCTTGGCGACGAGCGCGCGCTGCAGCGGCTCGGACTTGCGCACCGCGCAGCAGCCCTTGCGCATCTCGACGCTGGCGTAGAACGCGTTGACGCCGTTCTCGCGGACGAAGCCTTGCACCAGGCGCGTTTCCGGTGCGTAGATGTCGATCGCGAGCCCGTAACGCTCGCGCGTGCGGTCGATCAGCGCGTGCGTCTCGTCGGGCAGCCGGCCGGTATCGAGCGTAAAGACCCGAATCGGCAACGCGTGCTTCGCGATCAGGTCGATCAGCACCATGTCTTCGGCGCCGAAGCTCGACGCAAAGACCGCTGGCGCGTGCCGCTGCGCGATTTCGCGCAGCAGTGCGACGGCGCCATCGACCCTGGCTTCGAGCGGGACGGCGCCCGGCGCTTCGGGCGCTGCTAGCCCACGACGGCGGAACCATGGCGGCGGCAGCCGCGATGTCGACGCGTAGACGGTCGTGAAATCGTCGAGGCTTGCGAGTGCCTCGGCCGGGTCGCGATCAGCGCGAAGCGCGAACGCATCGAAGCCGCATTGCGACAAGGCGAAGAGCTGGTCGCGCAGCACGTCGCCGATCGCGCGGAGCTCGCCCCCGAAACGGTAGCGATCGCGCAGCAGTCGGGCGATTGAATAGCCGCGGCCGTCGGTGAATTTCGGAAAGTCGATCGCGATGACCGGCAGTGCGGCGACATCGTCGGCGATGACGGCCGGGTCGTCGGCGGGCGCAAGCCAGACGCCGACGTCGCCGCGGGCGAGGAGGGCAGGGCGCTCGGCGCTCCACAACGCGAGCGGGACGATTGCGGCGGCGCCTGCGGGCACGTCGGCGAGCGCCGCGGCGTCGCGCAGCAAGGTCCAGCGGTCGACGACCAGCGCCTTATCCTTGATGAGTTGCGGCATACACGCGCTCCTTGAAAGGTTCGAGGCCGATGCGGCGCACAGTGTCGATGAACCGCTCGTCGGGATGCCTGCGCTCGACGTACACATCGATGAGACGAACGATGACCTCGGGCATTTCGGCAGCGGCGAACGACGGGCCGATCACCCTGCCGAGCGAGGCGTCGTTGCCCTGAGCGCCGCCGATCGATACCTGATACCACTCGTCGCCGTTTTTATCGACGCCGAGGATGCCGATGTGGCCGACGTGATGATGTCCGCAGGCGTTCATGCAGCCGGAGATGTTGAGCTCGAGGTCGCCCAGGTCGTGCACGTAATCGAGATCGTCGAAGCGACGCTGGATCGCTTCGGCGATCGGAATCGATTTGGCGTTGGCGAGCGAGCAGAAGTCGCCGCCGGGACAGCAGACGATGTCGGTCAGAAGCCCGATGTTGGGCGTGGCGAGCCCGAGCGCCTTGAGCCTGGTCCACAGCGCATGGAGATCGGACTGGACGACATCGGCGAACACGAGGTTCTGCTCGTGCGTGACGCGGACCTCGCCTTCGCTGTAGCGGTCGGCGAGGGCGGCGATCGCCTCCATTTCGTCCGCGGTGACGTCGCCGGGGGGCGTGCCGGTCCGCTTGAGCGACAGCGTGACGATCGCGTAGCCGCGGCGCTTGTGCGCGCGGACGTTGCGCTCGACCCAGCGCGCGAACGGCCGGCTGTCGGCAACCGCAGCGCGGTGGGCGACGCTGTCGCGGACAAATTCGCGGTAGGGCGGATCGGCGAAATGCGCGGCGAGCCGCGCGATCTCCTCGCGCGGTACCGTACCGGGGCCGCCGCGCAGGCGTTCCCATTCGGCCTCGACCTGACGCGCGAATTCCGCCGGGGTCAATTCCTTGACCAGAATCTTGATCCGAGCCTTGTAGAGGTTGTCGCGCCGGCCGTAGCGGTTGTAGACACGCAGGATGGCGTTGAAATAATTGAGGAGCTCGAGTGCCGGAAGGAAGTCCCGAATCACGTGACCGATCATCGGCGTGCGGCCTTGGCCGCCGCCGACGATGATCCGGAAGCCCGTCCTGCCGGCTTCGTTGCGCACCGCCTGGGCGCCGATATCGTGGACCAGTGCTGCCGTGCGGTCGACCGTCGCGCCGCTGACGGCGATCTTGAACTTGCGCGGCAGGAACGCGAACTCGGGATTGAGCGTCGCCCACTGCCGGATCAACTCGGACCAAGGGCGCGGGTCGATGACCTCGTCGGCCGAAACCCCCGCCAGCGGGTCGCTCGTGATGTTGCGTACGCAATTGCCCGACGTCTGGATCGCGTGCATTCCGACCGTCGCAAGCACCGCGAGGATGTCGGGCACCTGCTCGAGGCGCGGCCAATTGAGCTGGAGGTTCTGACGTGTGGTGAAGTGGCCGTAGCTTCTGTCATACTCGCGCGCGATGTGGGCCAGCCCGCGAAGTTGCGTGGTCGAGAGGAGACCGTACGGAATCGCGATCCGGAGCATCGGCGCGTGCTTCTGGATGTACAGGCCGTTCTGGAGGCGTAGCGGCCTGAATTCGTCCTCGGTGAGCTGGCCGGCGAGAAAGCGCGCCGTCTGACCGCGGAACTGGGCCACCCGGCGCCGCACCAGCGCATCGTCGAATTCGTCGTATCGATACATGCGGCCACCGCGCTTATGAGCTAGCGGCCAGAGTATCTACGTCACGCTATAATCGGAAAGAATATCGAGTCATGAAGTTAGTTTCATGCCGCTATATCCGGAAACCGTGATTACCCCGGCGAGTTCCGACGCTCACGCGCGTGCCATCATCCTGTTCGCGCACGGTGCCCGGGACCCGCGCTGGGCGGAGCCGTTTGTGCAGGTCGCCGAACGCGTTCGGCGCGCTGCACCGGATCGGCGCATCGAGCTCGCCTATCTGGAGTTTCTTGCGCCAGACTTGCGCGAAGCCGCGCAGCGTTTGGCAGCCGAAGGAGCGACCGCCATTCGCGTCGTGCCGCTGTTTTTCGGCCGCGGGGGCCACCTGCGCAACGCGGTGCCCAAACTGATTGCAGAGACCGCGAAGGAGATGCCCGGCGTCGCCTTCGACCTGGGGGGGGCCGCCGGGGAGGATGCCTCTGTGATCGAGGCGATCGCGGCTTATTGTTTACGAGCCGCGGGCGACGCTCCCGGTACGGTTGAGCGCTGAGCGGGGCGACGGCCAAGGCCGGCCGTGGTTACCGCAAGCCGCACAGCAGCCCCCCGGAACCCCGGTTGGATTGAAATTTCGACCAAAGAGCGGGCGCCCTGCGGCAGAACCTACCAATCGCCGGTCCGCGCCTCGGACCTGCGGGTCGCCTGGTGGCCAGGCCCCACCGGGTCCGGCGCGCGGCTAATGCGAGGCGCCCGAAATCCGGTCGTCGCGCGACGCCGTATGAAGGACGATTCGTACGAGCGCCGCGACCGCACCGAGCAAAAGGGCCCACAAGAGTAACAGCCCCAACGCGTGGAGTCCGATCAAAAGGACCCCTTCGGCAGAGCGAAGAAAACTGGGTCGCGCGAGAAGCGCGATGCCGGACTGGGCAAAATCCGCGTGCACCGCGTACAGCGCGAGCCAGCAGAACAGGCTGAAAATCAGCGCCGCAATCGCCGTGTAGTTGACTTGACGTGTCGCCGCCGTCGGTTTCATGGTTTGCCTCGTGCCTAGGTTGCCGGGCATTGGACCGGGATGGAGTCTCGGCTCCAGGATTTGCCTGCAGTCGGCATATCCTGCGGGTCGATCAGCAGAAAGCATGCCAATGGAAGGCAAGTCGCGGTGTTTCCGAGCGCCGCTTGAACCACGTGTTTTGATCCATTCTGTTATTTGACATAATACACATTATGCGACATCAAACAGGCGGCAAGTAGCCACCGGGAGCCGCCAGCCCCAGTCCGCATCCGGCGCTTCCAGCGAGACGCATGCGCGCTGGCGATGCTGCGGGAACCCCGGAATTTCGAGCGATCCAACGTAGACGTGCCTGCGAATCGATCCGCGGGATGCGCGGTCCATCCGGCCGACGGATCGAAACCACTCAAGGCGCACATCATCTCAAAGGAGATTTCCGTGACCGTCGCGCAAAAGATCAGCCCGTTTCTCTGGTTCGACAGCGAAGCCGAGGATGCCGCCAAGTTCTACACGTCGATCTTCGCCAACTCGCGGATCGCGACCGTCACCCGGTATACCGAGGCGGGCAAGGAAGTCCACGGCCGTCCGCCCGGATCGGCGATGACCGTGGCCTTCGAACTCGAGGGTCAGCCCTTCACCGCGCTGAACGGCGGGCCCACCTTCAGGTTCAGCGAAGCGATCTCGTTCGTCATCCACTGCGAGACGCAGGACGAAATCGACCACTACTGGGGGAGGCTCACCGCGGGTGGCGACGAGAAGTCGCAGCAATGCGGCTGGCTCAAGGACAAGTTCGGCGTGTCTTGGCAGGTCGTGCCGAGGATGCTGCCCGACTTATTCCGGGATGCTGCCTCGCCCGGGGCGCAGCGCGCCATGCAGGCCATGCTGAAAATGAAGAAGCTTGATATCGCTAGGCTCAAAGCCGCGTACGACGGCCAATGACCTGAAATACCCGGCGGCGATCGGACAGCATCGGTGGCCGCCCTACTCGCGCATCAACTGGAGCGCCTGTTCGACGCGCTCTGTGTGCATTATCTTAGTATTTTCCAATAGTTGTTTAGGCTTGTTGAGACTCGGGATTAAGAACTGTCTGAACCCCAGCTTGGCAGCTTCGCGGATCCGGTCCTGTCCTCGCTGCACCGGCCGAATCTCGCCCGCCAGGCCGACTTCGCCAAAAACGAGCATCTTCGCGGGCAGCGGCCGGCCGGTGAGCGACGAGTGGATCGCGAGAAGAATGGCCAGGTCCGCAGCCGGCTCGTTGATCCGAACGCCTCCCACGGCATTGACGAAGACGTCGTAGCCGGCCGTCTCGACGCCGCCGTGCCGATGCAACACGGCGAGCAGGAGCGCCAGTCGCTGCGGGTCGAGGCCGACGGACAGCCGCCGCGGATTTCCCCCCTGGATCGGGTCGACAAGCGCCTGGATCTCGACCAACAGCGGCCGCGTCCCTTCGAGGGTCGCCACCACGGCCGTTCCGGGGACCGACAACGTGTGCTGCGACAGGAACAGCGCCGAAGGGTTGGCCACCCCCTTCAATCCGCGCTCGGTCATCGCGAAGACGCCGAGCTCGTTGGCGGCGCCGTAGCGGTTCTTGATCGCGCGGACCAGACGGAAGCTCGAATGCGGATCACCCTCGAAATACAGAACGGTGTCGACGATGTGCTCGAGCACCCGCGGGCCGGCAATCGCGCCTTCCTTGGTCACGTGACCCACGAAGATCACGACGATGCCGCGCTGCTTGGCGAGTCGCGTGAGCTGCGCGGCGCACTCGCGCACCTGCGCCACGCTGCCCGGCGCCGAGGTCAGCGCCTCGGTGTACGCGGTCTGGATAGAGTCGATGACGACGACTTCGGGCGATGTCGATCCGATCGTCGCGATGATCGCTTCGAGCTGGACCTCGGCGAGCAGCGAAACCGGCGCATTGACGAGCCCCAGGCGCTGTGCGCGCAGCGCGACCTGCTCGGCCGATTCCTCACCGGTGACATAGAGGGCGGACTTCGCGGCGCCGATTGCGGCCATTGCCTGCAGCAGCAGCGTCGACTTGCCGATCCCCGGATCGCCGCCGAGAAGGATGACGCCCCCCGGCACCAGGCCGCCGCCCAGGACGCGGTCGAACTCCTCGACGCCGGTGGGGAACCGCGGGCTCCCTTTGGCTTCGATGGTCGCGAGCGGTCGCACGGGGCTCGCCTTCCCTGCGACGGTCTGAAAACGCGTCGCAGCGGGCGCTGCGATGGTCTCGACGAGGGTGTTCCAGGCGCCGCAATGGGGGCACTGGCCCTGCCATTTTGGACTCTGGCCGCCGCATTCGGTGCAGCTGAAAACGGTCCTGGTCTTCGCCACGTACGGAGCGCGACGCGTTAGCGCAGCTCGTCCGGCGTGACGACCGCCGTGCCGAGCTTTCCTACCACGACACCGGCTGCCTGGTTCGCGAGGCGAACGGCGGCGGGCAACCCCGCGCCGGCGCCCATCAGCACGCCAAGCGTCGCGATCACCGTGTCGCCGGCACCCGAGACGTCGTAGACCTCGCGCGCCACGGCCGGAATGTGGTCGGCGCCCTGCGCGGTATAGAGGCTCATCCCCTCCTCCGACCGCGTGACGAGCAGGGCGTCGAGATCGAGTTCGCCGCGCAGCGTCTGTGCCTTGACAGCCATCTCGTATTCGTCGCGCCAGCGGCCGACAACTTCGCGGAACTCGCTGCGGTTCGGCGTGACGAGCGTCGCACCGCGATACCGGGTCCAGTCTTCTCCCTTGGGATCGACCAGCACCGGCTTGCCCGCGCCGCGCGCGCGCCCGATCATCGTCGCGATGTGAGCGAGCCCGCCCTTGCCGTAGTCGGACAGCACGACGACGTCGCAGTCGGCGAGCAGCCGCTCGTAGTCGGCGAGCTTGCCGGCCAGCACCTCATGCGACGGGGCGGTCTCGAAATCGATGCGCAGCAGCTGCTGCTGGCGGCCGATCACGCGAAGCTTCACCGTCGTCGCGAGGGCGGGATCGCGGTGGAACGACGTGCGGACCGCGTCGGCGGCGAGCAGTCGCTCGAGCACCGCGCCCGCCTCGTCGGCGCCGGTCACCGACAGGAGCGTCACCTGCGCGCCGAGCGCCGAGGCGTTGCGTGCGACATTGGCGGCGCCCCCCGGGCGCTCCTCGCTCCGGGCGATCTTCACGACCGGGACCGGGGCTTCCGGCGAGATCCGCTCGACGTCGCCGAACCAGTAGCGATCGAGCATGACATCGCCGACCACCAGCGTGCGCGTGCGCGCGACCCGGTCCGCCCACGTCGAGAAGCGCGTGCCCTCGTCGTTCATGTCAGCGTCGTCCGATCGCGAAATACTCGAGACCGGCCGCGCGAACTGCCGCGGGATCGTAGAGGTTGCGCCCGTCGAAGACCAGAGGGTACGTCAGCGCACGCCGGATCTCCTCGAAATCGGGGCTTCGGAATTCCTTCCACTCGGTGACGACGACCAACGCGTGCGCGCCCGCCAACGCGGCCATCGGCGAAGGGGCGTACGAAAGCGCGGCCACCGCGCCGATCGAACGTTGCGCTTCGGGCATCGCCACGGGGTCGTAGGCAACGACCGTCGCCCCGCGCGCCGCGAGCGCTGCGACGATCGCGCGCGACGGCGCCTCGCGCATGTCGTCGGTGTTGGGCTTGAACGCAAGTCCCCAAAGCGCAAACCTCCTGCCGGAGAGATCCTCACCCAGTCGCGAGACGATCTTCTCGACGAGGCGCAGCTTCTGCGCCTCGTTGGCGCCTTCGACGGCTTCGAGTATCTTCAGGGGGCGCCGGTGCAGGCTCGCCGCATGCCGCAGGGCCTTGACGTCCTTCGGGAAGCAGCTGCCGCCGTAGCCGACACCCGGATACAGGAACTGGTAGCCGATGCGCGGATCGGAGCCGATCCCCTGGCGCACGTGTTCGATATCGGCGCCGAGCTCATCGGCAAGATTCGCGAGCTCGTTCATGAACGATATCCGCGTCGCCAGCATCGCGTTGGCGGCATACTTGGTGAGCTCCGCCGAGCGCACGTCCATCACCAGGAGTCGCTCGTGATTGCGCATGAACGGCGCGTAGACCGCGCGCATCGCGGCAATCGCGCGCTCATCGTCGGCCCCGATGACGACCCGGTCGGGTTTCAGAAAATCGTCGACCGCGGCGCCCTCCTTCAGAAATTCGGGATTGGAGACGACCGCGAACGGAACGGCGGCGGCGCGAGACCGGATCTCGTCGGCGATCGCGTCGCGCACGCGGTCTGCGGTGCCCACCGGGACCGTCGACTTGTCGACGACGATCTTGAAGTCCGTCATCCGCTTGCCGATGGCGCGAGCCGCGTTCAGCACGTATTGCATGTCTGCTGAGCCGTCCTCGTCGGGCGGCGTGCCGACGGCGATGAACTGCAACGCGCCATGCGCGACGGCGGCGTCGATATCAGTGGTGAAACGAAGCCGGCCCGCCGCCGACGTTGCGCCGAATCAGCGTTTCGAGGCCAGGCTCGTGGATCGGCACTCCGCCACGGTTCAGGATGTCGATCTTGCCGGCATCGACATCCAGGCACAGCACGTCGTTGCCGACTTCCGCGAGGCATGTCCCGGTGACGAGTCCGACATAGCCCGTCCCGATCATCGTGATTTTCACGGCGCCATCCCGAGCGACGCATTGATGGCCGCGAGTGCTGCGACCGGATCGGCGGCGCGAGTGATCGGCCGCCCGATGACCAGATAATCGGCGCCGTTCGCAACCGCTGCCTCGGGCGTGATGATCCGGGCCTGATCGTCACTGGCCGCGCCCGCGGGTCGAATGCCGGGCGTCACCAGCTTGAACGCGGGTCCAATAGCCGACCGCAGCGCCGGCGCTTCGTCGGCCGAGCAAACGACGCCGTCGAGTCCGCAACCCGCGGCAAGACGCGCGAGCCTCAGCGCCTGGTCGCGCACGGTGTCCGAAGCGCCCATCGCGTCGAGATCGGCGTCGGCGAGGCTCGTCAGCACGGTAACGGCAATCAGCAGCGGCGGGGCCCTGCCCCCCTCGGCCGCAGCGATCGCGACGGCTTCGCGCGCGGACTCGAGCATCGCCCGGCCACCCGCCGCATGGACGTTGAGCATCCAGACGCCGAGCCGCGTCGCCGCCGCACAGGCCCGCGCCACCGTGTGGGGGATGTCGTGGAACTTGAGATCGAGAAAGACGCGAAACCCGCGATCGATCATCCAGCGCACGGGTTCCGGCCCGGCGACGACGAAAAGCTCCTTGCCGACCTTGAGCGCGCAGGCCGCCGGGCTCAGGCGGTGGGCGAGCGCCAATGCGCGCATCGGATCGGCGAAGTCGAGCGCGACCACGATCCTGGGTGCGGGGGCGCGCGGATCTTCAGACATAGCCGTCCGGTGTTTCGGTGCGTCGCGGCGAATAGGTCTCCCACTTGCCGCAGCCGGGGCAGCGCCAGTAATACTGCTTTGCGCGAAAGCCGCATTGGTCGCACTTGTACATGCCGAGACGCTTGATGTGCGCGCCGACCAGCTGCTTCACGAGCTCGAGGTCGTGGCGCCGGTCGGCGGGCGCGGAAAGCAGCTGCGCTTCGAGCAGGCGATCGAGGCCGAGGAGCGTGGGATTCCGCGCGAGCTCGTCCTTGATGAGCTCACCTGCGGCACCCGCGCCTTCCTCGGAGAGCGTCAGTGCGAACACTGCGTTGAGAAGGTCCAGCGAAGGATATTGCTGCTGGTAGGCTCGAAGCACGCGCAAGCCTTGCGCGACGTTGCCCGTCTTCCGGTACGCATCCGCGAGCCGATCGGCGACGAGCGCGAGAAACGCCGGATTCTGCGTTTCGATCCGCTGCCACGCGGCGATCGCCGCGGCCAGGTCTCCCTGCTGCGCTTCGATGTCGCCTTGCAGTATCGTCGCTCGCGCGCAAGCCCGGTATTCGGCGTGCGCTTCGTCGACATGCTTGCGCGCAGCCGCGAAATCTGAATTGAGGAGCGCTGCCTGCGCGAGCTCGCAGCAGTAGTGGGCGATCTCCTTGAAGTACGGCTGCTTGGCGAGCGCCTCCATCCGCCGGGTTACGCTGATCGCTTTGCGCCAGTCCTTTTCCTGCTCGTAGATCGACAGCAAAAAGCCGAGCGAAGGATGCTCGAACGGGGAGCCTTCGAGCTTGGTGAAGAGCTCTTCCGCGCGGTCGAGGAGACCTGCCCGGTGAAAGTCCTGCGCGAGCTCGAACACCGCCGCCTGCCGCTTGTCCGCCGGCAGGTCGGGGCGATCGAGCAGGTTCTGGTGCATCCGGATCGCCCGATCGATTTCGCCCTGCCGCCGGAAGAGGCTGCCGAGCGCGAAGTGCAGATCGACGGTCTGCGGATCGACCTTCACGACCTCGATGAACGATTCGATCGCCTTGTCCGGCTGCTCGTTCAGCAGGAAGTTGAGGCCGCGAAAATACGACAGCGGCAAGGCGCGCGACTCGCGCAGCAAATGGCTGATGTCGATGCGCGCCGCGATCCACCCCAGCGCGAAGAAGACCGCGGGAATCGGCAGCAGCCACCACAGCTCGAAATCCGGGGACACGTTAGATCGACGTCGCGCGGGATCGGTGCCGGAAGCGATCGGATCGGCGCGACGCCTCAGACATTGTCGATGGGGCGATCGCCCTTGCCGCGGGCGGTTGGCGGCGTGTCACGCAGACGCTCGGCGCGACGCATCCGGTTCAGTTCTCGCTTCAGTCGAGTCGCGCGCATGGCGCCGGCGGCGAGGCCCGCGGCGACGCCGACGGCAAATGCGATCAGCACGACGAAGATGAGCGGCGCCTGCCAGCTCCACCACTGATAGAACTTAAGCGTCACCAAATCGGAGTTCTGCAGCGACAGGAAGAGCAGCGCGACGAACAGCACGGTGCCGACGATCCAGCGCAGGATTTGCATCAGCGGCTCCGCGTCGAACCGCCGCGGACGGCATGGCCGTGGTCGGGAAGCGGATCCTGCCGCCGGTGGTGTTGCCCGTTGCCCGTCATTCAGCCCCCGCACAGCCGATCAGGCTCGCAGCGCCTCGGGGTCGGCTGCGCGCCATCGCTCCCGGACGCGCCCTTCGGACCCAGGCTTCGCCGCGACCTCCGCACCGCCGTGCACGCTTGTTGCGCCGCGTGTGTCGGCCGCCGCGGGCGCTCGGGGACGCGTCCTCCGGGCCTTGGCTTTGCCTCCCTCGCGCACGCGCCCCCCTCATGGCGGCCTCCGCCCCGTCGGCGATGCTCGTTGCGAAGCTGCGTCGGCCGCGTGCAATCGCTCGCGGACGCGCCCTTCGGGCCTGGGCTTCGCCCCGCTCGCTCATGCGCCCTTGAAATCAACGCGCTCGCGCAATTCCTTGCCGGCCTTGAAGTGCGGGACGTGCTTTTCCGGCACCTGGACCTTGTCGCCGGATTTGGGATTGCGCCCGGTGCGCGGCGGCCGGTAATTGAGGCCGAAGCTGCCGAACCCGCGAATCTCGATGCGCTCCCCCTTCGCCAGGCTTTCGGCCATGGCGTCGAGGATCATCTTGACGGCGAGCTCGGCATCCTTTGCGACCAGCTGCGGGAACTGCGCCGCAAGGCGGTCGATCAGCTCCGATTTGGTCATCACGCGATTCCGCTTACTCGTTGGTCTTGTTGTCCATCTTCGCGCGAAGGAGCGCACCGAGATTGGTGGTGCCTGTCGTCGCGCCCGCGGCGTCAGCCTTGACGTTCTGCATCGCCTCGGTCTCCTCCGCGTGGTCCTTGGCCTTGATCGAGAGGTTGATCGAGCGGTTCTTGCGATCGATGTTGATGATCATCGCCGTCACCGGGTCGCCTTCCTTGAGATGCGTCCGGATGTCTTCGACGCGGTCGCGGGCGACCTCGGATGCGCGGAGGTAGCCCTCGACCTCGCCGTCGAGCGCGATCACCGCGCCCTTGCCGTCGAGCGAACGCACGGTTCCCTTGACCACGTTTCCTTTGTCGTGGGTCGCCACGTAGTTCGAGAATGGGTCGCCGTCGAGCTGCTTGATCCCGAGCGAGATGCGCTCGCGCTCGACGTCGATCGCGAGCACGACCGCCTCGACCTCGGCCCCCTTCTTGTAGTCGCGCACGGCAGCTTCGCCGGGAAGCGTCCACGAGAGGTCGGACAGGTGGACGAGTCCATCGATGCCGCCCGGAAGCCCCACGAACACGCCGAAATCGGTGATCGACTTGATCTGCCCCTTCACGCGGTCGCCCTTCTTGTGGTTGGCGGCGAACTCGTCCCACGGGTTCGGCATGCACTGCTTCATGCCGAGCGAAATGCGGCGGCGATCCTCGTCGATCTCGAGGATCATCACTTCAACCTCGTCGCCCAGCTGCACGACCTTGGTCGGATGGATGTTCTTGTTGGTCCAGTCCATTTCGGACACGTGGACCAGGCCCTCGATACCGGACTCGATCTCGACGAACGCGCCGTAGTCGGTGATGTTGGTGACCTTGCCGAACAGACGCGTGCCCGTCGGGTAGCGGCGCGACAGGCCGACCCACGGGTCTTCGCCCAACTGCTTCATGCCGAGCGAGACGCGGTTCTTCTCCTGGTCGAACTTGAGGATCTTCGCCGTCACTTCGTCGCCCACCGAGAGAACTTCGGACGGATGCTTGACGCGACGCCAAGCGAGGTCGGTGATGTGAAGCAGCCCGTCGATGCCGCCCAGATCCACGAACGCGCCGTAGTCGGTGATGTTCTTGACGATGCCCTTGACGATCGCCCCCTCCTGCAGCGTCGAGAGCAGCTTTTCGCGCTCTTCGCCGAGGCTCGCCTCGAGCACCGCGCGGCGCGAGACGACGACGTTGTTGCGTTTGCGATCGAGCTTGATGACCTTGAACTCGAGCGCCTTGTTTTCGTACGGCGAGGTGTCCTTGACCGGCCGGATGTCCACGAGCGAGCCGGGAAGGAACGCGCGGATGCCGTTGACCATCACGGTGAGACCGCCCTTGACCTTGCCGGTGACCTGACCGGTGACGATCGTCCCCTGCTCCATCGCGGCCTCGAGATCGTGCCAGGCCTTGAGCCGCTTCGCCTTGTCGCGGGACAGCTTGGTCTCGCCGTAGCCGTCCTCGAGGCTTTCGATCGCGACGGTGACGAAATCGCCGGGCTTGACTTCGACCTCGCCGCGGTCGTTCTTGAACTCCTCGATCGGGATGAAGCTTTCGGATTTGAGGCCGGCGTTGACGACGACGATGTTGTAGTCGACGCGGACGACTTCGGCGGTGATGAGTTCACCCTGGCGCATTTCCTGCCGGGTGAGCGATTCTTCGAACAGCGCAGCGAAATTTTCCGAGGGAGTGGTGGACATGCTCTGCGTGGCAATAGCCATTGGGGTTGGATCCTTATGTCGCTAATCAGCCGCCCCGTCGCGAGAACCCTGTGTCTCGCTTAAAGCGGGCTCGTTGTCGATATCCGCCCGGGAAGTGCCGGCCAAAGCGCTCCCGAACGACCTCTTGCACTTGCCCCGCCCATCCGTAAACCCGGGCGATGCCCGGGCGCCGAATGCCGGGGACGCCTAACCAGCGCTCGATGCGCGGAGCTCGTACTGCTCGAGCACGAAACGAATCGCGGCGTCGATCGTCATCTTCGTCGTATCCAGGATCACGGCATCGGCCGCAGGCTTGAGCGGGGCCGCCGCCCGGCTCGCGTCACGCGCATCGCGCTCCCGGATATCGCGCAAAAGACTATCCAGTGTAACCGAGATTCCTTTTTCGATCAACTGCTTATGCCGGCGGCGTGCCCGCTCCTCGGCGCTCGCCGTGACAAAGACCTTCAAGAGCGCCTCGGGGAATACCACCGTGCCCATGTCGCGGCCATCGGCGACGAGCCCCGGTGGACGCCTGAATGCGCGCTGGCGGACGAGAAGCGCTTGCCGGACTGCGGGATGGACCGCTACGTGCGAAGCCGCTGCGCTCACGGTCTCGCCGCGGATCGCGTCGGTCACGTCCCGTCCGCCGAGCACGATGCTGCCGTTCCGGAACACGACCTCGAGCCCGGCCGCGATTCGCGCGAGCTCCGCCTCGGCGTCGAGGGGGATGGCAACCTGCAGCGCCTTGAGCGCCACGAGCCGATAAAGCGAACCGCTATCGAGAAGGTGGAATCCGAGCGCCAGCGCGACGCCGGCCGCGACGGTTCCCTTGCCCGAGGCCGCGGGGCCGTCGACGGCAACGACGGGAACAGGGGGCATGGCCCGGGATTACGCGGAATCGCGGTCCCGCGCGATTGCGCGAAACGCCGCGAAATATTCGGGAAACGTCTTGCGCACGCAATCGGGATCGTTGATGCGGAGGGAAACGCCGCCCAGTGCGGCGAGCGAAAAGCACATCGCCATCCGATGATCGTCGTAGGTGTCGATCGTTGCGGGCCGGAGCGACGCCGGCGGAACGACGCGCAGGAAGTCGGCGCCGGCCTCGACGGTCGCGCCGAGCTTCGCGAGCTCCGTCGCCATCGCCGCAATGCGGTCGGTCTCCTTGACGCGCCAGCTTCCGATGCCGGTGAGCGTCGTCTGGCCGCGAGCGAACAACGCAACGATCGCGAGCGTCATCGCGGCGTCGGGGATCGCGACGCAGTCGACAACGGTTCCGGCGAGCGCACGCCCCGCACGGGCCTCGATCCAGTCGTCGCCGTAGCGGATGTCGCCCCCCATGCGCGAAAGAACGTCGGCGACAGCCACATCGCCCTGGATCGACTGCCGGCCTACGCCGGTCACCCGTACCGGGCCGCCGCCGATCACGCCGGCAGCGAGAAAATACGACGCGGCCGACGCGTCGCCTTCGACCTGGAGCGCGCCGGGACTCGCATAGCGTGCACCGGCCGGCACGCGAAACGAGCGCCACTCGTCGCGTTCGACCGTCACGCCGAAGCGCGCCATCAGATTCAGCGTGATCGCGACATACGGGCTCGAAATCAGCTTGCCAACGACATCGAGCGTAGCGGTACGCCGCGCGCGCGCCGTGACCTGTGGGAGCGCCATCAGCAACGCCGAGATGAACTGGCTCGACACGTCGCCGCGAACGCTCACGCGGTCGGGCGCCGCGGCCGTGGCGGCGGGAAGCGGCCCGATCGTCAGGGGCGGGAAGCGCTCGCGGCCCGAATAGCGGACGTCGGCGCCCAGCGCGCGGAGCGCGTCGACGAGCTCGCCGATCGGACGCTCGTGCATTCGCGCTGCGCCCGTCAACTCGTAGTGTCCACCCTCGAGCGCGAGCACCGCGGTCAACGGCCGGAACGCCGTCCCCGCGTTGCCGAGGCTCAGGCGTGCCGACTTCTCGGGAAACGCGCCGCCGACGCCGTGGACGATGCATTCGCCCGGCACTCCGGTCGCGTCGATGCGCACGCCGAGCGCGACCAGTGCATTGCGCATCCGGTCGACGTCGTCCGCGTCGAGGACTCCCGAGAGGCGGGTTTCGCCGGTTGCGAGCGCGGAGAGCAGCAATGTCCGGTTGGAGATCGACTTGGAGCCCGGTAGCGGTACGCTGCCTTCCGCGCGGTCGATCGGGGCGAGATCGAGGAATTCCCGCGTCGAGGCGGCGGCGCGAGTCATCGGCACGCTCCCGCGCTCGCCGCTGCGCCACCCTCGCCCATTGTCCGTCGATCAGCCAGGCTCGCGCGCCCCATCGGGCGCCGGATTTTCGGCCGCGTTGCGCTGCGCGTCCCATCCTCGCCGGGCAGCGCGTGCACGGGCGAACACGGCCTCGAGCGCCGCGCCGTTGCCTGTCTCCACCATGGCGGCGACGCGATCGAGCTGTGCCCGAAACGCCGCAAGCTCGGAGAGCAGCGCCGCGCGGTTCGCGAGCGCGATGTCGCGCCACATTTCCGGCGAGCTCGCCGCGATGCGCGTGACGTCGCGAAAGCCGCTCGCCGCGAACCGGAACAGGTCTTCTGCGTCGGGCCGGGCGGCGAGCTCGTCGACGAGCGCGAAAGCGAGCAGATGCGGCAGGTGCGAGACCGCGGCGAAGATCCGGTCATGCGCGCCGGCGTCCAGCGTGCGCACGCGGGCACCGCAGGTCTTCCACGCCGCCGCAACCGTCGCGATCGCGAGTGGATCGGTTTCGGCGAGCGGCGTCAGCACGACGTTGCGCTCGGCGTAAAGCGTCGAGAATGCCGCCGCGGCGCCCGACTGTTCGGTACCCGCGACCGGGTGGCCGGGCACAAAACGCGGCAGGACGGGACCCAGCGTCTCGCGCGCGGCGGCGATCACGTCCTGTTTCGTGCTGCCAGCGTCGGTGACGATGGTGTGCGGCCCCAAGTGGGGAGCCATGGCGCGCAGCAGCGCCGGATACTGCGCGACCGGCGCGGCCAGCAGCACGAAATCGGCCGCGGTCACCTCGGTCGTCCAGTCGCCGTCGAGCGGCACGAAGCGATCGACGATCCCGAGGTTCACGGCCTCCTCGAGATTGATTCGGCCGCGGCCGACGCCAACCACCGTCCCCGTGCAGCCGGCAGCCTTTTGCGCGAGCGCGAACGAGCCGCCGATCAAGCCTACGCCGACGACGACGAGCTTGTCGATCCGGTGCGGCGGGGTGTTCACGGGCGCGATGCGCGCTGCGTCAGCCGGCAAGCGCACTTGCGAGCGCAGCGAGGAAGCGGCTGTTTTCCGCCGGCACGCCGATCGTCACGCGCAGCCATTCGGGCAGCGCGTAGTTGGCGACCGGCCTCACGATGACGCCCTGCTCGAGCAGGCGCTGATAGATGCGGCCCGCATCGCCGACCTTCACCAGGATGAAATTGGCGTGCGAGGGCAGCCATGCGAGTCCCAGCGCGGCAAAACCCTGCTCCAGCGCGCGCATGCCCTCGCGATTGAGCCTTCGGCTCTCTTCGACATACGCGGTGTCGGCGAGCGCTGCCACTGCGGCGGCCTGCGCGAGCCCGTTGACGTTGAACGGCTGCCGCACCCGATTCAGCATTCCGGCCACCTTCGCATGCATGACGCCGTAGCCCACGCGCAGCGCGGCAAGCCCGTAGGCCTTCGAAAACGTCCGCGTCACCACGAGGTTGGGATGGCGGCCGATCCATTCGGCGCTCTCCGTCTGGTCCGCGGGGTCGAGATAGTCGTGATAGGCCTCATCAAGAACGACGATGACCTCGTCGCCCACGCCGTCGAGGAAAGCCTCGATCGCCGCCGGCGCAAGCCAAGTGCCGGTTGGATTGTTGGGGTTCGCGACGAAGACCACGCGGGTGGTCGGCGTGATCGCAGCGCGCATCGCCGGCAGGTCGTGGCCAAAGTGCCGCGCCGCGATCTCGACGCCCGTTGCACCCCGCGCCTGGGTCGCGAGCGGATAGACTGCAAACGCGTGCCGTGAGTAAACGGCGTGATCGCCGGGTCGCAGGAACGCCTGCGTCACGAGCTCGAGCACGTCGTTCGAGCCGTTACCCAAGACGATCTGATCGGCCGCTACCCGGTGGCGCGTCGCAAGCGCGGCTTTCAACTCGAAGCCGTTACCGTCAGGGTAGCGCGAAAGATCGGCGACCGCCGCCGCGATCGCGGCGCGCACCCCGGCACCGGGGCCGCGCGGATTCTCGTTGGACGCGAGCTTCACGATGTCGCGTTCGGCGAGGCCGAATTCCCGCGCGAGCTCTGCCGTAGGCTTGCCGGGAAGATACGGGGCGATCCTGCGGACGTACTCCGGCGCCTGCATCGAGGGGTCGCGGTGATGGACCGCGGACAGGGCGGCATTCATCTTGTTCCTAATAAACTGCTGCAGGATACGAGCCTAATAATCTGATAAAAGGAGCTTTTTCTCGAAGCTCAGCGAGCGCAGCGGCGACGGGTGGATCGTTTTGGTGACCGACCAGATCTACAAAGAACAGGTACTCCCACAGCCCGGTGCGGGCGGGCCGGGATTCGAGGCGCGACATGCTGACGCCGTGCTTGGCGATCGGCTCGAGCAGGCCGTAGACCGCGCCCGGTCGATTGGGCGCCGACATCACGAGCGAGGTCTCGTCGCGCCCGGACGCCGGCACCGCCTGGCTCCCCAGCACCCAGAAGCGGGTCGTGTTGTTGGGCTCATCCTCGATGTGCGGGACCAGCACGCCCAACCCGTAGATCGTGGCCGCGATTTCGCCGGCGATCGCCCCGGCCCCCGGCTCCGCAGCCGCCATGCGGGCAGCCTCCGCGTTGCTCGCGACCGCGACGCGGGCCGCCTGCGGCAGGTGACGAGCGAGCCACTGCACGCACTGCGCAAGCGACTGCGCATGCGAGTAGACGCGCGTCACTTCCTCGATCGTCGCCGCATTCGACAGGAGGTTCTGGCGAATGCGCAGCCGGATCTCGCCGCAGATCGAGAGCGGCGTCTGGCACATGAGATCGAGCGTGCGGCCGACGGCGCCTTCGGTCGAGTTCTCGACCGGAACCACCGCATAGTCGGCCTGGCCCGCCTCCGCGGCGCGAAAAACCTCGTCGATCGTTGCGCATGACTCGGCTTGAACAAAGCGTCCGAAATGCTTGGCGACGGCCGCGTGCGAGAACGTTCCGGCGGGCCCGAGGTAGGCAATGCGCAGCGGCTGCTCGAGCGCAAGGCACGCCGACATCACCTGACGGAAGACCCCGCCGACCGCTTCATCCGACAGGGGCCCGCGGTTCGCCGCCTGGAGCCGCGAAAGGACCTGCGCCTCACGCTCGGGACGGTAGGCGGCCCCGGCGGATTTCAGCGCGCCGATCGCCTGAGCGTGCGCGGCTCGCGAGTTGAGCGCGGCGAGAAGCTGCTGATCGATCGCGTCGATGGCGGCCCGATGGCGGGCGAGTTCCGGCTCGCGATCGTCGGCGGAGGACGTGGCTTCGGGCATGAGCGGTGGGCGGATCGATCGCGGGCTGCGGGAGTCGTCGCGTCACTCCTCTTCGTCCTCGCGCTCGACCACGCGTTCGAGTCCCGCCAGCTTTTCGCCCTCGCCGAGGTTGATGAGCGTGACCCCTTGGGTCGAGCGGCTCATCTCGCGGATCGATTTGACCCGCGTGCGAATCAGCACGCCGCCGGTGGAGATCAGCATCACCTCGTCGTCGGGCCGAACGAGCGCCGCCGCGACCACGGTGCCGTTGCGCGCGGTCTGCTGGATCGCGATCATGCCTTTGGTGCCGCGGCCGTGGCGCGTGTATTCGACGATAGGCGTACGCTTGCCGTAGCCGTTCTCCGTGGCGGTCAGCACCGACTGGTCCTCGTCTTCGGCAACCAGCATCGAGATCACCCGCTGGCCCCGGTCGAGCATCATTCCGCGCACGCCGTGCGCGACGCGGCCCATCGGGCGCACGTCGTTTTCGTCGAAACGAACCGCCTTGCCGCCCGACGAAAACAGCATCACGTCGTGGGTGCCGTCGGTGAGCGCGGCGCCGATCAATCGCATCACCGTCGTCGAGATCGACCGCGATGATTCCCGACGTGCGCGGCCGCGAGAACTCGGAGAGAGGCGTCTTCTTGACCGTGCCGAACGCGGTGGCCATGAACACGAACTGCGTCTCGGTGAACTCCTTGACCGGCAGGATGGCGGTGATTTTCTCGCTCTCGGTGAGCGGCACCAGATTGACGATCGGCTTGCCGCGCGCGGCGCGCGTCCCCTGCGGCACGTTGTAGACCTTGAGCCAGTAGATGCGGCCGCGATTGGAGAAGCACAGGATGTAATCATGCGTGTTGGCGATGAACAGGCGATCGATGAAATCGTCTTCCTTGGTTGCCGTGGCCTGCTTGCCGCGCCCGCCGCGCTTCTGTGCCCGATACTCGTCGAGCGGCTGCGCCTTCATGTAACCGCCGTGCGACAGCGTGACGACCATGTCGGCCGGCGCGATCAGGTCTTCGAGCGACAGGTCGGCTCCCTGGGCGACGATCTCCGAGCGGCGCGCGTCGCCGAACTGATCGCGGATCGCGGTGAGCTCGTCGTGGATCAGCGTCGTGACTCGCGTCGGGCTTCGCGAGGATGTCGATCAGGTCGACGATCTCGCGCATCACGTCGCGGTATTCGCCGAAGATCTTGTCCTGCTCGAGTCCGGTCAGCCGTTGCAGCCGCAATTCGAGGATCGCCTGCGCCTGCGCGTCCGAGAGCTTGTAGCCGCCTGCTTTTTCGTGCCAGCCGAACTCGAGCGGTAATCCCTCCGGGCGCGCCGCGTCGGCGGCGGCGCGCTTCAGCATGTCCTCGACCAGCGGCGAGCGCCAGGTCTTGCCCATCAACGCAATCTTGGCGTCGGAAGGCGCCGGCGCGGCCTTGATGAGCGCGATGATCTCGTCGACGTTCGACAGCGCAACGGCGAGACCTTCCAGGATATGGCCCCGTTCGCGCGCCTTCCGCAACTCGTAGCGGGTGCGGCGGACGATGACTTCGCGCCGGTGCTGCAGGAAAAATTCGAGGAACTGCTTGAGATTGAGAAGCCGCGGCTGGCCGTCGACCAACGCCACCATGTTCATCCCGAAGCTGTCCTGCAGCTGGGTGAGCTTGAACAGGTTGTTCTGGACGATCTCGGCGACTTCGCCACGCTTCAGCTCGATCACGACGCGCATGCCGGACTTGTCCGACTCGTCGCGCAGGTCGGAGATGCCCTCGAGCTTCTTGTCGCGAACGAGCTCGCCGATGCGGATCAGCAGGTTCGCCTTGTTGACCTGGTAGGGAATCTCGTCGACGACGATCGCCTGCCGCTCGCCCTTGCCGATGTCCTCGAGGTGGGTTCTGGCGCGGATGACCACCCGCCCGCGTCCGGTCCGATAGCCTTCACGAACGCCTTCGGTTCCGTAGATGATCCCCGCGGTCGGAAAGTCCGGGGCGGGAATGATCTCGATCAGCTCGTCGATCGTGATCCCGGGATTCGCGAGCAGCGCGAGGCACGCGTTGACGACCTCGGTCAGGTTGTGCGGCGGAATGTTGGTCGCCATGCCCACCGCGATGCCCGACGACCCGTTGACGAGCAGGTTCGGGAGCCGCGACGGCAGCACAGTCGGCTCCTGCTCCTTGCCGTCGTAGTTGGGGACGAAATCGACGGTTTCCTTGTCGATGTCGGCGGTGAGCTCGTTGGCGATCTTCTGCAGCCGGCACTCGGTGTAGCGCATCGCCGCGGCGTTGTCGCCGTCCACCGAGCCGAAATTGCCCTGGCCGTCGATCAGCGGATAGCGAAGCGAAAACTCCTGCGCCATTCGCACCAGCGTGTCGTAGATCGCCATGTCGCCGTGCGGATGGTATTTCCCCATGACGTCGCCCACGACGCGGGCACACTTCACGTACGGCCGGTTGAAAACGATGTTGGCCTCGTGCATCGCGAACAGCACGCGGCGATGGACCGGCTTCAACCCGTCGCGGACATCCGGCAGCGCGCGGCCGACGATCACGCTCATCGCGTAATCGAGGTAGGAATGCCGCATTTCGGCTTCCAGGCTTACGGGCAGGGTCTCTTTGGCAAACTGCTCCATGGGCGGGGATTTCTTTCCTGAACGGCGTTACTTGACGGTCGCTGGGGGATTCCGGGTGCTCTCGGGCAACACACCTGTGCCGCGAACCCCGCCGGTGCCGGCGTTATCAGTGGTGGACGACGGCCGCGGCAACCGAAGGCCGATGCCGGAGGGTCTTGAAAAGGCGTCATTTTATCACGTCGTTGCATTGCCGCGACACTCGTCCGGTCGCTGTTGTCGAAACCCCACTTTCTTTTGCACGCCCGAAGACCCCTGTGCTATAGTTTTTGTGGAAATAAACGATTCGGCGCGTCACTGCCCTAGGCGGCTCCTCGGGGCGACGCGGGAATTTTCCGGGTTTGCAGAAAAACTTCTTCAATACCAAAGCCAAAGGGGTGAAACAATGACTCGTCGTCTCGTTACCGGCGCGCTCGTCGGACTGGTTGCCGCGATGTTTTCCGCCGGGGCAGCCGCCGAACCGGGAAATGAAAAGGGCGGTTATGTTACGTCCAGCACGCTTCCACCCGCGACCAACATCGTCCGGAACAGCAACTTCGGCGACCCTAAGATCGGCAATCTTTGTGTCCGCACCGGTTACTGGACGCCGAGCATGGCGATCATCGAATGCGATCCCGACCTCGTGCCGAAGCCGCCGCCGGCGCCTGCTCCGGCGGTAGCGCCGCCGCCGCCGCCCCCGCCGCCCCCGCCGCCGCCGGCGCAAGTGCAGAAGATCACGCTCGCGTCGAAGGCTCTGTTCGACTTCGACAAGGCTGTGTTGAAGCCCGAGGGCAAGGCAGCGATCGACAGCGAGATCATTTCGAAGCTCGCGGGGGTCCAGAAGCTCGAGTTGGTGCTGGTGACAGGGCACACGGACCCGATCGGCACGCAGGCATACAACCAGAAGCTCTCGGAACGCCGTGCCGATGCTGTCCGCGACTATCTCGTGTCGAAGGGCATTGCCAAGGACAAGATCGAAACCCTTGGCATGGGCAAGACGCAGCCGGTTCCGGGTGTCGTGTGCAAGCAGAAGAACATGAAGGAACTGATCGCTTGCTACGCGCCCGATCGCCGCGTCGAAGTGGAAGTCAAGGGCGAGATAGTCAAGAAGTAGACCTCGTGCTTTCCCAGAAAGCCCCGCCGTTGCGCGGGGCTTTTTTTCGTCCGGCGGGCAAGCTAAGCGCATAGACTGGCGCTTTTTCACCATGCGACCCATCGATCTCCGTCTCGACGCCGGCTGGATCGTCCCGATCGAGCCGGCCGGCGCCCTCGCCGGTCACGCGTTGATCGCGGATCGCGGTCACATCGTCGCGATCGTGCCGGTAGCCGAGGCTGACCGCGGCTTCGCGCCTCGTACGCACATCGACTTACCGGCGCACCTTCTGCTACCCGGTCTCGTCAATGCCCACACGCACGCGGCGATGAGCCTGTTTCGCGGCATCGCCGACGACGTACCGCTCGACGTCTGGCTCGAGCGCCATATCTGGCCGCGCGAAGCGCAATTCGTCGCTCCCGATTTCGTCTACGACGGGGCGCGACTCGCCGCGGCGGAGATGCTCCGCGGCGGCGTCACCTGCTGCAACGACATGTATTTCTTCCCCGATGCGAGCGCGCGGGCGTTCGTCGAAGCCGGAATGCGGGCGATGCTCGGCGTGCCCATCCTCGATTTTCCGACGCCCTACGCGGCGGACGCCGACGGCTATCTGCAGCGCGGCCTCGCAGTGCGCGACGTGTGGAAGCACGAAGCGCGACTCACGTTCGCGCTGGCGCCACATGCGCCGTACACGGTCGGCGACGCGACTTGGGAGCGCATCGTCATGTACGCGCGGCAACTCGACCTTCCGATCCAGACGCACATCGCCGAGACCGCGCTCGAGATTGCGCAAAGTCGCGAGCGGTACGGCGAGACGCCACTCGCCCGCCTGCACGCATTGGGAGCGACCGGACCCGGCTTCATCGCGATCCACGGTGTCCATCTCGCCCCCGATGACGTCGAGCTCCTCGCTCTTCACGGCGGTCACGTCGTCCATTGCCCGGCATCCAACATGAAGCTCGGCAGCGGGATTGCGCCGATCGGCTTACTGCAGCGGCGGGGCATCAACGTGGCGCTCGGCACCGACGGCGCGGCGTCGAACAACCGGCTCGACCTCTTTGGCGAAATGCGCCTTGCCGCGCTTCTCGCCAAGGTCGCGACCGGCGATGCGGCGGCACTGCCGGCGGCGCAGATCCTCGCGAGCGCGACGCTTGGCGGCGCGCGCGCGCTCGGCCTCGATCGCGAGATCGGCTCGCTCGTTCCAGGCAAGGCGGCCGACGTCGTGGCCGTCGATCTCTCCGGTCTCGATGCGGTGCCCTGCTACGATCCCATCTCGCATGTCGTCCACGCGATCGGCCGCGAATCGGTGACCGACGTGTGGATCGAGGGGCAGCGGGTCGTGGCCGGTGGCGCTTTGACGACGCTGGATGAAGCAGCTATCGTGACACGGGCCCGCTTCTGGCAGGAACGCCTGCAATGACCACCCCCGCCGCATCCGCCGCGAAGTCCGTCAACGTCGATCCCGGCGAGCTCGCCAAGTTCGCATCGCTCGCCCATCACTGGTGGGATGCCGACAGCGCGATGTTCGGCCCGCTGCATCGGATCAATCCGCTGCGCCTCGACTGGCTCGATCGCGTCGTCGGTGGCCTCGCCGGCAAGAATATCGTCGATGTCGGTTGCGGCGGCGGAATCCTGAGCGAGGCGATGGCGGCGCGCGGCGCGTCGGTGCTCGGCATCGACTTGGGCGACAAGGCGCTGGGCGTCGCGCGCCTGCACAAGCTCGAATCGGGCGCGACGGTCGACTATCGGCTCGTCGCCGCCGAGGCGCTCGCTGCAGAAACGCCGGGCGCCTTCGACGTTGTCACCTGCATGGAGCTCCTCGAGCACGTTCCCGATCCCGACGCGCTGGTGGCAGCCTGCGCAGCGCTCGCAAAGGCCGACGGCGTCGTCGCGATCTCGACGATCAACCGCAACCCGAAGGCCTATGCGCTTGCGATCCTCGGTGCCGAGTACGTGCTGGGGATGCTGCCGCGCGGCACGCACGATTACGCGAAGTTCCTGACGCCGGCCGAAGTCGCGCGGTTCGCGCGGAGCGCCGGCCTCACGCCCATCGAGATCAGCGGCCTCACGTACAACCCCCTCACCCGCACGTTCAGACTCGGCACGGACACGGACGTCAATTACCTGATGGCGTTCTCGCGCACCGCCGATGCCTGACGCGCCCGCGATTCGCGGGCATCTGCCGCGAGCGCTGCCCGTCGACGCGGTGCTCTTCGACCTCGACGGCACACTCGTCGACACGGCGCCGGATCTCGGCGCCGCGCTGAACCGCGTCCGCGCCGACCATGGCCTCGCACCCTTTCCGCTCGAACGGTTGCGTCCTTTCTCTTCGCACGGCGCGCGCGGTTTGATCGGCGAAGGCCTGGGCGTAGGGCCCGCCGATCCCAGGTACGCGGCACTGCGCGACGCCTTTCTCGCTCACTACGAAGCTGCGCTATGTGTGGAATCGGTGCTGTTCGCGACCGCCGATGCCCTCCTCGATGCGATCGAGGCGCGCGCACTCCGCTGGGGCATCGTCACCAACAAGGCCACCCGCTATACGACGCCCCTGCTCGAGCAGCTACGGCTTGCGTCGCGCGCCGGCACCGTCGTCTGCGGCGACACGACTCCGTTCGCGAAGCCCCACCCGGCGCCTCTGATCGATGCGGCGAAGCGCCTTGGGCTCGCGCCGGAGCGTTGCGTCTACGTCGGCGATGCGGAGCGTGACGTCACCGCGGGCGTCGCCGCCGGCATGCGCACGATCGTCGCGCGCTACGGCTACCTGGGCGCAGACGAAACGCCGGAAACCTGGGCTGCCGACGGCATCATCGACGCGCCTGAAGAACTGCTCGCGTGGCTGCCGCACGAGGCAAAGCAGTGATCCTCACGCGCGGCTGACGAACTCAGCCTGGGCACGATCCCGCGTTCACGAACAGCCACTCCGCCGGCTTGCCGTCGCGCGTGCCGGTGACGCGCACGGCCTGGCTCGCAAGAAGCGGCCTGACCACCGCAGTCAATACATCGTCGATCCCGGTCAAGCGCAATGCCGTTGGCGACAGCCATCCGGTCGCCCGCCTTCATGCCGAGCATGACGGCGAATCCGCTCTCGTCACGCACCGCAAGCCCGCCGATGCCCGGCACCAGCAGCGCCTTCCAGCTGTCCGGCTGAGAGGCGATGCCGCTCAGGAGCTCCGCGTTGAGCCGGTAGACCGGTCCCTTGTAGCCCGCCGGGAGCGCGCATTCCGGGCGGGTGGCGGCGAGGCGCGCGCGTTCCGCACGGGCAACCGGCGGTGCTGCCGCCACCGGGGGCGCACGCAACACGATATCGCGCGTGTCGCCGTGATCGCGAATGCGGACGCCGTCTGGCCGGACGATCTCGAGTGTCACGTCGTTCGCGATCTGCTGCCCCGACTTGACCAGCACGGGCCCGCGATCGGCAAAACGGAACAGCGCCCAACCCCGCCCGTCGGCCTCGGCCAAGACCCCCAGCAAGCGCGCGTCGCCACCGAGCGTCTTCGCCGCCGGCTGCGCGGCGATCGCACTCGTCGTCGAAGAACGCCCGAAGAGCGGCGCGGCGACGATGGATTCCGTCCACCGCTCGGGTGTCTCCGACAGCGGCAGCGGCGCCGGCGCGGGACCGAAAGCCCGCCAGCCCCAATACGCGACGACAACGGCCAGTAGGACGCCGCCAACGAGCGTCGCGAGCGCAGACACTGCGCGCCAGACCCACGGTGATGCAACGAGTCGCGAGCGGTCCACGGCGATCACCCGGAGCCGATCACGCGCGGTTCGCCCGCGCGAACCCGCGGCAGCGCTTCGCTATAATCGCACACTGTGCCGGCGGCGCTCCGGGCGGCGCGCGCGTCCCGATGCCATTCGCGCGCGGCCCCGCCCTGCCCTCGCGCGCGCCTGCTCGCTGCCCTCGCCCCACGTGAATCCCCGTCTTTCCCGCCTGCAGCCCTATCCGTTCGAGCGGCTGCGACAATGGTTCGCCGACGTGACGCCGAACCCGGCGCTCGCGCCGATCAATCTCTCGATCGGCGAGCCGAAGCATCCGACGCCGCGCCTCATCCTCGACGCGCTGGCGGCCGGTGCCGCCGGTGTGGCGAATTATCCCACGACGATGGGGGCGCCCATTCTGCGCGAGGCGATCGCCGGATGGCTCAACCGCCGGCATCGCCTGGCCCTCGATCCCGCGACGCAGGTCCTGCCCGTGCTGGGGAGCCGCGAGGCACTGTTCGGATTCGGACAGACGGTGATCGACGCGAGCCGCGTCGGCGCCACCGTGGTGATGCCGAATCCGTTCTACCAGATCTACGAGGGAAGTGCGCTCCTCGCGGGTGCAGAGCCGTATTGCGTCAATGCGCTTCCCGAGACCGCTTTCGCGCCGGCCTGGCGTGACGTCCCGGACGCGGTCTGGGCGCGCACCCAGCTCGTCTACGTCTGCTCCCCCGACAATCCGACGGGGCGCGTCACGACGGCGGACGAATGGCGGTTCCTGTTCGACCTTTCCGACCGCCACGGCTTTGTCATCGCCGCCGACGAATGCTATTCGGAGATCTACTTCGATGAAGCGCGTCCTCCGGCCGGGGCGCTCGCGGTCGCACGCGAGCTCCGGCGCGAAGGGTTCCCACGTCTCGTGTCGATCGGAAGCCTCTCGAAGCGGTCGAACGCGCCGGGCCTGCGGTCGGGCTACATCGCGGGTGACGCTGCGCTCGTCAAGGCATTTTTGCTCTATCGGACGTATCACGGCTCGGCGATGTCCCCGGCGGTCGCCGCCGCCAGCATCGCCGCGTGGAACGACGAAGGCCACGTGCGCGCCAACCGGGCCGAATACGCGGCAAAATTCGCCGCGCTTCAGCCACGGCTTGCTCGCGCCCTTCCCTGCGCAATGCCGGAAGCCGCGTTCTATCTTTGGGCGCGGGCACCGATCGACGATGCAGTGTTCGCGAAGCGACTCCTCGCCGAAAAGGCCGTGACCGTGCTTCCCGGAAGTTATCTCGCCCGCGACGCGCAGGGGACGAATCCGGGGCGCGGCCGCGTCCGGATTGCCTTGGTGGCTCCGGAGGCGGAGTGCGCCGAAGCAGTCGAACGGATCGTGGCGTTCGCGCGGGCACTGTAGAACCCCGGGGAATGCACCCTGCCGCGGCCTGTCGCCGCCCGCCGCAGTCCGTCGCGGCGGCGCCGCAACGGCAGCCGTATCCGTAGAATCGGCTCATGGCTACCCTCGCTCCTGCAGAACCCCGGAATTGGCTGGCCGCGCTCGCGGGCGGCTTTCGCGTCTCCTGGCTCACGGTGCTGCTCATTGCGGCGATCAACACCGGCGTTGCCGCGCTGCTCTACACCGAAGAAATGCGTCCGTTCTGGCACCCGTTCATCACCGCTCAATCCTTCGGTCTTTCGATCGCCTATGCGGTCAACGTGGCTCGCCCCTGGAGGAGCGCGCATCCGTTCCGGGGGTTGCTCGGCGCGGTCGCCGCGGGCACGGCGCTCGGTCTCGTGCTGGTGCTCGTCATCAAGGGCTACCTGATCGCCGATCCCGAGTATCGGCTGGGCCACCTGCATGGACACGGCTCGCCCGGCCAGTTCATCGGTACGGCGATCTCGGCGTTCATCATGGGGCTGTGCGCGAGCCTGTTCTTCATGCTCAAGTTCCGCGAAGCATGGTCGCGCGCGCAGATGCTGAAGGCGGAAGCCGACCGCAGCAAGCTCTCGCGGCAAGCGATCGAGGCCGAGCTCAAGCTGATGCAGGCCCAGGTCGAGCCGCACTTCCTGTTCAACACGCTCGCGTCGGTGCAGTTCCTCATCGAAACCGATCCGCCGAAAGCCGGTCGGATGCTCGGACACCTGCTCGCATATCTGCGCGCCGCGCTGCCGCAGCTTCGCTCCGCGAGCACGACGCTCGGCCGGGAGATCGACCTCGCACAGGAGTATCTTTCGATCATGCAAATGCGCATGGGGCCCCGCCTCTCGATTACCGTCGATGCTGCCGATGAGCTGCGTTCCCATGCATTTCCGCCCGTGCTCCTGATCAACCTGGTCGAGAACGCCGTCACCCACGGCATCGAGCCGCGGGCCGAAGGCGGGGCGATCCGGATCGAAGCGCATCGCGACGGCGACCGGCTCATCGTCAGCGTCGCCGATACGGGAGCCGGTCTGGCCGGCGTTTCTCCGCGTCCGGGCAACGGCGTTGGGCTCTCCAATGTGCGTGACCGCCTCGCTGCGCTGTTCGGGTCGCGCGGACGTTTTTCGCTCGTCGACGAAAAGCCGCATGGCGCGCGGGCGACCATCGAGATTCCGTTTTCCGCGACTTGACGGATGCAGCCCTCTGCGTTGATCGCCGAAGATGAACCGATGCTGCGGGCGCAGCTGAAGGCGCGGCTCGCCGACGCGTGGCCGGAGCTCCGGATCGTCGCCGAGGCGGGCAATGGCGACGAGGCGCTGACGCTCGCCGGCGAACACAAGCCCAATATCGCGTTCCTCGACATCCGGATGCCCGTCCGTTCGGGGCTCGACGTCGCGCGCGAGCTCGACGGCAGCTGCCATATCGTGTTCGTCACGGCCTACGACGAGTATGCGGTCGAAGCCTTCGAGGAAGGCGCGATCGACTACGTGCTGAAGCCGCCGGCGCCCGAACGCATCGCGAAGGTGGTGGCGCGGCTGAAAGCCCGACTTGCGGAGGCGCCCCTCGATCTGACCGCGCTCCTCACGCGGCTCGCCGCGCGCGAGGGCGGGCCGCTCAAGTGGATTCGCGCCTCTCTCGGCGCATCGATGCGGATGATCGCCGTCGACGATGTCCTCTACTTCCAGGCCGGCGACAAATATACGCGCGTCATCACCCGCGACGGCGAGGCGCTGATCCGAAAGCCGATCAGGGAGCTTCACGACGAGCTCGATCCCGATGCATTCTGGCAGGTCCATCGCGGGACGATCGTCAACCTGCGCGCCGTTGCCAGGGTGGAGCGCGACTGGCGCGGCGAGCCCTTCATCCTCCTCGTCGACCGCGACGAGAAGCTTGCCGTCAGCCGCACCTTCGCGCACCGCTTCAAGTCGATGTAGCGTCGCCGCTGCCTGCGGAGCCCTCCGCGAGGCGCCGCCCGCGCATGATGTCTTGCCCGCGCGGCCGATGCGTCGCGCCCGGATCGCCCGCCGGGGTAAAATGCTCGTTTTTGCGAAGCGTTCGCAACGTACCCTGTCCATGACCGACCTGCAGCAGACGATCGACGACGCGTGGGAGGCACGGGCGTCGCTTGCGCCCGGCGCGACGCCCGCCGCGGTACGCGACGCCGTCACGCACGTGATCGCCGAGCTCGACAGTGGCCGGCTGCGCGTCGCCGAGAAGATCGACGGGGCCTGGACGGTCCACCAGTGGCTCAAGAAGGCGGTGCTGCTGTCGTTCCGGCTCGCCGACAATGCGCCAATGCGCTTTGCGCCACGGGCCGGCAGCGCCGAACCCTTCGCCTTCTACGACAAGGTGCCCACGAAGTTTGCCGGACTGTCCGACGCTGCGCTCGCCGCTGCCGGTGTGCGCATCGTGCCGCCGGCGGTCGCGCGCCGCGGGGCGTTCATCGCGAGCAACGTCGTGCTGATGCCGTCGTTCGTCAACATCGGCGCCTATGTCGATGAAGGCACGATGGTGGATACGTGGGTGACCGTCGGCTCGTGCGCGCAGATCGGCAAGAACGTGCACCTGTCCGGCGGCGTCGGAATCGGCGGCGTCCTCGAACCTCTGCAGGCGAATCCCACGATCGTCGAGGACAACTGCTTCATCGGCGCACGCTCCGAAGTCGTCGAAGGCGTGATCGTCGAGGAGAACTCGGTGTTGGGGATGGGCGTGTTCATCAGCCAGAGCACGAAGATCTACGACCGGGCGACAGGCGCGATCACGTACGGGCGGGTTCCCGCGGGCTCGGTGGTCGTGGCCGGCAGTCTGCCGTCCGGCCAGGGAGGGTGCCAGCTGTACTGCGCGGTGATCGTCAAGCGGGTTGACGCGAAGACGCGCGCGAAGACCGGCATCAACGAGCTCTTGCGCGCATGAAGCGAGGCGCTTGGCGCTCATATAACAATATGCCTGTCACCATCAAGTCCGCCGAGGACATCGAGAAAATGCGCGTCGCGGGACGTCTCGCGGCGGAGCTGCTCGACTGGCTCACGCCGCGCGTGCAACCGGGGGTGACCACGGGCGAGCTCGACCGTCTCGCGCACGACTACCAGGTCGATGTCCAACAGGTGATTCCCGCGACGCTCAACTACCAGCCGCCCGGGCACGCGCCGTATCCAGCGTCGATCTGCACGTCGGTCAACCATGTCGTCTGCCACGGCATCCCCGGCGACAAGAAGCTGAAGCTCGGCGACATCGTCAACATCGACGTCACCGTGATCAAGGATGGGTGGCACGGCGACACGAGCCGGATGTTCTACATCGGCACGCCGTCGATCCAGGCGAAGCGCCTCGTCGAGACGACGCACGAGGCGATGTGGCGGGGGATCCGCGCCGTGCATCCGGGGGCGCACCTCGGCGATATCGGGCACACGATCCAGAAATTCGCCGAAGGCCACCATTTTTCGGTCGTGCGCGAATTCTGCGGCCATGGCATCGGTCGCGCTTTCCACGAGGAGCCGCAGGTGCTGCATTATGGCCGCCCCGGCACCGGCCTCGTGCTGCAGCCGGGGATGATCTTCACGATCGAGCCGATGATCAACGCGGGGCGCGCCGCGATCCGCAGCCTGGCCGACGGCTGGACGATCGTGACCGCCGACCATTCGCTGTCGGCGCAATGGGAGCACACGGTGCTCGTGACCCCGGAGGGCCACGAAGTGCTCACGGTCTCGCCGGGGACGCCGCCACCCACGGTGTGACCGGGCGAGACATGGGAACCGCGGTCCCCGTCGCGGCACGCGGCATCGACGTGACGACCGAGTTCATCCGCGCCCGCCGCGAGTCGCTGCGTGCCGGCCGCGCGGAGCTCCGCGACGCGTTCCTCGCGCGCCCCGACACGCCGCGCCTGCTACGCGAGCACGCGCGCCTCGTCGATCGCGCCCTTGTCGCAGCCTGGGCCGGGTTGGCGGCGCCCGGGGATGCCGCACTCATCGCCGTCGGCGGCTACGGCCGGGGCCAGCTCTTTCCGCATTCCGACGTCGACGTGCTGATCCTGCCCGCGAATGCGCTCGACGCCGAGGGTACCGCCTTCGTCGAGCGCTTCATCGGCTTGCTGTGGGACGTCGGTCTCGACATCGGCCACAGCGTCCGTACGATCGCCGAATGCGAGGACGAGATGGCGGGCGACATCACGATCCGGACGAGCCTGCTCGAGCACCGACTGGTCGCGGGCTCGCGCGCGCAATATCGCGCCTTCCAGCGGGCGTTCGCGGCGGGATTGGACGCGCGCCACTTCTACGAGGCCAAGCTGCTCGAACAGCAGCAGCGACATCTGAAGTACCACGACACCGCGTACAACCTCGAGCCGAACTTGAAGGAAAGCCCGGGCGGGTTGCGCGATCTGCAGACGGTGCTCTGGATCGCGCGCGCGGCCGGGCTCGGACGCTCGTGGCGGGAGATGGCCAAGGCCGGGCTCCTCACCGCGCAGGAGGCGCGCACGATATCGAAGCAGGAACGTTTCATCGGCGCCCTGCGGGTGCGGCTCCACTACCTCGCGGGCCGGCGCGAAGATCTGCTCGTGTTCGACCACCAGAGCGCGCTCGCACGCGAGCTCGAGCTCATCGACACGCCGGCAAGGCGCGCCAGCGAGCAGTTGATGCAGCGCTACTACCGGGCGGCGAAGCTCGTCCGGCAGTCCAGCGTGATCCTGCTGCAGAACCTGCACGCCCGGCTGTTCCCGGTGCCGGCCGAGCCGGTAGCCGTCGATGACGAGTTCGTCGCGGTCGACGAGCTCCTCGATCTCCGGGACGAGGCGCTGTTCGAGCGCCGGCCTGCGGCGATGCTCGATGCGTTCCTCACGATGCAGCGCCACCCGGAGCTCAAAGGCATGTCCGCGCGCACCCTGCGCGCGCTCTGGCGCAATCGGCACCGGATCGACGCCGGCTTTCGCCGCGATTCCGAAAATCGCGCGCGCTTCCTGCAGATCTTCCGCGAGCGTCGCGGCGTCACGCACGAGCTGCGGCGAATGAACCAGTACGGGATCCTCGGCAATTGCCTGCCGGCGTTCGGCCATATCGTCGGCCAGATGCAGCACGACCTCTTCCATGTCTACACGGTCGACGAGCACATCCTGATGGTGATCCGCAACCTGCGCCGCTTCACCGAGGCGCAGCACGCGCACGAGTATCCGCTTTGCTCGCGTCTCATCACCGATTTCGAGCGCAGGGAAGTCCTCTATCTCGCCGGGCTGTTCCACGACATCGCCAAGGGGCGCGGTGGCGATCATTCGACGCTGGGCGAGCGCGAAGCGCGGCGCTTCTGCCGCGCCTACGGAGTTCCCGACGAGGATACGGAGCTGATCGCATGGTTGGTCGCGCAGCACCTGACGATGTCGGCGACCGCGCAGAAGCAGGACGTCACCGACCCGGATGTCGTTGCGGCATTTGCGCGCAAGGTCGAAAACGAACGCCGGCTGATCGCGCTCTATCTTCTCACCGTCGCCGACATCCGCGGCACGAGCCCAAAGGTGTGGAACGCGTGGAAGGCGCGCCTTCTCGAGGACCTCTTTCACGCGACGCGGGCGCGCCTCGCCGGCGCAACGGCTCCGGTCACGCTCGCCGACAGCCTGCAGCAGCGCCAGAGCGAAGCGCAGCGCCTGTTGCGCCTGTACGCGGTGCCGGACGGTGCCGAGCGCAAGCTCTGGGCGCATCTCGACAACGTCTATTTCCAGCGCCATTCCGCCGACGAAATCGCGTGGCACGCCCGGCAGCTTTACTGGCGCATCGAGCGGCAGGAACCGGTCGTGAGGGCGCGGTTGTCGCGGGCCGAAGCCGGATTGCAGGTGATGATCTACCTCCCCGACCAGAAGGACCTCTTTGCTCGCATCTGCGGTTATTTCGGGCGCCGCGGCCTGTCGATCATGGAAGCGAAGATCCACACGACGCGCCACGGTTATGCGCTCGACACCTTCGCGATCCTCGATCCCGCGAACCCCGCCGCGTCGTACCGCGACACGATCCAGCAGGTCGAATTCGAGCTGAAGCACCTGTTGACGGAGCACCCGCCGCTGGAGGGACCGGTCGCGGGCCGCGTGAGCCGGCGGCTCAAGCACTTTCCGCTGTCGCCCGAGGTTCGGATCTTTCCCGACGACAAGGGGACGCACTACATCCTCGAGATCGTCGCCGGCGACCGGCCGGGACTCCTCGCCCAGATCGCCTACACGCTCGCGCACGCGAACGTCAACGTCACGAGCGCCAAGATCAACACGCTGGGCGAGCGCGCCGAAGACATCTTCCTGATCGACGGGGCCCGGCTTCACGACGAGCAGGCGCTCCTGAGGCTAGAGACTTCCCTCTACGATCAGCTACGCATTTGACCGTCATTCCCGCGCCGGCGGGAATCGAGTGGCGTCGGTCGAAAGACACTGGGTTCCCGCGTTCGCGGGAACGCACGAAACCTACTCCTCGGCGGCGGCGTCCTGAAAGAGGATGTCCGTATAGCCAAACTGGCGGAAGTCGCGCATCCGCATCGGATAGAGGATTCCCAGAAGGTGGTCGCATTCGTGCTGGACCACCCGCGCATGGAAGCCGGTCGCGTCGCGGCGGATCGGTCGACCGTGCGGATCGAAGCCTTCGTAGCGGATAGCGACGTGACGCGGCACGACGCCGCGCAGTCCCGGCACCGACAGACAGCCCTCCCAGGCATCCTCGAGTTCGTCGGAAAGCGGCGTCAGCACCGGGTTCACGAGCTCGGTGTACGGAACGGGCTCCACGTCGGGATAGCGCGCATTCTCGACGAATCCGAAGATGACGACCTGGAGCGGGACGCCGATCTGCGGCGCCGCGAGCCCGGCACCGTTCTCCGCCGCCATCGTGTCGCGCAGGTCGGCGAGCAGCGAGTCAAGCGCGGGCGTGCCGAAGACCTCGACCGGCTTCGAGGGCTGCCACAGCCTCGGGTCCCCCATCCGCAATACGCTCCGGATCATCGCTCGGCCTTCGCGCCCGCTTCGGGTCCCGGTTGACCGAGCAGCCGGCCTCCCGCAATCGCGCGCAGATGCACCCTTCGGTGCGGCCTGCGCAGCGTTGGACACCCGCCGTTGCACCTCCATGTCGGCCGCCACCGGCGCTCGCAGACGCACGGCCTCCATGCGAGGTCGAGGTAATTCCACGTGGGCGTGTCGAACGCCGCCACGTGCTCGCGGACGCGCCCTTCGGGCCTTGGCTGCGCCCTACTCGCGCAGGCATCCTCGTTCTCGCCCCGCGCGCTCATGCCTTGATGTGCTCCAGCAGCGCACGGACCCGGTCCATCGCGGTCTCCAGCACGTGCGCGATGCCTTCCATCGAGATCCGCTCGGCAGAATCGCCGCGGCCCGCCGCATGGTTCACGACGACGGCGATCGCCGCATAGGGAAGATCGAGCTCGCGTGCGAGCGCCGCTTCGGGCATTCCAGTCATCCCGACCATCGTCGCGCCGTCACGATCCAGCCGGTCGATCTCGGCAATGGTTTCGAGCCGCGGCCCGGAAACGGCGGCGTACACGCCGCCGTCGGTCAACGCGATCCCGGCAGTCCTCGCCGCCGCCAAGCACTCCTCCCGCAGCGAGGGCGTGTACGGCTGCGTGAAGTCGACGTGAACCACGCGCCGGTCGCCTCCGTCGAAAAAGCTGCTCGCCCGGTCGTGCGTGTAATCGATGAGCTGGTGAGGCACGACGAGCTCGCCGGGCACCACGCCGCGAATTCCTCCCACCGACGCCACGGCCACGACGGCGGTTGCCCCGCGTTCCTTCAGCGCCCACAGGTTGGCCCGGTAATTCACCCGGTGCGGAGGAACCGTGTGGCCGTGGCCGTGCCGAGCCAGGAATACCGCGTCGCGACCTGCGATCTGCCCGAACAGCAGCGCGGAGGACGGTTCGCCAAAGGGTGTGCGCACGACTTCGCGGTGCGCCACCGCGAGCGTGGAAAGGCGCGTGAGACCGCTGCCGCCGATGATTGCGAGCATGGAACTTGCTTCAGACCGGATTTGGGGCGGGAATTCCCGTCATCGAGCGTCGTCGCCCGCTCGCGATCACGTCGCCGGGCCGCCTGCCGGCCCGGCGTGGGATCGGCGCTGGAACTCTCCGGCAATTCATGACATTATCATGGAAACTTGCGGTGCCGGCTGAAAACGCCGTCTCGACACGATTGTAGCCCGGGGACCCCCGACATGTATCTCGACCGACTGTTCAGACTGATGGCGGAGAAGCAGGCATCCGACCTGTTCATCTCCTGCGGCGCACCGATCAACATCAAGATCAACGGCGTTGTCTCGCCGATCTCGACGCAGCCGATGGACCTGGAGACGGTGCGCCGGATTGCCTACGAGCTGATGAGCAAGGAGCAGGCGCGCGAGTTCGAGAACGAGCTCGAAATGAACCTGTCCCACCTCGACCGCGCGGTCGGCAATTTTCGGATCAACATCTTCCGCCAGCGCGGGACGATCTCGATGGTGATCCGCTTCGTCCGGAGCCACATCCCCTCGTTCGAGGAGCTGAAGCTGCCACCGGTGCTGCTCGACATCGTGATGGAAAAGCGCGGCCTCGTGCTGATCGCCGGAGCAACGGGCTCGGGCAAGTCGACGACACTGGCCGCGATGATCGACCACCGCAATACCAACAAGTCCGGCCATATCCTCACGATCGAGGATCCGATCGAGTACCTGTTCGAGCACAAGCAGAGCATCGTCAACCAGCGGGAGCTGAACATCGACACCCAGAATTACCAGAACGCCCTGCAGAACGGGTTGCGCGAGGCGCCCGATCTCATCATGATCGGCGAGATCCGTGACCGTGAAACGATGCAGCAGGCGCTATTGCACACGCTGACGGGCCACCTCTGCCTGTCGACGATTCACGCCAACAACAGCTACCACGCGATGTCGCGGATCATCAACCTGTTCCCGTACGACGCCCGCTCCGGTGTGCTGTCGGACCTGTCGATCGGCCTTCGCGCGATCGTCTCGCAGCGGCTCGTCCGCAACAAGGACGGCGAGATGCAGCCGGCCGTCGAGATCCTGCTCAATACTGCGCTCATCGCGGAGCTCATCAAGAACGGTGAGATCACCCAAATCAAGGAAGCGATGGAGCAGTCGCTCTATCCCGGATCGCAAACCTTCGAACAGGCACTGTGTCGACTGCACCTTGACGGACAGATCAGCTATGACGAGGCGATGGTTGCCTCGGATTCGCCGACTAACCTGGCTTGGCTCATCAACCAGAACTCGCCCACGGCTCGCATCGACGGGATGTCGCAGCAAACGGGCGCCGCGGCGCCGAGACGCACGCAGAGCGATTTCACGGCGCTGCAGATCGACGCGGAGATGCTCGATCGGCCGCATTGAACTTCCAGTGGAAAACGCGGTTTGCGGAGCCCGCTTCGCGGCCGGCGCACCGCGTCTTTGTTAACATGGGTGCATGGCAACCGCTGCGCGCCCCGCCGTCTCGCCAGCCGTAGACCCCACGCTCGAGCTCGCGCACGCACTGATCGCGCGCCGGTCGCTCACCCCTGACGATGCGGGTTGCCAGGCGTTGATCGCCGGCCGCCTTTCGCCACTCGGTTTCCGCTGCGAATCGCTGGTGGCGAACGGCGTGACGAACCTGTGGGCGCGGCGCGGGAACGCGCGCCCGCTCGTCTGCTTCGCTGGGCACACCGACGTCGTTCCGACCGGCCCGCTCGAGGGCTGGCACTCGGACCCGTTCGTACCGACCGAGCGCGATGGTTTTCTCTACGGGCGCGGCGCAGCCGACATGAAAAGCTCGCTCGCGGCCTTCGTCACGGCGATCGAGGCGTTCGTCGCGGCGCGGCCGCAATCGCCCGGTTCCCTCGCGCTGCTGCTCACCTCGGACGAGGAAGGACCCTCGGTCGACGGCACGGCCAGGGTCGTCGAAAGGCTCGCCGCCGCACGCGAGACGATCGACTACTGCATCGTCGGCGAGCCGTCTTCACTGGCGAGACTGGGCGACGCGATCAAGAACGGCCGTCGCGGGACGCTGTCCGCGACCTTGACGATCAAGGGCGTCCAGGGACACGTTGCATATCCGCAGCTCGCGAAGAATCCGATCCACCTCGCGGCGCCCGCGCTCGCGGAGCTCGCGGCGACGCACTGGGACGATGGCGACGCGTTCTTCCCGCCGACCACGTGGCAGGCGTCGAACATCCACGCGGGAACGGGGGCGAACAACGTCATTCCCGGCGCGCTGGAAATCATGTTCAACTTCCGGCACGGGACCGCGTCCACGCGGGAATCGCTGCAGCAACGCGTCGAGGCGGTTCTTGCGAAACACCGCCTCGACTACGAGCTCGTCTGGACGGGCTGGGGCAGACCGTATCTCACGCCGCGAGGGAAGCTCGTCGACGTCGTGACCGACGCCGTGCACGACGTCGTCGGCATCGCCACCGAGATCTCGTCCACCGGCGGGACATCGGATGGCCGGTTCATCGCCGCTATCTGTCCCGAAATCGTCGAGCTGGGTCCGGTGAACGCGTCGATCCACAAGCTGAACGAGTGCGTGAGGATATCGGATCTGGCGCTGCTTGCGGCCGTCTATCGCCGAATCCTCGAGCGCCTGCTTCCGAGTCCCCATCCATGAGCGCTGGCAGGCCGCTGCGAGGCCCGAACAGGTCCCCCTCGGGGAGCAACGCGGCGGCGAGCGCTGCACGCATGGACGCATACCCATGAGCACGCCGGCCCATGACCTCGAGACGCTGCGCGACTGGCTGCGCTACGCCGTCACTCGCTTCGGCGAGGCCCGGCTCTCTTTCGGCCACGGCACGACCAATGCCTACGATGAGGCCGCCTATCTGCTGCTGCACGCGCTGCACTTGCCGCTCGATCGGCTGGAGCCCTTTCTCGACGCCAGGCTCACGCAACCCGAGCGGTTGCAGCTCGCGCAGCTTCTCGAGCGGCGGATCGATCAGCGCGTGCCCGCTGCTTATCTCACCCACGAGGCCTGGCTCGGCGACTTCCGTTTCTATGTCGACGAGCGGGTGATCATTCCGCGCTCGTTCATTGCCGAGCTCCTGCCGGACAGCCTTACGCCCTTCGTCGGCGAGCCCGAAAAAGTGACAGCCGCCCTCGACCTGTGCACGGGCTCGGGTTGTCTCGCGATCCTGCTGGCGCACGCCTATCCGGAAGCCGACATCGACGCCGTGGACCTTTCGTCGGACGCGCTTGCCGTTGCACAACGCAACGTGTCCGACTACGGGCTCGCCGACCGGATCAACCTGATCCGCTCCGACCTCTTTTCGAACCTGCCGGAAAAGAGCTACGACCTCATCATCAGCAACCCGCCTTACGTCACGGCGATGGCGATGGAAGAGCTGCCCGCGGAATACCGCCACGAACCAGCACTTGCGCTCGCCGGCGGCGACGACGGCCTCGATGCCGTGCGCACGATCGTCAAGGAAGCGCCGCGATTCCTCGGTCCCGGCGGGACGCTGGTCGTCGAAATCGGCCACAATCGCGCCGCTGCCGAGCTCGCTTTCCCGCGGCTTCCGTTCGTATGGCTGGAAATCGCCGCCTCGCCGGACAGTGTCTTCCTCGTCAAGCGCGAGGACCTGGTCGCAGGGCGCTAGGCGCTTCGCAAGCCGTCAGGCCTTCATTCCAAAGAACGCCTTGATGCTCCGAACCAGTTCGGCGGTGCGATTGGACGCCTGTCGCGCGCGGGCCTCCGCGGACAGCGCCTGCAGCCGCGCATCGTTCGCCGCCTGTCGCGCGACCACCGCGCGCGACATCGCCTCGACCAGTTCCGGCCGCGCTTTCAATATCGCGTCGAAGCCCGCCTTGTCGAGGCGATAGCAGAGCACCTCGTCCTGGGCGATTATCGTCGCGCCGCGCGCCTGGCCGGTCAGCAGTCCCATCTCCCCGAAGTAGGCTGGCGCGTCGACCGTCGCGAGCCGGTCGCGCGCGCCCGTGCCGCCGGCGCTGTCATCGAACACGCCGATCCGCCCACGGGCGAGAATGTAGAGCGAATCCGCCGCTTCGCCCTGGCGCGAGATCACATCGTTAGCGACGAAGGGGAAGTTCGCGAGCTCGCTCGCCAGCGCGCGCCGCTCGTCGTCGGTCAGCGCCCCGAACAGCTCGATGCGCGCGAGCGTGTCGCAACGCGCCGCGATCTCTCGCTCGCGCAGCTCCGGTGCGTCCCGTCCCTTGCCGCGGATCAGCACGCGCCGCGGGAACGGGATCTCCATGTGGTGCCGCGCGAGCGTCGCCTGGATATGCAGACGTACCTGCGAATCGGTCCACAGGTCGTGGAGAAGGTCAGTGAGCCGGTACCGGGCCATGTATTGGATTGCGCTGTCGCCAAACCCCATGCACACGACGCTCGGGTGCGGCGTCGCCGCCACATTGCGGATTTCCGCTCGCGCAAGTGCTGCCTCGACGACGGCGATGACCCGCGACGGGGGCGCATCGTAGGACACCGAGAACTCGATGTCGCGTCGCCAGTAGATCCGTTCGTCGCCGCGTCGCGAGAGCACCGTCACCCGGCTTTTCATCAACTGCACGTTGGGGACGACGACTGTTTCGCCGTTGTTGGTCGCCAACGACGTGCAGCGCCAGCGGATCCCTACCACCTGGCCGGTAACGCCTTCCATCTTGATCCAGTCGCCGATGCGGCACGTGTTGTCGAGCTGCAGCGCGATGCCGCCCCAAAGATTTTCGAGCGGCTCGCGCAGGGAAAGCGCAATGCCGCCGGAAACGATCGCCGAGGTCGTGATGATGCTCGCCAGGTTGACGCCGACGACGTTCATCCGGTAGAGGCCGTAGACGATCAGCACGACGACGATCAGCACGTCGGCGAGGATCCTCGGGATGGCCAGCCGGGCGAGGAGCGCCTGAAGCACGAACATGACGGCGATTCGGGCGAAGCCGATGCCAACCAGCAGGAGGAGCACTTCGCGCAGGACGTGAACGAGGGTGGCGTCGTGAACGCCGCTTCCGAACTGAAACAGCGCGACCAGCCCTGCCAACCCCAGCGCCATCAGCACCGCCATCGCGACCATGTTGCGCCGGAGATCGGTGCGCAGCCAGAGCGTCACGAGCGAGAGCGCGAGCCCGGCAGCGGTGAACTGCGCGGCGTCGACGATGAGCTCGTAAGTGGGCATGATGAGCGGCAGGCGGACAGCGGGAAGGCAAGTGCCGGCGATTATAGGGCCTGTGCCCGCGACGGCCGAGACAGGCCCTAGAATGGGGTCCAGCGCGCAGCCGGGCGCCGGCGACGCCAGACAGGGAGAGCCCGTGCCAAGACCACTGCGCAGCGGCGGCGAAATTCTCGTCGCCAACCTCGTCGCCCAAGGGTCGACCCATGTATTCTGCGTTCCCGGCGAGAGCTACCTCGCAGTGCTCGATGCGCTCTACGATGCGCGCGACGTGCTGTCGCTCGTCGTGTGCCGACAGGAGGGCGGCGCAGCCTACATGGCGGAGGCGTACGGCAAGCTCACCGGACGCCCGGGCGTCGCCTTCGTGACGCGCGGCCCCGGCGCCTCGAACGCCGCGATCGGCATTCACACTGCGGCGCAGGACTCGACGCCGCTGATCGTCTTCGTCGGGCAGGTCGGCGGCGATTTCGTCGATCGCGAGGCATTCCAGGAGATCGATTACCGGCGCATGTACGGCAGCGTCGCAAAGTGGGCGGCGCAGATCGATCGCGCCGAGCGCATCCCCGAATACGTCGCGCACGCCTACCGGACCGCGATGTCCGGCCGCCCGGGACCGGTGGTGCTGGCCCTGCCGGAGGACATGCTGGCGGCCCGCGCGAGCCGCAGTCGACGCGCCGCGCGTCGAGCCAATCGCAGGCGCGGCCGGGTCCGGACCAGATCGCGGCCGCACGCGAGCTGATCGCGACGCGCGGCGCGACCTCTGGTGCTCGTCGGCGGCAGCCGCTGGGACGAGGACGCCGTGCGCCGCGCTGCGGCTCATTCGCCGAGGCGCATCGGCTGCCGGTCGCTTGCGCGTTTCGCCACCAGGATCTCTTCGACAATCGCCATCGCGCATCTACGCCGGCGACGTCGGCATCGGCGTCAATCCGAAGCTCGCCGCGCGCGTGCGCGACGCCGACGTGCTGCTCGTGATCGGCGAGCGGCTGGGCGAAATGACGACGTCGGGATATACGCTGCTCGACGTCGCCCGTGCCGCGCAGACGCTGATCCACGTGCACCCGGGCGCCGACGAGCTCGGCCGCGTCTACCAGCCGGCGCTCGCGATCGCCGCGACGCCCGGCGCGTTTCTCGCGGCGCTGGCCGACGCGCCGCCACCGCCGCACGGCGCCGCGCTGCGGCGCGGCTGCGGCGCGCACGCCGATTACGTCGCGTGGCAGGCGCCGCGGCCGGTTCCCGGCGACGCTCGATCTGTGGCAGATCGTGCGCTGGCTCGACCGCGCAGCTTCCCGACGACGCGATCGTCGCCAACGGCGCCGGCAACTACTCGACGTGGCTGCACCGGCTTTATCGCTACCGCGGCTTTGCGCACGCAGCTCGCGCCCTACGTCGGGCGCCATGGGCTATGGCGTGCCCGCCGCCGTCGCCGCCAAGGCTCGTGCATCCGGAGCGCGTCGTCGTCTCGTGGAACGGCGACGGCTGCTTCCTGATGAACGGGCAGGAGCTCGCCACCGCGGTGCAGTACGGGCTCGCCGTCGTCTTCGTCGTCGTCGACAACGGCATGTACGGGACGATCCGAATGCACCAGGAGCGCACGTATCCGGCGCGGGTGTACGGCACCGCGCTCGTCAATCCCGATTTCGCCGCGCTGGCGCGCGCCTACGGCGCCCACGGCGAGACGGTCGCGCGGACCGCCGAATTCGCGCCGGCGTTCGAGCGCGCGCTCGCCGCGGGCAGACCCGCGCTGCTGCACCTCATGCTCGACCCGCAGGCGCTGACGATGAACGCATCGCTCGACGCGCTGCGCGCGCAGGGACGGGCCGCGCAGCGCTGACTCCGCCGGTGCGAGGCCGCGGACCGCGGCTCCGAGCATCGGGCACCGACAGCGGCACGTTCACTGCTGCGGCACGACGCGCGTGTCGGGTCCGCTGCCCTGGATGTAGACTTTCTGTCCGGGCCGCAACTGCGGGTCGACCGGCTCCGTGATCGCGACGAGGACGCCGCTGTTCAAACGAACGATCACCTGCTGCGCCGGCTGCGGCTTGTCGAAGTATTGCTTTTGCGCGTAGTTTCCGCCGACCGCACCAACGATCGCGCCGGCGGCGATCGCGACCTCGCGGCCGGTGCCGCCGCCTATGAGGCTGCCGAGCCCCGCGCCCCCGACACCGCCGAGGATCGCGCCCAATCCCATGTCATGATTGGTCCTTACCTCGGTCGGATTGATTTGTTCGATGACGCCGGAGCGAATTTCCATTTCGCCCGGCGCGGGACCGGGTGAGGCACACCCGACCAGCATCAAGGCAACGGCCATCGCCATCAGCCTTCCACCGCGCTTGTTCATCTTACTGCTCCTTTTCGTCGATCCCGCCAAGCCCTCCGAGCCAGCGTGAGCTCTCGGGCGGGCGCCGCCGATTCTCAAACATCGCCGGCCGGATTATCGCCGATCGCCGGCGCACACGCGATCCGGGCCGCGGCGATCCGCTATTTCCTCGCGAGCGCCGCACGCGCCGAGGCGAGCTCCCGCCGCTCGGCGGCGTCGAGCTTCGGATAGTCGAGGTCGAGGCGCTCGAGCGCGTCGACGACAGCCGCGGCGACGACGAGCCGCGTGTACCACTTGTTGTCGGCCGGAACGACGAACCACGGCGCGTGCTTGGTAGCGGTTGCGCGAATCGCTTCGGTGTAGGCGTTCATGTAATCGTTCCAGTGACTTCTCTCCTTCACGTCGGCCGCCGAGAACTTCCAGTTCTTCTCCGGCTGGTCGAGGCGATCGAGGAACCTTCGCTTCTGCTCCCCGCGGGACACATTGAGGAAGAACTTGAGGACAATCACGCCATTGCGTATCAGATAGCGCTCGAACGCAGCGATGTCGGCGAGCCGTTCATCCCAGATGCGTTTGGTGACGAGCTCGGCCGGCAGTTGCTGCCGCCGCAGAATCTCCGGATGAACGCGGACGACCAGCACTTCCTCGTAATACGAACGATTGAAGATTCCTATTCGGCCCCGTTCGGGCAGGCAGCGCATCGTGCGCCACAGGAAATCGTGATCGAGCTCCTCCTGGGAAGGCTGCTTGAACGAGTACACCTGGCAGCCCTGCGGATTCACCCCGGACATCACGTGCTTGATCGTGCTGTCCTTCCCTGCGGCGTCCATCGCCTGGAAGACGAGGAGCAGCGATCGGCTGTTTTGCGCGTAGAGCTTATCCTGCTCTTCGGCGAGCCATTTCACCCCTTGCGCGAGGAGTTCCTTCGCCTGCGGCTTTTGCTCCGACCCGAGACCGCCCGTATCCGCCGGGTCGAAACTCTTGAGGCGGAAACCGTTGCCCCGGTCGACGCGGTAGGGGTCGACGAATTTGCGGAAGCGCTCGATGATCTCATTGCGTGGCACGTTGAGCCTCCCTTCGACTGGCGCGCAGGGCAAGTGTAGCTCGCCACCAGCGACTGTGCGCGATCGAACCGCCGAACCGCGGCGCCGGGTTCAGAGGGAGGGAACAGCCGCGGCGGGCCATGCATCGGCCGCGGTAGCCGCGAGCTGCCCGAAGAACGCGACCGCGGCGTCGAGATGTCGGCGCGCGGTCGGCGTCATCGGCATGCCGAGTTCGAAGCGTTCGCCGCGGATCGCGAGCGCGAACGCGGGGGGCGCCGGCCGCCCGAACGCGTCTTCATAGGCGGCGAGCAATGCCGCCGGGCTCATCGCATGCGACGTGAACGTGTGATCCCGCGCCGCGGCGACGCGATCGAAGCTGAACGGCGGTCGTGCGGCGATGCTCGCATCGACGAACAGCACCGCGCTGCGCCCGCGAAGATCGGTCGCATGCTCCGGTGACAGCTGGAAGTCGGTCTGGATCTCGACGGTGTGTCGGGTCGCAGCGACGCCCTCGGCCCGATCGGCGAACGCCGGCCCGAGCGCATCGTCGCCTCGGCTCGGATTGCCCCAGGCAAGCACGAGGATCCTGCTCATCCGACGATTTGCTCCGCGCCTGCCGGCGGCCCGCCGACGGGTCCGCCCGCGGGTGCCCTTCGAATCGCGCCGTCGCCATCCCGGATGAGCGCGTCGACCCGATGCCCCGCGACATCGACGACCTCGATCTCGAGCGGCATCTGCCCCAGCGCGTGGGTCGCGCAGGACAGGCACGGGTCGTAGGCGCGGATCGCCACCTCGATGTGATTGAGGAGCGCCTCGGTGACTTCGACACCATCCAGATACTGCACCGCGACCCGCCGCACCGCTTCGTTCATCGCCTGGTTGTTATGGGTCGTCGACACGATCAGGTTGGCGCGCACAATCAGGTCGTCCTCGTCGACTCGATAGTGGTGGATCAGCGTGCCGCGCGGCGCTTCGATGACGCCGACGCCGCGAAAGGCCCGCGTCCCCTCCACCCGAAGATCGCCCGCGAGGAGCGCCGGATCGCGCAGCAGCTCGCGGAGACTTTCCGCCGCGTGCAGCATTTCGATCATCCGCGCCCAGTGATACGCGAGATTGGCTTGCGTCGCGCTGCCGCCGTCGAAGGCCTTGAAAGCGATGCGCTCGGCATCTGCCTCGGGCGTCGGCACGAAGTCGCAGCTGTTGATCCGGGCGAGCGGCCCGACGCGATACCAACCCTCCTCCGGCCCCAGCGCCGTAAAATACGGGAACTTCATGTACGACCAGGTCTTCGTCTCCTCGAAGATGTAGTCCCAGTAGTTCTCGTATCCGGCGTGGTCGAAGATCGCCGCACCCAGGTCGTCGCGTGCCCGCAAGCCCCCGTGGTAGAAGTCGAGCGCGCCATCGTCGCGGACCAGACAGAGGAACGCCGAGCGGAACGCCCCGAAAGCGTTGTAGTCTTCCTTGCGCTCCGTGTAGAGGCGCTTCACGAGCAGGACGGCCTCGCGCGCCCAAGCCATCGTCTGCTCGATGTCGGCGAGAAGGTAATCGCGCTCCGCGGGCGACAGGTGCTTGTTGACGCCGCCGGGCACCGCGCAAGAGCCATGGACGCGCTTGCCCGACGCCACCCGGATCACCTCCTGCCCGTACTTGCGCAGGAGTATTCCCTTTCGCGCGATATCCGGGTAGGCAGCGGCAACCGCGACGATGTTGCGCTCCCTCGGGTTCGCGCCGAATCCGAACAGCAGATCGGGCGAGCAGAGATGAAAGAAGTGCAGCGCGTGCGACTGGAGTATCTGTCCATAGTGCAGCAGGCGGCGCATGCGCTCCGCAGTCGGCGTCAGTTCCGTGGCGCCGACGATCATGTCCATCGCCTTCGACGCCGCCAGGTGGTGCGAGACCGGGCAGATGCCGCACAGACGCTGCACCAGCATCGGGACCTCCCAGTACGGGCGCCCCTGGACGAATTTTTCGAAACCGCGGAATTCGACGATGTGCAGGCGCGCCTGCTCGACGTGATTGTTCTCGTCGAGCAGCAGCGTCACCTTGCCGTGGCCTTCGACTCGGCTCAGGGGCTCGATGACGACGCGCCGCAGTTCGGCGGTCGCCGTTCGCGCAGTCTCCAGCGGATGCGTCATGGCGGCGTCAATCGTAGCGGATGAGCTCCGGCGCAAGACACGGTTCGCGTCCGGCAACGAGATCAGTCAGGAGCCGGGCGAAAGCGGCAGCCGGCGGCGGGCATCCGGGCAGGTAATAATCGACGCGCACGACCTCGTAGATCGGGCGTACCTGGTCGAACGGCAGCGGCAGCTCCGGATCGTTCGGAATCGTCTTGCCGGCGGTTCCGGGCTCGTACTGATAAACCTCCTGGAAGCAGTCCCACAGGTCGAGATTGTTGCGCAGCGCCGGTACGCCTCCGGTGATCGCGCACGCTCCGACGGCGACGAGGATACGGCAGTTCCTGCGGAACTCGCGCAACACGTGGACGTTTTCCGCGTTGCACACCCCGCCTTCGACGAGTCCGACGTCACAGGGCCCGCAATGCTTGATGTCCGTGAGCGGCGAGCGATCGAACTCGATCACCCGGGCGAGGTCGAGCAAGGCCAGGTCGACGTCGAGCAGCGACATGTGGCAGCCGAAGCAGCCGGCGAGCGATGCCGTGGCGACGCGAAGCTTGCGCTCAGCCATCGCCGCCGTCCTTTCGCCGGCTTTCCACGGCCATCGCGACTTCGCTGATCGAATGGCCGTCGTAGACGCGTTGACCGATCGGCACCCGATAGGCCTCGCGCTTGACGGTGATCGCTCCAACCGGACAGACCTGCGCGGCCGCGTCGGCGAGCGCAAGATCGGTGTCTCCGAGCCGTCCCGAGGGCGCGTTGACGAGGAGACGCGAGTGAATCCCGCGGCCGCCGATCGCGAAGACGTTCTTGCCGTCGACGTCGCGGCTCGCGCGCACGCAAAGTGCGCACAGGATGCAGCGGTTGCGGTCGAGCACGAGGTCCCGATGAGACGCGTCGAGATCGCGGGACGGATAGAAGTGATCGAAGCGCAGCGCCGTCACTTCCAGAAAATATCCGACCGCCTGCAGCTCGCAGTTGCCGGTCTTTTCACACGCCGGACAGATGTGGTTGCCTTCGACGAACAGCATCTCGGTCAGTGCGCGGCGGTCGTCGTTCAATGTCGGCGTATCGCTTTCGACGGTGATCCCCGTCCGCGCCGGCGTGCTGCAGGCCGCGGCCGGCCGCCCGTCTACCAGCACCGTGCACAGCTTGCAGCTCCCGTGAGGGACGTAGCCGGTCCGGTGACAGAGGTGCGGAATGTAGACTCCCGCTGCAGCGGCCGCCTCAATGATCGTCTGCCCGTCGCGGAACGCAATCACCTTGGCGTCGAGCGTGAAGGTAGGCGCGTTGCCGCTCATGGCTCGTTGCTCTCGACGTGGGCCCACGGATCGTCGCGGCCGGTGATCTGACGGGCGGTCGCGAGGGCGCCGTCCAGATCGAAAGCCGGAGCGAAATCGAGCACCTTCAGCTTTCGCTCGTACGCATCCGGAAACTTTGTCATCGTTTCGACGACCGGCTTCGCCGCCGTGTGGCCGAGACCGCAGTGGCTCATCGTCAGCATGATGTGCATCAGCCGCTGCATCTGGGCGAGGTCGTAGGCGCTGCCCTTGCCGGCAGCGAGCTTGTCCATGTGGTTGCGCAGCAACGACGTGCCGACGCGACAGGGCGTGCAGAAGCCGCAGCTCTCGTCGGCGAAGAAATGCGTGAAATTGCGCGCGACCTCGAACATGTCGCGCTCGCGCCCGAACACCATGAACGCACCTGCCGTCGGAATGTCCTCGAACGATAGGTGGCGGTCGAATTCGCGCCATGGAACGCAGGTGCCCGAGGCCCCGCCCGCCTGTACGGCAAGCGCTTTCGCGCCGCCGCAATCGGCGAGCACGTCGCGCACCGTGACGCCGAACGGATATTCGTAGACGCCTGGGCGCGCGCAGTCGCCGGAGACCGAAAGGAGCTTCGTGCCGGTCGATTCGGGTGTGCCGGTTGCGGCGAACGCCGCGCCACCCTCGACGGCGATCCTCGCGGCGCAGGCGAACGTCTCGACATTGTTCACCACCGTGGGTTCCCCGCGATAGCCATGCGTGTCGGGATACGGCGGCCGGTTGCGCGGCCGCCCCGGCTTGCCCTCGAGCGATTCGATCAGCGCGGACTCTTCGCCGCAGATGTACGCGCCGGCGCCCAGGCGGATCTCGATGTCGAAGTCGAAATCCGCTTCGCCCAGGATGCGCGCTCCGAGCAGGTTTTCGTCGCGTCGCCGTTGCAGGGTTCGCTCCAGGGCGTCGACCAGATACAGGTACTCGCCGCGCAAATAGAGCAGCCCCGTGACGGCACCGACGACCCGTGCCGCAATCGTCATTCCGTCGAGAACGAGGTCCGCATACCCCTGGAGCAGAACGCGGTCCTTGAACGTGCCGGGCTCGCCTTCGTCGGCATTGCAGATCACGTAATGCGCATCGCCCGGGGCACGCCGACACGACGCCCATTTGACCGCCGCCTTGAACCCGGCGCCGCCGCGGCCGCGAAGCCCCGAGACATCGAGTTCGGCGAGCAATCCGTCCGCGCCCAGCTCGAGCACGCGCTTCACGGCGAGTCCCCGCGGCGGCGGATCGGTGAGCAGGCGGTCGGCGCGGCGGACGTTCTGCGCGACGTCGAACAGCATCCGCGGCCAATCGGAGAGCGGCTTGCCGTTGCGGATCAGGCCGGCGATGAGATCGAGGCGCGTGCGATCGAGCGAAGGGAGCGCATAGCCGTTGACGAGTGCCGCCGGTCCCTGGTCGCCCATGCCGATGTCCGACGTGCTGCCGACGTAGACGAGGCCGTCTTCCGAGACCTTGCCCGGCTCGAGCCACATCCGCTCGCACAGATAGGCCATCAGCGCATCCTTGCCCTGCATCCGATCGATGATGTTGTCCGAGAACAATATTTCGTAGACGCCGTGCGAGCGCGTGTGCAGCAGGTGGTAGAACGTCGCCGCGGCCAGCACTTGCGCGCGCGGCATGTGCAAGGACTGCGCGACCGCGTCGATCATCGGCGGGACGAGCGCGCCCCGAGCCGCCTGCACGTCGCGCAGGATCTGCACCAGGCGGGTCGCGTCACACCCGTGACGGGCGACGCATTCGTTGACGGTCAGGCTCGCATTCATCGGATCGATGGCGCGCCGCTCCGACTTGACGGCATGGCGCCACCGGTATCATCGACAATTCGCGGCGTTTCCCCGTTGATGCACGTCAACCGGGCGGGAATTCGGGGCGATAGGCGCCCCAAGCGTCTTTGCCGGGGCGACGACGCGGGCCGCGACAAGGCTCTTTAGGCCCGCTAGCCTACTTCGAGGCGGCGGCCGTGAGCCGCGCAATGAGCCGGTCGTACTCCGGATTCTCGGGATCGAGATCGTGCAAGGCCTTCGCGTAGCCGAGGGCCGCCACCCGGTCTCCCGCCTGCGCGGTGAAATAGGCGAGGCCCGTCAGCACGTCGCGATCGTAGGGGTGGCGCTTCCTCGCCTCGGCGAGCACCTTCAGCGCCTGTGCGTTCTGCTTCGCATCGTTGAGCGCCACGGCGTAGACGTACGCGAAGCGCGCGTCATCGGGCGCGAGCCGTAATGCCTCGCGCAGGGCTTTCAGGCTCTCGATCGTCCGCTTCTGGCGCACGAAGGTGAGTCCCAGCGCGAATTGCAGGGACGCGGCTTGCGGATTGCGGCGGATCCCCTGTCGCAGCACTGTTTCGGCGTCCGCATCGGCGCCGCGTGCGCGATAGAGATCGGCGAGGTTCGCGTAAGCCGCGAGGAACGTCGGATCGAGCCCGATCGCCTTCCTGTACTCGGCGATCGCAGCGCCGGCATCGCCGCGGGTCGCGTAAAGGTTGCCGAGGCCGAGCCGCCCTTCCGGGCGATCGGCGATGTATGCAAAGGCCGCAATCTGCTCGGCGAGCACGGCGTCGAAGCGCGCTCGCTCGTTCGGAGCAAGCTCGCGCTCGGCCGGTCCGGCAAGCGCATGTGCCGCGCTCATCCGGACGCCGCGCACCGGATCGTCGAGCATCCGGATAAGAAACTGGTGCCGCACCTGCGGCTCGGTGTTCGCAAGCGCGTCGACCGCGGCCATCCGTACCAGCGGATCAGGATCGTTGAGCGACCGGGTGACCGCATCGAGCGTCGCCGGCGTGAGCATCCGGCCAAGCCTGTCGAGCGCGCTCGCACGGGCGATCGCCGGCTGCGTCTTGTCATCGATCACGGTGAGCAGCGCACCCCGCGCCCCAGGGGCGCCGACAGATCCTGCGTGCAGCGCTTCGGCAAACTTCTGGAAGCCGTGCGCCGGCTCTCTGGTCCACCTGGCGATCGCATCGGCTGCCCACTGCGCCGATTGCTTTGAATGGCAGTTGTTGCACGCGTTTGGCGTGCCGAGCTTCACCGACAGGTCAGGACGTGGAATGCGCATCGAATGATCGTGCCGGGGGTCGACGACCATGTACGTCGTCGTCGGCAGGTGACACGCCGCGCATGCGGCACCCGGCCCTGCCGCCCGGTGGTGCGTGTGCGTGGTGTTGTCGTATTTCTCCGGCGAATGGCATCCGGCGCAAACGGCGTTGCCGGGCGCGCGAAGCTTCAATGAATGCGGGTTGTGGCAGTCCGAGCAGGTAACGCCGGCGGCAAACATCGCGCTCTGCACGAACGAGCCCCAGTTGTAGACCTCGTCGCGCATCTGGCCATCGTTCCAGTAAAGGCCGTCGTCGAGGAGCGCCGGCCGATGCGAATCGAGCAGCGGAGCGCCGTGCACGTAGTCATCGGTGAAACGACCGGTCCGGGCATGGCAGCGCGCGCACATCTCGATCTCGCGGACCGATTGCCGCGGAACGCTCCGCCGGGCGTTTCCCGTCCTCGGATCGCGCAGCCAAGTCACGCCTTTGCGTTCGTCCAGCGCCAGCACCAGCCCCTTGCTCGCTGCGTACTCTTTCGCGTCGCCCTCCTTCCTTGCCCAAGCGACGTGCAGCGAGCCGGGGCCGTGGCAGGCTTCGCATGCGACATCGAGCTCCGACCACGTCGTCTTGAACGTATCCGACTGCGTATCGAAGTTCTTGCGCAGGTTGGTCGAGTGGCATTCGGCGCACTGATAGTTCCAGTTCTGGTCGATTCCCGTCCAGTGCAGTGGATCGCCGGCCTTGAGATTCTGTCGCGGATACAAATGGAACCACCGCTGCCCGCCCTCCGCACTGGGCCGCGAATCCCACGCGACGCCGAACGCCTGCATGCGGCCGCCGGGAAGCTCGATCAGGTACTGCTGCAGCGGGTGGACGCCGAACGTGTACTTGATCTCGAAGTCGGCGTTCCTGTCGTCCGGTCCATCGGTGTTGACGTAGAACCGGCCGTCGCGCTTGAAGAAGGTCGACGTCTTGCCAGCGTAGCGAAATTTCGCGCCGCGGAAGTCACCGAGGACCGTCTTGTCGCCGGCGACCTGCATTGCCAGATCGTGGTCCGACCCTTGCCACGCGGCCTGCTCGTTCGCGTGACAAGCGGCGCACGCCTTGCGGCCGACATAGCTCGCCGCGGGCATCGGCGTCTTCGGCCCGCCTTTCGTTTCGACGGCAGACGCGAACGCGCGGGTTTCGAGCGCGCGATAGCCGATCCGTCCCCCTGCGAAGACGACTGCTGCACCCAGCGCGACAATCGCGATGTTGCGCAGGTTCATTCTTGCGGGTGATCGAGCCAGGGTTCGCGAGCCGCAGCCCGCCACTACGGCATCGCCACGGAATGCACGGGCCACTTACCCGGCCGGCGCATTCGTCATTGTATAGGAATGCCGCGGCACGGCGCCGACCTCCGCCGCAGCGCGATGGCGCGAGCGCCAGCCAGGCCCTCAGCGCGTCACGCAACGACGGTGAGCGTGCCGTTCATCGTCTCGTGGCCGGAGCCGCAGAAGATGTCGCAGAGGAAAGTGAACGTGCCCACCTTGTCGGGCGTGAAGTCGAGCTTGGTGACCTTGCCCGGCTCGATGTCGGCCCGCGTGGCGAAATCCGGCAAGCTGAATCCCATCAGAACGTCGGCTGTCGTCAGTTCGAACACGACGGGTACGCCTTTGGTGAGGGTGATCCGGTTCGGCGTGTACGTGAACCGGCGCGCTACGATCTTGATGACCTTGCCCTGGGGCACCGCGGCAGCGCTGAGAACTCCCGTCCCGGCGGCGAGCAGCAGCGATCCGACCGTGACCGTCAGTTGCCTTCGTCGCGTATTCATTGGTTTCATAACTTCACGCCCTTTGCACGGGCAGCTCGGTGAGCTTGAACCCGGCGTCCTTCGCCTCCGCCTCGATGTCGCGAAAGCCCAACCCGCGGTACGGCTGCGCGGAATCCCAGGGCAAAGGGGTGCGCTGCGGCTGGGATCCCGCGACCGGCAGCGGGAACATCAACGATTTCGCGGCGTGATGGGCGATGTGCCCGGTCATCTTGTGATGCTCCTGGTGGATGTGCCCGTAGAACACCGTCACGTGCCGCATCGGCAGCAGCAGGTCGATCGCCTTCTGGCCGTCGCGAGTCGCCCAATCCCACTGCGGGTACAGGTCGAAAAGCGGACGATGCGTCAGCACCACGATGTTCGCGTCGCCCGGCTGTGCCTTGAGGTCGGCCGCGAGCCACGCGAGTTGCTCGTCGCCGAGCTGAGCGCGCGGATCGGATACGTTGTCGAGCACGATGAAGTGCACGCCCTTGTGGTCGAATGTGTAACGGGTCTTGCCGAAGAACTCCTGGAATGCTTCGCCCCGGTCGAGCGACGCGTCGTGCTCGCCCGGCATGAAGCGAACGTCCTTCACCTTGAGGTCGCTTACGATTTCCTTGAACTGCGTCATCCGCCTTCGCCGCTCCTTCGGATCATCGGTCGTGTGCGTCAGGTCGCCGGTGAAGACGATGAAATCCGGCGGTTCGGACAGGCTGTTGACCGCCGCGACCGCCTTCTTGAGCGTTCCCTTCGCGTCGGGGTTCGGCGGGCCCTCAAAGCCCCAGTGCGCGTCCGAGAGCTGCACGAAATAGAAATCGCTGCCGTCGCTGCCTTTCACCGCCATGTCTGTGCTGCGCGCGGCGCCAAGCCCCGAGGCGTAGATAACACCCCCCAGCCCTGCCAGTTTCAGGAATTCCCGTCGGTCGATCCGATGCGCCATGCTCGCTCCTTGTAGATGTCGATGAGAATCGCGCCCCTCTGCGGTGCCTTACCGGCCACCTCCCTCGGTTATTCCGCCCGGCCCGCGCGGGTATAAGTCCGCATAGGCCGGAGCCTCATCGCGGCCTTCGGGCGGGAATAGAATCGCCGAGGCGGCGGTATGCAGAACGAGGATGGGGCAACAACGGATGTCCGACCATTCACGCTTCGAAAGACTCGTTCTGCCGCATCTCGATGCGGCGTACAACCTCGCCCGCTGGCTCACTCGCGACGCCCATGATGCCGAGGATGTGGTCCAGGATGCGTGCGTGCGGGCGCTTCGATACGAGAGCTCGCTGCACGGCGCGAACGGCCGCGCCTGGCTCCTCACGATCGTTCGCCATGCGTTCTACGACTGGTGTGAGCGCAATCGGCCCGCGGAAATCTTGCGCGACGACGGCGCCGCGGTCGATGCTGCCGTCGACACCGCCTCGCCGGGCCCGGAGGAGGCCGCATTGCGCAACGATGCGTCGCAGCGGCTGGCCGATGCCGTGGCGGCGCTGCCGCTCGGATTCCGCGAAGTCGTGATCCTGCGCGAGCTGGAGGGCCTTTCCTACAAGGACATCGCCCGGGTTACCGATATCCCCATCGGGACCGTGATGTCCAGGCTTGCGCGCGCCCGCAGCCTGCTGCAGCGCTCGCCGCTCTTGCGGGCAATCGCCGGGCGCGCCGCCGGAGGTGAACCGTGAACTGCCATCAAGCGCTGCCACTGGTCGCAGCCTACGTCGACGGCGAAATGGACCGACTGCAGCGCCTGTCGATCGAGAAGCACTTTCGTGCCTGCACGGCCTGCTCGGCCGAGCGCGAATCGCTCTCGGTCTTGCGCGACCGGTTCCGCGGCGAAGTCCCCTATTTCACCGCCCCGCCCGCGCTGCGCGCACGGATCGAGACCGTGCTCCAGGTAGCGCCGGCGGCGACCGCGCCGAGGCCGCGACCGGAAGGCCGCCGCTGGCGGTGGCTTTCCGCGGGCGCGCTCGCCGGCTGCATGGCCACGGTCCTCGCATGGTTCGTCGGCAGCACGATCATCGACCTGCGCTCGAATGACGATCTCGCCAGCGAAGCGGTCGCATCGCATGTGCGCGCGACCCTCGGCAATCACCTGGTCGAGATCGCGTCGTCCGACCAGCACACGGTAAAGCCGTGGCTGTCGGCACGCCTCGATTATTCGCCGCCGGTTCGTGATTTCGCCAACGAGGGCTTCCCGTTGGTCGGCGGGCGACTGGACAGCTTCGATCGACGGCCCGTCGCCGTCCTGGTTTACCGCTATCGGCAGCACACGATCGACGTTTTCGTCCGACCCGTTTCGATCCCGAGGCTGCCGCCGAGAACGCTGCGGGGCTTCAACGTCGTCGAGGCGACAGGCGCCGACATGGATTGGATCGCAGTCTCCGACGTCAGCGCCGACGTGCTGTCGTCGTTCGTTACCCGCCTCGCAACGCCGTCCGCCGGCCGCTAAGCGGGCGGCGCTGCCCTCGCCGGAGCACGCCCGATCCGAACCTGCCGCCGCTCCCGCTGCAACTTCGGGTGGCGAAGCCGGTCGCTCGCGTCGCTCAACAGACGACCTTCCAGCGCCTCGCCATCAACAGCCGCAGCTTCTTGCATTCCGCCTCGGCGAGCTCCTCCGCCTGAGCGCGCAGGATGGCCTCGAGCTCGTCGAGCGCCGCCCGCGTGCGCGTCGCCTCCAGCTGCGTTTTGAGCAGGTAGAAGAGCGGCGAGTATTCGCCGCGCAGCTCGCTCATCACCGGGAACGACATCCGGTGAATCGGCGAGGGCCCCAGGCGCCGCAGGGCTTCGCGGTGCTCGGGCGTGCCATAGCCTTTGTGCGTCGCGAAGCCATAGCCGGGATATTCCCGATCGAGCCCTTCCATCATCCGATCGCGCTCCGTCTTGGCGACGATCGACGCGCTCGCGATGGTGAAGTTGATGCCGTCGCCCTTATTGAACGGATTCTGCGGAATGTCGATGCCAGGCACGGTCCGCGCGTCGACCAGCAGATGCTGCGGACGGCGCGGCAGCGCTTCGACCGCGCGGCGCATCGCGAGGAGGCCGGCGTGATAGATGTTGAAGCGGTCGATCTCCTCGACCGAGGCGATACCGATGCCGAGCCCCGAGGCCTTCGCGCGTATCTCGAGCGCGAGAATGGATCGCGTTCCGGGATCGAGCCGCTTGGAATCGTCGACGCCGGCGATCTCTGTCTGCGGCGGAAACATCACCGCGGCGGCGACGACCGGACCCGCGAGTGGACCCATGCCCACCTCGTCGACGCCGGCGATGTCGCGCACGCCCGTCTTCCACAGCAGCAACTCGAAGTGGCGCATGGCCTCGAGACGCGAGCGCTCTTCGCGTTCACGCTCGAAGCGCTTCTTCAGGACCTCGTAGAGGCGGCGCGCACCGTGCCGCGGATCGCGCTGCAGCCGCGTCAGGACACGCGGCGAGACGCGCGCCGACGTCTCGAGGTACCGCTGGCGGATTTCTTCGATCGAGAGTTCTTCTACGCTGCGCGCCATTCGGCCGAGATCTCCGGAAGCTCCATGAATTCGTGCCGCCCACGGCAGCACGATCCATTTTATTCGATCCGCGACTGCCCGGCGCCGAAACGAATGCGCGAAGGCAACTCCAATGAAATCACCCTAGCCGGGCCCGGTCAGCCTGCGAAACGCGCTCCAGTGGCGCAGCGCTTCCTTTTGCAACCCTCGCGCCTCGTACAGACGGGCCAGATTGAAGTGCGCATCGGCGAGTTCCGGGGCGGCCTTGAGCGCCGCGCGATAGCTGTCCGTCGCATCCTGCGGTCTCCCGAGATCTTCCTGCAGAACCGCCAGATTGAAGAGCAGCGTCGCGTCGGCGCCGCAATGTCCAAGGCCATCGCGGTACACGGTCTCGGCGGCGCTCAAGCGTCCCCGCTCGTGCAACAGCCGCCCCAGATTCACGTAGGCGTCGCGATCCGCGCCGTCCGCGTCGAGGGCGCGCCGATAGGCATCGCAGGCGTCGTCCGGGTTTGTGGCTTCGAGCGCCAGTGCGCGCTCGAACCACTGCCCGTTCGACTCCCGCGGGCGCCCTTGCGACGGTCCGAAAAACGCAAGTTGCCCTCCTGGCGAGGCAATCTCGAACTGGAGCACGTACTGGCCGTTGTCGGGCCGCCACTGGGTTTGCCCTTCGCTGACGACCACGGCGTCGCCGACCGCCTCGATGCGCAGGCCCGCGAGCGGTATCTGCTGCGGCAGCTTCGCCCGCAGTCGGCGCAGCGAACGCAGGATTCGCGACGGCGGGATGTTCGCTTCCGACAGTCCCTGGGCCGCGCGCAACACGACCAGGTCCTGGAATGTGAAGCGGTATTCCCGCCGCCGTCCGCGTGTCGGAGCGACGAAGCCGGCTTCGATCAGACCGCTCACGACAGCACGAGGAAGTCCGAGCAGCCTTTCGACCTCGCGAAGCGAATAACCTTCGGTCACGACTCGCCGCAACGACTTACCGTTTGGCGGCCTTTCGACGGGTCTCGGGCTCGGAAGCGATCTTCCTCGGCGGTTTGCGTTGCGCGGCCGCCTTGAGTTCGGCCGCCGCGGGTTCCGCCGCCGCGACCGGTTTCGCCGCCCCGCGCTTGCCCGCGGTCTTCTCGAGGCTTGCGCGCAGGGCCTCCATCAGATCGATCACTTGCGCGCCGGTCTCGGGGGCGCTGGGCGAAACGGCAATCTCCTCACCCTCGATCTTCTTCTGGACCGCGGCTTCGATGCGCTTCTTCACTTCGTCCTCGTACTGGCTCGGATCGAACGCCTTCGAGGAGATCTGCCCGATCAGCTGCTTCGCCAATGCGAGCTCGCTGTCGCGCACCGACGCTTCCTCGATGCCGACCTCGGCGATGGTTCGCACCTCGGGCGCATAGAGAAGCTGCTGCATCACGAGACCACCCGGAATCGCCCGCAGCTGCACGATGTATTGCTTGCCGCGGGCGGCATAGCGCCCGACCGCGGTCTTGCCCGTCTGGCGCATGCTCTCGGCTAGCAACGCGTACGGCTTCGCGCCGCCCTTGTCGGGCCCCAGGAAATACGCCTTGTCGTAGTAGATCGGATCGATGCTCTCCGCCGGGACGAACTCGCTGATCTCGATCGTCTGCGTGCCCTTTTCCTCGAGCTCCTTCAGCTCTTCCGGAGTGAAGGTGACGTATTGATCCTTGGCGAATTCATAGCCCTTCACCATGTCCGCGCGTTCGACCACGACCCCCTCACGGGCGCACAGATACTGCTGTTTCAGCCGGGAACCGCAGCCGCGGTGCAGGAGATTGAACGAAACGCCCGCCTGCGCCTGCGTCGCGGTGTACAGCTTGACCGGAATGGCGACCATGCCGAAGGTGACGGTAACCGAAGCCAATGCGCGAGCGGCCATACCGGGTCCTCAAGAATCAGTGGGCGGAAATCCCGCCCGGGCCCGCCATCGTGCCAAAATGGCGCGCAATCTTCAACTGCGCGCCTGATGTGGGCGTTGTGGGACGTTTCGGGTGTCTCATTCCAGGTAGCGACGAATCCCGGGAAATGCCAAATTCCATGGCACTCGAGCGATATCGGCAAAAGCGCGACTTTCGCGTGACCCCCGAGCCGCCCGGCAAGGTTGGCGCACGCCAGTCGCAAGGTCATGCCTTCGTCGTCCAGAAACATGCGGCGACCCGCCTCCACTACGATTTCCGGCTGGAGCTCGACGGCGTCCTCCTGAGCTGGGCGGTGCCCAAGGGGCCGAGTCTCGACCCCAACGACAAGCGCCTTGCGATGCACGTCGAGGATCACCCCCTCGAGTACGGCGAATTCGAAGGCGTGATTCCACCGAAGCAATACGGCGCGGGAACCGTGATGGTGTGGGATCGCGGCACGTGGACGCCGAAGGCCGATCCGCGGGAAGCCTACGCGAAGGGCCACCTCAAATTCGAGCTTCGCGGAGAGAAGTTGAAGGGCATCTGGAATCTCGTGAAGAGCCGTAGCGGCAAGTACGGCGGCGACAGCTGGCTCTTGTTCAAGGAAGCCGACGACTTCGCCCGTCTCGGAGCTCAGGCGGCCATTGCCGACCACCGCCCCGACAGCGTGGTCACCGGGCGCAGCATCGACGAGATCGCGGCGCAGAAGGATCGGGTGTGGAACTCGAACCAGTCGGTCGCCGCCAACGTGAAGGGCGGCGCGATCCGCAAGCGAAGGTCCGGCTCCGGCGTAACCTTGGCCAAGGTCAAAGGTGCGCGTAAGGCTGCGCTGCCAGAGCGGATCGACGCGCAATTGGCGACGCTCTCGAAATCGCCGCCGACGGGGCCGAACTGGATCCACGAAATCAAGTACGACGGCTATCGGATGCTGTGCCGCGTCGTCGACGGCGACGTGCGCATCTTCTCGCGCAACGGCAAGGACTGGACGGGCAACTTCCCGTCGATCGTCCGTGCGCTCGCCCGTCTCCCCGTCACGACGGCGTGGCTCGACGGAGAAGCGGTCGTCGTCGACGACAAGGGACGGACGAGCTTCCAGGCGCTGCAGAACGCGCTGTCCGGGGCAGCGACGGCACCCAGCTATTTCGCGTTCGATCTTCTCTATCTCGACGGCGTCGACCTGCGTGGCGTCGCACTCGCCGAGCGCAAGCGCCTTCTCGAGGGGCTGCTGTCGGGCATGCCGGCGACCGTCAAGTACAGCGAGCACTTTGCGGCGTCGGGCCCCGCGTTCCTGCAGAACGTAAGCGCTCTCGGCCTCGAGGGCATGGTATCGAAGCGCGTCGACCTGCCCTATCAGGCCGGCCGCGGATCGGCATGGCAGAAGATCAAGTGCGCGCAGCGTCAGGAGATGGTGATCGGCGGCTTCACCGATCCCGAAGGATCGCGCGAAGGTTTCGGCGCGTTGTTGCTCGGCGTCTACCAGCCGGACGGGCGACTGAGCTACTCGGGCAAGGTGGGGACCGGCTTCGACGCCGCGTCGCTCGCGAGTCTCCGCCGTGCGCTCGCGCCGCTCGAGCAAAAGAAGAGCCCGTTCCACAATCCGCCGCGGGGTGCAGAAGCTCAGCGCGCGCACTGGGTCAAGCCGGTGCTCGTCGCCGAAATCTCATTCACCGAATGGACCAATGATGGGACGTTGCGTCACCCGTCGTTCCAGGGGCTCCGTGCGGACAAGCCGGCCGCCGAGGTCGTGCGTGAGCGGGAGACGAACGCGGGTGACGGTGATACCCGCGAGGACGCGGCGTCGCGACTACCGGCGCGATCGGCGGTGAACACGAAAGCGAAGGACGCGGTCGCCGGCGTCGTGCTCACGAATCCCGACAAGGTGCTCTATCCCGAAGCACGACTCACCAAGCGCGATCTCGCGCTTTATTACGTCGCCGTCGGCGAGTGGATGTTGCCGCACCTGCGCGACCGCCCGCTGACGCTCGTCCGCTGCCCGAACGGCTGGGACAAGAAGTGTTTCTACCAGAAGAACGCCGATGACAGCATTCCCGAGGCCATCTCGCGCGTGCGGATCGACGACGGCGACGGCGGCCATTCGCTCTACACCATGGCGAACTCGGTGGCGGCCATCGTCGCGCTGCTCCAGATGGGCGTCCTCGAGATCCATCCGTGGGGATCCCGGGCCGGAAAGCTCGCGTTTCCGGACCGCATCATCTTCGACCTGGACCCCGACGAGGATCTTCCGTGGGCGGACGTGAAGCAGGCGGTGCTGGTCGTGAAAACCCTCATCGAAAGCATCGGCCTTGCTGCCTTCCTCAAGACCACGGGCGGAAAGGGCTTGCATGTCGTCGTGCCCATCGAACCCACGGCTCACTGGGACCATGTCAAAGGATTCACCAAGGCGGTCGCGGAGCTGCTCGAGCGGACCTTTCCCGACCGCTTCACCGCCAAGCTCCTCAAGGTTTCGCGCCATGGCAGGATCTTCATCGACTACCTGCGCAACGCCGAGGGTGCCACGGCGGTGGCCGCGTATTCGCTGCGCGCCAAGGCCAATGCGCCGGTGTCTACACCAATCGATTGGGACGAGCTCAAGAAGGATGTGCGCTTCGCTCATTTCAACGCGCGCAACGTGCCGGCAAGACTCGCGAAGATGAAAGCCGATCCGTGGCGAAAACTCGCCGACCAGGCGGCGGGGCTCACGCCCGCCATCATGGCGAAGGTCGGCTACAAGGCGCGCTGACGCCGATTCTGGAGGGCAGCTCATGCAACTGCTGACCGGAACGAGCGGCTATTCGTACAAGGAATGGCTGGGCCACTTCTACCCGAAAAAGCTCCCCGCGAGCGAGATGCTCCGCTACTACGCTGAGCACTTCGCGACGGTCGAGATCAACAATACGTTCTACCGGATGCCGGCCTCGGCGATGCTCGTGCAATGGGCCGAACAGGTCCCCGAGCATTTCACGTTCACACTGAAGGCGCCGCGCCGTATCACGCACGAGCAGCGCTTGCGCGAGTCCGAATCGAGCGTCACGGCATTCCTGCAGCGGGCGGAGGTGCTCGGGCGCAAGCTCGGCGCACTGCTTTTTCAGCTGCCGCCCTTCCTCAAGAAGGATCTTCCGCGACTGCAGGCCTTTCTGGACCTGATTCCGTTAGGCGCGCGTGTCGCCTTCGAGTTCCGCAACGACTCGTGGCAGGACGACGAAGTGTATGCGCTGATGCGCAATCGTGGCGTCATTCTCTGCGTGACCGACACGGACGAAGGCGATACGCCGTTCGTCGTCACGTCGGACTGGGGCTATCTGCGCCTGCGGCGGACCCACTACGACGACGCCGACCTCAGCGCCTGGGCCGCGCGCATCGCCGAAAAGGACGTCGACCGGACCTACGTCTACTTCATGCACGAAGACGAAGCGTTGGGAACGCAGTTTGCGCGCCGGCTGAACGCGCTGTGGGAGGCGCGCGGAGGCGGACGATCCTGAACGGCAGGCGGTCCGCGCGGGGCCTGCCGCCGCGCCGCCCTCTTCGCGCCCGTTCATCGTAGACTTCGGGACCGGCAAGATTCGGCGCCGGGGACGAAGCGCACAGACGGGGCGCCAACTTCGAAGGTGGATGACATGACCGCAATGATCCGCATCGGCGCTGCGCTGTCGGCAGCCTTGCTCGTAGTGATCGCACCTGGATGGGCGCAGGAACGCTATCCCTCGCGTCCGGTCGAGATCGTCGTCCCGTGGGGCCCGGGCGGCGGCGCGGACCAGCTCGCGCGTCTGACCGCGACGCTGATCGAGCCTATGCTGAAGACGTCGTTCCCGGTGGTCAACGCGCCGGGCGCGACCGGCGCGACGGGAATGGCGAAGCTACTCTCCGAACCCGCGGACGGTTACGCGATGGCGGTGTACATCGCCGATTCGAACGCGCTCCTCGCGGGTCCGTCGCCGCGCTGGTCGCTCGCCGACATCCAGCCGGTCGCGGTGATGATCCAGGGACCGTCATTCCTGTTCGTCGCCGAGAACAGCCGCTTCAAGACCTGGGCCGATTTCGAGAAGGAAGCCCGCGCCAAGCCCAAGACGCTCAAAGTGGCCACGCTCGGCTTCGGCAGCGTCGACGACATGACGCTCTCCTATCTGGCCGCAAAAGGCATTCAGGTGGTCGAAGTCCCCTATGCGAAGCCCAGCGAGCGTTACGTCTCGGTGATCGGCGGGCACGTCGATGCGCTCTACGAGCAGGCGGGCGACGTGCGCCAATTCTTGGACAGCAAGCAGATCCGGCCGATCATCATCTTCGGCAAGGAGCGTCTCGCCGCATTCAAGGACATACCCTCGTCGTACGAGCTGGGCTACAAGATCGCGCTGCCGCAGTTTCGCTCGTTTGTCGTCAAAGCGGGAACGCCGCCGGATCGCGTCAAGGTCCTCGCTGACGCGCTCGCCAAGGCGGCGGCAACGCCTGAATACAAGAAGTTCCTGACCGAGCAGTACGGCGATCCGATGAGCTTCATCGACGTGCAGGCGTCCGTCCCGTTCCTCAAGGCCCAGCTCGAGGAGATGAAGGCGGCGATGACGGCGACGCAGTGATGCGGCGCACCGGAAGGGCAGCCGCCGGCCTCCGCAGGGCGATTCCCTACGCCGTCCTGTTGTGCGGAGCAGCGTACCTTTACAGGGGCGCCGGGCAGTTTGCGCAGATCGCAAGGCCGGGCGAGCTTGGTCCGGACGTGTGGCCGCGGGCAATCCTGATTCTGCTGATCGTCGTATGCGCGGGTGCGATCCTGCGGGGTCTGGTGGTCGCGCAGCCGAAGGCGAGCGCGACCTCCGGTGACGTCGCGGATGATGCGGCGGCGGGAGATGCGAGCGATGCAGCGGACGGCGCGGAGGACAGGGCCACGGCGAACACGTATCGGCTGCTGGCCGCAGTCGGATTGTCGGGGGCCTACGTGGCCGGGCTCGAATGGCTCGGATTCTTCGTCGCCACCGCACTCTACCTGGGTCTGTTCATGGTGCTCGGACGCTACCGACGTGCCGGAGTGATCGCCTCCACCAGCGTGCTCGGGAGCCTCGCGTTCGTCTTCGTGTTCATGAAGATCGTCTACGTGTCGCTGCCGCTGGGGGTCGGACCGTTCCAGGCGCTTTCGATCGCGATCCTGGCCGCATTGGGCGTTCGCTGAGGGCGCCGCCGCATGTTCGACGTGCTGCAGCACCTCGCGGTCGGAGCCCTGCACCTCCTGGTGCCGGCGAACGCCGCGGCGCTTGCCATCGGCCTGGTCGTGGGCATGCTCGTGGCGGTGCTCCCGGGCCTGACGCTGGTCATGGGGGTGGTGCTGGCGTTGCCGTTCACGTACGGCATGGGGGTGACGCCCGCCATCGTGCTCCTCACGGCGATGTACCTGTCCGGAACGTACGGCGGCGCGTTCACGTCGATCCTGTTCCGCATCCCCGGGGAACCGCTCGACGTGCCGCTCCTGTGGGACGGCTATACGATGGCCCGCCGCGGCGAGCCCGCGCTGGCGCTCGGCTGGACGCTGCTGGCCGCGCTGTGGGGCGGGCTCATCACCGCGGTGTCGGCGGTGGCGCTGGCGGTCCCGTTTGCAAGGTTCGCGCTTCGCTTCGACGCGCCCGAATACTTCGCGGTCGTGCTGTTCGGGCTCTCCGGTGTCGTCGCGCTTGGACAGACCTCGATGGCCAACGCGTTGGTCAGCCTGTGCATCGGACTGCTCCTCGCGACCGTTGGCGTCGACCAGACGTACGGCGCGAGCCGGTTCACGTTCGGCGTTCCGATCCTGATGGACGGCATCGAATACCTCACCGTCATGGTCGGCGCGTACGGGCTGGGCGAGGTCCTGACGCGCATGGAACAGGGTTTCGGCAGCGTGCCGATGGATCCGGACAAGCGCATCGAGACGCGGTTGCCCGGCTGGGGCGAAATCTGGAGTCTCCGATCGACGATCGGCCGCAGTTCGCTGATCGGGCTTCTCTGCGGGATCGTGCCCGGGGCCGGGGCAACCGTCGGCTCGTTCGTCGCCTACGGGACCGAGGCGCAATACGGGGCAAGGCGGGACAAACTCGGCAGCGGCATACCGGAGGGCATCGTCGCGCCGCAGGTCGCCTCGACCGCGACGGTCGGCGGCCACATGGTGCCGCTGCTCGCCCTCGGCATCCCGGGGAGCGGCGCGACGGCGGTGATCCTCGGCGCGTTCCTGCTCCACGGCGTCCAGCCCGGGCCGCAGATCTTCAGCACCGCGCCGGACATGGTCTATACGATCTTCGCGTCAATGTTCGCGGCGGTGATCGGAATGTGCGTGCTGGGCTACTTCGCGATCAAACCGCTGGTGCGCGTGCTTCACCTGCCCGAAGCGGTCACCTCCGCCTTCGTCGCCCTTTTCTGCTTCGTGGGCGCGTACAGCGCACGCAACAGCGTCACCGACCTCTGGATGATCGTGATTTTCGGCGTTGTCGGTTACCTGTTCGAGAAGTCCCGGTTCCCGATCGCGCCGATGGTGCTGGGCTGCATCCTCGGCCCGGTCGCCGAGACGTCGTTCATGACCAGCATGATCGCCTACCAGAACGACTGGACGGTGTTCTTCACTCGACCGATCAGCGGCTCCGTGATGGTGTTCACCGTCCTCGCGCTCGCCTATCCGCTGTTTCGCGCGATCCGCCGGCGCATCCGGGGAAATGCCGCCGTCGCGCCGTCGCACGAAGGGGTCGAAGTCTGATGTTCGGGCTGCGTCCCGCCGCAGCGGCGGCTACCGTCGAGGCGCGCTTGCGAGCAAGGATGCCTTGGCGAGCGATTGAAATCGGCGTGAGGCGACGATCTCGCGGTCGCGCGCGTAGGCTTCGTGGTTGCGCTCGACGCTCGCCAAGCGGTAGACGTAGTTCACCATCATCCCGGCGGACTGGCGGATCCCCGTCGCGGAGGTGTCTCCGAGCCAGTTGAGCCGCTCGAGCCGCGCGCCGTTGACGAGATGGAAGCGCGCGACCGGGTCGGCGGGCTCCTGGTCCTGCTTCGCGTGCAGAAGATAATGCGCGCACAGCGGGGCAAGCCGCTGCTGCAACTCGTTCGACAGCGCCCTGTCCTCGAACCAGTTCGGAAGCTCGAGCCGGGCCGCCAGAGTGCCCACCTCGGCGTCCATGGCGGCGTCTGCCGACGTCTGCGCGGCGCTCGCGAGCCAGCCGAGAAAGCCGGGGACCGGCGACAATGTCGCGAACGACTTGAGCCGCGGCAACTCCCGTCCCAGGTCTTCGACGACCTGCTTGATCAGGAAATTGCCGAAGGACACGCCGCGCAACCCCTGCTGACAGTTCGTGATCGAATAGAACATCGCGCAGTCCGCGGATGCGGGGTCGAGGATCGACGAATCGGGATCGAGCAGCGGCTGGACGCGCGCGCTCATGCCGCGGGTCAGCGCCACTTCGATGAAGATCAGCGGCTCGTCCGGCAACGCCGGATGGAAGAAGGCGTAGCAGCGGCGATCGGCGGCGAGCCGGCGGCGCAAGTCACGCCAGCCCTGGATCTGATGGACGGCTTCGTATTCGATCAGCTTTTCCAGAATCAGCGCCGAGGTGCGCCAGTCGATACGCTGGAGCGTAAGGAAGCCGCGGTTGAACCAGGAGCGCAGCAGGTGCGCAAGGTCGGCTTCGATGCCCCGCCATTGGGGATTCGCGCCGAGATCGCGCAAGACCTGGCGCCGCATCTCGACCAGCAGTCCCGTCCCTCCAGGGGCCATGTTGAGACGGCGAAAGAGCTCCTGTCGCGGAGGCTCGACGGCCTGCTGCAGGAGAATCAGATTCGCCTGCGACGGTTCGCGACGATAGGCGTCGGCGAACCGCTCCAACCCCTCGGGATCGGGCGAGAATTCATCGACCAGCAGATCGAAGAACACGCCGGCGGCCGTTCCCTCGAGCGCCTGGTAGGCCGCGAGCGCCTCCCGCGCGAGCCGCGCGCCCGAGACCTCGCCGCGCTCGGACATCAGTGCATGGCACAACGAAATGGCGCGGCGCGCATCGCGGACCGCGCCTCGCGACGGCGCGTTGGCGGGCGCACCGTTGCCCGCCCGGAACAAACGCCGGAAAAAGAGGGGCTGTTTCATGCGATCCCGGCAAAACCGTCCACTCGGCCGTTGCCGCTCGCGCGTCGCCGGTTCCGAATTATCCTACGATCCCACGCCGCTCCTCGCGGCCTTCTCGCCGCCGCACATATCGCAAAGCGGGCGCGAGTCTCCGCCGGCGACACGCGCCTCGACCCTCCCCCCGCAACAACCCGAGGCGCTCCTAGGACGCTGCCGGCGACAAATGGTGCTCCTGCGAAATGTCCTCGTTCGTGCGGTCGCTCAGCATTACCGTCGAGATCACGCTCAGGACCGCGCAGAACAGGATGTAGCCGGCGATGGCGTACCCCGAGTGGTAGCGGGCGAACAAGGCTGCGGCAATCAGCGGCGCTGGCCCGCCCGCGATGACCGACGCAAGCTGGTAGCCCAGCGACGCGCCGCTGTAGCGCAGTCTGCTCGTGAACGCCTCGGCGATCAACGCGGCCTGAGGGCCGTACATCATGTCGTGCGGAACGAGCGAGAGCACGATCGCGACGAACATCCAGGTTGGGTTCGTGGTGTCGAGCAGCGCGATATAGACAAAGCCGAAGATCGCCATCACCGCAGCACCCAGCAGGTACATCCGCTTGCGCCCAATCCGGTCCGAGAGGTGCCCGCAGAATGGAATCGTGAAGAACGAGAGGACCGACGCGGCCAGCACGGCGGTGAGAAGGAAGTCCTGTTTTGCACCGAGCGTAGTCGTCCCATAGGCAAAGATGAACGCGGTGAAGATGTAGAAGGGCGCTTGTTCGCCCATGCGCAGCAGGGCGCTCAGAAGAATTTCCCTCGGCTGCCGCCTGATGACCTCGAGCGTCGGCGCTCGCTCGATGCGGCGCTCCTTGACCAGCCGGGCGAAGACCGGCGTTTCCAGGATCCTGAGCCGGATGTAGAGCCCCACCCCTACGAGGATGATGCTGAGGAAGAACGGCACACGCCACCCCCACGTCAGGAAAGCGTCTCCCGACATCTGGCTCATCGCCAGCACCGCGAGGTTGGCAAGGAAGAGCCCGGCCGGAACGCCGAACTGCGGCCAGGAGGCTGCAAACCCGCGGTGTGCGTTGGTTCGGGTCCATTCCATTGACATCAGGACCGATCCGCCCCACTCGCCGCCGACCCCCACGCCCTGGATGAAGCGAAGGACCGTCAGCAGGATCGCACCCCAGACGCCAATCGTCGCGTAGGTCGGGACGAACGCGACGGCGAACGGAGGAAGAAGTCGTACCACTCGATCGTCGTGCCGACCGTGCTTGCGATGACCGCGCGACGGAGTTGCCGACGCCGCTCGTCGCGCGGAATCGAGGAGAGTACCGCCGCTGAAGTCGTCATGTCCGGATCCTCCAGGATGCGATAGACATTGGATCGCCGCGCGCCAAAATCGTTGCGTTGCGCCCGAGCGGCGGCGCGAAGGTCTCGACGCACGCCGGGCGTGCCACCGCACGCCCGACAAGCAAGGCTGGCCTATCCAGGCCGACGTCCTGGCGGCTCCGCTGCGCCCGACCACGCGGCGTGCATTTCGGCGACGAGCGCCGACGGACGTTCCTGATAGCGAGGCGAGAAGTGGAACGGCACGACCGCCTTGGCGCCCACCCGGCGCGCAATCCGGCCCGCGTTGCCCGCCGTCAGGTGATTCTTGCGCATCGCGTGCTCGGCGTCTTCGTCGAGGAAGACGCTTTCGATGAATAGCAGGTCGACCCCGGCGAGCAGGCCGCCAAGCACGTCGACGTTGGCCTCCGTGTAGCGCAGATCGGTCACGTAGCCGACGCGCTGGCCCGGGACCACATCGAGGACGAGATGGGAGAGCTCGCTCACCGGCCGCGTCAGCGCATGCGTTCCGTCCCGATCGCGCCACTGCACTTGAATCGGGGTGGCTCCGGGGGCGCCGGTGAGGACCGCGTGTTTCAGCTCGCGCAACCACGGGCCCGCCGATACTCCGACCGCGGCAAGGCGGTCCTTCGCGACGTTGACGTGAGCCTTTTCCTCGATGACGTAGGATAGACACGGCACGTCGTGATCGACGAAGCGGCCGCGAACGCGAAAGGTCGTTTCGTCGTGAAGCACATCGCCGGTCGGCTCGAACGATGCTTCCGCTTCACGCGCGAATCCGCTCCGGCTCGAAAACCGCGCGCGCAGCCCGTGACCATCGGTGCCGATTTCGCGGACCTCGATCACGAGCTCGTCGTAGCGATGCACGACGTTCCACGTGTACGCGCGGAGCTTGTGTTCCACTTGAGCGGCGAATCCCGGCCCGCCGAAAAGGACAACGCCCGCCTTGCGCCCGAGCACGACGCGGAGCAGGTGATCGAAGCCCGCGAAGTGATCCATGTGGGTGTGGGTGACGAATACGTGCGACAGCCGCATCAGCTTGCGCGGTGGCAGTCCCGCGATATCGCCGAGATCGAACAGCAGCGCCCGCCGTTCGTCGCGGAAGTCGACGTACAGCCCCGGATCGCCGAAAGCATCGTTGACGAGACGCGGCTCGAAGAGGCAGCGCACCAGTCGCCCTCGAGTAGATGCGCACATTACATCCGGCTCGCCCTGCGCGCGCAAGCGATCGCTCAGGGGCGTCCCTGATTCTCGCCGACGGCAAGCTCCGCCAATTGATCGAGAAATCCACGCTGGCCGGCGAGCATCTTCTCCTTCGCCGCGGTGATGGTAAACCAGCCGGCGCGATCGACCTCGGGGAATTCCTGCTGCCGGCCGGAATTCGGCGGCCACTCCATGCGGAACGTATTGCTGGCGATGGTCGAAGCATCGATATCGCCCTTGACCGCCCAGGCATACACCAGCTTGCCGCTCGGCTGCTTCAACGGCGTGAGCGGAGCGAATTCTCCGCTCACCCCGGTGCCGGTTTCCTCGAGGAACTCGCGCTGCGCGGTCGTCAAAGCATTGGCGCCCTCCTCCAGCTCGCCCTTCGGGATGGACCAGGCGCCGGCATCCTTCCGCTGCCAGTACGGGCCGCCCGGATGCACGAGGAAGACCTCCAGCATTCCGGCACGCACGCGAAAGAGCAGAATGCCGGCGCTCTGCCTTTTCATTCGCTGGATGAAGGTCGCTGTGCCATGCCGCCGCGCATCAGGGCAGAAAGTCCGATCAACCGATAAGGCTCCCCGCGACAGCCAATTGCCACGCGGCACGGCGCCATCACGCCCTGCTTATTTCGGCGACAGCTGTCTTACCGGGCGAACTTCGACGCTGCCCACCCGTGCCGGCGGAATTTTGGACGCCAGCTGAATGGCTTCGTTCAAATCCTTCGCGTCGACCAGGTAGAACCCGGCGAGCTGTTCCTTCGTCTCCGCGAACGGCCCGTCGGTCACCGACACCTTGCCGTTTCGAACCCGCACCGTCGTTGCGGTATGCACGGGCTGGAGCGCCTCTGCGGCGATCGAATGGCCGCTTTTCCGGAGCCCTTCGCCGTAGGTCATGCAATCGCTGTCCGGAACGGCATCGAGCGCCTTTTCGTCGAGGTATACAAGACACAGATACTTCATGGCTCGCTCCTGAGGGTTGGCGAACGCAAGGATACCGGCCCCATTCTGCCAATGCTTTCCGGCAGGGCCCTGAGGGTCTGAACGATCCGCGATCCCCAGGTTCCGAAACCCGGATACCGGCGCTGACTCAGGAAAAGCAACACGGCGATCATGGTTCCGCCGGGCATCAGGATCTCCAGCAATAGGTAAGGACCGAGGCGACGACCGAATCGGCCCAACGCTGCCAAGCTGCGGATGACTGCCTGCATTTTCGGCTCCTGTCTGTCTTCGAGGCGGCCCCATTTCCACGGGGTCTCTGCTCTCTAGTCGATCGGGCGAACCTCAAATCGACACAGCGGATGGCCGGATTCAATCGCAAGGCTTGCTTCGATCCTGCAAGGGGTGCGTCTTTAGAGCGGCAGCTCGGCCAGACGGCGCTCGAGAAACCGTCGCTCCGGTTCCTGCCGGGTGAGCGCAAGGGCGCGTTGGTACGCCGCTCGCGCGTCTGCGGCCTTGCCGAGTCTCCGACAGAGGTCCGCCCGTGCCGCGTGCGCCAGATAGTATTCGTGCAGCTCACCGCGAGCGAGGATCGCGTCGACGAGCTCGAGACCGGCTGCCGGGCCCTCGCGCATCGCGACCGCCACGGCGCGGTTGAGTTCGACCACGGGCGAGGGATCGACGCTCAGCAGTACTTCGTACAGGCCGACGATCTCGGCCCAGTCGGTCGCCTCCGCGTCGGCTGCGTTGGCGTGCACCGCCGCGATCGCAGCCTGGAGCGTGTAGGGGCCAAAGCGGCGTGACGCGAGCGCCCTTTCCACAAAGGCCGAGCCCTCGGCGATCTGGGCCCGATTCCAGAGCGCCCGGTTCTGGTCTGCGAGCAATACCAGATCGCCCGCCGGCGACGTCCGCGCAGCGCGCCGCGACTCCTGCAGCAGCATCAACGCGAGGAGCCCGATCGCCTCGGGCTCGGGGAGCAGTTCGATGAGCAATCGTCCGAGACGGATCGCCTCGCCCGACAGATCGACCCGCGTCAACGCGGGGCCCGACGATGCCGAATAGCCTTCGTTGAATACGAGGTAAACCACGCGGAGCACGCTGTCGAGCCGCTCGGGCAATTCCTCCGGCACCGGCACCTGGTAGGGAATGTGCGCGTCGCGGATTTTCGCCTTGGCGCGCACGATGCGCTGGGCGAGCGTCGCCGCGGCGCTGAGGAACGCCTGCGCGATCTCTTCGGTCGTCAGATCGCAGACTTCCCGGAGCGTGAGCGCGACTTGCGCGTCCGACGACAACGCCGGATGGCAGCAGGTGAAGATGAGGCGCAGTCGATCGTCCTCGATGCTGTCGGGATCCCACGCCGGGGTTTCGTCGGCGATCGCCTCCACCTTGTTGGCCAAGTCGTCCATCGAGTCCATCGAATCGAACCGCGCGTGCCGGCGGATGCTATCGATGGCCTTGAAACGGCCGGCCGACACGAGCCAGGCCCGGGGATTCGCCGGGACGCCATCGCGCGGCCATTGCTCGAGCGCCACACGAAATGCGTCGTGCAGCGCCTCCTCAGCGAGATCGAAGTCGCCGAGCAGGCGCACGAGTGTGGCAAAGACGCGCCGCGATTCGGAGCGGTAAACGGCCCCCACCGTTTCGCGCGCGCGTTTGGACGGCTCGTCGCTCACCGGCTTGGCTCCAGCGGCAGACATGGGATGAGCTTAGACGACTTCGAGGCGCGCAATTTCGCTTCCCCATGACGCCGGTTCCCGTGTCCCGATGCGAATTGTAACCAGCGAGCGGGGAATGCGCTGGCCATGTGGCCCGTTTTTTGCATGTGATGCGACGCTTGGGCCCCGCCACCATGCGAAATCAGCCTTTCCCCCGCGAAGCTGGCGCCGGATCCCGCAGCCCTGGACGGACTGGACCAACTTCCCCCGATCGAAAAGCATCCGTTTCGCGGCAGCCGAGCGTCCCGTCGACGCATTCGCGTGCGGCGGATGTCGTCCCGCAGGAGCGACCCGGCCAACGATGGAGCGTGGAAGGGCTGCTCGGTCTCTTGCGTCGCCCCTTGAGGTGGTTCGGCGGTAGCCGACCCGTGGACACCGTCGTCGCGGGGAGCGAAACGCGCTATTTCTTCGGCCAGTCGCACGACGAATTACAGCCCGAACTGGCGCGCCAGGACGCGGCACCACAAGACCCGAGGGTGACCGAGTCTATATTGCGAAGAAAGATGACGGCCCTGGCAGCGACCGAGGCGCGTTTTCGCAGTCTGACGTTGCTCGGTTCGGACTGGCATTGGGACCAGGATGGGCAGTTCCGCTTCGTTGCGGTCGGCGGCAATCTGGCGGACCCCATCGGGGCGACAATCGAGAAACACCTTGGTCGAACGGCATGGGAGTTGCCCCAGGTCGAGCCGCCCGAGGGTGGGTGGGAGGCGCACCGGCGTTGCCTCGAAGCACGCGAGACGTTTCGCAGCCTCGTTCTGGGCCAACCGCGGGAAGATGGCAGCATCAGCTATGTCTCGATCAGCGGCGAACCCCTGTTTGCTCAGAACGGCGAATTTCAAGGGTATCGCGGCATCGGCCGCGACATCACGAAGCAGAAGGCCGTCGAGGCGGACATCAGCCGGCTCGCGCGCTTCGACCCCTTGACCGGTCTGAACAACCGGACCGCGTTCTTCGAACGGCTAGATCGGGCGCTCGCGGTCGCACGCCGCCACGATCGCGCGGTCGCCCTGTTGTTCGTGGACCTCGACCGGTTCAAGGATGTCAATGACGCGTTTGGCCACGTTGCCGGCGATGAAGTTCTCAAAGTAATGGCGAGACGCCTGACGAAGGCGATTAGGGACACGGACACGGTCGCCAGGCTGGGCGGCGACGAGTTTATCGTGCTTGCCGAAGACGTCGCCAATCAGGTCGATGTCAACGAATTCGGACTGCGGTTGCTTGAGACGTTGTCCGAGCCGTTCATGCTGCACGGGCAGGAATGCCGACTCGGCGCGAGCATCGGGGCCGCCATGTTTCCCAACGACGGCGAGGACGCGGCGATCGTGCTCAAGAATGCGGACGTCGCGATGTATCGCGCCAAGGAATCCGGCGGCAACAGCCTCGCGTTCGTCTCAGAGGTGGGAAACCGACCTGCGACGGATCGGATGATCCTCGGAGCGGGCCTGCGCCGGGCGCTCGACGGCAACCAGTTCCTGCTTCTCTACCAACCCAAGGTGTCGATCAGGACCGGCGCGCTTACCGGGGTCGAAGCGCTGGTCCGCTGGCAGCATCCTGATCGCGGCCTGGTCATGCCGGAAGCATTCATCCCGCTGGCGGAGGATTCGGGGCTCATCCGCCAGATCGCACGCTGGGTACTGCATCAGGCATGCGCGCAGGGCTGCCGGTGGCACTCCGAGGGATCCAGTCCCATTCGTGTCGCCGTCAACCTCTCCGCCCGTCAGTTCATCGACGGCGGCCTCGTGATCGAAGTCGCGCACGCCCTTGCCCAGACAGGGTTGCCTCCAGATCTGCTCGAGTTGGAGATCACCGAGAGCATGATGATGGCGCACCCCGAGCGCGCCGCCGAAACCTTGCTTGAGATCAGGGCCATGGGAGTCCATGTGTCGATCGACGATTTCGGTACCGGCTACTCCTCGCTCGCGCGACTCAAGAAATTTCCCATCGAGAGCGTGAAGATCGACCGGTCATTCATAGCCGACATCGCGTCCGATCCCGACGACGCTGCGATCGTATCCGCTGTGATTGCGATGGCGCACAACCTGCGCCTGAAGGTCGTGGCAGAGGGCGTCGAGACGCTGGAGCAGATTCGCTTTCTGCGTGAGCGCAACTGCGACGAGGTCCAGGGATACCTGGTCAGCCACCCGATTTCGCCGCAACACGTTCGCGAATTCGCCCTGCGGCGTGCGGGCAACCCGCCGGCGACCGCTGTCAGCTGACAGCGCGCGCTGGCCCGGATTTTCTGCCGGCCGCGCCCGCGGTGCCGCTGGTTCGCGGTCGTTGATCCGAGCGTCGGAAAGCACAGGCGTCGCCGCAGCGCCAATCGGCTGCCTGGCTACTCCGGTTCGCCTTCCGTCTCGGCACGGCCCGCGAGAGCATCCCGCGCGGCCGGGTAGCGGCCCTCGAAATACTCGCGAAGCGTCAGAAGCTCGATTTGCACATGCCCGGGGAAGCCGCGGCGGCCGCCGCGCCGGTCATGCAGCAGCGAATCCAGGCACGTTGCAAAGCTCGGCGCATCCGGCCAAGCACGAGCGAGCATGTTGGCGACGCGGGGGAATTCGTCCAGCAGCGACAGCGGACGGATTTCAGGAGGCAGCTGCGCGATCCATCTCCACGTTGCCGGCAACGCCTGATTGAGCGGCTGCGCCCGCCGCAGGTGTCGGGGGTCGAGCGGCGGGTGTTCGCCATCGGTTCCCATGCCTACCCCCTCCTCCACATGAAGAGTGCCGAACACCCGTACATGCCGACGCATGTTCCCAGCTCGAAAGGGACAGTGCGTCTCGACTTGGATGGGCCGAGTCTACTACGACTGTCGGGCGTTCTGCAGATGCATGACGCGCGGTCGATACGCCTGACCACCTCGTATTGGGCGCGCTCGAGCTTTGTCTTCGGACTCCTGATCGGGTCAAACAAAAGCACAATGCGCAGTCAGACCGGCCGGAGCGAACCGTCGATCTGCGGTGCGTGTCGATACAATGGCGACCCGGCGGAGTGGATTTCTGCGCGCACAAGTGATCGTGAAGGCACTGGCACGTCGGCGCGGCGGAGCTTCAACCTTGCGAGCTCCTGGCTGTCCGACCTGGATAATGGTGGTTCTGGTCGCGTGGCGGACCGCGTCGCGATTCCGCAAATCAGGGCACGAACGCGAGAAACAGGAACGCCGCGAAGAGCACGAGATGGACGGCTCCCTGCATCATGTGAGTGCGACCGCTGCCGAGGGTGATGGTGCTGACGACGAAGGTCACCGCCAGCAGGACGAGATCCTTCGCTTCCAACCCTAGGACCAATGGGAGGCTCAAGGTGACAGCGGCCAGCACAACCACCGGGATAGTAAGGCCGATGCACGCCAGCGCGGAGCCGATAGCGAGATTCATGCTCGTTTGAAGTCGATTCGCACGCGCGGCGCGTACCGCGGCCCACGTTTCGGGCAACAACACCAGCATCGCGATCGCGATTCCGACGACCGCTCTGGGCGCGCCCGCCAACTCGACTGCGCGTTCGATTGTGGGCGAGAGCATCTTGGCGAGGCCCACGACGGTCACCAGCGAGGCGATAAGCAGGCCGAAACTCGCCCATGTCGCACGGATCGTAGGCGGCTCCGCGCGGAGCTCCGGGTTGGTCGCGTCTATAAGAGGGATGAAGTAGTCCCGATGGCGTACGGTTTGAATAAAGACGAAGATCGCCCAAAGCGCGACTGAGGTGACCGCCACGAAACCGAGCTGCGCGGTGCTGTACGTACCACCCGGGGTGGTCGTCGTGAATGCCGGAAGTACGAGCGTGAGCGCCGCCATCACGATCAGCGCTGCGAGCCCCGCACCGGCCCCCTCGGCGCGGAAGGATTGTTCGCGATGCGCGAGACCGCCCACCAGTACGCATAGGCCCACGACGCCGGTGCAGATGATCATCACCGCCGCGTAGATCGTGTCACGCGGCAGGACGGCCATGTGGTCGCCACCGGCAACCATCATCGACAGGATGAGGGAAGCCTCGATGATGGTCACGGCCACTGCGAGAACCAACGTTCCGAACGGCTCTCCGACGCGATGCGCGATGACTTCCGCGTGGTGGACCGCAGCGAACACTGCTCCAATGAGTCCGATGCCGCACAGCACCGCAAGGAACGGCCCGACACCCGCTACGCCTGCAACCGCGAGCACGCCGAGCGAAAATGCGGGGATTAGCCAGGTCCAGGCAGGCACATCCATTCCCGTTCAAATCAGCCAGCGCCAAAGCTGCACGCGGACCGATACCATCAGCTTGGCCGAGCGGTCAAATATAGGTAGGCGAATGCAGCAACGTGCAATGTGCGAGCGCCCCGCCCAATGCAGAGGCGACAAGCCGCACGGCCGAGACACTTGTTAGATTATCATGGTCAGCTTGGTTGAAGCTGCCGCTAGCGAGTCATTGGCCCGGAAGATCAATGCTCGATTCGGATCCGTCGCGCCGCGCGTCGGCTTCGGTCTGATCTGCGCTGGCCTGATCCCTCCACTTGCGGCCAGATGTCTCCGGCAGCCGCGCGTGATCGAGTCCGCCTCGAAACGCGCATCCGCGGTCAGGTTTCACAAATCGATGACGACGTCGCCAATCGGTCGAGAGCAGCAAACCAGAAGGTTGCCGTCAGCGGGTTGTTCGAGTGGCTCCGGTTCGTAGGCGACCGCCCCCGAGACCAGACCTATCTCGCAGTTGTGGCAGACACCCGTCCGGCACGACCAGCGAACTGGAACATCGCACGCCTCAGCCAGCTCCAAGATGCTCTGGTAGGACGGCTTCCAATGTGCGGCGATGCCGCTGCGCGCGAACGATACCAGCGGACCCCCGTTGGCGTCGTCCTGCGGCAGATGCGGCGCTCGCGCCGCTGCGCCGACCACACCCGGGGTCAGCGACTCGCTCCCGTTGAAGAGTTCGACGTGAATCCGCTCCGGCGTGACACGCCGGTTGGCGAGCGCCTCTTTCATGTCTGCCATGAAGCGAGTCGGCCCGCAAAGGTAGACGTCCGCGTCTCGTGGGACACCGACCTCGTCGAGGACCGATCGCGACAGGTGACCGGTAGCGTCGAAATCCTCACCCATCTTATCGCGCGAATCCGGCCTGCTGTAACAAACATAGCTGCGGCCGTGTGCGAGCGCGAGCATGACGCGGCGGACTTCGGCGGCGAACGGATGATGCTCATGATCGCGAGCCGCATGCAGCCACAAGACCTGCCGTGTCGAGCGAGACTCCGCAAGCGTGTACAGCATCGCTAGAACGGGCGTCGCCCCGATTCCCGCGCTGAGCAGCACAAGCGGCCGCTCTCCGGGCTGCAGAATGAAGCTTCCGCGCGGTGCGCTGACGTCGAGAGCATCCCCCACCCGGACATGCTTCCGTAGGTAGGTTCCAGCCGCCCCATTCGACTCGACCTTCACGCTGATCCGATATCGCTGCGTCGAGACCGGGCCCGAGAGCGAGTAGCTGCGAAAGAGCAGTGGGCCACCGGAGGGCGGCGGAAGACGCAAGACCACGTACTGACCTGGGAGAGGCGCTGGCAGCGGCTCACTGTCCCGACTCTGCATCGTCACCGAAAGGACGTCGGCGGATTCGTGAACGATCGCCGTTACCGCAAGCGGCCGAAATCCTGGTGCAACCGGATGCGCAGCTGCTGCGGGCGCGAGCCCCGCATTCCCATTCCCCGCGCCAGTCGTTTGGCTCTGCAGTAACGCCTGAAACGACGAGCGCCATCCTGGCGAAAGCGCCTCGATCCCCAAAGCGCGCTCCATCCGGTCGCGTGGATGATTAGGAGAATAGAGAAGCGCGTTGATCTCTGTGACGGTCATTCGCTCCTTCGCCTCTCCCACCTTCACGATTTGGTCGCCCGCGCCCACCTCGCCTTCGTGCAGCACGCGGAAGTAGAACCCCGGCCGTCCGCTGGAGGTCAGCAATGCCGGCATCCGCGGCTCGTTCATCCGAATGCCCACGCGATAGCAGGTAACGCGAGGTTGAGTGACCTCGAACACGGCGCTGCCGATCCGATAGCGGTCGCCGATGCACACCGCATCGTCCGGCAATCCTTCGATCGTGAAGTTCTCGCCGAATTGTCCATAGACGAAGTCGGTCCTTTTCAGCTGCTCCTGCCAATAGCGATACGATTCGATCTGGTAGAGGAAGACGGCGCGCTGTTCACCCCCGTGCCCGGCCATGTCGCCTTGGCCGTCTCCGTCCAGATTCAGGCGATCGACGCGACAGCGGCGGCGCACCGGGTCCTTCCAGATCCCGGTGTGTACCGTGCGACCCTTCCACTCGATGTCGCGCGGAAGTCCGACATTGACCGATAGCAGTCGAGCCATCTCGCTCGCTTCCGGTGAGAATCGGAAACCCTCCCCTGTCAATCGTCAAGACGTCGTATCGGAGACGAATGCGCAAAACGCCTGCCGCCTTCGTCGACCCCGCGCAGGCGCGGACCCAGTGTCGTTGCGCCGTCGCCTTGGACTGCTCGAGCCAAAGTGCTGGATTCCCCCGCCCCCGACTGAGACGCTCGGGGGCAGGCTTCGCGCGAATGACGGTTATGCAGATTCATGCCCAGCAACAACGTCCCAAACCTTCACACAGAAGCGCTCGCCGGAGCTTCGGGCCCGCCGCCGGGTGCTCGCTGATGGCTGTTCGCGGGGCGGAGCGCCTCGCCGACGGTGAGGTCGCGATCGGGGCCGTGCGCGACCACCGTCTGACCCGGCTCGAGCTGGAGCTGGGTGCCATCGAGATGTACCGAGACAATGTCCGGCTCGAACGACACTAGCTGGGAAATGCGGCCGACCTCGGGATAGGCGTCAGGATATGACCATGCCGCCAGACGGGCGTCGCCGATGTCGTAGTAGCTGCAGAGCCCCTTATAAGGGCAAAAGGTCTGGTGTTCCACTGGGGTGAGGGCGGACTCGTCGATGTCGGCGCGCAGAACGTACCAGCGCGGCGCGAAGCCGGACTCGTAGAGGACGCGTGGCCGCGTGGTATCGGCGATGATACGGTCACGATGGCGAACCACGAGGTTACGGGAGGCCCGGCGAATGTCGATGCGGTGGTAGCTGTCAGCGGCATGGCCGACGATTCGTTCATCTTCTTCGTAGAAAGCGTCCATGGCCCGCCAGGCGAACGCGACGCGCGCCTGCAACTCGCTCGCATGGGCGGGCAGGCCGATGTGCTGCCACGCCCCTCGCTGCGCGGTGCGCTCGCCCGCCCGGACTGCGTACCAGGACGTGAGGCCGAGGTCGGGGTGCCGGGTGGTATGTTCGGTGCGTTCGACGGCGCGTGGCGAGACGTCGGTCTCCGGGAAGTAGGCTACCGGATAGCGGCCCGGTTCGAAAAGCAGGACGGCATGCTCGCTATCAGCGATCCAAGCTCCGCCGAAGCGCACGCGCATGCGCCGGCGCAACGGCTCGGCGTACAACAGTCTCGTGGGCAGCGGTTCAGGCACGAGAAACCGGCCGACTGCTCCCGGTGCGAGCGGACCTTGTTGCCAGGACAGTCCCATGCAATGCCTCAAATAGAAGTGACCGGCGGCGCGCTTTTGAACTGCTCGGCCATCGACCGCCGGCTGATCTCCCAAGCTAATGATTAGAGCGTACCGTCGGGACAAAAGGTCCCGCAGAGCTTGGGGGAGCAGGTCGGGGACCCAAGCCAACGCATTGAGAATCGCCTGACGCCTGTCGCTGTCCCATCAATACAGCCGGATCGCCACGTCGAAGTACCAGGTTCGGCGGATCTCGATCACGTCGTACTCGTGGGCCAGGGCCAGCGGGAACACCTGGTAGGGCGTCTGGCTGTGCACCACGCGTCGTATCGCTTCGTCGAGGGCCGCCACGCCGCTGGATAGAACGAAGGTCACCGACTCCACCGAGCCGTCGCTACGAATGGGCCACCCACACGATGGGATCGGTGTGAGGCTGCTTCGCCGCTTCGCGGATCATATCGAACGTCGTGTTGAGCTGGATCTTCCTGGCCCAGGCTTCTGCGTACAGGATGAGTTCCGCGTTGGGGTCAGTGCGACCGAAGAGCCTGCATCGACGTGCGCTGCTCCACGGAGGGGGCAGCGAGCGTGAAGTGCCTGCTGAAGCCGTTGCTGCTTCACGCCGGGCAGCTTCCTCGTCCAGCTGTCGTCCCATCGCCCGACGCGCTACTTCCCGTCTTGCATCCTCAACCCGAGGGGCCTCAACCCCCTCAACGCGTGCAGCCTCAACGCGTGCAGCCTCAACCTGTGCGGCCCTTTGCAGCTCGGTCGCCTGTCGTTCTGCCTCCTGGCGTTCGGCCTCCAGGCGCGCATTCTCGGCCTGCGCCGCTTCATGACCGGCGGCGTCCCGCCGTGCCGCGTCCAGCTGCTCCGCCTGCCGTTGCTCCTCGTGCTTGGAAGGATCGGGATTGGCAAGTTCAACGGCTCGCTCCGACGCCGTTTGGTCGTTGCGCGCGCGCTGCGTCGCCAGTGTCTCGCGGCGACGGCATCGGGGTCTCCGGGCTCGAAACGCTTGGCGCTGCCGCGATAACGGGCGTTGACATTGCTGGAGTGGCGGGCACGACCCACGCGGCCGCGTCGGTCGGCGCCACGGCGATCACGGCCGGCGCAGGGATCGAGGGGGGCGCTTTGTCACCGGCCCGATCACCGCGCAAAGGCATTTGCGCAGCGGCCGCGCCGGTCGCGACGTCTATCCTTTGATTGCCCTTTGCCCTCCGATCGGCCTTCGGCACGATCGCTGCTGCAGTCCGCTGCAGGGTCGGTGCACGGGACGCGGATGGCGTCGGCGCCGTCCCACTGGCAACAGGCTGCTCGACGCACACCTGCTGCATCGCCTCCGCGACCGGCGTGGCCGCCGGCCTCGATCGTCGTCGATGCCACGGACGCGGGGGCGCTGGCGCTAGCCAGCGACGCCAAGCTCCCCGGGCACACCAAGCAGTCGGCGCTTCAAGCCTCGGCGCACGGGGGTCTCTGGCACTCACAATCAAAAGTTGCCGCGTACGCGTTCTTTTAACGCCCCGTCCGGCCGCGAACCGCAGCACCGTGCCGCGGTTCGCGAGGGTGGGCGGCGCATCTTTTCCGTGCGGATAGCAAGTCGTCGTTTACAAACTGTTAGCTCTGCCGGCACGTCCGGGCGTCGGCCGCGGGACCGATTGCGGCTCCGTGGTGCGATCCTTGCATCAGGCTCGAGGTAGAGGAGCAAGTAATGAGCATCGAAACATTTGGGACTCTGCTGATTGTGTTCGGAATCAGCCTTGCTATCGTACTGGGGATCCTCATAGCGACCGGAGTCATCCCTCTCTTCGATGACTGTACAAAGATGACGAAGGATCCTGCGCGTAAGGATGCTTCGCGCCAAACAGAGTAAGCAAACCGACCCGCGAGGCAGATCGTCGCTTGTAGGCCGTTCTACGCGGTCGCGCTCGCACGTCTTGCGGATGTAGGGCCGCGTCCCGCCCCGGCGCCGGCGCGCGCTGCTCGACGCGCAGGAAGACGTTCGAATCAATTCCGGGGACGACCTCGTCGATCGTGCGCAGGATCCACAGCACGATGTTGTCGTCGGAGCCGTCGCCGCTGATGGCGCGATGGTATCGGTATGTGGCCTATCCGAAAAAGACAACTGCCCGCATCGCTGCAAGCCATTGATTATTTGGCGCGCCCGGCAGGATGAATCTGGGCACTGGCGCGAGGTCGTTTCGGTCTAGTCATCGAAGCGCGAGCCCTGATCGTTTCTGTGCCGACCAGTGTGTGCGCCTACTATCCGAGGATCTCGAGTATGGCTGCGCGGGGCTGCACCCGGACCCGTGTACGGGTGTACGCGCGTCAGCGTCGCCGTGCCCAGTAGCCCGGGCTTCGGCTAGTGTGTGCAAGCGCGATGATCACGATCTCCTCGTCCTTGATTTGATACACGAGCGTAAACGGAAAGCGATCCAACACCGCGACCCGGCGGTCGCGCCGATCTTTCCACTGAGGAGCTGCGTACGGAAACTGGAGGATCGTTTCAAGGACAGCATCGATCTCGTCTTCGAGCTCGGCGCCGAGCCCGGCGCTGCACGACTCGTAATAGTCGACCTCGTGATCGATCTCGGCGACCGCGAGTCGATGGATCCGAAGCTTCAACGATTCGCACGAGCGACGCGGCGTTTGCGGACGTGCGCGCGATACTCGTCGAGCGTCATCGTATCGGCAGCGTCGCGGTCGACCTCAGCGCCACGACGCTGGATCTCGGCCTCCCACGCTTGCGCAGCGCCGACCTCCGGTTCGCCGTCGAGACTGCGGATCAACTCAAGCGCCAGGCGAGCACGCTCCTCCGCCGGGAGGCGAAGGATATCTGCAAGAATGTCTGCCGCTCCCATCCAAATATCTTACCTCATTCCCGCGCATTCAGTAGTCGCGCGCCCACGCGGCGGCGATAGCAGCTCGCTTCTTAGGGCGAGAGCTGCAGCTTCCCGGATTCGAGGAGATCGGGCATGGGACGAGTATTGCGGTACGTGCACCTCCATCAACTTGCCGACACAAAGCGTGGCCAACCTGGTCGGTTAACACGACACTTTTTGTGCTCTTATCGCGTTTTCATCTTGGATCGGGCGGCCCGGCCCGGCGACTCATCGATTGCAGCATCCGGAAATCGATGACCAGCCTGCGGTAGGAATCGCTCGCGCACTGCCGATTCGCTACTCCGAGCGTCTCGCCGAGGCGGGTGCCCAGCCGTCGGTGAGCAGCGTGGGCGATTCCTACGACAACGCACTCGCCGAAACCATCATCGGCCTGTTCGAGACCGAGATCATTTACCGCCGCGGTCCGTGGCGAACTCTGGAGGCCGTTGACTACGCGACGCCTGGAATGGGTCGACTGGTTCAATCATCGCCGGCTGCTCGAACCGATCGACAACATTCCGCCGGCGGAACTCGAGGCCACCTATCATCAGTCATCGAGTCAGCTGCCGATGGCGGCCTGACTCACACTCGGAGCTCTCCGAAAAAACCGGGGCGGTTCAGTAGGCTGAATGCTGTCCGCTCGATGCAGGCGTTAAGGCGTCAAAGAGGAACACCAGCCCAAAACAGCTTGAAGCCAAGTTGAACCGACAGGAAGATAAGGAGCCAGAAGATCAGAGGTCCGGCTGCGCCCTTGAACTCTAGGCCCGACAATTCGACTTCGATTGGCCCGCGACCGCAGCTACCAGCACGATTACGTTGCGACACGCAAGGCCGCGTGATCGCGGTCGGTTGAATTTGAACGAGCGAACCGTTTAGTCTCTTACGACCTTAAAGTTCTGCAATCTGGCACAGATTGATGATGATGAAGTCAAGCGCGAGTCAATGCTGGTGTGATGGCGAACGTGGACAGTCGCTCGCAGGCGGCGATGACCAAGCGACCGCTGCGAGTGAGGTAATAGCGGTAGGTATTGGCCGCGCGCTTGAGCAATCCGAGGACGCGCAAGCGACGCAGTTGCCGCGACAGCGAGGAGGGCGACATGGCGGGCAGCAGCCGCAGCAGATCAGCTCGCGCCAAGCCATGGATGTTGAACTCTGGGCGTTGGACGGCGCGCAGGAGAGCCTGATCGTTGCGATCGAAGAAGTTGAGGCCCTTGCAGGAGCGCTCGCCGTCGGGCTTGGGGTGGGTCACGCGATCGAGCAGGCGCTGGCCGGGGCTGTGGTCGTCCAGGCTGGAGAGGAACTCCAAATAGCGCTGGTTGCAGGCGAGCAAGATCTCCCGCAGGTCGATCAGGCTGTAGATGGACTTCTTGAGCGGTGCGACTTCGCGGGTGGCGTGACCGCCGCGATGTTCCACCTTGCGGTGGTGCTTGAAGAACGAGACATCATTGGTGGTGGTCTCGATGCGCAGGATACGCGCGAACTTGTCGTACAGCTTGACCGAGCACGACCCGAGCTTATGCTTGATACAGGTGCCTTCGATCCGCGTACTCAGGCGCGAGCCAATCTCGGCTGCCACCTGCGGGGTGATCTTCTTGCCCAGGAAGGTGCTCACCTGCTCGGCCTTGACCGAGAGCACCGCCTCGCGGGCCAGCTGCGCATAGAGCGGCGCCAGCACTTGTTCGCTCTTGAACAGCAGGTCGGTGGAGTACTCGATCTGCATGATGCTCCAGTGGTAGGTCTGCCCGAACTCGTCGAGCACCGGGCAGCACAGCCGGGCGTAATGGTTCAGGTGCCGATGCAGGAGGTCGGGATTGAGGCCATCGGCCAAGGCCTGCGCCCGGGTGAAGTCGGCGATGCGAACAAAGGCGTTGTCGGCAGTAGCGAAGTCGATCCCCTCACGCGTCAGGCGGCGGGCCAGCCAGCCGTGGCCGTTGCAGTACACCTGCAACCGGAACGGGCAGTAGGTCGGCACCCGCACATAGATCAGCCCCAGCTCTCGGTCCATCCAGTAGAAGTAGTAGTGCAGGCACTTGGTGGTGTCGGGGCGCAGGAAGGTGCGCCCGCTGCCCTTGTCGTGCCAGGACCGGTAGGTCGCGCAGGTCTCCATCGCCGACAGCACATGGACCAGTCCCGGCGCCTCGCCGCGGGTGGCCAGCACCTTGGCCACCAGATCTTCTTTGCGGAGGTGGGCCTTGGCAACGTATTCGATCGTCGCAGCGTGCTTCGCGGCCAGCGCCTGCGCGTTCTCGCGGATGCGCTCGCGCAGCGGCAGCGCGAATTGCGGGTAGTCGAAGATGCGGATGCCACGCGAGCGCAGGAAGCTCGTCATGCCCTCGGCAAAGCACACACCCGGCAACGTGCCAGTGATCACCATGCGGTCGTAGCACGACAACACCCCAGTCAGCCGGTCCGCGTAGCGTTCAGTGAGCAGTTCCATCGCCGTCACCTCGCCCATCCGCTTCGTGTGCCCAAAACTTTAACCTGTTTGGTTCCGGCTTGTCCGGCTTAGGAAAGGAGGACTTCCGCCGATTGCTCAATCATGAGGTGATGGCAAGACAGGTAAGACCGTGACGGGGTAAGCCTAACGTGAGCCAAACGTAGTCTTCGTTCAGGTCCGGATCGTAGAGGTGACACTTGACGACACCTTGGCGCAAACAATCGGGCACCGTGACGTGGGGCACGCCGCCGTAGTAGGCATACATGCGTCGATGGCTGCCGATCCAGTTGCGACTCTTCATGTCCTCGGCCGCCCAAGCAAACAGCAATTGGCTGAAGCCCAAGCCGGAGACGAATACGTAGGCGTTGCGGATCTCGCCCGTCTTGATCTCGTACCACTCGATCGGATCCCCGGCGTAGTCCACCTCGACGCGCTCGGCGGCCTCGAAGGTTCGCGCTGTGATGCTGGCCTCGCGGTATTGCGGAAACTTGCGATAGAACTGCTTCCAGAAGTTCGAATACGTCGTCAGCGACTGCGCTTTTTCTTGCCAGATGAACTTCAGGGGATGACCGAGTCCCAGATCGTGGATGATCACCGGCCACTCGAGCTGCGACATCCACAAGGGATCCGCGGCGAGCGCCGTCTGGTGTGTCAGGCGCACCCCGTCGCGGATCTCACGCACCAAGCGGCGTGAACAACTCAAGGCGCTCGCAATCTCGCGGACGCTGCGACCATCGGCGAGGCGCCGTTTGATTTCTTCATGTCTGTGCACCGTCAATTCCCTCCGCGCCATCGAGCTCCCCCGTGCGAAAAAATGCACGACGATAGCGGATCGCTGCGTGAGCAGGACGCCGAAGCCCCGCGATTGAGTGTGATTGCGGAAAAGCGAACGCCGGAGAAGAAGCTGGCGCCACGATCGGGCACCGGCTGGACTGAGGACTACCCCCGAAAAATGCGCCTCTGTTGACATCGCAATCGCCGTTCCGCTCCTGAAGCCGCGACAGCGCGCAACATCGCACGCCAGCGGGCCCGAAAAGCGGCTCCGGCCGGTGGTCCCATTCCGAGGAAATCGGGTGGGTCCATTCCCAGGAAATCGGGTGGTCCCAATCCTAGGAAATCAGGGGGGGCCAATCACGGGAAATCCCGCAGGGTGACACTTAATATTCACGTACGCGTACAGGCCGTGCAGGCGTACCATTTATGTTTACGACGGCTGCGCCAGACAAGCACCGTCATGGAATTCGTCGGATTACGAGGCGACCAGGTTTTCTCCTATCAACCTCCAGGGAGACGACGATGGAACTCAGTGCATTCGCGACGAAGATCAAGGCCCCCGGCTGCCTGATCCGTAGTTTGACGCTGGCGATCGCGATCTCCCCTACCTCACTCGCCGGGACCGCGCTAGCGGCCGACCTGAACCAGCACGGCCTCACCGGAGGCGCTTTCGACCCGTGTCGATTCGGCCCGCGGATCAGTTTCGCTGCAGCGTCGCCGAGCATTGGCCTCGGCACGAGTACGAACCTAAGTTCAGAACTCCTGACATAGCCGGTTAATGGTGCCTGAATTTGCTGGCTTTTGCGCGCGGCCGGGTGCGAACCAATACCTGTCCGGTTTTTGAGAGCGACCGGATGTAACGCTCTGAAGCGACGAAGATTGTTGGCAGGAGGTTGCGAACCCAAAGCTGTCCGCTTTAGCTTGGGCCATGAGCGCCCAACTCGCCTTGGCGCTGCCCTCTGCGGCGCCGTCAAACACCGTCGTGATCAACGCGCGCTGCAGCTTGCGTGTCGAAGCGGATCAGCGGGTGATCGTCGTTGCGGGATTACCGGTGCATCACTACTGCGCCGGTGATGCAGTGGCAGAGGCCTATGCGATGGTGTTCTTAATCGAGGCCGGATTCGCGCAACAGGCCGAGGTTGCACGTGCGTTCGAGCGCTCGGAGCGCACGGTGCGCCGTTATCAGCAGCGCTATGCGCAGGGCGGCATGGCCGCGCTGGGACGCCCGGAGGGTTGGCGTCATGGTCGACGGCGTATCCGCAGCAAGCGGCTGCGCACCATCGAGCGGCTGAAGAACGAAGGGCTGAGCAATCGCGCGATCGCGCAACGCCTGGGCGTGAGCGAGATGGCGATCAGGAAGTTGGTGGGGGCATCGCAGGACAGCGAGGTCGAGCAATTGGCGTTAAGCGCGATCGCGAGCGCGGCGGCGAGCGAGCCCGCGTCACCGACTGCAGTCGCATCGGCAGAAGCGGGTGGCGAGCACTCGAGTCATCAGCCATCGCCATCCGCCAATGATCCGGCCGGCGACGGGGATGAGGTCAGCGTCGCCGACGACGAGCCAGTGCCGATGAGTCTGGACCGCGACGCGAGCGATCGCACCTTCGATCGCCAGCTCGCCCATCTTGGGTTGCTCGATGATGCGGCACCGCTGTTCCGCGCCGGCGCGCAGGTACGCGGGGCGGGCGTACTGCTCGCGCTTCCCGCGCTGGTGGAAAGCGGGCTGTGGCGGCTCAGTCGCAAGCTCTATGGTGAAATCGGCCCGGCCTTCTATGGGCTGCGCACGACGTTGCTCACGCTGCTGCTCATGGCGCTCTCACGCATCCAGCGCCCCGAGCAGCTCAAAGAGCACGACCCCGCCGCCTTCGGCAGAGTGCTGGGGCTGGATCGGGCGCCGGAAGTGAAGACCCTCCGGCGCAAGCTCACCCGGCTTGCCGCGTATCAGCGTGCCGAGCAACTGGGCGCGGAGCTGGCGCGCCTACGGGTTGCTCAGCGTGGACATCTGATGGGGTTCCTCTACGTCGACGGTCACGTCCGCGCCTATCACGGCCAACGCCCCATCTCGCAGGCGTACGTGGCGCGCCGCCATCTGGCCATGCCCGCCACCACCGACTACTGGGTCAACGATCGCGCTGGCGATCCGCTGCTGGTGATCACCGGCGAAGTCAACGCCGCGTTGAGCCGAGCCTTCCCGCGTCTGCTGCAAGAGGTGCGCGGCGTTGTGGGCGAACGGCGGGTGACGATCGTGTTCGACCGCGGCGGCTGGAGTCCCAAGTTGTTCCACCAAATGATCCAGAACGGCTTCGATATCCTTACCTATCGCAAAGGCAAGGGCCGGCGCATCCATGCGCGGCGGTTCATGCGTCGCCGCGCGAAGCTCGATGGGCGCTGGGTGAGCTACGAGCTGCACGATCAGCCGGTACGGTTCCTCAACGGCAAGCTGCGCTTGCGGCAGATCACCCGCTTATGCGACACCGGCCATCAGACCCAGGTGATCACCAGTCGCGCGGACCTGCGCGACATCGAGCTCGCCTACTGCATGTTCGAGCGCTGGCGCCAGGAGAACTTCTTCAAGTACATGCGCGAAGAGTTCCTCCTCGATGCGCTGGTGGACTATCGGATCGAAGCGGAAGATCCCACCCGTACCATTCCCAACCCCGAGCGCCGTGTGCTCGACAAGCAGATCCGCATCGCGCGCAGCGAAGTGGCCGGCATCGAACGAGAATACGGCGCCGCCGCCGCCAACAACACCGAGCAACAGCGGCCGAGCATGCGCGGCTTCAAGATCGCCCACGGTCGCCTCGGCAAAAAGCTACGCGCGGCGCGCGCTCGCCTCGCGCAGATCATCGAGCAACGCCAGACGCTTCCCCAGCGTATCGAGATCCGCGACCTCAGTGAGGGCACCGTGGTCAAGCTCGCCACCGAACGCAAGCATCTGACCGACATCATCAAGATGGTGGCTTACCAAGCCGAGAGCGATCTGCTGGCGCTGCTGCGGCCGCATTATGCCCGTGCCGAGCAGGAGGGACGCACGCTGCTGCACGAGATCTTCACCGCCGCGGGCGACATCTGCGTGTCCGAAACTGAGCTACACATTACGCTGGCGCCGCTGAGCTCTCCGCATCGAACGCGCGCCGCACAGGCCCTGTGCGACATCCTCGATCAGACGGCGACAGTCTTCCCCGGCTCGCAGCTGCGCATGCGCTTCGCAGTGCGCGAGGCACCGCGCATTGGCCTCGCGTTTCCCGGCTCGCCGGTCAAGCGCAGCGCCGCATCAGCGCCCGCTTCAACGCCCTGATCGGCGGCCGAAACCGGACAGTTTCGCGTTACCCAATGTCAGGAGGTCTGAAGTTGGAGTGTCCAAACGCCCCGTGGTTGTGGCTACTCCTTCTCGATGATTGTCTTGGCAAGACCGCAGATCAACCTGAGCCCTGGCGCTCCGCAGGATTGGGCCATCTGGACCTCGAGCATAGGAGTCGCGGCGCAGCCCCAAGGGTCGCTGCAAGTGCGGCCCGCGTTTAACACTGTCTATATGCTGATCGTTGCGTGGGGGCCCAACAGCGCGATTTATTCCGCCCCGATCAAGGTCGCGGTGAGCCTGCCCCTGGCCAATCTCAAGTGTTTCGACGTGGCGAACCCATCAACTTCGCTCATGACGGCTCCGACTGGGGGTCGGGCAGCGGGTTTCACTCTGGTGCGCCCATGCCGCAACCGGGTCACAATCGATGCGAACAATCTGGCGCCCCTGCTCGTGCAAGCCCTGGGGACACCGAATACCACCGTCATCGTCAAGAACGGTGTAGAGCTGGACCTGACCCCTCATCTGGGAGACCCACAAGAGGGCGGCGCGATCCACATCGCGGATGGGGTCCAATTGATTGGCGAGCGTGTTGCCGAACCAGGGAAGCCCTTCCAGCCGGGTCCGCGCCTGTACGTCAAGCCGGGTCCGTTCAATGCTTCCAATTGGCCCTACCCCTTGTTCCAGATCATGGGCGATCACGTACGCATTAGCGGCGTGCGCATTGAGGGACCGGGAGCACCGCCAGATGCGTGGAGAACTATGGATCACCCGCAGGGATACACCGCCGCAGTTCGCTTGTACGACAGGATGAACATTGAAATCGACCATAACGAGCTGGACGGCTGGACTACCTATGCGGTGGGCGTGTTTGGCCCAGAGGACGTTGGGTTTGGAGAGAACCGTGCCGGACGAGTATGGGATACCTGGACGAAGAGAGCGTGGTCGGATTCGTCAGGGATCCACTATCCCGTCGACCCCGAGCCCATATGGATCCACGACAACTATTTTCACGACAACTTCTTGGGTACGCCATTCGAGGGCTACGGAGTAGACATGGGGTTGGGGGGCCACGCCCTGATCGAGCGCAACGTCTTTGATAACCATTTCCACGCCATCGCCACTGACGGGAATTTTGGCACTGGATACCGGGCTTACAGAAACCTCGCGTTCCATAACGAGGAGCAGGTCTTCGACATGCACGGAAGAAGATGCCCCCCTGCGCCCGCGTGGTCCTGTCCTCCTGGCACTCCGGCAGCGCATGACATCGACATTCGCTGGAACTCGTTTTCGTGGCCGGGCGCGCCAGCGATCAAGCTGATGGGCACGCCGGAGCTGCAGCCCTACGGCGCCGTCGTTCAGTCCAATGTCTTTGCTCACCGCTCTCTAGGTCCTGATGAGTCGTCCTGTCATCTTGGGAATCCATACACGGGTGATGCAGTGGTCATGTTCGGCGACGGGCTCTTGCTCGGCGTCGGCCCGCCTGATAATCCCACCTATAATCTGCTTGGAGTGCACTCGTGGTTCGATCCGGCGCATCTTTCTGCTTCGTGTGATTTCGACGGCGACGGCATCAATGACAGTTTCATCACGACGGGTGAAACTTGGTGGTTCCAAAGTCGCGATCACCGCAATGGCCCGACACCGTGGGTGTACTTGAACACCAACACCCTGCTCGTCGAGAACGTCAGCCTCGGATACTTCAGTACTGATGGTGTTCGCAACCACGTGTGTGATGTCGCGACGATTGATGGCGGTTACAAGGGAGGGACAGGCCAGTACGGGCCGTTGAACTAAGCGTGCACAGATCAGAGGGGTCGGCGCCGGCTTTTTGCCTACCTGCCTGCGGCGGGGTGGTCATGGCTCGCGTCCGATGAAATTCGATAAAGCGGTATCTGCTATTGATTGCACGCCTGCCTTACCTTGCCGTCTGGCGTGAGCCAATTTGACGGCCACGGCGCACGATGCAAGCCGGGTTTCGGCGCTATCAGCACGACTGGTCAGAATAATGGGGACGCGCGCCCCCAACACAATTCCCGCCGCCTTGGCATTGGCGAGATATTCCAGTTGTTTGGCCAGCATGTTGCCGGACTCCAGATCCGGAACCACCAGAATATCTGCCACCCCCGCAACGGCCGACACCAATCCCTTGATCCGGGCCGCTTCCGGGTTGATCGCGGTATCGAATGCTAACGGCCCATCCACGATTGCGCCGGCGATCTGCCCGCGGTCGGCCATTTTGCATAGCGCGGCGGCGTCGCTAGTCGAGAGTATCTTTGGATCGACCGTTTCCACGGCCGACAGAATAGCGACTTTGGGCTGTGGGATGCCCAGCGTATGAGCGAGATCGATGGCGTTCTGTACGATATGCGACTTGTCCTCGAGCGTCGGATAAATGTTTATGGCAGCGTCGGTAATCAGGAGCATCTTCGGATAGGTCGCTACCTCCATCAGGAATACATGGCTAATGCGCCTCTCCGTGCGCAAACCTGTGTCAGGGTGGGTAACTTGTGCATCAGCTCGTCGGTGTGCAGACTACCTTTCATTAGCGCTTCACACTCGCCGGATCGGCAGAGAGCTACCGCACGTGCAGCCGACTCGTGGCTGTGGGCCGTAGCGATAAGGCGGTAAGACGAAATATCGATGCCCGCATGATCCGCAACGGCTTGTAGTTTCGCGCTCGGGCCGACTAGAACCGGGTCGATCAACTGCGCTTGGGCCGCTTCCACTGCGCCACAAAGGGAGACATCGCTGCATGGATGGCAAACCGCAACGGTAACCGGCTCCAGTGAGCGCCCCAGATCGATGAGCCTTTGGAGTACCGGTGGAGTCTCATTCATTGTCGTCGCCCAGGCCCTGCCAGCGCCTCGAAGCCGGAGACGACGTCGAACAATTCCTCGTCGATACCGCTCTGGCGCAGGCGGTGAAACGTCCGGTTCAGGTCCTCCAGCAGTTCGTCGATATTTTTTTCCGCGCGTTGCATCGCAGCCAGGCGGCTGGCGTTTTCGCTTGCCAGGGATTCGGCGCACGCCCTGAACAGCGAGACAAAAAGATATTCGCGAACGAACGCCAGCAGCGTCATGCTCCCCGCCGTTCATGACCTCGGGCAAATTTCCGGTCGGCCAGCGGATCGCAGCCAGATCGCGCCGCCACGCATCGTCCAGCGGCAGCAGCCGCTGGCTCACGGGTGCATAAATCGCCCCGGACTCGGGGCGGTTATGGAAAAGGTAAACCTGCGCGATGTCGCCCTTTTCGCGATGCGTTTCCATCTCGATCAGAATCCGCCCGACCAGCGGCGTAATCGCGCCGATGGAATTCGGCAGGATGAAGCGTTCCTCCGGCACCAGGTCGGTGTCCGCGAGGCGCGACTGAATGCGCTCGCCGACCGCCCAGACAGTCTTCCTACCCGGCAGACTTCCCAGCGTCTTCACGACAAACTCCACCATCACATCATTGAATTGGCCAACCAGTCCCTGGTCGGAACCAAACACGACCGCGCCGATCGCCCCCGTGTCCTCGCGCTGCGCTCGCGTCGTCGCGCCGGGCCGCTCGCTCCGCCGGAAACACGCGGCCAGGCCCAGTTGCACCGTCCGATAATAATCATCCAGGGAGTGCACCGCGCTCTCGTATTGCCCGATGCTCGAAGCGGCCATGGCCTTCATCGTGCGCACCACGGATTCGAGCTCTCCGGCGCTGGCGATCTTGCGGCGCAGGCTCGCGGCGGTATCGCTCATCGCCTTTCCCCGGATTGCCGGCTGCGGCTGAAAGCGCGCGAGCGCGTTGCGGGCGATCCGAATGATCGTCGCCCGATCTTCGTCGCTCAATTTCTCGGCGGTATCGAATCGCGCGCGCACCTCGGCCGGGATGTCCGCCGCCGCCTCGCGCACGGCGTGTTCGGCATCCGTCATCCGATCAAGCGGAATGCCGTCGAAGAGTTCCGCGGTCAACGCCAGCAGCACGGCGATTTGCGCGGCCACGGACACCGGCGCGAATTCCGGCTGCTTGAGGCAGGCACGGATTCGCCGCCCATGCTCGATGATCTTGCGCGTATTTTCATCCAGGCGGGCGCCGAAGCGGGCAAAGGTCTCGAGTTCCTCGAACTGCGCATAGGCGAGCTTGAGGTCGCCCGCCACGGCGCGGTAGGCCGCCCGCTGCGCCTTGCCGCCGACGCGCGAGACGGATTTGCCGACATCGACCGCGGGCAGCACGCCCAATTCGAACAGCGACGGCGAGAGGTAGATCTGCCCGTCCGTGATGGAAATCAGGTTGGTCGGAATGTAGGCGGAAATGTCCTGCGCTTCGGTTTCGATGATCGGCAGCGCAGTCAGCGATCCGCCGCCGAGTTCCGGGCGCAGGTGCGTCGCGCGCTCGAGCAGCCGCGCATGGATGTAAAAGATGTCGCCGGGAAAAGCTTCCCGTCCGGGCGGGCGGCGCAGCAAGCAGGGACAGCTCGCGATAGGCGCGCGCATGATGCGTGAGGTCGTCGTAAACGACCAGCACGTCGCGGCCCTGCTCCATGAAATGCTCCGCGATGCTGGTCGCGGCGTAAGGCGCGATGTAGGCGAGGCCCGGCGGATCGTTGCCTTCGGTCACGACCACGATGGTGTAATCCATCGCGCCTTTTTCGCGCAGGGCGGCGACCACCTTGGCCACGCCGGACGCGCGCTGGCCGATGGCGCAATAGACGCACAACACATTCTGGTCGCGTTGATTGAGAATCGTATCGAGCGCGATCGCGGTCTTGCCCGTCTGCCGGTCGCCGACGATCAGCTCGCGCTGGCCGCGCCCGATGGGGATGAGCGCATCGATGACCTTGATGCCGGTCTGCAGCGGTACGGTGACGGGCGCGCGATCCATGATGTGCGGGGCCGTGCGTTCGATGGGCAGGCGCGCGCTGGAAGACCACCGCACCATTGCCGTCCAGAGGCCGGCCCAATGGATCGATGATGCGTCCGATCAATCCGTCTCCCACCGGCACGTCCATCACGTGGCCCCTGCGTTCGACTTCATCGCCCGCATGCAACTGCCAGTAGTCGCCCAGCAGAACGACGCCGATTTCGTCTTCATCGACGTTGAATGCGATGCCATACAAATCGCCGGGAAACTTCAGCACCTCCTCGAAACCCACGCCGGGGAGGCCGGAGACCTTTGCGATGCCTGTGGCGATGCTGGTGATCGTGCCCACTTCCCGTGGCGCGAGTTGCGGCGTAAAGGCCTCCCGCGCCTGGCGCATTCCCGCGAATGCGCTGTCAAACACGCGCTGCAGGCTCTCGGGTTCCATGTTCATTGGCGCTTTCCTTCGGGCCTAAATTCTTCAGGCTTAGGCTCGGCTTTGGCTTCTGGCTCGGGCTTGGCTTCCGGTTTGTCCTTCTCTTTCAGAAGTTCGTCGACGCCCTTTTCCAGCGACGCGAGGTAATCCGCGATGCTCCACGCCACCTTTTGTCCATTCGCAGTGAGTTCGATCCCGCTGACCAGGTCCGGCGCGGTCTCGAACCGGACGCGGATTTCAGCCGAGAAGGTTTCGTTGAGCGCATTTTGTATCGCCGCGCGTTGCTCCGCAGGCAGGTCAAACGCGCTGCGCACGAGCGCGGGGTCGGACGCTGCCTTGAGGGTCTCGCCGAGGCCTTCTTTCGCCTTGCCGTCCATCTCGCGCAAGCGGCGAGTGAACACCTCGCCCATGCGTTCTTCCAGACTCGTCGTGGCGAGATCCGTCAGCGCCTTGCGCGCGATGGCAAACACTTCCTGCCGGGCCCGCCGACTGATCGCCTGATTCAGGTTACTGGGCTTCGCTTCTCAGCGTTTCCTGTCGCTTGGCACTCAAGGCATCGGCCGCCTTCCGCGCTTCGTCGAGCAGCCGCTGACGTTCGGCTTTCGCCTCGTCCGTCGCCTTGCTCAAGAGCGCGGCGCGCTGCTGGTCGAACTCCTCGTTCTTGTGCTGGAACTCGTCGCGCTCCTTTTTGGGCTTCGGCCTTTTTCGCGTCGGCGTCCGCGAGCTCCGCGGCGATCCGCTTCTCCCGCGCGTCGATGGCGTCGAGAATGGGCCGGTAAAGGAAGCGCTTCAACAACCACACCAGAATGAGGAAGTTGACGACTTGCGCAAGCGACGGTAAACCAGTCGATCAGCATGACTCACTTTCCCGCCGCCTGGGCGATGACGTGGTTCCAGAACGGGTTGGCGAAAATGAGAATCATCGAGACCACGAAGCAGTAGATCGCAATGGACTCGATCATTGCCAGACCCACGAACAGGGTGCGCGTGATCGTCGTCGCGGCATCGGGCTGCTGCGCCAGCGAACTCAATGCCGTGGCGACCGCACGCCCTTCGCCGAGCGCAGGTCCGATGCTCCCCAGGGCGATCGTCAGGCCGGCGGTGACGATTGAAGCGATTGCGATGAGCGTCATGCTATCCATGGTGCGTCCTTTCGTGGTTGGCGTGTTTTTTCAGCCCTCGGGCCTCGGTTCCGGCTCGCGGACCTGCGTGGCAGCCGCGATGTAGACCGTGGCCAGGATACTGAAGATGTAAGCCTGCACCATGCCGGTCAGCAGTCCGAGCGCACTCATGGCGATCGGGAAGATGAAGGGCGTGATGGTCAGCAGGATGGCGAGAATCATCGTCCCGCTCATCATGTTGCCGAACAGGCGCACGGCCAGGGCCAGGGTGCGCGAGAGTTCGCTGATGATGTTGAACGGCAGCATGATGAACGTCGGCTTCAAGTAGGCCCTGAGATATCCGCCCAGCCCGCGATCCTCGATGCCGAACAGCGGCACGGCCACAAACACACAGATCGCCAGCGCCGCGGTGGTCGAGAGCGAACCGGTCGGCGGCTCATAGCCGGGAACGATGGTGAACAGGCTCGCCGTCGCGACGAACAGGAACAAGGTACCCAGAAAGCCGAGATATTTCTCCGGCCGCCGCAGGCCGACCTCCCCGATTTGCTCATTGATGGCGGTGACGACGATTTCCAGCAGATTCTGCCAGCGGGAACGTTGCAGACCCGTGGAAAGCTTGCGCGTCACGAGTCTTGAACCGACCGCCAGCACGAGCATCAGTCCCCACGTGAAGGCGATCGTGGCGTTGAGTTTGAGAAACCCGTGTTGCCAGAAGATGATGTCGTCGGGGCTAAGGTGCATGACCGGCCCTCCGTGCCAATGGGCTCGGCTGTTTCGCTACCCGGGTGAGCCGCGTCACGACGACGCGCGCGATGATGAACCCGAGCGAGACCCGCCAGCAGCCTCTTCCAATCGCCGCCCAGGACAAAATAAGAACCCCGCCAGAACAATGCACGTCCGCAGCAGCATGCTGCCGAGAAACCAGAGCGCCACCTGTCCGGACGACACGCCCCGACGGACCGTCCACCAAAGACCGCCGAAAAAAATCGCTCCGAGCAAGACGCCCGCTACCAAAGCGGACGCCAGGCTCAACGGCTCATTCATGGTCATTCTCCTCTTGCTCGCGTATTTCCCTGCCTTCCTTGGCCACCCAATGCCACGCATTGAAGCAACCGAGGCCCAAGCCGATGGCCAGCAGCATGAGCGTCCAGGAATGCCCCCCCGGATAGTGCTTGTCCAGCCAGAGTCCGAGCGCCGCGCCGAGCAGCGTCGGCACCGCCACCGACCAGCCAACCAGTCCCATCATGCCCAGGCCGGACCAGACGGTCTGCGTGACATGACGTTGCGCCTTGAGCTTGCGCGCCGCCTTCTCGCCCACCTGATGGCTGAATTGCGTCCCGCCCGCCGCTGGGTTTCGCGTCCGGTTCTTCACTCATGATGAAACGCCGCGAAACGCCGGATGAACCCGCTCTCCAGTTTCGCCAGCACCGAACGCACGCTCTTCTCCTGCTCGTCCAGATTCAGAAATTCCCGCTCTACCGCCTCGCGCAGCTTGCCCAGGTCCGTTCCCCCGATCGCGTTGCGCACGGAGACCAGCACGTCGGCGCCGGTCTTGACCAGGACGCCTTCGTCGACGGCCATGCAGAACCTCGCCTTCCGCTTCGGTCTCGAAGACCAGTATCCCCGGCGCTAGCGCCGCCACGCAGTCAAGCCGGTGGGGCAAGAGTCCGAACGAGCCTTCGCGAGTCCCCGCGACGATGCGCACTACACCGGTTTTCTCGGCGAAGACCTTGAAGGGCAGGAGAATCCTAAGATTCATGCGTGCTGGCTGCATGTTCCACTTCCGCTCGAGGTTTCAGTTCGGGTTTGGCCTTCGCCTTCGCCTCGCCAATTGTCCCGATCATGTAAAGCGCGCTCTCCGGAATGTCCTTGAACTCGTCGCGCAAGATGCGCTCGCAGCCGTCCAGCGCGTCCTTGAGGCTGACGAGCTTGCCTTTGAGACCGGTAAACTGCTCGGTCGTGAAAAACGGCTGGGTGAGAAAACGCTCCAGCCGGCGGGCGCGGGCGACCACATTGCGGTCCTCCGGCGAAAGCTGCTCAAGGCCGAGCATGGCAATGATGTCCTTGAGTTCCGCGTATTGCGCGAATGTCCGCCGGATTTCCTGCGCGAAGCCGTAGTGCCGTTCACCGACGATGCCCGGCGTGGCCATTTTGGAGCTCGATTGCAGCGGGTCGATGGCCGGGTAAAGCCCCTCGCTCGCCCGTTTGCGCGACAGCACGATGGACGCGGAAAGATGCGAGAAGGTGTGCACCGCCGCCGGATCGGTGAAATCGTCCGCCGGGACGTACACCGCCTGGATCGAGGTGATGGCGCCGGTATCGGTATTGGCGATGCGCTCTTCCAATTGCGACAGCTCGGTGCCCATGGTCGGCTGATAGCCCAGGCGCGATGGCATCTGCCCCATCAAGCCGGACACCTCCATGCCGGCCTGGATAAAGCGGAAGATATTGTCGACAAGCAGCAGCACATCGCGATGCTCGTCGTCGCGAAAATACTCGGCCATCGTCAGCGCCGCATGGCCGACGCGGAAACGGGCGCCCGGGGGTTCGTTCATCTGGCCGAACACCATCACCATGTTCCGCAGCACGCCCGCCGCGTTCATGTCGCGGTAGAGCTCCTCCCCTTCGCGGCAGCGCTCTCCGATGCCGCAAAATATGCTCACGCCTTCGTGCTGCCCGACCATGTTGTGAATCATCTCGGTGAGCAACACCGTCTTGCCCACGCCCGCCCCGCCGAACAAGCCCGCTTTGCCGCCGCGCTCCAGCGGCATCAGCACATCGATGACCTTGATCCCCGTCTCGAAGAGCTCGGACTGCGTGGAACGCCGTGCCAAGGGCGGTGGAGCCCGATGGACGGAGCGCCATTGGACAGCCGACGGCGCCGACCGGCGGTCGATGACGCTTCCGAAAACGTCGAACATGCGCGAGAGAACGTCCTTGCCGACCGGCGCTTGCAACGGGCCGCCGGTGTCTTCCACCACCATGCCGCGCGCGAGACCCTGCGTGGGCGTTAATGCAATTCCACGCACGTGATGCGCATCGAGTTGCGCCAAAACCTCGATGGCAATTTCCCGTTCCACGGCGCGCAGCAACGAGTAGATCGGCGGCAAATGCTCATCGAACCTCATATCCACCACACTTCCGCGCACCGAGACGACCGCGCCGAGATTCGCTGTGCCAGCCTTATCGTTCATGGCTGCCTGCCGATCGCGGTCGGGACGCCGCGTTCCATTTCCAGTTGCGAATCTCCGGCAGATCCTGGCCGTTCTTGTCGATGTATCGCTTGTGCTCGATCAGCTTGTCCTTCAGCTGCTGCTTCAGGTAGATGCCCTTGTCGCCAGTCTGCGGCAGGCGGTCGATGGTGTCCATTACGGGATGGAAGCGGTCCAGATCGTTCAGCACAACCGAGTGCTCCTCGATCTACCCACCTTCAGGTATCGCGTGATGTTCGAAAACTCTGCTGACTACTATGCGGCGGCTCGCTCATAGTAATTGAGCAATCCTCCAAGCCGAGCACGACGAATCACCGGTCCACGTCGATGCTTGGCAGAGGCACCCGGCGTGATCAGCACATTGCCGAGACCTTGGTGATTGCGCTCTTGATGAAAATGCGCACCGTATTCTGAATGTTGGCTGCTGATTTTCACAACGTCAACCGTCACAGCGAATTGCGTGGACCCGTGTACGTCCGGATGAGTTTTGGAACAGCACGCGGAAAAGAAAAGGGCCTGCATTCTTGCAAGCCCTTGATTAACTGGCGTGCCCGGCAGGATTTGAACCCACGACCCCTGGTTCGTAGCCTTTTGTAGACACCAACGGGTCTTAGTAATCAACGACTTGCGGCTGATCGCTCCATGGAGTCTGCGCAGCAATGCCCATTGATGCACAGGAAAGTCACGCAAAAGTCACGCACCCAAATTCGCAAGTCCCGCAGTGGTTGAACCAACGGTGAAGCGGAGGCGATGACCTTTTAGCGGCAGCAAATATTCAGCGATCATCAGTTGCCGCATTGCAGGCCCGGCGATTCCAAAAATCCCATCTTGGATCAGCGAGGATCAGCGGCTAGAGTTCGCGCACGATATAGCGCGTCAGGCAGCGCTGGATCTCTTTAGATGAGCGGCCTTCGGCGGTCCGTCGGGCCACGTAAGCGCGAGTGCAGGCATCGCTCCTCAACCGATCTATACTCCGCCAGTTCGTTACTGAAACTATCTGCAAAATGAAGATGGAAATTACGCCGTTGGGGAAAGCGCGGACGCGATCGCATCGTCTACGCGCTCGATCCACGCGAATTTGAGCTTCTCCCGCGCGTCGGCGGGAATATCCTCAAGGTCGCGGCGATTGCGCGCGGGCAGCATGACGGTCGTAATGCCGGCGCGCAGGGCAGCTAACACCTTCTCCTTCACGCCACCAATGGGAAGCACGAGCCCGCGCAGGCTGATCTCACCGGTCATCGCCACATCGCTACGGACCGGCCGGCCAGTCAGCAGCGACGTTAGTGCAACGAAGATCGCTACGCCCGCGCTCGGACCGTCCTTCGGGGTCGCGCCGGCCGGCACATGAATGTGAATGTCGCACTTCTCGAGCGACTCCGGCGGGATGCCGAGCTCGCCCGAGCGCGCCTTGACGAGCGACAGCGCGGCCTGCGCGCTTTCCTTCATGACTTCACCGAGCTGGCCAGTCAAGATCAACTTGCCAGAGCCGGGCATGCGCGCAGCCTCGACGAACAGGATATCGCCGCCCACCGGCGTCCAGGCGAGCCCGGTCGCGACGCCGGGCACGCCGCTCACCATCGCAACTTCCGCCTCGAACTTGCGCGGGCCGAGGATGGCCGCGAGATCATCGGGACCGATCCTGACTTGCTGTGTGCTCCCTTCCGCGATGCGTACCGCGACGTTGCGGAACACATTGCCGATCTCGCGCTCGAGGTTACGCACGCCGGCCTCACGCGTGTACTCGTCCACGATCTTCATCAACGCATCGTCGCTGATCTCGCACTGCGAAGCCGTAAGCCCGGTCGCGGTGAGCTGACGCGGGACGAGATACCGGCGCGCGATCTGCAACTTCTCCTGCGCGGTGTAACCGGGCAGGTGGATGATTTCCATACGGTCGCGTAGCGGCCCCGGTATGGTGTCGAGCACGTTCGCGGTACAGATGAACATCACTCCGGAGAGGTCGAACGGCACCCCGAGATAGTTGTCGCGGAACGTCGAGTTCTGCTCCGGATCGAGCACTTCGAGCAACGCCGACGCCGGGTCGCCGTGAAAGCCACCGGCGCCGAGCTTGTCGACTTCGTCGAGCATCATCAGGCAATTGCGCGTGCCGACCTTACGCAGATTCTGGATGATGTTCCCAGGCAGCGAGCCGATATACGTGCGCCGGTGACCCCGAATCTCCGCTTCGTCATGGACACCGCCGAGGCTCACGCGCGCGAACTTGCGCCCCGTCGCCCTGGAGATGCTCTGCCCGAGCGAGGTCTTGCCCACGCCGGGCGGACCAACGAAGCACAGGATTGGGCTCTTGCCGGACGGGTTGAGCTTGCGTACCGCCAGATACTCGAGGATGCGTCGTTTGACCTTCTCCAGTCCGTAGTGGTCTGCGTCGAGAATGCGCCGCGCCTCGGCAATATCGATTGGCGTCGCCGGGTCGGACGCCCAGGGCAACTCGATCAGCCACTCGAGATACGTGCGGATCATCGAGTACTCGCCTGCGCCTTCGGGCATCCGCTCGAGGCGCTTGAGCTCCTTGCGCGCTTGCTTCTCGACCTCCTCGGGCATTTTCGCCTCGGCAATAGCCTTCTCGAGCTCCGCGATCTCCGCCGCGCCCTCCTCACCTTCGCCAAGCTCTTTCTGGATCGTGCGCATCTGCTCGCGCAGCAGGTGCTTGCGCTGGGTATCGTCTATCGATTCACGGGTGCGCACGTCGATCTCGCGCGAAACCTTCAGTACCTCGATCCGGTGCGACAGGAGCTCGAGCAGCTTGTCGAGCCTCGCTTTGAGGTCAAAAGTCTCCAGCAGTGCCTGCTTCTCCTCAGCGCCGATGTCCATCAGCCCGGCGATGAAGTCGGCCAGCCGCACGGGACCCTCCACCGCCTTTAGCGCCGCGACCATCTCCTCAGGCACCTGCGGCAACAGCTGCAGGATCTCGAGGGCGCGTTCCTTGAGGTTGTGGGCGCGCCCCTCAATGTCCGCGTCGACCCTTTCGGGATCCTCGATCGTCTGCACGCGCGCAGCGGTGAATGGATAGCCTTCCAGGAACTGCAGTACGCGGAAGCGTTTGATGCCGTTGCAGATGGCGTGGTGCGAGCCGTCGGGCGCCGTGATGTAACGCAGTACGCTGGCGGTGGTGCCGACCCAGTGCAGGTCGTCGGGGCCTGGATCTTCGACTTCGGGTTTGCTCTGCAGCAGGACTCCGAGCGGGCGCTGCAGCCGCGCGGCTTCCTGCGCCGCAGCGCGCGAGCGCTCGCGGCCCACCGTGAGCGGGATCACCATCCCGGGGAAGAGCACCACATTGCGCACCGGCAGGATGATCAGCGCATCCTCGGGCAGTGGCCGCGAAGCACCCTCCCGTCGCGGCTGGTCCCCGGGCGCTGGCGTCTCGACATGCACGCCGGCGTCGGCGGTGATGGGATCGGTGTCGGGGATCGTCTTCTCGTGCATGGGTATCCTAGGTGGCCTTGCGCAGTCTCAAGATCAGGACCCCATCCAAAAGCTCGCGCGTACCAACGTCGAGCTGCACTTCCCCCAGAGGGATACGCCGCTCAAATAAGCCGTAGGGGATCTCCAGCTGGCGTATCGCACACCGCCCGCTGGAAAACGGCAGCGGTCTTTCGCCCCGCACGACCAGCACCCCCGGCTCGTACGTCACTACGATGCGATCGGCCGGCACGCCCGGCAGTGCAACGACGATGACGATCTCGCCTTCGTCCTCGAACACGTCTACGGGGGGCTCCCACGTCGGTTGGGCCCGCTCCGACGCGGCCAGGCGGAAGAACTGGCGGTGCATGCGTTCCGCCTGATCGAGCAGCTCGCAAGCCTGTGCCCACATCCAGTCGGCAGGATCACGCGATGGCATAGGCGACACTTTGGTTAGAGGTTGGTCTTTACCCACTGGAGCAGTCGCGGCAGATCGACTGCACCGGACTGCCGCGCGACCTCGCGTCCGTCCTTGAACCCGATAAGCATCGGCATGCCGCGGATGCCAAAGCGCGCGGCGATGCCTCGTTCCACCTCGGTATTGAGCTTGGCCAGCCGCACACCAGGCGCAAGGTACGCGGCGGCCTGTTCATACGCTTGCGCCATCATCCGGCACGGCCCGCACCACGGAGCCAGAAATCGACCACGAGTGGCAGATCGCTCACGGCGAGCTGGTGGTCGAAGTTCGCCTTGGTCAGTTCGAACGGATGCCCAGGCAGCAACGGCTGCTTGCAGCTGCCACATTTCGCGCCTTGGTCGAGGCGCGCACGCGGCAACCGGTTGGTCGTGTTGCAGTGCAGGCAGAAAACACGCACGTTGTCACTCGCGTGCGAGCCCTTCCGGGACGCAGCAATGTTAGACGGGTCGCCCGCAGCCACTTGAGAGTCCATCGTCTGTGATTATGAGGGCGCACCAATCGGATTCAAGGTGTGGGTGGCGAAGGTAGCATGGGGCGCTCGGGTTGTGCGGTGCCGTATGCGCCTGCTGGCCGTCATGCTACGGTTCGCCCCAGGGCGAACTCCTCATCCTCGGGATCCACCTGCCGGTCACCTGTAGATAAGGCGTTGCTCTGGGCTACTATCGGGTTACCTTTAGTCTCTTACGACCTTAAAGTTCTGCAATCTGGCACAGATTGATGATGATGAAGTCAAGCGCGAGTCAATGCTGGTGTGATGGCGAACGTGGACAGTCGCTCGCAGGCGGCGATGACCAAGCGACCGCTGCGAGTGAGGTAATAGCGGTAGGTATTGGCCGCGCGCTTGAGCAATCCGAGGACGCGCAAGCGACGCAGTTGCCGCGACAGCGAGGAGGGCGACATGGCGGGCAGCAGCCGCAGCAGATCAGCTCGCGCCAAGCCATGGATGTTGAACTCTGGGCGTTGGACGGCGCGCAGGAGAGCCTGATCGTTGCGATCGAAGAAGTTGAGGCCCTTGCAGGAGCGCTCGCCGTCGGGCTTGGGGTGGGTCACGCGATCGAGCAGGCGCTGGCCGGGGCTGTGGTCGTCCAGGCTGGAGAGGAACTCCAAATAGCGCTGGTTGCAGGCGAGCAAGATCTCCCGCAGGTCGATCAGGCTGTAGATGGACTTCTTGAGCGGTGCGACTTCGCGGGTGGCGTGACCGCCGCGATGTTCCACCTTGCGGTGGTGCTTGAAGAACGAGACATCATTGGTGGTGGTCTCGATGCGCAGGATACGCGCGAACTTGTCGTACAGCTTGACCGAGCACGACCCGAGCTTATGCTTGATACAGGTGCCTTCGATCCGCGTACTCAGGCGCGAGCCAATCTCGGCTGCCACCTGCGGGGTGATCTTCTTGCCCAGGAAGGTGCTCACCTGCTCGGCCTTGACCGAGAGCACCGCCTCGCGGGCCAGCTGCGCATAGAGCGGCGCCAGCACTTGTTCGCTCTTGAACAGCAGGTCGGTGGAGTACTCGATCTGCATGATGCTCCAGTGGTAGGTCTGCCCGAACTCGTCGAGCACCGGGCAGCACAGCCGGGCGTAATGGTTCAGGTGCCGATGCAGGAGGTCGGGATTGAGGCCATCGGCCAAGGCCTGCGCCCGGGTGAAGTCGGCGATGCGAACAAAGGCGTTGTCGGCAGTAGCGAAGTCGATCCCCTCACGCGTCAGGCGGCGGGCCAGCCAGCCGTGGCCGTTGCAGTACACCTGCAACCGGAACGGGCAGTAGGTCGGCACCCGCACATAGATCAGCCCCAGCTCTCGGTCCATCCAGTAGAAGTAGTAGTGCAGGCACTTGGTGGTGTCGGGGCGCAGGAAGGTGCGCCCGCTGCCCTTGTCGTGCCAGGACCGGTAGGTCGCGCAGGTCTCCATCGCCGACAGCACATGGACCAGTCCCGGCGCCTCGCCGCGGGTGGCCAGCACCTTGGCCACCAGATCTTCTTTGCGGAGGTGGGCCTTGGCAACGTATTCGATCGTCGCAGCGTGCTTCGCGGCCAGCGCCTGCGCGTTCTCGCGGATGCGCTCGCGCAGCGGCAGCGCGAATTGCGGGTAGTCGAAGATGCGGATGCCACGCGAGCGCAGGAAGCTCGTCATGCCCTCGGCAAAGCACACACCCGGCAACGTGCCAGTGATCACCATGCCGTCGTAGCACGACAACACCCCAGTCAGCCGGTCCGCGTAGCGTTCAGTGAGCAGTTCCATCGCCGTCACCTCGCCCATCCGCTTCGTGTGCCCAAAACTTTAACCTGTTTGGTTCCGGCTTGTCCGGCTTAGGAAGGGGTGCTCTATACTGGCTCCGGACTGCACGCCAATGATCCCCCGTTGGATATCGACAGCCTATCTGCTCTACCTGGCGGCACCGATCGTGCTGCTTTTCGTCGGATCTTTTGGCGATCTATGGCTCAACACGCTGCTGCCAACCGGCGCTACGCTCAAGTGGTACGCGGAAGTTGCGGTCGATCCCAGTTTCCGCCGCGCATTCTTGGCGAGTCTATTTGTCGCCGTGATGACCTGCCTCACCTGTGTCGCAATCGGTCTGCCGCTCGCCTACGCCGTGTTCCGTGCCCGGAGTCCTCGCGTACGCGCGCTAGCCCGAGTTCTGTACCAACTGCCCGTTGCCCTTCCCGCGCTGGTGCTCGCCTTCGGGTTCATCCTCGTGTTTTCGTCGGATACGCTGCCATGGCTGGGCAGCGTCTGGCTGTTGATTGCCGGGCACATCGTGCTCGGCCTGCCCTATTTCTTGCAGACCGTGGTTTCCGACATGCAGCGGCTTGGCTTGCGCGTGCTCGAGGAGGCGGCTGAGTCGCTCGGCAGCAACGGGCTCCAGCGCTTCTTGCACATCGTGTTGCCAGCGCTGCGCCACTCGGTGCTGTCAGGGCTAATCATCGTCGCGGCACTGTCGATTGGCGAGTTCCAGTTTTCCAACCTGATCTCGGGCTTTCTCAACCGGACCTATCCGGTCGTGTTGCTGCAGGCGTTCTATGGCGCCACCGGATTCGCCTGTGCGGCAACGGTCATTCTGCTCGCATTGGCACTTACCGCGTCGGTGACCGGTGCGCTGTCCGCGCGCGGCGCTGGCCGCCTTCCGTCCTTCGGCGCGCCGGCATGAGCCCGAGTGCGTCGGTCCGTCTCGCCCACGCAACCTTCCGGTATCCCGGCGGCAAGGCAGGGATCTTCGATGCCACACTCGACATTGCGCCAGGCGAACTTGTCGTGTGCATCGGCCCCAGCGGATGCGGCAAGACAACCCTGTTGAAGCTGATCGCCGGCTTTCTGCGCCTTGATTCCGGCCGCGTCTACCTGGGTGGCGAGGATGCCACCGGAGCCGCGGTCCGCTCGCGTGAGTGCGGCGTCGTCTTCCAGTCTTATGCGCTGTTTCCGCATATGGCCGTCTGGGAGAACGTTGCCTATCCGCTGCGGGTACGCAATGTTCCGCTCGCGGAGCGACGGCAGCGTGCGGAGGCCATGCTGGACATGGTCGGCTTGAGCGGATTTCGTGATCGATTACCTGCTGGGCTTTCCGGCGGACAACAGCAGCGCGTAGCGCTGGCACGGGCGCTCGCGTTCAAGCCACGCGCACTGCTGCTCGACGAACCGCTCTCCGCACTCGACGCCACGACCCGGGTCACGATGCGCGATGAGATCCGGCGCATCCTGAAGCACCAAAATATCGCGTCGTTACTCATTACCCACGATCAGGATGAAGCACTGTCACTGGCCGATCGGATTGCCGTGATGCGCGAGGGGCGGTTGGTCCAAGTGGCCACGCCGCAGGAGATCTACGACCGGCCCGCCGATGCTTTCGTTGCCAATTTCGTCGGCCGTGCGAATCTCATCGATGGCGTCGCAGCAGCGGTCGATGCCGTCGATACGCCGCTTGGTCGCCTCGTCACGCCACCGCACGGAGCACCGGACGGCGCGAGCATTCGCCTTCTGGTGCGTCCCGAACGGGTCGAGCCGGCCGTTGCGGCAGGTGGCGAAAACGTCTTTGCGGCGCGGATCGTGCATGATCGCTTCTTTGGCGCCAACCGGGAAATCGAGCTCACGGTCGGGCAAGGGAGCATCAAGATCGCAACCGCCATACGCGGCGGCATCGCGCACATTGGGGTGCCGCGGGAAGCGGTGCAGTTCCTACCTACGGAATGAAGGAGAAGGCAATGCAAACCAAACGTTGCTTCATCGCGGCTCTGGCTTCGGTGTTTGCCGCCGGGGTTGCCGCCCAAACCGTGCTCGACTCCCCAGAGCTGTACAGCGGCGAGAAGGCACTTTACGAGGCAGCAAAAAAGGAAGGCATGGTCGTGAGCTTCGATACGGGCCCTACCTGGGCCAACTGGGCGGCGCAGTTCGCGGCGTTCAAGAAGCGCTATCCCGAAGTCGAAATCGTCTACAACGATCTGGGTTCGGGGGCGACGGTCGTGGCCCTAGAAAAGGCGAAGAACCGCCCGCAGGCCGACACCGCGTACTATTTCGCGGCTTCGGCTGTGGACGCTATGGCTAAAGGTCTGGTCGCACCGTTCAAACCGGTCAACTTCGACAAGCTACCGACGGTGTTTCGCGAGCCGGACGGCGGCTGGTTCACGATTCACTCGCTCACGATCGCCTTCGTCGTCAACACGAAGCTCGTGAAGAATGTTCCACAATCGTGGGCCGACTTGCTGAAGCCCGAATACAAGAACTCGATCGTCTATCTCGATCCACGATCGACCGGCGTCGGACAGGTGATGACATTCGCAGCCAATTTCGGCGCTGGCGGCGACATGAATAACGTCCAGCCCGGGCTCGATTATCTTGGCAAGCTCCACAAAGCCGGCAATGTCCTGCGGGTGATCGGCACCACGCCGTACGCACAATTCGTGAAAGGCGAGATTCCGATCTGGATCTCGTACGAGAACGACGGCCTCAAGGCGAAGTACACCGATGGTCTCGGCGACGCGGTCGCAGTCGTGATCCCGAAGGAAGCGTCGGCGGCGGCACCTTATGGGATCAGTCTCGTCGAAAAGGGACCGAACCCCAATTCCGGCAAGCTGTGGCTCAACTTCATTATGACCGATTTTGGCCAGGGAATCTTCGCGCAGGGCTTCGTGCGGCCGTCGGTGCCCGGGGTCAAGCTTCCCGACAGTGTCGCCGACAAACTGCCTTCGGCGCCGCAGGTACGTCCGCTCGATGTTCGCGCAGCGGCCGCGAAGAAAACCGAGATCGACAAAGGCTGGGTGGCTGCCACTGAGGCGAAGTAAGGCTTCGGCGGAGCGTTTCTACCATGCGACTGCGTACGCAACTGCTGCTCGCCGCACCTGCGGCCAGTGTGCTTGCGATTTTTTTCGGGCTGCCGGTAGCGCTGGTCGCGCTCGACGCGCTACGCGAAGGCACGAAGGCTTTCGGTCGCACGTTCGCGTTGCCGGCGTTCTGGCCGTCGCTGGCCGGTAGCTCTTTGTTGACCCTGTCGGCGGCGACGGTTTCGACGCTGGTCGGCGTCGCGGTTGCGCTTCATCTGTCACGGCTCCCCGAGCGGCGACGCACGCTGCTCTCGTTCGTCATCGCGCTGCCGCTCACTTTTTCTGGTCTCATCGTCGCCTACGGCTTCATTCTCGGATATGGTCGCGCCGGCTTCGTCACCCAACTGCTGGGCTATGCCGGATTCGATCCAGCGATCATCGGCAAGGCGCTGTTCACGCCGGTGGGACTCGCGTTCGCGTCGTCGTACTACCTCATTCCACGCGTCGTAATGGGTATCCTGCCCGTGCTGGTCAATTTCGATCGCGCGCAACTCGCAGCCGCGGAGTCGCTCGGCGCAACGCCGTCGCAGGCATTTCGGCAAATAATGTTGCCGCAGTTGGCGGCACCTGTGGGCGCCGCATTCTGTCTTGTCGCCGCCGTGGTGTTCGGCGCGTACGGCACGGCGCTGGCACTGGTCGGCACGCAGCTGCACATTCTGCCGCTGCAGCTCTACAGCCTGATTTCCGAAACGGGAGGCGACTTCCCGGCCGCTGCCGCGCTGGCGTTGCTGATTACCGCGGCGTGCTCGGCCATCATGACCACCGGCGAATGGTTCGGGAGCCGCCACGAGCGCCATCTTTAGACTCGATCGTGCGCGCCAGGCACTGTTCGATGCGCACGGCCGGCAATTCGATGCCGCGCAGCGCGTATGGCGAGCTGCGAGCACGGCACCCAGCGGTGATAATGTCGATTCCATCGCCGCGGCAACATGGCTGCAGCGCGATAGCGGTCGTCGAATTCGAATTCCGATTGGCGTTATCGGCCCGCGTGACGCCACGACCGCACAGCTTGCGGCGGCGGAAGGGGTTGGACGCGGTCTCGCGCAAATGGGCTTCGCCGTGGTCTGCGGCGGCCGGCACGGCGTGATGGAAGCTGTCTGCCAGGGTGTGTCGAGCGTCGGTGGGACGACAATCGGCCTGCTGCCCGACGCCGATCCGTCGTTTGCCAACGCTTACGTTGATGTCGTCATCGCCACCGGCATCGGCGAAGCGCGCAATGCATTGATCGCGCGCGCGTCGCTCTGCCTCGTCGCGATCGGCGACAGTTTCGGCACCTTGTCGGAGGTCGCCTTCGGTCGGCAGTTCGGCAAACGAGTGCTGGGTCTTGAAGGAGCTGCGCGAGTGGATGGCGTTGTTCACGTTGCAAACGTGGATGTTGCGCTGCGCGAGGTCGCGCTAGTCGCGCTAGCGGACGGCGGCTAAACAACCTATGGGACGAATTCGTAGTGTGACGCAATCCGCCCGCGCCGTGCAGTCTTGCGCGCACTGGCCGTAATGGTGCCGTTTGCAATGATCTTACAACTCGCTCTCGACCCGGGCAGTGTTCAATGTCTGTGGCTCCTTCATTGAATTGCGTCGACCGGCGGTAGCCGAAGCCCCCAGAGTCCGACGGCTTCCTATAGCTGTCAACCGCAAATATTCAAATCGACATACGCGGCAGCTTGCTGCCAACCAATTACGCGCTTGCTGGCGCGGCGGCAAGCGAGTATTCGTGATGCAAGCCACCGAGGATCGAAATCGCGAGGACGAGCGCGTCCCTCGTCAGATGATGGCGAGTTTGTGACTTCGGGATCACTCGATGTTTTTGCGGCGGATCCGGCACACCGGGTCCCAGCGCGCTGTGAGGACGTCCGCCGTTGTAATGCGCCACCCAGCATTTGAGAATCGCGCGTAGATGCGCCTCCGAAATCGGGATCAGCCAATCTAGGCACTCTCGCCGTGCCGTTCCGATCACGCGCTCGCAAATTGCGTTCGCCTTGGGACTCGCAACGGGCGATCGCAATACTTGGACGCCCAGAGCCTGGATTGAATCGTCGAGGTGCTTGGCGAAGATCTGGTCTCGATCGTGGATCAGGTAGCGACGCCCTCCTCCATTCCCCACGACTTCCCGCAATTGCTGCAGAGTCCAGTCGGCTGTCGGATGCGCCGTCACATTGATATGCGCCAGACGCCGCGTGCCGTGCTCGATCACGACGAACACGTATAACATCCGGAACGTCGCAGTGACCGCAACGAAGAAGTCGCACGCGAGAATCGCCTTGGCGTGATTCCTCAGGAAGATGGACCAGCGCTGATCACCACGCGGTTGCCCCGGCTGTCGCTTGGGCATGTACTTGCCGACCGTTCGCGGCGAGACCCGGATGCCGAGCTTGACCAACAGCTCGTTGGCGATGCGCTCCTCGCCCCATAACGGATTCTCTACAGCCATCCTGCGAATCAGGCTCCGAATTTCCAGCGGGATCGGTGGTCGGCCCGCCCTGCACTTCAGGCGCCAGAAGATCCGCCAGCCCATTCGGTGCCAGCGCACGATGGTCGACGGTCGTACGATGACGATGGCATCGCGCCAATCGAAGAGTCGCGAAAACAGTGCCAGGCTGACGCGAGTGGCGTGATCCAGCCCTCGGGGCTTGATACCACGTTCCAGATAACTCGCGAGCTGTTTGCGGAGAATCAGATTCTCGGCGCGCATCGCGCTGGACGAGCGCAAGAACGAGACGATCAGCCTCAAGACGTCCGAGGCTGCCACGACCAATGCTCGCGCTAGCGGCAACATGTGCTCATCATGCCAGAGTCGGCCCGCGTTTGCAGGCATTGGAGACCGACGAAGCCACAGCGCGAATTATTGCGCACCACAGTGCTGAAATGGCCTCATCACGCAGGTTTTACGTTTCCACACGGCCTCGACCCACTCCGGACGGTCGTGGCTCCCGTAGCGGACGGTCAAGGGCCGAAGCGAGCGGGTACGCAAAAGAACACCACCAGCCAGCAGTTCAGCCTTCGCAACGAACCAAACAAGGCTGAGGAATAGAGTTACCCGCGCCTAGCTTGCGTGCCGGCAGCCGTGGTGCCGTCAAGTGGCCCCAGGGTGATGGGAAATAGGTCGGGTGCCCCGCGGATGAGGCGCGCAACGCGGGCCGCCTCATCGGATCGATTGGCTCGGCGCCACCAGGACGCCGCAAACATGGCGATGACCCCTAGTGTGACCTGCTTATCGCGAGATACCTGCGCGAGCGCTTGTTCCGCTTCCTGAGCTGCCTGGGCGAACAAGCGCCGCGCCGCCGCCTCATCGCCTCGACGCAGCGATGACTGAGCGGCCGACGCAAGCTTCTTGCTTCGGTGGTGATGGTCAAACCAAGTCATGGGGTTTTTCCTGCAAACAATCCCGCCTCTTTAGGAAACAAGATCCGCGCACACGCATGATACTGCACTGAGTATGCCGCGGGCGAGTCGTGATGGTGAGTTGTCCAGATCTCCGCATCATGCATGCGCGCACCTCCCCGACGGCGCGGCAGCGTCAAGTACCACTCGACGAGCAACACGCGGCTCATTCTGATTGACCGACTAACGCGCGGACATTGTCAGCGGCTCGCCACCGGACCAGCACCTGCGGACATTGGCCAGTATGGCGCTGTGCGCAAGTTCTCACGCCGAGCAGGGTGCCGCGCTGCGGCATGAAATGCGGAGAATCCTCGGCCGCCTTGGTTGGCCCGGCGCAGGCATTGAGTGATTTTGTGTCGCTTCAAGCGAAAGCTTTGTCGCGTATCACCATGGCTTCCGCGCGGATCGTGTTGCAGCTCCGCGACACTGCGCCTCCAAAAGAGACGATAACACAACAACTCATTGACGCTTGGTAGGGTTCCTTCTAGCATCGATTTGTGCGTTGCAGCAGGAATCTAGACGGTTAGCGGCTAACAGGGAGAACAGTGAATAGCTTGATCGCTCGGAAGTGTCCGCCGGCATGCTGCGACGATGAGCAAGCCCCGATGGAACCGGCTACACCGCTCGCGCTGGTTGCCGTCAGCGGCCTGCGTCGTGGCTTGGCAATGGAACTGCCGCCGCCTGCCACTGCTCCGCCGACGCCGGGTCCAGCCCTCGACACGAACGGATCGACGATGCCAGCATCGGCATGCGGCGTGCAACGGCGATGGCCAGGAGCGGATCCGGATCAGCCTTCCGCGTCTAAGGCTTTAGGCAGTGACCCTAGTCTTGTCGTACCGGTTATCGCATCGCCGGCGGAGGTTTTTCGTGCTCGGGAACTACGAGAACAACTCAAGAAAAAATACTTGAATCACCCAAGCCAACCTTGCTCCCTGTGGTGGGTTGGCATCGACTAAGGAACTCCGAGCCCCGGCGCCGCCATCGCCGGAGAACTAACCGCGCGGCAGCACCGACGGACGTGGTCATGGCAAGACCCAAGCGCAAGCAGTGCGGGCTTACAAGCGCTGATCCTGCGGTGGCCGCGTACCGGGTAGGTGCAGGACGGGTCATTACCTCCCGCGTGCGCGGCGCGCCACCCAGTATGCGGCTCCTTCCTCGCCGTAACGCTCCGCGTGAGGCACCTCGCGGTCGAGCGTGAAGGTGTCGCCCGGCAACAGGTGCCGGACATGGTTCCCGACGGTGAGCCACATCTCACCCTGAACAATCCGCGCCCTCAGCGCGAATGGGTGGGTGTGCGGCTTGAGAACCGTCCGCGCGGCCCACCGTCGCTCCACAACCTCGTCGAATCCTTCGGCTCGCGCGTTTGCTTCGAATGCCTCAAAGGTAACTTGATCCACCGCAACCCTCCTCACGACCGTTGCGACGGGCCCTGGCAGGTGGGTGGTGTGAGCCGCCGCTGCGTCGAACACCAAACGCTCCGTGATCCTCGCCCTTGCGGCTTCGCCGTTGAGCGAGCCATTTTACGTCCACTTTCGAGCTAGCCTCCCTTCTGGAAGCTCCTGGCCGAACGAGGACACCTCCGGGCGCTGAGATCAGGCGTGTTGCAGCCGACCCCGAATGCGAGCACCAGATCAGCTCGGGGAACCGCTCGCTGAGTTGAATCGAGCTCGACCAAAGAGGTAGACTTTTCTGGTCGACGTCCGCGGTGAAGGAGGACACGATGGCACCGACCACGCTTCCGTTCGAACAAGGACCGTCCCCCGGACTGGATCGTCACTTCGTCCTGCCGACGATTCGCCACGTTCCAGCGAGTCAACCGCTGGTGTGGTTGCGCAGAGGTTGGGAAGACCTGCGTCGCAACGCGTCGTTGAGCGCCCCCTATGGACTCCTATTCACAGTGGCGGGATGCTTGCTGTTGTTCTTCGCCGAGCCTCGACCTTATCTCTTCACCGCGGCAGTCTCGGGCTTCATGCTGGTTGCGCCCTTGCTTGCGGCGGGCCTGTACGAGATTAGCCGGCGGCAGGACGAGGGGTTGGCGACCACCTTCCGCGACTCGCTCAAGAGCTGGACGCGCAACGGCGGCTCGATGGCCCTCTTCGGCCTTGTGCTTGCCCTGGTCGCGATCGCCTGGGAGCGCCTTTCGGCCATCCTCTTCGCGCTGCTCTACGGTGGCGAGCTCCCGAGCGTCCAATCCTTCCTCAGCACGGTGCTTCTGTCGGGTAATTACTGGGGCTTGGTGCTCGCCTACGTCACACTCGGCGCGTTGCTGGCAGCGTTGGTTTTCGCGATGAGTGTGATTTCGGCCCCCATGCTGGTGGACAGGGAAGTCGATGTTGTCACCGCCATCGCCACGAGCCTCAAGGCGGTCAAGCAGAACCCGGCGGCCATGGCGCTGTGGGCTGCGTTGCTGGTCGCGCTGATGGCGCTTGGTTTCGCGACGCTGCTGCTGGGCATGATCGTCCTCCTGCCGTGGGCTGCTCACGCGAGCTGGCACGCCTACCGGGATCTCGCGCAGCAATAACGGGCGACCTTGGCGACGCTTGCCAGTTGTCCGTTGTGGCATTGAGACGTTTGGCGGGAACGGAACGGCGAACCGTTCGTGAATGGCGTCGTCGTGACGCTCTCGGCCGTCGATCTGAACGTCAAGCCGGGAGGCTCCGGGCGTTCAATTGAAATCGATGTTGGCGTTACGACCAACGGCAAGGGCATCGCGCCTGTGGAGCTACACGGCAACATCGATGTTCTGCGTACAAGGACCTTCGCTCGCGAAAACACACCGCCAATTGTGTTTCACGGCGCTGAAGCTTCGGCGACAGCGTTCAATCCGTTGCGCAAATGCGCGAAATCCGCCATCAACGCGAAATAGCGGTACTCGTCGCCACCCTTGCTGCGGATCAGTGCGACCAGGCGGCGCTTGTCCCGCGCAGGCCAAGCGTGAAGATCCTTGATTTGAGCAAGGACAGGTGCCATGGCGCGCAACGCGTTGCGCTCGTCGTCATTCCAACCATCGGTGTCCCGCAGTCCCAGCGCCGCAACCAACCTCCGCAGCCCTGCGGCTTCCGCGCCATCGCGCCGTCCCTGGAACCGGGACCCGATCCACGCCGTCACTGCTTGACTTAGCGCTGCCGGATCGCACGCTTCCTGTGCTCCACCGATCACTGGCCGTTCCAGATCAGAGCGGGCGAAGCGCCGCAGGACCGACAACGGCGTCCGGTACCGCGGGTGTCGCTGCATTCGCTCGAATTCGTCCAGCGCGATCGCGCGCAACGTGGGCTTGACGGGCCGGAAGCCCAAGCGGAAATAGAACCAGAAAGCGCCCGACTCGAGGCCCTCACGGTTGCCGGCGCCGAATTGGTACGGTTCCACCACAAACCGCTCCACGGCGAACAGTTGGGCGTACACACGCAGGACGGAGGCCATCAGAAATGCGGACTCGCCGCCTCGAAACGGCGCAAAGATGTTGATGCCGATCTTGCAGGTGCCGAGGAACGGCCAGCCGCCGCCATAACCGATCGGGACGCTGTTCTTGAACAACACGTAGCCGATATGTGAATCGAGTGCGCTGCGTTGCGCAGGGGTAGCCGAATACAGAGCTATATCAACCCCGCGCCCAAGGTGGTAATGGCGCGTCCGCGCAATGTCAGCGTGAGCGATCGGATCGGTCTCGCGGCCGAGCATCGCCAGAGCGGCACGGGCGGCATCGACGAGATGCTGGCAAGCGTCGCGCCCAAGGCGGCGGGCTCGCGGCAAGGCGGTCGCGATGAGCTGATCGGCATCGACGCTGCGCAAGAGTGGGTGGCGATGATAGAACGCCGGGGCAGGCAATCCCCGCACAAACGTGCGCGAGATCGGCGCGTCGCGCGGGTTCAGCGAGACGAACAGGTCGAGGCTGTCGTAGAGCGTCTCGCGCAAGGCGGGATCACACGGCAAGCGCTCGAATTGCGCAACGAGCCATGCAAGGCGGCTGCCCGGCCACCCTGTCGTGCCGGCGTCGAGCAGCGCCTCCGGCGATTCCTCGCCAGACGCCAGGAGTTCGAATTCGACCGGAGGCAAGCCATGGCGCAGCCATTCCGCGAGGAGCACGCCGCGCTCGCCGAACGAATCGATGTCGACACATTGCGGAAAGCGCGATACGAGCCACCGGACAATCGGATAGCCGTAGGCAATGGTGATCGCAGACCACGCAATCCCGCTCCCGCGGAGCGATGCGCGTGCGCGCGCGTGGCCGTGCGCGTCGATGTCTCGCGCCGCCGCTGCGACTCGCGTCAGTTCGCGTGCAGCGAGCAGCCGCATCGCCGCCGACGCGGGATAGGCGAGAAGGAAGAGCAGCACATCGTGATAGGCCAGCAGCACCTTCGCATCGCCAAGCGCTCCATCCGCGGCAGCGCGAAGCAGCGCGAGGCTGCCCACACCATCCGTGTCGCCGAAGCGATTGGCCACCCTACGGAGCCCAGTGACGGTCGCCGCGTCGAGTTGGCCGGACGGCAAGATCGCTTTGTCGCTGCGCCCCATGCGAATCAGTTGTCTGGGGGAGCGAAGCCGGATTCGATCATCGTCCACCTCGAGCTATTGCTCGACGCCAGAGTGCCCGAGGTCCGGCAGACTGACTCCCGGAAAATAGACGCTCGCCTCCCTGCGAACCCACCATTGGCCAGTCGCTGCGTGCGTCGTCGCATCGGCGAAGCGATATTCGTAGAGCGCGGCGCGCACGTATTTCGGGGGATGATCGGGGAAGGGATTGGTGGCGAGCAACGAAAGCACTGGCCGGCTGTTCTCCAGGAGCCGCACGAGGAAGTTTCTGAACCAAGGAGCGTCCGCAGGATCACCCAGCGCAGCGAACCTGTCCCTCCCGAAAACCCATCGTGCCGTCGGAACTTGCTGCGCAACTCAGTGCAACCGGTCGGCGCTACCGTGACACTGTTTGAACTTTTTGCCCGATCCGCAGGGACAGGGTTCGTTGCGCCCGACCTTGGTTGGATTTCGGATCGGCTCGCGGCGCACGACGTCGGGCAAAGTGCCGGCGGCGATCTGCTCGCGGCGTTGCTCGAACCAAAAAGCATGAATCTTTTGAACCGTCCCGGCCAAGCCGGCGGCCAGCGCCTTGTGCTCGTCCAGAGATGGGCTCTTCTTCTTCAGTGCTTCCCAGCCGTCCTCTGTCCCGTACAGCGTGATGGTCGACATCCAATCCGGCTTGCCGACGACTACCGGAAGCCAGCCGTCGGAATCAAGCTGCACACCCTTCATGAAACCTGAACACCACTCATCGATTATCGGAATCGGATCCCCGTTGTTCGGATTTTCCATGAGCAGCGGTTCATAGTGCTCTGGCGCTTGATGCAGCGTCTCAGCGATGTCGTTCATGTGGCGCATCAAGAGACCGAGGATGCGCTGCGCCTGGGCCTGATCTTTGAACTCTGGGGCGTCTTTGCCACTCTCCATGTCCCACACCCAGCGCAACCATTCGCTAGGCATGATGGTCTTGGGACCGCACACGATCGCCGTCAAAAAACCGTCCAGGGTTGAGATGTCCATGGACTCCTCAATCCCCTCCGCCTCGAGCAGGAACTGGTCCAGTTCCTCGACCTCCTCGTTGGTCAATGGGCTAGGCCTGAGCATATTCCTCGCGGCGTCCCCGTTACGCGGCCAAGCGTTCGTAGTGGTGATGCAGCCCGCCGACTTCCGGAAATGCGACCACCCTACCCCAGTCCGGCTGACGCACGACCCGCGGATTCGGCGCGTCCATCGATAAGGAAAGATGCGTCAGCCAATCGTGGTAGTAGTCGAGATATCGGGCAACGACCCGCCTGAGGTGGCGCTCATTCAGTGCGATAACATGATCGAGACAATCACGTCGTAATGTGCCAATGAGCCTTTCGACAAACGGATTTTGCCAAGGACTTCGCGGTGCGCTGCGGACCTGTTCGATGCCGATAGCGTGAATCCGTTTTCGAAACTCCCCACCGTAGATCGTATCGCGGTCGCGCAGGAGATACTTCGGCGCGCTGTCCCACGGAAAGGCTTCCACGATCTGCTGCGCCGTCCACAGAGCCGTCGGATTGGCCGTGACGTTGAAGTGCAGAACTCTCCGTCGCGAATGCGCCAGAACAATCAACACATACAGGAGCTTGAACCGGATCGTCGGCACGATGCAGAAGTCGATCGACACCAGGTCATGGACATGGTTCTTCAGAAACGCCTTCCACGTCGGCGAAGGTGCGTTACTCGATCGCACGCGGTATTTGTCCACCGTCGACTTCGCCACCTTGATGCCGAGTTTCCCCAGCTCACCGACGATGCGCGGCGTGCCCCACAGCGGATTGGCACCGGAGACCCTGCGGATGAGCTCGCGTATCTCCTCGCTGACCAGCGGTCGGCCATGCTTCCCGGCTCTGCTCAGCCGCGTCCAGTGATCGCGAAAGCGTTTGCGTTGCCATGCGATGACGGTCGCGGGCTGGACGAAAACCAAAAACTCCCGCCACGCGGTCCAGTGGCGCGATAGCCACGACCAAAGAATGCGGTCCTCGGGTCGAACGCGCGGTCGCTTGACGGTTCGCTGATAGATCGCCAGCTGATGTCGCAGAGCGATGTTCTCGACTCGCAATGAGCGCTGTGATCTGAACAGCGCGCCGAGCGCGCTCAGAATCGCATAAACCACCGGCGGCATGAGCGAAATCCCTTACTCGGCCTCGTCCCAATCGACAATCCCACCTTGCCTTCACGGCAGAAGAAAATCAACAATATCAAAGGCTACGAGTATTCGGGAAGGACACCCGCAGTGGTTGAACCGACGCGGTGAAGCGGAGGCGACGACCTTTTAGCGGCAGCAAATATTCAGCGATCATCAGTTGCCGCTTTGCAGGCCCGGCGATGGTGACTGCTAATGCTGCAAGCAAGCGCGCGCCGTAACTGCCTGCCAAAAAATCCGTCAGACGTTTAACGGGAACCGCGCCCTTTCGATGCCGCGACGGCCTTCCCCTTCTTGGCGACGGCCGATCTCCGAACCGCCCGGCGCCCTGACAGCGAAATACCCTCGATGCTCGCCTTCTGATAGAGAGCGACCACCGAGCGTCCGATTTCCTGCGCGATCGTCTTCCCTGTGGCACCGGTCTTGGCTAGACGTCGGATGGCAGCGAAATCCTTCGCGGTCCAAACTGCGCCGTGATTACTGGGTGCCTTCTTGCGGGCCATCGGACTCTCTCCTCATTGAGTATCGGGACATTTGGACGCGTTACCTCTGCCGACGCGCTGTGAGCATACCGCGAACGCACTACGGATTGTCGCTGGCAACTAGCGAGTTTTCTGCCGCGATCACCTCTTACATTGATGTCATTCGCCATTCCGGCGGACGGAATTTGCCCCGGGGCGTAAGGCGATAAGGTCTGTGATGCAAGGAACCTGCACGATGGCATCATGACCTCGGACGACAGAGTCAGCTCTTCGGCTGAACGTGTGGTGACGAATGGTGATGAGCGATACGCCATTCGTCACCGCGCTTAACAATAAGCATCGTGAAGCGCGATGGTCGGCACCATGTGAGCGCTCGGTAGGTTGGGCGTGCGACTCCAGTTCGCCATCAATACGTAGACCGACTGGAGCGCTCTAGCTAGGCGAGGAGGTCTCTCGCTTGAATCCGAGTTCGCATCAGCACCGATTCATACGGGTTCCACGTTGACATCGTGTAATGCAGGTCGCAAACCTGACTGGCTTGCCCCGTCGAATATCGGGTTATCTGGTAGGGACCGTACTCTCCGCCCCAGTCGTTATCGCGACGACCGCTAAGGAAGGCATCGTCCTGTACATTGTCAACACGGGCCACATTCCAAGGAATGTGCATGAACGTTCCGTACCCAGCGCCGATCGGCTGATTAGGTCCGCTGCCCCATCCGGGATCGAAGATCGTGATACCGGCTGACCACGGTCCCCACGGCTGGGGCGCGTGACGAAGCGTGATCCCCCGCGGGTTCCCTGCGTTGTACGTCAGGAAGTAACGGTTGAAGACGGCGTTCCGGCGCCCGGAGAGCTCGCCGATGTCACCAGCACAGAACAGTGGAACCGCGTCCGGCTCGCTGGGACTCCAGGCCACGTCGCCATCGGTACCGACAAGGAATCGCACCGGTCCCGTTTCGCCATTGATGTCCCGCAGCTCGACCGGCCCGTCGCCGCCTCGCGATCGTATCGCTCCTAGCAGGCCTTCAAGATCGACCACGGCAAGGTACGCAGGGCTTGCGCGATAACGCCCACTGCCCCAGACCCAAAGCACTTCGGTACCTTCCGCCCAGCGGACAACGCGTGACTGGACAGGATCGAGATACTCATGCTCGACCGAAACATTGATGAACTTGTTCCGTGAAAAGCTCACCAGCGGGACAAACTCATATCCATCATTCTCAGATACCGCAAGCACCGAGCGCCCCATCAACTCGGCGTCGCCCACGGTTCTATGATCGGTCGAAAAAAAACAGAACATCCGCCCTTGATGACTGAAACCATCAAGGGGTACCTCGAAAGCCCCCTGCGAAATGCCCTGGGCAATTGGCGGCTGCTTGTAAAACGTGAGCGACAGACCGCCCTGGACGCTGCTGTCGGTGCAGAATGCGATCGCGTCCCAGTCGAAATGGGAGCTCGACGTCTCTCCCACGCGCCACGTATCACCGAAGAGAAAGTAGACTCGATTCTTGTGCTCGAATGAGACGCCCAGGTCGGTTCCGCGAACGCCGAAGCGCGACTCCGTCCTATTGAACGCAAACGCTGGCTGTCCTGCGCCATCCCAGCCGGTGCGGTCGAATTCGCCAGTGAGCTGGCAGATGCGGGCCGTATCGCGGATTTCCTTGTTCGGTGGCTCACCAATTAGTACCGAGTGCCGAATCCACGGCAGGTTGACGTCCACGTTGGGATGCCAATAGTCGACGAGGGACTGGCGGCATTCGTCAAGAAGCACCTCGAAGTTGCCGTGGTTTCCGGAACGGTAGTCGCTTTCAAAAGTGGACGCTGATGCGTCCGGCGAAGCAGCCTCGCTGATCACCTGTCCAAGGCGCCACGGCAGGTTTACATCGCTGTTGTCGTGCCAGACATGTTGCAAGTAGGTCCGTCCGCCGGGACCCTCTACCGCAACCACCACTTCGAAGTTTCCGTGTGGAGAACCAAAACTGCTCTGGATCATCACGCCGTTGCCTTTGGCACCCTCCACGATCACTTGTCCGTTTCGCCAGGGCAGATTGACGTCGGAGTTATCGTGCCAGTAGTGCTGGAGCACGGAGCGGCCGCCCGGGAGCCTCACCCACGCAGCGACCTCGAAATTGCCGTGATTGCCGCTGCCGAAGTTGCTCTGGATGATGCAACCGCTCCCGATAATTTCGTGACCGGGGTCGTTGATTCGTTGACCGATCGACCACGGCTTGTTCACGTCCGAATTGTCGTGCCAGTAATGCCGCAACTCGACGCGCCAGGCATTGTTTACGACGGGAACAACCACCTCGAAATTGCCGTGATTTCCTGCTCCAAAGTTGCTCTGGATGATCGACGCTGGGCCAGCGACACGGCGGCCGGATTCTGTGATGCGCTGCCCGAAGGACCATGGCTTGTTGACGTCCGAGTTGTCGTGCCACATATGCCAGAGTTCGATGACCCCGCCCTCGCCGAACAGCGGAACGACAACCTCGAAGTTCCCGTGGTTCCCATCGCCAAAATCACTTTGAATCATAGAGGCAGGGAAACTCGCTCGGCTTCCGATGACACGCTGCCCGCGCTTCCACGGATTCCCGGGCGCAGAATTGTCACGCCACCAATGCCAAAGATCCTGGCCTTCGAGGACGACGGCCTCGAAGTTCTTGTGTTGGGACCCGAAATCGCCCTGCAGATGACTCTTGAATAGCCGCGCCATAAGTGAGCCTCATTTGCGCTTGGGTGACACCATGATCGACGCGGGCTGCACGAACTGTCAATGATCACGCTCGGCGCGGAAGGGGAGAGGACCTGCTCGGTGTCAGACGCTGCGACGGTCACCGACTCAAAGCGCGATCGCCGCAGTCGATTGGACAAATCGCATGGCCACGCGTCGCCAACGGAGTTGCCGCCTTGCAGAGTTATCGCGAAACTAGTCCGGCGATCAAGAAATCGCTAGAAATGAGCTTCTCGCGAATAACCGGGCATTGTCGAGCAGGCTCTCCAACACAAGGCCAAGGAGCTTCCTATCGCCCCAGCAACCATGAGTTTACCTTCGAATGAAGTCGCAATGTCAACGCGTCGAGTTCAGGCGCTGGCGTCGAAACGCGGCATGCCTGCATTGTTTCGCTTGTTGGAGGAAGCACTCGCTCCTTTCGCAAGGCTTTTGACGTAAGGTCTACTTTCTTCGGCTAGTAGAGAGCCCGAGTAGCCTCGTCCTCGATTACAAACCACCACCAAATCGGTCCAGGAGGGCGTTCAGTTGATTGGTAAATGCATCCTGCTCTGGGTCGGTCACGCGACGGTTAAAGACGTAGGCATAGTCGAGGCTATCGTCGCGGCTGATGGCACCTGACATAGAGCCATCAATGATGCCGTAGCGCCGACCTACTTCCCGGTCGCCGATATTCCAGACCGCGTGAGTGGCCAAGAGCCGCGCCACCGTACCGGCTGACATCATCAAACCTCCGACTCCCTCACTGTTTTCCGTCACAACCTGAGCTCCGTAGGCGTTTGGAGCAACCGCGTCATCCGCCATGTCGACTTGCGAGGGGCCGATGCCTGGGTGATCGTACGTCGCAACCTCGCCAGGTTGGCGCGCATCGAACGCCGTTGCGGACAACGACACGTCGTTGATCGACAGTGGCGAGAGCGCCACGGCTCGCACGTAATCGAGATAGGAGCGACCGCTAGCCCGCTCGACGATGGACGTTAGCACCGTGAAGGCACTGTTCGAGTAACTGTCCACTGCACCAGGCCGCGCAATGAGTGGCTCTCCGTAGATATAGTGCACCAGCACATCGCGAGTCGGCCACACAGGGTTGGTGCTCGAAATGCGGCGCGCGATACCACGCAAGTCCAGGCCAAAGTCGCGCTGCAAACCGCTGTGACGAGTGGCCAGTTGCCCGACGGTCACTTTATCGATATCGGGATCAGGCGTCTGGCTGCTCAACAACGCCCGCGTAATCCCCAGAAAGCCGAACGCCGCCGTATCCAGGCTCAAAGCTCTGTCCTTGATCAAGCGGTCGATTGCGGCGCAAGTGAGGATCTTCGTCACGCTGGCCATGCGCATGACTGTCTGTGGGCGCGTAATGGGATAGGGGTCTTCGGCCCAAGTGAAGGCGCGCTGCGCTACGAGTACTCCTTTTCGAGCTATCGCAAGGCTCAGTGCCCGAATGGCATGCGCGCTCATGAATTGTCGAATCAACGCGTCGAAGTCGGTCACCCCCGTGAACGTCGCACCAGTGACAGTCCATCGACGGGCCTGAGGACTGTCATCCTTTACGAACAACGATGCATAGCGCGTTGCGGGTCCGGTTCCTCCGGCCTGGACCATCAAGGGCTCCAGTCCCTGTGAGGTGCGAACGTCGAATTCATGCTGATAGTCCTGCGCCGTCATTGCATGTCGGGCCCACCATTCGCCGATGGGCTCATCGCGAAACACGGACAATATCCATTGGCTCGGGGCGACCGACACACATGACAGCCGAGCTCCGGCGTGCACTTCCGCGGTAAAGAACCTCTGGTAGGTCATCGGGTCGGCCCACCACCAGGACCAGGGGACCGGCGTGTCGTTGCGCACCCACACCCCAGCAAACCTTGGATCATCCGGCGTGCCATATGCCGCGAGACTCACAGGGATGAAGCCCTCGTTAAACGCGCGTTGGTTCTCGAAGTTGATGCTGCCCTGAGCGGCGTTCGAATCCCAGTTCAGCCCGTGACGTGCGAACCAGGCGCGCGAGTTCCGGCGCTCGAACACAGCGGCGAAGATCGCAGTCTGAAACGAGCCGGTGGCCGACACTAGGATCGGCGCGTACCCCTGGGCAACGAGCGCATCGAAGCGCTGTTGATATTGCTCTGCGTTAAAACCGTGCAAGGCCTGCCAGTCTGCGCCGGCGCGTTGGAACCATATGGCAGCGTAGCGCGCATCACCCGGATCGCCGGAGACATTGATTGACACCAGGCGATAGCCTTGGGGCGCCAGACTGTCCACCCGAGCTTGGTGCTGCTGAGCAGTGGCGCCGTGATAAGCAACATAGCCTGTCATCGTTCGCTCTCCATCGACGGATCATTTGCCGGCAAAGAATGGGCGATCGGGCTCCTCGACCGACTGCTTGCCGTTCCTACAACCGGCAGTCGTCCTGTTAGGTACCCTCCAGCGTCCCAGTGACCCGGTGCAGGAGGTGTGCCGGGCCAATCTCGGCCGCGGAGTGCGGCGCTCCTGGTGCGCATGCTCCGTCCAATTTTGTCTGCGCTTGGCCTCTATTGCGTGGGGGACCCTGGCCAACGAGAGCGCGATCGCGGCAGACCACGCCCCTCTCGAACACCACGGATGCTGATCCCATGGACATCGAGGCTGCCCTCCGCCACAAGGTGCATTTCCTTTGGGTAGACGCTGTGTAGCCGCTCAAAAAAACCACCCCGTGATGTTCGAAAACTCTGCTGACTGCTATGCAGCCACTCGCTCATAGTAACTGAGCAATCCTCCAAGCCGAGCACGACGAATCACCAGTCCTCCTTGGTGCTTGGAGGAAGCGTCCGGCATGATCAGGACATTGCCGAGGCCTTGGTGATTGCGCTCTTGATGAAAATGCGCACCGTATTCTCGCAGCGCACGGCGCAGCATCCCCTGCCCGATCGGAATCAACCTCGATAGGCATTCGTCGCGAACCCCACGTACCCACCTTTCGGCATGGGCATTCAGATTCGGAGATCGCGGCGGCAGCCGAATCACTGCGATGCCCTCTCGCTTCAGAAAGCCTCGGAATGCTTGGCAATACTTCGTGTCACGGTCCAGGATGATGTAGCGCTTGTCGAGCAAAATCCCATCGATTCCATCCGTGAGCTGTCTGGCCATCTGGAGCATCCACTGCGTGTCCGGATGTGTCGTGATGCCAGCGATGCACACCCTGCGTGTCGCCAATTCCATGACGAAGAGTACGTAATAGGTCACCGGCCCAGACCAGCTCCACACGTCGACCGTGAAGAAGTCCGATGCTGCCAACACCTTGCAGTGCGATTTCAAGAACACTGACCAGGACATTCCCTTTCCGCGCTCCGGGGCGGGCTCGATGCCGTGGTCCTTCAGAATCCTGCCAATCGTGCCCCGGCCCAGCTTGTAGCCGAGATTCGCCATCGCCCCCTGGATCCGCGTGTAGCCCCAACCCCGATTCTCCCGGGCGATACGCACCACCAGCGCAACCAGTTCTCCACGGATCCGTGGCCGACCAGGGCTGCGTTTCTCAACCAAAGTCCACTTCCGCGCCACCAGCTCGCGGTGCCAGCGAAGCAATGTCTCGGGCGTAACAATCGTGCCAAGCTCGTGCAGCGCCTTGCGCCCAAGCGCCCTCGCCTTCTCGGCCAGTTGTCGACGCTCGGCGTCAGTGAAGATGATGCGCTGTCCACCGAGCCGTGCGCGAAGCATGCGTTCTCGGCTTTCAGATAGTCGATCGTCGCCGCCTGTTGCCGCTGCAGCCACCCGGCTACTACCATTAGCAGGAATTGCAGAAAAGTTGTCGAGGCAGCCATCGAGCAGAATGTTGGCTGCTGATCCTCGCAACGTCAACCGTAACAGCCAAGTCGCGCGGGGCTACGTACGTTCGGCCGAGTTTTGGAACACTACGCGCCCACAAATCAACTATCGTGTCTGACGGCTGACAGGCGACCACCTCGGCGCACCTTCGTCCCCCAGCGACATCATCTCCCGCGAATCAGCGCGATCAGGTCGTCGGCCGACGGCAGCAGCGCTGCATCGCCTTCGGCGAGAATGCTCTCTGCTAGCGCGCGCTTGTCGTGGTGCAGCTCGATGATTCGCTCCTCCACGGTGCCCTTCGTCACCAATCGATAGACCGTCACCGGCCGCGTTTGGCCGATGCGGTGCGCGCGGCCCATCGCCTGATCTTCAGCTGCAGGATTCCACCACGGGTCGGTAATCAGCACATAGTCGGCTGCGGTCAGATTGAGACCGAAGCCGCCCGCCTTCAGGCTGATGAGGAATAGATCACCCTGGCCTGCCTGGAACGCGGCGACTCGACGGGTGCGCTCCGCGGCTGGCGTGGCGCCATCAAGGTACTGATACGCGATTCCTGCCACGTCCAGCGGCTCGCGCAGCAGCGTCAAGAAATCGACGAACTGGCTGAAGACGAGCGCCTTGTGACCGTTCACGGCGAGCTCGGCCGCGAGATTGGCGAACGCTTGCACTTTCGCGCCAATGACGCCGAGCTCGGGACTCACAAGACGCGGGTCACAGGCTGCGCGGCGCAATCGGGTAAGTTGCGCAAGAATGTTGAGCCGCGCCTGGTCTGCGGGTTCGGTCGACAGCGCGCGGTCGGCGTTCGCGACTGCCTGCCGTCGTAGCGCCTCATAGTGCGCGGCCTCCGTTGCAACGGGCGCCACCGCGATGGTCAGCTCCGTTCGCGCCGGCAGCTCCTGCAATACCTGAGCTTTGGTCCTGCGCAACACGAAGGGGCCGATCAGTCGCTTGAGCAAATGTTGCGCGTCGCGATCGCGGTCGCGTTCAATCGGTGTCGCGAAACGCTCGGTGAATCGCGTCGACGTGCCGAGGAGCCCCGGGTTGACGAAACGCATGATCGACCACAGCTCGGCCAGCCGATTCTCGACGGGCGTGCCTGAAAGCGCGAGCCGAAACCCTGCGTCGAGATCGAACACCGCGAGTGAGCGCTTGGCGGCCGCGTTCTTGATCGCCTGCGCTTCATCGGCGATCACCGTATGCCACGATCGCGCGCCGAAGCGCTCCTGCGCCTGCTGCAACAGCGTGTAAGACACCACGACGACGTCCATTGGACCGGCGTTGGCGATCAGTGCATCGCGCTCGCTCTCGCCGTAGATCACGACGTTGAGCGTGGGTGCGAAGCGACGCGACTCAGCGAGCCAATTGCCGCACACCGATGTCGGCGCGATTACCAGCGCAGCGCCATCGTTGCCGCGCGCGAGCAGCACGGCGAGTCCCTGCAACGTCTTGCCCAATCCCATGTCATCGGCCAGACAACCGCCGAGACCCGCGCTCGCAAGACGCATCGCCCAACGGTAGCCGTCTTCCTGATAGGCGCGGAGTTCGGCCTGCAGCATCGCGGGCACCGCTGGCATTTCGCTTTGCGCGATGTGCAGGCGCTCGATGACCGCGCGAAATTCTGCGTCCGACTCGACTTGCGCATCCTGCAGCACATCATCGAGCCATGCCGCCGCCAATTGCGGAACTCGCGCGCCGTCGCCGTCCGCCTCGACAACGGCCGCGAGATCGGCGAGTTTCGCTTTGAGCGAATGCGTGAGCGCGACATAGACGCCCTCACCCATCGGTACGAAACGGCTGCGCGCGCGGCCAGCGTCCAGTAGCGCCTGGAAATCGAGCGCGACGTTCTCGTCGACAACGGCACGTCCGTGCAGGCGAAACCAGTCGCGCTCGCGCTTCACCACGATTCCAAGTTGCCGCGCATCGGCGGTGAGCACGCGCACTTGCTTTCCCTTGGGCCAATCGACCGCCATCGCCGCCGACAACTTGGGCAACGTTTCGACCGTTGACAGCGCGTTCTCGGGATCGGCAATCAGCCATTCGTATCCGCCGGCACTGTGCAAGTCTTCGAGAAATGGCAACGCGTCGAGAACTGCTTCGACATTCGCGCGTTCCGCCGCGAGATCGCGGCTCGTGCCGACGGTTTCGCCGCCGATTGCCGCCATCAGCCGAGCCCGTCCGTTGCCGGGTGTCAAACGCGGTCCGTCCGCACCCAACGGCGCGACGACAAGACGTAGCGTCAGCTCATCGCCGATCGGAGAGAGCTCCGCGCGAAGCCGTGTCTCGGCCGGTACTTCCCGTGCAGCCTGCGCATGATCGGCATGCACCTGAAAATGACTGGCAAGCGCACGCAGTGCTTGCTGGAGTTCGTCGTGCGCACTCGCCGGCACGGAGAAGCGTCCCGAGACCAACTGCGCAGCCCGTCGTTGCGCCGCCGTGAGCCGGATAACGCGCAGCCGCTGCGGCGTGTCCTGCACGAGCGTGATCGCTTTGAGCGCCTCCATCTCACGCTGGTGCGCGGCGTCGCTGTAGTGATACTCTTCGGAATCCGCGTCCACACGTACGGACGGGGTGACTCGCATGACATAGCGATCGGCGTTTTTCACGACCTCGACTTCCGGCGTGCCTTCGATCACGTCGACGAGTTGATCTGGCGCATCGGCCAGCACGACGGCCGGATGGCCGACGAGCGCCATGATCGCCGACGATCGGTCGATCTCCCAGCGGCGTGTATAAGCGCGGTCCTGACGAAGCGCTCGCGCGACCTTGGCATCCCACGGCGGCAAACGTTCGTTGCCTGCGATCTTGGCAAGGTTCAACGATTTTGGTTTCGTCCACCCGCGCGGACCACGCTTCTGCTCGAGAGGTTCGATCGATTCGACGGACCCGCCTTTGCCGATCCGAATCGACCAGACAATCCGCGATGATTCCGCGCCCGTCTTCGCCTCGGGCTGGCCGGCGCCGAGTGCCTGCAGTGCCACCAGCACGTCACGCCATTGCTCGCGCGGACCCGAGACGAAGAAGCCGGCCACCGGTTCGTCGCCGCGCAAAACCGCTTGCGCCGCGTCGACCTGCGTCACGAGCCAATCGAAACGGCAACGCTTCAGAACCTCGCGAAGAGCGCCGGCGTACTCGCTCAGCGCATCGCGGCTCGCGCGCTTCGCATCGTTCAAGCCCAGCGCATCGCGTCCGAGCCAGGCCGAAAGCAGCAGGGCCCATAGAGCGTCGATTCCGACGTACGCCAATGAATGCGATTTCAAGTCGAACGCCCTGCGATCGAGCTTGACGTCGCCGAGGCGGGCACCGATCGCATGCACCCATCGACCCCATCCTTCATTCGGGTCCGGATTTCGCTTGCCGGCCTCGCCAAGGCAGAACTTACGCGCCAGCTCGAGGTGCCTGGGCGTTTGCTGCGCAAGCAGCGCAAACGGATAGAGCCAGGCCACGCTGACGGGAAAGATGCGCTTACGCGCGCCGATCTCGACCTGTTGACGCTTGAACGCAGCATCGAAAGCAACCTGCGCTTCGCTCCACCGACCGGCCTGCACCAGCATGCACGCGCGCAGCGCCTCGGCCGCGCCGCTCCTGAGCGTTTCAAGCGCATGCTGCGCACGCGATTGCTCACCACGATGCACGAGCAACTCTGCGAGCGCGAGACGCATGTGCTGCGGCATGCTGTCTCGCTCGCTGTCAAGTTTCGCAAGCGCCCATTCGCTGACAGGCATCATCTCGGCGCGCCACGCGAGGCACATGTCGGAGACGACCGCAAATACGAGTGCCCAACGCCATTCCGGCGTGATTCGCTCGAACAACGCTGCATCGAACGCGGGTAGCGCAGCTGTCCAGAGGATCTCGTTCCAGTCCAGTGAGCGCTGGATCAAGCCGCGCATGCGCTCGATCTCCTTGGCGGACGTTCCCGAAAACAGTTCGAGCCGAACCAGCGCGACGGTCGCCGCCGTGTCATACAGCGGCCAGTGGTAACCAACAGGCGCAGCCCCGTACCTGTCAAGCCTGCGCAGCGCATCGCGCAGCGTTGCAGCAGGCATCTCGTCGAGCAACTCGCGGTACAAACGTCCACGAACTTCGTCCTGCAGGCGAAAATATCCGTCGCGCCCGGGCATCTCGTTGAGCGAGCCACGCTGGCGCAAGTCGGCGAGCGCGCGTTTGACGTCATCCTGCGTGAACGCGCGGCCGTCGCTGCGCTTCAGACCGAGGAGCGGCAGAAGGCTGTAGATCGTGGTACGCGGCCGATACGTCCATAAGAGCGCCATCGCCTTCGCGACTTCATGCGTATCTGTTGAAGCCGTACCCGCCGCAGGGCTCGCTGGCGGCACCCCAAGCCCGGGGAACAGCGACGGTGTGGCCGGATCATTCATCGTTGTGGTTCCAGTTCGGCTCGCTTCGCTACGATCGGTACGGAGCACAACGTCGGAAATGTTCGTCCAAGGCTGCATCCCACCCGAGCTTGCCCATCAGATCGAGGACCCTTCTTTGGTCGCGATGCGCGATGCCATGTCGCGCTATTTCCCGACCCACGGGTTGAAGCAGTGCGCCCCACAGCGTTCCAAGTCATCCGTGTTCCGGGTGACGACGGTGAGGTCATGCTGCAGGCCTGTGGCCGCGATCAGGCTATCGATGACCGGCAACGGCTGACCCCGCGCTTCCGATGCACCGACGATGCCTCCCCAGCGAGCAGCGACGCTTGAATCGATCACCAGCAGCCGGTCGCGAAACCGATCCGCGAGTTCGCGACGTACCCATTGCTCGAGCTTGGCTCGCTTGGCCGAATCGGGTAGCTTGGCGATACCCTTTTCCAGTTCTCCGACGGTAATGACGCTCAGGAACAGTTCGTCTTCGTTGCGTTCGCGTATCCAGCTAACGACCGACGCCTTCGGTCTTGGTCGGATCAGCTCGGAAATGACACAGGTGTCGAGAAGCCAGCTCACAAGTCCACTCGTCTGCCCGTATCGCGGCTACGCGCGAGATCAAGCGCTGCGCCACCCAGCGGCGACTTGCGGAAGAAATCGACGAGCGTGCCCTTCGATTTGTGAGTCAGCCGAGCATATTCGTCCGCGGCGACCACCACCACTGCGTCGTCGCCTCTCAGCGTAATGACTTGCGGCCCTTCGTCCGAAGCTTTCCTCACCACCTCGGACAGCCGATTCTTTGCGTCTTGAAGTTGCCATTTGGTCATGATTATTCCAACTCTCTCTTATAGCTAGACAGGCTAGCTATTATCGTCGGGATGTAAGTGCCCGTCAAGAAGTCGCATTGCCTCATCAGAAATCTGAGTGAAATTGATTCGTTGCCTCATCTAATCTAAGAAATCTGAGCGAAATCCCCGCTCCGCAATGGCGGGGAGGACGCGATGGGGCTGACGATGAAGGAGCGCAAAGCGGTAACGGCGGTGATGGTGGCGCGGTATCGGCGGGCGAGCAAGAAGCAGAAGGGTGGCCTGCTCGACGAACTGGTCGCCCTGACCGCGTGATGTTCGGAAACTCTGCCGAGTAATATGCGGCAGCTCGCTCATAGTAATTGAGCAATCCGCCAAGCCGAGGACGACGAATCACCTGTGGGTGGCGAAATCGTAGTATGAGCGAATCCGCCGTTGCGGTGCAGTCTTGCACGCGCTGGCGAGCATGGTACGGTTCACCCCGTGCGCGACCTCCTCACCCTCGCCATCCACCTGCTGGTCACCTTCGCGAAGCTGCTCCGCCCGGGTGGTGTACGCGCCGTCGCCGCAGAGTCTCTCCTGCTCAAACATCAGCTTCTGATCAGTAATCGATCCCGGCAGCGCGCGCCGAATCTGACCACGCTCGATCGCTTCGTCCTCGGCCTCACCACGCTGTTCGTGAGCCCACGCCGGATTGCGAAGCTTGGCGCGTTCGTCAAGCCGGCAACGCTGCTCAAGTTCCACAAGGCCTTGGTGGATCGGAAGTATTGTCGGCTCTTTTCCTCCTCGCCACCGTCGCCATAAACCCGGCCCCAAAGGTCCGTCGGCAGCACTCATCGCGGCGATCGTCGAGCTGAAGCGCCGCAATCCAAGGTTCGGCTGCGTGCGCATCGCCCAGCAGATCGCTCACGCCTTCGGCATCGAGCTTGACAAGGACGTCGTTCGACGCGTGCTCGCGAAGCACTACCGGCCAGACGACTCAGGAACCGACGGCCCCTCTTGGCTGACCTTCATCGGGCACGCGAAGGATAGCCTGTGGAGCGCCGACCTGTTCCGCTGCGAATCCATCCTCCTGCGCAGTCACTGGGTGCTGGTAGTGATGGACGTGTTCACCCGCCGCATCGTTGGTTTTGGCGTCGAGCGTGCATCCATCGACGGCATCTCCGTATGTCGGATGTTCAATCGCGCCATCGCTGGCAAGCGCCTACCGAAACACCTCAGCACCGACCATGATCCGCTCTTTGCGCTTTCACCGCTGGCTCGCCAACCTGCGTGTACTCGAGATCGATGAGATCAAGTCGGTTCCGTACGCCCCGATCTCTCATCCCTTCGTAGAGCGCCTGATCGGGACGATCCGGCGCGAGTACCTGGACCGCATGTTTTTCTGGAACGCGGTCGACCTGGCGCGAAAGTTGGACGCTTTCGCGGATTATTACAACGCCCAACGCGTTCATCGCGCGCTCGCCGGATCCACGCCGGCGCAGCGCGCCGGCGCACTCTGCGCCGCTCCCGCTGCACTGGATCACTACGGTTGGCAGCGGCGCTGCCGGGGTCTGTTTCAGATCCCGATCGCTGCCTGACTGCGATTTCGCCACTGACACCTAAACTAATTGTGGCCTAGCCTGAAAGAACAATGGGTCGCATTTCTGCAAGCCACTGATTGTTTGGCGCGCCCGGCAGGATTTGAACCCACGACCCCCCTGGTTCGTAGGGCCGGTGACGAGCATTTTAGTGTTTAATATCAGTTACTTGCGACGCCTGTTTAACACTAAGTCTAGCCCCAATTAGCCCTGTTTAGCCGCACTTAGCCTCAATGCGGTACAAATTCACTACGCCGAGGGTAACGTGGGCCCCGCCGCGACTACCGCGCTCTTGTGGCAGAGACCTCATCTCTGCGCTCGAGTACGCTCGAGTGAAAGCGCACTCCTAATTGGGCCATTGCGTCCCGGGGCGCACATCCTGTTTTCGCCCGATGCCAGTTGCGCCGCGGGATCCGGGTATTCGAAATTGGCATGAAGGAAGCATGGGAAGGACGCCGGTCAGCGCGATGTCCATCTTTGTCAATAATTGATATAATTGGTTGGCGCGGTTATCGATCGCATTGGGAAGGGACCAACCAATATGGGGATGAACGTCAACCTCACCCCGCAGCTTGAAGAGATGGTGCGAGAGAAGGTCAACTCGGGGCTGTACACCTCGGCCAGCGAAGTGGTTCGCGAGGCACTGCGGCTGATGGACGAGCAGGACCGCATGCGCGCCGCCAAGCTCGAGCAACTTCGTCAGGACATCCACGCTGGACTGCGCAGCGGTTCGGCCTCCGCGTGGGACGCCGAAAAGGTCAAGCGCGAAGGACGGGTGCGGCGGTCGGCAAAGGCGTCCAAGGCGCAACCTTAGGATGCCTCGGGTCCTCCGGCGACCGCTTGCCGGTGCCGACATTGCCGAGATCTGGGACTACATCGCCGAGGACAGCGTCAAGCGGGCGGACGCTTGGGTGGATCGCTTGGACACCAAGCTGCACATGCTATCGATGCAGCCGATGACGGGACGGGCCCGGGATGAACTCGCACCAGGAGTGCGCAGCCTGCCATTCGGCCGGTACGTCATCTTCTACCAGCCGCTGGACGATGGCATCGATGTCGTTCGTGTGCTGCACGCGGCGCGCGACGTCCATTCGCAGTTCGGGGACGATGCGTCCAGAACCTGAGACACTGTGGGTGGCGAAATCGCAGTATGAGGGAATTCGCCAATTCGGGGCAGTCTTGCACGCGCAGGCGGCCATGATACGGTTCGCCCCGTGCGCGACCTCCTGATCCTTACCATCCATCTGCTGGTCACCTTCGCAAAGCTGCTCCGTCCAGGTGGCGTCCGTGCCATCGTCGCAGAGTCCCTGGTGCTGAAGCACCAGTTGCTTATCAGTAATCGGGCCCGCCGTCGCGCGCCGAATCTCACCACCCTCCAGCGCGTGATACGTATCTGTCCGGCGTGCCCCACGGCGCGCGACCGGCGGTGAAGCCGGGCCGCGCGCCGTGGGGCACACCGGACAGATACGCCACGCCAATCATTCGATGGCTGGTCATTACGCGAGCGCCGACGTCGGCCGCCTGCTGAAACAGGCGAACCTTGTGCTCAACGGCAGCGGCACACAAACCGTGTTACGCGTCGCTGACGGTCACCGCAGCGAGATCGTGGGAGTCCAACAGCAAGGAGGAGGACCTGGTTTTGCACGCCAAGTGTATGACTCGGAACGCGTCGGGCGGGACCGGTGGATAACTCGTTCCACAGAGGTCCCACAGCAGACCGGAGGACCTGGTTTTCGATGCCAAGTCTTTGAAATCTGGCGCGCCCGGCAGGATTTGAACCCACGACCCCCTGGTTCGTAGCATTTTAGTATTTAATATCCATCACTTACGACGCATGTTTAACACCAAGTCTAGCCACGTTTAGCCGTGCTTAGCCACGCTTAGCCTCATTGCGTTACAAGATCACTACGCTGAGTCAGAAATCTTGATCGAGCTCTAGCCACGCTCTACCCGCGCGCTGTTTGATAACTAGGTTGTCAGCGGCATTGCAGCGGCCTATTTCCTGACGCCGATCTCGGCGTAGCTATCCATTCGTCACCTACACATACCGGATTGCCAGGCTTGGCACGCTCGTCAAGCCGGCAAACACTGCTCATGTTCTATAATGCGTTGGTCGATCGGAAATACCGCCTCCTGTTTTCCTCCTCGTCGCATCGCCGCAAGCCCGGTCCGAAAGGCCCTTCCTCGGAACTTATCGCGGCGATTGTTGAGTTGAAGTCCCGCAATCCCCAGTTCGGCTATGTGCGCATCGCCCAGCAGATAGCTCACGCCTTTGGCGTCGCGATCGACAAGGATGTCGCTCGTCGCGTACTCGCCATACACTACCGATCCGGCGACTCCGGATCCACTGGCCCTTCCTGGCTGATCTTCATTGCTCAAGCGAGGGATACCTCAGGAGCATCGATCTCTTCCGCTGTGAATCGATCCTCCTACACAGCCATTGGGTGATGCTGGTCATGGATGTGTTCACCCGCCGCATCGTCGGTTTCAGCCCAGATCCTTCGCGCCATGACGAGAAGTCGGCGCCAGGGGGACCAGATCACAGGTTGGCGACTGCGGCATAAAACGGAAGGAATCAAGAATGATGAACTTTGGATACAACAGCCTCTTGGGCGTGCTGATACTCGCTGGCGACATCTGGGCAATTATCAATATTTTCCAAAGCTCCACTTCCAACGAGAAGAAGTTGATTTGGACAATCGCGGTGGTACTCCTGCCGGTGCTGGGCTTGATCCTGTGGTACTTCCTCGGACCACGGGACGGTAGGACGTAGGGCTGGTAACTTGCGCTTGGTAACTACACTGGGAACAAAGAAGCCGCCTACGCGCGGGACCCTAATTCACCATCGTCATCGCCATCGCCATCGGCGGCTTGGCGCTTGTCTACGACCGATGTAGTCTTTGGACACTACGGCGACGGGTTTCCCAATGTTGATGCGACGCAGTGAACGAAGGAGGCAATAGAAAATGGCCTTGGTTGAAGGTGGAAAGCGCGGGTTCTTGGTATTGGCTTTGCTAATGGGCGTTTGCTTGACGGGCCCGTTGTGGGCGGAAGACTGGAGAACGCTGCGACCTATCGATCTTCCAGCCGAACTCGTTCGCGCTACATGGGGCGAGGGAACCTATCTGAGCGAAGGCCACCCGATACAATTCGGGCGCATGGCGGTCAAGATGCAGCCAAACGATGTCGTGCGCACGATCAGCGTCAAGGCAACTATCAACGGCCTTGATGGGATCGTCATCGATAACCTGACCTGCTACAACGCCCTCAGTGGGGAAAGGACGTGCGCTCTGTTACTCGATCGACCCAATTGGTGCCATCTCTTTGTTTACCTGAGGTCCAGGAGTTCCGACAGCGAACACTATGATGTGGAGTGCCCTGCTGACTTGAAGCTAGGAAACTAGGCGTCACGCCACGGCCGCGTTGATGGCCTTGGCGAAGCCTCGCCAGATCTCGTCCGCCCGACTCGGGCGCCCGTGACCTGGGCTCGAACCAGGGACCTACGGATTAGAAATCCGCCGGTCGGGTGTACGGACCAAGCTGGGTTATGCCACGGGACTCGCCGGGCAACATGCGCGATAGTTGCCGCTATCACGTTGTCGCCGGAGGAGATGTAATGGACGCCTCCCTCTCCGCCTAGGGATGAGGGAGCAAAGGAGGAGCCCTCGCTATACCCGACGGCATCGAAGTGCCAAAGTGGTGGTTCTGCAACGACCACTGAGGGTAAGGAGGGTTCGCCATGAAGGGTACGACGTTTGGGCTGGATTTGGCAAAGCGGCTGTTCCAGGTGCACTGGGTTGAGATGGAGACGGGCGAGATCTGCCGACGGCAGTTGAGGCGTGCCGAGATGATGGAGTTCTTCGCTCAGCGCGAGCCCGCCGTGGTGGCGATGGAGGCCTGTGGCAGTGCGCACTACTGGGCGAGGAAGCTTGCGGGATATGGGCACGAGGTGCGGCTGATCGCGGCGCAATTTGTGCGCCCGTTCGTGAAGAGCAACAAGACTGATGCGGCGGATGCGCAGGCGATCTGGGAAGCCGCGCAGCGGCCGGGAATGAAGTTCGTGGCGGTGAAGAGCGAAGCGCAGCAGAGTGTACTGACGCTGCACCGGATGCGCGAGCAGTTGGTGAAGATGCGCACGATGCAGGTCAATCAGCTACGTGGGCTGCTCTATGAGTTTGGGGCTGAGCTGCCGCAAGGGCGGCAACGAGGCATCGAGCGGATACCGGGCGAATTGGAGAAGCTCGAAGGGATAGTCTCGGCGCTGGTCATTGAAACGATCCGTGGGCAGCTGAAGCGCATCGAGGCCCTGGACCAGGACATTGCCGAGATCGAGAAGAAGCTGGCGCTTTGGAAGAAGGAAGACCGGGCGGTGCGGCGGCTGATGGCGATCCCGGGGGTGGGGTTGCTCAGCGCCACGGCGGCGGTGGCGACGATGGGGGATGCCAAGACGTTCAAGTCCGGTCGAGAGTTCGCCGCTTTTCTGGGGCTGGTGCCCCGCCAGAGTGGCACCGGAGGACGGGTCAAGCTGCTGGGGATCAGCAAGCGCGGTGACGTGTACCTGCGCACGCTGCTCATTCACGGTGCGCGCTCGGTGATCACGCGTGCGAAGGAGCGCCCGGTGTGGCTGGAGAAGTTGCTCGCGCGCCAGCCGCTGAATGTAGCGGTGGTAGCTCTGGCCAACAAGATGGCGCGCACGATTTGGGCGTTGCTCGCGCATGAGCGGACCTACGAGAAGGGTTACGCGGCTCGCGCCGCGTAGCAGATCAACCAACCACAAGGAGTGGATGACTGAAGGTTGCGCAGGTTGATGTGCGATTGATGGCGTGACAGGTCGGACCGCGGGGAAGTAAACCTGAATGAGGCTCAGGTCCTTCGAGGACTCTAAGGAGATGAGGTCTTCCCCGGCGAATTCCATCAGGGCCAGCAGACTTCGGTCTGCACGACAGGCCGGATATAAGACTGCAGCCGGATCATCTCGCCGAGATCAAACATCACTTGCCAAACCGGGAGGCGTCCATATAAGCCTCATGGCGCGCACTCGGACGCCCGGCTGGATGCGCTTCTGGTCGACGCTGCTTGCAAGTCCGCGAAAGTTGCCCACCGCCGTCGAACTTTCCATTCTCGGCTACCACTTCCGCAAAGTCGCGAGTAGTCTTTGACTGCTTGGTGGCCAAAACAAGCGACAGATTTCGTGGCGATCACCAAGGTTGCTTGCATTGAAAGCGTGGGATCGCGCCGCAGATCACGAATGCAAGTAACCTGGTGCAAGAGCGAATCGGCGGCTCAGTGGCCCGCCCCGCGAAACTCGGCTGCGGAGAACGGCCTACAAGCGCTTCTAGCGAACGCTCGGCGGTCTGGGTCTTGGCCGATTGCCCCTCGCTGGTGCTCAAGACCACCTGTTTCGTGGTGACCGCTCCGCAGATTGCGGCAAAGGTTCGCCCGCGCTTCCGAAAATAGGCTTGCCAGTTCGACAATCAGTATGAATCAGCCTCCTTCCGCCTTTTGGAGCATCTCTGTGGCCGAGATGCTCCAGCAGCTTGGAACAACCGGGGAAGGGCTGGCGGGCGACGAAGCAAGGCAGCGGCTCGCCCGCTACGGCTCGAACCTCCTCAAGCCGCAAGCTCGGTCGAATGCGCTCACGCTGCTGCTCGGCCAATTCAAGAGTCCGATCGTCCTCCTTCTCCTGTTTGCCACAGGGTTGTCGTTCTTCCTGCACGATCCCGTCAACGCTTTCATCATTCTCGCCATAGTCCTCGCCAGCGGCCTTCTCGGCTTCTGGCAGGAGCACAGTGCAACCCGCGCCGTGGAGAAGCTGCTGGCGATGGTGCAAGTCAAGGCCACCGTGCTTCGCGACGGGAAGCCCCAGGACATTCCCGTTGAAGAGATCGTGCCGGGCGATATCGTCATCCTGAACGCAGGAGATCTTGTCCCGGGTGATTGCCTGGTCGCCGAATCCAAGGACCTCTTTGTCGATGAGGCTACCTTGACAGGTGAAACCTACCCCGCGGAGAAATCGGTCAGCACGCTGGCGGCGGAAACACCGCTGGCGAAGCGGACCAACTCGCTGTGGATGGGAACCCATGTGGTCGGCGGAAACGCCAAAGCGCTGGTCGTCGTCACCGGCAAGCAGACAGAATTCGGCAAGGTGTCGGAACGGCTGAAATTGCGGCCGGAGGAAACGGAATTCGAACGCGGCATTCGCCGATTCGGCTATTTCCTCATGGAAGTGACGCTGGTGCTCGTGCTTGTCATCTTCGGCATCAACCTGTACCTCCAGCGTCCGGTCCTGGAATCCGTGCTCTTTTCATTGGCGCTCGCAGTCGGGCTCACGCCGCAATTGTTGCCGGCGATCATCAGCATCAACCTTGCCCAGGGCGCCAAGCGGATGGCACAAGCCAAGGTGATCGTCAAGCGGCTGGCCTCCATCGAGAACTTCGGCAGCATGAACGTGATCTGCTCCGACAAGACCGGCACCCTGACCGAAGGCATTGTGCGCTTGCAGTCCGCGCTCGATGTGGAAGGCAATCCCAGCGACAAGGTGCTTCTGCAAGCGTATCTCAACGCTTTCTACGAAACCGGCTATACCAACCCGATCGACGAAGCCATTCGTACCCATCGCAAGCTCGATCTGGCCGGATACGGTAAGATCGCCGAGATCCCCTATGATTTCCTGCGCAAGCGATTGAGCATTCTCGTTGCCCATGACAATACCCATTCATTGGTGACCAAAGGCGCACTGCAAAACGTGCTTGACGCCTGCTCAAAGGCGGAGACCGCAGCGGGAGCCTTCGTCGATATCGCGCTCGTGCGCGAAAAAGTGCAGCAGCACTTGGAGGAGTTCAGCAAGAAGGGCTTTCGCACGCTCGGCGTGGCGTGCAAGGACATGGGGGCTGTAACGCAGGTGAGCAAGGCCGACGAAGCCGGCATGACGTTCGTGGGATTCCTCGTCCTCTTCGATCCGCCCAAGCCCAATATCGTCGAGACCGTCGCCAGCCTGAAAAGCTTGGGCGTCTCATTGAAGATCATCACCGGCGACAACCGTCTCGTCGCGGCCAGTGTCAGTCAGCAGATGGGCTTGTCGAACACAAAGATTCTCGCCGGGCCGGAGCTCCACCAGCTGAGCGACGGCGCGTTGCTCAACCAAGTGGTCCACGTGGATGTGTTCGCCGAAATCGAGCCCAACCAGAAGGAGCGCATCATTCTTGCGCTCAAAAAGGCGGGCAATGTCGTGGGGTATATGGGAGACGGCATCAACGATGCCTCTGCCCTCCATGCCGCCGATGTCGGTATTTCCGTCGACAGTGCCGTCGATGTCGCCAAGGAAGCGGCAGACATCGTCCTGCTCGAAAAGGACCTGGAGGTACTCGTTCAGGGGGTGCGCGAGGGCCGGACGACGTTCGCGAATACGCTGAAGTATGTCTTCATGGCCACCAGCGCCAATTTCGGCAACATGTTCAGCATGGCGGGCGCATCGCTCTTCCTGCCATATCTCCCGCTGTTGCCTGCTCAGATCCTGCTCACGAACCTGATGACCGATTTCCCCGAGATGACTATCGCCACCGACAGCGTGGATGGCGAAATGGTCGACCATCCGCGGCGCTGGGATATCGTGGCGATTCGCAAGTTCATGATTACCTTCGGCCTGGTGAGTTCGGTGTTCGATTTTCTTACGTTCGGTGCACTTCTGCTCATTCTGGGTGCGACCCAAGACCAATTCCGAACCGGCTGGTTTCTGGAGTCGGTCATTTCGGCGTCGCTGATCGTGTTGGTCATTCGAAGCCGGAAGCCTTTCTTCAAGAGCAGGCCGGCAAAGTATCTGTTGATCGCGACCCTGGCGACGGTTGCCGTAACGGTGGCTCTGCCCTACTCGCCGCTGGGTCCGCTCTTCGGATTCAGCCGGGTGCCGCCCCCGTTTCTTCTGTTCATAGCAATAATTGTCATCCTTTACATTATGTCGGCGGAAATCGTGAAGAAGGTCTTTTACAAGAAAGTGAAATTTTGACGACACTAGATATGGCGACGTTTCTATCAGTAGCGTCATGACGGATAAAAAGCGATCTGGTACATGCTGTAGAAAGCGCAGGTTCTGAGAATGAATGAGACTCCACAGGTACTCCAACGGCTCATCGATCTCGGGCGTTCGCTGAAGCCGGTTACCGTTGCGGTTTGTCATCCATGCAGCGATGTCTCCCTTTGTGCACCGCCAGTGTGTTGGCGAATTTGCGGGCGTTGATACCATTGGCACCCTTGCACCAACCGCATAACCTTGCGCCGATCGAAGCACTGGCAGTGCGGCACCCTGGGACTCCCTCAGGTGGCCTGGTTCGATCCTGCCTTTCACGCCACCAATCCGCGAATCTCCCGCATTTATGGATTGCCCACTGCGCTGACCAAAGAAGGGGTTTGGCGCTTCGGGTTCCATGGCTTGCCCTACGAATATATCGCCGGGGAATTGCCGAAGGTCGAGCCAAGAGGCGTCACTGGGCACACGATCGTGGCCCATCTGGGGGGCGCTAGTATGTGCGCCCTCGCCCTAGTCGGCGGCAAAAGCGTAACCGCCACGATGGGCTTCAGCGCGTTGGACGGCCTGCTGATGTGCACCCGTTGCGGCGTGCTCGATCCTGGCGCCGTGCTCGATCTGGTTAAAGAAAAGGACATGAAGACATGAACGCCGAGGCCATTGAAACTCTGCTTTATCGACAATCGGGTTTGCTAGGCGTATCCGGGATCACCAGCGATATGCGTCAGTTGCTGGCAAGCAGCGACTCCCGTGCGCGCGAAGCAATCAACCTGTTCGTCTATCGCGCCGCACGGGAGATCGGATCGTTGGCCGCCGCCGCCGGCGGGGTGGACGCCTTGGTATTTACGGCTGGAATCGGTGAGCATGTGTCGGAAATTCGAGACCGTATCTGCGAGCAATTCGCTTGGCTTGGCATTCGTCTGGAGCAGGAATCCAACCGTGCAGGCGGACCGCGAATTAGCACAGCCGATAGCTCTGTCTCAGTATGGGTGATACCGACTGACGAGGAGTTGATGGTTGCCCGGCATACTTTCACGCTGACCAATCAATAGCAGATACCGCTCTATCGAACTTTATCGGCCGCGAGCCATGACTACCCTGCCCCGTGTCACCCACCACCCTCGTCAGGAGCATAGCCTCCCGTGGTTCTGGCCTTTCGCCGCCGCAATCGAACTCGGTGAGGAAGGTATGACGCTGTTTCAAGATAACCTGCGCTATGTGGTGGAAGCTGAAGAGATCGCCGCACCACCCAAGCCGGAGTGGGCAACATCGAACCACGTCCTAATGGATCTCGACACCATGCGCCTGCGCGATTTCTCGCGAGCTGCCCCTGGCGTCAATGAGCTACCCATACTGATTGACGCTCCCTATGCGGGTCACAGCTCGACCATCGCCGATTACGCCAAGGGCCAGAGCCTGGTAGAGACGCTGCTGGATTGCGGCCTGCAACGGGTCCTCGTCACCGATTGGAAGAGCGCGACCGAGGCAATGAAGGACTTCGACATCGATATCTATCTAGCCGATCTCAATGTCGCGGTCGACAGCCTTGGTGGGAGAGTTCACTTGATCGGCCTGTGCCAGGGCGGCTGGCTGTCGGCGATGTTTGCGGCCCGATTTCCAGGCAAAGTGGCGACACTGGTGTTGGCCGGCTCACCGATCGACACCGCTGCCGGCAATGGAGCGATCAAGAAGATGGCGCACAAGCTCCCACTGAGTTTCTACGAGGAGATGGTCGCCGCAGGTGGAGGACGAATGCTCGGGAAATTCATGCTCGCGGGGTGGAAGAACATGCATCCGGACGAGCAATACCTCGAGAAGTACATCGATCTATACCAGCATATCGAGGATAAGTCCTACATCAAGCGCACCGAACGCTTCGAGCGCTGGTACGAAAATCCGATCGACTTGCCTGGGCGCTGGTATCTTCAGGCCATCACCGAGCTGTTCAAGGAAAACCGGCTGGCGAAAGGCACCTTCGTCGCGCTAGGGCAGACCATTTCGCTCAGAGACATCAAGGTTCCGCTGTATCTGCTCGCCGGCGAGTCCGACGACATCACGACCAAGGAGCAGGTCTTCAACGCAGAGGAACTCGTCGGAACCCCCAAACACGAGATCGTGAAGAAGCTCGTACCAGGCGGTCATATTGGGCTTTTCATGGGCTCGCACACGCTGCAGCATGTCTGGCCCGAAATCGGTGCGTGGATCAAGCAACATCAACCCAAGTCGAGATGAATCGACTCGCACCATGGTTCCCGGGTTGATACGAGTCTCTGGAGAGCGATGCCATATTAGAGCGCATGCCCGGCAGAGAGGCAGCTCTGGGTCGGAGCTGAAGTTATCACTGCTTTCTTGACATTGGACAATGTAGCATCGAGAAACGCTGTACCGACCTTTTCAGACTGAAGTTCGATGCGCAATGAAATCAGTTACTAGTTGCTGATTGATGTGTCGCAGGCTCTGCGCTGCGCGATTGGCCGTCTGGGCGAATTCGATTTGCCGGCTGGCCGCTACGTGTATGCCGGTTCCGCGAGGCGCAATGAATCTCTCCTGTTACCGTTTAGGGAAGACAGATCAGCCGTGAATGCTGACTCGAACACATTGTCGCCGACTTTGTCGAAAGCCGGTGGGTGGCTAAATCATTATTTTCGCCTCTCGCGCGAGGCGCGCGGGTCCGTTTTGATACTTTGGCACCTTAGGAATTATTCGGGCCTCATTGGCGTCGCATCATGATCAGCCGAATGCATTGGAAACTGATCGGGCTTTTGGCTGCCGGGATCCTCGTGGCCGCTGGGGCGGCCGTCTATTGGCACGCGAACCTCGCCGCGCCAGCGAGTTACGTGACGACGGCGGCGACGCAGGGCGATGTCGTCACCACCATCACCGCCAGCGGATCGGTCAACCCGGTGGTTGTCGTCTCCGTGGGGACCTATGTCTCGGGCACGATCGCGACGCTCAGCTGCGACTACAACACCAAGGTCCACAAGGGTCAGCTGTGCGCAAAGATCGACCCGAAGCCCTATCAGGTCATCGTGGACCAGGACCAGGCCGAGTTGGACGTCGCCAAGGCACAACTCGTCAAGGATCAGGCCAACGTGGTCTACACCAAGGTCAGTCGCGAGCGATCCGATCTGCTGTTCAGCCAGGACTCGATCTCCCACGATGCGGTCGACGCTGCGCTCAATGCCTATAACCAGGCGGTTGCCCTCGTCGGCCTTGACGTCGCTACGATCGCACAGAAGGCCGCGACGCTGAAGGCCGCTCAGATCAATTTGGAGTACACGAATATCGTGTCGCCGGTGGACGGCACGGTGGTGTCGCGCAATGTCACCGCCGGTCAGACGGTGGCCGCGAGCTTTCAGACGCCGACCCTGTTTCTCATTGCCACCGATCTGACCAAAATGCAGGTCGATACCAGTGTCAGCGAGTCCGATATCGCTGGCGCCGTTGAAGGCGCAAGCGCCAGCTTCACCGTCGACGCGTTCCCCAAGCGTACGTTCCAGGGACGCGTGGCCCAGGTCCGGCAGGCCCCCGTCAGCGTGCAGAACGTGATCACCTACGATGTGGTGATCACGGTCGATAATCCCGACTTGCTGCTCAAGCCGGGGATGACGGCGACCGCCAGGATCGTCACGGCCCAGGCGCTGAACGTCCTTAGAGTGCCGTCGCAGGCGCTGCGATTTACGCCGGCCGCTGCGGCGAAGCTCGCGGTCGCCAAAGCCACCCCATCGGGGCAGCAGGTGATCTGGGTGGAGCGAGCCGGCAAGCTGGTCTCGATCCCCGTCACGGTGGGCCTCGATGACGGCACCTTCGCCGAGATCAAGGCGGGAGATCTCAAACTCGGAAATGAGGTCGTCACATCGGAAGCTACGGCGAGCACGCCTCGGGTGTCCTCCACCCCCTCGCTGAAATTGTAGAAGGACGACCCGCATGACCGACCCCGTCGTCCGCCTCGTCGACCTGACGCGAACTTTCAAGCTCGGAGATACCGAGGTTCGTGCACTGCAGGGGCTCAGCGTTTCGATCGATCGCGGCGAATTCGTCGCCATCATGGGATCGTCCGGGTCGGGCAAGTCGACCATGATGAACATCATCGGTTGCCTCGACCGCCCGACCAGCGGCCAATTCGTCTTCGAGGGGCGCGACGTGGCGGGGCTGTCCGAGCCGGAGCTGGCAGACATCCGCAGCAACCGGATCGGCTTCGTGTTTCAGAGCTTCAATCTGCTCGCTCGCACGAGCGCGCTCGAAAATGTCGTATTGCCGCTGCTTTACGGCGCAGGGGCGGCGCTGACCTCGAGCGAGCGGAACGACCGCGGACGCGACGTGCTTGCGAGCGTCGGCCTGGCCGACCGCGAGCGCAACACGCCCAATCAGCTCTCCGGGGGACAACAGCAACGCGTCGCACTGGCCCGGGCGCTCATCAACCATCCTGCAGTACTGCTTGCCGACGAGCCGACCGGTAACCTCGATACGCCAACGTCCCACGAGATCATGGAAATCATTCGAGGGCTCAATCGCACGCAAGGCGTCACGGTGATCGTGGTAACCCACGAGCCGGACATCGCCGCATACGCGGATCGGGTGATCGTGATGCGCGACGGACGAATCCTTTCCGATGAACATCAGGTCGCTGTCGTACCGCCGGGCCGGGCAGACACCAGCGCCACGCCTGCAGTCGCCGCTACGACGGGCACCACCGCGATTCCTGGCGGCCCCCCCGGGCTTCGCCTGGCCTTCCTGTCGATGATCCTTGCAGCCTCCCTGCAGGCCCTGGCACGCAACAAGCTGCGTTCGGCCTTGACCATGCTGGGCGTATTCATCGGAGTGGCTGCGCTCATCGCGATGGTGGCCGTGGGAAACGGCGCCAGCGCAGCGGTGAAGAAACAGTTGGAAAGCTTGGGGACGAACATGGTCGTCGTCCAGCCGGGCGCCACCACTGCCGGCGGCGTTCGCGCTGGTGCGGGCAGTGCTTCAACGCTGACCGTGGTCGACGCCGAGAGCATCCTGCGCGACGACCCCGCTGTCCAGCGGGTCAGCTATCTCACCCGCCAGGCGGGCCAGGTCGAATACGGCGACCAGAACTGGAGCACGTCCATCCAGGGCGTAACGCCAAGCTATCTGGACATCGTCAGCTGGCACATCGCGAGCGGCAGTGCCATGACCGAACAGGAGAATGACGCCGCGGAGACAGTCTGTTTGATCGGCCACACGGTCTACCAGAACCTGTTTCCGCCGGGGGAGGATCCCGTCGGCGCGACCGTCCTGATCAAGGGCGTTCCCATGCGGGTGATCGGGCTCCTCGCGACCAAGGGACAAACGGGCTTCGGACAGGATCAGGACGACGTCGTGATGATCCCGTTCAATACGGCCGAGCGCAAAGTACTGGGTGTCGCGGCGCCACAAACGGCCCAGAACCTCGTTAGCGCCAACTATCCTGCCGCGCCGAACGCCTTCGGCATCAGCCCCCGCATGACCGGCTATGTCAACAGCATCTACGTCCAGGCCGGAGGGGCCGACCTGGTGAACACTGCGATCAGGCAGGTGACCACGACTCTCTCGCAGCGCCACCATATCCGGACCGGGCAACTCGACGATTTCAGCGTCCGTAACCTCAGTCAGATCGCGGAAGCGCAGGAGGGCAGCAGCCAGGTCATGGCCGCCCTGCTCGCCATCGTCGCATCCATATCGCTTCTGGTCGGCGGCATTGGAATCATGAACATCCTTCTCGTGTCCGTCACCGAGAGGACACGGGAAATCGGCATCCGGATGGCGATCGGAGCACGTCGCGTTCAGGTCCTGCTCCAGTTTCTGGCCGAATCCGTGCTGTTGAGCCTGGCCGGCGGCGTGGCCGGGATCGGGTTCGGGCTGCTGGTGTCGTTCGCAATCTCCAGGCTTGCAAATTGGCCGACACAAGCCTCCCTCACCGCCGTCCTCGGCGGGTTTGCGTTCTCAGCGGCGGTCGGAATCTTCTTCGGCTACTATCCAGCTCGCAAGGCTGCCAACCTCAACCCGATCGACGCGCTTCACTACGAGTAGACACCAGCTGCGGGGACATCACCGGGATCGATCAACTCGACGAACTACTCACCGAAGCACCGAAGTACCATCTCGTAGAAGCATTACCCACAGAGTTCGTCCGTATGCGAAGTGAACCGCCCCGGTTTTTTCGGAGAGCTCCGAGTGTGAGTCAGGCCGCCATCGGCAGCTGACTCGATGATTGATGATACGTGGCCTCGAGTTCCGCCGGCGGAATGTTGCCGATCGGTTCGAGCAGCCGGCGATGATTGAACCAGTCGATCCATTGCAGCGTCGCGTACTCGACGGCGTCAAGAGTTCGCCACGGACCGCAGCGGTAAATGATCTCGGTCTTGAACAGGCCGATGATGGTTTCGGCGAGTGCGTTGTCGTAGGAATCACCCACGCTGCCCACCGACGGCTGGGCACCCGCCTCGGCCAGACGCTCGGAGTAGCGAATCGACAGGTATTGGCTGCCACGATCGCTGTGATGCACGACGCCCTCGATTCCCGAGCGCGACCAGATCGCCTGCTCCAAGGCGTCGAGGACCAGCTCGGCGTGCATCGAGCGCGCCACCCGCCAGCCGATGATGCGGCGGGTGAACACGTCGATCACGAAGGCCACGTACACCCCGCCCACGTCGCGACGTAGGTGAAGTCCGCCACCCAGAGCTGGTTGGGGCGCGTCGCCTGGAACTGCCGATTGACGCGATCGAGCGGCCGTTCGGCGCCGTCGTCCGCCATCGTCGTTCGGCACTTGCGGCGACGTACGACCCCTTCCAGACCCAGCGCCCGCATCAGCCGCTCAACCGTGCAGCGCGCAACGGTGATCTGCTCGCGGCCGAGTTGACGCCACACCTTGCGTGCGCCGTAGACGCCGAAGTTCTCCTTGTGGACACGGCGAATCGGCGAATCTCGGGCAGCAGCGCCTCATCGCGACGCACCCGCGGCGGCCGCCGTTCCGGGTCGGCCTGGCGCGCCTTGTGCTCGTAGTATTGCGACGGGGCGATCGGCAGCTGCGCGCAGATCGGCTCGACCCCGTACTGACCGCGATGGCGGTCAATGAAGTCGACCATCACTTCGGTCGGCGGTCGAGCTCCGCCTCGGCGAAAAACGCCGACGCCTTACGCAAGATCTCGTTCGCCCGCCGCAACTCCTGGTTCTCCCGCTCCAGTACCTTGAGCCGGTCACGCTCGTCGGAAGTCAGCCCAGCGCGCTTGCCCAAGTCGCGCTCCGCCTGCCGGACCCAGCGCCGCAACGACTCCGTCGTCCAGCCCAGCTTGCCGGCAATCGACTGGATCGCCGCCCACTGCGAGGCGTGTTCACCCCGGTGCTCCAGAACCATCCGCACCGCCCGTTCCCGAACTTCCGGGGAGTACCTCTTCGATGTATTCATGACTCCATCCTCTCAAAGTTTGGAGTCTCCTGGAATCCCGGGGCGGTCCAATCAGTGAAGTCGCGAGAGTGTGTTAGTAGAGGCGGGTTTTTCGCTCACCGGAAGTAGCGTCGCAGCGGCACTAGATGAGGTGGCGCGGCACCGTCCGTTGCCCAAAGCCATCACGGTCGATCACGCAACCGAATTCACGTCTCGTGCGCTCGATGAGTGGGCCTGGCAACGCGGCGTACAGCTCGACTTCATTCGGCCTGGCAAACCGGTGGAAAACGGCCTCATCGAGTCGTTTAACGGCCGACTGCGCGACGAGTGTCTGAACGTGACCGAATTTACGTCGCTCGAGCACGCACGCGACACGCTGCGAGCTTGGCAAGACGACTACAATCATCGACGGCCCCACGGCTCGTTGGGTCACCTGACGCCCAACGAGTTCGCCCAACGTGGTCAGGAGCGGAGCCCACGCAGCTGCGAAATTCTGCTTATGAACTGACGCGGAACGGGGGGAACGTCACCTGCCAGAAAAGTCCAGTTTCATGCTGTCTACCGATTGGGGAAGCTTACGCCTGACCGCCAAAGAACGGAGTGGTTGCAACCGAGGCGGAGTCCATATACGACCGTTCGCGTCGTTGGCCTGATGCCGAGCATCAGACATCCGCTCAAGCGGCCACTCCCTCCTTAGCTGCACTCCGAGCTGCGCCTCCTTTGCGCCGCCTACCCTCCCAAGTACTTATGTGCGCTACCGCCCAGACGCGGCGATGGGCTCGCCGTACGATATCGTCGATCCCAAGACAGCAGGATTGTGTCTGCACCGCCGGTATCGGGCATTGGAATTACGCTCCATTCTTCAGGTGCCGACGAGCCGTTGCAATTGGTCGGTCCAAGTCGGGTTACGCCCGTCGACACGGTACGCTCTCGCAAAAATCTGCCATCTCAAGATCCTTCCCCACTTAACTATGCTCGGAGTTCGTCGTGGTTCTTTGCCCGGTTGCCCTTGCCGTTGGTTGCCAAGCAATGCCCGATTTTCCCTTTCTGCCCAGTCAAAGGCAGCGTCGGTGACTACAAGAAAAGCGACACCGCGCGCGCGAATAAGCCCGGCGGAAACAAGGGTGCCGGTGTAATAAAAAGATAGTAGCTCCCACCATTTGCGCCACGATCCGCAACGCTGAGCACTCAGCATCGTCGTACGCTCGGGCCGGGTGCGGTAGGACGGATTGCTGAGAGCAGTCTCTCGCCCAGGCGAAAGCGGCGAGGCGCATCCCGTAAAGCGCGTGTGCCTAGACGCGCCGTGTCCGGCTTGCGACTGTTAGCCGGCCTTGACGCTCATTTTATTCTGTTACTTCCCTAACCACAACCGACCGAAACAGTTAAAGTTTGGGCACACGAGCGGATGGGCGAGGTGACGGCGATGCTGCTCACTGAACGCTACGCGACCGGCTGACTGGGGTGTTGTCGTGCTACGACCGCAGGTGATCACTGGCACGTTGCCGCGTGTGCGCTTTGCCGAGGGCATGACGAGCTTCCTGCGCTCGCGTGGCATCCGCATCTTCGACTACCCGCAGTTCGCGCTGCCGCTGCGCGAGCGCATCCGCGAGAACGCGCAAGCGCTGGCCGCGAAGCACGCTGCGACGATCGAATACGTTGCCAAGGCCCACCTCCGCAAAGAAGATCTGGTGGCCAAGGTGCTGGCCACCCGCGGCGAGGCGCCGGGACTGGTCCATGTGCTGTCGGCGATGGAGACCTGCGCGACCTACCGGTCCTGGCACGACAAGGGCAGCGGCGCACCTTCCTGCGCCTCGACACCACCAAGTGCCTGCACTACTACTTCTACTGGATGGACCGAGAGCTGCGGCTGATCTATGTGCGGGTGCCGACCTACTGCCCGTTCCGGTTGCAGGTGTACTGCAACGGCCACGGCTGGCTGGCCCGCCGCCTGACGCGTGACGGGATCGACTTCGCTCCTGCCGACAACGCCTTTGTTCGCATCGCCGACTTCACCCGAGCGCCGGCCTTGGCCGATGGCCTCAATCCCGACCTCCTGCATCGGCACCTGAACCATTACGCCCGGCTGTGCTGCCCGGTGCTCGACGAGTTCGGGCAGACCTACCACTGGAGCATCATGCAGATCGAGTACTCCACCGACCTGCTGTTCAAGAGCGAACAAGTGCTGGCGCCGTTCTATGCGCAGCTGGCCCGCGAGGCGGAGCTCTCGGTCAAGGCCGAGCAAGTGAGCCCCTTCCTGGGCAAGAAGATCACCCCGCAGGTGGCAGCCGAGATTGGCTCGCGCCTGAGTACGCGGATCGAAGGCACCTGTATCAAGCATAAGCTCGGGTCGTGCTCGGTCAAGCTGTACGACAAGTTCGCGCGTATCCTGCGCATCGAGACCACCACCAAGATGTCTCGTTCTTCAAGCACCACCGCAAGGTGGAACATCGCGGCGGTCACGCCACCCGCGAAGTCGCACCGCTCACGAAGTCCATCTACAGCCTGATCGACCTGCGGGAGATCTTGCTCGCCTGCAACCAGCGCTATTTCGAGTTCCTCTCCAGCCTGGACGACCACAGCCCCGGCCAGCGCCTGCTCGATCGCGTGACCCACCCCAAGCCCGACGGCGAGCGCTCCTGCAAGGGCCTCAACTTCTTCGATCGCAACGATCAGGCTCTCCTGCGCGCCGTCCAACGCTCAGAGCTCAACATCCATGCTTGGCGCGAGCTGATCTGCTGCGGCTGCTGCACGCCATGTCGCCCTCCTCGCTGTCGCGGCAACTGCGTCGCTTGCGCGTCCTCGGATTGCTCAAGCGCGCGGCCAATACCTACCGCTATTACCTCACTCGCAGCGGTCGCTTGGTCATCGCCGCCTGCGAGCGACTGTCCACGTTCGCCATCACACCAGCATTGACTCGCGCTTGACTTCATCATCATCAATCTGTGCCAGATTGCAGAACTTTAAGTCGTAAGAGCTAACGCCGCTCACGCCCTTTGCCACTTCCACGGCTTTGTCGATCTGCGCCTGGCTCGCGACAAACCCGCTCAACTGGACCACGCCTTTGTCGGTCTCCACCTTGACTTCTAGGCCTTTCACGTCGGGCGCCTCAAGCAGTGCGGCCTTGACCTTAGCCGTGATTGCCGCGTCATCGAGGACTGCGCCGACGTCACGGCCGGTTTCCTCTGCCGGTCCCGGCGCCCTCGCTGGACTGGATGGCGTCGCTGCTTGGGACTCGGCGGGAGGCGCAGTCGGGGCAGGAGCGCTCGGAGGGCTAGGCGCGACACTCGAGGGCGGCGGCGTTTGTTTACATCCGGAAACCGCAAATATGACAGCAAGAACTGCACTGCCAGCGGCAAGCTTGGAGATCATCATATGTCTCTTCTCTCATTTGCGTGGAAAAGTAGGAACTTACATGTGGAGCGCACTCTGACACTTGGAGGTTGCCCGGGACTGAACGCACCCCCCACCATAAATCAGCGCAGCAAGGAACAGCATCTTCGACCGCGTCCCGTCTGTATGTGCGGTGACGTACATAACGTCCACCCATCCCCAGTGATGCCACTTCATCCCCCATCTGAGCGGGTAGTCAGATGTAGCCGTTGCGGCGTTTCGCGACGGTGGCGAGACAGGACATGATCGCCCCTTTGTCATTTGCGGAGGGGCTGGGGTGAATGTCTTGAAGCCGCATCAGAGGGTGCTGTGATCACGTTGCTCGAGAACGCGGTCTCGCAGCACGAGATCAGTCGCAAGACCGGCATTGATCGCAAGACGGTGCGCAGGCTCGCGCTCGCGATGGCCGCGGCGCGCTCGGGGGACGGGTCAAATTCCCCCATGGCCACCGGCTCGGAGAGCCTGTCGGTTCAAATTCCCCCACCCTGGCCACCGGCTCCTGGGGCTCGTTCGCCGCCAGCCGCTGCCGGGCTGCCCGCGCGCGCGCGCTCAGCCTGCGAGCCGCATCGGGAGTGGATCCAAGCGCAGGTGCGTCTGGGTCGCAACGCCACGGCCATCTACCAGGAGCTGGTGGATCGGGTTGGTTTCACCCAACGCTACAACAGCGTGAAGCGCTTCTGTCGGGCGCTGCGCAGCCGGGAGCCGGAGCAGTTCGACCGCCTGGAGTTCCTGCCCGGGGAGGAGTGCCAAGTCGACTACGGCGAAGGCGCGCTCACCCGCCATCCGCACAGCGGCCGCTACCGGCGGCCGCGGCTATTCATCATGACGCTGCGTTACTCGCGTCGCTCGTTTCGCCAGGTGGTGTGGAAGTCGAGCAGCGAGGTCTGGGCGCGGCTGCACGAGGAGGCGTTCCGCTATTTCGGAGGCGCCGTCAATTACTGCGTCCTCGACAATTTGAAGGAGGGCGTGATCACGCCGGACATCTATGAACCGGAACTCAACCGCGTCTATGGCGCGATGCTCGCGCACTACGGCGTGGTCGCCGACCCGGCGCGCGTCCGTGACCCGAATCGAAAGGGAGCGTCGAGAACGCAATTCAACATACCCAGACCACGGCGCTGCAGGGAAAGCGATTCGACTCGCTCGCAGAGCAAAACGCCTATCTCTTGCACTGGGAAGAGAAGTGGGCGGCGCTACGCATCCACGGCCGGGCCAAGCGTCAAGTCGAAGAGATGTTCCAGGAAGAACGCGCGCAGCTCAAGGCGCTGCCGCTGGAGGGCTTTCGCTACTTCGAGGAAGGCAAGCGCACGGTGGGTGACGACACCACGATTCAAGTCGACAGCGCCTGGTATGCGGCGCGTCCGGCGCGCATCGGCAGCGAAGTGTTGATTCGCCTCTACGAGCGCGAGCTCGAGATCCGCGATCTACACACCCTTGAGCTCATTCGTCGCCATCCGCGCGCCACGCGCAAGGGCGAAGTCAAGTTGCCCGATGCCGAGCGCGTGTTCAACCCCTCCCGCCAGACCCATCAGCTCCTCACTCGCGCCGAGCACATCGGCCCCAACACCCTCGCCTTGTGTCGCGAGCTCTTCGCGCAGCGCGGCCGGGAAGCGCAAAAAAGCATGTGGGGCATCGTCGGCTTGAGCCCGCGCTATCCGACTCGCATCCTCGAGCAGGCGGCCGCGGTGGCGCTCGCGCGTCAGGCCCACTCTTACAAAGCTGTGCGCGCGATGGCCGAGCAACTGCTCGCCCAAGCGGTGATCGACCTCGATGCGCGCCAGCCGCAACTGTCGCTGACCAACGCCGCCTCGCCGCTGACTCAGCAGCATGAGCTCATTCGCGCGCCGGCCGAGTATGCCAAGTTCTTCGCCCGCCTGTCTGTCGCCAACACCTCACCCTTGGAAGGTACTGAACCATGCGCCCGAGGTCGGGACGACAACGAGCTGTTGGCGACGATTTATGACGGGCGCGACCCTGATGCACCAATCCCTGGCGCTTAAAACCGCCTCTACGCGATTGGCTGCGCTTGCCGGCTACCTACCTACCTACCACCGCAGAGCTGTCTTCGCCAACACCGCACGATCCGCCCAGGAGAAGTTGATCATGAGCATGAGCATGATGGAAATTGACCAAGCCCTTAAACAGTTGCGCCTCTCCGGCGTGCGCGCCACGCTGGAAACCCGCCTCATCGAAGCGCAGGTCTCCAATCTCCCCTTTGTCGAGACCTTCTCCGCCATCCTCCAGGATGAGCTCGACCGCCGCCAATCGCGGCTGCTCGATCGCCGCTTCCAGCTCTCCGGCCTCGATGAACGAACCTCGCTCGCCGAGTTCGACTGGGCCTACAACCCCAAGATCCCCAAGCGCACCTGCTTCGAGCTGCATACGTTGAAGTTCATTGCCGAGGGCGACAGCGGAATGTTCATTGGTCCAAGTGGCACAGGGAAAAGTCATGTCGCAAAAGCCATCGCCTATGCCGCCGTGCGCTCCGGACTGCGCGTGTTGTATGCCGAGGCCGATGAACTGCTGATCAATCTCGTGCAGGCCTCGCCGCTTACCAAGCGCAGCTCTTCAAACCCATCATCGACGCCGACCTGCTGGTGCTCGACGATCTGTTCCTGACCCGACGCATCACCCCAGAAAGCGCTGACGAACTGCAATCCATCCTGCATCGACGCTACAAACTACGGCGCAGCAATCTAATCACATCAAATCGCATCATCGACGACTGGGAAAAGTACCTCGGTGACGCCGCATTGACCACCGCCATCCTCGACCGTCTCATGCATCGCAGCGTGCTCGCCGAGTTCCGTGGTAAAAGCTATCGCCTAAAAGAAGCTGCCAGCCGTCTTGTAAAGGGCAACGTTTCCGAGTAACAATCCTCACGCTCCTGTCGCCGCGCCTGGGGGAATTTGACCTGGCCACAGATGGGGGAAATTCAAGTGGCCACCGGGGCATAACGGCGCTTATAGAGTTGAATATGGGGTCCGACTGGCGCAGAGGCAGGCCGTTCGACCCCAGTGACTATCCATCGCTCGCGGGACTGAACAACGTGATCTCGTCGGTGGGGCGCCGGATCTCCTACAACTATCGGCACAGCGGCAAGCCGAACCGGCAGGATCGCTGATTTAGCAAGGCGCTTGGAAGGCCGGACGCGATTGCGGTCCCGCTTCCTTTTCCGTGGGAGTCTTCACTGAATTCGGTGACCACCTCTCGAATGCGGAGGGTTGCTCCATGCGCCAGCCCCCGGGATTGTTGGTCAGCGCACAGACGGGCGAATCGCCGCGTGGTGCAATAGCAACTGTGCCCGTCATCCGGGCGCACGGCCAATAGGAGCTTTTCATGTACATCGGCGCTGGTACTCTCATACTCATCATTCTGTTGCTGGTTTTCGTGTTCTGATTATCCGTTGCTGCGTCTCGAAAGGGTCGCGGTACCGTTGTGAATCAGGTCGATCTGGGCGACATCGCCGAAGCGTCCAACGTCGCGACGGCGATTGGAGACGATCGCCCGCAGAAACAGACGCGCGCCCGAGGCATCTTCATCGATGCCGAAGGCTGCAAGACCGTTGACAAGCAGTACAAGGGGCAGAGGATCTACGCTCGCCTCGGGAGGATCCCGCAGGACGACGCGGAGGCCTGGCTCGGGCGACAGCTCGACACCGTCCGCAAGGTCAAGCTATTCGGTGACCGTCCTGAGCGAACCTTTCCGCGAAGCAAAGATCCGTTGCTTGACCGAAACGCGGAAACGGTCGATCGACGTGGATGCGCTGCATATCAGGCAGCTCGACCCATTCATCGGCGATCTGTTGCTGCACCAAGTTCATGACGGATCATTGGCGAGCTTCAAGCGGCGGCGCCTGACCGTAGACAAAGTGTCACCGACTTGAAACACGCCGGCGATGACCCTGTTGCGAGCGGTTGCGCGAGAAAAGTCACGCAAAAGTCACGCAAAGCCGGAGAGGAAAAAGGGCTGCATCTCTGCAACCCTTTGTTTTACTGGCGCGCCCGGCAGGATTTGAACCCACGACCCCCTGGTTCGTAGCCTTTTGTAGACACCAGCCGGTCTTATTAATCAACGACTTGCGGCCGATCGCTCCATCGAGTTTGCACAGCAATGCCCATTGATGCACATTCGCAAGTCCCGCAGTGGTTGAACCAACGCGGTGAAGCGGAGGCGACGACCTTTAGCGGCAGCAAATATTCAGCGATCATCAGTTGCCGCTTTGCGGGCCCGGCGATGGTGACTGCTAATGCTGCAAGCAAGCGCGCGCCGTAACTGCCTGCCAAAAGATCCGTCAGACGTTTAACGGGAACCGCGCCCTTTCGGTGCCGCGGCGGCCTTCGCCTTCTTGGCGACGGCCGATCTCCGAACCGCCCGACGCGCTGACAGCGAAATACCCTCGATGCTCGCCTTCTGATAGAGAGCGACCACCGAGCGTCCGATTTCCTGCGCGATCGTCTTCCCTGTGGCACCGGTCTTGGCTAGACGCCGGATGGCGGCGCAATCCTTCGCGGTCCAAGCTGCGCCGTGATTACTGGGTGCCTTTTTGCGGGCCATCGGACTCTCTCCTCGTTGAGTATCGGGACATTTGGACGCGTTACCTCTGCCGACGCGCCGTGAGCATACCGCGAACGTACTCCGGATGGTCGCTGGCAAGTAGCGAGTTTTCTGCCGCGATCACCTCTTGCCTTGATGTCATTCGCGCCCCAGCTCGACATTATTGCCCCAAATTCAACGTCACGGCCGCTGCGGCTTCCCCCTTCCGCTACCCTCCTCTGCTCGGCCCGTTGTCCGTGGCCCCATTCAACAGCCCCGCTCATAGAAGCTACCGAGCTCATGCCACCTTCGATTCAATAATTGCGCACGACAAGTCGGCAAGAGCGTGTCGCTCATCTCGGCAACTGACGCTTGCCGCAAGGTCAACTAACGAGCATCACCATCGGCAACAGTCGACCCGTTCCAGCCATTCGAACCCAGAAGAAGCGGACATTGTCACTTTGGCACGCGCATGTCATAGCCAATGCGGCCCGTCACCCTTGTGTATCGACATACCCTTTCTCCTGGAGTTGCCTCGCAAGGGCCTTGTCGGCGGAATCGATATGGCGTAGCAGCCACTCGTTCAGGAAGCTCGTGATAAGCATCATGCTCGATTCGCTAAGGTTCGTCGCCAGACTTCTCGCATCCTGCAGCAACGTGCGATGCATCTGTTTGTGGATCGCCCTATCGTCGATGCCGTAACGATCCATTAACGCCTCCTCGGCGGCGAAATGCGTCTCCGCGAACGCGATTATGGCCTCGAATGAAGCGCGGACGCGCTGGCTATCTTCGCCGGCCGCGAGATCGGTACCCAACTTGCCGATCAGGGCGGCAAGCTGCCGATGCTGTACGTCCGCAACACCGATCCCGGTGTCGTAAGCTTCACTCCAGGCGACGAACCCTCGCCCGGAAGCTGCAATGTCCAGTTTCTGAGCATCGGCAAAGCTGAAGCAGTTCCCTCCCGCCACCTTGCTCGCGTACATTGCGGCGTCGGCTGACCGGAAGAGCGTATCGACGGTCTGACCGTCCTGCGGATAGAAAGCAATGCCAAGGCTGACCCCAACTGAACGGCGTTCACTGCCCAAATCAATCGGCTCTGCAAGTGCCACAATGGCGCGGCCGGCGACCAAAGCCGCGTGCGAAGGCTCAACAACCCCGGGAAGAATCACCACGAATTCGTCGCCACCCATCCGGGCTGCAGTATCCACCTCGCGGCAGCAGGAGCGCAGCCGCTCCGCAGCGATTTGTAGCACCACGTCGCCAGTTTCATGCCCGAAGGTATCGTTCACGATCTTGAAGTCGTCAAGATCGCACGCCAACAAAGCGAATCCCCGGCCGCTTCGGCGCGAGGCCATAATGGTCTGACGCATCCGATCGAACAATAGTGCCCGGTTCGGTAGTCCGGTCAGCGCATCGTTGAATGCGAGATAGTTGAGCTGCGTATCGGCACGTGCCTTCTCGGTGATGTCGGTGAGCACCGCTACCAGCATCGTAGGTTCGGGCCGGCTGGCGACCGCAGCGACCATTTCCAGGATGACGATCGAACCGTCTTTCCGCACCGCATTGAACGTGATCCCACTACTGCTGCCGGGATTCGCGATCGTCTGGCGGAAACTTTGCTCGACCTTTGGCCAATCTGCAGCTACGACGACATCTCGCAGCGGCACCCCTGCGTCCAAGTCGGCGTCGGAATAGCCGAGCAAGGTTGCACATCGCTCGTTAATGCAAAGGATCGTTTCGCCGCGGATTGCACAAACCGCAACGAGATTGCGACCAACGAGAACGTCGGTCGCAATGCTCTGGAGCGACGTCCTGGTGACGCTCATCGTGCCAGTCCTAGGCACATTAATGTGCCAATCTGATCTCTGTGGCCCCATATTGTCGGATGGCCGAGGCGCTCAAGCGCTCGAACGCAAGCAACCCAATGGAAACGGCGAAGCTCGATGAGAACCCACTCTGTTTTTCCGCTTCTTAGTTCTTGAGCAGAGTTTGGTCGCATCTGCGCGGGTTTGCCACTTGAACTGGGCACCCGCTCGGTTCAAGCCAAGTCGCCTCATGATTCCTTGCTTGGCGGTTATCGAAACCGTTCGAGCAAACAACAAGTAAAGATAATAATTCCTATGGGCGACACGACTCTGATCAGGATCAATCTTCCAGACGTTACCGCAGGTACGAAGCGATGAGCGCTCTGCTACTGCACCCCGGGCACATCGCTTGTTTGCTGGCAATGCGCCCAGACGGGACGGCGTTCTCGGTGAACACCGTCCCGCGCCGCCGTCTCGTTCTGGTTCGTTCCGTGCGTTGGCTGTCCGCAGCCGCCTCCGCAGTGTGACGACACCTGCGCCGGCACACTTCGCGCGAACCGGACGAGCCAAACTGCGCGCGATTCCCGTTCACTGGTTCGTTCAAATCCCCAGATCTTCTAGGGCTCGCACCTCGGCCGTCTACCTCCGATGTGCTAGCGCATGGCGCGATGAGCGCCCCAGTCCTTACGTGCGTTGAATGACCGCCTTCGCAGCCATTGCGAGCCGCGTTCTCAGAAAGCCAAGCCCGGGATCTCGGTCGCGCCCGGCGGGCCAGATCAACTTGATCGGTATCGGCGCAATCCTCGGGACCGCATTCACTACCCGAAGATCGAACGTGCCGCGGGCCACCCGTTCCATGCTGTAAGGCACTACGGCCAGCAAGTTGGATTGGCTGGCGACCATCAGGATTTCCACAAACTCGGAGACTTCCAACGCGACCCGTAGTCTTAGGCGCTGCCATTCGCGCAACGCCGGCACGGGGTGTTCGCCTTCAACGCGGGAACGAAGGCTGACGAACTCGGCAGACTGAAGGACTTGCGTCGACGCCCGTTGTTTGAGCAAGGGATGGCCACGCCGGGCCATGGCGACCAGACCGTCGTTGAACACGACGGCTTCGCCGAGCTTGTCCCCCGTCGGAACCAGCCAATCAACGGCCGCATCGACCCGACCTCCCCTCAGTCCCCGCTCCAGGTCGACGGGCCGCGACCGGGTACTGAACGCAATCTGCACTCGCGGCGCGGTTCGTGCGAGCCGCTCGCGCAGCCGCACCGCAATCATCGGCCCCAAGGGATGTGGAATCGTCACGAAGAACTGGCGCTGCGACGTCCTGGGGTCGAAGCCACGCGTCTCGGCCACGGCCTCGCGTACGGAACCGAGCGCGCCCCGTAGCTTCGTATACACGAGGTCCGCCACAGGCGTCGGCAGCATTCCGCGTGATCGTCGGATAAACAGGTCGTCTTTGAAGAGGCCGCGAAGGCGGTTCATAGCGTGGCTCACCGCCGGCTGCGTCATGGCCAACCTCTCAGCGGCGCGGGAAAGGCTGCGCTCCTCGTACGCGGCCTCGAAGACGGGAAGCAAGTTCAGGTCGACGCTTCTTAGATTGATCATGGTGCATATCATATATGCAATATCTTCAGTGGTGTGAATATCAGTCAACCCCTAAGATGGGCCTATAGCGCGGAGCTGCAACGGGACGGCCAGAACTAGCGGCACGTGATGCAAATCCCCGCTCACCCAACGGAGGAAATGAATGGCGTTGATGGACTATCAGAAGCTATGCCCCAAGTCCGGGCACGCTCTTACGCGCGACGAGCAAGAGGCGCTGCGCGCGAGGGAGCGCGCGACCGGTCGGACACGCACCATCCGGTGCGAGACCTGTGGCCGCACGCTCGAGGTGTGCTTGGATCCGGGAACGGGGCGGTCGCTGGTCTATCCCATGCACCTGCGAAGCGAATGCCGAGGCTCGCTAGACCAGGGGGATCGCCCGAGATGACGCTCTTCAAATGTCATGCGGTAGTGTCGTGTGGGGGAGGTGCGCGCAGCCACCTCGTCAGGACGTACGTGACGATGGCAAGCACGTGGCAAGAGGCGCGGGCATGCATCCGGGACCAGGACCCATGTGCGGAATTCGTGACCGTCCCGGTCGAGATATCAGGCGCGCTGATGGTCGACATTAAGTTGATAAGTGAACGCGAATTTGCGGCCTTGCGCTCCGCCTGCGAGTGGAACGAGGACCAACTTTGCGACGGGCATGGACCGCTTGGGCATGGCGGAAGAGGGTAATCCCGCCTCCAGGCGGCGGACTCCCCGTAGTGAGAACGTCCGGTATGCGGAACAAGTCGCTAAGTCCGGAATTGGCCGACAGCCGCGATTGCCGGTGTTCACCGATAGCCGCCCTTCGACCGCCGAGGTTCTTGACGCCAACGGCGGGTGACGGGCGCCGCTACGAACTCACACTACCGGCCATAAGCGGTCCTCGCCGTGCTCTGTTCGGGTGTCCGCAACAGACGGATTGCAGCCGTTGCCGGCGGCGGAACGAACGGGCACTTTCGGCCAGAAGCGGAATTCCGTGGACGTCTGCTATGGGGCGAGCAAATTTAGCTGCGTCACAATGCCCGTCGATATCAGCATCGTCGGGCGATGATAGACTGACCTATGGCCGCCAACGACCCAGCCAGTCCCGCCGCGCCATCTTCGAGTCAGCGGGCCAGACGGATTGCCTTCGTTTCCGCGGCATTGCTTCTTGTCGTTGGCGCCGCATATGTCGTGCGGTGCACGCTCTTGCTCAATGTCGCGAGAATCTTCCTGGACCAAGACGCCGAGTTGGTGGCCCAGGAGAAGGCCGACGGCGTCACGATCGTCTTCGCGAAACCGCCGTCGCCATGGGTCATGCCAATGAAAAATGTCATGAATCCCATGTGGCAATCCATCGGAGCTGAAGGAGTCAACTACTACACCTTCGCGGGGCCAAGCAATCTGCTCCGGTCCTATAGTGAGCGATCCGACCCCAGGTCTCCTTACTACCAAGCATGGGTTGGCGCATATGTGACGAAACGCCGTGACGGCACGTTGCCTCAGGACTTGCCGGCGTGGGCCAAGCAGGTGACCGAACTCGATCAGCGCTCTTGGCTCGCGGCCATGGGCGATCCCCAGCCGCTCGCCGAATCGGCTGCGCCCATAAGTGCTGGTAACGTGGTCGTTGACGGCCGTACGTTGGAGCTGTGGCACGGCACCATGCGCAGTCACAGCGACTTGAGCGAAAAGGCGGACGGCCCGCTGGCAACGTTGGTCGGGATGCCACCGAAATCGTCGTGGCCGCCGGGGATTCGCTCGTTTCACAACGTGAAGCTGGACGGCTACTTTGTGTGTTGGCCCGACGCGACTCAACGAGTGTCCATCGTGGTCTATGCGGTCGCCGCCTTTTCTCCTGATCAAGCCGCAAGTGCTAACGCGTCGCGCCGTGACATCAGAGGCGAGCTCTTGAGCTTGATGAAGACCGCGACGCTTGAAACAGTTCGCTAGGTTTTCAATTGGGAGCAATGTTGAACGGTGGGCGCCGGGGGCTGCACGGCCACACCGCTCTTTAGGTTCGGGCTATGCGAGAGGATCGGGGTCAAATCTTGCCTTTGTCCCTTACAACCTGGCGCCTGAATGCCCCTCTCGTGGCCTACGCGGCCTGCAACGAAGTTTCCTGATGAGCGACGGCTTCTCGGCGTAATCCGAAGAGGTCAACGACAGCTCAGGGTCGACTTGCGACTTTCGCGATGACCTCGAAATGGCTGCAACGAGAACTTGGTTACGAGCTGCCCGGCACGCGTTCGACGTGAAATCACCCGGGCCTACTGTCGCGGCGGTCGTTCGCCAACAGACGGGAATCGCATGGTCGCTTGCGCGTAGGCTCTGCACCGACGGCCGCGTCACGGTAAATGGCGAGCGCTGCCTCGACCCCGCTTCGCGTGTCGCGCCGGACACGGTCGTTGCCGTCGACGCACGAGCACGCAAGCTCCGGACCGGTCCGCTTGCCGAGAGTGCAATCGTGTTTTACGACCGCGACGTGGTCGTCGTCGACAAACCGGCCGGGATGCTCAGCGTCGCCGATGAGCCGGGGAACAAGGAAACGATCGTCAACTACACTCGAACGTTGCTGCGACGTATGGGCGGGCGTGGCGTTGACGTCGCGCTCGGCGTGGTTCACCGCCTCGATAAGGATACGAGCGGTCTTATGGTGTTTGCGCGGACGGCTCATGCGAAACGCGCGCTGGCAGCACAGTTCTGCGAACACACCATCGATCGCGTCTACCGTGCCATCGCGCACGGCGTCGTCAGCGCGACGCGTGTGGAGACGCATCTCGTCTTGGATCGTGGCGACGGAATGCGCGGCTCGTATGGACATTTCCGACGTCCGAAAGGCGACGTTCCGATCGAGGCGAAACGTTCGGTTACGCACATCAGACCGATCGCTGGCCTTGTCGGCGCCACACTGGTCGAATGCCGCCTGGAAACCGGACGCCAGCATCAGATTCGAATCCACTTATCTGAGCTCGGCCATCCGTTGGTCGGCGAACGCGTGTACCTCCGCGACTACGCCGGCCCGAAGATCGAGGCAATGCGCCCGATGCTTCATGCGCTGACGCTGGGATTCGCGCATCCTCGAACCGGCGAACGTATCTTGTTCCAGCGCGAACCACCCGATGACTTCCAGGCGACGATTGAATCGCTTCGACCGGCTCCCTGCTAACGCTTATGAGTGGGTGGCCCCAACGCACCGACTCGACGGTCGCTGACCGGCCAGAAGCAGACGCCTACGACAGGCTGCCAATAGCAATGCTGTTCGAAGGACCTACAGATTTGGGCTAACGGAAGCTCCCAGCCTCTCCGCACCACTGAGCGGGCTCGGGAGATGCGAGTAGCGGTTGCGAGAGCCTATATTCGAGCCCATGAGCTTCAATGTGGCCACCGAGGCCTACGACTGCTTCATGGGTCGATACTCGCGCCTGCTCTCCAGCCAACTGGTGGACCTGGCGTCGGTGCGCGACGGGCAGCGGGTTCTCGACGTCGGCTGCGGCACCGGCGCGCTTACGAGCGAGCTGGTCGCCCGGCTTGGACCCACAGCGGTGGCGGCTGTCGATCCGTCCGAGCCGTTCGTTGCGGCGACCCGGGAGCGCCATCCGGGCGTCGACGTCCGCCGATCGCCAGCCGAGCACCTGCCGTTCCCGAACGACGCGTTCGACGCCGCCCTGGCACAGCTCGTCGTTCACTTCATGAAGGATCCGGTGGTGGGGCTGGCCGAGATGGGCCGCGTGACCCGGCGGGATGGTGTCGTCGCCGCATGCGTCTGGGATCACGGCGGCGGTGAGGGCCCGCTGCGGATCTTTTGGGACGCGGCACGGACGCTCGATCCGGAGATCGACGATGAGTCTCACCTCCCCGGCACGCGCAAGGGCCACCTGGCCGAGCTGTTCGAGGCCGCCGGGCTGCGCGAGATCGAATCGACCGCGCTCTCCGTGAGCCTCGAGCACCCGACCTTCGATGCGTGGTGGGAGCCGTTCACGCGCGGCGTGGGCCCGGCGGGCGCCTATCTGGCCAGCCTCAAGGCGGATCGACGCACGACGCTGCGCGAGGACTGCCGGCGGCGGGTGCCCTCCGAGCCATTCACGGTCACCGCCGTGGCCTGGGCCGCGCGCGGACTGGCATAGCGGGCAACGCGGACCGCGACTCTGCGGCGTGCGAAGAAGGGGGACGATCGCGACCTCGATACGTCGGGCAATGCACGTCGGCCCCGGCCCGTGATCGACCTGAGGTCGGCTAGTGTCTGCTCGAACGGGCTCGTAGGACTCCTAGAAGTTCCGAATGTCGGCTTTCGGGCGGCGCATCCTGCGATCGCTACTTCCGCTCAGGGTCGAATGCCGGCGTTGAAGCAGATCGACCGAGTGGCGGCTCAGTGGCGCGCAGCCGCCATTCGGGCATGGAGGGCCGGTGTTGGTCATCGAGCCGCCGCTCATCGCCACGAAGTGAAGGACCGTACCCGACCCTCAGCAGACCTCGCGACTGACCACTATCTGGCAAGCCAGTGCAGTCTCCGAATGCTCTCTAGGCACCACGTCGATCTTCGCGCCGCAGTTCTTGCCTGAACTAGGACGCAACCCTGCTCCTTACTGCTGCGCCAAGTACACCTTCGCCTCGAGGAACTCGGATCTCGTCGCGGTCGTGCCGTTGGCGAGACTTGCCAGTTTTTCGTAATAGGCTCGTGCGCGTTGCCGGTCACCGGCCGCCGCCGCTGCCTTCGCGCTGCCGTAGAGCCCTCGCAGGCGCAGCGGTTCGCGTTTGGCTGATGCGTCATACGCGGCGAGCGCCTCGGCGGGACGTCCGGCTTGCCGCAGCATGTCGCCCAGTAGTTCGCGCGCCGGCACGATGGCACCGGGCGTGACGATGTGCTTCTCCATCGAATCCTCGAGGTCGGCTGCCGCGCGCATGGACTTGAGAGCCTCGTCGCGATTGCCGCGCACGAAGGCAATCCATGCGTCGACGCCCAGCCTTTGCACTTCGACCTGATTGGACCAATACGTATCCTTCCTTTCGGCAAGCGCATCGCGCAGCCCTGCCAGCTGGGTCGATTCCTGTGCCGCCGACGCAAGATCATTGAGATGAACGAATCCCAGGCCGCGCGCGTAGTGCGTGATGGCATCCGGGAATGAAAACTTCGTTGTCCGCACCTGCAACGCGACCGCTTCGTCCCATGCGCCGCGCTCCACGGCGTAGCGCGCCGGCATCGCGGCGAGCGCGTAGGGTCCGATGAAGACCGCCGGATTGACCGCGAGCGACATGCTTTCCGCCACGACCCGCTGCGCCTGCGCATCCTGTCCAAGCTGCAGGTACGCGTAGACCAGGTAGTCCATGGCATGCGCCTGTTCCTGACCGTTGCTTTCCGCCTTGGCGGCTGCCGCCGAGCGAACGTTGGAGTCGATGGAGTCCTGCCACATGCCAAGCCGGGTAAAAATGTGCGAAGGCATGTGCAGCGCATGCGGGTGATTGGGCGCCAGGTGCGCATAGAGGTGTGCGGCCGCTACACCACGCTCGGCAATGGGCGGGTAGTCATAACTGTGGATAAGGTAGTGCGCGACTCCAGGGTGGTCGGGTTGCTGGGCAAGAATTCGCTCGAGGATGGCGGCGGCCTTGAGCTGGTTGGCGTAGGTTTTGTCGGTGAGCGAGGCCGTCATGTCGAGCGACAGCGCGTAAAAGACCTGCGCTTCCGAATCATCCGGGTAGCGCTGCGCCAGCGCCTCCATCGCCTTTTCGTAAGCGCGCCGGCGGGTCGGGAAATCCACCTTGTCGGCATCGCGGTAGATCGCGTCGACCGCGGCCAAATAGTCTGTCTCGCGTTGCGTCTTGACGCCGATGCGCTTCGCCGTATCGAGCCCGGCAAGCGCTTCACGCGCGGCTTCGGGACCCGGCTGCTGGGCCGTCAACGGATTCTGCTGCAGCGCCATGGCGATGCCCCAGTACGCCATCGCGCAGTCAGGGTCCTGTTGCAGCACCGTCTTGAAGCCGGCGATCGCGTCCTTGGCCCAGAATGCATACAGAAAGACCATCGCCTGGTCGAACTGCTTCTCGACCGCGGGTTGGCATGAGGTGGCAAAGTGCACCTTGCCAAGATCGTCCCTCGCCACGGGCGTGGCCACTGCCTCCGCGGCCGCTTGCGCGAGCGCGGGACTCAGCCCGATCGCGGCCAGAAAGACCAACGCCATCCGAATCGATCGCATTGTCATGTTGAGTCCTCTCAAGAGTCTCAATTGACCAGAACGCCGTTCCGGTCAGTGCCCCACCCACCCGTCGCCGTGCCTTCGCGCGTAACCGTGAGCACAAAATCTATAGGAGCCCATGAACGACCGCTTTGGAGCATAGCAACCGCCGCGGCGGCAGGCGCGCCGAAGAAACCGGGAGGTGCCTTTGGTAAGGTGCCGAGCGTTGCGCTGCTGAAGACCGAAATCGCAATGGTGCTATCAACGCCCGTTTTGGAGCTTGGTCCGGGGTCACGTCGGCGACATTGGTGAGTTCGTGCGAACGAACATCCCGCTTGAGAGAGTGAGCAGTGACGACGAACCCTCGGCGGCGCGACATTCGTCAACTTACGAATGGAGCCGAAGATGGCGCAGCGCACGCGATTGAAGATCGACATAGCGAACCCGAACGCAGCGGGGATCGATGTAGGCTCGGCGAGTCATTTTGTGGCGGTGCCGCCGGACCGGGACGACGAGGCGGTGCGGGAATTCACGAGCTTTACCGAAGATCTGGAGCGCCTCGCCGATTGGCTGGCTGCCTGCGGGATCGACACGGTGGCGATGGAATCGACGGGGGTGTACTGGATACCCTTGTTCGAGTTGTTGGAGTCGCGGGGCCTGACCGTGTATCTGGTCAATGCCCGGCACGTGAAGAACGTCTCGGGGCGCAAGTCGGACGTGCTGGACTGCCAATGGCTGCAGCAGCTGATGAGTTACGGTTTGCTATCGGGAGCATTTCGACCCAAGGACGAGATCTGCGCTTTGCGCTCGATCATGCGGCAACGGACGATGTTGTTGTCCTACCAGGGACAGCACATCCAGCACATGCAAAAGGCACTGTCGCAGATGAACATACAGCTCGGCAATGTCATTTCCGACGTGGTCGGCGAGACCGGTCAGAGGATCCTGCGCGCCATTATCGCCGGCGAGCGCGACCCACTGAAGCTGGCCGAGCTCAAACATGGCCGGATTCAGGCGAGCACGGAGCAAATCGCCATGTCGCTGCACGGCAACTGGCGGGAGGAGCATTTGTTTGCGCTGACCCAGGCAGTGGAGCTGTTCGATGCGTATTCCCAGGCGCTACAGCGCTGCGACATCCGGCTCGAAAGCATGCTCGACGCGTTGAGCCGAACCAAGGACGAACCCGGACCGACGAAGCGTCGCCGCATCAGCAAAGTCAAGAATGCCCCGAAGTTTGATGTGCGTACCTATCTCTTCCGCATCTGCGGCGTCGACCTGACTGCCATTGACGGCATCGACACCACGACGGCACTGAAGGTCATCGCCGAGGTCGGCCCGGATCTGTCGCGCTTCAAGAGTGCCAAGCACTTTGCCTCGTGGCTCGGATTGTGCCCGGGCACCAAGATCTCCGGGGGCAAGCTATTGTCAGGAGCCACCAAGCGCACCGCCAACCGCGTCGCCCAGGCGCTGAAAATGGCTGCCATCTCACTTCGCGCCAGCCAATCCGCCCTCGGCGCCTATTTCCGCCGCATGTGTGCACGGCTGGACAAAGGCAAGGCCGTGACCGCGGTCGCCCATAAGCTCGCGCGCCTGATCTACACCATGCTCACCAAAGGCGCCGCATATGTCGATCAAGGACAGCAATACTACGAAGAGCGGTACCGCCAGCGCGTCCTGTTCCACCTCAAGAAGAAGGCCGCCGCAATGGGGCTGGAGCTCGTGCCGGCGCAGCCTCAACAGGCATAAAGCCACTTCATCAATTCAGCTACTTGCGAATGGTTTCTTGAGAGCGGTGTAGCCGGCCTACGGCCAGCGGGCTGGGCTGAGAAACTTTCGTGTGCGCAGGTGGTTCGGTAAGCTTGCCGGCTGCTGCGTCGGAGAAGACCGAAGTGTCATTGGTGCGCTACTGCCCGCTTGAGAGCGTGGTCCTGGGTTACGTCGGCGACATTGGTGAGATGACATCCCGTTGGAAAGAGTGAGTAATACGACGATCCCGAACCGACGTGGCGGCCCGAGGACAACGATGGAGAGAGGCATGGCCGCACGTACCCGGCAAGTGTTTGAGCTTAAGTACCCCAATGCTGCGGGGATTGACATTGGATCTGCGAGCCACTTTGTGGCGGTGCCGCCGGATCGTGACGATTGTCCGGTGCGCGAATTCAAGAGCTTTACCGAAGATCTGCTGGCGATAGTCGACTGGCTCAGCGCGTGCGAGGTCGATAGTATTGCGATGGAATCGACCGGCGTTTATTGGATACCGCTTTATGAGTTGCTCGTGTCGCGAGGCTTTACCGTGTTCCTGGTCAATGCGCGTCATGTGAAGAATGTCTCAGGTCGCAAGTCAGATGTACTGGATTGTCAGTGGTTGCAGCAGCTGATGAGTTTTGGCTTGCTCGCGGGGGCATTTCGCCCGGACGAAGACATTTGCGCCCTGCGCGCGCTGTCACGTCTGCGTGACATGCTGATCGAAGGGCAAGCGGCCCACATTCAGCACCAGCAAAAGGCGCTGACCGAAATGAATGTGCAGTTGACCAACGTCCTCACCGACATTGATGGCAAGACCGGGCAAGCGATCATCCGAGCGATTGTGGCGGGTGAACGCGACCCGGTGAGGTTGGCCGAGTTGCGCGATGGGCGCGTGCATGCAAGCCGGGAAGAGATTGCCAAATCGCTGCGGGGTAACTGGCGCGAAGAGCATTTATTCTCGCTGGCGCAAGCGCTCAAGTTGCGTGACGCGTACCAAGAGCGCATCGATGAGTGTGATCGAAAGGTGGAGCAGAAATTGCTGACACTGGCTTGCCATGACGGTGAACCGCCAACGCAGGGCAAGCGCAAAGGCCGAGCCAAGAACGCCCCCAATTTTGATGCGCGCACGGCGTTGTTTCGCGCCTGCGGGGTCGACCTAACCCGCATCGACGGCATTGATGTCGGCACGGCGATGAAAATCATTGCCGAAATCGGTCCCGACCTAGCGCAGTTCAAGTCGGTCAAGCATTTTTGCTCGTGGTTGGGGCTGTGCCCGGGCACCAAGATATCGGGGGGCAAACGCTTATCTGGGACAGCCAAGCATTGTGCCAATCGGGTCACGCAAGCGTTAAAGGTTTCGGCGATGGGACTACTACGCAGCAAATCGGCACTGGGAGCCTATTGCCGCAGGATGGCCGCACGCATGGATAAGCCCAAAGCCCTCAAAGCGACGGCCCATAAGCTTGCACGCCTCGTCTACACGATGCTTACCAAGGGCGAGGAATACGTCGACCGTGGCCAAGACTATTATGAGCAGCAGTACCGCAAACGCGTGGTGACCAACCTGCAACGCCGAGCCAACGAACTTGGCTTCATCCTCACACCAAACCTCCAGGCAGCCTGACCCGATTGCTGAACGCGTAACGATATGATTGCAGGACCGATTTCTTAGTGTTTCTGGAAAGTGTTTCTTGAGAGCGTGCATTTTAGCACCTCGAATGACAGGAAATGGCCGAACGCGCCCATTGCGGAGCCACGACCCAACGACCGCAATCGCGGCGTTGCAGCCATTGGCGGCGCGAAGCTCAGTGGCAGCAAGGGGTCGACAGCAGCCTGACGCCGCGCCACAAAGCGGACGCACACCGAAATGTCTGCTCCTGAGGAGCCCCATCGTCGCAGTTCGGCCAACAGGAGACGGTCGCCAGTTACGCCGAGAGCGGACGTTCGATCACGTTATTGGTTAGCTGTGTCGACGCAGCACGCCACCCGCGAATCTCCGGCGGTCCGCACAATTTCCACTCCCCCCATAGCGTGCGACGATTTCAGCGAGCGCCGCGATGGAGCGCGCACGTACCGACTTGCCCGACACCGGATCGCGAAACCGAAGGGAGTAAGGCACCAAAGGACCGTCGCTAGGTTGCACGAAGGGTCCCGACGACGAGGTACCAAACCACCTGTCCCATAGAAAAGCCGCCAGTGAAGGCGGCTTTCTTTGTGGGCTCCGAGTCTACGTTGTCAGTCGATGATGTGGTAGACCGGCGCCTTCTCCATATCCCACTTGCTGGTATTCCGGTCATAGCGCGACAGGGTGAAGCAATGCCAGTTCTCATCATCCAGCTTCATGTGATCGCCCCGATAGTAATACCCGGGCCACCGCGTTTCCTTGCGGAACAACGTGTGATGGGTCACGGACTCCGAGGCCAATAGCCGGTGGTGCAGTTCCCACGTGCGCTGCAGCTGGTGCAGGTCTTCGGCACCCATGTGGCTCATGTCTTCCTTCAGCATCCCTACCAACTCGAGTCCTCGGTTGAGCAGCTGACTGTTCGTCATGTAGTTGGCGCTGATGCCGCCGACGTATTCGTCCATGATCTTCTCGAGACGCTGAAGACCGTGGATCGGCAGAAGATAACTCGGCGATACGGTCCCGGCCACGATCTCGTTGCGGCCGACCCGATAGTTCTGCAACGGCTGGTAGATCACCTTCTCGAGGTCGCGATATTCCTGTTCGCTGACCTGAGGCTGGGCCTTCCCCATGTCGTTCACGTATTTGACCGCGGCCTTGGCGGCGATCCGGCCTTCCGTGAACGACCCTGAAGAAAACTTGTGTGCGCTGCCGCCGATGGTGTCGCCGGCGCCGAAAAGCCCGTCGACCGTCATCATTCGGTTGTATCCCCACTGATATTCCGCAGGAGCATAGTCTTCCGGTCCGCTCGCCCACGCGCCGGAGCACGTGGCGTGTGAGCCCATGACATAAGGCTCGGACGTGGTCAGTTCGGGATTGATGTACTTGGGGTCGATGTTCTGCGACGCCCAGACGACCGCTTGCCCGATCGTCATGCCCAGGAAGTTCTCCCAGCCGACCGTCTCCTTGTGGGGGTCCTGGAAAGCCTCCCTGGTCACCATGCGGATGGGTCCGCGGCCGGCCTTCGTCTCCTCAAGAAACGCGTGGTTCCGGAGGCACGTCGGCACCGGATGCCGGTCAATGTAGTCGCCCACCAATTCCTTGGTGTGGTTGTACCACTTGGACTCGTACTCCTCGCCATTGCCGTTCTGAGTGTACGTCTTCAGATGGAGAAAGTAGGCGCCGACCGGACCATAGCCGTCTTTGAAGCGGGTCAGGACGATGCGGTTCTCCATCTGCGTCATCTTGGCGCCCACCTGGATCGGCAAAGCGTACGCGGACGCGCTGCTCCAGGGCGCATACCAGGTTCGCCCCATTCCCTCGCCCACAGCACGTGGCTTGAAGATGTGCGACGCACCACCGGCGGCGACGATGACGGCCTTCGCACGGAACACATGGAAATCACCTGTCCGGACATTGAATCCGACGGCGCCGGCGACCCGGTTGGCCTTGCTCTTGTCCATCAACAGGTGAGTGACCATGATCCGGTTGTAGACCTCGGTCGCGGCCTTGCGCGCTGCTTCAGCAACGATCGGCTTGAAGCTTTCGCCGTGGATCATGATCTGCCACTTGCCTTCGCGCTGGTACCGTCCGGTCTTGGGGTCCCGCATGATCGGTAGGCCCCATTCCTCGAACTTGTGCACCGTGGAATCGACGTGCCGGGCGATGTCGTAGCCCAGGTCCTCGCGCACCAGGCCCATTAGGTCGTTGCGGGCATAGCGAACATGGTCCTCGGGCTGATTCTCGCCCCATTGCATGCCCATGTAGCAGTTGATGGCGTAGAGACCCTGGGCGACAGCGCCGCTGCGCTCGATGTTCGCTTTCTCGACGCAGACGATCTTCAGATCGCGCCCCCAGTACCGGGACTCGTACGTTGCCCCGCAACCGGCCATGCCGCCGCCGATGACGAGGATGTCCGCGTCAACGAAAACCGTTTTCCTGCCTCCGAAGAGCCCCATCAGACCACGCCCAGCTTGAATTGGTCCGGGCGCAGCGCGGGCAATCCCCCTTTGACGTTGAGCGCTTCCGGTTCGTGTGCGAGTTCCTGCTTGGCGAAATCCTCGGGGCGAGGCGCATCGTACTCGGCCGGCCCCTTGATCGATCCCCAGGGCGTCGTCCGAATCGGCGACACGAAGTTCTTCTCGCGGCCGTCCCGGAACTTGAGCCGCCACGAAATCGTCGCCTTGGCTTCTTCCCGAAGCACCCGAACACTGTGGCCCAGCGGGGCGAAGTCGGCATAACCGCGGACATCGATGGCGTTCTGCGGACAGGCCTTCACGCAGGAGTAACACTCCCAACACATATTCGGCTCGATGTTGTAGGCGCGCCGATAAGTCTTATCGATGTGCATGATGTCCGACGGGCAGATATCGACGCAATGTCCGCAGCCGTCGCACCGGGTCATGTAAACGAAGGTTGGCATGGCGGTCTTGGTCTCCCGGAGTGAAAATCGATTGTCCGCCAATCAGTAGTGCCGGGGCTGTTCGCGAGCACTGCCGAACTGCTCGGGTTTGTCGGCGGGCCCGGGCAGGTTGCTCCTGGAGCCGTTCGCGTAGGAAACCCTTTTTTCGAACGCGGCCGCGGGCTTGAAAAACATGTGAGCGAACTTGGACCACGGTATCGATCCGAACAGCACCGTCGTGGCAATGATGTACAAGCCGAAGAACACGCTGGCTCCGGAACCGCCCTTCGCCTGCAGGAAGGCCCAGATCAGGCCCAGCGTCACGCTGGCGAGAAGCGAGAGGATGAACAGATCCGCGCGCATAATGCGCAGCGGCGAATTGCCCTCAGCGACGACATCGACCCGAATGAAGAACCAGAACCAGTATCCGCCGAGGCAAGCCATCAGGCCGCCGACCCACCAAAGAAGCGGCAGCACGGCGGGTGTCGGAGTCGCGGGCGTCGCGTAGCCGAACACCATGACGACAGTGGTGATGACGTGGATCGCGAACCCGTACATCGTCAGCAGATGGGCGACCCGGCGGCGCGCGTTGCAGAACTCCCCAGATGCCAGGACGTCCATAAGGCCGGTCTGGATGGCGAGCGACACCAATTCGCCGCCACCGAGTTGCTGCGACCCTTTGCCTTTCGATTTCCGCCAATTATCGAAAAAATACCTGGCGCTTCCCTTATGCACGATGTCGAACAACGTCCCTGCAGCCACCAGGACGATCATGATGACGACATAGGTCTGCATGACGGCGGGCGGTATGGACGCCGAAAGCTCAGCAAACGGATTGCTGGTGAACATCATGGCCCCTTCTTACTGCGTTGATTCTAAACGCGCAGGGAGCAGCGCATGCAAAAGGCTGGAAGCCAACGCGCAGAGATGGTGTTCTGAACGAGACAAGGCCGCCCTCGACTGGTGATTTCCGTTACCACAGCAAATAGTCGGCATACCTCGACCACGGCCTCGCGCGGGGTCAAGCGGGTACTCATACCATGGAGTTTTTCGAGGTCCTCAAGAAAATCGCCGTCTGATCAAATCACCATCGACGACTCGTGACAATACCTCCTTCGAGGTATCCCTTCCTCCTTCGGGGTAGGGATCCGTTCATGCCTTTGCTGCTGGAGAGTTGGAAGGTGTCCTTCGACGATGCGCTGAGTTCTCCACACGTCGAGCGACGCGCGGAGTAAGGGGCAGCACGTCCTTCACATCGACCGACTGCAGGCGATCATCATAGGGTCGTATTCGACCGATGATGATGGTCGGAGTGCGGCAAACTGTCTATGCGTGCAGCGATGGCTGGCGCGGTCTGTGGGAGACTGCTTCCTGCGCCTTCTCTTGCAAGGTGCGCGGCGTTTGCCTGTCGGTGGCGAATTCGTAGTATGACGGAATCCACCTGCGCCGCGCAGTCTTGCGCGAGGCGGTGGTCATGGTACGGTTCGCCCCATGCGCGAACTCGTCATCCTCGTCATCCACCTCCTCGTCACCTTCGCGAAGCTGCTCCGTCCAGGTGGGGTCCGTGCCGTCGCCGCAGAGTCCCTGCTGCTAAAGCACCAGTTGCTCATCAGTAATCGCTCCCGACAACGTGCGCCGAATCTCACCTCAGCCGATCGCTTTGTGCTCGGACTAACCACGCTGTTCGTGAGCCCGTGCCGGATTGCGAAGCTTGGCGCGCTCGTCAAGCCGGCAACACTGTTCAAGTTCCACAAGGCGTTGGTGGATCGCAAATACCGCCTGCTCTCTTCTTCCTCGTCGCATCGACGCAAACCCGGACCCAAAGGCCCGTCCGCGGAACTCATCGCCGCCATCGTTGAAATGAAGCGGCGCAATCCCAAGTTTGGCTGTGTGCGCATTGCCCAGCAGCTCTCTCATGTCTTCGGCATCGAGATCGACAAGGACGTCGTTCGCCGGGTGCTCGCGAAGCACTGCCGGCCAAGCGACACCGGAGCCAATGGCCCCTCCTGGCTGACATTCATCACGCAGACCAAGGACAGCCTCTGGAGCTTGGACTTATTCCGCTGCGAATCGATCCTCCTACGTAGTCACTGGGTGCTGGTCGTCATGGACGTGTTCAGCCGCCGCATCATCGGTTTTGGCGTCGAGCGTGCCTACATCGACGGCGTCGGCGTATGTCGAATGTTCAATCACGCCGTTGCGGGCCAGCCCCCACCGAAACACGTCAGCACCGACCACGACCCGCTCTTTCGTTTTCACCGTTGACTCGCCAACCTGCGGGTCGTCGAGATCGACGAGATCAAGTCGGTTCCGTACACCCCGGTTTCTCATCCGTTCGTTGAGCGCCTGATCGGCACGATCCGGCGTGAGTACCTTGATCGGGTATTCTTCTGGAATGCCGTGGACCTGGTGCGAAAGCTGGGCGAATTCAGGGACTATTACAACGCATGTCGCGTGCACCGCGCGCTCAACGGCACGACGCCCGCGCAGCGCGCCGGTGGATCAGCCGCCGCTCGCGCGGCGCTCGATCATTACGATTGGCGACAGCATTGTCGGGGTCTCTTTCAGCTGCCGCTTGCGGCCTGAGTAAGAATTCGCCACCAACAGGTGCGGGGCCAGCGCCGGTCGGCCCGGCTGATTCGCGGTAATCGAAATGCTCTCGCCGCGCCAGGTTTCACGCATCACCGCTTCGATGTGCGTGGCGCGGTCGTCGTCGGCAGCGACGCCGTACACGCTCACGATGGCGTCGTGCAAGTCGCGCCAAAAATCGCGCGCGTCCGACATCAAGCACTCGCAGGATTCACGCCGCAATCGTAGCGCGCCTGGCGCGATTTGGTAGCCCCCCGGTAGCCCATCAAAGACCAAGGGGTTAGGCGTTTGGCCTAACCCCCTGTTTTATTGGCGCGCCCGGCAGGATTTGAACCCACGACCCCCTGGTTCGTAGGGCCGGTGACGAGCATTTTAGCATTTAATATCAATCACTTACAACGCCTGCTTAACACCAAGTCTAGCCACGTTTAGCCGTGCTTAGCCACGCTTAGCCTCAGTGCGTTACAAATTCACTACGCCGAGTCAGAAATCATGATCGAGCTCTAGCCACGCTCTACCCGCGCGCTGTTTGATAACTAGGTTGTCAGCGGCATAGCCGCGGCCTATTTCCTGATGCCGATCTCGGCGTAGCTATCAATTCGCACCCCACAGGGCACCGTCGAGGTGGGCGGAGTTACCGATCGTACCCCGAGCACGGGATGCAGACGTGCTTGTCGCCAACCACTCGCAGATAGGCTCGGGCGGTCAGTTCGTGGCAGGCGGCGCAGGGTGCGAAGCCCATGGTTTCGGGCAGCCAGTCACGCTCGAACCGGAAGATTTCGCCCGGAGCCAGGATGTCGGCTTCGGGAGCGTTCCACATCAGGTCCACCAGTTCCAGCTGCTCGGCCTCGGGTATCTGGTCGGGCATCACCCCCATGCCGCGCTTCTTCATGAATGCTGATTCGGCGATCTGTGCTTGAAGTGTCGGCTTGTAGCTGATGCGAAGCGCCCGGTTCGAAGCCTTTTCGATCAACGTGACGGCCAGCTTGCCATAAGGCTGTTTCGCTACGTTGCCCTTGCCGAAAGTACAACCGGTGGCGTACTGAACCCCGTCACCGAAACACATGCCGCCGTGGTCCTCGCCAATCTCGAAAATGGCGTGCAACTGCGTGCCACCGGAGCGCTTGACCCCCAGTATGCGCAGCACAGCCAGTCCCGCGCGCACACCTGCGACGCTGGCCCAGCAGCGATGACCGTGGAAGCGCAATGCTTCCTGCAAAGTATCAAGGTCGCTCATGGCAATCTCCTAATTTCGAACGATGTTCCCGGATGGCACCAGCCGAAAATCGTTCATCGCTCGTTTCTTGAACAGTCCAATCGCTTATAGCTTTCCATCGATTGGCCGTATCGAGATTGACCTACATCACCTCGCGCCGGGTTTTCACCTGCAGAATGAACGAACAGAGTTCGGTTGGGCAATGGCGGAAAGGAACTGCAAGTGACGCTTTACTTCTACATTGCGAGCTCGTTGGTCGTATTAGTCTTTTCCGGCCTGACGGCGATGGCCGGCATCGGCGCTGCCTTCCTTTTTGTGCCGTTCTTTTATTACCTGGGCGTGCCGCTGCCCGAAGCTGTGCCAACGGCGCTTTTGCTTAATGCTGTCAGCCTTTCGTTTGCTACGATCAGTTACTTTCGCGGCAAACTCATCAACTGGCAATATGGCGTGCCGATCCTGGTCACTGCCGTGGTGCTCTCGCCGGTCGGGGCGAGATTAACGCCTTATGTGAACAAGGGACTGCTCCTCAGTATGTTCGCTGCATTCTTGGTGTTCGCGGGCGGCATGATGCTGTTCCACCAGGCTCGGCCGCGGGAAGTGCTGCCAAATCCTGGCGCGCGAGTGGCGACCTGCATCGGCGTCGGCGGCATCGCTGGCTTTCTGGGTGGATTGCTTGGTGTAGGCGGAGGCAACATCATCGTGCCAGCGCTGAACTGGTTGGGGTTGGACGCCAAGGTGGCCGCAGGTACAACCGCCCTGATAGTGGTGTTCTCATCTGTTTCCGGCTTTCTCGGCCACGTCAGCCTTGGCGCGGTCGAGCCGAAATTTGTCGTGATCATGGCCCTTATGGCGGCCGGAGGGTCGAGCGTCGGTTCGCAGTTGATGCAGACCAGGATGTCCAGCAAAGTGTTGAAACGCATAATCGGCGTGATGCTCTGGCTGGTCGCGGCCAAGATGATCTTCGATTTGCTCAAATAGTGGAGAAATTGCGCGGTCGTGGCGCGAACGCGACGTGCCAATTGGCTAGGTGATGCACGCTATCAAACAAGCCTGCGCAGCTGATGCCTAAAGCGTGCGCTCCTTCGCTGGGTGCGCCCATCATCCTCGGCTCGATCCTGCTACTCATGGCGCTGTTCTTCAGCAGGTCCGTCGCCACGCTCCTGCACATCTTCCCGCCGGCGATTCTCGGTGTCATCCTCTTTCTCACCGGCGCGCAGCTGGCGCTCGGCGCGTGTGACATCAGCAAGGACAAGGGGGAACGCTTCGCCACCGTGATCACTGCGGCGCTCGCCATCTGGAATGGGGGCATCGCCTTTGTCGTCGGAAGCGCCGTTTTGCTGGTGGCGCGTCGTGGATGGCTGAAGCTATAAGGGCCGATGCCGGCGTGGCACACGTAACGCAGCCCAGCCTCCCCGTCGATCTGCCCGCTGCGCTGAGGACGCTCGGCCGCCGGGTGACCTGCCCGAAGGGCCGATGGGTATTTCGCAAGGGTAGTGCGGTCCAAGCCGTGTTCCTCGTGCTTGACGGTGAGGTTCGCCTTTCGCGCTTCGCCAAGGATGGCAGCGAAATCACATTGCAGCGCGCAAGCCGCGGTGAGTTCTTCGCCGAGGCGGCGCTCAACGCGCCACGCTATAACTGCAATGCGAGAGCCTCGCAGTCGTCGGCGGTGCTGGCGTTCCCGGCCGAGACGATCCGCGAGCTCCTCGAGAAAGACCCGGGGTTCGCCCGCCAATGGGTAGCGCTCCTCGCCCGGCAATTGCACGGCGCGCGGGCGCGGCTCGAACGGCTGGCGCTCAAGTCGGCTGCCGAACGCGTATTGCACTACCTGCACATCGAAGGGAAAGGACCGCGTTGCGAGGTTGCGCTTGCCGGCAGCGTCAAGGATCTCGCCAAGGAGTTGGGACTGACGCATGAAAGCTTGTATCGGACTCTGGCACGCCTGGAGCAGGACGGTGTGATTGTCCGACGCGACCATCGCCTCCGCCTTGTGTAACAAGGCATGTCCGTATGATTTGAGTCATATACATCGTGAGCGGTCAACGCGATAATGCCTGCACGGCCGTTATTTCCACGTGTGTGTAGCTAACGCGCGCCGCTAGGGAATGGCGGTCAATTTCCCGCGTCGGTGGATTGAATCCTGCCCTTGATCGCCTTCCATTACGCCATCCAGGAACTTGGCTTCCGCCGCAGTCGGTCGCTGATTACGATCGCGAGCGTGGCGATAGCCGTACTCGCCGCCATGCTTCTTACCGCGCTTGCAAGCTCTTATGCGCAGGCCATCCACGCGCCCATCGAGACTGTCGGGGCCGATATGGTGGTGCAAATCACCGGGGACGTTCCGCCCAAGCTCGAAGGGCTCGTGTTTCCCCACCCCAACGCGCTCATTCCCGCCGACGCCGTCGCAGCGATTGGTCGCATGGAAGGTGTGCTCTCGGTCGCCCGCGGGGTGTACCTGTGGGAGCTGGCCCCGGACCACTATCAATCGGTACTGGGAATCGACAACGACGAGGCGGGCCTGCAATCACTCGCCGCGCGCTTGGTCGATGGCAAACCACTTAACCCTGGTGATAGCGCCGTGCTGCTCGACAGCGATTTCGCCGCCAAGCGGAACCTCAAAGTCGGCGCCACACTTGATGTCGGCCGCACGGAATTTCCTGTGGTTGGCATCGTGGATGCAGCGCGCGGCGGAAAGGTCGTCCGCGCCGATGTCTACATGCCGCTCGCCCCGGCGCAGCAGTTGGCTACGACGGCCCCCCAGATACGGGCCCTCTATCCGTTCGGACCGGACGACGCCAACCTGCTCCTTGTCAAGGTCGACCGCCAATCTCTGGAGAGCGTCGTTCAGAAGGTCGGCGCTCTTCTTGGCAAGAAGGGAATCGTGTCGAGCGAGCTGTCGTTCCGCGAGGCGTTGAGCGGCGTCCTGTTCCTGTCGCAGCGGATGGGGCTCATCGTCGCCGGCGTCATCGCGCTCTTCGCAGCGGCCTTCGTGCTGCGCGCTACGGCCTCGGCGGTCACGGAGCGGCGGCGCGAGCTGGCGGTACTCCAAGCAATTGGCTGGCCCTGGCGTCGGATTCGCCAACAGGTCCTGATCGAGAACGGCCTCCTTGCCCTGGCTGGCGTGCTGCTAGGCGTGGCGATCGCCGTCTTGGTTACGCTTGCCCTCGGCAGCGTGTCGGTGACCATCGACTTACCGTGGGATTTGAGTTCGACACCGCATTTCATCCCGGAGGCGACACTCGACCGGACCCAAACGATTACGGTACCCATTGCCATTCCATGGCTCGCGGCCATAGCGGCCGCAGCGGGTGGACTCATCGTCGCAATCGTGGTCGCCGCGTTCCTGGTCGCCGTCCCGCAACGGCACCCGTGGGCACTACTGCGCAGCGAGTAGAAGATGAACGAAACAGCAATACGCGTCGAGGGCGTGACCAAGCGCTACGGCAGTCTCGAGGTTCTGCGGGGAGTCGAATTCTCGGTGCCGGTCGGCCAACTCGCCGCGGTCATCGGCAAATCCGGCTCCGGCAAGAGCACGCTGCTTGGAGTGGTCACCGGGCTGGAAAGGCCGGACTCGGGAAAGGTCCTCATCCAGGGCCGTGAGCTATCCAGCCTGGACGAACGCGAAGCGGCCGATCTGCGTCGTGAATCGATCGGCGTGGTGTTCCAGAATTTCAGCCTTATCCCCGCCCTCTGTGCCCTCGACAATGTTCTGCTGCCGACATTCTTCGACGAACGGACTTCCGTCGACGAGCGACGTGCACGGGCCACGGATCTTCTCGACCAGGTGGGCCTGCGCGACCGTGCTCTGCCATCGCCCCTCGGAGTTGAGCGGCGGAGAACAACAGCGCGTAGCCATCGCCCGCGCTCTGGTGAACGGACCATCGATCCTCCTGGCGGACGAACCGACCGGCAATCTCGATACCGAGACTGGCACCGCCGTGCTGGAGCTACTACTGGACAATGAGTCGAGCGCGGAAGACAACGCTCCTGATCGTCACCCACGATCTCGACATCGCGTCCAGGGCCGATATGGTCATCGAAATGAAAGACGGGAGAATCCATGATGCGACACGCGTAGGCAATTCATGTTCTATGCTCGGCGCGGCCTCGATTGCGTTGATCGCTCCCGCGGCCCGCGCGTCCCAGCCCACCGTGGAGGTGATCGCGATGGGACATTCGCCGGTACAAAATGCGCTGAAGCCGGTCCGCGAGGTGCTGGCGAAATACGCCGGTAAGGTCCGGGTTGTCGATCTGGATGCCGAAAGTCCAGAGGGCGAGAAGCGCCTGAAGGCCGTCGGACTCAAGGGACACATCCCGATTGCCCTACTCATCGACGGCAACAAGTCATTCAAATTGCCTAGCGGCAAGTCCATCGAGTTCGTCAACTTTCCGGCGGCCGCCGGCAATCCGATGGGGCTTAACGGAGCCTGGACTGTCGCTGATTTTGAGACAGCCTTGCGTACGGCGCTCGGCGAGAAGTAGGTCACGCTGTGCCCCGGTTCGTGCATTGGCGGTATCTCGCGAGTGAGCTGGGCTATCGCTGGAAGCGTACCGCCCTTCTCGTCGGGGGCATCGCGCTGGCGGCCACATTGGTGGCCATGCTTGACATTCTCGGTCGCGCTTTTGCGGACGTTGCAACGGTACCGTTTCGCAATCTTGGCGCCGACCTCATCGTCCAACGCGGCACCGTCGAGAAGGCCGTTCCCAAGCAGATGGGCATCATGCTGCCATATTCTGCACAGCCGATTCTCCCCGAGGAGCTGGGGCGACTCGGCGCAGAGCCGGGTGTATCTCGGGCGGAAGGCTTCGTGCTCCTTTGGAATTTCGGCGCCGGTCGCTTCTATTCGATCAGTGGCATTCCACTGAACTCAAAGGCGGCTGCGCTGGGGCCGGCGCGAGTGCGCGAGTGGCTGATCAAGGGCCGACTGCCGACTCCCGGCAGCAACGAGATCTTGGTTGAACGCCATTACGGCGCCTTCTATCGGCTCGACCCGGGTAGCACCGTCGAGTTTGCCGACAAGACATTCACGGTGGTCGGGGTGGTCGACATCAAGGAAGGCAGCCAGATTGCCGCCAGCAACTTCTACATGGACATCGATCAGGCACGCTTGCTCGGGGCCTTGCCTGCGGACGCCGTCAATCAGGTGTTCCTCAAGGTGACCGATATGGCCGAAACCGAGAACGTGAAGCGGCGAATTGCTGGGTGGATGCCGCGCGCTTCGGTTGCGTCACCGGGAACAATGCTCCAGTTATTCGGTGGCGTATCACAGGCCATTGGGCGCTTCGGCCCACTTGCCGTCGGAGTCGGCGCACTGGTGGCGTTGGCTCTGAGTGCTGCACTGGTCCTTGGTCTCGTGTCGGAGAGGCGAAGGGATCTGGCACTCCTCAGCGTGCTGGGTTGGAGCCCAAAACAAGCCCGCCGCCAGATAACCGTCGAGATGATCGTCCAAGGATTCCTCGCCGGCCTCATGGCAGTGGCGTTGATCGGGCTCGGCCTCAAGATCATTGGTCAGATCCCGATCACACTGCCCGGTAGCCTTCCTGGCGAGAATCCGGTCGATTTCGCCAAGGGAGGCTTCCAGGCAGCGAGCAGCAGCGTTCTGTTGCCTGCGGTCGGTACGATCTGGGACTGGGCCGTGCCGCCGATTGGAGCAGCCCTCGCCTGCGGCGTATTGGGATGGATAGCATCGCACGCGGTCGCCGCGCGTGGCTTATGGGCCGCGATCAAGTCGGCTTAGTCACACAGAGGAGTTACGAGGCGAAGCAGAGTCACCCGAGACATTGCAACTCCGCTGCCGTGGCACATCAGCGCCCGCTTCCCCACGACCGTAGCCGAGGCGAACGGCGGCTTCTTGGAAAACTGGAGGACAACGCCGACCGACCGAAACTGGCCGGTCAGCGACAGCTACCGAGTCAATCTGAACGTCCTCAGACATGCCTAAAGCAGACGGCGGGGATTCAAACACAGAAGTGCTGTTGTTGGCGATTAATAACGAGGCCCACGGATTAGACATCCGCCGGTCCGGTGTACAGACCAAGCTGTGTTATGCCGCGGAACTCGCCGGGCAACATGCGCGATAGTTGCCGTCTATCACGTTGTCGCCGGAGGAGCCCCATGGCGCGCACTCGAACACCCGGCATTCGGGTCGATCGGAACGGCGGACTAATCGTCGATAAGGAACACCGCGGCATACCAATCTATATTCGACTCGGTCTGCTCAGTCAAGAACAGGCTGAACAAAGGTTGACTGAAGAGATTGACCGAGTAAATTCGCTGCTTCAATGCAACGCTAATCGGCGTCCACCATTCGCGGACTGCGCGGCACGCTATCTCACGGACTCGAAGAACAAGCGCTCGGTCGACGCCACGGCATGGCACATCCGACTGCTCATTCCTTACGTGGGTGGCCTCGACATACACCGCATCCACGACGCCACGCTGGCGTCGTTTATTGCCGACCGTCTCGCATCAGGCGTTACTGCGACCACGATCAATCGTAGCTTGGAGGTCGTGCGCACTATGCTGACTCGCGCGGCACGGTCGTACCGCGACAATGACGGACGGCCTCGGCTCGAAACGATGCCACCGTTGATTAGCATGCTGCCCGAAACGCCGCGAGCACCCTACCCCATCACGTGGGACGAGCAGGATCGACTCTTTGCAAAGCTACCCGCGCGCCTGGCCCGGATGGTGCTTTTTGCCGTGAATACCGGCTTGCGCGAGAGCAATGTCTGCGGACTGGAGTGGACCTGGGAGGTTCGCGTTCCCGAAATCGGCCGAAGCGTGTTCGTGATTCCGCCCGAGGCGTTCAAATCGAGGCGCGCCCACGTCGTCATCCTAAACGATGTCGCGTGGTCGATTATTGAGTCGCAGCGAGGCGTGCATCCCATTCGGGTGTTCACGTATCGGGGCAAATCAGTCAGTACGATGAACAATACAGCGTGGCAGCGCGCGCGACGTGAAGAAGGACTGCAAGGCGTGCGTATTCACGACATACCTTCGCGTGCCGCTTGCGCGCCGCAGGTGTATCCGTCGAGGATCGAGAGGTGTTGCACGGCCACGCCAATCACTCGATGGCGGGCCATTACGCGAGCGCCGATGTTGGCCGCCTGCTCAAGCAGGCGAACCTCGTCCTGAATCGCGAGGAGACGCGCACGGTCTTGCGCGTCGCCAATGCGGACGCTCGCGGCCTGTGGACAAAAGGTACGGCAGAGGTCCGGCAGCAAGAAAAAGGATCCCGATTGCGCATCGTAAGTCCTTGAATTTTGGCGCGCCCGGCAGGATTTGAACCCACGACCCCCTGGTTCGTAGCCTTTTGTAGACACCAGCGGGGCTTATTAATCAACGACTTGCGGCTGATCGCTCCATCGAGTTTGCACAGCAATGCCCATTGATGCACAGGAAAGTCACGCAAAAGTCACGCACCCAAATTCGCAAGTCCCGCAGTGGTTGAACCAACGGTGAAGCGGAGGCGACGACCTTTTAGCGGCAGCAATATTCAGCGATCATCAGTTGCCGCATTGCAGGGCGATGCCGATTGCTAATGCTGCAAGCAAGCGCGCGCCGTAACTGCCTGCCAAAAAATCCGTCAGAGGTTTAACGGGAACCGCGCCCTTTCGATGCCGCGACGGCCTTCGCCTTCTTGGCAAAGGCCGATCTCCGAACCGCCCGGCGCGCTGACAGCGAAATACCCTCGATGCTCGCCTTCTGATAGAGAGCGACCACCGAGCGTCCGATTTCCTGCGCGATCGTCTTCCCTGTGGCACCGGTCTTGGCTAGACGTCGGATGGCAGCGAAATCCTTCGCGGTCCAAACTGCGCCGTGATTACTGGGTGCCTTCTTGCGGGCCATCGGACTCTCTCCTCATTGAGTATCGGGACATTTGGACGCGTCACCTCTGCCGACGCGCTGTGAGCATACCGCGAACGCACTACGGATTGTCGCTGGCAACTAGCGAGTTTTCTGCCGCGATCCACCTCTGCATTGATGTCATTCGCGATTGGTGTTCTTTTGCATGGCGGCGTCCTGCTTGTTGTACGACGCCATGTCCGCGGCCTCCTGCTGAGCCAGCGTCGGGTAATCTCCCGGCCGCAGCCGTCGGTACGCCGCGTACTCCTTGGGCGTGCCAAGGTAAAGCTGGTTCTTCGCCGCGTCCGGGTAGACGAAGAAATGCGTCCCCGTCCGCTGCAGCTCTGTCACTCTGCCTGGAGGCAGGCTCTGCAGATGTTCCTGCTGCTGCGTTGTCTTTGCGACCAGGACTTTGAACCCGGCGGCGAGCAGCTGATTTTCATCCGGCGGCGGCGGACCCGGGCTCGCGCCGCCGTGCGCGAACGCTGCCAGACTGACGGCGACAAGCATTCCGAGCAGCTGTTGCCGAACGGCGCCTATAGAATGCTTCGAGGGAATGGATTTTTTCATCGTCGGATCGGTAGGGGCCGCTGAAGGTTGATGTTCTGAGTCGCGATGCGGAAATTGTAGAGTAAACCGCATCGAAAGGAATGCGGCGTTGCCTCTAGCAAACTCGGGAAAAGTCGCTTCACGTCAGGGCGATGTTGCTCTTGCCAGAGCAACGTACCAGGAGAGTCTGGCGATTCGGCGCGAGCTTGGCGACAAACGGGGCATTGCCTCTTGCCTTGAGGGACTGGCGGACGTGGTCGCTGCTCTCGGCAGATTTCTCCGCGCCGCCTGCGTCTGGGGCGCGGCGGAGCGACTGCGGGATGAGATCGGCTCCCGCTGTCGCCATATGAACGGGCCGGCTACGATCGACGCGTTGCTGCGGCCCGCGCGGCACTGAGAGATGACGCTGCCTTCGATCACGCCTGGCAGCAAGGCCTTGCTTTGCCGCTCGAGCAAGCGATAGAGCTCGCATTGGAAAAGACAGTCGAGCGCGGATAATGAGCACGCCCTCCTTTGGCACCTCGTGAGTTCGCTGGAGCCGAGACGGATATGCGTCTTGCGTAATTACGCGAGCCCGAGTAGTTGCGAATCGGTCGTGCGAGGGCATTGTCAGGTTAACCTGGCCATCGCTTATGATGCCGCATGAGCCGACCGAAATCCTTGTATCACCGTCGCCGATTCCCTGCCGAGATCATCAGCCACTGTGTGTGGCTGTACTTTCGCTTCTGCCTGAGTTACCGCGATGTCGAAGAGATTATGGCCGAACGCAGAGTTGTCGTGACGTACGAGACCATTCGCGACTGGTCACAGACGTTTGGTGGGACCTACGCCAAACGGCTGCGGTCCCGGACGCCACGCCCTGGAGATCGCTGGCATCTCGATGAGGTCTACCTCGCGATCAACGGCAAGCTCCAGTATCTGTGGCGTGCCGTCGATCAGGACGGCGAGGTGCTCGATATCCTGGTCCAACCGCGCCGCGACCGACAGGCTGCCAAGAAGTTCTTTCGCAAGCTGCTGCATCGCCTGCAGTATGTGCCGCGAGCCATCATCACCGACAAACTTGGCAGTTATGCAGCCGCCAAGGCGGAGGTATTGCCCGATGTGCTGCATATACAGGACAAGCGAGCGAACAATCGCGCTGAGAATTCCAATCAGCCAACGCGGGAACGAGAACGCCGCATGCGAGGCTTCAAGTCAGCCGGACACGCCCAGCGGTTTCTCGCGACCTTCGGGGTTATCGCGCCCTCCTTTCGTCCAGGCCGGCATTTTCTGACGGCCCGGAACTATCGGGAAGTCATGTGCCGACGTTTCAGGCAATGGAGCGAAGTGGTCAATCCGACCTTCGCCAGTCAGTGATTTTCTTCACGGCAATAGAAGTTTTGGCAAAATTCCCAGTTCCCGGTCTTTCTAAACTTAACTTGACAATACCGTTGGACTTACTCTTTCGAGTGCCGCGAGGCGGAGCGCTGGGGAATTTCCGGGTGACTGGGGCCGGCCCGCTCGAACGCGTCGCCGTCAGCGCGCCTTCGTGTCGAGGTCGGTGTAGATCCATTCGCCGAGCAGCACCGGGTGCGCCTTGTAGCCGATCAGGCGCGGCCGCATCAGCATGTTCTTGTACGGGGCGACGCGCAGCCGCCACGGCGCATCGACCTCGAACTGCCGCGTCATCTGCTCGAACAATCGGGTGCGCTCTGGCGAGTCGGGCATGGTCTTGGACTTCTCGTACAGGCTGTCGAAGGCCGGCGACGCGTAGCAGGCGACGTTGCTCTGGTTGATATTCCGCCCGTAGAGGAGCTGCATGAAATTGTCGCCGTCGGGATAGTCGGCGACCCAGCCGTAGCTCCAGAACTGGTGCCGACAGGCGATCGCCGCCTTGATCTGGTCGCTGTTGTTGCCCTTTTCGATTTCTAGCCGGACGGCGATCGCGTCAAAGGCCTTCTTCCACAGCTCGTCGTAGTCGCGAGCCGTCGCGTTGTTCGGGCTCGAGAATCGTACCGCGAGCGGCTTCCCGTCCGGTTGCGTCCGGTAGCCGTCCGCGCCCTTGCGGTAGCCCATGCGATCGAGCAGCGCGTTCGCCGCCGCGACGTCGTAAGCGATCGCGCTGCGGTACGACGGCGAGTGGCCAGCGACACCCGCCGGAATGATCGTCTGCAGCGCCGCGGCCTGCCCTTTGCGGACGACGTCGATCTCGGCCTGCACGTCGTAGGCCATCACAATCGCGCGACGCAGCGCGATCTTGTCCGGCGTTAGTCCGCCCACGACGGGATCGCGCAGGTTGAAGGCGATATAGATGATCCACGGATCGAGGATGCGCGAGAGGCGTATGCCCTTGCTCGCGAGGTCCGGCGCGAGCCGGCCGTCGGACAGCGCGACGTTGCCGAATATGCCGGGCAGCTCGAGCAGGTCGAGCTCGCCGCGCTGGAACGCGAGCCAGCGCGACTGGTCCTCCTCCATGACGTAGATCTCGATGATGCCGATCTGCGGCATCTTCTTCCCGCGCATCGCCGCGACGATCGTCTGGTCCTCCGGGTCCGCGCCCGCGGCGAAATTCCAGACGAACGGGCGAAACGAGGGGTTGGCCTCGAGGGTGATCCGCGACGCGCGCAGCCAGCTCTTCAGCACGTACGGACCGGTTCCGACCGGATGCGCGGCGACGTTGCCGGAATAGGCGTCGACAACCTCGCGCGCGACGGGGCTGAGCGCGAGCAGCGCCATCACGCTCGGAAAGTTGTAATCGGTGCTCTTGAGCCGGATGCGCAGCGTGTGGCGGCCCACCGCCTCGAGACCCACGATCTTCGCGGCGTAGTCGAAGCGCGCTCCCGGCTTGGCAGCGGCCGCTGCGGCGTCGTCGAGACCGACGATCTTGCCTTCGACATAGAAGGCGTTCGGCGAGCGGTTCGCTGGGTCCATCAGACGCTTGATCGCGTAGATGTAATCCTCCGCCACCAGCTCGCGCTTCCTGCCCCCGAATGCCGGATCGTCGGCGAAGAAGATGCCCGGCCGAATGTGGAAGGTATACGTCTTCCCGTTGTCGGCGATCTCCGGCATGGCGGCCGCGGTGAGCGGAATCACCTTGACCGGCCGCGCGAGGTAGTCGAAGGTCAGCAGCGGCTCCATGATCGCGGCGATCACCGCGCCCGAGTAGATTTCGCTCGCCTGCGCGGGGTCGAATCCGGTTTCGCTGCGCGGTAGCGCGATCCGCAGCACCTTCGCCGGATCGGCGGCCGCGACCGGAACGCTCGCGGACAAGGCGAAAAGCGCAAGCGCGCACGCGGCGCCGCGCACGGCGTAAGCGGCTGTCACATTCCTCCCCTTGGGGATCGTGTCAGAGACGTTCTGCTAGTTCGTATTACTGACTCGGCTGATAGTCCTTGTGTCCCGCTTGCCAAAGTGCGAATGCGTACTGGCTGGCGAAATTGCGAAAGGTCACGGATTTCTCCTCCGTGAAGTGGCCGTTGTCGTAGTTCACCATTAATAGCGCCGGACGCTCGGACGTGGTCGCCTGCTGAACCGCCGCGACGAACTTGCCAGGTTCCCATGCGATGACGCGTGGGTCATTCCAGCCCGCCACGCCGAGTACAGCAGGGTAACGCACGCCAGGCTTTACATGCTGCAGCCCATCCATCTCGTACAACGCCTGCGCTTCGACAGGATCCTTGACCGTGCCGAACTCGGGCGTGTTGACCGGGCCGTTTGGCGTGAATTCCATCCGCATCGCATTCGCATCTCCGACGTTGACCACGGCCGCCACCATTAGATCCGGACGATCGGTCATCGCGCGACTGATCGTGATCCCCCCTGCGCTCGTTCCCCTTCCCGTCAGGTGCTGTCGGCTCGTGTATCCCTTGGCGATCAGATACTCCGCGGCCGAGATGAAGTCCTTCCAGGTGTTCGGCTTCGTCGTCTTGTAACCGGCTCGATACCACGCCTCGCCCTTTTCGCTGCCTCCCCGAACATGCGCGTACGCGACGACGACCCCGCGGTTAGCCACCGAGAACCTCGGATTGAACTCCGGCCTCCAACTGATGCCGTATGCGCCGTAGCCTTCGAGGATGCACGGGCTGGAGCCATCCAGCTTGATGTCCTTGCGGTGGATTATCGAAAGAGGAATCATCGTTCCGTCGTGCCCGGGGACATCGACCTCTTCCGACACAAGATCCGCCAACTCCGGATATTCAGCCTCCCCGTTGAATGCACTCTTCGTCATCTCGCCGGTTTCAGCATTCAGCTCGTACAACGTCGGCGGCCGCAACCAGCTGCTGATCGTGACGATGCAACGGTTGCCATGAATGTCCGGACAGTTCGTATTGAGGGTTCCCTCAATCGGCAGTTTGATTTCCTGCGAGCTACCGCTCGAGAACTCGTGCCGCACCAGATGGCCCTTGATTCCGTCCGAGTACGTGACGAGCAGGTAGTCCCTGCTCTGATTGATCGAGTCGATCGAATCGGCCGCTTCGGGAACTACGGTTTCCGCACTCTTCCAGTCCGGGGCATCGGTCCGCGCGCGAACAACCCGGTAATGCGCCGCGTTGGCGTGCGTGACCGCATAGGCCGAATCGCCATGAAGGGCAAAGCCGCGCACGAGGTTGTCGGAGCGCTGCACGAGAGGCTTCCAGGTGACGCGGCTTCCACCAAGCTCGGATAGGGAAGCCATGTAGAGGCGCAACTCCGGTTGGACCGTATAGAGGCCCCCGATGAGGCGATCCGAAAGAGATTGCGGCACGTCTCCCACGGGAATCTCTTTTGGGGCGATGTCGAGCTCGGGAGTCGATGCGCTGCTCAGGATGTCCCGATCGTCACTGGTCGGGGACCCCAGATTGTGAATCCGGATCTTTCGGTTCAGCTCGATATCCGGACTCTTCACGTCGGTCACGTCGCCATCGTTGTAAAGGAACGCCCGATTTCCGGGAAGCCAGCTAACACCGAACCAGCCTGCCGGATATATCGATTCCGGTAATAGCTGCAGATCGTCGACCCGCAACACGCGCAGCTCGGACCATTCACCCCCCTTCGCGGCCAGTCCGAGCACGACGTACTTTCCGTCGAGCGAAGGAACAAACAGCTTTACGGCGGTGTCGCTTCCTTTCTTGTACGAGTTCGGGTCGAACAACAACTGCTCGCGACCGTCCCAACCTTCCCGGACGAACAGCCTGCCTACGTTTTCTCCACCCAGCGTCTTGCGATAAAAGAGCCGACCTCCCTCGAATTGAAACTCACGGTACCTCGGCGGCGTTCGCTTGTCCATCGCAAGCCATTCGCGCACGAGTGCATCCCGGCCGGGAATTCGCGCAATCGTTCGATTCGTGAGTTCCGATTGAGCCTTGAACCATGCGGCGACGTTCCTGTCAGCCAGGTTCTCCAGCGGCCGATACGGGTCTTCGTATCGCTTCCCGTGCCAGACGTCAAAATCGCTCGACGTCGGCGCGGGCGGATAATTCCATTGCGCCATCGCGCTAACGGAAATCAGTGCCAAAACTGCGACACCGGTGCGAACGGAGAGGCTCACGGAAGGCAACATCGACTATGTCTCCTATGTCTCCTTAGCGGATTGCCAACTTTAGTATCGCCCGAAAGCCCTGATTATGTATCAGCAGTTTCTTGGACAGCATCGAAAAGCCGTCAACCCGGAATATTCGCGATGTCGGGTTTAAGCTCGATTTCGCGTTCTAGCCTGTGGGTGGCGAAATCGTAGTATGAGCGAATTCGGCTATACGGGGCAGTCTTGCGCGCGCGGGCGGCCATGATACGGTTCGCACCGTGCGCGACCTCCTCATCCTCGCCATCCACCTGGTCGTCACGTTCGCGAAGCTCCTTCGCCCGGTGGCGTCCGCGCCGTCGCCGCCGAGTCCTTGCTACTCAAGCACCAGTTGCTCATCAGTAATCGCTCCCGGCAACGGGCGCCCAATCTCACTTCCGTCGATCGCGTCGTCCTCGGCTTGGCCTCATTGTTCGTGCGTCCACACCGGCTCCCGAAACTTGGCGCGTTCGTCAAGCCGGCAACGCTGCTCAAGTTCCACAAGGCCTTGGTGGATCGGAAGTATTGTCGGCTCTTTTCCTCTCGCCACCATCGCCGTAAGCCCGGCCCCAAAGGTCCGTCGGCAGCACTCATCGCGGCGATCGTCGAGTTGAAGCGCCGCAATCCAAGGTTCGGCTGCGTGCGCATCGCCCAGCAGATCGCTCACGCCTTCGCCATCGAGCTTGACAAGGACGTCGTTCGCCGCGTGCTCGAGAAGCACTACCGGCCAGACGACTCAGGAACCGGCGGCCCCTCTTGGCTGACATTCATCGCGCACGCGAAGGATAGCCTGTGGAGCGCCGACCTGTTCCGCTGCGAATCCATCCTTCTGCGCAGTCACTGGGTGCTGGTAGCGATGGACGTGTTCACCCGCGCCATCGTTGGTTTTGGCGTCGAGCATGCATCCATCGACGGCGTCTCCGTATGTCGGATGTTCAATCGCGCCATCGCTGGCGAGCACCTACCGAAACACCTCAGCACCGATCATGATCCGCTGTTTCGCTTTCACCGCTGGCTCGCCAACCTGCGTGTACTCGAGATCGATGAGATCAAGTCGGTCCCCTACGCGCCGGTTTCGCATCCGTTCGTTGAGCGCCTGATCGGGACGATCCGTCGCGAGTACCTGGACCGCATGTTTTTCTGGAACGCGGGCGACCTGACGCGGAAATTGGGAGAGTTCAGAGATTATTACAACGCCGATCGCGTTCATCGCGCGCTCGCCGGATCCACACCGGCGCAGCGCGCCGGCGCACTCTGCCCCGCTCCCGCTGCACTAGATCACTACGGTTGGCAGCTGCGCTGCCGGGGTCTGTTTCAGATCCCGATCGCTGCCTGACTACGATTTCGCCACCGACACCCATCTTGCTGGCTCCTAAGCATTGGCAACCGGCGGCGGCAACGCCTGACCGATAGCCCAGATGAAACCCGTCAGTTCTCTCGCAATCGCCGTCGTGACTTGCACCTTTAGCTTTCCACGGGCTTCCAACAATCGGTAACGCGCGCACATCCGCTTTTGTGCCTTCCAAGCAATGTCTTGGACGACTTCTGTGGCGCGCTTGGCTCGGCGTTGCAATACCGTAGTCTTGCGTGCTGGATGGCGATACGTCCATGCCGCCTCCACCAGGACCCGGCGTACATGACCATTGCCGGTCTTGGTAATTCCGCCGCGCGATTTGTTGCCGCCGCTGGAGTGTTCGCTGGGCACTACGCCCAGATAGGCCATCAGTTGCGGAGCACTGGCGAAACGCCTCAAGTCACCAATTTCAGCGACGATCGTCGTGGCCGTCAGCAGATTTACGCCGCGCAAGGCCATCAATCCTTCGATCACCGGCCAGAACACCGACTCGGCGGCCGTGCTTTCGATCTGCTTGTCCATCGCATCGACACGACGGCTCATTGCCTTGACCGTATCGACATATTCCTGGAATACGATCTGTTGTACTAGCTGTTCGAATTTCATCTCCTCCAGCCAACGATAGTGTGTCTGTGTCCAGTTGCTCTTCTCGCTATAGCGTCTGCCGTGCCTCAGCAGGAACGCCAACAACCGCTGCTTGGCTTGCTGCTGCAGATGCTTCATATCTCCCCGCGCTCGCGTCAGATCGCGCAGCCCTTCCTGCACCCCATCCGGCACCCAGACGGCCGTCAGTTCGCCCGCCCGATGCAGTCGGGCCAACGACAGACTATCGCGCCGGTCGGTCTTGACCCGATCACCTGCTCTCTTCGGAATCAGCGATGGCGCCACGACCTCGCATTCCCATCCCAGGTCCGTCAACTGCTGATGGATACCATAGCCGCAGGGGCCTGCTTCATAGCAGAACGAAAGTTCAGCTCCGCCCTTTCTGAGCTGCTTTACCAGTTTCTCAACGGCTTCCGGCGTATTCGATACCTCTCCAAGGTAGCGCACCTCGCCGCCATTGGCTTCCGCGACTGACACTGCGATCGTTTCCTTATGCACGTCTAATCCCACGTACTTGCTAAACTCCTTCATGACCTGCCCCCTCAATTTCGGCTCTGCGCCTCAGGTTGAAAAACCCCAAGCGTAATCCGCGTCACTTGAGGTGTGGCAGGTCAATACATGATGTCTTAACAACAAACGGACTATCATTCATCCAGATAGCGGACGCTCGCGGGAGCGTCTTCTTGCTGGAAACACCTTGACAGGAGCCGGTGACAACAACCAAGACTGGACACTCGAGCAGTTAGTTATCCCCAGGTGAGCGGGCCCGCGGGGAATCGTTCATCCACCGCCGAGTGACCCCACCACGGCCATCTCATCGAGCGAACCCCGAGTGCAGCATCCTCGACCGGGCTTCACCGGGTCCGTGCGAGGCTGTGGTACCACGGTCCTGATAGCATTCTGCATGACGATGCTTTGACCAGAGCCCGACAGGGCGTCCCGAACCGTTAGAACGGAGCACAGCATTTGGATGCTCGTTTGCTATCGAAGGCAATTGCCTGTCCCGATTGCGATCTGCTGCAACGCGTGCCGCCACTCCCGCCTGGCGGGAAACTGCGGTGTGCGCGATGCGGCTGCGCGCTCGCAAAAAAGCCGTCCGGCCCTCGCGATCTGCCTCTGGCCCTGACATTCGCGGGGGTCATCGCCTTCGTCGTCGCCAATGCGTTACCCTTAATGGACCTCTCGGTCGTCGGACGGACGGCGAGCACAACGATCGCCGGCGGCGCATTCGAGATGTGGACGCAGGGTGAACAGATCACTGCCGTCCTCGTTGCATTTTGCGCCGTGATCGCTCCTGCGGGCTACCTTCTGTTCATGCTCACGCTCCTACTCGCGGCGGGGCGTTCGCCCGTGCCGCACTGGGTTGGCGAGATGCTGCGCTGGGCGCACCATTTCGAGACGTGGTCGATGCTCGAAGTCATGATGCTCGGCATCCTCGTCGCGCTAATCAAGATCGCGCAGCTCGCCAGCGTGGAGGCCGGAATCGGCATGTACGCCGTGGGCGCGCTGGTGCTGCTGTTGCCGGCGATCATGGTCAACTTCGACGCCCACGAGCTCTGGCAGACCATCGAGTGGGCCAACGGCGAAACGCCGCGCCGGACGCCTTTCGAGGCTCCCGTCGCAGAAACCCCGACATGACAAACGCCGCCGCGACCGCTGCGCAGTCGGGACTTCTGTCGTGCGAGGCTTGCCAACTGCTGTCGCGACCTGCCGGCGCGGCCGAGCCCGGCTTCTGTCCGCGCTGCGGCGAAGCGCTCGAATTTCGCCGCTCTGGCTCGATCCAGATCACCTGGGCGCTCGTCATCGCTGCGGCGATCTGCTACATCCCAGCCAACGCTTTGCCCGTGCTGAACACCACCGCGCTGGGGACCTCGGAGGGCGACACAATTCTGGGTGGCGTGGCGTTTCTCTATACCTCCGGCTCATGGCCGCTCGCCCTGATCGTTCTGGTCGCGAGCGTGATGATCCCGCTCGGGAAGCTCGCGGCACTCGTTTATCTCCTTGTCACGGTGCAGCGCGGCTCGATCACAAACAGTCACGAGCGCACACGACTCTATCGCATGGTGGAGTTCATTGGCCGATGGTCGATGCTCGACGTATTTGTCGACACGTTTACCGTTGCCCTTGTGCAGCTCCAGCCACTGATGTCGGTGGCGCCAGGTGCGGGCGTACTTTTTTTCGCTGCCGTGGTGGTGCTCACGATGCTCGCAGCCGAGGCCTTCGACCCCCGCCTGATCTGGGACGCCGCTAAACCCCGCTAAGCTCGCCATGGCTGACGAACCCGATCTCGAGCGCCTGCCGCAAGCGATCGTCGTGCGGAAGAAGCGCATGCGGATCTCGATCGTCTGGATCATCCCGATTCTCGCCGCGGTGGTAGCAATCGGGATCGCCATCCAGCGCATCCTTAGCGAAGGACCCACCATCACCATCATCTTCAAGGCTGCCGAAGGCATCGAGGCCGGCAAGACCTTTATCAAGTACAAGGACGTGAGGATCGGCCAGGTGACTGCGGTGGAGCTGTCCTACGACTACACCAAGGTGCTGGTCAAGGCGAAAATCGCCAAACACGCCGCTGGCCTGATGGTCGAAGACGCCAAGTTCTGGGTCGTCCAACCGCGGATCTCGCTCAGCGGCGTGTCGGGGCTCAACACGCTGCTTTCGGGCAACTACATCGGTTTCCAGGCGGGCAAGTCGGAAGAGACGCAGCGCAGTTTCATCGGGCTCGACGAACCGCCAACGATCACCGACCAGTCCGGGCGGCGGTTCGTACTCAAGTCCAATACGCTGGGGTCGCTCGGCATCGGCTCGCCGGTCCTCTATCGGCGCCTGAGCGTCGGCCAGGTGGCGGCGTACAACCTTGCAGCCGATGGCAAATCAGTGGAGATCACGGTATTCGTCGACGCGCCATACGACAAGTACGTTACGACTGAGACCCGTTTCTGGAGCGCAAGCGGTATCGATGTCTCGGTCGGTGCGAATGGCGTGGACGTCCACACCGAGTCGCTCGCAGCGCTGATTGCGGGCGGTGTCGCATTCGACATACCCGACTTTGTAGCCCCGGCCGAGCGAGCGGCCGCGAACACGGCGTTCACTCTCTATCACAGCCAGGCCGTAGCGATGAAGCAGCCGGACCCCATAGAACGACGCTACGTGCTCTATTTCAACGAGTCGGTACGCGGCCTGTCGGTCGGTGCTCCGGTGACGTTGCTCGGCTTGCGGGTAGGCGAGGTCACCGACGTAGGTCTGACCTTCGATCCCGCGACGCTCATCTTTCGGCCTCGGGTGCTCATCACCTTTTTCCCCTACCGGCTCATTGAGCGCTTATCCGAGCGGCAACAGACCACCACGGGCAAGGCCTTGATTGGGATGAGTACCGAAGCCCGCCTCCACATGCTTCGCCGCATCGTGGAGGAGCGGGGACTGCGTGCACAGTTGCGGACCGGCAGCTTCCTAACCGGGGAACTGTACGTTGCCTTCGAGTACTTCCCGACGGCACCGAAGGTGAAGATCGATTGGAGCCGGGATCCGCTGGAGCTACCGGTGGTTCCGGGTGGTCTCGCCAGCCTCGAGGCGAAGCTCAGCAGCATCCTCGGGAAGATCGACAACATGCCGCTCGACGCGATCGGCATCGAGGTCAAGAATGCACTCGCCGCACTCAATCAGACGATGAAGGATGTGGCCACCCTGGTGAACCGCGTCGATGCACAGTGGGTGCCTGAGGGAACCAAGACCCTCCAAGAGTTGCACCACGCGATTTCCGACGCCGATCGAGTTCTCAACAACGCCGACGCGACACTCTTCGACAAAGGTTCTCCGGCGCCGCAGGACCTGCGAGACACCTTGCAGGAGGTGACCCGTGCCGCGCGTGCGGTGCGTGTCCTGGTCGACTATCTCGAGCGTCACCCCGAAATTTTGATCCGGGGCAAGTCGGAGGAGAAACGCTAATGCACCACATCGCCTCCATTACCATCCTGTGCGCGCTCGCAATCGTCGCCGCGGGGTGCGCGGGCCCGCCGTCACACTTCTATACCTTGAGTCGGAGCGAGATGCTCACTGCGACGCCCGCTTCAACCTCATCGAACCTCTCCGTGGTCGTCGGGCCAGTGTCGATTCCTGCCATCGTCGACCTTCCACAGATCGTGGTGAACACCGGTTCAAACGAGGTTTCGTTGGACGAATTCAATCGTTGGGCATCGCCGTTGCAGAATAATATCTCGCGAGTGGTCGCCGAGAATCTCGTCGCGATGCTCGGAACGCCGCGTATATCGCTGTTCCAGCAGTCCCTGAATGCGGACGCCGACTACCGGGTCGCGATTGAAGTCCAGAGCTTCGAGTCGGCGCCGGGTGATGCGGCAACGCTGAACGCGGTCTGGAGCGCGCGCCGGACAAAGGATGGCAAGACGGTGACTGCGCGGACAACCGTTCGCGAGCCGACACAGGAGAAGGGCTACGACGCTTTGGCCGCCGCACACAGCCGTGCGCTCGCCCGGATGAGTCAAGATATCGCAGACGCCATACGAGCGCTTGACCGCGGCGCACCGTAGTCCATTCCCCTCGATTGCCAAGACTAACCGAAGTCATCGAAGGGCTCCGAAATGCGCGAGCTCACCAATAGGCTCCGTCGGCCAATGGCTCGTGACTACGGGGCACGACGCATCATTTCTCCGACGATCGCGCCGAACTGCTCGCCAACCTCGTGCTCAAGAAACTGCTTCGACATGACTGTGCTGGCAAGGATGCTCGGAACGACCTCAAGGTGGTAATTCAGCCGCGTGCCTTTACCATCGGGCTCCAGCAATATCGTCGACTCGACACGACGCAGGCTGCCCTTGAGTTGGGTAGTCTTGATGGCGACCGGCGATTTCATCTCGATCTTGCGCTCGGTGACGTAGGGAAAGCTCGCGGCGCCGAACTTGGCCACGCCGCGCTGTTGGACCATCACCCAGGAATCCTCGCGCTGCAGTACTTTGCTTTCGGCCAAGTTTGGCACCCACTGCGCCTGGTGGTCGAAATCGGTCAGCACCTCCCAGGCGACCGCCGGCGCCACCGGCGCGAACATGATTGCGTTGACAACATAGGCTTCCCCGTCATGGACGACGTCGATGCTGCGTACCGGCGAATCCGCGGCGATGGAGGTATTGCAGACCAGCATGAGCATCGTGACAAGCAGATGGCCGCGCGCAATTGGGATCGCCGATCCCGCCTTCGATCGCCAGTTGGGCATGATTTTGACTCCAAAGTAGTTGAAGGGCGCGCGGCAGCCTTGGGAACCCCGTGATGTTCGAAAACTCTGCTGACTACTATGCAGCCGCTCGCTCATAGTAATTGAGCAATCCTCCAAGCCGAGTACGACGAATCACCGGTCCATGTCGATGCTTCGCAGACGCATTCGGCATGATCAGCACATTGCCGAGACCTTGGTGATTGCGCTCTTGATGAAAATGGGCACCGTATTCTCGCAGCGCACGGCGCAGCATTCCCTGCCCGATCGGAATCAACCTCGATAGGCATTCGTCGCGGACCCCGCGCACCCATCTTTCGGCATGGGCATTCAGATTCGGAGATCGCGGCGGCAGCCGAATCACTGCGATGCCCTCTCGCTTCAGAAAGCCTCGGAATGCTTGGCAATACTTCGTGTCACGGTCCAGGATGATGTAGCGCTTGTCGAGCAAAATCCCATCGATTCCATCCGTGAGCTGTCTGGCCATCTGTAGCATCCACTGCGTGTCCGGATGCCTTGTGATGCCCGCGATGCATACTCGCCGCGTCGCCAGTTCCATGACGAAGAGCACGTAGTAAGTCACCAATCCGGACCAGCTCCACACTTCAACCGCGAAGAAGTCGGACGCCGCCAACACCTTCCAGTGCGCTTTCAAGAACACCGTCCAGGGCATTCCCTTGCCGCGCTCAGGGGCGGGCTCGATGCCGCGGTCCTTCAGAATCCTGCCAATCGTGCCCCGGCCCAGCTTATGACCGAGATTCGCCATGGCCCCCTGGATCCGCGTGTAGCCCCAACCCCGATTCTCCCGGGCCATACGCACCACCAGCGCAGCCAGTTCCTCTCGGATACGTGGCCGACCAGGACCGCGTCTTTCAACGAACGTCCACTTCCGTGCCACCAGCTCGCGGTGCCAGCGCAGCAACGTCTCCGGCGTGACAATCGTGCCCAGCTCATGCAAAGCCTTGCGCCCGAGCGCCCTCGCCTTCTCGGCAAGTTGTCGACGCTCGGCGTCAGTGAAGACGATGCGCCGTCCGCCAAGGCGCGCGCGGAGCGTGCGGTTCTCGGCTTTCAAATAGTCGATAGTCGCCGCCTGTTGCCGCTGCAGCCAGCCGGCGACCACCATCAGCAGGAATTGCAGAAGAGACGTCGAGGCAGCCATCGAGACGAATGTTGGCCGCTGATTTTCACAACGTCAACCGTGATAGCGAATCGCATAGACCCGTGTACGTCCGGATGAGTTTTAGAACATCACGCGCTTGCTGCCAACACCTTCCAGTGCGTTTTCAAGAACACTGACCAGGACATTCCTTTACCGCGCTCAGGGGCCGGCTCGATCCCGTGATCTTTCAGAATCCGGCCAATGGTGCCCCGGCCCAGCTTATGACCGAGATTCGCCATCGCCCCCTGGATCCGCGTGTAGCCCCAGCCGCGATTCTCCTTTGCCATACGCAGCACCAGCGCAACCAGCTCTGCACGGATGCGCGGCCGACCGGGACTGCGTCTCTCAACGAACGTCCACTTCCGTGCCACCAGCTCACGGTGCCAGCGAAGCAATGTGTCGGGCGTAACGATCGTGCCAAGCTCGTGCAGCGCTTTGCGCCCGAGCGCCCTCGCCTTCTCGGCAAGTTGCCGGCGTTCGGCGTCCGTGAAGCCGATGCGCCGCCCACCAAGGCGCGCGCGAAGCATGCGGTTTTCCGCTTTCAGATAGTCGATCGTCGCCGCCTGTTGCCCGTGCAGCCAACCGGCGACCACCATCAGCAGGAATTGCAGTAGAGTTGTCGAGGCAGCCATCGAGATAAATGTTGGCTGCTTATTTTCACAACGTCAACCGTAGCAGCGGATCGCATTAGCCCACGTACGTTCGGCTGAGTTTTGGAACAGCACGGCATCGACATCTTGGTGCGCCCCATTCGTCACCGTGACGAACAACGCCGTATTGTCCAATTATTCGGTCGACGCCAGTCACACCGCTTCGCGGCAATAGTAGTTGAGCATCCCACCGAGTCTCTGCTTCCGGCGGATCATCCCAACTCCTTGTAAAGAGCTCGGGACCGCCCGGATCAGCCGATTGTCCAGCCCCTGATGATTTCGCTCCCCGTGGTAATGGTCCACGTATTCGGCCACGGCACGGCGTAACGACGCCTGCCCGATGAAGATCATCCGATTCAGGCATTCGCACTTGATCGAGCGAACAAATCGCTCCGCGTATGCATTCAGGTTCGGTGATCGCGGTGGTAGCCGGATGACGTTCGTCCCACTGCCCCGGATCAGCCGCCGGAATTGATCCGTGTACTTGGTATCCCGATCCAGAATGAGGTACCCCTTCCCGCGCATGGCCCCGCTTTCCGAATCGGTCAGATTGCGCCCGGCTTGCAGCATCCACGCGGCATCCGGCCTCGTCGTGATTCCTACGATGTCCACCACTCGATCGGCAAGACTGATCACGAACAGCAGATAGTGGGTCACCAGCCCTCTGGTCGTCCAGACTTCCGCACTCAGGAAGTCACTGGCTGCCAGTACCTTCCAATGCGCCTTAAGAAAAGTCGACCATGTCGTTCGCTTGCTCCGCTCCGGGGACGGCTCGATGCCCCTGCGCTTCAACACATTGGCCACAGTCCCACGACCAACACGGTGGCCCAGGTTGTCCAGCGCCCCTTGAATCCGGGTGTATCCCCAACCCGGATTGTCCTGGGCCATGCGCACAATCAGAGCGGAGATCCTCTGCATGATCCCTGGCCGCCCAGGCCCCCGCCGGTGCACGAAATTCCATTTCTCGGCGATCAATCGTCGGTGCCAGCGCAGCAGAGTATCCGGAGAAACGATCGTCTCCAGTTCCAGCAGGGCCTTGCGTCCCACTGCCTTGGCTTTCCTCGCCAGCAGCGCTCGCTCTGCGTCGGTGAACCGGATACGCTTTCCGCGCAGCCGGTCCTTGAGTAGCCGGTTCTCGGCCTGAAGGAATTCGATGACGATCAGTTGATGGCGATGAACCCAACCAGCCGCGATGATCAGCAGAAACGACAGTAGAGGTGGCACGGAACCCATGCCACCAGTCTATCGCACGCCTCGGCTGAATTGTTGGACACTACGGGGTGGCGAATTCGTAGTATGAGGGATTCCGCCTGTGCAGTGCAGTCTTGCACGCACTGGCGGTGATGGTACCGTTTGCCCCATGCGCGAACTCCTCATCCTCGCCATCCACGTCCTGGTTATCTTCCAGAAGTTACTGCTCCCAGGTGGCGTACGTGCCGTCGCCGCAGAATCCCTAATCCTCAAACATCAGCTGCTCATCAGTAATCGCTGCCGAAAACGTGCGCCGAATCTCACCTCAATCGATCGCTTCGTGGGATGTCTTCACGCGCCGCATCGTCGGCTTCGGCGTCGAATCCGCCAGCGTCGACGGCGTCTCGGTGTGCAGGATGTTCAATCGCGCCAGAGCGGACCAGAGCCTGCCCCGGCACGCCAGCACCGACCACGACCCACTGTTTCGATTCCACCGCTGGCTCGCCAACCTGCGCGTCCTCGATATCGAGGAGATCAAGTCGGTTCCGTACGCGCCGGTCTCGCATCCGTTCATCGAACGCCTGATTGGGACCATCCGACGCGAGTATCTCGATCGCGTATTCTTCTGGAACGCGGTCGACCTGAACCAAAAACTCGAAGCGTTCAGGGTTTATTACAACGGAAGCCGCGTTCACCAGTCCCTCAGTGGCGGCACCCCGGCGGAAGCATCCGGCAAGCCCCGTCCCTCCTGCGCTGTGCTTGATCACTACGCTTGGCAGCAGCATTGCCGCGATTTGTTCCGGACGCCGATCGCGGCGTAACTATCAATTCGCCACCCACAGGCATTTGGTCCACGTAGGTCATCACGTCATAGCGAGCGCTGCTCAGAGGTCAGCTCGCTACCATGTACTGCGCGTCTTTCCGTCGTTCGCTGTCGTGGTGAAGAAATAGATGAACCGATTGGCCACCGTGTCGAAGGCGAAGGTGCTCACCTGCAGTGCCCGCGCCGAACGCCGGCACCGTCATCGTGAACGACGCAATCGCTCCCGACCACCCGGCCCGGCCCCATAGGTCAGCCCTTAGGCCGGGTACCGCGCCACTTCGACGCACATCGCGTCGCCGGTCGTGTTCTCGACCTCGACGTGGTAGTCGTAACCCGCCGTCAGCCATCGGCCGTAGATCGTCGCCTCCCGCACCCGGATCTTGAACTGCGATCCGCCGCCCAGAGCCGGATCCCATTCGACTGACGGCAACGAACACGGGCCGCTTGACGCGCATCAAATCCTTTGCCGCTGAATTCGATCCGCAGCCCTTTCATCTCGATGAAGTTGGCGCGCGGGAAACGTTCTTTAAGGGACTGGCGGCGAGTTCGCTGTTACCGGGTGGGGAAGCTTACGCCCGGCCCCAGGGGGTCGTTAGAAGAACCATCGCGTGGGCAGGTCCACCAGGGCTTACTTTGCTAGTGCTTGATTGACCAGTTTGTCCACGTATGGACGATCGCGCTGGTTGAGAAATTTTTCGTTGAATGTGACAACCGCGAAGCAGACAACCGGTGTGTGATCTTTTTGCATCGGGAATCGGCACTTGGCATCCGGTTGTTTCGAGTCCGAACATCCTCTGTATAATACCGAAAACCGACTACCGTCTAGCAATCGCGTGTTATCTAAGTAAGGTGTGGTGAAATATGAAACGGGGAACTGGATGTTCTTTTCGAGGATACTGCTAGCGTAGGTCTTGCCGTTATATTGATCTTGAAATAGTCGCACATTAACATAGGCGGCATCTTCGGTACTCTTGTTCCAATCAACGTCGAGACTCAGCGAGTGACGGACACTATGGCTCATAGGCTCGTCCCCGGTTACCACGACTGGGCCGGTGTTCTCCAAGAGCTTGTCCTGAAATCCGTCTAGGCCAACAGTCGAGTAGAGCGGTTCTTGCTTCTGCGCGTCGGGCGATGGTAAGCATAGATCGCCGCCTGTTAGGGCTTCGGCATTCTCTAGGGACGCAACTTGCCGCTCGCTTGCGTCGATAGCAACATCCTTTAGGCGTTCGCCAAGCTCGAACCAAGGCTGCGCGTCGGCTGCGGTCACCGCAGCGTGTTCGCGTGCCTTAATTTGTTCGAAGAGTCTTCCAAACAGTGGCTTGGCATTAAAGTAATCGCCAAAATTTTCTTGAACCAAGTCCAGGACCATTATTCGATCGCGGAAGTCGTCAACGCCTTGAGCATTGCTCTTGATCTCGCCAAGGTAACGCTGTAGCAATGCGTCCAACATGTGCGCCCGAACATCACTATCTGCCTTTTCTCGCTCGGCGGTGATCGTTGCCTCGAGCTGCGCTCGCCGATTCGCTTCTGACTGCTGCTGGAGCAGGATCGTCACGGCGATGCCTATTACGGGTATGCTAATGCCACCGACGATCTTGCTTGCGATCTCGACCCAATCCCAAGGATCTCTGGTCTTGTGGGCGGGCTTTTTGTCTGTTGTTCCCATCGATGTGCGCATTCTAGTTTCGAAGTCTTATGTCCTGCCTGCTACCCCGGGGCGAAACGGCAACGAACACTCTCTTGCCATTTATCACCAGCTCGTGGTTACCGGGCGGCAAGTCCAAGGAATAGATACCTGACGCATTGGTGGTGCCAAGTTCTCGGCCGTCTTCTGCGGAGTGAATTGAAGTATTCGCAACGGGATTGCCATTCTGGTTAGTTACCTGACCTTGGACACGCGCCGCATCCGTCAGCCCTGGCAATACAAAAAGCCCAAGCAGCAGTCCGCGCGCGACAACTGCAATTCGTAGGCGATGAAAATTTGGGCTCAGTCGAAATCGATGAGCGTTGCATCGCCAAAGTCGAGACTTGAGTGACCGTCCCAATCGAAGGCGGGGTATGCATCCACGAGCGGCGAATCCCGACCTCGGAGGCGCGGCGGTACCTTGGTTGTGGTGACTCATGGCTGCTCCTGTGGGTGGCGAATTCGTAGTATGAGGGATTCCGCCTGTGCCGTGCAGTCTTGCACGCACTGGCGGTGATGGTACCGTTTGCCCCATGCGCGAACTCCTCATCCTCGCCATCCACCTCCTGGTCACTTTCGCGAAGTTACTGCGCCCAGGTGGCGTACGTGCCGTCGCCGCAGAATCCCTAATCCTCAAACATCAGCTGCTCATCAGTAATCGTTGCCGAAAACGTGCGCCGAATCTCACCTCAATCGATCGCTTCGTGCTCGGATTGACATTGCTGTTCGTGAGTCCGCGCCGGATTGCGAAGCTCGGCGCGCTCCTGAAGCCTGCAACACTGTTCACGTTTCATAAGGCATTGGTGGAGCGCAAATACTGCCTGCTCTTTTCCTCCTCGTCGCATCGCTGCACACCCGGTCCCAAAGGCCCTTCCGCGGAACTCATCGCGGCCATCGTCGAGATGAAGCGGCGAAATCCGCGTTTCGGCTGCGTGCGCATCGCCGAGCAGATCTCTCATGCCTTCGGCGTACAGATCGACAAAGATGTGGTTCGTCGAGTCCTCGCCAGACACTACCGACCAGGCGACCCCGGCGCCACGGGTCCGTCCTGGCTCACATTCATCGCCCATGCGAAGGATAGCCTCTGGAGCATCGATCTCTTCCGCTGCGAATCGATCCTCCTCCACAGCCATTGGGTGATGTTGATCATGGATGTTTTCACGCGCCGCATCGTCGGCTTCGGCGTCGAATCCGCCGGCGTCGACGGCGTCTCGGTGTGCAGGATGTTCAATCGCGCCAGAGCGGACCAGAGCCTGCCCCGGCACGCCAGCACCGACCACGACCCACTGTTTCGATTCCACCGCTGGCTCGCCAACCTGCGCGTCCTCGATATCGAGGAGATCAAGTCGGTTCCGTACGCGCCGGTCTCGCATCCCTTCATCGAACGCCTGATTGGGACCATCCGACGCGAGTATCTCGATCGCGTATTCTTCTGGAACGCGGTCGACCTGAACCAAAAACTCGAAGCGTTCAGGGTTTATTACAACGGAAGCCGCGTTCACCAGTCCCTCAGTGGCGGCACCCCGGCAGAAGCATCCGGCAAGCCGCGTCCCTCCCGCGCTGTGCTTGATCACTACGCTTGGCAGCAGCATTGCCGCGATTTGTTCCGGACGCCGATCGCGGCGTAACTATCAATTCGCCACCCACAGGATCAATGCGACCCGAAACACGCCGGCGATGACCCTGTTGCGAGCGGTTGCGTGAGAAAAGTCACGCAAAAGTCACGCAAAGCCGGAAAAGAAAAGGGCCTGCATTTCCGCAAGCCCTTGATTATCTGGCGCGCCCGGCAGGATTTGAACCCACGACCCCCTGGTTCGTAGGGCCGGTGACGAGCATTTTATTGTTTTATATTAGTTACTTACGACGCCTGTTTAATACCAAGTCTAGCCCTGATTAGCCCTGTTTAGCCACACTTAGCCTCGGTGCGTGACAAAATCACCACGCTGAGGCAGCGATAGCGTTCCAGCGGCTAATCGAGTTTTTGTCGGCTATACAGGATCGCGCGTGGAATTTTTGCGGAGCACAACCGTGGCGGACAATGCGCATCGTGCATGTACCAGATGCCCACCAAGATGGGCAGCGATGGAGGCATGACCATCACGTTCACGTCGCCCACGACGGCGACGGTGCAACTCCCAGGCGGTCGCGTCACGCAGATTCAACCGGACGCGTTCTAGGCGGAGATTGGCAATCGACGTGACCGGATTCGACAACCCCCAGCAGACGTGGAACGCGAGGTACGCGCGCGACGATTTTCACTTCGGTGAGGAGCCCAATGCCTTTTTGCGCACCAATTCGCACTACCTAAAGGCTAAGCAATCGGTGTTATGCGTCGCGGATGGCGAGGGGCGGAACAGCGTCTTCTTGGCTGAGCAAGGGGTCGAGGTTACAGCCTTCGACTTCGCGCCCAATGCCATTGCAAAAGCGAAGCAATTCGCAGCACGTCGCGGTGTTCACGTCGACCACCAGCTCGGCGACATCTTTACGTGGGACTGGGCAGCCGCGACGTATGACGCGGTCGTGGCGGTCTTCATACAGTTTATTCCACCGTCAGACCGTGACCCCGTCTTTGCGGGGATGAAGGGCGCAGTCAAGCCCGGCGGCCTGTTCCTGTTGGAAGGCTATCGACCTGAGCAGGTGGACTATCGCACGGGCGGACCGCCGCGCCGAGAGCACATGTACACACGGGAATGGCTCGAGAGCCAGTTCGCGGATTGGGACATACTCGAGCTCAAAACTTACGACGCGATAATTCGCGAGGGCCAGGGCCATAACGGCATGTCGGCTCTTATCGACCTTGTGGCGAGGAAGCCCGTGAGGGTAGCGCCACTTCAAGGGCGCTAGGGTTAGGTGGAAGACGGAAAGCGGCTGATGCCACGCGTACCGCCCACAATCGGTGGCCGACCTGCTGACCTGACCTGAACTCGGAACTATCGTATTTGATGAATATCGAACGGTCAGGATATTGTCCTCATGAAATCGCAACCCTGTATCACGCGATCGCATAGCGGCATCGTTGATCTCTGCAGGTCTTGGAGGATATCGCAATGAAAATGGATCCCTGGTGCAGGCAAGTTGGGTGCGTGTTGGGCATGGCGCTCGCGCTCACCTCGTCAGTTGCTTGGACGGCGACGCCCGATGACGAAGCGCTATTGAAGCAGGCGCAAGGGATATTCAAGGCGTTCCCTAAGGACATGGGAACCCCTGAATACCCGGTCACACCTGAACGCGTGAAGTTGGGCCGGCTGCTCTTCTTCGACCCACGCATTTCCTTCGACGGTACGGTGAGCTGCTCCAAATGCCATCAACCCTCCCTTTACGGCACCGACGCGCTCGCGAAGCCAATCGGCGTAAAGGACCGAGAAAATCCGCGCAATGCGCCCACAGTACTCAACGCCGCGTTGCAGTTTGCTGCTCACTGGCGTGGTGATCGCGTAAATGTCGAAGATCAGGCCACCAAGGCGCTCGTCGGACCGCCAAGTTTCGGCGAGCCAAATTTCCAAGCGGCCATGGCGAAGATCAAGGCGATCCCGACTTACCCCGAACTGTTCCGCAAAGCGTTCCCCGGCGACCAAGACCCGATCACCCCAGAGAACTGGGGGAAGGCGATTGGCGCCTATGAGCGCACCTTGGTCACGCCTTCGCCGTTTGATGCCTACCTTACGGGCAACAGCCAAGCCTTGAGTGCGGCTGCTCGCGAGGGGTTGAGGAAGTTTATCGACATCGGCTGCACGGCCTGCCACAGCGGAGTGGGTGTGGGGGGGGGTATGTACCAGAAGTTCGGCGTGGTGGAGGACTACTGGAAAGAAACCCACAGTCAAGTGATCGACAAGGGACGATTCGACGTGACCAAGAATCCCGCCGACATGTACATGTTCAAGGTGCCGAGCCTCAGAAACGTGGCCAATGACGCCGCCCTATTTCCATGACGGGTCGGTCGCAACCCTCCCCGAAGCCGTGCATGTCATGGGGAAGGTCCAACTGGGAAAAGACCTATCGAAACAGGATGTCGACGCCATCGTCGTTTTCTTGGCTAGCCTCACAGGGCGCCTGCCCGAGAATTTCGAAACCGTACCCGAGCTTCCCGCCGCTGCATTTCCGGCTGACACGAATTGAGCGGGGCCTGGCCGCCCGCTTTCAAGTCACTCCGCCGGCCGCTTTCGATAGTGTCCTACTTCTGCTTAGGGTCGACTCTTGCCGATGGTGATTCTCGTTAGTTGACGTTGCGGCAAGCGTCAGCTGCCGCGATAAGCGACAGGCTCTTCGACCCTGAGCCGCCCTACGGCGTGCTCCACACCGGTCATTGAGACCTGATGAAGCGGCCATTTCCCCTTGTGTCTCAGCGGCGCCTACGGATACCCTTTCAAACGAACGCCGTCAGCGCCACGATCATCCCAGCCCCGGCCGAGGCGGCGGAGCCCCATAGCAGCCAGCGCCGCCGCGTCAACACAGTGATCGCCGCCAACGCGATGGCGATCTGGATGAACGCCAACGCCAGGGCCAGTCGCTCGTGCGGCCGCAGTTTCGCTTCCGACTTCTCGCCGAGCGTTTTCGATTCCTCCTGCAGCTTTTTGGCATCAACCAGGATCGCCGCCTTCTCGGTGTCCTCTTTCGCCTGGGCCGCGAGAAAACGCGCCCTCGTTTCCGGTTCGGAGGCAAGCGAAGCAACGGCTTCGTCAATGTGCGATTTCACCGATTTCGCCTGGTAGAAGGCAAACTGGTCGCTCGCCTCCGCCTGCTTCAGGATGCTCTGGTTCTTGAGGAACATCGCCTCGTTTTGCGCGCTGCCGCTGTGATAGCTGATCAACGCCGCGATCGTAGCCAGCACCGCGGTCATGAGCGCGATCCTTTGCACCATGCGATCGAACCGGTTCTCGCCGGCTGCCTCCACTGCCTTCTCGTGCGGACTCGGGACTTCATATTCTTCTGCCATCATTTGCTCCTGTCGTGGCGCCACTTAGCCAAAGATTGCCCTCCGTGTCGCATACACGCGTGGACGGCGGCTTTGGAGCGAAAGCGCGACCAGCGGCAATTGGCCGACAGCTGCGATTTTCCACGTCCGGTCAAAGCGGCTCCTGGAAATTCAGGCAGCGGACAGGTGCGCGTCGCTTTAGCTGCGCACCTTACCCTCGGCCGCACCCGGGCCACCTGGATCAGGGTGGGTGGCACTGGGCGCCGGCCGCGAAGTAGGCGCCGGCGCATCGATGTTGCATGTGAACGCAAACAAATGGCGGTCCCGATATGGGTCCGCCATTCGATACTGTTGAACCACGTACTTGCTACGCCGGCACCTCCTCAACTGCAGGCTTTGCCGTGGTCGGGGTGATTGCCTGCTGACTTGGCTGCGGATTCCGTCATGTATTCGCCCGCCTTGGTCTTGCCGTAGTACTTGTCGCCGGGACAGTGATAGACCTTGCTGTTGGTGTTGACCCAGACCTGGCCGGGCCCGCCACCAGCCGCAGGCGCAGCTGCCATCGGTGCAGTTGAAGTCTTGGTGACCGGTGCGGGTGCTGCCGGAGCCATGGGGGCGGCAGAAGCCTTTGCCGCGGCCGGCGCCTCTGGTGCCGCGCTCGCCTTCGCGGGCGTCGTGCTGCCATACCAATCCTTAACGCCGCCGTGACCGGCGCACGCCCCCTTCTTGGTTTCCGTGCTCGTATACGTTCCGTCTTTGCACTGCCCAGTCGACCCCGAGGGGGCGGGAGCCGCGGCAGCCATCGAGGGGGCAGAAGCCTTTGCCGCGGCGGGTGCAGATGGCGCAGAACTGGACTTGGCGGCCGCCGAAGTGCCATACCAGTCCTTGACGCCACCGTGAGCCGCGCACGCACCGCGCTTCGATCCTGCGGTCGTGTACGTGCCGTCCTTGCATTCACCGGTCGAACCGGCGGGGGCTTGCGCGTTGCTGGCGGCGGAAACTATCAGTGCAAGGCCAACGATGGCCGATGCAAGGATTGCTCTCATTTAGGTTCTCCAGAAAGTTGGCGGATTGATTGCTCGGGGAGGATTGCCGGGGCGAGCGTTCGTTGCCATGCGATTGCGGGATCGTGATGCCAAGCACCTTCGCCGTATTGAGATTGATCACCAGCTCGAACTTCGGCGGATGCTTGGTTGGGAGATCCGAGCCATCCCCGCAATCACCCACCGCTGGATACCGCCAGAAAGGCTGCGCGGAACGTCGAATTCGGTTCCTCGCAGTTGCCCTGCTTCGAGGTTGCTCAACCCTGCTTGTCCTTGTCCTTGTCCTTCTTTGTCGTCGCGCTTGTTGTCCGGTTTGGGTTCCGGCTTCGGCGGAACTGCCGGCACGGGTTGCACCTGGGGCTGCGGCTGTGCTTGCGGAGCTGGCCGCGGTTGCTCCTGCGGGACGGCGCGCGGCGCTGGCGGCTGTGCTTTCGGAGCTGGCCGCGGTTGCTCCTGCGGGACGGCACGCGGCGCTGGCGGCTGTGCTTGCGGAGCTGGCCGCGGTTGCTCCTGCGGGACGGCACGCGGCGCTGGCGGCTGTGCTTGCGGAGCTGGCCGCGGTTGCTCCTGCGGGACGGCGCGCGGCGCTGGCGGCTGTGCTTGCGGAGCTGGCCGCGGTTGCTCCTGCGGGACGGCGCGCGGCGCCGGCGGCTGTGCTTGCGGAGCTGGCCGCGGTTGCTCCTGCGGGACGGCGCGCGGCGCCGGCGGCTGCGTCGCAGTGGGCGGCGGTTGCAGCGGGGTCGGCGCGGGTGCACCTGGCTTCGGTTCCGCTTGGCGAGTTGCCTCAGGCGAGCGGGGCGGCTGGCCCGGCGCTCCAACACCGGTATCAATGCGCCGATCCGGCCGCTCGCTCGTAGCCGGAGCAGGGGCCGGCGCGACTGGCGGTTGACCGCGCGTTTCGGGCCTGGGCGCCGGCGTTGCCGATGTCCCAGCTTGCGGAGAAGGGGGCGCGGCGGTGACCGGGGGCGCCGCGCTGGGCGGTGCAGTGCGTGGCCGCAACGCGTCACCTTGCACCGCTGGTGGTGCGGCTGTCGTCGTCGGCTTGCCCGGATTGACGACCTTAACGTTCTGTGCAGGCGCAGTGACGGGTCCAGGAGCTCTGTTAGCCTGAAGTTCCGCCCGATCAAGCGGCTTGCCGGGGTTCCTCTCAAGCGCCTGAAGTCTTTGCGCGACAGGCACGGGCGCGGGCGGCGGCGGCGACTTGGCGACCACTACCTCTTGCTGCACGGCGGCCGGCGGTTTTGCTCGCGCGGGTGGCGCCGCGCCAACGAATGCGGTCCGGGCAGGCGCGATTTGCGCCATCGATTGGACTTGCGCCTTGTCCAGCGCCGCGTTCGGCAGCCGCACCGCGACGCGGTTGACGGGCTGCGACTGCGCGAACGCTGCAGGAGGCACTGCGGTCACCGCGTTCGGAGCACGCAGGTTTACGTAGTTGACCTGTTGCGTTACGGGCGCGGTGGTGTTGGTGACGTTCGAGACATACGTGTTGTTGATCACCGTGTTGTTGATCACCGTGTTGCTGACGTTCACCTGCCGATAATATTCGCGGCTGACATTGTATGCAGGCCGGTAGACCTCACGCGGCGCGAGGGGGAACCAGCCAATCGCGGGTCCGGACGACACCGATACGCTGAAGTTCGCCCCGCCGACGAACGCCACCAATGCAGGTGCGTAGACCGGCCTCACATCGACGGGTCCCGGCACCCAACCCCAGCGGTCTTGAACATACGCCCAGCGGCCATAGTGGAACGGCGCGAAACCCCACGGTGCATCATCGACCCACGTCCATCCCCAGGGATCGATCCACGACCAATGGCCTTCGCGATACGGCGCCCAACCGCTCGGCACCTCCTGTGGGAACCACACGCTGCCGTAGCTGTCCACGGGGCGCCATGACCCGTAGCGGTCGAGGTCCTCGTAACCGACGACTTCCGGCGATACATACCGCGCCGACACTAAGCGATCGAAGCGTGAGTCGCGCTCGAGCGCGAAGCGCTCGAATTCGTCCACGCCGGGCGGGGTGAAGTATTCGCTGTCGCGCAGGTCGGTGCCGTAGAAGCGGTATCCCTGGCCGCTGGCGACGACGTATGACGCGCGTTCGCCGTAGACTTCAGCACTACCGTTGCGAACGACGACGGTCGTCGAGCCGCTCTGTGGATCGACGGCGATTCGATAGCGGCCTGGTCGCGTGGCCTGGAACGCCAAATTGGGGGTGTCGATCTCAACGACTTGCCCCTCCGACATTCGCCTCACGCGCAAGTCGAGCGTGCCTTGCTGCAGCTCGAATTGCGTGGTGCGATCATCGATGTTGGACACAACAATACTGGTCGCCGCGCCCAGCCATAGCGCACCGTTATCGAGAGTCAACTCGACGCGGGCGCCGGCGTCGGACCAAAGACGATCGCCGGTGATGACCGGCCGATTCAGAACTGCATTCGCCCACTGGTCGTCGCCCGCCGGGGAAAAGCTGACGGTCCCGGCGAAGTACGACAGCCGTCCAATCCGAGCGGGCGGATCCGCCCAAACGATGCCAGCACTGAACATTGCTGCGAGTGCAAGTGCGGGGCCGAGCATGGATAGCGAAAATCCTCTCAGCGTTATTGGGGTCTTCATGAATCCTCACCTTCGCATGCCGGATCGCCGCTGGACACGATCGGCGTTGCCGTTTTGTATTCCTACACAATGGCTTTCGCGTTTGCCGGATCTGTAGCGCCGTAGGAACAATTCACAGCCACCCAACCCGCCGCGAAGTTCTACGTAGTCAAAGAACGTCCGACGCCGTACTCTGGTTGACGGCGACATCCCAACCGGGTTAGTAAGGGTACGCCGACGTACGACTGACATCCGTGCGGCAGCGTACACTGCTCTGGCGCTGCTGCGCCGAGTCGCTGCGTTGTACCTGGATCATCCGTTCGCCGGATCGCGGATGCTGCGCGACTCGCTGCGGCAGGAGGGCTACGCGGTCGGAAGCAAACACGTTGCGACGTTGACCCCACCGGGGACGCAAATGAAACGCAATTACCTCGGCTACGCGTGCACAGATCAGAGGGTTCGGCGCCGGCTTCTTGCCGACCTGCCTGGCGCAGCCCTTCATCGACGCTGCACGGCTGGTAGTGAAGCGCGTGGAGCGCGCGCAACGGCAAGTCCAAGTAACTTATGCGTGGCAGGAGCGGCCGGCCCGGCTAGGGGTGAGCGCTGCAGTGGTGGCTGGCCCAAGGCAAAACCCAGTGACGCGCGCAGCCTTGTCGGGTGAGCGCGGTATATCTACGTAGCACATGCCCGTTCCGACTTCAGGTCGGCAGACACCCGAGCGTGCTGCCCGCCAACGCGTTGAAGGCGCCCAGAGATCGCGCCTTTATAGCGCTGCCAACCACAAATGCGGGCTTCGGGCGAACATTTGAATGCTGACAACCAGCATCGCAACAGAGGCCGCGACAGATGACCGCTTCCGGGAAATTTGGGCGGCGACGCTGACCGTCTGCACCTGGCCGTTTTGAGACCTTCGGCATCGACTCAAGTCATCGCCTCTGGCTCACTATTCTGCTTCCGTCGCCACTTCACTCTTTTTCCGGAGCTGACCTCTGCCAACTATCCGGCTGCGCGTCCAGGTGATCGTTCCGACAATACTCCTGTGTCCCACCTCAGGAGGAACATCATGGCAGCGACCCGCACGCAAGGCATTACCGTCGACACTGACGGTAATTTCACCATCAACAAGGAGTACCGGGGTACCCGCCTGTTCTTTCGACTCGGTAAGCTCTCCCAAGATCAAGCCGAGCAACGCCTACACGCGGAGATCGACCGCGTCGACCACGAGCTGGAGCGAAAAGCGCATGCGCGTCCACGGTTTGCGCACTGCGCGGCACGCTACCTCGACGAGTCCAGAGATAAGCGTTCATTTGACGTCATTGCCTTCCACGTCCGGCTGCTGATTTCGCATCTCGGAGGTCTCGAGGTCAAGCAGATCCACGATGCCACGCTCAAGCCCTTTGTCGCCAGCCGGCTCGCCGCGGGTGTCAGCGCAACCACGATTAACCGTAGTCTCGAAGTCGTACGCACGATCCTCAATCGCGCGGCCCGGGCCTACCGTGACGACGATGGCCGGCCGTGGCTCGAGGCAGTACCGCCGTTGATCACCATGCTGCCCGAATCGCCGCGACTGCCCCTACCCCATCACCTGGGATGAACAGGGCGGGCTTTTCCCAAAGTTACCCGCACATCTGGGACGGATGGTGCTCTTCGCAGTGAACACCGGCCTACGCGATAGCAATGTATGCGGGCTGGAGTGGACTTGGGAGGTTCCCGTGCCCGAGGTGGGTCGAAGCGTCTTCGTCATCCCTCCCGAAGCGTTCAAGGCCAAACGCGTTCACGTGGTCATCCTTAACGATGCTGCATGGTCGATCGTGCAAGCGCAGCGTGGGATCGATCCGATCTGGGTGTTCCCTTATCGCGGCCGACGGATTCGGACCATGAATAACACCGCATGGCAGCTTGCTCGCCGAGAAATTGGCCTGCCACGCGTCCGGATCCATGACATGCGAC
>CAVSFA010000013.1:0-488247 GCA_963727145.1 uncultured beta proteobacterium | reverse complement strand
ATGGCAGGCCGTGGCGATCGCCGCATCCGGATGCGCGGCGAGCAATGCGGCCACCGATCCGATGAGGGCAGGCGCGAGCAATGGCTCGTCGCCCTGAACGTTGACCACGATCTCGTCGTCGGCGAGCCCGAGCAGCGATGCCGCCTCGGCGAGGCGGTCGGTGCCCGTCGGGTGGTCCGCGCGCGTGAGGCACGCGCCGACCCGGTGCGCTTCGACCGCGGCGCGGATCCGCTCGTCGTCGGTCGCCACGACGACACGCGCGGCGCCGGACGCTCGCGCTCGCTCCGCCACGCGCACGACCATCGGCTTGCCCGCGATGTCGGCGAGCGGCTTGCCCGGAAGCCGCGTCGACGCGTAGCGGGCGGGAATGAGAACGGTGAACATGACATGACGGCGGGAAGAATCGGCGGCAGCGCGCAGATGCAGTGTGGCCGCAGCCTGGCACGCCACCGCGGAGCGTCGCCGCGTCAGCTGCCGCGCACCGCGATGATCACTCGTACTCCGACGGCTCGAGCCTGCGCGCCTCGTCTTCGAGCATCACGGGAATGCCATCGCGGATCGGGTAGGCGAGCCGTGCCGACTTCGAGATCAGCTCTTGTTTCTGCCGGTCGTAGACGAGCGGTCCCTTGGTGACCGGACAGACTAGGATGTCAAGCAGCTTCGGATCCACGGAGAGTCTCCTCGACGCGCTCGACGAGCGCCGGGTCGACGTGCGCACGCACGGGAAGATACCAGCAGCGCGCGTCGGCCAACGGCGCGCATTTTACCGCATCTTTCTCGGTCATCAGGATCACGCGCGCGCCAGCCAACGCCAGATCGGCCGCGGTGAAGTGGTGATGGTCCGGGAAGGGATGGGTGATCGCGCTGATTCCCAGCGTGGCGAGATGGGTGAAGAATCGGTCCGGGTTGCCGATGCCGGCGAGCGCGTGAACCCCCGCGCCGGTGAACGCGGAGGCGGGCTGGGTCAGGGCAGAGCCGTCCACCCGCTGAAAGACATCTCCGGCGAGCGTCATCACGTAAGCGTTGGGAACGATCCACGGCGCCGGTGCGCCGGCGGTGACGAGGGCGACGACCGCGTCGACTTCATCCAGCCGCGAGCGCGGTTCGCGCAGCGGCCCCGCCGGCAGCCGCCAGCCATTGCCAAGCCCGCGCGAGGCGTCGACGACGGCGATCTCCACGTCGCGGTGAAGGCCGTAGTGCTGGAGACCGTCGTCGGCGACGATCACGTCGCACGTCGGATGTGCGGCGATGAGCGCGCGCGCCGCAGCGGCGCGATCACGGGCGACGGCGACTCGAAATCCGGCGCGCGCGAGGAGCACCGGCTCGTCCCCCGCGTGCGCGGCATCGGTGTCGGGGGTCACGAGGAGCGGCGCATCGTCGCGGATCTCGCGGCCATGCCCGCGGCTCACGATCCCCGGCTGCCATCCGCGCTCGGCCAGTGCCCGGCACAACGCGGCGGCGAGCGGCGTCTTCCCGCTGCCGCCCACGGTGATGTTGCCCACGACGATCACCTTCGCTGGAACCCGCTCCGCCTTCAGTATGCCGGCGCGATACAACGCGCGGCGCGCGCCGGTAGCGAGCGTGAACAGCAGCGAGGCGGGAACGAGGAGCAGACTGAGCCCACGAAGGCGCGGTGCGTACCACGCCGCAACGAGGCGGTCCGCGTAGGTCATCCGATCGTCGATCGTGGTCGCCGCCAAGGCGGGCGGCCCGATGCCTTTCCGCCGAACGTCACTGGATTCCGGGGCTCGCCGTTGGCGCGCCCGGGATGACGCATCTGTCTCCAATCGCGCAGCGGCATCCGCCCTGCGCTCTTGGACCCATGCGTCATTTCACCGGCGACTGGGTCGCGAACGTGATGTGGATATACCCGGCGAGACGCGCCGCCTCCATCACGTGGATCACCGATTGGTGCGTCGCGTTGGCGTCGGCATTGATGACGACGACGGGCTCCTTCGCGTCGCCCGCAGCGTGCCGCAGGAGGTCGGCCAGCGCGTTGACGTTGGTGAATGTGAACACCGTCTTGTCGATCACGTAACGGCCCTGCGCGTCGACGCCGACGTTGATCTCCTTGGGGCGCTGCTTCAGCGCTTCGGCATCGGCTTCCGGCAGCGTGATCTGCAGCTCGGCTACGCGCTGGTAGGTCGTCGTCACCATGAGGAAGATCAGGATGACGAGCAGAACGTCGATCAGCGGGATGAAGTTGATCTCGGGATCGTCGCGGCCCCGGGTGCTGCGCAGGTTCATCGGCGGATCTCTCTCACTTGCGTTCGCCGTGCGCGAAGTCGACGAGCTTGATCGCCTGCTGCTCCATCTCGACGTGCAGGCTGTCGATCGTCGCACGGAAATGGCGGTAGAAGATCATGCTGGGGATCGCGACGATGAGGCCGAACGCGGTGTTGTACAGCGCGACCGAGATGCCGTGCGCGAGCTGGATCGGGTTCGACCCGGCTGCCGTTTGCGAGCCGAAGATCTCGATCATTCCGACGACCGTTCCGAACAGGCCCAGCAGCGGCGACATCGCCGCGATCGTGCCAAGCGTGGTCAGGAATCGCTCGAGGTCGTGAGTCACGACGCGTCCGACTTCCTCGATCGCTTCGCGCATCACCGGCCGCGGGCTCTTCACGTTCGCGAGCCCGGCGGCGAGGATCCGTCCGAGGGGTCCCTGCTGCGCCGTCTTCGTCAGCAGCTCCGGCGTCACGCCGTTCTGCCGGTACTCGACGAGAATGCGATCGACGAGGCCCGGCGGCGCAACGAGACTTTGCCGCAGTGACCACAGACGCTCGAAGATCAGCGCCAGTGCGATGACCGACGCCAGGATCAGCGGCCAGATCGGCCAGCCGGCCGCTTGAATGATGGACCACACGGTGACGTTCCCTCAGGCGAAAAAACTGCTCGCAATGTAGCGTGGCCCCGGACATTCTGCAACAAACGTCATCGCCGCCGCCGCTCACTCCCGCGCGGGCCACCTTCGGCCAGCGTCGCGGTGATCGCTGCGCCAACCAGGACGACGACCCACGACACGTAGACCCAGACCAGAAACAGCGGCAACGCCGCCAACGCGCCATAGACAGTCTGGTACGTCGGCACGGCCTTGATGTAGAACCCGAAACCGTACTTGGCGATTTCGAATCCGAGCGCCGCGAAAAGTCCGCCGTAGAACGCGAACTTGATCGGCACCCGACGCGCCGGCAGCAGCGCGTAGAGCAGCGTGAACGCGAGCGTCGTGATGGCGACGGCCACCGGCACCGCCAGGAAGGTCACTGCAGGCGTCGCGAACGGCACCTGCGCTGCCGACGCCTCGAGGAGCCACGTCGTCGAGTAGACGGCCGCACCGATCAGCAACGGGCCCACGGTCACGCCGACCGCGTAAACGAAGACCCGGTGGAGGAACGACCGCGGTTCGCCCACGCCCCAGATTGCGTTGATTTCACGCTCGATCGTCGCCACCAGCAGCACCGCCGTGAGGGTGACCGACGCGATCCCGATGCCCTGCAGGCTTCCGGCCTTCGCGGTAAATTCGGCGATGTAGCTCCGGACCGCGGAACTGCTCGCCGGCAGCATGTGGCGGACCAGAAAGCGCTCCAGCGCATCCAGCCACTGCTGGAACAGCGGGTAGCGCGCGACGTAGACGAAGGCGACGGTGAAGAGCGGGACCAGCCCGAGCACCGTCGTGAACGACAGCGCCGCCGCCGTTCGCGCCATCCCGACGCCGGTGAGCCGTGCGACGATACCGCGCACGAATGCCACGACGCGCATCGCCGCGCGCTAGATGAACCGCCGCGCGAGCCACCACGCGAGTGCGGAGATGAAGGCGGCGCACGGGATCGTCAGCACCCATGCCCAGACGATCCGTTCGGCAACGCCCCAGCGCACCGCGGATAACTTGCGCGTCGCCCCGACGCCGATGATCGCGCCGGTGATCGTATGCGTCGTCGAGACCGGAATGCCGAGTCCGGTCGCGAGAAACAGAGTCATCGCGCCGCCCGTCTCCGCACAGAATCCGCCGACCGGCTTCAACTTCGTGATCTTCTGGCCCATCGTCTTGACGATCCGCCAGCCGCCGGCGAGCGTGCCGAGTGCAATCGCCGCCTGGCATGCAAGCACGACCCAGAACGGGATATCGGAGGCGCCGAAATCGGCGCGCAGCGATCCGTGGGCGACGAGGATCAGCGCAATGACGCCCATCGTCTTCTGGGCGTCGTTGCCGCCGTGGCCGAGGCTGTAGAGCGATGCGGAGACGAATTGCAGGCGTCGGAACCAGCGATCGACCTTGTGCGGCGAGGTCCGGAACAACAGCCAGCCGACCGCGGTCATCAACAGCATCCCGAGCGCGAGACCGAGCATCGGCGACAGCGCGATCGCGAGGCTGATCTTTATGAAACCGCTGCCGACCAGCGCACCGACGCCGCCCTTGGCGAGCGCCGAGCCGGCGAGGCCGCCAATCAGCGCGTGCGACGACGACGACGGCAGCCCGTACCACCAGGTGATCGCGTTCCAGGCAATCGCGCCGGCGAGCGCGCCTAGAATCACGTAGATGTCGACGATGTGCACGTCGACGACGCCCTTGCCGATCGTGTTGGCCACCGACAGCCCGAAGACCGCGAACGACGCGAAATTGAAAAACGCCGCCCACGCGACTGCGTAATGAGGGCGCAGCACTCGGGTCGACACGACGGTCGCGATCGAATTCGCGGCGTCGTGAAAGCCGTTCATGAAATCGAAGGCCAGCGCCAGCATGACCAGGAAGACGATCATCGCGAACGCGACCGGGGCAGCGATCATCGCGTTCCCCGTCGCGCGTCGGAATGCGTGGGCCTGCCGGTCGCTCGCCCGCACAACGCCCGGCCACCGTCCGACTGTCCCCCGGGTCGGTCGCCGCCTGCATTCGCAGACGCGAGCTTCGCTCCCGGGCTCCGACCTGCCCGCGCAGGCGTCCCTGCCTTCGTCCACCTCGGTCACGCGTTCTCCAGCACGATGCCCTCGATCACGTTGGCGACGTCCTCGGCCTTGTCCGTGATCGATTCGAGGAGCTGGTAGACCTCCTTCAGCTTGAGGATCTGCTTTGCGTCGGTTTCCTCGCGAAACAGTTTCGCGAGGGCCGAGCGGAACACGAAATCCGCCTCGCTTTCGAGGCGATCGATGTCGCCGCAGATTCTGAGGATCGCATCGGCGTTCTGCATCGATTCGAGCTTGGCGACGGCTTCCTTCACCTTCACCGTGCACGCCACGCAGATGGCAGCAAGCTTCTGCGCGTCCGGCGTGACCGTCTTGACATCGTAGAGGAAGACGCAGGTCGCGACGTCCTCCATCAGGTCGAGGATGTCGTCCATCCCTGTGATGAGCTGGTGGATCTCGTCGCGGTCGAGCGGCGTGATGAACGTCCGGTGCAGCAGCTGAACCGTCTCGTGCGTGATCCGGTCGGCCTGCTTTTCGCTGCGCTCGATGGCGCGGCTCCTGACCTCGAGCTCACCGAGATCGGAGAACAGCGCCTGCAATTCGACCGCCGCCAGTGCGGCCAGATCGGCGTGCTGGTTGAAGAGATCGAAGAACTTCCCTTCCCGCGGCAGCAGGCCCATGGATTCCGTTGTCTCCCTTGTTGGCGCACGAGCATTATCGCATCCGCATCCGGCCGCCCGAACGGACGGGCACCCGTGTAAGCTTGTCGCACCCGCGAGCGACCGATCTCGGCGGCTGCGCCCGCGCAGCCCGTTTCCTTCTTTACTGGAGATCACGATGACGACCCCGGCTCCCTCCCCCGCCAGCGAATTCGCGGTCCTGGGCGGGGGCTGCTTCTGGTGTCTCGAGGCGGTGTTCGACGAGTTGGCCGGCGTTCAGTCGGTCGAGTCGGGCTATGCCGGCGGAACATCCGCCAATCCCACGTACGACGATGTGTGCAGCGGCCGCACCGGCCACGCGGAGGTCGTACGCATCGCATTCGACCCCGCGGTGCTTTCGTTCCGCGACCTGCTCGGCGTGTTCTTCACCATCCACGATCCGACGACGCCGAACCGGCAGGGCAATGACGTGGGCGCCCAATATCGATCGGTGATCTTCTGCCAGACGCCCGCGCAGCGGGCGACCGCCGAAGCGGTGATCGGCGAGCTCGGCGCGGCCAAGCTGTGGCGCAATCCGATCGTGACCGAGATCGTCGATGCGGCGTCGTTCCACGCTGCCGAGAACTATCATCAGCGGTATTTCGAGCGCAATCCCGCGCAGCCGTACTGCGCGGTCGTGGTCGAGCCGAAGGTTGCCAAATTCCGCCAGCACTTCCGCGAGCGGCTGAAACGCCGCGAAGACCACGCGACGTGAAGGTGCGCTCGTCGCGCGTCCTCACGGGCGCGCGGCGCGGCGAGCGATAAAGCCCACGGTCGCAAGGCACGCTCCGACGGACCAGAACACGGAGGAAAGGCCGACCGACGCGCCGACGGCACCGAAAACGAGCGGCACCGCGACCGCCATCGAATTGGCGAGGGACATCCGCACGCCGGCGGCCTCGCCCAGACGCCCGGGCGGCGCATGCGTGTGCACCAGCGCCATCACCATCGGCTGACCGGTGCCCAGCGCGAGTCCGAGGCTGAAGGACAAGACCAATAGCATCGGCGCAGTGTGCGCAAACGGAAATGCGAGGTAGACGGCACCGGCGATGAACAGCGCCGCGGTGAGCACACGCTGCTCGGTCGCGCGTCGCGCGATCATCGGCATCAGCAGCCGCACGACGAACGTGGCGGCGGCGAACGTCGCCAGCACCAGACCGCTTGTCGACGCCGTGAGGCCGATCTTCTCGCCGTAGATCGGCACGAAGACCGCGTGCAGCTCCCAGCCAGCCGCGAACAGCGCGTTGATCGCGAGCGCGCGGCGCAGCATCCGGTGGCGCATCAGCGCGCGCACGCCGCCGCGATGGGCATCGACGGGTTGCGGATGCGGACCAGGGAGTGCGAGCTGCCCGCTCGCGAGCGCCGCAAGCGGCACGAAGGGGACGAGCGCGAGGAGCGCAAACGTTTCGGCGAAGCCGAAATGGTCGATGCCGAACCCCGCGCAGAGGGGCCCGACGAATCCCGAGATCGAGTAGCCGAGCGCGAGCAAGCTGAAGTTTCACGCGCGCTCGGCCGGGCCGCCAAGCTCGCCGGTGGCTTTCTGGGCGGCCACCTGGAAGATCATGAATCCGGCGCCGACGACCGCCGCGCTCGCAAACAGGATCGGCAGCCCGGCGAACAGCACGGGAAGCGCCGCACCGATCGCAATCCCGGTCGTGCCGATCAGCATCGGCCGCCGCATGCCGGCGCGGTCGGACAAGCGGCCCGCCGCGATGGCGAGCAACATCGGCAGCAGCGCATACGGCGCCATCAGGACGCCGACGACGAACGGCGACGCGCCCATCGCCAGTGCATCGAGCGAAACGGTCACGCGGCTGCCGGCGAGAACCGCGTGGTTCGCGATCCCGAGCGGGATCAGAGTCGCGAGCGGGCGCGAGCCGCGGCCGGCGCCGCGGGTCACGGCTCCTTGCCCGCGACCAACGGCGGGTTCCGCTCGCGGCCTCGCGGCGCCGCGCGGAAGCTCACGGCTCGGCGTCCAGCATCGCCACGCCGACGACGCGTCCGCCCCGAGCACCGGTTCGCGATTGCTCCGGTGCGCCGCGCATTCCGCGATCGGCGTCTGTGTCCGCCGCTCACGGCTCGGCCTCCATCGCCGCCGTGCCATGCGCAGATCGAGCTGTCGGGCCCAGGCGCCAATTCGCTCGGGTCGCATCCCCACGCGCTACCGCGGGCGGGGCCCCTGCTTCCAAGCTCACGGCGCCAACCGATCAATGGCCCACAGAGCCGGATGCGTGTCGCTGTGGCGATACCGAATGCGGTCGTGCAGGCGCGATGGCCGACCTTGCCAGAATTCGAGCTCGTCGGGCGCGAGCCGGTATCCGCCCCAGTGCGGCGGTCGCGGGATGTCATCGCCGGCGCGTCGATACTGCGCTTCGATGGCGGCGAAGCGCGTCTCGAGCACAGCTCGCCCCGCGATCGGTTCGCTTTGCGGCGACGCCCACGCGCCGAGTCGCGCCGGGCGCGGCCGACTTGCGAAATAAGTGGTCGATTCCACCGCGTCAATCCTGTCGACCAAGCCCTCGATGCGAACCTGCCGCTCGAGCTCGGGCCAGAAGAAAAGCAGCGCCGCGTGCGGACGCGCGGCGAGATCGCGGCCTTTGCGGCTCGTGTAATTCGTGAAGAAGACGAAACCGCGGTCGTCGAAACCCTTGAGCAGCACGATCCGCGCCGAAGGCCGGCCGTCGGCCCCGGCCGTGGCCAGCGTCATCGCGTTGGGCTCCGGCACCTGTGCCTTCACCGCTTCGTCGAACCAGTGCTCGAACTGACGAAGTGGATCCGGTGCGACGTCGCGCTCGTCGAGCGTTTCGCGCATGTAGTCGGTACGCAGATCGGCGATCTTCACGGAACGTTCGCCACGAAGGATGAGCGGACGAGGCGACGCTATTCTACCGCGCTGTCGCCGCGCGCCCTGCGCGGGCCCCGATAGACGCGTCGCAATGCGCCATCACGACCGTGCGGTCGTCGACGACGTGCCGCGTGAGCTCGGCGAATTGCGGCGCGATTTCGGGATGGAGCTTCCCGGGCTCGGCGGCGAGCGCCGCGAGCCGCGCCAGGTCCCGGTCGAGCCACGCGGCGATGATCCCGTCCTGGTTGCGCGTGAGCGCCTCCCGCTCCGCGAGGACCAGCCTCACCAGCGCGACCTGCGCGGGCAGCGGGATCGCGTCGAATGCGGCGATCTGTTCCTCCGGCAATTCGAGGCCGATGACGGTGAGCTTGCGCCGGATCGCCGCCTCCAGCAGCGCTTGGTCGAGGGTCTCGCCGGTGTCTCCCGCCGAGGCTGGCCGTTCCGCGAGCTTGAGCAGGATCGCCCAAGGCTTGAGTCGGTCGAGCGTCCCCTCGTCCGGCACGGCCTCGGCGAGCGCGACATGGATCGCCGCGACCGTCGGGGGGTCGAAGAAATCGCCGATCTTTCGTCCGTCGTCGAACTGCGCGGCTTCGAAGAATTCCGCGAGGTCGCCCTCGCCCAAGCGGATCTCCATTGCAACCGTCCGTGCCGCGGCGAGCGCGTCGCGCACCGGGCTCGCGATCGCTGCCACGCGCGGATCGCCGGAATGCACGGTGCCGAAAACATAGGACGGCGGAACGCCCGGCTTGTCCACGCGAAAGAGAAGGTTGCGGCTCCACGGTGCGCTCCGCTGCGCCGATCGGGCGGCGGGCGCCAAGTCCGCCGCCCGAACGGGCTCCCCCGCGAGCCATGCGAGCAGCGCACTCGCAACAACGATTTCGAGCGGGCGCATGGCCCCCACGGAAGTCCGGAGCTATTGCACGAACTTCTTCTCGTAGGCGGCGTTGATTCGCGCCAAACTGCCGTCGACCCTAAGCGTTTCGAGCGCGTCGGAGAGCGCCTTGACCGTCGCGCGGTCGGTCTGCGGATTGCATGCCAGGTACAGCGGTCGCTCACCGGCGATGAACACGAGCTTGACGCCGGTCACCTTCGCCGCCTTCGCCGTTTCGCGTGCCGAATAGAGCCCCGTGATCCACAGGTCGATGTGGTCGGGGTTGTCCGGCGGCAGGAGAAGCCGCGGCGGATTGTCGCGGTCTTCGCGGACGAACTTGAGATTTGTGACGGCGTTCTCGCGCAGGAACTCTCCTTTGGCGTCCCGCGTAACGGCACCGATCCTGTACGGGGAAAGATCCTTCAACGTCTTGATCGGCACTGCGAAGTCGCTTTTCCCATACAGAGCCCAGACATTGGTCGCGATCGGCCCTACCCAGAGAAAAAGGCGCTCCCGGTTCTCTTCCCTGGCGGTCGAGAAGAGGCAGGTGTTCTTCTCGGCTTGCGCGCGAACATATGCCGTGTCCCACGACAGGACCTCGGTCTTGACCGGGATGCCGGCGCGGCTCGCGATCTGTTGAACGATCTCCGTCCCGGCGCCGGTGAGTTTCCCGCCTTCGCTGTAGTTGAACGGCGGATTCTCCTCGGTCAGGAACGTAAGGCCCGCCGCCAGCGCCGCAGGCGTGCACAGCAAAAGAAGAATCACCGCGGCACCAAGACGACGCGATCGGTAGCATGGATTTCCCGGACGTGAGCGAATGGAGTCTATTGTGGCAATAACCGGGGGCCGCTGCCAATTGCCGCGAAATCGGGTTGTCCGCGGCCCTGGACAAGACTCTCCAGATGGCAACGTGCCGGCAAGGCGCCTAGACTTCCGTTGCTCGCCCCTGCACCCGACGTGACCCGACCGTGGACTTGAACCAGCGGCAGACGCTGATCCTCGCGATCCTCGTGCTGTTCCTCGGGCGCTGGCTCAATCGGCACGCAAAGCCGCTGCGCGACTGGAACATTCCCGAGCCCGTTACCGGCGGACTCGGCGTCCGTGTGACGTTCACGATGGAGGCGCGCGACATCCTGCTGATCGTCTTCTTCACGACGATCGGACTGTCCGCCAACGTCCGCCTGCTGGCCGCCGGCGGGCGGATGCTCGTCGCCCTCACGCTGATCGCAGTGACGAACCTCGCCCTGCAGACCGGTCTCGGCGTGGCGCTCGCGACGCTGATGGGCGCCAACGTCGCGATGGGCATCCTCGGCGGATCGGTCGGATTGTCGGGCGGGCACGGGACGGCAATCGCCTGGGCGCCGGTGCTCGCGGAGAAATTCGGCGTCCCGAACGCCATCGAAATCGGCACCGCCGCGGCGACGTTCGGGCTCGTCGCCGGCGGCATACTCGGCGGGCCGCTGGGCCGCTACCTCATCCGCCGGCACCACTTGAAGCCTGCGGGTGACGCGCCCACCAGCGTCGGCTTCGCATACGCCGCGGAGCCGCGGTTGAAGCTCGACGTCGACGGCCTGCTCAACACGCTCCTCGTGATTGCGCTCGCCGTGGGGATCGGAATGCATCTCAACACGCTCTGCGCGGGTCTGGGATTGCGCCTACCCAGTTCGTGACCGCACTCTTCGCGGGAATCGTGCTCGCCAACACGGTGCCCGTCATGCCCCCCAAGCTCCCCTGGCCGACCGGGACGCCGCCGCTCGCGCTCCCTTACGCTCGGCCTGTTTCTGGCGATGACCCTGATGAGCCTGCAGTTCTGGACCCTGCTCGACGCAGCGGTGCCGCTGCTCGTGATTCTCGCCATGCAGGTCGTCGTCGGCTGGGTCCTGATGGTCTGGATCGTGTGCCCGTTGCTGGGTCGCGGCTACGACGCGGCCGTATCGACGTCGGGGTACTTCGGCCTCGCCCTGGGGGCGACCCCCACGGCCATCGCAGTCATGACCGCAATCACGAAGGTCCATGGCGCGTCTCCTCGGTCGTTCATCGTCGTCCCGCTGGTCGGCGCATTCTTCGTCGACGTCGCCAATGCGGTCACGATCCGGACTTTCGTAGGGTGGCTCGTCCGCTAGCGCATCGGCGATCGGGCACCGCAGGCTGCGACATGCCGTCGCTGAAGCCGGCGGGTTCGCCCGATGCGTTTGCGGCGTCGCGCCCGCCATGCAACACGAGTGCGCTCCTCCACTAAAAAACCGCTCGCCAGGGATTCCCTTCCCTCGGAATTGCGCTATAGTTGCCGCCGATGGAGCAGGAATACCCGTGACAGGACGGTCTGCTTCAGAGTGTTCAGCGCCGTGTGTTGAGCATCTACTCATAGGAAGGAGAACTATGGCTACTGCCAAGAAAGCAGCAAAGAAGCCTGCCAAGAAGCCTGCCAAGAAGCCCGCGAAGAAGCCCGCCGCAAAGAAGCCCGCCGCAAAGAAGGCCCCGGCGAAAAAGGCCCCGGCAAAGAAACCCGCCGCCAAGAAGTCCACGGCGAAGCGCAAACCGAACGCCGCGTTCATGAAGCCGATGACGCCGTCGTCGGTGCTCGCGGCCGTCATCGGCGCGATGCCGATGCCGCGCACCGACGTCACGAAGAAGATCTGGGACTACATCAAGAAGAACAAGCTGCAGGATTCCATCAACAAGCGCCTGATCAACGCCGACGAAAAGCTCCGTGCCGTGTTCGGCGGCAAGAAGCAGGTATCGATGTTCGAGATGACCAAGCTCGTCTCGAACCATCTGAAGTAATCGAACCGACGATCGTTCCCTTCACCAGGGAAATGATCCCACGGCCGGTCGGGTTTCCCCCGCCGGCCGTTATTTTTTCGCGCGCGGCACTGCAGCCCACGGCGGACAAATGAGGGGCGACGCGCTAGAGTTTGGTTTTTGCGCCGGCTGCGCACGCTCGCTGCCAAACCGCCGCCCCATGTCTTTGCCGCACCCCACGCCGCAGGCGGCGCCGATCGCGCCGCGCTGCCGCGCTTCGCCGCCGTCGCGGCGCTCGGCGTCGCGCTGAACGCGCTCGTGCTCGCTGCCATGCTCGCGCTCGTCGGTCCGCAGTATCTCGTCGCGCAGATCGTCGCCACGGGCGCCGTGCTGGCGGGCGGCTATCTCGCGAACCGCACGTGGACGTTCTGACCGCAGGCACCGCCATGGGCTCGCCGGACGATGGCCGCCGCCCTTCGCTGTCGGTGGTCGTTCCGGTGTACAACGAAGAAGCCGTGCTGCCGGAGTTCCATCGACGGCTCGCGGCGGCACTCGATGGCGTTTCGGTCGATGTGGAAATCGTCTACGTCAACGATGGCAGCCACGACGGATCGATGGCCTTCCTCGTGCAGCTCCGCGGCCGCGACCCGCGCGTCGCCGTGGTCGATCTTTCGCGCAACTTCGGCAAGGAAATCGCGATGAGCGCCGGGCTCGACCATGCCGGCGGCGACGCGGTCGTCGTCATCGATGCCGACCTGCAGGATCCGCCGGAGCTTCTTCCCGACATGCTGGCCGCATGGCAGGAAGGCTACGACGTCGTGCTGATGCGCCGCGCGCAGTCGCGCGCAGGAAAGCTGGTTGAAGAAGGCGACGGCGCGCGCCTTCTATCGCGCGATCGGCAGCATCGGCACCGTCGAAATCCCGGAGGACGTCGGCGACTTCCGGCTCCTGTCCCGGCGCGCGGTCGCAGGCGCTCGCCCGCTTCCCCGAGCGCAGCCGGTTCATGAAGGGCCTTTTCGCGTGGATCGGGTTCCCGCGCAAGGAGATCATCTACGACCGCGACGGCCGCTATGCAGGCGCAGACCAAGTGGAACTACTGGCGGCTGTGGAACTTCGCGCTCGAAGGCATCACGTCGTTCTCGGTCGTCCCGTTGAAGATCGCGAGCTACGTTGGATTCGCGACCGCCTTGGTCGCCTTCGCCTACGGCATCTACTTCATCGTCAAGACGCTCATCTTCGGCGACCCCGCGCGCGGCTTTCCGACGCTGGTCACGCTCGTGCTCTTCCTCGGCGGGCTCCAGCTGATGGCGCTCGGCATCATCGGCGAATACCTGGCGCGGATGTTCATCGAAGTGAAGCAGCGACCGCTCTATCTTGTCGCCAGTGACCTGCCGCCCGCGCGGCCGCTCCCGCAGGCGAGCGAGAGCGCCGCGCGCGCCCGGCACGCGTAATGGGCGATCGTCCTTACCCCGCGTGGCCGGCGCTGCATTGCGACCGTCGGCCTCGTGGTCGCGCGGCCCGCGATGCGTCGACTGTATCCGCTGATGGATGCGACGAAATCGCCAGACGGAAATGGCGCCCGCGGACAACCACGGCCGGCTCCGCGGCGGCGCTCCGCCGACGCCGGCGTTCGTCGGCGATTTCGGCGAATGCCCCTGTTGCGCGCGCTCAGAAATCAGGCCGCCGCCTGCATCGCCTTCGCGACCGCCGGCCGGGCCGCGAGCGCGGCGCCCCAGCGCGCGAGGTTTCGCATGTCGCCCGCATCGGCGAGCGCCTTGCGCACCGCGTAGATCGGATAGAGCGCCAGATCGGCGAGAGACAACTCTCCCGCCAGCCATTCGTTGTCCGCGAGGCGCGCGTCGGCGAGGCGGAACTGGCTCGTCAAGCGCGCTTCGAACCACGCGACATTGGCGGGCGACTTGTCCGGCAGCAGCGTGCCGCTGAAAAAGATTCCCGTCGAGCTTGGTGCGCAGTCGGTGAGCGCCTGCATGAACCACTGGTACGCGGTCACTCGCCGCCCGGGATCCGCGGGAATGAAGCGTCCGGCCTTCTCTGCGAGATACAGATCAATCGCACCCGATTGCGTAAGCGTCACCGGCCTGCCGCCGGGGCCGTCCGAATCGACGATCACGGGAATCGCGCCGGCGGGATTGAGCTTGAGGAACTCGGGATTCCTCTGCTCGCCTTTCGCAAGATTGACCTTGTGCAGGTTGTACGCAAAGCCGCATTCCTCGAGGAGGATCGCGACGCGCTGGCCGTTGGACGTCTGCCAGGTGTAGAAGTCGATCATCGTTGCCTCAATCGGGTTTCGGCCGCTGCGGCCAGTCGTCATCGTCCTCGAGAATCCGGATCACGCGCGTGCGCTTGCCGCCTCCGTAACGCTCCATCTGGACGAGGACGGGGAAGCGCGCGGCCAGCGCCGCCCGCGCGTCGGCCTCGTTGTCGAACGTGAGGATCGCCCCGTCGGCATCGCGGACGTCGCTCCAGATTCCCTTGTCGTCCTCGATTTCTATCTTGAACATCAGGCCGGCCTCGCCTGCAACGCTGCAATGCGCTCCTCGATCGGCGGGTGGGTGGAGAATAGCGCCATCACGCCGCCTTTGTCCGTGATGCCGAAGCCATGCATCGCCTGCGGCAGCTCGCCCGGCTCGAGCCCACCGAGGCGGCGCAGCGCGTTGATCATCGGCGAGGGCGTGCCCAGGAACTGCGCGCTGCCGGCATCGGCGCGGAACTCTCGGCGGCGCGAAAACCAGGCGACGATCATCGACGCGAGAATGCCGAGCACGATCTGGGCGATGATGACAGTGATGAAATAGCCCGGTCCGTTGCCGCGTTCGGTGCGAAACAGGGTCTTGTCGACGATCGACCCGATGATTCGTGCGAAGAACACGACGAACGTGTTCACGACGCCCTGAATCAATGTCAGCGTCACCATGTCGCCGTTGGCGACGTGCGCGAGCTCGTGGCCGAGCACCGCTTCGACTTCCTCCCGGTTCATCGATTGCAGCAGTCCGCTGGAGACCGCCACCAGCGCGGAATTCCTGAACGCGCCGGTCGCGAACGCGTTGGCCGGGCCTTCGTAGATCGCGACTTCGGGCATGCCGACGCCGGCTTTCGTCGCCAGCCGGCGCACCGTCTCGACGAGCCACGCCTCGGCCTCGTTGCGCGGGGTCTCGATCACCTGCGCGCCGGTCGACCATTTGGCCATCGACTTTGACATCAGCAGAGAGACAATCGCGCCGGTGAAGCCGACGACCGCCGAAAAGGCGAGCAATCCGCCATACGAAATCCCGGTCTGCGCGTACATCGCCCGGTCGAGCCCGAGCAGGCGCAGGACGACCGACAGCACGAGGACGACGGCGAGATTGGTGACGATGAACAGAAAGATGCGCTTCATGGAGTGCTCCGGGCGTGAATGGCAGCGGGCGCCATATTAGCGCACTGGCGAGTGAGCGTGGCGCGCGAAACGCGAGCTCGCGCCCGCGCCGGAAGGGGCGCCTCGCCGCGCGACCGGGCCGCGGACGGACGCCCCGTGCGCTACGCGATTCACTTGCGACACGGACGAGGACCTCGCCAGTGCAAACGGACGCCGAGGACCAGCCTTCCGAAGGCCGGCCGCGGACGCTACTGCTTGGTCCAGGAATCGCGCAGCGTGACGGTGCGATTGAAGACGGGCCTCCCCGGCGCGTGATCGGCGAAATCGGCCACGAAATACCCGTGCCGCTCGAACTGGAAGCGGTCCTCCGGCGCGGCGCCGGCCAGCGCCGGCTCGACGAACGCCGTTTGGACGCGCTTCGAATCGGGATTCAGGTCGTCCAGGTAGTTGCGCTCCGCGAGTTCGCCGACTTCGTCATCGTCCTCGCCCGCGACGATCGCGGCATGCGCCACGGCTGCGGTCGCGCTGCCTTCGCCGCGCGGGCTCCCCGGATTCCTCGCGCCCGGAAATGGCACCGCGAACAGGCGATCGTACAGTCGCACTTCTGCCGGCACCGCATCGGCGGTCGATAGCCAGTGGATGTTGCCCTTCACCTTGCGCGCATTGGCGCCCGGGGTACCGCTCCGGGTCTCGCGATCGTAGGTGCAGTGTACGGCAACGACCCTTCCCGCGTCGTCCTTGTCGGCGCGCGTGCATTTCACGATGTAGCCGTAGCGCAGACGCACCTCGGCCCCGGGCGCAAGACGGAAATACCCCTTTTGCGGCGTCTCGGTGTAATCATCGCGCTCGATCCACAGCTCGCGCGAGAGCATGAGCTCGCGCCGGCCCTGCTCCGGGTGCTGCGGATGGTTGGGGGCGAAGCACGGCTCCCGCTCTCCCTCGGGGTAGTTGTCGATGACGAGCTTCACCGGATCGAGCACGGCGATGCGCCGCGGCGCGCGCGCGTTCAGGTCCTCGCGCATGCAGTCTTCCAACACCCCGATGTCGATCCACGAATCGGACTTCGACACGCCGATCCGCTCGGCGAACAGGTGGAATCCTTTTGGCGTGAAGCCCCGCCGCCTCGCGCCGACGAGCGTCGGCATCCTCGGATCGTCCCAGCCGTCGACGTGCCCCTTGGCCACGAGCTCGATCAGCTTGCGCTTCGACAGCACGACATATGTGAGATTGAGCCGCGCGAATTCGTGCTGCTGCGGCAGCGGCCGCGCGAGCTGGCCGCCCTCGGCGAGCCGCTCGATCACCCAGTCGTACAGCGGCCGGTGGTCCTGAAATTCGAGCGTGCAGATCGAATGCGTTATCCGCTCGAGCGCGTCCGAGATGCAGTGCGTGTAATCGTACAGCGGGTAGACGCACCACTTGTCGCCGGTGCGGTGGTGCGACGCGTGACGGATCCGGTAGATCGCCGGATCGCGCATGTTGACGTTCGGGCTCGCCATGTCGATTTTCAGCCGCAGCACATGCGCGCCGTCGGCGAATTCACCCGCGCGCATCCGGCGAAACAGAGCGAGATTCTCCGCGACGGCCCGATCACGGTACGGGCTCGGCTCCCCTGCCTCCGTCAGCGTGCCGCGGAGCGCACGCATTTCGGCGGCCGACTGGCTGTCGACGTAAGCGAGACCCCGCTCGATGAACCACTCAGCGAAGCCGTAGAGCTGGTCGTAATAATCGGACGCATGATAGAGATGCGCGCCCCAGTCGAAACCGAGCCAGCGTACCGACGCCTCGATCGAATCCTCGTATTCGGTCTCCTCTTTCAACGGATTCGTATCGTCGAAGCGCAGGTGGCAACGACCACCGTTCTCGGCGGCGAGACCGAAATTGAGGATGATCGACTTCGCGTGCCCGTAATGGAGATAGCCATTGGGCTCCGGCGGAAAGCGCGTGACGACACGCCCGCCGTACTTGCCGGTGCGGTTGTCCTCGGCAATGATCGCGCGCAGAAAGTTCGATCCAGGCGTACTGCCGGGGGACGGGGGTCTTTCCGCCGAAGCTTGCGACCTCGACTGTCTTATTGCGTCCGTGTCGATCCTTTTTTCCCGCAGTGCAGCACTCGCTGATGTTTGTTCATGAACAAGCGCGCGTGTCATGCATTCTAACCGGCCGGGGGCTTCAGCGTCATCGCCGGTTTCCCAGTATGCAGCGGACATGCCTTCGAATCCCGCGCCAGACAACGGTTTCGGAGCAATCGCCGCATGATGTTCGGACGGATTGTCCACAAATCCTGTGGATAATAGTGTGCATATCTTGTACATTCGGCGCCTAAGTAGAGATCGCGACGGTAATATTCTTGTCATGCTCAATTTCCACCCTATTTTTTATTATTTATAATCATTGGCTTGTATTTTTTTCTTAGGGGCCATTTCCCTCTGTTCGCTGAGGTTTCGCAAAGGCCGATCGGTGCGTCATTCGATATTGGCAACAAAAGTTCGTCCTGGACAATTGTGCTGCCGCGCACGTGCTGTCAAACCCGGTCGTCCAGCGGCATGACCGTTCCTCCCCTTCCCAAAGGTGCCGGCGCGGCCGACCGGGTCGGCGTTGCCGGCCGCGCCGCTTCGGGGGAAGGGTCCACCGGTGCCTTCCCCGGTTCCCGGAGCATCCTTTCGGTCTCGCTCGTGGTGAGCTCGGCTCGACTCCTGCTCGAGCGTCAGCTGGGCCTCATCTGGGTCGCGGGCGAGATATCGAATTTCACGCGCGCGGCATCGGGCCACTGCTACTTCAATCTGAAGGATGCGCAGGCGCAGGTACGCTGCGTATTGTTCCGGAACAAGGCGCAATTCGTCGAATTCGGCCTCGCCGACGGACTCGCCGTTGAAGTGCGGGCGACCCCGTCGATCTACGAAGCGCGGGGAGAATTCCAGCTCAATGTCGACACGGTCCGGCTGGCGGGGCGTGGCGCGCTCTACGAGCGGTTCGCACGGCTCAAGGCCCGGCTCGAGGCGGCGGGCTGGTTCAGCGCCGAGCGCAAGCGTCCTCTGCCGCGCTACCCGCTTGCGGTAGGCATCGTGACCTCCACACGCGCGGCGGCGCTGCACGACCTGCTCACGACGCTGCGGCGGCGGTGGCCGCCGCTGCGCGTCATCGTCTATCCGGCGCCGGTTCAGGGAGGCGGCGCCGCAGCCGCCATCGCGGAAGCGATCCGCACCGCCAATGCCCGGTACGAGGTCGACGTGCTGATCGTTGCGCGCGGCGGCGGTTCGATTGAGGATCTGTGGGCATTTAACGAAGAGGCGGTCGCCCTTGCCGTCTACGAGTCGGCACTCCCCGTCGTCTCCGGCGTCGGCCACGAAACCGATTTCACGATCTGCGATTTCGTCGCCGACGTGCGCGCGCCGACGCCGACGGCTGCCGCCACGCTGGTCGTGCCGGATCGACAGGCACTCGCGCGCCACGTCGAATCGGTCGGCGCCCGCTGGCAGCGCGCGGCCGAGCGTGCGCTCGAGACGAGAATGCAGCGCGTGGATGGCCTCTCGCGCAGGCTCGTGCATCCCGCGGCCCGTCTCGTGCGCCAGGGGCGCGACGCACAGGCACTGGCGGCAAGGTTCCGCCGCGCGATGCACCACCGCCTGGCAATGGCGGGCAGCGCAGCGAGCGCGCTGGCCCACCGCTTCGCGTGGCAGTCCGGGCGACCGCTGCCGCAGGCGGCGCGTCTTGCCCGCGCGGGCGACGCACTGCGGCGCGCGGGACGGGCGAATGCCGAGCGCGCGCAGGCGCGGGTGGCCGCGCTCGCCCAGAATCTCGCGCACCTCAATCCGCAGGCGGTGCTCGAACGCGGTTACGCAATCGCGACCAGGACGGACGGCGCGATCGTCACGGACGCAAATGCGCTTGCGGTCGGCGATGCGATCGCGCTCGCATTCGCTCGTGGCAGCGCCGATGCGGCGGTCACGCGAGTAAGCCCAACGGACGAGGCGACGCAGCCGGGCGAGGGCATGAACGGCGGGTTGCCGCGCCACTGAGCGGCGCGCGACGGGCGCGGCTCGGTTGACCGGCGCGCCTCACGCCTCGTCCGGGTCCGGATCGTCGATCGCCACCCCGCGGCGGCGCGCGGCAATGTCCTGGGGCGCCGCCGCCGCGATCTTCGGCGTCGCGACGACGACGTCGGCGTTCTGTGCGCGATGGCGCAACGCATGGTCCATCAGCACGATCGCGAGCATCGCTTCCGCAATCGGTGTCGCACGAATGCCCACGCACGGGTCGTGACGGCCGTGGGTATTGACGATCACCGGATTACCCGCCTTGTCGATCGACCGGCGATCGAGGCGGATCGACGACGTAGGCTTCACTGCGATCGTCACGACGACGTCCTGCCCGGTCGAAATGCCGCCGACGATCCCACCCGCATTGTTCGACAGATACCCCTGCGGCGTCATTTCGTCAGAGTGCTCGGTCCCGCGCTGCGTGACGCTCGCGAACCCCGCGCCGATCTCGACGCCCTTCACCGCGTTGATGCCCATCATCGCTGAGGCGAGGTCGGCGTCCAGGCGTCCGTACACGGGCTCGCCCCAGCCTACCGGCACGCCGGTCGCGATCACCGTGATCTTTGCGCCGCAGGAATCCCCGGACTTGCGCAGCGCATCCATGAACGCGTCGAGCTCGGAAACGATCGACGCGTTGGCGACAAAGAACGGATTCGCGTCGACGTGGGCCCAATTTTCGAACGGAATGACCTTCGGGCCCAACTGCGCGAGATGACCCCGAACGGCGACGCCGTAACGCTCGGCAAGCCATTTTTTTGCGATCGCGCCGGCAGCCACGCGCACCGCCGTTTCGCGTGCGGACGAGCGGCCGCCGCCGCGATAGTCGCGAATGCCGTATTTCTGCCAGTATGCATAATCGGCGTGACCGGGCCGAAACGTGTCGGCGATCGTGGCATAGTCCTTGCTGCGTTGATCCTCGTTACGGATGACGAGCGCGATGGGCGTTCCCGTCGTCTTCCCCTCGAATACACCCGACAGGATCTCGACGGTGTCGGATTCGCGCCGTTGCGTCACGTGCCGCGAAGTGCCCGGCTTGCGACGGTCGAGCTCGCGCTGGATGTCGGCTTCGGCGAGCATCATGCCCGGAGGACAGCCGTCGACGACGCAGCCGATCGCGGGGCCGTGGGATTCGCCGAACGAGGTGACGCAGTAGAGGGTACCGAGCGTGTTGCCTGACATGGGCTTCGCGCCGGAAGAGGATTGCGAACGGCGGCGGGAGACGAGCCGAGTGTAGCACAGCGATTCGAGGCGATCGCGCGACCATGGCGCAGGCAGCGCGTGTCCCGCGCGGCGGTGTGCGCCTAGAATGCTCGCCCGCGCTTTCGAACAATAACCGCATGGCGACCCATCCCGTTCCCGACGTCGCTCCGGCGATTCCCGCCGCGTTGATCGGCCGCTTGCGCAAGGCGCGCGCCGTCGCCGCGCTCACCGGTGCCGGCATTTCGGCGGAATCCGGAGTACCGACGTTTCGCGACGCACAGACCGGCATGTGGGCGAAGTTTGATCCGCTGGAGCTCGCCACGCCCGACGCGTTCCGGCGCAACGCCAAGCTGGTCTGGGATTGGTACGCGTGGCGGCGCGAGCTGATCGGCCGGGCGAAGCCCAATGCAGGCCACCGCGCGCTCGCCGCGCTGGAATCTGTCGTGCCCGGGCTCCTCGTGATCACGCAGAACGTCGACGGCCTGCACCAGGCGGCGGGCAGCACCCGTATCGTCGAGCTGCACGGCAATATCCAGCGCGTCAAATGCTCGCGCGAAGGCACGATCGTCGACGACTGGGACGATTCGAGCCCGCGCGAGGCGCCGCGCTGCGCCCACTGCGGCGCCTTTCTGCGGCCCGACGTAGTCTGGTTCGAGGAAACGCTGCCGGACGATGCCCTCGCGCGCGCCGAACGCGCGGCACGCGATTGCGACGTACTGCTCGTGATCGGCACGACCGCCGAGGTCTATCCTGCGGCGATGCTGCCGACCTATGCGCGCCACCACGGCGCCGCGATTGTCGAGATCAACCCCCATCCGACGCGCCTTAGCGATCGCGTCGACTTCGCGTTGCGCGGACCCGCGGGCATTGTGCTGCCGTCGCTCGTTGCGGACGTGTGGCCGGAGGCGACGCTGCGTTCCTGACGGGCGCCGCCTGTCGCCGACTGCGCCGGCGACAAACCCCGCGAAACCGCCGATGCCCGCCGAACCGGCGCCCCCGATCGATGCCCCGACAATGAGGCTGATCAGTGCGGCTGTCGTGCTCTCCCTGGTCCCCGGCGGGGCGATTCCCGTGACTATTTCCGCTCTCCGCGCAACGTCAGCACGGCCCCCCGCAGGCCGGCGAGCGTCACGCGTTCGGGCGGCACCGGGGGTGCGGCAACGAGGGCAATGTGCGAGAAGATCCCGCGCAGGCGCCGCATCGCCTTGCCCTGGTGCGAGCGGCTGAAGAAGCTGCCCCAAAGACCGCGCAGCGCGAGCGGCACGACGGGCACCGGTGTGGTCGCGAGGATCTCCTGCACGCCGGGACGGAACGGATTGAGCTCGCCCGTCTCCGTCAGCCTGCCCTCCGGAAAGATGCCGACGATTTCGCCTGCGTCCAGTGCCCTGGCGACCTCCGCGAACGCGCGGTCCTTCATCGCGGCGTCCTCTCTCGCGGGCGCGATCGGGATCGTGCGCATCGTGCGGAAGATGAACGACAGGAGGGGGATCGCGAAGATCCGGTAGTCCATCACGAAGCGAATCGGTCGCCTCACGCACGCCGCGATGACGACGGCGTCGACGTAGCTCACGTGGTTGCAGACGAGGACGCAGGCGCCTTCCTCGGGTATGTGCTCGAGCCCTTCCTGGTCGACGCGGTAGAAAGCGTGGACGAGAAGCCAGGCGAGGAACCGCATCAGGAACTCGGGCACCAGCGTGTAGATATACAGCGCCACCGCGGCGTTCAACAGTCCCACGACGAGAAAGAGCTCGGGGATCGTGAGCCCCGACTTGAGCAGGCCGATGGCGACTCCCGCGGAGACGACCATGAACAGCGCATTCAGGATGTTGTTCGCGGCGATGATGCGCGAGCGATGCGACGGCGCCGACCGCAACTGGATGAGCGCGTACAGCGGCACCGTATAGAAACCGCCGAAGGCGCCGAGCATCAGCACGTCGAAGAGCACGCGCCAGTGGGCGCCCTGGGCGAGGAACGTCGCAACATCCCCGTTGGTCTGCGGCATCAGGTGACGGCTGCCGAGCCAGAGATCGACGGCGAACAGCGTGAGCCCGATCGAGCCGAACGGTACGAGCCCGAGCTCGACCTTGCGGCCCGACATGCGCTCGCACAGCAGCGAACCCGCGCCAATGCCGACCGAGAATACCGCGAGCAGCAGCGTGAACACGTGCTCTCCGCCGCCCAGCACGTCGCGCGTGAATGCCGGCAGCTGCGCGAGGTAGATCGCGCCGTAGAACCAGAACCACGAGATCCCGAGCATGGCGCGCCACACGACGATGTTCTCGTGCCCGATCCGCAGGTTGCGATACGTCTCGGTGACCGGGTTCCAGTTGAGCGACAGGTCGGGGGCCACCGCGGGCGTGACCGGGATCGCGCGACTCGCGAGCCAGCCCACTACGGCGATGGCGAGCACCAGCGCGCCCGCGGCGATAAGGCCATACGGCTTGATCGCGACGACCAGCCCGCCGGCAATCGTGCCCAGCAGGATCGCCACGAAGGTCCCCATCTCGACCAGGCCGTTGCCCCCGGTCAATTCCTCGGTGCGCAGATGCTGCGGCAGGATCGCGTACTTTACGGGTCCGAACAACGTCGAATGGATGCCCAGCAGCGCGAGCGCGGCGAACAACAGCCCCACGCTCTGCTGCCAGAAGCCGAGCGCGCCGATTGCCATGATCGCGATTTCGAACAGCTTGATCCAGCGAATGAGGCAGGACTTTTCCAGCTTGTCGGCGAGCTGGCCGGCGGTCGCCGAAAACAGCATGAACGGCAAGATGAAGATCGCACCGATCAGGTTGACGACCGTGGCCGCGTCGAACTGCAGCGAAGCGGCCGCCTCGAAGGTCACGAACACGACAAAGGCGTTCTTGAAGACGTTGTCGTTGGCAGCGCCGAAGAACTGGGTCCAGAAGAACGGTGCGAAACGGCGCTCGCGGAGCAGGTCGAACTGGTTGGGTGCGTGCATGGCGTGGCGCCGTCAGGTGGGGTGGACGAAGAATGACTGGATCTCAAACACGTTGAACATCCGCGCTAGCACGGAAGCTCCGAGTGCCGATCGAGATAATCGAGCACCGCCGCCAGCGCGTCACGCACCGCGTCGGGGTCGGGCCAGTACCAGACTTCCTTGCCGACCTTCTCGCATTGAAGCACGCCGGCGTGACGCAGCACCTTGAGATGATGCGCGACGGCCGAGCGCGAGAGAGTCGATGCGGCGACGATCTGGCCCACGTTGAGCCGCTCGCCCGGCTCGAACATCAGCAGGATGCGCTGGCGGTGCGCGTCGCCCAGCGCGACGAACATGGCGGCCGTATGCCGCCAAGCGCGCGGAATGGCTTTGGCATAGGTCGGCCTCATGAGCCGCCGTCTCGAGACAACTGTCTATACGGCTACCGGACTAGTCATATAGTTGTATGCTGCGGCCATCCGCCGACACTTGTCAACCCGCCCGAATGGCCGAGCGCGATCCGGCCGACGAATGGCGGCGTTGGCACGACGCCATGCTCCCCAGACTTGCCTCGCGCCAACACCCGCTGCCGAATGCCCTCGCCCACGCTACAATTTGTTCTTGCGCACTGCTGCGGCTTCGAGCCCGGTGCGCTTTCGTTCGAGGCACGCCCTTCCCCCTTGATCGTCGATTCCGATGCGCCAATACCTCGACTTCATGCGGCACGTCCGCGACTACGGCCACCGCAAGGCGGACCGGACCGGAACGGGGACGCTGTCGGCGTTCGGCTATCAGATGCGCTTCGACCTCGCAGCGGGCTTTCCGCTGCTGACGACGAAAAAGGTCCACACCAAGTCGATCATCCACGAGCTGCTGTGGTTTCTGCGGGGCGAGACCAATGTGCGCTCGCTGCAGGCCGCCGGCGTGTCGATCTGGGACGAGTGGGCGGATGCGAACGGCGAGCTAGGGCCGATCTATGGATATCAATGGCGGAGCTGGCCCGCGCCCGACGGGCGACACATCGATCAGATGGCGAAGGTGCAGGCCGAGATCCGCAGGAATCCGGACTCGAGGCGCCTCATCGTATCGGCATGGAACGTCGCGGACATTCCACGGATGAAGCTGCCGCCTTGCCATCTGCTGTTCCAGTTCTACGTTGCCGGCGGCAAGCTTTCCTGCCAGCTCTACCAGAGGAGCTGCGACATCTTCCTCGGGGTCCCGTTCAACATCGCGTCGTACGCGTTGCTGACGCACTTGGTCGCGCAGCAATGCGATCTCGGCGTCGGCGATTTCGTGTGGACCGGCGGCGACTGTCACCTCTACCTCAACCATCTCGAGCAGGTGGCGACTCAGCTCGCGCGTGTACCGTATCCCCTTCCAAGGCTCGTCATCCATCGCAAGGCGGACACGCTGTTCGAGTACCGGTTCGAGGACGTCGAGATCGCCGACTACCAGTGCCACCCCGCCATCAAGGCGCCGGTGGCGGTGTAAGCGCGCGAGCCTCGGGGTGGGCCCGAGCGGAACCGGAAGGGGTCACGAATCGCACCCGCATTGCCACCGCCATTTGCCGCTGAGTCGCGCGCATCCGCATCACCCCGACATGCATCACGGGCGCCCGCACCGCCTCGTGCCACGTGGGTCGTCCAACAGGGTAACGCGAGACCGGTCGCCGGCGGCGGTTACCGGGCAGAGTCCGTTTAGCGAACTCCTGGGTGCCAAAGTCAAAAAAAAAGCCCGCCGGGAGGAAGGTAGCGGGCAAGGGGGATTCGGTGCCGACGGGGGAGGGGCTCTGCCGGGGCTTGACGAAGTCTCGGTTCGACGCTTTGCGTTTTCTTTGCTGGAGCGGCGTCCTCTGTCAGTAGACACTGCGCGCCGCGCTGATTCGATCGGCGAGCGCATCGAGAGCTGCTTGCTGCGAGGGCGTAAGCGACTCCTCTGCGCACCGCTCGACGGCCGCGTCGTCCGGCTTCGACGATTGCCCCGCCAGCCAGTGCTGCGCAAGTTCGGGCGAGAAGGAGTCCATGACCTGTAGTCGATCCGCGTATGCCCTTCGCATTTCGCTAAGCAAGTGACGTGCCATTCCAATCACCGCGAGTCCCCGGATGCGCTCTGTCCACGAGTTTTCCCCACCACAGCCTCATCTGCGCGGGCACGATTGCCCCGTAGAGCCGCCGACTCAAAAAGAGCGGATTTGTCGCATTCCACCGACACGCTTCCAGGACAAAACCATTAACTTGCTGATTGATAATTACAAAAAATGTCTCTTTTTGACGACAGCCACTGTGGTTATCCTGCCATTTTGGGCATGAATAATGACAATGAAATTAACGGCAGATGATGTGTTTGCAAACGCAGATCGCCGATGCACGAAGCCGCAGAGGAACCCGTGCATCGACGGTCAGCCGGAGGCGCGAACAAGGGGGCGGGTTGTAGCGTCGTGGGCGTCCGGGACCCGACCCAGACCAGACCGGCAGGGCCGCTTTTCGTATCGCCGCCGCCCTCCGCCCGGCGAAGCACGCCACCGCCGGGGCTAGGACGGCTTTCCTTCCTTGAACATCGCCGGCTCGAGCCGGTGTCGCTGGAGGAGCTTGTAGAACTCGGTGCGATTGCGCTTCGCGAGCAGCGCCGCCTGCGTCACGTTGCCGCCGGTGATCTTCAGCAGGCGCACCAGGTAATCGCGCTCGAACTGCTTGCGGGCTTCCTCGAAGGGCACAAGTGCGCTCGCATCTTCCTGGAGGGAGCTCTGGACGAGGGATGCCGGAATCACGCTGGTCGTCGCGAGGGCTACCGCCTGCTCGAGGAGGTTCAGCAGCTGGCGGACGTTTCCGGGCCAAGGCGCTGCGACCAGCAATGCCATCGCATCGGGCGCGAGCGTGGGGACTGGCCGCTTGTAGCGCTCGGCTAGCTTGCGCAGGAAGTGCGTGGCGAGGAGCGGAATATCCTCGCGCCGATCGGCGAGTCCGGGCAGCTTGAGCGACACGACGTTGAGGCGGTAGTAGAGATCCTCGCGGAAATGCCCCGAGGCCTTCCGTGCGTCGAGATCGCGATGCGTCGCGGAGATGACGCGAACGTCGACCGGGATCGGCTGCGTTGCCCCGACCGGCCGGACCTCGCCCTCCTGCAGCACCCGCAACAGCTTGACTTGCAACGCGAGCGGCATGTCGCCGATCTCGTCCAAGAAGATCGTTCCGCCGTCCGCGGCCTGGAACAGCCCCTTGTGCGCCTGGACGGCGCCGGAAAACGCGCCGCGGGCATGACCGAAGAGTTCGGATTCGAGGAGCGGCTCAGGGATGGCGCCGCAATTCACGCCCACGAATGGCTTGTCGCCGCGCGGGCTCGCGCGATGGATCGCCCGGGCGAGCAGCTCTTTGCCCGTCCCCGATTCACCGTAGATCAGCACGCTCGCATCGGAATCGGCGACCAGCCTCGCCTGGCGCAGCAGGTCCTCCATCTGCGGACTGCGCGTGATGATGCCGGCGCGCCACTCGCCCGAAGCTTCCTGAACGTCGGTCGGCGCGTCGCCTGCGAGCCGCAGCGCCGAAGCCACCATCTGCAGCAGTTCCTGGCTGTCGAAGGGCTTGGTCAGGAAGCCGAAGACGCCGCGCTGCGTCGCGGAAACGGCGTCGGGAATCGTGCCATGCGCGGTCAGGATGACCACGGGTAGCGCCGGGTGCTGCCGGTGGATCGCTTCGAACAGTTGCAACCCGTCGATGCCCGGCATCCGCAAGTCGGTGATGACCGCACCGGGGCGCGCGACGGCAAGGGCCGCGAGCGCCGTCTCGCCGCTATCCGCGGTGCGCACGCGGTAGCCGGCCGACGTGAGGCGCAGGCTGATGAGCTTGAGGAGGTCCGGGTCATCGTCGACCAGGAGGATGTCGCCGGTCCGCATGGTCTTTCCCCCTCGCGATCTGTCAGCGCCCGCCGCCACCGCCGCCCCCCCCTCCGCCGCCGCCGCCACCACCGCCCCCGCTGCCGCTGCCGCTGCCGCTCTTCCGCCGCCGCCGCCGCCGCCGCCTCCGCGGACCCGGTCGCGAAGCAGGCTGCGTTCCACGTTGCGGAGCGCCTCCAGCTTCTGGATGGCTGCGTCAGCCTTCTGTTGCTCGTCGCGGACCGCGCGTTGCCGTTCGGCAATCTGCGCCTGCAGCAGCGCGGCGACCTGTTTCACGGCGGGTGACCCCGGACTGCTCTTGGCAACGTTTTCCAGCAATTGCAGCGCGCGCAGATCGTCCTGCGGCGAGGTCTTCGCGTACGTGTACAGAACGGCGAGGCGCACGCGGTTCGCGTCCGTCCGCTGTCGGGTGAGCCCCTGGGTTGCACTGGCGAGTTCGCGCCGCGCTTCATCGGCGGACAGCGTGCCATACCGCTGCAGATCGGCCAGCAGATCGAGAACCTCGACGGTGTCGGCGGACGGCTGCGCAATCGACGGCGTCGGTGCTGGCGCCGGTATCAGCTGCTCTTGCGGCGGCGGCGGCGACGGTGGCGCCGATTGCGCGGGCTCGGGCGCCGCCAGGGGAGGCTCGACCGGTTCGATGGGCGGATATTCGACCATCGGCACGACGGGCGGCGTGACAACCGCCGGTTCCTCGTCCTCTTCGGGCTGCGCGGGAGGGGTCGCGCAGCCGGCGAGCATCGCGACCACGACGATGATGGCGAACCACGCGCGCCGCTCGCTGACCCTCGACCGCCTCACTCGCTCGCCCCGGCGATCGTGATCGGTGCGTTCATCGCGGCGGCCCGCGCGGCGAGGCTCTCGCCGCCGATTGCGAGCGGCAGCCACAGCCGGAAACACGCGCCGCGCCTGCCGTCCGAACGGTCCAGCACCTCGATGCGCCCGCCATGCGCGAGCGCGTACTCGCGCGCGATCGCAAGGCCGAGCCCCGAGCCCTTCACCCGTCCGCCCGCCGGAGGCTTCCCCTGGTAGAAGGATTCGAAGACGAGCTGCCGCTCGTCGCGATCGACGCCGTGACCCTCGTCGATCACGTCGAGCAGCGCGAAACCCTGGTCCTGCGCGAGGTTCACCGCAATGGTGCCCGATCGCGGTGAATACTTGATCGCGTTGGACACGAGATTGTCGATGATCGTGCGGAGCTTGTCGCCGTCCCCGACGACCACTGCGGGCACCAGCGCGGCTTCGAACGTGACCATGCGCGCGAGCGCCGCGAGCTTGTGTTCCTTCACGACGCGCCGGACGACGTCCCCCAGGACCACGGGACCGAGCGTTGCCGGCTCCATCGCGCGCGTCTGGTGGTAGGTGAGCAGGTCCTCGATCAGCTTCTGCAGCTGCAGCGTGTTCTCGCGAACGATGCGCACGATCTCGCGCTGCTCGGGCGCGAGCTTGCCGCCGACGTTGTCGCGCAAGAGCTCTGCGCCCTCGCGCACCGCGGTGAGCGGCGTCTTGAGCTCGTGCGAGACATGGCGCAGGAACCGGTTCTGCTGCGCCTCGAGCTCGGACAGACGCGACCGGAGCCACTCGAGGCGCTGGCCGAGATAGCGCAGGTCCTGTGGCCCGTTGACCTCGATCGAGTGCGTGAAGTCGGCAGTACCCATCTGTCGGATCGCCTGATCGAGCTGGCGGATCGGACGCGCGATCAGCACGGCGAACAAGATGGCGAGCGCCAGCGCGATGCCGGCGGTGGCGAGCGCCAGATAAAGCCATTTCTGTCGGCCCTGGGATGCGATCTCGTGCAACCGCTCGATCGCTCGCTCGGTAAGATCGTTGGTCGCCCCGAGAAGCGACTGCGCGCTGTCGGCGAGCTTCGCGTAGCCGTCGGCGAGCTGTGCCTGCGTCTCGGGCGGACGTTGCGGCGACACGAGCAGCTTGTGTAGACGGCTTTCGCTGTCGGCGAGATTGTCGAGCGTGGCCAGTTCTTGGCCGGAGAGCGGCAGCAGCGCGAGTTGACGCGCCGTGCCGCGGAACTCCTGGCGTATCCGCACGTAATCGTCGATGAGCGCGCTGTCTTCGAGTATCAGGAACTGCCGTACCACGCGTTCGAGCGTGACTGCCTGCTCGAACAATTGGCGGCTCGCGCGTCCGGCTTGCGCCGCCTGCTGCACCGCCTCCTGTCCCTGCTGCTGCAATCGGTCGAGCGAGAGGATCAACTCCGCGAGCGCATAGACGAGCGGCAAGCTGACGAGCAGGAAGCCCAACAGGATGAATTTGAGAAACGAGCGAGGGTAATACACGGAGCCCGCCGCTATAATTTGCGGCAATTATGACACCGCAGCGTGTGCGGCGCGGAGCGGAATGCAACCGAGTCACGATACACCACGGAACATGGCGTCGGCAATGGAGCCGCGCCGACCGGCGCTCGCGGTCATCGCTGCCGTGGCAGCAAACGCCGTGATCGGCGACGGCAACAGGCTCCCGTGGCATCTCGCCGCCGATCTGAAGCGATTTCGCGCACTGACAACCGGCCACGCGGTGATCATGGGCCGTCGGACGTGGGAATCCATCGGCCGCCCGCTGCCCGGACGCCAGAACATCGTCGTGACGAGACAGCGCGTTTGCGGCGCCTCCGCAGCGGAGACTGCCCGTTCGCTCGAGGCGGCGCTGGCGTCGGTGCGCATGCCGGCTCCGGCATTTTGCATCGGCGGCGGCGAACTCTACCGGCAAGCGCTCCCGCTTGCGACAACCCTGTATCTGACCGAGATAATGCGCGCGTTCGACGGCGACACGACGTTCCCCCGTTCGATCGCCGCGACTGGCGCGAGACGTCGCGCGAAACGCACGTCGACCGGGAGCAAGGTCTCGGCTATGCGTTCGTCACCTACACCCGCGTGTTCTGACGACCGCAGTCCCGTTCAACCCCTGGTTTACGCAAAGGAAGGCTCATGTCGGAAGGTCATTTCCACGCTCACGGTCCGCACGATCACGAAGTCGAGCACGCAGCGCATTCCGGCGATCCCTTCGCGGGCCGGGTCGCGGTGATGACCGCGATTTTCGCGACCATCGGCGCGCTGTTCGGCTACATGGCCGGCGCAACGCAAAACGACGCGCTGTTGTGGAAGAACGAGGCCGCGATCAAGACCACGGAAGCCTCCGACCAATGGAACTTCTATCAGGCGAAGAGCAGCAAGCAGAACCTGGCCGAACTCGGAGCGAGCCTGACCGCGGGCGAGCAGCAGGCGAAATTCCTGAACGAAGCCGACCGCTACAAGAAGGAAAAGGACGACATCATGGCCGACGCGAAGAAGCTCGAAGCCACCAGCAAGGTGGCGGCCGCAAGGAGCGAGGCCCCGATGCGCGTGCATCATCGGTGGGCCCAGACGATGACGCCGATCCAGATCGCGATCGCGCTCGCGGCGATCACGATTCTCACGCGCCAGCAGGCAATGGGTCTGGGCGCGCTCGGCGTCGCCACAGGCTCGATCGCACGGGGCCTCCTCGCGTCCTTGCACATCGGAGCCGGCGTCTCGCCCGGCGGACCCCGCCGTGGGACGGGCGGCCCACAATCCGCTTGCGCTCGGGTGCTCGCGGTCCTATGATGTTGTCATAACGCCGCCAGCTGAAGAAGAGGGGGCGACTGCTACTTTCCTGGGGACCGGGGAGCTGACCAAGGCCAGGTCCGCGCTTGCGCGCTCGCCCGGCCGCCGATGCGAGGAAGTACGCCGTGGCGCGATCCCTCCCCATGACAATGTGCCGCGAGGCTTGCGGTTCCCGGCGCTGCGCTCCCGCGCGAAGCGGCGCGCGTCGGGATTCGATTCGGCGCGGGTCGGCGCGCGCGGCCGCCGCGTTGCTCGGCATCGCCCTCGGCGTCGTTGCGGGATCGGCAGCGGCGGGCGGCCATTCGCTGCGCTTCTTCGGGACCGGGACGGACGACATCGACCGCGTCAAGATCCGCGTCGACGATCCGCTGACGGCGCTGCCGGGCCCCCCGGCCGACATCGGCGGCGGCGATTTCACGCTCGAGTTCTGGCTGAAGGCCAGCGCCGCCGAGAATACGGCGCAGCCCGTGACGTGCGGCGCGAACACCGCCTGGACCAGCGGGAACGTGGTCGTCGACCGCGACCGCTTCAACCTCGACCGCAAGTACGGCGTCGCCATTGCGGGCGGCACCATCGTGTTCGGCGTGTCGGGTGAGGGGACGGGCAGCCTCACGCTGTGCGGACTGTCCTCGGTGGTCGACGGCGCGTGGCACCACGTCGCGGTCGAGCGCCGCCGCAGCGACGGCATGTTGTGGTTGTTCGTCGACGGCACCCTCGAGGCGCATGCGACCGGGCCCGGCGGCCGGCTGGCCTATCCCGACAGCGCCGCACCTGCTGCGCCCAACGATCCGTTCCTCGTGCTGGGCGCGGAGAAGTACGACACCGGCCCCGCCTTCTCAGGCTGGCTCGACGAGATGCGCCTGTCGACGAGACTCCGCTACGCGGTGAATTTTTCGCGTCCGCGCGCGCCTTTCGTGGCGGACCGCTACACCGCGGCGCTCTATCACTTCGACGAAGGCGACGGCGCGACGCTGTACGACACGTCCGGTGCGCTCGGCGGGCCGAGCCACGGCCAGATCAACCGCGGCGGCACCAGCAACGGCCCGGCGTGGGCGCCGGACAGCCCGTTCAACGTCGGCGGCATCGCCAACGACGCGACGATCGCGCTGGTGCCCTTCGCGGCGGGATTCGTGGGACCCGTCGACCTCGTCAACGCCGGCGACGGGTCGGGGCGCCTGTATGTCGTGCAGCAGGGCGGCCAGATCCGGATCATCCGCCGCGGCGTCGTGCTCCCGACGCCGTTCCTGGACATCTCCGCGAAGGTCGCCTGCTGCGGCGAGCAAGGGCTGCTCGGCCTCGCATTCCATCCGAACTACATCGTCAACGGGCGTTTCTTCGTCTATTACACGCGCGCCGGCGATGGCGCTGTCGTGATCGAGCGCTACCAGCGCAGCGCCGACAACACCAACGTCGCCGACACCACTCCGGCCAAGGTAAAGACGCTGCTGGTCATCCCGCACCCTTCGGGCAACCACAACGGCGGCAAGCTCGCGTTCGGCCGCGACGGCTATCTCTACGCCTCTGTCGGAGACGGCGGCGGCAGCAACGACTCGGCCGGCCTTGGCAACAATGCGCAGGCGCTTTCGCGGCGCCTTGGAAAGCTGTTGCGCCTCGACGTCGACCAGAACATCAACGTCGCGCCGTACTACGGTATCCCGCCGTCGAATCCGTTCGCGGCCGGAACATGCGACGAGGCGAATCTCGGCCAATGTCCGGAAATCTGGGCCTATGGACTGCGCAATCCGTGGCGCTGGACCTTCGATCGGCTCACCGGCGATCTTTTCATCGGCGATGTCGGCCAGAGCGCGCGCGAGGAAGTCGATTTCGATCCGTGGCCCGGAACCCCGGGCCGCAACTACGGTTGGCGGATCATGGAAGGCAACATCTGCACGCCGGGCGTCAATCCGAGCTGCTCGCCGCCGCCCAACTACGCGCCGCCGATCTTCGACTATCCGCATCCGCCCGGCATCGCGGTCATCGGCGGCTATCGCTACCGTGGCAACGCAATCCCGGCGCTCGCAGGCGCCTATCTCTACGCCGACGCAGGCGCGAATCTGCTGTGGGCCGCAACGCGCGCCGACAACGGCGTCTGGACCGCGCAACAGCAGCTGCTCGCGACGCCACCGGCGAGCGCGATCAGCGCTTTCGGCGAAGGCGCGGGCGGCGAACTCTACGCGGTCGGCTACGGCGACGGCACGATCTATCGCATCGTTCCGCGCGACACCGACGGCGACTTCCTGCCCGACTGGTGGGAGCTCGCGTACTTCGGCAGCACGACCGGCGCGGCCGCCGGCGCCGACCCCGACGGCGACGGCGCGAGCAACCTGGCGGAGTATCGCGAGCCGCAGCGACCCGCTGAACGGGCAGAGCGCGCCGACGCCGCCCGCCGCAGCGATCGCGGTCTTCACCCCGGCGGCGATGCGCTACTACGTCGATTCCGACGTGATCGCCAGCCCGACCAGGCGGTCGATTTCGCGGCGCTCGGCAGCGCGCCGGGCGACGTGGCGCTCGTGGGACGCATCGACACGGACCGCGCGTACGACGTGGTCGTCTACCGCAAAGGCTTCTGGTACGCCGACACCAATCGCGACAGCACGATCGACGCGGTGCTTGCGTTCGGCGGCGTGCCCGGCGACCAGCCGCTGCTCGCCGATTTCAACGGCGACGAGCGGGACGACCTCGTGGTCTATCGCAACGGTTTTTGGTACGTGAGCACGACGCAAACCGGCGCTGCGGCGCTCGGGTACGCGTTCGGCGGCGCGCCGGGCGACATCGCGCTCGCGGGCGACGTCGACGGCGACGGCATCGCCGACCTGGTGATCTACCGCAACGGCATCTGGTTCATCGACACCAATCGCGACGGCATCGCCGACATCGTCGTGGCGCATTCGGCGGGGCTGCCACGCGACAAGCCGGTCCTCTTCGACTGGGACGGCGACGGCAAGGCAGATCTCTGCATCTATCGCGACGGGATCTGGTACGTCAACACGAGGCTCGACGGGACGGTGCAGGCGATCTTCGGCTACGGCGGCCCCGGCGACACGCCACTCGGCCTGGCGGGAGTAGACAGAATCCCTACGCCAGGTTGCGCAGCTCGCGCAGCGCGACCGACAGCATCGCCGCATCGGCCGCGTTGACGGCGCGCAGTTCGGTCAGCAGCCGTTCCACGCGCTCGACCGCGCGACCGTTGCGGTCCTGCCACGCGGCGATCAGCTGCGACGCCGACGCGAGGTCGCTATCTGCCGTCAACACCTCGCCGGTGATGATCCGCTGCAGTCCGGACAGGTCGTCCTGCATTGCGCTCTTCGCGAGCAGCTGCCAGTGCTGGTCGCCCGCCAGCGCCGCGATCCTCTCGCGCAGCCAAGGCAGGCCGAGCCGCGACGACAGCGCGAAATAGATCTGCGCGACGAGCTCGACCGGCCGCTTCGTGCTGCCGGCGACCTCGACGATGTCGAGCGTCGAATACAACGCCTCGAAGGTCACCACGCGCACCGCAACGGCTTCGGGGACGCCCTGCGCCACGTACTCGGCGACCGCCGTCCCAGCTCGCGCGCGTTCGCCCGCGTCCAGCAGCTCGGGCAGGCGCTCGGACAGCGCCTCGACCCGCGGCGTGAAATGCGCGATCGTCGCGGCCATGTCCTCGGCGAGCCGCCGCGAGCGCAGGAACCAGGTCGTGCCGCGCTCGATTTGGCGGCTCGTGTCGATCAGCATCGTCGACTGCACGGCATCGTCGACGCTTGTTGTCCAGCGCCTCGATCGCCTGCCACAGCGGGACGAACCCGAAAATCTCGCGCGCGAGCAGGTAGGCGCGCACGACCTCGTGCGGCCCCGCGCCGGTCGTTTCGCACAGCCGGTGAACGAACGTGCTCCCGACGCGGTTGACCATGCTGTTGGTCACGTGCGTGGCGATGATCTCGCGCTTCAGCGCATGCCGCGGGATGTACGCAGCATAGCGATCGGAGAGCGCGCGCGGGAAGTAGCGCACGAGCGCCGTCGCGACCCACGGGTCGTCGGGCAGCGACGACGCCAGCAGCTCGTCGTAGAGCCAGATCTTGCTGTAGGCGAGCAGCACGGCGCGCTCGGGACTCGTGAGGCCCCGCCCTTGCGCTCGCCGTTCGGCGATCTCCTCGTCCGACGGCAGGAACTCGATCGCGCGATTCAGCCGACCCGACTTTTCGAGGAACTGCATGAAGCGCCCCTGCGCGTCGAGCAGCTGCGGCGCGATGCGGCCGGTGACCGACAGCACCTGCGTCTGGAAGATAGTTGTCGCGCAGGACCAGCGCCGCAACGTCGTCGGTCATTTCGGCGAGCAGTGCGTTGCGCTGCTTTTCGGTGAGCTCGCCCTCGGCGATCGGCATGCCGAGCAGGATCTTGATGTTCACCTCGTGATCGGAGGTGTCGACGCCGGCGGAGTTGTCGATCGCATCGGTATTGATGCGCCCGCCCGCCAGCGCGTACTCGATGCGCCCCAGCTGCGTGCAGCCGAGGTTGCCCCCTTCGACAAAGACCTTGCAACGCAATTCGCGGCCGTTCACGCGCAGCGCATCGTTGGCGCGGTCGCCGACCTGCGCGTGCGTCTCGCTCGTGGCCTTGACGTACGTGCCGATGCCGCCGTTGTAGATCAGATCGACCGGCGCCTTGAGTATCGCGTTGACGAGCTCCGTCGGCGTCAGCGCGTCGGCGGAGATCGCGAGCGCCGCCTTCACCTCCGGCGTGACGGCGATGATCTTGGCGCTTCGCGCGTGGATGCCGCCGCCGGCCGAAATCAGCTTCGCGTCGTAGTCACCCCACGACGAGCGCGGCAGCCGAAACAGCCGCTCGCGCTCGGCGAAGCTGATCTCCGGATCGGGATTCGGGTCGAGAAAGATGTGCCGGTGATCGAACGCCGCGACGAGCTTGATGTGCCGCGACAGCAGCATGCCGTTGCCGAAAACGTCGCCCGACATGTCGCCGATGCCGGCGACGGTGAAATCGGTCGTCTGCGTGTCGACGCCCATTTCGCGGAAGTGGCGCTTGACCGATTCCCACGCGCCGCGCGCGGTGATGCCCATCGCCTTGTGGTCGTAGCCCACCGAGCCGCCGGATGCAAACGCGTCGCCCAGCCAGAAGCCGTATTCCTTGCTGATGGCGTTGGCGTAGTCGGAGAACGTCGCCGTTCCCTTGTCGGCGGCGACGACGAGATACGGGTCGTCGGGATCGTGGCGCTTCACCTGCGGCGGGGCGACGATCGGTCGCCGACGCGGTTGTCGGTGAGGTCCAGCAGGCCGCGCAGATAGTCCTGGTAGCAGGCGACGCCCTCCTTCATGTAGCCGTCGCGGTCGCTGCTCGCCGACGGCGCGCGCTTCAGCACGAAGCCGCCCTTCGAGCCGACCGGAACGATCACCGATGTTCTTCACCATCTGCGCCTTGACGAGCCCGAGCACCTCGGTGCGGAAATCCTCCGGCCGGTCGGACCAGCGCAGTCCGCCGCGCGCGACCCTGCCGCCGCGCAGATGCACGCCTTCGAAACGCGTCGAGTAGACGAAGATCTCGAACATCGGCTTGGGCTCGGGAAGCCCGGGCACCTTGGCCGGATCGAACTTGAACGAGAGGAAGCTGCGGCGCTTCGCCCGCCGCGTCGCGGCGCCAGAAGTTGGTGCGCGTCGTCGCGAGAATCAGCGCAAGATAGCCCGCTCAGCACGCGATCCTCGGACAGGTTCTCGACGTGGTCCAGCGCGTCGTCGATCTGCTGGCTTTTCGCGCAGCGCGCGCGAGCGCGCGCTGGCAGGCACTGCGGGATCGAAGCGCGGCTTGAAGAGCTCGACCAGCACGCCGGCGATGTCCGCATGCGCGGCGAGCGTGGCCTCGATGAACGCCTGCGACAGCGGGAATCCGATCTGGCGCATGTATTTCGCATAGGCGCGAAGCACGACGATCTCTTCCGCCGGCATCCGCGCGGCGACGACCAGCCGGTTGAAGTCGTCGTTCTCGACCTCGCCACGGAAGATGCGGCCGAACGCGTCCTCGAAGACCGCATGCAGCGCGTCGATCTCGATTTCGGTGTCGGCGACCGCCGCCAGCATGCCGAAATCGTGCATCCAGACCGGGCTGCGCCCTTCGGCGCGACGCGGTGCGGATGCTCGTCCAGCACCCGCATGCCCATGTGTTCCAGCATCGGCAGGCTGTCGGACAGCGCCACCGGCGCGCCCAGATGGAAGATCTTGAATCGCAGCGTGCCGGGCGCGGCCTCGAGCGGCCGGTACAGCGCTCATGCCGAGCGGCGCCTCCGTCGGTCAGCCGCGCCATCATCTCGATGTCGGGCACGGCGGACCGCGCCGCGAATTCCTCGCGATACCCGGCGGGGAACGCGCCGCCGAACTGGCGAACAGCTCGTTGCCGCGCGCCTCGCCCAGCGACGTCGATCAGCGCGTCGTTCAGGTCGTCGTCCCAGCGCCGCGCCGAGGCAGCAAGCCGCGCCTCGAGCTCGCGCACGTCGAACGTCGGGACGCCGCCGGGCGTCGTGCGCACGGTGATCATGATGCGCGCCAGCATCGACTCGGAAAGATAGACGTTGAACTCGGAGCTGCGTGCCGTTGAAGGCGCGCAGTGAGAATCGCCTGCCACCTCTGGCGCAGCTCAGTCGTGATAGTTCTCGCGCGGCGCGTAGATGATGCAGGACAGGAAGCGCTCGAACGGATCGCGACGGACGAACAGCCGGAAGCGCTGCCGCTCGCCCAGGTGCAGGATCCCCATCGCGGTGCGCAGCAGGTCGTCCTCGGTCGTCTGGAAGAGCTCGTCGCGCGGATAGTTGTCGAGGATGTTGATGCAGCGCCTTGCCCGCGTGGCTGCCCGGCGCCACACCCGCGCGCGCGACGACGTTGGCGGTCTTGCGCCGGAGCAGCGGAATCTCGGCCGGATTCGCGCTGTAGGCGGTCGACGTGTAGAGGCCGAGGAAGCGGTCCTCGCCGCACACCTCGCCGTTGGCGTCGAAGCGCTTGACGGCGATGTAGTCGAGATAGCCGGGCCGATGGACGGTCGAGCGCGCATTCGACTTGGTGATGATCAGGAGCTCGGGCCGCGCGCGTACGCGCGCTCCTCCGGCGGCAGCGCGGCGAAGCTCGCCGCGACGTCCTTGGCCCCCGTCTCGCGCAGGATCCCCAGGCTCGAGCCGGGGACGATCCGCAGCGCGTCCTGGCCGTCGACCGTGACCAGTTCGTGGCAACGGTAGCCCAGCATCGTGAAATGGTTGTCGGCGAGCCAGCGCAGGAACGCCTTGCCTTCGGCAAGCTCTTCCGCGGCAATCGGCGGCGGTCGCTCGTCGAGGTCGGTGACGATCGAGCAGCATGCGTCCGCGCATCTTGCTTCCAGTCGTCGACCGCCACGCGAACGTCTCCCAGCACGCGCGCGACGTCGGCGGCGAGCGCATCGAGACGCGCGGGATCGGTAATGCGGTCGACTTCGACGTGGATGAACGATTCGCGGCGCGCCGTCTTCGCTCTCGGGCGCGAGGCCCTCGAGCGTTGCCGTCGCGTCGCGGACGACAGCCAGAACCGGATGGATGATGAGGTGCAGCGTAAGGCCGTGGCGGTTCACCTCCATCGTCACCGAATCGACGAGGAACGGCATGTCGTCGTTGACGATCTCGATGATCGTGTGCGTCGACTGCCAGCCGTGCTCCTCGATCGTCGGGTTGAACACGCGGACCTTCGGGCGCCCGGGCTCGCGCTTGCGCGCGAAGTTCCAGTGCGAAAGCGCCGCGCCGTACAGATCGGCAGGCTGCCGCTCGGCCAGATCCTCGGGATCGACCTGGCCGAAATAGCGGTCGACGAGCTCCTCGATCGTCGCCTGCTGTTCCGGCGCGACCTTGGCGCGCACGAGCGCCGCGACCTGGACTTGCCGTTCGTTCGCGTCCGCCGCCGCGTTCGCGTCCATCGTCACCTCCTCCACTTGCGCGCCCACGACGCTCGCCGGCCAGCCACGCGATCGCCGAAAAGAGCGCGGACGCCGGCCATCGAGCGATGCGCAACGCGGCACTACAGGATAACCGATGTCGTTTCCGTCGGCGTCGCCGCGCGGCGATCGACACCATCCGCGGCGCATCGGCCGGGCCGCACGCGACAGAATCAGCGATGCGCGGTCCGCGACGAAGACTGCGCGTCATGCTGGGCAGGCGCGGCGATTTTCGCGATAATTATCGCTCTTGCCGCCAGCGTGCCGTGCGGGCATCGCGGCGGCATCGCCCAGGTGGCGGAACTGGTATACGCAGCAGACTCAAAATCGAACGAGAGACGCGCGTAAGTTGATGATTCGACAAGACCATCGTCGAATTGGTACTGCAGTTTATGTGCGTTTAGTGTAAGGCTGCGGAAATACGAGTAGGCAGGATTTGGTCATAGTCCTGCGACGCAATTGCTCGATGCAACCGCACACCGCACGCTGCGTTTAAACGGCTCGGCGTCGCACACTTCGCCCATCTCGGCGGCTTGATCGGCGGCTTCGCGATGGTGCGCTATTGGCGCGGCCCCGGAAAGTGACTCCAAGTCCGACCCACGAGGCGCGGCGAACTTACCTCGTCATTCTGGTCACGTTGCCGCCGACCATTGCAATTGCGGGTTCACCGAGCCGATCATGTCCTTTTCAGGACCTCGCGGAGGACAGCCGATGAAAAGCGTAGCTAGCATTCTCAAGGCTAAGGTTGATCAGACGATCTACACGATTGCGCCCACGGCGTCGGTGTTCGAGGCCGTCAAGCTCATGGCCGAAAAGAACATCGGTGCGCTGGTTGTGATGGAGGACGAGAAGATCGTCGGCATCATTACCGAACGCGACTATGCGCGGAAGATTGTTCTCATGGAACGGTCGTCAAAGGAGACGCCGGTGCGCGACATCATGACCGCGTCGGCAATGTATGTAAGTCCCCTTCACAGGAGCGAAGAGTGCATGGCGCTGATGACGGAAAACCGGGTGCGCCACCTGCTCGTTATCGACAACGGCAAGCTGATTGGCCTAGTCTCCATCGGAGACCTCGTGAAGGAGACCATCTCGGAGCAAAAATTCATCATCCAACAACTCGAACGCTACATCACAGGATAGCGGAGTTGAGCGCCTGCCGCTTTAGCATGGCTTCAGGCTTTGGTCAGAATCTCTAGCGCCTTGTTGGCTTCATCCAGCGAGTCCACCGCGACGTACGCGACAAACTGACTGCCGATCACCGAAGCGGAGAATCCGCGCAGATTGATACCTGCGTCAGCGAGCTTCTGCGTTAGTTCGGCGGCTGCCCCCGGGCGATCCCGGCCCATGACGCGCACCGAGTGCAGGGTTTGGATGACGTTGAAACCGACGCTGGCGGCGGCAGCGATCTCCCGATCCCCCTGTAGAGGTGTGACGAACACTACACCCCTACCGGGTTCCTGCGGGGCACGCCGCGCAATGATCATTTGCAGGTCTGCCCCTACGTCCCGCAGAGTTGCCAGCACCCCGGCAAGCCCTCCGGGTTTGTCTTCGATGTTCGCCGCCCACACATCGACATGCTCGACAAGAGTTTCCATGATCGATCCTCCTCCTTCAGCGGAAGGCAACAGCCCGGTGCCGCCGATTATCAATACTGCGCCGTCGCTGGGGCCGGGTTTTGCGGCAGATCAAGGCAGTATCCGGGTCGCCTGCCGCAGGGCCAGCTAGAATGAAACAAGGTGCCGTCAGCGACAGGGAGGCTCAGACGGTTCCGCCCACACGATTTTGACGATTCGGACTGGCACCCCGGTACCCTCGGAAGCCGATACCTGCCGTAAATACGTCGTGCCGCTGCTGCAAGCGGCGGGGCGGGACTCGGAACCCAGCTCCGCGACGGCACGGAGCATTTCCTGACGCCGGTTAGCCAGACAACGGGATCAGTACCGAAAGAAGCAACGAATGGCCATCAAGAAATCCGAGCTGTACAACTCGATCTGGACCGCCTGCGACGAGCTGCGCGGGCGTATGGATGCCTCGGACTACGTCCTCGTGCTGCTGTTCGTGAAGTAGTTGCGGAGTAATAGGAGTGCCCACCGCCGGTTGCTGCAACCGACGGTGCGAGACACGCGAGAGCCAGCGCCAAGGCAGCGACAGCGCACCGCATCGCCCCTCCCTTCGCGCAAGTCTTTCTTGCTTCAGATCAAAGTGGCGCGAAACGCCACCCTGATCCGTTCACTACAACTGGAACATTTTGCGTGTACAGCTTGAAACCCTCACCCGCGCGGCGTAGTCTAAATTCGTGTGTGATGTGGCTTCTGATCGGTGCTCGCGGGTATGGGTGTCAGTCGTGAGTATCGGTGTTCGCGAGGACGTTGCCCCGCAACCGGATACTCCCCCAAGTTCGTAACCGCGACGTAGCGCCGATGTTGTAGGCAAAGACGACGGGGAGGTACTTTATAGATGACGCCCACTACATGATGTCCCCGAAGCCGGCCACCAACTGGCGGCGCACGTTGCGGTAATGCAACGAAACCGGATATGCAGATCCTGCGAAGCCCCGCGATTATCGTGGGGCTTTGCGTTGGTACTCAGATGATCATCGATCTGCTTGCTATGAGCGTCGGCCCGCGAACATGGGCCGCCTCATTGGAGTCGCCGGATCGAAGTATTAAGTGTCGCCTTCAACGTACTCTACGTTGGCAATCCAGTTGCGCTTGCGCCGCGTGAGTCGGATTTCTTCGCTCTCCCCCTCGAACGTTGCTGATGCCCGCCGCAACAGCGAAGGCTCGATACTTTCGAGCGCGTTGACGCTGACGACAGCGTAAAGGCGACCGTCGATTCGACTGGTGACGACCGGCACGATGCCACAGTTAGAGCAGACATGGAACTCAGCAGTCCTCGTTCCGAAGGTATACCTCGACACGCGTGAGGGCTCCTTGATGGTCACTCTAAGCGAGCCAGTCGGGCAAGATGTCCATACGCCTCCGTGCTTGGCGCAAAACGAGCAAGTGCAGGCGCGTGCGGGGATCTCCGATGGTTCAGGTTCCCAGTTGAGCGCAAACGAGATGTTGCCGCAATGGCAGCTTCCAGAGATCAGCACACAAGGTTACTCAAATGTCTGGGCGTTTGCGAACGAAGGTCGCTCGCGGAACAACCCCGCACGCCAAGCGTCGGAGTTGACCGAGCGGTTGGGGCACACGCGGATTGCCCGGTAACCGGCGGTCAAAGAAATGGGATAGCGCCAACTCATGGCTTTGGGCGCGACCAAATGACTGACAACTTCTCTGGAAGGAGGACAGCGCCCAGTGCAAACCCGAGAATAAAGAGAACATCGAATAGCCAGCTGTCGGACGAATACATTCCGGCGACCCCAACGGCCAGCGCCGCGAAGGTCAGGAACCAGATCCACCATCGAGCCCGCGATGAGAGATTGAGTCGAGCGGAAGCCGGCTCGTGGCCGGGCTCAGGGGGAACTACGCCAGCCCGACCCATAGCGTGTGCCCTTGTATATTGGGAATTGAGCGATTTGTAGTGCTTGCTATGAGCGGCGGAAACTATGGTTTCTCCAGGAGGCCGTTGGACCCTTTAAGGCTTGGACCTTGTCCGTTAGATCGGCCCCCCGCCTTCTTTGCTAAGACCGTGGAGTATCCCAGACGCGAGAGTCTGCATCACAAGGTCGATTTCGCAAGGGTGCAAGGTCGGGGGAACCGGAGCTCAGCGTAATACGGGAGCCGCCATGAAACAAGTCAATCAGATTGGGGTCGATGTGGGTTCGAAAGAGTTGGTGTGTGCGATGCAGCGCGCGGGGCAACGCTCGCCGCTGGCGAGGTTTGCGAACACCGCGGCTGGGCACAAGAAATTCATTCGCTGGGCGACCAAAGTGGTCACCCGCGCGGGTCTGTCTGGAAGCATCGGGATTTACAGTCTGGAGTTCGCGCTCGCCTTGCACCATGCCAAGAACGTGGAAGTGATGGTGGTGAACCCGCGGGCATCAAGGATTTGTCCGTTCGTGCATGCAGCGAGCCAAGACCGACGCCGTGGATGCCGGCGGCATTCTGGATTATCTCGAACGGATGCCGTTTGTCGCCTGGCAACCGCCGGCCCCGGAGGTCCTGGAGCTGCAGGCGATCAACCGCCGCATCGCGCAACTCACCACCGAGCTCGCGCCGGAGAAGAATCGCCGCCATGCCTCGGAGTTCGCCGGGGCCGGTGCCGATGCGATTGCCGACGACATCGAAGTCAATATCCGTCACCTGGAACGGCGCCTCGAGCGCATGCACGACAGTGGCCTGTGCCTCGTTCGCGGGGTACCCGCCCTGGCAACCAAGCTCGCCCACCTGGTCTCGACCAAAGGCATCGGCGAGGCCTCCGCCATGCGCTTGTTGGCCGAACTCCTGGTGCTCCCGGACGATCTCGCCGCCCCGCAGTGGGTCGCCCATGCCGGGCTCGATCCACGCCCCTACGAGTCAGGCACCTCGATCAATCGGCCGCGGCGCATCAGCAAAGTCGGCAACCGCCACCTGCGCGCCGCGCTCTACATGCCTGCTCTGGTGGCCATTCAGCACGAACCCAACGTCAAAGCGTTCTACGGCAAACTCGTCGCCGCCGGCAAGAAACCGATGCAGGCCGTGGTCGCCGTGATGCGTAAATTGCTGCACGCCATTTGGGGCATGCTCAAGCACGATCAGGATTTTGACGGCGAAAAGTTTTTCAGGATGGCGACAAAAAACACTTGACAGAAAAGAGAGTATCTAACGGCTGGCGCCTCAGCGGCGCCGAAGGCGTCCGCTGCAGCCGCGTCACCTTCAATTGTCCACTCTGTGCGGAGAATGTTGATGTTGGGATGCAGGGTTGGCTCCCCTCGTCAGGAGCCAAAGGCAGATCAGGATCTCTCCGAGCGCCAGCGCCGTCAATGGTGCAACTGTGCGTTCCAAAGAGGGCATCAGCAGCGATGCCGTGCCGACGGCGACATGCCCAAAACAGCCCACCAACAGCAGGACGCCGAGAACTCTTGGGAGGAAGCCTGAGCGGTACACCAGCATTCCGAACGGAAGGAGCCACAGGCCCCAGAAGACCATCAATGACTTTACGCCGTAGCCTCGCGTGTTGAGGGCCACCAAAGTGAGGGCGTCCAGCTGTTCCTTGCTGAACACCGACAGGTAGCTTGCGCCGCTCTGCACAACCAGGGGAGCCAAACCAAGCAGCAGATTCGCGAACCCCATCGGAACCTGCACCAAGACAAGTGCGACCATCGCCAATGCGCGAGTCCTGTGGACTTCCTTGAGCAACTCGAACAGCGCCAGGACCAGGAAGACAAAAATGACCTGCGATGCCAATTCGGATACCGCGCCCAGTCGGTACCGAAGCGGTGCATCCAAAATCTTCCGCACGACGGCCGAAGCGTCAGTTGCGCCGACGGACCACGACGGGATCGACGCAAGACTGAAAGCGGACGTCACGGACATCAGCAGGTACAGCAAACCTGCGACCCTTGCGAGGCGTTGGCGTTCTCTCATGCTATGACCTCACGCTGCTGATTTGGCACCAGCTTGTCGATGCTCAGGTGATTTTGCGGACTGGCCACTTTTGCTGCACTTTGACGCCTAACAAGTGGGCTCCAGCGCACGCTTCCATGCCGACTACGCACGGCGGGCATTGCGCAAAGTATTTCAGCACCTCGCCCCGCGACAGCGTCTTCCGCAAAACTGCCTTGCCATGCACATCCACGCCAGGCACTTGAAAAACCGACTTGGCAATATCAAGACCGATGCGCGCAACTTTCATGTCATAACCTCCTCTGAACGCCAGCGGCTCAATGCCGCCAACACCGGCTCAGTTTCCCGCCGGAGGCGAGGGGGAGTCCATGTCATTAATAGGGAACCTAACTGACGGAAAACGCCCCGTCGCATCGCGAGTCAGCGTCAACAATCTATTCGGCAGACTGCCTGTGGTCAACTCGAGCCATCCGCCCGCCGACTCGCGCTGAGGTCAGCGCTCATTTCCGCCGCAAAAAAAATTTGGCGAGAAATCGGATCCCGGCCGGACGAGGCAGCGAGCCTGATTGCGGTCCTACCCGACCATCTGAAGGGTGTGATCGGCTTCGCGCTGGCGACCGGGCCGCGGATGTCGAACATCCTGCAGCTCCGGTGGGCCAAGGTCGACATGGCGCGCCGGCACGCGGTGATCGAGGGTGAGTTCACAAAGAACGGCGCACCGCTCGCGGTGCCGCTGAACGATCCGGCCATGACGATTCTCGGTCGCCTGCAGGGCAAGCATACGACCCACGTCTTCACCTTCAGGGGCGAGCCGTTCAAGGAAGCGAACGGGAACACGTTCCGGAAGGCGCTGAGGACGGCCGGCATCACGAACTTCCGGTTCCATGATCTCCGCCACTATCCGCGGTTCCGGACTATGCTCAGTTAGATGTCCTTAGCCCCACCCTTGGCCATCTTGCGCGGTAATCGCTGTGCATAGTCCAGTGTCTTCTCCCGTCGTTTTGACGGACAGGAGGAGACATGACGATTCGCCTATTCACCGTTTCGGGTTTGCGGCCTCACCAGTGCAACGGTCCACTCGGACCTTACATTGGTGAGTATGCGGCACTGCTGCAGCAGGAAGGTTATTCCCGCGAGGGGGCGCGTAATCAGCTTCTGCTCATTGCTGACCTGAGCAGGTGGCTGCAGCGCCGCAGACTGACGGCCGCTGATGTGAGTGCCCAGATCGTCGAGAGGTATATCGAGGACTGCGCGCGACATCGGCGCTCCGAGGGTGGCAACCGTAGTGCTCTACGTAAGCTGGCGGGTCTGCTGCACAGGCAGGGAATCGGCTGCGGAGAGGTTCCGCGCGAGCCACAGAGCGCGCAGGAGCGCGTCGAGGAAGATTTCAAGCGGTACCTAGTGCAAGAGCGTGGCCTGTCACCGGCAACGCTGCTCAACTACTTGCCCTATGTTCACGCGTTGCTGTCAGAGCGTTTCGACGCCGGCTGCATTCGCCTGAATCGACTTGGTGCTGCAGATGTCGTTGAATTCGTTCGGCACCATGCCCACGAGTTCAGTCCTGGCCGTGCCAAGCTCATGACCACGGCGCTGCGCTCGTTTCTGCGCTACCTGCTCCATGGCGGTGAGATTGATACCGATCTGGCGGCGTGCGTGCCGTGCGTGCCGCGATGGTCGTTGTCCGGCATCCCGAAGTTTCTTCCGGCGGGCCAAGTGCAGAAGGTGCTCGACCATTGTGACCGACGGGCCGCTTCGGGGATCCGCGACTACGCGATCCTGTTACTGCTGGCCCGCTTAGGCTTGCGCGCCTGCGAAGTGGTGAGCCTAAACCTGGAGGATATCGATTGGCATGGGGGAAGGCTCGTCCTCTGTGGCAAAGGCAGGCGTTGGGCGCAGCTGCCACTGCTGCAGGAGGTGGGCGAGGCGCTGGCCTGCTATCTACAACGGGCACGTCCGCGTTGCGCGAGCCGTCGTGTGTTTGTGCGCGCGCGTGCTCCGCGGGAGGGCTTTGCCAACTCCAGCGCGATCTGCTGTGTGGTCGACCGCGCGCTGGCGCGAGCCGGAATCGACTCTCCGCGCAAGGGAGCTCACTTGTTTCGCCATACCTTGGCCACGGACATGCTGCGCCAAGGCGCCTCACTGAGCGAAATCGGGCAGCTGCTGCGCCACCGACATCCGAGCACGACCATGATCTATGCCAAGGTCGATCTAGGCGCGCTGCGCCTGCTGGCCTTGCCGTGGCCGGGAGGTGGACGATGAACACGCTCCGCGAAGCCGTGCGCGACTATCTGGCCCTGCGGCGTGCTTTGGGCTTCAAGCTGCGCATTGCGGGACCAAGGCTGTTGGATTTCGTCGCCTTTCTCGAACGCGAAGGCGCGTCCTCCATCACCAACGAACTCGCACTGCGCTGGGCCATGCAATGTTCAGCCTGTCAGCCGGCGCAATGGGCCGGTCGGCTCAGCTTCGTGCGTGGCTTTGCGCGCCACCGCAGCGCCACCGATCCTCGTACTGAAGTTCCACCCTACGGCCTGCTGCCGTACCGACCAGGGCGTGCCCGACCCTACCTCTATTCCGAGCAGGAGATCGAGCGCCTGCTGCAAGCGGCCAAGGACCTGCCGCCAGCTACCGGTTTGCGCCGGTGGACCTATTACTGCCTATTCGGATTGCTCACTGTGACCGGGCTGCGGATCAGTGAAGCGATCGCGCTCGAGCGGCAGGACGTCGACCTGCAGCAAGGCGTGTTGACGATTCGTGGCAGCAAGTTCGGCAAGTCGCGGCTGGTTCCTTTGGCCCCTTCCTCGGTACGGGCGCTGGCGCACTACGACAAACACCGCGAGCGCATTCTCGGCAGGCTGACCACGCCGCATTTCTTGGTCAATGGGTGTGGCAGAGCGCTGGAGAGTTCCAACGTCCGGCGCACCTTCTATCGGCTCTCACGCCAGATTGGCTTGCGCGGTACCAATGACAGCCACGGTCCGCGCTTGCATGACTTTCGGCACCGCTTCGCCCTCGAGACCTTGGTCCGCTGGTACCGATCGGGCGACGACGTCGAACGGCGCCTACCCGTTCTGTCGACCTACTTGGGTCATGCTCATGTCACCGACACCTACTGGTATCTCTCGGCCTGCCCCGAGTTGATGGGGCTCGCCACCCAACGCCTGGAGCGGCGATGGAAGGACTGGCCATGAACAGCTTCCCGGTGTTGCTGGAACACTTCTTTACCCAACGCCTGATGGCCCAGCGACGGGCAAGTCCGCATACGATCGGCTCCTATCGCGATACATTCCGGTTGCTGTTGCAGTTTGCTCGTAAGCGGCTGCGCAAGCAGCCCTCGGCATTGGCCCTGGCCGATGTGGACGCGCCATTGATTGGGGCCTTCCTCGATGATCTGGAGCAGTCTCGCAGCAACAGCGCCCGTAGTCGCAACCTGCGCTTGACCGCAATCCGCTCCTTCTTCCGCTACGCGGCCTTCGAGGAGCCCGCAGCCTCGGCGATGATCCAGCGGGTACTGGCCATTCCCAACAAGCGCTACGAGAAGAAACTGGTGGCGTTCCTAACACGACCCGAAATCCTCGCGCTCCTGGCCGCACCGGATCAACACACTTGGTCCGGCCGTCGCGATCATGCTCTATTACTTGTTGCCATCCAGACCGGTCTTCGCCTCTCGGAGATGACCGCGCTGCGGCGCTCCGATGTAGTGCTGGGCATCGGTGCGCATGTTCGCTGCGTAGGTAAGGGACGCAAGGAACGCTGCACGCCACTGACATCACAAACCTCTGCCCTCCTCAAAGCCTGGCTCACTGAACCAACCCGCGGCGGTTCCGACGCAGTGTTTCCAAATGCACGAGGAGGACATCTGAGTCCCGGCGGCATGCAGTACCTGCTTGCCAAACACGTGGCCGCAGCGCAACAGGTCTGCCCCTCCTTGCGCGACAAATCAGTGTCTCCCCATGTTCTTCGCCACACCGCAGCGATGGAGTTGCTGCAGGCAGGCGTGGATCGGGCAACGATCGCGCTCTGGCTGGGCCATGAGTCGGTGGAGACCACCCAGATCTACTTGGACGCCAATCTGGACATCAAGGAACAGGCGCTGGCGAAGACGCTGCCGCTCCACGGAAAGGCCGCGCGATATCGCCCCGGCGACAAGCTCTTGGAGTTCCTCAAGGCGTTATAGCTGCGCCGGACTATGCTCAGTCAAAGCATCGGATCGACGATGCCACAGGCCGCAATCGCCAATGATCTCTGAGGCGTGATCGTTTCCAACTGGGCATAGTCCGGAACCGCGGATAGTGGCGCCTATGCTCAGCTGAGCATAGCCGGCACACATGGGCGAGCTGGATGCGGATGGCTGGTGCCGACACGCGGGACCTGCAGGAACTGGGTGGGTGGAAGACGCCGGCAATGGCCGCGCCCTATCAGCACCTCTCGAGCGAGAGGCTGATGGAGTCGGCGAAGAAGATCGACGGTGTGGTGCCGTCCTTACCGCTTAAACTGGTGGTGAGCAAGTGATCTGGATGCTGAACTTTGGCTTCGCTGGCAGCGTGCCGAATCGATTCATGAAGAAAGGGGAACGATGACGCTGGCCGTTGAGTCATGTCATAGTTTTGCCATAGCCCAGCAGACTATTTTCAGGTAAGTTGTTGATTAGGTGCCGCGCCCAGGTGGCGGAACTGGTATACGCAGCAGACTCAAAATCTGCCGGTCGCAAGGCCATGAGGGTTCGATTCCCTCCCTGGGCACCAACCGCGATCTCGAAGGGCACTCGAACGTGTGTCTCGGGATTCGACGCGAAGTCGCTGTCGCCGTCAGGCGGTCCAAGCGGGTGGCGCCCGCACGCGGCTAACCGAGGATGCGATCGTACGATTCCCGATCTGCCTTGTAGCAGCCGCAGGAAGCAGCCCTGAGGCCTGGCCGGTCGAGAATCGTGATGTCCCCTCGCTTGTAGTCGATCAACCGCCGCCTCTGCAGGGAATGCGCCGCCCTGGTCACGCCGACTCGGCGCACGCCGAGCATGAGGGCCAGGAATTCATGGGTGATGTGGATCGTGTTGGCGTGGGCGCGATCCTGGGTCATCAACAGCCAGCGGGCGAGCCGCGCCTCCACGACGTGAAAACGTGTGCACGCCGCGTTCTGTGCGAGCTGACTCAAACGGACGACAACGGAGCGGTCGATTTCGCGCTGCAGCACCTTGCTGCGCCGGAGCTGGCCGCAGAAGCGCGCGGCGTTCATTCGCAACGCCGATCCCGAGCCCTGGACGACGGCACGCACGGGCGAAACGTCGACGCCAAGCGCAAGCGAAATCCCCACCATGCCTTCGTTTCCGACCAAACCCACTTCGAGGGCGGCGGAGCCGTCGATCGGCATGACGAGCGAGACGAAGCTACGGATCGGGAAATAGACGTGCCTCAAGCGCTCGTGCGGCGAATAGAGCACATCGGCAAACGCGAGCTCGACCGCTTCGCACCGAGCGAGCATGCTGCGCAGATCGGCGCTTGGCAATGCCTCGAGCAGGCGATTGCCTGCGCGGGCGCGTTGGCTTGGCGGCACCAGCGCTCTCCCCCGGAGTCGGTGAACCGCCCGTAAGCATTCTGAGAATTGCGGCGCAATTCCGAGCCCCTAGCTCACGACGCAAGCGCGGTCTCACCTGCGGGGATCGGCGCGAGAGGACGGCGATGCTGGCCCGTCTGTTTGCTAGTAGCGTACCCTATTGCCGGGGCGGGTGGATGGATTGGAAGAAAAGCCTGGACGACACGCCTCAAGCATGCCGTGTGGTATGCGGCAGCAGACGCTCGAGTTCCGCCTTGACCAGGCACCGGACCGAAGCGACGGAACTCGTCCTTCAGCAACTGGCCCTTCAGCCGGAAGCCTTGGCCCGCGCTTTGCACGACGGCGCGGCTCGGCGGCGTTTCACCGCCCATGAACAGCGATATGCCGAGGATACCCTCGTTCGCCACGATGGCAATTTCACCGGACGCCCCATCGGCCATGACGTAGAGCAGCGCGAAACGATGGACGTCGTCGGGAAATACACGTAACGCATCCCGGCTCGTCAGAGGATTTCCCCAAGCTTCATTGCGACAGGCTCGAGATTCGGCACGAGCCGCTCGTAGTCACCGGATGGCAAGGCGTCCAGCAGACCGTTTTGACGGGGAGTCTGCCCTGCAGCCTCAGCCGCATGCGACTTGTCGGGCATGGAAGGACGAAGACGCTTCAGTGGCGGCTCCAAGGCTGTCGCACATAGTTCAAACCTTGAAAAATGGCTTTTGTCACGCACCGCACAAAGCCGGCCCTTTTTTGGGTCCTCGTCTGTGCGATACCGCACAGACCGCCTGCCGAGGAGCGGGGCTAGATTGCCGGCGATAGGCGACTTCGGATGGGACAACCGACATCCGCCACGTCTTCCGCTGCACGGCATTCTCGAACACCAAATCGACCGCACGCTGCGGCGCAAAGGGCAAGCATGTTTCCCGACGGTACGACCTCGCCGGATCAAGCGCGTGCCGGGTGTCCCCGATGCCCTCTGCTGACCTGGTGCCAACCTGCCGGTCTGGACCTGGCGCAGATTGAGCGGCTCGGCGACTCGACGCTGCATCGGCGCCCGGTGAAGCGCGGCGATTTCCTCCACCGCGCAGGAAGCGCGCTCCATTCGCTGTACATGATCCGCACCGGGTCGGTCAAATCGCGCGTCGCCCAAACGGACGGACGAGAACAGATCTCCGAGTTCTCGTTTCCAGGGGATCTGATCGGCGCCGAGGCCATCGACGGAGGGACGCACCTCTGCGACGTGATCGCCCTGGAGGACACCACCGTCTGCGGAATCCACTGCGACGACCTCGAATGCCTGAGCTGCGGCATTCCCGCACTGCAACACCATTTCCACAGCGTGATGGGTCGCGAAATCACGCGCCGCGACGCTCATCTTCTCCTGCTTGGCAGCATGTACGCCGAAGAACGCGTTGCGCTGTTTCTGCTTCACCTTTCTCGACGGTATGCAGCGCGCGGCTATTCCCTGACCCAATTCGTGTTGCCCATGACACGGGCGGAGATCGGGAGTTATCTCGGTCTCGAGCTCGAGACAGTGAGCCGCGCTCTCTCGAGCTTCCGCAAGTCCGATTTGGTCGGGACCCGTGGCAAGACGGTCGAAATCATGGATTTCAACGGCCTGCGCGATGTCGTTGGAAAGCGGGATTCGCAGCCGCTTCGGCACCGGGACTTTCGCCGTCCGTGACGGGCGTGCGGTGGCAACGGAATCGGCGGGTCGAGCGAGACTTGCCTACGTGGTCCAATCCTCTTCGAGGTTCACGGAGCCGAGGCCATCGCGTTCTACCGCCCGCTCGCTCCTCAGGCAGTGTTCACTCTCTCGCCTCGCCACGCTCATCAGCGCAAACACGAGCATCCCCGCATAAGCGCCCAGCACGAACATTCCGACTGCCCACCAGATCGACACCATCATAAACACCGACTCTTGCGGCACAACTATTGCGGCGCCCAATTGGAGCACCTTCGTCATTTAGTCGATTAGGCTCGCCGCGGTCTGTACGGTTCCGCACGAACCGCCGATCCCTTCGACTTCGCCGGCGCGCCCTTGCGCGCGCTACAATCCTGTCGGTCAGCGTCTGACGCGGCGAGCCGATGGAGCGCCCTCGCTCCGAACGCGAGACGATCCATCGGCACGGGCGACGCCCGGTGCGATTTCAATGAATGTCCATCGGCGTTCAGATGCCGCGCTACACCCTCAGCGCTTTCGATTATCGGTTGCCGCCCGAGTTGATCGCGCAGGTGCCGGCTCCCACGCGCACCGGCAGCCGTCTGCTTCACGTCGATCACGAAAGGCTGACCGATCACGCCTTTGCCGACTTTCCTCGTCTCATTGCATCGCGCGATCTCCTCGTCTTCAACGACACGCGGGTGATCAAGTCGCGGATCAAGGCAACCAAGCCCACGGGCGGGCAGGTCGAGTTGCTGCTCGAGAGAATCACCGGTCCGCGACAGGCGCTTTTTCAGCTTCGCGCGAGTCATCCCCCGCGCATCGGTGGAGTGGTCGACCTTCCTGGGCACACGCAAGCGGTGGTCATCGGCCGACGCGATCGCTTCCTCGAGCTGCGCCTCGACGGCGCGGTGTTGATCCAGGACTACCTCGAGCGGCACGGCGAGGTCCCCCTTCCCCCGTACATCGAGCGCGCCGCGAGCGCCGACGATGCCGCACGCTATCAGACGGTATACGCACGTCATCCGGGCGCTGTCGCCGCGCCGACTGCGGGCCTGCATTTCGATGAAGCGATGCTGGCCGAACTTGCCGACGCCGACGTCGCATTCGCGCACGTCACGCTGCACGTTGGCGCGGGGACGTTCGAGCCCGTGCGATCCCTGGATCTGTCCGCGCACAGGATGCACGCCGAGTGGTACCGCATTCCGGGGGCTACCGCCGCCGCGATCGAGGCCGCGCGCGCGCGCGGCAATCGCGTCGTCGCAGTCGGCACGACGAGCCTGCGCGCGCTGGAATCGGCGGCGATGGAGGATGGCCGCGTCCGCGCGGGCGACGCCGAGACGCGATTGTTCGTCACGCCCGGCTATTCGTTCCGCGTGGTCGACCGGCTTCTCACCAACTTCCATTTGCCGCGCTCGACGCTGCTGATGCTCGTCTCGGCGTTCGGAGGCTATGACAACATTCGCGCCGCCTACGCGCATGCGGTCGCCCGCCGCTACCGCTTCTTCAGCTACGGCGATGCGATGCTGCTCGAGCGGGAGGCCCCACGCTGACGTCAAAACGAGACGCCCGAAAGCGTCGCTCAACGGCGACACATACGGGATTGGCTGGGATTCATGCAACAAATCCCCGGCTGAAACGTTAAAATCGCGATCGGCAGGCTAGGCGCGCGCGCGCCAAAACGTTACTCTGTCGACTGATCGCAATTGTTGCGGAATACGGCGCTGCGATTCTGCAACAGACGCCGACACCCCGCGTTCCATGATGAAACCCACAATCCGCCGGGCCATTGCCTGTGCGGCCCTCGCCTTCGCCGCGGCATACGGTGTGGACGCCGGGGCTGCGCGCGTCGGCGTGCTGTCGAACAAGTTCTTCGCCGAAACGGCGGCCGACTTCAACACCAACGTCGGGGGACATACATTCACCGGCATCGACGTCGGCACCGCCTCGCCGGTGCTCGCGGCCCTTACGGCGAGCTACGACGTCCTGCTGCTGTTCGAGGACGGGACGTTCGCGAACGCCCCGAATGTCGGCAATATCGTGGCCGCCTTTGCGGCGACGGGCCGGCCGGTGGTGCTGGGCGCGTTCTACGACCAGGATCGCAGCGACAGCCCGCCGACCACGATCCCGCACGGCTGGGGCGCGCTCGAGTCGATCGACCCCAACACGTCCGACGGCGCCGGCACGCCGTACACGCTGCGAACGCTTACCACGAAGACCATCGTCCTGCCCGGGCATCCCCTGGCCCAGAGCCTGACGACGCTGACGAGCGCCAAATACGCCGGCGGCAACGACGCGAAGCCCGGCACCATCGTCGTTGCCGGATGGGCGCAGACCAACGCACGCGGCAAGGTCGATCCGGCGATTGCGTATCGCGTCAGCGGCCTGGCGTGCGTCGTTCATGTGGCGATCGCGCCGCAGTATCCGTCGATCGGCACGTTCGGCGTCGACTTTGGCGGCGATTTTTACCGCACCTGGAAGAATGCGTTCGACTTTGCCGCAAACAGCTGCATCGTCGCCACCGCCGGGAGCGCCTTCACGATCCCGACGCTTTCCAACGCGGCTCTCGCCCTCACGGCGCTCCTCGTTGCGACCATCGGATACCTCGCGCGCCGGCGTTTCGCACGGACGGCGCAACGGCGCTGACCGCCCGCAACCAAAGCGGCGCCGCGCCCTCCCACGCCGCATGCATTTCCGTGTTCTCGCCACATCGGGGCTCGCCCGACGCGGTCGCCTGGAGCTCGCGCACGGAAGCGTCGACACGCCCGTCTTCATGCCCGTCGGAACCTACGGCACCGTCAAGGCGATGGCGCCAAACGAGCTCGAAGACCTCGGCGCGCAGATCGTTCTCGGCAACACGTTCCACCTCTGGCTGCGCCCCGGCGTCGGCGTCATTACCGCGCACGGCGGACTCCACCGATTCATGGGCTGGCGCCGCCCTCTCCTCACCGATTCGGGCGGCTATCAGGTCTACAGCCTGGGCGCGATGCGCAAGGTGGGCGAGGAAGGCGTCACGTTCGCTTCGCCCGTCAACGGCGACAAGCTGCTGTTGACGCCCGAAATCTCGATCGAAGTCCAGCGGGCGCTCGACGCCGACGTCGTGATGGTCTTCGACGAATGCACGCCCTATCCAGCGCCGCGGGACGCGGCGGCACAGTCGATGGAGCTGTCGCTGCGCTGGGCGCGGCGCTCGCGGGAAGCCTTCGATGCCGGCGGCAACCGCAACGCGCTGTTTGGAATCGTCCAAGGCGGCGTGCACGAGGACCTGCGTGACGCTTCGCTGGGCGGGCTCGAAGCGATCGGGTTCGACGGCTACGCAATCGGCGGATTGTCGGTCGGCGAGCCGAAGGAAGAGATGCGGCGCGTGCTCGACCACATCGCCCCGCGGCTTCCCGCCGCGCGGCCGCGTTATCTGATGGGGGTTGGCACGCCGGAGGACATCGTCGCTGCGGTTGGCGCCGGCATCGACATGTTCGACTGCGTGTTGCCGACGCGTAACGCGCGCAACGGCCATCTCTACACGCGTCATGGCGATGTTAGGATCCGCAATGCCGCTCATCGCGGCGACGTACGGCCGCTCGATGCGACCTGCAGCTGCTACACCTGCCGCAATTTCACCCGCGCGTACCTGCACCATCTGCAGCGCGTCAACGAGATCCTCGGGGCCCGGCTCAATACGATCCACAACCTGCATTACTACCTGACGCTCATGGGCGAGCTGCGGCAGGCCGTCCTGGACGACCGCCTCGCCGATTACTCCGCCACGTTCGCCGCAGAGCGCGCACGCAACGCCGCCGAATCCGAGGGCGAGTGAGCGCCGGCGGCGCGGCGTGGCCGCGGCCCCGGAGCGGCAGCGTCCGGCATGCTAAAATATTCAATTTTCTGCGCGCCGCAGATCGCTCCCGCGCGCGCTGGGGGCACCCGCGGAGAAACCGCCATTGCCGCGCCCGCATCCCACGGAGGACACCTACGTGCTGCTCGATTCGTTGATCACCCCCGCCTACGCGCAGGCCGCCCCGGCGGCGGGTCCCGGCGCCGATCTGATGACGTTCCTGCCAATGATCGCGATCTTCGTCGTCTTCTATTTTCTGCTGATCCGGCCGCAGCAGAAGCGCGCGAAGGAAACCAGGGCAATGCTGGAAGCGTTGCAGAAGGGCGACGAAGTGGTCACGGCCGGCGGCGTCGTCGGCCGGATCGCGAAGCTCGGCGACCAGTACGCGACCGTCGAGATCGCGCCCAACGTCGAGGTCACCGTGCAGCGCAGCGCCGTCTCCCAGCTCCTGCCGAAGGGCACGATCAAGAATCTGTGACCGGTCCCGGCCGGTGTGCGGCGCTCTGCGGTCACGTCAAACTACCCGATGAACCCCGGCAGGCGCTGCAACGCAACCTACGGAAACGCGCGACTGAACGCCGGACGATGAACGAACAAACCCCACGCCTGACCGACGAATGAACCGCTACCCTCTCTGGAAGTACGTGATCATCGGCGTGGCGCTCGTCGTCGGCCTCGTGTACACGCTGCCCAATTTCTTTCCGGAAGAACCCGCGGTACAGGTCTCCTCTTCGAAGGCTGCCGTCAAGATCGATAACGCCCTCCTCGGCAATGTCGAAGACGCGCTGAAGGCCGCAGCCATCCCCTATCGCGGCGCCACGCTCGACGTGACCGGCATCAAGGTGCGCTTCGCCGACCTCGATACGCAGCTCAAGGCCAAGGACGCGCTGCAGGCCAAGCTCGGCGACAACTACATCGTCGCTCTCAACCTCATCTCATCGTCACCCCCGTGGCTCACCGCGATCGGCGCGTTGCCGATGTATCTCGGGCTCGACTTGCGTGGCGGCGTGCACTTCCTGCTGCAGGTCGACATGAAGGCGGCGCTCGACAAGGCGGCCGACCGCTACACGACCGACATCCGCTCGCTGCTGCGGGAGAAGAAGGTGCAGTACGCGGGCGTCGGCCGCGAGGGCACCAATGTGGTCGTCCGATTCCGCGACGAAGCCGAGCGCGCGAAGGCGCGTTCCGAGATCGAGAAGACCTACGGCGATCTCGTGCTGCGCGACGCCGAGGCACCCGGCGGCGAGCTGCGCCTCGTCGCGTCGCTCAAGCCGGAGGCGCAGAAGCGCATCCAGGAAGGCGCCGTGCTGCAGAACATCACGATCCTGCGCAACCGCGTCAACGAGTTGGGCGTGGCTGAGCCGATCATTCAGCAGGAGGGCGCGGATCGCGTGGTCGTCCAGCTGCCCGGGGTCCAGGACACGGCGCGCGCGAAGGATATCCTCGGCCGCACGGCGACCCTCGAGATCCGGATGGTCAACGAGGACCCCGGCGCATTGGAGCAGGCGCTTGCGGGGCAGGTTCCATTGGGCAGCGACCTCTTCACGGAGCGCAGCGGCGCGCCAGTTCTGGTCAAGCGCCAGGTCGTGTTGACCGGCGATCGCATCAACGATGCGCAGCCGGGCTTCGACCAGCGCACCAACGAGCCGGCGGTGCACGTAAACCTGGACGGCACCGGCGCCCGCATTTTCAAGGAAGTGACGCGCGAGAACGTCGGCAAGCGGATGGCGATCGTGCTCGTCGAAAAAGGCAAGGCGGAAGTCATCACCGCCCCGGTGATCCGCGAGGAAATCGGCGGCGGCCGCGTCCAGATCAGCGGACGGATGAACACGCGCGAAGCGAACGACATCGCGCTCCTGATGCGCGCCGGCGCGCTGGCGGCGCCGATGGAGATCGTCGAAGAGCGTACCGTCGGCCCCTCCCTGGGCAAGGAGAACATCGACAAGGGCTTCAATTCGGTGCGCTACGGGTTCGTCGTGATGGCGGTCTTCATGTGCAGCTATTACTTGTTGATGGGCCTCATCTCGACCATCGCGCTGTCGGTCAATCTGCTGCTTCTGGTGGCAATACTGTCGATGATGCAGGCGACGCTGACGCTGCCCGGCATCGCCGCGATCGCGCTCACGCTCGGCATGGCCATCGACGCCAACGTTCTGATCAACGAGCGAATCCGCGAGGAGTTGCGCTGGGGGGCGACGCCGCACGCGGCGCTCTCCGCCGGCTACGAGCGCGCATGGGGCACGATTCTCGACTCGAACGTGACCACGCTCATCGCCGGCATCGCGCTCCTGATCTTCGGTACCGGACCGGTGCGAGGGTTCGCGGTCGTCCACTGTCTCGGCATCATGACGTCGATGTTCTCGGCGGTGTTCGTCTCGCGCGGGATCGTCAACCTCATCTACGGCAGCCGCAAGCACCTGGCGAAGGTCTCGATCGGGCAGGTCTGGCAGCCCGCCGCGGGCACCGGAGGAGCGAAATGAGCGGTGCGATGCGGCTCATGTCGCGGTCGCGGCCTCGATTCGGCATCCTCGTCTGAAACCCACCCGGCGCCCGGAGGCGTCGGACGACAAGAACGCGAACCCATGGAATTCTTCCGTATCAGGCGCGACATCCCGTTCATGCGGCACGCGCTCGTGTTCAACGTGATCTCGGCAATCACGTTCGTGCTCGCGGTGATCTTCCTCGCCACCAGGGGCCTGAACCTCGGCGTCGATTTCCGTGGCGGAACGCTGATCGAGGTCGCCTACGACAAGGCTGTCGACTTCAATCACGTGCGGGCCGCGATCGACAAGCTGAACCTGGGCGAATACGCCGCGCAGAGCTTCGGCACCGCGAATACGGCGCTGATCCGGTTGCCGCTGAAAGAGGGCCTTTCGAGCGCGCAGCTGTCCGATCAGGTGATGGCGGTTCTGCGGGAAGCCGACCCCTCGGCGCGGCAGCAGCGGGTCGAGTTCGTCGGCCCGCAGGTCGGCAAGGAGCTGTTCGACAACGGCGCCCTCGCGCTGCTGCTCGTGTCGTTCGGCATCGTCGGCTACCTCGCGCTGCGCTTCGAATGGCGCTTCGCGGTCGCCGCGATCATCGCCAACCTCCACGACGTGGTCATCATTCTCGGCTTTTTCGCCTTCTTCCAGTGGGAATTCTCGCTCCCCGTGCTGGCCGCCGTGCTGGCAGTGCTCGGCTATTCGGTCAACGAGTCGGTCGTGATCGCCGATCGGATCCGCGAGAACTTCCGCAAGATGCGCAAGGCCACGGTGACCCACGTGATCGACAACGCGATCACGAGCACGATCTCGCGGACGATCATCACCCACGGCATGACGCTGATGATGGTGCTCTCGATTCTGTTCTTCGGCGGGGAGACCCTCCACTACTTCGCGCTCGCGCTCACGATCGGCATCTGCTTCGGCATCTATTCCTCGGTGCTCGTGATGGCGCCGCTCGTGATGTGGCTCGGCGTGTCGCGCGAGGACCTGGTCAAGCCGGAGCGCCGCGGCGAGGGCGGCGCCGAGAAGATCCTGCCCTGAGACCGGGGCCGGAGGCGATTTTTTCGTTCGATGGTTCCGCTTGCGCATCGCACGCCGAAAAGTCGTCTCTGACCCCAGATGCTGACGACGCTCTTCTATTCGCTGCTGGCGCTCGACCAGTCGGTCGCGCAGCTGGCGGTGCAATACGGACAGTGGCTGTACGGGCTGCTGTTCCTCATCATCTTCGCCGAAACGGGCCTCGTCGTGTTCCCGTTCCTGCCCGGCGATTCGATTCTGTTCATTTCCGGCACCGTCGTCGCGACCGCCGATCTCAACATCCACGTGCTGGTCGTCGTGCTGACCATCGCGGCGATTCTCGGCGATACCATCAACTACTCGGTCGGCCACTACATCGGGCCCCGCGTGTTCGACAGACCCGATTCACGCTGGTTCAAGCAGGCGCACCTGCGCCGCACGCAGGCGTTCTACGACAAGTACGGCGGCGTCACGATCATCATCGGCCGTTTCGTGCCGATCATCCGCACGTTCGCACCATTTCTCGCCGGGGTCGCGGGAATGCGCTATTACCGTTTCCTGTCGTTCAACGTGATCGGCGCCGTCGCCTGGATCGCGTCGCTCTCCTACGCCGGCTACCTCTTCGGCAACATCCCCTGGGTCAAGCACAACCTGACGCTGATCGTCGTCGGCATTGTCATCGTGTCGCTGATCCCGGCAGCAACGACATTCATCACGGAACGGCGAAGCCGGATCAGAGCCCGGTGCCCGCGCTGACGGGGAGGCCGCCGTCCGCCTCAGGATGCGCCGCCCGGGTTCGGAACGATCCCGGATTGACCGGCACCGAGGAACCTGAGCGCTTCGCCGACCGCATCATCGGTCGCCATCGCGCGCCCGGCGGCGAACGCCTCCTCGCATGCGAGCGGCCCGAGGGCCTCGCGGCAGCGGCTGCGGCACGCATCGTGGCCCGGCTGATCGACGGGTAGGACGGCATTGCCCGATCGCGTCCGAAGCAGGTCGGCGACGCCGGCGAAGATGGCGCCGTGCCGGTGCTCGCCCTGCCCCACTGCAATGGTCGCCACAAGGTCGAGCGCATCGGCGATTCCCGCGACGCTTCCAAGATCGCGATTGAGCGTAAGCGCCTCCACAAGGCGCGCCCGAGCTCCCTTCGCGTCGCCTCGGACGATGCCGATCTCGGCCAGACGCAGGAGCTTCTGCGCCTCGTGGCTCCGGACGCCCATCTCGCGGTCGATCGCCAGCGCCTCCTCGCCTTGCGCCTGCGCCGTGACGTAGTCGCCGCGATATTGCGCCTGCATGGCGAGATGGCCGAGGACGTCGGACTCCAGCACGCGCATCCCCATGGCTCGGCTAAGGGCCAGCGCGCGTTCGAGCGGCGCGGCCGCCTGCGCGAAATTGCCGAGGCTGTTCGCGGCGTTGCCGAGGTTGACGAGATTGATGATCTCGTGCGTCTGGTTGCCGAGCTCGCGATTGACGATTACCGCGTCCTCGAGCAACGCCTGGGCTTCGGCAAAGTTGCGGCGATTGAACGCGGCGGTCGCGAGATTGTTGAGCGCGCGCGCCTCCAGCGCGCGGTCGCGCAGTTCGCGGCTCATCGCGAGCGCCCGCTCGAGCGATGCCTGGGCCGCGACCTGGTCGCCGACATAGGTGGCGAGCGTTCCCGCGCCGAGCAACGCCTTGGCGCCCGCAGCGGAGGCGGCGTGATCCGCGTTGAGCGCGATCGTGGTCTCGCACCAGCGGTAGCCTTCGCGATGATGGCCGCGATGCACCCAGAACAGATAGAGCTCACCGCACATCGCGAGCGCCGTCTTCGCCCCCTCGGGGCCCCCCAGGCTGTAGGAGAGGGCTGCGCGCAGGTTGTCGTGTTCCGCCTCGAGGCGCGAGAGCCAGTGCGCCTGTTGCGTGCCGCCGGCGAGCGTCGACTCGGCTTCGCGCGCCAGCGCGGCGTACGCGTCCCGGTGACGGCGGCGGATCATCGGCGCATCGCCGCTCTCCTCGAGCTTGCCGCGCGCGTACTCGCCGATAGTTTCCAGCATCCGATACCGATCCGCGTCGGCATCGAACGTGACGAGCGACTTCGACACGAGGCTCGACAGCCGGTCGAGGACGTCGCCCCGCTCGGTCGCGCCGATCGCGCCGGTCGCGCAGATGTTCTCCGCGGCCTCGAGCGTGAAGCCGCCGGAGAACACCGAAAGGCGCGCGAACAGCGACTTCTCCGCTTCGGAGAGCAGATCGAAGCTCCAATCGACCATCGCCCGCAGCGTCTGCTGGCGCGGCAACCCGGTAACCGCGCCGCCCGAAAGCAGCCGGAAGCGATCGTCGAGCCTCTCGGCGATCTTGCCCACGGGCAGCGTGCCGATCCTCGCGGCGGCGAGCTCGAGGGCCAACGGAATGCCGTCGAGCCGCATGCAGATCCGGACCACCGCCGGCGCCTGCCGGTCGGTAAGCGCGAAATCCGGTCTCTGCAGCCGGGCGCGCTCGACGAACAGCCGGATCGCCTCGGAGCGCGCGATGCCTTCGCCGCCCGCCGCCGGATCGGGAAGCGAAAGCGGCCGCAGCGGATAGGCCTGCTCGCCGACGATGTTGAGCGGCTCCCGGCTCGTCGCGAGGAAACGCGCGCCGGGCGCCGCGTGCAGCAGCGCGCCGAGCAGCGTCGCGCACGCGTCGACGAGATGCTCGCAGTTGTCGAGCACGACAAGCAGGCGGCGCGGCGCGAGATGCGCGCAGAGCGTCTGCACCAAGGGCGTGTCCTTGACTTCCTGCACGCCGAGCACGCGCGCGACCGTTTGCGGCACCAGCGCGGCATCCGTCACCGGCGAGAGATCGACGAACCAGGTTCCGTCCGGATACGCGTCCATCACATCGGCGGCGACCTGCAGCGACAATCGCGTCTTGCCGATCCCGCCGGGCCCGGTGAGCGTCAAGAGGCGCGGGCCCGACAGAAGCCGCAGCGCTTCTGCGCGCTCGCGCTCGCGGCCGATGAACGACGTGAACTGCTGCGGCAGGTTGTTGGGAGCGATCTCGAGCGAGCGCAGCGGCGGAAAGTCGCGCCGCAGCTGCGGGTGGACGAGTTGATGCAGGTGCTCCGGATGGGCGAGACTGCGCAGCCGGATCGAGCCCAGGTCACGCAGCGAAGCCCCCGCGGGGAGTCGATCGCCAACGAGCTCGGCCATCACTTGCGACAGGAGCACCTGGCCGCCGTGCGCCGCGCCCATGATCCGTGCGGCGCGGTTGACGGTGCTGCCGAAATAGTCGTTGTCGCGGCCCTCGGCGACACCCGCGTGAAGACCGCAGCGCACGCGAAAGCGGATGCCGTTGGTCGCGCCGGGGTCTTCGAGCGCTTGCTGGAATTCGAGCGTCGCCGCTACGGCATCCAGTGGATCGTCGAAGGCCGCGTGGACGCCGTCGCCCGCCATCTTGACGATGGTGCCCCGATGCACGGCGACCGCCGCGCGCACCAGCGCATCGTGCCGCGAGAGCGCCTCCGGCATTCGCGCGGGCTCTTCCTCCCAAAGCCGCGTGCTCCCCTCGATGTCGGTCAAGAGGAACGTGACGATGCCGGTGGTCGCGTGCACGGCCATGTCGTTCCGCGCGGTCGTCGGTCGACCGCGGCCAATCCTAAATGCGCTTCGCGAGCACTCCCGCCTTGCCGATGTACGTGGATGGCGTGAGCGATTTCAGGCGCGCTTTCGCGTCCGTCGGCAGCGCAAGGCCGTCGATGAAGGCGTGCAGCGCTGGCGCGCGTCATTCCCGTTCGACCGCGGGTCAGCGCCTTCAGCTGCTCGTAAGGATTGGCGACGCCGTAGCGGCGCATGACGGTCTGGATCGGCTCCGCCAGCACTTCCCAGTTGGCATCGAGGTCGGCAGCGATGCTCGCCTCGTCGACGGCGAGCCGGTCGAGGCCCTGCCGAAGGGAAACCCAGCCGAGCACCGTGTGGCCGAGCGCCACGCCCATGTTGCGCAGGACGGTCGAATCGGTCAGGTCACGCTGCCACCGCGAAATGGGCAGCTTTTCGGCCATGTGCCGCAGCAGCGCGTTGGCGAGCCCCAGATTGCCTTCGGAGTTCTCGAAGTCGATCGGATTGACCTTGTGCGGCATCGTCGATGATCCGACTTCGCCTTCGCTTCGTCCGCTGCCGGAAATACCCGAGCGAAATGTATCCCCAGAGATCGCGGTCGAGATCGATCAGCACCGTGTTGGCGCGCGCGACGGCGTCGAACAGTTCCGCCATGTAGTCGTGCGGCTCGATCTGCGTCGTGTAGGGGTTGAACTCGAGCCCGAGCACCGTTGACGACCTTGGCAGCGAGCCGCTCCCAGTCGACGTCCGGGTAGGCGACGACGTGGGCATTGTAGTTGCCGACCGCGCCGTTCAGCTTGCCCTTGATCGGCACGTGGGAGATCGCGGCGATCTGCCGCTCGAGCCGGGCGTAGACGTTCGCCATCTCCTTGCCGAGCGTCGTCGGCGTCGCGGGCTGGCCATGCGTGCGCGCGAGCATCGGCAGATCCGCGTGCGCGCGCGCGAGATCGCGCACGCGGCGCCGCGATCTCCGCCAGCGTGGGCAGCAGGATCGACCGGCGCGCCTCGCGCGAGCATTAACCCGTGCGCGAGATTGTTGATGTCCTCGGACGTGCATGCGAAATGGATGAATTCGCCGACGCGCGCGATCTCGGGGACGCCCGCAAAGCGCTCCTTCAGCCAATATTCGATCGCCTTGACGTCGTGATTCGTCGTCCGCTCGATCGCCTTCACGCGCTCGGCATCGGAGGGCGCGAACGATGCAGCCACGGCGTCGAGCGCCGCACGCTGCGGAATCCGAGAACGGCGCGACTTCGGGAATCCCGGGTTCGAGGGCGAGCGCGACGAGCCACGCGATCTCGATGCGCACGCGCGCGCGGATCAGCCCGAACTCGCTGAAATGCTCGCGCAGCGCCTCGACCTTCGCGGCGTAGCGACCGTCGAGCGGCGAGAGGGCAGTCAGCGTGGAGAGGGAACCGGACATCGGAGAGCGGACGTCGGCATGTCGGCGCGTTGCAGGTAGGTCTGACGAGCTCCACTGCGAGTGTAGCACGCGCGAGTGCGCGGTCGCGACCGGGAGCGGCGCCGCCGATGCTATACTTCAACTCCCGATTTTCCCCCCGCGCGCCGCCCCTTGCTCAAACTGATCGCTTCGCTGACGAGCCCGTACGTGCGCAAGGTGCGCATCGCGCTCGCCGAAAAGAAGATCGAGTTCTCGCTCGTCGTCGATTCGCCGTGGGCGGCCGGCAACGCGGTGACCGAATACAACCCGCTCGGCAAGATTCCGGTGCTGGTGCTCGACGACGGCACGCATCTCTATGACTCGCGCGTCATCGTCGAATATCTCGACACGGTGAGCCCGGTGAGCCGGCTGATCCCGGAGCCATCGCGGCAGCGCATCGCGGTAAAACGCTGGGAGGCGCTCGCCGACGGCATCTGCGACGCCGCCGCCGCCATCGTTCTGGAGAGCAAACGGCCCGCTCGGCAGCAAAGCAAGGACTGGATCGAGCGCCAGCGCGACAAGGTCACACGCGGCGTCGTCGAAATGGCGCGCGACCTCGACGAGCGGCCGTGGTGCAACGGCGAATCCTATTCGCTGGCCGATATAGCCACCGGTTGTGCGCTCGGGTATCTCGACTTGCGCTTCTCCGACGTCGATTGGCGCGACGCGCATCCGAATCTCGCCAAGCTGGCCGAGAAGCTCGGCGCGCGACCTTCGTTCGCCGACACCGTTCCGCCGGCGGGCTAGGCTACGCCAAGCGGACGGCGACGAGCCCGCCCGCCTCGTGGGGGCATCCGCGCCGCCGCGTCGGCCGCGACTGGCATCAGCCTAGAGCACCTGCTTCAGCTGCTCAAGGATCGCGGGATTCTCGAGCGTCGACGTATCCTGCGTGATCTCCTCGTTCTTCGCGAGCGAACGCAAGCAGTCGGCGCATGATCTTGCCCGAGCGCGTCTTCGGCAGATTGTCGCCGAAGCGGATGTCCTTCGGCTTTGCGATGGGGCCGATTTCCTTGCCGACCCAGTCGCGAAGCTGCCTTGGCGATCTTCTCGCCTTCGGCGCCGTCGGGCCGATGTCTGCTTAAGCACGACGAATGCGCACACGGCCTCGCCGGTCATGTCGTCGGGCCGACCGACGACGGCGGCCTCGGCGACGAGAGGATTGGCGACGAGCGCCGACTCGATCTCCATCGTGCCCAGCCGGTGGCCGGAGACGTTCAGCACGTCGTCGATGCGGCCCATGATCGTGAAATACCCGTGCGCTTTGTCGCGCACCGAGCCGTCGCCCGCGAGATAGAGCGTGCCGCCCAGCTCCTCGGGATAGTAGGACTTCCGATAGCGCTCCGGGTCGCCCCAGATCGTGCGGATCATTGCCGGCCACGGCCGCTTGATCACGAGAATGCCGCCGTGACCATTCTCGACGTCGTGGCCGGTCTCGTCGACAATCGCGGCCATGATGCCCGGCAGAGGCAGCGTGCACGAGCCGGGAACGAGCGGCGTAACCCCCGGCAGCGGCGAGATCAGGTGGCCGCCCGTTTCCGTCTGCCACCACGTGTCGACGATCGGGCAGCGGCCGCCGCCGACGTTCGTGTGGTACCACATCCACGCCTCGGGATTGATCGGCTCGCCGACGGTGCCGAGCAGGCGCAGGCTCGACAGGTCGTAGTTCGTCGGCGCGGTCTGCGGCGCGACGCCCGAGGCCTTGATGAGCGAGCGGATGGCGGTCGGCGCCGTATAGAAGATATTGACCTTGTGCTTCGCGATCGTCTGCCAGAAGCGCCCCGCGTCGGGATAGGTCGGGACGCCTTCGAACACGACTTCGGTGGCCCCGACCGCGAGCGGACCGTAGGTGATGTAGGTATGGCCGGTCACCCAGCCGATGTCGGCGGTGCACCAGAAGACGTCGGTCGGCTTGATGTCGAAGACCCAACGCATCGTCAGCATCGCCCACAGCAGGTAACCCCCGGAGCTGTGCTGGACGCCCTTGGGCGTGCCGGTCGAGCCCGACGTATAGAGGATGAACAGCGGATGCTCGGCGCCGACCCACTCCGGCTCGCAGGTGTCGGCCTGCTTTGCCACGAGCTCGTGCAGCCACAGGTCGCGCGGTGGCGAAAACGCGATGCTGCCGCCGGTGCGCCGGTAGACGATCACGCTGCGGATGCTCTCGCAGCCGCCCATGCCGAGCGCTTCGTCGACGATCGCCTTCAACGGCAGATGCTTCCCGCCGCGCGCCTGCTCGTCAGCGGTGATCACCGCCACGGCCCCGGCATCGATGATCCGCTCCTGCAGCGACTTGGCGGAGAAGCCGCCGAAGACGACCGAATGCGTCGCGCCGATTCGCGCGCACGCCTGCATCGCCACGATGCCTTCGATCGACATCGGAACGTAGATGAGGACGCGGTCGCCTTTGCGGATTCCGAGCGATTTCAAACCGTTCGCGAGCCGGCAGACGCGATGGTAGAGGTCGCGATAAGTGACCTTGGTGACGGCCCCGTCGTCCGCCTCGAAGATGATCGCGACCTTCTCGGCGTTGCCGTTCGAGAGATTGCGGTCGAGGCAGTTGTAGGAGACGTTGAGCTCGCCGTCCTCGAACCACTTGTAGAACGGCGCGTTGGACTCGTCGAGCGATTGCGTGAACGGCTTGTGCCACTGGATCTCGTCGCGCGCATGCTTTGCCCAGAAGCCGGCGAAGTCCTTCGCGGCGCTTGCGTTGAGCGCGTCGAAGTCGGCCTTCTTGACATTCGCCTGTGCGACGAATTCGCGCGGCGGCTCGAAGATCCGGGATTCGGTGGACACCGACTCGATCGTGGACATGCTGGATTCTCCTGTTAGGGGTTCCGTCGGACGCGCCGCGCCCGGCCTTTGGCCTCGATGCGACTTGGGAGTCTAACCAACAGCCCGCATCCTGCGCAACGCGCGAAGGTTGATACAGCGCAAGGGTCGTCATCCCGAGCCCGCAGCGCGTTCGGGCGAGCGATCCGCCGCCCCGAACTGTCCCCCGGGCGACAGCGGGATCGGTCGACGGGCCGCTGCCGTCGCGGTGGCCGGTGCTAAACTCGTCTGGCATCTGCCACCTTTGCGCAGGACGATCATGACTGCCATCCGCCAGCAGGACCTCATCGACAGCGTTGCCGACGCGCTCCAGTACATCTCGTATTACCACCCGCAGGATTACATCGAAGCGCTGGGCGATGCCTATGCCGCCGAGCAGTCACCCGCGGCGAAGGACGCAATCGCGCAGATCCTCACCAATTCGCGGATGTGCGCCGAAGGCCATCGCCCGATCTGCCAGGATACCGGGATCGTCGTCGCTTTCGTCAGGGTGGGCATGGATGTCCGCTGGGAAGGCGTGACGATGCCGATCGCGGAGATGGTCAACGAGGGCGTTCGACGCGCGTACACGCACCCGGACAACAAGCTCCGCGCGTCGATCGTCGCCGATCCGGCGGGCGCTCGAAAGAACACGAAGGACAACACGCCCGCTGTCGTTCATTTCGACCTCGTCCCCGGCAATACCGTCGAGGTAAAGATCGCGGCGAAGGGCGGCGGCTCGGAGAACAAGTCGAAATTCACGATGCTGAATCCATCCGACTCGATCGTCGACTGGGTCGTCAAGACGCTGCCCACGATGGGCGCCGGCTGGTGCCCGCCCGGAATGCTCGGCATCGGCATCGGCGGCACGGCGGAGAAGGCCATTTTGCTCGCCAAAGAGTCGCTGATGGAGCCGATCGACATGCACGCGCTGAAGCGACGCGGCCCGAAGAACGCGCTCGAGGAACTGCGCATCGAGATCTTCGAGGCGGCGAATGCGCTCGGCATCGGCGCTCAGGGCTTGGGCGGGTTGTCCACGGTACTCGACGTGAAGATCCTCGATTATCCGACCCACGCGGCGTCGAAGCCCGTCGGGATGATTCCCAATTGCGCTGCGACGCGCCATGCACACTTCATGCTCGACGGCAGCGGTGCGGCAGAGCTTTCACCGCCCGATCTGTCCCGCTGGCCGAAAGTCGAGTGGACTCCGTCCGCCGCGGCGACGCGCGTGAACCTCGACACGCTGACACCCGCCGAGGTGGCGGCGTGGACCCCGGGGCAGACGCTTCTGCTGAGCGGGAAGATGCTTACGGGTCGCGATGCCGCACACAAGCGCATCGCCGATATGCTCGCGAAGGGTGAATCGCCGCCGGTCGATTTCGCCAACCGGGTCATCTACTACGTCGGTCCCGTCGATCCCGTGCGCGACGAGGCCGTCGGCCCCGCAGGTCCGACCACCGCGACGCGGATGGACAAGTTCACCGAAATGATGCTCGCCAAGACGGGCCTCATTGCAATGATCGGCAAGGCCGAGCGCGGCCCCGTCGCGATCGAGGCGATCCGCCGGCACAAGGCGGCGTATCTGATGGCGGTCGGCGGCGCTGCGTATCTCGTATCGAAGGCGATCAAGGGCTCGCGCATCGTCGCGTTCGGCGACCTCGGGATGGAAGCGATCTACGAATTCGACGTCAAGGACATGCCCGTGACCGTCGCCGTCGATGCGAAGGGAGTCTCCGTGCATCAGACCGGGCCGCGAGAGTGGCAGCAGCGCATCGGCAAGATCCCGCTCGAAATCATTGCGTGACCGCGACGGAGCGCGTTGCCGCGCAGCTCGGCAGTGGTGGCGCGTTCCCTGCGACCATTGCACCTCTCGCGATTCGGTCGCCCGTCCCGTTCACCGTCGGCCGGTGCAGAGCGGCGACTCGGCACGTGGCACGGTGTATGCTTATATCCTCCGCCGCCGCCGAGGGCACAGCGCACGCCGGACGCGGCAGCGCGGGACGCCGCGAGACGCCCGGACGATCCGGCAGCGACTCGCGCAGCTGAAGGCACGGGAGCACGGTGATCACGACTGGAACCGGAACGCGGGAGGCTCCCGCCGGCCCGCCGCGGGACGCATGCGTGGTGCGCAGGCGCGCGACCGCGCATCGGCCGGATGACGCCCGGGCAGAGGCAGCATCGTGAAGCGCTTGCGTCGACGCTTCGGGCCGCTTGCGACGGACACGATTTCGCCGCTCAACCTCCCGCCGGTGCGCTGGCCGCTGCTGACCAAGCTAAACCTGCTCACCTTCCTGCTGATCCTGGTGACCGCTGCGGCCACGACCGGTTTTTACCTGTGGCAGCGGTGGCGCGTCGACGAGAGCGAGCTGCGCTCGCAAGGATCGACCGTTCTCGCGATGCTGGCCGAGATGTCGCAGGAAGGCCTCTCCAATGCGGATCGGGTGCGGCTGGAGGCAGTGCTCGACAATCTCGAAGCGGGTGGCGATTTCGCCTACGTCGCGGTGCTCGATCCAGCGCGGAAGGCAATTCTCGACCGCAGGTTCGTCGATTCGTTGCGCGACGTCGCGCTGCCGGCGATCGCGAACGGCACGGTTCCGGCTCCGGGTACGTTCCGTTCGTCGGACGTCGTGATTCAGGGACGCCGCTACATCGATCTGATCACGCGCGTTGCGAGCGCCGCCCCCGACGCACCGGCGGTCATGGCGCCAAGAGGGGAAGCCGATCCTCCGGGCGACGTCGCGGGCGCGGCGCCGCTTGCCCGCGTGCCGGTCGGATTCATCCGCATCGGCATGACGTTCGAGCGGCAGCAGGCGCAATTCAGGAAGACCCTGATCGGCGCGCTCACGGTCGTCGCCCTGCTGGTCGTGATGGCGATCGGCGCGACGCTGATGCTCACCCGCCGGCTCGTCGCTCCGATGCGACGCCTGATGCGCGCCGCGCGCGCCGTAGGCTCCGGCAAGCTCGACGTCTACGTGCCCGCAAGCTCCGCCGACGAGCTCGGCCTGCTCACCCACACGTTCAACCACATGACGCAGCGCCTGTCCGAATCGCAGGCGGAGGTGGCGACGTACCAGCGCACGCTGGAGGACAAGGTCGCGCAGCGGACCAAGGAGCTCGAGATCGCGACGGCCCACGCGTACAAGCTCGCGCAGCACGACATCCTGACGGGGCTGCCCAATCGTTCGCTCCTGAACCAGCGGCTGAAGCAGATCCTCGCCCAGGCGCAGCGCGACGGCACGCACGTCGCCTGCCTGTTCCTCGACTTCGATCACTTCAAGCGGATCAACGACACGCTGGGCCACGACTCCGGCGACCAGCTGCTGCAGGCGGTCGCGCAGCGGCTGACTGCGGCGGTGCGCGAATCGGACACCGTCGCGCGGCTGGGAGGCGACGAGTTCGTGCTGATCCTGCCCGGCCTCGATCCCGCCGCACGCGACGTTCGAGACGATGACGGTATTGGCGCGCGTGCGCGAGTCGTTCCTCGCGCCGTTTCGCCTGTCCGACCAGACGCCGACGCTGACTTGCTCGATCGGCGTGTCGATGTATCCGCTCGACGCGACCGATCCGGTGAGCCTCATCAAGCAGGCCGACACGGCGATGTACGCGGCGAAGGAAGCCGGGCGCAACGCGTACCGCTTCTACACCGCCGACATGAACGCGCGGGTCCAGCTGCGGCTGCAGCTCGAAACCGACATGCGGCGCGGGCTGATGGAAGACGAGTTCTTCCTCGTCTACCAGCCGCAGATCGAGATGCAGAGCGGGCGCGCCGTCGGCGTCGAGGCGCTGCTGCGCTGGCGCGACCCCGAGCGCGGCGTCATCTCGCCGTCCGAGTTCATCCCGATCGCCGAGGAATCCGGGATGATCCAGGCGCTGGGCGCTCGCGTGCTGCGCGACGCCTGCCGGCAGGTCGTCGCGTGGCACCGGCAGGGGATGATGCTGCGGCTCTCGGTCAACCTGTCGGTGCAGCAGCTCCAGCACGACAGCTGGCTCGGCGATCGTCGACGAGGCGCTGTCGGCGAGCGGGCTGCCCGCGCACTATCTCGATCTCGAGATCACCGAGAGCGTGATCATCACGCATCCGGAAAAGGCCGTCGCGACGCTCGTGAAGCTGAAGCAGCGCGGCGTATCGATCACCGTCGACGACTTCGGCACCGGCTACTCGAGCCTGTCCTATCTCGCCCGGCTGCCGATCCAGGCGGTGAAGATCGACCAGCGGTTCGTCCATGGCCTCGAGCAGAACCGCAACGACGAGGCGATCACGCAGGCGATCATCGCGCTGTCGCATTCGCTCGGGCTGCGGGTGATCGCCGAAGGCATCGAGACCGCGGCGCAGTTCGATTTCCTCAAGCGCCACGGCTGCGAGGAGGCCCAGGGGTTCCTCATCTCGCGCCCGCTCGAGGAGCCCGAGCTTCGCAACTGGTGGCGGATGCAGGAGGAGGAGAACCGGATCGTCGGCCGCCAGGGCGACATGTGGCAGCCCGAGGGCTGATCGGCGGCTGCGGCCCGCGAGCGGACCACTACAGATCCGCGGCCGTATCGACGTCGCGCAGGATTCCCGGATCGTCGACGTCGATGCGCACGACGCGGTCGCGATACGCGGCGACCACCGATTTCGCTCCCTCGTCGCCCGTCAGCGCGGCGAGTGATTCGTAGCAGGGCCTGCCGAATCCCACCGGATGGCCGCGCTCGCCGCCGTGAAACGGGGCCGCGACCGACGCGCCGCCGGCGAGCGCCGCCACGACGCGCGCGATCGTTTCCGACGTGATCCACGGCATGTCGGCAAGCGCGACGACCCATGCTGCCGCGTTCGGCGTGGCGCGCGCGGCGCACGCGAGGCTCGCGCCCATCCCCTCGTCGGCGTTCGCGCAACGCAGGACGCGCGCTCCGACGGCCCCCAGCGCCGAGGCGAGCGCCGGATCGTCCGGCCGCACCACGGCCACAACGTCCGGTACCGCGGCCAGCAGGTGCCGGGCGGAGGCCGCGCCGATGCATTCACCGGCGACGTCGCTTCCGGGCAGGACCGCGAGCAGCTTGGCGCCGCCGAAGCGCGTTGCTCGCCCCGCGGCCAGAAGAATGCCGACAACGGGAGTCTGCGCGGAAGTCACTCGTCGTCGCCTTCTACGATCGAAAATGCTCGATACGCCGGACCAACGGCCCACGGCTCGAGCGGGCCGTGACGCGCCCTTCGGGCTCCGGTTCCGCCGTGCTCATTCGCGCAACAGCCGAAACTTGCCGTCCTTGACGATGACGAGCACGCGCGCACGCTCGTCCATGCCGTTGTGGTTGGTCGGCGACATGTTGAACACGCCCTGGCAGCCGACGATCTCGCGTTCCTTCTCGATCGCGTCGCGAAGCGCCGTGCGGAATGCTTCGGTTCCGGGCTTCGCCTGCGCGAGCGCGACGGGGATCGCCCGCTCGAGGATGATGCCGGCATCCCAGGTGTTCGCGCCGAAGGTCGCGGGCTTCCGCTTGAACTGCTTTTCGTAGGCGGCGATGTAGTTTTGCGCGACCTTCTTCACGGGATTCGCGTCGCTCACCTCATCGATCACCAGCATCGGCCCGGCCGCGAGCACCGTGCCTTCGACCTTGTCCTTGCCGAGCCGGATGAAGTCGTCGGTCGCCACGCCATGCGTCTGGTAGATCGCGCCCTTGTAGCCCAGATCGCGAAGCGTCGTCTCCGGCAGCACGCCGGGACCGCCGACGCCGGCAACGAGAACCGCGTCGGGCTTCGCGGCGATCAACTTGAGCGCCTGTCCGGTGACGCTCTGATCCGTGCGTTGGTAGAACTCGGCGGCCACGAGCCGGATGCCGGCCCGCTCCGCGATCGGCGTGAAAACACGCTGCCAGTTCTCGCCGTAGGGGTCCTTGAAGCCGATGAATCCGACGGTCTTCACGCCGGCCTTCGCCATGTGCGCTACGAGCGCCGCGGCGATGAGGTCGTCGTTCTGCGTCGTCTTGAACACCCATTTGCGCTTCGCGTCCATCGGCTCGATGACGCTCGACGTCCCCACGGTCGCTAGAAGCGGCACCCTGCCCTCCGCGACGAGATCGAGGATCGCGAGGGCATTGGGCGTCGTCGATGGGCCGATCAGCGCATCGACGTTGTATTCCTGCAGCAGTTTTTTCGCGTTCTGCACGGCGCGGGTGGTGTCGCCGCCATCGTCGAGCTGGATGTACTCGACCGTCGCATTGGCGATTCGCGTCGGCAGGAGCACGCCGGTGTTCTGCTGCGGAATGCCGATCGCCGTGGTCGGGCCGGTCGCCGACACCATGAGGCCGACTTTGATCTGGGCAGCCGCGACCGCCGAAAACACGAACGCAAGGATTGCCACGCTATTACGGACGAGCACGGAAGGCTCCCTCGACGGTCGGACCAACAATCGTAAGCGGAACGGAATGCGCTAGGCAAATTGCCCGGCGGCATGACCCGATGCCCACGCCCACTGGAAATTGTAGCCGCCGAGCCAGCCGGTGACGTCGACGACTTCGCCGATGAAGAAGAGGCCCGGCACGTCGTTGGCTGCCATCGTCCTCGACGACAGATCGCGCGTATCAATCCCGCCCAGGGTCACTTCTGCCTTGTTGTACCCGAGCGTGCCCGACGGCAGCACGGTCCACGCCCGCAGCCGCGCGGTAAGTGCGCGCAGATCCTTCTCGGGGATTTCGCGCATCGGCAGTGCCGCGCCATGTGCCGCACACCACTGCTGCGCAAAGCGCTGCGGCAGGCGCTCGGCAAGAACGTTGTCAAGGCGCGCCGAGGAATCGCGCTTGCCAAGGAGCCACGCCGCCGCGTCGGTCCCGGGCAGAAGATCGATCGTCAACGGATCCCTGCCATTCCAGTACGACGAGATCTGCAGGATCGCCGGGCCGGAGAGCCCGCGGTGGGTGAACAGAAGGTTGTCGCGAAAGCGGCCGCCGTTGCACGACACCTCGGCGTCGAGTGAGATGCCGGCCAGATCGCCGTAGCGCGAAAGGTCCTCCGGCTGGAATGCGAGCGGCACCAGCGCCGGCCGCGGCGGAACGACTCGCAGGCCGAACTCTTCGGCAATGCGATAGCCGAATGGCGTGGCGCCTATTTTCGGCACCGTCAAGCCGCCGGTCGCGATGACGACCGATGCGGCCCGGAATTGGCCCGCCGGTGTCGCGACGCGCCACCCATCGCCCTCGCGCGCGATCCCGTCCACCCGACATGGCATCTTCCACTGTACGCGACCGCGTTCGCACTCGGACTCGAGCATTGCGATGATGTCGCGCGCCGTCTCGTCGCAGAAGAGCTGCCCCAGCTTCTTCTCGTGGTAGCGGATCCGGTAACGATCGACGAGCGCAATGAAGTCGCGCGGCGTGTAGCGCGCGAGCGCCGAGCGGCAGAAATCCGGATTCCGTGACAGGTAGTTGGCTGGACCCGCGTTGGCGTTCGTGAAATTGCAACGGCCGCCGCCCGAGATCCGGATCTTTTCGCCTAGTACGGGGTAGTGCTCGATCAGCACCACGCGTCGACCGCGCTGACCCACCTGTGCCGCACACATCATCCCGGCGGCGCCGGCGCCGATGACGACGACATCGCAGGTCGCACTGCGGTTCAACGGTCGGTCCGGCGCTCGCTCACAAAAGCAATCTAACATGCGATCCCGATGCCAAGAGCAGCCCTTCAAATTGATGCTCCAAAGCGGTCATCAACATTGACCCAAGCTTGTATTCTCCGCGCGGTCCACGCGTTCTGGTTGACGTCCACTGCAGCCCGCGCGCAATAGCGCGCCGAGGCCGACTACCTCTTCTTCCATGACCAGGGGACGCCCGTGGCAACGGAGTAGTCATGACGCAACCGACCGTCGTGACTGAACACGCGAGGCTCGCCTCGAATCATTCGACAGCCGCCCGAGGCGCACGAAACAAACGAAACAAGATGGCCTAGAGATGAAGTTCTCCCGCCGCACTTGCCAACTAGACTCAACTGCAATCCGGCTTGGCGGAGAGTTCAGTGTCAACCCACAGACCGCGCACGTTGCGCGAAGGAGAATGGTTTTGAAGAACTGGAATCGAGTTTCGAGTCAGGCCACGCGTCGTATCATCCCCGCCGCTTGCGCCACGACTCTCGCCATGGCTTTCGCGGTCTCGTCGTTGCAGCCCGCTTACGCCGGCCAAATTACACCGCCGCCCGTGCCGGCCAACATCAAGGTGCCAGCGGGGAACAAGGCGTTCCTCGTGGGTCATGCCTTCGGCACCCAGAACTACGTCTGCAGGCCCTCAGCCTCCTCACCGTCTGGCGTCGCCTATGTGCTCTTCACGCCGGAGGCCACGCTGTTCGGCGAGGATGGTGGTCAAATCATCACCCACTTCTTCAGCCCCAACCCCAACCCACTTGACCCTAACACTAGCCCAACGGTGGTGGCCGATGGCGCGATTCGCGCGACGTGGCAGCACCGCGACACGAGCACCGTCTGGGCCAAGGTGCACTCCGGCCCGGACGGATCCAATGGGGCGGCCACCGTCGACCCGAATTCGATTACCTGGCTCCTGCTCGATGTGGTGGGAGCCGCAGACGGACCCACCGGTGGCGACACGCTGACGAAGACCACCTTCATCCAGCGGCTGAACACCGTTGGAGGGCTCGCACCATCGACGGGCTGTGCGTCGCCGACGGACCTCGGTAATCAGGCGTTTGCGGATTACACCGCCGACTACTTCTTCTACTTCAATCCGACCCTGGGCCATTAAAGGCGACGCGGACCAAGAGGCTTCCGCAAGTGCCCTTGGTTCGCGATTCGTGAGAAATCGGGGCACAGCCACCGTGCCGTCCCACGTCTCTTCTGCCGCTGCCGCACTCCCGCAAGCCGACTTGGTCGCCGCAATTCCTCGGCTGCGCCGCTACGCGCGCGTTCTGACCGGAAGCGCAACCAGCGCCGACGATCTCGTGCAAGACACGCTCTTGCGCGCGTGGGATAAACGAAGCCTATGGCGTGCAGGGTCCGACCTGCGCGCATGGTTGTTCACGATCATGCATAACGTCCACGCAAACCAACGTGCGCTCGCCCGGCGCGAGGCGGGAAATATCTCATTCGATTCCGAGGGGGAACAGGGCGCGACCTGGCAGGTGGTGGAATATGGCAATCAACTTGAACGCGTGGAACTGCAGGAGTTGGTACAACTGGTATATCGCCTGCCCATCGAGCAGCGCGAGGTCCTGCTGCTAGCCGCGGTCGAGCAGTTAAGTTACGAAGAGATTGCCGCGTCGCTCGCAATTCCGGTTGGAACCGTGATGTCGCGCCTCTCCCGCGCCCGCGATAAGCTGAGGCGCATGACCGGGAAAGCCACCATTGGCACGCAAAGTGAGCGGACGGATATGATCCTCGAAGGACCCCGCTCAACGTTCCGCCAATGACCAGCAAGGCCATCAAGGTCGCTGAGACGATCAAGGAAGGGAGACCCTCTACAGCGTTAACCACCCGGGCGGTCTCGCTCTGGGACCGTCGGACGTGCTGCACACACTTGCGCGATCGCCGCACCGTGTGGAAATGTGCGACGGGTGGCGCAAGTCAAGGGCGAGCGCAAGATCGTTTCGCGGGTGACCGCTTTGCGCGCCCCCGAACCTCCGCTTCGGGTCCGAATGCGGTCTTCGAATGAAACGTGATTCAGCTTGATCGAATACTGGACGAGTCGAGAAAGGACACTTCAGCGCCGGCACCACGTTAGCCTTCGCTGCAAGGTCACGGCGCGAAGAACTCCCTGACCTTGTCCATGAACGATTTCGCCCGCGGATTGTGCGCGCCGGGGTCGCGTTCGTTGATCGCTTCGAACTCGCGCAAGAGCTCGCGTTGCCGCGAGGTGAGCTTGACGGGCGTTTCGATCGCGACGTGACAGAAGAGGTCGCCCTGGTGCGAGCCGCGGACCTGGCGAATGCCCTTGGCCCGGAGCCGGAACACCTGCCCCGTCTGCGTCTCGGCGGGAACCTTGATCTTCGCATGGCCGTCGAGCGTCGGGATCTCGATCTCGCCGCCCAGCGCCGCCGTCGCGAAGCTGATCGGCATTTCGCAATGCAGGTCGCCGCCTTCGCGCTGGAACACCGCGTGCGGCTTCAGGTTCACGACCACGTAGAGGTCGCCGGCCGGTCCGCCGTTCATCCCCGCTTCGCCCTCGCCGGTGAGGCGGATCCGGTCGTCCTGGTCCACGCCGGCGGGAATCTTGACCGACAGCGTCTTGTGCTGCTTGACGCGGCCGGCGCCATGGCAAGTCGCACACGGGTCGGGAATGACCTTGCCCGTGCCGTGGCAGGTCGGACACGTCTGCTGAATCGAGAAGAAGCCCTGCGACACCCGCACCTCTCCGCGACCATGGCACATCCCGCAAGGCTTGGGCTGCGTGCCCGGTTTCGCCCCCGTGCCGTGGCACGTCGTGCATTCCTCCATCGCCGGAATGCGGATCTTCACCTCGGTGCCGCGCGCCGCCTCCTCCAACGCGAGCTCGAGGTTGTAGCGGAGGTCCGCACCGCGGTAGACGCCGCTCCCGCGGCCGCCGCGCTGCGCGCCGAAGATCTCGCCGAAGATATCGCCGAACGCGTCGGCGAAACCGCCGAATCCTTCCGGGCCAGCGCCGAAGCCGCGCGCACCCGCCGCGCCGAAGCCGGCCGAAGGATCGACGCCGGCGTGCCCGAACTGATCGTAGGCGGCGCGCTTCTTCGCGTCGGTGAGAACCTCGTAGGCTTCTTTCGCCTCCTTGAATTTCGCCTCGGAGCCCTTGTCGTCCGGATTCCGATCCGGATGGTGCTTCATCGCGAGTTTCCGGTAGGACTTCTTGATGTCCTCCTCGGTGGCGTCGCGGGTGAGGCCCAGCACCGTGTAGTAGTCGCGCTTCGCCATCGAATCCCCTGAGTCGCTATCTCAATGCAAACAGCCGCGCCGCCCATCCGGGCGACACGGCCAAGTCCGCGTTAACCGGCGGCGGCGACGCCGGTTAACGCGGACACATATCCCGTCGCGCAGACGCCGCCGGAAACCGCGACAATGCAGCCGCGACGGGATATGCAGGAGGTCAGGACGGTTAGCCCTTCCCGTCCTTGACCTCCGTGAACTCGGCATCAACGACCTTCTCTTCCTTCTTCCCTTCGTCCCCTGCCGCCTTGGCGCCGCCGTCGCCGCCCTTGGCTTCGGCGTGCTGCTGCGCCTGCGCATACATGATCTCGCCCAGCTTCTGCGCGGCCTTGGCGAGCGATTCGGCCTTCGCCTCGAGCGCGTCCTTCGCGGCATCCTTCTGCTTCAGCAATTCCTCGGCCTCCTTCAACGCCGTCTCGATCTTGCCTTTTTCGTCGGCGCCGACCTTGTCGCCGTACTCCGCGACCGATTTCTTCACGCTGTGCACGAGCGCGTCGAGTGCGTTGCGCGCCTGCACGACCTCGAGCTGCTTGCGGTCGTCATCCGCGTGCGCCTCGGCGTCCTTCACCATCGCCTGGATCTCGGCTTCCGACAGGCCGGAGCTCGCCTTGATCTTGATCGTGTTCTCCTTCCCGGTCGCCTTGTCCTTCGCCGACACGTGCAGGATACCGTTGGCATCGATGTCGAACGTCACCTCGATCTGCGGCATGCCGCGCGGCGCCGGCGGAATCCCTTCCAGGTTGAACTGACCCAGGCTCTTGTTGCCGGAGGCAACGTCGCGTTCGCCCTGGAGCACGTGGATCGTCACCGCGGACTGGTTGTCGTCGGCCGTCGAGAATGTCTGCTGCGCCTTGGTCGGGATCGTCGTGTTCTTCTGGATCAGCTTGGTCATCACGCCGCCCAGCGTCTCGATGCCGAGCGACAGCGGCGTGACGTCGAGCAGCAGCACGTCCTTCACGTCGCCCTTGAGCACCCCGCCCTGGATCGCCGCGCCGACCGCCACCGCTTCGTCGGGGTTCACGTCCTTGCGCGGCTCCTTGCCGAAGAACGCCTTGACCGTCTCCTGCACCTTCGGCATCCGGGTCATGCCGCCGACGAGGATCACATCGCTGATGTCGGACAGCGCGACCCCCGCATCCTTGATCGCGATGCGGCAGGGCTCGACGGTCTTCTCGATCAGGCCCTCGACCAGCGACTCGAACTTCGCGCGGGTGAGCTTCATCGTCAGATGCTTGGGCCCGCTCTGGTCTGCCGTGATGTACGGCAGATTGATCTCAGTTTGCTGCGTGGACGAGAGCTCGATCTTCGCTTTTTCCGCGGCTTCCTTGAGTCGCTGCAGCGCGAGCACGTCGTTCTTCAGGTCGACGCCCTGGTCCTTCTTGAACTCGGTGACGATGTAGTCGATCAGCCGCTGGTCGAAGTCCTCGCCGCCCAGGAACGTGTCACCGTTGGTCGACAACACTTCGAACTGGTGTTCCTTTTCGACCTCGGCGATCTCGATGATCGAGATGTCGAACGTCCCGCCGCCCAGGTCATAGACGGCGATCTTGCGGTCGCCCTCCTTCTTGTCCATTCCGAAGGCGAGCGCGGCTGCGGTCGGCTCGTTGATGATCCGCTTGACGTCGAGACCAGCGATCCGGCCCGCGTCCTTGGTGGCCTGCCGCTGCGAGTCGTTGAAATACGCCGGCACCGTAATGACGGCTTCGGTGACTTCCTCGCCGAGATAGTCCTCGGCGGTCTTTTTCATCTTGCGCAGAATTTCGGCCGAGACCTGCGATGGAGCGATCGCCTTGCCGCGGATCTCCACCCATGCGTCGCCGTTCGTATGGCGGACGATCTTGTACGGCATCAGGCCGATGTCCTTCTGGACTTCCTTTTCCTCGAACCGCCGGCCGATCAGCCGCTTCACCGCGAACACCGTGTTCTTGGCGTTGGTGATCGCCTGCCGCTTCGCCGACGCGCCGACGAGGATCTCGCCGTCTTCCTGATACGCGACGACCGAAGGCGTCGTGCGTGCGCCCTCGGCATTCTCGATCACTTTCGGCTGACCGCCCTCCATGATGGCCACGCAGCTGTTCGTCGTGCCGAGGTCGATACCGATGATCTTGCCCATGTTCATTCCCTCCGGATCTGAATGAGGTTGCCTGTGCGGCTAGGTGGGGGTTTCGGCCGTCGGATCAAGCCTTTGGCCCGCCGCCTGCGCATCGGGGATCTTTGCCACGGCGACCAGCGCCGGCCGGAGCACGCGATCGCTCAAGCGGTAGCCCTTCTGGAAAACCTGGACCACCGTGTTCGGCGGCCGCTCGCTGTCGACCAGCGTCATCGCCTGGTGCTGATGGGGATCGAACGGGGCGCCCGCGGGTTCGATCTCGACGATCTGCGCCTTCTCGAACGCGGCGACCAGCTGCTTCAACGTGAGCTCGACGCCGGCTTTCAGCGCTTCGGGCGTGGCATTGCCCGCATTGAGCGCCGCTTCGAGCGCGTCCCTGACGGGGAGCAGCTCACCTGCAAAGCGCTCGATCGCGTATTTGTGCGCGCGGGCAAGATCGTTGGCCGCCTGCTTGCGCACGTTGTCGAGGTCGGCCCGGGCGCGCAGCCACGCTTCCTTCAACCCCGCGGCCTCGTCCTCCGCTTTCTTGAGCAGCGCGCCGATGTCCGGCGCGGGATCGGCGGACGCGAGGTCGGGAACGGTTTCCGTGGCCGGACGGTCGCCCAGAATGGGCGGCGTCACTTCCGGCGCCGCCCCGTGCGCGTGAGTTCGTTTGTGATGGGTGGTCATCGCGGTCCGTTTCCTGTCCAAATCCCTTCCTGCGGTGTTTTGCCGCCCGACACGCAGAGTGGGGGCATTCCACCACTTTTCAACACGTTTGGCGGCCGATGCGCGACCGTCGCGGTGCTTACATAAGAACTATGCTTAAACAATGACTTACGAGAGCCGCGCCGTCCGCTTCGGCGCTCCGGGGCGGCGGGTGTCGGGCGACGGCTTCCGCATCCGCTCACAAGAAGAGCTACTTGGCGGCGCCCAGCGCTCTTGCGCGAAGGGTCGTCATCTCACGCGCCTGCGCGTCAGGCGGCGGGGAAAGCCATCCCGAGAGGTTTCGATGGACGAGTTCGGCGAGGGCGGCGATCCACCGGGGGTGCTCGTTCAGGCAGGGGACCACGTGAAAATCCTTGCCTCCGGCGCGCAGGAACGCTTGCCGCCCCTCGATACCGATCTCCTCGAGCGTCTCGAGGCAATCGGCCACGAATCCCGGGCACACGACATCCACCCGCCCCTTGCCCTCCTGCGCCAGCGCGACGAGCGTATCGGCGGTATAGGGCTTCAGCCACTCGGCACTGCCGAATCGCGACTGGAACGTGACGGAGCACTGCTTGGCTTCGAGCCCCAGCTCGGTCATCAGCAGGCGCGCTGTCTTCTGGCAGTGACAGTGGTAGGGGTCGCCGAGATCGAGCGCGCGCCGTGGGAGGCCGTGGAAGGACAGCACCAGGTGGTCGGGCCGCCCGTGCTTCACCCAGTAGTCGCTTGCGTTCTGCGCCAGCGCCTTGATGTAGCCCGGCTCGTCATGAAAGCTGTCGACAGTGCGCAGCGCGGGCACGCGCCGCGAGCGTCGCACGTAGTCGCAGACGGCATCGAGCGCCGATCCGGTCGAGCTCGCCGCGTACTGCGGATAGAGCGGCACGACGAGAATGCGCTCGCAGCCGGCAGCCTTGAGCTTGTCGAGGGCGCCGGAGATGGGGGGAGCACCGTAGCGCATCCCGAGCTCGACGGGCAACGAAGTCGGACGGCAAGCCGGCGGCCTTCATGCGCTGCCCCACGAGCCCCTGCAGCAGCGCCTTCTGCTTCAAGCTGTGGAGCAGAAGCGGCGAACCATCCTTGGTCCAGATCAGCGCGTATTTCTTCGCCGACCGCGCGGGTCGTGTGCGCAGGATGATTCCGTGCAAGACCGGACGCCAGATCGCTGACGGGATCTCCACGACGCGCGGGTCGGTCAGGAATTCCGCGAGATAGCGCCGCACGGCCGCTGGCGTCGGCGCTTGCGGGGTGCCCAGATTGACGAGCAGCACGCCGACTTTCGGCGCGCGATCATGCGAGAACGGCGGCTCTTTTCGGTAGCTCGACATGCGCCGTCAGCCCTGAGCCTGCGTTGCGCCGGCCGCCGATGGCGCCTTGTCGCGCCAGGACGCGAGCGCATGCGCCGCCTGCCGGCGCACGGCACGCTGCACCGAGCGGCAGCCAGCCGAGCAGAACGCCCTTCACGCCCAGCGCCTGCCGCATCCAGCGGTACAGGTCGAAGCGATCGACGTGGCGCACGATGCGACCGTCGCGGAACGTGAACGTCGCATCGATGCGGTTCACCACGTTGCGCCCGGTCGCCGAATAGGTGTAGGTCGCATCCCAATGTGCGCGGCCCGTCGTCGCGTCGGCGACGATATCGGAGGCGACGACCCGCAGGTCCTTGCCCCGCGCACACAGCATCCGCCACATCGCCGCGGCCGCGGCGGCATCGAGCAGCGGAAATACCGGGTCGGAGAACGTGGCGTCCGGTGCGTAGCAGGCGACGATCGTCTCCGCGTCGTGGCGGTCGAGCGCGGCGTAGAAGCCGGCGATCGTGGCCGCGTTCGGGTGTTCGGTGGCGCTGTCGATGCCGGCAGACGCCATCAGTCGTTCATCTGCTGGTCAACGCGTTCGAGAGGAGCTTGGCCGTCACGTCGACGATCGGGATCACCCGCTCGTAGGCCATCCGCGTCGGACCGATCACGCCGAGCGTTCCGATGACCCGACCGTCGATCTCGTAGGGCGCCGTGACGACGCTGCATTCGTCGAGCGGCACGAGCCCCGACTCCCCGCCGATGTAGATCTGCACGCCCTGCGCGCGCTGCGACACGTCGAGCAGATGCAAGAGCGAGGTCTTCTGCTCGAAGAGTTCGAACAGCCGCCGAATGCGATCCATGTTCGACGCGAGATCGGACGCCGAGAGCAGGTTCTTCTCGCCCGTGACGACGAGTTCCTCGCCTTCGCTCAATGCGCCGCCGACCTCCACGGCGGCGGTCATCAGGCCGACGATGTCCTCCCGCAGCGCTCTTGAGCTCGTCGGCGAGCAAGCCGCGCAGCGCACCGAACGGCTGTCCGGCATAGTGGTCGTTGAAGAACGTGGTCGCCTCGACGAGCTGCGCCTGGGTGTACGAACGGTCGGTGTGCAGGATGCGGTTCTGGACGTCGCCTTCGGACGTGACGATGATGAGCAGCACGCGCCGGTCGGACAGGCGCAGGAATTCCAGATGCCGAAACGACGCCTCGCGCCGCTTCGGCGTCATCACGACGCCGGCGAAATGCGTGAGCTGCGACAAGAGCGACGCGGCGGCGCTTACGAGCTCCTGCGGGCGGTCGGCGACGAACTCCCCTTCGAGCCGATGGATTTCGATGTCCTCGAGCGGCTGCATCACCATCAGGCTGTCGACGAAGAACCGGTAGCCTTTGGGCGTCGGGACGCGGCCCGCGGACGTATGCGGACTCGCGATGTAGCCCAGGTCCTCGAGATCGGCCATCACGTTGCGGATCGTCGCCGGCGAGAGCTCGAGGCCCGGTTGCCTGGACAGCACCCGCGACCCGACGGGCTGTCCCTCGGCGACGTAACGCTCGACCAGCGTCTTCAGCAGATGTTGGGCGCGGCGATCCAGCATGACGGCTATTTTACAGTCGGCGCGACCCCGGGGCGTCCTGCGGCGTGCCGTTCGTCCGGCGGGACCGAACGCCTCGTCCCTTCGTCGGCTTCAGCCATTTCATCGCATATGCTTTAATCGCGCCCATGCCAGCGCCCCCCGCCGCCCTCCGTTTCCGTCGCGTCGCGCTGATCGGGCGCTTTGCAAGCCCGGGCATCGCCGAGCCGCTGTCCCGGCTCGCGGGCTTCCTCTCGGCGCGCGGTCACGCCGTCATCCTCGAGGCCGAAACGGCGCGCAATACGCCGCTGCCAGGCTACCCGACCGCCGCGGCCGAAACGCTGGGCAAGGAAGCCGATGTCGCGATCGTCCTCGGCGGCGACGGCACGATGCTGTCGATCGCCCGCCAGCTCGCGCCGTTCGACGTTCCGCTGATCGGCGTCAACCAGGGCCGGCTCGGCTTTCTGACCGACGTGCCGCTCGCCAACATGGAAGACGCGCTGTCCGCAATGCTCGCCGGCCACTATGTCGAAGAGCGGCGCACGCTTCTCGAGGCGACCGTCCATCGTGCCCGTGGCGGCGCCGAGGCGACGGTCCTCGCGCTCAACGATGTCGTCGTCAATCGCGGCACGTCGGGCGGCATGATCGACAGCGCCGTCGACATCGACGGTCGCTTCGTCTACGCGATGCGCTCCGACGGTCTAATCGTCGCCACGCCGACCGGCTCGACGGCCTACGCCCTCTCCGCGCAGGGTCCGATCGTCGATCCGCAGGTGCCCGCGCTGCTCCTCGTGCCGGTCGCACCGCACGCGCTCACCAACCGGCCGATCGCCGTCGGTGACGGAGCGACGATCGTCGTTACGCTCCTTCGCGGCGCCGACGCCTGGGCGCACTGCGACGGTCAGGCGCATGTCCAGCTCTCCGAAGGCGATCGCGTGTCGATCAGACGCGCTGCGCATGCGGTGCGGCTCTTGCACCCGGAAGGCTACGACCACTTCGCGATGCTGCGCGAAAAGCTGCACTGGAGCGAGACGCCCGAGCGGCTGCGGCCGTAGCGCTTCGCGCATGCTCCGGCTCCTTTCCATCCGCAATTTCGTCGTCGTCGAGACGGTCGACCTCGAGCTTTCCGGCGGCTTTTCGGTGCTGACCGGCGAGACCGGCGCCGGCAAGTCGATCCTGCTCGACGCGCTCGCGCTGCTCCTGGGCGACCGCTTCGAGCTCCGCCAGTTGAAGCCCGGCGCCGAACGCGCCGAGCTCGCCGCGGTCTTCGACGTGGGGATGCATCCCGACGTCATCGGCTGGGTGGCGGAACAGGGGTTGGCAGCCGACGCCGCGCCCGAGCGTGAAACGCTGCTCTTGCGCAGGACGCAGGACGCCCAAGGCAAAAGCCGCGCCTGGATCAATGGCCGCCCGGCCACCCTCGCGCAGCTCAAGGAGGTCGGCGAAATGCTGGTCGACCTCCACGGCCAGAACGCGCACCAATCGTTGCTGGCGGCCGATCTTCAGCGCGCGCTCCTCGACGCCTTCGGCGGTTTCACGGTGCTCGCGCGCGAAACGGCCAACGCATGGCGCGAGTGGCGTGCGGCGGCGGAGAAGCGCGATGCAGCCAGCGTCGCGGCGCGCGAATCGGCGGCGGAACGCGAGCTTCTCGAGGCGCGCCGGCGCGAGCTCGCGGCGCTCGGCGCAACCGTCGACGAATGGGCCGCGCTGTCGCAGGCGCAGGCGCGGCTTGCGCACGCCGCTGCGCTGCTCGAAGCTGCTGCCGCGGCGGAGGACGAGCTGACGGAAGCCGATGCCGCCCTGGTTCGCCGGCTGGGCGCGTTGATCGCGAAGCTCGACGCCAACGCCGTTCACGATCCGGCGCTCGCGGACATCGTCGCCCTGCTCGAGCCCGCGCGCATCGAACTGAGCGAGGCCGCCCGCGAGATCCGCGCGTATCGCGATCGACTCGATCTCGATCCGGGCGAGCTTGCCCGCATCGAGGCGCGCCTGGCAGCGATCCACGACATCGCGCGGAAATATCGCGTGCGACCCGACGCGCTGCCTGAGCTTCTTGCCGATACGGAAGGACACCTGCGCGCGCTCTCGGAATCCGCCGATGCGGGTGCGCTCGCTCGCCAGGCGGCCGCTGCCGAGCAAACGTTTCGAGCGCTCGCCTCCGAGCTCACGCAAAAGCGGAAGTTCGCCGCCCACGAGCTCCAGAGTCGCGTCACCAACACGATGCAGGAACTGGCGATGAAGGGAGGGCGCTTCGAAGTCGCGCTCCCAACGCTCGCCGCGCCCGCGAGCTACGGCAGCGAGCACGTCGAGTTCCGCGTCGCAAGCCATCCGAAGCAGCCGCTCGGGCCGCTCGCGAAGGTCGCTTCGGGCGGCGAGCTGTCGCGCATCGCACTCGCGATTCAAGTCGTGACCAGCGAAGTCGGCGAAATCCCGACGCTGATCTTCGACGAAGTGGACGTCGGCATCGGCGGCGCGGTTGCGGCGACCGTCGGGCGCCTGCTGCAATCGCTTGGCGATCGCCGTCAGGTGCTGTGCGTCACGCACCTGCCGCAGGTCGCTGCCTTCGCCGATGCGCATTTCCGCGTGATCAAGCGCGGCGACGAAGTCGCGGTGCGGGCGGCGGTCGAAGCATTGGCGGGAACCGCACGGGTCGAGGAGCTCGCCCGGATGCTGGCCGGCAGCGCGATCACGGCGAAGACGCGCGCGCATGCGAAAGAGCTCCTGGAACAGCACCGGCGCGCGGCGCGCTGAGGTTCGCTCTCTGGAGCTCGATGCGCCGCAACCGCAGCGCATCCCCGACGACCGACGCCGAACGTTGCGGTCGCAGGGGCGGCGATCGGAGACAGAGCCGGAGGCAGCCCTCCGCGACGTCAGGCCGGCACGAACCTCAGCGCGACACCATTGTTGCAGTAACGCAGGCCCGTGGGCTTCGGGCCGTCGTCGAACACGTGGCCCTGGTGGCCGCCGCAGCGCGCACAATGGTATTCGGTGCGCTCGACGATCAGCTTGAAATCGCTGCGCGTCTCGACGTGGCCCTTAATGCAAGTGTAGAAGCTCGGCCAGCCGGTGCCGCTGTCGTATTTGGTGCGCGACTCGAACAGCGGCAGCGCACAGCCGGCGCAGACGAACGTGCCGTTGCGCTTCTCGTTGTTGAGCGGGCTCGTGAACGGCGGCTCGGTACCTTCCTGGCGCAGCACGACGAACTGCGCCGGGGTCAGAAGCTTCCGCCATTCATCCTCGGACTTGACGACCTTTTCGATCGTGCCCGGGGACGGAGGCTCCGCTGCAGCGGCAGAACGGGTCGCGGCCACGCCTGCCAGCGCGCCCAGCGTTGTCGCCAGGAAGTGGCGTCGATTCATGGAATGCTCCGATTGGTCCGGGAAGCCATTGGTCGACGTAGGACAGCCGGGCTTACGCCGGAGTTGCACCCCGCGGCCTCGGCACGGCCGGCGAGACTCGTGAGGCCAAGTTGTCGGCCCGCAGCGTCGACTCGCCCCGGTCGCACCCCGCACCGGCGCGTGGTTCGGCCTCCGCACCGCCAAGGAATGCATGCCGCCGCGCTGTCGGCCTCTGAACGCGACTCGCGATAGCTCGCATTCCCTCGCCTTCGGCGGGGGCCCCTGCTTGCCGCTCGCGCGCGGTTCCCCTGCTCCCAGGCTCGCGTCGCTAAACGAAAACGGCCGCGCGGGATAACCGGGCGGCCGTCGGGTCGGGGCTCGCAATCAGCCCCGGGGCGCTTTGGATTGCGCGTACTTGACCGGCCGCAGCGATCCCGTCACCGGACCCTTCGCCTTCACCGATTTTCCTGACACTTTGTGCACCGCCGGCGTCCGCATCGTCTGCCCGGTCTCGAGCCAGTAGCGGACCCGCTGCGCGTCACCGAGCCGCGTGTACTTGCCGGCGGAATCGAGCAGCACGATCACGAACGGCCGGCTCGCGATGTTCGCCAGCATCACGAGGCACTTGCCCGCCTCGCGAATGTAACCGGTCTTGGAGAGCTGGATGTCCCACTGCGCATTTCTGACCAGATTGTTCGTGTTGTTGAAGCCGAGCAGCTTGCCCGTCGGCTGCACCTCGACATAATGGCTGCCGGTCGTGGTGAATTCGCGGATCAGCGGCTCGTGCGCAGCAGCATTGACCAGAATGGCGAGGTCGCTAGCCGTCGACACGTTGTCGGGCGACAGCCCGGTCGGATCGAAATAACGCGTGTGCGCCATCCCCAGTGCGCGGGCCTTGTCGTTCATCGCCGCAACGAATGCAGGCGTGCCGCCCGGATAGTGACGCGCGAGGCTCGACGCGGCGCGGTTCTCCGAAGACATCAGCGCGAGCCGCAACATTTCGCCGCGGGAAAGCTCCGTGCCCAGGTTGAGGCGCGAGCGGGTTCCCTTGAGGTAGTCGAGGTCGTCCATGTCGATCTCGAGCTCTTCGTCGAGCGACTGCCCGGCTGCCAGGACGACCATCGCCGTCATCAGCTTGGTGAGCGATGCAATCGGCGTCACTTCATCGGCCGCCTTGGCGTAAAGCGGGCGATTGTCGGACGCGTCGATGACGAGCGCATTCGCAGAGGCGAGCCGCAACTTCGCCGGGTCGAGCAAAACGGGGCCTTGCGCGGACGCCGCAGCCGCGGCGAGTGCAATTAGCCCAGAAAAAACAAGTGTCAAGCTGCGCTTCATCAAGTCAGACCTTAGCTCCAGCAGCCTTATAACACGGGCACCCCGACAACGCCAAGACCCCCAGAGTTATCGCGCGAATTGCAGACAGCGATCGCGCGCCGCACGTCAGCGGGTGCCGGCAGGCGTCACGTCACGGCGTCACCGGCGACTCGGGATCCGCTGCCGCCTCGATCGCCGCGCCGGGTACAAACGCACCGACGGGAGATCGCGATGACACCGACACGTCCAATTTTTCGCGGTACTCCTCGTCGCGCGACTCCGTCTGCTGCAGTTGCCACATCCGCGCGTATACGCCGCCGGAAGCAAGAAGCGCACCATGGGTCCCCCGCTCGGCGATCCGGCCGCGATCGAGGACGAGGATGAGATCGGCGTCGATGATCGTTGAAAGTCGATGCGCGATCGTCAGCGTCGTGCGGTCCTGCGCGATGCGCTTCAATTCCGCCTGGATCGCCTTTTCCGATTTCGAGTCGAGCGCGGACGTCGCCTCGTCGAAGATCAGGATGCGCGGTCCCTTGAGCATCGCACGGGCGATCGCCACGCGCTGCTTCTCGCCGCCGGAGAGCTTCAGGCCGCGCTCGCCCACCGGCGTTGCGTAGCCTTCGGGCGTGCCGACGATGAAATCGTGGATCTGCGCGAGCCTCGCGGCGGCCACGATCTCGTCATGGGTGGCACCCGGCCGCCCGTAGCCGATGTTGTATTCGATCGTGTCGTTGAAGAGCACGGTGTCCTGCGGCACGATGCCGATCGCCGCGCGCACGCTCGCCTGCTGCACGCTGCGCAGGTCGTGCCCGTTGACGAGGATGCGCCCGCCGGTGACGTCGTAGAAGCGGAACAGGAGCCGGGAGAGCGTGCTCTTGCCCGCGCCCGACGGCCCGACGACGGCGACCGTCTTGCCGGCCGGGATCGTGAAGGTCACGTCGAACAGGATCTGCCGGTTCTTCTCGTAGCCGAAATCGACGTGCTCGAAGCGCACCTCGCCCTCGCCGGCGTCGAGCGGCGGCGCGCCCAGGGTATCGGCGATCTCGGTGTTTTCAGCGGTGAGCGCGAACATCCTCTCCATGTCGGCGAGCGCCTGCTTGATCTCGCGGTAGAGAACGCCCAGGAAATTGAGCGGAATGTAGAGCTGGATCATGAAGGCGTTGACGAGCACGAGATCGCCGATCGTCATCGCATGGTGGACGACCCCGACCGTGGCGCGCCACATGATGAGCGTCACCGCGACGGCAATGATCGCGCTCTGCACGACGTTGAGCAGTGACAGCGACGTCTGGCTCTTGACGGCGGCCTTTTCCCAGCGCTGGAGGCTCTCGTCGTAGCGCCGCGCCTCCCACGCTTCGTTCCCGAAATACTTGACCGTCTCGTAGTTGAGCAGGCTGTCGATCGCCCGCGTGTTGGCCTTGGAATCGAGCTCGTTCATCTGGCGGCGGAAGCCGGTGCGCCAGTCGGTGATGGTTATCGTCGCCGTGACATAGAGCGCAAGCGCGATTGCGGTGATCGCGATGAACGTCCAGTCGTAGCGCGCGATCAGGATCGCCGAGACGAGGCTTACCTCGACCACCGTGGGCAGGATCGAGAACAGCGTGAAGCTGATCAAAGTCGAGATGCCGCGCTGGCCACGCTCGACGTCGCGCGTGAGGCCGCCCGTCTGCCGCGCGAGGTGGAAGCGCAGGCTCAATGCGTGCAGGTGGCCGAACACCTCGAGCGCGATCGTGCGCACCGCGCGCTGCGTCACCTTCGCGAAGAGGTATTCGCGAAGCTCGGTGAAGAACGTCGTCGACAGCCTGAGGAGGCCATAGGCGACGAGCAGCGCGAGCGGCACGGCGAGCACCGCCGTCGCCGGGTCCAGGCGATCGACGATCTGCTTCAGGAGCACCGGGACGCCGACGTTCGCGACCTTGGCCGCGATCAGCGCGGCGATCGCCGCGAGCACGCGTCCCTTGTAGGCCCAAAGATAGGGGAGCAGCGTGCCGATCGTGCGCCAGTCCCCGCCCGTCGCGGGGCCGGGGAGCGGGAGTGACGAACCTCGGGAATGGCGCATGACGGACAAAATTCTAGCAGCCCGGGAGCCTCTCGGACTTGCTCTCCCTTAGGCGTTGCCGGGCCAAAAGGCGATGGATGCTAGCCGTCCTCGACCGGCTGCGCGGCAGGCGTTCGGCGGCGCGAATCCGCGCCGCCGCGCCACCATTCGTTGCCGCCGTAACCCACGAGCCCCATGGCCAGGCGGACGATGCCGTAGGCGATCCAGACCAGCGCCTTGTACGCCCGCGGCCGTCCCGCCCAGAGTTGCGGCCCCACCGGCTGCGCGCCGTCTTCGATCATCCGCCCGAGCTCGCATCTGAGCTCCTCGGAAAAGTAGGGATCGCGAACAACGACATTCGCCTCGCGCGCCATCAGCAGGCTGTACGGATCGATGTTCGACGATCCGACCGTTGCCCACAGGTCGTCGACGACGGCGACTTTCGCGTGGAGAAACGACGCATGGTATTCCTGGATCTCGATGCCGGCGGCGAGCAGCTGGCCGTACAGCGCACGCGATGCGTAGTGCAGCAGCAGATACTCGACGCGCGCCTGCAGGAGCAGCGTGACGCGAACGCCGCGCTTCGCCGCCGCGATCAGAGCACGGCGGAAACGGATTCCCGGGAAGAAATACGAGTTGGCGATGATGATCTCGCGTTTTGCAGTGCGGATCGCGGCGAGGTACGCCCGCTCGATGTCACGGCGATGGCGCACATTGTCGCGAATGACGAACTTGGCCGTCTGCGCGCCGGCTCGCTGGCTGCGGCGCGGCGATGGAAAGAGAGGCACATCGGTGCGCTGGTATTGCACGAGCTCGTTCAGCGCCCAGACGCGCTGCATCGTCCCGACGATCGGGCCGAGCAACGGCCCCTCGACGGCGACCGCAAAGTCGACGCGCGGCGGCTTGTGCCCCGGCGTGTTGGTGTCGTCGATGATGTTGATGCCGCCGACGAACGCGATGCGCCCGTCGACGTGCGCGAGCTTGCGATGCAAGCGCCGAAGCCGGTGCGAACGGAACTGCCATGGCGCCACCTCCGGCCGGTACTTCAGCAGCGAAACACCGGCGCGCGCGAGATCGGCCTCGAGCGATCGCGTCAGGTAGTGACGCGCACCCCAGCCATCGACCATCACCCGTACAGCGACGCCGCGCTGCGCCGCGCGGGTCAGCGCCGCGGCGATGATGCGGCCCGCGTCGTCATCGGCATAGATGTACGTCTCGAGCCAGACCTCCCGCTCCGCGCGGTCGATCGCGCCGGCGAGCGCAGGGAAGTATTCGCCTCCGCTTCGCAGCAGCGCCACGCGGTTCCCCGGAACGTACCAGTTCATCGAGGTCGCTTGGCGGTATCGAAAGTCGCGGCGAGGGCGGCGTGGTCGGACATCCGGCCTGCCCGGAACGCGTAGTGGACGCGAGCATCGAGGACGGACAGGCCCCGAGCGTAAATGCGGTCGAGGCGGAAGACCGGTAGCACCGAGGGAAAGGTTCGCGCCGGGCGGCCGCGCACCATCTCGAAGACCTCGGTGACGCCCAGTTCCTCGACGAGCGCGCGGTTTCCTTTCCGCCGCCAGTCGTTGAAGTCGCCGGCGATCAGCAGGGACGCGTCCCTCGGCACCGTCGCGCGGATCCGTTCGGAGAGCGCCCGGATCTGCCACTGGCGCCCGCGCTCGAAGAGCCCGAGATGCACGTTGATGCAGTGCAACGGCGGCAACCGCGGCGACAGTTTGATCTCGCAGTGCAGGAGACCGCGACTCTCGAAAGGATGCGCCGAGATGTCGAGGTTCTCGTGACCGATGATTGCGAACCGCGACAGTACCGCGTTGCCGTGATGGCCGTGGCGGTAGATCGCCGTCTTGCCGTAGGCCACCTCATGCCAGACGGTGTCGGCGATGTACTCGTGCTGCGGCTTGGCCGGCCAGTCGTAATGCCGCGCCGCATGCCGCTCGTGGACACCGACCACCTCCTGCAGGAACAGGATATCGGCGTCGAGGCCGGCGAGCCGATCGCGCAGCTCGTGGATCACCATCCGCCGGTTGAGCTGCGAAAAGCCCTTGTGAATGTTATAGGTGGCGACGGTGAAGCGCATGGCACGGGTCGATGCGACAGCGGCAAGGAATTCTAACCGGTCGCCGCCCGGAACCGAGCGATGCCTCGGGGCCGCTTCGAACGCTGCGCCGTGTAAGGCGCACCGAATGCGTGCGACCAAGATGAGAATGAACGAATGCGCGTTGGTCTGGCGGGCGGCCCGGACGGCGCCGGCGTCGATGGGCACCTGCCGCTCAATCGGGCTCTGCCGCATCGCTGCACGCCCATGCCGGGATTCGAACGCTTGGGCACACTTCTCGACTGCAAGGACGCCACCCGCCTCATCTCCCGCGCGCTGGACGGCCCGTTGCCGTTTGGCCGCCGCATATGCCTCGCGCTGCATCTGCGGTGGTGCGACGCGTGCCGCCGGTTCGAGCGGCAAACGCTCGTCCTTCGCGCGGCGATGCGGCGCTATCGGCAATGACGCCGCGCAAGGCGTCGCCGAAAGCCGACCCGACGCCCCGGGTGAGCGCAGCGCGCCTTTCGGAGGACGCCCCTTGCCTGTGGTCGGCCATTGGCCGATCATCGCGCCTCGGCTGGCTGCGCCCGGGCACACGCGGACTTATTGGAGCCTGTAATGTTCCGGCGTCGGCGCCGACCATAGCCTCTGACGGGCCTTCTCCGTCGCTTCCCTTTCCATCAGGAGACCTTTGCCATGAAACATCAAGTCACGATCCAGGCTGCGCTTGCCGGCATCCTCGCCCTCGGCCTCGTCGCCTCCGCCACCGGGGGACCGGTCGCGCAACCGAAGGACAGCGAAAAATGCTATGGCATCGCCAAGGCCGGCCAGAACGACTGCGGCACTGCCAAGCACGCGTGCGCCGGATTGGGCGCCAAGGTCGACAAGGATCCGAACGAGTGGAAGTACGTCGCCAAGGGATCGTGCGAAAAAGTCGGTGGCACGACAATGGCGCCGAAGGCCTGACGCTCGTTTGTCGATTCCATCCGGCCGGACCCGCACAGTCCGGCCGGGTGTGTCTGCAATGACGTCACCCCGTTTGCTCGGCGCCGTTGCCGGGATCGGCCTGCGTGCGCCACACGTGCGGCAAGTGCTGGCCGAGCGCCCGCGCATCGGCTGGCTCGAAGTCCATAGCGAAAACTACTATGCCGACGGCGGGAGTGCGCTTGCCGCGCTCGACCGCATCCGTGCCGACTACCCGCTGTCGTTGCACGGGGTCGGCATGTCGCTCGGGTCGACCGATCCGCTCGACATGACGCACCTTGCCAAGCTCAAGCGTCTGATCGACCGCTGCGAGCCCACGCTCGTCTCCGAGCACCTCTGCTGGAGCGGTGCGGTCGGCCGTCACCTGAACGACCTCCTGCCGCTGCCTTACACCGAGGAGGCGCTCTCGCACGTCTGCCGGCGCGTCGCCCAGGTCCAGGATTCCCTCGGCCGCGAGCTGGCCGTTGAAAACGTGTCGTCGTATCTCGCGTTCGCGGAGGCGACGATCCCCGAATGGGAGTTCGTCGCTGCAGTCGCGCGGCGCACGGGCTGCAAGCTGCTGGTCGACGTCAACAACATCCACGTCAACGCGACGAACCTTGGCTTCGACGCGGATGCCTATCTCGCGGCGATGCCGATCGACGCGATCGCCGAGATCCACCTCGCCGGCTTCGACGACGGCGGTCCCTGCCTCATCGACACGCACGGTGCGCCGGTCGCACCGGAAGTCTGGGCGCTCTACGCGCGGGCGATCGCCCGCTACGGGCCCCGTCCGACGCTGATCGAATGGGACGTCGATATTCCGCCGCTCGAGACGCTGCTCGCCGAAGCGGCAAGAGCGCAATCGGTCCTGGAAGCGCGCGATGCCATCGCTGCATGAGCTGCAGCAGGGATTCGTCGCCGCGGTGCTGGACGGTCACGGCGCCGCGCCGATGCTCGCGATTACGCCCGCAGCCGATGCCGCCGAACGCATCGCGATCTACCGTCGCGCCGTCTTCGCCAATTACCGCAATGCGCTCGGCGCGACCTTTCCGGTCGTCGCGCGACTTACCGGCACGCCATTCTTCAACGCCGCCGTCGACGCCTTCGTCCATGCCCGCCCCTCGAGGAGCGGCGATCTCAACGTCTATGGCGACGCGTTCGCGGATTTCCTCTCCAACTATGCCCCGGCCGCGACGCTTCCCTACCTATCCGACGTCGCCCGGCTCGAATGGGCGATCGACGAGGCATCGCGTGCCGGCGACGCGCCGCGCGCGCCGGCGTCGGTCCTCGCGGCGCTCGCTGGCGTCGCTCCGGACCGTCTGCCCGCGGTACGCGTGACGCTCGAGCCCTCGTGCCGGCTCGTCGCCTCGCGCTATCCGATCCTGCGTCTGTGGCAAGTCAATCAGGCGGACCCCGAAGGCGACGATCGCGTTTCGCTCGACGACGGCGGGCAGGCGCTGCTCGTGCGGCGCGATGAACGCGGCATCGCGCTCGAGTTGCTTACCGCGGGCGAGCGCGCGTGGCTCGAGGCGCTCGCGTCAGGTGCGGCGCTCGGCATCGCGATCGACGCCGCGCAGACGGCCGATGCCGCGTTCGATCTCGGCGCTGCGTTGCGCACGCATATTGCGACAGGAACGATCGCGTCGGTCGCGGCCTGATGTCAGGTTTACGTGTTTCCGGCGACCAATCGGCTTCGCCACCTTCGTCTGGATTACCGCGGTCATGAACGGAAACAGCTCGTTGCCATCGGCCACGCAGCGTGCGGTTCGCTCTTATGCCGGCGCCGCGCGTCTCGCCGACATGCTGCAGCCGATCTTCGCGCTTGTGCTGCGCCTTTACGTCGCGCGCGTTTTCTTCACGTCCGGGATGATCAAGGTCTCGAGCTGGGCCGGCACGCTCGCGCTGTTCGAAAACGAATATCACGTTCCGGTGCTGCCACCGCACGTTGCCGCCTACCTCGGGACCGCCGCCGAGCTCGGACTCCCGGTGCTGCTGGCGTTCGGGCTCGGCACACGCGCCGCTGCGTTCGCGCTCTTCGTGTTCAACATCGTCGCCGCGACGTCCTATCCTGACCTGAGCGACGCAGGTCTCAAGGATCACGTCCTCTGGGGTGCGTTGATGCTGGTGACGCTGTTCTACGGCCCCGGCAAGATCGCGCTCGACGAATGGATCAAACGCCGCTACAGCGCTTGAGCGGCGCAGGCCCGTGATGCGGGCGCGTCATTTCGCTTTCTGATACGTCCCCATCAGCGTCGCCTGCGCGAGGACGTGCCCATCCATCGCTTGCTCGACGGATGCCTTGTTCGCGGGACCCAACGCGGGTAGCGCAGCGTCCAGCGCGTAGAGTTTGAAGAAGTAACGATGCCGGCCTATCGGCGGACACGGACCGCCGTAGCTCGTCCGCCCGAAATCGTTCCGCGCCTCGCGCGTTCCGGCCGGCAACGCCGCCGGCCTGATCCCTTCGGCAAGCCCTGTTGCCGTCGGCGGGATGTCGTAGAGCACCCAGTGGACCCAGGTCATCTTCGGCGCCGCGGGATCGGGCGCATCCGGATCGTCGACGATGAGCGCGAGGCTCTTCGTGTCTGCCGGGACGCCGCTCCAGGCGAGCGGCGGCGAGAGATCCCGGCCCTCGCACGTGTAGAGCGCCGGGATCGCGCCGTTCGCTGCGAAGGCCGTCGATGTAATCGCAAAGGTCATGGCTTGCTCCTGGTTGGCATTGGCGCAGTCAACGGGGTTTGCCGACACGGCGAACCAGGTCGCGATTGCGAGCGCAAGACGTCCCGTGTTTCCCACCCAGTTTCCCGGTCGTCGAGGTTCCATTCTGCACGCAATCTGGGTCGCGATGACGAGGAACACCAGCATCGTGAGGAGCTCCGGCATGACGGCTTCGATTGGTTCGGTGCTGCCGAGACACGATATGCCTCTGCCCGAGCGAGAGCAATGCGAGCGACGGAACTTCTGCGGAATCCTCCATGAAACCCCGTACGAGCGCCCCTGACACTTGCCTGACACCGGGCGCGGATTACAACGCCCGGCCGAGTATGTTGAGCGGCGACCCGAAATCGCTTTGTGACCTGGGGATGCCGCGCTAATATCGCCGCACCTGCCGCGCCTCGTTCCGTGACGAGGTCGATCCGACGTGGCCAGACCCGCCGGGTGGCACAGCACTCGCGGCCGCCCCTCGCGGAAGCGACGAATACCAGCGTTGCCGCGAATCCCTGCCAATGAAGCAGCAGTCCTACCCTACGACCACCGGCCAACAGGTCGAGCACGGCTGGCGCTTCAGCTGGATCGACGTCGTCGTGATCGTCGTCGTGTTCGCCCTCTTGCGAACAGTCGTGACGCTCGGCGGGGACATGCGTGCGCAGTTCGACGAGTTCCATCCACCGGGGCTGTCGCTCGACGTCGCGCTGATTCCTTACTATACGGCGCGTACGGTGCTGCGGATGTTCATCGCTTTCGCCGCCTCGCTCCTGTTCACGCTCGTCTGGGGCTATCTGGCCGCGAAGAATCCGCGTGCCCGGGTCGTGATGTTGCCGCTGATCGACATCCTGCAATCGGTCCCGGTGCTGGGGTTCCTCTCGATCACCGTCACGGGGTTCATCGCGCTCTTTCCGGGAAGCCTCCTGGGCGTCGAGTGTGCGAGCATTTTTGCGATCTTCACCGCGCAGGCCTGGAACATGACGTTCGGGTTCTACCACTCGATGGTCACGATTCCCGCGGACCTTCAGGAGGCAGCGACTGCGTACCAGCTCAACCCATGGCAGCGCTTCTTCAAGGTGGAATTGCCGTCGTCGTCGATCGGGCTCATCTGGAACTCGATGATGAGCTTCGGCGGCGGATGGTTCTTCGTTGCGCAGAGCGAGGCGATTACCGTCCTCAACAAGAACATCAAGCTGCCCGGATTAGGCTCGTACATGGCAGCTGCGGTGGAGCGAGGGGACACCCGTGCCGCCGTGTACGCCATCGTCGCGATGATCGTAACGATACTTGTGATCGACCAACTGTTCTGGCGGCCCCTGGTCGCCTGGGCCGAGAAGTTCAAGTTCGAGCAGACCAGCGGAGGCCCGGGGCCGACGTCCTGGATGCTCGACCTGTTGCGACAGTCCTATCTCGTCGAGCGGCTCCTGAAGCGTGGCGCGATCGTGCTTTCGCGCGCGTCGCAACGCGCCTCCGCCACACTGGCCGAATCCGCGCGCACGCTGGCACGGCGGAGTCCGGTGCTGATGAAGCAACTTGTGCGGATCGGCGCATTGGTGATCGCAGCCGTTGCGGCCGCGTGGGTCGCACTCGACGCCGTTGGAATCGGGCGCGAGATCCAGACGAAGCTCTCGTGGTCGGAGATGCTGCATATCATCTGGCTCGGCGTGCTGACGCTGTTGCGCGTCACCGCCATGACCGTCTTTGCCACGCTGATCTGGACCCCGATCGGCGTCTGGGTCGGCTTGCGGCCCGGTGTCGCGCGCATTGCCCAACCCATCGCGCAGATCGCGGCGTCGTTTCCCGTCAACATGACGTTTCCCTTCATCGTTGCGTTCTTCATCGCCGCGCATATTTCGATCAACTTCGGAAGCATCATCCTGATGGCGCTCGGCACGCAGTGGTATATCCTGTTCAACGTGATCGCAGGAACGATGGCGATCCCCAGCGACCTGAAGGAAGCCGGGCGGATCTTCGGCCTGCACGGGGCAACATGGTGGCGCAAGCTCATCATCCCGGCGATCTTCCCGTTCTGGGTCACCGGAGCGGTGACGGCCACCGGCGGGGCATGGAACGCGAGCATCGTCGCCGAAGTCGCGTCGTGGGGAAACGACAAGCTGGTCGCCGACGGACTGGGCGCGTACATTGCGCAGGTGACCGAGAAGGGCGATCAGCCGGCGATTTATTTCAGCATCGCGGTGATGGCGCTGTTCGTGGTCGTGATCAACCGGATGCTGTGGCGGCGGCTGTACGATCTCTCCGAGCGCAAATTCCGGCTTAAGTAGACATGGACGGGCCGTCGCGAATTCCCGCGCTGGCCCACACCGCTTGAGATGTCGTGGGGTCGCACGATGGAACTTGCCACGCCGGAGCGCGCCGAGCGCGGGGAGCGAAGCGGGACAGCTTCGCTCGACTTAGAGCCGCTGATCGAGTTGCGCCACGTCTCCAAATCGTATCCGACAACGGACGGCGGCACGCGGGTGACGATCCTCGACGACGTGAATCTCGAGGTCCGCGAGGGGGAGATGCTCGCGCTCCTCGGCCAGTCGGGCTCCGGCAAGTCGACGCTGCTGCGGCTGATGGCGGGACTTATCGAGCCCACGCAAGGGGCGGTGCTGTGCCATGGCGAACCGCTCGACGGCGCCAACTCGTACACTTCGATCGTCTTCCAGAGCTTCGCCCTGTACCCGTGGCTCACCGTAGAGGAAAACGTCCAGATCGGCCTCATCAACCGCCGCCTTCCGCGACGCGAGGAAGCGGAGGAGATCGAGCGGGCGCTCGAGCTCATCGGCCTTTCCGGCTACGAGAACGCCTACCCCAAGGAGCTTTCGGGCGGGATGCAACAGCGCGTCGGGTTCGCGCGGGCGCTGGTCGCGCGTCCGGAGATCCTTTGCATGGACGAGCCGTTCAGCGCGCTCGACGTCCTCACCGCCGAGAACCTTCGGGCCGAAGTTGTCGAGCTGTGGCGCGAATCGAGGCACGCGGGCATCAAGAGCATCTTCTTCGTCACCCACAACATCGCCGAAGCGGCGTTCATGGCGAGCCGGATCGTGATCATTTCGTCGCACCCGGGCCGGATCAGGCACATGATCCCGAATCCGCTGCCGTATCCGCGCGACGTCAACTCGCCGGGCTTCGCGGCGCTGGTCGAGCAAATCCACGCCGCGATCACCGCGACCGCCCTGCCGGACGAGCCCGTCGATGCCACAGCTCGACGTGCTGCCGGCCCCCCGCCGCAGGAACAGGTGGGTGTGCCGACGGCGGTCGCTGCCGTTGCCGCCGCACCGCCACGCACGCGCGTGGAGTCGATCCCGGCGGTTCAGGTCGGAACGATGCTCGGCCTGTTGCGTGTTCTCGAGGACAGCCAGGAAATCATCGACGTTTTCGAGCTCTCCGCACAGATCGGAAAGGAATTCGGCGAGACCATCGGCATTGTCAAAGCGGCGGAGATGCTCGGCCTTGTCGACACCCCGAAAGATGACGTGCACATGACGCAGCTCGGATGGTACTTCCTCGCGGCGCCGCTGCCGGCCCAGAAGGCACTGTTCGAGCATGCGATCATGAAGCTGCGGCTGTTCCAGATCGTCAGCGCGCATCTGGACGAATCCGCGGACGGTACGATCGACGGTGACGCATTGCGCGAAGAGCTTGCAACGTTGCTGCCCTACGACCAGCCGTCGAAGCTGTTCGAGACACTGGTTGCTTGGGGGCGGTACGCCGAGATACTCGACTACGACGAAAATGCAGACACGATCATCCGGCAGCCCTCGGATGCCGAATCCGACGAGGACGAGAATGCCGGCGGCGAATAACCAATGACATGAATGCGCTCGGAGAGATACTCGCCACTGCCGACGTTGCGCTCGACGCCGACGTTTCAGATCGCGATGGGTTGCTCGAGCTCGCGGCAATGCTTATCGCGCGCCGGCGCGGATTGTCGGCGCGCGAAGTAGGGAGCGAGCTCGCAGCCCGCGAGCGCCTTGGGTCCACCGCGCTCGGCCGCGGCGTAGCACTGCCGCATGCGCGGATTGTCGGACTCGCCCGTCCCGTCGCGGTGTTCGTTCGGACGAGACAGCCGATCGCCTTCGCCGCGGCGGACGGCAAACCGGTCTCGAGCTTTCTCGTGCTGCTGGTGCCCGCCCAGGCGACCGACACGCATCTCAAGCTTATCGCCGAGGCGGCAGCGCTGTTCAGCGATCCGAATTTTCGCGCCGAATTGAACTGCGCGGAGCGCCCGAGCGACGTCGCCCGTCTGTTCGCGGATTGGCCTCTAGTTCTAGGGGGCCTTTCGGGCAACTGCCGCTAGCTGGAAGAACGCTCGATCGCGCCCTCCTGCTTTGCGTCGACCCACCGCGCAAATGCAGAGCCGATGTCCTTTGGATCTGACGCGGAGGCCAAGCGGGCGCGGAACTTGCGATCCGAAAACGCTTCCGCGACCAGCGCCAGCAGTTGCAGATGCTTTTCCTGGGCGCCATCGGCGGGAACGAGAATGACAAAGAGCTCGGACACCGGTTTGCCATCCGGCGCGGCAAACCGCAGCGGAGCCTTCGTGCGCACGTAGACCGTCACCGGTTCAGCGATTCCCGTGATCCGCGCATGCGGGATGGCAAAGCCATTGCCGACGCCGGTCGACGCGGCCGTTTCCCGGCGCCACAGCGCGCGGAAAACCGCTGGCGCGCTTAGCCGATGCGATCGCTCGATCCCGGCGCTGACCGCTCGCAGCGCCTCCCACTTGCTGGGAACGTCGAGGTCAAGCTCGATTTCCTGCGGGCACAGCCATTGCCTCATGGAATCCATGCGCGTCTCCATTGCCGCTGGCGTTTACACGCGCCTCGACCGGGCGAATGCCGCATGAACCTCGGCGGCATTGCCGCAGCTGCGCAAATGCTCGCGAAACGACTTGTCGCAAAACATCTCCGCAACTTCGGCGAGAAGGAGCAAATGCGCGTCCGTGGCGTGCCGCGGCACCAGAAGACAAAGTATATCGCTTACCGGCTTGTCGTCCGGCGCGTCGAACGCAATCGCCAATTTCAGGCGAATGAATGCAGCGATCGGCTGGGTCAGTCCTCTGACACGTGCATGTGGGATGGCGATTCCGTGGCCGAGCCCGGTTGATCCGATTCTTTCACGTTCGACGAGACTCGCTTGCACCTCACCGTCGACAAGTCCGTGGGGCGCGGCGATGAATCGGGCAATCTCCTCGAACGCGCGGTTCTTGGTCGGCACATCGACATCGAGAACGATGTCAGCCGGAGTCAGTATCGCGGCAATCGCGTTGCGCGGCGCGCTCGCGGTGGCGGAATGGCGGCGTCTCGTCGTACCAAGCGCCGTGGCGTAAGCAGAGTTCAGCATTACCGAATCCAGAATGATTGCGGGTTGATGGAAGAAGCTTAGCTCGCCCCACATAAACGTTGTGTCAGGTTCGCTGCATCATCCATATAAATGCCGTAAAGAACATCATTCATCGTTGCCCTTGCTATCGAACGTGCCGTCGTCCGACTCGGTTGACGGGGGGTCTCTCGCTTACACCGTTTTTATGCAAATGCAATGGAAATTGACGCGACCTTTCGTCGGCCCGCGATAGAGTGACTCCTAGTTGAATGCGAGAGGAGAACGTCGTGTCCTTCGATGCGTGGCAGCAATGGTTGCCGTTGCGGCTGCTGATCGTCTTTCTGATGACTCTTCTGGGAGCCATAGCGGTTGTGCTGATCGCATCGCTCGCTGAACGGAGGAGCGGGCGCCAAGAGTCCAGCCCGGCCGCCGAACCGGGCGGCACGCCCTCGGCGCCTGAGTGCGAGGAAAACGCAAACGTCGCACGCCTCGCCGAGTCGGTTGCGCCGCGCGCCGAAACCACGCTCGGCGCATGGGGCGGCGCAGATGTGCCATACGATCGACGCGCTGCCTGAGTCCCACACGCGCGCCTGCGTCAACGAGGAGAGGAAATTCCGTGAGGAAGGGAAATACCGTGACGTTCACAAGACAATTTGTTCCAACGCTGGTTGCACTCGCCGCTGCCTCGATCGCTTCCGGCACTGCCCTCGCTCAGACGCCCGCGCCGGCCGCAGCGGCACCCGCCGCCGCCCCGGCTCCCGAACCCGACTGGAGCGGCACGGCCAACATCGGGCTTTTCAGCCAGTACGTGTTCCGGGGCTTAACGCAGACGAACCAGAAACCCGCGGTGCAGGGCGGCTTCGACCTCTCCCACAAGAGCGGCTTCTACGTCGGAACCTGGGCGTCCAACGTCAACTGGATCGCCGACTTCGTGCCCGCGCCGAACAGCGTGTCGGCGAGCATGGAGTGGGATTTCTACGGCGGCTACAAGGGGAGCCTGCCCGCCGATTTCGGCTACGACCTGGGCGCCCTCTACTACTACTACCCGGGCAACTACGGCAATGCGCCGAGCGGCTACACGAAGCCCGACACCACCGAGCTCTATGCCGCGCTCACCTGGAAGTTCCTGTCGCTCAAGTACAGCTATAGCGTCAACAACAAGACGTTCGGCGTGCCCGACTCGCGCGGCAGCAGCTACCTCGACCTCACCGCGAGCTACGACGTCATCGACAAGGTGAGCGACGCAATCGGCAAGGTCACGCTCTTCGGTCACCTCGGACATCAGTGGTACAGCGGCGACACGAGCCCGACGCTTTCGAACAACGTCTACAACTACGGCGACTGGAAGGTCGGCGCGTCGACCGAGATCTATGGGCTGACGGTCGGGATCTACGGCACCGGCACCAACGCGCAAGACCAGTACTACACGAACATCTACGGCAAGAACATCTCCGCCGGCCAGTTCGTCGCCTACGTCCAGAAGACGTTCTGACGCAACCGGCCTGATCGTCCCAGCGGGCTACGTGGATGCGGCGAAGTGCCGCAGGGCTTCGAGTGGACGCATTTATGCATTCTTTACACCGGAACGCCGCAATTGAACGACCTCTTTATCCGCGGCCGCGTAAATTGTCGATATCGAGTCACCGATGGGAATGATCATGCACGAATGGCTGCTTTTTCGCCTTGCGCTGTTGCTTGTGCTGTTTGGCGTTCTTCTGGCCGCCGCATTCGTCGCCCGTTTTCGCGACAGGCGCCGGGATTCGCCGAACGAGCATGTTACGACCGCGCCGCCTCGCCCCGTCATAGCTGGGTCCGACGGTTTTTTGACGCATGTCATGGAGTAACGGTTAGGTCGGAGTAGCTTCAAACGATTGTCGGCAGTGCGTGCCGGGAATGGGGATCGACATGGATTTCGTTTTCATCGCTGTGATCGTAGGGTTCTTCGCCTTGTCGGCGGGGCTGATCCGTTTTTGCGCAAGTCTCATGGGCGACGGAGGCCGATCGTGAATGCCTGGCTTGCGCGCGTGCTGCTGCTTTCGGCGGCTGCGCATCGCCTGCGTGCGGCCGCGGTCATCGCGCCCCGGACGCCGAAACAGACAGTATCGGGAGGACGGTCATGAACTGGGTCTATTGGCTTAGCGGCATCGCGGCCGTCGGCATCTTCGTTTATCTCATCATCGCGCTGTTCAAGCCGGAGCTTTTTTCATGACCACCTTCGGATGGCTGCAACTGGGGCTGTACGTCGCGGTCCTGCTGCTGCTCGCGAAGCCGCTCGGCGCCTACATGGCCGCCGTGTACGAAGGGCGCGCGACCCGGGCGCAACGCATCGGCGGGCCGCTGGAGCGCCTCATCTACCGCAGCGCGGGCGTGGACCCGGCGCACGACATGGGCTGGATCGAATACGCGCTGGCGATGCTTTGGTTCAATCTTCTCGGCGCGCTGGCCGTCTATGCATTGCAAAGGCTCCAGCAGTGGCTTCCGCTCAATCCGCAGGACATGGCGGCGGTGAGCCCGGACTCGGCGTTCAATACGGCGACGAGCTTCGCCACGAACACGAATTGGCAGGGCTATGGCGGCGAATCGACGATGAGCTATCTCACGCAGATGCTCACGCTCGCCGTACAGAACTTCGTCTCCGCGGCGACCGGGATGGCCGTGCTCGTCGCGCTGATCCGCGGCTTCGTGCGCAAGGAGGCGGGCGGCATCGGCAATTTCTGGACCGACCTCGTTCGCACGACGGTCTACATCCTGCTGCCGCTGGCGATCGTCCTGTCGCTGGCGCTGGTGAGCCAGGGCGTCCCGCAGACTTTCGATAAATACGCGACGGCGACCCTCGTGCAGCCGGTGACCTACGACAACCCGAAGAACGGTCCCGATGGCCAGCCGCTCAAGGACGAGAAGGGTAACCCGGTCACCGAGAAGGCGACCGCGACCGAGCAGACGATTCCACTCGGCCCCGCGGCGTCGCAGATCGCGATCAAGCAACTCGGCACCAACGGCGGCGGCTTCTACAACGTGAACTCGGCGCACCCGTTCGAAAACCCGACGCCGCTGTCGAACTTTCTGGAGATGCTGTCGATCCTGCTGATCGGCGCGGCGCTCTGCTACACGTTCGGCAAGATGATCGGCGACACGCGGCAGGGCTGGGCGCTGCTCGCAGCGATGACGCTCGTCTTCATTCCGCTCCTCGTCGCGGTCTACGTCGGCGAAGGTGTGGGCAATCCCGCTGCTTTCCGGCGTCGGCGCGGATCAGGTCGCAACGGCGACGAATCCCGGCGGCAACATGGAAGGCAAGGAGGTCCGCTTCGGCGTCGCCAACTCCGCGCTGTGGGCCGTCGCCACGACCTCGGCGTCGAACGGCTCGGTCAATTCGATGCACGATTCGTTCATGCCGCTCTCGGGCATGATTCCGATGTGGCTGATCCAGCTCGGAGAGGTGATCTACGGCGGCGTGGGCTCCGGACTGTACGGGATGATCATGTTCGCGCTCGTCGCCGTCTTCATTGCCGGACTGATGATCGGCCGCACGCCGGAGTATCTCGGCAAGAAAATCGGCGCCTTCGAGATCAAGATGGCGTCGATCGCGATCCTTCTGCCGCCGCTGTTGGTGCTCTGCGGAACGGCGGTCGCCGTCATGGTGGACGCCGGCAAGGCCGGGGTCGCGAATCCCGCCGAGCACGGTTTCTCGGAGATCCTCTACGCGTTTTCGTCGGCCAGCAACAACAACGGCAGCGCATTTGCCGGGCTCTCCGCCAACACGCCGTTCTACAACACGGCGCTCGGCGTCTGCATGCTGTTCGCGCGCTACTGGCTCGCGATACCCGTGCTGGCACTCGCCGGTGCGTTCGCCGCGGCGAAGCGCGTCCCGCCGTCGGCCGGAACGCTGCCGACGCATACGCCGCTCTTCGTGTCGGTGCTGATCGGCACGGTGATCACCGTCGGTGCCCTGACGTTCGTTCCCGCGTTGGCGCTCGGCCCCGTGGTCGAACATCTGCTCATCTATGCCCGCAACTGACCGGTCGGGACTTCTCGAGGAATCGACATGGCAACTCTAGCCGCCAAGCAGACCGCGCTGTCGTGGTTCGTCAGCCGCGACGCGATGAAGATGGCGCTCATCGACAGCTTCCGCCGGCTGACGCCGCGTTACCAGTGGCGCAATCCGGTGATGTTCGTCGTCTACATCGGCAGCATCCTGACGACGATCCTCTGGATCCAGGCGCTGACCGGTAAAGGCGAGGCCCCCGCCGGCTTCATTCTCGCCGTCACGCTGTGGCTCTGGGTGACGCTGCTGTTCGCGAACTTCGCCGAAGCGATCGCCGAAGGCCGCAGCAAGGCGCAGGCGGCCTCGCTCAAGAGCGCGCGCAAGGATACGACCGCGAGGAAGATTGCCAAGCCGCAGCGTGACGCGCCGCAGACTCCGACGCCCTCCGGCAAGCTTCGCAAGGGCGACATCGTGCTGGTCGAGCAGGGCGATCTCGTCCCCGGCGACGGTGACGTCATCGTCGGCGTTGCCTCGATCAACGAAAGCGCGATCACCGGCGAGAGCGCCCCCGTGATCCGCGCCGCCGACAGCGACTTCAACACGGTCACCGGCGGAACGCTGGTCCTGTCGGACTGGATCATCGTCCGCATCAACGTCAATCCGGGCGAAGCGTTCCTCGACCGGATGATCGGGATGGTCGAAGGCGCCAAGCGGCAGAAGACCCCGAACGAGATCGCGCTCACCATTCTGCTCGTCGCGATGACGCTCGTCTTCCTGCTGGCGACGGTGACGCTGCTGCCCTATTCGCTCTACAGCGTCGAGGTCGCCAAAGCCGGCACTCCGGTGACGATCACCGTGCTGGTCGCTCTGCTCGTCTGCCTGATCCCGACGACGATCGGCGGCTTGCTGTCCGCAATCGGCGTCGCCGGGATGGGGCGCATGATGCGGGCCAACGTCGTCGCGACGTCGGGACGCGCGGTCGAGGCCGCGGGCGACTGCGACGTGCTATTGCTGGACAAGACCGGCACGATCACGTTCGGCAACCGCCAGGCCTCCGCGCTCCACCCCGTCGCCGGGGTCACCCCGCAACAAGCTGCCGAGGCGGCAATGCTCGCCTCGCTCGGTGACGACACGCCCGAAGGCAAGAGCATCGTCGCGCTCGTGAAGCGTGCGTTCGGCATCGGCCCCCCGGCGCTGGAGCCGGGGAAATTCACGATCATCCCGTTCTCGGCACAGACGCGGATGAGCGGCGTCACTTTTCAGGGTCGCGAAATCCGCAAGGGCGCCCTCGACGCGATCCGCGCCTGGGTTGCCGCGCAGGGTGGAGCGATCGACGCCGAGGCGACGATGCGCGTCGAGGAAGTCGCGCGGCGCGGGGCGACGCCGCTGGTCGTCGCCGAGGGCAAGTACATCCTCGGCGTCATCGAGCTGAAGGACATCGTCAAGACGCACATCAAGGAACGGTTCGCCGAGCTGCGCAAGATGGGCATCCGCACCATCATGATCACTGGCGACAACAAGCTCACGGCGGCATCGATCGCCGCTGAAGCCGGCACCGACGATTTCTTGGCCGAGGTCACCCCCGAAGCGAAGCTCAAGCTGATCCGGGACATCCAGGCCGACGGCAAGCTGGTAGCAATGACCGGCGACGGCACCAACGACGCGCCGGCGCTCGCACAGGCGGACGTCGCGGTGGTGATGAACTCCGGTACGCAGGCGGCGAAGGAAGCCGGCAACATGGTCGACCTCGATTCGAATCCAACCAAGCTGATCGAGATCGTCGAGATCGGCAAGCAGCTTCTGATGACGCGCGGCGCGCTAACGACGTTCTCGATCGCCAACGACGTCGCGAAGTACTTTGCGATCATTCCCGCGGCATTCGCCAGCACCTATCCGGTGCTCGGAGCCCTAAACGTGATGGGCCTCGCGACACCGAACAGCGCGATCCTGTCCGCGGTGATCTTCAACGCACTGATCATTCCGGCGCTTATTCCGCTGGCCCTGAAGGGCGTGAAGTACCGCCCGGTGGGCGCAAGCCCGATCCTGCGCCGGAACATGCTGATCTACGGCGTGGGGGGCATCGTCCTGCCATTCGTCGGCATCAAGGTGATCGACATGATCCTCGCCGCGACGAACCTCGCCTGATCCAGGGAGAACGTTCATGTTCAGCCAATTCCTCCCCGCCTTGCGCATGCTCGCCGTGTTGACGCTCCTGACGGGCGTGCTGTACCCGTTTTTGGTGACCGGCATCGCCCAGGTCGCGTTTCCGAACGCCGCGAACGGCAGCCTCATTGTCGTGGACGGCAAGATCGTCGGGTCGAGCCTCATCGGCCAGCCGTTCGACGACCCGAAATACTTCTGGAGCCGGCCCTCGGCGACTTCGCCACAGCCTTACAACGGGGCGTCTTCCTCGGGCTCGAACCAGGGGCCGCGCAACCCGGCGCTCGCGGATGCGGTCAAGGATCGCATCAAGGCCTTGCGCGATGCCGACCCGGGCAATACCGCGCCGGTGCCGGTCGACCTCGTCACCGCGTCCGGCAGCGGCCTCGATCCGCACATCAGCATCGCCGCGGCCGAGTATCAGTTGCCTCGCGTGGCGAAAGCCCGAGGATTGGCACCGGAGAAGGTCCAGGCGCTGCTCGATGCCAGCACCGACGGGAGGACGTTCGGTCTCCTCGGCGAGCCCAGGGTCAACGTACTGGATCTCAATCGCGCGCTGGATCGCGCTGCGCGCTGACTGCGTGGCGTGGCTGCCCGCAAGCGGCGCCGACGGGAACGCGGGCGCGATCCGTCGCCGCCCGAAGTGTTAAGCTGACGGTTGCCGTTGCGCCGCTGTCGGCCCGTGGAAACCCAACGCCCCGACCCCGATCTGCTCTTAGCCCAGGTCAAGGCAGAAGAGGCTGCCGCACGCCGCGGGCGCCTGCGCATCTACTTCGGCGCATCCGCCGGCGTCGGCAAGACGTACGCGATGCTCGAGGCGGCACGCGGGCATCGCAGCGTGGGCAAGGACGTGGTGATCGGGATCGTCGAGACCCACGGCCGCAAGGAGACCGAGGCGCTGCTGCAGGGCCTCGAAGTGCTCCCGCTCGCCGGCGTGGCCTACCAGGGCCGCACGCTGCGCGAGTTCGATCTCGATGCCGCCATCAAGCGGCGGCCGGCGCTGATCCTCGTCGATGAGCTCGCCCACACCAACGTTCCTGGATCGCGCCACCCGAAGCGCTGGCAGGACATCGACGAGCTGCTCGAAAACCGCATCGACGTCTTCACGACGCTTAACGTCCAGCATCTCGAGAGCCTGAACGACGTCGTCGGCGGCATTACCGGAATCCAGGTCTGGGAGACGGTCCCCGACACGTTCTTCGACAGTGCCAACGAAGTGATGCTGGTCGACATTCCCGCCGACGATCTGCTCGCGCGTCTCAAGGCCGGCAAGGTCTACCTTCCGGAGCAGATCGAGCGTGCGGCCGGCAATTTCTTCCGCAAGGGCAATCTGATGGCGCTGCGCGAGCTCGCGTTGCGCCGCACTGCGGACCGCGTCGAGGACGACGTGCAGGCCTATCGCTTCGACCAGGCGATCGCGCCCGTGTGGAAAACCGAAGCGTCGCTGCTCTGCTGCGTGGGGCCGCGTCCCGGCGCCGAGCACGTAGTGCGCAGCGCTGCCCGCCTCGCCGGGCAGCTCGGCGTCGGATGGACCGCCGTCTACGTCGAGACGCCGCAGCTTCAGCGCCTCCCGCCCGACGAACGCGAGCGGATCCTGCGCACCGTCAAGCTTGCGCAAGAGCTGGGCGGGCAAACGGCGATCTTGTCGAGTAGCGACGCCGCGGCCGCGATCGTCGACTACGCTCGCAGCCACAACTGCTCGAAGGTCATTATCGGGCGGCAAGGCGCGCTGCGCCCGTGGCCGTGGCGCGCCGGGCTGGCCCGACGCACCGCGCAGCTCGCGCCGGAAATCGACTTCATCGCCATTGGACGGGGTGAATCGCCGGCCACGGAATCGCGATCCCAACCGCGTGGGGAACCGGAGGACGATCCGCGGCGGACGGTGAAGAGACTGCGCTTCGTGTGGGCGCTCGTCGCCTGCCTCGCGACCACGCTCATCGCCGTGGCGCTCCTGCCCTACTTCGACCTCGCCAACATCGTAATGCTGTTCCTGCTCACCGTCGTGCTGGTCGCCTGGCGGCTCGGCGGCGGTCCCGCGGTGCTGGCCGCATTCGTGAGCGTCGCTGCGTTCGACTTCTTCTGCGTGCCGCCGCGCCTTTCGTTCGCGGTGAGCGACGTCCAGTACCTCGTGACATTCGTCGTGATGCTTGCCGTCGCCCTCATCATCGGCCAGATGACGGCGGGGCTGGGCTACCAGGCCCGAGTGGCAACGCATCGGGAGGAGCGTTCACGCGCCTTGTACGAATTCGCGCGCGATCTTTCGAGCCTGCTGCAGGTGGGTGCCGTCGTCGACACGGTGACCGGATTCATCGCGCGGACTTTCCGGGCCGAAGTGGCGCTGCTGGTTTTAGACGAGCACGACCGGCTGCGTTTCCACGGCGATCGTCCGCCGCCACCCGGTGTCGACGTGGCCACCGCGCAATGGGCGTTCGACAACACGCAGCCCGCCGGGCTCGGCACCGACACCCTTGCCGGCAGCGAGTTCCTGTACCTGCCGCTGCGAGCGCCGATGCGCACGCGCGGCGTGCTTGCGATCAAGCCGGAAAGCCGCCGGTTGCTTCTGGTGCCGGAACAAAAGCGCCAGCTCGACACGTTCGCCGCGCTCGCCGCGATCGCGCTCGAGCGCGTTCACTATGTTGAGGTCGCCCAGCAGGCGCTGTTGCGGATGGAGTCGGAACGGCTGCGCAATTCACTGCTCGCTGCGCTCTCGCATGACTTGCGGACGCCGCTGTCCGCGCTCGTCGGGCTCGCCGAGTCGCTGGCGATGACGACTCCGCCGCTTTCCGATGCGCAGCTCGACACGACGCGCGCGATCACCGACGAAGCGCGCCGGATGAGCGCGCTCGTCAACAATCTGCTCGAAATGGCGCGGATCCAGAGCGGCGAGGTGAGGCTCAACCGGCAGTGGTTGCCCTTGGAGGAAGTAGTCGGCAGCGCCCTCAAGTCCGCGCAGGCGGCGCTCTTGCGGCACCGCGTCGAAGTTTCGCTCGCACCGGATCTGCCGCTGGTCGAATTCGACGCGACGCTGATCGAGCGCGTGCTCTACAACCTTCTCGAAAATGCGGCGAAATACACGCCCGAAGGAACCCGCGTCCAGCTTGCGGCCGAAGTGTCGGGCAGCGATCTGCTGGCGACGGTGAGCGACGACGGGCCAGGAATACCGCGGGGCCAGGAAGAGCTCATCTTCGAGAAATTCACGCGCGGCACACGCGAATCGTCGACCCCCGGAGTCGGGCTCGGGCTCGCGATCAGCCGCGCCATCATCGACGCGCATCGCGGTCGGATCTGGGCTGCGAACAATCCCGCAGGGGGAGCACGCTTTTCGTTTACCTTGCCGCTGGGCAAGCCGCCAGCCGGCCCCGAGGAAGCCGCGCCCTCCCAGACGCATTGACTCCTGCGGCGGCCGCGGGCGCCATGCTCGCCACGCCAGTTCGGGGGCCGTAACTGCGACCACGTCGACCCCTCCTCGACCGGGCCGTTTCCGGCGATAATATGAACCTGCGTGCCGCCAGCATCCGCGCGCAGCAGGCTGCAATGCCGGCAATGACGTCGCCGACCTGCAGCGTCCCGCATGGTCGAATCCTCCCCAACCGCCCTGCTCGTGGAAGACGAGCGCCAGATTCGGCGCTTTGTCCGTGTCGCGATGGAATCCGAGGGCTGGCACGTCGTCGAGGCTGAAACGCTGAAGCAGGGCCTCGTCGATGCCGGAACGCGCAAGCCCGACCTCGTCATTCTCGATCTCGGACTGCCCGACGGCAACGGCATCGACTTCATCCGCGGCTTCCGCGGCTGGTCGTCGACTCCCGTGATCGTGCTGTCCGCGCGCGTCAACGAGAGCGACAAGATCGCGGCGCTCGATGCGGGCGCCGACGACTACCTGACCAAACCGTTCGGCGTGGGCGAGCTGCTCGCTCGCGTGCGCGCGATGCGCCGCCGACAGGCAGCACCCGGAACCGACGGCGCCGCCGTCTTCCGATTTGGCGACGTCGAAGTCGATCAGGTGAACCGCGTCGTGCGCAAGAACGGCGCGCTCGTCCACCTGACGCCCATCGAATATCGCCTCCTCTCATTGTTGATCGCCAATGCGGGCAAGGTGCTGACGCATCGCCACCTGTTGCGCGAAGTCTGGGGACCAAGTTTCGTCGAGAGCAGCCACTACGTGCGAATCTACGTGGGCCATCTCCGCGGCAAGCTCGAGGCGGACCCCGCGCAACCGCGACATCTGCTGACCGAGACGGGCGTCGGCTACCGTTTCCAGGTGTAACGCCCCGATGGCCAATTTCGACAGTGCAGCGGCGGCACCTCACGTGTCCGCATCGCGGCGTGCGCGCCTTGCGACGCTCACGCTCGGGGCGCTCGGCGTCGTCTACGGCGACATCGGGACGAGCCCACTCTATGCGCTGAAGGAGGTTTTCGGCGGCGCGCACCACCCAGTGCCAATCGATGGGACCAACATCCTCGGCATCCTGTCGCTCGTCTTCTGGGCGCTCATGATCGTCGTGTCGGTCAAGTACATTGTGTTCATCATGCGCGCCGACAACAAGGGCGAGGGCGGCATCATGGCGCTGATGGCTCTCGTGCTGCGCGAGGAGAAGAACGAGCGTCGGGCGCGCGTGCTGATGCTGATGGGGCTCGCCGGCGCAGCGCTCTTCTACGGCGATGGCACGATCACGCCGGCGATCTCGGTGCTGTCGGCGATCGAGGGACTCGAAGTCGCGACGCCCACATTCAAGCCCTATGTAATCCCGATCACGCTCATCGTCATCCTCGTGCTGTTCATCGTCCAGAAGCGCGGCACCGGCAGCGTCGGTGCGCTCTTCGGCCCCGTCATGCTGCTGTGGTTCGCGGCGTTGGCCACCCTCGGCGTGCGCAGCATTCTGCTGGCGCCGCAAGTGCTGGCGGCTCTCAATCCCGTGCACGCGATCCGGTTTCTCGCGACGCACGGCGCGCTCGGCTTCTTCTCGCTCGGCGCCGTGGTGCTCGTGGTCACCGGAGCCGAAGCGCTGTACGCCGATATGGGGCACTTCGGAAGCAAACCGGTGCGATTCGCATGGTCGACGCTGGTGCTGCCGGCGCTCGTACTCAATTACTTCGGGCAGGGTGCGCTCCTCATCACGAACCCGGCGACCATCGCGAATCCGTTCTACCTGCTGGCGCCGGACTGGGCGCTCTATCCGCTCGTGGGACTCGCGACCGTCGCGACGATCATCGCGTCGCAGGCGGTGATTTCCGGCGCCTACTCGATCACGCAGCAGGCAATGCAACTCGGCTTTGCACCGCGGATGGACGTCCAGCACACGTCCAGGCACGAGATGGGGCAGATCTACCTGCCGGGGATCAATCGGGCGCTCTTTCTCGGCGTCGTCGCGCTGGTGCTGGGGTTCGGGTCGTCGACGAATCTTGCCGCTGCCTACGGTATCGCGGTGACCGGCACGATGGCGATCACGACGGTGCTCGCCTTCGTCATCGCGCGCACGATGTGGGGGTGGAGCCTCCCTGCGAGCATCGCTCTGTTCGGGGCATTCCTGTTCGTCGATGTCGGCTTCTTTGCCGCCAATATCGTCAAGATCGTCGACGGCGGCTGGTTTCCGCTTGCGTTCGGCTTGGGCGTCTTCATCCTGATGTCCACGTGGAAGCGCGGCCGCGCCCTCCTCCACGAGCGCATGGAGGCCGATTCGATTCCCTTGCCGGAGTTCGTGCGCGCCGCGGCGACCGACTGCGCGAAGGTCCCCGGCACCGCAATCTTCATGACCGCCAACGTCGACGCCGTCCCGCACGCGCTGTTGCACAGCCTCAAGCACTACAAGAGCCTTCATGAGCGGGTGATTCTGCTCACGGCGTGCACGCTCGACGTGCCGCACGTTCCGCCGTCGCAGCGTGCGGCCGTCGAATCGATCAATACGCAGTTTTACACGGTGAAGATGTTCTTCGGTTTCATGGACGAGCCCGATCTGCCCGAGGCGCTCGACTGGTGCGCCGAGCAGGGGCTGCGGATCGACATGATGGATACCTCGTTCTTCGTCGGGCGCGAAACGCTGATCCCGAAGCTGGGCTCGGAGATGGCCTACTGGCGCGAAAAGCTGTTCGTGACGATGTACCGGAACGCAAGCAGCGTGGTTGCGTACTTCCGGCTACCGCCCAACCGCGTCGTCGAACTGGGCTCGCAGATCGTCCTCTGATGGCGCGCAGACCCGGAGAGGCGGTCGGGACTACGACGACCGCTTCGATTCCGGCAGCGACGGCATGCGGATCGCCGCCAGATCCCCGAAGGCCACTTCGACAAAGAACTCGCCGCCCTCGCGACCGGTTACCCGGTAACCGAGCAGCGTCGCCGTTTTCGCGTTCGGACGGTCGCTCGATTCCGGCGCGTCAATGATTATGCGGGCGGTGCAGGTAAGCCGCCCCGTTTCCTTGTCCCACTCGACCAAGCGCGCGTCTTCGGCGGTCACCCGCGTCGCCTTCTCGAACGCGGCTTTCTTGTCGGCGTCATACGAATACGCGACCGTATCGAACGCGACGCGGAGGAACTGCTCGCGGACGATCGAGGACAACGTGCGCTTTACCGGTTCGGCTCCGCATTCGAGCTGTTGTTCAGCGCACGAAGACAGGACCGCGCAAGCGAAGCAAAGCCAAATCCATTGCGTCGGGCGCATGAAATCCTCCCGCCAGAGATGCGACAAGGGACGTCAATATCCACCGACAATCGCATCCTGCGTTCGTGCTGACCGAGAAAGGATAGCCCAAAACGGGCCCCGAAGCCGAGCCCCCGATTGGTCGGCCCGCGGCACTCGGCCGGCTCTGGGCGAGTCGTCGGAACGAGCCCCGGCAGCAATGGACGGCTCGATCGGAATGTCGGGCGAAAGAGCACGAAGGACTCCCCAGACGGCCGAAAAGCGTGTATACGGTTAGCTCCGTTCAGAAGAGCGCCTAAACAGCCGCCCTTTCCTCGGCACCACGCTTCGTGTTCAATCGCCTGCTGCGCCTTGTTTGCGCGATACCCCTCTGCGTGCTCTCGCTCACGGCCGCTCCGGCTTGGGCGGCGGACGAAGAAGCGACCCAGATCGGCGGAATCGACGTCGTCGTCTGGACGCCCTCCTCGGGCGACCGCGAGAACCTCGCCGTGCTCGTGTTCTCGCACGCGCTGTACATGTGCCCGACGCAGTCGCGCTATCTCACGAGTGCGTTGGCGGATGCCGGATATCTGGTCATCGCGCCGCGCCACTCGGACTCGAGCTGCAGTTTCTCGATGTGGCCGAGCCTGTCGCGGATGAGTCTCAAGCCCTCGTCGTTGTGGAGTGACAGCGACTACCGCGATCGCGCCGAGGACATCAGGACGGTTGTCAACGCGCTCGCCGATGACCCGCGGTATCGCCGCATTGCCGATCTGGGGCGGCTCGGGCTCGTGGGTCATTCGCTGGGCGGCTACACGGTGCTCGGGCTGGGCGGCGCCTGGCCATCATGGCGGCTAGCCGGGGTACGCGCCATTGTGGCGTTGACCCCCTACTCGCTGCCATTCCAGCAGAGCGAGGGGTTGCGCCACATCGAAGCGCCGACCATGTACCAGGCCGGCACGCTCGATCCGATATTCACGATACCGCTCGAGCAATTCGGGTACGCGCAGACGCCCAACCCGAAATACATGGTCGAGATCTCGTGGGCCAGCCACATGGCGTGGACCGACCTCGGGGGAACCTCCGACCGCGAGGCGATCGTCGACTATGCGATCGCGTTCCTCGATCACTACGTAAAAGGCACGCCCGAGTCGGTCGCGTTGCACGACACGCTGCCCGGCGTGTCGAGCTTCCTGCGGGACTGAATCGCGGCTGCAAGCGCGCTCGGCGTCGGAGACGCGAACGTCATCCGCGCAGCTCAGCCAGGATCCTTGCGGCGCGCGGTGTCACGGTCGTGCAACGTGTCGTAGATCGCCGGCTGCCGAGCATGGCGGGAACGGCGACCGCGCTTGCGCAGGCAGTGAGCAGCGGCACGAACAGCTTTAGACCTGCGCGGAGCGTATCACCCGTTGCGCTTCATGGCATCCGCCGCCGGATTCCAGGGCAATTGACAGAGCGTGCAAAACGCCATAATCTGATTTCGAAGCCGCGCCACAAGAAGTCATCCTCAGGGGGCGCTCTGTAAATGAATGGCGGCTTTCCGACTGGGCACGACGTCTTCCTGGACGTCCTGGAGGAGCCATGGCAAGCAACGTAAGAAGCGCCCCCGCATCCTGCCTATCGCCGCACTTCCCGAGTCCGCGCGCTCACCGAGTCCGATCCTAGCGACGACGCCAGCGCGGCATCGTTCGCGGACTCTAAACGCGTGTAGCGATCCGGAAGCCCTTACCGAGTCGGAGTGCCGCATTCCGCGGCCCTCGATTCGGCATACAGGGCAATTGCTTCGCGCGCGCGACGAAGTCGCCGAGCGGTGATCCCGCTGCGCCCTCATCATCTTTCGAAGCCGCGCGGCGGCGCGAGGCGCCGACGCAGTCGATTGGCAATCGCGACAATGCAAACATTCACGAGGGAGCCACAGCAAGACGTAGCAGAGAGGAGAAAACACCATGCTTCCGAGAGCGTTTCCAGTTGCTTCGCGTGATCGCTTGGACCGCCGCAACGTTTGGAGCGGCGCTGCTCACGTGGGCGCCCACGAGCGGGGCCAAGGTGACACGGATCGTCATCGATAGCCCCCCCAACAGCCCGGTCACGGGGCAACCCGCGGGCACTCCGGCGCCGGCGACCTACGAAGAGATCACCGGTCGTGCGTTCGGAGTGCTCGATCCGAACGATCCGCATAACGCGATCATCACCGATATCGGCAATCCGCTGGCGAAAAGCGCCGACGGCAAGGTGCATTACATCGCGAGCTTCCGGATTCGCAAACCGATTGACATGAACCACCGCGAGCGGCGTCATGTGGCACGACGTTCCCAATCGCGGCGGCAACGTCTCCGTTCCCGCCGATACCTTCGCCGCGAACGACGTGCAGCTGCTGAGCGGGTGGCAGGGCGACAACGCGGGCGGCACCACGCCGGTACCCGCCAACGTGGGCTGCCTGCCACCGTACGTGGCGCCCTGCGCCGCGCCGACGTTCACCAACCATTACGTGCAGACGCCGGTTCTATCCGGCGTGACAGGCCTGGTCCTTGCCCGCATCATCAATCGCGGCGGTACGAATCAACCGCTCAACGTGATGGGCAACCCCGTCCCCTATTTTCCGGCCGACTCGGCGGACAATACGCGGCGCGACGCTGAAGGTGCACACCAACGAGACGATCAACGGCATCGTCGATCGAAGGGGAGACGATCCCCAACAGCGACTGGAAGTTCTGCTACGGCTCGAGCGCGACGTTCGCGTCGCCGGGATCACCCACCGCACTGCCCGTCCGCGTCTGCCTCGGTAACGGGCGAGCGTTCGACCCGGCGAAGCTCTATCAGTTGGTGTACATCGCCAAGGATCCCTACGTGCTCGGCGCCGGCACCGCCGCGTTCCGCGACGTCGAATCGTTCTTCCGCTACGCCGCCGCCGACGATTCCGGTACGCCGAATCCGCTCGCCGGCAAGATTACCTCGGCGATTATCCGCGGCGTGTCGCAGTCGGGTAACTTCGTGCGCCACTTCATCTTTCTCGGCATGAATCAGGACGAGTCGGGACGGATCGTGCATGAGGGCGCGTGGCCGCTGATCGCCGGGCGCCGGGTCGCCAACAATTCCCGCTGGGGACAGCCGGACGGCGTGCTCGAGCTCTACCAGATGGGCAGCGAGGGCCCGCAATGGTGGCAGACCTTTCCCGATCGCGCCCGCGACCTGCACCCCGGTGGAATCCTCGACCGCTGCCGCATGACCGGAACGTGCCCGAAGATCGTCGAAACCTTCGGCGGCGCGGAAGTCTTCGCGTTGAAAATGACGACTTCCTGGGTCGGCACCGATCCGAAGAACGACATCCCGCTGCCGGACAACGTCCGACGCTACTACCTGCCGAGCTCGACGCACGGCGGCGGCAGCGGCGCAATGGACGAAAATCCGCCCGACACCGGCGTCAGTTGCCCCGGCAACAACTGAGGCCGAGGCACGCTGCGGGCGAATCCGGTTCCGTCGACTGCGCTCGTCAATCGGATGCGCGTCGCGCTGCGCGACTGGGTCGTGAAGGGCATCGACCCCCCGCCGAGCATCTGGCCGAGAATGCGCGGCCCGAAGAACGCGCGAGCGCTGGTCGATCCGACGATGGCGGCGATGGGATTCCAGCACGGGATCCCCGGCATCCCCGATTCGATCTTCGCGCCCGAGAACTTCGTGTTTCCGGTGTTCAACTACGACTGGGGTCCGGAGTTCGACGAATTCAACGCGACCGGCGTCCCGACCAATGAGCCCCCGCCGATCAATGGCGTGATCAACATGCTCGTGCCGGCCGTCGACGCCGACGGCAACGAGCTGGGCGGCGTTCCCACAGTCCTGCGCGATGCGCCGCTCGGGACGTATCTCGGCTGGAACATCACCGCCGGCCCGAGCGATGCCAGCTATTACGACGGGCGACCGTTCCATCACGGTCAGGTATGCAACTACATCGGCGGCATGGTGCCGTTCGCGGTCAAAAAGGCCGATCGCCTCCCCGGCGACCCGCGGCCGTCGCTCGAGAACGGTATGGCACGCATGACGGGTACGTCGCCGCAGTGAAGGCGGCCGCCGACAATGCGGCATGCCAGGGTTACCTGTTTGCCGGACCGCAGGCTGCGGCGATGGGTGCGAAATGCACGACCATGCTGCAGCCGGGCGTTGCCGATGACTGGGCGCAGATAGTCACCCAGGCGATCGGCAGCAACGTCCTGCAATAAGGGCAGCCCGGGAGTGGAATCTGTTCTCCCGGCACCCGTAAGGGTTGCAACCCGCGACTCTTCTAATCGGGAAGGGGCCGCCAGCGTGGCGGCTTCTTCCCGCCGGTCTGCCGACGCGGACCGGTCGCACAAAGGAGGACTGGCATCATGGCTCGTCACGAACTGCAACACCGTCTTTCGGCAAGCGCCACAACGTACTGCGATTGAGCGTCGCGAGCGCTCTCGCAGCGGTCGGAGCATTGGCCGCGTCCGTTGCCGATGCACGCATCACCCACGTCGTGATCGACCCCGCGAGATCGGAGTCGCCGACGTTCGGCGGATACTCGTGGCCCGGCGTCGGGCAATACGAAAAGATCGTCGGCACGGCTTTCGGCGAGGTCGATCCCTTCGATCCGAAGAACTCGGTGATCGTCGACATCCAGAACGCGCCGCGGGTCGACGGCAAAGTCCAATATTCGTTCGACTTCTACATCCTGAAGCCGATCGATCTCGCGAAGGGCAGCGCACAAGGTGATGTACGAGCCGCCCAATCGCGGCAGGAAGACGTGGGCTGCTCTGGGCCGCGTCAGCGTCGACCCGGGCAAGAACGGCAACGACCCCGGCTCGGCGATCACCAACCCGAACGTGCTCGCGAACTCCTTTCTGATGCCGCGCGGCTACACGATGGTGTGGAGCGGGTGGGACTTCTCCGCCGGGACGAGCAACGCCAACTTCAACACGACGATCACGCTGCCGATCGCCAAGCACGCGGACGGGTCGACGATCAGCGGACCCGCGTTCGAATACATCGTGAGCCCCGGCGCGTCCTATGCGCTCAGCTATCCTGCGCTCGATCCGAGCGACACGACGACCGCCAAGCTCACCCATCGGATCCATCTGGACGATACGCCGGCGAGTGTTCCGACGCCCGAAGTGACGGTTCCCCCGCTCGGGTCCGCCGCCTGCACGGGCGCTCCGACGTGCTGGATCTACAGCGGCGGCGGAACGGTGTTCAAGCTGGTGTCCTCGACGGGAACGCCGCAGAGTTTCGTCGCCAACGACATCTACGAGTTCTCGTACACCGCGAAGGATCCGACGGTCAACGGTCTCGGTTTCGCCGCGATTCGTGACTGGAACGCATGGCTGCGCTACGAGACCCAGGACGATTCGAGCCCGCCGACACCGAATCCACTGGCGGGCGACATCACCCGGATCTACACGGAGACGTCGTCCCAGCCGGCGCGCACGCTGAACGATTTCACCCACCTGGGCTTCAACCAGGCCGAGAACGGCAAGATCGTGTTCGACGCGATGATGCAATGGATCGGGGCCGGCGATGGGATCAACCTGAACTATCGCTTCTCGCAGCCGGGGCGCACCGAGCGCAATCGCCAGGACCACCTCTTCGCGGAGGGCGTGTTCCCGTTTGCCAACGTGACGACGACGGATCCGTTTACCGGCAAGGTCGACAGCCGGTATGCGAACTGCGCCGCGAGCAACACCTGCCCGCTCGCCGCGGAGATCTATTCGGCGAACGAGTATTGGGTGAAGGCGGGATCACTGCTGCACACCGACCCGACGGGCACGGTCGATCTTCCCGACTCGCCTTACGCACGCGATTACTTCATCTCGAGCCACCAGCACGGCGTGGGCAACGGCGCGTCCAAGGGCAACTGCCAGCAACTGCAGAACCCGCTTGATTCGCAGCCGATCCAGCGCGCGCTGTTCATCGCGCTCGACGAGTGGTCGACCAAGGGCATTCAACCGCCGCCCAGCCGAGTGCCGAGGTTCTCGGACGGCACGCTGGTGCCGCCGCTGCCGCAAGCGGGCATGGGGTTTCCCAATATCCCGGGCGTGACCTACACCGGGCTCAAGACGACCCGCTATTTGTTCAACTACGGTCCCGGCTATTACGACGGCGGGCCGGCGGGCGGCGTCGCGAGCATCAATCCGCCCATGATCACTCCGCCGTATGAGGACAATTCGCTCAACGGGTCGATCTACCCCAGCTTCATTCCGAAGACCGACAGCGACGGCAACGACATCGCGGGCGTGCGGTTGCCTGACGTGACGGTGCCTCTTGCCACGTACACGGGGTGGGCGCTGCGGTTGGGCGTCTGGGCGAATGACGGGTGCGAAAGCTCGGGCCAATACATTCCGTTCGCGAAGACGCAGGCCGATCGCACGGCCTCGGGCGACCCGCGACCCTCGATCCAGGAGCGCTACCCGTCGTTCGGCGAATACACGAGCGCGGTGAGGCGAGCGATCGATGGCCTGGTCAAGGACCGCCTGATGCTGTGCGAGGACGCCGACGACCAGCAGGCGCGTCTGCTCGCAGCAGGGCTGGCCGCCGGGGTGCCGCCGCCCCACGGCAACCTGCCGCCGCAGAGCACCGTGCCCCAGTGCCTCGGCAAGACGAGGTGAACGCAAAGCGATCCATCAGCAGGGCAATGAAGCCCACCGTCGCCGCGGCGCGACGGTGGGACTTCGCGCCTCGAGGGCAGGCACGGGAGCTGTGCCCGCTTCATCAGGGCGCGTTTTCCGCCGCGCTTTCGCCGACCGATGGCTTGACGGTGATTTTCGCGCCGACATCTTTCAGCAGACGCTGAAACTCGGGCGACGCCAGGATGATCTTCCCGGCCGCTGCGCGCAGGCGATCGACGGCTTCGGGCGGCAGGACGAAGGACGTGGGTTGTTCATTCAGGTAAAGGCGCTCCGCCGGATCGCTCACTCCGGCAAACGACACGTCGATGGCGTAGAGCTCCGCGTCGGGCGGCCGTACCGCAGCGCAGACCGGCGAGTCCTTGTTGGTCGAACACCCGGCCAGGTTCCGGATCTCGCGCGCCGTCCGCCACCGCGCCGCGATGTCTTTCAACTGCTCGACCGCCTCGTAGGAATAATGATCGATCGGAACGCCGGTAGCCTTCAGCAGGATGTCCAGCGTCCCGGGCGGGGTCTCCGATTCATCCCAGGTGGTCGGTGGCGAAGACAGAGAATTGACGACGAAGACGATGATCCTGCGCACGTGGTCGAGCGGTGTCGGCAGGCCCTCGTCGTGCAATGCTTCGAGCAACTCCAGCGCGTCGAGCACGCCGCGCATGCCCAGGTTGTCGGATATGCCGCCGTCCACCAGATGAATATACGGATGATGAACGCTGTCGGTGTAGGGTAAGACATCCCTCAGCTCGCGTATCGCGCGCGCAGCGGGCCGCGGCGGATTCGCGGAGTCGGTAAACTTCGTCAGCCAGGCCGGAAGCTCATAGTTGCACGTGCCGCCATAGTTGTTGATCGTGACCGGGGAGAGCACCACGGGGACGGCAGACGACGCGGCGGCGGCGCGGGACAACTTCACCGCATCCAGATCCGAGCACAGCACGTTCCAGACGTTCTGGTTGAAGGTTATTCGTCCACCGCTCGAGATGTCGGTCGCCGACGCTACGATGAACGGGCCGTCGCCGCGATCGAGGTCACCGAAGGTGGCCCCGTTGAACAGGATCTCGTCGTACAGCTCCGCCGCCAGTTCGGAGCGGCCCCAGCCCGTCGACGACAGGTCTCCCCAGTAGCGCGCACTGAGCGCACGCGCGAGGAGCTCGCCCTGGACGTTGCGCTTGAGGAAGCGCTGCTCGTAGTCGTCGAACAGTTTGTCGCCGTAGAGGCCGTAGGCCAGCGCGGTGAAGCTTCCGCCCGACACGCCGGTGATCATATCGACGGCGTCGAGCAGGCGAACCTTGTTGCCCTTCGGTCCGGTGACTTCCGTGCGCCGGAGGAACTCCAGTACGCCATAGGAGAACGCAGCCGCCCGCGTGCCCCCGCCCGAAAAGGCGAGAACGACGAGGTTCTCGTCGCTCTTGAAGTGCCTCTGGCGCGTCTGAAACGTGTAACCGGTATTCACGGCCGCCTGCGCGAGCGGCGGGTTGATCGGACGGGTGGCGCATCCGCCGAGAACGAGGAGCGCGGCGAGCACCGCGGGCAAGCACATTCGCAATCTGTTCATGGCGCTTCGCTCCTCGTGGATTGCGCCATGCCGACGAACTGCGACACGACGACCGCGGTATAGAACAGCCCGAACAGTGCGCCGAACAGGCTCAGCGTCGTCGCGGGCGCGCGCACCGGCGTCACGTCCGCGTAGCCGATCGTCATCATCTGCGCGAAGCTGTAATACGAAAAGAGCGCGACCCGACCCTGCCAATCGACGAGAAGCGAGCTCACTCCCGGATTGACGCTGTATGCCCCCGGCATCGCCACGTACGTGAGCGCGTTGACCGCTGCCCACGCGTCGCCGGCAATGAGGTACCCGCAGATCGCGCCGAGAACGTTCTCGGCGCCGACCGCCGGACGGCGGAAGAGCTCGCGCAGGATCACCCAAACCGCGGCCCAGAGGAACAGCGCCATCAGTGCATGGATGGCGAACGAGAGCGCGTAGTCGAAGCTCGCTCCGGAAACAGCACGTCCCGCTACGAACGCGATGGTCAGGACGAGAATCGTCGCCATTGCGGCCCGTTCCCGCGTTCGATCGAACACGACGACCAATATCGCGACGCCCAGCACGGCGCGGATCACGTTTGAAAGCGACCCCTTGGTACTGGGGAGGACGTCAAACGATTGAATCGCGAGCGAGACGAGCAGCAGCGCCAACAGCCCGGCGAACCTGTGCGGGCGCGACCCGAACCCACTAGCGCTGCGCATCCCGTGGCCCCGCCGGCTCCGACAGAATATCGATCTTCATAGTCGCCAAAGCGCCGCGACGATATTCAATAGGGCCGGGGGCGAGGAGGTGGCCCCGAGACGCGCGCGAAACGCGGGACCGCAGCGCTTCACCCGGCTCACCAGCGAAATGTCACTCCGATCAGGGGGCCACCGAAGTTCATGTCCTCGATCGGCTCCCCCGATTTCGCATTCCAGTCCATGTACCGATACATAGCCACGACCTCACCCCAGTGGAACGCGTAACCGACCCCGCCGGCGCCTTGCCAGGTGAGCTTCGTTTGTCCGGTGCCGACATCGAAAATGAAGGGGACGAACCACTTGCGGTCGTCCCCGAATGCGTAGCGACCCTTGACCCCGACGATCCCGTCCCAGAGGCTTTCGTCGACTTGTTTGCTTCCGTCGCGGCCCGGTAGGGCGATGGGGCCGAGATCGCCGGTGATCGAGTACCCGAGCGTAGGCTTGATCTGCAACAGCCGCGCGCCGGCGAGCAGGTCGACGGTCCACGGCGGATCGGACACCACTCGGTACTCGCCAGCCACCGTCCAGATCAAGCCCTTGAGATCGAGGCTCAGGTCCGCTTGGGCGCTCGCGGGTATTCCGATGCCGCCGACCGAGAAATCGCGCGTCTGCGATTTGGATCCTCCGAGGTCGACATAAACGAGGTCGTTGAAAATGCCCCAACCACCGTTGTGCGCATCGAGTGTCCCCTGGAACGTCATCTTGAGATGGCTAAGGACGTCCCTTTCACTGACATGGATGTCGCTGGTGCGCGAGTCGCCGGCGTAATTCACCTTGCCGTCGATGGTGGGGACCCAGCCGTAGAGGGTCGCCGCGAATTGCCATTTCCCGGATTCCCAGTTGGATTGCGCCGCCTGGGCTGCCGCCTGCATTGGCGCGAATACTCCGGCGGCAGCGCAAAGGATCGTCGCTGCGCGGATCGTGAAAGCGGATACTCTCATCAGGCGTCTCCAACAGGGGGAAGGCGATGTGACGGGGCGAGACGCGTGCGCGCGTCTGACGTATCACGACGGGATCATGGCGCCGGCACGACGGTGTAGTAGACGCCGTTCGCGCCGTAGGCCGGCTGGAACCAGGTGTTGCCGTTGAGGTAGTAGGTCGCGCCGTTCTTGTTGATCGACATCGACCCTGCCGGCAACGCCGCGTAATTGACGCCCATCGCATACGAGCCCGGCGGAGGTACGCTCGCCATCGACGCCCCGGTGGCGACGCCGGCGCTGTAGGCTGCGCTGGTCGCGGCAGCCGTGTTGGCGCTGCCCGTTGCGACGCCCGCCGCGTATGCATTGGACGTCGCGGCCGCGGTGTTGGCGGATGCGGCCGCCGCGCCGGCCGCCATTCCTACGACGGCGCCCGCCGCGGCCGCGCACCCGTAGCAGCCCGACGAATAGTAGGGCACCGCGACCGGCGGATGGTAGGCCGGGTACGTATACGCCGGCGGGTGATAGACCGCCGCCCCGGACGGATACGTATGCACGGCACCCGCTCCGTAAGCGCCATACGTGCTGCCGCCATACACGTTGGTGTGCTCGGTGCCGCCGTAGGCGCTGTGCGCCGTGCTGCCGCCGTAGGCGTTCGTGTGCTCGGTGCCTTCGCCCGCCTCGTGCGTCGTGCTGCCACCGTAGCGATTCTCGTGACTGGTCGATCCCCACGAGTGACTGGTGCTGCCGCCGTAGCGGTTGGCGGATGCCCAGCCCGCTGCGGATCCGGTCCACATGGCGAGCGCACTCGCGATTAGCGCGGCGGTGACGGTGACGATCGTCTTCATTGCTCACCTCCGATCAGGGTGCCTTCGACTGCGGTTTCGCTGGCGCCGGCTTGGGCGCCATCTTGACCAGCGGTTTCATTCCCCGCGGCTGCGCGGAAACCGGGGCCTTGAGCGCAATGTGCGGCGCCGCAAGCGCCTTCTGCGACGTGAACGACTCCGGCGCCATCGGCGGATCGAGCTGCCAGTTCGAAAGCTCGAGCTCATTGCGCAGCTGCAGCGGGTCGGCCGCGTAGATCGCGCGGACCCGCCGCGGCAGCTTGTCGTCGGTACCGATCCAGATCTGCAGGAACACGTCCTTGTTGGCCCACGCCACCATGTCGGTGTTCACGCCGCCGACCACGCCCGACGGGCCGATGTAGAACGCAAGGATCGCCCCGTCGGTGAGCGCGGCATACGGATCGGCGACGAGGAGATCGGTGAACGGAAAGAAGATCGCTGCCGTGTTGTAGGCTTTCATCAGTGCCGCGTCGATCGTCGGTGGCGCGTCGGCGACGGCGACCAGATTTTCGGCGGGCGCGTAGGCCATCATCGCCTTACCGTCGTAATAGAACTCCGATGCCGGCCCGTCGCCGGGCATCACGACCTTGAGCTTGTCCGGCCTCTGCATCGTCACGTCGTAGCGCATCGTGTAGAGGATCGGCGGCCCGAGCTTGCTCGGAAATTCGTAGCCGACCGTCGCCGTGAACGTCATCGACTTGGCCGCCGCGAGGCGGGCGCTGGTGGCCCTCAGGAGGTCCATCGCCTTCGGCTCGAGCACCATTTTGAACGCCGGTGCCGCCGGCTTCTTTGCCGGTTTCGCCGCCGGCTTGGCCGCCGCCGCGGGTGGTGGCGCCGGCTTGGTCTCCGGCGCGGGCGTCTGCGCCGTGGCGCCTACGCTCACGAAAAGTCCCACCGCGAGCGCCAGCGCGCCAGCGCGCCAGCCGCTCCGCCAAATTGCGTCGGTCATCTCGATCCTCGCGGCAAGGGTCACGGAATCATTCCGCAATCGAACATCTTGTTGACGATCGGCCCCGAGACCTTGTTGAAGAACGCCTGGCGCATCTGCGGATCGCTTTTCAGGAAGCCGATCACGCGCTGCTCCTCGGGCGATTTCGGCTGGCCCTTCTGCTGCCAGAGTTGCTCGCAGCTGGCGGACTGGTACTTCTGGATCACCTTTTCGGCGACGCGGTCCATGATCGGGTATTGCGCATAGGCGATGCCCGCGGCGATCAGGGCTCCCGCGCCGATGACTAACCATGATTGCTTGGCCATGACGTTCTCCTTCGTTGGGTGGGTATGCCTGCGATGAGTGTAACGGAACTTCCCCCGTCCCGATACGAGCGGCACTACGCTGCGCGTTATCGGATTGACGACACACTAGGGATTGTAAGTACAGTTCTTCTGGCCGTCTTGCGCGAAGCACGCGTTGTACGTGTTCCCCAAATCGTCCTGGGTGACGTGGCTATGCCATCGATGGCGCCAATCCCGAGGTCCCGGTCGAGCACCTTGACGCGGTATTTCCATCCGGGCGGCAGCTTGAGACCAACTGTCCAGCATCGGCGCGATGTATTAGCGCTCGCCCATGTCCGGGACGAATCGCCTCCACGGCGCCAAGGGATCGTTCCGCAGCCGGGCTCGCGTGCCAAGGGATTGCCGCGGCAACGCCGACGCACAATGCCGCAACCGCGCCCTTGATCGATTTCATTGCGACCCTCCTGCTACCGCGCGCGTCGGCGACCCGACGGCGAAGCCACACTGCGTACCGACCAATGGGTTGCTGCTCAGCAGACCGCCGGCCGTGTCCGCATCCGGAGGACCTGTCGCGATGCCGTTTTCCCGGGGGCCTTAGCTTGCTTACAATTTGCTTACACCCGGGTGGCGACTTGCGTCGAGACACCGGCCGCAACGATGAGCGGACACGCGCAGACCTCCGTCGCGTTGCCGCGTCCGCGATCGTCGAGCGAAGGGAGGCGACTCAGTGCGGCGACGCGCTGACTCCGATCCCCCGATCAGGGGCCTCGGTTAGCGAGCCGCGCGACGCGGCGGCCCGCAACTGCAGCGGCGCAGGCTTCGGCGCGTTCAGGCCGACTCTCGCTGATGTTTCGCTGCGCATGAGGGTCCGAAAGCTGTATCCGGGCCGCAGCAGTCCGCGCTCCTGCTGCAGAAATGCGAGCACCGTCGCTGCCGAGTGCAACCAGTTGCGCGCCCCCGACTCGGCGAACCCGGGGCCACCGGTCGAACCGCGACTGCCGAGCGGATGATCCTTCGAGTCCTTGCCCATCCAGAAGCCGAGCACTACGCCTTTGTCCGGATGCTCCGGCGGGCCGGGAACGAACAACAGCAGCCATACGTCGGACGTCTTGCCGTCGGCATTGGTCGCGGTGCCGGTCTTGCCGGCGATCTCGCCCGCTTGCTCGAAGGGAAACGCAAGCGTTCGCTTCTTCCGCTCTTCCGGTTTCAGCTTCCAGATCGCGTCGCCGAGCGGGTCCGTGCCCGGGATCACGCCGGTCCGTAGCGCGGCCGCCGTGCCGGTCGGACCGAGATCGAGCGGCGCCTTCAGGAGCTCGGCCATCGCCGCCGCTACGGCGGGATGCAATAGCCGCTCTTGTGCGGGATGGTTCTCGCCCTTGATGTCGCAGTCCTTCGCGTGCCCTTCATCATCCGTGTAGAGGAGCGACTTGCCGTCCCGGCAGACATCGTTCGCGAAGCGCGGTGTCACGCGAAAGCCGCCGTTCACGAACGCTGCCGTTGAAGCCATCGCCAGCGGATTCACCTCAGAGGCGCCAATGGCCGTCGTCGGATAGGGTTGCAGCGGATGCTTCGGGTCCTTCGGCATGCCCAGGCGATAGGCGAGGTCGATCACCTTCCTGATGCCGGCCCGCGCTCCGGCGCGCATCGCCGCCGTGTTGCGCGACTCGCCCAGCGCGATCCGACACGGGATGTCGCCGCGGTACTCCGGCTCCGAACGCGAGTGGAAGTTCTCGATCTTCTTGACGCCGCGCCCGCGCCCGAGCGGCACGAAGACCGGTGCGTCGAGCACCGTGCAGCGTTCGAGGACCTGGGCGGCGATCTCTTCGATGCTCTCGGGCTGCGGCTTCGGTGGCGAGCACCTCGGTCGTGAGGCGCTCGATCAGGCCTCCATAAGTGAAGATCTTGAACGTCGATCCCGGCTGGCGCCAACCGGTCGCGATCACATCGTACTTCCATTGCCTGAAATCGACATTGCCGACTTCGGCCAGCACGTCGCCGGTGAACTCGACCGCAAACGCGCCGGCGCGCAGCTCTGCGTTGTCCGGATCGGCCGGATGACGAGCGAGATACGTGCGCAGCGTCAGGTCGACCGCCTTGGCAAGCACGTCCTGCAGCGCGTCGTCACGCGTGATCGAGATCGTAAGCCCGCCCTTGTTGATCGGGAACCGATCCTTGTAGAGATTGCGCACCCGCTCGAGAAAGTAGTCGTGCGTGCCACAGCCCGTGCCCGGCGGCAGGATCTCCTTACGCAGCGAGGTCTCGACCAGGCTGGCCGCTCGAGCATGCTCGACCGTCGTCGATCGCGCCCTGATCCAGCATCAGGTCAAGTACGCGGGTCGTGCCGCGTGCCGCTTCGGCCCAGTTCGCATCGTGGATCTGGTCGCGGGTCCGCATCAGGGGATCCGTCGCGAACGAGCGGTCGGGCAGCGCCGGCTTGTTGATCAGGGCGACGATGAACGCGACCTCGGGTAGCGCCAATTCCTTCGCCGACTTGCCGAAATAGGCTCGGCTGGCCGCTTCGATCCCGTACTGTCCACGCCCGAAATACGGCATGTTCACGTATTTCAGCAGCAGCTCCGGCCGCGAGAACTGACGCTCGATCCGCAGCGCCATGACGATGTCACCGACCTTTTCGAGCTCCGTCGATGCCCGGCCGGTGCCGCCGCGAAGGTGCTTGGCGATCTGCATCGTGAGCGTCGAGGCCCCCGAGCGGCTCTCCTGGAGGACGCGCTTGGCCAGCGCGCGCACGATCGCGCCCTTGTCGATACCCTCGTGGGTAAAGAAATTCCTGTCTTCGGAGGCGAGAATCGCGCTGACGAACAGCGGCGGGATGTCCGCGATTTCGTTGATCAGGATACGGTGCTCGGGCGAAGAAATGCAGGCGACGGTCTTGAGGTCCTCCGTCACCAGCGTCGATTGCTCGGCGAAGTAGGCGCGGTCGTACAGCCGCCCGATCGCGTTCCGATCGATGCCCAGGTAGGCATCGATCCGGTCGCGCGTAGCTGGAATCGATCGTATCGACGATCGATTCGAACTCGACGTAGCCGAGGATCGCCAGCGCCACAAGGACGCCGAGCACGACGAAGAAGCGGCGGACGATTCTGCCGAAGAAGCGCAGCGCAGCCCAAGGCAACGTCAGCAACCCGCGCTTGAAGCTGCTACCGCCGGTGCCCTCCATGATCCCTTTCTGCCTCCTATTCCGGCGGCGGTCGAAGCCCCCCGCTGAAGCTTCCAAGAATAAGCATACGCCGTACCGTGCAGCGCGCGGCGCGATCAGTCGACCTGCTCCCAACGCAGGCCCGCCAGTTCGCTGACCCGCAACCCGTGGCGGTGCGCAACCAGGATGAGCGAGCCGTCGCGCACGCCATGCCGCCCGGTCTTATTCGCGGCGGCGTCGTCGGAGGAGGAGGCGCAACGGGCGGGGCGGCGGCGAGCGGGGTTGCCGCCGGCGGCGCCGCAGGTGGCGGCGTCGGGGGAACGCTTGCCAAGGCGGTACCTGGCGCGACGCCCGCCGCCGGGGCTGCGGTCGTGGGTATCGCGACGCAGGATGGAGCATGCGGGCCTTAGCGCGTTATTCCGAGATAGGCCGCATGCGCAGCGTTATAGAACCCGTGCCCGATGATCACGATCCACAGATTCCGCCCGGCAATCAGATAAACGCCGCCGAGAAACAAGCCGATCGCGCCCGTGAGAGCCACGCCGTAGAGCTGCTGATACCCGTGCGACAATCCGAACAAAGCCGCTTGCCCCATAAGCGCCAACGCCCAGGCGAGCCGCGACCCGCCAAAGATGTTGGCCAGCCGCGACATGATGAAACCCCTGAATACAAATTCCTCGACGAAGCCGACGACAAGGATGCTGATCGCCATGCGCTCGAGGAGGAGTCCGAAGTTACCCTTCAGTTCCTCAGCCATATCGCCTAGACGATCTCGGCCATAGCCGAGATTCTCCAGTGTCACTACGACAGCGAAGATGGCGGCCGCTGTCAGCAGACCATAGATCGCGGTCTTAAGCGGATTGTGAGGGCTCCTGAGGCCGACATTTGAAAATGGTTCACGATTGAGCAGCAATAGGACCCCTGTAAACCCCGCCCATAGAACGAAAACAAGACCCGTCGCGACGACGCGGCTTGTTCCAGTGATGGAGAGGCCGTGTTGAACAAGTACCTGCTCGATCACCGAAGGCACGACCACAACGAAAGCGAGAACCGCGACGAGTTCAACGACGTCGCGTAGCGCGATCGCCGGGCTCCACGATTGGATTTGCATTTGTCACTCCTCTGTCTCCCAGGCCAGTCCATCGATATGTAAGAAACCCCGGCCGAGTAAAAACCCGTGAAGCAGGTATCACCGGTCGACCACTCGGCCGGCCGGTTTCGGTCTGCACATGCGCCAGCACTCGAGCCTCCGTCATGGTCGGCACGACCGGCCGCTTTGAAGGACGAGACGCTACGGCCGGTTGTGCCCGCGATTCGCCTCTTCGTCGACGGTGTCCGAACGGCCCGAAGCTGCCGTTCCTTGCTGCGGAGCCGAAGTTCGCGAGCGGCACCCGTCTATCCACGGGCCGCTTGTATGATCCCGCGATGGCAGCGGCAAGCCCCGCTTTGACCGGATGGTCGGCGCGGTGATACTGTTTTGCCTGCCAGGGACAGTTGTTTGAATTCCCCATAGATTGAACTGGCTCGCAGTTTCGGGGCGCGCTTCATGGTAGTCGGAGGGCTATATGCCAACAAGACTCGATTACTCCAAACTCACGTTGATGGACGCTCTCGATCTCGCGACCTTGATTGAGGTCGAAGCATCTAAGCGGTACACGCAGTTCGCCGAACAACTCGGAAGCCGTTATGACGATGATGCCGCGTCGGTATTTCAATCGATGGCCGTCAATGAGAATACGCACGGTGAACAGATCGCCGAGCGCCGGCTCGCGCTGTTTGGCGACGCACGCCCGAAGGTCAAGCTCGACGACATCTTTGATGTGGAAGCCCCAGACTTCGGCGCATCCCGTCAGAATATGTCCCAGCTCGATGCGTACCTGGTGGCGTTATCCTCCGAAAGGAAAGCCTTTGCGTTTTACGACCTGGCCCTTCGCTACGTCAAGCAGCCGGACGTCAAGGCGCTGTTTGAGGAGTTGCGGGCAGAAGAGGCCGAGCACGTTCGCATGATCGAAGAGATCATCAAGAAGCTGCCTCCGGAAGCCAAGCTCGCCGCGGAAGACCAGGACGACACGTCGATGCGGATGGGCTACTAAAACATCCGGCCGAAGCACGCTTATCGGCCGGCTGTATTCCACGGCGATCGGTCGCAGTCGCGAACGAAACGCTCGCTGCCGCCCCGGACGCAGGCGAGCACGGACGCGGCGATACACGTTGATGCTCGTCCACTGTCACCTTGCCTCTCCAAAGGGCGTAGGATTAAGTGGCTTGGCCATGAAAAGCGCTTTCTGTCCTTTATCCGTAGCAGGTCCGAGGCCCAACCCCTTCGCAACGGAGGCAGCATGATCGGGAAATCCGTTGGTTCGATTGTCAGCGATAAGCAGATTCAAGAACTGATCGCGGTACCGGCTTCGGCGATGGTGTCTGAGGCGGTGTCCAAGATGAGCGAAAAGGGCATCGGTGCGATCCTGATCAAGAATTCGCAGAATACCGTCGACGGGATCTTCACCGAGCGGGACTTGATGATCCGAGTCGTCAACGCGGGACTCGACGCCAAGACCACGGCAATTGGTATGGTCATGAGCTCGCAGGTTCGGCGAGTAGAAGGGTGGACCAGCATCGAGGATGCGTTGAGCCTAATGGTGGTTCACGGGTATCGACACTTGCTCGTCGAGGACGGGGGCAAGATCAAAGGTATCGTTTCGATACGAGATCTCATGGTATCGATGGTGATCCCTGATACGCCGATGGCGCCCGAGGGACGTGCCGGTGCTACGCGCGCTCGCGCCGAGGCAGCGCTGCGAGTCGCCGCGAGCGCAAAACCGAAGGGTGACCCTGAGTAGTAGCGCAAGGCTGCCGGCGCGCGGCGATAGACTACGTCGTCATCCGGCTGGCGCGCCTTCGTCTTTTGTCGTCGACCGGGACCGGCCGGCGGCCGCCCCGGGCTAGTAACCAGAAGTGGCCGCTATGCACATCTCTCCATAGCGGTCACTGTACTAACCCGCTGACGCGGGACTCCCTCCGGCAGCGTCGGTGGCGAGAACGAGCGAGGCTCGCCCCCTTTCATCGCCTATCCTTGTTGATGCCACGGTGAAGCTCTTTTTGGGAAAGGATAACGGTGCTGTTCGCAGTACCCATCCCTTTCCCGAGAAGGAGTTCTGCCATGACGCGGCTACGCCAACGCATGATCGAGGACATGGAGATCCGCAATCTTTCTCCAAATACGCAGCTCTCGTACCTGCAGCAGGTCGCCGGCTTCGCCAACTACTGTCACCGCTCGCCCGAGCTCGTCGGCCCGGAAGAGATTCGCGCCTACCAAGTGCACCTCACCGCCGAGCGCAAACTCGCTCCGGGGACCCTCAGTATTGTCGCCGCCGCGCTGCGCTTCTTGTACAAAGTTACCCTCAAGCGCGAATGGGTCGACGCGGAAATCCCGCTGCCGAAGAAACCGTTCAAACTTCCGGTGATCTTGAGCCGCGAGGAGATCAGCCGCTTCTTCGAGTCGATCGCCAGCGTCAAACATCGCACCATTCTGATGACCGCCTACGCGGCGGGACTGCGCGTCTCCGAGGTCACGCGCCTGAAGATCACCGATGTTGATGGTCAGCGCATGATGCTGCGCGTCGAACAGGGCAAAGGGCAGAAGGACCGTTACGTCATGCTCTCGCCGCAGCTGCTCGAGATCCTGCGTGCTTACTGGAAGGTCACGCATCCCACGGTGTGGCTCTTCCAGGGTGACATACCTGGCCGGCCGATCACTCGATCCGCCGTCGAGCAAGCCTGCCAAAAAGCCCATCGCGTATCCGGGATCAAAAAGCCGATCACGCCGCACTCGCTTCGGCACGGCTTCGCCTCGCACTTGCTCGAAGCCGGCACCGACGTGCGCACCATCCAACTGCTGATGGGTCATCGCAGCCTGGCCACCACCGCCCGCTATCTGAAGGTGGCGACCACCACGGTGTGCGCGACCACCAGCCCCTTCGACTTGTTGCCCCGGCCCGCACCCACGCCACCGCCGCCCACCCCGCCGGCCCATTTCTGATCGCTGGCGGTGGCCGCCGCGCCCCTCGAAGTGGCGGACGTGTTCCGCCACTGCGGGCCCGCTTACCGGCAGACGCATGCCGCATCGCTCTGCCGGGGGCAGTTGCGTGCCATGAGCGCCATTGAACGCTGCCGCACCGCCGCCCTCGGTGGCCATGTCGAGCAGTGCGACAGCTGCGGCCATCAGCGCATCACCTATAACAGTTGTCGCCATCGCACCTGCCCCAAGTGCCAGTCCCTCGCCCGCGCGCAGTGGCTCGAAGATCGCCAGGCCGAGTTGCTCAACGGGGTCGAGTATTTCCACGTCGTCTTTACCCTGCCCGAGCCGATCGCGGCCATCGCCTTCCAGAACAAAACGCTCCTCTATGACCTGCTCTTCCACGCCAGCGCCGAGACCTTGCGCACCATCGCCGCCGATCCCCAACACCTGGGCGCCGAGATCGGCTTCATCTCCATCCTGCATACCTGGGGACAGCAGCTGCTGCATCATCCCCATGTGCACTGCGTGGTACCGGGCGGGGGCCTCGCCCCCGATGGCGAGCGCTGGATCGCCTGCCGCCCCGGCTTCTTCTTGCCGGTGCGGGTGCTGTCCCGGCTCTTCCGCCGGCTCTTCCTCGAACAGTTGCACCGCGCGTTCCATGCCGGTGCGCTGCACTTCTATTCTCAGCTCGAACCCTTGCGCGACGCCCACGCCTTTGCCGCCTATCTCGCTCCTGCCGCGCAAGCCGAGTGGGTGGTGTATGCCAAGCCGCCCTTCGGCGGTGCCCACCACGTGCTCGACTATCTCGCCCGCTACACCCATCGCGTAGCGATCTCCAACAACCGCCTGCTGAGTTTCAGCGACGGCCGCGTCACCTTCCTCTGGAAGGACTACCAACAGCGGACCCGGCATCGAGCTCTACATAATCGACGCGTTGCTGGCCGCCCTTGACGACAAGGCGGAATTTGATTATTTAAACAACTTGTCGACGACGCTGACGCTGGCGCTGCCCGGCGAGGTGATTGACCGACCACGAGCGGCCGCCGCGCGGCGAATCATCGTGAACTCACCAGATTTCCAGCGGCTCTTGGAGGAGCTTGGTGGCCGCCGTCGAGAAATAGCGGCACGGCCGGGGTTCGAGCATGGGCGTGAGTCTTGGTGCTGCAGCAAGCCTCGCAGTGGCCGCGCTAGTTCTGCTCGTCGGCCGCGGCATCCTCGGTCGGTTCGAGTTTCTTCGCAAATATGCCATCCCCGAGCCGGTGGTGGGTGGGCTGGTGGCTGCGATCGCGATCGCAATGCTGCACGCAATCAGCCTTCGCTTTACCTTTGACACGTCGATGCAGCCCGGGCTCATGCTCGCGTTCTTCGCGACGATCGGCCTCGGCGCCGACGCCCGCTCGCTTGCCAAGGGCGGCGTCCCGCTCATGCTGTTCACGCTGTGCGTCGTAGGCATGCTCTTCATGGAGAACATCATCGGCATCGGCGCCGCCAAGGCAATGGGCATCGATCCCGTGATTGGACTCATCGCAGGCTCTGTGACGATGGCGGGCGGGCACGGGACCGGCGCTGCCTGGGGACAGCGGTTGGCCGACGTCTTTGGCGTGAACGAGGCCCCCGCCGTCGGGCTTGCCACCGCGACCTTCGGGCTCGTCATGGGCGGGATCATCGGCGGCCCGGTTGCCATACGTCTCGTTCGGCGGCTGCAGGCGCAGCGCGCACCCCTCGGCGTTTCCGGTACGGCGGCGCTGCCGCATGACGAAGCCGAGGCCGCCGGACCATTCACGGTGGAGCGGCTGACGATCGCGATCATGCTGATCGCCGCCAGTGCCGCGGCAGGCACGGCGCTTGCCCAATGGACGGAGAACGCCGCGTTCACACTGCCCACGTTCGTGTGGACGCTGCTGGTCGGAGCGGTGCTGCGCAACGGCCTCGCGTTAACGAGGGTGCACGTGGTCGACGGTCAGGCACTGTCGTTTGCGGGCAGCGTCGCGTTGTCGATTTTCCTCGCAATGGCATTGATGAACCTGCGACTGTGGGAGCTTGCCTCGCTGGCGGTGCCCATGATCGTGATCCTGGCGCTGCAGGCGCTGGCGGTCACTGCCTACACATCGTTGGTCACATTTCGCGTGATGGGTGCGAACTACGAAGCGGCCGCGCTGGTCGCCGGCCAATGCGGTTTCGGCCTTGGCGCGACGCCGACGGCCATCGCGAATCTGCAGGCAGTCTGCGCTCGTTATGGCGCTGCGCCGCAGGCGTTCATTCTGGTTCCTGTCGTCGGCGCTTTTCTCATTGACATTGCCAACGCGATCGTGATCAGCCTGTTCGTGAACATCATTCCTACGTTGCGCAATTGAGAGCGCCATGAAGCTCGCGCACTTCATGGGCGTCGTGGCGATGCTGATCGCCGGATGCTCGATTGGTCCGGATTACGTCCGTCCGACGGTGGCCGTACCGCCTGCCTGGCGAATCGATTACGCCGCGGCCGCCGACGTGGCAAACACGCGTTGGTGGGAGGCTTTCGGCGATCCCGTATTAAACGAACTAATCGAGACGTCGCTTCGCGGCAACCTCGACGTGCGCATCGCCGCGGCGCGTGTCGACCAGCTCATCGGTTCACTGCGAACCACTCGCGCGCAACTGTTTCCGCAGATCGGCTATGGCGTCGACGCCAGCCGGTTGCGCGCAAGCAGGTCGGGCGTGCAGGCATTGCCAGTCGGCGCCGACAACTATTTCACCCTATATGACGCGTCACTCGGCGCGACGTGGCAGATCGACCTCTTCGGGCGCGTGCGGCGGCTCACCGAAGCGGCGCAGGCGCAAGTCTATGCGAGCGAGCAGGGACGGCGCGGCGTGATATTGACACTCGTGGCGAGCGTCGCGTCGAGCTACATCGCATTGCGCGCGCTCGATCGGCAACTCGAGATCGCGCAGGCGACCGCCAAGAGCTACGCGGAAACGTCGCGCATCTTCTCGTCGCAGTTCAAGGCGGGACTCGTCTCGCAAACGGAAGTGTCGCAGATCGACTCGCAATACCAGCAGGCGCTTGCCACGCTGCCCGCCCTGGAGCAGGCGATCGCAGCGCAGGAGAATCTTATTTCCGTACTGCAAGGACGAAGCTCGGGTCCGGTCGCGCGCGGCAAGACAATCGATGCGTTGCTCGCGCCGCAGATCCCCGCCGATCTCCCATCGACGCTGCTCGAGAGGCGCCCCGACATCCTGCAGGCCGAGCAGAACCTCGTGGCGGCCAACGCCAACGTGGGTGCGGCACGCGCGCTTTATTTTCCGAATATCGCGCTCACGGGCGCGCTGGGTTCGGCGAGCACCGCGTTCGGCACGTTCCTGAGCGGCCCCGCGAGCACGTGGTTGCTCGCCGCGAGCGTGGCCGGCCCGATATTCACGTTCGGCGCCGTTAAAGGCCAGGTCGCATCCGCCGAGGCGCAGGCGCAGCAGGCGACAGGCTTTTACCAACAGACGATCCTCACCGCGTTTCGCGAAACCAACGACGCTCTTGTCGCCGCGCAGAAGAAAGTCGAGGAAACGCAACGCCAGTCGCAGCGCGTGCGCTCGCTTCGAGAATTTGCTCGACTGTCGCGGCTCAAGTTCGACCGGGGTCTGTCGAGCTATCTCGACGTGCTCGTCGCCGACAACGAGCTGTTCGCTGCGGAGCTGACGGCAGTCAACACGCTCGCCGAGCGCTACGCACAGATCGTGAATGTTTATCGTGCGATGGGCGGCGGCTGGGTCGACCTCGCGGCGGCCGCGACGACGGTACCGACGGGCGTCGGGAACACAGCACTTCAGAAGTAGTCTCGATCAAGACGACGAGTTCATAGCGTCTCCAGGAAGGCCCATGCATTCCACACCGGCTGCTCCTACGACTTCGCGCCTGCTTTGCGCGATGTTTGCCGTCGCAACGCTGCTTGTGCTAACAGCCTGCCAGCGCAAGGAGGCCGCGCAAGAGCCTGACATTCGTCCGGTTCGTGCCATCAAGATCGCGCAGCGCGCGGAGGGCGGTACGGTCGCTCTTACCGGCACGGTGCAGGCGCAGACCGAGATCAATCTCGCCTTTCGCGTTGACGGGCGGATGACGCAGCGGCTCGTGAGCGTTGGCGATGTCGTCCGGGCCGGTCAGCTCGTCGCGACGCTCGATCCGCAGAACGAGGAAAGCTCGCTCAAGGGAGCACGGGCACAGCTCGTCGCCGCCCGTGCGCAGGAGGTTGAGGCGAAGAGTAATTTCGAGCGCATGCGCGATCTCGTCGTCGAGAACGCCGTATCGCACGCTTCCTACGAGCAGGCGGAATCGGCGCTCAAATCCGCGGAATCGGCGGTGGAAGCCGCGCAATCGCAGGTTTCGCTCGCCGACAATCGACTGGCCTATACCCGTTTGGTCGCCGACGTTCCGGGCGTTGTGACCGCAGTCGGGGCCGAACCTGGTGAAGTCGTCGCGGCAGGTCGCATGATCGTCGAATTGGCTAAGGACGTCACGCGTGACGCAGTCTTCGACTTTCCTGCGGCGGTGAAGGACGACATGCCGCCCAATCCAGACATTGTCGTGTCGTTGACCATGAACCCGAGCGTCACGACGTCCGGGCGCATTCGCGAAGTCTCGCCGCGCGCCGATCCCGTTACCGGAACGTTTCGCGTCCGCGTCCGCCTTCTCAATCCACCGCCCGCGATGCGCCTCGGCAGCACGGTCACCGCACGGCTCAAGCGCTCCCCCGTAGACGGCTACGTCATCCCAGCGTCAGCGCTCGTGCGAACGGATCGCAGGCCCGGCGTCTGGATCGTCGATCCGGCGTCCGCCACGGTCGCTATGAAGAATGTCGATATCAGGGAGTCTGACCAGGGTTCGGTGATTGCATCGGGCCTTCACCCCGGCGATATCGTCGTGACGGCGGGAGTGCAGGCGTTGCGCCCCGGACAGAAAGTGCGATTGCTGCCGAGCTCGCCGTGATCGGACCCAATCTGTCGGAATGGGCGATCGAGCAACCGGTCGCTCGTCGTCTTTCTGATGCTCCTTTCCGTGCTGGTGGGGGCGGTGTCGTTTACGCGCCTCGGCCGCGCCGAGGATCCTGCATTCACGGTGCGCACCATGGTCGTCTCCGCGGGCTGGCCGGGCGCTACCGTCGACGAGACGTTGCTCCAGGTCACGGAGCGCATCGAACGCAAGCTCCAGGAGACGCGCCGCCTCGACCGCATCCGCAGCTACACGACGGCCGGCGCGACCACGATCTTCGTCGACCTCGAAGGGGCGACCTCTCGCGATGAGATCGCGGACATCTGGTACCAGGTGCGCAAGAACATAAGCGACATGCGCGCGACGCTGCCCGCGGGTGTCGTGGGTCCCGCGTTCAATGACGACTTCGGCGAGACGTACGGAATCATCTTCGGATTTGTCGCCGACGGCTTCACATCAACGCGAATTGCGCGACTATGCCGAAGCGGCGCGCTCACGGCTGCTCGCACGTCAAGGACGTGTCGAAGATCGATGTGCTGGGCGCGCAGGAAGAGCAGATCTTCATCGAATTCTCGACGGAACGGCTGGCCGCGCTGGGGCTCGATTACAACGACGCTCGTCGCCGCCTTGCAGGCGCAGAATGTGGTGCGGCCGGCGGGCGTCGTTCAGACCAGCCAGGAGCGGCTTTTCTTGCGCGTATCGGGCGCCTTCGGCAACGAAGACGAGATACGCAGCGTCAACTTCGTCGTCGGCGGGCGCAACATACGCCTAGGCGACATCGCGACCGTCCGCCGCGGCTACGCTGACCCGCCGCAGCCCATGTTCCGCGTCAACGGCAAGCCGGCGATCGGGCTTGCCATCGCGATGCGCGATGGCGGCGACGTCCTGGCCCTCGGTGACAATATTCGCGCGGAGATGGCATCGATTCGCACCGACCTTCCGCTCGGCATCGAGCCGGTGCTCGTCGCCGACCAAGCAGCCACCGTCAAGCTCGCGATCAGGCGACTTCACCGACTCGCTGTGGCAGGCGATTGTCATCATCCTGGCCGCGAGCTTCGTAAGCCTGGGCGTACGACCAGGCGACGGTGGTAGCGCTCGCCATTCCGCTCACGCTCGCGATCGTGTTCGCGGTGATGCAGGCCCTCGCGCTCGATTTGCAGCGTATCTCGCTCGGCGCGCTCATCATCGCATTGACACTGCTGGTCGACGACGCGATGACCACCGTCGACTCGATGATGCGCAGGCTGGCCGCGGGCGATCACAAGGAGGTCGCGGCAACATATGCGTACAGGACGCTTGCGGGACCGATGCTCGCCGGCACGTTGATCACCATCGCCGGGTTCGTGCCGATCGGCTTTGCCAAGAGCGCAGCGAGCGAATACACGTTCTCGATCTTTGCCGTCGTCGCGATATCGCTCATCGTGTCGTGGTTCGTCGCCGTCATTTTCGCGCCGCTCATCGGCCTCGTCACGCTCAAGGCACCGAACATCGGCGGCGCCGCGCCCGAGACCGGACGGGCTGGCGCGCTGGTTCAGCGCGTTCCTCACGGCCGCGCTGCGCGCGAAGTGGCTGGTCATCGCCCTTACGCTCGCGGCTTTCGTAGCGGCGATCGTTCTTCTACGATTCGTTCCCAACCAGTTCTTTCCGGCGTCAGACCGCCCGGAGCTGATGGTCGATCTTGACGCTTCGTCAAAACGCTTCCATGTACGCGAGCGAGGAAGTAGCGCGGAAGATCGATCAAGCTTTGGCTGGTGACGCCGATGTCGAACACTGGAGTACGTACGTCGGTCGCGGAGCGGTCCGTTTCTACCTACCGCTCAACGTGCAACTGCCCAACCCGTTCTTCGCGCAGTTGGTCGTCGTGACGAAGGACGTCGCGGCGCGCGGCCGCGTTCAGGGCCGTCTTGAAACACTGTTGTCGGAGCAGTTGCCCGAGGTCGTCGCGCGGATTTCTGCGCTCGAGCTCGGGCCGCCGGTCGGCTGGCCGCTGCAGTGCGAGTGAGCGGGCCGGATCAGGATGAGCTCGCAAGAATCGCTCAGAAGGTCGCGGAGGTGATTGCGGAGAATCCCGATGCGCGTCACATCAACTTCGACTGGATGGAGCCAGCCCGGCAGATCCGCGTGAAGGTCGATCAGGAACAGGCAGGTCGTCTTGGAGTGAGCTCGGCGACGCTCGCGTCGATCCTCAATGCCGCTGTCAGCGGCACGACGGTGACGCAGGTGCGCGACGACATCTACCTCGTCAACGTGGTCGCACGCGCTGTCGAAAACGAACGCTCCGCCGTGTCGGCGCTGCGCGCGCTGCACATTCCCATCGCCAACGGACGCACCGTGCCGCTCACCCAGTTCGCAAGCTTCGACTACGAGCAGGAATACCCGCTCGTTTGGCGACGCGATCGGGTGCCGACACTTACTGTGCGCGCCGACGTGCGGCCCGGCATCTTGCCCGCGGCGGTGGTTGCGAGTATTGAACCCAAGATGCGCGAACTCGACGCCACGCTCCCGAAGCCCTACCGGATTGCCCTGGGCGGAATCGCGGAGGAGAGCGCCAATTCGAGCGCGTCGGTGTTTGCGGTCATTCCCCTTATGCTGACGCTCATGGTGATTGTGCTAATGGTTGCGCTCGGAAGCTTCGTGCGGGTGGCGATCGTGTTGACGCTGCTACCGCTCGGTTTCGTCGGCGTCGTCCTTGCACTCCTCATCGGCGGCCGCCCGCTCGGATTCGTCGCGATCCTCGGCGTCCTTGCCTTGCTGGGGATGATCGCGAAGAATGCGGTGATTCTCATCTCGCAGATCGAAGCCGATCGCAAGACAGGGTTGCCGGTCCGTGAGGCGGTCCTCGAGGCGAGCGCGTCGCGCTTCCGGCCGCTCATGCTGACGGCCGTTTCGACCGTGCTCGGCCTCATTCCAATCGCACCCACCGTGTTCTGGGGGCCCATGGCGTTCGCCATCATGGGTGGGTTGCTCGTGGCGACCATGCTGACGCTCGTATTCCTGCCGGCGGTCTATCTTGTCGTTTTCGACCGGAAACGTGTACGGGAGGAAGTCGCTACGGTTGCCTCATAAGAACGGGAGAATCCAATGCCGATGTGGACGTGGCTTATACCGGTCCTATCATTCGGGGTGCTGGTGATCGCGAGCATTGCGGGCGTCGGCCTCCTGCTCGCGGTGCTGTGCGGTGTCGCGCTTCTCGGCACAGTAATTGCGGCCGTTCATCACGCCGAGGTAATTGCGCACCGGGTAGGCGAGCCTTTCGGCACGCTCGTCCTGGCGCTGGCCGTAACGCTCATCGAGGCGTCCTTGATCCTGTCGATGATGATCGCGGGCGGCGCTGACATGGCAACGCTTCCGCGCGACACGATCTACGCGGCGACGATGATCATATGCAACGGCGTCCTGGGTATATGCCTCATCGTCGGCGGTCTCGCCCACCGTGAGCAGACGTTCCGAGTCGAAGGCGCCGGCGCAGGCATGGCCGCGCTCATAGCCATGTCGGCGCTCACGCTCGTGATGCCGGCATTCACGACGACCACGCCGGGCGGTACGTACAGCACCTCGCAGCTCCTCTTCGTGGCGGCGACTTCGGCCGCGCTCTGGGCGGTGTTCGTTTTCATCCAGACGGTCTCTCATCGCGACTATTTCATTCCAGTCACGAACGCGGGTGATCCGGACCAGCACGCGGAGCCACCGACCGCGCGCCAGGCGTGGATGAGCTTTGCGATGCTGGTCTTGGCGCTCGTTACCGTCGTCGGCCTCGCGAAGATTCTGTCGCCGAGCATCGAGGGAGTGGTCGAAGCCGCCGGTGCCCCGCGAACTGTCGTCGGCATCATCATCGCCATGCTGGTCCTGTTGCCGGAGTCGTGGGCGGCCGCGAGGGCGGCGCACGCGGATCGATTGCAGTCGAGCATGAACCTTGCGATCGGTTCCGCGCTGGCCTGTATCGGACTTACGATTCCGGTCGTTGTACTCGCTGCCATCGTCTACAAACTCCCGCTGGTGCTCGGGCTTGGCAGCAAGGACCTCGTGCTGCTTGCCGTCACTTTCGTAGTGAGCGCCTTTACCCTGGGCACCGGTCGGACGCATATGATGCAAGGCGCCGTGCACCTCGTATTGTTCGCCGCGTTCATATTCTTGGCCTTCGTGCCTTGATTGCTTGCAAACGAGGCGTTTGTCTGGCTTGTCGGAGAGGTCGAGCAACGGTGGCAAATCCCGACGGCGACGGCCCCATCTTCGAGATGCCGATCTCCGGACCCCTGCCTGAGGATTTGAGCTTCTTGCGGTAATGTTGCGCGCGCCATCGCCGCCGGGCTCTCAAAGCCAAAAAGAGTCAGTACGCGAACGTCCGCTTCTCGAGAGCGCAACCGGCTGCAATGGGTCGAGAGTGTGTGAAAACGCGAAGGTTGCCGATCCGGAGAGATTGCCTATGTTGGAGAAGGTGATTTCTTCGGAGCGGCAACATGAAGGGATTCGTCGAAGGCTCGGACCGGGCCCAAGTTACGCTGCTGCCCGAGTGTCTTGACGACTTTGTCGTCGAGGACAATCCGGTGCGAGTGATCGATGTCTTCATCGACGAACTGGATCTGACTGGCCTTGGTTTCGACGGTGTGGCGCCGGCGGAGACCGGGCGTCCGGGCTACCACCCGGCGGTGCTGTTGAAGATCTACATCTACGGGTATCTGAACCGCCTGCAGTCCAGTCGGCGCCTGGAACGCGAGACCCAGCGCAACGTTGAGCTGATGTGGCTAACCGGGCGCTTGACGCCGGACTTCAAGACCATCGCCGACTTTCGCAAGGACAACGGTAAGGCGATCCGCAATATCTGTCGCGAGTTCATTGTGCTCTGCCGCCGGCTCAATCTGTTCTCTGAAGCGATCGTGGCGATCGACGGCAGCAAGTTCAATCAGTGATGTGCCATCTATCATCCAGTTCCTCCGAGCCCAGTCCCGATCAGCGTCGCAATCGCGTCCAGCGCCTCGGTCTCGTCCGGGCCATCGGCTTCGATCAAGACTCGGCTCCCTTTGCCCGCCGCCAGCATCATCACGCCCATTAGGCTCTTGGCGTTGACCTTGCGCCCGCGCCGCATCAACGATACTTCGCATTGGTAATTCGCTGCCAACTGCGTGAGTTTGGCGGACGCGGGCGCATCGAGTCCCGCGTTGTTGACGATCTCGACCTCGAGTTTCTGCATAGGTCAGACCCACCTTGGTGGCCGCCCGGTTTCCTGGGGACGCCTCATCGCATGGCGACTTTGGGCGAAGTTGCGCCTCCGCAATAGATGTTCTAACATTAACTTATGATGTTAATACCGTCAATATGCATTGCTCATCCATGATAACTGATGCTCAGCTTCGGGCTGCCCGAGCGCTCGTTGGTATGGATCAGAGGGACTTGGCGGCGGCGGCCGGACTGTCTCTTCCCACCATTCAGCGGATGGAGGCAAGCGAGGGGGTGATCCGCGGCAATGTCGATTCTTTGATGAAGCTCATTGGCGCGCTTGAAGCGGCAGGCGTCGAGCTTATCAACGAGGGTGCGGTCAGCGCGATGGGCGGTCGAGGCGTCCGACTGAAGGCACGCTGATCCCAAACCGCGCATTTCTGGCTCCCTGTTCGAAGCTGACCCCTAGCGAGGGCGACGCCTTATGGCGATAGATGTTGTGTTGTGGTGCGCTCTGGCGCTGCTGACGACCGCGCCCGCGGCGATCGCGGGCGTGCGGCGCCGCACGACGACGACCTTCGTCTACGCGATCGCGCTCGCCGTCTCGACCATTGCGCTGGGTACGGCCGCCTGGGCTCTCGTGACCGACATGGTCTTGGCGCAGACCATGAGCCTGCCTGTCGGATTGCCGTGGCTGGGTGCGCACTTCCGGATCGATCCGCTTGCAGCGGCGTTTCTCATCGTCGTCAACCTCGGCGGCGCGACGGCCAGTCTGTACGGCCTCGGCTACGGGCAACACGAAGAAGAGCCGGGCCGCGTGCTGCCGTTCTTCCCGGCCTTTCTCGCCGGCATGAATTTGGTCGTGCTTGCGGACGACGCATTCACGTTTCTCCTGACCTGGGAGTTCATGTCGCTCACGTCGTGGGCATTGGTCATGGCTCATCATCGTCAGCCGGGCAACGCGCGCGCCGGCTACATCTACCTCTTGATGGCGTCCCTCGGCACGCTTTCGCTGCTCTTGAGCTTCGGCCTCCTGGCGGGCCCGGCTGGCGACTATGCATTCGATGCGATCCGCAATGCGGAACTCCCCGCCACCGTCGCGTCGGCGGTCCTCGCCCTGGCCCTGCTCGGCGCCGGTTCCAAGGCCGGGCTCGTGCCGCTTCACGTCTGGTTGCCGCTCGCGCATCCGGCCGCGCCGAGCCACGTGTCCGCCCTCATGAGCGGCGTCATGACCAAGGTCGCGGTGTACGGCTTCGTTCGCATCGTCTTTGACCTCATGGGGCCGCCGACCTGGTGGTCGGGTGGCGTGGTGCTTCTCTTCGGCGGCGCAAGCGCGGTGCTGGGCGTCCTGCATGCGTTGATGGAGCACGATCTCAAGCGCCTGCTCGCCTATCACACCGTCGAGAACATCGGCATCATTTTCATCGGTCTGGGTCTGGGTCTGGCCTTCTCCGCCAACGATATGCCCGGGCCGGCCGCGCTGGCGACGACTGCGGCGCTGTTTCATGTCTTCAATCATTCGGTATTCAAGAGCCTGCTCTTCTTCGGGTCGGGCGCGGTTCTCACCGCAACCGGCGAGCGCGACATGGAACGACTGGGAGGACTTATCCACGGCATGCCCTATACCGCCTTCGCCTTTCTCATCGGCTCGGCGGCGATCTCGGCGCTGCCGCCGTTCAACGGCTTTGTCTCGGAGTGGCTGACCTTCCAGGCGATCCTGCTGAGTCCCCAGCTGCCACAGTGGGTGCTGAAGTTCCTCGTACCCGCGGTTGGCGGCCTGCTCGCACTGTCAGCGGCTCTGGCGGCCGCGTGTTTCGTCAAGGCATTCGGAATTACGTTTCTCGGCCGGGCGCGAACGAGCGTTACACGCGACGCGCGGGAAACCGATGCCTTGTCGTTGACCTCGATGTTCGTTCTGGTCGTACTGTGCCTCGTCGCCGGCGTTCTGCCGGGCTACTTCATCGACGCTCTTGCGCCGGTCGTCCAGGGGTTGGTCGGCGCGCATATGCCGCAGCAGACCGCGCTCAAGTGGCTGACGATCGTCCCGATCGCCGAGAGCCGCAGCTCGTACAACGGTCTGCTGTTGTTCGTGCTGATCGCTGTCGCGGCGAGCCTCGCGGCCTACGTCATCCATCGCTGGGCATCGCACGCTATCCGACGTGCGCCCCCCTGGGATTGCGGGTTCCCGGACACGACTCCGGCCACGCAATACACGGCTGGCAGCTTTGCGCAGCCGATTCGACGCGTGTTCGGGACCGCTGTGTTTCGTGCGCGCGAGCAAATCGACATGCCGCGACCGGGAGACCCGCGGCCAGCACAATTGCACGTTCGTCTCCATGACCGCGTGTGGGACACGTTATATGCACCCGTTGCGAAAGCCGTCGACGTCACCGCCGACGCCCTCAACCGGGTCCAGTTCCTGACGATCCGCGGTTACCTGACGCTGGTATCCGGTGCGTTGGTAGCGCTCTTGGTGATCCTCGCGATATGGCAGTAATTCTCGACGTCCTCGTTCAGCTCGGCCAACTGTTGCTGGTCCTGTTGCTCGCACCGCTGCTCACGGGATACGTGCGCAAGGTCAAGGCCCATCTCTTGCGCCGCCAAGGTCCCGATCTCATCCAGCCGTATCGCGATCTGCACAAGCTGCTGCGCAAGGAGGTCGTACTGGCGGAAAACGCGTCGTGGATCTTTCGTGTTGCCCCGTACCTGATCTTCGCCACGACCTGGGTGGCAGCGGCGCTGGTGCCGACGTTCGCCACCGGTCTCGCCTTCAGCCCGGCCGCCGACTTGATTGCGATCGTCGCGCTATTGGGCAGCGCGCGCTTCATGCTCGCGCTTGCCGGGCTCGACGTCGGCACGAGTTTCGGCGGAATCGGCTCGAGCCGCGAAATGATGATCGCGTCGCTCGCCGAGCCGGCGATGCTCATGATCGCTTTCACGCTCTCGCTGCTCGCCGGCTCGACCCAGCTCTCGTCCGTGGCGACATACATGCAGGGCCCGAGCGTCGGGCTGCGCGTGTCGCTGGCATTGGCGCTCGTGGGTTTGGTCATGGTCGCCATCGCCGAAAACGCGCGGATTCCCGTCGACAATCCCGCAACGCACCTCGAGCTCACCATGGTGCACGAAGCGATGATTCTCGAGTACTCCGGGCGCCATCTCGCGGTGATCGAGGCGGCCGCATCGCTCAAACTGCTGCTCTATCTCTCGGTCATCGGTTGCGTGTTCGCCCCCTGGGGCGTCGCCGTCGCCGGACAGGGCCTCGGCGCCTATGCCGCCAGTCTGCCGACCTACGTGATCAAGCTCGCCATCGGCGGATTCCTGCTCGCGGTGTTCGAGACGGTGGTCGCGAAGATGCGGGTCTTTCGCGTCTCCGATTTTCTCGGCGCGGCTCTCATGCTGGCGCTTCTCGCAGCGTTGCTGCTCTTCGTTTCGCGGGGCGTGTGATGGACCGCTTCGCGCTCGATGTTGCGCACATGTTCGCCGGCGGCCTAGTGCTGGTGAGCTTCATGCTGCTCTATCAGGATCGCATGTTCAGCCTGCTCAACATCTTCGCCTTGCACGCTTTCGTCGTGTCGCTGTCGGTCGCGTGGCAGGCGCACATCCAGAACGCGCCCCATCTGTACATCACCGCCGCTATCGCGCTGGTCGTCAAGGCGATCGTCAATCCCGGTGGTGCTCCACCGGATCATCGTGCGACTGGGAATTCATCGCAACATCGAAACCGTGGTCGGCATCGGGCAGACAATGCTGGGCGGCATCGGCCTGGTGGCGCTGTCGATCATGGTGATGCTGCCGATCACCGCCGGCGAAGGTACGCTCGTGCGCGAGGACCTCGCCTTCGCTCTGTCGGTCATTCTGCTCGGCCTACTGATGATGGTCTCGCGGCGCAATGCGGTGGGCCAGGTGATCGGATTCATGTCGATCGAGAATGGGCTCATTCTAGCCGCGACCGGCGCGAAGGGCATGCCATTGGTCGTGGAGATCAGCGTCGCCTTTTCGATTCTCGTCGCGCTGATCGTCATCGGCATCTTCCTGTTCCGCATTCGCGAGCGCTTCGATTCAGTGGACATCCAATCGCTCGATCGCTTTCGCGGAGAACGGCCATGAACGCCAACTGGCCGCCCAGAGGCGCGAATTGCTCCCCCTCCGGGGGCAGCACAGCGGCGCCAGCCGCAAGCGTGGGGGGGCCATGATCACCGATCTCGGTTCATGGGTCGTCTATGCGATCCTGGCCATTCCTGTCATCGCCGCAGTCCTGCTCGCCTTTCTGCCCGACGATCGGACGACCGCCAGGCTCAACGTTCTGGGCACCCTGCTGACGCTGCTCTGCGCGGTCGCGCTTCTCTTGGTCCGCCCCGAGCCTGGACTATTCCTGATCGTCGACGACGTGAACGTCATTTTCATCGTGCTCAATACCTTCGTGGGCTTTACGACCAGCGTGTTCAGTGGAAGTTACATCGCGCACGAACTCGAGACCGGCCGCCTGACGCACGCCTACCTGCGCTTCTACCACGCGATGTATCAGACGCTCATGTTCGCCATGAATCTCGCGCTCCTTGCGAACAACGTGGGGCTGATGTGGGTGGCCATCGAGTTGGCGACGTTGACCACGGTCCTGATGGTCGGCATCTATCGCACCCACGAGGCGCTCGAGGCCGCCTGGAAATATTTCATCTTGGGCAGTGTCGGAATCGCGCTGGCACTTTTCGGAACCATCCTCGTCTATCTCGCGTCGAGTTCGGTTCTCGGCGAGGGTTTGGAGGCGATGGCTTGGAGCGTGCTCGTGCAGCGCGCCTCGGCCTTCGACCCGGCGCTCCTCAATTTGGCATTCGTGTTCCTGTTGCTGGGCTACGGCACCAAGGTCGGCTTGGCTCCTCTGCACGCCTGGCTCCCGGACGCGCACGCCGAGGGTCCGACCCCCATCTCGGCAGTGCTCTCGGGATTGCTGCTCAACGTCGCGCTCTTTGCGGTCCTGCGCTTCAAGATGATCATGTCCGCCAACTCGGGCGCGCTCGCACCGGGGCCGCTGATGGTCACGCTGGGGTTGGTGTCGGTCGTCTTCGCAGCCTTCATGCTGTATCGCCGCGACGACATCAAGCGGATGTTCGCGTACTCGTCCATCGAGCACATGGGCATCATCAGTTTCGCCTTTGGCATGGGTGGCCCGCTGGCGAACTTTGCTGGGCTCCTCCATATGACCATGCACAGCTTGACCAAGTCCGCCATCTTCTTTTCTGTCGGCCATATCGCGCAGGTCAAAGGTACGCAGAAGATGGACGACATTCGCGGCCTTACCGTATCGCACCCTCTCCTCGGATGGGGTCTGATTCTCGGCGTGATCACGATCGTCGGCCTTCCGCCCACCGGCATCTTCATGAGCGAGTTCCTGATCCTTACCTCGACGTTCGCGCGCAAACCGGCACTGGCCGTGATGCTGGGTTTCGGGCTGCTGATCGCGCTGGGAGCGCTCCTCTATCGCCTGAACGGCCTCGCGTTCGGCGAACCATATGGCAATGACACTCCCGGCGATGCATCGTACGTCCCGATGTTCACTCATCTCGCGTTGGTACTGGCCGCCGGGATATTCCTCCCACCTCTGCTGGTGTCGTGGTTCCAGCACGTCGCGGAGCTGCTCGGCTAAATGACCGAAGCTACCCAATCCGCGAGCGAAGCTGGAGGACCTGATTCGATCGGGCCGCCGCGTCGACAACCACTCTCCGTGGCCACGCGCGACCGTGAGCCGCGAAACGTGGGGGCAGGCCACTGCGTCTATTGTCCGCCGGGCAATGGACGCTGCTCGGTCTCTGGGGCGAGTGCGACTGTGTCCACATGGCGCTCGAGGACCATGGCGAGCGCGGCGTGCTGAGCGTTGTCTGCGAGGCCAACCGCTTTCCGTCGGTCGGCCAGCTGCACCCGCCCGCCATGCGCCTGGAGCGCGCCATCCGCGATCTCTTTGGGCTTGTGCCCGAAGGTCTTGTCGACGTGCGGCCCTGGCTCGACCATGGGCGGTGGGAGCGTCCCCAAGTCCGCGCCGAGGAATCAGGAGCCCATCGCTACGGCGGCGGGTACGCGTTCCTCCCCGCCGAAGGCGAAAGCCTGCACCAGATCCCGGTGGGTCCTGTGCATGCGGGCATCATCGAGCCCGGGCACTTCCGCTTTACGGCGAACGGCGAAGCCGTCGTACGGCTGGAAGCGCGGCTCGGCTACGTGCACAAGGGGATCGAACGGCTGATGGAAGGCGCGCCCGTCGATCGCGCCGCGGCGCTCGCCGGGCGTGTATCGGGCGACAGCACTGTGGCCTACGCGCTGGCATTTGCGCGGGCGATCGAGGCGGCGCACGGCATTGAAGTGCCGCGACGAGCCGTGTGGCTGCGCGCAGTCATGGCCGAGTTGGAGCGGCTTGCGAACCATTTCGGCGATATCGGCGCCATATGCAACGACGCGGCGTTCGCGATGATGCATGCGCAGTGCGGACATCTGCGGGAGCGGGTGCTGCGCGTGGCCGACGAATGCTTCGGCCACCGTCTGATGATGGATCGGGTCGTGCCGGGCGGCGTGGAGCGGGACCTAACGACTGCGGGCAACAACGTCATTCTTTCGTTGCTGGCGGAGATCCGCCGACGCTTCCCGGAACTGGTCGAGCTCTACGACAACACGGCATCACTGCAAGACCGCACGGTCGGGACGGGGATCCTGTCCCAAGAGCTCGCGCGGCAGTATGGCTGCGGCGGATACGTCGGTCGCGCTTCCGGGCGGAATGTCGATGCGCGACGGTCTCCCGGCTATCCCCCATACGATCTGCTTCAATTCGAAGTGCCGGTGCACGAAGACGGCGACGTGAACGCCCGGATCTGGATCCGCATGCAGGAGGTGGAGCAGAGCGTGGCATTGATCGACCAACTCCTCAAACAGCTCCCGTCGGGCTCGATTTCCCATCCGCCGGATGCACTAACCTTCGCTGTAACGCGCGAAGGTGTGGCACTTGTCGAGGGCTTTCGCGGCGACGTGCTCGTGTGGCTCAGGACGGGAACCGACGGCAACGTGGCGCGGTGCCACCTGCGCGATCCGTCGTGGTTCCAATGGCCCGTTCTCGAGGCTGCCATCGAGGGCAATATCGTCGCCGACTTTCCCCTGTGCAACAAATCGTTCAACTGTTCGTACTCGGGCCATGATCTCTAGCAGCGAGACCGCGCATGCGTAGGATGCTCTTCAAGAGCCTGGTCCATGGCCCGATGACCGAAGCGGCACCGGCCGCCGACGCCGCAGCACTGGTGGAGCTTGCCGCCCGGGTCAAGGAGGTGGCCCGCCAGCGTCTGGGGCGTACGCTCTCCATCCGCGAAGTGGACGCAGGTTCCTGCAACGGCTGCGAGCTCGAGATCCATGCGCTGAACAACATCGTCTACGATCTCGAGCGATTCGGTTTGCGTTTTGTCGCTTCTCCACGTCACGCCGATGTACTCCTCGTGACGGGCCCGGTCACAACGAACATGCGCGAAGCACTCGAGCGCACCTACCAGGCGACGCCCGGTCCGAAATGGGTCATCGCCGTCGGCGATTGCGCGCGTGACGGGGGCGTCTTTTCAGGGAGCTATGCCTGCGTGGGTGGCGTATCCGCCGTACTGCCGGTCGATCTGCACATCGGCGGCTGCCCGCCTTCGCCGACCGCGCTCCTCAAGGGGCTCCTGGCGTTACTCGAAACGGTGCAGAGCGATAGCCAAGCGCGCGAGCAAGTGCCCGCCGCCAATGCGTGAACCGCGACTGCGCCTGTGACGCCGCCCCACGCGGAGGTCTGGGGGGTTGAATTATCGGCCGCGATGTCGTCCGATATCGACGACGAATTCGGGGAGGAATGGGGTGGCTGATGGGATTCGAGCCCACGACAACCGGAATCACAATCCGGCCCCGAGAAGTTGTCTCAGAGGTATCTTAGGGCTGCAACAGGGTCGAAAACACTGTTTGAGCCCGGCACACCCCGGACAAAAGCTCCGTACATCGCCAGGACGAAAACGCGGACAGAGCCTTACGGTATCCGCGTGTTGGCGACGCGCCTAGCAGGGGTGCGCGTGCCACACTATTTCTTGCGATGTTCGTAATCCCACTCGCTAGTGGCATCGAGATATGAGCGTGCGAAAAAAGGCGCCGATGGACAGTACGAGGGGACGTGCGACGGACGGCGGTCGGCGAAGCGAGGTTTCAAGGCTGCGCAGCTACGGACGCTCCCCGCGTGCAAGGCGCACCTCAATGTCGTCGAGACAGTGCGCTACCCCGGAGATATCGTCGACGACGTAGTGCGCGCCGCACTGATACATCCGCTCGTAGGCGGCGACGCGCATTCGCGTCCGGTCGGCTTCCGGGACTACCCGCCATTGCGCAAGCGGGAGCCCAATCTCGTTGCCGCTCACCACGAGACCGATGGTCCACATTCCTGCGTTGAGCCCCTCCTCGATGCCGGGACGTGTGTCATCGATCTTGACGCACGCCTCGACAGGCGAGACGCCGAGGTTGATCACATTCTGCAGGCACATGTAGGGCAATGGGCGGCCGGCCGGAACGTCCGACGCGCAGACCGTTGAGTCCGGGACGTACCCCTGCTTCGCGGCATCGGCGAGGTTGATCTTCATCATCTCGGTCGTGTAGCCAGTCGTCGATCCGATCTTCGCGCCGCGCGCTCGCATGGCGGCAACGGCCTCGAGTGTCCCGGGAATCAACTCGGAGTAGTCGGACAGGCATTTCAACTGCAGCGGAACGAAGTCGGCGAACATGGCCGCGACGTCGGTGTCGGTCGGCGAACGCCCGTGCTTTTCCTGCCAGCGACGACGCACCGAGTCGATCTCGGTGATTCGCTGGATGTGGACGCGCTTGTGCGCGCCCATCGGAGCCCGCGCCTCCTCCATCGTGATCGGCACCCCTTTGCGCTTGAATACCTCGACGAAGACCACGGCCGGGGCCATGCAGCCGAAGTCCATCGTCGTGCCGGCCCAATCGAGCAGGACGGCCTGTATTCTCCCCTGATAGCTGCGGCGATAGCGAAAGGTCATCGTCTCTTCCTCCCCACAACGAAATGAAGCCACAGCTATGTGGCGATCCCTGTGAAGCCCCGCGATTATCGTGGGGCTTTGCGTTGGTGCTCCTTGGGCGTTCAGGGGGTGATGTCGTGGCGGCCCTTAGACGGGAGCCTGCGCGAGCGGGTCAGCCTTTTCAAGACCAAGACCCGGCATCGCAAACCCCAAGGCGTTCAGCGACCCCAGCAGCTGGCCCTGGTGTTCCTCGCTGAGCGCGACCAGCGGCGGCCGCACGGTCGTCCACGCATTGTCCCCAGAGAAATGCGCAACGGTGGCCTTAAGCGCGGGAATCATCGGAAACTTCTGGAATACGGCCCGCACCCGGTCGAGCGCGGCTTGCCGCGCGTCAGCGTCCGGCTTCTGCCAGTCACGGCCGAGCTTCGCAATGGCGGCCGGGTTCACGTTGGCCGTGGCACTGATGCAGCCGGCACCGCCTCTGCGTAGCGTCGCAAGCAGGAACGTCTCGCTGCCGGCGAAAACATCGAAGCCGCGCGGCTGGAATTGCTCCAGCATCGCGCGTGTGTTGTTCCAGTCGCCCGAGCTGTCCTTAATGCCCGCTATGGTGCCGGGATAACGATCGAGCAAGCGGTCGATCAGCGCGAGGCTGATCGAGACCATGGACACCGGCGGAATGTGGTACAGGTAGATGCGCAACCGCGAATCGCCGACTCGCTCGATCACCTCGGCGAAGCTTGCGAACAAACCATCGTCCGACACGCCCTTGTAGTAGAACGGGGGCAGCATTAGCACGCCGGCACAGCCATGAGCAACCGCGCGGCGCGTCAGTTCGACCGTATCAGGGAGGGCGCAAGTGCCGGTTCCAGGCATCATGCGGGCAACTGGTAGACCCGCTTCGACCAACGCATCGAGCAGCCCCAACTTCTCGGCAACCGTCAGCGAGTTCGCCTCGGAGTTCGTACCGAAAACCGCCAGCCCCACGTCATTGTCAAGCAACCATTGGCAATGGCGTAAGAGCCGCGCCACGTCCGGGCGCAGGTCGGACGTGAATGGCGTGACAACGGGGGACAACACCCCGCGAGGACTTTGCGATGATCTCACGGCAATCTCCAGCGCTCGAGGGCCTCAGCTTAGCTTTTTCGGTCGACAACCGGAATCACAATCCGGCTCGAACGATTGTCTCAGAGGCATTTTGGGACTGCAGCAGGGTCCCGAAAACAGACTGTTTGAGCCAGCACACCCCGGACAAAAACCCGTACATTGCCACGACGAAAACGCGGACAGAGCATTACGGTATTCTGCGTGTTGGCGAGGGTGCGCGTACCACATTAATTCTTGCGGTATTCGTCATCCCACTCGCCGGTGGCATCGAGATCTGAGCGTGCGAAAAAGGGCGCCGACGGACAGTACGAGGGGACGTGCGACGGACGGCGGTCGGCGAAGCGAGGTTTCAAGGCTGTGCCGCTACGGACGCCCCCCGCGCGCAAGGCGCGCCTCAATGTCGTCGAGACAGCGCGCTACCCCAAATATAGCCTACTACGTAGTGCGCTCCGGTTGGTACATCGTAGGCGGCGGCGCGCATTCGCGTGCAGTCGGCTGCCGGGATTGCCCGCCATTGCGCACGCGGGCGGACTAAGGTCCCGGGCATATAATCTCTGGAAGCTTCAAGGCTCCGAGTGCAGACTGCTCCTGTGGACCGGGGGCCGGTCGTTGTCAGTTCTGTAACACCGCGAAGACGGGGTACGGTGGCGCACGGTTGAAGCCTAAAGACAAGGCGACATTCCTTCTCCGATGACGCCCCTTTCCGGGCTCGACGCCGCATTTCTCTTCCTGGAGACACCCGAGACACCGATGCACGTCGGGTCGGTGCATCTCTATCAACTGCCGCGCAGGCAGCGCGCCGATTTCTTCGACCGCGCGCGGCACCACCTCGAGAGGCGCCTGCACTTGACGCCCGTGTTTCGGCGGCGCGTCGCGACCATGCCCTTCGACCTGGCGAGCCCGATGTGGGTCGAGGACCGGCCCGTCGATCTCGACTACCACCTCCGCCGTATCGTCCTGCCGAAGCCCGGCACGCTGGCCACGCTCGAGGCCCAGGTAGCGAAGCTCCACAGTGAATTGCTCGACCGGGAACGTCCTCTCTGGATGTTCTATCTGCTCGAGGGGCTCGCGTCAGGACAGGTCGCTTGGTACACGAAGGTGCATCACGCTTCGCTCGACGGCGCTGCGGGTGTGCACTTGGCCAATGCGCTGCTCGATCCGACGCCGGAACCGCGGGAAGTGCCTCGGCCACCCCGGCGTCCGCTTGAATTGACGCCCACCCCCGGCCAACTCGTGGGCGCCGCGTTGCGCCACAGCGTCGGCCAGTATGCGAAGTTGCTGCGCCACCTGCCCGAACTCGCCCGCGTCATCGGCGGCTTTGCTGGCGTAGGAGGCGGCGCGACGGCGGACAGCAGCCCGGCCAGCGCACGGCGTCCCCGTACGCTCAGCCCGCGCACCTTGTTCAACGTAGCCATCACTCCGGAACGCAGCTTCGCAACCGCATCCATCCCGCTCGCGGAGGTAAAGGCAATCGCAGCACGCCACGAAGCGACGGTGAACGACGTTGTGCTGGCGCTCGCAAGCGGCGCGCTGCGCAGCTATCTCGCGCGCCATGGTGGAGTACCGAAGCGGTCACTCATCACGGCGATGCCGATTTCATTGCGCGCTGCGGGTGACAACGACTACACGACGCGCGCGACGATGTTGCTTGCCAGCCTTGCCACGGACCTGGCCGATCCAGTCGCTCGGGTTGCTGCAATCCACGGCTCAGCGGGTGTCGGCAAAGCCTTCGCCGCGCGCGCGCAGTCGGTCATCCCGACGGATTTCCCGTCACTCGGAGCGCCATGGCTTCTCGCCGCAGTCGCGAGCTTGTACGGGCGCGCGCAAAGCCTGGCGGCCTTTCCGCCGCTCGCCAATGTCGTCATCTCGAATGTGTGGGGCCGCCGAGTCGCCGCTCTACCTTGCCGGCGCCCGGATGCTCACGTACTGGCCGGTATCGATCGTCATGCATGGTCTCGGGTTGAACATTACGGTGCAAAGTTACTGCGGCTCGCTCGACTTCGGCTTGATCGCTGCACGTGGGGCCGTTCCCGACATGAAACCGCTTATCCGCGCGTTGCACGCGGCCCACGATGAACTGAAGGCGTGTGGACTCCATTCCGCCACGCGCACGCCGCGTGTTGCGACTTCGCAACGGCCAGCGAAGCGCCGCGCGCGAATCCAGGTCTGAGGCGCACCCATGGCATCGAAGGACATGCACAACGCGCAGCACTGGTACGAGTATGGACTCATGCGTGCACCGGGTCTTGTCCGGCTCGCGCTCGAATGGCGCGCGCCCTGGGAACTCGGCGCGGCGGTGGTGCTGCGCCCGCTGCTGAATCTCGCGCCGGAGGGTGACGGTCACCCGGTGCTCGTGTACCCAGGACTGATGGCGTCCGACATCACGACAGCGCCCCTGCGTAGCTTCCTCGAGAGCCGCGGCTACGTGGCATATGGCTGGGGCCTGAAGAGGAACCTTGGCCCGCGTGCCGGCGTGCTCGATGCGTGTCGCGCGCGCCTCGCGGAAATCCACAAGCGCCACAAGCGTCGGATCTCGTTGTTGGGCTGGAGCCTCGGCGGCATCTACGCGCGCGAGTTGGCAAAAGAACTTCCCCGCCGCGCTCGCTTCGTGATCACGCTTGGGACTCCATTCACCGGCCATCCGAAAGCCTCGAACGCGTGGCGCCTCTACGAGCTCGTCACCAAGGAGAAGATCGGTGCGCCCGAAGTCCATGCGCCACTGCGCGTCCCCCCACCCGTGCCCGTGACCTCGATCTTCAGCCGCAGCGATGGCGTGGTCGCCTGGCAATGCTGTGTCGAGAAGGAAGGGCCGCTGCACGAGAACATCGAAGTCGAAGCGAGCCACCTGGGACTCGGCTTCAACCCGCTCGCATGGTATGCGATCGCCGACCGTCTGGCGCAACCCGAGGGGAAATGGCGGCGCTTCGACCGCAGCGGCGGTCGGGTGTGGCTGTATCGCGACCCGAAGCGGCCCGGCTGGTTCTAGCGCAGACATGCCGACCGTTGGGGCCAACGGCCTGGTGCTTGCCTACGAAAGGTGGGGCAAGCCCGCCGCATCGCCCCTGGTGCTGGTGATGGGACTGGGCATGCCCCTCGTAGCTTGGCCGGACGCGTTTGTCGAAGGTCTCGTTGCCGGCGGCTTCCACATCGTGTGCTTCGACAATCGCGACTGCGGCCATTCGGAGAAGCTCGCCCGCGGGCCGCGCCCCAATCTGCCGCTTGCCATCGGCCGGGCGCTGCTTCGGCTTAAGGTGCGCGCGCCTTACACGCTGAGCGACATGGCGAAGGATGTCACCGGCCTCCTCGACGCATTGGGCATCGTGCGCGCGCATGTAGTCGGCGTGTCGATGGGCGGCATGATCGCGCAGGTCATGGCCGCGCGATTTCCGGATCGCGTGACGAGCCTCACGTCGATCATGGCTTCGAGCGGCAACCCAGGCGTCTCACTCGGCAAACCGGGTGCACTACGCGCGCTCCTTCGCCGGCCGAACCCCCGCGACATCGATGTCGTCATCGCGCACCTAATCGGTCTGTTTGGCTTAATCGGCAGCCCGGGCTTCGTGATGGATCCTGGGTTTCTGCGCAGCATGTGTGAGCGCGTGGCCCGCCGCGGCTATTACCCGGCGGGCACCGCGCGGCAATTGCTCGCAATCCTTGCTAGCGGAGACCGTCGCCCGGAACTCGCGCGGCTCCGCGTGCCGACATTGGTCATTCACGGCACGCGCGATCCGCTGCTGCCCATCGCCGCAGGCCGCGATACCGCCAGGCACATTCCGGGCGCGCGCCTACTCGAGATCGAGGGAATGGGGCACGACCTGCCACCTGCACTGACACCGCGGATTGTCGACGCGATCGCAAGACACTGCCGCGACGCTGAGAGCATCACGCGTCTGGATAAAGGTCAGTCATAGCCGCGTTGAGTTGTAGGACGGAGAAATGGGGTGGCTGATGGGATTCGAACCCACGACAACCGGAATCACAATCCGGGCAGCCGAGAATTCGGGAATCCTGTAGAACAAACTAGAGCAATTCAATCAGCAACTTACCTGTTCTGGGTTTCTCCCATTAATTCCCCGTGTCTGCCTGTCAGTGTCCCGCCAGTGTCCCACGCTGCTGCCTTGCGCTAATCGGCATCCCGATGATGTGCACGCGAACGGACGGGGGCGATCCCGCGACCGCCGAGCCATTTATGTACGTTCCCGCACAGACAAACAATGCCGGTTGGCGCGCACTATGCGATTGTCGATTTGCGACATCTTACGGATATGATTTGGGACGAGTGACTATCATGAAACACACATTGCTAAGGGAAATCAATCAGGATATGGCGTTGCGGTCGGCAGGTCGCAATGTCCATACTCTGGCGCACGATCCGGCACGCATCCAGGGGGGCAACTGGAAGATGCAGGGACTTCGGCGTTCTTCACACGTCTACGACGAGGCCGAGTGCGAGATGTCGATTGCTGAGTTCATGGCCGACACGCAGGAGCGCGACGACATCGTTGACTGACTTTCCGCACCGAGCGACAGCAGGTACTAGGGCGCCGTCCGCTCGGCGCCGGTGACCTGAAGGGGAAGGCAGACGCTGGGGGTGTCGGCATCGAGCCAGTACTCAGACGTTTCTGTCGTGAAGCGGCACCTAGAACGAAATCGACTTGAATGTACAAGGCATTGATTGCAGGTCTCGCAGCTTCTCTCGCACTTGCCGAGTGTACGAACGCGGGAGCGGCAGAGCTGTTTTCGAAGACGGGCCCGGTGATTGCAATAATGTCGAACGACCTTTTTCTGGGCGAGGCAGAAGGCCATCTCAGCGGAGCGGGAACAATCGCTATCCATTCGCAACGAAACCCTGGCATTGCCTGTGTCGGACAGTTCACGTCCAGCGCCGAACGTGGTGGTGCAGGGCAAATGCGATGCAGCAATGGCGCCACCGGAACCTATCATTTCAAGCGCCTGAGCCTGGAGAAAGGCTACGGCGCCGGCATCTACAATCGGCGCTCGATGAGCTTTACGTACGGGCTCACGTCCGACGAATCCGAGCATTACCTGAAGTTGCCTCCCGGCAAGAAGCTTGAGCACAACGGCAAGACGTTGGCGCTTGTCGATATCTCGCCGGCGCCGCCTCGAAGACGTATCACAGCCGGTGGTCGAGGGCCCCAGCCGAGCCAATGACGATGCACGTCGCAATCAGGCAACGCCATGGTCAAGACAGAATTGGGACGCCTGCCGACCGATGTGCGAGACCACCAGGGCATTTTGCGCGAACGCGTCCATCAGCCGCATGAACGAAACCGCGCGACCGTCGGTGGCGTAGAAGATCTTGCCGACGTTTCTTGGCCTGCCTCCGGCGAGCAGGGCCGCGGCGGCATCGACCTGATGGAGGTGATACTGCAGTGCCCTGCACGGGCCTGACCAGTACGGCCGGCCGAGACGAAACGCGGTGCGATACGCGCGCAGATCAGCGCTCTCCGGGCCATACAGATAGCCGAGGCGCACGACAGGGGCGGGCACAACACCTGACAGGACCAGCGCTTGGCACTAGAGGATCGCGTCGGCCGACGAGCGAGGCGGCTCGTTGAGACTGGCCCCGCGTTCGAGGCATGCACGAAAGCGAAGCTCGCGTGGACGAGCATGGGCGCGCCGTCGATTCGAGCCGAGCGCATCGCGCGCCGCGTTCCGGCCAGCGCCGTATGCGCGAAGTCCTTCCAGGCATGGCCGTCGTGCAACAGACTGTTCGCCTGCTGTCCGGCAAGGTCGAAGTGGATGCTTCCGTTTGCGCTCGCCACACGCGGCCGCGCGAGGATCCGGCCGAGTTCGGAACGCGTGCCGGTGATCGATACGTTCATGGTTCGGATCAACGTTAGGATCGCCCATCGCACAACGATGATCGCGAATCGACCGGGACCCGTCAATCAGACCGATCGGAGCAATAGGCCCCGGCAGTTCGACTGTCGGGGTCTTTTCTTTTGTGTCACGCGTCCGCAGCGACGCGATGACGAGGTACAGGAGGCCAACCAGCGAGGGATAGCTAAGGGGCTCTTCGCAAATTCGCTAAACACGTGACCTCACCTGCTTGAACGGAAGATCGCTTGGTCACGATGCAATCGACAATCTCGAATTGGCCACCGTCCTGCGAACCAGCCACTTGCGCAGTTCTTCCAGAATGAACATCCCGACTGCGAACGGGATGATGAAAAGCCACACCCGGCCGGCGATTGGCGCGGTTCCGAAAATGAGATTCCCCCAAGGCGTATAGTCGATCAGCAGCAATCAGCGCGATCTCCAGTATCACCCCCCACCAGATGAGCGGATTGCCGAGCAAGCCCGACCGAAAATATCGATCGGGTGATGCTTCGGCACAGGAACACGTTCACGATCTGCATCACGATGATCGCGCTGAAGCAGGCGGTGGTCGCCCTGCAGATAGAGCGGATCCTGAGTCGCCAGAATCTGGCCGTATTGCCAGCCGCCCCGTGGAGCACGAAGAAGAACGCCGCCATCGCGGCGCGGCTTCGATCAGCCCCAGGAACAGGTAGGCGCGCAGCGCCAGGGGCCAATCCAACAGCCGCTCGTGCTGCGAGCGCGGAGGACGCTGCATGACCCGCGGGTCGGGTTTTTCGACGCCCAGGCCGAGCGCGGTGAGCGAGTCGGTTCCCATGTCGATCGACAGGATCTGAATCGGCGTCAGCGCCAAGGGGATCGTGAACAGCGAGAACGCCAGGTAGGGGATCAGCTCCGGCACGTTGTGCGCGAGGATGTAGGTGAGGAACTTGCGGATGTTCTGAACACCGCGCGCCCCTCCTCGACGGCGTTCGACGATGCTGGCGAAGTTGTCGTCCAGCAGCACCATGTCGGCCGCCTCCTTGGCCACGTCCGTGCCGGCGATCCCCATCGCGATGCCGATGTGCGCGCTCTTGAGCGCCGGCGCGTCGTTGACGCCGTCGCCGGTGACCGCCACCACGTGCCGCTTTTGTTTCAACGCCTCGACGATGCGCATTTTCTGATCCGCGCCGACCCGGGCGAAGATGATTTCCGGCGCGTCCAGCGCCAGCCGCAGTTGGATGTCGGTGACAGCGCGGCGCAATTGTTCGCCGGTGATCACAGCTGGGATTGTCCGACCGGACGAGCCCGATCTCCCGGGCGATCGCCTGGCGGTGTGGGGATGGTCGCCGGTGACCATGATCACCCGATGCCGGCTTCGCGGCATTTGCGGATCGCCTCCGGCACCTCGGGCCGGGGCGGATCTTCCAGGCCGGCGAGCCCGGCGAAAATGAGATCCTCTTCCAGCTGCGTCGCGCTGCCATTGCGGCTCGAGCGGCCGGTAGGCCATCGCGATGACCCGCAAGCCTTGCTCGGCCATGGCTTCCTGGGCTCTGACGAACCTGCGCGCGCAGCCGGGGTCGAGCGGGCCGATGTCGCCGTCGGCCAGGATCCGGCTGCACAGCGGCAGGACCATTTCGGGCGCGCCCTTGCAATAAGAGCGTGGGGCCCTCCGGCGTCGCATGCACCGTCGAGAGCCGCATGCGGTCGGCGTCGAACGGAATTTCGTCCAGCTTTTGGAAAGCCGGCAGCGGCGGGCAAGGCGTCGCTGCGCCATCTCGACCAGCGCGATCTCCATCGGATCGCCCAAGAGCACGCGCTTGTCCGTGCTGCTCGCCTTCCCTCAGATCGTGGCACAGGCAGGCGGTCAGGAAGAAAGGCCGGTAGCGCTCGGCGAATCGCTGGTCTCTGTGCAGCGAGGTCGAGCGAATCGAGCGCTTCGCCCAGGAAGAGCCGCCTCACCGTCATCCGGTTCTGGGTCAGCGTGCCGGTCTTGTCGGTGCAAATCACCGTGGTCGAGCCGAGCGTTTCGACCGACGGGCAGATAGCGGATCAGCACGTTGCGTTTCGCCATGCGCTGGGTGGCAAGCACCAGCGCCAGGGTCAGCGTCGGCAGCAGTCCTTCAGGCACCATCGCGACGATGATGCCGATGGCGAAGATGAAGTCTTCCCAGAACGGAACGCCGATAGCCCGGCCGATCGCGAAGAACAGGAGTCCGATCACCACCGCGAGGATGCCGATCAATCGGCTTAGGTGGGCGATCTCCTCGCGCAACGGGGAGACGGCCTCCCCGCTCGTTTGGGTGAGATGCGCGATCTTGCCGAATTCGGTGTGCATGCCGGTGGCGAAGACCACCGCCTTGGCCTCGCCGGAGACCATCGAGGTGCCGGCGAGCAGGATGTTCTTGCTGTGGATCAATTCTTCCGCTTCGGCAGGGCTCCGCGTCCCGCGCCTTGGGCAAGCGATTCGCCGGTGACCGTCGCGTTGTTGACGCGGACGCCGAACGCCTCGATCAGCCGGCAATCCGCCGGAATGTTGTCGCCCTGCTCCAGCAGCACGATGTCGCCCGGGACCAACTGTGTCGACAGCCAACGTGATCGCCTTGCCGTCGCGCAATACCTCCACTTGCTGCGGCAGCAACTTGCGCAGCGCGGCAAGCGTTCGCTCGACGCGGAATTCCTGCCAGAAGGAGAACAGGCCGCTGACGATGATCACACCGACGACAGCCCATCCAATTTTCGCCATGCCCTGGCCGGGGTCGCTCCACTCGCCCAAGAACGCCAAGCCCGCGGCCAGCCACAGGATCACCGCAAAGAAGTGAAAGAATTCCTTGAAAAAGCGCAGCCAAAGAGGTGGGCCGGAAACCCTTTCCACCTGGTTAGGACCAAATTCACGCAACCGGTTCAGGGCTTCGGCAACGGACAATCCTTGCGGAGCGCTGTGGAGGCTCGCAACGGATTCGGCGGCCGAGAGCTTGTCGATTCTCACGGTCAGGAAGGGCTTTGAAGGGGATGAAGATCCGCGAACTTGGTGGGCTCTGCCGTCCGCGGCAGCCAGTCGGGGATCGTAGACGCAAGCGCTATGCGCCGTGGCGACGCTCGCTCCGGCGCGACCCGCCGACGAACCGGCCCACCGCTGCGGCGCACGCTATGCCCGGGCGCTTCTGCTCGTCTGCATCCATCAGGTCTTGGCTTCTCTGCACGATCTGCGGCGGGCCGATGCGCTCGAGTGCTTGCGGCACTCCAACTCCAGAGGGCCAACGTTGCGGCTGGTGACCGCTTCCCCTCGCCGCTGCCCGCCGAGCCATCGATGGCGGCCCAATCCTCGCCGTTAGCACCTGTGTCTTGATGTCGACGACCGAGAGGCGCGACCGCACGTGACCTTCGGCGCACGCGTCGAGGACGGGACGCCCGTGTGGCGCAACACGCAGACGAGTTTGGTGGCGCGTGCTGTGTACAGCGGATTCACCACCGTCGCTCCGTCCCCTCTGCAGCCTCCCGTGACGGCGCGGCCATGAATATATGATGCGGGTGCGGGTCCGCAGCGTCTGAGACTCAGCCGGGAAGCCCACGCGCGACTCGCGTCGCACAGCAAACCCCCGTTCAGGCTCGAATTCACGCCGGGTCGTCACCTTGCCGGAACCCTGGCCAAAACGATCACGGAGCCCGGCAAGGCATACCCAAGTCCTCAGTGTCGATGAGCACGCTGCGGTGTGTGCGTCGAGCGTTTCCGGACCGCCATCTGATGCACGCTGGGCGGCCGAGGCGAAGGGGCCGCGCCCACCTCTTTGACACCCTGGGCGACACCGGCCAGAACGCCCGCCACCGTTCGCGCCGTGTGGGTTCCGATCTCGCCCGCCGCTTTAATCGCGCCATCAACCGCAGCCTTTGCAGCACGACCCACGTCTTCACCCGTCTCGACCGTAGCCTCCAGGACACCATCGACGGCACGTCTTGCCACGCTGCCGACATCCGCGCCCACCGCGGCCGCATGTTTGACCACCGTCTTGATCGTTTCGGATGCGGCTGTGGCAATATCACCGCCCACCTCGTGCACGCCCAGCACGACGCCCTTCGCAATGCTCTTGGTACTCACGACCAACCCGGTGCCCACCTGCTCGGTCGCCTGCAGGGCGCCACCCACAACGTCACGTACCACGATCACCAATTCATTGGCGACCGACCCAGCGGCGCCGAGGGTGCTTGAAACTGCGGACTTGACGAGGACCACAATCTCTCCCTCGATCCTGGTCAGCGTTGTAAGGCTGCTGGTGATCCCATCCCTGACAGCATTCCCCGCTCGGCCCAAGGGAACCGGAGTTTCCACGGGAAGCGGTCGGGCTTGCCGCAATTTGCGCGATGATGCTGCTTGCCTGACGGGTTTCACGGTGATCGTGCGCCGTGCGCGTGGTTTTGCACTTTTGGTCTTCATTTCGACTCTCGCTTTCATCTTTGTCCTTCGCTTAATCAGACCACGCTGCGTGTGCAGCGTTATCGCCTGCTGCCAGGGTTCGTCCGCTTGTTCCCGACCTCGATGCGCAACGAGTCATGCAACGGAGGCCACGCAGCTGTCCTTTGCCGCGCCTTGAACTTGATCCTTGTTAATGCTCATGATGAACCCCTCAACATCCCTTGAGACATCCGCTTAACGAACCGGGATCGGTTCTCGTTGAGCCAGCCCCGTTTCTGCCGCGCCGCTGGCTTCCGCCGCGAGCCGCGCTTTCCCACCACCGCGCGGATGATCGCCACAGAAGCCCGTTACTCAATTTCATTTCCGATGTCAAAGACGCCTCGCGACTTTCCGGAGGTGATAGCCGACGATGGATAGCTCCACAGCCGTGCGCAATTTTCTCGGGCTGGCAAGCAGCGTTGACCAGAAGAGTATCCAGTAGCGGCTTCGACCGGCATGCCACAGGCCCGGAGCTCCAGAAGGTGTCGGGATTGCGCGGATAGACGAGGAGGAGTACATCCATGGCTGCGATCGCTTCGACTCGCAGGGCGAGTTCACGATAGGCAACTAACGGCTCGGTCACCGCCTTGCCGCGCGGGAGCCCGTCGCTGCACTCGTGAGGTGCTTTCCGTTGCCGGCCAAACGGCATCGCCCCGCGCGGAAGATACGTTAACGATGCCCCCCCACTTGTTGTCCTGTATTGATCGAAGTCAACGTCCGCCACCGCACCGATGGTCCTCACGCCCTTGTGGCAAGGCGCCGCACAGCCTGATCCACGCCCGCGGCAACGCCGGCCGATAACCCGCTGGCGACAATGAGCAACTTCCGTCGGGCAAATTCGGTATCAGGATCAACGACAAAATCTATTGCTTCTCGGCGGCGTCCCTGATGATTTCTTTGACATCGCCGACCGCCTTCTGCGCCTTGCCGAAGACTTGTTTGTTCAGGCCCTTGACCCGCTGCTCTTTGCTTCCTATCAACTTGCCCGCTTCTTCCTGGATTCTTCCAACCAATTCGTTGGCGGCACCTTTGATTTGCTCTTTGTTCATGCGGAATACTCCCTTATAAAGGTGAATGAGAATGACCGATCCTTAGCCGCGGCCGGCGTTGCAAGGACTGACGCTGACTGTATGCCGTCGGCCATGCCTGGTCTGTGCGATACCACTTCTCTGCAAGGCCGGATATGGCGCTCCGGTATCCGCATTGGCCTCGCGCTAACGTGTGCCGATATACTGCCGCTGGCGGTGCGGAGGCGCTCAGAGCCCTGCTTCAACGGTTGGCTTCATGCGCTGATGAAGACCCGCAGCCACAGAAACCGCTGTAGATCGCATCATCTGGCCACGGCTCGACAAAGTCTGTACGGCGGCGAACATTTAGTCGAAATCCGTCATTGGCCCTTCGTGCGATGATCTGAACTGCATGGACCTTCTGGCGACAGCATGGCAGTTCGTTGGGCATCTCGATGGCCAGCTCGACCTGCTGCTGCGGCAGTACGGCGTGTGGATTTACCTGATCCTGTTTCTGATCGTCTTCTGCGAGACCGGGCTTGTCATTGCGCCATTTCTGCCCGGTGATTCATTGCTGTTTGCTTCCGGTGCGCTCTGGGCCTCGGCCGACATGCGGGTGGAAGTCCTTGCGCTCACATTAATGGGAGCGGCCTTTACCGGCGACAACTGCAACTACTGGATCGGCAGATTGTTCGGAAGACGGATCGCAAATAGCCGGCATCCGCGATTTCTCAGCCGGAGAGCCTTGGAGCGGACACAAGCCTTCTATGCCCGTCATGGCGGAAAGACGATCGTCCTTGCGCGATTCGTTCCGATCGTGCGCACCTTCGCGCCCTTTGTTGCCGGCGTCGGACGCATGGCCTACGGCCGCTTCCTCGCGTTCAGCGTGGTTAGTGCGTTGCTGTGGGTCGGGCTCCTGGTTTCCTGCGGCTACCTCTTCGGCAGGATCCTGGCGGTGCAGGAGCATTTCGGGTTGGTAATCCTGGCGATCGTCGCATTCTCCATCGCACCGCTTGCCTTCGAATACGCGCGGGCGCGGCTGCGCCGCTGACCGCGCACCGGCATCGCGTCGAGTCTCGCCGATGGCGGAACTGGCCAAAGAAGCGGTCACTCGCCGGGTACAGCATCTCGTCCCGGCGACATGCGAGTCGGTCAGCCAGTGTCGAGTCAAAACCTCGTGGCGTGTGGTTGCAGTAGCCGGTAACAAATCGCTGCGACGGCGCACATAGGCCAGCCGGCCCGCCAAGACGACAAACGCCAATAGGCCCGAAGGATGCACCGCCAGCCTCTGTGCGATGTCACACACAAGGGCAGTCCCAAGACTTATACTATTCTGATGGTAACCACCAAGCCGGTAGGTAGCGCAGCCTCTTCCCTGATGACTAGGTCGCACACGGCTGAACCCCGTCGCCACAGTCCCCATCAGAATCACCTGCTCGATGCCCTGCCGACCGGCGACTACGAGCGGATCGCATCCCATTTGGAACTGATACCGATGAGGCTCGGCGACGTCCTCTATGAATCCGGGGACAAGTTGCGGTACGTCTATTTCCCCACGACGTGCATCGTTTCGTTGCTGTACGTCATGGAGGATGGCGCATCCGCCGAGATCGCCGTCGTCGGCAATGAGGGGATCCTCGGCATATCCCTGTTCATGGGTGGTGAGACCACGCCCAGCCGCGCTGTCGTGCAAAGCGCGGGGCACGCCTTCCGGCTCAAGGCGGAATTGCTCAAGAATGAATTCGGGCGTTTCGGTCCGACGATGCACCTGCTGCTGCGTTACACCCAGGCATTGATCACCCAGATGGCGCAGACGGCCGTGTGCAATCGGCATCATTCGGTCGACCAACAATTGTGCCGGTGGCTGTTGCTGAGCCTGGATCGTTTGGCATCGAGCGAGCTTTCGATGACGCAAGAGTTGATCGCCAACATGCTTGGCGTACGGCGCGAAGGTGTCACCGAGGCCGCCGGGAAACTGCAGGACGCGAAGCTGATCCGTTATCGGCGAGGCAAGATCACCGTGCTCGATCGCCCGGGAGTGGAGGCGCGTTCCTGTGAGTGCTACCAGGTGGTCAAGACCGAGTTCGATCGACTCCTACCCTACGTCCCCAGGTAGGTTCGCGAATTCCCTTTTTCCGGTGATCGTCGCGCCAAGTACTTTTGCGCGCCGGCAGCGGTGCCGCACTTCGCGCCAGTCCCAGTATCTTCGCATCAACCTTCAAATCTCCGGGTGATGTCGACGCGTAAGGGCGCGTCGTTCCACTGAGGGCAAGAAAAGACCCTCGCTACGTGTTACAACGCACATACGACATCGAGAGTCTCGCGTATGGTCTAAGCGAGCGTGGTCTAGCCACCTGCATTCCCGGCGCACGATCGTGCGTCTATCCGTCGCCCGGTTAGCGGTTAACCTCGCATCGCTGTTGCGGGATCCGCGCCGGCCCTCCCTCCTCGCTCACTTGAAAGGTGCTGCCATGAAGATTCCAGTTCAAATCAAACCTGCCCTTTGGGGCGCCGTAGGCGGGGCAATCGTATTGGCAATCGTGGGATTCTCATGGGGCGGATGGGTCTCCGGCGGCAAGGCTGAGGCGGACGCGACGCAACGGGCCAACGCAGCTGTCGTAGTGGCGCTTGCACCCGTCTGCGTCGAAAGATTCCAGCAAACTGCTGACGTCGCGGCCAATCTGGCCGCGTTCAAGAAGGTCGATTCGTGGTCGCAGGGCGACTTTGTCGAGAAGGGTGGCTGGGCGACGATGCCAGGATCGAAGTCGCCTGACCAAGTGTCGGCAGTGGCCAAGGCATGCGCGTTGTTGCTCGCCACCGCTTAGTCGCTGTCGATCGGAACCGAGTGTCGATTGCCGGACCCGATTCGGTGGGCTCAGCTTCTCGCGCGGGCGCGCCTTGAACTGATCAAGTTTTCGGCGCGCGCAAAACACCGCTCACGGCGGTGGTTTCGTTTCGGTCCCGAGTTGACGAGGGTCCGCGCGGCAGCCGCGGTTTGACGACGGGCCCAGCCTCTGGTCAGTCGAAGCAAAAGGCCCGGTTGCCCGGGCCTCGTTGCAGTCGATCGAAGTCTTGTCAATCGATTGGCTTGATGTTGGCGGCCTGATCCCCCTTGGGACCGGTGGTTACATCAAACGACACCTTCTGGTTCTCGCGCAGCGACTTGTGACCGTCGCCCTGGATTGCCGAGAAGTGCGCGAAGAGATCCTTGCCACCGCTGTCTGGTGTGATGAAGCCGAATCCCTTGCCGTCGTTGAACCATTTGACGCTGCCTGTGCTCATCGTTGCTGCTCCTATGATGTACGAATGACGGGCGTTTGCCCGATGGCGGGAACATCAAGGGAGGGACGAAGACCAGAGGGAAGCCGCAGAAGCGGACGCAACGGACCAACTACTTCACTTGAGGAACCTGCTCTTTACCTGTACGCGCATCGGTCGCGCGAGTCAAGCGCAATCGCGAATCAGCGGTTCCCGGCCATGGCGTTACGGGCGAACGTCCATCCGGCTGCGCTGGCGTCAACTCTTCAAAGCGCTCGAGCCGCCGATCACGACGACCCGGCCGCCCGGTCGCCACGTTCGCGAGGTTGCCTCGTTGAATACCATCGTTGACCCGTCGTGAAAGCGGACCGTGAATTCGTATCCGTGCCCTCCAGCTCCATTGCTGACGATTGCACCGCCGGAAACAGCTCCCGCGAACTCGACATCGACTTCATGTTGCCCGCTCACGTCACCTGCCCGCTCGATCCGCCGCATCGATTCGATGACCCCGCACTCCCTGCACCCCGTGCGGCTTCGACGGTTGATCGTAGACATCGCTGGCGCAGGGTGCGCTAGCGTGTCCTTGGAGTTCGCGTCGTCGGAGGGGCTCGGGGCCGCCGCACGCGCCGACAGCACGCCCTCGTCCTGAATGCTGGCGTACGAGGCCGGGATCGAGCGGACGATCGCGACGATGCCCGCGGCCGTCAACAAACAGATCGAAATCCCGGCGATCCACGTCGGCACGCGCGCTGCTCGTTCGAGGTGCGTTCGCATTTCGATCTCCTTTGGGCGTGCGCTGCCACGAGCGATGCTCACGTCGCGTCTGCCAGGCAATCCGATACCACTGCGAGAGATATTCACTCCGTGGATGAATGCAAACCGAGCATGACCAATAGTTGCGGAAGTGTCGGTACGGTAGCGCACATGCCGCTGTCTTGCGCGTTGGGGCACCGATCCGAGAGCCGCGCGGCGACTCTTTCGCCGTAAGTGCGTCAACGTACCGACTACCGTCGCGGTTGCGGTCATCATGATTACGATCAGAGCAGATCATGAAGAATCCTCTCGCAAAATACCGGGAAGCAGGTAGTTTCACCGCTGGGCTCTTGATCGGAATCTCAATCGTGGTTCCGGTGATTGCGATGACGGTTGCGGACTACGGTGTTTGGCAGACGGTGGGGCTCTTTGCCGCGCTCGTCGTCCTGGCTCTCGGAATCGCGCTACAGGTCGTGGTCGCCGTCAAGCCGCGGCATCCGCGCGCGGCGGAACCGGAGTTCGGGGTCTTGCCTGTCGGGTTCGTGAAGCTGGGCCATGAACGCTGAACAGACGACCACCGGCGGTAGAGCCTCGCGTGCATTGCGTGAGCGGTTTGTCGCCGCGCTTGAACGCGATGACTATGCGACACTTCGTGTGCTGGCCGCCGAGCTTCAAGACTGCACGAGCATCCTGCCGCGCTCCGCCTGCGTATCGCTTGGTCTGCAGCGCGGCAGCACATACGCGTTAGCAGCAACAACCATCGTCGCCTCAAGCAACGCGGCGCCGACTCGATCTCCTACCTGATGCACGCGAACACTTTCGACAGGAACCGACATGAAATCCATTTTCATTCTTTCTATCCTCGCCGCCCTGCTCGGAGGCTGTGTAATCGCTCCGATAGGGTACGGCGACAACCGTGACGGCTATCACGGAGAGCGCAGCTACAGCCGCGGCGACGGGTACTACCGGGACAGCGGCTACCATCGAGGCGATGGGTACTTTCATGATTACAGCTACCACGGTGAGCGCGGCAACTAGAGAGATCCGCAACGGAACCTACGACAGTCGGCGAAACACCGTCGCTGGTTGCGACGAAATGTCGCAGGAGTCCGATCCAACGAGCCGCTCGCTACGTGCAATACCGCCTGTGTGATCCGTGAGAGTTTCAGCCTATCTTCGACCTGCCAACGCGTAAGCTCAGCACCTCAGAAGAAGCTTTTTGCCGACGACGCATCGTCCGCTAGCGCACATAACGTTTAATCCAAATCAATAGGCATGACGAGTGAAGGGATATATTCACGCGATCGGCCAATGGAGTGGTCGATTTCGCGTCTTGGGAGGTTTCGTTGTTGGATCGATACGGGTATCGGTCGTATCCGGAAACGCATTTCGCGTCCAGGGGCAGGGATGGCGCCGTTTCTCCGCAACACGCGCCCAGGCACAACCATCTTCTTGCGGCGCTGCCACTGGAGGACTATGAGCGTCTGCTGTCCGATCTGGAACCCGTTCCCATGCCGCTGGACTGGATCGTCCACGGCGCCGGCGACGAGGAGAAGTACCTGTATTTCCTCACGGCAGGCATCGTTTCCCGGTTCAACGTAACGGAGAACGGGGCGTCGGCAGAATTCGCAGTCACAGGCAGCGAAGGCGTGATCGGCGTCGCATCATTCCTGAGCGGCGAAAGCACGCCGAGCCAGGCGGTGGTGGTGAGCGCCGGCTATGGTTATCGGCTTGCGGCACATCGGGCGAAGGATGCGTTCGATCAGGGCGGTCCGCTGTCGCATTTGCTGCTGCGCCATATCCAGGCGCTGATCGCGCAAACTGCGCAGGTAGCAGTATGCAACCGGCATCATTCGCTGGAACAGCGGCTGTGCCGCTGGATCCTGTCCTGCCTGGACCGGTTGCCTCAGAACGGGCTGTCGATGACGCAGGAACTGATTGCCGAAGTGCTGGGCGTGCGCCGCGTCGGCGTCACGGAGGCGGCTCGACGGCTGCAAACGGCGGGACTGATCCATCACAGCCGCGGCCACATTGCCGTACTCGATCGCCGTCAACTAGAAGCGCGGGCATGCGAGTGCTACGCGGTCGTCAAACGGGAGTATGACCGCTTGCTTGGAAAACATGATTGGCAGCGCTGGCGTGCAGAGCGCGTGTCACCGTGCGACAGGTTGGCGAAGCCCCCGCCCGTGCTCAATTGACCTGACGCGTGCCATTTGCGTTCCCCGGTCCCCACTAAGAAGAGGCGCCCGACAATGGCAGTTCGCCACAGGGAATGGCACCGGACGGATCGCATTGGGTGGTTACGCGCGGCGGTATTGGGTGCCAACGACGGCATCGTTTCGACAGCGAGCCTGGTGCTCGGTGTCGCCGCCGCGGGGGCGACCTACAGCAACGTTATGGTCGCAGGGATTGCCGGCCTGGTCGCGGGGGCCATGTCGATGGCTGCCGGCGAGTACGTGTCGGTCCATTCACAGGCAGATTCCGAACAGGCCTCGCTCAACGTGGAACGCGCGGAACTCGAAGCAGACGACCAAGGCGAGCGCCGGGAGTTGACCGCAATCTACATCAACCGCGGTGTCGATCCCGCGCTCGCGAAACAGGTTGCCGCGCAACTCATGGCTCATGACGCGCTGGGCGCGCATGCCCGTGACGAACTCGGGATCTCCGAGACGCTCAGGGCGCGGCCGATTCAGGCTGCGCTTGCATCGGCAGCGAGCTTCGCCGTCGGCGCAGCGATGCCGCTACTGGCTGTTGCTGTGGTCTCCGAGTCGAATCTGATCCCCGTCGTCTCGGGGACTTCATTGGTGTTCCTCGCGATTCTGGGCGGGCTGGCTGCGCGGGTGGGTGGCGCAAATATGACCATCGCCGCAGTGCGCGTCACATTCTGGGGCGCGCTGGCCATGGGGTTGACCGCGGGCGTCGGGGCCTTGTTCGGAGCAGCGGCGTGACAAGGCAGGCGCCCCACCGCCGACAGGCGCTCAAGATTGATCGGGTCTTGGACCTTGCACACGGAGATGCGCCGTCCGTCGGTTCGCGAAACGCCAATCGCCACCGAAGCGCCACACCCTGCTCGGTCACCCGGTCGCGCAGACGATGGAGGAATCGATGAAAAGACAAGCAGGGTTGTGGATCGACCACAGAGAGACGCTCGTAGTCCTCGTCGGTGACGACAAAGAAGAAACGATACGAATCGAATCAGGCATGGAGAAGCATGTTCGCTTTTCCGGCGGCTATGGCTCAGACGAAGGCTCGGCAGACGACCAGCGGGACAGACAATTTGCCAGCCACCTCAACAAATACTATGACGATGTGATCGCGAATATTCGTGATGCAGAATCGATTTTGCTCTTTGGTCCGGGCGAGGCAAAAGGAGAGCTCGAAAAACGTCTAGCGGGCAAGGGACTGGGTGGACGCATCGTGGGCATTGAAACAGTCGACAAGATGACCGCTCGCCAGATTGCGGCAAAGGTTCGACAGCACTTTCAAAAATGAGCGTGTCTGTTGGTCATAAGGGCGATCGCGAGAGACGAGAATCGACCTCGAAATTGGACACTCGCAAATGGATGTCAAGTGAGGGGTGGTCCGCCGTGGCCCATGGCTGCGTGCGCATTGTGGTGTGGTTCGTTACCGGACAGGAGAATCGATGATGGGCGAAGAGAAGGGTATGTTGAGCAAGATCGGCGACGCCGTTGAGGCGGCCAAGGACAAGGCGCAGGAAGTGGGCGCCTCGCTTGTGAACAAGGCTGTAGGTGCGGCCTCCGGCGCCAAGCGCGAAGCGGGAAAGGTGCGGACGTTAGTGAAGAAGAAAGCGCGGTCCGCGAGGGCAGGCGTGAAGCGCAAGGCGAAGGCCGCCAAAGCGGACGCGCAAGGGATACTGGGCAAAACGAAGCGCAGGGCGAAGAGTAGGGTAAAGGCAGTGGCAGCAGGCGCGAAAAGGGCTGCCGGCAAGGTCGAGCGAGCCATGGGCCCGAAGAAGCCCGCAGCGAAGCGCAAGACCGGCACGGCAAGAAAGATCGCGGGACGCAAGACTCGCCCCGCCAAGTCCGCGGTGAAGAGCGGCGCGGCCAAGGTCAAGAGCGCAGCACGTAAGGCGGGTGCGGCGATAACGAAGGCCGCCCGGCGGGTAGCGAGGAAACCCGCGAAAAGAACAACAAAAAGGGCGGCAAGGAGAAGCAGAACCTAGCCTGCTCGCACCGCCGGGTCGCTAACGACAGCGACGGCGGTGCAGGCACACATGGTCAAGAAGCTCCGGGTACACGCTACCGATCTTCGCGGAGTCAGTCGGCTGACCGTCGACGGCATCGCCGGGGTCGTCGACCTGGTCGAGGCGATGCATTACAACATCGCCAGCGTCCCGGGAATGCGCAAGAAGCCGAGGCGAGACCGGACATCCGGCATTTCGCGCCTGGTCTACCGGAGCATTCACGGCGTGATCGGCGTCGTCGGGCACGGCCTCGACAGGCTGCTCGCGCGACTCGAGCCCCTGCTCGGCGAGCGCAGCACCTGGCCGGGGCGCGAGGCGCTGCTCGCTGCACTGAACGGGGTGCTGGGTGACTACCTGGCGGCGTCGAACAATTCGTTGGCGATCGCCATGCGGCTGCGTCGGGGCGGTATCCCGTTGGCGATCGAGCGCAAGCCGCTGGCCGCGGCGATTCCCCAACCCACAGGCAAGCTGCTCGTGCTACTCCACGGCTTGTGCATGAGCGATCTGCAGTGGAATCGCGAGGGACACGATCACGGCGCCGCGCTGGCGCGCGACCTCGGATACACGCCGGTCTATCTGCACTACAACAGCGGCCTTCATATCTCCACCAATGGGCGTGCGTTCGGCGACCTGCTCGAAACCCTGGTGGAATTCTGGCCGGTGCCGTTGACCGAATTCGTGCTCATCGGGCACAGCATGGGCGGGCTCGTCGCCCGCAGCGCCTGCCATTACGGCGCACTGGCGCGCCACGAATGGCTGCGGCGTCTCGACAAGCTCGTCTTCGTCGGCACGCCGCATCACGGGGCGCCGCTCGAGCGCGGCGGCAACTGGGTCGACATGCTGCTGAGTTCGAGCGCGTACTCGGCCCCCTTGGCTCGCCTGGGCAAGATCCGCAGCGCAGGCATCACCGATCTGCGCTTCGGAAATCTCGTGGACGAAGATTGGAAAGAGCGCGACCGCTTCGAGCCCGGCGCCGATCGCCGCGTAGCGGTGCCGCTGCCGGAAGGCGTCGCGTGTTACGTAATCGCCGCAACCATCGGCAAGAGAGCAGGCCATCTCAGCAATCGATTGATCGGCGACGGCATCGTGCCGCTGGAGAGCGCGCTCGGCCACCACGCAAATCCAGGGCTTGCCTTGACATTCGAAGAGTCGCGACAGTGGGTGGCCCATCGCACAAACCACCTCGACCTGCTCAGCCGACCGGCAGTCTATGCGCAGATCAAGCGATGGCTGGCTCCACCGGGTTGAGCGCCGGGAATCAGGCGTAGCAACGCAGCTGCTGCGAGAATTCGGCCAGAGGTTTGATCTCGCTCGTCTCGGCGCGCCGGCACCAGTCCTGGAGCTGCGCGACAAGCTGCTCACGCGTCGCCATCGACCGCCCCCAAACTGCGGCAAGGTCATGGCGCATCGCATACATCGTTTGCAGGACAGCCGACTTCGGCAGCAGCTCGGCAAGCCGAATCCGCTCCTGCTCGCGAAGCATCTTTTCATCGCGCTCCAGCAAAGGCTCAACGGCCTGCAGCGCGAGCGCATCCTGCGGCGCGAATCGGCGCAGCTTGGCGAGCTCCTCGCGATAGGCCAGGCGCAACGAACGGCCATACTGTGCCAATACGGCGTACCGGCAGACAATGATCGCCTGCAGCGTCTGCAGGTCGACGGCCGGCTTGGCCGCGCCCAGATGCGGCATCGGCGCACTGTGCTTGACCGTCGCCAATCCGGCTGCCTGCAGGAGCCGGATGTAGAGCCAGCCGATGTCGAATTCATACCATTTCATCGACAGCTTTGCCGACGTCGGATAGGCGTGGTGATTGTTGTGCAGCTCCTCGCCGCCGATCAGGAGGCCCACCGGGACGATATTGGTGCTCGCGTCCGGAGTCGACCAGTGGCGGTAGCCCCAGTAGTGGCCGATCCCGTTGATCACGCCGGCGGCCCAGAACGGAATCCAGACGATCTGGGTGATGACAATCAGGAGACCCGGCACGAGGCCGAACAGGAGGACATCAGCGGCGCCCATCAGCGTCAGCCCCACGGTCTGAAACCTGGAATAGACGTTTCGTTCCAGCCAGTCGTCCGGCGTGCCGTGACCGTAGCGCTCGATCGTCTGGGGATTCCTGGCCTCTTTGACGTATAGAAACACGCCTCGCCACAGCACGCGGTTGATCCCCAGAATCTGCGGACTATGCGGGTCCTCCGGCGTTTCGCATTTGGCATGGTGCTTGCGGTGCACTGCCGCCCATTCCTTGGTCACCACGCCCGTCGTCAGCCATAGCCAGAGCCGAAAGAAGTGGCTGACGACGGGATGAAGATCGACCGCACGGTGCGCCTGGTGCCGGTGCAGAAACAAGGTCACGGCGACAATCGTGACATGGGTCAGCAGAAGGGCAGCGATCACGTCGCCCCACCACGGCAGGTCGAGGACACCGGAGAACATCGCGAATCCCTCCGTTCGATCTGGCAAAAAATACGTCTGAATGTGTCGGAGTGCTTTGACCAACGTCAAGCGGCGAGGCTCAAATCTCGCGCCCGCACTTGCCGTCTTTGCCGGCCGACCGCCAACCCTGCTCCGGCCGTGACGCTGGTGGCGCAACGGCGATCACAGTGAATCCTAGATCCGAGGTTCCTGGACCTACTGTGCGCTGCCGCACAGAACCAAATGCGAACATCGCCGAGAATGATCACGCACCCGCCGGTTCTATTTCTCCGACAGCAAATGGCGGATGCAGGCCCTTGGATTCCGATCACGTCCGAGGGCCTTGTTTTTTGCACTCGCCAACAGCGTCGCGATGATTCAGGATATTGACCCTGTGACCGGTTCCGTTGGCCGCACGCTGCTCTGTCCCGGCTCGGTGAAGACCCGGATCCGGCGCGAGAGGGCGGGGCCCTATCGCACCCCCTGGGGTGCCGGTATTCCCCCGAGCTGCTACCGAATAGTCTGATAGCCCTTCGATTGGCGGTTGAGGTGATGAATCCGCAAGTCGCAGCCTGACCGCGAATGCGTGGAGGCAGCCCGCTGCTGGATCAAGGCCGTACCGAAGTCTCGGCGGTCGGCGCCAAATTGCCACCTTCGTTTTCCCAGGCCTTGAGCTCCGTCGTGTGTTCGCGATTGTGCGCCGTCCGGTGATTTCGGCGGCGCCACCTCGATGCGGCGGCGGCGCCAACCGCGGTGCTTGCGACAATGGCGAGGGGCAGAAACCAGCGGCTGTCAATCTTCATTGGGAATCACTTCGCAAAGAAGGAACGCGGAAGCGCAGGTTAGACGAATGCTCGGGCGAAGTCTGTGCGCTGGCGCACATGCGCGAAGCGGAATCGGGATCGATGGTTTCGCGTCCGGAGACTTGGACGAGATATTCCAGCTGCCCTACTCTCCTGCTGCCCGTACCTCGACCAAGACTTGGTGCGCGACGCGATCGTCGACGAGCTGTACTGAGCCATCGGGTTGCGCGACGCCATCCATCGTTACGCGGATCGCCTGGATTCTTGCGCCGGCGCCAGCGCGCGTCTGGCGGACGGCGATGTCGTACATGGTCTCGCGGTAGCGGTAGCGTATCGTGAACGTCGTCCATTCGGCGGGAAGGCACGGCGTGAAACGGAGACGATCCGTTTCACGCGCCACCCCGAGCAACGATTCGACGATGTGCCGGTACATCCATCCGGCAGAGCCCGTGTACCAGCTCCATCCACCGCGGCCGGTATGTGGCGCCAATGCGTAGACATCGGCGGCGATCACATACGGCTCCGCCTTGTAGGTCGCAATGTCCTCCGGCGTTCGCGCATGGTTCACCGGGTTCATCATCGTTGTCAGCTCCCAGGCGCGTTCGCGGTCGCCTAACGCAGCGAAAGCCATTGCCGACCAGATCGCTCCGTGCGTGTACTGGCCGCCGTTCTCCCGCACACCCGGGACGTAGCCTCTGATGTAGCCCGGGTCGAGATTCGATTTGTCGAAGGGCGGATCCAGAAGCTGGATCAACGCGTGGTCGCGACGCACGAGGCGTTCGTCGACGGCCCTCATCGCCCTGCGTGAGCGATTGGCGTCGCCCGCCCCAGACAGCACCGACCAGCTCTGTGCAACGGAGTCGATTCGGCATTCGGCGTTGTTCGCAGAGCCTAGCGGCGACCCATCATCGAAGTAAGCGCGCCGATACCACTCGCCGTCCCAGCCGTGCTGCTCCAGATTCTGGCGAAGCTTGATCCCCTCCGCCTCGCATCGCTCAGCGAATGGCGCGTCGCCCTTCGCGTGCGCGACATCGGCGAACTCCTTTAACACCGCACAAAGGAAAAAGCCCAGCCAGACGCTTTCGCCCGCGCCCTTGATACCCACCAGATTCATGCCATCGTTCCAGTCGCCGGAGCCCATCAGTGGCAGGCCGTGCGCACCGTATTGCAGGCCATGAACGATAGCGCGCACGCAGTGCTGGTAAAGGCTGGCCGACACTCCGGCCCGCGTGGGCAGGTCGTAATAGGAATCGTCCCCCGGGTTCAGCGGGCGACCTTCGAGGAAATGGATCGATTCATCCAGGACGCCGACATCTCCTGTGGCCTTCACATAGCGCACCGCAGCGAAAGGGAGCCAAAGATAGTCATCCGAACAACGCGTACGCACGCCCCGACCCGACGGCGGATGCCACCAGTGCTGAACATCCCCTTCCACGAACTGCCGACCCGCGCAGCGGAGCAGGTGTTCGCGCACGAGCGCGGGTTCGGCGTGGACGAGCGCCATCACGTCCTGCAGCTGGTCGCGGAAACCAAAAGCCCCTCCCGATTGGTAGTAGCCGCTGCGCGCCCACAGGCGGCACGCCACCGTCTGGTACAGAAGCCAGCCATTGGCCAGCACATTGAGCGACGCGTCGGGCGTTTCCACCTGCACGGCGCCCAGCGTGCGCTTCCAGTGGGCTCGTGCCTCGTCCAGTGCAGTGCGAGCCGCGATCGGTCCCCGGAAGCGTTGCATGAGGCTGCCGGCGTCAGCGGCATTTCGGCCCACGCCAAGCCTGAAGACGATCTCCCGTTCCTGACCATCGGCCAGTTCGAACGGGGTCTGGATAGCAGCGCACGGATCGAGCGCCGCGCCCACGTTGCCGGAAAGGCGCGATCGTTCCATCGCGCCCGGATTGGAAAGCATGCCGTTGCGTCCCAGGAATTCGGTGCGGTCACCGCTCACGCTCCGGGTCGGGTCGTCCACGTCGAAGAATGCGACGCGCTCGGGGAACTCCGTGTTGTAAGAATTGCGTGCCAGCACCGCGCCGGTCTTGGCCTCGATTTCCGTGATCACGTGCATTGTCGTCTTGGGCCGCAGATCTCCGAGCACCCATTCGACATACCCGGTGGCCGACAAGCGGCGCGACCGCCCTGACGTGTTGCGAACCTTCAGCACGGAGAACTTCACCGCTGCATCGATGGCCACGTACACCCACAGCTCGGAGCTGATTCCGTCCTCTCGGTGCTCGAAGACGCTGTAGCCGAATCCGTGACGGGTGACATAGGCGCCGACTCCGCGCGTGGGCAACGGCGCAGGCGACCAGAAATGGCCCGACTCCTCGTCGCGAAGGTAGAAGGCCTCTCCGCTCGCGTCACTCACGGGGTCGTTGTGCCATGGCGTGAGACGAAATTCATGGGCGTTCTCGCTCCACGTATACGCGGACCCGCTCTCGGAGATCACCGTTCCGAAATTCGGATTCGCGAGCACATTTGCCCAGGGCGCCGGTGTTCCTTGACCCGCTATTGTCGTGATGACGTATTCATTGCCGTCGGCCGTGAACCCGCCAAGGCCGTTGAACAGAATCAATTCGCGCGAGGGCGGCTCGGCGGGCAGCGATTCGTCCCTCCTATGGGTTCGCGTCGGCGCGAGGCGCGGCACCCGCACTTCCACAGGGCCACGACGGGTGACCTGCTCCACCAAACTTCCCCGGCGGTCGCTGATGATGGCGCGCGCCACGGATTGAAGCAGGATGCGGTCCTCGTCCGAGATCTGCTCTACCCGCCGCACGAAAATGCCACCCGGTCGATCCACCACGTGCGCTTCGACGCCGGCGGCGATCAGCCCCATGATCTGATCCTGGAGGACTTGCCGATATCCGCCGCGGTCTTCGTTCCAAATTACGAGGTCGACCGCCAGTCCCTTCAACCGCCAGTAAGCGTGCGACTGGACCATCCGGCGAACGAGGTCGATGTTTTCCGAGTCTCCGATCTGCACCAAGACGATCGGCAGGTCGCCCGAAATCGCATAACTCCACAGCCCGGACTGCCCGCGCCGGTTCCTCAACAGAACGCTGGATTCTGCGCGCAGCGACGCATTGGCATAGATTACGGAACTGGCGAGCCGCGCATAGAGCTGGGCGTCGGATTCCGTAGCGTTGATCTGCCGCAGCATCACCCAACTGTGCGTCGATGCCAGGTCGAAAACGCGGTCCGCCAGATGCCGATCCTGATATTTTCCGACGAGACCCAACGCGGCATCGCGCGTTTCGGCTATGCCGGACGCCATATCGATCGTTGCCGTCTGTTGTGGATCGAGGGTCATCCGATGCCGGATCGCGACGATCGGATCTAGGACGGAACCTTCGTTGCCGGATAGCCTTCCGGCATCGGTCAGCGCCTGGGGCGCGGCGGCCGTGCGGCCACGCCCGATGAACGCCATGCGGTCCGTCTCGTAGGACACGTCCAGCGAATCCGGCCCGTGGATGGCCATGAGGTGAAACATCCAGGGTGGGCGCTCCTCGAGCGAGCGGGCCCGACGCGTGCACAGAATGGCCTGTCGCTGCGGGATGATCTCCGTCTGCACGAAGAGGTTGGAAAACGCCGGATGCAGCGCGTCCGCGGCCGGGGACGCGAGAGCGACTTCCGCGTAACTCGTGACGTCAATCGTCCGCCGCATGCGCGAGCGGTTGGTGATCCGCAGCCGGCGCAGCTCGATGTCGTCTTCCGGCGAAACGACGATCTCGGTGTGCGATTCGAAGTCATTGTCGCGCCGCCGGAATTCAGCGCGCCCTTCGGTGAATATCGCTTCGTAGTGTGCCGGGCGCTTCCCCGTTGGCTGATGCGCGGATGACCAGAAGTTTCCGCCCACCGCGTCGCGGATGTAGCAGAACATGCCCCAGTTGTCGCAGGTGCCGTCTTCGCGCCAACGGGTGACGGCGAGGTCTTTCCATCGGCTGCTCCCGCCTCCGGCGTTCGTGACCATGACGTGGTATCTGCCGTTCGACAACAGCTGCACTTCCGGCATCGGCGTGTCGGGACTGTTGAGTACGCGTACCGGCGCTTCTGCACCGCCAGAAATCCCGCGAACGGCAGCAAGTTCGGCGGGTTGCGAATGGAGCGCTGCGGCCTTTGGAATGCGTTCCTGCAGCAACAGAAGCGTTGCCTTGAACAGTGGATCGGATTCAAATCGCTTCTGCATCGGACGGGCAATGAGCAAATGCGCCAGCGACAGCAGGATCATGCCCTGGTGGTGCGCCATGTACGAACGCACGACGGCGCCGCTTTGCCCGCGCGGCAGGCGAGCAGCGGTGTAGTCGATTGCCTCGTAAAGACCGAATCTTCCCGCGAGCCCGTCGGCCGCGAGCCGCTGCAAGTTGACGCACGACTCCTCGGGCGCCACCATCAGTGCGAGCGCCGACGCGTAAGGGGCGATGACGAGATCCTCCGCGAGCCCCCGCTTCAGCCCAAGGCCGGGCACGCCAAAGGCACGGTACTGGTAGTTCAGGCTCGCGTCGACCGAGTTGTAGCCGCACTCCGAAATACCCCATGGCACGCCCCGCTGCTTCCCGTATGCGATCTGGCGCTCAACTACCACGCGATAGGTCTGGTCGAGCAGCGTGTTGTCGTATGTCGGCATCACCAGGAGCGGCATCAGGTACTCGAACATCGAACCGCTCCAGGACAGGAGTACCGAATGCCCGCCAACGGTCGTGAGCAGGCGGCCCAGCGCGAACCAGTTCTCCTGCGGCAACTGTCCCTGTGAAATGGCCACGAAACTGGAAAGCCTCGCTTCCGAAGCGAGCAGATCGTAAAAGCTCGAATCGCGCCTGCGCTCGCCGACGTTGTACCCGATGGTCAGCAGGTGACGCGCCTTGTCGTAGAGAAAGTCGTACTCCATGCGGGCCAGGTCATCGCATTGCAGGACCAGGTGCTCGATCTCCGCCATCCGCTCGGTGGCGCAACGGCTCGCTTCGGCGACGATTCGGCCCAACTCATCGAGCCCCGCGCGGTCGGCGGGCGACGCGTCCGCGCACCGCCGACGCTCGATGACCGGCAACAATTCCACTTCGAGCGCCGCAAGCTCGCGCAACGTGGGAATCTCGTCGATGCCGACCAGATCCCCAACCCCATTCGGCGCAGCGGGCAGCACGCTCCAAGGCGCGAGAAACGCCAGCTCCTCCTGCATGTTCCGGCATTGACGGACCAGGGCATTCGCCCAAAAAGTCGTTTCACTCGCAGACGCATCAGCGCTGGCCGAATCGAGACCGTGAATGGCGGCGACCTGTGCAGCGACCTCAGCGACGCTCGTGTGGAGCCGGTCGAGCCACTGCCGCGCTGCTGCGATCGTCGCGGGCCGCGAATCGTAAGCGGTTTCGAGGTCCCGCTTCAGGCGAACGAGCGAAGGCGGCGCGGTTCCACCGACCGCATCGGTGAGAATCTGCACCGTGTCGCTCAAGCCCTCGAACCATCGTGCATTCAGGATCCGATCGTCGGCGAGTGCAAGCAGCCCCGCCCGCAAGGTCAACAAGTGGCCCGCGAGGTTCCCGCTGTCCACCGCCGAGACATAGAGAGGCGGCAGCGGCTTCAGGGACTGTGTGTCGTACCAGTTGTAGAAGTGTCCCTCGTGCCGATCCAGGGTCTTCATCGTGCCCATTGCATTTGCCGTGCGCAGCAAGAGTTGTCCGGCCGGAATGAAACCAAAGTCGTACGCCGCCAGATTCGCCAGCAGCGAAAGTCCCATGTTCGTCGGCGATGTGCGATGGGCGACACTGACAACCGGATGTTCCTGGCAGTTGTCCGGTGGAAGCCAATGGTCGTCCGCAGCGACAAAAGTCTCGAAGAACGCCCATGTCCTTCGCGTGAGCTTGCGGAGAAAGAGCGTCTGATCCATCGTCAACCGCGCTTCGCGGCGAACAAGCGGGCGGCTGATCCACCATGCTATTCCGGGTGAGACGAACCACAGGAAAAGTATCGGCCCGGCCATCGCCAATGCGGACGGAGCGAGCACCCTCACCAGGACCGCTGCGGTCGTGGCGATGACGGGCGCGATCCACATCGACCTGAGCGACGTAGTTAGTTCAGCGCGACTGGTTGTGTTGTCGAAGCGGCGGCGATCCGGTTCATCGCCCGCCGACGGATTCCATTCGAGAAGCCGTCGCTGCGTAATGAGCTTTCGCCACGCGGTGCGCGCAATCGCATCGAGGTTGACCGTGGCCTCGTAGGGGAGGAATGCGAGCGTCAGCACCATTTGTGCGGCGTGCCGGCCCGCCACGCTCGCGGCGGCCGCAAGATGCTGCCGCGGCAGCACCTCGTCAGGTTTTCGCAACAAATCCACGACCAAGGCGCTCGCCGCCGGAAGCAACAGGACCGCGATCACCGCCAACGTCCACAGCCAGGGATGCGGAAGCACGGTCCAGCCAAGCAGCAGCAGCAGCGCCAATGCCGCCGGGACGAGACTGCGCCGCAGGTTGTCGAAGAGCTTCCACTGCGAAAGCATCGACAATGGATTTCTTAGCCGGCGCTTGCCGGGGCCGGGCACGAGCGGCAACAGCCATCCGACCAGCTGCCAGTCGCCGCGAATCCAGCGCTGCCTGCGGCTGATATCCGAGCCATAGGTCGACGGATGCTCTTCGTACAACTGCACGTCGCTCAACAAGCCCGATCGTGCGTAACAACCCTCGAGCAGATCGTGGCTCAGGATCCTGTTCTCGGGAAAGTGACCGTTGAGGGCCTGCTCGAACGCGTCGACGTCGTAGATCCCCTTGCCGATGAACGAGCCTTCGCGAAACACGTCCTGGTAAACGTCGGAGACGGCACGCGTGTAGGGATCTATGCCCGGTTCACCCCCGTGCAGCCGCGCGTACCACGAGCGGTTCGCGCCGGGCAGGCTGACGCTCACTCGCGGCTGCAGGATCCCGTATCCCTCGGTCACCAGCCCACTGCCTTTGTGCTCGCCGGCGGTATCGAAGCGCGCACGGTTCAGCGGATGCGCCATCACGCCCACAAACTGCCGGGCCGAGTCGCGAGGCAGCTGCGTGTCGGTATCGAGCGTGATCACGTATTTCACATTCGACAGCACCGAGGTCTCGCCGATGACGAGCGAGAAGCGGTCTTTCGCACCGTTGCGCAGGAACGAATTCAGGTCCGCAAGCTTCCCACGCTTGCGCTCGTACCCCATCCATACCGCTTCCTGTGGGTTCCAGCGACGCGGACGATGAAAAAGGAAGAAGGTGTCTCCGGTTGCGCCAACCTCGGCTTGGGTTGCCGCAACCCGGTACTTTTCGTTCAGGTCCTCGATTCTTGTTCGAGCGAGCTGCAGCAGAGGCTCGTCCTCGGGCAGCGTTTCTGCAGCCGCGTCCTGAAAATCGGTCAGCAGGCCAAAATGCAGGTGATCGTCCCGGTTAGCGAGGAAGCGGACTTCCAGCGCCTCGACCAGGCCTTCGATGTTTTCGGCGTTGGTGAGCATCGTCGGGACCACGACCAGCGTGCGCGCCTGCGGGGGGAGTCCCTGGGAAAAGTCCATTCGCGGCAACGCGCGCGGCGTCACTAACAATGTCGCCAGCCAGTTCACCATTGCCACGGCCAGTTGGCTGGCAGCCAGCAGCAGGAGAATTCCGAGCGTCACGAGCACACCATCCGCTACTCCGTCGCGATGCGCCCTCGTCAACAAGGTCGCTGTGAGGGCCATCGTGATGACCGCGATCGTCCCCAGATACAGCAACAAAGGGATTCGTCGCCCAGCCCTGCGGAGCGCCTCGGAGAAAGAAAGACGCATCTCTGACGCCCGTTCGAGGCGCGGCCGCCCCTTGTCGACGAGATAGAAACCGACGTGCGCTGCCCGAACATCATCGCCGTCCCCGCCAGCGGTGCCGGCAGCACCTTCGTATGCCAACTGAATCGCCTTGCGCGCCACCTCGCTTTCCGTGCGATCGCTGCCTTTCGCGATCTCCTCGACGACGTGCCGGTAACGATCGCGAGTCGCAAAATCCATCCTGCCGTAGAGGCCGCCCGGATCCTCGCGCAACTTCCGCTCGACGATGCTCATCGTTTCGACGAACTCGCGCCAGTCCATCGATCCCAGAAATCGAAGACTCCCGATGGTGTTGCTGATCGAGACCTGATCCCCGGCCTGCTCCTGCGTCTCGGATTGCACCAGCTGTTCGATCGTGAAACCCGACTCGGAAAGTCGTTGCTCAATCCAGGTGAGCGGCAAAGCCAACGCGGCGCTCTGCCCCTGCAAGCGGCGCGCCAATTCGGCGACGAACGGGCTCACCATCGGCGGGTTCGAGCGCGCCATGTCCGCAATCACCAGAATCAAACTCTTGGGATCGTGCACGGCGACGTCCATCATCTGGTCCGCCCACGCGTCGGCACGGTTCCGGTCGATTGTGCCGACGGCGATCCGGACTCCGACGCGGCGGAGATTCTCGATGAGCGCCAGGCGCAGCATGATGGGAATGGCCCACAACTCGCCCAGCTTGAGAGGTGTCACCGTCTGGTAGGCTGCCACGAACCGCGAAAGGCTCTCGGCGTCGACCCGGCCGTCGCCATGAGAGATCGTCTCGAAAGCGAGGTCATAGACCCGCGGAAGCCTGGCGGAGGGTCCGTGCGCCAATCGAGGCAGTTCGCGGCTGTACCCCTTGGGCAAATGCCGCTTGGCCGTTCGGATCTGCTCTTCGATCAGATAGAAATTGTCGAGCAGCCATTCGGCGGCCGGCGTAATGCGGCGGTTCGCAGTGACCGCCGCGGTAAGCAGGTCGCAAACCTCCACCAGGACGCCCTCGTTCTCGGCCAGTCGGGTCAGCAGCTGATCAGCGCGCGCCTGGCGCCAACCTGTGCGCTGCCGCGAGGTTCTTGCCGTGCCGCTCCATCTGGTCGGCGCTGAACAACTCCGATCGCAGCGGCGGCTCTTCGTCGGCGTATTTCCCCAGCAAGTCGGCGCGACCGAACCCCGCCGTGATCGCGAGCAATCGTTCAAGAATCGTCCGCTTGCTGACTTTCTTCTCTTCGCGGCGATGCCGAGACAAGACACGAATCACTGCATTTCTCCATTTTCCCGGCGACTTGCCCAGGAGCTGCCGTCACTCCATTCACTCGGAGGCTCGATGGCGATGCCAAGCTCACGCGATACCGATTCGGCGTGCGTACTTTCCAGCGAGCGTTTCGGCGAAGATTCAGCGTAACACGCGCGGCACGCCTGATCATCCGTGGAAGCATCAACCGTCTCGCGAGGGAGGTCTTGCTGGACATCTTGGACCGCGATGTGTGGATCCGTGCTGAAGGACGCGGCCGAGACTGGCAGAACAGGCAGCAGCAGAGCGTTAGGACTCTCGATTCGATCTGCCTTCGATACACCAAGGCTCGTTTCCTCCCCCCGTGCACGGCGAATCCAGGGGAAGGCGATGGTGGATTCGGCAAGGCGGCGGCCAGGGGTCCTTAAAGCAACTCGTCGAGCGGCAGCAACGAAAGCATGTCGACTTTCAATCGCTGCCAGAACGTCACCGCCGGTTCCTGATCGAAGTCCACCGGCTTTCCGTCCTGAAGCGTGTGCCAAACGAGGTGGCGGTGACCCAATCCGTCGCCCACGCTGAGCGTGAGAACGTAGCTGTTGGCCGGTCGTGCAATCTCCGCGAAGCGGACAGCGATCTGACGTGCAAGCTCGGGGCTTTCGATGATCAGTCCGATTTCCGTATTGAGATGGAGCGATCTTTGATCGAGATTCATCGAACCGATGAACACTCGCTCGCGGTCGAAGACGAACACCTTGGCGTGCAACGCATACATTCCCGAACTCGGCGATTTCAATTGGTTGCCCCGAACAGTCGGTTGACCAAGGACCGGCCGCACTTCGTATAACTGGACCCCGATTTCCAGCAGCGGTGCCCGGAACGCCTGATAGCCCGAGTGGACGATCGACATGTCCGTCGATGCGAGCGAATTGGTGAGTATTCGCACGCTGACATTCCGCTCGCGCAACCCCTCGAAGAATTTCATCCCAGCGGGCCCTGGCACAAAATACGGCGACACAATGATCAACTCCGATTGGACTTGCTTCGCCACCTCGCCAAGGCGATGCCGCAGCAGCCGGCCGCCTTGCTCGCCGTCCTCTACTTTCGCCTTTTCCGGACTGTCGTAGATGACTTCCGCCTTCGCCCATACGAGCGACGATTTGCCGCTCAGCATTTCCGCGAAGGGCTCGCCAGCAGCCAAGGCACGCATGTACGGCGCATTGGCTGCAATCATCTGTGCGTGGTGCGCGGCGAGGCCACCACGATAGTCGTCAAGCTCTTGTGCGGAAGGCTTGCCGCCTGCGAGAGCCTCGATCGGAATCGCCATCGGGCTGTTCCAGAAGGCGTCGAACGTGTTCGAGATCTGATTGACGATCGGGCCGGCCGCTATGACATCGTAATCTCCAAAGTCATAGTCGCGGCCTCCCTGGAAATATTCGTCCCCGACGTTGCGCCCGCCGACGATGCCGATCTCGTTGTCGACGACAAAGAGCTTGTTGTGCATCCGATAGTTGAGCCTGGATGCATCGCCAAGAAATTCCGCATCGTGAAAAACCCCAAGGTCTCCGCGGTAGGCAAACGGGTTGAATAGGCGGAGCTCGACGTTCGCGTATCCCGCAAGCGTTCTGATCTGCGCGTCGCGGCCGAAAGTGCCACTGTCGTCGAGCAGCACGCGAACCCGCACGCCGCGATCGGCCGCTTTGAGCAGCGCCTCGATCAGCAACTGCCCTGCATCGTCGCTTTGGATGACGAAGTACTGTACGTCGAGTGTTCGCTCCGCGGCTGCCGCCATTTCCATCCGGAGCAGGAAGCTGTCGATTCCGACCGGGAGAAGCCTGAAGCCGGACGTTCCAGGGTGCCCGGCCTTTGCCGCAGCCAATTGTTGTCCCAGGCGGGTTTGTGCCGGGTTGGTCAGGGCGTTCGACGTTGTCTTTGGATAATCGGAGCCCGGCGGCAGTGACGCGCAGCCCGCCAGGAGGGCCACGAGGCCAATCCCGAGCAGGGCCCGCCTGATGCAACGGGGATGCGCCGGCGATGGCGCGGCGACTGAGGCACGTGCGGGGCCCGCGTCGGGAGTGCGCTCGCTGGCCGGCGCGTGCGCCGACGGCCTCGCAAGATCGAGGTAGCTGCGCGCAATCACTTCAAATGGAGATTTCCGGCGCCGAACAGCCCGAGCAACCCAATGACGATCAGATAGATGGCGACGATGTAATTCAGCAACCGCGGCATGACAAGAATCAAGATGCCGGCAAGAAGCGAAACGAGCGGGGCGAGACTCAAGGTCATGTTCATCATTGGCTCCTGGAATCGGGGACAGTTCGGCGGCGATCCACGCGATATGGGTTCTGGGCTTGCCCGCTCGGTCGCCGTTGCCCGAACGTTACATTTTCTGTTGCACTTCCTTGGCCTCGTCATGAACCTTCTGGCCACCGCGTTCGATGTCCTTCCCCGCGCCCGCGACGGTATTACACCCCGCTATCGCGCTCAACGAACCGAGTATCCCCAGCAACATCAGTACCGTCAGAACGTTCCTCGCCATAACCCATCTCCTCACAAATACGTTTGTCAGCGGAACCCGCCGATCAGGAAGAATCCGCCTGTTTGCGAAAAGTGTCTGTGCGGTGGCGCACATGGAGCACAGACCCTTTAGTTCGCGCCGGCGTGATCAGCGGTGCTCGACATGTACGTCACGCTAGCGACGCCAACAAGACGAGGCACGATTGCGCCTCGCTATTTTGTTGATGCGCCGCCAGCCCCGGCATACGCTGCCAAGTTCTGCGGCCCGGCGGCTCGAATCGCAATCCCCGTTCGGCCGATCGTCAAACCGCGGCCAATTTGAGTCCGGCGTCGGGATGAGCCCCGGCTTACTTCAGGCGCATGTCGTTCTTGACCGACTTCACGCCGCCGACGGTGCGGGCAACCTCGACCGCCTTGCTCTCCGCGGCCTGCGAGCTCACAAAGCCGCTCAGCTGAACCACGCCCTTGAACGTCTCGACGTTGATTTCGGCGGACTTCAGCGAAGGCTCATCGAGGATCGCCGCCTTGACCTTGGTGGTGATGACCGTGTCGTCAACGTATTCGCCGGTGCCTTCCTGCTTCGCCGTCGAGGCGCAACCCAGCGTCATTGCCACGAAGAGAATGCCAACGAAAGCTGCCACTTTGCGAGCGATGTTTGTCATGCTTTTTCCTTTTGACAGAAACACTCAGCCGTCACCCTGCGGAGTTACAGGCGTCCCATCAAGAACAGGACGAGAACGATAATCAGAATGACGCCAACGATGCCACTGGGACCGTAACCCCAGCTGCGGGCGTGCGGCCAAGCGGGAATGACGCCGACAAGTATCAGGATCAGGACAACCAGCAGAATGGTGCCAATACTCATGATTTGCTCCCTTGTTGACTTGTTCCCTTTTTCGCGGGCGCCGTTTCACAGGCACCAACCCTCTGATGGGCCAGAACGGACGAGAAACGAGCCGCCGACGCACGGACAACTGTGGGGAATATCGGTTATACCGACCGTCGTCGTCTGTGCGCTAGCGTACACAGCATGGCCATGGCCCCGGCCAGGCGTTCGTGCTTTGTATCGGAGGGATGTAGCGCTCCCGCCCTGATGCCCGCCATGCGGGCGAACGCGAGTCTTCGCCTCGCCTCCGCCAACGCCGGTCAACGAGTGTGCGCTGCCGAACAGACGGCGAACGGGAAGTCGTCCAGACTCAAACCAAGTCTCGAAGCGCAATGCACGGTAAGCAATAGTGCCTTGCAGAAATGGCTCGCCGTCGAGACCGGGCTGCCGATGACGATGTTTGTGCCAGCCCATGATGGGAATCACGTCATCCAGAAAGGTGCATTTCATGCTCTATACGATTGCGGTTGTTCTGCTCATATTGTGGGTCCTCGGACTCGTCACCTCCTACACGATGGGCGGTTTTGTCCACATTCTTCTGGTGGTGGCCATCGTGATGATCCTGGTTAACCTCATCAGCGGGCGGCGCGCCTTGTGACGCTCTGACCAATCCCAGGCGGAATCGCGCCAGGATTCGCCATCGTGCGCAGCGCGACCAACATGCAACGGTTCCGCCACGGCACGGATTCAATCGTGACAGACGGCCCGCTGGGACACGCCGAATCGCTTATCGACCGATGAGCGTCTGCGTGTGCCAACAGAAATGAGCGATACCAACACGTAAAGGTCAACGCGTATGAATGCTGGAGAACGGGTGATGGATGTGGAAGGTGATCGGGTCACCGCCGACAAGCTTAAGGCCGATCTGGGGGTGCTTGCGGATGACATGGAAGAGTTGCTGAAGGCCACCGCCAGTCAGACGGGACAACACGTCGCGCGGGTGCGCGCCAAAGCGGCGGAATCGCTGAAAGCGGCCAAGGCCCGTGTCACTGATCTGCAGGGCGTGGCGCTCGCGAAGACCCGGGCAGCTGGACAAGCGACCGACGACTACGTTCGTGCCAACCCCTGGCAGGCTATGGCCATCGGCGCCATTGCAGGCCTCGTGGTTGGCTTGTTGCTCGCGCGCGCCGGCGAGTCGAATGTGTAGCATCCGAACCAAGTTCCGCACCGGTTACGTCCTCGGACCTATGGGAGTATGTGCGGCAACGAACAGATGTGGCTGGGTATCACGCGTATGTTTCAAGTCCAGGGAAGACGGGCTCCTCGCGGTGAGGGGTGCACTGACTCGAAGCGCCCACGGCGTACGTGGCCCTCGATAGCGCTTCCGATTACCGTACTTGAACCGTGAGGAAATGACATGTCCAAGTTGATGATTGCACTATTCGTATCTGCCGGGCTAGCTTTTGCCGGAACCGCAGCGGCGCAGATGTACGCGCCGAAGGCCGGCTCGACGACGATGTCGAAGGAAGGCTACGCGGCGGCGAAGAAGGATGCCGACGCGCAGTACAAGATCGATAGCGATGGGTGCTCGTCCTTGAGTGGAAACACCAAGGATATCTGTGTCGCGGGAGCCAAGGGCAAGGAAAACGTCGCCAAGGCTGATGCGGAAGCCGCGTACGAGAACACGCCAAAGGCTCGCGAGAACGCGCGCATTGTGCACGCTCAAGCGAACTACGACGTTGCCATCCAAAAATGCGACGACCTGGCGGGCAATCCCAAGGACGTCTGCGTAACGGAAGCAAAGGCCGCGCTCGTCAAGGGCAAGGCGGACGCCAAGGTCGACCGTGTCACTGCCGATACGCGCCATGACGCGGCGGCGAAGCAGGCTGACGCCAGCAAGGAAGCCACGGCAGACAAGCGCGACGCGGAATACAAGGTCGCGATCGAGAAGTGCGACGCGCTCGCGGGTTCCGCTAAGGATGCATGCGTAAGCAACGCGAAGGTCCAATACGGCAAGTCCTGATATCCATATATCCATGTTAGCCCCCGCCGCCGCCCTCATTTACGGGCAGCGCGCGGGAATTGCTCTTGCGGCCGGGGTCGTATTTCCCCGGCCTTTTTTTGCCAATCGCCCATCTGCAGATCGACCCCGGTGCTGGTTCGATCAGTTGGCTGTACCGAAGGAGACAAACGTGAACGCGATGAAGATACTGGGAATTGTCCTGATCGTTGGCGGTATCCTGGGGTTGGTGTACGGCGGCTTCAGCTACACGAAGGAGACCCATGAGACCAAGATTGGACCGCTCGTGCTATCGGTAGCGGACAAGGAGACGGTGAACGTTCCGATCTGGGTAGGGGTTGGAACAATCGTGATCGGCGGATTGCTACTGGTCTTTGGAAACAAGAAGAGCTAACCACTGCACCGCCCGCCGAGCATTGCAGACCGCGCCCTCCGGTGAGCAGCGGCCGGAGGCGGCCCACCTGTTCACATCGTGTACCGATGCAGGTTCGGGGGACCGACTTCGCGAAAGCGCTTATTCTCCAAGGAGCTCCGCCACGGGGTGCAGTTGCTCCACGTGCTGCGACACGACCTTGACGATGACGATGATGGGAATGCTGAGCAGCAATCCCCAGACGCCCCATAGCCACCCCCAGAACAACAGGGAGATGAATATGGCTGCCGAATTCATGTGGGCGATTCGTCCGATCATCCAGGTAGTCACGAACGTTCCGACGACGGTAGCGATCGCCAGAGATGCGCCGGCGATCAGCAGGGCCATTGCAAACGATTCGAACTGCATGTAGGCAGCCATTCCCGTCGCGACGGCCGTGACGCCGGGGCCCAGGTAGGGAACGATGTGGAGCACGCCCGCAGCGGCGGCCCAGGCTCCCGCGTTCTCCAGGCCGATCAGGCGAAACGCGATCCAGCAGAGCAACGCGACCAGCAGATTTGTCGTCAGCAGCATCAACATGTATTTCTGGATCGTACCGTTGATGTCGTCGAGAATGTGGACGGTGATCTTTCTTTTCGATAGCGACGGCCCCGTCAGCCGCACCAGCTTCCTCTTGAATGTGTCGCCACCGAGGAGCAGAAAGAAGACCAGGAAGACGACCATCGCCGCCTGGCCCATGGCTCCGATGGCGCCCATCGAACTCTCCCACAGGTAGCTACCGAGCCTGAACGTCGGCTTGTCGACGATAACGTGGGTGGCCGGCTGGCGCGGAGCCGCAGCGCCACCGGCTGCCTGCGTCGTCGCCTTTTCCACTTTGGTCGCCGCGTCCTGCATTTTCTGCATGTTGCCGATCTGGCCGATCTGCAGGCGCGCAACGCCGGTAGCGAACTTGGTCGCCGCTTGGGGTAGCTGCTCGATGATGGTCTGCATCTGTCCCCGCAACGAATAGGTGCCGAGAACGAGCGCGCCGATCACGCTTGCCATTACGAAGACGGTGCCGACAGCGCGCGGGATCCTGATCGCTTCGAGCCACGCAACGAGCGGACTCAGCGTGTAGGAAATGACGATGCCGAGCAACAGCGGCACCACAAAGGCCTGCGCCCACGACAGGGCGAAAATCGACGCGAGGGCCGCCAGAATTCCCAGCGCCAGGCCCCGGGCATCAACCTGCATGCGCGTTGCAGGGACGGTGACGAGCGAGGCGTCGACGACAGCGCCGACTTGCTCAACAGCGCGCTCTGAGTCAGCTGTGCCTGCGGAGGCTGGAACGGCGGCGGGTTTCATGGCGCACTACGAATGGCGGCTTCGGGGAGCGCATTTCGGCGCGCTCGTGGCGCGAACGCTCGCGTCGATCTTGCCAATCGCCCATTTCCCCTCGACTCTTCGGGAGAAGCCACCGGCAGGTCGGCCATTTCGTCGGCGCAATCCTTCCCGATGGCCAGGACTCCCTCCATCATGGCAGGTGTTGCCTTATCTGTTGTGTTCCCCACCTTGCTGCTCACCCTTGTCGGAGCCCTTCCCCTGGCCCTGCTTTGGTTCCTGCGCGGGTCCCTTCCCTTGCGGTGCCTTGTCCTGACCTTGCGACTTCGGTGCCTGCTGCAGATGCTGGGGCGCCCCTTGCTGTGGTTGCTGAGTCTGATGTTGGGCAGTTGGTGCCTGCGCTGGCGGTTTGCCGTGCGCTGATTTGTCCTGGCCTTGCGCCCTTGGTGCCTGCTGCTGACGCTGGGTCTGCTGCGGTTGCTGGCTCGGATGCGGGGTCGTCGCGCTACCCTGTTGAGGAACCGCCTGCGTGGTCGCGGGCCTTTGAACATTTCCGCCCACCGTTTGCGCCGGTTGTCCGCGCTGGGCTGGTGGAGCGTTTTGCGGGGCTGACGATGGCGGACGGGAGACGCGCTGGTCGTGTGGGGCGGTTCTTTCCTGAGGCGCTGCCTGCCGTACCTGTTGAGAGGGCGCGGGCGCACTTTGCACCGGCTGCGCCTGATAGTGCTGTCGCACTACGGCGTCTTGCGGCTGGTATCGGTAGTTCTGGCTTTGAAGCGCCTGCTGCTGCTCCACGCGCGGATATCGATTCCCCGAATACTGTCGCTGGTATGTAGGCAGCGGGGCCGGCGCGGGTACAGCGCTACGATCCCACATGTCCCATCCGCTACGACGCTGCTCCCATGAACGGCCCCAGTGCTCACCCCAGTGCGGCGGCGCATCGGAACGCCATCCGCGAAAGTACGTGGGCGGTCGCCGGTAATAGCGCACAGGGACGCGCAGGACGAATAGCGGGACCGCTTCCGGGGCCACAAGCGCCCACGGCCCGTTGTACCAGGAGCTCGCGTACCAGTTGTCCCCCTGGTAGACCCAGTACATGCCGTCGTAGAAGAAGTAGTTCGAATTCACCTGCGGAGCGTAGTAGACGGGATACCCGGGCACGGGCACCAGCTCCGGATACACCGGCAGGTTGATCCCGATGCTGACGCCGGGCAACCCGATGCCGACGCTCACCTGAGCGGCGGCCGACGTGATCGAGCAAACCAGGATCCACAGCACAACGAGTCCGTTACGCATTCTTCTGTCCCTCACTTCAACGCTTGTCGTGCTTCTTGGGTTTGCGGGTCCGTCATCGCTGTCTTCGATCGGCGCAATTGCGAACGCAAGCCGAGGCGCAACCCGCCCTTCATCATCGACCTGTCGCCGTCTTTCTGGCGATCGACGTTACTTTCGCAAAGGCGTCCGCCGTCGCCTGTACTCCCCTTTCCGCTTCTTGCTGCCGCTCTCGCCGGATCCTTGCGAACGTTTTCTGCAGGTCCGTGTTGAAGCTCGCCGTATATCGAAACGAAGGGTCGAGAATCGATTTCATCTGGGTTCGAATCTCCTATCATCGAATGGCGCCGTGGCCGGACGCGCAGGTCGTATCGAAACGACCCGGCATCCAGGATGAGTCTCAGCCTATTTCACGCGCGCGTTCCTCACGGATCTGACAGGCTGCCCGCCGGGCAACTGCCATGTTGCCGTGTTCACCCGCGTTTAGCGGTCTTTTTGGACTTTGAGGTTGTTCTTGACCGACATGACGCCCTCGGTATCGCGCGCAATGGCGACGGCCTTGTCCACTTCCTCCTGGCTGTTGGCCGTACCGCTCATCCAGACGACGCCATTCTTGTCCGTGTCGACTGAGATGTGCGCCACGCTGCCGACGTGTTCCGCAGCGAGCTTCGATTTGATCTTGGTCGTAATGACCGAGTCCTTGACGTAGTTCGCCGGATTGGAACGGTCCGTGTCAGAATCCGCCGCATAGGCCGCAACGGGCGCCAGCACTGAGCCAATTACGAAGCAGGTTGTTGCTAGTCTGTATTTCATCATTGCATCCTCATGTTGTTTCCGCCGTCACCACGCGGCACTACAGGCGCCCCAACGAGAACCGGACGATTGCGATCGAGAGCTCCGACCGCAACAAGAATAGCGGCGCCGCCCAAACCTCGTCTGTTCGCTGGCGAACATTGCAACATCGAGTGCCTCGCGTCGACGCGTAAACGCGTGTCGACGGGTGGCATATTTCTCAGTGAAACGTCTCGCCGCCGGCGGGGCCTTCGGGCTTCGTATCGGAGAGACGTTGCGCTGGCGTTTTGACGCTCGCCCCGACGGTGAACTCCGGTTTTTCGTCTTCTGCGGGAATGGTTGCCCTCGTCGCCAACCGGATGAGAAACCCATGGATCAGGCGTGGGTGCGCGCGCCCCGCGGGGTTTGCCGAAGGCGTTCGAACGCTACGCGGCGACGCCTTCTTCTTCACTGGTTTCATCCTGGCCATGGGGAACGCTCCGTCCGGAAGAATGGGAATCCACACGTCGCCGACGATACGGCGGACGCGCAAGAAGGAGCCCAGCCAGGCAAACAGGGAGGGGGCCCGGCCGGGGCGAATGGACGATGCGTCGCACCGCCCAGAGGGCAAAGAGCCTTGGCACAACTTGCGTTACCGGCAACCCGCCGTCTGTGCGCGAGCGCACATACGCGGTATCAGAAATGTGGCCGCCAGACGCATTTCCATGCCGGAACCGAACCGCCACCGATGTGCGGTACAGAACACATAAAGGGCTTCCGGAGGTACCATAGACCGTTGAATCGAAGGCCGATTATCGACGTCGCTACGATTACAAAACCGTCATCCCGGGATTCGATATGCCCATCAAACCGGCCCCCATCAGTCCGCGCAAGAACCGGCTCCTGGCCGCCCTCGCGGCGGCCGACTACGATCGCATCGAACCCCACCTCGAGTCGGCGCCGATGGCGCTCGGCAAGGTCCTCTATGAATCCGGCAGCAGGATGCACTACGTCTATTTTCCGACGACCTCGATCGTGTCGCTCCTGTACGTCTTTTCGGACGGCGCGTCGGCCGAGATCGCCGTGGTCGGCAACGACGGAATTGTTGGCATCTCCATGTTCATGGGGGGGGAAACGACACCCAGCCGGGCCGTGGTCCAGAGTGCGGGAGAATGCTACCGGCTGAAGGCGGATCTGCTGAAGGAGGAGTTCAACCGGGGCGGGCCGACAATGCACCTGCTGCTGCGCTATACGCAGGCGTTGATCACACAGATGGCCCAGACCGCCGTGTGCAACCGGCATCATACGGTGGACGAGCAGCTCTGCCGCTGGTTGCTGCTGAGCCTCGACCGACTGTCCTCGAACGAACTCGTCATGACGCAGGAGCTGATGGCCAACATGCTCGGCGTACGACGCGAAGGCGTTACCGATGCGGCCGGCAAGCTGCAGGCGGCGGGGTTGATTCACTACCACCGCGGCCGCATCGAGGTGCTCGATCGCCGCGGCCTCGAGGCACGGGTCTGCGAGTGCTACGACGTGGTCAGGCGCGAAACCGATCGCCTCTTGCCGCTCGCCATATTGCGGTGATGACGGCGCGGCGGCGACCGGACAGGGGTCGCAGCCCTTACGCGCGTGGCGCACGTTGTGCCCTGTTGCAGAGCCCCGGCGCAAGTCCCCAATCCATACCGCATGGGGCCTTGTTGTCGCCGTCGCGTGTGTCCTCGAAACGCCAGCTCAGAGGGATGCCCGCGCTATGTACGCTAAGCAACAGACGCGGCCTCTTCATGGACGTACGATGTGCCGGCTCCGCAGAATTCCCGGTCTTGCCGGCTTACTTGGAAAGATACTTTGCAGCCCACCAAGCGCGTTCCCTCGGGCAACCGCCTGCTCGCCACCCTCCCTCGCAAGGACCGCCTGCATCTGATCGCCGGTTGCAAGGAGGTCGACCTCGTTCCTTCTGACGTGCTCTTCGAGCCCGGCGAGCGCGTACGCCATGTCTATTTTCCGGTGGCTGGATTCGTTTCGCTGGTGGCTCCGGTCGACGGCTCGACGCGCCTCGAAATCGGATTGGTCGGGGATGAAGGCATGGTGGGGACGCCCGTCGTGCTTGGCGTTGCCACGTCGCCGTTGCAGGCGCTCGTGCAGGGTGCCGGTTCTTCGCTGCGCATGGACGCCGTCCCGTTTCGGCAAGAGCTCGGACGAAGCCCAGCCCTGCAGGTGGTGTTCGATCGCTATCTGTTTGTCCGCATGACGCAACTCGCGCAAGCGGCGGGATGCACCCGGTTTCACCTTGTCGAGGCGCGGCTCGCGCGCTGGCTCCTGATGACCCAGGACCGGGCGCATTCGAACACGTTCCACATCACCCACGAGTTCCTAGCGCTGATACTCGGTGTGCGCCGCGTCGGGGTGACCAGGGCCGCCACCTCGTTGCAGAAACTCGGACTCATCCGTTACAGCCGCGGAAACATCATGATTCTCGACCGACCGGGACTCAAGGCGGCCTCCTGCACGTGTTACCAGACGGATCGCGAAACCTACCGCCGCGTTCTCGGCTGATCCAAAGGTGCCGCTGTCGCTCGAACGCCGATCATGCTCGGTCCACCGCCGAGAATGTTCGGGGCGTCCGACTTGAGTGGCGACACGAGTACGCATGGGTAACCCGAAGGACACCTCATGGATCGCGCGATTCGGGGCAATGCGGCGCCTGGCAACGGCGCTCGCGGTGGGGGTCGTCGCCTACATCGTTCAACCCGAATGGATCTCATGGCACACGCGTATCGTCGTGAGTTGGGACCTCGGCACGCTGATGTATCTCGGCCTCGCATGGGCGCTCATCGCACGGGCGGATGCGCGCGTCACGCGTGACCACGCGCTAAGCCAGGATCAGAGCGGATTCTTCATCTTCCTGTTCGTGCTGGGAGCAGCATATGCCAGCATCGTCGCCATCGGTTTCGTCGTCGGCACCATCCGTGACCTGCCGTTCTGGGCGCGCACGTGGCACCTTGCGCTGATCGTCGTGGCGCTGATGTCGTCGTGGCTCCTGATCCAGACCGTGTTCGCGTTCCACTACGCCCGCCGCTATTACGATCGCGCGCGCCACGACAGTGCATAACTTGCCGAGCTCCTGTTTCCAGGCAAGCGCGAACCCGACTATCTGGACTTTGCATACTATTCGTTCGTGATCGGCATGACCTCACAGGTGTCCGACGTCGCCGTGACCTCGCGGCGCATGCGGCGGCTCACTCTCATTCACGGGTTCCTGGCATTCGTCTTCAATATCGCGGTGCTGGCGCTCAGCATCAACATCATCGCCAGCGTGAGCTAGGGCGCAGGGGGCAGGGCGATCGGAGGGAGGCTGTGACCGGAGCTGTGGGAGGTGGCATCCGGGGCGAGATTTTGCTGGCGACGTTCCGTCAATGTCCCGTGAAGGCAGCATGGCGCCGCCGTTGTCGAGCGCCAAACTATTGATCTTTGGGGTGGCTGATGGGATTCGAACCCACGACAACCGGAATCACAATCCAGGCGCTTGTCATTTAATTTCAGCTGCTTACGCCGAAATGTAGAATAAATTCGCCCAAGACCCTGAGCCTGCGGGCCCAGCTCGCCAATTCTATTTTCTACAGACTTTCGAACACAAACCCCGCTCCGCGCTGCGCTAGCTGACGGACCAATCGATAAGGCGGGACCCGAACCCCTGCAGCCGGGGAACGGGTAATGCCTCCAGGGCGTGCTTCTGGGGACACGATGGCCGGCTCGCTGTTGTTTCCTCCGCATTGCACAATGGACGCGTGGACTACGTATCATCTTACGCGCACCAAGTAGGTCTCGTTCCGAGCGTGGCGTTGATCGTCATCCTCTATGCGCTGCTGCGGGGCTCGCACGACGCCATGTGGCGTATTGCATTGCTCTCACTTCCCGGCACGATCGCTCACGAGCTGGCACATTTTATCGTCGGCTTCCTTCTCCGTGCGCAGCCGCACGGTCTTTCAATCTGGCCGCGAGCGCGTGGCCGTGCTTGGACGCTGGGTTCCGTCTCCTTTCGCAACATCGGTCTTCTCAACGGCGCGTTTGTCGCGCTCGCCCCGCTGCTGCTCCTGCCCATTGCGTGGTTGTGCCTTATCCACGTTCTCGTGCCGCTATGGATCGAGAGTCAGTGGGGATGGTGGTTGCTTGCCGGCTACTTGGCCGCTAATGCACTTTTCGCGGCATTGCCCTCGTTCCAGGACATTAAGCTCGGCGGCCCTTCGATTCTGCTCTATGCCGCCTTAGGCGTGCCGTTTTGGTGGGCTTACGCTCACGGGTAGCGCGCTTCCTCGGTTCATTGTCTCGAGGCACAACATGACCGGGCTTACGCAGGGTCCGTTCGAGTATCACCAGCGCAGCAAGCACCAAGTTAACCACTACGCACCCGGCCCGACCGGACTCGACTGGGCAAACCAGCCGAACCCGTTCCGAGAGTTTGACGGCGCGGCGAAGTTCGAGCTGCCCCTGGCTGCTGATTCAGTCGTGACACGCTACAACGAGTTGCGCCGCGGCAGCCTGCCGCGCCCGGGTCGATTCGAACTTGATCACCTCGCCATTCTGTTCGAACTCTCGCTCGGGCTGTCGGCGTGGAAATCCTATGGCGCCCAGCGGTGGGCATTGCGCTGCAACCCTTCCAGCGGAAATCTGCATCCGACCGAGGGCTATCTGTTGTGCCCGCGCCTCACCGGCCTCTCCGCGGGGGTCTACCACTACTTGAGCCGGGATCACGTGTTTGAGAAACGCGCGGCGGTTGATGATCCGCGATGGACCGAAGCGTTTTCCGGCACCGGCGTTCTTATCGGCATTAGTTCGATCCACTGGCGCGAAGCGTGGAAATACGGGTTGCGTGCGTGGCGCTACTGTCAGCATGATTGCGGCCATGCAATCGCTGCAGTGAGCTATGCTGCGGCCGCCCTCGGCTGGCAGACCCGATTGGTTTTTTCGACTTCAGACGAGGCCGTCGCCAGTTTGCTGGGCATTGATCGCCACGCGGATTTCGGATCTGCAGAAGCGGAGGTACCGGATGCCCTGCTGTGGGTCGGTGACCCCGATGCGCGGCCCGATATTAAGCACCTGCTGGTCCCGCTCGGTAAAAAGCGAAGGCCCGGACGAATCGGGCCTTTGCGGCTGGGTTGCGTTGTGGCGTCACATATCCATATCGCCCATGCCACCCATGCTACCCATGCCACCGCCACCGCCGCCCTTGTCGTCCTTGGGCAGTTCGGCAACCATCCCGGCGGTCGTGAGCATCAGTCCTGCGACTGACGCCGCGTTCTGCAGCGCGAAGCGCGTCACCTTGGTCGGATCGATGACACCCATCTCCACCAGGTCGCCGTACTCGTTGGTCTGGGCGTTGAAGCCAAAGTTACCCTTGCCTTCGACGACCTTGTTGACGACGACCGACGGCTCGTCGCCCGTGTTGGCGACAATCTGGCGTATTGGCTCCTCGAGGGCACGCAGCACGATCTTGATCCCGGCTTCCTGGTCGTGGTTGCTGCCCTTCAGGCCCTTTAGGTTGGCGCGGGCGCGCAGGTAAGCGACTCCGCCCCCGGCAACGATGCCTTCCTCGACCGCCGCACGAGTCGCGTGCAACGCGTCCTCGAGGCGGGCTTTCTTTTCCTTCATTTCCATTTCGGTCGCCGCGCCGACCTTGACCAAGGCCACACCGCCGGCGAGCTTGGCTACACGCTCCTGTAGCTTTTCCTTGTCGTAATCCGACGTCGCATCCTCGACCTGCTTACGGATGTTCTTCACCCGCGCTTCGATCGTGGCTTTTTCGCCCGCACCGTCAATGATCGTCGTGTCATCCTTGCCGACCTCGATGCGCTTCGCACGGCCCAAGTCCTTCAACTGTGCGTTTTCGAGTTTGAGGCCGAGTTCTTCCGCGATCACCGTGCCTCCGGTGAGAATCGCAATGTCTTCGAGCATGGCCTTGCGGCGATCGCCAAAGCCCGGCGCCTTCACGGCGGTCGTCTTCAGGATACCGCGGATGTTGTTGACTACCAGCGTCGCAAGCGCTTCTCCATCGACGTCTTCGGCAATGATGAGGAGCGGCTTGCCGGACTTGGCCACCTGCTCGAGTAGCGGCAGCAGATCACGGATGTTGCTGATCTTTTTGTCGTGCAGGAGGACGTATGGATCCTCGAGCAACGACACCTGCTTGTCCGGGTTGTTGATGAAATACGGCGAGATATAGCCGCGGTCGAACTGCATGCCTTCGACGAGTTCAAGCTCGTTTTCGAGCCCCTTGCCGTCCTCGACCGTGATCACGCCTTCCTTGCCGACTTTGTCCATCGCTTCGGCGATCGTCTTGCCGATCGATTCGTCCGCGTTGGCCGAAATTGCGCCAACCTGGGAAATTTCCTTGCTGGTCGTGCACGGCTTGCTGATCTTCTTCAGCTCCTCGACAACCGCGATAACCGCCTTGTCGATACCGCGCTTGAGGTCCATCGGATTCATGCCGGCGGCGACATACTTCATGCCTTCGGCAATGATCGATTGTGCGAGCACGGTGGCCGTCGTGGTGCCGTCACCGGCGTCGTCGGAGGTCTTGGACGCGACTTCCTTGACCATCTGAGCGCCCATGTTCTCGAACCTGTCTTTGAGTTCGATTTCCTTCGCGACCGACACACCATCCTTGGTGATCGTCGGCGCGCCGTAGCTTCGCTCAAGCACGACGTTGCGGCCCCTGGGGCCGAGCGTAATCTTGACAGCGTTGGCAAGGACGTTAACGCCGTTGACCATCTTGTTGCGCACGTTCTCGCCGAAGCGGACGTCTTTGGCTGCCATGATTCGTTTCTCCTGACGCTTGGGTTGGGTGAGCCGTTACTCCACGATGCCGATGATGTCGTCTTCGCGCATCTGCAGGAGATCTTCGTTGTCCATCTTAAATTCCTGGCCCGAGTACTTGCCGAAGAGGACCTTGTCGCCGGCTTTTGCGCCCATCGGCTGAAGCTTCCCGTTCTCACCGGTCTTGCCGGGGCCAACAGCGACGACTTCACCCATCGAGGGCTTTTCTGCGGCGGTATCCGGGATCACGATGCCCCCGGCGGATTGATGCTCTTCCTCGAGGCGCTTGACGATAACGCGATCGTGCAGGGGATGCAGTTTCATGGTTGCACTCATGTCTGATATATTGAGATTACAGCGAGTTACGTCGCTGTGGGCTGGATGGAGCCGCGGGCGATCGCGGGGCTCGCCAGACGGCAGACGGACGGGGAGTCTCGCGGACTCGAGAAGCTTCGTTGTTAGCACTGGATACACTGGATACCTGTGTTTGTACATGGGGCCACAGCGGCAACCATTCAATGGCTCGGACGCGGGAATTTCACCCTTTTTTGCCGGAGATTTTGCATGAACAACTATCCTGCGAAACTCGATAAGCGTGCGCTACGCAAAGTTGAGCACGATGCGCCCGAAGTGATCGGGCCATCCGCCAGGACCCATCCATTCGTGAGCTTCCGCTATTCGTATACGGAGATCTCGGCGCTTGGCGGCAAGGCCCATGTGAAGTCCAGGAGAGCGCACTTCGAGGATGGCAAGCTCACTGCCGAAGCCTTCGAAGGCAACCTGGACCGGAGCGCCTACGAGCAGATAGTAGGTCAAGCGCAGCACTACGTCCTTGGCCAGACGACGCTCTTTCTGAAGATGTTCGCGTCGTTGCTGCCGTTTCCGCAGAAGCAGCGGCCCGACCGCGATTGACCCATCTGCCCGCCCCACACTCGGCGCCCGCTTCCGCGGGTGACGCACAAGTTGGGTGAAGGCGCACTACATCACCCAAAGGAGCGAGATTGCGGCGCGCTACGGCGAGTAGGAGATTGTCGGCCAGCCGGAATATCGCCGGCCATGCGACCGGACGGGCACGCTGTGGCGAAGGTGGTGCCGGCGGGTAACTAGCCGATCGCGGTCGCGCTATCCCCTCTAATCTCGGAACGGGCACGAACTTGGTATACCGAACCCAAAGGCTCCGCGTGGTTGACGATCAAGGTAATGCTTATATCGTAATCAGGACTACACCGATCGAGATCACTCGTAATTTTGACGGGACAACGTCGGAGCGTGAGCGGTCGTCCATCTATGAATTCGAGAACGGCGAAAAACTCGATCGGGCAGCGGAGCGAGAATTCGTTTCGGTGCGTGGAGGCATCAAATACACGCTCGTCGACTAGGCCGAGTAGATCGACGCAGGTACGACGATCACGCGCCCGGACGTATCACCATACTCCGGAACGTTCAAATCGCGGCACTGTTCAAGCTGGCAGGATTCGGCGACGCACGCTCAGGCTGACCCTTTCTTGTTGGCGAAATCGTCGATAATCCACGCCAGTCCGAGCACGGCAGTCGTGGGATCATTGATCGCCGGCGATAGCGCCTTCAGCGATGTCGACGATGATCCGGGGGCAACTCCGCAACGGCAAAGGCGGGAAGTACATCAAGCCGGAATCGGCAGGCCCACGAGCCCGACGAACGCGCCCTCGCCCGCCGGATAGCGGCGGCGCGGGCGCCGCACCCGGCATTCGCCGGCCCAAAGGAAAACAGGCGACGCTTAGCGTCGCCTGCTGTGCGCCTGCCGCATAGCTGGGACGGGCGCTTGGTGCCGGAAGGCTTTAGCTTTTTTTCGCCGCCCTCTTTGCGACCTTGCGCTTGACGGCCCTCTTTGCGACCTTGCGCTTTGCGACCTTGCGCTTGACGGCCCTCTTTGCGACCCGGCGCTTGACGGCCTTGCGCTTGATCGCCTTCTTCACGACCCGGCGCTTGACGGCCTTGCGCTTGACGGCCTTCTTCACGACCCGGCGCTTGACGGCCTTGCGCTTGATCGCCTTCTTCACGACCCGGCGCTTGACGGCCTTGCGCTTGATGGCCTTCTTCACGACCCGGCGCTTGACGGCCTTGCGCTTGATCGCCTTCTTCACGATGGCCTTCTTCAGGATCCTGCGCTTGATCGCCTCCTTCACCGCCGGGTTGGCATCCGGCATCATCGACAAAATGTCCGTCATTGTGTCTTCTCCTGTCTAAGTTGGTGCGACTGTTATGAGAGTTCTATTTCTCGGCAGGTGCGCCGGCTTTGCCGATCGGCGTCGCAAATTGCCGCAACCTCTTGACAAACCCTTTGCTAACTGCCCTCTGAATTCTAGCCACAATTCGTTGTATTGCAAGATTTCGTCGCCGATCTCGGGCCTTGCATCGCGAGCATTGCTAATACGCACAGGCGAATTGAGGTAAGAATGGATCTACCAGGTGACGGACAAAGGCCTGGCGCTCGAGCTCACCGCCAAGGGAACAAAGTATTACAAGGACGATGATCTGAACTGAGATCGGCACCAGCCTACGCAGGCTGCTGTTGGCCCCAGAGGGCTTCGGGTCAGCGGCACTTTCCGCTTGGGCATCATCATTGGCCTTGGGCCAAGATGTAGGCGGAAGCGACCGCGAACGACCGCTATAGACGCGAACCGGCAATGACCGGTTGTGGCCGTTAGCGCCTGTTGACCGGCACTGGCGCAATGACCGCAACCGCGGCATTGCCGCCGTTGGCAGCGCGAAGCTCAACGGCCGCAAGCGGTCGAAAGCAGCAATCCGGCCGGAGATCAAATCCCGGGCATGCCGACAAACCCCGGCAAGGCCTTGATGCGCTCGATCCAGCTGCCCACGCTGGCGTAGGGATCGAGCCGTATCTCGCCCTCGGATGCGAGCGCGACATACGGGAAGCAGGCGATGTCCGCGATCGTCACGTGTTCGAGCGCCAGCCATTGATGCGCAGCTAGCCGCTGCTCTAGCACGTCTAGCCCCTTGCGCCCCAATAGCTGGCCCCGTGTTGCTGTTCACTCATCGCGGAGCGCCTTTGTTGACGTTTAGGAATGGCGTCGCTGGCGGGCGCACGGCAGAAGGGTGTTCTGACACGAGGTCCCTTCGGGAACCGAATTTGTGCGCGTACGCCCAAGTGAACTCCGCGCCGAGCAAAAAAATCTGGGCCGAGTAATAGACCCAAACCAGCACCACGACCAGCGACGCGGCGACACCGAAGCCTGAAGCAATGCCGCTTCTCCCGATGTAAACGCCAATCAGGAACTTGCCGACCGTGAACAGAAGCGAGGTCGCTGCCGCACCGATCCAGACATCCTTCCAATCGATGCGCACGCGCGGCATTATCTTGTAGATCATCGCGAATACCACGGTGATCACGAGGAAGCTCGAGCAGAGTTCGATGATGTTCACCGTCGCCGCCCAGTCACCCAACACCGGGCCCCACCACTTCCGCAGTGCCGCCAATGCGGCGCTCGCCACTAACGACACCATCAACAGGAACCCGATTCCGAGAATCATGCCAAATGACAGCAATCGCGCCCGTAGCAGTCCCCATAATCCGGATTGCCAGGCCCTGACCGGCGCACGCCAGATGCGATCGAGAGCATCCTGCAGTTCGCCAAAGACGGAGGTCGCCCCGATCAGCAGCAGGACGACGCCGAAGACCGTGGCCGTCACGCTTTCGGTTGGCTTGCGCACACTTTCGAGTAGACCTTGCACCGCGAGCGCGCCAGGGGCGCCCAGCATGCCTTCCAGCTGACTGAAGATTTCGCCGCGCGCGGCTTCGTCGCCGAAGACAAGTCCGGCGATGGAAATCACGATCAACAGCAGCGGCGCGATCGAGAACATCGTGTAGTAGGCGAGCGCCGCGCCCATGCTCTGGACGTAGTCATCGACCCAACCTGATGCAGCGGCTTTGACCAGGCCCCAAAGGTCCTTGACAGTCATCTATGCCATCCATCTCGGCCTGCGGCCTTGTCCGTTCCCGCGGCACTGGGGCGCACACGTGCTATGCAGGGTCGCCCCCAGCTGTCACCTTTGCCTTGCCAGCCGGCTAATTCTCGGTCGCCATTGTGAATCGTGCAACCCTTGGGATGCATTGCGCAGAAGTTGGCGCGTGGCCATCGGCACATCCATTCACCAGGTGCATTGTGCGTTGCCGAACAGACTATGATCGAAGGGCGGATCAGAATACGGCACCGCCACCGTGATCCGCGGCAGCGAATGTCGGTTACCAGAGGCAACACCATGGCAAGGGAAAAGAATGACAACACGGACGACGCTCGACGTTGCCGAAAGCGCGGGTGACGTGAACTCGCGCAAACAAGCAGAAGAGGTGCTGCTTAAAGCGGGCGCGCTGCAGCGGGCGATCTTCAACAGCGCCAACTTCTCGAGCATCGCCACCGATGCGAAGGGCGTCATCCAGATCTTCAATGTCGGTGCCGAGCGAATGCTGGGCTACACGGCTGCCGAAGTTATGAACAAGATCACGCCAGCCGACATCTCCGATCCGGCGGAGTTGGTCGCACGCGCCAAGGCATTGAGCATCGAGCTCGCGACCACGATCACACCTGGCTTCGAGGCCCTGGTTTTCAAGGCCTCGCGCGGAATCGAGGACATCTATGAGCTGACCTATATCCGAAGGGACGGAAGCCGATTCCCGGCGGTGGTGTCTGTCACGGCATTGCGCGACGCGCAGGATGCCATCATCGGCTATCTTCTAATCGGGACCGACAACACTGCGCGCAAGCTGGTCGAGGCCGAGCAAAGAAAGCTCGATCAGCGCCTGCGCGACCAGCAGTTCTACACGCGTTCGCTGATTGAATCCAACATCGACGCGCTGATGACCACCGACCCGGCCGGCATCATCACTGACGTCAACAAGCAGATGGAGGCGTTGACCGGCTGTACGCGCGACGAGTTGATTGGCGCACCGTTCAAGGGCTATTTCACCGACCCGGAGCGCGCCGAAGCGGGGATCAAACGCGTGCTGAGCGAAAGAAAGGTCACCGACTACGAGCTGACGGCCTGTGCGCGCGACGGGAAACAAACGGTGGTGTCCTACAATGCGACCACGTTTTACGACCGGGGCCGTACGTTGCAGGGCGTATTTGCCGCGGCGCGCGACGTCACGGAGCGCAAACGGGTGGAGGCGGAGCTGCAGCAAGCCAAAGCCATGGCAGAGACCGCGAGCCAGACCAAGTCCGATTTTTTGGCGAGCATGAGTCACGAAATCCGGACGCCATTGAATGCGATCATCGGAATCGCGGATCTGCTCGCGAAGACCCCGCTCTCCCCTGAGCAGGACAAGTATGTGCAGATTTTTCGCCGCGCCGGTGACAACCTGCTCCATCTCATCAACGATATCCTCGATCTGTCCAAGGTTGAAGCCTCGCAGCTCGAGCTCGAACGGACCCGGTTCTCGCTGGACGATCTGCTGGGAAAGGTGACGGAAATGGTGGCGGTCCGAGCCGAGGAGAAGGGGCTGGCCCTGGTGTGCGAGATCGCGCCTGACGTACCGCGCAACCTGATAGGTGACCCGACACGATTGCGTCAGGTGCTGCTCAATCTGCTTGGCAATGCGCTCAAATTCACCGAATCGGGGGAAGTGGCCCTGCGAGTCACGCCTGATGCGGAGGCATCTGCCTCAGGCGCCTTGCGGTTCACGATTTCGGACACTGGCATCGGAATTCCGGAGGAAAAATTAGGCGCGGTGTTCGAGCGATTCACGCAGGCCGACTCATCCACCACTCGCAGGTACGGGGGTTCGGGCCTCGGGCTCACAATTTCGAAGCGGCTGGTAGAACTGATGGGCGGGCGCATCTCGGTCGAGAGCGGACTCGGCAAGGGCAGCGTGTTTTCCTTCGCGGTGCCGCTCGGCATCTGGGCTGGGGCGGCGCGACAGGCGACCGTGTCGGTGGGCGCGTGCACCGAACTGCCGCTGCCGGAATTACGTATTCTTCTGGTGGAGGACTCCCCTGATAACCGGACGATCACGGTGGCATACCTGCGAGACACGCCTTACCGGGTGGAGATTGCTGAAAACGGAGCCATCGCCTTCAAGAAGTTTACCGCCGAGCAGTATGACCTGGTGCTGATGGACCGGCAAATGCCCGTGATGGATGGCTTGACCGCAACGCGGGCGATCAGAGAGTGGGAACAGGCGAATCATCGGCCACCGACGCCGATCATCGCGCTGACGGCCTCTGCCTTGAAGGGCGATCAGGAGAAATTTGTGGCGGCCGGGTGTACGGCCTATCTGACGAAGCCGATCAAACAGGACGTGCTGCTGCAGGCAATCAAGGACCATTCCATGGCGGCGCCCGCCGCAAGGAATGGGGAGAGCGGCCGCAGGGGCACGATCCTTGTGCGTGCGAATCCAAAGCTCGCCGACTTGATCCCGCAATTCCTGCAGAACCGTCGGCATGATGTCAATGCGATGCTGGACGCCCTGGACGGGAGTGACTTCGCGATCGTGGAGAATCTGGGGCACGGCATGAAGGGCGCAGGCGGCAGCTGGGGGTTCCAGGGTATCACCGACATCGGCGCCGCCCTCGAGCGGGCGGCCGAGAGCGCCGACAACGAAGAATCGCGCAAGTGGGTGGGCGAATTGTCCAGGTACCTGGATTGTGTCGAGATCGTCTACGACTAGGTCACACGATTACTGCACGGGGATTCTGGTGAGGCAGGCGCGGACGCGTGCCATGAGTTGGGGGACCGAAAATGGTTTCGTCACATAGTCCGTCACCCCCGCGTCAAATCCGGCGCGAGTGCTGGGCTCATCGGACATGGCGGTGAGCATCAGCACCGGCAGGAGCCGTGTCTGCGGCTTGGCCCGCAGCGCTTTCATGACTGCCATTCCGTCCATGCCGGTCATCTTGTAATCAAGCACGAGGAGGTCCGGCATGCGCTCGCCGATCATCCGGAGCGCGTCCGGGCCGTTGGTCGCCGTGCTGACGATGTAATGTTCCGCCTCGAGCGCGCGAACGATCATGATGAGCGTATCCGGCTGGTCGTCAACCGCCAGGATGCGAAAGCGGCGCTGCGCGACGGATGCCTGGAGCGGAGCGTGCGCGACGAACGGCTTCAAGGGGGCGCGCGGCTCAAGGATGAGCTCGCAACCTTCAAAGGCGCAGAAGACCTCGACTCCCGTCCCGCGCTGTAGGGCAAGGCTGCGAGCCTTGCGCTCGATGTCCGCGATGAACTGGTCGTCATGGCCCGGATCGTGGTGGGTGAGTGCAACCCGCCGCACACCGGCGGCGGCGGCAATTTGCACCACATAGTCGTACGTGCTGTGTCCCCAGGTCTTTTTCGAGGGATACTCGTCGGGCGTGTACTGCGCGTCGTGGATCACGAGATCAGCGTCGGCCATGAATCTTGCGTGCCGCCGATCCCCCTCGTGCAGAATGGATTCGATGTGGCCCGCCTCGGCGCCGGCGCGCCAGAGCTCATCGGAAAACGGCTCATGGTCCACGAGATAGACCATCGCAACGCCGTCAACTTCGACTCGGTAGCCCACGGTCATGGCCGGGTGGTTGAGAAACTGCGTGGCGACTCGCGCCCCGCCGATCGTATGGATGCCCTCGGTCAAGTCGTGGTAGGTGATCTTCGCCGGAAGCTGATTCAGGTCGATCGGAAAATAGGTGTACTCCATCTGGCCGGCCAGCACGTCATGCAGCGGGCCGCGACTGCCTTCAGGGCCATAGATTGCAACGGAGTTCCCGTTGACAAAAGCCGGACTGAAGAAAGGAAATCCCTGGATGTGATCCCAGTGCGTATGCCCGAGGAGAATATTCGCGTTGATCCCTCGCTTCCCCTGGGCCATCAACTCGGCTGAAAGCCCGCGAGCGCCAGTGCCACAGTCGAAGATCAGCAGGTCGCCGCTGGCAGTCGTCAGCTCAACGCACGAGGTGTTGCCGCCAAAGTGGTTCGTGCCCGGCCCGGGAGTGGCGATCGAACCTCTCGTGCCCCAGAAACGCACCTTCATGAGTCTGCGGCTCCTTTGCCGGAGGCACCGAACGACGGGAAACTCCACGCCACTGGCTCCGCACGTAGCGCCAACTCGCGATAGAGAATCCGCGCTCGCAAGTCTCACTCGTTCGCGCATTCTGCCCTTCGTTCGCTCGATCGGCAATGCCCATTAAGAAGATCACACTAGTCAGTCATCCCGGCATTCTGGGCAGCACAAGCGCGAGCAAATGTGGCGACATGCGATCTTGACGCGTGCGTTCGCTGTGTCCCTTGGCGCCACCTGCAAAAATTGCAACGGGGCCAAAGCCGGAGGTCCGCTTTCGAGCGTTGTGCAGGTCTGCTGTGGGTCGACTGCCGGCGTTCAAACCACTCGTCTAAGCGGCCGCTGAAGAGCACACAGCAGTCATCCAGGTGTGAAGGGCTGCTGGAGATCGTACAGACCGTTCATCGCCGCAGATCGTTCGACCGTAGACGACCCCGAGCGGTCCTTCGACCTTCCGGAATGCTGCCATACGAAACCATGGAGCCGACGTTCAACCCTAAGCGGTTGAAGCTGATCAGCCGTCGCTAAACCGCCGGCGCGCGGGTGTAATTTGTCGTCGGGCGATTGGCGCTTTCCACCCGCGGCCAACGCCAATCGAAGCCCATTTGTCCTGGCGCTCCTTTACGCCGGATCCACCCCCGCGCCGACTCGCGCGCGCGAGGACGCCGACCCGCTCGCCGGCAAAACGTAACGTGCGCTGCCGCACGGACGGCGAAGATAAAGCCATTCATCCTGCGACCAGGTCTCAAGGTAGATTGCACGGGCATGTTGCTTGTGCTTTGCCGAATTGACTCGCCATCGGCATCTGACCGGCAAGCGGCTAAAAGCGCGCCACCAGTCTGCGCTGGACGCATCGTCAGCCAGCAACCGGCAATGAAGGCGTAAACACAGAGAAGGTAGACATATGAACAAGCGAGCGTTCGTAATATGGTCGTTGGCAGTCGGATGCGCGGGAATGGTGTCGCTAGTCAGTGCGGCCGATGCACCCGTGCCCTCTGGCACCGTTGAGATGTCAAGTTCGGCAGTCGCCGTGGGAATAGGTGTGACGTGGGGAGACGGAACACTGAGTTATCAGGGGCAAAAGTATGCGTTCTCGGTAAATGGACTTAGCGTTGTTGATTTGGGCATCTCCACGGTCACGGCGACGGGGGAAGTCTCAAATCTGAAGAATGTCGAGGATTTCAGCGGAAACTATGCTGCAGGCGAAGCGGGCATTGCCCTAGCAGGCGGACAGAGCGATGTGATCATGAAGAATGAACACGGCGTCGTGCTTAAACTGCATGGCACACAGCAGGGTGTCCGATTGACGCTCGCGGCACAAGGTGTCTCGCTCAAGTTGAAGAGCTGAACGCAAGGGACTCTCGCGCACTGCGGATACCTGGTGCCGGGAGTCACCGCTTGCCTATGCTGGATCAGTTCTGCTGGGAAGTCGAGGACATGGGTGGCGTCGAATCAGCCCGCACCATCGAGCCACTATGCATGTTTAGGTTAGGTGCAACCACGGTTTTCTCCGCAATCAGTGCACTCACGCCTTCAGGTTGCTGAAGTAGAAACCTGACTGTCTTCGCTGGACACACAATGACTGCTCCTTGGACATCTGGCCGACGACGCTGACCGTCTGAAGTTGGCCGGGCGCTGCCGGATGGGCATCGCCTGCATTCCGCGGAAGACGACCCGTTGCTGTTTGTCGGGTTTGTGAGAGGAACGGACGTGGGATCACAGTCTGAGATCAATTACCCGTGTAGTGGCAATCCTGCAGTTCCTTTTCACCGACGTCGTTGTCGACCAACTCGGGATAGACGTGCCCGACAACGAATCCCAATGAAATATTCAGGCGTACGAAGCGTGTTTGGTCTTTATCTAGATTCAGAGAGAGCTTCCGCTCGACCTCCGTTGTGGTGGTGACTTCGTAGGTGCCCGGTTTCCTATCCACGTAGAAGTACCCATTGGGCGTTGCTTTGCCGACAACCTCGCCGTTGATCTTGACCTCAGGCTGAACAGCCATTCCCAGAATTGTTGTCCTGTAGAGGTAGATCCGCCCGTCTCCAGTCGCTGGAGCGCTCATTGCCGGCTTCGCCTCGGAGTACTTGGGGCCGGACGTCGCACATGCGCCAAGAAGAATGCAAGCCGTAACCACAATTACCAGCTTTTCTACAGATCTCATGTCTGCTCCCTGTCGCGGATGGAAATCACGGTAACTCCTTCATCGTCAGCTCGGTGCGCTGTCTTAGTGGGGAGAAGGTCTTTTCGACCGGCAGGTAAAATCCAACCAGCTTGCTTGAATCGACTACGATGTATGCCTCCTGTATGTTAGAGGCTTCCACGGTGAGCACCTGATCGCGTGTGGTGTACACGTCACCCTGAGAAAGTCGCCCAACACAGCGCCATTGCGTCCCTCTTTTCAAGACCCTGTGATAGCCGGCGCCGATGTCCAGTTTGACCTCATTCATCAATTCAAATGGCTTGGTTGCGTCAATTGATTCGAGATGCACCGGAGTCTGCTCGACGTGGATAACGTCGAAGGGACACCCGCCCAATAGCATTGCTAGGAAGCCTCCAATCAGGGCGGGCGATGTCTTTTTCACATTTGCTTTCTCGGCAAGCCAAGTCGAGGTATCGTGACACTCCAAAATCGACTAGTGACAAATCGTCCCGCCTGTCGCGGCGAACGGGAAACGGACGATCGACTTGGCCTGGCTGTTCACCGCCGGCAGCCCCGTGTTGCCGCTGGTCGTGTATGTGAACGTCGCGTTGTTGCCGTCGGTGAACATCAGGGTCGCCGTGCCGACCATCGGAATCGGCTGTACGACATCGCTTGCTTTGTAGTTGTCGAAGCGCGGGCCCGAGGTGCGCAGCAGATCACCCTTGTAGACGTTGGTCGCACCCTGGCGTTGGGTTAGCGCGGAGAGCCACAGCGGTGCACCGCCGCTGTCGTAGGTGTACCAGGTCAGAAACACGCTGTCGCCCTGGTGCGCGAAGTTGATGCCCCAACCCGATTCCATTCCACTCGCCGCCCACCACAAATCCTGGTAATTGGTCGCCACGGCCAGATTGGCTGTCGCGCTGTACACGCAGGTCGGCTGCGGTCCTGTGCCGAGGTTGTAACGCTCGAGCACCTTGTCCTGCGACACCGGCCCGGGAGCCCCGCCGGTCCCGGCGTTGAGGTCGTAGTGGAACGTGCCGTGGTTGACGTCGCCGAAGGTCAGCCTGCCGTTGCCGACCACTGTCCCCTTACCGGTCCCTACGAAGTTGTTGAACGGGGGCCCGATGTCGACGTAGATGGGCCCGGAGTAGGTGCTCGCGGCAGTCTTGTTGGCGAGCATCGACAGCCACCAGGCCTTGCCCGTCGTGTCGTAGGTGTACCAGGTCGCGAACACCTGGTCGCCCGAGTGCGCGAAGTTGATGCCCCAGTACGGCTCCGTGCCGCCGGCTGCCCACCACAGGCCCTGATAGTTAGGCTCGGACGCGGATTCCGGCCCAATGAACTGTCCGAATGCAAGCGGGAGAGGAACTGCAAAGGTTGCGACAATCGTGTTGCTTGCGGTATCGATTACCGAGATGTTGTCGGAGTCAACATTTATAACGTATGCCCGACTCCCATCGGGAGTCACAGCGATGCCGGAGGGAGTAGTACCGACAGCCACGGTGGCGACAACAGTGTTCGTCGTCGTGTCGATTACCGAGACGTTATTGGAGTCTGGGTTGCTTACATAGACGCGTGTCCCAGCCGGGTTCACCGCGACCCCGACTGGGCCAGAACCAACCGGCACAGTGCCGACAACGATGTTTGTCGCTGTATCGATGGTCGAGACGCTGTCGGATTTGTTATTGGTCACATAGACCCGCGTGCCGGCGGGGTTCACGGCGACGCCGGTTGGGCCGGACCCGACGGGTACAGTGGCGACAACGGTATTAGTCGCTGTATCGATGGCCGAGACACTGTCGGATTTGTTATTGGTCACATAGACTCGGCTGGCGGTTGGATTCACAGCAACACCATCCGGATAGGCACCCACAGCAACCGCGGCAACGACGGCGTAGCTCGTGGCGTCAAGAACGGAGACCGTGTTGGTACCAGAAATGGCGACGTAGATCCGCGTTCCGGTCGCATCCACAGCGATCCCAAGGGGGCCGGAACCGACGGGCATGGCGGCGATCACGGTGTTGGCGGTCGCGTCAACGACGGTGACCGAGTTGGAGAACGGTCTCGTTACATAAACCCGCGTGCCGGCAGAGTTCAGCGCGATGCCAACCGAGCCGAAACCAACGGGCACAGTGGCAACAATACTGTTGGTCGCCGTATCAACGACAGAGATATTGGTGCCGCTGCCAACGTAAGCAAAGGGTGCAGCCAGCGCAAGGCCAGGTGCGCAACAGAAGGCAGGCCCACCAGTGTCGGTTCGGCCAGACACGCGGATTCACGGACATCGCCCCCTCCCCCAAGGACACCGCAGTGTCCCGGAGGATGAATCCGCGTACCCACTGTGTCAACGGGTCGGCGTTTGTCGGTAGCGCAGGCGCTTGGCGCACGGCCTGATGGACCCGCCCGGCATTTCCCGCCGGAAAACGTGCGGCCGAGATAAGGTGGCTAAGTACCGCGCAGCGACGTGGGATCGCCAGGCGCCGGTCACCACGTCAATGGCGGCTTACCGGAAATTCCCGTGGCGACCGCGACCGGCCGGAGTTGGCCGTTAGCGCCTGTTGACCGGCACTGGCGCAATGACCGCAACCGCGGCATTGCTGCCGTTGGGGCGGGAAGCTCAACGGCAGGAAGGGCTCGTACTACGACGGTGGGAACTAGGACCGGCTCGTACTACGACGGTGGGAACTAGGACCGAGTTCGGGCACAACCCTCCATAGCACCCAGCCCAACTCGGACGCCTCGCCGGCGGCGTTGCCGACCTTTGACCGGCGCAGGCCCGCCGCCATCTGGTTGATCGCGGCGGTGCGCTTCTCGATCGCCTGCTTGGCGATTTCGGCCAGCGGCCGACGCGCTATTTCTTCTTTTGCTGGTGGGCCACGTTCGCGTTCAGGTTCTTGACGAACGCATCCCCGATCCGCTTCGACAAGGCCTTGAACTCGGCGTCGGTCAAGTCCGGGCTCGGGTTCGGCGTCTCTCGTCGCCATGTCCTCTGCCTGCTTCGCCAGGTTTGCCAAAAAGGTCTCCAGCTTTCCCGACGCCTTCAACTCGTCGTGGAAAGCCGGCTGATTTTCCCTGAGGCTCTGGCGGGCGATTTCTGCATAACGCGAGTTGGCTCTCATATGGTCTCCAACGGCCGTTGCAGGGACCGAGCGCGTGCGCAGGCCGCGTTGCGGGCGCGTCGGCGTATGACTCGGCGCAGCCGCAGCTGCGACGATCGAACAGGTGTTTGGAGAAAAACGGAACTACGAAGGAGGATGCGGATGTCTCGAGACCGTTTGTTGAATGTCAATGCGTCCCAAAGAAAGTAGCCGTGCCGTCGATATCTATGGGCCCTGATTTCGAGTTAGCTGGATTGCGCTTTCAAAACAAAAGGCTGGGCGCAATCGCTTCTGCAAATGATATCGGGTCGCCCAATTTTCTTGCCCTTGCCCTCAATGAAGACCACGAAATTGCAGAACGCTAATTCCAACTAAATACCCCCGACCTGTGGCGACCTCTGCAATGTAAATGAGCCTTGGTGTCTCGCGTGCCCTCACCGTGGCTTCGCGCGTCCGGGGCAGATTCGTGCTGCGACGTCCCGCAGTTCCGTGGATGCGCCGTCAGCCATGCTGTGTCCATGACGAGTGCCTGGGCTACGCGACTGCAAGCCTTGTCTTTATTGGAGTCTTTGTCGTCGCTGCTGCGGCCCACATCGCTGGCAGTCGCACAGCGTCTTTGGCTAGCGAATCTCGATTGGAATGAATAAGGTGATACCCGGCGATGGCCGCGGCGCGTAATAGACGGGCGCTGGCGCGTAATACACGGGCGGCCGCGCGTAGTGGGAAGGGTGTCGAGTCTGCGGGCGGTAATTGTGTCGAGCGGGAGCGGTGTTATGGCCGCGGTCCTTTGCGTCATGGCCACCGTTATCGTGTTCATCGCCGAATGCCGGCGTCATGCCCAACCCACTCATCGCCGAAACGACGGCGATCGCCATCGCGATCCTGCCGACCTTCGGTCGGAAATTCCAAGCTTGCGTTGTCGAGGTATTCATTTTGACCTTCCATTCGCCGAATGCCGGGAGCTATGAGCTACCGTGATGCACGGGTTTCCCGCTGTTGGCAGAGTTGCGCGCGCCTATTTTTTCGGTGTCGACTTGTGCGCGCTCTCGCCATGTCGGAACAACGCATCGGCTGCCGCCTTTTGCGCATCATTCATACTGGCATAGAGAGGTTCGAAGGTCGCAGCGAATTTCTTGATTTCGGCAGCATGGGCATCGACGACCTCACCATAGGACTTAAGATCGTCGACTGCATTCATAGTGTTGGCATTCGCCGCCCTTGCGCTGTTTAGCGCTTCCATCTTCTTCGCGTTTTCGCGCATCACGTCGGCGACCTTGGCCCATTGCTCTTCCTCGGCCGCGGTGATCTTCAGCTTCGCGTGCATATCCTTGATGCGCGCTTCGACGCGAGTTTCGCCTGAGTCGGTGGCCGCAATGACCGGAGCCGCTGCAAAAGCGATCGTTGCCACAATCGCCACCGCTGCCACAGCGCGCGCAGCAGCGTGAGTGAATTGGAACTTGCGTTGATTCATGTTTATTCTCCTCGTCAATTTAGACCGCGGGGCCACAGGCATTCTTGGGCACGTCACGGTGATGATCTCCTTTCTCCAGTAAGAGGTCAGTTCGCTAGCGCACATAGCTCGAAAAAGCTCGAAAATGCGGACCGTTTCGAACGATCACGGCAAGGTGACCGGTCTTTGTCGGCGACAACCATCGCCCATCCACCATGGCGCGCACATCGCTAGCGCGGGGCGAAAACACAACGTAGAGCTTGAGGGGCTGTCGAGAGTAGCGAGGAAACCCGCCGCTCCGCCTGGGCTCACTCGCAACGGATAACCAGATTACTATGCGGCGTATGAGTCACGACCCCACCGCCGCACCGCCATCCGAACCCGTGAAAATGATCTCGCGTGAGGAGATGAGCGAGTTGCCGATCCGGCGCTATGAAGGTTCGGTGCACGTCGTCGCGGGGCACCCGGACCTCCAGCACGCGATGCAGGATATCCTGCAGGAAAGCGTAGTCGGCTTCGACACCGAGACACGGCCCGCCTTCAGGCCCGGCGAAAGCTATCTCCCCTCTCTCGTGCAGTTCGCTACGGCGAGCGCTGTGTATCTTTTGCAGGCCCAGCAGCAGGACCTTTTCGGCGCGATACGGGAGATCCTTTCGTCGGAGAAAATCATCAAGGTGGGCGTATCCGTGACCGACGATATGCGTAACCTGAAAAAGGTATTCGAGTTCGACGAAAAATCGGTGGTGGATCTCGGCAAAGTTGCGGAGCGCCACGGCCTGAAGCAGACGGGCGTGCGGAATCTCGCCGGGATATTTCTCGGTGCGCGCATCCCCAAGGGTGCGAAGACAACGAACTGGGCTGCGCGCCGCTTGACGCCGCAGCAGATCGCCTACGCGGCGACCGATGCCTGGGCGTGCCGCGAGCTGTATCTCCGCTTCAAGGAACTGAAAATGGTCTGATGACCGACTTGGTGACCAAGACGTTGGCGCCCGTGCGCACTGAGATGAGCCCGCACGTCCTCGCCTATGGCCTGAAGCGCGTGATGCGCAACTTGGACAACGGTGAGATGATTCGCGCGATGAGCCCTTGAGCCAAGCAGGCTCGTATTTCGCTCGAAAGATTGGCGTCCGCGGCCTCACACGCTATCCGTCGCCGCGAGCGACGACCGTGCGCGCGTTTCATGTTGAAACGCCGTGGTGAGATGATGTACGAGTACTCGACCGGCGGCGCACGATCGACAACGGGGCGACCTACCAGCCGCGGCAGTTCCCCTTCACGCCGTCGCTGTTCTGCATCTGGGGGTCGCTGCCCGATATCCCCGAATTCCGGCGCTGACGCCGCACGCGCTGGCGCGGCGCCGCGACCTACTTTGGCCGCGCCTTCGCCATCTCGGCCTTCACGCTGCGGAACACGGGCCCCCAGACCGGATGGCCGGCCTCGGCGGGCGTGAGGTTGAAGTTGCCGTTAGCCTCGAACGCCTTGCGGAACTCGTCGCGGCACGGGCGCTGCCGGCCCGACGCGCAGGCGATGAACGCGAGGTACTTGTGCGCGGTGGCCTGGTCGGGGAAGGCCGGCAGGCCGAGCGACAGCGCGGACTGGAGTTGCCGCGCCGCGCTCTTGTAGTCGCCGTCCTCGTAGCTTTTCACGCCGCGGTCGAAGTCCTGCTCGGCGCGGCTTTTCTCGCGCGCCGCGGCGGCCGGTTCGCGCGGCGCGGCGGGCCGCAACTCGGGAGGCGGCGCAGCCTGGGGCGGAGCGGCGCGTTCCTTCGGCGACGGGCTCGCGGGCGCCGCGGGTTCCTTCGCGGTGGGCGTTCCGCACGCCGCGCAAACGAGCGCTAACGCAACGGCGATCGATCCGCGATGCTTGTCGGACAGGCGGATCGTCATTCGAACTTGTGCTTGATCCGCACGCTGCGGCCCGCGCGCAGATCGACGGCCTGGCGATGCGGCTGGAAGGTCGTGTTGCGGATCTCGATCGTGTGTTTGCCCGGCGGCAGCCGGATCTCGTTGAGCGGCGGCGTGATGCCCGTCTTGCGTCCGTCGATGTACACCTCGCCCCACGGCGTCACCGCGAAGTCCACGCGGGCCAGCGCGACGGGCTTCGCTGCCGGCGCGGCTGGAGGCGCCGGCATCAGCACGACCGCGGCTGGCGCGCCGGCGCCCTTGACGTCCACCGGCGATTCGCCCGTGACGGGCGCAGCCGAGGCGGGCGGCGTATCACGCTGCGAGTCCTCGGCCGCGACCGCCGCATCCGGCACCGGACGCGGCGCCTGCGCGGAGTACATCGCCCATGCCGCGACCGCCACCAGCAACGCCGCCGGCACGCCATAGCGCACGAACGGGCTGCGCCATCCGCGGCGCGCCGGTGCGGGACCATCGTCGAACGCCGCCGTCACGTACTCCTCCGCGTCGCCCTCCGCCGGCGGATCGATCACCACGGTCGAATCGCCCGGCTGCGTTGCCGCCGGGCGCTTTTGCGAGGCCGCCGCGCCGAAGGCGTTGCGCGGCCCCACCAGCGCGAGCTGGCGCAGGTCCGCGGACATCTCGCGCGCGCGCTGGTAGCGGTCGTCCGGATGCTTCGCCAGCGCCCGCGCGACGATCGCGTCGAACGCCGCCGGCAGGCTGCGGTTGCGGCTTGTGGGTGGATCCGGCGAGACATTGATCACGTTGTGCAGGATCTCGTCGAGCGCGGTCCCCGCGAACGGCGGCGTCCCGGTCAGTAGCTCGTAGAGCACGGCGCCGAGCGAGAACACGTCTGAGCGCGCGTCAACGGGGCGCCCCACCACCTGCTCAGGCGAGATGTACTTGGGGGAGCCGACCACGCTGCCGATGAACGAGCGCGAGCCGGTCGGCAGCATCGCGATGCCGAAGTCGGTGATCTTCACCAATCCGCTTGGGAGCACGACGATGTTCGCGGGCTTGATGTCGCAATGGATGACGCCCGCCTGGTGCGCGGAGGCGAGTCCGTCGGCGATCTGCGCGGCGATGTCGGCGATGGTCGAGGGCGGCAGCACGACGCCGGAGTCCAGAATGTCGCGCAGCGATTGCCCCTCGAGCAGCTCCATCGCGATGTAGGCCACGTCGCCGCTCTTGCCGACGTCGTAGATGGTGACGATGTTCGGGTGGTTGAGGCGTCCCGCCGAACGCGCTTCGCGGTCGAAGCGCTTCTCGAAGGCCTCGGCCTCGACGCGCGACAGCCCCACGTTGATCGTCTTGATGGCGACGATGCGGTCGATCAGCGGGTCGCGAGCGCGGAAAACCGCGCCCATCGCCCCGCGGCCGATCTCCTCGAGGATCTCGTAGCGACCTAGCGGCTCGAGTCGCATAAAATGTTGGGCATCATGGTGCGCAAGTTCATCGAAGCGGCGGCGGCGACCGATCTGGGCAACATCCGACAATACAACGAGGACAGCATCGCAATGGATCCGGAACTCGGGGTCGTCGCCGTGGCCGACGGCATGGGCGGCCACCGGGCGGGCGAGGTCGCCAGCGCCATGGCCGCACAAATCGTCCTCGCCGGGCTGCGACAGCGACTCGCCGAACTGCGGTCGGGCGCCAACCAGCATTCCCCACTGCTTGCCGTCGAGGAGAGCATAAACCAAGCCAATTTGGCAATCTGGGGCGCCGCGCGGGTCCACGCCGGGCGCCTCGGCATGGGAACGACCCTCGCCCTGGCGCTGTTCCACGACAACCGGATCGTGATCGGGCACATCGGGGACTCTCGCGTCTACCGGCTGCGCGGAGGCAAGCTGCAACTCATGACCCGCGACGATTCGCTGCTGAGTGACCAGGTCGACGCCGGAATCATCTCGGTCGCGGACGCGGGCGAATCGCACAACCGCAGCCTCGTGACGCAGGCGCTAGGGGTCGCGGAGCAGGTCGCCGCGCACGTGCGCCAAGTCGACGCGATGCCGGGCGACATCGTGCTCCTTTGCTCCGACGGCCTCAACGACCTGGTGCAAGACGCCGACATCGAGCTGATCCTGCAGGAGCTCGGCGCCAACCTGCCTCTCGCCGCGCAGCTGCTCGTGCAGACCGCCAAGGACAACGGGGGCTACGACAACATCACCGCGATCGTCGCGCGTGTGCGCAAGCCCTTCCCCGCGGCGCGCGGATGGCAGCGCCGGCTGCTCGGCTGGCAGCACTGACGATGGCGAAGCTGGTCCTGAGCTCCGGCGGTTCAGTCGTGTTCCAGTGCTTCATCGACAAGGAGCGGCTCGGCGTCGGCCGCGATCCCACCAACCAGATCGTCATCGACGATCCGTCGGTGAGCCGTGAGCACGCGGCGATCATGGCCGTCGGCAACGACCACATCCTCGAGGACCTGGCGAGCGCCAACGGCACCTTCGTCAACGGCATGCGGATGCCTCGGCGCATCCTGCAGCATGGCGACGTCGTCGAGTTCGGCGCGTTCAGCCTGCGCTACCTCAATGCGAAGACCGCGACCGACGTCGAACTCGACCGCACGATGCTGATCGAGGGAATCGCCGAAGCACAGGCCGGGCTGCCGGCCGACGGCGAGGCGCTTCCCGTGCCGCGCACGCGCGCGACGCGGACCAACTTTCCCAACGGGCGCGTGCACATGGTCAGCGGCCCGCGCGCCGGCACGACGATCGCGCTCGACCGCGTCGTCGCCGCGTTCGGCAAGCCCGGGCACCGTTCGGCGGTGATTGTGCGGCGGCCCTACGGCTATTTTCTCGCGCACGTCGAAGGCCGCCGCGCCCCGCGCGTCAACGGCCAGCCGGCGGGCAAGGAGGCGCGGCGAGTCAACGACGGCGACGTGATCGAGGTGGCGGACGAGAAATTCCAGTTCGCGGTCGATTGACCCGGGCGGTGCCGCGCCGGGACCGTGTTAGACCCCGACGTACTGGTGCTCCGGCTGAGGTACGTTGGCTGAGTACCCGGTGGCGGCGTCGGATCGACAGGCGCCGGTCGCCTCGTCGTAGGGTCGAGGACTGGCGCGCCGACCTTAGGCTCCGGTGGGTGTCCCACCACTTTCGCGGTGGCCCTCAGTCCGGCTGCCATCATCTCGTTTCCAGCCCCCGCCACATCGAACGCAGCGGGCGGATTTCCCGCACTACGCTCACCTGTTTGCTTCGTGCCTTGGGTTATGGGACCTATCCGACTGAGACGACTTTCCGCAGCTCAAGACGCACCCGGTAGGCGTTGAACAGCCCGACGGTGGCGTGCAGCCACTGCGTACTCCACCGTTCCCAGCCCAGGCCCCGGCGTTTCCGGGCCCGCAATAAGTGACGCCGAACTTTGATCTCCACCCAGCGCTTGACGAATTGGAAGCACCGAGTCGAGTAGCCAATGGCGAAGTAATTCACCCAGCCGCGCAGGATCGGGTTGATGGTCTCAACCACCCGCTGCACGGGTTGGGATCGGTATCGCGGGAAGACCTCTCGAAGCGTTTGCAGCAACGCCGTGCGTTTCTTCATCTTCGGCGTGTACTGCGGCCGCCATTGTCCCGCCCGATTGTGCACACGGCGGAAGTCGAAGCCCAGAAACCCGAAGCTCTCGCCCCGGGCCAAGTCGACGGTGCGGCTCTTCTCTTCGTTGATCTGGACAGCCAGCTTGACCAGTTCCTCCCGCAATCGCTTCGCTACCGCATCGAGCACCCAGTCGTGGCGCGGATGGGCGTTGATCAAGATCACCAGATCGTCGGCAAACCTTGCATACTCGAGATTGGTGAACTTGCCCAGACGCGTGTGCGCTTGGGCCCGTTCCAGCATCCGGTCCACCTCGTTGAGGTAGAGGTTACTGAGCACGGGTGAGATGGTGCCTGCTCTCGGAACCAGTGCGAACAGTGTCGCTCTGGCGATGCCCGTGAGCGCACACGCGCGGCGTTCTCGTTTGGTTCCGAGTTGAGACTCTTTGTGGGCCCGACTGGACTCGGTCAGTCAACTCGGGGGCGCCTGAGGATCGGACTAAAATAGGCTCTTATCGAGGCGCGACAAGGCGACGAACTAACGCAAAATATTCTACAAACCGAGTTTTTATTCTACAAAGTTAGCAAGTGCTCTCGCCGAAACGCTGGAGGAATGGGGTGGCTGATGGGATTCGAACCCACGACAACCGGAATCACAATCCGGGACTCTACCAGCTGAGCTACAGCCACCGCGGTGTGACGATTATGGCGCGCCCGACAGGACTCGAACCTGTTACCGCCGGCTTAGAAGGCCGGTGCTCTATCCAGATGAGCTACGGGCGCCCTGTCGGATCGGGACGATGCACCGGACGGCCGTGCGAAAAACGCCTGACCGCGCCGCGACGGAGGTTGGCGAGGGAGCCGTCCTCACTCCCGACGTGCGCCCCCGACGCAGCCTGGAAAGTCTATCACAAGGCGTCGAAGCGCTGAACCTGTGGTGACCGGCGTCCCGGTCGCTCGAGCAGCAACTCCGCGGATAATCGGCCCCGCGTGCCATGATGACGCGCTGATCGTCCAACATCCCATTCTAGCTAGGGAGCGCCATGCCGATTGCCCTCAGACTGCCCCCGCGCGCGAGGGATCTCGGCGGCGGCTTCAACGTCCGTCGCTTGTTGCCCGCCGCGAAACAGCAGTCGGTCGGACCGTTCGTCTTTTTCGATCACTTCGGCCCGATCGTCACGCGGCCGGGCGATGACCACGATGTGCGTCCGCACCCCCACATCGGGCTCGCCACGGTGACCTATCTGTTCGAAGGTGCGATGCTGCATCGGGACAGTCTCGGTTCGGTCCAGCGCATCGAGCCCGGCGCGGTCAACTGGATGACCGCGGGATCCGGCATCGTGCATTCCGAGCGAACGCCGCCGGACCTGAGGAGCGTCACCCATACGGCGCACGGCTTGCAACTCTGGGCGGCTTTGCCGCTGGCATTCGAGGAGACGGCGCCCTCCTTCCTCCACACGCCTGCCGACGCAATTCCCATCCTTTCGAAGGACGGCGTGCAAGTCCGAGTGCTGATCGGCGACGCGTTCGGCCTGCGCTCGCCGGTCGCAATCTTCGCGCCGACGCTCTATCTCGACGTCGTTGCGCGCGCCGGTGGAATCGTCGAGCTGTCTCGCGCGGGCGGGAAGCCGACCCTCGAGCGAGCGGTCTACAGCGTCGACACTCCGGTGACGATCGACGGCGAAGTGCTCCCGCCCTTCGAGATGGCGGTGCTGATCGAGGGAAGCACGACGATCGTCGCGCCGCACGGCGCGCGATTTGTCGTTCTCGGCGGCGAGCCGCTGGATGCCCCGCGCTTCGTCTGGTGGAACTTCGTGGCGTCGACCAGGGAACGCATCGAGCGCGCGAAACAGGACTGGACGCAGCAGCGAATCGGGCGAATTCCGGGCGAGGAGGATTGGATTCCGCTGCCGTGACCGATCGCCGCAGCGTCCGCGGAAATCTCGGGTGCCGACGCGGATAGCGCCTCGATCAGGCTCCCGGCGGCAGATCGTCGCGGTTGATGCCGAGGAATCGCGATACTCGCATCGGTACGTCGGATCGTTGCATTTGCTGCACCTGATCCAGAAGGCGGCGATCGGCCATCGTCATTCGCGTGCGCAGCCGGATGTATTCAGCCCACGACGCGATAACGAATCGCTCGACGAAACGGCCGTCTTCCTCCAGATCGCGAAACACCCGCCAGCTTTCCGCACCGTTGCGACGTCTTATCGGTTCGACTGCGTAGACGGCCTTGAGGAACGCGTCGCGAGCCGCGGGCTCGATCCGGTAATCGATCTGGATGAGGACCGGGCCGTCGTCGGGCGAAGGTTCGAGCACGATGGCGAGATCGGGCAACTGCGCACCAGGCGTCACGTCCGCCTCGTCGGCGAGCGACACCTTAACCCGACGGTTGAGCCCGAGCAGCACGATCATCGCGGCGGCCGATACCGCCAGCGCGACGCGCGTTCCCGAATAGGTCGCCACGGCACCCCAGATCACGCTGCCGAAGGCGAGACTGGCCTGGTTCGTCACGAGGTTGGTCGCCACGGCTCTGGCGCGCACCCATGCCGGCGCAGCGCTTTGCGTGGCAGCCGACAGGCTTGCGAGCACCGTCACCCACGCGGCGCCGGCACCGCAGGCGCCGACGATGGCGAGCCACAGCACGGAGGTCGCGGCAACCAGCGACGCCGCGAGCGCCCACAACACGACGCCTGAGGTCACGACGGCATTGAGCGACATGCGCCGCAGCTGCCGCGGAATCGACAGCGCGCCGACGACGGCTCCCGCGCCGAAACATCCCACCAGGGTGCCGTAACCGCCGGCGCCGAGCCCGAGCTGGTCGCGCGCCACGAGCGGCAGCAGCGCCCACAACGCGCTCGCGCAGATGCTGAAGGAGAGGTTGTGCGTGATGAGCGCGCGCATGGGCGCCGAATGCCGCGTGTAGCGCAGGCCGGCGAGCACGCCGGAGAGGATCGTCTCCGGAACGCCGCGTATCGTGCGTACGGTCCGGCGCTGCCGAATCACCGCCACGATCATTACGACAAAGAACGCTGCTGCCACCAGCAGCGCACTTCCCGATCCCAGCCAGGCGGCGATTGCGCCAGCGAGAGCCGGCCCCACGGCGCGCGCGACGTTGAAGGCGACAGCGCCGAGTGCGACCGCGCGCGGCAACTCCACGCGCGCGACGAGGTCGTTGATCGCGGCCTGCTGCGCCGGCAGATAGAACGCAAACCCCGTGCCGATGAGAAACGTGCAGGCGAGCAAGCCGGTGGGACCGACGACGCCCAACAGAGCCGCCGTGCCCAGCACCGCGGTCACCGCGACGAGCACAAACTGGGTCGCAAGGATGACGCGCCGGCGATCGACGATGTCGGCGAGCGATCCCGCGACGAGGCCGAAGAACAACGACGGCACCGTGCTCGCGGTCTGCACCGATGCCACCATCAGCGGGGAAGGCGTCAGCGTGGCCATCAGCCACGCGGCAGTCGTCGCCTGCATCGTGTAGCCCAGCGCAGCGCCAATGGCGCCCACGTAGAACAGACGGAACGCGGCATGCCGCAGCGGCGAGGCCGCGAACCAGCGCGTGAAGAGCGAGGCGACGAGTGTTGCCACGGCGCAAGTTTAACGCGGGAAGCCGGTGTCTTTGGCGATTGAGGCGGGGTATCGCCTGTCTGACGCGACCGGTTCGCACCCGAACGGCGAAGCGTGACGAGATCGTTGAACGCCTTCATGCGAACTAATCCTTCCCTTTGCACGCGGCACCGACTGGTATCCTGTGCCGCAATGGAGATTCACACTCCCGATCCCGCGTACACGAACTCGGAGCGCTCGCGCGCCAACTTCCGCCTCGCGGTGAAGATCGTTTCGGGGTTCGTGGCCGTCATCTGGCTCATCCAGTTGCTGAGCTGGGCGCTGGACGTCGGGCCGGCGGATTTCGGTGTCCGTCCGCGGCAACTGGCCGGGCTGTCCGGCATCTTCTTCGCTCCACTGGTGCACTCCGGCTTCGCCCATCTGTTCGCGAATACGCTGCCCTTGCTGGTATCGGGCACGGCGATGCTGTACCTCTATCCGCGATCTGCGCTCAGGGTGTTGCCGGCGATCTACCTGGGACCTGGCATCGCGGTGTGGCTGTTCGGCCGGGCGTCGTCCCACGTGGGTGCCAGCGGATTGGTTTATGGCCTCGTCAGCTACATTCTGGTCGCCGGCTTGATCCGTCGCGACAGGCGCGCGATCGCCGCGTCGCTGCTGGTTTGCTTCATGTATGGCGCGCTGGTCTGGGGCGTGCTGCCCATCGAACCCAACGTGTCGTGGGAGACGCATCTGGCCGCGGCGCTGATCGGCCTCGCGCTCGCTCTTGCGCTGCGGCGTCTGGATATACCACCGCGTCGTCGCTACACGTGGGACGACGAAGAGGATGCCGACTACGCGAACGAGTGATCCGGGCGACGTCCAGCCTCTGAACGGCGCATGAGGTTGACCCGGACTGGCAAACGCGAAATACTCGGCGGCGAGCGCCGGGGGGCGCAAACGAAGCTTTGGAACATATCGGAAAACGGGGGAGAACGGGATGCGACGGAGTCTACTGGTGATTGCGTTGACCGCTGCGTTGGCTGCCGGCGTCGCGCAGGGCAAGGAATGCAAGGGTGTCTCCTTTCCGGACACGGCCCAAGTCGACGGCGCGACGCTGACGTTGAATGGCCTCGGCCTGCGTCAGGCGACGATGTTCAAGGTCAATGTCTACGTTGCGGCGCTGTACGTCGCCAAAAGGTCAAGCGATCCGAACGCGATCCTCGGCGCGGGGTCGCCGAGCGAGCTGATCCTTCAGTTCGTGCGCGACGTCGGCGCCGCGGACATTTCCAAGGGATGGGAGGAGGGCTTCGAGAAAAATGCGAAGGGCGAACTGCCGGCGCTCAAGGAGCGCATCGCGATGCTCACCGGCTGGATGACCGATGTTAAGACGGGCCAGCGGATGACCTTTATTTTCACGCCGGGCGCGGGCGTGCAGGTGAACGTTAACGGCGCCGCCAAGGGAACCATCAAGGGCGACGATTTCGCCAAGGCGTTTCTCTCGATCTGGCTCGGCGCAGATCCCCCGAATCCGGAGATCAAGACAGGGTTGCTTGGCGGCGCGTGCGGATAGCCTGCCCGGCAAATCGAGCTCATCATGCGTTCGGCAGCCGTCGCCGCCTTGAGCCGCGGGCGCGCCGCCGTCGTGCTTGCGTTCCTTCTCGTCTCGGCCGCCGCGGTCGGCGCCGACTCCGCTGCGCCGCCGCCGGCCACGCTCTACGACATCGTCGGTGAACTTGCGCGCACCGACAGCCTGCGCCGCGAGATCGCGGCGGCGCTGCGCGACACCTCCGATCTGGCGGCCTTGACCGCGCCGCTGGACGCGCCTGCGCTCGCTCCGGATTTCCAGGCGCTCGAGGAACGTCACGACACGGCAACCCGCGTCCGGTACATGGAGCTCCAGGCGCTCGACGTGCACATCCGGCAGCGCGAACGCGACGTGAGCGCAGCCGCCACAGTGTTGGCCCGCCAGACGCAGACGCTCGTCGCCGATCTCGATCGACTCGATCGCGAGGCGGCGCTGTGGCCGCAGCGCGCAAAGCTCGCGAGCGAGCGGGAGTCGCCCGCCGAGGTGCAGCGCGGCATCGAGGCGGTCGGCCCCGAGCTTGGGGCCCTGCGGCAACCCCTGCTCGCACGCCGCGACCAGTTCCTCATCGCCTATGAGCGCGCGGTGCGCTTGCAGTCGCGCCTCGACGCCTTGCGTTCCCGCGTTGCCGAACGTCGCGAGGGGATCCGGGTCGCCCTGCACGCCGCCGTCGGGGGTCCCGTCTGGACACCGGGAGCGGTCGGCTTTCCGGCAGACGAGTTGCGCGCAAACGCGCGCCTGATCCGCGAGGAACTCGTTGATTACTTCCGGCAACATGGCCAGCGTGTGGGTGCACTGTTCGTCGCGTTGGCAGTCCTTCTGTTCGTATTGCTGCGTCGGCCTGCCGCGGCCGCCGGTCCGGTCGCAACGCGCCCGCTCTCCGTAGGCACCGCTGCATGCGGCGCGCTGGTGGTCGCGCTGCCGTGCATCACAGCGTTCGCGCCACCGGCCCCGTTCGCGTTCTATCGAGTAGTCTGGTTCTGCTTCCCGCTGCTTGCCGCCGCGGTCGCGACCCGCAGCTATGCCATAGGAATACCGGCCACCGCGTGGGCGCTCGGCTTCGCGCTGTTCCTCAACGAATTTCGAGTGGTCGCGGAAATGAGCCCCGCGGCCGACTGGCTGCTTCTCGTCGTCCAGATCGCCCCATTCGGGGCGGCGCTCGTTCACGACTGGCGCGGTGGCGCGTTGGCCGGCATTCTCCCGCGATGGCCGCGCGCGCTGCTCGACCGCTTCGTGCGCGCGATCATCGTTCTGCTCGTGATTGCCGTCATCGTGAGCCTGTTCGGCTACGCGAGCATAGCGATGGGGCTCGTCGCCGCGCTGGTGATCGTTCCAGGATATGCCTTGACGTTCGCCGCAGTCGCCTGGGCGCTCGATCGCGCCTCCGCCGGGCTCCTCGCGACGCCGCTGGCGCGAAGCCTGCGCAGCGTGCGCGAGCGTGGCGACGCGATTCTGCGCGCGCTGCATTGGGTGGCGGTGTTGTTCGCGTGGCTGGCGGGTGTGCTGACCTTCGCCGTGTCGTACTCGGCACTCGACGACCTGATCCGTCTCGGCACGCTCATCACCGGCACGCACGTGAGCGTGGGCGATGTGACGATCACGCTCACCGCGATGCTGGCCGCGCTCGTCGTCGTCGCGATGACCTGGGCCGTGACCAAGCTCGTGCGCTTCGTCCTCGACCACGAAATCCTGCCGCGACTCGATCTGCGCACAGGCGTGCCCATCGCGATCTCGACGATCGTCGGTTACGTCCTCGTGGTGACGGGAGCCGTCCTCGCGATGGCCGCGCTCGGCATCGATCTGACCAAGGTCACGCTGCTCGCCGGCGCGCTCGGCATCGGCGTCGGACTCGGATTGCAGAACGTCGTGAGCAACTTCGCTTCGGGCCTCATCCTGATGCTCGAGCGTCCGATCAACGTCGGCGACCAGATCGACGTGGGCGGTGTCGTCGGCGAAGTCAAGCGCATCGGCGTGCGCAGCTCGACGGTCCGGACGGGGCAAGGCGCGGAAGTTATCGTTCCAAATGCCGACCTGGCGTCGAAACAGGTCACGAACTGGACGCTGTCCGATCGCGCACGTCGCTACGAGATCGACGTCGGCGTCGCCTACGGCAGCGACCCGGAGCGCGTCTTGCGGCTGCTCGAAGCCGCGGCGGCGGACGTGCCCGAGGTGCAACAGACGCCGAAGCCGCGCGCGCTGTTTACCGGCTTCGGCGACAGCTCGCTCGACTTTCGCCTCTTTGCCTGGGTCGAGAGCATCGATGTCGGGCTGCAGGCGCAAAACGGCCTGCGAATGGCGGTCCTCGGCAAGCTCGCTGCAGCAGGGATCGAGATTCCCTTCCCGCAGCGCGACGTCCACATTCGTTATGCGACTGCCGAGATGGGTTCGGTTGTGAAACCTGCCCGAGGCGAGTAGATCGGCGCGCGCCGCCACGACTTCGTGACCTCGATCGCTCGACCCAACCCGGAAACGCGGGTCGTAGGATCTGAAATGAGCAGTTGTTTGCTGCGCACCTGCGCAGTAGCATTCCTAACGCGAGCGTTGCTCGCCGAGCTTAGGGGACATCATGCAAATCGTCGAACTCAAGGAAATCGCCGCAGCCACCGAGCAAGCGATCGCTTCCGATGTGGAAAAGTGGATCCAGGATTTTTGCGAACGGACCGGCCTGCGCATGGAGGGCGTCGAGATCCGGCTTCTCGAGGACTCGACCGTGGATTCCGTGATTCCGGAATACCGCGCTACCGCCCACTTGCAGATTCGCCTGTGGTGATCACCAGGGCCGCGAGATGCGCCTCGCTTGATGCCGCGCAGCGGATTTTCCGAAGCATTGTGGCGGGCTGCCGCCCAGGCCCGCCAGTCTTCGCGATGCCGCGCGAGTCGAAGGCGCTGTAGAGCTGGTTAAAGCGTTACACGCCGCGAAGACACGTCGTCGAGGCTTTCCCTGTCCGCGCGTGCCCGCGGGACATCGTTTCCTACCACGGAACCTGCACGACGGCTTCTAGTGCTCGCCGACCTTCTTCAGTCGCGCACGCGTCGCCGGCTGGTAAGTGCCCGGCGCGGTACGAAAACCCGTCGCGATCCGGTTCCAGCCATTGATCGTGACGATGGCGAGCGTCAGATCCGCGAGCGCCTGGTCGGAAAACTGCGTGCGCACTTCCTCGAACACGTCGTCCGGCGCGTGCGTCTGGGCAATCAGCGTCAGCGCTTCGGTCCACGCCAGCGCGGCGCGTTCGCGTTCGGAATAGAACGGCGTCTCGCGCCAGGCATCGAGCGCGTAGAGCCGCTGCTCGGTTTCACCTTCGGCCCGCGCGTCCTTGGAGTGCATGTCGAGGCAATAGGCGCAGCCGTTGATCTGCGAGGCCCGCATCTTGACGAGGTGAACGAGCGATCGCTCGAGGCCGCATTTCGCGACATAGGCCTCGAGGTGCAGCATGGCGTTGAGCGCGCCGGGCGAAACCTGCGTGTAGTTCAACCGTGGTTGCATGGGGTAAGTCCTTTCGGGATGTCATGCGGTTTGTCTGCGGCAGACCCTGCCGTGACAGATTGGCGTCGCTGTGGATCTCCGAGCGAAACGTCATCCCTTCCTGCTCGTGGCACGCAGCGCGCTTGCCAGAGGAAATCAGCGGGCATCGAGCTCGGCGAGATTGCGCGCGATGGCGGCGCGAATGGGCGGGACATGGCCGGCGAAGGCGATGGCGGCGTTGCGCAGCGCCTGGCCAAAAGGCGATTTCATCGTCGCCATCCTGGTAATCCGATCGGTGAGCGATACCACGTCGGCTGCAACCCGATGCCGCGCTGCCGCCCAACCGTCGAGACGACCCTCATCGCCGTCGCGCAAAGTGTCGACCAGGACGTGAGCAAGGGAAATGGCGTCTTGAATGCCGGTGTTCATACCCTGTCCACCCGCGGGGCTGTGCACGTGAGCTGCATCACCGCATAGCAAGACATGTCCGTTGCGGGGGCTGCTCGCCACCCGGTGGTGGATCCGGAAGCGTGAGCTCCAGACCAGATTGCGAATACGTCCCCGCTCGAGCGTCGGGCCCCGAGAGTCGAGCAGCGCCTGGACATACTCGAGGGTCGGGGTTTCCGGAGCGGCATCGTCGGTCGCGACGATGCGGAAGTGATCCTCGGGTAGCGGCGCCACGACAACCAGCCCTTTCGGCGAGTAGAAGAGGGTGACCTCGTCGCGGCCCAACGGCCAGTCCAGGCGGACGTCGGCCAGGACGAAGCCTTGCTCATAGGCCGCGCCCTCGAACGGGATTTCTGCCTGCTCCCGGACCCTGCTGTGCATTCCGTCGCATCCGACGAGCCACCGGCTCGTGACGCTCCATCGATCGCCGTTGGCGCCGAAGGTCGCGACGACGTTCGCTCCGTCCGTTTCGAAGCCGATGAATTCCACGGGCCGTTCGACGTTGCCGCCCAATTGTTGGAACTTGGCAAGGAGCAGACGCTCGGTACGATCCTGCGGATTCATCAGGGTGAAGGGATATGGACTGTCGATCTCCGCGAAATCGATGGTGACAAGCGTGCGGTCGCGGTCGCGAATCCGAAATATCGGGACCTTGACTCCTTCCTCCAGCAGTTGCGTGCTCACGCCCAAGGGCTCCAGCACTTCGAGGGTGTGCGCATGAATGACGCACGCCCTCGACGTGTTTGCGCCGGCCGGCAGCCGGTCTACGATCAGGACCGAAACCCCGAGGCGCTTGATTTCGGCAGCCAACGCGAGCCCGCTGGGTCCACCACCGACGATGAGCAAATCCACTTCCGCGCCAGATCTTTCCATGTTCGACTCCGAACAACGCTTGACGGGTCACGGATGCGATCCTCGCCGTGCCCTTCAAAGAATCGATTCGAAAGGCTCCGCGCAGCCGCGCCCGTCCTTCATGCGGGGGAAATCCGCAGTTACGGCCGGCGATGCTCACTTCGATCGCGCGGGACAGCCGATACCGTGCCGCTCTTGGACGACCGATGGTGTTTCGATCAGAACCACGGTCGAAAGTTCGTGCCTTCGGCGTTCCGGCACGAGGATTGCGACGACGCGATCATCGCCATCCTTGCGCGGCGCGAAACCTAAGTCGGAAGCGCAGCGCGGCAGAAATCGTTCTAATGTCCCCGAGCTAAGTAGCGTTTCTTCGTTGTACGGGGTGGAGGATTCGAACTCCGACATCTTGCGCCAGGAGAGATGCACAATGATGCGGCGACGTAATGACCCGAGGTGCCGCGAGACGTCCGCGAATGCCGATTCGCACCCGGTCATCGAAATAAAACGGCGGACCTATCAACAGGCCCGCCGTCGAATGGTCCGCAGTCGCCGTAGTATCTGCCAGACGCCGCGATCAATCACACGTTTCGCGCGACCGATCCGGCATGAAAATCTGGTCGGGTTGAGAGGATTTGAACCTCCGACATCTTGCTCCCAAAGCAAATGCGCAATGAGACCCTATCACATTGATGCCAAACCAATTTCACTTCAAGGCCGCTAATATTTCGCTGTGGGTTTGGCGTAAATTCGCCGTAGCTAGCTAGACCGTGACCTGCCAGACTTAGTATATTGGCCGGTCTTCGGCCGCACTTTCCAGCGAGCCATTCGAGCCGCGATGGGGTCATTCGACTGTTCGCCTTCGGCCCGTCTCGATCCAAGTGGTTGGAGACGCGCCGACATCCTAATGCGCGTGCCGATATTGTGCAGCCGCACCCCCCCGGACGAATTGAACAAGAAGGATTGGAGCGGCGAGTCCGTCGAGCGGGAGGTCCGTGGCACGTGGACGATCTCCGTCGTACCGCGGCCACGCTCCTGCAAGAAATTCACGTGCTGCGCCCTGTCATCGAGGCCGTCCTTAATCACATCGAGCCGAATCTAATGAAGCTCATCTATGGATGTCAGTACAGCGTCTCGACCTCGCTTGCCAACCGATAGCCGGCGCCTCGCTCGGTAACGATCAGTTTGGGACTAGTCGCATCAGTCTCCATCTTGAGTCGCAGTCGCCGGATTTGCACATCGATCGTACGGTCATAAACTTCGGCCTCGTGCAGACGCGACATCGAAAGCAACTGGTCACGGGTCAACACCTGTTGTGGTGCGCGGCATAGCGCGTTGAGCAGACTGAACTCCCCGTTGGACAGTTGCACGGCTGCGCCGTCTGGTGACATCAGGCGCCGTGTGCGCAGGTTCAACTCCCATCCGGAAAAACGAAACGCTCGGCGTGTGTTGTCGCGCTCGGGCAGTGTCGCCTGCACCTGATAGCGCCGCAGCACAGCGCGCACCCGCGCGAGCAATTCGCGCGTGCTGAAAGGCTTGGTGACATAGTCGTCGGCGCCGAGTTCCAGTCCCATCACTCGGTCGGCCTCTTCGCTGCGCCCGGTAAGCAGGACAATCGGTACAGTGGCGCGTTCGCGCAGCGCGCGCGCCAGTTGCATGCCGTCTTCGCCGGGCAATTTCAGATCGAGCAGCACGAGGTCGATCGCCTCCCGGTCCATGATCTCGAACATCTCATGGCCCGAGACACCGGCGCTGACGCGCATATCGTTCTTAGTAAGGTACTCGACCACCAAGTCCCGAACACCGGGATCATCGTCAATCACAAGTATGTGCGGCGCAGTGGACGTATCCATGATTTCGAGCGGGCGATCCGCACCATTTGCGACCCGTACGGCCAAGCACCGTCATCAACGCCCTCAGGCTATCATAGCGCATGCAGCCTGCACCTGAGCAGCGAGCTCCCGCGCCGCAGTCGTGGTGGATTCTGATTGCCGCATTCATAGGTTTGACCCTGATCGCGACCCTCGCGTTACGCCAGCTGCGTCAAGACACGCTCCAAGGGCAGGCTCGCGAACTCCGCCTCCTTTCGCTCGCGTTGACCGGAGAAATTGATCGCGGCCTGCAGGGCGCTGAAGAGGGCCTGCACGCAATGCGGGACGAATTGCGGGACGGTCGTCTACCAACATCCGGGACCGAGGCACGTCGCGCATTGCACACGCGCGCCGATTTGATGCCGCTGGTGCGAACGCTATGGCTGGTTGACCGCGACGGGCAAGTACTCTCCGCGTCGGACGCAACGCCTGCACCGGAATCGAAATCGTTTTTGCCGGCCCTCGACACGCTGGGCGAGGACGCGACCTCCGTCAGCCGTGCCTTCATCGACGCGGTCGCGCACGAGTCGTTGGTCGTGCTGGCCACTCGCTTTACCGGATCGCCGGGAACTGTCGGCGGCTGGATTCTGGCCGCCATTCCCGCCTCGGATCTTCTCGGCGCTTTTTCCACTGCCTCGCCTGCGGCCGATGCGCGCATGGCGATCTATCGCAGTGACGGCGCGCGCTTGGCCGGCGAGATAGTCGCCACGCCTACGCTCGACGAGGCCGGCGTCGCCCAGCGCCTGGCCGGGATGCAGAGCATGGAAGTGCTCCGATTTCGTGATGGCAGCGAACATCTGGTCGCCGTCCACACGCTATCGCACTACGGGGTGAAAGTCGTGTTCACGCGCGATCTGAGCGCCGTTCTCGCGACATGGCGCGAAGCCGTACGGCTGACGGCGGTAGCGCTCGCGCTGATGTTGGCGATCACGACAGTGTCGATGTACGCGGTGCGACGCGCTCACCGCCATCGAGCCGAGGCACAGCGCGCCTTGCAGGCACAACGCTCGCGCTCGAGCAAGCTTGAATCGCTGGGGACCCTGGCCGGCGGCGTGGCGCACGACTTCAATAACGTACTCGCTGCAATCGTGGGATTTTGCGAAATGGCACAGGATGCCGCGTCTCCGGGCAGCGACCAGGCACGGCACCTCGACAAGGTGTTGCAGGCGGCGTTGCGCGGAAAATCGCTGGTCCAACGCATACTGACCTTCAGCCGTGGCGGCGCGCGAACATCGATCGTGTTCGAATTGGAAACCATCGTCGAGGAGGCGCTTTCTCTGCTGTCAGCCTCTTTGCGCCCAGGAATGGTACTCGAACGCCGGCTAGAAGCTCGCAGGGCAAAGCTGCGCGGTGATCCGACTCAAGTATTCGAGGCGGTCACGAACCTGTGCACGAACGCGATGCAGGCGATGCCCGAGGGGGGCATGCTCAGCATCCAGTTGGAGCGTCGGCACGTCGACGCGATACGCGTGCTGTCCCACGGCCAAGTCGAACCCGGGGATTATCTTGTGCTGACCGTGGCAGACCAGGGTTCCGGCATTACGCCCGAGGTCATGGAACACTTGTTTGAACCGTTCTTCACCACTCGCGGCGCAGGCGGCGGCACGGGGCTGGGCCTCGCCGTCGTGCACGGCGTGGTTGCCGAGTTCGGCGGTGCGATCGACGTGCAGAGTCTTCCCGTGGCCGGTGCCCGCTTTACGCTGTACTTTCCTGAATGTACAGACGCTACCGGTTCGGCCTCACAGTCGCCGCTGGCTGCACCCGGCGGCGCCGGGCAGACTTTGCTGGTCGTCGATGACGAACCCGTGCTGGTGGGTCTCGCTGAAGAGCTGTTGAAAGGGCTGGGGTACGAGCCGATAGGCTTTAGCGACCCGGTCGCGGCATTGGAGGCGTTGCGGAAGGCTCCGCAGCGGTTTGCAGCCGTGATTACGGACGAAGTGATGCCGGGACTCAGCGGAACGCGACTCACCGAGGCACTGCGGGAGCACGCGCCGAAGCTGCCAGTACTGTTGGTCAGCGGATATGGCGGAACGCTCTTGGCTGCGCGGGCCGCCGATGCGGGCGTGAACCGAGTGTTGGCCAAGCCGCTGCAGCGTGCGCAACTCGCGCATGCGCTAGCCGAAGTATTGCGTTGAGATGTCTCAGCCGAGATTTGATCTGACGGCCTGTGTCAGATCGCGGCAGCCATCATCCGGTAGAGTTGGGCCATCAGTTGTCGTTGGCCGACAATGACAAGGCGACCGCTTCAGACGGTAAGGAGCCGTACGCCGCCGCTGGGGGAATGCGAACTAGCGACCCACTGCGGTCATATCGCCTTCCTAAGAGCCGTCGTTGGGGCGGCAGGCACGCAGTGTGTCGTCCCGCAGTTGTGGGCGGCGAAGCATCACATCGCTGAGTGGAGCTGGGCTGGAGACGAAAATGGCTTGGTCGCGTCCACTACGAACATGATGAGGGCGCTTAGGTCAGTCGTGCCGCTGTTGAAGACTTCCATCGGCATACCGGCAGAATGTCCATTCATCGAGTGGCCAGCCTCGACATGACTAACGCCCTGCGGAGTTCTTTGGCCTAGCTGGCCGGAGATAACGTAGAAGGCTTCGGAGCCCGGATGGCTATGCTGGGGTGTCTTGGCTCCGGGCGGCCCAGAACCGTAATTGATGCGGAGCAGATACTCGGGCGCGGTGATGGGGGGCACCGGCCCGATCTCGGCGACCTCAGTTCCACCAGGTGTCGAGCCGCCCTTGGGACCGAGCGTAAAGAGCCAGTCCTTACCCGCGACTTCAGCAGCCAGCGACGTCGCGCCGTCGTAACTTACCGTGTTTGGATTCCAACGATCGGGACCAATGGCGGCCTGCGCCTGCGCTAGGGTGGGGAAATTCTCGATCCGCCAATACAGGGGGCCATCTGGCAGTTGCTTGACTCTCTTTTCGGCCACTGGCTTGACGACATAGACCCCATCTGCCGCTGCTGTCTGTTGCACTGCGCATAAACCCGACACCAATACCGTGGCCATACCAACTAGGAGCTGTTTCATCGCGACAAGTCCTTCAATTGACGCGGTCGTGGAATGGCTATTCAACAAGCAGCACTGGCGGCGAGTGGCTCGGGAAGTTCCCGCTCCGGAATCACCTGCTTGACAACAACATCAAGTGTGATAACGGGAGTCCTGCGGAGTAGCGTTAAGACATGGCCAAGAGATAGGAGTTCATTTTCAAAATGAGAGACCCACGGCCTCATCCTTCCCAAGCCATGAGTCGTTGTGGGCCAATCAATGCAGCATTGCAATTCACGCGCCTTTGAAGTTAGAGGAAGCTGTCGCTCGGATTGCGGCAGAGGGTCGCCGCAGCATTGATCAGCAGGGTGAGCGCGAGCCCGCGATTCGACGAACAGCCGGACATGCCCCGCGACCTGTCGGTGCCTATCCTAGAGGCTATTCGGGATAAAAGCCCGACGCAACTAGGCCCGGAACTCCGTCGATCTTCACTGCCTTTACGTAAGCCCATTTCTGAGATGGCTTGGTCTGCCCGGGTTTCGGGAACATGTAGTCGACCCATCCCGATCCCTTGGTTTCCGCGGTTTGAATAATGGCATCGTGAAACAGTTTGCCGTTAGCATCCTTCTGACCGGTAACCCTGGTTCCCTCTCGGGCTGGAAAGGCAGGATTCAACAAGACATTGGACTTGAGATCGTAGACAAACAAATACGTGTCTCCGTGGAACCACTTACTGTCCTTCAACCGGAAATCCGCAAAGGCAGCCTTGCCTTCGCTGTCGATGAGTGCCGCAGCCTTGTTTACCAGCGCTTCGACCTCTCGCGCCTTCTCGGACGGTGGGGGAGATGACTGAGAAAATGCCGGTGACGCGGCCCAGAACAACCCAGCAAGCAGAAAGCCACCACCTAGGAAAACATTCCATTTCATGGTGTCGCCTCCACGCCACTCACACGTTTATGACTGTGCGAAGATACGAGTGTCCCAATAACACCGGACCCTGCTCAAAATATTTCTCAGCCAAACTCGGACGGCGGCTTGCCTCTCGCCAGCCTCGACCCGCGATCGATCCTAACCGCCGTGGACCGCGGGGGTCGGGTTATCTGCCAAGACGCGAGGGTTCTCGTCGCAGTGCAAGGTTCCCACCAGTAGCTCGGCTTCCCCGCCCCACGCGCATTCACGATGCACATGATCTGCATCGCGTTATCGCACGCTGACACACTTTGACGCCGCGTAGCCGCGACAGTTCAGCTTCCTGACTTATTCGGACCATGGGCGGCGCACCCGCCCGAAGTCCCCGCGCCTCGCGGGACCGGCATGGTGCCGTCAGGATGACGATGTGCCGCCATTCGTATCCCCAAGCGAAGGCGTAACGTTCCGTGTCGCCGAGTTAGCCCGTATCCAGAGTCTCCGGTCCTTTCAGGCTCGATGGCTCAAGCCCGGAAGGGAAGGCGCCGCGTTGATTGCAGATGCAATGTCCGGCCATGGCTTCCGACGCATTGCTGCGTCACCGACGGGTGAATGATCACATCCGCGCACCGCAAATTGAATGCGTGTCTATTGAAGAGGCAATCGATGATGACGAACTTCTATCTCAATCCCCTGGTTGCTACCGTGATGTTGGCAGGAAGCCTCTGCGCAATACCCGTTCGGGCAGCAGATCCCGAGGTTGGCACCACCGTTCCCGCGCAGACCGCTGAAGTCGATACCCTCGCATACGCCGGCGATGGCGTCCATCTCAGCGGGAATTTGATTGCCACCTACGAACCACCCGAGGGCGCTGCATCTGCCGATGGCGTCGCCAGACCGGGCCGCAACGACCAGAAGCCCGAAGCACTTGACAACAGCAGCGAGGAAACCAACGCCGTCTTCGCCGCTCCTGTGGACGACGAATCGACACTGCTCGCGCCCTTTGCACTCACCCATGTAGATATCGCGGTCACGGGGCCTGACAGTAACGAGACCGTGTCGAACCTAGCTCTCGGTCCGCAGTATTCCCTGAGCAGCACGGTCAAGGTGGGCGGAACCTGGGAGGGTCATGATGGCCTTGGTGTCCACGCCGACGACGACCGGTACACCTTCGGATTGCGCGTGGCGTTCTGACGCCATCGACTGGACTCCAACTCCCTGGGGAGGTGACGATGCAGACGCATGATGTATGGAATGTCAAGGAGTCAAGACGTGAATCGAACATCGCTGCTGCCAGGCCCGCGTTTTGCTCGATAACCGATCATGGAGCGAGCGCCGGAGACGAGCGTTGCGATCCCTCCGACATTCCGTCTGCCCTTACTGCGAATGAGCCCGGCCTCCCGGCCACGGAGATCGCGGTTCCGCACCTCGTGGCCCGAGTCTACGAGTCCGCACCATTGGCCGAGCGCGGTCGTCTGCTCGAGCAGCTATTACGACCGTTGGGCGTGCTGTCGCTGCTAGGGATAGCAAACGGCATATTTGCGAGCATCCGCTTTCGCGCGGGGTGGCAGGACCTGCATGTCCGACTCGACGATGTCGTGAGTGTGCGCGGAAGCGACGTTGTGGCGCTGGTCGCCTACGCCCAGCAGGTCAGCGTCGAGGCGGTCGACGGGTTGGCTCAGACGCTTGCGGCGTCACCGGCACTGGCAGCGTCAGCCGCCGCCGGCGTGCTGGTCACCGTGCTGGTACGACGGGCTCGCGCTCGCCGGGTCGCTGGAGGCAAAGCGGCGGCTGCGGCCCCGACGTGACCGGTGCTTAGGCTCGCCGCACGGCACATTGCATTTGTCACACAAGGGTAAGCCTTTTGACTTCGAAGCTTGCACCGCGGCCGTCAAGCTGGCTCGTCGCTTCGAGTCTTCGCAGCCTAGTCGTTTGTGGAGGAGAAATCGGTAAAGGACCAGCGAACCATGGCGCCGTCATTCGCGTCGAGAGCAAGGCAACGTTGCAATGCAATGGTCTCCCCCCCATGCCAGCAGCGTCAGTCCGGCGACCGCCACGCGCATTGTGCCAGAGATTATCGATTTCTCCCCCAGAAGCCGCTAGGAATCCTTCCCTTGGACACATCCACCTCACCACGTGCCGCAGCGGTGCCGCCGGCGCGCCTCGTGATCCACGCCGAAGACCAGCTCGAATCCCGCGTTCGACCCTTCGAATCCCCGCTAAGACGACTCCGAGAATTGTCGGGAGGGATACGCACTGAGAGAGACAAATGCGCAAAGCTATGCCTGCACATCGACACCCTGCAGGGGGTCCGAGTGCACTCTGTCGATGACGCCGGGCCATTCGTTGATATCCCTCTGCCCGCAGGCACGTATCACGTCACCGCCGAACTCGGAAAGGTGCGCCGCAGCTACACGATGACGCTCGAACCCGGCGCCTCCTTCAATCTGCGTCTGCGCTTCACGGCGGACTCGCAGTGATGGAGCGAGTGCCCGCGGCCGCTGCCGTTCGCCTACTTGAACAGACAAACCACCTTAAGCGCCCGTTAGATCATAAGCGCATTTAGTTCGCCTGCCTCCCTGAACATTGGAGCCTTGCCGTGTACACCGATCGCAACTCGCAACGCCGATCTGTCTTCGCTATTGCTGCCGTACTCGCGATGGCCGCGGTCTCCTTCGGGTTCTACACAGTCGGCAGCGCGCAGGAACTTGCCGTGCCTCCCTCGCCATCGGCCTCGACACCGCTGCCTGACACGGCGGGCATCGCTGCCAAGTTCGCTCCGGCCGTGGTGAACATCAGCGTCATCGGTATGCACGCGGTGTCGACGGTCGGCGACACTGCAGAGCGAAGAAGTGACAACAATTACGAACCCCGAAGCGGATGCCATGAGCGAATTTCTGCGCCGCTTTCAACAGCAGTTCGTCTGCCTGCCGCAGATGCGTTTGCCAATGCGTGCCGAGGGTTCGGGCTTCATCGTTCGGTCCGATGGTGATCCTGACCAATGCGCATGTCGTCAGCGACGCCGAAGAAGTAGTGGTCAAGCTCACTGACCGTAGAGAGTTTCGTGCCAAGGTAGTCGGTACCGACAGACTGACTGATATTGCGCTGCTCAAGATTGACGCGAACAACTTGCCCGCCGTGTCGCTTGCACAGCCTCAGCCACTTCGGGTGGGGGAATGGGTGCTGGCCATAGGCTCGCCATTCGGATTCGAAAGCTCGGTGACCGTCGGCGTGATCAGCGCCACCAAAGTGGTCACTGCCAGGTGATGGGGCCGTGGCATTCATTCAGACCGACGCCGCGGTAAACCCCGGCAATTCGGGGGGGCCGCTGATCAACATGCGCGGCGAGGTAATCGGCGTCAATTCCCAGTATCTACTCTGGCACCGGCGGCTACCAGGATTGTCATTCGCGATTCCGATCGACGTGGCTCGGCGTGCAGAAGAGGCGATTCTCAGTACGGGCGAGGTTCGCCACGCAAAACTCGGCATCAAGATGCAAGAGCTGGATCAGACACTGGCGGAGTCGTTCAAGCTTGACAAGCCGCAGGGCGCGCTGGTCGTCGATGTCAGGCCCGGCAGCGCGGCCGACCGTGCCGGTCTCGAGAGCGGAGATGTCGTGAAAGCCTTTGACGGCCACCCTGTCGGCGCCATTGCTGATTTGTCGGCAATGGTTGACCTCGCCCAACCGGGGGACGAGATTGACATCGACATCTGGCGTCGGGGAGCGACGCGTAGTCTGCATGCCCGTCTGGATGACGCCAAGGTCGATTCCGTTCGAAAACCCGTGGCCGAGATGGCCCACCCCACTGGGCGTCTCGGTTTGGCGCTGCGGCCGCTGCAACCGGACGAGAAGCGCGAATCCGGCATTGCCTATGGCGTCCTCATCGAGAGCGTGAGCGGCGTTGCTGCACGCGCGGGCTTGCAACCGGGCGACCTGCTTCTGGCCATCGATGGTCGACCGGTGAACACGCCCGCTCAAGCAAACGTTGCGGTAGATGGATCCGACAAGTCCGCGGCGCTGTTGATACAGCGTGGCATGAGGAAGATCTACGTCCCATTGCGATTGGTGTGAAAGCAGGAGGCTTCCCATGGCGCTCATGCAGCAGGGCAACCACCGACCGCACGATGTCGCTGAAGATCCGAAACCACTCCTCGACGGCATTCCCGTGAACGACACCCGGTCGCATCGCCGCCATCGTGGCCGAAACCGTTCCAACAGCCCCCCCGGCCTTTCGGGCTCGGCTGCTGCGTCGCCTGCTGATGCCGATCGGTCCGCTGGCGCTGACGGTCCTGGCCGGCGGCGCTTTCGCCAAGTACGTGGAGTTCGCACGTTGGTCGCGCATATCTGTGTCGCTCGAAGATGCAGCACGCATTACGTCGAATCAGATGGTCGAACTCGTGAGCTACGTCGAGCAGAGCGATCCAACGGTGCTGGAGCAAGTGATTGTGATGTTATCGCGCGACACGACCACGATGGCGGCGCTGAGCGCATCGGTGGCGGCGATCGCAATTCAACTGGCGTCGCGTAGCAAGTCGGTGCGCGGATCGACCCCCGGATAGATCTCGATGCTTGGACTCTCGGTCAAGGCGCGCCGGGCGCCTGTTCCACGCTTGCCTCGCAACACTGCATGCCTCTCGCTGATGCTTGCCTTCACCGTCGTCGGGTGCCAGCAAGCGACACGGCCGAATGTGGCCGAATCTACGCCCAGGCCGCCGCGTCAACCCGGATACGTGGCGGAGCAGCGCTACGCCACCACGACGATCCATGACCGCTGGACACTTGGGGACGAGCCTATCGAGGTCACGCTGCTGCGGCCGCCGGGAAGCGGCCCCTATCCGCTCGTCATCTATCTGCCCGGGCTGGGGGAGTCGTCCAACGCCGGTATCGCCTGGCGGCAGGCATGGGCACAAGCTGGCTACGCGGTGCTCGCGTATCAGCCGGTTGCGAATGCCGAAACGATATGGACTACCGCGCCTGCCCGCCGAGGCGACTTCTCCGAACTGGCGAAGGAACAGTTCTCCCAGGCCGCGCTTGACAAGCGTCTTGCGATGTTGCGTGAACTGTTTGCAGAGCTGGAACGCCGCCGGAATAGTGGCGCGCTGGCTGGCGTCGACACGTCGCGCGTCGCACTCACCGGGTTCGAACTCGGTGCGCAAACGACAATGGCGGCCGCCGGTGAAAGCGCTAACGGCACCGAACCGTTTGCCCTGCCTTCCAGTGTCAAATGCGTTATCGCATTCAGTCCTTATGCCGACTTTGCCGGGGCTGGCTTTGAACAGCGCTTTGCACCGATCCACGTATCCGTCCTTTCCGTAACCAGCATGGAAGACACGGATCCATATGGCCTGGTGACCGTGCCGGCGATTCGCCGTGCCCCGTTCGACCACATGCCGCCGGGACAGAAATACCTGCTGAGCCTCGTTGCCGCCCCCCACGCCCTGATCGCTGGCAAGGAGACACCGGGCGCGGATAGCAGCACCTCAGCGCAGGCGGACAGCCCACGGTCACAGAGCAGCGATGGGACCAATCAGGGCAGCGGCACGGGCCGCCATCGAGGCGGTGGCAGCGGCGCCCAAGGACGGCGCCGAGGTGGTGGCAATGAACCCGGTCGTGCGAATCCCTCGTCATCACACTCCCCCTCGCCGGCCGCCTGGACGGCGGAGCTTGGCCAGGCGCAGAGCGTGACCACCGCCTACCTCGATGCGAATCTGAAGTCCGATGTAGTAGCAAGCGAGTGGCTAACCAAGGACGCCCGACGATGGCTCGGTGACGAGGCTGATCTGCTCGTCAAGTGAGCGCCGGGTGCGATCAAAGAAGTGTTCCACCAGGGAGCACACTTACTTATGGAGGTCACCATGACTTCGAAGCTTCTTTCCATTCCGCTTGCCGCTCTTTCGGCGTGCCGCGTTGTACTGCATGCCGCGGCCACTGATGTCCACAGCCGTGTGCGAAATCGCTTTGTGAGGAAGCGGGCGTGGTCATGGTACGAAGTCGATCGTCAAGTTCGACGTGAACTCTATGAACGGCCGCTCTATGGCCGAAAAGACCCACCAGCATTTCCCCGCGGTTAGCAGACTTCCCGGCGGGCCCCGAACGGATATTCATCAGAGCATTCGGCGGCTCGCGCAACCTCTCCGGGCTCCGGGCACGTTCTCGCTGAGACCTCGCATTCCGTCGGCGCGCCCAGCAACGCAACTGGCGCACATCCGATCACCGATCAGCGTGCCGTCGCTCTGCTCAAGGGCGGCGCCGAACTGATCGCACCCATCCTTGAAGGAAACCGCCACGACATCAGTCGAACGCCCCTATCGTGATTGCGCGCTACGACGTTACGGGAAGTCCGACACCCCCCCCAACTGTCTCCAAGTGTTTCGACGGGCGCGCTCTGCAACATGTCCGTACATCTCGCTTTGAAACGAGGAACGGCCACATTTGTCGAACAAGATGTTCCGATCCGGAACACACTCGTTCAAGGTGATCAGCATGACCTCGAAGTACATCTCGCTCGCTCTCGCCGCACTTGCGGCGTCTATCGTGGCGCTTCCCGTTGCAGCCCAAAGCGCGCTTCCAGCAAACGTACAGGCCGATCGTGCGTTGATCCAGCAGGATCAGATCCAGGTCCAGAACCTCATGCAGCAACTCAAGACGGACGAGGCGGCAGGCAATTCCGCCGGCGTAGCGGCAGACCGTACCGCACTGCGTCTGGCACACATGAAACTGGGGCAGGACTTCGGTCAGCTTCGCCAGGACGCGCAACCCCTCTTGCAACCTGATCAAGCTGCGCTCACTGCAGCGCTGACGCAACTCTACTCCGATCAGCGGGCAAACAATGTGAGCGCCGTGCAGACGGATCAGGCTGCCGTCGCCGCTGCCGAAACGCAGATCAAGGCTACGCGCGCGGCCATCTATGGCGACCTTGGCAAAGGTATTGGCGGAGCGCGTGGGCATCGACACGGATAGCTCCCGCCGGCTTTAACAAGCGAAGCGACCGTCGAGCATGATCGCTTCGCGCACGGCCGGTTACAGGCCACAGTTTGACCTTTGCCGTCGATACCGAAACGGTCGGAACACGATGAGCAATTCCGTCTTTCTTGAATTTGAGTTCCTTGCGCTGATCATATGCTCGCTCTTCTTGCCCATTGGCGTCTACGTCTACGCACTCTTGAAGAAGTCAATCTCGCGCAACACCGTGCTCCTGCTGGGCATCACTCTGATCGTGCTGTCCGGAATCGATATATTTCTCCTTCAACGCCTGGCAGAGATGGCGAAACATACTCCATCCATGCTCGACGATGCCATTTTCACCTCGGAACTGGCCACGCCGCTCTACCTGCTGCCTGTCCTTTTTGCGGGTATCGGCGTCAATATGCTGTCTCATATATTGATCAGTCACCTCGCTCAAGCCGAAGAGCGCTTCACCCGAAGGCACTCGTAGGTTCTGCGCTTGCAGAGTCAGCCAACCGCGGGGCAACGACCTTCTGACAATCGATCCGCGGCATAGTCGCCACTCAATCGTGATTCGCCAGCGAAGAATTGTTACAAATTGTTCATTGCTGGGCCTCGCTGTGAGCAGAATAATGACTCGAACGCCGGTGTTGGCGCCGTTCGCGTCGCCGGCGTGAGAGTCCAAGCGATCCCATCGGCTGCCTGCCTTGTCCCATGACTGAGCGAACCACGCAGTGCAGTTCCGCGGTTATGGCGATGGACCCGCGCTCGCGCTACTGTTACGGAAACGAAATTCTGGAGGGCAGACAGCGTCGGCTGGGCCGCCGCGCTCTTCCTGGTCGTCAGCGCCAATTCCGAAGTCCTGGCACAGCCTACGGCTGACGCCATGGACAAATTGGCGGCGGCCAAGGGCTGCTATCTTTGCCATCGTGCAATGAGGACGCCATGCCCTGCCCCGTAGCGCATCCCTGCGTGCCACCGAAAATCCTGGCAGCATGAACGATTGGTCACTCCGGGGCCGGCGCCGAACCGGCGTCCGCGACCGCGTCCAAGAGGAATGGCGGAACCGCGCGGCTGCACTTCGGTCGAACCGTCCGGGGTTTTCACATCGCGGGAGGTTCCGATGTCGGCAGAACGTCAGTCTTTCGCTCACGGTCGCCGCGGATGGCTCGTCGCAGGCGGCGCACTCTTTCTTGCCGCTGCGCTGCGGCCGTTGCGCCTTGGCGCGCAGTCGCCGTCGAGCGGCAAGTCGCGTATCGGCGTGATCGGCTCGGGCCACATCGGCGGCACGATCGGCGGGCTCTGGGTCAAAGCCGGCCATCCGGTGATGTTCTCGTCGCGCCATCCCGACGAGCTCAAGGATCTGGTGGCGCGGCTCGGCCCGCTCGCGAGCGCCGGCGCAGTGGCGCAGGCGATCGCGTTCGGCGACGTCGTGTTCATCGCGGTGCCCTATGGGGCGCTGCCGCAGATCGGACGCGACTACGGCGAAGCGCTCAAGGGCAAGATCGTGCTCGATGCCGGCAACGCCGTCGCTGCCCGCGACGGACCATCGCCGAAGAGGCAGAGCGCGACGGCATCGGCGTGACCTCGCAGAAATATCTGCCAGGCACGCGCCTCGTGCGCGCGTTCAACACGATGTCCTACGCGATCTTCGCGCGCGAGGCGAACCGTCCCGATCCGAGGCTCGCGATTCCCGATTGCCGGCGACGATCCCGAAGCGGTGCAGGTGGCCGCGCAACTGGTGCGCGATGCCGGCTTCGATCCGGTCGTCGTCGGCAAGCTCGCCGACGCCCGCCGCTTCCAGCGCGGCGCGCCCGGCTACGGTCAACCGGTGACAGCGGCCGAACTGAAGCAGAAGCTCTCGCTCGCTCCGTGACGGCCGCCGCGCGCTGGCTGCGACAGGCGTTGCCCGCAACGCCGGAGGAGCGCGCCGCCGCGCTGTGGGCCTTCGCGTATTTCTTCACCCTGCTCGCGGGCTACTATGTGCTGCGACCGCTGCGCGACCGCATGGGTATCGCCGGCGGCGTGAAGGCGCTGCCGTGGCTCTTCACCGCCACCTTCGTCACGCTGCTCGTCGCGCAGCCGCTCTACGGCGCGCTGGTCGCGAGGCTCGCGCGCGCACGCTTCATTCCGATCGTCTATCACTTCTTCGTCGCCAATCTTGCGCTGTTCTGGCTGCTGCTCACGCTCGACGTGGCGACGGTCGTGGTGGCGCGCGTCTTCTTCGTCTGGGTCAGCGTCTTCAACCTCTTCGCGGTCGCCGTGTTCTGGTCGTTCCTGGCCGACATCTTCACGAGCGAGCAAGGAAAGCGGCTCTTCGGGTTCATCGGCGCCGGAGGAACGGCCGGCGCACTCCTGGGCCCGATCATCACGATCGGCCTCTCGGTGCCGCTCGGGCCCACGAACCTGCTGATCGCCGCCATCGTGCTTCTCGAACTCGCGGTGTTCTGCGCTCACCGGCTCGAGCGCACTGCGAACGCGCAGACGCGACACCGCGCGAGAAGGAGCGAGCCGCTCGGCGGCAGTGCGTTCGCCGCGCTGCCCGAGCTCTTCCGCTCGCCGTATCTGCTCGGCGTCGGCGCTGGGTCAGCCTGCTGTCGTTCGGCGCGACGATCCTCTATTTCGAGCAGGCGCACCTTGTCGCCGCGGCGGTGCAGGGTGCCGCCGCGCAGACGCGCATCTTCGCGACCATCGACCTGGCCGTCGGCACTCTGACGCTGGCGACCCAGGTCTTCGCGACCGGAAGCTTCATCGAGCGCTTCGGGACCGGCGTTGCCGCAGGCGCGCTGCCGGCGGTGTACGTCGTGGGCTTCGCCGCGCTCGCGATCGCGCCGACGCTCGCCGTCGTCGTTGTCGTGCAGGTCGCCCAGCGTTGGATGAACTTCGCGATCGCCAACCCGGCGCGCCAGGTGTTCTTCACCGTTGTCGCGCGCGAGGAAAAGTACAAAGCGAAGAACCTGATCGACGTCGTCGTCTATCGCGGGTCCGACGCCCTGTATGGCTGGGTCTTCGACAGCCTGCAGGCGCTGGGATTGAAGCTCGGCGCGCATTGCGCTCGTCGCGCTGCCCGTGGTGGCCGGCTGGCTTGCGCTGTCGGCCGCGCTGGGACGCACGCAGGAGCGGCGCGCGGCCGAGCTTGTGGCACGCCGGGCAAGGAGACTGAACATCGACCACGATCACCCGCCGCGAATTCAACCTGCTTGCAGCCGCGGCGTTGCTCGCGCGGCGCGCGCTTGCGCAAGACAAGGCGGCGGCATTCATGACGCGCCCGATCCCGAGCACCGGCGAGCGCCTGCCGGCGGTCGGTCTTGGCACCGCCAGCGTCTTCAACCGCGACGACGAAGCAGACGCGCGCAGCGCCGCCGACGTGGTCGCAACGCTGGTCGACGCCGGTGGGCGACTCGATCGACACCGCCTCCACGTACGGCGATGCCGAAGTCGTGCTGGGCAAGGTGATTGCCTCCGCGCATCTGCGCGAGCACGTCTTCATCGCGACCAAGCTCGAAGAGCCGGACGCGGAGGAGCTCAAGCGATCGCTCGCGCGGCTTGCAACGGCGAATGTGGATCTGCTGCAGCTCCACAACGTGCGCGATCCGCGACAGTCGCTCGCGCAGTTCAGGGAATGGAAGGCACAAGGGCTCTGCCGTTACATCGGCATCACCTCCACGTACCACGGCTCCTTCCCCGCGGTCGAGGCCGTGCTCGAGCGCGAGAAGCCGGATTTCGTGCAGATCGACTATTCGATCGACGATCGCACGGCCGGGACGCGCACCCTGGCCCTCGCGGCCGAGGTCAAGGCGGGCGTGCTGACTGCGCTTCCGTTCGGGCGCGCGCGGCTGTTTCGCGCGGTCGCGGGGAAGCCTATTCCCGCCTGGGCGACGAGCTTCGCCGGAAGCTGGGCGCAGTTCTTCCTCAAGTTCCTGCTCGCGGACGAGCGCGTGACCGCGGTCATTCCCGGCACGTCGAATCCGGCGCACATGGCGGACAATATGGGCGCGCTGCGCGGCCGGCTACCCGATCCGGACGAGCGCAAGCGGATGATCGCATTCGTCCAGGATCTCTAGTCGACGCAGCTCAAGCGCGAGCGACCCAGCTGGGGGGCGCCAAAGATCCGCGAGAAGCTCCGGCGGCTGGATAGCGATCTCCGTACCCCGGCCATCAGCACCGTGCACGCAGGGCTCGGTCACCATGCCTGGTCAACCGCGGCTGCAAACGGTGCTACCGGTCCCAGGGCACGCCCCTTCCCAGCCGCTGCGCCCCAACGGTCTTTGAGCTAACACCATCAAGCGGCCCGCCCAGACCCCCAGTCGTCCACCGCCTGACGATAGTCGGCCACGGGTCCCGCGGCCACAAAATCATCAAGCCGCAGGTAATCCCCCAGCAAGTGATCGAGTGATGCCGGACGGAATGGCGAGAGCCCTTTGTTGGGTGAATTCGTCAGTTCACCAAAGACAGCCTGCCCATCGATGTCGTAGAGATCGACGCGCACGAAGTCTACGCCGAGCGAAATCGCCTCCGCGGCCGCGATCATCGCCCGCAGCGAGCGCGGGGCGGGTCCCGGGGCTCCGGATACTGCGGCTACGGCTCCGGGAATGACGTTCCAGCGCTCGTCGTAGAGTACCTGCGTGTGGTGGGTGAAGCGTCCTTCGTCGACCTGGATGACCCGAACCCTGCCGTTGAAGACGAAGAGCTTGTAATCCGCCGGCGGTATGCCGCCTCTTCCCGGCAGCATCTCCTCGGCGTAGACCGCGCGATGGATGTCGCGGTACGACCATTCGCGACCGACAATCGTGAAGTCCGACTTGAGCCACCTGCGTGCGGTTGCGACCAGCGTCTCCTTGCCGACGCGGGACTTCCGTTCTACGAAGACGTTCCAGCCGCTGCCATGATTCGCCTTCAGCACGAACGCGTCGGGCAAGCGTTCAAACGGGAGTTCGTCGGCCCGATCAGACCACCAGTACAGAATCGGCAGTGAAAGCTGCGGCGCCGTGCGGCGAACGTGATCCCGTACTCGAAGTTTGTCCGAGAAAAGCGTGAGATAACGTCGCCGATCGTGCAGGATCTTGCACAAGATCTTTTCGTTGAACGTACCCGGATGGTCGAGGTTGGGAAGGCGTCCAAACTGCCGCCGGTAGCGCGAACTGAGGTACTCGCGGTCACCGACGAACCGGGCCGCCGCTTGGCGCCCGAGATTTTCGCGAATGGCTCGCCAGCGCCTGTGGAGTTGCCGCAGCCCCTCACGCATACCACTCTGCGCAGGTGCCAATGCGGGTTTGTTCCCGCAGGGCGGACTAGAAGAATGCGGTGCCCTCGGTTCCGCCACGGCTTGGTTCCGGGTCAGCCGCCGATCGCTAGGTATCCCAGTCGCGCAGATCGCTCCGGGTCGCGGTACACGCTGCCCGGTGAAGGCGTGAACAGAAAATCGCGAGTGCGCCGCCAAAGCGGATCCCCAACAACCACCTGCACAGTCACCGGTGCAACCGCTGCGAGCCGACGGCGCAGCGAGGCATCGTCGCGCACGCGCAGAACCTGTTCGACGGCCTTTGCCGTCGTGTCGAAAAGCAGGCAGTCACGGCCATTGGTCAAGTAATCGGCGTAGCCGCCTTGCGATGAGCAGACAACCGGCAGCCCGGTCGCCATCGCCTCGAACACGACACGGCCGAAGCCCTCGAACCAGCGCGCGTTCGTGCGGTAGAGAAAGCAATCGATGGACCGCAGGAAGGCCACGCTGTTTTCTGCGCCCGCGGGTAGCAACTCGATATTGGGCGTTCCGGACAAGCGACCCGCAAGGCAGGTTCCTCCCACGATGCGGACCCGGCAACCGGCAGCGGCGAGCCGCCGGTAGAGTTCGGGATCGTCGTCGTGGTGCTTGGTTGTGTCGTCGCGGCTCAGGCGTCCTACGGTGAACGCCCTTCCCTCGGGACGACTTGCACCGACAAATGGCGATAGCTCGATCGGGCTTTCGAGTAGCGGCAGCCTCCGGCCCAAACGGCGAGCGAGCGCGTGCGACGATGCGACAACTTCGGCGTGGCACCCGCAGCCGGCGATGCGACGCACGTTCTTGGCGAGCCGGTCGGGCTGGTCGGTGTTATAGAGAATAACGACGCGTCGTGGCCGGGCAAGACGAATCCAGTGCCCGATGCGGAAATACACGCCGACAAACACGATGGTGCCCCCGAAGGGCATCGATAGCCGAAGCGGGGAAATGCGGTGCACTGGAAGGCTTGCCGCGAACTCGGGTGCCGGCGCGTATTCCGACCAGACGGCCACATTTCCCCATGTCCGCAGTAAACGCCACGTCTCTACAGTGCGCCGTTCGGCACCTCCGTTCCAATCCCAGAGCGGGTTGATGAGATGCACCTGCGGGGTTCTTGCTACGGTTCCTGCGGCCACCGTACGGGCTCCGTCGAGGGGGCCACAACAGTCTGCCAGCGCGGCTTCTCTCCGCGGAGTTCGAATTGTTACGAAACTAATCAGCGAAGTGCAGGGATTAGGTCGCTCGCGCCGCCTCCTGTCGGAGAGCGGTGCGGCTGACTTAGAGGACACGGTTGGTTACAAAAACGAATGAGCGCCGATCGGGCGAAACTGCGTCCAAAGACCGCGGTCCGGGGCGAGACCGAATGGCGGCTCATTGGGCGGAAGGAGAAGTCTGCTAACGCCAGTTCATCGCCAGGTGACCTGCATGTCACGGACATCTGGGACTTCGCGGGATCGGCGCATTTCGCGATGCGCGAACGCGCGGACGACCACGCGCACGGGCTAGTAGCGCGCCTGCAGTGTTCCCCCGAGAATTCGCGATTTGCGGGCGATAAAGCGTCACCGGCAGCCGCACTCGATGACAATGCGCCAGCGCACTAGCTGCAGAAATGCGCTTTCGATTCGAGAGCGCGAATGTCGATTTCTTTGGGCGGCGGGGACGCGAAACGGGCTAATATCGTATTAGTCGGTCGCTCATTAGACCGCGCGTTGCACGCGATTGATTTGCTTCGTTATTCTGGTCGGGGTGAGAGGATTTGAACCTCCGACATCTTGCTCCCAAAGCAAGCGCGCTACCGGGCTGCGCTACACCCCGACCGGCGGATTATGCCATCGCCGCGAGCTGGCGCCAAAGCCACGCGGCGCGGTCAGCGGGCACGCGCTTCGAAGCCCGCGCCTTCGATCGCCTCGACGATCGCGGCGGGCTCGACGGCCGCGGCGTCGAACTCGACCGTCGCGGTCTTTTTCTCGAGCGACACGTCGACGCGCTTGACGCCCGGCACTTGCGTGACGGCGCCAGTGACGCTTTTGACGCAGCCTTGGCAATGCATGCCCTCGACGGCGAATTCGCGGGTCTGCATGCTCATCGTATTTCCTCTTTCATCGGATAGGATTCCGGCATCTTGGCCGTCTGCAGCGTTGGCGGTTTTGCGTGCTCGCCGCGCGGGGGCGGCGGGGCCGCGGTGGCGTTCGGCGGGTGCCAGCGTTTCAACAGCAACGCGTTGCCCACGACCGACACCGAGCTTGCCGCCATCGCCGCGCCGGCGATCACCGGCGACAGCAGGCCAAGCGCGGCCAGCGGGATCCCGATCACGTTGTAGACGAACGCGAAAAAGAGATTCTGCCGGATCTTGGAGAGCGTCGCGCGCGACAGGTCGATGGCTGCGGCGACCGCGGAGAGATCGTTGCGCAGCAGCGTCAAGTCGGCTGCGGACAGTGCGCTGCCAGCGCCCGCCCCCATTGCGAACGAGACGTCGGCCTGCGCCAGCGCCGGAGCGTCGTTGACACCGTCACCGACCATGCCGACGAGCTTGCCCTTCTTTTGCATCGCCACGATCGTTGCGCGCTTGTCCTCGGGCAGTTGTTCGGCGCGCCAGTTCGTGATGCCGGCCGCCTTGGCCACCGTTTGCGCCGGCGCGGGATGATCGCCGGTCAGCATCGTCACGTCGACACCGGCACCGGCGAGCGTCGCCACTGCTGCGGCCGCATTCGGGCGCAGCGCGTCGGCGAGCGTGATCCAGCCCACCAGGCGCTCGCCCTCGGCGACGCCGACGATCGTCCGGCCTTCCGCCCGCGCGTCCGCGAAATCCGCACTTTCGATCGCGACGCCGGCTTCCGCAAGGAATGCCGGCGACCCCAGCCTGATCGTCTGCACGCCGTTTTCGCCGCTGACCCCGCGTCCGGCGTGGACGCGGACATTCGTCACCGGCAGCGGTTTCTGCTCGAGTTCCGCGCCGCGCTCGACGATCGCGCGGGCGAGCGGATGCGTCGCCCCCTGCTCCAGCGACATCGCGAGCAGCAGCAGCTCGCGGGTGGTAAAACCCTTCGCGGGATGCAAGCTGGCGACACTCGGAACGCCGGCCGTCAGCGTGCCGGTCTTGTCGACGACCAGCGTGTCGATCTTCTGCGCGCGTTCGAGCGCCGCGGCGTTCTTGATCAGGATGCCGGCCTGGGCGCCGCGTCCTACGCCCACCATCAGCGCCGTCGGCGTCGCGAGCCCCAGCGCGCACGGGCAGGCGATCACCAGCACCGCCGTCGCGCGCATCAGCGCCGCGGCCCAGTCGTCTAGCCACCAGCCATTCGCGACCAGTGTGATCACGGCGATCACGAGCACCGCCGGCACGAAGCGTGCCGAAACGGCGTCGGCGAGCCGCTGCACCGGCGCCTTCGATCCCTGCGCGGCAGCGACCTGCCGGACAATGCCCGCGAGCAGCGTCGCCTGGCCCACCGCCGTCGCCTTGCAACGCAGCGGGCCTGTCTCGTTGACGGTTCCGGCAAGCACCGCCGCGCCGGCCGTCTTCGCCACGGGCTCGCTCTCGCCGGTCAGCATCGCTTCGTTCACCGCCGACTCGCCGGTGAGCACCTGCCCGTCGACCGGAATGCTGCTGCCGGCGCGGACGACGAACACGTCGCCGACCTGCACGGCAGCGAGCGGCACGTCGGTCACTTCGCCGTCGCGCTCGCGCAGCACCGTCGGCGGCCGCAGCTTCAGCAGATGACGGATCGCATTGGCCGTCTTCGCCTTGGCCCGACCTTCGAGGAGCTTGCCCAGGAGCACCAGCGTGATCACGACCGTCGACGCTTCGAAATACACGTGCTGGCCGGAAATCGGAATCAACCAGACGGCAATGCTGAACGCGTACGCGGCGGTCGTGCCGAGCGCGACCAGCACGTCCATGTTCGCGGCGCCGCCGCGTACCGCATTCCATGCGCCGCGATAGAAGCGGGCGCCGGCCCAGAACTGCACCGGTGTCGCGAGCGCGAACTGGAGCCACACGGGCATCTCGATATCGTGCCGTCCGCTCACCATGAACACCATCTGCGCGACGAGCGGCGCGGTGAGGAGCGCGGCGAGCGCGAACGTCGACAGGTCGCGACGATAGCGGCGTGCTTCCTTGTGCGCCTCGTGCTCCGGCTGCGCGAACGGATCGACCGCAGGCGCAGCATCGTAGCCGGCCTTGCGGACCAGCGCGATCAGCGAGTCCGCCGTCGCCTTGTCGGCATCGAACTCCACCCGAGCCGTCTCGGTCGCGAAATTGACCGCGGCGCGCACGCCCTCGGCGCGGTTCAGGACCTTCTCGATCCGCGCCGCGCAGGCAGCGCAGGTCATCCCGGTGAGCTGGAGGTCGACGGTGTGATGACTCATCGCGAAGGGGGAAATGATGCTGCCGAAGATGTGCCCGATTCTACGCCCCGCAAGGGGGACGCCGGTTGATCTGGGTTAATCCGCCGGCCGGGTCGGCGTAGCTCACGCCCGAGGGTTCAGAACGGAATGCGCCCGATGACGATGTCCCTGAACATGACCCAGTCGCCGATGAGGCTGTAGAGCGGATGGGTGAACGTCGCGGGGCGGTTGTGCTCGAAGAAGAAATGGCCGATCCAGGCGAAGCCGTAGCCCGCGACCGGCGCCGCCGCGAACCACCAGAGGCTGCCCGTCGCCAGTGCGGCGAGAATGAAGCCCAGAACCAGCGCCGTTCCAACGAAATGCAGCCGGCGGCAGGTGCGGTTAGCGTGCTCGGACAGATAGAACGGGTAGAACTCGCGGAAGGATGGGTAACGCTTGTCCATCGGGGCAAACGCTAGCGAAAGAAAGCGTCGACGATCCCGATCGCCCGATCGACGTCCTCGCTCGACGCGTCGAGGTGCGTGACCCATCGCTGTTGCGTCTTTCCCGTGATCTGAACGCCCGCTCGAGCGAGATGCGCCGCGAAGCCGTCGGCCAGATCATCGCGAACATCCACGAAGACCATGTTGGTCTGCGGTGTCGAGACCGCGAACGCAGAATGCTTCCTCAAGCCTGCGGCGAGGCGCGCGGCGTTGGCGTGGTCGTCGGCGAGCCGCGCGACGTGATGGGCGATCGCGTGGCGTCCCGCTGCGGCAAGGATTCCCGCCTGCCGCATGCCGCCGCCCAGCATCTTGCGCCAGCGGCGTGCCGCCTTGATGAAAGCGCCGCTGCCGCACAGGACCGAACCGACCGGCGCGCCCAGGCCCTTCGACAGGCAAACGGAAACCGAATCGAATCCTTCGGCGATCGCGCGGGGTTCCACCCGCTGCTTCACCGCGGCGTTCCACAGCCGCGCGCCATCGAGATGCATCGCGAGGCCGTGCCGGTCGGCGAGCTCGCGCACCGCGGCGGTGTAGCCTGTAGGCAGTACCCGGCCGCCGATCGTGTTCTCGAGCGCGATCAGCCGCGTCTTCGCGAAATGCGCGTCGTCGGGCTTGATCGCAGCTTCGATGTCATCGAGCGGCAGCGTGCCGTCGGCGGCGTTGGCAATGGGTTGCGGCTGCACGCTACCCAGCACGGCCGCGCCGCCGGCTTCGTAGCGGTACGTGTGCGCCTGCTGGCCGACGATGTACTCGTCCCCGCGCGCGCAGTGCGTCATCACGCCGACGAGATTCGACTGCGTCCCCGACGGCACGAAGAGCGCCGCCTCGAACCCCAGCAGCCCCGCGACCTCGGCTTCGAGCGCGTTGACCGAAGGATCGTCGCCGAACACGTCGTCGCCGACCGGTGCGGCAGCCATCGCCGCGCGCATCGCCGCGGTCGGCCGCGTCACGGTGTCGCTGCGGAAGTCCAGTCCCATGTGGAATCCTCCGTTCAACCCTCCGACTTGAGCTGCGGAAACAGGATCACGTCGCGAATCGACGGGCTGCATCGGTCAAGCAGCATCACCAGTCGGTCGATGCCGATGCCCTCGCCCGCCGTCGGCGGCAGCCCGTATTCCATCGCGCGGAGGTAGTCGGCGTCGTAGTACATCGCCTCCTCGTCGCCCGCCTCGCGCGCCTGCGCCTGCGCGCGGAAGCGCGCCGCCTGGTCCTCCGGATCGTTCAGTTCCGAGAACCCGTTTGCAATCTCGCGGCCGGTGATGAAGAGCTCGAAGCGGTCGGTCACCGCCGGATTCGCGTCGCTCGCCCGTGCGAGCGGCGATACGTCGGCCGGATAAGCGACGATGAACGTCGGCTGGACGAGCTTGTCTTCGGTCGTCGCCTCGAACAGCTTGAGCTGCAGCACGCCGACGCCGTCGGTGGGGAACACCTCGGCGTCGAACGGCGCCAGCGCGACGCGCAGGTAGTCGGGCTTCGCGAGCTCCGCGAGCGGATACTGCGGATGGTACTTGTGGATCGCCTCGGCCATCGTCAGCCGGTCGAACCGCGCACCCAGATCGATCGTCGTGCCCTGGTACGTGACGGTCGTCGTGCCGACGCACCTTCTGCGCGACCTCGCGGATCAGCGTCTCGGTCAGGTCCATCAGGTAGCGATAGTCCTGGTAGGCCTCGTAGAACTCGAGCATCGTGAACTCGGGATTGTGCCGCGTCGAGATGCCCTTCGTTGCGGAAGTTGCGGTTGATCTCGAACACCTTCTCCAGGCCGCCGACGACGAGCCTCTTCAGATACAGCTCGGGCGCGATGCGCAGGTAGAGCTCCATGTCGAGCGCGTTGTGGTGCGTGACGAACGGCCGCGCCGCGGCGCCGCCCGGGATCGGGTGCATCATCGGCGTCTCGACCTCGAGATAGCCGCGCGCGACGAAGAACTCGCGGATCGCCTGCACGATCTGCGAGCGCGCGATGAACGTTCGCGCGCGTGTCCGGGTTCGTGATCAGGTCGACGTAGCGCTGCCGGTATTTCTGCTCCTGGTCGGCAAGGCCGTGGAACTTCTCGGGCAGCGGCCGCAGCGCCTTCGCGAGCAGCCGGATCGACGACACCTTGATCGAAAGCTCGCCGGTCTTGGTCTTGAAGACGCTGCCCTGTCGCGCCGACGATGTCGCCCAGATCCCAGTGCTTGAACGCGTCGTGGACGCTCGGCGCCGACGGCATCGGCGGTCACGTAGAGCTGGATGCGGCCGCTCATGTCCTGGATCGTCGCGAAGCTCGCCTTGCCCATCACGCGCTTCAGCATCATCCGGCCCGCGACCGTCACCGACGCGTGCAGCGGCTCCAGCTCCTCGTTGGTTTCGCGCCGTAGCGCGCGTGCAAGTCGGCGGCGAGCGCGTCGCGCCGGAAGTCGTTCGGGAACGCCTGTCCCCGCGCGCGCAGCGCGGCGAGCTTCGCGCGGCGCTCGGCGATGATCTGGTTCTCGTCCGCCGCGGGCGGCCGGCGACGGCCGGCGGCTTCTCGTTCCTGTCGTTCATCGTCACACCCCCTGCTTCAGGCTCGCCGCGATGAAATCGTCGAGATCGCCGTCGAGCATCGCCTGCGTGTTGCCGACTTCGTAGTTGGTGCGCAGATCCTTGATCCGCGACTGGTCGAGCACGTAGGACCGGATCTGGTGGCCCCAGCCGATGTCGGTCTTGCGAGTCCTCGAGCTTCTGCTGCTCGGCCTGGCGCTTGCGCAGCTCGAGCTCGTAGAGCCGCGACTTGAGCATCGCCATCGCCTCGGCGCGGTTGCGATGCTGCGAGCGGTCGTTCTGGCACTGGACGACGATGTTGGTCGGCAGGTGCGTGATGCGCACGGCAGAATCGGTCTTGTTGATGTGCTGGCCGCCGGCGCCCGACGCGCGGAACGTGTCGATGCGCAGGTCGGCCGGATTGATCTCGACCTCGATCGAATCGTCGACCTCCGGATAGACGAACACGCTCGCGAACGACGTGTGCCGCCGCGCATTGGAATCGAACGGGCTCTTGCGCACGAGCCGATGGACGCCGACTTCGGTGCGCAGGTAGCCGTACGCGTAGTCGCCCTCGACCTTGACCGACGCGCTCTTGATGCCGGCGACTTCGCCCGGCGTCTCCTCGAGGAGCTCGGTCCGGTAGCCCTTGCGCTCGCAGTAGCGCAGGTACATCCGCAGCAGCATCGCCGCCCAGTCCTGCGCTTCGGTGCCGCCGCGAGCCGGCCTGGATGTCGATGAAGCAGTTGGCCGGATCCATCGGATTGCTGAACATCCGCCGGAACTCCATGTCGGCGACGCCCTTCTCGATCGCCGCGACGTCGCGCGGCGACCGCGTCGAGCGTCGCGTCGTCGGCTTCGGCGCGCGCGAGCTCGAACAGCTCGCGCGCTGTCGCGTCAGTCCGGTGTCGAGGCTGCGTCAGCGTGCCGACGACGCCTTCGAGCGCTTTGCGCTCCTTGCCGAGCTCCTGCGCGCGCTTCGGATCGTCCCAGATCTTCGGATCTTCGAGCTCTCGCGCGACCTCCTCGAGTCGCACCGCCTTCACATCGAAGTCAAAGATACCTCCGCAGGTCGGCGGTGCGTTCGCTGGAGTCCCGCCAGCGTGGCGGCGATCTGGTTGACTTGCTCGGCTTCCATGGCGGAATTCCCTTCGGCGCAATCAGAGATTATAGCCGACCCGGAGGCGATTGCCCCGCTGACGTAGGTGCGATCGCGACATTGTCTACGTTGAGCTTTGCGCACCGTCTGGCCTATCATGATCGGCTTCCGCGGCGCCTTCCGATGGGCCGCCCTTCTGTCACGGAGATCGCCATGCCTACGCTTTTCGTCAACAAGGATCGCGTCGACATCGCGCTCGAACGTTGCCGGCGATACGCCGCTGCTGTGGGTCCTGCGCGACAACCTCAACCTGACGGGCACCAAATACGGCTGCGGCATGGCGCTGTGCGGCGCCTGCACCGTGCTACGTCGACGGGCAGCCGACCCGCTCCTGCCAGACGCCGCTGTCGTCGCTCAAGGCGGGCGCGCAAGATCACGACGATCGAGGGCCTGAAGACGAAGGAAGGCACAGCGCGGTGCAGGCGGCGTGGGAGAAGCTCGACGTGCCGCAGTGCGGCTACTGCCAGTCCGGGCAGGTGATGTCGGCGGCGGCGCTGCTCGCGAAGAACAAGACACCCGACCGACGCCGATATCGACGCGGCGATGGCCGGCAACATCTGCCGTTGCGCGACCTACGTCCGCATCCGCGCGGCGATCCACGAAGCGGCGCAGCAGCCTCGCCTGAAGGAGACTCGCGATGAACCCGATGCGCATGCGCCCCCGCTACTCAAGCTCCGGCAGACGTCGACCGCCGCGTGTTCCTCAAGGCGACCGCCGCCGCCGGCGCGGGCCTGACCCTCGGCATCTGGACCGGCGCCGCCGCCGCGCAGGCGTCCGGCCCCGGCAGGACCGTCGGCAATGCCGCGCCGGCACGTTCGAGCCCAACGCGTTCCTGCGCATCGGCCCCGACAACACCGTCACCGTCGTCGTCAAGCATCTGGAGATGGGCCAGGGCACGTACACCGGCTCTGCCGACTCTCGTCGCCGAGGAGCTCGACGCCGCGTGGTCGCAGGTCCGCGCGACGGCGCGCCCGCCGACGCGAAGCGCTACAGCAACCTGTTCTGGGGCGGCGCGCAGGGCACCGGCGGCTCGACGGCGATGGCGAATTCGTACGAGCAGTACCGGCAGGCCGGCGCGGCCGCGCGCGCGATGCTCGTCTCGGCGGCGGCGAAGCAGTGGAAGGTGCCCGCCGATTCGATCCAAGTGAAGAACGGCGTCGTGTTCCACGCGGACGGCAAGAAGGCGACGTTCGGCGAGCTCGCCGCAGCTGCAGCCAAGGAGCCGGTTCCGGAGAAAGTGACGCTCAAGGACCCGAAGGACTTCGTGTTCATCGGCAAGCACGTGCCGCGCACCGATGCGAAAGCGAAGTCGACGGGCACCGCGCACGTTCACGCAGGACGTCAAGCTGCCGGGCATGCTGACCGCGGTCGTCGCGCACCCGCCGCGGTTCGGCGCGAAGGTGAAGAGCTTCGACGCGAAGAGCGCATCGGCCGTGCCGGGCGTCCGCGACGTCGTCGAGGTTCCCAACGGCGTCGCGGTGGTCGCGACGACCTTCTGGGCGGCGAAGAAGGGCCGCGACGCGCTCAAGATCGAATGGGACGACGCGACGGGGATCAAGTCGTCGTCGGCGGACATCCTCGCCGAGTACAGGACGCTCGCCGCGACCCCGGGCAAAGCAGCGCGCAACGACGGCGACGCGGCAAAAGCGATCGCCGGCGCCGCGAAGACGCTCGAAGCGACCTACGAGTTCCCCTACCTCGCGCACGCGGCGATGGAACCGATGAACTGCGTCGTGAAGCTCACCGACGCGAGCTGCGAAGTCTGGAACGGCGAGCAGTTCCAGACGGGCGACCAGTTCGTCGGTCGCGCAGATGGTGGGACTGAAGCCGGAGCAGGTGAAGCTCAACATGCTCTACGCGGGCGGCAGCTTCGGGCGGCGCGCGAATCCCGCCGGCGATTACGTGGTCGAGGCAGCGGCGATCGCGAAGGCGCTTCGCGCGAAGGGCAAGTCGGGCGTCCCGGTCAAGCTCGTGTGGACGCGCGAGGACGACATGAAGGGTGGCTACTACCGTCCGATCTACCTGCATACGCTGAAGGCGGGTCTCGATGGATCGGGCAATGTCATCGGCTGGCAGCAGCGGATCGTCGGACAGTCGATCCTCACCGGCACGCCGTTCGAGAAAATGATGGTCAAGGACGGCGTCGACGAGACGAGCGTCGAAGGCGCGGCGACGCTGCCGTACGCGATACCGAATTTCCGTGTCGACCTGCATTCGCCGACGGTCGGCGTGCCCGTGCTGTGGTGGCGCTCGGTAGGGTCGACGCACACGGCGTTTTCCACCGAAACCTTCATCGACGAGCTGGCGGTGGCTGCCGGCAAGGATCCGGTCGCGTTTCGCAGGGACATGCTCGCGCAGCATCCGAGGCATCTCGCGGTGCTGGAACTCGTCGCAGCCAAGTCCGGCTGGGGCACGGCGCTCGCGCCGGGCAACGATGGCGATAAGCGCGGCCGCGGCATCGCGCTCCACGAATCGTTCAACAGCGTCGTCGCACAGGTGGCCGAAGTCACCGTCTCCAAAGACAACCATCTCAAGGTCGACCGCGTCGTGTGCGCCGTCCACTGCGGCATCGCGGTGAACCCGGACGTCATCCGGGCGCAGATGGAAGGCGGCATCGGTTTCGGACTGTCGGCGGCGCTGTACGGCGAAATCACGCTCAAAGACGGCGCCGTCGAGCAGTCGAACTTCCACGACTATCCGGTGCTGCGAATCAACGAGATGCCGGCAATCGACGTCCACATCGTCCCCTCGATGGACAAGCCGACCGGCGTCGGCGAGCCGGGCGTGCCGGTGATTGCGCCGGCGGTCGCCAACGCGCTCGCGGCGGCGACCGGCCAGCGGATCCGCAACCTGCCGCTGAAGCTCGCGTAGCACCGCCTCCGGCTCCGACGATGCCGGACGGCGACGGTCACGCGGCGGCAGCCGCCGGCAACGCAATGCCCGCATCGGTTTCGCCGTGGGCGATCGCGGCGCTTTCGTTCGCCGCATTCGCGAGCTCGGCGTCGATCCGCGTTTGCGACGCGCTGCTGCCGCGCCTCGACGCCGACTTCGGGGTCGGGCTCGGCAGCGCGGCGCAGGTTGTCACGGCGTTCGCAATCGCGTACGGCCTGCTGCAGGCGTTCTACGGCCCCTTGGGAGACCATTTCGGCAAGTATCGTGTCGTCGCGCTGGCCTGTGGCGCGTCGGTCTTCACGGCGCTCGGCTGCGCGCTGGCGCCGGGATTCGGCACGCTCGTCATCGCTCGCTTTTTCGCCGGGGCCACGGCCGCGGCGGTGATCCCGCTGTCGATGGCATGGATCGGCGATGCCGTTCCCTACGAACACCGCCAGCCGGTCCTCGCGCGCTTCCTCACTGGGCAGATCATCGGGTTCGCGACGGGCCCGCTCGCCGGCGGGTACGCCGCCGATCATCTCGACTGGCGCGCGCCGTTCGTCGCGCTGGCGATCTGGTTCGCGCTCGCGTGCGCGATGCTGCTCCGCGTGGACCGGCGAAACACTCCGGTCGCGGCGCCGCAGGCCCACGAATCCGCGCACGGCGTCGCGCGGTCACTGTTCTCGAGCTTCGCCTACGTGCTTCGGCAGCGCTGGTCGCGCGTCGTGCTGACGACCGTGTTCCTCGAAGGCGCCGCGCTCTTCGGTCCGTTTGCGTTCCTCGCGACGCACCTGCACCGCACGCTCGAACTCTCGCTCTCGGCGGCCGGCGGCACGTTGATGCTCTTCGGCGCGGGTGGCCTCACGTTCGCTGCCCTCTCGCGTTTGCTGGTCCGGCGACTGGGTGAAGCGCGCCTCGCCGTTGCCGGCGGCGGCACGTTGTGCGTCGCGTTCCTGATGCTCGGCCTCGGGACGACCTTGGCACCGGCGCTCGTCGGCGCGTTTCTCGCCGGGCTCGGGTTCTACATGATCCACAACACCCTGCAGACCAACGCGACGCAGATGGCGCCCGAGCGACGCGGCGCTTCGGTCGCCCTGTTCGCATCGTGCCTCTTCGTCGGGCAGGCGGTCGGCGTTGCCGGCGCCAGCACCATCGTCGAGCGCGTTGGAACGACGCCGATCATTGTCGGCGGCGGCGTCGCGCTGCTCGCGATCGCCGGTTCGTTCGGCTGGCGGGCGGCAACGCGCAAACATTGACCGGGCTTCCCATTCCGGCGTCGCGACGACCATAATCCGGCGACGACGCCATCGCTCTTCCATGCACACTCCCGCCGGATTTGTTCCCTCGCACGTGATGCCGCGGCCCCTCGCCGACAGCGCGCTCGCGTTCGCCTACCGCGACACGAAGCTGCTCGTGGCCGGCGACGACGATGCGCCGACGGTGCCGACGGTGGCGGCGCTTGCGCGCGCCGGCGCAAACGGCACGATGCACTACCTGGGCGAGCTCGCGGGGGCGTCGTGCGTCGCGGTGTCGCTCGCGGACGATGCGCCCGAGCTGCCCGGCCATCGCTATGCCGGCCTGCGCTCGCTTTTCTTCAAGCTGCCAGAACCGCTGCTGGCGCTCGCAGCCCGCGCATTCCAGATTGCCGATTGGGACCGCAGCCACCGCTATTGCGGCCGCTGCGGAACGCCGACCCGCGACAAGGACGGCGAGCGGGCGAAGGAGTGCCCGGCATGCGGGCTCGTCGCCTATCCGCGCGTGTCGCCGGCGATGATGGTCCTCGTCACCCGCGGCCGTGAGTTGCTGCTGGCGCGGGCGAACCGCTTTCCCGGCGCGATGTACAGCGCACTCGCGGGCTTCGTCGAACCCGGTGAAACGATCGAAGACTGCATCCGGCGCGAAGTGCGCGAAGAAGTCGGCATCGATGTCGCCGGCATCACGTATTTCGCGAGTCAGTCCTGGGCGTTCCCGCATTCGCTGATGATCGCCTACACCGCCGAGTACGCGGGAGGCGAGCTCAACCCGGATCGCGGCGAGATCGCGGACGCGCAATGGTTCTCTCTTGACGCGCTGCCGGCACTCCCTACCCACGTCTCGATCGCGCGCCTGTTGATCGACGCAACGGTCGCGCGACTCGGCGGCGACGCCCTTCGATCCTGATAGAATTGCGCGCCGTGTTCCCGCGCCGCACCTGTCGTTCCGACCCCCGATCAATGTCGCGCTTCGCCCTCCTCGTCGGGTTCGTCGTCCTTGCGATCGTCAGCGTTGCCGGCCGGGCGCAGGATGGCCGCGACCTGTCCGACGAGGCGCGCAAGCAGTACGCGCAGGGACTGAAGGATGCGGCGGCGCTCGTCAAGGACAAGCAGTACGAAAACGCGCTCGCCAAGCTCGACGTGCTGCTGGCCGAGCGGCCACGCGAGCCGCAGGCACGATTCCTCAAGGGCATGGTGCAGACGGAGGAAGGCCACGTCGAGGCCGCGATCGCGACGTTCGCGAGCCTCACCGAGGATTATCCGGAGCTGCCGGAACCCTGGAACAACCTCGCCGTGCTGCGAGCGCAGAAGGGCGAGTATGAAAGCGCGCGGGTCGCGCTCGAGACCGCCGTCAAGTCGGCGCCCGACTGGGGCGTCGCGCACGAAAATCTGGGCGACATCTACGCGCGGCTCGCCGCCGCGGAGTACGATCGGGCTGCGAAGCTCGACAAGGGCAACAAGTCGGCCGCCGCGAAACTCACTCTCGCGCGCGAACTGCTTGTCCCGAAGAAATGAACCTGAAAGGAGTGTCTCGATGTTGCGACGTACCGCACTGATCGCCGCTGCCGCCGTTTGCGCTGCGATTGCCGTCCCCGTCTTCGCCGCGGCCAATCCGCAGGTCGAGTTCGACACGACCGCCGGCAAGTTCACGGTCGAGCTCAACCCCGAAGCGGCGCCGGCGACCGTTGCCAACTTCCTGCAGTACGTGAAGGCGAAGTACTACGACGGCACCCAGTTTCACCGCGTGATCCCCGGCTTCATGATCCAGGGAGGGGGCTTCACCGCCGACTTCAAGCAGAAGCCGACCCGGCCCCCGATCGTCAACGAGGCGCAGCAGTCGAGCAAGGCGGGCCTGTTGAACGTCCCCGGCACGGTCGCGATGGCGCGCACGTCGGATCCGAACTCGGCGACCGCGCAGTTCTTCATCAACGTCGCCGACAACAAATCGCTGAACTTCCGTTCGCCGGATCCCGCCGGCATTGGCTACACCGTCTTCGGCAAGGTGGTCTCCGGGATGGACGTCGTCGACAAGATCGCGAAGGCGCCGAAGGGCGCGACGGGCCCCGTTCCGCCCGGGATCAATCCCGCCGACGTGCCAGCCGAGAAAGTCATCATCAACAAAGCCGTCATCCTCGACGCCAAGTAAGGGGGGAGACGCCATGGTCATCCTGCACACGAACCACGGCGACATCACGCTCGAGCTCGATGCCGAGAACGCGCCGAAGACCGTCGCCAACTTCCTCGAGTACGTCCGCGACGGCCACTACGACAACACGATCTTCCATCGCGTGATCGACGGCTTCATGATCCAGGGCGGCGGCATGGAGCCGGGGATGAAGCAGAAGCCCACCCGGGCGACGATCGCCAACGAAGCCGGCAACGGGATCAAGAACCGGAAATACACCGTCGCGATGGCGCGCACCTCCGAGCCGCATTCGGCGTCGTCGCAATTCTTCATCAACGTCGCCGACAACGACTTCCTCGACTACAAGGGGCCGAGCCCACAGGGCTGGGGCTATTGCGTCTTCGGCAAGGTCGTCGCCGGACAGGAGGTCGTCGACCGGATAAAGGGTATGGCGACCGGCAGCAGCGGTTTCCACCAGAACGTGCCGCGCGACGATGTCGTGATCGTTCGCGCCGAGGAAACCGCCTGACGGAGCTTCCAGCCCAGAGGCGGGGTTGCCCGGACACGGAGCGCGCCTGCGGGGCCGGACCATTCGCCCGCTCCGGCCCCGATGAAGCCGACGCTCTTCCTGTCCGACCTGCACCTTTCGCCGGAGCGACCGGCGCTTCTCGCCGCGTTCCATGCATTCTGCGCGGGCCCGGCCCGCAGCGCCGCAGGCGTCTACGTGCTGGGCGACCTGTTCGACGTCTGGATCGGCGACGACCAGCTCCGCGAGCCGTTTGCAGCCGACGTCGCCGCGACGCTCGTGGAACTCACCCGCGCTGGCGTGCCGATCGGGGTCATCGCCGGCAACCGTGACTTCCTGCTGGGCGAGCGCTTCGCTCGCGCGTCGGGGGCAACGCTTCTTCCGGAGCAGATCGTCGTCAACGTCGCAGGGACGCCGACGCTCCTGTTGCACGGCGACGAATTGTGCACCGCCGATCTGGGCTATCAGCGCTTTCGGCGCGTCGTCCGCGATCCCCGCTGGCAGCGGCGCTACCTGGCGCTTCCTTATGCGTGGCGTCGCCGCATCGCACGGTGGCTCCGCGGCAGGAGCCGCACCGTGACGGCGCAGAAGCCCGAAAAGATCATGGACGTCGAGGCGAAGGCCGTCGACGCGGCATTTCGGACCGCCAACGTGACGAGGATCATCCACGGCCACACGCACCGTCCCGCGCGCCATCACCTCGTCGTCGACAACCGTGAATGCGAGCGGTGGGTGCTGTCCGACTGGTACGATCACGGCAGCTACGTCGAGTTCGACGCGGCCGGCGGTAAGCCGCGCGATGTTTCATCGGCGCGCTGAATAATTCTCGCGCTCCTCGCGGAATGGCCGCCCTCCTGATGTCCGAATGTTGGTCGGCGCTCGCCGCGATCGTCACGATCGACGTCGTGCTGGCCGGCGACAACGCCATCGTGATCGGGCTCGCCGCGCGAGACGTTCCCGCGCTGGGTCGGCAGGATCCCAATTGCGATCTGGGCGCACGGGCGGCGCGCCGTGTCGCAGCCGCGACGACGCCTGGCGGCCTCAGTCGAGCGCTCGCGCGAAATCGGCGATAACGTCGTCGCGGTCCTCGATGCCGACCGAGATGCGGATCAGCGAGTCGGCAATGCCCATCGTCGCGCGCCGCTCGGCCCCCATCTCCCAGAAGATCGTGTGCGCGACGGGAATCGCCAGCGTCCGATTGTCACCGAGGTTCGACGACGAAACGACGATTTGCAGGCGGTTCAGGAAATCGAAGGCGTCGATGCCGTCCGCGAGCTCGAACGCGAGAAGCCCGCCGAAACCACCGAAGAGCTCCTTCGCGAGCGCGTGCTGCGGATGCGAGGCGAGGCCGGGATAGTGGACGCCCCGGACCTTCGGCTGCGAGGCGAGAAACTCGGCGAGCGCCTGCGCGTTCGCGCACGTTCGCTCCATCCGCAATGCCAGCGTCTCGGCGCCGACGGCGATGTGGTGCGCCTGCTCGGCTGCGAGCGTCGCGCCAAAATCGCGCAGCCCCTTCTTGCGCAGCTGCGTGATCCCCCAGAGCGCGGGCGTCGCGGCTTTGTAGGCGTCGTTGATGCCCGGAAAGCGCGTCCAGTCGAACAGTCCGGTATCGGTGATGCTGCCGCCGAGCGCGTTGCCGTGCCCCCCGATGTACTTGGTGAGCGCATTGACGACGAGACCGGCGCCGACCGTCTTCGGCCGGAACAGCGCGGGCGAGGTCATCGTATTGTCGACGATGTAGAGAACCCCGCGGGCCGCGCAGAGAGCTCCGATGCGGGCGAGATCGGCGACCTGGGTGCGCGGATTCGCAATGGTTTCAACGAATACGAGCCTGGTCGCCGGCGTGATCGCCGCCTCGACGGCCGCGGCATCGGTCGCGTCGGCGAAGCTCACGTCGATTCCGTGCGTCGCCAGCGTGTTGAGCAGGCTCACCGTGTTGCCGAACAGGTATCGGCTCGCGACGACGTGATCGCCCGCGCGCGTCAACGCGAGCAGGATCGCGCCAATCGCCCCCATGCCGGTCGCGAACGAAACGGTCGCGATGCCATCCTCCATCGCCGTCACCTTGGCTTCCAGCGCGGCGGCGGTGGGATTCCCCTGGCGGCCGTACGCGTAGCCCTGTGCGCGCCCCTGGAAGACTGCGGCGAGATCGCGCGCGTCGCGATACCCGTAGGCGACCGACAGGTGCAGCGGCTTGTGCAATGCGCCGTGCTCGACGCCGGCAGCGCGGTCGGAGTGAAGGATCGCGGTCGTGAAGCCGCGACGGGTCGAAGTCATGTTCATGGCGGTTCCGCAAAAGCAAAAAGCCCGTTCAACCTCCGCTGAACGGGCTTCGCGCATCGATCGGGACGGCTCTCCGACCGGTGCGCTTCGGGCCTCGCTTTAGCGGCATTTGTCACGCGCCCGCAAGCTGAAGCTCAAATCGGCGCAGGAACCGATTATCCGGAACGCGCGACGAATGTCAACGGCGGCGATCGCTCACTGCAGCGGTTTCAGCCCTTCCAGCAGCGTCGGGACCAGTTCGCTCACCGTCGGATGGATGTGCATCGCCCGCTGGATCACCGTATAGGGCGCCCGCGCGTACATGACGTCGAGCAGCGCATGGATCACCTCGTCGCCTTCGATGCCGAGGAGCGCCGCGCCGAGCAGGTGCTTCGTGTCCGCATCGACCAGCACCTTCATGAATCCGGCCGTCTCGCCGCGCTCTCGCGCGCGGCCGACCCGCCTCATCGGCATCGTCGCGACGAGGGCATTGATGCCCTGGGCGCGCACTTCGCGCTCGGTCATTCCGGCACGGCCGAGCGGCGGGTCGATGAACAATGCATAGGCGGGGATGCGGTCGGTGACGCGCCGCGTCTCGCCATCGAGGACGTTCGCCGCGACGATCTCGTAGTCGTTGTACGACGTGTGCGTGAACGCGCCGTGGCCGTTGACGTCGCCGAGCGCCCAGATCCCCGCGACGTTCGTTTGCAACTGATCGTCGACGACGATGTAGCCGCGCTTGTCGAGCTCGATGCCCGCCCGCTCGCAACCGAGGTCGTCGGTGTTGGACCGTCGTCCCGTCGCGAGCAGCAGATGCGAGCCGACGATCTCGCGCGGTTCCTCGTCGCACTCCACGCCGACGGCGACGCCATCACCGTGACGGCGAACCGCAAGACACTCCGCTTTGAGCCGGATCGTGATGCCCTCGGCTTCCAGAATCTCCTTGATCGCCGCCGACACTTCCGGGTCCTCGCGGCCGATCAGCGCCGGCATCATCTCGACGACCGTCACTTCGGCGCCGAAGCGGCGGTACATCTGCGCGAATTCGAGCCCGATGTAGCTGCCGCCGACGATGACGAGATGGCGCGGAAGCGTGTCGACGTCCATCATCGTCACGTTGTCGAGATACGGGACGTCGGCAATGCCGGTGATCGCGGGGACGCTCGCGCGCCCGCCGACGTTGATGAAGATCTGCGGCGCTTCGAGCAGCCTTTCACCGACGCGCACGGCGTGCTGGCCCTCGAAGCGCGCATGTCCTTCGATGACGGTGACGCCCGGCGTACCCCTGAGCCAATCGGCCACGCCGTTGCGCGATTGGAGGACCACGTCGTCCTTCCGTGCCTTGACCGCGCGGCATGTCGACACGCACGCCCGATGGCACCACCACACCCCAGCCACCGCTGGCGCGCACGACGTGCGCCGCCCGCGCGCTCGCGATCAGCGTCTTCGTCGGGATGCAGCCGTTGTTGACGCAGGTGCCCCCGAACAATTTGCGCTCGATGATCGCGGTCCTGCGGCCCGCCTTGGCGAGCCTCACGGCGAGTGGAGGGCCCGCCTGCCCCGTGCCGATGACAATGGCGTCGTAGCTGTCGCCCACCGGTATCCTCCTTGCGCGAAGACGGCTGGTGCGGGAGAACGAGCAGTCTACGCCGCCGCCGGAAAAAACGGGGTCAGCGCGCGACCATCGCCTTGAGCGCCTTGAGGCGGTCGCTGCCCGCCGCCTTTTCGCGCGTTGCCTCGTCCGCGGATAGCGGCGTTCCAGACCAGCGCAGATCCTCCTGCACGAGCTCCGTCAGGAACCGCGACGGCTGACACTCGACGGCCTCGCCCGCACGCTTGCGGCGGCGACAGTAGGAAAGATGGAGGCTCTGCTGCGCACGCGTGATGCCGACGTAGAGCAGACGCCGCTCCTCGTCGATGTTGCCGGTGGCGACCGCTTCGCGGTGCGGCAGCAGGCCTTCTTCCAGCCCGACGATGAACACGTGCGGGAATTCGAGCCCTTTTGCGGCGTGCAGCGTCGAGAGCCGGACGGCGTCGACTTCGCGCCCCTCCTGCCCTTCGAGCATCGTGAGGAGCGCAATCGTCTGCGTGAGCTCGAGCAGATTGCGCCGATCCGCCTCACCTTTGGCGCTCAGCCAACCGACGAAGTCGCGCACGCTTTGCGAGCGCGCCTCGGCCTGCTTGCGATCGCACGATGCGGCAAGGTGATCGTCGTACCCGATATCGGCGAGAAGCTCGTCCATCAGCCGTCCCGCCGGCTCCCGCTCGGCGCGGAAGCGCAGACCGTTGACGAGCGACGTGAACGCGCCGAGGATTTCGCGCTGTCGCGTCGGAATCTCGGCCGCCGTTTCGTCGGCAAACGTGGCCGCAAAAAGGCTCACGTGACGCGCGGCGCCGATTCGGCCAAGCTTTTCGAGCGTCGTTGCGCCGACGCCACGCTTCGGCGTCGCGACTGCGCGAATGAACGCAGGATCGTCGTCGTCATTGGCGATCAGACGGAGATAGGCGACGAGGTCCTTGATCTCGGCGCGCTCAAAGTACGACTGCCCGCCCGAAATCTCGTAGGGCACGTTCTGCGCCCGCAATTGCTGCTCGAACAATTTCGCCTGGTGATTGCCGCGATACAGGATCGCGTAGTCGCGATAGCGGCCGCGATTCTCGAATCGATGCGCAAGCAGCCGGCGCACGACGCCGTCGGCTTCCGCCTCGTCATCGGCGGCCGGGGTCACGCGGATCGTGTCGCCGTGGCCATGCTCGCTCCAAAGCTTCTTGTCGAAGAGTTTCGGGTTGTTGCCGATCAGCGCGTTCGCCGACCGCAGGATCCGTACCGTCGACCGATAGTTCTGCTCGAGCTTGATGACCTTGAGCGCAGGATAGTCCTTTGGCAGTTGCGCCAGGTTGTCGACCGACGCCCCCCGCCAGCCGTAGATCGCCTGGTCGTCGTCGCCGACCGCAGTGAACGCTGCCCGCTCGCCCGTCAGGAGTCGAAGCAGCCGATACTGCGCCGGATTCGTGTCCTGGTATTCGTCGATCAGTACGTGCCCGCAGCGCTCGCGCCAGCGGGCTCGAGCGCCGTCGTTCGCCACCAGCAGTGCGATCGGAAGCGCGATCAGATCGTCGAAATCGACCGCCTGATAAGCACGAAGGGTGTCGTCGTAGCGCTGATAGGCGCGTGCTGCCGCTGCCTCGTCGTCGCTGCGTGCCGTCTTCAGCGCGGCTGCCGGCGAAACCAGCGCATTCTTCCACCGGCTGATCGCCCATTGCGCGGCGCGCGCGCGAGCGCGATCCGTCGTCGCGACGAGCTCGGCGACGATCGACTCGGTGTCATCCGGATCGAGGATCGAAAATCGGGAAGAAAGACCGAGCGCCTTCGCGTCGCCACGCAGAATCTTCAAGCCGAGTGCATGGAACGTCGAGATCGCGAGGTCGTCGCAAAGCGCCCGCTTCCCCTGCGCTTGCAGCAGCGCCCCGACCCGATCGCGCATTTCGCGCGCCGCCTTGTTGGTAAACGTGATCGCGGCGATCCGCTTCGGATCGTGACCGGTGTTGAGCAGGTGGCCGACCTTGGCCGTGATGACGCGTGTCTTGCCGCTGCCGGCGCCCGCCAGCACCAGCAGCGGCCCATCCTGATAGCGCACCGCTTCGCGCTGCGCGGCATTGAGCGGGAATGACATCGGGGAAGGGAGCAGGATACAGATGCTAAGATTCGCCGCGATTCTAGCAGGCCGGAGTGCGGCTCCTCACCGTTCCGCTGCGCATACCGGCACGATTCGTCATCTCCAATGAGCCTCTACGCGATCGGCGACATCCAGGGCTGCCACGCCGAGCTCAGTCAGCTGCTCGAGCTCATCGATTTTTCGCCGGCGCAGGATCGGCTGTGGCTCGTCGGCGATCTCGTCAATCGCGGCCCGGATTCGCTCGGCGTGCTGCGCGAAGTGAAAGCGTTGGGGGAGGCCGCCGTCACCGTCCTCGGCAACCACGATTTTCATTTGCTGGCGGTCGCGGCAGGGCACGCGCAGCCGCATCGCCGGGACACGATCGGTCCGATCCTCGAGGCGCCCGACCGCGACGAACTGATCGATTGGCTGCTGCATCGTCCGCTCGTCGTCATCGAGGGCGAGCGGCTGCTCGTCCACGCCGGATTGTTGCCGCAATGGACGCCGGCCACGGCGCTGATGCTCTCGCGCGAGGTGCAGGCAACGCTCGTGAGCGATTGCGCCGATGCGTTCCTCGCCGCGCTCTACGGCGACGAGCCCAGAGCCTGGAGCGACGATCTCCGGGGCTTCGACCGGCTGCGCGTCGCCGTCAACGCCTGCACGCGGCTGCGTTTCTGCAGCGCGGATGGAACGATGGAATTCAAGGAGAAGCGTGGACCGGACCGCGCCCCCGAAGGCTACCAGCCGTGGTTCCAGCACGAGGCGCGGGCCTCGGCAGCGAAGACGATCGTGTGCGGACACTGGTCGACACTCGAGCTGAAGCTCGCGCCGAACCTGCTGATGCTCGACTCGGGCTGCCTCTGGGGCGGCGCCCTGACGGCGATCAGGCTCGACGATCGCCGGGTCTATCAGGTGCCGGGGCGATCGAAGGTAGAGCCAAAGCCGTTCGAATAGCGTGCTCGGCGGCGCGCGCGAGCTCGCGGCGATGACGGGCACGCGCGGGCAGCGGCGGCGCGAGATGCAGCTCGACGACGAGCGAGCGCTCGCCCGTCACGCGCCAGAACGATTCGAGGAACGTTGTCTCGCCCACATACGCCGGCGAGGTATTGTGCGGGCCCGCGGGTTCGCGATAGCGGATCGCGATCGGCTGCACGTGCCCTTCGGTGTCGACGATCGCTTGCAGCAGCGAGCCGTGGAACGGCAGCAGCAGCGTGCCATCGGTAGTCGTGCCTTCGGGAAAGATCGCGATCACGTCACCGCGCGCGAGCGCGTCGGCCGCGCGCCGGTTCAACATGTGTGTGTGGCGGTGGCGGTCGCGCTCAATGAACAACGTGCCGACGCCGGCGATCAGCGCTCCGACGACCGGCCAGCGCCGGAGCTCCGCCTTCGCGATGAACCGCGACGGCTGCAGCGCGTTGAGGACGAAGATGTCGAGCCACGAGATGTGATTGGCGACGATGAGCACGTTGCCGCCCAGACCGCCGTCGGGAAGGCCGTGAACCCGCGCCTCGATCCCCAGCATCCTGAGGAGCCGCCGCGACCAGCGCCGGATCAGCACGAGCCTGCGGGTGCGGCCGACGCACGGAAAGATGAATCCTGTCGTCAGGACGCCCTCGATGAGATGCATCGTGAGGCGCGCCGAACGCGCGAGCCGCAGCGCCAGCGGAGTCGGCCCGCGTCCTGCGTCGTATGCGGTCAATGCGTGACCCGCATCGTGTAGCCGTCGGACAACGCGCGGAGCCGTTCGTCCGGCCGGGACGGCAGCACGATCGCTGCGACTACCGTCGTGAACTGCAAAATCGCGTACTTCATGAATGCATCACCAGAGATACGCGCGAAACGCTTCGTAGTATCGCGACCCGACGGTTTCGCGGTCGACACGATGGTTCTGCCCGCCGCGCGCGGCGATCTTCAACGAACCCATCAGCGCCGCGAGCCTTCCGCTCTTCTCCCATTCCCATCCGTTGCCGATCCCGTACAGCAGGCCGGCACGGTAGGCATCGCCGCAACCCGTCGGATCGACAAGCGCCTCCGGCGGCACGACGGGGATCGTCAGCGTGCGGCCGTCGACATGAATGCGCGAACCGTCGCCGCCCAACGTTTCGATCAATGCGTCGACGCGCCGCGCAATGTCAGGGAGCGCCAAGCCTGTGCGTTCGGCGAGCAGTCGCGCTTCGTAATCGTTGACGGCGAGGTAGCTCGCCGCGTCGATCATCTCGATCAGCTCGTCGCCCGAGAACAGCGGCAAGCCCTGTCCCGGGTCGAAGATGAACGGGATGCCCCGCTCGGCGAGCTGCGCGACGTGCGCGCGCATCCCCTCGCGGCCGTCGGGCGCGACGATGCCGAGCGCGATGCCCTCGACGTCGCCGACGCGGTTCTCGTGCGAGCTGTTCATCGCGCCAGGATGGAATGCGGTGATCTGGTTGTCATCGAGATCGGTGATGATGAAGGCCTGCGCGGTGTAGGTGCCTGCGACCGTTCGCAAGCCGTCGGCCGCGATGTGGAGGGTGGAAAGGCGCTCGCGATAGGGCACACCGTCATCACCCAGTGTCGCCATCACGACCGGCTCGCCGCCGAGGCCCTTGAGGCTGTACGCGATGTTGCCCGCGCAGCCACCCCATTCGCGCCGCATCTCGCCGATCTGGAAGGACACCGACAGCACGTGCACCTGGTCGGGCAGGATGTGGCGGCCGAACCGGTCCGGAAACACCATGATGGTGTCGTACGCGAGCGACCCGCAGATGAGCGTGCGTGGAGACATGATGAGGGACGGGCGAAGACAGGACGCGGGATTCTAACCCTTGTCCGCCCACCAACTGCAGGCAGCCGGACGCGTTTGCGGCGGAATACCCTAGATCACCATGATTTCCGCAGGCAAGCCGGCAGCGGCAGCAAGAAGGACGCCGTGCGTCATCGAGCAGCCGGGTCACGACCATGACCAGCCGTTCGCGAAGCGGCCGGCATTCTGGCTCGATGCCAACTTTCCGGCCGAGCTGTCAGCGAGTAGACTCCACGGCCGCGTGCCGCGTTCAGCGAGATCGTGGTAGATCGAAACGCACCGGATGATCTTCGCGAGAACACGGCTGCAGATCTTGCCAATCGCCCGGAATCGGGCGCCGACATGTTTCCTGGAGAGAAGAATGATGAATAGGGGATATCTGTTTGGCCCGTTGCTGGTTGTCGCCATCGCCCTGTCATCCGTCGTCCCCGCCTCGGCCCAGCAGGTTACGGGGGTTCCGGGTTCGCCCGACGCGACGATGACCCTCGACGGCAAGCAGCTTCCGCCGGCGCCGCTGAAGTTCGGCGGCGTCATCAAGGAGGAAGCCAAGGATTCGAAGCCCTGGTGGCCCCCGCGCGTGGTCCCGCCCAAGGGGGCACCGAACGTGCTGCTCATCATGACGGATGACCAGGGCTACGGCGTATCGGGCACGTTCGGCGGCGTCATCCCGACCCCGGCAATGGACCGCATCGCGAAGGCGGGGTTGCGTTACACGCAGTTCCACTCCACTGCACTTTGCTCGCCGACCCGCGCGGCGCTCATCACCGGCCGCAACCACCACTCCGTGGGCTTCGGCGTCATCGGCGAATTGTCTACTGGCTTCCCGGGCTACGACTCCATCATTGGTCCGGAGAACGTCACCGTCGGCGAAATTCTGAAAGAGAACGGATTCGCGACCTCATGGTTCGGCAAGAATCACAATACGCCCGGCTTTCAATACAGCCTGGCGGGTCCTTTCGATCAATGGCCCAGCGGCATGGGCTTCGACTATTTTTACGGATTCATGGGTGGCGAAACCGACCAGTGGACGCCCTACCTCTTCCGCGATCACACCCAGATCACGCCGTGGATCGGCAGGCCCGGCTACAACCTCACTACCGATCTAGCGGACGAGGCTATCAAGTACATGAGCGGTCTGAACGCCGCGGCACCCGACAAGCCGTTCTTCGTCTATTACGTGCCCGGCGGCACCCACACGCCGCACCAGCCGACGAAGGAGTGGATCGACAAGTTCAAGGGCAAGTTCGACATGGGATGGGAGAAGCTGCGCGAGCAGATCTTCGCCAACCAGAAGCGGCTCGGGGTGATCCCGGCAAATACCCAGCTTACCCCGTGGCCGGCCGATTTGCCGAAATGGGACTCGCTGTCATTGGTGCAGAAGAAACTCTATGCGCGCGAGGCCGAGGTCTTTGCTGCTTACGCTGCCTATACCGACCACGAGATCGGCCGGGTCATTCAGGCGGTCGAGGACATGGGCAAGCTCGACAACACGCTGATCATCTACATCAGCGGCGACAACGGCACCAGCGCCGAAGGCACGTTGCAGGGCACGCCGAATCAATTGACCGCCTACAACGGCATCCTGACGCTCCCCGAGGTCGAGGAGATGCTGTATTACGAATCGTGGGGTTCGGACAAGACCTACCCTGGCATGGCCGTGCAGTGGGCGTGGGCGTTCGATACGCCGTTCAAGTGGACCAAGCAGGTGGCGTCGCACTTCGGCGGGACTCGACAGGGAATGGTGATCTCGTGGCCTGGGCACATCAAGGACGCCGGCGGCATCCGTTCCCAGTTTCATCACATGATCGACATCGTGCCGACGATCCTCGAGGCCACAGGCATCCAGGCGCCGACGACGGTCAATGGCATCGCGCAGAGGCCGATCGAAGGCGTGAGCATGGTGTACACATTCGACAAGTCGAACGCGAACGCGCCTTCAAAGCGTGAGACGCAGTACTTCGAGATGGTCGGCAACCGGGCGATCTACCACGACGGCTGGATTGCGTCCACGACGCCACCCGCCCCGCCCTGGCTCTTGGGGACGGGCAAGCCGACGCCGATGAACGAATACAAATGGGAGCTCTACAACCTCAGCGAGGACTTCTCGCAATTCAACGATCTCGCCGCCAAGGATCCAGCGAAACTCAAGGAGTTGCAGGCGTTGTTCCTGACGGAAGCGGCCAAATACAACGTCCTCCCGCTCGATAACTCGGGTTTCGTACGCCTGCTCACGCCGCGTCCAAGCGCCGTCGCCGGGCGAACGGTGTTCACCTACGCCGGCGAGAATGCCGGGATCCCCGTCGGCAACGCGCCGAGCGTTCTCGACAGGGACTACACGATTACCGCCGACGTGACCGTCCCCAGAGCCGGCGCGGAGGGAATGATCGTGACGATGGGCGGCCATTTCGGTGGCTACGGCCTGTACCTGCAGAAGGGCAAGCCGGTCTTCGTCTACAATCTGCTCAATCTCAAGCGCTACCGCTGGGAGGGCGGCGTCGGCGGGGCGGACTGGTTGGGCACTTCGCTCAAGCCGGGGAAGCACACGATCGTGTTCGACTTCAAATACGACGGGCCGGGCCCCGGGAAGGGCGGCACCGGTGTGCTCTCGGTCGATGGCAGGGAGTTGTCCCGCCAGAAGATCGACCACACGATTCCGCTGCTCATGTCCATCGACGAGACCCTCGATATCGGGATCGATACCCGCACGCCGGTCGACGACAGCTATAAGCTACCGTTCCGCTTCACCGGCAAGATCGACAAGCTGACCTTCAACCTCGGGCATGAGCAGATCACGGCCGAGGAGCGCGACGAGATGCAAAAGGCGCTTGCGAGAGCACGCGACTAGCGCTCTAGGTGCGACAAATGGCCGTGCGCCGCCGCTTCACGCCAGATCCTCGCTCTCTAGTCCACGCGACATCGAGCGAGATCACGATGACGACGCGATCTCCGGGACGCTACCCGTGAGCGATGCCAGCCTCGACAGTCAGGGAAAGATCCTCGCCTTCGCCGCGATCGTCGAAGTCGGCACCGGGCTCGCTCTGATGTTCGATCCGGAGATCGTCGCCGCCCTGCTGGTCGGCGCCGATCTCTCCGGTGCGGGCGTGGTGGTGGGCCGATGTTTCGGCATAACGCTCGTCGCGCTGGGACTGGCGTGCTGGCCGGGTCGACAGCGCACCGCAGGCGGCCCAGCGGCCTTAAGGGGAATGCTGACTTACAACGCGCTGATCGCGTTGTACCTCGCCTATTTGGGCACGCTCGGGCACATGCGAGGTTATCTGTTGTGGCCGGCCATTGCGCTCCATGGCGTGATGGCGCTTCTGCTCATGCGGGCGCGGCGCGGGAAGCGGCAGGCCGAGGCGGCCGTCGATTGAGCGTTGCGCTGCGCCGACCCTGACGTTGGATCGCGGCGCGACGTGCAGGTCTTCGGCGCGACCGATCCCTCGCTCGCCGGGGCTCCTGCACCCTACTGATTCTCGCGCCCGATCTCGCGGACGACGAACTGCTGGCGACGCGACACCGGCAGCGTCTCCGGCACCCCCTTCAGCACCACTTCCCAGTGCGCGTCGCCCTCGTTGCCTACGCAGCGCTCGAAGCCGCGAACGAATTCGCGTGCGACGAGACAGTTGCGATGGACGCGGACGAAACGCGGTCCGAATTCGTCTTCGAGGCGCGTCAGCGATTCCTCGAGCAGGTACTCGCGCTGCACCGTGCGGATCGTGATGTATTTGAGCTCGGCCTTGAGGTAGACGATTTCCTCGACCGGCACGAGGACGACGCGCGAGCGCTCGGTGACGGAAAGGAACCGCCGCGCGTTGGCCGGCAGCTCGTCGAGCTTCGTCACCGACACTGGCTTCAGCCGCGGCACCTTCTGCAGCGCGCCGAGGAGCCGCTGCACGCGGACGGGCTTCATCAGGTAATCGATCGCGTTGACGTCGAACGCCTGCACCGCGTGCTCGTTGTACGCGGTCGTGAAGATCACGACCGGCGGTTGCGGGAGCTTCAGCAGGTGCCGTGCGAGCTCGAGGCCGTCCATTTCGGGCATGTGGATGTCGGACAGAACCAGGTCCGCCGTCACCGTGTGCAGGATGTCCATCGCTTCGCGGCCGCTCGCCGCTTCGCCGACGACCGCCAGCGACAGCGCGCCGGTGCAATCGTCGAGGAGCTCGCGTAGCCGCCTTCGCGCGGGGGACTCGTCGTCGACGATCAGGACCCGCAGGGGCGCGTCAACCATGAGCCCTCTCCTGGCGGCCTTCCATCGCCCACCCGCTCGTCTCCTGTCGCGCGCTGCGGGCGAGCGGCGGCTGCTTTCCGCCGTTCTTCGTCGCCTCTCGGGGCGCTGCGATGTCGACCCGCGGCGAGCTTGCCGTCGTCGCTGGTCGATACGGCATCCGCAGGTGGACCTCGTAGGCGTCGGCGACGACTCTGGACTCGAGCGACCCCTCGGCGTCGAAGTGCAGCGCGAGGCGCTCGCGGACGTTGGCGATCGCCATCTTGTTGCCGGCATGGTGGCGCCCGCCATTGGCCTGGTACGGGTTGCGCAGGATGGCGTGCACGTCGCCACCCTTGCAGAAGATGTTGATCGACACGACCCCCGGGCCGCTGGACGGCTCGACGCCGTGATACACCGCGTTTTCGAGCAGCGGCTGCAGCACGAGCGGCGGTACCAGCGCGTCCCCCGGCATGCTGTTCAGGTGCCACTCGACGACGAGACGCTCGCCCAGCCGCAGCTTTTCCAGCGCGAGGTACTGCCGACACAGCTCGACCTCGTCGGCGAGCGGGGCGAGCTCGCGGTTGTCGCGCATCAGGACGCGGAAGAGGTCCGCCATGTCCTGCAGCGCGCTCTCCGCAGCCCGTGGGTCCCGCCGCAGGAGCGACATGACCGCATTGATGCTGTTGAACAGGAAGTGCGGGCGGATCCGTGCCTGCAGCGCTTGCAGGCGCGCCTCGGTGATCGCCGGCGACAGCGCCTTCGCCCGCAGATGGAAGTAGGCGAGGAGCGCCAGCGCGAGAATCAGCGCGAGCAGCAGGTGGCGCAGGAGGCTGCCCGCCGGCGACGGCACGATCCAGTCGATCAGCGCATGGACCGCGATCGTGGCCACGACGGTGATTCCCGCGACGATGCTCGCGCCGGTTGTATAGGACTGGCGCGCGAGCCATGGCGAGAGCGCATAGAGCACCGCGAGCACGAGGAGCAGGTTGGGCTCCAACGTGCCGGCGTTGGCCAGGAATTCGCCGGGCCAAAGCTCGAGCTGCGGCTGCTGGATCATCGCTGCCACCGCCGCAGCGCCATTGGCCGCGACTACGACACGGAGCGTCGTTCCCAGGTTGCGGAAGTCGGGAAGCGCGAGGGAAATCGGGTTTTGTCTTATAATCGTCCGCATGTCGGATGCCGCATGCAAGCTTCGTGCCGAGCAAAGCCGCTCCGACGTTGCAAAGCCGCGCTGCCGATAGGCCCATTGTCGGCAACGGCCGGCGGCGAGGCAAGTCACAACGGCCGGCGGCCCCGTTTTCCGGCGAAATCCGTATCCTTTCGTTCACTTATCGCCCGGATCCGTCCCATGGCCGACTCCAACTTGCCGCATGACGCCGACGCGGGGGGCTGGTCGGGTCGGTTCCGCGAACCCGTTTCCGAACGCGTCAAGCGCTATACGGCGTCGGTCGGGTTCGACCGCCGCCTCGCGCAGGTCGATATCGAGGGCTCGCTCGCGCACGCCCGGATGCTTGCCGCCGTCGGCGTGATGTCTCCCGCCGATCTCAGCGCCATCGAGGGCGGGATGCGAACGATCCGCGGCGAAATCGAGCGGGGCGAGTTCCCGTGGTCGATCGATCTCGAAGACGTGCATCTCAACATCGAGAGCCGGCTGACGGTTCTGATCGGCGATGCAGGCAAACGCCTGCACACCGCACGTTCCAGGAACGATCAGGTCGCCACCGACCTGCGGCTCTGGCTGCGCAGCGGGATCGACGCGCTTCGCGACAGCCTTGCCGCGCTGCGGCACGCGCTGCTCGACCTCGCGGAACGCCACGCCGACGCGATCATGCCCGGATACACCCATCTCCAGGTGGCCCAGCCCGTCACATTCGGGCACCACCTGCTCGCCTACGACGCGATGCTCGCGCGCGACATGGAGCGCTTCGCCGACTGTCGCGCGCGCGTCAATCGGCTGCCGCTCGGCGCCGCTGCTCTGGCGGGAACGAGCTACCCGATCGATCGCGAGCAGGTGGCGCGCGCGCTCGGTTTCGACGGGCTCTGCGGGAATTCGCTCGACGCCGTCTCCGACCGCGACTTCGCGATCGAATTCGCAGCAGCGGCGACGCTCGTGATGCTGCACCTGTCGCGGTTCGCCGAAGAGATCGTCCTGTGGACGAGCCCGCGTTTCGCGTTCATCCGTCTCGCCGACCGCTTCTGCACCGGCAGCTCGATCATGCCGCAGAAGAGGAATCCCGATGTGCCCGAGCTCGTGCGCGGCAAGACCGGCCGCGTGGTCGGTGGATTGATGGCGCTCGTCACGCTGATGAAGGCCCAGCCTCTCGCGTACAACAAGGACAACCAGGAGGACAAGGAGCCGTTGTTCGACATGGTTGACACGCTCGCCGACACGCTCGCGATCATGACCGATCTCGTCGCCGACGGCATCGCGATCGATGGACAGCGCATGCGCGCGGCCGCAGGCGAAGGCTACGCGACGGCGACCGACCTTGCCGATTATCTCGTTCGCAAAGGCGTGCCGTTCCGCGATGCGCACGAGGCCGTTGCGCGCGCCGTCCGCCATGCCGAGTCGAAGCATGTGGATCTAGCCCGGCTGCCCCTCGCCGAGCTGCAGTCACTCGCGCCGGCGATCGGAGAGGACGTCTTCGGCCTGCTCACGCTCGAAGGCTCGGTTGCTTCGCGCAACCACCCCGGCGGCACGGCACCGGCACAGGTGCGTGCGGCGATCGCCGCTGCACGCGCTGAACTCGGGCGACGCGCCGCGGCATCGTAAGCGACGCGGCGCGTCAACCCTCATTCGGGAGTCCTATCGATGGAAGCAAAGCGAATCGCCTTTCTCGGTCTCGGCGTGATGGGGTATCCGATGGCGGGGCACCTCGCCCGCGCCGGCCACCACGTCACCGTCTACAATCGCACCGCCGCAAAGGCGGCAAAGTGGGTGGCGCAGCACGGCGGCGCGAGTGCCCCCACGCCGTGCGCGGCAGCGGCGACGGCCGAGCTCGTTCTGATGTGCGTCGGCAACGACGACGATGTGCGCGCGGTCGCACAAGGCAAGGACGGCGCGCTCGCCGGGATGAAATCCGGCACCGTCCTCGTCGACCATACGACGGCGTCCGCGCAGGTTGCCCGCGAGGTTCACGCCGCGGCGAAGGCGAAGGGCGTGGGCTTCCTGGACGCGCCCGTTTCGGGCGGCCAGGCCGGCGCGGAAAACGGCAAGCTGACGATCATGGTCGGCGGCGATGCCGATGTCTTCGCCCGCGTCGAGAGCACGCTTGCGCATTACGCGCGCGCAGCGACGCTGATGGGTGGCCCCGGCAGCGGCCAGCTCACGAAGATGGTCAACCAGATCTGCATCGCGGGTCTCGTGCAGGCGCTGTCCGAAGGCATCAACTTCGCGCAGAAGGCCGGGCTCGATGTCCTGCGCGTCCTCGATGTGATCAGCAAGGGCGCCGCGCAATCATGGCAGATGGAGAACCGCGGCAAGACGATGTTCGAGGATCAATTCGACTTCGGCTTCGCCGTCGACTGGATGCGCAAGGACTTGGGCATCTGCATTGCCGAAGGGCGCGCGAACAGCGCCGCATTGCCCGTAACGGCGCTCGTCGACCAGTTCTATTCGAGGCTGCAGGCGCAAGGCGGCGGGCGGCGCGACACGTCGAGCCTGATCCGGCTTCTAAGGGACACTAAATGACGTTCGGCGTCGTGCCGCGCGAAACCCGCCTTCGCGCCGCGCTCGCGACTATGGTTGCCGCGGGCGTGATGTTTGCCGCTACAGCGACCTCGGCCGCCGAGATCGCGCTCAAGAACGCATGGGCCCGACCGATGGCGAAGGGCTACCCCGTCGCGCGCGCCTACGTCGACATCCACAGCGACACGGCGCTGAAGCTCGTCGGGGCAAGCTCGCCAGCCGCGAAGTCAATCGGAATCGTTTCCGCGGGAATCAAGCCCGACGGATCCGAAGACACGCCCAAGGAGGTGAGCGAGCTCGACGTCGCCGCGGGGCGCGACACGCGGCTCGCGCTCAACGGCGATTATCTCGAGCTGCGCGACGTGCTGGAGAACAAGGGCTCAGGCGCCGTCATTCCGCTCAAGCTCGAGTTCGTCGACGGCGCCGGCGAGCACCGTGTTGTCGAGACGAACGCCATCGTGCGCGGCATTAGCCTGCGACCACCGCCTCCCGCCGCGGTACCGCTGAAGCCGAAATCCGCTGCACCCTCCGGGAAAGGCACGGCGGCCGGGGGATGACGCTTCGGACACGGTACCGAAACGGGGCCAGGGAAAATACGAGCGGCGGCGTGGCGAGCTTCACTCGACCTCCGGCACCCGGTCGGCTTCGACGATCGCGATCTCGTAGGTGATCTCGGCGGTCTTCGCGAGCATCAGCGTCGCCGAGCAATACTTGTCCTTCGAGAGCTTTACCGCACGCTCGACCTGGCGGGGATCGAGGCCCCGGCCTGCGACCGTGTATCGAAGGTGGATCTTCGTGAAGACTTTGGGTTCGGTGGCCGCGCGCTGCGCTTCGGCCTCGACCGCGCAATCGGCCAGCGGCTGACGCGCTTTCTTGAGAATCATCGCGAGGTCGAACGCTGTGCACGACGCGGCCCCCATCAGCACGAGCTCCATGGGCCGCGGTCCGAGGTTGCGGCCCCCGTGCTCGGGCGCCCCGTCGATGACGATCGCATGTCCGCTTCCGGACTCGCCGACGAAGTTGACGCCTTCGACCCATTTGACCCTGGCTTTCATGATCGCCCCACGGTTTGGCTGCAGGTGAGTCGGTGGGGGCAATCTTTTCTTGTGTAAGTGCTTACTTCGAACCCCCATCGCTGCTGCGATTGTCCGCCTTGCTGCATTGCAGTACAACTTGCGTTGTGCGGCGCAATATGCGAACATCATGGTGCTGCCGCACGAGAAGTCCTCCAACTTCCGCGGCGGTCATTCCTCCCTTCCTCCTCCTAGGGTGGAATCCTTGGGAGCGCGGTCGTAACCTGACCGCGCTCTTTTTTGCCATGGTGCAAAAAAAGGATTACCATCTAAGACTTTGCTGAATTTCGACCTCGAACCCAAGATTCCCGATGAAAACCTATTCCGCCAAGCCGCAGGACATCCAGCGGGATTGGTTCGTGGTGGACGCCACGGACAAGGTGCTGGGGCGCCTCGCGAGCCAGATCGCACTTCGGCTGCGCGGCAAGCACAAGCCGATCTTCACGCCGCACGTCGACACCGGCGACTTCATCGTCGTCACCCACGTCGACAAGCTTCGCGTCACCGGCAACAAAGCCGAGGACAAGCTCTATCACCGGCACAGCGGATACCCGGGTGGCGTCACGACGACCAACTTCGCCAAGATGCAGGCGCGCTTCCCCGGGCGAGCGCTGGAAAAAGCGGTCAAGGGAATGCTTCCCAAGGGACCGCTCGGCTACAAGATGCTGAAGAAGCTCAAGTGCTACGCTGGCGAGTCGCACCCGCACGCGGCGCAGCAACCCAAAACCCTGGACCTCTGACCCTCATGATCGGCAACTACTACTACGGCACGGGCCGTCGCAAGAGCGCCGTCGCGCGCGTGTTCCTCAAGAAAGGCACCGGCAAGATCGTCGTCAACGAAAAGCCTGCCGACGAATTCTTCTCGCGCGACACCGGCCGCATGGTGATCCGCCAGCCGCTCAAGCTCACGAACCATGAAGCGACCTTCGACATCATGATCAACGTCGAGGGCGGCGGCGAATCGGGCCAGGCCGGCGCGGTGCGGCACGGCATCACGCGAGCGCTGATCGATTACGACGCGCAACTCAAGCCGACACTCTCGAAAGCCGGGCTCGTCACGCGCGACGCACGCGAGGTCGAGCGCAAGAAGGTGGGGCTCCACAAGGCGCGCAAGCGCAAACAGTTCTCGAAGCGCTGACCGGATTTCCTCGCTGGCGAAGGCCGCCCGACGAGGCGGCCTTCGCGTTTTCGGCGCCCTCGCGTGCCATGCCGTTGTCATAAGAAGCACGCCCGGTGCTAGAATCGGCGCAGCAGACCTCGGGGGTTGCTTCATGATCAAGATCGGCATCGTCGGCGGCACCGGGTACACGGGCGTCGAGCTTCTGCGCCTGCTCGCCGCGCACCCGGAGGCCGACATCCGCGCGATCACTTCGCGCAAGGATGCGGGGACGAAGGTCGCCGCGATGTTCATGAACCTGCGCGACGCCGGGACCGAGGTTCGCGACCTTGCGTTCTCCGATCCCGCAGATGCGGATCTCGCAGGCTGCGACGTCGTGTTCTTCGCGACCCCGCACGGCGTCGCGATGAAAGCGGCGCGCGAACTCGTCGCCGCGGGAATCCGCATCATCGACCTCGCCGCCGACTTCCGGATCAAGGACGCGACAGCGTTCGAGCGCTGGTACAAGATCCCGCACGCATGCCCCGAGCTACTCGCCGAGGCCGCGTACGGCCTGACCGAGCTCAATCGCGACGCGGTGCGACACGCGCGCATCGTCGGCAACCCGGGCTGCTATCCAACGGTGGTGCAACTCGGACTGTGGCCGCTGCTCGAGGAACGTCTCGTCGACGTCGAGCACCTGATCGCCGACTGCAAGTCCGGGGTCTCGGGCGCCGGGCGCAAGGCGGAGCTGGGGCTGATCTTCTCGGAGGCTGCCGACAACTTCAAGGCGTACGGCGTCAACGGCCATCGGCACCATCCGGAGATCGCGCAGGAGCTCGGCCGCGCCGCCGGGCAGCCGGTGTCGCTCGTGTTCATTCCACACCTCGTGCCGATGATCCGCGGCATGCAAGCGACGATCTACGCGCGGCTCACGCAAGGTGACGTCGATCTGCAGCGACTGTATGAGCGCCGCTACGCTGGCGAGCCATTTGTCGATGTCATGCCGCCGGGCAGCGCGCCCGACACGCGATCGACGCGGGCTGCAAACGTCTGCCGGATCGCGGTTCATCGTCCGGAGGGCGGCGACATCGCCGTGATCCTCGCCGTGCAGGACAACCTCGTCAAGGGCGCGGCGGGCCAGGCGATCCAGAACATGAATCTGATGTTCGGGCTCGCCGAGTCGACGGGCCTGTCCGCTCTGCCGGTGCTGCCGTAGGCCGGAGAACTCGTTGGCGTTTCCAGCGTCGTGGCGCCGAGCGCGCCAGTTCTTCAGGCATTTCCGGATCGATGCGCCGCGGATGGCGGTGCGCTCGCACCTGCCGTGGCCATGGCGAGTCGTCGCCGCCGCCGTGCTGTTCACGATCGTCGGCGGCATGTGGTGGTGGGGCTTCGACTTCGGACAGATCTTCGGCGGCTTCAACCGCAAGGAGGTCGAGGCGAAGCTCTCGATGCTCGAGGCGGACAACGCGCGCCTGCGCGCCGAGACCGCGGAGCTGCGGAAAAAGAATTCACAGAACGAGAGCGAACTCGCGATGACGCAGGGCGCGCAGGTCACGTTGTCGAAGCAGGCAACGGAGCTCTCGAACGAAAACTCCCAGCTCAAGGAGGAGGTCACGTTCCTGCAGAAGCTCGTTGCCGATGCGAACAAGCAGATTGGCTTCTCGATCCAGCGGCTCGAAGTCGAACGCGAGAGCGACGACGCATACCATTACCGGGTGCTCGTCGTCCGCGGCCGCAATCCCCAGGACGACTTCGAAGGCAGGGTCACGTTGCAGGCAACCATCCTGCCGCCATCCGAGGGCGGAAGCGCCCCTCGCCCGGTGATCCTGACTTTGCCGGAGTCGCAGCCCGAATCGGCGGCGGCGCTTACCCTCAAATTCAAGTATTATCAGCGAGTTGAGGGAACGATTCGCGTCCCGTCCGGCGCGCAGCTCCGGTCAGTCACCGTCCGCGCCTTCGAATCGGGCCAAGCGACGCCGCGGGCGACAAAGACGCTTGTGATCCCCTGAGGAGGACCCCATGTTCGAGCGAAAGAAGAAGCACGCGGCGCCGCAAAAGCGGATCGACAGCCTGATCGGCGCCGGCACCATCGTCCACGGCGACATCAACTTCGCGGGCGGGCTGCGGATCGACGGCGAAGTGCACGGCAACGTCGTGTCCACGAGCGGCGAGCCGAGCATGCTTGTGATCAGCGAAAAGGCGCAAGTAAAAGGCGAGATCCGCGTCTCGCACGTCGTCGTCAATGGCACCGTCGACGGACCGATCGCGGCCGACGGCTACCTGGAGCTCCAGCCGAGGGCCAAGGTCACCGGCGACGTGACATACAAGACGCTGGAAATGCACGTCGGCGCAGTCGTGCAGGGGCGTCTCAACCACGCCGAACCGGGTTCAGCTTCGGTGGTCGAACTGAAAAGAGTAGTATCCGAGTAAGGTATTTTCCGACTGGGGGTGCGAACCCCGGCCGCAGCCCTGACCGACCCCATCGGTGGCAGGGTTGCGGTTGACCGGGCGGAAACCGGATAATGGCGCAACGGAACGCGCCGGGAGCGATGATGAACGACATGACCGAGATGCCCGCACCGCTGATCTTCACCGACAGCGCCGCGGAAAAAGTGAAAGCCCTGATCGAAGAGGAAGGCAACGCCGACCTCAAGCTGCGTGTCTTCGTCACCGGCGGCGGATGCTCGGGGTTCCAGTACGGGTTCACGTTCGACGAGGTCGTGAACGACGACGACACGTCGCTCGTGAAGAACGGCGTTACCCTGCTGATCGACCCGATGAGCTACCAGTATCTCGTCGGCGCCGAAATCGACTACCAGGAAGGCCTCGAAGGCGCGCAGTTCGTGATCAAGAATCCGAACGCCACGACCACTTGCGGTTGCGGCTCGTCGTTCTCCGCCTGACACGCTTCAGGATATCGCACGACGGGGCCCGCGCGGCCCCGTTTTGCTGCCCGGTCCTGCGTTTTCTGCCCGAGCGTTGGCTCAGCGCGGATAGATCGCGCCCAGCACGCGCGCCCCCCGCGCGCCGGTGACGGCCGGCAGATTGCCGGCGCGACCCGCGATCGCCTCGCGCGCGAGCCAGGCGAACGCCAGCGCTTCGACGTGCAGCACGTCGACGCCGTGCGCGGCGGTGGAAGCGACCGAGCGCGGCGCGACCGCGTGCGAGAGCGACTCCATCAATGCCCGATTGTTCGCACCGCCACCGCAGACGAGCACTTCGGATGCGCCCGGGCAGTACGCCCGGATCGCGTCGGCAACCGTTCGCGCCGTCAACGCGAGGAGGGTGGCCTGTACGTCGGCAGGCGCCACGTCACGCCCGGCCAGTTTTGCGTCGAGCCAGCCCCGATTGAAGAGATCGCGGCCGGTGCTCTTGGGCGGCGGGCGCGCGAAAAAGGGGTCGCTTCGTCATCGCGGTCAGCAACGCGTCATCGATGCGCCCGGTGCGCGCCCACGCGCCGTCCCGGTCGAACTCGCCGCCGCGGTGCCGCCGATGCCAGTCGTCCAGCAACACGTTGCCGGGGCCGGTATCGAACCCGCCGACTGCACCACGCGTCACGAGGTCTGGTGAGATTAGCGATGCCGCCGAGATTGACGACGACGCGGCGTACGTCGCCGCCAAAGAGCGCCGCGTGGAATGCGGGCACCAGCGGCGCACCCTGCCCGCCGGCAGCGACGTCGCGGCTGCGGAAGTCGGCGACGACCGTCACCTGCGCGAGCTCGGCGACCCGCGCCGCGTTGTTGAGCTGAAACGTCCAGCCATCGTCGGGACGATGGCGCAACGTCTGCCCGTGGACGCCGGCGGCGACGAGATCGGCAGACGAGACCCTCGCCTTCGCGACCGCCTCGGCAATCGCTTCCGCATACAGGTCTGCCAGCGCGTTCGCCGCGCGTGCCGCGCGCGCGAGCTCGTTCGGAACCGGCTGCTGCAATTCGGAGAGCTCGGCGCGCAACGCGGGTGGAAAAGGCCGTACAGCAGCACCCAGGACCTCGCACGCACGGCGGGAATCGGGGGCGAAGTCCGCGACGACGGCATCGACGCCGTCGAGGCTCGTGCCGGACATCGCGCCGGCATAGAGTTCGCGGCGCATCGAGTCCTTCCAGGCGTCGCTAATCGACGTCCGCCGACGAGACGGCCGACAGCGCGCGCGCCTGCTCGAGCAGAGCCGCGGCAGGCTCGATGCCGGCAACGAAGGCGGGCTTCCTTGCCGCAGGAAGCGGTTCGCCGCCGGGCAACGCGATGGTCAGCGGATCGCGCTGCACGTTGGCGACCCGGAATTCGTAGTGCAGATGCGGACCGGTTGCCCAGCCGGTCTGACCCACGAATCCGATAACCTGCGCCCTGCGTGACGCGCGCGCCGGGCCTCACGTCGGAAGCGATGCGCGACAGATGCGCATAAAGCGTCGAAAACGCGCCCGCGTGCTGCAGCAGGATCACCTTGCCATAGCCGTTCTGCACGCCCGCGAACTGCACGCGGCCGTCGCCCGTGGCGCGCACCGGTGTCCCGATGGGTGCCGCGTAGTCTACCCCCCTGTGCGCGCGCCATGTCTGGAGGATCGGGTGGAAGCGGGCACTGGAGAAGCCCGACGTCACGCGCGAGAACTCCATCGGCGAGCGCAGAAACGCCTTGCGCAGTGCGGCGCCGTCCGCCGCGTAGTAGTTTTCGGCGCCGTCCGCATCGCGCCAGAGGAACGCCTTGAACGTCTTGCCGCGGTTATCGAACATGGCAGCGACGATGCGCCCGGCGCCGACGGCCTCGCCGTCAATGTAGCGCATTTCGTAGACGACGGCGAAGTGATCGCCGCGCTGGATGTCCTTGTAGAAGTCGATGTCGCCGGCGAACACGTCGGCGAGCTCGAGCGTCACCGGATCGGGCAGCCCCGCGACGTCGGCGGCGGCGAAGAGCGACGAGCGGATTTCGCCGGATGCGAGCTTGCGCCGCACTTCGACCGGCGCCGGCCCCGAGGTCGCGTCGAAGCGATCGCCATTGCGCGTGATCGAGAGCAGCTGCCCGCTGCCCGCAACGAAACGCAATTGCAGCAACGCGCCCTCGTCGCCGGTCTTTACCATCAGCGACTTGCCGGGTCGCAGCTGATAGAGCGCCCGTGCCGCGGGATCGTTGCGCAGAAACGCGAGCGCATCCGAATCGTCGACGCCCAGACGCGCCAGCACGCTGCCCACCGTGTCGCCGCGGCGGATGCGCTCCTCGCGCCAATAGCCCGATTCATCGGTGGCGAGCGCCGCCCACACCGGTTGCGGCAACGCGCGCAGCACCGTCACCACGGGGACCGTTTCGAGCGTCGTGTCCGGTGCAATACCGAATGCGGCGACGCCCGAAAGCGTGAGCGCGATGAGACCGAACCACTGCCCGAGTGTCAGCGCGCGCGCCGCCCGGATGGCGGCGTCAACAAAGCTTTGCGCTAGAATCCGTCTGCTGTGCACGGCCATCGGCGGCGGAAGGGCGGGCGAAGCCGCGATTCTAGCAAACGCCGCGGCGGCACCCGGGAGCGCCCTTTCCCATCCGCCCGACCGTTCCCCTCCTCTCCTTTGCCGCCATGCCCGTCGACATCGATCAACAGCTTGCCGTGTTCAAGCGAGGCGCCGACGAACTGCTCGTCGAAAGCGAGCTCGTCGCCAAGCTTTCGCGAGGGAAGCCGCTCAGGGTCAAGGAAGGCTTCGACCCGACCCGGCCGGATCTGCACCTCGGCCACACGGTGCAGTTCAACAAGCTGCGCGCGCTGCAGGATCTCGGCCACCACATCATTTTCCTGATCGGTGACTTCACCGGGATGATCGGGGATCCCACCGGACGCAACGTGACCCGCCCGGCACTTTCGCGCGAGGAGCTCGAGGCCAACGCCAAGACCTATACCGACCAGGTGTTCCTCATCCTCGATCGGGAAAAAACCGAGGTCGCCTTCAACTCGAAATGGCTCTCGCCGCTCGGCGCCGACGGCATGATCCGGCTTGCCGCGCGATACACGGTTGCACGGATGCTCGAGCGCGACGATTTCGGCAAGCGCTACAAGGAAGGGCAGCCGATCGCGATCCACGAATTCCTCTACCCGCTCGCGCAGGGCTACGATTCGGTCGCGCTCCGCGCCGACGTCGAGCTCGGCGGGACCGACCAGAAATTCAACCTGCTCGTCGGCCGCGAGCTGCAGCGTCACTACGGTCAGGAGCCGCAGTGCATCCTGACGCTGCCGCTGCTCGAAGGGTTGGACGGCGTCAACAAGATGTCGAAGTCGCTCGACAACTACGTCGGCATCACCGAGCCTCCCGACGAGATCTTCGGCAAGCTGATGTCGATATCCGACGCGCTGATGTGGCGCTATTTCGAGCTCTTGTCGTTCCGCCCGCTGCCGGAAATCGCGCGGCTGAAAGAGGAGTGCGCGGCCGGCCGCAACCCGCGCGAAGCGAAGGTCTCGCTGGCGCAGGAAATCGTCGCCCGCTTCCATTCGCCGGCGGCCGCCGAGCACGCGCTCGCGCAATTCGAAGCACGGTTCCGGCAGGGCGCTCTGCCGGAGAGCATGCCGGAGGTCACGCTTCAGACCGCAGGCGCAGGGGTTCCGATCGCGCAACTCGCGAAACAGGCGGGGATCGTGGACTCGACGTCGGAGGCGCTGCGCCTGATCGCGCAGCGCGGGCTCAGGGTGGACGGCGACGTCGTCGCCGACAGGGCCCTCGCGATCGCCGCGGGCCGCACCGTCGTCGTGCAGGCGGGCAAGCGAAAGTTCGCTCGCGTCACCGTCCGTTGACGCGCCCCGCCGGTGCACCTGCGATGCGCGTCCTCAACGTTGGCGGTGCGAGCAAGACGATTCCGATTCCGCACTATTACGCGGGCTGGGAACACCTGCTCCTCGACATCGATCCGCGCGGCAGCCCCGACATCGTCTGCGACGCGCGCGAGCTCGCGTCGCTGCCGGCCGCGCAATTCGACGCGGTCTACTGCTCGCACAATCTCGAGCATTACCACAAGCACGACGGCAAGCGCGTCCTCGCTGGTTTCCTGCACGTCTTGCAAGACGACGGATTCGCCGAGATCCGCGTTCCGGACCTCGATTCGGTCATGCAGCGCGTCGTCGGCAGCGGGATGGACATCGAGGACGTGCTCTATACGTTGCCTGCGGGGCCGATCACGCCGCGCGACGTGCTCTACGGATGGGCAGAGGAAATCGAGCGCACGGGCCGCGACTTCTACGCGCACAAGACGGGCTTTACCGCGAAGTCGCTCTTCGCTGCGGTGCAGCAGGCGGGATTCGGACACGCGATCGTGCTGCGAATCGCCGAGGCGTTCGAACTGCGGGCCTTCGCGTTCAAGACGGCGCCGACGCCCGAGCAGCGCGCGCTGCTCGGGCTTCCCGCCGCGAAGTGACGCGCGAACGCGCCGCTCAGGCGATGCCTGGATTTCCCGCGACGCCCTCGACCTTCGGCAGATTGAGGGGAATTGGCGCAATCGTCTTTCGCGCGCGGAGATAGCGCGCCATCACGTCCCACACGGGCTCGCCGCCCACGCTCCTCGCTTCCTCGGAGACCGGCGCCCAGCCGGCAACTTGTATTTCTTCGCCGGATCGAGCGGCTTGCCGGCAAGCATCATCGCCGTAATGCGGCTGCCCATCCTCGCAGCCGGATCGATCGCATACTTCAGGCCGCCCACACGCACCATGTCACCGCCCTGCTGGTAGTAAGGATCGGGGTTGAAGAGATTGTCGGCGACGTCTTCGAGGATCGTCTTGATCATCTCGCCGGTGAACTCATTGACGGTGACGTACGGATAGGTGATCGCCGTCTGGTCCATCAGGTGCTCGTAGGTGATCGCCTGTCCGGGCAGCAGCGTCGTTCCCCAGCGGAAACCGGGCGAGAACGCGATCTCGGCGTTCTTCTCCGCCATCAACACCGTCGAGAATCAGCTGATCGGCGGTCCCGTTGAAGTTGCCGCGGCGGTAGAGCAATCCCTCGGTGACGGCGAGCTTCTCGCCGAGCTTCGCGAGATGCGGCGCGCGATGCTCGCGGATCAGCGCGTCCATCGCCGGGTCGGCGGGCAGCAGCGAGCAGAAAACGGGCAGCAGCCGATAGCGAAAGTCGGCGAGCTTGCCGCCTTTGACGTCGAGATCGAGCACGCGCGAGAAACTTGCCGTTGCTGCCGGCGTTGGTGACGAGCGTGCTTGCCCGCCGGCATTGGCGACGACCGTGGGCTGCGGCACGCCATCGTGCGTGTGGCCGCCCAGGATCGCGTCGATGCCGGTCACGCGCGAGGCGAGCTTCAGATCGACGTCCATCCCGTTGTGCGACAGCAGGACGACGACCTGCGCACCCTTCGCCCGCACCTCATCGACGACCTTCTGCAGATGCTCGTCCTGGATGCCGAACGTCCACTCGGCGACGAAATAGCGCGGATTGGCGATCGGCGTGTACGGAAATGCCTGGCCGACGATCGCGACCGGGACGCCGTTGATCGTGCGGATCACGTACGGCGGGAACACCGGGTCGCCGAAGTCGGCGGTCTTCACGTTCTGCGCGACGAAATCGATCTTTCCGGCGAAGTCTTCGTCGACGACTCCTTCACCCGTTCGGCGCCTAGCGTGAATTCCCAGTGGCCGGTCATTACGTCGACGCCGAGAAGCTTCTGCGCATCGACCATGTCCTGGCCATTCGTCCATAGCGCCGTCGCCGAGCCCTGCCACGTGTCGCCGCCGTCGAGCAGCAGCGCGCCCGGGCGCGAAGACCGGAGCTTCGAGACCAGCGTGGCCAGATGAGCGAAGCCGCCCATCGTCGCCGTACGCTTTGGCCGCCTCCGCGAAATCGAGATAGGTGAAGGCGTGCGCCTCGCGTGTCCTGGGCTTGATGCCGAAGTGCTTGAGCAACGCCTCGCCGACGAGATGCGGCGGCTTGCCCGCGTGCGGCGCCCACGCCGAGATTGACGTTCGGCTCGCGGAAGTAGATCGGCAGGAGCTGGGCGTGGCAGTCGGTGAAATGCAGCAGGCTCACGTTGCCGAACGCTCGATGCCATCATAGAAGCGGGCGCCGCCGAGAGGTCGAGCGCGCTCGCGGCGTCGACGGGCAAGCCGGCCGCAGCGGCGGCGGCGACCGCATGCAGGAATTCGCGGCGGTTCATGGATCGCTTCTAGGTCGGTTTCCGGCGGTACTGGGCCAGCGCCCGCAGCTCCTCGGGAAACATCTCGCCCACTTCCCGGCGCACGACGCGGCCGGTGGCCTCGACGACGAAAAGCACGGGCAGGCCCTTGCGGAGGTCGAACTGGCGCAGCGTCTCGCTATCCGCCATGCGCCGCGCGGAAAGTGTATCCATGGTCCGGCCATGTAGGCGCGCGCCTTCGCGGGTCCTTGTCGATCGAGAACGTGAGAATCTCGAGGCCGCTGACCGCCCGCGCTCGCGCTGGAGTGCTTCAGATGTGGATTCTGGCGCGCGCAGAACGGACACCACGAGGCCCAGAACTCGACCACGACGACGCGTCCCTCGAGCTGGGAGGCGGACAGCGTCGTGCCGTCGAGCAGGATGACGTCGCGCCAAACGATGCGATCAGCGGCGTGCGCGCGATGTGGCGACCGCGGGCAGCGCGGCGAGCGCGAGGAACTGACGTCGATCCATGGTTTGGACGGGAATGTGCGGGCACTGCGGGCGCGCACGACGGTGCCGACGGCGAGCCGCGTCGACGCCCGCGCGGCTACTGATTGACCGGCGAGCGCGGGTCCAGCAGCAGCGCCATGACGTCGCGCAGCTGCTTTTTCGTCGAGCAGCTTCATGTGGCCGAAGCGCGGCATGTTCGAGCACGCCGAATACGCCTTGCTGTTCCAGAGCTTTCCCCACGTGTACTGGATGACCGGCGCGGACTTGGGATCGTTCAGGTCCGTGACGCCGCGCAGCTTGCCGTAGTTGTAGAGGCTCGGCCCGATGGTGCCGAACGAGATCTCCTTCTTGTCGAGCTGGTGGCAGTTGTAGCACTGGCCCCCGTTGCCCTTCGTGTCGGCGCTCTTGTCGCTCCACGTCATTCCCCGGCCGCTCTGCGCGAGCTTCTCGCCGTTCTTCCAGTCGCCGAAGTACTGGCCCCCGGCCGGCCACATGATAGTGGCAGAGCTCCACGGCCTCGATGCGCTTCGCCATCTCGGGCGACGGCGGCTTGTCGGAAGAGCAGGCTTCCTGCGGAAGGTCCTGCTTCAGCCGGTCGACCCTGGCGATTCCCTGCTCCCGGAACGATGACTTCATCATCGCCGCGAAATCGGCGTCGAGGCTTCGCCGCATCGGGCGATTGGCTGGTGGCCGCGCACGCGGCAACGACGGCGCCGGCAGCCAGCGCCGACAACGCAAGCCAAATCTTGTTCGTCATGGCGTCGGCTCCTTCAGCGCTTGAGGGCGGGCGCGATCGATTTCGCGCCCTTGGCATTGACGCCCATGTACGTAAGCAGGGCGATGGTGACGTCGGACCCGAATTCCGGGTATGGGAAGCGCTGCAGCCGGAGGCAATCGTTGAGCCGCAGCTGCATGCTCCACATCTGGCCGTTCGACACGCGATACGCCGGCCACGCGGCGATGCCCAGGCCGTCGCCCGGATTCTTGTAGAGCGCCGGCAGGTCCTGCAGGCGGATGCGCTTGCCGGGCTTCGCCGTGGCAGTTGCACATGCGAAGTCCATCGGCCCGGCATGGAAGTAGAAGAACTTCTCGCCCAGCGCGTAGATCTTCCGCTCCTGCGGGTGCGACTGCGGCACGCGAACGGCATGTCGCGCGACTGGCCCGAGATCCAGGTGGCAAGCGCGGTGATGTTCGCCATCTCGCCCTTGCCGAACGGCGTCTTTGCGAGCTCCTCGGCGTTGAAACCCTGCAGGGTGGACATGCAGGTCACGAGGCGCGACTCGACGTCCTGCACGCGGCCGGTGTCGGCGAAATACCGCGGCAGCTCGACCCATGCGCCCTTGACCACGCCCGGCCCCTTGCCGAGGTCGCACTTCTCGAGGCTCACCTTCTTCGGGCCGCGCGGCGTCTTCCAGAGTTCCTCGCCCTTCACTTCGAAGAGTTCGGCCGGGTTTGCCGTCCGCCAGCGCCTGCCGGTACTTCTCGATCTCCTTGATCGTGTCGTCACCCTGGGCGGACACGATCGGGGCTGCAATCGCCAGGCCCGCGACGACAGCCGCTAGCGCTCCCTTTCGAAATACGTTCATATGCTCCTCCGGAACTGAGGGCGGTCTTCCGCCGCCCGGCTGTCGGCCCGCCTTGCCGAGTCGGCGGCAGGTTCTGCTAAGGCTTGGCGTATCCAATCTCACTGCGACTCAGAACAGGACCCCGCCGGCGGCGTTCGACGGGACGATCCGCGTCGCGGCGAACGCACGGCGCTCGTCGCCGGGGCGCCGACCCGCAGCGAAATCTCCATCGTTGAGTCGGACAAGCAGCGCCGCCGTCCCGCGCCGGTCCGCGCGTCAACCGATCGTCGCTTCGTCGGTTCGTTTGTCACCCTTGCTGTCGACCCAGGTGATCTGGACCTTGTCGCCTTTGGCGCCGCCCTTGAACTTGAACGCGAGGAACGGGTTCTTCGACACGGCCGGCCCCCACTGCGCCGAGAGCACCGTCTTCCCGTTCCATGTCGCGGTCACCGTCTGGATGAACCACGCGGGGATCGGCTTGCCCTGCGCATCCTTGCGCTGGCCCGTCTCCATCTCGTGATTCATCAGCACCTTCACTTCGGTCGAATCGCCGACGGCGGTCGCCCGGATCTTCATCGGATCTGCCATGACCCTCTCCCCGTCAACCGCCGCAGCCACCGAGGGTGACCTTGATCTCTTTCGAAGCGACGTAGTACTTCCCATCGGCCTTCACGAGCGCGTAGACGTTCGAGGTCTGCGCCATCTTGACGCGCGTCGTGATCGCCGGGTCGGTGCCCGGAGGAATGTCGAAATTCGCGGTAAGCATGCTGGGGTTCTTTTCGATCAGGATCGCGATCGACTCGGTCTTCGGAATCGAGCTCGCAATGCCGATCGGCACCACTGCGCCGTTCTCGGCGATGTCGGGTGTCGAGACGAACGCGATGTCCTTGCTCTGCGCGGGTGCCGTGCCGCCGATCGCTTTCAGTGTCTCGTCCATCGTCTTCGCCTCGAAAGCAGCCTTGTTCCAGGCCTGCGCAGACGCCTCGCCCGGTGAGAGCCAGCCGGCTGCCGCGAGCAGCGCGAGCAGGCTCGCACCGCTGCCCGTTTTCAGCACATCCCTGCGTGTGGTACTCATCGATCTCCTCTCCTCTTCATGCGGCAACGCGGGCGCTGCCCCGATCGGCGTCGCACGCGGACCTGCAATTTTATCGCCGTTACGGCTCGGTTGCCTCGACGCGTTGCGATTCGGTCGCGGGACGTTCAGCGGCGCGAAGCGAAGGCGAGCAACTCTTCGCGCAACGGCTTGTGTGCATCGATCCGATTGGCCATCTGCACGCACACCATGCGGCACACGTCGGCGAACATCGGGTCGGCGACTTTGTAGAACACGGCGTTGCGAACCTTGCGCCGGCTGACGACCCCGGCCTGGTGCAGGAGGGCAAGGTGGCGCGACACGTTCGTCTGGCTCGCGCCCGTCGCTGCCACGATTGCCGTCACGTGGTGCTCCGCGCGGCAGATCGTGTGCAGAATCTTGAGTCGGGTCGGGTCGGAAAGCAGTCCGAAGTACTTGGCCACGGCGGCAAAAACCGGGTCGAGGTTTTCGTCGTCCACCGCGCCGAGCCGCCCTTCGCCATCCTTCGACGGGATCGTTATCTCCATATTATGAGCATATACGCATATAGATAGGCCAGTCAACTTCGCGCATGGCCAAGTCTCGACCGCCCAGTCGCCCGCGATCCGGCCGGCCTCGAAATATGCGGGCAGCAGATTCGGGTGGCCGGGAAACAGTTCCCACAGGATCGGCAGCGGGCCCTTGTTCGACAGCAGCATCTTCCACGCCGGCTCTATCACGCGAATGCGTGCCGACAGGAGATGCGGACCAAACGCCTCCACCGCTATCCATTCCCACGGATAGAGCTTCATCAGCGGCTTTCGCGTTCCATCAGGATGCGCTCGAGCCGTATGCGTGGCCGCTCGACCCGAAACCGCCGCGCGTCGTCCCGCCTGCGTGGGATCCGCTGCCGGCGCCGCCGCCCCAACGGCCACCGCCCCATCCGCCGCCGGAACTCCCGCCGCCGATGTAGATGCGATGGCGCGTGCCGTCGCCTCGTGCCACGAGCCGATCTTCGCAGTCCGCGGGATCGCCCCAGTCGGCGAGGCAGCCCTCCCGGGTCGCGTACTGATTGCGCCGCGGTGCGGAATCGGGGCTGCACGAGCTCGCGAGCGCGGCGGCGCCAAGCAGCACCAGCGCAGTACGCGTCGAGGATTTCCGTGCGCGGTGCGGCATCGCCCGCGCATCATAGCGGACACGCTCGTCACTGCGCAGGAACCGACGCACGGGCGCGGCGATCGAAGTCAAACCCGAGCGTTCGCTCACTCGATAGAGGAACGGCATGCGCCCGCGTTCTCGGCTCGTCGCCCCGAGGCACCGCCTGCTTCGGGTGATCCTGGCGTCCATGCTCGTCGCAGTGTCGTCGGCAGGTCTTGGCGCACATGCCGCGATCCTTGCACCGACGCCGAGCCAGACCGAGGGACCGTTCTATCCGAGAACGCTACCGGCCGATCGAGACAACGACCTGACGCAGATCGCCGGCCGGTCACAGGCCGCACGGGGAACGCGACTCTATTTGACGGGTCGTGTGCTCGCGATCGATGGCACCCCGGTGGCCGGCGTCACCCTCGAGCTGTGGCAGTGCGACTCATTCGGCCGCTATCACCATGTCGGAGACGATCGTATGCCGCGCGATGACGCGTTTCAGGGATACGGCACCACGACCACCGACGCCGACGGGCGCTTTTCGTTCAAGACCATCCGTCCCGTCGCCTATGCGGGACGGATCCCGCACCTGCATTTCAAGCTGCGGACCGAAGCGGGAAAGTCGCTGACCACGCAGCTCTACGTAAAAGGCGATGCGATTGCGGGCGACCCGGTGCTCGCGATGTCACCGGCGGGAACCCAGGACAAACTCGGGTTGGCTCTCGCCCCCGCCTCCGGCCACGAGCCTGGGGCTGTCGAAGCGACGTTCGATTTCGTCTTGCGCTGACGAGAGGATCTGTCGTCGCGTCAGTGCACGGTCGCGCTCGACAGGAAGCGCAGCAGCGAACCGGACTTCAGACGATAAATGCCCTCGCCGAGATGCTCGGCGCCGTCCATTTCGGCCCGCGTGAACGCAAGCTCCGTCTCGCCGTGCCGCGCCTCGAGCACGATATCGTCGGCGACCGCGTCGCTGTCCGGCGGACCGAGATAGGCGCTCTCGAAGATGACCCCATCGATCAGCACGTAATCCGCATCGCCCATCGCGCGCACCAAGTCCATCGCGATCGAGGTACCGCTTCTCGCTATTGCCATTAATCGCCTCCGTCGCGGAGCCGCAACCGGCGTCCCGCCTCTATTTCCAACGTGCGGGCAGGTGGCCAGGCTTCAAGGGCGTCGGAATGGCCCCTTAGCCGCAAAACGCCCTGCCGGAGGGGGGCCTTGACGGATTCGCCCCACAGCCGAGGCGAATCAGACTTGTCCTACGAGGGCGCGGACGAAATTGGGCAGCGCGAGCGCGGCGCGATGCATGTCACCGTTGTAGAACTGGAGCTTCGCGAGGTCGCGCTGTGCGATGCGTCGGTCGACTTCGCGCGCGGAGAGGCTCTTGGGGTCGAGCGTCTGCGAGGCGCAGGCCATCATCCACATGCCGCCATAGAGCGGAACCGACGCGAGATACGGTGTCACCAACGGAAAGGCCGCGCGGAGGTTCGCAAGGCACGTCCTGATCCGTTCGGGATGTGCAATCGGGCTCGCGACGTGCAGCGTCATCGCGCCGACGGGTTTCAGTCGCACTGCGCACGCGCTGTAGAAATCCGGCGTGTACAGTGATTCCGAGGGCCCGCCCGGATCGGTAAGATCGAGCACGATCAGATCGTACTGTTCCTCGGCCTCGTGCACGTACTGGAAGCCATCCTCGATCTTCAACGTCAGCCGAGGGTCGTCGAGCGCACCTTTGTGCACGGTCTGCAGGTACTTGCGCGCGATGTCGACGACGGCGAGGTCAATCTCGCACAACGTCACCGCCTTGATCGAGGGATGCTTGAGGAGCTCCTCCGCCGATCCGCCGTCACCGCCGCCGATGACGAGCGCGCGCTCCGGGCTTGGATGCGTCAGCGCCGCCATGTGGACGAGGTTCTCGTGATAGAAGAACTCGTCCATCTCGGAGGTCATGAAGTGGCCGTCGAGCCTGAAAAGCTTGCCGAAATGCGCGGTATCGTGGACTTCGACGGCCTGGTACGGCGACCTGAATTTCTCGAATTGCCGCGTCGAGCGGATGAAGAATCCCCAGTCGTCGGTGAGATGCTCGGTCATCGCCCCCGGCGCAATATCGCCGGTGGCGCCTTCGCCCGGCTTGCCCGGCTCAGGCGGCATCCTTGCCTCCGCGATGGATCGAGTGGAACTGCGTCCGCTTGGGCTTCAACGCGGCCTCGAGCGAGCGGAACAGTTTGTCCGCCTTTTCCGAATTGTCGGTTGCAAGGTTGCAGACATAGACATCGACGGTGACGAACCCGTGCTCGGGCCACGTATGGATCGCGAGGTGCGACTCGGCGAGCAGCACCGTTCCCGTGACGCCCTGGGGCTTGAATTGGTGGAACGACTCGCCGACGATCGTCAGTCCCGCGCTCGCCGTCGCGTCGAGGCAGAGCGTGCGCAGCGCATCGGCCCGCGTGAATTCGGGTGTGTCGGCCGGACAGCCATACCATTCGCCTAACAGATGAATTCCGTCCATTAGCCGTCCCCCTGTAATGAAAAAGCCCCACCCCAGTTCGTCACTGGCGGAAGGGCACGCGCCATTCCTTTATTGCAAGAAAATGTAAGCGTGCAATTATTGCACAATCCCTGCGCAGGCGCGATAATTTTCCCGTTCTTCCGCAGCCTGCGGCATCGGTCGCCATCGAGTAACCGATTCGCTGCGCCTTCCAGGCTTTTCAAGAATTCCTCCGCTGCCATGACCGTTGCCGCCGCTGCAGCCGCCGAGATCGTTACCGATTCGCAACTTGCCAACGCGCTGCGGGTGCTGGCGATGGATGCGGTGGAGGCGGCGAAGAGCGGGCATCCGGGGATGCCGATGGGGATGGCGGAGATTGCGCTGGCGCTGTGGCGGGGTCCGCTCCAATACAACCCGGCGCATCCGCGCTGGCCCGATCGCGACCGTTTCGTGCTCAGTAACGGTCACGGTTCGATGCTGCTCTATGCGCTGCTGCACCTGACCGGCTACGACCTGCCCCTGGAGGAGCTCAAGCGTTTTCGGCAACTGGGGTCGAAGACGCCGGGGCATCCGGAGGTGGGGGTGACCCCGGGGGTGGAGACCACCACCGGGCCGTTGGGCCAGGGGCTCGCCAATGCGGTGGGGATGGCGCTGGCCGAGCGGCTGCTCGCGGCGAGCTTCAACCGTCCCGGGCACACGATCGTCGATCATCGCACCTATGTCTTCGCCGGCGACGGCTGCCTGATGGAGGGGATCTCGCACGAGGCCTGCTCGCTCGCCGGCACGCTGGGTCTGGGCAAGCTCATCGTCTGCTACGACGACAACGGCATTTCGATCGATGGTGAAACTGCGGGCTGGTTCACCGACGACACGGCCCAGCGTTTCGCGGCCTACGGCTGGCAGGTGCAGAAGGTCGATGGCCATGATGTGGCGGCGGTGAGTCGTGCGCTCGCCGCGGCCCAAGCCGACGGGGCGCAGCGGGCGCGGCCGCAGCTCGTCATCTGCAAGACGGTGATCGGCAAGGGGGCGCCGACCAAGGCCGGGACGGCGGAGACCCATGGCGCGGCGCTGGGCGACAAGGAAGTCGCCGCCACCCGGGTGGCGCTCGACTGGCCGCATCCGCCGTTCGTGATTCCGGAGGCGATCTACCGGGCCTGGGACGCGCGCGCGCGCGGCGCCGCGCAGGAAGACGCCTGGGCAAAGCGCTTTGCCGCCTACCGCGCGGCGTATCCGGAGTTGGCGGCCGAGTTCAGTCGCCGGATGGCCGGCGACTTACCCGCCACCTGGCCCGAGACGGCTGCGGCGCTCATCGCTGCCCAGGCGGCCAAGGCGGCCAGTGTGGCCACCCGCAAGGCCTCGCAACAGGCGCTCGAGGCGCTGGCCCCGGCGCTGCCCGAGTTGATCGGCGGGGCCGCCGATTTGACCGGCTCGGTGTTCACCGACTGGTCGGGCAGCGTCGCGGTCACCCGGACCACCCCGGGCAACTACCTCCATTTCGGGGTGCGCGAGTTCGGCATGAGCGCGATGGCCAACGGTCTCGCCCTGCACGGCGGGCTCATCCCCTACGTCGGCACCTTTCTCACCTTCTCCGACTACGCCCGCAATGCCCTGCGCATGGCCGCGCTGATGCGGCTGCGCACGATCTTCGTGTTCACCCACGACTCGATCGGCCTGGGCGAGGACGGCCCCACCCATCAGGCGGTCGAGCACACCGCGAGCCTGCGCCTGATTCCGCGCCTCGATGTCTGGCGTCCCTGCGACACCGTGGAGACCGCCGCCGCCTGGACGGCGGCCATCGCCCGCGCCGATGGCCCCACCGCGCTGATCCTCACCCGCCAGAACGTCCCCTTCCAGCCGCGCGATGAAGCCCAGCGCCAAGACATCGCCAAGGGTGGCTACGTGCTCGCCGACTTCGACCCCGCGCTCCCCCGCCGGGTGGTGCTCCTTGCCACCGGCTCCGAGGTCGCGCTCGCCATGGGTGCCCGCACCCTGCTCGCCACCGAGGGCCTCAGCGCGCGGGTCGTCTCGCTCCCCTGCACCAGCGTCTTCGCGCGCCAGGACCCAGCCTGGCGGCAAGCCGTGCTGCCGCCCGGCATCCCGCGCCTGGCCATCGAAGCCGGCGCATCCGCCGGCTGGCATGCCTACGTCGGCGCCCTCGACGACCCCCACGCCGGTGTCGTCGGCCTCGACACCTTCGGCGAGTCCGCCCCCGCCGCCGCGCTGTTCCCCCACTTCGGCTTCACCCCCCACGCCGTCGCCGCCGCGGCAAGAAAGGTGGCAGCGACGTGATCGTTCCCGCAACGCTATTTCCTCGCGTGCTCGCCGCGGGCCCACCGCAAGCGCAGGACGCCGACGACTCGACGGGGCCGTGGACGCCGCTGCCGCCACCTCGGTGCGCTGCAATGGGCGTGCTGCGCGTTCGCGGGTCGCACGTGCCGCTCCGCCACGCCGCGTGAATCGGTTCCGTTGACAGTTCCCGTTCCCACCCTCCGCTACGCAGATCCCGCCGATGCTCGCGCCATCGCGCAAGTCCGCATCAGCGCATGGCGGATTACCTATCAGGGGCTGATCCCGGACGCCTACCTCGCCGCGATGAGCGTCGACGCCAGCGAGGCAATGTGGCGCCGCGTGCTCAGCGCCGGCCCGAACACGGCCAGCGTCTTGGTGGCCGTGGACTCCGCGAACGTCGTCGGCTTCGCATGCGGATCCATGTTGAACGAACCGAAACATGGCATCGATGCCGAATTGACCGCGATCTATCTGCAGCGGCCGTTCCAGCGCTCCGGCATGGGATGCCGCCTCGTGGCAGCCGTGGTCGACGCACAGCGCGCGCACGGGGCGACAGGATTGTTGACGTGGGTCATCGCGGGCAACCGGGGAGCGCGTGCATTCTATGAACATCTGGGCGCAGAACTCCTGATCGAACGGCCGTTCCAATGGGACGGCATGGATCTCGTGGAGGCCGGGTACGGCTGGCGCGATCTCGACGCGCTGGCGGCGGCCTGTGCATCGCGACTCACCCCACAATGATTTTCCATCGGCAATTCCGGAGACAACAATGACCATCAAAGTCGCCATCAACGGCTATGGCCGCATCGGCCGCAACATCCTTCGCGCACACTACGAGGGCGGAAAGAAGCACGACCTCGCGATCGTCGCGATCAACGACCTGGGGAGCCCCGAGACCAACGCGCATCTCACACGTTACGACACCGCGCACGGCAAGTTCCCGGGCAGGATCGAAGTCGAAGGCGATTCGATGATCGTCGACGGCGACCGCATCAAGGTGTTCGCGCAGCGCGATCCGGGGCAGCTGCCGTGGGCCTCGCTCGGCGTCGACGTCGTGCACGAATGCACGGGCCTCTTCAACACCAAGGAAAAAGCAGGGGCGCACGTCGCCAAGGGCGGTGCGAAAAAAGTCATCATTTCCGCGCCCGGCGGCAAGGACGTCGATGCGACGATCGTCTACGGCGTCAACCATGGCACGCTCAAGGCGATGCATACGGTGATCTCGAACGCATCGTGCACGACCAATTGCCTCGCGCCTCTGGTTGCACCGCTGCACGCGAAGATCGGACTCGTCAACGGCCTCATGACGACCATTCACGCCTACACCAACGACCAGGTGCTGACCGATGTCTATCACGAGGACCTGCGCCGCGCGCGGTCGGCGACGATGAGCATGATCCCGACCAAGACCGGCGCCGCCGCCGCGGTCGGCCTGGTGCTGCCAGAACTCAACGGCAAGCTCGACGGTTACGCGATCCGCGTGCCGACGATCAACGTGTCGATCGTCGATCTGTCGTTCATCGCCGCGCGCGACACGACGGTCGACGAGGTCAATGCGATCATGAAGGCTGCTTCGGAATCGGGGCCGCTCGCGGGAATCCTCAACTACAACACGGCGCCGCTGGTCTCGATCGATTTCAACCACGACCCCGCATCGTCGACGTTCGACGCGACGCTGACCAAGGTCTCGGGCCGGTTGGTGAAGGTCTCGGCCTGGTACGACAACGAATGGGGCTTCAGCAATCGCATGCTCGACACGACGATTGCGCTGATGAATGCCAAGTGACGGTGCTGCGATCATGAGCATTCACCGTCTTTCGGACGTAGATGTCCGCGGCAAGCGGGTGTTCATCCGCGCCGATCTGAACGTGCCGCAGGACGACAGCGGCGCAATCACCGACGACACACGCATCCGCGCGTCCGTGCCGGCGATTCGCGATTGCCTCGCGCGCGGCGCCGCGGTGATGGTGACTTCGCATCTCGGCCGGCCGAAGGAAGGCGAATGGAGCGTCGCCGATTCGATGGCTCCCGTCGCGGCGCGGCTGTCCGAGCTGCTGGGCGCGCCGGTGCCGCTGGTGAAGGACTGGGTCGACGGCGGCTCGTGGCACGCGTCACTCGAGCCGGGCCAGGTGGTCCTCCTCGAAAACTGCCGCTTCAACAAGGGCGAGAAAAGGGACGACGATGCGCTCGCGCGGAAAATGGCGAAGCTCTGCGACGTCTATTGCAACGACGCGTTCGGCACCGCACACCGCGCCGAGGCGACGACGCACGGCATCGCCAAGTACGCGCCGATCGCCTGCGCCGGACCGCTGCTCGGAGGAGAGCTCGACGCCCTCGGCAAGGCGCTCGCGCACCCGGCACGCCCGCTCGTCGCGATCGTGGCGGGCTCCAAGGTCTCGACCAAGCTCACCGTGCTGAAGGCGCTCGCCGAGAAGGTCGACGCGCTGATCGTCGGCGGCGGCATCGCCAACACGTTCATCCTCGCCGCCCACGGTCACGTCGGCAAGTCGCTCGTCGAAGCCGATCTCGTCGGCGAAGCGCAGGCGATCCTCGACCAGTTTCCGGGCAAGGTGCCGATCCCGGTCGACGCCGTGTGCGCGAAGCAATTCTCGGCCACCGCGACGCCGATGCTGAAGGCGATCGAGAATCTCGAAGCCGACGACATGATCCTCGACATCGGCCCGACGACGATCGCGGCGCTGAAGACGGTCATCGCGAAGGCCGGCACGATCGTCTGGAACGGGCCCGTCGGCGTCTTCGAATTCGACGCCTTCGCCGCCGGCACGAAGGCCCTTGCCGAAGCGATCGCCGCGTCGCCTGCGTTTTCGATTGCCGGAGGCGGCGACACGATCGCCGCGATCAACAAATTCGGGGTTGCCGACCGGATCTCGTACATCTCGACGGCAGGCGGCGCGTTCCTCGAATTCCTCGAAGGCAAGACGCTGCCGGCGGTAGCGATGCTCGAGACGCGCGCGACGGTGTAAGCGCGCAGCTCTCCTTCGCACCTGTGGGCCGGCCGTTGGCCGGGATCCGCCGGAATCACGTAACATGCGGAGTCGGTACTCTCCCGCCCGCCTCCGGAATTCCGTTTGCTCCGCGCCACCAAGATCGTCGCCACGCTCGGACCTGCCTGCGCCGAACCGGATGTGCTGCTGCGCATGCTCGCCGCGGGCGTCGATGTCGTCCGGCTGAATTTCTCTCACGGCCTCGCGTCCGACCATGTCGAGCGCGCACGCCAGGTGCGCGAGACGGCGCGCGAGCTCGGCTGCGAGGTCGGAATCATGGCCGACCTGCAGGGGCCCAAGATCCGTATCGGCAAGTTCGCCGACGGCAAAGCGCAGCTCGAAGAGGGACAGCGCTTCACACTCGATGCCGAGTGCGAACTCGGCGACGCGCGACGTGTCGGCCTCGATTACAAGGAATTGGTCGACGATGTCGAGCCGGGAGCGATCCTGCTCCTCGACGACGGACTGATCAAGCTCGAGGTCGAGTCCGTGGACCGTCCGCGGATCGTGACGCGCGTCATCGTCGGCGGCCCCCTGTCGAACAACAAGGGCATCAACCGCCAGGGCGGCGGCTTGTCGGCCCCGGCACTGACGGAAAAGGACATCGACGACGTTCGGACCGCGGCGGCGCTCGGCGCCGATTTTCTCGCCGTGTCGTTCCCGAAATCCGGCGAGGACATGCGGATGGCGCGCGAGCTCCTGCGGGTCGCCGGCAGCCACGCGCTGCTGATCGCGAAAATCGAGCGCGCCGAGGCGATCGATGCATTGTCTTCGATCATCGAAGCCTCCGACGGCATCATGGTCGCGCGCGGGGATCTGGCGGTCGAAGTCGGCAACGCCGCCGTGCCGGGCCTGCAGAAGCGGATGATCCGGATGGCCCGCGACGCGAACAAGCTCACCATCACCGCAACGCAGATGATGGAGTCGATGATCCACCATCCGGTGCCCACGCGCGCCGAAGTCTCCGACGTCGCCAACGCGGTGCTCGACGGCACCGATGCGGTGATGCTCTCCGCCGAGACCGCAGCCGGCAAATATCCCGTCGAGACTGTGGAGACGATGGCGCAGATCTGCGTCGAAGCGGAGAAGTCGGCCACGGTCGAGTTCGACCGCGATGTGCTGACCCGCGCGTTCACGCGGATCGACCAGTCGATCGCGATGGCCGCACTGTTCACCGCGTTCCACCTGAAGGTCAAGGCGATCGCGGCGCTGACCCAATCGGGCTCGACCGCGCTGTGGATGTCGCGGCACAACTGCGGCTGCGCGATCTACGCGCTCACGCCGGAAGTCCCCTCGCAGCGGAAGATGGCGCTCTTCCGCAACGTCCGGCCGCTTTACTTCGAGCAGAGCGCCGACCGCGACCTGGTGCTGCGCTCGGCGGAGAGTCTGCTCGTCGAGAAGGGGCAGGTCCAGCAGGGCGACCTGATCGTGCTCACTGCCGGCGAACCGATGGGCAAGTCCGGCGGCACCAACACGATGAAGATCGTTCGCGTCGGCGAGCATCGGACCTGACGACACGGGCGTCGGCGTCCCCGATTACCCCGAGGGATTAGCCCCTCCGGACTGCCGGGCCCCCTCGCGATCGCAGTAAAATGCGGGTAACGGACCCGCCACGCCTAAGGAGACCGCGAATGCCTCTCGTTTCCATGCGCCAACTGCTCGATCACGCCGCCGAAAACGGCTATGGACTCCCCGCGTTCAACGTGAACAACCTCGAGCAGGTGCAGGCGATCATGGCCGCCGCCGCCGAGACCGACAGCCCGGTGATCATGCAGGCGTCCGCCGGCGCGCGCAAATACGCCGGCGAAGCCTTCCTGCGGCACCTGATCGAGGCCGCCGTCGAGAGCTTTCCGCAGATTCCCGTCGTCATGCACCAGGATCACGGCGCTTCGCCCGACGTCTGCGCCTCCGCGATCAAGCTGGGCTTCACGAGCGTGATGATGGACGGCTCGCTGATGGCCGACGGCAAGTCGATAGCGAGCTACGACTACAACCTCGAGGTCACCTGCAAGGTCGTCGACATGGCGCATCGCGTCGGGGTCACCGTCGAAGGCGAGTTGGGGTGCCTGGGCTCGCTCGAAACGATGAAGGGGGACAAGGAGGACGGTCACGGCGCCGAAGGAACGATGACGCGCGAAATGCTGCTGACCGACCCGGACCAGGCGGCGGACTTCGTCAAGAAGACGCAGCTCGACGCCCTCGCCATCGCCATCGGCACGTCGCACGGCGCCTACAAGTTCTCGCGCAAGCCGACCGGCGACATCCTCGCGATCGACCGGATCAAGGCGATCCACGCGCGCATTCCCAACACGCATCTCGTCATGCACGGCAGCTCGTCGGTCCCGCAGAACCTACTGCAGATCATCCGCGAGAACGGCGGCGAGATGAAGGAAACCTACGGCGTGCCGGTCGAGGAGATCCAGGAAGGGATCAAGCACGGCGTGCGCAAGGTCAACATCGACACCGACATCCGGCTCGCGATGACGGCGGCGGTGCGCAAGTTCCTCAACGCCAACCGGAGCGCGTTCGATCCGCGGGATTTCCTGAAGCCCGCGCGCGAGGCGGCGAAAGAGATCTGCAAGGAGCGCTACGAGCAGTTCGGCTGCGCCGGGATGGGCTCCAAGATCAGGCCGGTCGCGCTTCCCACCGTTGCGTCGAGATACAAGTCCGGCGAGCTCGCGCAGCTCGTGATGTAGCGCTCGTCGTCCCCGCGAAGGCGGGGACCCGGCGTCTTTCTGGAACGACACTGGATTCCCGTTTTCGCGGAAACGACGTCCAGCTAGGCGGTCACGAACATGGCCACCACCGCGGCGGCCATCGTCCACGTCGCGAGCCAGCCCAACGCCTTCAGGCGCCGCGTCACCGTGAACGTGCCCATCACCTTCGGGTCGTCGGCGAGCAACATCATCACGACCATGATCGGGACGGCGATCACCCCGTTGATCACCGCGCTAAAGAACAGCGCCCTGAACGGATCGATCGGTGTGAAGTCGAGCGACACCCCGCCCAGCGTCGCGAGCGCGATGATCGCGTAGAACTCGCGCGCCTCCAGGAGTTTCAGGTCGAGGCCGCTCTTCCACTCGAAGGTTTCGGCGACCGCGTAGGCGGCAGAGCCCGCGAGCACCGGTACCGCGAGCATCCCAGTGCCGATGATGCCGAGACTGAACAGCAGAAACGCCGCGTGGCCGGCGAGCGGCCGCAGCGCCTCGGCCGCCTGGGCCGACGTCGCGATGTCGGTCACGCCGGCGGCGTGCAGCGTCGCGGCGGTGGTCACTATGATGAACAGCGCGATCAGATTGGAGAATCCCATCCCGATGTAAGTGTCGATCTTGATCCGGCGCAGATGTCTCCGTGCGGTTTCGGGCGCTTCCCTCAACGGATACGCGGCCGGGTCGGCGTTGACCTCTTCCACTTCCTGCGCCGCCTGCCAGAAGAATAGATACGGGCTGATCGTCGTTCCGAAGACGGCGACGATCACGGTCAGCGCGTCGCCGCTTGGCGCGAGTCTCGGCCACACGATCCCGACGAGCACGTCGGGCCACGGCACCGCGATCGTGAAGATGACCGCGACGTAGGCAAGCAGTGCGAGCGTCAGCCATTTGAGATAGCCGACATAGCGCTGGTAGGGGAGGAACACCTGCAGGAGCAGGCTGATCACGCCAAAGACGATCGCGTGACCGTGCTTCGGCCCACCGACGACGAGTTCGAGCGCCTCGCCCATCGCCGCGATGTCCGCCGCAACGTTGATCGTGTTGGCGACGACCAGCATCGCGACGATCGCGTACAGGACCGGCAGCGGAAAATGCCGGCGGATGTTGGAGGCGAGCCCGTGGCCGGTCACGCGACCCATCCGCGCGCTGACCATCTGGATGCCGACCATCAGCGGATACGTGAGGACGACCGTCCAGCCGAGCTGATAGCCGAACTGCGCACCCGCCTGCGAGTAGGTCGCGATCCCGCTCGGATCGTCGTCGGCGGCACCGGTGATGAGGCCGGGGCCAAGCTGCCGCAGCCAGCGGCGGGTGGATGCCGTCACGCACGTCTCCTGCCGAGGCTTGTTGACGGATCGCCGCGTTCGCGGCTGCCGCCCCAGGGGAACCTGTTCGCACGTTGGACGGCCCGCGCCGAAACTCATGCGCACGCCGCCCCCCGGGCAGGCGCGAGTGTAACCGCAATGTACGATGCACGCGCGGCGAGCCGCGCGCAACGACGGGTCAGCGAGCGGCCGCGCACGCCACCGGCACCGCCAGTGCCTGCAGCACGTCGCCGGTGTCGACGTTCTGGACAAACGCGACGATGGTCGCCGAAGTCCCCGCTTCCGAGGGCAGCGGCAGCACCACGTTCCCTGCAACGCTACCGCTGGCATCGACCGGAATGCCGCCGCGTAACGCACGGACCACGTGATCGTGGCGGAGTTTCTTTCCCGCGTTCTCCCCCGCCTTGACCTCGGAGACGAGCCCGCTGTCGGCGAGCGCTATGAACAGCGACGCGCCCTGGCGGTCGGCGGCGCCGGGGATGCGGGCGGTCGCCTTCACCACGATCGCGCCGGCGCGTGGCGTCGCTTGAAGCGCGATCGCGGCACGCGCGGGCCGCGCATTGGCGGCGGCGATGGCCGACTCGGCCCTTTGCGTGGCGCGCCATTCGGGGAAGTCCTTGCCCTGCAGGAGCACCTGCGGCGTGTAGACGATCGAGTGGGCAGCGTGCGCCAGCGCGTACTGCCGCTCCGTCCACTCGGGCATTGCAAAGCGGTCCTTCCAGCCGAGCCGGTCCCAGTAGTCGACATGGAATGCGAGCGCAGTGACGCCGGCGCTGGACGCGTCCGGCGGGAACGCCGAGGACAGCCAGCGATCCGCCGGCGGACAGCTGTCGCAACCCTCGGACGTATAGAGCTCGACGAGCGCGACCGTCTGGGCGCCGCTCTGCGCGCTGCAGGCTGCGGTCACAGTGGGGGTGCTCGAACTCGCCCAGCCGGGAAGCGAAGCTAGCACAAGCAGGACGCCGCGGAGCAGGCGGCAGGTGCAAGGGAAACCGATGGACATGCGGAACCTCCTCGCGGCGTGTCGGGATTGGTCGAAAGCGTAGGAGCGCACCTTACGGCAGAGCCGCTCGCAACCGATGCGGCAGCGGTACACTAGCAGCCCAAACAACCGCTCGAAACGGAGGAACGTCATGGGCATCATGGGTCTCGTCTGGACCATCGTCGTCGGTTTCATCGTCGGGCTGCTCGCGCGCTTTTTCTATCCCGGCGCGATTGACCTGGGCTTCTGGATGACAACGCTACTCGGTGTCGCGGGCTCGATCGTCGGAGGGGTGATCAGCAGCCTGATCTGGAGATCGCCGGACGGGAGATTCCATCCCGCGGGCTGGATCATGTCGATCATCGGCGCCATCATCGTGCTCTGGATCTACTTGAATTTCGTCAAGTAGCCGGCACGAGTCGCCGTGATCGACAAGATCGTCGCTTCGGTCGCCGACGCGGTCGCCGACATTCGCGACGGCGCAACGGTGATGATCGGCGGCTTCGGCACGGCCGGCATGCCCTCCGAACTGATCGACGCCATGATCGCACAGGGCGCGCGCGACCTCACGATCGTCAGCAACAACGCTGGTAACGGGGACGTCGGGCTCGCGCTCTTGTTGAAAGCCAAGCGCGTACGCAAGATCGTCTGCTCGTTCCCGCGCCAGAGCGATTCGTGGCACTTCGATGCCTTGTACCGGTCGGGGGAAATCGAGCTCGAGCTCGTCCCGCAGGGGAATCTCGCCGAGCGGATCCGCGCCGCCGGCGCCGGGATCGGCGCGTTCTACACGCCGACGGGGTACGGCACGCTCCTCGCCGAAGGCAAGGAAACGCGCGCCATCGGTGGCAAGTGTTACGTCCTCGAGTACGCGATCCACGGCGACTTCGCGCTGATCAAGGCGCAGGCCGGCGATCGCTGGGGCAATCTCGTCTATCGAAAGACCGCGCGCAACTTCGGGCCGATCATGGCTGCCGCCGCGGCCTGCACGATTGCGCAGGTGCACGAAGTCGTGACGCTCGGCGATCTCGATCCGGAGGCGGTCGCGACGCCCGGCATCTACGTGCACCGCATCGTGGAAGTGCCCGCCGCGGCGACCGTCGCCGCGCCGCAAGGCGCTGCCGCCTAGGCTTTCCGGCGTCATGGACAAGACCACGAACCGTTACACCCGCGAACAGATGGCGGCGCGGGTCGCGCGCGACATTCCCAACGGCGCATACGTCAATCTGGGCATCGGACTGCCGACGCTCGTCGCCAATCACTTGCCCAGGGATCGCGAAATCATTCTGCACACCGAGAACGGCTTGCTCGGCATGGGGCCGGCGCCGGAACCGGGCGCCGAGGACCCCGATCTGATCAACGCCGGCAAGCAACCCGTCACCGCTCTACCCGGGGCGGCGTATTTTCATCATGCCGACTCGTTCGCGATGATGCGCGGCGGGCATCTCGATTTCTGCGTTCTCGGCGCCTTCCAGGTATCGGTCGAAGGTGATCTCGCGAACTGGCACACGGGCGCGCCGGGAGCGATTCCGGCGGTCGGCGGCGCGATGGACCTGGCGATCGGCGCCAAGCACGTCTACGTGATGATGGAACACCTGACCCGGCAGGGCGACAGCAAGATCGTCGCGCACTGCACGTATCCGCTCACCGGGATCCGCTGCGTGGGACGCATCTTCACCGACCTCGCGGTGATCGACGTGACGCCGCAGGGCCTCTCGGTGCTGGAAATGGTCGATGGCCTCTCGCTCGATGAATTGCAGCGGCTGAGCGGCGTGCCGCTGGCGCGATCCGAGCTCGCCGTAGCCTGCTGAAGGAAACACCGCGATGCCCGATGCCTTTCTCTGCGACGCGATCCGCACGCCGTTCGGCCGCTACGGCGGCGCACTTGCCGCCGTCCGCACCGATGACCTGGCGGCCATCCCGATCCGCGCGCTCCTCGAGCGTAACGCCGCGGTCGACTGGGCGGCCGTCGACGACGTCGTCTACGGCTGCGCCAACCAGGCGGGCGAGGACAATCGCAATGTCGGGCGGATGGCGCTGCTCCTGGCCGGACTTCCCGCTGCCGTCCCCGGGGCGACGGTGAACCGGCTGTGCGGATCGAGCCTGGATGCGATCGCCATCGTGGCGCGGGCGATCAAGAGTGGCGAGATGTCGCTCGCCGTCGCCGGTGGTGTCGAGAGCATGTCGCGCGCCCCGTTCGTGCTGCCCAAGGCCGAAAGCGCATTCGCGCGCGCGGCGAAGATCGAGGACACGACGATCGGCTGGCGTTTCGTCAACCCGCTGATGAAGGCGAAATACGGGATCGACTCGATGCCGGAAACCGCCGAAAACGTCGCCGCCGAGTTCGCGGTCGCTCGGGTCGATCAGGATTTGTTCGCGTTGCGCAGCCAGCAGCGCGCGACGGCCGCGATCGCCGCGGGACGGCTCAAAGAGGAGATCGTGCCGGTCACCGTGCCGGCGAAAAAAGGCGAGCCCGTCGTCGTCGTCCGCGACGAGCATCCGCGGGAAACCACGCTCGACGCGCTCGCGAAGCTCAAGGGCGTCGTCCGTCCGGATGGCACCGTCACCGCGGGCAATGCCTCGGGCGTCAACGACGGCGCCTGCGCCACGCTCATTGCCTCCGAGGACGCCGCCAAGCATCACGGTTTGACGCCTCGCGCACGCGTCGTCGCGGCGGCGGTCGCCGGCGTCGCGCCGCGCATCATGGGCTTCGGCCCGGCGCCCGCGATGCGCAAGGCGCTCGCTTTGGCCAAGCTGACACTCGCCCAAATGGACGTCATCGAATTGAACGAGGCGTTCGCCGCGCAAGCGCTCGCGGTGACCCGCGACCATGGCCTCGCCGACGACGATCCGCGCGTCAATCCGAACGGCGGCGCGATCGCGCTTGGCCATCCGCTCGGCGCAAGCGGCGCGCGGCTCGTCACGACGGCCCTCTATCAGCTGTTGCGCACGCGCGGCCGCTACGCGCTCTGCACGATGTGCATCGGCGTGGGACAGGGGATTGCGATGATCATCGAGCGGGCCTGACGCTCGCTGCCGTGCGGGCCCGAGATTGAAACCCAGGAAGAACCCATGACCTCCCGACCCCAGAACCTGCAGACGGTGCGGCTCGCCGGCTACCGCAAGCCCGATCGCGATACACAGCCCGACTATCTCTATCCGCCCTATGCATCGACGGTCAAGCGCTCGCCGTCGCAGCCGCTCGTGCTCTTGCCGACCTCTCTTTCCGAGGTCACCGGTCCGATGTTCGGGCACGACGTCCTCAGGGCCAATGACAACGACCTGACCCGGCAGGGCAATGGCGCTCCAATCGGCGAACGCATCGTGGTGTCGGGTCGCGTTCTCGACGCGAACGCGAAGCCGGTAGCCAACACGCTGATCGAAATCTGGCAAGCCGACAGTGCCGGGCGGTACCCGCACAAGCGGGACAATCACAACGCGCCCCTCGATCCCAATTTCCACGGCTGCGGTCGCACGATCACCGATGCCTACGGCCGCTACCGCTTCATCTCGATCCGGCCCGGCGAGTATCCGTGGCGTAACCACTACAACGCCTGGCGGCCCGCACACATCCATTTTTCGCTGTTCGGGCCCGCCTTCGCGACGCGCCTCGTGACCCAGATGTATTTCCCCGGCGATCCGCTGCTCGAGTACGACCCGATGTTCACGAGCATCCCGAGCGAGCGGGCGCGCCGGCGCCTGGTCTCGGCGCTCGACTGGGAGCTGACGATCCCCGAGCAGGCGCTCGGCTACCGCTTCGACATCGTGCTCCGCGGGCGCGACGAAACGCCGATGGAAAACGACCTCGCGCTGCCGGCATAGGGAGGCTTTCGATGAGCGTGGAAACCACTGCGTCGCAAACCATCGGCCCGTATCTGCACATCGGGCTCACTTGGCTTGTCAACGACACGCTCGCCGGACCCGACGTCGCCGGCGACAAGGTCACCGTCGCGGGGATCGTCGTCGACGGCGACGGCAAGCCCGTCAACGACGCCATCCTCGAGATCTGGCAGGCGAACGCGCACGGGCGTTATGCGCATCCCGAAGACACGCAGGACAAACCGCTGCAACGCGGGTTCACGGGCTTCGGCCGCGTGCCGACCGGCGACGACGGCAGATTCCATTTCACGACGATCAAGCCGGGACGCGTGCCCGGGCCGGACGGCGGACTGCAGGCGCCGCATCTGAACGTGACGATCTTCATGCGCGGGATCCTGAAGCATCTGATCACGCGAGTGTATTTTCCCGACGATCCCACGAATTCCGAGGATCCCGTGCTGCAAAGCGTTCCGCCTTCGCGGCGCGCGACGCTGATCGCGAGGCAGGGCGGCCCGAATGCGGGCTCGCTCGAATGGAATGTCGTTCTCCAGGGCAACGGCGAAACGGTCTTCTTCGAGTACTGACGCTGCGCGATGATTGGCAGTTTCGTTGGGGTTCTCTTCGACGGCATCGCCTACGGGAGCCTGCTTTTCCTGATCAGCATCGGGCTGTCGGTGACGATGGGGTTGATGAACTTCGTCAACCTCGCGCATGGCGCGTTCGCGATGGTCGGTGGCTATGCAAGCGTGCTGATGATGACGCGGGCGGGGGTCCCGTTTCTCGCCTCGCTTCCGGTCGCCTTCCTCGCCAGCGGATTGGTCGGGATGGCCCTCGAGCGCCTGCTCTATCGGCGCCTCTACGGAGCGTCGCATCTGGACCAGGTGCTGTTTTCGATCGGTCTCGTGTTCATCGCGATCGCGGGCGCGACCTACGCATTCGGACCCTCGCAACAGCCTGTCCAGCTTCCCGCCTACCTGAGGGGCCAGGTCCGGATACTGGGGATCGACCTCGGCGCGTACCGACTGTTCCTCATCGCCGTCGTCGTCGCGATCACGCTCGTGCTCGGCGCCCTCGTCACGCGCACGCGCTTCGGTACGCAGCTCCGCGCATCGGTCGACGATGCGCGAGCCTCGGCAGGCCTCGGAATCAACGTCGATCGCGTCTTCTTCCTGACGTTCGCCCTCGGCTCCGGACTCGCGGGGCTGGGCGGCGGACTCGGCATCGACGTGCTCGGGCTCGACCCGACGTTTCCGATCAAGTACATGGTGTACTTCCTGCTCGTCGTCGTGGTCGGCGGCGCCGGCACGATCAAAGGGCCTCTCGTCGCTGCGCTGATCCTCGGGGTATTCGACGTGGCCGGGAAATACTACGTCCCGCAGGTCGGCGCCTTCGTCATCTATGCGCTGATGGTCGGGCTGCTGATCGTCTTCCCGGCGGGACTCTACGGGCGGCGCGGATGAGCGGGACCCGTGCGCGAGGGGGCGAGGCCAAGGCCCCGCCGCGCGCGTCTCCACGCGATTTCAAGCGGGCGGTCCCTCCGCAGATCGAAGCTGCCGAGCCGGGGAGGCCGCGCACGAGGTTCGCCGATCAACGCGGGGGCCGCGCGTGACGCAGCAACATCCCCGGCTTGCGCACGATCGCTGGCATCCCCTCGAAATCGTCTTCTGGCTTGTCCCCGTAGCGGTCTTTTTCGCGCTCCCAAGCTCTCTTGTTCTCGGCAGCCAGATCCTGATCGTCGGCCTTTTCGCCCTGTCGCTCGACCTGATCTTGGGGTACGCGGGGATCGTCTCGCTCGGCCACGCCGCATTCTTCGGCGTGGGCGCCTATACCGCGGGGCTGCTCGCCGTGCACGGATGGGGCGAGCCGCTCACCGGGCTCCTCGTCGCCGCCGCGGTCGCGTCGCTCGCCGGCTACGCCGCAAGTTTCCTGGTCGTTCGCGGCGAGGATCTCGCGCGCTTGATGGTCACGCTGGGCATCGGGCTCATGCTTTTCGAAGCGGCCAACAAGACGGCGTTTCTCACCGGCGGCGTCGATGGACTCTCCGGCGTGACGATGTGGAAACTCTTGGGCGTCTTTCCGTTCGGGCTCGACGGAAAAACAGCGTACGTCTATAGCTGCGTCGTGCTGTTCGCGTCGTTCGTGCTGATCCGTCGCGTCGTCAATTCGCCGTTCGGCCTCGGCTTGCGCGGCATTCGCGACGGCGGCAGGAGAATGCCGGCGATCGGCGCGCCCGTCGAGCGCCGCCTGATCGCCGCATTCACGCTCAGCGCAGGCATCGCCGGCGTCGCCGGCGCGCTCCTCGCCCAGACCACGCAATTCGTGGGTCTCGATTCGCTGGGCTTCCCGCGCTCGGCCGAACTTCTGATCATGCTCGTGCTGGGGGGCGCCGGCAGGCTCTATGGCGCGCTGATCGGAACTGCGGTTTACATGGTCGCGCAAAGCGTTCTCTCGGGGCTCAACCCCGTGTATTGGCAGTTCTGGATCGGATTGCTGCTCGTCTTCGTCGTGCTGTTTGCGCGCGACGGAATCCTCGGCGGGGCGGCAAGAGTGAGTCGCTGGGCCGCGAGCCGCCGATGATGCGGGCCGGCGGACCGCCCCGGACCGAGGCTGCACTCTCCGCAGGGGGCAGCTCGGCGGCATCAGCCGCAGGCGTAGCGGTGCAAGTGAACGCCGTGCTGCGGACCGAGGGCCTATCGAAGGCGTGGGGTGGTTTCCAGGCATTGAGCGATGTCAGCCTTGCGCTGCCCGCAGGCGCGCGCCATGCGCTCATCGGACCCAACGGCGCCGGCAAGACGACGCTCATCAACGTGCTCGCCGGTGTTCTCGCACCGACGACAGGATCGGTGTTCCTCGACGATGAGGACATCACCCGACTGCCTCAACACCTGCGAGTCAAGCGTGGAATGGCGAGGACATTCCAGATCAACACGCTGTTTCCGGGGCTCACGGTCCTCGAGTCGGTCGTGCTCGCCGTGTGCGAACGCAAAGGCCTAGCGGGCGTCTGGCACCGGACCGTCGCGCAACAGGACGATGCAATCGACGAGGCGCGCGTCCTCTTGCGGGCGCTGCGTCTCGATCGCGATGCCGATACCGTCACCCGGCATCTTCCCTACGGCAAGCAACGGCAGGTGGAAATCGCACTCGCGCTCGCCACTCGGCCGAAGGTCCTTCTGCTCGACGAACCCGCGGCGGGGATTCCGGCGACCGAAAGCGCGCTGCTGTTCAGCGTTCTCGCGGAGTTGCCGCGCGACGTGGCGATTCTGTTCATCGAGCACGACATGGGGCTCGTCTTCCGCTTTGCCGAACGCATCACCGTGCTCGTCGGCGGCAGATACATGACCGACGGAACGCCCGCCGAAATCGCCACGAATCCGCGCGTGAGGGAAGTCTACCTGGGTGAGGCGCAGCATGGCTGATCTGCTCGCCCTGGATCACGTGACCGCCGGCTATGGGGATTCAATCGTCCTCGAAGACGTTTCGCTGACGCTGCAACCGGGCGACAGCGTTGCGCTCCTCGGCCGCAACGGAGTCGGCAAGACGACGCTGCTCACCACGCTGATGGGCTTCACCACGCTGCACCGCGGGACGCTGCGCTGGGGCGGCAGCGACCTCGCGGCGCTGCCGACGTACCGGCGCGTCCACGCCGGGCTAGGCTGGGTTCCACAGGAGCGCTTGATGTTTGCTTCGCTCACGGTCCTGCAGCACCTGACGGCCGTCGCGCGCCCGGGACCGTGGGACGCAGCGCGCGTCTACGAGATCTTTCCGCGGCTGGAGGAGCGGAGCGGCAGTCTCGGCAGCGAGCTCTCCGGCGGCGAGCAGCAGATGCTCGCGATCGCTCGCGCGCTGGTCGTCAACCCGCGCCTGCTGCTGCTCGACGAGCCGATGGAGGGACTCGCACCGATCATCGTGCAGGAACTCCTCGGCGTGATCCGCGACCTGATCCGCGAGTCGGGGATAGCGGTGATCGTCGTCGAGCAGCACGCGCGGCTCGCCCTGGAGCTGACGCGGCAGGCGGTGGTGCTCGATCGTGGTCGCATCGTCCATACCTCGGACAGCGAGAGCCTGCTATCGGACACGGCGACACTCGACCGGCTGGTCGCGGTATCCTGAAGCGACCGCCATGCCGACCGCCGTCAAGATCATCAAGGACGAGCATCGCTCGATTGCCGCCGTGCTCGAAGGGCTCGTCCGTTTGACTGCCGAGATCCGGTGCGCGCAGCGCAAGCCCGACTTCACCCTGCTCCGCGCGATCGTCCGCTACATCGAGGCATTTCCCGAGCGGTTGCACCATCCGAAAGAGGACGCGTACATCTTTGCCCGGCTGCGGATCCGGCGACCCGACGTCGCACCGCTGCTCGACGCACTCGAGACGGAGCACGTCGAGGGCACGGCTCGGCTCGGCGAGCTCCACGCCGCGCTCGATCGCTACGAGCAAGTGGGTCCCGTCGCCTTTCCGCCGTTCGAGCGCAACGTGGCCTCGTACGCCGACTTCCACTGGGCCCACATGCGCAAGGAAGAAGACGAGGTGCTGCCGCTCGCCCTGAAGGCGCTCGTGGCCGCGGACTGGCGCGAAATCGACGCCGCTTTCGAATCGAACGACGACCCCCTGGTCGGGATTCGGGCGACGAAGGCGTCGAGGGAGCTCTTCCGGCGGATCGTCAATCTCGCGCCGCCGCCGATCGGCGTCGGCCCGCCGCGGAACTGACGGGAAGAACAACGCAATGCGCACCCGAACGCAGGTCGCAATCGTCGGCGCGGGACCGTCCGGACTGCTGCTCTCGCATCTTCTTCATCTCGCGGGCATCGAATCGATCGTGCTCGACAACCGCAGCCGCGACTACGTCGAACACCGCGTCCGCGCGGGCGTGCTCGAACAGTCACCCGTCGATCTCCTCAAGGCAACGGGCGTCGGCGAACGTCTTGCGCGCGAAGGACTCCGGCATCACGGCATCGAGCTGCGGTTCGGTGGCCGCGGCCATCGGATCGACTTCCCGTCGCTCACCGGCGGCCGCGCAATCACCGTCTATGGACAGCAGGAAGTCGTCAAGGACTTGATCGCGTCGCGGCTTGCCGCCGGCGGCCACATCCTGTTCGAGATCTCGGATGTCGATGTCCGGGACGTCGACTCCGCGAGCCCGCGCATCCGCTACCGCGAAGGCGACGCCGAACAGGAGATCGTCTGCGACGTCGTCGCCGGCTGCGACGGGTTCCACGGAATCTGCCGCGCCGCGATCCCCGATCACTCGCGCTTCGCGTTCGAACGCACGTATCCGTTCGCGTGGCTCGGCATTCTCGCCCGCGCAGCGCCGTCGCACGACGAGCTGATCTACGCCTATCACGAGCGCGGCTTCGCGCTCTTTTCGATGCGCTCGCCGGAAATCACGCGCCTCTATCTGCAGGTCGCGCCCGACGAGACGCTCGCGAACTGGCCCGACGCCCGCATCTGGCAGGAGCTCCACACACGGCTCGAGACCGACGACGGATGGCGCTTGAACGAGGGGCCGGTGCTCGAGAAGGGCATCACGCCGATGCGAAGCTACGTCTGCGAAAAAATGCGGCACGGCCGGTTGTTCCTCGCAGGCGATGCCGCGCACATCGTGCCGCCGACCGGGGCCAAGGGGATGAACCTCGCCGTCGCCGACGTCAGCGTGCTTGCGCGCGCGCTTGCGGAATTTCTCAAGTCCGGACGCCGCGAGCTGATCGACGGCTATTCGCAGACCTGTCTCAAGCGCGTCTGGCGCGCCGAGCACTTCTCGTGGTGGATGACGTCGATGCTCCACCGCTTTCCCGGCGACGACGCCTTCCAGCAGCGGTTGCAACGCTCGCAGCTCGACTACACGGTCAGCTCGAAAGCCGCCGCGACGAGTCTCGCCGAGAACTACGTGGGCCTGCCGTTCGAATGAGCCGCAGTATCCCTTCGCCGGCCCGCGCGGCGTCCCGGCCTAGGACGTGCCCCACACTTCCCGCGCGGTCTCGATGACCAGCGCGAGCTTCGCCGCCTGCGCGTCGCGCGCGATCGCGTTGCCGTGGACCGTGCTCGAGAAGCCGCATTGCGGCGACAGGCAGAGCTGCTCCAGCGGCACGACCTTCGCCGCCTCGTCGATCTTGCGCTTCAGGTGGTCCTTCGATTCCAGCTGATCGAGCTTGGTCGTGACGAGGCCCAGCACGACGATCTTGCCGGGCGGGACGAAGCGGAGCGGGGCGAAATCACCGGAGCGCGCGTCGTCGTACTCGAGGAAATAGCCGTCGACGGCGAGGTCGTTGAACAGGACCTGCGCGACCGGCTCGTAGCCGCCCTCGGCCGCCCATGCGCTCTTGAAGTTGCCGCGGCACAGATGAACGCAAACCGTCATGCCCGCGGGCCGGCCGGCGATGGCCGCGTTGATGAGGCGCGCATAACGGCGCGGCAGCTCGTCGGGGTCGTCGCCGCGCTGCCGCGCGCCTGCTCGCATCTTCTCGTCGCACAGATAGGCGAGATTGGTGTCGTCGAGCTGGAGATAGCGGCAACCGGCCGCGGCGAGCGCCCCGATCTCCGCGCGATATGCCGCCGCGACGTCGGCATAGAACGCTTCGAGATCGGGATAGGCTTCGCGGCTGATCGCCTCGCGCCCGCCCCGGAAGTGCAGCATCGTCGGCGACGGGATCGTCACCTTTGGCGTGCGTCGCGTCACCGACTTCAGGTAGTTGAAATCGTCGACCTGGATCGGCTTCACGTGCCGGACGGGAGCGGTGATGCGCATGACCGGCGGCGCGAAATCGACGTTGCCTTTCGCGCTGCGAAAGCTGACTGCGATGCCGCCCTTCGTCTCGACGCCTTCGAGCTGCTCGAGAAAGTCGATGTGGAAGTACGTGCGCCGGAACTCGCCGTCGGTGACGCCGGACAGGCCGAGATCCTCCTGGAAGCGCACGACGTCGCGGATGGCCGTGTCCTCGACTGCGCGCAACTCGCGCCGGGCGATCTCGCCCTTGCGGTGGCGCTCGCGCGCCTCGAGCAGCGCCGGCGGACGCAGGAAGCTGCCGACGTGGTCGGCGCGAAACGGGGGAGTCGTGCGGATCGTCATCGGATCTGCCTCGGGATTGGCGCGCCCGCGCCGCGGCGGCGTACGCGTCGCCTCCGCAACAGGCGCGTCGCGTCGGCCGGTGGGCGCACATCATGCCTGCGAATCCGGCGCTTGGGAACGTGCCGCCGTCACCGCGATTTTTCGCTGCAGCGTGAGCTTCCGGCTACCCACCGGCGGCATCCTGCGCGAGAATGGCGGCCGACGGCGTTGCGTAACGCCCTGACGGGAGGATCGCCATGAAGCACCCGATCGTGTTGACGCGGCGAGAGCTGCTTGCAATCCTCGCGGCAGCAACCGCGGCCGCGGGCTGGCCGCGCCTCGCGTGGGCCGCGGAACCGCTGAAGATCGGGCTCATCCTCCCCCTCACCGGCCCATTCGCTTCGACCGGTCGCCAGATCGAGGCGGCATGCAGGCTCTACATGGACAAGAACGGCGACACCGTGGCGGGCCACAAGGTCGAGCTGATCGTCAAGGACGACACCGGTCTCGCGCCGAGACGACCAAGCGCATCGCGCAGGAGCTGGTCGTGCAGGACAAGGTCGCCGTGCTGGCGGGCTTCGGCCTCACGCCGCTCGCGCTGGCCGCGGCGCCGGTTGCGACCGAGGCCAAGATACCGATGATCGTGATGGCAGCCGCGACGTCGATCATTCCGACGCGCTCTCCGTTCATCGTGCGCTCGGGCTTCACGCTGCCGCAGGTCACCGCGCCGATCGCTGAATGGGCGGCGAGGAACGGCATCAGGCGCGTGGTCACGATGGTCACCGACTACGGTCCCGGCATCGACGCGGAGAAGACCTTCGTCAAGCGCTTCGCCGAAGGCGGCGGCACCATCGTCGAGACGCTCCGCACGCCGCTGCGCAACCCCGACTACGCGCCGTTCCTCCAGCGCGCCAAGGACGCGAAACCGGATGCGTTGTTCGTGTTCGTGCCATCCGGCGAAGGCACTGCGGTGATGAAGCAGTTCGAGGAGCGCGGGCTCGCGGCGGCCGGGATCAAGCTCATCTGCACCGGCGACGTGCTGGACGACGACCTGCTCGACACGATCGGCCCCGCCGCGGTCGGCGTCGTGAGCTCGCATCATTACTCGGCGGCGCATCCCTCGCCCGAGAACAGCGTCTATGTCGAAGGCTTCATGAAGGCCAACAAGGGCATGCGGCCCAACTTCATGTCCGTCGGCGGCTATGACGGCATGCATCTGATCTACGAAGCCGTGAAGAAGACCGGCGGGCTCGACGGCGAGAAGCTCGTCGCCGCGATGAAGGGGATGGCGTGGACGAGCCCGCGCGGCCCGATGTCGATCGATCCCGCGACGCGCGACGTCGTGCAGACGGTCTATATCCGCAGAGCGGCGATGCGCGACGGCAAGCTCTGGAACATCGAGTTCGACAAGATCGACAACGTCAAGGATCCGGGCTCCTGATCGTGGCCACGGACCGCGACAGCGCAGTGCCGCAGTTCGTCGACGTCGGCGACGCGCGGATCCGCTATTGCCTCGACGGCCCGGCGGGTGCGCCGCTCGTGGTGTTGTCGAGCTCGCTCGGCGCCGACGTTTCGATGTGGGAGCCGCAGCTTCAAACGCTGACGCGCAATTTCCGCGCGCTGCGTTACGACAGCCGCGGGCACGGCCGGACGTCGGTGACGCCCGGTCCGTACACGATCGAACGGCTCGGGCACGACGTCCTGGGCTTGCTCGACGGGCTCGCGATCGAGCGCCCGCATTTCTGCGGGCTGTCGATGGGAGGAATGACCGGCATGTGGCTCGCGATCCACGCGCCGGACCGCATCGGCAAGATGGCGCTCGCAAACACCGCGGCGCGCATCGGGCCGCCGGAATTGTGGAATGCGCGGATCGAGACGGTTCGCACGGGTGGCCTGGGCGCGATTTCGCAGGCCGTCATCGAGCGCTGGTTCACGCCGGCGTTCCGTGCGCGCGTACCGGAGATCGTCGACGCGACCCGAAGAATGCTCGAGCGCGCGCCGGCGGAAGGCTACGTCGCCTGTTGCGCTGCAGTACGCGATACCGACCTGCGCGACGCGCTCGCCGCAGTCCGTACGCCGACGCTCGTCATCGCCGGCGCGCATGACGTGGCGACGCCGCCCACCGAGGGACGGTCCCTCGCCGAGCGCATACCCGGCGCCCGCTACGTCGAGCTCGATGCGGCGCACCTCTCGAACATCGAGGCCGAGGCGCGCTTCAACGAAGCGCTTCTGTCGTTTCTCGCCACCTGAGGAGACGCATTCCGTGGACGAACACGAACGCTACACGTCGGGCATGGGCATACGGCGCGCCGTGCTGGGCGACGCCCATGTCGACCGGACCCTTGCCAGCAAGAATCCCTTCACTGCAGAGTTCCAGGAGCTCATCACCCGCTATGCGTGGGGCGAGATCTGGTCCCGCCCCGGGCTTCCCCGGCATGCCCGGAGCCTGATCACCGTGGCGATGCTCGTCGCGCTGAATCGTTCCGACGAGTTCCGGCTGCACCTGCGCGCTGCGATCAACAACAACGGCGTCACCCGCGAGGAGATCAAGGAAGTATTGCTGCAATGCGCGATCTACTGCGGCGTTCCGGCGGCCAACAGCGCTTTTCACCTGGCGCAGGACGTGTTCAAAGAGATGGATGCGGGACGCTGACGATCGCGACCTCAATCGTGCTCCGCCTCGACCAACTGGAAGCCGCCGCGCGCAACGTCTACGCGGCGATGGCGCCGACGCCGCAATACGCGTGGCCGCTGCTCGCCCGGCGCGCCGGGCGCGAGGTGTGGGTCAAGCACGAGAACCACACGCCGACGGGCGCGTTCAAGGTGCGCGGCGGCCTCAACCTCCTCGCGCAGCTCGCGGTGCGCGCCCCGCGGCTGGCCGGGCTCATCAGCGCGACGCGCGGCAATCACGGTCAGAGCATCGCCTACGCCTGCCGCCGGCATGGCATGCGCTGCGTCATCGTCGTGCCGTTCGGAAATTCGACCGACAAGAACGAGGCGATGCGCGCCTTCGGCGCGGAGCTGGTCGAATACGGCCGCGACTTCGACGCAGCCCGCGAGCACGCGCGGGCCCTCGCGGCCGAGGAACGCCTCCACTTCGTGGGGCCGTTCGAACAGGAGCTCGTCGCCGGCGTCGGCACGTATGCGCTCGAGCTTTTCCGCGCGGTCCCCGGGCTCGACACCGTCTACGTGCCGATCGGCTGCGGCTCGGGGATTTGCGGTTTGATCAGCGTACGCAACGCCCTCGGGCTTGCGACCCGCATCGTCGGCGTCGTCTCGACCACGCGCCAACTGCTACGCGCAGTCCTTCGCGGCGCGACGGCCGATCGAGACGCCGACCGCGGACACGCTTGCCGACGGCATGGCGGTACGCGTGCCGGTCCCCGCGGCGCTCGAGGTGATCTGCGACGGCGCGGCGCGCGTGGTCGAGGTGACCGACGCCGAAGTCGAGGATGCGATCCGCGCGCTGTACAGCGACACGCACCAGGTCGCCGAAGGCGCCGGGGCCGCACCCCTCGCGGCACTGCTGAAGGAAGGCGAGCGCGCGGGCCGTCGCGCTGCCGTGATCCTGACCGGAGGCAACATCGATCGGGACGTCTACGCGCGCGTTCTGGCAGGAGGCTCGTCGTGACGCGCGCCGGAATCGTCAGCCGCGACGTACGCGGGTCTGCGACTGCTCGCGCAGATATTGCGTGAGGTAGTACAGCGATCCGCCGGCTTTGCCTGTGGAGCCCGACCCCTTCCAGCCACCGAACGGCTGGTAGCCGGGCCATGCTCCGGTCGTTGCCCCCTGCGGTCGATTCGCGTAGCAGACGCCCGCCTCGATCCCGTCGAAGAAACGTTCGGCCTCCGCGGACGAGCCGTAGAAGCCGGCGGTGAGACCGAGCGCGCTCGCATTCGCCCGCGCGATCGCTTCGTCGAGATCCTCGACCGGCGCCACCAGCACGAACGGCGCGAACAGCTCTTCCTCCCACAACGGATGACCGAAGGGCGCACGAGCGATCGTCGGCGCGCAGTAATGTCCGTGCGCGAGATCGGCATGGTCGAGCCGTTCCCCGCCGTGGACGATTGCACCCTCCCGACCGAGCGCATGGATTTGCGCGCTGGCGTCTTCGAACCGCGCGACTGCGGCCGCATCGATCACCGGTCCCATCCAGTTCGCGCGCTGCGTCGGGTCACCGACCGCGATGCTGCCGGCGGCGGCATGGAGGCGAGCGACGAAATCACTGAATACCGTGTGCTCGATGTAGATGCGCGAGCACGCCGAACATTTCTGCCCGGAGAGCCCGAACGCCGAGCGCGTGATGCCGGAGACGGCATCGGCAAGATCGGCATGACGGGTGACGATCGCAGCGTTCTTGCCTCCCATTTCGGCGATGCAGGGCCGCGGCCATCGTCCCTCGGCGAAGGCGCGATGCAGGTACATCCCGATGTCGCGCGAACCGGTGAACGTGACACCGGCGATGTCGGGATGGCGGATCAGGGCTTCGCCGAGCGAGGCACCCGGACCGGTCACATAGTTGAACACGCCAGCCGCAATCCCGGCGTCGCGAAAGGCATCGGCGAGGAGCCGCCCGGTCCACGATGTCGCCGATGCCGCCTTGAAGACGACCGTGTTGCCGGCGACCAGCGCGGCACCTGACGGACCCCCGGCGAGCGCCAACGGGAAGTTGAAGGGGGCGATCACGAGCCAGACACCGTAGGGCTTGAGCACGCTCGTGTTTTCGCTCACGAATCCCGCCAGCGGATCGCTCGCCATCGATCGCTCGTAGCCGGAGTTCGCTTCCATCTGGTCGCAATAGTAGGCAATGAGGTCGGCGGTTTCCTGAACTTCGCCGAGGGACTCCATCCGATTCTTGCCGACCTCGAGCGCCAGCGCGGCAGCGATGAAATAGACGCGCTCCTCGATCAATCGCACAGCGCGGCGAAGGTGCTCGACGCGCTCGGGCCACGGCGTCGCCGACCAGGCGGGAAACGCTCGCCTCGCGGCCGCTACCGCAGCGTCGGCGACCTCCGGATCGCCCGCCTGGAAGCGGCCGAGCACGATGCGCTGATCGATCGGGCTTCGCGCCTCGATCTGCCGCGCCGCGCGCAACGGGCGACCATCGACCAGCATCGGATGCTCGGCTCCGAGATGCGGCATCAGCGTCGCGAGCGCTTCCTCGAACCGCGTGTGCAACGCGGGCGACGGATCGAACATCGTCGAGTAAGTGAGCTTGAACGCGCTATTCATGCGGGAATCGGCACTTCAGGCGAGCGCCGGGCGAGAGCCCGACAAAGTCGTTGGCGTTAGCAACGGCAGTTTCCGGAGCGCGGCTCGCACCTTGTGGAAGCCGGGGCGGGCAGGTCGAGGACGCGAAGGCCCGAGCGAGGACACGACAAAGCCAGCGGCCTGCGCAGCCTGGGTTGCACACGCGCGATCAGACCAGGTCGGCGGCGGGGCCCAGTATCTGCTCGCGCAACTCGCGGTAGCGCGGAAGCTGCGGCGGATAGACACAGATGTACTTCACCTGCGCAGCCTGCAGGCACCGTTGCTTGATGATCTCGAGCTTCTGGTCGCGCGGGTTGACGACGGTGTCCGGCTCCTTCGAATCGACGATCGCGAGGATGGTCATGTCGCGGTCGCAGACCACGAAGCCCACATGCTGGTTCGCGATTTTGCGAAATGCGCGCAGCCGCTCCATCCCCTGGGGGCCGATCTTCACCTGCAGCACGTCGGCCAGGCGGATGCGGGCGAAGACCTCGTGCCGCGGGAATGCCGCCTTGAGCAAGAGATAGACCACGTTCTCGGCCTTGCTCAGAAAACGGGGCCGCAGGAGATAGAGACCGGGCAGCTCGGCCGACGAGAGCAGCCGCGTCGTCTCGCCTTCGGTCCACTGGGCCACCGTGTTCGGTGAATCACCGCCGGGTTTGCCGCTGCCACCTCCCGCGCGGCTGCGCCGGACGAGGCCGACGATGACGGCGGCCACCAGCGCGAAGATGGCAATGGCAAAGAGTATTCCGGAGGTCATGGCTTCGTTGTGGCGCTTCCCGCGGGTCGGCCCGTTGCAGTGCAGAAGACGACGGGTCCGAATGACCGAGGCACATCCCTGCTCTTATTCGATGCTACGGCAAGGCTCTCCGCTAGTCTAAAGCATTATCTCCAAAGGCTGCTACGTCCGCGCGGGTACGGTCGCCCGGGAGGAGCCGGGCGTTCCGGACGAGCGTCGACGTCGCGGCACAATCGCAGTCCGCGCGAGGGAGCTCGCCGGCGATGGTCCGGGCCGCCGCGGTTCAAGCGCCACGCGCGACAGTTCCAAAAAAGCACGCCACCGCGACGACCCATCGGATCCTCCTGGCCCGGATCGAGCCCCGCGTCATCGGGCAGATCGCTACTGGAGCGCTCAGGCCATACGGAGAACCCTGGCCTCGTCGACGGCAGCGTTCTCGGGGCGTTGCGGTGGGCGATCGCGCCGGCCGCGGAGCTTCCGCCATTCGTCGCAGCGGCGTTCGGCATCGAGATGCTGTCGCACGTTAACATCGGCACGGCGCGCGACCTGACCACCGCCTTTCAGTTTGGCAGCCAGCTCGCGGCGGGCGCGACCTTCGGCGAGGATCATCGTTACGAGATCGCGGCGTTCGTTCACCACTGGTCCAACGCCAAGATCAGGCTCCCCAACGAAACGGCCCCTCACCTGCGGCGGGATCCTGCTGCGCGTCACGCTGCCCTAGCTGCGGAAATGGAAAAAGGGCATGGGCGCCGCGGCGGAGCGGGTCGTCGAGCCAAAGACAAGGCCCCGCCGAAGCGGGGCCCTGTATCCTCGCGGCAACGGCAGCCGCTTTGGGCGCGCGGACGATTACATGTCCATGTCGCCCATGCCGCCCATGCCGCCCATTCCGCCGCCACCCATCGGCTTTTCGTCCTTCGGCTGCTCGGCGACCATCGCATCGGTCGTCAGGATCAGGCTGGCGACGGACGCCGCGTTTTGCAGCGCAAAGCGCGCGACCTTGGTCGGGTCGAGCACGCCCATCTCGACCAGGTCGCCGTACTCGCCGGTCGCGGCGTTGAAGCCGAAGTTGCCCTTGCCCTCGACGACCTTGTTGACGACGACGGACGGCTCGTCGCCGGCGTTGGCGACGATCTGCGCGCAGCGGCTCTTCCAGCGCGCGCAGCACGATCTTGATGCCGGCGTCCTGGTCGTGGTTGTCGCCCTTCAGGTTCTTGAGGTTCGCCCGTGCACGCAGGTAAGCGACGCCGCCGCCGGCGACGATGCCTTCCTCGACCGCCGCGCGCGTCGCATGCAGTGCGTCTTCGACGCGCGCCTTCTTCTCCTTCATTTCGACTTCGGTCGCCGCGCCGACCTTGATCACCGCAACGCCGCCGGCGAGCTTCGCGACACGCTCCTGCAGCTTTTCCTTGTCGTAGTCGCTCGTCGCGTCTTCGACCTGCTTGCGGATGTTCTTCACGCGCGCTTCGATCGCGGCCTTTTCGCCGGCACCGTCGATGATCGTCGTGTCTTCCTTGCCGATTTCGATCTTCTTCGCGCGGCCAAGATCCTTGAGCGTAGCGTTTTCCAGCTTCAGGCCGAGCTCTTCCGCGATCACAGTGCCGCCGGTGAGGATCGCGATGTCTTCCAGCATCGCCTTGCGGCGGTCGCCGAAGCCCGGCGCCTTGACGGCGGTCGTCTTCAGGATGCCACGGATGTTGTTGACGACGAGGGTCGCCAGCGCTTCGCCGTCGACGTCCTCGGCGATGATCAGCAGCGGCTTGCCGGCCTTTGCGACCTGCTCGAGCAGCGGCAGCAGATCACGGATGTTGCTGATCTTCTTGTCGTGCAGCAGGACGTACGGGTCTTCGAGGATCGACACCTGCTTGTCGGGGTTGTTGATGAAGTACGGCGAGATGTAGCCGCGGTCGAACTGCATGCCCTCGACCAGCTCGAGCTCGTTCTCGAGCCCCTTGCCGTCCTCGACGGTGATCACGCCTTCCTTGCCGACCTTGTCCATCGCTTCGGCAATCGTCTTGCCGATGGCTTCATCGGCGTTGGCCGAGATCGCGCCGACCTGCGCGATTTCCTTGCTCGTCGTGCACGGCTTGCTGATCTTCTTCAGCTCCTCGACGACGGCAATCACCGCCTTGTCGATGCCGCGCTTCAGATCCATCGGGTTCATGCCGGCGGCAACGAACTTGAAGCCTTCGTTGCAGATCGACTGCGCGAGCACGGTGGCCGTCGTTGTGCCGTCGCCGGCGACGTCCGAGGTCTTGGACGCGACTTCCTTCACCATCTGCGCGCCCATGTTCTCGAACTTGTCCTTCAGCTCGATTTCCTTTGCGACCGAAACGCCGTCCTTGGTGATCGTCGGCGCGCCGAAGCTGCGCTCGAGGACGACATTGCGGCCCTTGGGACCGAGCGTGACTTTCACGGCGTTCGCGAGCACGTTGACGCCGACCATCATCCGGTTGCGTCCGCCCTCGCCGAAACGTACGTCTTTTGCTGCCATGTTGTGTCTCCTGGACTCTTGACTGTTGAGGGGAAGGATCAGGCGACGACGCCGATGATGTCGTCTTCGCGCATATGGAGAAGGTCCTGCCCCTCCATCTTGAATTCCTGGCCGGAGTACTTGCCGAACAGCACCTTGTCGCCGGACTTGACGCCCATGGCGACGACCTTGCCGTTCTCGTCGGTCTTGCCCGGTCCGACGTAGACAACCTCACCCATCGAGGGCTTTTCGGCCGCGGTATCGGGAATCACGATGCCGCCGGCGGTTTTGCGTTCTTCCTCGAGCCGCTTAACGATCACGCGATCGTGCAATGGACGAATCTTCATAGTCAGTGCTCACTCCTAGTTGGATTTTTGAAACAAATCAGCTGCTTGCAATTCCATCTCCTTGCGGGAAACGGCGCCGGCAACCAATCACCGCAGCCATCTCATGCCTGTTAGCACTCGGCCTAAGCGAGTGCTAATATTAGGCGTCCAGTCGGCAGAAATCAAGCCCGAATTGCGCTGCCGAGCCGGGAATTGGTCTTTGGATCGGGGGTCTTACACCCGCGATTCGCGCGACCGCTCGCCGCCCTCGCCCAACCGTTTGTAAGCCTGTCTTCCCACCCCGCCCGCGTCGCGCTAACGTATCCGCCGCAACCCCACCTCGAAGCGAACGCCATGCTCCAGCCCGCCCACGTCGGCCACCTCTCGATTCTCCGCGCGCTGATTCGCGACGGCGCCCAGCGCGGCAGCTTCGATCGCGAGCTCGCGACCGATTCGCGGGAGGCGGCGCTCTTCTTTTCCAATCTGCGCCAAGCGCTCAACACGGGCTATTTCGTCGAGGAAGATCCGAAGACCGGCGACCTCACCACGGTCGCCGTACCCGGCTATGTCTACCTTCCCGATCGCGGCGGCGCCGTGAATCATCCGATCGGCTTCGGGCTCTTCAAAGCCACCGACATCGGCTTCGAGCTGTGGCTCACGGGTGTCGACGCGGAGTGGCGCGGCCACGGGCATGGGCGCGCGATGATCGCCTCGCTTCTCGCCACGCCGCCAGGAAGGAAAGCCTATGTCGTGCGCGTCCATCGGTTCGGCACCGACAGCCCGGCGATGGCGCACCTGCTCGGCGCGTTCGGTTACGTGCCGGTCATCGAATCGAAGCACCACGCCTGGTATTTGCGGACGGATGCGCCTCCGGAGCTTGCGCGCCGCATGCGCGACTGGGTTCCCCGCGATACCGTCCCGAAGAACACGGCAGCCTGATGCACTCGCCCGGCCGTTTCGGCCGGGAGTTCCCGCACGCGGCGAGAAAGCCGTAGCGCATCTGCGATCGTGCTACGTTAGGTGCCCGCGCTTTCCGGGAACGCGACGACCCCATGGACAACCCACCGCCTGCCGCCACGATCCCGCCGTCGGCGCCCGGTCCCTCGCCGCAACCCGGCGCTCCGCCGGCCGCTGGCTCCGTTGTGGACGCGGGGCGCGGCGCTCATTGGTGGAGCGAGGGTTGGCGCTACTTCACTGCCTCGCCGGTCGTCTGGATCGTGATCGCGATCCTGTACCTCGCGATCATGATCGGATTGGCAGTGATCCCCGTCATCGGCCAGATCGCCTCGATGCTGCTGCATCCCGCGCTCACGGCCGGACTGATGATCGGCTGCCGCGCGCAGGACCGCGGCGGAGAGCTCGCGGTGGGCCACCTGTTCGCAGGCTTCGGCGAACGGCTCTCGCCGCTCGTGGTGCTAGCGCTTCTCTACCTCGCCGGCTGGATCGTTATCTGGATCATCACCGTCTCGCTCGTCGTCGCGGTCATCGGCGGCGGCACGCTCGGCGCGCTCCTTTCCGGCAACGCGGTGCAGGCCGGAATTGCGATGCTGTCGGCGTTGAGCCTCGGCGCGCTTGTCGTGCTGCTCGTCGCGCTGCTGCTGATGGTTCCGTTGCTGATGGCCATCTGGTTTGCGCCCGCGCTCGTCGTCCTGCGGGGCGACGAGCCGTTCGCGGCGATGAAGACGAGCTTCAACGCCTGCCTGCGCAACGTCGCACCTTTCCTCGTCTACGGGCTCGTCGGACTGCTGCTCGCGATTCTCGCCACGATTCCGCTGGGCCTCGGCTGGTTCGTTCTCGCGCCCGTCTATGCGACGAGCCTCTACGCGAGCTACAAGGACATTTTCGGTGACGCCGCGTGATGCAACAGTGCGCGGCACGATCCTGCACTCCGGGCGCGCGCAAGGCGTCCGCGCGACACTTCAGTGCGCCCGCTCCCAATTGGGACCGACGCCGACATCGACGACGAGCGGCACCGTCAGCTCGGCGACGCCCGTCATCCGCTTCGGCAACTCGGCTCTCACGCGATCGAGTTCCGCCACCGGCGCTTCGAACACGAGCTCGTCGTGGACCTGAAGGACGAGCTTGGTTCCTAGCTTCTCGCGGTCGAGCCAGCCCCGCACCGCGATCATCGCGAGCTTGATCAGATCCGCGGCGGTGCCCTGCATCGGCGCGTTGATTGCCGCACGCTCGGCGCCCGCGCGCCGGGGACCGCCGCCGGCGTTGATGTCGGGTAGCCAGAGGCGCCGACCGAACACCGTCTCGACATAGCCGTGCGTGCGCGCGAACTCGCGCGTGTGCTGCATGTATTCGGCGACCCCGGGGTAGCGCCGGAAGTACTTGTCGATGAACTGCTGCGCCGCGGCGCGCTCGATCCCGAGCTGCTGCGACAGGCCGAACGCACCCATCCCGTAGATCAATCCGAAATTCACCGCCTTGATGTAGCGCCGCTGATCGGACGTCACCGCAGCAACCGGAACGCCGAAAATGTCCGCGGCGGTCGCCTTGTGGATGTCGGCGCCTTCGTGGAACGCGGCGACAAGCGCCGGATCGCCCGACAGGTGCGCCATGATCCGCAATTCGATCTGCGAGTAGTCGGCCGAGACGACGACGTGCCCGGGCGGAGCGATGAACGCCTCGCGGATGCGCCGACCTTCCGCCGTGCGCACCGGGATGTTCTGCAGATTCGGCTCGCTCGATGCGAGCCTTCCGGTCACGGCTGTCGCCTGGCTGAACGTGGTATGGACGCGCCCGGTGCGCCTGTTCACCATCTGCGGCAGCTTGTCGGTGTACGTCGATTTGAGCTTCGACAGGCCGCGGTGCTCGAGGAGCAGCTTGGGAAGGGGATAGTCGGCGGCAAGCTCGGTCAGCACATCCTCGTCGGTTGACGGCTGCCCCGTCGCGGTCTTGCGCGGTGCCGGCAACTTCATCTTCTGAAAGAGGATCTCGCCCAACTGCCTCGGCGACGACAGGTTGAACGGCTGGCCGGCGAGCGCAAACGCCTGCTGCTCGAGCGCCATCACCTTCTCGCCGAGCTCGCGGCTTTGCGCCGCGAGGAGCGCCGCGTCGATCATCACGCCATCGCGCTCCATGCGGAACAGGATCTCGCGCACCGGGATCTCGATCGCCGTGTAGACGTGATCGAGCTTCGGGACGGCGGCGACGCGCGGATAAAGATGGCGATGGAGCTGCAGCGTGATGTCGGCGTCCTCGGCGGAATAGGCGGTCGCCTCCTCGATGCTCACCTGATCGAACGCGATCTGCTTCGCGCCCTTGCCGGCCACCTCGGCATACGTGAGCGTCTTCACGCCGAGATGCCGCCACGCGAGGTTGTCCATGTCGTGCGGCCGGTGCGCCTCCAGCACGTAGGACTCGAGCAGCGTGTCGTGGGCGATGCCAGCGACCGGCAATCCGTAATTCGCGAACACGTGCTGGTCGTATTTCGCGTTCTGGCCGAGCTTCGCTTTGGCGGGATCGGCGAGCCACGGCGCGAGGCGCCCGAGGACGACGTCCTGCGCCAACTGGTCGGGCGCACCGGGGTAGCGGTGGGCGAGCGGGACATAGCACGCGCGGCCGGGCTCGACCGCGAACGACAACCCGACGATCCTCGCTTCCAGCGGATCGAGGCTCGTCGTTTCGGTGTCGACGCAGACGAGCTCCGCGCGCTCGATCGCCTCCATCCAGCGCTCGAAGGTTGCGGTATCGAGCACCGTCTCGTAATGGCGCGGGACTGCCGCCGGCACGTCCTGCGCGTCGTCGCGTCGGTCCGCGTCGGCGAATGTGCGCGTGTCCTGCCGCGAGGCGCGGTCCGCGATGGCTCCGGCAGCATCGGGCTTCGCCGCCACATCGTGAATGTCGCGGAGCCAGCTCTTGAACTCGAAGCGTTCATACAGCGCCTTGAGGCTCTGCGCGTGCGGCTCGCCCGGCTTGAGATCGGCGAGCGTCACCGGCAACGCACAGTCGGTCTTGACAGTGAGAAGGCGCTTCCCCATCGGAAGCCATTCGAGCGCCGAGCGCAGGTTTTCGCCGACGACGCCGGGAATCTCGCCCGCATGCTCGACGATCGCGTCGAGATTCCCGTACTGGTTGAGCCATTTCGCCGCCGTCTTCGGCCCGACCTTCGGCACGCCGGGTACGTTGTCGACGGTGTCCCCGGTCAAGGCGAGAAGATCGAGCAGCTGATCGGGACGCACGCCGAACTTCGCGACGACCCCCCGCTCGTCCAGCGTCTCGTTGCTCATCGTGTTGACGAGCGTGATGCCCGGCCGCACGAGCTGCGCCAGATCCTTGTCCGAAGTCGAGACGATGCAGGCCGTGCCGGCCGCTGCGGCTTGCGTCGCCAACGTGCCGATCACGTCGTCGGCCTCGACGCCCTCCAGCATCAGCAGCGGCCAGCCCTGCGCGCGAACGACGGCGTGCAGCGGCTCGATCTGCCGCGCGAGGTCGTCGGGCATCGGCGGACGATGCGCCTTGTATTCGGGATACCACGCGTCACGGAATGTCTTGCCCGGTGCGTCGAACACGACGGCGAAGTAGTCGGGCTTCTCGTCTTGGGCTATCCTGCGCAGCATCGACACGACACCGCGCAGCGCGCCGGTCGGCTCTCCGGTCGACGTGCGCAAATCGGGAAGCGCGTGGAACGCGCGATAAAGGTACGACGATCCATCCACCAGAACGAGCGTAGGCATGTCAACGACCAGCAAGATTCCGGAACTCATCGATCCGCAGGCGATGTACACGACCAACGGGCAAGAGGCCTGGCGGGTGCTGGGGATTATGGCAGAGTTCGCTCTCGCGACCGAACGTCTGCGCGGCCTGCGACCCGCGGTTTCGATGTTCGGCAGCTCGCGCATCGGACAGGGCCATCCGTACTACGAGACGACGGCGAAGATCGCGCGGCTGCTCTCCGATGCGGGATTCGCCGTGATCTCCGGGGGCGGTCCGGGTCTCATGGAGGCCGCCAATCGCGGCGCGTTTGCGGGCCGCTCGCCGGCGATCGGCCTCAACATCCTGTTGCCGCGCGAGCAGGGCGGCAACGAATTCCAGGACGTGAGCTTCGACTTCCGCTATTTCTTCGCGCGCAAGATGATGTTCGTGCGCTTCGCTTCGGCGTACGTCGTGCTTCCCGGCGGCTTTGGCACGCTCGACGAGCTCTCCGAATGTCTGACGCTCGTGCAAACCGGGAAGAGCCGCAAGATACCGATCATTCTCGTCGGCAGGAGCTTTTGGCAGGGACTGATCGATTGGGCGCAGGACACGGCTCGTCAAGGAGGGCATGATCGACGAAAGCGATCTCGACCTGATGCAGATCATCGAGGAGCCGGAAGCGATCGTCGAGGCGATCTTCAACTTCTACGAGAGTCGCGGCTTTCAGCCGACGCGGGCCGAGCGCGAGCGAATGCTCAATCTGTGAAGGAATCGGCCGATGCCGTGTAGGCCAACGCGAAGCATCGCGGTGGGTCTCGCTGCGGGGCGGTCGATCATCAGCGCAGCGACGGAACGTGGCCGCATGACGGGGCGTCTAAGCTTCATCGGCGGCAAGAGCGGCTGCCGATCATTGCGACCGGGCGTCGCGGGGCGTGGGTGCGGGTTGAAGGATAGTGCCGCACCAACGGGCTCTGCTAAAATCGAATCTCTTTCGAGCTCTCGCATGCACCTTCGCCTCCTTGCCGGCTGCGTTGTCCTCTGTGCCGCTGCGGCGCTCGCCGCAGGCGCGGCGCCGGCCCGAGCCGCCGATGCGGCGCCACCGGCCCTGGAGCCGCTGCCCGAGATTCCGCCCCCGCCGAATCTCGAAGACGCCGAGCTCGAACCTCAGGTCACGATCTCGCAAACGAAAAGCGAAACCGTCGAGGAAGCACGCATCAATGGAACCCTCGTGTGGATCAAGGTGACGCCGCGGCATGGCCGCCCGTACTATCTGATCCCCAGCGGCGGCGGCAACACATTCATCCGCCGCGACAGCCTCGACACGGGGCTCAAGGTTCCGATGTGGGTGCTTTTCTCGTGGTGAGCTGACGCTCGCCCGATCGTACCGTCTCTTTCCGTTCCGCTAGCATCTTTCGCCGACGCGCCCGCGCGCGCGGCAGTGCCCGATGTCCGTCTACACACTCGTCTCCACCGAAGAGCTCAACGCATGGCTTGCGCGCTATGCGGTCGGGTCGCTCGTCGACCAGACGCCGATCGCCGCCGGAATCGAGAACACCAATTACTTCGTCACGACGACCAAGGGTCGCTGGGTATTGACGCTCTTCGAGCGGCTGCCGGCCGAGGAGTTGCCGTTCTACCTGAACCTGATGGCCCATCTCGCGCGCGCCGGCGTCGAGTGCCCGGCGCCCGTTCCGGATCGGACCGGCGCGCTGTTCAGCCTGTTGAACGGCAAGCCTGCGGGTCTCGTGAGCCGCGTCGACGGCGCGCCGATCGCGACGCCTGATGTTCCGCATTGCGCGGCCGTCGGCGCGGCCTTGGGCCGACTGCATGTCGCGTCGTTCACCTATCGCGCCCGGCTCACCAATCGTCGCGGCCCGGGGTGGTGGCGACAGGCCGCGCGCGCGGTGCGCCCCTTTCTCGAACCCCGGCAGAACGAGCTCCTCGCCGCGGAGCTCAAGTACCAGACCGGATTCGGCAAGGCGACGATGCCCAAGGGCACGATCCACGGCGACCTCTTCTGCGACAACGTGCTCTTCGTCGGCGAGCGCGTTTCGGGGATCATCGATTTCGGTTTCGCGGCGACGGACTTCCTCGCCTACGACCTCGCGATCACCGCCAACGACTGGTGCATCATCGATGGGAGCGGCGAGCGAGGTCAACTCGTGCCCGAGCTCGTCCATGCGCTCGTCGGCGCCTACCACGCGGTGCGCCCGCTGACAGCCGACGAGCGCGCGCAGTGGCCGGCACTCCTGCGCGCCGCCGCGCTGCGCTTCTGGCTGTCGCGCCTCTATGACCTTCACCTGCCGCGTCCCGGCGAGCTCGTCCACGCGCACGACCCCGTCGCATTTCGAGCGCATCCTTGTCGACAGGGTCGTGCGCCAGCTGCGGCTGCCGGAGCTCGACCAGGCGCCGGCACGCGAGAAGGCCCCGCTGTGAGCGCCGCTGGCGCGGTGCCGTTCGCGCGGCATCCGGCGGGCCGCGGCATCGTGTGGCTGAGGGAATCCTGGGTGATGCTGTCCGCGGCGCGCGTCCAGTGGCTCGTCCTCCTGCTCGCGTACTACCTGATCCAGCTTGTCGTAAGCCTCATCCCCTTCGTCGGACCGCTTGCGCTGATGGTCCTGCGCCCGGTCTTCACCGTGGGCTTTCTCGCTGCAGCATGGAATCAGGAGCGCGGCGGGATGCCCGAGATTCGGCACCTGTTCCGCGGCTTTCGTGCCAATCTGTGGGCGCTGATCCCGATCGGCTTCTTTCTCGTCGCGGGCACGGCGCTGGCGGTCTTCGCGACGGTTGCCGTCGATGGCGGTGAGCTGTTCGAGGGCATTGCGGCAAATCGGCCGCTCGAAGACGTGCTCGCGGGCAAGGACGTCGAAGCGGCGATGCTGTTCGCCTCCGCATGCGCGGTCCCCATTGCGCTCGCCGCATGGTTCGCGCCCGCACTCGTCGTATTCAGTGGCTGTGGCGCGACGCAGGCGCTGCGCACGAGCTTGCTGGCGGCGCTCGCGAACTGGAAACCGGCGCTGGTCTATGCGCTACTTCTGATCGTTTTCGGCGCCGTCGTGCCGGCAGTCGCGGTCAAGCTGATCGCACTCTTGCTGCCTCCGATCGCCGCGCGGGTCGGAGTCGCGCTCACGGTCGTTCCGTACATGTTCCTGTTCATTGCCGCGCAGGCGATCTCGGATTACGTGAGCTACCGCGACATCTTCCACATCGACGAGGGTCCGGCGCCACCGCCGGAGCGGGCGCCGGACGCGACCGCGTAGCGGACGCTGAGCCTGCCGGCCATGTCGACGTCGCCCGCTCACGATCCGCACGGTCCCGCGCGCTGGCTGCCGGGGCTCGCGCTCTTCGCCCGCTATCCACGCGGTGCACTGCCGGGAGACCTTGTCGCCGGTACATCGGTCGCGCTGGTCACGATTCCGTCGGCCGTCGCTTGCGCCGAGCTCCTCGGGGTCGCACCGATCACCGGCCTGTACGCAGCCGTCGGCGGCATGGCCGGCTACGCGCTCCTCGGCACGGGGCGACGAATCATCGTGGCGCCCGATCCCGCGGCGGCGGTGCTCGCCGGCAGCGCCATCCTGCTGCTCGCCACCGGCGACCCGGTGCGCGCGGCGACGCTCGCCGCAGCGCTCGCGGGACTTGTCGGAGTGCTGCTGTTGCTCGCCGCGCGCGTCTCGGCCGGCACCGTCGCCGATCTCCTATCGAAGCCGGTGCTCGCGGGCTACCTCAACGGCGTCGCGCTGATCCTGATTGCAACCCAGCTCTCTCCGCTCCTGGGCGTTGCGCTCGCGCAGGACGATTTCTTTCCTCGCGTCGCGGAGGCGCTGCGCAAAGCGCCGCAGGCGAACGCGGCGACCTTCGCGCTCGGTGCGGGGTTGATCGCCCTCCTGCTCCTGTTGCGCAGGCTTGCGCCGCGATGGCCGGGCGCGCTCATCGCCAGCATTGTCGCCGTCGTGGCGGCGGAGCTTCTCGATCTTCGCGCGCACGGCGTGGCGCTGCTCGGCACGATGCCGCAGGGTCTGCCCGCACCCCGCTGGCCCGCCGTCAGCATCGGCGATGCCAAGGCGCTGCTTCCGGCGGCGATTGCCATTGCGTTTCTCGCGTTCGCCGAAGGCGTCGTCCTCGCGCGGGTGTTCGCCGCAAGGCACCATGAGGAGATCGACGCGAATCGGGAGCTCCTCGCGTTCGGCGCAGCGAATGTGGTCGCCGGTGCCCTCGGCGGGTTCGCGGTGAATGCGAGCCAATCGCGCTCCGCGCTTGCGGACGCCACCGGCGCCAGCACCCAGGCCGCACAGTGGACCGCGGCGTTCCTTCTGATGCTCTTCCTGCTCTTTCTTGCCCCGTCTCTCGAGCGGGTGCCGCTGGTCGCGCTGTCGGCGATCCTCGTCTTCGCCGGGCTGACGTTGGTCGACGTCTCGATCCTGCGCCAGATCCGTCGCTTCGACCGACCCGCGTTCTGGCATTCGCTCGGGGTCACCTTGGCGGTGCTGATCGTCGGGCTGGTTCCGGGCCTGCTGCTCGGGATGGTGCTCTCGCTCGTCCGTCTGGTCGTCCAGGTATCGCGCCCCGGCGATGCCGTGCTCGCGCGGCTGCCGAACGACCATCGCTTCCACGATCTGGACGACGACCAGGCCGGGAATGCGCCACCGGGAGTGATCGTCTATCGCCTTTATGCGCCGCTCTTCTTCGCCAACGCGCGCTATTTCGCCCAGCGCGTCAAGACGGCCATCGCAGAGGCTCGCGAGCCCGTGCGCTGCCTCGTGCTCGATCTGCAGGCCGTGCCATCGATGGACGTCACTGCGACCGAAGCGTTCGCGCTTCTGTACCAGGAGCTCACCGACGCGGGCATCGATGTGCGCCTCGCGCACGCTAACCGGCCGTTGCGCGAGCAGCTGATGCGCCTGGGACTCGCGAGGGAGATCGGCGAGGATCGCTTCTTCCACGCCGCGTGGGAGGCTGTCGACGACTTCGTCGCGCGCGGTGCCCAAGCGTTGCCGCCAGGACCGCACCCGCGGCACTGATTGCGGTCCAACCGGGATGAGGAGAGTCCAAACGGCGCGGCGACCGAGAGCCTCGAAAAGCGCGTACTGGAGTGGCCGGGTGACACGCGAAAGCCACGCGCTCGAGCTCGAGCCCGGGGTCTTTACGTGGAACGACCCGAAGCGGATCGCCGAATCGCTAAAGCGCTCCGCGGACGCGAGCGGCGAGCGCAAGGCGCCGCCGTTCCGCTCGGCGATGTCGATGCTCGTCTTCTACCTCAACCGCGCGGGAACGCAACTCGATCACAAGCAGCGGCGCGTGCTGGAGGCCGCGAAAAGGGAATTGCGCAGCCTATACGGCAAAGACGGGACGACGGCATCACGCCGCTTCGAGCTTCGCGTACTCGAGCGCCAGCCATTTCACGCCGCCGTCGCGGAAATTGACCTGCACACGCGCGTCGGCGCCGCGGCCTTCGGCGTCGATGATGATGCCCAGTCCGAACTTGGCGTGGCGCACGCTCTGCCCGATCCGCCAGCCCGGGCCGCTTGAAGCTTCGTCGCGTCGCGGCGTGCCCGCTTGCGAGGGCACGGCCCATGCCGGCGCTTCGCGCTCGCCGCCGCCCCACTCCGCGACGTCGACATCGATCGCGCGACGCGACCATCGTCTCGGCGGTGAAAGCCAGGCGACGAGCTCGCGTGGCAGGTCGGTGAGAAAGCGCGACGGAATGTTGTAGCGGACCTGGCCGTGGAGCATTCGGCTCTGCGCATGCGTGAGATAGAGCCTCCGCCGCGCGCGCGTGATCGCGACGTACATGAGGCGGCGTTCCTCCTCGACGCCGTCGTATCTCCGACAGGCTGTTCTCGTGGGGGAAGAGGCCCTCCTCGAGCCCCGTCACGAACACCGTGTGGAACTCGAGCCCCTTCGCCGCATGCACGGTCATCAGCTGCAGCGCCGGTCGGCCCTCCGCCGCCTGCGTTTCACCTGCTTCGAGCGCCGCGTGCGACAGGAATGCCGTCAACGGATCGACCGCCCCCGTCGCTCCGGGATCCTCGCCGGGTGCGCCAGTTGCGATCGGCGCGTCCACGGCGAGATCGGCCTCGCGCAGGAAGCTGTCGGCGGCGCTCGACGAGCTCCTCGAGATTGTCGAGGCGATCCTGGCCATCCTTTTCGGTCTTGTAGTGGGCGATGAGCCCCGACGCCTCGTTGACGTGCTCCACCGCTTCGGGCAGCGGCAGCCCTGCGGTTGCCGTGCGCATCGACTCGATCTGCCTCACGAACGCGGCGAGACTCGCGCCCGCCTTGCCGCCGATCGTGCCGGTGCACGCTGCCTGCCACAGACTCGTTCCTGACGCCCGCGCGGCATCCTGCAGGTTTTCGAGCGTGCGCGCGCCGATTCCGCGCGGCGGAAAGTTCACGACGCGCAGCAGCGTTCCGTCGTCGTCGGGCGCGGCGAGAAGCCGGAGATACGCGAGCGCGTGCTTCACCTCCGCGCGCTCGAAAAAACGCATGCCGCCGTACACGCGGTAGGGTAGCGCCGCGTTGAACAGCGCGTGCTCCAGCACGCGCGACTGGGCGTTCGAGCGGTAGAGCACGGCGATCTCGGAGAGCGCCACACCGTCGGCGGCGAGCCCCTTGGCGACCTCGACCACGAATCCGGCCTCGTCGTTGTCCGACGGCGCCGCGAAACCGCGCACCGGCTCGCCCTTGCCTTCGCTCGTCCACAGGTTCTTGCCGAGACGGGTCCGGTTGTGCTTGATGAGCGCGTTGGCGGCGTCAAGGATGTGTCCGTGCGAACGGTAGTTCTGCTCGAGCTTGACAAGCGTCACCGGAACCCCCGCAGTTGCGAAGTCACGCTCGAAGTGCTGCATATTCGCGACGTTCGCGCCCCGGAACGCATAGATCGACTGATCGTCGTCGCCGACGGCGAAGACCGCCGTGTCCGGTCCGGCGAGCAGCCGCAGCCATTTGTACTGCAGCACGTTCGTGTCCTGGAACTCGTCGACCAGCAGGTGGGTGAAGCGGCGTCGGTAGTGCTCGCGGAGAGCCTCGTTTTCGGCGAGCAATTCGTAGCTGCGGAGCAGAAGCTCGGCGAAATCGACCACGCCCTCGCGCTGGCACATCGCCTCGTACAGCGCATAGTGCTCCGCTAGCCGGCGCGTGAATTCGTCGCCAGCCTCGACCTGGTTCGGGCGGCGGCCCTCTTCCTTTTCGCCAGCGATGAAGTTCTGCAGTTGCCGCGCCGGGAAGCGCTCGTCGTTGATGCCGTGGGCTTTGTAGAGCCGTTTGATCAGCGCGAGCTGGTCCTGCATATCCATAATCTGAAAGAGCTGCGGCAGGTTCGCATCGCGATAGTGCGCGCGCAGCATCCGGTTGCACAGCCCGTGGAAGGTGCCGATCCACATCCCGCGCGTGTGGACGGGTGTCATCGCGGCGAGCCGGGTCAGCATCTCCTTCGCCGCCTTGTTCGTGAACGTGACCGCGAGGATCGCGAACGGCGGGGCCTGCCCGGTCGCGAGCAGCCATGCGATTCGCGTCGTCAGCACGCGCGTCTTGCCGCTCCCTGCTCCGGCGAGGATCAGCGCTGACTGATGCGGCAGCGTGACCGCGGCCAACTGCTCCGGATTCAGGTTGTCGAGTAGGGAAGATGCCATTGCCTGCGTCCGGGATTGCCCGTCGGACGACCGACGCGGATCAGGCGAGATTATAAGCGGCGGCGGTATAATCGGCCCGCCTTCACCCTCCCACGCGACTCTCGCGCCCTGATGTCGTCCGTCCCGAACGCCGCACCGACCGCCCACTCCGCGACCACGCGCGCGTTCGTTCAGTGGATCCGGTCGGCGGCGCCCTATGTCCACGCGTTTCGCGGCAGGACATTCGTGATTGCGTTCGGCGGCGAGGTCGTCGCCGACGAGACGTTCCTCGGCATCATTCACGACCTCAACCTGCTGCACAGCCTCGGCGTGCACCTGGTCGTAGTCCACGGCTCCCGGCCGCAGATCGAGGCGATACTCGCGCAGCAGGACATCGAAAGCCGCTATGCCTTCGGTTTGCGCATCACCGATGCCGAGACGATGGATTGCGTCCTCGAGGCCTCCGGTCAGGTGCGCTCGCGGATCGAGGCGCTGCTGTCCCTCGGGATCGCGAACTCGCCGATGGCGGGCGCGCGGATCCGCGTATCGTCCGGCAATTTCATCACCGCGAAGCCGATGGGTGTAGTCGACGGCGTCGACATGCTCCTCACCGGCGAGGTCCGCCGGGTCGACACCGATGCGATCCAGCAACGGCTCGACGACGGCGACATCGTCCTCATCTCGCCGCTCGGCTATTCGCCTACCGGCGAGATCTTCAACCTCGCGCTCGAAGAGGTCGCGACGCAGGTCTCCGTGCGCCTCGATGCCCACAAGCTCGTCTTTCTCATGGAGACCGAAGGCGTGCGCAACGGCCGTCGGCAGCTCCTGACCGAGCTCTCCACGCGCGACGCCGAAGCGCTTCTCGCTTCCGGACGCGGCAGGATGCCGCCGGACGTCCAGCACTATCTTCCCTGTGCGATCAAGGCGTGCGACAACGGCGTCAAGCGAGCCCACCTGATCAGCCGCCATCTCGACGGTGCGCTCCTGCTCGAGCTCTTCACCCGCGACGGCGTCGGCACCATGGTCGCCGCCGCCCCGCTCGCCAACTTTCGCAGCGCGACGATCGACGACGTCGGCGGCATCCTTTCGATCATCGGGCCGCTCGAGGAGCAGGGCATCCTCGTGCGTCGCTCGCGAGAGCGTCTCGAAACCGAGATCGAGCGCTTCGTGGTCGCCGAGCACGACAACGCGATCATCGGCTGCGCGGCGCTGTATGCGTTTCCGGAGGAGAAGGTGGGCGAGCTCGCGGCGCTCGCCGTGCATCCGGACTTCCGCCGCGAGGGCTACGGCGAGGCGCTGATGAACGAGATCGAGGCGCGCGGGAGAAAGCTCAAACTGACCGAGCTCTATGTGCTGACGACACGCACGTCGCAGTGGTTCCTCGAACGCGGGTACCATACCGCAACGATCGCCGACCTGCCGAAGCAGAAGCAGGCCCTTTACAATTTTCAGCGCAAATCGCAGGTTTACCGCAAGAAGCTTCAGTAGGAGTTCCGAATGGCACGCATGGTGCATTGTGTAAAGCTCGGCCGCGAGGCCGAGGGGTTGGACCTGCCGCCCTACCCCGGCGAGCTAGGCAAGCGGATCTACGAGAACGTGTCGAAGGAAGCCTGGGCGCAATGGCTGCGACACCAGACGATGCTCGTGAACGAGAACCGGTTGTCGCTCGCGGACGCGCGCGCGCGAAAATGGCTCGCCGAGCAGATGGAGCAGCACTTCTTCGGCGCGGGCGCGGAGACCCCGCAGGGTTACGTGCCACCCAGGTCGTAGCCTCCATGGCCACGCCCGGGATTTCGCGCTATCCCATGCCGGCGCTTGCCGAGCTGCCCGAAAGTGCGCGCGCGGATGCTCGAGGTGCAGGAGAAGACTGGACTCATCCTGAACGGTCTTCCTGACGCTCGCGCGCAGACCTGACGAGGTTTCGCGCATTCTTAACTTCGTAACGAAGGTCTGGATCGACGATTCAATTTGAGGAGGAGCGTGAACAGGCCCTAGTCAAGCACGGAGCGCAACCGCAGATGAAACAGCAAATACGTTTCTGCGCCGCCAGGGACGGCGTGCGGATCGCTTTCGCGACCGCCGGTGCGGGGCCGCCTCTCGTGCGCGTCAACAATTGGTTTACACACCTCGAACTCGACTGGGTCAATCCCGTCTGGCAACACTGGTCGGAGTTCTTGGCCGATCGACGGATGCTCGTTCGCTACGACCCGCGGGGCTCCGGCCTCTCCGACCGGGATCCCGCCGACGTTTCCCTCGATGCGCTGGTTTCCGACCTGAATGCTGTCGTCGATGCGCTAGGACTTTCGCGCTTTTCGCTGATTGGTCTGTGCCAAGGTGGCGCGATCGCCATCGCCTATGCAGCACGCCATCCCGAGCGAGTCAGCCGACTCGTGCTGTACGACAGTTACCTTCACGGCGCCTTCGTGGACGCCGGCGAGAAGCTCGCTCGCCAGGCGCAGACGTTCGCGCAAATGATCGAGCTTGGCTGGGGCAGGAAAGTGGGGGCGTTTCGCGAGGTGTTTGCCGGCCTGCTGATGCCTGAGGCCGGCGAGCGCCAACAGAAATGGATTGCCGAACTCCAGCGCCAAAGTGCCTCGCCGACCATGGCCTGCCGGCTGTGGAACGAGTTCAACTCGTTCGACGTTCGCACGGAAGCTGCGAAAGTTGCCGCGCCAGCGCTTGTGTTTCACGTGCGCGGTGATGCGATGGTGCCATTCGAGGCGGGCCGACGCCTCGCCGCAACGCTGCCGAATGCCCGCTTCGTGCCGCTCGAAGGCCGCAACCACATCCTGCGCGCCGACGAGCCGGCCTGGCTCATCTTCAAGAACGAGCTGAATGACTTCCTTGGCCTTGATGAGCAGACCGGTGCTGCAGAAGCGCGCGAGCTTGCGACCCTGACGAGCCGCGAACGAGAGATCCTCGATGGCATTGCCTGCGGGCTCGACAACGCCCAGCTCGCTGACCGCCTGCACATCGCCGAAAAGACGGTCCGCAATCACGTCAATCACGTCTTCTCCAAGCTCGATGCACGGCATCGCGCGCAAGCCATCGTGATCGCGCGCAAGGCAGGTCTCGGTCGCGAGTAGCGAATTTTGTCGCGACTGGGGCCTGGGACCCATACTTGCCCGGCGCGGCGCATCGCTGCGGAGCTTGCATGGGACCCTCGCCTCATGACGCAGCCGCAATGTCCATGGCAGTCTGCCGATGTCGCTACCACAGACGCATGGAGGCACCATGGCTACGGGAAAAATGAAACTCGTGCAGCAACGGCAAAACCCGCTGCGCGAACGGTACCGCCGCGTCCCGACGGAGGCCTGGATCCGCGACGGCGCTCAGACGATCAACGCATGCGGCGAGGATCCGTTTCACGGTGCGGTCATTCCCGCCAATAACGCGGGAGCGCCGCTGCGTTTCGGCATCCACCGCGCCGTCGGTGGTTACCACGATTACCCCAATCCGGGCGATCTGCTTTCCGCCGCACTTGCCGCCTGCTTCGACTCGACCCTGCGAATGCTCGCCGATCATCTGAGTGTCCGCCTTCAGTCCCTCGAGGTCAAAGTTGAGGCGGAATGCGACGTGCGTGGATGTCTGCTGGTCGAGCGCTCCGTTCCGGTTGGGTTCCAGAAGATGCATTGCAGCGTGCGCTTACAGCCCGAGGGCCAGGTCGATGCCGAACGACTGCAAATGCTCCTTGGTGCTGCAGAAGGCAGTTGTGTCGTTCTGCAGACGCTGCGCAATGGTGTTACGGTAACCGCGCAAATCGACAACGCCGAAGCCGAGGCGGTCAAACCAGCCTTGACCGCAACGTCTGACTAGAGTCTGGGCGCTCGCTGCTTTCTCGCAGTGGCACCCTTATCGCGGTGCTCATGTGCTGCTGCTATCGCGGCGAAAGTGTAGAAGGCCAAGAAGGACAGCAACGAGCACTCTCTCGCCAAATACGCAATGCGCGAACTCCGAACCTGACCGATCCCTGCCCGTCAGCAACGAATACGCGCCACCTCGTCCTGAATCGAGCTGTTGCCAGCTGTTACACTCATTCGCATGTCCGCGCCTTCCATCAGCCGCTATCCCGTCCCGAAGCTCGAGGACCTGCCCGACGACATCCGTACCCGCATTCTCGAAGTTCAGGAGAAGGCGGGATTCATCCCGAGCGTCTTCCTGACACTCGCGCACCGACCCGACGAGTTTCGCGCGTTCTTGATCCATAATGAATGCACCGCCCGTTTTCCTGCGTCGGGCGCGGCTGCAATCGGTCGTCGCAACGAAATCAGGCCGCGGCAATGTCAATAGGATTCATCCTTGATACGGCGTTGGCACACGCTTTGATCGGAATCAAGCACCGGCCGTGAGCGGTCCATCGTCGACGCCACCCACATGCCCGCTGTCCGTCGCCGCCTGTCCGCACCGTGAGCGGCCTCGAATGCCGTAGTGAAGCAAGGTGAGAGCTTACCGCCGTCGCGCGGGCGGCCGGGCCGGGCGTTTCGTGCGCCCCGCATCCTTGGGCAGGATTTCGCGGATCAACTCGGCGCAGATATCCACCGACATGTAGCGCGGCACCGGATAGTTAGTGTCGGCCTCCCAGCAGGCTGCGTTTGCCAGCTTGGGAATATCGTTTTCGCGCAGCGCATCGAGTCGCAGCGGGATGCCGAGATCCCGATTCAACTTTCCGATCGAGTCCAGGAACTTCTTCGCGAGAACGGCGGGTCGCTCTCCTTCCTTGCCGACCTTGGCGCGGACCGCGAGGATGGCCAACTTCCGTGTGATCGCCGGAGCGAGAAACGTCAACACGTGCGGCAACATGATCGCGTTGGCGAGGCCGTGCGGCGTATGGTATTTGCCGCCCAGTTGATGCGCAATGGCGTGGGCGTAGCCCACGCTGGCTCGAGTGAACGCGAGGCCGGCGTAGGTTGCGGCGAGCGACATCTGTTCGCGTGCCGCAAGGTTCGTGCCGTTCCTGTAGGCGGTGCGCAGGTTCTCGTAGATCAGGCCAACGGCCGCGAGCGCCATGCGATCGGTGTAGACGGTCGACCACTGGCCGATGAACGCTTCGATCGCGTGGGTCAACGCATCCATTCCGGTCGCCGCTGTGACGTGCGGCGGCAAGGCGGTCATCAACGACGGGTCGAGCGCCGCCATCGCCGGGACGAGGCGCGTGTCGATAATCGTGAGCTTCTTCTCTGTTTCGGGGTCCGAAATGACCGCAGCCACCGTCACCTCGGACCCGGTACCCGCCGTGGTCGGCACGGCGTAGATCGGGGCCGGCGAGGAAAGACCCTTGAAGTATCCGACCAGGTTGCGTGGATGCTTCTTATTGGCAACGGCGAGCGCGATCGTTTTGGCCGCATCCATGGGCGACCCGCCGCCGAACGCTACGATGGCGTCGCAGCCGTTTTTCTTGTAGAACGCGATGCCTTCTTCGATCACCGGGATCGGTGCATCGGACGTGATTGCATCGAAAACGACGTACTTTGTTCCGCCCTCGGTCAAGGCCCTGGTCAGCGCATTCGGCAGGCCCATTTTGGCAACGACTCGATCGGTCACGATCAGGACCTTCCGGTAGCCGAAGCCGCAAAGCGCCTGACCCAACCGCCGGCTCGCCCCGGGGCCGACCAGCAGCATCGGCTGCGGGATCGGCAGCAGCCCGGTCACCACGCCTGCCGCACGCATTGCCGTCGATAGCCCGACGGAGCGCACCACGTCACCGACAACGCTCGGCATCTCGATCATCCGCCAGCTCGCATGTCTGTCCTCCAATTTGGAAGCTTGCCCCAAAACGACCGGCCGGGCCAGCATTCCCGAGCATATCGCTCAACCAAAGATGAAACCGCGACAACCCCAAAGCACTTCGCTCGCCGTACAATCTGCATCAGGGGTGTTGCGCATCCAAGGCGTATTGCGCCGGCGCGCACGAAGCTGCTGAACGCGAGGCGATGCAGGGGGCGGTTTGGTTCGCCACCGGGCCCTCTTCGCAAGGGGTGGCATGAAGACAGTGGTCGGCATAAGTTTAGGCGCGGGCGATCAGGACTTTGCGTTCAGCACCCAGTTCCTCGGGCAGAAGTTCAACGTTCGGCGCGTGGGCACGAACGCAAGCACGGCAAGGGCGGTAAAACTGCTCAAGCACTGGGAGCAGCATGCCGACGCGATCGGATTGGGCATCGTGAAGGACAGCTATACCGTCGGATCCCGGCGCTACGTCGAAAAGGACAGCGCGGCGATGAAGCACGCGGTCACGCGCGTTCCCGTCACAACCGGTGGACGGTTGAGCGACATCCTGCAGGAGTGGGCGTTGCGCCATGTCCAGCTCAAGCTCGGCAATTATTTCAACAATGCCAAGGTTCTGTTCTTTTCGGGGAGAACCAACTACAAGCTCGCGTTGGCCATGTCCGAGTACACGCAGAACCTCGAGTTCGCCGATCCGCTGCTGCAACTGGGCGTGCCAAAGATGCTCACCTCGCTCGCTGCGCTGGAGCTTTACACGACGGGCGCGCACTACGTTCTCGAATGGACTCCCGAGCGCCTGATACCGGAGAGCTTGATGGCTTCAGCGCCGGTCAGAACATGGACGCAGTTCGTGCTGCGGCAGGCGGTGCACGATGCGACCGTGATCGTGGCGCCCGTTCATGAACTGAACATCTTCGGCGCCGAGGAGCTGCACGGCAAGACCGTGATCACGTCAACCGTCAGCGAGCGGCGCATCGCGCAATTCAAGCGTAAAGGCGTCGCGACGGTGGTCGATGGTGCGCCCACGCTGTTCGGGCATGTACTCGACCCGAGCGTGCTCGACGCGATGATCGTCGCGGCCACGGAAAAGGCACCCGACGACATTCTTGAGGACGACTACCTAGAGATCATTACTAGCCTGCGGCTGGAGCCACGCATCATCTATCCCGGCGGCTACAAGCGCATCAACCGCTTTGCGTTCGTCATCCACCCGCTGTCGCAGGAGTATTTCAAGAACGTGAAGTCGATCGAGCTGCTCTCGCAGGTGTCGCCGCCCGTGTTCATGGACACGGTGGAGAAGGTCATGGCGTATGCGCCTCCGTTCGTCTATTCGAAAGTGACGGGCATCAAGTCGCCCACGGGTGTGGAGGCGGAGGGCTGGTTGATTTCCGTGGGCGGAACGCCCGCCGAAATCATGAGCCGTAGCCCCGAGTTCACCTACCGACGCCTGCTCGACGCGGCCGGTATTGCCAAGAGCCTCGGCGCACAGATCATGGGGCTAGGCGCATTCACCAAGGTGGTGGGCGATGCAGGGCTCACCGTGTCCAAGCGCGCGCCGCTGCCGATTACCACGGGCAATAGTTACAGCGCGTCGGGTGCGTTGTGGGCCGCACACGACGCAATGCTGCGCCTCGGCTTGGTAGAGAAGCCGCAACGCGGAGAGAAAGTGCACTTCAAGGCGATGGTCGTGGGCGCCACCGGCGCGATCGGCTCCGTTTGCGCGCGTTTGTTGGCGATGGTCGCCAACGAGGTCTACCTGGTGTCCCCCGAAACCGCGAAGCTGCTTGCGCTGAAGGAATCGATCCTGAAGGAGACGCCAGACGCGAAGCTCTATCTCTCATCGCGCGCCGACAAGGGCATTGCCGGCATGGACATGATCGTCACCGCGACCTCGGGAGCAGGCAAGAAGGTTCTCGACATCATGAAGGTGAAGCCCGGATGCGTGATTACCGACGTGGCTCGTCCGCTTGATCTCACCCCTGACGACGTCGCCAAGCGGCCGGACGTGCTGGTGATCGAATCGGGCGAGATACTGTTGCCGGGCGAAGTGTCGATGAAGAACATCGGCCTGCCGAAGAACGTCGCCTATGCCTGCCTCGCCGAAACCATCGTGCTCGCGCTAGAGGGGCGCTTCGAGAACTTCACCGTCGGGCGCAACATCGAGTGGGAGAAGGTGCGCGAGATCTACCGCCTCGGGCGCAAGCACGGCATGAAGCTCGCGGCCATATCGGGCGTCAAGGGGCCGTTCTCTGATGAGGATATACGCCGCGTGCGAGAGCTCGCGCTCTCTGCGCGGGCTAGGAGCGACTCCAGCACGCGGACGCCAATGCCCCGAAAAACGCGTGCCGTCAGGCGGATCGGGAAAGCCGTAGCGAGCGCCTAGGACAATCCGCTTGCCTTCTTGATCGGTCCCCTCATCGAGCTACCGCCCCCAACTCCCGCTTCGGGGGTGGCGGCAAGTATTCGCGCGCGCGTTTTCGAACGTCCGGTCCTGAGATGGCCCAATGTCGGGTGGGTCGACAGCAGCCTGATGCCGCGCTCTCAAGAAACCATTCGCAAGTAGCTGAATTGATGAAGTGGCTTTATGCCTGTTGAGGCTGCGCCGGCACGAGCTCCAGCCCCATTGCGGCGGCCTTCTTCTTGAGGTGGAACAGGACGCGCTGGCGGTACCGCTCTTCGTAGTATTGCTGTCCTTGATCGACATATGCGGCGCCTTTGGTGAGCATGGTGTAGATCAGGCGCGCGAGCTTATGGGCGACCGCGGTCACGGCCTTGCCTTTGTCCAGCCGTGCACACATGCGGCGGAAATAGGCGCCGAGGGCGGATTGGCTGGCGCGAAGTGAGATGGCAGCCATTTTCAGCGCCTGGGCGACGCGGTTGGCGGTGCGCTTGGTGGCTCCTGACAATAGCTTGCCCCCGGAGATCTTGGTGCCCGGGCACAATCCGAGCCACGAGGCAAAGTGCTTGGCACTCTTGAAGCGCGACAGATCCGGGCCGACCTCGGCGATGACCTTCAGTGCCGTCGTGGTGTCGATGCCGTCAATGGCAGTCAGGTCGACGCCGCAGATGCGGAAGAGATAGGTACGCACATCAAACTTCGGGGCATTCTTGACTTTGCTGATGCGGCGACGCTTCGTCGGTCCGGGTTCGTCCTTGGTTCGGCTCAACGCGTCGAGCATGCTTTCGAGCCGGATGTCGCAGCGCTGTAGCGCCTGGGAATACGCATCGAACAGCTCCACTGCCTGGGTCAGCGCAAACAAATGCTCCTCCCGCCAGTTGCCGTGCAGCGACATGGCGATTTGCTCCGTGCTCGCCTGAATCCGGCCATGTTTGAGCTCGGCCAGCTTCAGTGGGTCGCGCTCGCCGGCGATAATGGCGCGCAGGATCCTTGACCGGTCTCGCCGACCACGTCGGAAATGACATTGCCGAGCTGTATGTTCATCTGCGACAGTGCCTTTTGCATGTGCTGGATGTGCTGTCCCTGGTAGGACAACAACATCGTCCGTTGCCGCATGATCGAGCGCAAAGCGCAGATCTCGTCCTTGGGTCGAAATGCTCCCGATAGCAAACCGTAACTCATCAGCTGCTGCAGCCATTGGCAGTCCAGCACGTCCGACTTGCGCCCCGAGACGTTCTTCACGTGCCGGGCATTGACCAGATACACGGTCAGGCCCCGCGACTCCAACAACTCGAACAAGGGTATCCAGTACACCCCCGTCGATTCCATCGCCACCGTGTCGATCCCGCAGGCAGCCAGCCAATCGGCGAGGCGCTCCAGATCTTCGGTAAAGCTCGTGAATTCCCGCACCGCCTCGTCGTCCCGGTCCGGCGGCACCGCCACAAAATGACTCGCCGAGCCTACATCGATCCCCGCTGCGTTCGGGTTCGCTATGTCGATCTTCAATCGCGTGCGCTGCGCCATCTTCGGCTCCATTCGTAAGTTGACGAATGTCGCGCCGCCGAGGGTTCGTCGTCACTGCTCACTCTCTCAAGCGGGATGTTCGTTCGCACGAACTCACCAATGTCGCCGACGTGACCCCGGACCAAGCTCCAAAACGGGCGTTGATAGCACCATTGCGATTTCGGTCTTCAGCAGCGCAACGCTCGGCACCTTACCAAAGGCACCTCCCGGTTTCTTCGGCGCGCCTGCCGCCGCGGCGGTTGCTATGCTCCGAAGCGGACACGCCGGAATGTCCGCTCACGGCGAGCACCGATGTCTCAGTGCGCCCGGAGCGGTCGATCGGGCAGCTTCCCGGAAGCAGACGGACGGTTCATCTTGGCGTAAGCTAATCAGCTGCATTCCGATGGGCGCAGCGGTCGCGCGGAAGGGCTGATGGCAGCTACCGGCGAGACGTGTAGGAGTTGCGGCGCGTGTTGCGTCACCTATCGCGTGACCTTCCGCCGTCGTGAGCTTGACTCGGAGCCGGGCGGCTGGGTGCCGGCGGCGCTTTCGGAAGCGCTCGATCGTCGGCGCGTGTGCATGCGCGGCACAAAGAAGCATCCACGGCGCTGCCTCGCATTGCGAGGCACAGTTGGGGCTGATGTCAGCTGCGTCATCTATCAGGTTCGACCCACCGCCTGTCGCGCCTTCGCGCCCGATGCGTGCATCGGCCACGGCGACCCCTCCTGCGGTGACGCTCGGCGCCTTCGCGGCTTGCCCCCGCTGACGGGCTCCTACGATAGTTTTCCTATTGCTTAGCAGGCATGTCATCGGGCCGCTCGCGGCCCAGAAGCGGTCGCTCGGTCAGTCCCAGGGGATGACTGGATAGCGGGACCACGGGTCTCGACGAGCGGACCTCTGGGCAATGTTTCTGTCGCCAGCTCAAACGCCCCGGTTATCAGGCCCCAGTCAGAGCGGCACCCATCGGGAACGTGGTGCAAGGCTCTGATTCGTGGAAGGATTGAGTGCGCTGTAGGCGACCCCGGTTACCCGGAGCTCGGGTCCGGATCCATCGAAAAACTGCCGTGAGAAATGAAGCTAGGCCCTGGAAGTACAGAGAGGAGAGCACGATGAGCAACGAACAGGTGGCACCTGAGACGAAGGGTGTTACGGTGAAGTTACTTGCAACGGTTGACCTTGGCCCCGAGATCGAGGGCATGGCAGGGCGCCAACTGCGAATGCGTATGGTGACCATCGAGCCTGGAGGCGTCTTCGGCCCGATTCACGACCATAAGGACAGGCCAGGCACTGTCTACATGCTGCAAGGAACGATCACTGACCATCGAAATGGAGTCGCTACGGACTATGGCCCGGGAGTGGGCTGGCCCGAGGATAGGAACACCACACACTGGCTTGAGAACAGAGGAACGATTCCGGCGGTGGAGATCTCGGTCGATATAGTCAGGCAAGAGTAAGCTCACGCCCGACATCTAGCACGGTCGGGCCTAACACGCGGCTCAATCGGACGCGCTTCAGTCGGCTTCGCCTCCTTTCGCGCGCTGGTTAGCCACAACGTTGAGTGACTGCTTTCAGCGGCGCTCCGAATGATAATCATCTGACGGGTCTCCCCGCCGCGTGGAAGCGGCGGGGCTAAAGTTAAGGTGCGATCCCGCTTTAACCCGAAGGAGGCCCAGATGAAGTTTAGCGGAATTGACCTGCACTCGAACAACAGTGTCGTCGTGGTCAGTGACGAGGAAGATCGAATCGTGTATCAGAAACGCTTGCCCAACGATCTGCAGCAAATCCTAACGGCATTGGCACCGTATCGGGAAGAGTTGGCGGGCGTGGTCGTCGAGTCCACCTACAACTGGTACTTCCTGGTGGATGGGTTGATGGACGCGGGATACCGGGTGCATCTGGCGAACACGACGGCGATCAAGAAATACGAGGGGCTGAAGTACAGCGGGGACTTTGCCGATGCGGCGTATCTGGCGCAGCTGCTGCGGCTGGGGTTATTGCCGGAAGGTTACATCTATCCGTGCGAGGAACGTGCGGGGCGCGATTTGGGGCGCAAGCGGATGCAGCTGGTGCGCTACCAGACGATGCAGATCCTCGCTATCGAGAACATCCTGGCGCGACAGACGGGCGGGCGGATGAGCGGCGAGCGGGTCAAACGCCTGACCGCCGAACAGGTCGAGGAGCTCGGCTTTGTGCCCGATGTGGCACTGGCCGTGGAGGCCAACCGCGCGGTCAGCGAAACGTTACAACAGCAGATCGAGGTGTTGGAGAAGCGGCTCAAGCAGCGGGTGAAGTTGCGCCCGGAATATCGATTGTTGAAGACGGTGCCCGGCATCGGTGAGACGCTGGCCACCACGATCATGCTGGAGACGGGGACGATCACGCGCTTTGCCAGCGTGGGTAACTTCAGCTCCTACTGTCGCTGTGTGGATAGCCGGCGCGAGAGTAATGGCAAGAAGAAGGGCGAAGGCAACGCGAAGAACGGCAACAAGTACCTGGCCTGGGCCTTCGTCGAGGCCGCCAACTTCGCGCTGCGCTATTGTCCGGAGGCCAAGCGCTTCTACGAACGCAAGAAGCGCAAGACCAATGGCATCGTGGCGATCAAGGCGACCGCGCACAAACTCGCGCGGGCGTGCTACCACATGCTGCGCGAGCAGAAGCCCTTCGATGTGCAGCGCTGTTTCGTGTAATGGTTTGGCCAAAGACGGTGAGCCAGGAAGCAGTCTGGTGCACAACCATCGCGAATGATTGGACGCCGTCTTTGTGCCACCCGATGACGGAGTGCAGATGACTGAATCGCCCAAGCCGTGAGCCAGTAGCGGACTGGCGTCGCCTATCGCGACAGCCACATGAATGTGACCAACCCCTTGGACACGGCTTGGCACCAACGTTTCTCTGGGGCGGCCAACGCCGCCAGGGCGGTCGCCGCACATCGCGACATGCTTGAACCTGATGGGTGACTGGCGCGATTCGGTTCGCAGCCAGCAGAGCGAGAAAACGGGTGCGGTTAGAGTCTGCAGGAAGACGGGTGGCTGGAAGTTGTGCTTCGATGAACCTGGACGCGACACTTGGATTGCGACGAAATGCTATTGCCTCTTGACACAGGCCCGTCAATGGGCGACTGCTTGCGGCAAGCCTCGACGACTGCAACAAGTGTAGGCAGGCGTAGACAACTGAGCGCCTTGGCCCGATGGCAGTCGGCCAATATCACCGCCAGATCGAGCCGGAAGGTTTGTTTGGTCTTATCCAGATCCCGCTATCGCGGCATTGCTTGACGCAGGGCAAGCGATCGTCGACTCGCGTGGGTATTCTTCGAACCATGAGGCGCCGGGACGCGCCCCGTGTGATTGACCGTGTACGAAAACCGCCCGTGGGTTCGTTTCTACGGCGAGGTTCCGGCGAGCCTCGCGTACCCCGATGTCACGCTGTACGAAGCGCTCGCCGCCACGGCGCGCCGCGTGCCAACATCGATCGCGTGGGACTTCTTCGGCACCCGGTCGACCTACGCGCAACTGCTGGCCGAGGTCGATCGATGTGCGGCCGCGCTGGCATCGGAGGGGCTGCGTGACGGGGACCGCTTCCTTATATCGATGCCGACCTCGCCGCAGGGCGTGATTGCGTTCTACGCGGCGAACCGTCTGGGCGCGCTGCCCGCGCTGATCCACCCGCTTTCCGCTGCGAACGAGATCACGAATTTTCTCGATGTCACCGGAGCACGAATGGCGCTGACGCTCGATGCCTTCTATGGTCCGCTCGCGGCGGCCACGCCGAAGAATCCGCTCGAGCGAATTGTCATCGCGCGCATTCCCGAATACCTCTCGCCCCTCAAGCGCCTGGGGTTCTGGGCAACGAAGGGTCGCAAGATTCCGCGGGTACCCGATGACCCGCGCGTGCGCGTATGGTCACGACTCGTCGCAGCCGCGCGCGGGGAGGCACCGCTGGGACGTGAGAAATCGGGCGATCCGGCAGCGATACTCTTCTCGGGAGGGACCACCGGTCTCCCGAAGGGCATCGTGCTCTCGAACCGGAATTTCATCGCGCAGGGAATGCAGGCTGCGGCGTGGTGCGGCCTCAGTGAGAAGGATGTGATTGTCGCAATCCTGCCGATCTTCCACGGCTTCGGACTGGGTGTCTGTGTGAACGCCGCCTTCATGGCGGGCGGGAGATCGATCCTGGTGCCGCAGTTCAGCGCGAAGATCGTGTCGCGGCTGCTGCGCACCCAACGGCCCAACGTGCTGGTCGGTGTGCCGACGCTGTTCGACGCCCTCTCGAAGGACCCATCGCTCGCGAAAGCGGACCTCTCCTGCCTCACTGCATGCTTCTGTGGCGCCGATACGTTGCCGCGCCCGGTCAAGGAGCGCTTCGAGGCGTTGGTTGAGCGGGGCGGGGGACGGGTGAAGCTTCTCGAGGGCTACGGCCTCACGGAGGCGGTCACGGGCATCATGGCGATGCCCCTCACCGAATATCGCGAAGGCTCGGTCGGGATTCCGTTTCCGGACATGCTGGCGAAGATCGTGGCGCCGGGCACGACCGAGGAGGCGCAGATCGGTGAGGAAGGGGAAATCTGTGTTGCCGGACCGGCGGTGATGCTGGGCTATCTCGACGATCCGGAAGCGACGGCGCAGACGCTCAAAGTGCATGCCGACACCCGAACCTGGCTGCATACCGGCGATCTCGGACGGATGGACGCCGATGGCTTCTTCTATTTCGTCGTGCGCTTGAAGCGCATGATCAAATCTTCGGGATTCAACGTCTATCCGGCGCAGGTCGAGGCGGTGTTGCGCGAGCATCCTGCCGTCGCGGAGGCGTGCGTGATCGGCGTGCCCGACGCCACGCAGGTCGAGAGGGTGAAGGCATGCGTGGTGCTCCGGGCTCCGGAGCAGGCCGGCCGGGCTCTCGAGGAGGCGCTCATCGCGCACTGCCGCGGGCGCCTCATCAAATGGTCGTGCCCGCGGGACGTGGAGTTCATCGATGCACTGCCACTCACGAAAGTGGGCAAGATCGATTACTTGGCTCTGATTCGGCGTCAAAAAGGCGAGGAGAATCGCTGACATGGTGGCGACATCGGCTCACGGTGGCGAGCGCGTTGCGGCCGCGCTCGGCGCCCATGGCGTGAATTTCGTGTTCACGCTCTGTGGCGGGCACATCTCGCCAATTCTCGTCGCCGCCAAGGCGTGCGGCATCCGCGTCGTCGACACGCGTGACGAGGCGACGGCGGTCTTCGCGGCGGATGCCGTGGCGCGGCTAACCGGAACGCCCGGCGTTGCTGCGGTGACGGCAGGGCCGGGCCTGACGAACACGATCACTGCGCTCAAGAACGCACAGCTCGCGCAGTCGCCCGTGGTGCTTCTTGGCGGGGCCGCGCCGACCGCACTGCAGGGACGAGGCGCGCTGCAGGACATTGACCAGAAGCGTTTGCTCGCACCTCACGTGAAGCTCGTGAAGCAAGTGCGGCGTGTGGCCGACCTCGGCCCCACAGTCGAGGACGCGCTCGTCGTCGCGCGGGAAGGCGTGCCCGGACCCGTGTTCGTCGAGTGCCCGGTGGACCTTCTCTACGACGAGAAGCTCATCCGCGGCTGGTACGTCGACGCAGCCGGGAAAGGGACCTCGATCGCCGACCGATTGACCCGGTGGTACCTTGCCCGCCACGCGAATCGGATGTTCGCGGGCAGCAATCTCCCTTGGGCGGCCTCGGCGAAGGCTGCGACCGCGCCCGAGGTCGGGGACAGGCCTTTGGCCCGGGCAGCGGAAGCACTCCGCCGGGCCCGAACACCGCTGATGATCCTCGGCAGCCAAGCGATCGTCCTGGCGGCCGAGGCGTCGCGCGTCGCCGAGGCCGTGAACAAAATCGGAATGCCGGTCTACCTGTCGGGGATGGCGCGGGGCGTCCTCGGGCGCAACGCGGCGCTCCAGATGCGTCATGCGCGCAGGAATGCGCTTCGCGAATCGGACTTCGTGCTGCTCGCCGGAGTGCCGTGCGACTTCCGGCTGGACTATGGCCGGCACATACGGCGTTCCGCCACTCTCGTCGCGGTGAACCGAAGTCGCCACGACGCCCGCTTGAATCGCAAGCCTACGATCGAGGCGATCGGCGACGCGGGCCGGTTCGTCACTGCACTGGCCGACCGCGTGGGCGATGGCGCGCAGCGCGGAGACTGGATCCGCAGCCTGGCCGAGCGAGACGCCGAACGCGAGAAAGAAATCGACGCGCAGGCGCAAGTGTCGGGCGAGTACGTGAATCCGGTGGCCCTCTTTCGTGCGATCGAGAATGCGGCGGGCGAGAACGCGATCTTCGTCGCAGACGGCGGGGATTTCGTAGGTACGGCGTCGTACGTCCTGCACCCGCGCGGACCGCTCGCGTGGTTGGATCCGGGCGCGTTCGGCACGCTCGGTGTCGGCGCGGGCTTCGCGCTCGGCGCGTCGGTCACGAAGCCTTCGTCAGAGGTCTGGCTCGTCTGGGGCGACGGCGCGTGCGGATACGGGTTGGCAGAATTCGACACGTTCGTGCGTCATGGCATCCCAGTGATCGCCGTGGTCGGCAACGATGCGGGCTGGACGCAAATCGCGCGTGAGCAGGTCAAGATGCTGGGCGATGACGTCGGCACTGTGCTCCGGCGTACCGCTTACCACCACGTTGCGAAGGGCCTTGGAGCGCAGGGAATCGAAATCCGGCGTGATTCGGAAGTCGAGGCGGGACTCGCGGAGGCGAGGCGAACGGCGGCATCCGGCAAGGCGGTACTCGTCAACGTCTGGCTCGACAGCACTGAATTCAGGGAAGGGTCCATCTCAATGTAGATTGGCCGCCGGCGATCGCGTAATGCCTAGCGAGTGCCGCTGTCCCCAAGTGCCAACAGCTGCGGCACTGCGAACTAAGCTCGCCAAACCGCAATGTGACGAGCCACACGGGCCTGTCATCGGCCGGACCGCAAACCTCAAGTGCTTTGCGCGAGCCCATCGAACATCTTGGCGGAATGCCTGCCCCACCCGGCAAGGCTGCTATCGGGCCAGAAGCAGCCGGTCGGCGATGTTGCACAATTGGCCCGAAAGCAAACACCGCAGGGGATTGCCTAGTGACGCTGTGAGTGAGTTTAGGCTCTGCGAGGTCGGCTACGCGCCTAAGGACCATTGGGTCAATCACCTCACGTAAAGCGTGGTCGTGCCCATCGCACGCCTGCGTTTTGCCGTGACGGCGCCGGCGGATACGCTGCGACCACTCGACTCCTTGGCCGAGCCGGCCCCACCTAGGCGAAGGGAAAGATGGTTGGGTCGCCGGAGTTGCGGCGACGGCTCGGCGTTCCGCGAGCGGGCCACGGCCGCACGGCGCCAAGCGTGCGCGGAAGTGATCCACCGGTCGCAAGGGCGACACCTCGTCGGTCTCGGGCGCGGCCGGTTAGGCATGACGCGTCGCGAGTCGCATGCAGCGACTGGAACCCGCAAGCTGCTGTCCGCGTGCAGTGATTCGGTTGCATCGACCCGCTCATGGGGCGAAGGATAGGAGCCAGTGCACGAGTTGCCTCGCTTGGACCTCATCGATTTCTGGCACGTTGGGCAGCATGCCCACATCGCTCACTTTGCCCTGCCAATGGCGATCCTTGGGTCCGTGACCGGATCCTCCAAGGACGATCTGGGTCAGACGATCCTCGGCATCGCGCTGACCCTTGTACTTCGCGGCGATGTCAGTCCATGACGGAGCGTATGGGAGCAGATCGCCCGGCTTCCCATTCACCGGCTTCACAGCGTGGCAAAGATAGCAGCCCTTATCGTTGGCTAGCTGGTCCATTGCGCTCGAGGTGGGTTCCGCCGCGAGTGCCGACTGCCCGGTCGCGAGAGAGAGAAGCATAACAAGCACGGCGGGGGGACACATCTTCGCGCTCCTCATTTCAGTAAACTCGCCGAACCTGAGCTGCAAAGTCACCTGTTGACCCGAACGGCACACCCAAAGCTATTGCGGCGCCCTCGACCAGCTCGTGTCCGGATTGAACCTTGTCATTCCCAACGCGAGGGTTGCGGTTCCCTTCCCCAGATTCTTTTGATAGACAATACCGTTGTGGTTGACGATGAACGTCATCACCCCCGAGGCTCCCCAGCGGGCCGGATAGGCCACCAGCGCAAAGCCGCCTATCATCTTGCCGTCGACGACGTAATCGTAGGCGCCCCCGCTGGCATCGCTCCCCTGGCCGGTTAGGACCTTATAGAAGTAGCCGTGGTAGGGCTCGTTTGCCGCGTTGTCCCTCTTGCCATAACCCTCCTGCTTTGCTTTTGCGGCGAGCGGCCCGAGGGGACTGAGCGGTTCTCCCTCCTGCGTCGGCCAATACAGGCCATCCTTCTTGCCGCGCGTGCTGACAAGCTTCATGGCGTACTTGTGCAAGCCGTTGCTATTGCCCTCCGTCAACGCGTACTCGCGCTGGGCATCCACGTACGCGAGGCATACCTGGATTGCGGCGAGTTCGTTGCGTCCAATGCGCCGATTCAAAATCTCCTCCGCGCCGGACTTGGCGTCGAACGTCCATCGGCCGGCGCTCTTTACCAGCGGGAACGGGAACGGCCAGTCCTTGTCGCCTATGAGGAGAGTGGCCTTCGCATCGCCGTCCAGCTCGATCTTCGATCGTTTCTCGTAGGCGGCGATAAAACGGGCGCGTGCCTGCTCGTCGGCGACCGGGTCACCAGAGCGAATCAGCTTGCCGCTGCCCGGTCCGAGCACTTGGTAGATGCGCTTGGTGTCGGCAGAACGGATCGCTGCCACCAGCGCCTCTACTGCGTCGTCTGACGTCGCATAACTCTGCTGCACTAATGGGTGCGCGTTCGCGGGCGCCGCATCGGCCGCAAGGGCATGTGGCGCGAATGCGCCGGCGAGGCAGCTCAGCGCGACGGCCGCAAGCGTGGACCACGCGCGGTTGGGAAGGGTCATCGTGTCTTTATGCATCAGATCAGCGCCCGAAGGATCAACGCTGACGGACACCACCTTGCGGCGCGGGCGTGCCTGAGGGTCCGCGGCTGCCCGCCGGCGGGGTGGGACCGCGCACTGCTGGGGCGGGGCCAGTCGACTGCCTGCTCTGCATGCCGCGCTGCGCGTTCATCTCTGTTTGTTGGCGCGAGAGTCCGGGGTCGAATGTGGGTGTCACCGGACGCGGAGACGGTCGTAGCGTTGGGGGCAACGGCAGCCCACCATCCGGTGCCGCGTGTACCACATTGGACGCTGGCGGCGCCGCATTTGGCGTCGGTCGTATCAGGCTGGGTGTCGGTGCCACGACGTTGGGGCTTGGTCGTGCCACGTTGGGGCCTGGCGGCACGACGTGGGGAACGGGCTGCGCCAGCTCATGACCACGGAAGTCCTGACGCGCACGCACCGTATTGGGATCCACCTTCATAAAGCGGTCGTTCGTCGCTGCATCGGGGTACGCGACGCCCCTTCGGTGCCCCGGCTCATGGTGCCAAGCCCCGCCTGGAAATGGCGGCGGACGCCCCGGGCGGCTCCAAAAGCGGTTATCCGTAGTGTTGACGTTGATGTAATGCCCATGCCAATCCGGATGCACCCAGCCCCAGTGATTGTGCGAGACCCTGTAGGGGGCGCCGAAGAACAAACCGGTCGTGATCACCACCCCGCCCGGGTAGCCGTAAATCGGTGGCGGGTACCAGAGCCACGGTGGGTAGTCGGGTGCCCACCACGGACCGTAGATGATGGACGGGTTGTAGACCGGCACGTAGACGACGTCAGGCTGCGCCGGCTCGATGATGATCTCGTCGTCCTGAGCGATCACCGACTGTTGCGGTGTTGACTGCAGATTGCCTGCGGCCTGGGCTCTCTGGCGCAATGCCTGCACGGTATCCATCACTCGCTGTTGGTCGACGAGGAACGCATCACCCAGCCGCTGCATCCACTCGAGCTCGTCGTTCATCATCGCCAGCACCTGCGGAAACGCAGCCAGCGATTGCACGCTGGGATCCCAGTTCTTGCTGGCTAACGCCTGATCGAGCGCATCGCCCCTCAAGTCCGGATTCTGTTGTACGAAGCGGGCGGCTTCGACGACTTCGAGCGGGTAAGTCGCGGCTATCAACACCTGCATCAGCAACTGATCGGGATAGAGCGCGACCGGTGCCAGCAGTTGATCGAGCTCTTCCTGGCTATAACTCTGCCCATCCGGCGGCTGCGCGCCCACCGGCGCCAGCGCGAGCATGGTCAGCGCAAACAGGCCAATCAGTAAACGATGCACCCCACTACCCACGATTTCTCGCAAACCCACGCGGCAGCTACCGGCCTGGCCGCTAGAACCGCCAGTGAACACATCTTCATTATGCGCGCATGACCTGCGAAGGATGATCAAAATTGTAACCACGCATTAAGCGACGGCGCCATTTCGAACGTCCTTTCGCGGCCGCTCGGTACGGCAAAAACTCCAGACGGCCAGCTCCGAATCGTGGGGAATTTATGAAGGTCAGCTGGGAATCCGTTGCGCCGCCCGTGGTCTGGCTCATCATCGGTGTTATCCCGACGCTCGCAGGCAATCAAACGCCGACCAGTGGCGCTACTTTCGGCGTTTGCCGCGGTGATCGCCGGGCTGGCGGTCGATCAATATTGGTGAGCGAGGTGAGGCTCACAAGCCTGACCGTCGCCGCCGCCCAAGGCCTCGTCTGCCGTCAACGGACCCGGGCGGCGCTGAGTGCAAGCGCCACCGATCCAAGAAGTATCATCATCCCGAACTCGAAGAGGTGGTCCGCGAATCCGCCGCCCTTGAGGAAGATGTCGCGTACGACCACGAGGTAATAGCGCAGCGGATCGATCCAGGTGAGCAGTTGCACACTTTCCGGCATGTTGCGGATCGGGAACGCGAATCCCGACAGCACCGTCATCGGCATGATGAAGAACATCGCGCTCAGCATCGCCTGTTGCTGCGTCGCTGCATAACTGGAAATCAGCAGGCCCAGCCCTTGCGTATTGGCGAGCAGCACCAGGCTGGCGAGCACGAGCGTAACGATACTTCCACGCAGTGGCACCCCGAACCACAGGAGCGCCACGGTCGTGATCAACGCGACGTCGAAGAGGCCGACGCAGGCGACGGGAGCCATCTTGCCGATCAGGAACTCCAGCCGTCCGACGGGCGTGACCATCAGCCGCTCGAGCGTTCCGATCTCGCGTTCACGCACTACCATCATCGCGGTCAACATCATGGTACTGACGAACAGAACGTTGGCCATGATTCCCGGGATGAAGAACCAGCGGTCTTCGAGATTCGGATTGAACCACGCCCGCTCCTCCACGGTAACCGGCGGCACGTAGTGCGCCTGTGTAGCGGCATATCGAGCGATGATCTGGCCCAGTTCGGCGACCACGAGCTGGGCAGTGTTGGGATCCGAGCCATCCGCGATCAGCTCGATGCGCCGCTCTTCCGTAAACCGGGCCGGAATCTGCACGATGACACCGACCGCGCCGGTGTCCATCGAAGCGCTCGCCGCTGAAAGCGTGGGCACGAAGCGAAGCGTGTAATGCCCGCTCGCGACGATCGAGGACAAGAGTTCGCGGCTTTGCTGACTGTCGTCGTGATTGACCACCGCCACTTCCGCGTGCCGGACATCGAATGTCGCAGCGTAGCCGAAGATGAAGAGCTGGATCAGGGGCGGCACCATGAGCGTGAAGCGCATGCGCGGGTCGCGCAGGAGTTGCAGGAACTCCTTCGCAAGAAGCGCCCGGAGCCGCCCCCACACGGCGGCCAGCCGGCGCTTCATGCGTTGAGCCCCAGCCGTGCCGCCCGCCGGTAAAGCAACGTTGCAAGGATGGCGAGCAGCGCCGCCAGCGCCGCCACCGCGGGCCAGAGCGAGAGGGGCGAAATGCCTTTCAGAAAGATCCCTTTCGACAACGCCACGAAGTAGCGTGCCGGAAAGATAACCGTCGCGTATTGCAGCCAGAGCGGCATGTTGCCGATGGCGTAAATGGCGCCGGAAAGCAGGAACGCCGGCAGAAACGTCGTGATCTGCACGAGCTGACTCGCGAGCATCTGGTTGCCCGCGATCAGCGACAATAGCGCTCCCTGGCACATCACCACCAGCAGGAAGAGTGCCGACACCGAGGCGATCGCCACAACCGATCCGCGAAGCGGGATGTCGAAGATCAGCACGGCGGCGGCGACGGCGCCGAGCACGTCGGTCATGCCGACGAAGAAATAAGGCAAGAGTTTGCCGACCAGGAATTCGGCACGCGAGAGCGGCGTGGTGCGCAACATCACGATGTTGCCTAGCTCCATCTCGCGCGCGATGGTGAGCGCGGTCATCAGCGCACCGACGACGGACATCACGAGGACGATGACACCTGGCACGATCGCGTAACGACTTTCGTTCGACTCGTTGAACCAGGTGCGCGTCTCGATGGCGATGTAGGGCGTGGCCCCGCTCACGGTCGCCGCATAGCCGTTCACCAGGGCCAGCGCGTAGTTGCGAACCAGCCGCGCGGTGTTGGCGTCGGTACCGTCGAGAATGAGCTGGATTTTTGCGTCGCCGCGGGCGAGAGACTGCGCGTAATCGTGCGGAATGACCAGCGCCGCCCACACCTTGCCCTCGCTGGATCGACGCGGCGAGTGCTTGCCGGTCGCGGTACCGGGTGACAACCTCGAACGCGCGGCTCGCGGCGAAATGTGCGGCGAGCTCGTCGGACGCGGCATCGGTCGATTCCTGCAGGATGCCGATGGGTGCCGCCATGATGTCGAGGCGGATCGCGTAGCCGTAGAGAAACAGCATGATGGTTGGCATGAGGAACATCAGCGCCAGGCTGCGGGCATCGCGCAGCAGATGCCGCGTCTCCTTGCGCGCCATCGCGCGGACGTTTTGCCACCTCACGGCGCGACTCCCTGCTGCTCGAGCAGCGCCACGACGACGTCTTCGAGTTCGGCAGCGGCGGGGGCCACATCGTCGATCGCGACGCCCGCACGTGCCGCCTCAGCCACGATCCGTTGCGCCGTTGCGGCCGCATCGCGACCGGCGCGCAATCGCACACGCAACCGTCCGGCGTGCGGAACGATCTCCTGCACATCGCTATCGGCCGCGAGGAGTCGCAGGCAGTCGACGATTTGCGCGCTTCGCAGCTCGAGCAGGGGCGTAGTGAGCCCGCGGTCGAGGAGCGCCTGGGGCGTACCTTCCACGACGATCCGGCCGCCATGCATCAGAGCGAGCCGGTCGCAGAAAAGCGCCTCGTCCATGTAATGCGTCGTGATCAGCACGGCCACACCGCCTTCCGCGAGTTCGTAGACAAGTTCCCAGAACTCGCTGCGCGCCAGAGGATCGAGCCCGGACGTGGGCTCGTCCAGGAAGAGGACGTCGGGCTCATGCAGCAGCGCGGCCGCAACCGCCAGCTTCCTCTGCCGACCTAGCGGCAGGCTCGACGCCCGGGCAGCGGCGTTGTCGACGAGATCGAGTCGATCAAGCGCCCAGTCGATCCGCGCACGGGACCGCGGCTTGTCGAGTCCATAGAGCCCGGCCTGCAGCGCAAGATTCTCGCGTACGGTCAGGTCACCATAGAGCGCGAAACGCTGCGCGACATAGCCGATACGGCCCCGCGCCGCGCGCGCATGGCTAACCATGTCGATTCCGGCGACGTGGATTTCGCCGCTCGTCGGCGGCAGCGTTCCACACAGCATGCGAATCGCCGTTGTCTTGCCTGCGCCATTGGCGCCTAGCAGGCCGAACACCTCGCCGTGGCGAGCGGCGAGATCGATTTCGCTCACGGCAATGAAATCACCGAAGGTCCGCGTCAAGCGGCGGGCATCGATGCCGTTGTTGGTTGCATCAGCCATTGCCTTGACCTGCGGAAAGTTCAAGATCGCGCAACGTGATGTCGTGCAGCGACGGGCGCAGCGGCCTTATGGTGAACGACGCGGCAAGGCCCGCGATCGCTGCGCAAAACGGCGCCGAATCGACGTTGCCACGCAGCCATACCTTGAGCGTCTCGCCTACGGGAAATACGAACTGCACTCCCGGGAATGCCCGCACCGCGCGCCGCGCCGCGCGTGCGCCGGCACCCTTCACCTCGTACAGAGGGACGTCGATCGCCCGGATCAAGTCGAGCGGCGGGCCTTGGCGTACGAAGCGGCCGGCGACCAGCAAGCCGACGCGATCGCATCTCTCCGCTTCGTCCATGTTCGCGGTCGCATACACGACCGCGACATTGTCGGCGCGCACTTCGTCCAGCAGCTGCCAGAAAGAGCGGCGCGATACCGGGTCGACGCCGGTCGTCGGCTCGTCGAGGAACATCACCTCTGGGCGGGTTACTAAGGCACAGGCGAGGGCGAGCTTCTGCATCATGCCACCGGAAAGCTGCCCGGCCCGTCGTTGCTCAAATCCGGTCAGGCCGGTACGCGAAAGCAGGTCGCGGATTAGCTCGCGCGACGACGTGCGATCGAGTCCATGCAGGTCGGCAAAGAACTCGAGGTTCTCGACAACCGAGAGGTCGAGGTACTGGCCGAACCCTTGCGGCATGTAAGCGATGCGCCGACGCAATGCCCTGTCGGTTGCGGGCAATCCCAGTACCGACAAGCGCCCCGCCGTCGGCAGGAGCTGGCCGATCAACAGACGCAGCAACGTGCTCTTGCCGGCTCCGTCGGGACCGACCACGCCGAAGACTTCGCCGGGGCGAAGGTCGAGGTCGACACCGTCGAGCACCGGGCGCTCGCGAAAGGCGAAGCGCAGACCCCGCGCCTCGACGGGGATTGCATCGCTCATCGATCGACGACGAGGCGGACGTCCGCCGGCATGCCGATCTTGAGCTGGCCGGCCGCGTTGTCGACATCGACCTTGACCCGATACACCAGGTCAACGCGCAGCGCGCGCGTTTCCACGGTCTTCGGCGTGAATTCGGCTTCCGGGGAAATGAAGCTCAGGCGGCCGACGAACTGCTTGCCCGGCAACCCGTCGACTTGCACCTGCGCCGCCTGCCCGAGCTTGACGCGCGGCAGATCCTTCTCGTCGAGATAGGCACGAACCCACGGCCGCTCGAGCTCCGCGATGCGTAACACCGGCTGCCCTGCCATCACGTTTTGACCTTGTTCCGCCTGCCGGACGCTGACGATTCCAGTTACTGGGCTGAGAAGACGCGTATACGAAAGCTGCTGTTCCGCAGTTGCGACCAGCGCGTTGGCGGCGTCCAGATCGGCGGCTGCGCGCGCGATGTCTTCCTTGCGCGGGCCTTCGCGCAGCAGCGACAAACTCTCGCGCGCCTGCTCGACTTTGGCCGTTGCGACGTCGACCTGGTCCTTTGCGGTATCGAGTTGCTGCGGTGGCGAGAAATGCTCGGCCACGAGTTTCGCCGTGCGCTCCTCCTGGACGCGAGCAAAGCGCAGATCGGCTTCCGCCTGTCGCAGCGCCGCCTCGGCGCCCCGGATATCCTGGACCCTCGATCCCGCTTTCAGCGCCGCCAGAGCCCTTTCGGCCGAAGCAGCCTGAGCGCGGGCGTGCGCCAGAGCGAGCTCGTAGTCGCGCGGATCGAGCGCGGCGAGCAGGGCACCGACCTCCACCGCTCGGCCCTCGTCGGTATCGAGACGCAGGATCCGCCCAGGGGCCTGGAAGGAGAGATCGACCTCGTGTGCATCGACCGTGCCGGACAGGACGATCGACGAATTGTTGGCGCGGTTGGTCCACGGCCACGAAACGTCGCATCCGTTGAGCGCGGTCAGCGACGCCGCCACCATCACAGGCCACGCGGCATGGAAGGCGACGCGATGGTAGGCCACCGTGAGGGATGGGGTAGCGGAGCGTCATGATCGGCGGCATGTCCTGCAACTGCGCTCCCACCGGGCTCCGTTGGGTGGAGAGGCGGCATGAACGAATGGCGTGCGAAGATCCGCGATGTGGGCTTCCTTTGAAATCTTTGCAGTTCAAGCTTTCGGATATCCGACGGTCTGGGCAAAGGTCACGAACGCCGATTCCGGGAGCGCATGGCCGTGGCGAGCTTCGGATAGTCGACCGCCCCTCGAAAGACGGTCGCAAGGCCCTCCGACGCGCAGAACAGGTAAACGTTCTGGCCGATGAAGCCGGTATCGACGGAAGCGTAGAGCCGGCGCTCTTCGCGGAGATGTCCTGCATCCGCTCGCCGTGGGCGACATAGACGAGATCCAGCGGCGCCGCAGCGGGGAACTCCTGCCGTCCCGGTCTGTCCGCGGATGTCCTGCCCGAGATGCGGCAGCAGCGCATGCTAGCTTCGGATCGTAGAGCCATACGCCGTCGGCCATCGCGGCGTAAACATCGATCACCATGATGTGCCGCCAATACGGCGCGGTCCGATCGCCGCTCGGGCGATTGATGCCGAACGCGGCCCACAAGAGGTCGGATACGACCTGCTGCGGCAGCGAACGCAGCGCGAATTCCCGCGTGGAACGGCGCTGTTGGAAGGCCTGCATCAGCGGCATGCCACCGGTCCGGCGCGGCGCCGGCAGGGGCATCGTCTCCTGCGCTGACAGCGCGAGGCCAGCCATGGCCGCGAGGGCGGCGCCCGCGAGCAGGGCGGCATTGGCTTGCCGTCGAGACATCGTGCCCGTGCCGGAGTTCTCGATGTCGCTTCCGGCGGACAACGGGAAGCGGTCGACGATCCGAGTTTCAATGGTTAGTGAAGTCATGTTGGACTCGCTGCGTTGATGATCGCGCGTCCGACCAGCGCCTCGAAGACGGGTAGCTTTAGGCGTTCTTCACCAGTGGTGCTGCACCGGTCAATGCGGCCTGCGCCGTGCGCCGCGCTGGGCCGTCGGAATCCCGCCTGCCCATCAATGCTCCCTCGGCACCGCGGGCCCGATACGGCACCGGCGCGGCTGCGCCGAGAACTACCGCGGCTGACCGGCAGTCTCCGTTCGCTTCAAGGTCGAGAACCATCACGAAATCGGTGACGTACCGATCAGTCGGACACAAGCAACTCACCTTAGTTGGCTTCGCCGCATAGCGCATTGACGCGCGTCAACGATCCGTCGGACTCGCGGTCGCGTCCGACCATCTGGCCATACCGCGGCGCGGCCGATCCCGCGGTGATACATTTCGAGCGAAAGAAGCGAACGGTGTCCTTCGCAGAAGCTGACCGATGGAAATTGAATGCCGATAGCTGCTCTCCTCGACGCGATCAACGGGCGTCAGCGGCGGCGCAGCGGAACCTACGCTCACGCGCCGCTGAATTTGCGGAATTGAGCGTCCGCTTGTCTGCCTTCGAATGTCAGCTTTCCGGTGGATCGACTGACAACCAAGGGTCGCGGATTCAACTGATCGATGCAACACCCTAGACGCTATCGAAGGGGAAGGAGCGTTGCAGACGAAGCAAAGGCCACGGATTTACTACTCCGCCAGCCAGAGGGCACTCATCTGGGAGCGCTAGCAGAAGGGGGAGACTCTTCACCAGATCGCAGGGCTGTTTGATGGGTACCATTCATCGATCCAGCGGCTTGTGGCTGAGACGGGCGGGATACGCCCAGCCGAGCGGCGCCGTTCGATATGGGCGCTGGCTCCTGGGATCGGGCGTGTCGCCCGAAGGGTCGGTAAACTGGGGCAGTATCCGAAGCTCGCACACATCGTAGTGAGCAAGCTGCGCCGGGAGTGGTCACCCGAGCAGATTGCCGGCTGGCTCAAGCGTGCCTACTCCGATGACGAAACCTGTCAGGTATCACACGAAACCATCTATCGCAACCTGTTCATCCAGGCCCGCGGGGCTCTGAAGAAGGAGCTGATGGCGCATTTGCGGCGCACCCGCGGGATGCGCCACTCGCGCCACCACACGCAAAAGACCAGCATTCACGGCCAAATCACCGACGCGGTTTCCATCAGCGAACGTTCCGCCGTAGCCGAAGACCGCGCCGTACCCGGTCACTGGGAAGGTGACCTTCTGTTCGGCAGCAAGAACAGCCAGATTGCAACGCTCGTCGAGCGTCAATCACGCTCCGTGATGCTCGCGAAGGTCGCCAGCAGATACGGAGACGGTCGTCAATGCGCTAATCAAGCACGCACAGAAGTTACCGCAGCGTCACTCTGGTAACCTATAGGCAATCATGAATCAACCAGTGATCAGCCGCTATCCCGTCCCGAAGCTCGAGGACCTCCCCGAGGACATCCGTACCCGCATTCTCGAAGTTCAGGAGAAGGCGGGATTCATTCCGAACGTCTTCCTGACACTCGCGCACCGACCCGACGAGTTCCGCGCGTTCTTCGCCTACCACGATGCGCTGATGCTGCGGGACTCCGGGCTCACGAAGGCCGAGCGCGAGATGATCGTCGTCGCCACGTCCGGCGCCAACGGCTGTCTCTACTGTATCGTCGCCCACGGCGCGATCCTGCGCGTCTATGCGAAGAACCCGCATATCGCCGACCAGGTCGCCGCGGATTACCGGCAGGCCGACATCGCGCCGCGCCAGAAGGCGATGCTCGCCTTCGCGCTGAAGGTGGCGAGGAAAGCCGCCGAAGTGGTTGACGAGGACTTCGCCGCGCTGCGCGCGCATGGCTTTTCCGACGAGGACATCTGGGACATCGGCGCAATCGCCGCCTTCTTCGCGCTGTCGAACCGGATGGCGGGTATGATCGCGATGCGCCCCAACGACGAGTTCCATCTGCTCGGTCGGATGCCGAAGAAGACGTGAATGTTGCGCGCCGGCTTCGCCCAGGAAAGGCTCATTCCCTCGGGCAAGCTGATTGAGCCAGAAATGGATCGACACCCCCTGGTCGTGGCGGCCGCAACTGCCATGTTGGCCGTAGGCGGGATGCTGCGGCGCCGGAGGAGAACAAGGGCTCCGTCACGGGCAGTCGCATCCCAGTGAAGGACCGCAGCACCGTCAACGAGGCGTCCGACAAGAAGGCGATCGACGGCATGATGCGGAAGGGTGCAACGTCGTCCGGGGGCGGCGGCAGCTGAGCTGCTAGGCGCGGCACCGCGAAACGACGAACGCGAGCAACTGCGCGACGCTCGCGTCGACATCCTGCGTTTCGGTGTCGATCGCAATGTCGGGACCCTCCGGCACCTCGTACGGCGCGTCGACGCCGGTGAAGTCCTTCAGCAATCCGGCGCGCGCTTTCTTGTAATGCCCCTTCGGATCGCGGCGCTCGCAGGTCGCGAGTCCCGACTTCACGTACACCTCGAAAAACGGGCGGCCCCCCGCTGCCACGCGCGCCTTCGCCCGGTCGTCGCGATAGGGCGAAATGAAGGCGGCGACGCAGACGGTGCCGGCATCGGCGAACAGCGCCGCGACCTCGCCGATGCGGCGAATGTTCTCCTGCCGGTCCTGGGGCGAAAAGCCAAGATCGGCATTGAGGCCGCGCCGAATATTGTCGCCGTCGAGCGTATAGGCCCGCCAGCCGAGATCGGTGAGGCGACGTTCGAGCGCCATCGCGAGCGTCGACTTGCCCGACCCCGGGAGCCCGGTAAGCCACACCACGGCACCGCGATGTCCCGACAGTTTTGCGCGATCGCCGGCCGTGACGTGGTGGTGCACGGGAACGGTGTCGGCGCCGCCTCCGGCAGGCGGGATGCCGGCAATCACGTTGCGGCGTCCCCGAACGGCTGCCGGCATCGAAGGTTCATGGCCTCATTCTAGCAGCGCCCTCCGGGCAGGCGGGCGCAGCACCAGAAGAACGGCGAAGGTGCATCACCGCGCGAGACTTGCGGAAGACGCTTGTGCGCCTATGTAACGCCGTATTTCGCGAACCAGGCGAGCATCCGCTTCCATCCATCCTCGGCGTCCGCCTTGCGGTAGTTGTCCGGCCGGAAATCGGCGTGAAAGCCGTGACCGGCATCGGGATAAACGACGAGTTCCGACGGCGTGCCGGCCGCCTTCAGCGCAGCGAAGAATTTCTCGACGTCCGCAATCGGAACGCCCGCGTCCTTTGCACCGTAGAGGCCGAGTACCGGCACCTTGATCTCGGCGACCCGGTCCATTACCGTTCGCGGCGTGTACTCGCTGGGCTTGCCGCCGACCGGGCCATACCACGATACCGCCGCCTTCAGCGACGGGTTTGACGCCGTGTAGACAAGCGACGTCCGCCCGCCGCGGCACATCCCGACGATGCCCATCCGCGCGAGGTCGCCCTTCGAGCTTGCCCCGACGAACGCGACCGTCGCGTTGTAATCACTGACGAGCTCCGTGTCGTACTTGCTGCTGACGATCGGCATGATCTCGGCGATGTTCTTGATTTTCGTGAGATCGGCCTTGCGGGCGTAGATGTCGGGCACGATCGCGTAGTACCCCGCCTTGGCGAGCCGCCGGCAGACGTCCTTCGTGTAGTTGTTGAGCCCGAAGATCTCCGCACAGACGAGTACAACAGAGAACGGCCCCCCCGCGCGGGGCATTGCGCGATACCCGGGGATGACGCCGTTATCGGTCTTGATCGAGATATCCGCGGCGTCGAGACCGCCGGTGTCGGTTGTGATCTCCTGCGCCGACGCCGGGTGCGAGAGGGCCAGCGCTGCGCTCGCACCGAGCGCTGACCAGATGAAATCGCGACGGTCGAAATCCTTTTCGGGCAGCATACCCTTGACATCCTGTTCGAGCTCGAGCTTCATGGAATCCTCCAAAGACGGCGCCGCAGCGCCGCGTATGACGGACGGAAAATGCGGCGCCGCATTCCCGCCTCATCTGTGATGCCCGACGATTGCTCAACTCTCGTAGACGACCTGTCCGCCCACTAGGGTCACCCGGACCTTGCCCGGCACCTCGAGCCCGACAAAAGGCGAGTTCTTGCCTTGGCTTTTCAATGCTGCGGGTGCCACCTTCCAGTAGGTGTCCGGGTCGAACACGCAGATGTCCGCGGGCTGTCCCACGCCGAGATGACCTGCGTCCAGGCCGAGGATCGCTGCCGGCCGCACGGTGATCCGCGAGAGGGCTGCGGGCAACGCCACCTTTTCCGCAGCAGCCCATTTGAGGGTCAGCGGCAGCAGGAGTTCCAATCCCGTCGCGCCGGGCTCAGCTTCCGCGAACGGCAATTGCTTGCCGTCGTCGTCGACCGGTGTGTGGTCGGAGCACACGAGGTCGATCGTGCCGTCGGCGAGCCCCGCGCGGAGCGCCGCGCGATCGCGCGTGCCCCGTAGCGGGGGCACGAGATTGCATTGCGCGTCGAACCAGCCGATGTCGACGTCGCACAGATGCAGATGATGGACGGCGACGTCGCAAGTCACGGGAAGACCGTCCTTTTTCGCCGCGCGCACCATCGCCACACCATCCGCAGTGGAAAGCCGGCACAGATGAACGCGCACGCCGGTTTCTCGGACCAGCGCGAAAGTCGTCGCGAGCGCGATCGTCTCCGCCGACGCCGGGATCGCCGGCAGGCCGAGGCGCGTTGCAACCTCGCCATCGTGCGCGACGCCGCCCTTGGCGAGATGAGGATCCTGCGGCCGCAGCCAGATGCGGTGCCCGAACGTCGCCGCGTATTGCATCGCGCGCAGCAGTACCTGCGTGTCGGTGAGCGGCGCTTCGGCCTGCGAAAATGCTACACAGCCTGCCTCCGAGAGCTCGCCCATCTCGGTCAGCTCCGCGCCCTTCAGCCCTACCGTCAGCGCCCCCACCGGGTACACATGCGCGCCATTGAGCGAACGCGCGCGATGCTTCAGCATTTCGACGAGGCCGGGTTCGTCGAGCGGCGGATCGGTGTCCGGCGGGCACGCAAGGCTGGTGACGCCGCCGGCGACGGCGGCCCGCATCTCCGACTCGAGCGTTGCCTTGTACTCGAACCCAGGCTCGCGCAATCGCGCGGCAAGGTCGATGAATCCCGGTGCGACGACGAGGCCCTTGGCGTCGATCGTTCGGCTCGCGCCAAAGCCGGCGGGTGGCTCGCCGATCGCAGCGATCTTTCCGGCGGCGATGTAGACGGACGCGACGCGATCGATCCCATGCCCGGGATCGACGAGCCGGCCGTTTCTGATCTCGAGCTTCATCAGTTGCCTGCCAGCATGCTCATCACCGCCATTCGCACCGCGATGCCGAACGTCACCTGCGGCAGGATCACGCTGCGCTCGCCGTCGGCCACCGCAGAATCGATCTCGATGCCGCGATTCATCGGTCCCGGATGCATGACGATCGCGTCCGGCCTGGCGAGCGCGAGCTTTTCCGGCGTCAGTCCGTAGTGCTTGAAATATTCGCCGGCGGATGGAAGGAGCGCACCCTTCATCCGCTCATTCTGCAGGCGCAGCATCACGACGACGTCGCAGCCGCGCAAGCCGTCACGCATGTCGTGGTGCACCTGCACGCCGAGCGCCTGCACCGCCGTGGGCAGCAGCGTCTTCGGACCGACCGCGCGCACTTCGGGAGTGCCGAGCGTCGTCAAGCCGTGGATCAGCGAACGCGCGACGCGCGAATGCAGGACGTCGCCGACGATCGCCACCGTCAGCTTGCGGAAGTCCTGCTTGTAGTGACGGATCGTAAAGAGGTCGAGGAGCCCCTGCGTGGGGTGCGCGTGACGGCCATCTCCGGCATTGACGACGTGAACGTGGCTGCGGCCGGTCCGATTCAGGTGCGCGGCGATCAGGTGCGGCGCGCCCGACTGTGAGTGGCGCACGACGAACATGTCGGCGTTCATCGCCACCAGATTGTCGACGGTGTCGAGTAGCGTCTCGCCCTTGCTGGTCGACGACACGCCGATGTTGAGGTTGATCACGTCCGCGGAAAGGCGCTTGGCCGCGATCTCGAAGGTCGTCCGCGTGCGGGTCGAGTTCTCGAAGAACAGGTTGAACACCGAGCGGCCGCGCAGCAGCGGTACCTTCTTCACGTCGCGTTCGGAAATCGATGCGAACGGCACCGCAGTGTCGAGGATGCGAACGATGACCTCGGCCGGCAGGCCCTCGAGCGTCAGCAAATGGGTGAGCCGGCCGCCGGCATCGAGTTGCGGGTTACGCACCTCCGCCCTCCCCTGCCGTCTCGGTTGAGAGCGAGAGGCGACCGTCGGCCGCGCGCGACACCACGATCGACACGTCGCGCGCGACGGCGAGCCGGGCCCCGGCGTAGGTCGCCTCGATCGGCAGTTCCCGCCCGCCGCGGTCGATAAGCACGGCAAGCTCGATCGCCGCTGGACGTCCGTAGTCGAACAGCTCGTTGACCGCCGCGCGAACGCTGCGGCCGGTATAGAGCACGTCGTCGACCAGCACGATCGTCGCGCCCCCGACCTCGAACGGGAGCTGCGTGCGCTTGACCTCGGGCTTGAGCCCGGTGCGCGCGAAGTCGTCGCGGTAGAACGAGACGTCGATGTAACCGACCGGGTGATCGCCCGGAATCATCTGCGCAAGACGCTCGGCGATCCACGCGCCGCCCGAATAGATCCCTACGAACTTGGCGCCGAACGCCACGGCGCCGCGCATGCGCTCGACCAGCATCCCGAGCGTCTCTTCGGCGTCAGGCAGGGTCACGGTCGTCTTTCATGTCCTGGTCGAGCCATGCCTGCAGGATCACCTGCGCGGCCACCGCGTCGCGGGCCACCCTGCGCGCAGCGCCACGCACCCCCGCGTCGCGCAGCCTCGCGTCGGCCGCGCGCGTCGTGAACCGCTCGTCCACACGAAACACGGGCAAGCGGAGGCGGCTTTCGAGCGCGCGGGCAAATCGTTCCGCGCGCGCCGTCATCGCGTGCTCCGTCCCGTCGGCATGCACCGGACGGCCGACGACCAGCACTTCCGGCTTCCATTCGACGACCAGCGCCTCGATCGCTTCGAGACGCGCGGCACTGGCGTCGCCCGCAATCGTCGTCAGCGGGTGCGCTACCCGAACGAGCGTGTTGCCGATGGCGACGCCGATCTTGCGGGTTCCGAAATCGAATGCGAGGACCGTGCCCTCGCCCCCGTGCCGTGAAGCGCCCAATCACGCGTGCCCGACGTCGTCGGACAACCGCGAAAGATCGATGCCGAGCAGGCGCATCGCCGCCGGAAGCCTTCCCTCGGCGGGCATCTCGAACATCACGCCCGGGTCCGCCTCGACGGTGAGCCACGCGTTCTGCGCGATCTCCTGCTCGAGCTGGCCCGCCGACCATCCCGCATAGCCGAGCGACACGAGGACGTTGCGCGGGCCTTCGCCGCGCGCGACCGCCTCCAGCACGTCGCGCGAGGTGGTGAGCCCGAGATCGTCGCTGATCGCCAGAGTGGATTGCCAGTTGCCGAGCGGCCGATGGAGCACAAAGCCGCGATCCACCTGCACCGGCCCACCGAAATGCACGGGGGTTTCGCGGAGAACGGCGTCGGTGAGCGGCACGTCGATCTGCTCGAACAGCGTCGACAGCGTCATGTCGGTCGGTTTGTTGACGACGATGCCGAGCGCGCCATCCTTGTTGTGCTCGCAGACGTAGGTCAGCGTATGCGCGAAATTCGGATCCGCCATCGTGGGCATGGCGATCAGGAAGTGGTGTGTGAAGTTGGCGGTCAGACCACCCATGGCCGCAATTGTAATCGCCGCTCCCCGCCGGCACAATTGGAGCCTGCGCACCCACCGTCCGCTGGCTTTCGCGATCACCCGTGCGAATTCCTCCCTTGTTCCGCGTCGACGTCGCTCGCGCGATCGCCCTCGCGATCCTCGTCGTCGCGGCCGGCGTTCTCGCCGGCCCGGCCTCGGCGGCGATGGTCGTGATGCACCGCAACGCCGAACTGACCAGCACGACGCTGTGGATCCAGACGGATGCTCCCGGCATCGTGACCATCACCTGGCGCCCGGGCGGGGAACCCTGGCGCTCAAGCGGCAATTCGGACTCATCCGCATCACCGGACCCGGGAACGACCGCAAGATCGCGCTCGAGAGTTACGACACGGGCGGCATCCTGCTGTGGCGGCACGAGATCGCGGCACGCGAGCTGCGGTTCCCGCGCGAGCGCTAGCGCACACCGGATCAGCGACGATGCTTGAAGCGCGGCATTGCTGCTTTGCACTGCTCCTGTATGCGATCGCGACCGAACCGGCTGCCGCGGACGAGTCGTCTTCCGGCGCGATCCAGCTCGATCCGTTCGCGCCGGCCACGAACGGCTTCACCGGTTGTCCGCAGACGCCACCGCCGCTCGTGACCCCCGAACGGTTTCGGATCATCGCCCACGAGCGGGCCGAGCGTGGAACGTACTGTGCACTGGAAGGCAAGTGCGAACCCGGCGGCGCCTACAAGCACGACCCTGAGGTGAACGAACGCGTGCGCGCGGCGATCGCCGAGGACAAGCGCTTCGCGACCACGTCGATCTGGGTCACGACGAATCGCCGCTTCGTCACGCTGTCCGGTTGCGTGCGTTCGCTGGGGCAACAGCGTGCGCTGACGGCGCTCGTCAGGAAGCAGTCTGGTGTCGACCGCGTGTTCGACGAAACGCGCGTCGGATCGCCGCCAGTGCGGCCGAAAGCCCAGGCACCGGATTGAGCGAGGAGATTTGCGCACCGGAAGGCCGCGCCTCCTCGCGGGACTTCAGCCATGCACGTAGACGCGCTGGCCGACGAAGCGATCGTGCGCCGCCGCACGGAAGACGAATTCGGCGAGGTCCTGCCGGCTGATGGTGGAAAGCACTCCGACCGGGAGTGCGGGATCGGCATGAACGCTTTTCGTGAGCGGCCCGTCGGTGAGTCGCGGCGGCTTCACGAGCGTCCAGTCGAGCCCGCTCGCCATAACGACCGCTTCCTGCTCCGCGCGATCGGCAGCAATCTCGCGCAGTCGTCGGTGGAAAAGCGCGCCCTTCATGCGCAGCGCCATGCTGGTGTTCTCGGACATGGCACCGATCATCGCGCCGGTCACGCAGACGAGCCGGCGGCGACCCTCGGCGGTCATCGCATCGACGATGCGCTGCGTCAGCGGCGCGCAGAACGCTTCGGCGTACGGCGGCCGCGGACCGAACACGCAGCAGATGCCGTCGGTCCCGCGGACGGTCGCCGAGATGTCCGCCGGCCGTTGCGAATCACCGTGAACGACGCTCAAACCCTCGGGCAGCGGTAGCCTGGCGCCGGCCTGCGTGCGGACGAACGCACGGACCCGCCATCCGTGCGCGAGCGCGCGGGCGACCAACGATAGCCCCGTCCGTCCCGTCGCACCGAAGACGGCGAGTTCCATGGCTGCTACGGCTGGCTCGGGCGCTCCAGGTCCGGCGGGAACGCTGCGCGGCGCCCGAGGTTCAATCTTCCTCGTGCTTGCGCGATTTCCCGAATTCGGTTGCGAGCTGCTGCTGCAGCGTTCGGCGGCGCCTGCTCGTAGTGCGACAGCTGCCATCGACCACGCGCCCTGCCCGCCCGTCATCGACTTCAGTCGCGCCGAGTAGCCTTCGAGCTCGACCAGCGGCGCCAGCCCGCTGACCGCGATGATGCCCGGCTGCAGCCCCTTCGTGCCCGTCACCTGCCCGCGCCGCGACGACAGGTCGCCGGCGATGTCGCCCATGTTGGCCTCGGGGCAGTTGATCTCGACGTTGACGATCGGCTCCAGCACGATCGGCCGCGCCTTCGTCGATCGCGTCGAGGAACGCCTTCTTGCCGGCGGCAGACGAACGCGACTTCCTTGGAGTCGACCGGATGGTGCTTGCCGTCGTAGACGATGACGCGCACGTCCTGCAGCGGGAAGCCGGCAACGGCGCCGGTGACGAGCACCTGCTCGACGCCCTTCTGCACGGCCGGCATGAACTGGTGCGGGATCACGCCGCCCTTGATCGTGATCGACGAACTCGAAGCCCGCGCCGCGCGGCGAGCGGCTCGACGCGCAGGGAGACCTCGCCGAACTGGCCGGCGCCGCCGGTCTGCTTCTTGTGGCGATGGAAGCCCTCGGCCTGTGCGGTGATCGTCTCGCGGTACGGAATGCGCGGCGGCCGCGTTGTCGACCTCGAGCTTGAACTGGCGCGACATCCGCTCGAGCACCGAGCGCAGGTGCAGGTCGCCCAGCGCGCGCAGCACCGTCTCGTTGGTCGACGGGTCGTGCTCGACGACGAGCGTCGGATCCTCGGCCAGCATCCGGTGCAGCACGTCGGAAATCCGCTGCTCGTCGCCCCGCTTCTTCGGCTGATCGCCACACCCTGCATCGGCACGGGGAACTCGAGCGGTCGCATGTGGATGTGGTCCTCGTCGTGCGAATCGTGCAGCACGCAGTCGAACTCGATCTCGTCGACTTTCGCCACCGCGGCGATGTCGCCCGGCACGGCGCGGTCGATCTCGACGTTCTTGCCGCCCTGCAGCAGGAACAGGTGGCCGACCTTGAACGGCTTGCGGCCGTCGCCGATGAAGAGCTGCGTGTCCCTGCGTCACCGTGCCCTGGTGCACGCGGAAGACCCCGAGCTTGCCGACGAACGGGTCGACGACGACCTTGAACACGTGCGCGAGCACGTGCTTCTTCGGATCGGGCTCCGAGTGAAATTCGACGGTCGCCTCGCCCTCGCCCTTGTAGAACAGCGGCGGATTGCCCTCGGCGGGATTGGGCAGCAGCTTGACGAACATCTCGAGCAGTTCGGCGACGCCCGCCGCCGTTGCGCGCCGACACGAAGCACACCGGCACGAGATGGCCTTCGCGCAGCGCCTTCTCGAACGGCGCGTGCAGCTGCTCGGGCGCGACCTCGCCCTGCTCGAGGTAGAGCGACATCAGCTCCTCGTCGACCTCGACCACCTGGTCGACGAGCGCGCGGTGCGCGGCCGCGACCGACGAGAAATCCGGCTTCGCCCGCCGGGTTGAAGAAGCAGTCGACGACGCGCTTGCCGCCGTCCGGCGGGCAGGTTGATCGGCAGGCATTCCTTGCCGAACGCCGCCTGGATGGCCGCCAGCAGCCCTCGGCAGGTCGACGTTCTCGGCGTCGATCTTGTTGACGACGACGATGCCGGCACAGCCTGCCGCTTCGCCGCCCAGTCCATCATCCGCGACGTGATCATCTCGATGCCGGACTGCGCGTTGACGACGACCGCGGCGGTCTCGACCGCGTCGAGCGCGCCGATCGCCTGGCCGATGAAATCCGGAAAGCCGGGCGTGTCGATCAGATGGATGCGCGTGTCCGTCGGTCTCGAAGTGCAGGAGCGACGCGCGCAGCGAATGCTGCGTACGCCTTTTCCAGCGGGTCGAAGTCGCGACCGTCGTGCCGCGCTCGACGCTGCCCGTCGCCTTGACCGCGCCCGGACTTGAACAGCAGCGCCTCGGCGAGCGTCGTCTTGCCCGACGCGCCGTGGCCCACGAGCGCGACAGTGCGGATGTTTTCCGTGGCGTAGTTCGCCATGCGGCTTCCCTCCCGGTAGCTATTCCTGGGAATTATACCGGCGCGCCATCGCAGGCTCCGGGGAGCCCTCCGCATTGGCAACTGCCGGGCGGCGAAGCGACGTGAGTCGGGCCCGCGCACCGCTCCAGCATGGACAACGCTTCCGGCGATCATGCATCGTTCAATGCAACGAGGCAGCGCGCGCGATGCGCACGAGATCATCGAAACTGCCGATCCAAGTTCAACGCACGATTGCAACGTGCACGCGAAGAGTAAATGCAGATCGTTGCGTCTCGCGATGTCGTTGTCGATGCCGTTCGCGACCAAGATTGTCGATCGCGAGTGACGACGCGCGAGGCGCGAGCGCGCTTAACGTTTTCGCGCAGATCGCTCACGAACGATCGCTGCGCGCACTCCATGCGATGTCCGTCGAGGAATTGCTGACGATTGCCTGACGTCTTGCTGACGATCCGCTGACAAATCGATAGCGCCCGCAACATCGTCTGAAACGTGGGGCGACAATCCCGTGAACTCTTGATCTGCGTCATCAGGTTGCGGGTACCCTTGATAAGAATTGGCTTGCGCGATGGGGCTGCGCTTCATCCGATAGCTAAGCATGTGTGCACGCAGGGGTCGCTTCGGCGTGACACGACAATGGGGGTAGTCATGCGTGGTCGCATCGGGAAGTGGCTTCGACGCAGTGTTGCGTTTTCATTGCTCCTGCTGGCTGGCGTGGCCGGCCAGGTCGGCGCGGTCCCATCGTTTGCGCGGCAGACGGCCAGGAATGTCCCGCCTGCCACGTGAGCTGGCCGGAGCTCACGCCGTACGGACGCTATCTTCAAGCTGACCGGCTACACGATCGGCAAGACCTGCGGTCATCGGATGAGAGCTCATCAACTACGTCCGATGGCGGTGATGGCGCAGGCGTCGGTCACCAGCATCGAGGAACAACGACATGACCGACCCCGACACCGGCGACACGGTGACCGTTATGCAGCGCAACAACAGCCTGGTATTTTCCGGCGGGAGCCTGTTTTTCGCGAGCAAGTTCAACGACTACTTCGGCGTGTTCTACCAGTGGACCTACGACAACCTCGCAACCGCGGCCGACGGCACGCTCGGCGGTCACAGCAGCATCGACAACACCGACATTCGCGCAGCCTACAAGTACGCGCGCGTCGACGCGGAGATCCGGAGTGGATCGTCGGCATGACGCTCAACAACAATCCGACGGTGTCAGGATCCGTGGAACAGCACGCCGGCATGGGGCTTTCCGTTCACGACGTCTCCGCTGGCACATACGCCTGGCGGCGGCGCGATGATCGACGGCGGGCTGGCGCAGCAGGTCGCCGGCCTCGGTGCCTACGCGTTCTGGCAGAAAACCCTCTACCTCGAGTTCGCCAACTACCGGACCGCCAATGTGCTGGGCAACGCTATTCCGGCGGGGACTGCCGTACAACGACGCCCGGCGGCGTGCTCGCGATCACCAACTTCAACCCGTACTGGCGGCTCGCCTACGCGCACGACTGGGGTGCGAATTCGATGATGGTCGGCACCTACGGCATGGTCGCGAACGTCTATCCGGACAACCTCAACACGACTACGCCGACCGACCGCTACCGGGACGTCGCCGTCGACGCCCAGTACCAGTACATCACCGACGTGCACACGGTCACCGCGCAGGCGACCTACATCTGGGAGAAGCAGTCGTATAACGCGAGCTACCCGATCACGCAGGCGACGGGCGCGGGCTACGGCGCAGGCCGACGCCGGCCAATCCGACCGATACGTTGCGCACGTTCAAGCTCAAGGGCTCGTATTACTACGAGCGCAAGTATGGCGGGACGCTGGCGCTACTTCCAGACGACCGGCAGCGCGGACGAAGGCCTGTACGGCGACCACGCCAGCGGCGACGCGAACACGCCGAACAGCAACGGCTACATCCTCGGAACTCGATTACCTCCCGATCCAGAACGTTCGCCTGGTGCTGCAATACACCGGATACACAAATTCGACGGCGCGACGCTCGAATTACGACGGCAACGGACGCAATGCCAGCGACAACAACACGCTGTTCTTCGACGTCTGGGTCGCATTCTGACCGTGGATACGGGAGTGAACCGATGAGGACTTCGACCGCAACAGTTCTGGCATTGGCCCTGACCGGCATCGTTACGCTGCCACGCCCAGAATGCGGCGCCAGGCGCAGCGGAGCGAACGCCGGGCGAGGAGCGAGCCGTGAATCTGTGCTCGACCTGCCACGGGCCGCGCGGAATCAGCACATCGCCTGAGTTTCCGATTCTCGCCGCGCAACGCCCGGCATACCTGGTGGCGCAGATCGAGAACTTCCAGCACAAGACGCGCGAGGAAAAAGCGGCCCACGATTTCATGTGTGGAATCGCCGGCAACCTGCTCGACCCGAAGTTGGTTCAAAGCATCGCCGCCTATTACGCCGCGCAGCCGCCTGCGCCCGGGGCAGCCCGGGGATCCGGCGCAGATCGCGTTGGGCAAGAAGCTCTTCGAAACGGGGCTTCCCGATCGTGGCATACCGCCGTGCGCGTCCTGCCACGGCGCGCAAGCGGAAGGCGTCGCGGACTTCCCGCGTCTCGCGGGCCAGCACGCGAAGTACGTGGTCCGCCAGCTCGAGTATATCCAGGGACTCGTGCGCAAGGCACCCGTGATGCACGGGATCGTCAAGGATCTCACGCCCGCCGAGATGGAAGCCGTCGCCGCCTACGTGCAATCGATATAGGCGGCACACGAGGGGCGCGCCCGGGCGGCCCGCCGGGGAACGCTCTCGATGACGCAGATTCCGAGTCCGCCTTGCCTGCGGGCGGCATGCCCCTGCGACGTTTTGGTCGCACGTCGCGCATGCGTCCTGCGCGGTCGCGCCGAGCACTATGTGCATCGCGGCGCATTTGACACGCCGGCCGTGGAATCCTAACGTCGTCGGAGCGGCTCCGTCGTGACGGTGCCATCGATCGCCTTCCGGAGGAAACCTTATGCGCATCGCTCTTTTCATCGCGGCGTTCGCCGCTGTCGTCGCCACACCCGCGCCAGGCGCTCCGGTGCTGATGTCCGCCGACTGGGCCAACGAGGCGTGCGAGGCGTGGAACAAGGATCCGGTGCTCACCGACAAGCTGGTCGAGAGCGGCTGGATGAAGAACGACAAGGGGCGCGGCTTCAAGGTTATGCGAGATCTACCGCTCCGATTGCGGCGACAAGCCTTCCGCCGAATTGCGCATCGCGCAGAAGGACGGCCAGGCGATGTGCGTCTACGGCGGCGCGGCCGAGACCGCGACGCTCGATTCGGGCGCCGATTACGTGATGAAGGCCGAGACCGCGCGTTGGGTCGAGATGGGCAAGGGCGAATACGGCCCGATGAAGGCGATGATGCTGGGGCGCTTGGGCTTCGAAGGGCCGATGATGGAAGCGATGGGCAACATGGGCCCGTTCGAAAACTTCCTGCTGCTCGTCGGCAAGGTCCCGGGCGACACGGGCTCCTGCCCGAAGTAGCGACGCGAGTGGCGAGCAGGGGCCCCGAAGCCGCGGAGCGGCAGGGGGATGCGAGCAATCACGAGTCGGCGCTAGCGGCCGACACCACGGCCCAACGAAATGCACGAGCGGAGCGGAGGCCGCGACGCGAGCGCACCGTAAGAACAGCGGCGTCCCGAGCCTTCCTACGCCGTCAGCGTCAGCATTTCGCGCAGGTTGCGGAGCAGCTCCTCTTCCTGGTACGGCTTGCCGAGGTAGAGGTCGACGCCGAGCTCCGCGCGCGCGGTTGCGGTGCTTTTCCGCCGTGCGCGACGTGATCATGATGATCGGGATGTGCGCGTGCTTCGGGTCGCCCTTGATCGTCTTCGTGAACTCGAAGCCGTCCATCCGCGGCATCTCGATGTCGAGCAGGATGACGTCGGGCACCTGCTCGGCGAGCAGCTGCAGCGCGTCGACGCCGTCCTTGGCGGTGATGACGTCGAAGCCTTCGCGCGTCAGCAGTGCGGCTCGTGATCTTGCGCACGGTGAGCGAGTCGTCGACGACCATCACCAGCGGCGGTCCGGCGGCCGCCGCGGCGGCGCGCCGTCGCGCGATGCGGCGCGACGCGCGCTCGGCGCCGTCGGGTCGAACCGCGGGACGTCGGCGCGCTGCGCGAGCTGCACCGGATTGATGATCAGCACGATCTCGCCGGTGCCCAGCACCGTCGCGCCGGAGATGCCGGACACGCGCGCCAGCTGCGGCCCGATGTTCTTGACGACGACTTCCTGGTTGCCGACCATCTCGTCGACGTGGACCGCGGCGTAGCTCTGGCCGCTGCGCAGCAGCAGCACCGGGTTGTAGCGCGCGGTCTCCGGATTGTGCGCGGTGTCGCCCAGCAGGCGCGGCAGGTAATGGAACGGGTACTCGCGGCCCTGCCACTCGACCTTGCGCGTGACGTAGAGGTCGAGCAGCGCCTCGGCCTTCATCTGCTGCACCTGCTCGACCATCGGCGCGGGCAGCGCCCACAGCCTGCCGCCGGCGCGGACCAGCACCGCCTGCGCGACCGCCAGCGTCAGCGGCAGGTCAGCGTGAACGTCGTGCCCTTGCCCGCGCGTGGTCGCCACCTCGACGCGGCCGCCCAGCGCGGCGATTTCCGCGCGCACGACGTCCATGCCGATGCCGCGGCCGGATATCTGCGTGACCTTCGACGCGGTCGAGAAGCCCGGCTGGAAGATGCATTCGATCGAGCTGCGCGTCGGTCGGCTCGGCGTCGGCGGCGAAGAGGCCCAGCGCGACCGGCGCGCTCGCGCATGCTGCGTCGAAGTCGACGCCGGCGCCGTCGTCGGCGAGCTCGATCACGACTTCGTTGCCGACCTGGCGCACCGTCAGCGCGATCTCGCCGGTCTCGAGCTTGCCGGCCTCTGACGCGCGCGTCGCGCGTCTCGATGCCGTGATCGAGCGCGTTGCGCAGCAGATGCTCGAGCGGACCGACCAGCTTTTCCAGCACCGAGCGGTCGAGCTCGACCTTGCGCGCCGTGGATTTCGAGGTTGGCGCGCTTGTCGAGCTCCTTCGCCGTCGCGCGCAGGATGCGGTACAGGCGCTCCGACAGGCTGCCGAACGGCACGGTGCGGATCGAGAACAGCTGCTGCTGCACTTCGCGCGACAGCCGCGCCTGCGCCAGCAGCGCGGCATCGGCGTCGTCCAGGTTCTTCAGCAGCGACTGCTGCACGGTGGACACGTCGTTGATGCCCTCGGCCAGCGAGCGCGTCAGTTCCTGGAAGCGCGTGTAGCGGTCGAATTCGAGCGGATCGAAGTCCTGCCGCTGCTGCTCCTGCATCAGCGACATCCGCGACTGGATCTGCGATTCGCGCCTGGATTTCGATCTCGCGCATCTGCGCGCGCAGGCGGATCACGCTGGTGGTCAGTTCGAGCAGGTTCGCCTTGAGCGAGCGCAGCTCGCCTTCGACGCGGGCGCGGGCGATGGCGACTTCGCCCGCCTCGTTGACCAGACGGTCGATGACGTCGGCGCGGACGCGCAGCTGCGCGCGCTGCGCCGGTCTCGGCTTCTGCGGCGCGGCGCGGCTTCGCGCGGCGCGGCGCGACCGGCGGGTGCGCCGCGGCAACGGCGGCATTTCGACGACGCGAGCCGCTGCCGTCGCCGGCGGCGGCGAGGCGCGCGACGGAGCCGGCGCGGCAGCCGCAGCGCGCGGCGCCGGCATCGGCTCTTCGTCGGCGCCGGCCTCCGCCGCGCGCGACCCACGGCAGCGGCGTGTTGGTCTCGCCCTCGCGCAGGCGGTCGAGGACGAACGCGATGCGGTCGAGATCGTCGTCGAGCGCATCGAAGAGCTCGGGCGTCGCGCGGCGCGGCGCGTCGCCCTCGAGCCAGGTCGGATTCCATGAGGTGCGTGAGCTCGCCCAGGCGCATCGCGCCCGCCATCCGCGCGCTGCCCTTGAACGTGTGCAGCGTGCGGCGCAGCTCGGCGCCGCGCTTGCCGTCGTGCCGGACTGCGCCGCCACGCGCGCAATTCCTCGCCGGCCTGCGGGAACAGTTCGGCCGCCTCGTCGAGGAAGATCGGCAGGACCTGCTCGATCGACGTCGTCGCGGATCGTCGGCGAGCGGGTCCTCGAGCGGCAGCGGGAGCACGACGTCGATGTCGCCGCGAGCGTCGGGACTCCGCTTTCGCGATCGCGGTGACGGCTGCGTCGCGACGACATGACGCTGCGGCACCGATCGGGATCACTGCGGCGATGCCCGACTCGCGTGCGCATCGGCTGCGCCGGCGCGGATCCGCTCGCCGGCACGGCAATCAGCGGCGCCGGGCGCGTACCGGCGCTTCGTCGTGCTCGTCGCGTGCCGCCTGCGCTCGGCGCGGCCTCGGCGTCTGCGCGTGGCTCGCCGCGGACTCCTGGCGCAGCTCGTCCGAGCTCCGCCTGGATGTCCTGCGCTTCGTCTGGTCGCCGGCGTGAACGCCTCGCGCGCCTCGACGCGATCGACGAACTGGCGCGAGCCCCGCGACCGCGCGCGCCAGCACCGGCTGCGCGTTGCTCGGCAGCGGCGCGCCGCGCTCCGCAGCGCGAGCAGCGTCTGCTCGAGCGACTTCGCCGTCGCGGCGACCAGCGGAAAGCCTCCGGTCCGGTGGATGCCGCACAGCGTGTGGCTCGGCGCGGATCATTGCCGCCGACGGCGCGTGCGCGGATCGAACTGCAGCACCGACAGTCGTTCTCAAGCGTGGCGAGATGCTGGCGCGCCTCGTCGCACAGATCTTCACAGCGCCGTCGACACGTGACGTCGCCGATCGTGATTTCGTCCGGCTCCGGCCGTGCGCGCTCGCGGCGGCCGTCACCGCAGGCTCGGGCGCGCGGTTGGCTCGACGGCTGGCGCCGCCGTCGCGCACTCCGCGGCATCACGTCGGCGAGTCCGGCGCCGGACTTCGGTGCAGCTTCGATCACCGGCATCGGCCGCCGCTGCCGATTCGATCGAAGCGGCTATCCGAACTCGCTGCTCGACAAGCTCGAGCGCCGTCGCGGCGAGGGCCCCGCGACCGGCGGTGGGCGCTGAGCGCAGCCGCGGGCAGTCCGGGCAGTCGGACAGGCGACAGCGACCTGCGGTGCCGGCGGTGCGGGCGTCGGCGCGGATTCGCGGCCCGCCGGCAAGCTCGGCCTCGACGGCGCCGATCGCCGCGTGCAGCAGCGCGGGTCCGCGATGACGCGCCCGGAGCTGCGTCAGCGCATCGACCCAGTCGCGGAAGCTGCGTTCGCGCGACGTCGATCATCGCCAGCACCGCGGGCGTCACCGACCGCTCTTCCTCGAGCAGGCGGTTGTGGATCTTCTCGACCTCGAACGCGATTTCGCCAAGCTCGGCCAGGCCGACCATGCGGCCGCTGCCCTTCAGCGTGTGGAACCGCCGGCGCACGGTGCGCAGCGCTTCGCGGTCGCCCGGATTGTCCGTCGAGGACCGCGCGATGCTGGCGGCGACGGTGTCGAGCACTTCGCGCGGCCTCGGCGAGGTAGATTTCGAGCAGCTCGCGATCGAGACTCGTTGGCATCGGTCGCGAGCAGCCGCTGCGTTTCCTCGGAGATCGCCGGCGCGGGCGCGCGCGGTCGTCGGCGCATCGCGGCGACGGCGGCCGCGAGCGTCGGCCGTGCCGCCGGCGTCGAGCTCGCGCCAGCGCCGCGCTCGGCCTGCGCGACGAGATCCGGCGTCGCCGATCAGTTCCGCGTCGTCGCGCAGGTCCGTCGAGCTTCGGCTGCAGGCTCTCGCGCGCCGCGGCGTCGGCCGGCGCGCGTGCGACTTCGGCGACGAGCTCGGGAAGCGCGCGCGCAATTCGGCGACGGCGGCCTCGACCGTATCGCCTGCGTCGGCTTCGACGGCGCGCGGCGCCTCGCCCAGGCGCTTCGCGAGCAGCGGCGCGATCAGGCGCTCGCGGTCGGGGCGCTGCTGCTCGACCGCCTCGATGTAGAAGCCCAGGCCCGACAGCGATTCGGCGAGAAGCTCGAGATCCTCGTTGCTGACCGGCGCTTCGGGATCGGCATAGGTCTCGATCTGCTGCTGGCACAGCTCGAGCAGCCGCTCGGCGTCGTCGAGCCCCAGGATGCGCAACGCGCCGCGGATCTGCTGGCTGTCCTTGCCGAGCGTCGCCAGCTCGCCGCGCTTGGCGTTGTCGCGGAAGAACGCGTCCAGCACCTGCTCCATGTGGCGCAGGTTCGCCTGGATCTCGCGGCCGACCTGCGCCAGCAGCAGCCGTTCCTGCGCGCGCTTGCGCATCTCGTCCAGCATCGGCGCGCCGGCAGCGCCGGCGAGCGGCCGCGCCTGCGCGCGCGGCATCGAGGCGCGCCAGCATCGCGTCGACCTGCTTCGGGAAATCTCGGGCGAGAGGCTCGCGTAGTTCTCGAACGCGGTCTCGGCGAGCAGCAGCGCCGTCGCGTATTCCATCGCCACCGATTCGGGAACGCGCCTGCGGGCATCTTGTCGAGGCGCTCGACCAGCGCCGCGGTGAGCTTCATCAGCGCGCCGTTGCCGATCTCCGGCGCCTTGCGCGTGCACCGACGCCAGCGTCTGCTTCAGCTTCGGCAGGTTCTCGGCGCGTCCCGACGGCGACTTGAGCCACGAGTCCTTGGCGCGCCGCCAGCTGCTCGCGCGCTTCGCGCAGCAGCGGCTGCAGGCGCACGACGTCGGCCGACAGCACTTCGGCGCGACGGGAATGAGCCCGGACAGCTTGAACGCGCGCTGCACCGCCTGCACCTGCGGCGCCACCGGCGCGCTGATCGCGACGAAATAGAGCACTTCGCGACGCAGCCGGTCGGCGACCTTGCCGAGCCTTCGACGACGCGGCGGATCTGCAGGTCGATGCGCGCGGCAAGCTGCTTCACGCCGAAGCCGGGGTCGAGCCCCTTCTCGACGATGCGCTCGAGCAGCGCGCCGACGGTCCACCAGAACGCGCGCAGGCTGCCGCTGCGTCGGTCGCGTCCTCGATGCCGGCGACGGCGTCGCGCATCGTCTTCGCGCCGCTCGTCGTCGCCGCGCAGCCACGCGAGCAGGCCGCGCTGATACAGGCGGCGCTGCTTGACCATGTACGACGGCAGCCGCTGCGGAGCGATCGACCTGCGCGGCGCGAGCTTCGGCGCGCGCGGCGACAGATCCGGATAGAAGAGGTCGGTCGGCGCGGCCGCCTTGACGCCGCGCGCGCGCTGCATCGCCTCGTATTCGGGAAAGAGCTTGAGCGGGACCGGCGGCGCGCCGTTGACCAGTTCGTCCAGGAAGATCCGCAGCTTGCGGCACGCGCGGTCGATCGCATCGCACGCCGCCTGCGCCTCGCGCGTCGGGCAGCTCCTCGAGCCGCGCCAGCTGGCGCTCGATCTCGTCGGTGAAGGCGACCACGGCGTCCAGGCCCACCATCTGGATCGCGCCGGCCGCCTGGTGGATGTGCGTGCGCGCATGCTTGAGCGACGCGAGGTCCTGCCGGCTCGCGCGAAACGCGGCGAGCGACTCCAGCCCGCGCGCGAGCGCCTGGTCGATCTCGCCCTGCACCCAGGACAGCGGGCCCAGGTCGAATTCGGAGGTTGTCGGTCGCCACGGACGGGGTCAGGAGTCCGAGGTGCAGGTATCGCGAGACGCCAATGAGCACGAAGCGCGCCAGCCCCCGGATTCGTCTGATGCGTGATCCGCTGGGTCCAGGCGTGTCAGACCTTGAAGCCCGCGACCGAGCTGCGCAGCTCCGCCGCGAGTCTCGTCAGCTGGCCGATGGACACGTTCGTCTGCTTCGTGCCCTCCGTCGTCTCCTCGGTGATCTTGAGGATGCCCTGCATGCCCCGCGTCACGTCGGAGACCGAGGCCGACTGCTTCTGCGTCTGCGCGGAGATCCGCCGATCAGCTCCGCCAGTTCGCGCGACACCTTGCGGATCTCCGTCCAGCGCCTGACCCGCGGCGTCGGAGAGCTTGGTCCCTTCCACCACGCCGACGGTCGACTTCTCCATGGCCGCCACCGCGTCCTGCGTGTCCGCCTGAATGGTCTTCACGATCGCCTCGATCTGCTTCGTCGCCTCGCCGGAGCGTTCGGCCAGGCGCTGCACTTCCTCCGCGACCACGGTGAAGCCGCGGCCCGCCTCGCCGGCCGACGCCGCCTGGATCGCGGCGTTCAGCGCCAGCACGTTCGTCTGCTCGGTGATGTCCGAGATGAGCTCCACGATCTCGCCGATTTCCATCGACGATTCGCCCAGGCGCTTGATCCGCTTGGACGTGTCCTGGATCTGCGTGCGGATTTCGTTCATGCCGGAGATCTGGTTCTGCACCGCCTGCCCGCCCTTCTCGGCGGCCGCCAGCGACTGCTGCGCGACCCGGGCGGACTGCGCCGCGGTCTGCGACACCTCGTTGATCGACTGCGCCATCTGCAGCACCGACGCCGACGCCTGCTGGATTTCCTTGTTCTGCCGCTGCGACGCCTCGTAGAGGCGGTTCGAGATCGCCTGCGCGTCCTGCGTGGCCTTCGTCACCTGGTCGGTCGCCGAGTTGATGCCGCGCACCAGCGTGCGCAGCTCCTCGATCGTGAAGTTGATCGAGTCGGCGATGGCGCCCGTGACGTCCTCGGTCACCGACGCCTGCACGGTGAGGTCGCCGTCGGCCAGGTTGCCCATCTCGTTCAGCAGCCGGAGGATGGCCTCCTGGTTGCGCTTGTTCTCGCCTTCGCTTTCGAACGCGCGGACGCGCGCATCGTCGAGGAACACCTTGCCCAGCAGCACGAGGCAGGCCAGCGCGAGCAGCGCGAACATGATGCGCCGCCCACAGCGGCCAGCGGGCTGCGGCGCTCGGCCTTCGAACTGCCTCGGCGAGCTTGCGTCGTCTCGTTGAGCAGCGGCTTCGGATTCGGTGTTGATGCCGCGCGCCGCCTGCTTGGCGACGACCAGCCGCTGCATGTTCTGCAGGATGGCGTTGACGCCGCTTCGTAGGCGGCGAAGCGCTTCTGCAGTTCGGTCAGCGTCGCGCGCGCGTCTTCGCTGCGCACCGCCGGCGAGCCGCAGCGCGTCGCTGCCCTTCAGCAGGCCGTTCAGGATGTCGCGGAACGTGCCGGAGTCCTTGCCGAGCAGGAACGCGACCTCGGGATCGATTTCGTCGGACGACGCGAGCGAGTTGGCGTTCTTGCGCGATCCGCTGCGACAGCACGGCGAGCTGGTTCGTGTATTCGATTTCGCGCAGCGCTGCCGCCGCCCTGCCCGACCTGCTGCGCAGCCTGCTGCGCGAGTTCGAGCATCGCGTTGTTGCCCGAGATTGATGTTCTCGAGGCCCTTGGCCAGCGAGGTCAGGCTCTGCTGGTTCTCGAGCACGCGTTCGGCGTTGACGTCGACGCGTTCCCAGCGCGTCTTGATGTCCTGCAGCAGCTTGACGACGCCGCTCGTCCGTGCGACAGCGTCGAGCGACACACCGCGCGACCTGCCGCCGTTCAGCAGCGCCTCGAGGTCCGCCTTGAAGCGCGTCGCGGCTGTCCTTGACCGCCGGAAAGCGGCCGCCTGGCCCTGCGCCGCGAGCGCGCGTGCCGCGCGCCAGGCGCTGCGAGAGCATCTGCATTTCCGTCGCCGTCGCCGGCGCCGCCGCCGCCTGCGACGCTGGCGGCCGTCGAGGAACACCATCAGCGCCGCGAGCACGAGGAGCGTCACCAGAATGAAGCCCAGCACCTGGAACTGCTTGACGATCGGCAGGCCGCCGATCACCGGCAGCTTCTTCGGCATCTCCGTCTCGGAGGTCGCCGAACGCAGCTGGTCCATGATCGACACCGACGCCAGCGGATCGTAGCCCGGCTGCGCCGCCGGCCGGACCTGCGTGGTCGGCATGTCGAGATCGGCGTCGGAGGCGCTGCCTCCGTTGTCGTTGCCGAACAGCTTCGGCAGTTTCATTTGAGCGCCATTATTCCTCCTCTGGCGCACGCGAATGCGCCGGTCGCCTTGTCCGATCGCGGCACGGGGGAGTCAAATGCCCACCTGCAGAAATGCCGGATCCCGCGCGAGCTCGCGAGGTCGATTTCCTGCCATGCGCCGCCGTCGGCGTCCATCCAGCGCTGCCCGTACCACGCCGGCGCTCCTGCTGGCGGCGCCGCCGGTGCCAGCTCCGCGATGTTGCGCAAGCCCAGCACGCGCTGGACGACGATGCCGGCGTTCATGTCGCCCACGCGGGGACCGAACAGCACCAGCCGGCTCTGGCCGCCGCCGGGCGCAGCGGCGGCGTCGTGCGCCAGGAAGCCGGCGAAATCGATGACGCGTGTACAGATTGCCGCGGATGTTGGCGACGCCCAGATACCACGGCCGCGTCAGCGGCACCTGCACGACGGTCGGCATCGTCATCACCTCGCCCGCGTCGGCCAGCCGGACCAGCCACCGCTCCGCCGCCGCTCGCCAGCCCCAGCCGCGACGACTCGACCTGCGCGGCCGTCTTGGTCGCGAGGCGGGACGCGAGTTCCTGCTGGAACGTGCGAAGGTCGAGTTTTGCGGCGCGGGCCATGCGTGTGTGGAGGTGGGGTTCGTGTTTCAGCCGATCGCGGCGATCTTTGCCAGCAGCTCGTCGCGATTGACGGGCTTGACGATGTAGTCGCGCGCGCCCTGGCGCATGCCCCAGATCTTGTCGGTCTCCTGGCTCTTCGACGTGCACAGGATGATCGGGATGCCGCGCGTTTCCGGGTCGCGGCTGATCGCGCGCGTCGCCTGGAACCCGTTGAGGCCGGGCATGACGACGTCCATCAGGATCAGGTCCGGCTTCAGCGACCTCGCCTTCAGGATCGCGTCCTCGCCGTTGTCGCTGGCGACGACCTCGTAGCCCGCCTTGGTCAGCATGTCGTTCAGCACATGCCGCTCGGTCGGCGAGTCGTCGACGATGAGAATTTTCTTGATGGCCATGTCTCTGCCCTGTCTCTTGCGCTTGCTCTCCCGACGCCGCCACGGGCGCGTGCGGATCGGTGCCCGGCGCATCACGCGGCCGCGGCCGATTGACGTGCGCGCCGACCGCCTTCAGCAGGCTCTCCTTGGTGAACGGCTTCGTCAGGTACTGGTCCGAGCCGACCATGCGCCCGCGCGCCCGGTCGAACAGCCCGTCCTTCGACGACAGCATGATCACCGGAGTGCGCTGGAACTTGCGGTTCTTCTTGATGAGCGCGCAGGTCTGGTAGCCGTCGAGTCGCGGCATCATGATGTCGACGAAGACGAGGTCCGGCTGGTGGTCGGCGATCTTGGCGAGCGCGTCGAAGCCATCCTCGGCCAGAATCACCGTACAGCCGGCCTGCAGCAGGAAAATCTCGGCGCTGCGGCGAATGGTGTTCGAATCGTCGATCACCATCACCTTGACGCCCTGCAACGGATTCTGCTCCGCCAATGTATTCTCCCTCGCGCGCGCCACGGTCCTCCGGGGCGCCCGAATGTGCGCCGCACTGTCGGGGTCAAGTTTGCCACGGTGCAAGCGAACTGACTAGAGCATAAACCTTGCCGGAATCGGCATCGGCGCCGAATTGCACCAATTTGCAACAATGAGCCAAATTTTCGGAGCTGTGCCTGCCGCTTTGCGGCATTCCCTGCCCTGCGGCGTCCCGGCGACGGTCCCCTGCGCCCCCAAGCCACGGGGAACGCAAGGCTTTTCCGCCTCGGAGCCGCCTGGCGGCGGCCGGCCGAGCGGCCGGGCGAAATTGCGCATTCGGTCCGCCGGGCGGCGGCCAGTCTGCTGCTGCGGCCCGCGTGCCGCTTCGGCTACCGGCCGAGAACATTCGATAGGCGGGATTGGCGGTTTCGTCGACGTAGTCGTAGCCGAAGCGGTCCAGAAATTCGCGAAATGCGCCCTTGTCCGACGGCGGCACCTGCATGCCGACCAGCACCCGGCCATAGTCGGCGCCGTGGTTGCGATAGTGGAACAGGCTGATGTTCCAGCCGCGGCTCATGCTATTCAGAAACTGCATCAGCGCGCCGGGGCGCTCGGGGAATTCGAAGCGGTAAAGGATCTCGTTCTCCGCCGCCGGCGCGTGGCCCCCGACGAGGTGGCGCACGTGCAGCTTGGCCATCTCGTTGTCGGTCAGGTCGAGCGCCTCGATCCGATGCCGCCGCAACTCGGCCAGCAGATGCTCGCTTTCGTGGCGGTTGGCCACTTCCATGCCGACGAAGAGATGCGCGATGCGCGCATCGGCGTAGCGATAGTTGAATTCGGTCACCGAGCGGTTGCCGAGAAGGCGCGCAGAATTCGCGGAAGCTGCCCGGACGCTCGGCGATGGTAACGGCGAGGATCGCCTCACGCTCCTCGCCCAGCTCCGCGCGCTCGGCGACGAAGCGCAGCCGGTCGAAATTCATGTTCGCGCCGCACGCGATCGCGACGAACGTCCGGTCCTGCGGTCCGGTGCCGCTCGCACCCAGGCCTTGATGCCGGCGATCGCGAGCGCCCCCGCGGGCTCCAGGATCGAGCGCGTGTCCTCGAAGACGTCCTTGATCGCCGCGCAAGTGGCGTCGGTGTCGACCAGCACCATCTCGTCGACCAGCTGCCCGCGCGAGGCGGAATGTCTCGTCGCCGACCTGCTTCACCGCGACGCCGTCGGCGAAAAGGCCGACGTGCGGCAAGCTTCACCCGACGACCCGCGGCGAGCGAGCGCGTCATCGCGTCCGAGTCGACCGGCTCGACGCCGATGATCCTGATCTCGGGCCGCACCCGCTTGACGTACGACGCGATGCCGGCGATCAGGCCGCCGCCGCCGACGGCGACGAAGATCGCGTCGATCGGGCCCTGCCACTGGCGCAGGATCTCCATGCCGATCGTGCCCTGGCCGGCGATCACGTCGGGATCGTCGTACGGATGGACGAACGTCGCGCGCGTTTCCTTCTGCAGCGCGAGCGCGCGCGCGTAGGCGTCGCTGTACGAATCGCCGTGCAGCACGACCTTAGCGCCGCGCGCCTCGACCGCGGCGATCTTGATGTGCGGAGTGGTCACCGGCATCACGATGGTCGCCCTGCAGCCGAGCTTCTGCGCCGCGAGCGCCACGCCCTGCGCGTGGTTGCCCGCCGAGGCCGCGATCACGCCGCGCGCGCGTTCCGCCGACGTCATGTGCGCCATCCTGTTGTAGGCGCCGCGCAGCTTGAACGAGAACACGGGCTGCTGGTCCTCGCGCTTCAGCAGCACGCGGTTGCCGAGCCGACGCGACAGCGTCGGCGCGAGGTCGAGCGGCGTTTCGATCGCGACGTCGTAGACCTTGGCGGTAAGGATCTTCTGCAGATAGTCGATGGGCATGGGCAGCGTGACACGCGCGGCAGGATTCGTGCAGCCGGCGAGAGTAGCAGGAAAGCGGCAGTGGCGGAAACTGCCGGCCGCTTCGCTCCGGGTGGCGCGGCGGGCTGCAACTGCGCGGCTCGTTTTCTGCTACGCTCGCCCGCCATGCCGCTTCCCGCTCCGCCGCCGAACATGCTCGCCGTCGTCGACATGGGCTCGAACAGCTTCCGGCTCGAGGTCGGGCGCGTCGAAGGCGACCAGATCTTCCGCCTCGACACCTGGCGCGAGACGCTGCGCATCGGCGCGGGCATCGACGCAAAGGGCCGCCTGACGCCGGAAGCGCGGCGCGCCGCGCTCGCCTGTCTCGCGCGTTTCGGCGAGCGGATCAAGGGGCTGCATCCTTCGGCGGTGCGCGCGGTGGCGACGAACACGTTCCGCGTCGCGACCAACGCCGGACGTTCCTGCCGCAGGCCGAAGCGCGCGCTCGGATTCCCGATCGACGTCATCACCGGCCACGAGGAAGCGCGGCTCATCTACAACGGTGTCGCGCACGTGCTGCCGCCCTCGAGCGAGCCCCGGCTCGTGATCGACATCGGCGGAGGCTCCACCGAATTCATCATCGGCCGCGGCCTGTGCCTGAGCGGCTCGAATCGCTGAAGTTCGGCTGCGTGGGACTGACGCAGCGCTTTTCGCCGACGGCGGACTCGCTGCGACGGCGTTTGCCGCCGCCGAGACGCACCGCACGTGCGGAAATCGAGGCGATTGCGCCGCGAGTTCGCGCGCGACCGCTGGCACGAAGCTTACGCGTCGTCGGGCACGGCGCTGGCGCTCGCCGAAATTCTCGAGCAGAACGGCCTCTCGGCTGGCGGGCATCACCCGCGACGGCCTCGCGCGCCTGCGCAAGCGCATGGTCGGCGCCGGACACGTGAGCCGCCTGCAACTCGCGGCGCTCAAACCCGAGCGAGCGCCGGTGCTGGCCGGCGGGCTCGCGATCATGGCAGCGGCGATCGCCGAGCTCGACGTCGAGCGCATCAATCCGGTCGGCGGCGCGCTGCGGCTTGGCGTCCTCTACGATCTCCTTGGCCGCACGGTGCGTCGCGACGTCCGGCAGGTCACGATCGAGCAATTTCTCGAGCGCTACCGCATCGATCGCGAGCATGCGACCCGGGTCGCGGAGCTCGCGGTCTCGCTCTTCGCAGGCGCCCGACCCAACGCCGATCGCGCCACGCTGCAGCGGTTGCATGGGCGGCGCTGCTCCACGAGACCGGCTTCTCGGTTTCGCACATCGGCTTTCACAAGCATGGCGCCTACATTCTGAAAATGCCGACATGCCCGGTTTTTCAGCGCAGCGAACAGCAGGACCTCGCAAGTCTCGTTCTCGGTTGCCGCGGCAGCCTCTCGAAGATGGGGCCGCTCCTCGGTAATGCCGACCTTCCGCGCCCAGCTCCTCGCCCTTCGGCTCGCCGTGCTGCTGCACCACGCGCGGCGCCCAGTCGAACGGCCGCGCATGGCGCTGACCGTGACGCCGCGCATCCGCTTCGACGTCCCGGCGCGCTGGCTGAGATCGCACCCCCTGACCGCCTATCTGCTCGAAAGGGAACGAAGCGAGTGGGCAGCCATGGGCTTCCCGTGGCGCAAGACGCGCTGATTCCGCGGGGCATCCCCGCTGCCCAACGAACGCCCGCAGACCCGCAAGCGCGTCCTGTCTCACCCGATCGACCGGACGGTGACGGTGCCGGCGAACCGGCAGCCCGCAACTGCGCGATCAGACGAAATCGGGTCCGATCACCACGCGCAGCACCACCGCGGACGCGCCTCCGCGGTCGCGATTCGTGACAGCCACCACACCGCACCCTTCTTGCACCGACCAGTACGCTTCCTCGCCCGAAAGCAAGAACGACGCGACGGCGCCCAGCGTCGGCTGATGGCCGACGATGAGCACCGGCTCGCGCGAGTCGGGCCAGTTCGCCGCCGCAAGCACCGCGGACACCGAGGCGCCCGGGCCGATTTCGTCCATCGTCCTGAACTTGCGCTTCAACGCGAGCGCCGTCTGCTGCGCGCGGTCGGCGGGCGAGACGAGGACGCGCGCGGTATCGGGCAGATGCGATCGAGCCACTGCGCCCATTCGCTCGGCCTGCTTGACCCCTTTCGCGTGAGCCGGCGCCCGAGATCGGGCTCGCCGGGCTCGGCTTCCGCATGTCGCCAGAGGACCAGGTCCATCAGTCCGCCTCCTTCGGCTTGCGCGCATCCGCGCGAGCAGCTCGCGACTGCGCCGAGCGCGGCTGCGCGCGCCCGCGCGGCTTCGTCCTTTCCCACGCGCCGTCGGAAGTAAGCGTCCCACGCGTCGCGGTTGTCGGCGAGATAGGCGCGCAGGCCCTCATCGATGACGCGCGCGCGCAACTCGGATCGCGGACCGGGAACGCGACCTCGATGCGGCGGAACAGGTTGCGGCCCATCCAATCGGCCGACGAGAGCCAGACGTCGGCATCGCCGTCGTTGTCGAAATACCAGACCCGGTGGTGCTCGAGGAAGCGGCCGAGGATCGAGCGCACGCGGATGTTCTCCGACATTCCCGGCACGCCCGGCCGCAGCGCGCACGCGCCGCGAACGATGAGGTCGATCCTCACGCCGGCCTGCGACGCCGCGTAGAGCGCGCGGATCACGCCCTCCTCGAGCAGCGCGTTCATCTTGGCGACGATCCGCGCGGGCTTGCCCGTCGCGCGCATGCTTCGTCTCGCGGCGGATCATGTCCACACGCGCCGGTGCATCGTGAAGGGCGCGAGCAGCAGCTGCTTCATCCGCGCCCGCCTTGGCGAGGCTCGTGATGTGCATGAACACTTCGTTGACGTCGGCGCAGATCGTCGGATCGGCCGTCAGAAGGCCGAAGTCGGTGTACAGCCGCGTCGTGCGCGGATGATAGTTGCCGGTGCCGAGATGCGCGTAGGGCCGCAGCCGCATGACGCCGTTCGCATCGCGCTCGCGCCGGATGAGGAGCGCGAGCTTGGCATGCGTCTTCAAGCCGAACACGCCGTAGACGACCTGCGCGCCCACCTGCTCGAGCCGCTCGGCCCAGTTGATGTTCGCTTCCTCGTCGAAGCGCGCCATCAGCTCGACGACCACCGTCACTTCCTTTCCCCGCCGCGCCGCCTCGATCAGCGCTTCCATCAGCACCGAGTTGACGCCGGTGCGATACACGGTCTGCTTGATCGCGACGACGTCGGGATCGTCCGCGGCGCAGCGGATGAACTCGACCACCGGCTCGAACGACTGGTAAGGATGGTGGAGCAGGATGTCGTGCGCGCGGATCGCGGCGAGGATGTCCGGCTGGTCGCGCAATCGCTCCGGGAGTCCCGGAACGAAAGGCCGATACTTGAGCGCGTCGAGTCGACCTGGTCGATCAACGACGCGAGGCGCGCAATATTGACCGGCCCGTCGCAGCGGTAGAGGTCGGCGTCGGTGAGCTCGAACTGCTGGAGCAGGAACTGCGCAATCGGCGCGGGGCAGTTCTCGGCCACTTCGAGCCGCACCGCCGAGCCGAATTGCCGGTGCGGCAACTCGCCCTGCAGCGCCTGGCGCAGGTTCTTCACTTCCTCTTCGTCGATCCAGAGATCGGCGTCGCGCGTCACCCGGAACTGCGCGTAGTTGACGACGTCGCGGCCGGGAAAGAGATCGGCGAGGTGCGCGTGGATCACCGAGGAGAGCATCACGAACGCGTTGTCGCTGCCCGCACACGTCGCGCGGCAGCCGGATGATGCGCGGCAGGACACGCGGCGCCTTGACGATCGCGATCGCGGTATCGCGCCCGAATGCGTCATGCCCCGACAGCTCGATCACGAAGTTCAGGCTCTTGTTGACGACCTGCGGGAACGGATGCGCCGGATCGAGTCCGATCGGCGTCAGCAGCGGGCGCACCTCCTGCTGGAAGTAGCTCGCAGCCCATGCAAGTTCAGCCGCGGTGAACTCGGTGCGGCGCACGAGGCGAACGCCCGAGCGCTCCAGCGCCGGCAGCACCTCGTCATTCAGCACGCGGTATTGCTCGACGATCAGCGAACGCGCCTCGTCGCCGATGCGCCCGAACAGCACCCGCGCGTCCTGCAGGGTCATCCCCAGCGGCGGGACCTTGGCGCGCAGCTGCTCCTTCACGCCGGCGACACGGATCTCGAAGAACTCGTCCAGGTTGCTGCCCAGGATGCACAGAAACCGCAACCGCTCGAGCAACGGAACGTCCGGGTCCTTCGCGAGCGAAAGAACGCGGCGATTGAACGCGAGCAGCGAGAGCTCGCGATTGATCGGCGCGAATTCGGGTCCTGCCGACGAAACGCGCACGGAAGACACGGCCGGCGGAGGCGTCGTCGTTGCGGTGGCGGAGGGCAGCGCGACGGGGGCGGACGAAGTCACGGCCGCGGGCGGGTTGGCGGATTGGGTATCCATGAGGATGGCGGCACGGCGTGACAGGAATGTTACGAGACGGCCGCCCGGACATTCTACCGGGCCGCTCCGAACCTTGCGACCAACGAGGCCGGGCGCGGTTCCTGCCCACCCGAGGCGGGCGCGCGTGGCGATGGCGCTAGGCGGCGAGTGCGGCCTCGAGCGCGAGCCAGATGCAGCGGCCCTTCGACTCGCGGTCGAGGGCGGCAAGATACTCGCGGTGCGCGGCAAGCTCCTCCGCGCAAGGTTCGAGCACCTTGATCGGCGCAATCGCGACCCCGCGGGCCAGGCTCGCTCCCGCGACGGCCTCGCCGTCGATCCGCGGCAACGCGGCCGCCAGATCGATGGTCAGCGATTCCTGCCCGCGCGTCATCGCGAGCCAGACCTCGGCTAGGAGCTGCGCGTCGAGCAGCGCGCCATGCAGCGTGCGGTGCGCATTGTCGATCCCGAAACGCTCGCACAGCGCGTCGAGGCTGTTGCGCTTGCCGGGGAACATTTCGCGCGCGAGGCCGAGGGTGTCGATGAGCTTCGCGTACACGCCGGCGCACGCCTGGTGCCCGGCCAACGCGAGCTCGAAGTCGAGGAAAGCGACGTCGAACGGCGCGTTGTGGATGATCCACTCGGCACCGCGCGCGAAATCGAGGAACTCGGCGGCGATATCGCGGAACTTCGGCTTGCCTTTGAGATCTTCCCACGTCTTGCCGTGGACTTCCGTTGCGCCGAAGTCGATCTCGCGTTCCGGGTCGACGAAGAACTGGATCGTGCGGCCCGTCGGACGCCGGTTGACCACCTCGAGGCCGGCGAGCTCGATGATCCGATGGCCTTGCAACGGATCGAGGCCCGTCGTTTCGGTGTCGAGGATGATCTGGCGCATTTCGCCTTTCGGCTGTCAGCTATCAGCTGCCAGCGAGTTCGTAACGCCGCCCTGGCGCCGGCACTTTCGTCTGCCCCCTTGCTGACAGCGGACAGCTGAAGGCTGACAGCCGCTCACTTGCGGTACCGCTGGATTGTCGCCTGGATCTCGGCGATCGCGCGCTCGATCTCGTCGTCGGAGAGGTCGCGCTGCGCGCCCTTGCGGTCGGTGAGCGTCAGCGTGCGGTCGATCTGCGTCTGGAATTCGCCCAAGCCCAGCGTTTCGGTGATCGTCGTCGACGGCTCGTCGGTCAGCGTCTCGGGGCCCCAGCGCACGACGATCGCCGACAGGTTGTCGCCATCGGGACCGCCCCGCTTCTCGGCGTCGCGCATCATCTGCGGCGCCGACTTGAGGATCGGCGTCGACGTGAGCCACGTCGCGATTTCCTCCTTCGTCATCACGCTCCACAGGCCATCGGTGCACATGACGATCACGTCACCGTTGCGAAGGGGCGTGCGCTTGCCCAGGTCGATCACCGGGTCGACCAGGCCGCCCAGGCAGCTGAAGATCTTGTTGCGGTCGGGATGCTCGGCGACATCGTCCGCGCCAATGATTCCCTGGTCGACCAGGTACTGGACCTTCGAGTGATCCTTCGTCTGGCCGATGATGCCGCCCTGCCGGTAGAGGTAGAGCCTGGAATCGCCGACGTGCGCCCAATACGCGTGGTTCGCCTGGACGATGCAGGCCACGCAGGTGGTGCGCGGTGTCTCCAGCATCGAGAACTGGTTGGCGTACGAGCCGAGCGCGGCGTGGGCGCGCAACATCGAGTCCTGCAGGAACTTGAGGGGGTTCTTGAGGATCGGCTTCGCTTCCTGCTGGAAGCGCTCGATGAACAACCGCACCGCGATCTGCGCGGCGATCTCGCCGCCCGCGTGCCCGCCCATGCCGTCCGCGACGACGAGCAGCAGCGTGTCGCGACTGTACGTGTACGCGATCCGGTCCTGATTGACCTTGCGTGAACCCTTCCGCGATTCCTGGAAGATCGTGAAGCGCATCGAGCAGAAGGTATTGGAGTCGCGTGGCGCGCGTCAGGCGCCGATCTCGCTGAACAACTTGCGCTTGAGGCTGCCGAAGAACGTGAGCTTGCGCTTTTTCGGCGGAATGTCGCGGATCGCCTTTTGCAACGCGAACACCGACTGCGGCCGTTCGAGCGGGTCGAGGCGCAGGCACCAGTCGATCACCTCGAGCACGTTGTCCGAGTACTGGCCCGACCAGATCTTCTTCGCCGAGACGAGGTGGTCTTCCTGCACCCGCGCGTCGGCCGCCTGCGGCGCGAACGCGGCGAGGCAGGCGAACATGCTCGCGCCGACGCCGTAGACATCGGTCCACGGACCGAGCCGATCGGGCTCGCGATACTGCTCCGGTGCAGCGAAGCCCGGCGTGTACATCGGCGCGAGCTTCGGGCGGTTGGTGGTGAGCGTCTGCCGGGCGGCGCCGAAATCGAGAAGCACCGGGCTGCCGTCGGTGCGCAGATAGATGTTCGCCGGCTTGATGTCGAGATGCAGGAGCTTGTGCGTGTGCACCTCGCGCAGGCCGTTCAGCAGGTGCATGAACACGTGCCGCACCAGCCGCTCGGACATCTGGTCCTGGCGCATCTGGATCTGCTGCTGCAGCGTGCGGCCACGCTCGTAGCGCATCACCATGTACACGGTCTCGTTGGCGCGGAAGAAGTTGAGCACCCGCACGACGTTCGGATGGTTGATCTTGGCGAGCGCGCGGCCTTCCTCGAAGAAGCACTTCATTCCGTACCTGAATGACGTCAGGTTCTCCGCCGACGAGGCGCGCACGATGTCGCCTTCGGTGCGCAGCACCAGCGACGAAGGCAGGTATTCCTTGATCGCGACCGGCGCACCGGTCTCGTCGAACGCCCGGTAGACGATCGAGAAACCGCCGCGGCTGATCTGCCGATCGATCCGGTAATTGAGGAGCTGGTAGCCCCCTGTCAGGGCTTGATTGGTGACCGGCATGGGCGCGGATGGTACGGGTAATCCAAGGAAAACGCTCGCAATTCATGTGCCAGCATCGTCGAGCTGGCTTGCGCCACCGGGGGATAACGCATACATTCTCGGCAACCCGGGGGCCAATGTAAAGCCGGAAAACGTGCATAAAGCTCACAAAAACACCCGATGATTCTCAGCATGACCGGCTTCGCGGCAGTTGCGGCCGATCTGCCGGGGGTTTCGCTCTCGGTCGAGCTGCGCTCGGTCAACCACCGCTATCTCGACCTCCAGGTCCGGCTCCCCGACGAGCTGCGCGGGCTCGAATCGTCGCTGCGCGAACGCATCGGCGCCGAATTGCGCCGGGGCAAGGTCGAATGCCGCGTTTCGCTCAATCGAACCGCTCCCGGCGCGGCGAGGCTTGCCGTCGACGCCGCGCGCGTCGAACAGCTCGCGGAGGCAGCAGCCGACGTGGAGCGGCATGCGCCGGGGACGGCACCGCTCTCGGTCGCCGAAATCCTGCGCTGGCCCGGCGTTCTCGCCGAGCCCACGGTAGCCCCCGAAGAGCTTGCCGCGCGCATCCAGACGCTCGTCGGCAGGGCACTCTCCGATCTTGCGGCATCCCGTGCGCGCGAAGGCGCGAAGCTTGCGCAAGTGCTGGAGGAGCGCTGCGCGGCGATCGAGGTTCAGGTCGCACGGGTCATGCCGCGCATCCCCGCGCTGCATTCGGCGTACCTCGACAAGCTCGGTGCGCGGCTCCGCGAAGCGGGTCTCGACCCCGACCAGGACCGCTTGAAGCAGGAGCTCGCGCTCTTCGCGACCAAGATCGACGTCGCGGAGGAAGTCGAACGGCTCGCGACGCACGTTGCCGAGGTGCGGCGCGTGCTGGCCGCCGGAGGCAGCGCCGGCAAGCGGCTCGATTTCCTGATGCAGGAACTGCACCGCGAAGCGAACACGCTGGGGTCGAAATCGGTTGACGCCGAGCTCTCGCGGGCCTCGCTCGAATTGAAGGTGCTGATCGAGCAGATGCGCGAGCAAGTGCAGAATCTCGAATGAGTGATTCCGCGCAGGGCGCAACCAAGGCGCCCCCTGCGTCCGGCTGCCTGTTCGTGCTCGCCGCGCCGTCCGGCGGCGGCAAGACGAGCCTCGTCGCCGCGTTGCTCGAGCGGGAACAGGGGATACGCCTGTCGGTGTCCTATACGACGCGCGCACCGCGACCCGGCGAGGACGACGGCGTCCACTATCATTTCGTCGACGAGCCCCGCTTCATGGCGCTCAAGGCCGCGGGCGAATTTCTCGAGCACGCCTACGTGCACGGCCACTGGTACGCGACTTCGGCAACCTGGCTGCGCGAGCAGGTCGCGCAGGGGCGTGACGTGCTGCTCGAGATCGACTGGCAGGGCGCGGCGCAGGTCCGCAAGCTCATTCCGGACGCGGTGCTGGTTTTCATCCTGCCGCCGTCGCTCGCTTCGCTGCGCGAGCGGCTGGAAAGGCGGGGGCAGGACAGCGCCGACGTGATCGTCCGCCGGCTGGAGGCGGCGCGCGAAGAGATGCGCCACTGCGGCGACTTCGATTATGTTATTATGAATCAGGAGTTTGCGAGGGCCGTCGACGATCTGTCCGCGATTGTGCGCGCGGCCCGCCTGACCGCGGGGCGACAGCTCGTTCGGCACGCGCCGTTGCTCGCCCGGTTGCTCGAACATTGAAGAGGTTGAAATGGCACGCATCACGATCGAAGACTGCCTCGACAAGATTCCCAACCGCTTCGAGCTCACGCTCGCGGCGACCAACCGCGCACGCCAGATCTCGGCCGGCAGTTCGCCGCTGGTGGAGACCGATCGGGACAAGCCGACCGTTGTCGCGCTGCGCGAAATCGCGGCGGGGAAGGTCGGGATCGAAATGCTGCTCAAGGGGCAGTCGTGAGCGATCTCTGCAGCTGACGACGCTTAACCGTCGAGATGTAGAGGCATGTCGGAAATCGCGGAGTTCACCCGACACCTCGGCAATTACCTGCCGCCGCCTGACATCGCGCTCGTCGAGCGCGCATGGCAATTCTCGGACTCGGCCCACCGCGGCCAATTCCGCAAGTCCGGCGAACCCTATATCACGCATCCGCTGGCAGTCGCGAGCATCCTGTCGCAATGGCGCCTGGACGCGCAGGGGCTCGCCGCCGCGCTCCTCCACGACGTGATGGAGGACACCGCGATCACCAAGGCCGAGATCGAATCGTCGTTCGGCAAGCCCGTCGCCGACATGGTCGATGGCGTTTCGAAGCTGGACCAGATCGAGTTCGATTCGCGCGAGGACGCCCAGGCCGAGAGCTTCCGCAAGATGCTGCTCGCGATGGCGCAGGACATCCGCGTCATCCTGATCAAGCTCGCCGACCGGCTGCACAACATGCGCACGCTGGACGCGATGGCGCCGGTGCATCGCAAGCGCGTCGCGCGCGAGACGCTCGACATCTACGCGCCGATTGCGAACCGGCTGGGCCTGAACGCGCTCTACCTCGAGCTGCAGGACCTCGCCTTCAAGCACCTGAACCCCATGCGCTACCGGATCCTCGCCGGCGCGATCAAGGCAGCGCGCGGCAACCGGCGCGAGGTGATGAACCGGCTGCTCGACGTGATTCGCGCGGGCTTCGTCAAAGCCGGGATCACCGCCGCCGTGACGGGGCGCGAGAAGACGATCTACTCGGTGTACAAGAAGATGCGCGAGAAGCGCTACACGTTCTCGCAGGTGTTCGACATCTATGGCGTGCGCGTGCTCGTCCCTGATCCCACTGCCTGCTACGCGGCGCTCGGCGTGCTGCACGCGCTCTACAAGCCGATCCCGGGCAAGTTCAAGGATTACATCGCGATCCCGAAGGCCAATGGCTACCAGTCGCTGCACACGACGTTGTTCGGGCCGTTCGGGACGCCGCTCGAGGCGCAGATCCGCACCCACGACATGCACCGGATCGCCGAGGCCGGTGTCGCGGCGCATTGGCTCTACAAGTCCGGCGACGCGCTCGATCTCGCCGAGGCGCAGCGCGAAACGCATCGCTGGCTGCAAAGCCTGCTCGAGATCGGCTCCGAATCGCGCGACTCGAAGGAGTTTCTCGAGAACATCAAGGGCGACCTCTTCCCCGACGAGATCTACGTGTTTACGCCGAAGGGGAAGATCATGGCGCTGCCGCGCGGCGCGACCGCCGTGGATTTCGCCTATGCGGTGCACACCGACATCGGCCACCACTGCGTGGCGGCGCGGATCAACTACGAGCTCCTGCCGCTGCGCACCGAACTCAAGAACGGCGACCACGTGGAGATCCTGACCTCGCCGACGGCACGGCCCAATCCGTCGTGGCTGTCGTTCGTCGGTACGGGCAAGGCACGCTCGCGGATCCGCCACTTCCTCAAAGGATTGCAGCAGAAGGAATCGGCGAACCTCGGCGAGCGGCTCCTGTCGCAGGCGCTCGCGACGCTCAAGGTCGCGCCGGAGTCGATCACCTGGGAGCGCTGGGAAGCGCTGCAAAAGGAATACGGCGCGAAAAGCCAGCTCGAGATCCTGGCTGACATCGGGCTCGGCAAGCGGCTGTCGTTCGTCGTTGCCCAGGCGCTGACGCGCCCGCTGGGCAAGGCCGGCGACGACGCAGCCGCGCTCGCGGCGCCGTCCCTGGCCAAGCCGTCGGCGCTGACGCTGCGCGGTGTCGAGGGCGTGGCGATCCAGTACGCGAAATGCTGCCGGCCGATTCCGGGTGACGCGGTCGTCGGCCAGTTCCGCAAGGGTCAGGGGCTGCTCGTCCACACGCGCGAGTGCGTGACGCTGCGCAAAGCCCGGCCGGAGGTCGAGCAGCTGGTCGACGTCGAATGGGCGAGCGACGTCCGGGGCGAATTCGACGCCGGCGTGCGCCTCATTGCATCCGATCGCCGCGGGCTGCTTGCCGATGTCGCGACCGCAATCGCCGACGCCGCAGCCAACATTGACAACGTTTCGATGGAAAAGCCCGATGGCTCCTCGATGATCGCGATGTTCTTCAGCGTGCAGGTGCGCGACCGGAGCCATCTCGCGCACGTGATCCGCGCGATCAAGCGTGTGACCGACGTCCGGCGCATCCACCGCGCGCGAACGTAGCGTTCTTAGCGGGCGAGCGCCTCGCCAACGATGCACCGTGCCTCGTTCACGATCGCCTGCAAGTGGCGCTCGTCGACAAAGCTCTCGGCATAGATCTTGTAGATGTTCTCGGTACCGGACGGCCGCGCCGCGAACCAGCCGCGCGCGGTCTCGACCTTGACCCCGCCGATCGCCGCATCGTTGCCCGGCGCGCGTGCGAGCCGCGCGGTGATCGGGTCGCCGGCGAGCATCGGCGCGGTGATCGCGTCGGGCGCGAGCTTGCCAAGACGCGTCTTTTCCTCGGGCGTCGCCTGCGCGTCGATTCGCGTATAGAGCGGCGCGCCGAACTCGGCCGTCAGATGGCGGTAGTGCGCTCCGGGATCCTCGCCGGTCGCGGCCGTGATCTCGGCGGCGAGGAGATTCATGATGAGGCCATCCTTGTCGGTGGTCCACACCGTGCCGTCGCGACGGAGGAAGCTCGCCCCGGCGCTTTCCTCTCCGCCGAAGCAGCACGAGCCATCGTGGAGGCTCGGCGCGAACCATTTGAATCCGACGGGTGCCTCGAAGAGCCGTCGACCATGCTTGGCGACGACTCGATCGATGAGGCGGCTGCTGACGAGCGTCTTGCCCACAACTGCGTGCGCCGGCCATTCCGGCCGGTGTTCGAGGAGGTAATCAATCGCGACCGCGAGGTAGTGATTCGGGTTCATGAGGCCCGCCGACGGCGTGACGATCCCGTGCCGGTCCGCGTCGGGATCGTTGGCGAACGCGACGCTGTAGCTTCCCTTGAGTCCGATGAGCCGCGCCATCGCGTAGGGGCTGGAACAGTCCATCCGGATCCTTCCGTCGTGGTCGACCGTCATGAACGAAAATGTCGGATCGACCCGCGGATTGACGACGTCGATGTCGAGGCCATAGGTCCTGTTGATCGGTTCCCAATAGGCGACCGCCGCGCCGCCGAGCGGATCGACGGCGAGCTTCAGGCCCGCCGCCTGGATCGCATCCATGTCGACGACGTTCGCCAGATCGTCGACGTAGGGCCGGACCAGATCCTCCGCCCGCGTAGTCGGTGCCCTGGTCGCCGCCGCGTAGGGTACGCGCTTCACCTCCGCATTGCCGGCGCGCAGCAATTCGTTCGCCCGATCCTCGATCGCACGCGTGACGTCGGTGTCGGCGGGGCCGCCGTTGGGCGGGTTGTACTTGAAGCCGCCGTCTTCCGGCGGATTGTGCGAGGGCGTAACGACGATCCCGTCGGCAAGATGATCGCCGCCGCGCCGGTTGTGGACGAGAATCGCCCGCGAGATCACCGGCGTGGGTGTTACGCCGTCGTCGCGCTGGATGATCGTTTCGACGCCGTTGGCCGCGAGCACTTCAAGCGCCGTGCGCTCCGCCGGACTCGAGAGCGCATGCGTGTCCTTGCCGATGTAGAGCGGACCGTCGGTCCCGTTGCGCTTGCGATAGTCGCAGATCGCCTGCGCAATCGCGGCGACGTGCATCTCGGTGAACGAGCCCGAAAGCGGCGTGCCGCGATGCCCGCTCGTACCGAAGCTGACCCGTTGAGTGGGGTCGTCGACATCGGGACGCCGCGCGAAGTACTCGCGCACGAGCGCCGCCGGATCGATCAGGATGTCCTTCGGCGCGGGCTTGCCGGCCAGCGGGGAGATCGCCATGCGGTCGTCACTATCGAGCGTCGTGGATGACGAGCTCTCGCGACCGCATTCGGTCCGTGGAGCATCGCCGCGGATACGCTCATCGTACGCCGGGACGCCGATCGGAACACGATAACTCGTCGGCATGCGAGACTCCCGGGATGCCTCGCACCCCGGGGGAAAGGGCGCACGTCGAGCCGCTAGTGGACGACGGACGAGGAGATTTGCAGCAGCCAGGGATAACTGCCCGGCGCGAGACCCGCAGCGAGGTAGAAGCGTTAACTCAACTGCAGCAGCGCGTCGGATCCGGAGTAGGCTTGGTTCACGGCACCCCCGTCCGGACCGATTTCCACCGCGTTGCCGAGCCCGGTGATCGTCGCGCGATGGACAAGCCGCATGCGCGGATCGAAGCTCACGGAATTCCCTTGCGCTCGTGGCTCTGCGCGAAAATCTGAGTCGCTGCCAGCACGTCGACGTAGCCGCGGGCGACGTCCTTCGGCGTCACCGTCAGCGTCTGAGCCTGGCGCACGACGTCGAGCCGATGATAAGGAAGCACGGTTGCCGAAAGCGTGACGACTGAATAAGCGGACGCTGCAACCGACATCGCCGGCTGCAGCGACGATGCGAGCAGCGCAGCCAATGCGAGGCGAAGCAGCGTTTGCTGCAACCGCAGGCCTCGCGCGATCTGAGGCTCGCTCGCGTAGCCTGCGCTCACGAGCGTGTCGCCGAGCCTTCGTCCCGACTGCTGCTGCCGGGGCGCGTCCTGAAGCTGCTCGGCAGTAATCACGCTCATCGCGACCAGCAGATTGCCGAGCTGCAGCGGGCCCGCGTGCTCGCCGCCGCCTCTACCGAGGCGCTTCTGGAACGCGAGTACCAAACGCAGCTCGGATGCGGTAAGCCACGCTTTGCGGACGAGCACTTCGCCTAGCCGCAAACCTGATTCCGACCCATCAGCGAGCGCCTGATCAAGTTGCGCGCGCGTAAGTCCTCCTGCCTTGATCAGCAATTCGCCGATCGGCTCGTGGGGACCTGCTGCCGCCGCGAGAACATCGTTCGCGCCGACCCACTGCGCCGAAATTTCCTCGGTGAAGCGCCGGTCCTCGGGATCGAGATCGAGCATACGGATCAACTCGGTTGCGAGCTCCTTCGGAATTACGCGCCGCGCGCGAGTTCGGTTGCTGAAGTGGTGGGTCCGTAAACGTCGCATTATCCTCATCCTGTGTGAAACAGGGCGATTGTCGCAATCGCGCTCTGCCCTCCGATTGTTTTCGCAAGAACCGTGCCCTTGTCGACCATGTCGGCATTCGACGCAGCAACCTTTGAGCGAAGGCACGCGGGCCCCTGGCCCGGCAGGACGCGGATGAACGCAATTCGTCACCGACCGCGGCGCGGCGAGGCGCCCTGCGGTATTTCGAAAAGCCTCCGCCCGTCAGGGGTTACTGGCACGTCCCTTGCTGAGCAGGTTCGGTGAGGGGCGAAAGTTGATACTCCAACCTTCGGGCCCCGACCAGAAGTCATTGATAAACAAGGAAAAGGGCTTTGATCATGATGAACCGCTCCATTCTCGGCGCGGCAGTTGCCGCCACTTTGATGCTGCCGGTCGGCACTGCGCAAGCGCTTACCGCAGGGCCTTCGAATTTCAATGTCACCGCGACGGTCGCGAACTTCTGCACGGTGTCTGCCGCCAACGTTCCGTTCGGCGTGGTGAACGCTGGGGCCGCTGCGACCAATACCGCGAACAGCGTGACGCTCACATGCAACAAGGGCGCGACGGTAACGGTCGTCCAGCTCAACAACGGATCGAACGCATCCGGCACACAAAAGCGGATGAAGGATGCGGTCAGCGGCGACTTCCTGAACTACAACATCGACGTTCCGACGGGCGCGACGTACAACACGTGCCCGGCCGCAGGCGCGGGCCCGGAGTGGAATGCCACGAACACGATCGCGGCCACGTCGCTGTTCACGGTGACGGGTGGACCGAAGCTCATCAACCTCTGTGCGTCGATTCCCGCCAATCAATTTCCGTCGGCCGGTAATTACACGGATACCGTGCAAGTCCAGGCGACGTATAACTGACCTGGCGGGCGCAGCAGGGGCGGGCGGCCGCGCGCCGCTTGCAAGCTGCGCACCTTGCAGGCGTTTCCATGAACGGCGGATCGGCATTGGCCCCGACGACGCTCGGGTCCGCGGGTGGTTCTGCGCGTGTTTTCGTGATGGCGATGGCCATCGCGCTCGCGCTAGGACTGCCGCGCGGCGTCGCGCGCGCGGCCACGGCCGGCCCGTCGAACTTCAACGTGTCCGTTACCGTCGCCAATTTCTGCACGGTGTCGGCAACCAATGTGGCGTTCGGCGCCGTCAACGCGGGCGTCGCGTACGCGAACACGTCCAGCAGCGTCAGATTGACCTGCAACAAGGGGGTCAGCGTGACGTCGGTCGCGCTCAACAATGGTTCGAACGGGGCGGGCACCCAGAAACGGATGCGACGCGGCGCCGAGCGGCTGCCCTACAATATCGACGCGCCGACGGGCGCGACCTTCAACACGTGCCCGGCGCCGGGTGCCGGTCCGGAATGGAACGCGACGAACACGATTTCAGCGACGTCGCTGTTCGCGACCACCGGCGGCACGAAGCTCATCACCCTGTGTGCGTCGATCCCTATTGCTCAGTATCCGCTGGCCGGCAACTACACGGATACCGTCCGGGTCACGGCGACCTACAACTGAAATGACGGGACAAGGAAATGGCGGGATGAGGGCGTGCCTTCGCGCAGCAGCGGCAGCGGCGCTGCTCATGTTTTTCGTGGACAGCGGCGCCGCGACGTTCGGCCTCACGCCGATGCGCGTGGAGCTGTCGGCCGCGTCGCCGACGGCGATTGTCACGGTCAACAACGGCGGCGACGCGCCGGTCACGATCCAGGTGCAGGCATACACGTGGACGCAGCCCGAAGGCCATGACGTCTACGAGGAAACGCGCGCGTTCATCGTGAGCCCGCCCATTTTCACGATTGCGCCAGGCGCCGCGCAGATTCTGCGGGTCGCGTTGCGTGGCAAGCCGCCCACCGAGGTCGAGCAGGCGTATCGGCTGATCTTCCGCGAAGTTCCGCCGACCGAGGAGGCCGCGACCGACCGCATGCTGTTTCGCATCGCCCTCAACATGAACATCCCGATGTTCGTCGCCCCCACGGGCGCGGCCATTGCGCCGAAGCCGGCGTGGGGAGTGGATGGCGGCGCGGATGCATCGTGGCGGCTCTCCATCGCCAATGACGGAACGGGAAACCTGCGGCTCGCGGGCCTAACGGTGAGCCAGGGCGAAAGCAAGCTCGCCGAACAGGACGTATTCGTCGTGCTGCCAGGATCGAGGCGGTATATCGTGCTGCCGAAGGAGCGGGTCAAGCCCGGACAACCGTTGCGCGTGGAAGCGCAGAGCAATGGCGGCCGCGTTGATCTCGCCCTGCCCGTCGCGAAGCCCTAGGGGCGGCCGCCGTGCACTCGCCGCGATCTCCTTGGCGATGTGCCTTCCCGCGACGGCGTTCGCGGCGCCCGACGCAACTCGAGGCACCTCGCAGGCGCCGCTCATGGTCGCGCTCGCCGCCGAGATCGCGGTCCTCACTATCACGGTCAACGGCGGCCCCGAGCCGGGCGTCGCCTATGTCGTCCGGGACCCGAAAGGGCTGATGGTCGATACCGGAACGCTCGAGCGGTTGAAGCTCGCATGGCGTGATTCGGACACCGTGTCGCTGGAGGGCCGCACGTACGTCCCGCTGCGAACGATGCGTGGCGTACGCGGCTCGATCGCGGAGGAGGCGCAGCGACTGGATTTCGACATCGATCCGGATCTGCTGCCGGCCACGCGACTGCACTACGGGCTGCCGGCTCCGCAGTTGCCGCAGACGCCTGCCTGGGGTGGGTTCCTCAACTACACGGTCTACGGACAGAGCGCGAACGGGGGCGATTTCGTCAACGGCCTCGCCAATTCCGTTGCCGGCGCCTTCGAAGCCGTTGCCTTCGGTCCCGCAGGAACGTTCGGTGCAAGCTTCATCGCAAACTCGACGGCGGCGACTCAAGCCGGCGCCGACAACGTCGTCCTGCTCGACGCCGGCTGGCGCTGGGACGATCCTGCCAAGCTCACCACGTTCATCGCCGGCGATGCGATCACGGCGCCCGGCTGGTGGGGCCGCGCGACTCGCTTCGGCGGCGTGCAATACAGCTCCAATTACGCGTTGCAACCGGGGTACGTAACCTACCCCTTGCTCACCGTATCCGGTGTCTCGACGGTGCCCACTGCCGCCGAGATCTACGCGAACAACGTCCGCATGGGCACGCAGAGCGTCCCCGCCGGGCCGTTTTCGATCTCCAACGTTCCCGCGCTCAATGGTGCCGGCGAACTGCAGGTCGTCGTCACGAACGCCTTCGGCCAGCAACAGGTGATTACCCAGCCGTTCTACGTGACGAGCCAGCTGCTGAAGCCCGGGCTGAGCGAATTTTCGTTTTCCGCAGGCTCCGAGCGATACAACTACGGCGTGCGCACCGCCGATTACCGCGGCGTGATCGGATCGGCCTTCTATCGCTACGGCATCAGCAACACGCTCACCGCTCAGGTACGCGCCGAGGGCGACAACAACGTTCGTGGGGCAGGCGTCGGCGCCGACTACATCGTCGGCTACCTCGGCGTGCTGAGCGCCGGCGTCGCAGCGAGCAGCTCGGAGGCGAATCAACCCGGGACCCATGGCACCGGCGAGCGATTTCTGCTTGGCTTCAGCCGCCAGGCCTATCTCGCGAGCTTCGCGATCACCTCGACGTGGGCGACGCCGCGCTACCGGGAAATCGGCGACACGACGCTCCAGGAATCGCAGCTCACGCGGGCGACCTTCAATGTCGCGCTTCCGGGCGAAGCGGGCGCCCTGGCGGTCGCATGGAGCGGCCAGCGCTTTCGGGATTCGTCTCCGCCGGATCCTTCAGGGATTTCCAGAAGCGGGGCACTCAACATCTATACCGCGACCTATTCGGTTGGCCTTGGCCGGTTCGGCTACCTCACGCTCTCCGCGTCCAAATCGCAGGGCCTTTCCAGCCAAACGCAACTCCTGGCCCTCTACACGCTACCCTTCGGCACGACCAGCACCGGACCCGCCGACACGACCCTCACGCTGGGCGGGCAGCGCACGCGCGGCGACGGCCAGTCGAATTCATACGGCACGCTCGATCTCCAGCATCCGGTGCCGGTCGGCACGGGATGGGGCTACTACGTCCATGCGCAGACCGACGACAATTACACCGCCGGCGCGTCCTACTGGGGAAACTACGGGCGGTATTCGATCGACGCGTCGCACGTGAACGGCACGGATGCGGTGCGCGGCGCGATTTCCGGCGGCATCGGCCTCGTCGGTGGCCACGCGTTTCTCGCAGCGCCGATCGATCAGAGCTTCGCGCTCGTCTCCGTCGGCGACATCGCCGGCGTGCGCGTGCTGCAGGAGAATGTCGACGTCGGCCGCACCGGCGGCGACGGCACGCTGATCCTGCCGCGCCTGCCGCCCTATACGCCTGTCAACGTCTCCATCGACCCGGCCAGCGTTCCGCTCGACGCGAGTGTCGGCCAGACGGTGCAGAAGGTCGTCACGCTGAATCGGACCGGGATTGTCGTGAAGTTCGATTCGCGACGTGAACGGAACGCGCTGCTCCGGCTGGTCCTGGCCGACGGCTCGCCGCTGCCCGCAGGCGCGGTCGCGCGGGTCGCGGGCCGGGCCGAGCCCTATCCCGTCGCCATGGGAGGCGAGGTCTATATCACGAACCTCACTGATCAGCAGGACGTCGAGATCGTATATCGCGGTCAGTCGTGCCGCATCGCCGTCGCGCTCGCCAAGGACGCCCCGCCGGTCGCAGACCTCGGCCCGTTTGTCTGCGCGCTGCGCGAAGCCGGTGGAGAAAGTCCATGAATTTCCGTCCCCGCGGCCACCGAGTCCTTTGCGCCGCGCTCGCGTGCCTGTCCCTGTCGGTCGCAAGTTGCGCGTACGCCGTCCACACCTGCACGGTCGGCGTCGGCAACCTCACTTTCGGCCCCTACACCGGGGTGCAAACGACGTCGTCGGCAACGATGACGATCACCTGCACGCACACGAGCGGTGGCAATGACAACATCGCTTTCACCGCGACGCTGTCGACGGGCGCCGGAAGCTACGCGCAACGACTGCTGACGCACATCGGCGCGCCACCGGATACGCTGCCCTACAACCTGTACCTCGACACGGTTCCCGCGATCCTCAACAGCAACGTCTGGGGCGACGGCTCCGGCGCGACGGTCACCGCAACAGGAGCTCTGCAAGTCAATAACGGCAATCCGATCCGTAGCGTAACGTTCACGGTCGCTGGCGCCATGGCGCCGGTGGCCACGCTGCCGACCGCGGGAACGTATCAGGACATCATCGCCGCGACGCTCACCTACAACTGAAACGCGCGCCCCCGCAGCCCCGCGTCACATAGGTGGCGCCGTCACCACGACGCCTCGCGTTCCGGGGTCGAGGTGATCTTGTGGATCGTGAGATCGGCGCCGTTGAACTCCTCCTCGGGATCGAGCCGCAAGCCGATCGCCTTTTGCAGTGCGCTATAGACGATGAGCGCACCGGCCGCCGCGATCAACACGCCGGCGAGCGTCCCGATCAGTTGCGCACCGAAGGCCACGCCGCCCAGTCCGCCCAGCGCCTTCGTCCCGAAGATGCCGGCGGCGAGGCCGCCCCACGCGCCGCACACGCCGTGCAGCGGCCACACGCCGAGGACGTCGTCGATCTTCCAGCGATTTTGCGTCGCCGTGAACAGGAACACGAAAAGCGCACCGGCCACGCCACCGGTCGCAAGAGCGCCCAGCGGATGCACGACATCCGACCCCGCGCAGATCGCGACCAGCCCGGCGAGCGGCCCGTTGTGGACGAAGCCGGGATCGTTGCGGCCCGCGACGAGCGCCGCGATGGTCCCCCCCGCCATTGCGAGCAGCGAATTCACCGCGACCAGCCCCGAGATCTTGTCGATCGTCTGCGCGCTCATCACGTTGAAGCCGAACCAGCCGACCGAAAGAATCCATGCGCCCAGCGCAAGGAACGGAATCGACGACGGCGGATGGGCGGCAATCGCGCCTTCTTTGGTATAACGGCCGCGTCGGGCGCCCAGCATCAGCACGGCGACCAGGCCAATCCAGCCGCCAACCGCGTGGACGACGACGCTGCCCGCGAAATCGTGGAATTCCGCACCGAACGTCGCGCCGAGCCAGGCCTGGAAGCCGAAGTGGCGGTTCCAGGCGATCCCCTCGAAGAACGGGTAGACGAAACCGACGAGCAGGAAGGTCGCCGCAAGCTGCGGATTGAAGCGCGCACGCTCGGCGATGCCGCCGGAAACGATCGCCGGGATCGCCGCCGCGAACGTCAGCAGGAAGAAGAACTTCACCAGCCCGTAGCCGCTCTTCTGGGCGAGCGTTTCTGCGGCGCCGAAGAACGTGATGCCGTACGCGACCGCGTAGCCGATGAAGAAGTACGCGATCGTCGACACCGCGAAGTCGACGATGATCTTCACGAGGGCATTCACCTGATTCTTCTTGCGCACGGTGCCGAGTTCGAGAAACGCGAACCCGGCGTGCATCGCGAGCACCATCACGGCGCCCATGAGGATGAACAGCGTGTCGCTGCTCGATTTCAACGTTTCCATGGCTCGCTCCCTCGCGGGTTGCGCCGTGGAGGGCGCAGGAATTGAACGGCGGGGATCGGATCCCCGCTCTCGTTGACTGGAAATGCGTCAGGCGTGGCCGCTCTTGGCGGGTGGCTCCGCCGGCGGCGCGTACCACTTGGCCTTGGGCACGACCTTCGCATCGGCGGGATCGCCGAAATAGTGCGGCGACATGATCTGCACGCCGTGCTCGTTGAACACGTCCTGCACGTTGGCGTGGAGGCTGGACTGGACTTCGGCGCGCGGCCGCGGCTCGGTCGCAGCCGCCTGGCAGACCAGACGGTATTCGACGTAGAAATCGGACAGCGCCGTCTGGAATACGCGCGGCGACGGATCGCGGACGATTCCCTGCGTGCGGGCTGCAGCCTCGATCAGCATCGCGTGCACCTGCCGCCACGGCGCATCATAGCCGATCGTCACCGTGCAATCGACGACGAAGCCCGCGCCCTTGACGGCGCGCGAGTAGTTCTTCGTCACCGACGACAGAACGAGCGAGTTCGGCATCGTGAGCTCCTCGCCCATTCCCGTGCGGATCCGCGACGTGAACATGCCCATTTCGACGAGCGTTCCCTCGTGGTCGCCGATGCGGACGTATTCGCCGGGACGAAACGTCCGCGTGTACATCAGGATCATCCCGCTCGCCGCCTGCCCGACGATGCCCGACGCGCCGACGGAGATCATGAGGCCGATCAGCACGGAAAGCCCCTTGAATGCATCGCTGCCCGACCCGGGAATGTACGGATAGGCCATCACGAGCGCGAACACCCAGACGGCGATCGTCGCGAGCCGCCGCGTCGGCCGCGCGGAGTCAGCGTCGAGCCAGCTGACGCTCACCCGGCCCGACTGCACGCCGTCGAAGAACGACCCCAGCAGCCCATTGATCCAGCTCGCGATCATGAAGACCACCGCGACGACGATCAGATCGGGAACGGCGCCGGCGATCGCTCGCAGCATTCCGGTCGTGGTATCGACCAGGAACGTGTTGAGCTGCTCGCCCCACGGCCGCGTGAACGGAAAGCGGGAGAGCATGAAGCCGATCCATTCGTAGGTGACGAGCAGCACGAATACCCAGAAGCCGGTGCGCAGCACCCGCGCGACGCCGCGGATCGCCCGCTCGCGGTGGAGGATCTGCGCGCCGCCGATCTTGATCTGGCCGGCTTTCAGCTCGGCGAGGAGGACCATTCGCCGGGTGACGAAGTCGCCCAGACGGCGCAGGAGCCACAGGACGAGCAGGTAGACGATCGTCGCTCCGCCCGCCCAGAGCAGGTTTGCGAGCATCCGCCGCCCGCTGCGCGCCTCCTGCGTTTCGCCGATCGCCCGCGTCAGCGCCTGCGCGGAATCCTGCGCGAGACTGTCGAGCGTCTGCCCCAGGAGCGGATCCACGTCAGCGTCGGTAAGAACGAATGCGAGCCCGCCGTCGACCTTGATCACCTTGCCCTGAGGAATATCCTCGACGCTGACCTTGCCTTGTCCGCCGCGATCGAGCGCCGCGTCGATCCGCTGATTCGCGTTGTCTGCGCGCTGGTCCGGCGTGATGCCCATGAAATCCGCCCGGAACGTGACGACCGGACGATTGAAGACGACGAGCGTGCCTTCGCGTAGCCGTTCCGCAGCGCGCGTCTTCGCGGTGTCGAGCTTGGCGACGGCGGTGGTCGCGCGCGGGGCTTCCGCGCTGCTGGCCGCAGTGGCGAGTCCGCCGACCGTCAGCGCCAGGCCGAGGACGATCCAGCGCACGGGCGCTCGCATGCCGGGCGCCGCGTCACCGGCGGGCCATTGCGATTTCATCGCGGGCGGCGATCGAAACCCGAACCGTCGGCGCCCGGCGACGGAACGTCAGACAGGCTGCTTGGCGAAGACCTGCTGCAGTTCGCCCGCCTGGTACATCTCGCGCAGAATGTCGCAACCGCCGACGAATTCGCCGTTCACGTAAAGCTGCGGGATCGTCGGCCAGTTGGCGTACTCCTTGATGCCCTGGCGGATCGCGTCGTCGGCGAGCACGTTGACGGCAAGGTAATCGGTGACGCCGCTGCGGTTGAGGATTTCGACGACCGTCGCCGAAAACCCGCACTGCGGGAACTGCGGCGTGCCCTTCATGTACAGCACGACGCGGTTCGACTTGATCTGATCGCGGATGGTGTCCTGGACGCTCATGGGGTGCTCCATTGATCGCTGCTTCGTGCCATTGTACCGAATTGGCGTTGCCCCCGTGGAATTCAAGGCTCCGCAGGGGTTCGCCCTCGGCCGCGGGTGTTTCGCCGCGCCGGAGTCCTTGCCGGCGGCCCCGTGCCGCTCATTCCTTGACCGCGCCGGTCAGCCCCGAAACATAGTATTCGACGAAGAACGAATAGAGCACGGCGACCGGCAGCGAGCCCAGCAGCGCGCCCGCCATGAGCGAGCCCCAGTGATACACGTCGCCCTCGACGAGTTCGGTCACCACCGCCACCGGCACGGTCTTTACCTCCGACGACGAGATGAAGGTGAGGGCGTAGATGAACTCGTTCCAGGACAGCGTGAAAGCGAAGATGCCGGCGGAGATGAGCCCCGGCACCGCGAGAGGCAGGATGATCTTCACGAGAATCTGCAGCCGCGTTGCGCCGTCGATCAGCGCGCATTCCTCGAGCTCGAGCGGGATCGACTTGAAGTAACCCATCAGCAGCCACGTGCAGAACGGGACGAGGAACGTGGGATAGGTGAGGATCAGGGCGAGGCGCGTGTCGAAGAGGCCGAGCTTGTAGATGATCGTCGAGAGCGGGATGAACAGGATCGACGGCGGCACCAGGTACGCAAGGAAGATGCTCATCCCGACATAACGCGAGCCCCGGAACCGCAGACGCTCGATTGCGTAGGCGGCGAGCACGCTCGCCACGAGCGACAGGGCGGTGGCGACCACGGAGATGAGAATCGTGTTCCACAGCCAGGCCGGATAATCGGTGTCGAACAGCAATTTCTTGATGTGCGCGAGCGTCGGGTTCTTCACCCAGAACGGGTTCCCCTCGCGCGAAAGCAGCTCCTCGTCCGGCTTGAAGGTCGTGACCGCCATCCAGTAGAACGGGAACAGCAACACGAACAGGAACGCGCCCAGCGGAACGTACACGGTAACGATGCGGCGCGGCAGCGAGACGAGATAGCTCATCCCTCCGGAATCGGCGACGTCGGGCGCGGCGATCTGGTTGTTCACTTGTCGGTCCCGCCTTGCTGCCATGCCCGGCGCTGCAGGCCGAAATACGAGACCATGATCGCCGCGAGCAGGAACGGCACCATGGCGGTCGCGATCGCCGCGCCTTCGCCCAGGCTGCCTCCGGGAATCGCGCGCTGGAACGACAGCGTCGCCATCAGGTGCGTCGCGTTGAGCGGCCCGCCCCGCGTCAGCACGTAGATCAGCTGGAAGTCGGTGAACGTGAACAGCACCGAGAACGTCATCACCACCGCGATGATCGGCGTCAGCAGCGGCAGCGTCACATAGCGGAACTGCTGCCAGTCGGACGCACCGTCGAGGCTCGCGGCCTCGTAGTACGACGGCGAGATCGTCTGCAGACCGGCGAGCAGCGTGATCGCGACGAAGGGAACGCCGCGCCAGATATTCGCGGCGATCGTCGAGAACCGGGCCATCCACGGGTCGCCCAGAAAATCGATGTACTCGTGGATGAGCCCCAGCCGCTCGAGGGTCCAGCTGATAATCGAGAACTGGGCGTCGTAGATCCACCAGAACGCGATCGCGGAGAGCGCGGTGGGCACGATGAACGGCAGCAGCACGATGGCGCGAAAGAAGCTCTTGAATGGCAGATGCTTGTTGAGAAGGAGCGCCAGCCACAGGCCGAGCCCGAACTTGATGACGCTCGCGACGGTCGTGTAGAAGATCGTGTTGAAGAGCGCAAGCCGCGTGACTTCGTCGCCCCAGAGGAACGCGATAGTTCTCGAGGCCGATCCAGTGGCCGCCGCGGCCGATCTTCGTGTCGGTGAACCCGAGCCAGGTGCCGAGGCCGAGCGGGTAGGTGAGGAACAGCAGCAACAACGCCGCCGCGGGCAGCATGAACAACGACCCGAGGATGGCACGGTTGTCGAGGGCGCGGGAGAGCGCGCTGGAGCCAGAGCTCACGAAAGGCTACCGTGTCGTCGCAAAATTTGATTCGCAGTTGCGCATCGCGTGGCGGTGGGTCGGACGCCGGGTTAAGCGGTCGATAGCGGCGCCGCTTCAACCCGCGGCAGATATTCCGTCGTCGCGGCGACGACGATCGAGTTGCCGCAGACCGGAATCGGACGACGGACTATCAGACCTTGTAATAGCGCTCCGCCCGCTTCTGCGCCCGCTCCGCCGCTTCCTTCGGCGTCTTGCTGCCCGACGCAGCCTCCGCGACCATGTTGACGACGATGAAGTCCGCGAGCGCGCCCGCCGAGGCATATCCCATCTTGCCGGCATAGCCCGAAGGCAGCATGTTGATCATCGAGTTACGATACGGCGTGTGCTTCGGGTCCGAGGTCCAGATCGGATTCTTCTCGTAGTAGCGCAGCGCCGGCGTCACGTAGCCGATCGACGCCTGCACCCACGGGTCCATCTGCTCCGGTCTCCATCATGAAGCGCAGGAATTCCTTCGCCGCCTTCGGGTACTTGGTGTACTTGAAGATCATCTGGTTGAAGAAGAGCTGGAACTCCGTCGGATGGCCAATAGGGCCAATCGGCATGTTGGCGTGGTAGATGTCCGCCGCCATTTCCTTGAGCTTCGGGTCGGTCGAGGTCTTCGCGGCGTAATAGATCGAGATGCCGTTGTTGGTCACGAAGAGCTGACCGTCGAGGAACGCCTTGTTGTTGTTGGGATCGAGCCACGACAACGTGCCGGGGACGAAGGTCGGATAGAGCTCCTTCGCGTACTCTAACGCCCTCAGGGTCTCAGGGCTGTCGATGACGACCTGGTTCTTCTCGTTGACGAGCTTGCCGCCGAAGGACCAGACGAGCCACTGGCACCACGTGTTCGCGTCGCCGGTCGCATTGCCCAGTGCGAACCCTGCCGGCGTGCCCTTCTCCTTCAACGCCTTGCACATCTTGAGGAAGCCGTCGGTGTCCTTGGGGAAGCTGTCGAATCCCGCCGCCCTGAGCGCGCTCTCGCGGTAGACCATGCAGACGCCGGCTACGCCCAGCGGAACACCGATCCACTTCTTGCCGTCGGGCTTGAGATAGGGGCTGCACACCGGATACCAGCCGCCGAGCTTGCTGCCGAGATAATTGCAGACATCGGTGACGTCGACGAGCTTCTCCGGATAGAGATTCGCATCGTCATTGGTCGACAGGATGATGTCCGGGCCGGCGCCCGTGTTTGCGGCCACCGCCGCCTTCGGGCGCACGTCCTCCCACCCTTCGTTGTCGACGCGCACCTCGATCCCGTACTTGGCGGTGAACTTCTTCACGTTCACCATGTACTGGTCGATGTCGCCCTGAACGAAGCGGCTCCAGCGCAGGACGCGCAGCTTCGCGCCCTTCTCGGGTGAATTGCTCCACTGGGCATTCGCGTCCTTCACCCAGATGAACGGGCCCGCGGCAGCGCTGGCCGCGACGGCACCCGTCGTTTGCAGGAATTTGCGACGCTTCATCTGACTCATGGACCCCTCCTCGGTTGTGGACGCTCGTGTTCTTCCGGCGCCCGATGGAAATCCCTAGGCGACGAGCCGCTTTCCGCTGGCCGCGTCGAATACGTGCGCCCGCGTGAGATCGGGCGCGAGATGAATCCGGTCGCCCGGATGGCAGTCGGCGCGATCGCGGATCGTCGCCGTGACCTCCTGGCCGTTGAAGCGGCAGTAGAGCTGCGTGTCGGCGCCCGTCGGCTCGACGACGACGACCTCGACGGGGACGCCCGCAGGAGCGAGCGCGAAGTGCTCCGGACGGATCCCGTAGAGCACCGGCTGCCCCGCGTCCGCCCGGGCGCCTCGCGGCAGCGGCAGCGTCGCGACGCCGCCGAAATCGATCTGCGCGCCCGCGCCGCTCGCCCCCGCGGTTCCGGGAATCATGTTCATCGCCGGCGAGCCGATGAAGCCGGCGACGAACGTGTTCGCGGGCCGGTCGTAGAGCGCGAGCGGGTCGCCCGTCTGCTCGACGACGCCGTCGCGCATCACGACGATCTTGTCGGCCATCGTCATCGCCTCGATCTGGTCGTGGGTGACGTAGATCGAGGTCGTCTTGAGCCGCTGGTGCAGCTCCTTGATCTCCGTTCGCATCTGGACGCGAAGCTTCGCATCGAGGTTGCTGACAGCGGCTCGTCGAACAGGAACACCTGCGGATCGCGGACGATCGCGCGGCCCATCGCGACCCGCTGCCGCTGGCCCCCCGACAGCTGCCGCGGGTAGCGATCGAGGTACGGGACGAGCCCCAGGATGTCGGCGGCCTTTTGCACGCGCTGTCCGATCTCCTCCTTCGACTGCTTCGCGAGCAGCAGCGCAAACGACATGTTGTCTCGCACCGTCATGTGCGGATAGAGCGCGTAATTCTGGAACACCATCGCGATGTCACGCTCCTTGGGCGGCATCCGATTGACGACCTTGCCGCCGATCGCGATCTCGCCCTCCGAGATCTCCTCGAGCCCGGCGATCATCCGCAGCAGCGTCGACTTGCCGCAACCGGAGGGGCCGACCAGCACGCAGAACTCGCCGTCGGCGATGCCGATGTCCACCCCGCGAATCACGTGCGTGGACCCGAAACGCTTGTGCACCTCGCGGATGGCGACGCCGGCCATGCCCTCGTCCTATGGCTTGCGCGTGCCGGCCACGACGACGTAGTCCGGCCGGCCCGTCTTGATCCAGGTGACGATATTCTGCGCGGCCTTGTGCCGCAACTCCCGCTCGGCCTCGACCGAATAGAACGCCGCATGGGGCGTCAGGATGACACGCGGATGACCGAGCAGACGGGAGCCAGCCGGCACCGGTTCCACCGGCAGCACGTCGAGGGCGAGCCCCGCGAGCGTGCCGCGCTCGAGCGCCGCGAGCGCCGCATCGACGTCGACCACCGCGCCGCGCGCCGTGTTCACGAGAAAGCTGCCGGGCCTCATCGCGCCAAGGACCGCCGCATCGATCATCCCGCGCGTCTCCGCGGTCAGCGGCACGTGCAGCGACACCACGTCGCTCTGCGCGAACACGTCGGTCAGGCTCGCCCGGCCGACGTACGCCGGAAAATCGCCGTCGATGATATACGGGTCGCAGGCGATCACGCGCCGGAACACGTTGCGCCCGACGTGCGCCATGCGCTTGCCGATGCGGCCGAGGCCGACGATGCCGAGCGTCATATCCCCTGCCCGCCTGATCTCGCCCGATGACAGATAGTTCCACCGGCCGGCATGGATATCGCGGTGGTAGGCCACGACGTTGCGCATCAGCGCGAGCGCCAGCGCCAGCGCATGGGTCGCGACTTCGCCGACGCCGTAGTCGGGCGAATTGGCGACCCATACCCCGTGCTTCGCACAAGCCTCGGTGTCCACGGTGTCGAAGCCCGCGCCGATCCGGCTCACGATGCCGACCCGCGGCAGGCCGGCGACGACACGCTCGGTGATCGGCGCATATTGCAGCAGGATCCCGGCGCAATCGCGTGCGGCTTCGATCACCTCGTCCTCCGTCTTGCATTGCGCGACGGCAATCTCTATGCCGGCCGCGCCGAACAGGTCGCGCTCGAGCCGCACGTCGGGGTACTCGTTGTCGGAGAACAGGACCTTCGCCATGAGAGGGACCGGTTGGACCAGCCCGCGTCGCCGCGCCACGGTACGTGCGCAGCCGAGATCGGTCAAGTGGCAGCCTTGTCCAATGGGGTTTGAGTCTGAGCGAGGGGCGTGATTCCAACGGGGTTTGAGTCTGAGCGGGCAGCTGGGGTCGATCATGATGCGAGGCATGGTGATCGACATGAACGACGAACAGTTGCATACGCTGGCCGAGCTGCAGGCTTTTTTGGACGGCACCGTGGCCGTCGATTTCGCGGTGGCGGCCGAGGCGCGGTACGACTTCATCGCCCGTACCGTGCAGCGCTTCGGATATCGCCGCCTGAAGGGCGCCGACAAGGCGGTGGTGCTGCGCTTCCTCGAGCGGGCGAGCGGCTATTCGCGGCAACAGCTCGCCAGGTTGGTAAAACGGGGCGCAGGGCGAGGCCCGCTGGTCAAGCGCTACCACGCCTCGCGCACCAGCTTTGCGCGCACCTACACCGGAGCGGATGCGCTCCTGCTCGCCCACACCGATAGCTTGCACGGCACGTTGTCGGGCTTGGCCACCAAGAAGCTCATGGAGCGGGCCTATCTTGTCTTCGGCGATGCCCGCTATGGGCGCTTGGCCACCATCTCGGTGGCGCATCTGTACAACCTGCGCCAGCGCGCCGGCTACCAGCGGCAGCGCCGGGCGTGGACCAAGACCCGGCCGGTCACCATTGCCATCGGCCAGCGGCGGGCGCCGGCGCCCAACCACCAGCCCGGCTATCTGCGCGTGGACAGCGTCTGCCAGGGCGATCAGGACGGGGTCAAAGGTCTCTACCACATCAATGCCGTGGACTGCGTGACGCAGTACGAGGGCGTGGCCACCTGCGAACGGATCAGCGAGGCGTTCCTGATCCCGGTGCTCGAAGCGCTGTTGCAGGGCTTCCCCTTCGTCATCCGCGGCTTCCACAGCGACAACGGCTCCGAATACATCAACCACCACGTTGCCAAATTGCTCAACAAGTTGCTCATCGAAGCACAAACCAAATCGCGCTCCCGGCACAGCAACGATAACGCCCAGGCCGAGGCGAAGAACGGGTCAATCGTGCGCAAGCACTTGGGCTACAGCCATATCCCGCAACGCTTCGCGCCGCTGGTCAACGCGTTCTGCCGCGATCATCTCAACCCCTACGTCAATTTCCATCGGCCCTGCCTGTTCGCCGAAACCATCACCGACGCCAAGGGCCGCCAGCGCAAGCGCTATCCCTACCAACTGATGATGACCCCTTACGAGAAACTCAAATCACTGCCCAAGCCTGAACAATTTCTCAAGCCGGAAATCACCTTCGCACAACTCGATGCGCAAGCCCGCACCGTCAGCGATAATGACGCCGCGCAGCATCTGAACGACGCGCGTGCAATCCTCTTCAATACCATTTTCACCCGATCGAAGAACGCCGCCTGACCACACTCAAGCACCGCCCCTCTTGCAGACGCGCAGGCAAAACGGGTGAGGGTAAGGTATCAACCGAAGCTATGGCGTCGATCCTGGAGCCTCCTGGCGAGCTGATTTGTTCCGAAACGGCGGTCGGAGGCGTTGCGCCCCGGCTTTCTGCCTTCCCCCTTCAATCCGCAAGCCACGGCGCTGAGTGATAATGACCCCTCGCAGCATCTGAACAAAGCCGGTGCAATCCTCTTCAAAACCATTTTCAACCGATCGAAACCAGCCGCCTGAGCCCCATCAATTTCCACCCCGCTCAGACTCATACCTGGATTGGAATGTACTGTGGCCTGACCGCGCCGCCGCGCCAGCCGCTATAATCGGCGCCCCGTGCGGCGGGGCCGCGGCCCCGCCGCACCGGAAGCCAATCACGGAGTCGGCGATGACCAAGCTTCTGCAGACTACGATCGCGGGCAGCCTCCCGAAGCCCTCGTGGCTCGCCGAGCCCGGCCAGCTGTGGGCGCCGTGGCGGCTCGAGGGCGACGCGCTCGCCGAGGGCAAGCGCGACGCGGTGCGGCTGGTACTTGCGGACCAGGAGCGGGCGGGGATCGACATCGTGAGCGACGGCGAGCAGACGCGGCGGCATTTCGTCACCACCTTCATCGAAGCGCTGGACGGCGTCGATTTTGCCCACAAGAGGACCGTGCGCATCCGCAACCGCTATGACGCCGACGTCCCGGTCGTCGTGGGTCCCGTGGCGCGCCGGCACCCGGTGTTCACCGACGACGCCGCGTTTCTGCGCGGGGCGACGCAACGCAGGGCGAAATTCACGTTGCCGGGACCGATGACGATGGTCGACACGCTCTATGATGCCCATTACCGGAGCCGCGAAAAGCTCGCCTGGGCATTCGCCGAGATCCTGAACGACGAGGCCCGCGCGATCGAGGCCGCGGGCATCGACGTGATCCAGTTCGACGAGCCGGCGTTCAACGTCTATTTCGACGAGGTCCGAGATTGGGGGGTTTCGACCCTCGAGCGGGCGGCGCGCGGACTCGAGTGCGCGACGGCCGTGCACATTTGCTACGGCTATGGGATCAAGGCCAACATCGACTGGAAGAAGACGCTGGGGTCCGAATGGCGGCAGTACGAGCAGACGTTCCCGCTGCTCGCGCGCTCGGCGATCCGTCAGGTCTCGCTCGAATGTGCGAATTCGCATGTCCCGATCGAGCTCCTGGGCCACCTCGACGGCAAGGACGTGCTGGTCGGCACGATCGACGTGGCCACGGACCGGATCGAGTCGCCGGAGGAGGTTGCCGCAACGATCCGGGCTGCCCTGCCGTTCGTACCCGCCGAGCGCCTGTACCCGTGCACCAACTGCGGGATGGTCCCGCTTCCGCGCGAGGTCGCCCGGGCGAAGCTCGTCGCGCTGGGGGCGGGGGCAGCCCTCGTCCGCTCGGAGCTTGGGTCCGGACGCTAGCCCAAGGCCGACTTTGGCGCCATCCGGGCCGGAGACGTTGCGGATTTGGTCCTCCAAGGCCGGCCCTCGGGCGGAACCGCCAAATAGTGCTGGCGCCCGGGGCGGTTCCTGTGTATCCTCCGGCAAGTGTTTTAGTTTCAAGGCACTAGGTACGCTCTGTTCGACCGCTTTGCAGTCGTCGCCGTTCTTTCCTTGAGATCGAAACATTGGCCGGGACTTTGTCCCGATAATCTTTTTGTTCGTAAGGAAAAACAGCAATGGCAACTGGAACTGTGAAATGGTTTAACGACGCCAAGGGCTTCGGCTTTATCACTCCCGACGGCGGCGGCGAAGACCTGTTCGCGCACTTCTCGGCGATCAACATGCCGGGATTCAAGACATTGAAGGAGGGCCAGAAGGTCCAGTTCGAAGTCACGACGGGCCCGAAGGGCAAGCAGGCGAGCAACATCCAGGCGGCGTAATTCCCGACCGGGAAGTCGCCGCAAGAGAGGCCGGGCCGATGCCCGGCCTTTTTTCTTGAACACGCGTGGAATGACCACGCACGACCTTTCCCGGCTGGCCGCGGCAGGCGTCGCGGCCATGACGACGCTCGGCGTGCGATTGCTGACCGGAGACGACGCGGCGCTTGCGCCGCAGAAGGGCGCCGAGCTGCCGGCGGCGGCCGCCGAAAAGAGGCGGTGGCGAAACCTGCGCGCTGGCGCTGTTCGCCAAGGTCGATCTCGCGGGAAATCCCGACCGGCGGAAGTTCCATGTCGGGTTGCCGCACACGCGGGGCGAAGAATGGCTGCTGTCGCAGTGGATCCGCGACCGCACGCCGGCGACGGGCCCTAGGGACCCGACGCCGCACCCACGACGGCGAGCGCCGTCAGGTTGACGAGCCGTCGCACGGTGGCCGACGGGGTTGCGATCAGCACCGGCTTGCGCGCGCCGAGCAGGATGGGGCCGATCGTGATGCCTTCGCCGCCGGTGATCTTCAGCAGGTTGAACGAGATGTTGGCTGCATCGAGGTTCGGCATGATGAGCAGGTTCGCCTCGCCCTTGAGCTTCGAATCCGGGAGCACGCGGCTGCGAATCGCCTCGCGAGAGCGCGGCGTCGCCGTGCATTTCGCCGTCCATCTCGAGCCCGGGCTCGCGCGCGGCGAGCAAGCGCCTCACCTCGCGCATCTTGCGCGCCGAGCGCGAGTCGTCGCTGCCGAAATTCGAGTGCGACAGCAGCGCCACTTTGGGCACGAGACCGAAGCGGCGGACGCCGTCCGCCGCGAGCTGCGCGATCTCGGACCAGCTTCTCCGCGGACGGATTGCGGTTCACATAGGTATCGCAGATGAACACCGTGCGGTTCGGAAGCAGGAGGCCGTTCATCGCCGCGAACACCGGCGCGTCGGACCGCGGGCCGATGACGTCGGCCACGTGCCGCAGGTGCGCCTGATACTTGCCGACCGTGCCGCACAGCGCCGCGTCGCATTCGCCCATCTGCAGTAGCAGCGCCGCGATCAGCGAGGGCTTGCGCAGCACCGCCTCCTTCGCATCCTCGGGCGAAATGCCGTTTCGCCCCATCAACTGGTAGTAGAGCTGCCAGGCCGCCTTGTAGCGCGCATCGCTGTTGATGTTGACGAGCTCGAAATCGCGGCCTGCGACGAGCCGCAGTCCGAACTTCGCGATGCGCGCGGCAATGACTTCCGGCCTGCCGATCAGCATCGGCTTCGCGAGGCTCTCGTCGACGACGACCTGCACGGCCCGCAGCACGCGCTCCTCCTCGCCTTCGGCAAAGACAACGCGCTTGCCGGCGCGCTTGGCGCCCTCGAACACCGGCTTCATGATGAGGCCGGAGTGGTAGATGAACTGCGACAGCCGGTTGCGGTAGGCGTCGAAGTCGGCGATCGGCCGGGTGGCGACACCGCTTTCCATCGCCGCCTTCGCGACCGCGAACGGCACCTTGACCATGAGCCGCGGGTCGAACGGCTTCGGAATCAGGTACTCGGGGCCGAACGACAGCGATTCGCCGGCATAGGCCTGGGCGACGATGTCGGATTGCTCGGCGTGGGCGAGCTCGGCGATCGCGCGCATGCACGCGAGCTTCATCGTCGTCGGTGATCGTCGTCGCGCCGACGTCGAGCGCGCCGCGAAAGATGAACGGAAAGCACAGCACGTTGTTCACCTGGTTCGGATAGTCCGACCGTCCGGTGGCGATGATCGCGTCGGGCCGGACGGCCTTCGCGAGCTCGGGGCGGATCTCGGGCTCCGGATTGGCCAGCGCCAGGATCAGCGGGTCCTTCGCCATCGCCTTGACCATGTCCTCGGTCAGCACTCGCGGTCCGGAAAGGCCGAGAAAGATGTCGGCGCCGCGAATCGCATCGGCGAGCGTGCGGTCCTTCGTGTCCCGCGCATAGCGCGCCTTGTTCTCCTCCATCGGCGATTCGCGCCCGGTGTAGATGACGCCCTTGCTGTCGCAGACGATGACGTTCTCGCGCTTCAATCCGACCCCGACCATCAGGTCGAGGCAGGCGATCGCCGCGGCGCCGGCACCCGAGCACACGAGCTTGACCTTGGCGATGTCCTTGCCGAACGACCTTGAGCCCGTTCAGAGAATCGCCGCCCCGGCGACGATCGCCGTGCCGTGCTGATCGTCGTGGAACACGGGGATCTTCATCCGCTCGCGGAGCTTGCGCTCGATGTAGAAGCAGTCGGGCGCCTTGATGTCCTCGAGATTGATGCCGCCGAACGTCGGCTCGAGCCGCGCGATCGTCTTCACCATTTCTTCGGGATCGGTCTCGGCGAGCTCGATGTCGAAGACGTCGATGCCGGAGAATTTCTTGAAGAGGCAAGCCTTGCCTTCCATCACCGGCTTGCCCGCGAGCGGGCCGATGTTGCCGAGGCCCAGCACCGCGGTGCCGTTGGTGACGACGGCGACGAGGTTGCCGCGCGAGGTAAGCGCGTGCGCCTCGGCCGGATCCGCGGCGATGGCGTCGCAGGCGGCGGCCACCCCCGGCGAATAGGCGAGCGCGAGATCGCGCTGATTGATCAGAGCCTTCGTCGGTGTCACCGAGATCTTGCCGGACGTCGGCAGGCGGTGATACTCGAGCGCGGCGATGCGCAGTTGCTCGTCCATCTCGATCCTCCTCCGGCTCGCGTTGGGCCGGTAGGGGATCGATTCTACCCACTCTCACGAATGCCGACTCTATCGGACCACCGCCTCGCACGATGTTGCGCGAAATGGCCGGCGAGCCGTCCCGGCCACTATCGACGCGGCCAAGGTTCGACGACCGGGGCAGCGCCGCGATACCGAAAGCCGGAGCGGAGCGTATCGAACCAACGAGAATCAAGGCGCGGGCGGTGCCGACCGTCTGACGAATCGAACGGTCGCCTCAGGACTCCCGGTGCGGCATCACCACGTCCGTCTGGGCGTCGATATCGTTCAGCGCTTCGTTCAGCATCGACTGCGCGCGCTCGGTATTGCCTGCGGCGAGCTGGTCCTTGACGTCGACGATCAACTGCCGGAGGTGTTGTTCGTAGGCCTCGGCCCGTTCGAGCTCGCGCACGAGTCGCGCGACCTCGTCGGCCAATCCCTGCTGTTCGCGATCCGCTGCCATAGCGGGTATCCGGGTCGATCTTCTGCGTGGGGACGCCCGCGAACGGGCGGGGCTCCATTCTATTACCGCCCGGGACCGCGCAAGCGTATTTGCGCCGAAAGGCCCGCTTTGTTCGCGCGCGCCACCGGCGCTAAGATGGATTCCGGGTCCACCCTTCTCCTCTACGGCGCATCAGCGCCTACCATTCCCATGGAGATTCGCGACGGATTCGCCGGGGCCATCGGCAATACACCGCTGATACGGCTTGACCGCCTGAGCCGGGAAACCGGCTGCGAGATCCTCGGCAAAGCGGAATTTCTCAATCCAGGCGGCTCGGTCAAGGACCGCGCCGCGCTGTACATCATCCGGGATGCCGAGCGGCGCGGCGCACTTTCGCCCGGCGGGACCGTAGTCGAAGGTACCGCTGGCAATACGGGCATCGGCTTGGCCCACATCTGCAGCGCGCGCGGCTATCGCTGCATCATCTACATTCCCGAAACGCAGTCGCAGGAAAAGATGGACCTGCTGCGGGCGCTCGGTGCCGATGTGCGCCCCGTTCGCGCGGTGCCCTACAGCGATCCCGACAACTACGTCAAGCTTGCCGGCCGTGCGGCAGCCGAGATGGACAACGCCGTCTGGGCGAATCAGTTCGACAATGTGGTCAACCGGGCGGCGCATTACGAAACGACGGGACCGGAAATTTGGCGCGCCACCGGGGGACGGGTCGACGCCTTCGTGTGCGCGACCGGGACCGGCGGGACGCTCGCCGGCGTCGCGCGCTACCTCAAGACGCAGCGCCCGACGATGCGGACCGTGCTCGCCGATCCTATGGGCAGCTCGTTATATCAATATGTGAAGACCGGGGAGCTCAAGTCGGTAGGCAGCTCGATCACGGAGGGCATCGGATCGAGCCGGGTGACCGCCAACCTCGAGGGGACACCAATCGACGACGCGCTTAGAATCTCCGACCAGGAATGTGTCGCGACCGTCTACGATCTGCTACGACGCGAAGGGTTATTCGTCGGCGGCTCTACCGGGATCAACGTCGCCGCAGCGGTGCGCGTCGCTCGCGACATGGGCCCGGGGCACACGATCGTGACGCTCCTCGCCGATCGCGGATCGCTCTATCTCGGGCGCTTGTTCAACCCGACGTTCCTCGCGAGCAAGGGCCTCCATCCGGGATGACAAATCGTCGCTCGCGGCACCCGGATGCAACGCCAAACCTTGACGACCAGGGGCGCCTCGCGGGCGTATATTTGACGCTCCCGGTCGGGAACTTTGAACGGGGAACCGCACCGAATATCGTGGCGAGCCGGCCTTTCGTTCCGCGGCCGCCACGAAGCGGTCGTGCCTGTCACGTTGCGAACGAAATGGCGCTGGAGGTAGACGATGCAATTGCGAATTGGCGACGAAGCGCCGGACTACACCGCGGAAACCACGTTGGGGAAAATCCGGTTCCACGATTGGATCGGCGACGGCTGGGCGATCCTGTTCTCGCATCCCAAGGATTTCACTCCCGTCTGTACGACCGAGCTCGGCTACATGGCGGGCCTCAAGCCGGAATTCGATAAGCGTAACTGCAAGATCATCGGTCTTTCGGTCGATCCGGTCACCGACCACCAGAAGTGGGCGAAGGACATCGAGGAGACGCAGGGCCACACGGTGAACTACCCGCTGATCGGGGACGCGGACCTCACCGTGGCGAAGCTCTACGACATGATCCATCCCAACGCGAGCGGCGCGGCTACGAATCGCACCGCGACCGACAATGCAACGGTACGCTCGGTGTTCATCATCGGTCCGGACAAGAAGATCAAGGGGATATTGACCTACCCGATGAGCACGGGCCGCAACTTCGACGAGGTGCTGCGGATGCTCGACTCGATGCAGCTGACGGCGAAGTACAAGGTGGCGACGCCGGTCAACTGGAAGCAGGGTCAGGACGTCATCATCGGCGGGTCGGTCCCGGACAGCGAAGCAAAGCAGCTGTTCCCCGACGGTTGGCGGGCGCCGAAGCCCTACATCCGCTACGTGCCGCAACCGCGCAGGTGATCCGTCGAGAAGCGACACACGGAGGAGGCGCCACCCGGCGCCTCTTTTTTTTGGTCCGCCGCTCTTCCGTTTCGAGGGACGACGAAAAGAGCCACGTCCCACGCCCGGCGGACGGCGACATGACTCATAACAGCCAATCGATGGGGAGATCGCTCAGGATGTCGACGCGCCGGCAGAGGAACCAGCTCGTTTTCGGTTCCGTATCGTAACGCACCTGGCGAGGATGCACACCTTCACGCTGCGCCTGGCCAGGGCCGCCAGCGCAGCGGTGCCGGTGGGACGAAGGCAATGGGGCATTGACTTGTACGCAGCCAAGGCTTGGAATTTCGACTTCGCGGTCAGCGCGTTCGGCACGTCTGCGGCTATACCTTCGGCGAGGCGACCAAGATCGGCCGCCCTCGCGGACTGATTGAAGGTCGCGGAAATCGGCACCGGACTTCAAAGCCAACAAGGCCGCGGTGACGCGGCGGCGTAAACTCGTTGTTTCCGTTCCTCGCAAACACGATGCACTTCGCTTGCACCGGCCCCAAAAGGCCTTGACGTGACGTAACCGCACTCGCGATTCGGAGGCAGTCGATGCCAATCCGCAAGGTATTTGTCTCTTCGTGCTTGCTGTCCTTTGCGTGCATGGTCCACGCCGCAACCACGACGACCTATTCCGTCGCGTTTCAAGGCAAGCACGCGGGCCAGCAGGTCGCCGTATCGTCCGATAACGGGCGCACCAGCGTCGAGTTTGCTTGGTCGAATAACGGACGCGGCCCAATGCTCCATGAGGAAATACAGGTCGACGAGGCGGGTCGCTTCCTTCGCTACCATGCAACCGGCAAGTCCGAATTCGGAGCGCCGGTCGACGAAACCTTCGACTACGCGTCCGGCAAGGCGCGATGGAAGTCGCGGGCCGACGCCGGCGAGCGCGAGGGGCAGCTTTCCGCGGTTTACGTGCCGGTAGAGAGCAGCTTCGAGCCCACCGCCATCATCGCGCGGGCATTGCTGCGACAACCCGGGCGACCGCTATCCGCACTGCCTGGCGGACAACTTTCCATCAAGATGCTGAAGGAAACGACGCTCCGATCCGCGTCCGGACAGGTCGACGTCGCGCTCTACGCCATCTTCGGGCTCGACGTCTCACCGCAGTTGATCTGGTTGAGCAACGATGCGACACGACGCTTCTTTGCCGTGGTCTACCCCGGTTTTGCGACGATCCGGGCGGACTGGGAGAATCGCGCTGACGAGCTTCTGGACCTGCAGCAGCGGGCCGAGCGCGACCTTCTCCGGTCTCTCGCGGAAACTCTTGCCCATCGGTTCGAAGGCCCGATTCTTATCCGTGCGGTCCGCGTTTTCGACTCGGAGACCGCAACGATGGGCGGCCCCTACGACGTCTACGTCTTCCGCGGCCGAATCGCCTCGATCGAAGCTCCCGGCTCCGAGGCGCACGATCCCGCGACGATCATCGATGGCGAGGGCCGCTGCCTGCTGCCGGGCCTCTTCGACATGCACGACCATGAATGGCGGTGGAACGCGATGCTGCAGATTGCCGGCGGCGTGACGACCGTCCGCGACATGGGCAACGACAACCGCAGACTGGAAGAACTGCGCACCGATATCGAGGATGGGAATATCGTAGGCCCGCGCATCGTGCCGACCGGGTTCATCGAAGGCAACAGCTCGTACGCGGCGCGCCTTGGAATCGTCATCGACACGCTTGAGGAAGGCAAGGCTGCCATCGACTGGTACGCGCAGCGAGGCCGGCGCCAGATCAAGCTCTACAACTCGATCCGGCCCGAATGGGTTGCGCCGCTCGCGGAATACGCCCATGCGAGAGGCATGCGGGTCAGTGGTCACATCCCGGCATTCATGAGGGCAGAAGATGCCGTTCGAGCGGGGTACGACGAAGTCCAGCACATCAACCAGGTGATGCTGAATTTCCTGGTCAAGCCCGACGATGATACGCGGACGCTGCTGCGCTTCTACCTGGTCGGCGACAATGCGGCGGATATCGATCTCACCTCCGAAAACGCAAAGGCCTTCTTCGACCTCCTCCGCGCACGGGGAACGGTCATCGACACCACCATCGCCGTATTCGAGCCTGCATTCACGCAGCTGCAGGGTCAGCCCAATCCAGCTTATCGAATGGTCGCCGGCCATATGCCGCCTACGGTGCAAAGAGCTTGGTTGGCGAACTCGATCGATGTCAACGCGCAGAACGTGACGCGATTTCGCGCTTCCTACGCGAAGCTCCTCGAGCTCACGCGTCGCATGCACGCCGCGGGCATACCGTTTGTTGCCGGGACGGACAGTATCGCCGGCTTCACTCTGCATCGCGAGCTGGAGATTTACGTGCAGGCCGGTATCAGCCCGGCCGAGGCGCTTCAGATCGCAACCCGGAACGGCGCGAAGTACACGCAGCTGTCCGCTCTCGCGGGATCGGTTGCCGTCGGCAAGCTCGCGGACCTGATTCTGGTCGACCGGGATCCGACTCAAGACATCTCGGCGGTGCGCGATGTGAGTCTTGTGATGAAGGAAGGCGTTGCGTACTACCCCTCGGAAATCTACGCAGCCCTCGGCATCCAGCCCTTCCGTCAGCCGCCAAAGGTGATGGTGAAGGCCCCCGTGACCGCATCAGGCGCCGGCCCGCGGTGATGCCAGATCCGTGATGACGCATGTACGGCGGTCGGTTCGACTGGAGTCAATGGGACGGGACTGCGCTTCTGGCGGCCCCCGCGCGGATTATGTCGCGATTGATCGCATACATGCGCGCCGCACTCACCAGATTCCATTCGAGCCAAAGACAAGAGGCCGTCAGCGCAAGCCCAGCCGGCATGGCCAGCACATTCCATGGCACGGCGGCGAGAAGCAATCCCAGTGCGGCGAAGTGCAGCAGCATCTGACCGCGCATCGACGCCTCAGGAATCATCTGCTTCATGTTGGGTATCACGATGCCTGTGCCACCCAGCTGCTGCAGATGCAGCCAGTTGAGAAACGGCATGATCTTATACAACATGCCGGTGATGACCGAGAGGAATAGCCCCGACAGGGCGAGAACGCCCAGCCAGAGCGGTGCGCGTGGATGATCACCTAGTTGCGGCAAGGCCTCGAATGCGATCCATGACGCGGAGAATGCGCAGAGCGAGAGCATGGCTCCGCGCCATAGAACGAAGGTGGCGTCGGTCTGACGGCGCCGGCGGCGCGATTGCAGCCAGAGCGTGACCGCCGCGTATGATCCGGCGAGCGCGACGCCGACCAGCCCTGCGCCGGCCTGCCATGGCTGTTCCGCGCCCATGCCGGGAATGAGCTGCAGCGTCCACACGCAAAGCACGAGGAATAGTCCAGCCGGAAGCGCGCGCGTGAACCATACCGGATAGCCTGGTGTCAGCTGAAACATCGGCACGACCATGTACGAGACCCCGATTACCAGCATCAGCGCCCACCCACCCAGCCCCCAGGCGACGTGCACGTTGATCAGCGCTGGCAGCGTCAGTCCTGGATTCAGATTCAGTCCCAGGCCGAGCGTCACTGCAAGCGTCGCGCCCAGCGCCACGGCGACCAGCAGCCCCAGCACGGCGAGACGCAGGACGTGGATGCTCATGCCGCGTGCCGGCGTGCGCAGCAATGCCGCGGCCATTACGGCCAGGAAAAAGCCCAGAGCTGCCACGAAGACGCATGCCGCAAGTAGAAACAACTCTGGCCGCCCGAACAGAAAAGCGGACGCGAGAAGGACCGCGCCCGCGGTGATCAACGGATGGACGATAGCCGCCACCAAGCGCGGCCGCCAGATGTTCGCCCCCGCGACAACGGCCACGAATTGCAGCAGTGACCCGCACATCGTCTGCAGCATGAAGTCGACGACGATCAGATGGGTCATCGCCAACGCGCCACGCGACCAGCGCGACTCGAACGTTTCCGGTCCCATCAAGGCGAGAATCAGGCCTGCGACGGCGCCAAACAGGGGTGCCGTGAGGAAGAACCGGTACGGTACGGAGATCGGGGGCGCCTGTTCGAACGACAGCGCAGGCCGCATATTGACCGCGCCGCTATTCCCTCTGGATCCGGATTTCATTCGTACCGTCAGGCAAGAGCTTCGCATGGTAGCGAATGCCATTCCGGTCGAGCATTGCATAGAGAGGCAATAGCTCGCAGCGGAGCAGCATCACCAGATCCTCCCCGGGGGCGAGCGTAGCCAATTCAGCCAGCGCCCGTTCCAGCGGTTCCGGCGGGAGCATGTCCCGGCCATCGATACGACGTGGCTCACGCATCGCGTCGCTCGAGCAGGGCGCGCATCTTCCCGACGAGCTCGGTGTCCGCTTCCAGCGCCTGGTCACACATCGGATAAAGAATGTTTTCCTCCTTCATGTTGTGCTGCTGCATTAGCATCAGCAGCGTCTCGGCGACGCCTGCGTAGCCATCTTCGTCTTGCGCCTCACAGGCGGACTCGAGCTGCGCGAGCAGCGCGCGCATCTGCTCGTGCTCGTGACGCATCATCTCCGTCGGGCCATGGGTCATCCCGGTTGCCGCCTCGAAGGCCGGGAAAAGCAGGCCCTCCTCGGCTTCGAAATGCGCGCTCATCTGGTCGCGGAAATGCGCGAATGCATGGGCGGTCGCCGGCCAGTCGCCGTGTTGCGCTGACTCCTCGGCGGCAACGAAAAGATCGTCGCAGTGACGGTGATGGTCGGGAAAGATGTCGGTCGGCAAGTTCATGGAAGGATCCTGAGTATCGGTTATCGAAGCGTCGACGCGGCGCGTCCTATCCCGGCTTGCCATCCAGCCGGCCGCGCGACAGGATCGGCCAGTAACGGACGGCATAGAGCGCAAACGCGGCGGACCAGCACACCCCGGATGCAACGACAGTCGCGAGATACATGTGCGAAAGCCCCATCCCGCCAAAGACCCGGATGCCCGCCGCGAGCGCGACGAGTCCGTAGCACGCACATTCGAAGCGATCGGCGACCAGCGGTCGTCCGGTGTGGCCGCGCGCGGTGCGCGTCATCATCCCGATCGTCAGGCCACCGATCGCGCCGATGGTGAGCGCGTGCACCGCGAACACGGCGGCGATGAAGCCGGCCGCCGCGAGCGCTCGCAACACGAGATGGACGACGATCCAGGCGTAGCCAAGATGCAGCACCCATACGATCGGCGTGCGCAGCGTTCGCCATGGCTGCCAAAGCCATAGGCGCACCGCGTGCACCAATGCGACGGTCAGTGCAAGCGATGCGACGAGCAATGGCGCCGCCGGGAGCAGGTCGAGCGCAAGCAGCAGCAACACGCCACCCAGCGCGAGCTTCTCGACGACCGGGTGCCGCGTTGCACGGACCCCGGGGATGCCGTTGTTCGTGAACATCGGGATCACGCGACCGGCCATTACCGCCATGACGAGCAGGACGATGTCAAGGCCGGCCTGGAGGCACGCCCGCGCGGGCCACGCGAAAAGCTCGAGCTGCGCGAGATGAAACGTCAGGTTGGCGGTGCCCAATGCCAGCAGGATCGCGATCAAGAAGTAGTTGCGCCGGTTCCTGCTTTGCACGAGCGGCCCGGTGATCGCAGCGGCGATTGCGACCGGGAAAGCCGCGTCCACGGCGGCGGCGGCCATGGGATAAGGCATCAGCACGAGCATGCGACCGGCAAGCCAGAGCGCGACGAGCACGGCCAGCGTTCCACCGGTCGCCGTCGGCTTCCCGGTCCAGTTGGGCACAGCGGTCAGCAAGAAGCCGGCGACGACCGCCATCGCGTAACCATAGAGCATCTCGTGGCCGTGCAGCGAAGGCGTCGCGAGATACGCAGCGGGGAGGTTGCCCGTGTACTGGCAGATCCAGAGCAGGATTGACAGCGCGGCGAACGCGCTCGCGGCAAGATAGAAGGGCCGGAACCCGAGGTTCCAGAGCGCAAACCCGCGCGAAGCGGCAACGGGGCCGATATCGGGAGCTTTTATGTTCTGCATGTTTGGCGTTTGTCGCCGCCGGCGCTGTGCGGTCGCCGCGGTTGGATGACCGGATCGATCAACGCAAGTCAATCGAACACGACAGGCCGGCCAGTACGATCGAATGGTATGTACGAGCCGTACGTGCCAGCCTTGATGGCCTCGACCATGCGTCGCAGCGGCGCCTCGGCCTCCGCCGAGGTCGGGTAGCGGTCGCCGTGCCCGCCGAGTGCGGCGACGAACATGATCGCCCAGTCGGGCCCCGACGCGCGCGACTCCTCGACCAGATCCGCGAACGCCCCGACCTCGTCCGGGACCTTGTCGACGCACATCCGCGGCACCAGTGCGCCACCCGCGCCTTCTGCAAAGCGCTGGCGCTGTTCCGGAGTCGCGCCCTCGGGCAGCTCTGCGCCCGCGAAAACGAACAGCATCCGCTGCGGTTGCGGCTGCTGCCGTGCGGCGCGCAGCAGGTCGTCGAAGCCGGAAATGCAAAGTTCAGGCATCGCCGTGCCTCGAAACAGCCGAAGTCATCACTGCAGCAGCGGCGTGTCGGCGGCGTCGAGATCCACGCCGACGATCGTTCCGTCGCCCGCCAGAAGACGAAGGTATTGGCGCAATGCGGTGACGTAGGCCCGTTGGCGCAACGCCATGGCAACTTCACCGCGCACCGACTCGAACGGTCGGGCGGCGCCGGGCTCGCGCGCCACCACCTCGACGACATGCAGGCCGAAACGGCTGTGCACGAGCCGCGGCAGCACGCCGATTTCGGCATGCCCAAACACTTCGCGCGCAAACTCGGGTGCGCATTCCGACGCAGCGATCCATCCCAGATCGCCGCCGTCGGCACCGCTGGGACAGTTGGACAATGCGCGGGCGACCTCGGCGAAACGGCTGCCGGACTTGTCGTCGTGGCAGCGGACGTCGAGCAGAGCCACCTCCGCGCGCTTGCGCAGGGCGACGACGTCGACGCCAGGTGTGACCGCGAACAGGATGTGCCGCGCGAGCACGCGTTCGCCGGTGCGATATGTCGCTTCGTTCGCTGCATGATGGCGCCGGCACGCGTCCTCCGACGGCTCCGGAATGTTGAGCGCCTGCTCGAGCAGCGTCTCGATCGCGAGGGCGGCGGCTTCGCTTATGACTCCGTCGACGGCGGGCGAATCGTCCTCAGCGAGAAGCCCCGCGCGTTGCGCGGCCTGGCGCAATAGCTCCGTGCATGCGCGCTGGCGCAGTACTTCCGGCGCGACGGACTCGCCGGGTGCGTGCAGCGCGACGCCATTGATGCTGGCGATGCTGGTGTCGGCAATGGCGTCCATGATCGCGCTCTCCTCTACTCGGCGGCGCCAGGCTGGCTCGGAAAATTGCGGCCCGTCGGCACGTTGAGGCGCCGGCTGCGCGCCAGCTGGTACGGGCGGAACAGGTAGTCCGATCGCCGCGAAGCCGCTCCACACGTGCACCAGCCGGCTGAACGGGAAGAGCAGGAAGATCGTCATCCCGAGCAGCATGTGCACCTTGAAGGGCCACGCCACCCCTGCCAGCGCGCCGGCGTCGGGCTGCAGCGTAGCGATGCCCTGCAGGTAGCTCGCGAGGATCAGCATGGTGCCTGCGTCCTGGCGATGTTCCCAAGACAACGGCAGCGTGACGAGCCCGAGGCACAACTGCAGCCACAGGATCACGAGGATCGCGAGGTCGGTGCGGTGGCTGGTCAGCCGAATGCGGGGATCGAAGATGCGCCGGTGCAGGAGCAGCGTCAGCCCGACGAAGCACGCCGAGCCTGCCACGCCGCCCGAGACGATCGCCAGCAATTGCTTCTGCGGCGCGCTGATGAATGGCTCGTACATCCAGTGCGGCGTGAGCTGTCCGAACAAGTGGCCGAAAAACAGAAACAGGATGCCGACGTGGAACAGGTTGCTGCCCCAGCGCAGCGTGCCGGTGCGCAACATTTGCGACGAGTCGCTCTTCCACGTGTACTGGTCGCGGTCGAAGCGGGCGAGGCTGCCCATGAGGAACACCGCCAGGCAGATGTACGGGTAGACGACGAACACGAGATTGTTGACGTAGCGTGCTCATGTGGCGGCTCCTGCCGTGGTCGCTAGTGCGGATCGATCCGGATCGGTTGCGGCTGGCCGGGCCGCGCCTGGCCCTTGGCCGCAGCAGCCGTCGAACACCGGCGGCTCGGCCCAGGCTCTCGTCCAGCGGCTCCTCGGCTGCCGGCGCGACCGGCCGCGCCTTCTCGCCCGCGAGCTCCAGCAGCGCGCCCAGCACGCTCGCGTAAGCGCTCTCGCGCTTGCTGCAGCGCGCGCGAACATGCGCATTGAGGATGTGCGCCATCTCGGCCAGGAACGCCCGCGCCTCGCGCGGCGGCTGCGTCGAGACGAACTCCAGCACCGCCGGCAGGTAGTCGGGCAGCTCGCCGGGCGCGAGCAGCAGGCCCGCCTTTTCGTAGGTCCGCGCGAGGTCGATCATCGCCGGCCCGCGGTCGCGCGAGTCGCCGTGCACGTGCTCGAACAGGTGCAGCGAGGTGGCCGCGGCCGCGGTCGAAGAGCTCGACGTACTCGGCCTCGCTGTCGAGCGGATCGGCGCGCGCAGCGCTTCGCCATGCAGCGCGTCGAGCTCGTCGAGCCGGTCGGGCGGGCAGCGCCCGTTCGCGGCGAAGGATCTCGCCCATCTCGGGCAGATGGCGGCGCACCTCGGCATCGGGTAGGCGAGCAGCGCGGCCAGCACGCGCAGCGTGCCCGACGCGCTCACGCGCTCTGGCCAGGACGCTCATACCATCGCCTTGATCGGAATCGTGCGCTTCTTCTCGCTGCCGAAGAGGCTCGTCTCGCTGGTGCCCTCGGAGCAGCCGTTGCCGAACGAGAAGCCGCAGCCGCCGCGCACGTTGAACGTGTTCTCCGCGTATTCGCGGTGCGTGGACGGGATGACGAAGCGGTCCTCGTAGTTGGCGATCGCCATGATCGCGGTACATGTCCTCGACCTCGGCCTGGGTGAGGCCCACCTGCTTCAGCGCACCGAGATTGGCCTCGCCCGTCGACGTGCTTGGCGCGCTGGTAGGCGCGCATCGCGAGCATCCGCTCGAGCGCGCGCACGACGGGCACCGTGTCACCGGCCGTCAGCAGGTTGGCGAGGTATTTCACCGGAATGCGCAGCTGATTGACGTCGGGAATCTCGCCGTTGGTCCCCACCTGCCCCGCGTTGGCGGCGGCGGTGATCGGCGAGAGCGGCGGCACGTACCAGACCATCGGCAGCGTCCGGTATTCCGGATGCAGCGGGAGCGCCACCTTCCAGTCCACCGCCATCTTGTAGACGGGGCTGCGCCGCGCGGCCTCGAGCCAATTGTCGGGAATGCCGTCGGCGCGCGCCTGCTCGATCACCTTCGTATCGTCGGGGTCGAGGAAGATGTCGAGCTGCGCCTGGTAGAGGTCACGGTCCTTCTCGACGCTCGCCGCTTCCGGCGATGCGGTCGGCGTCGTAGAGCAGGACGCCGAGGTAGCGGATGCGGCCGACGCAGGTCTCGGAGCACACCGTCGGCTGACCCGCCTCGATGCGCGGGTAACAGAAGATGCACTTCTCGGCCTTGCCGCTCTTCCAGTTGTAGTAGATCTTCTTGTAGGGGCAGCCGCTGACGCACATCCGCCAGCCGCGGCACTTGTCCTGATCGATCAGCACGATGCCGTCCTCCTCGCGCTTGTAGATCGATCCCGACGGGCAGCTCGCGACGCACGCCGGGTTGAGGCAGTGCTCGCACAGCCGGGGGAGGTACATCATGAAGGTGTTCTCGAACTGGCCGTAGATGTCCTTCTGCACGTCGTCGAAGTTGCGGTCGGCCGAGCGCTTGGCGAACTCGCCGCCCAGGATCTCCTCCCAGTTCGGGCCCCAGACGATCTTGTCCATCTGCATGCCGGTGATGAGACTGCGCGGCCGCGCCGTCGGCGCCGCCTTCATCTCGGGCGCCGACTGCAGGTGGTCGTAGTCGAACGTGAACGGCTCGTAGTAGTCGTCGATCTGCGGCAGGTTGGGGTTGGCGAAGATGCGCATCAGGAGCTTCCACCGCGCGCCCTGCCGAGGCTCGATGCGTCCGTCCGCCTTGCGGATCCAGCCGCCATTCCACTTGTCCTGGTTCTCCCACTCCTTTGGATAGCCGATGCCGGGCTTGGTCTCGACGTTGTTGAACCACGCGTATTCCATCCCGGGCCGGCTGGTCCACACGTTCTTGCAGGTGACCGAGCAGGTATGGCAGCCGATGCACTTGTCGAGGTTCAGCACCATGCCGATCTGCGCGCGGACCTTCATACGGCCTCCCGCAGAGCCGCCTCAAGAAAGGCCAGCGCCCCCTTTGGGGGCAGCGAACGAATGTGAGCGTGGGGGTTCATACGGACTCTCCTTGCGCTTGCGTCGGGCGAATCAGCTCCTGACCGACCGGCGTATCGAGCCAGTCGACCTTGGCCATCTTGCGCACGACGACGAACTCGTCGCGATTGGTGCCGATCGTCCCGTAGTAGTTGAATCCATAGGCGAACTGCGCGTAGCCGCCGATCATGTGCGTCGGCTTCAGCACGATCCGCGTCACCGAGTTGTGGATGCCGCCGCGCACGCCGGTGATCTCCGACCCCGGCGTGTTGATGATCTTCTCCTGCGCGTGATACATCATCACCATGCCGGGCTTGACGCGCTGGCTCACCACCGCGCGCGCCGCAATTGCGCCGTTGACGTTGAAGAGCTCGATCCAGTCGTTGTCGACGATGCCGGCGCGCTTCGCGTCATCCTCGCTGATCCACACGCAGGGCCCGCCGCGGCTCAGCGTCAGCATGATCAGATTGTCGGTGTACGTCGAGTGGATCCCCCACTTCTGGTGCGGCGTGATGAAGTTGAGCAGGATCTCGGGATTGCCGTTGCCCCTGACATTGTGGATGCCGGCGGTGGTCTTGAGGTCGACCGGCGGCCGGTAGCTGGAGAATCCCTCGCCGAAGGCGATCATCCACGGATGGTCCATGTAGAACTGCTGGCGCCCCGTCAGCGTCCGCCACGGGATCAGCTCGTGAACGTTGGTGTAACCGGCGTTGTACGAGACGGCCTCGCTCTCGATGCCGCTCCAGGTAGGCGAGCTGATGATCTTGCGCGGTTGCGCCTGCACGTCACGGAAGCGGATCTTCTCGTCTTCGCGGTACTGCGCGAGGTGCGCGTGCTCGCGGCCCGTGACTTTGGAAAGCGCCTCCCAGGCCTTGACCGCCACATGCCCGTTGGTCTCGGGCGCGAGCTGGAGGATCACCTCGCAGGCGTCGATGTCGGACTCGATGCGCGGCATGCCGCGGGTCGCGCCTTCGGCATCGACCATGCCGTTGAGCTCGCCCAGTTGCTTCACCTCGGTCTGCGTGTTCCAGGCGATGCCCTTGCCGCCGTTGCCGACCTTGCCCATGAGGGGTCCCAGCGCCGTGAAGCGCCGGTGGACATTCGGATAGTCGCGCTCGACCACCGCGATCTGCGGCGCCGTCTTGCCGGGGATGAGGTCGACCTCGCCGCGCTTCCATTCCTTGACGTCGAGCGGCTGCGCGAGCTCGCCAGGACTGTCGTGCATCATTGGCGTGAGCACGATCTCGCGCTCGACGCCGAGATGCCCGACGCAGACCTCGCTGAACTTCTTCGCGAAGCCCTTGTAGATCTCCCAGTCGCTGCGCGATTGCCACGCCGGGTCCACCGCGGTCGACAGCGGGTGGATGAACGGATGCATGTCGCTCGTGTTGAGGTCGTTCTTCTCGTACCAGGTCGCCGTCGGCAGCACGATGTCCGAGTACAGGCACGTCGTGCTCATCCGGAAGTCGAGCGTGACGAGGAGGTCGAGCTTGCCTTCGGGCGCCTGGTCGTGCCAGACCACTTCCTCGGGCTTTGCCTCTTGCGGCCCGAGGTCCTTGCCCTGCACGCCGTTGCTCGTTCCGAGCAGGTGCTTGAGGAAATACTCGTGCCCCTTGCCGCTCGAGCCCAGCAGGTTCGACCGCCACACGAAGAGGTTGCGCGGCCAGTTGCTCGGGTGATCCGGGTCCTCGCAGCTCATCGCGAGCGTCCCGTCCTTCAGCGCCCTGACCGTGTACTCCGTCGGATCCTTTCCCGCGGCTTGCGCGTCGCGCACGACCTGCAGCGGGTTCGTCTTGAGCTGCGGCGCGGACGGCAGCCAGCCCATGCGCTCGGCGCGCACGTTGTAGTCGATCATGCTGCCGCCGTACAGCTTCTTGTCCGCGAGAGGAGAGATCACCTCGCCCATCGTGAGCTTCTCGTAGCGCCACTGATCGGTGTGCGCGTAGAAGAAGCTCGTGCTGTTCTGCTGCCGCGGCGGGCGGATCCAGTCGAGCGCGAACGCGAGCGCGGTCCAGCCGGTCTGCGGGCGGAGCTTCTCCTGCCCCACGTAATGCGCCCAGCCGCCGCCGCTCTTACCGATGCAGCCGCACAGCATCAGCATGTTGATGATGCCGCGGTAGTTCATGTCCGAGTGGTACCAGTGATTCATCGCGGCGCCGATGATCACCATCGAGCGGCCCTGCGTCTTGTGCGCGTTCTCGGCGAACTGCCGCGCGACGCTGATCACCTGCGCGCGTGGCGTGCCAGTGATCCGCTCCTGCCAGGCCGGCGTGTACGGCGTGTCGTCGTCGAAGCCCTTCGCCGCAAGCTCGCCCGGCAGCCCGCGGGCGATACCGTAGTTCGCGACCTGCAGGTCGAATACCGTGGCGACCAGCGCCTCGCGCTCCTCGCCCTCCTTGCCGAGCGCGATGCGCTGCACGGGCACCGTGCGCACCAATACGTCGGCGCTGTCGCCCCCGAGCGCACTGCTCGTAAAATGCTCGCGCGCGATGCCCCCGAAGTACGGAAACCCGACCTTCGCCGTTTCCCTGCTCGGTGCGTCGCCTTCGAGCACCGACAGCTTGAGCTTCACATCCTGGCCGCGCTGCGCTTCCTTCGCCTCGAGGTTCCATTGCCCCTGGTCGGCACGGCCTTCGGGGCCCCAGCGAAAGCCGATGGTGCCGTTGGGCAGCACGACCTTGCCCGATTCGTCGAATGCGACGGTCTTCCACTCGGGATTGTTCGCCTGGCCCAGCTTGCCGTTGAAGTCGGAGGCGCGGATGTAGCGGTCCGGCACCACGACCTTCGCTCCGGACGGCAGCGTCTGCTCCTTCAGCATCACCAGCATCGGCATGTCGGTGTAACGGCGGACGTAGTCGTCGAAGTACGCGCTGCGCTCCTTGCCTTCCCCGGGGAAGTAGAACTCCTTCAGGATCACGTGACCCATCGCCATGGCTACCGCGGCGTCCGTGCCCTGCTTGGGATGCATCCAGATGTCGGCGAGCTTGGCGACCTCCGAATAGTCTGGCGTCACTGCGACGGTCTTCGCCCCCTTGTAGCGGACCTCGGTGAAGAAGTGCGCGTCGGGCGTGCGCGTCTGCGGCACATTGCTGCCCCACGCGATGATGTAGCTCGAGTTGTACCAGTCGGCCGATTCGGGCACGTCGGTCTGCTCGCCCCAGACCTGCGGGCTCGACGGCGGCAGGTCGCAGTACCAGTCGTAGAAGCTCATGCACACGCCGCCGATCAGGCTCAGGTAACGGCTGCCGGCGGCGTAGCTCACCATCGACATCGCGGGAATCGGCGAGAAGCCGATGACGCGATCCGGCCCGTGCTTCTTGATCGTGTATACGTTCGCCGCGGCGACGATCTCGTTCACCTCGTCCCAGCTCGAGCGCACGAAGCCGCCCAGGCCCCGCACCTTCTGGTAGTCGCGGCGCTTCTCGCCGGACTCGACGATCGACGCCCACGCGTCCACCGGATCGTGCGCGAGGCGCGCCGCACGCCAGTGCTTGAGCAGCCGCGCGCGCACCATCGGGTATTTCACGCGGTTCGCGCTGTACAGGTACCAGCTGTACGACGCGCCGCGCGCGCAGCCGCGCGGCTCGTGGTTGGGCATGTCGAAGCGCGTGCGCGGGTAGTCGGTCTGCTGCGTTTCCCACGTGACGATGCCGCCCTTCACGTAGATCTTCCACGAGCAGGACCCCGTGCAGTTCACGCCGTGCGTGGAGCGCACGATCTTGTCGTGCGCCCAGCGGTTGCGATACGCGTCCTCCCACGTGCGGTCTTCGCCGGTCGCAACCCCATGGTCGCCGGAAAACCGTTCCTTCGGGTTGGAGAAGTAGTTGAGGCGGTCGAGGAAATGGCTCATTGCGGGTCTCCGCGGAAATCGCGTCGAGAGGGAACGAGGATCATGGATTCTTCACATACGCATTGCGGCGCAGGTAGAACCACCAGTTGAGAACGAGGCACAGCGCGTAGAACACGGCAAAGCCGTACATCGCGATCTGCGGCGTGCCGGCGTTGATCTGGTTGCCGATCACGATCGGAGCGACGAACGCACCGTAGGCGGCGACCGCCGACGTCCAGCCCAGCACCGGGCCGGCCTGCTGCCGGTCGAAGATCACGCCGATGGTGCGGAACGTCGAGCCGTTGCCGATGCCGCTCGCCGCGAACAGCAGCACGAACAGCAGCATGAAGGGCAGGAAGTACTGCTCGGGTGTCGGCGACTGGTACGCCTCCAGCATCACGTGGCCCACGGCGACGGACGCAATCACCATCACGACCGAGATCACCTGCGTGACGATCGAGCCGCCGACCTTGTCGGCGATCCAGCCGCCCACCGGCCGGATCAGCGCACCGACGAACGGTCCGATCCAGGCGTAGGCGAGCACCGCGGGCGCGTTCGGGTTGTTGGCCGTGTGCTGGAGCACCCCGGCCGCGTCGCGCACGTGGCTCACGCCGAAGATCACCTTCATCGACAGCGGCAGCGCCATCGAGAAGCCGATGAACGAGCCGAAAGTGACGATGTAGAGCGCCGTCAAGGCCCATGTGTGCTTGTCGCGGAAGATCGCGAACTGCTTCGCAACGGCCTCCTTCATCGGGCCGAACGCGGCGAGCCGCATCACCACCAGCGCGGCGATCACGTCGAGCGGAATGGCGACCCACATGCTGATGACGCCGAGGCCGGTGGGTTTCGGCAGGTACAGGTACAGGCCGAGGATCGACGGGATGAAGGCCAGCGTGTACAGCCACGTGATCTTGAGGAACGCCGCGATCGGATGGCCGGTATCGGGCGATACCGTCTTCAGGTTGTTCATCCCGAGCCAGCACAGGATCGACAGCGGCACCAGCGAGAGCACCCACGCGAAGCCGGCGTTCTGGATCCACGTCTGCGTGCCCGCGTGGATTTTGCCGAAGATCCATCCGCTGTCCTTCAGAAGCGTCATTGGCTCGCCACCCAGCGCGCCGAAGATTCCGATGGTCATCATCAGCGGGATCACGATCTGCATGCTGGTCACGCCGAAATTGCCGATGCCGGCGTTGATGCCGAGCGCGGTGCCCTGCAGCCGCTTCGGGAAGAACGTGCTGATGTTCGACATCGAGCTCGCGAAGTTGCCGCCGCCCACGCCCGACCACAGCGCCATCAGCTGGAACGCCCACAGCGGCCAGTCCTTGTGCTGCAGCACGATTCCGGTGCCAATCGCGGGCGCCAGCAGCATCGCGGTAGTCAGGAATATCGTGTTGCGGCCGCCGGCGACGCGGATGAAGAATGACGCGGGGATCCGCATTGTCGCGCCGGCGATCCCGGCGATCGCCGTCAGCGTGAAGAGCTCCGCCTGCGTGAACGGATAACCCAGGTTCAGCATCTGGACCGTGATGATTCCCCACATGCCCCATACGGCGAAGCCGCACAGGAGCGCCGGCACCGACAGCGCGAGGTTGCGGTAGGCGATCCGCTTGCCTGGGCGCTCCCAGAACTCGCTGTCCTCGGGACGCCAGTCGGCGATGTCGGCGCGGCTTCCCGTCCTTGGAACGACGACGGCGGCGGCGGCGTTGGATGTTGTGTTCATTGGAATCCCCGTTCGACTAAAGTGGATCAACCGTTGAGACGGAACTGCTTCGACTTGCTCCCCATCACCTCGGCGCCGCGCACCTCGGTCCAGTACATCCAGGTGAGCGAGACCCAGACGACGCCGTACATCAGCATGAACGCCGACGAGCGGATGCCGGTGATGTCCATCAGCGCGCCGAACATGATCGGCAGGATGAATCCGCCCATGCCGCCCGCTAGCCCGACCACCCCGGAGATCACGCCGATGTTGACCGGATAGTCGTCCGAGATGTACTTGAACACCGACGCCTTCCCGAACGCCCAGGCGATACCGAGCACGAACATCAGCGCGGTGAACATCCAGACGTTCAGTCCGACGTGGAACGACTTCGGCCCGTCGACGGTCGTGATCGTCATGTCGGTCTGAGGGTACGAGAGCAGGAACAGGCAGAACCAGCTCACCCACAGCACCCACCAGGTGACGCTATGGGCGCCGTACTTGTCCGAGATCCAGCCGCCGACCGCGCGCAGCACGCCGCCGGGTAGCGAGAAGCACGCCGCCAGCAGCGCGGCGGCGCGGATGTCGAGGCCGAATTCGCCGACGTAGTACTGGACCATCCACAGGCTCATCGCGACGTAGCCGCCGAACACGATCGAGTAGTACTGGCACAGCTTCCAGACCTTCGGATCCTTCAGCGCGAGAATCTGCTGCCGCCAGGTGATCTTCGAATCGACCAGGTGGCCCGGGTCGGAGTAGCTGAAGATCCAGAACAGCAGCGCGGTGCCGAGCATGATCGCGGCGTAGACCTGAGGCACCATCGCCCACCCGAACGCAACGACCAGCGCGGGGGCGACGAATTTGTTCACCGCGGCGCCGGAATTGCCGGCGCCGTAGACGCCCATCGCAAACCCCTGGCGCTTTCTGGGGAACCAGCGCGCGACGTAGGGCGTCCCGACCGAGAACGAGCCGCCGGCGACGCCGACGAAGAGGCCGAGCACGAGGTATTGCCAGAACTCGGTCGCGTGCGCGATCAGCCAGATCGGCACGACGCAAAGCAGCATCAGGACGAACAGCACGATGCGGCCACCGAACTTGTCGGTCCACATGCCGAGAGGAACGCGGATCAGCGAGCCCGTAAGCACCGGCATCGCCGTCAGCAGACCGAACTCCGTGGCGTTGAGATTCAGCGTCTTCTTGATCGGGATGCCGATGACGCCGAACATCATCCAGACCATGAAGCACACCGTGAATGCGAGCGTGCTGACAATCAGCACCGACAGCGCCTGACCCGTCTTGCTCATGACCTCGCCCTTCTCCTGGGAATGCATGGAGTATGCGAAGCCGGCCCGACCGGCGGGATCCATCCGTCGGGAGGCGACACGAGCGCGGAAGAACGATGCGGCAGTGCGCCGGCATCGTCCTGAAGTACTAGCGGGGGCGGAAAACGCTTCCGGCTTGATCCAGGTCAATCGAGACCGTGCTCGGTCGCGATAACGGCCGCCTGGACGCGCGAGGCGACGCCAAGCTTGCGCAGCACGTGCTGGACGTGGATCTTGACGGTGGTCTCGGCGATGCCGAGATCGCGCGCGATCGTCTTGTTGCTCGCACCGCGCGCGACGCCGCGCAGGATCTCGAGCTCGCGCGGCGATAGCTGGGCAAGCGGCGAAGCGGGCGCCGCGGGCCGCTCCGGTGCCGCCGTTGCGCCGCGATAGGCGGCGACGAGTTTGCCCGTCATCTCGTCGGCGACGACGGCCTCACCGCGCATCGCGCGCACGATCGCCCGGGCGAGCGCGTCGCCCTCGATCGTCTTCAGCAGATAGCCGGCGGCGCCGTTGCGCAGCGCGGCCGAAAGATCGGCTTCGTCCTCGCTGACCGTCAACATCAGCACGCGCGCGGCCGGCGCGGCCTCGAGCAGGGTGGGCAGCGCGTCTACGCCGTTGACGCCGGGCAAATGATTGTCGAGCAGGATGAGGTCCGGTTTCAGCTCCTGCGCGCGGCGTTGCGCCTCGCCCGCGTCGGCGGCGTCGCCAACGACATCGAACTGCGGATCGCGCGCGAGGAGCGCCGTCACGCCGCGACGGAAGAGCGTGTGGTCGTCGACAACGAGGATGCGGATGGGCGGCGCGGCTGCGGATGTCATGGGGGTCGCGCCGTCAGTGCACTGCCGCCGCTTCGGCGACGCTCGCCTCGTCCCGCGGAGGGCGCGCGACGGGGGGCAGGGTCAGCAGCACCGACGTGCCTCGCCCGGGCGTCGAAACCACGTCGAGGCTTGCGCCGATGCGCTCCGCGCGCTCGGCCATGATACGCAGCCCGACGTGGGTCTCGTCGGGCGCGCCTTCTACCGTGGCGAATCCCTCGCCGTCATCGCGCACCTCGAACCGCCACTGCGGCTGCTGCTGCACGTCGAGCCACACCTGCGTCGCCCGGGCGTGCTTCCTGACATTTGAAAGCGCTTCCTGGATGATGTGGAGCACCTGCACCTGCAGCACCGGCGCGAGCGGCATCCCCTGGCCCTGCATCCGCATCGTCGTCCCGAGGCCGGTCTGGTGCTCGAACTTGCGCAACGTCGTCTGGAGCGCGGGCTCGATGTCCTCGGCGTTCGCGCGTGTACGAAAGTGCATCAGCAGCTCGCGCACGTCGCCGTAGCATTCGCGCACGCCGGTGTCGATCTCGTCGAGCGCGAGGTCGACCTGTCGCGTGTCACCCTCCGCGAGCGCGTCGCGCATCAGGTGCACCTGGATCTTCAGGAAGGCGAGCGACTGGGCGATCGAATCGTGCAGCTCGCGCGCGAGGAACGTGCGCTCCTGCGACACGGCCGCCTCCTTTTCCAGCGCGTTGAGGCGAAGATTCTCCATCGCGCCGGCCAGGTGCGCGACCAGCGCCTCGAGCAGCGACCGCTCGGCGTCCGAGAGGCTGTACCGGTTGTGAAAGAAGAGGTCGACCTCGCCCATCAGCCGGTCGTGCTGGCGGATCGGCAGCGACACGACCGTCTCGAAGCCGGCCACCCCGCAGTGGGGGAGCCGCTGCGGCCCAATCGCGTGGACCGAGACGACCTGCGCACCGACCGACGCGGTCTGCGAGCCGCAGAAGCAGTCGCCCGCTCTGATGCATTGCTCGGCGTCGGTCATCCCGGCCGGCAGCCCGTCCGTTGCAAGCAGCACGTAGCGCTCGTTCGCCTCATCGGACCAGCGCACCGCGACGCCGTCGGCGCGCGCGACACGGCGGACGTTGCGTATGAACCCGGAGGCGAGTTCCTCAAGCGTCGTGGCGGTCGCCGCCAGCGCCGTTACGCCATAGAGCGCCTCGAGGCGCTCGCGCTTCTCCTGCAGCTCGGAGGTCTTCTCGGCCACGCGCTGCTCGAGATTCCGATACATCGACTGCAAATGCTCGGCCATGCCGTTGAACCCTTGCGCCAGCGTGCCGAATTCGTCGGTCGTGATCCGGCGCACACGTGCGCCGAAATCGCCGCGTTGGATGCGCTCGGTTGCTTCCTTGAGCTGTCCCACGGGCTCCAGCACGAATAGATAACCCACGTAGAGGAGTACCGCCGTGCCAATGACGGCCAGCGCCATCATGGCAACCTGCAGCAGGTGCAGCAGCGCGGTCCAGCGCGACATGTGGTGTTCAATGGCGGCGACAAGTGCGTCGACGTGCGTCGTGAACGCGGCCGTATCCGCGCGCAGTGTGTCCATCGAATCCGACCGTGCCGGAAGCCATTGCCGGCGATACCGCGACCAGTCGTGCTCGACCACCGCGAAGTCCTCGCGTACGGCCTCGTCCCATGGCACGAACAGCGGCCGCTCAGGATTGCCGTTACGTAGAAGCTCGATGCTCCGCTCGAATTGCGCCACGTAGCCCGGCAGCGCCTTCTCATCGGCGGTGGCGATCGACAGCGAGAGGCGGACGGCCTGCATTCGCATGCGCCCCGCCTCGTTCACCGCCGCTGCACCGCCTTCGAGCTGCCAGGAAACCCACAGCGTGATCGCGATGATGAGGAGGCCCGCGAGCAGGAACGGCGTCCCGACGACGGCAAGCTTGACGCCGAGGGTCCAGTGTCTGGGATGGCTCATGCGTGCAATCTAGCGATTACCGCCGTTTGCCGCTTGAGCGGGATCAACACTTTGAATTTGCGCGGGATGATTCGATCATGAAGCGATAGAGAATGCCTGGTGTGGACGAGGTTATATTTGCCTGGTTTTATGCCGAAAGGCGACGTTTGCGCCGAGCCTTTATAATTTCTAGTCATGATCAAGCGCCGACGGACCGCTACGAAGCGCCCTCTGTAGCCTTCGGATGCCGTACGAGCGGATGTGCGACGCGGAGCTGATGCCCATCGTGGACGCCTGGTAGACCGCAGCGGGGATACACACGATACGACCGGAACCGGTCACTTCCGTCAAGCTCGATATCGGTAGCTCGATGCTTCGCGCGATTCGATGAGCCTACGGAGAGCAGGGAAGATGATCCGTGCGCCGGCTGTGTAACGCAAATTGAGAGTCGCCGAAAATCTTCAACAAACAGAAAAATTCCAAAGTCGAAGTACGAAATTCTGCGTACGGAGTGCGCCGCATCTGGTCGAAGAACGACGTAAACTGCGCACATGACCCAAGCGTTTCTGGGCTTGTTTGCGGTCGCCACGCTCGCAACCGCAGCGCCTGTCACGATTCCCCCGGATCCGACTGCACTGGCGCGGGTGATGCAGGGCCACCGTATCGTGTTGCTGGGCGAGGTCCACGACAATGCCGCACAGCACGCGCTGCGCGCCGCCGCCTTGCGACAGCTGGTCGTGCAAGGGGCCCGCCCGGCCATAGCGTTCGAGCAGTTTGACACTGATCGCCAGGCCGACATCGATCGTGCCCGGCGCGAGCGGCCGAGGGATGCCGATTACCTCATTGCACAAGCCAAGGGGCGCGATGACTGGCGCTGGGAATCCTACCGTCCGTTCGTGGCCCTAGCGCTCGAATACGGTCTCCCGATCGTCGCGGCGAACCTGTCGCGCGACAAGGCGATGAAGGTGGCGATCGACGGCTGGCGGGCACTTCTCGATCCGGGGACACGCGATGAGCTTAGGCTCGACGCGCTACCCGCCGACTTCCGGCGCAAGCACGAGGAGGCCATCGCGCTCGGCCATTGCAACCTACTCCCGATCGATGCACTGCCGGCGCGGGCACGGGCGCAGATGGCACGCGACCTCATCATGGCGCAGTCGATCCGTCCCTACCTAACCCGAGGCGTGGTGCTCCTGGCGGGCAACGGCCACGTGCGCCGCGACATCGGAGTGCCATTTTGGTTGACTACGGACGAACGGAGGAGCGTCATCAGCATTGGCCTCCTGGAGCGCGACGACGATGGTTCGGATGCTGAGTCCGCCGCCGACTTTGATGCCTACGCGATCACCGAACGCGCCCAGCGAGCCGATCCCTGCAAGGAACTCGCACAGCGCCTTAGACCAGCCACAGCACGCTGATCGAGTGCGTCGTGCTTGATACGACGTGCCACGGGCGACGAACGAGCTTCTGCGCACGGGGTGCGTCGTGCTTGGTACGGCCGCCTATCGCGGGTCCGGAATTCGTAGCACTACTTGCATGCTTTTGAGCGCCCGGCGTCGCGAAGGTAGGCGATCAGGTCCGCCCGCTCGCGCGCATTCGCGATTCCGGCGTAGGTCATGGTAGTACCCGGGACCACTTTCGGCGGATCGGCGAGAAACCGGTCGAGTGTTCGTTCATCCCATTTGAGCTTTGAGTGCCGCATCGCCGGCGAATAGTTGAAACCGGGCACGGTGACGACGCCGCAATGCTTCGGACCGGTGCGATTGTAATTCAGCGCGTGGCAAGCCTCGCAGCGTGTATAGATTTCGGCGCCGCGCTTCGCATCGCCGTTATCGGAATTCGCCGCCGCTGCGGGTCCGCTGACGGCAAGGACGATACACGCCATGAGGAGCGCTGCGCCTCGGATCGTCACGCCATGAACGCGACCGGGACCGGCGGCATACCGAGCACCTGGCGCAGCACCGACCAGTGCATTGCTTCGTCACCCAGAACGCTCGCAGCCGCCTTGGCTAGGTCGCGTTCGGAAAAGAGCGGCACCGCCCCGAGGTAGGCACTGACCGCGCCTTTTTCGAGGGTAGCCGCAAAGTTGAGGACGTCGTTCTGTGTCTTCAGCGTCGCAACGGGGAAATCGTATTGCGCCTTAACCGCAACGGGTGTGCCGCCCAGCTTGCGAACCGTTTGCGCGAGGACATCCGCATGCTGCTTGTGGTGTCCCTGTAACTCGACAGCGAGATCCAGCACCGACTTTTGCAGCAGGTTGCTCTCGGCGCCGACCTGATACGCGGCAATGGCCTCATATTCGGCGCCAAGCGCGGTGTTGAGGATGCGGACATCGCCAACGGCGGCGGCGCTCGATTTCGCGGCAAGAACCTCGCGGCCAGCCAGCAGGGCCACCGCTGCTCCCGAAAGCACAACACCAGAGCGCTGCAGCATCGCGCGGCGGGCGGACGACAGGTCGGGATATTCGAAGAACGACATTTGAACCTCCTTGCGAATCTCTGAAAAACCCCTTGCATATCTGCGTCTATTTCCTAAGGTGGAGTAGGCGGATTGCAGGGAGCGCGGACAATGAAGCAACAATCGCTGTCGATGACAGGCTACTTCGACAAAGGCAAGAAGACGCGGCGGGAGCAATTTCTGGCGGAAATGGACGAGGTCGTTCCATGGCGGCGGTTGTGCGGGCTGATCGAACCGCATTATCCGAAGGGCAGTCGTGCCAGTGGTCGTCCGCCGCTGCCGCTGGAGCGCAGGTTGCGCATTTATTGTCTGCAGCAGTGGTACAACCTGTCTGATCCTGGTGTCGAGGAAGCTCTCTACGATTCGATTACGATGCGCCAGTTCGCTGGGGTGAGCACCGATGCGGATGTCATCCCGGACGAGACCTCGATACTGAACTTTCGGCGGCTTCTGGAGAAGCACGCTCTCACTGAGCGGCTGCTCGCCGAAATCAATGCCCATCTGTGCGAGCGCGGGCTGTTCGTGGGCAAGGGCACGATCCGTGGATGCGACGATCATCAACGCGCCTTCCTCGACCAAGAATGCCGACAACGAGCGCGACCCCGAGATGCGCCAGACGCGCAAGGGCAAGCAGTGGTACTTCGGCATGAAGGTGCATACCGGTACCGATACCGATTCGGGTCTGGTTCACACCGTGATCGCCACCAGTGCCAACGTGGCCGACGTGAACGTCCTGGGCGAACTGTTGCACGGGCAAGAGGAAAGCCTGCACGCCGATTCTGCTTATCATTCCAAGGCGCTCAAGGATGCGGCTGAGGCGGCTGGCATTGAATTTAACGTCAACCAGCGCGGCACCCGCAGCCGTCGGCTCACCCAAAGGCAGCGCGCACGCAATCGGCGCCTGTCGCGAGTTCGCGCCACGGTCGAGCATCCGTTCCTCGTGGTCAAGCGCCTGTGGGGTCATGCGAAGGTGCGCTACCGCGGGATCAAGAAGAACTTGGCCCAGATGAACACGCTGTTTGCGCTGGCCAATCTGTACCGTATGCGATATCGCTTGATGCGTTCATAGGAGAGGTGCGTCCATGAACGGCAAAACGAGCAAGAAAGCCTAAGAAAACGGGCGAAAACACGGCCTCACTGCGATCTCGCGGTCGGTTTACGCCGTTTGCTCACAAATAGATGATCACAGCGCTTCGCAGTCCCCGTAATTCAGAGCTTCCCTTGTCAGATCAATCGGAAGTGACCGCTTCGGCACGCAGCCTGGCCATTACGTTTGTGACGATGCGGTCGCAGCGCTTTCCGGCAAATCCGAACGCGTCGCCATACGCACGGTCGATGTCGAGCGCCAGGGCTTCGCGCAGTAGGTTGCGCGCGCGAAAGAATCGGCTGCGCACAGTCGCTCCGGGAACGCCGAGGCAGGCCGACGTCTCCTCGACAGTGAGTTCCTCGACTGCACGTAGCACAAAGACATCCCGGTACGAGTCCGGCAGCGCGTCGATTTGGTGCGGATGTAGCCATACATCCGCTGCTGGTAGCGGACGTAGAGCGCGCTGCACACGCCGCTAACGATGGCCGCCATGGCGCCATCGGCACTGCCGCCATGGATCCACAGGCCCGAACCGATCACGATGACGTGCATCAGGATCGGATTGCCCATGAGTCTGGCTTTGCGGACCGCGCCGAAGTCGGCCAGGATCAGCCACAGGCCAACAAACACGATCACTCCCCAGGTGAACATGAGATCACCCGCCGGAGCACGACGTGCTGCAGCAGGACGGCGAGAGCGCCGACTCCGCAGAGCGCGACCGTAACCCAGAGGCCGAAGGTGACGGACGCAGCGTAGAAGCCCGCGAGTTGGAGCCCAAGGCCAACAATGCTGGTGATGGCCTTCGCGATCCAGAAGCCGGGTAGCGTCGTCACCGAAACTGAAGGCGCTGGAACGATCGCCAGCGCTCGAGCTCGAGGCGGCGCCGTTCATGACGGCCTCCGCACGGCGCGCCGAACGTGCAGGCGCGAGCGCCGCCGCAGCCGAAAGCGTGCTGCGTTCACGGCGTTGCTGACGAGGTGCTGCGAGATGCGGATCGCCACTCGCAGCTTGCGCTGCTTGAGCGCGCGAACGACGTCGCGAATACCAAGTGTTCTGAGAATGTACATACCGTCCTCCTGGAAGTGATGAGCGACATGCTCATCGGAGAACGGCTTGCTGCGCGCGCAGCGTGCAGAACTACCTGGGGGTTAGGGTCCCCGTTCGGCTATCCGAAAGCGAAATCCGAAGTGGGGGTGGGTCTACGCAGGCCGGGGGATGAGGACCAGTGCGCCGGTTGTGTAACGAGAATGGGGAGTCGCCAAAAACTTTCAACAGAAGATTTACAAAGTCGAAGTACGAAGTCCTGCGCACCGGGTGCGTCATGTAGGACCAAGATCGGAGCTGCCACAAGGGGGCCCGAAAACGGACGTAAAATGGCCCGGTCAACGGCGAAGCGCGGAGGCGAACATCATGGAGCGCTTGGTGTTCGACGCAGCGGCAGCTCACGCTACCGACTTGCCAGGGCCCGTCGGAGCCGTGGTGAGGAGAGTTGCAGTGGATCAAGTTACCTTTGAGGCATTCGAAGCAAACGCGCGAGCCGAGGGATTCGACGAGGTTGTGGAGCGACGGTGGGCCGCGCGGACGGTTCTCGAACAGCACACCCACCCGTTCGCGCTGAGGGCGCGTGTTGTTCAGGGTGAGATGTGGCTCACCGTCGGGGACGATGTCCGGCACCTGTTGCCGGGCGACACCTTCACGCTCGACCGCGAGGTGCCTCACGCGGAGCGTTACGGCGAGGAAGGAGCCACATACTGGGTGGCGCGCCGCACACTCGGTCGGTAATGACGTCGTACTTGATACGAAGTTCAAGGGGTTGGGTGCGACGCACGAAGAATTCGCAACGACGAGCAACGGCGATAAGGGGTCGTATTTATCCAAAGTATCCGGATTTCGCCCGCAAGGCCGGGCGCATTCTCGACTTGTATGCCAAGCAGTGGCAAGGTAAACGCCTGCGCGGTGACGAGTTCGTGCTCTCCACCGACGAGAAAACCAGCATCCAAGCCCGCATTCGCAAACATCCCACCTTGCCACCCCGCCCCCACGCTGCGGCCCGGGTCGAACACGAGTACACCCGCGCCGGGGCATGGGCCTACTTGGCTGCGCTCGATGTACACCGCGCCAAAGTCTTCGGCCGATGCGAGCAAATCACCGGCATCGCTCCGTTCGCTCGGCTCGTCGCCCAAGTCATGACTCAGCCACCCTACCGTGACGCACGCCGGGTATTCTGGATTATGGATAATGGCTCTTCGCATCGCGGGCTGCCCTGCGTGCGGCGCCTGACGCAAGCCTTTCCCAACTTGGTCCCTGTCCACGGCCCGGTGCACGCCAGTTGGCTCAACCAGATCGAGATCTACTTCTCCATCGTCCAGCGCAAAGCCCTCACCCCCAATGATTTCTCCTGCATCGAGGAGGTCGAGGACCGACTGCTACGCTTCCAGGAGTACTACGAGAGCATGGCCACTCCCTTCGACTGGCGATTCACGCGAGCCGACCTCGCAAAGCTGACCAGAAAGTTCGCGGTCGAGCCCCCCTCCTTGCCTCTTGCGGCTTGACATCATACGTTGCCGAATTTACGAACCGGACTACTAAGTACAACGCGTGACGGAGAACGGGCGCAACCGGCGTGAGTCGGCAGTGATAGCTCTTAGTTTTCCTAGAATGCCCGCCAAACCTCGCGCCATTGCCCACCGACAATCTTGACAATCTCCGGCGCCCAAGTCGCGATCACGATTCCGGCCGCGAGCCAAACCACACCGAATGCCAAATTAGCAAGGTTACCCGCGACCGCGTCTTCCAGACTCTTCGCGACCTCACCGATCGCTAGGCCGCGCTGGTCACTTTCGGTTTTGATCTTGGCACCGAGGTCGCGAGCGCGTTCGTCGATCTCCCGGTACGCCGCGTCCAGATCGTCGTCGATCTGTGCGATGACCGCTTCTACGGTCGTAAGCCCAACCCGTCACCCCAACGTGACGAGCTGGGAGCCATCGCGAGGCAAGCGGCCTGCAACCCAACATCAATTTGGACCCGCGTTCCAACATTCACGCCTGGGTCGGTATTCAGAAAGAAGTTCTGCGTACTGGGTGCGCCGTACTTGGTGCGAAGACGAAATCCGAAGAGCCGCCTCCGTCTTGCTATTCCGGTCGGCTTGTAGCCGACAGCGCCCAGTAAGCCCAGGGGTGCGTTGCTGCCCTTAACATACGCTGGTGCCGGGCGCGTCTATCCACATAACGCGTTGACCGAGCTTTTTCCCAAGCCCCGTCGTCCGACGGAACTGGCACTCTTCTTGCACCTTCGGGGAGTATGAGTATCGGACGGGGTCAATTCCCCTCTGCCGCATTCAGGTGGGCGCAGGAATGGCAGCGGTTGAGCTTGACGGCGACAAACCAGGCGATGGGGCGCTACCTTCACGGCTACGCCGACCTCGCCATGGCGCGCACGCCACAGCAGGCTTCGGCGGCGCTGCACAAAACACAGACAGGCCTGCTTAAACATTCGGTGACCATGTTCGCCGACGCCACCAGGCTTTTGCACAGGCAGAACACCGAATTGCTCGTCATGCGAGCCGCACACGCGCGCACTCCCAAGCAACCGGCCACCAAGTTGCGAACGAACAGATTTCAGAGAGCGTAAACGGAGGAAGACTGCCGATGTACTTCGCAACACTCGCCAGCGCCTCACACTTCGCTCGCAATATTTTGTTCTCGGTACAGAGCACGCCACACTGGTGCTGGCGCCCACGGCACACAAATGAAGGATAGTTGCGTTCTTGGTCTCCGACTCTGAGTGCGTCATACTTGGTATGAAGTGCTGAGTGCAACGGGCGACGCGCTTGGTGCTAAGAATTTCGCGCGAATCTGTGGCATGTTGTTGAAACAGCCCCAAGACTGCGGATAATCTAATCGCGCGCCAGGTAATGCCCAATCACACCATCCTCAAGGACAACTGATATGACAGCGAAACACTACCCCAAAGGGCTCGATGGACGCCAACGCGATCGCGATGGCGAGATTCGAAAGAAACGGAGCGACACTAAAGTCGACACATTGCGCAAGGAGTATGGCCAGAACTTCGCCAAGGGATACCGCGGCGATGCGCAGCTTGGCACAGTGCTCAAGCGCGAAGGTGCCGAGACCCTCGACCAGCTTCTAAAGAAGAAGCGGTAATTGCGTCGGGCTGAGTGTCAGCGCATCAACTGCGTACCGGGAACGGGCGCTCGGAGCTCGGGGCTCCGGGCGACGAACTAAGAGGGAGATGGATCCGCTCGCCGAGCGTCGCAAACCGACCATGAGCGGTCCTCGAGACGACCCGGTTGAACGTCAGCAACAGACGGATTGCGGCCGTTGCTGGTGGCGGATCGAATTGGCGCTTTCGACCCGATCCCGACATTGGGCGGAGACGGAAGCGGACATTGAAATTGATGGAAGCTGCCGTTGAGGTAACGGTGCAAGCCGCACAACGCCGACGATTGTGGACCCGACACCCATTTTCATCGTGCCACCATCGTCAACTACGAACACGAGGCCGCGATGTGCCTTTTATCCGGTGATTCTCTCCTATGTTCGAGGTGCTCAAGTCCACCAAGAGATCAGCGCCGCGGATCATGTTTACTACTTGATACCTTGCATGCACTCCCACCAGGAACCGAATGACGGCAGCATGCAATTGGTACTTCGTGTCGACCCCGCTACAGGGACTTTCCTCAGGTTAACCCCGGGTCCAGCTTGGGCGGTTTCTTTTGTACAGGCGCCCCATCATTGGGCGCGGCGATCGACTTGCCCCCGTTGGCGACCAAGTCCGGCAGCGGTTTCATGTTCGGCCCTACCCACGGCTTGGGCGGTATCGGCGCCGGCGTGGGGTGAGGGGCCGGCGGCTGGACGATCGCCGCCCCAAAGCCCGGCGGCGGCGGGCGGTTGACGGTTACATCGACCCGGTCTGCCAACGACCGCGCGGTGTCGACGCGCGGGACCCCGAACTTGGGCAGGTGCAGCAGGTCGATCACCGTCTTCGGCAGGCACGCATGCGAGTGCCAGTCCGACTCGATGCCTTGTTTGACATGCCCCCCGAACATGATGAGCGGTATGCGGGACCCGCCAATGACTTGAAAGCCGTTCGGATGCAGATCGTCTACCACCGTCTCGGCGTTCGGGGTCGCCACGTGGTCGGCGTAGCCGCCCCAGTCGTCCCAAGTAAGGATGAACACGGTGTCCAGCCAATCACCGGCGCGTACTACGGCATCCACCCGCCTCCACGTCAGGTCGTGTCCCTTCTTGACGTACTGCGGATCGGGAGTCATGTCCGGTGCGTGCTCATCATAGCCGGGTGGGCTCCAGACCAAACAAAAATCTGGCAGGGCGCGCTGCGTCGCCATCGCGATGAAGTGGTCCGACGTTGGGTCGCTCGACGTAAAGATGTGGGCTTGACTGGCCGGATCGCCGAGCTCCGTATAGTGATTGAGGGGATAGCGATCCGGGCCGGTAAATGCACCCCAGCGCAATCCCGCGCGCTCGACGTGCTTGAAGATGGTCGGGAGATCCCAAACCGACGGAGCCGGTGGGTTTCTTAGCGTCGGCGTTTGTCCGCCGACCACAAACATGTGCCCCGAGGTCGAATTCGTGCCGAGGCCGAAGTGATGGTCGCAAAAGGTGAACTGCTTGGCGAGCCAGCTGTAGTATGGGATCACGATTTCGTTGTCGATCTGGACTGTCGCTGCTGTGTAGTCGCCCATCTTGAAGTGGACCCAAGCGTTGCGGTCGTGCTTTGGGTCTGGCATCGGCGGAGCCGACCGGAGGTGGCCCCGATTTTTGATCTCGGCGCCCCAGGCCGCCATCGTCGGAAAGTAGTAGTCGGGGGTCTTGTTCTCCTGCAGCAGAATCACGATGTGTGTCATGGTGTGCTCACCTCCTTGCCGGCTGCCCTACCATCAATGCGTGGGAAACGGCACGGGATAGTATCGGCTCATCAAGCGACGAAGGTAGTCGTGCAGCCGTCGCACCCGATCCCAGCTCCCCACGCAGCAGGCTTGGCCCACCTGGCCTCCGAGATCGTAAAGTCGGATGGCTGTTCCATCCGTGAACTTCAGGTCGACCTGGTCCCTGATGCCGGGAAGGCCGCCTTTCCTGCACGTCCGCTCGCCGCCACGCGCACTGCTCGAAGCCGCTCGGATGAGCAAATCCAGCTTTTGCAGCTCCGGCAAGGCGAGCTTGCCCTCGATGGTGCGGCTTCCACCGGATTCACCCGCGACAAATGTGCCTCCACGCCGGATAGCGAAGCCATAGCGTCCAACGCAGTAATCATCCTGCATGGCCTCGCATGCCGTGCGCTCGCTGACCTCGAGCCAGGTCGCCGCCGGAGTCAGCGCACGGCCAGCAGGCGCAGCCAAGGGCTCACTTCCTGCAACCAGCACGCCGATGAGGCAGAGCGTACTCAGCAAGCGTCTTTCGCTCATCGGCGGGCAAAGCGCGCATCGAAATGACCTCGCACCAGCGAGAGGCTCAACAACGACTCAATGCTGGATCCAGATCGCGGCTACACGCATTTCTTCGCCTTGTTCGACCACTCCAACTGGACGGTGTACTGACCGACCTTCTTGGTCTTCCAGGCACAGATGTCGCCGATCTCGCCATTGGCGTCGTCGTACCAGCCCTGTCCGGGGATGGTGTCGGTGATCGCCTCACATAGTTCGTGCGAACTCGTTGAGGTCAGAGCGTCGACGCCTGACAGGCCACCCAGGCATCCTGAGCACCCCGGATACGGCATCGACGGCATAGAAGATCTGGCCAGAGATATTGTTGTGATAGCCGCAAAATGCCTGGCAGGAGGCCGAGCCACCTTGCACCACGCGCACGCCGGGAGGTAGATACACGAAGTACAAGGTATTGGGCGTCGGGTGCGGACACTGCCGGGTTGGTGGAAATCTCCTGCTGCAGCATGTGCTGGATGGCGGTATCGGATAACCGAGTGACCGAGCTCTGGGGGTTGTGATCGTGATGTCCCAGTCCGTTTGCCGTGCCCGATCTGTTTGCCCGGGACGCTGTACTCGGCGAGCTGATCGATGAGCGGGCTGGTGAGGATGAAGTCGAAGAACTGGTTTATCTGCGTCGCCATCGTGCTTTGCGGACTCTGCTGCCAGGCTGGTCCCCAGAAGATCGTAAATACTTCGACGGCGGTGAGCAGCGGCCCGCTCCGGTAAGTGAGCTTGGGAGGGGCCGCCGGAGCCGCCTTCGCAGCTTCCGCCGTGGGCTGGACTACGCCCTCGGCGACAAACAGGGGGACGATGCGAATCGCGTCGGAGTGGGCGGAGTAGATCTTCTTCGCCGGATGGGTTTCATTCGCCATGGCTGCCCCTACAAGGTATATCGATCAAGCGAAAGGCGCGTCATCGATTGGCGCGTCGCCAGCGCAAACAATCTGCCGTTGCACTCAGTTCAAAGATACGCCCCACTACTGCGGACTATCAAGGCGAATATTCACCTCAAGACCAGATGCCTGCACACGAACGGGATTGGCCGAGGGTGCGCTGCATACATTTGCGCGCGTCCAACCGGGAACTATGGCCTTTGGATCAGGCGAACAAACGCGCGAGCGGCACCGTGACGGTGTTGGGTCATGCCTTGACAGAAGGCCAATGTCGGCTTCCCGGCAGTTTTCGCGACCTTGCTGACCGTCTCTTCATGGCCGATTGCCGCCAATGTCCCACGAGTTCCGAATGGCGGCTCTTAGATTCTGGGCTGCGAACGCGGGCGTAACCGTGGTCGTAGGTCGAGACTGTCTGCTGGATCAAGACTGACTTTCGGCAGGTGAAAGTAAGCGTCATGTGAAGGCCGTCTTCCGCGGGGGTGATGATGAGCCAAAGTGGTGCCCACCAAACAAATGGTGGGGGCTACTGTGGCCACAGCAGGGGTGCGTCGGCCGACGCGGAAGGGTTGTCCGAATCGCGCGGTCGAGTTCAAACGCGGGCTTGCAGCGGCGGCGTGTAAGCCGGGGATCTCGGTAGCGAAGTTGGCGCTGGAGCACGGCGTCAACACGAACCTGTTGTTCAAATGGCGCCGCGATTATCGGGCGGGGAAGTTCGGTATCCCCGATCCGGCGGACGTGGTGACGCCGAGCCCATCAGAAATTCCGGTGGTGGCGCCGGCCCTTGAAAGCCGCGGTGACCTTGTTACCGGTACGCGCGCCGCTGCGCGAGGACGATGCGGTCGCGGCGGAGCCGTGTACATTGAGGTGGTGTTCGCGCGTGCGACGGTGCGGATCTGTGGTGTGCCCGAGACTGGCGCCGCTGCGGACGGTGCTTGACTGCCTGGTGCGGCGCTCGTGATCGGCTTGCCGGCCGGCACCCGTATCTGGCTCGCCGCGGGAGTGACCGACATGCGGCGGGGCATGGATGGGCTGGCCGCGCTGGTGCAGGTTGCGCTGGAGGAGAATGTCTTCGCGGGCGATCTGTTCATCTTCCGCGGGCGGCGCGGTGATCTGGTGAAGCTGCTGTGGTGGAGCGGTGATGGCATGAACCTATACGCGAAGCGGTTGGAGCGCGGTCGGTTCGTGTGGCCGCAAGCGACGAGCGGTGTCGTCCATCTGACGCAGTGCCCAACTGTCGATGTTGCTCGAAGGCATCGACTGGCGCCGGCCGACACGAACCTGGCAGCCACAACGCGCGGCGTGAACGAGCGGCACAGAGCGCGGTCTTGATCACGCAATTTCTCCTCGCACATTCGCGATTCGTATCCTATATTGAAGGCGTGATCAACACGCCCACTCCGCTGCCGGATGACATCGAAGCACTGCAAGCAATTGCTCGCCAATCGCGACGCGTTGATCGCCAAGTTGATGACCGAGATTGCGCGGTTGAAGCGCTGGCAATTCGGGCGTTCATCGGAACGACTCGATACGACGTTGGCGCAATTGCAACTCGCACTCGACGATTTGCAGAGCGCGCCGGCATTGGATGAAGTGCCGGCGGAGACGACGACCCCGCCACTGCCGGCGGCGGAGTCGACGCAGGAAGCGCCGGAGAAACGCGTGCTGCCATTCCGGCGCGCGCCACGCGCGTTTCCCGCCGCACCTGCCACGCGAGACGATCGTGCACGAACCGACGAGTTGCAGCTGCCCGGACTGTGGTGGCGCGATGCGCAAACTGGGCGAGGATGTCTCCGAACTGCTGGACATGGTGCCGGGCTACTTCAAGGTCATCCGCCATGTGCGGCCCAAGCTCTCCTGCGGCCACTGCTCACGGGTGGTGCAGCAACCGGCGCCGCCGCGGCCCATCGCGCGCGGCATGGCAGCCCCAGGACTGCTGGCCCAGATCATCGTGGCCAAGTACGCCGACCATTGCCCGCTGTATCGGCAGCAGGGCATCTATCGGCGTTCCGGCGTGGAACTCGATCGTGCCACGCTGGCGGCGTGGGTCGGTGAGACGGCACGCCTGCTGGAGCCCTTAGTCGACGTGCTCGGTCGCTATGTGTTGGCGGCCGAGAAAGTGCACGCCGATGACACGCCGGTGCCGGTGCTCGATCCCGGCCGCGGCAAGACCAAGACCGGACGGTTATGGACTTACGTGCGCGATGATCGTCCCGCTGCCAGTCGCGATCCACCGGCGGTGTGGTATCGCTATTCGCCCAATCGCCAGGGCGAGCATCCGCAAACGCACCTGCGCCACTTCCGCGGCATTCTGCAGGCCGATGCCTACGCCGGATTCGGGCCGCTGTACGCGAACGGACAGATCGTGGAAGCAGCATGCTGGGCTCATTCGCGACGCAAGTTCTACGACATCTACATGGTGGATCGCTCGCCCATTGCGGCCGAGGCGATGCAGCGCATCGGCGCGTTGTACGCCATCGAGCGCGACATTCGGGGCACCCTGCCGGCACAGCGCGCCCGTGTGCGGCAGGAACGCGCCGGGCCGCTGCTCGATGCGCTTCCAACAGTTGGCTGGAGGCGACGCTGTCGATGGTATCGGCGAAGTCCGAGCTGGCGGGTGCGATCAAGTATGCGCTGGTCCGCTGGACGGCGTTGACCCGCTATCGCGACGATGGCCGCATCGAGATCGACAACAACACCGCCGAACGCTCGATTCGCCCGCTGGTCCTGGGCCGGCGCAACTATCTGTTCGCCGGCGCGGACAGCGGCGGGGAGCGGGCGGCCAACATCTATAGCTTGATCGGCACCGCTCTGCTCAATGGCCGGGACCCCTACCTGTACCTGCGCCATGTACTCGAACGCATCGCCGAGCACCCGATCAACCGCGTCGACCAGCTGCTCCCCTGGCATGTTGTGCTGGAGGTGCCTGCCGAGCGCCTGCGCGCCTGACCGTGGCGGTCGCCCGCAAGGCGCCGTTGCGCGCCGTGAAAGCCGCCACGCCGATCTACCAGCTGCGGATCGAACTGCTCGATCGTCGAGCCGGCGATCTGGCGGCGAGCTCCTGGTGCCGGCCACGATCAAATTAGCCCGACTGCATGGCGTGTTGCTCTGGACGATGGGCTGGGCCGGCGGTCACCTGCACGAGTTCGTCATCGGCCATGACCACTACGGCATACCCGACCCCGACTACGACACGCCGCCGCTGATCCAACGAGAAGATCGCTTCACGCTCGCCGCCGCCCTCGGCGCGCGCAAATCCTTCACCTACCTCTACGACTTTGGCGACGGCTGGGAGCATCGCGTTACCGTCGAGAAGATCTTGCCGCCCGAGCCTGCGGCTGAAGTCGCCGCAGTGTTTGGCCGGCGCCAACGCCTGCCCGCCGGAGGACGTGGGTGGCCCGCCGGGTTACGCTGACTTCCTCGAGGCGATCAACGATCCGGCCCACGAAGAGCACGCTCCATGCTCGAATGGTGCGGTGGCGCCTTCGATCCCGCCGCCTTCCGGCTCGACGACATCAATGACCGCCTTCGTCAGCTCAAACTCTGACCGTCAATACGGCCTTGGGCTGACGCTTACGCTGAACACGCTGGCCTTGTAGCTTAGCCGCGTCGCCACGGACTGAACGTAGCACCTCCCGGCCACCGCAGCTCTGGCTCCCCGATGATCTCCCACTCGGTGTAGCGCGCGATTAGCTCGCGGCGCTCGGCCTTGTACCGGGCCTTAACCCACTTTCCAGTCAGCACTTGCCAGTTAGCTCGCTGCGATAGCGGAACGGTAGCAGAACAGCACTGTCGGTGCGTGCAGCGGTCCGGGCATGGTGCGGATCGTATCGCGAGCACGCCTCAATGCGTAGTGAAGGTGTCCTGTCGGGCAGCTTTACAAGTGGCGACAGGACTCAGACACTATGTGGTCTAACAGATTGTTTTTGCGCCCATCGCGCCAGGAGGTATGTCTAATGCTTGAGGCGTGCGCGCTGGTCGCAGAATCAACACAGCGAAGGGACAAAAATGAAGACGCGATACAAGGAGGCTGCAGGGGCTTACCGCAGTATTTCGTATTGCTCTAGGCATGCTCAAATGACGATTTTGGCGAAGGTATCGGCGTTTGCTCTTGTCCTGTCGAGTGGGCTGTCGAGCGACGCTGTCTTTGCCAATCCTGTGACCTATGGCGACTATATTGGAGACGTATCGGTGCGGCTCGGAAGCTCTTCCTACAACTGCACCACGCTCTCAGATCCGAATTGCGCCTTTGTCTCGATAACGGCAACGGGCGATACCAGCAATGTTCAGTCCTTCAGTGTGCCGGGGGCGAGTGGCTTCAAGAACTCGATCCAGTCCGCGGTCGTGAACATATTTCTCAATTCTGGCCAGTCTTTCAGCGTGACCTTGGTCCCGGGGCAGATCTACGTGAGCGTTGATCAAACAAATGGAGGCGCAGGATTCGGATCAATGTATGGGCCGACCTATCCGATGGCTACCTATGGGGGCAGCGCAGACTATGCGCACTACGATCTGACGACGAACTTTTATGTTCAAGGGTTCGCGCCGTTCTGCACGGATGTCCCGCTTTGCGATAACGGTGCGCCGCTCCATACCACTAGCGGCGACGATTTCGTGATCTCGTTCCCGTTCAGGCCGGCCTTTAGCATTTTCTCCTCAACAGTTCAATTCACTCCCAACCGGCTACTCTAAGCCTTCTCGGCATCGGCCTGGCGGGACTAGGCTTCTCGCGTCGCGCAAGCTGAACTGATCGCAAGGCGCAAGAATGGGACAGGACACATTGCTTCGGGAGAATGCTCCGAAGACGCCGTCGGCAGGGAGGCAAGTGCATGGAATCCGTCATAGCGAATGGCGCTCAAGACGGGACCATGCACGATCACGGCCACGCGATGATTACGAAGCCCAGTGCCAGCGGGCAGTTGCCGCTTTAGTCGCACGCTTACACCGCGCGCACTGAACTCCGCCGCACACCAGTAGCTGATTTGCGCCCGCATCGGCCCCGCTTCGGCGGGGCTTAGTCTTTCGTTGGTGCCGTAACACTTCTCCGGACTTCGTTATCGCGAAGGGTCCAGCACGGCTAGGTCACTGCGTCGGACCATCTTACATATTGACCGCGGCACCTGGAACGTTCCTGCCCTCCCGTCAACGAAAACAATCGATTGCAATGGTGGCGCACATCGTGCTTGCGGACCCGTCCGACCTCGGCGACTCTGCCACCGGGGCCTCTCTTGGGCACGACGCTAGGAGGGAGCTATGAAGCCGAAGATTCTGGGATTGATGGCTGCTGGGCTGTCGACTGTGCTTATGGCGGTGGGTGTTGCCCGAGCCACTATTTACGCTGTCAGTATGTCGGGCGGGGGCGAGACCATTACGGGATCGATTTCCATATCGTGCACTCCCACATGTACTTTAAGTCCGTTAAGCGTCACTGCCTGGAATTTCCACGGGACTGGACCCACAACCCTCAACATCTCGTCGTTAGACGCAGGTGCTACTGCGCAAGTCAACACCGTTGATGGCCCGTCCGATTTGGTGGCCTTTGCATCGCAGCTCACCGCTATCCAGAACGCCACACCGTCTGGCGGCGCGAATTTCATCTTTCAAGATCCACTCGTCTCAGGACTCTCCGAACTGACGTTCAATGACGAGGGACCGGGGGGTATAGAGGTGGACGCCGTCAACCTCGCCGATATAATCGTTGCCACTTCTTTCTTCCTCGGTGGTGCCACTAGCACACTTACCTATGTGCCCATCGGAACACCTGTTCCTGAACCCGGGACGCTTGTTCTGTTCTGCCTCGCCCTTGCGGGACTAGGCCTCTCGCGTCGCAAGCTGTAACTTGTCCGCACCGACGCAGGCCCCGCTTCGGCGGGGCTTGTTGTTTATGGTGTCAGCCTCTGAACGACTGAACGACAGCTTCGCAACCTGGTTCGATGAAGGGCCGCCTCCGGGCAATTTCGGTGGTGACACTTAACCGGCCACTCTTGGCCGAACGCGCCCGTTGACGAACCGCGGCTGAACGGCTGCTTCTATGAGGGCGTTTGTCAAGCCCCCTTGAATTCAGGTGTTCAGTGGTTCAGTGGATTGTCTCCTCTTTGTGCGGTTGTCGTTACGTCGTTATCCATGATTCGGTTGCAGGTGCTTGCGTGTCGCTGACCCAAGATGCATCTGAGATTCAAGGTCGGGGTGTATAGAGCCGAGCCCGTTGCTCGGTCGAACTTCTATCCGTGCCGGCACCAGGCCGGTCACCACATACCGCATGCGCGCGAAGCGCTGGGTCCAAACCCCGGTTACCAACGCGCCCCATCTCTGCAGGACGGTCGCTCGCAGGCGACCCGCAGCCGTTTCGGGCGCGTTGACCTTCAATGCTCATGATGCTTCGTTCTTCGCTATGTTCAACAACATGCTCTGCCTACGGCTACCCGCCGATGGGTTTGAGCTGCGCCCCGTCGGGGATCAGTCCGTGCTCCAGGTAGCGCCACAGCGCAATCGCCAGGCGCCGGGCCAGCGCCACAATGCCGATGCGGCGCAGGCGCTTGCCGCCACCGGCGAAGCGGCGGTTAAACCACTTGGCTCAATTCGCTCTCGCGGCTGGTAGCGCAGCCAGCTCCAAGCGAGCTCCACCATCAAAGTACGCACCCGGCGATTGCCGGCCTTGGAAATGCCCTGCTCGGTTTCGCTCTCCCCGCTAGCGTAGGGCGAGGGCGTCAGCCCGAGACAGCCCGCCACCTCGCGCCGGTTGCGAAAGCGCCGCCAGCCGAAGAGCTCCTTCGCCAACACCCAGCCGCTGCTCATCCCGATCCCGCGTAGCTGCGCAAGCCGCATCACCTGCGGTTCGCTGCCCGCGGCCACCGCCTGGCGTTGCGCGGCCTCGATCGTGTCCATTTGCTTCTTGACCAGCAACAACCGCTCGCTCTCGCGCTCGATCTCGGCACGCACACCGCGGCGGAAGTTCCTGCGCATGGCCTGTCCACCAGCGCTGCCACAGCCGCCCGCCCACGTACTTCACCCGCAGATTGTGTAACACCAGCAGCGCACGAATCCGATTGCTGTGAGCGGTGCGCTCGTGCCCCAGCCGCCCCAGTTCCCGATGCGCCCGCCGCGCGTCTTCCTGCTCCGACGTGGGCACCCGCACCACCGACCACACCCGAGGCTCGTCCGCGTGGTAGCGAATCAACATCGAGAGCAGCTTGTCAGCGTCCAGCCGGTCGGTCTTGGCGCGCCGCGCGCGGCGATTGACTTCAATGCTCGCCGAATCCACCACGATGTTGTCGATACCCTGCGCGATGAGCCAGCGGTGCAGCCAGAAGCCGTCGCGCCCGGCCTCATAGCAGCTACGCCACCCTCGCCTCCGGCGCCAGCCCGCACCGCGCCTTGGCCTTGGCGATGCACTCGAGCAGTGCCGCGGTGTCCCCTGCCGCCACCGTATAGCGGCTCGGGCTGCGCACGCCATCGCCCAGCGACAGTTTCCAACTCTTCTCACCCAGTTCGAACGCCATGTACAGCTCGCTCGCTTCTACCGTATGCTTTCCTTGAAGGGCTGTTCCAGTCGCATTCATTTCGCTCTCCTTCCGTCAAATCGAGTTTGTCGAACTCTCGTTTTAACTCAAGGGGGCAAATCTGCGAACAGCCCTTCATAGTATCTCCCGCGGCGAAGCGGACCGTCCGGATGAAGGGTCCGGCAGCGGTCGTTGATCGTGGCTCTGCGTCCGTAGCCGCGGTCCCCAGATCCCGGTTCCCGGACTCAGAACTCAGATCTGAGCCCAATGGTGGACCCCGACGGCGAAATCACGAGACGCACTGCCGCAATTGACGACCGGACGTTCCGCGTCTATGCAGAGCCTATACCGAGCGCACCAGCGGAAGCTGTAGCGATGGTCATTGTTGCCACGGACATTACGCGCCAATTAAGGGGTTTGCGCGTTGGTTGCAGCGGTGGTCGCGGCGACCGCTGCCATAGCGCTCTTGTTTGTTGGCGTTGACGCGAGGCGGCGACCACGGGCAATTACGGTAGAAGAAGCGTTGAAGGTTGGTGAAAGTAAGACGGTGGAATTCAAGAGCACATACCACTGGGATCCCGACAAAGGAAGAGCCATTGACGAGCGCCGCTTAGCTATCCTGCGCGCGATTGCTGGGTTCCTGAATGCCGACGGCGGCACGTTGTTCATTGGCGTGCAGCAAGACAACTCTGGGCAAGCGAACGTCCGCGGCCTTCGCGAAGACCTCGAACTGGCAAGCAATAACCAAGACGAGCTTCGCCTGAGATTAGCAAGTCAAATCGCCGACCGTATCGGGTCGCAATTCTCCCGATTCGTGACCGACCGAATAGAGCAAGTGAATGGAAAACACTGTTGGGTCGTGGAGGTCAAAGGCGGACCTGAGCCGGCTTACGTGCGTTGGGATAAGGGGAAGAGATTTTGCGTTCGCGAAGGTCCGCGAACCAGCGATCTGGACATTGAAACCGCCCACCGCTACATCAAGAACAAGTGGGGGTAATTGTTTCTCAGCATGGGGCCCAATATCGGCCCCCGCTCGCTCGACGTTCCTCGAGCCAAGTGCGCCGTACTTCGAAAGACGAACGACGATAGGACCAAGCGAGTCACGTCGATCGACTGCGATCCGTGGAGCGGCCATTCAGTAAAGTCCCTGTGAGCGGTCGTTCGATCTCGCTATCGACCCATACCCGCCTCTGGGATAAGTCGACAGCGGACATTCTCCGCGAACGTCTGAACGACGAGAAGTGGACTCTGGACGCACGCAACGGGCCTCAACGCGCGAGGAGTAGACTGCTCGCGTAGCGGAATGCGGGAGGGGCCTATGGCGGCAACGATCACTGATGCAACGCTACACGACAGAGCAGCGCATCGGCCGCGTTTCTATCTTTGGATGGCTCTCGCGATGACGGCCACCGCGTTCCTTGGCTTTGTCCCGACCTTCTGGGTCCCGTTGGCTCAGGGCATACCAGAACGGATCGGGGTGCTCGCGATCCACGCCCTGCTCTCCTTCGGCTGGACACTGCTCCTGATCTGTCAAACCTGGCTGGCCGCATCGGGAAACGTCGCACGCCATCGCGATGTCGGCATGATAGGCGTGTCGCTGGCAACCGCGATGACGATCTTCGGCATGTTGGCAGCGATCAATGCCGCCCAACGGGCGATCGCGGCAAATTTTGCCGACGCCGGCGAGGCCTTCATGATAATCCCGATGACGGACATGCTCTCGTTCGCAGTCCTCGTGATTGCGGCGATCGTCAATATGCGTCGCTCCGATTGGCACAAGCGCCTCATGATCTCGGCGACGGCCGTCCTCCTTGGCGCGCCCATCGCACGTCCTTTCATCGCCTACATCGTGATGGGCGGCCATCTGCCGCCATTCGAGGGTACCGTGGGATTCGCCGGACTGCCAGGCCCGCCGCCGCCCGTGGTCGGGGTTCTGCCGCCGACACTCATCGGTGACCTCTTCATTGTTGCCGGCATGATCTATGACTGGCGCACCCGCGGCAAAGTGCATCCTGCATATCTTTGGGCGGGGGGCTTCGCGCTGGCAGTGCAGCTGTTGAAAATTCCGTTCAGCGCAAGCGCGCTTTGGCACGGCATGGCCCGATGGTTGATCTCGCTCGCCGGCTAGGTGCCCAGCTTCGTTGCTGATAGGGATGGCAAGGGACGGATATGCACAGTAGCGCAAATCCTAAATTGAAATGTAACCGGCAAGGTCGGCTTTTGGCCGATGGGCGAAGTTCGCGGATCGACCCGAAACGGACATCGCTCTGCAGGCACCGACGGCACACGCTGTAGCTTCGAGGCAATGGCCTTTGGGCCGCTATCTCGCGAGTGCGCGCGACCATTGTCAGGCCATCCGAATGAGGCGAGAATCGGCGCGGCATCAGCACGATGCCTATCCGCTCGTGCCAACAGCGCCATAAGCTGCAGTTCACGACAGAGTGAGCGCCTCCGGTAGGGCAATCTTCCTGAGCTACGCCTCGCAGGACGCGGAGGCTGCGCAAAGAATTTGCGAGGCACTGCGCGCGGCGGGTCTCGAGGTCTGGTTCGACCAGAGCGAGCTGCGCGGCGGTGATGCGTGGGACGCCTCGATCCGGCGGCAGATCAAGGAGTGCGCCCTGTTCGTCCCGGTCATCTCGGCGAATACCCAATCGCGCGACGAGGGTTACTTCCGGCTGGAATGGAAGCTCGCGGTCGATCGCTCGCAACTGATGGCCGACAGCAGGACGTTCCTGCTGCCGGTGGTCATCGATGCCACGCTCGACGTGAATGCCCTTGTACCGGCGAAGTTCCGGGAGGTGCAATGGACACACCTGCTTGGAGGGGCGACGCCGGTGGCGTTCGCCGAGCGGGTGCAGTACCTGCTCTCGGGTGGGGCTGCGCCGCTGGGAGTCGCGATCGCAACACGGGCCGTGGCGACGGCAGCGCACGCCGCGGCCGCGCCTGCCCATGAGCCGACGTCGATCGCGGTGCTGCCGTTTGTCAACCGCAGCCACGACCCGGAGGACGAGTATTTCTCGGATGGGCTGGCCGACGAGCTACTCAACGTGCTCACCAAGATTCGCGGCCTGCGGGTGGCGGCGCGTTCGTCGGCGTTCACGTTCAAGGGCAAAGGGGCGACCGTGGCCGAGGTGGGCAGGACGCTCAACGTCGCCACCGTGCTCGAAGGGAGCGTCCGCAAGGCCGGCAACCGGATACGCATCTCGGTGCAGCTGGTGAAGGTCGCCGATGGCTACTACCTGTGGTCGGAGAGCTACGACCGGACGCTGGAGGACATCTTCGCGGTGCAGGACGACATCGCGCAGTCGGTCGTGAAGGAGTTGCGCAGCACGCTGCTGGGTGAGGCGGTGGACGCGAAGGCGGCCACGGAAGCGACGGCCCAGGTCGCGGCGGCGGTGAAGGGTCGTGCCACCGATGCCGAGGCGCACCGGCTCTATCTGCAGGGGCGGCACTTCGTGAATCGCTTCACCCGAGAGGACATCGCAAAGGGTATCGAGTATCTCAAGCAGGCACTGGACCGGGACCCGGAATTCGCGCTCGCTTGGGTCAGCCTAAGCGCGGCGTACGCGGAGGAAGCGGGTCAAAGCTGGGTCCCGCTGGCCGCGGGACTGGGACGGGCACGGGAGGCGGTTGCACGCGCGCTGGCGCTGGAACCGAAGCTGGCGGAGGCGCACGCGGCGACGGGCTGGATCCGCATGAACTATGACTGGGACTGGCGGGGCGCGGAGGCATCTTTCGGCCGAGCGCTGGAGTTGGCACCCGGAAATGCCGCCGGTCTTCGCCACGCAGCGGGGCTTGCTTTTAGGCTCGGTCGCCTCGACGAGGCGATCAAGCTGTGGGGTCGCGCAATCGAGCAGGACCCGTTGAATGCATCGGCTTACCACAGCCTCGGGATAACACTCGACGCGGCCGATCGGCTCGCCGAGGCGGAACAAGCGTATCGGAAAGCGCTCGAGCTCGCGCCGCAGAGACACGGCGCACACGCATTCCTGGGGCTGAACCTGCTCGCCCAAGGCCGAAGTGATGAGGCGCTGGACGAAGCGGTGCGGGAACCGGAGTCGTGGCGTTTCTATGCGCTGGCGATCATCCATCACGCCGCGGGCCGCAGGGCGGAAGCGGACGCGGCGCTGAACGAACTGATTGCAAAGCACGCAGAAGACGCGGCCTTCCAAATCGCCGTGGTGTATGCGGCACGGGGCGAGATGGACCTCGCCTTCCAATGGCTCGAGCGGGCGTACGTCCAGCGCGATCCCGGTCTCAGCGACCTGAAATGCATTTCATTGCTTCGCCCGCTGCGCGCTGATCCGCGGTGGAGCGCGTTACTGCGCAAGATGGGACTGGCAGACTAGGAGCCGTCTCCCTATTCGACCCCGCGTTCGCGTGCCATCTGCAAAGTGCGAACGTCCGCTCTTGGCCGCGAGCCGCCTGCTCGCTGATCGTCGCAGACTGATCCTGCGCCGATTAGCGGTGAAACTGAGTTGACCCGCAAAGATTCGGTCAGCCGACCGCGCGATTGGCTCTCAGCATATTGCAGAACAGTGATGCAAGGACCTTCAAGTCGGGGCGGCAATTTGCTGCATTCTTGGGTCTGGTTCCAAGGCAACACGGCACCGGAGGCAAGGTTCGCTTGGGATCGATCTCGAAGCGTGGCGACAGGTACCTGCGCACGCTGCTGATCCATGGCGCAAGGTCGGTGACATTTGGTGCCAAGGAGCCAACGACCTGGCACACAAACCTCCAGGCTCGACGACCGGCAAATGTTGCCGTCGTGGCGCTAGCCAACAAGATGGCGCGCACGGCGTGGGCGGTCCTGGCGCACGGTAGCGCGTATCAAAAGGGCCATGTGAGTGTGAAACCCGCATGGAACAACCAACGATGAAGAGGGCATAGACGAGCCGATAGGTTGCTAAGGTTGACTCAAATGTGATGGCAAAACAGGTCGGACCGCAAGAGCGCAAACCTGACGAACGTCTGGCGCATCAAAGCGCGATAAGCAGACGAGGACGCTCTTGGCGAATTCCATCAGGGCCCGCAGGCTTCGGCTTGCACACCAAGGCCGAATATAAGACTGCAGCCGTTACCTCGTTGAGGCATCACATCAAGTCAGCCTTGCAAACCGGGCGGTGTCCATATAAGACCTTCGGATAAGTTGTCGGGCACCGGTAGTCGCGTCTGTGAAGGTGCGGCGGCAGCAGGCAGTGCGGGGCTCCTTGGCGGTCTTGAGGTTCGGAACACGTCATAGTGGGAAGTGCAGGTCAGTTCGGGGGCTCCATGCCGCTCTTTGTGATCGCGCCTGCGCTTGCCGGTGAAGCGAGGAAGTCTATGAGTTGTTTGCCGGCCCCGGGCTCCTTGGCGCCGGCGGCGATGCCCGCGGCGAAAACTGTGACCTTCTGTGCCCCTGTGGGCAGTGGACCGACGATTTCAATGCCTGGCACAGGCTTGAGCTCGCTGATCTGCTGGAAGCCGATCTCGGCTTCGCCGCGCGCAATCACCTGGCCCACTGGCGTGCCTGGGATCATCCGACTCTTGTCCTTGATCTGGTCTGCGATGCCAAGGCGCGGAAACAGCACGGTCGAAAGGTAGAAGCCACTTGCGCTATCGGAATACGCGATCGATTTGGCGTCGAGCAGCGTGCGCTTGAGCGCCTCGACACTGCTGATGTCCGGTTTGGCCGCGCCAGCGCGCACAGCCATCCCGATGTAGGATCGCGCAAGATCGACACGGCTGCCCGCGACGACCTTTCCTTGCTTGATCAATTCGTCGAGCGCCTCGCCAGCCATAATCACAACATCCGCAGACTCACCGCGTTGGAGCCGGTTGGGAATCGCCTCCGGCGTGGCTCCCATCGATGCCCCAGAGACCGTCGCCACCGTGTTGTGACTGGCGCGTTCGAATTCCGGCGTGAGACTCTTGTAGGCCGCGGAAAAGCCACCCGAGATCATGACTTTGACTTCGGCGGCGAAGACCGCGCTGCTCGCGAGCAGGAGGCACGCGATCAAAAAACTCTGCGTCTGAATAACCAGCGATTTCGTTTTCACAATATTCGACGATCTGTGTGGTGTAGTCATGGCATTCCTCCAGCGCGACAGCCTGGGAACGTGAGCACCGGCGGTCCCTCTACGACTCAATGAAATACCGCGTTCCCGCCGTGTTCAGGATGAACTGAGCGGGCATCTCCCGGGCGAACGCCGCGATCGCTTCGAACCCTGTGCAGTGAGTCGGCACGATGTAAGTTGGCCGGATCGCTTTCATGTCGGCCACAGTCCTTGCAATGACCTCGGGCTTTGCTCCGGTCAGGTGGAAGCCGCCTACTACCAGGTGAACCTTCTCGATTCCTGTCAGAAGCGATAACCCGGCTCTGCCTTCGCTTTCGCGTGCAACGCCATCTGCAGCTTCTGAACACTCATCGGAGTTGCTAGGTTGCCCAATCTCCGCGTCCCTCGCTACTTGCTGCGTTCGTCCTGAACTGAGGTCCCTTCCCTCCACCGGCGTTACCCGGCTTCAGCAGTACTACGAACCTCTCCGCCACCCCAGGGCACCCAGCCTGTCCGTCACCGGCGTCCGGTTGGTCGTCCCCGACCTCACCTTGGGGCTTCCCGTGTTGCCTGCGCTTTCCTTGTGTACATGCTGCCGCCACTACCCCGGCGCAGCGACTGGGCTTGTTGCTTCGCTCTTTCACCCCGTCGTGTCAGCCTTCCCCGGCATGGCAGCCGGGTCGGCCTGCGCATCGACCTTTTCGAGGCTTACTCGGCGTTCACTCGCGTTGCGGCCTGCACACTCGCGCCGCCACCAAGTCGTGGCTCGCTTTACCCGAAGGCTTCAGCCATTTCGTTACCTCCATAGCTGCTCCGGTTGCTTCCGGCTGGAGCGTTTGCCGGGTGGGATTCGCACCCACAGGAAAGCGCCGCCTTATCACGGCGCACGCCACAACCAGCCTCTCAGGGTCGCGGGACAATTTTCCATGTAGCGGACATTGGCCGTGACACGGAGTGCGTAGAAGTGACGGAAAAGCCCATAGGTGCCGTCGACGAGATGGGTGACCACACGAAAAGTCCGATCGAGACTCCGCTCAGCGCATCGGCTCGGTTCTCCTGCTGCAGCCGTTCAAAAACAGGTCCACTACTTTGCGTGGCCATTCGGTGAGCTCTCGCTTGCTCATGGACGCACCCAGCCCCATGGCATGGCGTTGCGGCAGCGCAATCACCATCTGCAGGAACTGCTGTGCGGCGAAGATGGGATCGTCGAGCTTGAGCCGGCCCGTCTTCACCTCGCGCTCCAACGCGCCTGCGATGAGCGTGATTGCTTCCTCGGTTCCACCTTCGCGCGCGAGCACCTCGGTAAGTTCAGGAAACCGCGCCGATTCGGCGACGATCAATCGATGCAGCGCAATTGCCTGGGGGGAAACCGCGGCACGCAGGATGAACGTTGCGAGTCGCTCGAGCACCGTCTGGAGGTCGGCACCATCAATCAGCGGGATGCCTGCGGCCGGTCGCAGCCGCTTGATGGTGCGATGGACAACAGCGGCGAACAGCGCCGGCTTATCCGGAAAGCGGTGGTAGAACGTGCGCTTGGAGATGCGGACACGTTGCGCTACCGCTTCGATGCTAGTGGCACCAAAGCCGTGGGTGAAAAACAGGTCCGTCGCCGCGTCGAGGATCAGCTCGCCAAACTGCTCCGACGCTTCGCGTGAAGGGCGCCCTCCCCGGCGCACGTGCGACATTTCCGCTTCAACCTGTCACGAATCCCGCTCCCCAAGGACGCGGAACGGAACGAGCTGCATCGCGCTCAGTGGGCGTTGTAGTAGGTGTAGGACACCGGCGCGGCAGCACGCTGACGATAGTAGGTGTCGTTCGCGGGAGGATAATACGTTGGCGCGTTGTACGTCGCTGGCGGCGCGTAGTAGCCCTGTGTCGGCGGCGCATAGGTGGGCGCGGGCTGCGCGTTATTGTAGTACTGCTGCGGGGCGTAGTACTGCTGCGGGGCGTAGTACTGCTGCGGGGCGTAGTACTGCTGCGGGGCGTAGTACTGCTGCGGGGCGTAGTACTGCTGCGGGGCGTAGTACTGCTGCGGGGCGTAGTACTGCTGCGGAGCGTAGTACTGCTGCGGAGCGTAATACTGCTGCGGCGCGTAGTAAGGCGCTGGGGTCGGCGCTGGTATATACGCCGCGCTGGCCACCGCGTTGCCGATCGCGACGAAGGGCGCCGCGACCAGGGCGACTGCGGTGCCGACGACTGCCGCAGCAGCCGCGGCCGGCCACCAAACGCCGCCGTGCCAGTAACCACCGCCGCCATGCGAATAAGCGCCGTGATACGCAGGTGCACCATACGAAGCGCGGTGCGACCAGTGCGGACCCCCGGCGAGCGCGGACGACATCGGAGCAATCACCAGTGCGCTTGCGATCAGTCCGGTCGATAGGATTCGAAATTTGGTCATTAACCCTTCCCCACAGATGCAAGCAAAATGCCTGCATGAGCCAAAGGTAGCAGCAATCCCGATAAAACGCAACGGCGTCGTTTCGTTTAGTTACAACCTGACGCGGAGCTGCCGAAGCCGGACGTCGCGGGCCATCCGGCGGCAGCCGGCCTATTATCGCGGTAGGGATGCACATTACTGCACACCCCCCGCACAGATCCGAACGGGCCCGATTCAGGCATTCGGCTCCCACCTTGGGTGAGTGACGGCGAAGCGAGCATCAGGCCACGGATGAAGGATGCGCGGGACAGGCAGAAAGTCCGCCGCGAGTCGAGCGAGTCGATCCCAGGTGGTGTTGTCCTTTTGGCTGCGACGCTTAAGCGTTCGTCGCCAGAGGTCCACGACATGGTGCCGAAACGCATTCAGGCTGGCGGCATTGGTTGGGACCGCGTGGTAGGCGAAGTACCCGCGCACCACGTTACCCAACCATCGGCCCTGCTGCGGGATAGGTTCATGCAGGCGTCGCCGCAGTTCCTCTTTGATGGCTCGCAGCTTGGCACGCATCCGGTCCCGGCGCGACTTCCGCTTAAGTTGGAAGAGGCCCCTTCGGGAGCGGCCGCAGATGTGAACGAAACCAAGGAAGGTGAACGTCTCCGGTTTGCCAAGGCCGCGCCGCGCTCGATTCGTTGCCGCATAGCGGCCGAACTCGATGAGGCGCGTCTTGTCCGGATGCAGCGAGAGTGCGAACTTCTCCATCCGCTGCTGCAGTGCTGCATGAAAGCGCCGGGCATCAGCTTCGTGCTCAAAGCCACAGACAATATCATCGGCATAGCGCACGAAGATGACGCTACCGTGAGTGTGGTGTTGACGCCACCGGTCCGCCCACAGGTCGAAGACGTAATGGAGGTAGACGTTGGCCAACAAGGGTGAGGCAACTGCGCCTTGCGGCGTACCCACCTCGGTTGGCGTGATTGCTCCATCCTCCATCACCCCGGCTTGCAGCCACTTGCGAAGCAAGCGGATCACGCGCGGGTCGCCCACTCGATGCTCCACAAATCGGACCAGCCAATCGTGACTGACTGAGTCGAAGGAAACATCGACACACTACCCATCACGAGGGCCTTCCGCTAAGCGTCACCGTCACACGCGCACATCACGCCTTTGAAGGTCAGTCCCTCGCAGTATGCGGACTTGTTCAGCGGCAAGATCGTGCGCACCTGCTCTTGGTCTTGCCCGACGGCAGTCGATCGCTCATTCCGGCCGAATGGACTGATCTTCAGTCAGCGGAACCTCCCTCAGTTGCCGATCGGGCGACTGGCGCCAGTCTTGCTCCGCTTTCAGAATTGTTGCACGCACGGACCATCGTGGATGCTCTGCTGCGTCACCTTCCCGCACTCAGCGAGGGGGCGGACAAGCGTGCCAGAAAGGAGCGCCAACGTGCAACTGAGTCTGAGCATTCTGGAGGACCCGATTCCAGACAACAGCGCGTGGGAACGGCTGACCGAGGAACAGCAAAGGGCCATCGTCGAGGTCCTGGCGCGGCTGATCGCAAAGGCGGCAGTGCCCCAACCAAGCGAGGAGCCACATCATGACTGATCTCAGCAAAATCAAACCGGCCCACCTGCAGCGTAGCGCCTTTGTCTACGTGCGCCAATCGACGCCCTCGCAAGTCGAACACAATCGTGAATCAACCGAGCGGCAGTATGCGTTGGTCGATCGTGCCGTTGCTTTGGGCTGGCAGCGCGAACAGGTCACCGTCGTCGACGAGGACCTCGGTCTGTCCGGTTCAGGCACCGACCAGCGTTCCGGGTTTGGCCGCCTCATTGCCGCGGTTGCGATGCGCCTGGCGGGCATTGTGCTGGGCCTCGAAGTCTCGCGTCTGGCGCGCAACAATGCCGACTGGTACCGCCTGCTCGACTTGTGTGCCATGACCGACACATTGATCGGTGACGGCGATGGTCTCTATCATCCGGCCTGGTTCAATGACCGGCTGCTACTCGGGCTCAAGGGCACCATGAGTGAAGCCGAGTTGCACATCATCCGTGCGCGCCTCGAAGGCGGCATTCGCAACAAGGCGGCCCGGGGCGAGCTGCGCCGCGGCTTGCCCACCGGCTTCGTTTGGGGTGAGGAGGATGGCGAGGTATTGCTGCATCCCGATGAAGCCGTCAGAGAGTCGCTACGCTGTGTCTTTGCGCGCTTTGCCGAGCTCGGATCGGCACGCCGGGTCTGGTTATGGTTGCGCTCCGAAGGCTTATCGTTTCCCGCGCAGTACAACTACGGTACCGCAATCCGTTGGGGCGCCCCGACCTACACCGCCATTCACAGCATCCTCACCAGCCCCGTTTATGCCGGCGCCTACGTCTACGGCAAGACGCGCCGCGAACGGGTACTCGACGAGGCGGGTAAAATCAAGCGGCGTAGCCGGAAGTTGCCCCCATCGCAATGGGCGGTTCTGATTCATGAGCATCACCAAGGTTACATTGATCGGGCTACCTATGAGGCCAACCAAGCGCGCATCGGCAGCAACGTGCGTCCTCGACCGCACCAGCCGGGAGGAGCCGTGAGAGAAGGCGCTGCCCTGCTGCAGGGGATTGCCAGCTGCGGTCATTGCGGCCGCAAGCTACGCACCCAATACCCTGGAAGAAACGCCCGCCCCGGTTACTACTGCGCGGGCAAGAACATCGTCAACGGCCGCGGTGTCTATTGCCTGAACATCGGCGGAATGCAAATCGATCAGGCCGTCGCCGAGGCCCTTCTTGAAGCCCTCAAGCCGGCGGCCTTTGAAGCGACACTGCAGGCCACCCAACAAGTCGAATCGAACCACGATGCGGCGCTCGCGCAGTGGCGTCTCGCCGTGGAAAGGGCCAGCTACGAAGCGCAACGCGCCGAGCGTCGCTATCGTGCCGTGGATCCTGAGAACAGGCTTGTGGCTCGCGGACTGGAAGCCGCGTGGGAACAGCGCTTGAGCGAACTCGAGCAGGCAACAGTCGAGCTGGACCGCAAAGGCCAATTGCGTCCCCGCACCTTGAGCCCCGAAGACTATCAACGCATCCGCGCCCTCGGTGGCGATCTCAAACGTGTCTGGGCGGCACCGACCACCACCGATCGCGACAAGAAGGAACTGCTGCGTACACTGCTCGAAGAAGTGATCATTGAAGTGCAACGTGACAAATTCCGCGCGGGTTGCAGCTAAAGCCTCCCGTTGTCATCCTCGCGTAGGGGACACTGGTGGGACACTCGCCTCACGAGTGGTCTCATTTGTGCTTCAGAGTACGCAGTCACGTTGAGATCGATCGCGCAGCAAGCCCATGTGGGGCCAATGCGCAACCGATTCCGGGTCCGCACATGCGGAGCCGGGTGTGATCTACCGCACCAGGACGACTGCGATGCCTACCTTCGAAACCCGCGTTGCCTCCGACGGCACTATCTCCTATCGCGCCAAGGTCCGCCTCAAGGGCGCACCTCAAGTTTCCGCCGGCTTCGCCCCGAATCAAGACGACGCCCAGAGTCTTGCGTCCAGCCGCAAATACGAGCTGCCCGAAATCCTTGTCCTCAGTGAGCAGAATTCGGCCTTCGTCCAGCGCCATGGCGATGACCCGCTCATCTTCAGCGCCCGCCGAGGCCTCCGCAACCGAGAGAACGTCGAAGCCCGCAGTCCGCAGCGCGCGGACAGCGGCGAAGTCGCAGCTCTCGTCGGCGAGAAAGCGCAACATCGCAATCGCGTCGACGCACTACACAATCTCTTCGTGGGCGAGCACCACGGCCGCATAGGTCATCGCAGCCCGAATGTCGTCGGGCTTTAGATTGGGATAGGCGTCGAGCAAATCCTGCTCGGTCGCGCCTTCGCCCAGCTTACGCAAAATCAGCTCGACCGGGATCCGCGTGCCGCGGATCACCGGCTTCCCAAGCATGACCTTGGGGTTGATTTCGATACCCTCAGGCAGTGCCATGACGCCTTCTCCTCGATTCCATTGCGGTGCGGATTCTAGCAAATCAGCCGACCGGAATGGCGAGTTACTTTGCGGCGCTGAGCTTAGGAGGCAATCTAACTCCTTTGGCTTTCGCCATTTCCACGGCGATCCGCTCCAAGAGGTCGAAGCGCTCATACGCAAGAGTCTGAGCCCACCGGGTCAGCTCTGCGTCGAGGTCGTGTTGACACTTCACATGGGCCAGATCGAGTCCAACCTGCCGGAGCTCGCTGACTTCGTGTGGCGTAAAGCGTGTCGAGTTGCCTGATCGAATCATGGTGTTGGCGGAAGGCTCAAGCCTAGCGTGGTTGCGGGGGCTGCAACCTAACCCAGAAGTGCGTGCGTATCAGGTAGTTAACCGCCGCGACACATGGGTCGCCGACCTCCAGCCAATGACTGCCGTCGACCCTACTCGGCCACTCGCTTTGCTCAAGAGCGGACGTGCAACGAATGAAGCCCGGTTGCCGTCGGGCGTCTGCGCAAGTGCGGTCCTTCAGATGCGCGTATGCGGCGCGCGCAAAGTCAGCTTTGCACGAATTGGCGTGGCTTGCATGGTCCTGTACTTTGCACTTTGTCAAATGCCGGACTAAGGGTACATAATCTTGCCGTCGCGCGCCAATCGCCGAATGCGGAAGCGAATGCGGAGAGCTTTACGCCAAGTCACGCGTTTTCGCCTCGGCGCGGAAACCTGCCGTGGGAGTCGCACATGAGTTCGCACGACGGGATTGATACCGACTCGGGGCAGCACGGCACGTCCGGGCTGCTGGACGTACTCATCCGTGCCGGACTCATCCTGGCACTGGCCATGCTTTGCTATCAGGTCTTCGCGCCGTTCCTGACCCTGATGGTCTGGGCCCTGATTCTGGCCGTCGCGCTCTATCCGCTGCACCAGTACCTCGCGGCCAAGATAGGAGGGAAGCAAGGGCTTGCAGCGACGATCGTGGTTCTCCTCGGCGTCACCCTGATCATCGTGCCAACCGCCGTGCTGATGAGTTCGCTGGGCGACTCGGTGCATCAATTGATCATCGACGTGCAGGAGAACACGCTCGAGATCCCGGCCCCGCCCGAGCGTATCGCGACGTGGCCCGTGGTCGGCGAGAAGCTCTATGCGATCTGGTCGGCGGCGTACACCGACCTGCCTGCTCTGATCAAGAGCATGCAGCCGAAGATCGGCGACCTCGCAAAGGCGGCGCTCGGCTTCGTCGCCGGCATTGGCGCCGGGCTGCTGCAATTCCTCGCCGCCTTCATCATCGCCGGCATTATCATGGCCTTCGGTCAGGCGGGCAGCCGTGCAAGTCTTGCCATCTTCGAGCGCTTCGCCGGCGCCGCGCGGGGCGCCGAGTTCACGAAGCTATCCACGGCGACCATACGGGCCGTTGCACAAGGCGTCATTGGCGTCGCCTTCATTCAGGCGATCCTCGTCGGCCTTTGTCTGCTGCTCGCCGGCATACCCTTTGCCGGCGTGCTGGCGATGATCGTCCTGGTACTCGGGATTGCCCAGGTGCCCGCGCTGATCGTTACCCTGCCCGCCATCGGCTACATTTGGTGGAGGGGCGACTACGGGACCGCCGAGGCGATCATCTACAGCGCGCTGATCTTCGTCGCGGGAATGGCCGACAACGTGCTCAAGCCATTGATGCTCGGGCGCGGCGTCGACGCGCCGATGCCAATCATCCTGATCGGCGCGCTCGGCGGCATGGCGGCCGCGGGGATTCTCGGGATGTTCGTCGGTGCGACGCTGCTGGCGGTGGGCTACCAGATCTTCATGGGCTGGGTGGCCGCCCGGGGCGAGGCGGAGACGCCCGGCCAGGAGCAAGACAAACCGACGTGATCCCGACGTTCCGAGGTTTGCTGGTCGAGGGCGAGCACGGCAGTCGTGGGATCATTGATCGCCAGCGATAGCGCCTTCAGCGATGTCGACGATGATCCGGGGGCAACCCCGCAACGGCAAAGGCGGGAAGTACACCAAGCCGGAATCGGCTGGCCCCCGCACCTGACGAGCGCGCCCTCGCCCGCCGGATAGCGGCGGCGCGGGCGCCGCACCCGGCATTCGCCGGCCCAAAGGAAAACAGGCGACGCTTAGCGTCGCCTGCTGTGCGCCTGCCACATAGCTGGGACGGGCGCTTGGTGCCGGAAGGCTTTAGCTTTTTTTCGCCGCCCTCTTTGCGACCTTGCGTTTGACGGCCCTCTTTGCGACCCGGCGCTTGACGGCCTTGCGCTTGACGGCCTTCTTCACGACCCGGCGCTTGACGGCCTTGCGCTTGACGGCCTTCTTCACGACCCGGCGCTTGACGGCCTTGCGCTTGACGGCCTTCTTCACGACCCGGCGCTTGACGGCCTTGCGCTTGATCGCCTTCTTCACGACCCGGCGCTTGACGGCCTTGCGCTTGATGGCCTTCTTCACGACCCGGCGCTTGACGGCCTTGCGCTTGATCGCCTTCTTCACGATGGCCTTCTTCAGGATCCTGCGCTTGATCGCCTCCTTCACCGCCGGGTTGGCATCCGGCATCATCGACAAAATGTCCGTCATTGTGTCTTCTCCTGTCTAAGTTGGTGCGACTGTTATGAGAGTTCTATTTCTCGGCAGGTGCGCCGGCTTTGCCGATCGGCGTCGCAAATTGCCGCAACCTCTTGACAAACCCTTTGCTAACTGCCCTCTGAATTCTAGCCACAATTCGTTGTATTGCAAGATTTCGTCGCCGATCTCGGGCCTTGCATCGCGAGCATTGCTAATACGCACAGGCGAATTGAGGTAAGAATGGATCTACCAGGTGACGGACAAAGGCCTGGCGCTCGAGCTCACCGCCAAGGGAACAAAGTATTACAAGGACGATGATCCGAACTGAGATCGGCACCAGCCTACGCAGGCTGCTGTTGGCCCCAGAGGGCTTCGGGTCAGCGGTACTTTCCGCTTGGGCATCATCATTGGGCTTGGGCCAAGATGTGGGCGGAAGCGACCGCGAACGCCCGCTATAGACGCGAACCGGCAATGACCGGTTGTGGCCGCACTGAGACCTATGGACGCTAGCCATCCACCGCGATGGGCCGTTACCGGCCTTCGAGAAAAACGTCCCATCAAGAAAACGTTTTCGGCTGTACAGCGGCGGTCGCCCTGAGCGACAGTGCGCACCAAGCTGTCGAAGCCGGACGGCTCCGAATGGGTTTGTTGCAGTACGTTGGTCCACGTCCGGCCGGAATGACGCACCTCACGCGTCGCCCTTTGCCGAGAAATCGGCGCCCAATGCCGTCGTGCCTCTGAAAGACGGCGGGCCCCCGCGGGTCTGAGGCTCAGTCGATAGGCACTGCGGGCAGTTCTGCAGCACCGCAGCATCGTACCTCCTGGCGCAACGGCATTCGCATTGCGCCGTACGGCATCGAGATTCGATGCGGGGGCTCCGTGCGCGCTTGCGTCTCCGTGAGCACCCCCTGTTGGCCATCGTGAGGGCACAGTGAACGCCGCGGTTCATGCCGCGTTTGCTGTCAAGACGGAAAACGCCCGAAATGCCGCGCTTGTCGTCTTGCACCCTCCATTTCGTTGCACCAGCCGCTTGAAGTCGCCCCTTGAAGCGATCGGAAGCATTTCGATCTCGTCGCGAAAGCGACTGCACATGGCGTCGCAAGGCGCCGGAACAATGCGGCAATGACCGTCTGCCCGACGGTCGATAGGTAATCGCCGTCCTTGACGGCGGTGTAAGTCAGTGTCGGACGCCCTTGCGGCGACCTGTCCGGAGACATCCCGCGAGGGGTGGCCAGGTGTTCGCGCCAGACGTGAACGCCTGGTTCTTCAAGAGAGACCAGGCAACGTTGTCAGTTGCCTCGGTCGTAGACGCTAAGGCGTCCTTAGCGACGTAGCAGTTCTGCGCTTGACGCAGGATCGATACGTCTAGGTGCAACCTCAGAGTAGCGGGAGCAGCGTGGCTGTCCGTGCATATGCTGTTTCGCGCGTCCCATGGTCGAAACGACGGGGACCATCGCGCAACCCGCTGCCATGAGCGTTGCCACCTGAGTAGCCGTGGCGCCTGTAGAGCAACGCAGGCGTCGCCGGCCTTCATCCGAGCCCTACCCCGAGATCGCCGCCTACCGACGGTGCGTGCTGCGCGAAGGCCTTCGCGCCGCTCGTGTGCCGCGAGCCATCGAGCTCGCGCGCGCGACGTGGCGTGAGGTCGTAGCGCGCACGCGATCGCGCTTCGCGCGCGCGTCGTCACTGCCAGTGACGTACGCGCGCATACCACGATCGGCGCGGCTTTCAAGGGCATCGCTTGGCGTGAACCAGGGCTCCGCCGTACGTGATGGCCGCCCGGAGCGGCCATCACGCCAGCGTGCCGAGGGGTGCAACGCCCCTCGCCGAATGATTCGCGTAACGGATCGCAAGGTCGCGCCTTAACGGCGCTCCGTGAGTCTTGGGTCAATGACTCTCGCGATTAGCGCGCTCCCCCGGGGGAGCGCGATCGCGACGCCAACGAAGCGCCGCGCGGCGCCGGCGAGCAGCAAATCAACCGCGCACAACGGGAGTGGTGTCCCGTGCTCAGAAGTACCCCCTGCGGCTGCCATTGACGCCCCCGGCGAGCAGAAACACTTACCAGACACGCACACACCACGGCAGCACAGAAAGAACGCTCTACAACGATTTTGGGCGACCTGATGAAAGGAAACGAACGGAGGTACCGATGCGCGATTTGAACTACGACTTGAAGCAGCTCTGCCGGCATAACCGCGATGGCAGCTACGCCACCCAAGCGGATCGAGAACACATCCTCGATTTGATCGCCGACCAGCTCGACGAGATGGGGTTCCGACACATGAACGCCAACAGCTTGAAGCCCAAGCATGTCGAGAAGCTGGTCGAGCGCTGGCTCGCCGAGAAGCTCTCCCCGGGCACCATCAAGAACCGGCTATCGGCGCTCAGGTGGTGGGCCGAAAAGATCGGCAAGGAGAACATCATCGCCCGCACCAACGCCGCCTACGGCATCCCGGATCGGGTCTACGTCACCAACATTTCCAAAGCCAAGGAGCTCGTCATGGATCAGCTACAACAAATCCGCACCCATTGCATCCGCATCTCGCTGCGCCTGCAGGCCGCCTTCGGGCTGCGGCGGGAGGAGTCGATTAAGATCGTCCCCAAGTGGGCGGATCGGGGTAACTCGCTCGTACTCAAGGATTCCTGGACCAAGGGCGGCCGGGAGCGCGAGATTCCCATCCGCACTCCCGAACAACGCCACCTCGTCGACGAGGCGAAGGCGCTCGCCAAGGGTAAGAGTCTGGTGGCGCCCGGCTATTCCACCTATCGCGACTATCTGCACCATTTCCGGGCCGAGTGCGCGCGGATCGGTATTCACGCCTTCCACGGACATCGCCACTTCTATGCGCAGACGCGCTACCAGGAATTGACCGGCCGCGAGTGCCCCGCGCGAGGCGGGCCAACGTCGAGGCAGCTCACGACGAGGCAAAAGGTCGTCGATCGTGAGGCGCGCGAGGTCATCAGCCGCGAGATGGGCCACGGCCGCGAGCAGGTTACGTCGGTCTATTGTGCATAGTAGAACGTTATGTGGAGTAGCCAGTGCGAATGCTTTGTGAGCAACGCGTTAGCTTTGGATTACTGCACATAAGATCTTGTGATGGGCTTCGCGGCGGCCATCGGCGTCGCCTGGAAGCAGAACAAGGCGCTACTCGGTGAACGCGCTCGCGACAATCGGTAGGCGGACAACGCGCGCCGTTTCTTGACCTACGGCCTTCATGTTCGACCCAAGAATTATGTTCAGTTCCAGCAATTGGATTCCTTTGCTATCAAAGAGCTGGCGGGGTCACTGCACATAACAACTTACTACGCACAATAAACGAAATGTGCAGCTGCACATTTGGTCTACTTAGGCCGATAGGGGTTGATCGCAAACACGCCAACAGGGTTCGCGCATGAACACGCTCGATCTCCAAGCCGCAGCCGCGTTCCTGCATATCCATCCCGTAACGCTGCAGGAGAAGGCGCGCGCCGGGGAAATCCCCGGGGCGAAGATCGGCAAATGCTGGGTGTTCGTCGACGTTGACCTGATCGAGCACATCCGCTCACAATACCCACGGCGTGTGTTGCAGAGCGAACGCAAGGAGTTGGAACCATGTCGCTCTACAAACGCAACGACTCACCGCATTGGTGGGTCAAGATCAGCCACAGCGGAAGAACAATACAGCGCAGCACTGGGACTGAGGACAAAGCCCGGGCCCAGGAGTATCACGACAAGCTGAAAGCGTCGCTGTGGGAGCAGCAACGGCTGGGCATCAAACCCCGTCGGTCGTGGAAGGAAGCGGTTGTACGCTGGCTCGCGGAAACCTCGGAGAAGGCGACGCACCACCAAGACATCGCGAAGCTTCGCTGGTTGGATTCGCTATTGGGAGGATTGTTGCTCGATGAGATTACGCTGGACGTCATCGATCGCATCAAGGCGGAGAGGCTCAAGACGGTGAACAAGGCCACGGTCAATCGCTATTTGGCACTCGTCAGAGCCATCCTGCTTCGGGCACGTGACGAATGGGAGTGGATCGACAAGGCGCCGAAGGTGAAGCTCTTCAAGGAAGGCCCGGGACGGGAGCGCTCGATTACCGTGGAACAAGCCGAAACGCTTCTCGGGGAGTTACGAGTGCATCAGCGGGACGTTGTCCTCTTCGCATTGGCTACGGGGCTGCGGCACGCGAATGTGGTCGGACTGGAATGGTCGCACGTCAACCTGGATGCAGGTCATGCCTGGGTGGGAGCGGCTCAATCGAAGAATCGCAGGCCGATCGCCGTGCCGCTCAACACAACCGCGCTGGAGGTCTTGCGACGGCAGCTCGGGAAGCATCCTCAGCGGGTGTTTACGTATGCCGGGAAGCCGCTCGCGAGGGCGAGCACGCAAGCTTGGAAGAAGGCCTTGGTGCGCGCCGGGATTGAGAACTTCCGCTGGCACGAT
>CAVSFA010000012.1:0-321049 GCA_963727145.1 uncultured beta proteobacterium | reverse complement strand
GGAAGGACGGAAGCTTCCATGCTCGTGTCGGTCGCCTCGGCGACGCCGCTCTGGAAGGCGTTGTAGATCTCGTTCGACGGGATCGAGACAATCGTCGCGCCGGCCGTCTGCCACATTTGCGCAAACGTGGGTCCGGCGGCGCGGAACTTCAGCCCTTTCACATCGTCGGGATTCACGATGCAACCCTTCTTCGATGCCATGCCGCCGCCGAACCAGGCATCGGACAGCACGATCGCGCCAGCATTCTCGATCTTCGCGTGAATGTCCTTCATGAACTGCGATTCGTTCAGGCGCTCGGCGCGATCATAGCTGCGCACGAGCCCGGGCATCAGCGTCGCGCTGAAGGCGGGCACCTTGCCGCTCGCGTAGTCGAGCGGAAGCAGCGTGATGTCGAGTTGGCCGTTGACGATGGCATTCCACTGCTCGGCCGGCTTGAAGAGCGATGCGCCGGGGTAGACCTGAACGTCGAGATCGACGCCCGCCGCCTTCGCCTCGCGCGCGATCATCTGGACCATGTCGTCGCGCACGTCGCCCTTTCCGCCCGGGAACTGGTGCGAAGCGCGTAAAGTCATCGGCGCCGCCGCGACCGAGCCGGTCACCACCACCGCGATCAGCATTGCAAGGATTGTGCCGCACTTCAACTTGATCATCGCTGTCTCCTCCGCGTGGAATGAGCCTTCGGGGGCGGCTCGTTGGGACGGCTTCAATGACAACCCCGGCGGCGTGATGCATTCTAAACCAAGGATTCGGCACCGGTGCATGGTCCGGCCGAAGTGCCGATCAATTCTCCGCCGGAGCTCGCGTTGCGGAGCAGCCAATGGAGCGTCCGCCGGTTCTTCAAATAGAATAGTCGGCGGCGCGTTCGCCGTCCTCCGACGTTCGGTCGGCCAAAATGGAGCGCTGATCGCGACGGCCGGTCGATGCATTCCACGGGAGAACCCCGCGTGCAAGAAGTGAAGGCGCTTTTGTTCGACGTGTTCGGTACGCTGGTCGACTGGCGCACCTCCATCGCCCGGGAGGCCGAGAAGATCCTGTCGCCGCTGGGTGTCGCAGCCGACTGGACGGCCTTTGCCGACGCGTGGCGGGCCCAATACCAGCCGGCGATGGAGGCAGTGCGCACCGGCCGTCTTCCGTTCAGCAAGCTCGATGTGCTGCACCGGCGCAACCTCGACGTGGTCCTGAGCGAGCTCGGTCTCGAGCGGATAGCCGCGGCCGTTCGCGCCGATTTGAATCTCGCCTGGCATCGGCTCGATGCGTGGCCGGACGTCAAGCCGGGACTCGACCGCCTGCGCTCGCAGTTCAAGATCGCGCCATGCTCGAACGGCAACATCTCGCTGATGGTCGATCTTGCGCGCCGCAATGGATTCGCCTGGGATGCGATCCTCGGCGCCGAGATCGCGCGCGACTACAAACCCAAGGCCGCGGTCTATCTCGCCGCGGCGGATGCCTTCGATTGCGCGCCCGAGGAAGCAATGATGGTCGCCGCGCACTCCTCCGATCTCGCTGCCGCGGCGCGCGCGGGATTGCGCACCGCCTTCATCGCGCGGCCGGACGAGCATGGTATCGGGAAGGGCGAGAGCGCGCCGCAGGTGCCCGTCGACTTTAGCGCGGCGGGCCTCCTCGAGCTGGCGGACCTGGTGCACTGCGCCCGCTAGTTGACCCCGCTCGAGAGTCCGGCCCTGAGGTGCGATTTTCGGACCCGATGCCCACGCCGCGGACAATGCGCGCGCCGAGCGCGCGCGGGTCGGGGCGGATCGATGCAACGGGCGGCCGCGGCGCCGCGCACGAGGAGCAAACCGATGAGGCGTTACGCCGATCTCCTTGCCGACGCGCTGCAGCGCGTGCGTGAAATCCAGCCCTGGGATCTCAGCGAGCGGCTCATGCGTGAGCGGCCGCCGCTGGTGCTCGATGTCCGCGAGCCGACGGAGTTCGCCTCGGCGCGGATCCCGGGCTCGATCGATGTGCAGCGCAGCGTGCTGGAACAGGCCTGCGAGTGGGACTACGAAGAGACCGTTCCCGAACTCGCGAGCCGATGCGCGCAGCCGATCGTCGTCGTGTGCCGATCGGGTAATCGCTCCCTGCTTGCCGCTGACGTGATGCGGCTGATGGGCTTTGCCGACGTCGTGTCGCTGAAGACGGGCGTGCGGGGGTGGAACGACTTCGATCAGCCGCTGGTCGACGCCGATGGTCGCGCGGTAGGCGGCGACGAGGCGGAGCGGCTGCTGCGCCTCGCGTGCGTCTCGACCAGCAGCACCCGGGGCGGGCAAATCGCGATTGAGTTCGCCGGCGGAGTGCAGCCCCGAGCGCCACGCTCAATAGCCAAAGCTCCCGTCACTGCGCCTGCCGCTGCACGTTCGCATCGACGACCGTCAGCGCGGTCATGTTGACGATGCGCCGCACGGTCGCCGACGGCGTCAGGATGTGCACGGGCTTCGCGACGCCGAGCAGGATCGGCCCGAGCGTCACGCCGCCGCCGACCGAGGCCTTCAGCAGGTTGAACGAGATGTTCGCGGCGTCGAGCGTCGGCATGATCAGCAGGTTCGCCTCGCCCTTCAGCCGCGAGTTCGGGAAACGCGCGCAGGCGCACCTCCTCGGCGAGCGCGGCGTCGCCGTGCATCTCGCCCTCGACCTCGAGGTCGGGATCCATCGAGATTGAGCAGCGCCAGCGCCGCCTGCATCTTCTTCGCCTGCGGATGCGTCGCTGGTGCCGAAGCTCGAATGCGACAGCAGCGCCACCTTGGGCGTGATGCCGAAGCGGCGGATCTCGTCGGCCGCCAGCAGCGTGATCTCCGCGATCTGCTCGGCGGTCGGATCGGCGTTGACGTAGGTGTCGGCGATGAAGATCGTGCGCGTCGGCAGCATCACCGCGTTCATCGCGGCGTAGGTCTTGCACGCCCTTGCGCAGCCCGATCACCTGGTCGATGTAGATCGCGGTGCATCTCGTGCGTGCCGAACGTGCCGCACAGCATCCCGTCGGCCTCGCCCATGTGCAGCATCATCGCGCCGATCAGCGTGTGGCGCCGGCGCATCTCGATCTTCGCGTACTGCCTGCGACACGCCCTTGCGCTGCGTCAGCCGGTAGTACTCGGTCCAGTAGTCGCGGTAGCGCGGTCGTACTCGGGATTGATGATCTCGAAGTCGCTGCCCGGCCTTCGATCCGCAGGCCGAAGCGCTCGATGCGCTGCTCGAGCACCGCCGGCCGGCCGACGAGGATCGGCTTCGCGAGGCCCTCGTCGACGACGACCTGCACCGCGCGCAGCACGCGCTCCTCCTCGCCTTCCGCGTAGACGATGCGCTTCGGCGCCTTCTTCGCCGCGGCGAAGATCGGCTTCATCAGCAGGCCGGAGTGATAGACGAACTGCGTCAGCCGCTCGCGGTACGCGTCGAAATCGGCGATCGGCCGCGTCGCCACGCCGGAGTCCATCGCCGCCTTCGCCACCGCCGGCGCGATCTTCACGATGAGGCGCGGATCGAACGGCTTCGGGATCAGGTACTCGGGGCCGAAGCGCAGGTTCTCGATGTCGTACGCCTGCGCGACGATGTCCGACTGCTCGGCCATCGCGAGGTCGGCGATCGCGCGCACCGCCGCGAGCTTCATCGCCTCGTTGATCGTCGTCGCGCCGACGTCGAGCGCGCCGCGGAAGATGAACGGAAAGCACAGGACGTTGTTGACCTGGTTCGGGATAGTCCGAGCGGCCGGTGGCGATGACCGCGTCCGGCCGCGCCGCCTTGGCGAGGTCCGGCATGATCTCGGGCTCGGGATTGGCGAGCGCCAGGATCAGCGGCTTGTCGGCCATCGTCGGCAGCCATTCGGGCTTCAGCACCTTCGCCGCCGACAGCCCGAGGAAGATGTCGGCGCCGGGCAGGATCTCGGCGAGCGTGCGCGCCTCGGTCTTCTGCGCGTAGCGCGCCTTGTTGTCGTCCATCTCCTCCTTGCGGCCGGCGTAGACGACGCCCTCGATGTCGGAGACCCAGATGTTCTCGCGCTTGAATGCCGAGCGATACGAGCAGGTCGAGGCACGCGAGCGCCGCGGCGCCCGCGCCCGAGCAGACGAGCTTGACCTTGGCGATGTCCTTGCCGACGACGCGCAGGCCGTTGATGATCGCCGCGCCGACGATGATCGCCGTGCCGTGCTGGTCGTCGTGGAACACCGGGATCTTCATGCGCTCGCGGCAGCTTCCGCTCGACGTAGAAGCACTCGGGCGCCTTGATGTCCTCGAGATTGATGCCGCCGAACGTCGGCTCGAGCGCGGCGATGATGTCGACCAGCTTGTCCGGATCGCGCTCGTCGATCTCGATGTCGAAGCAGTCGATGCCCGCGAACTTCTTGAACAGCACCGCCTTGCCTTCCATCACCGGCTTGGCGGCGAGCGGGCCGATCGGCCCCAGCCCGAGCACCGCGGTGCCGTTGGTGATCACGCCGACCAGGTTGCCGCGCGCGGTGAGGTTGCGCGCCTCGGCGGGATCGCGGACGATCTCGTCGCACGCGGCGGCCACGCCCGGCGTATAGGCGAGCGCCAGGTCGCGCTGGTTGGTGAGCTGCTTGGTCGGCGCGAGCGAGATCTTGCCCGGCGGATGCTGCCGGTGATACTCGAGCGAGGCGGCGCGGATGTCCTTGTCCGACATGGCAAGCACCGTCGGGAGCGGACAGGTATCTTAGCGTAGCGATCGCGGGGTCGGCTATCGGCTGTGCGAGGGGCCCACCGCCGCCGCGCCCGTAATTCCCATCGCCGGGCCGTTGCGCAACCCTTCACTTCGACGCCGCCGCGATCGGGCGGACGGCGCTCGTTCAGTGGCACGCGGCGCCCGGGCCTCACGGCCTGTTCCGCGCAATCCATTCGTCGATCCGTTGCTCGAGCACCGAGAGCGGCAGCGACCCGTCATCGATCAGCGCGTTGTGGAAGCGCCGGATGTCGAAATGCTCGCCGAGCGCCGCCTTGGCCCTGGCGCGCAGCGCCTTGATCTTGAGTTCGCCGACTTTGTAGCTCAGAGCCTGCCCCGGCCAGACGTAGTAGCGATCGACTTCGGCCGTCGCGAAGGCTTCGCCGATCCCGGCATTGTCGACGAGGTAGCGGATCGCGCGCTCACGGCTCCAGCCGAACGCATGAATGCCGGTGTCGACGACGAGCCGGCTCGCGCGAAACAGCTCCGATGAAAGATAGCCGAACTTGGTATAAGGGTCCTGGTAGAGACCGACGTCCTCGCCGAGGCTCTCCGCATAGAGCGCCCAGCCTTCGACGTAGGCCGCGAAAAAACCGTTGCGCCGAAATTCCGGGAGCTCCGTCAATTCCTGTGCCCGCGCAACTTGGAGATGATGTCCCGGAACGCCTTCGTGAAGGAAGAGCGTCTCCATGTCGTACTTGGGGCGCCGCGACATGTTGTTGACGTTGGCCTCGAAGTAGCCGGCGCGCGTGCCGTCCAGGCTGCCAGCCGTGTAGTGCTCGGCGTTGTCGCCTTCGGCTGCGTCCATCGCGCGGATGCCGTACGGCAGGCGCGGCAGCACGGCGAACAGGCGCGGCAGCTCCGGATCGACGCGCTTCGCGATGTCGCGATAGCCGATCAGCATGTCCTCGGGCTTGGTGTAGTAGAACTCCGGCGACGACTTGGTGCGCGCGACGAATTCGGCGCGCGTTCCCTTGAAGCCCGTACCTGCGATGACGGCGTTCATCTCCCTGCCGATCCGCGCGACTTCGGCGAGCCCCATTTCGTGGATTTCGCGCGGCGTGAGGGAGGTTGTCGTGAGCTCGGCGACCGACGCCGCGTAATAGGCAGGCCAGCCGGGCTGCGCCTGCGCACCCGGGCCCTTGCGACACGCGGGGAGGTATTCCGCCTCGTAGAACGCCTTGAGCGCCCGAAACGCGGGAACGACCTTGTCCGCGAGCACGGCGCGTCCGGCAGTGGCGAGCCGGTCACGATCCGCGCCCGCAATATCGGCCGGAATGCGGGTAAACGGCGCATAGAGCGGGCTCACGCTCACGTCCACAGCGATCAAGGCATCGATCTGCGCCGGCACGCGCGTTACCACAATTTCCGGCGGCAGCCAGCCACGCAGCATCGCGCGCCGCAGATTGTCGGTCGTCTGATCGAGCAGCAGCGGGACCGCGGCGAGTCGCTTCAGATAATTTTCGTAGTCGGCCGTCGATTCGAAACGGGTCACCCGGACCAGCGAGGGCAGTCCGGCGAAGCCGACTTGCGGCCCGTTGAACTGGGTCACCGACAACCAAGCATCGGCACCTGCGGCGGCCGGCTCGGCAAACACGGCGTTCCTCCGGATCTGCAAGTCGAGCGTTGTCGCCAGCACCACGTAGGACACGGCCTCCTGACCGGAAAGCGCGCTTCGGTCGATCTGCGCGAGGCGCTGCGCGAGATCGGCGACGAAGGCCTTGCGCCGGGCGATCGCCCTCTCGGAAGCGTCGCTCATGCGGTCGTCGAAGCGATGGTCGCCGACGTAGGTTGCGTACGTCGGGCGCTCCCGCATCTGCCAGTCCCAGTATTCGGCGAACAAGGCATTCGCCTGCTCGGACGCAGACGGGGTCGCGGCGATGGCGACCGTGGTCGCGCAGGCGAGAAAAGCCCAACAGACCATCCGCCCAACGCGGGATTTCCGGCCGCTTGCGTGATACATGATCGTTTCCATCCACTCTCCTCGGCGCGCGCAGGGCGTCGCCGCACTCGCCCCGCCGGCATCATAGCCGCCGCCCAGCGGTTGCGACGAGAAGCGAGCCGCGAGGCCCATCGCACCGTGCCCCCACCGCAACGCCAACCTTGACCCTACGCAAGGCCCACAGAGGGGCGTCCGCTATAATCGCGGCTGTTTTTCGGGCATTTTCCACCTTTGCGCACGAATCCTTTTCCAATCCTCGGCCCATCGCGGAATCTGCCGCCATTCCATGCTCGAAGCCCACGAACTCGCCGCGCGTCGCGGCCACGCGCGGCTGTTCGAGGGTCTCTCGTTCCGAGTCGAATCGGGACATGCGCTCGTGGTCACCGGGGCCAACGGAACGGGCAAGACGACGCTCCTGCGCATGCTCGCCGGCCTGTCGCTGCCCGCGGCGGGCGAGATCCGCTGGAATGGGGCGGTCGTCGCACCCTTCGACCCGATGCTGCGGGCGGCCATCGCGTTTGCGGGGCACGCGCCGGCGCTCAAGGACGAGCTCTCCGCCGAGGAAAATCTGAGCGCGCTCGTGGCGCTCGCAGGAGAATCGCTGCCGCGCGAATCGATACGCGCCGCCCTCGACAACGTCGCGCTCGGCGCGAAACGCACGCTCCCCGCCCGCGTGCTGTCGCAGGGCCAGCGGCGGCGGATCGGCCTCGCACGATTGTCACTTCTCAATCGGCCGCTGTGGATTCTCGACGAGCCGGTGACGGCGCTCGATGCGTCCGGCATCGCGATGCTCGCCGGCATGGTGGCGGAGCACGTCGCTCGTGGCGGAAGCGCCGTGGCCGCAACGCACGTTCCCCTCGACCTTCCCGACGCGCACGTGCGCTCGATGACGCTCGCGTGAAGATGGCCCTCGCCCACCCCGCCCCCGTGTCCGCCGCCGCCGGAGCCATCCTGCCGGGTGTGCGCTGGGCGCTCGCGCGCGATCTGCGGATCGCGTTGCGCTCGCGCGCGGAACTCGGCGTGCAGCTGTTGTTCTACATAATCGTGGTTTCGCTGTTCCCGCTGTCAACGACCCCGGAACGCACGCTGCTCTCGACGATGGGGCCGGGCGTGCTCTGGGTTGCCGCCCTGCTCGCCTCGCTCCTGTCGCTGCCGCGCCTGTTTGCCGGCGATTATGCCGACGGCACGCTGGAGCAGATCGCGCTGTCGCCCTACCCGCTCGGCGCGCTCGTCTCCGGTAAAATACTCGCCCATTGGTTGACCACGGGGCTGCCCGTGGCGTTGCTCGCGCCGCTGCTCGGCATCCAATACGCGATGGACGCCGAGTCGCTCGTCGTATTGACCGCGGCGCTGCTGATCGGCACGCCGATCCTTTCGCTGCTGGGCGCGATCGGCGCAGCGCTGACGCTGGGGCTGCGCGCGGGCGGCAGCCTGCTTGCGCTCTTGATTCTGCCGCTTTACGTGCCGGTGCTGATTTTCGGCGCCGGCGCCGTTGACGCCGCGCGCGCCGGATTGGGCGCCGCCGCCAACCTGTCGCTGCTCGCGGCGGGCCTCTGCATCGCCCTCGTCGGCGCGCCGTTCGCGGCGGCGGCGGCGGTGAGAATCGCGCTGGACTGACGCTACGAGATCGACTTCGAACGCCATGGCCTTCAACTGGTTTCGCTACGCCTCTCCGGCGACGTTCTATTCCGTCGCGGGGAGAATGGCGCCCTGGTTTGCGTGGCCAGCGGCCGCGTTGGCGGCCGTGGGCGCCTATCTTGGCCTGTTCGTCGCGCCGACCGATTTCCAGCAGGGTGACGCCTACCGGATCATCTTCATCCACGTCCCCGCGGCGTGGATGTCGATGTTCCTCTACGTCGTGATGGCCTTCTGGAGCGCGCTGGCGTTCGGCTTCAACACGCGGCTGTCCGCGATGATGGCGCAGGCGATCGCGCCCACCGGCGCGCTGATGACGGCGATTGCGTTGTTCACGGGCTCGCTGTGGGGGCGCCCGACGTGGGGCACGTACTGGGCCTGGGATGCGCGGATGACCTCCGAGCTGATCCTGCTTTTCCTCTACCTCGGGATCATCGCACTGCGCAATGCGATCGACGACCCGCGCCGTGCCGACCGTGCCTGCGCGGTCCTCGCGCTGACCGGCGTGATCAACGTCCCGATCATCTATTACTCGGTCAAGTGGTGGAACACGCTGCACCAGGGATCGTCGGTGAGCCTGACCGCGGCGCCGAAGATGGCGGCGATCATGCTGACCGGCATGCTGATCATGTCGTTCGCCGCATGGTTCTACGCGATCGCCGTCGTGCTCCTGCGCGTGCGAGTGATCATGCTCGAGCGCGAGCGAGGCGCGGCGTGGGTCTCGGAGCTGAGCGAGGTGCGCGCATGAGCGCAAGGGGCGACGTCCGGGACGCCGGTGCGCGCTCGCGCCGGAGTGCCATTGCGCTCCCCCGACGGGTCAGCCGTTTGCTGATCGACGACCGCGAGGAGGCGGCAGCATGATGGATTTCTTCGCCATGGGCGGCTACGCCTTTTACGTCTGGGGCTCGTACGGGATGACGGCGCTCGTCGTCATCGCCGAGATCGCCGCGCTCACCGCGAGGCGCAAGTCGGCGCTCGAGGCAGCGCGCCTTTCCGGGCCCGAGGAGGCCCCCATCGCAGCCACGAGCCGAGGTACCGCATGAAGCCCCGCCATCGTCGTTTCGCCTGGATCGGCGGCGGCATCGCGGTGCTGGGTATTGCCGCAGCATTCGTGCTGAACGCGTTCCAGTCCAATCTCGTGTTCTTTTTCACGCCTTCGCAGATCGCCGCCAACGAAGCCCCGCAAGGGTCGCGCGTTCCGTATCGGCGGCCTCGTCGTCGACAAGAGCCTGACCCGCGACGCGGACGGCCTCACCGTGCACTTCACCGTCACCGATACCGCCAGCACGGTCCCGGTCGTCTACACCGGCATCCTCCCCGACCTGTTCAAGGAGGGCAAAGGCGTCGTCGCCCAGGGGAAGCTCGAAGGCGACGGCGTGTTCCACGCGACCGAAGTGCTGGCAAAGCACGACGAGAACTACATGCCGCCGGCTGCCGCCGACGCGGTCAACAAGGCGCACGGCGCCGCGGCGGCCGAAAGACGGCGCGCACACTGAGGCCGTAATCCGAACCCTCGACGGGGGAGCCCCATGATTCCCGAACTCGGTCATTTCGCGCTGATCCTCGCGCTGCTGCTGGCGACGATCCTCGGCACGCTCCCGATCATCGGCGCGCAACGCCGCATCGGCGCCTGGATGGCGCTCGCGCGGCCCGTCGCCCAGGGGCAATTCCTGTTCGTCGCCACCGCCTGGGGCTGCCTCGCGTATTCGTTCATCGTCAGCGACTTCTCGGTGCTGAACGTCGCCACCAACTCGAACTCGCAGCTTCCCGCCTACTACCGCTTCGCCGCGACGTGGGGGTCGCACGAAGGCTCGATGCTGCTGTGGGTGCTGATGCTCTCGATGTGGACGTTCGCCGTGTCGGTGCGAAGCCGGCATCTCCCCGACGAGATGGTCGCGCGCGTGCTTGGCGTCATGGGTTTGGTCAGCGTGGGCTTCCTGCTCTTCCTGCTCCTGACGTCGAATCCGTTCGAACGGCTGTTCCCCGTCCCCGCGGACGGTCGCGACCTCAATCCGCTGCTGCAGGACCCAGGGATGGTCGCGCATCCGCCGATGCTCTACATGGGCTACGTCGGGTTCTCGGTGGCGTTCGCCTTCGCCATCGCGGCGCTCATCGGAGGACGGCTCGACGCCACCTGGGCGCGCTGGTCGCGGCCGTGGACGACGCTCGCGTGGAGCTTCCTCTCCATCGGCATCATGATCGGCAGCTGGTGGTCCTACTACACGCTGGGCTGGGGCGGCTGGTGGTTCTGGGATCCGGTCGAGAACGCCTCGTTCATGCCCTGGCTCGTCGGCACGGCGCTCCTCCATTCGCTGGCGGTGACGGAGAAGCGCGGCACGTTCAAGAACTGGACGGTGCTGCTCGCGATCTGCGCCTTCTCGCTGTCGCTGGTCGGCACGTTCCTCGTGCGCTCCGGCGTGCTGACGTCGGTGCACGCCTTCGCGACGGACCCGCGGCGCGGCGTGTTCATCCTCGCCTTCCTCGTCGTCGTGATCGGCGGCTCGCTGACACTCTATGCGGTGCGCGCGCCGAAAGTCGGCGTCGGCGGCCGCTTCGATATCGTCTCGCGCGAGTCGATGCTGCTGGGCAACAACGTCCTGCTGGTCGCGGCCGCGGGCTCGGTACTGCTTGGAACGCTCTATCCTTTGTTCCTCGACGCGCTCAATCTCGGCAAGATATCCGTCGGCCCACCGTATTTCGACAGCGTGTTCGTCCCGTTGATGACTCCGCTCGTGTTCCTGATGGGCGTCGGGCCGCTCTCGCGCTGGAAGCAGGCGTCGATACCCGATCTCTGGCGGCGGCTGCGCTGGGCGCTCGCCGTCAGCGTCGTGACCGCGCTGCTGGCGCCTCTGGCGGCGCCGCAGTGGAATCCGTTCGTCTCCTTCGGCCTGCTTCTCGCCTTCTGGATCGTCACCGCGACCTTCATCGTCGTCCGCGAGCGGGTTCGCAACGTAAGCAGCGGCCTCGTCGCGCAGCTCACGCGGCAGCCGCGGGCCTTCTGGGGGATGGTCCTCGCCCATCTGGGGATCGCGGTGTTCATCGTCGGCGTCACGATGGTCAAGGGCTACGAGATCGAGCGCGACGTCAAGATGAACGTCGGCGATACGGTCAACGTCGCCGGCTACGTGTTCCGCTTCGACGGTGTCACACAGACTAAAGGGCCGAACTACGAAGCCACGCGCGGCAGCTTGAGCATCAGCCGCAAGGGCGCGTACGTCGAGACGCTCTATCCCGAGAAGCGCATGTACAACGCAGGTGGCAATCCGATGACCAATGCCGCGATCGACAGCGGACCTTTCGGCGATATCTACGTATCGATGGGGGAGCCGGTCGACGGCGGCGCGTGGGTCATCCGCGTGTATTCGAAGCCGTTCGTCACCTGGATCTGGGGCGGCTTCATGATGTTGGCAATCGGGGGCTTCCTCGCCCTTTCGGACCGCCGCTATCGCGTCGGCGCGGAGCGCGACGCCGTCGTGCCGCAGGGCGCGGCCGCCGCGTACGGAACGAAGCGATGAACAAGAAGCTCCTGATCCCGCTCGCCGTTTTCTTCGTCCTCGCGGGCTTCCTGTTCGCCGGCCTCTGGCGCGATCCGCGCGAAGTGCCGTCGCCGCTCATCAACAAGCCGGCACCTCAGTTCACGCTCGCGCAGCTGCATGACCCCGCAACGAGGCTCGGCTCCGCCGACATGAAGGGACAGGTCTGGCTCCTCAATGTCTGGGCGTCATGGTGCGTGTCCTGCCGTGAGGAGCATCCTCTGCTGGTCGCGCTCGCCAGGGAGAAGGTGGTGCCGATCATCGGCCTCGACTACAAGGACGAGCCGGGTCCCGGCAAGACGTGGCTCGCGCAGAACGGCGACCCGTACACGACGTCGGTGATGGACCACGATGGCAGCGTCGGTATCGATTACGGCGTTTACGGCGTGCCGGAAACCTTCGTGATCGACAAGAGCGGCACGATCCGCTACAAGCAGATCGGGCCGATCACGCAGGAGGCGCTGGAGAAGAAGATCCTTCCGCTGGTGAGGGAGCTGCAGAAATCATGACGGCCCGCTTGCGCTCGCTGCTGCCGCTTGCATTTGCGGCGTCCGTGCTGTGGCCTCTGGCCGCCGCGGGCGCCGATGCCGTGCCGACCGAGATGGATCCGGGCTCGGCCGCGCGCGCGGTCAAGCTTGCCGAAAGGCTGCGCTGCCTCGTCTGCCAGAACCAGTCGATCGCCGATTCGAACGCCGAGCTCGCGAACGACCTGCGCCGGCAGATCCGCGAGCAGATCGCCGCCGGCAAGAGCGATGACGAAATCGTCAATTACATGGTGAATCGCTACGGCGACTTCGTTCTCTACCAGCCACCGTTCAAGGCGACGACGGCGCTGCTCTGGGCGGGCCCCGCGCTCCTGCTGGTCGGAGGTTTTATCGTCCTCCTGCGTAATGTGCGCCGTCGCCAGGCCGCCGAAGCGCCGCTCACGGCCGAGGAGCGCGAGCGGGCCGCGCGTCTGCTCGGCGAAGACTCGGGAAAGAAAGACAAGTGATCGCCTTCGTCGTCATCACGGCCGTCATGGTCGCTGCGGCCCTCGCGTGGGTGCTGCTCCCGCTCCTGCGCGGCGCCGGTTCGGGAGGCATCGAGCGCGGGGCTTCCAACGTCGCGATCCTGCGCGATCAGCTGGCGGAACTCGACGTCGATGTTGCCAACGGCGCGATCCCGCGCGAGCAATACGAGCAGGCGCGGCGCGAATTGGAGGCGCGGGTCCTGGACGAATCGACGAGCGCTGGCGAGGCGCCACGTGCGCCCTCCACCGCCGGCGCGTGGACGGCGGCGATCGTCGCCGCTGCGCTGCCGATCGCCGCGCTGCTGCTCTACGTTTCGCTCGGCAATTTCGACGCGTTTTCGCCGCTCGCGGCGCGGCCGGCCGCGGCGGCCAACGGCGCCGAACACGACATCACCCCCGAGGAAATCGAGGCAATCGCGACCAAGCTCGCGGCGCGGCTCGAGAAGGAGCCGGACAACGCCGAGGGCTGGATGGTGCTCGCGCGGACATACTATGCGATGAACCGCCACGCCGACGCCGCGCGCGCCTTCGAGCGCGCCGTCGCGCTCAACCCGGACAACGCGGAATTGCTCGCCGACTACGCCGACGCGCTTGGCGCCGCGCAGGGCGGCACGCTCGCCGGCAAGCCGCTGGAGCTCGTGCAGCGGGCCCTCGAGATCGACCCCACGCAATGGAAAGCCCTGGCGCTCGCGGGCACGGTTGCATTCGACCGCAAGGACTACGCGCAGGCCGTTACGTACTGGGAACGGATGAAGGCAACGGTGCCGCCCGGGTCGCCGATCGCCAAATCAATCGACTCGAACATCGCTGAAGCACGCGAGCTGGGCGGGCTCAAGAGCTCGACGCTCGCCGCATCGCCGGCGGCGGGCGCCGCAAGCACGGCGGCGGTTACGGAGGCCGCAACGAAGCCGGCGGCAGGCAACGCCAAGGCGCCGGCTGCGGCACCCGCGCCGGCGGCGGCCACGACCGTGAGCGGCACGGTGAAACTCGCCCCCGAGCTCGCAACCAAAGCCGCCCCGACCGACACCGTGTTCATCTTCGCGCGGCCCGCACAGGGCGCGAGGATGCCGCTCGCGATTCTGCGCAAGGAAGTCAAGGATCTTCCCGTGGCGTTCACGCTCGACGACACGATGGCGATGGCGCCGAACATGGCGCTATCCAATTTCGGCGAGGTTGTGGTCGGCGCGCGCGTCTCGAAATCCGGCCAGGCGATGCCGCAGAGCGGCGACCTCGAAGGACTCTCGCCACCGGTCAAGGTCGGCGCCACGGGCGTCGCCGTAACCATCGCGAAAACGGTTCCCTAGCAGCAACAAAACCAAATGCCGACGGACATCGACGTCCTGGTCATCGGCGGCGGCATCTCGGGGCTCGCAACGGCGTTCGGCTTGAAGCAGAAGGGCGCCTCGGTCGAAGTGTTCGAGGCGGCATCGCGCGCCGGCGGAATGATCGGCAGCCGGCACCGCGACGGCGCGCTCTTTGAGCGCGGACCCAACAGCACGCTCGATACGACGCCGCTCATCAACGAGCTCCTAGACGACCTCGGCATCCGCGGTGAACGTCGTGATGCCGCCGCCGTCGCGGCCACGCGCTACATCGTGCGCCGCGGGGCGCTGGTCGCGCTGCCGACGACGGCAGCAGCGCTGCTGACAACGTCGGCATTCTCCCTGCCGGCGAAGCTCCGGCTGTTGCGCGAGCCTCTCGTTGCGCCGGCGCCGGCCGGCACCGAGGAGTCGATTGCCGCATTCGTGCGCCGGCGCCTGGGCGTCGAGTTCCTGGACTACGCGATCGACCCTTTCGTGGCGGGCGTCTACGCCGGCGATCCGGAGCAGCTATCGGTGCCTGCGGCGTTTCCGCGGCTCGCCGCGCTGGAACAGACCTACGGCAGCCTGCTGAAAGGGCAGATCCTTGGCGCGCGCGCGCGCCGCAAGAGCGGCGATACGGCAAAAAACGCGGCGCGGAGCTTCTCGTTTCGCGCCGGGATGCAGACGCTGACCGACGCCCTGGCCCGCGCCGTTGCCCGCGTCGAGACCGGCGTGCAGGGACGCCGCATCGAGCGCAATGCCGATGGAACGTGGACCGTTGCCGGCGCGCGCGCCGGCGAACCGGTGCTGCGGCGAGCGAGGGCGGTCGTGCTCGCGACACCGGCGTACGAAGCGGCAAAGCTGTCGCGCGAGTTCGCGCCGGCCGCGGCCAAGGGGCTCGCTGCCGTCGAATACGCGGCAATCGCGGCAGCGGCCAGCGCCTACCGACGCGAGGACATCGCCCATCCCCTCGCCGGCTTCGGCTTCCTCGTGCCCAAGAAGGAGCAGCGCGGCCTCCTGGGAACGCTGTTCTCGAGCAGCATGTTCGAAGGCCGGGCCCCGGAGGGCACGGTGCTGCTCACCTCGTTTCTTGGCGGCCGCCGCAACCCGGAACAGCTCGCTAAACCCGATGCCAAGCTCGCCCAGATCGTCCACGGCGAGCTCACCGCGCTCGTCGGCGCACGCGCGCAGCCCTTGTGGACGGAGATTACGCGCTGGAAGCACGCGATCCCGCAGTACACGCTGGGGCATCTCGAACGCTTGCATCCGCTCGAGGAGGCCGAACGGAGGTTGCCGGGACTGTTCTATTGCGCCAACTATCGTGGCGGCGTGTCCGTCGGTGATTGCGTGAAGTCTGCGCACGCGACTGCCGAGACCGTCGCGCGGTTTCTCGTCGGTGCGGGCGGCGCCCGGCGGTGAAGGTTCGGGACGTTGTTGCCACGATGCATGCACTGCACGGCGGAGCGTTGCATGCGTCTGCCGCATTCGGCCGGGGAACAACCTGCTCCGGATTGCCGCCTCGCTACAACCCTTTGCCGCAGTTCCAGCACAGATCGAACGTCGCGGGCGATTCCTCGCCACACGCCGCACAGCGACGCGAGCCGACTTGCGCGCCGTCGGCTTCCATCCGCTGAAGCAGCACCGCGGCCCGTTCACGGTCCTGCTCGCGCTCGAGCCACACCTGCGGTTGCCCGACATCGGGCGGCACTTCGCCGACGATGCTCGACATGTGCTCGTTGAAGACGTGCGCGCGGATTCCGACCTGGTTCAGGCGATCGGCCAGCAGGTAGGCGTCGAAGCGATTGCGGGCGGTGTAGAAGCGGATCACCGGAGCTGCTCCGGATGCCAGGCGAGCAACCGGTCGACGAGCCGCGCGAGCACTGCCCGCAGCACCGCGGCGCGCGCCTGATCCCAGCGGTACGGCGGCGTTTCGTCCATGTAGCAACGTTGCGCAATCTCGAGTTGCAGCGCGTGGACGCCATGCACGGGCTCGCCGTAGTGCCGGGTCACGTAGCCACCCTTGAATCGCCCGTTGATCGCATGCGAGAACCCGTTCGCCGCGCCAAGGACGTCCACGGCCAATGCCTGCAGATCCGGCGCGCAACTACCGCCGCCGGCGGTGCCCAGGTTCAGATCGGGCAACCGACCGGCAAAGAATCGCGGCACTTCGCTGCGGATCGAATGGCCGTCGAGCAGCACGGCAAACCCGTGGCGCGCGCGCACGCGCTCGATCTCCGCGAAAAGCGCCGCATGGTACGAGTCGAAGTACCTGGTGCGTCGGACGTCGATCTCGGTCGCATCGGGCGCTTCGCCCTCGCGATAGATCGGCTCGCTTGCGAACGTCCGCGTCGGCACGAGCTCGGTCACGTCGGCGCCGGGATAGAGCGAAGCACCGGAAGGATCGCGGTTGAGATCGACGACGTAGCGGCAATGGGTGGCGAAGATCGTCGTCGCGCCAGCGTCGCCCGCGAACTCGTAGAGGCGATCCACGTGCCAATCGGTGTCGGGCAGCGCCAATGCAGCCGGGGTGAGGCGAGCAACGATGTCCTGGGGTAGCTCGATTCCGGCGTGCGGCACGTCGACGATCAGCGGGGCATCGCCGCGCTCGAGCGCGTACAACTTCATCCCCGCCCCCCAGCCGCATGCGTTTCCGCCGTCCTCGCGTACGCGTCCCGCTCATTCGCCGACCCACTGCGCGACGTGACCGGCGCGAACGATGCCGGCGCAGGGATTGCCTCCGATGCGGTAGCAAAGCTCCGCCGGCGTCTCGATCGCCCATAGCGCGAGATCGGCGCGCTGGCCGGCAGCGAGCGTTCCACGATCGGCGAGGCCGAGCGCGCGCGCAGCGTTTCGCGTCGCACCGGCGAGCGCCTCCTCCGGCGTGAGATCGAACAGAATGCACGCCATGTTCAGCATCAGCAGCAGCGAACCCGCCGGTGACGTGCCCGGGTTGCAGTCGGTCGCGACGGCAATGGGGACGCCCTGCGCGCGCAATGCCGCGACCGGCGGCCGCCGGGTTTCGCGCAACGCGTAGAACGCGCCTGGAAGGAGCACTGCAATCGTTCCGGCCCGCGCCATCGCCGCGACCCCGGTATCGCCCGTGTGTTCCAGGTGATCGGCCGATAATGCATCGAATTCCGCAGCCAACGCCGCACCTCCGCAATCGGCAAGCTGATCGGCGTGGAGCTTGACGCGCAGCGACTGCGCGCGGGCGGATTCGAACACGCGACGCGTCTGCGCCGGCGTGAACCCGATCGTCTCGCAAAAGGCATCGACCGCGTCGGCGAGCCGGGCGCGCGCCGCCGCGGGAATCGTCTCGCGGCAGACGACGTCGACGTAGTCGTCCGCGCGCCCCGCGAACTCCGGCGGAACCGCATGTGCCGCCAGCAACGTCGTGCGCACGTCGATCCCGAGTGCGGCGCCGAGTCTTTTCGCCACGTCGAGCATCCGGAGCTCGTTCCCGGTGTCGAGCCCGTATCCCGACTTGATCTCCACCGTCGTCACGCCTTCGGCGGCGAGCGTCGCGAGCCTCGGCTTGCTTTCGTCGAGCAGCATTGCAGCGGAAGCCGCGCGCGTCGCGCGGACGGTCGCCAGAATCCCGCCGCCGCGCTGCGCGATGTCGGCGTAGCTCGCGCCGCTCTGCCGCGCCTCGAATTCGTCGGCGCGATTGCCCGCGTAGACGAGATGCGTATGGCAGTCGACGAGGCCGGGGGTAATCCAGTGGCCGCGCGCATCGAGCGTCTGCGTCGCGCGGACGTCGCGCGGCAGATCACGTGCACGTCCGATCCAGCCGATGCGGTCACCGACGATCCCGAGCGCGCCGTCGCGAATCGCGCCGTACGCCGCGCTTCCCTTCATCGTCGCAAGATGCCCGCCGGTGACGAGGAGGTCGAACGTCGCGGCGCTTGTATGTTGTCCACTCACGAGATGACTCCGAGAATGGACGCCGACGGAATCCGGGGGAGGGTCGCCGCGGCGCGCTCGAGGCGACGTCCTCGGCCCGTGGCAAGTTGCCGAAGATCGCCTTGATGGCATGCAGGCACAAACTTCTGTTCGCCCTCTACGCGGTGGCCAAGCATCGCCGGCCATTCATCGCCACACTCGATGCCCCGCCCGCCTCGACAGCAAGACACCGCTTGACAGGGATCACGGTATCTCATCGGGTGACCTCCCCCAGGCTTGCCCACTGCGCGGGCAGCGCCTCCCCCTTCCTGAGATGGGGGCGAGCGCCTTCGGGCGGCTGCGCGGCGCTCATGCTCGTTCCATCGCCAACGGCGCGACCGCCGCGCGATATCGCGCAAGCGCGGCGGCCTCGCGCGGGTGCCGCCCGTCCCGGACCACCCACCGCCCGCCGACCATGACATCGCGCACGGGCCGCGCGCACGGGCCGAACATCGCAGCGTCAAGCCAGGCATCGGGCGGAAGTTCCACGAGCGCAGGATGAGCGCCGTCGAGAACGACGAGATCGGCACGGCGGCCCGGCGCGATTGCGCCGACCGGCTGGGCCAGCGCCTGCGCTCCGCCCAACGCCGCGCGGGTGTAAAGCGCCTGACCGACCGCGACCCCATCGCGCGCGAGGACGTTGCGCTTGAGCTCCGCGAGCCGCTGCGACCATTCGAGTTGCCGCAGTTCGCCAAACGGGTCGATGATCGTGTTGGAATCGCTGCCGATACCCAGCGCCCCGCCCGCGTCGATGTAGGCGCGCGCCGGGAACGTCCCGTCGCCCAGGTCCGCTTCGGTCGTCGGCGCGAGCCCCGCGACGGCACCGGACGCGGCGAGGTCGCGGGTTTCGTCTGTCGTGAGATGAGTCGCATGGACGACGCACCATCGCGCGCCGACCTTCGCATGATCGATGAGCCACGCGACCGGGCGGGCCCCGTTCCGCGCGACGCACTCGGCGACCTCGCCCACCTGCTCCGCAGCGTGGATATGGACAGGAGCGCGAGGCGGCGCCAGCGCGACGACGGCCGCGAGCTCGTCGAGCGTGACGGCGCGCAAGCTGTGGGGCGCAACGCCGAGGACATAGCCATGCGCGGAGGCGTCGGCGGCGAGCACCGCGTAGAGGCGTTCGAACGAGCCCAGCGTATGCACGAAGCGCCGCTGACTTGCCGTCGCATTCTCGGCGCCGAATCCCGCGTGCGCATAGAACACCGGCAACAAGGTGAGCGCGATCCCGGCGTCAGCGGCCGCGGCCGCGATGCGTCTCGAAAGCTCCGCGGGATCCGCGTAGGGCCGGCCCGCCGGATCGTGATGGACGTAGTGGAACTCGGCGACTGCGGTGTAGCCCGCTTTCAGCATCTCGATGTACGCCTGCGCTGCAATCGCTTCGAAGGCATCGGCATCGATGCGATCGAGGAACGCGTACATCGCCTGCCGCCACGTCCAGAAGCTGTCGCCGCTTCCGCTCGCACGTCCCGTGCGGCCGGCGAGCGCGCGCTGAAATGCGTGCGAATGGAGATTCGGCATCCCCGGCAGCAGCGGGCCGTCCAGCCGCTCGGCATCGTCATGCTCGCGATGCGCCGCGACCGCCGCGATCGTTCCGTCGGCATCGACCTCGATGAGCACGTCACGCGCCCAGCCGTCCGGCAGCAGGGCGGCCGTGGCGAAGAGCCTCATGCCGCAAGCTCGATCGTCGCCACGAGCGCGACGGCGTCGCGGCAGAGCGGATTGATCGCGATCGGCGCGCTCGCCGCCACGCCACCGTCCTCGACGACCAACGCATGGTCGATTGCGAGGGTCACCGGCGAATGCGCCGGAAGCAGGCACTCGAGCGCGCCCGTCGCCGCGTAACAGACGATGAAACGGGCCGGCGCGATGCGCATCCCTGCGTCGCGCATGACCGCGACCTGTCCGCTTGCACGGCCGCGACGCAGCATCAGGTTGAAATCGCGTACCGGTCCGGCAACGAGCGTGCAGGCAATGGCGTCGTCACCGCTGAATGCATACGGTTCGAACTGCGTACGCAACTCCGCAGTTTGGCCGCCGCCGTCGAGGCGCATCCCGGCGCCATCGATCAGCACGATGGTCCGATCGACCCCCGGGAACGGGGAGAAGGGCCCGTCGGTTGCGATGTCGGCGACACTCACGCGCCAGTCGAATCCGTTGCCTGTCGCATCGGGCGGGTGCAGGGCGATCTCGGAGGTTTGCCCGCCACCGTTCTTCCACGGCATGCGAACGTAATCGGCAGGGCGCAGAAGACGGTACATTCGGTTCGTGATGCGCGAGACGGTGTCGCTCGATTGTAGGAGCAATGCGCCCGCGCGCCAACACGAATCGGGCCGCCGCAGATTGACAGCGACGGCGCCTGGACCTAGATTCCCTTCGGTTCGCCGACACGTGAGGGAGCATCCCATGGGCAAGACATTTGCATTCGCAGCGGCGGCAGCATTGGCGCTGGCCAGCGTTCCGCTTCCGGCCGCCGGTCAGGAAACCAAGGTGGCGATCGGAATGTCCGGCTGGACCGGCTTCGCGCCCCTCACTCTCGCCAAGGACGCCGGCATCTTCAGGAAGAACGGCCTCGACGTGACGCTGAAGATGATCCCGCAAAAGGACCGCCATCGGGCGATCGCGTCCGGCGACGTCCGGTGCGCGGCGACGACCGTCGAGACGTGGATCGTCTGACAAGCGCTATAGCGCCGACGGCATGGCAGTCCGCGGCAACATCGCGAAAGTCACCGATCTCAAGGGCAAGACGGTCGCAGCGTCGGCGCCCGGCACGGCGCCCCGCGACGCTACACGCTGAAGACGACGCCGGAGTTCTCCGCTTTGAAAGCACGGCTGACCGAGGAGATCCGGGCCGCGGCGCTCAAGGTCGCGACCGAAGATCTCGACCATGCGTGAGACGCGGCGCATCGTTGCCGTCGTCGTCCTGGCGATCGCGCTCGGCGGGTGCGTCACCGTTCCGGATGTGCAACGGCTGGTCGCGTTCTCCGCCGTCGGAGGGACCGATATCCTGGCTCGACCATGCAACGGGCACCTCGACGATGCAAAGCTCGACACCCCATCGCCGGCCACACTCGACGGCAGCAACGTTCGCATCGCGAGCTGGAATCTGCACAAGGGTGCGGATGATGGCTGGCAGGCGGATCTCGCCCGGATCGCTTCGTCGAACGACATCATCCTGCTGCAGGAAGCGCTGCTCGACGACGACTTGCGATCGGTGCTCGAAGTCGCGGGCCTGCGTTGGCAGCTCGCGAGCTCGTTCGTGCTGAACGGCCACGATACCGGCGTGCTCACCGCGGCGCGCGTGCGTCCGATCGTCGCCTGCACGGAATGGTCGATGGAGCCCCTCCTCGCCATTCCGAAGTCGGCGTTGATTACCCGTTTTCGCCTGTCCGGTGGCGACGCGACGCTCGCGGTCGCCAACCTGCACGCGATCAACTTCACGCTGACGGCAAACGGCGTGTACCGTGCACAGTTTGAGGCGGTCCGCGCGGAGCTGGCGGCGCACCGCGGGCCAGTCGTATTCGCCGGCGACTTCAACACGTGGAGCGACGAGCGCCGCCGCGTCGTCGAGGCGGTCGCGCGTGAGCTCGGCCTCGTTCCAGTCGCGTTTCAGCCGGACGCGCGGCAGCGCTTCGGCGAGCACGAGGTCGATTACATCTATATGCGGGGGCTCGAGGTCGTCGCGGCGATGGCGGTTGCCCTCACGTCGTCCGACCACAACCCGATTTTCGCCACCTTGCGGCTGAAGGCGAGCGGCGAGTAAGCGCCGGCTGCGGCCGCCGGCGGACCCGACCTGCTCAATCGAAACGAAGCATCGCGCGCTAACCGCGCTCGGGGTCCTGCTCGCAGCGTCGCGGCGCTAGTACCGTCCGCCGCTCTGCTGCCAGCGCCACGCATCGGCGCAGATCGCATCGAGGCCGCGCGTGGCGCGCCAGCGCAACAGCGCCTCCGCACGGGCAGGATCGGCATAACAGCTGGCGATGTCGCCGGGGCGTCGCGGCGCGAGCGTCCGGGTGATCCGGCGACCGCAGGCGCGCTCGAATGCGGCGACGACGTCGAGCACCGAGTGGCCGCGGCCCAGCCCGAGATTCAGCGTGAGCGCGCCCGGGTGCTTCGCGAGGTAGCGCAAGCGCGGCGACGTGGCCGCGCGCGAGGTCCTGGACGTGAAGATAATCGCGTATGCCGGTCCCGTCCGGCGTGGGCCAATCGGTGCCGAAGATCGAGAGATCCGGAGAACTCGCCTGCGGCGATCCGCGACAGAAGGGGCACGAGATTGTTCGGGCCGCCCGGTCGGCGCCTCGCCGATCAGGCCCGAGGGATGCGCGCCGGCGGGATTGAAGTAGCGAAGGATGGCGATGCGCCAATTGGGATTCGCCCGGGCGAGATCGCGCAGGAAATCCTCGACGACGCGCTTGGTGCGGCCGTAGACGCTCTGCGGCGCGAGCGGCGCATCCTCGGTGACCGGCAGCTGATCAGGCTGGCCGTAGACCGTCGCCGACGAGCTGAAGACTAGCGTGGCCACGCCCGCCTCGCCCATGACCTCGAGAGCGCCAGCGCACCCGCGACGTTGACGCCGTAATAGGTGAGCGGCCGCAGCTCGGATTCGCCAACCGCCTTGAGCCCGGCGCAGTGCACGACTGCCGTGATCGGATGGTCGTGGAACGCGCGCGCGGAGCGCGCCGACGTCCCGCACGTCGGCTTCGACGCAAGGTATCGGCCTTTCGGCGAGCGCAGCAAGCCGCGGCAGCACGGCGGGCGTGCTGTTGGCGAAGTTGTCGAGCACGGCTACCGCGTAGCCCGCCCGCGCCAGTTCGACCACGACGTGCGAGCCGACGTAGCCGGCGCCACCGGTGACCAGGATCGTATCGGCCATGAGCGGGTCACAGATTACAGCACTCGCCGCGCCGCGGGTACAACAAAGGGCCGGGCAGCTGCGCCCGGCCCCTTATTGCAATCGACACCGTTACGTTACGCGGCCTTTGCGACCTTCGCGGCTTCGCCCTTTTCGGAACCTTGCGACTCGGGACGGTCGACGAGTTCCACCAGCGCCATCGGCGCCTTGTCGCCGACGCGGAATCCGAACTTCAGGATTCGCAGATAACCGCCCGGACGCGCCTTGTAGCGCGGGCCGAGCTCGTCGAAGAGCTTGACGACGACGGCGCGGTCGCGCAGGCGATCGAACGCCAGGCGCCGATTGGCGAGCGTCGGCGTCTTGCCCAGCGTGATCAGCGGCTCGGCGACGCGCCGCAGCTCCTTCGCCTTCGGCAGCGTCGTCTTGATGACCTCGTGCGGTCAGCAGCGAGTTGGTCATGTTGCGCAGCATCGCGAGGCGATGGCTGCTCGTACGGTTGAGCTTCCGCAGTCCGTGACGGTGACGCATGATTGATCCTTTAACCTTTGGCGCGGTTCGCACCGCGCCCGGTTCTTGATTCGTTGGTTCTGCCGGGTGTTACGGCCGATCGAGCCCGGCCGGCGGCCAGTTCTCGAGCTTCATGCCGAGCGAGAGGCCGCGCGACGCGAGAACTTCCTTGATTTCGTTCAGCGACTTGCGCCCGAGGTTCGGTGTCTTCAACAGCTCGGTCTCCGTGCGCTGGATCAGATCCCCGATGTAATAGATGTTCTCCGCCTTGAGGCAGTTCGCGGAGCGCACGGTGAGCTCGAGATCGTCGACCGGGCGCAACAGGATCGGGTCGACCTGCGGCGACGCACGCTCGGCCGCGGCGACCTCCGTCCCCTGCAGGTCGGCGAATACCGAAAGCTGCTCGACCAGCACCGACGCCGCATAGCGTACCGCTTGCTCGGGCTCGACGACGCCGTTGGTCTCGATGTCGAGCACGAGCTTGTCCAGGTCGGTGCGCTGCTCGACCCGAGCCGATTCGACGGCGTAGCTCACGCGACGCACCGGCGAGAACGACGCGTCGAGCAGAATGCTGCCGATCGTGCGGCCGCCTTCCGGCTTGATGCGCGCGGTCGCCGGCTGGTAGCCCCGGCCCTTCTCGACCTTGATCTCCATCTCGATCTTGCCACCCGCCGTGAGATGAGCGATCAAGTGCTCGGGATTGATGATCTCGACGTCGTGATTGGGCTCGATGTCGGCCGCAGTGACCGCGCCCTCGCCCGACTTCGACAGCTTGAGGAGCACGTGGTCGCGGTTGTGCAGCTTCAGCACGACGCCTTTCAAATTGAGCAGGATATCGACGACGTCCTCCTGCACGCCGTCGAGCGCCGAATACTCGTGCAGCACGCCCGTGATCCTGACTTCGGTCGGAGCGTAGCCCGGCATCGACGACAGCAATACGCGCCGGAGCGCGTTGCCGAGTGTGTGGCCGTAGCCGCGCTCGAACGGCTCCATCACCACTTTGGCGTGGAAAGGCGACGTCGATTGCACGTCGATGATGCGCGGTTTCAAGAGAACGTTAGTCTGCATGTGCAAAACTTCCGATGGAAACGCGGCCGCACTTGCCGCGCCCAGGGGGGCGCGCAGCACGGCCGCTATTTGCTTACTTGGAGTACAGCTCCACCACCAGGCTTTCGTTGATGTCCTGTCCGAACTCCGCACGATCCGGCGCGCCCTTGAAGAGGCCCGAGGCTTTCTTCACGTCGACCTCGACCCACGACGGGAAGCCGACCTTTTCGGCGAGCTCGAGCGATGCGGTGATGCGCAGCTGGCTCTTGGCCTTCTCGGTCGCGGCGACGACATCGCCCGCCTTCACCAGCGCCGACGGAATGTTGACGACCTTGCCGTTGATCGTGATCGAGCCGTGACCGACGAGTTGTCGCGCCTCGGCACGGGTGGAGCCCAGTCCCATCCGGTAGACGACGTTGTCGAGCCGCGATTCCAGCAGCTGCAGCAGGTTCGTGCCCGTCGAGCCCTTCCCCTTGGCCGCGGCCTGGAAGTACCGGCGGAACTGGCGCTCGAGAATCCCGTAGGTGCGGCGCAGCTTCTGCTTCTCGCGAAGCTGGTTCCCGAAGTCCGACTGGCGCATGCCGGATTTCACGCCGTGCTGGCCCGGCTTGGTTTCCAGCTTGCACTTGGAGTCGAGTGAACGACGCGCGCTTTTCAGGAAAAGGTCGGTGCCTTCCCGTCGCGCCAGCTTGCATTTGGGTCCGGTGTATCTAGCCACGTTGCTGTCCTATTTCAAATGCTCGGTCGAAATTGTCTTTCGACCGAGTTAATCAGTTGGTGCCTGTTGGTACCTGGTTAAATCCTGCGCCGCTTCGGCGGACGGCAGCCGTTGTGCGGGATCGGCGTCACGTCCGAGATGCTGCTGATCTTGATACCGAGCGCATTCAACGCGCGCACGGCCGACTCGCGGCCCGGGCCGGGGCCTTTGATCCGCACCTCGAGATTCTTCACCCCGCACTCGACTGCGACCCGGCCGGCACGCTCCGCCGCCACCTGCGCCGCGAACGGCGTCGACTTGCGCGAACCCTTGAAGCCTGCGCCGCCGGAAGTTGCCCACGACAGAGCGTTGCCCTGGCGGTCGGTGATCGTGATGATCGTGTTATTGAACGACGCGTGGATGTGCGCGATTCCTTCCGCGACGTTCTTCTTGACCTTCTTGCGCGCGCGCGTGCCGGTCTTGGGATTCTGCGGTGCAGTTGCCATGCTCTCTCTCGTCATTAAGCCGTTACTTGCCGGCCGGCTTCGCCGCCGGCTTGCTGCTGATACCCGCCCTCGACTTCTTAGGACCCTTGCGCGTGCGCGCATTGGTGCGCGTGCGCTGGCCCCGGACGGGCAAGCCCCGACGGTGGCGGACGCCGCGGTAGCAGCCGAGGTCCATCAGGCGCTTGATGCTCATCGTCACCTCGCGGCGCAGGTCGCCCTCGACGGTGAACTTCTGCACCTGTTCGCGCAGCTTGTCCATGTCCGCGTCTGAAAGGTCCTTGACCTTGGTCTGGGCCTTGATGCCGGCCGCGGCGCAGATCGCCTGGGCGCGCGGGCGGCCGATGCCGTAGATCGCCGTCAGCGCGATCTCCGCGTGCTGGTGGTTCGGAATGTTGACGCCTGCAATACGGGCCATCTCGTCCTCGTTCTCGCTTAGCTCGAGCTTTCAGCTGTCAGCTTTCCGCTTTCAGCAAAACCGTCGCCTCTCGTCTCGTTGCGGTTGCTGACAGCAGACAGCTGACAGCGCCTAGCCGCTAGCCTTGCCGCTGCTTGTGGCGCGGATCCGTGCAAATGACGCGCACGACGCCGTTGCGCCGGATGATCTTGCAGTTGCGGCAGATCTTCTTCACCGAAGCCAGTACTTTCATCGCTCGTCTCCGTTACTTCGCGCGGAAGATGATCCGCGCCCGGGTGAGGTCGTACGGCGTCAGATCGACCGTCACCTTGTCTCCCGGCAAAATCTTGATGTAGTGCATCCGCATCTTCCCGGAGATGTGGCCCAGGACAACGTGACCGTTCTCCAGCTTCACCCGGAACGTCGCATTGGGCAACGTCTCCAGGATTTCTCCCTGCATCTGTATCGTGTCTTCCTTTGCCATCAACGCGTGGGCAGCCCACCCTTGAAGTTGGCCTTCTTCAACAGGCTCTCGTACTGCTGCGACATCAGGTACGCCTGCACCTGCGTCATGAAGTCCATCGTCACGACCACGATGATCAGGAGCGAGGTCCCGCCGAAATAGAACGGCACGTTCTTCCACGCGATCAGGAAGTTCGGGACGAAGCACACCACCACGAGATAGAGCGAGCCGATCAGCGTCAGGCGCAGCGTTATCTTCTCGATGTATCTCGCCGTCTGCTCGCCGGGCCGATACCCCGGAATGAACGCGCCGCTCTTCTTCAGGTTCTCGGCCGTCTCCTTCGGGTTGTACTGGAGCGCGGTGTAGAAGAAGCAGAAGAAGATGATCGCGCTTGCATACAGGATCTCGTGGATCGGCTGGCCGGGGGCCAGCGTCGCGGCGAGATCGCGCAGCCAGATCATCTGATCGCCCTGGCCGAACCACGACGCCACTGTCGCCGGGAACAGGATGATCGACGAGGCGAAGATCGGCGGTATCACGCCGGCCATGTTGAGCTTCAGCGGCAGGTGCGAGCTTTGGCCCTGATAGACCTTGTTGCCGACCTGCCGCTTCGCGTAGTTGACCAGGATCTTGCGCAGCGCGCGCTCGACGAATACGACGAATGCCGTCACCACGACGACGAGGAGCGCGATGCCGAGCACCAGCGGAATCGAGTACGCGCCGGTCCGGGCCTGCTCCAGCGTCTGGCCGATCGCGCGCGGCAGGCCCGCGGCGATCCCCGCGAAGATGATGAGCGAGATCCCGTTGCCGAGACCGCGCTCCGTGATCTGCTCGCCCAGCCACATCAGGAACATCGTCCCGGTGACCAGCGTGATCGCGGTGATGACCCGGAACGAGAAGCCCGGTGCGAGCACGAGTCCCGGCTGCGCCTCGAGCGCGATCGAAATGCCGAGCGCCTGGAAGAACGCGAGGCCCAGCGTCGCATAGCGCGTGTACTGGGTGATCTTGCGCCGTCCCGATTCGCCTTCCTTCTTGAGTGCTTCCAACGAGGGGACGACCACCGTGCACAGCTGCATGATGATCGACGCCGAGATGTACGGCATGATCCCCAGCGCGAGAATCGAGAAGCGCTGCAGCGCGCCGCCGGAGAATACGTTGAACAGGCCAAGGATGCCGCCCTGCTGCGAACGGAAGAGTTCGTCCAGGACCTGCGCGTTGATCCCCGGCACCGGGATGTGGGTTCCGACGCGGTAAACGACGAGCGCGCCCAGCAGGAACCACAGCCGCCGCTTCAAGTCGGCGTACTTGGATCCCGATTTCAGGGCCGGATTGCTGATGGCCAACGTTGTCGTCCTTTGGTCGATGCGTCGCCGAGAGTGACTAGGCGACGCTGCCGCCGGCGGCTTCGATCGCCGCCTTGGCGCCCTTGGTCGCAGCAATGCCCGAGAGCTTCACTGCCTTTTTCAATTCGCCGGCTTTGATCACCTTCGCCGTCTTGGCGCGCGCCGGCACGAGCCCTGCCGCGCGCAGCGCGAGAAGGTCGATCTCGGCCACCGGGAGCTTCGCGAGGTCGGACAGGCGGATTTCCGCCGTGTCGTAGCGGGTGGTCGAAATGAACCCGCGCTTTGGCAGCCGTCGCTGCAGCGGCATCTGGCCACCTTCGAAGCCAACCTTGTGAAAACCGCCCGAGCGTGATTTCTGCCCCTTGTGGCCGCGCCCCGCGGTCTTGCCAAGGCCCGAGCCGCTGCCGCGCCCGACGCGGCGCTTCGCTTTCTTCGACCCCGCGGCCGGCTTGATCGTGTTCAACCGCATCGCGTTCTCCGTGGTTCCTCGGCCAAAAGACACCGGATCCCCACTTCCGCGGGGATGACGGACCCGAAACTCATTGCCCCGTTACCTTGAGCAGGTAGCCGACCTTGTTGATCATTCCGCGCGTCGCCGGCGTGTCGACGACGTCGACCTGGTGATTCGTCCACTTGAGCCCCAGGCCGCGCACCGTGTCGCGGTGGTCCTGCTTGCAGCTGTTGGTGCTCCTGACCAGCGTCACCCGGAGCTTCTTCTGCGCGGTCATCCGTCACGCCTCCATCAGCTGCTCGACCGTCATCCCGCGCTTGGCGGCGATCTCGGCCGGAGAATTCAGATTCTCGAGCGCGTTCAGCGTCGCGCGCACGAGGTTGTACGGGTTGGTCGAGCCATGGCATTTCGCGAGCACGTTGCTTAGACCGACCACTTCGCATACCGCGCGCATCGGCCCGCCGGCGATTACGCCCGTGCCCTCGGCCGCGGGCTGCATGAACACCTTCGTCGCACCGTGACGGCCCTCGACCGCGTGGTGCACCGTGCCGCTCTTGATGTTGACCCTGATCATGCGGCGGCGCGCCTCGTCCATTGCCTTCTGAACGGCGACAGGCACTTCCTTCGCCTTGCCCTTGCCCATGCCGACGCGGCCGTTGCCGTCGCCGACGACGGTCAGCGCCGCGAACGCGAGAATCCGGCCACCCTTCACCACCTTGGTGACGCGGTTGATGGCGATCATCTTCTCCTTGAGGCCGTCGCCGCGCTCGTCCTGCTGCTGCTGCCGTTGCTGCATTCTTGCCATGTCGGACCCTTGTCAGTGTCTCGTCGCGTCTAGAACTTGAGACCGCTCTCGCGCGCCGCGTCGGCCAAAGCCTGCACGCGCCCGTGGTAGCGGTAGCCGGAGCGATCGAAAGCCACGGTGTCGATTCCAGCCGCCTTTGCGCGCTCGGCGATTCGCTTGCCGACGACCGTCGCGGCGGCCCTGTTGCCGCCGTTCTTCAATTCCTTGCGCACATCGGCCTCGAGCGTCGACGCGCTCGCGAGCACCTTGTTGCCCGCCGGTGCGACAATCTGCGCATAGATGTGGCAGTTCGAGCGGCTCACGACCAGGCGCGTCGCGACCTGCAGCGCGATGCGGATCCGCGTCTTGCGGGCGCGGCGGAGTCGAGCTTCCTTCTTGTTCATCGGATCCCTCTACCTTGGCCGGACTTACTTCTTTTTCGTCTCTTTGATCACGACGCGCTCGTCGACATAGCGCACGCCCTTGCCCTTGTAGGGCTCCGGCGGACGATACGCGCGGATCTCCGCCGCCACCTGACCGACCTGCTGCTTGTCGATCCCCTTGACGACGATTTCGGTTTGCACCGGCGTTTCGACCTTGACGCCCTTCGGCATCGCGTGGACGACCGGATGCGAGAACCCGAGCGACAAATTGATCTTGTCGCCGGCGGCCTGGGCGCGGAACCCGACGCCCACGAGCGTCAGCTTCTTCTCGAAACCGGCGGTGACCCCCTTGACCATGTTCGCCACCAGCGCGCGCAGCGTGCCGTGCATCGGCTTGGCCGCTTCGTTCGCGGCCTTGCAGACGAGCATGTCGCCGTCCTTTTCGATCGTGAGCTCGCTGCCGTAGGTGCGGGTGAGCGAGCCCAGCGGCCCCTTGACCGTGATCGCGCCGGGGGCGAGCGTCACCTCGACCTTGGCCGGCAGCGGAATGGGATGGTTGCCAATGCGCGACATATGTATCTGCTCCCCGATCTTGATCAGGCGACGATGCAGAGGACCTCGCCGCCGACGCCGGTGGCGCGCGCCTTGCGATCGGTCATCACGCCGCGCGACGTCGAGACGATCGCGATGCCGAGCCCGTTCATCACCCGCGGAATGTCGTCCTTGCTCTTGTAGATGCGCAGGCCCGGTTTCGACACGCGCTCGATCCGCTCGATCACCGGCCGGCCGGCGTAGTACTTGAGCGCGATCTCGAGCACCGGCTTCACTTCCTCGCCCGAGACCTTGAAGCCGTCGATGTAGCCCTCGTCCTTCAATACCTTCGCGATGGCCAGCTTGACCTTGGACGACGGCATCGCGACGACGGTCTGCTCGACCATCTGCGCGTTGCGGATGCGCGTCAGCATGTCGGCGATCGGATCAGTCATGCTCATGCTTCACCTCACCTGCACTGTTCGTTTTACCAGCTGGCCTTGACGATTCCGGGCACTTCGCCGCGCATCGCGAATTCGCGCAGCTTGTTGCGGCCGAGGCCGAATTTGCGGAAGTAGCCGCGGGGACGACCGGTGATCGCGCATCGATTGCGCAAGCGGGTCGGATTGGCGTTGCGCGGCAGTTGCTGGAGCTTCTGGCGCGCCGCGAACCGGTCCTCGTCCGCCACTTTCGTATTGTTGACGATCGCGACGAGCGCCTCGCGCCTCTTGGCGAATTTCTTCACCAGCGCACGGCGCTTCTCTTCGCGGTTGATGAGCGACAGTTTCGCCATGGTGTCCTCAGTTCTTGAACGGGAAGCGGAACGCGGCGAGGAGCGCCTTTGCCTCGGCGTCGGTCTTGGCGCTCGTCGTGATCGTGATGTTCATTCCGCGCAGCACGTCGATCTTGTCGTATTCGATCTCGGGGAAGATGATCTGTTCCTTGACGCCCATGTTGAAGTTGCCGCGGCCATCGAACGAGCGCCCCGAAACGCCGCGGAAGTCGCGCACCCGCGGCAGCGCGATCGAGATCAGGCGATCCAGGAACTCGTACATCCGGGCCTGGCGCAGCGTCACCATGCAACCGATCGGGTAGCCCTCGCGGATCTTGAAGCCGGCGATCGCCTTCTTGGCCTTGGTGATCACGGGCTTCTGGCCCGAGAGCTTCTGCATGTCGCCCGCGGCGTTCTCCAGCAGCTTCTTGTCGCCGACCGCTTCGCCCACGCCCATGTTGAGGACGATCTTCTCGATCCGGGGCACCTGCATCACCGACTTGTACCCGAACTGCTTGGTCAGCGCGGGCACCACTTCCTTCCGGTAGGTTTCCTTCAGGCGAGCCATCGTCATCTCCCGGATCCGCCAACGAGCTCGCCGTTCGACTTGTAGAAGCGCACCTTGCGACCGTCCTCGAGCACGCGGACGCCCACGCGGTCGGGTTTTTGCGTGATCGGGTTCCACACCGCGACGTTCGACGCGTGGATCGGCATCTCCTTGTTGACGATGCCGCCCTGCTCGCCCTTCATCGGGTTGGGCCGCTGGTGCTTCTTCACCTGATTGATGCCGGTGACGAGGACGTGCTCGGCAATGACGCGCGTGACCTCGCCCCGCTTGCCCTTGTCGCGGCCCGCTATCACGACGACGTTGTCGCCTTTCTTGATCTTGCGCATGTCCGCTCCTACAGCACTTCCGGCGCCAGCGAAACGATCTTCATGAACCGCTCGGTGCGCAGCTCCCGCGTGACGGGTCCGAAGATGCGGGTCCCGATCGGCTCGAGCTTGGGGGTGAGCAACACGGCGGCGTTGGTGTCGAAGCACACCTTGGCGCCATCGTCGCGGCGGACGCCATGGCGCGTGCGCACGACGACCGCGTTGTAGATCTCGCCCTTCTTGACGCGACCGCGCGGGGCGGCATCCTTGATGCTGACCTTGATCACGTCGCCGATGTGCGCATAGCGGCGCTTGGAGCCGCCGAGCACCTTGATACACATGACGCGGCGGGCGCCGGTATTGTCGGCGACCTCCAGCATCGATTGCATCTGGATCATTGCTGCTTCTCCAACTTAATCCGCGGCTCATGGGACACTGCGGCCGCAGCCGAGCGGGCGAGCCGCCGATCGGCTGCGGTCGCGGCTCTGTTGCCGCGGCCAGTTTTGGACCCCGTCCGGGGGATGCCCCGCGGCGCGAAACCCGTTGGTCAGGGGCGAAGCCGCGGAAAGCGAAACAAAAATTATGACACTCTTTCCGGTTTTCGGCAAGCCATTCAGATCGTTAGATCACCTTGGCCTTCTCGATCAGCCGGGTGACCCGGTACGCCTTGGTCTTGGCCAGCTTGCGGCATGCCTGGATTTCGACCAGATCGCCCTCCTTGAACTCGTTGTTCTCGTCGTGCGCGTGGTACTTGTGGCTCTTGGTGACGACCTTGCCGTACAGCGGGTGCTTGACGCGACGCTCCACCAGCACGGTCACCGTCTTGTCCATCTTGTCCCCGACCACGCGGCCGGTCAGCGTCTGGATGATCGTCTTTTTCGGCGCGGCATCCGGTGCCGTTGCCTGGGTGTGCTCGGTCATGATCCTTGCCCTGCCTTCTGATGGATCAGCGTCCGGGCGCGGGCGATGTTCCGCCGCACCTGGCGCAGCTTGTCGCTGTTCTGGAGTTGCTGGGTCGCCTTTTGCATCCGCAGGCCGAACTGCTCCTTGAGGAGCGCGTCGAGCTCTGTCTTGAGCTCGGCCGGCGATTTGGCAGCGAGCGCTTTCTTGGTCTCGGTAAGCTTCATCATGGCCTCCGTCAGCCGACCAGGCGGTGGACGAATGTCGTGCGGATCGGCAGCTTCGCCGCGGCAAGCGCGAAAGCCTCGCGTGCGATCGTCTCGTCGACGCCGTCCATCTCGTAGAGGACCTTGCCCGGAACGATCTCGGCGACGTAGTACTCGGGGTTGCCCTTCCCGTTGCCCATCCGGACTTCGGCCGGCTTCTGCGACACCGGCTTGTCCGGGAAGATGCGGATCCAGACGCGGCCGCCGCGCTTGATGTGGCGCGTCATCGCCCGCCGTGCGGCCTCGATCTGGCGCGCGGTGAGCCGGCCGCGGGTCGTGGCCTTGAGTCCGTACTCGCCGAAGCTCACCTTGGCGCCGACGGTCGCAACGCCCTTGTTGCGCCCCTTCTGCTCCTTGCGGTATTTCCTTCTAGCTGGCTGCAGCATTCTTCGCTCCTGCTCGACGCGGACGCTTCGGCGCTTCCGGGGCCGGCGCGGGTGCCGCGGCCGGCTCGGCGTTGTGCGCCAGCACTTCGCCCTTGAACACCCAAACCTTGATGCCGATCACGCCGTAAGTCGTCCGGGCTTCGGAGAACCCGTAGTCGATGTCGGCGCGCAGCGTGTGGAGCGGAACCCGGCCTTCGCGATACCACTCCGTCCGCGCGATCTCGATGCCGTTCAGCCGCCCCGCGCACATGATCTTGATGCCCTGGGCGCCCAGGCGCATCGCGTTCTGCATCGCGCGCTTCATCGCGCGACGGAACATGATCCGCTTCTCGAGCTGCTGGGCGATCGAGTCCGAAATGAGCTGCGCATCGATCTCGGGCTTCCTGATCTCCTCGATGTTGAGGCCGACCTCGCCCCCCATCATCCGCCGCAGGTCGGAGCGCAACGTCTCGATGTCCTCGCCCTTCTTGCCGATGACCACGCCCGGACGCGCGCTGTGGATCGTGATCCGCGCGTTCTTCGCGGGCCGCTCGATCGTGATCTTTCCGACCGAGGCGTGACCGAGCTTCTTCTTCAGGTACTCGCGGACCTTGATGTCTTCCTTCAGCGTCGGCGCGAACGTCTTGCTGTTGGCGAACCACTTCGACGTCCAGTTGCGGGTGACGGCGAGGCGAAAGCCGATCGGATGGATTTTCTGTCCCATGATGTTCCTTATTTGCCGTCGCCGACGACGACGTGGATGTGGCAGGTCTGCTTCATGATGACGTTGCCACGGCCCTTGGCACGCGCGGTGAAGCGGCGCAGGCTGTCGGCCTTGTCCACGCAGATCGACTTGACCTTGAGCTCGTCGATGTCTGCGCCGTCGTTGTGCTCGGCGTTGGCGATCGCCGACTCGAGCACCTTCTTGATGATGACCGCGCCCTTCTTCGGGCTGAACGCCAGGATGTTCAACGCCTTGTCGACCGGCAGGCCGCGGATCTGGTCGGCGACGAGCCTGCCCTTCTGGGCCGACAATCGAACGCCGCGCAGGATTGCCTTGGTTTCCATCGGGAGTCCTCTCACTTCCTCGGCGGCGCCGCCGGCGCTGCGACCTTCTTGTCCGACGAGTGGCCCTTGAACGTGCGCGTCATCGCGAACTCACCCAGCTTGTGGCCGACCATGTTTTCCGAAACGTAGACCGGAATGTGCTGCTTGCCGTTGTGGACGGCGATCGTGAGCCCGACGAACTCGGGCGTGATCGTCGACCGGCGCGACCAGGTCTTGATCGGCTTCTTGTCGTTGGTCGCGCGCGCCGCATCCACCTTCGCGAGCAGGTGGCCATCGACGAACGGTCCCTTCTTGATTGAACGAGCCATGATCGGTTGCCCTTAAGTTAGCCCTTGGTCGCGTGCCGGCGGCGCACGATCATCGAATCGGTGCGCTTGTTCTTGCGCGTCTTGTAGCCCTTGGCCGGCGTGCCCCACGGCGACATCGGGTGGTGCCGGCCGCCGCCGCCGTTGGTGCGGCCGCCCATCGGATGGTCGACCGGGTTCATCGAGATGCCGCGCACCGTCGGGCGGATGCCGCGCCAGCGGTTGGCGCCCGCTTTGCCGATCGAGCGCAGGCTGTGCTCCTCGTTGCCGACTTCGCCGATCGTCGCCCGGCAATTCACATGGACTTTGCGAATTTCGCCCGAGCGCAACCGAAGCTGCGCGTAGTCGCCCTCGCGCGCGAGGAGCTGCACGCCGGCGCCCGCCGAGCGCGCGAGCTGCGCGCCCTTCCCGGGGAGCATTTCGATGCAGTGGATCGTCGTTCCGACCGGAATGTTGCGCAGCGGCAGGCAGTTGCCGGGCTTGATCGGCGCTTCCGGGCCCGAGTGCAGCACGGTGCCGACCGTCACGCCGCGCGGCGCGATCACGTAGCGCCGCTCACCGTCGCCGTAGAGAAGGAGCGCGAGATGCGCGCTGCGGTTGGGATCGTATTCGAGTCGCTCGACTTTGGCCGCGATGCCGTCCTTGCCGCGCTTGAAATCGACGATGCGGTAATGATGCTTGTGGCCGCCGCCCTTGTGCCGCGTCGTGATGTGGCCGCGGTTGTTGCGACCCGACCCGCGCTTCTGGCTTTCGGTAAGCGCGTCGACTGGCCGCCCCTTGTGGAGGTGCGGATTTACGACCTTGACCAGCGCGCGGCGCCCCGGCGAGGTGGGTTTGACTTTCTGCAGAGGCATTTTATTTCTCCGCGGCGAAGTTGATTTCCTGGCCGGGCTTGAGGCACACGTACGCCTTCTTCCAGCCGCGGCGCTTCCCGGTGAAGCGACCGAAGCGCTTCACCTTGCCGCCGACGTTCGCGATCTGGACGCTTTCGACCTCGACCTTGAACATCGCTTCGACTGCCGCCTTGACTTCGGGCTTGGTCGCGTCCTGCATGACCTTGAAGATCACCTGCGCGTGCTTGTCGGCGATGTACGTCGCCTTTTCGGACACGACCGGTCCGAGGAGCACCAGCGCCAAGCGCTCGGAATTGAATTGCCTGGCCGTGTTCATCCCATCATCTCCTCGAACTGCGACAGCGCGCCCTTGGTGAGCAGCACGTTGTTGAATCGTACGAGGCTGACCGGATCGACCTCGCGCGTTTCGAGCACCAGCACATCGGGCAGGTTGCGCGAGGACAGGAACACGTTGTCGTCGAGCGTGTCGGTGACCACGAGCACGGTGCCGGACAGGCCAAGCGCCTTGATCTTTTGCGCGAAGAGCCTGGTCTTCGGCGCCTCGACGGCAAGCTCGGCGATGATCGCCAGCCGGTCTTCGCGCACGAGTTGCGACAGGATCGCCGCAATGCCCGCGCGGTACATCTTGCGGTTGACCTTGTGCGAGAAATTCTCGTCGGGCGAGCTGGGGAAGATCTTGCCGCCGCCGCGCCACAGCGGGCTGTTCGCCTGGCCCGCGCGCGCGCGGCCCGTGCCCTTCTGCGCCCAGGGCTTCTTGTGCGACTTGTTGACGTCGCCGCGTCCCTTCTGCTTGCGGTTGCCGCTGCGCGCGTTCGCCTGGAACGCGGTGACGAGCTGATGCACCAGCGCCTCGTTGTAGTCGCGCGCGAACAACGCGTCCGATCCGGCGACGGTCGCAGCCTTCTGGCCCTTGGCATCGATCAATTTCAGATCCATGTCAGGCCCCCTTCTTCGCCGGCGTCTTCGCGGACGGCCGAACGATGATATGGCCGCCGTCGGCCCCCGGAACGCACCCCTTGACCAGCAGCAGGCCCCGCTCGATGTCCACGCGGATGACCTTGAGCGTTTGCGTCGTGCGCGTCACGTTGCCGTATTGGCCCGCCATCCGCTTGCCGGGAAACACGCGGCCGGGGTCCTGCGCCATGCTGATCGAGCCGGGCGTGTTGTGCGAGCGCGAGTTGCCGTGCGACGCGCGGTTCGAGCTGAAGTTGTGACGCCGAATCACGCCCGAGAAGCCGCGCCCTTTAGTCGTGCCGGTCACGTCGACCAGCTCGCCGACCTTGAACGTATCCGCGCCGATCACGCCGCCGACTTTCAATTCGGCCAGCTGTTCCGGCGGGACGGGAAATTCGCGCAGCAGCTCGCCCGCCTCGACGCCGGCCTTCGCGAGATGACCCGCCTGCGGCTTCGAGACGCGCGACGCGCGCCGCTTGCCGAACGTCACCTGCACCGCCGAATAGCCGTCGGTATCCTGCGTCTTGAGCTGGGTGACGCGGTTGTTCGCGACGTCGAGCACCGTCACCGGGACGGCGCTGCCGTCGTCGGTGAAGATGCGCGTCATGCCGATCTTGCGACCTACGAGTCCGAGAGACATTTTCGTTTTCCTCTAGTGGCCGCCGATTGCGATTGACCGGCGGCTTCCGTTGCAGCAGCTTCGATTCGTGCCTATTGCAGCTTGATCTCCACGTCCACGCCGGCGGGCAGGTCGAGCTTCATCAGCTGGTCCACCGTCTTGTCCGTCGGATCGATGATGTCCATCAGCCGCAGGTGCGTGCGGATCTCGAACTGATCGCGCGAGGTCTTGTTGACGTGCGGCGAGCGCAGCACGTTGTAGCGCTCGATCTTCGTGGGCAGCGGGACGGGGCCGCGGACGACCGCGCCCGAGCGCTTCGCGGTTTCCACGATTTCCATCGCCGACTGGTCGATCAGCTTGTAATCGAACGCCTTGAGACGGATCCGGATTCTCTGGTTTTGCATCATTTCACCTTTGGCACCATCGCTCGCTTGCGCGCTCGGTGTTCCGTTGTACTTCCTCCGCGAAAAGCGCCGGGCGCCCCGAGCCTTTCACGCTGACTCCGCCGTCCCGGCGAAAAGTAGGTTTGTACTTTTCGCCGATCGCTACTCGATGACTTTGGCCACGACGCCGGCGCCCACGGTGCGGCCGCCCTCGCGGATCGCAAAGCGCAGCCCCTCTTCCATCGCAATCGGCGCAATCAGCTTCACCGTCATCGCCACGTTGTCCCCAGGCATCACCATCTCCGTGCCCGCCGGCAGCTCGCAGCTCCCCGTCACGTCCGTCGTCCGGAAATAAAACTGCGGCCGATACCCCGGAAAAAACGGCGTGTGCCGCCCCCCTCTTCCTTGCGACAGCACGTACACCTCGCAGCTGAACTTGGTGTGCGGCGTGATGCTCCCCGGCTTCGCCAGCACCTGCCCCCGCTCCACCTCTTCCCGCTTCGTGCCCCGCAACAGCACCCCCACGTTGTCCCCCGCCTGCCCCTGGTCCAGCAGCTTCCGGAACATCTCCACCCCCGTGCACACCGTCTTCAAGCGTCGGCTTCAACCCCACGATCTCCAGCTCCTCGCCCACCTTCACCACCCCGCGCTCCACCCGCCCCGTCACCACCGTGCCCCGCCCCGAGATGGTGAACACGTCCTCCACCGGCATCAGAAACGGCCCGTCGATCGCCCGCTTCGGCTGCGGGATGTAGCTGTCCAGCGCCTCCGCCAGCTTCAGAATCGAGCCTTCGCCCATCTCGCTCTTGTCACCCTCCAGCGCCATCTTCGCCGACCCAATCACGATCGGCGTCTTGTCCCCAGGAAACTCGTACTTCGACAACAGCTCCCGCACCTCCAGCTCCACCAGCTCCAGAAGCTCCTTGTCGTCCACCATGTCCGCCTTGTTCATGTACACCACGATGTACGGCACCCCCACCTGCCGCGCCAGCAAAATGTGCTCCCGCGTCTGCGGCATCGGCCCGTCCGCCGCACTCACCACCAGAATCGCCCCATCCATCTGCGCCGCCCCAGTGATCATGTTCTTGATGTAGTCCGCATGCCCAGGACAGTCCACGTGCGCGTAGTGCCGCTTCTCCGTCTCGTACTCCACGTGCGCCGTGTTGATCGTGATCCCCCGCGCCTTCTCCTCCGGCGCGTTGTCGATCTGGTCGTACGCCTTCACCTCCCCACCATACTTCTTCGCCAGCACCAGCGTCATCGCCGCCGTCAGCGTCGTCTTGCCGTGATCCACGTGCCCGATCGTCCCCACGTTCACGTGCGGCTTCGTCCGCTCAAATTTGCCCTTGGCCATGATTCGATTCCTTCGAATGGTTTCGGTTACGATTTCTTGTTGATCACCGCTTCGGCGACGTTCTTCGGCGCCTCGGTGTAATGCTTGAATTCCATCGTGTACGTCGCGCGGCCCTGCGACAGCGAGCGCAGCGTCGTCGAGTAGCCGAACATCTCGGCCAGCGGCACCTCGGCCTTGATCACCTTGCCGGCCGGCAGTCGTCCATGCCCTGGACCATGCCGCGCCGGCGACGACAGGTCGCCCATCACGTTGCCCATGAAATCCTCGGGCGTCTCGACTTCGACCGCCATCATCGGCTCGAGCAGCACCGGTGTCGCCTTGCGCATGCCGTCCTTGAAGGCCATCGACGCGGCCATCTTGAACGCGTTCTCGTTCGAGTCGACATCGTGCGAGCTGCCGTCGAACAGCGTGACCTTGACGTCGACCACCGGGAAGCCCGCGAGCACGCCGTTGGGCAGCGTTTCGCGCAGGCCCTTCTCGACCGCCGGAATGAACTCGCGCGGCACCGCGCCGCCCTTGATCGCATCGACGAACTCGAAGCCCTTGCCCGGCTCGTTGCGGCTCCATCTTGAGCCAGACGTGGCCGTACTGGCCGCGACCGCCCGACTGCTTGATGAACTTGCCTTCGACTGCTCGACCGGCTTCTTGATCGCCTCGCGGTACGCGACCTGCGGCGCGCCGACGTTCGCTTCGACGCCGAACTCGCGCTTCATCCGGTCGACGATGATCTCGAGGTGCAGCTCGCCCATCCCCGAGATGATCGTCTGGCCCGATTCCTCGTCGGTACGCACGCGAAACGACGGGTCTTCCTGCGCCAGCCGGTTCAGCGCGATGCCCATCTTTTCCTGGTCGGCCTTGGTCTTCGGCTCGACCGCGACGTGGATCACGGGCTCCGGGAACACCATCTTCTCGAGCATGATCACGTGCTCCGGGTCGCACAGCGTGTCGCCCGTCGTCGCTTCCTTGAGGCCCACCGCTGCGGCGATATCGCCGGCGTGCACTTCCTTGATTTCCTCGCGCTGGTTCGCGTGCATCTGCAGGATGCGGCCGAATGCGCTCCTTGCGGCCCTTGATCGGGTTGTAGACGGTGTCGCCGGATCTGGATCACGCCCGAGTAGACGCGGAAGAAGATCAGCTGGCCGACATACGGGTCGGTCATGATCTTGAAGGCGAGGCCGGCGAACGGCTCCTCGTCGGACGCCTTGCGGCTCGCCTTCCTTGCCGTTCTCGAGCTCGCCCTTGACCGGCGGAATGTCGGTCGGCGCCGGCATGTAGTCGATGACGGCGTCGAGCATCGCCTGCACGCCCTTGTTCTTGAACGCCGAGCCGCACAGCATCGGCACGATCTCGCTCGCGATCGTGCGCTGGCGCAGGCCCGCCTTGATGTCCTCGACCGACAGCTCGTGCCCTTCGAGGTACTTGTTCATCAGCGTCTTCGTTGGCCTCGGCGGCGCTCTCGATCATCTTCTCGCGCCACTCCTTCGCCGTGTCGACGAGCTCCGCCGGAATCTCGCGCATCTCGTACTTCATGCCCTGCGTCGAATCGTCCCAGTAGATCGCCTTCATCCGGACCAGGTCGATCACGCCCTCGAACTTCTCCTCGGCGCCGATCGGCACCTGGATCGGAACCGGGTTGGCCTTGAGACGCGCCTTCATCTGGTCGTAGACCTTGAAGAAGTTCGCGCCCTGGCGGTCCATCTTGTTGACGAACGCGAGCCGCGGCACCTTGTACTTGTTGGCCTGCCGCCACACGGTCTCCGACTGCGGCTGCACGCCGCCGACCGCGCAGTAGACCATGCACGCGCCGTCGAGCACGCGCATCGAGCGCTCGACCTCGATCGTGAAGTCGACGTGACCCGGCGTGTCGATGATGTTGATCCGATGCTCGGGGAAGTTGTTGTCCATCCCCTTCCAGAAGCACGTCGTCGCAGCCGAGGTGATCGTGATGCCGCGCTCGCGCTCCTGCTCCATCCAGTCCATCACGGTCGCGCCGTCGTGGACCTCGCCGATCTTGTGCGAGACGCCGGTGTAGAAAAGGATGCGCTCGGTGGTCGTGGTCTTGCCGGCATCAATGTGCGCACTGATGCCGATGTTGCGATACCGGTCGATGGGGGTGGTTCGTGGCACGTGTCGTCTTCGGCCTGTAGGCGCCGACGGCGGGAACATCGCTTCCGCGCGGGCGCATTGCCGACCTGTCGTCTGCAGTGTCGTCGTTATATGGGGCCTTAGAACCGGAAATGCGAGAAGGCCTTGTTGGCTTCGGCCATGCGGTGCACTTCCTCGCGCTTCTTCACCGCGCCGCCGCGGCCTTCCGACGCCTCGAGCAGCTCCGCCGCGAGACGCTGGCCCATCGACTTCTCGCCGCGCTTGCGCGCCGCTTCGCGCAGCCAGCGCATCGCGAGCGCCATCCGGCGCACCGGACGCACTTCGACCGGAACCTGGAAATTGGCGCCGCCCACGCGGCGGCTCTTCACCTCGACCATCGGCCGCGAATTCGCGAGCGCCTGGTTGAAGACCTCCAGCGGATCCTTGCCGCCCTTCTTGGCGATCGATTCGAACGCGCCGTAAAGAATGCGCTCGGCGACCGACTTCTTGCCGGCGGTCATCAGAACGTTGACGAACTTCGCGACGTCCGTGTTCCCGTACTTCGGATCGGGCAGGATCTCGCGCTTGGGCACCTCTCTGCGACGGGGCATAAATTCCTCGGAGCTTGGCTTGTTGTCGCGAACGCCTTACGCGGCCTTCGGCTTCTTGGCGCCGTACTTCGAGCGCGCCTGCTTGCGGTCCTTGACGCCAGCGGTGTCGAGACTGCCGCGGACCATGTGGTAACGCACGCCCGGCAGGTCCTTCACGCGGCCGCCGCGGATCAGCACGACCGAGTGCTCCTGCAGGTTGTGACCTTCGCCGCCGATGTAGCTGATCACCTCGAAGCCATTGGTGAGCCGCACCTTCGCCACCTTGCGCAGCGCGGAATTCGGCTTCTTCGGCGTCGTCGTGTACACGCGCGTGCAGACGCCGCGCTTTTGCGGGCTCTGCTGGAGCGCCGGAACTTTGCTTTTCGACACGGTGGGCTCACGGCCCTTCCGCACGAGCTGATTGATGGTGGGCATCCTGATTTTCCGTTTCGTGCGGCGTCACGTCCTGATCCGCCGCAGGGGCTCATCGCTGGCGAAACTGCTACCGTTCACAACAAATCAAAGTGGCCCACGCGCGCGCCTGTCGCTTCGCCGGCGCGGCCGCCCGGGCCACTCTTCTGCGCCATTGCCGACGGTTTCGCGCAGGTGGGCTTGCCACTGCCCGCGACCGCGGCCGGTACGCTTTGCCGACCCGTCCGCGGTTTGGGGCGGTCAGGGCGGCGAAAAGACTGCAATTATAAGGGGATAACCGCTCGAGCGTCAACAACGTGTTGCGGCGCGGAAGGCGGAAAGCGGAACTACCGGACCGACGCCTCGCCGAAGCGCCGCGGCAGAGGGCGACGCATGATCGCGGAGCGCGCCGCGACCCGCTTCTACCGGGTTGCGCGAAGGGGATGCGGCCCGGGTGTCAGTGATCACTCCGCCGCAGCCGGGCGCGCTTCAAATATGGGACGGGCCGCGTTCCAGACGCCGCATCCGCGCTTCAAGCTCGAAGATGTCTTTCGACTGTGCCAGATAGGCTTCGGTTTCGCGCATCTGTTGCTTCCAGAGCCACCGGTCCAAACTTTCGAAAATGTCCCTCGAGCGCTCGATCTCGGCGCCGACCCCATCCGCCTGATGACGCAGGAACCATTGGCCCAACCGATGCAACGTCCCCGCCACGCCTCCCGGCTCATTGAACCGGTCCGGAGCTTGATGCTTCGAGGGCCGGCTTGCGGCGCTCTTTTCCATCGCTTCCGCTGGCTCACGCCCCAAGGAATCGGCGATCACGCCGAGAAGGCCACTAAAGACCCTGTTATCCACATTGAATTCCATAGCTCGCATGTGTTTCTCCGTTGACTGCCGGGCGCTGCACTTTTGTCGCGCCGCACAATCACAAGATAGGACTCGGCAGAAATAGAATCAAATCGTTGTTTTCGATCAATGGTATAATTGCAACTGATCGGCCGCTGGCTGTTGTTGCGTTGCAACATTTCGACCCAACACCGCCGTAAGCGTTCCCGTTCTATTTCGAAGGACGTCATGGAGCTCTACCAGCTTCGTGGATTCGCGGCAGTCGCCGACCTGGGCCACCTCACCCGAGCCGCCGAGAAGCTTCACATCAGCCAGCCCGCACTCAGCGCGCAGATCAAGGCACTGGAGGACGAGTTGGGGGTGACGCTTTTTGAGCGCAGCGCCTCCGGAATGACGCTGACTGCCGCCGGCAAGCGGCTGCTTCCGGATGCGACAGGCATCCTTGCGGCTGCCGCGGCATTGCACGGCAAGGCCCGCGCCATGGAAGGCGAGGTCGCCGGCCACGTCCGTGTCGGGACGCTGTCGGACCCGGAGTTCATCCGCCTAAGCGATCTTCTCGCCCGCGCGACCGAGCGCTTCCCGCTGCTCGAAATCGAGCTGCACCACGAGGTGTCGGGCGCCGCCTTCGAGAAGGTCCGCGACGGCGCCCTCGACGCGAGCTTCTACTATGGCGACCTCACCCACCCGGGCGTTGGCGCCGTGCCGTTGCGCGAGATCGCCTACCGCGTCGCTGCGCCTGCCGCGTGGCGCGACCGGGTCGAGCACGCCGGCTGGGAAGAGATCGCCGCGCTGCCGTGGATCATGGCGCCGCCGATCAGCACGCACCATGTCCTCGCCACCCGGCTGTTCCACGAGCGTGGAAGTGCGCCGGCGACGCTGATCGAGGCCGACAACGAGATGGTCATCCGCTCGCTGGTCGCTTCCGGGCTCGGCATCGCCCTCGTCCGCGAGGACCTGACCGCCGGCGCCGACGCCGAGCGCGAGCTCTGCATCTGGCCGGGAGCGCGACTTGCAACGACGCTGCAATTCATCTATTCCGGCGAGGAGGCAGAGGAGCCGGAGGTTCGCGCGCTTCTCGATCTCATTGCCGACGTCTGGCGCAACGCGCGCGAGGAGGTCGAAGCGGCGGACGAGCGGATGCCCACCCGCGGGCGGACGCGACGGGCGTAGCGGTCAGGCTTCCGCCAACCGTTCGGCATCGCCGTCAATCCCGCCGGCACGCGCCTCTATGTTCCGAACGACGGCACGAATGCCGTGACGCTCATCGCTACGTCGACGGACGCCGCGATCGGCACCGTCGCCGCGGGATTCATGTCGGCCGCGCTGTGGCCAGTTCATCGGTCCGGCAGCAGGGCCGGTCAGCCCGCCGCCCCCGGTTCTGCGCTCTCGATGTCGACGCTGCTGGCGCTGATCCTGATCGTCGGGGCGCTGGCGCCGCCTTGCTGAACCCCAAAAAAAACCGGCGGATCGCTCCGCCGGTTTCGTGATTGCTGCGACTTGCCTCAACGCTACGCCGCGTCGGCCGAGATCTCGGTCGTCGGCGCAGCTTCGCCCGCCGGCACTTCCTCTCCCGGCGTGACGAATCCGACCTCGGGTCCCAGCAGCTTCTGCTTCTTCCTCGCATTGTGGTAGGCGAGGCCGGTGCCGGCGGGAATCAGCCGGCCGACGATCACGTTTTCCTTCAAGCCGCGAAGGTCGTCCTTCTTGCCCATGATCGCCGCTTCGGTCAGCACGCGGGTCGTCTCCTGGAACGACGCCGCAGAGATGAACGAGTCGGTGGACAGCGAAGCCTTGGTGATCCCGAGCAGCATGTGCTCGTAGGTGGCGCCGCGCTTGCCTTCGTCCTTCGTCGCCTTGTCGTTCTCGTCCAGCAGGTCCGAGCGCTCCACCTGCTCGCCGGGGATGAAGCGCGTGTCGCCCGGATCGACGACCTGCACGCGGCGCAGCATCTGCCGCACGATCACCTCGATGTGCTTGTCGTTGATCTTCACGCCCTGCAGCCGGTAGACGTCCTGCACTTCGTCGGTGATGTAGCGCGCGAGCGCTTCCACCCCCAGCAACCGCAGGATGTCGTGCGGGTCCGCGGGACCGTCGACGATCGACTCGCCCTTGTTCACCACCTGGCCGTCGTGCGCGGTGACGTGCTTGTCCTTCGGGATCAGGTACTCGTTGGCGGTGCCGTCGAGGTCGGTGATGACCAGGCGCTGCTTGCCCTTCGTGTCCTTGCCGAACGACACCGTCCCCGTGACTTCCGCCAGCAAGCCCGCGTCCTTCGGCGAGCGCGCTTCGAACAACTCGGCCACGCGCGGCAGACCGCCGGTGATGTCGCGGGTCTTCGACGTCTCCTGCGGGATCCGCGCGAGCACTTCACCGACAGCGACCTGCTGGCCGTCCTTCACCGTGATGATCGAGCCCAGCTGGAACGTGATGTTCACGGGATGATCGCTCCCCGCGAGCATGATCTCGTTGCCCGCCTCGTCCAGCAGCTTGACCTGCGGCCGCACGCCCTTCGCCGCCGCGCCCGCCCGGCGCTTCGGATCGATGACGACGAGCGTCGAAAGGCCGGTGACTTCGTCGACCTGCTTCGCGACGGTGACGCCTTCCTCGACGTGCTCGAACTTCACCCGGCCCGCGTACTCGGTGACGATCGGGCGCGACGTCGCGTCCCACATCGCCAGCACCTTGCCGGCCTTGACGAGGTCGCCGTCCTTGACCTGCAGCGTTGCGCCGTAGGGAACCTTGTGTCGCTCGCGCTCGCGGCCGTTGTCGTCGTGGATCGTCACCTCGCCCGAGCGCGCGATCACGACGAGCTCGCCCTTGGCATTGGTCACATAGCGCATCTGCGGCGAGAACCGGATCGTGCCCGCTGACTTGCTCTCGAGCTGCGATGCCGCGGCGGTCCGCGAGGCGGCGCCGCCGATGTGGAACGTCCGCATCGTGAGCTGCGTGCCCGGCTCGCCGATCGACTGCGCGGCGATGACGCCGACCGCTTCGCCGACGTTGACGAGATGCCCGCGGCCGAGATCGCGGCCGTAGCACTTTGCGCACAGGCCGTAGCGCGTGTCGCAGGTGAGCGGCGTGCGCACCTTGACTTCGTCGATGCCAAGGAGCTCGATCTGGTCGACCTCGTCTTCGCCCAGCAGCGTCCCGGCTTCGTACAGCGTCGCCTGCGTCTCGGGATTGACGACGTCGATCGCAACGCTGCGGCCGAGGATCCGCTCGCGCAGCGCCTCGATCACTTCGCCGCCCTCGACCAGCGCTTTCATCGCCACGCCGTTGCTCGTGCCGCAATCTTCTTCGGTGACGACCAGGTCCTGCGTCACGTCGACCAGACGCCGCGTGAGATAGCCCGAATTCGCCGTCTTCAGCGCAGTGTCCGCAAGACCTTTGCGCGCGCCGTGCGTCGAGATGAAGTACTGCAGCACGTTCAGACCTTCACGGAAGTTCGCCGTGATCGGCGTCTCGATGATCGAGCCGTCCGGCTTCGCCATAAGGCCGCGCATCCCCGCGAGCTGCCGGATCTGCGCCGCCGAGCCCCGCGCGCCGGAGTCCGCCATCATGTAGATGGAATTGAACGACTCCTGCTTGACCGTCTTGCCCTCGCGGTCCTGGACGTCGACTGCGCCGAGCTGGCTCATCATCGCCTTCGCGATGTCGTCGCCCGCGCGGCCCCAGATGTCGACGACCTTGTTGTAGCGCTCGCCCTGCGTGACGAGACCCGACGTGTACTGCGCCTCGATTTCCTTCACCTGGGCTTCGGAGTCGGCGATGATCTTGTGCTTTTCTTCCGGCACCAGCATGTCGTCGGCAGCGAACGAGATCCCGCCGCGCGTGGCGAGGCTGTAACCGGCCTGCATCAGCTTGTCGGCGAAGATCACCGTCTCGCGCAATCCGCAGCGGCGGAAGCTCGCGTTGATGATCTTCGAGATCTCCTTCTTCTTCAGCGGCTTGTTGATGTTCTCGAAGCCCAGGCCCGTCGGCAGGATCTCGGAGAGCAGCGCCCGGCCAACGGTGGTTTCGAAACGCTTGACCGTTTCGACGGGCTCGCCGTTCGCGTCGACATCGACCTGCTTGAGCCGCACGTGGATCTTCGCGTGCAGCTCGACCTGCCGCGCTTCATAGGCGCGCGACACTTCGGCGATGTCGGAGAACAGCGTCCCTTCGCCTTTCGCGTTGATCTTCTCGCGCGTCGCGTAGTAGAGGCCGAGCACGATGTCCTGCGACGGCACGATGCACGGCTCGCCGTTCGACGGCAGGAGCACGTTGTTCGACGCCAGCATCAGCGTGCGGGCTTCCATCTGCGCTTCGAGCGACAGCGGCACGTGGACGGCCATCTGGTCGCCGTCGAAGTCGGCGTTGAACGCCGTGCAAACGAGTGGGTGCAGCTGGATCGCCTTGCCCTCGATCAGCACCGGCTCGAACGCCTGAATGCCGAGACGGTGCAGCGTCGGCGCGCGGTTCAGCATCACCGGGTGCTCGCGGATCACGTCTTCCAGGATGTCCCAGACGACGGGCTCCTGCGCCTCGACCATCTTCTTCGCGGCCTTGATTGTCGTGGCGAGGCCCATCGTCTCCAGCTTGTTGAAGATGTAGGGCTTGAAGAGCTCGAGCGCCATCAGCTTCGGCAGTCCGCATTGATGCAGCTTCAATTGCGGGCCGACGACGATGACCGAGCGGCCGGAGTAGTCGACGCGTTTTCCCAGCAGGTTCTGGCGGAAGCGGCCGCCCTTGCCCTTGATCATGTCGGCGAGCGACTTCAACGGCCGCTTGTTGGCGCCGGTCATCGCCTTGCCGCGGCGTCCGTTGTCGAGCAGGCTGTCGACGGCCTCCTGCAGCATCCGCTTTTCGTTCCTGACGATGATGTCGGGCGCCTTCAGCTCGAGCAGACGCTTCAGCCGGTTGTTGCGGTTGATCACGCGGCGGTAGAGGTCGTTCAGGTCGGAGGTCGCGAAGCGACCGCCGTCGAGCGGCACCAGCGGACGCAACTCCGGCGGCAGCACCGGCAGCACCTCGAGGATCATCCACTCGGGCTTGATCCCGGACTTGTGGAACGCCTCGAGCACCTTGAGCCGCTTGGCGATCTTCTTGATCTTGGTGTCGGAGCCGGTTGCTTCGAGCTCCTTCCTGAGCTTCTCGATTTCGTGCGGGACTTCGAGCGCCTTCAGGAGCTCGCGGATTCCTTCCGCGCCCATCGACGCCGAGAAGTCGTCACCGTGCTGCTCGAGCTTCGCGAGGTAGTCGTCCTCCGTCAGGAGCTGCGCGCGGTTCAACGGCGTGAGTCCTGGATCGGTCACGACGTACGCTTCGAAGTACAGCACGCGCTCGATGTCGCGCAGCGTCATGTCGAGCACCATCCCCATCCGCGACGGAAGGCTCTTCAGGAACCAGATGTGCGCGACGGGGCTCGCGAGCTCGATGTGGCCCATCCGCTCGCGGCGGACCTTGGCGAGCGTGACCTCCACGCCGCACTTCTCGCAGATGACGCCGCGGTGCTTCAGGCGCTTGTACTTGCCGCACAGGCACTCGTAATCCTTGACCGGACCGAAGATCTTGGCGCAGAAGAGGCCGTCGCGCTCCGGCTTGAAGGTCCGGTAGTTGATCGTTTCCGGCTTCTTCACCTCGCCGTACGACCACGAGCGGATCTTCTCCGGCGACGCGAGGCCGGTCTTGATCGCGTCGAACTCCTCTTCCTGCGTAACCTGCTTGAAAAGATCGAGCAGTGCTTTCATGCGTTACTCCCGAGTGTTTCGCAGTCTTTCGTCGTCGTCCCCGCGAACGCGGGGACGCAGTGACTTGCGTCGGACGACACCGGATTCCCGCTCAGTGCCCAAAATGCGCGGGAATGACGGAAGCCTTGGGTGATCGTCATCAGAACCGCTCCAGGTCGATGTCGATCGCGAGCGAGCGGATTTCCTTCACCAGCACGTTGAACGACTCCGGCATGCCGGCTTCGATCTTGTGCTCGCCCTTGACGATGTTCTCGTAGACCTTGGTCCGGCCGTTGACGTCGTCGGACTTGACCGTGAGCATCTCCTGCAGCGTGTAGGCGGCGCCGTAGGCTTCGAGCGCCCAGACCTCCATCTCGCCGAAGCGCTGACCGCCGAACTGCGCCTTGCCGCCCAGCGGCTGCTGCGTGACGAGGCTGTACGGGCCGGTCGAGCGCGCGTGCATCTTGTCGTCGACGAGGTGGTGCAGCTTCAGCACGTGCATGTAGCCGACGGTGACCTGCCGGTCGAATGCCTCGCCCGTGCGGCCGTCGAACAACGTGATCTGTCCCGTGCGCGGCAGCCCCGCCAGCTCGAGCATTCCCTTGATCTCGTCCTCGGTCGCCCCGTCGAACACCGGGGTTGCGAACGGCACGCCGCCGCGCAGGTTGTCGGCGAGGCGCATCACGTCGGCGTCGTCGAACCCCGCCAGGTCCTCGTGCTTGCCCGTCGTGTTGTAGATGCGCTCGAGGAGCTTGCGCACCTCGGCGGCCTTCGCCTGCGCCTTGACCATTTCGTCGATCTTGCGGCCGAGCCCCTTCGCGGCCCAGCCGAGATGGACCTCGAGAATCTGGCCGACGTTCATCCGCGACGGCACGCCGAGCGGATTCAGGACGATGTCGACCGGCGTGCCGTCGGCCATGTACGGCATGTCCTCGACCGGCACGATCTTCGACACCACGCCCTTGTTGCCGTGGCGACCGGCCATCTTGTCGCCAGGCTGCAGGCGCCGCTTTACGGCGACGTAGACCTTGACCATCTTCTGCACGCCCGGCGGCAGCTCGTCGCCCTGGGTCAGCTTCTTCTTCTTGTGCTCGTACATCGCGTCGAACTGCACGCGCAGCTGCGCGAGCGATTCCTTCATCGCCTCGAGCTGCCGCGCCGAGTCCTCGCCCGCGAGGCGGATGTCGAACCAGTCGTAGCGGTTGACGCCATCGAGATACTCCTTGGTGAGCTTCGCCCCCTTGGCGATGCGCTTCGGGCCGCCGTTGACGGTCTTGCCGATCAGCATCTTCTCGATCCGCGCGAAGGCGTCGTTCTCGACGATGCGCAGCTGATCGTTCAGGTCCTTGCGGTAGCCCTTCAGCTCGTCGTCGATGATCTGCGCCGCGCGCTTGTCGCGCTCGATGCCCTCGCGGGTGAAGACCTGGACGTCGATCACGCAGCCGGAAATCCCCGATGGAACGCGAAGGCTCGTGTCCTTCACGTCGGAGGCCTTCTCGCCGAAGATCGCGCGCAGCAGCTTTTCTTCCGGCGTGAGCTGCGTCTCGCCCTTGGGCGTGACCTTGCCGACCAGCACGTCGCCCGCCTCGACCTCGGCGCCGATGTAGACGATGCCGGCGTCGTCGAGACGGCCGAGCTGCGCTTCGCCGAGGCTCGAGATGTCGCGGGTGATTTCCTCGGGACCGAGCTTGGTGTCGCGGGCGACGACCGAGAGCTCCTCGATGTGGATCGACGTGTAGCGATCGTCGGCAACGACGCGCTCGGAGATCAGGATCGAGTCCTCGTAGTTGTAGCCATTCCACGGCATGAACGCGACCAGCATGTTCTGGCCGAGGGCGAGCTCGCCCATGTCGGTCGACGCGCCGTCGGCGATGACGTCGCCTTTCGCGATCACGTCGCCGACGCGAACCAGCGGCCGCTGATTGATGTTGGTGTTCTGGTTGCTGCGCGTGTACTTGGTCAGGTTGTAGATGTCGACGCCGACGTCGCCCGCCGCCGTTTCCGCATCATGGACGCGAACGACGATCCGGTTGGCGTCGATGTAGTCGACTTTGCCGCCCCGGCGCGCCTGCACCGCCGTGCCCGAGTCGACGGCCGCAGTGCGCTCGACGCCGGTGCCGACGAGCGGCTTCTCGGCCCGCAGGCAGGGCACCGCCTGCCGCTGCATGTTCGAGCCCATCAGCGCGCGGTTCGCGTCGTCGTGCTCGAGGAACGGGATCAGCGACGCCGCCACCGACACGATCTGCGCCGGCGCCACGTCCATGTAGTCGACCTTGTCCGCCGTGGACAGCATGAACTCGTTCTTGCTGCGGCACGACACGAGCTCGTCCTTCAGCTTTCCGGTCTTGTCGAGCGTCGCGTTCGCCTGCGCGATCACGTAGGCGCCTTCCTCGATCGCCGACAGGTACTGGATCTCGTCGGTGACCTTGCCGTTGTTGACCTTGCGGTACGGCGTCTCGAGGAAGCCGTACTCGTTGGTTCGGGCATAGAGCGCGAGCGAGTTGATGAGGCCGATGTTCGGGCCTTCCGGCGTCTCGATCGGGCACACGCGGCCGTAGTGGGTCGGGTGCACGTCGCGCACTTCGAAGCCCGCGCGCTCGCGCGTCAAGCCGCCCGGCCCGAGCGCCGACACGCGCCGCTTGTGCGTGATCTCGGACAGCGGGTTCGTCTGGTCCATGAACTGCGACAGCTGCGACGACCCGAAGAACTCCTTGATCGCGGCCGAGATCGGCTTGGCGTTGATCAGATCGTGCGGCAGCAGGTTCTCGCTTTCGGCCTGGCCCAGGCGCTCCTTGACCGCGCGCTCGACGCGCACGAGTCCCGAGCGGAACTGGTTCTCGGAGAGCTCGCCCACCGAGCGGACGCGGCGATTGCCCAGGTGATCGATGTCGTCGATCTCGCCGCGGCCGTTGCGGAGCTCGACCAGGATCTTGATCACCGCGATGATGTCGTCGTTGGTGAGCGTGGCCGGGCCCTTGAGCTCGTTGCGGCCGACGCGGCGGTTGAACTTCATCCGGCCGACGGCCGAGAGGTCGTAGCGCTCCTCGGAGAAGAAAAGGCCGTGGAACAGCGTCTCGACGGCGTCCTCGGTCGGCGGCTCGCCCGGCCGCATCATCCGGTAGATCGCCACGCGCGCGGCCGTCTGGTCCGGCGTGTCGTCGGTGCGCAGCGTCTGCGAGATGTAGGCACCCTGGTCGAGGTCGTTCGTGTAGATCGTCTGGATCTCGGCGACACCGGCGTCGGAGAGCTTCTGCAGGAGCTCCTCGGTCACCTCGTCGTTCGCCTTCGCGATCACCTCGCCGGTGGTCTTGTCGACGATGTTGGTCGCGAGCGCGCGGCCGACGATGTAGTCGGACGGCACGGCGATCTTCTTCACGCTCGCCTCGGCGAGCTCGCGGACATGCCTCGCCGTGATCCGCTTGTCGCGCGCGACGATGACCTTGCCGTCCTTGCCGACGACGTCGAAGCGCGCCATTTCGCCGCGCAGTCGCTCGGGCACGAATTCCAGCTGCGCGCCCTTCGCCGACAGGTGGAACGTGTCGAACACGAAGAACTGCCTCAGGATGTCCTCGTTGGTGAGGCCGATCGCCTTCAGCAGCGTCGTGACCGGCATCTTGCGGCGGCGGTCGACGCGGAAGAACAGGAAATCCTTCGGGTCGAACTCGAAGTCGAGCCACGAGCCGCGATAGGGAATCACGCGCGCCGAGAACAGGAGCTTGCCCGAACTGTGCGTCTTGCCGCGGTCGTGCTCGAAGAACACGCCGGGCGAGCGGTGCAGCTGCGACACGATGACCCGCTCGGTGCCGTTGATGATGAACGAGCCGTTGTCGGTCATGAGCGGAATCTCGCCCATGTAGACCTCCTGCTCCTTCACTTCCTTGACCGTCTCCTTCGGCGCCTCCTTGTCCATCAGGATCAGGCGCACCTTGGCGCGCAGCGCCGAGCAATAGGTGAGGCCGCGCTGCTGGCACTCGGTGACGTCGAACGCCGGCGCCAGCAGCGAGTAGCTGACGAACTCGAGCCGCGCATTGCCGGAGTGCGACGAAATCGGGAAGATCGACGTGAACGCGGCTTGCAGGCCCTCGTTCTTGCGCTGCTCCGGCGCCGTGTCGGACTGCAGGAACGCGCGGTAGGACGCGAGCTGCGTTTCGAGCAGGAACGGCACCTGCAGCACGCTCGCCCGCTTGGCGAAGCTCTTGCGGATGCGCTTCTTTTCGGTAAACGAATAGGGTTGCGGGGTCATTGCTTCGATCGCCATTTACTTCTCCGATTCACGGAAATCGTCGAAAACCCGCGGCATCAATGCCGCGCCCCGCTGTGCCGGCTGCGGCGGCTCGTTGCCGGGTCATCGATCGGTTTCTACGGGCGTCCGTGCAAGGCGCCCATCGCGCATCGACTGGTCGGGTGCATTGCGCACCCTGGCTTGGTGGTTGGCCGCTACCAACCGCTGGCGGACGGCGGCGCTAGCGTACTACGCCGCCCGACCATGCCTGTCCTCTGCAGTCGCTTCAGAAGACGAAGAGGAGCGGACTGTAGAAATCCGCTCGTCTTCGGCCTCTCGGGCCGCCGCAAGTTCCCTTGACGGCGCCCGACGCCGAAGGCGCCCGGGGTTGGCGGCGCTCCGCCGACCCCGGGGCCGGTCGCTACTTGATTTCGGCCTTCGCGCCGGCTTCTTCGAGCTTCTTCTTCGCGGCTTCCGCGTCGGCCTTGTTGACACCTTCCTTCACCGGCTTCGGCGCGCCGTCGACCAGGTCCTTGGCTTCCTTGAGGCCCAGCCCCGTCAGTTCGCGCACGGCCTTGATCACGTTGACCTTGTTCTCGCCGATCGCGGCCAGAACGACGGTGAATTCGGTCTGCTCCTCGGCGGCGGCGGCGGGAGCCGCTGCGGCGGCGGGGCCGGCCACCGCGACTGCGGCGGCGGCCGACACGCCGAACTTGTCTTCCATCGCCTTGATGAGCTCGGAGAGCTCGAGAACGGTCATCGACGAGATCTTGTCGAGGATTTCGGTTTGCACTGCGGACATGGTTTGCTCCTGAATCGTAGGGTTTGGGGAATCGGTTGTAGAGGCGTCGCTCACGCCGCCGGGCGCGCATCGCGCACCGCCGCGAGCGTCCGCACGAACTTGCTCGGAACTTCGTTCAGCGTCCGGACGAACTTGGCGATCGGCGCCTGCATCGTGCCCATCAGCTTCGCGATCAGTTCTTCGCGCGAGGGCAGCTGAGCCAGCGCGGCGATCTCCTTGGCGGACATCACCTGGCCGGGCATCGCACCGCCCGTGATCACGAACTTGTCGTTGCCCTTGGCGAAGTCGTTCAGGACCTTCGCCACGGCAACGGGATCGGGACCGATGCCATACGCCAGCGGACCGACCATCTTGTCGGCCAGCGGAGCGAACGGCGAATCGGCGACCGCCCGGCGCACCAGGGTGTTCTTGACCACCCTGAAATAGACGCCTGAAGCCCGTGCCTTCGCGCGGAGCACGATCATTGCGCCGACCGGCATGCCCCGGTTCTCGGCCATGACGATGGCCTGAGCGCCGGCGACCTGCTTCGCGACCTCCGCAACTACCGCTTGCTTCTGCTCCAGATTAAGACCCACTATGGTCTCCCAAGTTACCGGTGACCTTGCGTCCAGGAAAGTCCTGTCCGAGGGCACCATCTGCGCTGGATTTCAGCTGTCCGATGTCGGCGATCAGATGTCAGCAACGACAACCGAGCGCCGATTCCGACCGTTTCGTTTAAGCGTCTGCTCCGGCGGTCTTTGACGGCCCGCCGCGCAATGAACAGCACGGCGATCCCTCAAAAAAACGTAAAACGTCCATGTATGACGGGGGCTGCGAGAAGCGGCGGCCCCCGCCTTGGTGTCAGTGGGCTGGCCCTCCGGAGGCGAGCCCCGTCGTATCGATCCTCACGCCTGTGCCCATCGTGCTCGAGATGCTGATCCGCTTGAGGTAGACGCCCTTCGTGCCCTGGGGCTTCGCCTTGTTCAGCGCCTCGATCAGCGCGAGCAGGTTCGTCTTCAGCTGCTCGGGCGCAAACGATGCGCGACCGATCGTGCACTGGACGATGCCGCCTTTGTCCGTGCGGTACTGAACCTGCCCTGCCTTTGCGTTCTTCACCGCGGTGACGACGTCCGCGTTGACGGTTCCGACCTTCGGGTTCGGCATCAGGCCGCGCGGACCCAGGATCTGGCCCAGCTGGCCGACGACGCGCATCGCATCGGGCGAGGCGATGACGACGTCGAACTCCATGAAGCCCTCCTTGATCTTCGCGGCGAGATCGTCGAAACCGACAATGTCCGCACCCGCCTCCTTTGCGGCCTTCGCCTTGTCGCCCTGCGCGAAGACGGCGACGCGAACCTTCTTGCCCGTACCCGCCGGAAGCACGACCGAGCCGCGCACCGTCTGATCCGACTTCTTGGCGTCCACGCCAAGGTTGACGGCCACGTCGACCGACTCGTCGAACTTCGCGATTGCCGTTTCCTTGACGAGCTTCAGCGCCTCGTCCACGGGGTACGCCTTGGTGCGCTCGACCTTCGACCGGACCGTCTTCATCCGCTTCGAGAGCTTGGGGAGCTTTTGTTCCGCGGCCATGATCACTTCACTCCTTCGACCGTGATGCCCATGCTGCGCGCGCTGCCCGCGATCGTGCGCACGGCGGCGTCCATGTCGGCGGCGGTGAGATCGGGCATCTTCGCCTTCGCGATCTCCTCCGCCTGGGCGCGGGTGAGCTTGCCGACCTTCTCGGTGTGCGGAGTGCTGCTGCCCTTCTCGACCTTCGACGCCTTCTTGATCAGCACCGTCGCGGGCGGCGTCTTCATCACGAACGTGAAGCTCTTGTCCGCGTAGGCCGTGATCACCACCGGAATCGGCAGGCCCGGCTCCATCTTCTGCGTCTGGGCGTTGAACGCCTTGCAGAACTCCATGATGTTCAAGCCGCGCTGGCCGAGCGCGGGTCCGATCGGCGGGCTGGGATTCGCCTTGCCCGCCGGCACCTGCAGCTTGATGAAGCCGACGATCTTCTTCGCCATTTCAACTCTCCTGGTGGGTCCAAACGGGCGCTATCGCGCCCTCCCCGCTTCGCAATTCGCCGTCATTCCCGCGCATTTTGGCAACCGCGCGGGACTCCAGCAACTTTCATAAGAACGACACCGGGTCCCCGCCTGCGCGGGGACGACGCATCACGCCTTTTCCACCTGACTGAAATCCAGCTCCACCGGCGTCGACCTTCCGAAGATCGTCACCGACACGCGCAGCTTGCTCTTCTCGTAATTCACGTCTTCCACGTTGCCGTGGAAGTCGGTGAACGGGCCCTCGCGCACGCGCACCGCCTCGCCCATCTCGAAGAGCACCTTCGGCCGCGGCTTTTCGACGCCTTCCTGCACCTGGCGCAGGATCGCATCGACCTCCTTCTGCGTGATCGGCGTCGGCTTGTTGGCCGTGCCGCCCACGAAGCCCGTGACCTTCGGCGTGCTCTTCACCAGGTGCCACGAGTCGTCGGTCATCTCCATCTCGACCAGCACATAACCCGGGAAGAACTTGCGCTCGGAGATCGCCTTCTGGCCGCTCTTCATCTCGACCACTTCCTCGACCGGCACCAGGATCTGCCCGAATTGGTCCGCGATGTCGGAGCGCTTGATCCGCTCGGTCAGCGCCCGCTGCACGCTCTTTTCGAAACCCGAGTAGGCGTGGACGACGTACCACTTCTTGCTCATGGGGTAGCCTCTCCCTGGCTCGCCCGTTCGCGGAGCCGCGCGGCGCTCATGCCTCGCCCCTGCCCGTCACGACCCTCACGATCCACGCGAGCGTCGTGTCGATGGCGAACAGGAAGAGCGCCATGATCACGACGAAGGCGAACACGATCGCGGTGGTCTGAATTGTCTCCTTGCGCGTCGGCCACGACACCTTGCCGGCCTCCGCCCAGGCTTCCTGCGCGAACACGAAGAACTGCCTGCCCGGCTCGGACAGCCACGCGACGACACCGGCGGCGACGAGGCCGCCCAGCACCATCAGCACGCGCAGCACCAGCGCGGCATCGGCGAACCAGTAATACGCCCAGACGCCGGCGACCACGCAGAGAACCGCCAGCACGATCTTTATCTTGTCGATCATTTCAGGAATCAGGAATCGGGAATCAGAAAGATCGGCGTGCCGCGCACGCTGCATCCGGATTCGTTCGCCTGCCTCCACCCTTAACGTTGCCGCTTCCTAAGTGAACCTTCGATTGCCCGCGCCACTTTCCGATACCGATACCCGACCTCTGATGCCAGGAAGTGGCAGGCCAGGAGGGAATCGAACCCCCAACCTGCGGTTTTGGAGACCGCCGCTCTGCCAATTGAGCTACTGGCCTTGAGTCCGTCTATTCGATGATTTTGGCGACGACGCCGGCGCCCACGGTGCGGCCACCCTCGCGAATCGCAAAGCGCAGCCCCTCTTCCATCGCAATGGGCGCAATCAGCGTCACCGTCATCGCCACGTTGTCCCCAGGCATCACCATCTCCGTGCCCGCCGGCAACTCGCAGCTCCCCGTCACGTCCGTCGTCCGAAAATAAAACTGCGGCCGATACCCCGGAAAAAACGGCGTATGCCGACCCCCCTCCTCCTTGGACAGCACGTACACCTCGCAGCTGAACTTGGTGTGCGGCGTAATGCTCCCCGGCTTCGCCAGCACCTGCCCCCGCTCCACCTCCTCCCGCTTCGTGCCCCGCAGCAGCACCCCCACGTTGTCCCCCGCCTGCCCCTGATCCAGCAGCTTGCGGAACATCTCCACCCCCGTGCACACCGTCTTCAACGTCGGCTTCAACCCCACAATCTCCAGCTCGTCGCCCACCTTCACCACCCCACGCTCCACCCGCCCCGTCACCACCGTGCCCCGCCCCGAGATGGAGAACACGTCCTCCACCGGCATCAAAAACGGCCCGTCAATCGCCCGCTTCGGCTGCGGGATGTAACTGTCCAGCGCCTCCGCCAGCTTCAGAATCGAGCCTTCCCCCATCTCGCTCTTGTCACCCTCCAACGCCATCTTCGCCGACCCAATCACGATCGGCGTCTTGTCCCCAGGAAACTGGTACTTGGTCAACAGCTCCCGCACCTCCATCTCCACCAGCTCCAGAAGCTCCTTGTCATCGACCATGTCCGCCTTGTTCATGTACACCATGATGTACGGCACCCCCACCTGCCGCGCCAGCAGGATGTGCTCCCGCGTCTGCGGCATCGGCCCGTCCGCCGCACTCACCACCAGAATCGCCCCATCCATCTGCGCCGCACCAGTGATCATGTTCTTGATGTAGTCCGCATGCCCAGGACAGTCCACGTGCGCGTAGTGCCGCTTCTCCGTCTCGTACTCCACGTGCGCCGTGTTGATCGTGATCCCCCGCGCCTTCTCCTCCGGCGCCTTGTCAATCTGGTCGTACGCCTTCACCTCCCCACCATACATCTTCGACAGCACCAGCGTCATCGCCGCCGTCAGCGTCGTCTTGCCGTGATCCACGTGCCCTATCGTCCCCACGTTCACGTGCGGCTTCGTCCGCTCGAATTTGCCCTTGGCCATCGCTAAACTCCTTCAGACATCAATTCTCGGTTGCGCTTAACTTGCGTATTGGTGGTGCCCATGGAGCGGATTGAACGCTCGACCTCTCCCTTACCAAGGGAGTGCTCTACCACTGAGCTACATGGGCTCGTGCTGCGGCGAGCGACAATTCTCTTTTCTTCCCTTGGATACCTGCGCGTACATCCTGCCGTTCTGTTGGAGCGGGTGAAGGGAATCGAACCCTCGTCATAAGCTTGGAAGGCTTCTGCTCTACCATTGAGCTACACCCGCGTATCAGGGACCAGCGGTTGGGAATCAGGGATCAAGGAGCATCCGATCCCGCCTCCATCTGATACCTGATACCCGATTGCTGATCCCTGTATGGTGGAGGGGGAAGGATTCGAACCTTCGAAGGCAGAGCCGGCAGATTTACAGTCTGCTCCCTTTGACCGCTCGGGAACCCCTCCGACGGAACATGCAAGTTTAGCAATTTATGGGCCGATGTGTCAAACCGCTGAAAATCAACGGGATTCGGACTCTCACCGCACGCTGCCATGCGGCGGCGATGCGATTCCGAGCTGCGACTGCGACGGGGACGTCGCGGGCGCGGAGCGCAGACCGCTGGGCGCGCCGATCGCCCCGAGGTTCGAGCCTCTCCTCCTCGAAAGCAACGCAGCGGCGCTAGCCGCACGAAGGGGGGCACGCCGGTGATGGAGCACGATTTCGTGATCGTCGGCGGCGGAACGGCCGGCTGCGTGCTCGCCAACCGGCTCTCGACGGATCGTCGCAATTCGGTGCTGCTGCTCGAAGCGGGACCGCGCGACACCTATCCGTGGATCCATGTTCCGATCGGTTATGCAAAGACGATGTTTCATCCGGTTTACAACTGGCGTTTCGAGACCGAGCCCGACCCCGGCATGAACGGCCGCAAGATCTATTGGCCCTGCGGGCGGACATTGGGCGGGTCGAGCGCGATCAATGGGCTCATCTACATTCGCGGGCATCGCGACGACTACGACGGCTGGGCCGCGCAAGGCAACCCGGGCTGGAGCTACGCCGACGTCCTCCCCTACTTCAAGAAGCTCGAGCACAACGCTCGGGGGGCGAGCGAATGGCACGGCGCGGACGGGCCGCTGTGGGTGTCCGACATCCGCGCCAGGCACGAGCTGGTCGAGGCGCTGATCGGCGCGGGAGGCGAGCTGGGCATTCCGCCGAACGACGATTTCAACGGCGCGACCCAGGAAGGCGTCGGCTACTATCAGCTCACGACGCGGCGCGGATTCCGCTGTTCGACGTCGGTCGCCTACCTGCGGCCGGCCCGCGGTCGCGCCAATCTCGCCGTGGAAACCGGCGCGCAGGCGACGAGACTCCTGCTCGACGGCCGACGCGCGCGGGGCGTCGTCTATCGGCAAGGCGGGCGCGATGTCACCGTCACGGCGCGACGGGAGGTGATCGTCGCGAGCGGAACGCTCAAGTCGCCGCAGCTGCTGCAGCTCTCCGGTATCGGTCCGCCCGAGTTGCTGCAGGCGTTCGCCGTCCCGGTGGTGCACGCCCTCCCGGGCGTCGGCGAGAACCTGCAGGACCATCTGCAAGCGCGGGTCATCTTCCGCTGCACGAAGCCGATCACCACCAACGACACGCTGAAATCCTGGTGGCGAACGCTGGTCATGGGCATGCGCTACGTCCTGACTCGTACCGGGCCGATGGCGATCGGCATCAACCAGGGCGGAATGTTCGCGCGAACCGACGCTTCGCTTGCGCGTCCCGACGTGCAATTCCATCTCGCCACGCTCTCGTCCGACATGGCGGGTTCGCCGGTGCACACGTTCTCGGGATTCACGATGTCGGTGTGCCAGCTGCGACCGGAAGCGCGAGGTTTCGTGCGCCTGAAGTCGCCCGATCCGCTCGCCGCGCCGGCGATGCAGGCAAACTACCTGTCGACCCCGCGCGACCGGGCGACGATCGTCAAAGGGATCCGGCTCGCGCGACGGCTTGCCGCGACGCGGGCATTCGCGCCGTACGTCGCCGGCGAATACCGACCCGGTCCGGACGCCGCGACCGACGACGACCTCCTCGAGTTCGCGAAGAGCAAGGGGGCGACGATCTTCCACCCGGCCGGCACCTGCAAGATGGGGCCGGCGACCGACGCGAATGCCGTCGTCGACCGCGCGTTGCGCGTGCACGGCGTCGCCGCGTTGCGCGTCGTCGATTGCAGCGTCATGCCGACGCTGGTCTCCGGCAACACCAACGCGCCGGTCATCATGATCGCCGAGAAAGCGGCCGACCTGATCCTGGGCGACGCAAAGGAAACAGCCGCATGACGACCCGATGGATCGCGACGCTGGTGCCGATGCTTCTTTGTGCGGGCGCGCTCGTTGCCACCGCGCAGACGCACGAACATGACATGACGCGGACGGCTCCTGCGGCAGCTTTGCCCGATGCCCGCCAGCTCGTCACCTTCCCGGAGCCGATGCGCATCCACACGATCGCCAATATGCGCGATCACCTGCAGGCGCTCGAGGAGATCGACGAGGCGCTCTCGAAGAACGCATTCGACAAGGCGGCGTCGATCGCCGAGCGGCGGCTGGGGCTGAGCTCGCTCGAGCTTCACGGTGCCGCGCAGATCGCGCCCTATATGCCTCGAGGCATGCAGGACATCGGCACGCGGATGCACCAGGCCGCGAGCCGGTTCGCGATCGACGCGCAGAATGCAGGCGTCAGCAACGACGTGCGGCCTGCGCTCGCTGCGCTGGCGGAGGTGATGGGGCAGTGCGTCGCCTGCCACGCGGCGTACCGCTTGCGCTGACGAGTGGCCCGGAGGCAGCGATGAGTATCGAGTACATCCTGTTCGACGAGGCGACCCGCGACCGTTTCGCCGCATTCGTCTCCGCGAAGGACGTCACGAGCGAAATGCGGCAGGATCCGATGGAAGGCTTCGTCGTCGCGCTGCCGGAAGACCTCCCCGAAACGCTGCTCGACTCGATCAATCTCGAGTACGAGTCGCTGCTGGACGAGCAGATGGCCGCGACGGAATCGAACGACGGATGGCTGACCCACCGCATCGCCGGCGTCAACGTCACGTTCGCCGACGGTCGCTCGGGCGTCGTTCGCCTTCCCGGTGCCGTCGCTCACCAGTTGTCGCTGCATTTCACCCCGGACGAAATCCACGCGCTCGTCTCGGCGATCGCCGAGAGCGTCGACCACCCCCTCGACGGTCCGCTCTGCCGCAAGGGCTGACGCGTCGCCGCGCCGAGTGGCTGCCATCGCCTGCGCCCCCGACTTCCCGCCGGCATCGGTCCGCTAGCGATAGAATGCAGCGACGCGATCGCCGGAGAACGAACGATGCCTTGCTGTCATGCGGATTTCGCTGCTGTCGAAGGCAGCGACCGCGGCTTTACCGTCGGGATGCCGACGTTCACGTTCGGCGCTGGTGTTCTGGCCGAAGCGGGCGAGCAGGCGCGCGAGCTCGGGTTGAAGCGCGTTGCGCTCTTCACCGACGCGCGCTTGAAGTCGAGCGAGTACGCGGCGACGGTCAAGAAGTCGCTCGCGGCGGCGCATGTCGATATCGCGATCTACGATTCGGTGGTGATCGAGCCTACCGACGCATCGTTCCAGGACGCCGCGCGCTTCGCCGCCGAAGGCCGCTTCGACGGCTACGTCTCGGTCGGCGGCGGCTCGGTGATGGATACGTGCAAGGCGGCGAACCTCTACGCGAGCCATCCCGCGGAGTTCATGACCTATGTGAACGCGCCGATCGGCGGCGGGCAGAAAGTCCCCGGCGCGGTGAAGCCGCATATCGCCTGCCCGACGACGTCCGGCACCGGCTCCGAAACCACGGGCATCGCGATCTTCAACCTGCGCTCGATCAACGCGAAGACCGGCATCATCTCGCGCCGGTTGATCCCCGACGTCGCGCTGATCGATCCGACCGTTGCCGCGTCATTGCCGAAGAACGCGGTGGCCGCGACCGGCTTCGATTGCATGAGCCATGCGCTGGAATCGCTTACTGCGCGCGCGTATCCGCGGCGATCGAATCCCGCGCGCGGCGTCAACCGTCCGGTATCGCAGGGTGCGAACCCGTTCTCGGACATGCTCGCGACCGAGGCGCTGAAGAGCGTCGGCAGATTCCTGGTGCGCGCAGTCAACGATTCCACCGATATCGAGGCCCGCACCGAGATGATGTACGCGGCGATGCTGGCCGGCATCGCGTTCAACGCCGCCGGCTGCCATCTGCCGCACGGACTCTCGTACGCGGTGTCCGGCCTCGCCAAGGACTGGCACGTCGACGGCTATCCCGAAGGCAAGACGCTCGTCCCGCACGGGATGGCCGTCGTGCTCAACAATCCGTCGGTGTGGCGGTTCACGGCGCCCTGCTGCCCCGAGCGGCACCTGCACGGCGCGCAATGCCTCGGCGCGCGCGCCGGCGATGCGAAGCCGGACGAAGCCGGCGACGTGCTGGCCGCACGGGTGATCGAGCTGATGCGTGCCACCGCGATGCCGAACGGGCTTGCCGCGCTGGGCTTCGACGGCTCGCACCTGGACGCGCTCGCCACCGGTGCCGAGCCGCAATACCGCGTGATCCGCAACGCGCCCAAGGACGTCGGCCGCGACGACCTCAAAGCGCTCTTCGGCGCGGCGCTCAGTTACTGGTAGCCGACGGAACCGGCGCCGACGCGCCGGTGCCCGAGTCGACCCGCTGCACGCGACTCGGCGGCAGCCGCACGGTGAACGTGCTGCCCCGTCCGGGCTCGCTTGCGACGTCGAGCTCGGCCTCGTGGCGCAACAGCACGTGCTTGACGATCGCGAGGCCAAGACCCGTGCCGCCCGTTGCGCGCGAGCGGCTTCGATCGACGCGATAGAACCGCTCGGTCAGTCGCGGGATGTGCTCGGCCGCGATACCGATGCCGGTGTCTTCGACGCCGAACTCGCCTCTTCCATCCTCGGCGATCCGCCACGACAGCGTGACCTTGCCACCTTCCGGCGTGTAGCGGATCGCGTTGCTGATGAGGTTGCCGAAGGCGCTTGCGAGCTCGTCGCGGCTTCCCAGTACGGTCGCAGCGTCGCGGATGTCGAGCGCGATCGTGTGCTGGCCGCCCGACAACGCCTTCGCGTCGGCCGAAAGCCCGAGCAGCAGCGGCTCGATGGCGAACGGCACCTCGGCGACCGCATTCTGGTCGCTTTCGAGCGCCGAGAGCGTCAGCAGGTCGTCGACCAACCGCTTCATGTTGCGCGCCTGCTCGTGCATGAGCTGCAGGTAGCGCGCGCGCTGCCGCGGTTCAAGCTCCATGTCCTGCAGGGTTTCAATGAAACCGACGACCACGGTCAGCGGCGTTTTCATCTCGTGCGACACGTTGGCGATGAAATCGCGGCGCATCCGCGCGACCGCTTCCAGTTGGGTGATGTCGCGGCTGATGAGGAGCTTCTCCATGACGCCGAAGGGAACGATCTGGATCGACAGCGTCGCCCCTTGCTCGCGCTGCGAGGCGATCGTCAAAGCATCCGAGTAATCGCCGGTCTCGAGGTAGCGGATGAATTCCGGCTGCCTGACGACATTGACGAGCGGCCGCCCGGTATCCTGGCCGAGGTCGAGCCCGAAATGCGACTGCGCGCGCGCATTCGCCCATTCGACCCGGTTGCCTGCGTCGAGCACCACCATGCCGTCGGGGATCGCTTCGGCGACGCTCCTGAAACGCTCCATTGCGCTGGCAAGATCGCGCTGCACGAGATTGCGACTGCGCACGCGCCGATAGAGCGCCGAGAACGCGACGCGCCAGCTGCCGCGCCCTTCGGGCACCGGCTCGTCGACCGGACCCGCCGCCCAGGTCGCAAGTCCGCCCAGGTGCCAGAGATGGAAGGCGAGGACGCCCGCGCTGCCGACGGCCAGCACCGCAAGCCCCCACGCGGCGCCCAATATGATCGCCGCGACCGTCGTCAGCAGCGCGACGGCGGCGGGCGCGATCAACGCCGAGAGGATCGCGGGATTCATCTCTCGACGCACCCTTGCCAGACGCTCAGTGCGGCGCGGCCAACCGGTAACCGGTGCCGCGCACCGTTTCGATCATCCGGTCGAGCCCGAACGGCTCGAGCGCTAGGCGCAGCCGGCGGATGTGGACATCGACGGTGCGCTCCTCGATGTAGACGTGGTCGCCCCACACCTGATCGAGGAGCTGCGTGCGCGAATGGACGCGCTCCGGGCGTGCGAGGAAGAACCGCAGGAGGCGGAACTCGGTTGGGCCGATCGGCACCGGGCGCCCGTCGGCGGTCACGCGGTGGGTCGACGGGTCGAGCTTCAGCACACCGACTGCGAGCGGCTCCTGCGCCGCCTCCGGCGCTCGCCGGCGCAGCACGGCCTTGATCCTGGCTTTCAACTCGCGCGGAGAAAACGGCTTGGTCACGTAGTCGTCCACCCACGCCTCGAGCCCGGCGACCTTGTCGGCCTCGTCGGTGCGCGCGGTGACCATGATGATCGGCAGCTCCTTCGTGCGGGCATCGGCGCGCAGCTGCTTCGCGAGCGCGAGTCCCGATTGCCCGGGAAGCATCCAGTCGAGGAGCAACAGGTCCGGCAGCGAATGCTTGAGTTGCGCGTGGGCGGACTCGGCATCCGGCGCCGCCTGCACGGCGTAGCCCGCATCGACGAGGTTGACGTTGAGAAGCTCGAGGATCGCGGGCTCGTCCTCGACGACGAGAATCGTCGGTGTCACACGACCCCCTGGGCCAGCCCTGCGGCGCTCATTCCTCGGCGACCTCGGCGCGGATCTGCTCGGCGGTGGCGTGGCGGACATCCTTGCCCTTGACCACCTGCACGACGGCCTCGGCGATGTTCTTCGCGTGATCGCCGATGCGCTCGATCGACTTGGCAATGAACACGATCTCGAGCGCCGGCGTGATCGTCCGCGGGTCCTCCATCATGTAGCTGATCAACTGGCGCATGATCGCCTGGAACGCCGCATCGATGTCCTCGTCGCGATCGATCACCTCGGCCGCGGCGCCGACGTCGAGCCGCGCGAACGCATCGAGCGCCATCTGCAGCATCGCCTGCGCGTGCTCGGCGGCGCGGACGACGTCATATTCGCGCATCCGGGTGAGGCGGTCGTTGCCGCGCGTCTGCGCCGCCTTGTAGGCGATCTTCTTCACCTCGTCGCCGACCCGCTCGAGGTCGTTCACGATCTTGGTGATGGTCAGGATCATCCGCAGGTCGATCGCCGCCGGCTGCCGCTTCGCGATGATCTGGCTGCATTGCTGGTCGATCGACATCTGCATCTGGTTGATCGCGAGCTCGTCGGCGCCGACCTGGTCGATCGTGCCCTCGCCATCGTCGGTGCCGAGAATCGAGATCGCCTTGGCGAGCTGGGTCTCGACCAATCCTCCCATCGCCATGACGCCGCTGCGGATCCCTTCCATCTCGGCGTCGAATTGCTTGTGCGTGTGCTCGGTCATATCGCTTGTCCCGATCCTGCGTTCCGCTAGCCGAAGCGGCCGGTGATGTAGTCCTCGGTGTCCTTCTTCCGAGGCTTGAGGAAGATCTGGTCGGTCTCTCCGAACTCGATCAGCTCGCCCAGGTACATGTATCCGGTGAAATCGGACACTCGGGCGGCCTGCTGCATGTTGTGAGTGACGATCGCAATCGTATACTCTTCTTTGAGCTCGGTGATGAGTTCCTCGATCTTCGCAGTGGAGATTGGATCGAGTGCCGAAGTCGGTTCGTCGAGCAGCAGCACTTCGGGCTTGACCGACGACGGCGCGGGCGATGCACAACCGCTGCTGCTGCCCGCCGGAGAGCGCCATCCCGCTCTGCTTCAGCTTGTCCTTCGCCTCGTCCCACATCGCCGCCTTGGTGAGCGCCCATTCGACGCGCTCGTCCATCGCGCGCGCCGATAGGTTCTCGTAAAGCCTCACGCCGAAGGCGATGTTGTCGTAGATCGACATCGGAAACGGGGTGGGCTTCTGGAACACCATGCCGACCTTTGCCCGCAGCATGTTGATGTCCACCCCCGGCGCGAGGATATTCTCGCCGTCCAGCATGATCTCGCCGACCGCGCGCTGGCCGGGGTACAGCGAGTACATCCGGTTCAACGTCCGCAACAGCGTCGACTTGCCGCAGCCGGAAGGACCGATGAACGCGGTCACCTGACGTTCGGCGATGTCGAGACTCACGTCCTTCAAGGCCTGGAACTTGCCGTAGAAGAAGTCGAGATCCCGGATCGACATCTTCGGCCCAGCCGGCAACGCGTTCTGCTCCGGCACGTCCGGCCGGATCGCGACAGCATCGAGATTCATCGTGGTGTCTTTCGCGTCATGGGTCATTTGACGGCGGTCTGGCGAAACAGCACGCGCGCCACGATGTTGAGCGTCAGGACCGCCAGAGTGATGAGGAGCGCGCCCGCCCACGCCAGCTCCTGCCAGTCCTTGTAGGGGCTCATCGCGAACTGGAAGATCACGACGGGAAGGTTCGACATCGGTGCGTTCGAGGTTGGCAGTCCAGAACTGATTGTTCAATGCGGTGAACAAAAGCGGCGCAGTCTCGCCGGAAATGCGAGCGACGGCAAGCAGCACGCCCGTAACCACCCCTGCACGGACCGAGCGCAGTGTCACCATCAGGATCATCTTCCATTGCGGTGTCCCGAGCGCCGCCGCCGCCTCGCGCAGGCTGTCCGGCACGAGCCGCAGCATGTTCTCGGTCGTCCGAACGACCACCGGGATCACGATCAGCGCCAGCGCGAACGATCCGGCCCAAGCGGAAAAATGCCCCACCTGGTACACGTAGATCTGATAGATGAACAGACCAATGATGATCGACGGCGCCGAGAGCAGGATGTCGTTGATGAAGCGCGTGACCGGCGCGAGCCAGCCGCGGGCACCGAATTCGGCGAGGTAGATGCCGGCGAAGATGCCGACCGGAGTACCGATCAGCGTTCCCATGCCCGCCATCAGCACGCTGCCGGCGATCGCGTTGAGCAGCCCACCCGCGCTGCCCGGCGGAGGCGTCATCTGAGTGAAGAGGTCGGATGCTGAGCGCCCCGAATCCCGCCAGGAACAGCGTGACCAGAATCCAGAACAGGAAAGCAAGCCCGAATGCCATTGCCAGCAGCGACATCACCAGGTTGAACCGATTGACCAGCAGGCGGCGGGAATAGAGCGAGTACATGGAGGATCGGGCGCGGCGTCAGGTCTTCCGGCCTTCGCTGCGGGCAAGTTGCAGCAGCAGGAGCTTGGCCAGCGCAAGCACGATGAACGTGATCACAAACAGGATGAGGCCGAGTTCGATCAGCGCGGACGTATAGAGGTCGCCTACCGCCTCGGTGAATTCGTTGGCGAGCGCAGAGGCGATGCTGTTGCCGGGCTGGAGAATCGACGCGTCAGCTGGTGCGCGTTGCCGATGAGAAATGTCACCGCCATCGTCTCGCCGAGCGCGCGGCCCAGGCCCAGCATGATGCCGCCGATCACCCCGACCTTCGTGTACGGGAGCACGATGTTCCGGACGACTTCCCAGGTCGTGCACCGATGCCGTACGCCGACTCCTTCAGCACCGGCGGGACGATCTCGAACACGTCGCGCATCACCGAGGCAATGAAGGGAATCACCATGATCGCCAGCACGAATCCGGCGGTCAGCACGCCGATACCCTGGGGCGGTCCCTTGAACAGCACGCCGATCAGCGGGCGGCGCCGAGTGTATTGATCAGCCACGGCTGCACGTGGTCGGCGAACAGCGGCGCCAGCACGAAAGCCCCCACATCCCGTAGATGATGCTGGGGATCGCTGCCAGCAGCTCGATTGCGGTGCCCAGCGGCCGCTTCAGCCAGCCGGGGAGAGCTCGGTCAGGAACAGGGCGATGCCGAAGCTCACGGGGACGCCGATCGAGAGCGCGATGAACGAAGTGACCAGCGTGCCGACGATCGGCACGAGCGCGCCGAACTTTTCGGTGACCGGGTTCCACTCGCGAGTCGACGAGGAACCCGAGGCCGAACTCTGGATGGCGGGCAGGCTGCCGTACACCAGCGAGACGATGATGCCGAGCAGAAGCGCCAGTACTAGGAAGGCGAAAAAGCGGGCGACCGCCCTGAAGAGCAGATCCTGGAGCTGGACGCTACTCGCTTCGGATCGGGCATCTTGGCGACGCTGACCTGCGCGCGGGTGGCAGCGCGTCGATTATAGTCGGTATGGTCAGCTCGTTCCATGATCGCCTGAACGCGGCGCGCTGCCCATCGGCCAGCCGCCCATTGCGGCTTCTCCAGACTTCGCGACCTGCCGCCGTACGAAAAAACGCGGCGTTCGCTGTAGTCCGCGAACGCCGCGCGCGGCGTGGAGGAGGGAGGCCGCCGATCAATACACTGGCTTGCCCGACGCGTCCTTGATCTGCGCCTTCCAGGTATTCTTGATCTGGCTGGTGACCGTGTCGGGCAGCGGAACGTAGTCCAGCGAATCGGCGAGCTTGTCGCCGTCGGCGTGTAGGCCCAGTCGAAGAACTTGAGCACTTCCTTGGCGCGTCTCGGGCTTCGCCTGCATCTTGTACATCAGGATGAACGTCGCGCCGGCGATCGGCCACGCGCTCTTGCCGGGCTGATCGGTCAGCAGGAGGTAGTAGCCCGGCGCCTTGCTCCAGTCGGCGCCGGCGGCGGCGGCCTTGAACGCGTCCGACGACGGGCTTGACGAAATTGCCGTCCCGGTTCTGGACTTGTGCATAGGTCATCTTGTTCTGCAGGACGTACGCGTATTCGACGTAACCGATCGCGCCCTTGACGCGCTGCACGTAGGAGGCGACGCCTTCATTGCCCTTGCCTCCGACGCCCGTGGCCAAGCGACCGACGTGCCTTCGCCGACCTTCTGCTTCCATTCGGGGCTCACCTTCGACAGGTAGTTCACCCAGATGAACGTCGTGCCCGATCCATCCGAGCGATGCACGACGGTGATGCTCCGAATCCGGCAGCTTGACGCCCGGATTGAGCTTGGCGATCGCTGGGTCATTCCATTTCGTGATCTTGCCCAGGTAGATGTCGGCAAGGACCGGTCCGGTCAGCTTGAGCTCGCCCGGCTTGACGCCTTCGAGGTTGACGACGGGCACGTCGCCGCCGATCACCGTCGGGAAACTGCAACAGGCCATCCTTGTCCAGCTCCTCGGGCTTGAGCGGCATGTCCGAAGCGCCGAAATCGACCGTCTTGTTCTGGATCTGCTTGATGCCGCCGCCGGAGCCGATCGATTGATAATTGAGGCCGACGCCCGTCTTGGCCTTGTAGGCTTCCGCCCATTTGGCGTAGATCGGATACGGGAACGTCGCGCCGGCCCCGGTGATGTCGATCGCGTGGGCGGGGAGGCCGAATGCCAGTGCGGCGGCGGCGAGAAAGCTTTTCATGGCGCCTCTGCGGATCATCTCGTTATTCCTTTTTGAGTTCGCGATGCCGCCGATTGTGACAAGCACGTGTTACACCTGGATGACAACGACATGACGGTCGATGACAGTCGCGCTGCCGGCGAGCGGTCGGCCGGACTAGACCGAGGGCCAGGTAACCGGCCATTTCAGCCGCAGGGCTTGGGCCCGCGACTTGAGTCGCTCCAACTCCGCCTGCGCGACCGCGTCCTGCGGGCGGCGGGCGCAGGCGACGACGGCGCGCGCACGGGCGATCAGGAGATCGCAATACGGGAGCGGCTCGTCGCGGGTGTAGTCCTCGAGCGCCGCCGCGTGCTGCAAAGCGCGCGGCCAATCGCCGCGCGCCAGCGCGTCCTCGATGCCGTGCTGCCGATAGCCGATTTGGTTGTGCCCGATCGATGCCGCTCGGCGAGCAATTACGTCGGCCGCCTCAGCTCGACAGCGCTCGCGCTCGCCGCGGATCGTCATGCATGCGGAGCCTTGAGTCGCGAGGATCAGCGGCCCGCCGAATGCCATGCCGGTCTCGCGGGCAATGTCGAGCGCCTCACTCGATCCGTCTCGCGGGCCTCGGACCTCGCTGCCCCGTTCCCGAGCTGGCATCTCCGCCAGACGGGCAGCAGGATCCACCGCTGCGTAGCGCCGCGCTCCGAGCTCGTTTCCGCCAGCGTCCAACGCTTCGCTGCAGCATCGGCTCGGCCTCGGCGTATCGCGCGCCGAACGTTGAGTCAACACGACTCCGAGCGACTCCAGCGCGAACATTTCCGCCGTGCCTGTCGCCAATCTGGACGCGCGAGGGCGAGCGCAGGCCCGCATTTCGGCGAGTCCGGCGTCAAACTCCGGCAGGTTGAAGCCGTGGCAGTGACCCATCATCGATCCGATTCGGAATCACGACGCGCGTCAGTCCATGCGCTTCGCAGAGCGCAACGCATTCGCCCGAAACGGTGCAAGCGCCGTGCGCATCCGCCCCGCAGCGTAAGCGGCATCGGCAAGCCCGCTCAGCGCGCGCGCCTCCCACTCAGAGATCCCCGAGCGATCGCGCGCAGGCGAGTGCAGCTTCGTGCTCGGAGCGGCACTCGGCAGCGGCTCGCCCGCGCGAAATAGAGGTTGCCGCGCGTGTAATGCAATTCCGCGCGCTCGCGGATCAGCGCGTGTGAGGCGGCGATCGGCTCGGCTTCGCGCGAGCGCGCGCGCAGCGCGGCGTCGACATTGGCGGTAAGCCGGTGGCCGGCTGCGATTCCCAACAGCGCGCGGCAGCGTTCGGCGGGCGTCGCGGCAACGGCCAGCGCCTCGCGATAGGCATCAACTGCCAGCGTGCCCTCACCCGCCCGGCATCGCAGCCGACCACGCAGCATGTTGAGCGCGTCCATGTCGGCCGGCTCGCGGGCGAGCATCGCGCCGCGCTCCGCGAGCGTCAGCGCGCGCTCGGGATGCAGCGCCCCCGATTGCGCGCGCGCCGCGGCCAGATATGCCGCAGCCGCCTCCGGCGACGTCGGCGCGATCCAGGTGCTCGAGCGCGCAACGTGCTGATCGCCGTTCGCCATACCATTCCGCGGCCGCGCGATGCAGCTCGACGCGGCGCGCGCGCGTCAATGACGCATAGACGCCGTCGCGGATCAGCGCATGCGCGAACAGGAAATCCTCGCCCTCCGGGCGGACCAGGTAGTGCGCGAGCAGCGCGGCCGCAATCGTAGTTCGGCGTCGCGATCAGATGCCGCAACAGCGCGAGCGGAAAACGCTGGCCGAGGACAGCGGCCGCGCGCAACGCAGCGCGGTCACGCTCCGGCAGCCGGTCGACCCGCGCCAGCACGAGGCTCTACAGCGACGCCGGCAGGCGGTCGTCGCGTTCCTCGGCTGCGCGCAGCAGCTGCTCGAGGAACAGCGGATTGCCGCCGGCGCGCTCGACGCACCTTTGCGCGAATGCGTCGCCGACGTCGCGAAGTCCGCTGCGGCGAGCGCTCGGCGTCCTCGTCGGTGCAGCGGCGCAAGGTCGACGTTGTGAGCGCGCAGCCGCTGCAACGACGCGCGCCAGCCGCCGTCGAGCGGGTCGCCGTCCGGCGCGCGACGTCAGCGCGAGCACCACGCGCGTTCGCGGCGATCGCGTGCGCCAGCGCCGCGACGATAATCGAGCGTGACCCTGTCCGCCCAATGCAGATCCTCGATCGTGACGAGCACCGGCGCGCACGCGGCTCGCGGTCTCGACCAGATGGATCAGCGACGTCGCCGTCGCGCGCGCTGACGCGCCGCGTTGTCCATCGCCTCGTACAGCTCGCGCCCCGCTACCGGCAGCGGCAGGTCGAGCAGGTCGGCCAGGAACGGCCGTCGATCGGCGGTGCAGGCCATGCCGCGCGCAATTGCCGATCTCGAGGCGCGTGCTCGCGCTCTTGCGCGGCGCGCAGGCCGGCGGCAAGGCCGAGCAGCGACGCGACGATGTCGCGGATCGGGTCGCGGCCCTTCGCCGTGCCGAAATCGAGGACGAGGCCCGTTGTGGCAGGCGAAACCCCTCGGCCGCGGCGATCCGCCGCAATTCCGCCGACGAGCCGCGACTTGCCGATGCCCGGTTCGCCGCGCACGATAGACGAGCGCGCCCGCGTCGCCGGCGGTGCATGTCCGCATCGACCGCCGCGAGCTGCGCGAGCTCGCCGACGCGACCGACGAACGGACGCGCGCCGGCGCCGCCGTCGTCGCCCGCGACGAGTCCCGCGAAGCCGCCAGGCGGCGAGCGGCGCGGTCGATGCCCTTGAGCGCGAACCGCATCGAGCGGCGGCGCAACGCGCCTCGTCGGCGACGCGCGTCGTGCACGGCCTGGTCGAGCACGATCTCGCCTGCGCCGGCGATTTCGAGGAGCCGCGCCGCGAGATTGACCGACGGCGCCGATCACCGTGTAGGCGCGATGCTGGTCGCTGCCGACGCCGCTCGCGACGACCTCGCCGGCCGCAAGGCCGATGTGCACGTCCAGCGGCCCGCCCGACGACGCTCGCGACTCCGCGGCATCGCGCGGACAATTCGCGTCGGCGGCACGGATCGGCGCGCGATCGGATCGTCGCCGTGCGCAACCGGCGCGCCGAAGACCGCCATCACGGCGTCGCCGATGTGCTTGTCCACGCGGCCGCCGAAACGCTCGACGATCGCGTCGACGGCGCCGAAGAACCGTTCCAGCAGCTGGCGGACGTCTTCGGGGTCCGTGCCCTCCGACAACCGCGTGTAGCCGCACAGGTCGGCGAACAGCACGGTGACGGGCCGCCGCTCGGCTTCCGGCGGCGTCGGTCGCTCGGACGTCGCGGACGGCGCGACCTGTCGCAGCGGCCCGCCGCAGCCGCCGCAGAATTTCTCAGCCAGCTCGTTCGCGAATCCGCAGCGCGGGCATCCGACGGGCAGCGCCGCGCCGCACTGCGCGCAAAAACGGCGGCCGGCGCGGTTATCCGCGCCGCACTTCGGTCACACGCGCCGATGCGCCCCCGTCGTCACGATCGCCAAACTTAGCACACCTCCCACGACGCGCGACGGCCGGTCAGTCGCGAATCAGCGACGCGCCCGGACGCACGCGGGTGAACGCCACCGGCACCTCCTCGACCTCGAGCCGGCCGGCGCGCTGTCGCGCCCGCGTGTAGGTCGAAGCTTCGAGCGGCCCGCTGTTCGGGTGGTCATCGCGAAAATGCGCGCCGCGCGAATCCTCGCGCGCCTGCGCGGCACGCACGATCACGCTGCGACACTGCGATCAGGTTGGCGAGATTCTGCCAGTCCTGCCACGTGACGTTGAACGCGCCGGTCGGTGCCCCGCGATACCGGTCGCCGTCGAGCTCATCGCCGAGAGCGGTCGAGCGCCGCCGCCGCGCGGGCGAGTCCCGCGCGTTGCGCACGATGCCCGCGTCGTCCCACATGACGTCGTAGAGACGCTCGCGGATCGCGTCCAGCGCACGCTACCGCCGCGGCGCGGCCGCGAACGCCGCCTCGGCCCGCGCGACCGCGGCGTCGATCGCCGCGGCATCGGGCGTCGCGCCATGCGCCTTCGCGCGCGACCCACCGCGCCATCGTGTCGCCGGCGATGCCGCCGAACACCGTCGAGTTCGCGACGCCGTTGCCGCCCAGCCGATTCGCGCCGTGGACGCCGCCCGAATCCTCGCCCGCAACGAAGAGCCCCGCGCAGCCGGTCGTGCAGTCGGGCGCGAACTCGACGCCGCCCATCATGTAATGCGCGGTCGGCACGACCTCGACCCTGCCGCCCGCGAGATCGAAGCCGCAGTCGGCGCAGCGCTCGACCATGCCCTTGAATTGGCGCCGCACGTTGTCCGGCACCGAGGTGCGCCATCGACAGATCCACACGCCGCCGTTCGGCGTCGTGCGGCCGGCGCGCATCTCGGCGATAGATCGCGCGCGAGACGATGTCGCGCGTCGCGCGCTCCGCCGCGCGCGTCGTAGCGCTCCATGAACCGCTCGCCGCCGCCGTCCTGCAGGTAGCCCGCCGGCGCCGCGCAGGCCCTCCTCCAGCACCGTGCCGGTCATCCGCGTGTCGCGCCCGGCGAGGAGCCCCGTCGGATGGAACTGCACCATCTCCATGTCGCGCAGCGGCAAGCCGAAGCGCAGCGCCATCGCGAGCCCGTCGCAGCTCTTGTCGCCGGAGGGCGTGTGAAACCGGTACATCGTCGGCCCGCCGCCGGTCGCGAGCAGCACCGCCTTCGCCTGCATGAACACGTGCTCGCCGGTCCGCATGTCGATGAGCAGCGACGCCGGCAAGTGCGCCGTCGCGCGTCCGCGATGAACTCGAGCGCGCGGTGCTCCTCGAGCCGCGCGATGCCGCGCGCCCAGACCTGCTCGGCGAGGCGATTCATGATCTCGATGCCGGTGAGGTCGCCCTTGTGCACGGTGCGGTCGAACGTCTGGCCCGCGAAGGCCTTCTGGTGGATCGTGCCGTCGGGATTGCGATCGAAGAAGCAGCCGAGCTCGTTTTCGAGCTCGTGAATGCGCTCGATCGCGCCGGTGACCAGCGTCCACGCGAGATCCTGGTTCGGGCAGCCACTTGCCGCCTTCGATCGTGTCCATGAAATGACGCTCGACCGAATCGGCGGGCGAGAGCGCGACGTTGTAGCCGCCCTGGACCATTCGCGTGCAGCCGCATTTGCCGAGCAGCCCCTTGACGACGATCGCGATGGTCGAGCGTCGGGATCGGCTCGATGCGCGTGCAGCGCGGCGAAGAGGCCCGCCCCGCCGGCGCCGAGGATCAGGATGTCGCAGCGGCGCGTCTTCATCGGCGCACGCGCGCCCCGCCGACGCGCCGATCGTCGTCACACCACTGCACGCCCGGGCGCTGCGGCGGCATCGCCCGATGCTGCGCGACGAAGCCTCGCGGGCGGTGTTGCCGCGATATCGAGGCGATCCTGATCCTTAGCTGCGGCACTAGCAGGTTGGGTGCGGGCGGGCTATGCGCGCGCGTGCCCGCCGTGCCACCCTTTCGGAATCGAGGCCAGCAGCCGCTGCGTATAGGCTTCGCGCGGATGGCGGTAGATGTCGTCCGAGTTCGCGATCTCGACGATCTTCCCTTCGCTCATCACCATGATTTCGTCGGCGATGTACTTGACGACGGCGAGGTCGTGCGAGATGAAGATGTAGGAGAGGCCGAACTCGTCCTGCAGGTCCTGCAGGAGGTTCAGCACCTGCGCCTGCACGGAGACGTCGAGCGCCGAGACCGACTCGTCGCAGATCAGGATGTCGGGCTTCATCGTGAGACAGCGCGCGATGGCGATTCGCTGCCGCTGCCCGCCCGAGAATTCGTGCGGGTACTTGTAGAACGACACCTCGGGCAGCCCGACTTTCGCGAGCAGCTCGAACGCGAGCTCCGTGCGCTGTTGCGCGGACTCGCCGATCCCGTGGATCATCATCGGCTCCGTCAGGATGTGGCCGATCGTGAAGCGCGGGTTGAGCGACGCGTAGGGATTCTGGAAGATGATCTGGATGCGCCGCTTCCAGGGCATGAACTCCTTCGCCGACATCGACAGGATGTCGCGGCCCTCGAAGATCGCTTCGCCCGTCGTCGCCTCGTGCAGCCGCATCAGCGTCAGGCCGACCGTCGTCTTGCCGGAGCCCGATTCCCCGACGAGCCCCAGCGTCTTCCCCTTCGGCAGCTCGAACGAGACGTCCTTGACCGCCTCGAAGGTCCGCTTGCCGAAGAGGCCCTCGCGCGAATAGAAGTTCTTGCCGAGGTTCTTTACCTCGAGCACGATCGGATCGCCGGGACTCACGCCGCGCTTGCGCTCGGACATGTCGCGCGAGCCCGTCGTGCGGCCGTCCATGTAGTCGTCGATGACCGGCAGCCGCATCGGCCGGCGGTCGAGCTGCGGCCGGCACTTGAGGAGCGCCTGCGTGTACGGGTCGCGCGGGTTTTCGAAGACGTTCTTCGCGGGCCCCTGCTCGCGGATCTCGCCGTTCCTCATCACGACGACGTAGTCGGCGATCTCGCCCACCACGGCCAGATCGTGGGTGATGAACAGCACCGACATCTGGTGCTTCTTCTGCAGCGCGGCGATGAGATCGAGGATCTGCTTCTGGATCGTCACGTCGAGCGCGGTCGTCGGCTCGTCGGCGATGAGGAGCTTCGGCTCGCAGGCGATCGCCATCGCGATCATCACCCGCTGCTGCTGGCCGCCGGACATCTGCGACGGGAAGGCGTTGATCCGGTATTCGGGATCGGGAATGCCGACCTCCTCGAGAAGCTCGATCGCGCGCTTGCGCGCCTTGGCCGCCGTCATCCCCATGTGCAGCCGCAGCACCTCGGTCAGCTGGAAGCCGACGGTGAAGACCGGGTTCAGCGAGGTCATCGGCTCCTGGAAGATCATCGAGATGTCGGCGCCGCGAATCTTGCGCAGCTCGTTCTGGTCGAGCCGCGCGAGATTGCTGCCGTCGTAGAGGATTTCGCTCTGCGGATCGACGATCGAGTTCTCGGGCGGGAGGAGCCCGAGGATCGCGAGCGAGGTCACCGACTTGCCGCTGCCCGACTCGCCGACCAGCGCGACGGTCGAGTTCGTCGGGATGTCGAACGAAATCCCTTTGACCGCCTCGAAGATCGTGCCCTTGTCGATCTGGAACGCGACCTTGAGGTTGCGCACGCGGACCAGCGGATCGGATCGAGCCGCCTCTTGCCCGTTGTCGTGTCGCGTCACGCGCCCATCCTGCCCTTCAGCTTCGGATCGAGCGCGTCGCGCAGCGCATCGGTGAAGAGCTGAAACGCCGTCACGAGCATCGCCATCGCCGTACCGGCGGCGGCGAGCTGCCACCACTTGCCGAGAATCAGCTCGTTCTGCGCTTCGTTCAGCATCGAGCCCCACGACACGACGTCGACCGGCACGCCGAAGCCCAGGAACGACAGGATCACCTCCGCCTTGATGAAGCCGACGGCAGAGAATCGACAGCTGCACGAGCACGACGTGGCTGACGTTCGGAAAGATGTGGACGAACATCCGGCGCGCGTTCGACGCGCCGATCGCGTCGGCCGCCTGCACGTATTCGCGCGCCTTGTGCTTCAGGTACTCGCCGCGGATCAGCCGGAACACGCCGGTCCAGCCGGTGAGCCCGAGGATCAGGATGATCGTGTGGATGCCCTTCTGCTGCAGCACCGCGGCAACCGCGAGGATCAGCAGCAGATACGGAATCGAGCTGAAGATGCTGTAGAACCAGTTGAAGAAGTCGTCGACCCATTTGCCGTAGTAGCCGGCGAGCGCGCCGAAGATCGTGCCGATGAACACCGCGACCGCGGCGGCGGCGAGGCCGACGAAGATCGACGTCTCCGAGCCCTTGATCGTCTTCTTCAGCACGTCGCGGCCCCACTTGTCGCCGCCGAGCGGCAGCGTCGGCGCGCGCGCCTCCGGCGACGACCGCGCCCTTCTTTTCGCTGTGCCTTGCGGATGTCGGCCATCACGTCGGCCAGCGGGTCGACCGATTTATCGGCCTCGCCGGCCGCCGGCGCGGCCCGGCGCCCGCAGGCTTCTTCTCGCCGCGGATCTCCGCCAGGACGTCGGCGAGCGGATCGACGACGGTCGACTTGTATTCGACGGCGGGCCCCGGCGACGGCTGGGCGGAGCTTCCGGCGCCGCCGGCGCGCCCGCCTCGATGTCGGCGCCGATGAACGACGGCGGCGCATAGTTGACGCCGATTTCCTTCGCCCAGTCGCTGGCGATGAGGCCCGTTCCGGACAGCGATCATCAGCACGATGAACGCCGCGACGATCGCGAGCGAAACCATGCCGACGTGGTCGGACTGGAGGCGCTTCCAGGCGAGCGCCCACAGTCCGGGCGAGACGGTGTGGGGGACCTCGCGCGCGACGGGCGCGAGGGGACTTCAATGCGGGATTGGTCGCCATGGCCGTCTGCCTCACTTGAGCTGGACCCGCGGATCGACCGCCTTGTACATCAGGTCGGCGAGCAGATTGGAGGCCATCGTCGCGAACGCCACGTAGACCGTGATCGCCTTGATCACGGGGAAGTCCGAGCGCTCGACGGCGAGGATCACCTCGCGCCCGATGCCCGGGATCGAGAAGAAGCGCTCGATCAGGAAAGCCCCGAGCAGCAGCCCGGGCAGGTTCGGCCATCAGGTTGCGTGATGATCGGGATCGACGCGTTGCGCAGCACGTGCACCCACATGATCCGGTTCTCGGAGAGCCCCTTGGCGCGCGCCGGTCCGCACGTAGTCCTGGTTGATCTCGTCCAGCACGAACGTGCGGTAGAGCCGCAGGCTGGGCGCGATGCTGACGGCGAGCCCGATCAGGATCGGCAGCGACGCGTAGTGGAACAGATTCTCGACGAAGCTGTTCCCCCAGCCCTGGACCGGGAACCAGCCGAGCTTGTAGGCGAAGAAATACTGGAAGACGATGATGTAGACGAGGATCGAGATCGACAGGCCCACGGTGCACACGATCATCACCATCCGGTCGGTCAGCGAGCCGCGGACGTAGGCGACGGCGAGCGCCAGCGCGATCGGACAGCAGCGCGTCGAGGACGGTCAGCGGCACGACGACCGTCAGCGACGGCCCGAGGCGGGTCGCGAGGATGTTCGACACCTGCTCGTTGGTGCTCCACGACGCGCCGAAGTCGCCGGTCACGACCTGCTTGACGAAGATCCACAGCTGGACCCAGTACGGCTGGTCGACGCCCGAGCTGGCGGCGGATGTTGTCGATCTGCTCCTGGTTGCGAGATCTTGCCCGCGAGCACGTAGGCGGGATCGCCGCCGACGGCGTTGAACAGGATGAACACGAGCAGGATGACGCCGAGCATCGTCGGGATCATCTGCCACAGGCGCCGGATGATGTATGCGGTCATTGCGTTGTCCTCCTCCGCCTGCCGCGCGGGTCACGCGCGCCCTGCGCCGGGTTCGACCGCGCGGACGCGTCCTTCTCGTGCCGTCGATCTCACTGCTCTTCCTTCGACCCCCTGGGCCCCGGAATCGGCCGCGTGCCGACGGGCGCAACGTCGATGTACTGCCATTCCGCATGCAGGATCGGGTGCTTCTTGTAGCCGATGCACCCGCGGCTGCATCAGCTGGTTGCGGTAGCGGCTGATGTCGAGCCGCCACGGCGCATAGGCCTCGATGATCTTCGCCATCTCGTGGTAGAGCTTGTTGCGCTCCGGGCGAGTCCGGCATCCGGATCGACTGCTCGTAGAGCCGGTCGTATTCGGGGATCGTCGCGCAGGCGTTGTTGCTCTGGTAGATGTTCTTGCCGTAGAGGAGCTGCATGAAGTTGTCGGCGTCGGGGTAGTCGGCGATCCACGACGCCGTGCGCATCTTCAGCTTGCACTGCTTCTCGAGCTTCAGGAGCTCGGCGAACTTGTCCTTCTGGACCTCCATCCGGATGCCGATCGCATCGAATGCCTTCTTCCACATCTCGTCCTGCTGGCGGCCCAGCGAATCGGGCCGCGACGCATAGCGGATCGACGAGCGGCTTGCCGTCGGGCAGCGTGCGAAAGCCGTCGGCGCCCTTCTTGTAGCCGAACCGGTCGAGCAGCGCGTTGGCGCCGGCGGGATCGTACTTGACGCTCGTCCGGTAGTTCGGGTCGTGGCCGACGACGCCGGGCGGAATCGGGAACTGCGCCTCGACCGCCTGGCCGTTGCGCACGACCTTGATCTCCTCGTCGACGTTGTAGGCCATCGCCATCGCGCGGCGCAGCGCGATCTTTTCCTTCGTGAGGCCGCCGACGACCGGGTCCTGCATGTTCCAGTAGTGATAGGAGATCTCGGGATCGACGAAGCGGCGAGAGCCGCACGCCCTTGGCTGCGCAAGCTCGGGCCTCAGCTTGCCGCCGTCGAGCACCTTCGGCGCGAGCGGGCCCTCCATGTTCATGATGTCGAGCTCGCCGTTCTGGAAGGCGAGCAGGCGCGCCTGGTCCTCCTCGATGATGCTGATCTCGATGCGCCCGACCTGCGGCATCTTCTTGCCCTTCATCTGCGGCGATGATCGCTGCGTCGGCGGGATCGGTGCCGACTTGAAGTCCCACATGAAGCCGCGGTAGTCCGGGATTCGCTTCGAGCACGATCTTCGAGCTGCGCACCCACTGCGCGAGCTTGTACGGGCCGGTGCCGACCGGATTCGACATCGACGCGGCCGCTCTCGTCGGCGTAGGCCTCGATCACCTCGCGCGCGACCGCGCGACGTCGGCTCGTGCGCGAGCACGTACGGCAGGTTGTAGTCGGTGTCCTTGAGCCGGATCCGCAGCGTGTAGCGGTCGATCGCCTCGAGGCCCGCGACCTTCGCGTCGTAGTCGAACTTGCCGGACTTCTTCGCCGCGTCGGCGAGCTTCGTCGAGGCCGACGATCTTGCCTTCGACCAGCAACGCCCACGGCGAGCGGATCTTCGGGTCGACCAGCCGCTTCAGCGAGTAGACGTAGTCGTCGGCGACGAGCTCGCGCTTCTGGCCCTTGAATGCCGGATCGGGCGTGAAGTAGATGCCCTTCCTGAGCCTGATCGTGTACGTCTTGCCGTTGTCGGTGATCTGCGGCAGCGCTTCGGCGGTCAGCGGCACGAGCTTCGACGGCCGCGCGAGATAGTCGTACGTGTAGCAGCGTCTCGAAGATCGCCTGCACGACCGTGCCGGAGTACAGGTCGTGCGACGCCCGCCGGATCGAAGCCTTCTTCGGCCGCCGGGAAAACGTGGCGGATCACCTTGTTCATGTCGGCGCGCGAAGCGGCGCAGCGAACGCGGCGAGCAGCGAGGCGCGACGAGCGCCGTGCGCCGCGCGTGCTGCAGGACAGGCGGACAGCGGGCATGGAGGCTCCGGCGCGACCCGGTTGCGCTAGGTGCGCGGCAGCGACGTCGAGGTACATGCCAGTCGGCCTGCAGGATCGGATGCTTCTTGTAACCCAGGATCCACGGCCGGATCAGCTCGTTGCGCAGCGCGCGCAACATGCAGGCTCCACGCGGCGTCGACCTCCATCTGCCGCGTCATGTCGAGGAACAGCTGGTTGCGCTCGGGCGAATTGGGCAGCGTTCGCGAGCGCTCGTAGAACGCGTCGAACGCCTTCGACTCGTAGCAGCCGTGTTGCTCTGGCCCGTGTTCGGACCGTAGAGCAGCTGCATGAAGTTGTCGCCGTCGGGATAGTCGGCGATCCAGCCCTGCCCCCACATCTGCAGCTTGCACGCCTTCGCCGCCTGCACGTTGTCGACGAACTGGCGCGACCGCCGACTCCATACGGATGCCGATCGCCTCGAGCGACTTCACCCACAGCTCGTCGAGCTCGCGATTGCGTGCTGCTGCGGCTCGGTCGCGAGCCGGAGCGACGAGCGGCTTGCCGTCGGGCAGCGTCCGATAGCCGTCCTTGCCCCTTCCCGTAGCCGAAGTAGTCGAGCAGCTTGTTGGCGAGCACCGGGTCGTATTGGTTGATGCTGCGATAGTTCGGATCGTGGCCGACGACGCCCGCCGGGATCGGCATCTGCAGCGCCACCGCCTGCCCCTTGCGCACGACCTTGATCTCCTCGTCGATGTCGTAGGCCATGGCCATCGCGCGGCGCAGCGCGATCTTGTCCTTGGCGAAGCCGCCGATCACCGGATCGCGGATGTTGAATGCCGTATAGGTGATGCTCGGGGTCCGGCACCCGGTAGAGGCGGATGCCCTGCTTCGCGAGGCCCGGCTTGAGCTCGTCGCCGTCGAGCGCCGGTGGGCGCGAAGGTCGTCGGGAACGGCGATGTAGTCGAGCTCCTTCTGCTCGAACGCGAGCCAGCGCGACTGCGCCTCCTCGATGATCGTGATCTCGACGCGGCCGATCTGCGGCATCTTCTTGCCGCGCATGTCCTTGACGAGCGCGTCGTCCCACGCCGGGTCCGACGCGGCGAAGTCCCAGACGTAGCCGCGGTACTCGGGATTGGACTCGAGCACGATCTTCGAGCGACGGATCCAGGTCTTCAGCATGTAGGGTCCGGTGCCGACCGGATGCGCCATCGTATCGTCGCGGATAGGCTTCGATCACTTCGCGCGCGACGACGCCGAGCGAGATGTGGGCGACGATGTAGAGGAAGTTGTAGTCCGTTTCCTTGAGCCGGAAGCGCAGCGTGTAGCGGTCGAGCGCTTCCATCCCGGGAATCTTCGCGTCGTAGTCGAACTTGCCCATCTTCTTCGCCTGCGCGGCCTGCTCGTCGAGCCCGACGATCTTGCCCTCGAGCAGGAACGCGTAGGGCGCGCGGTTCTTCGGGTCGAGGAAGCGCATGGTACGAGTAGACGACGTCCTGCGCGACGAGCTCGCGCCGCTTGCCCTTGAACGCGGGATCGGGCGCGAAGTACACGCCCTTGCGCAGCCGGAACGTGTACGTTTTGCCGTTGTCGGCGATCTCCGGCATCGCTTCGGCCAGCATCGGCACGAGCTTCGCGGGCCGAGCGAGGTAGTCGTAGGTCAGCAGGCGCTCGAAGATCGCCTCGATGACCGTCGCCGAGTAGAGGTCCGAGATGCGGACCGGATCGAATCCGCTCTCGCCGGTCGGGAAGGAGACGTGGACGATCTTGTTCGGATCGGCGGCCGTCTGGGACCGAACCGGGGTTGCGAACGCGCCGACGACGCTGATGGCTGCGACGACCCACAAGAGCCGTTCCCGGAACGTCCGCCGAACACATCTTTCCGTCTCCAAAATAAAAGCCGCGTAATGTACCATTTTGCCCCTTTCCCATGCCACGCCGCCCGCCGCAAAACCTCGACCCGCCGGCAGCCATGCTCCGCCGGCGCCCCGCAGCTCCGGCGGCGGGGGCCGACCGCCGTGCCGTGCCGTCGGCGGGCGGGGGGTCGCCCGACGCCCGCTCAGTTCAGCCAGGGCACTCGAAGCCGGCCTACTGGGAAGACGCGACGCGCGCGCTCTCGCGCGCCGACCCGGTGATGCGGCGGCTGATCGACGGCGTGCCCGGCATCCATCTCACCCGCCGCGGCGACCCGTTCACGACGCTGTCCCGGGCGATCGTCGGCCAGCAGATCTCGGTCAAGGCGGCGCAGACGATCTGGGAACGTTTCACCGTAGCCACCGGCGCCGGGCGCGACACGATCGCGCTGTCGGTGCGGCTCGATGCCGCCCACGTCGGCCGGACGCGCCTTTCCACGCTGCGCCGGTGCGGGCTCTCGGAGCGCAAGGCCGAGTACCTCCGCGATCTCGCCCGCCATTTCACGACCGGGGCGCTCGATCCGCTCGAATGGCCGGCGCTCGACGACGAAGCGCTGATTGCGCGGCTCGTCGACGTCAAGGGGATCGGCCGCTGGACCGCCGAGATGTTCCTCATCTTCCACGAGCTGCGCGCCGACGTTTTTCCCGTCGACGACATCGGGCTGCAGAAAGCGATCGCGGCGCACTACAACGGCGGCGAGCGGCTCGACCTCGCGGCGATGCGCGAATTGGGCACGACGTGGCAGCCGTGGCGCAGCGTCGCGACCTGGTACCTGTGGCGCTCGCTCGACCCCGTTCCGGTCGAATACTGACCGGCATGTCCGGCGCTGCCCATCCGTACGCTACCCTCACGCCCGACGTCGTCCTCGATGCGCTCGACAGCATCGGCTTCAGCGGCGACGGCAGGCTGCTCGGGCTCGGCAGCTATGAGAATCGCGTCTACCAGGTCGTGGATCGAGGATGCGCCGCCCGTCGTCGCCAAGTTCTATCGGCCGGGCCGCTGGTCCGACGCGCAGATCCAAGAGGAGCACGCGTTCGTCGCGGAGCTCGCGGCGCGGGAAATCCCGGTGGTAGCGCCGCTCACGCGCAACGGCGCGACGCTCCACGCTCACCGCGGCTTCCGCTTCGCCGTGTATCCGAAATGCGGCGGCCGCGCGCCGGAGCTCGAGGATTCGGCGACGCTCGAATGGATGGGCCGCTTTCTCGGGCGGATCCATGCAGCCGGGGCGCAGGCGCCGTTTCGGCATCGTCCGGCGCTCGATCTCCAGACGTTCGGCGATTGCGCCGCGCGAATGGCTGCTCGCGCACGACTTCATCCCGCCGGACCTGGTCGACGCATGGCGCACCATCGCCGCACTGGCGCTCGACGGCGTCCGCCGCGCTTTCGATCGCGCCGGCGAGGTGACCTTGCTGCGGCTGCACGGCGACTGCCACGCCGGCAACGTGCTGTGGACCGACGACGGTCCGCATTTCGTCGATTTCGACGACGCGCGGACGGGCCCCGCGGTGCAGGACCTCTGGATGCTCCTCGCGGGGAGCCGCGCCGAGATGACGCGGCAGTTGGCGTCGGTGCTCGACGGCTACGGGGATTTCTTCGACTTCGACCCGCGAGAGCTGCAGCTGATCGAGGCGCTGCGCACGCTGCGGCTCGTCCATTACTCGGCGTGGCTCGCGCAGCGCTGGGACGATCCGGCGTTTCCCGCCGCTTTCCCGTGGTTCAACACCCAGCGCTACTGGCAGGATCGCATCCTGGAGTTGCGCGAGCAGGTGGCGCTGATGGACGAGCCGCCGCTCGCGGTGTGAGTTTGTGCTTGTCGTCCCCGCGGATACAGCCACGAGCGAGGCGGGCGAAGCCCAGGGCCGAAGGGTGCGTCGCCGCGCGAGTGCCCCTGCCGACCTTCCGTCATCGCCACCCTCCATGCGGAGGCCGGGACCCAATGTCTTTTCGAGATGAGCTCGAGCTACTGCAGCACGCCGTCGACGAGATGCAGCGTCCGGTCGGTCCGCGCCGCGAGATCCGGATCGTGCGTGACGATGACGAGGCTCGTGCCGACGGCGCGATTGAGCTCGAGCATCAGCTCGAACACCTGGCCCGCGGTCCGCCGGTCGAGATTGCCGGTCGGCTCGTCGGCGAGCACGCACCGCGGCGCGGTCACCAGCGCGCGGGCAAGTGCGACGCGCTGCCGCTCGCCGCCGGAAAGCTCGCCCGGCAGGTGGCGGAAGGCGATGACCGAGCCCGACGCGCTCGAGCATCGCCGCGCGCGGCCGCGCGCGCGCTGGCGGGCGTCTCGCGCCGGATCATGAGCGGCATCGCGACGTTCTCCAGCGCGGTGAATTCCGGCAGCAGATGGTGGAACTGGTAGATGAAGCCGAGCGCGCGATTGCGAACCTGGCCGCGCTCCGCCTCGCTCAGGGCGTGCGAGCAGCGCGCCGTCGACGCGGACCTCCCCGCCGGTCGGCGCATCGAGTCCGCCCAGCAGATGCAGCAGCGTGCTCTTGCCCGAACCGGACGCGCCGACGATCGCGACGCGCTCGCCTTGCGCAACGGCGAGATCGACGCCCAGCAGCACCGGCACGTCGAGTGGGCCCGCTCGTGTAGGTCTTCGCAAGGCGCGCGGCACTCGATCACCGGCGGCGCGGCGTTCGCGGTCGCGGCGGCGGGCTCACTCATAGCGCAGCGCCTCCGCCGGGTTCACCTTCGCCGCCCGCCACGCGGGATAGATCGTCGCGACCAGCGCCAGCACCAGCGCGATCGCCGCGATGGTCACCACGTCGCCGCGCTGCAGATCGGACGGCAGCTCGCTGATGTAATAGACGCGTCTTGTCGAGGAACTGGACGGTGAACAGCCGCTCGATCGCCGGCAGCACCGTGCCGACGTTGAGCGCGAGCAGCACGCCGCCGCCAACGCCGATCAGCGTGCCGATCACCCCGATCAGCGCCCCCTGGATCACGAAGATCGTCATGATCGACGCCGGCGACGCGCCCAGCGTGCGCAGGATCGCGATGTCGGCCTGCTTGTCGGTGACCGTCATCACCTGCGCGGACACGATGTTGAACGCCGCCACCGCGACGATCAGCGTCAGGATGATGAACATCACGCGCTTCTCGATCTGCACGGCGCGAAAGAAATTCGCGTGGGAGAGCGTCCAGTCGCGCACTTCGGCGTCGACGTCGAGGCTGCCCGCGAGCTCGCGCGCGACGGCCGGCGCCGCATACAAGTCGTCGAGCTTCAGGCGCACGCCGGACACGCCGTCCAGCCGGTAGAGCTTCTTCGCGTCGTCGATGTCGATCAGCGCAAGGCCGCTGTCGAACTCGTACATGCCGACCTCGAATACGCCGACGACGTCGAAAGCTCTTGAGGCGCGGCAGCGTGCCGGCCGGGGTCACCGTTCCCTGCGGCGTGATCACGACGACCGTATCGCCCAGGCGCACGCCCAGCGCCCGCGCGATCTCGGCGCCGAGCACGATGCCGAACCCGCCGGGCTTCAACGCGTCGAGCGAGCCCGCGCGCATGTGCCTGCCGATGTCCGCGACGCCCGCTTCCTGCGCCGGATCGATGCCGCGGATCAGCGCGCCGCGGTTCACTCCGTCCGCCGAGAGCATCGCCTGGCCCAGGACGTAAGGCGCAGCCGCCTTCACGTGCGGATTTGCGAGCGCCGACTTCGCGACGGCGGCGGCGATCGGCCAGAACCGGGCATGCCGCGCACCTCGATGTGCGATGCGACGCCAGGATCCGATTGCGCAGCTCCTCCTGGAAGCCGTTCATCACCGACAGCACGACGATCAGCGCGGCGACGCCGAGCGCGATACCCGCCATCGACGTCAGCGCGATGAACGAGATGAACGAGTTGCGTCCGGAGCCGCGGCGCGCGCGCGTGTAGCGCAGGCCGACGGCGAGTTCGTACGGCGACAAGGTGAGGCGTTCGCGGTGAGGCGAGAGAAGGAGCGAAGCGCGCGATTCGCGCATGCCCGCGAGGGCGACGTGCGCATTATCGCATGCTAGACTTCACGCGATTCCTCGCCCGCCGTTGCGCCGGTCTGCCACGAACCGCGCGTGCATCTCGCATGCAGCTCCTGCTCGACGCATCCCCGGTCTGCTCGCGCCTGACAGGCGCGTCCGATGCGCGCGGCACCGGACGTGCCGCATCTCGCGCGTCTTCTTGCCGCCGCCGGCGCCGCCGTGCAGGAGCCGGACGGCATCGGCGCCGCGCTCGCGCCGCATTACGGCGTCGTGCGCGGCAACGGACTGGCCGCTCGCGGCGATCCGGATCAGGCGCTGGGCGTCGATCCGGGCGACGCGTACTGGGTCGCCGCGGATCCGGTGACGCTCGTCGCCGGCCGCGACGACGTCCACCTCGCCGGCATGGTCCGCGATCTTGGCGCAGACGAAGCCGCGCGTCTCACCGCGACGCTCAACGCGCATTTCGCCGCCGACGGCATGGCGTTCGTCGCGCCGCGGCCCGATGCGTGGTTCGTCCGCGCAGCGGTCGCACCGGCAATCAGCGACGCGACCGCTCGCCGCCGTCGGCGGCCGCACGCTACGCGAATGTCTGCCCGCAGGGCCGCGATGCGGGAAGGTGGCGGCGCTGGCAAAACGAAATCCAGATGCTGCTGCACGAGCATCCCGTCAACGCGGCGCGAGAAGAGGGCGGACGCGCGCCGGTGAACAGCGTCTGGTTCTCCGACGGGCGGCGTGTGCCCGGCGCGCGACCCGGGGCAGGCGCGTATCGTCACCTGGGCGAATGGCGGGATCGCCGCCGCGCTCGCCGCCCACGCCGGCATGCCCGCCCTCCCGCTCCCGAATGAGCTCGGACCGATCTCTTCCCTGCGACAGGATCGCGCAACGCTCGTCGTCGCCCTCGAACCGGCGACGGATCTCGCGCAGGTCGAACGCGACTTTGCGGCGCCTGCGGCGAAAGCGCTCGCGCGCGGAATCGTCGATGCCGTGACGCTGATCACCGACGGCGACCGGCCACGCTGCGCTGTGGACGGCGCGCCGGAAGCGTGCGTGGCAACGGCTCGCGGGGGCGCTCGCGCGGCACGACCTCGAGGTCCTTCTCGCCGCCGCGCGGACGCCCGCTTGATGGACATCGTCCGCCGCACGGTTCCGACAGCCGCCGGCGCGCTCGCCGCGGCAGGCGTCCATCCCGTCCTCGCGCGCGTGTTCGCGGCGCGCGGCATCGAGACCGCCGACCAACTCGACACCGATCTTGCGCGGCTGCCGCCGTTCGCAACGCTGAAGGGAATCGCCGCGGCGGCCGCGCGGCTCGCCGACGCGATCGCAGCGCACGAGAAGATCGTCATCGTCGCCGACTACGATGCCGACGGCGCAACGGCGTGCGCGGTCGGCGTCCGCGGCCTCGCGCGCGATGGGCGCCGACGTCGACTTCCTCGTTCCCAACCGCTTCGAGTACGGCTATGGCCTTACGCCGGAAATCGTCGCGCAAGCGGCGGCGATGGCGCCGCGGCTCATCGTCACCGTCGACAACGGCATCGCCAGCCACGACGGCGTCGCCGAAGCCGCCGGCGCTCGGCATCGACGTGCTGATCACCGACCATCACCTGCCGGCGGCAACGCTGCCGGCCCCGGCGCTGATCGTGAATCCGAACCAGCCGGGCTGCGCGTTTCCCAGCAAGAACCTGGCCGGCGTCGGCGTGATGTTCTACGTGCTGTTGGCGACGCGCGCGCTGCTGCGTCAGCGCGGCCGCTTTGCGGAGCGGGCGGAGCCGAATCTCGCGGCGCTGCTCGATCTCGTCGCGCTCGGCACCGTCGCCGACGTCGTCCGCCTCGACCGGGTGAACCGGACGCTCGTCGCGCAAGGGCTCGCCCGCATTCGCGGCGGACGCGCGCAGCCCGGCGTCGAGGCACTGTTCGCCGCGGCCGGGCGCGACGCGCGACGGGCGAGCGCGTACGACCTCGGCTTCGTCGCCGGCCCGCGTCTGAACGCCGCCGGCCGCCTCGCCGACATGACGGTCGGCATTCGCTGCCTGCTCGCCGACACCGCGGTCGCGGCTCTGCCGCTCGCGACGCGAGCTCGATCGCTGAACCGCGAGCGCCGCGACGTCGAAGCGACGATGCAGGAGGAAGCGCTGGCGGACCTCGAGACGCACGCTGCCGCGGCCGACCTCGCGTACACGCTGTGCGTTTACCGGCCGGCGTGGCATCAGGGCGTCGTCGGGCATCGTCGCCGCGCGGCTCAAGGACCGCTATCATCGCCCGGCGATCGTGTTCGCGCGCGGCAGCACGGGCGAGCTCAAGGGGTCGGGTCGGTCGATCGCGGGCTTCCACCTTCGCGATGCGCTCGACCTCGTCGCGAAGCGCGCGCCGGGCGCAATCCAGAAGTTCGGCGGTCACGCGTACGCGGCAGGACTCTCGCTCGCGGAGCCGGAGCTGCCGCGGTTTGCGGCGGCATTCGAGGCGGTCGCCCGGGAGCAACTCTCGCCCGCGCAGCTCCAGCGTGTGCTCGAGTCGGACGGCAGCCTCGATGCCGGAGAGCTCACGTTCGATCTCGCGCGCGCCCTCGGCGATCAGGTGTGGGGCCAGGGATTTCCGGCGCCGGTGTTCGACGACGTGTTCGCCGTGCTCGAGCAGCGGATCGTCGGCGAAAAGCACAGCCGCCTCAAGCTCGAGCGCAGCGTCGATGGCGCGGGCGAACGGTTCGCCGCGATCCTCTTCAACCATGCCGAGCCGCTTCCTGCGTCGATCCGGGCGGCGTACCGTCCCGACGTCAACGAATGGAACGGCACGGCGTCGTTGCAGCTGGTGATCGAGCACTGGCAGAGCGCCTGAGTGCGGCCGGGCCGGTAACCGCGCGTTGCAGCCGTCGCTACCGCCATCGGCCTTTCGTCCGACTTGAGCGCGGAGCCGACAACAGGTTAGCATTCACCCTTCCCATGCTCGATCGTGCTCAGACTTCGGTCGCATCCCCCTTAGCGCTTGCGGCTGCCCCCGCTGCGTCCCCGGGACGTGAGCGCTTCGCGCCCTGGGGCGGCCCGGCGGCGCTCATGCCTTTCGCCCTGGCGCTCGCGCTCATGGCGCCCTGCGCCGCCGCGCAAAAGAGCGACCCGGCGCCTCCCCCCCAGAAATACATCTGCCCGAACACGACCGGTGCCACGGCCATCGATTGCTTCATCGATGCCGTCGAGCACTTGTACACGATGTGCCGGCAGGTGAAGAGCATCGAGATCATCGAGTTCGGCTACGAAAAATCCGAAGAGGGCGTCAACGGCGCCAAGAGCGAGTACTGCGTCGACAAGCAGAAGCTGTCGATGACGCGCCCGTATCAGGCGGCGCTGCGCGAGGCGACGGGAAGCACTATGACGGTCGACCTCCTGCGCGGCCTGCACGAGCAATGGCTCGCGGCGCTCTCCGAGCTCAAGTGGAAGCCCGGCGAGACGGACGACCAGTACAAGTTGCGCGTCGGGATGCCCTACGAGCTCTTCCGCCAGCGCGCGGCCGCCGTGCGCACCGCGCTCGCGAGCTCCGCCACCAAGTCCGCCGGGGCGTCGCGCAAGGGCACTGCCGCTGCCGCCACCGTCAAGAAAAGCAGCGCGAACTGAGCACGCCCATCCTCGCTCGATCGGCACGCGCCGACGCCGCGCCGATTTCCGCGCCCGACACTCATCTCGCCTCGATCTTCGGCGAAGGCGGAACGCTCGCCCGAGCGCTACCCGGCTTTCGGCTGCGGCCGCAGCAGCTCGCGATGGCCGAAGCAGTGGCACGCGCGATTCGCGCGCGTGCATCGCTGATCGCCGAAGCGGGCACCGGCACCGGCAAGACCTTCGCCTATCTCGTCCCCGCGCTCGAGGACGGCGGCAAGGTCATCCTCTCGACCGGCACGAAGACGCTGCAGGACCAGCTCTTCCAGCGGGACTTGCCACTGGTCCGCGCCGCGCTCGGCGTGCCGGCCACGCTCGCGCTCCTCAAGGGCCGCGCCAACTACGTCTGCCATCACCATCTCGAACGCACGGCGGCCGAGGGCCGTCTGCCGTCGCGCGAAGATGCCCGCCATCTCGCGAAGATCGTCGCATTCGCCCGCGCGAGCGAAACGGGCGATCGCGGCCTGGTCGCCGAGGTTCCGGAGAACGCGACGATCTGGCCGCTGGTGACGTCGACCCGCGACAACTGCCTCGGCGCCGAATGCGGCCACCACGCCGAATGCTTCGTGCTGAAGGCGCGCAAGGCGGCGCTCGAAGCCGACGTCGTCGTGATCAACCATCACCTGTTCTTCGCCGACGTGATGCTCCGCGACGAGGGTCTCGCAGAGCTGCTGCCCGCGTGCAATACGGTGATCCTCGACGAAGCCCATCAGCTTCCCGACACGGCGACGCTCTTCTTCGGCGAACAGGTGACGGCCGGACAGCTCGCCGAGCTCGCGCGCGATGCCGAAGTCGCCGCCCGCACCGGCGCACGGGAAGTCGCCGAGCTTCCGGACGCAGCCTCAGGCGTTGGCCCGGCAATCCGCAAGCTGCGCCTTGCGCTCGGCGACGCGCCGGGCAAGCTGGCGCAGAGCGCCGCCACCGCGCGCGAGGGCTTCGTCGACGCGCTCGACGGACTTGCCGCCGCGCTCGACCGGCTCGCCACCGAGCTTTCGCTCTTCGCCGAGCGCAGCGAGGACCTCGGCAACTGCGCGCGGCGCGCGATGGACGCCGCAGCAGCTCTCGCGCGGTGGCGGCGTGGCAATGACGAAGGCGCGGAGGGCATCGACGGGGAAAATGCGTGGATCCGCTGGGTCGACGTAACGCGCGCAGGGCTGGCAGCTCCATGCGTCACCGCTTTCCATCGCCGGGCTGTTCGCGAAGCAGGTGGCCGAATCGGGCCGCGCGTGGATCTTCACGTCGGCGACGCTCGCCGTCGGTCGCGATTTTTCGCTCTACCAGCGCGAGCTCGGGCTCGCCGACGCCACCACCGGATGCTGGGAATCGCCGTTCGACTACGGGACGCAGGCGCTGCTCTACGTGCCGCGCGATCTGCCCGCGCCGAATTCCCGCGCGCACACCGAGGCCGTCGTCGCACGCCGCCCTGCCCGTGCTGCGCGCAAGCGACGGTCGCGCGTTCCTGCTGTTCACCACGCTGCGGGCGCTCGCGCAGGCGCGCGAGCTCCTCGCAACGGCCTTCGCCCGCGACGGCCTCTCGTGGCCGCTGCTCGCGCAGGGCGAGGGCTCGAGGAGCGAGCTGCTGTCGCGCTTTCGCGAGCTTGGCAACGCCGTGCTGCTCGGAAGTGCGAGCTTCTGGGAGGGTGTCGACGTGCCGGGCGATGCCCTGTCGGTCGTCATCATCGACAAGCTTCCGTTCGCGCCGCCCGACGATCCGCTGCTCGCGGCGCGCCTCGAGGCGCTGCGAGCCGACGGCGGCAATCCGTTCTTCGACTATCAGCTCCCGCAGGCGGTGATCGCGCTGAAGCAGGGCGCGGGCCGGCTGATTCGCACCGAAACCGACCGCGGCGTGCTGATGATCTGCGACCCGCGTCTCACCGACAAGCCCTACGGCAAGCGGATCTGGAAAAGCCTGCCGCCAATGCAGCGCACGCGCGACATCGCGGAGGTCGAAGCGTTTTTTGCCGGCACCGGCGATTGATCGCGACGCTCGCGCCGCGGCCTCCGAACGCGCCTCGCGCTGGCTCGCATCCCCACGCGCTAACCGCGCGCGGGGCCCCTGCTCGCCGCTCGCGCGTCCCCCTGCTCCCAGCCTCGCGCCGCTACCAGAACTTCCACCAGGGCTTGTCGGAAACGCCGGAAACGTAAGGGCTCTGGGGAAACGTCTTGGCCAGGATCTTCTGCGAATCGTCGCGCAACTGGATGAGCCCGAGCTTGTCGTAGCTTTTCACCAGCACGTCGAGCGCCTCCTCGTTCGCCGTCGTCCGCGGATACGTGACGAGCGCGCCCTGAGCCCGGCTCACCGCTGCGATGTAGGCGCCGCGATTGTAGTAGTAGCGCGCGACCTTCACCTCGTAGGTCGCGAGGGCATTGGTCAGGTACTTCATCCGGTCGAGCGCGTCGCCTGCATAGCGGCTATCCGGAAACTTGGTGACGAGCTCGTTGAACGCTGCGAACGACTCGCGCATCGCCTTCGGCTCACGCTCCGACAAGTCGATCTCGTAGACGTATCCGAGAATGCCCTGGTCCTCGCGAAAGTTGACGAGGCCCTTGAGGTAGTACGCGTAGTCGACGTTCGGATGGTTCGGATACGTGCGAATGAAGCGGTCGCAGGCGGCGATCGCCGCCGCGGTTTCGCCCGCGCGGTAATTCGCATACGCGGATTCGAGGATTGCCTGCTGCGCGTAGCGGCCGTAGGGATAGCGCGACTCGAGCGTCTCGAAGAGCTTGATCGCCCGCGTATAATTTCCCTCGACGAGCGCGCCGTGCGCTTCGCGGTAGATGCGCTCCGCGCTCCACGACGACGTCTCGTCCTTGACTTCGGGCAGTAAGCCGCAGGCGGAGAGACCAAACGCGACGACGAGCCCGACGAGGAAGGCGCGCCAGAGAGCGCGGCGGCCGTTCGGCGATGCGGAAAGCGTCGATGAGGCGGACATGCGGTACCCGAAGCGCTGTACGAGCGCGAATTATAGCCGACCGACCGCCCAAAGCCTCGAGGCTCCCTTGTCCGCCCCCAGCCGTCGCGCCGCCGCCCGCCCGTCCGCCACCGAATCGGATCCGGGCCGGGGCGAAGACGGGCCGGTGCACGTCGTAGATCTCTCCGCGGATGCCGCGGGCCGGCGCTTCGACGCGGCGCTCGCCGGCGCACTGCCCCGATACTCGCGCAGCCGATTGCGCGCATGGATCGACGCCGGGCGGGTAACGATAGACGGCATCGCGCCCCTTCCGACGCAGAAGGTCCGCGGCGATGAGCGGGTCGTCGTGCGCGCGCGCTCGGAGCCGCTCGGCATGTCACTCTCACCCGAGGCGATCGCGCTCGCGATCGTCGACGAGGACGCTGCGCTGATCGTGATCGACAAGCCGGCCGGGCTCGTCGTGCATCCGGGCGCGGGCAACCGCGCCGGGACCCTGCAGAATGCACTCCTCCACCACGCCCCGGAGCTCGCGGCGATCCCGCGCGCCGGCATCGTCCATCGCCTCGACAAGGACACGACCGGGTTACTCGTCATCGCCAAGACGATTCCTGCGCAGACCGATCTGGTGCGCCAGCTCGCGGCGCGCAGCGTGAAGCGCGAATACGTGGCGCTCGTCGAAGGCGACCTCGCGCGAGGCGGCACCGTCGACGCGCCGATCGGCCGCCATCCGACGCGCCGCACGACGATGGCGGTGGTCGCGAAAGGCAAGCCGGCGCGCACGCACTACGATGTCGTCGAGCGGTTGGGTCCGGCGACATTGCTCGCCTGCCGGCTCGAGACCGGCCGCACACATCAGATCCGCGTCCACCTCGCGTCGCTCGGCCATCCGCTGGTCGGCGACGCCGCGTACGGGAAGCGAAGCGCGCTTCGATTCGGACGGCAGGCGCTCCATGCGGCGCGTCTCACCCTCGTCCATCCTGTGACCGGCGCGCTCCGCACGTGGGAGTCGCCGCTGCCTGCGGATTTCGCGGCGCTGCTCCGGGAGCTCCGCGCGCGGCGAGCGACATGACGCGAGGGGCGCGACCCGCTCCGCTCGCGCGGAGCCTCGGCGGGCAAGGGCTCGACTGGATCCTGCCGGACTGGCCGGTAGCCGCGCGGGTGCAGGCGCTCGTGACTACGCGCGCAGGCGGCGTAAGCAGCGGACCTTACGCGACGATGAATCTCGGACGGCACACGGCCGACGATCCGGCCTGCGTCATCGAAAACCGACGACGCCTCGCGGCGTTCCTGCCCTCGCCGCCGCGGTGGCTCGACCAGGTGCACGGCGCCGAGGTGGCCGTGCTCGGCGCCGAAACTGTCGCCGGCCCGAAGACTGCCGATGCCGCCGTTACGCGCGAGCACGGCGTCGTGTGCGCGGTGCAGGTCGCCGATTGCCTTCCAGTGCTCCTCGCGAACCGCGGCGGGAGCGCGGTCGGCGTCGCGCACGCCGGATGGCGTGGACTTGCCGCCGGCGTTATCGAAACGACGGTCGCCGCGCTCGGCAAATTCGCCGTGCCGACGGACGAGATCGCGGCGTGGCTCGGACCGGCGATCGGGCCGACGGCGTTCGAGGTCGGCGCCGACGTGCGCGATGCGCTTCTCGCGCGCGATGTTGCGCTCGCGCCCTGCTTCGTCGCGCATCGCGACGGCAAGTGGCTGGCTGATCTCTACGCGATCGCGCGGAACCGGCTCGCCGCGGCGGGCGTCACCCGCGTGAGTGGCGGCAACTATTGCACCGCAACCGACGTTGCGCGCTTCTTCAGCTACCGGCGCGAGCGCGCCTCCGGTCGCATGGCGGCGCTCGTGTGGCTCGCGCGTGAGCCCACGAGCGCGCACGTATAATCCGACGGCGGCGGCGCGCCGGGCCCGGGCTTCGCCACGGCGGTCCTCGAAGAATCCTCCCCTCGGCAGCCCATAGCGCTTGCGATCTGCGATGTCGTCTCCACAATCCCTGTCGCCATCGCCATCGTGGCCCGAGCTCGCGAGTCGCTGGCAGGAGCTCGGCTTGGCGTGGGCACAGTGGTGGATCGGCGCGGCACCGCAATCCGACCCCGATGGGCCACGGATCGATGCGTTGACGACGACCGCACCGGGCTCGCTCGCCGCTTCGTGGCCGGCGTCACTCGTCTCCGGTGCCGTCGATCCGCTTGCGCTTTCCGCGCTGAACGCGCAATACCAGCCCCGGTGGGCCGCGCTGTGGGCGGCCGTCCAGGCCGTGCTGGTGGCAGGGCCGCAAACCCGCGCGAAACTGCCCGAAATCGCGGCTCCCGACGCCGGCGACCGCCGCTTCGCCGCGCGAGAGTGGAGCGAGCTGCCGTATTTTTCGCTGCTGAAGCAAGGCTATCTGATTGCCAGCCGGTATCTCGCCGATCTCGTTGCGCTTGCGCAGCTGCCCGGGCCCGACAAGCATCGTCTCGCATTCATGACACGCCAGTACGTCGACGCGATCGCGCCGTCGAATTTCGTGGCGACCAATCCCGAGGTGATCGAGCGCGCGCTCGCAACCGACGGTGCGAGCCTCACCCGGGGTTTCGCAAATCTCATCGCCGATACCCGGAAAGGGCGCATTTCGATGAGCGATGAACGCGCGTTTGCGGTGGGCCGCAACCTCGCGGTAACGCCCGGCCATGTCGTATTCCGCAACGACCTGATCGAGCTGATCCAGTACGCACCCACGACGCAGGATGTGCGGCGGCGGCCGCTCGTCATCGTCCCGCCGTGCATCAACAAGTACTACATCCTCGACCTCACGCCCGAGAATTCGTTCGTGCGCTGGGCGGTGAGCGCAGGCCACACGGTGTTCATCATCTCGTGGCGCAACATTCCGCCGCGCCTGGGCCATCTGACCTGGGACGCTTATCTCGAGGACGGCGCGCTGACGGCGATCCGCGTTGCGAAGGAGATCGCCGGCAGCCCGACCGTGAACGCGCTGGGATTCTGCGTGGGCGGAACGCTCCTTGCCTGCGCACTCTCGGTGCTGGCGGCGCGCCGGGATCGCAGTGTCGCCAGCCTGACGCTGCTCACGACGATGCTCGATTTCGCGGACCCGGGCGAGATCGGCGTCTACGTGCGGCGCGAGTATCTCGCTGCGCGCGAAGCGGCGCTGCTGGCGGGCGAGCGCGTCCACGGCAGCGAGCTTGCCGGCGCGTTCGCGAGCCTGCGCGCCAACGATCTCGTCTGGAGCTACGTCGTCCGCAACTACCTCAAAGGCGAGACGCCGCCGCCATTCGACCTGCTTCACTGGAACGGTGACTCGGCGAACCTGCCGGGGCCGATGTACGTCTACTACCTGAAGAATCTTTATCTCGACAATCGGCTCGTCGAACGCGGCGCGCTCACGATGGCGGGCGAGCGCGTCGATCTCTCGCGTTTGACGATGCCCGCGTACGTCTACGCATCACGCGAGGACCACATCGTGCCGTGGCGTTCGGCCTATCGCACGACGGCGCTCCTGGGAGGCGACGTCACCTTCGTGCTGGGAGCATCGGGGCACATCGCGGGCGTCATCAATCCGCCTGCGACGGGGCGGCGCAACTACTGGACCAACGAGCTCATCACCGACGACGCGGACGAATGGTTCGCGGGCGCGGATCGCGTGGCCGGGAGCTGGTGGCCGCATTGGGGTGCATGGCTCGCGGCGCACGGCGGTGCCATGCAACCCGCGCCGCGCGAAGCCGGCAGTGCCGGATATCGACCGCTCGGTCCTGCGCCGGGGCGCTACGTCGCCGCGGGCGCGGGTTCCCGAACCGGAACCGCCGGCGCGACGAGCGGAGTTGCCTTGCACCAACCCTGAAGCGACGGCCCGGACAGCAACCCGGACGCCGCCTCCTCGCCTCGTCCGGCGTGCGTTAAGATGCGATGGGAAGGCGATTCGGGCGTCGGCCGGCGCCATCGACAGTGATCGCCGGTGCGAGCATCGAAATCACCGCATAAGGAGGAACGAACCATGCCGCTGAAGATTCCGCGCGTCGCTCTCGTCACCGGAGGAATGGGGGGCTTGGGCGAAGCCATCTGCATCAAGCTCGCCGCGCTCGGCTACAAAGTCGTCACCACGCATTCGCCCGGCAATACCAAGGCGAAGGAGTGGCTCGACAACATGAACAAGATGGGCTACGGCTTTCGTGCCTATCCGTGCGACGTCGCGGACTACGATTCCTGCGTTGCGTGCGCCGCGCATGTGGCGAAGGAGGTCGGCCCGATCGACGTCCTCATCAACAACGCCGGCATCACCCGGGACTCGACGTTCAAGAAAATGGACCGCGTCAATTGGGACATGGTGATCAAGACCAACCTCGACTCCTGCTTCAACATGACGAAGCAGGTGTGCGATTCGATGGTCGAGCGGGGCTGGGGCCGGATCATCAACATCTCGTCGGTCAACGGACAGAAGGGCGCGTTCGGCCAGGTCAACTATTCGGCGGCGAAGGCCGGCATGCACGGGTTCACCAAGGCGCTGGCGCTCGAGGTCGCGCGCAAGGGCGTCACCGTCAACACGATCTCGCCGGGCTACATCGGGACCAAGATGGTGATGGCGATTCCGCAGGAAGTGCTCGATTCGAAGATCATCCCTCAGATTCCGATGGGACGGCTCGGGAAGCCCGAGGAGGTCGCGGGCCTGGTCGCTTATCTCTCGAGCGAGGAAGCGGCTTTCGTCACCGGTGCGAACATCGCGATCAACGGCGGCCAGCACATGTTCTGACGCGGCCGTCGACATCGGCGGCGACGGCGGCGAAGGCGGTTGCGCAGTCGTTTCGACCGATCCGGACACCAGGGAGAATTTCGTGAAAGCACTGCTCTGCATCGGATTGATGCTGTTACTGGCCGGCTGTATTCCGATCGGCATTCGCGGATCGACGCAGCTCGCGTCGGTCGCGTGCGTGGCACCCGTTGCTTAGCGCGAATGGATGACGGCGCCGGGGCAATCCTCGCCCCGTCGTATTACCCGCTTCGTCGCAAGGAGAGTCTCATGCGCAATCAGGCCGCCGGATGCGCGCTGCTCGCCGTGTTCGTCGCGTCCCTCGCGCTCCCCGCATGGGCGCAGGATGCCTACCCGTCGAAGCCGATCACGCTTGTCGTCCCGTTTCCTCCGGGCGGCGTCGCCGACATCGTCGCCCGCCCCGTCGCCGATGCGATGGGCCGCTATCTCAATGCCCCGGTCGTCATCGAAAACAAGGCCGGCGCCGGCGGCGGGATCGGCATGGGGTATGTCGCGAAGGCGAAGCCGGACGGCTACACCCTGCTGCTCGCGCTGTCGTCGATCTCGATTTTGCCGGAGGCCGACAAGGTGACCGGCCGCGCGCCGATGTACCAGTTCAATCAGTTCGTCCCGATCGCCCGCTTCACCGCCGATCCGACGGTGCTCGTCGTGCGCGCCGAAAGCCCGTGGAAAACGCTTGCCGACTTCGTCGCCGACGCAAAGAAGCGTCCCGGTGCGATCACCTACGGGTCTTCCGGCAACTACGGGACGATGCACGTGCCGATGGAAATGTTCTCCGCAATCGCGGGAATCAAGCTGCTCCACGTGCCGTATACCGGCGCGGGCCCGGCGGTCGTCGGCCTGCTGGGCGGCAACGTCGATGCGCTTTCGACGGGGCCGTCGACGGTGATCCAGCATGTGAAGGCCGGCAAGCTGCGCGTCCTGGCATCGTGGGGCGACAAGCGGCTCGCTTCGTTGCCCGACGTGCCCACGCTGACCGAAGCGGGCTACGCCGTCGTCTTCACGCAGTGGACGGGGCTGTTCGCGCCGGCGGGGACGCCGGAAGCGGCGATCGCGAAGCTGCGCGACGCCGCCCGGGCGACGGTGGCCGATCCGAAGTTCATCTCCACGATGGCCACCGTCGAGACGCCGATCCAATACCTCGATGCGCCGGAAATGCAGCGCTTCTGGGAAGCCGACAACCAGAAGCTCGGCGACGCCGTCCGCCGCATCGGAAAGGTCGAGTAACGCCAGCTCGCGAAACGACCAACACCCGCAGCCCGCACACTACCGATCAGAACAATCCTGCTTAGACCCGCCGGGTGGAGCGGCGAATGGAGTCGCTCGGCGACGGCGGGATTTCCGAGCTCACATTCGAGGCTCGAGACGGAAAGATCGTAGCAAGGATTCGAAACGTGACCGATGGTGTCGATTGCCAACGTGACGTCACGATCATCTCGGATGTTGTCACGCTTGATGGTTGCGTGGACGTCGGCATTGCGTTGCGCTTCGATCCCAACGATTCGGACTACCCATTTAAGGGCGAGAGCCCGCGGGAATACCAGTACACGCTGAAGGCCAAGTAACGGGCTGCCCGACAGGCCGCGCGTGGCATTCCGCTGCCTGACTCGGCGTCCTATCCCACACCCTGCGCCATGGGTGGCGTAAACGGGCGAAAAAAAGCCCCGGTGTTACCCGGGGCTTGGAGGCTGTATCTCTCAGGAGGAGGAGAAAGATACAGAAGGAGTCATCGCTCCTGCGTTCAATCTGGGGACGCGATCGGCACGATCAAGCCCCCACCGGACCTGGACGGCGCCGCTGCGCGCCGTCCGCCGTGTAGCCGCTGGCGGCGGTCGCCCGCCGCCCGATCCTGCGTTACGCCGCCTTGCGACCCTTCGGCGCCGTCTTCGACGCGTTGGCAGCGGCGGCGCGGACCGACGCATCGGCGAAGCTAACGACCTGCTTCGTCGCCTTCTGGAACTGGTCGAACGCGGCGGTCGTCGCGGCGACCGTCGACTTGAGCGCGTTGAAGCCGGCATCGGAACCTGCGGGTGCGGCCTTGCTGGCCTTTTCCACCCACGATGCCAAGCCCTTCGTGTAGGCGCCCCACGCTTCTTCGGCGAACGCCGAGTACTGCGCTTGCGCTTCCGCGGCGACCTCGTACAGGCTCTTCGAGTAGCCGAGCGCGGCCTGGACGCCCGATTCGGCGTACTTGGTGCGCAGCGCCACGAGGTCCTGCACGTCCTTGACCGTCGCGGCGGCCTGGGCGCCTTCGACGCCTTGCGCGAGCGCGATCTTCGCGGCGGTCAGGTTGAGGCGCATCAGCTTCTCGGCGTTTTCGATCGCGAGCGCGGCGAGCTTCGTCGCTTGGGCGACGTTGGCCTTGTTGAGTTCAGCGAATTGTTCCGTTGCGTTGTACATGGTGAGCTCCTTTTCCAGTGAGTAATCCGGTCGCCCCCGACCGAAGGTCCAATGCCCGAATGTCGGCGCTGCCGAACATCTTCCGGCGGCCTCTTGCCGCCACCGGCAGCGCGGAATTGCTGCACCGCACAAAACCATTGTAGGCACGGGACCCGGCGATGTCAAGAACTTTTTGCTGCATCGCACCAATCCTGCCTTCGGCAAAGGCCGACTAAATTCAAACGCCCGATAAATCAGTGGGTTATAATGGCCAGTCCGATCCAGGGAAGCGACGATGAACGATACCCCCCGCATCATCAAGAAATACCCCAACCGCCGTCTCTACGACACGGCGAACAGCGGCTACATCACGCTGGCCGACGTGAAGCAGATGGTGCTCGACAACATCGATTTCGAAGTGATCGATGCCAAGACCGGCGAGGACCTGTCGCGGGCAATCCTGCTGCAGATCATCCTCGAGGAGGAGGCGGGCGGAATGCCCATGTTCAGCTCCGAGATGCTCGCGCAGATGATCCGTTTTTATGGCAGCGCACAACAGACGGTGATGGGCAGCTACATCGAGCAGAACGTGAAGGCATTTCTTGCGATCCAGAAGAAGCTGCAGGACCAGGCGAAGCAGATCTACGGCGACAAGATGATGATCACCCCGGACCTGTGGAAGCAGTTCATGCAGATGCAGGCGCCGGCGATGCAGGGAATGCTCGGCAACTACCTCGAGCAGAGCGCGAAGCTCTTCATGGACATGCAGCAGCGGATGCAGGACCAGACGCGGGGCATGTTCTCGGCGTTCCCCTTCCCCAATTTCAGTGCTGCGCAGCAAACTGAGGCGGACGAAGAAAAAAAGCGTTGACCGCTGAAGCGGTGCAACAACCGGTACGCAGCCAGATTCTTTTTGCGACGCGGTATCCGGGTCCGTACCTTCCGCCTTTGGCAATGTCGTTGCGCTGCGACGCGTTCACCTGAAACCGGGCCCAGGCCGCAGCGCAGCGTCCGCTGCCGCATAATGCGCATCCCTAGCGACCCGGCGCGTTCATGACGTCAACCCTTGTCCGCCGCCCGAGCCGGCCGCGATCGCCGGCAAAGGCTCCCCGCGTAGGCTTCGTTTCGCTCGGTTGCCCGAAGGCGCTCGTCGACTCCGAGCAGATCGTCACCCAGCTCAGGGCCGAAGGCTACGACATCGCGCCGACTTACGATGGCGCCGACCTCGTCGTCGTCAACACCTGCGGCTTCATCGATGCCGCGGTCGCCGAGTCGCTCGACACCATCGGCGAAGCGCTCCACGAGAACGGCAAGGTGATCGTCACCGGCTGCCTCGGCGCCAAGGACGGTGGCGCGTTCGTCCGCGCGGCGCACCCGAAAGTGCTCGCGGTGACCGGCCCCCACGCGGCGCCCGCCGTGATGTCCGCGGTCCACGCGCATCTGCCGAAGCCGCACGACCCGTTCGTCGATCTCGTTCCGGCGCAGGGAATCAAGCTCACGCCGCGGCATTACGCGTATCTCAAGATCAGCGAAGGCTGCAACCATCGCTGCACGTTCTGCATCATCCCGTCGCTGCGCGGCGACCTCGTGAGCCGGCCGCTGGGCGAGGTGCTGGCGGAAGCCGAGCGGCTGCTGGACGCCGGCGTCAAGGAACTGCTCGTCATCTCGCAGGACACGAGCGCCTACGGCGTCGACGTCAAGTACCGCACGGGATTCTGGCAGGGCCGACCGGTGAAGACGCGGATAACCGATCTTGCGGCCGCGCTCGACGCAATGGCCCGGGCGCACGGCGCGTGGGTGCGTCTGCACTATGTCTACCCCTATCCGCACGTCGACGATGTGATCCCGCAGATGACGGCAGATCCGGCTGCGGGCGGCCTCCTCCCCTACCTCGACGTGCCATTCCAGCACGCGTCGCCGCGCATTCTCAAGCTGATGAAGCGGCCGGCGAACGCGGAAGGGACATTGCGGCGCATCGAAGCGTGGCGCGCTGCGCGTCCCGATCTCGCGCTGCGCAGCACGTTCATCGCGGGCTTTCCGGGCGAGACCGAGCGCGAGTTCGAGGAGTTGCTCGCCTTCCTCGAAGCGGCGCAGCTCGATCGCGTGGGCTGCTTCGCCTATTCTCCGGTCGACGGCGCGGCGGCGAACGCGCTGCCCGATCCTGTGCCGGAGCAAATCAAGGAAGAACGGCGCGCGCGGTTCATGGCGGTCCAGGCACGGATCAGCGCGACACGGCTTGCGAGCCGCATCGACCAAACGATCACCGTGCTGGTCGATGGTCACGAAGGAACGACCGCGATCGCCCGCAGCGCTGCCGACGCACCGGAGATCGACGGCACGGTACGCATCGCAGGCGGGCAGCGGCTTCCCGTCGGCGCGTTCGCGCGGGTGGCGATCACCGGCGCTTCCGAGCACGATCTGGCGGCGGTCGTGCCACGCTGAAGCGGGAGCTGTGCGCAGGCCGCCTACTTCGGCCACGACATCCCGGTGGAACTGGTGAGCACCCGTCCTTTCCAGTACATGCCGTTGAGCCGCAGGCTGAGCTTCCCGAGGGTATCGAACTTCTTGCCGGTGAACGCCATCGCGACGGCGGGACGGCTGCCGTCGCCCTCGACGTGCAGGATCTCCGTGCATTCGATGTCGGGTGCGTACTTGTGCACGAACGCCTTCAACTCTTCGTCGCTCGTGCCGGGCGCGATGTTCGCAATCCAGAGTGTTTCCATGGGACCTCCTTCCGCCCGCGGCCATCCAAGGCGCGGTCACGCCATTATGTTGACTCCGCCGTCGACATAGAGCGTCTCCCCCGACAATCGCCGAGCGTACGGCGTAGCGAGATAGGCGCAGGCAAAGCCGACGTCCATGATGTCCACGAGCTCGCCGATCGGTGCGCGCTGCGCGGCTTCGGTGAGCAGAAGGTCGAAATCCTTGAGTCCCGACGCCGCACGCGTCTTGAGCGGCCCGGGCGAGATCGCGTGCACGCGGATACCCTTGCCGCCGAGCTCGTAGGCGAGGTAGCGGCAACACGCCTCGAGCGCTGCCTTCACGGGACCCATGACGCTGTAGGTGGGCACCACCTTGTTCGCGCCGTGGTAGCTCATCGCGAACAACGTTCCTCCGTTTTTCATCAGAGGTACGGCCAGCCGCGCCATCCGGACGAACGAATGACAGGAGATGTCCATCGCAAGCTTGAAGCCGTCCGCGGAACAATCGAGCAGCGGGCCCTGCAGATCCGCCTTCGGCGCGAAGGCGATCGAGTGCACGAGGATATCGAGCTCGCCCCATTTGCGGCCGATCGTTTCGAACACGGCCTCGAGTTGTCCGGGCACGGCAACGTCGAGCGGCATGAAGATCGGCGCACCGACCTCCTTGGCGAGCGGTTCGACGTAGGTCTTCGTCTTCTCGTTGATGTACGTGATCGCGAGCTGCGCGCCCAGCTCGCGGAACGCTTTCGCGCAGCCCCACGCGATTGAGTGCTCGTTCGCGACGCCCACGACGAGCGCCTTGCGGCCCTTGAGCGCCGGACGGGGAATGTCCATCGTCGTCATTGCCGATATCCTTTCATCCGGCGTTGACCACGCGCCGCGTGTGGCGCGCGATCATCAGCTCCTCGTTGGTCGGAATCGCCCACGCCGAGACGCAGCTGCCCGCGGTGCTGATGCGCGGGCCGTTGCGCTCGTTGGCGTGCGTGTCCATCTCGACGCCGAGCCAGCCCGCTTCGGTGCAGACGCGTTCGCGCACGAGGCGGCTGTTCTCGCCGATGCCGGCGGTGAAGACGATCGCATCGAGTCCGCCGAGCGCCGCCACGAGCGAGCCCAGCTCGCGGCCGATCCGGTACACGAAAAGATCGATCGCGGCCCTCGCGGCGGGGTCGGCACTCGCTTCCAGCGTCCGCATGTCGCTCGAGATGCCCGAGACGCCGAGCAGACCCGACTGCTGGTAGATGAGCTTCTCGATCGCGCGCGCGTTCATCTTGAGCTCGTCCATCAGGTAGAGCATCACGCCGGGGTCGAGGTTGCCGCAGCGCGTCCCCATCGGCAGCCCGTCGGCGGCGGTGAAGCCCATCGTGCTCGCAACGCTGCTCCCGCCGTCGATCGCGCACATGCTGGCCCCGTTGCCGAGGTGCAGCACGACCGTCTTTCCCGCCGCCGCGTGCGCGTCGTACTGCGGCAGCGCGCTTGCGATGTATTCGTACGACAGTCCGTGGAATCCGTAGCGCCGCACGCCCCGCTCGGTGATCTCCTTCGGCAGCGCGAATGCCTGGGCGACGGCCGGCTGGCCGCGGTGGAACGCCGTGTCGAAGCACGCGACCTGAGGCAACTCCGGCGCGCGCGCGAGCAACGTCCTGATCGGCGCGAGATTGTGCGGCTGGTGCAAGGGTGCGAGCGGAACGTATTTCTCGAGGACCGCGAGGACCGTCGCATCGACACGGACGGGCTCGGCGTAGTCGAGACCGCCATGGACTACGCGGTGGCCGACGGCGGTCAGCTGATGATCGGCGAATTCGGTGCGCAGGAACGCAACGAGATGATCGAGCGCGCCGTCGTGGCCGAGGCGCACGCCGTCACCCCAGGAGCGCTCGCCGATGACGCGCCCCGCGGCGTCCTTCGCCGCGAACCGGGGCGACGTGTAGAGTCCCTCGGCCTGGCCGCGCGCGACGAGCTCCTGCGCGTCGCCTTGCTGCGCGAACAGCGAGAACTTGATGCTGGACGAGCCCGCGTTGAGGACGGCGATCGCGTCCATGGTCAGCTTACCGCCTTGGTCCCGGATGCGCGGCGGGCGTGGGCGACCAGCACGGCGACCGCGCACGAGGCGAGGCGCGACATCACCGAATCGGCCCGGCTCGTGAGGATGATCGGCACGCGCGCGCCGAGCACGATCCCGGCCGCGTCGGCGCCGGCCATGAACGTCAGGCTCTTCGCGAGCATGTTGCCCGCTTCGAGGTCGGGGACGACGAGGACGTTGGCGCGCCCTGCAACCGGGGAGTCGATCTTCTTGATCGCGACCGACTCCAGGCTGATCGCATTGTCGAGCGCGAGCGGCCCGTCGAGAATGGCGCCGGTGATCTGCTTGCGGTCGGCCATCTTGCACAGCGCCGCCGCCTCGATCGTCGACGGAACCTCGGATTGACGGTCTCCATCGCCGACAGGATCGCCACGCGCACTTCCTTGAACTGCAGTGCATGCGCGAGGTCGATCGCGTTCTGGATGATGTCGACCTTGTCCGCCAGCGTCGGCGCGATGTTGACCGCCGCGTCGGTGACGATCAGCGTCTCGGCATAGGATGGGACGTCCATGATGAAGCAGTGGCTGACTCGGCGCGCAGTGCGCAGCCCGGTGTCGCGCCTCACGACCTCGCCCATCAGTTCGTCGGTGTGAAGGCTCCCCTTCATCAGCGCCTCGGCCTTGCCTTCACGCACGAGCGCAACGGCTTTCGCGGCCGAATCCTGGCTGTGTGCCGAATCGACGATCGGATAGGTCGCGATGTCGATGCCGTACTCCTTCGCGACAGCTTGGATCCGTGCCCGCGGGCCGACCAGAATCGGCGCGATCAGACCCATTGCGGCGGCATCGGCCGCGCCACGCAGCGAGCTCTCATCGCAAGGATGCGCTACCGCCGTCGGCGTCGGCGGCAGCGCCTTGCAGAAGTCGAGGAGCCGCTGGTACTTCTCATGCGCGCGGGACACGGCGATCCTCGCTCGAGCGTTTCGCGGTGGAGCGCACGCGGCCACGCTCACGCGCCCGCGCAGCCGGGCCAGAGCGGCGCTCACCCGCCACCGCATCGGGCGCGAGCACGCGTTTCAGCGCCTCGAACATTGCGATCTGTTCCGCCGTGGGATTCGCCGCCTGAATGCGCTTGTCGGCAAGGAGCCGGCTCGCGAGGTCGAGCAGGCGCTCGCGATCGGCGCGGCCGGCGACGAGCGCCGGCAGGGTTTCGACCGCCCGTTCGCGCTCGTAGCGGACGATGATGTCCTGTTCGCCGCGGATACGCCGCATCGCGTCCGGCGGAAGAGTCGGGCAGCAATTCGCGGTAATCCTGCGCGAGTTCCTTCTTCGTCTCGAACCACGCGAGCGGCAGCGGCGCTCCATGATGAGCGAGCAGCGCCGCCGAGCGCGCCACCGCCTCCGCGTAGCCTCCCCTGTCGATCGCCGCGAGCGCTTCCTTGACGTACGGCAGCTCGCGGGCCTCGACGACGGCCTCGGGCTCGCGCGCCCCGCCTGCTGCTTTGTCTGCCAGGTAGAGCGAGAACACGTTCCCGTAGGTCTGGAAGAACATCGCCTCGCTCGTCGCATCGCGGATTTCGCGGTAGTAGTCGAGCGATGCGCTGATGGCTTCCGACGCGGCCTTCTCCACCCGTCGCAGCGGGTTGGTGGCGTCTTTCGCGGGCCGCTCGCCGCGCATCGCGCGCACCGTCTGCGCCGCCGGAGCGACCCACGCAAGCCACGGATTCAGGTCCGAGAGCGCCCAGCGCTGGAAGCGCAGCGGATGGAATTGACGGCGGATCTTGGCAGCGAACTCGTTTCCGAGCGACTGCACGAAGGGCTGCGCGAAGAGCTCGTAGGCGCGCTGGTTGAACTCGGAGACCGTGGCGACGGCCTCGAACGGCTTTTCGTCGACCCGGCCGAACCGGTTGAGCCGCTTGGCGACTTCCTCGAGCTCGCGCTCCTGGAACTCGACGTCGTACTCGACTTTTCCGTCCGCGCCTTTGCGCTCGTTGATCGCCATCGCCCAGAGGCCCGGCGGCAGCGACTCGATCGACTTCAGGACCGAGACGATCTGCGCATGTTCCTTCTTCGCCACTTTGCCGGATACGAAGATGCCGAGGTGCCCCACGTCCTGATGCACGAGGCCGACGATCGTCTGCCCCCGCGCCTTGATCTCGTCGGTCGAGCCGTAGACGTCGGCGACCCAATTGAACGCCTGCTGCGGCGGCGTGATGTTGTCGCCCATCGAGGCGAAAAGAACGATCGGCGCCTTGATCTCGCGCAGATCGAACGCCTTGCCGCCGTGCATCTGAGTGCCGCCGGTCCACAGCTTGTTGCCGACGAAGAGATTGCGCGTGATCCACTCGATCTCCTCGCGGTTCATCAGGTAGAACCCGCCCCACCAGCGTTCGAACTCGAGGAAGCGCGGCGGCTCGGTGTCGACGTTCGAATACAGGTGGTAGTACTTGTCCCAGAACGTGTTCGCGGGATTGAGGTTCTCGAAGTTCTCGACCAGGTACGCGCCATCGAAGATGCCGTCGCCGAGGTCGGCGGTCAGCGACGCGAGCCACGTGCCGCCGAGCACGCCACCGGAATAGCGCATCGGGTTGTCACCCTCCCCTTCGGCCCACGCGCCGCCCCAGTACGACATCGGCGCGCCGTTGATCACGATCGGACCGGTATCGTCGGGACCGGCCGCTGCGAGCATCATTGCCGCCCAGCCGCCCTGGCAATTGCCGACGATCGCCGGCTTGGGACTCTGCGGATGCAGCGCGCGCACCTTGTGCACGAATTCCTTTTCGGCCTCGCACACGTCGAGCAGCGTCTGGCCGGGCTCGGGATCGCGGAAGAAGATCACGAAGTAGACGGGGTGTCCCTCGCGCAGCGCGACACCGACCTGCGAGTCGTCCTTGAAGCCGCCGATCCCCGGACCGTGGCCCGCGCGGGGATCGATGATCACGTACGGCCGCCGCTTCGGGTCGACCGTCACGCCTGCGGGAGGAACGATTCGCACGAGCGCGTAGTTGACGGGGCGTGCGAGCTTGCGTCCGTCGACGACGGTCTCGTAGTCGAAATGCAGGACCGGCGGCAATCCCTGCTGGTTGCGCTCGACGAAATTGTTGCCGCGCTGGCGCAACGTGTCCCAGAACAGGATCGAGCGCTGCGCCGCATCGGTCAAGTACTCGTATCCCTTGGTCCATGCGTCCAACGGTGCGAGCGGCGATGTTGCGAGACTGGCGACATGGTCTCGGAACGCCTTTCCGACGCGATCGCTGAAATGCTCCTGCGCGACTTTGGCGCGCTTCTGGAAAACTTGTGCCACCTTCGTCGAGATGTCGTAGCTGCGCGTGAGTTGCTTCGTGGGATTCATGCGGACCTCGCGTTCAGAGTGGGGGGCAACCGGAAAAGGCTGCCGCGGCGGATTGGGGTTTCGAGATCGCCATTCGTTCGGCGCCGTTTAGGATCACGGCGTCCGATCCAGGCAGGGCGGGCGACCGCCCGTATGCGGGCGGCATCGCAATATGCGACCCGGGCCGCTCCTGCAAACAGTCAAATTATCGCCTTCGTCGCGTGACCGGCTGTTGACGGCCGTCAACAAGGTGCACGCAGCCACGATTGACGGCCTTCATGCGCATCGGAGCATGAAGCACCGAACGAAGTTCCCACCCGAGATCTGATTCCTCGCGCGCCGCCGTGGCGGCCGTATAGCTCAATCCGCTCGGGCGCAGCCCTTTCGCGCTGAGCGGCGAGAAACATTACGGCTTGGCGGCCTTTTCGAGCACTTTCTGGTGCTCGCCCATCACCGGCGGCGCCTGCTTCGGCGTCGTGTCGGCGGCGGCCTTGGCCGAGCCTTCCGCGGAGGATACGCCGGCCTGCTTGTACACCGCGCTGGACTTCACCGCTTCCTGCTTGGCCTTCTTGTCCGGCAGCGCTTTCGGCGTGTTCTTTGTCGCCGCGGCCTTCGCGGAGCCTTCGGCGGATGCCCTTCCCGATTGCTTGTACCCCTGTTCGGTCGCTTCCTTTACCGTTGCCTGCTTGGCCTTGGTGTCGGTAACCTTGGTGTCGGGCGCCGGCGTGGCCGTCTGCGCCGATGCAACGGTGGCAAAGATTGCCAGGACCAGTGCATCGATCAAAGTCTTCATCGATGTTCCTTTCGACGGTTTGACTGCGGATCGATCGATCTTGCTCGGGCTCGTCTGGAACCAGCGCCGCTATTCTGCTGCCCGTTCATACGTCCCGATTGACCTGCGTCAACTTGACACGGGGAGCGGGCCCGCGAGGCCGCGCGTGCAAGATGCGATCGATCCAACGCAGCGCCTGCCTGTCGAGTCGAGACCGCTCCGCTTTTCGCGATGGGCACGCACTCTTGTCGCATAGGCCTTGCGGCTTCGGGGAAAGACCGCTACGTTCCATCCTGTTGTCTGCTAATCGGCTCCAATCGGCCGGTTGAAGATCGTCGAAATCACCTATCAGTACGGCGCGAGCGATGCCGCGGCTCGACCGCGCCCGTCCGACGCCGATGCGGCACGGGATCGCCTCGATGAAGGCGCCCGGGCGACGGCGACACTTCTCGACAGCCTGGGCGAGGGAACCGGCACGGCGCGGCGGGTCATCCCGGTCGATCCGCGCGATCTCGGGCTGGGCTCGGGCCGCGAGCGTGCGTCGAGCCAGCGACCTTTCGCAGCCGTGCTCGGTTGCTCCGATGCACGCGTCCCCCTCGAACTGATCTTCAACGAGGGTCCGAACGACCTGTTCGTCGTCCGTGTCGCCGGCAATGGCCTGGGGACCGAGGTGCTGGGCAGCCTCAAGTATGCGGTCGACCACCTCGGCGAAAGTCTGAAGCTCATCGTCATCCTCGGGCACAGCGGCTGCGGTGCCGTAACCGCCGCCGTGGACGTCTTTCTCGATCCGAAGGCTTACCTCTCGCTTGCCGAAAAGCACTCGCTGCGCAACATCGTCGATCGGCTGCTCGTCGTGGTGCATGCAGCGGCGAAAAGAATGGCGGCGCTCCTCGGACCGGATGTGACGCGGCATCGCGGCTATCGTACGGCGCTGATCGAAGCGGCGATCGTCTCGAACGCGGCCCTGGCAGCCTATACGGTGCAGCAGGAACTCGGCAGTGTCACTCCGCACGGCCTGCGCGCGGCGTACGGCGTCTATCTTCTCGCGGCCCGGCGGATCTGGGCGCCCCGCACCGGAGATGCTTCGTGCGCCGGGCTCGCATACGCGCCCCACGATCTCGGCACGTTCGGGGAATTCGCCGATGCGGTCGCGCGATCCGATCGGATCGCTTCCCTCCTCGAACGCGGCAGCGAGTAGGCGCAGTCGCCGGTCATTGCGGCGTCGTCGTTGTCGCTCGGCGTCGCCAGATTGCATAGGGAACGATGGCGAGCGCCGAAATGATGAGGTACGTGAGCACGGTCGCCGTGATCGCTGGCGAAGCGGCGTTCAGCGTCGCGACCAGCAGCGCGAGACCCGGATTGCGCGCGGCGCTCGAAATCGCCATCGCCGTGCGGGTCGGCGGCTCGGGCCCTCCCAGCAGATGCCCGACGGAGAGCGCAAGCATCGTTACGATCGCGATGGCCAGTGCTAGCCGCAGTCCTGCCCCGAGCACGACCTCCCAGATGTCGATCAGCACGAACACCAACAGGACGGCCAGCAGCACGCCTGCAAGGCGCCGCAGCCTCGGCTCGAGCCACACCGCCGAGGAGTGACGCAGGCGCGCCGTCAGCATGCCGAGGCCCAGCGGCAGCAACTGCGCCATAAAGACCTGTCGCGCCAGATGTTCGGGAGCGGCAGTCGCCTGGGCGCCGTAATATTCGTCGAGCGCCGCGATGGACAGCGGCATCGACACGACGGCCAGCACGGCCACGGCGATCTGCAGCGCCGGCGCGAACGACCGATGACCGCCGGCGCCGAGCGATCGCCGCAATGCGACCGGCGCCCCGGGCGAGATCGCCATCAGCACGATGCCGACTTCCGCCGTTCGCGGGAGATCGAACGCGCGGGTCACGACGAGCGCCAGTACCGGCACCGCGATCAATACCGAGAACAGGCCCTTCAGCATCAGCGCCGGGCGCTGCACGACCCAGCGGAACTCGCCGGGCACGATGGCAAGGCCCAGGTCGAACATCACGGTGAAGACCGTCGCGACGGCGACGATCGACAGCACGGTGCCCGGAACGGGGCCCTCTATGGGCACGAGTTCGGCGGCAGAGGCGATGCAATCACCGGACGCGCGCCAACAGCCGGGGTGCGACGGGTGCGATTCCGGTTGCCGACCCCGTCACGTCTCAACCCTCGCGCTCCGTCACTAAGGGGGCCTGCGCGCCGCCGAGCCCCTGCGCATCGGGGATGCGGGCAAGCGCGAGGTCGCTCGCCAGGCTGTACATCTTCTCGATTGTCCGGTCGAGCGCCTCCAGCTCGTCGATCAGCGCGGGATGGCGGTGTTCGGGCAGCGTCAGGACGAGGTTCTGCAGCATCGCGCGCATCCGGCGCGCGACCTGCACGTTGCCCGCGCCGCACGTGCGAATCTCGTTGCAGGCCACGTGCACGAAATCCTCCCAGTTCGGAGTCCGGAAGATCACGCGCGGGCGTCCCGCGTCGTCCTGCACGACGTCGGGTCGCAGACTGCGGTTGCCCAGCACGCGCAGCAGCCGGTGCACCTGGTCGAGCGCGAGGACCGCCGTCGTTGGATCGTTGATCGCCGGGGAGAGGGCCTTCAGCGCGATGTCGACGAGGATCCGGAATGCGAACATGGGGTCCTGCTCGAGCGTCCGTTCGGGCCCGAACGCCACCGTCGTACGCAGTGTCGGTTCGCTGGCTGCCGAGGCCCCTCCGTACAGCGCGAACAGCGGCTCGTCGGCGGCCACGAAGTCTCCGACCTGGGGCAGGAATTCAATGACCCCATCGCATCGCTTCGCCTCCGCAACCAGTGTCGGCAAATCGACGGCGAGCACGATCTCGGAGGTTCCGCTATGCAGGACAATGCGGGCCGGAACCCCCAGCCGCTCGCGCAGGCCGGCCGTCTCCGCGACTATTCGACCGGTCGGATCCAGGTAGACCGCTTTGATCACCATGATGCCTTCGTTGCCGATGCGCGCGACGATGCTGACCGGGCGCAGCAGCCGTGCCGCGTAGTCGATCAGGAACAGGAAGTCGGCGATGCACGCGACACCCAGAGCCGCCACCGCGAACGCGACGAGCTGATGCACCGACGTCTCCAGGCGGTTCAACGCGCCCACCGCGAACACCAGCGTGAAGGTGAAAAGACCGACGCTATAACGCACGACGTTGTCGCGCAGGAGCGCTGTTGCGATGACCCGCGGCGTCATCTGCCCCCCCGCAACCTGGATCGCCACCAGCAGCGAGCCGAACGTGAACACGAGGAACGCCAGCGTGAGCGAGATTACGGTCTGGTCGATCGCCTGCGCGCCGGAGACCGCGAGCTCCGCGAACTGCCATCCGAGCCAGGCGTCGAGGCGGTGCAGGATCGGCGTCACCGCCAGCTCGATCGCGATCGCGACGATCGGGACCGTCCACAGCGCGGACTTAAGATAGCTCGACGCGCCGAACAGGCGATTCCACGAGAGCTTGCCCCGCACGAAGCGGCGGCTGCGGTCCCACCAGGACGGAGTGCGCGCGGCGGCCGGCGGCGGTTCGGTGTCGGTGGGGTTCGGAGTCATCGACCGGTTTTCCGCCATAATCGCGGCAACGGCGCATGGCGACCGTGTTTTCCCGCTAGTGTGACAACGAACGCGGTCGACGACAAGGTTGGACGAGGAAATGGGAATCATCCCCAGCGACGAGCGCGAGCGGTTGCTCGATCCGGTCGACCGGATCTCGGAAATCCTGTTTGGCCTCATCATGGCCGTCACCATCGTGGGCTCGCTCTCGATCGCCACGGCCGGGAAGGACGAGGTGCGCACCGTCATGATGGCGGCGCTGGGCTGCAACCTCGCCTGGGGACTGGTCGACGCGGTGATGTACGTCGTGCGGACCGTGACCGAGCGCACGCGCAATCAGGCATTGGCCCGCCGGATCGTGGGGGCCGAACCGGAGACCGCGCGGCGCCTTATCGCGCGGGCGCTGCCCGATCACATCGCCGCACTCGTCGGCGCCGAGGAGCTCGACGGCATGCGGCGGCGATTGCTCGAGCTGCAGGTCGACCGCCTCGGAGTCCTGCGGGCGCGGCATTTTCTCGAGGCCTTCGGCATCTTCGTGATGGTCGTCGTCGCGACGTTTCCGGTCGTCGTTCCGTTCCTGCTGACCGATGACGCGGCGACGGCGATGCACTGGTCCCAGGCTATCACGCTCGGCATGCTGTTCGTGGCCGGCTTCGCGCTCGGACGCCATGCGGGTTATTCGAAGCCGCTGCGCACCGGGCTTGCCATGGCGGTGTTCGGCGCGGTGCTGATCGCGGCGGTGAAGGCGCTCGGCGGATGAAGCCGGCGCCACTTGGTTGGAGCGCGCTCGCACTGCTGGCGTGGTCCGGTACGACGCTCGGCGCCGACGCCGACACGCCCGGCGAACCCGCATGGTCGGGAGCGGTCACCGGGTACTACTATGCGATGCGCGACCAGCCCGATTTCGGCGTCGGCGTCGCGTCGCTCGACCGCGGCCCGCTGCATCTCGAAGCGCGCTACAACTACGAGGCACGCGACGCCGGATCGGCCTTCGTCGGCTGGAAGCTCGCGGGCGGCGACGCGGTGACCTACGCACTGACGCCGATCATCGGCGGCCTGTTCGGGGCCGCGCGCGGCGTCGTGCCGGGTCTCGAGGCGAGCGTCGGCTGGCGCGCGTTCGACGTCTACATCGAGGCCGAGTACGTGCGCGACCTCGACGAGAGCAGTGCGAGCTATTTCTATTCGTGGACCGAGCTCGGCTGGAAGCCACTCGAATGGCTCCGGGTCGGCCTCGTCGGTCAGCGGACGCATACCATCGACAACGGCCGCGACCTGCAGCGCGGGATCTTCGGGCAGGTATCCGTCGGCAAGGCTGCGCTCGGCGTCTACGCGTTCAACCCGGATTCCGGCAGCCGCTACGTCATCGTTTCGCTTGGCCTGGACTTCTAGGCTAGCGCAGCATCGTTCCGCGGATAGCCCCGCCATTGCCGCCACCCTGCGCCGTGACCCAACACCGCGGGTGCAGGCCGGCCTCCGATATTTTCGCCGGCCACTCGCTGGACGTCGGCCGCAGAGCGATCATGAGCCCGAACCGAGCTTGGCGTGGCGCTATCGCGCGCTAGGGCTCGAGCTCTGACGAGGAGGATGTGATGATGCTGAAGCTGCCGTTGCGCGCGGTGATCGTCGCGGCGTGCCTGATGCTCGCCGTGGTCGCCGGCGCCGCCCGGGCAGACGAAGTTCCGTTGGTCACGGGCGAGCACTGGATGAAGTCGTCCGAGGAGACGAAGAAAGCCTATCTCATCGGAATCGCCAATATCACCCAGATCGAGATCGCGTATCAGGGGTCGAGCCCGGCCGCCGATGCCCAGAGCGTCCTTCCCCGGCTCGTCAAGGGCCTGAAGGGACAGACGCTCGACAGCGTGCGCGACGCGATCAACGCCTGGTACGCGGTACACCCCGACCGGCTGCAGCGTCCGGTGATCGAGACGCTCTGGTTCGAGTTGGTGGTGCCGGGACTCGCGAAAAGCAAGTAGCGGAGGCGAGACATGAAGCGTTTCGGAGTGATTGCGGCAATCGCAGTAGTAACGGCCGTCGTCGGATGCACGACCATGACCCCGCAGCAGCAGGGGACAGTCTCGGGCGCGGCCATCGGCGCCGCGGCCGGGGCCGGCATCGCGGCCATCGCCGGTGGCAGCGGCTGGACCGGTGCCGCGGTCGGCGCAGTCGCCGGCGGCGTGATTGGAAACATCAAGGGCAGCAAGCAGCAATAACCCGTGTTCGCGCGGGCGTCGGCCGCGCGGCGTCCGGGTTCGCGCGCCGACTTCAATTCACCGCGAGAATCCATGGTGTTCCAATCACCATGAATATCGCGAGGAAGAAGAGCGTGATCGCGAGGCCAAGCCGATAGAGCTCGCGCTGCGTCAGGTAGCCGCTGGCCACGAAGATGACGTTCTGGCTCCCGCCCTGCGGCGTGATGACCGAGAAATAGCTGCTCGCGAAGAGCAGCGCGTAGGCCATCAGCGGCGCCGGAACGCCACCCCGAATGCCCACGTCGAGGAACACGCCCATCAGCGCCAGGACCTGCGAGGACTGGCTCACGAACATGTAGTGGATGGCGACGTAGAGCACGACCAAGGCGACGTAGGTCACGGGCCACGAGAGCCCGGCAAGCCCGAATGCGAGCCGCTCGCCGGCGTAGCTCATGAAGCCGAGCTCGTTCAGCTGGCCGGAGAGCGCGAACAGCACGGCGAGCCACAGGAACGTGCCCAGCGTCTCACCCTGCTCGGCGATGTCGTCGAGCGTCAGCACGTTGGTCATCAGCAGCAGGCCCAATCCGGCGAAGGCGACGCTGGTGACGTTGAGCTTCAGCGCGTCGGCGAAGATCCAGCCGGCGACCATCAGCACGAACGCTGCTGCCGTGATCCACTCGTTGCGGGACAACGGTCCCTTGTCAGCGAGGGCCGCGCGCGCCGCTGCCGGCGCGTCGGGCGTCGCGCGGACGCCCGGCGAGAACAGCTTCGCGACGACGAGCGGCAGCAGCAGGATTGCGAGCAGCGCGGGCACCGCCGCCGTGGCGAGCCACCTGCCGAAACCGATGTCGACCCCGAATTGTTTCGCCACCTGCACGCCGATCGGATTGGCGGACGTCGCCGTCATCCACAGCGCCGAGGAGACGGCGAGGCTCGCCATCCCGCAGAACATCAGGTAGGCGCCCAGCCGGCGTGCCTCGGTGCCGTCCGGGTGCGAGCCGGCGCCCTGCGCGACGCTCAGCACGACCGGATAGATGACGCCGCCGCGCGCCGTGTTGCTGGGAAACGCCGGCGCGATCACGGCGTCCGTCAGCACGATGCTGTAGGCGAGCCCGAGCGACGAGCGGCCGAAGCGGCTCACCATGAACAGGCTGATCCGATGCCCGAGCCCGCACTTCACCACCGCCTGGGCGACGATGAACGCGATCACGACGAGCAGCACGCTCGTGTTCGCGAATCCGCTGAACGCCTGCGCCGGCGTGATCGTGCCCGTGATGACGACCGCGGCGACCGCGAGCATCGTGGACGTCAACAGCGGGAACGCGCCGATCAGCACCGAGGCGATGGCGGCGACGAAGACCGCGAACAGGTCCCAGGCGGGGGCCGTGAGCCCGGCCGGCACCGGCGTGAACCAGATGCCGAACACGATCGCGAACGGCACCGCGCGCTTGGCGTAGAGGATCGCGCGCTCCATCACTTGCCCTCCGGGGTCGTCGGCGCCGGCGGCGACCCGAGGCGCACGCGGCCCGCGAGCCCGACGGCGCGCCCCTGCACTGTGCCGTCCTCCGCCTCGAGCACGTACTGCCACGTGAACTCGTAGGTGCCGGTGGCGCCTGCATAGCGCCCGGTCCCGCCGACGAACGTCCCGGTGATCCGGGCGCCAGTGGCCGTGCCATCGCCGCGAAACTCGCTCCAGGCCTGATCGCCGTGCTCGTCCGTCCACACGGCGCGGCCGACGACGCCCGTCGCGGTGTCGCCGAGCGCGATCGCCTCGGCACGAAATCCCGCGCCGGGACCCGCAGGACCCGGTGAGCACCAGGGATCCCGACAAGTCGACCACCGAGGCGCGGCGATCCGTCCCGAACTTGATCGTCTGGCGGGTCCCGGCTGCGATCCACGAGCCCTGGAACTCGCGCCAGCCATCGGCGGCCGACGGAGCCTGCGACGGTGGCGCACGACCGCACGCCGCCAGCGCCAGCAGGCCGGCAACAGCGATCGCCCGCCGTAGCCTTCCCTCGAGCCGCGTCGCTTGGCGCGTCGTCGTCATCGCAGCGCCCGTTACGCGGCGGCGCCCGCGAGCGACAGCGTCACGTGCACCACCCCGCCCTCGCGCCGCTGCCGCATCGGCAATCCACTCCTGGCAAAGACGCCGAGCATCGCCTTGTTCTCCGCCAGCACGTCGGCTTCGAACGCGATGGCGCCCTTGGCTCGCGCGGCGTCGGCGAGGTGACGCAGCAGCCGGCCGGCGATGCCCAGCCCCTGATAGTCCTCCTCGACGATGAACGCGACCTCCCCGCTGCGCAAGGCGCCATCGTTCGCTGCGCCGATGAAGCGGCCCGAGGCAATGACCGTTTCCTGCGCTCCCGCGCCGACGGTCACGACCAGCACCACGTCGCGCACCGGATCGAACGTCATGATCCGGTCGAGGCCGACTTCGGTCAACTCCGTCCGGTACGTGAAGAGGCGCGTATAGATCGAATCGCGGTCCAGCTGCCGGACGGCCTCGGCGATCCTGTCGCGATCGTCGTCGCGAATTCCCGATCGTCACCGCGACGCCGTTCCTGAGCGTCTCGGTTCGCACGAAGCCCGGCGAGTCGGTCATCATGCGACCGTCGCGGCGGCGAACGTTACTTTTTCGCGGCCGGCTCGACCGCGATCGCGACTGCCTGCGTGTAGGTCGCCTCGACCTGATCGCCCTTCGCGATCCGCTTGAACTGCTCGGGGTCCGGAATCTCGAGCTCGACGGTGCGCTGCGGACCCTTGAGCGTCACGGTCTGCGTCGCCGCGTTGACGTCGACGACATTGGCGACGATGGTGACCTGACGGCCGACGGCGCCGGCGGGCTGCTGCCCCGGCTTCGCGCCGACCGCGCCGGCTTGTTCGGTGCGTGCGACAACGAGGCCGCCGCCCTTCTTGAGTTCGAGCGTCAGCGCTTCGACATACTGCATATTGACCTGGTCGCCGACCTTCAACTGGTCGAAATTCTTCACCTGCGGACCAGCGGTGATCGTCACTTCGTTGCCGTGCGGCCCCTTCAGCGTGATGTCGCGCGTCGCCTTGTCGATCGCGGTGATCGTCGCCGTGATCTTCACCGTCTTGGCCACGGCCGCCTTGCCGGGCGCGGTTCCGCCATATACCTCGGTCTGGGCGCCCACGGGCAACGCGAGCGCTATGGCAACGGCAAACCCGAATCCAACGAACAGCTTCAGCATGTTTTCGCTCCTCTTGATGATTGATGACCTATTGACTCCCGACCGGTGACCATTCCTTCCCCGGATCGAACCGCTGCATCTGCGCGGCCTTCGCCTGCGTCCCCGGGCCGAGATCCGCCTGGTAGACCTTGCCGTCCTGGTTGACGATGAAGGTCATGATGCCGGAATTGGCGTACTTCGCCGGCCACGCGACGACGGCGAAGCCGGCGATCCCGTGTCCGCGCACGACGTAATCAATGGCCCCCGATTCCGCGTTCTTCCCCTGGCCCTTGAGCATCCTGTAGTAATAGCCGTGGTAGGGCGTCGGCCCCTTCGCGGCTTTCTTGTAGCCTTCGCCGGAGGCCTGCGCGACCAGATCGCCGAGCGGGCTCGACGGCTCGCCGGCTTTTACCGGCCAGTAGAGGCCGTCGCGCTTGCCGGGGCTGCTCGTGAGCTTCTGCGCGTAGTCGAACACACCGTCGCCGTTGCGATCCGCCGACGCGTAATCCCGCTCGGCGTCGACGATCGCCTGCAGCACCTTGATCACGTCGAGCTCGTTCTCGCCGATGCGGCGGGCGAGCAACTCGTCCTTGCCCGCGGCGGTGTCGAAGCGCCACGCCTCGCCGCTCTTCACGATCGGGAACGCGAACGGAAAAGCGTCGTCGCCGATCGTGAGCGTCGCCTTGTCGCCGTCAAGCACGATCGCGTGCTTCGTCTCGTACGCGGTGACGAAGCGCTCGCCGGCGGCACGATCGGCTGCGGCGTCGCCCGACGAAATCCAGTCGCCGGCATTGCCCAACACGGCAAGCACTGCGGTGCGGTCGTGCACCTTGACCGCAGCGACAAGCGCGCTGGCGGCGTCTTCGGGCGAGGCAAAAGTCTTCTGCGTCGGCGCCGCGGCAAATGCGGCGGTCGTGAACACCAATGCAACGAACGACAGGAGCAAGATCCGCAGCCGTTCGCACGCGCGTGCGCTCTTGCTTCGGCGGTTAACGTTCATCGTCATCTCCATGGTCTTCGCGGTTGGGGAACGGGAGCGCGCCGCTCAACGCCGGCCGCCGCCCCGCCCGCCTCCGCCTCCGCGCCCACCACCGCCGCCAGCGCGGGCGCCGCCGCCCGAGTAGCCCCCGCCGCGCGCGCCGCTGCTCATGTTTCCGGAAGAGCGTGCCGAATTCATGCTCGACGCTCCGCGGTTGCTGTAGTCGCGGGTCTGCGCGCTGCGGCCGGTGTCGAACGCCGACGCGTTGCGCGTTCCGCTCGTGTCGCGGCCTCCGAAATCGCGGCTGCCCGCGGCAGCGCCGGAGCTCCGGTCGGCCACCGCGCTGCGAGCGCTGAGGTCGCGCGAGGAGACGTCACCGCGCTGGATCGATTCGCGCCCCGCGTCGGCCCGGCCGCGAAACGCGTCGCGCGACGCGGCGTCGGCGGACGGGCCGCGCCCGTACTGCTGCGCGACACCCTTGTCGCGATAGGGCACGGCGCCACGGCGTTCGGCGTTGTGCTGCCAGTTGCCGTTCGAGATGTTGGTGCGGTTGAAGTTGTTGTAGCGATTGACGTTGACATTCACGTCGCCGCGCCCCCAGTTGCAGTTGCCCCACAGCGCGCCGCCGACGATGACGCCTGCGGTGAAGCCCAGCAACGCGCCGCCGGCGACATAGCCGGGCGGATAGTAGTAGTACGGCGGGTAAGCCGGATACGGCCATGCCCCGTAGACGACGGTCGGATTGTACGTCGGCACGTAGACGACCTCGGGGTTCGTCGGCTCGATCTTGATCACCGTCGTGTTGTTCTCGGTCTCGGTGATGACTTTCTGTTCGCTGGAGTCCTTGAGGGTGCCCTGCGCGGCGGCCTTGGCGCGCAGCGCCTGCGCCGTCGCGAGCACGTCCTTCTGCTGGGCCAGGAACGCGTCGCCGAGCTTCTGCGTCCAATCGAGCTTCTCGCTCATCATCGTCAGCACCTGCGGGAAGACGGCGAGCGACTTGACGCTCGGATCCCAGGGCTGCTGCTGCAATGCGTCGTCGAGCGCCTTGTCCTTGAGCCCCGGATTCGCTTTCACCCAACGCTCGGCGGAGACGACGTCGAGTGGATACGTCGAGGCCATCAGTACCTGTGCGAGCAGGGCATCGGGATAGAGCGCGACGGGCGCGACCAGCTGGTCGAGTTCCTCCTGCGAGAACGTCTTCGCGGCCGCGGAAGGCGCGGCGGCGGGCGCCTGAGCGGGCGGCGCAGGCACCTGCGCCGGCGACGAAAACGCCAGCGCGAGGCCGAGCACTGCTACGATCAACGACGTTGTGGCTTCTTTCATGCGTGTCCTTTCAGGGTCGCCGCGCCGTGCTGATCGTGCGGCGACCGCTCTGCCGTCGGCGCGTCACTTGACCGTGCATGCACGCGCCCTGGGCCTGTAGTACGTATTGATCGCCTCTGCTGCTGCTGTCGCGCCTGCCGGTTCTGCGCCGCCTGCCTCTGGCGGGCTTGGCGCCACTCGCTATCGTACCAGCTACCGCGCCGATGCCGGCACGAGTCCCCGCAGGCTGAATGTCCGGCAAAAGCCCGGACGGTATCGCCAAATTCCGGCGGCGTTATTGATCCAGCGCAGACCTTCGGCGGGCGCGAGCCGGGCGGGCGATCATTGGTCGCGCTTTCATGCGGCGAGCTCGCGGATGAAGTCTTCCGCCTGCCTCCACTCGCCATAGCCCGCCGCGGGATTGAGATGGCCGACGGCGCCAACGTCGACGAGGCGGCTGCCCCACGCTCCGGCGAGGGCCGCGACGCGATCGAAGCTGCCCGAGCGGATCGTTGGTGCTCGCAGCGACGATGCTCGGGAACGGCAATTTCGCGCGCGGCGTCGGCAGCCAGCCGTTCTGCCGCAGCGCCTCCTGCGTCGGATAACCTTCCGGCAACGGCGACTCGAAGTCCGGCGGCGCAGCAAGCAGCGCGCCCTTGATCGGGCGCTCGTGCCGCTGCGCCCAGTGCACGGCGATCATCACGCCCGCGCTGTGCGCGACGAGGATCACCGGACCTTCGATGTGCGCGAGCGACCGGTCGAGCGCGGCGACCCACGCCGCGCAGGAAAGCTTGTCGCGGTCCATTCGCGGCACTGACCGCGCGTTGGGGAGCTTTGCCTCGAGCAGGGTCTGCCAGTGCTCGGGCACGTGGTCGCGCAGACCCGGAACGATCAGGATCGTCGGGGTCGAAGCGGTGTTCACGGCGGGCTCTCAGAAGGCTTCTTCGGCGAGCGCGAGCACGCTCTCCGCGCCACCCGTGACCGTGTCACGCAGTCCCGGCGCGTGCGTGAGGCAGTGATCGGCGAAGTGGCGCGTCGTCGCGATCTTCGCACGCATGAACACAGCGTCGCCGTCACCGGCGGCGAGCATCCTCGCGGCGGCGAGCGAGGCACGCGCCGAGCTCTGCGCCGCCGCAGACGATGCCGGCGAGCTCGAGGAACGGCGACGCACCGGCCAGCACGGCCCTCGGATCCTGCCGGAACCGGTCCACGACGAAGCGCGCGGCCTCGTCCAGCGCATCGACGGCCGTACGGAGCCGGGTGCCGATCACCTCGAGCTCGTCCTGTCCGGAATCGAGCGAGCTTGCGTCCGGTGTCGCGCATCGTCGCGATCGTCGCAGCCAGCGCCTTGCCACCGTCGCGCGCGATCTTGCGCCCGATGAGGTCGTTGGCCTGGATGCCCGTCGTGCCCTCGTAGATCGTCGTGATTCGCGCGTCGCGCAGATACTGCGCCGCGCCGGATTCCTCGATGTATCCCATGCCGCCGTGAACCTGCACGCCGAGCGACGCGACGTGCTGCGCCATCTCGGTGCTCCAGCCCTTGACGATGGGGATCATCAGCTCGGCGTAGCGCGAGCTCGCGCTCGCGGACTGCGGCGTCCGGGTGCCGGTGCGCGCGATCGAGCGCCGCCGCCGTCACGTAGCCCAGCGCGCGCGCTGCCTCGGAGCAGGCGCGCATCGTCATCAGCATCCGCCGCACGTCGGGATGGCCGATGATGCCGGTCGCGCCGGCATCCTGCGCGGCGCCCGGCGACGCGGCCCTGCACGCGCTCGCGCGCGTACGTCACCGCCCGCTGGTACGCGCGATCGGCGAGACCCACGCCCTGCATCCCGACGCCGAAGCGCGCGAGGTTCATCATCACGAACATGTACTCGAGGCCGCGGTTTTCCTCGCCGACCAGCTGGCCGATGGCGCCTCCGCTGTCCCCGAACGCGAGCACCGCCGTCGGGCTCGCGTGGATCCCGAGCTTGTGCTCGAGCGACACGCAGCGGACGTCGTTGCGCTCGCCGGGGCTGCCGTCGGCGTTCGACCAGGAACTTCGGCACGACGAAGAGCGAGATGCCCTTGGTGCCCGGCGGCGCGTCCGGCGTGCGCGCGAGCACGAGGTGCACGATGTTGTCGGTGTAATCGTGCTCGCCGTACGTGATGAAGATCTTGCTGCCGTAGAGCTTGTAGCGTGCCGTCGCCCTGCGGGACCGCCTTCGTGCGGATCGCCGCCAGGTCGGAGCCGGCCTGCGGCTCGGTGAGGTTCATCGTGCCGGTCCATTCGCCGGACACCATCTTCGGCAGGTAGGTGCGCTTGAGCTCGTCGGAGCCGTTGAGCTCGATCGCCTCGATCGCGCCGGCGGTCAGCATCGGGCAGAGCTCGAAGCGCCATGTTCGATGCGTTCCACATCTCGTCGACGGCCGCGGCGACGAGCTGCGGCATGCCCTGCCCGCCGAACTCCGGACTCTTGGCGAGGCCGTTCCAGCCGAGCTCGCAGAACTGCCGATAGGCGTCCTTGAATCCGGCCGGGGTGGACACGCTGCCGTCTTCCCGCCAGCGCGCGCCCTCGCGGTCCCCGACTTCGGTTGAGAGGATCGAGGACGCCGCCCGCGAACTTGGCCGCTTCCTCGAGGATCGCGGCGACGGTCTCGGCGCTCGCGTCCTCGTAGCCGGGCAGCGCGGCGATCGCGTCGAGGCCGGCGAGCTCGGTCATGACGAACTGCATGTCGGCGAGCGGTGCTTGATACTGGCTCATCGTTGTCTCCGGGAATGCGGGTCAGCGCGCTTGCGGCTGCCGCTGGCGCGAGCTCGGGCAGCTTCGCGCGGATCACCTTCTTGTCGAGCTTGCCCACGCTCGTCTTCGGGATCGCATCGACGAAGTACACCCGGTCGGGCACTGCGTACTTCGAGACCGCGCCGCGCGTCGCGCGAACTCGGCGACGTGGGCGCGGATCGCTTCCGCCGTCGGCGCATCGCCGCCCGGCCTTCAGCACGACGAGCGCGACCGGGCGCTCGCCCCACTTGTCGTCCGGCACGCCGATCACCGCCGCCTCCGCCACGCCGGGCACGCGCAGGATCAGGTCTTCGATGTCGAGCGAGGACACCCACTCGCCGCCCGTCTTCACGACGTCCTTGATGCGGTCGACGATCTTGAGATAGCCGTCGGCGTCGATCACGCCCGACGTCGCCGGTGTGGAGCCAGCCGCCGCGCCACAGCTCCTCGGAGCGCTCGGGCTCGTCGAGATAGCCCTGCGTGAGCCACGGCGCGCGCGCGACGACCTCGCCCTGGCTCGCGCCGTCGTGCGGCACGTCGTTCATGTCGGCGTCGACGATGCGCAGCTGCACGAACGGGATTGGCCGTCCCGCCCTGCACCGCACGCGGAACGCTTCGCTCGGCGTCGCCGGCCGAGAGTCGCCGGCGTGAGGTGCGCGAGCGTGAGGATCGGGCACGTCTCCGACATGCCGTAGCCGCCGATGACGTCGATCCCGCTCTCGACCGCCGCGCGGGCGAGCGGCAGCGGCAGCGCCGAGCCGCCGATGACGACCTTCCAGCCCGCGCAGGTTCCTTCGCGCAGCGCGGGGCTCGCGAGCATCATCTGCAGGATCGTCGGCACGCAGTGCGAGAACGTGACCCCTTCGCGCGCGATCAGGCCGAGCAGGACGTCGGGCACGTAGCGCCCCGGATAGACCTGCTTCACGCCGAGCAGCGTCGCGACGTACGGCAGGCCCCACGCGTGGACGTGGAACATCGGCGTGATCGGCATGTAGACGTCGTCGCGCGCCGAACGACGCGTGCGGCGCGTGCGCGAGCGCCTGCGCGACGCCGAGCGTGTGCAGCACGAGCTGGCGATGGCTGTAGTAGACGCCCTTCGGCAGCCCGGTGGTGCCGGTCGTGTAGAACGTCGTCGCGCGCGTGTCCTCGTCGAGCGCCGGGAAGTCGAAGGCGGGCGCCGCGGCGGCGAGCATCGCCTCGTACTCGGCGGCAAACTCGATCGTCGACGGCGCAGACGGTTGCGCCGTCGTTGATCAGCACGAACTGCACGCCCGGCCGGATCTTGGCGCGGATGCCTTCGAGCAGCGGCAGGAACTCCGCGTTGACGAGGATCACGTCGTCCTTCGGCGTGATTGATCGTGTAGAGGACCTGCTCCGGCGAGATGCGCACGTTCACCGTGTGCAGCACGGCGCCCATCATCGGCACCGCGAAGAAGCACTCGAGGTAGCGATGGCTGTCCCAGTCCATGATCGCGACCGTCGCGCCGGGCTCGACGCCGAGCGCAGCGAGCGCCGTGGCGAGACGGTTCACGCGCTCGGCGAGCGTCGCGTAGGTGTAGCGCAGCCGGTCGGCGTAGACGATCTCCTGCGCCGGCGCCCGAGCGACGCCGTAGGCGAGGATCTGGCCGATCGAAAGCGGTGCGTCGCACGCCGAAGGCGTGCGCGCGATGGCAAGGGGATTCATGCGGCTCTCCGTGGTGAAGGTTCGGAGCTCGCCGTGGCGCGCCGGGTTCGGCGCGGGCCGCGGGCGGTCTCCGTGAGGAAGGATTCGACGAGGCGCGCGGATTCGACCGGGCGCGTGACGAGGAACAGGTGGCCGCAGTCGACGAGCGCAAGCCGCGCGTCGGGAATCAGCCACTTAAGCAGGTGCGCGTTGGCGACGGGGACCAGCGGATCGTCGGCGCCCGCCATGATCAGCGTCGGCTGGCGCAGCGTCCACAGCCACGGCAGGCTCGTCCAGCCGAACGCAGCGGCGAGCTGGAGGTAGTAGCCGCCCCGGCTCGAGAAGCGAACATGGCGCAGCGTCGCCGTGAGCGCCTCGGGATCACGGCGGAACACGCCGCCGTAGACCTCGCCGGCGATCTCGTGCGCATGGGCGCGGTCGACGTAGCGGCGCGGCGTGGCCATCTTGAGCAGTACGGACGGGGACGCCGGAACCATGAGCGCGCCCGGCGAGGTCGCCGCGAGCACGAGGCGCCGGCAGCGATGCGGATTGACGATCGCGAACTGCTGCGCGATGGCGCCGCCCCAGGAGACGCCGAGCACGTCGGCCTGAAAGTAGCCGAGATGATCGAGCAAGCCTTCGGCAAGCCGGGCGACGCCACCGGGCCGGTAGGGCGAAGGGGGCGTCGGCGAACCGCCGACCCCCGGCACGTCGAAGATGACGACGGTCGGCCCCGGCAGCGCGTCGATGAAAGGCTGCGCGAGCTCGATGTTCGCCCCGAGACCGTTCAGGAGCAGGAGCGGCGGACGCGCAGTGTCGCCCGGTCGCGTCGCATACCGGATCCGATGCCCGCCGATGCGGTCCGTCTCGATGCGCAGGGGCCGCGGTCCGCGCGCGGTTCGTCGCTGCGCGGTCATGGCTCGAGCACGTAGGTGCCAGGCGCGGCGGCGATCACGGGATGCCGTGGGCTGCCGAGCGACGCAGGCGCGGGCCTCGCCGGCCCGGACCGCGCCTTGATCCACTCGCGCCAGTGCGGCCACCAGCTGCCTTCGCTCTTCTGCTGGCGCTCGAGCCAGGACTCGGCGCTCGCGGCGCGCGCGCGTCCCGCCATGAACCACGAGCGCGGGTTCCCGGCCGGATTGACGAGGCTCTGGACGTGGCCCCCGTTGGAAAGGACGAACGTGCTCCGCCCGCCGCCGCAGAGCCGCGCGGTCCGGTAGACCGCCTGCCACGGTGTGATGTGGTCGGTGAGGCCGCCGATCACGTAGCTGTCCATGCCGATCTCGGCGGCATCGACCTTGCGCCGGCGCACGCGCAGCGCGCCCGGACGCGGAAACGGATTGGCCTCGTACAGCGCGAGGAAGTCGGCGTGCAGCTGCGCCGTTAGTCGCGTCGTGTCGCTGTTCCAGAACAGGATGTCGTGCGCGGGCGGATCGTTGCCCAGCAGGTAGTTGTTGGCCACGTAGTTCCAGACGAGGTCGTTGGGCCGCATCCACGCGAACATGCGCGCGAGCTCTCTCCCTTCGAGCACACCCCGCTTGCGCGACGAGGCTCGCGCGGCGGCAATCGTCGCGGGCGTCACGAACAGGCCGGCGGTGGTGTCCCGTGCCGCCGCCGTATCGAGCACGCACACCGCGAGCGTCGCGCTCTTGACCTTGCGCCGGCCGACGGCGGCGAGCCAGGCGAGGAGCGCCGTCAGCGTGATCCCGCCGGAGCACGCGCCGAATACGTTGACGTCGGCGGTGCCGCTCACGTCGCGCACGGCGTCGACCGCCTGCTCGAGCGCGGCGACGTACGCGTCGAGCCCGCATTCCGCTTGCTCGCGCGTCGGGTTGCGCCAGCTCGCGACGAACGTCTGCACGCCGCCCTCGAGCGACCAGCGCACGAGGCTGCTCGAAGGCGCGAGGTCGAAGACGTAGAACTTGTTGATCTGCGGCGGCACGATCAAGAGCGGGCGCGCGTGCACGCTGGGCGTGGCCGGGGCGTACTGGATGAGCTCGAGGAGCTCGTTGCGGAAGACGACCGCGCCCGGGGTCGTCGCGACGTTCTTCCCGACGGTGAAGGGCCGCGCGTCCACCTGCCGCGGCAGCCCGCGGCCGCTCGCGAGGTCCTCGACGAAGTTGGCGAAGCCGCGGATCACGCTCACACCCTTCGTCTCGGCGAGCTTGCGGAGCGCGGCCGGGTTGCCCGCGAGGAAGTTGGTCGGCGCGAGGGCGTCGAAGAAGAGCGACGTCGCGAAGCGCGCACGGTCGGCGTTTCGCGCGTCCAGACCCGCATCGTCGACGCAGCGGTCGAGCGAGTCGCCCAGCGCGACATACGCCTGCAGGAGCCGTCGGAACATCGCGCTGTCGCTCCACGCGCGGTCGGAGAATCGGCGGTCGCCCGGCTTCGCGCCGAGCGTGGAGCGTCCAGCCGCGACGCGCGCGAGCTCGGCCATGAAGCCGGCGTAGCGCTTGGTCACGATGCCCGGACGCCGTGCGAGGTGGGCAAGCAGCGCCGTCGCCGCGGCCGACACGTCCTTGCGGCCGAATCCGATCAGCGGGTTTGCAGCCAGCGTGTTCCGCGCGGCCTGCTCGACGAGTGCCGCGCCCGGCTTGCGTGCCGGCCGGCGTGGCGCCGGCGGGACACGCGACGCCCGGCGCGCGCCGCGCTTCGCGGAGAATCCGACCGTCGCAGTCATCATCGCCCCGGATCCGTCGCGCCCGGCGCGGCCATCAACAGCGCGAGCGACTCGGCGAGGAGCGCCGGCTTCGTCTCGCCCTCGATCTCGATCGTGTTCTGCAGCGTCAGCAGCACACGGTCCGCGCCCTTCGCTTCCACCGCGAGCAGCACGACGCGATTGCGCACGCGGCTTCCCGCCTTCACCGGTGCGATGAAGCGCACCTTGTCGAGCCCGTAGTTGAGCGCCGCCGCCGCGTCCGCCGGAATGACGCCGGCCTCGATCGTGAGCGACGCAGCAAGCGAGAGCGTGAGGTAGCCGTGGGCGATCGTGCCGCCGTACGGGCTCTCGCGCCGTGCCCGATCGACGTCGACGTGAATCCACTGCCGGTCGCCCGTGCAATCGGCGAACTCGTCGATCCGGCGCTGGTCGACGACGTGCCAGCCGGAGGTGCCGATTTCGCGTCCCACGAACTCGGCGAGCGTCGCCATCCGGTAACCCGCCAATGCCATACGGTTCTCCGTCGCCGGTTATCGCCGCCGCGCCCGAACTGCGGACGTCGGCAGCAGGAAGTGCGACAGCGCCGGAATCAGCACCAGCGCGCCGACCATGTTCCACACGAACATGAACGTGAGCAGGATCCCCATGTCGGCCTGGAACTTGATCGGCGAAAAGGCCCACGTGATCACGCCGGCGGCGAGCGTGACGCCGACCAGCGCGACGACCTTGCCGGTGAACTGCACGGCCTTCTTGTACGCCTCGATCAGCGGCACGCCGGCGCGCTGCTGCGCGAGCTGCACCGACAAGAGGTACAGCGCGTAGTCGACGCCGATGCCCACGCCGAGCGCGATGACCGGCAGCGTCGCGACCTTGACGCCGATGCCGAGCGCGACCATCAGCGCCTCGCACAGGATCGACGTGAGCGGCGAGCGGCACGACGGCGACGACCACGGCGCGCCAGCTGCGGAACGTGATGAAGCACAGCACGATCACCGCGGCGTACACGTAGAGCAGCATCGTGCGGTTCGCCTGCTCGACGACGATGTTGGTCGCCGCCTCGATGCCGGCGCTGCCGGCGGCGAGCAGGAATTGACGATCCTTGTCGTCGTGCGCGGCGGCGAATTCGGCCGCGGCTTGCACGACGCGGTCGAGCGTCTCCGCCTTGTGATCGGCGAGGTAGGCGATCACCGGCATCACCGAGCACGCGGTGTTGAAGAGATCCGGATTGTTGACCGAGGCCTGCTGCGCGGCGTAGTTCAGCACGTCCTGGTTGCGGTTGATCGTCAGCCACTTCGGGCTTGCCCTCGAACGAGCCCGCGGTGATCTGGCGCGCGGCGTCGGCGAGCGACACCGTGGTCTGCACGCCGGGTACCTGCCGCAGCAGCCACGCGAGCCGGTCGGCCTCGACCAGCGTCCGGTACTTGAGGCAGCCTTCCTTGTCGGTCTTGACGATCACCGCGAACTGGTCGCTCGAGAGCGCGTAATTGGCGGTGATGTACGCGTTGTCGCGGTTGTAGCGCGAATCCGGCCGCAGCTCCGGCGCGCCGGGGTCGAGGTCGCCGATCTTCAGTTGCGTGCTGACACGGCGAAGCCGGCCACGGCGAGCACCGCCGCGACGCCGATCGCGCCGCATCGCCCACTTGCGCGTGGTGAAGCGGTCGAGCAGGAGCCACAGCTTGCCGAGGCCCTTGCCGCGGGTCTCTTCGCGCTCTTCCTTGAGGCTGCGCTCGGCCGCGCGCTTGCTGACGCCGGTGTACGACAGCAGCACCGGCAGCAGCAGCAGGTTGGTGAAGATCAGCACCGCGACGCCGATGCTCGCCGTCAGCGCCAGCTCCTTGATCACCGGGATGTCGATCACCATCAGCACCGCGAAGCCGACCGCGTCGGCCAGCAGCGCCGTCAACCCGGCGAGGAACAGCCGGCGGAACGTGTAGCGCGCCGCCACCAGCTTGTGCGTGCCGCGGCCGATGTCCTGCATGATGCCGTTCATCTTCTGCGCGCCGTGCGACACGCCGATCGCGAACACCAGGAACGGCACCAGGATCGAGAACGGGTCGAGCTCGAAGCCCGAACAGCGCGATGAGCCCCAGCTGCCAGACCACCGCAACGATCGAGCAGGCGATCACCAGCACCGTGCTGCGCACGCAGCGGGTGTAGGCGTAGATGATCGCCGTCGCGATCAGCGCTGCGATCGCCGAAGAACATCATCACCTTGAGCAGCCCGTCGATCAGCTCGCCGATCAGCTTGGCGAAGCCGATGACGTGGATCCTGATCTTCGGCGTCTCCTTCGCCTTGACCGTCTGGTCCAGCCGTCTTCGCGAGCTCGTACTTGGCGCGGATCTTCTCCTCCAGCACCTTCGACAGGCCGTGGTAGTCGATCGGCTTGCCGGTGCCAGGCTCCTTGTCGAGCAACGGCACGAAGATCATGCTCGACTTGAAGTTGTTGGCGACGAGACTCCCGACGATCCCCGAGCGCGCGATGTTCTCCTTCAGCTGCTCGACGCTCTTCGGCGAGCCGTCGTAGCCGTCCGGCATGACCGGACCGCCGCGGAAGCCTTCCTCGGTCACCTCGGTCCAGCGCACGCCGGGCGTCCACAGCGACTTCACCCACGCGCGGTCCACCCCTGGCGTCAGGAACAGCTCGTCGGTTGACCTGCTTCAGCACCTCCAGGTACTGCGGGTCGAAGATGTCGCCGTCGGTGTTCTCGACAACTACGCGGATCGCGTTGCCCAGCCCGCGCAGGTCCTTCTGGTAGGTGAGGTAGTTCTTGATGTAGGGCTGACTCTGCGGAATCATCTTCTCGAAGCTCGCGTTCAGCACGAGCTTCGTCGCCGCGAAGTAGCCCAGCACGACGGTGACGAGCGCGCAGACGATGACCATCGCCAGGCGGTTGTTGAAGACGAGCCGCTCGAGCAGGTTGCCGGACTTCCGGTCGAAGTCGGCGAGCCTGCGTACGACGGGCATCTGTTCCAGATCGTCGGCGACACCAGCCATTTGAGTTTCCTTCGCGCCGCAGCGCGGCGCGATGAGATTAGTGGGCGGCCAGTTCCGCGACCGTCACGCCGCGCAGGCCAACCAGCGCGAATCCGCCCGTTGCCGGCGTCGGCGATGCCCGCCAGCGGCATGGTGGGGGCAAGCAGCGCCGGCCTGAACGCGTTCGCCCGCCATCCTGGCTGACCGCGATCCGCCCGCCCTGCGTCGGCCAGCACGATCGTGCCCTCGCCGGTCGTCGTCCCGGCGACGATCGACGCCGGAAGACCGACCTCGACCTTGCTCCAGGTCTGGCCGCCGTCGGCGCTGCGAAACGCGTTGCCCCGCAGCCCGAAGACCAGGACGTCCGCCCGGTCGCCAACCACGCCGAAGAAGCTCCCCTTGTACGGAACCTGCAGCGCGTGGAACCGCTGCGCATCGGGATCGAGCTTCAGCACCAGCCCGCCTTCGCCCGCAATGAAGAGACCGCCGGCGGCCGGGCGGATCGCGTACAGATTGAAGAACTTGGGATTGTCCGTCCGCTCGAACCACGGCTCCCAGTTCCTGCCGCCATCAGCAGTGCGGAAGATCAGGTTGTAGGCGCCGACGACGTAGCCGTTGTTCGCGTCGGCGAACCAGACGTCGAGGAACGGCTTGTCCGCGCCCTGCTCCTTGTAGCGCTTCGCCTCCTCCAGCAGTCTCTTCGCTGCTCGGCTGCCGGCAGCGCCACGCGCGGCTGCTGCAGCGACTGCGACCAGGCAGCTCGTTGGCGCTGCAGCCCGTCGAGCTGCAGCGCCCAAGTCAGTCCTCCGTCCTCGGTGTGCAGGACCACGCCGTCGTGACCGACCGCCCAGCCTTCTTCGTCGTCGACGAAGAACACCGCCGTCAGATCGGAGCTCACCGGCACCGGCGACTGCTTCCAGGTCACGCCGCCGTCGGTCGAAACGACGATGTGCCCGCGCTGGCCGACGGCGACGAGCCAGCTGCCGGCACGCGCAACCGCCTCAGCAGGCTCTTGCTCGCGAGCGGCGACATCAGCGCCGGCGTGTCGAGCACGTCGGCGAAGCCGGCCTGCGTTCGCTGCGGCGGCCGGCGAGGCCGCCAGCACGGCGGCCAGCGCGATCGAAATGGCGCGGAGTGCGGTCATGTTTCGCGGGATCGGAGCGCCCGCCGGCGCCGCGTCGTGATGCGCGCCGCGCCGGGAGGCTTTGAGTTATGGAGAACGGCGTGTCCGCTCAGCGAACGCCTGCGCCGGCCAGCGCTTCCGGCGACCAGAAGCTTTCCTTCGGCAGCTCGGTCATGTACTTGAGACCGTTGTGCGGACCGAACAGCCCGGTGATGTTGTACACGCCCGAAGTGAAGTCGTAGATCGCGAACGTGTCGCCGAACGGCGCCTGCACGTCGTAGCTGTACGACGGGAACGCGAAGCTCGACCGATACAGCTTGCCGTTGGCGTCGTACTGGTCGGACGCGACCGCCATCCAGCTGTCCTCGTCGAGGTAGAACGTCCGCTTGGCGTAGATGTGGCGCTTGCCCGGCTTGAGCGTCGCCTCGACCACCCAGACGCGGTGCAGCTCCCAGCGCACGAGATCCGGATTGATGTGGTTGGGCTTCGTGATGTCGGCGGCGTCCTTGTGGTAGGTCAGCCGATAGCTGCTGTACGGGACGTACATCTCCTTCTTGCCGACGAGCTTCCAGTCGAAGCGGTCGATCGCGCCCTTGAACACGGACACGTCGTCCCAGGTCCCGGCACCGGCGGCGCCCGGGTTCGGCGTGTCGCAGCACGAGGTCGGGCGCGAGCTTGACGCGGCGCTGTCCCGGCAGGTACTGCCAGGCGCGGCGCGGCTGCTTCAGCGGGTTGACCGCGTCGACGATAAGGACCGCCTCGCCGGCGCGCCGGGCGGGGCCGACGTAGAGCAGCTTGCTGTAGAAATACGGCTCGGCGGCGCTCGAGCACACCCGACTTCTTCGGGTCGTAGATGGGCCACGCCCAGTAGGCGTCGGCCGTCACCGCGAGCGTCGGGACGCCGGCCGAGTCGACGTTGTAGTTGCTGTAGCGCGGGCCGTCATAGCCCAGGCCGCTGTAGCGCAGCAGGTGATTCCAGATCGCCTCGGAGCCGGTCTTGGGAATCGGGAAACGGATAGCCGGCCAGGACGTTCTCGAGCGCAACCCCGTCCTCGACGGTCTTCGCGCCGGTGGCGTTCTTCGCGGTGTTGTCGAGAATCCGCTGCGGCACGGCGACGGTGCGATGCGTCGGGTAGACGTCGACGCGCATCGTCGGGTAGCGCTTGAGCAGTTCCTTCGTGCCCTCGGTCAGCTTGTCGGCCTCGGCCGCCATGTCCTTGCCGGTGATCGACGAGGCGCGGCTTCTCGCTCGCGAACGGGTCGGTCCGCACCGTGCTGCCGGCCTTGAAGTCCGCCGGCGGCTTGATGCCTCCGGTGTACTCGGGAATCGTGCCGTCCTTGTTGCCGGCCTTTTCTGCGCCGACCGCGGTCAGCGTCGTGCCGAGCTGCTTGGCTTCGTCGGCCGAGACGGCCGCGAGCGCCGAGCCGGCGGCGAGCGAAGCGATGGCGATGGCCATCAATGATTTGCGAAACATGTCTGTGTTCCTCTTAGAACGTGGTCTTGAAGGTGAGCGAAACCCAGCCGCGATCGGACAGCGCCGCGTTGACGCCGTTGGCCACGCCCATGACGCCTCCGGCAGGTGTGGCGGTCGTCGGGCTGGTCGAGTAATTGCCGTAATAGCCGGTGTACTTGAGATCGAACCGGTACTTCTGGTAGATGTCGGCGGCGACGCCGACACTGTAGTTGCCGGCGTTCTCGTTGCCGCCGAGCAGCACGGCCGCGTTGCCGGAGATGCCCTGGCTCCAGGTCATCGGCGCCGAGGATGTCCACGCCCGGGAACACCTGGAACCAGGTCGGCGTGAAGTTGATCGCGAGTCCGAAGAAGTTCTTCGTGACCTTGTCGATCGCGGTGTAGCTGTCGCGACCGCTGGAACACCGCCTCGTTCTGGGTCACCTTCAACCATTGCATCCAGGTCAGTTCGCCCTGCAGCGTCGCCGTGTCGAACAGCGCGGTCTTGGGGAAGATGTCGATCGCGTTGACGAGGCCGTGCATCGTATTGCCGAGCGCACCGGGCGTGCCGTTCGCCGGCACCTCGGTCGTCGCGATCTGGCCCGCGGCGCGGTTGACGAGCGGCGCCGGCAGCACGATGACCGGGTCGCTCAGCAGCGGCATGTTCTCGCGGTACGAGAGCTCGGCGCCGACCGAGATCCCGGCGAACTCCTTCGACAGCGTCACGCCGGAGATGTGGATGTTGTCGCCGTAGGCGAGGCTGTAGGTGCCGAGCTTGCCGTTCTGCGTGAGGTCGGCGGCGTTGGTCGCGTTCTTGTTGACGATGCACGCCCCCGGCACCAGCCGTGCCGCCGATCGCCGTGCAGGTCGCGGCCGGCACGCCGGGTACGGCGCCGATGGTCGCCACGACCTGCGGCAGGATGTCGGTCGTGTTGCGGTAGTAGAAGCCCAGCGTGCCGTCGAGCCACTGCCGGGCTCCAGCGCGCGGAGAGGCCCCAGTCGCCGAGGCTGCCGCGAGTAGCGCGAGGCTGACCCCGGTCGTGTTCCACAGGCGCAGGTACGCCGGCGCGCCCGGGATCAGCGCGGCGAACGGGATTCGGGCCGAAGATCGTCGAATCGCCGCCGAACTGGAGCCCGTCGTTGACCGTCAGGTAGCTGCCCGATTCCGGCACGCGGATCGCCTGCCAGTTGTAGAACCACTGGCCGGCGACCGACAGGTCGTTCAGCGGCTGCGCCTGGATCGTGATCCCGCCGCGCGGACGGAACAGTTCCTTCGCCTCGGAGCCCGGAGTCGCAAAGCCCTTCCACACGTCGAGCGAGTTCTGCGCATAGGAGACGCCGTGGATCGGCGCCGCCCAGGAGCAGGCTGTCGCCCCAGAACACCGTGTGCTGCCCGGCCTTGACGTTGAACGGCATGTCGGCGATCGTCGAAGTTGGCGAAGCCGAACGCGTCGAGCCACTCGCCCGACGCCCCTTTGGCGTAGCGCTTCGTGTACGGGGAGCAGCACGCCCGCCACCGGCAGGCCGTTCGACCAGCGTGTTCGCCGTCGCGGTGTTCGTGTTGTCGAGGTTGTTGTACGCGGCGTCCCACCACGCGGCGTCGCTGATCGCGGAAGCCAACTTTCTTCTGCCAGACGAGGTCGAATTCCGACAGCACGTCGAAGCGGTTGGTGACGATCGAGCCGTTGCTGAAGTTGCGGTCGCCGTCGTCGAAGTTCGGGCTGCCGAGGATCGTCGGGGTCCTGCCCCTGCGCGCGCACGCCGAGGTTGTAGCGGACCGTGTTGTCCCAGCGCACCGCGAGGTCCGGGTTGCCGGCGGGATCTCGAAGGCCTGCGCGGTGCCCGCGCCTGCGAGCAGCGGATGCGATGGCCAGCGAGGCGACTCGGCGCCGGAACCGGGCGCGGCAGGGTGTTGTCATTTGGTGTTGCATGTTGTCGATCTCCCGTGCGAAATGTCGATGCTGCGTCGATGTGTTGCGGTGTCCGGAGCGGCCGCGCTTGTCGTGGATGCCCGGGATGCTTCGATTCGTGTTGCGGCTACTCGATCGCGATCACGCCGGCAGGCGGTCGGGCGTCGCGCTCTCCGGCGTGGCGTTCAGCGCGAACATCTCAGTCGCGCTCCGCCTGGCCGACCACCGGCTCGGGCGCGAGATTCATGATCTGCGCGAACAGCTGCCGGAACTCCTCGTCGTTGTCCACCGAGAAGCGAGGATCGCCGTTCCCGGCGAACGCGGCGCCGATCTCCGCCCAGTCGCCTTCGGTCAGATGCTTCCGCGCGGCGGGAATGATCACTTTGGATCTCGAGCGCCATGTGCTCGCCCTGCGCCGTCGCGAAACGTCTCGCACCGCCGCTGCGAAGCGGGCGAACCCTGCCGGCCGGATCCGCTTCGTAGGCGGCGACGCTCTGCTCGAGCTCCTCGACGTGCGCGTGGCCTTCGACGTGCTGGCGCTCCAGCTCGTCGAGCGTCGCGTCGAATTCCTGCGTGCGCGCGCGCAGCTTGCGGAAGAGGTACGCGTCCTCCTTCGGGTGATGCAGCTTCTCGGGGAACGCCTTGATGTAGTACAGCATCGCCCGCAGCAGCGGGAACGACGGCGGCGCACGCCCATCGCGCGCCTCGCGGACCAGGTATTCGAGTCCGTGGATCACCGCGGCAAGCGACCGATGCTCGTCGCGGATGATCGCGAGCGGCGCACGAACCTCGGCGTGCGGCAGGTTGCTCTCGACGGCGGACACCAGCACCGGAATCGTCGTGTGCTGCAGCACGCTTCTGCGTCTGCGAGCCCGAGCATCAGCCCCTTGATCGCCGCGGCGGCCGTGGGACGCCATGAAGATCAGGTCGCAGCCGCGTGCCTCTGCGGCGTCTGAGGATCGCCTCGTGCGGCCGGTCGCTCGTCATGACGAGCGAGTCGTGAGGCCACGCCGGCGCTCGCGCGCGACGACTTCGGCCTTGGCGAGGATCGCGCGCGCCTCGCCCGCCACGTTCTCGTTGAACGCCGCCGGCGACATCACGCGCTCGAGTGCGCCGATGCTCGACGCCCCGTAGTCCGCCTGCGCGTGAAAGAACGTCACCTTCGCGCCGAGCGCACGGGCGAGCTCGACGGCGCGGCCGACGGTTTCGGCCGACAGCGGCGAGTCATCGAGCGGGACCATCAGGTGGCGATACATGGGCTTGCTCCTGCGAAACGTCCGCGGCGTCAGAACGGCTTGTCGCCGATGATTCCCGGCGCGCTCCATCTTGCGATGGCACGGCGGGTAGTCCATCACCGCGTAATGCTGCGTGCAGCGGTTGTCCCACATCGCCATGCTGTTCGGCTTCCAGCGCAAGCGCACCTGGAACTCGGGGATGAACGCCTGGCTGATCAGGTAGTTGAGCAGCTGGCTCGCGCCGGGATTCGCGTCCTGGCCGAAGCGCACGTTCGCGGGCGTGTGGAAGTTGGTGAAGTGCGTCGTGAACGCGTTGACGAAGAGGATCTTCTCGCCGGTCTCCGGGTGCGTGCGCACGACCGGATGCTCGGCGTCGGGATACTGCGCCTTCAGCGCGAGGCGCTTCTCGATCGGCATCGCGGCGCCGAACGAGGCCTCGATGCTGTGGCGCGCGCGCAGGTCCGCGATCTTCGCCTTGATGTCCTCGGGCAGCCGCTTGTACGCCTCGGCCATGTTGGCCCACATCGTGTCGCCGCCGACCGGCGGGCACTCGACGCAGCGCAGCACGCAGCCGAACGGCGGCTTCTCGCGCCACGTGGCGTCGGTGTGCCAGGCGTTCTCGTAGCGGTCGATCGGCGCGTCGGGCGACTTGTAGATGCGCACGAGGCCCGGATGGTCCGGATCGCTGCCGGCCACCGGATGGTCCTCGAGCTCGCCGAAGTGCCGCGCGAACGCGACGTGCTCCGCGCGCGTGATGTCCTGGTCGCGGAAGAACAGGACCTTGTGCTTGAGCAGCAGCGCGCGGATCTCGGCGACGAGCCCGGCGTCGCGCGACGCGACGCCGAGGTTCACGTTGGAGAGCTCGGCGCCGATCGCGCAGGTCAGCGGCTCGACCTTGATCGAGCCGCGCGCGGAAACCTGCGCAGGGGCCTTTGCGAGGGTGGTAGTGTCCGTCATTGCGTTCTCCTAGATCACGAAGATCGACGAGCCGGTCGTCTTGCGCGACTCGAGATCGCGGTGCGCCTGCGCCGCATCCTGCAGGCTGATAGCGCTGGTTGATCTCGATCCTGATCCGTCCCGCGGCGACGTGGCTCGAAGAGCTCGCCGGCGAGCGCGTTCTTCTCCGCCGGGATCGGCGATGTAGTCGGCGAGCGCCGGCCGCGTGACGTACACGGATCCCTTGATCGCGAGTTGCGTCGCATCGATCGGCGGGATCGGGCCCGAGGCCGTCCCCACGCACACGAGCAGCCCGCGCCGCTTGAGCGAGTCGAGCGATGCCGCGAAGGTGTCTCTTGCCGACGCTGTCGAACACGACCGTCACGCCGATGCCGTTCGGTCAACTCGCGCACGCGCTTCGCGACATCCTCGCGCGCAGTAGTCGATGACGTGATCGCAGCCGTGCGCGCGCGCGACGCGCCGCCTTCGCCTCCGACGAGACGGTGCCGATCACCGTCAGCCCGAGGAGCTTCGCCCACTGCGAGACGATCAGGCCGACGCCGCCGGCGGCGGCGTGCAGCAGGATCGTGTCGCCCGCCTGCAACGGCCAGATCCGGCGCATGCAGGTACGCGGACGTCGAGCCCGCGCATCGTCATCGCCGCCGCGGTCTCGCAGGAGATCGCGGGAGGCAGCTTGATCAGCGGCGCCGCCGGGATCACGCGCTCGGTGCTGTAGGCGCCGAGCGTGTTGAGGAAGCCGGTGTAGGTCACCCGATCGCCGGGCGCGACGTTGGTCACGCCTTCGCCGACCGCTTCGACGATGCCGGCCGCCTCGACGCCGATGCCGTTGGGCAGCGGCACCGGATAGAGGCCGGTGCGGAAGTAGGTGTCGGCGAAGTTGAGGCCGACGGCGACGTGGCGCAGCCGCGCCTGGCCGGGGCCGGGATTGCCGACGGCGACCTCTTCGAGCCGCAGCACCTCCGGCCCGCCCGTCGTGTGGATGCGGATCGCTTGCGCCATGGTCGCCTCACGCGAGCCTTGCGCAGGAAGCCCTGCTGTCGGCCCTTGGCGTTCGGGGCGAAGCCGTTGGCGGCCAGCGTCTCTTCCACCGTGTCGTAGAACACGCCGATCTTGCAGATCTCGCGCGCTTCCTTGCCGCTCGCCACCTCGCGGCCGAACTCGCGGGCGATGCGCACCAGCTGCTCGATCTGCTGCACGGTGGTCATCTTCGCCGTGCGCGACTGGTTCCAGAGGTTGTCCTCGATGCCGCAGCGCACGTGCAGGCCCATGGCCAGGCCCATCATGTTGATCGGCAGCACGTTGCGCATGCTGCTTTCCACGGTCAGCATCGCGCCGTCGGGGATGGCGCGCAGGAAGTGGGCCAGGCTGTAGATCGTGGGCTGGTCCATGCCGCCGCCGATCGCCACCCAGTTCATCACCAGCGGGCCCTTGTAGACGCCGCGGCGGATCATGCGCTCCACCGTCTCGTAGCTGTTGATGTTGTAGAACTGGAAGGCGCTCTGGATGCCGGCGGCGCTCAGGCGGCGCACGTGCTCCTCGACCCAGCCCGGGTTGGAGGGGACGATCATCTCGCGGTAGGCCTGGTAGTTCTGCGGCTCCGCCAGCGACGTGCCGGCGATGTCCTCGATTTCCATCTGCTCCACGACGTTCATCTGCGTGGTGTTGACGGTGACGGTGACCTGATCCGGCTTGGGATCGAGCTCGGCCAGCATGTGGCGCGTGTCGTCGGACAGCCACTTGGCGTTGGCGCCTTCGGTCTCGGGCGCGAAGGAGATCGAGCCGCCGACCTGGATGATCATGTCCGGCACGGCCTTGCGCACGCCGGCGATCAGTTCGTTGAACTTGGACAGGCGCTTGGAGCCCTTGCCGTCGAGCTCGCGCACGTGCAGGTGCAGCACGGTTGCGCCCGCGTTGTAGCAGTCCACCGCCTTCTGGACCTGCGCTTCCATCGTGACGGGAATGTCCTCTGGAAAGTCCGAAGGCACCCACTCGGGGCCGTACGGTGCGGCGGTGATGACGAGCTTTTCCTGGTTTTCGGGGAACAGAGATCCGTCGAGAAAGTTCATGCCATTTCCTTTGGAGTTTCGGTTGATTGGTCAGTCTTCGCATTGCGCGTGCGCGTCCAGCTCCTCGAGCAGGATCGGCGCACCGAGGCACATGCTGTGCATGCCCTGCATGCTCGCGAGCTGCAGGACTGCGGTGATCTCTTCCTTCGTCGCGCCCGCCTTGAGCGCGCGCTGGATGTGCCGGCGGACGCCGGGCGCGTACATGTGCGTGCACGACGCGTCGAGCGCGATGCCGATCGAGCTCGATCGTCTTCGCATCGAGCGCTCCGGCGACCGCCGGCGCGATCGCCAGCGCGATCACCTTTTCGGTCCAGGCAGGATCCAGCTTGGCGAACGGCTCCCAATCGGGATTCCAGTTGCCGCTCGCGCGCTTGCGCGAGGCTACCGGCCGGGAGGGCCTGAGCAGATCGTCCGGATTCATGGCGCGCTTCCAGTGGCGAGTTGTTGCGGCACCTGCGGTGCGGCTGCGGCGCTCGGCACCTGTGCGACGGATGCCGCGCCCCTGAGGTCCGCTTCGTAGCTGCGCGATGCGATCAGGTACAACACGGCCGCGGGCAGGCAGAACAGCGGTACGACCGACAGCGCGAAATCCAGGCCATACCTATCGGAGAGCGCGCCGGCGAGGAGCGGGCCGCCCGCGAGGCCGAACAGGTTGCGCATTAGCGACAGGATCGACACCGCCGTGGCCCGCAGCCCCGGATGGATGACGTCGATCACGACCGCGTCCGTCGTGCCCACGCTGCCGGCCATCATCAAGCCGCCGGCGATGATCAGGGCGTACTGCGCGTTGCCCGGCGGAAATCCCGCGAAAGCCGCCACCATGAAGACGGTGGTCAGGACCGCCGTCGCCGCCGGCACGAGCAGTCTCGCTCGCGGCAGGCTCGGCGTCAGGCGATCGGCGATCACGCTCCACAGCGAGCGCCCCGAGACCGCCGACCAGCACGACGACCGCGGTCTTGATGCCGGCCTTGTCGGGAGCGATTCCGTAGAAGCGATTGAAGTAGCTCGGCAGCCAGGCCCACGTCGTCGAGACCACGAGCAGGTTGAGGCCCGCGCCGAGACACGTGACGAGCGCCGTGCGCGGTCGGCGCAGCTCGGCGATCACGGCGCTCGCCGCGACCTTGACTCCGCCGCCGGCGGGTCCCCGCCGGGGAAGCGCAATCGTCTTGTAGTCGCGTACCACCAGCAGGAACAGGACGGCGAGGAAGAGCCCCGGTATTCCTACCGAACCGAACCCCGCCTGCCAGCCCCAGCGCTCGGCGATCACGCCGCCGAGCATCACGCCGAACACCGAACCCACGATACCGGCCAGCGAGGAATGCGCCCAGCACGGTGCTCCGCATCCGCGGTGGAAAGAGGCTCGCGATCAGCGCTGCGCCGACCGTGCCGTAGGCGGCCTCACCCAGTCCGACGGCGCTGCGCGCGCCCAGGAGTTGCAGGTAGCTGCCGGCGAATGCACAGGTGATCGTCGCAAGACTCCACACCAGCGCCATGAGGAAGATGCTCTTGACGCGGCTCCACCGGTCGGCCAGCAGCGACAGCGGAACCGCGCCGAGCGCCACCGTGACCGACACGACCGAAACGAGCGCGCCGAGCTGGCTGTCGGACAGCGTCCATTGCGCCTTGAGATGCGGAAACATGGAGACCACGACCTGGCGATCGACGTAATCGACGACCATGAGCAGGAACAGGACCGTGAAGACGGTCCACGCCGTGCGGCGGGCTACCGGGCGGTGGTCCGCCGGATCGAACTCTGCGATGTGCATCAGATGGGCCATGGTGAGATGGCCGCATTGTGGCTACTCCCCGGCCTTTCGGATTGACCCGGCGTGACATAGACTTGACTCTTGGAGACAGTTGCGAATCCAAATGATTATCGGCCTCATTCGCAGCGCCAGCCTCACGAATTACGCCGAAGTCGCGCGCAAGGTCGGCCTCGATCCCCATCGGATGCTGGCCGAATTCGGGCTGCCGGCCCGATGCCTGCGCGAGCCCGAGATCAAGATTCCGGTCGACACGGTGCGGCGCCTGCTCGAGGCGTCCGCCGAGAGGAGCGGGATCGAAGCGTTCGGGCTCATGATGGCCGAGGCGCGGCGGCTGTCCAATCTCGGCCCCCTCGGGCTCTTGATCCGCGAGCAGCCGACGCTTCGCCTCGCCGTCGAGACGCTCGCGCGCTACGGCAACCGCCTGAACGAGGCGTTGTTCCTGACCGTCGAGGAAGCCGGCGACGTCGTCGTGCTGCGCGAGGAACTGATCGTGGGAGATTCAGGGCAGATTCGACAGTCGACCGAGCTCGCGATCGGCGTCGCCTTCCGCATCCTGCGCATCTTCCTGGGCGCCGACTGGCATCCGCGGCGCGTCTGCTTCGCGCACGACGCGCCCGCCGATCGCAGCGTGCACGACCGCGTCTTCGGCCGCAACGTCGAGTTCGGCCACGATTTCAACGGCATCGTGTGCGCGCGCAGCGACCTCGAGATAGCCAATCCGGATGCCGATCCCGGAATCGCACGGATGGCGCGGCAGTTGCTGGAGACGCAACCGACGGGCGGCGCGGACGACATGACTTCACGGGTACGCGAGCTGGTCGTGATGCTCCTGCCGACTGGCGCCTGTACGATCGACCGGGCCGCGCAGCATCTGGGCATCGACCGTCGGACGATCCATCGCCACCTGGCTGCGGAGGGTCAGACGTTCTCGCGCATCGTAGAGGCTATCCGCGTCGAGCTTGCCGAACGCTACGTGAAGGAGCCGCGCCGCGCGCTCACCGAGGTTTCATCGCTGCTCGGCTTTTCCGCGCCGAGCGCCTTCTCGCGGTGGTATCGGCAGCGGTTCGGAGCAAAGGCGTCGACGCGCCGCGCAGGTGCGCCGCCCGCCAGGGTCAGAACTTCTCGGGGACGAGCTTGACCGAGTCCGCTGGCGGCTGCGCGCGCACCTTGCGCTTCGGGAGCTTCACCTTCTCGCGCGGCGGGGACTTGTAGGCGATCCGCGAGAGCAGGTGCGAGATGATGTTGAGGCGCACCCGCTTCTTGTCTTCAGAGCGCGCGACGTACCACGGCGCCCACGCGGTGTCGCTCGCCGCGAACATCTCGTCGCGCGCCTTCGTGTAATCGTCCCAGCGCGTATAGGACTTGATGTCCATCGGCGAGAGCTTCCAGATCTTGCGGCCGTCGTCGATGCGCGCACTGAGCCGCCGTGTCTGCTCGTCCGGGCTCACCTCGAGCCAGTACTTGAGCAGGATGATGCCGGAGTTGACGACGACTTTCTCGAACAGCGGCACCAGCTTGAGGAATTGCTGCGCGGCTTCCTCGGTGCAGAAGCCCATCACGCGCTCGACGCCGGCGCGGTTGTACCAGCTGCGGTCCCAGATGACGACCTCGCCGGCCGCCGGCAGGTGCGGAATGTAGCGCTGCGCGTACATCTGCGACTTCTCGCGCTCGGTCGGCGTCGGCAGCGCGATCACGCGGAACACCCGCGGGCTCACCCGCTCGGTGATCGCTTTTATCGTCCCGCCCTTGCCAGCGCCGTCGCGGCCCTCGAAGACGATGCAGACCTTGAGGCCGGCGTGCTTCACCCACTCCTGCAGCTTGACCAGCTCGGCGTGGAGCTTCTTGAGCTCACGGTTGTAGTCCTTGGTCGATAGCTCTTCGTCGGGCTTCGAGGGGCCGCGGCTATTCCCGCCCGCCTTTGCGGAATTGCCGTTGCCCTTCTTTGCCTTGCCCTTCGCCGCGTCCTTCGCTGCCGCTTTCTTCTTCGCCATCTTCGTCTCCTTTGATTCCATTCACCGGACCAGCGGCCGTCACCTCGGTCGTTGCATCACTGCGTCGCCACCGGCTCCATCGCCGCCAGGTCGAAACCGCCCCCGAGCGCGAGGTAGAGATTGACGCGCTGCGCCAACCGTTCGGTTTGGACCCGCAGGAGCGAGATCCGGGCCGAATACAAGGCGAGCTGATTCTGCTCCACCGCCCGCAGGTCGACCGTCCCCACGCGATACTGGATTTGCGACGAGCTCGAGCGCGCGCGCGCTGTCGCGCGTCGTGGCCTCGAGAATGACGTAGCGATCGCGCAGCGCGTTCTCGGCGGCGAGCGCGTTCTCGACCTCGCCGAAAGCCCGCTGCCCCGCGCGCGCGTACTCGGCGACCGCCTGCTTCTGCTCGGCGGAGCGGATCTCGACCTGCGCGCGCAGCGCGCCTCCCTGATACAACGGCGCGATCAGGTTCGCACCGAGGCTCCAGATCGGGTTGCTCGTGTCCTTGAGCACGATGAGTTCGCTCGACACGCTGCTGCCTCCGGCGGTCAGGCTGATGCGCGGAAGCATCGCCGCGCGCGCCTCGCCCACGCGGTCGAATGCAGCGGCGACGCGGCGCTCCGCGGCGACGACGTCGGGCCGGCGCTCGAGCAGTTCCGACGGCATGCCGACCGGCGCGGACGGGGGCATGGTTGAGAGCCGCTCGGCGACGGCGATCTCCGCCGCCGGATAGCGCCCTACAAGAAGGTCCAGCGCACGCAGGGCCTGCTCGCGCGCCTGCTCGATCTCGCGCAGCCGGTCGCGGTAGGTCCCGGCGCTCGCGCGCGCCTCCGCCACCGCCTGCTCGTTGCCGTTGCCGATGCGCAATCGGTCCTGCGCGATGCGCAGCAGATCGTCGGCGGAGCGCACGGCGTCCTGCGCGATCCCACGCTGCAGCCCGGCCTCGATCGCGAGGAACCAGCTCTTGGCGACGGTGGCCGCCAGCGACTGGCGAGCGTACGCGTAGTCGGCGGCGAACGCCGCGGCCTGTTCCTCGGCCGCCGCACGCCCGTAGCGCAGGCGGCCCCAGATGTCGAGCTCCAGCGACGCGTTGAGCCAGATCCCCTCGAGGCCGCCGCCACTGCCCGACTTGCCACCGGCGAGGCCCACGACGCCCACCGACGGCCACAGCGCGCCGCTCGCCACCTTCACGTAGCCGGTCGCCTGCTCGACGCGCGCCGCCGCCACCTGCAGGTCGGCGTTGTAGGCCAGCGCCTCGGTGACGAGGGCGGACAATGCGGGATCGTCGAACGTCGCGAGCCACCGGTCCGCCACCGGCGCCGCCGCGCCGCCACTTGCCTTCCACGCCGCCGGCACCGTCGTATGCGGCAGCGCCTGCTTCTGCAGCTCGTCGGTCGTCGGCGGAGGGTTGAGTGCGCAACCGGCCAACGCGGCCGCGAGGGCCGCCGCAAGGATCGTCGGGTGCATGAGCAATGCGCGCATCAGTGCAGCTTCAGCACGAGGTAATCGGTGATCGCGCCGATGCGCAGGATGACCATGCGCACGATGTGGATCGCGTGCGCGTGATCGGTGTAGATCGCGCCATGCCCCTCCGCCCCTGCAGCGAGGAAAAGATCGCGGTCGCGCTCCTCGACGTCGAATTTGACGGGGAACCGGCCCGGCACCTGGGGATACGCGCCCGTCTGCGGCAGCGTGCCGGATTGCGCGACCTGGCCCTGGCCCTGCGCCCAGACGATCGAATCCACTTTCGCCTTGATGATCCGCCCGGGGTACATCGAGAGGGCGAACTCCGCCTCGTTGCCCGGCTCGACCAGCGGCAGTTCGTTCTGCGCGTAGAGCCCGATCACCTGGTAGGTTTCCTCGACGAAGCTCATCGCCGGCGCCACCGGAAACGCGGTAACGAACGAGCCCGGCCGCAGCTGGACGTTGATCGCGTAGCCGTTCGCCGGCGCATAGACGACCGTCTGGTCGACGTTCCACTGCGCGTTTGCGAGGTCTGCGCGGCTCAGGTCGACCTGCGCCTTCGCGGTCGCGACCTGAGCGCGCGCCCCGGCGACCGATGCCTGCTCGCCGTTCACCTGGCCCGACAACTTCTGCGCGACCTGCGCTTCATTCGCCGTCGCCGTTGCGAGCTGCGCTTCAAGGTCGGTCACGTTGGCCTCGGCCTGCTCCAGCGCGAAGCGATCGCCCGCTCCCGTAGCCACCAGTTCCCGGTTCTGCCGGACCCGCAGCCGCGCGAGTTCGAGTCTGGGCTGCAGGGACGCGACCTGTCCGCTCGCGGACTTCAATTGTTCCTGCAGCTGCCGCGCGCCGGCGGACGCGTCGACGAGGCCCGCGCCGGCCTGCGCGAGCTTGGCCTCATCGGCCGCGAGCTTCGCCTTGGCGACGTTGAGGTCGTTCTGGTACTGGGTCGGATCGATCCGGAACAGCACCTCGCCCTTCTTGACCAGCCGATTGGGCTCGACCGGCACCTCGGTCACCCGTCCCCGCACCTGGGGGATCACCTGCACGACGTACTTGATGACCCGAACATCGGCCGTCGACGGGGCCACGACGTTGAGCGTCAGCACCAGCGCCGTCAGCGCGACGATCGGGATGATGACGACCGTGACCTGCCACGCCGTGTTCCACGGCAGCCACTTGAACTTGATGAAGATCAGCCAGACGAAGAACGCGTAGATTCCGAGCAGCAGGGCTTCCATCAGGCGCCCCCTGCCTTCGGAGCGGACCCGCCGGACGCCGGCTCCGCAGTGACAGACCCGCCCTGCGCGGCCGTCGCCGTAGCCAGGTCCCTCCTCAGGATCTTGAGTTCCGCAGTCAGCGTCCCTTTGGCGGCCATCGCGTCGAGCTCCTCGCGCAGATGCGCGAGCTCATGCTCGAGCAATTCACCTGCCTGCGCCTTTTCGCCGAGCTCGTGGTAATAATCGTCATGCTTCTCGGTGCCATACGCCCCGCGGTAGGCGACCGGCTTCGTGTACGCCCACAGCCAGGCGATCGGCCACAGCAGGCCGCCGAACACGAGCGAAAGCAGGCACAGCGTGTGGATGGCGTCACGCTGCGGATGATGGCGCTTGTGCGCGATCTTCTCCGGCAGCACGTGCACCAGCCAGAACAGCACGATCCCGGCGATCGGCATGACGATGATGATGAACCAGGCGAGGCCCATCGACACCGAGTCCATCATCTCCGGCGGGAGAAACGATGCGTGCGCGACCGGTGGAAAGATCAGGACGGCGAGCGCGGCGAGCGCAACGGCAGACGACACTCGCAGGGGCATTCGGAATTTCATCGCAGCGAATCTTTCGAGTATCAGGAGCTGGCGAAGGACTGGCGCCCGCCAGTCCTCGTCGGCGAGAACAGGTGACGCGGCCCCGCGACCGGACCGCAGGGCCGCAGCGCGCGGGGCAATCATCCTACACTAACGGCGCCAGACGGCAGGGCTCCCGCAACGCTCCGCCGCACCGGCATGGCACGGATGCGCCACCGAACCGCTGCGCCGCGCCGCACCGCGACGGCGTGGCATCGTCAACATCGCGACGAACCTCTGCTCGACCATGGTTCCGCGATCCAGGTCGATTTCCCATTTCGCCGACACGCCCGGCATCTGCGTCGAACATTCGCTAGTGACGGACCGTTGGAATTCTGCTTTCACGTTCGTCGTTCCCCGTTGATTTGCGTCAACGTGGCGCAGGATTGGAGGTCCACGCATGACTCATTGCCTTTCGTCGTCCGCGAAAAGCGAGAGAGGAATCGCCCTCTTCGGCAGGGGTTGCGACGCATCGAGCCGCTTCCACGCTATTCGTCGAGCTTGGTGATCTTGTTGCAGCTTCAGCAATCCTGTGCCGGTACACGTTCGCACGTTTGGTCCTTCACTTCGCGCGGTCATTGCTCCGCCCACTTGCTCCCTGATGACTCTGGCCAGCACGCGCCCGCGTTCGGTCTCCAGCAGGTCTTTGGCGTCGACACGCGCAAACAAGTCCAGCAGAGGCGCGACCAGACCCGTCCAGCCCGTCTGGTGGCTGGCCCCGAGCCCCGCACCGTTGTCGCCGTGGAAGTACTCGTAGAACAGGATCAGGTCGCGCCAATGCGGATCGTCCTGGAACTTCGCCGCCCCGCCGTAGACCGGCCGTTTCCCATTGGCATCGCGCAGGAACGTGCCCGTCAGTCGCCGGACAATCTCCTGCGCCACCTCGAACAGCGTCATCTGCCGCCCGGAACCGGTCGGACACTCGACCCTCAATTCGTCGCCGTAGAAACTGTACAGATTCACCAGCGCCCGGACGATCAGCAAATTGACCGGCATCCACACCGGACCGCGCCAGTTGGAGTTGCCGCCGAACATGCCGGTATTCGATTCCGCCGGCAGGTATTGCACCCTGTATTCCTGGCCACCGACGTTGAACGCGAACGGATGCTCGAGGTGATAGCGCGAAAGCGACCGTATGCCGTGCGGCCCCAGGAACTCGTTCTCGTCGAGCAGGTAGCCGAGCACGCGCTCGAGTTTCTGCTTGGTGAGGATCGACAACAGCCGCCGGCCTCTGTAGCCAGTGAAACCCGCGTCGGTCGGTGCCACCTGGGAAACGAGTTCCGGGTGGCGCTTGCGAAACTGCGCGATCAGCTCCATCAGCTTCGGATAGCGAGTGACCGAATCCGCCTCGAACACCGTCGACGCGCACAGCGGCAGAAGGCCCACCATCGACCTCACCTTCAAGCGCATCGCCTGGCCGTCGGGCAGCCGCAACAGATCGTAGAAGAAGCCGTCCTGCTCGTCCCACATCTCGTCGTGGTGCTCGCCGCGACGATCCATCGCATAGGCGATCCACATGAAATGCTGGATGAACTTGAAGGCGATCTCCTCGTAGATCGGGTCGTATTCGGTCAGGATAAGCGCCATCTCCAGCATGTTCTGGCAGTAGAACGCCATCCATGCCGTCCCGTCCGCCTGCTCCAGCGAGCCCCCGGTCGGCAGCGGCGCGCTGCGATCGAAGATGCCGATGTTGTCCAACCCCAGGAAGCCGCCGGCGAAGACGTTGCGGCCCGCCGGGTCCTTGCGATTGACCCACCAGTTGAAATTGAGCATCAGCCCCTGAAACGAGCGCTCCAGGAAGCGCAGGTCCGCCCGGCCCAGCTGCTTCTCGTACTTGTACAGCCAGAGCGTCGCAGCGGCGTGCACCGGCGGATTCACGTCGCTGAAGTTCCACTCGTACGCCGGAATCTGCCCGCTGGGGTGGAAGTAGAGGCTCCGCAGCATCAGCAGCAGCTGCTCCTTCGCGAAATCGAAGTCCACCAGCGCCAGGGAAACGGTGTGGAAGGCCAAATCCCAAGCTGCGTACCACGGATACTCCCACTTGTCCGGCATGGAGATCACGTCGGCGTTCAGCATGTGGAACCATTCCGTGTTCCTCACATCGCGGCGGGCCGACTCGATCAGCGGATGACTCCTGTGCTCGCGCAGCCAGCGCTCCAGATCGAAGTAGTAGTACTGCTTGCTCCACAGCATCCCCGCCAGCGCCTGGCGATGCAGCCGGCGCTGATCGTCGGTTAACGATCCGGGGGCAATGCGCTCGTAGAACTCGTCGGCATCGGCGAGGCGGCTCTTGAAGATGTTCTCGAAACCGCCGAAGGGGTCCTTGCTTCTCGCGGCCGCCAGCCGCAGCCGGAGCGTCTTGCTGCCGCCGCCGGGCACGTCGAGGACATAGTGGGCCGCGGCCTTGGTCCCGGCCTTGGCGGGATTCACCGCCTCGCGCTGTCCCGAGACGACGTAGGCGTGGAACGCGTCCTTGACGTAGGGAGACGCGTTCGGCTGGCCCCACAGACGCTGCGCATTGCTCTCGTTCTCGGTGAAGAGCAGCTCCGGGTCGCCGTCGCAATGGAGCCAGTACTCGCCCAGCTCCTGGTGCGTCGCCTGAATGTCGCCCGGCCCTGCTTCATGCAGCGAAGGCTTGCGACCATCGTCGCCCCACGACCAGGTGTTGCGGAACCAGAGCGTCGGCAGGACGCGCAGCCGGGACACCTCCGGCCCGCGATTGTGGACAGTGATGCGGACCAGCACGTCTTCCGGGCCCGCCTTGGCGTACTCCACGAACACGTCGAAGTAACGGTCGTCGGCGAAGACACCGGTGTCGAGCAGCTCGTACTCGAGCTCCTCCCGCGATCGTCTCCGGTTCGTTTCGATCAGGTCCCGGTAGGGGTACTCACGCTGCGGATACTTGTACAGATACTTCATGTACGAGTGCGTCGGCGTGCTGTCGAGATAGAAGTAGTATTCCTTGACGTCCTCGCCGTGGTTGCCTTCGCTGTTGGTGAGGCCGTAGAGGCGCTCCTTCAGGATCGGATCGCGCTCGTTCCACAACGCGAGCGCGAAGCACAGCCGTTGCTTGTCGTCGCAGATTCCGCCGAGACCGTCCTCACCCCACTTGTAGGCGCGCGAGCGCGCCTGGTCGTGGGTGAAGTAGTTCCACGCGTTGCCGTCTTCGCTGTAATCCTCGCGGACCGTGCCCCACTGCCGCTCGCTCAGGTAAGGTCCCCATTTCTTCCATGGGACCTGTGCCTCACGCGCATCGTTCAGGCGCTTCTGCTCCGTCACATCGACGATGACCGGGCTCATGCTCTGCCTCCGTGAACTCAAGTTCGACTCAACGCAAACAGTCTCGACGTTGCGAAGGAGCAATTCGACGGCCGTATTCCCGGCCCCTTGCGCGCGCAAGCATCACAATCCACCGCCCCATCGATATTGCCACGCGATGCCGATCAGATCGTAGTTGTTCCCGGTGCGCGCCGCCACGCCGCTGCTGGCGAAGAGCTTGATCGAATTGAGCCGGTCCACCGGGAGCGCCAATGTTGCCCCGAGACGCCAGTTCTGCTGAAGGTCGTTGTTCAGCACGCCATTCACCGTCGTGCGCCCGCCGGTGAAGTACGTGGCATCGGCCGAAACCCAGATGCCGGAGCGAAAGGCGTAGATCACGTGCCCCTGCAGCGAGTAGAGCGGGTCCTGCGAACGCGTATTGCCGCCGTAGAAATCGTCGTTGTCGGTGAAGATCGTGGCCGCTGCCTGGGCTTCCAGCGTCCACGGACCGATCGCCTTCGAGATCCCGGCCTCCGGCTTGAAGGACCAGCGGTTGGTGCCGATGTTGACGATCCTGCTGGCATCGTACTGGCTCCAGGGCGCCGACACCTGCAGGCTCGCACCGATGATCAGGTCCTGCTCCCAGCCGGCGAATTCCTTCAGGCTAAGCGCCGGCGCCCCGTAGAGATTGATCGACAGCCTGAACGCGGGGTTGGCGAACCCGTTGACGGTCCGCTCCACCGGCTGACCCTGGTAGTCGGCCGTGCCCGACAACCAGGTGTACGGGACGATCGCGTCGAACTTGGCCGACTTCCCCCACAGGTCGAGCACCCTCGCGTACGCGAGGAGGCCGTTCGACGTGTTGAGATTCGCATTGGTGATCGGCAACGCAGGATCGAAGGACAGCCCGCCTCGCGTGTAGGCGTAGCCCACGATCAGGAAGTTGACGCCGATCGGGGCATTGGAATAGGCGCGCGGCTCGATGTCCTGCCCACGGGCCGTCGACGCGACCCCCGCGAGCACGCAGGCGGCGAGCGCCGCGGTCATCAACAGCGCCGGCCGAGTGTCAACGCGCATTCGCGTTCGCTGCTCCCTAGAACAATATACCAAACAGCATCTTCAGCAGTTCCTCCAGCGGCATCATCGTGAGCATCAGCGGCACGATCGGAACGAGTGTCGCGGCGGCGAGGCGCACGACGGCGTCCCGCGTGATCGGCGCGATGCGCATCGTTCGCACCAGCTCGTAGCTGTTGCCGAGATCGGCAAGGGACTGAAGATCGGCGCTGCCCACGAACGGCTCGTCGGCGGCCGCGCCGCCGCGCAGCCATTTGGCATCGAACTCGCGCACGTAGCGCTCGGCCAGAGTTCCGTACTCGCGCAGGCCTTGCCGTTTCGCCTGAGCGAGCGCAGGCGCAAACACCAGCAGCGGCCCGAGGATCACGCACAGCACGAACACGACCATGACGGCGATCTCCGCCTTGAACTGAGTGCAGCGCGGCGCCGAGGAAGAAGATGCGGTTGGCAAGCAGTCCGGCGAGCATCGCGCCGTGCGCCACGGCGAGCACGGCGAAGGCATAGGCCGTGTTGGCCACGAAATCCCAGGCCGCCGACGCGATCCGGATGCGTGGGAACCAGGCTCAACTCGATGCGCGACACCTGCCAGAGAAAGCGTATCCAGATGAACATCCGAAAATACCAGCGGCACAGCAGGAACTGGAAGATCGGCAGGCTCACGTAGCCATACCAGATCCCGGCGACAGAGAGCTTCGAGCCCTCGGCAGACGGTGTCGCGTACCACGTCGCCGTGCCGAGAGCCAGGTACTGGCGCCACACGACCAGGATGCCGACGCCATAGACGAATGCGATCAGCAGCACCTCGGCGAGCACCGAGTTGCGCAGCCGGAATGCCGACGCGACCGCCGCCTCGAACCGCGTCATCGCGCTTTCCGGAATCAAGTTTCGTTCCAGGAATTGCTGCACGAGCGGACGCATGCGCCGATGCACCACAAGCTCGGCGATGATCAACAACGGCATCGCGACGAGGAAGCGGATGTGAACTTCCACGTCCATCAGGAACGGCACGGCCACACCGCCGTCCAGCAACTGTCCTTCCAGGGCCGAGAGCACCAGCAGCGGCAGCCAGGCCAGCAGCGCGAAGACGATGATTCGCTGGCGCACCAGCATCAGCGCATCGTCGGACAGATGCGCCCGACGCAGAAGCTGGAAGAGCGGCCCGCCCAGCACCAGCGAAAAGTCCGGCGGATTCCGGAACGCGGCTACGCCTTCACGCGGTGCTGGTGCGAGCGGATTCACGGGTGGTTTCCCTGGCGGGGCGAAGGGCACGCGTTGCGGGCACGCGCCAGCTGACAGATTGAGCGCGACCGCGCCTGCCGGCTTTGCGCCAAGTCAAGACGGCGCCCGGGGAATCTTGGGGACGCCCGGGCCACGAATCGATGGAAAGGACCCCAAGGCTACAATCGCGCCGGGTCCCCAGCGCTTTGCGGAACCTGACGTCGAGTCCATTCGCCCAGAATCCAGGAGCAGCCGCATGAATCAGCATCCGACCCACGCGCGAGCAAGCCCGTCCGGTACCGCCGGCCTTCGCTTCGACGTCATCGCTGGCTTGACCGCGGCAGCGGTTGTCCTCCCCAAGGCCATGGCCTACGCCACCGTGGCAGGTCTGCCGGTCGCAGTGGGTCTCTACACCGCCTTCATCCCGATGGTGGTCTACGCGTTGCTCGGGTCGTCGCGGGTGTTGAGCGTGAGCTCCACGACGACGCTCGCGATCCTGGCGGGTACACAGCTTGGACTGGTCGTACCGGACGGCGACCCGGCCAAACTGGTGACCGCGACGGCTACGCTTTCAGCGCTGGTCGGAGCGATGCTCCTGCTCGCGAGACTGCTCAAGCTTGGGTTTGTCGCGAACTTCATCTCTGCGCCAGTCCTGACCGGCTTCAAGGCCGGCATCGGGCTCGTGATCGTGCTGGACCAGGTGCCGAAGCTGCTGGGGATCCACATCACCAAGCAGGGGTTTTTCCCCGACGTCGTGAGCGTCGTGCAACACGTTCCCGACACCTCATTGATCACGCTGGCGGTCGCCGCCGCGACGTTCGCGATACTGATCGGCATGGAGCGCCTGTGGCCGCACTCACCGGCGCCCCTCGTCGCCGTCGGCGGCAGCATCGCGGCGTCGTGGTTCCTGGGCCTGAAGGCCCTGGGGGTTTCGACGGTCGGCCTGATTCCGCAGGGATTCCCGTCGCTCACGCTGCCGGATCCCGCGCTGATCGTGCAACTGCTGCCGGGCGCGCTCGGGATCGCGCTCATGAGCTTCACCGAAACGATCGCGGCGGGTCGCGCGTTTGCCCGCCCCGACGACCCTCCGATCGATGCGAACCGCGAACTGATCGCCACGGGGGCCGCCAATGTGGGCGGTGCGCTGTTCGGCGCGATGGCGGCCGGGGGCGGCACGTCGCAGACGGCCGTGGTCCGCGCCGCGGGCGGACAATCGCAGAAGGCATCGCTGGTGACCGCGGGCGCCGCCGTAGCAACGATGCTGTTGCTCGCACCGCTGCTGGGCCTGATGCCGAATGCGACGCTCGCCGCGGTCGTCATCGTCTATTCGGTCGGGCTGATCCAGCCGGCCGAGTTCCGTGCCATCCGCGCGGTGCGCACGATGGAATTTCGCTGGGCGCTGATCGCGTGCATCGGCGTCCTCGCGTTCGGCACGCTCAAGGGCATCGTCGTGGCCATCATCGTGTCGATGATCGGGCTCGCGAGCCAGGTCGCCCGTCCGCGCGTGTACGTGATCGGCCGCAAGCGCGGGGCCGATGTGCTGCGACCGCTTTCCCCCGAACATCCGGATGACGAGACCTTCGAAGGGCTGCTGATCCTGCGGCCGGAAGGCCGTCTCTTCTTCGCCAACGCACAGAACGTGTCGGATCAGATCAACGCGCTGATCGCACGGCACAAGCCGCGCGTGGTCGCCGTGGACATGAGCCGCGTGCCCGATATCGAATATTCGGCACTGCAGGCGATCATCGAGGGCGAGAAGCGCGCGACCGAGCGCGGCGCCGTCGTGTGGCTCGTAGCGCTCAACCCCGGCGTGCTCGAGGTCGTGCGCAATGCCGGCCTCGACGAGCGGCTGGGCCGCGAGCGGATGCTGTTCAACGCGCGCGCGGCGATCGAACGCTACCAGGCGCTGCAGGCAACTGCGGACGGCGCGGCAACTTCCGCCACTGAGTTGATCTCCGCCGACGCCGACGACACCGCGCGTCGAGTCGACAAGATCGGGGCGGTGCGGTACAAATGCCGGCGGCCGCGGTCGCAGGTCACCGCGGGCCGTCCATTTCCGCTTCCTTCCTTCCGGAGCATTCGCCAATGAACCCTGCCCGTGCATCGACGTCGCAGGCGCTAACCGCCGCGCTGCTCGCGTCGCTCGCCTTGCTCGCCGGATGCGGCAAGGAGGAGAAGAAGACGGCCGAGCGGCCTCCGGCCGACGTGACGGTGCTCACCGTCGCGCCGCGCGACACGCCCGTGTCGGCCACGTATGTCGCCCAGACGCAGAGCTCGCAGGCCGTCAACATCCAGGCGCGCGTTTCCGGCTTCCTCGACAAGCGGGTCTACGTCGAGGGCTCGGTGGTGAAGGCGGGCCAGGTGCTCTTCCAGATGGACCAGAAGCCGTTCCAGGCGCAGGTCGACGCGCAAACGGCGGCGCTGGCGCGCAGCCAGGCATCGCTCGAAGTCGCGCAGGGCGAATCTCGCGCGCACCAAGCCGCTCGCCGAGCAGAATGCCCTCTCGCAGAAGGACCTCGATGACGCGCAGGGCCAGTACGATTCCGCCTCGGCGGCGGTCGAGCAGGGAAAGGCGCAGCTCGAGGAGGCGAAGCTCAACCTCTCCTACACGACGATCACCTCGCCGGTCACCGGGGTCTCGAGCTTCGCCGCGGTCGCCGACGGAACATACCTCGATGCGAAGAACGCGCAGCTCACGACGGTGTCGGTGCTGACGCCGATGTGGATCAACTTCAGCATCTCCGAGAACGAGATGGAGCGGATCCGCAACGAGGCCAAGTCGGGTCTGCTACGGCTGCCCGAGAATCGAAGCTTCCTGGTCGAGATCGAGCTCGTCGACGGGTCGATCTTCCCGCACAGGGGCAGGATCACGTTCGCCGACCCGTCGTACAACCCGCAGACGGGCACGTTCCTGATCCGCGCCTCCGTGGACAACCCGGACGGCGTGCTCCGGCCGAACCAGTACGTCCGCACGCGACTGATCGGCGCCGTCCGGCCCAACTCGATCCTCGTCCCGCAGCGCGCGGTTCAGCAGGGCGCGCGCGGGCATTTCGTCTGGGTCGTCAACAAGGCCGGCAAGGCCGAGCAGCGGCCGGTGCAGGTTGGCGACTGGTACGGCGATTCGTGGTTCATCTCGCAGGGTCTCGCTGCCGGCGACCAGGTCGTCGTCGATGGCGCGCTGCGCCTCGCGCCGGATGCGCTGGTCAAGGCGACGGCCTACGTACCGAAGCCCGGCGCGCCCGAGACCGCGCCGATGTCGGCGCCCGCCGGCGCATCGTTGACGGTCCATTTCGCGTCGGGCAAGTCGACGCTCGACGCCGAGGCGCTTCGCCTCCTCAAGGGATTCGCTCCCGCGATGAAGGCGGGCCCCAACCCGATCGACGTCACCGGTTTCGCGGACCGCACCGGCGACCACGCCGCCAACGTCGAGCTCGCCAAGCGACGCGCGGCGGCGGTGCGCGACGCGCTCGTCGCCGAGGGCATCCCGGCCGATCGCATCCGGCTCAAAGCGCCGCAGGATGTCACCGGGACCGGCAGCGACGAGCAGGCACGGCGCGTCGAGCTCGCGGTCGGCCACTAGGCGCAGACGCCGATGTTCTCGCGCTTCTTCGTCGAGCGGCCGATCTTCGCCGCGGTCATCTCGATCATCCTCTGCATCGCCGGCCTGGTCTCGATGGTCGTGCTGCCGGTCCAGCAGTACCCGACGATCACGCCGGTGCAGGTCACCGTGTCGGCGACCTATCCAGGCGCCGATTCGAAGACGCTCGCCGACTCGGTGGCCGCGCCGATCGAGGCGCAGATCAACGGCGTCGACAACATGCTGTACATGGTGTCGACCTCCTCTGCCAACGGCCAGCTCACGCTGACCGTCTATTTCTCGCTCGACACCAATCCCGACATCGCGCAGGTGCAGGTCCAGAACCGCGTCAACCTCGCGCTGCCGCAGCTGCCGACGGCGGTCACCCAGCTCGGGGTCTCGGTGCAGAAGAAGTCGTCGTCGATCATGATGCTGATCGGCGTGTTTGCGAAGGGCGAGCGCTACACGTCCGACTACGTCGCGAACTTCGCCAACGTCTACGTGCTCGACGCGCTGAAACGCGTGCCGGGGGCCGGGCAGGCGCAGGTGATGGGCGTTGCCGACCAGGCGATGCGGATCTGGATGAATCCGGACCGTATGGCCTCGCTCGGCATCACGACCTCCGACATCGCGAACGCCGTCAACAAGCAGAACGCGCTCTTCGGCGCGGGCCAGATCGGCCAGCAGCCGACCGCAGGCGCGGTCGAGCTCACCTTTCCTGTCGTCACGCAGGCGCCGTTCCTCGACCCGCGGCAGTACGAGAACATCATCCTCAAGGCGAGCCAGGACGGCAGCGCGATCGTGCGGCTCGGCGACGTCGCGCGGGCCGAGGTGGGGCTGCGCCAGTACATCGTCGAGTCGAAGCTGAACGGCACGCCGACGACGTTCCTCGCCGTCTATCTGCAGCCCGGCGCGAACGGCCTCACCGTGTCGAAGGCGGTGCGCCAGACGCTCGCCGACATGAAGGCGCGGTTCCCCGAGGGGATCGACTACGTCGTCGCGCTCGACACCAACGACTTCGTCCGGCTGTCGATCGAAGAGGTCATCCACACGCTGCTCGAGGCGGTCGTCCTCGTCGTGCTGATCGTCTACCTGTTCCTGCAGAGCATCCGCACGACGATCATCTGCACCGTCGCGATCTTCGTCTCGCTGGTAACGACGCTCGCGGGCATGCTCGCGCTCGGCTTCTCGATCAACCTCATCACCCTGTTCGGTCTCGTGCTCGCGATCGGCATCGTCGTCGACGACGCGATCGTCGTCACCGAGAACGTCGAGCGGATCATGCACCAGCACCACCTCCCGCCCAGGGAGGCGACGATCAAGGCAATGGGCGAGATCGCGAGCTCGCTCGTCGCGGTCGTGCTCGTGATGGCCTCGGTGTTCGTGCCGGCCGCGTTCCTGCCCGGCACCACCGGCCAGCTCTACAAGCAGTTCGCGATCACGATCGCGGTGTCGGTTGCGATCTCTGGCTTTGTCGCGCTGACGCTGACGCCGGCGATGTGCGCGCTCATGCTTGCGCACAATCCGCCGCCGCAGCGGGGCTTCTTCGCGTGGTTCAACCGGCAGGTCGACAAGGTGACGCGCGGCTTCGGGCACGCGGTCGAGTGGACGATCGCGCGCTCGGCGATTGCGCTCGTGCTCCTCGGCGGCTTCCTCTACCTCATCTACCATCTGTTCACTGTGCTGCCGTCGAGCTTCGTCCCGAACGAGGACCAGGGCTACGTGATGGCGGCAATCATCATGCCCGAGGCGGCCAGCATCGATCGCACGCAGGCGGTCGCCGAGAAGGTCGACGCGATCTTCGCCAAGACGCCCGGAACGGACCTGCGCTCGATGATCACCGGCTACAGCCTGCTCGACAGCGGCTTCAAGACCAATTCCGGCGCCTTCTTCGTCACGCTCAAGGACTTCAAGGAGCGCTACGCGTCGACCGACGCCGCGCGCACGCAGAACGCGCGTGCCGTGCTTCTGCACATGTACGCCGAGGCGCAGAAGATCCAGGAGGCGATCGTGCTGCCCGTCGCCCCGCCGCCGATCCCCGGCATCGGCACGACGGGCGGCTTCGAGTTCTGGATCCAGGACACGGGCTCGGGCGACCCCTCGCAACTCGACCAAGTGACGCAGGAATTCCTGGCGAAGGCACGCACGCGCCCCGAGCTCACGACGCTCTCGTCGACGTTCCGCGCCAACACGCAGCAGCTCCGCGCGATCGTCGACCGCGACAAGGCGACGCTGCTCGGCTGCTCGATCGACGACATCTACAGCGCGATCCAGGCGCAGTTCGGCTCGCTCACCGCAAGCCAGTTCAACCAGTTCAGCCGCGTGTGGTGGGTGATCGTGCAGTCGGACGCGCGCTTCCGACAGAACCCCGAGGACCTGACGCGGCTCTACACGCGCTCGTCGAACGGCCAGATGGTGCCGCTTTCGGCGCTGGTCACGACGCAATGGGTCGCGGGTCCCGATCTGCTGCCGCACTTCAACGGCTTCCCCGCCGCAAAGGTCAATGGCAACGCGGCGCCGGGATACAGCTCCGGCGACGCGATCGCCGCGATGGAGGCCGTGGCAACGGAGGTGTTGCCGCCGGGGTACACGTTCGCGTGGTCGGGCCTCGCGTTCGAGGAGAAGAAATCGGGCGGTACCTCGTCGATCGCGTTCATCTTCGGGCTCATCATCGTGTTCCTCGTGCTCTCGGCGCAGTATGAGTCGTGGACGCTGCCGGGCGCCGTGATGACCGCGGTGCCTTTCGGGATCCTGGGTGCGCTGATCACGAACTGGCTGCGCGGCCTCGAGAACGACGTGTACTTCCAGATCGGGCTCCTCGTGCTGATCGGGCTCGGCGCGAAGAATGCGGTTCTGCGCGTCACCGCCGCCGTCGAGTTCCGCCACCAGGGCCACTCGATCATGGAGGCGACGCGGCTCGCCGGCGAGCAGCGGCTGCGGCCGATCATCATGACGTCGCTTGCGTTCGCGTTCGGCTGTCTCCCCCTCGCGCTGGCGCTCGGCGCGGGTGCCAATGCGCGCCACTCGATCGGCACCGGCATCATCGGCGGGATGATCGGCGAGACGACGCTCGCGATGCTGTACGTGCCGTTGTTCTTCTACCTGTTCGACACGCTCGCCGAGCGCAGGGGCAAGGGGAAGGAAGCGCCGCCGCCCGCGGATGCGAAGGCGGCCACGCCACCCCATGCGCCCCAGGAGGGCGACTAGGGTGAGACGGCCCCCGAACTCGCTTCGCTCGCTGCCCCCCAAGGGGGCGGCCAGTCCCTTGGGGCGGGCCGGCGGGACTGACGAACGGCCCCCAAGCTCGCTTCGCTCGCTGCCCCCCAAGGGGCGGTCAGTCCCTTGGGGCGGCCCGGCGGGACTGACATGCGCCGCGTGGCGACGGCCTGCCTTGCCGGCGTCCTCGTCGCCGGCTGCACGCTCGGCCCCGACTACGCACGGCCGCCGGTCGACGCACCGGCATCGTTCCGCTTCGCGATCGCCGACGCCGCCGACACCGCGAATACCGAATGGTGGAAGCAGTTCGGCGACCCGGTGCTCGACACGCTGATCGCTGAAGCGCTCGCCCACAACCTCAACGTCAGGATCGCCGCCGCGAACGTCGAGCAGGCGGCGGGCGTGCTCACGCAGGCACGCGCGCCGCTATTCCCGCAGATCGGCTACACGGCGACGGGAGAGCGGGACCGGACGCCGCAAGCAAACTATCCGGCCGAGCTCGCCGGATTCTTCCCCAATCCGAAAAGCGCCTATCAGGTGTGGCGACGGCGAGCTGGGAGCTCGACCTGTGGGGCCGGATCCGGCGCCAGACGGAGACGGCGCGCGCGAACCTGCTCGCGACCGACGACGCGCGGCGCGGCGTGATCCTGTCGCTCGTGGCCTCGGTGGCCACCGACTACATCCAGCTTCGCGGCCTCGACGAACAGCTCGCCGTCGCGAAGCGGACGCTCGACACGTACGCGGATTCGGTCAAGCTGTTCGAGCTGCAATTCAAGTACGGCCAGGTGTCGCAGATGAACGTCGCGCAGGTCGCAGTCGCAGTACGAGACAGCCGCCGCGCAGATTCCGGTGACCGAATCGCCAGATCGCACAGACTCGAGAACGCGCTGTCCGTGCTGCTCGGCCGCAATCCGGGGCCGATCGAGCGCGGCAAGTCGATCCACCAGCTGACGCTGCCCCGGTCGCGCCGGCCGGCGTTCCGTCGGGCTCCTCGAGCGACGGCCCGACCTCATGCAGTCGGAACAGCAGCTCGTCGCCGCCAACGCGCAAATCGGCGCCGCGAAGGCGCTCTACTTCCCGACGATCTCGCTCACCGGATTCGCTTGGCAGCGCGAGCTCGGACCTGTCGAACCTGTTCACCGGTCCGGCGCGGGTATGGAGCTACGCCGGCCAGGCGATCGGACCGATCTTCACATTCGGCGCAGTCAGCGGGCAGGTCGCGCAGGCCGAGGCGGGCCAGCAGGCCGCGCTCGAGAGCTACCTCCTCTCGATCCAGAATGCGTTCGCCGACGTCGACAATGCGCTCGTCGCAAGCCAGAAGCTCGACGAGCAGCTCACTGCGCAGCAGAAGCTCGTCGACGCGCTGAGCGACTACGCGCGCCTCGCGCGGCTGCAGTACACCGGCGGCTACACGCGTATTCGACGGTGCTGCAGGCCGAGCAGTCGCTGTTCCCCGCGGAGCTCACGCTGGCCGCGGTCGCGTTCGTCGCTGCTCGCGTCGTCCGTCAGCATCTACAAAGCAATGGGCGGCGGCTGGGTCGTCGCCGCGGACCGGATGACCGGCGATCGCGCGCCACCTGCGGCCGAGCGCGGGACGGGGCTCCCGCCGTGGTTCTAGCCCGTCGGCATACCACGGAACATCGGGCTTTTTTGGAGGAGATCGACATGCGCGCGTGCTTTCATACTGCAATGATCATGGGCGGCGTCGCCGCGCTGCTCGCGTCGAGCACGGCCGACGCGCAGTGGGTATTGCTCGCCCGACGGGCGGTCGGCCGGGTCGAGCAGATGAGCCAGACGCAGCCCTCCACCGGCGTTACCTACGACACGGCGGTGGTGATGCTCGACGCACCGGCGGACAAGGTGTACGCAACGGCTGTGCGCCAGATCAAGGTAGCCGAAGGCATTTCGATCACGCTCCAGGACGACAGCGTGCGCACGATACAGTTCACGAACGGCCAGCAGATCGCCGGCCTCAAGGTGAGTCCGCTCGGAGACGACCTGTCGCACATCATGATCTCGTCCGCGCACACCGGGGCCCAGCCGAATGCAGCCGCGATGATCGAGGGCAACATCCTCCGAATCTGCAAGGAGATGAACGTCGAGTGCTCGCAGGCGAAGTGATGCGGCCGCCTGCGGCGGCTGGCGTCAAGCCACCTCAGGAACGCTTATGCCTTCGGCAATGGCGCGGCCGCGAGGTCGCGCGCAAGATCGGCGAGGATCTGGGAGAGCGCGGCGTTGAGCGCCGCCACGTAGGCGCTCGTCGCGCCCGACGCAACCGGCACCTCCTTCCGATACGTCTGCTGCCACACCGGCGAGCTCGCGCCGCCGTCGTCGCGCGACAGATAATAGGTGACCTCGACGACCGCCGTGGGCTGCTTGGCGTCGCGCAGGTCCAGATAGAGCGCGCTGACGAAACCGTCGAGCACCCAGTCTGCGCCCGAAGAGACGCCGGGATGCGAGACGCTGGCGAACACCTTCGCGTCGGCGAGCTTCCGCGCCGTCGCGTCGGTGAGCATCAGCGCCGGCGCAACGATGAACTCGTGGTAGAAGTCGGACGAGTATTGGAGCTCGGTGTCGCGAACCACGAAACTGCGCGCGCGAAAAGGCGCGGCGACGCTGATCCTTCCGACGCGCAGCGACCCGGGTTGCGGCTTGGCGACCGCCGGCGGGGCGGCGGGGTCGAGGAGGTACGTTTCCTTGACCAGCGGGGAGCGGGTGAAACTGCAGCCGGCGACGAACGCGAGCGCGCCAAGCGCAAGCGCTGTCGCCGCGCGGCGGGTGATGTTGCGTCGGCAGGACGTCATGGCTTGCGCTCCAGCGGGGGCGGCGGCGCGCCGAAGAGGATGTTCGCCGGATAGCGCTTGGTTTCCTCGGTCAGGTCGCGCAGGTTGTCGGTGATGAGACGCAGGTTGTCGATCGTTCGCGCGAGGTCGGCTTCGCCGCCGCCGACGATCCGGTCGAGGCGAGCGAGCGTGCGCGAGAGGTTGGCGATCGCCTTCGACAGGTTCGGGTCCTCGAGGATCGCGCGGGCGCGTGCGACCGCCGCCGCAGTGTCGTCGGGAAGCTTCTGCAGCGCCGGGTTGGCGAGCAGCTTGCCGAGCTCTGCGTTGCTCTGCCGCAGCTCCGCGAGCAACGCGACACCCTCGTCGGAGATCTTCTTCGCGTCGACGCTGTCGAGCGTCTTCTCGAGCTTCGCGAGCGTGCGCTCGGTGCGCTCCGAGATCGCCTTGGTGTCGATCGCCTCGATGCGCGAGTTCGTCGTCACGAGCAGCTTGTCCAGATTGGCGACCACGCCGTTGATATCGAGCTTGGAGAGCCTGTCCGTGATGTCGGATACCGCGCTGACGATCGAGCTCAGCGTCGAGGGCGTGCTCGGAATGTAGATGTTCTCGGGCACCCAGTCGACGGGCAGCACCGGCGGCGGCGGGTCGACGTAATCGATCTCGAGGTAGCTCGTGCCGGTGATTCCCTGCGGCGCGAGCCGGATCCGCAAGCCGCGGGCGACCTCCTGCGCCGCGCCTTCCGGAGTCGTCAGGTCGCCGGCGCCGGCCCGCCCGCCGATCAGACGCGGCTCGATCTGTGACTCGACCAGCACGTAGCGCGCGCGCAGCGACATCGGCTGATCGAGCTGATAGTTGTTGTACGTGAAGCCGATGCTCTTCACCTCGCCGATCGCGACGCCGCGGTACTTGAGCTTCGAGCCGATGTCGAGACCCTGCACCGACTCGTTGAAATAGGTCTCGATGGTGACCTTTTTCACGAACCAGCGGCCGGAGCCGACGATGACGAGCACGAGCACGCCGGCGACGATCGAGCCGATCACGAACAGGCCGAGCTTGAAATAGTTGGCTTTTAGGCTCATCGGAAGGGGGGAGATCAGGCGGTGGCGGTTTCGGCTTCGCGGCGGAAGAAGGCGCGCACGCGCGGGTCGGACGTCTCGTCGCGCAGGCGGCGGGGATCGCCTTCGGCGATGATACCTTTGGCGTCGCCGGTCGAGGAGAATCACGCGGTCCATCGCCACGAAAATGCTGCCCAGATCGTGCGTAACGACGACGAACGTCACGCCGAGGTTTTCGGACAGCCGACGAATCGTCGCATCGAGCGATGCCGCAGTGATCGGGTCGAGCCCGGATGATGGCTCGTCGAGGAACAGGATCGCCGGGTCGAGCGCCATCGCGCGCGCGATGCCGGCGCGTTTCTGCATCCCGCCCGACAGCTCCGCGGGCAGGTGCCCGGTGAAAGCCTCGAGGCCGACCAGCTCGAGCTTCATCCGGGCGATGAGATCGATCGCCTCGTCGGGCAGATCGGTGTAGGCCTCGAGCGGCAGCCGCACGTTTTCGAGCAACGTCATCGACCCGAACAGCGCTCCGGACTGGTACATCACGCCGAAGCGGCGCTGGATCCTCTCCAGCGTCGCCTCGTCGGCGGTGACGATGTCGTCGCCACCGATGAAGACGTGCCCCGAGATCGGCGGGTTGAGCCCGATCATGTGCTTCATCACCGTGCTCTTGCCGGCGCCCGAGCCCCCGAGGATGCCGAACACCTCGCCGGCCCGGATCTCGAAACTGATGTGCTCCTGGATCGCGACGTCGCCATAGCCGGCGAAGACGTCGACGACGCGGATGATCGGCTCGCCGCTCTCGTCCATCGCGTCAGATGTTGAGCAGGTAGTACGCGACGGCGAACAGCCCGTCGACGACGACCAGCAGAATGATCCCCGAGACGACTGCGCGCGTCGCCGAGTCCCCGACCGCGGACGCGCCGGCCGCCGTCTCGAGGCCCCGCATGCAGCCGATGCCTGCGACGAGCATCGCGAACACGAACGACTTGACGAAGCCGGCGAGAAAATCCGTCATGGTCACCGCGGCGTCGACTTCCTTCAGGAACGTGACGAACGGAATCGAAAATGACTGCATCGTCAGTGCCCCGCCGAGCAGACCGACGAGATCGGCAAACAGCACGAGCAGCGGCGTCATCAGCATCGTGGCGATGATCCGCGGCGTGACGAGGAAGCGCACCGGGTTCAGCCCCATCGTCGTCATCGCGTCGACTTCCTGATTCACCTTCATCGTGCCGATCTCGGCGGCGAATGCGGCGCCCGAGCGGCCGGCGAGCAGGATCGCCGTCATCAGCGGCCCGAGCTCGCGCAGCATCGACAGCCCGATGAGGTCGGCGACGAAAATCTCCGCGCCGAAGCGCTTCATCGGCACCGCCGACTGGAAGGCGAGGATCAAACCCAGCAGGAACGAGATCAGCCCGACGATCGGCAACGCGTCCGCTCCGGCGCGTTCGCAGATCCGCCAGACGTCCGTCCAGCGGACGGTCGCCGGGTGCGGTCGCCGCGTGCACCAGCGCAGCCGTCGTCTCGCCGACGAACTCGACCTGCCTCCGCATGTCGCGCCACATGCCGAAGGCAGCGGCCCCGATCTCCTCGATGACGGGCCGGCGCGACGGCTCCGGATCGAGGTCGTGCTCGAGACGCTTCGGGTCGAACTGCCGCAGCAGCACGTCGATGCCGGGCTTCAGGTTCGTGATTTCGATCTTCCCCGCGCGCGACTGGCGGAGCAGCTCGACGAACAGCGCGACGCCGGCACCGTCGCAGTAATCGACGCCGGCGGCGTCGATGACGATCGTGCGTTGCGGCGCTTCGGCGGCGGCCCGGCGCGCCGTGTCCCACACTTCGGGAATCGTCGTCGCGTCGAGACGGCCCGTGACCGCCAGAACGCGGCGGCCGTCGGGTTGGTCGGTGATCGCGAGCGCTGCCATGTCGATGACTTCGCCCTTCGCTCGCCGACTATTCGACAAGGTCGACGCTGTTGCCCGCGACGCGCACGCGGTCGCCTTCGATGACGTACGGCTCGTAGCTCAACGTCGCGACCCGCGTCTGACCGTTGTCGAGCTTCACCGTCACTTCCCACCGGGGCTGCTCGTAACTGTTGGGTTTCCTCCGATACGACGCGCCGCCGGCCGAGCCGATGATTACGAGCCCCTGGTTGGACAATCCCGGCCCGAACTGGAAGCTCGACATGCCGCTCGGTTGCGACCCCAGGTCAGCGGTCCCACCGACACCGACGCCCGCGCCGAGCGGCGTCCACGACCGTTCCACCTTCGTCTGCCGGATCGACACGACCTTGCCGCATTGCCCGCAGTCGGCCGGCGGTGCCGCGGCCGTTTCCGGCGGGGACTTCGTCGCCGTGGGCGGCGGCATCGCAGGGGGCGGCGGTTGCGCACTCGCGACGGCAGCACCGAAGATCAGCGCGGCGGCCAATCCGACTCCCTGCGGAATGGCGGTCATCGCTTCACTCCGGAAGCGTGTTGAGATAGAACATCGCGTGGAGCAACTGCCCGGGCTTGCCGAGACCGCCGAGCCAGTGCTGAAAAATGGGGTCGATATCGCCGGTCCGGTAGAGGTTCACGAGGGAGCGGTTCACCGCCAGGCGGAAGTCGGGGTCGCCCCGCCGCAGTACGAGCGCATAGGGCTCGTAGGAAAAGTCGCTGGCGATCAGCGTGAAGCTTTCGGGAAACTGGGCGCGGATGCGCAGCTCCGCGAGCACGGTGCGGTCACTCGCATAACCGTCGACCTTGCCTTGTGTGAGCAGCGCCATGCCTTCCGCGCCGTTCTTGACGTGCACCAGCACCGCCGGCGCGTCCAGCGTGGCGAGCTCGCGCGTCAACGCCGGCTCCGTCGTCGTGCCTGCGATCACCGCGATCCGCTTGCCCTTGAGGTCGGCCATCCGGACGAGCTTCGATTTCGCACGCACCATAACGCTGCCGCCGTCGACGAAGATCGGGAGGCTGAAATCGACCACCTGCATCCGCGACAGCGTCATCGTCGTGGTCCCGCAGACGGCATCGACTTTGCCACTCGCGACGGCGTCAAGACGCGTCGAAGCGTCGACGGGCAGCCACTCGACCTTGAGCTCTTTCAAGGCGAGGTCCTGCTGGATCGCCATCGCGACCTTGGTGCAGAGCTCGACGCTGTAGCCGCGGACTCGGCCCTTGCGGTCCTTGAACGAGAATGGCGCCGCGCCGTCGCGATAGCCGAAGGTGATCGCGCCGGTCGCCTTGATGCGATCGAGGGTCGCGGAGGCCGCGAACGCAGGCGGTGCGAAGGTTGCGCCCGCCACTGCCAGCGCGACGACGAAAATGGACGTGCGGCGCATTGCAATCGACCCTCCCCCAAGACCGCGTCGAGTGTAGCATGCCCGCGCCGAGGCTCGCAGGCGAGCGCGACATCGATCGCCGGCTCTCCATTGGCGGAATCCGGAGCTTGTTCGGCACTGTCGCGATCCGGCAGCGATCCGGCTTTCGCGACACGCTGAGCACGAGTGTGCACGCTATAATCCACTCGGCTCGCCATAACCCCGGCGACGGTGCGAGCAGTAGCGCGCCGTGATCCTCTCGAGCGCAGCGCGCACGCTGCTCGCCTCCTTCCGGAGACCCCCGTGAATCGCATCGCCTCGCTGTCCCTCGCAGTCGTCGCCTTCGTGCTCGCTGCAGGCTCGGCCCTTGCCCAACAGGAGGCCGCGCCCGCAAAGGGTTCGCCCGCACGGGCCGCGTCGGCTCTGCCCGATACGCTCGCGAAGATCAAGGCCGCGCAACGGATCAACGTCGCGTTCTCCGGCGACTCGCTGCCGTTCTCATTTGTCGGCCGCGACAACAAGGCTGCCGGCTATTCGATCGACCTCTGCCAGCGCATCATCGCCCACCTCGGCCGTGCGGTCGGCGTACCGGACCTCAAGGTCAACTGGCTCGTCGGCACGGTTTCCGAGCGACTGGCGATGGTGGCATCGGGCAAGGCGGACCTCGACTGCGCGAACACGACGGCCACCGCCACGCGGATGCGGAACGTGGATTTCTCGTCGCTGGTGTTCATCGACGGCGGCGGCCTTCTGGTCAAGACCGGATCGAAAGTGGAGAAGCTTCCCGACCTCGCCGGCAAGAAGATCGGCGTGATCACCGGAACGACGACCGAAGTCCGCCTCGATACCGCGCTGCGGCAGCGACTCGTCAACGCAAACGTGGTGAAGGTGCACGACGGCAACGAAGGCGTCGCGATGCTCGAATCGGGATCGCTCGACGCGTTCGCGAGCGACAAGGTGAAGCTGATCGGTCTCGTCGCGCAAGCGAAGGACCAAGGCGCGTTCGCGCTGCTCCCCGAGGATCTGTCGATCGAGCCCATCGCGTTCGCATTGCCGCGCAACGACTCCGCATACCGGCTCGAGGTCAACCGGGCGTTGACGCAGATTTACGTCGGCGGCGACCTCGAGCCCATCTTCCAGCAGTGGCTGGGCAAGCTCGGTCGCCCCTCGGGCCTGCTCGCGGCGATGTATCTGTTGAACGCACTCCCGAATTGACCCCCCGACCTGAGCCTGGGGGGAACTGGCGGCCGAAGGCGGCGATCAAAGGGTTGCTCCGAGGGACTATAATTGAGCGCATCCCCGGCCTGGGGTCGCTGCCCTCCGGGAACCTGTGATCACGCGATTCAATCGCGCCAAAGGAGAATGTCAATGATGAAAAATCCACTCCGCTATGCCGGTATCACGCTGCTCGTCGCCGCATCGTCCGCATTGTTCGCCACTGCTGCGCAGGCGCAATCGGAGCAGCAACAGCTCGTCAACAGCGCCGAGACGACGCTGTCGAATTTCCTGCGCGATCCCCAAATGACATGGCTGCAGAAGAACATCGGCCGCGCCAAAGGCGTGCTGATCGCGCCGGAAGTCGTCAAGGCGGGGTTCATCTTCGGTGGATCGGGTGGGCGGGGCGTGCTGCTGGGGCGCAGTCCCGACGGCAGATGGCATGGTCCGGTGTTCTACACGCTGGCGACCGCAAGCGTCGGCTTCCAGGCCGGCATCCAGGCGTCGGAGAACATCACGTTGGTGATGACCGAAAAAGGGCTCAACACGTTGCTCGCGCCGTCGGTCAAGCTGGGCGCAGATGCGAGCGTCGCCGCAGGCCCCGTGGGGGCCGGAGCGGCCGGCGACATCACGACCGATTTCGTCGCCTTTGCCCGGGCCAAGGGCGTCTACGGCGGCCTCAATCTCGACGGCACCGTGATCACGGCCAACAACGACTGGAACAACGCCTACTATGGCAAGAGCGTTCTCGCGCCCGATATCCTGGTGCGCGCGAACGTCCACAACCACGGCGCCGACAAGTTGCTGGGAGAGGTCGCCCGAGCGGCGAAGTAGCTCTCGTCGCGTACCGCTCATCGGCGAGGGCCCCGCGCGGGCCCTCGCGTTTTTCGGCGTCCGGGAGGCGTGTTACCGTCAAGCGATGAGCGCGACTGCACGACCCGTAGCTGAACACTGGCTCGACGCGCTGGCCGCGGCGCTGCAACACGCCGGGCGCGCGGTGCTGGTGACCGTTGCCGATGCCCGCGGCCCGACGCCGCGCGAATCCGGCGCGACGATGATCGTCGGCACTGCCGCCGTCGCAGGCACGATCGGCGGTGGATCTCTCGAGTTCGAGGCGACACGGATCGCGCGCGAGGCGCTCGGCCGACGCGACGCGCCCGCGGCGACCTGGCTCGTGCGTTTCCCGCTTGGCACGAAGCTCGGCCAGGCCTGCGGCGGCGTCGCCACCATCGCCTTCCAGACGATCACGTCGGATGCCGCGTCCTGGCTCGACCCGGCGCGCGCCTGTCTGCGCACGCAGCCGGCGATGGCGCTCGTCGCGCGCGTCGGCAGCGGCTTTGACGCGGGCGCGCGGCTCCTCGTCACCGCCGACGATGCGCGCGGCAGCCTCGGCGACGCGGCCGCCGATTCGGCGGCGATCGCCGCGGCTCGCGAGCGGCTCGGGACGGCCTTCGGCGACGCGAAATCAGGCTCCGGCGTGATCGAGCGCAAAGCGGCAACCTTGTTCATCCATCTGGTCCGCCGCCCCGATTTTTCGGTTCTCGTCTTTGGCAACGGGCACGTCGGTCGCGCGCTCGTGCAGGTGCTCGCGGCGACGCCCGCGCGCGTGACCTGGATCGACGAGCGAGCGGAAGGTTTTCCCGCCTTCGTACCGGGGAACGTTGCAGTCGTTGCGACCGAGGCGCCGGAGGCCGAGTTGATTGCCGCTCCGGCAGGCAGTTTCGTCGTGATCCTGACGCACAGCCATGCGCTCGACTTCGGATTGGCCGTCGCGGCACTGGCACGCACCGACTGGCGCTACGTCGGCATGATCGGCTCGACCGCAAAACGCGCGCAGCTCGCGCACGAGCTTGCGCAGCGCGGCTTCCCGGCCGACGCGCTCGCACGCATCACGATGCCGATCGGCGTCGGGATCGCCCCGATCAGGAGCAAGGAACCGGGTGCGATCGCGGTCGCCGTCGCGGCGGAACTTCTGGCCGTTCGTGAACGCACGACGGCGCAGCCCACCATCCGCTCCACCGCGGGAACGCGATAGCCGGATGCCCGCGCTCCCCCGCCTGCAGCTTTCCGGAATCACCAAGGCCTACCCGGCGGTCGTCGCCAACGACGCCATCGATCTTTCCGTCCTGCCCGGCGAGATCCATGCGGTGCTCGGCGAAAACGGCGCCGGCAAGTCGACGCTGATGAAGATCATCTACGGCGTCGTCGAGCCGGACGCGGGAACGATCCGCTGGAACGACGCGCTGGTCGCGATTGGCAATCCGGCACGCGCGCGCAAGCTCGGCATCGCGATGGTGTTCCAGCATTTCTCGCTGTTCGAGACGTTGACGGTTGCCGAGAACATCGCGCTTTCGCTCGATGCCGAGCAATCCGACCGCGGGCTCCCCGCGCGCATCCGCGACGTGTCCGCGCGCTACGGCCTGCCCGTCGACCCCGGGCGCCGCGTCCATTCGATGGCGGTCGGCGAGCGGCAACGCGTCGAGATCGTCCGCTGCCTGCTGCAGGATCCGAAGCTGCTGATCATGGACGAGCCGACGTCGGTGCTGACGCCGCAGGCCGTCGAAAAACTCTTCGCGACGCTGCGGAGGCTCGCCGCCGAGGGCTGCAGCATTCTCTACATCAGCCACAAGCTCGACGAAATACGCGCGCTTTGTCACCGGGCCACGGTGCTGCGCGCAGGAAGGGTCAGCGGCGAATGCGACCCCCGCGCGGAGACGGCGCAAGCTTTGGCCGCGATGATGATCGGCGGCGACCTGCCGCGGCCGCGGCATCGGGCCGCGCGCGCCGGGGGCGCCCCCGCGCTCGTCGTGAAGCATCTCGCGAGCGCAACGGATGATCCGTTCGGCGTCACGCTGGCGGACATCAATTTGACCGTGCACTCGGGCGAGATCGTGGGCATTGCCGGCGTGACCGGAAACGGACAACGCGAGCTGCTCGCCGCGATCAGCGGGGAGCGCCCCGTCGCCGATGCGCAGGCAATCGTCATCGACGGCGTGCCAGTCGGCAGGCTTGATACCGGCGCACGTCGCGGGCTGGGATTGTCGTTCGTGCCGGAGGAGCGCGTTGCGCACGGGGCCGTTGCCGAAATGACGCTCGCGGAAAATGCGCTGCTCACCGCGCGGGGGCAGGATCTCGTCCGCCACGGCTTCATCCGCTGGGATGCCGCGCGCGGCTACGCCGCCGCCATCATCGACGCGTACAACGTCAGGGCCGCGCGTCCCACGGCCGCAGCCCGCAGCCTTTCGGGCGGCAACCTCCAGAAATTCATCGTCGGCCGCGAAATCCTGCAGCATCCGAAAGTGCTCGTCGCCGCGCAACCCACGTGGGGCGTGGACATCGGCGCCAGCGCGCAGATCCGGCAGGCACTCGTCGACCTGCGCGACGCCGGCGTCGCCGTGCTCGTCGTCTCCGAAGATCTGGAGGAGCTATTCGAGATATGCGATCGCCTGGCGGTGATCGCGCAGGGCCGCCTGTCCGCGTCGATGCCGACGCGGGAAACGAACGCCGAGGCGGTCGGCCTGATGATGGGCGGCTCATTCATCGCAGCAGGCGCAACGAGCCTCCGGGCATGAGAATCCGCCTCGAAGCGCGACCGGAGCCGTCGCGCATCGCCGGCCTGCTTTCGCCGCTCCTCGCCGCGGCGGCAACGCTCGTCGTGGGCTTCGTGCTGTTCGCCGCCCTCGGCAGAGATCCGTGGCAGGCGCTGCATGTCTTCTTTGTGAAGCCGGTCGAGTCCCGCTACGGTATCGGCGAGCTGCTGCTCAAGGCCGGGCCGCTGATGCTCTGTGCGGTGGGCCTCGCCGTCGGCTACCGCGCCAACGTCTGGAACATCGGCGCCGAAGGGCAGCTGACGATGGGCGCGATCTTCGGCGGCGGTGTCGCGCTCGCGCTGCACGATTCGAGCTCCGCGCTCGTATTGCCGGCGATGTTCGTCGCCGGTGCCGTCGGCGGCATGGCATGGGCGGCGATTCCCGCTTTCCTGCGCACCCGCTTCAACGCGAGCGAGATCCTCGTGTCGCTGATGCTGGTCTACGTCGCCGGCTACACGCTGTCGCTGCTCGTCCAGGGCCCCTGGCGCGATCCCGAGGGCTACAACTTTCCGCAGTCGAAAATGTTCGGCGCTGCGGCGCTGCTGCCGAATCTCTTGACCGGAACGAGGCTCTCCGCGGGCTTCCTGATCGCGCTCGCCGCCGTCGCGGGAGGATGGCTGTTCATGAACCGGAGTCTCGCCGGATACCGGATGAAGGTCGCAGGGTTGGCGCCCGGCGCCGCCGCGTACGCCGGCATCTCGCTCACTCGCACCGTATGGATCGGCATGCTCTCGGGGGGCGGATGCGCCGGAATCGCAGGCATCAACGAGATCGCTGGGCCGCTCGGGCAGCTGCTGCCGTCGATCTCGCCCGGATACGGCTTCGCCGCGATCATCGTTGCCTTCGTCGGGCGCCTGCACCCGGTGGGCATCCTGTTCGCGAGCTTGCTCCTGTCGCTGCTCTATCTCGGCGGCGAGGCCGCGCAGATGGGACTGCAGCTCCCCTCGGCGGTCACCGGACTGTTTCAGGGGACACTGCTCTTCTTTCTGCTCGCCGCCGACGTGCTGATCAACTATCGGGTGCGCGTGCATCCCACGGCGCCGGCGACAGAGACGGGCGCGGCATGACGAACCAGCTCGCCGAACTCGTGGTCCTTACGCTCGCGGCCGGCACGCCGCTCGTGTTCGCAGCGCTGGGGGAGCTCGTCACCGAAAAGGCAGGGGTGTTGAATCTCGGTGTCGAAGGAATGATGCTCGTCGGCGCGGTGGCGGCGTTCGCGGTCGCGACGACGTCCGGCAACGCGTGGCTCGGCGTTCTCGCCGGCATCGCGGCCGGTTCCGCGCTATCGATCGTCTTCGCGGTGCTGACGCTGTCGCTGCTCGCCAATCAGGTCGCCTCCGGCCTCGCGCTTTCGCTTTTCGGCGTCGGGCTTTCCGCGTTCGTCGGAAAGCAATACGTAAGCACCGTCATCGAGGGCATCAGACCGTTCGCGATTGCCGGCGTAACCGACGTTCCGGTGATCGGCAAGCTCGTGTTCGGCCACAATCCGCTCGTGTACCTCTCGCTGGCGCTGTTCTTCGCGATCGACCGGTTCCTCTACCGGACGCGCTCCGGGCTCGTTGTGCGCGCCGTCGGCGAGGCGCCGCATTCGGCGCATGCCATCGGCTATCCGGTGGTGCGCATCCGCTATCTGGCCGTGCTGTTCGGCGGCGCATGCGCGGGCCTGGCGGGCGCGTATCTCGCCGTCGCCTACACGCCGCTGTGGACGGAAGGCATGACCGCCGGCCGCGGCTGGATCGCCCTGGCGCTCGTCGTCTTCGCCACGTGGAAGCCGCGCCGCGTGCTCGCGGGCGCGTACCTGTTCGGCGGCGTTACCCTGGCGACGTTCCAGGCGCAGGCTGGCGGCGTCGCCGTTCCCTCGCAGCTCCTCGCGATGCTGCCCTACCTCGCGACGATCGTCGTCCTTTCGATCATCTCGCGCGACGCGCTCGCGATCCGCCTGAACGCGCCGTCGTCGCTCGGCAAGCCGTTTCACCCCGCGTCCTAGCAATGCCGGCGTCCTTGCGCCGCGGTACAATGCCGCGGCCTGTGCGCGAGCGAATCCCCTTCGCCGCGCCTCCGGAACTTCGAGAGAGTCGCCATGCCCTTGTCACGCCGCGCCGTGTTCTTCGTCGTGCTCGCCGCCGCGACCGTGCTTGCGGCCTGCGGCAAGGAACAGCCGCAGACGCCGCTCGCCACCGCACCCGCGCCGCAGGCCGCTGCCGCTGCGCTCAAGGTCGGCTTCGTCTACGTGAGCCCCATCGGCGACGCCGGGTGGACGTTCCAGCACGATTCCGGTCGCAGGGAGATGGAAAAGGCGCTCGCCGGCAAGGTGACGACCAAGTACGTCGAAAGCGTGCCCGAGGGCGCCGACGCCGAGCGCGTGATACGTGAGCTTGCGCAGGACGGCTACAGCCCGATCTTCACCACGTCGTTCGGCTACATGAACCCGACGCTCAAGGTGGCGGAGCAATTTCCGAACACGAAGTTCGATCATGCGACCGGCTACAAGACCGCATCGAACGTCGGAACCTATAACGCACGTTTCTACGAGGGCCGCTATCTCGCGGGCCAAGTCGCGGGAAAGATGACCAAATCGAACATCGCCGGCTACGTCGCCGCGTTTCCGATCCCCGAAGTGGTGATGGGGATCAACGCCTTCACGCGCGGCATGCGCAGCGTCAACCCGAACGCGGAGGTGAAGGTTATCTGGACCAATTCATGGTACGACCCCGGGCGCGAGCGCGAAGCCGCCGAGACGCTGATCTCGCAGGGCGCCGATGTCGTCACGCACCACACCGACTCGACGGCGACGGTGCAGGCTGCCGAAGCGAAAAAGGTCTACGCGATCGGCTATCACTCCGACATGTCGAAATACGGACCCAATGCACACTTGACCGCGGTGACGCATCAATGGGGCGACTACTACACGAAGACGGTCGGCGATGCGCTGGCCGGAAGGTGGAAGCCGGAGATCGTCTGGGGCGGGATCAAGGAAGGCATGATCCGGCTTGCGCCGTTCAACCCTGTCGTGCCGAAGGCAACGCAGGATCTCGTCAACAAGACCGCCGCCGACATCGGCGCGGGGAAATTCCATCCGTTCACCGGGCCGATCAGGGACAACGAGGGCAAGGAGCGGCTCGCAGCCGGGATCGTGATGGACGATGCCACGCTGTCGAAGATGGATTACTACGTCGAAGGCGTGCAGGGCAAGCTTCCGACGTCGAAGTAGCAAGCGAGGCGGCCGGGATCAACGCGCGGGGCGCAGCACGGCGAGCGTGCCGCCGACGATCAGCGCGCAGCCGCCGATCATCGAAAGCGTGATCGTCTCGGAGAGCAGCAGCGCGCCCCACAGCATGCCGAACAGCGGGATCAGGTAGGTGACCGTCAGCGTGCGCGTCGGCCCGACGTCCGCGATCAGCCGGTAGTAGATCAGGTATGCGATCGCGCTGCACAGGAGCGCGAGTCCGAGCACGTTCGCGACGACGGTGATCGTGAGGGTGCCGGGTGACGGCGCGAACGGAATGAGCGGAAGCAGGACCGCGCCGGCAAGGAGCTGGCTCCAGCCGGCGATCGCCATTGGCTTCACGGCCGCTGCGCACCGTTTCACATAGATTCCCGCGGCGGCATAGCAGAAGGCAGCCCCGAGGCATGCTGCGAGGGCCGAGCCGAACATCGCATCGGGCACGACCGGCCCCGCATGGCTCACCAGGGCGACGCCGGCGGCGCCCGCAACGAGCCCCGCGATCTTCGGCGCGGTGAGGCGCTCGCCCAGGAATCCCGCCGAGAGCAGGACGGCGAACGACGGCGTCGCCGCGTTCAGTATCGCCGAGTACGAGGCCGGAATGTGCAACGCCGCGTACGCAAAGAGCAGGAACGGGATCGCAGAATTGACAACGCCGATGACGAGATAGTGCCGCCAGAAGCGCGAAAGCTCCGCGTCGAAGCCGGTGGCCCGGAAATACGCGACCAGCGCAACGCCGGCGATCAGCACGCGCGAGCCCGCTGTCACGACGGGCCCCAGCGTCGGCGCCAGCACCCGAATGAAAATGAACGAACCGCCCCAGATCGCCGCCAGCACGACGAGTCGGCCGGTGTCGGCGGCGCGCACGTGTCAAGCAGCGGCGCGCGAGAATGCGCGCCCGGCTTCCAGCGCGAGCAACGCGCGCTTGCGCTCGAGGCCTCCCGCGTAACCGGTCAGCGTCCCGTCGGAACCGACGATCCGGTGGCACGGCACGATCACCGACAGCGGATTGCGGCCGGTCGCGGCGCCGGCGGCGCGAACGCTCTGTGGATGGCCGGCTTCGCGCGCGATTTCGCGGTAGGTCGCGATCCGGCCATAAGCGACGCCCGCAATCGTCGACCACACCCGACGCTGGAACGGCGTGCCGGCCGCGGCCAGCGGAACGTCGAACCCGACGCGCACGCCCGCGAAATACTCGGCGAGTTGTGCCTGCGCCAGCCGCAGCGCCGGATGCCGCGGGTCGAGGCGCCACTCCGGGCGCACCGGCGGCTCGTACTTCTGCCCTTCGAAATAGACTCCCGCCAGCGCGTCGTCATGCGCGAGGAGCAGCATCGGCCCCAGCGGACCTGCGTAGCGGACGAAATGAATCGGTGACTTCATGCGACTTTCCTCCACAGGTGAACGACTGCATAAGCGCGCCATGGCCGCCACGTCTCGCTCCGCGCGAGCGCCTGCGCCGGACGCGTTTCGCCCATCGCCTTCAGCACGCCCAGATCGGCGGCGAGGAACGCGTCCGGCCAGCCGAGCGCGCGCATGGCGATGTACTGTGCGGTCCACGTGCCTATCCCCGGCAGCGAGCAGAGCTTCGCCATCGTCGCCTCGATGTCGGCTTCGGGCGTCAACGTGAGGTCGCCCGCCCCGACTGCGCGCGCGACGGCGATGATGGTACGGGACCGCGCCCGGGTGATCCCGAGTTGCGCGAGCTCGCTTTCCCCGCACGCGGCGATCCTCGCCGCGGACGGAAACAGCCGGGTCAATCCGGCAGGACGGGCGTCACCGACCGTCGAGCCGAAGGCTTCCGCGATCCGGCCGAGCACCGTGCGCGCGCCGCGGACCGTGACTTGCTGGCCGACGACGGCACGCACCGCCAGCTCGAAGCCGTCGAAGGCTCCCGGGACCCGCAGACCCGGCGCATCCACCGCGAGATCGCCGAGCGCCGCCGCGACGCACTCGGGATCGCAGTCGAGATCGAACGCATGCTTGACGCGGCCGAGAACGGCGGGGACCACGTGGGCGAGCGAAGCCGCGACGCTGACCGCGAGCGCGAACTTGTGCGGCGCGCGGCGGACCTCGATCCATCCCGTGTGCGTCGTTCCCTTCTGCTCGACGGTCAGCGTGCGCCGGTAGATGTCGCGCGACACCTCCTCGACGCCATCGATCGCGCGAATCCGCAGGAAGTCGAGCAGCGCGTGCCAGTCGTAGGGCGGCCGGAAGGAGAGGCCGAACGCGAGTGCCGCGGGCAAGGCGCGTGCGGCTGCGTCGGCGCGCAGGCGTCCCGGCGCCATCCGGTAGCGCTCCTTGAACAGCGCGTTGAACCGGCGCAGGCTCGCAAATCCGCTTGCGAGCGCGATATCGGTCACCGGCAGCTTGGTGTCGGTCAAGAGATGCTTCGCGAGCAGCAAGCGATGCGTCTGTGCGTACTCGATGGGCGAGACGCCGAACTGCGATTCGAACACGCGCCGCAGATGGCGGCTGGTGACGCCGACCCGCGAGGCGAGCGACTCGACATCGCTGCCGTCGAGCGCGCCGTCTTCGATCAGGTTGACCGCGACCCTGGCGATCCGCGCAGTCGCATCGACGCCGGCATTGCCCGGCGCGAGCTCCGGCCGGCACCGCAGGCAAGGGCGAAAGCCTTCGACCTCCGCGGCGGCGGCGCTCGGAAAGAAGCGGCAGTTCTCGCGCCTCGGCGGGCGAACCGCGCAGACGGGGCGACAATAGATCCCGGTCGACGACACGCCGACGAAGAACTTGCCGTCGAAGCGCGGGTCATGCGCCAGGAGTGCGCGGTAGCAAGCTGTCGTGATCGAAAGGCATGGCCGCATTATGGACCGGTGCCGGCCAGGCTGCTCGCCGTTTCCGGACATAGAAATCGGCTTCGGTCCACGCGTTCCGCCGCGTCTCCACCGTTGCGGCGCTCGCCTCGGGACCCAGTCGCCATCGCGAGCATCGAGCGCAGCATCGGCCGTCGGCGTCGGCCCACCGCGGTCGCGCCCGCCCCCGCTACGCGTGCGGCGCCTGCGTCTCTCCCGGCTCGACGTGGATCGTGACGTGCGCCTTGGGAAGATGCGCGGTCAGCGCTGCCTCGATGCGATCGCACAGCTGATGCGATTCGGCAACGCTGGTCAACCCGGGCACGAGCAAGTGAAATTCGAGAAAGCGCCGTGCCCCGGCCTTGCGAGTGCGCAGCGCATGGAAGGTCGCACCCGGCGGCAACTGCGCGCGGATCAGCGACTCGGCTCGCTTCACCTCGTGTGCTGGAAGCGCCGCGTCCATCAGTCCGTCGGCGGAGCGGCGAAGCAGATCGATTCCGACCACGACGATGTGGATGCCCACCGCAATCGCCATCAGCGGGTCGAGAATCGCCCACTGCGGCATCACCATGACGATGCCGAGGCCGACCAGGATTCCGACGGAAGTCCAGACGTCGGTCATCAGGTGCTTCGCGTCGGCCTCGATCGTGATGCTGTCGTGCGCTCGCGCCACCCGCATCATGATCCGCGACGTGACGAAATTCATCGCGCCGGCGACGATGGCGATGAGAATGCCCGGGCCGAGACGCTCGAGGGGCGCGGGCTCGATCAGGCGCTGTACCGCCGAGGCGACGATCGCGACGGCCGCGACCATGATGAGCGCGCCTTCGACGCCGCTCGAGAAGTACTCGGCCTTGTCGTGGCCGTACGCATGCCGATCGTCGGCCGGTTGCGCCGCCAGCGTGAGCGCGCCCATGGCCACGAGTCCGGCTGCGAGGTTGACGAGCGATTCCAGCGCGTCGGACCACAGGCTGACCGACCCCGTCAGGAAATACGCCCCGAACTTGAGCACGATCGTGCCGATCGACGTTGCGATCGACAGCAGTGCCACACGGCGAGGGGCGTTCATGATCCGGTCAAACGACGACGTTTCAGCACGGCGGATCGAGCCGCTGGGGCGAGAAGCCCGCCTGCGATCCCATTATCCACGCGGACGGCATGGTAAGGTCCGCCCTCGTCCCGGGCGTTATCCGAGATCAAACTTCTGGCATTCTGCGAGGAGGCCCCGGCAGGAACCTAGCCGCCATTCCGCTGTCGCTACGATGGGGGGCTTGGTTTCCGGCCGCGTATCGTGCAGTAGGGCCTACCGTGCGGCTTCCGGTGGCCGCTCACAAGAATCCGCGAACGATCATGCGACTGTCGCTGCGTTTCCTCGTACCGCTGTTGCTCGCGATTGGCGCATTCGCCTATCTCGCCGTCCCGCTCGCCGATACGCTCATGCAGCGCTGGTTCGTCCGCGACCTCGACATGCGCTCGAGCCTGATCGCGGCGACCGTGCAGGAACCTCTTTCGAATCTGATCGTTGCGGGCTCGACGCCGGCGATCGTGGCGTTCTTCAACCGGATGCTGCGCGACGACCGGCTCTACGCGGTCGCTGTCTGCCTCGGCGCCAAAGGCGAGCCGGTCGCCACCGCCAACTTTCCGCGCGGCATCGACTGCTCCAATCTCGTCGCCTACGCCGACGCTGGCGAGCACGTGCTGCATTCGGCCAAGGGACCGCTGCACATCGCCGTGCGCGACGTCGACGCCGACGTCACGCCGGACGCCCGGCTCATTCTCGTGCACGACATGAGCTTCGTCGAGCGCCGCAGCGAGGAGACGCGCCGCTACCTGTTCTACTTCTTCATCGCCCTCGGCGCTTGCATTGCGCTCATTACCGTCGTCATCGCGCAACTGTCGTGGCGCGGCTGGGTGGACGGCTTGCGCGCGTTGCTGCGCGGCGAAGGGATCCTCCGCCCTGCCGCAAGGTCCACGGCCCCCGAGCTGCGCCCGATCGCGCGCGACCTGCGCGAACTGATCCGCGATCTCGAGCGGCAGTACCGCCCGCTCGACGGCAGTCAGCGCATCTGGGACCAGGAGGCGCTGCGCGCGACGCTGCGCAGCGAACTGCACGGCAACGACGTCATCGTGGTGTCGAACCGCGAGCCGTACATCCATGTGCGGACCGACGAGGGCATCCGCATCCAGCGCCCGGCGAGCGGCCTCGTCACCGCGCTCGAGCCGGTGATGCGCGCCTGCTCCGGCACGTGGATCGCGCACGGCAGCGGCTCCGCCGACCGCGAGACGGTCGACGGCAACGACCGCGTCGCGGTGCCGCCCGAGCATCCCGCTCTACCAGATCCGGCGCATCTGGCTCTCGAAGGAGGAGGAGGACGGCTACTACGCCGGATTCGCGAACGAGGGCCTGTGGCCGCTTTGCCATATCGCTCACGTCCGCCCGACGTTCCGCTCCAGCGATTTCGAGTACTACCGCAGCGTGAACGAGCGGTTCGCCGAGGCGGTCGTCGCGGAGTCGAAGACGAAAGACCCGATCGTGCTGGTGCAGGACTACCACTTCGCGCTCCTGCCGCGGATGATTCGCGACCGCCTCCCCGATGCGACGATCATTACGTTCTGGCACATTCCATGGCCCAATCCCGAGGCGTTCGCGATCTGCCCGTGGCGCACCGAGCTCCTGGACGGCCTGCTCGGGAGCAGCATCCTCGGCTTCCACACGCAGTTCCACTGCAACAATTTCGTCGACACGGTCGACCGCCTGCTCGAGGCGCGCGTCGACCGCGAATCCTTCACCGTGTCGTTCCGCGGGCAGTCGACGACCGTCCACCGCTATCCGATTTCGATCGAATGGCCGCCGGCGGCGCTCGCGATCGTGAAGAGCGTCCCGGAGGCGCGCAAAGCGGTGCGCGAGCGCCTGCGCCTGCCGCCCGACCACCGGCTGGGCGTCGGGATCGACCGGCTCGATTACACCAAGGGCATCATCGAGCGCTTCAACGCCGTCGGCCGTCTGCTGGAGCTGCAGCCCGAATGGGTCGGCCGCTTCTCGTTCGTCCAGATCGCGGCGCCGTCGCGCAGCAGCATCGGCGACTACCGCGACTACGGGGCGCGCGTTCGCGCGCTGGCTGACGAGATCAACGCCCGCCATCCGAATGCCGCGCACCCGCCGATCATCCTGCTCTTCGAGCATCATGAGACCGAGTCGGTCTACGAGTATCACCGCGCCGCGGATCTCTGCTTCGTGTCGCAGTCTGCACGACGGCATGAACCTCGTGGCGAAGGAGTTCGTCGCCGCGCGCGACGACGAGCAGGGCGTGCTGATCCTGTCGCAGTTCACGGGCGCCTCGCGCGAGCTGCCCGAAGCGCTCGTCGTGAACCCCTACGACGCCGACCAGTGCGCGGCGGCGCTGCATCTCGCGCTGACGATGCCGCCCGAGCAGCAGCGCGACCGCATGCGCTTCATGCGCGGCGTCGTCCGCGAATTCAACGTCTATCGCTGGGCCGGCAGGATGCTGCTCGACGCGGCGGTAATGCGGCAGCGCGGCCGCTTCCAGCCGGCCGAAGCCGCGGCGCGGCCCCTCTGACGCGATGGATCGACCGCACGCGAGGCTGCACCCTCCTCCTCCCCTCGGCGCCGATTGCGCGCTCTTTCTCGACATCGACGGTACGTTGCTCGATCTTGCCGCGACCCCCGACCGCGTGCGCCCCGACGCCGCAGTCGTCGGGCTGCTGCGCGCAATCTCGAGCAGGCTCGGTGGCGCGCTCGCCCTTTCCACCGGCCGCGCGATCGCCGATGCGGACCGCCTGTTCCCGGGACTCACGTTGCCGATCGCGGGCCAGCATGGAAACGAGCGGCGCACGGCCGACGGCGCGAGGCGCCGCGCCTCGCCGCCAGCGCGGGATCTCGCCCGGATGCGGCGCGAGGTCGAGCGCTTCGCCGCGCGCCATTCCGGGCTGCTGCTGGAAGACAAGGGCTATACGCTCGCGCTCCACTATCGTCTCGCGCCGCGCCTCGCCCCGGAAGTGCACAGGGTGCTGCGCGCGCTCGTTGCCTCGAACGGAACGGCGTGGGCGCTGCAGGAGGGCAACAAGCTGCTCGAAATCAGGCCCTCCGATCGCGACAAGGGAACCGCGATCGCCGACTTCATGGCCGAGCCGCCGTTTCGTGGCCGCCGTCCCGCATTCGTCGGCGACGATCTGACCGACGAGTTCGGATTCGCTTCGGTCGGGAAGCTCGGCGGTTGGGCGATCAAGGTCGGGCCGGGGCGCACCGCCGCGGGATATCGGCTGCGCGACGTCGCCGCGGTCCGCAGCTGGCTCACCGCGGCGCTGACGCTGCCGTCGCCATCCAAGCCGTCGATCGGATAAGGGGCTCGGTCACCGTCCGCCGGAGCCGAACAGCGCTCGCGCGTGCTGCACTGCGTAGCGTGCCATCAGGAACGCCGCGGCGTTCCACGACTGACCGGGCATCCCGCGCGGCGTGCACGTGCGGCCATGCAGCCATTCGTTGAATTGCCACCCCGCAAGGGCGTTGGCGCGCGCGAGGTTGCCGAGCGCCGCGCGCGCCTTCGTCCGCATTCCCGCTTCGGCGAGCGCGCACACGCAGAACCCGCCGATGAACGGCCAGATGCCGCCATTGTGATACTGGTGGGGAAGTTCTGCCGGTGCCGAGACATGTACGGACGCCACAGGAAATCGTCGTCCTCGATCGGCAGGCACACGGTGCGCACCGGATACGGTGTGTCCACGCCTGCGCGGAAGAGCGCCCGGAGCGTGCGCCGCGTCGCGCGCGGATCGGCGAGACCGCAAAGGATGGCGAGCAGGTTGCCGAAGACATCGCCCTCCTCGCCGAAGAACGAGAAATTGACGAAGCTCAGATACAGCTCGCGCTGGCGCGCCCTGCTCGTCACGTAGCGCACGAGCAGGCGCGCGCGGCGATACTCGGCGAGCTTCGCCGAGAAAGGGTGGAAAAGCGCGTTGAAGCTGGCATGCGTCTGCGCGCGGCGCGGCAGCCGGTACGTTCGCTTTACCAGGTGCCACAGCGCATTCGTGTAGAGGACGAACCCGGAGCGCGGCATGATGTCGGCCCAGTCGCTCGCCTCGTTCTGCTGCAGCAGGAAGAAGCCCTGGTGCTCCTGGCATTCGAGCCAACGGATCGCGTCGCGCACGCGCCCGGCAAACCGCCTGCGCAGCGCGGGATACGGCCGGCGCCGGTCGACAAACGCAATCGCGATCAGCCACCACAACGTCGCGTCGATGCAGCCCAAGTACCAGAAATCGGTTTCGGCGTGCTCGGCATCGACGAATTTCGGAATCTGCCCGTTCGCGGCCTGATGGTTTGCAAGCGTGACGAGACCCGTCGCGGCTTCGCGTTCGAGCAGCGCATCACCCGAAAGCGCCATCCCGATCGCGCACACGGCAGCGTCGCGGCCGAAGACGGCCGTATAGCCCCTGGCGCGTGCGCGCGCGCCCGGCGTCGCGGCGAGGACGCCGCCCGGGGACAGGTTGCGGCGAAGGAGAGCGATCGCGCGCGCGGCGCATTCGTCGATCAGCGCGTCATCGTCGCCGCTCGTACGCGACGAACTCATCCGTGACAGTGTAGCAGCGGCGCCCGATCCCGATCGGCGAGCGCCCTAGCGCGCTGCGACCTGCTGCAGCAGCGTGAGGCTGCGGCCTTCGAGTGGATAGGTTCCGTGCGGCTCGAGCGTGCCGTCGGCGACGAAGCCATCGTCGCGCGCGGTGTCGACGAGGACTTGCCAGCCACGCGCGCCGAAGCCCGGCAGCGTGAACGCGATCGCGTCGTGATGGGCGTTGAACAGCACGAGAAAGTTGGCGTCCTTGACCGGCCGTCCGCGCGCGTCGACCTCGTCCAGCGCCTCACCGCCGAGATACGCGCCGAGGCAGCGCGCGAAGTCGTGGTTCCATTCCTGCGTCGTCATCTCGGTGCCGTCCGGCTTGAGCCAGGCGATGTCCTTCGCCGGGCTCTCCGAGAGCGCCCGGCCCTGGAAGAAGTGCCGCCGGCGGAACACGGGATGGTCGTGCCGGAGCCGAATCAGCCTGCGCGCGAACTCGAACAACCGCCTGTTTGTCCCGGCGATCTTCCAGTCGACCCAGGAAAGCGCATTGTCCTGGCAATAGGCGTTGTTGTTGCCCTGCTGCGTACGGCCGATCTCGTCGCCGGCAAGGAGCATCGGCACGCCCTGCGAGAGCAAGAGCGTCGCGAGCAGATTTTTCGCCTGTCGGTCGCGCAACGCGATGATCGCGGGGTCGTCGGTCGGGCCTTCGACGCCGCAGTTCCACGACAGGTTGTGATTGACGCCGTCGCGATTCTCCTCGAGATTGGCTTCGTTGTGCTTGCCGTTGTAGGAGACCAGATCGGCAAGCGTGAAGCCGTCGTGCGCGGTGATGAAATTGATGCTGGCGCGAGGGCTGCGGCCGCTGCGGCCGTAGAGATCGGACGATCCCGTGAGCCGGCGCGCGAACTCGCCGATCAGGCCGTCGTCGCCCTTCCAGTAGCCGCGCATCGTGTCGCGGTACTTGTCGTTCCATTCGGCCCAGCCGGGCGGGAAATTGCCAACCTGGTAGCCACCCTCGCCCAAGTCCCAGGGCTCGGCGATCAGTTTCACGCGCGAGAGCACGGGATCCTGTCGCAGGATGTCGAAGAACGCGCCGAGCCGGTCGACCTCGTGCAATTCGCGGGCGAGCGCCGAGGCGAGATCGAAGCGAAAGCCGTCGACGTGCATCTCGGTGACCCAGTAGCGCAGCGAGTCCATGAGGAGCTGCAGCACGCGCGGATGCTGCATGTCGAGCGTGTTGCCGCACCCGGTGTAGTCCATGTAGCGGCGCCGGTCGTCGGCGCGCAGGCGGTAATAGCGACGCGTTGTCGACGCCGCGGAAGCACAGCGTAGGCCCGCGCTCGTCGCTCTCCGCCGTGTGGTTGTAGACGACGTCGAGAATCACCTCGATCCCGGCCGAATGCAGCGTCTTCACCATCGTCTTGAACTCGTTCACCTTCCCCGACGCCGAATAGCGCGCGTCGGGCGCGAAAAAGCCGATCGTGTTGTAGCCCCAGTAGTTGCGCAGCCCCTGCTCGACGAGCCGACGGTCGTCGACGAAGGCGTGCACCGGCATCAACTCGACGGTGGTGACGCAAAGGCGCTGCAGGTAGTCGATCACCGGCGCTGTCGCGAGCCCGGCGTACGTGCCGCGCAGCGCTGGCGGCACGTCCGGATGCTCTTTCGTGAAGCCGCGCACGTGGAGCTCGTAGATCACCATGTCGCGCCACGGCACGTCGGGGCGGCGATCCTCTCCCCAAGTGAACGCCGAATCGATGATCTTGCATTTCGGCATCGCGTTCGCGCTGTCGCGCCGATCGAAGGACAGGTCGGCGCGCTTGTGGCCGACGGTGTACCCGAACAGCGCGTCGCTCCAGCGGAGCGCGCCGACGAGGTTGCGCGCGTACGGGTCGAGGAGCAGCTTGTTCGCATTGAAGCGCAGGCCTTCCTCGGGACGATAGGGTCCGTGCACGCGATAGCCGTACAGCATGCCGGGCCGCGCCTCAGGCAGATAGCAGTGCCAGACCTGGTCGGTGCGCTCGGAGAGCGCAACCCGCTGCAGTTCGCGCCGCCCGGTGGCGTCGAAGATGCACAGGTCGACGCCCTCGGCGTGCTCGGAAAACAGTCCGAAGTTCACGCCCTCGCCGTCCCAGTGGGCGCCGCGCGGGTCGGGGCGTCCCGGCCAGATTGCGGTGATCGGTTTCATTGGGGATCGAACGGCCGGGCGAGGACGCGCGCGGCTCCCGATCGCATTCAGAGTGACGGCGGCGTATGCCCGGAAGGCGTCGTGTCGCTATCCTTGCGACGTGACCAGCGCTCGAGGAGGTCCGCCGCACGCTTCTGGCCGCCGAGGCCGAACGCCAGTGCGAGGCCCAGTGCAATCGCGGCGATGATGATGAGGAACGTCTGCCGGATGATGTCGCCCAGCCCCAATTGATCGAGCGCGATCAGGATGACGAAAATCATGATCGCGTAGCGCGCGAACCGGCCGAGCGTCTTGGCCTCGCCGATGCCGACATTCTTGCAATAGGTCGTGAGGGCGGTCCCGACGAAGCGCGCGAAGTAGGCGCCGAAGGCCAGGATCAGCACGGCGACCATCACTTTCGGGACGAACAGCACGACGCGACCGATCAGGTCGGTCACATACGACAGTCCCATGCTGTTGAAGGCGATCATCAGCGCCGCGAGGATCACCAGCCAATACGCGAGCAGCCCCAGCACCGTCGTCGTGTCGATCTCCCCGCCCCCCTGCTGCAGGAACGTGTCGACACCGGCCTTCTCGGTCACGACATTGAGATTGATCGCCCGCAGCATCTTGACGAGCGCGAATCGGAGCGCCTTCGCGAGGAGCCAGCCGACGATGAGAATGACGAGCGCGAGGAGTACCCGCGGGAGGAACTCGCCCACCTGGTGCAGCGACGCCCGGATGGGCTCGACCAGCATTTCCATGTAGTCCATCGCCTCCTCCTTGCCTCGGGGCCAGCGCTTCGTGACGCCGGGCCGCCGTCAGCTTCCCAGAATGTCGGAGAGCCCGGAGAGCGGGATTCGCACCCAGTCCGGACGATTGTCGACCTCGTAGCGCAATTCGTAGAACCCTTTTTCGAGCAGGAACAGGTCGAGGAGCGCCGCGCCTTCGCCGCGCGGCAAGGCGAGGCCGTGGGCCCGCGCGACTTCGTCGTAGCCATCGAGAAACACCTGCCGCACCTGCCTTTGCCACTCCCGGCCGACCGTCGCGAGCAACGGCTGCGCTTCGCTTCGCTCCGGGCCGACGCGGGCGAGCGCCGAGTGCATTGCGTAGTCGAACGAGCGCAGCATCCCCGCGACGTCCTTCAGCGGCGATTGCTTCTGGGCGCGCTCGGCGAACGTGCGCGTCGGTTCGCCTTCGAAATCGGCGATGGCGAAGTCGTTCTGCACGAGCAGGACCTGCCCGAGATGATAGTCGCCGTGCAGCCGGGTCTTGGCCGCGGCCGGCCGGTCCGTGGCATGCGCGTCGATCCGGCCGAGGATCTCCTTGCGCCGCGCGAGGACTGCGCCCGCCGTCGCCTGTACTGCTTCCGGCAACGCCGCGCGGCGCCGCTCCAGGCGATCGAGTGCGGCGGCGGCGCCCGCGTGTGCGCGCTGTGTCCACGCGGTGACGTCGGCGGGCAGGATGGGCTCGGGATCGAAGGCGGAGTCACCGGTCTTGCGGGCGAAGGCGGCGTGCAGCTCTGCGGTGCGCCTGCCCAGCGTGCGGATGAGCGCGAGGTAGCCGCCGTGCAGGTCGACCGCCGTCCCCGGCGGCGCGGTCTGCGCCGGCGATTGCTCGAGGACCCGGTCGAGGTAGTTGAGCGTGTATTCCCAGCCGTCGCCCTGATTGGCGACGTACGCCTGCAGCAGCGCGAGCGTCGTCTGGCGGCCATCTTCGGCAACGTATTCGACGCTGCCCGCGACCGGGATGCTGTGCGCGAAATGCGCGACGTCGGTGAGGAAGCGGCCGATCTCGACTTCGGGGTTCAAACCCGGCTGCAACCGCCGGTAGCCCTTGAGGAACAGCCGCTCGCCCAGCGCGACGATGGTATTGCTGCTCTGCGCACCGGGCGCGGCGACATGCAATTGGTCGTAGCCGCGTCCCCGCGATTTCGGCGAACGCGTGCGACGGCCTGAAATGCAGCGTGCCGTGTGCCGACTTCAGTTGTTCGCCGGCGCCGACGGCCGCTACGAGCGCGCGACAGAACGCGTCGTCGCCGAAGGCGTCCGCGAGAACGCCCACCTGCGCCTGTTGCCGCACCCTGGCGACGGTTAAGGGCGCGAGCGTGCGGAGCTTGTCCTCGTCCGCGTCCTCCCAAGCGAGCGTCAGCGGCAGGAAATAGGTGTCCGCGTCGGCGTCGTCGCGCCCGACGCGGGCCAGCGCAACGAGCCAGCTCCGATCGCCGCGCTCCCACAAGACGTGATCGGCGAGCGTGACCGTGCCCACCGGAACGCCCTTCGCCGCGTACCACCGGCGCCCCGCGACGAAAGCGGGCAGCGCTTCCCGCTCGAGCTGGGCGCGAACCTTCTCCGACATGGCGATGCGCCACGGCACGACGCGATCCCGGAACAGGCTCGCCCACCCGTCGAACAGAACGAGCACCGGCAGCTCGTCCCGCGGCAGCCGCTCCTCGTGCCACGCCGGGACCTCCTCGCCCGCCGCGAGACGGAACCAGAGAAAGCCGTGGCCGGCGAGCGTCAGCAGGTACGGCAGATCGCCGATCGGCGGGAACGGTGTGCGGCCCATCAGTTCGACCGGCACCCGTCCCCGGTAACGCGCGAGGTCGAGCTCGACCGGCTGCGCCGAGCGCGCGAGATTCGCGACGCAAAGGATGATCTCGTCGCCGTATTCGCGCAGATAGGCAAGGATCTTGCGGTTGCCCGGCCGCAGGAACGTGAGCCTGCCGCGGCCGAAGGCGCGAAAGCCCTTGCGCACGGCCAGCATGCGCCGCTTCCAGTTGAGGAGCGACGCGGGCTCGCGCAGCTGCGCCTCGACGTTGACGGCCTCGTAGCCGTAGATCGCATCCATGATCGGCGGCAGGTACAGCCGCTGCGGATCGGCGCGCGAGAATCCGGCGTTGCGCTCCGGGCGCCATTGCATCGGCGTGCGCACGCCGTCGCGGTCGCCCAGGTAGATGTTGTCGCCCATGCCGATCTCGTCGCCGTAGTAGAGGATCGGCGAGCCGGGCATCGACAGCAGCAGGCTCGTCATCAGCTTGATCTTGCCGGTGTCGTTTTCGAGCAGCGGCGCGAGCCGCCGCCTGATGCCGACGTTGACGCGCGCGCGCGGGTCCGTCGGCGTACATCTGGTACATGTAGTCGCGCTCCTTGCTGGTCACCATCTCGAGCGTCAGCTCGTCGTGGTTGCGCAGGAAGATCGCCCACTGGCAGGTTGTCGGGGATGTCCGGGCGTCTGCCGCATGATCTCGGTGATCGGGTGCCGGTCCTCCTGCGCGATCGCCATGTACATCCGCGGCATCAGCGGGAAGTGGTACGCCATGTGGCATTCGTCGCCGTCGCCGAAGTATTCGCGCACGTCCTCCGGCCACTGGTTCGCCTCGGCGAGCAGGAGCCGGTTCGGGTAGTGCGCGTCGACCATCGCGCGCAGCTCCTTCAGCACCGCGTGCGTCTCGGGCAGGTTCTCGTTGTTCGTCCCCTCGCGCTCGCACAGGTAGGGGATCGCGTCGAGCCGGAAGCCGTCGACGCCCATGTCGAGCCAGAAGCGCATGACGCGGAAGATCGCCTTGCGCACCTGCGGATTGTCGAAGTTGAGGTCGGGCTGGTGGCTGAAGAAGCGGTGCCAGTAGTACGCCTTGGCGACGTCGTCCCAGGCCCAGTTCGACTTCTCGGTGTCGGTGAAGATGATGCGCGTGCCGGCGTACTTGTTCGGGTCGTCGCTCCAGACGTAGAAGTTGCGCTTCGACGAGCCCTTGGGCGCGCGGCGCGCCGCCTGGAACCACGGGTGCTGGTCGGAGGTGTGGTTGACGACGAGCTCGGTGATGACGCGCAGCCCGAGCCGGTGCGCCTCGCGGACGAACTGCTGGAAGTCGGCGCGCGTTCCGTACGACGGGTGGACGTTGCGGTAGTCGGCGACGTCGTAGCCGTCGTCGCGCAGCGGCGACGGATAGAACGGCAGCAGCCAGATCGTGTTGACGCCGAGGTCCTTGACGTAGTCGAGCTTCTCGGTCAGCCCGCGGAAGTCGCCGATCCCGTCGTCGTTGGAGTCGAAGAACGCCTTGATGTGCAGCTGGTAGATGACGGCGTCCTTGTACCACAGGACGTCGGATGCCGCCGCGGCGACCGGTGCGCGACGTCGCCGCGCGGCACGGCTGGCTGCGTCGCCGTTGTCGGATGAGTCCGGCCATCGCGTGCCCCTAGAGGAAATAGTCGAAATCGCGCTCGGTGCGCACGCGGCGGCGCAGGCGGAAGACGTGCGCGGGCGCCCGCGCCGGATCGAGCTCGACGAAATTGCGCGCGCCGCTCCACAGGAAGCGCGCGCCGGTCAGCACGTCGTGGACCTGGAAGGCGCGGTCCGCGTCGACGCCGAGCGCGGCCGAGGTCGAGCGTCACCCACCCCGACTGCGTGTGGTGCGGATCGAGATTGACGACGACCAGCACGGCGTTATCGCCTGCCGGCGTCGACCTTGGCGTAGCAGATCATTTCGTCGTTGTCGATCGGGAAGAAACGCAAGCTCGCCGTCGTGCTGCAGCGCCGGGTTGTCGCGCCGCGCGGCGTTGACGCGGGCGATGAAGCGGGGCGAGGCTGTCGGCGCGCGCGAGGTCCCACTGCGCGAGCTCGTATTTCTCGGAGTCGAGATATTCCTCGGTGCCCGGGCTCGCGCGGCGATGCGCTCGAGCAGCTCGAACGCGGGCCCGTAGATGCCATAGTTGGCCGACAGCGTCGCGGCGAGCACGAGGCGCGCCATGAACGCGGCGCGCCCGCCGTACTGCAGGTACTCGGGCAGGATGTCCGGTGTGTTCGGCCAGCAGTTGGGCCGGAAGTAATCGCGGCCCGGGCCCTCGCGTCAGCTCGGTGAAGTACTCGGTGAGCTCGGCCTTGGTGTTGCGCCAGGTGAAGTACGTGTACGACTGCGTGAAGCCGAGCTTGGCGAGCCGGTGCATCACCTTCGGACGCGTGAACGCCTCGGCAAGGAAAGATCACGTCCGGGTGCTCGCGCTTGATCCGCGTCGATCGCCCATTCCCAGAACGGCAAACGGCTTGGTGTGCGGATTGTCGACGCGGAAGATGCGCACGCCTTCGCCGATCCAGAACTCGAATACGCCCGCCAGCTCGCGCCACAGCCCTGCCCAGTCCTCCGTCTCGAAGTTGAACGGATAGATGTCCTGGTATTTCTTCGGCGGATTTTCCGCGTACTGGACCGTGCCGTCCGGGCCGCCAGCGAAACCACGCGGATGCGTCGCGCACGTACGGATGGTCGGGCGCGCACTGGAACGCGATGTCGAGCGCGATTTCGAGCCCGAGCGCGCGCGCGCGCGGCGACCAGCTGGCGAAAGTCGTCGAGCGTGCCGAGCTGCGGATGGATCGCCTTGTGGCCGCCTTCGGCAGCGCCGATCGCCCAGGGGCTGCCGACGTCCTCGGCCGTCGGTCGCGAGCGCATTGTTGCGCCCCTTGCGCCGCTCGCGGCCGATCGGATGGATCGGCGGCAGATACAGCACGTCGAAGCCCATTTGCGCGACATACGGCAGCCGCGCCTCGCAGTCGCGCAGCGTGCCGTGGGTGCCGGGCATCCGCGCCGCAGGAGCGGGGAAACAGCTCGTACCAGGAGGAAAAGCGCGCGCGGACGCGATCGACGACGAGCGGAAGCTCGGCCGGAAACGTGGTCGCGAGACTGCGATCCGGATAGCGCGTCGCGACGGCTCGCCAGGTCCTCGTCGAGCGCGAGCGCGCGCAGGTCGCGCACGGCGTCGCGGCTCGCGCAGCTGCGCCGCCCACGTGGCGAGCTGCGTGCGGTCCTCGCCCGATGCGCGCTGCGCCGCCGCCTTGATCAGCTCGGCGCCGACCTGCGCCGCGACCCGGAGGTCCTCGGCGTCGACGCGGCGCGCGAAGTCGTGGCGCCAGGAAAGGAACGGGTCGACCCACGCCATGACCGTATAGCGATAGCGGCCCGACCGCGGCGACGGTGAAACGTGCCGCGCCAGCGGTCGTTCGCCGAGCGCGGTCATCGGCGTCTCCTGCCAATCGGCTTCGTCGTCGCGGCGATAGCGCAGCACGCAGGCGAGCGTGTCGTGCCCGTCGGCGAAGCAGTCGGCTTCGACCGTCGACCCGGTCGCCGACGACGCGCTTGATCGGCGAATCGGCCGCCGTCGACCGCCGGGCGCGACGTCTCTCGATCACGGCGCGCGCGCGGCCGTCGGCGAGGAATTCCGTCCGCGCGGCCGTGTGCTTCTTCTGCTGCGGCATGACGATCATCGCGGACCCGGCTTGAGGAATACGGTCGCGAGCGGCGGCAACGTCAGCGCCAGCGAGTGGAACCGGCCCTGCGCCGGCACCGGCGCGGCCTCGACGCCGCCGAAGTTGCCGATGCCGCTGCCGCCATAGATCGGCGGCATCGCCGTTCAGCAGCTCGCGCCAGTATCCGCCCTCCGGCACGCCGACGATGTAGTTGGTGCGCGGCACCGGCGTGAAATTGCACACGACGAGCACCGGCGGGCCCGGCGCGCGGCCGGCGCAGGAAGCTGATCACGCTCGCGTCGGCGTCGTGACAGTCGACCCACTCGAAGCCGCGCTGGTCGAAGTCGACCTCGTGCAGCGCCGGCTCGCGTGCGATAGAGCGCGTTCAGGTCGCGCGACCCAGCGCTGCATGCCGGCGTGCTCCGGGGTCGCGGAGCACCCGCCACTCGAGGCTCTCTTCGTGCGCCCATTCGCGGCGCTGTCCGAACTCGCCGCCCATGAACAGCAGCTTCTTGCCCGGGTGCCCCCACATGTAGCCGTACAGCAGACGCAGGTTGGCGAATTGCTGCCACGAGTCGCCCGGCATCTTGCCGATCAGCGAGCCCTTGCCGTGCACCACTTCGTCGTGCGACAGCGCGCAGCACGAAATTCTCGAAGAACGCGTACCAGATCGAGAACGTCAGCTGGTCATGATGATACTTGCGGAAGATGGGTTGCTGGCGCATGTAGTCGAGCGTGTCGTGCATCCAGCCCATGTTCCATTTCATGCCGAAACCGAGGCCGCCCAGATACACCGGGCGCGACACCATCGGCCACGACGTCGACTCCTCGGCGATCACCTGCGTGTCCGGATGATCGCGGTACACCGCCTCGTTCAGATGCCGCAGGAACTGGATCGCGCCCAGGTTTTCCTTGCCGCCGTGCGCGTTGGGGATCCACTCGCCCGCCTTGCGCCCGTAGTCGAGATAGAGCATCGACGCGACGGCGTCCACGCGCAAGCCGTCGATGTGGTACTTGTCGAGCCAGAACATCGCGCTCGACAGCAGGAAAGCGCGCACCTCATGGCGATCGTAGTTGAAGATCGAGCTGTTCCACTCGGGATGAAAGCCCTGGCGCGGATCGGCGTGCTCGTAGAGGTGGGTCCCGTCGAAATACGCGAGGCCGTGAGCGTCGGCGGGAAAATGCGACGGCACCCAGTCGAGGATCACGCCGATCCCCTGACGATGCAGCACGTCGACGAGGTACATGAAGTCCTGCGGCGTCCCGTAGCGTGCGGTGGGCGCGAAGTACCCGGTCGTCTGGTAGCCCCACGAGCCGTAGAACGGGTGCTCGGTGACCGGCATCAGCTCGACGTGCGTGAAGCCGTGGTCGCGGACGTAGTCGGCCAAGCGGCTGCGCGATGTCCCGATACGTCGGCATCCGGTTCTCCGTCGCGACGCCACGAACCCAGGTGGACCTCGTAGATCGAGATCGGGCGCATCGAGCGCGTTGCGCGCGGCGCGCGCGCCATCCACTCGGCATCGCCCCAGTCGTAATCGAGCGTCCACGCGCGCGACGCGGTCGAGGGAGGGACTTCCGCGAAGAGCGCGAACGGGTCGGCCTTGTCCATATCCTGGCCGGCGGCGCTCACCACGCGGAACTTGTAGGCGTCGCCACGCGTAACCGAGGCAACGGCCCCCTCCCAGATGCCGGACCCATCGGGGCGCGGCGCGAGCGGATTCGCGCCCGCGTCCCAGTCGTTCCACGCACCGATCACCGATACGCGTGACGCGTTCGGCGCCCATACGCGGAACGTCGCTCCCGCGGCGCCGAGTTGGCAACCCATCTCCGAATAAAGCCGGCTGTGCGTGCCTTCCCGGAAAAGATAGAGGTCCTGCTCGCCCAGCAACGGTTTGTTGTTCTCCATATCCGATCTCGGCTTGCTGCGACAGTGCGGCGAATTCGGGCGTCTCGCGCGCTCTATGCTACGCCGCCCGGCGGACACAGGCGCGCCCGCATGCTGCGCCTGTCGGAAAAGACCGACTCGCGAGGTTTCGGTTCCTGCTTCCGCGTTTGTAAAAATTGCAAATCGCGCGACGTCACGGTTCCACGGCCTCGTCGATTGCTTCGAGGAGAACCTGCGGTTCCTGCGCGCCCGACACCGCAACCTTGTTGCCGAAGATGAAGAAGGGCACGCCACCCACGCCAAGGTCGACGAAACGCCGGATGGCGGCGCGAACGGCCGCCTCCCCTTCGCCGCTCGACAGCATCGCCCGCGCTGCCGCCCGATCGAGCCCCGCCTCCGCCGCGATGTCCGCCAGAACGTCCTGCGCGCCAATCGACCGGCCCTCGAGGAAGTAGGCGCGAAACAATCGCTCGACCAATGGCTCGGCGTCGCCACGCGCCCACGCCCAGGCAATCAGGCGGTGTGCATCGAGCGTGTTCGGCTGCCGCGAGATGCGATCGAACGCGAACTCGATCCCGACGGAGGCGCCCGCGGCGCGAACGCGCTCGTAAATCTGCGCTGCGCGTTCGCGGCTGCCGAATTTCGCACCCAGATAAGCACGCCGGTCGATTCCCTCGCGCGGAAGATCGGGATTCAGTTCGAACGGCTGCCATGTCACGTCCGGCCGCGGTGGGCCCCGGTGCGATTCGAGCTGCGAAAGTGCGATTTCGAGTCTCCGCTTGCCGATGAAACACCACGGACACACCACGTCGGATACGACGTCGATGGACAAACGGTGCTGCCGATTTCCGGCCATGGCGGTGGACCCCAGAGAGAAACGTCAATTATGACCGTGACGCGCCTCGGCTCCGCGTGCCCGTCGGCCCGCGCGATAATCCACATGCGGCTCGCCACGCCAGGGACCGGGCGCGCCGCGCCGCGATCATGACCGCCCGCTGGGAAATCTTCTGCAAGGTCGTCGACAACTACGGCGACGTCGGCGTCTGCTGGCGCCTCGCGCGGCAACTCGTCTCCGAGCACGGTCGGGACGTCACGCTTTCGCTCGACGATCTCGTGGCGCTCCAGCGCATCGCCCCGGACGTCGATCGCTTCCGCGCGGTGCAGAGCGTTGCCGGGCTGACGATCCGGCGGTGGACCGAATCGATTGCAGTGCAGGAGCCCGCCGACGTCGTGATCGAGGCGTTCGGCTGCGGACTCCCGGAGGCGTACGCGGCAGCGATGGCGCGATGCGCCCGACCCCCGGTGTGGTTCGTGCTCGAGTACCTCTCGGCAGAGGCGTGGGTCGACGGCACGCACGGTCTGCCGTCACCGCATCCGCGCCTTCCGCTCGCGCGACGGTTCTGGTTTCCGGGGTTCACGCCCGCGAGCGGCGGCCTTCTCCGCGAGCGGGATCTCCTCGAGGCGCGCGATGCGTTCCAGCACGACGAGCGCCTTCGGGAATCGTTCTGGCGCGCGCTCGCGATGCCGATGCCCGCGCCGGACGAGATGCGCATCTCGCTTTTCTGCTATCCGAATCCGGCGCTGCCCGCGCTCCTTTCCGCGTGGGCGGACGGCGACGACAGGATCACCTGCATCGTGCCCGAAGGAGTGGCCGCGGGCGCGCTCGACGCCTGGACGGGCGGCGATCTCCCGCATGCCGGCCGTCCGGTAACGCGAGGGCGCCTCACGCTCCGCGCGATCCCGTTTTTGCCGCAGGACGACTACGACCGGCTGCTCTGGGCCTGCGACGCCAACTTCGTCCGCGGCGAGGATTCGTTCGTTCGCGCACAATGGGCGGCCCGGCCGTTCGCTTGGCATATCTACCCTCAGGCCGAGGGCGCGCACTGGCGCAAGCTGGACGCTTTTCTCCAGCGCTATCTCGATGGACTCGACAGCGCCGTGGCGGGCGTCGCGCGCCGGTTGTTCGAGTCCTGGAATGGCGCGCCCGGGGCCGGATCGATCGACGCAACGTGGCTGGAATGGGCCGGCATGCGCCCCCATTTGGAGATCCATGGGAGGCGATGGGCCGAGTGGTTGCTCCGCCTGCCCGATCTCGCAACTGGGCTGGTCAATGCAGCGCAGAATGCGCTATAATTGAAAGCTTTCCAAATCAACCGCTTAGCCATTTCAGGTGCCGCAATGAAAATCGCCCAGGAAATCCGCGCCGGCAACGTGATCATGGTCGGGAAAGCTCCGATGGTGGTCCAGAAAGCCGAGTTCTCGAAGTCCGGCCGCAACGCATCGGTCGTGAAGATGAAGCTCAAGAACCTCCTGTCCGGGTCCGGCACGGAGACCATCTACCGCGCCGATGAAAAGTTCGACGTGATCCAGCTCGAGCGCAAGCAGGTGACGTATTCGTACTTTGCCGATCCGCTCTACGTGTTCATGGACGAGGAGTACCACCAGCACGAAGTCGAGGCCGACAACCTGGGCGATGCGATCAATTATCTTGCCGACGGCCTCGAATGCGAGCTCACGTTCTACGAGGGCAAGGCCATTTCCGTCGAGCTGCCGACGTCGGTCGTTCGCGAGGTCGCCTATACGGAGCCGGCGGTCAAGGGCGACACGTCGGGCAAGGTGATGAAGCCCGCGAAGCTCGCGAACGGCTTCCAGGTGCAGGTCCCTCTGTTCGTGTCCACCGGTGACAGGATCGAGATCGATACGCGCACCGGCGAGTACCGTCGCCGGGTCTAAAGCACTGCGCCGCCTGCGGCGAACGAGCCGCGGCGGCGGGGCCGAGGTTCGAGATCGATTCCTCGGCGAAGGTCGCGACGTTTGGTCGTTGCACGACCTCGAGCACCACCTCTTGATCGCAGCGCGGCTCCGACACCAATCGACGCGCCGCGTCGCATGTCGGCACCGTGAGGTCGGCGCGGCCTCTCCCGCCATGCGCGCCACGCCCGATCGCAGCGGTAAGAATCGTCGCTCGCAAGCGCACGCGCGCAACATAGTGCAGCACTTTTGCCGGCCAGCCGCAGGATGCCGCGCGTCTGCCCACGAGCAGTGGCGGATGCCCAAGGCAAGACCCGAATTGCACGCGTCGACTTGCGTCGTGCCGTCATCCCCAACGAGCGCTTGATCCACGTCAACACCGCCGCCCACAGGCGAAAACCTGAAGCGTACGCGTCGGCTCGTGCACGACTGTCGCCCTCAGGCAGCGCTTGATCCACGTCAACACGGCCGCCATGGGTGGATGCGACGATGCGGCCTAGCGGCGAGAAGAACCGGCAGACGGCTCGGTCAAAAGCCGGTCACCCGATGCCGCAGGGAACTCGATGACGACCGTCACCTTGCTTCGGACTCTTCTTGCGATCCTGTGCGTCGGGCTCGCGTCATCATCTTCGGCGCAGCCGGCAGCGGCGCCCGCGCCGAGCGTCAACGAGACCTGCCTCGCCTGCCACGCCGCTGCGGACGCGAAGAACGCCAGCGGCAAGTCGATCGCCGTCGATGGATCGAGGTTCGCTGCATCCGTGCACGGACAGCTGAACCTCAAGTGCACCGATTGCCACGCTGACGTGTCAGCGGACAAGATCCCGCACGCCGAAAAACTCAAGGCCGTCAACTGCTCGACCTGTCACGAGTCCGAGGTGAAGAGTTATGCCGGGAGCGTGCATGGAGTCGCGCGGAAGGGCGGAAACTCGGTAGCAGCCACCTGTACCGACTGCCACGGCACGCATGACATCGGTCGCTCCAGCGACCCGGCCTCACGGACGAACCACGCCAATATCGAAGCCACATGCTCACGCTGCCATGGCAACGAGGCCGTCGTCGCGAAGGGCAAGCTGCGGGGCGGCAATATCGACGTGATGTTTCACGACAGCATCCATGGCAAGGCGCTGATGGGCGCCGCGCAGGGATCGGCGCCGACGTGCACTAACTGCCACGGCACGCACAACATCTTTGCCGTCGACGATCCCCGCAGCCGGATCAGCCGCGCGAACATCCCTGAAACCTGCGGCGGCTGCCACAAAAAGGAACGCGCCGCCTACATGCAGGGCATGCACGGTAAGCTGCGCCAAGACGGGGTGCTGGCGGCGCCGGGTTGCACCGACTGCCACAGCGCGCACTCGATCCAGCAGCATGATCTCCCGTTGTTCCAGACGGAGGTGATCAAGGAGTGCGGCACCTGCCATTCGGACAAGCTCGCGACCTATCGGGACACGTTCCACGGCCAGGTTACCGCGCTGGGGTATGCACGCGTCGCTACCTGCGCGTCCTGCCACGGTGCGCACGACGTGCTGCCGGCATCGAACCCGGCGTCGACGATTTCGCCGCAGAACCGCCTGAAGACCTGCCAGAAGTGCCACGCCGGCGCGAGCGAGAACTTCGCGAGCTTCGACCCGCACGCCGACCGGCGGGACAAGACGCGCGATCCCGTCTACTACTACGCCGCCAAGTTCATGGAATACCTGCTGTTCGGAGTGTTCGCGTTCTTCGGCATCCACACGGCGTTCTGGCTATATCGCTCGCTGCGCGTCAAGCTGCAAGGCGACAAACGAAACGAAAAGGGACACTGATGACGACTGCGACAAGCACCCCTGCCGCAGCGGCGAGCGACGACCGGACGGGGAACCCCGGCGTCGCGGAGAAATACTACCGGCGCTTTACGCCGCTTCAGCGCATCATGCACGCGGTGCTGATGCTGACCTTCGTCGGCTGCGCGCTCACGGGTCTGCCGCTGCTCTACGCGGACAAGCCGTGGGCGGCGACGTTATCGCATCTCCTGGGCGGCTTCGAGAGCGCCCGGGTGATCCATCGCGTCTGTGCCTTCGTGATGATCGTGATCTTCGTGAGCCATGTGACGCTAGTGCTGTCGCGGGCGATCGCGCGTGGAAGCCTCCTTCGCATCGTGTGGGGACCCGACTCGTTGGTTCCCCAGCCGCAGGATATCGTGCACATCTGGCGCAATTTCAAGTGGTTCGTCGGTCGCGGCCCCAGGCCGCAATTCGACCGCTGGACCTACTGGGAAAAGTTCGACTATTGGGCGGTGTTCTGGGGGATGTTCATCATCGGCGGCTCGGGGCTGCTGTTGTGGTTCCCCGTGTTCTTCTCGAAGATTCTGCCGGGGTGGATGTTCAACATCGCCGCGCTGGTCCACGGCGAGGAGGCGCTCCTCGCCGTCGGCTTCATCTTCACCATCCACTTCTTCAACGGTCATCTGCGGCCGGAGAAGTTTCCGATGGATACGGTGATATTCACCGGACGCATCCCCGAGCACGAGCTCAAAGAAGAACGTGCGCTCGAGTATGCGCGCCTGACACGCGACAACCAGCTGGCCGAGAAGGAGGCGCCCCCTCCGACGGCCGAGTCCACCTGGTTTGGCTGGATCGTCGGCGGGACCGCGCTGACGCTAGGAATTATCACAATCGTGTTGATCGTGTACAGCCTGATTTGATATCGTTGCGCCAGTACACCGCCCGGTGCGGCGCGTTTTCCCGGGCCCGGAATGGCGTTTTGGTGCCGAACGTCGGTCGGTCGCGCAACGCGGGACGACGCTGAAAGGAAACCGGGGATGAAGATCACGTTGGGTCGACGCACGCTGATGCTCGGCATGATGACCACGATCGTCGTAGGCGGCATCGCGCTGGCGCTTCTGGCCACGGGGGGCATCGTCGGCTGGGAATACAGCAACAGCGACGCGTTCTGCACCAACGTTTGCCACTCGGTGCATCCCGAGGAACCTCTCGCGCACGCCGCGTCGTTCCACGCGCGCGTCCACTGCGTCGAGTGCCACATGGGCCGGCTTTCCACGCTGCAGCTGATGGCGATCAAGCCGACGCACATCAACGAGCTCGTCGGCATGATCACCGGCTACGAACGGCCGATCACCACGCACAGCCTGCGTCCGGCGCGCGAGTCGTGCGAGGCCTGCCACTGGCCGGAAGCGCGTCACGACGACACGATTCGCACCAAGTATCGCTACGACGAAGATCCGAAGAGCATGGAGAGCAGGACGACGCTGCAGATGCACACGGGGACCGGCCCGACGACCGCCAGCGGGGACGTCGAAATCACGCCGCAGCTGCGCCCCGGAGGCGCCGTCGCCAAGGGCATTCACTGGCACATCGCGCAGGACGTCGAGTACGTCGCGCTGGGCCCGCAGAAGCAGAAGATCGCCTGGGTTCAGATTCGCGGCCCCGACGGCAAGGTCAAGAACACTTACTTCGATGCCACCGCCGGCGTGAGCCGTGCCGACGTGGACAAGATGGAAAAGCGCCGAATGGACTGCATCGATTGCCATAACGCGTCGGGGCATCCGTTCACGAATCCGGCCGACCTCGTCGACGACGCGATCGAGGAAGGGCGGATCGATCGCAGCCTGCCGTCCATCAAGGCGCGTTCGGACGCCGTCATCCAGAGCGCCTCCGGGGTCGGGGGGCCCGTGCCCGAGCGCGCCGCGAAGTTCGCCCAGCTGATCGCGGCGGCGGCGCCGAAGACGGTCGCCCCCGCCAGCAAGGACGCCGAAAGGAAGTTCGCCGACACGATGCAGCGGATTCTGATGCTGACCTCGTTCAGCGGCGAACGCGACGGCAAGCCGCTCACCTGGAAGAACTTCCCGAACAACGTCGGGCACAAGGATTTCCCCGGGTGCTTCCGCTGTCACGACGGCAAGCACATGAACGAGAAGGGCGAGGCCATCCGCCTGCAGTGCACGCTCTGCCACGCCCTTCCGCAGGTCGTGAAGGAGAACGGCGCGCACAGCGTCGCCTCGACGGTGACGCCGGGCCTGACACCGCCCGACAGCCACAACGAGCCCAACTGGATGCACAACCATCGCTCGCAGGTCGACAGCTCGTGCGCGATGTGCCACGGCCCGCTCAAATGGGGCACGGAAGGCGGCAACTTCTGCGCCAACCCGGCGTGCCACGGCCGGAAGTGGCCGGAGATGAATCTCGACGCGACGAAGGGTTAGGCGCGGCCCGCGCGCGGAGGACGCGAGCGGGGCGGCTCGCGAGCGGTAGCGAACGGCGTGTTGGTCGCTCGGCGGCGCAGCGCGAGATCGCCGCGCAACCGGGCGAGCGACAATTCGTCAGCGCGCCCGGCTAACACGGTCGAGCGCTGCGACCTCAGGTTTTCGCCGGGCGCTTGGCGAGCTTGCGCTGCAGCGTGCGCCGATGCATCGAGAGTGCACGCGCAGTGGCCGATATGTTGCCATCGTTGTCGTGGAGCACGCGCTGGATGTGCTCCCACTCGAGACGCTCGATCGAGATCGGCTTGCCTTCCAGCGGAAGGTCGGCGTCCCCCTCCTCGCGACCGAACGCCGCCACGACCGTGTCGGCATCCGTCGGCTTGACGAGGTAATACGTGGCCCCGAGCTTGATCGCTTCGATCGCGGTCGGGATGCTGCCGTGTCCCGTCATCACGACGATCCGTGTATGAGGATCCGCTTCCTTCAATCGCGACACGAGCTTCAGCCCCGATTGATCGGGAAGCTTGAGATCGACGACCGCATACTCCGGCGCGTCGCCTTCGATTGCCTGCAGCGCGTCATCCACCGCGTGCGCGACGGTTACCGCAAAGCCGCGCGATTCGAGCGCACGGGAAAGCACCTCGCAGAGCCCGCGGTCGTCGTCGACCAGGAGCAGACTGGCGCGATCGTGGAGGTCGTCCGTTGAGGTCGTCATTGCGAGTTCGTTACCATGAGGCCGCGCAGCGGCAGCCTGATCTCGGCGGAAAGCCCGCCACCCCCCCGGTTCGACCAGCCGATCGTTCCACCCAACCTCGCAACCGTCGAGGCGGCGAGGACGAGTCCCAACCCCGTGCCCTTCCCCGGCGCTTTGGTCGTGAAGAACGTTCGGCCGAGCTTTCCCAGGTTCGCCGCGGAAACCCCGCTGCCTCGGTCGCCCACGACGAGCGCGAGCCAATCGGCGTCCCACCGGCCATCGACGTCGACATGATGCGGCGAAGCGTCGGCGGCATTGTTGAGCAGGATCAGAATTGCCTGTTGCAGCGATTGATCGGTGAAGATCTCGGGACCCGGGACGGCCCCCTGCCAGCGAACTTCGAGTGCCTGATCCGGACGCAGTGCCCGGAATCGCTCGGTGACCCCGACGAGAAACGAGTGGAGCGGCGCGCGGCCCCCACCGAAGGCGCAGGTATGCCCGGCGGCCGCGCCGAGATTGGCGAGCGCCTGCCTGCAGGCCGTGACCTGCGCGGCGAGATTCTCGGTGTCGCGCTCAAGCTCTGGCGAGTCGGCCGCGCGCCGCATTTCGTCGACCAGCACCGCCATCGTCATCAGTGGCGTTCCGAGTTCGTGCGCGGCGCCGGCCGCGAGCGTGCCGATCCGCAGCACCGCTTCGTCGTTTGCCGCCCGCCGCGCGGCCTCGCGCAGCAGCCGCTCATGCTCCCGCAGCGCGGCAACGACACTGCCGACGAACCACGCGGTCACCGCCACCGTCAGCGCGAAGCTGATCCACAGGCTTGCGGCCATCAGCGCGTTGGAAAGCGGCTCGCCTGAAACCAGCGTAAGCGGCGCCGCGAAGCGATAGGAGAGCGCGAAGCTCGCCACGACGAGAAAGGTACCCGCGATCGCGAGCCGCCACGGCAACAGCAGCGAAATCAGCACGACGTGGAGCAGGTAGAGAAAGCCGAAGGGATTAGCCGTGCCCCCGGAGAGCAAGAGCAGCGCGGTGAAGGCAGCGAGGTCGAGCGCGAGGTGGCCGGCGATTTCGTAATGCGAGGTGGGCGCTCCGCGCTTGAGCCGTGCGAAGGTGAGCACGTTCGTCACGACGAGCGCTCCGATCACCGCGACGACGGGGACCAATGGCAAGGCAACGCCAAGCGAGAGCGCAATCGCCACGGCCGCAGCCTGTCCGGCGATCGCGATGCCGCGCAGGCGTGCGAGCTGCCGCAGGCTCGTGAGCAGCGCCGGCGGATCGGCGGAGCGTACGGAAGGCACCAGCGCGGGCGCGCTGTACCGCGCGCGCGCTTCGCCGGCGTCGGCAGTCGGCACTATGCCAGGCGCAGACAGTCCGCTCATCGCTCAGGATCCATGACGAAAAAGCCGGCACGGGCCGGCTTTTTCGCGGCAACACAGCACCTTCGCTATTGCGACAGCACCCACTTGACCAGCGACTTCAGATCGTCGCCCTTGGCCTTTACTTCCGGGTGACCCTTGTGCTCCGAGATCTTGGCGACGAGCATTGCCTCGGCGTCGGCCTTTCCCTTGTACTTCGCGGCGACGTCCTTGAATGCCGGCCCGATCTTTTTCGTGTTCACGTCGTGGCAATTCAAGCATCCGCTGCTCTTGGCCAGCGCTTCCTGCGCGTTGGCGGCGCCGGTGGCCGCAAGTCCCGCGGCCACGACAGCCGCAATCACCAATGATTTCATCCTTTTCGCTCCTCGATGGTTGAATGCCTGATCGCGCGTGTGCGCGGCCACCGCCCTTGCCCTCGCGCGGAAAGCGGCCAGCGACCGGGGATTCTAACGCATCAGGGGCTCGGCAGTTGACGGCGACGCGGCGAATCCGCTTTCCCCCCGGGCACCCGACCGGTCGCACGCCGGTCGATGCCGGAACTCTGCACCCGCTGGCAACCGGGGCTAAAGGGATTGAATCCACTTGCCGATCGCCGCCAGATCGGCGTCGGACGCCTTGGACGACGCGTGCGGCTTCGCCGCCTTGATCGTGGCGACGACATCGGCTTCCGACTTGCCCTTGAGCTTGGCGGCGGCATCCTTGAAGGATGGCCCAATCTTCTTGGTATCCACCGCGTGGCAGGTCAGGCACCCGTTCTTCTGCGCCAGCGCTGCGCCATCCTGTGCACCTACGCTCCCCGCTGCGACCAGACCCGCGGCGACCACCGCCGCCATCACGACCGATTTCATCTTGGCTCCTTCCCCTTAGAGAGCGCCCCACCCGCGCGTGGACGATCCACGCGCCCACGGTCCGGCGCACGCGGGCTCCATGTTTTCACGCCGCGCCGCGCGCTGGCTTGACATAGCGCAACCTTGGCACAGCCGCCCCGGGCCGCCGGCCTGTCCGTTTCATGCAGCCGCCCGCCGGGCGCCGCCGCTCCGGTGACGGGCGAGCCATAGCGGCGTCCGCGACCGGGGGACCTTGCAGACGAAGTGGTAGCGCGCGACGTGGTAGCTCGGGTCGAACCCGAAGAAGTTGAGCTTCATCCTGGCGAGTTCCTCGGCACGGTAGGTCTCGAGGGGTTTCGCCGCCTCATCGTCCTTCCTTCGCTCATTGCGCTCGGCAACGAGCCGGGGCAACGCCGGATCGGCGGCAAGCGCTTGCGCACGCGCCGCGATCTCCGCCCGGAACAGCGCGGGCGTCGCGCCGAAGTGGCCGTCGACCAGCCCCATCGCCGCCGCGGCGCGAGCGGCGACCGGCTGCCGGGATTGCGTGATCGCCCGGGCTTGCTCGGGGGTCACTCGCCGCGGAAGGAGATAGGTCCAGTACTCGGAGCCATAGAGGTTCCCCATCCCCTTGTAATGCGGATTGAGGATCGCGCCGTCGCGCGCGTAGACGCGATCGGCGGCAAGCGCGACGAACACGCCGCCCGCACCGGCGTTCCCCTGCAATGCGGCGATCGTGAGCTGGCGCGACGTAGAGATGATCTCGCGGACGAGGTCGTCGATCGCGTTGATGTTTCGCCACGATTCCTCGGCCGGGTGCGCGGAGGCTTCGATCAGGTTCAGGTCGATGCCGTTCGACCAGAAATCCGGGCCGCCCATAAGCGCGATCACCCGCGTCGGCCTCCCTTTGGCGTACGCATACGCCTCACGCAGCCGCTCGCACGCGGCCGTGCCCATCGCGCCGTTGTAGTAAGGAAAGTGCAGATAGCCGACGGCGCCTTCTTCCTCGTAGCGGATCGGGCGCCAAGTGGGATGCGCGACGATCGCCTCCGGCGCGAGCGGGATCTCCGGCACGGCGGCAAGACGCTCGCCGAGCACACGCGCCGCCGGCAGCTTGAACTGCGGCTCGCGCTCGTTCACGCGCTTGAGGTGCGTGATCCAGATCGCGCCATCGACCGTCGCGCGGAGAATCGCGCCGTACCGTTGCGCGATGACAGCGCCGGCACGGCCTTCGATCGCGCCTTCCGGATGCGCGTCGTACAGGTAGACCTGCTCCCCCAGGATCTCGTCGCGCACGCCCGGCGCGCCGTCCGCCGCGCGAATCTTGCGCAATACCATCGCCGTGCCGTCCGCGCTCCAGTCGATCGCGCGATCGGGCTGCCGCATCGGCGGGCGCGGCCGCCCGCGAACGCCGGGACGCGAATAGTCGAGCGGCAGGGGCTTCTCGCCGCGTTCGATCCGTCCGAGCGCGAGTTTCAGGGCAACGACCGCCGCCTCCGTGACTTCATTGCGGTAGAGGCTGCTCTTGGTGGCATCGCGCATCGGGAAGCCTGCGCTCGCCCAGATGTCGCCTCCGTCCATTTCGCCGTTCGCTTCGAGCACCGTCGCGCCCCATTCGCTCTCGCCGTCGGCGATCGCCCAGTCGAGCGCGGACGGCCCGCGGTCGCCTTCGACGCCGGGGTGGATCACGAGGCAGCGATGGTGGCGCCACACCGATTCGGGAATCCGGCGCTTGAGGAAAGGTGCGACGATCAGCTGCGGTCGCCACAGCGCGACCGCTTCCTCGGTCACGCTGTCGTTGACGTCGAACTCGACCGAGATCTCGTGGCCCGCGGCGGCAAGCTCGGTGTGGAGCCGCTGCGCCAGGCTGTTGAACGAATGCGTGAGCAGCAGGATTCGCATCAGCAGATTCGCGGCAACTGCTCGCCCGTCAGCCAGTCGACGATGCGACGACCGCCGAAGCTCGTGTCCATCTGCACGAAATGATGCGGGTCCGCGATCACCGCGCCGATGATCGCGGCGTCGCGACCCCGAGGATGGGCGCGCATCGCCGCGAGCAGCCGGTCGGCATCTTCGGGTGCGCAGATCGCGACCAGCTTGCCTTCGTTGGCCACGTACAGCGGATCGAGTCCCAGGAATTCGCACGCGGCGCTGACTTGCGCCTGCACCGGAACGCGCCTTTCGTCGATCACCATGCCACACCCCGACTGGCCGGCGAGCTCGTTCAGCGTCGTCGCGAGACCGCCGCGGGTCGGATCGCGCAGGCAGTGGATCCCCGGCGCCGCCGCGACCATCGCGGCGACAAGACCGTGCAGCGCCGCCGTGTCGGAGCGGATCGTCGTCTCGAACGTCAGGTTCTCCCGCAGCGACATGATGGCAACGCCGTGGTCGCCGATCGTCCCGCTCAAGAGGATCGCGTCGCCGGGGCGCGCGCGATCGCCCGAGATGTCCACACCGGCGGGAACGACGCCGACCCCCGTCGTCGTGATGAAGACGCCGTCCCCTTTCCCCTGCTCGACGACCTTGGTGTCGCCGGTAACGACCGGCACGCCGGCATCCTTGGCCGCCGTTGCCATCGATTCGACGATGCGCTTGAGGTCGGCGAGCGGGAAGCCTTCCTCGAGGATGAAACCGGCGGCGAGGTAGAGGGGCGCCGCACCGGCCATCGCGACGTCGTTGATCGTCCCGTGCACCGACAGGCAGCCGATGTCCCCGCCCGGAAAGAACAGCGGCGAAACGACATGGCTGTCGGTCGACACGACCATCCGCCCCGCCGCCACGGCGAAGCGCGCCTGGTCGTTGCGCTGGGCGAGCCACTCGTTGTCGAACGCGCGCAGGAACAGCTCGTCGACGAGCTGCGCCATCGCGCGGCCGCCGCTGCCGTGCGTCATGTCGACGCGACCGCCGCGAAAATCGATGGGGCGGACGTACCCATTGCGCACCACGCCACTCATCGCGCGACCTCGGCAACGGGGTCCCGGCTCGCTTTCACGACGGCGTCCTTGAACCGCCCGTACGCGTAGTGCGCGGCGCAGGCGCCCTCGGAGGACACCATGCACGACCCGATCGGATTCTCGGGTGTGCAAACGGTGCCGAACACCTTGCAGTCGGTCGGCTTCTTCACTCCGCGCAGGATCGCACCGCATTCGCAGGCCTTGTTGTCCGGCACCGATCGGTAGGCGATGCCGTAGCGCGCCTCGGCATCGAACGCCTGGTATTGCTCCTTGATCCTGAGCGCGCTGTAGGGGATCTCGCCCAGGCCGCGCCACTCGAACGTGCGGCGAAGCTCGAAAACCTCGGCCACCAGCGACTTCGCCTTGGCGTTGCCCTCGCGGGTCACTGCGCGCGTGAATTCGTTCTCGACTTCGGCCCGCCCGTCGTTCAATTGCCGGACCAGCATCAGGATCGCCTGCATCACGTCGAGGGGCTCGAAGCCAGCGATGACGACGGGCTTTTCGTATTCCTCGGCGAAGTACTCGTAGGGCTCGCTGCCGATCACCGTCGACACGTGCGCCGGTCCGATGAAGCCGTCGAGCGGCACCGTGCCGAGCTCCCGCACCTCCTTCGATTCGAGGATGTTCGCGATCGCCGAGGGGGTGAGCACGTGATTGCAGAACACGCTGAAGTTCGCGAGTCCCGAGGCCGCGGCCTCGAGGATGGCGACCGCCGTCGGCGGCGTCGTCGTCTCGAAGCCGATCGCGAAGAACACGACCTCGCGCCCGGGGTGCTCGCGCGCGATGCGGACCGCGTCGGCGCACGAATACACCATCCGGATGTCGGCGCCGGCCGCCTTCGCCTTCATGAGCGAGCGCCCCTTCGACGCGGGAACGCGCATCGTGTCGGCGTAGGTGCACAGAATCATTCCCGGTCGCGCCGCGAGGTCGATCGCGTTGTCGATGCGTCCGATCGGCAGCACGCAGACCGGGCAGCCCGGACCGTGGATCATGTTGACGTTCGCCGGCAGCAGATCCTTGAGGCCGTAGCGGGAAATGGCGTGCGTGTGGCCGCCGCAGAATTCCATCAGGTTGTAGCTGCGACTGGGCTTTGCTTCCCGTGAGATCGCTTGCGCGAGCGCGCGCGCGAGATCGCCGTCGCGGAATTCGTCGATGTACTTCATGTCGTTGCGGGATCGATGAGACCGGCTTCGGCGAACGTCTGCAGCGTTCGCTCCGCTTCGTCCGGATCGAGCCGGGTAAGCGCATAGCCGACATGGACGATCACGTAGTCGCCGCACGCGACGCCGTCGACGAGCGCAAGCGAGATCCGCTTCTGCACACCGCCGACGTCGACGAGCGCGGTATCGGGCGCCGGCAGCTCGACCACGCGGGCGGGGATCGCGAGGCACATCGTCAGCTCTCCCCTCGTTTTTCTCGCCGCGCCGCGGCCAACGCGACCCAAGCTTGCCCGAGCGAGAGCCCGCCGTCGTTCGGCGGCACGTCACGGGCCTCGACCACGGTCAGATTTCGGGCGCCGAGCGTGGCGGCGAGCGTGCGTGCGAGAATCGCGTTGAGGAAGCACCCGCCGCCGCAGGCGACCGTCGTGAGATCGAGCGCTTCCGCGGCGTGGGTGACCCAGTCGGCAAGAGCGCGCGCCAGCGTCGCGTGGAACAGCGCGGCGCCGAAGGCGGCGTCGCGTTCGTCGGCCAGGCGCAACGCGAGCGCGGTGAGGTCGAGCTCGTTCGCGGCATCGATCGTGTAGAGCGAGCAGTCGGGCGCGACCGCGCCATGGCGCTCGGCAAGGCCTTCGAGCAGCATCGCCGCCTGCCCCTCGAATGCCATCCGTCGCTTGATCCCGAGGAGGCCGGCAGCGGCGTCGAACCAGCGGCCCATGCTGCTCGTTTCCGGCGCGTTGAACCCGCGCGCGAGCATCGCCGCGACGGCGCGTGCCGCCGGCTCGTCGGCGAACCGCGGCACGATCGTCTTCTCGCGATTCCCGCGCGCGAGCGCCGCCGCCGCCATGCGCCAGGGCTCTCGCGCCGCGCGATCGCCGCCCGGCAGCCGCAGCGGCGCGAGACGCCCGAGACGCACGCAGCGCGCGCCGTCGACGTGCAGCAGCTCGCCGCCCCATGCCGTTCCGTCGGTGCCGATCCCCACGCCGTCGAGCGCGAGCCCCAACACGGGGCCGGCGCAGCGGTGCTCCGCCAGCGCCGCGGCGATGTGCGCGTGGTGGTGCTGGACGCCGCGGGCGGGAACGTCCCAGCGCGCCGCGAGCCGCGCCGCGTGCCGCGTGCTGAAGAAATCCTCGTGCAAGTCGTGCGCGACGATCGCGGGCTCGACGCCGAGGATCGACACGAGATGGTCGATCGTTTCCACCAACATCGTCGCCGTGGCCGCATTGTCGAGATCGCCGATGTGCTGCGACACGAAGGCCTCGTCGCCGCGCGTCACGCACACGGTGTTCTTGAAATGACCGCCGACGGCGACGACGGACGGCCCGGCGGCGGCAAGGCGAATCGCCCGCGGCGTGTAGCCGCGGGCGCGGCGGACGAATTGGAAGCGGTCGGTGTTGCCCGGCACCGCGCGCACGACGCTGTCGTCGCAACGGACGACGATGTCGCGATCATGGATGAGAAACGCGTCAGCGATGCCGGCGAGCCTTGCCTGCGCCTCTTCGTTGCCGGTGACGAGCGGTTCGCCACCGGGGTTCGCGCTCGTCATTACCAGCGCAAGTTCCTGCGGCGCGAAAAGCCAGTCCCCGCCCGCGGGCCGTCCGGCTGCCTCGTGGAACAGCAGGTACTGCAGCGGCGTGTAGGGCAGCATCGCCCCCAGCCACGCGAGACCCGGCGCGACACCGGGAAGCGCAGCCTCGGCGCCGTCTTGCTTGCGCAGCAACACGATCGGACGTTCGGGCGATTCGAGGATCGCTCTCTCCGCCGCCCCAACGTCCGCCCATCGGCGCACCGACGCGGCGTTGGCGACCATCACGGCGAACGGCTTCTCCTCGCGCGCCTTGCGCTCGCGCAGGCGCGTGACCGCCTCGGCGTTGCGCGCGTCGCACGCGAGATGGAAGCCGCCCAGCCCCTTGATCGCGACGATTTCGCCGCGCCCGATCCGTGCCAGCGCTTCGCTGACCGGGTCGCCATCTCGCGTCGGCGCGCCGGAGGCATCGAGCAAAGCGAGCCGCGGCCCGCACGCCGGACACGCGTTCGGTTCGGCGTGGAAGCGGCGATCACGCGGCGCGCGATATTCCGCGAGGCACAGCGGGCATTGCGCGAACTCCGCCATGCTCGTCGTCGGCCGGTCGTACGGGAGCCGTCGCGTGATCGTGTAGCGCGGGCCGCAGTTCGTGCAGTTGATGAACGCGTAGCGGTAGCGGCGGTCGGAAGGGTCGAAGAGCTCGCCGAGGCAATCGCCGCAGACTGCGCTGTCCGGCGGGATCGCCGTCGCGATGCGCCCGCCGCCGCTCTCGACGATCGCGAAACCGGCGCGCTCGGCCGCCGGCGCGCAATCGGCGATGTCGATCGCATCGACGCGGGCTCGCGCCGGCGCCTCGTCGCGCAGGCGCCGCGCCATGCGTGCGACGCATCGTTCGTCCCCCTGCACTTCGATCGTCACACCTGCGGCGTCGTTGCATACCCACCCATCGAGCGCCAATTCGGAAGCGAGCCGATAGACGAACGGCCGGAAGCCCACACCCTGGACGATCCCGCGCACGGCAATACGCCGGCGCACCCGTGGCTCGGAAATGGTTACGGTGGCGTGCATCAGTCGGAACGAGTCACGCGGGTGTCCGTTGGCTCTTGGCAGACGGGCTCTGCAAGGCGAGCTCGGCTTCGAGCTCGGCGACGCGCAAACGCAGCGCCGCGATGTCCTCGTCGTGCACGCGTTTGGCGTCCTCGATGCCGCGCAGCAGCCACTCGAGCCACGCGTCGAAGCCCTCGCCGGTGGTCGCCGAGACGCGCATCGCATCGAGGCCGGGCCGCGCACGGCGCGCGTAGCCGATCGCCGCGTCGGTGTCGAACTCCACGTAGGGGAGGAGATCGATCTTGTTCATGAGGAGCAGGTCGGCCGCGTGGAACATGTCGGGGTACTTGAGCGGCTTGTCGTCGCCTTCGGTGACCGAGAGGATGACCACCTTGTGCGCTTCACCCAGATCGAATGCGGCGGGGCACACGAGGTTGCCGACGTTCTCGACGAGGAGAAGGCTGCCGTCCGGCGGATCCAACGTCGACAGCGCGTGACCGACCATGTGCGCATCGAGGTGGCAGCCCTTGCCGGTGTTGACCTGCACCGCCGGCGCGCCAGTCGCGCGGATGCGGTCGGCATCGAGCGAAGTCTGCTGGTCGCCTTCGATCACGCAAACCGGAATGTGGCCCTCGAGCGCCTCGATCGTGCGTACCAGCAGCGTCGTCTTGCCCGAACCGGGACTCGATACGAGGTTCAGCGCGAAGATGCCGCGGTCGCGGAGCACTCGCCGATTGATCGCCGCGAACGCATCGTTCTTTGCGAGGATGTCCCGCTCGATCTGCACGACGCGCGACGGAGCCATACCGGGCGCGTGCGCCGCGCCCAGTCCCCCCGCGGCACCGAGTCCGTGATCATGCGGGCTGCCGCCGCCGTGAACGTGGCTGTGCCACGCGCCATCCGCGTGACGGTGCCAGTGCGCGCCGGCATGCGCATGTTCGTGCGCGGAGTCGTCGACGGGCGTGCCGTCGACCCTTGTGTCGCCGTGGCCGCAGCCGCAGGTGGTGCACATGGCTCTTCTCTCTCCTTCGTTCAGCGCCGGTCGCGTGACATCCGGCCCGTTACGCAATCTCGATTGCGCGGACCCGCATGTCCTCGCCCCGGACGACTTCGAGCTGAAAGCTGCCGCAGACGGGACAGGCGTCGCCGAGCGCGGCCACGGGGACGCGCGTTTCGCACGGCATGCACCACGCCTCGCCCGGCGTCGTGACGATATCGAGTCGCGCGCCCGCCGCGGGACCGCCCCGCGTCACCGCGTCGAAGCAGAAACGAAGCGCCTCCGGCTCAACATGCGACAGCGCGCCGAGCTCGAGGCAGACCGACGCGACCCGCTCCGCACCGTTCTTGCGCGCGGCATCCTCGACGATCTCGAGCATCCCCTCGGCGAGCGCCATCTCATGCATGCGCGACCTCGACGGCGAATGCGACGCAGGGGTCGAGTGCCTGCACGGCGAGCCGCGCGTGGCGCCTGAGCGTCGCCTCGTCGGACGCGCGCATTCCCGTGAGGCCCCGCGTCAACGGACCGTCGCGATGAAAATTCCACTCGGTTGGCGCGACGATCTGGTAGCTCGCGATGCGTCCGCCGGCAACGCACGCGCGATGGAGGAGCAACCCGCGCGCGGTTTCGACCGCCGCGACCCCCTCGCCGGGATCCGGCGCGAAAGCCTCGACCCACGGCGCGTTTCCGCCATTCGTGCGGTCGCCGCGGAGCGCGCCAATCAGGACTGCCAATTCGGCGAGCCGCGCCGCCATTCGCGTCGGCACGGAATTGCCCCATCCCGCGCGGAGCTCTGCGAGCAGCGGATGGACATGCATCCGGGCGAGCGCGCCCGTTTCGGCCGGTGCGCCATCCCATTCCGGCGCCTGCTCGAAGGCCGGTGTCGCGCGCATTGCGGGGAGCACCGATGCGCGCAGCGCATCGCGGCGCGGCGCCGGCATCAGGGCGACGTCGCTCGCCCCCAGCCTCGGCGAGGCGTCGATGAGCTCCCGCAGCAGCGTAGCCGGAAGCGTCGCCCCGAGGCGTGCCCAGCGGTCGAGCGCGTCGCCGTCCATCCGGTCGAGCCAGCTGTCGGGCGCCTCGCCGTAGACGTACTGCTCGGCGACGTGGGCGAGCTCGCGCGCGAGCGCGGCGCGTGCGCTTGTCCGGGCCACCCCAACCGTGCCAATCCGGCGCCGTACCGCGGCCACCGGCCAGGTCATGCGGCGATGACCCATTGCTTCCGGCCAGTCGATCAGGATGCGCCAGAGGTATTCCGCGATCGCCTCCAGCACGACCGCAAGCTCGCGTGCCGCAATCGCGTCCGAGGCGGCGGCGGTGCCTTCCGCCGCGTCGATCGCGGCCGCGGCGGCGGCGCCCTGTGCACGACCGCAGATCGAGAACAGCAGCGGCACCATCGCCGCGGCTTCGGCGCCGGTCTTGCCGGCGAGCACGCGGCCCGCCGCGAACGGGCGCGTCGAGCGGATGCGGACCTCGCGCACGCTTTGTCCGTCCCAGGAGAGGCGCACGGCGATCTCACCCTCGATCGTCACGATCGCGTCCAAGGATGCGCCCCCGAAGGAAATCGCGCTTCGACAGCGGTGCGTCCAGGCTGTCCCTGATTTGCGTAAGCGGACCCGGCTGCGCTCGCGCGGGCGGCGAGAGGTTCGGCACCGGCATTTCGGCCACCTCGGCGTTCGCGGGATCGAACAACGCCTCGCGTGCGAGCGTCGCGACCAACCGGGCCGTCTCGTGGTCGTCGAATTCGAGCAGCGGCGAGAAGAGCGAGCACACCTGGTATTCGCCGATCGCGTCGTCGCGCGCGCCGACGAACTCGTAGTCGCCGGCGGGGAAACGATAGCGGCGCTTCGCTCCCGGAAGGAGCGGGCGCCATGCCGCAGGATCATGCGGCGTCAGCGTGAGATTCATGAACCACGGCGTCAGCATCACGCCGAGCCAGCGGCCCTCCCAGGGCGCGAAGCCGACGGCCTCGACCTCGAGTGCCGGATTGACGAACGCGAGCCCCGTCATCCGGTGCGCGGCCGCACGGAAGGCGTCGGTCAGCCGGGCGCTCGGGTCGGAGCCGGCGTTCAGGCGCAGCACATCCGCTTGCATGTCATGGCTCCGATCGTGTCTCGCCCTGGTCGTCTCGCACCACCAGGAACTGATCCTTCGTCGCGGAGCAGTTCGGGCAGGTCCAATGCGGCGGCAGCTGCGCGAAGGGCGTGCCCGGCGCGATCTGCCAGACGACGTCGCCTTCGGCCGGATCGTAGATGTACCAGCAGATCTTGCATTCCATGCGCGTGCTGGCGCCTGCCTTCGCGGCGTCGCCGAAGCTTTCGAATTTCGTCATTTGCGCACCAGCGCCGCGAGCGCTCATTCCGCGCAGGACTCGCTCATCCACACGACGAGCTCCGCCAGGCGCGTGCGGCTGTCTTCGAGATCCTCCACGGCGGCGAGCGCAACCTCCGGCACGCCGACGACCTCGACCGTGCTCAGGATCAAGGTGTTCATGCTGTTGAAATACCGGACCCGCCAGACGTCGCGGGCGCCGGTCGAGGTGATGCGGCAGTTGCCGAAGCCGCGCGAAATGATCGCCACCGGCCCGCCCGCAAGCGCACCATTGAGCATCTCGTGGTCTTCGGGCGTCATCGGGAACAGCGTGAGATTGATGACGTGCGCGCGGCCGTTCGCCGGGCGTTCGCGCATCTGGGCGTCGATCTCGGCCAGCAGCGCAGGCGTATTCATCGCGCCCGGCGGCACCGGCGGTACCGCGATTCGCGGCAGCGAGCCTCGCCTTGCCGCTTCGGTCACGACGCGCGGCAGCGCTCCCGCCTCGAGCCAGTCGCCGATCGCCTCGCCGCTGCGATCGAACGCGCAGACGCGCCACACGCCCGTGAAGACGCTCTCCTGGATGCGAAACGAAGGATCGCCCTCGATCACGATGCTCACCTCGCCTTCGCCCAGCATCTGGTTCGTCACCGCCAGCGTGTCCTTCGCCACGCCGGCGAGATCGAACCGCGGTCCTTCCGGGGTTGCCGCCGGGTCCCAGCCCTCCATCGCGGCGAAAAACGCCTCCAGCAGATCGCGCGAAGCACGAAGCGCGACAGTGTCGGCACTCTCCGGAACCGCCGGCATCCGGAACGTGTTCATCTCGTGCGGCAGCGGGAGGTACTGCAGCTCCTCGTCCTCCGCGAGCTGCGATCCGGCACCGATCATGCGCACCGGCAGCGGGAAGTCCGCCATGATGGAATCCTTTCGTTCGCTAAATTCACGCGCCACAGGCGCCGGGGCCTTCGGTTGCGCCCTTGACCGAGATGCCGACGGTGGGCGGACGCGTCGGCGGCGAAGCGAGCAGTCGGGCGACCTCGTCCCCGTATTCGTTCCAGTTGCGCAAGCCGTCGATCGCGCCGACGTACTGCCCGTCCTTCAGCATGACGACGGCGGGCCAGCGGCGGAAGCCGTAGCGCGCGTGAAATGTCCGCGCCGCCTCGGGCAGCAACACACCGACGGCGAAGCGGCCGGCAAACGCCTTTGCGATCTCGGGCACGATCACCGCGAGGTCGAGCGTTTCCCGGTATCGCACGGGATCCTCGGCGAACACGAGCAGCGTGTGCCCGCCACGGCGCGTGAACGCGTCGAAATTCGCGGCATCGACCTCGGTCGCACCATGCTTCGTCATGAGTTGCGCGAGCAGCGGATGGCATTGCGCGACGGCGCCCGCGGGCGCCCGGACGGGAATCGTCATTGTCACGGCTCCTTTCGCCGCAGATGCGGCGGTAGCTGCGGCACGCGGCCGACGAGATCCGCGAAGTATTCGTCGACACGCGACTCGCCGGCGAGCGCGGCTTCGAGCGCGTCGAGCGCGGCGTCGGTCTGCATCGCCTGTTCCGGCGTCATTGTGCGCACCGCCGACCCCTGGTAAGCGAGGATCCAGGCGCCGACCGGCAGATCGCCGACGAGCGCGACGTCGATCCGCTCGCGCCGCCCGCGGCCCGCGCAAATCGTCGCGCCGTCGTCCGCGCTCACGACCCGCATCGGGATGCCGACGCACACTCTCAGCGCCTCCGCGCGTCCGTGCGCGCCAGCACGCGCGGGTCGCCCACGCGACACGCGTCAGCCGCGGACGGGCGTCCCGCTTCATACGCGTCGAGCGCGAGCGAGCGTGCGTTGAGCGGCTCGAAACGGCTTCCGGCGGGTCGCCGCTTGCCTGGATAGCCCCACAGCGCCAGCTCCCGCGCGGCGAGCGCCACGGCGTCCGGAAGACGCTTCCTGACGCCATCGCTCAGGCTGCCGCCGAAGTCGGAAAGCTCCTGTGGCTGGACGCCCACCGCGACGATCGTTTCGGGCGTGCGGCCGTTCAACTGCGCGAGGGCCAGCACATCGTTGAAACCGGTCTGGTGCGGGGAGAGCTTCGTCCGACCCCACGCGGGCACCTCGGCGCCGCGCAGCACGATGAGCGTCCCGGGTTCCCGGCGAACGTCGATCGCGTCGAAAACCAGCACGCGTCGGGCCGAGGCGACCGACTCGTAAAGATTGAGCCCGAGCGTTCCGCCGTCCTGGAGCACGACGACGGAGGGGAATGCGTACGCCGCATGCAGGGCTTCGATCGCGCGCACGCCGAACCCTTCGTCGGCCCACAGAACGTTGCCGATCCCCAGCACCAGCGCTTCGCAACGATGTTCCATCATCCTTCTGTTACGCGTGTAGTAACAGAACGCAATCTACCGTCCTTGCAGCCGGCCGTATTGAGTTAAGTCAACGAGCGGCGGCAGGCGCGGGGACTCTGCGGTTCGAATGCGGCTGCGAGGCGGGCGTAATGGCGGCGCTCCACTGGATTCGTCGCATCGCCGGGCAGATTGGGCGATCACGGCGGCCGGATGCGGAGTTTCCATTTGCCGCATCCAAGCTCGGAAAAAATTGCTTCGATTCGCGGAGATGCATCGGCGGTCATTCGCCAACTGCCTGTAGACAAAGAAGAAATCATCTGGCATGGCCGTTGCGTCATCCCGCGCGCCGATCCGCAGGCCCGACTACAAGGCGGCGGAAGAAGCCTGCAACGCCAAGACCGGCGCCGAGAAGGACAGTTGCCTCAAGGACGCGAAGGCGGCCCACGAGCGTGCACTCGGCAAGAAAGACGCCTCGATGGGCGCCGGGCGCAGCTCAATGGGGACCGGGCAAGGCTCTTCCGGCTATTCCTCGGGCAGCACGGGGCAGAAGTGAGCTAGGGCAGCAACGCGAGCGCTGCATCCGTCGGTGGGCGGCTCGATCGGGTCGTTCGCCGGCTGATGCACGCGCGAAGGAGAGGCTTATGAAATCGATCCTCGATCCCGCCTTCCGCTACGTTCCCAGCGTCGAGACCGATCTGCGCAAGACCTTTGCCAGGATCCGTCGCGAGCAGCGCGTGCGCGAACAGGCGGCTACCGCAGCCGAAGCCGAGGCAAGAACGAAAGTCCTGCCGATCATCCCGCGCAGGCACGAGGCGCAGGCCTGAGGGCGGCGAGCCATCTCCCGCAAGCGCGCGCGGGCCGGCGGAATTCGAGTCGAGGCGCGCGACGGGTGTCGCGGCGCCGTCGGCCCCTTCGATTGTAGGATTTACACGTCGCGCGTACCGCGCTTGCGCGACTGTCGCGCAACGACGTCGCGCACCGCAGCGTGCATGTCCCACGCCACCTGGAGGTGCATCCAGAACGCGGCATCGACGCCGAAATACATCGCGAGCCGCACAGCGGTGTCCGGGGTGATCGCACGCCGGCCGTTGATGAGCTCGTTCACGCGGCGGCGCGAGACGCGAAGCGCGGCGGCCAACTCGGTTTGCGTGATCCCGAGCGGCCTCATGTACCTTGTCTCGAGGAACTCGCCGGGATGCGGCGGCTTGCGCGAAGCCAAGGCGAGGCGCGCCGGCCGTTCCCGGCCGGCGCCCTTCCAGCGAATGCTTTCGTTCCGAGTCAGCATCGCTGCCGGGTCAGCACCTCGCAACCGGCCCGGTCTCCCTCCTTGGTTTCCGTCAACCAACGGCGGTTACGGCTCGCGTTTGAAAAGCCGCATCCGTTCACCATCGTGCTGATGATCGACTCGCCGCTCATGATGTCCTCGCGGAACACCATGTACGATGTGGATCAACGCGAACAGCAGCAGGTACCACATCGCGAGGTGGTGCAGCGTGCGCACCATCTGCGGATCGCCGAACACGACGAACACCCACCCGAACCAGCGTCATCCACGCGGTGCCCCAGCCCCACTGCTCGGCGTAGAGGGCGAGGCCGGTGACGATCATGAACAGCGTGCCGAGCGTGAACATGAAGAACATCGCCGCCTGCGCCACGGGATTGTGCCCGACCCACAGGTCGGACTCCTTCTTCAGGAACAGGTAGTACGCGACCTGGCTCCCGAAACCCCGCCACCACGCGCCGCTCAAGACGGGAGCGTAGAAGATGCTGCGCGCGTGGTGGTTGCCGATGAGCGCCCAGTAGATCCGCACGAGGAAAGCGACCACGAGGATCATCCCCGCGACTCTCGTGGATCATCCGGATCCAGCCGAAGAAGAAGCTGTCGCACGGCTCGCCGCCGATCGCCGGCAGCGGGCTGCCGATGAGATAGCCCGTCGCCGCGAGCACGAACATGCACAGCATCGTCACCCAGTGCCATAGGCGGACCGGCGCCTCGTACACGTAAACGGGCTCGAACGGACCGCTCAGGACCCGTCCGGATACATGCTCGACTCGCATCGGGATCTCCCGTCTAGCGCACCTTCACCGACACGAGCTCCTCGCCTTCGGGGCTCAAATCACGTGCGTCGCGCAGGCAAGGCACGGGTCGAAGCTGTGGATCGTGCGCAGGATCTCGACCGGCTGCTCGGGCTTCGCCATCGGCGTGTTGAGCAGCGCCGCCTCGTAGGCGCCGATCTGGCCCTTGGCGTCGCGCGGTCCGGCGTTCCACGTCGTCGGCACCACGCACTGGTAGAGATCGATCTTGCGTGTTCTTGATCTTGATCCAGTGCCCGAGCGCGCCGCGCGGCGCTTCGCACGGCCCGGCGCCCTTGGCCTCGGCCGGCCAGCGTCGCCGGCTCCCACTTCTCGACGTTCGCCGTCGCGAGATCGCCGGCCTTGATGTTGGCGATCAGCTCGTCGTAGTACTGCTTCATCTTGTGCGCCGCCCACTGGCATTCGAGCCCGCGCGCCGCCGTGCGGCCGAGCGTCGAGAACAGCGCCGTGATCGGAACGTCGAGCGCCTTCAGCGTCGCCGTCGACCTGCTCCTTGATGTCCTTGCGGCCCCGCGCGTAGGCGACGATGTAGCGGGCGAGTGGGCCGACCTCGACCGCGTTGCCCTTCCAGCGCGGCGACTTCACCCACGAGTACTTCGCGCTCTCGTCGAAGTTCTCGATATTGGTGCGCGTGCCCTTCGTCTCCTTGCCGAGCACGAAGTTCGGATCGGTCGACGCCGTCGAACGGGTGCAGCCCCTTGCTTTCGTCGGCGTACTTGTACCAGGAGTGCGTGACCCATTCCTGGACCTGCTCGGGATCCTTGAGATCGACGTCGTAGCACCTTGCTCAGGTCGCCGTTGAGGATCACGCCCGAGGGCAGCGCCAGGCTCGCGTTCGAATAGTCGTTGGGAATCTCCGGAAACTCGCCGTACGCCATCACGTTCTTGCCGGAGAGCCCGCCGCCCCACTTCGCCCAGTCCTTGTAGAAGCCGGCGATCGCCAGCAGGTCGGGAATGTAGACCTGGTCGATGAAATCGATCGTCCGGTCGCAGATGTCGCCGACCATGTTGAGGAGCGCCATGTTGATCGCGCCGACCGCGCCCGTGCCGTCGACGTTGAGCGGGCTCGGCACGCCGCCGACGAGCCAGTTCGGGTGCGGATTCTTGCCGCCGAAGATCGTCTGGATCTTGACGATCTCCTTCTGGAAGTCGAGCGCCTCGAGGTAGTGCGTCGTCGCGAGCAGGTTCACCTCCGGCGGCAGCTTGTACGCCGGGTGGCCCCAGTAGGCGTTGGCGAAGATGCCGAGCTGGCCGCTCTCGACGAATTTCTTCAGCCGGTTCTGCACGTCGCGGAAATATGCCGGCGACGAGTTCGGCCATGGCTGGAGATGCTCTGCTGGATCTCCGAGGTCTTCTTCGGGTCGGCCTTGAGCGCCGACACGACGTCGACCCAGTCGAGCGCGTGCAGGTGGTAGAAGTGGACGAGGTGGTCCTGCGCGTACAGCGTCGAGTGCATCAGGTTGCGGATCGATGTTCGCGTTCTTCGGGATCTTGATGCCGAGCGCGTCCTCGACCGTGCGCACCGACGCCAGCGCGTGCACGCCCGTGCAGACGCCGCAGATCCGCTCGGTGAACGCCCACGCGTCGCGCGGGTCGCGGCCCTTGAGGATCACCTCGAGCCCGCGCCACATCGTGCCGGTGGACACCGCGTTGCGGATCACGTTGTTCTTGTCGACGTTGACCTCGATGCGCAGATGGCCCTCGATGCGGGTGATCGGATCGACGACGATGCGCTTGCCGCTGTTGTCGAGCGTGAAGCCCTGCGTTTGATAGACGGCCATGATTACTCCTCCACCTCGCTCACCTTGTCGTTGCTGCGTCTTGCTGCGCGCCTGCTTGATCGCGCTCACCGCCGCGTGTGCGGCGACGGCCGCGCCGGCGGCGGCCAGCACGGTCGAGGCCGATCTGGTCCGCGGTGCCCTCGACGCCCGCGACGCCCGGCACCCTGACCGTCGTCAGGTGATCGTAGAAGGAGCCCTTGTCCCAGAACGCGTCCTCGGAGCAGCCGATGCAGCCGTGGCCGGACTGGATCGGGAACGACAGGCCCTCGTTCCAGCGCGTCGCCGAGCACGCGTTGTAGGTCGACCGGGCCCTTGCAGCCCACCTTGTACAGGCAGTAGCCCATCCGCGCGCCGGCGTCGTCGAAGTGCTCGACGAACTGGCCCGCGTCGAAGTGCGGCCGGCGATAGCACTTGTCGTGCATGCGCTGGCTGTAGAACATCTTCGGGCGGCCCTGCGCGTCGAGATCGGGCAGCCGGTCGAACGTCGAGGATGTAGGTGACCACGCCGGTCATCACCTCGGCGATCGGCGGACAGCCGGGAACCTTGATGATCGGCTTGTCGGTGATCACCTTGTGGATCGGCGTCGCCTGCGTCGGATTCGGCTTCGCCGCCTGCACGCAGCCCCACGACGCGCACGAACCCCACGACGACGATCGCCTTGGCGTCCTTCGCGACGCGGCGCAGCTTCTCGACGAACGGCTTGCCGCCGGGAATGCAGTAGACGCCGTCGTCGGCGAGCGGCGGGTTGCCCTCGACGGCGAGGATGTAGTTGCCCTTGTACTTCGTGATCGTCTCCTCGAGCTGCTCCTCGGCCTGATGGCCGGCGGCGGCCATCAGCGTGTCGTCGTAGTCGAGCGAGAGCATCGACAGCACGACGTCCTTCGCGAGCGGGTGCGCCGAGCGGATGAACGACTCGCTGCAGCACGTGCATTCGAGGCCGTGCAGCCAGACCACCGGCGTGCGCGGCTTGGTCTCCATCGCCTGCGCGATCTGCTGCGCGCCGGCGTCGCCGAGCCCGAGCGATGCGGCGGTCAGGCTGCAGAACTTGAGGAAGCTGCGGCGCGAGATTCCCTGCCGGCGCATCAGGTCATAATAGGTTTCGATCATTCGCCCCTCCTCACGACGGGCCTCGCCTCTCGTGCGAACCTTCGCGCGCGAGACGTCGCAAGGATCCATCGCAATGTGCGCATTTAGAACTCGATTGCGATCGCATGCCAGTTGATGTGGATCAACAGCGATGCGCACGTTCGCGAGACGCGTTTCCGAGTGCAAGACACAGGTTCGGCATGCGCGAATGTGTAACGGGTGATGTAACAGCCTCCCTCCTCATGCACCCCCGGCCACGGTGCGGCGACCTACGATCGGCGTTGCGCGCAAGGGCCGGTGGCGCGAGCTATTCCCCGGACGGCTGACGCAGATCAATCCAGCGGCAGAAGGCCGGTAGCATCATTCGACGCACAAGATTGTGTCCGCGCACGCGGACGCAATGCGGTCGCCGCGCCACTCCGCGCACGGAAAAGACCGTGACGACGATCACCGACCGGCTGTCGCCCCACGACGCAGTCGAGGCGGCGATCGCGCGCGTCCTTGACGCCGAGCATGCGGCGCGGGCCGCTGTCGCGACCGCCGAGGAAACGGCCGCCGCGATGGTCGAGGACGCGCGCGCGGCCGTGCGCGCGCTCGCGTCGCGTACGGAGTCGCGGATTCGCGCGGTGCGCGCCGCGTTCGAGGCGCGCACCGCGGCCGAGGTCGCTGCGCTGGACGCGGAGGCGGCCGCCGCCGACCTGCATCACGAGCTCACGCGCGCGGAAGCGGCGAGCCTCGACGCCGCGTCGCGGCTCTCGCCGCGCACCTCACCGGCTCCGCCTCTGACGAGGCAATGGGCAGCCTCGAATACGCGCAAGCACGACTGTGGGCACGCTACGGAGCGCGCCCGGACGAGATCCGCATGGCGGCGGCTCGAGCATGGTGCGCGAATTCGGGGCCCTGCTCGACGCTGCGCGCACCTCGGCGTTCCGGCACTGGATCACCGGCATCGACGCCGCGGCGACGCCGCACCGGATCGAGGCGCTGCTGCGCGAGCGTTGGCGCGATCTCGTCGTGCGAAGTCGCGTCGTGGATGCCCGACGAATGGCAGAGCGCGATCCAATGGTGCGCCGTCGCCGCCGATCTTCCGGTCGTCGCAGCATCTTGCGCGCGGCGGTGCGCTGCCTGCCGTGGATGCACGACGATGCCGTCTATGGCGCTCTGGCCGAGCACGCATCGGAGCGCAAAAGCGCAGCGCCGGTCCGCGGTCTGCTCGCGCCGCTCGCCGCGGCGTGGGCCGAACCCGATCGCGCCGCGCGCGTGTGGGCCAGCCGAGTGGCGGCGCCGGCTGCCGCCGCGCGCGGACGCCAGGCGACACGCTGCTGCGCCGCCTTGGCCGCGTGCTCGCGGCGCAGCGCAGCGCGCTTCCGCGACCCCGCGCTCGGGCGACGGCGTCGCGCTGCGCCGCGCGCTGCAGGCGCGGCTCACGTTCGCTCTTCCGCCGCGCGATGCTCGACCCCGCAGCGGCGTTCATCTTTCTCGCGCTGATCGGCACTCGATCTCGAGCGGCTGCGCGGCGAACTCGCTCCGGCGCGCCGCTTTCCCCGGCCTTCCGCTGGCAGGCGCCGCATGATCCGGCCGCAGCCCGCCCGCTGGTTCGAAATTCTCGCCGCCCGCGACGACGCCACGCTGGCGCTCGAAGCGCTGGCGACGACGGGCGCCGTCGAACTCGAGGTGCGGGCGAAGCGCGGTGCTGCCTGCGGCGCTCGCCGACCTGCGTCCCCCGCTGCCGCAGTTTGCCGAGTTGTCGCTGCGCTACCACGCCTATTGGCCGCACACAGGGCACCGCGCGTCGCGCGTTCCCCGAGCCGCCGGCGGCGACGCTCGCGCGGAGCCTCGCGCAGCTGCGCGCCTGGGCCGAGGAGGCGGAGCCGGTGATCCAGCAGATTGCAGCGCGGCGCGAACGAGCGCGTCGGAGATCCTGCTGTGGCGCCGCGTGCTGGCGCGATCGGCGGCATCGGCCTCGATTTCGCGCGCCTTGCCGAGCGCCGGCCCGCTGCGTGCACGTGCGGCTCGCCGTGTTCCCGCCGGACAGCGAGCCCGAGCTGCCCGCCGGAGCGTCCTGGTGCGCAACGTCGATCTCGACGGAACGATGGTTGCGCGCTGGCCGCTTGACCGTCGGCGCCGCCGAGGACGTCGCAGGCGCTCGCGCAGCAGGCGGCCTCGCTCAAGGGCCAGCGTCTACGATGCGCCGCCATGGCTCGAGAGCCGACGCGGCGGAGACGGAGCGCTACATCGCGCCGCGGCTCGCCGCGCTGGAGCACGAGGACGCCGGCTGTGCGCCGCGCTCGACTGCCTTGCACGCGAAGCACGATCTGTGCACCGCGCTCGGCGACGCGAGCCGGCTGCACTGGGTGATCGAGAACGTCCGCGCGCTGGAATCGGGCGAACTGCTTCTGCTGGATCACCGGCTGGACGAGCGACCTCGCCGGCGCGCGGCTCGCCGCTGCGCTGGAGCGCTCGGGCGCGCGCGCGCTCGCTGCATTTTCCCGCCGCCGCCGCCGAGGCGAGGCGCGCCGCTGCTGCTCGCCAATCCGCTGTGGGCGCGGCCGTTCGAGATCTTCAGTCGCGCGCTCGGAATGCCGTCGCGCAACGAGGCCGACCCGAGCATGCTGCTCGCGATCGCGGTGCCGCTGATGTTCGGCTACATGTTCGGCGACGTCGGCCAGGGACTCGTGATCGCCGCCGCCGGGCTCGCGCTGCGCGAAGCGGTGCCGCTCGCGCGGCTGTTCATCTCCGGCGGCTTCGGCCGCCATGCTGTTCGGCGTGCTGTTCGGCAGCGTCTTCTCCTGCACGCGATCCCGCCGCTCTGGCTCGCCCCTCTCGACTATCCGCTCGACGATCCTGCTCGTCCCGCTTGCCGGCGGAGCGGCGCTGCTGACGGTCGGCCTCGCGCTCAATGCGCTCGAAGCCTGGTGGCGCGGCGAGCTCGCGGCCTGGATCAGCGACCGATGCCGGCTACGTCGCCGTCGTATCTGGGCATCCTCGGCGGGTTCGTCGACCCGGCGGGCTTCGCCGTCGCCGGCGCCGGCGCGCTCGTCTTCTGCGTGGGCCGCGCACGTGCACGCCGGTCGCGCCACGGCTGCCTTGACCGCGATGGCCGAGCTGGTCGAGCGCCTGCTGCAGATCCTGATCAACACGCTCTCGTTCGCGCGCGTCGGCGCATTCGCGCTCGCGCACGCGGGCCTCTCGTCGGCGATCGTCGCGCTGATGGATGCCGGCGGCAACGTCGCTGACGAAGGCGCTGGTGCTCGATCGTCGGCAACGCGATCGTGCTGGTCCTGGAGGGGATGGTCGTGTCGATCCAGACGACGCGGCTCGTGCTGTTCGAATTCTTCACCCGTTTCCTGCCGCGCCGGGGCCGCATCTTCCGCCCCTTGCCGGCGCCCCCTTCCTTTCCGCAGGAGAAACTTGATGAAAGCCTCGACACGAGTTCGTCGCCGCGCTCGCGGTGCTGTGCCGGCGCGATCAGCGTTGTCGCGACCATGCTGCTGGCCGCGGCGCCGGCGGCGCTCGCGGCGGCGCCCGGCGCCGGCGATCGGCATCAGCACCGAAGCGTGGAGCTGGGGCTGCTCGGCGCGGCGCTCGCAACGGGGATGTCGTCGCTCGGCGCCGGATTCGCCGTCGCCAAGGTCGGCACCGCGGCGATCGGCGCCCTCGCCGAAAAGCCCGAGCTCTTCGGCCGCCTGCTGATCTTCGTCGGCCTGGCCGAAGGGATCGCGATCTACGGCCTCATCGTGTCGATCCTGATCCTGAACAAGCTGACCTAGCCGCTGATGCCTCATGACAATCCCTGATCTACCTCGGCGACGAGATCAACGCGGCCGGCTACCGTCTTGCCGGTATTCGCGCTCGCGTGCCGGAGCCGGGCACCGAAACGGCGGCGCTTGCTGCCGCGCGCGTCGATGCTTCGCTGGTGCTGGTGTCGGCCGCGGTTGCCGCGCGGATCCGCGAAGCGCGACGATGCGCTCGGCGCTTGCCGCGCTGACGCCGCTCACGCTGATCGTTCCCGATCTGCGCGGACTCGTCGCCGGTTCCGGACATCGCGCGCGCAGCTGCGCGCGTCAGCTCGGGCTGAGCAACCCGATGACGATCGATCGAAAGCGCTCAGGCGCTCCTCGATCTCGTCGAGGCCGACCGCGCGCGAAAATGCGCGGCGATTCTCAGCGCGGCGAGGACGCAGGCCCACAACTTGCTGCGCGACGCGCACGCCGACGCGCGAGCGCGGATGCGCACGGCCTTCGCCGAGGAAAGACAGCGCCGCAACGACCGTGTCGCAGCCGCGCAGGCGAATCTGCACACGCGGCAACGCCTCGCCCGGCAACAGCGGGCGGCGGTGATGCTCGCGGCCGCATGGCTAAAGCTACCCGGGGCAGTCCTCGCGCGCTGGAACGATGCGCGTGCCCGCAGCGCGTGGACTACCGGCGTCGTCGTCGAGTGCGCGCGCGACGCTCCCGACCAGCGCGTGGCGGATCGCCCATGCGCCGGACTGGCCGGCACCGGAGCGCGACGCACTGGGCAGGGAGCTCGCCGCCACGCTCGGCACCTCGCCGGTCTTCGTGCCGGACCCGCGAATCCGCGCAGGGCTGAAGATCGCGGCCAACGGCAACATCGTCGACGGCACGCTCGAAGGACTCCTCGCCGACCGCGCGGAGATTGGAGCATCGCTTCTGCATCTGCTCGAGGACGCCGGAGCATGAGAATGTCTGCTCACTCATGAGCCGCGCAACGATCCGTTGGATCAGCGGCCCCGTGCTGCGTGCCGTCGTCGAGGGCTCGTTCGCGCTGCGCGAGGCCGTCCGCGTGGGTCCGAACGCACTGCTGGGCGAAGTGGTTCGCCTCGATCGCAACGAGATCGTCGTCCAGGTCTACGAGGACACGACCGGGTTTCGGCCCGGCACCGAAGTCGTCGGCACCGGACAGCCGCTCGCGATTCCGCTCGGCCCCGGGCTGCTGGGAAATATCTTCGACGGTCTGCTGCGACCGCTGTCGGGAACCCCCACTTCGTTCGTGCAGCCTGGATTGCATCGCGCCCCGCCGGAGACGTACGCATTCGCGCCGCGCGTCAAACCCGGAGACGTTGTGACGCCCGGAGCCATCCTCGGCGTGGCCACCGGAGCGCGCGGCCGAGCGCAAGCGATCCTTGCGCCGCCTGATGCCGGCGGCGACGTGCGGCACGTCGTCGCCGCCGGAGATCATCGCGAAGACGCCGTCGTCTGCACGATTCGCGCGCCCGACGGCGCGCTGCGCGAGCTCTCGATGTGCCACGAGTGGCCGGTCCGCGTGCCCGCGCCCGGTGACGCGGCGATTGGCGTCCAGCATGCCGCTCGTCACCGGCCAGCGCATCGTCGACTGTCTGTTCCCGGTGGCGCTTGGCGGCAAGGCAGCGGTTCCCGGCGGCTTCGGAACAGGCAAGACGGTGCTGCTCGAGGCGCTCGCCAAAGGCTGCAACGCCGACGTGATCGTGTATCTCGGCTGCGGCGAGCGCGGCAACGAAATGGCCGGCGTGCTGGACGAATTCCCGCGGCTCACCGACCCGAAGACCGGCGGCCCGTTGATGGAGCGCACCGTGATCATCGCCAACACGTCGAACATGCCGGTTGCTGCGCGCGAGGCGTCGATCTATTCGGCAATCACCGTCGCCGAGTATTTTCGCGATCAGGGTTTGCATGTCGCATTGATGGCCGACTCGACCTCGCGCTGGGCAGAAGCGCTGCGCGAAGTCTCGGGCCGCTTCGGCGAGCTTCCGGGCGAAGGCGGATATCCGGCCTACCTGTCATCGCGGATCGCCGACTTCTACGAGCGCGCGGCAATCGTCGAGCCCTTGTGCGGCGGCACCGCATCGGTGACGGTCATCGGCGCGATCAGCCCGCCGTCGGGCGACTTCTCGGAGCCGGTCACGAGCCATACGAAGCGCTACGTGAAGGCGTTCTGGGCGCTCGACGTGAAGCGCGCGCAGGCGCGTTTCTATCCCGCGATCCACCCGCTGCAATCCTATGCGGAAGATGCGGCTACCTTCGCGCCCGTGGTGGACCGAGCAGGGCAACAGCCAGTGGCTCGCGCTCGCGGCGCCGCTTCCTCGCGCTGCTCGACGACGAGGCGCGTCTCGAGCGGATGGCGCGGATCATCGGCAAGGACGCACTGCCGGTGCGCCAGCAGCTGACGCTTCTCTGCGCGCGGGTCTCGTCAACGAAGCGTTCCTGCGGCAGTCGGCATTGTCGGTCGTCGATCGTGTCTGCAGTCCCGCGCGGCAAGGCGCGATGATGCGCCTCCTTGGCCGTTTCATCGACCTCGCCGAGCAGGCGCGTCGCCGGCGCGGCGCCGTCCGGACCGATCGCACAGATGGCGTGCGTGCGCCCGCTGCAGCGGATGGGCGAGGAGATCGGCGACGACGAGCTCGCACGGTTCGCAGGCGCTGCAGGCGGCGATGGAGCGCGAATTCGCGCGATGATCGAAACGCCAGGAGCGCAGCGATGCGCCTCACGGTTGAAGGCGCCGCGACGCGGCTCGAAGGGCCGCTGCTGTTCCTGAGGCGCACGCTCGACGTCGGCCTGCAGGACGCGGTCGAAGTGCGCGGCGCCGATGGCGGCGCGCGACTCGGCCGCGTCGCGGCGATCGACATCGACGTGCATGACCATCGAGGTCCTGAGTCGACCTCGGGACTTTCGCTCGCCGACACCGTCGTGCGCTTTTTCGGCGAGCCGTTGTCGTTCGGCGTCGCGCCGTCGATCCTCGGCCGCGTCTTCAACGGCGTCGGCCAGGTGATCGACGGCGGGCCGCCGGTCGCGGCGCGCGAGCGCCTACCCGATCGACGGCTTGCCGATCAATCCGGTGGCGCGCGCGATGCCGCGCGACTTCATCGAAACGGGCATCACGACGCTCGACCTGATGAACAGCCTCGTGCGCGGGCAGAAGCTGCCGCTGTTCTCCGGCGGCGGCCTGCCGCACGACCGCCTCGCCGTCGAGATCGCGACGCACGCGCGGCTGGCCCAGCAACGCACGACGCAGCGGCGAGTTCGCGATCGTGTTCGCCGGCATCGGGGTGCCCTACGACAGCGCCGAGTTCTTCCGCGCGCAGCCTCGAGCAAAGCGGCGCGCTCGAGCGCACGGCGCTGTTCCTCAATCTCGCGCGGACTCGTCGACGCAGCGGCTCCTCACCCCGCGCTTCGCGCTGACCGCGGCAGAGTACCTCGCGTTCGTCGAAGGCAAGCACGTGCTCGTGATCCTCACCGACATGACGAATTACGCCGAGGCGCTGCGCGAAGTCTCGTCGAGCGAAGGGCGAGATCCCAAGCCGCAAGGGATTCCCGGGCTATATGTATTCCGATCTCGCCACGCTGTTCGAGCGCGCGGGCTGCATTCGCGGCACGACCGGGACGCTGACCCAACTCTCGATCCTGACGATGCCCGCCGACGACATCGGCCATCCGATTCCCGACCTCACCGGCTACATCACCGAAGGCCAGATCGTGCTCTCGCGCGACCTCGACCGTCGCGGCATCTATCCGCCGGTCAACGTGCTCCCGAGCCTGTCGCGGCTGATGAAGGACGGCACGGGAGGGAACTACACGCATCCCGACCATCCGGCGCTTGCGAGCCCAGCTCTACGCCGCCTACGCGCGCGCGGTGCAGGCACGCGTGCTCTCGAGCGTCGTCGGCGAGGAAGGCCTAGCGGAGACCGACCGGCGCTATCTCGCATTCGGAGCCGCGTTCGAGCAGACCCTCGTCGACCAGGCCGCCGCGCGCACGCTGGAGCAGAGCATGGACATCGGCTGGAAGCTGCTCGCGGGCCTGCCGTAGACCGAGCTCACGCGGCTGTCCGATGCGCAGATCGCGGCGCATTTCCGTCCCTCGGGTCACCGCGCGGCGGCAGCGCCGGCAAGCTTTGGGGAGGTCGACGCGATGACCGACATCACCCCCACCCGCGGCATCGCGCTCGAGCTCAACGACGAGCGGCGGGCGATGCACGAGGGCTACGTCTTCCTCGATGAAAAATGCCTGCTGCTCGCCGGCGAGATGCTGCGCGAGCTCGAGCGCTAGACAGAGCGGCAGCGCGCATTTCGCGGCGACCTGGGAGCGTGCGGTCGCCGCGTTGCAGGCGGCGGTCGCACGTCACGGTCTCGAGGGTCTGCAGGTCTATCCCCCGGCGGATCTCGGCACCGCGAAAGTCGCGGCGCGCCGCGCGTTCGCTGATGGGTGTGGCGCTGCAGGACGCGGAATGGCTTGGTGCACCGGGCAATGGCGGCGCCCGCGGTCGACTGCTCGCCCGAAGCCATGGCGTGCCGGCGCGCATTCGGTCACCTGCTCGCCGAAGCTGTTCCTCTCGCCGCCGTCGCCGGCAACCTCGAGCGGTTGCAGCAGGAGTATCGCCACGCAGTGCGTCGGGCGCGAGCGTTGCAGGACGTGTTGCTGCCTGAGCTCGATCGTACGGTTTACGAGATCGAAACGCGCCTCGCGGAACTGGAGCAGGAGGATGCGATCTGGATGCGCCGAGGTGGCACGGCAGGCTGACGCCGCCCCCCTCGCCGCCGTTACAATAGATCCATGGAGTTGCGAAAGTCGGTCCTCGTCGGCCATTCGGCCGGGCAGATGTTCGATCTGATCGAAGCGGCGGAGCACTATCCGGAATTTCTTCCGTGGTGCGCCGCAGCGACGATCGTCGAGCGCGATGCTTCGGTCGTGGTCGCCGACATCGAAATCGATGTCCATGGTGTGCGTTTCGGCATCCGGACCCGCAACCCCAAGCGGCGACCGGCATGGATGGCGATACAGCTGGAGCGCGGTCCGTTCCGCCGCTTCCACGGCGAGTGGCATCTGACGCCGCTCACCAGCGAGGGCTGCCGCATCGAATTCGATTTGCGCTACGACTTCGATCACTCGGTCGTCGGCAAGCTCGCGAGCCCGGTATTCGACCGGATCGCCAACGCGCTGGTCGATGCCTACGTCGCCCGCGCCGACCGGATGCACACAGCGGGCGTATTGCCGGCGACGCCTGTCTCGGTTGCCGCACACGAGATTGCGGTGACCGTCGAACTGCCGGCGGCCGCCGCGCCGACTTCCGCCACCCGCGCCAACGAACCGCCTAACCGGAGCGAACCGACATGACCGATAAAGCCCGACTCGACGCGCTGCGCTCGACCAAGCTTGCCGCGGAGCTTACCGACGAGCAATGCCGCGTGCTCGCCGGCCTGATGACGCTGCACGACCTGAAGCAGGGTGAAACGCTCGCCAGGGAGGGCAGCGTCGACAACCACCTCTACGTGATCCTGTCCGGCGTGCTCGGCGTCGTGAAGAATGCCGGCACCGACAGCGCGGTCACCATCAACACACTGCACGCCGGCGATTTCGTCGGCGAGATGGGCTTCATGGACGGCACCGAGCTCTACGCGTCCAAGGTCGCGCTGGGAGAAGCACGCGTCCTCACGCTCGAGCGCGAAAAGCTCGAATCGCTGTTAGACAAGCACCCGCAGATCGTCTATCGCGTGATGCGCGCGATCATCCGCGTCGTCCACCAGATCCAGCGGCGGCTGTCGATGCAGCAGGTCGAACTGTCAAATTACATCTACAAGCAGCACGGGCGGTACTGAATCAGGTGGGGCCGCTGCCCGCGATCGATGCAAGCGGGCGCGATGCGGCCGGCCTCGGGGCCGGGACGCGAATACGAGCGATACCCGAATGTGGCCGTCGTCCCAATGCCGCCGAAGCGTCCCCTGCTTGACTACGCAACGGACGTAGGGCTGCCGGGCACCGGCATCGGTTTGCCGTCGATTTCGACCCGTGCCTGAGGCAGGCATCCGGGGTAATGCCGCTGAATGTAGGCGATGAGTCCGGCGCGGACACGGCAGCGAAGATCCCAATTCAACCCGGAGTCGGCGGAGCTGACGAGTGCGCGCAGCTGCATCGCGCGCTCGTTCGCGTCGGTGACCTGGAGCACACAAACGCGCCGATCCCATTCCTTCGCTTCCCGGCACAGTCGCTCAAGCTCTGCCGCCACCGGTGCCACCGGGAGGCGATAGTCCGCCCAGACGAATACCGTGCCGATGATCTCTGAGGACGTCAGCGTCCAGTTCTGGAACGGGTGCTCGATGAACCATTGCAGCGGAACCACGAGCCGGCGCTGATCCCAGATCCGCACGACGACGTAGCTGCTCCGGATATCCTCGATCCTTCCCCATTCGCCTTCGATGATGACGACGTCGTCCAGGCGCATGGGCTGGGTGAGCGCCAGCTGCAATCCCGCAATGACGTTCCCGAGCGCGGGTCGCGCGGCCAAGCCCACCACCAATCCGGCAACGCCCGCCGACGCGAGCAGGCTCGCCCCGATATTTCGCACGGCAGGAAACGACATCAGGGCCAACGCGATGCCAACGAAGAGAATGATCCCCATGACCGTCCGCGCAAGCACGCGCGTCTGTGTCTGCACGCGCCGCGCGTGAAGGTTGTCCGCGGTGGTCACGGGATGGGTCGAGCTGATCGCTTCCGCCACGCCGCCGACGCAGCGCATGCCGAGCCATGCCAGCGCGACGGTCAGTGCAAGCGCCGTGGCGCGCTCGACCGTAGCGAGCCGCGGCAATCCTCCTGGCGCGGCATCCCAGACGAGCTGCAGCACGAGAAGCACGACGACCAGGCGTCCTGGCGCGCGCGCGAAGCGAAGCACGCTCGCCGAAAACACGCGGCGCCGAACCAGCCGCGACGTGATGGTCCATACCAGGCGATAAGCGATGATGGCGACCAGCGCCGCAACCGCCGCCGCTGCGATCGTCTCGAGCCACGCGACGAGCGTCGGATAATCTGCTGCGAAGGATTGGATTCTTTCGAGCATGGCTCCGAGACCTCATCGACCAGGAGCAGCGGGCCCGAGAGCCGATGGCCCCACGCCGCGGCGCTTCGGCGGTCGTGCCCCCGCGAACGTCCAGGTCACGGTGGTTCCCTGACGGCATCACGCGGAACCGGGGAGCCCCGTCCGACAATTTCGCCGAAGGATGCGCGACACGTTCGCGCAACGCCACTTCGCCTGTTGACAGCGGCTCGCGGGCGTTTGTTCAGTGCGCGCATGACGGGACCCGCGTACGGGGCGCGCCTTCCGAGTGCGTGGACCATTGCGCGGCATCCCCCGGGGCGGTGCCAGACTGTGCGATCGGCGCGACGACCTCGGGACGCGATGCCCGCGCGTCATCGGGATTCGCGGCGGCCGCACAATTGCGTCGGTCGGTCAGTCCCTCTCTTTTCGCGGCTGCGAGGGCCCGAGACTCCTCCGATGCGGCACTGCGGAGCCGATCGGATTGTGGTGCGCGACCGGCACATTGAAGAGCGCCCTTGCCCGCTCGTCCTCGTCTGTCAACCCTCGCCACGACCAACGCGCTGGGACGAGGGGCCGCGGCTCGCGCGCACGGTCATCGGTTATGTCGGATAGCGTCGACGTCGAGACGGCCCACCGGCTCACCGGCAGAGGCGCGGGCTCGCCCGCCAGCAACTGAATGGCGCACCACACGGCGAGGATCACGATGACCGGCCAGTCGCGCATCGCAAACATCTTTGGAAGTTTAGCGCGCGGGGCCGGATACTCGAGGATTCGGCCACCGCGACCACGCGACGCCACGGAGCGCGCGCAAGCATCACCACAATTAGTATTGCATGATATGAAATGTCCGAGCAAGACTCGCCCGCGGTCGGCGTCACGGCTCGGCCAGGGGTTTCAGCGCCGCCTTCCGATTGCGAACGCTCGCGAGCTCCAGCAGCAGACCGAGATCCCCGGAAAGCCTTGCGAGCGCGCCAGGCGGCATCTTGTGGAGCGCGTCGGGGATGACGCCGTCCACCGGCCGCGGTGCCTTCGTTAAGATGCGGGTGCCGGCGGGCGTGGGAAAGACGCGCATGACTCGCCGGTCGTCGCGACTTCGTTCGCGTCGGGCGAGGCGCTGGAGCTCGAGCTTCCCGACGAGGTTGCTCGCGGTCGACAGGTGAATCGAAAGCGTCCGCGCGAGCGTCGAAACGGTGATCCCGGGGCGCTTGCGCAGTTCGGACAACGCCCAAAGCTGGGCGCCGCTGACGCCGCAGCGCGACTCGACCCGCTGAAAATGCTGCTGCGAGACACGAAACAACTCGCGAAACTGACGGAGGACCGCCAGGGCGGGTGGCGGCGGGGGTCCGGCACGCGGCGAAGGCTTCGCGGTCGGCTCGGAAACCCGCGCCTTTCCAGCGGTGGCGTGACGGCGCGGCGGTAGTGGTTTGGCCTTGGACACGGATCGCGGAGAAGGAGCGCTCGTTTGAGCGGATGACGGCGTGGGCTCGAGCTTGCCAACGATTCTAGCGCCCCTTGGCGAGCCCCGTTCATGTCACGAACTTTCGCGCCGTGTTCGAGTCGAAATCGCCACGCGCAGGCAACGCGTTTGTGCGCGCAACGCCGCGATGCTCGCCCTATCCCTTTTGGGCAATAGTTTCTGCACCGCGGCAGGATTCGAACCGACCCTTTGTGCCCGGAGACCCCCGATGAATGCACTGAGCCGTTTCGCCGTCGTCCTCTTGGCCTTGACGACCGCCCTCGCCGCGGCCGCAAATGCGCAAGCCCAGGGCACCGCTTCGAACGCGATGCCTTCCACCACTTCCGGGTCGGCGGCGATGCCCCCTGCAGCCAAGCCGGAAGCAACCGGAACGACCACCCATGCCAAGAAGCACGCCTCCCACGCGAAGACCCACGCCAAGCATCGGCAAATGACGGAATCCGCGCCGGCATCCGGCGGCGACACTGCCTATCGCACGGCGCTGAAGCAGTGCGTGCAGGGTCCGGCCACGCAAAAGGACAGCTGCATCGACAGCGCGATCGTGCGGTTTGGCCACGCGTGAAATGCGCGAGGGGCCTTGAGCCATGAACGGCAAACCGTCCGACGTTCGCGGCCGGAGCCATGAGGAGCGATGTATTGCGTCGAATCGCATGGACTACCCGAGGCGACCCGTCGTGCCCTCGCTCCGGGTTGTTGACCGTTGTCAAACAAGTCGACCGTTACAGAGAATTCTCCGAACCAACGTTCCGCGAGACGTCTCGAACCAAATGGGGCACGCGGACTCGCACGGTCCCGGGCTTGCAGATACACGAAAGGAAAGACGCGATGAGGAATGGGTTGCGAATGGCCGGAGTGCTCCTGGCGGGGTTCGTTCTCGGCGTCGGCGTGAACTTCGTTGCCGCTCAGCCTGGGCCGGGGTGGGGGTACGGCATGGGTGGCTACGGCATGGGACCCGGCATGGGTGGCTACGGCATGGGACCCGGCATGGGTGGCTACGGCATGGGACCCGGGACGGGTGGCTACGGCATGGGACCGGGGATGGGCGGCTACGGCATGGGACCCGGGATGCGGGGATGGAGCAACTACAGCGGCTTGGGCTTGACGGCGGAACAGCAGGCGAAGATTTCGCAAATCCAGCACGACCTGCGATCGAAGAACTGGGGCCTGATGGGAAAGATGATGGACGCGCGCTACAAGCTTCAGGAGCTCTACGACGCGGACAAGCCCGACGCCGCGGCCATCAACCGGCAGTACAAGGAAATCGAAGACCTGCGCCGGCAAATGGTCGACTCATCAATCGAAACCCGCAATCAGATCGACTCGATCTTGACCAAGGAGCAGAAAGAGAAATTCCGTGAGTGGCATCCCGGACCGGGCTGGATGATGGGGGCCTTTTAGGCAGCCGCCGCGGTCGTCTTCGCGCTCGCCCCGCGCTCGACCCGATGCACGTTTGCGACGAGGTTCATCGGGAACGGGCCGGGCCGTGGCTGGCAGCGTCGCTCAGCGAGAATGCCTCTCGCCCGCGAAGCGAGAGAAGGATGACGAACCCCGCAACACCGACTGGTTGCAACGGGCGGCCCTCGCGACTATGTTAGGAGGATGACCGAGCCCGCCTCGTTTCACCCTGCCGTCAATTCCTGGTTCCGCAAGACCTTTGCCGCACCGACCGAGGCGCAGGCTCGCGCGTGGCCCGCAATCCAGGCGGGCCGGCATGTCCTCGTCGCGGCGCCGACCGGCTCCGGAAAAACGTTGGCTGCGTTCCTCGCGGCGATCGACACGCTCGTGCGTCGCGGTGTCGAAGCCGCATTGCCCGATGAAACCTGCATCGTTTACGTGTCGCCGCTGAAGGCGCTCGGGAACGACATCCAGAGAAATCTCGAAGCGCCGCTGGCGGGCATTCGCGCCGAGCTCGCCGCGCTCGGGCATCCGGACGTCGAGATCCGCACGCTGGTGCGCACCGGCGACACGCCGCAAAGCGAGCGCGCGAGCATGCGCCGCCGCCCGCCGCACATTGTCGTCACCACGCCGGAGTCGCTCTACGTGCTGCTTGGCTCCGATTCAGGGCGCAGGATGCTCGCGACCACGCGTACGGTGATCGTCGACGAAATCCATGCCCTTGCGCCGAACAAGCGCGGCAGCCATCTCGCGCTCTCGCTCGAGCGCCTCGCCGCGTTGACTGCAGCGCCGCCGGCGCGCATCGGCTTGTCCGCGACCCAGAAGCCGATCGACGAAATCGCGCGCTTTCTGGTGGGCGCTCGGGTACCCGCTGAAGGCTGCACGATCGTTGACACGGGGCACGTGCGCGACCGCGACCTCGCGCTCGAAGTTCCACCGTCACCGCTCGAAGCCGTCATGTCGGGGGATGTCTGGCAGCAGGTCTATGCACGCCTCGCCGAGCTGACCCAGGAGCATCGCACGACGCTCGTGTTCGTCAACACGCGACGGATGGCCGAGCGCGTGGCGCGGCACCTTTCGGACCTGATCGGCAAGGACGTCGTCACGGCGCACCACGGAAGTCTCGCCAAGGAGCGGCGTCTTGCGGCCGAGCAACGCCTGAAGCGCGGCGAATTGCGGGCGCTCGTGGCCACCGCCTCGCTCGAGCTTGGCATCGACATCGGCGACGTCGAGCTGGTGTGCCAGCTCGGCACGCCGCGCTCGATCGCTACCTTCCTGCAACGCGCGGGACGCGCCAATCACTCGGTTACGGGGCAACCGAAAGCGCGACTCTTCGCGTTGTCGCGCGACGAGCTGGTCGAGTGCGCGGCGCTGCTCGATGCCATACGGCGCGGCGAGCTCGACCGCGTCGCGATACCACCTAAGCCGCTCGACGTCCTCGCCCAGCAGATCGTCGCCGAGGTGGCCGCGCGCGAATGGAGCGAGGACGCCCTGTTCGGAGTCTTGACACGCGCGTACCCGTACGCCGCCTTGACGCGCGACGAATATCTCGCCGTGGTGCGCATGCTCGCGGACGGATTCAGCACGCGGCGTGGCCATCGCGCCGCGTACGTGCACCGTGACGCGGTGAACGGGATGCTCCGCGGCCGGCGGGGGGCTCGCCTCACCGCGATCACGTCGGGTGGCGCGATTCCCGACACCGCCGACTACGACGTCGTCCTCGAGCCGGCGGCCCAGCTGGTCGGCACGGTCAACGAGGATTTTGCGATCGAGAGCCTCGCAGGGGACATCTTCCAGCTCGGCAACACGTCGTACCGGATCCTGCGCGTCGAGGCCGGGCGTTTGCGCGTCGAGGATGCGCGCGGCCAACCGCCGAACATTCCGTTCTGGCTGGGCGAAGCGCCGGGCCGAACCCACGAGCTTTCGTTCGCGGTATCGCGGCTGCGCGAAGACGTGGTGGCGCGCCTTGACGACGCTGCGGCGCTCCCCTATCTGACGCAGGAACTTCGGCTGGGAGCGTCGCCGGCGGAGCAACTCGTCTCGTACCTCGCTGCCGCGCGCGCGGCGCTGGGGACGATGCCCACGCAGAAGACGATCGTCTTCGAGCGCTTCTTCGACGAATCCGGCGGCATGCAGCTCGTCATACATTCGCCGTTCGGCAGCCGGATCAATCGCGCTTGGGGGCTTGCACTGCGCAAGCGTTTTTGCCGCAAGTTCAATTTCGAGCTGCAGGCTGCAGCCACCGAGGACGCGATCGTGCTGTCGCTCTCGACCAGCCACAGCTTTCCGCTCGACGAGGTAGCGCGCTATCTCCACTCGAAGAGCGTGCGGCCGCTGCTGGTGCAAGCGATGCTCGCCGCGCCGATGTTCGCGGCGCGCTGGCGCTGGACAGCGACGACTTCGCTCGCGCTGCCGCGCTTCCGCTCCGGCAGGAAGGTGCCGCCGCAGCTGCAGCGGATGGCGGCCGAAGACCTCCTCGCGGCGGTGTTTCCCGATCAGATCGCGTGCGCCGAAAATCTGGTTGGCGAGCGCGAGATTCCCGATCATCCGCTCGTCAATCAGACCGTTCACGATTGCCTGTACGAGGCGATGGACATCGAGGGGCTGGAGGACATGCTCCGCGCGATCGAATCCGGCGCGGTTCGTGTGGAACACCGCGACCTGACGGAGCCCTCGCCACTGGCGCTCGAGATCCTGAGCGCGCGGCCCTATGCCTTCCTCGACGACGCGCCTCTGGAAGAGCGTCGCACCCATGCGGTGATGAGCCGCCGCTGGCTCGACGAAGAGACGGCGGCAGGTCTCGGCCGGCTCGATCCCGAGGCGATCGCCCGCGTGCGTGCCGAAGCGTGGCCCAGTGCCGCCAGCGCGGACGAGTTGCATGACGCGCTGCTGGGCCTCGCGTTCATCACGGAAGGCGAAGTCGCGGGCAACGAGCAATGGCAACCATTGCTCGCTGCGCTGGTGGAAGCAGGGCGCGTTACCCGTCTCACGGTGCGCCCCCCCGCCTCGATGCCATCCGCCACAAGCGAGAGCGCGCTGTGGGTCGCTGCGGAGCGCCTGCCCCAGTTCACCTCGGTGTTCCCGGACGCGCGCCATTCGCCACGGATTGCAGCTCCCGCGGAATTTGCCGCACGCGCGTGGCCCCCCGAAGAGGCGCTGATCGAGATCGTTCGCAGCCGGCTCGAAGGGTTGGGACCGGTCACTGCCAACGCGCTGGCGGACTCGATGGCGCTGCCAATTGCTGCCGTCGAAACGGCGTTCTCAAAGCTCGCGGCGGAAGGCTTTGCGATGAGCGGCGCGTTTACGCCGGGTGCAACCCATGCCGAATGGTGCGACCGGGCGCTCCTCGCGCGCATCCATCGCTATACCGTCAATCGGCTGCGGCGGGAGATCGAGCCGGTATCGACGCAGGATTTCATGCGTTTTCTTTGTCGCTGGCAGCATGCCGTTCCCAGCGAACGGCGCGAGGGCCCTGACGCGTTGGCGGCCTTGATCACGCAGCTCGAGGGCTTCGAGGCGCCTGCGGCCGCGTGGGAAGCCGAAATCCTGCCCGCGCGCCTCGACAACTACGATTTCACGTGGCTCGACGACCTGTGTCTCGCCGGACGCGCCGTATGGACGCGCCTCACGGCACCTGCGCGGGTCGCCGCGAGAAATGCCGGCCCGATCCGCACGACGCCGGTCACGCTGTTGCCGAGACGCAATCTTGGAGTATGGAATCGCGCCGTTCCTGCGCCGTCGGAGCCCTCGACCGTGACTGCGCGCGCGCAAACCGTCGTTGACCACTTGAAGGCCCACGGCGCCTGCTTCTACGACGAGATCGTCGAGGCGACGGGCATGCTGCGCACGCAAGTTGAAGACGCGCTGGCCGAGCTCGTCGTGCTCGGGCTCGTGCACTCGGACAGCTTCGCCGGCTTGCGGGCGCTGCTCACGCCCTCCGATCGGCGCAAGCCGCTCACGGAAGGCAAGCGGCGCCGGCGCACGGCGCTTTTCGGCATCGAGGACGCGGGACGCTGGGCGCTGGTCCGCCGACCCGCGGCAAGACTCGCGGCCGGCGGCGCGCCATACGAGCCCGAGCACGAGATCGTCGAACATGTCGCCGATACGCTGCTGCGCCGCTACGGTGTCGTTTTCTGGCGCATCCTCGAGCGCGAGTCGGCGTGGCTACCAAACTGGCGCGAGCTGCTCCGCGTGCTGCGGCGTCTGGAAGCGCGCGGCGAAATCCGCGGAGGCCGATTCGTCGCCGGCATCCCCGGCGAGCAGTTTGCGTTGCCCGAAGCGCTCGGTCTGCTGCGCGAAACACGACGCGCGCTGCCGTCGTCGGCCTGGATCTCGCTCAGTGCCGCCGATCCGCTGAACCTGATCGGCAACCTCCTGCCAGGACCGAGAGTGCCCGCCCTGACGGGCAACCGCATCCTCTTTCGTGACGGCATACCGGTGGCGGCGCTCGTCGCCGGCGAAACGCAGTGGATGCAAGAGCTCGCGCCGCGTGAGATGCGCGAGGCCGAAAGCGTCCTCGTCAAGCGGCAGGCGGGCTCGCCGTTGCTCGCGTACCTGCGTTAGGCGCAAGCCAGGGCACCGGTCCGCCGCCGGATTCGCGAGCCGCTTCGATAGTGCGCTGCCAGCGACAACGCAGGCGTGGCCGATTCTCCCCGAGCCCGATGCGGAAATCAGCGCAAAAACTGCCCGGGATGGCGCAAAATCTGCCCATCATGCTCCGCGATGGTGCAATGCAGCGCAAGTCGAGGCGTGTCGTAGACGCGCGACGACCGCCGATGCCCGAGCGTGATTCCACGCCGGTCATCTTGCGCACCGGGCCCGGCGTTTGGCACGCTATGTGCTGAAGCAGCGTCACAGGAGGTGCCTATGGACCCTGTCATCCCGCTCGCCGATCTGCAGCCGATCTACTCGGTCGCCGAGGTCGATCGCGCGCTCGAGGACAGCGCCGCGCGTCGCAACGAAAGCCTCAAAGGCTGGTACGACCGCATGCGCGATCTCGGCGGATCGCGCTACATCGTGAAGCCGTCGCGCACCGCCGCGATCGACGAGCTCTATGACGCATCTCCCAATTTCCTGGCCGTCATCGACGACCTCAAGAAGTACCTCGCGCTCGCGATTGCGGGCAACGAGGCGGTGCAGTTCACGCCAATCCTGCTCCTGGGCGAGCCCGGCCTCGGCAAGACGTATTTCGCGAAGAAGCTCGCGCACGCGCTCGGAACCGGCTTCGAGTTCGTCTCGATGAGCTCGCTCACCGCGGGCTGGGTGCTGACGGGGGCGTCCGCGCAGTGGCACAACGCGCGTCCCGGAAAAGTCGCCCAGACGCTGGTCGAGGGCGAATATGCCAACCCGGTGCTCGTGCTGGACGAAGTCGACAAGGCCGGCGGCGACCACCGCTACGACCCGATGGGGGCGCTTTACGGCCTGCTGGAACGCGACACCGCCATTCACTTCAAGGACGAGTTCATCGACCTCGACATGGATGCGTCGCACATCCTGTGGGTCGCGACCGCGAACGACGATGGGTCGATTCCGGACCCGATCCTGAACCGGATGAATGTCTACGCGATCGAGCGCCCGGACGTCGAAGGCTCGCGCAAGATCGCGCTGTCCGTATACCGCGACATCCTCGACGCGCACCGCTGGCCGTTTCCGCCCGAACCTTCGGAGAGCGTGCTCGAGCGGTTGGCGACGATTCCGCCCCGCGACATGCGCAAGCTCCTGCTCGATGCCTTCGGCACCGCGCAACTCGCCGGACGCGACCACCTCCTTCCCGAAGACCTCGACGCGAAGAAGCTCTGCGGCCGCCGCATGCGGATGGGCTTCTAGAGCCCGCTCTGCCAACCAGATAGCTTTGTCGCGTCCGCCGGCCGCTTGCGCGGATTTTGGAGATCGCTTCGCACGCCGTCGCCGCTGATTGGCCGTGATCGACGGGCGGCAATCACCACACCGGCAACGTGAACGTGAACGTGGTGCCGGATCCCAATTCGCTTTCGACCCAGATCCTTCCGCCGTGGAGCTCGACGAATTTCCGCGAGATGGCGAGACCAAGGCCGGTACCCTCCACCTTCTTAGAAGCCGTTCCGACCTGCCGGAATTCCTCGAACACGGCCGCCTGATCCTCCGGAGCGATGCCGACGCCGGTGTCGATGACCGAGATCTCGGCCGCGCCGTTGCGCACCGCCGCCCGCACGTCGATCCGTCCGCCTTCCGGCGTGAACTTCAGCGCATTCGAAAGGAGGTTCAGGAGAACCTGCTTCACCTTGCGCTCATCGGCGCGGATCGTCCCGAGACGCTCGTCCACCGTGCTCCCGAGCGCGATGCCCCGCCGCGCTGCACGCTCGCGCACCAGGATCAGCGTGTTTTCGATAACGCCCGGCAGATCGAACTCGGCGGGTTCGAGCTCCATGCGCCCCGCCTCGATCTTGGACAGGTCCAGGATGTCGTTGATGAGGGACAGCAGGTGTCTTCCCGACTCGAGGATGTCGCCTACGTATTCCGCCTGCTTCTCGTTGATCTCGCCGAACATCCGCTCCAAGAGAACTTCGGAAAAGCCGATGATCGCGTTGAGCGGCGTGCGCAGCTCGTGCGACATGTTGGCGAGGAACTCGCTCTTGTGCCGGCTCGCGATCTCGAGCTGCCGGCTCTTGACCTCGATCTCGCGGAACAATCGCGCGTTCTGGATCGCCAGTGCCGACTGTGTCGCGAACGTCTTCAGCAAGTCGACGACCTGCGGCGCGAACTCGCCGGCGCTTTTCCGGTTCACCGCCAGCGCGCCGAGAAGACGATCCTCGCGCAAGAGGGGCACGGTGAGGACCGAACGGTAGCCGCACCGGATGAGAATCTCCCGCAGGCGGCTCTGGTAGCTGCGCTCGTCCGCGATGACGGGGATCTCGACCGGTTCGCCAGTGACCGCGAGCCGCCCCAGCGCTCCCTCTCCCTTCCGGATCGGCGTTGCCCGGAGCACCTCGACCAGCTCGTCCGGCAGCCGGTTCGTCGCATGCACGTGGAATTCTTCGCGCGCCTCGTCGTACTCCCAGATCGATCCGCCGTCCATCCCCGCGAGCTCGGTCGCGCGCGAGACAATCGTCGACAGAACGGTTTCCAGATCGAGCGTCGAGCTGACGGCCTGGCCTACCTCGCCCAACGCCTTCAGCTCCCCCACGGACCGCGTGAGCTCCTGGGTGCGGACCTCCAGCTCGTTGAATAGCCTCACGTTCTCGATCGCGATCACCGCCTGGTCGGCGAACGTCTTCAGCAGTTCGACCTGCGAGTCCGTGTAGAGTCCCGGGGTGCGCCGCGAGACGAAGATCGCCCCGATCACCTTGCCTTCGCGAAGCATCGGCACGCCGAGGCTGCCCCGGAAACCGCCCTCGCGTGCGACGTCCTTGGCCTCATAGTTCGGGTCCGCCAGAACGTCCGCGACGTGCACGACGGCGCAGCGCCGGATCGTGCGTGCGGTGACCGTTTCGGCACTCAACGGCACGGGGAAAAAGCGACGGATCGTCGCCGTTCCTTCCGGATTCTCGCCGTGGAGCGCGACCAGCCTGATAAGGTCGCCATCGACGATCGAAACGACGCTGATTTCGGCGTCGCAGAGCTTCTCGGCGCGCTCGCCGATGATGTCGAACACCGGCTGCGTATCGGTCGGCGATTGGCTGATCGCGCGCAGGATCTCGCTGGTCGCCGTCTGCTGCTCCAGCGCTTGCGTGAGATCCCGGTTCCGCGCTTCCAGCTCGTTGAGCAGCCGCACGTTCTCGATGGCGATGACCGCCTGGTCGGCAAACGTCTGGAGCAACGCGATCTGTTTGTCGGGAAATGGCCCGGGGAGCGGACGGCCGACGCCGATAACGCCGATCGGCGCGCCATCGCGCATCAGAGGAACGGCCAGGGCGCTCCTGAAACCGATGCCGACGGCGGTTGGGCCGATCCCATAGTCCGGATCCTCGAGCACGTCGGGAATCGCGACAACGCTGCGTGTCAGCACCGCACGGACCGCCGCGGTCTCGCGGCTGGGTGGCCTCGGAAATTCCCGCCGCCAGGCATCGGCTCCCTCCGGGTTCAGCTTGGCGTCGGCCACCATGTGGATCAGCGTGCCGTCGTACCTCAAGACGACTGCGGAACTGGCCCCGCAAAGCTTGAGCGCCGCAGGCGCGATCGCATCGAACACCGGTTGCACGTCCGTCGGCGACCTCGAGATGACCCGCAGGATCTCGCTCGTCGCCGTCTGCTGTTCCAGCGCTTGCGTGAGGTCCCGGTTCCGCGCTTCCAGTTCGTTGAACAGCCGCGCGTTCTCGATGGCGATGACCGCCTGATCAGCGAAGGTTTGGAGCAGAGCGACCTGCGTATCGGGAAACGCCCCTGGTTCCAGCCGACCGACGGCGATGGCGCCAATCGGATTGCCCCCGCGCATCAAAGGAACGCCGAGGGCGCCGCGAAAGCCGCTGGCGAGCGCCGCCGACTGGATTCCGTAGTCGTGATCTTCAAGGACGTCCGGGATCATGACGACGCTCCGAGTCAGGATGGCCCGGGTGACGACACTTTCGCGGCTCACGGGCCGTGGAAATTGGCGGCGGAGGGCTTCGGCGCCAGCGAGGCTGATGTTCGCCATCGCCGCCATCCGGACCCACTCGCCATCGAAAGTGGCAACCGTGGTTGAAGTGGCATGGCACAACTTCAGTGCCGCTGCCGCGATGGTATCGAGCACGGGTTGAACGTCGGTCGGCGACCTGCTGATCACCCGCAGGATTTCGCCTGCCGCCGCCTGCTGCTCCAGTGCGTCGGCGAGGCGCCTCTCGAGCTCGCCGACCGTGGCGCCTTCCGGCTTCCGCGCCGTAGCGGCGTCCGGTCGCGCAGCTTGGAGCTTGCCGGCCGCGGCGTTTCCTCCCCGTTTCAACTGTCCCCCTTGAATCGCAGTGACGTCGTCTCGTGCCGTTTCTGCGCGCGCGTGGACCCGGAATCGGCACGGCGAAGCTACGCCGATGCCATCGCACGGTCAACGTGCCTTCCATCCGCACGCGCCCTCCACTACTGCCGACCTCTGTTACATTGGGGCCCCCATGAGTCTACGGACCCGCCAGCGCCGGCTGTCGACGCGCGACATGAGGGCGATCCTCGGCGTGACCAGCGCCCTGGCCGCACCGTTCGACCTGATGACGATGCTGGGCGAAGTGGTCGCCGCTGCCAAGCAGGTCTTGAGCGCGGAGCGCGGCTCGGTCTGGCTGCACGATCCCGCAACCGACGAGCTCGTTCTCGAAGTCGCAACGGGCATCAAACCGATACGGGTACCGTCCGGCGTGGGCCTCGTGGGCGCCTGCGCGCGCGGTCGGCAGCTCATCAACGTTCCCGACTGTTACGCGGATCCTCGGTTCGATGCGGAGGTGGACAAGGCGTCCGGCTACCGAACGCGCTGCATGCTGACGCTGCCGCTGATCGACCACAAGGACGTCCTCGTGGGCGTGATGCAGGTGCTAAACAAGAAAGGCGGCGTGTTCGATGCGGACGACGAAGTGCTTGCCACCGCACTGGCGGCGCAGTGCGCCGTCGCGCTGCAGCGGGTGCGGATGACCGGCGCGCTGATAGAAGGCGAGAAGATGCGACAGGCGCTCGAAATGGCCCGCGAGGTCCAGATGAGCACGCTGCCCGCAACGATGCCGGCCCTGCCCGGCTACGACGTGTGCGGCGCATCGAGGCCGGCGGAGTTGACCGGAGGCGACACGTTCGACCTGTCGCTCTCCGACCAGGGATTGCTGGTGGTGCTGGGCGACGCCACCGGGCACGGTACGCGCCGGCCCTCTCGGTGACGCAGATGCAGGCCATGCTCCGGATCGCGTTTCGATTGGGCGCCGATCTGGAGTCCGCGTTCATGCACGTCAACAATTGCCTTGCCGAGACGCTACCCGCCGACCGCTTCATCACGGCGTTCATCGGGCTCCTCGATCCATCGACGCATCGGATGCGCTTTCACAGCGGCGGCCAAGGACCGATCCTTCACTACCAGGCCGGGGCGGGCACCTGTGTGCGCTACAAACCCACGAGCTTCCCGCTGGGGGCGATGCCCCTCACAAGATTGAAGCCGGCGCTGACACTGGAGATGCTCCCCGGCGACATCCTGGCCCTGCTTTCCGACGGCTTTTATGAATACCGCAATCTCGCCGGCGAGCAATCGGCGAGACCCGGGTTCAGGAACTCATTGGCGCGCATCGCGACCAGCCGATGGCCGACCTCCTCGGCATCCTGCAGACGTCGGTCGACGCATTCGCAGGGGGCGCGCCGCAGGAGGACGACATGACAGCGGTGCTCGTGAAGCGCGCCGGGTCGCCCCCGTGACGGCATACCGGAAGTTCAAGCGCAGCTTTGATGCGCTGTCCACCATCGTCGCCTTCACGGCCGAGGTGTTCGCGCGGAATCGAATTGATCCCGCGTTGCTCCCGACCGTCGACCTGGCGGTGGAGGAGTTGTTCACGAACATGGTGAAATACAGCGCCACGAGCGATGCCGACGTGCGCGTCGAGATGACCGCCATCGACGGAGGCGTCGAGGTGACGCTGATCGACTATGATGTCGAACCGTTCGACGTGACCAAGGTGCCCGATGTCGACATCGGGAAGCCGATCGAGGAGCGGCGACCCGGAGGACTAGGATTGCACCTGATCCGTCGGCTCCTCGACTCGGTCGAATACGAATACTCGAAGGAAAAGCGGCAGAGCCGGATCACGTTCCGGAAGACGACAGGCAAACCGCCGGGTCCGGAACACGCGGCGAGCACGGGGGGATCGGATGCTGGCGATTGACCGTGCCCCCCGTCATTTTCGAGTCGGTCGGCACACCGGTTTTCTTCCTTACCTGGCTTCGACCCGCGATCTTCGCCACTGGCCTGTGGACGGATCCAACGCATGCGTCGCTGCGCAAGGATTACCAAGATGTGGGCGCGCAGGCCGACTTGCGCTTCACGGTCCTGCACTGGTACGAGATGACGCTCTCGTTCGGCTACGCGGTCGGATTCCAGGGCATGCAGCGCACGGGCACCGAGTGGATGGTCTCTCTGAAGATAATGTAGGGATCAGCGGACGGAGCGATGCCAGGACCCGAGGGTGCGCGCGCGACCGCAGCTGACGGCCAACGCCGCGCCAGAGCGTGCCAGATCCGGTGGCGTGGAGGCCGCGCCGGAGGTCGTGTGCACGAGTGATTGCTGTGGTTGATGGTCGTTTCGCATCGAATCCCGACAGCGGTTTAGACGAGATTACAGGTCCACTGCACTCCATGCCGGCTGACATCGTCTCCCACATGCTGGTGGGCCTCGCACCCGTGCTCTGTTTCCTCGCCGCACTTCTGTATCTCGACAGCTACAAGCTGGTGAAGCTCCGTGCGGTCATCGGGATCGTTGCCTGCGGGGCGCTGGTGGCCGGCGGCGGCTACCTGCTGAACGCCGCCGTGCTCGATCTCGTCCGCATCGACCTGACTACCTTCTCCCGCTATGTCGCGCCGGTCACCGAGGAGCTGCTGAAGGCACTCGTCATCGTTGCGCTGATTCGCACCCATCGGATCGGCTTCCTGGTCGATGCGGCCATTTTCGGCTTTGCCGTCGGGACGGGGTTTGCGATGGTCGAGAACCTGTACTTCCTGCGGCTGATTCCGGATGCCGGTCTTGGCACGTGGTTCGTGCGCGGCTTCGGCACCGCGATCATGCACGGCGGCACGACGGCCATCTTCGCCGTCATGGGTCTCGCCATGCTCGAGAAAAGGGAGCGGGCGAACGTGCAGGCATTGCTCCCCGGTCTCGTTCTCGCCGTCGTACTCCACTCGGGGTACAACCATCTATCCCACTTGCCGCAGTTGTCCACGCTGGCAACGCTCATCGTGTTGCCGCCGCTCCTGTTCGCGGTGTTCCAGCGAAGCGAACGAGCCGTGTCCGATTGGCTGGGTCACGGTTTCGACACGGACGCGCAGATGCTGGAGTCGATCAACTCCGGGCGTTTTTCCGATTCACCGGCCGGAAAGTATCTGGCCTCGCTGAAGCGGAGATTCAACGGGCCCATCGTCGCTGACCTGCTTTGCTATCTGCGCCTCTACACGGAGCTCGCGCTTCGCGCCAAAGGCATCCTGATGATGCGCGAGAACGGCTTCGAGGTCCCGGTGGACGATGAGATCCGCGCCAAGTTCACCGAAATGCGCTATCTCGAGCAAAGCATCGGCAAGACCGGCCTGCTTGCCGTGGATCCTATGCTGCACATGAGTCACAAGGACCTGTGGCAGCTCTACATGCTCGGGAGCAAGTGAATTAAGTCGGGCCGCTCGGCTCGTTGGCCCGCTGCAACGGGCGCGCGAAGACATCGCCGATCAATACCGCGCGCTCCCCGGCGTCCGCGGGAACGGGATGACATCGCGCACGTTGGAGAGCCCGGTCGCGTATGCCACCGTGCGCTCGAATCCCAGACCGAAGCCCGCGTGCGGCACCGTGCCATAGCGGCGCAGGTCGCGATACCAGTCGTACTGATCCTTGTTGAGCCCGGACTCCGCCATCCGCGCGTCGAGCACCTCGAGCCGCTCCTCGCGCTGGCTGCCACCGATGATTTCGCCGATGCCGGGCACGAGCACGTCCATCGCGGCGACCGTCCTGCCGTCATCATTCTGCCGCATGTAGAACGCCTTGATCTCTTTCGGGTAGTTCATCAGGATCACCGGCTTGCCGACGTGCGTCTCGGACAGGTAGCGCTCGTGCTCGGATTGCAGGTCGATGCCCCACGCCACGGGAAACTCGAACTTCTGCTTCGCTCCCTCCAGGATGCCGATCGCCTCGGTGTAATCCATCCGCACGAATTCCGAGTCGACGATTCGGCGCAGCTTGGCGATCACGCCCTTCTCGATGCGCTCCTCGAAGAAGGCCATGTCGTCGGCGCGCTCGTCGAGAACCGTCTTGAAGACGTGCTTCACCAGCGCCTCGGCCAGCGCCGCGTTGTCGGCGAGCGTCGCGAACGCGATCTCGGGCTCGATCATCCAGAACTCGGCCAGATGCCGGCTGGTGTTGGAATTCTCCGCACGGAAGGTCGGACCGAACGTGTAGACCTTCGACAGCGCCATGCAGTAGGTCTCGACGTTCAACTGTCCCGAGACGGTGAGGAAGGTCTCGCGCCCGAAAAAATCCTGCACGAAGTCGATACGGCCCGCGAGCGTGCGCGGCAGGTTCGTCAAGTCCAGCGTCGAGACGCGGAAGAGCGCACCCGCGCCTTCCGCATCGGACGCGGTGATGATCGGCGTGTTGACCCAGAAGAAACCATTTTCGTGGAAGAACCGGTGGATCGACTGCGCGATCGCGTGGCGAACGCGTGTCACGGCGCCGATGACGTTGGTCCGCGGCCGCAGATGCGCGACCTCGCGCAGGAACTCGAGCGTGTGCGGCTTGGGTTGAATCGGGTACGAGTCCGGGTCCTCGACCCACCCCACGACCTTGACGTCGCTGGCTTGCATCTCGAAGGGTTGGCCTTTCGCCGGCGAGGGCACGATGGTCCCGGTCGCTTCCACGGCGCATCCGGCCGTGAGGTGCAGCACTTGATCCGCGTAGTTGGGCAGCGTATTGGGCGCGACGACCTGAACCGGATGGAAGCACGAGCCGTCGGACACGTGCACGAAGGAGATCCCGGCTTTCGAATCGCGCCGCGTTCGCACCCACCCCTTGACGGTGACGGGCACGTCCTTGGGCGCGCGCCCCGCAAGAATGTCCACGCACGAAAGAGCAGTCATCTGAAAGGCCTCCGGCGAATGCGATGAACGTCGCCCGCAGGATCGGGCGGCGGACCGGTTGCCTGAGCGCTCCCCCACGCAACGATCGCGAAAATTCATTATTGTAGCCATTGCCGGCTCAGGCTCGACGCACTTGCGACCACGACCTCGGGCGATCAGGCTGTGGGCGATTTCCAGGTCGCGAGGCGGCGTTCCTTTTCCATGTGGTCGAGCGCGAACGAGATGTCTCCCGCGAGCTCGGTCAGCAGGCGCATTTCCTCGTCGTCGAAGAAGCCCGCCTCGTCCGTATAGAACGCCAGATACCCGACGACTTCACCGTCGACGGATAGCGGCAATCCTGCCGCAGAATGAAAGTCGCGGGCCAGCATTTCGTCGCGGTAGCGCAAACCCGTCGTCTGTGCATCCACGTCGATGGCGACGGGCTCGCGCGAACTGATCGACGCCGCAATTACATCGCGATCCGTCCCCGCTTCGCTTCCCAGCGGAAACCGGGTGAGCCGGGCAAACGATTCCTCCTCGCCCGCCCAGGCCGCTGGCACGATTTCCTTCGACGTCGGATCGACCGATCCGACCCACGCGAGCTGGAACCGGCCGTGCTCGACTGCGAGACGGCACGCCCGCCTGAATAATTCGTCGCGATCCCGGACCCGAACGATGAGGGCGTTGATGCCGGAGAGCATCGCGTAGACCCGATTCAGACGCTGAATCCGGAGCTCCGCCTGCTTGCGCTCGGTGACTTCGTTCTGCAGGCGGGCAGCGTGGCGCCGCACCTCTGCGTAAAGGGCGCCGTTTTCGTAGATGCGGCCGACTTGCGCGGCAAGGGTCGTCAGCAGGCGCTCGTCCTCTTCGCTGAACGCATCCGCGCCCAGCTTGTCGGTGAGGCAAATCCAGCCATAGACGGATTTCAACGATGCAACGGGCGCCGCGACACACGCATGCACTCGCGGAAAGCCGGGCGGAAGCCCCGCGGCGATGGGGTCGGCACCCGGGTTGTCGAAACGGCGGGACCGGCGCTCATGGAGGCCCGGTCCGAGCGGGCCGCCGTCGATGCGCGGCGGCTTCATGACGGCGGCGAATGCGGGCCCGACCCCGCTGGTCGTGAAGAAGACCGTGTCCTCGACCTGTTTCTCTCTCACGCAGAGGATTGCGTACCTGGCTCCGATCAGATCTCGCGCCGACCGGCAGACTTTTTCGAGCAACACGTGCGGATCGAGCTCGGAGGCGAGCTGCAGATTGATGTCGTTGAGCGCGGCGAGGCGCGCGTTCGTCGCAACGAGCTCTTCGGCTTTTTCCGTCAGCTTGTCGGTCATCAGCCGCAGGTGCTCGCGATCGAACTCGACGGCGACCGGCGGTGGGACCGGCTCGGGCGCGTGAGCGAGTCCCTGCTCGATGGCGACGAGGATGTCCTCGGGCTCGCAGGGCTTGACGAGCACGCGCGAAACGCCGCAGACCTTGGCGAGATTGCGCGCTTCGCGCTCGCGGTAGTGCGCGGAATAGAAGATGACTTCGGTGCGGGCGAGCGCCGGGTCCGAGCGCAGCTGGCGCACGAACTCGTAGCCGTCCATCGTCGGCATCAAGATGTCGGAGATGACGAGTTGCGGCCGTTGCACGCGGACCATCGCCAGCGCCTCGGCCCCGTCGGCAGCCTCGAGCGGTTCATGCCCCTTGTACTTGAGGAGCGTGACGACAAGGTCGCGGTTCGCGGCGTTGTCGTCGACGACCAGCACCTTGGCCATGGGCAAGAATAACCGTCAGCGGCCGGCCGACGCGCCGGAGGCCCTCGCCGCGGGCGGAAGAAGGCCCTCGATATCCTGGACGAACGTCTCCGGGACGATCGGCTTCGAGTGATACGCGTCGAATCCGGCGGCGAGCGCGGTTTCGCGGTCGCCGGGCATCGAGAACGCGCTCACGGCCACCAGCGGAACGCGACGCCAGCTGGTGCCTCCCTGCAGGCGCCGCACCACCTCGTAGCCCGTCATCACCGGCATCTGCAGATCGCAGACGACGAGATCCGGGTGTTCGCTCAAGGCGAGCGCGAGACCCGTGGCGCCGTCGGTGGCGGTGAGCGTCGCATAGCCCGCGGTCTCGAGCAGATATTGCACGAGCTCGAGACTCGCCGGATCGTCCTCGATGATCAGTATTCGCGCGGACACCGCGTCAAGCCTCCTTCAACTCGAGCGTAAAGATGCTGCCCTTGCCATACTCGCTGTCGAGCGTGATCCTCGCGCCCATCAGCTCCGCGAGCTGCCGGCTCAAGTGCAAGCCGAGTCCGGTGCCCTCGAGGTCGCGGCGGTGGCCCTGCACCCGCGAAAAAGCCTCGAACAGCTTGGCCTGGTCTTGCGGGCGAATGCCGAGTCCGGTGTCTTCGACGCTGATGGCGACGACGCTTCCCGCGACCGTTTCGCGCTGGCTCAGGCTGACATGGACGCCGCCCCGGTCCGTGAACTTGATCGCGTTCTGCGTGAGGTTGATGACGATCTGGCTCAGCGCCCGCTCGTCGGCCCGGACGCTCATCACCTCGTCGGGAACGCTGGCGGTGAACGCGAGCCCCTTTCTCTCCGCCTCCGGGCGAAGCGTGGCGACGATCTCCTGCACGACACGTGCGCAATCGATGGGGTCGCGCCCCAACTCCACCCTGCCGGCCTGGATCTTGGCGACGTCGAGCAGATCGTTGATGAGCGACAGCAGATGCTTCGCGCTGGACTGGACCGTGCGCAGCTGCTTGTCCTGATCCGCCGTCAGCGGACCTGGAAGCTTCATCAGCAGCGTGCCGGTGAAGCCGATGATCGCATTCAACGGCGTGCGCAGCTCGTGGCTCATGCTGGCGAGGAACCTATCCTTCGCGCGGCTCGCCTCTTCGAGCTGGACGTTCTTCTCGCGGAGCTCCCTCTCGATGCGCTTGCGGTCGCTGATGTCGCGGATCGCGCTCATGACGAGGACGGTTTCGTCCATCTGCATCGGGCTCAGACTGATTTCCACGGGGAATTCGGCACCGTCCTTGCGCAGCCCGTAAAGTTCCAGGCCCGCGCCCATCGCCCGCGTTCGCGGCTCTTCGAAATACGTCGCCCGATGCCCGAAATGGGCGGCCCGGAACCGCTGCGGCAAGAGCGTCTCGATCGCCTTGCCGTGGAGCTCTCCCGGCCCGTAGCCGAACTGCTCCTGCGCGTGGCTGTTGGTGAACACGATATGGCCGGTCGGATTCACCATGACGATCCCGTCGGGTGTCGACTCGAGCAGGCTGCGATACCTGGCTTCCACCTGCTTCGTGTCGCGCCGTACCCGCAGCGCCGTCACGTCCTTCTTCGTCGAAAGGATCAGGGGCTCGTCGTGTCCCGCGACGCGGACGACCTTCCAGGAGCCATCGACGTAAACGAGCGTGCCGTCCTTTCTGCGACGCAGGGATTCGAACGTAGCGAAACCGTTGGCAAACGTCTCCTCAACCTGTCGCCGATGCTCGTCGGATCGATCGGGCGGAACGATCAGTTCGTCGATTCGCCGTCCGAGCGATTCGGCGGCGGTATAGCCGAACACCGTTTCGGCACCCTTGCTCCAGTGCAATACCGTTCCATGCTGAGTCATGACCACGACCGCGTCAGGGGATTCAAGAGCCGACAGTGCATCGTAGCCGGTCTCGGTCAGGTCCATCTTCTAATCCCTCGGCTGGTGGGGTGATCCTCTCACCGCACTTTCCGCTGCGTCGATTCGCTGCAAATCGAATCGGCGAAGAACGCGATGCGACCGACGGCAGTATGGCCCAGTTCGAGAAGGACTTTCCAGCCTTATGCGATCGTCTCCGTTAACGTGACGATGTGCGGAGGTCAGCCGTCGACATGCCCGGCGCTTTGTCACAGCGTCGCAGATGCCGCATCCTCGACCGATTCGTTTTCGTCGTGCCACGAGCGCGATGCGTTCGCAGGAAGCGCCGCGACCGCAACACAAGGTCCAGGGCGAGAACCGGAGCGCTGAGGGCGACGACGACCGACACAAGAACACGCCAGAGGTCATCGATGCCCGCCATCGTCAGTTCGCTGGTCAGCGCTCCCTCTCTGTGCGAACGGATTGGAAGGTACTTCGCCTTCGCAGCGAACCGCAGGTCGCGCGGCCCCGGCCAACGATGACCGATGCCGTCATGCAGGCCACGGCCGGCCGTGACTCCCTGATTATTGGTACGAAGTTTGCAGAAGACGAAGAATGACGAACTACGCAGCCGGTGCCAAGCTGTCCGAACTGACCCTTAGCGATGGGCCCTCGGTATCGGGCGACGCGCCCGATGCGGGCACGCCCCAGACTGGCGCATCCGCGGCGAACGCGCCCTCCGTCCCGCCTCACGTTGCCGTCCTGGCTCCGGCCATGCCCGCCCAAGCCGAGCGCGCGACTGTGGCTTCGGCACCGGGCGGCGCATCACCGCCCGGAGCGAACCGCGAGCGCCAGGTCCACTCCGAGACCCCGGACCGATTTCTGGCGAAGGCGACTGCGGAGCTCGAAGCGGGCGAGATCGACCAGCCCCTCTGGGTGCGCGCGATGGCCCAATCCGGTGGGGATGAAGCTCTGGCGAAGCCCAGCTACTTGCGCGCGCGGGCCACGGCCCTGCGTCTCGCGAAGCGGGATCGACGTGCCGACGTGCCCACCCGAAGGCCCGATGAGTCGCGTTCGGAAAGCGACGCTGTGCGTCAGCACGGGCCGGCCAGGCGCAAGAAGCGCATGATGCTAGTCGCCGCCGCTGCGATCGGTTCGCTGGTCGTGCTTGCGGGCGTGGCGTTGATGCGGTGGGATGCGGCTCCGGCCCGACAGCATCCGGTCGCGCCGGCGGCAGCTTCCGCCAACGCGTCCAAACCTGCCGCACGGGCAGAGAGTGCCCAACAGGGAGCGAGCAGCGCGGCCACCGTTGCCCGCCACGAGCTGTCGAGCGACGATTTCGCCGGCAAGGTGCGGGAGTTGCGGGAGGCCGGCAACTGGAACGTGCTCGTCCTCTACGCCGTCGAATGGACCCGAAAGCAGCCAGCGAATCCGCAGGCATGGAAGGAGCTGAGCGCCGGTTACGCCATGCTGCACCAGTACGATGAAGCCCTGGAAGCTGCGACCAATGCCGTGCAGCTTGCACCGGCCGATTTTGAGCTTTGGCAGACGCTGGGGCAGGTCAACGTCGCGCTGGCGCAACCGGCCAAGGCGCTGGTCGCGTTCGAACGGGCCGCGGACCTCAATGGCCGCGACGTGACCAGCTTGATCCAGGCGGGGGCGCTCAACGCAGAGCTCGGGCACTTGCCGCAGGCACGGGAAACGTTCGCGCGGGCGCTCGCCGTGAGCCCGGGGGACGTGGACGCCCTGTGCGGGGCGGCGTCTGTCGCGCAGAAGGAAGGGCGCGTGAAAGACGCGGAAGCGTTCATGCGCCAGGTCAAGTCGCTCGAACGTGTTTGCCGCGATTCCGCCCCGACCGAAACCGTGGCGGTGTCACCCGGGAACAGCTCCAAGAATAAAGGGCTGGCGTCGACGACGCGCCGCTGACGACGGTGCGGTGCGGACGAGGGCAGCGTCCCGAGGGCTGCGTGCCGCGTGCCGGATCGCTACCGCGCGCGTTCCTTCGAATGCCGGACGATCGAGCCGACCGCGACCTCGGGCCCCCCTTCGGCCCACTCCGAGTCGGCGATGCCCGTGCGGCACCGGGATGAACGCGCGATTTGATCCGGATCAAGCGAAACCGAACCGGGCGTTCCCGTGCCCCGGCGTCGGCGGATAATGAGAACCATTACCAACCGACGCAACCCATGAACCTCTCCCTCGACCGTCTGCTCCCCGATCATTCCGCGGCCATCGTTTCCGTCAATGCGACCGGCATGGCCGGCGAGCGGATGGCGGCGCTGGGCCTCATTCCCGGCAAGCGCGTCGCGGTGCTGCGTCGCGCCCCATTCGGGGGTCCGCTGCACCTTTCGATCGGACCGGCGGAATTGATGATCCGCCGCGTCGACGCGCGCGCGATCCTTCTCGATCACGTTCACGCGGTGAAGACGGGTCGCAGGCGCTGACCCGATGAGCGACTGCTGCGGCGACGTCGGCGAAAAGCGCGCCGCCCGTCCCGGCCCGATCGGCGACTCGGGACCGCGCACGCGAACGGTCGCCGTCGTCGGCCCGCCCAACACGGGCAAGTCCACGTTCTTCAATCGCTTGACCGGTGCTTCCGCGCGCGTGGCCAACTGGCCCGGCATGACGGTCGACGTCACGACGGCGCGCGTTCTGGCCGGCGGGGCGATGGCACGGATGGCCGATCTGCCGGGCATCTATACGCTCGATGGCCACTCGGACGACGAGGCGCTGGTGCGCACGTTCCTGTCGACGGTCGCGCTCGACGCGATCGTCGTCATCGTCAACGCATCGCGGATCGAGCTCCAGCTTCCGCTCGCCCTCGCGGTGAAGGCGACCGGTGTCCCGGTACTGCTCGTCGTGAACATGGCCGACGAAGCGACGAAGCTCGGGATCGCGTTCGATGCGGCGGGGCTCTCCGACGAGCTCCGAGCCCCCGTCGTCGCCGTATCGGCCAAGTATGGCCAGGGAATGGCGGAGGCGAGACGCGCGCTCGAACGGCTGCTCGACGCGAAGGTCGCGCCGGCGCTCGCCGATCTCGGTCGCATCCCGGAACGCACGCTGCGCGAGCGCGAGGCTGCTCGCCTCGTCGCCGCGCACGTTCATGTGCCCGCGACCCTCCCCGCAGGCATCACGGCGAAGCTCGACCGGGCGCTCCTCCATCGCTGGCTCGGCGTGCCGCTGTTCTTCGTCGTGATGTTCGCGATGTTCCAGCTGGTCTTCGGTGTCGGCGTGCCGTTGCAGGATGCGATGAAATGGCTGCTCGACGCGCTGAAGGGCCACGTCATCGCCCCGCTTCTTGCGAACGCGCCGCCGCTCGTCGCGAGCTTCGTACAGGACGGGCTTGTCGACGGCGTCGGCACGGTGTTCACGTTCGTGCCGCTGATGGCGGTGTTTTTTGCCGGAATGGCCGTGATCGAGGACTCCGGCTATCTCTCGCGTGCGGCATGGCTGATGGACGCATTGATGGGCCGCCTCGGGCTCGACGGCCGGTCGTTCGTCATGCAGCTCATGGGCTTCGGCTGCAACGTGCCCGCGCTGATGGCGACCCGCGTGCTGCGCAACCGCGCCGCGCGCCTCCTGTCGATGCTGGTGATCCCGTTCTCGCTGTGCTCTGCGCGACTGCAGGTGTTTTTGTTCATGACCACGGCGATCTTCAGTCCCGTCGCCGCGCCGATCGTGCTCTTCTCGCTCTACGTCGCGAGCTTCGGGGCAGCGTTCCTGACCGCGGCGCTGTGGCACCGCCGCTACAGGAGCCAAGAGCCGATGATGATGGAATTGCCTCCGTACCGGCTTCCGACGCCGCGGTTGGTCGCGGCCGAAGCGTGGCGCGCCACGTCGCATTTCCTGCGTCGCGCGAGCGGTTTCATCGTCGCCGGCGTCGTGCTGATCTGGGTGTTGACGCACCTGCCATCGGGCACCGCGACCGCGGGCCCGCAGACGCCCGCGGGTCACCTCGCCAACTGGCTGTCACCGGTATTCGAGCCGCTCGGCATCGATCCGGTGATGTCGATCACGCTGCTCTTCGGCTTCGTCGCGAAGGAAATCGTGCTGGGCGGGCTGGCGGTCGTGCTCGGCGCAGGCGCGGATCAGCTCGCCGGCGCAGTCGCCGCCCGGCTCGATTGGGTGAGCGCGATGAGCTTCATGATCTTCACGCTTGTCTACACGCCGTGTCTTTCGGCGGTGGCGACTTTGCACAACGAAGCGAGGAACCTGCGCTTCACGGCATTGGCGATCGCCTGGCCGCTCGGGCTCGCGTGGGCATCGAGCTTCGTCTTCTATCAGGCGGCGCGCGCCGTCGGGCTCTAGTCAATCGTCAAGACGTCGTATCCAAGACGAATGCGGCAAACGCATTGCGTCTTCGTCGTCCCCGTGCACGCCCGGGGATCCAGCGTCGTTGCGCTATCGCCGGGGAAGGCTCGACTCGAGACGCTGGATTCCCCGCCCGACTCAGACACTCGGCGGCAGGTGGAGTGACGGCTGCGCAGGATTCATGTCTCGTAGCAACAACGACCAGAATCTTCGCATCGAGCGTTCGGCAAACGCCACGCCGCGCGGGCCAAGGCGGCCGATACTCAGGCTCGGCCGGCGGCTCCGAGGATCACGAGCGCGAAGTCCTGCGGGCCCTGCGGCACGTTCGAGCCGAGAATATCGATCCGCCACATGCCGGCGCGAGGCGCGTCGACTTGCACGACTTCCACGTTGTTCTTGTTGTCGAGCGCGAGGGTTCCATCCGCGCTGCCGCCTGCCGTCACCTTGCGACCGTCCGGCGCGGTCAGGACGAGGTTGACGTCGTTCACCAGCGCGGGCCCGGGATAATCGCTGTAGCACAACGTGACCCGCAGCCGCGTGGCGCCGGAAGCCACGCGCACGCTTTCGCTGTGCAGCTGGCCGGTCGTCACGCCCGGTGACACTTCGACGAAGATCGTCTTCGCGTTGAGGACGGTATCGAGATCGATGCGCCCGTAACCCTGATGATTGTCCGAGACGGCGCCGGCCGGCGCGGTGCCGGCAAGGCGACGGGCGCCGGCGATGAGCGTCGCCTTGATCAGCGCCGCGCTTGGCGCCCTGTTCTTGCGCTTCCTGCGGTGGTACTCGCGCACCAGCGCCGCGGCGCCCGCCGCGAGCGGCGTCGCCATGCTGGTTCCCCCCATGTAGAAGTACTTGTGGCTCGGAGGAAACGCGCGCCAGCCGCTGTTGTTCGACGCGATCATCGACGAGCGCGTCGACAGGATGAAGGTCGCCGGAGCGATGACATCCGGCTTGGTCGTCAGTGGGACCGCGGCTGCTGAACGCGACGACCTGGCCGGGATCGTCCGCCATCGCGTCGTTCTTGAACGGCGCCACGGGGTAATCGTCGGGCCACCAGCTCCCATAGGTCTCGCTGTTGAATTCGGGGCGCAGGCTTTCGCAGGCACCGATCGTGATGCAGTTCTTGGCGGTGCCCGGCGAGGTCACGCTCTTCAGGTTGATCTTGCCGTCGCCGTCCTGGTCGGTGCCGTCATTGCCCGCCGCGACGACCACGCAAAAATCCTTGTGCGTCCACACGAAGCGGTCGAGCTGGTCGCACTGCTCGTCGTAGTCGGGTCACCGCCGCCCCAGGAATTGGAATGGATCCGCGCCCCCTTGCGGTGCGCGTAGGCGAACAGGGGCCCCAGGTCATTGGGAATGCCGGCCAGCACGGAGCGTTCACGCTCCGCCGGCGGCACCGAGGGACGCCACCACATTTCCTGCTCGACCGCCTGAAACACGAGCTTCGCGCGATAGGCGAGGCCGCGCACCGGTCGCGCCGTGATGCCGACGCTCGCCTTTCCGTCGCCGACGGCGGAGCCGGCGACGTGCGTGCCGTGGCCCGAATCGAGATCGGCGGGGCCATCGTCGGCGCCGGCATTGAAGACGAGGGACGCGAAGTCGGACGTGATCGGATAGCTCTTGAGCGCCAGCACGCGTCCCGCGAAATCCGGATGGATATCCGTGGGATCGCCCGAATCGAGACCGGTGTCGCAGATCGCGACGATCTCGCCGCGGCCGCTCAATCCCATCGGCTCCGTCACCGCCTTGGCCACCCCCATGAATTGCGGCGCCACATCATTGCTCGTCCGCTTCAGCGCCCGCGCGCGGATGAACTTGACGCCGTGGACCGTCGAGAGCGTCTCGACCATCCGGGTGCGCTTCGCGAGGTCGGCCGTCGAACGCACGACCAGCGATCGCGCACCGGGGCTTTTCGTCAGCACGTCGAAACCCAATCGCTGCGCGGCGGCCGCGATCGCCCCGAGCAACGCCTTGTCGAAGGCCTGGACCGTGTAGACGCCGGTGCGCAAATGCGTGCGCGGCAGCTTCGTAACGCGGCGCGCGCTCGCGCGCAACCCGCTTGCCACTCGCGCTTCGTAGGGCAGATGACCGACCCAGCGGACGAAAGGCAGGGCCTCGATCGCGGCGACTGTCCGGGCGTTAGCGCGCACGATGTAGGTAAAGTCGCGGTACAGCTCGCGTATCCCGCCGCCGGCCGCAGTGATCCGGGCAAGCCAGCCTCTCTTGACCGGACCCACGAACTGGACGAGGTAGTGGTGATAGCCGGGACTCGGCGCCTTCGTGGGGCCGGAGCGCCGGGTGACGGACTTCGCGGCAGCGCCGGCCGGTGGCGCGGCGCGCCTGCCGCCAAACGCGAGGTCGTACTGGGAAGTGATGTCCTCGCACGGAAAGCGCGAGGTCAGCGCGGCGCGCTTGCCGCGCGCGACCTCGATGATCGCGAACGCGTCGTAGCGCGCGATGACTGCGCCATAGTCGCCGAGCGATTTTTGTTCCGGTCCCTGGGCAAAGACCTTGAGCATTCGTGTCATGGCTCCCCCGCCGCCGGTGGACGCGGCAGAGGTTAAACCGTGTATCGCCCCCCATCAAGCGCCTCGTGCGCGCAGCCAGCGGGGCCGGCGGCAGGAAACGCCGCGACGCGCGCGGTTCGCCTTCGTTTTCTCGACGGCAGGAGGACGATCGTGCGCAGTAGGATTCCCGCCGCAACGATTGTCGGCGCATCTCCTGCAGCGGATCCCGACGAAATCGTCGCGACCTTAAGTCACGCTTAAGTCTGTCGCCTTAGGCTGCTCATCGTGCGATTCGGTCCACGCATTCGAAGGAGGGCGTCATGAAACCCAATTCGATCCTGCGCAGCCTCGCGATCGCCGCGCTTGGAGCGGCGTTCGCCACGGGCTGTTCGAAGAGCGATATTCCACTTCTGCACGTCGCTGCGGCACCCGCTCGCGCTGCGGCGCCCGCAAACAACGATGCGCATCCTTCGAGCGTAGCCGCGCTTCCCGATTTCAGCGCGCTGGTCGAGAAATACGGCCCCGCGGTCGTCAATGTCAGCGTGACCGAGATGCCCGCCGCCGCGGAAACGACGCCGCAGCTGCCGCGAATGTCGCCGAACGATCCGTTCTGGCAGTTCTTCCGCCACTTCCAGATACCGACACCGCAAACGCCCGTGCGCGGCGTGGGCTCGGGCTTCATCGTGAGCCCCGACGGCACGATCCTTACCAACGCGCACGTCGTCGACAACGCAAAGAGCGTAGTCGTCAGGCTCACCGACCGGCGCGAATTCAAGGCCAAGGTCCTCGGCACCGACAAGCGCTCCGACGTCGCCGTGCTGACGATCGACGCTACGAACCTGCCCACGGTGACGCTCGGCGATTCGTCGAAGGTCAAGGTCGGCAGCTGGGTCGTCGCCATCGGCTCGCCGTATGGCTTCGACAACACGGTCACGTCGGGCATCGTCAGCGCCAAGGCGCGCTCTCTCGGAGACGAGTCGTATGTTCCGTTCCTGCAGACGGACGTCCCGCTCAATCCGGGCAGTTCCGGCGGGCCGTTGTTCGACCTGAACGGCGAGGTCGTGGGCATCAACGCCCAGATCTATTCGCAGAGCGGCGGATTCCAGGGTCTCTCGTTCGCGATCCCGATCGACATCGCGATCAAAGTCAAGGATCAGCTCGCGACGGCCGGTCACGTCACCTATGGTCGGCTGGGCGTGACGATCCAGTCGGTCGATCAGGGGCTCGCGGATTCCTTCGGTTTGAAGAGTCCGAATGGAGCGCTCGTCAGCGCCGTCGATCCCGACGGGCCGGCCGCGAAGGCGGGCCTCGAGCCTGGCGACGTGATCCTTAAGTTCAACGGGCAGGACATCGATCAGACCACGACGCTGCCCGAGCTCGTCGCGAGCCTGCGGCCCGGAACCAAGGCGACGCTGCACGTCTGGCGAAACGGGGCGACGAAGGACGTTTCCGCGACGATCGGCGAGCTCAACGCTCAGACGGTCGCGTCCGCCGGCGAGGCAGGCGCGGCTCAGGGCGGCGTCGGACTGGCCGTCCGTCCTCTCACGTCGGACGAGCGGAAGGAAGCGCACGTTTCGGGCGGCCTCGTCGTGAGCGACGTCGCCGGCCCCGCCGCCCAGGCTGGCATCGAGCCCGGCGACGTAATCCTGGCGTTTAATGGCACGCCGGTGAAAAACGTCGAGCAGTTGCGCGCGCTGGTCGGCAAGGCGGGCAAGCACTTCGCGCTCCTGGTGAAGCGGGAGGATGCGACGATTTTCGTTCCGGTCACCATCGGCTGAGTCCGCACTGCCCGCGCAGGGGGTGGCGCGCGGCCGCGCGCCGCACGTCGCCCGTTTCGATGACGAAGTCTACGTTGACGTAGGAGGCAACATGAAGAAACACCGAGCACCGTTGGTTCTTGCCGCGTTGACCATCGCCGGCCTGCTGGCGGCGGCACCCGCGGTGGCAGCGTCGAGCCCAACCGAGCTGCCGCCGGTGATGACGCAGGGATCGGTGAAGTACCTGAGCGGCGGCATCGGCACGGACGAGGAAAAGGCGATGCGCAGCCAGATGTCGAAATACCCTCTCTCGCTCGAGTTCGCCGAGCACGCGACGCCGATGCCCGAGCATCTCGCGGGCATCAACGTGACGATCAAGGATCACAGCGGCAAGACCGAGCTCGACACGATCTCCGATGGCCCGTTCATGCTGGTGCAGCTTCCGGCCGGCAAGTACCGGATCACCGCCGACGAGAACGGCAAGACGCAAGCGCGCGACGTCGTTGTCGCCGCGAACACGCCCGAGCACGTGCTATTCGAGTGGTAACGCCACTCCGGGCGCGCGCTCAATCCCTGCGCCCGGACACTGGCGGCTCCAGTCTCTCGCCCTCGAGCAGCGAGCGGTAGACGAAGCCCGCGATCGCCGCGCCGACGATCGGCGCGACCCAGAACACCCAGAGCTGCTCGAGCGCCCAGCCGCCCACGAAGATCGCGGGGCCGGTGCTGCGCGCCGGATTGACCGAGGTGTTGGTCACCGGAATGCTGATGAGATGGATCAGAGTGAGCGCGAGTCCGATCGTCATGCCCGCGAAGCCGACCGGCGCGCGGTGATGCGTGGCGCCGAGAATGACGATCAGGAACATGAACGTCATCACGACTTCGGAAACGATGCCGGCCGTCAGCGAATACTTGCCGGGCGAATGCTCTCCGTAGCCGTTGGCCGCGAACCCGGCAGCCAGACTGAAGTCCGCCTTGCCGCTGGCGATGAGATAGAGCGCACCGGCACCGACTACGGCCCCGATGACCTGGGCCACGACATATGGCAGGAGCTGGCTGCCCGGAAAGCGGCCACCCGCCCACAGACCGATCGAGACCGCCGGGTTGAAGTGGCCTCCCGAGATCGGCCCGAGCGCATATGCGCCGGTCAGCACGGTAAGGCCGAAGGCCAGCGAAACGCCGAGGAGCCCGATGCCGACGCTCGGGAAAGCGGCCGCCAGCACGGCGCTTCCGCAGCCGCCCAGCACCAACCAGAACGTTCCAATGAATTCGGCGAGGATTTTCGGGCCCATTTGCGTCACCTCGAGGCAGGTTGCGGGATTGACAAACACACGTGGGCAAAAGCCGTCGCGCGGGGGCTGAGATGATAGCGCAAGGCGGAGCTCGCTTCTACCGCGGATTCCGGAGCGCTTCCGGATTCACCACGTTGGCGGGCGCTCCCGCGGCATACGCGGTGATCTGATCGAAGATGTCGGAGAACTGGATCTCGTATTCGTCGCGCGACACGTAGCCGATGTGCGGCGTGCACACGACGTTGTCCATCGCGAGCAGCGGGTGGCGGACATCGACGAGCGGCTCCTCCTCGTAGACGTCGACGGCCGCCATGCCGGGCCGCCCTGCGCGCAGCGCGTCGACGAGCGCCCCCGGCGCGATCAGCTGCGCGCGGCTCGTGTTGACGAGGAGTGCCGAAGGCTTCATCCGGGCGAGATCGTCGGCGGTGACGATGCCGCGCGTTTCCTTGACGAGCCTCATGTGCAGCGACACGACGTCGCACGCTTCGAAGAATGCACCCTTGCTCTGGGCGGCGGAATAGCCGTCGGCCCGCGCGCGGGCGAGCGATGCTTCGCGCGCCCACACCCGCACGCTCATGCCGAACGCCCGCCCGTAGCCGGCCACGACGCTGCCGATCCTGCCGTAGCCGTAGATCCCGAGCGTCTTGCCGCGCAGCGTCGTTCCCACGCCGATCTGCCATTTGCCGGCCCTGAGCGCAGCCATCTGCTGCGGTATCTCGCGCACCGCCGCGAGGATGAGTCCCCACGTGAGCTCCGCGGCGGCGTAGGACGGCGTTCCCGCATGCTGGCTCGACGACACGATCACGCCGAGGCGGGTGCACGCATCGATGTCGATGTGCGGATAGACGCTGCGCTGGCTGATCAGGCGCAGCTTCGGGAGGCGCTCGAGCAACGGCGCGCGGATCTGGGTTCGCTCGCGGATCAACACGAGCGCCTCGGTTTCCTTGAGCCGCGCGGCAAGCGCGTCGACGTCCTGGACGTGATCGTTCCAGACCGCGACCTCGTGGCCATCGAGCTTGCGAAAGCAGGCAAGCGTGCGAGTCGTGTCGAAGTAGTCGTCGAGGATGGCGATCTTCATGGGACGAGGCTTTCGTGCGTAGGCGACGGCTACGATACCAAATCGCCCAAAAAAAAACCGCGCCCCGGAGGATGCGGTCACTAGAGGAACCTCGAGAGCGAGCTCGCCGCCGGGCGGCTCGCTACCCATTCGCGGGCGGGCGGGTTACCTCTTCACCCCCTCGCCCTTGGCCTCGACCTCGACGCGACGGTCGGGCTGCAGGCAGGCGATCCGTTCCTTCAGGTTCTTCTGCTCGCAGACGACCCCGGGGATCGGCTGCTTCTCGCCCATGCCGATCGTCTCGATCTTGTCCTTCGGCACACCCTTGCTGACCAGGTAGTCGCGCACCGCGTCGGCGCGACGCTCCGACAGCTTCTGGTTGTACTGATCGCTGCCGATCGGATCCGTGTGTCCGGTCACCAGCACGACGTCGAGCTTCTGGATCTGCGCGATCTTCGCGACCACTGCGCTGTCGATTGCGGCCTTTCCTTCGGGCTTGAGCACTGCCTTGTCGAAGTCGAACAGCGCCTTCGTATCCAGTGTGATCTTCTGCACCTGCGGCGGTGGCGGCGGCGGTGGCGGCGGTGGCGGCGGCGCCGCGACCACCGGCCTGGGCGCTTCCGCGACCCGCAACGGCGCGACCGGCAGCGGCGGCGCGTCGAACTTGTACGTCACGCCGATCCAGAAGATGTTCGCGTGGCCGTCGGTGAACGCGTCGTAGCCGTTCAGGTAGCTCAACGACGTGTTGGTCGCCGGGGCCGGGACGATCTTGCCGCTCACCACCGACACGTACGGCAGCACGTAGGTGTAGCCGTTCGTGGCGATGTCGTCGTGGCTGTACTTCATGTACGAGTAGCCGCCGGTGATCGACCAGTTCCGGCTGTAGTTCCAGACGCCCTTCAGGTTCAGGTACTGCTGCTTCGCGTTGTCGAAGTTGCTGATGTCGAGGGGCGTCGGCGAAACGGCGGCGTTGGCCTGGGTGCCAAAGGTCGCGTTGCCGCTGTTCGACAGGTACAGGTACGAACCGCCCAGCGTGACCGTTTCGCTCGCCACCCAGTCGGCGCCGACCCCGATCATCCACGTCGTGTCCTTCGTCCCCGAGTTCCAGTTGTAGGAGTTGTTCGGGTTCACCGGAGCGAACGGGTCGTAGCAGTTCGGGTTCGCGGCCGTGCAATATCCCGATGGCGGATTCGGTCCGCCCGCCACGGTGCCGATGTAGCGGTGGTTCGACGGATACTTGTTCTCCTCCCAGTCGCCGAATGCGTTGAGCTTCAGCCTTTCCGACGCGCTCCAGTTGCCGCTCAGGTAATAGCCCTGGTGGTCGTTGCTGGTGCGGCCGTAGGTCACGTCGTCGAAGTTGATCCTGGACCAGGTGCCCTCGAACGAGACTCCAACATTCATCGCCGGGGTCCAGTCGAGGTAGAGCTTCGCCTGATTGGTCGTGTTGCTCTGCATGTCGAACGCCGACGTGTACGGCAGCAGGTAGTTCGGGTTGTTTGCGCCGCCGTTGGGAAGCGGGTTGTTGCTGTAGTTCAGCGTCGCGTCGCGCTTCAGGTACTCGTACTTGAAGCGGCCGGACAGCGTGTCGAGCATCGTGTTCTTGTACTCGGCCCACAGCTTGTTCCAGTGCGCCTTGTCGTAATCGACGCGCGTCTGGTCGAGGTTGTTGTAGTCCCAGCCGGCCCCGATCCGGTTGTCGCGCGCGAACTTCCACCAGACGTCGAACCCGGCGTTGTTCTTGGTGTAGTCGTAGAGCTCGTTGTCGCAGTTGCCGACGATCTGCGTCGGCACGCCGGCCACGACCAGATTGCCGCAGCCGAGCCCGCTCGCGAGTGGCTGCGTCGGCGCGTTGCCGTACTGGACCTCGGTCGAGTTGTTCTGCAGCTTCGTCCAGTAGTAGTAGGCGCGCGTGTCGACATTCGCGACCGGCGTCGCCGTCCAGGCCAGCGCGAACGACTGGTTGATGTTCTCGCCGTTGAACGTCCCCGTGTCCGGCAGCGTCGGGCTGAACACGGCGGGCGGGCCATTCAGCGCATACTGTGCGAGCGACGTGTCGCTCGTCGTCTTCGCCCACGTGTAACGCGCCGAGATCACCGACCGCCACGGCAGGTCGCGATAGTTGCCCGAGACCGTGAGCTTGTTGAACGTGTTGTCCGGCGCGAGGTAGGTCGTGTCGAGCTGGTTGCTGCCGAAGAACGGGTTCGTCCACTGCAGCGCTCCTGCGCCGTTGTCGAACTTGCTGTAGTCCCAGCGCAGCGCGAACGTGGCCTTGCCCGACTGGTAGCCGCCCTCGACGCCCCAGTTGGAGGTCTGGGTGTTGACCGGAATCGCGAGATCGACGTAGCCGTTGCCCGGGCTCGTGCCGTTGGCCGCGGAGCCGGGCTTGGTGCCACTGAACGTCACCTGGTTGCCGTCGACCCGGAAGTACCACGGGCTGTTCTTCTGCCACTCGGCAAAGCCGCCAACGTCGCGCCGGTCATAGCCCAGCGTGAATTGGGTCCAGGTGCTCGGTGGCTGCGGATTGGGCAGCGCCGCCAGCGGGAACGTCGCCGTCAGCAGGGTACCGCCGATGCCGACATAGGGCGAGAAGGCGTTGGTCGAGAACTGGTGCGGGATGTCGTTCAGGTAGGCGCCCGCCTTGAACACGTCGTACATGCCGCCGCGCAGGAACATGAACTGGTCGCTGCGGCCGAAGTTCTCGCCGTAGCCCTGGAACCAGCTCTTGCTGCTGCGGCCCTGCGCGCCGACGCTCGACAGCGCGCCGTTGCCCAAGTCCTGGTACTCGTCGAGCTTCGCCTTGTCGGGCGCGCTCTCCTTGTTGTAGATCCCCTCGATCGTCGCGCCACCCTGGACGCGCATCGGATCGTCGTCGCTCTGCGCGAAGGCGGGCGAGGCTGCAAACAGGCTGGCGATCAGGATGGAAAGAAGCTTCTTGCTCATGGTTGTCTCCCGACCTTATCGCGTGAAGAACTTGCCGCGGCTGCCCGGTGCGTTGCTGCCGTGGATGTTGCTGTGGCAGTTGAGGCACGCGCGCGACACGAGGCGGGTGTTCACACTCGGGTTGGGCTGCCCTGTCCGACTCGGCGGACAGACAGAGATCCCCCCGCTCACCGTGGTGTCGCCGGCCGCGCAGTTGAAGCCTCCGGCCGCGCCGTACACCGTGCCGGGGTGCCGCGACCCGTCGTGGCAGTCCTGGCAGAGGTTCGGCGCCGACTCGTTCAGGAGTCTGGCGTGGACCGAGCCGTGCGGGTTGTGGCAGGTCACGCAGTTCTCTTCGACCGGCGGATGGTTGTACACGTACGGACCGCGCTTGTCGGCGTGGCACGAGTAGCACTGGTCGTTGATCGTCGGCTGCTTCAGCATCGCCGGCGTGATCGCGCCGTGCGGGTTGTGGCAGTCGGTGCACTTGACCTTGCCCTCGATGATCGGGTGGTGCGACGGCTTGAAGTTCGCCGCGCGGATCGGCTGGTGGCACTGCCAGCAGATCTCGGCCTGGTTGGGAAGGAAGGTCGTCACGTATTTGTTGATCGAGGGCGCGAGCGACTTGCCGTGGATGCTGTGGCAGTTGGTGCAGGTCACCTCGTTCAGCTGATGCTTGCCCGACGTCCAGAACGCGAGGTTGCGGTTGCTCGCGTGGCAGCCGAGGCAGACGGCGGTTCGCTCGTTGACCGTATGGCCCTTGCCGAAGGGGTTGGCCGGCTTGGCCTTCATCGGGTCCTTGAGATGCTCGGACGCATCGCCGTGGCATGCCTGGCACATGCTGCCCTGGGCGTCGTTCTTTGCGCCGTGCGGCGACAGGTCAATCGCCTTCCACTGCGCCTCGTGGCAATTGGCACAGACGGGCGCGACGGGCCCGGACTGCTGCTGGGCGAGCGCGGGTGCCGCCAGGAACGCCGCGAAGATCGCCAGAACCCCCGACGCGGCGATGAAGGACTTGATTCGCATGTGAACCCCTTTCGTCTCGGTGCGACCTGCGGAGGCGGAAGCGCCCTCCTCTCGCGAGGTCCGCGGCCACGGGCCGCCGGTCGTTGTGCGCGGAAAGAAGGTTCGCGCGAATCCGATTCTTCTTGCGGGGCCCCGGATCAACGGGGGCCGCGATTCACCGGTCACGCGCCGCATCTGTTTTGTGCTTCACGCTTTTCCGTCTGCGCGAACCTGGACGGCGTCTGTCGGCGGAAAAACGCGGGTGCGGCGTTGGGTCATTTTTAACGTTTTCCGAATATGCGGGTCAACGAAAGATCGTGCGACATTTCGCCGCTGTTGCAAAAATACGTCATTGATTCGAAAGGAAAAGCCCATTTCGCTGACGTATTCATTGACCTGGGTCAAAGGCGCGGAGGCACTTTGCCCAAAGAGGGCGGTCTCGTGGGTTTTATCCCATAAGGTGCGCGCGGTATTTCGCCCCAAACTTGGCGATTGCCGGCGCTGGCCCCTCATACGCCGTGAATCTCGCGATGTCCGCATCGCCGGAGCGGCCGCAGCGTTTCGGCAAGCATCCGGTATGACGAAAAATTCGGGTGCGATGCGCCTGCGACCCCGCCGCATCGCATGCGTCGGCGTCCTGATGCTTCGGTGCGTCGTCGCAGCTCACGGCGAAGTGACGTCTGTCGTGCCGGCGACCTCATCGCCGCCAGCGACAGGGACTGCGGAAAGGGCGGCTGCGCATGATTCGGCCGCAAGCGTCCGAGAACGATCTTCATCTCACGAAACCGGGATCGAGGGTCGCGTCGCGATCGGCCCGCAAGCCCCCGTAGCGCAGGCGCACGAGCCCAATGTCCGTCCGTATCGGACAACGATTGCAGTGCTGGACGCCAACGGCCGGGAACTCGCGCGATTCGAGACCGATGCCGACGGCCGCTTCCGGGTCCTGCTCGAACCGGGAACCTATTGGCTGCGCCCCGAAGCGCGGGGCCCGGTTCACCCTGCGAGTGAAAGCGTCACCGTAACGGCCGGAGCACTGACGCATGTCGACATCGGCGTCGACAGCGGGATCAGGGTTCCGCGGCAGCGGCAGTGACGCACTAGACCGCCGCTCTCCCCGCCGGCATCAGGTGGATGCCGTCCGCGAGCAATGAGACATGGGCAACCGCCCCGATCGCAATGCCGTTGCGGCGGGCCGTGTGCGTCGGCACCGAAAAGTGGATGTCGGCACGCTGACCCGCGGCGACTGAAAGCGCGAGCGCGGTCGTGTCGCCCAGCGTGATGCAGCGCCTGATCGTGCCCGCGACGGGATTTTCATGCTCGCCGCGCGATGGCCGGTCGCGCCGGTGGAGGACGATGTGCGACGATGGAACGCACCAGGAGACGCGCGTGCCAACGGCAAATTGCGGCGCGAGACCTGCCTCGAACGTCATGCCGAACCAGCGGATGTAGGTGAGATTGCGCTCCCGGTCGTGATCGACGACGTCGGCCTCGAAGATGTTCTTGATCCCGACGAGCCGCGCGACGAGCGGGGAGCGCGGCCGCGACATCACCGCCTGCGCCGTGTCCGTCTGCAGCGTGACGCCGTGGTGCAGGATGGACATCCGGTCGGCGAGCATCGAGGCCTCCGAAAGCGCGTGCGTCACGAGGATTACCGGGATGTTGAGATCGGCGCGCAGCGTCGCGAGCTCCTCGTAGAGCTTTTCGCGCGTCACCTGGTCGACGGCGGAAAAAGGCTCGTCGAGCAGCAGCACCTTCGGGTCGCGGGCGAGCGCGCGCGCGACGGCAACCCGCTGCTGCTGGCCACCGGAGAGCTGCGCCGGGCGCCGCGTCTCGAGACCGCCCAGATTCGTGCGTTCGAGGAGACCGCGCGCCCGCGCGCGCCGCTGCGCCGCCGGCACATGGCCCATTGCCTGAATCACGTTGTCGATCGCGGACAGATGCGGAAACAGCGCATAGTCCTGGAACACGAACCCCACCGAGCGCTCGCGCGCCACGCGGCGGATGCCCGAGGCGGTGTCGAGCCACACCTCGGCGCCGACGTCCACTCGGCCCCGCGCCGGCATATAGATTCCGGCGATCGTGCGCAGGATCGTCGACTTGCCGCTCCCCGACGGGCCGACCAGCGCGAGCACCTCGCCGCGCGCGCAGTCGAGCGTCACGGCGAGCGGGATCGGCCGCTGCTGGACGAGCTCCACGCGCAGATGGTCAGCGGGCGGGTCCATGCCGCATCCGCCGTCGCGACGACGAAAGGAACGTCACACCGATCGCGACGACCGACAGGAGCAGCAGCACCGCCGACATCAGACCGGCGCCCGCCATGTCGAATCCCTGGACGCGGTCGTAGATGGCGAGCGCGATCGTCTTCGTCTCGCCGGGAATGCTGCCGCCGACCATCAGCACGACACCGAACTCGCCCAGCGTGTGTGCGAAGGTCAGCACCGCGGCGGTCAGGAGGCCGGTCCAGGCGAGCGGCAACTCGATACGCCACAGGCTCTGCGCGCTCGTGAGGCCGCAGCACGCGGCGGCATGCCGCAGGTCGTCGGGAATCGCTTCGAACGCGCGCTGCAGCGGCTGGATCGCGAAGGGGAGGTTGAAGATGATCGATGCGACGAGCAGGCCGTCGAACGTGAATACCAGCGGATGGCCGACGGCGGCTTCGTACCAACGGCCCAGGGGCGAGCGGCCGCCCATCGCAACGAGAAGGTAGTAGCCCAGCACCGTCGGCGGAAGCACGAGCGGAAGCGCAAAGGCGGCCTCGACGAAGGGCTTTCCGGGAAACTCGCGCGCAGCGAGGACCCGCGCAACGACGATCCCGACAGGCACGAGGATCGCGACCGTCAGCGCGGCAAGCTTCAGCGACAGCAGCAGCGCCGCGGTGTCCATCCGCTCACTCGCCGGGAAGGGTGAAGCCGTACCGCCGGAACACCGCGCGCGCGCCTGGTTGCTGGAGGTAGCGATAGAACTCGCGCGCGTCTTCCCGCGCCCGCTTCGTCAGCACCATCCGCTGCACGAGTGGCCCGTGCATCGCGTCGGGAATGGCGACGTACCGCGCACCGCCCAGCACGCCCGGGGCCAGCGCGAGCGAAAGCGCGACGATGCCACCCTGCGCCGAGCCCGACGTCGCGAATTGCGCTGCCTGCGCGATGTTTTCGCCGAGGACGAGATGACTGCGCACCGCCTCCCAGACGCCCGCGGCCGACAGCGCTTCCTGGGCGGCGCGGCCGTACGGCGCATGCTCCGGATTCGCGATCGCGAACTTGCGCACGCGACCATCGGCAACGGCCTCGCCGACGTCGCGCAACGTGGGGTCGAGCTTCAGCGCGGATCCTTCGGGCACGACGAGCACTAGGCGCCCGATCGCGTAGGGCACGCCATCGTCGACCGTGTAGCCTTCCCTCGCGAGCGCCATCACGTACGTTTCGTCGGCGGACAGGAACAGCTCGAAGGGCCCCCCTTCCGCAATCTGGCGGCGGAAATTGCCGGACGAGCCGTAGACGATCCGCACCGACCGGTTCGTATCGCGTCGAAACGCGGCCGCAATGTCGGTAAGCGCGAACTGCAGGTCCGCCGCGGCCGCGACGAGTGGCGCGTCGGCGGCGGCGGCAGGCGGCACGACGGACAGCGCGAAAACGAGCGTTGCGAGTGCACGCGCGACGGCTCGTTGCAGGATACGAAGGAGCATCAGTCGCAATCTGCCAAGCCCTGGCGCAGGATGCAAGGGCCGCATGAGTCACCCGGGCCCCCTCCCCACCCGGCGGGATCGCGGCGGCTCCGGTGCTGGCGTCAGGCTGCGCGCCGGCTTTCGTACCAGCCGCGGCTAGCGGCGGCCAGTTTCACCACCGATAACATGACCGGCACTTCGATCAGGACGCCCACGACGGTCGCGAGCGCGGCGCCCGATTCCAGCCCGTACAGGCTGATCGCGGTCGCGACGGCGAGCTCGAAGAAGTTGCTCGCGCCGATCAGCGCCGAGGGGCACGCGACGCAGTAAGCGACACCGAGCCGCCGGTTGAGCCAGTAGGCAAGGCCCGCGTTGAAATAAACCTGAATGATGATCGGCACGGCCAGCATCCCGATGATCAGCGGCTGCCGGAGGATCTGCTGGCCCTGGAAGCCGAACAGCACGACGAGTGTGGCGAGGAGCGCACCCAGCGCCACGGGGTGGAGCCGTGCGAGCACGCGCGCGAGCTGCTGCTCGCCGCCGCGCCGAAGCAGAAACCGGCGCAGGATCTGGCTCGCGATCACCGGAACCACGATGTAGAGCACGACCGACAGCGCCAGCGTGTCCCATGGGACCTTGATGCTCGACAGCCCGAGCAGCAGGCCGACCAGCGGCGCGAACGCGAACAGCATCACGACGTCGTTCAGTGCGACCTGCGACAGCGTGAACCGCGGCTCGCCGCCGGACAGATTGCTCCAGACGAACACCATCGCCGTGCACGGCGCCGCGGCCAACAGAATGAGCCCCGCGATGTACGAATCGAGCTCGCCCGCCGGCAGCCAGCGCGCGAACACGTGCCGCACGAAGACGAAGCCCAGCAGCGCCATCGAGAAGGGCTTGACCGCCCAGTTGATGAAGAGCGTGACGCCGATGCCCTTCGCGTGCCGGCCCACCTCGGTCAGCGTACCGAAATCGATCTTGAGCAGCATCGGCACGATCATCAGCCAGACGAGAACCGCGACGGGGAGATTGATCTCGGCAACCTTTACGCGGCCCGCGAATGTAAAGAATTCCGGAAACCATTGCCCGCCGAGGATGCCGGCGACGATGCAGCCCGCGACCCACCAGCTGAGGTTGCGCTCGAACGCGCCGATTGCGCGGACCGCCGCCATCGCTAAGGTGCTGCCGCGCCGATGCTCCGCACCTCGCGTGCGAGCGCCACGCGCTCGAGCTTGGCGACCGGCAGCGACGTCAACAGACCGATGCGATGGCGCAACGTCTGGGCCGCCTTCCGAAACGCGGCACGCTTGGCTTCGTCGCTGCCTTCGACGGCGGCGGGATCGGGCACGCCCCAATGGGCGGTGATCGGCTGCCCCGGCCATACCGGGCAGGCTTCACCGGCCGCGTTGTCGCAAACGGTGATCACGAAATCCATCGCCGGCGCGCCGGGCGCTCCGAACTCGTCCCAGCTCTTGCTGCGCAGGCCGTCGACAGGCAGACCCTGCGCGCGCAGGTATTCGAGCGCGAAAGGATTGACCCGTCCGGTCGGCGCGCTCCCGGCGCTGTGAGCACTGAAGCGGCCGTTCCCGAGGCGGTTCAACAGCACCTCGGCCAGGATGCTGCGTGCCGAGTTGCCGGTGCACAGGAAGAGCACGTTCCACGGCGGCGACACGCCCGCCATCGCTTTCGGGCCTGTCACGAGCAGCAGGCGCGCGACGTCGCCGTCGTGGCTGCGGTTTCGCCCGCGGCGCAGCAACCCGCCGTGGCCTGCGGCGCCGGTGCGCAGCACGATGCGGCGCCCGCCACGGATTCCGCCTCGCGGTCGAAATACGCGATCTCGGAGAGCGTCCGGTAGCCCTCCCACGCAATTCCCTGGGGATCGGCGACCCAATGCTTGTCGGATCTCGCATAACAGCAGTTCGCCCCGGGCTCGTCGACCACGCCCACGCTCGCGCTCGCGAACTGTGCGCGGATGAGGGCGAGCTCGTCGGCCGAATCGGCCTGCAGGCCAAGATGATTGATGCCCACGCGGCCTTCACGCTGCGAGATCGCGAAATTGATGCGTGGGTCCTCGATCATCCATTTCGCGTAGTCGGCCTTGCGCACCGTCGGCTCGGCGCCGAACAGACTGGTGTAGAAGCGAATGCTGTCGTCCAGGTTGCGAACGCCGACGTGTACGTGGAAGCGCTTCATGCGGATCTCCTTCTGCGTGGACTGGGGATGGAAACAGCGAACGGCTGCGGCGCGCGTGAGGGGGGACACCCGGGATCGCAGGCTGCGCTCGCCCGACAGCAGTTGTCGGTCAGATACGAGACGAGACCGTTCATTGCGCCGAGCTCCGGCCGGTACCAGATGAACCGGCCCTCCTGGCGTGCGGCGATCAAACCCGCGTGCGCAAGTTCCTTCAAATGAAACGAAAGCGTCGGCGGCGGGAGCTTCAGCCGCGCTGCGATTGCGCCGGCGGGCAGCCCGTCGGGCCCATGCTCAACCAGCAGGCGGAAGATCGCGAGGCGATGCTCCTGGGAGAGCGCCCCCAGCGCCGCCAGCGCAGTCCTGGTTTCCATGTTTCCAGTATTATCGAATTATCAATCGATGTCAATCGGTGGCGGGCCCTCTTCTTTCAGGGCACCGCCGCCGGGTGACCGGTCGCGCAGGCGCGACCGCCGGCGGCAAGTTCGGCTCTACAGCGTCGGCATCGCGCGGTGCGCGTACGTCCGCTCGTGCAGGCTCTGGCAGTCGACACAGCGCTTTGCCGTGGGAAAAGCGACGAGCCGCCGCAGCTCGATGTCGTCGCCGCAGTCGACGCAGGCGGCGTACCGCCCATGCTTGATCCGCTCGAGCGCGGCATCGATGTCGCGCACCGCCTCGACGTGGCGCGCGACGATCGTGTGATCGAGATCGGTCACCATCGTCGCGACCGACTCGTCGCCGACGTCGGGCACGTCGCCGGCGAGTTCGCCGATCGGATGCTGGCCCCAGCGGATCAGCTCATCCTGCGCGTCGACCAGCAACGCCTGGCGCTCGGCGAGCAGCGCGCGCTTCAACTCCTGGATTTGCCGCGAGGTTGGCCTGGTCATCGAAAGTCTCCCTGCGCGCGGGCGCATCGCAGCGCCGCGGACGCTAAAGGCTAAACTCTCCGCCGTGAAAACCGTTGACGCAGATCAAGAGCGCTGCCTCCCGATCTCCGGCTGCGGCAAGACGACGGTGTCCGAGGCGCTTCTCGAGCGAGCGGCCGCGATCCGGGTCCGCACCGACGTCGAGCGCAAGCGCCTGTCCGGCATCGTCGCCGCGTCATCGAGCGGCTCCGCGATCGAGAGCGGCCTCTACACGCCGCGGGCGACCGAGGAAACGTATCGGCGGGTCCTCGCCGTCACGCGCGATCGCGAACGCCGGCGCGGTTGCGGTGGTCGACGGCGCGTTCTTGAGGCGCTGGCAACGCGACCTGTTCCGCGACCTTGGCGCCGAGCTCGAAATTCCGTTCGCGATTCTTGCGTTTGGCGCGTCCGAGGCGACATTGCGGGAGCGCGTGGCCGCGCGGGCCCGCGAGAGTACCGATGCTTGAGGAGGCGGACGTTTCCGTGCTGGAAAACCAGTTCCACACCTACGAGCCCCTCGCCGCGGACGAGCTCGCCAGCACCGTGCATTACGATGCCGAGTCGCCGCGCGAGCGCGCGCACAGTGCCGATGCGTGGCGGCCGCTCTTGGATCGCCTGGGCATACGCGCGCCTTAGCGATCGCTCGAGCGGATCGATGACGCAGGCGAAGGGCGGCCGTGGTGCGGCGTCGCGCATTACGCGCGCACGGTATCCGCCTTGTGCTCCCCGAGCGCGATGTCGACCATCATCTCGTTCGCCAGCGCTTCCAGCGCCCGCCGCAACTCGTCGTTGGGAAGCGACTCGGGCACGACGAGCAGCGCATTGACCTTGAACAGGTGCTCGGCGGACATCGCTGCGCTGACGATCTCCGTGTGGAGCTCCTCGATGCTGACGCCGCGCTTGGCGAGGCTCGCGGACAGATCGCGAACGATGCCCGGACGGTCCTGCCCGACGAGCTCGAGCTTCACCATGCGCCGACCCGGAGGCACCGGCGGCGCCTCGGTCTTGGCGATCACGACACGCAGGCCTTGTGATTCCAGCCCGCGAAGCGCGGCCGCGAGCGGCTCGGCATCCTGCGGCCCCCACTTCGAAATGCACGATGCCGGCGAACTGTCCGGCGAGGCTCGCCATCCGGCTCCCCGCCCAGTTGGCGCCGAACCCACGCGCCCGATCCGCGAGCAGGCTCACGATGCCCGGACGATCGGTCCCGATGATGGTCACCACGAGCGAAGTCAACATGGCGGTTCGTTCCTCGGTCAGTGAAACGCTGCTGCGGATGATCGGCGCCTTGGTCGCGAAGCGCTCATCCTGCGTCTGGGCCGGATAGCTTGCCGTGCTCCGCCGCGTAATGCACGACGCGCGTCAGCAGCTTGAGGCCCATCGGAGCGAGCGCACGCTCCCACAGCTCGCGGGCCGTTTCGCCCTTCGCGACGAAGCACCAGTCCTGCGCGGCGATGGCGCCTGCATCCCAGCCGTCCGCCAGATGATAGACGGTTCCGCCGGCGATCGGATCGCGCTCGAGGATCGTCCACTCGACCGCCGCGATGCCACGGTGCCGCGGCAGAAGCGACGGATGGTAGCCGATGCCCCCGAGGCGCGAACGGGCGAGCGCCTCGTTGCTCACGCGCGCGTGCGTGTGCGCCGCGACGATGAGGTCGGTGCCCTCGGCGATTGCCGCGGCCGGCACGATCTTCGGATTCTCGAGCACGTGGACGGGCACGCCGTCCGCCTGTGCCGCGAGCGCGAGCCGGTCGTCGGCAGCCGGCGCGACCACGCGCGCGACGTCGACGCGTTCGTTGCGCAGCGCTTCGAACACCTTGGCGCCGAAATAGCGCGAGCCCACCAGCGTGCATCTGATCGTCACTTCTTCTTCTCCTCGGAAATCAGTTTCGATGGCGCGGCGTTACGGCCCTGCGCGCTTCTGTATCGAGCAAGCGTCTCCGCGCTGGGCGGATAGAGCCCGGGCAGCACGGCACCGCCTTCCACTTCGTTCATGATCCACGCCTCGAGGCGTTCCTGCTCGGCCGATGCCGCGACCACGTCGTCCAGCAATGCGGCCGGAATAACCACGGCGCCGTCACCATCCGCGACGACGACGTCGTTCGGGAACACGGCGACGCCGCCGCACCCGATCGGCTCCTGCCAGCCGACGAAGGTGAGCCCGGCAACGGACGGCGGCGCGGCCACGCCGTGACACCATACGGGCAGCCCCGTGGAAAGAACGCCGGCGACGTCGCGGACAACCCCATCCGTGACCAGCGCCTCGACACGCCGCATTTTCATTCGCGCGCACAGGATGTCGCCGAAGATGCCGGCATCGGTGCATCCCATCGCACCGACCACCGCAATCGAGCCGGGCGCCATGTTCTCGATCGCCGCCCGCGTCGAGCCCGGCGACGACCACGACTCCGGCGTCGCGAGATCCTCGCGCGCGGGGACGAACCGCAGCGTGAAGGCACGGCCGACCCTTCGCGACTCGCCTTGCCGCAACGGGCGCGTGCCGCGCATCCAGACGTTGCGCAAGCCCTTCTTGAGCAGGACCGTCGTGAGCGTCGCGGTCGAGACGCCGGAGAGCGTCCGCAGGATCGTCCCGTCGAGGGGCATGGTCTCGGCAATCACGCTTTGTCTCCTACGTCGGCGTCAGCGGGATGGCGCGGCCATCAGAAAATCGAAATCGCATCCGCGCTCGGCCTGCGTTACGTGGTCGACGTAGAGGCGCTGGTAGCCGCGTGACGGCGCCAGCGGCGGGCGCCATGCTTCCCTGCGTCGCGCAAGCTCGGCCGGCTCCACGTCGAGGTCGAGGCGCCGGCCCGCGACACTGAGCCGGATCCGGTCGCCGTCGCGAACGAGCGCGAGCGGCCCGCCGACTGCGGCTTCGGGGCTTACGTGGAGGACGACGGTCCCGTACGCGGTGCCGCTCATTCGCGCGTCGGAAATGCGCACCATGTCCCGCACGCCCGCCCGCGCGAGCTTCCCCGGGATCGGCAGATAGCCGGACTCGGGCATCCCGTAGCCGCTCCTCGGCCCGGAGTTCTGCATCACGAGGAAATCGTCGGCGCCGACATCGAGCGCCGGGTCGTCGATGCGCTGCGCGAGGTCCGCGGGCGACGTGAACACGACCGCGCGCCCCGTGCGCTCGAAAAATTCCGCGTTTGCGGCCGAGCGCTTGAGGATCGCGCCGCTGGGCGCCAGCGTACCGAACAGCGCGACGAGACCCCCCGCCGGATGGAACGGATCGGTGAGCGGCCGGATCACCGAACGGTCGACCCAGGCGAGCGGCGCCGCGACCCGCTCGCCCAGCGTTTCGCCGGTCACCGTCGTGCAGTCGAGATGGAGGAGAGGCTTCAGCTCGGCCAATACGGCGCTCATGCCGCCGGCCGCGAAAAAATCCTCCATGTAGTGCGCACCGGTCGGCTTGAGATCGACCAATACCGGCGTCCGGTCGGAAAGCTCGTTCAATCGCTGCAGCGAAACCGGAATGCCAAGCCGGCCCGCAATGGCCGTCAGGTGAATGATCGCATTGGTGGAACCGCCGATCGCGAGCAGCACGATGAGCGCGTTTTCGATCGCCTTCGCCGTAATGATGCGCTCGGGCGTCAGCCGCGACGCGGCGAGCGCGACGGCCACCTGCCCGGTCGCCTCGCCGGCGCGCAGGCGGTCGGCGTGAACCGCCGGAATCGCCGCGGTGCCGGGCAGGATCATCCCCAGCGTCTCGGCGAGACACGCCATCGTGCTCGCCGTCCCCATGACCGCGCACGTGCCGGTGGTGGTGGCAAGTCGCGTCTCGATGCTCTCGATCGCGACACGATCGAGCTCTCCACCGCGGAACCTGGCCCAGAAGCGGCGGCAATCGGTGCACGCGCCGAGCTTCTCGCCGTCGTGGCGCCCGGTCAGCATCGGCCCGGCGACGAGCGCGATCGCCGGGACGCCGGCGGAGGCCGCGCCCATCAACTGCGCGGGGACGGTCTTGTCGCAGCCACCGACGAGCACCACCGCATCGAGCGGTTGGGCACGGCACATCTCCTCGACGTCCATCGCCATCAGATTGCGATAGACGAGGCTCGTCGGATGGAGGAACACCTCGCCCAGCGAAATCGTCGGGAACACGAGGGGCAGGCCGCCCGCAGCGAGCACGCCGCGCTTGACCGCCTCGATCAGCTCGGGCAAATGCCGATGGCAATTGTTGAGATCGCTCGCGGACGTCGCGATGCCGACGGTCGGACGTCCGAGCATAGCCGTCGAATAACCCATCGACCGCGCAAACGAGCGCCGCAGGAACAGCGCGAACGCCGGATCCCCGTAATGGGTGAGACCGCGCGCGAGTCCGGAGGGAGGAGGATGTTCGTTCATGGTAGCCGCGGCGCATGAATGATACGCCGGCTCCCCGACCCCCCGCCCGAGAACCCGTATGCGCTTAGTGCGGCCTTGCCATCAGCACGCGGTCGGCACCCTGCTCGTCGATGGTGTGCAGCGTGACCGGGCGGCGCCAGACGCGAACGACGTAGTCGAGCACGCGCTCGGCGCGTGGCACGTCGAGACCGCGACCGTCGCTCGCGTGGTCGTGCGCGAGCGTCAGGCTGCCGTCGGCGTCGACGTGCGTCGCGGCGACGCGCGGGGCCCCGAAATTGAATCGCGATGCGACGACCGCCTCACGCACCGCATGGATCTCGCGCGACGCAACGGTGATCTCACCGTCGGCATCCGCCTCGTACACGAACAGGTCGAGTTCCTCGGCAAGCTTGGAATCGAGGTAATTGCGCACGAAGCCGAAATCGTCTTCTTCGGCGCAAATGCGGCGTGCCGCTTCGAGACCCTGCGTGTCGACGATCCGTTCCCACATCGAAAAGCCGAGATGGTACGGGTTGACCGACAGCGCCACCGTGCGCCCGGCGGCGAACGGCCGCACCACGTCCGAATGCGCCTTGATGGCCGCCAAGTACAGATCAGGCGGCAGCGGGTCGGTTTCGCGGAGCAGTCGCGCGTGCCAGTACGATGCCCAGCCCTCGTTCATGATCTGGCATGCGAACACCGGGTAGAAATAGTACGATTCCTCGCGCACGGCGAGGAACGCGTCACGCTCCCAGCCGTCGAGCTCGGGACCGTAATTGGCGATGAACCAGAGCAGGTCGTATTCGGGCTGGGGGGGGATCGCCTGACGCGCCGCTTCGGTTCGCACGGCCGGCGGTTGTTCGCCGGGCAGCGTCCGCCACCGGCGCTGAAAAGGATCGCCGCTCTCGACCGGAGGAGTCTCCCCCGCACGCTCGACGTACGGCGTGCGATACAGGACGCGATTGATGTCGATATGGGCCTCGAGCGCAAGCGCCGCGTCGAGCACGGCCTCGACGCGCTCCTGCCCGTGTTCGGCGAGGGCCGTCTCGATCCGGTGCGCCCTCGCGGCGGCTTGCTCCAGGATGCGCCCGCCCGCCATCGCCATCGAGCGCCGGAACAGCGCGTTCCGGTATGCGAAGTCGGCGTGCCCCAGGACGTGCGCGACGACGAGCACGTTTTCGGCGAGCGAATTTGCATCGACCAGGTACGCCTTGCACGGCTCGCCCGGAAACATCACCTCGAAAATGCGCGAGTGCCCCATGTTGCGCTGGACGAGCTGGCGAATGTAGCGCACGCCGAACGACCAGTGTGGCATCCGCACCGGCAGCCCGTACACCGCCGTCTCCATCATGAACCGCTCCGGCACGAGTTCGAAATCGACGCCCTGATGCGCCAACCCGAGAGTGTCCGCCTGCGCCTCGATTCGCGCCGCCAAATCGACGAGACCGGCCGCCGCCATCAGCCCGCCTCGTCTGCTTGCTGTACGAAGAAGTGGCGGATCGCCTCCCACACGTCGTGAATGTCCGATACTGCGTGGCTGCCGATACGGGCGCCGCCATCGGGCAGCTCGGAAAGGAGACCGCGCATGTCCGTCTGCGTGTAGCGGGCCGGCCCGAGACGCGTTTCGACGTAGCCGATGTAATTGAGCCGCTCGCAGAGCGCGCGCAGGGCAGCTCCCGCCGGCCGTCGATCATCGATGGCGTTCTCGCCGTCCGATGCATAGAAGAGGTAAGCGTTGTACTGGCTCGGCTCGTAGTGCCTGGCGAGCAGGTCGCGCGCCAGCAGGAACGCGGACGAAGCGGCGGTGCCGCCGCTGCCGCTCACTTCGAAGAACTCGCGCTCCGGGAATTCCCACGCCTCGGTCGTGTGGGCGACGAACCGGACGTCCACGCGACGGTATTGACGGCGCAGCCCGGACAGCGCGAAAAAGAAGAAGGTCTTGGCGAGCCTGCGCTCGACTGCCGTCATGCTCATCGACACGTCGAGCGCGAAGACGACGACGGCGTTGCTCGCGAGCCGCGGCCGCTGCCGGAGCTGGTGGAAGCGAAGGTCGTCATCGACGAAGGGCGCCGGCTCCGGCTGGATCGCGCGCCGCATCAATGCCTGCTTCAACGTTCGGCGGCGATCGAGACGCGCACGGATGCCGCGCCGACCGGAGCCTTCGCGCACGATCTCGCTTTCCTCGACAGTCGCCCCCGTCGTCCGCCGCAGGTCGGGGAGTTCGAGCTCGTCGGTCAGCCAGTCGACGATGTCGTCGACCTTGAACTCCAGCACCAGCTTGAATTCGCCGTCCTCGTCACCGCCCTCACCGTCGCCGCGCCCCCGTTCGGCGGCGGCGTCGGCCGGCCGCAGCGTGTCGCCGGGCTGCGCCGCGCCCTGTCCCGCACGCGTGTGGGCGGACGGGTCGGCGAGCCGAAAGCGAGCGTGCTCGAGAAGGCGGACCGGCACCCGCACGGTGCGCGCGTCCGGCTCCGAGATGAAGTCGCCGCCCGCAAGGAGATCCACGACCTGCTCACGAACCGCCTGGCGGACCTTCTGGTTGTGGCGCAGCCAGTCGCGGGCGCCGCGCGAGAACAGGTCGTACCACGGCGATTCTGCGGAGAAGCGAATCCGGCTCGCCATGGCTTCGCGTCCCGCGAGAGCGGTCCCCGGCGCTTCGCCCGCCATCGTCATTCCTGGGCAAGAAGCGTGGTCACGTAGTTCAGCGCTTCCTTCGCGCTGTGCTCGTCGTAGCCGTACTCGTCGACGAGGCGCTTCGCGACCACGGAGATCTTCTGCTGCGTCTCTTCCTCGGGGCGGGTTGTCGAGCTCACGAGCCGCAAAACGTTCCGCCGCTGCTCGAACAGGTACTGCTCGATCGCGTCGTGCAGCGGCGCGTGGCTGTCGAGCGTGAACTTCTCGCCGCGCTTGTACGCACCCATGGCCTTGCGGACGACCTCCTGCCGGAACGAGTGCTTGCCCGAGTCGGAGATGTGGATCTTCTCCTCGACCGCGCGTAGCATCCGTTCGTCGGGATCACGCTCTTCGCTCGTGATCGGATCGGCGAGCTTGCGGTTGTCGAGCGATGCCTCGACCTCGTCGACGTACTTGTCGAGCAGTTCCTGAGCCTCCTGCTCGAAGGACACGAACAACGCCTTGTGCACGTCCTCCTTCACCCAGCGATTGTAGAAGTCCTTGCGCGCGACGACCAGAAAGTCGATCCAGCGCCGCTTCTCCTTGGCGTCGATCCGCGCATCGCTCTCGATCGCATCCTTCAATGCGAGCAGCACGTCCATCGTCGTCAGGCTGCGCGCGTTGGACTTGATGATCGCCGCCGACAGCGCGTTGATGACGAACCGCGGCGACACGCCGGCGAGGCCTTCATCGGCGAAGCGCTCGCGCAGCCGCTCGACGTCGAGACGCGTCATGCCGTCGACCGCCTCGCCCGCCTGCAGCCGGACGCGCATGCTGAAGTCGGCGCCCTTGTCCTCGCCCTCGCGCAGTCGCGTCAGGATCGCGAACACGGCTGCGGTGTGAAGCACGTGCGGGTCGAGGTGCACTTCCCGGAACGCCGGCTCGGCGCCGGAAATGAGCTTGCGATAGATCTTCGCTTCGGCCCGGTAGTCGAGCGTGTAGGGGACCTGGATCACCACCATCCGATCGAGCAGCGCCTCGTTCTCCCGCTCCTGCAGGAACTTGCGGAACTCGGCGAGGTTCGTATGGGCGACGATCGTCTCGTCGACGTGAATCAGCGGAAAACGCGACACCTTGATGTTCTTCTCCTGCGTCAGCGTGAGCAGCAGGTAGAGGAACTCGCGCTTGACCTTCAGGATCTCGATCATCTCGAGCACGCCGCGGCTCGCCGCATAGACGGAGCCCGACCACGACCACGCCCGCGGGTCGCCCTCGTCGCCGAACTGCGCGACCTTGGACAGGTCGACCGAGCCCACCAGATCGGCCACGTCGGCCGTCGTCGGGTCGTGCGGCGCATACGTTCCGACGCCGACCCGCCCTGCTTCGGAGATGAAGATGCGCTCGACCGGCATCCGCATGAAGTCGCCTGTGAATTCCTTCTCGACGCGGACCCGGCAGTACGGGCACACGTCGCCTTCGATGTCGGCACCGTAAGTCTGCCGGAAATCCGCGCGCAGCGAATGGGGAATCAGGTGCAGCGGCGATTCATGCACCGGGCAGCCGGCGACCGCATAGAGCGCGCCGGCATCGGTGTAGCTGTACTCCTCCAGTCCGCGCTTCAACAGGATCACCAGCGTGGACTTGCCGCCGGACGGCGGGCCGAGGAGCAGCAGGAGCCGCCGCCCGACCTCGGAGCCTGCCGCGGCGGCCTTGAAGTAATCGACGACCCGCGCGATCGAGTCGTCGATGCCGAACAGCTCGCTCGACAGCAACGAGCAGCGCAGCACGCCCTTCTCGTCCTCGCGGCCTTGCCAGCGCAGCATATCCCACACGTATTGGTGGCTGCTGCGCGTCGCGCGTGACGGATCGGCGCGCACGACGGTCTCGAGGAAGCTCGCGAGCGTCCCCGACCACCGGTCGGCCCTGTGCGCGCCGCGTGAAATCCACGAGGCTGTCGATGAACTGCGCCTGCTGCTCGGTTCCGCCGTTTTCCGCCCCGCTCTCCAGTTCGGCGCGACCCGTGCCGCGTGCACTCACAGGCGGCGAGGAGGGAACTTGCTCCGCGGCATGGCCGGCGGAAATCAGGGCGGGAGGTCGTCGCCCTCCCGGTGCATCGTCGTCGTCGAGGCGCATGGTGTCCTCCAACGTTGAAAGCCGATCGGCGCGTTCGCCGCCGCATCCGGCGCCACCTGCCGGCGCCGCAACGAATGTGACGCGCGCTTGCAATCCCGCGAGACCACGAGCTTGGGCGTCGCGCAACAAGAAACGAAGCAACATCCATTCCGTCACCCGCATTGCTGCACGTCGGGCGGACCACCCCCGGGCGACGCATTACCTCCACCGTGACGTTTGTATTCGCAACGCTCTGTTTGAGCGTCGGTTTCGACCCGAGCCCGACGCCGACGGCGAGGTAACGTTCGGAATGTCCGCGCCACGAGGCACGCAGGAGCGACCGCGCAAGCTCGGCGATCGGGTTTGCGCGTCACCTCATTTGGCGAGAAAACGCATGTAGGAATTACCGAACCCGATGAGGGTGCTCGAATACGAGTCCGGGTAATCGGCAGATGATCGGCTCCCTTGCCTACACGCCGGAAATTCCGGAACTCAGGCCTCCACTCATTGGCGCGCGGTGTCACCGATCGCGCGATTCGCCTTCAGCCGGAGCGCGGAGTGGTCCGGCAGCGCAAACGGTCTTCGGCGCGATGGCGAGAACGACGCCAAGCAGCGTCGCCGCGACCGGCAAGACGTACGTGTAGCGAAACTCGCACGAGATGCCGATGATGCCGAAGGCCAGCGTGTAGCCGAGCGCGCTTGCCGCGAACACGACGAGCGCACTGCCCCCTCCCCGCAGCCAGAGCGCAACCGCCGCGATCGCAGAGCACGATCGACCAGAGCACGTGGTTGAACAGCGGCGGTCGCGGCGGCTCGTAGATCCAATACGCCGAGCTTCCGGTCGCGCGCTCTCATTCGCCTGCAAGTCGGAGCTCGGGCACGATGTCACGCCCGAGCGATGGCACGTAGACCGAGGGCGCGACGCCAAAGACCCCGGGGCGCACAACCCGGTCGTGTCCGGTTGCCACAGCAACGCCCAGAAATGCGCGGCGCGATGCGACAGGTAGGCCCGTGGCGAGTTGACAATCGAGCGGCCCCAGAGCGCGAGCAACTGCGGCTCTCCAGCCGCCGAGCGGCGAACCGAGCGGGGGCGGGTGCGTGTCGTTCCGCAACGGCGTATAGAACGGGACCACGCCGTCTCCACCTGGGCGGCGACGGCAGCGTCAGGAATCGCGCCGCCGTTCGCCGCGATTCCCGCGAGGTCGAAGATCGCGAGGCTGCGCAAGCCGGCTCCCTGTGCGTGGAATTTTTTCGCCGACGCGACTGCGTCGGCATAAGCGACGATCGCGACGTTGATACGCGACCTGCACGGCACAAAGCACGAAAGCGAGACCCATCGTGCCTGCGCGGCTGTCGGCCAGCAGAAACGCCGTGTAGACCGCGCCGGGGACCGCCAGCACGAGCGCATGCTGGCGCAGCGCCGCCGCGAGCGCGAGCGCAAGCACGGCCGCGAGCGCCCACGCGCCCGAGCGCCGCCCGGCGGCCGGCGTCGCCGCCACGAACAGACAGACGTAGCCGAATGCCGCGAGGTGGGCCATCAGGACGTCTTTCCACACGATTCCGGTATAAGCGAGGAGCAGCGGGTTCAGCACGACGAGCGCGGCCCCGACGGCTGCCGGCCACGCAGTTCCGACCTGCGATGCGCGAACAGCAGCGCGAACGACGCGGTCAGCAGCAGCTGGTCGAGACGACGAACAATGCCGTCCCGCGCACCCACGCGTCGAGCACGCGCAGCAGCAGCGACATCATCGGCGGCTGGAACGAAATGAATTGAGCGTTCGCGCCTCGTAGAGCTGCACGATCGAGTCCGGCGACAGGTGTCCGGGCAAGCCGAGCGCGAGACCGACGATCGCCTGCAGCACGATCGCGGCAAGCACGAGGTTCGCGGGGCGCATCACCCGTCGACCCCGCGCGTCGATTGAAGGGTCCGATTTGGCGCGGCTCGGGCGGGGTCCTGCGATTGCGCCGAGCTCGGCGTCTTTCGCGACGGCCACACGTGGCATGCCCCCTCGTCGGTGCTCAGGTCGTCGATAGGTTATCAAACTGCGATGCCTCCTCCGGGTCTTCGTCACCGGCCCCCTGGGCACGATACGGCGCGCGCGTGCCGGTCTGAAACCGGCGATTGGTCCCGGCTCGATGCGCGTCTGCATCCACCGCCATTCGCTCCGACGACCGATCGTATGCGTTGGACTCAAGCATCACGACGTCCGCGAACGCGCGAATGCGTCTCTTTCCGTCCTGCCAGCCCGGATCCCGGGCGCCCGCGAGACGACCGTCGGGTCGGCCGAGAAATGCCGTTCGAGCGTCTTCCGGGCCTTGGGCGGATCAGACCTTGCCTCGCAAGCTCAAGGCGAACGCACGAAAAGTGCTCCGCCACGGGGGGGAATCTGCTATACTGGTAATTCTTTCGAAGGATTCCGGCCTTGATTGAAATCCTGCAGTGCCTCAAGAAACATGGTCAGCGTCTCGATTCCGAGATCGCCAAGGAGACGGGCATGTCGCTCGCGACGGTTCGCCAGGGCGTCGCGGGGCTCGCCGCCACGGGCGCGATCATCACCTGCAGCCTGACCCGCTTCGAAAACGGCAAGCGGATCGAAGGATGGCTGTGCCGCGTGTCGGGTTACATTCCTCCTGCAGCGCCCGGGCGCAAAGCAAAACCGACGACGTAGCGCGCTGGGCGGCAACCGCAGCAAATCGAAGGCCGCAATCGCGGCCTTTCGTCACTCACGGTCGTTGCGGGCCCAACGTTTACGCATGACGAATTCGACTTCGGTCCACGCGATCCTGACCATCGGCCTCTTTGTGCTCGTGCGCACCTGTGGCGCCGTGTCGTTGCCCGCGCCCATCGATGATATCCCGGCGACGGCGGCCCCGGGGTTGCAGTCGGCCGTCTTTGCCGGCGGCGATTTCGCAGGTGTCGAAGCGGTCTTTCGGCACGTGAAGGGGGTGTCGAGGGCGGTTCCCGGCTATGCCGGCGGCACGGCGGCGACCGCCGACGACACGATGGTCAACAGAGGCAGGACGGGCCACGCCGAATCCGTGCAGGTCACCTACGATCCCACGCAGGTTTCGTACGGAAAGTTGCTGCAAATCTTCTTTGCGGTTGCGCACGACCCGACGCAACGGAACCAGCAGGGGCCCGACGTCGGTGTTCAATTCCGCTCGGTGATCTTCACCACCAGCGAGACCCAACGCCGCGTTGCGACGGCCTACATCGCCCAACTCGATCAGGCCAGGGGCTTTCCGCGGCGGATCGTCACGCAGGTCCTGCCTCTCCCCGCGTTCTATCCGGCGGAGAGCAAATACGAGAATTACGCTGAGTTGAATCGCACGCAGCCGTACGTCGCGCGCTACGTCCTGCCGAAGATCACGCAACTGAGAGAAGAATTTCCGGAGCTCTACGCGGACAACTATTGAGTATTACCAAAGTCCGTGACGTTCGACGTCTATGAATCGTCGTCCCCGCGCACGCGGGGACCCGGCGTCTTTCGCCCGCAGACACTGGATTCCCGCGTGCGCGGGAATGACGGGCCTATAAGCCAAACTGTCACGCAGTTACCTAAAGCCCCATAGGTACGGCTACCCGATACGATCAGCGAACCGCGTCGCGTCACGGGATTACGGGCCGTGCGTTGACTTGGCGTTTCTACGTACGACCATTCTTACCCGTCCGTCCGCACGTCGGTGTGCGTCGGTGGAGACGGGCCGAGACGGTTGCCCCTGACGCGTGCGACGATGCTCGCTCCAACCTCGGATGCGAAGGCGGCCATCAGCACCCAGGTCGACAGCACGAGCCAGTGTGAATACCGGTAGTCGGCCGAGGGCGCAATGAAGAACAGGGCCAGTTCGTTGAGCAGGCCGCTGAAACCCAGCGCAAGGAGTTCTGCGCGTCGCGAAGACAGCGCGGCCACCACGGCGACGAGCAGAACGTTCGCGAGCAGCCAGAACCACGGCCGGTAGATCACGAGTCCCGCGGACCACTCGAAACCGCTGCGCAGGTATTGCTGCACCGGGGAGCTCGCTTCGTCGAGGTCGGCCGGGAAGCTTCGCCGCACCACGGCATAGTCGGACGAATCCCTGGGGATGCCGAAATAGAGCGGAGCGAACAGCGGACCTTCACGCGCTCCGATCACCTCGCGAAACGCCGCCGCACGGTGCGAAAGGTACGCGCCGGGCTCTTCCCGGACCGCGCGCCACCAGATCGCAGTGAGCGCATCGACCTGCGGGGCCGACCACGTGCGCGCCAACGGACATCCGTCGACGAACACCAGTGGGTTCCATGTACTCGGGTAATAGGCTGCCCGCAGCGCGGCGAGTTCGACCTTGTCGCGGCCTCGCACGATGTTCGGGATGGTCGCACTCGCGCCGTCGAGGAAATCCGAGCGGTTGCTCAAGATCGAAATCCCGGCGATGTCGAAGATCATGATCGACTGCGATGGATACTCCCGGTACGTGGTGAGCGCCCGGTTGACACCGACGGACGCGAGGCCCAGCCCGATCGTGCAAACTGCTCCGATCGAGACGGCCTCCAGTGCACTTCGCACCGTAGCCTGCGGACCGCGCAGCACCCACACCGCGTATGCGAGCAGCGGCACCACCGCGAACACGGCGTTCGGGCGAAACAGCAGCGCGCCGAGAAATGCCAAGGCCCCGAGGGGGAAGATCTCCACGCGGCGAGCCCTTGCGTCGAGACTACCGAGCCGCAGGCAGCAGGCAGCGCCGACCAGCAGCAGTCCGGACATCCAGATGTCCTTCCACACGACGCCGACGATGCCCGAGACAGGAGTTACCCACAGCGAGAGAAGAACGAACGACGACCGACCCGTGTCGCCGCCGCCGATGGCAACCCGGGCGATGAGCCTGAGCGCAAGCACGAAGAGGCCAAGCTGCGCCATGAACATCAATAGGGGACCACGCAGGATCGAGTCCAACCCACCCCAGAGCCAGGCCATGAACGGTGGATGCCAATCGCCGAGGATGCCGCTACGCGCCTGGCCGAGCTGGGTGTACGAGTCGATGCTCATCGTACCCGGATAAAACGCCACGAAGAGCAGGCCGATGCTCGCGGCGATGCCGATCTCCAGCACTCGATTCAGGCGATTCACCCTTCTCCCCCCGCAACGACATCCTGCCAGACAAATCCGGATCTCGCTAATCGCGGCTGCGCAACGCGCGGCAGGCGAAGCGATCAGGGGCGTTCTTTGCGGAGGCGAAGGAGTTCGGCGCTCGCGCCGACGAGCAGTGCGATCGTGTTCCGGACCCAGTCGGCGCGAGACTTTCTCCAAGCCCTCCAGCCGTCCGGAAACCGTTTGTCCACGAACATCGACTGCAGGTCGCTCATCGCGATGGCCGGCTCGCCGTCGAGTTCCGTGGCATCGGGCTTGTTGGCGAGAAAGGCGAACAACAGGCCGAATTCGCCGGCGGCGCCCACGAGATTGCCCTCGCCGAGCAATTTGGTGAGCTTGGCCTCGAGATCCCGATGAGCATCGGCGTCGCCTGCCTCCGATGCGCCGAGGCTCGTCAGGAGCGCCGGGCCGGTGCTACCGACGAAGGAAGCGAGATCGCCGAGCAACAAGGCTGCCGTCGCGGTGCCGAACACCTTCGAGTCGGGATCCCGGTGGAGGTTTTCCGCAATGAAGCGCGCTACCTCGGAACGCGCGACAAGGCCATCCCGTGCGCGTCGGGTAAGGCGGTCGAAATCGGCGAGGCTGAGCCTGCCGGAGCCCAACGTCCGCGGATCGCCCTGCAGGATGCCGCTGTGCCCCGGATGAGATCCCTGCGAGCCCGGAAACTCGAGCGAGAACAGTCCGGGCGGCGTTTTCGTATCGAGCTTCCCCGGGCTGCCTCGCATCAGCATGTGGTTGCCCGTGGCGAACAGCTGCAGCACCTCTCCCAGATCACCGCCGCCCATGTTGCCCAATTCCCTGACTTCATCAACGCTGGCGAGTGGGTTGCCGGGGTCGTTGCGCACCGGCAAGTCGCCCGTGGACACAGCCGTTCCAATGAACGGACATGTGGCTTTGGTCTGCACGATCCAGCTCTTGACTTCCGCGCTGATTGCCACAGCCGTCGCGAATCTATCGTCGCTCATGAAGAAGGGTCGTGCCCGTGGGTGTAGAGGAATGTCGCCTTTCGACCGCGTTGCGCCGGCCGATCGGGTGGCGGTCGCCGGCGGGCCTTGCCGTCAGCATCGATTGGCGCCGCCGGCGGCCGGACCTCAACGTCGGTCCACCGCGTAATACGCCCAATTGTCCGCGACGAAGATATTTTCCTTGAAACCCTTGAGCCACGGCTGCACGAGGAGATTCCGGTAGCGAAAAGCGTTGAGAATCATCGGCGCGTACGCCGCGACCATCGCGTCCATCTGCCGGAACAACGCGAACCGCTCAGGTCCGTCCGGCAGCCGGCCGGAAGCCTCGTAGGCGCGGTCATAGTCCGGCAGCCTGAAGCGCGCGTAGTTGAACTCGCCGATGCTGCTGCTGTAGAGCATCGTGTAGAAGATATCCGCGTCCGGAGTCGGCGCACTCATCGCCACCGACCACATCTGAAGCTTGCCCGCGGAAGCCATCTTGTTGAGCTCGGACCATTTCTGCGTCATGAAGATGATGTGGATTCCGATCGCGTCGAGGTTCTTCTTCCAGAGTTCGTCGTATTGCCTGGAGGTCGAGTCCGGCGTCGTGCTCATGGTCAGCACGAGCGGGCGTCCATCCGGCATCATCCGATAGCCGCCGCCCTTCGCAGTCTTGTAGCCAAAGCGGTCCAGCAACGCGCGTGCGCCGGCAGGGTCCAGACGATAGGTCGGAATCCGGGCAGGATCGTGGCCCGGAACCGACGCGGGAACGAGTTGTGTGGCGATCCGTCCCTGGTTGCTTCGCAGGATGCGGATCTCGGCGTCGCGGTCATAGGCCATTGCAATCGCGCGCCGCAGCGCCACTTTGTCGGATGTGTAGCCGCCGACAACGGGATCGTCCATGTTGAAGAACGTGAAGCTCAGTACCTGTTCGACCGCGCGATGCAGCGTGACGCCCGACTTGACGAACTCCGGCTTGAGGGTATCGCCGGCGAGCACATTGGCAATGCTCGCCGATGGCACTTCGAGGTAATCGAATTGCCCGCGACGAAATCCGAGCAGCCGGGGCTGATCCTCTTCGACGATGCTGACCTCCACACGCGGCGTCAGCGGAAGGCTTCGGCCGGACAGTCCTTTTGCAATCGCCAAGTCGGCCGGCGAGGCGTCCGCGGAGGGCGTCGGGTACACCTCCTTGCGAAAATTCGGGTTGGCTTCCAGCACGATGCGCTGGGCGCGCCGCCATTCCACCAGCCGATAGGCGCCGGTTCCGACGGGGTTCTCCATGACGCGCCGCCCCGCATCCTGATGGGCTTCCACGACTTCGCGTGCGACGGCGACGAACGGGATCGACGCGAGCCAGTACTGGAACCCGTAGTTCGGTTCCTTGAAGCGGATCCGGAAAGAGTACCGGTCGAGCGTCTGCAGACCTTCGAGGCTGACGCTGTAGTCGAGCTGTCCGTCCTTGCGGGCGCGCGACAGGACCGCGTCCAAGCCAACCAGTCGATGCTCAAGGAGGTAGAGAAACGGAGAGCGTACCTTCGGGTCGAGGATCCGCTTGATGCTGAAAACATAATCTTCCGCCGTCAGTTCGCGCCGCTTGCCCTTGAAGGCGGGATCGTCCGCGAAATAGATGCCCGATCGGATACGGACGGTGTAGGTGCGGCCGCCATCGGCGATCTCCGGCCCCGATGCGGCGGTATTGGGCGCCAGCCGCAGAGGGCGCGCGAAATAGTCGTATTTGTAGGGTGCGTCGAAGATGGCGCTGGCGATGGCCCACGAGTAGCCGTCGCTCAGGGCCTGCGGATCCAAACCGGCTTCAGCGCCGGAAAGAACGACGTGCAAGGTGTCGTTCGGGCCCGCCGCGTGGACGGGGATCGACGTCAGCGCAACGTCGATCGCAAGCGATGCCGCAACGACCAGTCCCAACCAGCAGCCTTGGGTGCGTCGCACGATGCGGTCTCCTCGCCAATGCCATGCCCCATACCATTGTATTGCAGAGTTGCGGCGTTAACGACGGCAACGCCCATGATCACGGGGTACCCCGCCTGCCCGAATCGGCCTTGGGGAACTCGCTCGGAACCCGCCACTACCTCGTGCTGGATTCGTGGGCGTAGATGATTCGCCATCCGTCCGGCCGCCTGCTCCAGAGCGCGGTAAAGGCCACCTGGCGTTCGCGCACCTGACCGTCCGGCAGACTCGCGCGTGCCGCAATGAGGTGCGTTGTCAGCCCGAGGTCCTTGCCGATCACCTCAAAGGTCGGCTCGCCGACGTACTTGTAGACGCCCGTCGCCTTGCCGTCGTTCCACCACTGGCGCTGTCTTTGGCGAAGGGCATCCCATCCGCGAATGATTTCGCCATTGATGATGAAGATCAGTGCCGAATCCCTGGAATACGCAGCCAGATGGCGATCCGTGTCGTGTGCATTGGCCGACGCTTCCATCTCGGCAAGCAAAGGTGCGACTTGTTGCTGGAAGATCTCCTGTTCCGGTGACATGTTGCCTCTCGATGTCGACACTATGCATGAAGCGATTGCCGCTCAATTAGCGCAGGATTTCTCGCTGCCGGACTGGCTCGACCTCAGCGGCCGCCGGGAACGCATCCCGTCACAGCGAATGCCCGCGCAGCGAACGAACGCGGGCCATCGTCGTCCCCGACGAGGTAGGCGGCGCGCACCGCGTCGTACGTGCGCGACCGCGCCGGGGCGGAGAGGGTGTCGAAGTACCTGCTGAAGGTCTGGCTGGCGCCGAGTAGCGGCTGCCAGTAGTCGGCGAATTCGGAGAACGTCATATCGATCGCAAGTGACCCGGCGCGGACCTCGACGAACCCGATTGCCCTCCACAAGGCTTCGAGGCTGCCGGGACGGAGAAACGACGTCCGGAACAGCTTGTCGCGCTCGCCGGCGGCAGCAGGGTCGAGCGCCGCCGCGATGTCCCAGGCGAACCGCGCGTACATGAAGCCGCCGCGCATATCCCAGATCGCCGCGGCCACTGTACCGCCCGGACGCGTCACGCGCATTGCCTCACGCAGGCACGCGGGGCGATCCTCGAGAAAGTTCACCACCAGCATCGACAGCGCGTGATCGAAGCTCCCGCCAGCGTGGGGCAGCACCGTGGCATCCACACGATCGAAGCTGGCGCGGGGATCGGCGATCTCCGCACGCGCTCGGGCGAGCAGCGGCTCGTTGACGTCGATGCCCACCAAATCCGTCACGCCCCCGCGCGCGAGCAGAGCCTCGGCGAGGATGCCGGTGCCACAGCCGATGTCGAGAACGCGGCCCGCCACCGGGCCGCAGAAATCGAGGAACACCGGCGCGAGCCGGCGGCTCCACCGGCCGATTCCGCGCTCGTAGGCTTCAGCGCCCGCCACCGAAAACTTGTTCATTGCCGACCCGCCAATCGCTCGAGGAAGGCCGACCTTACCACGCGCTCTCGCTCTGGATGTCTGCAGCCGAGCGCCGCGTGCGTTCCCTCGCGCGACGCCCACCCGCAGCGCGAACCCGTTGACGGCCGGCGCGGGGACGTGATGCCGCGATGATGTTACAAATGCCGCTACTGCGGCGGAGTTCACTGCATAATCATTGTGCTCGAGGCCAGTGAAATCCGGGACAACAACCTCAGGGAGTGGACTCGATGACCAGCTTATTCAATCTGCGGGGCCGGGTTGCCGTCATCACCGGCGGCAATGGCGGGATTGGATTAGGCCTGGCCCGCGGCCTCGCCAATGCCGGGGCAAGTGTCGTCATCGCAGCACGCAACGCCGAAAAGTCGAGCGCTGCCGTTCACGAGCTCCAGACGCTTGGCGCGGATGCCTGGAGCGTTAGCGTGGACGTGGCCGACGAGAAATCGGTCGACGCGATGGTCGCTGAAACGGTCGCGTGCCGCGGCCGCCTCGACATTCTGGTCAACAACGCGGGGATCAACGTTCGCAAGGCGGCGCAGAATCTCTCACTTGATGAGTGGCGGCGTGTTCTCGACACCAACCTGACGAGCGCATTCTTGTGCTCGCGCAGCGCCTATCCACACATGAAGAGGCTGGGCGCGGGCAAGATCATCAATGTGGGATCCATGCTATCAATCTTTGGTGCGTCGTTCGGGCCCGCCTACGGCGCGAGCAAGGGCGGTGTCGTCCAGCTTACGAAGTCGCTGGCCGTGACCTGGGCTGCGGACAACATCCAAGTCAACGCGGTGCTGCCGGGCTGGGTCGATACCGACCTCACGCGCCGGGGGCGCAAGGAGATCCCCGGTCTCGAGGAGCGCGTGCTCGCCGGCACGCCGGCCGGGCGCTGGGGTCACATCGACGACTTCGCGGGAATCGCTGTGTTCCTGGCGAGTGCGGCGTCCGATTTCCTGACGGGGACCGCGATTCCGCTGGATGGCGGGTACTCTACGCTCCTCTGACAGCTCGCAATCCTTACCGGCCTTTGGCGTCACGACGAAGCGGTCGCTCGGAATAAAAGTGGCGGCCAATCAATGTCCCGAACGGGAGGTCGCCCACACTGTTCAACCACAACAAGCGCCATAACCTGTCGTGACTTGCGTGGCCGCCTCGGTTTCGTCCACCTCGATTGACCCGGTTCCGTTATGATGACCGGCCCGTCGTCCTGGCGGCCATTCGCCGCCACCATTCTGAAGGAGATATCGAATGTTCGCGGTTGCGAGAACGTTAGGGATCCTCGGCATCATGGTTGCACTTGCGTCATGCAGCGTCGAATCATCGGCCGCAGATCCGGCGGCAGAGGTGGCGGCGATGCATGCCGTCGATCGAGTCTGGGTCAAGGCCTATAACGCCGGCGACGTTGATACCGTGGTTGGTCTCTACGATGAACATGCGGTGCTCCTCCCGCCGGGTGCGCCAGGGGCGAGCGGGCGAGCTGCGATTCGCACCTTCTTTGCGAAGGACATGGCAGCTTCCGCGAAAGACGGTGTCGTATTCAGTCTCGGCGCCAAACCTGACGGCGGCGTTTCCGGCGACATGGGTTGGGTGTCCGGGACCTATGTAGTAAAGGACAAGTCGGGTCGTGTTCTCGAGACTGGAAAGTATCTTTCCGTCTCCAGGAAAAAAAGCGGGAAGTGGCTATACATTCGCGACACGTGGAATTCCGACGCGGCGCCAGCCTCGACCGAGCCAGCGGCGCCTCCGAAGTAGCGCCTGCTTCACCGGAGGGTGCAGTGTGCAGATCGCTGCGCGTTTCGCAGCCTAGCAGGGTGATGCAAAACTATTTTTCGTCGGTTTCATCCGCGTTTTCGGGGTCGCTCGACCCCTCCCGAGTGCTTGAAGATCGATTGTGGGCCGTTCTATGCGGTCGGCGATTTTCCGCAGATGTCCCCTCAAGCGTTTTGCATCACCCTGCTAGAGCCGATCATCGCACCGCGCACGCCCACCCCGACGGCAAGGATGATCGGAACCGGGCGGCCGCTTCAACGCCAGGGAGTGGTCGCAAGCAGCAGCGTCGAAGCCTCGGTTACAAGTTCATGGCGCGAACGCAACCATCCGATTCTCCTATATCGCTGAGCGAGACCGGCCGCTTTGGAGCGGAAACTCGACTGTCCCGAGTTGGGCGGTCACGGACTTACCGTTGACGATCGCGGTTCGACCCTTGGCAGATAGGGCATTACCGGAAGCGGACGCGGGTGCGAACATTTACGTAAGGGCTGGAGGGAGTTAGCTGAATGTTCCCGGAACTGTAAGGACCTCAATCGTGGCAGCTCAGGCGCGGGCCAGGCGCAAGATCGATGCGCTCAACGATCTCGCATCAGCACTTATCGCCGACGGGATGTTGGCGGACGCGATGAAGGCCTGCATCCGTTCGTTGCGAGCCAACGAGACACCCGCCGCGAAGGCGCTGTTCGTTCGTTTGGTCAAAATGAGCACGAGTTACAGCAATGCGTTAGTACGGCAATACCTGATTCGCGCGCTCTCTGATCCGTGGTGTCGCACCGGTCAACTTGTTCCTGCAAGCCTAGCACTGATCAAATCCAATCGCGCGGCTGGGCAATGTATCGAACGAGCCGCCGCCTCGTGGCCAGCGCCGCTATCGAAGGAGGATCTATTCGGAACGGAGGGCCTTGCTGCATTGGCCACCGATGATCTGCTCAGCGCCGTACTCGAGAACACGCCGGCGGCCGGGCTGGAGTTCGAGCACTTCTTGACGTTGGCTAGGCGAGCTCTCCTTCTCGATGTCCTGGCGTCGCAATCGCCTGACAAGGCCGATTCATTGCTGCTGCGTTTCTGTTGCGCCATTTCGCGTCAGTGCTACATCAACGAATACGTCTATAACTGCACGACCGAAGAAAGCGATGGTGTCGCTTGGCTCCGCGACGCAATCGCCAGGCGCATCACTGAAGCGAAGCCCGTGCCCGGCGTCTGGGTCGCCGCATTTGCGTGCTATTCCCCATTGTCTGTGCTTCCTGACTGCCAACGCCTGGCGGATGTCATGGCGGCGCCCCCATTAGCTGGTTTGTTCTCGCAACAAGTGAGAGAACCTATTCAGGAAAATAGCTATCGCGCCAGTCTGAAGAAGTTGACTCCGATCGACGATGAGACCTCCAGATCGGTGCGCAGCCAATACGAGGTAAACCCCTATCCGAGATGGGTTAGATCACCTTCGATCGACGGCGCCGTCCCTTTTGGTGCCTTCTTGGCGAGCGAGCTCGGTCTCAGAGCCCCTCGCTTCGCGCGTCAAGATGACAACATCGATGTGCTTATAGCTGGTTGCGGTACCGGACAGCAATCGATCCAAACGGCGCAAAGGTTTCCAGCGGCGAGGATTCTGGCGGTCGATCTCAGTGCAGCGAGTCTCGCCTACGCGATGCGAAAGACGCGAGAACTGGGCATTGTGAACATCGAATACGCACAGGCTGACATTCTGAGGCTGGAATCTATAGGCAAGACCTTCGATCTCATCGAATGCGTCGGCGTGCTACACCATCTCGAGGATCCAGTGGCGGGTTGGCGCGTTCTTCGCTCCATATTGCGCCCCGGGGGCGTCATGCATATCGGTCTCTATAGCGAGCTTGCTCGTCGGGACATCGCTGCCGCTCAGGACCTTATCGTCGCTCAAGGCTATGGGGCGACGACGGAAGGGATTCGTCAGTTCCGACTTGATTTGCAACTGCTCGACCGATGGCATCCGTTTAGAAGCCTGACAGCCCTGGAGGATTTCTACGACACGAGTGGCTGCCGTGATCTTTTGTTCCATGCCAAGGAGCACCGGTTCACACTGCGTCAGATCAAAGAATCCCTTGCAGAGCTTGAATTCGACTTCTTGAGGTTCAACGTGGATTCAGTCGTGCAGCAGCGGTACTCGCTGCGATATCCGGGCGAACTCGCGCGAGCCGACTTGAACTGCTGGACGCAATTCGAAGTGGAAAATCCGAGCACTTTTCTCGGCATGTATAACTTCTACGTGCAAAGACGCGCCTAGCGCATCGACACCAATCGCTCCTCACCCGCGATGGGTCCCCCGGCCCGGGGGCAACGCCTTGCGCTCTAGTTTTTGTCCTGAGTCAAGTCGGAATCAAATTCTTCTGGCTACACTGAGCGAGCGGCCGCTGCGTTCGGGCCAAGAACGAAAGCATGAGGAGGACTCCATGGGACGAGCTGTTGTTCGGGTGTTACTTGCGACGTTCAGCGTCGGCATCCTCGCGTTCGCCAACCCCGGGCAAGCTGCAAAGAGCGGCATTCCGATCTCCAAGGAAGGACAGGCATGCATCGGCTGTCACGAGAGCCAGTCTCCGGCGTTCGTCAAGGAGTGGAAGGGGAGCAAGCACGCTGCAAAGGGCGTGGACTGCTACACCTGCCACAAGGCCGAGAAGGGCGACCCTGACGCGATGGAGCATAACGGCTTCACGGTCGCCATTTTGGTCACGCCAAAAGATTGCGCCCAGTGCCATCCCCGCCAGGTCAAGGAGATGACCTCCAGTTACCACGCCAAGGCGGGCGACATTCTGAATTCGCTCGACAACTATCTCGGCGAGGTCATCGGCGGGCCCGAGGCGGTTGCCGTGGGCTGCACCCAGTGCCACGGCTCCAAGGTCAAGGTTCTCGCCGACGGCAAGCTCGACATCACGACCTGGCCGAACACCGGCATTGGGAGGATCAATCCGGACGGATCGATCGGCTCGTGCAGCGCCTGTCACGCGCGGCACGATTTCTCGAAGGCCCAGGCGCGCGAGCCGGAAGCCTGCGGCAAATGTCATCTTGGTCCCGATCATCCCCAGGCTGAGGTCTACCAGGAATCAAAGCACGGCATCCTGTACGCCGCCAACAAGGATCGCCTGAATATGAACAAGGACTCGTGGGTGGTCGGAAAGGACTACAGCGCTGCGCCGACTTGCACGACCTGCCACATGGGCGCGACGCCGAAGCAGCCGTCCACGCACGACGTCGGCACCCGCATCAGCTGGACCTTGAGGCCGCCAATCTCGAAGAAGCTCGAGAACGCGGACCAACGGCGGGCCAACATGAAGGACGTCTGTTATAACTGCCACGCGAGCCCCTTCGTCGAGGGCTTCTACGCGCAGTTCGACAACCTTGTGAACCTGTACAACGACAAGTTCGCGAAACCGGCTACCGCGATTAGAAACGAGCTGATGGACAAGGGCAAGCTCACTCGGGCCGATTTCGACGAGAAGCTCGACTGGACCTACTACGAGCTGTGGCACCACGCAGGCAGGCGCGCCCGTCACGGCGCCTCGATGTCGGGGCCCGACTACGCATGGTGGCACGGCATGTACGACGTGGCCAAGACGTTCTATACCGAATTCCTGCCGGAAGTGAAGCAGGTTGCGGGGCCCGAGCTTTACGCCGAGCTGGTGAAGAAATATCTCGAGCCCGACGTGCGGCACGAGTGGTACATCAAGGGCATGAGCAAGGAGCAGCTCGACAAGATCAGGGCGTACTACGAGGAGCGCTACGGGAAGGCCGAAGCGCCGGCGAAGTAGCGGACGGAGGCCCAGCGACGAATTTCTCGGTTCGAGGCGCGCCGGTAGGCACCGGCTCTGCCGGCAGGAGTTCTTTGTGCTTTCTTAAGTGAGGTCCAGCGCCATCCGCCAACGAGATTGTTAAGGAGCGGACGTGCAAGTTGGCCCCGGGGTTGTTTGCATCGAGTGCCAGGGGCCGGGAAGTTCAATCGCCCTTGTTCTGGAACTTCGTCGCCAAGCGCTTGGAGAACTTGTCAAGTTCGATGACGACCCGCGCGTGCGTGCCAGTGCCTATCTTCTCCGCCTGGTCCATCGCCCAAACGCGGAATTCGATATGACGGCCAGCGGTGGCGGTGACTTCAGCAAAGGCTGTGACGCGGCGGCCGACCGGAGTCGCCGCCAAGTGGCTCACTTCAACGCGCGTTCCCACAGCGCTCTCGCCGGCTTCGAAGTACGGCTTGATAGCATTCAGTGCCGCGTTCTCCATGGCCATGATCATGATTGGAGTCGCGAGCACTGCGGGAAGCGTTGCGTCCTTGAACCGATTGGCGAGATGCTCAGAGGATACTACCAGCGTGAATGAGCCCTGAGCTCCTGTGGGGACGGCGCGCATGGGCTTCCCTGTGACTGTCCTGACAAATAAAGAAGCCCTTGCCGCGACAGAGTCGCGGACTAACCGAGCATAACCTTCGAAATGGTCGACCCCCGACGAGTCGACGATTCAATCACATGCAACCGGCGATGCCTTTCTCAAGGTCGATGGCGTACCGACGGCGAAGATGCCAGGTTCGTCCGGAGACTACATCTGCAAGACAAAATCCTTTGTCCACGTGAATTGCAGGTCGTTGCTCTTTATCGTCCCGGCATTCGGAGTCGTGTACTCCGCGTGCAGGTGGACCGTCTCCCCCTTGAGCGGGCCCAAGAGGAACTCGGTCTTGCTCCCGCCGTCGGGTTCTTTAACCAGTCACCGGATGCTCGTCGATCGGCTGGGTCGGTGATTGCGGCCCGACCACGCCGCAGATTTCCTGGGTGGCGTAGACGTCGCCCGAGTCGAGGGGAGGGTCGAACTCGCAGGTATGGACCGACTCGCCGTGGACCGTGAACGTCTGGAACTCGGCCCCGTTGAGGAAGACCCGGCCGATGACCTTGGCCTTGGGGTTCAGCCCGCCGACGGTAATCCGGGGGTTCCCCTTGCAGAGCCCCAGGACGAACGGGGCCTCGACGTCGGGCGGCCCGACTTTGGCCGGGCCGCTCGGCAGGCCCTTGCGCTCGCAGAGCGGCATCGACTGCGTGAGGGTCAGGGTCTGCGGGGTGATGGCGTCGTAGACCAGGGGCTTGGGCAGGTTGACAGTCCCATGGTCGAACGGGGCACCGAGGAGGTAGAGCTCGCCCGTGCTGACGTTGATCGCGACGGTCGACCCGTCGATGACCGAGCGGATCTTGACCATGTCCTCGCAGCCGTTCAGGGGCCCGTCGAAGTCGGGCGGGGGAAGCGCCTGGTTCGCGGGGTACGGGAGCGGATTGACCGGGAGGTCCGCGGTCGGCCCCGGCCCAATGGGGGTGACCTGCCGGACCGTCACTGGCCCGGGCGCCGTGAGCTTGCCGGTCAGCTTGAAACTGGCCCAGCCGAGCGGGGCGTCGGCGGTCCCGAGGTCCGTCGCGCCGTGGGTGACCCGGACCGCCGCGCCGGGCTCGGCCCCGGTGATCCAGACATACTGGCCGCACTCCCACGGGTACGTCTGCAAGGTCACCGCGCCGAGGTCGGCAGTGCTGGTGGGGACGGGGTTGACGGGATATGCCGCGGGCTTCGGCGTCGACGGGCTCGTGTCGGCGCCGAGGTGCTGGCTCGCCACGAGCAGGTCGTTGTCTTGGAGGGTGACGCCTGGAAGGAGGTCGAGCCAGTCCCGGCCCCCGCCCGAGTTGCCTTTCGCTACGTCGCGCGTGTGCGGCCCGATCGAGCGTACCAGTATGGTCGCGCCCGCCATGGCCCCCGTCACCAGAAGCTTCTCGCTCCAGACCGAGATCGGCTGGACGACGACCGGCGAAGCGAGGTTCATCAGGTGCCCCTTGTTGAGGTTGGTAACCGCGCGACTCGTCGGATCGCCCCGGCGCCGCACTCCGTGACGCAATGCACGAGGGCAACCGACGCGAGGTCACCCGTTTGCATGATACATCCATAGACCCGAAACATCCTTGCAGTGAGTTGACGTGCAAACGACGTTTCCCAGATGAGATCGAACGTCCGCAGGCATCGAAATCGAACTGGCAGTGTCGACCCCGAAGCTGACGCTCAAACGTCAATTTACGGAGGTGCGGGGGGCGCGCTTGACTGACGGCCGGCGTGTGCTGTTCCGATGCATCACGCGCACCCGCCTGCAATCGGTTGGATGGCTGGGGCCCCAAGTTAGGAAATTCTTAGCATTCGCTGAGCCAAGATTTAGCGATGCGCGAAGAACGGGCTCGATATCCTCTCCGCATGGTCGATCGCTCCGGTACGGGTCGACCTTCACGACACGAGGAGAAGACGATGAGGAGAGAAACAAAGCAGGCCGCCGGGACAGCGCGGCACAACTTCTACGCGACCGTTCACAAGGGTTTGCGCGCTTGCCTGGTAGAGGCCCTTGTCACTTCGGGCCGTACCGACCCGTCAGACGATGGCGAGGTAGCGCAGCTTGCGGCGCGCGTACGCTCGCTGTGTGCGTTGTATCGTCTGCACGCGGCGAAAGAGGACCGGTTCGTCCATCCGACGATAAAAGCGCGTCGCCCGGGCTCGTCGCAGCGCACCGCGGCCGATCACCTGCAGCACAGCAACGCGCTCGACCGGCTCGAAGCCCATGTGCGAGAGCTCGAGGCCGCCACGGGTGGCACCCGCGCCGCGGCGACGCAGACACTCTACAACCTGTCGTAGCTCCGTGCCTCTCTCAAAGCGGACGCTCAACGGCAGTGTCAGCGAGAACCGGCCACGTATGCACGTATGGCCCATCACTGAACCACCTCACGTGTGCGAAACAGACCCAACTGTGGGGACAGTCAAGTTCAATGCCTTGGCCATCCGAGGTTAATGACACGCCCGACCTCCGTCGGCTGCTCAACAGGAAAATCGCCGGGCTTCGCGACTTTGAGAATCTTGCCTGCTCCCGTGCCCTAGGGGACATGGATATCAGAGACATGCCTGCCAAATTCACTGGTCGTCACAAAGCCCAAAGTGCGATTCTTGGTCTTGTCGAGCTCCGTCTTCCGCTGGCGCACCTTGACGCAACTCCTCTCGCCGCAAACAATCGAGCATTAGCTACGCCCTCGCAGACTCCCGGAGGAACCATTTATGTCACTCACAACTCCGGCCGCGCGCCGCGATCTTGCTTTCCATTTGCATCCGGCCACCAACTTGCGCCAGGTGCAGGCCGAAGGACCGCTCGTAATTACGCGGGGGGAGGGTGTCTATGTCTATGATGACGAAGGCCGGCGCTACCTGGAAGGCATGGCCGGCCTCTGGTGTGCATCGCTGGGCTTCTCGGAGCGCAGGCTTGCGGATGCGGCCTACCGGCAGATGTGCGAGCTGCCCTTCTATCACAGTTTCGCGGGGAAGGTCCCGGCCATCAGCACCGAGCTCGCCGAACGCCTGATCGGGATCGCGCCGGCGGGGATGTCGCGTGTGCTGTTCGCGAACTCCGGATCCGAAGCCAACGACACTGCGATCAAGCTCGCCTGGTACCTCAACAATGCGCAGGGCCGGCCGCAAAAGAAGAAGATCATCGCGCGGCAGCGCGCCTACCACGGCGTCACTATTGCGACGGCGAGCCTCACCGGACTCGCGTTCGCGCACACCGACTTCGACCTTCCAATCGATCGCGTCCTGCACACCGACTGTCCGCATCACTACCGCGGCGCCCGCGCAGGAGAATCCGAGGAGTCCTTCGCGGCGCGACTGGCGGATTCGCTGGAACAGTTGATCCTGCGCGAGGGCCCCGACACGGTTGCCGCCTTCTTCGCCGAGCCGGTGATGGGCGCCGGCGGCGTCATCGTGCCGCCAGCAACCTATTTCGACCGCATCCAGCCGATCCTCAAGAAATACGATATCCTTTTCGTCGCCGACGAAGTGATCTGTGGCTTCGGGCGCACCGGCAGCATGTTCGGCTCGCAGACGTTCAACCTGCAGCCTGACATCATCACCGTCGCCAAAGCGCTGTCGGCTGGTTACCAGCCGATCTCCGCCAACCTCGTTTCCGGCAAGGTCTACGAAATTCTGCTTGCGCAGAGCGACAAGCTGGGCATTTTCGGCCACGGTTACACGTATTCGTCGCACCCGGTGCCCGCGGCGGTTGCACTCGAGACGCTGAAAATCTACGCTGAACGCGACATCGTTGCTGCCGTGCAGCGCCTCGGTCCGCGGATGCAGGCCGGGATACGCAGCTACGCCGACCATCCGCTGATTGGCGAAGCGCGCGGGATTGGTCTCATCGGGGCGGTCGAGGTCGTGCGCGACAAGGCGACCAAGGAAAGCTTCGACCCCAAGGCGGGCGTTGCCGCGTACCTTGTGCGCCGCGTGCAGCATCACGGCGCCATCCTCCGCAACATGCCGGGCGATATCGTCGCCTTCAGTCCACCGCTCATTATCACCGAAGCTGAGATCGACGAAATGCTCGCCTGCTTCGGCAAGGCGCTCGACGACACCTGGGCGATGGTGCGGGAAAAAGGACTCGCGTGAACGACTCGCGGCGCGTGGCCCGGCGATCGCGGAACGCCGACCGATGACCGGCCAGAAGACCGCCATCGTAACCGGGGCAAGCCGCGGCATCGGCCACGCAACAGCCCTGCGCTTTCACGCGGAGGGCTGGCGCGTGATCACGGTGTCGCGCGAACCGCCGCCGGGCCAATGCCCGTGGAGCACGGGGCGTACGCACGTGCTGCTCGACCTCTCGAACCTCGATGACATCGCGCGATGCGTCGATCTGATGCGCACGATGCTCGAAGGTGGGGAACTGCACGCACTCGTCAACAATGCCGGCGTTTCGCCGAAGGGGCCGGGCGGCTCGCGCCTCAACTCGCTGGAGACCGGCCTCGCGACGTGGCAGTCGATGTACAACACAAACTTCTACGCGCCGCTGCTGCTGACCCGGGGCTTCGCGGCGGAGCTGTCCGCGGCCAAGGGTGCGGTCGTCAACCTCACATCCATTGCGGGGAGCCGGGTGCACCCGTTTGCCGGGTCCGCGTATGCGACGTCGAAGGCAGCACTCGCCGCGCTGACCCGCGAAATGGCGTTCGATCTCGCCGGCGCCGGGGTGCGCGTCAACGCCGTTGCGCCCGGCGAGATCGACACGCGAATCCTCTCGCCGAGAACGCGTGAGATCGTCGACCGCGACATCCCGATGCACCGGCTTGGCACCATCGAGGAAGTTGCAGATCTGATTTGGTTCCTCTGCTCGGCGCAGGCGCGGTACATTACCGGGGCCGAGATCCCGATCAATGGCGGACAGCACGTCTAGCGCGATGAGCGATCCCATCGTCCTTTTCGATCGAATCGGCAAGACCTACGACGGCGTCACTCGCGTCGTCGACGACCTCGAACTCGAGATCGAACGCGGCGAATTCCTGACGCTCCTCGGCCCTTCCGGCTCGGGTAAGACGACGACGCTGATGATGCTTGCGGGATTCGAGACGCCGACCGCGGGCGAGATCCTGCTCGACGGCAAGCCGCTCGCCGCACCTGCCGCCATTCAAGCGGCAGATCGGCATGGTGTTCCAGAACTACGCGCTGTTCCCGCACATGACGGTGGCGGAGAACATCGCTTTCCCGCTGTCCGTGCGTGGCGTTTCCCGCGCCGAGATGACACGCCGGGTCGAGCGTGCGCTCGACATGGTGCAGCTCGTGGGCTTTGGCGCGCGGAGGCCGGCGCAGCTCTCGGGTGGCCAGCAGCAACGCGTCGCCGTGGCTCGGGCCCTCGTTTTCGAGCCGAAGCTCGTGCTGATGGACGAGCCGCTCGGCGCGCTCGACAAGCAATTGCGCGAGCAGATGCAGCTCGAGATCCGGCGTCTGCATCAGCGGCTCGGCGTCACTATGGTCTACGTGACGCACGATCAGCACGAAGCGCTGACGATGTCCGATCGCATCGCCGTGTTTCACTGCGGCAGGATCCAGCAGCTCGACGCACCGGAAGCCATCTACGAACGGCCGGCCAATGCCTTCGTCGCCCGTTTCATCGGCGAGAACAACCGCTTCGACGGCAACCTCGAAACGGTCGATGGAAGCCAGTGCACCGTCCGCATCGCCGCCGGGGTATGTGTCCAAGGCGCGCTGGCGAGCCCGCTTCACGCGGGCAGTGCGGTGACCGTGTCGTTGCGCCCGGAGCGGGTGCAAATCGCTCCCGCCGGGCATACAATCGAAAAAGTTGCGGGCCGCCATCTGGCCGGCACGCTGCGCGAGGTGATTTACCTTGGCGATCATGTGCGGGTCGCGGGTAGCGCTGCCGGGGATCGATGATTTCACGGTCAAGCGGCCGATTGACGAAGCGCACCGGTTGCCCGCGATCGGCGGCGCTGTCGAATTGGCGTGGATTCCGGAGCATTGCCGCGACCTTTGCGCGGGACGAGCAAGTCTAAATCGGGGAAGGAGCCATCATGCACGGCACGTCATTCAGGGTTGGGGGCCTCGTAGTCGCGGCGCTTTTGGTGTCCGCGACTGCCAACGCGCGCGACCTGACCGTCGTCTCCTGGGGCGGCGCATATCAGGACGCGCAACGCGAGGTCTATTTCAAGCCATTCATGGCTGCCGGTACCAAGATGGCCGAAGAAAGCTGGGACGGCGGCGTGGGCACGCTCCGCGCGAAGATCCAGGGCGGCAGCAACAACTGGGACGTCGTGCAGGTCGAGTCCGAGGAGTTGCTGCTCGGCTGCGAAGAAGGCCTCTACGAGAAGCTCGACTGGGCCAAGCTCGGCGGCAAGGACAAGTACCTGCCGGATGCCGTCAATGAGTGTGGCGTGGGAGCCATCGTCTACAGCTTCGTCCTCGGCTACGATGGCGACAAGATCAAGGGCGAAACGCCGAGGAACTGGGCCGACTTCTGGAACGTGCAGAAATGGCCGGGCAAGCGCGCGCTGCGCAAGGGTCCCGAAGACCACGCTCGAGATCGCATTGATGGCGGACGGGGTCGCGCCGCAGGACGTGTACAAGACGCTGGCAACCGAGGCCGGCGTCGAGCGGGCGTTCAAGAAGCTCGACCAGATCAAGGCCAACATGGTCTGGTGGGAGAAAGGGCGCGCAGCCGCCGCAGCTGCTCGCGTCCGGCGAAGTCGTGATGGTCGATGCATACAACGGCCGTCATCGCCGCCGCCAACGAAAAGGACAAGAAGAACTTCAAGATCGTCTGGACCAACAATCTCTACACGATCGACTCGTGGGTGATCATGAAGGGCTCGCCCAACAAGGCCGACGCCGAGAAGTTCCTCGTATTCGTCAACGATCCGCAGAACCAGAAGAACCTGCCGCCGAAGATTCCCTACGGCGTGACGACCAAGGCTGCCACGGCGCTGATCGACAAGAACGTGCTGCCCAACCTCGCGACTGCGCCGCGAGAACATCAAGACGGCGCTCTATATCAACGACAAGTTCTGGCTCGAGAACCTCGACAAGCTCAACCAACGGTTCAATGCCTGGGTCGCCAAGTAGATCCGGCGGAGCGCCGGCGCGGGCCGCGCCTGCGACGCGGCGCTGAGGAAGAGCGAGACGCCGCGAGAACTGAAGGCGGCAGCCCTCGTGCTGCCGCTTCTGTCTTTCCTCGTCGTTGTGCGTTCATCGCGCCGATCGGCGCGATGCTCGCGCGCGGCGTCACCGACACGGACATCGCGCGCATCCTGCCGCGGGTCACGGCGGAACTCGGACAATGGAACGGGCGCGATCTGCCGCCGGAGAGCGCGTACGCGCGCCCTCGTCGCCGACATTCGTGCGGCGCGCGAAGCAGGCACGCTGGCGAGCGCCGCAACACGCCTCAACTACGACGTGGCGGGTTACCGCACGCTGATGTTCGCTACCGGCCGTGCGCTGCCGGGGGAGCTCGCCGGCTCCGCGCGCGAAGCGCTGCTTGCCATCGACCCGAAGATGGGGTGAGCGCGAAACGTGGGCCGCGTTGCGGCGAGCGGCCGGTCCCATCACCGATTTCTACCTGCTCGCAGCGCTCGACCTTCGGCGCGACGCGAACGACGCCATCGTCGGCGCGCCGTCCGAGCAGGCGGTATTCCGCAACGTGCTCGGCCGCACGCTGTGGATCTCCGGCATGGTGACGCTGATATGCCTGCTGCTCGGCTATCCGGTCGCGTTCTTCATCGCCCGGCAGCCGGCCGGGCGGGCCTCGATCCTGCTTTTCCTCGTTCTGCTGCCGTTCTGGACTTCGCTGCTCGTGCGCACCGTCGCGTGGGTCGTGCTGTTGCAACGCGAGGGCATCCTCAACAATCTGCTGCTGTCGCTCGGACTCGTCACCGAGCCGGTCCGGATGATCTTCAACCGCTTCGCCGTCTATGTCGCGATGGTGCACGTGCTGCTGCCGTTCATGGTTCTGCCGCTCTATGCCGTGATGAAGGGCATTCCCGCCGACGTACGTGCGCGCCGCGTGGTCGCTCGGCGCGCGACCGGGCACGGCGTTCCGGCGCGTGTATCTGCCGCAAACGCTACCGGGCGTCGGCGCCGGCTGCCTGATGGTGTTCATTCAGGCGCTGGGCTATTACATCACGCCGGCGCTGGTCGGCGGCGCCGACGACCAGATGATCAGCTATTTCATCGCGTTCTACGCGAGCAAGACGGTGAACTGGGGGATGGCTGCTGCGCTGTCGATCATGCTGCTCGCGGCGACGCTTGCGCTATACGCCGTCTACAACCGTCTCGTCGGCATCGAGAAGATGCGCCTAGGGTAGCCGTCCGTCATGCGCACCGGCACCGAAACAACCGGCCAGCGGCTCGCCCATCTCGGGCTGGCGGCGACGACGACGATCGTCCTCGCGTTCCTGGTCGCGCCGATCCTCATCATCGTTCCGCTCTCGTTCTCTGCGGGATCGTTCTTCTATTACCCGCTGCCGGGATTCAGCCTGCGCTGGTACCAGGATTTCTTCTCGTCATCGTTCTGGCTGCCATCCGTCTGGAACAGCCTGCTCGTCGGGACGTCCGCGACGATCCTCGCAACGCTGCTCGGCACGCTGGCGGCGCTCGGGCTCTGGCGTACGCGCTTTCCCGGGCAGGGCTTGCTTCTGGCCGTGCTCATCTCGCCGATGGTAGTGCCGACGGTCATCGTCGCGGTCGGCGTATATTTCGCCTTTGCACCCGCGGGCCTGACCGACGGCTACGCGGGCCTCATCCTTGCGCACACGGCCCTTGCGGCACCGTTCGTCGTCGTCACCGTGCTGGCCACGCTGTCCGGCTTCGACCGCACGCTGCTTCGCGCGGCCGCGAGTCTGGGCGCCCGCCCGTTGGCCACACTTGCGCCGCGTCATGTTGCCGCTGATATTACCAGGTGTATTGTCGGGCGCCGTGTTTGCGTTCGCCGCGTCGTTCGACGAAGTCGTCGTGGTGCTGCTGATCGCCGGTCCAGGCCAGCGCACGCTTCCACGCCAGATGTTCGCCGGCATCAACGACAACATCAGCCTGACGATCACCGCAGCGGCGACGATGCTGATCGGCATCTCGCTCGCCTTCATGGTGTTCGTCGGTTGGCTTCAGCGTCGCAGCGAACGTCTGCGGCAGGCAAAGTAGGCCGCTTTACCTCCTCCGTTACCTGCCATTTTAGCTAATTTCGATTGAACAATGTCCGTCAGGTCGGATATCGGTTAGGACACCCATCACCACGCCCGATGTTCAGCTGTCATGAAAGGGATTCATTGCGGCGCGCGTGCGAAAACGACGACGCTGTTCGCCGGTATGACGATGTTGCTTGATGCCTGGAATCCGTGCATCGGTCCGCCCTCCGCGACAATGGCCCCCCTATTTCCGGCCACTTGTGGATTGACCCAGTTGTCGTAGACGTCGCTGTTGAAGACCTCTCGCCACAGGCCCCGTCCCGGAAACCCGATGCCATACCCGTAAAAGGTCGCCTCGTTGAAGCTGGCGACCACCACGACGTCGTTACCGACGCCCTCGATCCATCGGTGAAAGGCGAGAACACGATCGTCGTTGTGAACGTGGAAAACGCGCACGGCGTCACCGCGCAGCGCCGGCTGCTCCCAGCGCAGCTGAATCGCGTCCTGTGTGAAGCGTAGGTGATCCACCATCGACTTGTCGCCGGACTCAAGGCCCTGCCAGTAGAGCAGATGGGGGCTCCGTGGGTCGTCGCTCCATTGCTTGTCCTCCAGAAACTCCTGTCCCATGAAGAGCATCGGAATCCCTGGCGCCGTCAGCAGCAGCGCGGTCGCCACACGCGAACGGCTGCGCGCATACCACGACCGATGGTTTGACCCGTCGGCGAGTACCGGGATGCGCTGACCAGCACCCTCCTTCACCAGATCGTGGTTCTCGACGCATGTGACCGCCTGCCATGCGTGCTGAAACGATGGCGGATAGATCTGTTGTGCCACCGCGCCCAGGTTCACCGGCGCGGACGCGCCATAAGAGCACTGTGCAGTAGCCGCTCGCACGCTGTCCCGCAGGCCGTCGTGCTGGCAGACGTCGAACCCCGCACCGCCTCCGTTGCTGGGTTCAATCACACCCCGGTTGACCGGCCAGAACTCGGCGTTCTGAATCAATCGTGGCTCGATGTATCGTGCCGTCGAGGTGATGTCCTGACAGAAGCTCCAGCCGCTTCCAGCGTTGAGGTTGACGAGCGCACTTACCTCGTCGTATCGGAATCCATCGACATGAAACTCGTCCACATAGTACTGGACAGTGTTGATGATGAACTGACGGACGTCGCGGTTCCAAAGTGCAAACGATAGACCGCCTGCCCAGCCTTGGCTGGTGAAATAGAGGCTGTCGTTGTTGTCGCTGTACGGCGCACGGTCCCAAAAGTACAGCGACTGATCGTCGTCTTCGAACCCCCCGGCGTGGTTATAGACAACGTCGAAGACGACTGCGATGCCGTAGAGATGACAAAGGTCGATCATCGCCTTGAGCTGGTTCGGTCCACTAACGAGCTGCGCCGCAGCTAGTGGCGACCCGCCTTTGGCCAAGCGCAGTCGGTTTATCGTGCCGAGGTACGACCCGAGGGCCGAAGCGGGCACGACATAGGGAAGGTCAGGCGAGAAATAGTCTGATCCGTTATAGCCTTGGCTCGGGGTCGTCTCGACCTCGTCGATCGGGAGAGGCTGAATGACGTTGATACCGAGCGCGACGAGATATTCAAGCTTCGCGATCACGTCGAGGAACGTGGATGGCTTGCCGGAGTTAGCGGCAGTGTAGGTTCCGGCGTGTAGTTGGTACACGATCATGTTTGCAAAATCGGGAGTCTTAAAGCCGGCGTCGTGCCAGGGATATGCCGTGCCATCGCGGAGGATGCAATTGCAGTTCGGAAAGGGGACGTCGCTTGCGAGCTCACGCGCATAGGGATCTCGCTTATAGCCACGGCTTCCAGTCCCGACGACGTAGAACTTGTAGGGGTCGCCGTCGCGGGCGCCGGCGACGAACCCCGACCAGTGACCGTTCGCGCCGCAGGCCATAAGTTGGTCCTGTGTCTGGTCCCACTGCGCTACTCCGCCAAACGTTCCGTTGACATAGACCTCAACCGCACGCGGAGCCCAAACGCGAAATGTCGCTCCCGCTGCGACGAGCGTGGCGCCCATAGGCGTCGTCGGGTCAACGTTGTCTTGCGAGAGCATCTGATCGCTCAGTCAATGCCGCCGAACATCGTGAGGAAAACGTTCTCGTCGATCGCGTTCACGAGGCCGTGGAGTTTGCCACCTTGCAGCATGGTCAGCTTACCCGGGCGCAGAGTCAGTAGCTCGAGGCAGCCGCTCGTGTTCCGGCATCTTGCGCCAGTCGCCGAGCACCATCAATCCGCGTCCTCGCATCATGAAGAACCTCTCGGAATTGTCGCGATGACGGTGCGCGCTGTGGCGAGTGCCTCGAGCTTCCGCCGATCGGCTCGTGACGACCGACGAGCGAGGACTCCGTCGTCTGGTCCCGCTTGGGGTCCGGGATGCGGCGTGTGACAGAATTGGCGTAATGCTGCCTCCGGATACCGAGCGCCAACTCGACAACCCCGTGTGGTCGTGCCTGACGACCCGGCATGCGCATCTCGCGCTCGGCGGGGCAAAGGCACGCCGCTACCCGGCCGCTATATCGCCCATCGCCGCTCTGCCAGCAGCCGGCGCGCCCAACGTTGCAGCGCTCGAGGAGCTCGTCGCGGTTGGCGACGACATGGCGACGGCGGGCCCCTTCGTGCCCGAGCTGTCGACGAACTGGGAAACGATGCGCGAATCGCGCGTTACCCAGATGATCCGCCCGGTGCGGTCGCCACTTCCGGAAGGCGAGGCCTCGGTCTCAAGTCTCGGCGCCGCCGATGTTGCTGAGATGATGGCCCTCGTCGGCCTCACGCAACCGGGTCCTTTCCGGCCGCGGACGGTTGAACTCGGCAATTACATCGGGATCCGCGAAGGTGGCCGACTCATGGCGACGGCTGGTGAACGGATGTGGATCGACCATTGTCGGGAAGTTAGTGCCGTCTGTACCCACCCCGACGCGCGGGGGCGGGGTTACGCCCGGATGCTTATGGCCCGGGTCATCAATCGGATGCTGCGCGCAAGCGAGATGCCATTCCTGCACGTAGAAAGCGTCAACACACGGGCAATCGACATCTACCTCGGGCTCGGCTTTGTCCGGCGCGCCGAGTTCTCCCTGCTCTATGCGAGGCGAGTCGGATAGAGCCTGGAGCTCCTCGTTCGCGGTACGCCAAACGTGGCCCCGCGCCGCGGAGTGCGGGGATCGACGAACGAAGAACGGAAGCGGCAGTTGTCAGACGCCCGCTTCCAGAGGCTGGGAACCCACAACCCGCGATGTCTGAGATCGGGCCAACTCCGGCCCTACAGCGAAGTCGCTGGGGGCGGTCGTTCGATAGCGCTGCCGACCTGCGCCGTCCACGTCTCGGTTCAGACCGGCGTCGGCTCCAATACCCGGTTACACATATCTGCACCGCGCTCTGCGGACCTGCGCGAAGCCAACGAGAAGAGGCAATTGCAAAGTCCAGGGCACACCGTTCGCGTTTACGTTCCGCGCCTATTTGGCATTGCCACCTCGTCTACTAGCGCCGCGCGGGCTTGCGCCTGGCCCTGCCGCGGAGCATTCTGCGCAAACCGGCGGATAGCGGATGTTGCGCAATTGCGGAGCCGTCGGGCATCACTCGAAAGGATTGGCTGGGGTGAGGCGAGATTTGTGAAATGGCCGCTTCATCGTTGGTCACTGGTCACATAGGAGAGAGCAATGAAGACGCTGGCGAAACTTATGACGATACTGCTGGCGGTCGTTGTCGCTCCTGCCATTGCATATGCTGACACTAAGCCCCTGGTATTGACGCCAAAAAGAATCGTTTGGGAAAAGGATACCGAGCCTGGCGCCCCCAAAGGGTTGATGGTTGCCGTCGTATACGGTGATCCCGGGAAGACCGAGCCATATGTAGTTCTCGTCAAGTTTCCAGCGGGTTCTTCGTTTCCGCTTCACACCCATCCAAATGTTGAAAATGTGACGGTCCTACGCGGGACGTTTGGAATGACCTTTGGCAGCAGCGAGAAATCCAAAGGGGAGTTGCTCCCGCCCGGTTCCTTTGTCTCCGTGCCAGCAAATACCTCACACTTCGTTTGGGCCGACAAAGAAGTGGTGCTTGAGATTAGTGGCATCGGGCCCGATGAGACAAAGATGGTTGAATAAAAATAGGTCGACCTGTTACCACAGCGGGACCTCTTCTCCAGCACAGCGCGGCGTCGTCCTTATCCATTTCCGAGCCGCATGTCGGCGTCGCCTCACCTTTCGACTCGGCAGTATTCCCGGATCGTTCATACTTGGACGGGATCAATGCGGCGCACCAAGCCGACGCTGATCTGCCGGCGGACGATGAATCTCCGGGCGGTCCAGCTCTTACTCGGTCAGAGCAAGCTGCAGCACGTCGGCCCCGGGCCCTACATCAATCTCCGCGACGCGCAGGGAAACGAGTCCATCTGCCGAGTCGGCGGCAAGGACTGCGTCCCCCTGGACGAGTGGACTAGCAAGCTCACCTGAGAAGATCCTCGCGGCCACGGCGTCAAACCGTAGCTGTCTGACCTGTTGTGGATGGAATGTTGCCGACGCGAGGAGAGTGAAACGCTCCACTCGACCGTAGGCGACTCTCGTTCGTCGCCTGAGTACCGAGCCCGCCGTTCCCGGTACGCAGTACGCAGACGGAGCGAATTTCGAATCGATCGTGACGCGCAACCAGCCCGGCTCAAGCCGGTGGTCCCCCCGCGGCAAGCGTCTTGAGCTGCGGGTGTCCCCAGATGCTATCGACCGAATCGTAGTACTCGACTTGCCAGGTGGCGTCGTCGATCACTCGCGCGCCCCAGCCGTACTCGAGCGCAAAGCCCGAAGGACAGCCCAGGTAAAACGACACCATCCGGTCGTTCATGTGGCAGCCCAGGTCAATGACGATGGGGATGTTCTGCGCCAGGCACGCGTCCCGCCCAATTCCGACGTCCATAAGCGCGTTGCTCTCGAACATGATGTGGTGGAGCCGCTTGGGACCGGGGGCGCCGATGAAAGCGATCGAGTGGTGGCGCGGGTTGCAGTGGAGGAAGGCGAGTCGCAGCGGTCCGCCCGGGGTCGAGATCGTGGTAAAGTCAGACACGCGAAACCCAAGTAGGTCGCGGTAAAAGCGAACGCTGGCGTCAATATCGGGGGCGTGGACCAGGATGTGGCCCAAGCCTTGGCCCGCCGTCTTGAAGCCACTGCCAGCGCGGCTGGGCTGGTAGGGCTGCGGATTGACCGCGTGGCCGTAGAAGATCTCGGTCGGGATGCCGCTCGGGTCCACGCACTTGATGAGATCCACGACGCGCCGCTGCGCGGCGTCGTCGCGCGTGCCGGCCTTCACTTCGACTCCGCCAGCGCCTAGCTGCTCCGCGATGGCCTCGAGGGCGGCGGCATCTGCCACCTCCCAACCTGCGAACTGCAGATCCTCTGGCCCCTCTGCGTTGAGCTCAATACGGTGGTGGTGATGGTCGACGCGCAGATAGGACGTGGTGGAGGTGTCGCCGGGTACGACCTGCATGCCGTACACGGTGGTGACCAACCGTTGCCAGGCAGTGAGATCGCCCGCGCCCACGCCCAGATAGCCAAGCTCGGAAATCGTCGCCATCCCAACCTCCGCGGATAGGAGCGCGCTAAATTACCTAGTGCTCCCCGCCGTCGTCAAGGCGGCCCTCGCAGAATAGCGGCGCAATCGGACATCGCGTGTCGTGGCGAGCAGATCGAAGGTCGAAGCCCTCCGACGTTATCTATCGGGTCGATTTCGCCAAGGACAAATGAACAGCTCCAGGCACCTCCTTCGAGGCACCTCGAACTGAGAAATAGCTCGAAGCAAGGGTACCTTCCGCGGAGGAAGGGTACCCGCTATCACCACCTCAAGCCTCGACCTCAAACCCGGTACGCAGGCGCCGGACAGGGTGCGCCGAACAAGGGTCGCAAGGGTACCTGCTGCCCTGCAGGGCGCACCCAGCTGCACCTTCCCAGTGGTACACGCTTAGCGATTGACGCCCTCGTTTGGGCGGATTAGGATGATTTTGCATACCACAACTTGATGCTAACAGGTGTGGTCTTGTGGGAGGCCTTCCGTACTCGAGCTTGAGTAGTAAATCGAGAAGCAAATTCGATCGGTTGGAAAGACGACTGCCATGACGTTCGCTGTGGATATGCATCGATCGACAACTTGCTTTCTCTCACTCACCTCGGGAATCAGGAGGCAACATGAAAGTTTTGGCCACTGGCAGGCTCCCAGATGCGGCTCAATCGTCGTGGGCGACGAGTGCGTATTGGCATTCAGTCGCAGCGCAGGTGATCAGCTTCTTCGCCGTCTGCCTCTGTCTCGCTGCGCTCGCGTCCGTCACCAGCGCAAAAGGCGGGCCGGACGTCGGGCAGGATTTCGGAATTCAGACCCTGTCCACCCGGGCGAACCTTGTCAGTGGCGGCGATGTGCTGGTGCAGATCACGTTCAAGCACGACAACAAGAATCATCCCCTTGTCATCACGCTTAACGGCCAAGACGTCTCCGGTGTCTTCCGCCCGGGAGGCAACCCGAACACCCTCGTCGGCCTGGTGACGGGGCTCGCGGTTGGGAAGAACGCTCTGCGCGTACAGGGCAACGGCTCCTCGGGCATCAAGGATCAGACGCTCGAAATCGTCGACTATCCGATTACGGGCCCGATCATCTCCGGGCCGCATGAGGTGCCGTTCATCTGCCAGACCCAGGATTTCACTCTCCCGGATGGAACCAGTTTCGGCGCCCCCGTTGATTTTGATTGTTCCGCGCCGACAAAGGTAACGTATCTCTACATGCCGACGGGAGGCACCGCGTTGATACCGCTTCCCAGTACGACGAGTCTGCCCGCTGATGTGTCGAAGACCACGACGATCACCGGAGCGACGGTCAATTTCATCGTGCGTGTGGAGACAAGCACAATCGATCGCGGCATTTACCAAAGCGCGATTCTGCATGATCCAACGTCGGATCCCCCGCCGACCTGGTATTCGCCACCGAAAGGTTGGAACAAGCGGCTGATCGCGATCGAAGGCTTCGGCTGCCCGGGTGGCTGGTACATCCAGGGCGCCGCGGAAGGCAGCTTGGCGTTCGCGGGGATGGACTTCAATCTTCTCAGCCCGGCGCGGCTCGGAGAGGGCTACGCATTGTTTACCAACACGCTGCAGCACCCTTCGAACAGCTGCAATGCGGTGCTGTCGAGTGAAGCCGCGATGATGAGCAAGGAGCATTTCGTCGAAAGCTACGGTGTGCCGATGTATACGGTGAGTCAGGGATGCTCCGGCGGATCCTACGGCAGCAGTCAGCTTGTCGATCGGATGCCCGAGCTGTTCCAGGGGATTCTGATCGCGTGCACGTTCCCGGATCCGCTTGGAATTGCCTTCTCTGGCTCCGACGGGCACCTGCTGACGCATTACTTCACGGTCACCGACCCGGCGGGTTTTACTGACGCCCAGCAAGTCGCGGTTTCGGGATACAAAGGTCACCAGGCATGGTACGACGCCGCCAATCAATCAGGGCGCACCGACCCCGTGCCCGGACGTGTGGACGTGACTGGATATGTGTCTGCGGTGTGGAATCCCGCGGTCCCGCTGGCACTTCGCTACGACCCTATGACCAATACGGGCGGCGCGCGTCCGACGGTGTATGACATCGGCCGCAATATGTACGGCGTCAATCCGATCACCGGTTTCGCGCTGCGTCCGTTTGACAACGTCGGCGTGCAATACGGGCTGGGTGCGCTCAACGCGGGGGTGATCACCACTACCCAGTTCCTAAACCTGAACGAGAACATCGGCGGCTACGATCAGGACGCCAATTACGTTCCCAACAGAGTTGTCGGCGACCTCGGCGCAATCAAGCGCGCCCAACAAAGCGGTCTGCAACTCGGAGGCAATGGTGGCCTCGCGTCGATCCCGGTGTTCGACATCAGCGGGATCTACAACGACGATGCGGGATACCACTATCAATGGCACCACTTCGCGATGCGCGAACGGATGGCACAGGCCAACGGCAATACGGCCAATCATGTGATGTGGCGCGGCAACCCGGTCCCGTTCGCCCCCGTCTGGTCGACATTCATCTCGTGGGTGGAAGCGATCAACGCGGATTCATCCGACCTTTCGACACGTGACAAGGTCATACGGGACAAGCCCACGGGGGCAGTCGATGGGTGCTGGGCCAGTGCCAGCCAGTTCATCGCAGAGCCGCAGACCTTTGGCAGGCTGCCAAATTCGCAGTGCAACACCTTGTTCCCGTCGTTCGCGTTTCCTCGCTACATCGCAGGGGGGACGCTTGCCGCAAATATCATCAAGTGTCGGTTGAAGCCGATCGATCTCCACGATTACTCGGTGTCGTTCACCTCGGCTGAACTGACGCGATTGCACAACATCTTCCCGGACGGAGTATGCGACTGGTCCAAGCCGGGCGTGAACCAAACCGGGGTTGTGGTCGATGGATCTTTTGGGCCGTCTCCTGACAATCTCGTATTCGATGTGACGAAGTAGCAGTTCGGTTCGTGTTGGACGGGGCGCAGCGATTATGCGCTGCGCCCGCCCGGCACTCGTCCCCCCGCTGTGAACGTCCACTAGGGTGGCGGGCGTCGCGCGCTACAAGCTGCCGACACCTGACCGTAGAGCACCTACCAGGTAAGGAATCATGATCAAGCATGAACGAGCCAGCGCACTGGCAATTGCGGCCGTCGCGTTGCCAGGTCTGTTGCTCAGCGCTTCTATCGCGCTGGCAAAAGAAGTTTCCGGCCCATTGACCGGCTCGGTGCCTAGGGCCGTATGTGGTCCTGCCAAAATGTCATCGCGGCTGATCTTGTCGTACAGGGCATAGACGCGGAAGCTCGGCTCTGCCTTCGCTTTCGCGTGCAACGCCATCTGCAGCTTCTGAACACTTGCCGGAGTTGTTAGGTTGCCCAATCTCCGCGTCCTCGCTACTTGCTGCGTTCGTCTTGAACTGAGGTCCCTTCCCTCCGCCGGCGTTACCCGGCTTCAGCGGTACTGCGAGCCTCTCCGCCACCCCAGGGCGCCCGGCCTGTCCGTCACCGGCGTCCGGTTGGTCGTCCCCGACCACGCCTTGGGGCTTCCCGTGTTGCCTGCGCTTTCCTTGTGTGCATGCTGTCGCCACCCCGGCGCAGCGACTGGTGGTGTTGCTCGCTCATTCCGTCCAGTCGTATCAGCCTTCCCCGAAAGGGTGGTCGGGTCGGCCTGCGCATCGTCCTTTTCGAGGATTGCTCAGCGTTCACTCACGTTACGGCCTGCACAATCGCTGGACCACCTTACGTGGCCCGTTACGTCGAAGGCTTCAGCCACTTCGTTACCTCCATGACTACCCCGACTACTTCCGGCTGGAGCATTCGCCGGGTGGGATTCGCACCCACTGGAAAGCGCCGCCTTAGCACGGCGCACACCCATAGCGGACGGTCGGGGCGCTGCTAAGCAGATGGCTCGGAAGTCGTGTTGCAAAGTGGATCAGCCAATTTCGCCAACACCGACGGTTGGCCTGCATGTACGGGCCCGCGATATCTTGCAGTGTGCAACTAAAACGGCTATCGGCCGCCGTGGTGAAGGAGCCGTTCGATCACGCGAACGAAAGGCCCGGTCGCCCGGGCCTTTTTCATCGCCTTGAGCCTCAATCGCGCGATTTGATGTTCGATGCGTGGTCCCCTATGCGGCCGGCCGTCACGTCGAAGGAGACCTTTTGGTTTTCCCGCAGGCTCTTGCGGCCATCGCCTTCAATCGCTGAAAAATGCGCAAAGACATCTTTGCCACCGGAGTCGGGCGTAATGAAGCCGAACCCTTTGCGGTCGTTAAACCATTTCACCGTGCCCGTACCCATGTCTGCTGCTCCTGCGAATGACAAATGACGAGCATTCGCCCGAGTGCCGGAACGTCAAGGGAGAGCAAGACTAGCCTCGCCCATCAACACCTCGTTTCACGGGGCAATGATCGCCATTGCCGCTACCGCATACGTACTGCCGCGCGGTAGACCAAGCGATACGCAGGCGGCGCGCGGCAGGATGTCCGTGCAGCTTCGCAGATCGACGGCCAGCACCCGAAGTGCCGCATAGTCGTCCGCATCAAGCGCAGTGACAAACTGATCACGCAATGCACGTGGGGCTCTACCGCTGAGAAGCATGATTTTAGCGTTCATGGCCCAACTCCATGAACCCAGCAGGCAAGGCTCCAAGCCCCGGCTCGATCGCGCGCAGGCGTCGTGCCTTCGCAGTGACGATGACCTGCAGCGCGAGTCCGAGAGTCAGGACGACGAGCGCGCCGAAGACCTCCAACGTCTGCCAACCGTTGTGGTCCGAAACCGTCATCACAATCACCGTAACTACGATTGAGACTCCGATCAGAACCCCAGCGATGAAACTGCCTGCTTCCCTGCACTTTGCAAGGGTGTTCTTCATACCTGCTCTGATCATAACAATGATGCGCGCAACCGAGACGGTAGTCGGCGCGTTGAAGCACTTACCGCGACCCTCGGTCGCATCTGGAGGGCCGGCGATCGAGGCTGTACGGCTTTTACCAACACCGGAAGGACGCCACTCCTTCCGGTCCCTTCTGGTTAGCGGATCGCCAGCTTCTTCCCCAGCGCCGCAGCCTGCTTCACCAGCTTCAGTTCGAGGACACCATTGTCGTACTTGGCCTCACACGCCGACTCGTCCAGATCCACCGGTAGCGTGAAGCTGCGATAGATGTTGCCGAAATACCGCTCGTTGCGGAGCATGCGATTGCCCTCTTTCTCTTCCCATTCCCGCTTCACTTCGGCTCCAATGGTAACTTGGTTGCGCTCGATGGCGACGTCGATGTCTTCTTTCTTCACCCCCGGCAATTCGGCGTGAACCACATAGCCGTTCTCGGCTTCGGTCACATCCATCTTGATCGTCACCGGGGTACGCGCGCCTTCTACCCGCACGGGCTTGAAGAATCCGCGGAACAATTCGTCATAAGCGGTATCAGCCCTTGGATCGTAAGAGGTAAGATTCTGCATAGTGTTTCCTTTTGAAAGTCACGCTGTGGCCCGGACCCCAGAACGGCTGCCTGCGTTTGGGGTCCGCTCAAAAAAATTGGCCCGTTTGAGGGTCGGGCCACTGGCAACGGAAAGAAGCAAGTGGCTTCGCCACGTTTGTTGCGCTTAGAGTTATTTTTATTCCTCCCGGCAAATCAACACAGCCACCGGCTTTAGGCAGTCGCGGCAGCGGCGATCTTGTGGAACGTCGAGTTGGCAACCTCGTAGGTTTCAACGCGAGGAGTTCCGTCAACCACTTTCTCGAGGATCTTGGTCACCTCGGTGTAATGCGCGCGGTCATAGGTGTCGGCGTTTTGTTTGTTGTCCCACAGACTCAGACCAAAGGCCTCGGTTCCACCCGGGGCAACGAACGTGATTTCATCCCGGAAGCCGCTTTGCTTTCGCAGCATGGGGATAACGTCCTTTTCCAGGCGCTGGGTAAACTCGACCGTGCTGTTGGGCTTCAACTTCATGGATACGCGACGTGCATACATAGGGATCTCCTTGGTTGTCATGGCCAAGGGGGCATTGCAGATAACCATTGCTGGTTAATACCACTGAAAAACTCCGTCAGCCATTAACAACAATAGGTGAATTGACTTGACCTGTCAAGCATTATCTTAGAATATCCATGATGCTTAATCCGCAGCGGTTAATTATGGGGAGCGTCTGGTGGATGTCTGCTTAGTCATCAAGCAACGATTGGAGCAATTGGGCTTCGAGCAGAAGGACTTGGCGGCCGCTGCCGAAGTCACTGAGTCCTACATTTCGCAGCTCCTGACCCGGAAGAAATTGCCCCCCGCGCCCGATCGAACAGACATCTACGAGAAGATGGGCAAGTTTCTCAAGCTGTCGAGCGGCAGGCTGGCGAAGCTGGCTGAGTTGCAGCGAAGGGAAGAGTTGAAGAGAAATTTCGAGGACCCGCCGGCGCCTTTATTTCATGAGGTGCGGGAGTTGGTACTGCAGAAGTGCGTGCCCGATAAACGGCAAGAGATACGAACGATCTTTGAAAAGCAGGCCTTTGGCGAACTCGAACGCCTCGTCACACAGAAGCTTCTGGACGTCATCAAGCGCGTCGCCAGAGAGGAATTGAACAATGAAAAGTGGCTCCGCTCGGTGGCCCAGTTCAGCGGCCGAAGCTATAAGCAGATGCGGGTCGTAATCCTCGAGTTTCTCGACACCGACGTCTTCCATCTGTCAGCGGAGAACTGCGTTTCCTTCCTGGATCCGCTGATCGAGTCCTGGGACATCGACCTGTCGGACTTTGCTATGCAAATTGTGCTTAACCGGAGATTGGCGCCGCGGCATTCGCGGCGCTTTGCGTTTGTTGAAACGGAGCCCGACCAACCTGTCGGGGGCGACCCAGGGCTCAACGAATTTCTTGAAGATGCTTCACTCAGCGGCAATGCGACTCAGGAGGAAATCGACTTTCTAAAGCGGTTGCGGGTCAAGGGAAAGCGGCCAACGCCGCTTTACTATTACCGGGAATTGCAGAACCTCAGGGACCCGCTGCATTTCGCACTGTAGCGGGCGCACGGTAGACAGCGACGGCACCGGTCAATGAACGCAATTCGCTACGACCGGAGTCGGCCGTATTTAGTCTATGCACAGCTTGATCGCACGGCGCTGAGCACCCTCGCATTCCGCATCGAACCCGGCAGAAATGGAGCTTCGCGGCGTCGAGCAGCGGCTTATCTAGCGAAGCGGAGGCGAGCCGCCTCCACCCTAAGACCTTAGCTGCAGGCATCCCGCCTGGCGGGGCTCGTTGGCTAAGTGGGAATGCCAAATCGACCGGGACGTGTTCCCGCGCCTGGCCATCGGTAGAAGCCACGCTTGGCGAGTTCGACCACGCAGCAGATAGACCACTACCATCGCCGCCAAGGATGACATAGAACCGGGCGGGCGGCGGCACGAAGCCGAAATACGCTCCCCATCGGCGTGAACGGCAACACCACTGCGATGGCCACCACTGCCAGCGAGGTTGCCGTCAGTACCGGATGGGCGCGGCTTTTCAACGGATTGCCACGGGTGCGGATGATGAAGATCACCAGCACCTGGGTGCACAGCGACTCAACGAACCAGCCGGTCTGGAACAGCTTCTCGTCCGCCTGCAGACATCGCCAACATGACGTAGAAGGTCAGGAAGTCGAATGCGGAACTGATCGGCCCGATCACGAGCATGAAGTTGCGGATGAAGTTCATGTCCAGCACGCGTGGGCTAGCGCATTTCCTCGGCATCCACCTCGTCGAGCGGGATCGGCACTTCGGATATGTCGTAGAGAATGTTGTTGAGCAGGATCTGCGTCGGCAGCATCGGCAGGAAGGGCAGGAACAGCGCAGCACCGGCCATGCTGAACATGTTGCCGAAGTTGGAGCTGGTACCCATCATGATGTACTTCATGATATTGCCGAAGGTGCGCCGGCCTTCCAGCACGCCCGTCATGAAGCACGTGCAGGTCCTGGTTCAGGAGGATCATGTCGGCTGCCTCCTTGGCTACGTCCACTGCCGAATCCACCGACAGACCGACGTCCGCCGAGTGCAGCGACGGCGCGTCGTTGATGCCGTCACCCAGATAGCCGACCACATGGCCGCGGGCCTTGAGCGCGAGGATGACCCGGTCTTTCTGCGCCGGGTTGACCCGGCAAAACAGGTTCGCCGTTTCTACCCTGCGCCCGCAGGGCGTGAGTCGTCCATCTGCGCGATCTCCTTGCCGGTCACCACGCCCAGTGACCGGAATTTTCAACTGGGCGCAGACGTGCTGGGTCACCAGTTCGCTGTCGCCGGTAACGATCTTGACTGTCGACGCCGCTTCCTTGAGCGCGGCAAGTGCGGCGCCGGCGCTTTCCTTGGGCGGATCGAGGAAGGCGGCAAACCCGGCGAACACCAGTTCCGCTTCGTCGCCCACCACGGCATGAGGATGGTCCGGCGGAACCTCGCGCCAGGCGATGCCCAGCACGCGGAAGCCTTCTTTTTCGAGGGCGATGTACTGGCCGTGTATCGCTCCTGAGCCGCTTCGTCGAGCGGGACTCTGGGCTTCGGCGCCCTGTCTTCATAATGGGTGCAAAGGCCGATGATCTCCTCGGACGCGCCCTTGACCACCAGCCATCGCGTCTCGCCTTTGTCCAGCAGCACAGAAACGCGTCGCCGCTCGAAGTCGAACGGGACTTCGTCGATCTTCTTCCAGGCGCTCACATCGATGTGTTCGTGGGCAAGGATCGCCTCGTCGAGCGGGCTCTTCAGGCCGGTCTCGAAGAAGCTGTTGAGATAGGCCAGTTCCAGTACCCGCTCGCTCGGCCGTCCTTGCGGGTCCACATGCTGCTCCAGCCGGATCTTCGCCTCGGTCAGCGTGCCGGTCTTGTCGGTGCACAGGACATCCATCGAGCCCAGGTTCTGGATGGCGGCCAGTCGCTTGACGATCACTCGCTTCTTGGCCATGTGCAGCGCGCCGCGCGACAGCGTGACCGACACCACCATCGGCAGCAGTTCCGGCGTCAGCCCGACCGCGAGCGCCACGGCGAACAGGAAGGACTCCAGCCAGGGCTTGTGGCATCAGGCATTCACGAGCAGCACGAACAGCACCATCAAGACGGTCAGGCGCATGATCAGCATGCCGAAGCGGCGGGTGCCGATCTCGAACGAGGTCGGCTGGCGGCTGGCGGGTAAGGCTGTCGGCGATTGCGCCGATCGCGGTGCCGGTCCCGGTCTTGACCACCCGCATCCGGGCGCTGCCGCTGATGACCGTGGTGCCCATGAACACCGCGTTGGCGGCCTCCTGATATCGGTGGCGTCGGCGGCAAGTATCGCCCGGGCCGCTTTTCCACCGGATAGGACTCACCCGTCAGCAGCGCCTGCTTGACGAAGAAGTCGTGCGCTTCCAGCACCCTGCCGTCCGCCGGAATCATGTCGCCTGCCGAGAGCACGACCAGGTCGCCCGGCACCACCTCGGTAACCGGCACCTCCAGTGGCTTGCCATCGCGCATCACGAGCGTCCGCACCGAAACCGACTGGCGCAGCTTTTCCGCAGCCGCGTTCGCGCGATGCTCCTGGACGAAATCCAGCGTTACGCTGAACAGCACCATGCCGGTGATGATGAGAAAGTTGGTCACTTCCCCGGTGAACGCCGAAATCGCACTGGCGACAAGGAGAATAAGGACAAGCGGATTCTTGAAGCGGGAGAGGAACTGCACCAGCAGTGACTTATCCTCCCTGCCACGGAACAGATTGGGGCCGAATCTGGCAAGCCGTAGTTTGGCCTGTGCACTTGAAAGGCCTGCTTCGATGGCAGCAAGGTCAGCCCTCCCTGTTGACAGCGGTTCGAGCCACCAAGGCCGAAGCGTTGAATCTATCGGCATTGCAATTTCCATCGGTCAGTCGGCGTGAGATAGCGCCAGTGTAGAGCTGTCACGTATCGCCTGGCCGTCTTGACCCGCTGATTGGGCCGGGCTGCTCCTGACGAGGTTCGCTAGCTTCCTGCTACACGCTTCGTGTGGTAGTTCGTGAACGGCCGGTTT
>CAVSFA010000011.1:0-1592025 GCA_963727145.1 uncultured beta proteobacterium | reverse complement strand
CCCGCGCGCAGCGTCCAGGCGTCGTTCAAGTCGTATTGCACGCCGATCTTCCAGACGTCGACGTTCTGCCAACCGAAGCCGGCGCCGTTGTCGCCACCCAGACAGTAGCTCGTGATGCCCGCACCCCCGAGTGCCGGCGGGACGCAGTAGCCGATGTTCGAGCTCGGATTGCTCACCGACGGCGCGTCGTCGTAGTAGATCCGCTGATAGTCGACGGCGAACAGCAGCTCCTTCACCGGTCGCAGCCCGACTCCGACCGTGAAGTTCGACGGAATGTCGAAGCCGCCCTGCTGCGCGAACAGTCCCTGGTACTTGTTGAAGTTGCCCATGCTGATCTTGCTCTGCCAGGCGCCGCCGATCGCGAGCCAATCGGTGAGCTGGCCCATGTAGCCGATGCGTACGCCCACGCCCCACGAATCGTCGTAACCGTTGTTGGTGACGTTGCCGGGAGAGGTCGAGAAGACGGGATTGTCGAACACTTGCAGGCCTTCGGCCTTGAAGCGCTGGTAGGCGACGACCGGCGTGATGCCGATCGACTGGCCCTTGACGAACTGCCACGACACGTAGGGCGCGATCATCAGCTGCATCAGGTCGACGCCGAGATTGCCCTGGCCGCAGAGCAGGTTGTAGGGACCGACGGGATGGTTCTGCCAGAAGGCGGTGCACGCGCTCGCGTTCGAGATCTGCCCGCCCGGGTAGTCGGTGTTCATCCCGCCGTTGCCGTACACGGTCAATCCGAGCGCAACCTCGGGGCTGTATTTCCAGTTGATGCCGAACTCGGGAATGAAGAAGTTGTTGCTTCCGCTGTCGACATTGGCGTCGATGTTGGCCAGTCCCGACCCCGTGCGCGACGCGCTGCGGTGCGGGCTGAACCACGCGGCGCCGAACTGCCATTGGCTGTCGAGGAAGGACATCGCGCCGGGATTGATCGCGCCGCCGAACGGCTCCTGCGCGACGGCGATCGCGGCGCCGCCCATGCCGATCGCCTTCATGCCGTAGCCGTTGGCGAAATAGCCGTCGGTCGCAAGCGCGGCCTCCGAACCCAATCCTGCCGCCGCGAGGGCGAGGCAGAGGGCGGTGATTTTTTGTCGTTTCATACAATGCTCCTGAGTGGGCTGGGTCGGTGAATCGAATCGGTCCGCGGTTTGTGCGCGAAGCGTCAGATGAAGAGGCTGACGTCGGCGTCCTTTGCCATCGGCAGGAACGTCGCGGCGCCGACATATTCCTTGACCTCCGGAATGAACTCGGAGGTCTTGTAGCCGAAGAGATCGACGGTCATCTGGCAGCCGATCAGGTTCACTCCGGCTTCGATGCAGAGGCTGCGCAGCTCGCTGATCGGGGCGACGCCCTTGTTCTTGATCGTCTTCTTCATCATCTTCGTGGCGAAAGCCTCGTAGGCCGGGATCAGCGACTGCACGGCGTTGGGGATGTTCCAGCGGATCGACTTGAACCATGCCGGTCCCATTGGCATTTTCATCGGCATCGCTGGATTGCCGAGCGGACTCACCTTCAGTTTCCGGAGGTCCTTCTTCAACAGTTCGAGGCCGTAGAAGGTAAAGAAGATCGACACGTCCCAGCCGAGCGCCGCGGCGGTGGAGGCGAGGATGAACGGCGGATACGCCCAGTCGAGCGTGCCCTTGGTGGCGATGATCGTCATCGCCGGCGTCTTTGCTGCCTTCAGTTCCGCGAGTTTGGCGGCGAGCCGTTGATCGAGAAGGGCGTCGACGCGTTCGCGGATCACGCGATCGAGCGCGGCATCATCGTCGACGAGGGTCCTGGTTTGCGTTTCCATGGTGTCTCCTCTGTGGCGGGATCGGAACCGACGTGCGGACGGGGCTATTTCTTCTTGAGATAGAAGATGTAGGTCTTGTTCTCTTCGGTCGAGGACAGGAGCGGGTTACCCGTTTGATTGGAGAACGCCTGCATGTCCTTGATCGAGCCCGGGTCGGTCGCGACGACCTTCAGCACCTGACCGGATGCAAGCTCGTTCAACGACTTCTTGGTCTTGAGGATCGGCAGCGGGCACGAGAGTCCGCGCGCGTCGAGTTCCTTGTCGAAGTTCATTGCGGTATCTCCTTGGTTCGGTGGCGATTGGACGGTGATGTCGGCAAAAACGCTCCGCCGCATCGTTCTTGAAGGTATGCGCGGCGAGTGCTGCTCGTGGGTTCCGGACCTGGACCCGGTGTTGCTACCGATGATTCACAACGGAAATTCTCCGCTGCGGGCGGCAAGCTGCGTTTGTCCGCGGTCAAGGTTGAATTCATTCCGCAGCGCGGCAAATTGCCGCGTGGCGAAATCCCCGCATTAGGCGAAAAGCGGCGTTGTGCGTCTATAGCCGATCCGGGTGATGACCGCGCTACCCATGTGGGGGAGATTGCAGATCGTGTACGTGATCACCGTCTACCCGGCGGTATATGGGGGAAGGCGCATATTGCGATCGCGGGCGATTAGGCGACCTTTCTTGCCGCGGCGGCGACGGCGTGGGGGGTGAAGCCGAAGTGGGGGAACAGCGCGGCGGCGGGGGCGGACTCGCCGAAGGTGTCGAGGCCGACGACACCGGCGTGGGGGTCGTCGAGGGCGCCGACGTAGGCATGCCAGCCGGCGGATGCGCCGGCTTCGATGGCCAGGCGCGGGATGCCGGGCGGCAGCACGGCTTGCCGCCAGGCTGGGTCCTGGCGCGCGAAGACGCTGGTGCAGGGGAGCGAGACGACCCGCGCGCTGAGGCCCTCGGTGGCGAGCAGGGTGCGGGCACCCATGGCGAGCGCGACCTCGGAGCCGGTGGCAAGGAGCACCACCCGGCGGGGGAGCGCGGGGTCGAAGTCGGCGAGCACGTAGCCACCCTTGGCGATGTCTTGGCGCTGGGCTTCATCGCGCGGCTGGAAGGGGACGTTCTGGCGGGTGAGGATCAGCGCGGTGGGGCCATCGGCGCGGGCGATGGCCGCCGTCCAGGCGGCGGCGGTCTCCACGGTGTCGCAGGGACGCCAGACATCGAGGCGCGGAATCAGGCGCAGGCTCGCGGTGTGCTCGACCGCCTGATGGGTGGGGCCGTCCTCGCCCAGGCCGATCGAGTCGTGGGTGAACACGAAGATCGTGCGCAGCCGCATCAGCGCGGCCATGCGCAGGGCATTGCGGGCGTAGTCGGAGAAGGTGAGAAAGGTGCCGACGTAGGGGATGAGCCCGCCGTGCAGGGCGAGACCGTTGGCCATCGCGCTCATGCCGAACTCGCGCACCCCGAAATGGAGGTAGTTGCCCGGGGTGGTCCGGGTGACCGCGACGCTGCCCGACCAGTCGGTGAACACCGAGCCGGTCAAATCGGCGGCCCCGCCGATCAACTCGGGCAGCGCCGGGGCCAGCGCCTCGAGCGCCTGTTGCGAGGCCTTGCGGGTGGCCACACTGGCCGCCTTGGCCGCCTGGGCAGCGATGAGCGCCGCAGCCGTCTCGGGCCAGGTGGCGGGTAAGTCGCCGGCCATCCGGCGACTGAACTCGGCCGCCAACTCCGGATACGCCGCGCGGTAGGCGGCAAAGCGCTTTGCCCAGGCGTCTTCCTGCGCGGCGCCGCGCGCGCGCGCGTCCCAGGCCCGGTAGATCGCCTCCGGAATCACGAACGGCGGATGCGGCCAGTCGAGCGCCACCCGGGTGGCGGCGACTTCCTTGTCGCCCAGCGCCGCGCCATGGGTCTCCGCCGTCCCGGCCTTGGTCGGCGCCCCCTTGCCGATCACCGTCTTGCAGATGACGAGCTGCGGCCGCGCCCGCTGCGCCCCGTCGGCTTGGGCCGCGGCGAGCGCACGACTCACCGCCGCCACATCATGGCCATCGACCTTCTGCACCTGCCAGCCGTAGGCCGCGAAACGCTGGGCCGTGTCGTCGGTGAACCAGCCCGCAGTTTCACCATCGATCGAAATGCCGTTGTCGTCGTAGCAGACGATGAGCTTGCCCAGACCCAGCGTGCCGGCGAGCGAGCAGGCCTCGTGCGAGATCCCCTCCATCAGGCAGCCGTCGCCGGCGAAGACATAGGTGCGATGATCGACGATCGTGTGCCCGGGACGGTTGAAGCTCGCCGCGAGCAGCCGCTCGGCCAGCGCCATCCCCACCGCATTGGCGAGCCCCTGGCCCAACGGCCCGGTGGTGGTCTCCACCCCCGGGGTCACCCCCACCTCCGGATGCCCCGGCGTCTTCGACCCCAGTTGCCGAAAACGCTTGAGCTCCTCCAGGGGCAGGTCGTAGCCGGTCAGGTGCAGCAGCGCATAGAGCAGCATCGAACCGTGACCGTTACTGAGCACGAAACGGTCGCGATCGGGCCAGCGCGGATGCGCCGGGTTGTATTGGAGCGGACCCCGCCACAGCGCCAGCGCAATCTCCGCCATCCCCATCGGCATCCCCGGATGCCCGCTCTTCGCCGCCTCCACCGCATCCATCGCCAGCACCCGCAGCGCGTTGGCAAGTTGCGCGGTATCCGCGCCGGCAGCAATCGGTTGGTCTTTCATCGCTTCGTTCCCTTCACATTGTCACGGCGCGCCGCTTGCGATCCATGAGCTGCAGAATCATCGGGGTCAGAATCAGCTGCATCGCGAGGCTCATCTTGCCGCCCGGCACGACGATGATGTTGGGTCGCGACATGTAGGAGTCGTGCAGCATCGACAGGAGGTAGAGGAAGTCGATCCCCTGCGGCTTCGCGAAACGGATCACGACCATGCTCTCGTCGACGGTAGGGATGTCCTTCGCGATGAAGGGATTCGACGTGTCGACCATCGGGACGCGCTGGAAATTGATGTGCGTCTGCGAGAACTGCGGACAGATGTAGTTCACGTAATCGGGCATCCGCCGCAGGATCGTGTCGACGACGGCATCCTGGGAGTAGCCGCGCAGGTTCTGGTCGCGATGCAGCTTCTGGATCCACTCGAGGTTGATGATCGGAACGACGCCGATCAGCAGGTCGGCGTGGACTGCGATGTTGACCTCGCGGGTCACGGCGGCGCCATGCAATCCCTCGTAGAACAGGAGATCGGTGCCGGCGGGAATGTCGGTCCACGGCGTGAAGGTGCCCGGATCCTGCTTGAAGGGCGCGGCCTCGCGCGCATCGTGCAGGTACTTGCGCACTCTGCCGGTGCCGCTCTCGCCGTAGGTCCGGAACAACGCCTCGAGCTCCGGCAGCAGATTGGCTTCCGGCCCGAAGTGACTGAAATGCGCGTTTCCGGCCGAGCCGGCCTCCGCCATCTTGGCCTTCATCTCCGTACGGTCGTAGCGATGGAAGGAATCGCCCTCGACGATGGCGGCGGTGATGCCCTCGCGCCGGAAGATGTGCTCGAACGTCCGGGTGACGGTCGTCGTGCCGGCACCGGACGAGCCGGTGATGGCGACCACGGGATGCCGCTTCGACATGCTTTCCCTCGTCGACTCAATTGGTCAGGGTGACGGCGCCGAAGAGCGACCGTTCGTTGAACAGCGGCGAGGAGAACGCGACCTCGCCGCGATCGTGCTCGGCGTGATAGCGCGCGAGGCGCGCCACCTCGCTCTTCGAGCCGAGGATCACCGGCACGCGCTGGTGCAGCGACAACGGGACGACGTCGAGAATGCGGTCCCGCCCGGTCGACGCGGCACCGCCCGCCTGCTCGATCAGCATCGCCATCGGGTTCGCTTCGTAGAGCAACCGCAGCCGGCCTGGCTTGGCAGGGTCTTTCGTGTCCTTCGGATACATGAAAAGACCCCCGCGCATCAGGATCCGGTGGACTTCGGCGACGAGCGATGCGATCCAGCGCATGTTGAAATCCTTGCCGCGCGCGCCGCTCCTGCCGGCAATGCACTCCTCGACGTAGCGCTTGACCGGCGGCTCCCAGAAGCGCTGGTTCGACGCGTTGACCGCGAATTCCTGCGTCTCTTCGGGGATCATGAGGTTCGGATGCGTGAGGATATACGCGCCGATCTCGGGATCGAGCGTGAAGCCGTGCACGCCCGTCCCGAGCGTGATCACGATCATCGCCGTCGGTCCGTACAGCGCGTAGCCGGCGCAGACCTGCTGCGCTCCCGGCTGCAGAAAATCTTCGGTCTTCGGATCGGTGACGCCGTCGGGTGCGCGCAGCACCGAAAAGATCGTGCCGACGGTGACGTTGACGTCGAGGTTCGACGAGCCGTCGAGCGGATCGAACACGAGCAGGTAGCGGCCGCGCGGGTACTGCGCCGGAATCGTGTACGGCGCTTCCATTTCCTCCGACGCCATGCCGGCGAGATAGCCGCCCCATTCGCAGCAGGACAGCATGATGTCGTTGGCGATGACGTCGAGATGCTTCTGCTCCTCGCCTTGCACGTTGACGGCGCCGCCCGAGCCGGGCGCGTCGCGCAACGCGCCACGGGCGACCGCGCTCGCGATGTACTTACACGCGGTCTGGATGTCGTTGACGAGCGCGATCAGCTCCGCGCCGCCTTCGAGCTTGCGCTGCTCCTCGATGATGAACTTCGACAGCGTCGTGCGGCCATAGAACACGGTCTAGCCTCCGTGGAACACGCGGCTCGCGCGGATGTCGGCGGCCGAGATGGTCTGCAGTGCGTCGCGCGTCACCGGCGTCGGCGATGCGAACAGCCGGTTCGCCTGGCGCAGCCGCGCGCGGTCGAGCGCGTTGCGGATCGAGCGTGCGTTGGCGAAATTGGGCTGCGCGCGGCGCTTGGCGATGTACTCGTGAAGCGCGGCTTCGGCCTCGGCATCGAGCCGGTAGTCGAGCTTCGCAAGCATGAGTTCGGCGATCTCGTAGAGCTCGCCTTCCGAGTAATCCGGAAAGTCGATGTGATGCGCGATCCTGGAGGCCATTCCCGGATTGCTGCGGAAGAAGGTGTCCATCCGCTCCTTGTAGCCGGCGAGGATGACGACCAGATCGTCGCGATTGTTCTCCATCACCTGCAGCAGGATCTCGATCGCCTCCTGCCCGTAGTCGCGCTCGTTCTCGGGGCGATACAGGTAGTAGGCCTCGTCGATGAAAAGCACGCCGCCCATCGCGCGCTTCAGCACCTCCTTCGTCTTCGGCGCGGTGTGGCCGATGTACTGGCCGACGAGATCGTCGCGCGTCACCGAAACGAGGTGGCCCTTGCGGACGTAGGAGAGCCGGTGGAGGATCTCCGCCATTCGCAGCGCGACTGTCGTCTTGCCGGTCCCCGGATTGCCGGTGAAGCTCATGTGCAGCGACGGTGGCGCGCCGGTCAAGCCCAACGTCGCGCGCGCCTTCGAGACGACGAGGTAGGCAGCGATCTCGCGGATGCGCTGCTTCACAGGCGCGAGACCGACGAGCTCGCGCTCGAGTGCCTCGAGCACGTCGACGACGTTCGCCTCGCGCAGGAGCGCCTGGAGGTCGATGTGGGCGGAAGCGAGGTCGTTCATGAACGATGCCGCGAGATGCTGTGCGTCGGATCGCGCCTTCAGTAACGGCCGCCTTCCGGGCGGTCGACGGCGTAGCTTTCGATGGTGTAGCGAACCGCTCGCCCGGCACCTTCCTGACGGACGACGCGGAATCCCGGCTCGTTGGCGGGCCGATTGACGATGAACGACAGTCGCGTCGTCTCCCAGCCTTGCGTCGAGTCGAACGCGTTGACCTTGATGTAATGGTCGGGGAACGCCTTGCGGCACGCATTGACCTCCATCAATACGCCGCCGGCGTCCTTCAGGTCGAACATCGGCATTCCCCACATCTCCCAGTAGACGTTGCGGGGATGCGGGTCGTCGGTGTATTCGATCGACAGCGCCCAGTCCTTCTTCAGCGCGTACTCGATCTGCGCCCGGATCTCGGCGTCGGTCAAATCGGGGAGGAACGAAAAGGTGCCTTGAGTGATGCGCATGATGTCCTCGCTATCTTTTGCGGTTCATTGGCGTACCTTCGCGCAGCGCGCTCCGGTGTTCGCCCTCGGCGGTTCACGCCGCAGTTGGCGTCGCAACGAAGTCGGGCGTGTCGGTCGATGCGTAGTTGAACGACACGTCCTTCCACGTGTCGAGCGCCTGCGCGAGCGGCTTGCACGAGCGCGCAGCGGTCTCGAGGATCGTCGGCCCTTCATGGACGACGTCGCGACCTTCGTTTCTTGCCTTGACCATCGCCTCCAGCGCGACGCGGTTGGCGGTCGCGCCTGCCTGGATGCCCATCGGGTGGCCGATCGTGCCGCCGCCGAACTGCAGCACGCAGTCGTCGCCGAAGAGGTCGATCAGCTGGTGCATCTGCCCCGCGTGGATCCCGCCGGAGGCGACCGGCATCACCTTGCGCAGATTCGCCCACGGCTGCTCGAAGAAGATGCCGCGCGCGAGATCGACGGCGTTCTTCTCCTCGCGGCAGACGTTGTAGAAGCCCTGAACCGTCAGCGGATCGCCTTCCAGCTTGCCCACCGCCGTGCCGGCGTGGATATGGTCGACGCCCGCCATCCGCATCCACTTGGCGATCACACGGAACGACACGCCGTGGTTCTTCTGCCGCGTGTAGGTCGAGTGGCCGGCGCGATGCAGATGCAGGATCATGTCATTCTTCCGCGCCCACTTCGCCATCGACTGGATCGCCGTATACCCGATGACGAGGTCGATCATCACGATCACCGAGCCCAGTTCCTTCGCGAACTCGGCGCGCTCGTACATGTCCTCCATCGTCGCCGCAGTCACGTTGAGATACGTGCCCTTGACCTCGCCGGTCGCCGCCTGCGCTTTGGCGACGGCCTCCATGCAATAGAGGAAGCGCTCGCGCCACGTCATGAACGGCTGCGAGTTGATGTTCTCGTCGTCCTTCAGGAAATCGAGACCGCCTTTCAGGCCTTCGTAGACGACGCGGCCGTAGTTCTTGCCGGAGAGTCCGAGCTTAGGCTTGACCGTCGCACCCAGAAGCGGTCGCCCGAACTTGTCGAGGCGCTCGCGCTCGACGACGATGCCGGTGGCGGGGCCCTGGAACGTCTTCAGGTACGCGACCGGAATCCGCATGTCCTCGAGCCGCAGCGCCTTCAGCGGTTTGAAGCCGAACACGTTGCCGATGATCGACGCGGTCAGGTTCGCGATCGAGCCTTCCTCGAACAGCGCGAGGTCGTAGGCGATGTAGGCGAAGTATTGCTGCTCGTTGCCCGTGCCAGGCCCGGTATTGGGTACCGGATCGACGCGATATGCCTTGGCGCGGTAGTTGTCGCACGCGGTGAGCCGGTCGGTCCACACGACCGTCCACGTCGCCGTCGACGATTCGCCGGCGACGGCCGCGGCCGCCTCGTCCGGCTCGACGCCTTCCTGCGGCGTGATCCGGAAAAGGGCGATCAGGTCAGTGTCCGACGGCTCGTAGTCGGGCCGCCAGTAGCCCATGTCCTTGTACTTCATGACCCCGGCCTTGTAGCGCTCCTTGCCGGAAAGCTGCGCCTTGCTCGCGATATCGTTCATCGGAATCCCTTCGTGTCAGCCTGGTTGCAACGTTCGGTCGATCCTAGTCCTCTCCATTGACAAGCGAAAGTTAATTGTTTTAACTGGCGACTTAAGGTTTTACTTAAGCATTGCATTGGATCTCAGACATGCGCGGCGTCACCATCCGGCAGCTCCAGATCTTCGTCGCGGCCGCGAGTCACCTGAGCTTCGTGCGCACCTCGGAACAATTGCACCTCACGCAGGCTGGCGTATCGCTCCAGATCAAACAACTCGAGGAAATGTCGGGCTTCGCGCTGTTCGAGCGCCGGGGCCGCAAGGTCGCGCTGACGGAGGCGGGCGAGGTCCTTCAGCGCTATGCGCAACGGATCCTCGATGCGCTCAAGGACGCCGATGCGGCGCTCTCGGCGCTGAAAGGGCTTACCGGCGGGCGCATCCGCGTGGGCGTCGTCAGCACGGCGAAATATTTCGCGCCGGCGCTCCTCGTGCGCTTCCAGAAGCGCTATCCGGGCGTGCGCGTATCGCTCTCGGTCAACAATCGCGAGGTCATTGTCCGCGAGCTCGAGCGCGACGAAATCGACGTCGCGATCATGGGGCAGCCGCCGCAGCGGATTCCGACCGAAGCGGTGGCGATCGCCGATCATCCCCTCGTCGTCATCGCCGCGCCGCAGCACCCGCTCGCGGCGAGAAGGCGGATCCCGCTCGGGGCGCTCGCTGCCGAAACGTTCCTCCTGCGCGAGCATGGCTCGGGAACCCGATCGTCGATGGAGCGATTCTTTGCCGAGCGCGGGTTCGAACCGAGAATCGGCAACGAGATGAGCAGCAACGAGACGATCAAGCAGGCGGTGATGGCGGGCATGGGGCTCGCGCTCATCTCGCGGCATACGATCGGCCTCGAGCTCGCGACGCGCCGACTCGCCGTCCTTGACGTCGTCGGCCTGCCGCTGATGCGCCGCTGGTACGTGGTGCGCGGCGCCGGACGCTTTGCGAGTCCGGCGACGACGGCCTTCGTCGATTTCGTTGTCGCGGAAGCGCCCGCGTTGCTCGCCGAATTGCATCCGCCGGACGCAAAGCCGCGCCGCAAGTCTCCCGGGGAGCGAAGGGCGCGCCGATAGTTCGCGCCATTCGTCAGCCTCCCCCACCGTTGGCATGGTCGATGTGGCGGGCCAACGGCCGACCCCAATCGCTCGGCGACGCGCCCTTCGGGCTCGCCGTGGCCCGCTAACGCCCGCCCGCCGCGCTTGTATGTTCAGCCATGATCAGCGCGGTAGCTCGGTTGCCGATGAGGTGGCCCCCACCGGCCCGTGCAGTTTGTCCCGCGCTGGGGTGTTCGAGCCCGTGAACGAGTAAGCCGCACGGATGCCGCGCCGGTCTTCCGCAAGCCCGAACGGTTACGCGCGCCGGCATCGAGCGCGCAGGCACCAGCCGGGGACGTGCAGACCATGTCCGATAACTCAGTGGTGGTAGGCATCGACGTGGCGAAGGCGCACGTCGATTGTGCGGTGCTGGGCGCCGAAATTGCGGCCCGGCAGTTTGCCCATGACATCGACGGCCATTCGGCGCGGGTCGCGGCCCTGCAGCCGCGCGGGGTGGCGTTGGGGGTGAGGGAGGCGACCGGCGGCTACGAAACCGCCGTGGCCTGCGCCCTGCAGGCAGCCGGCTTCGCGGTGGCGGTAGTCAACCCCCAGCCGGCACGCGACTTCGCCACGGGGAGGGGCCGCCTGGCCAAGACCGATCGCATCGACGCCGAAGCGGTGGCCGAAGGGGCCGCGACCCTCCTGCGCCGCAGCGACGTGCTGCGGTTCATCCAGCCGCTGCCCGATGCGCAGCAGCACGAGCTCGCCGCCCTGGTCACCCGCCGCCGGCAGCGGCTGACCCTGTGGGGCTCGGAGCGTCTGCGCCTGCAGCTCGCCACCGTCAAAGTCCGTCCGAGCATCGCGGCGATGATCGAGGCCATCCGCGCCCACCTCAAGGATAGCGACGCGCAGAGGCAGACCCCTGGGCAGGAGCACTTCGCTCCACTCGATGCCCTCCTGCGCTCCGCCCGCGGCATCGGCCCCATCGCCCGCGCGACGCCCCTCGCCACCTTGCCGGAGCGGGGTCGGCTCAGCCGCCGCGAGATCAGCGCCCTCGTGGGCGGGGCGCCCATGGCCAACGATGCGGGCACTTCCCATGGACGCCGACGCATATCCGGCGGCCGCTTCCAGGCTCGCCGCGGGCTCTACCTGGCCACGCTGACCGCCACTACCCACCATCCGCCCATCAAGGCCCATTACCAACGCCTGCTCGCCGCCGGAAATTGCCTACGGTCGCCTTGGCCGCCTGCCTGCGCAAGTTGCTGCCCACGCTCAATGCCCTGGTCCGTACCCAGCCGCGCCGGCGCCACACGCCTCATTGCGCTTGACTCCAGCCACGGTTACTCATTCGAACGTGCGCCGGTAGTAAAGGCCGAAGCCGCTGACGGTGCCGGCTTCCGCGCGCAGCGTCAGCGATCCGGTAAGGTTGTATTCGAGACGCAGCGCGTTGGTCGCGACCGTCAGCCCTTGCTCGTAGACGATCGCCAAGTTTTCGGATAGCCGCTTTCCCACCGTCACGACCTGGCCCTCGGCGTCGGGCTGGCCGGTTCCGCGCGCGGTCCCCTGCGCGCTCTTGAACGAGATCTCGTCGAGGCCGAAGCGTTGCGCGATCGTCTGCGTGACCGGTTTCGCGTTGGGTCCGAGCAGCGCCGCGGACGCGGCCTGCAGCGCGGCGACGTCGTTGCCCCCAGTCCGGTCGAGGCCGTGCCCGAGCACGAGCCAGGCGAGCTTGTCGGCGTCGGGCACCGGCGGCCGCGATGTCAGCGCAACAATCGGCACCTTGACCGTACCCGTGACGACAACGCCGGCTTCGACGGCGAGGTTCTTGCGCAATGCGACGATGTCGAGCCCCGGGTTGTCGAGAGGTCCGTCGAAAAGGAGACGGCCGGGATCGATGACGAGCCGCTGGCCGTACGCGAAATACGTTCCGTTCACCGCGCGTATCGAGCCCTTGCCAGTAAAGCCCGCAGGACCGCTCGCGACGCGGATGTTGCCGGCGAGCCTCGTCTCGAGCCCGCGCCCGGAGAATCGCAGCTGGTCGCCAAAATCGAGGTCCAGGTCGAGCGCCAACGGAATGTCGGCGCCCGGCTGCGTTGCTGCCGTCTTGCGCGGCCAGCCGATGACCACGACATCGTCGCCCAGCGTGGCCGTCGGCTCCGTGTCGTAAGCGATGCGGCCCTCGTCGGCCCTGAGCTTGCCCTTGAGGGCGACCTTGCGGTCTTCCGACGCGACGCTGCCTTCGCCCGACACCACGAGATGAAGATCGGGTCTGTTGAAGACGCGAAAGCGCTCGGCATGCCACGCGAGGTGCGCGGTTGGCGAGCGCGAGCCTTCGATGGGCGCATCGACGGTCCCGGAGGCGCGGAACGTCCCCGTCCCGGCGTTGAGCGAGAGCTCTTCGAGGACCAGGTTTCGTCCGGCGAAGCGCGCGCTCACGCGGCCGTCGACGAAATGCAATCCGTACCGAGGCGCGTCGACGCGGAGCGCATCGCCTTCGAGCGTGCCGGAAAGCGGCGCGGTGCGGAGCGTTCCTTTCGCCGTAACGTCGACGCGGGCGCGACCGTCGACCACCACCGCCGTGCCGACCCATGGCTGCAGGGGTTGCAACGTCGGGAGATCCGCGTGGATGGTGAGCTCCATCGGCGCGTCGGCCGAAATGCGTCCCGGCGTTGCGAGCGCGGCGGTGCCGATCGCGAGCTTCGCGTCGGCCGAACCCGCACGCGTCGAGCGAAACGTCGCGGTCGCGTCGACTGCGTCGTCGCTGAAGCGTGCGGCGATCGCGAGAGTCGTGATGCCCGCGGCGGAGGACTGGGTGCCGGTCGTCGCGGTCGGCGCAAGCCGCAGGTCTCCGCTTTCGCGGTGCAACGTGACCGTCCCGCTGAGACGCGGCGTCGCGGCGAGCGACCAGTCGCCGCCGAGCGTGACGGTCGAAGCAAACGGCAGCTCCTTGCCGGCAAAGCGCGCGAGCGTCGCAGCCGGAACCGCTTTGATGCTGCCCCGGGTTGCGATCTTTCCGTTGTCCCAGGCGAATTCGCCGAGATTGAGGCTGCCATCGGCGACCTCGATCTGCGCCTCACCCAGACGAAACCGTCCGGGCGCGAACGAAAGCGTCGTGGGCGCCGCGAGTCGCGCGGGCCATGAACCGCGGTTCGCGAACGCATCGAGCATGCCCGACCAAGACATCCGGGAAAGGTCCGCGCTGCCGCCATCACGCAAACCGCCGTGCGCTTTCGCATCGAGATCGATATCGTCGCCGCGCAACGCGACTTCGATCGCATGCTGCGCGAGCGATCCGCTGATCGTTCCGTGGGCAGTCGCGAGTTTCCCGAACGGCGCGACGGCGTCTTTCGCGTCGATGGCGACGCTGAGAGCGCGCGCCGCGAACGTCGCATCCGCCTCTGCGACGCTCGCCGGCGCGAGCGCGACGCGCGCCGACAGCGCGCCGACGGCGAGGGTCGGGCCAATCGTCAGCGCGTTGGCGCGGGCGACGACGTCGATCCCGGCCTGCGGCCAGGCACCGCGGGACTCGGCCGTTACGTGCAGATCGCCGGCGGCGGTGCGTGGAACGCTCGACGGCAGTAGCGGCACGAGTTCGGCGAGATGCGGTGCGTCGAGTGTCGCGGTCAAGCGGTCGCCGGCTCCGCCATAACTGCCCGTCGCGGCGAGGCTCGCAGATCCCACGCGCAAGTCGACGACTGCATCGCGGACGAAAGTGCGCGCAAAGGTGCCGTGGGCGCTGCCCGAAAGCGCGACGCCCGCGAGCCGGCTGCCCGCGGCGATCGACGCGTCGCCACCGATGCGCCATGCCGGTTGCAGGACGCCGCCGCCGGCGATTCTGCCGTCGATGGCTCCCGCCGGAAACGTGCCGAACCGCGAAGGATCGAATCGCGTCGCCTTGGCCTCGAACGCGAGCGCACGCTCGCCGTCGAGCGCGATGCGACCGTGGGCATCGAGCGTTGCACCGCCCGCGCTCGCGCGGAAGCGTTCGACGTTGACGACGCGGTCGACAATCGTGGTGGCCACCGAGAGCGCGAGACCGTGGGCATTCCGGCGATCGACGAGATCGCCGCTCACCGACCTTCGCGTCGCGCCGAGCTCGGCCGAGACCTTGCCCGCCAATCGCGTCGTGACGAGCGGCGAATAGATTCGTCTCAGGTCGACTTCGCGCACGTCGAGCACAAGGGAGACGGCCGAGCCATCGCCCGCGAGCGTGACCTGCGCGCGGCCCGCGCCGGTGCCGCCGCCTTCGAGCTCGGCTTCGATGTCGTCGAACGAAATCGCATCGGCTTTCCACGCGAAGCGCGCGGAGAGCGCGAGCACCGGCGTCCTGCCGGCATCGAGATTGCCGGGGAGGGTGTTGGTCGCCTTGAATTCGCCGGCGAGTCCGCCGGGATCGGATCGCGCGCGCGCGACGATGGCGAGCCGCGTCGTCGGCAACGCGTCGTTCCACGCGGCGAGATCGAGGTCGCGCACGTCGGCCGACAGCTCGCGCAGCGGAACCGCCTCGAGTGGCGCAATCGCGGCGTGCGCAGTTCCCTTCGCCAGCGCCGTCTCGATCTTCCCCTCGACCGCGAGTGCCGAGAGCGTTCCGGCGACGCTCAGGTTGGCGCGAACCTGGCGCGGGGCATCGCCCGCATAGACGACGCGTCCGGCGACCGGAAACGGTGCCTGGGCGCCGATCTTCGCCTCGCCTTCGATTGCGCCGCCTGCCGTCGCCAGCGCAAGGCTCGTGATCCGGTGCTCGGCCGCGCCGCCGTGGTAGCCGAAGGCGAGGCCCTTGACCACGCCGTCTGCGTCACCGAACCGCCAATGGAGCTCGGCAACGCCCAAACGCTCGATCGTGACATCGATCGGCAACGCAAGGTCGTCGGGCAGCGCGCGGGCTGCGCCGTTGGCATGCTCGAATTCGATCGTCAGCCGTTGCGCGCCCAGTCCTTCGACGACGATCCCGCGCGACCACAGCATCGACGGACGCCAGGTCAGCGCCACGTCGGTGGCGGTTACCGTCGCGGTCGGCCCGCGCCAGACGATGCGCTTCGCCCGCACGGTGTCGACGAGCACGCCGCTCGCGCCGTCGATTTCGAGCGCGCCGCCACTGCGTGCGACGAGTTCGCCGGCGATAAAGGCGACGCCCGTCTCGCGCGTGACGAGTGTCCAGGCAGCGGCGAGAAAGACGATGAGGAACGCAGCCAGCACCGCGAGTGCGAGCGCCGCGCCGTGCCGCAGCGCGCGGCGTGCGCGCCGACCCGGGGCCGAAGGGACGGGCTTCGCGGCCATCAGAACGAGATGCCCACGGAAAAATGGACCCGGAACTCTTGCACGTCCTGGCCGTAGGCGAGATCGAGGCGGAACGGCCCGAGCGGTGTACGCACGCGCAATCCCACTCCGTAGCCGAGAGCGAGGTGGACGCCTTCGAGCGTATCGGTGGCGTTGCCGGCGTCGACGAACGTCGCGAGACCCCACGCGTCGCCGAGCCAGCGGATCGCCTCGGCATTGAATACCGCGTAGTAGCGGCCCGGAACCGTCGCGGCACCCTGTTGCACCCCGAGGCTCTCGAAGGCGTAGCCGCGCACCGTCGTGTCGCCGCCGGTACGAAACAGAAGTGCCGACGGAATGCCGTCGCGCGTGGTCGCCAGGACGGCTCCGCCCTGCGCGCGCAACTGCAGCTCGCTCACGCGATCGAGCGGAATCCACATCGCGAAGCGACCGATCACGCGGCCAAAACCGCGTGTGGACACTCCCGGTATTCCACCGCCGCCCTGGATGCTCGCCATCCATCCGGTCGACGGCGCGACCAGGCTGTCGACGCGCCGAACGTAGCGCTCGTATTCGCCGTAGAGCGCGTGCGAGCGCTCGGATGGCGCCCCGGTCGGCTCCTGCTCGTCCAAGTAGAACGTGGCCGACAGCGCGCGCTCGTTACGCTCCTCGATCGTATGCCAGCGGGTGCCGACGGCGGCGGTCCGGGTGACGAGTCCCTCGATGTCGGTGCGCTTCGCCTCCGCCGAATACGTGCCGATCCAGCCGCCGTCGGTCGGGGTCTGCGAGAAACGCAGCAGCACCGATTGCAGTTTGGTTTCGAGCCGCCCGTCGAGGAGCAGCTGCAGCCCGTGACCGTCGATATCGACGTTGCGATACGTCGCATCGCCGCGAAACTGCACGTCGGTCGAATAGCCGACGCCGCCCTCGATTCGCTGCCTCGGCGCCTCGATCACCGCGACTTTCACCGGTGCATCGTCCGGGTGCTCGGCATCGGGATCGATCGCCGCCTGCGCGCTCGCGAAATATCCCGAAGCGTTCAACCGCCGCATGTACCGCAGGAGTTGCGTCGCGTCGTAAGGCTCGCCCACCTTGAGCGTGCTGAAGTTTTGCACCAGCGAAGGCGGATATTTGGCGAGACCGGTGATTTCGAGGCGGCCGAAGCTGAACGCGGGCCCGCTTGCGAATTCGGCCGAAAGCTCCGCGGAGTGGTGATCAGGATCGATCAGCGCCTCGCTCCTTTCGATCTTCGCGGCGGCATACGGGCTCGCGGCAAGCGATGTCAGCGCATTCTCCTTGGCCGCCGACCATGCCGGCTGCCGGAAAATCTGCCCGGCCCGAAGCGCCCAGTCGCGCTTGAGCTTCGCGATGGCATCGGTGCCGCGCGGAACGTCGGCGGCGGCGGGCCCGGTGACGCTCAGGTGAACCGCGGTCACCCGGACCGGTTCGCCGAGCTTGACTGCGAGCGTCACCTTCGCGGGCTTCGCTGCGCGGTCGACGACGACCTCCACGACGGGAGAAAAGAAGCCCTCGGCGGCCGCCGCGTTTCGCGTCTCCTCGATCGCCTCTCGCGCGAGCTGGCCGAAGAGTTCGTCGGTCATCTCGGCATAGTCCTGCCACCGCACGAGGCCGACATCGTGCGCGAGCGTCTCCTTGAGCGGGGACGGGGCATCGATGGTCACGCGATAGGCGAACGCCGACTCCATCGACTCCGCGTCGACCGCCCCCGCGTCAGCGGCGAGCGAGCTCGCCGCGGCGAGCGTCACCGCGAGAAGCCATGAAATCGAACGTTGCAGCAGAGGCGCAGCAGGATGCGGCACAGCGCAGATTATCGTCGATCGACGAGCTCGCACCTTGCGTCGTCTTGCGCGCCGGTCCGAGCTCGAGGTCGCGCGGCGGCGACGCGGGCGGCAGCTCGCGATGGGGCGCGGCGGGCAGGTCGGGCACCGGCTGGCGCGGCCAGTCGAGGTTCCAGTGGACGCCGGGCGGATCGCCGAACCCCCACAAGCCAATGCCCACGCGCGAGACGCCGGCTTTGTCGTAGCGGATCGCGCAGCCTGAAAATGCGGCGGTCGCGCAGAGGGCCGCGATCGCGGCGCCGATGGTTCGCGCAGGCATGGCAGCGTTCAGAAGCGATAGACGAGCGTCGCGGCCAGCGCCGGGCCGATCTTGTAGTTGTCGCTGTAACGCCCGCTTCCGTCCGCATTGTCGACGGTGAGCTTGCCGGCGGTGGCGAGCGCGCCGTAGAAATCGACTCGAATGTCGCTGGTCATCCTGCGCGAGACGCGCAGGAACAAAGGAATGAAGCTGTTCTCGCCGATGCCATTGGGCGTGGGACCGGCTTCGCTCAGCCGGAAGCGGTAGCTGCGGTAAGTGAGACCTTCGGCGACTTCCCAGCGCTCGTCGGGCGAATAGATGACTTCGACGCCGGCGCCGCCAGTCGGACCTGCCTGGAATGGATTCGCGACGCGCCACTTGTCGTCGATCCTCCAGTCGATCACGAGAAACGGCAGCCCCTGCGTCTGGTCGATCCGCCGAAACACTGCGACGCCGAGACCGAGGACGACATCGCGCGAGAACGCCTTGGCCACCGACGCGATCGCGCCATACGTGAGCGCCTTGCCCGTGTCCGCCCCGTTCTCATATCCCCATTCGACGGTCGGCGTGAGCCCGAGGAAGAGGTCGGGCGCATAGGCATAGTCGATGCGAATGCCGACACTGGGCGCGTTGAGGTTGTTCCACGGCGCGATGCCGCCGAACGCCGCAGGCGAATTGAAGTTCCATGACTGGTAGTCGTAGCGCACGAGGAGCCCGGCAGAAAGCTGCGGCGTCAACGGGCGGGAGACTGTTGCGGCCGCGAGGCCGCCCGCCCAGTTGAGCCGGCCGGCGGCGTCCAGATTCGCGTTGAACTGGGCGTAGCCGGTGAGCGACGCCGTCGCGCTGGTTTCTGCTCCGGCTGCCCCTTGTGCGAGGCAGCTTCTGTGCGCAGCGGCAAAAGAAACGGTGGCGAGGACGACGACGGCTAGGCGTGCGCAGAGTCGGGACGGCATGCGCGTGCTCCGGAAAGACGGCGGGGGATTGCTGCGACGTGTGCGGCAGGCGAGGGATTGTGCACGCGGCGCGGCGGATTCTAACTGATCCCGCTCGACCCTCGGAGCGTGCGGGCTCGCCATTCCGATGGCATGAAGCCGCTCGGGGCGCCATTTGTGACGCGCCTCGTGAGAAAGCGATTCGCAGGACACGAATTGCCGGGGCCGAGGCAAATCTTCCCGTCCGATCCGGGTGCCGATTTTCCTCGGGATATGCGGGCGAATGCCAAATTCGAACGTTCGTACGATTCATTCGTTAACGAACGATCTAAATCCTCTTAAACTACTTTCGATTATCATCATAAGTACTTGTTTAATAGCGATGAATTAGTTGACTACAACATACGAGCTAAGTCATTGTTCGCAAACCAAAAAAGGGGTTGACCCCATTCTTTTTGTTCCCTATAGTGGCGTCGGGTGGGAAAAAGTGGGTTCAGGTGGGGCTTTTGGGCGTGCTCGGTCCGAATCCGGCCGTCCGACGGGTAAATAAGCACTTACTCACATCCGACCAGGAGGGGCGACGAGGTGGCGCAGGGAGCGGGAATCTCGGCGGAGGGCAACGGCGTGGGCGCCGTGTTTCGAGGCGTGACGCATCTTGCGCTCGACGCCAAGGGCCGGCTTGCAATCCCGTCTCGGCATCGCGACGTGCTCCTGCAGCGCGCTGCCGGCGTTTCCTCCGCTCAACCCGGCACGCTCGTGCTCACGGCCGACCCCGCGCGCTGCCTGCTCGTTTACCCGCGAGCCGTCTGGGAGCCGATCCAGGCGCGCCTGATGGCGCTTTCGTCGTTCAGCGCCGAAATCCGCGGGCTTCAGCGCCTGCTCGTCGGGCATGCCGACGACGTGGACATGGACGGCAGCGGTCGCATCCTCGTTCCCCCTGCGTTGCGACAGTACGCGGCGCTCGATCATCACGTCGTGCTCGTCGGCCAAGGCAACAAGTTCGAGCTTTGGGACGAGGCGAAGTGGCAGGAGCAAACCGCCCACACGATCACCTTTCCCGCAGGCGGACTTCCGCCCGAGCTCGACGGTTTCTCTCTTTGATGACCGATGGCGGACACGTTCCCGTCCTGCTCGAAGAAGCCGTCGCCGCGCTGGCCGTCCGACCGGAAGGCACCTATGTCGACGCGACGTTCGGTCGGGGCGGGCACGCGCGGCGCATCCTCGCGGCGCTGGCGCCATCGGGCCGCCTCGTCGCGCTCGACCGCGATCCGGCGGCGGAAGCTGCCGCGCGGGCGATCGACGACACGCGCTTCACCTTTCGGCGCGCATGGTTCTCGGAGCTCCTGCCCGTGCTCGACGGTCTCGGGGTGCGCGAGCTCGACGGCGCGCTGCTCGATCTCGGTATCTCCTCACCGCAGATCGACGACCCGGAGCGCGGCTTCTCCTTTCGCGCCGATGGCCCGCTCGACATGCGGATGGATCCCGCGCGCGGCGAGTCCACGCAAGCGTTCCTTGCGCGGGCCGATGTCCGCGAACTCACGGAGGTGATACGCGATTATGGTGAAGAACGGTTTGCTCAATCGATTGCAAGAGCAATTGTTGCGGCTCGCGCGGTCGCGCCCATCGTCCGCACGCGGCAGCTGGCCGCGATCGTGGCCCAAGCCGTCCGCACGCGCCCGCGGGGTGATTGGAGTCAGGATCCGGCCACGCGGACGTTTCAGGCTCTCCGGATTTTCGTCAATCGGGAGCGGGAGGAGCTCGCGGTGACTTTGCCGCGCATCGTGTCGGTTCTTCGCCCGGGCGGGAGGCTCGCGGTGATCAGTTTTCACTCGCTCGAGGACCGGATCGTCAAGCGTTTCTTCACAGCGGCATCGCAGCCGTTCGGCGGCGATCCGCGTCTCGCCCGTCTGCCGATTGCGACTGCGGCGCTGCCCGGTGCGCCGCTCGCCATCGTCGGGCGGGCGCTACGACCTTCCCCGCGCGAAGTCAGCGAAAACCCGCGCGCGCGCAGCGCAACCCTGCGGGTCGCCATGCGCACCGCGCATCCGCTGCCGGCCGAGTTCGGTGGCGCGACCGGCGGCTGAGCGCCCATGGTCCGGGCGAATCTCCTGCTTCTCGCCGTGCTCGTCGCCTGCGCGCTGTCGCTCGTGACCTCGCGCTACCAGGCCCGCAAGCTTTTCGTCGATCTCGAGCGCGCGCAAAGCGAGGCGCGCGCTTTCGAGACGGAGTACGGCCAACTGCAACTCGAGCAGTCGACATGGGCCACGCCGTCCCGGATCGAGAAGATCGCCCGGTCGGACCTCCGCATGCAGCTCCCCGCCGCCACGCGCATCCAGGTCGTGCCACCCGGAGGCGGCCGATGAGAAGCGCCACCGCGGCGCTGCCGCGCGCGAGGCGCAACGCGGTGGCGCTGCCGCGATTCCGCGCGCCGCTCGTGTTCGGGGGAATCGCGCTGCTGTTCGGCGTGCTCGCGCTGCGTTCGCTCTATCTGCAATGGATCGACAACAGCTTTCTCCAGCAGCAGGGAAGCTCGCGCTACAGCCGGGAAATCGAAGTGCCCGCGCACCGGGGCCGCATTCTCGACCGCGAGGGCGAGCCGCTGGCGATCTCGACGCCGGTGAAGTCGTTGTGGGCATTCCCGGCGCAAGTCGAGGCGACGCCGGCGGCGCTCGCGCAACTCGCGAAGATTCTCGACCTCTCGCCGCAGGTGCTGGCGCGGAAGCTCGATCCGGCGGAGGACTTCACGTTCGTGGCGAAGCAGGTGTCGCCCGAGACGGCCGACCGGGCGATGGCGCTCGGAATCAAGGGCCTGCACGACCAGAACGAATACCGGCGCTACTACCCGGCCGGCGAATCGATGAGCCACATCCTGGGCTTCACCGGCGACCACGACGTGGGCCAGGAAGGAATCGAGCTGTCTCAGCAGGCGTGGCTCGGCGGGAGCCCCGGCAGCCGCCGCGTCATCATCAACCGCCGCGGCGACGTCGTCGAGGACGTCGAGGCGATCCGCGCGCCGCAGGCCGGCCGCGATCTCGCCTTGGCGATCGACACCCGTTTGCAGCACATCGCGTTTCGCGAGCTCAAGTCGGCGATCGAGACAAACCGGGCGAAGGCCGGAGGGCTCGTGATCCTCGATGCGCGGAGCGGGGAAATTCTGGCGCTTGCGAACTGGCCCACCTACAACCCGAACGCGCGCAACCGGACGGCGGTCGAGAAGATGCGCAATCGTGCGCTGACCGACGTGTTCGAGCCGGGATCGACGTTGAAGCCGTTTACGATTGCGGCGGCGCTCGAGGCCGGGCGGGTACGTCCCGACACGGTGATCCAGACGGCGCCAGGCATGCTCACGATCGGCGCCGCGACCATCCACGACGCGCACGTCAACGGCGCGCTGACAGTCGAGCAGGTCATCCAAAAGTCGTCGAACGTCGGTGCCGCGAAGATCGCGCTTTCGCTTCCCGCGGAAACGATGTGGCACATGTTCTCGGAATGCGGCTTCGGCACGCCGCCGAAGACGGGGTTTCCCGGCGAAGTGTCGGGAAGGCTGCGTCCGGCGAAAACCTGGCGGCCGATCGAGCAGGCGACGATGGCCTACGGGCATGGGATTTCGGTCAATCTGGTGCAGCTCGCACGCGCCTACACGATATTCGCCGACAACGGCGAACTGAAACCCGTGACGTTGCTCAAAACCGCGGGGCCGGTCGCGGGCCGGCCCGTCATCAAGCCCGAAACGGCCGCTGCGGTACGCAGGATGCTCGAGATGGCCGTCATGCCCGGCGGCACGGCGCCCAAGGCGCAGGTGCCCGGCTATCGCGTCGCAGGCAAGACGGGCACGGCGCACAAGCTCGAGGGCCACGTCTACACCAACAAGTACGTATCGTCGTTCATCGGCTTCGCGCCGGCTTCGAATCCACGGCTCGTGGTCGCGGTGATGATCGACGAGCCTGGCGCCGGCGTGTACTACGGTGGCGAGGTCGCGGCGCCGGTTTTTTCGGCGGTGACGGGGGCCGCGCTGCGGATGCTCGATGTGCCTGCCGATGCACCCGTCGACAACGTGATCCTGCCGCCGGAAGGCAGTCAGATCGACGAGGAAACCTGATGGCGACCCTGCCCCAACCCGCGGTCGACGTTCCGGCTTTGCTGACGCGGCTCGGGGCGCGACCGCAGCGGATAACGGGCGACAGCCGGCAGGCGCGACCGGGCGACGCCTTCGCCGCTTTTCCGGGGACGAAAGCCGACGGCCGCGGGTTCATCGTCGATGCAATCGCGCGAGGCGCCTCCACCGTTCTGTGGGAAGCGCAGGGCTTCCAGTGGCATCGCGATTGGCGTGCCCTCAACCAGCCGGTGGAAAACCTCAAGGGAAAGCTCGGGGCGATCGCCGATTTCATCTATGGCAGCCCGTCGCAGGCGCTGTGGGTGGTAGGCGTCACCGGCACCAACGGCAAGACGTCGTGCTCGCAGTGGATCGCGCAATGTCTCGATCGCTGCGGCCGACGTGCGGCGGTCATTGGAACGCTGGGGAACGGTTTGGTCGGCGCGCTCGAAGCGGGAACCCACACGACGCCCGACGCCGCGCTCGTGCACGAAATGCTTGCGAGCTACAAGAAGGGGGGCGCACTCGCGGTGGCGATGGAGGTATCGTCGCACGGGCTCGATCAAGGGCGCGTCAATGCGGTCGCGTTCGATATCGCGATGTTCACGAACCTGACGCGCGATCACCTCGACTACCACGGAACGATGGCGGCCTACGGCGCCGCGAAGGCGAAGCTCTTCGCCTGGCCCGGGCTCCATGCCGCGGTGATCAACGTCGACGATCCATTCGGCCGCAGCCTCGCCGACGGCGCGAAGGCGCAAGGGCGCAAGGTGCTCACGTACGGTCTTGCCAACGCCGACGTCACGGCAACCGGGCTGGTGACGACGGCGCAGGGTATCGCGATGTCGGTAGCGACGCCTTGGGGCCGGGGCGACGTGAAGACGACTCTCGTCGGCGCCTTCAATGCGGTGAATGCACTCGGCTGTCTCGGCGTGCTGCTCGCAAGCGAGGTGCCGCTCGCCGACGCCGTGGCCGCCCTTGCCGGCGTCGTGCCGCCGCCGGGTCGGATGCAACGGCTCGGGGGCGGCGATCAGCCGCTCGTTGTCATCGACTATGCGCATTCGCCCGACGCGCTGGAGAAGGTTCTGACCGCGCTGCGACCGGCCGTGGCGGAGGGCGGCGATCTCGTCTGCGTGTTCGGTTGCGGCGGCGACCGCGACGCGGGAAAACGTCCGGAGATGGGCCGCATCGCCTCGGCGCTCGCCGAGCGCGTGATCGTCACCACCGACAATCCCCGCACCGAGGATCCCGCGGCCATCGCGAGCGCGATCGTCCGCGGCATCCGCGACTCGGGAAACCGCCACTGGACCGTCGATCTCGACCGCACGACGGCGATCAATGCGGCAATCTCGGGCACCGGACCAGGCGATGTCGTGCTGATCGCCGGCAAAGGCCACGAGGACTATCAGGAAGCGAACGGCGTCCGGACCCGCTTTTCCGACGCGGAGACGGCGGCCGCCGCGATCAAAGCGCGGAGCGGTCGATGATGGATACCGCAACCGCCGCCCGCGCTGTCGCCGGCAACCTGCACGGCGCGAACGTTCCCTTTCTGCGCGTGACGACCGACACGCGCAAACTTGTGCCCGGCGATCTATTCGTCGCGTTGAAGGGCGAGCGCTTCGACGGCCACGATTTCGTCGCCGCGGCGCAGGAACGCGGCGCGAGCGCCGCCCTGGTCGCAGCCGACCGCGCCCCCGAGTTTCGGGGCACCCTGATCGCGGCGGCCGACCCACTCGCGGCGCTCGGCGCGCTTGCCGCGCACTGGCGCGCGCGGTTCGCGATTCCCGTCGTCGTCATTGCCGGCAGCAACGGCAAGACGACGGTCAAGGAAATGCTGGCTGCCGTCCTGCGCAGCCACTACGGCGCGGATGCCGTGCTCGCGACCGCAGGCAATTTCAACAACGCGATCGGTTTGCCGCTGACGCTCCTCTCGCTTCGCCCTGTTCACCGTGTCGCCGCGATCGAGCTCGGGATGAATCATCGCGGCGAGACGGCGGCGCTCGCCGCGATCGCGCGACCGACCGTCGCGCTCGTCAACAACGCGCAGCGCGAGCACCAGGAATTCATGGTAAGCGTCGCGGATGTCGCCGCTGAACATGCCGACCTGATCCGCGCGCTCCTGCCGGGCGGCGTGGCGGTCGTCAATGCCGACGACGCCCATGTCGGCGTCTGGCGTGACGCCGCCCGCGCAGGCGAGCGCGTCGGTACGGTCGAATTCGCGCTCGATCACCCGGCGGCGGTGCGCGGGCGGTTCGTGGGAGGCAGCGTCGGCGGGGCGCTCGACGTGTCGACGCCGACGGGCGATGCGACGATCGCGCTCGTGGCGCCCGGCAGGCACAACGCGAGCAACGCGCTCGCGGCGACGACCGTGGCGCTCGCCATCGGCGTGCCGCTCGCCGCGGTTGTCCGTGGCCTCGAATCGTTCCGCCCGGTCAGCGGCCGGCTCGCGGCGACGCGCGCGGCAAACGGCGCTGCCGTGATCGACGATACGTACAACGCGAATCCCGATTCGGTGCGCGCGGCGATTGACGTTCTGGCGAGCGCGCCTTCGCCGAAATGGCTGGTGCTGGGCGACATGGGCGAAGTCGGCGCGCAAGGACCGGCGTTCCATCGCGAAGCGGGCGTCTACGCGCGCGAGCGCGGCATCGATCGGCTGCTCACGACCGGCACGCTTGCGGGCGACGCTGCCGCGGCATTCGGCGCCGGCGCGGAGCATTTCGCCACGGTCGAGGCGCTGGCCGATCACGTTGCCGCCGCCGCGCGGCCAGGAACGACTGTTCTGGTTAAGGGCTCGCGCTTCATGCGGATGGAACGCATCGTCGTCGCGCTGTCCGGTCGCGGTGCCGGCGAGGGAGCGCACTGATGCTCCTTCTTTTCGCCGATCTTCTCGCCAAGGACGTCCGCGCGTTCAACGTCTTCGGCTACCTGACGCTTCGCGCGGTGCTCGCCTGCATGACGGCTCTATTCATCTCGTTCATCGTCGGGCCCAGGATGATCGCGTGGCTCTCGCGAATGAAGATCGGCCAGGCGGTGCGCGACGACGGCCCGCAGACGCATCTTGCCAAGGCGGGAACGCCGACGATGGGCGGCGCGCTGATTCTGGTGTCGATCGCGGTGACGACGCTGCTGTGGGGCGATCTTGCCAACCGCTTCGTGTGGGTGGTGCTGCTCGTGATGCTGGGATTTGGCGCGATCGGCTGGATCGACGATTACCGGAAGGTCGCCCGCCGCGATCCGAAGGGGCTCTCGGCGCGCTCGAAATTCCTCTGGCAGTCGATCATCGGTCTCGTCGCCGCTCTGTATCTGGCGTTCTCGGTGTCCGCGCCCGACAACACCCAGCTGCAGCGCCTGTTCTTCGCCTGGATCGGCAGCGGCTTCAACGTGAACCTTTCGCCGAAGACCGACCTCATCGTGCCGTTCTTCAAGACCGTGTCGTATCCGCTCGGGATCTGGGGCTTCATCGCGCTCACCTACTGCGTGATCGTCGGCACCAGCAACGCCGTCAACCTCACCGATGGGCTCGACGGCCTCGCGATCATGCCGACGGTGATGATCGGCGCGGCGCTCGGCATCTTCGCCTACGTCAGCGGCAACGCGATATTCGCGCGCTACCTCCAGTTTCCGCTCATTCCCGGCGCGGGCGAGCTGGCCGTGATCTGCGGCGCGCTGGCCGGCGCGGGACTGGGCTTTCTCTGGTTCAACGCGTATCCGGCCGAAGTGTTCATGGGCGATGTCGGCGCGCTGTCGCTGGGCGCTGCGCTGGGGACGATGGCCGTGATCGTGCGTCAGGAGATCGTGCTTTTCATCATGGGCGGCGTGTTCGTCGTCGAGACGCTGTCGGTGATGATCCAGGTCGCATCGTTCAAGCTCACGGGCAAGCGGGTGTTCCGGATGGCGCCGATCCACCATCACTACGAATTGAAAGGCTGGAAGGAGAACCAGGTCGTCGTGCGCTTCTGGATCATCACGATGCTTCTGGTGCTGTTCGGTCTTTCGAGCCTGAAGATCCGATGAACCGCCCCCACGCTCACGTTGTTCGCTGCCCCCCGAGGGGGCGCACGGCCTTGGGGGGGGGGGGGGGAGAGAATGCCCCCACGCTCAGTTTCTCCCCCCGAGGGGGCGCACGTGCCCTTCGGGCGGTCGGGCGGGCACTGAGATGGACTACGCCGGGCGCAATGTCGTCGTGCTGGGGCTCGGGCTTACCGGGTTTTCCCTCGCGCGCCACCTCGCGACGCGTGGCGCCGCCGTGCGTGTCGCCGATACGCGGAGCGCGCCACCGTTCGCCGACCGGCTGCAGGCAAAGCTCCCCGGCGTGCCACTGGCGACGGGTCCATTCAGCAAGGCGACGTTTGCCGGCGCGGACATGATCGCCATCAGCCCCGGTCTCGCCAGGGATGCGCCGGAAATCGCTGCGGCGGTCGCACGCGGCGCCGAGCTCGTCGGCGACATCGAGCTCTTCGCGCGGTCGCTGCCCGCGACCCAAAAGGTCCTTGCGATCACCGGCTCGAACGGCAAGACGACGGTGACGGCGTTGACAGGCGCGCTCGTTCGCGCCGCGGGGCTGGACACGATCGTCGCCGGCAACATCGGCGACGCGGTGCTCGACGCACTGCCTCGCGGCGGCATCTGGCCGGACGTGTTCGTGCTCGAGCTGTCGAGCTTTCAGCTGGAGACGACGGCCTCCCTCGCGCCGGTGGCGGCGACCGTGTTGAACGTCACCGAAAACCATCTCGACCGCTACGCCGGCATCGGCGATTACGCCCGCGCGAAGGCACGCATCTTCGGGAAGGGCGGCATCCAGGTGCTCAACCGCGACGACCCGCGCTCGCTCGCGATGCGCGTTCCCGGGCGTCTCGTGCAGACTTTCGGCGCGGGATTGCCGGAATCGGAAGAGTCGTGGGGTCTCGTCGATCGCGACGGCGACGGCCGCGACGTGTGGCTCGCCCGCGGGGGCGCACTCCTGTTGCCGGTTGCCGATCTCAAACTCGTGGGTCGGCACAATGCATTGAACGCACTCGTGGCGCTCGCGCTCGCGTCTGCTGTCGCGCCGGTGAAGCGTGACGTGCTCGCGGCGCTCGCCCGCTTCGAGGGGCTACCGCATCGGATGCAGCGCGTCGCGGAAACGGGCGGCGTCCTCTATGTCGACGACTCGAAGGGCACGACGGTTGCCGCGACGCAGGCGGCGCTCGCCGGACTCGAGCGGCCGGTGATATTGATCGCGGGTGGCGAGGGCAAGGGACAGGATTTCTCGCCGCTGCGCGCTGCGATCGACACCCGCTGCCGGGCCGTGCTCCTGATCGGCCGCGACGCGCCGGCAATCGAGCGCGTGCTCGCGGGATCGCGAGTCGCTGTCGAGCGGTCGGGAACGCTCGACGTCGCGGTGGCGCGCGCGTTCGAGCTCGCGCAACCCGGTGACGCCGTGGTGCTGTCGCCCGCGTGCGCGAGCCTCGACCAGTTCGAGAACTACGTCGAGCGCGGGCAGCGCTTCGTCGCGAAAGTCCGCGCGCATCTTGCGCTGGAGGCGACCCCCCATGCGTGAGGCAATCACCGCGACCGTGACGCGCGAGCATCGCGGCTTGACGGGGGGCCTCGGTTCGCTCTTCGCGCGGCCGCGCCATCCGCGGACGATGCTCGCCTACGATGCCTCGCTCGCGTGGGCGACGTTGCTGCTCCTCGCTGCCGGCGTCGTGATGGTCTATTCGGCGTCCATCGCGAGCGCGGAAGCGTCGTCGCATACCGGCTTTCGCGCGTGGTATTTCCTGCTGCGTCACGCGATCTTCGTGATTGCGGGCCTCGCTGCCGCGCTGGTCGCGTTCCAAGTGCCGATGAAGGTCTGGCAGCACGCCGCCCCGTGGCTGTTCGGTGCGGCGTTCGTGCTGCTCGTGCTGGTGCTCGTGCCGGGCCTCGGCCGTTCCGTCAACGGCAGCCGCCGCTGGCTGTCGCTCGTGGTCATCAATCTGCAGCCCTCGGAACTGACGAAGCTCGCAGTCGCCCTGTACGCGGCGAGCTATGCAGTGCGCAAGGCCACGTTCCTGCACGCGCAGCAGCCGCTGAAGCAGACGCTGCTGCGCGGCTTCCTGCCGCTGTTCGCGGTGATGATGGCAACGGGCGCCTTGCTGCTCCTCGAGCCCGACTTCGGCGCGTTCGTGGTCATCGTCGTGATTGCGTTCGCGATCCTGTTCCTGGGGGGCCTCGACTGGCGACTCTTCCTCGGGCTTCTGCTGTTGCTGCCGCTCGGTCTGTCCGCGATCCTGGTCGCGGCCCCGTACCGGCTGCAGCGGCTTGCCGCATTTCTCGATCCTTGGTCCGATCCTTTCGGCAGGGGCTATCAGCTTTCGCACTCGCTGATCGCCTTCGGCCGCGGCGAATGGCTGGGAGTCGGGCTCGGCGCGAGCGTGGAAAAGCTCCTCTACCTGCCGGAGGCCCACACCGATTTCCTGCTCGCCGTCATCGCCGAGGAGCTGGGCTTCGCCGGAGTGCTCGCGATCCTGGGCCTGTTCGTGTGGCTCCTCTTTCGCGCGTACGCAATCGGACGGCAGGCGGCGCGGCTGGAGCGGTCGTTCGCGGCGCTCGTTGCGCACGGCATCGGCATCTGGATCGGCGTGCAGGCGCTGATCAACATCGGCGTCAACATGGGGATGCTGCCGACGAAGGGGCTCACGCTGCCGCTCCTGTCGTTCGGCGGATCCGGAATCGTCGCCAACTGTGTCGCCGTTGCGATCCTCATGCGGGTCGATTTCGAGAATCGACGATTGTTGCGGGGATTCACCGTATGAGCGCCGCGGGGCGGATTCGGGGCGCGAACTGCTCTTTGCTTGGGCGCAGCGCAGCAGCGGCTGGCGCAGGCACGGCGGCGCAGCCGTGACGGTCGGTACCGTGATGATCACGACCGGCGGCACGGGTGGCCACGTGTTTCCGGGGCTTGCCGTGGCGGCGAAGCTGATCGCTCGCGACTGGCGGGTATTCTGGGTCGGCTCCAAAGGCGGCATGGAGGCGAAGCTAGTGCCGGAGCATCACATCGCCTTCGAGGGAATATCGTTCGCGGGCATTCGGGGCAAAGGGCTGCGCCAACTCGTGTTCGGGCCCCTCGCATTGCTGGCGGGCTGCGCGCAGAGCCTCAAGATCATTCGCCGCAGGGCGCCCGATGTCGTGCTGGGCTTCGGCGGTTTTGCTTCCTTTCCCGGCGCGCTGATGGGCGTGGCGACGGCCAAACCGCTCCTGTTGCACGAAGCGAACGCGATCGCGGGTCTTGCGAATCGCATCCTTGCCTACGGCGCCGACCGGATCCTCGTCGGCTTTCCCGACGCCTTCGGCGGCCGCCACGCCGCGAAAACCGAGTGGGTCGGCAATCCGCTGCGCGACGCGATTACGCGCGTGCCGCGGCCCGAAGCGCGCTTTGCGGGACGCGAGGGTCGGCTGCGGCTGCTGGTCGTCGGGGGAAGCCTCGGTGCGGCCGGTCTGAACGAACGCGTGCCCGCGGCGCTCGCGCTCCTTCCGCCTGCGGCGCGTCCGCATGTCGTCCACCAGGCGGGCGAGAAGCACATCGACGTGCTGCGCGCGACGTACGCCGCCGCGGGCGTCGACGCCGAATGCGTCGCATTCATCGACGACATCGCTTCGCGCTACGCCGACGCCGACGTCGTGCTGTGTCGCGGTGGGGCGATGACGATCGCCGAGCTCGCCGCCGCCGGCGTCGCCGCGATCATCGTGCCGTTGCCAGGCGCCATCGCCGACGAGCAGAGCGCGAACGCCGCGTTTCTCGTCAATGCCGGCGCTGCGATCCGGATCGCGCAGCCCGAGCTCACGCCGCAAAGTCTCGCGGAGCGGTTGTCGTCGCTCACCCGCGAAGCCCTCCTCGGCATGGCGATAGCCGCGTGCAACGTCGGTCGCCGCGACGCCGCCGATCGCGTCGCCGATGCGTGCATCGCGTTGGGATCGGTGGCGCGATGAAGCACAAGGTCAGGCGCATTCATTTCGTCGGCATCGGCGGAGCCGGCATGAGCGGCATTGCCGAAGTGCTTGCGACCCAGGGCTATCAGGTCTCGGGATCCGACATTGCGGCGAGCGCGGTCACCCGGCGCCTCGCGGGACTCGGCGTTACCACCGCGATCGGCCACGATGCGGCGCACGTGGCCCGCGCGGACGTGGTCGTCGTGTCGACGGCGGTTGCACCCGATAACCCGGAGGTCGTCGCCGCGCGCGAACGAGGCGTGCCGGTCGTGCCCCGGGCGCTGATGCTGGCCGAGCTCATGCGATTGAAGACGGGCATCGCCGTCGCCGGGACGCACGGCAAGACGACGACAACGAGTCTCATCGCCTCGGTGCTGGCCGAAGGCGGCCTCGATCCTACGTTCGTGATCGGCGGCAGGCTTCTGTCCGCCGACGCCAATGCGCGTCTCGGCAAAGGCGATTTCCTCGTCGCCGAAGCCGACGAGTCCGATGCCTCGTTCCTGTACCTGTCGCCGGCGCTGGCGGTGATCACCAACATCGACGCCGACCACATGGAGACCTACGGCCACGATTTCGGCAGGCTCAAGCGCGCGTTCGTCGATTTCGCGCAGCGACTGCCATTCTACGGCGTCGCCGTGCTGTGCGTCGACGACGCGAACGTGCGCGAGATCGCGCCGTCGATCGCGCGGCCGATCGTGAGTTACGGCCTGGCCGAAGGGGCCCGTCTGCGCGCGGTCGACGTCGCGAATCACGGTGGGCGGATGCGATTCGTCGCGCGCGCGGCGGGGGCACCGGACCTGGCGGTCGACCTCAATCTTCCTGGCGCGCACAACGTGCGCAACGCGCTGGCGGCGATCGCGATCGGACGCGAGGTCGGGGTCGCCGATGCGGCGATCGCGAAGGCGCTCGCGGAATTCCACGGCGTCGGCCGCCGCTTCCAGCGTTACGGCGACGTGAGGCTCGCTGCCGGCGGCGCCTACACGCTGATCGACGACTACGGCCATCACCCGGTTGAAATGGCGGCGACGATCGCCGCCGTGCGCGGCAGCTTCCCGGGCCGGCGCCTCGTGCTTGCTTTCCAGCCGCACCGCTACACGCGCACGCGCGACCTGTTCGAGGATTTCGTGCAGCGTCCTTTCGACAGCCGACGCGCTGATCCTCACCGACGTCTATCCGGCCGGCGAGCAGCCCGATCGTTGCCGCCGACGGTCGTGCGCTCTCGCGCGCCATTCGCGTCGCCGGACAAGGTCGAGCCGGTGTTCGTCGAGACTGTCGCCGAGGTGGCCGATGCGATCAGCGCCGTCGTTCGCGCGGGGCGACGTCGTCGTCACGATGGGCGCGGGATCGATCGGACAGGTTCCGGCGCAACTGGCGGCCGCATGATGATGAACGAACCGCGCCGGTTCGAAGCGCTCCGCGGCACGCTGACGCGCGGCGCGCCGCTTGCGCGCTACACGAGCTGGCGCTGCGGCGGCGCGGGCGACCGCGTTTACGTGCCCGCCGACCGCGACGACCTCGCGACGTTCGTGCGCCAGCTTGCGACCGGACGAGCCGCTGACGGTCATCGGCCTCGGCAGCAACCTGCTGATCCGCGACGGCGGCGTTCGCGGCACGGTCGTCGTCCTTCACGCGGCGCTCAACAAGCTCGAGATGCGCGACGGGCTCCTCCATGCGGAGGCAGGCGTTGCGAGCCCGAAGGTGGCTCGCTTCGCTGCGCGCCACGACCTTGCCGGCGCGGAGTTCCTCGCGGGCATACCGGGCACGGTTGGCGGCGCACTCGCGATGAACGCGGGCTGCTACGGCGGCGAAACCTGGCGTTTCGTCGCGCGGGTCGAGGTGCTCGGGCGCGATGGATCCTTCGAGGAGCGAGCAGCGACCGCATACGCGATCGGCTATCGCATCGTCCGCCGCGCCGATGGCCGCGCGCCTGATGGCATCTTCTCTGCGGCGTGGTTCGATTTTCCGAGAGGGGACGGCCGGGCCGCGCGCGAGCGCATCCGCGCGCTCCTTGAGCGGCGCATCGCGACGCAGCCACTCGACCTGCCCAATGCCGGCAGCGTATTTCGCAATCCGGAAGGCGACCACGCGGCGCGTCTGATCGACGCTTGCGGCCTGAAGGGCTATGCGGTCGGCGGCGCATGCGTGTCGGAGAAGCACGCCAATTTCATCGTCAATCCCGGCGGCAGGGGAAGCGCCGCCGACATCGAGGCAATCATCGCGCACGTGCGCGAAACGGTGCACGCAAGAACCGGCATCGAGCTCGAGCCCGAGGTGCGAGTCATCGGAGAGGGACGATGAGCCGCCGAAGCGTCGGCGCACGCATTCGCGCTGCCGGGCCGCCCCAAGGCGCGAATTGCTTCCCCTTGGGGGGCAGCGCAGCGGCGTCAGCCGCAAGCGTGGGGGCACACCGATGAGCGAATTCGGCAAGGTCGCGGTGCTGATGGGGGGGCCGAGCGCCGAGCGCGAAATCTCGTTCCTGTCCGGCAACGCGGTATTGAAGGCGCTGTCCGAGAAAGGCATCGACGCGCACCCGTTCGACCCGGCCGGGCGCGACCTGTGGGAACTGAAACGCGACGGCTTCGATCGCGCGTTCATCGCGTTGCACGGCCGCTTTGGCGAGGACGGCACCGTCCAGGGGGCGCTCGAGACGCTGCGGATCCCCTACACCGGCAGCGGCGTCATGGCCTCGGCGCTCGCAATGGACAAGTGGCGCACCAAGCTCGTCTGGCAGGCGGCCGGCATCCCGACGCCCGGCTACCGCGTGGTGACGGCGGCGACGGACTGGATGCGCGTGGTCGCCGAGCTCGGACTGCCGCTGATCGTCAAGCCCTCGCGCGAAGGCTCGACGATCGGGATCACCAAAGTAACGAGCGTCGACCATGACGAACTGGCGCTCGCGTACGAGGCCGCCGCGAAGCACGACGACCTCGTGCTGGTCGAGGAATTCGTCACCGGCACCGAGCTCACGGCGTCGATCCTCGCGCGGCGCGCGCTGCCGCTGATCAGGATCGAGGCGCCGCAGGGCAACTACGACTACCACGCCAAGTATTTCTCCGCCGAGACGAAATACTTCTGTCCGTGCGGCCTGCCGGAGACGAAGGAACGCGAGATCCGCGCGGACTCGCTCGCCGCGTTCGACATCGTCGGCTGCAGCGGGTGGGGCCGGCTCGATCTCATCCTGCGCGCCGACGGCTCGTATTCCTTCCTCGAGGTGAACACGTCGCCGGGCATGACCGGCCACTCGCTGGTGCCGATGGCGGCCAGGCAAGCGGGGATCGCGTTCGCCGACCTTTGCGTGGAAATCCTGCGGGGTGCGCATGTGGGATGACGCGAGACAGCTGAACGCCATCGCCGCGGGCCTCGCGCTGATCGCGACGTGCGCGCTCGCCTGGGGCGCGCTCGCCTGGCTCCTGCGGCAGCCCGTGTTCGAGTTCCGCGAGGTCGTCGTCACCGGGGCGCTCGTGCGCACGAGTCCGGCGCATCTCGAAGCGGTGATCCGCGACGAGCTTGCCGGGACGTTCTTCACGATGAACCTCGATCGCGCGCGGACCGCGCTCGCGCGCGTGCCGTGGGTACGCCGCGTCGCGTTGCGCCGCCAGTGGCCGCATCGACTCGACGTGACGGTCGAGGAGCACGTGCCGTTGGCCCGCTGGAACGACAGCGGTCTCGTCGACGTCGAGGGCGAGGTCTTCGGCGCCGACTTCGACGGCGAGCTGCCGCAATTCGTCGGCCCCGACTTGCGCGCGGCGGACGTGGCCATGCGCTATCGGGAATGGAGCGGACTCCTCTCGCGCCTTTCGCTTTCGGTCGAGGAAGTGACGCTTTCCCCGCGCGGCGGCTGGCGGCTCCGCGCGGCCGGGAAGACCGGAGCACTCGAGATCGAGCTCGGCCGCGACGAGCCGGCCCAGCGGCTCGCGCGCTTTGTCGATGCGTACGAGCGCACCGTGGGCGTGCTGCTGCGAACCGGCACCCGGATCGACCACGTCGATCTGCGCTACCGCAATGGCTTCGCGGCGCGCGTGCCGGAATTCCGGGAACGGCCGGCGCGCAAACCGGCCGCGTAACGCGAAGAGGACGACGAGAGGACGATGGTGAACGGATGGTGAAGGAAGCGAAGAACCTGATCGTGGGACTCGACATCGGAACGTCGAAGATCGTCGCGATCGTCGCCGAGGTCACGCCCGAGGGCGGCCTCAACATCATCGGCCTCGGCACCCAGCCTTCCCGCGGGCTGCGGCGCGGCGTCGTCGTCAACATCGAAGCGACGATGGCGTCGATCCAGCGGGTGCTGGAAGAAGCCGAGCTGATGGCCGACTGCAGGATCACCGAGGTCTACACGGGGGTTGCCGGCAGCCACATCCGCAGCCTCAACTCCAGCGGCATGGTCGCGATCAAGGAGAAGGAGGTTACACAGGCCGACATCGACCGTGTCGTCGAGACCGCGAAGGCGATCGCGATCCCGAACGACCAGCAGATCCTGCACATCCTGCCCCAGGAATTCATCATCGACGGCCAGGAGGACGTGCGCGAACCGCTCGGGATGAGCGGGGTGCGCCTCGAGGTCAAGGTGCACATCGTCACCGGCGCCGTCTCGGCGGTCGAAAACATCGTCAAGTGCGTGCGTCGCTGCGGCCTCGAGGTCAAGGACGTGATCCTGCAGCCGCTCGCCTCGGCGATCGCCGTGCTGAACGACGACGAGAAGGAGCTGGGCGTCTGCCTGATGGACATCGGCGGCGGCACCACCGACCTCGCGGTCTTCGCGAGCGGTGCGATCCGCCACACGGCGGTGATCCCCATCGCCGGCGACCAGGTGACCAACGATATCGCGATGACGCTGCGCACGCCGACGAAAGAGGCCGAGGAGCTGAAGCTCCGCCACGGCTGCGCGCTCCGCCAGCTCGCCGATCCCAAGGACATCATCGAAGTGCCGGGCGTGGGCGACCGGCCGCCGCGAAAGCTCTCGCGACAGACCCTCGCCGAAGTGATCGAGCCGCGGATCGAGGAACTCTACACGCTCGTCCAGGCCGAGCTGCGGCGCTCGGGATTCGAGGAGCTCCTGTCGTCGGGAATCGTGCTCACCGGCGGCTGCGCGCTGCTCGCCGGCATGACCGAGCTGGGCGAGGAAGTCTTCCACCTCCCGGTGCGCGTCGGCGTGCCGGCGTACGGCGGCGGACTCGCCGACGTCGTCCGGAGCCCGCGTTACGCGACTGCAGTCGGGCTGCTGCTTGAAGGACGCGACCAATACCTGGAGGCGCAGCAATCGCGCGCGCGCTCGACGGGAATCGGCGGCGTCGCCGAACGGATGAAGCAATGGTTCAAGGCGAATTTTTAGCTGGACGTCAGCGGCAACCGGATGCGGCGACGTCCAACGCGTCCGAATCGAAGCGGCGCCGCGCGCTCGCTTGATTCGGACGGTCGGGGCAGGGATCGAGGATCGGAGAAACGACGGTGGGAATCAGGGAACAACAGTTGAAATACCAAGACGACAGCGGCATCGGAGCAGACCATGGCGAAACAGACAGGAAAGGAGCGCACCATGTTTGAAATCATCGACGAGGCCCCGCAAGAGGGAGCGATCATCAAGGTCATCGGCATCGGCGGCTGCGGCGGCAATGCGGTCGAGCACATGATCGTCCGCGGGCTCTCGGGCGTGGAGTTCATCAGCGCCAACACCGACGCCCAGGCGCTCAAGCGCTCGACGGCGCCGGTGCAGCTGCAGCTGGGCAGCACGCTCACGCGCGGGCTGGGTGCGGGCGCCAAGCCGGAAATCGGCCGCGACGCCGCGAACGAGGATCGCGACAGGATCATGGAGCTGATCGATGGCGCCGACATGTTGTTCATCACCGCCGGGATGGGCGGCGGGACCGGTACGGGCGCGGCGCCGGTCATCGCCGACATCGCGAAGAGCATGAGCATCCTGACGGTCGCCGTCGTCACGCGACCGTTCGCCTTCGAGGGCAAGCGCCAGCGCGTCGCGCAGACGGGGATCGAGGAGCTCGCGAAGAAGGTCGACTCGCTCATCATCATCCCCAACGACAAGCTGATGCAGGTGCTGGGCGAGGACGTTTCCGTGCTCGACGCCTACGCGGCCGCAAACGACGTGCTGCACGGCGCGGTGTCGGGGATCGCCGAGGTGATCAACAACGCCGGACTCGTCAACGTCGATTTCGCCGACGTCCGCACGGTGATGGGCGAGGTCGGCATGGCGATGATGGGATCGGCGACTGCCAACGGCGCGGATCGTGCGCGCCTCGCCGCCGAAGCCGCGGTGAAGAGCCCGTTGCTCGAAGATGTCAACCTGCAGGGTGCGCGGGGCGTGCTGGTCAACATCACGGCGTCCGCGGGCCTGCGGATGAAGGAGTACCACGAGGTGATGAACACCATCAAGGAGTTCACCGCCGACGATGCGATGGTGATCGTCGGCACGGTGATCGACGACGGGATGGAGGATCGCCTGCGCGTGACGATGGTCGCGACGGGCCTAGGCGGAACGGCTGCGAAACAGCAGCGCGCACCCAGCATCTCGCTGGTCGAGCCGGCACAGGTGCTGCAGCGGACCGGCACCGACAACGTCGGCGTCTCCGTCGAGAACATCAATTATGAGGATCTCGATCAGCCGGCCGTCGTTCGCCGCGGCAGGACGCCGCCGGCGGGCGCGGCCCCGGCTTTCGACGCAACCGAGATCCCCGCCTTTCTGCGCAAGCAGGCCGACTGAGCGCGGGGCGGGCGAGCGTCAGTGAGCGATGAGCCGAAGCGCGCGTCTGCGAGCGCGGGTGGCGCCCGCCTAGAGGCGTAACGGGCACATGCGAATCGTGCCCGGGCCGCGCGTCGCCGAGCGATGGAGGTCGGTCGCGGGTCCGGCGATCGGCTGCCTTTTCCGTCGCAGAGGCCGACGATGGGCAATGCCGGCAATGAGCGCGCCGACCGTTGTCCCGCCACGTCCGAGCGTCCATACGCAACGATTTGTTGCCGCGCCTCGCGATCGGTGGCGCAATGTGGTACCATTGAAAATGTAAGTCATTGAACCGTTACGGAATTTCAACGTGGCTCCCGCGATGCTGAAGCAACGGACGCTCAAAACGACAATCAAGACGACCGGCGTCGGCTTGCATACGGGTGCACGCGTCGACCTCGTGATGCGGCCTGCCGGAGCGGACTCGGGAATCGTCTTTCACCGGGTCGATCTTGCCCAACCGGTCACGATGCCGGCCGATGCGCTGCACGTCGGCGACACCCGCCTGTCCTCGGCCCTCAGCGGCGATGGGGCGTCGATCTCGACGGTCGAGCACCTGATGTCGGCGCTCGCGGGTCTTGGCATCGACAACCTGCATGTCGACGTCGCGGGTCCCGAGATCCCGATCATGGATGGCAGCGCCGGACCTTTCGTCTACCTGCTCCAGTCGGCGGGAATCGTCGAGCAGGACGCGCCGAAGCGCTTCATGCGCATTCTCAGCCCCGTCGAAGCGAGGGACGGCGACAAATGGGCGCGGTTCGACCCGTTCAACGGGCTCAAGCTCGACTTCACGATCGATTTTCCGCATCCGATGTTCGGATCGGAAAACCGGCAGGTCGTCATCGATTTCGCGCTCCACTCGTACGTAAAGGAGGTCGCGCGAGCGCGAACGTTCGGATTCATGCAGGACGTCGAGGCACTGCGTGCCGCCGGCCTGATTCAGGGCGGAAGCCTGCAGAATGCGGTGGTGCTGGATGACTTTCGGGTGCTGAACACCGAGGGTCTGCGCTATGACAACGAGTTCGTCAAACACAAGGTGCTCGATGCGATCGGCGACCTCTATCTCCTCGGCCATCCGCTGATCGGTCAGTACACGGCGTTCAAGTCCGGCCACGGGCTCAATAACGCATTGGCCCGAGCGCTCCTCGCGCGAAGCGATGCCTTCGAGCTCGTGACCTTTACCGAGGAACGCGACGTGCCGACCGCATTCCAGGATTGGCAATTGTCGGCTGTCTGATTGCGGGGCACGCGAAGGCCCTGGTCGTCGTCCCCGCGAAGGCGGGGATCCCAGTGTCCTGCAGCAATTGACGAGCCGATGGATTCCCGCCTCCGCGGGAATGACAACCCGTGATCCTGGTCCGCCTGCTGCTCTTCCTCGCGCTCGCAGCGATCGGCGTAGCCGGGCTCCTGTACCTTTACTCGAGGAACCGCCGTTACCTCCGATTCATCGGACAGGTGATCAAATTCACGCTCGTCCTTCTGATCGTGGTGCTGCTGTCCTTCGCGTTCGAGCGGCTGGTCGGGCCGTTTCTTTGAGCCGAATTGCACCGCTAGCGATCAGCTCGCGCGCCGCAGGAACCGCGCCAGCGCCGTCTTGAGCGGGCCGCCGGGGAGTTCGCGCGCGAGACGCGCCAGCGGCTGAAAGCATGATCTATCCACCTGTTTCATAGCCTCTTTCGGCGCAGACGCCGGGACGCCCCGAACTTGCACGCGCACCCGGATTACAGTAAATTGACAGCCTTCGCGCTGTAACGCCGCAATCAGGTCCGGGCCGCGCTGCTTGACCACCGCAGCAATGGCGCCGGCCTCGGCGGCGAGCACCAATTCGGCGCCTTGGACGTCGGCGACGTGGACGCGCTCGGCGAGCGGGCGGGGCAGGCACCGACGAACAATGCCGGTCAGCATTTCTTCATGCTGACGGCGAACGTTCCACGGTCCCAGCAACGGGTCGTTGGCGAGAATGCGCTGCAGCGATTGCGGCGTACGCGGCATGGGGTTCAAGGCTGTCGGGCGGTGCTTGCGGCGGCTCAGCGAACGGAGCGCTAGGAGGAGGATTCGATTGAACATCATTCTGCTCTCCAGCGCCACCGCGCGTGCCCGCACGTTGACCCTCGACTGGCGCCACTGGACTGCCGGCGGCTTCGGGCTCCTCGTGCTGTTTCTCGCCTTCACCCTGCTCTTCAATTTCGTTACGCTCAGGTATGCGGCGGCCAGCCAGAATCCGTGGCTGCAGGCGATGGTGCTCGCCGACCAGAGGGAGGAGGCGCAGAAGACGCAGCAAATCGTCCAGGGCCACTTGAACGCGATGGCGCTGCGGCTGGGCGAGCTGCAGGCCCAGATGCTGCGCCTCGATGGCCTTGGCGAGCGGCTCGCCCGGATCGCGGGGCTCAAGCCACAGGAGCTGCCATCGCTGCAATCCGGAGTGATCCCGGGCCGCGGCGGTGCGGAATCCTCGCTGCCATCGCACCAACTGTCGGTGCAGGAATTTTCCGAGCTTCTCGCGAAGCTGGCAGGGCAGGTGGACGAGCGCTCGGACCAGCTGGGTGTGCTCGAGGCGCTGCTCGTCGCCGATTCGGCCAACCGCAAATTCCTGCCCACACTGGATCCGATCGTCGACGGGTGGTTCTCGTCGAATTTCGGTTATCGGATCGATCCGTTCACCGGCCTGCAGTCGTTTCACGAGGGGATCGACTTTCCGACCAACATCGGCACGCCGATCGTCGCCGCGGCGAGCGGCAAGGTCGTCTATGCGGGCTGGCACCCGCAATATGGTAAGATGGTCGATATCGACCACGGCAACGGGTTGGTTTCGCGCTATGCCCACGCGTCACAGGTGTTCGTGCGCGAAGGCGACCTCGTGGTGCGCGGTCAGCGCGTGGCAGCGGTGGGATCGACCGGCCGTTCGACGGGCCCGCACCTGCATTTCGAGGTCCGGCTGAACGGTGTGCCGCAGAATCCGGCGCGCTTCCTGCAATCCTCCAATTAGAGTTCCGGCGCCACGTGCGGCGGACGCCGCGGACGGAAATGAGGGGTGAGGCGGTCCTCACCCCTTGTTTTTTCCGTCGCTGGCGATACCTACGGCCTACATGATCTCCAACATCCTTACCCGCATCTTCGGCAGCCGAAACGAGCGCCTGCTGAAGGAATACGGCGCTGTTGTCCGGCAGATCAACGCGTTCGAGCCCGCGATCTCCGCGATGACCGATGAAGCGCTCAAGGCGAGGACTTCCGAGTTCAAGGAGCGGTTCACGAAGGGGGAAACGCTCGACGACCTGCTGCCGGAGGCCTTCGCCGTCGTCCGCGAGGCCGGCAAGCGGGTGTTGCAGATGCGCCATTTCGACGTCCAGCTGATCGGCGGAATGGCGCTCCACAACGGCAAGATCTCGGAAATGCGCACCGGCGAGGGCAAGACGCTCGTCGCGACGCTTCCCGCCTATCTCAACGCGCTCTCCGGCAACGGCGTCCACATTGTCACCGTCAACGACTACCTCGCGCAGCGCGACGCCGACTGGATGGGACGGATCTACCGCTTCCTCGGCCTCACCGTCGGCGTCAACCTGTCCCAGATGGACCATGCGGCGAAGCAGGTGGCCTACGGCGCGGACATCACCTACGGGACCAACAACGAGTTCGGGTTCGACTACCTGCGCGACAACATGGTGTTCGAGGCCTCGCAGCGTGTTCAGCGCGGACTCACCTACGCGATCGTCGACGAGGTCGACTCGATCCTGATAGACGAGGCGCGCACACCGCTCATCATCTCTGGCCAGGCCGACGACAACGTCGACCTCTACTACCGGCTGAACGAACTTGCGCCCAAGCTGACCCGGCAGGCCGACGAGAAAGGTCCCGGCGATTACTGGGTCGACGAAAAGGCACACCAGGTGCTGCTCTCCGAGGAGGGCCACGAGCACGCTGAGGGAATTCTCGCGGCAGCCGGGCTGCTGCCGGCAGGCTCGAGCCTGTACGACGCGCACAACATCGCGCTGATGCACCACTTGTACGCAGCGCTCCGCGCGCATGCGCTGTTCCACCGTGATCAGCACTACGTAGTCCAGAACGGCGAGGTCGTCATCGTCGACGAGTTCACCGGCCGGCTGATGTCCGGACGCCGCTGGTCGGACGGCCTCCATCAGGCGGTCGAGGCCAAGGAAGGTGTCCCGATCCAGCGCGAAAACCAGACGCTCGCCTCGATCACGTTTCAGAACTACTTCCGGATGTACGGCAAGCTCGCCGGCATGACCGGCACCGCGGATACCGAGGCCTTCGAGTTCCAGCAGATCTATCACCTGGAAACGGTCGTGATCCCGACGCACATGCCGATGATCCGCCGCGACGAGAACGACCAGGTCTACCGTACGTTCCAGGAGAAGGTCGAGGCGATCGTCGCGGACGTCAAGGACTGCTTCGACCGGGGGCAGCCGGTGCTCGTCGGCACGACGTCGATCGAGAGCTCGGAGCTCCTGTCGAAGCACTTCGAGAAGGAAAGGCTTCCCCATCAGGTGCTGAACGCGAAGCAGCATGCGCGCGAGGCGGAGATCGTGGCGCAGGCCGGCAAGTCGAAAGCGATCACGATCGCGACCAACATGGCGGGCCGCGGTACCGACATCGTGCTGGGAGGCGCGCTCGAGGCGGTGATCCTGAAGATGCGCGACGACGAGGCGCTTGCGGTGAGCGACAAGGAGCGCGAAATTACGAAGCTGCGCGCCGATTGGCAGCTGAAGCACGAGGCCGTGGTCGCGGCCGGCGGGCTGCACATCGTCGGCACCGAGCGGCACGAGTCGCGCCGGATCGACAACCAGCTGCGCGGTCGCTCCGGCCGCCAGGGCGACCCGGGCAGCTCGCGCTTCTACCTGTCCCTCGAGGATCCGCTGCTGCGCATTTTCGGTGGCGAGCGGCTCGGCACGATCATGCAGAAGCTCAAGATGCCGGAGGGCGAGCCGATCGAGCATCCGATCGTCAACCGGTCGATCGCCAAGGCGCAGACGCGCGTCGAGTCGCGGAACTTCGACATCCGCAAGCAGTTGCTCGAGTATGACGACGTCGCGAACGACCAGCGCCGCGTCATCTACCAGCAGCGAAACGAACTGCTCGAGTCGGCCGATATCGCCGACACCATCCGCAACATGATCGGCGGGCTGATCGACGAGACGGTCCGTCGCTATGTGCCACCCGAGTCGGTCGAGGAGCAATGGGACATTGCCGGCCTCGAAACGGCGTTTGCATCCGATTTCCAGATGACCGTTCCCGTTGGGCAATGGCTGAAGGACGACCCGGAGCTCACCGACGAGACACTCCGCGCGCGTCTCGCCCGGCAGGCGCTGGACCAGTACGCGAGCAAGGAGGCGCAGGTCGGACCGGAGTTGATGCGCCAGTTCGAGCGCAGCCTGATGCTGCAAACGCTCGACCAGCACTGGCGCGATCACCTCGCCAATCTCGACCATCTGCGCCAGGGCATTCATCTGCGCGGCTATGCGCAGAAGAACCCGAAGCAGGAGTACAAGCGCGAGTCGTTCGAGCTCTTTTCCGACATGCTCGACCGGATCAAGACCGACGTGGTCAGGATCGTCCTGACGGTCCAGGTGCGCACGCAAGAGGACGTCGCGGCGGTCGAGGAAGCGCCGGCGGTGTCCAACGTCAAGTACCAGCACGCCGATTACGACGAGGCGCTCGCCACCGCGGACGCCGACCCGCCGCCGGCAGCGCCGTTCGTGCGCGCGAGCGAGAAAGTCGGCCGCAACGATCCGTGCCCGTGCGGGTCGGGCAAGAAGTACAAACATTGTCACGGGCGCCTGGCTTGACTCGTGGCGCCGTAAGCCATCATTACGCGAAGTGAGTACGCAGCGTCCGTGGCGCCCAATGAAGACGGCGTCCGCAAAGGCATCGGACGCCGCTTATTGCGCGCACCGGCTCGCATCACCGGTTGGTCGGTGCGTCGTGCCGGTCATCAATTCGAGCGCCTGAGCTAGAATCGCGGCGCACATTCCGAATCGCCGTTCCATGCCCGTCCGCTACACACCGCCGCGCGCCGCCGATCTATTGCCCGTCCCGGGTGTCACGCTCGGCACCGCGGCGGCGAAAATCAAGAACTGGACGCGCGACGACGTGCTGCTCGTTGCATTCGACGCCGGCACCGTCGCCGCGGGCGTATTCACGCAGAACCGTTTTTGCGCGGCGCCCGTTACAGTCTGCCGTCGGCACCTCGAAGGCACTGCCGGCGTTCGCGCGCTCGTCGTCAACGCGGGCAATGCGAATGCCGGGACCGGCGAGCGCGGGATCGCCGATGCCGAGGCAACGTGTGCCGCGGTGGCATCGCTGCTCGGGCTGCACGGCGCGCGACGTGCTGCCGTTCTCGACCGGCGTGATCATGGAGCCGCTGCCGGTCGAAAAGATCGTCGCCGCGCTGCCGGCGGCGCAGGCGGCGCTCGCGCCGGATCACTGGTTTGCCGCAGTCTCGTGCGATCATGACGACGGACACGGTGCCCAAGGGCGCATCGCGGCGGGTTGCGGTTGGCGGCACTCCGGTCACCGTCACCGGCATCGCGAAGGGCGCAGGGATGATCCATCCGGACATGGCGACGATGCTCGCGTTCGTCGCCACCGACGCGCCGCTCGCCGCCGATCTGCTCGCGATCCTCACGCGCGAGATCGCCGATCTGTCGTTCAACCGCGCCACCGTCGACGGCGACACGTCGACCAACGACAGCTTCGTCATCGTCGCGACGGGCAGGGCCGATCTCGCTCCGATCGCGCGCGCCGACGACGCGCGCCTCGTACCGATCCGTGCCGCGCTCATCGACGTCGCGACCGAGCTCGCCCAGGCGATCGTCAGCGATGGCGAAGGCGCGACCAAGTTCATCACGATCGCGGTCGAGGGCGGTCGTGACGTCGCCGAATGCCGGGCGATCGCGCTCGGCGTCGCGCATTCGCCGCTGGTGAAGACGGCATTCTTCGCGTCGGACCCGAATCTCGGCCGGATCGTCTGCGCGATCGGCAACGCAGCGCCCGCCCGACCTCGATCCGGCGGGAGTTTCCTTCTGGCTCGATGACGTGCTCGTCGTCGATCACGGCGGCCGCGCGCCGTCCTATCGCGAGGAAGACGGTGCGCGCGTGATGAAGAAGGACGAGATCGCGGTACGCATCGGCCTGGGGCGCGGCGCGGCAAGCGCGACCGTCTGGACGTGCGATTTCTCGCACGATTACGTGAGCATCAACGCCGACTATCGCAGCTGACATGGTCTCGGTCGCCGACATGGCAGCGCTGTTCAAGCGCCTCGAGGCCATTCTCGAGCGCGTCGAGGCCGTGCTTCCGGCCGTGCCGCCGGCGCCCGACTGGAACGCGCACGCCTTCCGCTGGCGCAAACGTGCAGGGCGGGGCTATCTGCAGGCAGTCGCGCACCCGCACACCATTCGGCTCTCCGATCTCGTCGCAATCGACGCCCAGAAGCATGCCATCGATGCCAACACCCGTCAGTTCGTCGCCGGATTGCCGGCGAACAACGTGCTCCTGACCGGCTCGCGAGGCACCGGCAAGTCCTCGCTCGTCAAGGCCATGCTGGTCAAGTACGCGGCGAAGGGCCTGCGCCTCATCGAGGTGGACAAGGCCGACATGGTCGATCTGCCGGACATCGCGGAGCAGGTCGCCCGCCGCCGCGAACGCTTCATCATCTTCTGCGATGACCTCACGTTCGACGCGGGGGAAGCGGGTTACAAGGCGCTCAAGGTGATGCTCGACGGCACCATTGCCGCGGCGTCGCCGAACATGCTGATCTACGCGACGTCCAACCGCCGGCATCTGCTTCCGGAATACATGAGCGAGAATCTCGAGACCAGGCACGTCGGCGAGGAAGTGCATCCCGGCGAGTCGGTCGAGGAAAAGATCTCGCTTTCCGAGCGCTTCGGGCTCTGGATCTCGTTCTACCCGTTCAGCCAGGACGACTATCTTGCTGCCGTCGCGAGCTGGCTCGATGTGTTTGGCGTCGGGACGCCGAAGTCCAAAGGCGACGCCGCAGCGCGCACGCGCGACGCGCTTCAGTTCGCGCTGCAACGGGGGTCGCGCAGCGGTCGCATCGCCTGGCAGTTCGCGAAGAGCTACGCCGGCGCCGCGGCGCTGAAACGCCGGTCTCCCGCGACGTGACGGAGGGCATCGTCGAGGTCGCGGCGGCCGTCATCACGAGGCCGGATGGACAGGTGCTCCTTGCGCAACGCCCGCATGGCAAGGCCTACGCCGGTTACTGGGAATTCCCCGGCGGAAAGCTCGAGCCCGGCGAAACGCCACGCCATGCGCTCGACCGCGAGCTCGCCGAGGAGCTGGGTCTCAGGGTGCGGCGTGCGGCACCGTGGCTCACGCAGCGCTTCGTCTATCCGCACGCGCATGTCGAGCTCCATTTCTTCCGCGTCTTCGACTGGATCGGCGATCCCGTCGGCCATGACGGACAGGCGTTCGCCTGGCAGACGCCGGGGCGATTCACCGTCGCTCCGCTTCTCCCCGCCAACACGCGTGTGCTGCGCGCGCTCGTCCTGCCGCCCGTCTGCGGCATCACGATGGCATCAGACCTGGGCGAAGCGGTATTCCTCGAGCGCGCCCGTTTGGCATTCGAACGAGGCTTGAAGCTCGTCCAGTTCCGCGAAAAGGACTGGCCCGAGGCCCGACAGCGTGCGCTGTGCACTGCGCTGCTCGCCCTTGGCCGTCCGCACGGTGTGTCGGTATTGCTGAACGGAAGCGAGCAACGCGCGCGCGATTGGGGTTGCGCCGGGGTGCATTGGACCGCCGCCACGCTTTGCGCGGCGCACCTGCGCCCAAAAGACCTCCTGTGCGGGGCGTCGTGCCACACACGCGAGGACGTCGCGAGAGCCGGCTCGCTGATGCTCGATTTCGCGCTGCTTGGCCCGGTGCGGGCTACGCCGTCCCATCCCGGCGCCGTGACGCTCGGGTGGGAAGGATTCGCCGCGGCCGCAGCGGGGGCTGCGCTGCCGGTGTTCGCGCTGGGCGGCCTCACGGGCGCCGATCTCGAGGTCGCGATCGCTCACGGTGCGCACGGCGTCGCGCTGAGGCGTGCTGCATGGAATGCCTGACGAGCATCGGCCGGTGCGCCGAGAGAGATCTTCGCCCGCGATGGCGGCGAGGACGGGGATCCGTGGATTCACTTCCCGCGGGAAGCCGTCGGGTGCTCGTCGTCGATTGGCGTCTCTCCACCCTCCGCTTCAGGCGAGTTCGCGACCGGGACGCGGTACGCTTCCGACGCCCACGCGCCGAGATCGATCAGCCGGCAACGTTCCGAGCAGAACGGCCGCCAGCGCGATGCCGGCGTCCATTCGACGGGTGTCCCGCAATGCGGGCAGGCTACAATGCGCGGCGATGCCATCGAGTCAGCGTTTGCGCCCTCGGCACAAGGAGCTTTGCGCGGTGTCGGCACAGTGGTGGGTGGCGAGCGGCAAGGGACTTACTCCATGCTTCGGCCACGTCAGCATTAGCATGCAACAGACGCTTTCCGTTATCAATCGAGTACAAGGAATTGCAATGAAAGTGGTCTTCTCGTGGATCGCCGCGCTGCTCGCCGCCTTGGCCATCGTCGGCTGCGGCGGGGGTGGGAGCTCGGCGTCGGCGCCGACCAATGTAGCGGCCGTCCCGCACGACAGCAGCGCAACGATCTCCTGGAACATGGAGTCGGACGTCGAGTACTGGATCTGGGTCGCCACGGCTCCGAACGTCAGTTCCGACAATTGCTCGAATACCGCCGGATGCGTGATCAAGCGAGGCGTCACGTCGCCTTATCTTCTCACGAGCCTCCTCAACGGCACCGAGTATTCGGCGGTCATCAACGGCAGGATCAATGGCGGATCCGGCGGTCCCGACAGCGCGCCCGTGACCTTCACGCCGCGCGCCGCCGGCGCTCAGTGGAGCGTCGGCACGCCGCTCGCGACCGGCAATCTGCGAGGCGTCGCCTACACACCGGCGACCGCGTCGAACCAGACGTCGAGCGGCAACACTTACGTTGCCGTTGGCCAGGGCGGAGCCATCTTCTCGAGTTCCGATGCCCTGACCTGGACTGCGAGGACCTCGAACGTCGCCGCAAACCTCAACGCCGTCGTGTTCGCCGGTACCCAGTTCGTCGCCGTCGGTGACGGCGGAACGATCGTCAAGAGCGCCGACGGCATCACGTGGACCACGAGCACATCGGGGACCGCCAGCAATCTCTATGGTGTGACGGTGACGGGCCTCTTCGTCGTCGCGGTAGGCGCGGGTGGTACGATTGTCACCAGCACGGACAGTGGATCGACCTGGACCGCCCAGACCTCCGGCACGACAAGCGACCTCTACGGGGTAGCCGTCAATACGAGCAATGTGTTCGTGGCCGTGGGTGCGGGGGGAGCGCTCCTGTCGAGCGCGAACGGCACGACGTGGGCGGTAGGCAACTCGCAGACGGCGCTCGACCTCCGGGGGGTTACCGCGGGCGTTAGCGCGAGCAGCCTTGTCGAGATATTCGTCGCCGTCGGCGCGGCCGGCACTCTGGTGACGAGCCCCGACGGCACGACTTGGACGGCGCAGGCGCCGATAGCCCCGGTTTCGCTGACGGCGGCTGTCCATGGGTCGCAATTCGTGGCGGTCGGCACGGGAGGCGCCATCTTCAACAGCACCGACGGCATCACTTGGCAGCCGGCCGTCTCGGGAACGACCAGCGATCTCTACGCGGTGACATTCACGGGCGTTTCCACGCTGACGCTCGCGATCGGGTATGTCGCCGTCGGCGCCGCGGGGGTGAACCTCACGTCGTTCTGAGTCTCGCGGATCAGAGATTACAGAACATCAGCTCGAATTCGACGTCGCGGTCGTAGACCGAACCTCGATCCATGCCGGTGAGTCCGATGAACCGGATGTTGAGTGCGTACTTGTTCGCGCTGATCTCCGGAACGCAGGGCAGGTCGCGGCCCACCGACAAGCGCAGGAGTTGCGCGACCTTGGAGGTCGTAAGCATCAGCTGAAACACCCCACGGTAGGCGATCTGCCGGCTGGCACGGCCGTTGTCGCGCAGCAGCCGCAGAATGATCGCGAGACCGTCATGGAGTGGCAGAAACGGCTCGATCCACGCCTTCAGATCGTTCTGGCGCGCGGCGGGATCGGCGTTGAGCCAGTAATGGTAGGCGGGAAGATCGAACTCGCAGACCCCGCCCGGAATCGCGGTGCGCTGCTTGATCGTCATCAGCCATTCGTTCTCCCGCAGGTGCGAGCCCGCCCGTCCCGCGTGCGCGAGCAGCGCGCCGCTCGCCTGGTCGATTTCCGAGAGCAGCGGTTCGAGCACGCGCGTCTCGATCGCCGGGTTGTTGCGCAGCGGCGAAAGCAGCTGCTTCTGTCGCTCGAGCTCCTGCAGCATGTCGGTCTTCAGATCGGCGCGTGCGGCGACATCGGTGATCTCGAACAACGCGAGGAGCGCTGCGTGATGATCCGGTGCCTCGGTCCGCGCGGCGAAGAATCGCGCACGATGGAAGAGAACCTCGAGGCGCATCAGCGTGCGGATGCGCTCGTTAAGTGGATGCTCGTATCGGATCACGACGTGCGTCGATCGTGCGTGTCAAGGCCGCATTCTGCACCAAGTCTAGGGGACGCGACCGGTTGGCTGGCCGTGGTTCGCGGCAAATGCTCGGTATCGCCGGTCGAGTTCGGCCACCTGGCGGCCGATCGAGGCAAGCGGACCCGAGTTGTCTATCACGTCGTCGGCCCGAGCGAGGCGATCCTCTCGCGACAGCTGCGTCGCCATGATCGCGCGAATCTCGGCGGGAGCGAGCGCGCTGCGCGCGACGACGCGCCGTACCTGCTCGCCTTCGGGGCAGTCGACGACGAGCGCGCGCGCCACGATCCACGCGAGGCCGCCGCGCTCGAACAGCAATGGGACCACGAGGATGCCGTAAGGACTTTTCCACCCGGTGATTTCCCGCTGCGCTGCGCCGCGGATCAGCGGGTGCAGGATCGACTCGAGCTTCGCGCATGCCGCGGCGTCCGTGAACACGAGGTTGCGCAGGCGGGCCCGGTCGAGCGTGCCGTCAGGTCGCCGCATCGCCGCGCCGAACGCGTTCAGGACCGCTTCGTACCCCGGCTCGCCGGGAGCCGTAAGCGAATGCGCGAGCCAATCCGTGTCGGTGACGTCGACCCCGAGCGCGGCAAAGGCGTCGGCGACCGCCGATTTGCCGCTGCCGATGCCGCCGGTCAGTCCGACGACGTAGGGATTGTTCGTGCCCTCCGCGCGAACCCGTCGGAGCGGGTCGGAACGAGCGTCGTCGCTCACGGCAAGTACCACCGCATGAGGGTCGGTCCCCAGAACAGCGCGATCGCGCCGGCGACCGCGAGATACGGGCCGAACGGGATCGGAATGTTGTGGTCGCGGCCCTTGAAGACGATCAGCGCGATGCCGACGATGGCACCGACGACCGAGGACAGCAGCACGATCAGCGGCAGCATCTGCCAGCCGAGCCATGCGCCCAGCGCCGCGAGCAGCTTGAAGTCACCGTAGCCCATTCCCTCACGGCCGCGGACGAGCTTGAACAACCAATAGATGCTCCAGAGCGAAAGGTAGCCTGCGGCAGCCCCGACGACCGCACTGCCGAGCGGGGCGAACGTTCCCCACAAATTGACGACGAGGCCGGCCCACAGCAGGGGCAGCGTCAAATCATCGGGAAGCAGCTGAGTATCGGCGTCGATCGCGGTCAGCGCGAGCAGCGTCCACAGCAGCACGCATGCGCCGACCCCCTTCCACGTCGCGCCGAACCGGTAGATCGCATAAGCGGCGAGCAGCCCGCCCAGCAATTCGACGACGGGATAGCGGACCGGGATCGCGCTCTTGCATGCGCTGCAGCGTCCGCGAAGCGCGAGCCACGAAAGGAGCGGGATGTTCTCGAGCGCGCTGATCCGGTGCCCGCAGGATGGACACGCTGACCGCGGCACGACGAGGTTGTACGCGGGCTCTTCGGGCAGCGGTTCGGCGCGAAGCTCGGCACACTGCGCGCGCCAGCCGCGTTCGAGCATCTTGGGCAGCCGGTGGATGACGACATTGAGAAAGCTGCCCACACAAAGCCCCACGACCAGCGCGCCGACGGTGTAGAAGAGCGGATCGGTCATGCGAAGGGCTCAGGCCCCGTGCTCGCCCAGTCCGAGCGCGGGATCCACTGCTGCGAGCGCCATCAAGCGGGGCGGCCGACAGACGCGGCGCGCCGTGATCGTCGATCGCACCTCTGAGTCGATGCGCTGCAGGTGGCGCGTGATCCGCGTGAGGTTGCCGCGAATCAAATAACCTGCCCGAGCTTGAAGATCGGCAGGTACATCGCGACGACGAGACCGCCGATCACCACGCCCAGGAACACGATGATGATCGGCTCGAGCAGGCTGGAGAGCGCGGCCACCGCATCGTCGACCTCGCGCTCGTAGAAGTCGGCGATTTTCCCGAGCATGTTGTCGAGCGAGCCGGACTCCTCGCCGATCTGGGTCATCTGGAGCACCATCGACGGGAACAGGTTCGTGTTGGTCATCGCGTTGGTGAGGCTCGACCCGGTGCTGACCTCGGTCTGGATCCGCTTGGTTCCGGCCGCGTAGACCGAATTGCCGGCGGCGCCCCCCACCGCGTCGAGCGATTCAACCAGCGGCACGCCGGCGGCGAACATCGTCTGCAGCGTCCGCGTCCAGCGGGCGATCGTCGCTTTTTCGAGGACGGCGCCGATGACAGGGAGCCGAAGTGCGATGCGGTCGATCGCATAGCGGAATGCGGCCGATCGTCGCTTAAGCGCGAAAAAACCGATGATCGCGCCGATGATGACCAGGAAGCCGAGCCACCACCAGGCAACGACAAAGTCGGACATCGCCATGACCATCAATGTGGGTGCCGGAAGGTCGGCGCCGAAGTTCGAGAACACCTGCTTGAACGCCGGGATCACGAAGATCATGATCACCCAGACGACGACGGTCGCGACGACGATCACGGAAATCGGGTAGAACATCGCCGACTTGATCTTGGCCTTGATCGCGAGAATCTTCTCCTTGTACGTCGCCAGCCGGTCGAGGATGGCGTCCAGCATCCCGGAGGTCTCGCCGGCGCCGACGAGGTTGCAGTAGAGGTTGTCGAAATGGGCCGGGTGCTCGCGGAACGCCTGCGACAGGCTCGAGCCCGTTTCGACGCGGCTCTTGAGGTCCATCACCAGGCGCGAAAAGCGCGCGTTGCTGTGGCCGCGCGCGACGATCTCGAACGACTGCAGCAGCGGAACACCGGCGCGCAGCATCGTCGCGAGCTGCCGGGTGAAGAACGTCATGTCCTTGTCGGTGATCCTCTTGCCGCCGCGGAACGACTGCCGCTTGATCTTGGTGATCCGGATCCCCTGCCGGCGCAGGTTGGTCGTGACGACGGTTTCCGAAGCGCCCCTCGCCTCGCCGCGCGTCTGGCGGTTGGCGCGGTCCACGCCCTCCCAGAGGAACGTGTACTCCTTGACCTTCATGTCTCTGCGCGCGGCGGTGGCGATGGCCATGGCTTGAACCTCTTGGATAAAAAAGTCGCGCCGTCACTCGTTGGTGATGGCTTCGATTTCCTCGAGCGACGTGACGCCGAGCTTGACCTTGATGAGACCGGATTGGCGCAGGTCGCGCACGCCTTCCTTGCGCGCCTGGTCGGCGATGTCGAGCGCGGTGCCGCTCCTCATGATGAGCTGGCGCATCTCGTCCGAGATCGGCATGACCTGGTAGATGCCGACCCGCCCCTTGTAGCCGGTCCCCTTGCATTTGTCGCAGCCCACCGGCCCGTACGGCTGCCAGGTGCCGTCGATGTCCTCTTCGGAGAATCCCGCCTGGATCAGCGCTTCCGGCGGGATGTCCTTCGGCTTCTTGCAGTTCGCGCAAAGGCGGCGGCCGAGCCGCTGCGCGGTGATCAGTATCACCGACGAGGCGACGTTGAACGGCGCCACTCCCATGTTGAGAAGCCGTGTCAGCGTGGTCGGGGCGTCGTTGGTGTGCAGCGTGGCGAGCACGAGGTGGCCGGTTTGCGCCGCCTTGATCGCGATGTCGGCGGTTTCGAGGTCGCGAATCTCGCCGACCATGATGACGTCCGGGTCCTGACGCAGGAACGAGCGCAAGGCCGTAGCGAACGTGAGGCCCGCCTTTTCGTTGATGTTGACCTGGTTGATCCCCGCGAGCTGGATTTCCGCTGGATCCTCGGCGGTCGAGATGTTGATTCCCGGCTGGTTCAGGATGTTGAGGCACGTGTAGAGCGACACCGTCTTGCCGCTGCCCGTCGGTCCGGTGACGAGGACCATCCCGTACGGCCGGCCGATCGCAAACATCAACTGTTCCTGCTGGTCCGGGTCGTAGCCCAGCGCCTCGATCCCGAGCTTGATCCCCGACGAGTCGAGGATACGCATCACGATCTTCTCGCCGAACAGCGTCGGCAGCGTGCTGACGCGGAAGTCGATCGCTTTCGACTTCGAAAGGACGAGCTTCATCCGCCCGTCCTGCGGCACGCGCTTCTCCGAAATGTCGAGCTTCGAGATCACCTTGATCCTAGATGCAACCTTGTCCTTGATCACGAGAGGCGGTTGCGCGACCTCGGACAGGATCCCGTCCAGGCGGTAGCGAATCCGATAGAACTTTTCGTAAGGCTCGAAATGGATGTCGGAAACGCCGGCGTTGATCGCGTCGATCAGGATCTTCTGGATGTACTTGACGACCGGCGCGTCCTCGACCTCCTGGTTTTCCTCGTCGGTGAGAGGCACCGGACCGCCCTGCTGGAGATCGAGCTCCAGATCCTCCATCGCGGCGACTTCGCCGAGCGTCGCCCCCTTCGCCTCGACCAGCTTGGCAATCGCCTGCCCGAGCTTGTCGTCCTCGACGACGACCGGCTCGACAACCAGATTGGTCTTGAAGCGGACTTCCTCGAGCGCCTGCAGGTTGGCTGGATCGGACGTCGCGACGTAGAGGCGGTTGCCGCGCTTGTGCAGCGGCAGAACACGCCGCGCCGCAGCCATCTTGGTATCGACCAGTTCCTTGTGGATCTGGTCGAGATCGAACGCCCCGAGATCCATCAGCGGAACACCGAACGCTCGTGACCCGAACACCGCGAGCTGCGTCGCCGTCATCCGCTTGCCCTGGAGAACCTGCTCGACGAACGTGATGTTCGCTTGCTGCGCCTGATTTTGCAGCGTTTCAGCCTCGTATTCGGTCATCAACCCATGCTGCGCGAGGGCGCGCGCGAACCCGCTCAGGTTGCGTGTGGAGGCGGCGTGGGTGGCCATCGGTTGTTATCGAGAAAGGGGGCGGAAAGGGGCGCGCGTGGCGATATCACCAGCGCAAGCAATTTACATGCCTTTTCTTGGCGGCCGCCACCCCTCCCGGCGCGATATTCCAATCGCATAAAACTTAGCCAGTCGATGATGCCTGTCCGCCCCCGCTTTGTAAAGCCGCGGCCGGAATTCGGCCCACGGGCGCCAGCAGCCGTACGACCTTGACCGCCCGGTCCTGCGTTTGGAGGATCTCGAGCGCCTGCCCGGCGACGGAAACTTTGGTCCCGGCATCGGGAATCTCGCCCAATTGCTCGACGATGAGTCCGTTCAGCGTTTTCGGCCCGTCGAGCGGGAACTGGGTGCCGAGCTTGCGGTTGAGCGTTCGCAGCAGAGCCATCCCGTCGACGACGACGCTGCCGTCGGGGGCCCGGCGCCACGATTGCGCCGCGTCCGGCGCCTGCGTCGTGAAATCGCCGATGATCTCCTCGATGATGTCCTCGATGGTGACGAGGCCCTGCAGCTCGCCGTACTCGTCGACGACGAGTCCGAGGCGCTCGCGATCGGTCTGGAACTGCTGCAGCTGCACGAGCAAGGGCGTGCCGGCCGGCACGAAGTAGGCCGGACGCAGGATCGTCCGGAGCGCGTCGGCATCGACGGCGCCGCCGTGCTGGAGGCGCACGACCTGCTTCAGGTGAATGATGCCGACGATGTTGTCGAGCGCGTCCTCGTAGGCGGGGAGCCGCGTGTGGTACGACGTCGCGAGCTGCTCGGCGAGGAGCGCCGGCTTGTCGTTGAGGTCGAGCGCGTGGATCTGATTGCGCGGGGTCATCACGTCGTCGACGCTGATCGCCTCGAGGTCGAGCAGGTTGGCGAGCATCGACCGATGCTTGCCGCGGAAATACTGTCCTTCCAGCACGAGCGAGCGCAATTCCTCCTGCGTCAGCGCGAGGGCGGCTTCGGTGGTCGTCGGAATATGGAGGAGCTTCAGGAGCCCGCGGACGAAGAGGTTGACGAACCACACGACGGGCGTCGCCACCTTCAGCATCGGCGCGAGCAGGAAGCTCACCACGGGGGCGATGCGGTCCGCATGCGCGGCGCCGACCACCTTGGGCGAGATCTCGGAGAACACGAGGATCGCAAACGTGATCGCGACCGTTCCCAGGCCCAGCGCGAGCTCGCCTTCGCCGAAGAGCCGTTTGGTGATGACCGCGGTCAGCGTCGCGGCCGCGGCGGCGACAAGTGTATTGCCGAGAAGGATGACGCCGAGCAGCTTGTCGATCTGCGCGAGCAGCGCGAGCGCCTGCCGTGCGCCGCGCTCCCCGCGATGCGCCCGGTGGCGGAGGCGATGGCGGTTCGCCGCCATCATCGCAGTCTCGGCGATCGAGAAAAACCCGGAGGCGACGAGCAGCAGCGCCAGTGCAATCGCGAGCGTGCTTAGCCGAATGTGGTCCACGAAGCCTCTCAGCCGGTCGCGTGCGTTCGCGAAGGGAAGCTCTCGGGCTGGAATGCCTCAGTCGCGGCGTTCGTGCGCATCGGGTCGTAAGCGCAATCGCGTGGCACAGCCCCGACGTTTCTACCGTCCGAGCAGGACTTCGAGCACGAATTTGCTGCCGAGATAGGCGAGGAACACGAAGACGGTCCCGGCAATGATCCAGCGCAGCGCGACGCGCCCGCGCCAGCCGTAGCGCCAGCGGCCCCAGAGGAGCGCCCCGAATGTGAGCCAGCCCAGCACCGAGAACACGCTCTTGTGCGTAAAAGGGATCGGGCGGCCGAAAACCTGCTCTGCAAACAGCATGCCGCTCACGAGCGTCAGCGTGAGGAGCGCGAATCCCGCGGTCACGAGCCGAAACAGGAAGCGCTCGAGGGTGAGCAGCGGCGGAACGCTGTCGCCACCAGGGTCGGGCAGCCGCTTGTGCAGCCGCTTCTCGAGACCCATCAGGATCAGCGACTGCACTGCGGCGACCAGGAACAGCGCATAGGAAACGAGCGCAACGGCGACGTGCGCGGCTGCGAGCGGCTTGTCGGCGAAGGTGTAATCGTGCGGATGCGCGAACACCAGGGGCAACAGCACGGCGAGGGCGGCAACGGGCAAGACGATCGTCCCGATCGCGGGCAGCGTTCGCAACAGACCTGACAGGAGCGCCACCGCCGCAACGAGCGCGCCGACGACCGAAACGGCGTTGGCAAGCGACAGGTCGAGCCCGTCGGCCGTGACGACGTCGTTCCACGCGAGCCACGCGTGAAGCAACAGCGCGACCGCGAGCAGCGGCATGGCGGACGGCGCCAGCTTCCGAGCCGCCGACCCAGTTGCTACCTTCGCGGCCGCGTGCTCCACCGTGCCCTGCGGCCAGAGCGCCCAAGCGGAAAGCGCGTACAGGGCGGCGGCGACAACGTGGAGTAAAATCATCGACTTTCGATCGCAGGCGGCGGCGTTTCCACCGCTCGTCAGTGTACATCAGCGGTCCGGCTGCCCGTCTTCGCGTGGCGCCGCTCACTTGGATTCCCGATGCTCGACAATCTGACCCAACGTCTCGGACGCGTCGTCAAGCAATTGCGCGGTGAAGCGCGCCTGACCGATGCCAACATCGGCGACGCGCTGCGCGAAGTGCGCCTCGCGCTGCTCGAGGCCGACGTCGCGCTGCCCGTCGTCAAGGATTTCATCGCGGCGGTCAGGACCAAGGCGCTCGGCGAGGAGGTCGTCGGCTCGCTGACGCCCGGACAAGCGCTGGTTGGCGCTGTCCATCGCGAGCTCGCCGGCCTGATGGGCGGAAGCGCGGCGCCGCTCGACCTCGCAACACAGCCGCCGGCAGTCATCCTGCTCGCGGGATTGCAGGGTTCCGGCAAGACCACCACCGCGGCCAAGCTCGCGCGGCTCCTGCACGAGCAGAAGAAGAAAGTGCTCGTCGTTTCCACCGACGTCTACCGGCCGGCGGCGATTGACCAGCTGAAGTCGCTGGCGCAGCAGGTGGGCGTGGACTTCTTCCCGTCGGCGCCGGGCGAACAACCGGTCGCTATCGCCGAAGCCGCGCTCGATTGGGCGAAGAAGCACTACCACGAGGTGCTGATCGTCGATACCGCCGGGCGCCTCGCGATCGACGAGGCGATGATGCGCGAGATCGCGTTGCTGCACGGCGCGATCAGACCGATCGAGACGCTGTTCATCGTCGATTCCATGCAAGGTCAGGACGCCGTCAACACGGCCCGCGCGTTTCGCGACGCGCTTCCGCTCACCGGAATCGTCCTCACGAAGCTCGACGGCGATGCGAGAGGCGGCGCTGCGCTCTCGGTGCGTCACGTCACCGGCGCGCCGATCAAGTTCGTCGGCGTCGCCGAAAAGATCGACGGGCTCGAGGTGTTCCATCCGGAGCGCATGGCGTCGCGCATCCTCGGCATGGGCGACGTGCTCACGCTGATCGAGGACGCACACAAGACCGTCGATCTCGCCGAGGCGGAGAAGCTCGCGAAGAAGGTCAAGTCCGGCAAAGGCTTCGATCTCGAGGATTTCAAGGCGCAGATCGCCCAGATGCGCAAGATGGGCGGACTCGCCGGGATGATGGACAAGCTGCCCGCGGAACTCGCGCGCGCCGCGCAGAGTACGGCGGCCAATGAACGCAAGATGGCGCGCGTGGAAGGGATCATCAATTCGATGACGCCCTCCGAGCGCGCGAAGCCCGAACTCCTCAAGGCATCGCGCAAGCGCCGGATCGCTGCCGGCGCAGGCGTATCGGTCCAGGAAGTCAACCAGCTGCTCGGTCAGTTCGAGCAAGCGCAGAAGATGATGAAGATGGTCGCGAAGGGCGGCATGCAGAAGATGCTGCGCGGAATGAAGGGGCTGCTTCCGGGAATGCGCTGACTGCGGCGTGACCGCCCCGACTTTGGGGAGCAGCCCGGGAGCCCAGGCAATGGTCTGGAAATCAATATGCCAAACAATGGGTTGACGATCCAACGCCGGTGAGCGTCCATCGCGGCATCGAGCGCGCCCACAGCCGACGCGACCTTGTCCACGGCCCGAAATCCATCGTATAATTAAAGACTTTCCTTTGCTTACGAAAGAAGCATCATGGTCGTTATTCGACTCGCACGCGGCGGCGCCAAGAAGCGCCCCTTCTTCAATATCGTCGTCGCCGACTCGCACAATCGGCGTGACGGCCGCTTCATCGAGCGGGTTGGCTTTTACAATCCGATCGCCGGCGACGGCGAAGAAGGGCTGCGCATCGCGCAGGATCGGATCAGCTTCTGGCAGGAGCGCGGCGCCAAGCTGTCGGATACGGTTGCGGGGCTCGTCAAGAAATCGGCGAAGCAGGCGCAACCGGCGTCCGCAGCGGCGTAATCTCGATCCGCAATCGTCGCTCGCCATGCGGTCGACGGTTCCCGCCCCGGGCGGCATGGTCGTCATGGGACGAGTGCTCGCGCCGTTCGGGGTTCGCGGCTGGGTCAAGGTTCGACCGCTCTCGGCAGCGCCCGATGCACTGCTGAGCTTCGCGACCTGGTGGGTGCGGCCGGTACGCGATTCGACGTGGCGGGAAGTGCGGCGCGTCGCGGGGCGCCTACATGCAGGTGTGCTGGTTGCGGAGCTGGCCGGCATCGAAACGCGGGAAGCCGCGCTGGCGCTCAAGGGTTGCGACATCGGCGTGCCGCGCTCCTCGTTGCCTGCGGCGCGGGCAGGCGAGATCTACTGGGCTGACCTGGTCGGGATGACGGTGGTCAATCGAGAGGGCGTGACGCTCGGCGAAGTTTCCGGCGTTACCGAACATGGGGCGCATCCGCTGCTGCGCGTGGCGCGCGCTGCGGCTTCGCCGGGCGGCGAGCGATTGATCCCCTACGTGCCGGCGATCGTGGATCGCGTGGATCCCGCGGCGCGGCGGATCGATGTCGATTGGGGCGAAGACTATTGATGCGCATCGACGTCGTCACGCTGTTCCCCGAGCTGATCGGCCATGCGGCCCGTTTTGGTGTGACCGGGCGGGCGCTGGAGAAGGGGCTTTGGCGCCTGGGCACGTGGAACCCGCGCGACTATGCGACGGACAACTACCGGACCGTCGACGACCGCCCCTACGGCGGCGGGCCAGGGATGGTGATGCTGGCGCAACCGCTCGCGAGAGCCGTGGCGGCGGCGCGCGGCGCACAGCGAGCCGAAGGCGTCGCGGCGACGTGGACGATTCACCTGTCTCCCGCGGGCACGCCGCTCAAGCATCGGCGCGTCGCTGAGCTCGCGGCAGCCGTCGAGGAAACGGGGTATGTTTTGCTGGCAGGACGCTACGAAGGCATCGACGAGCGCTTTGTCGAGCACGAGGTCGACGAGGAGATCGCGATCGGGGATTTCGTCGTGTCGGGAGGCGAGTTGCCGGCGCTGATGCTGATCGACGCGATCGTGCGGCAGCGGCCGGGCGTGCTGAACGATGCCGAATCGGCGGCGCAGGATTCGTTCGTGGAGGGGCTCCTCGATTGCCCCCATTACACCCGGCCCGAGCGCTACGCGGGCGAGAGCGTGCCCGATGTGCTGTTGTCGGGACACCACGCGGCGATCCGCCGCTGGCGGTTGATGCAGCAGCTGGGACGGACGTCCGAGCGGCGGCCGGACCTCTTGAGCGGGCGGTCGCTGACAGGCGAAGAAGCGGCGTTGCTTGCCGAGTATCGACGTGAGAAGGAAGGGCAGCAGGAAACAGGAAGGCGATGAGCGGGGCGCCGCAAGGCCTTCGCGAACAAGAATCCGCGCGCATCAGGGGGCGCCCTGCGCTGCGCGCTGTGTCCGACGCGTAATATCGCGTGAGAAACGCGGAACCGGGCACGCGGCCATCGGCCATCGACATTGGAGATTTGCGCATGAACATCATCGAAACGCTGGAAACGGAAGAGATCGCCCGGCTGGGCAAGACGATTCCCGAGTTCGCGCCGGGCGATACCGTCATCGTCAACGTCAGCGTGGTGGAAGGCGAGCGCAAGCGCGTGCAGGCCTACGAAGGCGTGGTGATCGCCAAGCGCAATCGCGGCCTCAACTCCTCGTTCGTCGTCCGCAAGATCTCGAGCGGCGAGGGCGTCGAGCGCACGTTCCAGACTTATTCGCCGCTGCTCGCGTCGATCGAGGTGAAGCGCAAGGGCGACGTGCGACGCGCGAAGCTCTATTACCTGCGCGACCGTTCCGGCAAGTCGGCACGGATTCGCGAAAAGCTCGCGCACACCCACAAGGAAAAGCAGGGCGAGTAAGCGAGGCGGGCGAGCGCTAGCGAGCCAAGGCCCGAAGGGCGCGTCGCCGAGCGAGCGAGCGCGGCCGACGCAGCGGCGTAGCGCGAAACAACGAATGCGCGGAGGCCGCGGTGTAAGCGGCGGGCGAGCGCTAGCGAGCCAAGGCCCGAAGGGCGCGTCGCCGAGCGAGCGAGCGCGGCCGACGCAGCGGCGTAGCGCGAAACAACGAATGCGCGGCGGCCGCGGTGTAACCGAGCGCGGCCGACGCAGCGGCGCAACGCGGCACGAGGAACGTGCGGGGGCCCGCGGTGTAAGTGCGGTGCGCAATCGCCAGCGAGCCCGGCGATTCCGTAGGGGCAAAATAGCGTCATCCCGCGATCCGCCAAATTCGGCCCGGTTCTTGCTTAGCTGCTGCTTGCTTCGGGATCGATTTTCCCCGAACATTTCCGCGCTAAACTGCGCTTTTCGAACCGGGTCCGATGAGAGCCACGCTCTACGAAGCGTTGGGCATACCGCAGGCCGCCTCGGACGAGGAGGTCCGGGCCGCACTGCGCCGGCTGATCCGGAAATATTACGCGAAGACCCGCGATGGTCAGGGCAACGTCGAAGAGGCGCTGCGCTTCATCAATCATGCCAGCCGCATACTGAGCGACCACGACCGTCGCGTCCGCTACGACCAGGAGCTCGCCGTCTCGGACGGGACGACCGAGCAGCGCATCGCCCATGTCGTGAGCAATGCGATGGCCGAGGCGGGCGAGCAGACGGACGTGCGGCCGCCCGAGCCCGACGTCGAGCCCGACGAGATTCTCGAAACCGGGCTCGACAGCGACGAAGCGCCGGTCGAGCGAAACTTCCATCATCCGGGACTGACCGAACAGGTCGCTTCCTTCGGGCGCTCTTCGCTCATGACGGCAGGGCTGTGTGCGCTATTCGCCGCGTTCATCGCCGCCGCGATCGTGTTCGTCACCCCTGCAGACACGGTACTGGTCGCGAAGCAGGTGCTGGTCTGGCTCACGGTTACCCTGCTCGCGCTGACGATCGTTTATGGGGCCGTCCACGGGATCGCCCATGCCCGGAGGCGGCGGACCGCACCCGGTCAGCTGCTCGTGCCGCAGACCGACCTGGCGATCCTCAACTGGCGGCGCGAAAAGAGCGTCTTCCTCGGCACCAACCAACCGCAGGAGGACGCGAGCTGGATCTTCCAGCTGCGGATGGCCGAGCTCGAGCGCGCAAAAGCGGGGCGCACCAGCGAGCCGCGCCCGTGGAACCGCCTGGCAGCGCGGCTGTTCGATTACGCGATCTGGGGTCTCGTGCTCGCGCTGCTCCTCTCCGAGCTTCGGGGCATCGACGCGATGCCTGAATCACTCGCCCTGTGGGTCGGGCACCCGCTGCTCGCTCCGGTACTGATCACCGGCACCTGGGTCCCGATCGAGGCGCTGCTGATTGCCGCACTGCAGACGACACCGGGCAAATGGCTGTTCGGCTGCTACCTGCAATTCTCGATTTCCGACGCCTACGCCCGGCGCGACACGCGCTCGCAACTGGAGCGTGCGTTCAGGCGGGCGTTTCGCGTATGGTGGGAAGGAGTCGGCTGCGGGTTTCCGCTGCTCGCGCCCATCCTGATCGCGGTCGCCTACGAGAAGGTCGTGCAGAACCAGGAGACGGACTGGGATTTCGCGCAGGACTGCCTCGTGACGCACGGGCCGCCCGGCATCCTCAATGCCGTCACGGGGGTCTGCGGCCTCGCCGCGATGCTCTGGCTCTATGGCGTCGCCTGGCATCAGCCGATGGCACAGGCGATCGCCTGGGCGCGCACCTCGATCACCGAGGCGCTCCCCACGGCGCAATCGTTGTTCCCCGACGGATTCGCGCGAAGCGGCGCCGTCACTGGCGTCAGCGGCGGAATTACGCAACCGGCCCCGGCGGCGCCACCAACGCCCGCCAGCACGCTCCCTGCCATGCGTCCGGCGCCATCGGGCCCCATCGACGCGGAGCTCGCGGCCCAATTCGCCGAGCGCCACGCGCGCGCCGCGGTGCTCAAGGTCGAGGGGCCGCGGATGCTGCAGGCAGGCAACTGGCGCCGCGCCGCCGAGCTGTGCCGCACGTGGACCGATCTCGAGCTCGGCAATCCGGACGCCTGGCGCTGCCTGGGCCAGGCGCTGCAGGCGCAGGGCTACCATCAGGATGCGATCGACGCGTTCCGCAAGGCGAAGCAATACGATCCGAACGACCGCTCGCTCGATGCGGCCATCGATCGCAGCCAGAAGGGCATCGTCGCGGACTTCCTCAACCGCAATCGCCGCTAGACCGGGGCCGCCTCAGCCCATCCACGCGAGCCATAGCGGCAGCGTGAGCGCCGCGAGCACCGTTCCACTCGATATCAGCATTGCCACCGACGCACCGTCGCTCTTCATTCGGGTGGCGAGAATGTAGGCCGACGGCGCCGTCGGCACCGCGGCCATCACCACCGCGATTTCACGCTCGAACGAGGAGAGCCCGGCGACGGTCGACAGCGCCAGCGCAACCGCCGGCAGCGCGACGAGCTTCACGCCGTTCCACCACAGAAGCGCCGGAAGCGGCAATACGCCTCGCGCGAGCGTGAGCCCGGCGCCGACGGCAAGAAGGCCGAGCGGCAGCGCAGCGCCCGCGAGCAGCTCGAGGAGGTGCGCGATCGCCGCGGGAAGCGGGATGCCTGCGAGCTTCCACGCGATGCCGCCGGCACAGGCGAGCACCAGCGGATTGCGGACGAGTTCCCGCGCGACGCCGGTTTCACGTCCGCGCGCGAGCATCCCCACGGCGGCGAGATTCACGACGGGGACGAGCACGCCGACGAGCAGGCTGATTGCGGCGAGACCGGGCGCGCCCGCGATGCGATTCGCGATCGCGAGCGCAATGTAGGTGTTAAAGCGAAAGCCGCACTGGAAGCAGGCGGCGAAGGTCGGCTGCGGCAGCCGGAAGAGCAGTGGCGCGAGTCCCGCGAGCAACATGCCGGCGGCGGTGAACGCGAGGCCGACCGCTGCGAGCGACGTTGCGTCGCCGAGCCCCATCGGTGATGTAGCGAGCGAACGAAACAGAAGCGCCGGAAACAGCACGAAGTACACGAGGCGCTCGATGCCGGACCAGAAGTCGGCGCCGAAGCCCGGGAGGCGCTTCAGTGCCGCTCCGCCGGCGATCAGCAGAAAATCCGGAAGCAGGAGGAGGGCGACGCTCACGATGGCGGAGATCGCACCTGGAGCTCGCAGGCTCGCGATGGATTTCGAAAGTCGCCGCGGCGTTCAGTCGCTGCGGCGCTGCTCCCGGATTCGCCGCACCAGCGCCGAAGTCGAGCGGTCGAATGCGAAGGGGATTGCGACGAAACGTCCGCCGCCGGCAATGACCTCGGCCGCACCCGCGGTGCTGGCGGCCGTATAGTCGCCACCCTTCGCCAGCACGTCGGGGCGGCAGGCGACGATCAGTTCGCGCGGCGTGTCGTCGTCGAACGGCACGACGAGGTCGATGGCAGCGAGCGCGGCCAGCACGGCCATCCGATCTTCGAGCGGATTCAACGGGCGCTCGTCGCCCTTGCCCAGGCGGCGCGCCGAGGCATCCGAATTGACGGCGACGACCAGCGACGCGCCGAGCGATCGCGCCTGGTCGAGGTATGTGACGTGACCGCGATGAAGCACATCGAAGACGCCATTGGTGAAGACGAGCGGGCGCCGCAGCGCGGCGACCCGCGCCAGCGCATCCGCGGCCGATGCGATTTTCGCCGGGTGCACCGGTGCGGGGATCTTCACCGGCACTTCATCAGTTGGTATATTCGAAGACCTTGACAACGCGCGCGACGCCGGCCGTCGTCGCGGCGATCTGCGCGGCGTCGTCGCCCTCCTGGCGCGAGACGATGCCCATCAGGTAGACGACGCCGCGTTCGGTCACCACCTTGACGTGGTTCGGCGCGAACTTCGCCGCCTCGACCATCCGTGCCTTGACCTTCGAGGTGATGTACGTATCGTTGGAGCGGGACTGGAAATCGGCGACCGCCCCGATCGTCGTGTCGTTCTCGACCATCCGCACCCGGTCCGTCGACTTCACGAACTGGACGATCTCGTCTTGCACGACGGTGCTCGGCACCTCGCCCGTCAGCAGCACGATCCCGTTGTAGCTCGTCGCGTTGAGATGCACATCGTTGCCCCAGCGATCGGTGGCGGCCTTCGCGATCTTGAGTTCGATCGACTCGTCGTCGACCTGGGCGCCGGCCGAGCGGCGGTCGGTAGCGACCATCACGCCGGCACCCACGCCGGCGACCACCACCGGCACGCAGCCCGTCAACGACGTCGCGGCAGCGGCTGGGAGCGATGCAGCCGCAAGCACGGCGGATACGCAAAAGCCTGGGTGACGAGCGGTCATGATTCTTCTCCCAGCAATGTGTTGTCGACGGCATCGCAAAGGCAGTGGATCATCAGCAAATGGACCTCCTGGATACGTGCGGTGCGCTCGTGCGGGACGCAGAGATGGACGTCAGCGTCGCCAAGCATCGCGCCGACGCGACCGCCGTCACGGCCCGTAAGGGCAACGACGCGCATCTCCCGGTCGTGCGCAGCCTCGATCGCGGCGATCACGTTGGCGGAATTGCCCGACGTCGAGATCGCGAGCAGCGTATCGCCCTTCGCACCCAGCGCCCGCACCTGCTTCGCGAATATCTGCTCGAACGAATAATCGTTGGCGACGGCGGTGAGGATCGACGTGTCTGTGGCAAGCGATATCGCGGGAAGTTCCGGGCGCTCGCGCTCGAAGCGGCCAACCATCTCGGCGGCGAAGTGCTGGGCATCCGACGCGGAGCCTCCGTTGCCGCAGGCGAGGATCTTGCCGTCGGCGAGCAGGCATTCGGCGAGCACGCTCGCAGCCTGCGCGATCAGCGGCGCGAGCGCGACGGCGGCCTCCTGCTTCAATTTCACGCTGTCGGCGAATTGAGCGCGGATGCGGTCGACGGGATCCATGACGTGACGGGCGTAGCGAAACGATCGATTGTAGCAACAATTTGCCGGCGGGCCGTGAACCGCGGCAGGAGAGGATCAGGCTTCGATGCTGTCGCGCCGCCACTCGATCCGCGCCGGATCGAGCGCGTCGAGCAGGATCGCATCGAAACGGCAGGGCGCTGTCCGCGCGATACCGGCAAGGTAGTGTCCCGCCGCCGCGATCATCCGAGCGCGCTTCGCCGCGGTGATGCTTTCGCGCGCCGCCGAAATCGCGCCGCTTCGCAGCCGCACTTCGACGAACACGAGCGTATCGCCGTCGCGCGCGATGATATCGATCTCGCCGCAGCGGCGCGCAGTTGCGCTCGACGATAGCGAGGCCGCGGGCGAGGAATTCAGCGGCGAGCGATTCGGCGTGCGCGCCGATCTCGCTGCGCGACGTCCCAACCATCAATGGGCGTCGGCGGGCACGATCTCGCCGGCGCGGAACTGCAGCACGACGCCTTCGCGTACGATCTGCCGCGAGCCGTCGAGCCACAGATGCCCGGTGGCGCCGTCGAATTCGAGCTTGTCCGGCGGGCCGTCGGCGAACGCCTGTGCGACCCACAGCGCGTCGATGCCGAGCGCGTAGAGACGGTCGAGCGCCGCGTTCGGGTATTCGGGCCGCGGCAGCTTCGCAAAGGCCGGAGCGTCGGGATCCGCGAGCCACGGGATGTCGACGAAGCGGACGTCGTCCAGGTCGCGCAAAACCTCGCGTGGCTGCCGGTCGTTCACCTGGCTGCTCGCGTAGGTCGCAATGGCGCCGAGGTACGGTTTGACGAGCGCCGCGTCCGGGGCATCGAGCGCGAGCACGACCGCGTCCACCGGGGTCCTCCCGATTTCGCGGTGAAGAAGCGCGAGCATGTCAGGAGCGCGGTCGAAGCGCAGCGTCAGCGGCGGTCCGCCGCCCCGGCGGATCCATTCGTCGATGAACGCGGTGGCGAAACGCTTTTGCAGCGCGCTGTCGGGTCCGACGACGGCGACGGTCTTCGCGCCGTCCTCGCGCGCGCGGCGGGCAATCTGCAGCCCTTCGGACTCGATCGCGAGCGCAAGCGTGTAGACGTGGGCGGGCAACGGCGTGTCGTCGTCGATCTGGTTCAACGCGATCACCCAGGGGAGATCGAGGTGGGCCGTCGCCACGGTCCGCAAGTCGTCGCGTAGCAGCGGACCCACGATCAGTCGCGCGCCCGATTCCCTCGCCCTGGCGATGGCGGCCAGCACCTCGCCGTCGCCGTGCGCAATGATGACGTAGCGGACGCCGGCTGCCTGCGCGGCGGCGACGAAACCGGCGCTCACGGCATCGGCCGCGCGGCCGTAGGTCGGCGAATTGAGCGGGAGCACGAGAGCGATCGGCGCCGAGGACGCGGCGATGGCAACCGGCGGCGGCGGTGACGGCGGAATCGCTCCGGGAGCCGACGATCCCGGTTGTGCGACGATGGGGGCCTCCGGCGGCAGTGGCTGCGTGACAACCGGAGGCGCGGGCGGAGTGACCGGGGCAGGCGGGGCCGGTCGAGCGGCGGCGGGGGTGCGAGCGGCCGCTTCGGTTGCGGGGCGATGCCGGCCATCGGACAATGGCGACGGCGCGGCACACGCCGACAGCAACGCCGCCGCAGCGATCATCACGGACGCGCGAGCGCAGATCGAGGCGGAGCGAAACAGCATCGGGAGAGGATGTGTCGAGGTGACGGAACAGGAGCCGTTTCGGGCGCTCGCGCGGACATTATATGTGGTCGCTACGCCGCTCGGTAACCTGCGCGACGTGACGCTGCGCGCGCTCGATGTGCTGCGCACGGCGGATGTCATCGCCGCCGAGGACACTCGCGTCAGCGCCGTGCTGCTGCGCCATTACGGCATCGCGACGCGCCCGCTGTCGGTTCACGCGCACAACGAGGCGCGGCGTGCCGTCCGCGTCATCGATCTTTTGCGCGAGGGCAGGAGCGTCGCGCTCGTTAGCGACGCCGGCACGCCGGCGGTGAGCGACCCCGGCGCGCGTCTGGTGGCTGCGGTCCGGGACGCGGGTTACGCCGTTGTGCCGATCCCCGGCGCCAACGCGGCAGCCGCCGCGGTATCGGTGGCCGGGCTCGCCGCCGAACGATTCGTCTTTCTCGGCTTCCTGCCTTCGTCCGCCAAGGCGCGCCGCGAGTTGCTCTCGAGCGTCGCGTCCCTGCCGTTTGCGCTCGTCGTCTACGAGGCGCCGCATCGCGTGCGCGACACGGTTTCCGAGCTCCTCGATGCGCTCGGCGGCGAACGTGTGCTCGCCGTCGCCCGCGAGATCACGAAGAAATTCGAGACGATCACCCGGCTGCGGCTCGCCGATGCGCCAGCCTGGTTCGCGGCCGAAGCCAACCGCGAGCGCGGCGAGTTCGTCCTGATCGTCGACGCGCCGGCGGCGGCGACCGGCGTGGCGGAGGCGCTGACGCCCCAAACGGATCGCTTGCTTCGCGCTTTGAACGCCGAGTTGCCTCCCGCGCGCGCCGCGCGGGTCGCGGCGGCAGCGACGGGCCTGTCGCGCGAGACACTGTATGCGCGGGCGCGCGCGTTGAAGCCCGCTTCCGGCGATGGTGACGCATGAGCAACGGAGGCCAGCCGACGTCGCGAGCGCGCGTTCCCGACGATCGCGGCGGCCGCGGGCCCGATCGTTCGATCCTTCTCCATCGCCATGGAGGCTGCGCGTGAACGACGTTGCGGCGACGCAAGCCCGGTGCGCTTCGGACACGAGCACGGACGGGAGGGTCGGCTGGGACGCGGCCCTGACGCTCGGCTTTGTCGAGCGCGACCGCCGCACCGTGTTGGCGAAACGCGAGCACGCGGGGCCGCTGGTCGTGCAGAAGGCGCTCCACCCCGAGGGCGCCGGCGTCTGTCAGGCGATCGTCGTGCATCCGCCCGGCGGGATCGCCGGCGGCGATCGGCTGACACTTGCGATCGACGTCGGGGCTCGTGCGCATGCGCAGCTCACCACGCCGGGAGCCGCGAAGTGGTATCGCTCCGCCGGCGCCGCGGCGCGGCAGAGCGTCGAAGCTCGTGTGGCGCAGGGCGCGATCCTCGAATGGCTGCCGCAGGAGTCGATCGTGTTCGATGGTGCGCGCGCCGAGCTCGCGACGACGATTGCGCTCGCCGGGGACGCGGTCTTCATCGGCTGGGACGTCGTGTGCCTCGGGCGCACGCACGCGGGCGAGCGGTTCGCAACGGGCTCGATCACCCAGTCGACGCAGCTTTCGCGCGACGGAAGATTGCTCTGGTGCGAGCGGATGGCGCTCGACGGCGGATCGCGTGCGCTCCAATCCGGTGCCATTCTGAGCGGCGCGCCCGTCTTCGGGACGATGATCGCCGCTGGCGATGTCGGCGACGACGTTCTCGCGTCGTGCCGGCTCGTTTCGTGCGACGATGGCGAAAGTGCGGTCACGCGACTGCCGAACGTGCTGATTGCCCGGTACCGAGGGGGTGCGGCGTCCGGCGCGCGCATGTATTTTGCTTCGCTGTGGCGCGTGCTGCGCCCCGCGCTGGCCGGACGCGCGGCCGTGACCCCGCGGATCTGGAGCACCTGACGCTTCCCAAATCTCTGCTGCGATCACCGACGTGGAACTTACTCCTCGAGAACGCGACAAGCTCATGATCTTCACCGCCGCCCTGCTGGCCGAGCGGCGCCTTGCGCGTGGCGTCAAGCTCAACTATCCGGAGGCGGTCGCCTATATTTCGGCGGCGATCGTCGAGGGCGCCCGCGACGGCCGCACGGTCGCCGACCTGATGGGCCACGGCGCGACGCTCCTCACGCGCGCGCAGGTGATGGACGGCGTGCCGGAGATGATCCCGGAAATCCAGGTCGAGGCGACGTTTCCCGACGGAACGAAGCTCGTGACGGTCCATCATCCGATCCCATGATCCCCGGCGAAATCATTCCCGGCGACGGCGATGTCGAGCTCAACGCCGGACGCCCGACGTGCGCGCTCGAGGTGGCGAACACCGGCGACCGGCCGATCCAGGTCGGGTCGCACTATCACTTTGCCGAGACCAACGCCGCGCTCGCGTTCGATCGCGCGGCCGCGCGCGGCTTTCGGCTCAACATCGCCGCCGGGACGGCCGTGCGCTTCGAGCCGGGACAGAAGCGCAGGGTCGAGCTCGTGGCGCTCGCCGGCGATCGCATCGTCTACGGCTTCACCGGGGCCGTGATGGGCCCGCTCGATGCGCCGCCGCGCCGTGCTTCAGGCCGGCGCAAGCCCGTGCCCGGAAAACGCCGGAGCGGACGATGAAGATCTCCCGGCGCGCCTACGCCGAGATGTTCGGGCCGACCGCCGGCGATCGCGTGCGGCTCGCCGACACCGACCTCGTGGTCGAAGTCGAGCGCGATCTCACCATCTATGGCGAGGAAGTGAAATTCGGCGGCGGGAAAGTGATCCGCGACGGCATGGGCCAGAGCCAGCGGCGCGCGAAGGACTGCGCCGACACCGTGATCACCAACGCCCTCGTGATCGACTGGTGGGGCATCGTCAAGTGCGATCTCGCGATCAAGGACGGCAGGATCGCGAAGCTCGGCAAGGCCGGCAATCCCGACATCCAGCCGGGTGTGGACATCGTGATCGGCGCGGGCACCGAAATCGTCGCCGGCGAAGGGATGATCGTCACCGCCGGCGGCATCGATTCGCACATCCATTTCATCTGCCCGCAGCAGATCGACGAGGCGCTGATGTCGGGGGTGACGACGATGATCGGCGGCGGCACCGGCCCCGCGACCGGCACCTTCGCGACGACCTGCACGCCCGGTCCGTGGCACATCCAGCGGATGCTCGAGGCCGCCGAGGCGTTTCCGATGAATCTGGGGTTTCTCGGCAAGGGCAATGCGAGCCTCGCGCCGCCGTTGATCGAGCAGGTCGAGGCGGGCGCGATCGGCCTTAAGCTCCATGAAGACTGGGGCACGACGCCGGCTTCGATCGACGCCGCGCTCAAGGTCGCGGACAAGATGGACGTGCAGGTCGCGATCCACACCGACACGCTCAACGAATCCGGGTTCGTCGAAACGACGTTGAAGGCGATCGGCGGGCGCACGATCCACACCTACCACACCGAGGGCGCGGGCGGTGGTCACGCGCCCGACATCATCCGAGCCTGCGGCGAGCCCAACGTCCTGCCGTCGTCGACAAATCCGACGCGGCCCTATACGGTGAACACGATCGACGAGCATCTCGACATGCTGATGGTGTGCCACCATCTCGATCCGGCGATCGCCGAGGACATCGCGTTCGCGGAGTCCCGGATCCGTCGCGAGACGATCGCCGCCGAGGACATCCTCCACGATCTCGGCGCGTTCTCGATGCTCTCGTCGGACTCGCAGGCGATGGGCCGCGTCGGCGAAGTGATCATCCGCACGTGGCAGACCGCGCACAAGATGAAGGCCCAGCGCGGCAAGCTCGCGCAGGATCCGGAACGGCACGACAACCACCGCGTCAAGCGCTACATTGCCAAGTACACGATCAATCCGGCGATCGCGCACGGGATCAGCCACGTGGTCGGCTCGGTCGAGCCGGGGAAGCTCGCCGACCTCGTGCTGTGGAAGCCGGCGTTTTTCGGCGTCAAGCCGTCGCTGATCGTGAAGGGCGGCATGATCGCCGCGGCGGCGATGGGCGACCCCAACGCGTCGATCCCGACGCCCCAGCCCGTGCATTACCGGCCGATGTTCGGCGCGTTCGGCAAGGCGCTCTCGACGTCGGTCACGTTCGTGTCGAAGGCGGCGCTCGAGAACCCGAAGCTCGGCAAGCTCAAGCTCGGCAAGACGCTCGTCGCGGTCGGGAACACCCGGCGAATCGGCAAGCAGGACATGAAGCACAACGACGCGCTGCCGCGGATCGACGTCGATCCGGAAACCTACGAGGTGCGCGCGGATGGCGAGCTTCTGGTCTGCGAGCCCGCCACCGTGCTGCCGATGGCCCAGCGGTACTTCCTCTTCTGATGCTCGTCGTGCAAACGAGGCTCAGCGCGCCGGCGCCGCACGACGTCGAGCTCGTTCTGCCGTTTGAAATGCGGCAGAAGAGCCGGCTGAGGGCGACGGTTTCAGACGGCGAGGAGATCGGCCTCTTCCTCGACCGCGGAACGGTGCTGCGCGGCGGCGACTGTGTCCGCGCGCAGGATGGGCGCGTCGTGCGCATCGTCGCCGCGGACGAGGACCTGCTCGAAGTGCGGTGCGCCGACGCGGACGCGCTCGTGCGCGCGGCCTACCACCTCGGCAATCGCCATGCAACCGTTCAGATCGGCGCCGGATGGCTGCGCATCGCGGCCGACGAGGTCCTCGCCGCGATGCTGCTCGGGATGGGCGCGACGGTGAGGGCGGTGCGCGCGCCGTTCGAGCCCGAGGCGGGTGCCTACGCCGCGGACCACGCGCATTCGGGCGCAGCGCGGCACGCCGGAATCATTCACGATTTCGCAGCCCGCGGAGCGTCGAAGACATGAAGGGTGCGCCGTCCGACCGCATGCTGCCACTGGTCCGACTGCTGCAGCTCGCGAGCCCGGCACTGCCGATCGGCGGCTTCAGCTATTCGCAGGGGCTGGAGTGGGTCGTCGGCGAGGGCTCGGTCCACGATGCGGCCACGGCCGAGGCTTGGATCGGCGACGTGCTCGAGCTCGTGGTGCGTACGGGCGAAGCGCCGATCGTCTGGCGACTGCTGTCCGCTGCAGGTCGCGACTGGACCGGATTCGTGCACTGGAACGCATGGTTTCGGGCCTCCCGGGAAACCGCCGAACTCCGGAACGAGACCGAGCAGATGGGTGGCTCGCTCGCGAAGCTCGCGGCCGATCTCGGCCTCGTCGACCCGCCGGCCCGCGCCGCGACGGCAACCGCCGCGCCGATCACGCTGCCTGCGGCGTTCGCGCTCGCCGCCCGCGGCTTCGCCGTTCCGGCCGCTGCGGCGCTCGCTGCATACATCTGGGCGTGGCTCGAGAATCAGGTGCTGTGCGCGATGAAGCTCGTCCCGCTGGGCCAGGTCGCGGGGCAGCGGATGCTGACGGCGCTCGGCGCGCGGATCCCGAGCGTCGCGGCGACCGCGATGGCGCAGGACGACGACGCGCTCTCCACGTTTGCGCCCGGCATCGCGCTCGCGAGCGCGCGCCACGAGACGCAGTACACGCGGCTGTTCCGCTCATGACGGGGACTGCGCAACCGCTTCGCGTCGGCATCGGCGGGCCGGTCGGCTCCGGCAAGACTGCGCTGACGCTCGCGCTCTGCCGCGCCCTGCGCGAGCGCTTCGAGCTCGCGGTCGTCACCAACGACATCTACACCGAGGAGGACGCGCAGTTTCTCGTCCGCAACGAAGCGCTCGCACCCGAGCGCATCATCGGCGTCGAGACCGGCGGCTGCCCGCACACGGCGATCCGCGAGGACGCTTCGATCAATCTCGAGGCGGTCGACCGCCTGGTGCGGCGCTTTCCCGATCTCGACGTCGTTTTCGTCGAGAGCGGCGGCGACAATCTGGCGGCGACGTTCTCGCCGGAGCTTTCCGATCTCACGCTCTACGTGATCGACGTCGCCGCGGGCGACAAGATCCCCCGCAAGGGCGGACCCGGCATCACGCGGTCCGATCTTCTCGTCATCAACAAGATCGACCTCGCCCCGCTCGTCGGGGCCTCGCTCGAAGTGATGGACCGCGATGCCCGGAAGATGCGCGGCGCCCGGCCCTTCGTGTTCACCAATCTCAAGACCGGACAAGGACTCGACGCCATCGTCGAATTCGTCGTGCAGCGCGGAATGGTGGGCGAGGCTTCCGCTGCTGCAACGTGAGATCTCGTCGGCAAGGCCGCTGATGCAGCATCTCGCGCCGCTCGTTTCCGAGCACGGCTACTGGGTCACGTTCGTCGGCGCGCTGCTCGAGGGTGAGACGATCCTGGCGCTCGCCGGCCTGGCCGCGCAGCGCGGCTACCTCCACCTGCCGCTGCTGATGGCGATCGGCGCCGTGGGCGGCTTCGCCGGCGACCAGATCTATTTTGCGATCGGCCGCCGCTGGGGGGCGCGACTCCTCGAGCGGTTTCCACGCTTTCGGTGGCGCGCTGCGCGCGTCGCGGCGATGATCGAGCGTCACCCGGAGCTCGCCGTCATCGGCGTGCGGTTTGTCTATGGGCTGCGCACGATCGGGCCCGCCGCGATCGGCATGAGCAGCATCCCCTGGTGGCATTTCGCGTTGCTCAACGCCGCCGGGGCAGCGATCTGGAGCACGTGCTGGGTAGCCGCCGGCTATGTCACCGGCGAGACGGTGGAAATGATGCTCGGCAACCTGCGCCACGTCGAGCGGGTGCTGTTTGCCGTGGCAGGCGTTGTCGCGCTGGTCGCGACGATCCTCCTCCGCTGGCGGCGCACGAATGCATCGCGACGGCGGTGCGAGGACTGACGAGCCAGCGTCCAAACCGGTGCGCGCGTCGGTCCGCTGCACCGCTTTGGGATAGCGGGAGTCCTATCGATCGTGCTTGGTCGGCGGTGCGAATCGCGCCCCCGCCGCCTTAACGTCGACGATTCAATGCATTAACCGGCCCGTGTCGGGCATGGCATGGATTGTGCGATGCAATAGCCGGAGCCGCGACTGCGCGTGCATCGGCGCACGATCGAAGTGCAGCGGCTCGCCATCGACCAGTGCCAATCATTCGATACGGGGACCTCCATGCAACGCAGAACTGTTCTGAAGCGCATCGCGCTGTCCGTAGCGCTCGCGACCGCCGGCCTTGCGTCGGGGACGCAGGCGCTCGCCGCCGACACGATCAAGGTCGGCGTGCTCCATTCGCTGTCCGGAACGATGGCCATCAGCGAAACGGTGCTGAAGGACGTGGCGCTGATGACGATCGACGAGATCAACGCGAAGGGCGGCGTGATGGGCAAGAAGCTCGAGCCCGTCGTCGTCGACCCCGCCTCGAACTGGCCGCTCTTCGCCGAGAAGGCGCGTCAGCTGATCACGCAGGACAAGGTCGCGGTGGTGTTCGGCTGCTGGACGTCCGTGTCGCGCAAGTCGGTGCTGCCGGTGTTCGAGGAGCTGAACGGCCTGCTGTTCTATCCGGTGCAGTACGAAGGCGAGGAGCTGTCGAAGAACGTGTTCTACACCGGCGCCGCGCCCAACCAGCAGGCGATTCCGGCGGTCGAGTACCTGATGAGCAAGGAAGGCGGCGGCGCGAAGCGCTTCGTGCTGCTCGGCACCGACTACGTCTATCCGCGCACGACCAACAAGATCCTGCGCGCGTTCCTGAAGTCGAAGGGCGTCGCCGACAAGGACATCGACGAGAAGTACACGCCGTTCGGCCATAGCGACTACCAGACGATCGTCGCCGACATCAAGAAGTTCGCGGCGGGCGGCAAGACGGCGGTCGTCTCGACGATCAACGGCGACTCCAACGTGCCCTTCTACAAGGAGCTCGGCAACCAGGGCCTCAAGGCCACCGACGTCCCGGTGGTCGCGTTCTCGGTGGGCGAAGAAGAGCTGCGCGGCGTCGACACCAAGCCGCTGGTCGGCCACCTCGCGGCGTGGAACTACTTCATGTCGCTCAAGAACCCGGCCAACGAAGCATTCAAGAAGGAGTGGGCCGCCTACGCGAAGGCGAAGAAGCTGCCGGGTGCCGACAAGCCGCTTGACCAATGATCCGATGGAAGCGACCTACATCGGCATCCACATGTGGAAGCAGGCGGTCGAGAAGGCGAAGTCCACCGACACCGACAAGGTGGTCGCCGCGATGGCGGGCCAGAAGTTCAAGGCGCCCGACGGCTTCGACATCAAGATGGACGAGAAGAACCACCACCTGTGGAAGCCGGTGTTCATCGGCGAAGTGCAGGCCAACGGCCAGTTCAACGTCGTGTGGAAGACGCCGGGTCCGATCCGGGCGCAGCCGTGGAGCCAGTACATCGAAGGCAACGACAAGAAGAAGGACGAGCCGGAGAAGAAGTAACGCGGATTCGTGTTGTTCCGAGCGCCGCGGCCGGCGGCTTCCGATCACTGGCTGCCGTCCGCGGCGTTTTCGATCCGAGGCTTGCGCGAGGTCGAAACGATCGATGTCTCGTCTCGCTCCAGCCGCCCGTCGCGCTTGCGGCGCTGGCATTCGCTGCTGCTGCTCGCCGCATCGTCCGCGACCGCGATCGCGCCGAGCTCGGTCCGCGATCTCGCGCTCGGCGACAACGACGCCAAGGTCGAGGCGATCGATGCGCTCGCCGCATCCGGCGACGCCGACGCGCTCGCATTCTGCAGGCCTTCGCCGACGGCGAGGTGCAGACCGCCGGCGAGCGGTGCTGCGGGTCAAGGACGGGAAGGCAACCGACCTTGCGACGGGCAAGGCCGTCGCGCCGCTACCGGAACCGCGCGACGACGTGGTGCTCAACAATCCCGTGCGGCGCGAGCTTCGACGGCGATCGCGGCGCTCAAGCTGACGTCGCCCGACCGCGACGTCCGGCTCGCGGCCGCGCAGGCGCTGCAGAGCGGCGCCGACGAGTCGATGCTGCCGGCGATCGAGCGCGCGCTCGCGAAGGAGCAGGACCCCGAGATCAAGGCGCTGCTGACGCTGACGCGCGCGACGCTCGAGCTCGCGAGCAGCGACAAGGCGACGCGATCGGCGCGATCCGTGCGTTGGCCGAGAGCCGCGATCCGAACACCAAGACGCTGCTGCTGCCGCTGCTCGAGAAGAAGGGCGCGCGAGTTCGCCGAGCCCGACGCGGACGTGCGCGCCGAGGCCGAGCTGTCGCTGCGCGCGATCGAGAGCCGGCTCGCGACGGGCGAAATGATCGGCCGCGTGTTCAGCGGCATCAGCCTCGGCAGCATCCTGCTGCTCGCGGCGCTGGGCCTCGCGATCACGTATGGCCTGATGGGCGTGATCAACATGGCGCACGGCGAGCTGATCATGATCGGCGCCTACGCGACCTACGTCGTGCAGAACCTGTTCCGCAGCGTACCTGCCCGGGGCGTTCGATGCGTATCTCGTCGCCGCGGTGCCGGTCGCCTTCGCCGCGTCCGCGATTGACGGCATGGTGCTCGAGCGCACGGTGATCCGCTTCCTCTACGGCCGGCCGCTCGAGACGCTGCTCGCGACGTGGGGCATCAGCCTGATCCTGATCCAGTCGATGCGCACGCTGTTCGGCGCGCAGAACGTGCAGGTCGAGAACCCGGCCTGGATGTCGGGCGGGATCGAGCTGATGGCCAATCTCGTGCTGCCGTGGAACCGGATCGTCATCATCGGCTTCGCGGCGGCGGTGGTCACGCTGATCGCGCTGCTTCTCACGCGCACGCGCCTCGGCCTCTTCGTGCGCGGGGTCACGCAGAACCGGCCGATGGCGAGCGCGCTCGGCGTGCCGACGGGCCGCGTCGACACGTACGCGTTCGGGCTGGGCTCGGGCATCGCGGGGCTCGCCGGCTGCGCGCTCTCGCAGATCGGCAACGTCGGCCCGGACCTCGGCCAGAGCTACATCGTCGATTCGTTCATGGTCGTCGTGCTGGGCGGCGTGGGGCAGCTCGCGGGCACGGTGTACGCGGCGATGGGGCTCGGCATCGTCAACAAATTCCTCGAGGCGTGGTCGGGCGCGGTGCTGGCGAAGATCGCGGTGCTCGTGTTCATCATCGTCTTCATCCAGAAGCGGCCGCAGGGACTCTTCGCGCTCAAGGGCCGGATGGCGGATGCGTGATGTCGCTCGCGGCGAGAACCCGGCGATGAACGCCCCGCTCCCGCAGCAGGTCACGGCGCGACTCGTCTCAGCGCTGGCGGCGCCGCGAGCGATGCTCCTCACGCGCGGCGGGTGGGCCGCGCTGATGGGCGTCGCCTACGTGCTGTTCGTGCTCGTGCCCTCGCTCAACCTGCTGCTGCCCGCCGCCCATCCGCTGCACGTCTCCGATTATTTCGTGACGCTCGCCGGCAAGATCATGTGCTACGCGATCGTCGCGCTCGCGATGGACCTGATCTGGGGCTACGCCGGCATCCTGTCGCTCGGCCACGGGCTCTTCTTCGCGCTCGGCGGCTACGCGATGGGCATGTACCTGATGCGCTCGATCGGCAGCGAAGGCGTCTACCACAGCACTTTGCCCGACTTCATGGTGTTCCTCGACTGGAAGGCCTATCCCTGGTACTGGAGCTTCACCGACCACTTCTGGTATGCGGCGCTGCTCGTCGTGCTGGTGCCGGGCCTGCTCGCGCTGGTGTTCGGCTACTTCGCGTTCCGCTCCCGGATCAAGGGCGTCTACTTCTCGATCATCACGCAGGCGCTGACGTACGCGTTCATGCTGCTCTTCTTCCGCAACGACACGGGCTTCGGCGGCAACAACGGCTTCACCGACTTCAAGCGGATCCTCGGCTTCCCCATCGCGACGCCGCAGACGCGGGCAGCGCTGTTCGCCCTCTCCGCCGGCACGCTGCTCGCCGCGTTCCTGCTCGGGCGCTACATCGTCACCTCGAAGCTCGGCCGGGTGCTGACCGCGATCCGCGATGCCGAGAGCCGGGTGATGTTCTGCGGCTACAACCCGCTCTACTACAAGCTCTCCGTGTGGACGCTCTCGGCCGTGTTGTGCGGGATCGCCGGCGCGCTGTACGTGCCGCAGGTCGGGCATCATCAACCCGAGCGAGATGTCGCCGGCGAACTCGATCGAGATCGCGATCTGGACGGCAGTCGGGCGGCCGCGGCACGCTGATCGGCCCGATCGTCGGCGCGTTCCTCGTCAACGGCGCCAAGAGCTGGTTCACGCAGGCGTTCCCGGAATTCTGGCTCTTCTTCCTCGGGCTCATGTTCATCCTGGTCACGCTGTTCCTGCCGCACGGCGTGATCGGGCTCGCGCGGCGGTTTCGGAAGTCCACATGAGCGCCGTCGGGCCGCTCCAAGGCGCGAATACCGCTCCTCATCGGGGGGCAGCGCAGCGGCGATAGCTGCAAGCCCGGAGGCGCACGAATGAGCGACATCGCCATTCATTCCGACGACGGCGGTTCGGCGGGCCTCGCGCAGGCCGGAATGCGCGTTGCCGGCGCCGAGGTCGACACGATCGCACGGTCCGATCCTGTACCTCGACGGCATCACGGTGAGCTTCGACGGCTTCAAGGCGCTCTCCAACCTGTCGCTCACGATCGAGGACGGCGAGCTGCGCTGCATCATCGGGCCCAACGGCGCCGGCAAGACGACGATGATGGACGTGATCACCGGCAAGACGCGACCCGACGCGGGCACCGCGTTCTTCGGCCAGACGATCGACCTGACGCAGATGACCGAGGCCGAGATCGCGCACGCGGGCATCGGCCGCAAGTTCCAGAAGCCCACGGTGTTCGAGCGGCACTCGGTGTTCGAGAACCTGGAGCTCGCGATGAAAGCCGACAAGCGCGTGCGCAAGGCGATCAGCGCGCGGCTCGGGCTCGCCGACCTCGACCGCATCGCCGAGACGCTCGCGCTGATCCAGCTCTTCGACGCAGCCGACCGCCTCGCCGGACTCGCTGTCGCACGGCCAGAAGCAGTGGCTGGAGATCGGCATGCTGCTGATGCAGGAGCCGCGGCTGCTCCTGCTCGACGAGCCCGTCGCGGGCATGACCGACGACGAGACGATGCGCACCGCGGAGCTCTGCCAGTCGCTCGCCGGACGGCATTCGGTCGTCGTCGTCGAGCACGACATGGACTTCATCGCGAGCATCGCGCGCAAGGTCACCGTGCTGCACGAAGGCAGCGTGCTGGCCGAAGGCTCGATGGACGTCGTGCAGGCGGATCCCGCGGGTGATCGAAGTCTATCTCGGCCGGTACGAGAAATGGATGAATTCGTTGTCCCCGCGCCGGCGGGGACCCAGCGACGTTCGACGCAAGACACAGCATTCCCGCCTTCGTGGGAATGACGGTTGGATGTCGGAGCCTTGTTCAAAGATCGTCGGCGTCAAAAAATGCTTACCGTCACCTCCCTGAACCAGTACTACGGCGGCAGCCACACGCTGCGCGACGTCGCGTTCGAAGCGCCGTCGGGCGCCGTGACCGCAATTCTCGGCCGCAACGGCGTCGGCAAGACGACGCTGCTCAAGTGCCTCGCGGGGCTCCTGCCCGCGCGCTCGGGCGCGATCCGCTTCGACGGCGCCGACGTCACGAAGCTTGCGCCGCACCTGCGCGCGCGGCTGGGCTTCGGCTACGTGCCGCAGGGCCGCGAGATCTTTCCGCGCCTTAGCGTCGAGGAGAACCTGAAGCTCGGCCTCGCGACGCGCCCCGCGGGCACGCCGATCCCTGCGCGCATCTTCGAGATGTTTCCGGTGCTGCGCGAGATGCTGCACCGGCGCGGCGGCGATCTTTCCGGCGGGCAGCAGCAGCAGCTCGCGATCGGCCGCGCGCTGGCGATGGAGCCGAAGCTTCTCGTGCTGGACGAGCCGACCGAGGGCATCCAGCCGTCGATCATCAAGGATATCGAGCGCGCGATCCGGCGGCTCGCCGCCGAGGGCACGATGGCGATCCTGCTGGTCGAGCAGTACTACGACTTCGCGCGCTCGCTCGCCGACCGCTACGTGGTCCTTTCCCGGGGCGAAGTGATCAAGGCGGGCGACGGCGCCAACATGGATGCCGACGGTGTCCGCGCCTGCCTGACCGTCTGAGCGGGCACCGCGCCCCTGCCATCGTTCCCGCGTAGAGGCTGCCCCCGCGTGTTGTAGGCGGGGGCGGGTACCCAGCGTCTTTCCGCGAACGTCACTGGATCCCCGCCTCCGCGGGGATGACGAGGTCTTAGCTGTGCCGTCGTTCCCGCGCGGGCAGGAACCTAGTGTCGTTTACCAGACGCCGCTGGATCCCCGCGTTCGCGGGGATGACCTCAGGTTGACCTCGGTCAAGGCAAGCCGTTACAGGGCCGGTGAGAATGCCCTCCATTCGCGGGAGTACGTCCGCTTATCGGGAGCTGCCATGGCCATTGCCGCTGCAGCCGACCTCGTCCTCGACACCGTCCTGGTGAAGAAGTACGACGGCTTCGGTCCTCGCTACACCTCGTATCCCACTGCAGATCGTTTCCACGCCGGCGTCACTGCCGAGCAGTACGTCAACGCGCTGCACGCGCGCAACCAGGACCGGCCGACGGCCCCGCTGTCGCTCTACGTGCACATCCCGTTCTGCAACACGATCTGCTACTACTGCGCGTGCAACAAGGTCATCACCAAGGACCACGGGCGCTCGGCGAAATACATCAAGTACGTGGGCCGCGAAATCGAGATCGTGAGCGGACTCGTCGAAGGCGGGCCGAAGGTCGAGCAGGTGCATCTTGGCGGCGGCACGCCGACGTTTCTCGCCCGCGACGAGATGTCGACGCTGATGGGAATGCTGCGCGGACACTTCGACTTCGCGCCGGACGCCGAAGTGTCGATCGAGGTCGATCCGCGCAAGGTTTCCGCCGACACGATCGCCTTCCTCGGTCGGCTGGGCTTCAACCGGATCTCGGTCGGGATCCAGGATTTCGACCCGGTCGTCCAGCAGGCCGTCAATCGCATCCAGACCGAAGCCGAGACGCTGACGGTGATCGACGCCGCGCGCGCGAACGGTTTCGTGTCGGTGAACGCCGACCTGATCTACGGGCTGCCGAAGCAGACGGTCGCCGGTTTCAGCGCGACGCTGGACAAGGTGATCGCCGCGGGCCCCGACCGCATCGCGCTCTACAGCTACGCGCACGTGCCGCACCTGTTCAAGCCGCAGCGGCGGATCGACGTCGATGCATTGCCCGCGCCCGAGACGAAGCTCGCGATCTTGGCACTCGCGATCGAGAAGCTCGGCGAGGCGGGGTACGTCTACATCGGGATGGACCACTTCGCGAAGCCCACGGACGAGCTCGCCATCGCGCAGCGCGACCATCAGCTCCACCGCAACTTCCAGGGCTACTCGACGAAGCCCGACTGCGACATGCTCGCGTTCGGCATCTCGGCAATCGGCAAGGTCGGCGCATCGTACGTGGCGAACGTCAAGACGCTCGACGAGTACTACGACAAGCTCGACGCCGGCACGCTGCCGGTGATGCGCGGTGTGGAGTTGAACGCCGACGACCTGATCCGCCGCGAAGTGATCCAGAAACTGATGTGCAACTTCGAGCTCGACTTCGCGGCGCTTGGCGCGCATTACGGCATTCCGTTCGCCGAATACTTTGCGCCGGACATCGCGTCGCTTGCGCCGCTCGCTGCGGACGGGCTTGTCCTACTCACCGACCACGACCTCAAGGTCACGATGCGCGGCCGGCTGCTTGTCCGCACGGTCGCGATGCACTTCGACCGCTATCTGCGGGAAGCCCAGCAGAAGGCGCAGTACTCGCGGGTGATCTGAGCCGGCTCCCGCGACGACCGTCGGTCGGGTGCCGGGGGGCACCGCCAGCCGGGGCAGTTCCCCGGATGGGATCGGTCCGCGTTCCTTCAAGGCGACCTCGGTTGCGGTCTACAACAGGAGTCTTGGCACTGATCGACGCGCCTCGATTACACGACCCGTCATTGGCGAGGGCCGATCAACGGGGCCGCGAGCGTTCCACGTTGCCATGTACAACCTCATCGGTCGCATGACTGGCCATGTGTGCTATGACATTTGCGTAGAGTGGCGCCGGCGCGAAGCGCCACCACAAGTTGCGGAATATTCGACAAAAATCTTGTCGGAAAAAATTACAAAACGCGCTTGACAGCCGGTGCCACGAGAGTACAAATGCGACTTGTTCAAAAAACCGCACCCTGCGAACGGGCACTCAATAGCTTGCCGCCGGCTACAGCGTCGATCGAACGATCACAAGGGGATTCACTATGACTAGCATGCGCAGGGTACTCGTTTGCCTGATGGCCGCGTTCGCGCTCGCCGCGTTTGCATTGCCAGCCCTCGCCGACAGTGGCGATAAGTTCAGTGCCGTCATGTCGCCCACGTCGCCGCCGGCGCAGGCCGGGCCAATCGCATTCACGGCCACGATCAAGAACTTGGCCAGGTTCGATTACCTCAAGTCGTACACGATCACGGTTCCCGCGGGGCTGGCGATCAGCGGAATTCCGACTGCGTCATCCGGCAGCGTTTCGGTCTCGGGGCAGGTCGTCTCGGTCAGTGGCGTCCTAGTGGCGTACAACAGGACCACCCAATTGACGATCAATGCCACTCCCGCGTCCACCCTCGGCTGCGGGTCCAGCGCGTTGCTCTGGGGCGCGACCGCGAAGGGAGGATTCCTCGTAGGCAACGAAGTTTTCGCGCTCGATTCGACCTCCGTGCTGCAGACGACCGTCACGTCGCTGTGCTACACGCTCACGTACGGTGCGGGGTCGGGCGGCTCGATCATCGGCACGACGCCGCAGACAGTCAGTCCGGGTGGATCGGGTAGCGCGGTTACGGCGCAGGCCAATGCCCTCTACAGCTTCGCCAGTTGGAGCGACGGAGTGCTAACGGCCGCGCGCACGGACACCAACGTGACCGGCAACATCAATGTCACAGCCAACTTCGTCCCCAATACGCTGACGATCACCAACAACCCGAAGCCTGCGAGCGCCGCCGTCAACGTAGCGTTCGCGGTGAACGTCGTCACGAGCCCCGGGGCGCCAGCGATTTCGATGAATTCGGATTGCGGGGCGACTTCAACATCCACCTCGTCCGGAAATTCGACCACGTTCTCGGTAACAATCTCGACAGTTCCGCCGTCGCCGGGCGTCTGTAACCTCACGTTCTCGGCGACGAATTACCCGTCTGCGCCGTTGAGCGTAAAGGTGCTTGCTGACCAAGTATCGGCCTGCGCGCCGCCATCCGGTCCCCCGCCGGCTGGTTCCCAGTTCACCGCGTCGTGCGCCCCCGGCGGGATAAACGTGACCGGCTTCGCGGCAGGCGTTCGCGGCCCGAACAAGGCGGGAGCGTGCGATCCGCTCAACTTCACGCTGACCAACAACATTTGTGGCGCGGTCATCCAGCAGGACGCGAACGGCAACTTCATTCCGCCGAATGCTGTCAGCTTCGTCTGGGATCAGTCGACGCAGACGGCGGCGTTTACCTATACGGTCACCTGGAAAGCCGAGTATGTCGATCCGAGCACGGGGCTTCCCTTCGCCCAGAGGACGAAATACTGCATCGGTACCGACCCATCTCTTCCTTGTGGCGACGTCAACAATCCGGCTGATCCGAACAGGGTGACACTCCAGGCGTGCACGAGTCCGCTGGTGGCGTATGCCTCGATACCTTCCGGTCAGCCGGCGTGCAGTTCGGAAGAAGGCTGGGAGGTTGTGCTGCCGGGAGATCCGGCAGGCGATTGCAGTAGCCTGACCCCGCCCACCAATCCTGCGCCGGCGTGTGTTCGGGTGACGACGACGATCATCGACGCCAGGGATCCGCCGATCATCCGCGACTGACGCGCGCTGCACCCGCAGTATCGAAAAGCGGCCCCAGTGGCCGCTTTTCGTCCTTCCCCTGCGGATTTAGCCGATCACGGGCGCCGCGGGCAGCGCGCGGATCTTGAGGTTCGCGATGGCCGCGCGGCTTTCGTCGACGGCCTCCTGCGCCGGCTCGACGCCTTCGAGGCGGTCGAGCTCGATCAGCGCATTCAGCGTCAGCGCGATCTCGAAGCGTTCCTTGCGCTCGCGCGCGACTGCGAGACTCGTCTCGAACGCGTCGCGAGCGCCCCATGGGTCACCCTGCATCTGCATCGCGTAGCCGCGGATGCGGTTGAGCAGCGGTGTCAGCCGCGCGATCGCGCCCGACGAATCCGGCTTGGCGAGAATCTCGTCGGCCAGCGCGAGCGCCGCGTCGGGCTCGCTTTTCAGCAGGTGGCATTCGGCCACCCGCGCGTCGATGTCCAGTACCTCGTGCTCGGCGCCGACGTCGGTCAGCAGCGCCCTCGCCTCCGCGAACCGCGTGAGCGCCGCGTCGACCTTGTTTGCGCGCAGGGACACGCGCCCCAGCATCGACATGCAATAGCCGAGGAAGTAGTGGTACTCGGAGGCCTTCCACACCGGCACCGTCTTCTGCAGCGTCGATTCGGCTTCCGCGAGCTCGCCGCGGTCGCTCAGGATCTCGGCAATGCCCAAGGAGGCCACCGCCGCGGCGAGCCGGTCGCCAACTCGGACCAGCTCATCACGGCCGCGCTCGAAATAGGCCATCGCGTCGTCCCAGCGCCCATCCCAGTAGCACGCGGAGCCGAGGTTGGACAGGATCTTCGCCTGACGAACGCGGTTGCCGGAACGCCGATGCGCCTCGAGCGACTTCAGCATCAGCGCCTCGCCGCCTTCCTTGCCCAGCACGCTGTAGCCCCAGCCCATCACCATGTAGGCATCGCCGGTGAGTTCGGGATCGTCGACCTCCTCGGCCTCGCGCGCTCCCCGCTCGGCCCACTTCAGCGCCTCCTCCGTGCTGCCCTGCGCCTGCAAGACGGTGGCGTACCAGACGCTGGCCGCTGCAACCTGTCGAGCCGCCTCGGGTCCGTCCACACCCTGGAGCGTCTCGCGTGCGCGCTCGACCCAACGCAACGCCTCCGGATAACGGCCGAGCTTCTCCTCGACCCGCGAGAGTTTGAGCAGCAGCTCAGCCTCGAGTAGCCGCTCGCCGGCAACCCGCCCTTGAGCGGCGGTGTAGGCGTCGAGCGCCTTGCGGTATTCCCCCGCCTTGTACCAAGCGTCGCCGAGTACTTCCTGCGTGCGCCCGATCTCGAGGCGCGGCAGGTCCGAGAGATTCGTGCCCGCCTCCAGCGCGCGTGAGTAGAGTCCCGCGGCCTCGACGTAGGCATAGACAGCTTCCGCACGTTTTGCCGCGGCATTGGCGTACTGCCACGCCAAGCGATACTCGCCGGCTTCGAGATGATGCAAGGACAGGATGGCCGCAGCCTCCTCCGGGAAATCCATCTCCTCTTCGATATGCACCGCGATCGCGCTATGGAGTTGTCGCCGGAGCTTGAAGGGCAGCCCCTCGTAGGCCGAGTCACGCAGCAGCGTCTGGCGAAAGCGCAGGTAGCCGTCGGGCTCCTCGTCGAACAGCTCGCGCAATTTGAAGAGCGTCGAGGTATCGGGTGCAGGGCCATCCTCATCCGAATAGAGCCACGACAACATGCGCGGATGGAACGTCAGGCCGAACACCGCGACGCGGCGGACCAGGGCGCGTTCGTCCGGCGCCAGCGCGTCGATCAGCGTCATGGTCGCCGCTTCCGCGGACTCGGGCAGTTCCGCGACGCCGCCGGATTCGATCGCTGAGCGCAGCAGGTCGCGCAAAAACTGCGGATTGCCGCCCGATCGTGTCGCGACGACCTCGAGGACGTGCGGCGGAAGCGGACTTTGCGCGGTCGCGAGCTGGGCCAGTCGGAGCGCATCCTGCGGCGCGATCGGTTTGAGGTCGATCCGGACCACCTCGGGTGCTTCCGGCGCCTCGAAGCCGGCGGTCGACGATCGGCGCGCAACGGCGAACAGCCAAGGGCGCGGGGCGAGATCACTGGTCAAGTACGCCAGGAGCTCGGCCGAGGCCTCGTCCATGTGGTGTGCGTCGTCGATCTCGACGAGCAGCTTGTCGGGAAACTCGACCTCGAGGAACCGGGCCACCGTCTCATGCAGCTTCGTGCGGCGGTTCTTCTCCGCCAACTGCAGGACCTCGGGCGTGGTGGCGATTTCGACGCCGAACACCGCCGCGAGCAGCGGCAGCCATGGCGCGAGGTCCGGCGCCTTGGTCGCCACCTCGGTGCGAATGCGCGCGACGATGTCCGCTTCGGCAGATTCCCGCCCGAAGGCCAGCATTTCGCGCAGCAGCTCCCGCCATACGACATACGGGATGGACGACGTGTAGGCCTCGCAGGCCGCGTGCTGCTTGTTGAACCCCGCGGCAGCATCGCGCAGTGCTTCGAGCAGCCGGGTCTTACCGATCCCGGAGTCCCCCACGACTTCGATCAGGCGGCCTGCCCCCGAACGCGCGCTGGTGAACGCCTTGCGGATCACGCCGAGCTCGGCGTTGCGCCCGGTGAGCGGGAGCCGCTGCAGCGTCACCTGCCGCGTCCGTGAACCTTCGGCGCGCCCGACCGACCACGCCTGCACGGGCTCGGCCTTCCCTTTCACCGCGAAGGGCTCGAGCTTGGCCGTTGCGAAAAGCGTGTTGGCGCGATCCAGTATGTCGGCGGTCGCATAGATCCGCCCCGGCTCCGCCCGCGCCATCAGCCGCGCGGTCAGATTCACTGCGTCACCCATCACCGTGTACGTGCGGCGATACGCGGGGCCGATGTCGCCGGCGAATACGGCGCCGCGGTGAACGCCGATGCGCAACGGAACAGGGAGGTCGGATTCGACGATCCTGCGCAGTGCAAGCAGCATGCGATCCTCGTCGTCACCGGTGACGGTCGGCGCGCCTGCGGTCAGGATCAGTTTGCCGCCATCGGCGTCGACGTCGGAGCCGAGGAAGGCGACGCCCTGGGCTTCCGTGGCCGCCTCGACGATGCTCACCACGCGGTGCAGCGCCTCTGCCGTCGCTGCCATGCCCTTTTGCTCGATCAGCGCGTCGGTTCCCTCGAAACGAATGAATGCGATCGTCACGGGACGGTGCTCGGACGTTCCGCCCCCGGCCAGCACGTGCGCGCGGATCGCGGGCGAAAGGCAGCGCAGCAACGGCTCGGGCGGCATCTTCGGTCGCGGGATGTAGGGAATCTTCTCGTCCTGACCGGGCGGCTCGCGGAGCAGCAGGACGCCCGACGCCTTGGGATCGCCGAGCAAATCGGCAGGGAGGAGTGCGGCTGTTTCCGCGCTGACGAGAATCTCGCCGGCTTCGGCGGCATGCTCCATCGCGACCGTTCGGCTCCACGCCGGACCGGTCGGGAGCATCTCGAGGTGCGAGTTGCCGACGGCGAAGAAATGAAACTTTCCCGTATGCATGCCCTGCGACATTCGCAGCGTGACCTTCGCGCCCGGCAGCTCGATCCGGCCGACGTCGTCGAGCGTGCCGCGCATCCGCACCGCGGCCGCGCAGGCGCGCGGCGCGTGTCCATCACCATGGAACCACAGGAGGAGCGCGTCGCCGCCGAATTTGAGCAGGCTGGCGCCGTTCTCGTAGGCGACCTTGAGGATCGACGCGAAGCTGCCACCGATCGTGTCGGTGATTTGTTCAGCGCCCTCGCGGCCCTTGCGGGCAAGCTGCTCGGACAGCTGCGTGAAGCCCGAGACGTCAGCGAACAGCGCCGTGCCTTCTGTGGTCCAGCATGGGGCGTCCGGATCGGCGAGGAGGTGCAGCTGCAGGATGCGGGTGAGGTAGGGAACGACGCGTTCGGCGTGTTGCTGCGGAGGCGGCGGCGCGGCCGGTTCGGGGCCCGCCGTTGTGGCCTCGCCGGGTTTCGGCGTGTCAGCGAGTTGGGTCACGGCTGCAGAAGGGTCGATGAACGCGCACAAGGATGCCCGATCGATGCCGAATCGGGAAGTCTACTTGGTCGAACGGCTCGACGGCACGCTGCGCGGAGCCGGCGTCGAGGCCGGGCGGCTGTCTGCGGCGCGGAGCCACGTACGTTCCCGCGAACGCGGGCACCCAGCGCCTTTGGTCGAACGCCACTGGATCCCCGCTTTCGCGGGGATGACGGCAGTATTGAGGGGCTCGTAAATGGAAGCGGTCCGCCTCGGTCTAGCCGAGTATCTCGCCGATGCGCTTCCGGCGCTCGATCTCCGACTCGAACTCCTGCAATTCGGGGCCGAGCGCGTCGCGCGCCGAGACCATGCCGACCGGGCGCCCGTCCTTGACGACGGGCACGTGGCGAAATCCGCCCTCGTACATCATCAGCAGCGCGTGTCCGATGGGCTTGTCGGGATCGATCGTCTGTGGATGAGAGGTCATCACCTCGGCGAGCTTCACGGTCTTCGCGTCGCGGCCTTCTGCCGTGATGCGGAACAGCGCGTCGCGTTCGGTGAAGATGCCGACCAGATGGCCAGCTTCCACGATCATGATCGAGCTCACGTTGCGCTGCTTCATTTGCCGTGCGGCGTCGTGCACCGTCATGGTCGCGGTTGCCGTGAGGATCTTCTGCTTGGCGATGACGCTCTTGATCGGACGCTGCGGCATGACGACCTCCTCTCGAGTCCGCACGGATCGGGGATGGAACGCGGCTCCCTCGTTCCGCCTACTGCCAAAGATCGACGTTCTCACCCTGCGCGCGCAGCCGCTCGGCGCGCGTCTGGATGTAGCGCTGGAACGAGGGTTCGTTGCGGTATGCGCCGCTCGCGACGTAGTCGAGCGCCGATGCGAGATGGAAGGACCGCAGGTAGGCGTCGATGCGGAACACCTCGCGACCCTCGGCATCGAAAAAGACGACCGTCGGCGTGTACGCGACGCCGAGATCGTGCGCCCACGCGTCCGACCTGACCTTGGCGCCCTGCGGCGTCGTGAGCTCGGTGCGCGCGCCGAGCCCGAAGCGGGCGACGTCGAAGCGCGCGAGCTGCGCGACGACCTCGGGACGTCGCAACGCTTCGCGATGAAGCTCGTCGCACGCCGCGCAATACGGCGTCTCGAAAATCACGGCCAGGGGCTTGCCCGCGGCCCGGCGCTGCAGGTCGTACGGCGGCTTGACGAAGAAGGGTTCGTCGGCCAGCGTCGCACTCGCCGGATCGGGCGTTTTGCGGGCGAGGTACGCCGCGAGCGTCTCCTGCTTTTCGCGCTTCGCCGCGACGTAGTCGAGGACGGCTTCGAAACGGTGCGGCGGATAGTAGCCGTTCAACCGGGCGACGACACGCGCATGCTCGTCGAAAAAAAGCAACGTCGGCGTGAACTGCACGTCGAGCACGCGGGCGAGCGCCTTTTCTGTCATCTTGCGCCCGTCGACCCACGTCGTCTCGCGATCGCCCCAGATGTTGAGCGCGATCGCGACAAAGTGCTTGCGCATCTTGTCAACGATCCGGCGCTGCGAGAAGTTCGTCACCATCAACTGCTTGCAATACGGGCAGCCGTCCTGGCCGAAGTAGACCATCAGCCGGTGCCCCTCCTTCGCGGCGTCGGCGACGTCCTCGCCGAAGTCGAGAAACGTCTCGGTGAACCATGGCGGAATGTCGATCGCATAGGGCGAGGGATCCTGCGCGCGCGCGGCGCCCGCGAGCGCGGCGAGCGCGAAGCAGCCAAGGGCGAGCCACGTTCTCATCGTCGACAATTCACTCCGTCGTTCCCACGAATGCGGGAACCCAGCGTCTTTTGCTTGACGACAGTGGGTCTCCGCATTCGTGGGGACGACGGCCCATTATTCGGCGGCGCATGCTATTTCGGTGGCTCCGCCGGCTTGATCGCGCCGACTGCCGAGAGAAAGTCGATCGGCACCGGAAACACGATCGTCGAGCTCTTGTCGCCGGCGATGTTGCCGAGCGTCTGCAGATACCGGAGCTGCATCGCCTGCGGCTGGCGCGCGAGCATCTGCGCCGCTTCCAGAAGCTTCTCCGCCGCCTGCTGCTCGCCTTCGGCATGAATGATCTTCGCGCGCCGTTCGCGTTCCGCTTCCGCCTGCCGTGCGATCGCGCGCACCATCGATTCGTTCAGGTCGACTTGCTTGATCTCGACCAGCGACACCTTGATGCCCCACGCGTCAGTCTGGGTATCGAGCACCTGCTGGATATTAAGATTCAGCCGCTCGCGCTCGGACAGGAGCTCATCCAGTGCATGCTTGCCCAGCACCGCCCGCAACGTCGTTTGCGCGAGCTGGCTCGTGGCGACGAGGAATTGCGCGACCTGGATCACCGATTTCTCCGGGTCGACGACGCGGAAGTAGACGACGGCGTTGACTTTCACCGACACGTTGTCGCGGGTGATCACGTCCTGCGGTGGCACGTCCAGGACAATCGTGCGCAGGTCCATGCGCACCATCTGCTGGATTCCCGGGATGATCAGGATCAGCCCGGGCCCCTTGACCTTCCAGAAGCGCCCGAGCAGGAACACCACCCCGCGTTCGTATTCGCGCAGCACGCGGAACGACGAGACGATCAGTATGGCGAGCGCGAGGAGTACGACGCCGCCGAATCCCAAGCCGAGGCCCATCATTATTCTCCTTTGGCGGTTTCGCCCGCCGGTGCGACGGTGAGGACGAGCCCGTCGCGCCCGGTCACCCGCACCGCCTGCCCGCGTTTCAGCGGTACTGCCGATTTGACGCGCCACTGCTCGCTGTGGACGCGAGCCCAGCCTTCGTCGGTCAGATCGTCGAGCACGAGTCCGGCGCTGCCCACCAGCTCCTCGCTCCCGGAAACGACGGGCCGCCGGCGCGCCTTCAACGCGGCCCCCGAGACGAAAAAGATGAATGTCGCGGTCACGACGGTCAATCCGCCGATCAGCGTGTACGAGATGCCGAACGCGGGCACGTCGGTGTCGATGAGCAGCACGGCGCCGATGACGAAGGCGATGATGCCGCCCACGCCCAGCACGCCGAAGGTGGCGAGAAACATTTCGGCAATCATGAACGCCAGACCGAGCAGGATCAGCGCAAGCCCCGCGTAGTTGACCGGCAGCATGTGCAGCGCGAAGAGCCCGAGCAGGAGCGCGATCGCGCCCGCGACGCCCGGCAGCACGAATCCGGGGTTCGCGAACTCGAAGAAGAGCCCATAGATGCCGATCATCATCAGGATCAGCGCGACGCTCGGATTGGCGATCACCGCGAGGAAGCGGCTCTTCCAGTCGGGCTCCATCGTGACCGGTAGCGCGCCCGCAGTCGCCAGCACCCGCTCGCCGCCGGCGGTCGTCACCTTGCGCCCGTCGAGCTTTTTCAGGAGGTCGGGCACGTCGCGCGCGGTGAGGTCGATCACGTTGCGGGCGAGCGCCTCGTCCGCCGACAGGCTCACCGCTTCGCGCACCGCGCGCTCGCCCCATTCGGCGTTGCGCCCGCGCAGTTGTGCGAGTCCGCGGATGTAGGCCGCGGCGTCGTGCACCTGCTTGCGCTCCATCGCTCCCCCTTCGGTCGCGGGCGCCGATTTGTCGGACTTGCCGGTGTCCTTCTCTTTTTCGGGCGCCTGCGGCCCGGGGCTGCCGATGCCGATGGCGACGGGCGTCGCCGCGCCGAGATTGGTGCCCGGGGCCATCGCGGCGATGTGGCACGCATAGAGGATGTAGGTCCCGGCGCTCGCCGCGCGGGCGCCGCTCGGCGCGACGAAGGCCGCCACCGGCACGCGCGAGGCGAGGATGACCTTGATGATTTCGCGCATCGAGGTGTCGAGTCCGCCGGGGGTGTCGATCTCGAGCACGACGAGCTCGGCACCGTCCTTGTCAGCGCGCGCGAGACCGCGCTCGACGAAGTCCTCGCTGGCGGGTCCGATGGCGCCCGTGAGCGGCATCACGATCACCGGCCCCGGCGCCGCGGCGACGGCAACCCCGATGGCGGCCGATCCGAGCACCGCGATAAGGGCGATTCGCAGAAGCTTCGACATCTTTCCGTCGGTTGCGGAAGATATCCGCACCGAGGAAGGCCATTATTGCAGAATTCCGGGCGCTGCGGCCGACCCCTTCGGCGTCGCGAAGATTCGCAACGGGACGGTGGCCGGTGGGCGCGCCGGGATCCCGGCGCGACGGACGGCGTCCGCGTCAGGCCGCGAGCCTGGGGGCTCCCGGATCGACGCCGCGCCGCGCGGCCATCTCGCTGCCGATCTGTGCAAGGGCTGCCCGGTCGAGCGTCGCCGCGGCGAGTGGAATCAACTCGGATTCCTCGCGCGCGATGTGCGCGGCGTACGCGGCGCGGACGTCGGCGACTTGTCCCGCCGAAAGGTTGGCGCGCGTTCCCGCCGCGATGCCGGCGAGCAGCGGCCGCAGGCGGCGCCATTTCCGGGCGAGCGCCTCGTGGTCGCGCGCAAGATCGGCGAGCAGCGGCTGGGCGCGGTCGGGCCGCGCATGCAGAAGACGCGGAAACAGGCTCGCTTCCTCGTCGGCGTGGTGATTGGGGGCCGCGGTGTCGAAATAGCGGAGAATCCCACGAGCAGCCGCGCGCGCATCGATGTCCGCCCCGTGCTCGGGAAGATGGCGCTGCAGGCGATCGAGCGTCGAGAGCTGGCGTTCGATGCGGCCATGGCACGCGGCGAGCATGCCGAGCGGATCGTCGAACGACGGGGCGGTGTGATCCGTCAGAAAATCGGTGACCATCGTCGTGTAGCGGGTGTTGTCAACCCGATCCCTTCGACAATCATAGTCCCGCGAAGATTCCGAACGGCGACTTGGTCAATGCCACCGATACGATATAGGAGAACGTCACCACCGCGGCGACGAACGCGACGGCCCGGATGCCGCGAGTCCGCCCGTGCTTGAGCGCGATGGTGCCGAGCACGACGTAGAGGACGAGCGCGGCGGCCTTTGCGCCGAGCCAGCCGGCATTGGCGGCGAAGCCGATCTGCCACGCAAGCAAAAGCGCGGAGGCGAGGAGCACCGTATCGACGAGGTGGGGGACGCTCCGCACCCAGCGCCGGTGCAGCCGGTCGGGCGCAGTGAGCATCCAGGCGCCGCGGACGACAAACAGCGCGAGCGATGTTGCGGCGGCACCGACGTGGATCGCCTTGAGGCTCGCGTAGTCGAACGGCATGCGAAAGTCCCGAGCCGCTCGTCAGCGCGACGCCGGAGCGCGAGGCTTCCTTGCCGGTGCCGCGCGCGTCTTTGGCAGCAGGCTCAGGATCCGGAGGAATAGCGACTCGACCTCTCTTTTCGGGCGGATGCCGCGCAGCGGATTGTCGTTCTCGAGGAAAGCGGCGGCGATCCGCTCCCAGTCGGACGCGGCAAGGTGCTTCTGCGCGAGCGGAAAGACGATGCTTTCTTCCGTCTCCATGTGCCGGCCGTGGAAATCGGCGTAGGCGTTGACGGCTCGCGCGAACGCATCGAGCGCTTGCGGCTCGCGCCGGTAAGTCGCGAGCGACGCCCGCAGCGATTCGATCATCACCGATCCGCGGGCATGCTCGGCTTCGAGCTCGTCGACGAGCTTGCGGGCCTCCGGGCAGCGCGATGCGAGCGCAGCGAACAGGTGACGGCTCTCTTTCGGGTGGTGCAGCCGTTCCGGAAACGCTACGATGTAATCGAGCAGCGCCTGCAGCAACCGGAAGTCGGGCGCGCCGTCGGCGCCGATCCGGTCGACGGCGAGGCGCAGGCCGAAGAGCACTGACGCGATCGCGAGATGCTCGTCCTTCAGTGTCCGGATCGCGGTCGCCGCCGCAGGCTGCAACGCCGGAGGCGGCGGCGAACGCGCGCGCGACACCCGGCGACCGGAAATGCTGGCGGCAATCGGCTTGCTGGTGCGTACCATCAGGGCGAGTTAACGGCGCTAGTAGGTTTCGACGTGATAGCGACCGTTCGCGCGGAGCTCCTGGAGGAGCGCGTCCCAGTCCCTCCCGTGCTCCCGGCACGCGTCGCGGAACGCGTCGTCCACGCCATGCTCCATCCCTTTGAGGCCGCAGATGTAGACGTAGCAGTTCTCGTCGCCGAGCAGCCGCGCAACCTCCGCGCCGCGCTCGCGGATGCGATCCTGCACGTACCGCTTGGGCGCGCCCGGCACGCGCGAGAAGGCGAAATTGATGTCGATGAAGTCCTTGGGGAGCTTCTGCAGCGGTCCGAAATACGGCAGCTCGTCTTCCGAACGCGCACCGAAGAACAGCGTCAGCGACCCGCCTTCCTTGAGCGCGATGCGACGCCGCCTCCGCTCCGTCATCGCCCGCATCGGCGCCGAGCCCGTGCCGGTGCAGACCATGAGCAGGCTCGCGCCCGGGTGGTTCGGCATCAGGAAGGTCGTGCCGTAGGGTCCGACGATCCTGACCTGATCGCCCTTCGCGAGGTCGCAAAGGTAGTTCGAGGCGATCCCCGCGACGGGTTCGCCGTTGTGATCCTCGGTGACGCGCTTCACGGTGAGCGACAAATTGTTGTAGCGGGGCCGCTCGCCCTCCCGTGGACTTGCCACCGAGTACAGGCGCACGTGATGCGGCTTGCCCGATGCGTCGACGCCGGGTGGCAGGATGCCGATCGTCTGGCCCTCCAGCACCGGAAACGCCGCGCCACCGAAATCGAGAACGATGTGCCGGATGTCCGCCGTCGCGCCGTCGGCGGTCAGGCGGAAGTTGCCGGTGACCGTCGCGATCGCCGGCTTCGCGATTGCATAGAGGTTGACGTACGGATGCGCCGCTGACCACGGCGGGCGGGCGTCTCCACCCTGGCCGGCGGTCGCGACCGACGTGATGCGCGCGACGTCCGCGGGCATCTCCGTGGTTTCGACGGTCGGAAGCGGCGCCTGGCCGGGCAGGCTGTCCCAGCCGAATTGCTCGGCGACCGAGTACGGCTTCGCACGATCGACCTGCCGCCAGTTGTCGATGGCGCCGGTCGGGCAGGGCGAGATGCACTCGTTGCAGAAGTTGCACTTCGCCGGGTCGACGACGTAGTTGCGTCCGTCGTGCGTGATCGCATCGACGGGACAGGTCTCCTCGCACGTGTTGCAGCGGATGCAGATCTCGGGGTCGATGAGGTGCTGGCGCAGCACTTCGGTCGTCGCGGCGTCTGCACTCATCGCAGTCTTTGCAGAGTCGTGAATTCCAAGCGCGTCAGTTGAACCTGACGTACTCGAAGTCGATCGGCTGGTTGTTGATGCCGCGCGCCGGCGGCGCGATCCAGTTGGCGAAGCGGCCGGGCTCGGCGACCCGCCCCATCAGCGATGCGACGAATGCCCGGTCTTCCGCGGATGGGAGCCATTGAAGGTGCCGATGCGTCCAGTCCGCCTCGGACACGACGGTGCCCTCCGGATCGACGCGGACGGAGGAGAGCGGCCCGATCTTGCGGTTGAAGGCCTTGTGCGGGGCACGCAGGCGCAAGGCGACGCCGCTCTTCTCGATGATCCTGTTCCAGCGCTCGATGCCCGCCTGCGCATCCTTCACGTAGTCGTCGCGGAGCTTTTCGTTGAGCGCGTTGAGCGCGGGCGCCTCGGACGTGACCAGATGACCCTCGCGCACTTCGAGCACCGGATACGTGGCCCCCGTGAGCAGGTGATCGTCGCCGATCTTCGTCTCCTCGAAGCGGCCCTTGAGGCCGGTCGAATAGAACGTCGCGGCGTTCGACGAGACGTCGGCGCCGAAAAGATCCATCGTGACGCTGAAGTGGAAGTTGAGATAGCGCTGGATCGTGGGCAGATCGATGAGCCCGAGGGCGCGAATCCTGGCCGGGTCGTCGATCTTGTGCTGCACCATCGCCTCGCACGTGCGCTGGATGATGCGGCCCACGCCCGATTCGCCGACGAACATGTGGTGCGCCTCCTCGGTCAACATGAAGCGGCAGGTGCGGGCGAGGGGGTCGAAACCGGATTCGGCGAGCGAGCAGAGCTGGTACTTGCCGTCGCGATCGGTGAAGTAGGTGAACATGAAGAACGCGAGCCAGTCGGGCGTCTTCTCGTTGAACGCGCCGAGGATGCGCGGGTTGTCGGCGTCGCCCGAGCGGCGCTCGAGCAGCGCTTCGGCTTCCTCGCGGCCGTCGCGGCCGAAGTACGCGTGCAGCAGGTACACCATCGCCCACAGGTGGCGGCCTTCCTCGACGTTCACCTGGAACAGGTTGCGCAGATCGTAGAGCGAAGGGCAGGTGAGCCCCAGGTGCCGCTGCTGCTCGACCGATGCCGGCTCGGTGTCGCCCTGCGTCACGATCAGCCGGCGCAGGTTCGAACGGTATTCCCCCGGCACTTCCTGCCAGGCGGCCTCGCCCTTGTGCGCGCCGAAATTGACTTGGCGCCCGGCTTCCGCCGGCGAAAGGAAGATGCCCCAGCGGTAATCCGGCATCTTCACGTAGTCGAAGTGGGCCCAGCCCTTCGGCTCGACGCTGATCGCCGTCCGCAGGTAGACGTGGGCGCTCTGCGTGTTCTCGGGGCCCATGTCGCCCCACCAGTTCAGGAACTCTGGCTGCCAATGCTCGAGGGCGCGCTGCAGCGTCTTGTTGCTCGCAAGCTCCACGTTGTTCGGAATCTTCTCGGCGTAGTCGATGCTCATCCAATGCTCCGATTTGGTCGTCGCCGCCCGCGGGCGCGGGGACCCGGCGACTCTCATGAGAAAGACGCTGGATTCCCGCGTGCTCGGGAATGACGGCTATACCCGCTCCCAGTTGAATTTCGCCTTGCTGCCGGTTCCGAAAATCTTCAGCGCGCCGGCTTCGCCCACGGCATTCGGGCGAATGAAGATCCAGTTCTGCCAGGCCGTGAGCCGCCCGAACACGCGCGTCTCCATCGTCTCCGCGCCCGGGAAGCGCAGGTTCGCCTCCATCCCGGTGAGCGCGTCGGGCGACAGGCTCGCGCGCTCCTCCAGCGCGATGCGAATCTCGTCGGCCCAGTCGAGGTCGTCGGGCGCGGCGGTGACGAGGCCCAGGTCGATGGCGTCGTCGGCGGCGAGCAGGCGATCCGCGGCGGCCCGTGCGCGGGCGATCGGTGGCGCCTCTTGGCAGAACCGTGTCGCGATCCGCGTGAGTCCGTTCACCATCGGATAGGCGCCGAAGTTCATCACGGACAGTGCGACCCTGGGCGCCGCCGGCTCGCCATCGGAAAGCGAGAGCATGTAGCTGCGGTCGGCGGCGAGCGCCAGCTCGAAGAGCGTCCCTGCGAAGCAGGAGCCCCTGTCGACGAGCGCGTAGAGCGTGCGCGAGGTCACGTCGAGCCGGGCGAGCGTGCGCCTCAGCATGCCGATCGTTTCGCGCACGAACCAGTTCGACGCATGCGTCGACAGGGCAGCGTCGGCCGCGAGCACCGCCGCCGGGTCGCCGGCGGTCTTCAGGATCCACGTGCCGATGTCGAGCTCGTTGGTGCGCAGGAGCAGGATCGCGTCGTCGAGCTCGCGGGCCATCGCGAGCGGCCACCACGCCGCGCCCGCCGCGAGAATTCCGTCGAGATCGGCGGGCAGCGGCGCGCGCGGCGCCGAAACGGTGATCGTCGCGTTGCGTGCCCGGCGATCGATTGCGACATCGACATAGCCGTAGTGGATGCCCGAGGCGTCGATCGTGCGCGCGAGCGGCGTCAGCGCGACGCCCTTCGTGTCCCGCGGCCGGTCGCTCCGCTCGGCCAGCGCCCGCGCGCGCTCGCGCACCTTGTCGGCGAACTGCTGCGGCTTGACGGCATCGTCGACGAGCCGCCACTCCTTCGCCCGCTGCGCGCGCACGCCCTCGACGAGCGTGCAGAAGACATCGGCGTGGTCGCGGCGGACCTTGCGCTTGTCGGTGACGCGCGTCAGACCGCCCGTGCCCGGCAACACGCCGAGCAGCGGCACTTCGGGAAGGCTCACCGCCGACGAACGGTCGTCGATCAGGATGATCTCGTCGCAGGCGAGCGCCAGCTCGTAGCCGCCGCCGGCGGTGGTTCCGTTGCAGGCGGCGATGAACTTGAGGCCGGAGTGCCGGCTCGAGTCCTCGATGCCGTTCCTCGTCTCGTTCGTGAATTTGCAGAAATTGACCTTCCACGCGTGCGAGGAGACGCCGAGCATGAAGATGTTGGCGCCCGAACAGAAGATGCGTTCCCTCGCGCTGGTGACGACGACGCTCCCGACTTCGGGGTGCTCGAAACGGATCCGCTGCAGCGCATCGTGCAGCTCGATGTCGACGCCGAGGTCATAGGAATTGAGCTTGAGCTTGTAGCCGGGCTTGATCCCCCGGTCTTCGTCGATGTCGAGCGCGAGCGTCGCCACCGCGCCGTCGAACGAAAGCTTCCAATGCGCGTAGCGATCCGGGTGCGTGTCGTAGGTGACGTACGGATGCTCCCGCGCATCGTGCGGTATTGCGGCAGCCGGCTGGGCCATGAATGTCTCCTTCGGTGTCAGGCGAGCACGGCCTGGCGCAGCTTCGTGAGGCTCTGGTCCGGCGACTCGCCCGTCGTGTCGAGCGACACGTCCGCCTTCCGGTAGAGCGGCTCGCGCGCTTCGAGAATCCGGGTCAGATCCTCCATCGCCTCGGTGTTGCCCTGCATAGGCCGGAAGTCGCCCTGCGCGACGACGCGCGCCATGTGCAGTTCCGGCGCGGCCTTGACCCAGACCGTGAAGCAGTTGAGCAGCAGCAGATTGAACGTTTCGGGCTCGGAAACGACGCCGCCGCCAACCGTCATCACCATTTCCGGATTCGTCTCCAGCAACCGCTCGAGACAGCGGCGCTCGATCCGACGGTAGCCGGCCTGACCGTAGAGCAGGAACACTTCGGACAGCGTGATCCCCGCTTCGCGCTCGATCTCGAGGTCGAGCTCGACGAAGGGAAAGCCAAGCTCCTCGGCGAGGGCCGTCCCCAGCGTCGTCTTGCCCGCGCCGCGCAAGCCGATGAGCGCGATGCGCTTGCGACGCGCGGCCTCCTCGTGCCCGAAGTCGCGCATCAACCGGAAGACGACGTCCTCCAGCCGATGCTCCGGCAACCGTTCAAGGAAGCGGCGAATCAGTCGCTGCTCGACTGAATTGTCGCGATGGTCGAGGAGGTCGGTGAGCGGCATCCCGAGCGCGCGAGCGACGCTGCGCAGCAGCAGCACCGAGGCATTGCCGTCGCCGCCCTCGAGTTGCGCGAGATAGCGTTCCGAGACACCGGCATTCGCCGAAAGAACCTTGCGGGCCATGCCGCGGCGCTCGCGCGCTTCGCGCACGCGCCGACCCATCGCGGCCAGGAATTCGGCATCGTCCCCATCCTGCGGGGCGAGCGCCGGCGTCGTCGTTTCCCGATGTTCCACTGCTGCCATCGCATCGTCCTTCGAAGGAAGTCCTCGCTGGAAGAGTGGCAATATAGTGCATACCAATGCGCACAGTCAAGCACTTTATATCAGCAGGCGTCATGATCGCCGTTGCAGGCAGAATGCGGTCTGCCGCGCGGCGCCTCGCCGGCGGCGGCTTCCGGGTGGCCGCGCCCAAAACATGCTGTATTGTGCTTGACGCTGAGAGAACCATGATCTAAAGTGCAGCGACGCCGGGATGAGCCATCGGAAACGGGCATCTCGGATTTCTCGCGAGCGCGCGATGACCCAGGACGAGTTCACGAGCTTGATGGCGTCGATCACCGGGCAAATCCACGGCCGCGAGCTCGACGGCGGACTGGAAGCCGATCTCAATCGCGACTTTCCGCCTGACGGCGACGTGGTTCGTTCAGTGCGGAGCGCTTGCCAGGCGGCGATCGCCGCGGGCTGGATGTGCAACCGCGAACACGCCGGCATCAAGTACGGTCGCGTCGTCAAACCGGGTGATGCCACCCACGGATTCTCGGTCGATGTCGTCGAGATGGAGGATGTCGCCGGCGGACACCACCGTCATCCGAGGGGCGAGATCGACCTGGTCATGCCGGTGCGTGGCGCGGCCGAGTTCGACGGTCGCGGCGCCGGCTGGCTAGTATACGAACCGGGCTCGGCGCACGTGCCGACGGTCGCCGGAGGCAAGGCGCTCGTGCTCTACCTGCTGCCGCAGGGCGCAATCGAATTCACCAAGCCATAGAAGCCACAGATAACGAGGCGCGCACCCACGCCGTCGCGCCGCAAGCACGAAGAGGAGGAGCAACATGCCGTCGCAGAGCACGGCCGACCATCGCGTGACCCCGCCGCGCGTGGAGATTCCGCGCGATTACAACGCCGCCCACGACCTGATCGAGCGCAATCTCGCTGCCGGCCGCGCGGCGAAGACCGCGTACATCGACGACAACGGCGCCTACACGTACGGCGACCTCGCCCAGCGCGTGAACCGGTGCGCGAACGCGCTCGTCCACCTGGGCCTCATGCCCGAGCAGCGCGTGCTCCTGTGTCTGCTGGACACGATCGACTTTCCCGCCGCGTTCCTGGGCAGCATCAAGGCGGGCATCGTGCCGGTCGCCGGCAACACGCTGCTGACGACGAAGGACTACGACTACATGCTGCGCGACAGCCGCGCGCGCGCGCTCATCGTCTCGGCGCCGCTGTTGCCGGCGTTCGCGCCGCTTCTCGGAAAATTGCCGCACCTGCGGCACGTGATCGTTTCCGGCGTTCCCGACAAGTCCGAGGCGGGCGCCCACCAATCGCTCGCCAAGCTGATGGCGGCCTCGGCCACGACGTTCGCTGCCGCCGAGACGACGTGCGACGACGCGTGCTTCTGGCTCTATTCCTCGGGCTCGACGGGCGCGCCCAAGGGCACGGTACACGCGCAGTCGAGCATGATCCAGACGGCCGAGCTCTACGCGAAGCCGATCCTGGGGATCCGCGAGGACGATCTCGTGTTCTCGGCGGCGAAGCTCTTTTTCGCCTACGGCCTCGGCAACGGGCTCACGTTCCCGCTGGCGGTCGGCGCGACCACCGTGCTGATGGCGGAGCGGCCGACGCCGCAAGCGGTGTTCGCGCGGTTGCGCAAGCATCAGCCGACGATCTTCTATGGCGTGCCCACGCTCTTTGCCGCGTTGCTCGCGAGTGCGGAATTGCCGGCGCGCGGCGAATTGAAGCTCCGCCGCTGCACGTCGGCGGGCGAGGCGCTTCCGGCCGATATCGGCCGACGGTGGACCGAGCATTTCGGCGTCGACATCCTGGACGGACTGGGCTCCACGGAAATGCTGCACATCTTCCTTTCCAACCGACCCGGCGACGTGCGCTACGGAACCAGCGGCACGCCGGTGCCCGGCTACGATCTGCGGATCCTCGGCGACGACGGCGCGCCGGTCCCGCCGGGCGAAGTGGGCGAGCTGCAGATCAGCGGACCGACCGCGGCAATGGCCTACTGGAACAACCGCGAGAAGAGCCGCAGCACCTTCCAGGGTCCGTGGACGAGGAGCGGCGACAAGTATTCGATCGACGCGAACGGCTACTACGTCTATTCCGGTCGCAGCGACGACATGCTGAAAGTGAGCGGCATCTACGTTTCGCCGATCGAGGTCGAGTCGGCGCTGATCACCCATCCGGCGGTGCTGGAAGCGGCGGTGATCGGCAAGGAGGACGACGAGAAGCTCGTCAAGCCGGTCGCGTACGTGGTGCTGAGGAGCGGCCGCCAGGCTTCCGACGCGCTGGCGGAGGAGCTGCGCCAGCATGTGAAGACGCAGCTCGCGCCCTACAAGTATCCGCGGTGGATCGAGTTCATCGACGAGCTGCCGAAGACGGCAACCGGTAAAATTCAACGCTTCAAGCTGCGCGCGAAGGCGGCCTGATCACGAGAGATCGAGCAGGACCCACAGAGGAGGAGATGCTCATGAAGGGAGTAGCGGATTTCCTGCGCCGCGCCGGCATCGTCGCGGCCGCGGCGGTCATGGCGTGCGCGCTCGGCGCCGGCAACGCGCAGGCGCAGGCGAAGGTCAAGGTCGGCCTGATGCTGCCGTATACCGGGACGTACGCGGCGCTCGGCAACGCGATCACCAACGGTTTCAAGCTCGCGATCGAGGAGCAGGGCGGCAAGCTGGGCGGCCGCGAGATCGAATACTTCGTCGTCGACGACGAATCCGACCCGGCCAAGGCGCCCGACAACATGAACAAGCTCGTCAAGCGCGACCAGGTCGACGTGGTCGTCGGCACCGTGCATTCCGGCGTCGCGCTCGCGATGGCCAAGGTCGCGCGCGACAACAACACGCTGCTCATCATCCCCAACGCCGGCGCCGACGACATCACGGGCCCGCTTTGCGCGGCCAACATCTTCCGCACGTCGTTCTCGAATTCGCAGATGGGCATCGCGATGGGCAAGGTGATGGCCGAGCAGAAGAAGAAGACGGCGGTGACGATGACGTGGAAGTACGCGGCGGGCGAGGAGTCGGTCGGCGGCTTCAAGGAGTCGTTCGAGGCGGGCGGCGGCAAGGTGATCAAGGAGCTGACGCTGCCGTTTCCCCAGGTCGAATTCCAGTCGTACCTGACCGAGATCGCCGCGCTCAAGCCCGACGTCGTCTATGCGTTCTTCGCCGGCGGCGGTGCCGTCAAGTTCGTGAAGGACTACGCGGCGGCCGGTCTCAGCAAGACGATCCCGCTCGTCGGTCCGGGCTTTCTGACCGACGGGACGCTCGAAGCGCAGGGCGACGCTGCGCAGGGCCTGCTGACCACGCTGCACTACGGCGACGGCCTCAACAACCCGAAGAACAACGCCTTCCGCGCCGCCTACATGAAGGCCTACAAGTCCGAGCCGGACGTTTACGCCGTGCAGGGCTACGACGCGGCCCAGTTGCTGATCGTCGGCATGAACGCGGTCAAGGGCGACACGACGAAGCGCGCCGAGATCGTCAAGGCAATGGAGTCGGCGAAGATCGACAGCCCGCGCGGCCCGCTCGCGCTCAGCAAGGGGCACAACCCGATCCACGACATCTACCTGCGCAAAGTCGAGGGCAAGGAAAACAAGGTGATCGGGGTAGCGGTCAAGAACCTGACCGATCCGCCGCGCGGCTGCAAGCTCTAGAAAACATACCGGTCCCGACCGGGTCCGGACGTTGTAAGATGCGCGCGGGCAGGCGCTGCCCGCGCGTATTTTTTTGCGATGCGCCCGCAACCGATCGATGGATCTCTACTCGTTCGCAATCCAGCTCCTGAACGGCGTCCAGTACGGGCTGCTGCTGTTTCTCGTCGCCTCCGGGCTCACGCTGATCTTCGGCATCATGGGCATCATCAATCTCGCCCATGGGAGCTTCTACATGATCGGCGCGTATATGGCGTTCTCGCTTTCGGCGCTGACCGGAAACCTGTTCATCGCGATCGTGCTGGGCATCGTGCTGTCGGTCGCGCTCGGCGTGCTGCTCGAATGGGCGCTCTTCTCGCATCTGTACAAGCGCGACCATCTGGAGCAGGTGCTGCTGACCTACGGGCTGATCCTCGTGTTCGAGGAGCTGCGGAGCCTCATCGTCGGCAACGACGTCCATGGCGTCGCCGTGCCGGCGCTTTTCAACTGGTCGATTCCTCTCACCGCCACGCTTTCCTATCCGGTGTACCGGCTGTTCATGTCGGCAGTCTGCATCGTCCTCGCGGTCCTGCTCTACCTGCTGATCGCGAAGACGCGCCTCGGCATGATGATCCGCGCCGGCGCGTCGAACCGCGAAATGGTGCAATCGCTGGGGCTCAACATCAATCTCGTCTATCGTCTCGTGTTCGCGCTGGGGGTGGCGCTCGCGGCGTTCGCGGGAATGATCGCCGCACCCGTGTCGTCGGTATATCCCGGGATGGGCACCGGCGTGCTCATCATCTGCTTCGTCGTCGTCGTCATCGGCGGGATCGGCTCGATCTGGGGCGCGCTGGTGGCGGCGCTGCTGATCGGGCTCGCCGACACGTTCGGCAAGGTGCTGATCCCGGAAGCCGCGGGCGTCACCACCTACCTGCTGATGGCGGCGATTCTGCTCTGGCGCCCCGAGGGCCTGTTTCGTCGAGTCTGATGCGCGTGCCCGCGAACCCGGAGTCGAAAGGAAAGCGGATCGCACTCCTGGCGGTGCTGGTGCTGGTCGTGCTGTTCCCGTTTGCCGGCGCGACGTTCTACACCGAGCTCGTGACCAAGGTGATGATCCTCGCGATCTTTGCGCTTTCACTCGACCTGCTGGTCGGCTACACGGGCCTCGTGTCGTTCGGACACGCGGCGTTCTACGGCGTCGGGGCGTACACGCTCGGCCTGCTGGCCCCCAAATACGAGGCGGCGAATCTGTGGCTGACGCTGCCGGTCGCGATCGCCGGGGCCGGGCTCGCGGCGCTCGCCGTCGGCATGTTCGTCGTGCGGGTGAAAGGCATCTATTTCATCATGGTGACGCTCGCGTTCGCGCAGATGTTCTACTTCGTATTCCACGACACGGAGTTCGGCCGCGGCTCGGACGGCATCAGCATGAATTTCAAGCCGGTGGCGACGATCGGCGGCGTGACGCCGTTTGATCTCGCCAACGCGACGCATGTCTACTATTTCGTCTTTGCACTGCTCGTCGCCGTCTTCCTCTTCTTGCGCATGTTGTTGCGCTCGCCGTTCGGTCGCGCGTTGCAGGGGATCCGCAGCAACGAGCACCGGATGCGCTCGCTCGGTTTCCCGGTCTATCGCTACAAGCTCGCGAGCTTCGGCATTGCCGGGGCACTGGCGGGACTCGCCGGCTATCTTTCGGCGCTGCAATTCGGATTCGTCAACCCCGAGCTCCTGTCATGGCACCAGTCGGGCAACGTGCTGCTGATGCTGATCCTCGGCGGATTGGGAAATCTCTACGGTGGGATCGTCGGCGCGTTTGTCTTCGTCGGCCTGGAGGAGGTCTATTCGTCGGTGACGACGCACTGGCAGCTTCTGCTCGGTTCGACAATCATTGCGCTCGTGATCTTTCTGCCGGGAGGGCTCGCGAGCATCATGAGTCGCTTCCAGCGGACGCTCGTCGGCGAGCCGGTCGATGAGTGACGCGATCCTCGCGACGCAGGGCCTGTCGCGCCGATTCGGCGGACTGATGGCGGTCGGCAACGTCGCGATCGAGCTCGACCGCGGCAAGCTGCACGCCGTGCTCGGTCCCAACGGTGCCGGCAAGACCACGCTCATCAACCTCCTGTCGGGAGACCTGCCCGCGTCGGGCGGCAGCATCCGCTACAAGGGCAAGGACATCACCGGACTGCCGCCCGACCGCCGCTCGCGCATCGGCATCGGTCGGAGCTATCAGAAGACCAACATCTTCCCCTCCTTCACCGCGTTCGAGAACTGCCGCCTCGCGGCGCAATCGCGCGCCCCGCGCGCGCTCGCGATCGTCACCGACGCGCTGCGCCATGCGGCCGTATGCGATGCCGCGCGGCGCGCGCTCGAAGCCGCGGGCCTTGCCGGCCGCGCCGACCGCGTGGCGGCCACGCTGTCGCACGGAGAGCAGCGCCAGCTCGAGATCGCGATGGTGCTCGCGACTTCCCCCGAGGTGCTGTTGCTCGACGAGCCGCTCGCCGGGATGGGCGCCGAAGAGGCTTCGCGCATGGTCGAGCTCCTGAAGAAGATCACGCCGGAGCACGCGATCCTGCTGGTCGAGCACGACATGGACGCGGTGTTCGCCGTCGCCGACCGGATCACCGTGATGGTGAACGGCCAGGTGCTGGAGAGCGGATCGCCGGAACAGATCCGCGCGAGCCCTGCGGTGCGACAGGCGTATCTGGGCGACGGGGAAGTCGCGTCATGAGCGCCGCCGGTTCGCCCAAGACCACACAACTGCACTCCGCGTCGGCCGGCAGCGTAGCCGCGACAGCCGCAAAGGTGGGGGCCCACCCGTGAGCGAAGCCTTGCTCGAATCGCGCGAGCTTCACAGCTATTACGGCGCGAGCCATGTCCTCCATGGCATCGACTTCCGCATCGACCGCGGCGAGACCGTCGGCCTGATGGGGCGAAACGGCATGGGCAAGAGCACGCTGATCCGCAGCATGCTCGGGATCGTCAAACCGCGGCATGGCGAAGTCTGGGTCTGCGGTACGCCGATGACGGGCGCCGAACCGTATCTCGTCGCACGCAAGGGAATCGCCTACGTGCCGGAAGGGCGCGGCATCTTTCCGAATCTCACCGTGCGCGAAAATCTGGTGATGGCCGCGCGCGCGGGACCGGACGGTCGCCGCGACTGGACCTATGAGCGAGTGCTGGCGACGTTTCCGCGCCTGGCCGAACGGCTCGCGCACGGCGGCTGGAAGCTCTCCGGCGGCGAGCAGCAGATGCTGACGATCGGTCGCGCGCTGATGACCAACCCCGACCTCCTGATCCTCGACGAAGCGACCGAAGGCCTGGCGCCGCAGATCGCCAAGGAGATCTGGCGGATCATCGGCGAGATCCGGCGCCACGGCATCGCGACGCTGATCGTCGACAAGAACCATGCGGCGGTGGCGGGAATCGCCCATCGCAACGTGATACTCGTAAAAGGTCGCGTCGTCTTCGAGGGCGACAGCGCGACGCTGCTCGCGCAGCCGGAGCTCTTGCATCGTCATCTGGGCGTTTGAGGTTCCTGATGCCGTTCGTCGACGTGCGCGGCCATCGGATCGAATACGAGCGGATCGACGTCGGCGCCAGCGCCCGGCCGACGCTCGTCTTGCTGCACGAGGGGCTGGGCTCGGTCGCGATGTGGCGCGATTTTCCCGGCCGGCTCGCGCACGCGACGGGCTGCGACGCCCTCGTCTACTCGCGCCACGGCTATGGAAAATCCGCTGCGTTGACCGCGCCGCGCGAAGTCCGCTACATGCACGACGAGGCGCTGCTCGCATTGCCCGAGCTGCTCGACACGCTCTCGATCCCGCGACCGATCCTCGTCGGGCACAGTGACGGCGGCTCGATTGCCCTGATCCATGCCGGCGCCGCCGTGCGGCCCGTTGCCGCGGTCGTTACGCTGGCGGCGCACGTTCTGGTGGAAGACATTTCGGTCGCGAGCATCGCGGCCGCGAAAACCGCGTACGAGACGACCGATCTGCGGGCGAAGCTCGGGCGCTACCATGCCGACGTCGATTCGGCATTCTGGGGCTGGAACCGGATCTGGCTCGATCCGGACTTTCGCGCCTGGAACATCGAGGAATACCTGCCGCGCATCACCTGTCCCGTGCTCGCGATCCAGGGCGAGGACGACGAGTACGGTACGAGGGAGCAGATGCGGCGGATCGGCGCGCAGGTGCCGGACGTGGATCTCGTCGAGCTCGAGGACTGCCGGCATTCGCCGCACAAGGACCAGCCGGAATCGGTGCTTGCCGCGATCACCCGCTTCGTCGACCGCGTCGTCTCGTGAGACGATTCGCGCTATGGAAAGGGGTCGGATGAGCGCGCACGAACCCTTCGCCACCGACAAGCTGATACGCTTTCATCACTGCGATCCGGCCGGCATCGTGTTCTATCCGCAGTACTTCGTCCTGTTCAACGAGCTGGTCGAGGACTGGTTCAACCACGGGCTCGGCATCGACTTCGCGAATTTCCACGCCGTCGATCGGCTCGGAGTCCCGATGGCGCACGTCGAGTGCGATTTTCTCTCGCCGTCGAAAATCGGCGACGTGCTGAAGTTCCGGCTCGCGGTAAAGAAGATCGGAAGGAGCTCCCTTACATTGGCGGTCGAGGCGCAGTCGGGCGATGACGTGCGCGTACGAGCGACCCTTGTCGTGGTGCTCGCGTCGCTCGACGCGCATCGGCCAATGCCGTTTCCGCCGGCGTTTCGCGCAAAGCTCGAGCGCTTCGAAATCTAGACCGGCGGCTGCGTTGCCGAGGCAGGTCGCCGCTTGCGGGTGTTGCGATTTCGCCAACGGAGGGTGCGCAGGCGAAACGATTCGGACCGGGACGCTCCCGTGTTGCGAGCGTCCGAGTAGAATCGCGCCAAACATCGATGGGGACCGCGTCCGCGCGCGAGCCCGAGGCGCAGGAAGGGAGGTCAATCATGGCAACACCGATGGTCGCGAGCAGGCGCCTTTCGGCCGAGCATCGTTTCTTTAGCGGAATGGCGCTTGCCATCCTGGCGACCGTGCTTGTGGGATTTGCGCGCAGTTTCTTCCTCCGGCCGCTGTTTCCGGGCTGGCCATCGCCGTCCGAGACCATCTTCTACGTGCACGGCACAGTGTTTACCGGATGGATTCTTCTGCTGTTGGCGCAGGCGACGCTCGTCGCAGGCGGTCGCACCGACGTGCACCGCACAGTCGGCGCCTTCGGTGCGGTGCTGGCAACAGCGATGGTCCTGCTCGGTGCGTTGGCGGCACTGATCGCAGCACGGCGCCCGACCGGCTTCGTCGACGTCCCGGTTCCACCGCTGCAGTTTCTCGCGATACCGCTGTTCGACATCACCCTGTTCGCGCTCTTCGCAGGCCTGGCGATCGCGGTGCGTCGGAATCCGCAAAGCCACAAGCGCCTCATGCTGCTCGCGACGATCAATCTCGTGACGGCGGCCATCGCGCGCTGGCCGTTCGTGTTCGACTATGGCCCGCCGGCTTTCTTCGGCCTGACCGACTTGTTTCTGGTGGCGCTGGCGATCTGGGATTTCCGCGCGCGCGGTCGACTGCATCCGGTTACGCTTTGGGGCGGCCTCCTGACCATCGCCTCGCAGCCGCTGCGCCTCGTGGCTATGGGTACCGAGGGCTGGCTCGGCTTCGCCCGATGGGCGACCGGCCTCCTCGGCCAGTGAGCCCCTGTCCCGGCTTAGCTACCGAATAGTCATACCGCCATCCGCGGCGAGCACCTGGCCCGTCACGTACGCCGATCCGTCGGAGGCGAAGAACACGAACACCGGCGCGATCTCGACGGGCTCCGCCCAGCGCCCCAGCGGAATGCGGTCGAGATACTTGTCCTTGAAGCGCTCGTCCGTGCGGATCGTCTCGGTCATCGGCGTCGCCGCGCCCGGTGCGATCGCATTGACGGTGATCCCGTACCTCGCGAGCTCCCTCGCCGCGGACATCGTGAGCCCGAGGATGCCGGCCTTGGCGGCGCTGTAGTTGATCTGGCCGATCGTGCCCAGCACCCCGGCCGCCGACGTGACGTTGATGATGCGGCCGTAGCGGCGCTCGATCATCCCCGGCGCCACGGCCTGCAAACAGTTGAAGCTGCCGGTGAGGTGCACCGCAAGCACCTCGTCCCATTGCGCGGCCGTCATCTTGGAGAGCATCGCCGGCCGAATGATGCCGGCGTTGTTGACGAGGATGTCGACGCGCCCGAAGCGCGCGTTGACCGCCGCGACCATCGCGTCCACTTCGGCGCGCTTGGCGACGTTGCAGCCGATGCCGATGGCGTCGGCGCCGTCCGCGCGCATTTCGGCAGCCACGCTTTCGGCGCGATCGGCCGCGACGTCGACGACGCCCACGCGCGCGCCCTCGCACGCGAACGCCCGCGCAACCGCGGCACCGATGCCTTGCGCGGCGCCGGTGACGATCGCGACCTTGCCGTCAAGCAGCATGCGGCACCACCGCCGTCGCCTCGAGCTCGATCTTGCCCGGATGATCGAGCAGGTCGGACACGAAGATCATGCTCATCGCCGGATAGTGCTGCCCCATCAGCCGACGCCAGATCGCGCCCAGCTCTCGCCGCGCGGCGAGATACGCGGGCTTGTCGCAGCAGTACGCGGTCATCCGGCAGATGTGCCGCGCTTCGCCGCCGGCCTCGGCCAGCACCGCGAGCACGTTACGCAGCGCCTGTTCGAACTGCGGGGCGAGCTCCTCGGAGTCGAATTTCTGCTGCGCATTCCAGCCGACCTGCCCCGCGATGAACACGATACGGCCGGCATCGACCGCGATTCCGTTCGCGTAACCGATGGGGCTTGCCCAGCCATCGGGGAGCAGTACCTGCATCGTGGCCGCCTAATCCGTGTACCGCGGCGGATCGGGATCGTCGGCCCAGTCGCGGTCCGGCTTGGGCACCTTCTCCATCCACGCCAAGACGAGGAGCACGTGCTCCGCTTCCTCGGCACGCAATTCCCGTGCGGCGCGGCGGACGGCGTCGGTCGGCGCGGCGCGTGCAAGCTCGGCAAAGAATCGCTCCGCGCGTCTTTCCGCAGCGAGCGCGAGCTCGAGCGCATGATACGGCTGCATCAGGTAATGCACCTCCTGCATCGGGGTGACTTCCGGTGGCTCGGTTCCCGGCCAGCCACGATCGCGAGGCGTCAGCGGCGGTGCCTCCGACCAGCCCATCGCGGCCATGATGTCGTCGGCGTGCTTGCTTTCGTAGTTGGCCATCGTGCGGAACATCCCCGCCACTTCGACGTTGTTGTGCGTTTCCATCGCGTCGGCGAGGTCTGCGTAGCGCTGCGATGCCTCGACCTCCATCGCCCATGCCTGCGCCATGAACTCGGCCAGCAACCGCGGCGCCTTGAGCGTCGAGGCGACGCTCGCCTTGCCCGCGACCGGTGCTCTCTTGGCCGGCGGTTTCGTCTTTGCGGTCGGCCTGCGCTTGGTCGCGGTTGCGACAGCCTTGGTCGTTCGCGTCGTTGCGCGATTCATAGCTCGAACTCCGCTTCGATATCCGCAGGTGAATGGGTCGCCGCGCCGCCAAACGTCTTGATATGGCGCCCGCTGGCCCGCGTAGAGCACGCCGATGTTGAAGCCGTCGTCGGTCATGATGCGGCGCGCGGCGCGCGCGGGGTCGTCGGTCGCCGCGACCGGCGCCGGATGCGCGCGTTGCTTCCACGCGCGCTGTTCGGGGCGGAAGGTCACGCACGGACTCAGGATCTCGACGAACGAGAAGCCCGGGTGCCGGATCGCTTCGGCGATCAGGTCTGCGGTGCCGTTCGGGTCCCCGGCGAACGCGCGGGCGACGAAATTGGCGCCCGACGCGAGCGCGATGACGAGCGGATGGAACGAGCGCACGCCCGTTCCTCCGGGAGAGAGCTTCGAATCCCAGTCGGGCTCGGTGGTGGGCGAGGGCTGGCCTTTGGTCATCCCGTAGACGTGGTTGTCCATCACGATGTAGGTGAGGTCGACATTGCGCCTGCAGGCGTGCAGGAAATGATTGCCGCCGATCGAATAGCCGTCGCCGTCGCCGCCGGTGACGACGACGGTGAGATCGGGACGCGCGACCTTCAACCCCGTGGCGGCGGCGAGCGAGCGGCCGTGCACGCCGTGGAATCCGTAGCACGTCGTGTACGCCGGCATGCGCGACGAGCAGCCGATGCCCGAGACGACGGCGACCTGCTCGGGCCGCTTTCCGATCTTCGCCAGCGCCTTGGTGAGCGAGCTTAAGACCGAGTAATCGCCACAGCCGGGACACCAGATCGGCTTGTAGCTCGACTTGTAGGCCGCCGCGGTCAGCGGAGGAGGTGGGGCGAGATCGTTCATTTGAGGTCCTGGCGGCGGCTGTGTACGTTGCGCGCGCGATCGAGAGGCTCCGTCATTCGCGTCGCAGGCGATCGGATTCGGCGCGGGCCCAATCCACGATCGCCTTCGTCAATTCGCCCGGCCGCAGCGGCAGCGGGCCGGGGCGGTGGAAGCTCGCGGGACGGCCCGGCAGGTCGTAGACCGAGCGCAGATAGCGGAACAGTTGCGCACTGTGGTTCTGCTCGACGACGAGCACGCTTGTCACGCCGTCGAGCGCCGCAGCGAGCTTCTCGGGCTGCGCCGGCGCGAGCAAACGCAACGCGATCAGCCGCACGTCGACGTCCGCTTCGCGCGCCCGCGCGATCGCTTCGCGCACCGCGGCGGTCGACGAGCCGAACGTGATCACCGCGGCCTCGCCGCCGCCCTCGACATCTGCCCACCATTGGCCGTAGTCGTGCGTCCCGAGCTTGCGCTCCCGCTTGTCGAGTTGCACGCGATGGTCGCGCGCGCCGCTGCTGGGAATCCCGGCTTCGGTGTGCTCGAGGCCGTCGGCGGTGTACACGGTCCCCGGCGTGCCCGGAATCGCCATCGGCGACACGCCCGACTCGGTATCGCGATACCGCTTGTAGTCGGGGGTGTGCGCAGCGGCAGTCACACGCTTGCCGGCGAAGCCCTGCTCGGCGGGACGATCGATGATCGCGCGCGACTGTCCCATGAACTGGTCGGAAAGCACGATCGCCGGCGCCTGCAACGCTTCGGCCAGCTCGACCGCCCATTGCGTCGTCGCGAGGCAGTCGGCGATCGACGTCGGCGCGAGGACGAGCCGTGGAGCGTCGCCGTGGAGACCCGCGACCGCAAACGAAAGGTCGCTCTGCTCGCTCTTGGCGGGAATTCCGGTCGACGGGCCGCCGCGCATCACGTCGACGACGACGATCGGCACTTCGGCGGCGACCGCAAGGCCGATGCCCTCGGTCATCAGCGCGAGGCCGGGACCGGCGGTGGCGGTGAGCGAGGGCACGCCGCCGTAAGACGCGCCGATGATCATGTTGACCGACGCGAGCTCGTCCTCGGCCTGCAGCAGCGTGCCGCCGACTTTGGTCAGCGCCGGCGCCATCCATTCGAGAAGCTCCGTCGCCGGCGTGATCGGATAGGCGGCGACGAAGCGCACGCCACCGCGTATCGCGCCGTAGCCCGCGGCTTCGTTGCCGCTGATGAGCCAGCGCTTGTCTGTCGCGTGCCCGCATCGGTCGCGAAGCGTCGGCGACGCCGTCTATCCCGGCGGCGGCATTGATGCCCGCGTGCAGCGCTGCGAGATTCGCGGCCAGCGCGGCTTCGTCGCGCTTCCACGACTCGCGCACCGCCGCTTCGAGCGCCGCGGCGGGAATGCCGGCGAGCGCGCCCGACAAGGCCGAGCGCGACCATGTTGGTCCAGCTCCCCGGGATGCCCTTCGCCGTCTTCTTGAGCGATCGGGGCACGAAGCGCGCGCCGGCAGTCTTGAACACGTCGGGCACGTCGCCTTCGTCCGGGTCGCCGATCATGACGCTCGACGCCGTCAGCGGGATCTCGTCGGCGAAGCGGTTGACGTTCTGCCAGTCGATCGCGAGCAGCAGGTCGAAGCTGTCGTCGAGCGTTGCCACGGACGCTCGCGCGAGACGCACGCAGCGCCGCCGCCTCGCCGCCGCGGATCTGCGGCCCGCTGGTGCGCACCATCATGCCGTACAGCCCCGCCTTCGCAGCGGCGTCGAGCAAGCAGCGTGCCTGCGGTCATCACGCCGCTGCCGCCGCTGCCCGCGAGCGCGATCGAAAGGCTCGCCGGAGCGCCGCCCGCACGCGCGTGCCGCGCCTTCGCACCGGCGGTCTTCCTGATTGCGGCAGCTTGCACGGCGTCCCTCCTTCACGTTCGATTCGCGCAGTAAACCGGCTCGGCGCGATGTTGCATTGACGCAGATCAAAGCGTCGGCAATCGCGCTCGCGCAATATGATTTGCAGCAAACCGGTATTGTGGTACTGTAATACCAGAATAGCGCCGCCGGAAGGCCGGGTCAAGCGCGCGGGACTACGCTTCCGCCGGCTTGACGGCCGCAGCCGACCGACCGAGGAGGAACGATCCGATGGCAATCGAAGCCCGCCGCTGGCTGATGACCGCGGTCAGCGCGCCGCTCACGCGCGCGGCGTTCACCGCCGATCCCGGACCGGGTGAAGTCGTGGTCGCCGTCGCCGGCTGCGGCGTTTGCCACACCGACCTCGGCTATCTGTACGACGGCGTGCGCACCAACCATGCGCTGCCGCTCGCGCTCGGCCACGAGATCAGCGGCCGCGTGGTCGCCGCCGGCGCAGGCGCGGAGCGCTGGATCGGCAAGGCCATCATCGTCCCCGCCGTGCTCCCCTGCGGCGAATGCGATCTTTGCAAACGCGGTCTCGGCTCCGATCTGCCGCGCGCAAAAGATGCCGGGCAACGATATCCAGGGCGGGTTCGCGACGCACATCGTCGTCCCCGGCCGCGGGCTGTGCGAGGTCGACGAATCGCGCCTCGACCGAGCTCGAACTCGCGCTCGCCGACGTTTCGATCGTCGCCGACGCGCTCACCACGCCGTACCAGGCAGTGCGTCGCGCGGGCGTCAAGCCGGGCAGCCTCGCCATCGTCGTCGGCGCGGGCGGTGTCGGCGGCTATTGCGTGCAGATGGCGCACGCGTTCGGCGCGAAGGTCGTCGCCATCGACGTCGACGCGGACAAGCTCGAGGCGATCTCGCACCATGGCGCCGCGCTGACGCTCGACGCGCGCGCACTCGACGGCAGAGGCATGAAGGCGGCCATCGGCGCATTCGCGAAGCAGAATGGTCTCCCCGCGACCGAGTGGTTCATCTTCGAATGTTCGGGCACCGCGGCCGGCCAGCTCACGGCGTGGGGATTGCTCGTCCATGGCGCGACGCTCTCGGTCGTCGGCTTCACGATGGACAAGGTCGAAGTGCGCCTGTCCAACCTGATGGCGTTCGATGCGCGGGCGCTCGGCAACTGGGGCTGTCCGCCCGGACTATTACCCGGCCGCGCTCGACCTCGTGCTCGACGGCAAGGTGGCGATCAAGCCATTCGTCGAATCGCACCCGCTCGACGACATCAACCGCGTGCTTGCCGCCGTCCATCGGCGCGAGATCAAGAAGCGCGCGGTGCTCGTTCCCGTCTGATTCCAGGAGTTACCGATGAACGCTCCAGACGCTCTTTCCGCTGCCCGGGAATTCAAGAACCACGACCTCGTCGACGACATCGCGAAGCCCGGGGTGCGCTACGAAAAGCGGCCGGCAACGCGGCCTGACGGCACCGTCGCCTCCGGCCTCTACAACGCGTGGATCACGCTCGACAACCCGGGCCAGTTCAACTCGTACACGACCGACATGGTGAAGGGCGTCATTCTCGCGTTCCGTGCGGCGTCGAACGCACGCGACGTCAACTGCGTCGTGTTCACCGGCGCCGGCAACCGCGCGTTCTGCACCGGCGGCAACACCAAGGAATATGCCGAGTACTACGCGGGGCACCCGCAGGAATACCGGCAGTACATGCGGCTGTTCAACGACATGGTCTCGGCGATCCTCGCCTGCGACAAGCCGGTCATTTGCCGCGTCAACGGGATGCGCATCGGCGGCGGCCAGGAGATCGGGATGGCCTGCGACTTTTCCGTCGCCCAGGATCTCGCGCGCTTCGGCCAGGCAGGTCCCAAGCACGGCTCGGCGCCGATCGGCGGCGCGACCGACTTTCTTCCCGTTATCGCCGGCGTCGAGCGGTCGATGGCAGCGTGCGTGCTGTGCGAGCCGTTCTCGGCGCACAAAGCGTATTGGATGGGCGTGCTCACCGACATCGTCCCCGCGCTCAAGGTGAACGGTCATTACATCGCGAATCCGCTGGTGGAGACGCAGCGGATGACCGACGAGTTCGGCCGTTTCGTGTTCGGCGAGCCGAAGACGGGTGAAGCGGCCAAGGCCGGAAAGGCGTTGCTGGCGAGCGGTACGATCGACCTCACGCTGCTCGACGAGAAGGTCAACGAGCTCTGCGCGAAGATGCTGCTCACGTTCCCCGACTGCACGACCAAGACGCTCGAGGAGCTGCGCAAGCCCAAGCTCGACGCCTGGAACCGCAACAAGGAGAATTCGCGCGCCTGGCTTGCCCTCAATATGATGACCGAGGCGCGCGCGGGGTTCACCGCGTTCAACGAAGGCCCGAAGGACGATCGCGAGGCGGACTTCGTGCTGCTGCGCCAGCAGCTCGCCGCGGGCGAGAGCTGGGTCGGTCCGCTGCACGACGCGATCCAACCCCGGAATAGGGGCAAGGGCTGAAGCCGTGCCGGGAGAATCCCCGCTCAGGGACCGGATCGAGCGCGAGGGGGCGCTGCTGCGGCTCACGCTCGCGCGGCCGAAAGCCAATCTCGTCGACGCCGCGATGATCGCCGCGCTGCACGGCGCGTTCGTCGCGTACCGGAGCCAGGCCGGCCTTCGCGGCGTGCTGGTCGACGCCGAGGGCCCGCATTTCAGCTTCGGCGCGAGCGTCGAGGAACATCTTCCCGACCGCTGTGCCGCGATGCTTGCATCGCTGCATTCGCTGATCCTCGCGATGCTCGAATTTCCCGCGCCGATCCTCACCGTCGTTCGCGGCCAATGCCTGGGCGGCGGACTCGAGGTGGCGCTTGCCGGCGGACCGATCTTCGCTGCGCCCGACGCGCAGTTCGGGCAGCCGGAAATGAAACTCGGCGTTTTCGCGCCGGCCGCATCGGTATTGCTTCCCTACCGCGTCAATCAGCCTGCCGCGGAGGACCTGCTGTTCTCGGGCCGCTCGATCGGCGCCGAGGAGGCGAAGGCGATCGGTCTCGTGCAGCTCGTGTTCGCCGATCCCGAGGCCGCCGCGCTCGCGTATTTCGATCAGCATCTCGCGGGAAAGAGCGCCGCGGCGCTCGCCTGTGCCGTCGCCGCCGCGCGCGGCGAGCTGATTGGCCACGTGCGCCACCGACTGGCCGACGTCGAACGACTCTATCTCGACAAGCTGATGCAGACGCGGGACGCGAACGAGGGCCTGCTCGCGTTCCTTGCGAAGCGCAAACCCAACTGGGAGCACCGCTGATGGCCACGATTCCCCCCGTCATCCAGATCGTCGAGCGCTGCCAGGCGCTGTTCGAGGATCTCGATTTCAACGCCGTCAAGAAGTGGAAGGCGGTGGTTCCCGGACGCAAGGCGATCGGCTACATGCCGGTCTACGTCCCGCGCGAGCTGATCCACGCGGCGGAAATGTTGTCGGTCGGCATTCTCGGCGGCGGCGACCAGATCGAGGTGATTCAGGGCGATGCCTATTACCAGAGCTACATCTGCCGCATTCCGCGCTCGACGATCGAGCTGGGGTTGAGCGGCCGCCTCGACTGCCTCGACGGTCTGCTGTTCCCGTCGATCTGCGACGTGATTCGCAATCTCTCCGGCATGTGGCAGCTCCTGTTCAAGGACAAGTACGTCCGCTACATCGACGTCCCGCAGAACTATGTGGATTCGATCGGCGGCGCGTTCTACATAAGCGAGCTCGAGGTGCTGCGCGACGGACCTGGGCAAGCTGCGCGGCAAGCCGATAACGGACGCCGAGCTCAATGCGTCGATTCGCGTCTTCAACGAAAACCGCGCCGCGATCCGCGAACTGTACGCGTATCGCGCCGAAAAGCCCTGGCAAGCGCCGACTTCCGAGGTCTACCTGGTGCTGCGCGCCGGCATGGTGTTGCCGCCCGAGGAACACACGAAGCTCGTTCGCGAGTACATCGCAGCGGCCGACGCGCTGGCCCGGCCGAAGCGCGACAACGCGCGCATCGTGCTGACCGGCGCGTTCTGCGAGCAGCCGCCGCTCGGCCTCATCAAGTCGATCGAGATGGCGGGCTGCTACATCGTCGACGACGACTTCATGCTGGTGACGCGCTGGCTGTTGGATGACGTCCCCGCCGACGCCAGTCCGCTGGACGAGCTCTCGAAGGCCTTCCTGCACCGTTCGGCGTCGACGGCCGCCAAGTACGAGACCACGCGCGAGGAGAAGGGCGTGTTCCTGTTGAAGCAGGTCAAGACCCGCGGCGCCGAGGGTGTCATCTTCGCGGCGCCATCGTTCTGCGATCCCGCGCTCCTCGAGCGGCCGATGCTGCAGGACGTGCTCGCGAAGCACAAGGTGCCCTACACCGCGTTCAAGTACGCCGAGAACACCGGGCAGATGGCGCCGATTCGCGAGCAGGCGGGGACGTTCGCCGATTCGATCAAATTGTGGAGTGCCGCATGACCGCCACCGCCCCGATGCCCGCCAGCGCGAAGAAGCCGCCCGAGGAAACGCAGGGCCGCTCCCAAGTTTCCTCGCCCCCCTCCGGGGGAGGGTCGCCGCGAAGCGGCGGCCCAGGGAGCCCACGTCCCGTGCAGAAAGAGGACGCGATGCTGCTGCAGAAGGAGCTCATCAACCGCAACTACATGGAGCTCGCGACTGCGCGAGCGCAGAACCGCAAGGTGTCGGCGACATTCGTGCCGGGCAACCTGAACGAACTGCTGATGTGCTTCGACTTCGCGCGTAGCCTTCCCGAGACCAACGCGCTGCAGAACGGCATGCGCAAGAAGTCCGGCAAGATGATCATGGACGCCGAGCGAGACGGTCAGTCCGAGGACGTATGCACTTACGTCAAGGCCGACCTCGGGATGATGATGGGCGGCGAGATCGGCCCGACCGGCGACCCCCTGCCGAGGCCCGACATCCTGCTGCTCTCGTATACGGGCTGCTTCACGTTCATGAAGTGGTTCGAGCTGATCCGGCACAAGTACGGCTGCGAGACGGTGATGCTGCACGTTCCGTATCAGGGCGAAGGAAAGATCGCGCCGAACATGCGCGACTACGTGGTAAAGCAGTTGAACGAGACGGTAATTCCGACGCTCGAGCGCGTCTCGGGCGTCAAGTTCGACATCGACCGGCTGCGCCAGTACATGCGCGAATCGCAGAAGGCCGAGGAAGACCTCGTCGCGGTGCTGCAGTCGGCGAAGAACCGGCCGTCGCCGATCGACGGCTACTTCGGTGCCGTCTATTACATCGGCCCGATCTTCACCGCGTTCCGCGGGACGCCCGAGGCGACCGAGTACTACCGCGTGCTCCGCGCAGAGATCGACCAGCGGGTCCGCGAAGGCAAGGGCCCGGTCACGCCCGAGGGCGAGATGAAACAGGAAAACTATCGTCTTGTCGTCGAGGGTCCGCCCAACTGGACCAGCTTCCGCGACTTCTGGAAGATGTTCTACGACGAAGGTGCGGTCGTCGTCGCGTCGACATACGCGAAGGTCGGCGGCCTCTACGATTTCGGCTTCCGCCACGACGCCGACCGGCCGCTCGAATCGCTGGCCGAGTACTGCCTCGGCTGCTACACGAACCTGAACCTGCCGTCGCGTGTGGACATGATCTGCAAGTACATCGACGAATATCAGGCCGACGGGCTGCTGATCAACTCGATCAAGAGCTGCAACAGCTTCTCGGCCGGGCAGCTCCTCATCCTGCGCGAAGTGGAACGGCGCACGGGCAAGCCGGCGGCGTTCATCGAGACCGACCTGGTCGATCCGCGCTACTTCTCGGCGGCCAACGTGAAGAACCGCCTGGAGAGCTATTTCCAGATGGTCAAGGCGAAGCGCGTGGCCGCGGCCGCGCACTGATATGAACCACCCCCCAAGCTCGCTGCGCTCGCTACCCCCCCAAGGGGGGCGCTCAGTGCCCTTCGGGCGGCCTGGCGGGCACTGAGGAGACCGGACCATGCGCTGCTTCATCGGCATCGATCTCGGCTCGACGACCACCAAGGCGGTGGTGATGGACGAGAACCAGAACGTCCTCGGGCGCGGCATCACCAACTCGCGGTCGAACTACGACACCGCGGCGGCGATCGCCAGGCAGGAGGCGCTCGTCAACGGGCGCTTCTACCTGTTCCGGCAGGCGCTTTCCAAGACCGGCGCGCTCAACGGCGCGCTCGACGGTTTCCTGGGTCAGCTCGAGCGCGACTTCCGCTCCGAACAGTATCTCGAGCAGCTCGGGGACCTCGAGGCAACGTGCCAGCGGAACCTCGCGACCGCCAAGTTCGGCGACAGCACGAAGGCCGTGGGTGAAGCGCTGGCCGACGTGTTCAAGCGGCTCGCCGCCGAGGCGCCGTCGCTGTTCGCGCCCGGCGCCAAGCGCAAGAGCGATTTCTTCCGCGACATCGCGGGGAGCCAGTATCTCGCGACCGGCGAGGTGGTCGCGAAAGAGGCGGGAATCCGCTACGATTTCCTGCTCAACGTGTTCGACCGTTCGATCATCGAGGTCGAGAACCGCGTCTACGGCGACTCGATCAAGCGGCATCTGCTCGCCGCGCTCGAGCGCACGTTCGTCGCGCAACCGGATACCGAGGGCCGCCGGCTGGAGGTCGAGGCGCCGATCAAGGGCATCCTCGATCTTCCGATGGAGGAAACCTACGTCGTCGGGACCGGCTACGGCCGCGCGCGCCTGCCGTTCTCGAAGGAGCACGTTCGCTCGGAAATCCTGTGCCACGGCCTGGGCGCGCATGTGATGTACCCACATACCGCGACGGTGCTCGACATCGGCGGCCAGGACACGAAGGCGATCCAGGTCGATCCGAACGGCATCGTCGAGGGCTTCCAGATGAACGACCGCTGCGCGGCCGGCTGCGGACGCTATCTCGGCTACATCGCCGACGAGATGAACATGGGTCTGCATGAGCTGGGCCCGATGGCGATGAAGTCCACCAAGACGATCCGCATCAACTCGACGTGCACCGTATTCGCCGGCGCGGAGCTGCGCGATCGGCTGTCGCTCGGCGACAAGCGCGAGGACATCATGGCGGGTCTGCACCGAGCAATCATCCTGCGCGCGATGTCGATCCTCGCGCGCTCGGGGGGCATCCGCAACGAATTCACGTTCACCGGCGGCGTGGCGAAAAACGAGGCTGCGGTCAAGGCGCTAAAGGATCTGGTCAAGGAAAACTATGGCGACCTGACGCTCAACATCAATCCCGACTCGATCTTCACCGGGGCGCTCGGTGGCGCGACATTCGCGTGGCGCGCGGTGGTCGAGGAAGGCAAGTCTGTCGAAGCGCGCGTGTAAGGACTGCAACATGACCATCACCATTGGCATCGATATCGGCTCCGGTGCGGTAAAGTCGGCGCTGTTCCGGACGGATGGCGGCAAGCAGGAGTGGCTCGCCAAGCGCTGCGAGCGGATCCGCCGCCGTGACCCGATGACCCTTGCGCAGGAAGGCCACGACGGCGTGCTGGAAGACGCGGGCATGAAGCCCGCCGATGTCGACTACATCGCCACCACGGGCGAGGGCGAGAACGTCAAGTTCGCGACCGGTCACTTCTATTCGATGACGACGCATGCGCGCGGCGGTGTGTTCCTGCATCCGGGAGCGAACGCAGTGGTCGACATCGGCGCGCTGAACGGCCGCGCGATCTACGTCGACGAGCGCGGCAAGGTGCTGTCGTACAAGATGACCAGCCAGTGCGCATCCGGTTCCGGGCAGTTCCTCGAGAACATCGCGCGCTACCTCGGTGTCGCGATCGAGGAGATCGGCGCGTTGTCGAAAACTTCGCAGAACCCCGAGAAGTGCAGCTCGATCTGCGCTGTGCTGGCCGAGACCGACGTGATCAACATGGTCTCGCGCGGCATCGCGACGCCCGATATCCTGAAGGGCATTCATCTTTCAATGGCCTCGCGGATCGTCAAGCTGCTGAAGGTGACCGGCATCAAGGAAGGCACGGTGCTGCTCACTGGCGGCCTCGCGCTCGACGTTGGGCTGCTCGCCGCGATCCAGGAGGAGATGGTCAGCGAAAAAGTCAGCGTGACCGCCGTGAGCCATCCCGATTCGATCTACGCGGGCGCGATCGGGGCGGCATTGTGGGGCGCGTTCCGCCACGGTAAGCTGCGCGAGCTGCAGGAGCGTGCGGCGGCGTAACTTTCCCGCTCGCGGGAGAGGGTCGGGGTGAGGGCAAGCGAAGCATAGAAGGAGATTTGTGATGGCGCTATTGATCAACGACAACTGCACCGCTTGCGACGCGTGCAAGCCTGTGTGCCCCAACGAGGCGATCAGCGTCGGCGATCCGATCTACGTGATCGATCCGATGAAATGCACCGAGTGCGTCGGTGCCGAGGACGAGCCGCAGTGCAAGCTCGTTTGCCCCGCCGATTGTATCGTCCAGAATCCCGATTTCGAGGAAACGCCTGAGCAGCTGATGGCGAAGTACGAATCGCTGCACGGTTAGTCGCGAACCAGGCACGCGGGGCCGCGCCTCTCGGAGAAGGAGCGCGGCCCTGTTCTTTTGGGATTGGGGAGCGTGTCGTCGCAGGGCCGCGTCGACCGCGTCAGCGTAGCTGCCCGCGGATCGACGAACGCTCAGGTCGTTGGCAATTGACCCTCGTTGCGCCGTGTTGTAGATTCATCCGATATCTCAGCCGCGAGCGACGTTTCTGTTTCTTGTCGTTTAGGCTCGACACTTCAGGCTAGGCTGCCGTCGGCTCGCGATGCGCCTGTGGACCGTTCATCCTAGGTATCTTGATCCCGCAGGCCTGGTCGCGCTGTGGCGCGAGGCGCTGCTTGCTCGCGCTGTATTGCGCGGCAATACCGCTGGCTATCGCCATCACCCGCAATTGAACAGATTTCGCGAGTGTCGATTCCCGCGCTCTGCGATCAACGCCTATCTTGCTGCCATTTACGTGGAAGCATTGTCTCGCGGCTACGATTTCGACCGCTCCAAGTTGGCGCGTGTCGGGATCACTCAACACATTGTCACGACCGATGACCAAGTGAAGTACGAGTGGTCCTGGTTACTTCACAAGCTTCGCCGCCGCAATCCCACGGCGTACCGGCGCCGTCGCAACATTTCATTGCCCGCCGCACATCCGCTATTCTCCGTCGTAAGCGGTCCAATTTGCGAATGGGAACGGGTCCGCGATCCCCCCGCGGCCTGACTGCTCGGTCAAGACGGGCGCCCCACGCCTGCGGCGGCTGGCGCGGCCGTTTGATCTGAACTCATGGGCGGCGACACCGTATTCGATGCCAAGAAGGAGACGACATGGCAACCCGTCGGCCAACGCCAAGGACCGTCGACGAGTACATCGCAGCGTTTTCGCCCGAGGTGCAAGCGATTCTTCAGAAAATGCGGCGGGTGGTGCGTGGCGCTGCGCCCGACGCTCAGGAAGCCATCAGCTATCAGATTCCGGCATTCAAGCTGAACGGCGTTCTCGTCTATTTCGCTGCCTTCAAGAAGCACATCGGCTTCTATCCGCCAATCAGCGGCGATGCCAAGCTGAAGAAAGCCGTGTCACGCTATGCGGGTGAGAAGGGCAACCTCAGGTTTCCGCTCGATCAACCGATTCCCTACGACCCGATTGAACGCATTGCGAAGCTCAGAGTGAAGCAGAACCTGGAAGATAAACCATAAGGGAGGGGCAATGACCGCCAATGACGCCGCCACGTTCGAGGGCGGCTGCGACTGCCGCCATGTGCGCTACCGGATGACGAGCAGGCCGATGTTCGTGCATTGCTGTCACTGTCGCTGGTGCCAGCGTGAAACCGGCGCGTCGTTCGCGCTCAACGCGATGATCGAAAGCGAACGCGTCGTACTGCTTGCCGGCGACGTTGAAATCGTGGACACGCCGTCGAACAGCGGCAAGGGGCAGAAGATCGCGCGTTGTCCGAAGTGCCGCATTGCGGTCTGGAGCAATTATGCCGGCGCCGGGGACGCGGTGCGCTTCGTCCGTGTCGGCACGCTGGACGAGCCGGATCGGTTCCCCCCGGACATCCATATCTTCACCGCCTCGAAGCAGCCGTGGGTCGTGTTACCGTCCGACACGCCGGCGGTCGCCGAGTACTACAGGGCAACGGATTACTGGCCGAAGGAGAGTCTCGAGCGCCGCGCCGCGCTGCCCGCCCGCCGAAGTTGAAAGCAAACAGTTGCCACGCAGCGGCCGATTGACCCTGCAAACAGCGCGGCGTAGATTGACGACCATTGCGCAGCTTGGCGACGACGGGATTTCGCCGCCAGCCGACAGCGCTCCGCGACTCTTCAATGAAACCGCTCCGCAAAGCCATCGCCATCGAAGCGCATCCGGGTCCGCAGCCGTGACCAACATCCTCGTCGGCGCCTTTGCCATCATGCTGTGCCTGGTCAATGCTGTGGTCTGGACCGTGATTTCCGGAATGCCGCTCGCAGGCGCCGGCTGGATTGGCGCGGCCGTGGCCTGCATCTGGCTACAGAAATGGTCGCGCGGAAAGTAACGGCGATTCGTTAGCGGTCGGGCAGGTAACACCAGCCCCGCTAGCCGGCCAGAATCCCCGCGCGCGGACGAGGAGAGTATGCCGTGGAGCAAACTCAAGACTATCCTTATGCGACGCACCTCGACGTTCTGTATCCACCCCTCGAGCGGGTCGACGTGCCGACGCTCGTCGCGGCATGCACCGATCGCTGGTACAACCAGACGCTGTGCCAGGTCAATGACTCGGTGGTCCGGCTGGGCGTGGTGCAGGGCGAATACCACTGGCATCAGCACGCCGAGGACGACGAGTTCTTCTTCGTCCTCGAGGGACGATTCTTCATCGACCTAGAGGATCGCTCGATCGAGTTGCGACCGTCGCAGGGCTTCGTCGTCCCGCGAGGTGTCGTCCACCGCACGCGTGCCCCGGAGCGCGCGGTGATCCTGATGGTCGAAAACGCCGGCATCGTGCCGACCGGCGATGCGCCGGAGACGTGAGATGGGTGCAAACGCGGATGTCCTGGCGGCGCGGCTGATTCGCAATTTCAACGATGTCCCAACGCGGCGCGAGTTGCGCGAGCCGTTGTATGACACCGTCTGCGCACGGCTTGCGCGCGGCGCCGCGGCCAACAAGCTGGGGGCGAGTGTCGACACCGTCGCGCCCGGCATGCGCTCGTGCCCCTATCATTTCCACCATGCGCAGGAGGAAATGTTCATCGTTCTCGAAGGCAACGGAACGCTGCGGGTCGCGGGCGATATGCTGCCGTTGCGGGCGGGCGACATCGCGTTTATTCCGCCGACGCCGGAATACCCGCACCAGATCATCAACACGTCCGACGCTCCTTTGAAGTATCGGTCGGTCAGCACGCGCGAAATGCCCGAGATTTGTGAGTATCCGGATTCGGGCAAGTATCTCGCGATGGCACCCCTCCCCGAGGACAGGTTCTTCGAGGCGCTGCAGCGCTCCGGCAGCAACCTGGACTATTGGGACGGAGAACCGTGACGGCCGAACGATTCGCCGCGAGCCAAGGGACGCCTGCGGTCGTGGGCTGATAGGTGCGCGTCGATTGCGCACGGGATTGTCACAGGATGCTCTTTTTCGACCGTTTCGCACGGGGAGAGCTGCGCCTCAACCGGATCGAGGCGTTCAGCGACGGCGTGTTCGCGATCGTTGTGACGCTGCTCGTGCTCGAGCTGCGCGTTCCCGGCCTGCGTGACCCCGCGAGCGTGGCGGACCTTGCCGGACAGCTCGTCGATCTCTTGCCGAAGTTCCTGAGCTGGCTCATCAGCTTCGTCATCGTCTGCAAATTCTGGCTCAACCACCACCGGCTGCTGACGCTCGCTCGCCACGCCAATTACGCGATGGTGTGGCTCAATTCCCTTTTCCTGATGGGGCAGTCGTTCATTCCGTTTCCGACGGCGCTGATGGGGGAATATGCCGGGAATCCGCTGGCAGTGACGCTGTTCGGCGTCGTGATGGCGATCAATACGCTGCTGTTCATCGCGCTGCACGCGTACATCCTTCGGCACCTCCTCAAGGCGGAACTTGCCGATCTCGAGGATCCGCATATCATCGGCAAGTCGTTCATCGGCGTGGGTTCGTACCTGCTTGGTGCCGCCGCAGCATGGGCGAGCGTCTATGCGGCGTTCCTGCTCTACATGCTGACGCCGCTGTTCTTTATCGTGCCTCCGGAACGGCAGGCGGGCGTGACGTCAATGGCTCCGTTTCATTCGAAGGAGATTGAGAAATGAAGGTCGGTATCCTCGGTTCCGGCGTCGTCGCGCAGGTTCTCGCCGGCGGCTTTCTGAAGCACGGCCACGCCGTCATGGTGGGTACGCGCGACCCTGCAAAGCTTGCGTCGTGGGCCGCGAAAAATCCGGGAGCGAAGACCGACGGGGTCGCGGACACCGCGAACTTCGGCGAGCTCCTCGTTCTCGCGGTCAAGGGCGCGGTCGCCGCCGCCGTCCTGCGCGCGGCAGGCGGGGCGAACCTATCCGGAAAGACCGTGATCGACGCCACCAATCCGATTGCCGACCTGCCGCCGGTCAATGGCGTCCTGCGTTTTTTCACGAGCCTCGACGAGTCGCTGATGGAGCGCCTGCAGGCGGAATTCGCGGGCGCGCGCTTCGTCAAGGCATTCAACAGCGTCGGCAATGCATTCATGGTGAATCCGCAGTTCGCGGGCGGCAAGCCGACGATGTTCGTGTGCGGCAACGACGACGGCGCAAAGAAGGTCGTCGGCGCGATCCTCGATCAGTTCGGATGGGAGACGGCCGACATGGGCAAGGCCGAGGCGGCGCGGGCGATAGAGCCTCTGTGCATGCTTTGGTGCATCCCCGGCTTGCTGCGCGGCGAATGGTCGCACGCGTTCAAGCTGCTCCGCTAGGCGCATCTCCCGTGCCCCGCGATCCGAGCCGAATCAGTGGCGCGCGGTCCGGCGGCGGCGGCCGCGCGCGACGGCGGTCGCCGTGCTGACAATGAACGCCGCAGCGCGATCGCGTTCATGAGGCCGCCGACGCGAGTCCACTCGAAATGGCCGGTCGCGTCGCCGGCAAGTCGCACGAGCAAGCGAGGCATGCAGCAGCGCGAGCGGCGCATAGAACGACCGATGGTAGGGCATCGCGATGCGCAGCACCGCGGGAAAGATGATCGGCGCATGGCCGAACACCATCGAAAACACGAATCCCAGCGCCAGCGCGTGCAGCGCGGCGTCGTATGCCGGCGTACCCGGCGCGAGACCGCCTGCGCCGAGCATCACGGCGCAGCCGACCGCGAGCCACACGTAGCCCGACAGCAGGCACACGGCGATGTAGCGGGTGAGGCCGCTCGCCTCGCACGGTGCGCCGCGCGAGGTCCTGCTTGCCGAGCCACGCCGCGAGCGCGAGCAGGCCGGCAGCGAAGACGGCGCGCCCCACGGACCCGTGCGCCGACGAGGCCCGCGCCACGCCGAGCAGAATGGCCGCGAACACCCGCGTCGCAATCAGGCGAGGGCGGCAGGAAGCGCGACAGCTCGAGGCGCTCGCCGGCGATCGTCAGGATCGGGAACGCGAGCCACCAGGTAACGACTGCGTGCACGTCGGCGCCGGTCGCCCAGAGCAGCGTTGCCGACGGTCCAGCACAGCGGCGCCGAGCGCGAGCGTGAAGGTGAACAGCGCGCGCTGGCGGCGGAAGACGTCGGCGTCGCTGCGAGCAGGACGACGCTCCCAGCGACGAACAGCCATGACGCGAGCGCCGTCGCGCCGGTGAGCGCCGCGACGCGCCCAGCTCCGGTCGCGAGCGGCCCGCGATACGCCCAGAGGCGGCCGATCGCGACTGCGCGTTCGAGCGCGATGACGACGCCGAAGAAGCCGCAGATCATCAACGGGCCGTGCAACGCCGCTGCCGTCGCCGCCAGTCGCGGCACGCTACCAGCCGAGACGCGCGAGGCCGGCACCGGCGCCGACGACGAGGCCGACGAAGCCGAGGACGAGCAGCGGGACGCCGGCCGGCAGCGTGCGAAAAGCGGAGTCGGAGACGGCTCGTGCCCGTTCGAGGTGATTCGCGAGCCGGTCCGAAGCGCCGCAGCTCGAGCGCTATCCAGCCGAAGTGCTCGCGCGCGATGCCGGTCATCTTGTCCGGCGTCCACGGCGGGTCCCAGACCAGCCGCACGTCGATCGCCGTGCCGGCGGGGACGATCGCCGCAATCGCATCGCGCGCCTGCGCCGGTGATCATGTCGGCCATCGGGCACGCGGCGGTCGTCATCGTCATGTCGACGCGCGACGGCGCCCGGCGCGACCTCGATGCCGTAGACGAGGCCGAGGTCGACGATGTTCATCCCCGCCTCCGGGTCGTCGACCTGCGCGCAGCGCTTCGCGCACTGCATCGTCGTCGGGCATCGTGCGGTCATCGGCCCGGCCACCGCCGGCGAACGGCAATCCGCTGCGACGGCGCGAAACCCGACGTCGTAGAGAAAGCCGAGCAGCGCGAAGTCGCGCGGCGCGACGATCGTCTCCACGCGCTCGATGCGCAGCGCCCCGAGATTCGCGAACAGCTGCGACAGCAGCGCGTGGCCGATGCCACGATGCGCATAGCCGGGATCGACGCCGATCGTGTCGATCACCGCCACCGGCTCGGTGCGCCCGAAGTCGCCGAGGTCCGCGCGCGCCATCAGGAAGCCGACGATCGCGCCGTCCTGGCGCGCGGTCAGCGACACGCGGATCGCCGAGTCGGCCATCGCCTCGTCGAGCTTGTGCTGCATGTACTCGCGCGCGGTCGCGGCCGGTGATGCCGCGGTCGATGCGCACGATCTCCGCGAGGTCGTCCGGCCCCATCGCGCGCACGTCGGCGTGTCGCGGGCGAGCCGTTCGAAGTCGTTGCCCGGCCGCGCCGCCGAAATCGATTTCGTGCGCCGGCCCTTCGCCTTCGGGCAGCGCGACCGGGTCGTCGCGCGCCGGCGCGTACTCGCCGCCTGCGACCGGCGCAGTCGACGACGTGGTTGCGGCGCCAACGTGAAACCCATGCGCGTCGAGCCAGCGCAGCATCGCGGTGGTCGTTCCATGCCGCCTGCGTGTGCACGTCGCGGATCTCGTGGCGGCGCGCCCAGTCGCGCGAGCGCATCGAACAGCTGCGTCCCGACGCCCTGCCCCTGCGCGTCGCGCGCGCACGCCGACGACTTCGAGCCGCAGTCCGGGCTCGGTGCGGCCGAATTCGCCTTCGAGGACGCGCGCGAGAATGTAGCCGGCAAGCCCGCGCTCGTCGGTCGCCGCGAACTGCGCGTGCAGCGTCGGCTCGCGCAGCGCCGCCTGCGAGGCGCCGCTCGAAATACGCGCGCCGCGACCGGCCCTCGATCGCCGCATCGATCGCGACGACGCGCGTCGAGATCGGCGTGCGAGCGGGCGTATCGTAATTCCGGCGGTGGCAGCCACGGCGTTACCTCCCCGCTCGAGGAAGCTAGGCGAACGCGATTTCAGCCGGTCGTCACGTCGTCGAGACGGAAGCTTGCCGGTGGCTCGCCGCCGTCGGCTTGCCGCGTTTCAGGAACTCGTGCCGGTGTCGAGTGTGGGCCACTACGGTATAGGGCAGCAATCCGCGCGACGCGGGCGACGCCCGCCATTGATGCGACATCAAGCCGGCTGGCTTACGCGCGGATACGCCCTGCCGACGAACTGGCGCGCGCTCTGCTCGCATTCGCGGACGCCACGATCCGGGAAGGGCCGCCTCGCGGCCGGCCGGCAGCGACTCGCCGCCCGGCGGGAGCGGACCCACACGCCGCCGAGCGGCGGTCCGGTTCATCGCGGCCGCCGCGAGCTTCGAGCCAGCAGTTCGCCGGGACTGACGCGGCAACCAGCGCGAGCGTCGCGCACGAGCCGTTGCGCGAGCACCGCCGCGACCTGGCGCCGGTAGTTGGACGTGCGTGACCGTGGTGCGCATCGGGCTCGCCTGCTTCTGCACGAGCTTGCCGAGTTCGCGCCGAGCATCTCGTCGTCGACCGGCCGGCCGGCGAGTGCCGTCGGTGCCGTCGAGCAGGAACGGCCGCGAATTGGTGCCGGTGAGCGCGACGCGAGCTGCGTCGAGCGTCCCGTCGCGCACGTCGACGCGCGCCGCGACGCCGGCGAGCGGAAAATCGATCGCGCCGCGCATGCGCGCCTTGCGATAGCCGGCGCGCGCATGCGCCGGCTGCGGCGGCACGTGCACGGCCGCGACGATCTCGCCCGGCGCCGAGCGTCAGGTGCGCCGCGCCGTCGTCGGCATAGAGATCGGCGAGCGGCATGCGCCGGGCGCCCCGCGGCCCGACGATCTCGACTTCGGCGCCGAGCACCAGCAGCGCCGGCGCGAGATCGCCGGAGAACGCGGCGTGACAATGCTCGCCCTGCGGCGCGACGTGGCAGGTTTCGCCGCCGTGCTTGAGGCAGTAGTCGTTCGCGCGCCGCCACCATTCGCTCTGGTTGTAGAACACGCAGCGGGTGTCGAGGCAGAGATTGCCGCCGACCGTGGCAACGGTGCGGTGCGCCGGCGCCGCGACGGCGAGCGCGGCCTCGGCGAGGATCGGCAGCGTGCGCTCGATGCCGCGCGTCGGTCGCGAGCCGCGCCAGCGTGACGCCGGCGCCGATCGTCGTGCCGCCGTCGGTCGCCGCGATGCGATCGAAGCCGGCGATGCCGCCGAGATCGATCAGCGGTTCGGCGGCGTGCCGAGTCCGTCGCGCAGGTTGGGCAGCAGATCGGTGCCGCCGGCGAGCGAGCCGTGCGCCGGGCGTCGGCGGCCAGCAAGCGAGCGGCCTCGGCGAGCGTTGCGGGCCGTGCGAGCGCGAACGGCGCGATCCGTTCCATCTCAAGCCTCGACGGCGGCGGCGAGCTTGGCCGCGACGTCTTGCGCAGACGCGCCGCGCGCCGCCGCGCGGTGATCGCTTCCAGCAGCCGATCGGGCGACGCCGGCAACTCGGTGAGCCGCAATCCGGTCGCGTCGGCGATCGCGTTGGTGAGCGCCGGCAGGAATCCCGACAACGAGCCTTCGCCGGCTTCCTTCGCGCCGAACGGGCCGTTGGGATCCGGCGCTTCGACGATGAACGGCATCGATCGGCGGCGACTCGACGATCGTCGGCACGCGATAGTCGAGGAGGTTCGCGCGAAGCGGCAGTCCCTCGTGGTATTGCGTCTCCTCGCACAGCGCCTGTCCCATCCCCATCCAGACCGAACCCTGGATCTGGCCTTCGACCGCCAGCGGATTGATCGCGCGGCCGCAATCGTGCGCGACCCAGACGCGCTCGACGCTTGACCATCCCGGTGTCCTCGTCGACGGTAACCTCGACCACCTGCGCCGCGTACGAAAAGCCGGCGGCTCGATCCCACCGCGGCGCCCTTGAACTTGCCGCCCTGCGTTTCCGGCGGCGTCGACCAGGTCCCCTTGACCGTCAGCGTGCCGGCATCCTCGAGCGCGGCGGCGACGACCTCCTTGTAGGCGAGCGTGCGATCGGTGCCGGCGACGCGGTAAGCGCTCGCCGAGGCATTCGACGTCGTCGCCGGCGACTTCGAGCTTGCGCGCCGCGGCGGCGACGAGCACGGCCTTCAGACTCGCGCGCAGCGTCGATCGCCGCGTTGCCGACCATGAACGACACGCGCGACGAGTACGAGCCGTTGTCCTTGGGCGTGACGACGCTGTCGTTGGCGACGACGCGTCAGCCGCTCGAGCGCGAGGCCCAGCACCTCGGCCACCGCCTGCGCGAGCAGCGTCGAGGATCCCTGGCCGATGTCGGCGGCGCCGGTCAGCACGGTGATGCCGCCGTCGAAATCGAGCTTGAGGTTGACGACCGCGTGCGGCTCGCCGGTCCAGTGCACGGGCTTGGCCGAGCCGCTCACGTAATGCGAGCACGCCATGCCGAGCCCGCGGCCGCGCGGCAGCTTGCCGCGACGCTCGCGCCAGCCCGATGCGCGCTCGACGACGTCGAGGCACTCGGGCAGGCCGTACGAATTGACCTGCAGATCGTTGATCGTCCGGTGCGGCATCGACAACAGATTCGCGCGGCGCACGGCGAACGGATCGAGCGCCGAGCTCGGCCGCCATCCGGTCGAGCATCGATCTCGAACGCGTGGCGGACGTCGACCGAGCCGTGGCCGCGCATCGCGCCGTTGGGCGGCGTGTTGCTGTAGACGCGCAGCCCGTGGTACCTGCACGCCGGCAGCCGGTAGAGCGCGTGCAGCAGCGCGCCGGCGTAGAGGATCGTCACCAGCCCATAGCCCGCGTAGCCGCCGCCGCGCTGGACGACCTCGCAGTCGACCGCGGTGATCGCCCCTGCCCTTCGTCATCCCGATCTTCAGCCGCACGTCCGTCTCGGGCCGGCCGCGATGGGTGAGGAAACACTCCTCGCGCGACAACTCGAGCTTGACGGTGCCGCCGGCGGCGCGGGCGAGCAAGTGCGGCGATCACCTCGAAGTTGAGCGTCTCGGTGCGATGGCCGAAGCCGCCGCCGACGAACGGCTTCACCACGCGAATGCGCGACTCGTCCATCTCGAGGCAGCGGGCGAGCGCGAGATGCACGTAGTAGGGAACCTGCGTCACCGAATGCAGCGTGAGCCGGCCGCGCTCCGCGATCGTACGCGGCGAGCGCCGCGTTGGGCTCCATCATCGCGTGCGTGACTTCGGCGTAGTGGAAGCGTTCCTCGCGCACGAGATCGGCGGCGGCGAAGGCGGCAGTCGACGTCGCCGAACGCGTGATCGACCTCGCGCTCGATATTGCCGGGCTTGTCCGCGTGGAGCTGCAACGGCGTCCGCCGCGCTGGCAGCAGCGGCATCGAAGTACGCCGGCAGGGGCTCGATGTCGAGCTCGATCAGATCGAGCGCCGCGCGCGCCGTCGCGGCGTCGTCGGCGGCGACCGCGGCGATCGGCTCGCCGCGGTAGCGGACGCGCCCGCGCGCCAGCGGAAACTCGTTCTGCGCGACGGGAATGACGCCGTAGGCGATGTCGCAGTCGTCGCCCGTGATCACGGCGCGCACGCCCGGCAGCGCGCGGGCGCGCCTCCGCGTCGATGCTGTGGATCCTGCCGTGCGCAACGGGGCTTCGCAGAATTGCGCCGACAAGCGCGCCGCGCGCCGGCAGGTCGGCCGTGTAACGCGCGCTTCCGGTGACCTTCTCGATGCCATCGATCAACGGCTGGCGCACGCCAATCGCCGGACGGGGCAGATCGGACGCACGCGCGAGAACTGCGGCCCCAGCGCGATTCATCGCTTTTCCACGGCCGGCAGCGCGGCGGCTTCAACGGCTTCGATGATCTTCACGTAGCCGGTGCAACGGCACAGGTTGCCGGAAAGCGCCTCGCGGATTTCGGACTCGTCGGGCGTCGGGTTCCGGCGCAGCAGCCCTTCGGCCGCCATGATCATCCCCGGCGTGCAAAAGCCGCACTGGGTGCCGAGCTTCTCGTGGAAGGCTGCCTGCAGCCGGCTCATCCGGCCGTATTGCGGCGAGGCCTTCGATCGTCTCGACGTGCTTGCCCGCACAGCGGGCGGCGAGCGTGATGCACGCGAGCCTCGGCTCGCCGTCGACCAGCACCGTGCAGGCGCCGCATTCGCCGCCGTCGCAGCCTCGCTTGGTGCCGGTGAGTCCCAGATCCTCGCGCAGATAATCGAGCAGCAGCAGCGAGTCGGCGACCGCGTCCTCGCGGGCGCGGGCGTTCACGGTCAATGTGATCAGGCGCTTTCTCATGGCGTCGGCACGCGCCTCAATTCGCCTTCGGCCGCAGGTCGCGCACGCGGACCGCCTTGCCTTGCGAGCGCGGAATCGCGCCGGGCTCCTTGACTTCCACGTCGGTCGTGATCCCGATCAGCGACTTGATGTGATGGGCGACGCGATGGGCGATGCGATCGAACGCGCGCGGCTCGATGCCCGGCTGCGCTTCGACTTCGATCGTGACCGCATCGAGGCTGCCGCGGCGCTCCACGACGAGTTGATAGTGCGGCGCGATGTCGGGCAGCCCCACCAGCACCGCCTCGACCTGCGACGGATAGACGTTGACGCCGCGGATGATCAGCATGTCGTCGTTGCGGCCGGTGATCCGCAGGATCCGCAGATGCGTGCGCCCGCAAGCGCACGGCGCCGAAGTGACTCGGGTGATGTCGCGCGTTCGGTAGCGCAGCATCGGCAGCGCCTGCTTGGTCAGCGTCGTGATGACGAGCTCGCCGGGCTGTCCTTCCGGAACCGCATCGCCGGACTCGGGATCGATCACCTCGAACAGGAAGTGATCCTCCCATCCGTGCAGGCCGGCCTGGCAGTCGCATTCGCAGGCGACCCCCGGCCCCATGATCTCGGACAGGCCGTAGATGTCGACCGCGCGCAGACCCAGGCGCGCCTCGATTTCGCGCCGCATCGCGTCGCTCCACGGCTCGGCGCCGAAGAGACCGACTTCGAGCGCGCTCTTGCGCAGATCGATGCCCTGCTTTTCGGCGACCTCGGCGATCGCCAGCGCGTACGACGGCGTCGCGCACAGCACGCGCGCGCCGAAATCGACGATCAGCGCCACCTGCCGTTCGGTCGAGCCGCCCGACATCGGCACCACGACGGCGCCCAATCGCTCGGCGCCGTAGTGCGCGCCAAGGCCGCCAGTGAAAAGGCCGTAGCCATAGGCGTTGTGGACGACATCGCCGGGCCGGGCGCCGCCGCATGCCATCGAGCGCGCCATCAGCTCCGCCCACGTCGCGAGATCGTCGTGCGTGTAGCCGACGACGGTGGGCTTGCCGGTCGTGCCCGACGAAGCGTGCAAACGCGCGAGTGCATTGACCGGCCGCGCGAACATCCCGAACGGATAGTGGTCGCGCAGGTCGGACTTCTGCGTAAACGGCAGTCGCCGGACGTCGTCGAGGCTCGCGAGGTCATCGGGCACCATCCCGATCGCGTCGAACCGTGCACGATGCAGCGGAACGTGGTCATAGGCACCGCGCACCGTCGCGCGCAGGCGCTCGAGCTGCAGCGCTGCGAGCCGCTCGCGCGGCAGCGTCTCGACGTCGGGCTGGAACGAATAGCGCGTTGCTCCGCCGGCCCCGATCCCCACTTCGGTCATCGTCGTTGCGCCCATGACGCCTCCGCGCTTCGTTGGTCCTTATGAGCGGGTGCCGCGCACCGGCAGATGCGCGAGCGCGAAACCCTGGTTGAATCCGGCCCGGGTGATCAGCGTGAGCTTGAAGTACGCGCCTGCGCCCCACACCGCAAGACCGGCTATCGCGCCCACCACGAGAATCTGTTCACCGGCCACGATGCCTGCGCCGATCGCAACGATCAACACCAACGGCACTAGCGTTCCCGCGAGCTGCAGCACGCGTCCGGCGCGATCGAGCGCCCCATTCGCGCCGGGCGCAAGCTTGCCGTCGAGGCGCCGGCGATACGCGAGCCAGACGAGCATGCGCACCATCACCAGCACGCCGAAGGTTGTCGTCAACGATTCGGTCGCGGCGCCATGCAGCGGGGACGTGAGGAGAAACGCGCCGCCACCTTCCGTCAGGGCGGTTGTCACAATCAGCGGCGCGAGCAGCGGCTCACGCCACGCCGGGATGCCCTTGGCCGCCTGCAGCATCCGGCCCTGGCAGAAGACGAAAATGATTGCAAGCGTCGCGGCGATCGGAACGCACGCGGACACGCCTGCCGCCGCGCCGAGGCCGACGGGAAAGAGCAGCGCCGCGGCGAAGGCTTCGCGCGACATCCACGACGTGCGCGGATTGAAGAGCACGTTGATCGCCCGCCACGGCCGGCCGAGCTCGAGGAAAACGCAGATGAGACCCAGGGCGACGAGCGCCAGTCCGCCGAGCATCAGCCCCGTCAATGCGGGGCCCCGCGCACCGGAGAGCGCCGTGAACGCGATCAAGCCCGCGCCGACTCCACCGCCGATGAAGTTGCCCGCGGCGCGAGCGTCCCAGCTCGTCTGTTGCCAGGGATTCGGGCCGAAGCTCATTCGTGTGCCCCCATGCTTGCGGCGGTCGCCGCTGCGCTGCCCCCCGGGGAGGAGCAATTCGCGCCTTGGGGCCCGTCGGCGCTCATGGTTTCCTTGTCCCAGACGTAGTAGAACCCCGGCCCGGTGCCGAGCTCCTCGTGCATCCGAAAATGCTTGTTCCTCGCGAGCACCTGCGACACGGGACTCTGCGGATCGTCGAGATCGCCGAACGTCATCGCTTTGGAGATGCATGCGTTGACGCAGGCGGGTGTCGCCTCCGGGTCGACGCCTGGCACCTGGCCGCTGGCGATCCCCGCATCGATGCGATCGACGCAGAACGTGCACTTGGTCGCGACACCCAACCGCGCGTCGTCGCGGCGCGTCGTCTCGTTGGCGGTTGGTGCGCCGTACGCGAATGTCGCCTTCACCGTCTTGTAGCGCGCCTGGTACGGACACGCGACGGCGCAGTACGCGCAGCCGATGCACAGGTCGTAGTCGATCGTGACGATGCCGTCGGCGCGCTTTTTCGTTGCCTTGCTCGGACAGACGTCGAGACAGGGCGGATCGTCGCAGTGCTGGCAGCCGACCGGCACGAACGCGCGATGGACGTCGGGATACTCGCCGAATTCCATGTCGAGCACACGCCGCCACTGGACCCCGGGCGGCGTCGCATTGGCATGCCGGCACGCGGCGGTGCACGTCTGGCAGCCGACGCAGCGGCGCAGGTCGGCGACCATCGCCCAGCGTGTCATGTCTTGCTCACTTTGACGCGAACAATGTCAGCGCCGGAGCCGGTCGCGTCGGTCAGGTCCAGCGACATCGCCGCGAGCGAATTGAGGCTCGGTACGCCGAAGTCCTTGGCGAAGGGCGTCGCCCAATGGTCGAACTGGCCGATCATCAGCAGCGTGTCGGGGCGGATGCCCTGGCGCAGCACCGCGCGGCCGGACACGCGATGTTGCGGCGTCGCGATCTCGACCCGATCGCCGTCGTCGATGCCGAGCGCCGCTGCCGCCTGCGTGTTCATGATGACGCCACGGTGGCCGGCGATGTTGTCGGCGACCTCCTTGATGAGCTGCATGCCGACGTTGCCGCCCCACGCGTATTGCATGCTGCGCGCCGTCAGCAGCCAGAACGGATAATCCTCTGCCTTGCCGCCCGACTTCTCGAGCGCCGCGACCCAAGGGGCGCCGAAATCCTTGCACGCCGGCAGCGCCTGGTATTCCGGCAGCTGCTTGTCCCACCAGTGCATGTCACGCTCGTGCAGCCGGCGGCCGAGCTCGACGCCGACGCGCTTCAACCGCTCCTGATACGGGAGCTCGAAGCGAAGACCCTGCGCGGCGAGGCGCGGGAAGAGGTACCAGTCGGTGCGCGGGAACGGCTTGGTGGCGAGGCCATGCTCCTTCCACCAGTCGAGGCCGTTCTTTTCGCGGCCGTCGGTCAACTCCGCGCTCGCGGCGCGGCAGACGGCGTCCCAGATTTCCTCGCGCGAATGCGCGCGCTCGGGGTCGAGCGCGAAATCGCCATGGGCATTCTTAAGCGGGATTCCCGCTGCGCCGCGGTTGATCGCCGCGTTGTACTTCGCGAGGAGCCCGGTGCGCTGCGCGAGCTCGGTGGCGATGTCGGTGAAGTCGCGGGCCTGTCCACGGACCGCGACGGCGGGTTGACGCAGCGCATAGCCTTCGCGGTCCCAGAACTGCTCGACGTATTTCGAGCCGCCGATCCGGATCAACTGCAGGCTTTCGAGATCGGTCGCGTCGGGCAACAGCACGTCGGCGTAATGATTGGTCTCGTCGCGCGTGTAGGCGAACGCGACGACGAACGGCAGGCGCGCCATCTTCTCGCCGAGCGCAGTCGTATCCCAGAACGAAATTGCCGGGTTGGTACGGTAGACGAACCACACCTCCGGAAGCGTCACCCGCGGCAGGCCCTTCGGCGTGTCGTCGAGGAACAACCACGAGAAATGCGTCGGCCCGAGCGCCTGGCTCCACGCGCCGTTGCCGGCGAGAGGGACCATCGTCCGGTAGGCGTTGCGGATGTTGGGATTGGGCGACCACTGCGCCTTGTCGGTCGGATTGAACGTGAAAGCCATCAGCCCGTCCGGCCCCGGCGTCACGCTCGCGAGGCGGTCCGAATGCCGCCAGTTGAGGCGCACCGTCGTCCCCAGCGTGCCGCCGGGGACTTCGAGCCCGCCGACGAGCGCGGCGAGTGTGGTGCGTGCCCACACGCATTCGTAGCCGCCCCAGCCATTGTTGACGGTCTTGCCCAGGCTCACCGCGACGGGACGATAGGGAAGGCGCTTGCCTTCGATCTCGACCATCTCGCCGACGTGCGCGTGATCGATGAATTCGTGCGCGATCGTGCGGATCGTCGCGGCGGGAACTTCGCAGAGACGCTCTGCCCATTCGGGCGTGTACGGGGCGACGTGTGCGACGAGCTTCGCGAATGCCGTCTCGCCTTCGAGCGTTCCTTCGACGAGCAGTTCGTCGTCCGGTCCGATTTCGACGGCGTCGACGCGATGACATCCTTCGAGGGCCTCCTCGACCCCGGTGGCGTCGAAGGGAACCGCGGCGCGCGTGAGCGCATTCCAGACCAGTGGTTTCTTCGTGTCGCGTTCGCGCAGGAAGTAGCCGTTGGGTCCGACGAGGTACGGCGAGGTCGTGTGGCGGGCGAGGAAGGCGAGATCGAGACGCTCGCGCGGAATCTCGTGGAGCAGCACGTGAATCAGCGCGAACAGGAACGCGGCGTCGGTCTTGGGCTTGATCGGCACCCACTGCGCCGAGCAGGCGCCGGTCACCGACAGATGCGGCTCGACTTGCACCCGTTTCATCCCGCGTTCGCGCGCCTCGGCATGACGCCAGACGCCGACGACGCCGCCCGACGCCTCGACGTTCGCGCCGCACGAGATCAGGTATTCGGTGAGCGGCGTGTCAGGCGATACCGTGAACGCGCGATGCCAGAATTCACCGTACAGGTGCTCGGAGTGATAGCACTTGACGCCCTGGCCCGACCCCATCCCCATGTCGATCGGGCCCCACGCCGAGAGGAACGCCGGGAACGTGCCCATGTACGATTGCGGCGTGCCGCCCCCGCCGAAGCTCGCCGCAACGCGCGGGTAGCCCGACTCGTCCTGCAGGCCCGCGGCGCGCACGGCGTCAAGACGGGCAACGATGAGATCGAACGCCTCGTCCCACGAGATGGGCACGAAACCCGGATCCTCGGCGCGACCCTTCTTCGGGTTCGTCCGCTTCATCGGCGTCAATATCCGATTGGGGTTGTAGGTCTTTTGCACGAGGCCGAACGCCTTGACGCAGACCTTGCCGCCGCCCGGATGCACGCTCGCCGCGCAGAAGTTCGGCTCGACCTCGGTGGCGACACCGCCGACGACCTTGACGGTGAGCAGATCCGGTCCCGCGACGCACTGATAGCAGTACGTCGGGACGCGGTGCATCTCTGCGCGCGCGGTGCTCATGCTTCAGCGTCCGTCATGTGTCGGTCGGCCATCCACCGCGTGGTTGTTCATCCGATTCCGGCTTTCTGTGCTTTCGATGCGAGCCGCTCCTCGGTCTTCTTCACGTCGACGACAAAGCGATTGTGTTTGCCGCGGCAGATGAGCTCGAGATTGTCGCGGCCGCTCACCTCCAGCGTGACCGAACGGCCGTTGACGACGGCGACGGTGACCGTCAGCTCGACAGGCATTCCCAGCAGCGTCGCCGCCAGATGGTCGAGCTCGATCCGGGTTCCCACCGAGTCCTCGCCGGGGTCGAGATGCCGGAGCAGCAGATCGCGCGACGCGAGCTCGATGTCGCGGACGAGCATCGGCGTCGCGTAAACACGCGCCTTTTCGCCCATGAAGTCGATCGAGCGGTCGCGGTCGACCGTGAGCGTCGAGGTCGCGCTCACGCCTGCGGCGAGAGTGGATTTCATCGGACTCCTCCTTCGTGGCGGCGCGAGGAACCGCGGCGTCCGGAATCCACCGGCGTGCGCACTCCTGTGGCGGCGCTCCCGCGGGTCGAAGCGGAAAACTTCGTCCCGGGGACTTGTCCGGAGGTTCCGTAGCCGCTAATCTGGCATCGGAATGCGATTATTGGTTTGATCTGCGTCACATTCTTTTGGGGATGTGGTTGGCGACGGCGAAATCTAGGCGGGAACGGCGCAAGGCGGACGGCAAGGACGGCCAAGCGCGGCCGCTCGACGGAGCGGCCACCGGGCTCGTCATTCGAGCCGTGCGCCGGGGCGATCTCCCGGAGGTCATTGCCATCGACGCCACGGTCACCGGGCTCGAGAAGCGAAGCTACTGGCGCTCGATCTATCAGCGTTACGGCGCCACCACGGAAGCGGGGCGCCAGTTTCTCGTCGGCGATGCCGGCGGTCGCGTCGTCGGCTTCGTCATAGGCGAAGTGCGCGACTGGGAGTTCGGATCTAAACCCTGCGGCTGGGTCTTCGCGATCGACGTGCATCCGGAAGCGCGACTCACCGGCGTCGGGTCCCGGCTGCTGGAGGCCATTTGCGGCGCATTCCGCCGCGCCGGCGTTCGCACCGTGCGCACGATGCTGTCGCGAGACAATACGCTGATCCTTTCGTTCTTTCGCAGCCAGGGGATGATGGCTGGACCCTTCATTCCGCTGGAAATGGATCTCTCATGACGCGGCGTTTCGGGAGGCGCGGCGAGCAGGCCCGGCTGGAAGGCGGCCCGCTGCGAGGCGCGAGACAGTGCGTCAAAGGTACCGCGAGCGCCCCGCGAGGGCACAACGCGCCGTAACCCGATGAAGCTGCAGAAAAACACGTCGCTCGCGCTCTACAGCGTGCTCGAGTTCGCGGGCGACTCCACGCGCCACATTTCGGCCGCCGAGATCGCCGCGAAGTACGGCGTCTCTTCGCATCACCTCGCGAAGGTCCTCTCGGAGCTTGCGCGCGTCGGGATCGTCGAATCCGTGCGCGGCGTCGGCGGTGGCTATCGCTTCACGGGCAATGCGCGACGGTTGACGCTGATGGACGTGATCCTGCTGTTCGAGGATTTCGGCGCGCCTTCGCCCGACCGGCGCGAGCCCGGCGAGCGGACGCCCGTCGGGCAGGCGCTCTTCGCGGTGCAGTCCGAAATCGACGAAATCGCGAAGGCGACGTTCAGCTCGATCACGCTCGCCACGATGCTGCGGCTGATCGAGCGCCAGCAGCGCGGCGAGAGCCACGCGACCGCGAAGCGCGCCACGCGTCCGTTGCGGAGCTGAGCGGGCGGCGCTCAGCCGCGCGCGAGGCCGGCCAGCGCGGCGCGATCGACGATGCGGATCCGCTCGCGGCCGAGATCGACCCAGCCGCGGTCCTCGAAGTTGCGCAGCAGGCGCGAGACGATCTCGCGGACGCTGCCGAGGTCGTCGGCGAGCGCCTGATGCGTCGCGTAGATCTCACCGCCGTCCGCATCGCGGTTGACGAGCAGCGCCGCGAGCCGCTGGTCGAGCTTCTGGACCGCGATCGCCTCGACGACCTGCATCAGCGCGGACAACCTCTCGCCGTACAGCGCGAATACGTGCCGGCGGAACGTCTCGTCCTCGGCGATCAACGCCTGGAACGCCGCCGGGGGCAGGATCAGCAGCTCGACCTCGCTCTCGGCGATCCCGGACGCGTCGTAATTCGTCTGCGCGAGAAGGCAGCTGCCGGAAAGCAGGCACGATTCGCCGGGCTTCACGCGGTAGAGCTGGAGCTCGCGCCCGTTGGGATAGCGCTGTAGGACACGGATCGTGCCGGCAAGCACCAGCGGGAAGCCCCCGCACGGCGCGTGGGCACTGAACATTACCGTTCCGGCCGCAACCGTGCGGTGAATCCCCTCGCGCGCGATGCGCTCGAGCGTCGCGCCCGGCGCATCGGCGAGCGTCGGGAAGGTCTGGGCAAGGCGTGCGGCGAGGGGGGAGAGCGTGGCGACGTCCATGAAGCCTAAACGTTGGGGCAAGTACACGATTCTACAATGGCGCCATGGATCCACTCGGCGTGGCGCTTCCGGCGGCCTGGACCACCGCAGGCTGGGTGCTGGCTGTGGCGGTCGTCGGGCGCGCGGCGCAAGCTGCGCCATGGCGGCAGTTCTCCGCGAGCGAGCCGGTGCACGTGTGGTACGGCGCCATCCTTTTCGTCCTGATGCTGTGGAGCCTGCAGGCGACGGTCGGTGACGGATTTACGTTCCATCTGCTCGGCGTCGTAGCGCTGGCGCTCCTCGTCGGACCGGCGCTCGCGCTCGTGGGTTCCGCGGTCGCGCTCGCGCTGTTGCTCGCCGTGCACGGTGGATTGTGGATGAATGCGGGGCTTGCGTTCCTGACGATGGCGGGCGTGCCGGTCACCGTGACATGGCTCGTGCTGCGTTTTGCCGAGTCTCGCCTCCCGCCCAACCTGTTCATTTACGTGTTCGTCGTCGCGTTCTTCGGCGCCGGATTGGCGTACGCACTCGCAGGCGTTGCCGGGGCGGCGGTTCTCGCGCTGGGTGCGGGCCGGCCGGCTGCGCTCGTGTTCGGCGAATATGCGCCGTATCTCATCTACCTGGCCTTCGGCGAGGCGACGCTCACCGGAATGGTGCTGACGCTGGCCGTTGTCTATCGGCCGCAATGGGTCGCGACTTTCGACGATGCACGGTATCTCAACGGACGCTAAGGTCGGCGGCGGCCGGTTGTGGCTCCCTCCCGCGATGGGCTCGCGTCCCCAAAATCTTCCCGACCATGATCTGGCGCAATTTTCGGCGGTTTTCACGCTCCAACCGGATAGCCCGTGGACGGGCCCGCCAAAGACGGGGCATAATCGCCCGCCGGTGGAATCCAAGTGAATAGGACTGGGCGGCGCTCGATGATCAACCCGTTTCGCCAGGAGACAAGACCGATGAACAAGCTCGTTTCGATGCTCGTCGCCGCCGCGTTCGCATTCGGCGGCGCCGCGGCTCTCGCGGCCGATGCACCCCCGAAGGATGCCGCGAAGGATACGGCCAAGATGGCGCCTGCCAAGCTCGAGAAGCCAGCCGACGTGACGCAGGACGCGTGGAACAAGATGTCGGACGCCGAAAAGCAGAAGGCCGTCGAGAAGGCCAAGATGAACGGGCAGAAGAGCGCCGGAAAAAAGGAAAAGAAGGGCGGGTGCTGATTGCCGCTCGGTGGACGTGAAAACGGGGAGCCGCCGCTCCCCGTTCTTGTTTCTGCTGCGCCGGAAAGCTCCGGCAGCGGCCCGCCTTATTTCACCAGCGGATAGCCCGCCTTCGCCCAGTCGTCGATCTTCATGTCGACGGCGGTTACATCGGTGAGGCCCAGGTCCTGCAGCGATTTCGCGGCCAGCGCGCACCGTCCGCCGGTCCTGCAGTAGAGCGTGAGCTTCTTGCCCATGTCGGTCTTGTCGGGATAGCCGATGTGCGTCCAGATGTTGAATTCGATCATTCCGCGTGGAACGTTGATTGCGCTGCTGATGTGGCCGTCGGCAAATTCGTCGGGTTCGCGCACGTCGACGACCAGCCCGGCGTCACCCCGGTCGAGCACCGCTTTGAACTCGGCCATGTTGATCGTCTTGACCTGCTTTTTCGTCGCGGTGACGAGCTGCCCGACCGACGGCGGATAGTTTTGCGCTGTGACGAAGCCTGGTAGCGCGAGGCCGATGGCCAGCGCCGCCGCGAGCACGAATGCGTTCTTCTTGATCAGCATGACGAAATCTCCCTTGGGTCTGACAACGAAAAGGGCGTCGACATTTTGTCCCGCGTTGGGCCCGCGGACCGTCGACGTCAGCCCGTAGCCGCCTGCACGACATGGCTCGCCTGGCCGGCGTTGACCATGACCCAGCGCAGCACGAAACCGCCGATCAGCACCAGTACCGCGGGCACCACGGTGTGCGGAATCGCATGGCGAAGCTCGAGACCCTGCAGCGCAAGCGGGACGAGGATGCCGAGCCCGACGATTGCGCCCCAGAACGCGGGCGCATAGGGCCCGCTGACGATGAGCGCCGCCGCGTACGCGTGCGACGCCGACGACGTGTAGAGATTCGCGAGCAGGAGTCCGATCAGCACGAGTTCGATCGCGAGGAATGCGAGGTCGGCACGGATCAGCGAGTCGACGGTGCGGGCTTCGGGCGCCGCGTTGCCGAGCGGTTGGCCGAGCAGGGCAGCCAGTGCGCCGCCGCCGGGTGTTGCCGGTGCCGGGCGAGTGCCGCGAACGACAGCGGCGATATGCACCATCGCAGCGCCGGCCGACAGCCCGGAGAAAAGGAACAGCGGACCCAGGATCGCGCTGTTCCACAGCGGCCGCGCGACCATCGTGTCGAGCAGGATCCCGGTGTAGATGCCGAGCGCGACGCCGAGCGCGACGTTCGACCCGGCGAGCAGCTTGACGAAAGCGGGCCGTGCGATGAGGGCGCCCGAACACGTCGCGAGGACGGGGAAGCGCCGGCCGGCCCACGGCCACGCTTCGGGCAGGCGGATCAGCGCGGAGGCGAGCAGGACCGCGTAGACGACGATCAGCACCCACGAGCCCCACGACATGGGCGAGGACGGCTGGAACGTGACGTACAGGCGCCAGACGTAGAGCTTGTGCGTGAGGTCGAGAAAGAGCGCGCCCATGCCGAGATTGATCAGCACGAAGGAGAGCAGCGGCGTGTGGACCGAGAAGAAGCTCTTCGGATCCTCGCCGCGGGCGATTCGCAGCATTGCGATGCCCGCGAGCACCATCATGCCGGCGACCAGACCGCCGAAGAACAGGTAGACGGGAATCTCCCAGCTCCAGATCGCGAGACCCGGGTCGATCAGCGGGTTGTGGCGCGTCGTCGTCAGTTCGAGCATGCGTCGCCTCTTACGTCAGGTAGAAGACCCGCGGACCGGTGCCGGCCTCGGGCCGCAGCGCGTGATGCCTGCGCGTGCGCAGGAGCTCGCTCACATCGCTCGTCGGATTGTCGAGGTCGCCGAAGTACATCGCGCGCGTCGGACACACCGACACGCACGCTGGATCCTTGCCGTCCTTCGTCCGGTGATAGCAGAACGTGCACTTGTCGGCGTAACCCTTCGGGTGAATGAAGCGCGCGTCGTACGGACAGGAAGCGACGCAGGCCTTGCAGCCGATGCACTTGCTGGCGGTGACGAGCACGACCTTGCCGAATTCCTCGACGTGGCTTGCGCCCGTCGGGCAGCAGGACACGCAGGGCGGGTTGTCGCAGTGGTTGCAGCGCTCCGAGCGGATCTCGAGCGAAAGCGCTGGAAACTCTCCCCGCACCTCGGTCGTGATCCAGTCACGGCAGTAGCCGTCCGGGACCTCGTTCTCGGTCTTGCAGGCGACGACGCAATCCATGCAGCCGACGCACTTGCGCGTGTCGATGACCATTCCGAAGCGGGGCATCTCAGTGCCCGCCCGGCCGCCCGAAGGGCACTGGGCGCCCCCTCGGGGGGCAGCGAACGAAGTGAGCGTGGGGGTCGTTCATCTACAACTCCTTGACCAGGGTGACGAAGTTGCTGTGGATGCTGGTGCCTCCCATCAGAGGGTCCGTCACGTATTTCGTGGTGAGCTGCGCCGCGCTCGCGCCCCTGAGATACGAACGTCTTTGCTGCGGCACGGTGTGACCGAAGCCGTAGACGAGATAGACGCAGTCCGGACGGATGCGCTGCGTGGCTTTGACCCTCACGCGGTTGCTGACGACGCCGTCCTGATTCCTGAGCTTGACGTACTGCCCGTTGGCGATGCCCTGCTTCTTCGCGACCGCCGCGTTGACCCAAACCTCGTTCTCCGGCATCAGGTCGGCGAGCAGCGGGTTGTTTTGCGTGCGCGTGAACGTATGCACGGGCGCGCGCCCGGTAAGGAGGCGCAGCGCGCCTTCGGGTCCGGCAGCCGGCGGCTGGTACTTGGGCACCGGATCGAATCCCTTGGCCTTGAGCTGATCCGAATAGAACTCAACCTTTCCCGACGGCGTGTCGAACGTGAGCTCGAGACCGTCCTCGACGACGACCGGCTGCGGCTTGCCCATGATCACGCCGTCACGCTTCAATTCGTCGAAGGAAAGTCCCGACTTCTCGACGCGATAGCGCAGGTACTCCTCCATGTCGGCGAACGGCATGCACGCGCCGATGCCGAGTTTGTCGGCGAGCTTTTTCGCGATCCACCAGCCGGGCTTCTGGTCTGCGGGTGCGCTCATCGCCGGCTGGCGCAGCGCGACCCAGCCCGTGCGACCCCACGCGACGGACAGCTCGTCGTGGCGCTCGAAGAACGTCACTTCGGGGAGCACGACGTCCGCATGGCCTGCGATCTCGCTCGGCATCGTGTCGACGACGACCAGAAGATCGAGCTTGTCGATCGCAGCCAGCGTTTCGGCGGGGTTCGGCAAGGCATTCATCAGATTGGTCGAGTAGACGAACCAGCCTTTGATCGGATACGGCTTGCCGGTCAGCGTCGCTTCGCGCAAGCCGGTGGTTACCGCCTCGTCGGCGAATGGATACTTTTCACCGTTCGGGTTGTCCGCTTTCGGGCGCTCCGACGTTGGCGGTTTGGGCAGCGGATACGGCGCGACCTTCATTCCGGCAGCGAGGAACAATCCGCCCTTGCGGCCCCAGTTGCCGAGCAGCGCGTTGAGAAGCGCGATCGCGCGGCTCCGCTGCGTGTCGTCGCCGTGCCAAACGACGCGCCGTCCGGGATGGACGAGCGACGCCGGCCGATGACTCGCCAATTCGCGCGCCGTCGCGCGGATCATTGTGGCGTCAATGCCGGTCTCTGGCGCCGCCCACTCGGGCGTGTATGGTGCGATCTCGGCGGCGAACCTGTCGAAGCCCTGACCGTACTTCTCGACGAATGCCTTGTCGTAGCGCCCTTCGGTGACGAGCACGTTCATCCAGGCGAGCAGGAGCGCCAGGTCGGTGCCGGGCTTGATCGGCAGCCAGTACCTCGCCTTGCTCGCGGCGACGGAAAAGCGCGGGTCGACGACGATGATCGGAATCTTCCGCTCGATCGCCTGCGCGAACTCCCGCACCTGCGTGTTGTGCATGTTCTCGCCCAGGTGCGTGCCGATCAGCACCAGGCATTCGGCGTTTTCGATGTCGGTCGGCTCGGGCGAGCCTACGGCGCTGCCGAACGTCAGCGTGAAGCCGACATCGCGAGGGCCGCGGCACTGCGCGAACGACGACCCTGCGAAATTGATCGCGCCCCAAGACTTCAATACGTGCTGGAACATCGCCTGCCCGATGCCGTGGGTGAACCCCGCCAGCGCTTCCGGGCCATGCTCCGCCTTGATCTTCTGCATCTTGTCGGCGACGTAAGTGAGCGCCTCGTCCCACGTCACCGCCGTCCATTCCTCCTTGCCGCGCGCGCCGCGCCGGATCAGGGGCTTCTGCAACCGGTCGGGGTCGTAGTACGCGCCGACGGCGCCGGTGCCGCGCGGGCACAGACGACCCTTCGAGGCCGGGTCGAGCGGATTGCCTTCGAATTTCCACAACTTTCCGTCGCGGACGTGCGCGATGCCGGCGCAGCGCCAGAAGCACATGTCGCAGAACGTGGGAATCGTCGTGCTCCCGGTCGACGGCACGTCGGCGGCCGTGGCGACACGGCCGATGGAACCGAACTGCGGTGCCATGGTTACGGCGCCGAAGCTCGCGGCGGAGATCTTGAGGAAGCGTCTGCGGGAAAGATGTTCCATGTGACCGGCGCTTTCGATGGGGGTCTACCGGATCGCGGCTCGCGCGTCGTGACGGCCGGAAAGGACGTGTGTGTCTTCATGCATGACGCCATTTGAGCGCGCCTCGAGAGCGACGAAATGTGACTCACGTCACAGTACGTCGGAGGCCTGCATCGATGTTTGCGCTAGCGCAAGATTCCCCGCGCGATGCGCGGCGTTATGTCGCAGGCGTTGCGCCCGCATGCGCTTTCGAGTAGCCCTTCCGGCAGTATGTTTGGGCAACGCGCGAGGGGACCTACTGAAAGCCACGCCGACATGCCACTTCGAGCGGCTCTCTCTCCGCCAAATCGACGTCCCGAAAGCTCTCGGGCCGTTTCTAAAACTCGCGGAGCGAGTCGTCGGCTGCGTCTGCGATGCCACGGTCTTCCGAGCGGTCCAGTGCACCGGCCAACGGGCCGGCTTTCGATGCTGGGGCGTTGGCGATCCCGTCAACGCTGCATCTGCATCAGCCGCTCCATCGGCATCAAGTTGTGATCGAGGTGGGTCATGATCCAGAGCGAGCCGAAGACGAGCAGTATCACGATGAGCAGGCCGAAGGCCAGCGCCATGACGTTGTTGACGCTGTCGGGCCCCGAGGTGATGTGCAGGAAGAAGACGAGATGGACGCCCATCTGCGCGAGCGCCAGCACCGAGAGCGCGATGGGGATGCTGGGCTGCCAGACCAGCGTGCTGCGGGCGATGTAGAACGAGACGCAGGTCAGCAGCGTGGCCAGGGCCAGGCCGACGAGATAACCGCGGATCGCATGGGGGATGTCGGCGGGGCCGAGCTCGTCGCCAGGGGCGACGTCGCCGTGGGCTTTGGGAATTGAGGTACTCATCGCGGTGCCACTCCGACCAGGTAGACGAGACTGAACAGGGCCACCCAGATGATGTCGAGGGTGTGCCAGAACAGCGCGAAGCACAGCAGCCGGCGCCGGATGTCGGCCCGGTAGCCTTTGGCATACACCTGCGCCATCATCGTCAGCAGCCATAGCAGGCCGGCGCTGACGTGCAAGCCGTGGCAGCCGATCAGCGCGAAGAACGCCGACAGGAAGGCGCTGCGGCCCGGGCCGGCTCCCGCGTGGAGCATGCTCGCGAACTCGTGCAGCTCGATCGCGACGAAGGTCGCACCGAGCACGAACGTCGCGGCCATCGCGCCGTAGTACATGCCGTTGCGCCGTGCCTGCGCGCCGATGCCGGCGAAGCCGCAGAACACGGTCGAGAGCAGCAGGCACCCGGTCTCGACGGCAACCGTGGGCAACTCGAACAGGTCGCGGCCGATCGGGCCGCCGGCGGTGGCATCGGTCAGCACCGCGTAGGTCGCGAACAGCGCGGAGAACAGGATGATGTCGCTGATCAGGAAGATCCAGAACCCGTAAGCGACGACGATGCGCTTGGACGGTCCGTGCGCCGGCTCCTCGGTGAGCGCGGCGGCGTGGCCGCCGACCAGCGCCAGTCCGCCGCCGGCCACCCCGCCCGGGTACGCCTGCGCCCCGGCGCTCACGAGGCCGACCTCAGCGTCGGCAGCACGGCTTCGCGAGCGGCGCGATTGGCCCGATCGACACTCGCGACGGTCGCCGCCGGGATCGCCTCCTCGTGCTCGTCGCGCCAGGCGACGACGACGAACACGGCCCAGGCACCCACGAAGGCCACGGCGACGAGCCACCAGATGTGCCAGATCAGCGCGAAGCCCATGGTGGCCGCGAAGCAGGCGCAGATGAAGCCGGCGGAACTGTTGCGCGGCATGTGGATGTCGTGATATTCGGGCTCGGGCCGCAGCGCCTGGCGCTCGATTGCGCTCTGCTTGCGCATCCAGTACGCCTCCACGCCTTCGACGTTCGGCATCACCGCATAGTTGAACATCGGCGGCGGCGAGGGCGTCATCCACTCGAGCGTGCGTCCGTTCCACGGGTCGCCGGTCACGTCGCGCAGCGCCTCGCGGTGGCGGATGCTCCAGATCAGCTGCACCACCTGGAGCGCAACGCCGATGGCGATGAGCGCCGCGCCGCCGGCCGCGACCAGGAGCCACGGCTGCCACTCGGGCACGTCGTAGTGCTGCATGCGCCGCGTCATGCCCATGAGGCCGAGCACGTAGAGCGGCGTGAAGGCGACGTAGAAGCCGACGATCCAGAACCAGAACGCCGCCTTGCCCAGGCGCTCGTGCAAGCGAAAGCCGAACGCCTTGGGAAACCAGTACTCGTAGCCGGCGAACACGCCGAAGACCACGCCGCCGATGATGACGTTGTGGAAGTGGGCGACGAGGAAGAGGCTGTTGTGGAGCACGAAGTCGGCCGGGGGCACGGCGAGGAGGACGCCCGTCATTCCGCCGATGACGAAGGTGACCACGAAGCCGAGCGCCCAGAGCACCGGCGTGGCGAAGACGACGCGGCCGCTGTACATCGTGAACAGCCAGTTGTAGATCTTCACGCCCGTGGGGACGGCGATGACCATGGTGGCGATGCCGAAGATCGCGTTGACGTCGGCGCCCGCGCCCATGGTGAAGAAGTGGTGGAGCCAGACCATGAAGGAGAGGATGCAGATGCCCATCGTGGCCGCGACCATCGAGCGGTAGCCGAAGAGCGGCTTGCCCGAGAACGTGGAGAACACCTCCGAGAAGATGCCGAACGCCGGCAGCACCAGGATGTAGACCTCGGGGTGCCCCCAGGCCCAGATGAGGTTCATGAACATCATCGGGTTGCCGCCGGCCTCGTTGGTGAAGAAGTGGAAGCCGAGATAGCGGTCGAGCAGAAGCATTGCCAAGGTGGCGGTGAGGATCGGGAACGCAGCCACGATGAGCAGGTTGGAGGCGAGGGTGGTCCAGCAGAAGATCGGCATGTGCAGGTAGGTCATGCCCGGCGCCCGCACCTTGAGCACGGTCGTCACCAGGTTGATGCCGGACAGCAGCGTTCCGGCGCCCGAGATCTGCAGCGCCCACAGGTAGTAGTCGACGCCGACTCCGGGCGAGTAGGCGAGCTCGGAGAGCGGTGGATAGGGCAGCCACCCGGTGCGCGCGAACTCGCCGATGAACAGCGAGATGTTGACCAGCAGCGCGCCGGTGGCCGTGAGCCAGAAACCGACCGAGTTGAGCACGGGAAAGGCGACGTCGCGGGCGCCGAGCTGCAGCGGGACGGCGAAGTTCATCAGCCCGATCACGAAGGGCATGGCGACGAAGAAGATCATGATCGTGCCGTGCGCCGAGAAGATCTGGTTGTAGTGCTCCGGTGGCAGGAAGCCGCCGCTGCCCAGGGCGATGGCCTGCTGCGAGCGCATCAGGATCGCGTCGGCGAAGCCGCGCAGCAGCATCACCAGGGCGAGCACGACGTACATCACGCCGATGCGCTTGTGGTCGACGCTGGAGAGCCATTCCTTCCAGATGTAAGGCAGATATCCCTTGCCGATGACCCAGGCGAGCACAGCGGTGATCGCGATCGCCACCACCGCCGAGGTGACCATGACGATGGGCTCGTGGAAAGGAACCGCCTCCCAGCTCAGCTTGCCCCACATGTCAGCGCCCTTTCTTCGGTGCCTCGGCGGCGCCACCGCGCTCGGTTGCCGGCCCGGGGCCGGGCGCGAGCTCCTGTCGCACCACCTGGGCGAAGAGCTCCGGCGTCACGGCCCCGAACGTCGAAGGCGGCAGGTTCATGCTCTGCCGCGCGAGCGCCGTGTAGACGGCGCCATCGAGGGTGGGGCCGACTCCGCGCGTCGCCTTGACCCAGTCGGCGAACTCGTCGGCGCGCACGGCACGGACCGCGAAGCGCATGTCGGAGAAGCCGTCGCCGCTGAAGTGCGCCGACAGACCCTGGAACGTCCCCGTCTCGTCGGCCTGGAGGTTCATCTGGGTCCGCATGCCGTTCATCGTGTAGATCATGCTGCCGAGCTGCGGCACGAAGAAGGCGTTCCACACGCTCGCTGACGTTAACGCAAAGCGCAGCGGCACGCCCGCCGGCACGACGAGCTGGTTCACGCTCGCGACCCCTTCCCGCGGATAGATGAAGAGCCACTTCCAGTCGAGCGATATGACCTGGATCTCGACCGGAGCCACGCGCTCCGACAAGGGCTTGGCCGGGTCGAGCTCGTGCGATCCAATCCAGGCCACGCCGCCCAGGAGGATGATCACCATGGCCGGGATCGCCCAGACCACGAGCTCGACGGCACCGGAGAACTCCCAGTCGGGCCGATAGCGAGCGCGGGTGTTCGAGGCGCGGAACCACCAGGCGAAGGCGAAGGTCGCGAGGATCGTCGGCACGCCGATCGCCAGCATGATGGCCAGCGAGTCGATCAGGATGGTGCGGTCGGCCTGCCCCACCGGGCCGCGCGGATCGAGGACGCCCCAGTGGCAGGCGGTCAGAACCAGCGGCAGCGGTGCGACGGCGCACCACCGGAGCGCCGATCGCGACCACGCCACGTTGCTCCTGTGCCGCGCTGCGCGGAGACTGCGACGTTCAGAGATGCCCATGATGCGAATGCCGCCTGGAGCGCCCTTCCCGGTCACTGGAGGATGCAGCATACGTCCTGATTCGGGCGTTGTCTCCACGTTCGAAGCCCCGAGGATCGGGGCGAGAAGCGATACCCGACACCCGTCTCGGTCGACAGATGCCGCGGGTCGTCATTCGGGAAGGAAATCGGCTAATCTTTCGTCGCGCCCGCTATGGTAGTGTCGAGCTGAGAACGTGACCCGGCTATCCCGCCCTGAGAAATTCCTGTGGTGCTTCGTCGCCGTCCTGCTCGCGCTCGCGGTCGCTCTTCCCGGTGTGCCACAAGACCCCGCCTATCATCATTTCGCGGATACGCGGACCTTGATGGGTGTGCCACGCGCGATGGACGTGCTGTCCAACATCTTCTTCCTCGTGGTCGGCGGCATTGGGCTGGTCTACCATTTCCTGGGTCGCCTGGATTATTTGAATTCCGCGATGCGAACCTCGGGTCTCGTCTTCTTCCTGGGGTTCTCGCTTACTGGGGTCGGCAGTACCTACTACCACCTGGACCCGAATGATTGGGGGCTGGCGTGGGACCGGATGGGGATGGTGGTTGCCTTTGCCGGCGTGCTCGGATTGGCTGCCGCTCACCGGGTATCGGTCCGCGCGGCAACGCTGCTCTTGCCGGTCGCGCTCATCGCTGGCGTCTCGTCGGTGGCGTGGTTCGCGGCCACCGACTCCATCACTCCCTACGCCATCATGCAGTTTGGCGGCATCGGTGTGGTCGCGGGTGTGTCCTGGCTGCCGAAGCACGGAAAAGGCCCGAACTGGGCCGCGTTGATTGCGGCTTATGCGTTGGCCAAGGTGCTGGAACTGGAGGACCGGGAGGTCTTTGAGCTTACGCAGGGGGTGATCTCCGGTCACACGCTGAAGCACGTCTTCGCCGCGCTCGCGGCATTGGCGGTGCTGCTACCGTTGGCCCGACGCCCGTTATCTGTCACCGGCGCTGAGCAAGTAACCTGACCACCCAAAGCGTTACGACGAGGGTAACGCACTGCACGACCGGTGAATGCGCGCGGCTGCGCCGCTTTCTCACGTTTCTTGCATCGTCGAGCGCTGGCGCCTAAGGCACGCCCCTCTTCTTGCTCTCGTCAGTGGGTTCCCCGATCTCGGTCCCCCGCCGCGGGAACGGTTGGCGCCGACGGAAGTCTTCGCTGTCTGCCTTGGCACTCTGGGTGGCGAGCTCGGCGGCCTCCGGGTAGGCCATAGGGATCTTGCTCTTGTCAATCTCCAGCAACTTCGTTTCGTCGTTCACGCGCACGCGGTACTTGCTCAGGTTGTAGAGGAGGTACATCGCGAAGAGATTGTCGATGTCCTCGTAATGATCCTGTTCTTTCCGGAAGTCGCTGGACAGGACCGAAGGAAAGCGGTTCGGCAGGTCCTTGAACGCCGCCTTTTCCTCGTCGTGCGGGTCCACGTAGGTCGAGCCCTCATACTTCCTGTACCACACCACGTCCAACCTGTACCCGCGGTCGTTCCACTCCTTGAGGAGCTTCATCGCCATCTCGGTGGGAATGTTGGCGTTGACGGCTGCCACCACCCGCCGGCGTGACAGAAGCTTCGCGCTCGTCACCTCAAGGTTCTGGTACCCAGCGCCGTACTTGAATGCGGCGCCGATGGTCTTGGCGCAGTTGAGGCGGATGTAGTCGTAACGTATTTCGCCGTCGTGGTACTCGGTGTTCCTGGACTCGATTGTGATAGTCGTCGTTGATTCGCTTAAAGAACGCCGCGACGGCCCCCTTCTCTTCGGCAGGGACGCCGTACACGCGCACGCCGATGACCGATCGTTTGTAGATCTCGCCGAAGTCGAGGCCGAACGAGGCCGTGTCACCGAGCGAAGAGAGGGTCTTGAACAGGTATTCCTTCTTCGGAATCCTGACCATGAGATCGTCGGTGTAGAAGTTCTTGGCGTGTTTGCGCGCCCGGTCGGCGTAGAAGTTGGCGCTGTAGACGAGGTCATCGCCGGGCACCAGGTCGCGGATCGCCAGGGCTATGTGTCCCGCCGAGCCGCCTTTGGACGTGCCGTAGCTGATCAGCAGCTCCATGTCATACGGGTCCTGTCGCAGGATATTCGCAATCTCGTCGATGTTGGCAGGTTCCGGGCCGCCCTTCGTTCCAAAGTCGGCGGCTGCCACATCAACGGCGAACATCACCGCCGTCACTGCACACCAGACCGCGGCTCTCATCCCAATTGCCTCCTGAAACCCACCATTCGCTGCATTCGGCTGAACTGAGCCTTGAATTTCGGGCCACCCCAGCCGGCACCTGCCGGCGATGGCTTCGAGGCGAAAACTCGAACGGCCAATGCGCCCGTCCGGACATCAGGTGGGCGCCACGCGACCACGTGCTTCGGTGAACCCTTCGGCAGCGGTTAGAATAGACCTACGCAATGTACCTCAACACTTAGGGATTCCACGTGAAGATTTCCATGTATCAGGCGAGCGTTCCGCAATTCGTCAATATACTTGGCAACCTGGCCAAAATTCTCGACAAGGCACAGGCGCATGTCGACGCGAAGAAGCTCGACCCAGCCGTATTGACCGACTATCGCCTGTTCCCCGATATGCTGCCGATGAAGTCGCAGGTTCAGATCGCCTGCGATACCGCCAAAGGCGTAGTCGCGCGCCTCGCCGGAGTTGAGATACCGGTCCATGAGGATAGCGAGAAGTCTTTGGTCGATCTGAAGGCGCGCATCGCCAAGGCCGTTGCGTTCATACAGACAGTGAAGCCGCAGCAGATCGACGGCACCGAGGACAGCGAGATCGTGATAAAGCGAGGCGAGACGGAAAGCCGGTACACCGGCATGCAATTCCTGCTCGGCCGCGCACTACCCAATTTCTATTTTCATGTCACTACCGCATACAACATCCTGCGTCACAACGGCATCGAGATTGGCAAGCGCGATTATCTTGGCAACCCCTGACGTATTTTCAGTGCCGGTGCGGTACGTGAACCAATCACCATCGGCGAGCCGATGCAAATGAATGCAAGAGCGATTGAGCCCAATCACATGAAGCATTTCCTCAACTCTCTCCAGGCGAATCTGCTCAAGTTACCAGGGGCATTGGCAGTGACGGTGTTCGTTGCGGGCGTCGCTGCCGCGGCCACGCCGCCGCCCATAGACGAAAGCCAGCTGCTGGACCTCGGCTTCAAGGTACTCGTCGCGACAACCAAGGTTCAGCAGGATTGGGTGCGGGGGCTCCCTCCTGGCAAGATCAGGCCGGTGCAGCGCACTGGCAAGAAGTATTTCATCTACCCAGATGCGTCCAGGAATCAAATCTACGTCGGTGGCCCGAAGGAATATGAGGCCTATGCGCAGCTCCACCCTGAGCACGGGGCGGCGAGTGCACAGCAGGCGGCGCGAGAGGCAAGCGCGTACCGTGGCAAACAGGATGACACCATGCGGAAGGCGACCGCTCGCGACCTGTCGGATCCCTTCCTGGGGGTCAGTTGGGCCGATCTCGGCTGGTAAGTTTCCAGGGCATTCGATGTCGCCGGAGATCGTCGCATCTCCGTATCGGCCCGCCGCCGGACGCGTTAGCTGCATCGCGCGCCAGGCTCGTTTTCTGTGGGGCCGTTTCCCGTCGCCATGGACGTGTGATTGCGCTGATTGCGCTGCGCCGGCTTTTCGCAGTGCGGTGTCAGGAGGTCCGCGGCATATTGTCAGTTTCTTGCAATCGCCGGAAGATCGGCCGCAAGCGCCCCATCACCGGCACGCGGGTATCGGGACGCGCAGCCCGCGGTTCCGTTCGTTAGGAAATCATGGAGCTGACGCGACAACGATTAGCCGTGTGGAGTCCCGCCCCGCCGGCGTGCCTATCACTCGTTCTGGCCGCGCTTGCCTTAGCCGGTTGCACCACTTATTCGATGATGCCGACTCCGGTGCTGTACACCGGAGCGGATGCCAAACCGCTATTCACCGATATCGCCGCCGATCGCCGCCGCCCATCGCTCGATCTGCTCTATGTGACCGATCGCGCTCCCGCGACCGGCGCCGACGATGCCAGCCCGTACACCGCGAGCCGCTCACGCTACCTGGCGTTCGGGTCGACGACGATTGAATTCGGCAAGGCAGTTACCTGGGACACTCTCGTCGCGCAAAGCACGGTGGCCAAGCGCAAGGTCGCGATCGACCTCACTCTGGGACCGACGACCGAGCTTGGACGCTTTCCACGCATACCGTACGAAATCGCGCGCGCCACAGACGGAATCTCACGGGCCCCGGACGTCGTCGCCGCTCATGAAGCAGCGAAGAGTGCACTCCAGGCCGAGGTCGGGCGCCGGCTCGCGCTTGCGCCGCGCAAGGAGGTCGTGCTGTTCGTGCACGGTTACGCCAACACGTTCGAAGACGCCGCACTGAACATGGGCGAATTGTGCCACTTCCTCGGGCGCGAATTCGTCTGCGCAGTCTTCAGCTGGCCGGCGGGCGGCGGCAAGATCCTATATCTCGGGTACGACGTCGACCGCGAGTCAGGCGAGTTCGCTGAGGAGGACTTGAAGAAGACGATCCGCATGATCGCCGATACGCCCGGCCTGGAGAAGATTCATCTGCTCGCGCACAGCCGTGGAACGGATCTCCTTGCGAGTGCCGTATCCGACCTCAGCGTCGAGGCTTAACATCACGCAGACCACTCTCGCCAAGCGGTTCAAGATCGGAAACATCGTACTCATCGCACCCGATCTGGATGTCGATGTGGCTCCCACGAAGATGTGGAAGACCGGCTCCGACCCGGACCTGCCCTACGGGAAGGCGCCGAACCCGGGGGGTGTCTTTCCATCTCCCGCGTTCCACATTACGGTATACGTATCGCCGAACGACAAGGCGCTCGCTACGTCGGGCTGGCTGTTGGGAAGCATCGCCCGGCTCGGACGCATTGACGTGAGCACGCTGCCTCCGGAGGATGTTGCGCACTCTCGCCTCCTCGGGTCCTTCGATGTGATCCAGGTCACCGGAGCGCGATGCTTCATTTGCCACAGCTATTTCGTGTCTGACCCCCGGGTCAGCTCAGACCTGATCGCGCTATTGCGTTACAACTTGACGCCCAACGAGCCCGGTCGGCCGCTGATTGAGGTCGAAAAACCATTCTGGCGCGTGCCGACGAGTGTCGATCCGAACGCTGCGCAATAGACCAGCGGCCAAGCACGATTGCCGTAACGCAATCGGGCGTGCGGCGGCACATGCAACAAGAAGGGGTTAGCGCGCGCGAACTCGTAACCAGCTCCCTGCGAACTATTCAAGCAGTTGCTGCGCACGGCGGATCTTCCAGACGTTGCGTGCTACTCGGACGCCGCCCGTGTTCGGCCGCGAGTTTCGTGGTTAGTGCAGGAGCTGCAGCGCCGGTTAACGATCCGGACCTTCGCTTTGCTTAGTTCCGCCTACAAGCGCGACCCCGTCAGTACGATGTCTGCGTCGCGCCACGCGGCACGAAATTGTGCTTCGGTCGCGCGCGCCGCATCGGCGTGTCCCTGCTGCCGCTGCGCCTGCGCGAGGCCGCGAAGCGACCAGCCGTTCTCCGGATAGCGTCGCAGGTCTTCGCGATAGATGCGTTCGGCGAATCGCGGGCTGCCCGGCCGCGAGCAGCGCGGCTCCCAGCGCATGCCGTGTCGGCGCGAGCCACAGGTGCGGCTCGTCGTAGGCGAGCGCGTCTTCGACGGCGGTGGCCTCCAGCAATGGCGCGACGGCTTCGGCGGCTCGGCCTTCGGCGGTCGCGATGTCGGCGGCGAGCGTGAGGGTCGCGATGCGGACGAGTCGGCGCGCCGGATTGATGTTCTTGATCTTCACCCGGTCGAGCGCGGGATCGCTCGCGGAGTGCTCGACGGCGGCGAGCTCGCGCCGCGCATCGGCGACACGCCCGGTCCGCGCGAACGCAGTGCCGCGTGCGTAGTGCCAGATCGCGAGCGGATAGGGCTCGCCCACGTCGGGCGGCAACGTTTCCTCGATGATCTCGCGCCAGCGCCCGAACCGGACCAGCGCGTAGAGCGGCAGTACGTAGTAGTGCTGGAGGATCCCCGTACCGCGGTCGGCGGGGCGTGGCCCGCACGCCGCGGGATAGGCGGCGCGCGCCGCGGCGATCGCCTCCGCGCGCTTTCCCTCCATCGCCGCCGCCGCCCACAGGAAGTGTTCGCTGTGAGCGGCGTAGCCGACGCGATACGCGCCCGACGCGTCGACCGTCGCCAGATAGCGCTTGTCGGCGGCGATCGAGGCTTCGTTCGCCGCGACCGCGTCGGCGTAGTGTCCCACGCGCATGTCGATATGCGACGGCATGTGCAGCAGATGGCCGGCGCCGGGGACGAGCGTGCGCAGACGATTCGGCGCTCGCGAGCGCCGCCTCCGGGTGGCCGGAGTTCTCCATGAGGTGGATCAAGTAGTGATTGGCGCCGGGATGATCCGGCGCGAGCGCGAGGGCGCGCGTGAGCTGCGATCGGATCTCCGCCGTCCACGGCCGCGGCGCGCCGTCGGTGCCCCACCAGTCATAGGGGTGCAGGTTCATCAGCGCTTCGGCGGCGAGCGTCGCGATGTCGGCATCCCGCGGATAGGCGCGTGCGAGCGCGCGCATGCGCTCGGCGTACGCGTCCTCGTCGATTGCGCCGGCAGCCGGGTGCCGTACCGCCAATGCCTCGACGAGCGCGCGCGTTGCGGGCGAGGCGCGAGGCGAAAGCGCGATCGCGCGGGACAGCGCGGTCCGAACGCGTCCCTCCGCACCCGCATCCATGTCGGCGTTGATGCTGGGCCCGAGCGACCACGCGAGTCCCCAGTAGCAGAGCGCGCAGCCGGGATCGATCGCGATCGCGGCTTCGAACGAACGCGAGGCTTCCGAGGGATTGAAGCCCCAGACCAGCATGACGCCCTGATGGAAGTAGCGCTGCGCGACCGGCGCACCGCTTGCCATCGGCCCGCGATCGGCACCCATGCCGTCGAGGAGCGGTGCGACCGCGTTGCCGGCGCTCGCCGTTCCGGTCGTGATCGCCATTGCGGCAGCGAGCAGCAGCGCGTGTGCGACGAATCGTCGCGGCCGCCGCGTGCGGCGCTTTCTTGGCCTGGATCAAATGAAAGCAGCGGCGATCTCGTGCGTGCACTGCTATGTGACCCAGGTCACAGTAAGCGCGCACACGATGGATGAGTCTTGGCACCAGAGCGTCGTCGTCGATCCGCGCGCCGGTCCCCATGAGGAGACGGAGCGCATCGAAAAGGAATCATCGCACATGAGCCGGATCCTCACCGATGGCGGGCTGTACCTCGAGCCCAAGGTGGCCGCGCGCGTCGCCGCGCGGCCGTTCTGGAATCCGTATGCGGTCGGCGTGCTGCTCGGTCTCGTGCTGCTCGCGACTTACGCGTTGACGGGCCGCGGGCTCGGCGCGACTGCCGCCTTCGGCGCGGTGGACGCATGGCTCGCGAGTCTCGTCGCGCCGGGCCACGCGAGCGCGAGCGCGGTGCTCGCAAAATACTTCAACGACGGCTCGCCGCTCATGTCGTGGACGCTGTTCCTGGTCGCCGGCGCGTTCGTCGGCGCGCTCGTCTCCGGCGCGCTCGGCCATCGGCTGCAGTTCACCGTCGAGCACGGTCCGCACGTGACCGACGATCGACGCCTCGCGCTCGCATTCGTCGGCGGCTTCATCGCCGCGTACGGCGCCAAGATCGCCAAGGGCTGCACGAGCGGGCAGGCGCTGACCGGCGGCTCGATCCTCAACGTCGGCAGCCTCGTGTTCATGCTGGCGGTGTTCGCGAGCGCCTACGCGCTCGCCTATTTCGTGCGCAAGGAGTGGCTGTGATGCTTCCTCTGTCTTCCTCGATCGAGTTCTCCGTCGGCGTCGATCTCGCGATCGCGCTCGTGCTGGGCCTGGGCTTCGGTTTCGCGCTCGAGCGTGCCGGATTCGGCAGCGCGCGCAAGCTGACCGCGGTCTTCTATCTCTACGACATGGCCGTCGTGAAAGTGATGTTCACGGCGATCGTGACGGCGATGGCGGGGATCGCGGCGCTGTCGGCAACGGGCATCCTTGACCTGGGCGAGCTCTACGTCGAGCCGACGAGCCTCGTCGCGCAGGCACTGGGCGGCCTCGTTTTCGGCGCCGGTTTCATCATCGGCGGCTACTGCCCCGGCACCTCGATCGCCGCGGTCGCGACCGGCCGCAAGGATGGGGCCGCGTTCGCGCTGGGGATGCTGGCCGGCGTGTTGGCCTACGCGGAGCTGACGCCGGGCATCGACGATTGGATCAAGGCGAACACCCAGGGCGAGATGACGCTGCCGTCGGTCACGGGCGTCTCGATGGGCTGGTTCGTGGTGGCGTTCGTCGCGTTCCTCGTCTTCGCCGGCTGGGGCATGGGCAAGCTGGAGCGCCGCTTCGGCTACCTGCGCCCGGGCGCCTGAAGGTCCGGCCCTCCCGGGCGTCGGCGCCTGACTCACCTCGGCCGCCCCAGAGCGAGGCCGCGGCCGCGGTCGATCCCTTTCTGCTGTCGCGAGCGCGGCGGGGAGCGGCTGCATGCCGGCAATGTGATGCAGATCACAGATTTCTGCGGACCGCCGGCCTATGTTCCCGATTAGTCCTTCTTTTCCCTTGAATCGCGAGGTCGTCGTGCAACAGAACGTCGGTGGTATGGATCGCGGATTGCGCATCGTCATCGGCATTGCGCTGCTCGCCTGGGTCACGCTGGGCCATGCGGATGTCCGCTGGTGGGGTCTGCTCGGCCTCGTGCCGCTCGGCACCGGGTTGCTGGGGTGGTGCCCGGCGTACCTGCCTTTCGGCATCCGCACCCGCCGTGCAAGCTGAGATGCCTTTCCGTTCGACGGGGATTCGCGCCGGGCTGCGGGCCGGGGTGGTCGCTGTCGCGGCCGTCGCCGCAGTCGCCGCCGGCAGCGGATTCGCCGCTGCGCAATCCGCTGTGAGCCCGAGTCAGGTGACGTTCCTCAAGGTCGCGGTTCGCGACCTGCCTCAGACGATTACCGCCGAGGGCGTCGTCGAGGCGGTCAAGCAGGCGACGCTTGGCGCGCAGGTCGCGGGGCGCATCGTCGAACTCAACGTCAAGGCGGGCGACACCGTGCGCGCGGGCCAGGTGCTCGCGCGCATCGACGCGCGCACCGCCGACCAGGCCGTCGCGGCGAGCTTCTCGCAGGTCGCCGAGGCCGAGGCAAATCTCGCCAACGCGAGGCGAAAGCACGAACGCAACCGCGATCTCCTCGCGCAGAAGTTCGTGAGCCAGGCGGCGGTCGACCAGTCGGAAGCCGAATACAAGGCGGCGCAGGCGCAGCTCGCGGCGGTAAAAGCAAACGCCGGGCAGGCGGTCGCGGCGCAGTCGTTCAACACGATCACGGCGCCTTATGCCGGGGTGGTCGGCGCGACCCACGCCCTCCTGGGCGATATGGCCCAGCCCGGGCGGCCGCTCATCACCGTCTTCGATCCGCGCGAGTTGCGCGTCACGGCGACGCTGCCGCAGGCCGCGCTCTCGACGCTAAAGCTCTCGTTGCCGGTGCAAGTCGATATTGCCGCGCTCGGCAAGAGCTTTACCGCGACCAGGGTCACGGTCATCCCGATGGCAGACGTTCGCACGCACACGACACCGATCCGACTCGACCTGCCGGTGGCGGAAGGCGTGCTGCCTGGACAGTTTGCACGCGCGCGGTTCGTCACGGGCACGATGCCGGCGCTCGCGATTCCCGTGGCGGCCGTGCTGAAACGCGGTGAAGTGACGGCCGTCTACGTGATCGACCGCGAAGGGCGCGCGCAGCTGCGGCAGATCCGCACCGGCGAGGCAGTCGGCGACGGGCAGGTCGAAGTCCTGTCGGGCCTGAACGATGGCGAGCGCATCGCGCAGAACCCGGTGCAGGCGGGCATGGCAACGGCGGCATTGACCGGCGCCGCGACGAGATAAATCAGCGCGCCCCGATCCGAGGGCGGCAACCACTAGGAGGAAGACCCATGGCACACGTCGTCGTTCTTGGCGCGGGACTCGGCGGCATGCCGATGGCCTACGAAATGAACGAGCAGCTGCGGGCGGGCGATCGTGTCACTGTCGTCGGCAACGGCCCGAATTTCCACTTCGTCCCGTCGAACCCCTGGGTCGCCGTCAACTGGCGCAAGCGGAGCGACATCGAATTCCCCGCGGCGCCCTATCTCGAAAAGAAGGGAATCGGCTACGACCCGCGCGGCGCGAAGCGCCTGCGCCCCGAGAAGAACCAGCTCGAGCTTTCCGACGGCACGATGCTCGACTACGACTACATCATCATCGCCACCGGCCCCAAGCTCGCCTTCGACGAAGTCGAGGGGCTCGGACCGGCAGCGAACACGAATTCGATCTGCCACGTCGACCACGCCGAAAAGGCGGCCGCCGTATGGGACGGCTTCGTCAAGGAACCCGGCCCGATCGTCGTCGGCGCGGTGCAGGGTGCATCGTGCTTCGGGCCCGCGTACGAGTTCGCGTTCATCATGGACAAGGATCTGCGCACGCGGAAGATCCGCGATCGCGTGCCGATGACGTTCGTCACGGCCGAGCCCTACATCGGGCATCTCGGCTTGGGGGGAGTCGGCGACTCGAAGACGATGCTCGAGTCGGCGATGCGCGAGCGGCACATCAAGTGGATCTGCAACGCGAAGGTCACGAAGATCGAGGCCGGCAAGATGCACGTCACCGAGCACGACGATGCCGGCCAACCCAAGAAGCAGCACGAGCTGCCCTTCAAGTACTCGATGATGCTGCCCGCGTTCAAGGGCATCGACGCAGTCTTCGGCATCGAGGGCCTCACCAACCCGCGCGGCTTCATCGTCGTCGACGCGAACCAGCGCAACCCGAAGTTCAAGAATGTCTACGCCGTGGGCGTCTGCATCGCGATCCCACCGGTCGAGGCGACCCCGGTACCGACCGGCGCGCCGAAGACGGGCTTCATGATCGAGTCGATGGTCACCGCGACCGCGCACAACATCCGCGCCGAGCTCGACGGAAAGGTGCCGGCCGAGAAGGCGACGTGGAACGCCGTGTGCCTGGCCGACATGGGCGACACGGGCATCGCGTTCGTCGCGCTGCCGCAGATCCCGCCGCGCAACGTCAACTGGTTCGCCGAAGGGAAGTGGGTGCACTTAGCCAAGGTCGCGTTCGAGAAGTACTTCATCCGCAAGATGAAGAGGGGAACCTCCGAGCCGTTCTACGAAAAGTACGTGATGAACATGCTCGGCATCGTTAAACTCAAGTCGAAGTGACGGGAGCGGCGTGAGCGCGAAGGACCGCCCCGAGCGCGAACACCGGAGCGCGCAGCGCGAAGGTAATTCAATGGGCGACCGAGCGCAAACTTCCCTCGGCATCTCGGGCCGGATCGCCCGCTTCTTTCTCTCGTCCCAGCTCACGCCGCTGATCGGATTGGTGCTGGCGCTCGCGGGCGCGTTCGCGCTGATCGTGACTCCGCGCGAGGAGGAGCCGCAGATCGATGTCACGATGGCGACCGTCTTCGTGCCGTTTCCGGGTGCGTCGGCGGCCGACGTCGAAAGGCTCGTGGCGGTTCCGGCCGAGCAGGTGCTCTCGCAGATCCAGGGCCTCGACCACGTGTGGTCGGTGTCGCGGCCCGGCGAGGCGCTGATCACCGTCCAGTACAAGGTCGGCGTCAAGCGCAACGACGCGGTCGTCCGCCTGCACGACACGATCCTGTCGCACAAGGACTGGCTGCCGCCCGAGCTCGGCGTCGGCGATCCGCTGGTGAAGCCCAAGGGGATCGACGACGTGCCGATCCTCGCGGTGACGCTGTGGACGAAGGATCCGCAGCGTGGCGCCTACGAGCTCGAGCGAGTCGCCCACGCGGTCGAGGTCGAGCTGAAACGGGTTCCGGGCACGCGCGAGGTCACGACAATCGGCGGCCCCGGCCGCGTCGTGCAGATCGAACTCGACATCGAAAAGCTGAACGCGTTCGGCCTGGCGGCAGCCGATCTGCGGCGAATGCTCGCCAGCGCGAACACGGCGCTTCCCGCCGGCAATCTCGTCCGCGGCAACGAGACGATGTTGGTCGAGGCCGGTGCGTTCCTCGAATCCGCGAAGCAGGTGCGCGAGCTCGTCGTCGGCGTCCATGACGGCCAGCCCGTCTATCTCGCCGACGTTGCGCGCGTCGTCGACGGTCCGCCGCCGCCCGTGCGTTATGCATGGCACGGGCTCGGCAAGGCGGGGGCCGGCACGGCGACGGAGGCCAGCCTCGGCAGCACGTATCCGGCGGTGACGATCGCGGTGACGAAAAAAGCCGGCGAGAACGCCGTCGACGTCGCCGCGCGCGTCGGAGAGCGGCTGACGCAGCTTTCGAACACGGTGATTCCCGCCGGCGTCGAGACGACGGTCACGCGCGACTACGGACAGACCGCAAACGACAAGGCGAAGCTCCTCATTTCGAAGCTGCTGTTCGCGACGCTGTCGGTCGTCGCGCTGGTGTTCGTCACGCTCGGGCGGCGCGAGGCGGCGATCGTCGGGGTCGCGGTGATGCTGACGCTCGCGGCGACGCTGTTCGCCTCCTGGGCATGGGGCTTCACGCTCAACCGCGTAAGCCTCTTTGCGCTGATCTTTTCGATCGGCATTCTGGTCGACGACGCGATCGTCGTCGTCGAGAACATTCACCGCCACCGGACGCTCGCGCCCGACGCGCCGCTCGCGTCGCTGATCCCGGGCGCGGTCGACGAGGTCGGCGGCCCGACAATCCTCGCGACGTTCACGGTGATCGCGGCGCTCCTGCCGATGGCGTTCGTCACCGGGCTCATGGGACCGTACATGAGCCCCATCCCGATCAACGCGAGCATGGGGATGCTGATCTCGCTCGGCGTCGCGTTCATGATCACGCCGTGGCTCGCGGCCAAACTCACGCCTGAACACGGCCACGCGGCGCACGCCGAGAGCCGGCTCGATCGCTGGCTCGCCTCCGCATTCACGCGGCTGCTCACGCCGTTCGTCGATGCCGAGCGCGGCGGCCGGCGCCGGCGGCTGCTCGGCGCCGGCATCGTCGCCGCGATTCTCATCTCGGTGTCGCTCGCCTTCGTGCAGCTTGTCGTGCTGAAGATGCTGCCGTTCGACAACAAGAGCGAATTCCAGGTGATCGTCGACATGCCCGCGGGAACGCCCGTCGAGGCGACGGCGGCGGCGCTCGCCGATCTCGGTGCGTATGTGGCGACGATCGATGAGGTCGTCGATTACCAGGCCTACGCCGGAACCGCGTCGCCGATCAACTTCAACGGTCTCGTGCGCCAGTACGATCTCCGGCAGATGCCGGAGCAGGGCGATCTGCAGGTCAATCTCACCGACCGCAAGCACCGGTCGCGCAAGAGTCACGAGATCGCGCTCGCGGTGCGCCCGAAGCTGGAGGAGATCGGCGCACGGCACAAGGCGAAAGTGAAGGTCGTCGAAGTCCCGCCGGGGCCGCCGGTGCTCTCGCCGATCGTCGCCGAGATCTACGGTCCGGACGAAGCCGGTCGGCACGCGCTCGCGAAAGGCGTGCGGAGCGCGTTCGACGCGACCGCGGGGATCGTCGGCATCGACGATTCGATCGAGGACAACGCGCCGCGCGCGCTGGTGCGCATCGACCAGCGCAAGGCGGCGCTCTCGGGCGTGACGCCGGCCGACGTCGTCGCCGCGCTACGGATGGCGCTTGCCGGCGACGACGTGACGGCGCTCCACGACGGGCAGGCGAAATACGGCGTCCCCGTTCGCATTACGCTGCCGCCCTCGCGGCAAGGGCGTCTCGATGCGCTGCTCACGATGACGGTGCGCGCCCCCGACGGCGCCAACGTGCCGCTCTCCGAATTGGTCGACGTCCACCCCGCGTTTCGCGAAAAGACGATCTACCACAAGGACCTGCTGCCGGTGACCTACGTCATCGGCGACATGGCGGGCGGCGCCGACAGTCCGTTGTACGGGATGTTCGGCGCGCGCAGCCGGGTGGCGGAGGTCGCGGTGCCCAACGGCGGCACGCTCGCCGAGCACTTCATCTCGCAGCCGGCGGAGCACTATCGGAGCTACGCGGTCAAATGGGACGGCGAATGGCAGGTCACCTACGAGACTTTCCGCGACATGGGCATCGCCTACGCGGTCGGCCTGGTGCTGATCTATCTGCTCGTCGTCGCGCAGTTCGGATCCTACCTGACGCCGCTCGTGATCATGGCGCCGATCCCGCTCACGATCATCGGCGTGATGCCGGGTCACGCGCTTCTGCACCAGCCTTTCACCGCGACGTCGATGATCGGGATGATCGCGCTCGCCGGCATCATCGTGCGCAATTCGATCCTGCTCGTCGATTTCGTCAATCTCCAGCTCGGCCGGAGCGTGCCGTTCGCGCAGGCGATCGTCGACGCCGCCGCCGCCCGCGCCAAGCCGATTGCGCTCACCGGCCTCGCCGCGATGGCCGGCGCGTTCTTCATTCTCGACGATCCGATCTTCAACGGCCTCGCGATCGCGCTGATCTTCGGGATCCTCGTGTCCACGCTGCTCACGCTGGTCGTGATCCCCGTCCTCTACTACGCGGCCAACCGGCGCAAGTTCGACCCGGCGCCTACGGTAATCCACGCGGCGGCTCCACCTGCGAGCGCCGTCGCCGCGCAGCCTCCCAAGGGGGACTGATTCACTTCTTGGGACCGCCCGGCGGGCTCACGCCGCGGCCGTTGCCGACGGCGCCGCGTGCTTCTTAAGCTTGAAGGCAAGGACGACGAGCAACGCGCCGTAGGCCACGGCGAAGGCGCCGATGAGCCACAGAACCGCCAGCGCGCCGGCACCGGGGCTCGCGACCATCAGCACGCCGAATGCGACCGAGAGCGCGCCGGAAAGGATCAGCAGCCACTCGTTCGCGATCTCCTTGCGCAGACGAACCGCGGCGGCGATCTGGAACACGCCGGTCGCGATCGCCCAGACCGCGATCAGCATCAGAAGCGCGATGGCGGTGATGCCCGGCGAGACGAACGTTACGATGCCGGCGGCGATGCCGAGCACGCCGATGAGGACGACCTGCCACATCGGCTTGCCGCCGTCCTTGGCCTGCCACCCGGCCCACAGTGCAGCGACGCCGTCGACAAGCGCATAGGCGCCCCAGAACAGCACCAGCGTGATCAGCGTGGCGCCCGGCCACGACCAGGCGAGGACACCGAAGACGATCGCTGCGATCCCCCGCAGCAGAACGAGCCACCAGACACGTCCGAGCGCGTGGAGCAATGTGACGTCCATGATTCCCCCTTTGGAAACGTGCGATCGCCTCGGGGCGGCGGTCGAGGCGGCCATTTTAGGTGCGCGCTCCGGCCGCTGCAATGACGCCCGCAATCAGCGGACACGGCGGTGGCGCTTCCAAACACTTGCAACAATCCGAGCCATTGCCGGATCAGCGGACCGGATGCGGCATTGCGTCCCGTCATCCATCGGCCTGGGGTGCGTGAGGGTGGCCCCGATTGTCGGCCGTGACTGCGGTGTTGGTGGCGTTGCGGGCTCGGGCTGCCGCAATTTCGTGGCACCGTTCCAGTGATGGATTGCGTGCCTCGATGTAGGCGTAGAAGCTGGCATGGTGCCATGGAAGCGGGAAGCGACTGACAAGGACGTCTCTAAACAAGTAACGAACGACGGCCATTATTTCGGACGCTGTATTGACGTGTTCATGGCGCATCACGACGCCATAGTCGAGTCCCGTGCGCAGGTAGTAGCTGATGCCTGTCGAAAAGCGCCAACCCATCCACCATAGAAATCCGCCCTCGCTCGGGATCCCCGCCTGGAACACGCCACCGTCATCCAACCTTAGCCCAGCCTCCGCAACGTCGCCAGGCAAGTCGACCATGTGTTCGAGAACCGCAATCGAGATTATCCGGCGGTAGCGCCGATCCCGGGAAATGTCCGCCACGTTGTCGTAGAACGCGTTGACCTCCTTCGATTCGGAACGCCCCGCGTAAAGCTCGCGGAAGGGCTCGACAACGTCGTAGGCAATCGCCTCCGTATGCTCGTACCTGCGGTGGTTGAGCGTGCCCGCTCCGAGCTCGAGAATCGGACCGCCGCGGATGCCGGCGACCCGACGATGCATCCAGCGCTCGAGACGTTGCGCAAGGTTCTCGATCGGGCGGGCCCCGTCGCGGTTCAGCTGGTATTGCTCCGCGTAGATCCTCTCGTGTCGCGAACTCAGAGATGGCCGCTTGCGTGGGTACGTGTCGAGTAGCTTCACAATCTCCAAACTGGCCCTCCAGACGCAATCGACGAATCCTTCGGTTCCGGCCAGGTTCCATCACCGGTTTGCCGATCGCGCTCACCGGCCTCGCCGCGAGGCTGGCGCGTTCTTAATCCTCGACGACCCGATCTTCAACGCCCTCGCGATCGCGCTGATCTTCGGCATCCTCGTGGTCACGCTGCTGACGCTTGTCGTGATCCGGTCCTCTATTACGCATCCGGCGAAGATTCAAGGCGCGCAACGCGTCATCGCGGCCGCAGCGTAATCGATCGCCGACGTCATCGCCTTCTCGCGTCGCAGTCGGAGGGATCCGGCCCGACCAGCACGCCGGCGCCGCTCGGGCCGGTCGCAACGACGCAGAACGCGAAGGCTTCGGGTACGGGGTTTCCGCCCGCGAACTCAGCCTCGACGTCGAAACCGCTGTCGCGCAGGCTATCGTCGCCAAACGCCTTCGCGACGTCGGGCCGCGCCACCCGCCGGGCGGAAACGACAATCAGGGGAGCGTCGACGTGGAGCGTCAGCGATTCCCCGCCTTCACCCGCGTGCCACGGCGCCCATCCCGTGATCCTCATCCGGCGGCCGTCGATACGAACCTCGTCGACATGGCCGCCGCGCTCCCCGAATGCGATGCCGCCCGCGAGCTTGCGGACGAAGAACCAGACCGGAGCGGTCTCTCCGAACAGGCGACGCGGCACCGCGACGACCTGGAAGGTGATGATCTCCGGATTCACGATTTCCCGCACGACGATGTGCGCGAAGCGGTTGAAGATCACGTTACGCGCGTTCTCGTCCATCTCGGGCAGCAGCCGACGCCAGAGGTCGGGCTGCGGCGCGAGCTGAACATGCGTTGCCGAACGGTAGCCCCAGCCGTTGAGCGTGGCTCCGAACTGGTCGGAGACGAGGACGCCGAGCGGATTCGCCTTCTGCCGCGCATCGAGCTCCCGCGTGAGCGCCGTCGGCTCCCGGTTGAAGATCGGCCATGCCGACTGGATTGGGTTGAACCGGCCGAATACGGCGATGCCGAGGAGAGCCGAGGCTCCGGCGATCGCCGCCGCGCCGTGGCGGCGCAGCATCGCGCCGCCGAAGAGAGCGACGATTGCGAGCGCGATCGCGACCTGGTCCGCAAGCGCTAGGTAACGTCCGCCGGCGAGCCACGCGCCGGCCGCCACGGCAACGCAGAATGCCGCGACGCGTGCGACCGTGAAGCGCAGTCCGGCGGCGTGAACCGCGAGCGCAGTCACGAGCAGCAGCAGGAAGCCGGAAGCGAACATCGTCCGGACTGGGGGAGTCCGATCGAACAGCAGCCACTTCGCGACGTCCCTCGGGATTGGCAGCGTTTGCCAGCAAAGGAGCGCGAGCCATGCGACGAGCGCGGCAACGATCGTCCTGCGAATCGGGGGCGGGACCGGCGACGCGACGAGCTGCCGCCAGTCGACGAAGCACGCCGCCATCAGGAAGTACCAGGAACCGACGACGCTCGCCTCGCAGACGTTGAGCCCGGGGATGTCGGTGTCGAAGCCCGCGAGATGGAGCTTCGGCCACAGCGTCTGCGCCAGCATCGCGAGCGGCACGCCGCCGCCGTTCACGCTGCGCTGCCCCGGGTAGAGCGAGTTCCACGTCGCGGCCAGATAGTCGTGCAGGTAGAAGGCGACGAGCCCGCAGGCGGCGAGCCCGACGACGGCATCGACGGCCAATCCAGCCAGGCGGCGCTCGGGATAGTAGAGCGGCAAGTAGACCGCGGCTGCGGCGACGGTGAGTGCAATCAACAGCGGCGGGTAGAAGAGCGCGAGCATCGCCGCGACCGCGCACGCGAAGAAGGCAGCGGAGCGCACGGCGGTACGACGGATACCGAGAGAGACGAGCAGCCACGGGAACCAGGCGAGCGTGGGGCCGACCATCGTCCACCAGAACTGCGTATACGCCGTGAAAAAGAGGAGCGCTGCGAGCAGCGACGCAGTCCCGGCCGGGATCCCGATACGGGCGAACAACAGCGCGTATCCCCCGAGGAAGGCGACAACGTAGAACAGATGCTGGAACGAGTACGCGTAGGCGGCATTGACGAATGGGTAGAGCCACTGGTCGGGCTTGAACAGCAGTCCCCAGTCGGCGATGGGCAGCGAGAAGAAGACGCGCAGGTCCTCCCCGTAGAACGACGTCGCGTTGTAGCGGCGCAGGCCGTTGTTGACCGTAGCCTGGATGAACGGCGTCACGACGCCCCATTCGTCGCTGCGGATCCCGCGCGGCTCGCCCAGCACGATCCCCGAATCAGCGGCCCCGAACGCCTTGAGGACGAGCCCATACGACGACAGCGACCAGGTATTGGAAACCCATACGACCGCCGCCAGTACGGCCGCGCCTGCACAGGTCCACCGAAGGACAGCGCGGTTTCGCGCCAGGGCCGGTGCCGTCACGCGCAAGGCCCGGACACGACCGGCAGCGCGCCGGAGAGACTCGGCAGGCGCCCGCTCGCAATTTCCTTGCGCCGCCGGATCGCAGCGGCGATCTGGAACGCGCCGGTTGCGATCGCCCAGGCGGCGATCAGCATCGGGAGCGCGACCGCCGTGATCGCCGGCGAGGCGAATGTGAGGATAGCCGCCGCGATCCCGACGGGGCCGACCTGCCAGAGCAGCTTGCCGTCGTCCTTCGCTTGCCAGCCGACCCACAACGCCGCGACGCCGTCGACGAGCGCGTAGGCGCCCCAGAACAGCACCCGCATGACGATCGTCGCGGCGGGCCACGCCCAAGCGAGCACGCCGAAAACGATCGCGGCGAGCCCGCGCAGCAAGACCCGCCACCGCACGCGGCCGAGGGTCTGAAGCAAAGTGACGTCGATGGTTCCTCCTGCTGCAGGTGCGGCCGCCGCCGATGGGAATTGTACCTTGTGGAAGCGCCTCCCGGTCGTCGCGGCGACACGCCCCGTCGTTCGCCTGGGACGGGCGCGAGCGCGATGGTGCCGCAAGATGTCGCCGCCGCGGACGTCGTGGCGCTCGCGTTTGATAGAATTGTGCACGCCCGGCGATCGACGATTGCGGTATTCGGGGATGTCCGATGCTCGCCGAAATCGAAGAACCAACGATTCCACCGCACCTGTCCAGCCGCCTCCGGGATGCGGCAGGACTCATCGCGTGCGTTCCCGTCGATCGGCTGCGGTCGAGCGAGGACGACCGCCAGCTCGTAGCCCGGACCGCCGACGGAATGCTGCACGCAGTTGCCGGGCAAGCGTTTCGAATGCCATGACCTCGGACACCGCAGCGTTGTCGGCCGCGAAGACTGGGAGGCCGTCCATTGCCGTGGTCATTCCTTGCTACCGGGTGCGGGAGCACGTCCTCGGCGTCATCGAACGCATTAGCGCCGACGTGCAGCATGTCTTTGTCGTCGACGATGCGTGCCCGGACCGCTCGGGCGCGCACGTCGCCGCCCATTGCCGTGACCCGCGTGTGCGCGTGCTCTACAATGCTCGCAATCTTGGCGTTGGCGGCGCCGTGAGCGAAGGCTATCGGGCAGCGCTCGATGCCGGAGCGCAGATCGTGGTCAAGATCGACGGAGATGGGCAGATGGATCCAGCCCTGCTGCCCCGCATCGTGGCGCCGATCGTCGCCGGTAAGGCGGACTACACAAAAGGCAACCGCTTTTTTTCGCCCGACAACCTGCGTGGCATGCCGTCGATCCGTCTCGTCGGAAACGCGATCCTGTCGTTCGTGAGCAAGCTCGCTTCGGGGTACTGGGACTTAATGGATCCGACGAATGGCTACACGGCGATTCATGCAGTCGCTCTCTCGATACTTCCGCTTGAGAAGATCGACCCGCGCTATTTCTTCGAATCGGACATGCTGTTTCGGCTGGGAACCTTGCGCGCAGTTGTCCGCGACGTGCCCATGGCGGCGCGGTACGCAAACGAGCACAGCAGCCTGCGCATCCACAATGTCGCGCTCCGGTTTCCCGGAAAGTACCTTACGCGGTGTCTCAAGCGCGTGTTCTACCTCTATTTCCTGCGCGACTTCAACGTCGGGTCGCTCGAGCTTCTTGCCGGGTCGCTGCTGCTGGCCTTCGGCGCGCTTTATGGCGGCTACCATTGGCTGTATGCGCTTTCGACGGGGCCCGCCCCAACGGGCGTGATCATGCTTGCGGCGCTGCCGGTGATCATTGGCTTTCAGCTGTTGCTTGCTGCAATCAGTTTCGACGTCGGCAATGTGCCACGAACGCCGTTGCAGGAGCTCTACCCGGCGCTCGATGGCAGCGCGGACGGCCCCCAGTGACGCACGCGCCGGACGAAGTTCGCGCCGGCGAATCGGCGCCTGACGTGCCGGGAGCGATCGGGAGTCCCGGCGGAGCGGGTGCGGGCGACAATCCTGCGTGGCTCGAAATGCGGCGCCGGTTTGCGGACTTCTACGACGAATCGAACTACGCGGAAGGGCTGCAGGGATTCGTCATGCGTGCCGGCCATCGGTTCTCGGAGCGGCGGTTCGGGCCCGCGGATCGTTTCGAGCGCGTGCTCGAGGTGGGGGCGGGCACGGGCGCGCACTTTCCCTTTGTCCGCCATGCGTTCGGCGAGTACCACATGACCGACCTCGACGCGAAGGCGCTCGAAGTCGCCAAGAAGCGCGCTGCGCCGAGTGCGCACGATGGAATCCGGGTGTTCGAGGCGCAGAGTGCCTCCAAGCTCGACTATTCCGACCAATCGTTCGACCGGCTCGTGGCGACACACGTCCTCGAGCATCTGTACCATCCGCATGCCGTGCTCCGCGAGTGGCGGCGAGTCGTGAGACCAGGAGGCGTTATCAGCGTGCTGCTGCCGACGGATCCCGGTTTTGCGTGGCGGACCGGTCGACGTTTCGGACCCCGGCGCCAGTTGCAACGGCTGGGTCTCGATTACGACTACGTGATGGCGCGCGAACACGTCAACCCGCTCAACAATCTGATCGCCTTCCTTCGCCACGACTTTCCGCAGCGGACCGAAGGCTGGTGGCCGTGGGGATTTCCGTCGATGGATCTCAACCTGTTCTACGTCTGTCACGCCATCGTGGGGCCGCGATGACGGAGTGGGCATGCTGACGTACGGGTTGCCGCTCCTCTGCGTTGCCGGCATCGTTGCGGGCCAGTTGCTGTTCAAGGCCAGCGCGTTGGCGTGGCAGGCCGAAGGTACACTTTTCGGCGTTCGACCGCTGCTCCTGTTCGGAATCGCGGTCGCCCTGTTCGGGGTCGCGTCGATCGGCTGGGTGTGGGCGCTCCGCCGCGGCGATTTGAGCCGCCTCTATCCGTTGATGGCGCTGGCGTTCGTTGCGGTGCCCGTTGCGAGCTATTTCACGTTCGGCGAGCGCTTCGGCGGCACCTACTTGATCGGGGTGACGCTGATCGTCGCCGGCGTCATTGTCGCGGTGCGCGGCTGAAACGCGAAGCGACCTGGATCCGCACGTGCGGGCGCGCGCGAGACGATCGCGGTCCTAACCCTTCGCAAACGCCAACCGCAGTGCGCGCTCCGCCGGCACCCGCGGTGGATACGCGAGCGTGTAATTCTCGCGGTCGAGGGCGAGGTTCGGGTTGTAGAACGGGTCGGCACGTACGCCGTTGCCCCACTTGGCGATGAGATAGGCGAGCGCTTCGCGGTCTGCTGCCTCCTGCTCGGGCCGCAGGTAGTAACCTCGCGACGCCGACTCGAAATGATGGACGAGCGACCGGTTGACAACGATGTTGTAGCAGCCGCGCGCTCGGGCGGCAAGGCACAGGTCGATGTCGTTGTATGCGGTGGGCAGCTTTTCGTCGAAGCCCTGTAGCGCGTCGAACAGTTGGTGCCGGATCACCGCACAGGCGGCGGTGACGGCGCTGACCGCGTGCGTAAGAAGTCCGCGGTTGTGATAGCCGCGAAAATCCGCGGGTCGTCCCCGTAGCAGATGATGGGTGAGCGCAAACGCACCGAGCAGCACGCCGGCGTGCTGGATCGTGCCGTCCGCATAGAGCAGCTTGGCGCCGACGACGCCGACGTCGGGCCTCAGCGCCAGCGCGCTCATTTCGTCGAGCCAGTCCGGCGCGATGACCTTGGTGTCGTCGTTGAGAAAGCAGAGGATATCGCCTTCGGCGTGCCGAGCCGCGAAATTGTTGAGCCGCGCGAAGTTGAACGGCAGCGGATCGTGGAGCACGCGCACGCGCGGAGTGTTCTCGAGTCGTGCGAGCAGCGCCCGTGCGTCGACGGCGGTGCTGCCGTTGTCGACGATGATGAGCTCGACATCGGGATACGACGTCTGCGCAAGCACGCCGTCGGTTGCTGCAGCCAGCAGGTCCGCGTGATCGCGCGTCGGGATGATCACGGTGACGCGCGGTGCCGGCGACGGCAACGGCAATCGCAACCGCCACGTCTGCGCTGCAACGGGCTCGAACAGCGGCGCGATTCGCTGCCGTTCGAAATGCCGGTGCGGCGGCGAAGTCGCGACGGCATTCGTGCGGGTCTTCGGCCCGCGGTGGAAGAGCACGCGGGGCAGGTGCGCGATGCGCTGCGGCCCGGCCGCCTCGGCGACCCGCCACAGCATGTCCCATTCCGACTCCGGGAGCTCTCCCGCGAGTGCCGCCGCGGCAGCGTCGCGGCGCACGAAGGCGCTCCCCACGAAGTAGGGCTGCTGCGCGAACAGATAGGGATCCCAGCACGGCTTGAAGTCGGGACGCCCCCGCGTGCCGTCGCTCTGGATTTCATCGCCGTCTGCGTAGACAAGGACGGTCGTCGGCGCGCGCGCAAGCTCGAGCGCCAGCTCCGCAAGCGCGTGCGGCGCGAGCTCGTCACCGGCGCCGACGATGCCGAGATAGTCGAGATCCGTGCGCAGCGCAAGCTCGCCCAGCGTCGCGAGACCCGCTGTGTCGCCCGTCGCCCATTCGAAGATCGTTGCGCGGTGAACCTGTGCCGAGAGCGAGGCGAGCGTCGTCGCGCGGGCGCCGGCGTCAGCACCGGCCTCTTCGACGACGACGATCCCGAATCGCGGCGGCTGCGGCAGCGCGCTGACGCGTTCGCGGAGCAACGCAAGCGACATCTCGCTCCGGGTGTCGTGCTCGGCAGCCCACGCCGCATAGTCGGAAAACCAGTCGGTGCGCATCCGGTTGCGCTCGATCATCTTGTCGAGCCGTCCGCCGCGAACGACGCGCCAGGCTTTGCCGGCAAAGGAAGGAAGAAGGCGTGGATCGTCGCGTACGCGCCGCCATTGTTGCGCGAACGCCCTGCGTAGTGCGCGGAGCCGGGAAACCCGAGGCGAGGTCATGGCTATTCGCGCCGAAGCACGCAAAGAATCTCGGTTCCGGTGAACTCGAAATAGCGCACTTCGAACGGAGCGCTCAGATAGGCGCGCGCGCGAACGAGAAAATCGAGCCACGCGCTCGAATCCCAAACGTGGAAGTGGATCGAGTAGTGGGACGCGAGCGTGGCGCGGGCGAACCTTTCCGCGGCCTCTGCGCCGACAACGTCATTGACGAGCGTCGCCCACTCGAGGTGGTGGCCGAAACGCGACGCCTCACCGCCATCGCGATCGTCGACGACCAGATGCTCAAACGGCGTTACCTCGCGCTTGCGATCGAACGTCACTCGCCGATCCGGAACGGCGTAGAGCAGCCAGCCGCCGCGACGCACCACCGCGAGATGCCGGCGCAACGTTCCCAGCGGATTCTCGCAGTGCTCGAGCATCTGGTTCGCGATGATGAAATCCACCGAGGCGGTCTCGAATGTCGTCAGCCGCTCGCCGTCGTCGATGACGTCGATCGGTACGAAAGTCGACCCGTCGATTTCCGGATATTGACCGGCAAGCTCCTTCGCCGAGCGGAAGTCGACGTAGCGCACCCGCGTTCCCCGTGCAACCGGGGTCGGCGCGTCGAGCGCGCCGATCTCGATGCCGTGGCACCGGCTCAAAAACATCGCGGCAACGCGCGCGCGTGCTGCATTCACATGGGCGGGTATCGGCATCGGATTCCAGCAATGAATTGAGAGGGATGCAACAAAAGGACGTCGGGGGACTGAACGAACCGCCGCCTTCAGGGTGCCGCAGCCTCGACGAACAGCGCGCCGTAACGATCGACCATGGTGTCGAAGTCGAGCAGCGCTTCGAGGGCCGGCAGCGCGTTATCGGCGAGCTTTGCGCGCCAGGCGTCGTCCCCGATCAGCCGGTCGAGCGCGCGCGCGAGCGCCGTGGCGTCGCCGGGCTCGTAGAAGACGCCGTTGACCCCGTCGCGCACCTGCTCGCGGATCCCGAACACCGGCGTGGTGACGATCGGAAGCCCGAACGCCATCGCCTCGAGGATCACCCGCGGGTAGCTTTCCACTCGCGAGGTGCAGGCGAACACATCGGCCGCCAGATAATAACGCGCGACCTCTGCCGTTTCGTGGATCACGGTCATGCGCGCACGCAACGCTTCGGGCAGCGCACCCACCGCCGCGTGGAGCTGCGTGCTATAGACGCTCGGCCGATCGCCGACGATGAACGCTCGAACGCGCGCCACGTTGGCCGGCGCGAGCAAAGCGAGCGCGTGCAGGAGATCGAGCTGGCCCTTGCGCTCGCAGACGGTGCCGACGATCAGCACGACGATCTCGCCGGCGTCGAGCCCGAGCTCCGCACGCGCCTTCGCGCGGTCGAGTCCGGCGGCGGCAGCGGCGATGCGGCCGCGTTCGAGGCCGTCGTGGATCACGGTGAAGTTGTGACGCGTATCGAGTGCGGCCGAGCCCGCCGCGGTGGCTTCGGCGACGAAGATCACACGATAGGGCAGTCGGTAGCACGCGAGCGCGCGCGCGGCGACCGCGTCGGGATACTGGCGGAAGTAATCCTGCCACGGCTCGCTCTCGCGCGGGTTCCACAGCGACGGCAAGCCAAGGCGCTGCGCGGCATCGATCGCGTAGAACGTCTGCAGCGTGTTGCCGTACACGACCGCGACGTCGAGAGCGCGGATCCACGCCGCGAAGCGGTCGAGCGCATCGTCGTATGCGGGGGCCGTCGTGACGCCGACGAGGGGATGATCGATCACGTGGACGGCGATGTCCTCGGCTTCGTAGGCGGCACGCAGCGGCCCGTCGACGGGCGCGTAGACGATGGGATCGAGAATGCCGCGACGCTTGAGCGCGGCGGTCATCTCGAACTGACAGTAGGGCGCGCCTTCCCAGTTGAGGTTGAAGGCGCACATCAGCGCGCGCACCGGCGCAGGCGGTGCGGCGACGAACATGCGCCGGGGAAGGATGGCAAATCGCTCGTCGGCGAGCGACAGGTTCGGGTTGTAATAGCGGTCGATGCGGCCGCCGTATTGTGCGCGGTAGGCGGCGGCCTCCCGCGGGTCGTCGGCAAAGCCGCGCGAATGGCCCTCGTGGTGCAGGAGCTCCGCACCGGCGGTGTAGACGCAGCGCCAGCCCGCAGCTTCGAGGCGGAAACCATAGTCGACGTCGTTGTACGCGACGGCGTAGCGCTCGGCGTCGAAGCCGCCGTGCTCGAGAAAGAGGCGCCGTGGCGTCAGCATGCAGGCGGCGGTCACGGCCCCGTAATTGCGCGTGACCACGGCATATGAAAGATAGCCATGGTCGGTCGCCGGCGCCAGCTTGAACGCCGGCCCCGGCAGGCCGTCGTAGTAGCCATGCAGCACACCCGCATGCTGAACGCGCCCGTCGGCATAGAGCAATCGCGCGCCCACGGCGCCGACGCCCGGCAGCTGCGCGTAGCCCATCATTCGGGAGAGCCAGCGCGGATCGCGCACCTCGGTATCGTCGTTGAGAAACAGCAAATAGTCGGCGTCGACCTGCCGCGCGGCTTCGTTGTTGATGTGCGCGAACGAGAACCGCGGCCCCGGATTCGAAACGCGCAGCACGCGGTGGGGGAGCCGGCCGAGATAGGCGCGCGTCGCCGGGTCGTCGCTGTCGTTGTCGATGACGACGACCTCGTAGTTGCGATACGACGTCCGGGCGAGCGAGTCGATGCAGCGGGCGAGCACCTCGTGATGGTTCTTCGTAGGAATCAGCAACGCAACGCGCGGGCCATCGTCGCCGAACTCGTGGCTGAAGACTCCGACGCCCGCACGCACCGCCCACTCGGGTCGCGCAACGCGGCCGCGGCTACCGCGCCGGGAAAGCGCCTCGGCGACCGCGCACTCGCCCGCGGCGAAGCTCCCCGGTTTGGCCGCGCCCGACGACGCCGTCGACCCGGGCAGCGCGCGCCAGTGGTAGAGGACGAGGGGCAGGTGCACGATGCGCCGCGCGTGCTCCGTGGCGCGGAGCGCGAAATCGTGATCCTGCGAGCCTTCGAAGCCCGCGCGGAATCCACCCTGCGCGGCGAACAGCGCACGGCGCACGACGAGTGCGTGCGACATGTACATGTACGAAAGCAGGAGCTCGGGCGACCAGTCGGGCTTGAACTGCGGCGCGTAGCGGTGACCGGCGACGTCGATCTTGTCGTCGTCGGTGTAGAGGATGTCCGCATCGGGCGCGGCCGCGAGCGCCAGCGCGATCTCCCCGAGAGCGTCCGGCGCAAGCTCGTCATCCTGGTCCATGAACAGCAGGAAATCTCCCGTCGCAAGCGCGGCCGCCGAGTTGGTCGCGAGGCTGATGTTCCCGTTCTGGGCGCGCAGCACAACCTTGATGCGCGGATCCTCGGCGGCGAGCTCGCCCAGGTAGGCGGCGAGCGCCGGATCGCCACTTGCGTCGTCGGCGAGGCAGAGCTCCCACGCTTCATGCACCTGCGCCCGAATCGTGGCGAGCGCGCGCTCGAGCCAGCGCCGGTCGGGGCGGTAGACCGGCATCACGATCGAGAGCGTCGGTAGCGCGGAAGCCGCCGCGAGGCGCGTCTTGAGCCACGCCGCACGGCGCTCGGTGAAACGATTGAGCTCCAGCCAGACGGCGTAGCGGTCGGTGATCGCCGGGACTTCGAAGCCGCCGGGCAGTCCGAACGCGCCGGATGCTGCCGTCGCGGCGCCGAGTTGCAACGCCTTCCGCATGAGCCGCGGCCAGTCTCCCGGGCGCGGCAAATGCCCGCGCCGCGCGACCCAGCGGCGACCCTCCGCGGCAATGGCGGCGAACGCGCGAGCGTAGCGCCGAAGCGCTCGCGCGCCTCGCCCGGCGAAGCGTTCGGCGATGATCAGGACGGCGCCGAATTCCCTTTCGAGCGTTTCCCCTTCATCGGTGCGTCCGCGCAGCATCACCCGATGGCGTCCCGGCTCCATGTCGACGTCGACCAGGAATCCGCTCTGCCCGGCGAGCGGCATGTTCGCATAAACGGCGGCAACGTCCGGGCGTGCAGCCGGATAGGTGCAATCGTGATCGGCGCCCGCCACGCGAAGCGTGAGATGCGTGACGCGCATGCTCGGATGAAAACACCAGCCGGAAAAGCGCACGCGGCCGGCAATGACGGGCGCCGGTCCCGGCGTTTCGATATAGCCCTGAAGGGCAGGGAAGCCGACCTCGATCGTGCGCTCGAGCAGTACGACCGGCGGCGCACCGTTGCGCCGGGCGCGCAAAGTGATTTGGTGTCGCCCGGGCGACACCGTCATCGCGACGCGGAAGCCGCTCGCGGCGGCGCCGTCGAGTTCGGGGTGATGCAGGGCGACGTCCGGCCGTCCGAGCCCGCGCTTTGCCGGGTGGATTCGACCGTCGACTTCCGCCTCGATCGCGCAAATCGACGAGCCGATGCCGACGCACCAGCCCGCGAGCACGATCAGCGGCTCGTCCGGTTTCCATTGGTCGGCCCCGTCGATCGCATACAGGACCTCGGTGCTCAAGGGCAGCGCTTCCATCGAGACCAAGCCTAGCGTCGCCGCGCCAGCCGGCGCGCGAGACGGCCGTACCACGTGGCCGACAACCGCTCGAGCTCGGCGGTGTTGGCCTTGTCGCGCTCGCGCAGCGCGTGGACGTCCGATTGCAGCGCCACGATGCGCCCGTCGAGCAGTGCGCCGCGCTCTCGGGCGCCGCGCTCGAGTTCCGCCAGCCGATCGCGATCAGCGGATATCGCGGCCGCGACCTCCTGTGTCTCGCGCAACGCCGGGGCCAGCGCGTCACGCTCGGTGCGAAGCGCTCCGGCCTCCGCGCTCAGGCGCTGCATGTCGCTGCGCAGGGCCGCCTCGCGTTGCTCGCGCTCTGCCACCTGGCGCGAGGTGTCCTCGAGGCTCGCCACGAGGCTCTCGACTTGCAATTGCCGACTCTCGGCGCCACGGCGGGCGACTGCGATTTCTTCGCCCAGCGCCTCGATGTGGCTGCGCGCGGCGTCGAGCTGCTGCTCCTGGTCGAGCGCACCGGCGCGAGCGATTTCCAGCTCGCCGAGCAGCGCATCGATGCTCGCTTGCGCGGACACGATCTGCTGCTGCTGGTCGTCGGCCCCTACCCGTGCGCGGTCGAGCTCGGCGACGAGCGCGGCGATGGTGGACCGTTCGTCGGAAAGATCACGCTCGGCCCGCGCGACCTGATCGCGCAGTGCCGCCTCGACTTGGTCGCGCGTCGAGTGCGCCGCGCGCGCCGCTTCGACTTGGCCCACCAAGTCATCGATGTGCCGCCGCGCGGCACAGACTTCCGCTGCGTGCCGTTGTCCGAGCTTCTGCGTTGCAGCCAGCTCCTCGGCGAGCCATGGTGGCACCGCCGCCGCAATGGCCGAGCGGGCGGCGGCTGCGAGTGCCTCGACTGCGGCGCGAGGATCCCTGCCGGATGGCAGGTCGACGAGCTTGGCGTACCCGTCCTCGAGCACGATGTCGAGTCGCGACGCCAAAGTCTCGCGCGATGGATTCTGCGCTCCGCGGTACTGCTGTCGCTTGAGCTCCGGCCGGACCGCGTCGATTGCTGCCTCGCGCTGCCCTGCTCCCGGTTTCAACGGGAACGACGTGTCATCGCACACGCGGGTGAGCGTGCCATCGGGATCGGCAAGCAGAGCGTCGTAGGACACGATGGTCCGTGGCAGCCCGCGCGAACCGCGCTCCGCTTCGACCAGATGCGCGAGCCACAGCGTCAGCGACTTTTCCGGGGCAAACTGGTCGCGCCGCGCGAGTGAAGCGGCAACCTCCGCCGGCCGGCGCACCATCAGCACGCACGACACTGCGTAGCCGGCGTCGGCCAGTATCTCGAGCCAGAACGGAAGGAGGCGGCACATCCGCGGATCCTTGAGCACTGCGAGTCTCGCGTCCGCGAACTCCGCGCCAATGATGCCAAGAGCCTCCGCTCGGCGGCTCTCCACAGCCGGTATGGCGGGCCAGCCGTTGGCAAGCGCCACGACGCTGTCCCAGCGCGCGCCCACCTGCGCCAGCAACTGGTCATTGAACCGCACGACGGGTTCGCACTCCCAATAGCCCTGCGGGTTGTCCGCGGTTTGCGGCATCAGATGCGCACCGGGAAAGGCGCCGGCTTTGGCTAAGGCGCCCGTCAGTGCCGAGGTGCCGCTTCGGTGCATCCCCAGAACGAGAAGGAGGTGTCGATGCATTCCGCTATGTTACCGGAACGGTCGGCGGACCCATCGTCCGTATTCAGGGCAGATCAGCGGCACCTCAAGCGTTCGGCGAATGGTGGATTTCGTGCTGCCGGACGCCGTTTTCGTCCCAGCGTTCGCCATGGTGCGCGCCGTAAGCAAAATGAGATGGAGACCGCGCATAGCTGCGGGCCGATCCGATTCAGATTACGTGCCGCAGCCGCGACGAGTGCGTCGTAACGGCAGGAATCGATGGCGACGAACAGGACGTCGTGTTTGCGACTCGTCACGTGGCGCGGATTTCGCCCAAGGACGTCGCAATGGATTCGCACCTTATTGAAAGGTCGACAAGGCCGACGAACGCTTCGCGATCGGGCTGTGCCACTTCGAACACCAGTGCGCCAACCTGCTTGTCGATCGGGAACGCGAGTTGCCCGGAGCGCCGGTTCTCGAGTCGCAACGTGATCGAGTAGGGGCCGGCCCCGAGGCGGGCGCCGAGACCGCAACGCAGCTTCGCGCGACGCAGGCCGTCTGCGGCGGGGGTCTTGTCGATCGGAAAGAACGCGCCACCCAACTCCCGGGCCTGCCGGTCGTGAACGATCACCGACAGGCACGGTTGCGTGACGCGTTCCGCGACCTCGACGTCGACGTCGAACACAAGGTCGTTGCCGTACGCGGAAGATGCGCGCGTCGTGCCCGTCGCTTCGAACGCGGCGGCTACAATCCGGCCCTCGTCGGTGCCGAAAGCGATGCCGTCGCCTTCGCCGATGAAGGCCTTCCGCGTAACGGTCTTGCCGCTCTGGGCGCCTTGCGCCTGTCGGATGTCCATCGCATAGAGCTCGGTGATGATGTCGGGCGTACCCTGCGCCTTCAGTCGCCCACGCTCGAGGTAAAGTGCGCGCTGGCAGAACGTCTTGACTAGCATGACGTCGTGCGACACAAAAAGCATCGTGACGCCGCTGCTTGCCAGTCGCTCGAGACGATCGACACATTTCAGCTGGAACGCCGTGTCGCCGACGGCCAGCGCCTCGTCCACGATCAGAATATCGGGCTCGACATTGACCGCCACCGAGAAAGCGAGGCGCATCAGCATCCCGCTCGAATAAGTCTTGACTGGGCGATCGATGAATTCCTCGAGATCCGAGAACCTGACGATGGCATCGAGTCGTCGGTCGATCTCGTCGCGGGCGAGGCCAAGAATCGCACCATTGAGGTAGACGTTCTCGCGTCCCGTGTATTCGGGGTTGAAGCCACTGCCGAGCTCGAGGAGCGCCGCCACCCTCCCGTGCACGGCAACGGTACCAATCGTCGGCGTCAGCGTTCCGGCGATCAGTTGCAGCAGCGTAGATTTGCCCGAGCCGTTGCGGCCGATGACGCCGACGCTCTCGCCGCGCTTGACCTCGAACGACAGGTCAGTGACCGCCCAGAATTCCTGGAAGAACTGCCGGCGGCCCCGAAAGATAGATTGCAACAGGCGATCGCGCGGCTGCGCGTAGATCTCATAACACTTCCCGAGTCCCTGCGCTGTGATGGCCATCTCGCCGGCCGAAACAACCGGGGCCGGGGCAGCGGTGTCGATGGCGGCGTGCATGCCGCAACTATACCGCGCCGATGGGCGCGCCGTCATGAACGGCAGTTATAATCGTGTCGATGTCTGGCGCACGATTTCCAACCACTTTACCGTCGTTCCTGCGAACCATGGTCGCGCAGCGCGAGCTCATCGCCGAGCTCGTGCGCAGCGACATCGCTGGCCGCTACCGCGGCTCGATGCTGGGAATCGTATGGTCGCTCGCATCGCCGTTGTTGCTGCTGGCGGCGTTCACCTTCGTGTTCGGGGCCGTACTCAAGACCCGGTGGGGTGGCGCGGTGACGAGCCAGGGCGACTTCGCGTTGGTGCTGTTCCCCGGCATCCTGCTGCACGCGCTGCTGGCCGAGTCGTTCAATCGCGCGCCGGTTATCGTGACCGGCGTGCCGAACTACGTGAAGAAGGTCGTGTTTCCGCTCGAACTTCTGCCGCTCGTGGCCGTCGTCACGTCGGGATTCCACGCGCTGATCGGATTCGGTGTGCTGGTGGCGGCGCTGTTGTGGGCGCATGGAACGCTCCCGCTCACGGCGGTCGTGGTTCCGCTCGTCATTGCGCCCTACCTTGTCCTGATTCTCGGCGTCACCTGGTTTCTCGCCGCGCTCGGAGTCTACCTGCGCGACATCGCGCAGGTGATCGGACTCGTCACCATGCTGCTGATGTTCCTCTCACCGGTGTTCTATCCCGCAAGCGCGCTGCCGGAGTCCTATCGCGGCTGGCTGGCGCTCAATCCGCTCACGTTTCCGCTCGAGGCCACGCGCGGTGCGTTGATCTGGGGCCAGTGGCCGGACTGGAGCGCGCTTGGCGTCTACGCGATCATTGCGATCGCGGTTGCCGGGGCCGGCTACTGGTGGTTCCAGAAGAGCCGCAAGGGCTTCGCCGACGTCCTTTGATTCGATCGCCGCGCGTCGCCGGCACCGTCGAATGGGCGCGGCTCATGAACAAGATAGATGACGATGCCGCAGCGGCCGAGAACGCCCGGAGCAATATCGAGCGGCGCTACAGCATCGACTTTCACGTCTGGACACGCGCGCTACCTGGCATGATGCGGCTGACCTGAACAGCGCGCCGGCGATCCGGTCGCGCGCGAAGGCAACGGCAGCGCGGAGGCGCGACGGGTCCGCTAAACCCGCTCCGGCTCTCCCTGCCAGAGCATGTCGTAGCCCAATTCCTTGCTGTCGGTGCAGTACTGCGCGAGCGCGGAGAACTTTGCCTTGAACGTCGCGTCGGCATGCGACTTCTCGTGCTCTTCGTACGAGCGCCAGTACGTCACGATCGCCAGATGGTCGTCGTCGGTGCGCGATGCGGAGAGCGATCCTTCGTCCGACACGAACCCGGAGAACCGGAACACCTGGCCGGCGATGAAGCCGCCCTTGTCGCCGCCGTAGGTGTCCTTGACGACGTTGCACATTTCACCGAGCGCAAGCTCGATGTCGTCCATGCTGACCCCAGGTTTCAGTTTCAGCGTGTTGAACAGGAGCTTCGCTCCGAAGGGAATCGTCACGGGCGTGAACATGAAATGACCTCGTGTTGAATCGGATGGCGGCGTCCCACCGGTGAACGCGGTGCGCCTATTCTAGCCGTTGATGCCGGCTACCTTCCGATGGCGGGGGTGGGCCCGGCCGGATTCGAACCAGCGACCCTTGCCGCGGCGCGCATGGGGCGGCGCCCTGTCAGTATTGCGGGATCAACGGCGAACATGCCATTATCCGCGTCGCAGCGAGGGTCTCCTGCGGTGGTCGGATAACTGGAGCCTGGCGGCAGGGAGAACGCAATGCTCGAGCGGATCCGCGACCTCACCGGGCGCGCGACCGGAAGCGCGGGCTTGGGAGGGTAGCTATATGGCCGAGCCTCCCTATCCCGAGGCATTGCCCACGCTCACACACCTTCACTGGTACGTGCTGGAACGCGTGCTCGGCCAGGGTGGTTTCGGCATCACCTACCTCGCCAAGGACACCAACCTCGATCAGCGCGTCGCGATCAAGGAATACCTGCCCGTGGAGTTCGCCACGAGGTTGCCGGATTCCACCGTCCGGTCGCGCACCGAGGAGCTGCGGGACCGCTATCGCTGGGGATTGGAGCGCTTCATCCAGGAAGCGCGGACGCTGGCGCGATTCGACCACCCGAACATCGTTCGCGTGCTTTCGGTGTTCGAGTTCAACAACACCGCCTATATCGTAATGCGGTTCGAGGAAGGCGGGACGCTCGCTGCCATGCTCGACCGCCGCGGAACGCTGCCCGAAGCCGAGTTGCTCCGCATCCTCGTGCAGGTTCTGGACGGTCTCGAGCTGGTTCACGACGCCGGCTTCATCCATCGCGACATCAAACCGGACAACATTCATATCGGCGGCGACGGGCGACCGGTGCTGCTCGACTTCGGATCGGCGCGACAGGCGGTCGGGAGTTCGAATACTCTCACCATTCTCATCGCACCCGGCTACGCGCCTTTCGAGCAGTATTACAACGACCCTTCGAGCCAAGGCCCCTGGACCGACATCTACGGCCTTGGAGCGACCGCTTATCGCGCCATCTGCGGGCGGGCGCCTCTGGACGCGGTATCCCGCAGCAAGGGAATTCTTGGCAGCACGCAGGAGATCATGGTCCCGGCAAGCGTCATCGGTGCCGGGCGTTACTCCGGCCGGTTTCTCGCCGCCATCGATCACGCGCTTGCCTTTGCCGAAAAGGATCGCCCGCAAACGATCGCGGAATGGCGGCGCGAGCTTGCCGGCGAAAATGCTGCTCCGGTTGCTACGCCGGCAGTGCCCCCTCGGGGTCAATCACACGGGCGGACGGGAGCGTCGCAGCCGACGGTCCTGGCGAAGGCTGCGACGGTTGTTCCAGGCGCCGCCATGCCATTGGCGCAAGGTGGGTCGAACCGGTCCCACTCTGCGGCTGAGCCTGTGCCGCGGACCAGGTACACACCGCCCTGGGCGTGGGTGCTCGTCATCATTGCCGTTGCAGTTGCGGCAGTGGCGATTTTCGCCGCCGTTGAGTTGAAGGGTGCGCTGGACAGCGAGAAGGTTGCCAACAACGCCGAGCGGACTCCGAAACAGCAGCCCGACGAGCGGCAGCCCAAGCCGCCGGAGCAGGCTCCCCCCGAAGAGAAGAAACAACAACCCGCGACCCCACCGGCAGGTGAGCCCGGCGTGAGCGCCCAGCCGAAGCGCCGCGACGAGCCTTCCTCGAAGCAGTCGCCAAAGCCCGCGCCTCCGGTGCCGTCGCAGAAGCAAGCGCGGCCGCCGTCCGTGGCTACGTCGCAAAAGGACGCTAAGCCGACGGTGTCCGTGCCCGCGGCGCCGCAGAAGGAGACGCCGTCAAACCTATCCCCGCCCGCGGTGCCGCCGGAGAAGGAGACAACGCCGCCCCCATCGCCGTCGCCGAAGGATACGATACCGCCCGCGGGGTCGAAGACGCCGGCGCCGTTAACGCCGGACGAAATAATTGCCGAAGCCGATGTGGAGTTCGCCGCGAAGCACGATGCCAAAGCCATCGCGCTGCTGAAGCCACTCGCCGATGCAGGCAATGCAAAGGCGCAGTATCGGCTTGGCGATGCGTACGCCGAAGGACGAGGCGTAGACCGCGACCCGGCGGCCGCGCGGGTGTGGTACCAAAAGGCGGCGAATGGTGGCGATACGTATGCGATGCTCAAACTTGGCGCGATGTTCGCCAACCGCAAGGATCCGACCAACAGCTTGGCCTACATATGGTACTGCACGGCGGCGCGCTTGGGCTCGGGCCCGGGGAAGGGCGAATGCGACACCGTTGCGCTGTTGCTCCAGCCTGCAGAGCGGCAGCAGGGGGACAAAGTCATCAAGGCCAAACTGGAAGAAATCGCGCAAAAGGCGAAAAAGCCATGAGGGGCGAGCGGCGCCGCGTTTGCGCATGGCTGGGCCTCGCGGCCATGGCGCTCGTTGCCGGATGCGTGAGCCAGGAGACCAAGCGCGACGCGATCAACGAAATCAACAAGGCGTTCGAGGCCGAGTACGAGGACACGCTCGCGAAGAACGGCACGCACGTCGTGAGCGCCCCCCCCGAAGAGGCTTTCAAGGCCGTTTATGCGGCGGTCGTGAAACTGGGACTCGTCGTTCGTGAACAATCGCGCGACCCCGATCTCATTAGCGCCGAAGCGCCGGCACCGCTGCCCCTCGACCGCAACGAGTTCGATCGCGCAGCCGCAATCGACCTGCCGAAGACCAAAGAGCTGCTCCGACGCCATCTCGGATCGCTGGCTGATCTCTTCCACTTCGACACCGATGGTCTCGACACGGTAGTGACGGCGACGGTCATTGGAGTACGCGGCGGGTCCGAGATATCGTTCACGATGCGGATGCGCGAGGTTGCTCCTGCCAAGTCGGATCTCCCGCGGCGCGACTATCCGCCGCCGAACGTGCTGCGCAGCGGACTCGACAAAGTCTGGGGCGCGGTCGATCGCGAACTCGCGGCGCTGCCGAAGCGGGGCTGACTCGCGGCCTTACCGCGGCGTCGCCGAGGCACCTGCCGTCTTGAGGCCGGCGTAGAGCGCCTGCGTTTCGGGCGAAGGCATCGATTTCAGTCGCGCGGAAAAGATCGTTCGCATCCGTTCGTAGGCGGCCGCCGCCTCCTCGATCGCGCCGCTCCGCTGCAAGCAGAGCATGAGCTGGCGGTAGAGAGGCTCGCACAGCTCGTCGACCTCGATGAACCGCAGGTAACAGTCGGCGGCGGCCTCGGGCGCGTGAGCCTCTTCCCAGCCGCGCGCGACGCGAGCCAGGAAGCGCAATAACCTGGCGCGAAGCTGCTCTCTGCACGCGATGTAGGAGGGTTGTTCGGACTCGTCCGGCAGGAACGGTCCTCGATAGACCTCAAGCGCCTCTTCGAAGGAATGCCGGCGCAGCGTTTCGTCGGTGCAGGCATCGGAGCCACGCAAAGCCGCGTCGAACGCGTCGAAGAGCTGCTCCAGCGCTAGGGAGTCGACCCAGACGAGCGACCGGTTCAGCGTCAGGCGGCCGTCGCGCAGTACCAGCGCGTCGTCGTCCTCCAGCGTGCGACGCAGGCGGTGGAGGGTGGCCGTGAACGATTTGTAGGCGTAGTCCGCCTCGACGTGCGGCCACAGCGCGTCGGCGAGCTGATCGGCGCGCACGTTGTGGGAGCCGAGCGCCACCAGCACCTTGAGCAGCTCCATTGGCCGGCCCGGGCCCTTGGCCGAGAGCTCGAGCGGGGATTCGCCGCGTTGGCACTGGAATCCTCCGAACGTCATGACCCGGAATGGCCATGGCCACCGGCGCACGCGCAATGGCGGCGAAGCCGGCGCGAGCCTTCCATCGCGCACGAGCGCGCGTGCAAATTCGGGCTCGATTCCTTCATCCAGTGCCGTTGCGCAAAGCTCGGCGAGCGGCTGCGGGGTCCAGCCAAGCGGCTGGCAAAACCCGTGCTCGCGCCCCCGCCGGAATGCGGCGCGAAGAGCCTCGAGTGCCGCGCGCTTCGCCCCGGCGCTCCGGGCCGCGTTGGCCGTGGCCAACTCCACTACATACGACAGCCACGGGCTGCGCAGGCGTTCCGCGATGGCTGCTGCCGTACGCAATTGCGCTTCGACGCCGCGGCGATCGGCACCGTCATTCTGAAGCTGCGTGAGTGCAATCCGCGCGAGGCACTCGAACCACGGAATGCCCGTCTCAACCGCGACCGCAAGCGCGGTCTTGGTCTCGCGGTGCGCGTCAACGACGTCGCCGTCGAGCGCCGCGATCCAGCCCCGGAGGTAATGCACGCAGGCTCGATCGCCGCGCCGTAGTGTGCCCTGTTGCTCGAGGCGTTGCAGTGCATTCTTCGCGCCCGCCTGGTCCGCGGTGCATAGCTTTGCGGCGGCGATGATCGAAAGTAGCCACGGGTCGTATGCGTGGAGACCGTCCGAATCGGCGGCAGAGAGCGCATCCTCGGCCACGCCTATCGCGTCGACATACCTGCCGGCGACGAGGCGCAGCAATCCCTCACCGACCGCGGGTGCGAGCGCGACGTTCGACGTCGCAACGGCTGCCACGCCGCGAAGCCCGCCGAGGGCTGCTTCGGCGGAGGTGAGGTCACTTCGCGCAAGCGCGGACAGAACGCGCAAGTACGCGAGCTCCTCGCGCGCGAAAGGTGTTGATTGTCGTTCTGCGCCCAGGCGCATCGCTTGCTCGGCGCGTTCGAGCCAAGCTTCGATTCGCACGTTGCCGGCATCGCGCAGCAGCGTGGCGCCGACGAGCGTCGCGGTCGCGGTGCCGACCTGAGCGGGCAAAGTGTCGCTGCTGCGTGCCAGAAGGCCGTCGAGCACATTCAGCCAGCGATCGAGCGGAGCGATATCGTCGAACTCGAAGATGATCGCATCGATAAGCCCGGAGCAGCTCTCGATCATACCCTCGACGTCTTGCTGGTCGCGGAAGCCTTCGAGCGCGCGCTCGAAGAGCTGGCGCGCCGCACGCGGACTCGCATGCGCGCGCGACGCGGCCGACGCGCAGAGCAGCCGCGGGCTCGCCTCGACCAGTTTGAGCGGCAGCAGATCCAGCCAGGCCGCGAGCGTGTCGCTGCGGCCCTGCGCGAGAAGTTCATCAGCCTGTTGCAAAACGATCTTCGCGAACTCGTCCCAGTTGCCGGCCTCGACGAGCAGCGCGACGGCGTCCTCGGTGTAACCCGCGTCGCGCAGCAGGGCGGCCGCGCGCTCGAGCCACGCGTTACTCGTTGCCTCCGGCAACGCCTGTGCGGCGCGCTGGCGCAGGAACTCGCGCAACAACGGGTGAAGCTGATAAACCCGGCCTGCATCGGAGGCCACGTCGCGGACGAAGTAGTCGTTCAGCGCCAGGTTGACGAGCAAGCGCTCGGCCTTCGGCTCGTCCGTCAGTGTCGCCGCCATCGAAGCCGTCATCCGCGGCAAGCACGCGACGCGCAACAGGAAATCGCGGGTCCGCGGCTCGAAGCGGTCGAAGATCTCGCCCGCGAGGTAATCGAAGATCACTTGCGGTGTCGAATCGCTCGGCAGTTCGGCGATCCGGCCGGCGATCTTCGAATGCTCGAGCATCAGCGTGAGGCCGGCGGCCCATCCCTGCGTGCGCTCGTGGAGCTTCGCGGCGGACTCCGGCGAGACGGCCTGACCTCGCAATCGCGCAATCCGCGCGATTTCATCCGGCGTCAACGACAGATCCTTGCCCGCCACGCATGTCATCTGTCCGGTCGCCCGCAGACGCGCGAGGGAAGCCGGCGGCTCGTTGCGGCTGGTAACGATGATGCAGGAGCCCTTGGGCACTTGAGGGATGCCAGCCTCGAGCAAGGCATGAAGGCCACTCTCGACGGGAACGGCGTGCAGATTGTCGATGACGACAGCCAACGGCTCGGTGCCGCCCGTGAAGAGCTGGCGGAAAAACTTGCGCGCGAAGGACGCGACGTCGCCGCCGTGCTGTCTTGTGAATTGCGGCAGACTGCGCGCCCGCGGGCTGCCGAGCTTGCGCGCGGCGTGCGCGAGATAGTGGAAAAAGGTTGCCGGATCGGTGTCGTCCGCGTCGACCTGATACCAGACGGTAGAAAGCTGGCGGGCCCGAACGTAGCTTGCCGCGAGCGTGGTCTTGCCCGCTCCTGGCGGTCCCGAGATCCACGCAACGGTCCGGCCAGAAGGCTCGTCGAGGCGGGCGAATAGTCCATTGCGTTCGACCATCGCTCCGATGGTCGGCCGCGTCGTCTTGGCGAACGCGGTGTCCGGGCGACTGCCTTTGGCCACGTTTCTCCCTCCTTCCCGATTCCATCTTCTCACGGCCGCGGGCCGCCTCGAAAGCGACGGACCCGCCACCCCGACTGCCTGCCGAGGATCGCCCGGCAAGACCTACAGACGGCTTACGGACGTTTCGGCGGGCCCTAGCCAGCGCCGCTTGCGGCCGCGATCCATCTGTAAGGCCGGCATAAGTCATCTGTAATGCGGGTCGTCGCAGCATGTCGCCATAGACGCAAGGGCCAAGAGGCAGAACCCGATGGTGGCGGCATTGCAATCGAGGCGACAGCCCAGGGCAACCCGCGTCTTCACCGCCGGCGTGTGCCGGTAAACGGGAGTCGATGTCATGTTGAACGCTACGCGTCGTGCAGTTGTTCTTGGCAGCGTTGCGGCGAGCCTGGCCGGGTGCGTGATGGTGCCGGTCGCCTCCGACGGTACTCCGATCTATCCGATGGCAGCACCGGCCTATCCTGCCGTCGCCGTCCCCGTGGCCACGGTGCAGGGACCGGGACCGAATTTTCTCGCGCCCGTACCGGGTCCGAGTGCGCGGGCCGCGAGCGCGCCGCCGCCACCGCCAACCGTTTACCCGGGGGCCGTCGAGCCGACACCGTCCGCGGGGCCGGCGACACCCGCCTCGCTGCAGGCGCGCTTGTATCCGTCGAACGAAGTCGCGACGGAGACGGGCATGTTGTCCGGAACCGTCACGAACATGATGACCGGCAAGGGATTTTTCCAGCTCAACTACAAGGGCGAAATTCTCTCCGGTGAAGCAACGCGGGTGCCCGGTGACGGGCGCCGCGGGCTAGCCAACGCGTACGGGCAGCGCGGCACGTTCATGACGTGCGACTACCGGATGACGACGCCGTACCTGGGGACCGGCACGTGCAGCCTGTCGAACGGCGCGCAGTACCAGGTGCACATCGGCGGCTGACCGTATCCAGCTCGAGGCGACGCAACGACGTTCAGGGAGGTCTAAATGCGTGGTAATCGCGCAAAGGTTTGCGTGTTCGCGCTTCTTCTCGTATTGGCGGGCTGCGCCGGCAAGGACTTCGTTCGTCCCGATACCGCCATGCTCAAGAACGGCCAGACGACGCAGGCGCAGGTCGCGGCGACCTTTGGCAGGCCGTTTGCCGAAGGATCCGGCGTCAAGAACGAAAAGACGGTGAAGTCGGCCTCCTATGCGTATGCCGCGATCGGAGGCAAGCCCGCCCACGATGGTGTCGTAGCGGCACGCGGGATGTCGTTCTACTTCGTCGACGATATTCTGGTCGGATACGAGTTTATTTCATCGTGGGCGGAAGATCAGACGGATTTCGACGAAGGCAAGGTGAATCAGATCGTGAAAGGAAAGACGACTCAACCCGAGCTCGTCCAACTGCTCGGCAAGCCCGGTGGTTATTACATCTATCCGATGATCAAATCCACAACGGGGCAGGCCGCGGTCTACGCCTATGCGGAAGTCGGGGGATCCATGTTCAACCGCAAGACGTACCGCAAGATGCTGGTAGTGACGTTCGATGACGCGGGCGTGGTAGCTGACGTCGATTTCTCTGCGACGGGTACGAAATAGCCAGCGGGCGAGACGAAGATCGCGATTCGCGACCGGCCGGAGCCTGGCGAAACGCGCAGGAACGAACTCCGTCAACGGAGATTCCTTCATGAGACTAATCAAGGTCTATGGTCAGACCACCGGCCTTCGGCGTCTTGGTCGATTGATGTTCATGGTCGCGCTGGTGGGTCTGGTTGTTCCGGCGACGGCGTTGGCGGGAGTGTTCTCCAGCGCCGCACCCATGAACGCCGCGCGGGCCGGGCACACCGCGACGCTGCTGCCAAACGGAAAGGTGCTGGTCGCTGGCGGCGCAGACTCGCAGACGCACTATCTGGCCAGCGCGGAGCTGTACGACCCGGCGAGTAATACTTGGAGCGCAGCGGGCAACCTCAGCACCGCGCGGGTATTCGCTACTGCGACGCTCCTCCCAAGCGGCAAAGTGCTCGTCGCGGGCGGTTTCAACGGCGTAGATTCTGTTGCCAACGCGGATCTGTACGACCCTGCCAACAACAGCTGGAGCGCGGCGGCGAGCCTTGCGTCCGCGCGGACATTTCACACCGCGACGCTGCTTCCCAACGGTAATGTGCTGGTGGCGGGGGGCGGCAACAGCGTCGCGGGCGACCTGGCGAGCGCGGAGCTCTACAACCCAACAAGCAACAGCTGGAGCGGCGCGGGCACGGCGGAAACCGTACGCGATAGCCATACCGCCACGCTGCTTCCCAATGGCACCGTGCTGGTGGTGGCGGGTAGCGATAACTTCGGCCTCCTGGTAAGCGCCGAGCTATACAATGCGGCAAGCAACAGCTGGAGTGCGGCGGGCAAGCTGGGAACCGCGCGGGAAGATCACACCGCGACGCTGCTTCCCAATGGCGGCGTGCTGGTGGTGGGCGGCGATGACGGTGGTGTCAACGCCATAGGCAGCGCAGAGCTGTACAACCCGGCGAGCAATAGCTGGAGCGCGGCGAGCGCGCTCGGAACAGCGCGTGGACTCCATACCGCGACACTCCTGCCCGATGGCACCGTGCTGGTGGTGGGCGGCGATGACGGTGTGAATGCTTTGGCCAATGCAGCGCTGTACGACCCAACGAGCAACAGCTGGAGCGCAGCGGGTACGCCGGGGAGCGCACGGGAAGGCCACACTGCGACGCTCCTTCCCAACGGTAAAGTGCTGGTTGTGGGAGGAGGGGACAACACCGGTGCCTTGGCCAGCGCGGAGTTGTACGACCCAACAGCAACAGCGCTAAACGTCCAAGGGCTATGGTGGGCTGCGGGCGGCACCGAAGCGTTTTGGGGGATCAACTTCGCACACTCTGGCGATCGAGTCTTCGCCACCTGGTACACGTACGACACGACGGGCAAAGCCTGGTGGCTGTCAATGCTCGCCAGCAAGACCGCGGGTAGCACCTACGCCGGCCCGATCTATGTGGACATCGGGCCACCATTCAACAACTTCATTGGGACCGGCACGGCGATGCCGGTCGGCAACGGCACCCTGACCTTCAGCGACGCCAACAACGGGACGTTTCACTACGACCTCAACGCCGGCTCCGGTGGCAGCCCGGTGCCTGTGTCGCAGACCAAGACCCTCGCCCGCTACGACCTCTTCACGGGCCCGCAGGTGACCTGCGCCTTCGACCCGGCCGCAAATCTTGCGCTCGCCACCAACTACCAGGACCTGTGGTGGGCGGCGAGCGGCATGGAATCCGGCTGGGGCATCAACTTCGCCCACCAGGGCGACAGCGTGTTCCTGACCTGGTACACCTACGACAGCGGCGGCGCGCCGCTGTGGCTGTCCGCGCTGACGCAGCGCGTAGGCGCCACCAACGTATACACCGGAAACGTGTTGCGTACCTCGGGCCCGCGCTTCGACAGCTACAGGACAAGCGATGTGGTGCAACCGATCCCGACCGTCGGGACGGCGACGCTGACGTTCGTCAACGGCAATAGCGCGACGTTCAACTACACGACCAACGGCAACGGTGGCTTGCCCCCAGGCGTGAACCAGACCAAGTCGATCGTCCGGTTTCCGTTCGCGGCGGCCGGCGGAACTGTGTGTCATTGACGAGCCCTCACGCTGCCGCCGCATTCGGTCACTGGCTTGGAGGGAAACTGGCCGCGATCGCTTGTGTTGGGCAACCTCATCCTGTTCTTTCAAATCGACAGAGGAGACATTCATGCGCGCATCAAGCGTCTATAGGCAATTCACCCAATTGGCGTCATCCGTTGCGTTTGTCCTGCTCTCGAGCCAGGCGTGGGGCGAGCATGCGAGCATCGATCGAGTTGTCACCTTCGGCACGAGCCTAAGCGATACAGGGAACGCCTTCATTTGGCTGTCCGAACCGAACAACGAAAGCTGCGGGACGCGGTTGAACGTTCCGCCCTATGACGGGCTGGACGAATTCCTCGTCCCGGACGGCCCGTACGCGAAGGGCGGCCATCATTTCACCAATGGCGCCACCTGGGTCGAGGGGATGGCGCGCTCCTTGGCGCTCGCCGGGAATACGCGGCCCGCCTTTCAGAACACCGGCACGGAAGCAAGCAATTACGCGGTGGGCGGCGCGAGAGCCGTCGCCGATTATCCCTGCCGCTTCAATTTACCAGCCCAGGTGAGCACCTACCTTGCGGACTTTCCTGAAACGTCGACGAGCACCTTGGTTGCCATAGAAATCGGCGGCAACGACGTCCGGGATGCGTTGGTAGCGGCGGCAGGGGGCCAGGACCCGGTGCCATTTATTCAAAATGCGCTCGCGAGTTTGACCGTCAGCATTTCTACGCTTTACGGTCATGGAGCGCGCAAGTTCCTGGTGCTCAACGTGGCGGATGTCGGCAAGACGCCGGCAGTGCGTATGCTCGACCAATCGGTCCCGGGAATCGCCTTCTTTGCCGATGCCCTTTCGACCGCCTATAACGGTGGCTTGGTGCTTGCTGTCCAAGGACTTGGGGCGCTGCCGGGCATTGACGTGCGAATCCTGGACATCTACACGACGCTCAACAAGGTTGTTGCGCAGCCGGAAGACTACGGCTTCGTAAACGTGACGGATGCCTGCGCAACTCCGGATCACCCGCCCTTCGAGTGCGCGAAGCCTGACACGTATGCTTTCTGGGATGGCATCCATCCGACACAGGCTCTGCACGCGATCATTGCACAACAGGCGATTTCTGTGATTTCCGCGCCTTGATACGGTTGGAGTTTGGTGGCGACGGTGCGGACCATGTCGATCGTCCGCTTTTTGTTCGCAGGCCACTTAACGACCCGGAGTGTCACGATGCGTCGACCTGGACTGCCCTATCCGCGGCGACGAAATGCTGTGACTCGCCATTGTCGCGACTCTTCGACCCAAAAACGGTGGGCCCGGCTGGATTCGAACCAGCGACCGGGTCGTCGCGGAGCCGCGTGTCGCGGTCCGTCAACTGCGGAGCCTGGCTTTCGGTGACGCAGCGCATGAAGCTGTTCCATGCTTCGTGGCGGTTACGCGGATTCCACATACACGACCAAGGGAATATCGCGGGCCCAACGAAGCACGCGCCCGCAACGGGCTGCAAACGTTGCTGCAGGGAAAACGCGCGCCCGAAGATCTCGCGCGCTTGGTCGCCGAAGGTCTCGACCTTAATGAGGAGGAAGCCTGTGCGTTGGCTCTGCAGGAGTAGTCGCATGAACGATGGGAAATCCAGCACACGCAGCGGGGATGTGCTGCCCCATTCGGCGCCGGCGAGCTTCGTTCGCTGGACGTCTGCTTTCGAGAAGGGCGAGTGGCTGAAGCGGACGGATAGCGCACTGTCGCATTTGTGAAAGCGGCCGGTCGGTTGCAACTTTGCGTTTCTCTGCGCCACAGATCCGAAGGGTGGCCATCAGCTCGGCGTACGGCGTTCCAAGCACTGCAACGGGATGCTACGCACGCCGCTCAGCGCGCGCCGACCTTGGCGTGCGCAAAGACACTGGCCGCATCGCGTGGCGCCGATCGCCAATATTGTTTCGGTACCCGAACCTGCGCGCCGAGCGTCGCCGCAGCATGCCATGGCCAGCGGGGGTCCCATAGCATCGCACGCGCCATCGCCACCAGGTCCGCTTCCTGCGACGCGACGATGGCCTCGGCTTGCGCTGCCCCGGTGATCAGACCAACTGCCATCGTTGGTATCGAGGTCGCGCGACGGATTTCTCGCGCGAGATGCACCTGATAGCCAGGTCCTAGGGGGATCTTCTGTTTCGGCGAAATGCCTCCGCTCGACGTATCGATCCAGTCGCAGCCCGCCGTCTGCAAGCGCCGCGCGAGTGCGATCGAATCGTCGATCGTCCATCCGCCGGCAATCCAATCGGTCGCAGATATGCGGACGCCTAGCGGCCTATCCTGCGGCCACACATCGCGTACCGCCGCGAACACTTCCATCGGAAAGCGGATCCGGTTCTCGAACAGCCCTCCGTAGGCGTCGGTACGCCGGTTGGCCAGCGGGGACAGGAACTGGTGAAGCAGATATCCATGCGCCAGGTGCAGCTCCATCGCGTCGATGCCGATGCGCGACGCACGGCGCGCAGCGTCGACGAATTCGCGCCTGACTTGCGCGAGCCCCGCGATGTCGAGCGACGCCGGTGGAGGTTCGTGCTCGAGGTGCGCGATCGGCGATGGTGCGAGAGGCGTCCAGCCTCCTTGTTCGAGAGGTATGAACTGCCCGCCTTCCCATGGGACCTGTGACGAGCCCTTGCGTCCCGCATGCGCCAACTGGATCGCCACGGGCATCGCCGGCGCAACTCTGCGTGCGACGGCGAGGCGTTCACCCAGCGCCGCTTCGCAGGCGTCGTCATAAAGACCAAGGCAGCCATGGGTGATCCGACCGACCGCTGAGACCGCGGTCGCCTCGATCGTGAACATGGCCGCATTTGACTGCAATAACTGGCCCCAGTGCACTATGTGCCAGTCGGTGGCGCAGCCGTCGACAGCGGAGTATTGGCACATCGGGGACACAACGATGCGGTTAACCAGGGTGAGCTTGCGCAACGCGAATGGCGAGAAGAGGGTCGGGGACATAGTGGCCAACGGAGACGTGTCGGAAAGGCAAGGCCCGGGAAGGCGGCGCGCCGTAGCGCGTCTATTGGCAACGGCCGCCGTCGTCGGCAAGGATAACAGCGGCGCCTTTGAAGGAGGCACGGACGCTATGGGGGCGGGGGAATCTCTGCTCGCGGTATGGTTAACACGAGTTCTACCTGCCGACGCGGAATGGATTCGCACGGTGCCTCGAACCGAACGTCGCAATCGTCGGGAATTTCAAACAAAAACGGCTGCCATAGTGACCAACTATTAGATGTCCGTCGCTCAAAGCCCAACCTGGGGAGGCGATGTACTCGAACCAAGTGCGGCGAGCGTCGTAATCGCTGTCCAGTTGTTTGGTAAACAGGTACTGTTCCATCATTTGAGAGAGGACGACCTATGTCGGAGAAGAAGGTCATCGCAGTCATTGGAGCGACGGGCGCGCAGGGCGGAGGGCTCGTCCGCGCAATCCACGCCGATCGCCAAGGACCATTTGTCGCGCGGGCGGTTACCCGCAAGCTCGATTCGGAAAAGGCCCAGGCGCTCGCCCAGCTTGGAGTAGAAGTCGTGGCAGGCGACGCCGACGATCCGCCGAGCTTGGACCGGGCCTTCGCCGGGGCGTTTGGCGCCTTCTGCGTTACCAACTTCTGGGAGCACTTCTCCGCGGAACGGGAGGGCGCCCAGGCCACGGCGATGGCGCGGGCGACTCGGAAGGCCGGCGTCCAGCACGTCATCTGGTCAACGCTCGAGGACACGCGCAAGACGGTGCCCCTCGATGACGCCAGGTTGCCGACGCTCCATGGCAAGTACAAAGTGCCGCACTTTGATTCCAAGGGCGCGGTGGATCGCGTTTTCGCCGAGGAGGCAGCGCCGACCACGTACCTTCTCGCCTCGTTCTACTGGGAGAACTTCCTCAACCCCGGCATGGGGCCGCGCAAGGGTCCCGACGGAGACCTCGTGCTCGCGCTGCCGCTCGGCGGCGCCAAGCTGCCGGGCATTGCGGCGGAGGACATCGGCAAGTGCGCCTATGGTTTGTTCCGTCGCAGCACCGGCACGGTCGGCCAGCGGTTCGGTGTCGCCGGTGAGGTTCTGTCCGGCCCGGAGATGGCAGCGAAGATGGGGCGTGCTCTCGGACGCAAGGTCAGCTTCAATGACGTGCCGTTCGATGTCTACCGCGGCCTCGGCTTCCCCGGCGCGGAAGATCTCGGCAATATGTTTCAGTTCCAAGCCATTCTTGGCGATGAGTTCCTCCGCAGCCGCGACCCCGAGCGTTCACGCTCGCTGAACCCGGAGCTGCTTTCGTTCGACGCCTGGCTTCGCGCCAACATCGATCGCATCCCGATCGGGTGACAAGTGCTCGGGGGGTTCGAGGCACTGCGTCTTCGCTCGACATCCTCGAACCAAGTACGCCGCACTTCGAACGACGGGCAAGGATAGGGCCAGCGAGTCACGTTGAGCCACTGCGATCTACGGAGCGGCCATTCAGCGAGGTCACCGAGACCGGGCGTTCGATGTCGCTATCGACCCATTGCTGCCTGTCGTACGCTAGAAAAGTGGACACTCGCGCGGTTCGCTGAACGGTCAGCAGCGGCCTATAGTGTCGCCAAGGGGCTCGGTCCCACGATCCCGCATGCAGCCGCCTCGCGCGAAACGGTCAATTCCGTTCCCAATGTTACTTTACCGGCACGGCGCTAGAACCTGAGCACGTGGCGGATGGCCACGGCGATGCGACCCTTCGTCACGACTTACGGAGCCATTGTTTGTATTGCCGCTGCGTCGGGGTCGGTTCGCGCCGATTCCGAAGTGCAAGGCATCGCAATTGCTACGGCAGCCGTGGTCGTCGCATCCATTCTTGCCGACACGACTCAGCGTGAGGAGCCTGACTCCATCGCTTTCGAGGTGGGCCGTTTCGATCCCATCAAGAACGTCAAGCAAGCAACGGCAATCGGAATGGAATACCGCGCTGACAGATTCGTCTGGTGGGGGCTTCGGCCGTTTGTCGGCGCTGGCCTGACCTCCGACCGGAGTGCCTGGGGCTACGGCGGAATCCGGTACCCGACCGACTGGGGTGAGCACATTGTCATTGCCCCGAGCTTCGCAGTCGGCGGCTACAGCCAAGGCCGGGGCAAGGATCTGGGTCACCCTGCCGTTCTAGGCCGCTTCGGTCTGGAGTTTGACTATCGCTTCGACAACGACGTGCGTATTGGCGCTGGGTACTACCATATGTCGAACGGGAAGGCCCTGCATCAAAGTGAGAATCCGGGGACCGAGGTCATTGGCCTCACCTTTTCAATACCCATTCGTTAGTTGGGTGGCGCAGCACCCCACCACGGTTGCTATCATGCGTTCAATTACTCACTGCAGACACCGTTGAGGCTCACCCCCAGATCCAGACGGCGCCGAATCTTGCTCACATGCGGCGCAATGCTTGGCGCGGGCCCGATGTTGGCATTCGCGCAGGGCGAAGATAGCGACCCCGCCGCCAAGCGCATTCGAGCTTTCTACGACGCGCTTCTCGCGGTGATGAAGCAAGCGCGCGAACTCGGCATTCGCGGCCGGTATGAGAAGCTCGCCCCGGTGATTCGGGCGACGTTCGACCTCGCTGCGATGACCCGAATCGCAGTTGGCCGCGAATGGAACTCGATCTCGGCGGAGCAACAGGCCGCGTTGAGCGACAACTTCGCTCGGATGACGATCGCGACGTACGCGGCCCGCTTCGATGGCTACTCGGGCGAAAGCTTCGAGGTGGAGCCGAACGCCGAAGTCCGCGCCACGGGACGGATTGTGCGTACTAGGTTGCTTCAACCGAAGGCGGAGCCGATCACGCTCAATTACCTGCTGCGCGGTTCCGGCGAGGACTGGAAGGTCGTCGATGTCTATCTCACCGGCACTATCAGCGAGCTCGCCACGAGGCGAGCCGAGTTTGCTGCGATCCTGCGGTCCGGCGGGCCGAGCGCCCTGGTGGAAGATCTTCGGCAGCAGACTGAAAAACTGCTGAGCGCCGGATCGAACACCGAATCGCGCGCTCGCTGAAAGGGAATCGCGGCACCGATCGGCGAGCGGCGATGCTCATTCCAGCGCGGCGTAGGCTACTTCGGTGACCCTGCCGGCGACGCTCCGGGGTCGACGAGCTCCTGCGGCTCCGGCGTCAGCCCGCGCGCCTCGCGAAGCTGCGCCTGACGCCGTTGGCGTGCGATACTTTTGAGGTGGGTGTAATAGTCGAGCGCGCTTGCCTTGATCTCGTCCAGGGTCTCGATGTTGCGGGACCGGAGGTCCATGCCGTCGACAGTCCCGACGGCGAAGCCGGTCACGACTCCAGCGTGACCCGTCACGATCAGCGCGGGCGGTGTCGTAAAGAGATCGACGCCCAAGCCGGCGGCGTCGCGAAGATTCGAGGGGCCGAAGAACGGCAGTACGAGATACGGCCCGTCGTCTATTCCGAAGGTGTAGAGCGTCTGGCCGAAATCGCCCGACTGCTTGGCGTAGCCCTGCCCGGTCGCCGGGTCGAACAGGCCGGCGAGCCCGAGCGTCGTGTTGATCGCGAAGCGGCCGAGCGTGATCCCGGCGGCTTCGGGTCGCCGTTGCAGCAAGTCGTTTACGAAGATCCGCGGCTCCGCGAGATTGTCGATCGCCGATCGGACGCGGTCGCGCACGAACGGCGGAAAGACCGCACGGTAGGCTTCGGCGACCGGCTTGATGAACGCGCCGTCCAACGCCGTGTTGATGTCGAACACGGCGCGATTGACCGGTTCGAGCGGGTCGTCCGCCGTGGCGCGGTCGCCGGAAACGGTCGCGCAACCGGCGACGGCGACGCAGGAAAGGAGCGCGATGAACTTGCCATAATGGGCAAGACTGGAGGTTTGCACGCAACGTTATCAGTCGAGAATCATGCGATCTGGCCGCCAGTGCCGCTTACCGCACGCCTGCTGGCGTCGGCAGTCTTGAGTCAGTTGCAGCATAGGGTAACCCGCCCCCACGCGCAGCGGAAGCGCAGCGTCAGGCCGCGATGGCCGTGACCCTCGCTGGATGGCTGGGTGCTGTCAGCCTCACACTTGCAGCGGTCGGCTGCATCTACGCTCTCGGCGCCGCCGCAGCGATGCTGCGCTTCACCGGTGACGACGGCACGCCCCCCGCCGTTCTCCCCGGCGTCACGATCGTCAAGCCGCTGCATGGTGTCGAACCGGGGTTGTACGACGATCTTGCGTCGTTCTGCGAACAGAGCTATCGCGGCCCGGTGCAGATCCTTTTTGGCGTGCAGGATCCAACCGACGCGGCCATCGACGTGGTCGAGCGCCTGATCGCGGAGCGCCAAGGCAGCGACCTCGAACTGGTGATCGAAGCGCCAACGCGCGGGCCGAATCCCAAGATTGCCAATGTCATCGCACTGGAACCGCGCATTCGACACGAGGTTGTCATCCTCGCGGACGCCGACATCGCGGTTGCCCGCGACTACATTTATCGGGTCGTCGCCGCGTTGGCTATGCCCAACGTCGGAGCTGTGACTTGCCTGTACCGCGGGCTGGCCCGGGGAGGGGTGTGGGCGCAGGTTGCGAGCATGGGAATCGACTATCATTTCCTGCCCAATGTCATCGTCGGCCTAAGGCTCGGCTTGGCGCGACCCGGTTTTGGCTCGACGATCGCGCTCCGCCGCGACACCCTGGCCGCGATCGGCGGATTTCGATCCGTTCTCGACCATATCGCCGACGACAACGCCCTCGGCGAGGCAGTGCGCGCGACCGGCATGAGGGTCGCCATCCCGTCGCTGATCGTCGCCCACTCCTGTTCCGAGCAAAGTGCCGCCGAACTGCTTCGCCACGAGTTGCGATGGGCCCGCACCGTGCGCGCCGTCAACGCGGCGGGTCATGCGGGTTCGGCCGTGACGCACCCGTTGCCCTTCGCGCTTCTGGGGGCGGTGCTGACCGGGTTCGGTGCGCCCGCAATCGCCATGATTACGACAGCAATCGCGTGCCGCCTTGTCCTCCAACTGCAAGTCGACCATACTCTGCACGTGCGTTCCGACCGCTGGTGGCTTGGACCCGCGCGCGACCTGCTGGCCTTCGGCGTCTACGTCGCGAGCTTTTTTGTCGACGTGGTAAGTTGGCGCGGAGAGCGTTATCGAGTGCGTCGCGATGGAACCTTGGTCGCAGTCGCGGAGCCGAAGACATGATGCGCACCCTTTTTCTGCAGGCGCCCTCGTTCGAGGGATTCGACGGAGGCGCCGGGTCGCGCTATCAGGCCCGGCGCGAAATTCGCTCGTTTTGGTATCCGACCTGGCTCGCCCAGCCCGCCGCGCTGGTCGAGGGCAGCAAGCTCGTCGACGCGCCGCCGCATGGCCTCAAGCTGGCCGATGTCACCCCGCTGGCGCGCGACTTCGAACTCGTCGTTCTGCACACCTCGGCGCCCTCGTTTGCATCCGACGTGAGGACGATCGAGGCAATTAAATCCGTCAATCCAGACGTCAGAGCCGGCTTGATCGGCGCCAGAGTCGCCGTCGATCCGAACGGAAGCATGAATGCGTCGAAGGCCATCGATTTCGTCGCCGGCAGCGAGTTCGACTTCACGATAAAGGAAGTGGCCGAAGGCCGCGAATGGGCGCGGATCGCGGGCCTTTCCTACCGCGCCGCTGACGGTCGCGTCGTCCACAACGCCGACCGTCCCATCCTGGAGAACATGGACGTGCTGCCGTTCGTGACACCTATCTACAAGCGCGACCTCCGGATCGAGAATTACTTCATCGGCTATCTCAAGCATCCATACATTTCGCTCTATACCGGTCGCGGCTGCAAGTCGCGCTGCACATTCTGCCTGTGGCCGCAAACCGTCGGGGGGCATCGCTACCGGACCCGAAGCGTCGGTCACGTGGTCGAGGAGATTGCGTGGGCGCAGAAGGCCTTTCCGCAGGTGAAGGAATTCTTCTTCGACGACGACACGTTCACCGACGACTTGCCGCGCGCCGAGGCCATCGCCAGGGAGCTCGGCAAGCTGGGCGTCACATGGTCGTGCAATGCCAAGGCCAACGTTCCGCGCGAAACGCTCAAGGTGATGCGCGACAACGGCCTGCGGCTGCTGCTTGTCGGGTACGAGACCGGAAACCAGCAGATCCTCTACAACATCAAGAAAGGCATGCGGATCGAGTTCGCCCGCCGATTTACCAAGGACTGCCACGAGCTGGGGATCACCATCCACGGCACATTCATCCTCGGCCTGCCGGGCGAAACCAGGGAGACGATCGAGGAGACGATTCGCTTTGCCACCGAGATCAATCCGCACACGATCCAGGTGTCGCTGGCGGCGCCTTATCCGGGCACGGCGCTCTACCGGCAGGCGCTGGAGAAGGGATGGCTCGACAGCGCCCACGCCGAGCTGGTCGATGCGCACGGCGTACAGATCGCCCCGCTGCACTATCCGCAGCTCAGCCATACCGAGATATTCGATGCGGTGGAGACCTTCTACCGCCGGTTCTATTTTCGCAGTGGCAAGATCGCCTCGATCGTCTCCGAGATGGTGAGGAGTCCCGATATGATGAAGCGGCGGCTGCGCGAGGGCATCGAGTTCTTCCATTTCCTGCGCGAGCGACGAGAGGCTGCGCACTGAAGGCGTTGATCGTCACCGCCGACGACTTCGGCTTGGCACCGGAGGTCAACGAGGGCGTCGAGCAGGCGCACGCGAAGGGCATCCTGACGGCGGCAAGCCTGATGGTGAGCGGTGCTGCAGCCGCAGACGCGATCGCGCGCGCGCGCCGTCTGCCGCGCCTGCGGGTCGGCTTGCACCTCGTGCTCGTCGATGGCCCGCCCACGCTGCCGCCCGAACGAATTCCAGCGTTGGTCGACGGTAGCGGACGGTTGCGCAGCGATCTCGCGCTGACGGGCGTCGAGATCTTCGTCCGCCACAGTGCCCGCAGGCAGCTTGCCGCCGAAATCGAAGCGCAATTCACGGCGTTCCGCGCGACCGGCCTGCCGCTCGATCACGTGAATGCGCACCATCACTTTCATCTCCATCCGACCGTCGGCCGGCTCCTGTTCGATATCGGCAGACGCTACGGCATGCGCGCAGTGCGGGTCCCCCGCGAACCGCGGGACGTGCTGGCGCGCATCGAGCCTAGTGGTTCGCACTGGCGCCATTGCTTCGCAACGCCCTGGGCAAGGCTCCTCGGGAAAAGGGCCCGCAGGCACGGATTGCTGGCGCCCGATCGCGTGTTCGGCCTGGCGTGGTCGGGTGCGATGACCGCGCCGCGAATTGCCGGCGTATTGCGCCATCTGCCCGACGGCCTCACCGAAATCTATTGCCATCCCGCCACGGCCGACCGTTTCGCTGGCGCCGCGGACGGCGGCCACTACCGCGCCGAACTGGCGGCGCTTGTCGAGCCCGGCATCGCTACGCTGCTTCGGGTGCTGGGGGCGCAAACCGGCGGATTCTTGGATTTCGTGCCCGGATGAAACACCTCGGGGCGATGCTGGCGGTCGCGGGGCTCGCGCTCGCGGCGCTGCTATTCAGCCGCGCCGAGGTCGGTGCAATTGTCGACCTCGTCGTCGCTGCGGGTCCGGGCCTGGTGCTCGCGGCCCTCTTCCATGTGGTGCCCATGATCGCCAACGCCAACGCATGGCGGCATCTCATGCCCGAAACCCGGCGTCCGGGGCTGCCGGCCTTCACTTGGGCAACCTGGATCCGGGAGTCGATCAACGGCCTGCTGCCGGTGGCGCGCATCGGCGGCGAGATCGTCGCCTACCGTATCCTCCGGCGCAAATCCGCCGGCCGCAGCGAATCGGCCGCCAGTCTGGCCGCCGATATGGCCCTTTCGGTTCTGAGCCAGGCGGGCTTCGCGCTCTTCGGACTCGCGCTGCTGTTCGCGAGCGGCACCGCTTCGTTCGTGACTTCGACCCTCGTGATCGGCGTCGCCGGCATGATTCCCCTTGCCGCCGGCTCGTCGTCGCCCAGCGTGCCGGCGCGTTGAGCGCGCTCACGCGTATGCTCGCCCGTCTCCGGCTGGGTCCCTCGGCGCTCGCGCACCGGCAGTCGCGGCGGTTCGATCGTGCGCTGCGCGCGATCTACATGCGTCACCGCAACGTTGCCGCGTGCTTGGCGTGGCAGCTTGCCGGCTGGGCGCTCGGCGGCGGCGAGATCTGGCTCGCACTCCACTTTCTAGGTCAGCCGCGGGGCGTTTTCGACGCCCTCGTCATCGAAGCGTTGATCCAGGCGGTGAGCAGCGCGGCGTTCATCGTTCCTGGTGCGCTGGGCGTCCAGGAGGGGGCGTTCGTCGTGATCGGTGCCGCATTGGGGCTCGATGCCACCGTCGCGCTCGCGCTGGCAACCGCGCGCCGGTTGCGCGATGCGATCGTCTTCTTTCCCGGACTGATCGCCTGGCAGTGGGCCGAGGTGCGGTTTCGCAGCGGACGATCGGCGGGCGCATCGCAGTCGCTTTAGGCGTCGCCGGCTATCGCGGTTCCCCCAGCAGCGCCGGCAGGACGAGCAGCGTGGAGAGCAGCGTGCACCCGAGCGACAGTGCCAGAAGCTCGCCCATGCTTGAGGTGCCCGGGTGATGCGACAGCCACAGGCTGCCGAACGCTGTCCCTGTCGTGAGTGCACTGAAAATCACCGCCCGCGTCAGGCTCGATTGCAGCAACTCGCGCTTTCCGGCCCGCCAGGCCATGACGAAATAGATGTTGAACGCGACGCCGATGCCGAACAGGAGCGGCAGCGCAATGATGTTCTCGAAATTGAGGGGGAGCCCGCTCGCGCTGCAGATGCCTAGAGTGGCGAGCCCCGACAGCGCGAGCGGTGCGAGCGTCCGCAGGACGTCGGTCGCCCGCCGCAGCGCAAGCGCGAGCAGCGCCACGATCGAGAGCAGCGCCAACAAACCTGCCTCCACGAAGGCGCGCACGATCGTGTGGCCCGACTCCACGATCGACACCGGCGCGCCCGTCGCTTCGGGAGCGAGTTGCTGCACGGCGGCGACGAAGCGCCGCAGCGTCGCGTCGTCGTTCGCGTCGCCTTTGGGGAACACCTCGATCCGCGCGCGGCCGTCGGCCGCGACCCAGTCGCGCCTGAGGTCGTCCGGCAGATTCGCGAGCGTCACCGGTTGCGCCTGCATCGCCGCGCGCAATTGCGCGAGCGTCACCTGCAGACCTGGGATCAGCATTGCCCGCACGCGCTCACGCTGCGCTGGAGCGCCTTGCGCAAGCGTCTGCAGCGCCTGCCCGACGCGCGCGGCGGCCGAGGCAAGCGGCGTCCCGGGCCGCATTGCCGCCGTCTGTTCGAGCGATTGCGCCGCGCGCAGCATCGCGTGCACGGTGTCGTCGTCGCCGGCCGGACCCTTGCCTGCGCCGGGATCGAGGACCGGCTCGAGCAACAACGCGGCATCCTCGATCAGCGAGAGCTTCTCGTCCTGCGATTCGGGGACGAAACTTGCCAGCGTGACCGTGTGATCGATTTCGGGCAGTTGTTCCAGCCGCTGCGCGAGCGCCGCGCCGTCGGCGACCGACGGCACAAGGATGTCGATCGAATTGGGCGTCGTATCCGGATCCCGCATGAGGTCGAGCAACGTGGCGACGGACTCGGTGCGCGAGCTCTTGAGGTGCAGCGGGTTGACGTCGAACTGCAGCCGGGACAGCGACGCGAGGCTCGCAACCGAGATCACGCCGGCAGCGATGAGCACCCCCCGGCGGCGCCGGATGAGGAAGCGATCGATCGGCGCGAGCGCGACGTATCCAACCTGAGCGCGCTCGCCCGCCGGGCGCAGCAGCGCGACCAGCGCGGGCAGCAGCGTGACGCTGGCAATGAACGCGACGATCATCCCGGTGCCGGCGATCACCCCGAGCTCCGACACCCCGCGATACTCGGTTGGCAGGAACGCGTAGAAACCTGCAGCGACCGCTGCCGCGGCGAGCGCCAGCGCGCCTCCTACTTCGCCCCCGGCGTCGCGAAGCGCCGCGTAAAGATCGTCGCATGCGAGGCGTCGGGCGCGGTAGCAGACGCAGAACTGGATGCCGAAGTCGACGCCGAGCCCGACAAAGAGCACCGCGAAGGCGACCGAAATCAGGTTCAGCGTGCCGAACAGAGCAAGACCGAACGCCGCCGTGAGGATCAAGCCGACGGCGAGGCTCAGGAGGATCGCCACGATCAGCCGCGCCGACCGCAGCGCGAGCCACAGCAGCGCGATCATGGCGACGAGCATCACGGTGGCGTTGAGCGCGGCCCCATCGGCGAGTGTCGCGAACTCCTCGTCCGCAAGCGGGACCGGACCGGTCAGGCGGATCCGGATCCGTCGATCGACGTCGAGCCCGAGCTCGTGGACCGCCTGCCGGATCGCCGTGGTGGCGCGTCTCCCGGGCTCGAGCTCGCTGTAGTCGAGAACCGGCTGGGCGAGGATGAAGCGACGCAGCTCGCGCGGCTCGGCGGCGCGCCCCGAGATCAACGTACGCCACGAGAACGCCGGCGTCTGCGCAGCGGTAATCGGGTTGAACGCAGCGGCGAGCTGCTGCAGCGGCTGCGCAACCGCGTCAGCGTGCGCCGGGTCGGATTGCGCCCCTTGCGCGAGCTTCGACAGCGCGTCGATCAACCCGCGCAGGGTGGGGTCCGCAGCGAGCGCTCCGAGCAGCGGCTCCGCCGTGATCAACGCCTGGGTCGTGCGCGCGACTTCGGCGGTGGATTCGAACAACAAGCCTGTTCGATCGAAAAAGGCTCCGCCGTCGGGTCGCCACACCGAACGAAAGAGCTGAGGTTGATCCGACAATCGCGTGGTCAAGACTGCCGTCGCCTGCTCGGCTTGCTCCGGCGTCGGCGCGTCGACGACAACCGCGATCAGGTCGGCCCGATGCGGAAAGGCCGCGTCAAGAGCGATTTCACGCTTGCGCCAGGGGATGTCTCCGGCGATGAGCCTCGTCGTATCGGTATCGATTGCGATGTGTCCCACCACATACGTCAGCGCGCCGGCGCCGACGGCAACCGCGATCGCGACCACCGATCCGTAATGGCGCGCGCAGGTGCCGACGACGCGCATGATCAACGAACGCACGCAATGCTCTCCGTCGCGTGCGTCGTCACGGGCATGCCACGAGACTCATGCTTCCCGGTACCCGAGCAGGAGGAGTCCGATCAACACGAGGCATCCCGGCCACGCCCACCCCGCCCAGCGCCCCTCCTCCGAAGGCGCCTTGACTTCGAGCCAGCGTGTACCCCCGGCGACGATGCCCAGTACCGCGATCGGCAGATGGGTGAGCTCGATCAGCAGTTCCTCCTTCACGTTGCCCAGAGCATGCGAATGCGTCATCAGCAACGTCCCACCCAGCGCCACCAGGAACGGAAAGACGAGCTTCAGGGCTCGCGAGGCGATGCGTCCGGTGCTCACGTTCCATTCGAACAATGCGAACGCGACGATCAGCGCCTCGAACATCCGATGCTGGGCCACCTCGGGATCCTTGAGGCTTTCGACGAGGCCCAGCTCGCCCATCGGCCAGACTTCCGGATCCGCGCGCAGGAACAGGAATGCTGCGAGCAGCAGGAACAGCAACGGCCAATGCTTCGCCCAGCGTACGCGCCCGCTCCGCCGCGCAAGGGCCGCGACGCCCATGAGGGCCACCAGCAACCCCGCCCAGTGGTGGTTGTACTCCGACCACGCAAGGTCGTAGGCGTTTCGCGGCGGCAGGCTGCCGCCGCCGGGAACGAATGCCTGTAACCTCGGCACGTCCTGCGCCGCCTGCGCCTCGGCATCCAGCCGTGCCTGCAGCGCGGGAAGCGCGAGGCTCGCATGCTCCGGACTCGTAAACCGCGGCGGTGCGGGGGTCATTCGCGTTGTAATGTCCGCCCATGTGACGCGATCCTCGACGAGGTCGACCGCCGGCGGCAGCGAGGTGATCGACGCGGCCGCCATCAGTACCGCGAACCCGATGCCCATCTCCACCTCGACAAAGCGACGGACCCGACCGACCCGGGCAGACTCGGCGTCTGGCCCGCGCACGGCCTGAAAGTTCGCGAGCCCAAGCAACAATAGCGTGCCGAACAGGACCCCTTTCGTCACCGCCATCGCGCCGTAGGCGGTGCCATACACGGCAGCAATGGAGCCGATATACAAGGCTGCGAATACGGCGGCGCCACCGGTGATCAGGACGACGCCGGCGATCGCAAGCGTGGAGTAGCGTTTTCCGATGCTGCCCATCATTTGCTGCGTGTCGGTTCGCCGCAGCGCGAGCCAGAAGCACGGCAGCCCTCCGAGCCACAGCGCGGCGCCGAGCTCGTGCGCTCCGCTCGCGAGCAGCAGCACGACGGAATCGCTGAGACGCGCGACGGCATGGGTCGTCGCGACCGCAGCGCCAAGAGTCTGCGCGGCGCACGCCCCCGCCGCGATCCGCGTCCCTGCAGCCTGCAGGGGTCGGATCGTGGCGAGCACACCGATCGCGACCGCGCCCAACGCCTCGACTCCACCGACGATGACGAAGCCGGCTCCGGCTATTTGCGACCATGGCGCGTCGAGCGAAGCCGCGAGGACGGTAGCGTTGAGCGCCGTCGAAGCGCCGACGGCAAGAACGGTTCCGATCGCCGCCGCCTGGATTACGCGCCGGGTTCCGGCCACGATGGCACCAACCTCTCGCGTTGGACCGCCGCCGGGTGACGGAACGACGAACAGAGCGAATGACACGCTCCCGATCAGGACCATCTGCGCGACCAGATCGAGACCGTGCAGCAGCACGCTGACATAGCCGAAGATATCGAACAGCGTCGTCAAGGTGCCGATCGCCCTTCGAGGACGGAGAAACCGACTTCGGCTCGCGTGATGTGCCCGTCGAGGGAGAGCACCTGCCAATTGAGCCGCCAGCGCCCGGGCATCGTCGCCTCCGCGCGGCCGGCAAGCACGCTCGGTGAGGCGTCCGAGATGAATGCGACCGCTGCTTCGGTGCCATCCGGTCGTCGCAAGCTCAAGCGGGAGCGTTTTTGATCGATCCGGCTGCTGAAATCGAGCCTGATCTCGAGCATGCCCGGCGCGACCGTGGAGTTCATTGGCGGGCGCGCGGAGACGATGACCGCGTGCCCGGTGGCGATCCCCGGCGCGAGCCACAGGGCGGCGGCCAGGGCGGTGAGGATCGCGAATCCCTCGAAGGCAGGGGCCGCTCTGACTGAACTATGAAACTTCGGCACGATCGCGGCGGTCGGATGGCAAAGCTTCGTGCCATTATCCGCGATTCCCGCCGGAGGCCATCTCCGGCAATGCGCTGGTGGTGCTGACCTTACAAATTGCTGTCGGTGAATCGACTTGTTCGGGAACACGCAAGAGCGGATCATGCGAAGCGACGGCGGCAACAAAAGGATCGAACCGATGCCCACGAGCCACAGGCTCCCGACACGAAAGCGCCTCGCGCCGTGCGGGTAATGCTCGCCCAGCCGCGCGGTTTCTGCGCCGGCGTGATTCGTGCCATCGACATCGTCGAGCGCGCGCTCGAAAAATACGGCGCGCCCGTGTATGTCCGCCACGAAATCGTTCATAACCGTCATGTCGTGGAGCGCCTGCGCGCGAAGGGCGCCCGCTTCGTGGACCATCTCTCGGACGTACCCGCGGGCGCGGTTACGATCTTCAGTGCGCACGGGGTTGCGCGGGTGGTGGAACAGGAAGCGCACGCGCGCGGCTTGCGCGTGCTGGACGCGACCTGTCCGCTCGTCGCCAAGGTCCACGGCCAGGGCCAACGCTATCTCACGCAGGGTCGGCGGGTAATCCTCGTCGGCCACGCCGGCCACCCGGAGGTCGAGGGTACGATGGGCCAGATACCGGGACCGGTTCTCCTGGTACAGACCGAGCGCGACGTCGACGCGCTGGACCTCACCGCCGACACGCCTGTCGCGTACATTACGCAGACGACGCTCAGCGTCGACGATACGCGCGCGATCATCGCCGCGCTGCGGCGGCGCTTCACGGACATCGTCGGCCCCGACATCCACGATATCTGCTACGCCACGCAGAACCGACAGTCGGCGATGCGCGAGCTCGCCAAGCTCGCCGACATAATCCTGGTCGTAGGCGCGAAGAACAGCTCGAACTCGAACCGCCTTCGGGAAATCGGCCTCGAAGCCGGCGTGCCGAGCTACCTGATCGCCGACGGCAGCGAACTCGATCCCGCGTGGGTCCGCGACGTTTCCACGGTGGGCCTCACCGCCGGAGCTTCTGCGCCCGAAGATCTCGTCGATGACGTGATCGCGGCGCTGCGCCGTCTCGGTCCCGTCGAATTGTCGATCCTTCCCGGCATCGAGGAGAAAGTGGAATTCCGCCTCCCGGCCGAATTGCTGCGCGCGCCGCCGCTCGCGCAGCCGGCCAGCTGATCGGCGGACCTCATCGGAGACATCGTGTCGGTTCCCTTGTCCCAGAAAGCGCGCATCGGCGCGTACATCATCCGCCAGCACCTGACACGGCGACGGCGGTACCCGCTCGTGCTGATGCTCGAGCCGCTTTTCCGCTGCAACCTCGCGTGCGCCGGGTGCGGCAAGATCGATTACCCGAGCGAGATCCTGAAGCAGCGGCTTTCGGTCGAGGAGTGCCTGGCTGCTGTCGATGAGTGCGGCGCCCCGGTCGTATCCATCGCCGGTGGCGAACCGCTGTTGCACAGGGAAATCGACGCCGTCGTCGCCGGCATTGTCGCGCGCCGCAAGTTCGTCTATCTATGCACGAATGCACTGCTGCTGCAAAAGCGGCTCGGTCTGTTCCGGCCGAGCAAGTACTTCATCTGGTCGGTGCATCTGGATGGCGACGGCGAGATGCATGACCGGTCGGTCTGCGAGCCGGGCGTCTACGCGCGTGCCGTGACGGCAATTCGAGCGGCGAAGGAGCGCGGGTTTCGGGTCAACATCAACTGTACGCTCTTCAACGACGCGGACCCGGAGCGTGTCGCCCGCTTCTTCGACCGGGTCGGTGCGCTCGGCATCGACGGCATTACGGTATCGCCCGGTTACGCTTACGAGCGGGCGCCCGACCAAACACATTTCTTGACCCGCGAGCGCACGAAGCAGCTCTTTCGCGACATCTTTCGGCGCGGCCGCGGCGCTCGCGCCTGGTCGTTCAGCCAATCGAGCCTGTTCCTCGACTTTCTCGCCGGCAACCGGGAATACCGCTGCACGCCCTGGGGAAACCCGACTCGGAACATTTTCGGGTGGCAGCGTCCGTGTTACTTGCTCGGCGAAGGCTACGCGCGGACTTTTCGCGAACTGATGGACGAAACCGACTGGGACGCGTACGGCACCGGCAACTATGAAAAGTGCGCCGACTGCATGGTGCACAGCGGTTACGAAGCGACCGCCGTGCAGGACGCGGCACGGCATCCGCTCCGGGCGCTGTCGGTCGGCGTGCGCGGCGTGCGCACGGGCGGAGCCATGGCGCCGGATATTCCGCTCGCGGGGCAGCGGCGAGCGCAGTACGTCTTCTCACGACATGTCGACCAGAAGCTCGCCGAGATCCGGATAGCCCAGACCGGGACCAAGCAGTCGACGCCCGCGTGAGAGCGCGCGGATAGCGATGCGTGCGTCGATCCCGGTGCGCAGCAGCGCGGGGATCTGCGCGGGTGCTCGCGCCAGCGAGCGCAGCACCGCGCCACCGCTGATCTTCCCGTCCGGTGCGAGCGCCACCGACGCTGCAGCGGGAAGACTTCGCTCCACGCTGTCGGCGACAACCCTGAAGGCCGCAAAGGGCAGGCGGTGCGCCGCGGCGATGGCAGCGGCGACATGCGATTCCGTGTCGACGGCCGCCGCCCCGGTGGCGCGGTGAAGAGCCCGTTTCGCGAATGATTCGACAACGGGCGCGTCGACGCCCGCCAGGTCCACGATCAACGCGTCGGGAAGCCGCCCGGCAAGGACCCGCACCCACACTGCGTCGCACGGCCAGCGCTCCGCTTCCGTGACGACGGCGCGCGCGACAAGCCAGGTTCCACTCGGCAGGCGGTCGACCAGTCCACCGGCCATGCCGAAGCTGATCACCGCCCGCGCACCGCGCTCGAGCTCGCGCTCGAGTGCAGCCGTGAGCTCCGGCACGCTTGCCCCCGCGGCGACGGTGCGAACACCGGGCCCGGCCGCAATGCGCGCTTCCATGACCAGCCCGCTGACTGCGATGACCGGCGCCGATGCGTCGACGCGAATCCTCACATCCCGAAGCGCTCGTGTCGCTCACCCGGTCGCGCGAGATTGCGGTAGCGGGCAAGCGCCCACAGCGGGAAGAATCTCGCGTAACCGTGATAGCGCAAATAGAATACCCGCGGAAACCCGGTCGCGGTGAATTGTGGCTCGCTCCAGAAGCCGTCCGGGCTCTGGTGACGCAACAGGTAATTGACGCCCCGCGCGACGGCATGCGCGCGTACCTCGCCCGCCGCCATGAGTCCCAACAGCGCCCACGCCGTTTGCGATGCCGTGCTTGGCGCTCGCTCGTGGCCTCGGTAGTCGAGGCGGTAGCTGCCGCCGGCTTCGCCCCAGCCGCCATCGTCGTTCTGGATCGAAATCAGCCACGCGACAGCGCGTCGGACCTCCGGCGCCTGCGGGCTTACTCCGGCGGCGTTGAGCGCACACAGCACCGACCACGTCCCATAGATGTAATTCATTCCCCAGCGGCCGTACCAGCTGCCTTCGTCTTCCTGATTCTGCCGCAGGAACTCGAGCGCTTTCGAAAGCGCGGTGCCATCCGCGGCGTTGCCGAGCTGAGCGATCATACCTGCGCAGCGCGCCGTTACGTCCGCGGTCGGGGGGTCCAGCAGCGCCCCGTGATCGGCGAACGGCATGTGATTGAGGTATTCGCTCGTGTTGTCGACATCAAAGGCGCCCCACCCGCCGTTGGTGCTCTGCAGGCCCAGCACCCATTCGCGTGCGCGGCAGATGGCTTCACGGAAGTCCGGATCGCCGCGCGTCACACGGCACCGCGCGAAGCGATCCATCGCCATGACCACCACGGCCGTATCGTCGAGGTCCGGGTAGTGCGGATTGGCGTATTGAAACGCCCAGCCACCCGGACGAACGTGCGGCCGCTGCTCCGCCCAATCGCCGACGGTTTCCAGCACTTGCCTCGCTTCGAGCCAAAGGAGGCCGTCGCGGACGGCCGCGCGGGCATGGGTGCCGCCGACTTCCAGCAGCGTCTGGCAGACCAGCACGGTATCCCAGACCGGCGACACGCAGGGCTGGCAATACGTCTCCTCGCTCCTGATGACGAGCAATTTGTCGATCGCGCGTCGCGCGAGCACGACATCCCGGTGGTCACGCGGATACCCCAGCGCGTCGAGCATCATGACGGCGTTCGCCATGGCCGGAAAGATCGCCCCCAGGCCGTCCTCGCCATTCAGCCGTTCGGTCACGAACGCGACCGCCCTTGCAATCGCCCTCCGGCGAACGCCCTTTGGGATCAGGCGGTCCGCCAACCGCAAAGTCGCGTCGATGGCGGCGAACGTGGCGAAATGGATACGCGATTGATGGGGCGCCCTCGCCCATCGCCGCGCGCGCGGGCCCTGTTCCGGGAAGAGCTCGTCGAGAAGCACGCCGCGCGGATTGCGCGCCCGCGGCTTCAAAGCGTGCAGGACGAGCAGGGGAACCAGAACGGTTCGGCTCCAATAGGAGACGCGCGACAAATGGAATGGAAACCACCGCGGCAGGAACATGATCTCGACCGGGATGATCGGAACCGCCGACCACGAGATCACGCCAAAGAGAGCGAGCAGGATGCGTGTGAAGACGTTGGTCGTGCCGGCACCCCCGTGGGCGAGAATGGCCTCGCGGGCCCGGCGCATGTGCAACGAGTCCGGCGCGTCGCCGGCGAGCTTGAGCGCAAAGTACGCCTTGACGCTTGCGCTCATGTCGAAGGCACCGCCGTGAAACAGCGACCACCCACCGTGCCGGCCCTGCAAACGGCGGAGATAATTCGCGAGCCCGGCTTCGATCGCCGGATTGCTCTCGCCCAGAAAGTGCTGCAACGCGACGTACTCGGCGGCGATCGTGGCGTCAGCCTCCAGCTCGAAGACCCAATGTCCATCGGGGCGCTGCTGCGCGAGCAGCGCGGCGGCCGCCGTCTCGATGCAGCGCTCGAGATGCGACGGAGCGGGCTCCATCAAAACCTGCCGAACGGCCCTCTCCCGATCCGGTGTCACTCGCACTTTATGCAGAGAAGAACGCATCAACCATCACCTTCCGCGCGTCGGATGCATTGGAAACAATCGATCCAAGAGCACGATCCGCAATAGCAGGCTGCTCCCGGCACGAATCGGCCGTCGCGGCGGAGTCCATCCCCGCCCGACCAGCCGGTCAAGGAGATTCTGGTAGATCTGAGCCATTAGCCGCGGCGCGCGGACGATCGACGGCGGCTCGCGTGCAATGAGCTCCCGAGCGCAGGCAAAGTGGTTTCGTGCGCGGTCCACCAACGTTCCGCAGACTACGCCCAGAGCAGGGTGGCAGAGGACAATTGCAGGCTCGGTCTGCGTGATCCTTGCGGCAAGAAGCGCTTCGATCGGCAGGTAGAGCCGCCCCCTCATGGCATCCTCGTCGAGATCGCGCAGAATGTTGGTGAGCTGGAGCGCGCGACCCAGATGAAAGGCGAGCGCCGCCCCAGCTTGCGCGTGCATGCCGAACACGCGGACCGAAAGGCGACCGACTGCGCATGCGACCCGGTCACAGTAGAGGTCCAGAGTTGCCAGATCCGGTGCGCGGATGTCGGCATTGGCATCCATTTCCATGCCGTCGATGATCGAGAGGAAATCGTCGCGCTGCAGGTCGAACGAGCGAATCGGCTCGATCAGCCCCCGAACACGGCCACCCGGCGTGCCTGCGAACAGGGCATCGATATCCGCGCGCCAGCTCGCGAGCTCCGCCACCCGTGCCCGTCGGTCCCAGCGACCATCGGCAATATCATCGACCGCTCGGCAGAAACGATAGATCTCGAACATGGCGCCGCGCTGCGCTGGCGGCAGTATGCGCATCGCAGCGTAAAAGGAACTGCCGGCAACCGATGCCGCGGTGGCCAGGCGTGGCAATTCGCCACCCTCCCTTTGCAGAAACTCAGTTGCAGCGCCCGGAGATCTCATGCGACGAACGTCCGCGATGGATGCGCCCTTTCCACTCGCCGCCCACGCCGACGGCATGCCGGTAGGCAGAGTCAAGCGTAAAAGCAAGGTAAGTCCCGGCGATTGCCGGGAGAGCCAAGCCCCACCACGCCGACATTCCGTAGAAACGCAGGGTCGGCTGCAGCGCCAGCGCCATTTGCACCCAAGCGAGCACTCCGAGCAGCCGCTCGGTGCCGCTGCCGAGCAGCGCCAAGGCAGGTGGCACCAAGAAGGTCACGATCATTGCCGCTGCAACGACCACCAGCCGCCATGGCGAGAACCGCAGCTGGGCGTAAGCGGAGCGACTAACCATGCGTCGGACGTCGCCTATGGATTGATAGGCGCGGGCGCTGCGCACGCGCTCGCTCAAGCCCAAAAAGATGGAACCGTGAGGCTTGAGCAATCGCGCCAGAGCGCAGTCGTCTATGAGCTCGTCGTGAATCGCCTCGATGCCACCCACGGCGAGCAGGGTTCGGAAATGCAGCAGCATGCAACCCCCGGCGGCCGCCGCGGTTGTCCGGTCGGCTCGATTGACCCACGCGAAGGGATAGAGCATCTGAAAAAAGAAGACGAACGCCGGGATGAATGCACGCTCAGCAAAGCTGACGCAGCGGAGCTTCGCCATCTGCGACATTAGCACGAGACGGTCGCAACCCGCGCGCACCACCAGTTCTGTCAGCATATCGTCAGCGAAGCGGATGTCGGCGTCGGTCAATAGCAGATAATCCGGGGTCTCGGGCAACGCCTCGACATGCTTGATGCCGTGGTGCAGCGCCCACAACTTGCCGGTCCACCCCTCGGGCAGATCGGGCGCCGATAGGATCGTCACTCGTGCAGGTCCACCTGCAGCTGCGGCGGCACGATGAGCCACGGCTGCCGTACCGTCGCTGCTCTGGTCATCGACCACGACCACCGCAAAGCTGCCGCTATAGTCCTGCCGCAGCAGCGTGGCGATCGTCTCGCCAATGAGGAGGGCCTCATCGCGCGCAGCGATGACAGCCACCACGCGTGGCCATATGAATCCCACCGGGGGCACTGTCAGGCGCGCGTCGTCGCGTCCGGCTTCGCGCCAGAAGCCGCCGCGCGCGACCAAAAGGTAGACCCAGATCGCGCAGGAGAGCACAGCGATGGCAAGTGTGGTCATTGTAGATATCCTGCCTCGCGAAACCAGGTGAGAGCGTCCCGCAGCCCATCGACGTAAGGGCGATAACTAAAACCGAGATCGCGCTCGGCTTTTGCGCTGCTGAAGAACATACGGTGCCTGGACATGCGCAGACCGTCGAGCGTGAGCAGGGGTTCCCGCCCGGTCACCGTTGCCAACATCTGTGCGACTGCCGCCAGCGGGTAGAGTGGCGCGCGCGGAAGCTTGAGGCGCGGCGGTTGACGCCCGACGAGCTGAGCGATATGGCAGAGAAGATCTGCGAGCGATACGTTCTCGCCGCCAAGTATGTAGCGTTCGCCGATTTTGCCCCGCTCGAGCGCCGCGACATGTCCGGAAGCGACGTCGTCGACATGAACGAGATTAAGCCCGGTGTCCACGAACGCAGGAATGCGACCGCGAGCGGCAGCGACGATTACCCGGCCGCTCGGCGTGGGTCGGATGTCGCGCGGCCCGATCGGCGTCGACGGATTGACGATAACCGCGGGGAGCGCGTCGTGCGCCGTCATCGCCTCGACCAGGCGCTCAGCGATCACTTTGCTGCGCTTGTACGCGCCTGGCGCGTCATTCTCCGATAGCGGCAGCGTCTCGTCCGCCGGTCGGCCGTCAACGCGTGGCGCCAGAGTGGCCACACTGCTGGTATACACGATGCGCTCGACGCCGGCGACGAGCGCGGCCTGCATCACCGTCCGCGTCCCCTCGACGTTGGTGCGAAAGACCGTCACTGGATCGCGTACCCAAAGGCGATAATCGGCGGCCGCATGTACGACGTAGGCTATCCCGTCCATGGCCCGGGCGACTCCGGCCGCATCGCGAACGTCGCCTTCCACGGTTTCGATCTTGAGTCCCGCCAGATTGTCTCGGGGGCTCTTCGCACGTACGAATGCCCGCACCGGGTATCCCGCCGCGAGAAATGCCCGCACCAGCGCAGACCCGACGAAGCCGGTTGCCCCGGTAATCAGAACGCGCCCACGTTCGCTCATCGAAGGCTCGAAGTCACACGTCCGTCGACCAGGGCGAAACGAATTCCGCCACCGGGCGCAGCGGATATGGAGTTAAGGCTACGATTGCTCGCATTCCCGGCGGAGGCAACGATGGCGAGGCACCAGCCAGCCTCAACACAGTGTACCCGCCAAGCGAGTGACTAGTGGACTGTAACGATTGAAGCGGGAGTAATCCGTCGTGTGGGATCGAAGTATTTCCACTTCACGGGTTTGGCCTCTTTGTTGTACTGACGGATGTAGCGCATGAGCTTTCTCTTCAGGTCGGGCACTGAGGTGAACACGCCACGGGCGATCACGTCACGCTCAATCTTGGCAAACCACAGCTCGACCTGGTTCAGCCAGGACGAGTACGTCGGAGTGAAGTGCAGGCGAACATTGGCGTGTGCCGCGAGGAATTCGTCGATGCGCTTGGTCTTGTGTGCCGAGAGGTTGTCAGCGATGACGTGGATCTCCTTGCCGCGCGGCTGGTTGACCACGAGATCGGTGAGGAACGCCACGAACTCGGCCGAGGTGTGGCGCTCCGCGGTCTTGCCCAGCACCTCGCCGGTCTTGGTGTTGAAGGCGGCGTAGAGCGACAGCGTGCCATGACGGAAGTACTCGAAGCCGTGCCGCTCGGCGCGCCCCGGCGACAACGGCAACACCGGATCCTTGCGATCGAGCGCCTGGATCGCTGTCTTCTCGTCCACGCAGAACACCGCGGCATGCTGCGGCGGGTTCAGATACAAGCCGATCACCTCGGCCGCCTTGGTCTCGAAGTCGGGATCGTTCGAAGCGATGTAGCCCTCGAGGCGGTGCGGCCTCAGGCCGTGCTTGGCCCAGATCCGCGTCACCGTCATATGCGAGATATCCCCACCCAATTCGGCGGCCAGCTTGCGCGAGGACCAGTGCGTCGAGCCGTCGGCCGGCTTGCGCTTCGTCGTCCAAGCCAACACGCGCGCCTCGACCCGGTCGGTCACCTTGTAGCGCTCCCGTCCGGCGTGTCGGGCAAACAGCCCCGCCAACCGATCGGCTGCGAAGCGTTTGCTCCAGCGACTGATGTAACTGTCGGCGCAGTCGAGCTTGGCGCGAATCTCGGCCCAGGTCAGCCCCTCGGCCAGCAGCAGGATCAGCCGCGCATGACGTGCCGAGTCGGCCCGTCCGTTTCTTGTGCTCGCTTGACGCTGCAACTCCATGCGCTCGTTCTTAGTCAGTTTCATCACGCCCTCCGTAGGCATGATGCTACTACCTATTGAAGTGTTACAGTCCACCAGTGAGCGAAAGTAGCTCGGGCCGGCGATACCGCAGTATTGCGGTTCGTCGGGCAGCGCGTCGACGGCCGCTCGGACGCCATCAGCACGATCCCGGTAGTCTCGGTCACTCCAAAGAAGCGAAGGCTTCAAGCTCATCCGCCAGAGCCCGTGCCAAGCCGAACGATGCAGCCGGAATCATAACGTCGAGGCGCAATGACCAGGTCTCCGGCGCCGGCAAGCCGGGCAGTCTGTTAGCGCGACGCACGCGTTCCTCACGGCGAAAACGCAACGACGCCATGACTGGGCGCGACATCCCGTCGATAGAGGCGGTAGAACTCCTTCTTGTCTCCTGGCCGCGCGCCTTCCCACACGGGGATCCAGTCCTGCCCTGGTGGCGGCACGCCGGACGCCCGCCAACCCTGCACTATCAGTGCCGTACATGGGGCGTCCGGTGCCACTTCGAGCCGGACCGTTGTTACCTGCGCGAAATACACCAGCAGGCCGCGCTGCGGTTCCCCGAGGTGGAGGCTAGCCACACAGCCCTTGGTCGGTAGCTGAGCGGCGAGGGAATCGATCATGCCACGGTAACTCTTCCCTGCGTCGAAATAGGGAACCCATAGTGTGGCAAGCAACGCCCAGCATAGCGTTAGGCCAACGGCCCATTGTGTCAAAGCATGGCCAGGAGACTTGTTGGGTCGATAGAGCACTACCGCCGCGAGGAGCGTGGCAGCAACCGCGAGCGAAAAATGAATCCGCAGAAACCTCGGCACAAACCCTGGCTGATACGTGAGCAACATCGACTGTACCCAGGCTGGAATCCCGGTCACAAGTGCTGCCCAACCAAGCCAAATTACCAGCGCAGTGATGCCGAATCCCCAGCGCGCGCCACGCGACATCGCTTTGGCACCGGCGGAAGGCAACCAGGGTATTCCTCGTGCCGCGAGCAGCGAGAGCGGCGGCACCAGTGGGAGCAGATACAGCTCGCGCGAATCACTGGCAAGCCCGAGCACCGATACAACGACGACGGCGAGCAACGCGGGCAGCTGCATCTCGCTCAGTGAAGTCTCGGCTGTCCGATCGTCGCCACGCGGCCCACAGGGCGAATACGGCCAACGGGAGCGCCGGAAGTGCGTACCAGAGCAGCGTATAGGTATAGAAGCCGGGCGGATTGTGCGGTCCGATGTTCGTCAAACCCAAGAACCGACCGAAGTTGTTGATCACAAACCATTCGTAGAAGAGATCCGGCGACCGTGCGTAGAGCGCGTACATCCAAATACCTGCCGGAAGCATCGCGATCAGCGCGGCGACGGCTAGGACTTGCAAATAGCGCTGCGCCCGCCACTCCACAAATACCGGCAGTAACAGCGCGGTCAGCGCCAGCAGACCCGGGCCGAGCAAGCCTTTGGCGAGGAACGCGCACGCGGCTCCGGCGCCCAGTGCGCCACTCGCATTCCAGAGCGTGCGCCGTGAAAGCGCCAGCCCGAACGTTCCCATGGCCATACCCGCGAGCAAGGCGACATCGGTGACAAGTTGATGCAGACGGACGAAGGTGCCCAAGCAACTGATGAAGATTATGACGGTCGCGGCCGCGTAGCCGCGTCCGTAGAGCTCACGCGCCGTCAAGCCGAGGAATAGCAGGGCGATGCCGACAAAGAAGCCCGTCGCAAGGCGGGCCGCATCGTGCACGGGCAGCAATCCACCAAACAGATATGCGGACGTTGCCGACGCGATGTAGAACAGCGGCGGTTTTTCGACAAATGGTTCGCCAGCCAGCGTGGGGACCACCCAATCGTGATTGCGCAGATAGTCGAGCACCACGCCGAACGTATGCGCCTCGTCAGCCTTCCAGGGATCGTGCCCGAAGAGGCCGAACAGGATCCATGCGACAACCAGAACGATTACCCATACGCCGGAAGGAACCCCCGTGACGCCATTGGCGGTGCCAATTGGCGCAGAGGATCGAATGAAATAGCTCACCGAAGGCCGTCTCTGTACTCGCGTTGGTCGCTGCGCTTGACTGAAAAACCGTGAATGGCGTCGTCGGGTGGGATTGGCGCCGCCCCACCGGCCGAGTGCGCATGTTGCACGAGCCGCCTGACGGGCGGCTGACGGGTTTTCTTCTAAACGCTGTCGGTCGAGAGTGAACCGAGCCCCTGATCGCCCGCAGCGACCGGATCACATATTGAGATGAACGGCCAATCCCTACCAACCCCCAGAACAAATCGGGGTGACCGGCGATCATGTTGGGCCCCGGTTGATGAAGGCGGCCATCATGAGGGCCATGACTGCGTTCTCGGGAATGCCAATGCAGTCGCTGAGGGCGGTAGTACCAGCTGCATCCGCTTGCGCCTCAGATCGCGCCCCGCACGCTCCGCGCGCGGATAGATGTGGCCTTTCGGCAATAACCCCAGCCGCAGCAGTTGCGCCAGATAGGAGCCGCATCGGCACAGTCCCCGCTGTACTTCAGCCCCTCGTATTTCTTGATCGCCGTCGTGTTCGCCAGATGCACCCGGTATCCCGCGTCCATCAACCCATCCACCAGGAAGTACCAGTTGTAGGTGGACTCGACGACCACGCCCGCCAACTCTTCCCGATACGGTGCCAATGCCGTTAGTATTTGCCCCAGATCGTTGGGCAAGCGTTTCTGATACACGATTCGATCTTCCTCGTCACTCACCACTACGACACTGTTGTTCGAGTGCAGGTCAGTTCCGCTAAACTTCATCTGGGCCTCCTCCGGGTTAAAGCGGGATCGCACCTTAACTTTAGCCCCGCCGCTTCCAACGCGGCGAGGAGGCCCGTTAGATGATTATCATTCGATGTCGCTATCGACCCGCTCCAGACAGTCGTAGCTCCCAATAGCGGACGCGACCGAAGTGAGCGGGCAAAAGCGACCGGGGGTCCAAGCGACACCGACGTGGCGGTCGAGACGTAGCGGTCACTGGATCACTTCGTCCTGCGTTCGTCGTCCAGCAAATGACGCGCAATCGTCCAATCGAACTCGGTCGTGATCTTGAAACTGCGTTCGTCGCCGGTAATTGCTGCCACGGGGACGCCCGCGTCGGACATGAGTCGCGAAAGCGACACATCGGTGACACCCTCTCTGTCGGCATGCGCGAACGCCGCTGCGAGCCGGTCACGCCGGAACGCCTGCGGGGTCGCGGTCACGCCCGCAGGACCGTTCGGCTCAAACAAGCTGACCATACCGTCGACCACAACGACTATCGGCGCTCGGAGCCGCACGAACGTCGCGGCGGCGCCCGTCGCCCACGCGCTCGCCAGAACGTTTGCGATCAGCGCCGGCTGAACGAAGGGTCGGTTGGCGTCCAACACAAGTACCAGCGGCTCTTGCGTGCGATCGAACAGCGCGCGTATCGTCGCCTGGCGCGTCGCGCCGCCCGTATGCACCTCCGCGTCGGTACCGACGTCTTCGCGTGCTGAAGCCACCATGTCTTCAGCAACGCCCACCAGGATGCGACCGACATGCGGCCGGAGCTGCCGGACAGCACGCTGCAACAGGGTCTCCGGCCCCAGCTTGAGGAATGCTTTCTGTCCGAGCCCCAGGCGCTGACCGCGGCCTGTGGCAGGGATGACGGCGACCGTCGAGTCGCACGCCGGCAGCGGGTTCATCGCGCAGATATTCGCATGGCGCGTTGCCGGCCGAATCGAGCGTGTCTAGCGCCGGTAGCGCGCGAGCACGCTCGTGGTCACCCAGGCACTTGTCACCCAGCGTTCATCTCCGGCCGCGGGCGTCGCCAGCGCGAAAATGCGCTCGGCGATTCGCTGTGCCGCGCGCCCGTCGTCCCACCGACCAAAAACGCGCTGCCGGTACAGCGCACGCTGCTCTGCCCGCTCCTGGGGAGCGTCGAACGCCCGCCTCACTGCAGCGACCAACGACGCGGCATCGACGGCGCGGCTGCCGACGTCGCGCCACGTCCATTCATAGCCAGCCGGGTCATAGGCTTCGCTGTTGGAGTACCCTGGCGGATCGACGAGCACGATGGGTCGGTCGAACGCCAGGTAGTAGAACATCAAGCTCGACGTATCGGTCAAGAGAACGTCGGCCTCAGCGAGCAGCGGGTAAGCGTCCGCTTGGACATCCGCGACGAGCTCGATCATCGGATCGGCATGTGCGGCGGCCTCCCACGACGCAAGCGCTGTTGGATAGAACTCGGACGTATTCGGATGCGGCTTGATCACAATGCGCATCTCCGGCGCTGTTGCGCGCAGGCTCGCCAGCACATGCGCAGTGATGAGCGGGGCGGCGGTCAAGCCGGGATTCCAGGTCGGTGCGAAAAGCAATGTCGGTGCGCCGCTAGCACACGGACGATTCGGCCGTCGCCGCGCGGAAAGGAACTTGTCCATTGCCGGAAATCCGGTGACCCAATAGTCGATCACGGGCTGCATGCCGCGAGCGCGCAAGTCGTCGCGCACCCATTCGCTGGAAACGCAGGCAAAGTCGCACCACGTGATCGCACGGCGCAGATAGTTCTTGGACGAAAAGCCGTGCCGGGTCCAGACGATGAGCGTGCTCGGCAGCAGACGGCGAAAATAGGCCTCGAAATGATCCGCAAGCACGACGATGTGCGGCTGAAACTGCACCATCTCCCGGAGGTCGGCGCTGACCAGTGTCTGGAGGCGCGCCTGCACGTGCTCCTGCACGGGCAGGATCATCGGCGCGTGGAACGCCGCCTCGAGGAAGAAGCCGACTCGAAGGGGAAACGGCGGCCGATACCGCCCTACCGCGCCGCTCGCCTGTTCGTCGACCGGTGCGGGTACGCGGGCAGCACTCTGGCGTCGTCGCATGTGCAAATCTTTCTCGGTTTGCGGCTTCGCTACTTGGTTCTTCCAGCTCTAGTGCCAGCGACCTACGTCGGGCTTAGCTTTGACGTGGGTAACTCCCACCAGAATGATTTTCGCGTCTTTCCCGAATGTCTCCAAGTCGCCGGGAGCAGCCAATCGCCGACGGCCGCTCCCGGACCCTGAGCAGCCGGTCGGTCTTCTACAAAGCAGACGGTCGGTGAATCGTGTTACGCGGCGAACGCGGGCAGCAGCACGAGGGCTGCGAATAACCCCGGAACGCTCGATTACTGGATCACCTCATCCGCGCGCGCCAGCAGCGACTGCGGGATAGTGAGTCCAAGCGCTTTGGCGGTTTTAGGGTTGATGACGAGGTCGAAGCGGGTGGGTTGCTGCACCGGCAGATCCGCGGGCTTCGCGCCGCGCAAAATGCGATCGGCGTATGCCGCGGCCTGCCGGAACAGATCGACGTTGTTAACCCCGTAACAGAGGAGCCCGCCCTCTGCGACGTAGTAGCGGTAGGGATAGATCGCCGGCAGCCGGAACCGCGCGGCGAAGGCGACGAGCTGAGAGCTATGGCTCGCAAAAAAAGCGTCGGGAGTCACGACGACACCGCCACGCGGTTCCGTGGCCAAGCCAGCCATGACTGCCTCAATGCCCTGGAGATCGTGCACCTCGCCATTTACTATCGTCATACCCAGCGAGCGGGCGGCGGCCTCGAACGGATTCAGAAAAATTGCGCCACGATCGGGCTGTGTGTCGGGGTTGACCAGCAACGCTGATCGCGTCATTGCCGGCGCGATCTCCTTGAGCAATTGGAGCCATTTCCCGCCAATCGATGGCTCGATGTTCGTGATGCCAGTGATGTTTCCTCCGGGTCGCGCCAGGTTGGAGACAAAGCCGCTGGTGACTGGGTCGGGGACGTGCAAGAAAACGATCGGGGTCGTCCTGGTCATCGACAGCAGAGCCTCGACTACCGCCGCCGACTGTCCGAGGATGACCTCCGGATTGAGCGCCAGAATCTCTTTGGCGGCTGAGCGTGCGCGCTCTCGGTCCCCGGCGGACCAGCGAACGTCGATCCGAATATTGTCACCCTCTTTCCACCCAAGCGACCCCAGGACGTGCTCGAATCCCGCAAGAGCGGCGACGTACTCGGGTGTCTGTCCGACTGCGATGATGATGCCGAGCCTGCGGGTCCGCTGTGGCTGCTGGGCAGCGGCAGCGAGCGGAACGGAGAAACCGCCCGCAACGCGGCCAATGAACGTTCGCCGATCCATTACCCATCTCCCCACGTTGACGACTGGAGTCCTGCGATTCTACGCCGCACCCTCGGCCTCATCTCCCGCGACCGACCGGTTGTGGCCGACCTCAGCTCGCGCTGGGATAAGCGCGGAAGGGGGGTCGCAGCGATGCTAGTTGCAGTTCCTGCGGGTGCAAGTCCCGCCGGTGGAGAGTGCCCAGATGCCACCGTAGTTATACCCGGCAACGTGAAGGGTGACCGACATGTTGGAAGCCCGGATGTAAACGTCTCTGGGGCTGGGGCGACCCGGTCCGATCCGCCAAGGAGGCTAGCAACTTGACAGGCCGTAGCGAAAGCGAACCCGTAACAACCCCGAAATCAGCGCTCCCCGCTGGAAGCGGATGGTGGGGAATATCGAGAGCGCCGAGCCGTTTCCTCCTCTCGGCGAAGGCCAGTGTCGTCGGTGAAGTGACTGGGTGAGTATCACCGATGAGCTCTCCGGGGAACTTGAGGATGGCATGTCAAGAAGGAACATGCAGCGAAAGCACGGAATCACTTGTGGGCCTAGGCGGTTATCGCCCAGCGAAGGCATCGGGTATAAGCCGCAGTGCGGCGAAATCTCGATGTGTCTGCAAGTGAGGCAGATGAGGCCGATTAAGTGATGAGGGTGCGGGACAACATAACCCGCGCCGGAGCGAGGGCCTCTGGGGTAAAGCGATGTGTCGCTTGAACGGTGGTGCTGTACCGAGTGGATAGACTCCGACTCAGAATGGAACGTTTATGCCGCCACGGAGAGCACGAAGGACGGAAGCAAACTGTGCGTTTAGGCAGGTAGGCGCCGTCTGACAAGCCGGCCTTGAAGCCGTACTGGGGAAAACCCGCCGTACGGAATTTTAGAGGGGGAGCAGGAAACGTGATGCAGGGTTGGTTGTCATTTGCCACGCCACTCGAAAGAGTCGATACATTGGAAACAACTGACCTACACGTCGGCGCGCCTGTTCTCTACTCGATGAACTAAGATGAGTTAGCGAAACCTCTTAATGAAGTCCAGCTGGTGCAAGCCCAGCCCGGTCAAAGCCGTAGCGGGCAGGCCGGTAGCGAGTGTTGCCATTCGCTGGGTAACTGGCGGGTGCGAAGCGTACACAGCGAGTAAGCAGGTCGCGATGATTCAGCCCCGAAATCGGCCTAATTGCGATGCCGACGCCGTGCTGAGTGCGGAAGGCAGTATCCGGTACGCCGTTATGCGAGGCGTGGCCAGAATCGCCGGGGTCGCTAGCGCGGGACATGCTTACCAAGGGACTTTCCGCGAACCCAGGAGAGCTCCCTGCTTCTCCGTCATCTGGGCACCCGGTGGCGCCCAGCCCAAAGACACCTGGTCTCCGGGGGGTGAGGGCTGCCCTCGAGAGAAGCGAACGACCCTCAAACGGAGTCTCCTGCGGCCAAGGGAAACCGTAGGCGCAGGAAAGGGCAGGCGAGCAGTCTTACGATTCCACAGTACCGATGAAGGTGGAGAACCGCAGGGCTCCCGCAAGGGGCGGCCACGGTATCCACTGGAGGGAAGGGATGAACGGGTCGACGTATCGGCGCAGTGCCACAGGCACGAGACTTTGAACTCGGGAAGGCATGTGAAATGGACCTGAGCCGAATAGCTGAGCTGGCTAGGCAAGACGCAGGACGCAAGTTCTACTCGATCGCTCACTTGCTGACGCAAGAGGCGTTGTGGGAAGCGTTCGATAAACTACGCAAGGACGCCGCCGCCGGGGTGGACGGGGTCACGTGCGCGGAATACGAGGAGCACCTGGTTGAGAATCTCGCGAAATTGCACGAGAAGCTGAAGAGCAAGACCTACCGCGCACAGCCGCTGCGCCGGATCTACATCGACAAGGAGGATGGGCGAAAGAGGCCGATCTCGATCCCCTCCCTTGAAGACAAGATCGTCCAGCGGGCGACGGTGGAGCTGCTCAACGCGATCTTCGAGCAAGACTTTCTCGACTGCTCCTGCGGCTTCCGTCCGGGACGAAGTGCACACGACGCGCTGGACGAAGTCGGCCGGGTGATCTGTTATGGGCCGACCGAGTATGTTCTTGAGTTGGATATCAGTTCTTACTTCGATTCGATTGTCCGCAAGCAACTCATGGAGATGGTCGAGCGGAGGGTAAGTGATGCAAGCATCCTCCGGCTGATTGGCAAGTGGATCAACGTTGGAGTGGTGGACGACGGACGACTGCTGACGAGCGAGACGGGGACCGGTCAGGGGCAGATCATCAGCCCACTGCTGGCCAACCTCTACCTGCACCACGTGCTGGACGTGTGGTTCGAGGAAGAGGTGAAGCCGCGCTTGAGAGGCAAAGCGTTCGAGATCCGCTATGCCGATGATGGGCTGCTGTGCTTCCAGTACAAAGAGGATGCGGAGCGAGTACTCGAGGTTCTACCGAAGAGGTTTGCGAAGTACGGTCTGACGCTTCACCCCGAGAAGACCCGCTTGGTGCAATTTGGCCGCAGTGCCTACTATCAGGCGAAACGGACGAAGACCAAGACCGCCACTTTCGACTTCCTGGGTTTGACGCACCGGTGTGCCACTAGCCGGGCTGGTAAATTCGCGATGCATGTGAGCACGATGAAGAAACGCCTGCGGCGCGGGCTTCTAGCCATCGCCGCATGGTGTCGAGAGCATATGCACACGCCATTGGAATACCAGCAGCAGATGCTCAACGCGAAACTGCGGGGCCACTACCAGTACTACGGTCGTCCGACGAACTATCGCAGTCTGGATAAGTTCGTCCATGCGGTCCGCCGAATCTGGCGGCAGTGGCTGGCGCGCAGGACGCGCGGAAGGTGCCTCCCTTGGCTGCGCTTCAATCGTATCCTGGCCCGCTATCCCCTGTTGCGTCCGCGCATCACCCATGCCTGGCGAGCCTCGTGAGTCGTGCCTGACGAACCCATTGCGGTAGTTCCGCACGATGGGGTCAGTGAGGAGCGAGGGTGGCAACACCCTCGCTTACTCGGACGTTCCGATCAAATCTCGCCTAGGACAATCCCGCTGTGCAGCTCGTTCACGGGCGCGCCGAGAAGTACGCCCCGACGCACAACCCTGCACCCACAACGTACAGCAGCCAAGTTGCGGAAATGGCATACGGATAGAGCATTAAAGCAATCCCGATCCATTTGGGGGCAGGAAGGGACATCTTCTTGCCGTACCGATAGGCGACATACCCGACGATCCCGAAGATAACGACACCGATCAGATAAGCCGTGCTGGGCAGAGTAAAGCCCAACGCTTCCAGTGCTGCGAAATTGTCCTTCGTAGGACGGCTCCAAACCTATTCTTGTGAACGCGCTTAGTGAAACAGCTCACGAATTTTGCTGAGGAACGAACCAGAGCGCATATGCTTTAGGGTTGCAGCCCACTTGTCTTCTGCGAGCAGTTTTCTTTCCAAATCCGCTTCCTCTTTTTTCATCAGCTCTAGGACTCTTGTATCTTCGTCATCATCCAACCAATACCCGTGTTGATTTTCGCAAAACTCCATTTCCAGATCGTAGAGCCTGTACCTGAATCTTTTGAGGGGAGCGTTACACTCGGGGCATTTAGCGGTTGTCAGCGTAGAACGGAGCATCAGGGTCCCCTTCGCATGTTCCCCGAAGTCAAAGACCTCATCTTCCAGTTGCTCGAGCTCCTGAGCTTCCAGCCACATGCCTTTACAGGATTGACATACGTTGACCTCGATCTTGTGCCGAATTGTTGGATTCAGGTCCGAGTTGCACTTGGGACATTTCAACTTTGCCTCCGTTTGATTGAATCCGCGGTGATCTGCGCTAGCGTCAGTGTATCGAAGTGGATGGAACCCCCGGTCCGAAACACGAAATTCGAGGAGTGACTGTCCGCTTTGGGGGAAATTCTAAACGGTCCGATCCTCGCCCGAACTCAGACTAAGAATGATCAAACCAGTTTGGCACCGGCAGCGCCGTCGGAGCCGGTGTTGACTGAGTAACCGCTGCACGGCTTCGGGGAGAGGGCGCCCGCGGGCGGCGCTCCTTTCGATGGCTCGGCGATCGCCTGCAACAGCCGCGTTGTGAGTCAGTGCCCCGCTTGTGTTTGCAGCCACGACGTTTGCCGCAGCGGGCAGCCATGGCGTACCCAGAAGGATGCCGGTACGATGCGCACCGCCATTGAGGCGACGGCGCGGTACAGGAACAGCGCCGTCGCGCGTCCGCCCATTGTCGGCAACGGATGCGCGTTTCAGCGACCGAAGAAGGCACGCTCATGTCCACCGCAACCCCGCTCGGCGACCCAAACAAATTCACGACGATTGCCCGTGGCACGCATCGCTATTTGAGCCCTCTGTCGGCGGCCAAGGCCGAGTCGCTTATCCGTCGACTAGCTATGAAGCTTCAATACGTTGTTACTGTTCATTCGGATTGAGTCTGAGAGACTGGAAGGTGCGACCCATTCCGCATCTTTCAGGAGCTCAGCCGAATGAACATCCACAAGAATGCCCGACTCACGTTCGCCCGTCGACTGGAAATGGCCCGAGACGTCGTGGAACACAAGCTCACTCTGACGGCCACCTCTGGCGGGCACGGCGTTAGCGTGCCGACCGTGCGCAAGTGGGTCGGGCGCTATCTCGCGCAGGGCCCAGCGGGCCTGCGCGATGCCTCGTCCCGACCGCGAGTGAGCCCACGAGCCATTGCCCCCGCCACCACCTTGGCCATCGTCGAGCTGCGGCGCCGGTTTCTGACCCAAGCGCGGATCGCCCGCAGTTTGCGGGTGTCGGCGAGCACGGTCGGCCGAGTGCTGCGCCGCGCCGGACTGTCCCGCTGGTCCGATCTGGCGCCCAGCGAACCGGTCGTGCGCTACGAACACGAGCATCCGGGTGACCTGGTGCATATCGACACTAAGAAGCTCGGCCGGATCGAGCGCATGAGCCATCGGGTGCCGGGCGACCGGCGCGACTCGGCCGATGGCGCCGGTTGGGAGTACCTGCTCGTGGCGGTCGACGACCATGCCCGCTTGGGGTTCACGCAGATGAAGCCCAACGAGCGCTCGAGCTGCGCCGTCGCGTTCTTGCGGGCGAGCGTCAAGTATTTCGCCCAGCTCGGCGTCACGGTGCGCCGGGTGTTGACCGACAATGGCCCAGCTTTCCGCTCCCAGAAGTTCGCCGCAACGACGAACAGATTTGCGTGCCGATGTTCGGCGCGACGGGCACGTCAGCGCCCGATCAGACCCGGACTTACTTTCTTTCAGCGGCCGAGTTCGACCGAGGCTAATGGTATAGACGCCCCCTTTCTCAGCCGGCATCGAGGTGCCAAAGTGGAGGTTCAGGCCAACCACTTCTGAAAGGGAGCGTCCATACCATTAGCCTCAACCCGTTGCTGCCGGTAGCGCAATGGGGAAGCGGACATTCGCGGGCTTCGCCGAACGGCCATTGGCAGAACTTCGCGAGGATCAAGCCGAGGCGGTAAGCGCCAACGCGGAAACACGTCGAACTGCTCTTCCAAGATAACGGCATGCGCTCGATTAAAGCAAAATCGACGCGGGTGCCTCAGCTCCATCAACATTCTCGGGGCCGGGTGGGAGACCCACCCGACCCTAATCCACTTTCCGCGGTCCTGGACAGCGTCGCCGGTCAGAGACCTTGGTCGTGAGAAACGGTGACAGTTGTCAGCCCGGGGGTGGTGTTACCCGACGCGTCGCTGCACGCAACATTGATCGTGTAGACCCTGCCCGTGCCGAGGCCCGAGCGCTCGGCGCGCAACTGGATGCCGAGCGCCGCCGGACTCGCCTTCGGTCCGGGATCGGTGATGATCCAGTCTGGGTTGGTGTTGCCGCTACCCGGTCCCTGGACGGGCTCGTTGGCGGTCACCGAGACGATCTGGCACTTCGGCGCCGCATCGCAAACGTCGGTGGCGACCGCAGCAATCGAGATCGGCACGAGCTTGTGGTTCGGCGGCCAAAGCGTGCTCGGATCCGCGGCGACCGACTTGATGACGGGTGGCGTCGTATCGACCACCGTGACGTTCGAGCTGCAGCTGTTCGAATTGGCGGATGGGTCCGTCGCGGTGCACGTGAACGGATCCACGCCGAGCGGGAATGTCGAACCCTCGCCCGGAGCGCACCCTTTCGATTGGATTGCGCAGTTGTCCGAAACCGTGTCGATCAACTTTGCGACAACCGCGCCCGCCGGGCTGGTGCACTCCAGCTTCGGAGCGAGACACGTGATCTTCGGTTTCTCCAGATCGTTCACGGTGACATTCGCGCTGCACGAATTAGTCTGACCGTTCTGATCGGTGATCGTCAATGCGACGCTCGTGGTGCCTTTGGCGTACGGGTTGGGTGGCGCCTGGGCGAGCGTGAACGTGTCGTTATCCGGATCGGTCGAGCCGTTGTCGATCGAGACACCCGACGCCGTACATATGCCGGGATCGGTCTGCGTCGTCACGGCCTTGCACGCCGCAGTGGGCGTAACCGTGTCGATTACCTTAACGAAGAGATCGATGCCCGGATTCGTTGCGCGAGCCGGGTTCGACGACGCCCATACCGAATAGAGGTGCCCCTGCGCGCAAGCATTGCCGTTGTAATCGCCGTACTTGGGAATTCCACCCCCCCACAATTGGCAGCTATCCCCGGCGCCACACGCGGTCGCGTTGAAATCGCAAAACTGCTGCGCGTTGATCCGGCAGATGCCGGTGGTATCGCAAGTCTGACCGGCCGGGCAGACGCCCCCCGCGGCGCACGCTCCGGTACCGCATACGCCTGCGAGTTGCGGCTGCGCAGAGCAATTGTCAGAGTCGGACTGGGCGCGCGAGCCGCCAGGCCAGCTCAACTGCGAACCCGCGGCTTGTCCGGCTGAGCACTGCGGGTCAGCGGTGGCGGCGTCGTTGAGTTGGAATTCGCCTCCGGCGTTGAGAGTGCCGCCGCTCCTCGCCGCACTCGCACCGAAGTAGTCGGTCAGGTCGTTGTTTCCCGCCGTCGAGTTGCGCCGGTCGTACCAGGATACATAGGCTGTTCCCTTGGTCGCGCACATCCACGGCATGTAGCGCCGGCCCGTGCCGACAGTGTTGAGCGTCGTCGGGGCGGAGAACGTCGCGCCACCATCGGTGGAATCCCGGACAACGACGTCTTCATTCCCGGCACCCGTGCTTACCGCGTAGGCGTAAAAGAGATGATTGGCATTCGTGTCATCGACCGCGATCGTCGGGCTTCTCATCGTATTGCCGCTGGTGCAGCGATCGAGACCGACGATGGGGCACGGAAGCTCGCCCACGCCACTGGCCACGGTCTTGGGCCACCCTGCCAGCGCGGGCATCGCGGAATTGGTGTTGCACGAGGCGAACTTGTTGATCCTCAGATTGTTCGACGTGTCCACGAATGCCACGTAGACGGATCCGTCCTGGCCAACAGCGACTCGCGGAAAATCACCCGAGATTCCGACATTACCCGCGCTCCAGTTCGCTCCGCCATCCGTCGAGCAGGTGATCCCCCACGTGGGGTTTGCCGAACCGTTTCTGAAGACGTTGTAGACCTGGTCCTGGTTGTTAACCTGGTTGGCCCGATCGGCAGCGATGTGCTCCTGATCGGGGATCTGGCCGCCGGTGAAATTGCATTGCGGCAGCGCACCGCAGGTAAACGCCGTTCCCCTTACGGTGAAGGTCTTCCCGTTGTCGGTCGACCGATGAATCGCGGTCGTCTTGTTGAAGATCGTGCCTTCGTAGAAGTTGCCGCTCTGACCGACCGCCAGAGAGGAATCGCCGCCGGTCGAATTCGGGAACGAGCCGCCGAACGTGAACGTCTTTCCTCCGTCATTCGAATAAGTCCAGACGAACTGCTGGGCGACGACGATGTTGCGGCCATCCGAGGACGTAGCAACCTCGGGCTCGCTTATCGCGGCACCTTGTTTCGACGATGTAATTATCCGCGTGGCCAATCCGGCTACAGCGGGCCCCGAATTGGCACCTTCGCCGACCGGCGGCGTCAGGTCATTTTCGTCATCCTCCTCCTGCGCGACGCTCGTCGCGGATCGAAGGACCGAAACTAACGCGGGTTGCGCATCGACGCTTCGTTTCATCGACGTCCGCAGGGATGAGAAGGCGACGCTAGTTTCGATGGCGACGATTGCGTCCGCAGTCGCGGACGGGGCATCGGCTGGCAGGCTTCCGTAAAGGCGGATCAACTGATTGCCTGCGGCAATTGCCGTGTTGATCGTGAGCGCGGATTTCCCCGTCGACGACGGTTGCGCACCACGCTGCGGCCAGGGCACGGTTCTGCGCCACTGAATGGCCGGCGAGCCGTCGATCGTGAGCTTCGCGATTGCCGCGCTCGCTCCAGCCGCAATCTCGTCGAGCTGTTTTAGCGCATCGCCGTCATCCAGGCGTTGCTCGGTCGATATGCTTACCTGTGGGGTGTAGAGGAATTGATCTCCGAGCGCTGCCTGCTGGTCGGCGGGGACCTTGATGATTACCGTGAGACGCCCGCTTTGGATCGTCGACCAGCCGTCGGGAAAATAGACGCTGAAGTTGCCGATCGCGACACTGTTGACGCCGGCCGCAGTCGCGGCAAACGCCGGTGCGACAACGGGCGCGAATGTGTGAGCCGCGCCGAAGAATGCCGTGGCAAGTACGACACAGATCTTCTTCATCGGGATCCCCCCTCGGTCGAGTCTCTTGCGGAGCGCCCTCAGCCTTGCCTACGATTTGGCCAATGCCGAAAACACAGCCCACTGGCGAACAAACAACATCCTGCTCAGCGCCTCTCACTGCCCGAAGCGCAACTGCTAGCTCTGCTGAAAAGGAAAGTTCGCTTCTGGGCTCGCGTCCCGCAATGCTAGTGATCCACAGCCCGTAGAGTTCAAGATGTTGCAGCATCCGTGCCTGCTTCGAAAGCTTTTGTTTTCACTAACAAAAGCCTCGCTGGTCAACTAACTTCGCAGGCAATTTGTAAAACTTGCCGACGCTGCCCACTCGCGCGGCTCGCGGCTCAACGAGCACCAGCAACGCGCCGCGAACTCTGCCGCGCTGGCGAAAGCACAGGGCACAAAGGGGGTACAAGGCACCCCCCTTTGATTTTGCGCACCTCCTGGGAAGGTGCATCCAGATGCACCCTGCAGAACAGAGGGCACCCTTGCGACGGGCCTTGTTCCTCGTACCTTGAACGTCTACGAGCTACCACCCATGAGCTCGAGGCTTCACGTGGTAGGGGTATCCTTCCTGCGCAGTTGGTTTTTTAGGCGCACCACAACACGTCCTTGCGCGAAGATCGGACTGCAGCGCCTAGACTCTTCAGTGGACTGGCCGTCGCGGGGCGCTTGAGCGGCCGCAATGATCCCAAGGGTCCCGATTGCCAACCAATTGCAGTCGCTCGCGGGGTGGTCTCCAGGGAGTGAGGCGGTCGCGGCGTCGTCCGCGCGAACTTGATCCGCGCAGTCGATGTACGTTGCTCGGGCCCGGCGCCGTCAACGAGCCACACCGGCAGCACCCCGTCGCTGACTCCAGGCGGTGCGGCAACACGGGCCTCGTTGGCATCCTCGCGCAAGGCCCTGTTCAGGATGGCCGGCGAAGATAACGGCCCCGGGTATGGCGCAATCGACGACAACGTCGCCGCCGTCGTGGCGAACTATTGTGAAAAGATTCGAGCGGCCTCGCTCCGCTAGGAAACGAAAAAACATGGTGTATAGCTTTCCGCTGAGCGGATCGCTCGCGGCGCCGACGAGCGCAATACGTTCTTGCTCAATCGCTTGGTCGAGGTGCCCGCCGCGATACAGGACGTAGGCGTGCGTATCCCGGTAAGAGGCTTCGTGCGGATTCTCCTCGACGAGTCGCATTTGCAAGCGTCGCCACCTTACGGTTTTGCGGGTAATCTGCAATGCGCCCGATACGACGATCCGAAGCGGAAATGCAGGCATTGCCGAATCCATCTTGCGGCTTTTCCAAGTCTCAAGCCCTTTCAACGAAACAAGGCGGGGTTTGTTGAGTTCCATCAACAATCGCTTCGTTATTCCTTGCGCTCGAGGAAGTGTCGATCACGCTGCCAGATGTATTCCAGACCGTCAGAGTTCGTAGGGTGGAGTGTATTGTTGTTGTCTAATCATCGGGCAAGTCGAACGGGATGCGCGAATGTGGCTCTCGCGGCAGGGGTGGTCACGAGAGTTTGGCAGTCGGCGGGGTAGTGCGTACGTCCAAGTGTGGAGGCGATGATGAAAGGCGAAGTTGCAGTTGCTGTTGTGCTTGCCGGCGCGGTATTCATATCCGCCAATGCGTCTGCTGACGCAAACTTAGACTTGGCCAAAGCGAAACAGTGCTTGAGTTGCCACGCAGTAGACAAGACGACGCTGGCACCCTCCTTTCAAAGCATAGCTTTGAAATATAAGGGCCAAAATGCGACTCCGGGTCAGGTGATAATGCTCAAGGAGATGATTAAGAAGGGTACGCCGGAAGCCGGTGGCTACCACTGGGGGACCATGATAATGCCTTCACCGGGTGCGCGCCCGGTTATCAGCGACGCGGAAGCGATGCAACTAACGCAGTGGATATTAAGCCTGAAATAGTGCGTTCGACGCGATGAGTCAGCTGCGTCAACGCAACCGAGACATCAGCGGCGCCCCTTCGGGGCGCTTTTCATTTGCGGGGGGCTCCCGTTGTCACGGCATGTCCGAGAATTAGTTCGCGCGAGATGGAACAGTGAAGTGACCAGTTGTGGCCATCACCGAGCATCGCGAACGTCTGCTTCACCAGCACGCGAGAGGCAGAAAAGGGTCGATAGCGCCCACCCACGACTCACAATGAGGTGACCGCTTTCTGCGCGGCTCTCGGTTCAATCCCAGCGGACAGCGTCCGTCAGGTCTAATTCAGAGCAGGACATTTCAAGACAGGCCCCCCCCCGTCCATTTGATCCGACATTGATCCTTTGATCTTTGGAGACTAGCCCTACGTCGACTAGCCGACTAAGGGGGCGGCTTGGCCCTCTCCGACCGTCTGCTACGGGGCGCTGGTCGGCCCAGTATCGCCTTCGACCAAGTTGGCAATGCTTGATGACAGCACCTCGTCCTGGATGACGAAGAACAACCCGCCCCGCCCGTTTTGGCTGCTCGCGCAATTTCCCGTGATTGCACCCTGCTGATTCATATCTCCAAGAATTGCCAAGTGCTGTGCATTGGAGATGGAAATACCGATCTTTGCGTGATTGAAATCCGGACCTGGTCCGCCCGCAAGACCGAAGTCCGTTCCGTCCCATTGACCCGTGGTAGCGATCTCTACCGCTCCGGGTTGTGCAAGCGTGGCGTCCCAACAGTCGATTTGCTCGCCGGCGGTTGTCGTATAGATCTTCGGGTTAGCCCACCAGGTTGCGGTCCTAAGAGACACGCCGCCTAAAACTGCGGAGACAAATTGCCAAGGTGGCACATGGAGGTGCGACGGCTTGGAGATAAGCACCACTCCGGTTGAGAGCGTGTCTTTGGTGAACGTCGTACTGTTGGACTTCACCCCGAGCTCCGAGACCAGTGCCTGAATGTCGGCAGGCCCGCCGTTGTTGGCCAACTCGGGATTCGTCGGATCGGTCACTACGCTCGCATTCTTGAGTGCAGCCAATACCTGCACAACATCGTCTTTGCTCAGCTTCAGGGCAAAGAAGTGTTGGCTCACCAGGACATTGTTGTCCGTCGCTACACACCCGAGGGTATTGCCATCCAGTGCTCGCGGATGGTCTCGACTTGCTGAGGCCGGCCAGGATGGTGTCGTCACCTGCAAAACCATCCCGTCGCCCACGTCATTCCAGACGAGCGTTCCTTTGGAGTGACCCCAGGGTGCGCTGCAAGACCCCGAGCATCCCTGGATCTTGGGTGCGTCATAGAACTGATCATTCCAGACTACGAAGTGAAATGGTTGGTTGTAGATTTCGTCAAACGTTGCTCCAAGCGGATCGCTCAGCGTCTCGCCGACACAGCCGCTCCCCTTCTGCAGCGTCGGGTTAGTGTTGCTCGCGTAGACATACTGCTGGCTGAATTGGGAGTAAGGCTGAGGCGTGCCGCCGAATGGACAGGCCCTCACCGCGCCCGAGCCGCACCCGGGAAAGGACTTCGCATTGAACTTGAAGACGAACCACCACGCGACGGGCTGCCCGTCTTGCGTCAACGGTGCAGGCGGCGGGTGCGCGGGCAGCGCCGCCGTTGCTGGCAGGCGCGGGGGCGGAGCCGGAGGTGCCGTAGGTAGCGGCGCACAGGCGACTACAAGAGCGATTGCCGCTATTGCCAGTGCGTTTAGACATTTCATCGCCGCCCCTCCGGAGCGGCAAGGGTATGTAGCGCGACTTCACGTGCGTTCATACACCCCCCGCGCAGATTTCACCGACGTTGCCGACTCGCATCTGCCCCTGCCGGCATTAGCAATGGACAGTGGCGTATGCGACGGGTAGTGTAGTAGCGTACAAGAAATCGATACACGCAGTAGCGCTCGTGTGGCTTCGCAAACGAGACGCCCCGGGCGTTCACGAACGGGAGATCCACATGGATTGGCGCTCTTTCCGGTCAGCTGCGGCGTTGGCCGTTGTCCTTTCGCTCCTAGCTCCCTCCGTCCTAGCACAACAGCGGTGCGACCGAAAGGCCGTTCTGGCGTCCGACACTGATGTCTTCGAGACCGTTCCGCGCTACGTCACTGGCGTGGGTTGGCGCGGGAATATCGGGGCGCATCTATCCTCTGGGACGGAGGTTTTTGTGTGCCGCGAGACGACTGCGGACTTTGGCTTCTCGACCAAGACGTGGGTGCAGATTGCCTATCGCTCTGGGTCGCGATGGCCCGTGTATGGATGGGTCATCAAGGAATCACTGCGTTTGTCGAGTAATGCCAACCCAAACGATGCGTTCGCCACGTTCTTTGTGGGCGCCGCCATCGCGGCTGCGCCGCCGGCTGCCATACCGTCTGGCAGTCAGCCATCGGAGACCCCACCCGAGCTGCCCCCACCAATGCCGAGCGATGGTGCCGGCAGTGCGAGCAGCAGTATGACAGCGAATGTTGGCGACCTTTGGGGCCTGTATTGGCCGCTCTTCCTCGCGATGGTTCTTGGCATGTGCGCCAAAGTGCTGGTCGACCTGCTCGATGCCTGGGACAAAGCGTTATTGTGGGCACACTTGCGCAACGGAATCGTTGCCATTCTTGTGTCGCCGATAGTCTTTCTCGGCTTACTGAGCGCCGGCCAGTTCTCAGGGCAGACGCAGACCTTCCTAGTCCTCGCGCTGCTTGCGTTTCAGAACGGGTTCTTCTGGCAAACCGTTTTGAAGCGCGACGGCGACCGCAGTACGTCGACGCGATCTGTCGCAGCCAGCAAGCGCGCCGGCTAATATCCAATCACCCACCCATGGTCGTGCCCACAAGCAGCCACAATCTGGTCGTTTGCCTTTGATGGTACGGACAATGAGTACGCGGCCACGAGCACTGACATCGCTAAGCTCTACGCGATGGTGGACGAGTCCAGCGTGGACCAGGCGGCCTACTAACAATCGGGCATTGGAACCCTCGCTCCGCCCGGCGTTTGGGGCAAGACGAAGCGTTGGTTCATCACCCGCCTGGATCGTAGCGCCAGGCCGCACAAGATCTCATTGGAGAATACCTCGGATTCTGACGGCCCCATCTGCACGTCGGGCATCTCGCGTCACTAGTTGCCGTCGCCCCCCTTCTCACCCGGGTCGGCGAGTGCCATGCTTCTTACGGGTTCCTTTGTACGGATTCGCGTACTCTTTGGTTGGCTGACCTCACTTCCATCCCCCCGAGGAGATAACCCGTGAAAGTCGCCATCTGCATGTTTGTCGGCGTAGTTGCCTCTGCCTGGATGCCTTTCGCGCACGCGCAGCAGACGAGTACACCTTACGGTTCGTCGACGTTTGCCACTTATGAGGATATCGACAGCGTAAAGCATCGCTCAACGCAGTGGGCGCCACCATGCCGACGCCGCCCACAAGTGCCCTGAACAAGGCCGACTTGGGCGCGAAGTAGGGAATGACCGGTTCTGGCCGCGTGCCGCCTAAAGGCCGATGCCCTCATTCGGCAGAAGACGCCCCTCAGCGGCCATCGCGACTGACCGCTATCTGGCAAGCCAGCGCAGTCTCCGAGTGCAAGCGCCTGCCGGCTTCTCTCCGTCGCCGCCTCGATCTTCACGGCGTTCGACGCTGCCGTATTGAAAGGCTCAATCGGGTGGCTGCAATCGGACCCGTCTATAGGTTAGCGGGACGGCCATTGAAAAATCGATCCGGACCCGACCGAACCCTGCCTTCCATTTCCCGTCAGCTAGCGACTATCACTGAGGATTCACCCCCTGTCCGCCGCGCACACACCAGACATAGGTGTTGCTGGTCTTAGCGATGGAGGTCACGCCCCCATCGGCGAAGTCCACGGCGTACGCGCCGCTGGCGGCATCGGCCAGGGTAGTCGCCGTCCAGTAGTCAGACGACTGCACATGTTGAAACGGATGGCCCGCAGGGAGCGTGGGACTAGCTAGGTTTCCTGTAGGCGGCACCAACATGTGCCTCAAACGAGTTGCAGTCTTACCGTCGGTTTCCGCTGCAGCGACCGCTCCGCCGGCCGGATCGGCTTGATCGCCATGAGCACGGCAACCATCTCGACGACGACATTTCGCAGTTGCTGCACCTTCCGCAAAACCGCCTCGGCAGACAGTCCCGCGTTTTCCGATTGCCGGACGACCAGCGTGATCGTCGGCTCCCCCCAGTCACCACGGTAACCGTAGTCAGCGCGCCAATAGAGCGGCTGCGAGAAATAGCCGAAGCTATTCATGAAGAACCGGTGGCGATGCGTCGGGTCCTCGTCGGCATCATCACTCGATCCGTAGGGCGAACGAATGGTTAGGTGGGCACCCGGTTCGGCGATCCGGTGCAGCTCCTGCATCAGTGCCAAAGTGTCGTCGATATGCTCCAGTACGTGCGACATCTGCAATTCGGACACGGCGTTGTCTGGGAACGGCAGCGGCTGCGTCCGGCAGGTCTCGAGGTCGGCCACGACATCGACGCCCGGGAGCGGCGCGATGTCGACGTTGACCCATCCTTCCAGCGGCGAACGGCCGCAACCGAGATTGACGCGCAAACCCATGCAACCTCCCTTGGCGTGGTAACGAGGTGGGATCGTAGCCGTGCGCGTTAGCTGCCGCAATCGCGGACCCGGCCATTCGTTGTGGTGGGCGTGGTCAGCTTGCTGGCGGCGCTGCTCCGCCGATGAGCCACGCAATCGCGCCACGGCGCAGCCAATCGTTGCGAGACATACCGGACCATCGCGACGGTTGGAGCGCCTCCTGCGCGATTCTGGAGCGGCACAGAGGCAACCGAGAGCCTCGGCCAGATCAGCCGCGCTCTTGCATTTCTGCCGATTGCAGCACTTGAAGCCCGGGCTTCCCGTCGAGGATGGCAGCAAGCAATGCCGAGGCAACGGCTGAGGCCGGGATCGGCCGCACTCCCTTCGGGACGATCCAACCCAGCGGCCCGAGCAGTCTCGCCGCCCATATTTCGCCACTGCGGGCCGGTTGTCCCAGAGCTGTCCGGTCGCCCAGCAGCATCGATGGCTGCGCGATCACGACCGTTTCGTAGCCGAGCTGCGTAACGGCGTCCTGCATCTCGCCTTTCACACGGCTGTAGAAGACGCGCGAGTTTGCATCTGCGCCCAGTGCGGACACGACCGCCAACCGCGTCGCACCTGCGGCTCTAGCAGCTCGTGCGGTGTTCACCACAAAATCAAAGTCCACCTGACGAAACGCGGCTTGCGATCCGGCGGCCTTGATGGTCGTGCCCAGCGCGATGAAGACGTCATCAATCCTCGGGAAGCCTTCGGGCAGCCGTGCAAAGTCGACTTGGTGAATCCTCAGCTTGGCGCTGGCCTTGATGGCTGGCAGTTTGCGGCGCAGCAGGACATGAACCCTCAGGTATTGCTTGCTGGCAAGCAGCAGTGACAAAAGTGCGCGACCGACGAGGCCGGTGGCGCCGGCGAGCAGGGCGGTGCGCGGTGTTGAGGCCATGTTGTTCATGGCATCACTCTACCCGCGACGTGGGGGCGACGCGCGGGCAGCGGCATCCGGAACTCGTTTTGGCGCCCGCGCCGACTCGGACGGGTCTGCCGGCTCGCGCTGCAGCGCGGCATTGCCATCTTCTTGACCTGCACCAAGGTATTGCCCGCGTGCCGGGGGAAAAATAAACTCTTGGTGCGCGCTTCGCAAATGCGTGTCTTGGAGCACGGCAAGTCGAGTCAATAGGAGAGCTGGACCATGAACCCAACCTTGTTTCAGATCGGCGTGGCCGTAGTCATGGTGGGAGTGAGCCTTGGCCTGATCCTGTGGTTTTCGAGAGACATGGTGGCTGCCTCGCGGAGGCGCCTGATGAACATGCTGGCACTTGCCGGCGCGGCTCCCGAAGTTGCCACGCACGGTGACGCCCGGGCCATGATGAAGGACGTGCAAAGCCGATGCCTCAGGTGCCGGTCCGAGGGCTTGTGCGAAAGGTGGCTCGCCGGAAAAGTCGAGGGCGACCATAGCTTCTGCCCAAACGCGCAGGTATTCCGCACATTGATCAAGGCCGCCGGGCGCATCGCAGCCTAATCATCCGCAGGCGACTCGGCGCGATTGCCGTCGGCCCGGATTGAGCGCGTACGGATGCCGCAATGCCGCGCACTGCGGCGGGCAGACTGTGCAGTCTCGCCGTCGAACCTCGCGCGTCTGCTCTCGGCCCGAGATTGTATGGCCTCCAGCATTCAGGGCTGTTGGGAAGTAGGGTGGCCGCAGCACACCGGTCTGAGCGCCTCATGCGTGATCCTGCGGCGGCATGGAGGCAACAAGAAGCGCCGGTCAGAGTAGAAGAGGAACTCTGACCTTACCGGGTCGCAAGATTAATTCTGCGTTCGCGCCAGCATCTACCGGGCGGATCAAACCCTGCCGATGGATGTGGTACGGTTGAGTTCCAATCCCCCGAAATTCAGCGATGGATCGACGAACGTTCATCGGCGCTGAGCCGCAGGGATCGTTGCTGCACCGCTCGCTGCCATCGCGCAAAGAGCGGCAATCGTCCGGAGAATGGGGGTCTTATCGCTCGATCCGTCGCCGACCCAAGCCGAGCTGACACAGGAAGCCGCGCCTTTGCGGGCACTAGGTTGGGTGGAGGGCCAGAATCTTCTCGTCGAACGACGCGACGCCAATGGGAGAGTCGAGCTTCTCCGACCCTTCGCGGAGGAACTCGTTCGGCTCAAGGTGGAGATCATCGCGACGCAAAGCACGGCTGCCACACTGGCGGCCATGAATGCCACGAGCGCGATACCTATCGTTATTTGGTCCGCAGTAGACGCGGTGAGCACCGGTCTCGTGGCGAGCCTATGCCGGCCGGGGGGCCATATTACCGGCCTTTCTCAGCTTGGCCCGGAGATGGATGCAAAGCGTCTTGCCCTGCTGCGCGAGTTGTTGCCGGGCTTGCTACGCGTCGGCGTGCTGGAGAGCTCTGCCAACCCCTACTGAGCCTACCGAGGCCGCACCAGAACGCAAGCCAGAAACGTTCGACGCTGTTTCATAATTCTCCGCGAGCACGGGAGATGCGGCAAGGCATCCCATCGGACCAACCGGTTTCAACCGACGGCGCGCTTGGCACCACTCAGGACTATTTGCACTCGCGGAGTGATACCCTGCTAGACCACCGCGACCTAACACGGCGTGGGATCCGATTTCCGCCAAATATTTGCGGCGAAAATGAGCATCGACCTCGACGCGAGTCGGCCGGCGGATGGCTCGAGTTGACCACAGACGACCTGCCGAATAGATTGTCGACGCGGGCGCTGTTAGGCCTTATTAATGCGAAGCGACCGCGTAACTATTGTGGAAGCTTTCGGCCTTCGGATGAGTGCAGCGCGCAGTGACGGATTGCCTTCCGTCTAGTTTTGCTACTTCTCGTTTCGCCGGATGAACGCACTAGCCCCCAACATCGGCCCGTTTCTCGCCCTCTTGGGAACGTTGATCGTTGCCGCCATCGGCTTCTACCAGTGGCGGCGGACAGCCATAAACCAGAGCCGCAGCGTAGTGGCGGAGTCGCGCCGGAAGGCGGCAGAGGCTATCTGGTCGAAGCTTGAAGAAGCCAATATCGCGCTGCGCTCAGGGCAATCGCTCAATGAGGCCAGCCTCCGCGCGCTGCAGAATGAGGTCAACTCGACTTTCCTCAAGAATTCACTTTACCTCACTGAAGAGACGCATCGTCTTGTCTCAACGTACTTGAAGGCACTTATTCGGGTCTCTTCAATGCTTCGCGGCACCAATTCGTTGGCCGCTGAGGAGTGGTCAAACACGACGTGGCCCGTCGCACAACAACCCGGGGTGCTTGCTGAAGCACTGGCCGAAGCAGAGCGGCAGAGATCCGATGTCAAACGTGTCTTACTTGAATCGACCGGCGGCTAACCTCTGGCTCAACCCGGATCCGTCGCTGGCAGGGCTTTACGCGCCGTCGGCTTAGCGGCGGTTAGTCTTGTCCGTTAAGCAACATGCCTCCGGAGTCGACCGCCTGCGTGTTTTGCGAAATCGTGGCCGGACGGGAGACGGCGAGCGTCATCTATCGCGATAACACGGTCAGTGCTTTCTTGGACATTCGGCCAGTCACTCCCGGGCACCTCTTGGTAGTGCCAAACGACCACGCTGCGAATCTGGCCGAACTCGATGCTGACGTAGGTTCACATCTGTTCCGCGTTGCACAGCGACTGGCCCAAGCCCTTCGCGTCAGCGGTATCCGTTGCGAGGGCGTCAATCTGTTCCTTGCTGACGGCGTAGCCGCCGGACAGGAGATTGATCACGTTCACCTGCACGTTCTCCCACGCTTCAGTAGCGACGGATTTGGTCTCCGGCACCCGCCGCAGTACGGTTCGTTGCCTGAACGCGCCACTCTGGACGCAACCGCCAAACAGATCCGTGCAGCCCTTGCCAACAGTCATGTTGCCTAGCCTCTCTTAATGCGAAGCGGCAATTCACCCCATGCGGACCGAGCAGTTTCGACCCCGGTGCACTTGGATCCAGTGAGGACTATTTGCGGTCGTGGATCACACCCTGCCGCAGCCCCCTCACGATTCAACCCATGTTTTCAAACCCAGCCGCGCTTTTTGCCTCCCTGCTGTTTGGGGCAATTGGCGCTGGAGCGTTCATGTACGGCAGGAAGATGGTGCTATGGAAGCCTATGGTCTTCGGCGTCGCCTTGATGGTTTATCCGTATTTTGTTCCCCAGACTTGGCTGATCTACGCCATCGGTTGCGTGCTCTGCTTGGGGCTGTATATCTTGCGAGACTGAGCACGTATGACGCCAAAGGTGATTCATGACCTGTAACATCCTCGACGAATCCCACATCTATCCTGCGATCCGTCAGAAGATTCAAGACAGCCACCGCGACATCGTCGAGGAGGTGCAGGCTGCGATTGCGGCGAACGATGTCGTTATCGTCGGCATGAAGCAGAAGCCGGGGGAGGGGCGATGCGGTTCGGTGTCGCTGCCTTGGCGTTGGGTCTCGCGTGTCTTGCGCCGCCGGTCGCTGCAACCGGTGGACGGTATTCCTATTCCTCCGCAACGACCTCATCAACGGCGTTTGGGAACCTTGATACCGGCCATGCCTGGGTCGGCGCGGCTCAATCGAAGAATCGCAGGCCGATTGCCGTGCCGCTCAACGCGACCGCACGGGAGGTCTTGCGGCGGCAACTCGGTAAGCACCCCGAGCGCGTGTTTACCTACCGCGGACGGCCAATTTCATGGGGCAATACGCCGGCATGGAGACGCACGAACGTCACGCCAATCCTTTGAAAGCTGGGTGGGCCCGGCTGGATTCGAACCAGCGACCAAAGGATTATGAGTCCTCTGCTCTAACCGTCTGAGCTACGGGCCCGCGGTCTCGAAATCGAAGGAGCGCCGTTGCTGACGGCCGCGCACCGTCTCGAACGCGGAAGGCACCAGAGTATAGCTGACCGGCGCATTCGCTCTTTGTCGTTCATCGATCGGCGTCGCGTGCACGGACCGGCGGTGGCGACGCCGGTTTGCTACAATCGCTTGCGGCAACAGCGCCGGGAGACGCCACGTTGGATGCATGCGTGCGCGCGAGCGCTGGATCGGAAGGAGGAACGGCAATCGAAAGGATGTCGCACCGGCCCTCGTTGCGCGAGCTGAGCCTTCGGCGCCGCGTCATCCGATGATCAGCCTGCACCATTACTTGCGTCCGCTGTTGATGCCGGCCTCCGTCGCTTTGGTGGGCGCGACCGAGCCGCCCCGGCTCGACGGGCCGAGTGGTCTTCGAAAATCTGCTGGACGGCGAGTTCAAGGGCGACCTCCATCTCGTCAATCCCCACCATCGGCGCGTGCTCGGCAAGCGCTGTCACGCGTCGTTGCATGCGATCGGAAAGCCCGTCGATCTCGCGTTGATCGCCGTACCCTGCGCCGCCGTGCCCGGCATTCTCGACGATGGCGCACGCGCGGGCGTGAAGGCGGCAATCCTCTTTTCGGCACCTCCCGCCGACGTAGGCGACGCCCGGCGCTGGGAGCGCGACCTGATCGCCGTTGCGAAAAAACGGCGCATCCGGCTCCTCGGGCCGCACGCATTCGGCGTGATCCGCACCGATGTCGGGCTCAATGCGACGATGGGCGCCGCCGTCGCGCGTCCGGGGCGGCTCGCGCTGATCGCGCAATCGGGCGCTGTGTGCACGGCGATGCTCAATTTCGCCACGCCGCTCGGCATCGGCTTTTCCACCGTCGCAGCGCTCGGCGGTGCCTACGACGTCGGCTTCGGCGAATTGCTCGACGCGCTGCTGCACGATCCGGGGACCGACGGCATCCTGCTGTACGTCGAAACGATCCGCGACGCGCGTGGATTCCTCTCGGCGCTGCGCGCGGCGGCGCGGACCAAGCCGGTCGTCGTCCTGCGTGCGGGCCGGTCGAAGGAAGGGAGCGCCGGCGAACCGGACGCCCCGCAGCCCGACGCGGTGTTCGATGCCGCGATGCAAGCGGGCCGGCACCGTGCGCGCGATGACGTACACGCAGCTCTTTTCCGCTGCGCGGATTCTCGCCATGGGCAGGATTCCGAGCGAGCGACCATCTGGCGATCGTTACCAACGGCCACGGACCGGGGACGCTCGCCGCCGACAGCGCGGCCGATCGCGGCGTCCCGCTCGCAGTGCTGACGCCGGAAACGCAGGCCGCGCTTGCAGCGGTGCTGCCCGCGCATCTTCCCTGTTCCAATCCGGTCAACATTCGCGGCGACGCGCCGGCGGAGCGCCTCGCCGCCGCCGTCGCGGCTACGCTCGCCGACCCGAACGTCGATGCCGTGCTCGCCCTTCACGTCGATCGTCCCCTGACCGGCGCGACGGACGCTGCGCGCGCGGTGGCGTCAGTCGCTCGCAGCGCGTCCAAGCCGGTGCTGGGCGCGTGGCTTGGCGCGATCGAGCGCCGCAACGTTCGCGATGCGCTGGAAGCGGGCGGCATCGCCGGATTTCTACACGCCGGAGAACGCGGTCGAGGCGTTCTCATTCCTGGCCGCGTATCGGAGGAACCAGGCGTGGCTGCTCGAGGTGCCGCCGTCGCTGCCCGAACCGCAGGCCCTCGACATCACGCTGACCGAACGGATCCGTGACGAAGCCGCCGGCGCGAACCGGACGGTGCTAACCGATCTGCAAACGCAGCAATTGCTCGCCGTGTTCGGGCTGCCGGTCGCGCCGGCCGAGGCCGCCGATACGCTGAAGGAAGCGCTCGCCATTGCGCGCCGGCTGGGCTATCCCGTGACGCTGAAGCTCGACGCGCCGGGCCTGCCGGCCAAGTCGCCGCTGCCGCTCGCACGGACGAACCTGCGCGACGGACGGATGCTGACGCGCGCCTACGGCGAGATGCAGCATGGCGTCCAGCGTGCGTTTCGCCGCAAGGACGCCCACGCCGGAGTGATCGTGCGCAAGGAGCGGCGGCTCGCGGACAGCCACGATATCGCGATCGCCGTGCACACCGACGCCGTGTTCGGCCCGGTGATCACCTTCGGCAACAGCGGCGCTGTGGCATTGGCGGATGGCGAACGCGTCGTGCTGCTGCCGCCGCTCAATTACCGGCTCGCGCTCGACGCGATCAGCGGCACGCGCACCGCCGACACGCTGCGCGCGGGGCGCGAAGCGGCGACCGCATTCGAGCCGCCGGTCCAGGTCCTGCTGCAGGTGTCGAGCCTCGTGTGCATGCTTCCGTGGGTGCGCACGCTGACGCTCGACCCGGTGCGGATCGCCGATGGCGTCGCCGTCATCGCCGGCGCGCGCGTCGTCATCGATCCCAAGCGCAGATTCCCGGCGACGGGCTACCGGCACATGGCGATCCATCCGTACCCGATCGAGCTGGTCGCCGACGTTCACCTGAAGGACGGCACGCCGCTGCACGTGCGGCCGATCCGGCCCGAGGATGCGGAGCTCGAGCGCGCGTTCGTCAACGGGCTATCGGAGCAGAGCCGTTACTTCCGCTTCTTCTACCGCTTGCACGAGCTCACGCCGGCGATGCTCGCGCGATTCACCCAGGTCGATTACGACCGCGAGCTCGCGCTGGTCGCGATCGACGACGCGGACGGGCGATCGAAGTTCGTCGGTGTAGCGCGTTACATCGCGAATCCGGACCGGGAAAGCGCCGAATTCGCCGTCGTCGTCGCCGACGCGTGGCAGGGCCGCGGCGTGGCGCGTACGCTGATGCGGCGCCTGATCGAATACGCGAAGCGCCGCGGGTTGTCGCGTCTCGAAGGCGCGGTGCTGCGAAGCAACGCCAACATGCGACATTTCACCGAAGCGCTCGGCTTCGTGACGCACGAAGATCCGAACGAGCCGGAACAGGTGAACATGGTGCTCGACCTCACCTGAAGCGACCTTCGGGCGGTGCGCGTGTCGCGTACGGTGCCTATCTCCCAATTTCGGAAAGTCCCATGAAGATTCTCGTCGCCGTTGACGGTTCCGCCGCTTCGCTTGCGGCGGTTGCCGCGCTCGCCGAGCGGATGCATTGGTTTCACGACGCGCCGGCGCTCACGCTGCTGCACGCGCATCCGCCGATTCCCTACAAGGCGGCGGCCGCCTGGGCGGGCCGCGACGCCGTCGCCGAGTATTACGGCGAGGAGAGCGAGGCGGCGCTCGAGCCGGCACGAAAGCTCCTCGATGCGTGCGGGATGAAGTACGCCGTCGAGAAATGCGTCGGCGATCCGGCTGCGGAAATCGTCCGCCACGCGGTTTCCGATGCCGACCTGATCGTCATGGGCACGCATGGCCACACTGCACTCGCGAACCTGGTGATGGGCTCCGTCGCGACCAAGGTCCTCGCCGGAAGCAGGATCCCAGTGCTCTTTCTGCGCTGACGGCGACAGTCGCGCCGGACGATTCTCCCGATTCCCGCAGTGCGCGGGTCGGTGGTGCGAACCCCGAGAAGGCAAAAAAAACCACGTCCGGAGACGTGGCGAGTACAAACACAGGGACTGATCTGTCGCGGCGAAGACGGCCAAGCGACCCGGTTGAGCGAGTCAAGTCTTGGCGCGGCGTCGCGTCACCAATGCCATCGCAGCGAGCGCCACGGCCAGAAGCGCCGGAGACGCGGGCTCCGGAACGATGCGTTTTTCGCGCCGCACGCCGGTGACGAAGTCCTGATGGTCGCCGTTGGCGAGGAGTGTTAGGTCATAATTTCCGGGCAGTTTGAGTCCGGCGAGCCACGTGTCCGCAAGACCGATCACGGTCGCTTTGCCGGCGGTCGCCTTGAATGCGCCAGTTGTCAAATTCATGTCGTCGCCGGCGAGGATTTCCCAGACCGCGAGCTGGAACGCCGCCGAATCGTCCGCGTTCATCAGCGATGTCGTATACGCCTCGTCGAACAAGGCGGAGAGCTGGGCGTTCGCGAGCGGCGTTGCCGTGTAATCATAAAGCGTTCCGAAGTTGAAGGTCTGGGTCAGCTCGGCGCAATAGAACGTGATCGGACTCGCGCTGTTGCCGTCCCAGATCCCGGTGAAGGCACCGGCCAGGATATTGTTATGCCCGGTGACGCTGACAAGCTCGGGGCTGCCGCCCACGGCCCAACCCGTCACCTTGAGTGAGGTGCCTTCCGCAGCGGGCACCGCCGAGAGCATCCCGCAGGCTGCCGCGACGAGAAGCCCATGACGCAGAATCGATCGGATCTTCATTTTTTGTCCGCCCCCTTGCCTGCACCGACCTGACTTTACAGTTCGAAGATGTGGCTAGGATCGATAAGCATCTCCTATGCCAAGACGGTCGTCATTAGATAACTGTTCATATTCAAAGAATTGGGGGCAAGCCGTGTTTCGCGCGCTCGGTATCCTACAGAATCTGTAATAAATTCCGACAAGGGCATCAGACTCTCCGACGGCCTTAGAGCCGGCCGAAACCTGCCTGCGTCGGCCGCCCTCGCTCGGCGACGCGCCCTCGATGCGCCGTCCGCGCCGATGGCGAAGCCCGCTGCGCGAAAGGGTCGGGCGCCGCTCCCGCTCGCAGACGCGCTCTTCGAGCCTTGGCTTCGCTGTGCTCGCGGAAACGTCCTTGGCGCTGCGGGCGCCTCGCCCGCCGCGCTTACGCCGCGGCCTCCGCGCATTTGTTGTTTCGCGCTACGCCGTCCGTCGCCGCGCTCGCTCAGCGACGCGCCCTTCGGGCCTCGCCTCGGCTGGCGCCTCGCCCGCCGCGCTCGGCCTCCGCCCCGGCGCAGACCACTACAGCCTTGCTGTCGGCCTCAAGCGTCGACTCGCAATCGCCGTCGATCCCCCCCATTGCGCTTCGCGTCAACGGGGCCCCTCGCCGGCTGCTCGCGCCGCTACTCGCCCTCGAGGAAGCTCCGCAGCTTTTCGGAGCGAGAGGGATGGCGCAACTTGCGCAGCGCCTTCGCCTCGATCTGGCGAATGCGTTCGCGTGTGACGTCGAACTGCTTGCCGACTTCTTCGAGCGTATGGTCGGTATTCATCTCGATGCCGAAGCGCATCCGCAGCACCTTCGCCTCGCGCGGAGTGAGCGTGTCGAGGATGTCCTTGCAGACATCGCGCAGGCTCGCATTGACCGCGGCGTCCGACGGCGACACCGTGGCCAGGTCCTCGATGAAATCGCCGAGGTGCGAGTCGTCGTCGTCGCCGATCGGCGTCTCCATCGAGATCGGCTCCTTGCTGATCTTCAGGATCTTGCGGATCTTCTCCTCGGGCATCTCCATCTTTTCGGCGAGCAGCGCGGGATCGGGCTCCTGCCCGGTTTCCTGCAGGATCTGCCGCGAGATCCGATTCATCTTGTTGATCGTCTCGATCATGTGCACCGGAATGCGGATCGTGCGCGCCTGGTCGGCGATCGAGCGGGTGATCGCCTGCCGGATCCACCACGTCGCGTAGGTGGAGAACTTGTAGCCACGCCGGTATTCGAACTTGTCGACCGCCTTCATGAGGCCGATGTTGCCCTCCTGGATCAGGTCGAGGAACTGCAGGCCGCGGTTCGTGTATTTCTTCGCGATCGAGATCACGAGGCGCAGGTTCGCCTCGGTCATCTCGCGCTTGGCCTTGCGCGCCTTGGCCTCTCCCGTCGACATCTGCTTGTTGATCTCCTTCAGGTCCTTCAAGGGGATCATCACCCGCGCCTGGAGATTGAGGATCTTCTGCTGCTGCTCGACGATCGCCTGCCGATACTTGGCGAGTTGCTCGCTGTACGGATGATGCGCGGCGACCTCGCGATCGATCCAGCGCAGGCTCGTCTCGTTGTTCGGGAAATTCTTGATGAAATCCGGCCGCGGCATGCCGCCCTTGTTGACAACCAGGTCCTGGATCTTGCGCTCGATCTGCCGGATGCTGTCGACCTCGCTGCGCACGGAATCGCACAGGCGCTCGACCTGGCGCGCGGCGAAGCGGATCTGCATCAGCTCCGCGGATATCTTCTTCTGCAGCTCGAGGTATTTCGGCGCCTTGTGACCGTCCTTGGTCAGCACGACCAGCATCCGCGCGAACAGCTTGCGGATCGTCGCGAAGCGCTCGAGGGCGGCGACCTTCAGCCGTTCGAGGTTCTCCGCGGCGATCGCCCCCGCGTCGCCTTCGTCCTCCTCTTCCTCGATATCGTCGTCGGTGTCCTCGACAGCGTCGAGCTCCTCCTTGAAATCCATCAGACCGTCGACCAGGTCGTCGATCTTGAGCTCGTCCTTTTCGATGCGGCCCGCGAGCTCCAGGATCTGCGCGACCGTCATCGGGCAGGCCGAAATGGCCATGATCATGTGCTTGAGGCCTTCCTCGATCCGCTTCGCGATCTCGATTTCGCCTTCGCGGGTGAGGAGTTCGACCGAGCCCATTTCGCGCATGTACATGCGCACGGGATCGGTCGTGCGGCCGAATTCGGAATCGAGCGTCGATACCGCGGCTTCGGCGGCTTCCTCGACGTCCTCGGCGGGCGCAGTTGGCGCCGCGTCCGACATCAGCAGTGTTTCGGCGTCCGGGGCCTCGTCGTAAACCTGGATCCCCATGTCGCCGATCATGCTGATGATGCCCTCGATCTGTTCGGCATCGAGAACGTCGTCGGGGAGATGGTCGTTGATCTCGGCGAACGTGAGGAATCCGCGCTCCTTGCCGAGCACGATCAGGCTCTTCAGGCGGCGCTTGCGCGCCTCGACGTCCGCAGGCGTGAGCACACGCGGGGCGATTTCTGCGTGCTTGCCGTTCTTGCCCTTGCGGCTCGCGTCCTCGGCGCGCTTGCCGGCGATCTTCGCAGCGATCTCACTCGGAGTGGGCTTGTGGCCTGGCACCGGAAGCGCCATGCCTTTCGCCCCCTTGCCGGCGAGGATCGCCGGTGCTGCGGGCTTCGCAGGGAGCCCGGCGGTGGTCTTGTGCACCGGCTTGCCATTGGCACCTGGCGTCCTTGCCGCCGGCTTAGCCTTCGCAGGCGACTTCGCGACCCTCGCCTTGGGAAGCGGCTTTCTCGCGATCGGCTTCTTTTTTGTGGGCGATGCGACTCTGGACTTCGACCGCGCCCCCGGCTTCTTCACCTTGGCCGCAGGCCGCGCAGGCTTCTTCGGAACGGCCTTTTTTCGCGCCGGGGACGGCGATGCCTTCGCCTTGCCGTTGAGCTTTTTCTTCCCGGCGGGCGTGCGGGGTTTTGCCTGGGCAGGCGATCTGCGAACGGGCTTCGCGGGCTTCTTGGCCATGGGAGTCCTGGAGTTTCGGATACTGTTGATCCCAATATCGGGGCGATCAGGAAAACCTCAAATTATATCATCTGGTTATCCACACCGTGACGAATAACCCCGGGGTGAAGGGCAAACTGTGCCGACCCTTCCCGGATCCGACCCACCGGTCGCATCGCGCCGCTCACGATCCGTTTCGGGGCGCCGCCGGAGGTTCGCTTGCGGCCGATCCGCGCCGCACCATCTCGAGCTGCCGAAGGCGTTCGGCTTCTTCGGGCGTGGTTCCCGCCAGCGCCTCGGCTTCGGCAGCGCTGGAGACGGCCCGACCCGCGCGCTGCGCCTGCTGCCAGTAACGGCCGACGCCGGCCTTCAGGTGTTCGGCGGCTTGCTCGGCGGTGATGCGGTGGTCTTCAGCCGTCACCAGCGCGTCGGTGAGGATTCCCTCGTGCGGGCTTCCCACGAAATGCTGGATCACCCTGGCCGTGGTCAGTGGATGCTCACTGTGGACGCAGAAATCAGCCAAGGCGGCGAGCGCGGCGCCGTCCGCCGTGCCATCGTCGGGGCGCGGCAGAGCGATGACCCGTGCCAGATCGGGTTGGAGCAGCAATCCCTGGATCAGTTCTCGGACGAGCGACGGCGCGCGCCGCGCGCCGGTTCTGCCATGTGCAACGGCCCTCTGCATTGTCCGCTGATCGTCGGCGGCAACCGCGTGACGCTGTCTTGCGTCGCCGGACCCGCCCTGCCGCAACAGTGCTCGGAGCTCCGTTTCCGGCAATCCCGTCAGATCGGCCAGGCGCCGGCGCAGGAGAGCCGACAGGATCGGCGCATTGAGCTGCGCAAAATAGGGCCGGGCAGCGGCGGCCAGCGCCGCGCCTCCTTCGGCGGTCCTAGGCGGATGCCGCGCCGCGAGCTCGGACAGCAGAAACTCGGACAATGGCGTCGCCCTCTCGAGCAGCTCTTCGAACGGCGCTTTGCCGCGCTTGCGCACGTAGTCGTCCGGGTCCTCGCCCTCGGGGAGGAACAGGAAAACCGCGTTCTTGCCGTCCGCGAGGGCGGGCAACGTATTTTCGAGCGCCCGCCACGCTGCCTTGCGCCCCGCGTTGTCGCCGTCGAAGCAGAAGACGATGGTGTCGGTGAGGCGGAAGAGCTTCTGGACGTGCACGGGCGTCGTGGCCGTTCCGAGCGTTGCGACGGTGTAGTCGACGCCATGCTGGGCGAGGGCGACGACGTCCATGTACCCTTCGACGACCACCACCTTGCCCGCGTCGCGGATCGCATTGCGGGCGAGGAAGAGGCCGTAAAGCTCGCGCCCTTTGGAGAACAGCGGCGTTTCCGGCGAGTTGAGATACTTGGGCTCGCCTTCACCCAGCACGCGACCGCCAAAGCCGATCACCTGGCCGCGGCTGTCATGGATCGGGAACATGATCCGATCGCGGAAGCGGTCGTAGCGTTTGCCGCCGTCTCCCGCGATGACGAGCCCCGCGGTTTCGAGCTCCGGGGCATCGTACCTGTCGACCGCGGCAGCCAGCGGCTGCCAGGCGTCCGGCGCGTAGCCGATGCCGAATTGCCCCGCGATGGCGCCCGTAAGCCCGCGCCCTTTCAGGTATTCGATGGCGTGCGGCGCGTCCTTCAATTGCGCACGATAGAATTTCGCCGCCGCCAGCAGCAGCGACGACAGATCCTGCGCCTGCTCACGCCGCCCGGCCTCGCCCGGACGCGTTTCCACGCGCGGAACCTCGAGGCCGGCATCGCGGGCGAGCTCCTCGACCGCATCGGGAAAGGCCTTCCCGCCGTATTCCATCAGAAAGCCGATCGCCGTCCCATGCGCGCCGCAACCGAAGCAGTGATAGAACTGCTTTGACTGGCTCACGGTGAAGGAGGGCGTCTTCTCGCTATGGAAGGGGCAGCAGGCGACGTAATTGGCGCCGGCCTTTTTCAGCGGAACGTAGCGGTCGACGACATCGACGATATCGATGCGGGAAAGCAGCGTCTGAATGAAATCGTTTGGAATCATTGCCTTAACGCTGCTCGACCGAGGCGAGGCATCACGGCCGGCCCGCGATCAACGGACCGGCCGGACGCGCCACACGGCAGGGAACAATCCAATTATAGGCAAGCGCGGCGAGAGCGAAAGGCTTCCGATCGGACTTCGCTTCCCGCGGGGCGCCGCGACCGTTCAGACCGCGAGCCTGGCCTTCACCTTGGCGGAGACGACGGAAAGGTCGGCGCGGCCGGCGAGCCTGGGCTTCAGAATGCCCATCACCTTGCCCATCGCCGCCATTCCGGCCGCGCCCGCGGCGGCGATGGCGGCTCCGATCTCGGCGTCGATCTCGGCGTCCGAGAGTTGCGCCGGCATGTACGCGGTGAGCACTGCAATCTCGGCACGCTCCTTCGCCGCGAGATCCTCGCGGTGCCCTGAGACAAACTGCGTGATCGAGTCCTTGCGCTGCTTCACCATCGTGTCGATCACCGCGAGCACGTCGGCGTCGGTCAACTCGATCCGCTCGTCGACCTCGCGCTGCTTGATCGCGGCGAGCAGCATCCGGATCGTCGACAGGCGCGCCGCGTCGTGCGCGCGCATGGCGTTCTTCATGTCTTCGATGATGCGGGCCTTCAATGCCATGGAGCACCCCAAGCAAAGAGGGGCGAATTGCTTCGCCCCCCTTCAAATCACGTGCGACGGACGTTCGCTCAATAGTTTTCCCTCGGGCCCGCCCGACCCCGAGGCATGAAACCCGTGGTGGTAACCATCTGAATTTTCGGCATCACGACGGCGTTTCTTAATAGAGTTTCGGCGGCAGCTGCTGGCTGCGCAGACGCTTGTAATGGCGCTTCACCGCGGCGGCGAGCTTGCGCTTGCGCTCGGCGGTCGGCTTTTCGTAGAACTCGCGGGCGCGCAATTCGGTGAGGAGACCGGTCTTCTCGATGGTGCGCTTGAAGCGGCGGAGCGCCACTTCGAAGGGCTCGTTGTCGCGGACGCGGACGCTGGGCATGAAATCGAATTCCTTTGGGTTACAGTGACTTGCGATAGCTCGCCACTATAGCAGCGCCGGCGCCCTCGCGCAAGCCCACTATAATCGGTGCGCATCGACGGCACGCGCCTTCACCGACCCGCGGTGCGGGCCGCCGGCCAGCCGAATGCGGGTCCGTCCCGCTCACCCCATGCGCGTCCTCGGCATCGAAACCTCCTGCGACGAGACCGGGCTCGCCGTCTACGATACGGTCCGCGGACTGCTCGCGCACGCGCTTCACTCCCAGGTGGCGGTGCACGCCCCCTACGGCGGCGTGGTTCCGGAGCTCGCTTCGCGCGATCACATCAAGCGCGTCGTGCCGCTCGCGCAGCGCGTGCTGGCCGAAGCGGGAGCGACGTTGCGCGATCTCGACGGCATCGCCTACACGCAGGGACCCGGCCTTGCGGGTGCGCTGCTGGTCGGCGCCAGTGTGGCCAACGCCCTGGGCTACGCGCTCGGCAAGCCGGTCGTCGGCGTTCATCACCTCGAGGGGCATCTCCTCTCTCCGCTCCTCGCCGATCCCAAGCCAGCGTTCCCCTTTGTCGCGCTGCTCGTTTCGGGCGGCCACAGCCAACTCTATGACGTCCTGGGAGTCGGCCGCTACCGGTTGCTCGGCGACACGCTGGACGACGCCGCCGGCGAAGCGTTCGACAAGACGGCGACGCTTCTGGGGTTGCCGTATCCCGGCGGACCCGCGCTCGCGGAACTGGCGGACAAAGGGCGCGAAGGCATGGTGTCGCTGCCGCGGCCGATGCTCGAAAGCGGCGATCTCGACTTCAGTTTTTCCGGGCTCAAGACCGCAGTGCTGACCGTGGTTCGGCGCACCGAGGCCGGAGGTGCGCTCGAAACGCCGCGCAAGGCCGACATCGCGCGCGAGTTCCAGCACGCGGTCGTCGACGTCCTCGTTGCCAAAGCGCTCGCGGCGCTCCGTGCGACGGGACGTGTCTCGCTCGTGGTAGCCGGCGGGGTCGGCGCCAATCGCGAGTTGCGCTCGCGCCTGGTGACGGCGATCGGCAACTGCGGCGGTGCCGTGTATTTTCCGGACCTCGAGTTCTGCACCGACAACGGGGCGATGATCGCGCTCGTCGGTGCGCTGCGGCTTTCCGACGCCACACTCGACGGTCTTGCGTTCTCCGTTCATCCGCGCTGGGATCTCGGAGCGCTCGCGGCACCATGCGCAACAGCCGCATCGGCGTAGCGTCGAAGCGAAGCGCTGGCTAGCGACCGATCGGCCGCTCGCGGCCTTCCAGCAACTGCCGGATGTTCGCGCGATGGCGCCAGAACAGCAGCGCTGAGATCGGGATCCAGATCCACGCGGCCGGCGTGCTTCCGAACACGTAGAACGCACCGATCGGCGCCAGCGCCGCCGCGGTGAGCGCGGCGAGCGAGCTGATCTTGAAGCCGTAGGCCATGACGAGCCAGATGACGGCGAGGGAGAGCCCGAGCGGCCACGACAACGCAAGCAGGATTCCCGCGGCGGTCGCCACCCCCTTGCCGCCGGCGAAATGGTGAAACAGCGGAAACAGGTGCCCGACGAATGCCGCAAGCGCCACCGCCGGCACGACCCAGTCGGCGACGCTCAACGATGATCCCAGCGTTTGCGCGAGGAACACCGCGAACCAGCCCTTCGCGCCGTCGCCGACGAGCGTCAGCGCGGCAGCGACCTTGTGGCCGGTGCGCAGCACGTTCGTCGCGCCGGGGTTGCCCGAGCCGTAGCTGTGCGGATCCGGCAATCCGAAGAGTCTGCTCGTCAGGACTGCGAACGAAACCGAGCCGATCAGATACGCGACGACGACGAAAGCGAGCGAAACGAGCATTGCCCGTGAAGGCTGTCGGTTAGAATGAAAGCGAAATCTTAACGCATGGACACGATCTTCATTCACGACCTCCGCGTCGAAACGCGCATCGGCGTCTGGGACTGGGAGCAGAAGCTGCCGCAGACGCTGCGGCTCGACCTCGAGCTCGGGCTCGCGTCGGCCAAGGTCTTCCACTCGGGCGATTTCGCCGATGCGCTCGATTACTCCGCGGTCGTTGCGCGCCTGAAGGCGTTCGCCGCCGACCATCCGCACAAGCTGATCGAACCCTTCGCGCAGGCGATCGCCGACATCCTGCTGTCCGAATTCGGCGCACCGTGGGTCAAGGTGCGCGTCGCCAAGCTGGCCGCGATGAAGGGCGTGAAGGAGCTGGGCGTGGCGATCGAGCGCGGCAAGGCGCGTTAGCTGCGCGCCGGTTATTTCGCAACGGCGACGTCGACCGGCACCGGCTTCAGCACGGCGATAAGATCTGCGGGCGACATCGAAACGAGATAGCCGCGCCGCCCGCCGTTGACGTAGATGCGGGGCAGCTCGGCGATGCTCCGTTCCATGTAGACCGGCATCGGCCGCCGCGTTCCAAACGGGCTCGTGCCGCCGACCTGGTATCCCGAGTGGCGGTCCGCGGTGGCGGGCGCACACGGCGCGACCGCCTTCACGCCGAGGAAGCGCGCGAGATTCTTCGTCGAGACTTCGCAGTCGCCATGCATCAGCACGACGAGCGGACGCTTCTCGTCGTCTTCCATGATCAGCGTCTTGACCACCGCATGTTCGGGCACGCCGAGGGCTCGCGCCGAGACCTCGGTACCGCCGCGCGATATGTAGTCGTAGCGATGATCGGCGAACGCGACGCCATGCTCGCGCAGCACGCGGACCGCGGCGGTGACCGGCTGCCTGTCCTTTCCCATTGCCGCGTCAGCCGCGCGGATGATGCTGGGCGTGGAGTCGCTTCAGCCGCTCGCGGGCGACGTGCGTGTAGATCGTCGTCGTCGTGATGTCGGCGTGCCCGAGCAAGAGTTGCACGACGCGCAAGTCGGCGCCGTGGTTGAGGAGGTGTGTCGCGAACGCGTGCCGCAGCACGTGCGGCGACACGCTCGTGGCGGGGATGCCGGCCCTGACCGCGTAACGCTTGAGCAGCGCCCAGAACGCCTGCCGGGTCAGGGGGCCGCGCCGCGCGGTGACGAACAGTGCCTTGCTGTCGCTCCCCGCGAGGGTCACGCGCGACGAGCCGAGATAGCGCTTGAGCCAGACGATCGCTTCTTCGCCGAGGGGCACGAGCCGTTCCTTGCTGCCCTTGCCGAGCACGCGCACGACGCCCATGTCGAGCGACACCTGCGCGAGCGTGAGGCCGGTCAGCTCGGACACGCGGAGTCCCGTCGCATAGAGCGTTTCCAGCATCGCCCGATCGCGCAGTCCCAGCGTCGTTTGCGCATCGGGTGCGGCGAGCAGCGCCTCGACCTGGGCTTCGGTAAGGTTCTTCGGGAGCCGCCGGGGGAGCTTCGGCGCGCGGATGCGCGCGGTGGGATCGGCGCGCAGCGCGGCCTGCTGCATCTGCAGCCCGTAGAATCGCCGCAGCGACGAAAGGCGGCGCGCAATCGACGTCGCCTTGGCCTTCGCGCGGTACTGGTCTGCGAGATACGCCTCGACGTCCGCGCGATTCGCGGCGAGAAGCGCCGTGCCGTGCGCTTCGAGCCACGCGGCCCACTGGGTCAGGTCGCGCCGGTAGCTCGCGAGTGACGCGGCGGCGAGACCATTCTGCAGCCAGACCTGGTCGCAGAACGCATCGATCAGCGCGGCAGAGGAGGCAGTCATCGACGGCTCGAGCGCAGGAGCCTAGGCGCCGAAGCGATAGCCTTCGTGCGTGAGCAGCCAGCGCTTGATCGCGATCGGATCTCCCTCGGTCACTCCCATGAAGCCGCCGAGCGAGCCGTGAGTGCCGACCACCCGGTGGCACGGAATGACGACGGCGATCGGATTCGCGCCGCACGCGCCGCCCACCGCACGCGGCGCCGTGTGCAGCGCTCGCGCGAGCTCGCCGTAGGTCCGCGACTCGCCGACCGGTATCGTTCGCAGCATCTCCCAGACGCGGCGGCGAAAATCGGTACCCGCAGGGGCGAGTGGCATCGTGAAACGAAATTGCGGATCGTCGAGCCAGCGGCGAAGCTCGCGCACGGCGCGCTCCGCGATCGCATCCGCCGGGTCCTTGGCACGTTCGGTCTTCGGCAGATAGGCAACACCCGTCACCGCGCGGCCGTCCGTGCGGATGCCGAGCACGGCGAACGGCGTGCGCATCTTCGCAGCGAATCCGGATTCGTCACTCATCGTTCATCAGCCCATCTTCATCTGCTTCGGTAGCGCGGTAACGAGCTCCGGAAAGAACCAGATCGCGAACACGGCGGCGACGATGAGCCCGAACATGGGAAGCGCAACCCGGGCGATCCAGGTGATCTCCCTGCCGGTCATTCCCTGCAGCACGAACAGGTTGAAGCCGACCGGCGGCGTAATCTGCGCCATCTCGACCACCAGCACGACGAAGATGCCGAACCACAGCAGATCGATGCCGGCGGCCTCGACGGTCGGCAGGATCACGCTCATCGTCAGCACCACCATCGAGATGCCGTCCAGGAAGCAGCCGAGCACGATGTAGAACGCCATCAGCACGACGATCAGCGTGAACGGTGCGAGGCTCAGCCCTCCGATCCATTCGGCAAGATGCCGCGGCAGCCCGATGTAACCCATCGCGAGCGTCAGGAACGCGGCGCCGGCGAGGATCAAGGCGATCATGCAATAGAGCCGCGTGGCGCCCATGATGCTTGCCGCGAACGTGCGCCGGTCGAGCGTCCGCTGCGCCGCGGAGATCGCGAGCGCGCCGACGACGCCGAATGCCGCGGCTTCCGTCGCGGTGGCGATTCCCGCGTAGATCGAGCCCAGCACCAGACCGATCAGCAGCATGACGGGGATGAGATGCCGCGATGCGCCGAGCTTTTCCGGGAAAGTCGTCCGTTGCGTCGCGGCCGGAATCGCCGCCGGATGGACCAATGCCCAGACGACGATGTAGCCGCAGAACAGCAGTGCGAGCAGGATTCCGGGAATCACGCCGGCGATGAAGAGCTGCGCGATCGACACGTTGGCCGTGACGCCATAGACGATCATGATGATCGACGGCGGGATCAGCAGGCCCAGCGTCCCCGCGCCCGCGAGCGTTCCAATCGTGATGTCTTCCGGGTAGCCGCGCGCAAGAAGCTCGGGGAGCGTCATCTTGCCGATCGTGGCACAGGTGGCGGCCGAGCTTCCGGAAACCGCGGCGAAGATCGTGCAGCCGATGATGTTGGTGTGGAGAAGGCGTCCGGGGAGCCGTTCGAGCCACGGCGCGAGCCCGCGGAACATGTCCTCGGAAAGCCGCGTGCGGAACAGGATTTCGCCCATCCACACGAAGAGCGGCAGCGCGGTGAGCGTCCACGACGCGGACTGGCCCCAGATCGTCACCGCCATCGCATCGCCGGCCGGCCGCGACGAAAAGAGCTCCATGCCGATCCAGGCGACGCCGGAGAGCGCAAGCCCGATCCATACGCCGCTTCCCAGCAGCGCGAAGAGCGCGACGACGAGAAGGGTGGTGATCAGCGCATCCACACTTGTCGTCCCCGCGCAGGCGGGGAACCAGTGACGTTACGGCAGACCGAAAGACACCGGATTCCCGCGTTCATGGCAATGACGGCAATCGGTTGCGCGAGTCATTCACTGTGCAGCGCCTCCGCCGGCGATCCTGCGGGCCGCTTGCCGCGCAGCTCGAGCACGAACTCGTCGACGAGGGCGACGACGAGGACAATCGCACCGGCGGCCATCGCGAGCTGCGGAATCCACAGCGGCGTCGCGTCGCTCGCGGTGGACACGTCGTTGAATTGCCACGAGTCGAACGCGAGGCGCGCGCTGTAGAACGCGAGCAGCGCCGCGAGGAGCGTCGCGATCGCGAGCGAGGCGAGCTCGAGGGCGCGTTGGGGCGCCGCTGCGAGACGGGAGAGGATCAGCGTTACCCGGATGTGCTCGCCGCGCTTCAGCGTGTGGGCGAGGGCGAGAAAACCGCAAGCGGCCGTGCAGTAGCCCGCGTACGCGTCGGTGCCGGGAACGTGAAACGCGAGCAGGCGCCCGGCGATGCCGGTCAGCACCATCGCGAGCGTGCCGACCAAAAACAACGCCGCCAGATGCGCGGCGGCATCGAACAGCGCATCGAGAACCCGGCGCATCACATCGCGCGATAGGCGTCGATCACCTTGCGGCCGTCGCTGCCGGACTTGCGCAGCCACTCCGCGAGCATGTAGTTGCCGACCTTGCGCAGGTCGGCGTTGAGTTTTTCGCCGGGCACGACGATCGTCATGCCCTTGGCTTTGAGCTGCTCGATGTACCAGCCGTTCTTTTCCTGCGAGGCCTTCCAGCCCCGCGTTTCGGCGTCGGCAGCCGCCTTCAATAGCGCCGCCTGGCTGGCCCTGTCGAGCGCGTCGAATGCCTTCTGGTTGACGATGACCGCGTTCTTCGGCAGCCAGGCCTGCGCATCGTAGAAATACTTGAGCTGCTCGTAGGTCTTCGAGTCGTAGCCGGTCGCGCCGGACGACATGTACGAATCGATCACGCCGGTGGCGAGCGCCTGCGACACCTCGGCCGCCTGCACCGTCATCGGCTGCGCGCCGACGAGCTCGGCGATCCTCGCCGTAGCCGGGCTGTACGCCCGCCATTTGAGGCCCTTCATGTCGGCAACGCTCGCGAGCGTTCGGTTGGTGAAGATCCCCTGCGGCGGCCACGGCACTGTGAACAGGAGCTTCATCCCCTGCTTGGCCAGCCGTGCGTCGAGCGCCTTCTTCGATGCCTTGTAGAGCTTCGACGCCTCGGCGTACGAGGTCGCGAGGAACGGCACGCCGTCGACGCCGTAAAACGGGTCTTCGTTCTCGAAGTTGACGAGAAGGATCTCGCCCACCTGCGCCTGCCCGCCCTGGACTGCCCGCTTGATCTCCGGCGCCTTGAACAACGACGCGTTCGGATGCACGGTGATCCTGAGCTTGCCGCCCGTCGCCTGTTCGACGTCCTTCGCGAACTGCAAGATGTTCTCGGTGTGGAAGTTCGCCGCCGGGTAGGCGGTCGGCATGTCCCATTGGGTCTGCGCGACTGCTCGCGGCGCGAGCGACGCTGCGGCGAAGGCAATCGACACGGCGATCGGAATGAAGCGGGTCATCGGGAGTCTCCGAGAAGGGGAGGCGGGAACCGCGGCCGCGTTTCACGGCGATTCGTGACGATGCGACGCCCGTCGCGTTTTTACCACAAATCGCGCACGGCGTGACGCACCGGAACGCGGGTGGCGCCCGCGTGGAAAAGCGTGTCGGCGCAACCGACGTCGCCGCGAGGGAGCCGATGCGCGCGGGCGAGGACGCGGATGCCGAGCATCCAGGGTCGGGTAACGCCGGACGGGTTACGTAGACCCCGGGGCGCTAGAACGAAAAAGCGTCCGCGGCGCCCGCCGCCGCTATCATAGGCGCATGGCCGAGGCGCCCGCCTGGAGCGCGGTCCGGCGTTCGGACGTTGAAATCCTCGGGGTATCTTCCGTGTCCTGCTCCCTGTCTCCCATTACCTGAATGTGGCAATTCTGGATCGACCGCGGCGGGACGTTCACCGACATCGTCGCGCGCCGTCCCGACGGTTCGCTCGTCACGCGCAAGCTCCTGTCCGAGAACCCGGAGCGCTATCGCGATGCCGCCGTCCAGGGCATCCGCGAGCTTCTCGGACTCGCCGTCGACGCGCCGATCCCCCTCGGCACCATCGAAGCGGTAAAGATGGGCACGACGGTCGCGACCAACGCGCTGCTCGAGCGCAGGGGCGAGCCGACGGCGCTGGTGATCACCCGCGGCTTCGCCGACGCGCTCAGGATCGGCTATCAGAACCGGCCGAAGCTCTTCGTGCGCCGCATCACGCTGCCGATGCTCCTCTACGAGCGCGTGATCGAAGTCGACGAGCGGATCGGCGCGCGCGGCGAGATCGTGCGCCCGCTCGACCTCGCGCGGGCCCGACGCGATCTCGAGGCGGCGCGGGCCGCGGGCATCGAAGCGGTCGCGATCGTGCTGATGCACGGCTACCGGTTCCAGCAGCATGAGCGCGCGCTCGGCGCGCTCGCCCGCGAGCTGGGCTTTGCGCAAGTCTCGGTCAGCCACGAGGTGAGCCCGCTGATGAAGCTCGTCTCGCGCGGCGACACGACCGTCGTCGACGCGTACCTGTCGCCGATCCTGCGCCGGTATGTCGATCAGGTCGAGCGCGAGCTTGGCGAGAGCAAGCCGAGGCTGCAATTCATGCAGTCGAGCGGCGGTCTCGCCGACGCGCGCCGGTTCCAGGGAAAGGATGCGATCCTGTCCGGCCCCGCCGGCGGCGTCGTCGGCGCGGTCGAAGTCGCGCGCCTCGCGGGCTTCGACGCGATCATCGGCTTCGACATGGGCGGGACCTCGACCGACGTCACGCACTACGCCGGCGAATACGAGCGCGCATTCGTCACCGAAGTCGCCGGCGTGCGCCTGCGGGCGCCGATGATGCGGATCCACACGGTCGCGGCGGGCGGCGGCTCGGTCTGCACGTTCGACGGTTCGCGATTCCGCGTCGGACCGGAATCGGCGGGCGCGAATCCGGGGCCCGCCTCGTACCGGCGCGGCGGCCCGCTCACGGTCACCGACTGCAACGTGATGGTCGGCAAGCTCGACCCGGAGCTGTTTCCGAAAGTGTTCGGCAAGAACGGCGACGAGCCGCTCGATGCCGGTGTCGTGCGCGCGAAGTTCGCCGCGCTCGCAACCGAGATCCGTTCGCGCACCGGGCACGAACGCACGCCCGAGGAAGTCGCCGACGGGTTTCTCAAGATCGCCGTCGCGAACATGGCGAATGCGATCAAGCACATCTCCGTCGAGCGCGGCTACGACGTGACCGAATACACGCTCGTCTGTTTCGGCGGTGCCGGCGGACAGCACGCGTGCCAGGTCGCCGACGCGCTGGGGATGACGCGCGTGCTGCTGCATCCGCTGGCGGGCGTGCTGTCGGCGTACGGGATGGGGCTTGCCGATGTGCGCGCGTTGCGGCAACAGGCGCTCGAGGCCGGGCTTTCCGAAGCGACGCTGGCCGAGGCGCGGGCGGTTGCGACGGCGCTGGAAGCGAAAGCGCGCGCCGACGTCGCCGGGCAGGCAATCGCGCCCGAGCGCGTCACGGCCGCGCGGACGCTGCACCTCAAGTACGAAGGCACCGACACGACGCTCGAGACCGGGTTCGGCGAGATCGCCACGATCGTCGCAGAATTCGAGCGCAAGTACCGGCAGCAGTACGGGTTCCTCATGCCGGACAAGCGGCTCGTCATCGAGGCGATCGCGGTCGAGGCCGTCGGCAGCGCGCACGCCGCGACCGATTCGCCGCTCTCGTTCTCGCCGCGCGCGGGTCCGCTGCGGCCGTTGCGGACGAACCGGATCTACACCGATGGCGCGCTTCGCGATGCCGCCGTCTACGACCGCGGCGCGTTTCGTCCGGGCGATGCCATTCCGGGTCCCGCGGTGATCCGCGAGGACAACGCGACGACGATCGTCGAGCCCGGCTGGCGCGCGAGCCTGACCGCGCGCGGCGACATCGTGCTCGATCGCGTCGAGCGACCTCGTCGGACGCACGCGATCGGAACCACCGCGGATCCCGTGCTGCTCGAAGTCTTCAACAACCTGTTCATGGCGATCGCCGAGCAAATGGGCGTGACGCTCGCCAATACCGCGTACTCGGTCAACATCAAGGAGCGCCTCGATTTTTCGTGCGCGCTGTTCGACGCCGATGGCAACCTGGTCGCCAATGCGCCGCACATGCCGGTGCATCTGGGCTCGATGGGCGAAAGCGTGAAAACGATCATCGACCGCCGCTGGGAGACGATGCGCCCCGGCGACGTGTTCGTGTTGAACGCGCCGTACAATGGCGGGACGCACTTGCCGGACGTCACCGTGATCGCGCCGGTGTTCCTCGCGCCGTCGACCGCTCTCGGCGTCGACGTGGACGCTTTGTTTGGCCAGGGGTTGCATCCGCGCTTGCGCGGCGGGGCCGCGCAGCGGCCTGAATTCTATGTCGCTTCGCGTGGCCACCACGCCGACATCGGCGGAATCACGCCCGGCTCGATGCCATCCGATTCGACCCATGTCGACGAGGAGGGCGTGCTCCTCGACAACGTCCAGCTTGTTGCCGAAGGACGCTTTCTGGAGTCCGAGATGCGCGCGATCCTCGGCGGCGGGCGGTACCCGTCGCGCAACGTGGAGCAGAACCTCGCCGACCTGCGCGCGCAAGTCGCCGCGTGCGCGAAAGGCGCGCTCGAGCTGTCGAAAATGGTCGCGCATTTCGGCCTGCCGGTGGTGCGCGCCTATATGCGGCACGTGCAAGACAACGCCGAGGAGGCGGTTCGTCGCGTGCTCGACGTGCTCACCGACGGGCATTTCGAGTACCCGATGGACAGTGGCGCGAGGATCGCGGTGACGATCGCGATCGACAAGGCCGGACGCTGCGCGACGGTCGACTTCGCCGGGACGAGCCCACAGCAGCCGACCAACTTCAACGCCCCGTCGGCCGTTTGCAAGGCGGCGGTGCTGTATGTGTTCCGCACGTTGGTCGACGACGAGATTCCGATGAACGCCGGCTGCCTGAAGCCGCTCGAGATCGTCATTCCCGAAGGCTCGATGCTTGCGCCGCGCTATCCCGCCGCGGTCGTGGCCGGCAACGTCGAGACGTCGCAGGCGGTGACCGACGCGCTGTACGGTGCGCTCGGCGTACTGGCGGCGTCGCAGGGCACGATGAACAACTTCACGTTCGGCGACGCCGAATACCAATATTACGAAACGATCGCCGGCGGCGCCGGCGCGGGACCCGATTTCGACGGCGCAAGCGCGGTGCAGACGCACATGACCAATTCACGCCTGACCGATCCCGAAGTGCTCGAGTGGCGCTTCCCGGTCCGCCTCGAGTCGTTTGCAGTGCGCCGTGGCAGCGGGGGCGCGGGCCGCCAGCGCGGCGGCGACGGAGCGGTGCGGCGCCTGCGGTTCCTCGCGCCGATGACGGCGGCGATGCTCGCGAACCGGCGGCGCGTCGCGCCGTTCGGCGTTGCCGGCGGCAGCGCCGGCGCGGTCGGGCGCAACTGGGTCGAGCGCGCCGACGGACGATGCGAGGAATTCGGGGCGACGTGCACGGTCGCGATGGAAGCGGGCGACGTGTTCGTGATCGAGACGCCAGGCGGCGGCGGCTTCGGATCCCCGTGACACCCGCGCCCGTCGCGCGTCGATCGCCGCCGGGGGCATAATCGCCGTCTTCTATTCGGAGGAACGCCATGGCCGGAATCTACGATTTCGCGGTCGACGACATCCACGGCAAGAAGGTGAAGCTCGATGTCTACAAGGGGAAGGTGCTGCTCATCGTCAACACCGCGAGCAAATGCGGATTCACCCCGCAATACAAAGGCCTCGAGGCCCTCTACGAAAGACTGCACGGCAAGGGCCTCGAGATCCTCGGGTTTCCGTGCAACCAGTTCGGCCAGCAGGAGCCGGGTAGCGAAGAGGAGATCGAATCGTTCTGCGAAGTGAACTACGGCGTGACGTTTCCGCTTTTCGCCAAGATCGACGTCAACGGCGACGCCGCCGCGCCGTTGTACAGGCACCTGAAGAAAGCGAAGCCCGGGCTGCTGGGCTCCGAGGCGATCAAGTGGAACTTCACCAAGTTCCTCGTCGATCGCAGCGGCAAGGTCGTGGAGCGCTACGCGCCGAACACCGAGCCGGAAAGCATCGCCGGCGATATCGAGAAGATCCTGTAACGTGTTCTGGCTCCGTCGCCTCGCCATCGCCCTGCTGACGGCGTGCGCGCTGGCGCTCCCGCCGCGCTACGTCGCTGCGCAGGCCGACGCCCGCAAGATGCTGCGCGTCGTCTTTCCGGTCGCGGAAACCGGATTCGATCCGCAAGGATGGTCCGACGCGTACTCGAATTACGTCAGCACCGCGATCTTCGATCCGCTGTATCGATACGACTATCTGGCGCGGCCCTACAAGATCATGCCGAATACGGCAGCCGCCCTGCCCGAGATTTCGCCTGACGGGCTCACGTGGACGATACGGATCAAGCCGGACATCTATTTCGCCGAGGATCCGGCGTTCAAGGGGAAGAAGCGCGAGCTCGTCGCCGCGGATTACGTCTATTCCTGGAAGCGGATCGTCGACCCAAGGGTTCGTTCGCCGAATCTGCAGGTGTTCGACGGCCTCTTCGTCGGCGCGGACGCGGCGGTCGCCAGGGCCAAGGAAAGCGGCAGTTTCGACTACGACGCGCCGATCGAAGGATTGCGCGCGGTCGACCGCTACACACTGCGGGTTAAGCTCACGCACCCAGCGTACAGTCTCCTGTCCGACCTCACGACGACGCCGACCGCAGCCGTCGCCCGCGAAGTGATCGACGCTTACGGCGACGCGAGCACGTGGGCGATGGCAAACCCGGTGGGCACGGGTCCTTACCGCCTCAAGGAATGGCGTCGCGGCCAGAAGATCGTGCTCGAATCCAATCCCGGCTTCCGGGTCGAATATTTTCCCGAGAGCGTCGATCCGGCGGACCGGGACCTCGTGGTGGCGATGAAGGGCAAGCGCCTACCGCGGATCGGACGGATCGACATCAGCATCGTCGAGGAGAGCAACCCTCGGCTGCTCTCATTCGAGAAAGGCGTCTTCGACTACATCCAGGTGCCGGCGGATCTCGTGGCCAACGTGACCGACGCGGGCCGTGGGCTCGCGCCGCGTTTCGCGAAAGCCGGGGTCAAGCTCGCGCGGGGCGTCCAGCCGGCGATCAACTACACCTATTTCAACATGGAGGACCCGGTCGTGGGCGGGTACACGCCCGACCGGATCGCGCTCCGCCGGGCGTTCGGCATGGCCTACAACTGCGAGGAGGAGATCCGCATCCTCTGGCAGGGGCAGGCGGAATGCGCGACGCAGCCGATCCCGCCCGGCGTCACCGGCTACGATCCGAAGTTCGAAGGCCACGTCCGCTACGACGTCGCAGGCGCCAAGGCACTGCTCGACCGATTCGGCTACGTCGATCGCGACGGCGACGGCTGGCGCGACCTCCCGGACGGCAAGCCGCTCGTGATCACGATGGGAACGACGACCGTCGCGCGCGACCGGCAGTACGAGGAGCTGTGGCAGCGCAGCCTGGACGCGGTCGGCATCCAGATCGAATTCGTCAAGCAGAAGTTGCCGGACACGCTGAAGCAGGCCGCGCCGGGCAGCTGCAGATGTGGGGTCTCGGGAACACCAGCACGAACGACCGAACGGCTACAGCTTCCTCGATCTGCTCTACGGCCGCACACGGGGTTGTCGAACCTCGCCGCGCTTCAAGCTGCCGGAGTTCGACGCGCTCTACGATCGGGCGCAAGAGACTGCCCGACGGTCCCGAGCGCACGAAGCTGTATCGCGAGATGTCGGCGCTCGTTGTCGCCTATGCGCCGTGGGTGCTCCACACCTATCGCGACGAGAACATCGTCGTCTATCCATGGGTCGCTCGGCTACAAGTACAACACTTTCGACGCGCATCCATGGCAGTATCTCGATATCGACCTCGCGCAGCGCGCGGCGGCGGGGACAGTCGGAGCCGCCTGATGCCCGAATTGCCGCGCGCGGGCCCGGATCATCCTTCTGGCGCGTGCGTCGCCTGTCGTCGATGTTCGGCGGCGCGGCGCGTGCGCCGACCTGGCAAGACGCTCCGGGTGATGTTCCCGATCGCCGAGACCGGCTTCGATCCGCAGCCGTCGCAGGACTACTACTCGGCGCTACGTCGATCGCGCGATCTTCGATCCGCTCTACGCGTCCGACTACCTGGCGCGGCCGTACCGCGGGTGCCGAACACCGCCGCGGCGATGCCCGAGATCTCGGCGGACGGACACGACCTGGACGATCCGCATCAGGCGCGGGCATCTACTTCGCCGACGATCCGGCGTTCAAGGGCACGGAAGCGCGAGCTCACCGCCGCAGGACTACGTCTACTCGTGGAAGCGGCTGATCGACCCGAAGATGCGCTCCCCGTACGCCTGACTACTCGACGGCAAGCTCGTCGGCGCCAGACGCCGCCGTCGCGAAGGCGAAGGCGACGGGAAGTTCGATTACGACGCGCGATCGAGGGCCTGCAGGGCGATCGACCGCTACACGCTGCAGCTGCAGCTCGACCGAGCCCGACTACACGCTGCTCGGACTACCTCACGCAGACGGCGATGGCGGCGGTCGCGCGCGAGGTGGTCGAGGCCTACGGCGACGCGAGCACGCTGGGTGATGGCGAATCCCGTGGGCACCGGCCCGTACCGGCTCAAGGAGTGGCGGCGCGGACAGAAGATCGTGCTCGAAGCGAATCCCGCGTTACCGCGAGGAATATTTTCCGGCCGCGCCGGAAGCGGGCCGACGAGCGACGCAGGCGCTGGCGCGACGATGAAAGGCAAGCGGCTGCCGCAGATCGGCCGCATCGAGATCGCGATCATCGAGGAATCGAATCCGCAGCTGCTCGCGTTCAACACCGGCGAGCTCGACTACGCCAACGTCCCCGCCGACCTCGTGCCGCGGGTGCTCGATCCGCAGAACCGGCTGCTGCCCGAATACGCGTCGCAGGGCGTGACCGCTGCATCGGGCGATGCAGCCTTCGCTGTCGTACTCGTACTTCAACATGGACGATCCCGGTCGTCGGCGGCTATGCGCCGGAAAAGATCGCGCTGCGGCGCGCGATCGTCATGGCGTTCGACAACGCCGGACCTCGTTCGCGTCTGGTACCAGGGCCAGGCGATGGCGGCGACGCAGCCGATTCCGCCCGGACGTCGCAGGGCCACGTCCCGGGACTTCGACGCGCGTGCGCCGCTACGATCCGGCGACGGCCAGGGCGCTGCTCGACCGCTTCGGCTACAAGGACCGCGACGGCGACGGCTATCGCGAGCTGCCCGACGGCAAGCCGCTGACGCTCGCGATGGGCTCGACTCCGACGCGGCCGCGACCGCGAGCGCGACGAGCTGTGGAAAAAGAGCATGGACTGCGATCGGCATCCGGATCGACTTCATCAAGCAGAAGTGGCCCGATCTGCTCAAGATGGGCCGCGCCGGCCAGCTGCAGATGTGGCCAGTCGGCTGGATCACGACCGCACGGCGACGGCGATGCGTTCATGCAGCTGCTGTACGGCCCGAACACCGGGCAGTCGAACTACTCGCGCGCTTCCGCAACGCCGAGTACGACGAGCTCTATCGGCAGAGCAAGCGCGTGCCCGACGGTCCGGAGCGCAAAGGCTCTATCGCGAAGATGGCCGAGATCGTGGCGGCGTACAACCCGTGGGATCTCGGCGTCTACCGCTACGAGAACACGCTGGTGCGGCCGTGGGTGCTGGGCTACAAGAAGCACATCTACGACGAGCACGCGTGGAAGTACTACGACATCGACGTCGCGCGGCAGAAGGCGGGGAAGTGAGCGGCGGGCCGCATCCTCGCGTCATCGTTGCATCGACGCGACAAACGGTTGATATCCGGCGCCGAAAAGCGGTGCGGCGCATTGTCGCGCCCGCGCCGACCGCGTAACATTGCCTCTGCGACAACAACGCACAGACGCTTCAGGCGAAGCCCATGACCAGCGCCCGCAAACTCCATTCGCTCACGACCGCGATCGCGGCCGGGATGCGCGCGCGCGTCGGCAGCGGTCGATGGCTGCCGGACATGGCGAGCAGCGTTGGCCCCTTCGGCGCGATTCTCCTGAACCACCGCGACGTCTCGCGGTAATCGCCTGGCCGGATCTCCCGCCAGGCAGCAGGCGGGAACGATCCCTCGCAACACCCGCCTGTTTTTTGCGTCGCCGCCGGATGCGGCGCGTCCCGGCTTTGCCGGTTGCGACAGAAAACGAACGGGCAACGCATGAATACCTACATTCGACACACATTCGGTCGCGTCTTCGACGGCCTCTGGCGAAACCCGGACTTCCTCAAGCTCTGGGGATCGCTGACGATCACGTCGTTCGGCGCGCAGATCACGAATCTCGCGTTGCCGCTCACCGCGGCGGTGCTCCTGCAGGCGACGCCGTGGCAGATGGGCGTGCTGGTCGCGCTGGAGACGCTGCCGTTTGCGCTGGTGAGCCTGCATGCGGGCGTGCTGATCGATCGCGTCCGCAAGCTGCCGATCGTGATCGCCGCCGACCTCGGGCGGGGCGTCGCGCTGCTGGCGATACCCGTCGCCGCGTACTTCGACGCGTTGTCGATGAACATCCTGTTCGCGGTCGGCTTCGTCTGCGGCGTGCAGAATGTCGTCGGCGGTGCGGCCTACCAGGTCCTGCTCGCTCAGCTTGCCGGCCGCGCGCGGCTGGTCGAGGCGAACGCCAAGATCATCCTCGGTGAGACCTCGTCGGCGCTGATCGGTCCCGGACTCGCGGGCGGATTGATCCAGCTCCTGACGGCACCCTTCGCGATCCTTCTCGACGCGCTCGCGTTCTTCACCTCCGCGCTGATGCTCCGCCGCGTGCGTGCGCCGCACGACGTCGCGCATCCGGGTCCGAACGCAACCGTCGGGGCCGAAATCCGCGAGGGCCTGAAGCTCGTCCGGCACAACCGGACGCTGCAGGCACTCGCGTGGCTCGCCGGGTTGTGGCAGATCCTCCACCACATGCAGATCGCGGTGCTGATCCTGTTCGCCACGCGCGATCTCGGCCTGTCTCCCGGAGCGATCGGGCTTACCTACATGTTCGGCGGTGTCGGCTGCGTGCTGGCGGCGGCGTCGGCAGAGCGGCTGTCCGCGCGCTTCGGCATCGGGCCCGTCATCGTTCATGGGCTGATCCTGACGGCGCTCGGCTGGCAGGCATTCGGGCTCGTCTCGGGCCCGGTGTGGCTCGCGACGCTGGCGCTGGGTTGCGCGATGCTCGTGTTCGATTTCGGCGCGATCATCTACGCGATCAATTACCTGTCGTTGCGGCAGGCGATCACGCCCGATCGGCTCCTCGGCCGAATGACGGCGACGATGCGCTTCCTCACGGTGGCGGCGGCGCCGCTCGGCTCGCTCGCGGGCGGGGCGCTCGCAACGGCGGTTGGATTGCGCACGACGCTGCTCACCGTCGGCGTGCTCGGCCTCGTGCTCACCGTCGGCGCGGTGCTGTGGTCGCCGGTGCGGCGCCATCACAAGCTTCCGGCGGTGGCGAGCGATTGATGACAACCGCTATGCGCTTGCGATTGCGGTCGTCACTTCTGCCGGTACTGGCTGTCGTCGCACTCTGCACGGGATGCGATGCGGTGACGGCAATCGCCACGCGGGCCGGCATCATGAGCTTCGAAGCGCGTTGCGAGCAGAAGCTGCCGCGGACCACGATCGACGTCGTCGCGGTGCCGATCGTCTATGCGACGAACCGCGATCGCTCATCCACCGAGCTTACGCAAATGAGCGGCGAGACGAGCCCGACCCTGCTTGCGCTAGGGCTCACGACCGCGGAGATCGGCCATCATGTCTCGTTCGAGACGGCCGGCATCGAGGACACGCGCAGCGGGCGTACGTGCGTGCGCCCGGCGATCAGAGTCGAGCTGTCGATGACGCCGATGACGGTGTATGTCGGGCGGGAGATTGCGGGCGATCCGTGCCGCGATGCGGTGATCCTCGAGCATGAGCTGAAGCACGTCGCCGTTTATCGCCAGCGGCTCGAAGAGATCGGGGTCGAGGTACGCGCCGCGCTGGCGAAGACCTATGGAAACAAGGTTTTCTACTTCAGCGACCGCGCCGAAGGTCAACGGCAGATGCAAACGGCGCTTCGGGACGAGCTCGAAGCGCTGCTGGCCGACGATGCGCGGCAGATCAAGCAGCGCCAGCGCGCGGTCGACTCGCCGGAGGAATATGCGCGCGTCGCGGCCGCCTGCGGTGGCATTCGGGTCGATCCCTAGCGGCCCGGCATCAATTGCCGGCCATCTGAAACGGGTAGATCGAAGGCAGCCGAAGGATCCGCGTGAGCTCGTCCTGCGCGCGCCGCGACTCGTCGAGGAGCGTCGGATCGCCCAGATCCTCGGGTGCGAGGCGATCGCGGTAGTGGCGGCGGATCCACGCGTCGAGCTCCGCGCCGAGCGCGTCGTCGAGCATCACGCGCGCGCCGATTGCGCTCCGCTCGGGGGCCGTCAGCGCGACCGCAGAGCCGCAGACACGCCGGCCCACCGCCGTTTTGCATGCTCTGCCGCAGATCGAAAGTCAGCACCTCGGCGATCGGTCCGCCGCTCGCCGAGCAGGCGCTCGACGTATGCGCTGACCGCGCGATGTTCGCAGCACTCGGCGGGTGCGACCAGGAGCAGCGTGCCGTCGGATCGCGGCAACAGCTGGCTGTTGAAGAGATACGTCGCAACGGCGTCGCCGATGCTGACGTCGCTTTCGGCGACGACGATCGGCGTGAACGCCGAACCGACGCAGGCGGCGAGCGCCGCGAGCACCGCGCTCTGATCCGCGTACGCGCGCTCGTGGCAAAACAGCACGCTCCCGCATGCCGACCGCGACCACATCGTTGTGGAACACGCCCGCGTCGATCGCCTGCGGATTCTGCTGCGCGAACACCGTGCGCGCCGGATCGAGACCATGGCGTCGCGCGATCGCAGCGGAAGCCTCGCGGCTCTGGCGCGCCGGGAATTTTTGCGGCGCCGGCGCGGTCGGGTCGTAGGCGACGCGACCGTAGACGAACAATCTCGACGCCGCGCGCATCCACTGCGCCGGTCAGGCGCACGTGATTCGCCGCGCCCTCGTCGCCGAACTGCGGCGCCGCGGGCAACGGATCGTGAACGACGAAATGCGCGGCGTCGGCAAAGATCGCACGCAGCACGCGCGGTGGTGGTCGGCGCTTCGAGCGACCGGTGGAAATGGCTCACGAGGTTCGCCGGCGTGAAATGGACGCGACCGTCGGCGGTGTCGGCGGACGGGCTCACCGTCGCCGCGTTGGCGACCCACATCGCGGCAGCCGACGAGCACGCGGCGAGAACCTGCGGCGCGTCGCGTGCCGCGCGCGCGACGATGCCGGCGTCGCTGCCGGCGAACCCGAGTGCGCGCAGCGCGCCGACGTCCGGCCGCTCGTGCGGCGGCAGCACGGCCTGCGCGAACCCGCGCGCCGACGAGCGCGCGCATCTTCGCGAGTCCCTGCAGCGCCGCTTCGCGCGGGTTGGCGATGCGCCGCGCGTTGCTTTTCGGCCGCGAGATTGCCGCGCGCGAGGCCCGCGTAGTTGTGCGTCGGTCCGGGGATGCCGTCGAAGTTCATTCGGACGGTTCCTCAGCGGTCGCGCGGCGACAGCGGCACAGCGCGCACCGTGTCGCCCTCGCCGATGCCGAGCTGCGCGGCCGCGTAGGGCAGCAGCGGCAAGCGGTCGACGCGCGCGGGCGCCTGCGACCAGCACCGCGCGGAAATCCTCGAAGTCGCCGGTTGGCGACCAGCCACAGGACGTCGTCGGTCAGGCTGTCGGGCACGGGGTCGCTCCTCGCCCAGCGTCACCGGCAGCACTGCGCTTTGCCGCACCGCGTGGATGTTGTCGCGAAAGCATTCGAGGTAGGACCCGCGTCGAAGATGTCGACGTAGCCTTCGTAGCGGAAGCCTTCCTGCTCGAGCAGCGCGCGCGCCGGCTGCGTGTCCGCGTGGACGGCGCCGATCGCCGCGCGCGCGGATTCGGGCAGCAGGTTCGCGTACACCGGGTGCCGCGGCATCAGTTCCGCGATGAAGGACTTCTGGCCGATGCCGGTCAGGTAATCGGCGGTCGAGTATTCCATCGCGAAGAAGTGCCGGCCGAGCCCCTCCCAGAACGGGCTCCTGCCGTCGGCATCGAGCTTGCCGCGCAACTCGGCGATCACCTTCGGCGCGAAGCGTTCGGCGAATTCGGCGATGAACAGCAGCCGGCTTTTCGCGAGCAGCGCGCCGTTCTTGCCGTGGCGGAACGCCGGATCGAGGAACAGCGAGCAAAGCTCGGTGTGGCCGGTGTGGTCGTTGGCGAGAAAGAGCGTCGGCGCGACGGTGTAGACGTCGAGCGCGCGCGACGCGTGCACCAGCGTGCCGACGTGGTAGTTGTACCAGGGCTCGGTCAAGCCCGACCGCCGCCTCGATCGCGGCGATGCCGACGACGCGCGCGTCGCGCGGCAGTCGACGAGCGACGAACACGTAGCAGGCTTCGGCGCGCGTCGCCGTCCCCGCAAAGGACGCGAGCGAGCGCTCGATCCGCGAGGAGAGGCGCTCCCGGTCGGCCGGCAGCGTCGTGAGCCCGGTGTCCGGTTCGCTCGGACAGCGCGAGCACCGCCGGCAGGTCGTCCCGCGCGATCGGCCGGACGAGGAACATCGGCTCAGCCGAACATCGTCAGGGGAGCGCGCGATTGAGCGCGACCTCGAGCCGCGCCATGCCCTCGAGGATTTCGTCGAGGCTGATCACGAGCGACGGGGCGATGCCGACGACGTCGGGGCCGGCGACGAGCAGCGACGAGCCCGCTTCGTAGCCGGCGTTCACGACGTCCATCGACTTGCCCTTCCACGGCGCGTCGAGCTCGGCGCCGATCCACACGCCTTCGCCGCGCAGCTCGGCGAACACGTGGCGGCGCGCGTTGATCGCCTTCAAGCCCTCCATGAACAGCGCATGGCGCGCCTTCACGCCGTCGAGCACCTCGGTCGTGTTGATCACGTCGAAGACGGCGCCGGCGACCGCGCAGGCGAGCGGATTGCCGCCGTAGGTCGTGCCGTGCACGCCCACTGAAAACGCGGTCGCGACCTCGGCGGTGGTCAGCATCGCGCCGATCGGAAAGCCGCCGCCCAGGCCCTTGGCGCTCGTCAGGATGTCGGGAACGACGCCCTTCTGCATGTACGAGAACAGCGTGCCGGTGCGGCCCATCCCGCTCTGGATTTCGTCGAGGATCAGCAGCGCGCTGGTGCGCGTCGCACAGCCGGCGCGCGGCCTGCAGGAACTCGGCAGTACCGGGCACCATGCCGCCTTCGCCCTGCATCGGCTCGAGGATGACCGCGCAGACGTCGTCGCCCCCTTCGTCGCGGAATGCGGCCTCGAGCGCCGCGACGTCGTTGTAGGGGATGTGCGTGAAGCCGGCGGGATTGGGACCGAAGCCCGTCGCGTATTTCGCCTGGCCGCCGGCGGTCACGGTGAAGAGCGTGCGGCCGTGGAACGCATTGAGCGTCGAGATCACGCGGATCTTGTCCGGTCCGTGGCGGTCGTGCGCGTAGCGGCGGGCGAGCTTCAGCGCCGCTTCGTTCGCCTCGGCGCCGGAGTTGCAGAAGAACGCGCGCTCGGCGAACGTCGCGTCGGTGAGCCGCTTCGCGAGACGCAATGCGGGCTCGTTGGTCATCCAGTTCGAGACGTGCCAGATCTTTCGCGCCTGCTCCTCGATCGCCTTCACCATCGCCGGATGGCAGTGGCCGAGCGCGCGTGACCGCGACGCCGGCGGCGAAGTCGATGTACATGCGACCGTCCTGGTCCCACACGCGCGAGCCTTCGCCGCGGACGGGAACGAACGGCGCCGGCGCGAAGCACGGCACCATCGACTCGTCGAACGTCGCGCGCGTCACCGGCAGCGCCGCAGCCGTGTTCGCACCGGTCGCGAGCTCGCGCCGCGACGTTGCCGCGATGACGGCCTGTGGCGGACGAAGAGCAGGGGCGGTGACATCGTGGCTTCGCGCTTGCGCCGGTTTACGCGGGAATCGGCACCGCCGCGACGACCTGGATCTCGACCCTGTACTCGGGCAGCGCGAGCTTCGCCTGCACGGTGGCGCGCGCCGGCGTCTGCCCCGGCACCACCCAGCGCTCCCACACCGCGTTCATCGCCGCGAAATCGGCCATGTCGGGAAGATAGATCGTCGCCGACAGAATCTTCGCCTTGTCGCTGCCGGCTTCGACCAGCAGCTCGTCGATCTTCGCCAGCACCTGCTGCACCTGGCCCGTGATGTCGGCCTTCGGGTCGTCGGCAACCTGGCCCGCCAGATACGCTGTGCCGGATGCGCGGTTGATCACGAGGTCGGACAGGCGTTTGCCGACGTTGCGGCGTTCGATGGTCATGGTGCTATCCTGCCGTTGGGCGCCCGGCGGGCGCTGACGGTGAATTGTAAGCGAAATGACCCCCCGGCTCGCGCTCTTCCTGGCCGGCAGCGCTCCTGCTCGCCGCCGTCGCCGCTCGGCGCATTCGGTGCGACATGCTGCGCGAGCGGCGCTCGCGCCCGACGCGATGGCCGTCTACCAGACCGCTGTTCAATATCACTTCTGGCACGCGCTCGGATTGCTCGCCGTCGGCAGCCTGCTGCTGCACAGGCCCGACGATCGCGCGCTCGCCGCGGCCGCGTGGCTGCTGGTCGCGGGAATCGTCCTTTTCTCCGGCAGCCTCTATGCGCTGGCGCTCACCGGCATGCGCGGCTTGGGTACGCGACGCCCGTCGGCGGCGTCGCGCTGCTCGCGGCGTGGGCGACGCTCGCGTGGGCGGTGTGGCGGTGGTAGGTGTCGTTCCCGCGCAGGCGGGAACCCGGCGACGTTTGCGTGTCGCCGCGAAAGACAACGACCCTGGGCCCCCGCCTCCGCGGGGGCGACGAGCCCGATCGTCGGCCTCTACTACGGAAGGTGATGTTCGATTCGCCGGACCAACGGCCGACCTCCATCGCTCGGCGACGCGCCCTTCGGGCCTTGGCGCGCTATCGCTCGCCCGCCGCGCTCAGTCGACCTTCGCGCCAGACTCCTTCACCACCTTCGCCCACTTCGCGGTTTCGGCCTGGATGTGCTTCGCGAAATCCTCGGGCGTTCCGCCCGCGGCGTTCGCGCCGAGCGCAAGCAGCTTCTCCTTGGCCTCGGGCGTACGCGAGCCACTTGCCGATTTCCGCGTTGAGCTTCGCGACGATCGCCGGCGGCGTCCCGGCGGGCGCGAGCACGCCGAACCACGACGACGCCTCGAAGCCCGGCAGCCCGGCCTCGGCCATCGTCGGCACGTCGGGCAGCGCCGGCGCGCGGGTCGTCGAGGTCACCGCGAGCGCCCTCAGCTTGCCCGCCTTGATCGTGCGGCAGCGACGACGGCAGGTTGTCGAACATGAGCTGCACCTGGCCGCCCATCAGATCCTGCAGCGCCGGCGCGCTGCCCTTGTACGGCACGTGCGTCATCTGCACGCCGGCCATCACCTTGAACAGCTCGCCGGAAAGATGGATCGACGTGCCGTTGCCCGACGACGCGAAGTTGAGCTTGCCGGGATTCGCCTTGGCGTAGGCGATGAGTTCCTGCACCGAATTGACCGGCACCGACGGATTGACGACCAGCACGTTGGGCACGCCGGCGACGAGGATCACGGGCACGAAGTCCCTGACGTGGTCGTAGGGCATCTTCGCGTACAGGCTCGCGTTGATCGCGTGCGTGCCGACCGTGCCCATCACCAGCGTGTAGCCGTCGGGCGCCGATTTGGCGACGAGCTCGGAGCCGATGTTGCCGCCGGCGCCGGGCCGGTTGTCGACGACGACCTGCTGGCCCCAGTGCCTCGGTCAGCTTCTGCGCCGACGTCGCGGGCGAGGATGTCGGTGGCGCCGCCGGCCGGGAACGGCACGACGAGCGGATCGGCTTCGTCGGATACGACTGCGCCGACGCGCGATTGCGCACGCTGCGCGAAAGCGAGCAGCGAGGGGCACAGCCAGGCGTTCGCAGCGAGTCATCGAGCTCGTGGATGTTCGCCGTGGTCCGAGAGTGTTCCGTCGTGCAGGTCGTCGGCGCTCTAATCGACCTTCGCGCCCGACGACTTTCACGATTCGCGCGTACTTCGGGATCTCGCGCCGCGATGAACTGCCGCGAATTGCTCGGGCGTCGTCGGTGCGGGTTCCGCGCCTTGCGCGATCGAGCCGCTCGCGCATCTCCGGCGTAGTTCAGGATCTTCGTGACCTCGGCGTTCCACTTGGCGATCGATCGTCGGCCGGCGTGCCGGCGGGCGCGAACAGCCCGTACCACGTCGAGATGTCGAAGCCGGGCAGCCCGGCTTCGGCCATCGTCGGCAGTTCGGGCACGAGCTTGCGAGCGTTGCGCCGTCGTCACGGCGAGCGCGCTGCAGCTTGCCGGCCTTGACCTGCGGCATCGCGTTGGCGAGGTTGTCGAACATGAACTGCGTGTCGCCGGCCAGCAGCGCCTGCGTCGCCGGCGCCGCCGCCCTTGTACGGAATGTGGACGATGTCGGTGCCCGTGTCGACCTTGAAGAGCTCGCCGGCGAAGTGGCCGGCGCTGCCGTTGCTGCCCGAGCCGAACGAGAGCTTGTCCGGGTTCGCCTTGCGCGTAGGCGATGAATTCCTTCACCGAATGTGACCGGCAGCGACGCGTTGACGACCAGCACGTTCGGGCGTGATCGCGACCAGCGTGATCGGCGCGAAATCCTTGACCGCGTCGTACGGCATCTTCGCGTAGAGGCTGGGGTTGACCGCGTGCGTCGACAGCGCGCCCAGCAGGATCGTGTAGCCGTCGGGCGGCGACTTCGCGACGAGGTCGGCGCCGATGTTGCCGCCGGCGCCGGGCTTGTTGTCGACGACGACCGCTCTGGCCCCACGCTTCGGTCAGCTTCTGCGCGATCAGGCTCGCCGGTCGATGTCGAGCGAGCCGCCCGGCGGAAACGGCACGACGAGCTTCACCGGACGGGTCGGATAGGCGCCCGCCTGCGCTGCGGCGGGCACGGCTGCGGCAACGAATGCGATGGCCAGAGCGGCCACGACGGCACGATGCCGAGCCGGCCCTTCAGTCGGTGCAGGTTCGCGGTCGAGCGGTCGGGGCGCTGGGGTCATGTGCGGCGATGGGTCGAATGGATTTCTGCGACGATTCTAGCAAGGTGGCGTGGAAGGCCCGCCGTGGAATCTCTCGCTGTCCGGTTTCGGCTTGGCTGGACGCGCTCGGCGTGGACGACGTTTGCGGCCCGCGACGAGGCCAGCATAATTCGTGTTCTTTGCGCGAAGCTGCGACCCGGGCATTCGGTTGCGCGTCCCCATCTGTCGATGAACAAGGCGGTCTTGGCGTTTGGTCGCCGCGGTCGGCGTTGCGGTCGCGGCCGGCGGCGGCTATTGGTATTGGCCCGCAGCGCTGCCGCGTCGGCCGGCGCCGCCGGCGCTTGGCCGCCCCGACAGGCCGCAAGCCAAGCGGGTGGGGCAGCGGCTGCCGGCCCGCCGGGCAGCGTGACCGTCGAGGCCGTCAAGGTCGCGACGGCGTCGCTGCCGCAGACGATCACCGCCGTGGGCAGCCTGCGCTCCGACGAATCGGTCACGTTGCGGCCGGAAGTGGCCGGCCGCATCAGCGCGATCCAGTTCCAGGAGGGCCAGCGCGTGGCCAAAGGCGCGACTGCTCGTCAAGCTCGACCCGCCGATCAACGAAGCCGACGTGCAGCAGGCGCGCGCGAACCTGACGCTCGCGAAGATCGAAATTCGACCGCGCCGTCGATCTCGCGAAGAGCAACTTCATTTCCGGCCAGGCGAAGGACGAGGCGGAGAACAATCTGCAGAGTCGCCGAAGCGGCGCTGCAGCTGTGCCGAGGCCAAGCTCGCCAAGATGGAGATCACGCGCGCCGTTCTCCGGAATCATCGGCCTGCGCGTCGGTGTCGGTCGGCGACTACGTGAAGGAGGGCGCCGACCTCGTCAACCTCGAGTCGATCGACCCGCTGAAGGTCGATTTCCGCGTGCCCGAGGTCTACATGCGGCAGGTGCAGGTCGGGCAGTCGCTGCGAGGTCCAGCTCGACGCGCTGCCCGGCAAGACCTTCGAGGGCAAGGTCTTCGCGGTCAATCCGCTGATCGACGCGGCGGGCCGCTCGGTCGTGATCCGCGCGATCGTGCGCAACGCCGACACCGCGCTGCGCCCCGGCATGTTCGCGCGCGTGCGGCTCATCACCCGCGACGCGCAGGACGCGCTGGTGCTGCCCGAGCAGGCGCTGGTGCCGCAGGGCGACGAGCAGTTCGTGTTCCGCGTCGTCGACGGCAAGGCGATGCGCACCAAGGTCGACGTCGGCCAGCGCCGCGACGGCATGGTCGAGATCGTCAGCGGGCGTCGCGCCGGACGACATCGTCGTCACCGCCGGGCCAGTTGAAGCTGCGCGACGGCACGCCCGTCAGCGTCGCCGAGCGCGGCGGCGCCGCCAGCGCTCCGGCGACAGCGCAACGACGGCGGCGGCGCGCCGGCGAAGGCAGATCCGTGCTCGGCGCCGGCCAAGGCCGAGCCGCAACGACGCGCGCCGCCGGCGCCGAAGTCCTGACCGAGCCCGCCGATCGCGCCATGCAGCTGCCCGAGATCTGCATCAAGCGGCCCGTCTTCGCGACGGTGCTGTCGCTGATCATCCTGCTGGTCGGACTCATCTCCTACACGCGGCTTGTCGGTGCGCGAGTACCCGCGCATCGACGAGCCCGTCGTCAGCGTGTCGACCACCTACCGCGGCGCGTCGGCCGAAGTCGTCGAGTCGCAGGTCACCAAGCCGCTCGAGGATTCGCTCGCCGGCATCGAGGGCGTCGAGGTGATGACCTCGCAGAGCCGCTCCGAGACGAGCCGGATCAACGTTCGCTTCACGCTGAAGCGCGACCCGGATTCCGCGGCCGCCGACGTGCGCGACAAGGTCGCGCGCGTGCGCGGCAAGCTGCCCGACACGATCGACGAGCCGATCATCGCCAAGGTCGAGGCCGACTCGAATCCGGTCATCTACATCGCCGTGCAGGCGGGCTCGCTGTCGCCGCTCGAGGCCTCCGACTACGTCAAGCGCTACGTTCAGCCGCGGCTGTCCGTGCTGCCGGGCGCGGCCGACGTGCGCATCTTCGGCGAGCGGCAGGTCTCGATGCGGATCAACCTCGACCGCACGCGGCTCGCCGGCTACAAGCTGACGGTGCAGGACGTCGAGGACGCGATCCGCCGCCAGAACGCCGAAATCCCCGCGGGCCGCATCGAGTCGCCGGCGCGCGAATTCACCGTCGTCGCCGAGACCGACCTCCAGACCGCCCGAGCAGTTCAACAGCATCATCGTCGCCAACGTCGGCGGCTATCCGGTGCGCATCCGCGATGTCGGCACGGCTGGCGATCGGCCCCGTCGACGAGCGCATCGATCTCGCGCTTCAACGGCAAGTCCTCGCTCAACATCGGCGTCATCAAGCAGGCGGTCGCGAATCCGCTCGATCTCTCCACACGCGGTGCGGGCGGAGGTCGCGCAGATCAACGCAGGCCTGCCGCCGGGCATGAAGCTCGTCGTCGCGCTACGACACGTCGGTGTTCATCGACCGCTCGATCACATCGGTGTTCGAGACGATCGCTGGAGGCGATCCTGCTGGTCGTGCTGGTGATCTTCTTCTTCCTGCGCAGCCTGCGCGCGACGCTGATCCCGCTCGTGACGATCCCGGTGTCGCTGGTCGGCGCCTTCGCGCTGATGTACGTATTCGGATTCACCGTCAACACGCTGACGCTGCTGGCGATCGTGCTCGCGATCGGCCTCGTCGTCGACGATGCCATCGTGATGCTGGAGAACATCTTCCGGCACATCGAGGAGGGGATGCCGCCGAAGGAGGCGGCGATCCCGGGTGCGCGCGAAATCGGCTTCGCGATCGTCGCGATGACGCTGACGCTGGCGTCGGTCTTCGCGCCGCTGGCCTTCGCCACCGGTCGCACCGGGCGCCTGTTCATCGAGTTCGCGCTGACGCTGGCCGGTGCCGTGCTGGTTCTATCTCGTGCTGTCCGCGCAGTTCGAGAGCTTCATGCACCCGTTCGTGATCATGCTCTCGGTGCCGCTGTCGATGACCGGCGCGCTCTTCGTCCTCTGGCTCGCCGGCGGGACGCTCAACATCTACAGCCAGGTCGGACTGGTGACGCTGGTCGGTCTCATCACCAAGCACGGCATTCTGATCGTCGAATTCTCCAATCAGCTGCGCGCCAAGGGAGAGACGCTGTACGACGCGGTGGTCGACGCGGCGACACCGCGGCTGCGGCCCATCCTCATGACTACCGGCGCCATGGTGCTGGGCGCGGTGCCGCTCGGGCTCGCGCACGGCGCGGGCGCGGAGTCGCGGATCCAGATCGGCTGGGTCATCGTGGGCGGGATGACGTTCGGCACGCTGCTCACGCTGTTCGTCGTTCCCACGGCGTATACGCTGCTCGCCGGGCGGAACGTTCGGCTGCCGCACGGCGAGGTGCCGGCAGCCGCGATTCCGCACCCCGGCGCCGCGGATTAGACCCAGGCGCTGCGCTGCGCTCGCCGGCCCGCCGCAGGGGTCCGTCCCCGGGGAACAGCTGTCTTTAATGCTCGGCGACCACTTCGCCGCTGATTTGCAATAGAATCATCACTGAAAGACGGCAGGATGACCGTCTCACGTTCCCACCGAGGAGAAATCATGTTGAGCACATTGAATGGGCTCCGGCGCTTCGTGCTGGCCGCGGCTCTGTTCGGTTTTGCCGCATCGGCCCAGGCTGTTGTCGAAATCCAGTGGTGGCATTCGATGTCGGGCAAGCTCGGCGACAAGGTCAACGAGATCGCCCAGAAATTCAACGCCTCGCAGTCGGACTACAAGGTCACACCCGTCTACAAGGGCCAGTACGACGAATCGATGGCCGCGGCGATCGCCGCATACCGCGCAGGCAACCCGCCGCAGATCGTGCAGATCTTCGAGGTGGGAACGGCAACGATGATGGCGGCCAAGGGCGCGATCAAGCCCGTGTATCAGCTGATGGCGGAGGCGGGCGAGAAGTTCGATCCCAAGGCGTATCTGGGTGCGGTGTACGCCTACTATTCGGACACGCAGGGCCGGCTCCTGTCGATGCCGTTCAACAGCTCGTCCCAGGTGCTCTACATCAACGACGATGCGTTCAAGAAGGCGGGTCTCGACCCCGCCAATCCGCCGAAGACCTGGCCCGAGGTCGGGCAGGCGGCGGAGAAGCTCAAGGCGTCGGGCGCCCCGTGCGCTTTCACGACCGGCTGGCAGTCGTGGGTCCAGCTCGAAAGCTTCAGCGCCTGGCACAACGTGCCGATCTCCACGAAGGAGAACGGCATCGGCGGTCTCGACACCCGTCTCGAGTGGAACGAGCCGGTCAAGGTCAGGCACATCCAGACCCTCGGCGAATGGGCGAAGAAGGGACTGTTCACGTACGCCGGCCGCAAGGATGAGCCGCTCGCCAAATTCACGAGCGGCGACTGCGCGATGATCACCACGTCGAGCGGCTCGTACGCGAACATCAAGGCCAACGCCAAGTTCAACTGGCGCGTCGCCCGGCTGCCGTATTGGGCCGACGTCAAAGGGGCACCGCAGAACACGATCATCGGCGGCGCGACGCTGTGGGTGCTGAACAAGCAGAAGGATCCGGCGACCTACAAGGGGATCGCCAAGTTCTTCACGTTCCTGTCGTCGCCGGAGATCCAGGCCGACTGGCACCAATCGACCGGCTACGTGCCGATCACGATCGCCGCGTACGAGCTCACGAAGAGCCAGGGTTTCTACGAAAAGAATCCGGGCACCGACATCGCGATCGGCGAGCTCACGAACAAGCCGCCGACGGTCAATTCGAAGGGTGTTCGTCTCGGCAATTTCGTCCAGATCCGCGACATCAATGACGAAGAGCTGGAGCAGGTCTGGAACGGCCAGAAGACTGCGAAGCAGGCGCTCGACGAAATGGTGAAGCGCGGGAACGAACAGCTCGAGCGTTTCGAGAAGGCCAACAAGTAGCCGCGCCGGCGCCTTCGTCTGGAATCCGGGGCGGCGAAGACGGCGGCTGGTGAATGGACACCGATCCCGGAATTCGTGGCGGGGTCGCGGGCGGCGCCCGCGTCCCCCGTGTCGACGTGCCGGCGCTGCTTCCCGCGATAGCGCGGCGCGTGCTGCCGCGACCGCGTGACCGTGCGCCGGTGTCGGTCGTGGACGACCGCGCCGTCTTCCGGTCGCGCTGGCTGCCGTACGCGCTGGTCGCGCCGCAGGTTGCGATCACGCTGGTCTTCTTCTTCTGGCCCGCGGCGCAGGCGCTATACCAGTCGGTGCTCGTGCAGGACGTCTTCGGCGCCCGGACGGAGTTTGTCTGGTTCGACAACTTCAGGGCGCTGTTCAGCGATCCGCTGTACCTGCGCTCCTTCCGCGTGACGGCGGCGTTCTCGCTGCTGGTCGCCGTCACGGGGCTCGGGTTCGCGCTGCTGCTCGCCGTGTTCGCCGACCGGATCGTGAAGGGCGCGGCGGTCTACAAGACCTTGCTGATCTGGCCCTATGCGGTGGCCGCGGCGGTCGCCGGCGTGCTATGGCTGTTCCTGCTCTCTCCCTCGATCGGGATCGTCACCTTTTGGCTCCGACAGGTCGGTATCGAGTGGAACTATTATCTCAACGGCGGACAGGCGCTGACGCTTATCGTCGTTGCCGCCGTGTGGAAGCAGATCAGCTACAACTTCCTGTTCTTCCTCGCCGGGCTGCAGTCGATCCCGAAGTCGATGATCGAGGCCGCGGCGATCGACGGGGCGGGCCCGATGCGGCGCTTCCTGACGATCGTGTTTCCGCTGCTGTCGCCGACCACGTTCTTCCTGCTGGTCGTCAATATCGTCTATGCGTTCTTCGACACGTTCGCGATCGTCGATGCCACGACGCAGGGTGGTCCCGGACAGGCGACGCAGATCCTCGTCTACAAGGTCTTCCAGGCGGGGATGCAGGCGCTCGATCTCTCCGGCTCGGCGGCGCAGTCGGTCGTCCTGATGTTGATCGTGATCGCGCTCACGGTGATCCAGTTCCGCTACGTCGAGCGCAAGGTGCATTACTGAGCATGATCGAGCACCGGCCGTTTCTGTCGGTCTTCCGCCACCTCGTTCTCATCGGGGGGGTGATCATCGTCGCGTTCCCGCTCTACGTCGCCTTCGTCGCGTCCACGCTGTCGCTGGACGAAGTGATCCAGGTACCGATGCGGCTCGTTCCGGGAACGCATCTCGTCGAGAACTACCGGGCGGTGCTGGCGCACGGCAGCGAGCGCGCCTCGGGTGCGGCGGTCGCTCCGATGATGTGGAACAGCCTCGTGATGGCGTTGACGATCGCGATCGGCAAGATTGCCATCTCCATCATCTCGGCGTACGCGATCGTCTATTTCCGGTTTCCGCTGCGCAAGACGATTTTCTGGATGATCTTCGTCACGCTGATGCTGCCGGTCGAGGTGCGCATCTTCCCCACCTACAAAGTTGCCGCCGACCTCGGCCTGATCAACACCTACGCCGGGCTGACGCTGCCGTTGATCGCGTCGGCGACCGCGACGTTCCTGTTCCGGCAGTTCTTCATGACGGTGCCGCGGGAGCTTGCCGAGGCGGCGCGGATCGACGGCGCGGGCCCCATGCGGTTCTTCTGGGACGTCGTGCTGCCCTTGTCGCGGACCAACATCGCCGCGCTCTTCGTCATCATGTTCATCTACGGCTGGAACCAGTACCTGTGGCCGCTGCTGGTCACCACGGAGGAGTCGATGTACACCACGGTGATCGGCATCAAGCGGATGATCGCCGGCGGTGATGCGCTGACCGAGTGGAACCTCGTGATGGCGACGGCGCTGCTCGCGATGCTGCCGCCGGTGGCAGTCGTGGTGCTGATGCAGAAATGGTTCGTCAAGGGGCTGGTCGACACCGAGAAGTGACGCGGATGTCCGAGGGCAAGACACGAGACCGGCGCAGCGATCGGAGACAGCCGCGTCATTCCCGCGAACGCGCCGGATCCAGCGTCTTTGGAACGGTAAGCAGCGGCGATACTGGGTTCCCGCCTGCGCGGGAACGATGACAGGACCCATGGCCAAAGTCGAATTCCACAACGTCTCGAAGAGCTTCGGCGCGGCGACCGTCGTGCACGGCATCGACATGAATGTCGCCGACGGCGAGTTCATCGTCATCGTCGGCCCGTCCGGCTGCGGCAAGTCCACGGTGCTGCGGATGGTCGCCGGGCTCGAGGAAATCACCGAGGGCGAGATCGTCATCGGCGAGCGCGTCGTCAACGATCTCGAGCCGAAGGACCGCGACATCGCGATGGTGTTCCAGAACTACGCGCTCTACCCGCACATGAGCGTGTTCGACAACATGGCGTACGGGCTCAAGATCCGCGGCATGGCAAAAGAGGAGATCGGCGAGCGCGTGCAGCGCGCCGCCGACATCCTCGAACTCGGGCCGCTTCTTGCGCGCCGGCCGCGGCAGCTCTCCGGCGGCCAGCGTCAGCGCGTCGCGATGGGCCGCGCCATCGTGCGCGAGCCGGCGGTGTTCCTGTTCGACGAGCCGCTGTCGAACCTCGACGCGAAGCTCCGCGTGCAGATGCGCTTCGAGATCCAGAAGCTGCATCGGCGGCTCGCGACGACGAGCCTCTACGTGACGCACGACCAGGTCGAGGCGATGACGCTCGCGCAGCGGATGCTCGTGATCAACGCCGGACGCGCCGAGCAGATCGGCACGCCGATGGAGGTCTACGAGAACCCGGCGACGCAGTTCGTCGCCGGCTTCATCGGCTCGCCGTCGATGAATTTCCTCGCAGGCAGGTCCGAAGGCGGCGGCCGGATCGCGCTCGACCACGGCGGCGGGGTCCGGCATGCGAACGGCACGGCGGAGGCCGGGCGCGCCGTGACGGTCGGCATCCGCCCCGAGCATCTCGAGCCTTCCAACGCTGCTGCCGCCCTCTTTTCGGCCACCGTCGAGATGGTCGAGCAGCTCGGCGCCGACACGCTCGCCCATCTCTCGCGCGGCAAGGACCTGCTCACGGCACGGCTGCCGCACGGCACCCATCTGCAGGTCGGCTCGACACTGCACCTCGCCGCCGATCCCCTGCGCGTGTATCTGTTCGATGCCGCGACCGGCGCGCGGATCCGCTGACGTGTCGGTCAACATCGCCAGGGATTGGCCTTACCCGCGGCTCATCGCCCATCGCGGCGCAGGCAGGCAGGCGCCGGAAAACACGCTGACCGCGATGCGCGTCGGGCACGCGCACGGCTATCGGATGGTCGAGTTCGACGTGAAGCTCGCCGCCGACAACGTGGCGTTCCTGCTGCACGATCCGACGCTCGAGCGCACGACGACCGGCCGTGGCCGCGCCGACGCGCTGCCCTGGCGCGAGCTCTCGCGTCTCGATGCCGGGGGCTGGCATTCGGCGAAGTACGCCGGGGAGCCGCTGCCGACGCTCGCGGCGATCGCCCGCTGGGCGCGCGCGCACGGCATCGCCTGCGACATCGAGATCAAGCCCACGCCGGGACGCGAGCGCGAAACGGGCGCAGCCGTCGCGCTCGACGCCGCCGCGCTCTGGCGCGACACCGACGTGCCGCCGCTCCTGTCGTCGTTCTCCGAAGACGCGCTCGCCGCGGCGCTGGCCGCAGCACCGGCATTGCCGCGCGCGCTGCTGCTGGATGAAGTGCCGGCGGACTGGCACGGACGCCTGTCGCGCCTCGGATGCGTCGCACTCATCGTCGATCACGAGGCGCTCTCCGCCTCGATCGTCGGCGACGCCCACCGCGCGGGGTACCGCGTCCTGACGTATACGCCAAACGATCCCGAGCGCATCGCCGAGCTCGGCACCTGGGGCGTGGACGGCGTCATCACCGATGCGGTCGACCACGTCGCCGCGGATTCGCTGCCGCCGGCACTGGCCCTGCCCTGAAACGGTTGCACCCCGGCGGCGTGCCACCGTGTCGCCGCCGGGGTCGCTTTCTTTTGCGGGCTTGCTAGAACTTGTAGTTCACGCCGACCGAAAATCCCTGCACTTTGCCGCCGGCGAAGCAATGCGGACCGTCGCCGGTCACGCCGCCGGCGCCGTTGTTCGCGGTCGGGTCGAACGCCGCCTCTTGGCTCGCGTCGTGGCAGTCGGTGGTGTTGGAGTGGCCGCCGGCACCCAGGTCGTAGTGGGCATCGGGTGGTTCTCCGTCATCGCCCAAGCCGCATAAAAAGTCGTGGTGGGCTCGAACGCGTGCTTCCACGCGACCGTGTACATGTTGGCCTGGTTGTCGGGATTAGGGCCGCCCGGCGTGTTGTGCGTTCCGGGGTCGCCCGGCGTGGAACCCGCGTGCGCCCACCCGCCGCTCACGACGTCCTTCTGGGTCAGCGCCTGCGTCAGCACGAGCCAGTAGCCGGAGCGCTGGCGCTCGTTCTGGTACTCGAGGTAGGCCGGAACGTTGCGCCTGAACTTCTCGTAGATCCCGCCGATCGTCGTCTTGGTCGCGAACGTGTACTGCGCAGCGACCTTCCAGGCATTCTCGTTCGCGACGTCGTTGGGGTCGCCCTGCGTATCCTCGGGCGGCGTCGTCGGGAAGCCGATCGTGTCGCTCGTCCGATTGACCTTGTTGTGCTGCTCGTAGGCGCCGACGATGTAGAGCGGCCCGTAGGTGAAGCTCAGGTTCACGCTGGCCAAGTCGCCGAACGAGCCGTCGTTGCACGCGGGTGGAAGCGCGCCGCTTCCGGGAATGTTCCCGCCCGCGCAATCCTGCTCGGCGGATGCGAGGTTGCTGTTGTCGTTCGCCCGGTTCTGCCCCGGGCTGTACATGACGCTGAACGCGAGACCGCTCCAGTTGGGGGAGTTGTACCAGATGGCGTGCGGCGCGCGTAAACCGAATTCGACGCGATTGTCGCCGCCGGTATTGCCCATGATGGCGCGGTAGTCGCCGATCATGCCGGAGAAGGGATTCAAGCGGTCGGTGGACAGTTTGTATGGCGTCTCCGACTTGCCGATCATGACGCCGCCCCAGTCCTTTCCGGCGAAGCCGACAAAGCTGTTCCGGGAAAACAGCGCGCCGTTGACCGCGTCGCTGGTGTTCGAGTTGCTGCTCTTGGTTCCCGGAGTCGCCGAGATGTCGATCCCGGCTTCGAGCTGCCAGACCAAGTTGAACTCGGGGTCGCCGAAGGGATGTCGCCCGCGGGCACCCACATAGGAAAGATTGGTCGAGATCGCGGGCATCCATCCCGTCTTGCCCACCGGCGAACCGCCCTGTTCGTAGCTGCTCTGCAGGCCCTTCGTCGTCGTGTCGAAGGAGACATCGAGGTTGCCGTAGATCGTGACGTCGCCGCCTCCCGGCGTGACGAACGTGAGCCCGCTGCCCGGTCGCCTCTCTAGGAATTGCGCGTTCTTGGCCTCCTGCTGCTCCTGCGCCTGCTTCTGCTGCTGCACTTGCGAGGTCACCTGTTCCAGTCGCGATTTGAGCGCCTCCAACTGCTTTTGCATCGCTTCCATCTGCGCCTTCAGGTCGCTCACCTCGTCGGCTTTGGCGGTGACCTGTCCCCACGAGTGCAAGTGCAACGGCGATTACCAATGGCCTCTTGATATTCACGTTGTCCTCCGATTGGTTGGAGCTGTTTTGTCGTGCCGGAATCCAAGCCGGCACGCTCGCCAGCACCGCGGGCGCGCGGTCCAGGTTCTTGTTGGGCGCAGCAACGACGCAGCAGCGGTCGGCTCGCAAAGATTGCTCTCGCGCGGGCGCGTTTGCACGCCGCTATGCAAGATCGAATTGAATTTTCTCGATGCCGCGTCTTGCAGTGTTGTTGCGACAACACAAACGCTCGATCGCGTCAGTAAACTGTAAGGTTTCTGTCAGGAAAATGTCAGGTTGAGATTTGCCATGCGAGCATCAAATCGCCACACTGGCAGGGCAATCTGTCTTTGATCAAACGGGCGTGACGCACTCGACGGAGAAGTGACCATGATGATCGAAGCATCGCGCGACCCGCGGAACGCGCCGTGCGAAAATACGCAGACGATGTCATCATGTCAGAAGCGTGCGTCGGCGCTCGCCGCAACTGCGTTGTTGCTCGTCGCATGCGCGTCCGGCGGCGGCGAAGCTAACGCGTATCAGGCGTTTCTGCAGAAGATTGCGGCCGACTGCAAGCCACTGATCATCGGCAACGACGACATTGGCCAGGCGATCGTCTTCAATGGCCTCGGGGCCGTGCCCGAGAACTACAATAACTTTCTCGGCAAGACCTCCGCGCTATACGCGGGGTCGATTTCGCCCGCCATCTACCAGGCGTCGCTAACCTCGTTTATCGGCAGCGGCTCGTACAACCAACGCTCGTTCGATTGCATCATTGCGCACCTGCCGGCGGCCAAGGACGCAAAATGATGGGCCGAGCGAAAGGAGCGGGGCTGTCGGGGGCGAAGCGGTAAGCGCCAGCGGCAATCGCCGGCCGCGCCGCTGTCAGGCGACCGCTGCGGCAGGCCGCTCGATCTCGCGCTCGTCGATCGGCAGATTGATGAGGCCGGCGAGCACACCGAGGGCGATCGAGAGATACCAGACGATGTCGTAGCTGCCGGTCGTGTCGTAGAGCTTGCCGCCGAGCCACGCGCCCAGGAAGCTGCCGATCTGATGGCTGAAGAACGTGACGCCCGAGAGCATCGCGAGATAGCGGACGCCGAAGATCTGGGCGACGATGCCGTTCGTGGGTGGCACCGTCGAGAGCCACAGGAGTCCCAGCGCGATCGCAAACGCGTACACCGACCACGCCGATAACGGCAGGAAGAAGAACAACGCGAACACGACGGCGCGGCCGAAATAGATCGCCGAAAGGATGTAGCGCTTCGGCATCCGGCTCCCCAGCCAGCCGGTCGTCCAGGTTCCCGCGATGTTGAAGAGGCCGATCAGCGCGAGCGCCGTCACCGCGACGTGCGGCGGAAACCCGTGATCGGCGAGGTAGGCGGGCAGGTGCACGCCGACGAACACGACCTGGAAGCCGCAGACGAAGAAGCCGAGCGTCAGCAGCATGTAGCCGCGATGGCCGAGCGCCTCGCGCATCGCGGCGCCCGCCGATTGCTGAAGGGCGTGCGCGCTGCCGAGATGCTTTTCGTAGATCGCAGCGGTCAACGGGATCATCAGCAGTCCCACGGCTGCGAGCGCGAGGAGCGCGCCGTACCAGCCGAGATGCGACAGCAGCGATTGCGTCACCGGCAGCATCGCGAACTGCCCGAACGATCCGGCCGCCGCGGAGACGCCGAGCGCCATGCTGCGCTTTTCGGGCGGATACTTGCGCCCGAGCACGCCGGCAACGACCGAGAACGAAAGCCCCGCGAGGCCGACGCCGATCAGCACGCCTGCCGTCAGCACCATCGCGAGCGGGGTCGTCGCGTGCGCCATCGTTGCGAGCCCCGCGACGTAGAAGAGCGCGCAGACGAGCGCCACCTTGTGGCTTCCGAAGCGGTCGGCGAACATCCCCGCGAACGGCGTGGCTGCGCCCCACATCAGGTTTTGCACGGCAAGCGCGAGCGCGAAGGTCTCGCGGCCCCAGTGGAGGTCGGCGCTCATCGGCTGAAGGAAGAGGCCGAATCCGTGGCGGATCCCCATCGACAGCATGATGATGAGGCCGCTCGCGACGAGAGCGACGGTGGGCGTGCGCCAGTCGGCGCGGGAGAGCGGGTCATGGGCATCTCCGGCGTTGTTAGCGGCGGATCAGCGCGCATCAAATGGGCGGCGAACTCCGGGTAGAGATGCGTCGACATCGGGATGCCCGCCGCGCTGGCGATAGCAGCGGCGCGCAGCCAGCCGCTGACGCCGCCGATGCGCATCAGGTCGGGCATGACGTAATCGCCCGCGCCGGCGAGCACGGCCTGATAGAGCAAGCGCGGTCCGTAGAAATTCTCGCCGAGCTGGATCGGTGTCTTCAATTCGCGCGCCAGTTGAGCGTAACCCGGAATGTTGTCGTAGCTGATGGGCTCCTCGAACCAGTAGAGGCCGCGATCGTCGAGCGCATGGCAGCGCACGAGCGCATCGCCAAGTGACATGCCCTGGTTGAAGTCGCACATGAGCTTGACCTCGGCGCCGGCCGCTTCGCGCACCGCGGTGATGGCGGCGAGATCGTCGCTCAAGCGCTCTCGTCCGAGTCGGAGTTTCAACGCAGTGAATCCTCCCTCGGCGACGAGTGCCGCCGCCTCGACCGCAAGCCGGTCCGGCGGGGTCAATTCGAGCGGGGCATGGCGCATCTCTTCGGCGCGTGGATGAACTGATCCGCCGGGTCGGGGTGCAGCGATTCGAGCTCGGCGAGTGTCGCGATCAGCGAGTCGAGCCGCCTCGGCCCCAGCGTCTTCGACACCTGCGCCTGCGCACGCTTCCAGTGCGGTTCCGCAGCACGGATCGCCGCGATGCCCCGGCGCGTCAGGGCGACCTCGCGCGTCCGGGCGTCGCGCCCCGGAACGATCTCGACCCAACCGGCGCGCGACCAGCGGATCGAGATTGCGGGACAGCGCAGTCCGGTCGAGGAGGGTCGCTTCGGCGAGCGCGGTGATTCGCAGCGATCCGAGCCGCGCAAGCGTCCGCAGCAGCGAGAACTGGGTGACCCGCAGCCCGGCGGGCGCCATCGCGTCGTCGTAGAGCTGGGTCAGCGCGCGGGTCGCACGGCGCAGGCGGCCGCAGGCACAGGCGATACTCAGGCTGGCGGAGTCGACCGCTTCGGGCATGGGGCGTATCACGGCATTAGGAGCATATGCACGTAAAGTGCGAGTATATGCACCTTTTCCCGATCGGTCAATCGGCGACACGGGCCCGCCAAGATAGAAGCACAGCGCCATAATGCGCTGAGGGTCGCGATCCTGGATCCCGGCGACCGCGGCAGACGGGGCCCTACCCAGACCGTTTCTGGCCCCAAAGCTTGTACATGCCCGCGAAGGTGTTCGGAAACGCCGTCTCGAAGTCGTGCCAATGGTCCAGGTCGCTCTGCGCTCCGTCGTCCGCGAAGCGCGTCGCATACTGCTTGATTACCGCGGGATCGAGGGAGAATCCGATGAAATCCAACCCCGTGTCGCGAAGCACTTCCTTGATTTGCGGAAGCGTGAACCGGTGCTCTTGAACGTGAAACAGCAGGTCGCGACACTCGCTCATCGCGTAGAAATCGCCGGACGCGAGCAAGGAAGCGAATGTGCGACCCGCGTTCGATCAGGTCCTGGCGGCAGCGACGAATGTCCGCTGGGGTCGGGAGCGTAGCCATGCTCCAGCGATGAACTTTCTCGCGGCGACCACGGTCTTCCGGGCGCGTTTCACTGTACAGACCCAGATGGATGACCCCGCCGGGCCGGAGCAGCGAAACCAGCTCGCGCAATCCCGCGACGGGATCGGCCAGATGGTGCAACACGCCGACCGAAATGATGACGTCGAACGTCCGGTCGATCGATCGCAGGTTCATGATGTCTGCCTGCGCGTATTCGATGTTCGTCAGGCCGATCTCGCGGGTCTTCCTTTTCGCATAGCCAAGACTCGCCAAGCTCAGGTCGACCGCAAGCATGCGCGCCGCAGGAAATTGTTGCGCCGTTGCGATCGATTCCTGGCCCGTGCCGCATCCCGCAATCAGGATGTCGATATCGCCACCCTTGGCGAGCGGTCGGAACGTGGCAGCGGGGAAACGCTGACGCAGGTAATCATCGATCTGCAGCGCCTTGCCCGCCGGCGGCAGTTTCATCCACCTCGGGTATGGGTTTTCCTCGTATTGCTGCCGAACCGCGCTCGACACGCCGTCTTCAATGCGCGGTGAGCCTGGGCATCGCGTCGCGGTGACGCTGCTCTTCCAGCGGCTCGGCGATCTGTTGCGTCAGCAGCGCCGCGACCGATTCCGGGTAAGGTTGCTGCGCAAGCGCTTCGGCACCGGGGATCGACAGCAACGGAAAATACGCGGCAACCGTCGCGATCCACAATGCCGGAACGGCAGTTCCCGACTTGAGCGCCGCGGCAACTTGATCCCGCAGCGACTTCGCCTGGGCGAGTTCCTCGTCGGTGGCGGAGAAGACGTACTCGTTGATGAAGCATTGACGGGCGAGGGCGCAGTAGAAGGCCAACGTCTCGGGCGCAACGCTGCCACCCGTTTCCGGCGTCACGGCGGCATCGAGCATCGTCCGCCGGACCATGGTGAGGCATCGTTCCAATTCGATGTCGCTGGCAGGCGAATTCTCGAGCAGCGTCCGGAGCAGCGGGTCGCTCGAAAGGACAGCCGGGCCGGCGGATCCGAACAGCTCCGAGCCGGCCAGCGCGTCTCGGCCACGATTTCGCTGCGCGCACGATGCATGCTCGTATCCTGGCATCGGCTTTGATGAGGCTGATGGTCGCCCGCGTCAGCTCCCCTCTTCCGGCCCACGGCTCGGCTATCGCTCTGGCAACGAGATTTCGGAGGCCGACGTCGTTCTTGGCGAATACGCGGTTCTTGATGCAGCGAACGAAGTTCGTCTTGAACTCGAGCGTTTGGTTGAGTTCGAGCGCGCGCCGATAATTCGCCACCGCCGCATCGAACAGACCGAGGGCATCGAGGACGGTGCCGAGATTGTTGCGCGGATCCGCGAAGTCGGGCTTGATCGAGATCGCCTTGCGGTAGCTTTCGGCAGCCTGATCGAGCCGGCCGTGAGCCTGCAAGACGAGTCCCAGATTGTTGTACGCCTCGGCGAAATCCGGCTTCAGGCCAATCGCCTTGCGGTAGCTCGCGATTGCGTCGTCCGATCTGCCGATGTCCCTGAGTGCGTTCGCAACGTTGTAGTGCGCTGCGACGAAGTCCGGCCTGAGCGCGATTGCCGTGCGGTAGCTCGCAACGGCTTCGTCCAGCTGGCCAAGCTCCTTGAGCGCGCTCGCCAGGTTGTAGTGGGCCACCACGAGGTCGGGCCGCAATGAGACGGCACTGCGGTAACTATCGATGGCCTCGGCGAGCTTGCCTTGCTGGTGCAGCGTCGCCGCCAGCTCGAAGTGTGCCTCCGCGAGGTCCGGCTTGAGGGTGAGCGCCTGTCGATAGCTTGCGACGGCGTCATCGAGCTTGCCTTCCGCCCGCAACGCGTTGCCGAGGTCGTGGCTACGCATCGGATCGGAGGAAACGCTCGCCGTCACTGCTGCGCCCACGACCGGCTGCGCGCCACCGCCTTCTCCCAGCCCGCGCGCAATTCGCCCGCCCGATCGCGCGACATCGCGGGCTCGAACCGGCGGTCGACCTGCCAGTTCGCGTCGACGTCGGCGGCGTCCTTCCAGTAGCCGACCGCGAGCCCCGCGAGATAGCCGGCGCCGAGCGCCGTGGTCTCCAGCACCTTCGGCCGGACGACGGGCACGCCGAGCAGGTCGGCCTGGAACTGCATCAGCAGGTTGTTGGCCGTCGCGCCGCCGTCCACGCGCAGCTCCGCGAGCGTCATCCGCGCGTCGCGCTCCATCGCGGCCAGCACTTCGGCGCTCTGGAACGCGATCGCTTCGAGCGCCGCGCGCGCGATGTGGCCGCCCGTCGCGCCGCGCGTAAGACCGAACATCGCGCCGCGCGCGTACGCGTCCCAGTGCGGAGCGCCCAGGCCCGCGAACGCCGGCACGAGATAGACGCCGCCGTTGTCGGCGACGCTCGCCGCCAACGCCTCGATCTCCGCCGCGGAACGGATGATGCGCAGACCGTCGCGCAGCCACTGCACGACCGCGCCCGCGATGAACACGCTGCCTTCGAGCGCGTAGTCGAGGCCGTCGTTGCGTTCCCAGGCGACGGTCGACACGAGGTTGTTGGTCGAGGCGACCGAAACGCTTCCGGTGTTGAGCAGCAGGAAGCAGCCGGTGCCGTAGGTGTTCTTGGCGAGACCCGGCGCATGGCATGCCTGGCCGAAAAGCGCCGCCTGCTGGTCGCCGGCGATGCCGGCGATCGGGATGGCGACGCCGTCGACGTCGGCTTCCGCGCAGACGCCGGACGAACGCACGACGCGCGGCAGTATCTCGCGCGGAATGTCGAGCACGCGCAGCAGCTCGTCGTCCCACTCGCCGCTGCGCGTGTTCCACAGCAGCGTCCGACTCGCGTTGGACGGATCGGTGACGTGGACGGCGCCTCGCGTGAGATTCCAGATGAGCCACGTGTCGACGGTTCCGAACGCGAGCTCGCCGCGCGCAGCGCGGTCGCGGGCGCCCGGGACGTTGTCGAGCAGCCATTTGAGCTTCGTGCCGGAGAAATAGGCGTCGAGGACGAGTCCCGTCTTGCGCGCAACGAGCTCGGCATGACCCGCGGCGCGCAGCTCGTCACACAGCCTCGCGGTCCGCCGGTCCTGCCACACGATCGCATTGGCGACGGGGCGGCCGGTCGCGCGCTCCCACAGCACCGTCGTCTCGCGCTGGTTGGTGATGCCGATCGCCGCGATGTCCTTGGCGCCGATCCCGGCTTTGGCGAGCGCCTCGTGCAGCACGCCCGCTTGCGTCGCCCAGATCTCCGTCGCGTCGTGCTCGACCCAGCCCGGCTGCGGGAAGATCTGCCGGAATTCGGATTGCGCGATCGCCCGCACGGTGCCCGCGTGGTCGAACACCAGGGCGCGGGAGCTGGTCGTGCCCTGGTCGAGGGCGAGGATGAACGGCATCTGTCCTTCGTGGCTCGATGAATGGGTCGCGGCCTCCGCGGGAACGACGCATCCGTCCATTCGCGGGCCGCTCGGCGTCCCGCTTTTCGACCGATGCATCGGTTGCGGCGCCCGCGTGCGGCAGCTTAAAATGCGTGGGTCGAGGGCGGCGTCTGGCTGGCGTTATTGTAGCCATATCCGGGGAGCCCGCCGGACCTCATCCACCGCCCGGACCGCGCCCTCGCCGCATCACCGTTCTGCCCCCATGCCGCTCCCGCCTTGTCCCACACCTCGCCGGCGACTGCACACCCGCCGGATCACCTACGAAGGCTGGCAGCGCGAAGACGGGCTGTTCGACATCGACGCGCATCTGCACGACGTCAAGGACCACGATTTCGAATTGCTGACGGGCGTGCGCCCCGCCCGCGAAGCCGTCCACGACATGTGGGTGCGGGTGACGATCGACCGCAAGTTCGAAGTGCGCGGAATCGACGTCAAGACCGACGGCATGCCTTACCCCGGCGCCTGCGATCGCATCGAGCCGGCCTATGCGAAGCTGATCGGCGCGAATCTCGTCAGCGGTTTTCGCAAGCGGCTGCACGAGACGATGGGCGGCATCAACGGCTGCACCCACGTGACCGAGCTGCTCGGGTCGCTGCCCACCGCCGCGGTGCAGACGTTCGCCGGTCTCCAGCGCGAGGACGAGGGCGAGGGCAAGCCGTTCCAGCTCGACCGCTGCCACGCGCTCGCCACGACGACCGACACGGTTCGCCGCTACTATCCGAAGTGGTACAGGGGCCCGGGATGAACAATGCCCGTACGTCATTCCCGCGAACGCGGGAATCCAGAACGACGCTGGGTCCCCGCGTGCGCGGGGACGACGAGCATGAGTAGGGAGAAGCCGTGAAGATCCACGAATACCAGGGCAAGGAAATCTTTCGCAAGTTCGGCATGCCCACGCCGCGAGGCATCCCGGCGTTCAGCGTCGACGAAGCGGTGAAGGCCGCCCAGGCGCTCGGCGGGCCCGTTTGGGTGGTGAAGGCGCAGATTCACGCGGGCGGGCGCGGCAAGGGCGGCGGCGTCAAGGTGGCGCGCTCGGTGGACGAAGTGCGCGATCTTGCGGGCAAGATCCTCGGCATGCAGCTCGTCACGCACCAGACCGGTCCGGGCGGCCAGAAAGTTCGACGGCTGCTTGATCGAGGAGGGCGCGGACATCAGCAAGGAGCTCTACGTCGGCATGGTCGTCGATCGCGGCACGCAGCGCGTGTGCCTGATGGCGAGTTCCGAAGGCGGCATGGACATCGAGCAGGTTGCCGCGAAGACGCCGGAGAAGATCCACAAGGTGTTCATCGATCCGACGAAAGGGCTGACCGACGCCGAAGCCGACGACGTCGCGCGCAAGATCGGCATTCCCGAGGCGAGCCTCGCGCAGGGCCGTGCGGTGCTGCAGGCGCTCTACCGCGCGTTCGACGAAACCGACGCGTCGCTCGCCGAGATCAATCCGCTCGTCGTCACCGGCGACGGCCGGGTGATCGCGCTCGACGCGAAGCTCAACTTCGATTCGAACGGGCTGTTCCGGCATCCCGAGATCGTCGAGATGCGCGATCTCGACGAGGAGGACCCGGCCGAGGTCGAGGCGTCGAAGTTCGATCTCTCCTACATCTCGCTCGACGGCAACATCGGCTGCCTCGTCAACGGCGCAGGGCTCGCGATGGCGACGATGGACACGATCAAGCTTTTCGGCGCGTCGCCCGCGAACTTCCTCGACGTCGGCGGCGGCGCGACGACGGAAAAGGTCACCGAGGCCTTCAAGATCATGCTCTCGAACCCCAAGGTCAAGGGGATCCTCGTCAACATCTTCGGCGGAATCATGCGCTGCGACACGATCGCCAACGGCATCGTCGCCGCGGCGAAGGAAACGCATCTCGCGGTGCCGCTGGTCGTGCGGATGAAAGGCACGAACGAGGATCTCGGCAGGCAGATCCTCAAGGATTCCGGTCTTCCGATCATCAGCGCCGACAACATGGCGGAGGCGGCGGAGAAGATCGTCGCCGCGGTGGCGGGGAAGTGATATTTGCGAGTGTGGTCAGGTCGCCATCCTCGCGGAGGCGTGGGCGGCGGGTGGGCGACGTAAACGCAGTGTAGCTCGTCGTCCCCGCGGAGGCGGGGACCCAGTGTCTTTTGAATTGAATGAACAAGGCATTCTGCGTCTACATCCTTGCCAGCGGGAGGAACGGGACGCTCTACGTTGGAGTGACGCTCTGATCTGGTTAAACGTGTTTGGGAGCACAAGGAAAGTCTGGTCGACGGATTCACGAAGGAGTACGGGGTGAAGACTGCTCGTGTGGTATCGAACAGCACGAATCGAGCGGAAGCCGCCATCACGCGCGAAAAGCAGATCAAGAAGTGGAATCAGGGCTGGAAGATTCGTCTGATCGAGGAAATGAATCCGTATTGGCACGATCTTTACGCCGAGCTGGTTTGATAACGACACTGGGCCCCCGCCTTCGCGGGGGCGACGAGCCAAGAGTGGAGATGACGGCAGGGACACGATGAGCATCCTGATCAACAAGGACACCAAGGTCATCACGCAGGGGATCACCGGGAAGACCGGCCAGTTCCACACGCGGATGTGCCGCGACTACGCGAACGGAAAGAACTGCTTCGTCGCCGGCGTCAACCCGAAAAAGGCCGGCGAGGATTTCGAGGGGATCCCCATCTACGCGACCGTCGGGCAAGCGCGCGAAGCGACGGGCGCGACGGTCAGCGTCATCTACGTGCCGCCGCCGTTCGCCGCCGCGGCGATCGACGAGGCGGTCGACGCTGGGCTCGACCTCGTCGTCTGCATCACCGAAGGCATCCCGGTGCGCGACATGATCCGCACGCGCCAGCGGATGCAGGGGAAGAAGACGCTGCTGCTCGGACCGAACTGCCCGGGCGTCATCACCCCCGACGAGCTGAAGATCGGCATCATGCCGGGCCACATCCACAAGAAGGGCCGCATCGGCGTCGTGTCGCGCTCGGGCACGCTCACGTACGAGGCCGTGGGGCAGCTTACCGACCTCGGCCTCGGCCAGTCGACGGCGGTCGGGATCGGCGGCGATCCGGTCAACGGCCTGAAGCACATCGACGTGCTGAGACTCTTCAACGACGATCCGGGCACCGATGCGGTGGTGATGATCGGCGAGATCGGGGGCAGCGACGAGGAGACGGCGGCGCAGTGGGCGAAGGAAAACATGAAAAAGCCGATCGTCGGCTTCATCGCCGGCGTCACGGCGCCGCCGGGAAAGCGGATGGGGCACGCCGGCGCGATCATTTCCGGCGGCAAGGGCACGGCGAACGAAAAGCTCGCGGTGATGGAGGCCTCCGGAATCAAGGTGACGCGCAACCCGGCGGAGATGGGGAAGCTGTTGAAGTCGGTGCTGTAGGTGCGCGGCGGCGCTCGATCGTAATGCTCCGTCATTCCCGCGGAGGCGGGAATCCCGTGGCTTTCATCCGAACGACACTGGGTCTGAGTCCCCGCGTTCGCGGGGACGACAAGCACACCTGACGGCAAGCACGCAGGCGGAGGGAACTCATTGGACGTATTCACGCCGCAATTCTGGGTCGCGGCGCTCGAGATCGTCGTCATCAACATCCTGTTGTCGGGCGACAACGCCGTGGTCATTGCGCTCGCCTGCCGCAACCTGAAGAAGAAGCAGCGCCGGCTCGGCATCTTCTACGGCGTCGTCGGCGCCGTGATCCTGCGGGTCGTCCTCACCTTCTTTGCCGTGGAGCTGCTGCTGCTGCCGTACCTGCAGCTCGTCGGCGCCGCGCTGCTCGTCTGGATCGGCATCAGGCTGATCGCGGAGGAAGACGGCGACGAGCATACGGTCCAGGCGAGCGACCGGCTCATCGCGGCGGTCAAGACCGTCATCGTCGCCGACCTCGTGATGAGCCTCGACAACGTGATCGGCGTCGCCGGGGCGGCGAAGGGCAGCCTGCTGCTCCTGGTCTTCGGCCTCGTCGTCAGCATCCCGCTCGTCGTGGTCGGCGCGCAGGTCATCATGAAGCTGATCGAGCGCTTCCCCTGGCTGGTGATCGCCGGTGGAGGGTTGCTGGGCTACATCGCCGGCGAGATCGCGACCGACGATGCGGCCGTCAAGCCCTGGGTCGATGCCCGATTGCCGCAGCTGCACTGGATCGCGCCGGCGGTGGGCGTGGCGATCGTCGTCGCCGTCGGGATTTGGCTCATCCGGCGGGCGGGCAAGAAGACGGCGACGACGTGAAGCGGCGACCGGCACCTGCGCCATCCCCCTCGCTTCCGCGGCGCCGTGCCGTTAAACTCGCGGGCGAACCGGCCGCCGCGACCCCTCACAGATGACCGACCGCTCTCCGCTCGACTGCGCCATATTGTCCCATCCGGGGATGGTCCGTTCGCACAACGAAGACTCGGTGTTCGTCGACGGCGACGCCGGGATTGCCGTGCTCGCCGACGGGATGGGCGGCTACAACGCCGGCGAGGTCGCGAGCGGGATCGCCGTCAACGTGATCGGCAACGGGATGCTGCCGGAGCTGCGATCGGGCCGCGAGCTGTCGAAGGTCGACGTCGCGAGCGGCCTCACCCACGCGGCATTGCTCCTCCAGCAGCAGATCGCCGCGGCCAACAAGGGCATCTACGAGGCGGCGCAGGCGCGGCCCGAATGCGCCGGCATGGGCACGACGATCGTCACCGCCGTCTTCTGCGGCAACCGGGTCAGCATCGGCCACATCGGCGACTCGCGCTGCTACCGGCTGCGCGGCGAAAAGTTCGAGCAGCTCACGCACGACCACTCGCTGCTGCAGGAGCAGATCGACAGCGGGCAGCTCACGCAGGAGCAGGCGAAATATTCGCTCAACAAGAATCTCGTCACGCGCGCGCTCGGCATCGAGGCGATCGTTCCGGCCGACATCGTCGAATATCGCGTCGAGCCCAACGACATCTACCTGCTCAACTCCGACGGCCTGACCGACATGGTCGAGCCGGACGTGATCCACACGGTCGTCGACGAGAAGCGCTCCGACCTTGCGCTCGCCGCGGGCGAGCTGATCGAGCTCGCCAACCAGAACGGCGGCCGCGACAACATCTCGGTGGTCCTCGTGCGCGTCCCGCCCGAGTTCCTGCCGACCGCGGGTTGGGCGCAGCGGTGGCTCGCCAACAAGAAGAAAGCCGGCTCGAATTGAGCCCTGCCGAAATGTGCGACGCCCCGACGAAGGCAAGCATGCTTCGTACGTCGTTCCCGCGAACGCGGGCCCGCGTGTTGATCGTCGTCCCCGCGCAGGCGGGACCCAGCGTCGTTCGTCGTAAGACACTGGATTCCCGCGTTCGCGGGAATGACAACGGGCAGGCGATCGTCGTCATCGAAGCTCGGTAGCCGCGATGAGCAAGCTCGTTCTCTATCTCGCCGACGGCTCGACGCTCGACATCCGCCTCGTACGCGAGCGGATCACGATCGGGCGCCGCGCCGACAACGACGTCTGCCTGCCCTATCCTGCGGTAAGCGGCGAGCACGCGGCCGTGGTGACGATCCTGTCGGACTCGTTCCTCGAGGATCTCGGCAGCACGAACGGCACGCTCGTCAACGGCAAGCCGATCGCGAAGCATTTCCTGCGCGATCGCGACCAGATCGACATCGGCCGCCAGAAGATCGTCTTCCTCGCCGATGAATCGGCGCAGGTCGATTTGACGGACAGATCCCTCGGACGGCTCGAAAATCAGCTTTTCGGCGAGCGCGTGCCGCCCGCAGGCAGCGTTCCGACCGCTCGCGTCGCCGCTGTGGAATCGCCGCTCGATGCGGCCCCGCGCGGTCCGGCGGAGCGGTCATCTCCGGCGGAAGGGAAAGCTCGGCCGGGCGTTCCGGAAGAGCGGTTCAAGCGCGCGGCGTCGCCCAAGGCGGACTCCGGCGGCTCGATGGCCGATATTGACCGTTTCGTCGCCGCCGAGATCGGCACGGATAAGGAGGCAAAGCGGAATTCGCCGTCGCGCAACCGCGACGATCCGCCGCCATCGGCGCCCGGCACGCCCGAGGTGCCGGTACCGGTGATCCGCGTGCTAACTGGACCGAACGCCGGCCGCGAAGTCGCGCTCGACAAGGCTGAAACGTCCGTCGGCCGCGTCGGCGTCCAGGTCGCCGCGGTGCGCCGGACCGACGACGGTCTGCGGCTCGTGCCGGTCGAGGGCGATGCGCCGCCGCGCGTGAACGGCGAGCCCGTCGATGCCGAAGGGCAGCGCGTGCGGCCCGGCGACACGCTCGAGATCGCTGGCGTCACAGCTCGAGATCGCGGAAGAGCCGGTCGCCGGCACGCGTTAGAGTGAATCCGGCGCCGGGAACGTCTTGACGCTTTAACGTCAAAGCGGTATCCTGTGCCAGATGGAAGATTCGAAGCGCGCAACCGTTTATTTCGATGCCGATGTACACCAGGCTTTGCGCCTGAAGGCTGCGGCTGCGGATCGGTCAATTTCCGATATGGTCAACGAAGCCGTAAGGGCGGCACTGGCGGAGGATGCCGACGACCTCGCCGCCTTCGACCAACGCAAGGCCGAACGAAGCATCTCCTTCGATTCCTTCGTCCGTACCCTAAGGCAACGTGGCCGGATTTAGGCTGCTGATCAAGCCTTCAGCGGCGAAAGAGATCGAAGCGATTGGTCAGAAGAAGGATCGCCAGCGCATCGTTAGCCGAATCGCTGCGCTTGCCTCAGAACCGCGACCGACAGGTTGTGAGAAGCTGGCTGGGTCCGAGGGACGTTATCGCGTCCGGCAAGGCCCGTTCAGAATCGTCTGCGCTATCGATGACGCTGCGCGCGTTGTCGAAGTGGTCAAAGTCGGGCACCGGCGCGAAGTCCATTGCAGCAGCGCCTAGCCTCTCGATCGGCGCCGGTACCTCACCGATCCGACTGTGAGATTTCGTCGTTCCCGCGAAGGCGGGAACCCAGTGACGTTGCCGGCGCTTGAGTTCGCAGTGACGTCGTCGCCGGCCCAGTGAAATGCCGAAGCCTTTGATTTGTGGCAAACAAGGGTCAGGTATTCGCCAGGCACCAGGACCCAGGACCCCCGATGCTGCCCATGGCCGTCACCGGGGTGACGCGGAACGTCACTTTGGTCCGCGCGTTACGTCCGATTCTGTTTTCTACGATATGTCGCTCAGGCCAATGAAGGAATTAAATAACCGGGGGAACTGTCCGAAAAATGACAAGATATCACGTGTAAACAGTCTCTTATGTCAATCATGCTCATCGAAGCCATGGCTCGCGGACCCTTGGCATACGCCTTGCTCGTTTGGTTCCAGCATCGCTGGATGCGTTTGGGTAAGGGTGTCGTCAAACAACCTCATGGAGATTCAAATGAAGCGTATTCAACGAGGCTTTACGTTGATCGAACTGATGATCGTTGTCGCGATCATCGGTATCCTGGCGGCCATCGCGCTGCCGGCGTATCAGGACTACGTGGTGCGCTCGCGTGTGTCGGAAGCGATGGTGTTCGCCGATGCCGCGAAAACGACGGTGGCGGAGAACGCTGCGAATGGCGCTGTCGCTCTGGACCTTGGCTGGCAAGCTCCGGCCGCAACGCAAAACATGGCTGCTGCAGCGATTAATCCCGCGAACGGTACCATCACCATCACGACGACCGCCATCGCAGGTAACGGCGACGTCGCGTTCGTGCCCGACTCGAATGGTGCTGCGCTGGTGGCTGGCACGGTGCCGTCGGATCGGATTTCGTGGAAGTGCAACACGGTTGCGACTACCATCCTTCCCAAGTATCTGCCGGCGCAGTGCCGTTAGCAGACGCGTAATCCTGCAAAAACGAGCCCCGCTTCGGCGGGGCTTTTCTCGTTCGCAGCCCGCGCCTGGATCACCTTATAGCCGACGCGCTGTTTGCGCCAGGAGTAGATCCGCGATAGCGTCGAGCGGACTCAACGAGCTAAGGCGGGCGCCGTAGCAGACGACGATTTGGTTCGAGCAGGGATTCAGGCCAGGGCGGGCGCGAGCAGCGCGACGATTTCGTCGATCAGCGTTTCCTCGTGGCCAGCCTCGCGCAGTTGCCATTTGAGGGTGTTGAGGAACTTGCCCTTCTTGTAGACGTTCAGCTTGTGGTCGTGGGCGAAGGCCCGCGTGCGGCGGACGAGATCGTCGAGCTTCTTCCGATGCTTGAGGTCGGTCTTGGTCGTGGCGCGCTTTCCCTTCCGGGGATTGACTGGAAACAGCCGGTCGACGTCGCGCGCGATGCCTCTGGCAAATGCGACCGCTTCGGTTGCGTCGAGCCAGTCACGTATCATGGTGTTGCTCTGGAGTTCGCCGTCTGGACCTGAACATCATTCAGTTCAAACGTTACCTGATTTCTCCGTCTTCGGGTGAGCCGCGGTATTCGCTTGCGCCGTCCGGGCCGATTCGGTCGGGCGCTCCCGCTGTCACGAATGAAGGCGACGCTTCGGTTCGGGCCGAACGACGCCGCGCGGGCGCGTGGCGTCGTGGAATCGCTCCGCATCGCGAGGGGAGCCTTGCAAGGCCGAACCATGGGCGTGTTTGACCGGCTGCGGAGCCCTCGTCTGGGCGCGAACAACGGCGACGCGGAGGCCGAGCGGCGCGAAGCGCTGCGTCTGATCGACGAAGGGAACGCGAGCGAGGACGCGGGCCGTCTGGATGCCGCGTTGCAGCGTTACGAGGCCGCGATCGCTCTCGCGCCAGTCCTTGCCCGGGGGTACCTCAATCGCGGTAACGTCCTGCTGGCGATGGGCGATGTCGAGGGCGCGTTGGCGGCTTACGCGACGGCAGTGCAGAGAACCCGATTTTGCGGCGGCGCACTTCAATACGGGAAATGCCTGCGCGCGCATCGGGCGCCACGACGCTGCGTTGGCTTCCTATCGCACGGCGATTGCCTTAAGCCCGACTTTGCCGATGCCAAGCGGGAATGGATGCGTCCTGGACGACCTTGGTCGCACCGAGGAGGCGGCGGCGAGCTATCGCCGGGCACTGCAGATCAATCCCGGACGAGCCGAGACCCATTTCAATCTTGGCGCCGCCCTCACCAAACTGGACGGCCCGAGGAGGCGGCGTCGAGTTATCGGAATGCGGTGGGACTGCGGCCCGATTTCGCCGATGCGTTTTATCGCCTGGGCAGTGTGTTGGAGGAGCTTCTGCAGTTTGATGAGGCAGTATCCTGCTATCGCAACGCGATACGGATCAAATCCGATTTCGCCGCGGCGCATTGCAGCCTCGGCGATTCGCTGCGACAGGTCGGAAAGGTCGAGGAGGGGTTGGCGAGTTACCGCCGCGCCGTCGAAATCAGACCCGACTTCGCCGAGGCGCACAACAACATAGGCACTGTGCTGAGGGACCTCGGGCGTCTCGAGGAGTCGGCGGCGGCCTTTCGGCGGGCACTGGAGCTTCGACCGGAGTTCGCGGAGGCACTTTCCAATCTGGGCAATGTGCTGGACGCGCTGCTGCGTCCGGACGAAGCGGAGGCGAGCTACCGACGGGCGCTCGAGATCATGCCGGACTTCGCGCCGGCATACCACAACCTGCTGTTCTGCCTGAGCGAGCACGAATGCGTGGATGCCGACGCGCTGTTTGCCGAGCATCGCCGGTTCGCGGAACGGTTCGAACGGCCGCTCCGCGCCAGCTGGCCGCAGCACGCTAACGACCGCAATCCCGAGCGCTGCCTGCGGGTCGGTTTCGTGTCCGCCGACTTCCGCGATCATGCCGTCGCGCATTTCGTCGAGCCGATCTTCACGCAGCTGGCGATGAAGCCCGGAATCGCGCTGCGCCTCTATTACAACCATGCCGCGGAGGACCGGGTGACGCGCCGGTTGCGTGGTTGCACGCTGCACTGGCATCAGGTTGCCGATCTGACGGACGAAGCCTTGGCCGCAACGATCGCTGCCGACGGAATCGACATTCTGGTCGACCTGTCGGGCCACACGGCGGGCAACCGGTTGCTGACGTTTGCGTGCAAGCCCGCTCCGGTGCAGGCGAGCTGGATCGGGTACCCGGGGACCACCGGGATGGAAGCGATGGACTACTATCTGACGGATCGCTATCTGCTTCCACCCGGGAAGTTCGATAGACGGTTTACGGAAAAGCTCGCGTACCTGCCGACAAATGCGCCTTTCCTCCCATATGAAGGAGCGCCGGCGATCAACCCATTGCCGGCTCTGCGCAACGGGTACATAACGTTCGGCAGCTTCAATCGGCTGAGCAAACTCAGTCCGACCGCGATTGCCCTGTGGTCGGGACTGCTTCGAGCGCTACCCGAAGCACGGATGCTGGTCGGCGGGATGCCTCGCGACGGTAATTATGGACCCCTGACCGACTGGTTGACGCGCGAAGGGATCGCTCGGGAACGATTGGAGTTTCATCCGCGCTGCAACACGGCGGATTATCTGGCGCTGCATCATCGGGTCGACATTTGCCTCGACACGTTTCCGTACACGGGTGGAACGACAACGAATTACGCGCTTTGGATGGGCGTTCCCACGCTGACACTCGCGGGCCGGACACCGCCGGGCAGGCAAGGAGCCGCAGTGCTCGGACGTGTCGGGCTGGACGCCTTCGTCGCGTCCGACGCTGCCGACTACCAGGCCAAGGGTCTGAAAGTGGGCCCGCGATACCGCGGCGCTGACGGAACTACGTGCGAGTCTGAGAGAGCGCTGCGCGCAATCTCCCACACGTCGTCCCGACCTCATCGCGACTGCCCTGGAGCGCGTCTTTCGCACGATGTGGCAACGCTGGTGCGTGGGAGAGCAACCGCAGACAATCCTGCCGGAGCCCTCGACGTAGTGCCGAGACGGGGGCGAGCTCTCGAAACGGGTAACTGAGTAAGACGTTACCGACCGGCCGTCCGCTTCGGACCGGCCTAAAGCCGAGGGACCATGAAAGAAGCAATTCACTATGAACGCATGAAGACGCACGCGACGACGGACGAGGTCGACGCGTATCGGGCGCTGGCAGCTTGTCTCGGGTCGTCCCCGATCCCCGCGAGTGAAATCCTGGCCAACCTTTCGCTCTATCTCACGCGAAGCTCGCTGAGCCAGATCCTGTTCATGAGTCACCTTTACTCGAAAATTGTCGATGTCCACGGCGTGGTGATCGAATTTGGCAATCGCTGGGGCCGTAATCTTGCTCTGTTCTCCAGTCTGCGCAACATCTTCGAGCCTCACAACTACGTGCAGGATCATCGGCTTCGATACGTTCGTAGGATTTCCGACCGTTGCCGCAGAGGACGGCGCTAGCGCGGCGGCGAAGGTCGGCGCGCTATCGGTCGCACCAGACTATGAGGATTACCTGAACGAGCTGCTCGAGATCCATCAACGCCTGTCGCCGCGGCCGGACTTGCGGCGATTCGAGACGATCAAGGGCGACGTCGAGGCGACGGTGCCGAAGTATCTCGAGTCCCACCCTGAAACGATTGTCGCGCTGGCCTACTTCGATCTGGACCTTACGGTCCGACCAAGGCGGCTTGAAGGCGATCGTCCCCTACCTCCGAAGGGCAGCGTCATCGATTTCGTCGAACCGTGATCTGGCCCGTATTTCCCGGAGAGTCGCGGCGCTCAGAGAGGTGCTGGATCTCTCCAAGCACCGCTCGTCATGACGCCCGATCCCAACCATCAAAGCTACATCGTGATGTGATTGCGCCGCAGTTTGCGCGAGGCCGTCGGGCTTCGTGACGCTACGGCTTTTCGATGCATTCCCCTGACCGCCAGTTCCCGGTAATCGGCCAGCCAGATGGGTGGTCCATCGATGTCTCTGAGAATCATGTTCCGCGCGGAGAACGCCGCTTCTCCGGGGCCCAGTTCATCGATCCTGCCGAGCGTCAGGAGCAGCTGCGCTTCGGCGAGATTGAAGCCGGCAGCGGCGAACGAGTAGGTCGCGGCAACGTGGCGCAGGTTGATTTCCGTCACCAGCGGAGCGCTGTTTCTTGCTTCCCGGAAATCCACGGCGACGATGCCATGCATGGTCTCGCCCGTTTGCGCCAGCACCGATGCAATTGCCGCGTCGGCCGCCGCCGGCAAGCGCGGGTCGTTCACCAGCCTGCCCTTGCTGATGTTTCCGGTCACTCCCGAAATTGCCGTCCGCGCCATGAAGTATTCCGTTCGCTCATAGGATGCGATCTTCATGATTCTGCCGTGGTCGTACAGGAGGTGGCACGCGAAGTTGCGGCCAGGCAGGTAATCGGAGAGCATGAAGTAACCGGTGGCCGAATTCAGGACCAACCAGGCGCGAATTTCTTCAGGGTTGTAAGCAAGCAGCGAACCCTTTCCGCTGGAGCTGCCCTCCGAAAAATCCCGGATCCAGCACGGAAATCGATGCCACGCCTTCGCGGTTGCATTCAGGAGTTCGGCGCGGAAAGAATTCGAAATTCGGGCACAGTCCGGTTCCGGAAAGCGTTTCGTAGAGCCGCTGCTTTGACGGCGATCTTGCAAAACTCGGCCGGTGGCAGGGCGGCGGGAATGGGCATGCCGCCCGCGGCCCAGTACAGTATCTCCAGTTCCGGTATCACGATCGCCGCTTCGAGGCGTTCTTTGCGGCACAGCTCCTCCATCAGCGCGCGGTAGCGCGGGTCGGTCACCCGCGGAACGCGGTAGATCTTGTCCAGCAATCCCTCGTAGAGCCCGTACGGGTTCTCGCAGCATATCCGTTCCGACGAGGTACAGGTCGGGAAATTTCCGGCTGATGCGCAATGACCGCGAACGGCTCGCGAGGTCACTCCGCAGGCGCCGGTGACAGACCCGCATGGCGTTTGTGTCCGTATGCTGGTGGCGGCGACCTTGGCTCGGTCGGGGTCGCCGATCTTCAAGTGAATCGCCGCTATTCCAGGATTGCTTTCCGACGATCGGGTCAGCGCGCGGTCGACGCGAACCCTACCTCGGAACCGACGCAAGCGAACGGATAACGGCGCAGATGCCGTCGACGTCCACGTCGGTGACGGCCGATCCCGTCGGCAGTACGAGCACGCGTTCAGCGAGCGCGCTCGTCTTCGGAAGGACGAGTCCCGCATGGGGATAGAAGGACCGGTACGGCTCCATGTTGTGGCAGCCCGGCCAGAAGTACCGCCGCGCCAGAATGTTCTCCGCGTGGAGGGCTTCGATCATGTCGGTCGCGTGATCACCGGGAGATAGCCCTCGCCGACTTCCACGACGATGTACTGGTAATTGTATTCGCTCCGCATCGTCGTACTCGAGCATGCGTGAGGCCGGAGATGGCAGGCGATGCGCGTCGCGATAGCTGCGGTAGTTGCGGCGATTGATCGCGATGAACTCTTCGATGCTCTCCAGGTTGGTGAGACCCCATCGCCGCGGCGATCTCGGTCATCTTCCCGTTGGTTCCCGCGTAGATCACGTTGTCGTAGCCCGAAAAACCCGAAATTGCTTCATCAGGCGCATCTTGTCGGCCAGATCGTCGTCGTTGGTGACGACGGCGCCGCCCTCGAACGTATTGAAAAATTTCGTCGCATGGAAACTGAACACCTCGCATTCGCCGAAGCCACCGATCATGCTTGCCGTTGTAGGATGCATCCGAAACCGTGCGATGCATCGTACAGCAGCCGCAGGTTCGGCGCCCCGGCGATCTACGTCCAGCTCCTCGACAGGCGCATGGCTCTGCCCCACACATGAACGCCGATGATGCCGGTCGTCCTCGGCGTGATCATGCGCCACACCGCTGCGGGATCGATATTGTGCGTAGCCGGATCGATGTCGCAGAAGACAGGCGTGATCTCCTGCCACTGCAGTGCGTGCGCGGTCGCGATGAACGTGAATGATGGAACGATGACTTCGCCCTTCAGGCCCAGCGCGCGCATCGCTATTTCCAGGGCGACCGTTCCGTTGCACATGGCGACGCAATGCTTGACGCCGAGGTACGCGGCGACTTGCCGCTCGAACTCGACGAGAAGCGGTCCGTTGTTAGAAAGCCAGCGACGATCGAGAATTTCGGGCTGCCCGCTGGAGGAATCGGGCATGGTTGCCGATGTTCGGCCGTCCCACGTGAATCGGCTCGACGAACAGCGGGGGCGCGCCATTGATTGCGAGATCGGCGGCGGACCGTATTTGCTTCAGCTTGGCCACTGCAGAACCTTCCGCAGACGTCTTCCGAACGCTTGTCAGTGCTCTCATGACCGGGCTCTCCGTCCGCTGGCTTGCGTCGAACTAAGTATTGCGCATAAGCATAACGTGTGCCAATAGACGCGATAGCGGCAATCGGCGTGCGAAAAAGGAATCGAAACGTGCCGCCGCTGCGCTGAGCTTTCAACCGACTTCCGCGTGCGGCCATAAGAGTCCTAGCTGGACCATCCAATGCGGATCGGCTCGCGATTCGTGCCGCGTACGGTAAAGGCGGTCAGTGCCGTCCGCTGCTGCCGAATCCGTTTGCCCCGCGCGCGCTTTCCGCGAATTTCTCGACCACCTCGAACGCCGCCCTGACGACGGGAACGATGACGAGCTGCGCGAGCCGCTCCATCGGCTGCAGCGCGTAGTGGTGCTCGCCGCGGTTCCAGCAGCTCACCAGCAGCGGGCCCTGATAGTCGGAATCGATGAGGCCGACGAAGTTGCCGAGCACGATGCCGTGCTTGTGGCCGAGCCCCGAGCGCGGAAGGATGACCGCAGCGAGCCCGGGGTCGGCGATGTGGATCGCGACTCCCGTGGGGACGAGCTCGACCTGTCCGGGGCGAGCGTCAGCGGCGCGTCGATGCACGCGCGCAGGTCCATGCCGGCGGCGCCGGGCGTCGCGTACGCCGGAAGGTGCGGGCGGATGCGCTCGTCGAGGATCTTGAGCGCGATGCGGGTAGTAGCGGCGGCCCTTGTCATTTCGTCGTCCCCGCGCAGGCGGGGAACCAGTGTCGTTCAACGGAAGACGCTAGGTTCCCGAGCTCGCGGGAACGACGATGTCCTCTGAGTGGCTCGCGACGGATATCGCGATTTGGCCTAGTCATGCGGCAAGCCGTGTGACCCGAAGTTGCTTCCGCGATTGCTCGGCGTGCCAAAGATCGTACTGAGTTTGCTGATTGAGCCAACTCTCGGCGGTAGTATCGAATGCAATCGAAAGCCGAACAGCCATTTCAGGGCTGATCCCGGCGCGCCCATTCAGAATGGAGGAAAGGGTCTTACGACTCACCCCCAATGCATTGGCCGCCTCGGTGACCGTGAGCCCCAAGGGCTCAAGGCAAAGCGACTTGAGAATTTCTCCGGGGTGAGGAGGATTGTGCATACGCATGGCAAGGTCTCTCAGTGATAGTCCTCGTAGACAACAACCCGAGATCCTACCCTATTGCCACTCGCTGCCCGATTTCGACGAGCGTCACCGAAGTGCCTGGATAAATTCCTCCGTGTTCACGCCTGCCTGCTTTAGCACGCCGGCCAGCGTTCCCGTCTTCAGCTCGCGGTGATTGGGCACGACACACCCGCTGCCGCCACGACGCAAAACGATGTGGCTGCCTCGCTGACGTACAACCGCGAATCCCAGCGTCTCGAGAGCGCGCACGACCTGGGCGCCGGAGACGTGGGGCAGCCTAGGCCATCCACAGTGACCTGGAACGTAGTGACGAGCGGCTGGCCCGACGTGGTTATTGGAAACTCCTCGAGGTAAAGCTCGGTTGCTTCGCGAAGATTGGCAAGCGCTTCTTCGACCGATTCACCTTGCGTGGTGGTGCCGGTTTCGGGATTGAGCGCTGTGAACCCGCCTTCGGCCGCGGGGATTAGAACTGCAGTAAGAAGCATGGGCCCTCCAAGTGCGTTTGGCGCATTATCACCCAATGTTTGGCTGGGCCAAACGACAAGACCTCGAAAGACACTGGGTTCCCGCGTACGCGGGAACGACGGCCGCGAAGACGAGCTGTTCGCGCCTTTCCGGGATCGCGCGATGTCATCCCTTCACCATCCGCTGCGCGATCTCGCGCACGAGCGCGCGCGCGAGCGCGAGCTTGTCCATCTTCGGCAGCGGATGCGCGCCGGCATCGTCGAACAGCGTCACTTCGTTGTCGTCGCTGCCGAAGGCGTCCTGCGCGCGGTTGGCGATGATGAGCGGCACGTTCTTCTGCCGGCGCTTTTCCTCGGCGTGCTTGGCGATGTCGTGGCTCTCGGCGGCGAAGCCGACGCAATAGGGCGCATCCTTTCGCGCGGCAACGCGTCGCCAGGATGTCGACGGTCGGCTTGAGCGTGATCGTCAGCGGAGCGTCGCGTTTCTTGATCTTCGTTGCGGAGACGCTGTCCGGCGTGTAGTCGGAGACGGCCGCGACGGCGATGAACACGTCGCACGACGCGACGCGGCTCAGCACGGCCGCCGCCATGTCGGCGGCGCTTTGCACGTCGACGCGCTCGACGCTCGCGGGCGTCGGCAGCGTCGTCGGGCCGGCGACCAGCGTCACCGTCGCGCCGGCCTCGGCCGCGGCCTGCGCCAGCGCGAAGCCCATCTTGCCCGAGCTCGTGTTGGTGATGCCGCGCACCGGATCGATCGCCTCGAACGTGGGGCCGGCGGTGAGCAGCACGCGCTTGCCGGCGAGCACCTTGGGTTGCGCCCACGCGACGACCGCGTCGAAGATCTCCTGCGGTTCCGAGCATCCGCCCGGCGCCGGTTTCGCCGCAGGCCTGATCGCCGACGCCAGGGCCGAGCACGATCACGCCGTCGGCGACGAGCCGCGCGATGTTCCGCTGCGTGGCCGCGTTGCCCCACATCTGCCGGTTCATCGCCGGCGCGACGAAGAGCGCGCAATCGCGCGCGAGCGTCAGCGTCGACAGCAGATCGTCGGCATGGCCGTTCGCGACCTTGGCCAGAAAATCCGCGGACGCCGGCGCAACGACGATCGCGTCGGCGCCGCGCGAAAGATCGATGTGCCCCATGCCGTTGTCGGCGCCCGAGGCCCAGAGATCGGTCAGCACGGGATTGCCCGACAGCGCCTGCAGCGTGATCGGCGCGATGAAGCGGCAGGCCCCCGGCGTCATCACGACGTTCACGGCGATGTCCGCCTTGACGAACAGGCGCGCGAGCTCGGCCGCCTTGTACGCGGCGATGCCGCCCGTCAATCCGAGGACGATCCGGGACAGCGGTTTCGATTGGTGTGGTCATCATCCCTGTGGCCGATACGCTGTGTGTCGCGCGAAGTTTACACTCGTCTCGCTCATGTCCGCTGCTCGGTCAGCGGCGCTGCGTAGTGGCATGTGGCGACGATTTCCAAGGTCGTCCCCGCGGAGGCGGGGGACATTGCCGTCATTCCCGCGCGAGGCGGGAATCCAGCGTCTTTCGACGAACGACACTGGGTCCCCGCCTCCGCGGGGACGACGATGGGGCCTTTCGTTACTGCAACTTGGCCGGGCGGTACCTAAGGGTCACAGAACGCTCGGTCCAACGAGGGAGCACAGGCGATGCGCATCCGCGACTGGCCCGCCGGCGAACGCCCGCGCGAACGGTTGCTCGCGCACGGCGCGGCGGCGCTGTCCGATGCCGAGCTTCTCGCGCTTCTCGTGCGCACCGGGATGCCCGGGCGTAGCGCGCTCGATCTCGCACGCGACCTGCTCGCGCGCTTCGGCGGGCTCGCCGCGCCTTTTCGCCGCGCCTGTGGCGGAAATCGCCGCGGTGCCCGGCTTCGGCACTGCGCGTTATGCGGTGCTGGTGAGCGTCGTCGAGTTGGCCCGACGGTCTCTCGCGGAAGAAGCCGCTGCGCGCGACGCGCTCGCCTCCCCGCAGGCGGTCCGGGATTACCTGCGGCTCACGCTCGGCGGCCGCCCCTATGAGGTGTTCGTCGGATTGTTCCTGGACAGCCAGAACCGCGTGCTCGCATCCGAGGAATTGTTTCGCGGGACGCTCGCGCAGACGAGCGTCTATCCGCGTTTTGTGCCCGGGATCGTTTTGTGGCGCTGTCGCCTTGGTGCTTTGATTTCACGGCAATGTTTTGTTCGTCGCAGTCACATAACGGGGTTCGAAGGCCATGCGATCGATGGATGCCACGACTTCGGATAGATGGTTGTTTGTTGAGCTTGGCCGGTGCCGTCCATCGCTGTGGGCGATGACCAGGGCACCGGCTCTGGCGTCTAAAGCGTTGCCAGCCAACTCAGGGAGTGCTGCGTCGTCATGCCATTCCGGTTTGCGTGGCCGAGTAGCCGTCGATGTCGGCGGTTCACACAGCTTCAAGGCTTCCTCCTTCATCCGTACTGTGATTTCGGCATACCGGTTGGTGGTGTTCAGACTCACATGCCCCAGCCAGCCTCGGATCACGTTAACCTCGACGCCGGATTCGAGTAGGTGGACGGCCGTTGTGTGCCGGACCACATGAGGCGTAATCGCGCCGTCGCTTGGTACTGATGGCCGCCTTGCTCGAGCGACGGCGGCGTGCTGGCGGCACGCGCTTGTAGATTCCGAAGCGCGTCAGCGGGCTCGCCGGTCGCGGCGGTGAACACCGCAGCCTGCGGATCGCTGGCACATCGCTCGGCGAGGAGCTGGCGCAGCGCGCTGGCCGTCTGCTCCCATAGCGGGGCAGGTTCGCCACTTGCCACCCTTGCCCAGCAACCGGACCTGGGGTTGAGCGGTCAGGACGAGTTGTTCAATCCGCAAGCCCGCCACCTCACCCACTCGAGCGCCGGTGTTGTAGAGGAACAGCAGAAGTGTACGGTCGCGCAGCGCTAGCCGGCCATGCTTGGGCAATTGCGTCGAACAGCGTCTGAACTCGTCGCGCGCCATGAACCGCGTTCCGGCAAGGCCGAGCGCTTCACGCGGAATGGCGGCTACTTGCCCGCACACGTGAAGCATCTCGGGGACGTCGGCGCCCCACGTACTCGTAGAACGTGTGCAATGCTGCCAGGCGCTGGTTGCGAGTTGAGATGCCATTGTGACGCGTCTGCTCGAGATCCCGAAGGAAGCCGAGCACGCGCTCAAAGCCAAGGTCATCGAAGGTCAACTCGGCTGACCCCACGTTTGGTCTGTGCGGACGCGAACGGCAGGAACAGCCGCATCGTGTCGCGGTAGCTGCCAATCGAGCCAGGCCGCAGGCCCTTCTGCTGCGGCAGGTAGTCGAGGAAGAAGCTGTAGACGAGGGAGCCGAAGGTCAGGGGCCATCATGACGGTACCTCCACCTGCGTCGGTGCAAACGACGCGAAGCGCCGATTGGCCTCCTGCAACAGTTCGCTCGTGATGCTCAGGTACACCGCCGTACTCGTCGGGTTGACATGCCCAAGGAACGTCGAGAGGTGATTCAGCTTGCGTGGCGGGTGCCACGCCCTCACCGGTACCAGCGCAACAACGTGCGAACGGCGAAGGTGTGGCGAAGCCCGTGCACGCGTGGACCGGAGGTCCCGGCCGGCACAGCGAGCGCCAGGCACGGCAGCAAGTCATCTCGGAACGTATTGCGGATTGTGTTCGTGCTCACTGGGCTCCTGCCATTCCACGAGAACAGCGGCGCACTGCCTGCGCAGGGCCAGTCCAGGCGCTCGCGAAGTTGAAGATAGGCGCGCACGCGAGCTGCCAGCCGCGGGCCGAACGGTACCAGCCGGCTCTTGCCGAACTTGCTGTCGCGGATCTGCAGAACGTCGCGCTCCAGATCGACGTCGCCGTACTGCAAGCGCGAGACCTCGCCGATGCGTAGCCCTAGCCCGGCGAGCAGCGCGAAGATGGTCTCGTAGGTCGGCCCGCGCATAGGGCTGCGAGGGTTGTCTGGCAGCAGTGCCGCTTCGGCCAACAAGCGCTTGATGACGGCGGGCTCGAACAGGAATGGCAAACGCCGAGCGGTCTCCCTGTCTTCGTGTGCCGGATCCGAAGTCGCTCGTGCCGCCAGTCGATGTCCGACAGGCGTAGCCCCCTGATCTCTCCGCCGCCCAGGCCGTAGGTCGAAAGCAACATCAAGATCGCGTAGTCGCGACGGCCCAGCGGTGAGTTGATCGCATCGGGTCGCTTTTAACGCCCGCCCAATGTCCTCGCGTCGTATCGTCGACGGGATGTCCTCCAGGACATAGATCGGCGGGTCCCTCGATTGTACCGGCCAGATCCACCGGCATCCGGCCGCTCCCGTGCAAATAGTGCAGCACGCCGCGCAGCGTGCTGATCACCTGCGTGATGGAGGTCCGACGCATCGAGGTACCGCGCCAGGCGACGTACGCGTCGAGCTCGGCGACGGATAGTGTGGCAACGCTCTTGCCGTGATCGCAGCAGCCATCGCAGAAGAGAATATGCCTCGGTTCGCCCGTGTTCGCGGGTGCTCGCCGAGAGCCCACGAAGCTCCACCATCCACGCGTCGTAGTCGCAGATCACCTCGTGCATGGCGATCTCATCGGCCGTCGTCGGCGCGATTTCGGGCGGCCATTTGCCATGGACCAGCCGCAGCAGCATGTGGATGGCGGCTTGGTGCTGTCGCCGCCAAGGCGCTGGCAGCGTTAGTCGATCCCGTTGGCGCTTCAATCCATCGAGATAGCGCTCGACATCAGCGGCCGATACCGATTCGAGAGACTGCCCGCGACGCTCCAGGGTAGTGGAGGAAGCGTCGTGCAGCAGTTACATAATTCCAGGTAACCCAACGGCTATAACGTTCTTCCCGTAGGTGTACCCGGAGACGCGCCAGTCAGGGCTCCAGGGAAGGTTCCGATCGGGACATGACGATCTCCTTGGGTGAAATACCCGGGGATCGTGTGCCAGCACCGGTCAAATAATGTCAAGCAGAACCACCTCGGATGCCAGGTCGGATCAGCGCCTTCCGAGGTCGTGCTTCGCATTACGAAGTCCTTCGCATAAAAGCAGGCGCTCGCGCTGGTCGACATCCGGACGCTCGACCATTTCGTCGTCGCCGGCGGACGACTCACCTTATTTGCCGAGCGCGGACTGCTCTAGCAGCTGCCTCACCGCTCGCAGCGTGACTCAACGGCGCGTGACGCGGAGGGGGCACGTTATCTCCTGCTCCCGAGTCGGTTGCATCGCATCGATATTCCTCCACGGGTGCCGACGATACATATGTAGATGTGCTGTACAAGAGCGCCGCGCGGCGGCATTTGGGCGGGCATTCCTTTCCATTTATGGGCAGCTCGATCCAAGCCTGCGCCGAGCGCCTCGCGCGGAGTCCGTTCTACGAGCCTGGCCATAATTGACGACGTTCGTCGAACTTCCTTTTTGGCACAGTTGTTGCTGACAATTAAATGAAATTGCGTGTACTCGGCGCGTCTGCGCGTGCCTAATAACGTACGAATGAACCTTCGGACTGCTTCAAAATGAGCCGCGTCATCTTTCGTCTGCTGCCACCAGTTTTGCTATTCGGATGGCTGGTCCACGCGCACGCCTTCGTGCCGTTCACCGGCGCGACAGCGATTTCCGCGGGCGCCGGCAGCTACCACACGTGCGCCGTCGTCGGCGGCGGCGTGAAATGCTGGGGAGACAACAGTCGGCGGCCAGCTCGGCGACGGCACGACGACGCCGTCGCTGACGCCGATTCAGGTCAGCGGTCTGACGAGCGGCGTCACCGCGGTCGCGGCCGGGCAACTTCCATACGTGTGCGCTGACCAGCGGTGGCGCGGTCAAGTGCTGGGGGACGAACAGACCGGCCAGCTCGGCGACGGCACGCATCACACAGCGGCTGACGCCGGTTGCCGTAAGCGGCCTTGCGAGCGGCGTGACCGCCATCGCCGCCGGTGCGGCGCACACGTGCGCGCTGACGAGCAGCGGCGGCGTGAAGTGCTGGGGCGAGAACAACGTATGGTCAGCTCGGCGACGAATACCACGTCGCAGCGGCTAACGCCGGTCGATGTGAGCGGCCTTGCCAGCGGGGTCAGTGGCGATCGCCGCGGGTCAGTTCCATACGTGCGCGGTGACGAGCGGCGGCGGCGTCAAGTGCTGGGGGCTCAACGCCAACGGCCAGCTCGGCGACAACTCGGTCACGCAGCGACTCGACGCCGGTCAGCGTCAGCGGGATCGCCAGCGGCGCGACGGCGGTGGCGGCGGGGAATGCGCCACACCTGCGCGCTGGTCAGCGGCGGCGTCAAGTGCTGGGGCCTCAACGCCAACGGCCAGCTCGGCGACGGCACGCAGACGCAGCAGTCTCGACGCCGGTCGACGTCACCGGCCTGACCAGCGGCGTGACGGCGATCGCGGCGGGCTTTTCGCACACCTGCGCGCGACTCACCGGAGCGGGGATGCAAGTGCTGGGGCTACAATCAGCACGGCGCAGCTGGGCGACGGCACGCTCGTCGCCACCGGCTCGACGCCCGTCGACGTCATCGGGCTGACGAGCGGCGTGACGGCGATCGCCGCGGGCCGGCAGCACACGTGCGCGCTGACCAGCGGCGGCGCGGTGAATTGCTGGGGCGACGACAGCCTCGGCCAACTCGGCGACAACGGCAACGCGCATGCGCTTGACGCCCGTCGCTCGTCGAGCGGCCAGCCAGTGGTGAAGGCGATGTCCGCCGGCGGATCGCACACGTGCGCGATCGTCGGCAACGGCGGCGTCAAGTGCTGGGGCGCCAACGACAACGGCCAGCTGGGCGACAACTCGATCGTCGCAGCGGTCGACCGCCGGTCGACGTCAGCGGGCTCGCGAGCGGCGTCGTCGCGATCGCCACGGGCGCGAGCCACTCCTGCGCGCTGACGACCGGCGGCGGCGTCAAGTGCTGGGGCGCGAACGGCAACGGCCAGCTCGGCGACAACACGACGACGCAGCGATTGACGCCGGTCGACGTGAGCGGGCTGACGAGCGGCGTGAGGGCCATCGCGGCCGGCGACACCCACACCTGCGCGCTCACCAATGCCGGCGGCGTCAAGTGCTGGGGACTGAACACCACGGGCCAGCTCGGCGACGACACGACGACGCAGCGAACCGCTCCGGTCGACGTCGCCGGTCTGGCCAGCGGCGTGACCGCGATCGAGGCCGGCGCCGCGCACACCTGCGCGCTGACGAGCGCGGGCGGCGTCAAGTGCTGGGGCTGGAACGGCTTCGGCCAGCTCGGCGACAACTCGACGACGCAACGGCACGACGCCCGTCGACGTGAGCGGCTTGACGAGCGGCGTCAGCGCCATCGCCGTCGGCCAGTACCACACCTGCGCGCTCGTCGGCGGCGGCGTCAAGTGCTGGGGCTGGAACGGCTATGGCCAGCTCGGCGACGGGACGTCGACGCAGCGCCTGACGCCGGTCGACGTGAGCGGTCTCGCGAGCGGCGTGTCGGCATCGCTGCGGGCAATGGCCACACCTGCGCGTCTGACGAGCGCCGGCGGCGTCAAGTGCTGGGGCGACAACACCTACGGCCAGATCGGCGACGGGACAGTCGGCGACGCAGCGTCTGACGCCGGTCGATGTCGCCGGGCGTGAGCGGCGCATCGGCGGTCGTCGCGGGCGGTCTGCACAACTGCGCGCGAATCGGCGGCGGGCTCGCCTGCTGGGGGCTCAACGGCAACGGCCAACTCGGCGACAACTCCGTGACGCAGCGGCCCACGCCGACGGACGTGGCTGGGTTGGCCGCGTTGGTTCGGTGAGCGGCGGCGGCACCCACACCTGTGCACGCTGACCGTTGGCGGGGGCCGTTCGCTGCTGGGGCGGAAATGCCGCGGGCCAGCTCGGCGACGGCACCGTCGTAAGCGAAGCTGACGCCGGTCGCGCCGAGCGGACATGACCGGCGGCGCGACGGCCGTCGCTGCCGGCAACAATCACAGTTGCGCCGTGGTTGCGGGCGGAGGCAAGTGCTGGGGCGACAACACCTTCGGGCAGCTCGGGGACGGCACGCAGTTCCAGCGTCTGACGCCCGTCGACGTCAGTCGGACTTTGCGGGCGCCACCGCGATCGCGGCGAGCGTCGGCGGCGACCACACCTGCGCGGTCGCGAGTGGCGGCGGCGCGATGTGCTGGGGCAGCAACGCCAGCGGCCAGCTCGGCGACGACACGACGACGCAGCGCTTGGCGCCGGTTTCGGTCAGCGGCCTGGCCAGCGGCGTCGACCGCCATCGCCGCCGGCCAGTATCACTCGTGCGCGCTGACGCGGGCGGCGGCGTCAAGTGCTGGGGCTACAACGTCAACGGCCAGCTCGGCGACGGCACACGTCGCACGCGGTTCACGCCGGTCGACGTCAGCGGACTCGACGAGCGGCGTCGCAGCCATCGCGACCGGGGCTTACGCACAGCTGCGCGCTGACCGGCGCGGGCGGCGTCAAGTGCTGGGGATTGAATGCCAACGGCCAACTGGGCGACGGCACGATGACGCAACGACTCGACCGCCGTCAACGTGAGCGGCTTGACCAGCGGAGTCGCCGCGATCACGGCGGGCTTGTCCCACACCTGCGCGCTGACGACCGCCGGCGGCGTCAAATGCTGGGGCTTGAATACCGTACGGCCAGCTCGGCGACGGCACGACGACGCAGCGCCTGACGCCGGTCGATGTCAGCGGCTTGACGAGCGGCGTCACGGCGATCGCCGCCGGGCAGAATCACACCTGCGCGCTGGTCACCGGCGTCGGCGTCAAGTGCTGGGGCGAGAACAACGAGGGCGAGCTAGGCGACGGAACCATGGGCACGCGCCCGTTCCCCGCAACCGTGCTCGTCGTGGGTCCTGCCACGCAGCTCGCGATCACCTCTGTCAACGGTGGCAGCTCGGTGACCGCCGGCACAGGGTTCAACGTCGTCGTCGAGAGCCGCGACGTGGGCGGGACACCGGCGCCGGTCATCGCCGCGACAGGCGTGAGCCTCGGCCTCGTCGGTCCCGGCACACTGGGCGGCACCCCGAGTTGCACGCTGACAGCCGGGACCAATACCTGCACCGCGACCGGCGTCACGATCGATACCGCGCAGATCGGCGCGTTGCTGAGCGCGAACCGCACCAGCGGCGATGCGCTCACCGGCGGCTTGAGCGCGTCCTTCGACGTCATCGCGACGGCGCCGGGCGCGCCCACGGGCATCTCCGCGGTGCAGAACGGCAACGGCATCGACGTCACGTTTACGCCGCCCGCGAACAACGGCGGCTCACCGATCACGGGCTACACGGTGACGTGCAACCCCGGATCGATCACGGCCGTGGGTACCGCGAGTCCGATTACCGTGACCGGGCTCGTCAGCGGCACGCCTTACACGTGCAACGTCCGCGCGACCAACGCCATCGGCACGGGCGCCGCGAGTTCGCCCTCCGGAACGGTCTTCTATGTGGTTCCGCCGCCGGCGAGACTTCTCGTGCCCGACGGAACGTCGCTCAAGCAATCGTTCGGTCCCTATCCCGATACGAAGTGGTTCGCGATCGGCGTCGAGCCGGGCAAGACCTACGTGGTCGAAGCGGCGGACGTCGACGGCGACCTCACCGCGAATGCGATCGGCACGTTGAACGTGTTCGCACCGGACGGCGTGTCGGCGCCGCCGGAGGCGAGCGTCGATTGCACGGCCGCCAACGGGCCGCGGCCGCCGGCGGTGGACGTGGCGAGCGATGGCATCCGCTGCGTGCTGCGCACGGAGTTGCCGACGGCGGGGATGCAGCAGAACAAGCGGCCGGTGTATGTGAAGGTGACGCGGATGGATCCGGCGTCCGGCGGCGGCGCGCAGTTCAAGATCCGGGCGCGCGAGGCGACGATCTACGGTCGCTGGGTCACCAACGGCTTCGATTACCATGTCGAAGTCGAGAACACTACGGGCGACGCGATGTGCGTCGAAGTGGCGCGCTACCCGGCTTCCGGGCTCACCTATGCTGCGGGGCCCGGCTGGTCGGGCTCGATTGCCTCGTTCACGATGACGGTGCCCGCGTTCGGGGCGGTGAAGCAGGTGATTCCGAACGGCAGCCTGGTGGGGGCGGACGGGGAGGGGACGTTGCGGATCAGCGCCTGCGCTGCGTCGACGAACTTGATGGCGAGCGGGTTGCACGTGAGCACGTACGCGTTCGACACGGCAGGCAACGGGTATATCTATTTCTTCACGTCGACCGCGAATGACGGCAGGACGCGGAGCTCGTGGTAGAACCGGCGCGATCGGAATCGCGCAACGACATTCGCAACGTCGGCACAGGGCGGGATACTTCGGAAAGGGGCGGGATCATGAAAACAGGAAACCTTGCAACATGGGGCGCGTGCGTGGTCGCGTCGTTCGGCGTGGTGGCGCTGCCGGTGCAGGCGCAGAAGGTGGGGCCGGCCAATCTTGCGGTCGGCACGGCGCGGGTGATCGTCCCCGACGGGACGTCGCTCGTGCAGACGGGCGTCATCCCGACCGACGTTCGCTGGTTCGTGTTCGGGGTGGAGCCGGGTAAGACGTACGCCGTGGAGGTGGTGGACACGGACAGCGATCTTTCGGCGAACACGATCGCGAGCGTGGGGATCTTTGCCGCGGACGGGACGACGACGCCGCCGGCGGAGACCAGTGTCGACTGCACGGCGAACACGCGGGCGCCGGCGGTGGAGGTGGCGAGCGGACGGGAAGCGCTGCATTGTGCGGACGTTTCCGCCGACGCCGGGGAACACGCAGAACAAGCGTGGGGTATACGTGGCGGTAGCGTCGGTGACAGGGCCGAGCTTCCACATTCGGGTGCGGGAGAGCACGATCTACGGGCGCTGGTCGACCAACGGGTATGATTTTCACGTCGAGTTGCAGAACACCACCGCGGACGCGATGTGCGCGGAGGTGATCTTCCTGCCGAACACGGGGGACACGTTCGGGCCGCCGTGGGCGGGTGGGGTGACGGTGGTGCCGCTGACGGTGCCGGCGTTCGGGGCGGTGAAGACGGTGCTGGCGAACAACACGCTGGTGGGTCCGGACAAGCGGGGGACGCTGCGGATCGGGGCGTGCGGGAGTCCGAACACGAACCTGATGCCGAGCGGGCTCAACGTGAGCACGTACGCGTTCAGTCCGAGCATCAATCAGTACCTGTACTACTTCACCAACACCGCCAACAACGGCGCGACTTCCAACAGCTGGTAGCCGCCTCGGGGCGGAACTTCCGGGGCTCGCATCGACGCCCCGGGGCCGTCGAAGGCGCCCGCCGGGCGCTTTGCATAAGCGCTTGAATCGGGGGCGGAATTCGCGCTATAATGCGCGACTTTGCACCAACGCCGTCCCACGAAGGAGCGAGCCATGGCTCGAATCTGTCAAGTCACCGGAAAGGCCCCGATGGTGGGCCACAACGTTTCGCACGCGAACAACAAGACGAAGCGGCGTTTCCTGCCCAACCTTCAGCAACGCAGGTTCTGGGTCGAGAGCGAGAACCGCTGGGTCAGCCTGAGGCTTACCAATGCCGCGCTGCGGACGATCGACAAGAACGGCATCGACTCGGTGCTCGCGAAGCTGCGCGCCCGCGGCGAGCACGTCTGAAACGGCGATTGCGCTCGTCAACTGAGGACCACCCATCATGCGCGAAAAGATCAAGCTCGAGTCGTCGGCCGGCACCGGCCACTTCTACACGACGATGAAGAACAAGAAGAACATGCCGGAAAAGATGGAGATCAAGAAGTTCGATCCCGTCGCCCGCAAGCACGTGATGTACAAGGAAACGAAGCTCAAGTAGGAGCGACCCCGACATTTCGGATCGCAGCGATCCGGCATGCGCCGCCCGCGAGACCTCCCGCTCACAGGCATTCGGACAACCGTCAAAGGCCCGCCACGCGCGGGCTTTTGTTTTGAGACGCCGCACGCGACACCCTGGATGTCGATCATCAAGACGTTGTATCCGGCGAATGCGCCAAACGCACGCCACTTTCGTCGTCTCCGCGCAGGCGGGGACCTGGTGTCGCAGTTGCGCTGTCGCCTTGGAAGGGTCGACGCCGTTGCCCGAACCGACGTCTGTCGTCGCGACAGCGGGAACAAAGGATTTCCCGATTTGATCTAAAGCGGCGGGGTTCTCGATCCGCGACGCAGTGATCGTTGCGCGGTGGTCGAGTCGGGCTCGGTATGTGTCAGATCCCCCAAGGGCGTTCGTGTCGGCTCGTTTCGTCGCGGGTGCGTCACCGACTGCGCGATGGACGACGTCGATGGCCGCCGCGTCGGGGCAGCGGCGTCCTGCGACCTGAGCGACAGCGGGTCCTGGCGGAGTTTATGCGCCAGCGTATGTTTCTGCACGTGATTGAGGGTCCTTACATGGCAAACGTAGTTCGTTACGATCCTTTCGATCTGCTCGAAGGGATGATGAAGAGTGTCCTGCGTCCGGGTTACGGGATGGCGTTTGAAATGCGGGGCGACGGCGGCGCTGGAAGCATCCCGATCGACATGGCCGAGGATGACCGCTGCTATTACCTGTGGGCCGAGCTGCCCGGCGTGAAGAAAGAGGACGTCACCATCAACATCAACGGCAGCCAGCTCTGGCTGTCGGCGGAAGTCAAGCGGGAGAAGGCGGTGGAGCAGGGTCAGGGGAAGGAGACGCTCGTCCGCAACGAGCGCCGGTACGGCACGATTTCACGAACCCTTCATTTCGCCGCGGACATCGACGAGTCGAAGGCCGAAGCGAAGTACCGTGACGGCGTGCTCGCGCTGACGCTTCCGAAGAAGGATTCGGCGCACGCCAAGCGGTTGGCGATCCACTAGTCTGAAGTTTCCTCCGAATTTCCTCGGTTTTTTGAACAACAAGGGTTGCTCAATCAAAGAGTTCGTGGTTTGTGCTGGCGTTGAGTTGTAGGCATGTTGTTTACTTGACATTGCACGTTATATGACCTACAATCGTAGGCATGCATATTCATGTCGTGCCCAACCGCGGCTCGCCTCCGACGGTCCTGCTGCGAGAGTCCTACCGCGAAGGCGCAAAGGTCCGCAAGCGCACCCTGGCCAATCTTTCCAGTTTGTCGCTAGCGCAGATCGAGGCGATGCGGGCGGTCCTGCGCGGCGAGGAGTTGCGGCCGGTCGCACAGAGCTTTGAGATCACGGCGTCGCGCGCCCACGGACACGTGCAGGCCGTCACGCGTGGCGATGCAGCGCCTGGGCTTCGCTTCGCTGATCGCCGCCAAGCCCTCCCGCGAACGCGACTTGGTGCTGGCCATGGTGGCCGCGCGCATCCTCGCCCCGCAGACCAAGCTCGCCACCACCCGCTGGTGGCACACCACGACGCTGGCCGAAGACTTCGGCGTGGCCGATGCCAGCGAGGACGATCTGTACGCGGCGATGGACTGGCTGCTGGCAGCGCCAGGACCGATCGAGAAGAAGCTCGCCGCGCGCCATCTGCGTGCGGGCGGTCTGGTGCTCTACGACCTGTCCTCGAGCTACTTCGAGGGTATCACCTGTCCGCTGGCCAAGCTTCGGCCACAACCGCGACGGCAAGCACGGCATGCTGCAAGTCAACTACGGCCTGCTGACCGATGCCCGCGGTTGTCCGGTGGCGGTCTCGGTGCATGAGGGCAATACCGCCGACAGCTCAGACCTTGCTGCCCGAGGTCGAGCGGCTGCGCCAGAGACTTCGGCATCGAGCAGCATCGTCATGGTCGGCGACCGCGGGATGATCTCGCAGAAGGCCATCGACGAGATGCGCGATAGCGACGGCATCGGCTGGATCACGGCGCTCAAGAGCGCCTCGATCCGGGTCCTCGTCGAGCAGGGGCAGCTGCAGCTGGGGCTGTTCGACGAGCGGAATCTGTTCGAGCTCAGCTCACCCGACTACCCGGGCGAACGCCTGGTCGCCTGCCGCAATCCGCAGCTGGCCAAGCTGCGCGCGCACAAGCGCGAGGAGTTGCTGGTGGCCACCGAGAAGAAGCTGCGAGAAGATCAAGGCCAGGGTGGACGCGGGCAAGCTGACCGGGCAGGACGCCGATCGGCCTGCGGGTGGGCAAGGTCGATGAACCAATACAAGGTCGCCAAGCACTTCGAGCTCGACATCGGCGACGACACGTTCTCCTTCACAGCGCAAGCCCGACGAGCATCGCCGCCGAAGCGGCGCTCGACGGCCTCTACGTCATTCGCACCTCGGTGCCGGCCGCGCAAATGGACGCGGCCGACTGCGTGCGCAACTACAAGTCGCTGGCCAACGTCGAGCGCGCCTTCCGCTCGCTCAAGACCATCGACCTCAAGGTGCGCCCGATCCATCACCGCCTGGCCGACCGGGTGCGCGCGCACATCTTCCTGTGCATGCTCGCCTACTACGTCGAGTGGCATCATGCGCGAAGCCTGGCGCGAACTGATGTTTGCCGATACCGATCAGCAGGCCAAGGCCACCCGCGATCCGGTGGCGCCGGCCAAGCGCTCCGAAGCCGCGCTGGCCAAGGTCGCCGCACACGCCTCGATGACGACACCCCAGCGCACAGCTTCGGCACCCTGATGGCTGAACTTGCCACCATCGTGCGCAATACCTGCCGCACACCGCAGGCCGCAGCCGAAGCGCACCTACCTTCGACGTCCTCACCACGCCCAACCCGAAGCAACAGCGCGCGCTCGAACTCCTCCAACAGATCAAGCTGTAGACAGAAAGCGGAAGGCGACTTTCAAACCAAGTGCTTGAAAGGCACACAAAACTCGCCCTTCGACTACAGGAACTTCAGACTAGCCCGGAATCCCATGGAACCCGGCCCGCTAACGGCATAGCTCGCTTCATTGCGATGCCGCGATAGCCGGGCCGCGTCGCCGGCAGCGCAACTCCTGTCTGATCAAGCCAACCACGGCGTATGGTCGCTGTGGATGCGGCCGGTCTTTGCTCCCACCGTGGTGGCTAGGCGTTAAGTATTTACGATACTTATAGTATATAACCCACTATGTCTTGTATGCCATGACCGGCGGCGCCCCGAAGCTCTCGTTCCTTCAAACCAAGGCGCACCGTCCCTGGGGTGCGAACCACCAGCCGTAGGGGCTTGACAAGTGAAGTAACACAAGACATAGTGGACATATGTCTGACAGTGAATCAGATGAGTTAACAGATTTCGGCCGCTACTTCTTGCGGCCCGGCAACCCCACGCATCGCCAGTACGAGGCCCTGCGCGCCTATTTCGTCGAGGCGCTGCCCTCCCACGAAGTCGCCCGCCGCTTCGGCTACAGCCCAGGCAGCTTCCGCGTCCTGTGCCACCAGTTCCGCGCCCAGCCCGACCGCGCCTTCTTCCTTCCACCCGCCAAGGGGCCCGAGAGCGCCCCGAAGACCGACCCCGTGCGCGACCAGGTGATCGCGCTACGCAAGCAGAACCTGTCGATCTACGACATCAGTCGTGTCTTGGCGGGGGACGGATGCACGCTCAGCGCCGCCACCATCGCGCAGATGCTCAAGGCCGAGGGCTTCGCCCGCCTTCCGCGCCGGCGCGACGACGAGCGTCCCGAGCACCCCCATCCCGAAGCCGCCGCCCCCGCCGATGTGCGGGCCCTGGATTTGTGCCCGCGCAGCGTGCGTACCCGCTTCGGCGGTCTGTTCCTATTCCTGCCCTGGCTGGCCCGCATCCCGCTGCCCGCGCTGCTGCAGCAGGCGCACTTCCCCGGCTCGCGCCAGGTGCCGGCGGCCTGCGCCGTGCGCGCCCTGCTCGCACTGAAGCTCTTCGGCGCCGCCCGCCACAGCCACGTCATCAGCGAGGTGTTCGATGACGGCCTCGCCTTGTTCGCCGGACTCAACCGCCCACCTAAGCGCTCGTTCCTCACCGAGTACAGCTGCCGCATCGATCCGCGCGCCCACGCCGCCTTCATGCCCAAGTGGTTCGACGCCGTCGGTAGCCTCGGATTGGAACGCGGCCTGAGCTTTCACCTCGACTTCCACACCATCCCCTTCCATGGCGAGGACGCGCTCATCGAGAAGCACTACGTGTCAAAACGCAGCCGCCGACAGAAGGGCATGCTCGCCTTTCTGGCCGAGGATGCCGATGCCCGAGTGTTCTGCTACGCCAACAGCGATCTGCGCAAGGCCGAGCAGAACGACGAGATCCTGCGCTTCGTCGAATTCTGGCAGCAGCGCACCGGCAAACTACCCCACGAGCTGGTGTTCGACTCCAAACTCACCACCCACGGCAATCTCGACCGCCTCAACCAGATGCGGATCGAGTTCATCACCCTGCGCCGGCGCTCGCCCGAGATGCTGCACGCCATCGCCGCGCTGCCCGAGTCGGTCTGGCGGCGCATCGAGTTGCCCAACGTCGCCCGCGCCTTCCGCACCCCGCGCATCCTCGATCAGCGCATCGAACTCAAGGGCTATCAGGGCAAGCTGCGCCAGCTCACCATCACCGACCTCGGTCACGAGGAGCCCACCTTGCTGCTGACCAACCAGCTGTACCGCTCGGCGGCCAAGCTCCTTACCCGCTACGCCCAGCGCATGGTGATCGAGAACAGTATCGCCGACGGCATCGAGTTCTTCCACATCGACGCCCTGTCCTCGGCGGTGGCGATGAAGGTCAACTGCGACCTCCAGCTCACCCTCATGGCCTCCAGCCTGTACCGGCTGCTCGGCGCCCGCATCGGCAACGGCTATGAACATGCCAAGTCCGCCCATCTGTTCCGCGACTTCGTCAACGCTACGGCGCAGATCACGATCGACGACCAGCAGGTGCACGTGCGGTTCCAGAAACGCGCGCACAACCCACTGCTCCTCGCAGCAGACTTCGCTACCACCAACGTACCGATCCCATGGCTGCAGAACAGAACGTTGCGCCTCGCCTTCGGCTGACAGCCGGCCGTGGTGTTAACTCAACCAGCTACCATGGGATTCCGGGCTAGTTACGAATCGTCGTTCCCGCGAAACGGGGAACCCAGCGCGTTTTGCGTCTCACGGCAAGACAAACGACACTGGGCCCCCGCCTTCGCGGGAGCGACGGAGCCTGACACTGGGCACTCGCCTCCTCGATGGCGACGGAACCTGACACTGGGACTCGCCATACTCGAGGGCGACGGAACCTGACACTCGGCCCCCGCCTCGGCGAGGGCGACGGAGCTCGGTTCGACAGTGGCTGGTTCGACGGGGCACCGCAGCGGCGGCCTTCGTCGTCGCGCCGACGCGTTTCAATCCAGCTCCAGCCCCTCACGCTTGAGCCTCACGCGCAGGCGGTCGAGCTCTTCGACGAGATCGACGAAAAGCCCTGCGAGCTCCGGGTTCGCGTCGAAGTAGCGCTCCACCGCGCAGAGGTGCCGCGCGCGCAGCAAGTCGCGGCTCCCGAAGGACCAGTGCGACGGATCGGGGCCGGCGTCGTCCAGCAGCACGCCGGCCTGCACGTGCTCGATGATCCATGCGTGGGTCACGTTGCAATTGCCGGCGAGCTCTTCAAGCGTGAGCAGCGCATCGTCCAGCAGCAGCGAATCGTGTTCCTGTGTCATGTCGAGGCTCCGGGGCCGTGGCGCGGATCGAACGCGAGCTCGCGCGCCATCGTCTGATACAGCTCGCGCGCTTTCGGGGTCGCCGCCGGGGGCAGGACGACTTCCAGCACGAGGTAGAGGTCGCCCGGCTCGCCCGCGGGTATGCCGCGCCCCTTGAGGCGAAGCCTGCGGCCGGTCTGCGAGCCCTCGGGGACGCGTACATCGACTGCACCGTCGGGCAGCGTCGCCCGAACTGTCGCGCCGAGCGCCGCCTCCCAGGGCGCGACGCGCAACGTCGCATAGACATCGCGCCCGTCCACGCGGTAGCGCGCGTGGGGATTGAAATGCACTTCGAGGTAAAGATCGCCTGCGGCTCCGCCGCCGGCGCCGGGGCTTCCCTGGCCAGCCAGGCGAATGACCTGGCCCTCGTGCACCCCTTTGGGAATCCGCACGTCGAGGCTGTGCGAGGCGAGCGTCACGCGACCCTGATCGTCGACCTTGGGGACGCGCAGCGTCACGACCCGTTTCGCGCCACGATAGGCGTCTTCCAGTTCGAGCAGGATCTTCGCGTGATGATCCTCGCCGCGAGCGCGGAAATGAGCGCCGCCGCCCAACCGCCCGCCGAACAGCTCGGAAAAGAAATCGCTGAAGTCGGCGGCCTCCCCGCCGAACGAGCCCGGCCCGGAGAATTCGAAGCCGGCGTCCCAATCGGGTGGCGGCCGGAAGTCCTCGCCGGCATGGTGACCGCTGCCCAGCTGATCGTAGGCCGCGCGTTTCTCGGGGTCGGAGAGCACGGCGTACGCCTCGTTCACTGCCTTCATCCGCGCCTCGGCGTCGGCCTCCTTGGAAACGTCCGGGTGATACTTGCGCGCGAGCTTGCGGAACGCCTTCTTGATGGCTTCCTGGCTCGCATCGCGCGCCACGCCCAGCGTCTGATAGTAGTCCTTGAATTCCAAGCAAGCGCTCCTTAGTCAGCGCCACGCCGTCGTTCCCGCGGAGGCGGGAACCTGGTGTCCTGCGTTGAAAGACACTGGATCCCCGCGTTCGCGGGGAGGACGGCAATCGTGTTTGACGGCATGTCGTAAGTTGGTTCCCCGAAAGACCCGTGTCAAGTCACTCGAGGCTGAATCATGCCGAAGTCGCCCTAATCGCGTGCGGCAAAAACAAAAGCCCGCCGGGTGGCGGGCTTGCTTTCCGCGGGACGAGAGCGGCCGTCAGGCGTAACGCTTGAGCTGCAGCGAGAATTGGGCGAGCGGGGCGATGCCCGAGTTTTCCGCGCGATGGCACCAGTCCTGAAGCCGGGCAAGCAATTGCTCGCTCGACTCGGTCGACCGCTCCCACAGCGCATTCAGTTCCTGCCGCATCGCATAGATCGTCGACAGCGCCTTGCTGCGTCTCGAGCGCCTTGGCGAGCGTTGCGCGCTCGGGCTCGCGCAATGCGGCGACACCGTCGCCCGACAGCCAGCGCTTCAGCCGCCGCATGCTGGGAACGTGCGCCAGCTCGCTGCGGCCGACGCGGGCGCGAAGCGCCTGCAAGCTCGACGGCGCAGGTTTCCTTCAGCGTTCGCGCATAGGTCGTCGCGACCGCGTAGCGATGCGTGATGACCGCTTGCAGCGTCGCCAGATCGGGCGCCGACTTGCCGACGCGCGCCACACGGAGCTTCGGCGCGACCTTGCGCACGGTGGCGAGGCGCAGCGTCTCGAGAATGCGGATGTACGTCCAGCCGAGGTCGAATTCGTACCAGCGCGACGACAGCTTCGCCGACGAGCCGTACGCGTGATGGTTGTTGTGCAGCTCCTCGCCGCCGATGATGATGCCCCAGGGCACGATGTTCGTCGACGCGTCGGCCGAGGCGAAGTTGCGGTAGCCCCAGCAGTGGCCGATGCCGTTGATGATGCCGGCGGCCATGACCGGGATCCACGCCATCTGCACGGCCCAGATCGTGGCGCCCATCGGCCCGAACAGCATCAGGTTGATCACCAGCATCAGGCCCACGCCTTCCCACGAATAGCGCGTGTAGACGTTGCGCTCGATCCAGTCGTCCGGCGTGCCCTGGCCGTACTTGCGCGAGCGTCTCCTTGTTCTTCGATTCGGCGCGATAGAGCTCGGCGCCGCTGCAGGAGCACGGTGCTGATGCCGCGCGTCTGCGGGCTGTGCGGGTCCTCGTCCGTTTCGACCTTCGCGTGGTGCTTGCGGTGGATCGCCGTCCATTCCTTGGTGACCATGCCGGTCGTGAGCCAGAGCCAGAAGCGGAAGAAGTGGCTGACGACCGGATGCAGATCGAGCGCGCGGTGCGCCTGAGCCGGTGCAGGTAGATCGTGACGGCGGCGATCGTGACGTGCGTCAGCGCCAGCGCGACGACGATGTAGCCCCACCACGGCAGCGGCATCAGGCCGTGCGCGGCGAAGGAGAGCAAATCGAAGGACATGGGGTTCCTGGTAGCGGCTCCGGCAACGGACGACCCGAAGCCTCGTGGAGCAAGCGGGCGCATTATACCCGCGAAATGGGCTCCGCCTTGCGTTAGCGCAAGCGGATTTTGCGAAAAAAAAGAGGGGGTTGGGATGAACCCCGCCGGTTTGTACCGTCTAGCCCGGCGATGCCCCGGGCGGCGGCTGGCCGGTGGCGGGAGATTCCGCAGCGGCCGTCGGATTCAGGATCCGCATCTCCCGCTGCGGGATAGGGAATCTTGATGCCGTTGGCCTGGAAGGCCCGCCAGATCGCGCGGTTGATCGCGCTCTTGACGTTGAGCTGGCCTTTCTCCGGATCGCTGATCCACACGCCCAGCTCGAGGTCGATGCCGCTGTCGGCGAAGCGCACGATGAACGCAGCGGGGGCTTCGGCGTCTTCAGGACCCGCGGCTCGGCTCGCGCGCGCTCTCCACCATGCAGCCTCAGCGCGAGGTCGACGTCGCTGTCGTAGCTCACCTGCACCGGGATGCCGATGCGGACGTCCTTCGACGTGTACGAATGGTTGAGGACCGTCGTCGTGACCAGCGTCTCGTTGGGCACGATCGCCTCGACGCCGTCGAGGCTCCTCACGACGACGTAGCGCGACGTCACCGCGGTCACGACGCCGTGGCGGTTGTCGACGGTGATCATGTCGCCCAGGCGGATCGAGCGGTCGAGCAGGATCGTGAAGCCGGCGATGTAGTTGCTCGCGAGCTTCTGCAGGCCGAGACCGATGCCGACGCCCAGCGCGCCGCCGAACACCGTGAGCAGCGTGAGGTCGATGCCGACCGCCTGCAGCGCGAACAGCAGGCCGACGACCAGCAGCAGCGCGCGGATCGAACTTCGCGAGCACCGCGCGGACGTTGCTGTCGAGATTCGGCGCGGCTGCGAGCCGCTGCTCGAAGACGTCCGGAAAGCCACAGCGTGCCCGCGATGGTCAGCACGACGACGATCGCGCCCTTGAGATTTCGTAGCACCGAGATGTGCTTGCTGCCGAGCGGAATCTCCAGGGCGTCGAGCTCGGCGCGCACCTCGGGCAGACGCCGGTGAAATAGAGCAGCACGAGCGCCCAGATCGCGAACGAGACCGCGCGCTCGGAGGCGGGCAGCCACGCGGGCGTCGCCGAACAGCCCGCGCAGCGCGTAGACGATCAGCCGGATCAGCGCGAGCGCCACCGTGAGCGGCAGCGCGATCGGATGAAGAACGGCGCGATGCCAGTGCCGGAACGCCGCGTCGCGCGACGAGCAGCAGCACGAGTGTGGTCAGCGGCAGCAGCAGCCGGTTCACGCCGCCGAGCCGGCTCGCACGACGGTGGCGCTGGACCCGGACTTGAGTCTCACTTGGCGATCGAGGAGCCATCCCATCGCGAAGCACAGGGCGACGAGCGCGAGCTCGACCCATCCCGCCGGAGTCGCCAGCGCGGATTCGTAATGGCTGAAATCGATCGGAGCGAGCACGCGGAAAGTCTACCGGAATTCGCGGCCGGCAATCGTTGGCAACCGGACGCGACAGCAAGCCCGTCATTCCCGCGAACGCGGGAATCCAGTGTCTTTCATCGAAGGTCGCTGGATCCCCGCCTGCGCGGGGACGACGATGTCTCGCGGTCTTCGCTCAATGGGCCCGTGGCCGATGGCTATGACGTCGCCGGCGCTGATTTCCTTTCCAGCACCGCGGCAAAGAATCCGTCGCAGCCATGGCGGTGCGGAAGAAGCTTCAGCATCGGACCGGTGTCGAGCGCGATGCCGGCGCGCGCGAGCTCCGCGGCGGCGTTGCCGCGCGCGAATTGCGAATGCGCCGCGAGGAACGCGTCGACGACGGCCTCGTTTTCCTCGGGCAGCACGCTGCACGTCGCGTAGACGAGCCGGCCGCCGGGTTTCACGAGCGTCGCCGCCGCGGCGAGGATCGCCTGCTGCTTTCGCGCGAGCTCGGCAACCGCGGTCTCCGCCTGCCGCCACTTGAGATCGGGATTGCGGCGCAGCGTGCCGAAGCCCGTGCACGGCGCATCGACCAGCACGCGATCGATCTTGCCTGCGAGGCGCTTGATCTTCGCGTCGCGCTCGCTCGCGAGAAGCTGCGGATGGACGTTCGAAAGCCCCGAGCGCGCGAGGCGCGGCTTCAGGTTGGCGAGGCGCTTCTCCACGATGTCGAACGCGTAGAGCCGCCCGTGCGAGCGCATCAGCGCGCCGAGCAGCAGCGTCTTGCCGCCGGCGCCCGCGCAGAAATCGACGACCATGTCGGTGCGCTTGCGGCGCGACGAGATAGCCGACGAGCTGGCTGCTCTCGTCCTGCACTTCGAGCGAGCCATCCAGGAACAGCGGGTGGCGCGCGAGCGCCGGGCGTCCCGTCGACGCGCAGGCCGAGCGGAGAGTAGGGCGTGGCCTTCGCCTCGATTCCCGACTGCGGCCAGCGCGGCGCGCGCCGCGTCGCGATTCGTCTTCAGCGGATTCACGCGCAAATCGAGCGGCGCCGGCGCCTGCCACGCGCGAGCGAGAAGCGCGCGTTCGTCGTCGCCGTAGGCGTCGCCGAGACGGACCCACAGCCAGTCGGGAAGGTCGGCCGCGACGGCGGGCGCGAGCTCGGTCGCGAGGCGCGACTTGAAGGCGCGCAGCCAGAGCGCATCGGACTCCTTCAGCACGCTCTCCAGCTCGCGCACGCTTCGGCCGAGCTCGCGCGTCGCGACGGCGAGCGCGAGGCTTGCCACGGTTCTGCCGTCTGCCGCCAGTGCCTCCAGCGATCGGCGCCGACGCAGATACGCGAACACGCCATCGGCGACGAACGCGCGGTCCTGCTGACCGATCGCGGGATGGCGGCGAAAGAACTGGTGCAGCAGCGTGTCGGCGGGCGCGGCGAGCGGCCGTATGTCGGCGATCGCGGCGGCGAGGCTCGCAAGCTGATTCGCGCGCAGCGTCATTGCTGCGCGAGCGGTTCGTCGACGCGAATCGAATCCAGCAGCGCCTCGAAGGTGCCCGCGGACCGATGTAACGGATCTTGACCGGAATGTAATGCAGGCTGGGCGCGAGCCAGGCATAGCCTTCGAGGCGGCCGTCCTCGCTGCTGCGGTGCCAGCGCTCGGTGTCGATCTCGCCCTCGCCCCAGGCGATCTTCTCTTCGCCTCGCGCGTGACCGTATAACGTCTCAGGCGGCGCGTCGTTGCGAGGCTGAACGACACTTCGTCGGTCGGAGGCGGGGTGAAGTAGTACTGCCACATGATCGACAGCGCGTCGAACGTCGGCAATTCCAGCGCGGCGGTCTGCTGGTCCTGCAGCGTCACCATGCCCGCCTCCCAGTCGAACTGCGCGACCTCGCGCCGTTGTCGGCTCGTGCGCTCGAACGAGAACTCGAGCGGCTGCAATCCCGCCGACGTGATGAGGCCGCGGCTCTCGAGCTTCGCCTCCCCCGGGAAGAACAGCGCGAGCAGCCGCGACAGCTTGCCGATCGTCGAAATCCGGTAGTCGTTGCCGTGATGCTCGAAGCGATAGACCGCATTGCCGATCTCGAAGCCGTGCGTACCCAGAAATCCCTTGTAGACGAGGTCGACGCGCGGCGGCAGCGTGTCCGGAGAATGTTCGGAACCAGGCGGCGCAGGGGCGGCGTCCGCGATTTCGGCGGGAACCGCCGGCAGCTCCGGTCCCGCGGCGATTGCCTCGGGCGTCGCTTCGATCAGCGCGGGCGTTTCGTCGCGCGCGATGGGCGCGGGCTCGCGTAGCGCAACGCGCGGCGGCGCCGGACTCGCTGCACGCCGGGCCTTCGCCTTGGGCTTCGCCACGGCGACCACGACAGGTTTCGGCGGCGGCGGCAGCTCCCGGATCGTCGCCTGCAGGGGCTCCGCGTCGGGTGCCGCCGATGGCTCGATCCGCAGCAGCGACAACGCGAGATGCAGCGCGATCGACGCCGCCAGCGCGATCGCAAACCCCCTGCGCACGCGCCATTGCCGGCGCAGCGTGACGCGAAGCGTCGGCCGGCCCACCGCGGCGCCCGGATCGCGGTCGGGTGAGGCATGCTTTGCGGCGATCTCACGTCAGAGGGTGATGGCCGTTAGCCGCGTCGTCCCCGCGTACGCGAAGACCCGGTGAGGTCCGACGAGGGGCGCTCGGTTCCCGGTCCCCGACTACGCTGCCCAGGTTTCGCGGGAACGACGGATGGATCTGGCGGCGCCGGAACCTCGAGCGTGCCGCCCGGCGGCGATTGACCCTTAACGCGCACACGCCGTCCTTCGATGACGAGGCGGCCCTCGCAAAACGCGCGGACGGCGGCCGGAAGCAGCCGATGCTCGACCTCGAGGACGCGCGCAGCGAGCGTCGCCTCGTCGTCATCGTCCTGCACGGGCACGGCGCCTTGCGCGATGACCGGTCCGTGGTCGACATCGGCGGTGACGAAATGCACGGTGCAGCCGTGGATGCGCACGCCGTCGGTCAGCGCGCGGCGGTGCGTGTGCAATCCCGCGTACGACGGCAGCAGCGACGGATGGATGTTGATCATCCGTCCTTCGTAGCGGCGGACGAAGGCCGGGCCGAGAATGCGCATGAACCCGGCGAGGACGACGAGGTCGGGTTCGCTCGCATCGATCGTTGCGGCGAGCGCGTCGTCGAAAGCGTCGCGATCGGCATACGCGCGATGGTCGACAACGCGGGTCGCGATCCCGCTTGCGGCGGCGATCGCGAGACCGCCCGCGTCGGCGCGATTGCTGATGACCGTCGTGATGCGCCCGCCGAGCATACCGTGGCGTTCAGCGCCGATCAGCGCGGCGAGGTTCGACCCGCGACCGGAGATCAGCACGGTGACGCGAGGGGTTGTCATCGCGGTGACGCGCACTGCGCGCGACGTATTCAGACGACCGCGGTTGGCGGCGCACCCGTTGTGCGCGGTACGACCGTACCGATCCGGTAGGCCGACTCCCCCGCCGCCGCGAGCAGCCGCAGCGTGCGGTCCGCATCTTCGGCCGCGACGACGACGACCATCCCGATGCCGCAATTGAAGACGCGATGCATTTCGGCGTCGGCGACACTGCCCCGCTGCTGCAGCCAGTCGAAGATCGCCGGACGCGGCCACGACGCTCGCTCGAGCCGTGCCGCGAGATGATCGGGGAACATCCGGTGCGTGTTTTCGAGCAAGCCGCCGCCCGTGATGTGCGCCATTCCCTTCACGTCGACTTCCCGCATCAGCGCCAGCAGGGGCTTCACGTAGATGCGCGTGGGCGCGAGCAGCGCTTCCCCCAGTGTCTGCTTGGCATCGACTCCCGGGGCCGGCGCCCCGAGGTCGGCGCCGCTGACATCGAGGATCCGGCGGATCAGCGAAAAGCCGTTCGAGTGCGGCCCGCTCGACGCGAGGCCGATGAGGGCGTCGCCGACGGCGATTCTCCGGCCGTCGATCGCCTTGGATTTCTCGACGACGCCGACGGCGAATCCCGCCAGATCGTATTCACCCGGAATGAAGGCGTTGGGATGCTCGGCGGTTTCGCCGCCGATCAGCGCGCAGCCCGCCTGGGCGCAGCCCTCCGCGATGCCTTTGACGACATCGGCCGCGATCGCCACGTCGAGGCGCTCGCACACGTAGTAGTCGAGGAAGAACAGCGGCTCGGCTCCCTGCACGAGGATATCGTTGACGCTCATCGCGACGAGATCGATGCCGATCGTGTCGTGGCGAGATAATGCGAATGCGAGCTTCAGCTTCGTGCCGACGCCGTCGGTGCCCGACACGAGGACCGGCTCGCGATAGCGCTTCGGCAATTCGACCAGCGCGCCGAAGCCGCCGATGCCGGCCAGCACTTCCGGCCGCAGCGTCCTTTTCGCGTAAGGCTTGATCCGCTCGACCAGCGCATCGCCGGCATCGATGTCGACCCCCGCATCGCGGTAGGAAAGCGGGGAGGACGGTGCCGGAGCGGGGGGAGTCATTGCGCGGAGTCGGTGCCTCGATCGCCGGTGCGGCATTGAGCGAATCGCAGGCGCCGCGTTAAAGTGCGGAACGCGGTCGATTCTACCGGAAACGTGCGATCGCCGGCCGCACTCGGCAGCGCTTCCTCTGTGTCGTCGTCACCCTTCGATGGAACAGCTCGTCTTCGACCTCGCCGCGCCCGAACCGCCGTCGTTCGGCAATTTCGTTCCCGGACGCAATGGCGAGCTCGTGGCGACGCTGTCACGAATCGCGGCCGGCGCGGGTGGGGAAACGGGGCTGCTGATCTGGGGAGCGCAAGGCGCCGGGAAGACGCACTTGCTGCGCGCGGCGGTCGCCGCGGCAGCGGCGCGCGGGGACCGCGCATCCTGGATCGCGACGCCGGGCGAATTGCTCGCGAGCGACCCCGAAACGCTCGCGCGGCTTTCGCTCGTCGCCATCGATGCGATCGATGCGGCGCCCTCGGAGGCGCAAGCGCGCCTGTTCACGCTGTTCAACGCGTTGAAGACGAGCGGTGGCCACCTGCTTGCCGCGAGTCGGACGGCGCCGGCAGCGCTGCCGCTGCGCGAGGACGTGCGGACCCGCTTGCGCTGGGGGCTCGTCTACGAGGTCCTGCCTCTCACCGACGCGGAGAAGGCGGCAGCGCTTACCGCCTATGCGCTGCGACGGGGCTTCAGCCTCTCCCCCGACGTGATCGGCTATCTGCTCGCGCACGGTCGGCGCGACATGACGGCGCTGGTCGGGGCGTTGGCGGCGCTCGACCGGCATTCGCTCGCGACCAAGCGGCCGATCACCGTCCCCATGCTTCGCGAGTGGCTTCAGCGGGAGGCGCCCTGCGACGCGGACGGTCGCGATCCCGGCTAGAGCTGCTCGATCCTGGCCTTTGCCGCGGCTAACGTCTGGGGAGAGGTCCTCGGGTCGCCGCCGGCCATTGGCGGCTTGCCGCACGCCGCTTTTAATGTAGCGCATAGATATTGCATTTATTATCAATCGCTTGAGATATTTCTTCCCAATACCCCTGTTGGCAGTTGTGTCAACCGCGCTGCAACAATAGGCGTTAATGCCCACGACACGCTTTGCACAAGTGTCATCCAACCACTCATTGAGGGAAAACGAATGTCCAAGCTTCTGATGGCGATGATCGCCGGCGTCTTTGCGCTGACGGCCTCTGCCCAAACCCCGGCGCCCGCGCCGGCCGCTCCCGCCAAGCCCGCTGCCGCCGCCGCTCCGGCAATGACTCCGACATCGGCGCCGGCCGCGACGAAGACAGCCGATTCAACCGCGCCCAAATCGACCAAGAGCACGAAATCGAAGAAGAAGTCCAAGAAAAAGCACCCGACGACTCCGCCGGAGCAGGCGCCGGCGAAGTAGCCGTCGCGCCCCACGGGAAGCAATCCGCACCGCGTCGTGGATTGCCTTTTGGGCGTCAGGTCACTATCATTGGCCGGCTTTACTCGACTTCGGGCAAACTGGCCAGCACGTGTCAATGACCGGATTAAGCAATCTCCAACCATTGAGGAATCCCAAATGAACAAACTGATCGTTGCATTGATCGCCAGCGCGTTTGCCACGGCGGCCTTTGCGCAAGGCACCATGGAGAAGATGGAAACGCCGAAGGACAAGTCGAAGCAGAGTACCGTCGAACAGGCGACCCAAGCGGGCACGACGAACTCGACGCAGCAGTTGCAGGAGCAGAACAAGGAAGTGCAAAAGCTGAAAGGCGAGAAGGGCACGCCGAAGACGCTGACGACGAAGCAGCAAAAGCAGCAAGCCGCGGGCGCCGCGACGCAGGCCGGCACCGAGGGTTCGCTGGCGGAAAGAGAAGCGCAGCAAAAGGCCGTCGCGGAAGCGAAGAAGCAGAAGGGCACGCCGAAGTCGCTGCAGACGAAGAAGGAAAAGGAAGAGGCGGTGCAGTCGACGACCAAGAAGGAAGGCCAGTAAAGGCAAGTTCGTTCCTAAAGGAAGGCAGGGGCCGCAAGTCCCCTGCCTTTTTCATTTCGGCCATCGTTTTTCGCGTGCGCCCATCCGGTCGAAGCGCATTCAAGACGTATTAGCGACGCAGAAAGTCTTAAGCTTCCGCGTGTCCGATTCGATCGTGGGAATCGTCCTACGCGCGCGAGCGTCTAGCACGTGTGCAGGAACGAAAGCGACGCAAGCGAAATCAAACTCGCAGTAACGACCGACGGCTCGCATTCGATCGTCGGAAGTTCGCTCGCGCGAACGGAAGGGCAGCCCGCTGCGCGCGGGGAGTTTGGCTGCCCGAAGTCGGGTCGAAGCGCCGACAACGTGATGCAGGTGGCGGGCCCGAAGACGTTCCCGGGTACTGCGCCCGGCTTCAAGTTGGAGGAAATGCAAATGAAGAAGCTCTTGATTGCGCTCATCGCAAGCAGTGTTTCGGCGACCGCGGCCGCTGCGTGGAATCCGTTCCAGGCGGTCGAGACGCCGGCAGACAAGGCGAAGCAGCAGATCGTCAAGGAGGCGGCGGTCTATCCGCAGGAGGGCGCGACGTCCGGGCGCGCGGCGAACAAGCTGGCGGCCGAGCGTTACACGCCAGCCGGCATTTGCGGCGGGCAGCGACGCGCAGAAGCAGGAGTGGGCCACTACCCACTACCGCTATTGGCAAGAGGGGCTGCGCGTCCGGTCTTGCGGCGATCAAGATCTGGCGCACGAGCGCAACATGCCGCCGCTCCTTGCGACGACCGGAGCAAAAGCAGCAGGCCGTCGCATTGGCGACCGAGGAGCACGTCGGGGCATAGCCCGCTTTCCGGCGATAATGAAGGCAGGGGCCGCCAACCCCTGCTTTTTTCATGTGCGCCCGACAGGAAAGGTCGAATGCGCGAACTCGAAATCCCGCGTCCCGCCGCCACGGTCGCGACGCTTGTCGTCCGTGACGGGCGCTTCCTGCTGGTCGAGGAGGAAACGCCTGCGGGCGTCCGCATCAACCAGCCCGCGGGACATCTCGAGTCCGGAGAATCGCTCGCCGCGGGTGCCGCGCGCGAGACGCTCGAGGAAACGGGCTACCGCGTGACGCCGACGGCGCTGGTCGGCATCTATCGCTGGCAGTCGCCGGATACGCGCGCCACGTTCATCCGCTTCGCGTTCGCCGCCGACATCGTCGCGCACGAAGCGGAACGTCCACTCGACCAGGGGATCCTGCGCGTCCTGTGGCTTCCCTACGACGAGCTGACCGCACTGCGGACACGGCATCGGAGTCCGCTCGTCCTGCGCTGCATCGACGACTATCGCGCCGGCTACCGCCGCCCGCTCGATCTCGTGACGGAGCTTTGATGCGACGCAAGCCGCGCGTGGTCGTGGGCATGTCGGGCGGCGTCGACTCGTCGGTCGCGGCGTGGCTCCTGAAGCAGCAGGGCTTCGAGGTCGTCGGCCTCTTCATGAAGAACTGGGAGGACGACGACACCGACGAGTACTGCACGTCGCGAGCCGACCTGGTCGACGCCGCGGCGGTCGCCGACGTCATCGGCATCGACCTCGAAGCGGTGAACTTCGCGGCCGAATACCGCGAGCGCGTGTTCGCGCATTTCCTGCGCGAGTACGAAGCGGGCCGCACGCCGAACCCCGATGTCCTGTGCAACAGCGAGATCAAGTTCCGCGCGTTCCTCGATCATGCGCGCTCGCTCGGCGCCGACCGGATCGCGACCGGCCACTACGCACGCGTGCGACGCGCGGACGGGCGCGTCGAATTGCTGAAGGCGATCGACACGACGAAGGATCAGAGCTACTTCCTGCATCAGCTCACCCAGGAGCAGCTCGCGCCGGCGCTCTTTCCGCTGGGCGAGATGCCGAAGCGCGAGGTGCGCGCGATCGCCAGGCGCGAAGGCATCCCGACGTGGGCGAAGAAGGATTCGACCGGCATCTGCTTCATCGGCGAGCGGCCGTTCCGTGATTTTCTCGCGCGGTACCTGCCGCGCACGCCGGGCCCGATCGAGACGGCCGATGGTCGCGTGCTCGGCCGCCATCACGGTCTCGCCTACTACACGCTCGGGCAGCGGCAGGGGCTGGGCATCGGCGGCACGGCGGGCGGCACCGACGCGCCATGGTTCGTCGCGGGCAAGGAGCGCGCGCGCAACACGCTGATCGTCGTGCAGGGACACGATCATGCGGCGCTGTACCGCGCGCAGGTCGATGCACAGCAGATGCACTGGATCGCGGGCGTCGCGCCCGACGCGGCGGCGCTTACGCGCCTCGGCGCGAAGACCCGCTACCGGATGCCGGATGCCGCGTGCCGCGTCGAGCTCATCGATGACCACGTCGCGCGCGCGACGTTCGCGACGCCGCAATGGGCGCCGACGCCGGGACAGTATCTCGTGCTCTACGACGGCGAGGTGTGTCTCGGCGGCGGGGTGATCGTCGCGCCCGAAACCGCTGCCCGGCCGAGCGCTTCGGCCGCTCACGCCGAAGCCATTTGAGACACTGGCAATCGACCATGTCGATCCGACACGCCCGGGCGACGATCGGCCGGGTCTTCTCCCAGCGCTGCTTCTACTTGTTCGTCGTCGTGCTGGCGCTGGTGCGCGGTGCGCCGCTCGTCGAGCCGACGCCGATGGGCAGGCTGTTGCTCAACGTCGTCAACCTGCTGATCGTCATCGCAGCGGTGGCAGCGGTGGGGCGCACCGTGATGTCGTTCGTCATCGCGCTGCTGCTCGCGGCGCCGACGCTCGGGTTCCAGTGGCTGGCGATGCGGTCGGCAAGCGTCGAGCATCTCTTGTGGTCATGGACTTTCGGGGCCCTGATCTATGCCGCCACGCTGTCGTATCTGCTGGCATATGTGTTCCGCCGCGACGTGATGACCTCCGACAAGCTGTGGGGCGCTGCGGCGGCCTACCTGATGATCGGCGTGCTCTGGGCGTATTTCTACGCGCTCGTCGAGCACTTCTATCCGCTGTCCTTCGCAATAGGCGGGACGGCGGCCGACTTGACGATGCCCGAGTTCGTCTACTTCAGCTTCACGGTGCTGACGAGCACGGGGTTTGGCGACCTCACGCCGCTGACGCGACAGGCGCGCTCGGTTTGCGTCGTCGAGCAGATCACCGGCGCGCTGTTCCTCGCGATCCTGATCGCGCGTCTGGCCGGCGTGTATCCGCCTCGACGGAGCTAGGCGGGCGAGCGATTGCGGGCGATGGCCCGAGGACGCCCGCACGAGCCGGGCGAAGCCAGGGAGCGCTGCGCGCGTCGGCGAGCAAGCGCGGCGACCGACGCCACGCCGCAACGAGTCAATCAATGGAGCGGAGACCGTGCGTCGCCGAGCGATGGAGGGCGGCCGTTGGTCAGGCGCAGCGAACATGCCGACAGCTGAGAGACCGCCGGAGCGCGACTAGAACGGAATATCGTCGTCCAGATCGTCGGGGCTTCCCTTTTTCGCGCCACCGCCCTTGGGCGCCGGAGCCGCCGCCGGGAGCCCCTGCAGGGCCCGAGCGCGGAGCCGCGCCGCTCGAGCTTCCGCTGAATTCGACATCGCCACTGCCGCCGCCTGCCGCCTTCGCGGGAGCCCAGCAACTGCATTTCCTCGGCGATGATCTCGGTGGTGTAGCGGTCCTCGCCTTCCTTGTCCTGCCACTTGCGGGTCTTCAGGCGGCCCTCGATGTAGACGGGGCGACCCTTCTTCAGATACTCGCCGGCGATTTCGGCCAGGCGATCGTAGAAGACGACGCGATGCCATTCGGTCTCCTCGCGCTTTTCGCCGCTCGCCTTGTCCTTCCATTGCCGCGACGTCGCGATCGTGATGTTGCAGATCGCCGCGCCGCTCGTCGAATACCGCGTTTCCGGATCGCGGCCGAGATTGCCGACCAGGATCACCTTGTTCACCGAGGCCATCTACGTTTCTCCCATCGAATATTTGCCGCGATCGTACGCCGGCGGCGCCGTCATCGTCGCGCCCACGGCGAGCCACAATGCGGTCAGCACGAGGCAGAAGCCGAACACCGCGGCCGGTCCGTAATGCTGCGACAGCCAGCCGCCTGCGCAGCGCCGACGAAGGCGCCGAAGAACTGCACGCTCGAATACACGCCGACCGCCGTGCCTTTTACGGCCGGCGGCGCGAACTTGGAGATGAGCGAGGGCAGCGTCGCCTCGAGCAGGTTGAACGCCGTGAAGAAGAAGACCAGCGCGGCGATCGTGAGCGCGAGCGATGCGCCGGCGATCGCGAGCAGCGCCTGCCCCACGAACAGGATCGCGATGGCGCTCAGGAACACCGGCTTGCCGCGGCCGGGGCGATCGGCGTTGAGCATGCCCGGCAACATCAGCACGACGGAGACGACGAGCACCGGACAGATAGACGATCCAGTGTGCGCTCGCTCGGCACGCCGTTGTCGCGCAGCATGAACGGGACCTGGACGAAGAGCGCCATCAGCGCGGCGTGCAGCGCGAAGATGCCGTAGTTGAGCCGCAGCAGCTGCGCGTCGGCGAACACCCGCCGCCACTGTCCCGGCGTATCCGGCGGCCGCGCGACGAACTCGGCCTGCGGCACCGCCTTCAGCAGAAGGCCGATCGCGCCGATCGCGAGCACGCCGGTCAGGACGAAAATGCCCGGCACGCCGATGATGTCGGTGAGCACCGGGCCGGCGATGAGCGAAAGGGCGAACGTTGCGCCGATCGTCATGCCGATCGCCGCCATCGCGCGCGTGCGCACCTCGTCGCGGGTGAGATCCGCGGTGAGCGCGATCACCGCGGCCGAAATGGCGCCTGCGCCCTGCACGGTGCGGCCCGACGATCGTCCACAGGATCGTCGGCGCCCACGCGGCGATGAAGCTCCCCAGCGCGAACACCGCGAGGCCCGCGACGATGATCGGCTTGCGACCCCAGCGGTCGGACGCCCAGCCGAACGGGATCTGCAGAATGGCCTGCGTCAGGCCGTAGGCGCCGAGCGCGAGGCCGACCAGCGTGTGGTTGCGGCCGCCGGGCAGCTTTTCGGCGTAGATCGCGAACACCGGCAGGATGATGAACATCCCGAGCATCCGCAAGCCGAAGATCCCGGCGAGCCCGATGGTGGCGCGGCGCTCGACCGCGGTCATTCGCACCTTCGGCGTGCGCGGGGGTGCGGCGGAACTGGCAGGTGCGGAGTCGTGCGCCATGGGAGAAAAGACGGGAGAAAAAACGGCTTAGAAGCAGCTGCGAATTGGCGGTATAGTAGCAGGTTGCCCGGGCCTTCGGGATCGTGCGAAGGACTTAGGCCGAACGCACAGCGCTCGTCGTCCCGCGCAGGCGGGGACCCAGTGGCGTTCGTCGAAAGACCTGGATTCCCGCCTCCGCGGGAATGACGGAGCATTGCAGGGAACCTGCATACACTGGTCATTGCCAATAGACACGGCAGCATGGAATACATCCGCATCCGCGGCGCGCGCACGCACAACCTCAAGAACGTCAACCTCGATCTGCCGCGCCACCGGCTGATCGTCGTCACCGGCCTGTCGGGCTCGGGCAAGAGCTCGCTCGCGTTCGATACGCTCTACGCCGAAGGGCAGCGGCGCTACGTCGAGTCGCTGTCGGCCTACGCGCGGCAGTTCCTGCAGCTGATGGAAAAGCCCGACGTCGACCTGATCGAGGGCCTGTCGCCGGCGATCTCGATCGAGCAGAAGGCGACCTCGCACAACCCGCGCTCGACGGTGGGCACCGTCACCGAGATCCACGACTACCTGCGGCTGCTCTACGCGCGCGTCGGCGACCCGTACTGCCCCGATCATCCCGAGCAGAAGCTCGCGGCGATGACGATCTCGCAGATGGTCGACGCGACGCTCGCGTTTCCCGAGGACACGAAGCTCATGATCCTCGCGCCGGTCGTCGTCAACCGCAAGGGCGAGCAGCTCGAGCTCTTCGTCGAGCTCCGCGCGAAGGGCTTCGTGCGCGTGCGCGTCGACGGCAAGGTCTACGAGATCGACGCGGTGCCGAAGCTCGCGAAGAACACCAAGCACACGGTCGAGGTCGTCGTCGACCGGCTCGAGCGTGCACGCCGACATGAAGCAGCGCCTCGCCGAATCGTACGAGACGGCGCTGCGCAACGGCGACGGCCGCGCGATCGCGGTCGAGATGGACACCGGAAGCGAACACCTGTTCTCGGCGAAGTTCGCCTGCCCGATCTGCAACTATTCGCTCTCCGAGCTCGAGCCGCGGCTGTTCTCGTTCAACAATCCGATGGGCGCGTGCCCGCGCTGCGACGGCCTGGGCTCGATCAGCTTCTTCGATCCGAAGCGGGTCGTCGCGTTTCCGCAGCTTTCGCTCGCGTCGGGCGCGATCAAGGGCTGGGACCGCCGCAACCAGTTCTACTTCCAGATGCTCCAGAGCCTCGCGAAGCACGCGGGCTTCGACCTCGAGCGGCCGTTCGCGCGGCTGCCCGAGCGCGTCCAGCAGCTGGTGCTCTACGGCAGCGGCGACGAGAAGATCCCGTTCACGTACCTGTCCGAGCGCGGCAAGCCGATGGTGCGCGAGCACGCGTTCGAGGGGATCATCCCGAACCTCGAGCGCCGGTATCGCGAGACCGATTCGCTGATGGTGCGCGAGGAGCTCGCCAAGTACCTGAACTCGAAGCCGTGCCCGAATGCGGCGGCACGCGGCTGCGGCGCGAAGCGCGCCACGTCAAGGTCGGGCGTCGGCGCGGACGCGCGCGCGATCTTCGAGGTATCGGGCCTTGCCGCTCAAGGACGCGTCCGAATTCTTCGGGCGGCTCGACGCTGGACAGGCAGAAGCAGGCGATCGCCGAGAAGATCGTCAAGGAGATCGTGAGCCGGCTCGCGTTCCTCAACAACGTCGGCCTCGACTACCTGTCGCTCGACCGCTCGGCGGAGACGCTCTCGGGCGGCGAGGCGCAGCGCATCCGGCTTGCCTCGCAGATCGGCTCGGGACTGACCGGCGTGATGTACGTGCTGGACGAGCCGTCGATCGGATTGCACCAGCGCGACAACGACCGGCTGCTCTCCACGCTGAAGCACCTGCGCGACCTGGGCAACAGCGTGATCGTCGTCGAGCACGACCACGACGCGATTCAGGCGGCCGACTACATCGTCGACATGGGGCCGGGCGCCGGCGAGCACGGCGGGCAGGTCGTCGCGCAGGGCACGCCCGAGGAAATCCGGCATGGCGGCGCATTCGCTGACCGGCCAGTATCTCGCCGGCCATCGGCAGATTCCGATGCCGTCGCGGCGCCTGCACGTGGACCTCGGGCGCGTGCTGACGATCACCGGGCGCGACCGGCAACAACCTGCGCGAAGTCGACGCTGAACCTGCCGGTCGGACTGTTCGTCTGCGTGACCGGCGTTTCGGGCTCCGGCAAGTCGACGCTGATCAACGACACGCTCTACCACGCGGTCGCCCGCCATCTCTACGGCAGCACGACCGAGCCCGCGCCGTTCCATGAAATGCGCGGGATCGAGTTCTACGACAAGGTGATCAGCGTCGACCAGAGCCCGATCGGCCGCACGCCGCGCTCGAATCCGGCGACGTACACCGGGCTCTTCACGCCGATCCGCGAGCTGTTCGCGCAGGTGAAGGAAGCGCGCGAGCGCGGCTACGGCCCGGGGCGGTTCTCGTTCAACGTCAAGGGCGGGCGCTGCGAGGCGTGCCAGGGCGACGGCCTCATCAAGGTCGAGATGCACTTCCTGCCGGACGTCTACGTGCCCTGCGACGTCTGCCACGGCCAGCGCTACAACCGCGAGACGCTGGAGATCCGCTACAAGGACCGCAACATCCACGAAGTGCTGGCGATGACGGTCGAGCAGGCGTACGCGTTCTTCGAGCCGGTGCCATCGGTCGCGCGCAAGCTCGCGACGCTGCTCGACGTCGGCCTCGGCTACATCACGCTCGGCCAGTCGGCGACGACGCTGTCGGGCGGCGAGGCGCAGCGGGTGAAGCTCGCGCTCGAACTGTCGAAGCGCGACACGGGTCGCACGCTCTACATCCTCGACGAGCCGACCACCGGCCTCCACTTCCACGACATCGAAATGCTGCTCACCGTGCTGCACCGGCTGCGCGATCACGGCAACACGGTCGTCGTGATCGAGCACAATCTCGACGTCGTCAAGACCGCGGACTGGATCATCGATCTGGGCCCCGAAGGCGGCGGCGGCGGCGGGACGGTCGTCGCCGAAGGCCCGCCCGAGGAAATCGTGAAGGTCGCGGCGAGCCACACCGGGCGCTACCTGAAGCCCGTGCTCGACGCGCACGCGGCGCGGCGCGGACGCGACGCAGCGCCCGGAGTCGCTTCGTCACGGAACGGGCGCGGCGCGCGCAACCGAAAGGCAAGCGGCGATCTCCTTTCGTGACGGCGCCGGCTGCGAACGGGATCCGCATTCGCCGCGTATGCACCGCCAAGGTGCGATGGACGTTGTCAACCGATAGGAGCGTGCGGCTTCTCCGCCACGCATGCTCCGATACCTGACAAGCCATGGACTGCCACCGGTAACAGGTTCACAATCGCGGGTCCGCGCGAGGCCTTGCGCGGGGAATGCGTTGTCTGCAGTCTGGCTTTTTTCGAACGATCGTCGCACACACCGTTGGCGTCGGGCCGGAAGTCCCCGCGCCGCTTCACCACTTGGGAGTTGCGAAATGAGTCTGCGCAAGTTGTTCTATTCCGGCATGGCGGCGTTCGCGAGCATGCTGTTTACGGCATCGTCGGCCTTTGCCCAGACGAAGCCCAACATCGTCGTCATCATGGGTGACGACATCGGCATGTGGAACATCGGCGCCTACCACCGCGGCATGATGGCCGGCCGGACGCCGAACCTCGACAAGATCGCCAAGGAGGGCATGCTGTTCACCGACTACTACGCCGAGGCAAGCTGCACGGCGGGTCGCGCGAACTTCATCACCGGGAGCTGCCGATCCGCACCGGCATGACGACGGTCGGCCAGGCCGGCGCTTCGGTCGGCCTGCCGGCCGAGGCGATGACCATCGCCACGGTGCTGAAGTCGATGGGCTACGCCACCGGCCAGTTCGGCAAGAACCACCTGGGCGACAAGAACGAGTTCCTGCCGACCGTCCACGGCTTCGACGAGTTCTTCGGCTATCTGTATCACCTCGATGCGATGGAAGACCCGGCGCATCCCAATTATCCGCAGAACCTGTTGAACGTCGTCGGCCCGCGCAACATGGTGCACAGCTGGGCCACCGACAAGGATGACCCCACCGTGATGCCGCGCTGGGGCAAGATCGGCAAGCAGAGGATCGAGGACGCCGGCCCGCTCTATCCCAAGCGCATGGAAACGGTGGACGACGAGATCCGCGACTTCGCCATCAATTTCATGGACAAGGCCAAGAAGGACGGCAAGCCGTTCTTCGTCTGGCTCAACCCGACGCGCATGCACATCGTCACGCATCTCTCCCCGAAGTACGAAGCGATGCGCAACGCGGAGAATGGCTGGTCGGAAGAGGAAGCCGGCATGGCCCAGCTCGATGACGACGTCGGCCTGGTGATGAAGAAGCTCAAGGATATGGGCGTCGACGACAACACCATCGTCGTCTTCACCACCGACAACGGCACCGAAGTCTTCACCTGGCCCGATGGCGGGCAAACGCCGTTCGCGCAGTCCAAGGGAACGGTCCTCGAAGGCGGCTTCCGCGTGCCGGCGATCCTGCGCTGGCCCGGCCATGTGCCGGCGGACTCGGTGCAGAACGGCATCTTCTCCGGCATGGACTGGCTGCCAACCTTCGTGGCCGCGGCCGGCAATCCGAACATCACCGAGGAGTTGCTGAAGGGCAAGACGATCGGCGACCGGACGTACAAGAACCATCTGGATGGCTACGACCAGATGGCCGCCATCACCGGCAAGGGCCCGTCCGCGCGCCACGAGATCTTCTACCTCGGCGAAAGCACGGTCGGCGCGGTGCGCATCGACGACTACAAGTTCCGCTTCATCGACCAGCCGGCCGGCTGGCTGGGCGAAAAGACGCATCCGGACGTGCCTTACATCACCAACCTGCGCCTGGATCCGTTCGAGCGCACGGGCTGGCCCAACAACGGAACGAAGGATGGCGCACAGCAATACTTCGATTGGTTCAAGTACGAATTCTGGCGTTTCGTGTTCGTCCAGCAGCTGATGGCCAAGGAAATCCAGACCTTCCTCGATTTCCCGCCGATGCAGCGGGGCGCGAGCTTCAACCTGGACGCCCTCAAGGCGGAGATGGCGAAGCGGATGGCCGAGGCCGAGGCGGCGAGCAAGGGTCCCAGCCAGTAATGGAACTCGGCTTCACGGCGGGCGGCCCGCAAAGGTCGCCCTTCGCTTTTTTAGAATCCGGGGCGGCGTCCGACCGTTTTCCAACGATGCCAAATTGGAGCGACTCGCCAGTTCGTGGTCGCGCACCGATGTTGCTGGAGATCAATATCCACCGGCAGATGGCGTAGTACACCTAGGCGCGCTTCGAGACCGCGGCCAACCGATTGACCTGTACGGAGATGTCAATGAGGCAATTGTCCCTGAGTATTGTGGCGTTGTTGTTCTCGTGCATTGCGTGGGCGGCCGACATGCCGGCATCGGCGCCGTCCGCGCCCGTCAGCGGCAAGGTCCTCGAAGTGAAGGACGTCGAGAGTTATACCTATCTTCGCCTCCAGACCAAGGACGGAGAGATGTGGGCGGCGGTCGCCAAGGCGCCGGTCAAGGTGGGGTCGGACGTCACGGTCGAGAACGCGATGGTCATGACCAACTTCGAGAGCAAGACGCTCAACAAGAAATTCGACCGGATCGTGTTCGGAACGGTTGCAGGGTCGGGCGCGAGCCCGGCTGCCGCCGGCAGTTCGACTGGCGGCGATGCACGCTGGCGTCGCCAAACCGGTGGACGTCGGCATCATCAAGGTGGCTAAGGCCACGGGGCCCGACGCGCACACCGTCGCGGAAGTCAACGCCCGGAAGGCCGACCTCAAGGGCAAGACGGTCGCGGTTCGCGGCCAGGTCGTGAAGTTCACGCCCGAGGTGCTCGGCAAGAATTGGGTCCATCTGCGCGACGGTTCCGGTTCGGCTGCGGACGGCAGCAACGACATCCTCGTGACGACGCAGGACGAGACGAAGATCGGTGACGTCGTGCTGGTGAAAGGGGTCGTGCAGACGGACCGGGATCTCGGCTCGGGCTATTCGTACAAGGTGCTGATCGAAGAAGCGACGCTGCGGAAATGAGCCGCGATGGTCCCGTTCACTTTCATTTGACCGTGCGGACCGAGGGAGGGCGCCGTACGTCCGAGCGCAACACGGAGGACGGCGTCGAGGGATGAAGCCGCCGTCGCGGTTGATCCTCCGTCGGCCGCAACCATCCCGCTTCAGCCAGGAAGCTGACGCCGTCACCGCGCTTTTCCTCGCCGCGCGCCGCGCGACGCTGCCGGGGCTCCCCGAACCGCATTCCGACGAGGAAACGTTCGAGTGGATGCGCAACGTCGTCTTTCCGAGGCAGTCGGTTCAGCTCGCATTGCTGCGCGACGAAATCGTCGGCTTCGCCGCCCGCGACGGCGCGTGGCTCACTCAGCTGTGGGTCAAACCCGGGTGGACGGGCCACGGCATCGGGCAGCAACTGCTCGACGTCATGCTGGAAGAGGCGGCCAAGGTGACTTCCACGCTGCGCGTCGCAACGTTCCAGCGCAACGCCGGTGCGCGCCGGTTCTACGAGCGCAACGGCTTTGTCGCCATCACGTTGGGCGACGGCACGGGCAACGAGGAAAACGAGCCGGACGTCCTGTACGAGCGCGCCATCGCGAGACCGCGCGCGCCGTAATAGAAATCCGCCGGAGCGGCTCAGGCACCCGATCGCGGTTTCACGGAAAAGACGTCGACCGGCTCCGCCTTGCCCTTTAGGGCAACGGGGCCGAGCGCTTCGAGGACGATGTCGGCGGGGAGCGTGCTGCGCGTCGCGCCATCGATCAGGATCGTGCGCCCGGCGTTCTTGGTGTGCGTTTCGAGGCGCGCGGCGAGGTTCACCGTGTCGCCGATGCACGTGTAGGTTGCGCGCCGGCTGGTCCCCGTGTAACCGGCGACCATCTCCCCCGACGCGATGCCGATGCCGATGCGGATCGCCGGTTTGCCGCCGGCGGTGCGCTCGGCATCGAAGAGCTCGACCAGCTCGACCATCTCGAGCGCCGTGCGGACGGCGCTCGCGCCCGGATCGGGCAACGGCAGCGGCGCGCCGAATATCGCCATCAGCCCGTCGCCGACGATCTGGCTCACGATGCCGCCGTGACCGCCGATCGCGTCGAACATCAGCGTGTAGTACGTGTTGAGAAGCTCGATGGTTTCCTCGGGCGGCTGCGATTCGACCAATGGCGTGAAGTCCGCGGATGTCGGAAAACAGCACCGAACCCTTCACGCGCTTGCCGCCGAGGGCGAACCCCGACTCCTGCAGATCCTGCGCCACTTCGGGCGTGGCGAAGCGGCGCACGAGCTCCTTCTGCTGGTCGCGCAACCGCTTCTTCTCGAGGCTCGCGCCGATGCGCGCCTTGAGCAGCACGACGTTGACCGGCTTCGTGCAGGTAATCCTCGGCGCCGAGCTCGATGAGCGCACGACGTTGTCGAGGCCCTCGAGCGACGACGTGACGACGACGGGCACGTCGCGCAACGCGAGGTCGCGCGCGAGCTGCTCCAGCACCTCGAACCCGTTCATCTCCGGCATCTCGAGGTCGAGCAGCATCAGGTCGAACGGTTCGCGCCGCAGCATTTCCAGCGCCATCGCGGCCGTTCTCGGCGGAGGCGACGCGGTGGCCCTGAGCTCCAGGTTGCGCGTAAGCAGCAGCCGGTTGACCTTGTTGTCGTCGACGACGAGAAGTCGTGCGCCGCCGGAGCCTGGCTCACGCACGGCGGAGCTCCGCGAGCGCTCGTGCCACCCGCGCGTATTCGGCGCTCGAGCGCATCGAGCGGCGCGCTTCCGGCCGCTCGAACGGAGGCGAGCCCCTCGAGCTCGAGCTTCTTCGCCATCGCACCGAGCGTCGTCGCGCCGAAGGTGTTGCTGTTCGACTTGAGCGAATGCGCGGTGCGCCGGAAGCGCTCCGCATCACCATCGGCCTGCGCGCTGCGCGAAGATCGACGAGCATCCGCGGCGCCTCGGCGAGGAACGTGGCCACGAGCTCCAGCACGAATTCGGCGCCGGCAGTCGCCTCGAGCTCGCGAAACGTCGCAAGGTCGATCGTGTCGGCGCTCACCCCGGTGCTCCTGCGCGCGCGGGCACCCGCGCCAGCGCCTCGACCAGCCGCTCGACGCGGATCGGCTTGGTGAGGTAGTCGTCCATGCCCGCGGCAAGGCACATCTCGCGGTCGCCCTGCATCGCGTTGGCCGTCATCGCGACGATGCGCGGCCGCTCGTGCGGCGGCCAGCGCGCGCAGATCTGCCGCGCCGCGTCGAGGCCGTCCATCTCCGGCATCTGCACGTCCATCAGGACCACGTCGTAGGCCTGCCGCTGCACCGACTCGACGGCCTCGATGCCGTTCGACGCGAGGTCGGCGCGGTAGCCCATCTGCTGCAGGATCCGCAGCGCGAGCTTCTGGTTGACGACGTTGTCCTCGGCGAGCAGGATGCGCAGCGGATGCCGCGCCGCCATCTCGGGGTCGATCTGCGCGGCTGCGACCGGCGGCGCCGCCTTCGGCGCCGGCGTCGTGCGCGAGCAGCGACGACGAGCGTGTCGAACAGCTGCGACTGCCGGACGCGGCTTGGCGAGATACGCGGCGAACAGACCTTCGTCGTCGCCGACCTCGCGCCGGCCGAGCGAGCTGAACAGCACGAGCGGCAGCGTCGCGCGCCGTCTCGCGGATCGCCCGCGCCAGCGCGACGCCGTCCATCTCGGGCATGTGCATGTCGAGGATCGCGAGGTCGAACGGCTCGCCGCCGTCGAGCCAGCGCAGCGCCTCCTGCGGCGACTCGGTGGCGCGCGACAGCCATGCCCCATTTGCGCCGTCTGCAGGTCGAGCATGCGCCGGTTGGTCGCGTTGTCGTCGACGACCAGCAGCGCGCTTGCCCTCGAGCTCGGGCTGCACGCCGATGAATTCGCGGCGGCGCGTCGGCTGGCAGCTCGCGCGATCGGCGCGACGATGGTGAAGTGGAAGGTCGAGCCCTTGCCCGGGCCCTCGCTCTCCGCCCACATCCGGCCGCCCATCAGCTCGGCCAGCCGCCTGCTGATCGCCAGCCCGAGGCCGGTGCCGCCGTACTTGCGCGTCGTCGACGAGTCCACCTGCGAGAACGACTGGAACAGGCGGCTCATTGCCTTCGGCGGACATGCCGATGCCGGTGTCGCGCACGGCGAACGTGAGCTCCGACCTCGCGTCGGCGAGCTGGCGCTGCGACGTCACCGTGAGCACGACCTCGCCGTGCTCGGTGAACTTGACGGCGTTGGCGAGCAGGTTGAGCAGCACCTGGCGCAGGCGCGTGACGTCGCCGACGATCGCCGAGCGGCACGTCGCCCTCGATCACGTAGGCAGTGTCGAGGCGCTTCTCGGCCGCGCGCGCGCTGACGAGGTCGAGCGCCGACTCGACGCACTCGCGCAGGTCGAACGGCTGCGCCTCGAGGTCCATGCGCCCGGCCTCGATCTTCGAGAAGTCGAGGATGTCGTTGATGATCGTCAGCAGCGCGTCGCCGCTAGTCGCGGATCGTGTCGACGTAGTCGCGCTGCTCGCCGTCGAGCGGCGTGTCGAGCAGCAGCCCGCTCATGCCGATGACGGCGTTCATCGGCGTGCGGATCTCGTGGCTCATCGTCGCCAGGAACGAGCTCTTGGCCTCGTTGGCCGCCTCGGCCGCGGCGCGGGCCTCCTTGGTCTCGCTTGAACAGGCGCACGTTCTGGATCGCGATCACCGCCTGGTCGGCGAACGTCTGCACGCAGGCCGATCTCCGCCGGCATGAAAGGACGGACCTGGTCGCGCAGGAGCGAGATCACGCCCAGCGCCTCGCCTTCCCGCAGCAGCGGGACGTTCAGCACCGTGCGGAAGCCGTAGCGTTTCTGGATCTCGCGAATGTCCGGGTATTCGGAATCGATCACGGGAACGACGTCTTCGACGTGAATGGTTCGACGCTCCAGCACGGCGCGACCGCCGACCGAGGTCCTCGCGCAGCGGCAGCGTCTCGACACCCGCCATCGCCTCGTACGCCGGACCGTGCTCGTCATCGCCCGGAGCTGTCCGTCGACGACGCGCCAGACGCGGCTGCCGTCCGCCTGGCAGAGCATTCCGGCTCGCCGCGCCACGGCTTCCAAGCACCGGCTGCACGTCGGTGGGCGACTCGCTGATCACGCGCAGGACCTCGGCGGTGGCGGTCTGCCGCTCCAGCGCCTCCGCGGTCTCGTTGAACAGCCGCGCGTTCTGGATCGCGATCACGGCCTGGTCGGCGAAGGTCTTGAGCAGCACGAGCTCCTTGTCGGAGAAGGGCCTTGGCGGCTGTCGCATCACGGCAATCGAGCCTACACCGCGGTCTTCCCAAAGCATCGGCGCCCACGCTACGGAAGCATGTCCGCTCAATTCGGTCACGCCCCGGACCGCTGCCGGAGCATCGGACATCGCCGCGGTATCGGGAATGTGCAGCGTGCGGCGCTCGCGCATCACGTGCGCAGTCATGGTTTGTTCGAGCGGCTTGGGGAACGTGCGGGCGATGGCATCCAGCGCCGACCCGCGCCACGCGGCCGCGTGCACCTGCCCGTCGTCACCGGCGAGGAAGATGCCCAGCTGCTCCGTGGCAAACAGGTGCTGGCAGCTTTCGAGGATCTTGTCGAACACCGGCGCGGTGTCGGCGACCGAACTGCTGATCACCTGCAGCACCTCGGCAGTGGCGGTCTGCTGCTCCAGCGCCTCCTTGGTCTCGTTGAACAGACGCACGTTCTCGATGGCGATCACCGCTTGGTTGGCGAATGTCTTGAGCAGATCGACTTCCTTGTCGGCGAATTGTCCGACCCGAGCCCGAGTGACCGTGATTACACCGACGATCTGTTCGTCGCGCCGCATCGGCACGCTGAGTACGCTCCGGTAACCAGCCAGCCTCGCAATCGGTTTGACCTTGTAGTCCGCGTCCTCGGCGAGCACGTCGGCAATGTTGACGACGACGCCGTCGCGCACAACGCGTGCGGCAGCCGATCCGTCCCCAGGCGGCATCGGAAAAGCTTGCCTTGCGGCCTCGAGGCCTTGCGCGTTGACGCCATGGGCGCTCGCCACGTGGATCAGCTCGCCGTCGAAACGAAGCACCCAGCCGTAATCCGCGCATCGTGAGGCGCTCTGCACGCTCGGCGATCACGTCGAACACGGGCTGCACGTCCGTCGGCGATTCGCTGATGACCTTCAATACTTCGGCTGTCGCTGTCTGGCGCTCGAGCGCCTCCTTCGTCTCGTTGAACAGCCGTGCGTTCTGGATCGCGATCACCGCCTGGTCGGCAAACGTCCGCAGCAGCGTTTCGTCCTTCTCGGTGAAGCGACTCGGCGGCTGGCGCACGACCATGATCGAGCCGATGCCGCGGCCCTCCCACAGCATGGGCACCCAGGCGGCCGAGAAGGCGCCGACAGCCTCGAGGGTGTCGCGCGCCCATGCGCTGGATTCGGCCATCGCCCCGATGTCGCTGATCTGCACGATGCGGCGATCGCGGATCGCCCTTCCGGTCGTGCTCTTGTCGAGCGGCAGCGGCAACGTCCGGGTCATCGTCTTCACGATCGAGCCCCGAATCGCCGCCGGGTGCACCAGCCCGTCGTCGCGCACGACCACGATCCCGAGGTGCCCGGTGCCGAACAGTCGCTCGCAGCTGTCGAGGATCTTCTCGAACACCGGTGCCGTGTCTTCCACCGAGCTGCTGATCGCCTGCAGCACCTCGGCGGTGGCGGTCTGCCGCTCCAGTGCTTCGCGCGTTTCGTTGAACAGGCGCGCGTTCTGGATCGCGATCACGGCCTGGTCGGCGAAGGTCTTGAGCAGTGCGAGCTCGGCCTCCGAAAATGGCCGCGGCGGCCGGCAGACGATGTCGATGGTGCCGATGCCGCGGCCTTCCCACGTCATAGGGGCATTCGCAACGGAGAAGTCGCCGACCCGGCGCGCGACCTCGCGGATGTACTCCGGCAAGTCCTGCGCCGCCAGGACGCTCGAACGGTGCAGCACGGAGCCCTGCCGGATTGCCATGTCGCTCACCGTGTCGGCGAGCGGGCGGGGAAACGCATGCTCGACCTCGTCGGCGAATCCGCCGCGGTAGGCGCCGATCCGCAACATGCCGGCGTCGACGAGGCACAGCGAAAGGTCGCTCGTTCCGAACAGCCGTTCGCAGCTGTCGAGGATCTTGTCGAACACGGGTTTCGGGTCGGCCATCGACCCGCTGATCACCTGGAGGACCTCCGACGTGGCGGTCTGTCGATCCAGCGCCTCGGTCGTTTCGTGGAACAGCCGCGCATTCTCGATCGCGACGGTCGCCTGCAGCGAGAGGCCCGTCAGGAAGTCGAGCTCGGTGTCGGCGAACGGGCGGCCGCCGGTGCGCCACACCGCCATCGCGCCCTTGACGCTTTTGCCCGCCAGGAACGGTGCCACCATCAGCCGCTCGTTCGTCAGGCGATCGGTGCCCGGGATCTGGACCGCGCGCGGATCGGCGCCGGTATCGTTGATGAATTCGGCGCGGCCGGCCGCAAGCAGGCTGCCGATAATGCCGGCGCCCGATTCGACCTCGGTGGCCCTGATCGCCTCCGCGGCGTTGCCGATCGCGACGATCGCGCGGTACGTCCGTCCATCGGCGTCCGGCAGGAAGATCGCGCTGTTGTCGCCGTGGAGCAGATCCTTCGCGTGACGGGCGATCCGCTCCATCACCGCGCCGAGATCGAGCGTGGCCGAGATGTCGCGGCCGACCTCCGCGAGCGCGGCCGTCTCGCGGCTGCGGCGCTGCGTCTCGTCGAACAGGCGCGCATTCTCAAGCGCGATGCACATGCTGTTGGCGAGCGTCTGCAGCAGACGCACGTCGTCATCGCCGAAGGCGTTTTCGTGGTTGGACCCGAGCGAAATGACGCCCACGGCGTCCTCGCCCTTGAGGATCGGCACGCCGATAGAGCTCTTGGGGGGGGCGGCGGTCATGTCGCCGATGAGCGTCGAGCCCAACGCACGGCTGCGCTGCACTAGGTCGCGATTGATCACCAGCGGCTGCCGCGTCCGGATAATGTGCGCCTGCACGCCCGTTCGCATCGGATGGGGCTCGATGGCAAACCGGTCACCGTGTTCCAGAAAGTAGGGCGTGCTCATGACGTTGCTCGCCCGGTCGTACAACGAGATCATCATGTCCTTCGTCTCGAAGATCTCGGCAATCTTGTCGCCGACGAGATCGATGATCGCCTGGAACTCGAGCTCGGCCGCGAGCCCCTGCTGCACACTGTTGATGATTGCGAGCTCGGCGGCGCGCTGGCGCTCTGCCTCGAAGCTCTGCGCGTTCTGCAGAGCCACGCTGAGGCTCGCTGCGACGGTGGCAATGAGATTGACGTCGGACTCGGAAAATGCGTTCGACGCCCACTTCCCCAGCGCGATCACACCGGTGGCTTCACCGCCTCCGATCACCGGCGCGTAAACGCCAGACACCTCGTCGGTAAATCCGCCGAAGAGGTTGAAGGAATCCGTGTCGACCATCATCCGGTCGAACTCTTCCCTATTGCGAAGGAGGACGGGCGAGCCGGTGTCTAGCACCTGTCCGCTGATCCCGCGCGGTGGCGTCGGAGGATGGGAAAAGCGCTTGCCTCGATCCACCACATAGGGCATGGAAATCAGGTTCTTCGTGCGGTCGTGCAGGAAGATGCAGGTGAAATCGGCATTGAAGGTCTCACGCAGCTTGTCGCCCACCAGGTCGATGATGGCCTGCAGCTCGAGCTTCGACGCCAACCCCTGCTGGATGCTGTTGATCACCGCCAGCTCGGCGGCGCGCTGCTCGCTCTCCTTGAACAGCCGCTGCGTCTCGTCGAACAGGCGGGCGTTTTCCAGCGCCACGCCCATGCCCGCCGCGATCGTGGTGAGCAGGCGCACTTCGGCACCGCCGTAGGCGTTGTCCGTGTCGTGGTTCTCCAGGCTGACCGAGCCGACAAGGCGGTCGCCCGCGATAATCGGCGCGAGCACGCCGGAGCGGCTCATGTCGGTGCCTTCGGCGACGAACAGCTCCCAGTCCCGATACTCGTCCTGGTTTGCCCAGAGCACCGGCTCGCCGGCGGCGAGGGTTCGGTGGTAGCGCCGACCGGTCAGATAGACGGCGATCTCGACGGGCGGCAGCTGCAGCCGCTTGCCGTGCTCTACCGCGTAGAGGAAATGCATCATTCCGGCCGTCTCGTCGAGCCAGACGACGGCAAGGTTGCCGGTGGCAAATACGTCGCGCAGCTTGTCGCCGACGAGATCGACGATCCCCTGGAAATCGAGTCAACCCGCCATCCCCTGCTGGATGCTGTTGATGACCGCCAGCTCGGCGTTGCGCTGTTCGGTCTCTTTCAGCAGCCGCTGTGTCTCGTCGAAGAGACGTGCGTTCTCGAGCGCGACACTCATGCTGTTCGCGAGCGTCTGCAGCAGGCGCACGTCGGAGTCGCTGAAGGCGTGTTCGCGATGCATGTCCAGCAGATTGAGAAGACCCCGCGCGCGGCCACCCACAATCAACGGAACGAAGACGCTCGATTTCTCCAGCGCGGGTCCGAGCATGCGCGAACCATACTTCACGATCGCTTCCGGCACAGCCTCGTTGATGACCAGCGTTTCGCGCGTGCGCAACACGTGCGCCGAAATTCCCGTGTCGCCCAAGGGTTCCGACGCGACGTCCAACCGTTGCCCGTCCTTGAAGTAGTACGGGAAGTGGAGCAGATTCGTGTCCTGATCGTAGATCCGAATGCCGATGTCGGCGCGGTGGAAGATTTCGCGTATCTTGTCGCCCACCGCGTCGTAGATGCCCTGGATGTCGCGCCTGGCGGCAAGCGCCGCCTGCACGCTTTCGATGACCGCAAGCTGTGCCTGCAGCCGCGTGACCGTGTCGTCCGGCATGAGGCGTCTGGTGGTTCTCCGCTCTGCCTTGGGGAGCGCCGGCGTCGCCGGCTTGCGCGTCGTCAGGCGTCGCTTGGCGGTGTCCGCAGGCTTTTTCGACGTCCTGCGTGTCGTCGCCGGACGCTTCGCCGGCGCGCGCGATTTCGCAACGGGCGTCCGCTTCGCCGTCTTTCGCCGTTTCGCGCTGCCGGCCATCGCTCGGAGTCTCGCTAGGGTTGATGTCCTGTGGATCGTAGCGCGCGCTACCGCTGCAGGCGCGTTAGTCTACACGCGCCCGTGACGCGAAGGCGAACAGCGCCGCTTCGACGATGCGCGGCCGCGCCATCGCTGGTCGGCCCTACGCCGCGAGCCAGGCTGCGAGGTCGCGCTTCAGCTTCATCATGTCCGCTTCGCGCGTGTACATCATGTGGCCGGCATCGTAGTAGTGATGCTCGACGCGCGACGAGAACGTCCGCCGGCACGTCGAGCTGCGCGAGCGACCAGTCGGTCGCGCTGTAAGGCGTTCCGAGGTCGTAGCGGCCGCTCGCGACCAGCACGCGCAGATGCGGGTTGCGCCGCAGCGCGCGCGACAGGTCGGGACTCGTGCAGGCGAAGCTGTTGCCCTTTTCCTCGCCGCGATTCCAGTTCCACTGCTTGTGCGCGTCCCACGACAGCACTTCATAGCGCGCCTGCGTATCCACGCCCAGACAGTCGCTCATGTACGCGTGCGCGGCCATCGTGTACGGGGCGACGATCGCTTCGATGCCGGGATCGAACTCCCAGTCGCGCGAGCGGCTCGCCGCCATGGGGCCCGTCACCCGCGCCTCGAGGCGGCCGACGATCAGGCCGCGGTCGCGCAGCAACTCGACGAAGTAGGTCTGGTCGCTGATGCGCAGGTTCTTTTCGTCGACGAGCCCCGGCGCGAGGCCCGTGAGCTGCGCGACGCGGTTCACGATCCGCCGCCGCGCAACCTTGGAGAGGCGCGCGCCGGCGTGCAGCGCGGCCAGGTACTCGTCGGCGACGAACCTTTCCGCCTCGGCGCGCGCCGCCGCCGGCGATTCGGCCGGCGCGCCCTTGAGCTTGCCATGGTACTGCGCGACGCACGCGAATGCGGGCAGAAAGAGCGCATACGGCAAGTCGTTGCGCGGCGCGAACACGATGCTTTGCAGGTCCATCGCACACGAGACGAGGACGAGGCCCGAAAGCGCGACGCCGGCGTCCTGCAGCTTGTCGGCGAGCGCCGCGGCGCGCGTCGTGCCGTAGCTCTCGCCGGCGACATAGACGGGCGAGCTCCAGCGGCGATGGCGGCCGAGCCACGTGCGGATGCATTCGGTCAGCGCTTCGACGTCGCCGTCGACGGACAGCATCTTCTTGCGCGCGTCCTCGCTGGCGGTAATCGAATAGCCGGTGTGCGGCGGATCGACGAACACGAGGTCGAAGTGCTCGAACCATGATTCCTGGTTGTCGGTCACCGTGTACGGCGGGGGCGGCATCGTGCCGTCCTCGCGGATGACGACGCGCTTCGGCCCGAGCGCGCCCAGATGCAGCCAGATCGATGCGGAGCCGGGGCCGCCGTTGAACACGAAGCAGACCGGCCGCGTCGCCGGATCCGCCGCGTCGAGGAAATACGACGTCGTGAACACCGCGGCTTCGGTCTCGCCGCGCTTGTCGTCGACCCCGCCCGCGACGACCGGAACGAATTCGGCGATCGACCGGTATTCGAGCGTGCGACCGGCAAGCACGATGCTTCCCTTGCTCTTGCACGGATCGCGGGCGAGGAGCTTGTCGACTTTCTTGCGCAACCGCTTTTTCGCTTCTTCGGCGGGAGGAACGGGCTCGGGATTGCTCATGAGGCGGGGAACTCCGGAGACTTAGGGATGGGACGCTCGTCGTCGGTTGCGGTGCGGCGCCTTCGTGCCTGCGGGCGGATGGACGCCGATTCTCGGCCGCGCGGGCCGCAGTATTTCGGGATTGGGCGCCGTGGTCAACCCGAGGGCGGAATCCGCGCGCCGACGGTATCAGGCATCCGCCTCGGTTCCGGGGCGCTGGCCGCCCGATCCTCGATCCGACGGCTCGACACGCTCGCTATCCGGGCGCGCAGCACGCGTGATCGCGGCCAGGATACCTCGCAGCAGCGCCGTCGGCGTCGGCGGGCAGCCGGGGATCGCGACGTCGACGGGGATCACGCTCGCGACAGGGCCGAGCGTCGCGTAGCTCGCGCCGAAGATTCCGCCGGTGCAGCCGCAGTCGCCCACGGCAACGACGAGCTTCGGCTCCGGCGTCGCGTCATACGTGCGCTTGAGGGCGATCGCCATGTGCTTCGAGACGGGACCGGTGACGAGCAGCATGTCGGCGTGGCGCGGGCTGGCGACGAACTTGATCCCGAGTCCTTCGATGTTGTAGTACGGGTTGCCGAGCGCATGGATCTCGAGCTCGCAGCCGTTGCATGAGCCGGCATCCACCTGCCGGATCGTCAGTGCGCGCCCGAGCGTACGCAGCACCTGCTGCTGCAAGCGGGCTACCACAGCCATCTCGACGGCGGGCTGCGGCGAGGGCTCCGTCTTGATGCCGGTCTTCGCAATCTGGCGCAGGATGTAAAGCATGTGCTCGTCATTCCCGCGCAGGCGGGAATTTACTGTCGTGCGCCGAATTCCACCGGCTCCCCGCCTGCGTGAGCCCGACGGTGGAATCGCCGTGGTTCATAGATCGTGCCCGCTGTAGGAAAGGTTGAACGACTTGTTGATCAGCGGAAAGTCCGGGACGATGTTCCCGATCACCGCATGCTCCAGCACGGGCCAGCTCGACCACGACGGGTCGTGCGGATGACAGCGGCGGATCGATCCGCCGGGGCCGCTTTCGAGCGCGACCAGGACCGGACCGCGCCAGCCCTCGACGCAGCCCACGCCGAGTCTGAGCGGGGGAATCGCCGGCAGCGGAGCCGCTATGTCGCCGTCGGGCAGCGCATCGACGATCGTGCGGATGAGGCGCAGCGATTCCAGCGCCTCGTCGAAACGCACGGCCACGCGTGCCGCGACGTCACCCTCGGTGCGGGTCGCCATCCGCACGTCGAGAACGTCATAAGGCATCGCGGGTAGATCGCAGCGCAGGTCGAAGGCTTGGCCGCTCGCGCGGCCCGCCATGCCGGCGAGGCCCAGCTTTTGCGCAAGCGCCGCGCTGACGCGGCCGCACGTGCGGAAGCGGTCCTGCAGCCCGGCGTGCTCGTCGTAGATGTGGCGCACGATCGCAATCTCGCGCTCGAGCCGCGCGCATTCGGCGCGCATGGCGGCGGCATCCTCCGGCGCGAGATCGCGCGCGACGCCGCCCGGCACGATGCAGTCCATCAGCAGCCGGTGCCCGAACGCCGCGCCATTCGTGCGCAAGGCATCTTCCTTGAGTCGCGAGAATTGCGCGAGGCCGAACGCGAAGCCGCCGTCGTTGCCGAGATAGCCCAGATCGCCCAGGTGATTGGCGAGGCGTTCGCGCTCGAGCAGCAGAGCGCGGAGCCACGCGGCGCGCGGCGGCGGGGCGATTGCCGCAATCGCCTCGGCCGCTTGCGCGTATGCCCACGCGTAGGCGACGGTGCTGTCGCCGGATACGCGTCCGGCAAGGCGATAGCCGTCGGCCAGAGCGAACGATTCGAAGCGCTTCTCGATGCCTTTGTGCGCGTAGGAGAGCCGTTCCTCGAGCCGCAACACCTTTTCGCCGACGACCTGGAAGCGAAAGTGGCCGGGCTCGATGATGCCGGCGTGCACCGGGCCGACGGGTATCTCGTGCACACCGTCGCCTTCGACGCGGACGAAGGCATACTCTTCCTGTCCGGGCTCCCATTTGGGTGAGGCCGCGAAATCGCGCCGCAATGGATACTGGTCGATCGGCCAGCTCGCCATCCACGTCCACGGGCGCTGGTCGTCGGCGTCGCAGCCGATTCCCATCAGGTCGAACGCTGAGCGCTGCATCCGGTTCGCTGCGGGAAAGATCGCCGCGACATCGGGGAAATGCGCGTCGGCATCGGGCAGCGTGTGCTCGAGCAGCGTGAGCCCATCGCGGTCCGCGAGCGCGACCCGCACGCAGAAGCCGCGCGCGCGATCACGCTCGTCGCTCGCCCACAGCGCGACGAGCCGCCCTCCCTGCTCCCATGCGAGCCGGCACGCGGGGAGGAGCTGTCCCGAGCTTACCGGCACACGTTGCGCGGGGACAATGCCCGGCAGCGCGGCGGCGGCGAGACCGAGAGGCGTGACGTTCATGATGACGCACCCGTTCCTATCCGATGAGCCGCGCAGCTTGGCGGTACCAGTCCGCGAGGGCCGGCGGTATCCACAGCCCCAGCATCAGCACGAGCGCGAGGTGCACGAACACCGGGATCATCGCCGGCCGCTCGGGCAGCCGCCTGCCGGAGGTTTCACCGAACACCATCGGCTGCACCTTCGAGAATACCGCGGCGAACGCCAGCCCGAGTGCGGCGAGCAGCAATGGAGTGGCCCACGGCTGGTCGCGCATCGCCGTGGTAAGAATCAGGAACTCGCTCGCGAACACGCCGAACGGCGGCATGCCGAGGATCGCCAACGCGCCGATAATGAGCCCCCACCCGATCATCGGGCTGATCGTGATAAGGCCGCGAATCTCGTCCATGACCTGCGTCCCGGTCTTTTGCACCGCGTGGCCCACGGCGAAAAAGATCGCCGACTTGGTGAGCGAATGCACGGTCATGTGCAGCAGGCCTGCGAAGCTGGCAATCGGCCCACCCATGCCGAAGGCAAACGTGATGATCCCCATGTGCTCGATGGACGAATAAGCGAAGAGACGCTTGATGTCCTTTTGCCGGGACAGCACGAACGCGGCCACGACGACCGACAGCAGGCCGAAGCCCATCATCAGTTCCTTCGCGATGGCTGTGTGCAGCGAGCCTTCGACCAGCACCTTGCAGCGCACCACCGCGTACAGCGCGACGTTGAGCAGCAGCCCCGACAGCACCGCCGACACCGGTGTGGGCCCTTCCGCATGCGCGTCAGGCAGCCAGTTGTGCAGCGGCACGAGGCCGACCTTGGTGCCGTAGCCCACCAGCATGAACACGAAAGCGAGCGATAGCACCGTGGGCTCGAGCTCGCCCTTCACGGCATTGAGCTCGGTCCACAGCAGGGCGCCTCCCTCGGCGCCGAGCACTCTTTCCGCGGCGAAGAACAGCAGGATCGTGCCGAACAGCGCCTGCGCGATCCCGACGCCGCAGAGGATGAAATACTTCCACGCGGCTTCGAGGCTCGCCGGGGTCCGGTAGAGCGACACCAGGAGCACCGTCGTCAGCGTGGCAGCTTCCATCGCGACCCACAGGATGCCCATGTTGTTGGTGAGGAGCGCGAGCAGCATCGTGAAATTGAAGAGCTGGTACATGCTGTGGTAGAGGCGCAGCTGCGCGGCGTTGAGCCGGCCATGGTGCTGCTCGATGCGCATGTACGGCCGCGAGAAGAGCGACGTCGTGAAGCCGACGAACGCGGTAAGCGCGACCAGGAACACGTTGAACGAGTCGACGAAGAACATCTTGTCGAGGACGAGCATCGGGCCAGCGGCGATCACGCGCGCGGTCAGCGCGCCGGCCGCGATGAACGTGGCAAGGCTCGCCGCCACGTTGAGGTTTGGCGCCCCTTTGCGGTGGCCGACGAGCGCCAGCAGCGCGGAACCTGCGACCGGCATGCCGAGGACCGCGAGGATTTCGATCACGTGCGCCCTCCGCGCTGCTCATCAGTCGCGGTATGCCCGGTTGCACCGAGGGATCGGCCGGGCTCAACCGCTCGGCGCCGCGCCCTTCGGGCCTTGGCTCGCTGACGCTCGCCCGCCTCGCTCATTCGCCCTCGCTTTCCTTGAGTTTTTCGAGGTGCTTCAGATCGAGGCTGTCGAACTGCTCGCGGATCTGGAAGAAGAAGACGCCGAGGATCAGCATCCCGACCAGCACGTCGAGCGCGATGCCGAGCTCGACGACCATCGGCATCCCGTAAGTTGCGGACGTGGCTGCGAAGAAGAGGCCATTTTCCATCGACAGGAATCCGATGACCTGCGGAATGGCCTTGCGCCGCGTGATCATCATCAGGAACGACAGCATAACGCTCGCCATCGCGATGCCAAGGGTCGACCGCGTGACCGTGTTCGCGAGCTGCGAGATCGGCAGCGCCAGGTTGAACGCGAACACGACGAGCACGATGCCGATCAGCATCGTCGTCGGGATGTTGATCAGTCCCTCGAATTCCCATCGCACGTCGAGCTTGCGGATGAGCCGGTACAGTATCCATGGCAGCAGCCCGACCTTCAGCAGCAGTGTGAGCCCAGCCGACCAGTAGAGGTGCGTCTGGCCTGTACCGTATGCGACCACGGCGGTCGACGCCGCCAATGCCAGCCCCTGCATCGAGAACAGGTCGATCAGCGACAGCACACGCCGTTGCGCCAGCATCGCGAACGATACAAGCAGCAGGGTCGCCGCGAAGAGATTGATCAGTTGCGCGTACAGCGGGAGGTGCGCCATGACGTTCAACTGCCGAGCAGTTGGTTGACGAGCATCGCGAGCACCGCGAGCAGGAACGCGGTGCCGAGAAACTCCGGCGCCCGGAAGATCCGCATCTTCGCTGACAGCGTCTCGATCAGCGCGAGCAGGAAGCCGCCGACCGCGAGCTTTGCCACGAGCACCGGTGCTGCGCCAAGGAGCGCGAGCCAGTCGCCGGCCGAGGCGATGCCGAAGGGAAAGAAGATCGCCAGCCCGATGCAAGAGTAGTTGAATAGCTTCAGCGCCGACGCCCATTCGATCAGCGCGAGATGGCGCGCCGAATACTCGAGCAGCATCGCCTCGTGGATCATCGTGAGCTCGAGATGCGTGGCCGGATTGTCGACCGGAATGCGCGCGTTCTCGGCCAACGACACCATCGTGAACGCGACGCCGGCGAAGGCGAGGCTCGGAAAGATCGCGAGCTCGCGGTGCGCGAGCGTATCGACGATCGTCGGCAGCGACGTCGAGCCCGAGATCAGCGACGCGGTGAACAGCACCATCAGCAACGCAGGCTCGGCCAGGAAGCCGACGAACATCTCGCGGCGTGCGCCGAGCGAACCGAACGACGTGCCGATGTCCATCGCCGCGAGGGCGATGAAGACGCGGGCCAGTGCGAACAGGCCGACGAGCGCGATCGTGTCGGCCGCCCGCGCGAACGGAAGGTCGGTCGCGAGCGACGGAACGATCGCCGCCGCGCAGCACATCGCGCCGAACACGACGTACGGCGTGAACCGGAACAATGCCGACGCGTTCTCGGCGACGACGGCGTCCTTCATGAACAGCTTGCGAATCGTCCGGTAGGGCAGCAGCAGCGATGGTGCGCTCCGGTTCGCGAGCCACGCGCGGCACTGGGTGACCCACCCGTCGAGCAGCGGGGCGAGCAGCAGCGCGAGGGCGAACTGTACAAGCTGCGACAGGAGGCCGGAGACGGTCATCAGACCCCCGCGCCTGCGACTGACGCCGCTGCACGGCCGCGAGAAGGACGCCCGCGCGAGGAGGGCGAAGCCGAGGAGCGAAGCGCGCGCGCACCGGTGGCGGCGGACCCCACGGTGCAACGTGATGGGCGCGACGGCGCGGAGGGCGCGGCAATTCGATCTTGAGGCGGCCCGGCGGCGCTCATCGGACGAAGTACAGCAGCGCCAGCAGCGTGACGAAGCTGTAGGTGAGATAGATCGAGATGCGGCCCTGCTGGATGTGTCCCACGATCCGTGCGACGACGTCGGCAGCGCGCGCTGTCGGCAGGTACAGCCAGTGCCATAGCGGATCGCTCGCCTTGAGCGAATAGCGGGGCTCGTTGTCGAAGGGCGAGGGGAGTTGGCGCTCAATGCGGAAGAACACCTCGAATACCTGGCGGACGGGTTGACCGAAACCCTCGGCGGTGTCCTGCATCCGCGGCGTTTGCATCGGGAAGCCGCAGTCCCACGGAGGAGCCCGACGCACGCGCCCGTGGTAGTAGCGGTGCACGATCTGGATCGTCAGAAGGATGGTCCCGGCGATCACCGCAAGCACGATCAACGGGCTGTAGCTCGAGCGGTCGGCGCTGATGGGCGCGAGCATCAACCAGTTGCCGCTCCCCGCGTGAATCGCGCTCGAATTGACGAGCATTGCGTTGATCGGGTCGAGCCACGCGATCACGCTGCCGGGAAAGAGACCCAGCACGACGCAGCCCGTTGCAAGTACGGTCAGCGCAACGCGTTCGAGGCGGCCGGCATCGTGCGCGTGGGCAAGGTTCGCCTCCCGGGGTCGGCCGAGGAAGATCACGCCGTAGAACTTGACCATCACGTACGCGGCCAGCGCGACGGCGAGAACAAGTGCCGCAGCGGCGACCGGCACCAGCATGTTGACGAACGACTGCGGCAGGCTCGGCGTGAACAGGAATGCCTGCAGCAGCAGCCACTCGGAGACGAAGCCGTTCAACGGCGGCAATCCGGCGATTGCCAGCGTGCCGACGAGCGCGAGCCACGCGACCCAGGGCATCCGATGGATGAGCCCGCCCAGCTTGCCGAGGCTTCGCTCCCGCGTCGAATGCAGCACCGAGCCGGTGGCGAGGAAGAGCAGGCTCTTGAACACCGCGTGGTTAAGGGTGTGGTACAGCACGGCCGTCAGCGTGATCGCCGCGAGCAACGTCTTGCCATAGGCCTTGAACAGGATCGTGAGGCCGATGCCGGCGACGATGATGCCGATGTTTTCGATCGACGAATACGCGAGAAGCCGCTTCATGTCGGTCTGCGTCGTGGCGTAGATCACGCCGAAGAGCGCCGTGACGAGCCCGAGCGAGAGCGCGACCGCGCCCCACCACCAGATCTGGACGTTGAGGAGATCGAACGTCACCCGCAGCAGTCCGTAGATTGCCGTCTTCAGCATCACGCCGCTCATCAGCGCGGAGACGGGGGAAGGCGCGGCGGGGTGCGCCTCCGGCAGCCAGACGTGCAGCGGCAACAGGCCCGCCTTCGCGCCGAATCCCGCGAGCGCGAGCGCGAAGGCGGCGGTGGGCCACGCGCCCTTCAAGATGAGCGAGCGCATCCCCCCGAAGGTGTAATCGCCGCTGCCGCCCTGGAGGACGCCGAAGCAAAGCAGGATCGCGATCGCACCGACATGCGCGATCAGCAGATACAGGAATCCCGCACGGCGGATTTCCGGAATGCGATGGTCGCTCGTCACGAGAAAGAACGAGGCCAGCGCCATCGACTCCCAGGCGACCATGAACAGATAGGCGTCGTCAGCGACAAGCACCAGCGCCATCGCCGCCAGGAATACGTGGTACTGGAAGCACTGCAGCCCCGGCGCAGTCCCTTCGCCCGACCGGAAATACCCGGCCGAAAAGAGCGAAATCGCCGCCGCGACGGCGCCGAGCAGCACCAGGAAGAAGGCCGATAGCGCATCGATGCGCACGTGGAACGGCAGGTCGGGCAGGCCGAGCGGCAGCACCGTCGACTGCGGCGGCGGTCCGACGGCGAAGAACGCCACGAGCGCGAGCGCGATGCCGACGGCGGCGCCCGCCGGAAACAACGCGTGGCTGATGAAGTGAATCGCCCGCGGCCGGACGAGGCCGGCGACGCCGAGTCCGAGCCATCCCGCGATTGCCGCGAGAACGAGGTCGAGGGACGGCGCACTCACTGGTGTGCCTCCACGCTTGCGGCCATCGCCCGTACGCTGCGCCCCGAGATGGCGCAATTCGCGCGCCGGGACGCCCCGGCGCTCATCGGCGAACGCTAGTTGTCGTCCCCGCGGAGGCGGGGGCCCAGCGACATCCCAACAGACGCCACCGGATTTCCGTCTGCGCGGGAATGGCGACCCCGCTCATTTGACGCGCATCCCCGGCAGCGCGCCGCTGTCCGGTGCGAGAAGGAATATGCCGGGACCCTCGCCCGACGCCGCGAGCACCATGCCTTCGGACAGCCCGAACTTCATCTTGCGCGGGGCGAGGTTCGCGACCATCGGCGTCAGGCGGCCGACGAGGTCCTCCGGCTTGTACGCGGACTTGATGCCGGCGAACACCGTGCGATGGCGGCCTTCGCCGACATCGAGCGTCAGCTTGAGCAGCTTGTCGGCGCCGTCGACCTGCTCGGCATTGACGATCCGCGCGATGCGCAGGTCGACTCTTCCAAAGTCGTCGATCGAGATGTGCGATGCGGATTCATCCTCGCCCGTGCGAGCGGGCGAGGGCCGGGGTGACGGAGCGGCATCGGCCATCGGGCCCTCGAGCAGCGCGTCGACCTGCCTGGGATCGATCCGGGTCATGAGATGCGTGTACGCATTGATCGAGTGTCCTTCGGGCAGCGGGCGGACGATGTCGGCCCAGGATTGCGGTGCAAGACCGAGGAAAGCCTCGGCCCGCGCGGCGAGCGCAGGAAGCACGGGCGCCAGCATGGTCGTCAGGATGCGGAAATCGTCGAGGCAGTCCGACGCGACCTCGAGCGCGCGCGGGGCCGTCGCCGGGTCACGTGCGAGCTCCCATGGCTTCGCGCCGTCGAAATACTGGTTCGACTTGTCGGCGATGGCCATGATCTCGCGCAACGCCTTGCCGAATTCGCGCCGGTCGTAATGTTGCGCCACGATCGCGGCGACTTCCTCGAGCTTCACGACGTGCCGCTTGTCGAACGTCTGCCCGCGCACGAGCCGGTTCCCCTGCGCTGCGACGAAACGTGCCGCGCGGCTCGCGATGTTCACGTACTTCCCGATGAGGTCGCTGTTGACGCGCGCGACGAAATCGTCGGGGTTGAAGTCGATGTCCTCGACCTTGTCGTTGAGCTTGGCCGCGATGTAGTAGCGGAGCCACTCGGCGTCGAGGCCGAGGTCGAGGTAGTAGTCGGGGCTGATGCCGGTGCCCCGCGATTTCGACATCTTCTCGCCCAGCGCCGTCAGAAAGCCGTGGACGAAGACGTTGGTGGGCACCTTGTACGGCGCGCCGGCGAACTTCAGCATCGCCGGCCAGAATAGCGTGTGGAAGTAGACGATGTCCTTGCCGATGAAGTGGAACTGCTCGGTGTCCGTGGCCGAAAGAAATTCGGCGAAACTTCGCGGCTCGCTGTTCGCCTTCGCCTTGCCGCCGTCGAAGTAGGCCTTCAGCGACGCGAGATAGCCGACCGGCGCGTCGAGCCAGACGTAGAAATACTTGCCGGGCTCGTCGGGGATCGGGATGCCGAAATACGGCGCGTCGCGCGCGATGTCCCAGTCGGTCAGCTTGTCGGCGCCGCGCGACTCGCCCAGCCACTCGTGGATCTTGTTCAGCACCTCGGGCTGCAGCGACTGGCCCGGCGCCGGCTGTTTCGTCCATTCGCGCAGGAACTCGACGATCTCCGGGTCCGACAGCCGGAAGAACAGGTGCTTCGACGTCCTGAGCTCCGGGCGGACGCCGGAGAGCGTCGAATACGGGTCGATGAGGTCGGTCGGCGCGTAGGTCGAGCTGCAGTTCTCGCAGGCGTCGCCGTACTGGTCCTTCGCGCCGCATTTCGGGCACGTGCCCTTGATGTAGCGGTCGGGCAGGAACATCGCCTTGACCGGATCGAAGAACTGCTCGACCGGCTTGTCGTAGATCAGCCCGCGCGCCTTGAGCTTGCGGTAGATGTCCTGCGACAGCAGGACGTTCTCCGGCGAATCGGTCGAGTGCCAGTGATCGTAGCGCAGATGAAAACCCGCGAGGTGTTTCGGGCGCGTCGCCGCGATCTTCGCGATCAGCGCCTGCGGCGTGACGCCGTCGGCCTCGGCCTTCAGCATGATCGCCGCGCCGTGCGCGTCGTCGGCGCCGACGAAGTGGACCGCGTGCCCCTGCATCCGCTGGAAGCGCACCCAGATGTCCGCCTGGATGTACTCCATGATGTGGCCGATGTGGAACGGGCCGTTCGCGTACGGCAGCGCCGTCGTGACGAACAGCTTGCGGCGCGCTGCGGCCGTCGCATTGCCGGGGGCGGACATCGCGGAAAACCTTGAACTGAGCAGGGTAAAACGCGAATTCTAGCAAAGCGACCCTTGCGCAGCCTTCGACAGCCCGGATTTTGCTAAAATTGAATGCTTTCCCGCATCTCCACGAAGCAATCGACGGAGCATCCCGATGGCCATCACCGAGGCCGACGTCCAGACCCGCCTGCGCGCGCTGACCGATCCCAACACGGGGAAGGACTTCGTGAGCGGCAAGTCGGTCAAGAAGATCAAGATCGACGGCGGCGACATCGCCATCGACATCCAGCTCGGCTATCCCGCGAAGACGCAGCACGAGATCCTGAAGAAGCTGATCGCCGACGCGCTCGCGGCAATGCCCGGTGCTGGCCGCGTCAACATCGAGATGACGCAGAAAGTCACGTCGCACTCGGTACAGCGCGGCGTCAAGCTGATCCCCGGCGTCAAGAACATCATCGCGGTGGCGAGCGGCAAGGGCGGCGTCGGCAAGTCGACGACGGCGGTCAATCTCGCGCTGGCGCTCGCTGCCGAGGGTGCGCAGGTCGGCGTGCTCGACGCCGACATCTACGGTCCGTCGCAGCCGATGATGCTCGGTATCGCGGGGCGGCCCGAGTCGACCGACGGCAAGACGCTGGAGCCGCTCGAAGCCTACGGGCTGCAGGCGATGTCGATCGGCTTCCTGATCGACGTCGACACGCCGATGGTCTGGCGGGGGCCGATGGTGACGCAGGCGCTCGAGCAATTGCTGAAGGACACCAACTGGCGCGACCTCGACTATCTCGTCGTCGACATGCCGCCGGGCACCGGCGACATCCAGCTGACGCTCGCCCAGAAGGTGCCGGTCACCGGTGCCGTGATCGTCACCACGCCGCAGGACATCGCGCTGATCGACGCGCGCAAGGGCCTCAAGATGTTCGAGAAGGTCGGTGTCCCGATCGTCGGGATCGTCGAGAACATGAGCACGCACGTCTGCTCGAAATGCGGCCACGCGGAGCCGATTTTCGGCGAGGGCGGCGGCGAGAAGATGTGCGCCGATTACAAGGTGCCGTTCCTCGGCGGACTGCCGCTCGACATCCGGATCCGCGAGCAGACCGACGCGGGCCGCCCGTCGGTCGTCGCCGATCCCGACGGCAGGATCGCGCAGATCTACCGTGAGATCGCCCGCAAGACGGCGGTGTTCGTCGCGCAGAAGGCCGAGGACTTCTCGGCGAAATTCCCGAGCATCGTCATCCAGAACACCTAAATCGAGTCACGGCGACGGCCCCACCGCGCTGGACCGGCGCCGCGGGCGCCGGTCACCGCGCCGAGACCGTCGCCCTCTGGGACGAATAACCGAGCGTCGTGCGCACAGGGAGCGCCGTGATCAAGTCCGATAAGTGGATCCGCCGCATGGCGGCCGAGCACCGGATGATCGAGCCGTTCGAGCCGAGCCAGGTCCGCGCGTCCAACGGCCACAAGATCGTCTCGTACGGAACGTCGAGCTACGGCTACGACATCCGCTGCTCCGACGAATTCAAGATCTTCACCAACATCAACTCGACGATCGTCGATCCGAAGGCGTTCGACGCCGGCTCGTTCGTCGACTTCAAGGGGCAGGTGTGCATCATCCCGCCCGAACTCGTTCGCGCTTGCGCGGACGATAGAGTACTTCCGGATTCCGCGCAGCGTCCTGGTGCTCTGCCTCGGCAAGTCGACGTATGCGAGATGCTTCCGTGGCGACACGCGCGTCGCGTTGGTCGATGGCACGTTCGCCACGCTGGAGGGCATGGCGCGGCGGTCCGATTCCGGAGAGCTGTTCTGGGGCTACAGCATCGGCGAGAACGGGCGCGTGATCGTGTCGCTTCTCGATTCGCCGCGTTTCGTCGCGCGCGATTCATTGATCGAGGTGGAGCTCGACACCGGCGAGGTCATTGCGGCGACGCCCGACCACGAATTCATGCTCCGCGATGGGCGCATGCTGGAGGCGGCTTCGCTGCGGCCAGGACAATCGCTAATGCCGCTCTACCGGGAACTCCAGCGCGGGTACGAAGTGGTCTATCAGCCGATCAACGGCCACCTTGTGCACACGCATCGGCTGGCGGACGAATGGAACCTGCGCGGCGGCATTTACGAGGACCTGCCTGGAACGCACCGACATCACGTCGACTTCGATCGCCGCAACAACCGGCCAGTCAACATCGAGCGGATGCCGGCGTCGGAGCATATCAGGCTCCATAACGACGAAAGCTACGGCGACGCGTTCGATTCCCACGCGCACGGTGCTGCAGTCAGTGACGCGCTCGCGCGCCGCGGTGCCGATCCGGTCTGGGCCAAGCTATTCTCCGCGGCCCAGGCCCGGCGCGCTCGCGCTTTCTGGAGCGATCCGCAATATGCCGTCCTGCGCGAGCAGGTCCTTGACGGACGTCGCAATCCGAGCGAGCTGACACGCGAGCGTCATCGCGAGGCAGCGCTTCGCCGTTATCTCGACCCCGAGGAGCGCCGGAAGCAATCCGGCATGAGTGCCGCCGCATGGGCAGCGGATGATGGCACAAGGCGGCGGAAACAGGCGGATGTCGCGCGCGTCCTCCGGCTCCGGCGCGAAGTCGATTCGGAAGTCGTACGTGCCGCGTTGGATCAGACGGGATCACTCCGCGCCGCCGCAAGACTCCTGGATTGCGACCGTTCAGTGTTCCGTCGGTTCCCGGACGTAATCGCCCGGTTCCGTGGCGCCGCGGCTGGACGCAACCACAAGGTTGTTGCCGTGCGCGAGACGCCGGGCGATCACGACGTCTACTGCCTCACCGTTCCCGAGGCTGGAAACTTCGCGCTTGAGGCAGGTGTCTTCGTCAGCAACTGCGGCATTATCGTAAACGTAACGCCGCTCGAACCCGAGTGGGAAGGGCACGTGACGCTTGAGTTCTCGAACACGACGCCGCTGCCCGCGAAGATCTACGCCAACGAGGGCGTCGCACAGGTGATCTTTTTCGAGTCCGACGAGGTTTGCGAGACGTCGTACAAGGATCGCGGCGGAAAGTACCAGGGGCAACAGGGCGTCACGCTGCCGAAGATCTGACGGCGGCGATCTTCGCATCACTCGCCGCACGGTGCGGAGGCCCGGTGGCGTGAGTCTGGGAGATTCGCGGTGACGAGGTTTTGCGAGTCGAAGTTCGCGTCGATCGCGATCATCGCGTTCTGTCAGGTCGCCGCAATGGCGCTCTGGTTCTCGGCGTCGGCCGTCCTTCCGGCGCTCGCCGCCGAGTTCCAGCTTTCGAATTTCTCCAAGGCGGCGCTCACGAGCGGCGTCCAGGCGGGCTTTGTCGCCGGCTGCCTCGCGAGCGCGCTCCTGGGTCTTGCCGACCGGCTCGATCCGCGCCGGTTCTTCGCGGTGTCGGCGACGATCGGTGCGCTCGCCAACGCGCTGCTGCTCGTCGTCGATCCCGCCTCGCTCGTCGCGCCGGCGTTGCGCTTCGTCACCGGCGCCTGCATGGCCGGCGTCTATCCGGTCGGGATGAAGCTCGCTTCGACGTGGGCCAAGGGCGACATGGGGCTGATGGTCGGCATCCTGGTCGGCGCGCTCACCCTGGGCTCGGCCTCGCCGCATCTCTTCAATGCGATCGGCGGCATCGACTGGCGCGTTCCGCTGGTCGATGGCGTCGGTGAGCGCGCTGGGCGCCGCCGCACTGATCGGCCTGGCCGGTATCGGCCCCAACCGCACGCGCGCGCCGCGCTTCGATCCCCGGTATGTGCTGACTGCCTGGCGCGACGTGCCGCTGCGCCTCGCGAACCTCGGCTATCTCGGGCCACATGTGGGAGCTCTATGCGATGTGGGCATGGATCGGCGTGTTCCTCGATGCGAGCTTCGCGCTGACGCTTTCGCCCGCGACGGCGCCGACGGCGGCCAAGCTCGCGGCGTTCGCCACCATCGGCTCCGGCGCCATCGGCTGTGTCGGCGCCGGCTTCCTCGCCGACCGTCTCGGCCGGACGACGCTGACGATCGTGGCGATGGCGATAAGCGGGAGCTGCGCCGCGTCGATCGGCCTGCTCTTCGGCGGCCCGCCGTGGGCGCTCGTCGCGCTGTGCGTCGTCTGGGGAATCAGCATCGTTGCCGACTCGGCGCAGTTCTCCGCGTCGATCGCCGAGCTGGCCGACAAGGCCTGCGTCGGCACGATGCTGACGCTGCAGACCGCGCTGGGTTTCACGCTGACGCTGATAACGATCCACCTCATGCCGTACTGGGCCGACACGATGGGCTGGCGCTACGCGTTCGTTCCGCTGTCGATCGGCCCTGCGCTCGGCGTCTGGCGATGGCGCGGCTGCGCGCACACCCCCGCTCGGTCCAGCTCGCCGGCGGACGGCGGTAGCGGCGACTATTCGCCATCTTTCTGCCGGAAAATTGCGTATGGCATCGCCGCCGCGAGCGGCGTAACATTCCCCGCTCGCCGCCGTGACGGAGGGGAGCACCGGCGGGGCTATCGACGTGAAACCGAGGAGGAATCCATGGCGTATCACCTCGAAGGACGGTTACTGGAAGTCTGCAACTGCCGCGTGCTTTGCCCGTGCTGGATCGGCGAGGACCCTGATTTCGGCACCTGCGACACCATCGTCGCGTGGCACTTCGACAAGGGAAGCATCAACGGCGTCGACGTCTCCGACCGGACGATCGCGCTGATCGCGCACGTTCCCGGCAACATCCTGCAGGGGAACTGGAGGGCGGCGGTCTATCTCGACGAGCGCGTCACGCCGCAGCAGGAGGAGGCGATTCTCGCCGTCTATACAGGCAAGCTGGGCGGGCCCGTCGGGGAATTGGTCAAGCTCGTCGGCGAGGTCGTCTCCGTGGAAAAGGTCCCGGTCACGTTCACCGTTCAGGGCGGTCGCGGAACGATCAAGCTGGGCGATGCGGGCTACGCCGAACTCGAGCCGTACAACAATGCGACGGGCGCCACGACGACGCTGACGGACACCGTGTTCTCGACCGTTCCCGGCGCGCCGGTGTTCGTCGGCAAGGCGCCGCGCTACCGGTCGAAGAACGCGAAGCTCGGCATCGATCTCGACCTCAAGGGGCACAACGCGCTGCAGAGCACGTTCGTGTTCGACGCCTGATCGGCGCCACGTCGGAGGCCGCGGGTCCGCTGCGGCCGGAAGGATCGGGGCCCGCGGAACGAATGGCCACGGCGCCTGCCAACGCCGCCACCGCGCCGACCTGGAGCGGCGGCGAGCGTCGCGTCCTCTTCTGGACCCTGCTCTTGCTGCTCGCGCTCGCATCGTGGGCGGCGCTGGCGCTCTGGAGCGCGAGCCCCTACGGGCGCTACCTCGAGCACGGCGGCTGGATCGAGGCGGGCGCGCTCGCCGCGCTCTGCCGCGCCGTCCCGCAGGGCGACATCGTGGTGCCCGCCGTACTGCACGCCGCGGCGTGGGTGCTGATGATCGCCGCGATGATGCTGCCGACGGCGTTTCCGCTGCTCGCGATGTTCCGGCGGATCACCGGCGGGCGGCCCGATGCCGGCCGGCTGGCCATGCGGGTCGTCGCCGGCTTCTTCGCCGCCTGGTTCGCGTTCGGGCTCGCTCGCGCACGTGGCCGACGCCGCGCTGCAATGGCCGGCGCGCCGCTTCGTCTGGTTCGTCGCCAATGGCTGGGTCGTCGGCGCCGCGGTGCTGGCCGGCGGCGGGGCTCTTCCAGTGCAGCGCGCTCAAGTACCGCTGTCTCGAAGCATGCCGGACGCCGTTCGCGCTTCGTCGTCGCGCGCTGGCATGGGCGCGCGCCCGCGCGCGAGGCGTTTCGGATCGGCTGCGACCATGGCCTTTTCTGCGTCGGCTGCTGCTGGGCGCTGATGCTCGTCATGTTCGTCGTCGGCATCGGGAGCCTGGGGTGGATGCTTGCGCTCGCGGCGGTGATGGCGACCGAGAAGAACCTGCCCTGGGGGCGCCGGCTGCGCACGCCGCTCGGGCTGGGGCTCCTCGGCTGGGCCGGCGCGATCGCGCTGGCGCATATCTGAGGCGAGCAGGCCGGCCCCGACGACACCCACGGCAACGCGCAGCCATCGGGCCGGTGTCGCAGGACTGCAACGGTTCGTTGCCGGCGGCTCGCGTTTTTCATAGCCATGGCCGGCGAATCGTCCCATAATTCGCGCCTTTCCAGCTTGCCGGTGGGACGATCCCCGCGGCGGCCCGGGTCGGGTGCCGGCCCGTCTCCCGCGCGAATCACTCCGCCCGAGGATTCGCACTCGATGAAATTCCGCTTTCCGATCGTCATCATCGACGAGGACTTCCGCTCCGAGAACGCCTCGGGCCTCGGCATCCGCGCGCTCGCCGCGGCGATCGAGAAGGAAGGCATGGAGGTGCTGGGCGTCACGAGCTACGGCGACCTGTCGCAGTTCGCGCAGCAGCAGTCCCGCGCCTCCGCGTTCATCCTGTCGATCGACGACGAGGAGTTCACGCCGGGGCCGGAGCTCGATCCGGCGGTCCTCAACCTGCGCAAGTTCATCGAGGAGATCCGCTTCAAGAATGCCGAGATCCCGATCTACCTGTACGGCGAGACGCGCACGTCGCGCCACATCCCGAACGACATCCTGCGCGAGCTGCACGGCTTCATCCACATGTTCGAGGACACGCCGGAGTTCGTCGCGCGGCACATCATCCGCGAGGCGAAGGCCTACCTCGATTCGCTGGCGCCGCCGTTCTTCCGCGCGCTCGTCGAGTACGCGCAGGACGGCTCGTATTCGTGGCACTGCCCCGGCCACTCGGGCGGCGTCGCGTTCCTCAAGAGCCCCGTCGGGCAGATGTTCCACCAGTTCTTCGGCGAGAACATGCTGCGCGCCGACGTCTGCAACTCGGTCGACGAGCTGGGCCAGTTGCTCGACCACTCGGGCCCCGTCGCCGCGGCCGAGCGCAACGCGGCGCGGATCTTCAACGCCGACCACTGCTTCTTCGTCACCAACGGCACGTCGACGTCGAACAAGATCGTGTGGCACGCCAACGTCGCGCCGAACGACATCGTCGTCGTCGACCGCAACTGCCACGTGTCGATCCTGCACGCGATCACGATGACCGGCGCGATACCCGTGTTCCTGCCGCCGACGCGCAACCATCTCGGCATCATCGGCCCGATTCCGCTCGACGAGTTCCGGCCCGAGAGCATCCAGAAGCGAGATCGATGCGAACCCGTTCGCGCGCACGGCGCAGAACAAGAAGCCGCGGATCCTGACGATCACCCAGAGCACCTACGACGGCATCGCCTACAACGTCGAGATGCTGAAGCAGACGCTCAACGGCAGCATCGAGACGCTGCACTTCGACGAGGCGTGGCTGCCGCACGCGGCGTTCCACGACTTCTACAAGGACATGCACGCGATCGGCAAGGACCGGCCGCGCAGCAAGGACTCGATGATCTTCGCGACGCACTCGACGCACAAGCTGCTGGCGGGAATTTCGCAGGCGTCGCAGATCATCGTCCAGGAGTCCGAGACGCAGAAAGCTCGACCGCCACATCTTCAACGAGGCGTACCTGATGCACACGTCGACCTCGCCGCAGTACGCGATCATCGCGTCGTGCGACGTGTCGGCGGCGATGATGGAGCCGCCCGGCGGCACGGCGCTGGTCGAGGAGTCGATCATCGAGGCGCTCGACTTCCGCCGCGCGATGCGCAAGGTCGACGACGAATGGGGCAAGGACTGGTGGTTCAAGGTCTGGGGTCCCGAGCGCCTTGCGCCGGAAGGCATGGGCAAGCGCGACGACTGGCTTCTCCGCGCGAACGAGAAGTGGCACGGCTTCGGCAATCTGGCGCCGGGATTCAACATCCTCGACCCGATCAAGGCGACGGTCATCACGCCGGGCCTCGACGTGTCGGGCAAGTTCGCGAAGACGGGCATCCCGGCGTCGATCGTCACCAAGTATCCTGGCCGAGCACGGCGTCATCGTCGAGAAGACGGGCCTCTACTCGTTCTTCATCATGTTCACGATCGGCATCACCAAGGGCCGCTGGAACACGCTGGTGACCGCGCTGCAGCAGTTCAAGGACGACTACGACAAGAACCAGCCGCTGTGGAAGATCCTGCCGGAGTTCGTCGCCAAGCAGCCGAAATACGAGCGCGTGGGCCTGCGCGACCTGTGCCAGCAGATCCACGACATGTACAAGGCGAACGACGTGGCGCGGGTGACGACCGAGATGTACCTCTCCGACATGCAGCCGGCGATGAAGCCGTCCGACGCCTTCGCGTGCATGGCGCACCGCGAGATCGACCGCGTCGAGATCGACCAGCTCGAAGGCCGCGTGACGAGCGTGCTGCTGACACCCTATCCGCCGGGAATCCCGCTGCTGATCCCCGGCGAGCGCTTCAACCGCACGATCGTCGAGTACCTCAAGTTCGCGCGCAACTTCAACGCGCAATTTCCGGGCTTCGACACCGACATCCACGGCCTGGTCGAGGAAGCCGAAGGCGGCACGGTCCGCTATTTCATGGATTGCGTGCGGCAGCGGTAGCGGCGCGCGGTTGGAAGAGGCCGCGTCGACGTGACTCCATGGGCGACCCGCCTCAAGCACCTCGTTCCCTTCCTCGGCTGGCCCCGGATCACGCCGGCGTCGTTGCGCGCCGACCTGATCGCCGGAATCACCGTCTCGCTGGTCGCCATTCCGCAGGCGCTCGCCTAGGCGCAGCTGGCCGGCGTGCCGCCGCTCTACGGACTCTATGCGGCGTTCGTCCCGTCGATGGTCGGCGTGCTGTTCGGCTCGATGCCGATTCTTTCCACGGGACCGGTGGCGATGACCTCGTTGCTGACCGCGGCGAGCGTCGGCGTCCTCGTTCCCGCCGGCACGCCGCAGTTCTATGCCTACGTGACGATGCTGGCGCTCCTGTCCGGGCTGTTCCAGCTCGGATTCGGGCTTGCGCGGGCGGGCGTGCTGCTCTCCCTCGTCTCGCAGCCGGTGCTGATGGGTTTCATCAACGCCGCCGCGTTGATCATTGCCCTGTCGCAGCTTCCGCCGCTGATGGGCATCTCGGTGCGGCAGTCGCAGCACCTGCTCGTCGATACGTGGAACGTCGTGTCCCGACCCGACCTGCTGCACGAAATGTCGCTTGCGTTCGGCGTGGCCGCGATCGTTCTGCTCGTCGCGTTCCGGAGATTCGCGCCGCGGCTCCCCGGCGTTCTGATTGCCGTCGCCCTCGCGACCTGGGTGAGCTATGCGCTGGGATTCGCCGGACAGGGCGGACGCGTCGTCGGCGATATTCCGACGGGGCTGCCCGGTCTCGTCGCACCCGATCTCGATTGGGCGGCGGTAAGGGCGCTGCTGCCGGCAGCATTCGTGCTGGCGCTGATCAGCTTCATGGAAGCGATGTCGAGCTGCAAGGTGATCGCCCTCCGGAAGCGGGTGCCGTGGGACGAGAACCAGGAGCTCGTCGGCCAGGGGCTCGCGAAGGTCGCGGCGGCGTTCTGCCAGTCGATGCCGGTCAGCGGATCCTTCTCCCGGTCGGCGTTGAACCTGGCGTCGAACGCGAAGACCGGCGCAGCTTCGCTATTCGCCGCGGGGTCGGTGCTGCTCGCGCTGCTGTTCTTCACGCCTTGCCTCTACCAGCTGCCCAAGCCCGTCCTCGCCGCAATGATCGTGCTCGCGGTGCTGAACCTGATCGACGTGCGGGCGCTGCGCCAGGCGTGGCTCGCGAGCAAGGACGACGGATTGGCGGCCACGGCGACCTTTCTCATCACGCTCGCGTTCGCGCCGAATATCCAGAACGGCGTTCTCGCCGGCATCATCATTTCGCTCGCGGCCTTTCTCTATCGGCGGATGCGCCCGCGGGTGGCGATCGTGAGCCTGCACCCGGACGGGACGCTGCGCGATGCGCAGCGCATGAACCTGCCGCCGCTGCACGAGCGCATCGGCGCGCTGCGCTTCGACGCGTCGCCGTTTTTCGCCAACGCTTCGTTCTTCGAGGACGCGCTCCTGCGGCTCGTGCGCGACCGGCCCCAGATCACGTACCTCCTCGTCGCCGCCCACAGCATCAACGACATCGACGCCACCGGGGTGGAGACGCTGCGCAATCTCGCAGTGCGCCTGCGCCAGAGCGGCGTGACGCTGGCGTTGAGCGGCGTAAAGCGCCAGGTCGAAGACGTCCTCGAGCGCACCGGTGCGATCGACCTCCTGGGACGGTCCAACCTCTACGGGGCCGACCAGGCGGCGATCGCCGACTTGCGGGCACGTGCCGAACAGGCGGGCGCATGACGTGCGGGCGCACGCCCCCGTCGGCCGGGGCCGAAAAACCGCCCATCGGCGGCTACTGGGTAAGGATTGGGCGCGGGTTCGTCAAGCGACGGCGCGCGCCGCATCGGCAATGGACGCTGCCGCGGCGGCCTTGGCGGGCTTCTCCGCACCTTCGCCGACCGCCGACACCATCAGCGACGCCAGCACGCACGAGGCCATCCGCACTTCCATCGAGTCCGTGCGCGCGGGCACGACGATCGGAATCTTCGCCCCCAGCACCAGGCCCGCCGCCAGGCCACCGGTGAGCGCAGTCAGCGTGCGCAGTACCATTGCCGCGGCCTCCATCGTCGGCGCGATCAGCACGTCGGCGCGGCCCGCAACCTCGGATTTCACACCGTTCGCGCGGGCGGCGTCCGCCGAGAGCGCGCTGTCCGGCGTCAACGGGCCGTCGACAAGGGCGCCGCGGAAGACGCCCTGCGCCGCCATCGACTTCAGCGCCGCCGCGTCGCCGGTCGACGAGAACGCCGGCGTGACGTAATCCATCGCTGCGAGCAGCGCGACATTGGGTGCGGCGATCCCCAACGCAAAGGCGAGGTCGATCGTGTTGGCGACGATGTCCTTCTTGGCCGCGAGGTTCGGCGCGATATTGAGGAGCGCATCGGCGAGGAGAATGCCGTGCGAGCGCCCCGGGAGATCGAGGAAGTAGGCGTGCGACAATCGCCGATCGCTGCGCAGGCCCGACTCCGGCGCCGCGACCGGCGCGAGCAGGTCACCGTCGCTCATGCTGCCCTTGATGAGCGCCGCCACCTTGCCTTCGCGCGCCAGTTCGACCGCCCGCATTCCGGTGGCCCGCGGTTCGTCCGCCGTATTGACGATCGTGAGCCGCGAGATATCGACCCCGGCCTTGGCGGCAGCGTCTCGAATCCGCGCTTCGGGGCCAACCAGCAACGGCGCGAGGTAACCGGCAAACGCGCCCGAAAGGGCGAGTTGCAGCGAATCGCGGTCGCATGGGTAGGCGACTGCCGCGGGCAGCGGCGGCCGCATCCGGATCTTTTCCACCAGACGCTGGAAGTGCGGACGAATGGCCATGACGGGAGCGTGGCAAGCGGCTATGGCATTGTCAACACCCCGCTGGTGAAAGGCCGACAGCGGGGGTTGCGCGGCCGACGGGCGGGGCAGTGTCGGTCAGGAGACGCTGCCGAATGCCCTGTCGATCGCGCCCTCCGGCGCTTTGAGGCCGGCGAGGCGGCAGCCCTGCGCGACGGGCCCCCCGGGGAAGATTTCGTAGAGGTGTTTGATTCCCCCGCTCAGGTGGAACTTCTCGTTCAGCGCATCGTGCAGTTCGCGCTTGTTGATCGACGGCGCGTCAGCGTGACGGGCGAAGTATTCCTGCAGCGCTCGCACCGTCTGCCAGTGGTCTTCGGTCAATTCCAGGCCTTCTTGCCCGGCCGTCCTGAGGGCGTCGTCCGGCGTCCATTCGGCCGGGGCGTGCGGGAAAGCGGTGGCGTCGTGTTCGTTCATGGCGCGATCCTCCGGAATCGTCGGGCGAACTCTCCGCCCGCCGCAGGGAAAGGGGAAGAGTGTGATCGCCGGCAGCCGAGGCTGCAAGCCAAACCGCGGCGGACTTAAACCTTCCCCTTCCACGGAACGACGAGGCGCTCGACGTAGCGCATGAGAAGGTCGAACAGGTAGGCGACGGCTCCGATCACGACGATCCCCATGATCACGATGTCGGTGCGCAGGAAGTTCGACGCGTTCAGGACCATCTGGCCCAGGCCGTGCGTCGCAGCGACCATCTCGGCGGCGACCAGCGTCGTCCAGCCGAACCCGATCGATATCCGCATCGCGGTGAGGATCTCGGGCATCGCGCCGGGGATGATCACGTGCGCGATCACCTGCCATTTCGACGCGCCCATCGAGTACGCGGCGTGGATCTGCTCCTGCGCCACCGAGCGGACGCCGGCGCGCGCGCTCATCGCAAGTGGCGCGAAGCAGGCGAGATAGATGAGCAGCACCTTGGAGAGTTCGTCGATGCCGAACCAGATCACGATGAGCGGCAGATAGGCGAGCGGCGGCAGCGGCCGGTAGAACTCGATCGGCGGGTCGAAGATGCCGCGGGCGATCCTCGATACGCCCATCGCGATGCCGATCGGAATCGCCGTCGCGCAGGCCGCGGCGAACGCGGTGAAGACGCGAAACATCGACCAGCCGAAATGGGTGGCAAGCGGCGCGTCGGTCAGCTGTCCCATTGCCGACTCGTACAGGCGGGTGAAGACGGTCTCCGGCGTGGGCAGGAACAGCGGCGGCACCCATGCGAAGTGGCTTGCGAGCCACCACAGCGCGAAGAGGCTCGCCATCGTGACGACGCTGATCGCCGTGCTCCGGCCTTCGCCGGGCGTCGAGTAGCTCGAGGTCTTCGGTCGCGGGCCGGCGCTCGCCATCGGCATCATTCCGCCGCGGCCGGGCGGGCGCCGGGCTCACGATGCAGGATCACCGCGAGGACTTCTTCCCGCACCCGAATGAAATCGGGCGACGACTTGACGGCGCGCGCGTCGCGCGTCGCGATGAAGCGGCGGCCGAAGTCGAGCGTGTATTCGTGCGAAATCTTGCCGGGCCGCGGCGTCATCACCACGAGGTGCGTCGCGAGGAACAGCGCTTCCTCCACCGAGTGGGTGATGAAGAAGCACATCTTGCCGGTGGCGTGCCAGACGTCGAGGATGATCTCCTGGATCGCCTCGCGCGTGAACGCATCGAGCGCGCCCAGCGGCTCGTCCATCAGCATGAGCTCGGGATCCGAGGCGAGCGCGCGCGCGATGCCAACGCGCTGCTGCATGCCGCCCGACAGCTCGTAGATCGCGCGCGAAGCGAAATCCTCGAGCCCGACGAGCGCGAGCTTCTCCCGCGCGACACGGCGCCGCTCCGCCGGCGCGACGCCGCGCATGCGCAGGCCGAACTCGACGTTGTCGACGACGTTGAGCCAGGGCATCAGCGCGTGCTTCTGGAACACGACCCCGCGGTCGGCGCCGGGCCCGGTCACCGGCTTGCCGTCCAGCAGGATCGCACCCTCGGTCGGCGGCAGAAAGCCGGCAATGCACGAGAGCAGCGTCGTTTTCCCGCAACCGGACGCGCCGATCGCGACGACGAAATCGCCGTCGCGCATCGTGAGGTTGACGTTGGAAAGCGCCTCGACCGTGCCGGTTTTCGTGGCGTAACGAACGCCAAGATTGCGGATGTCGAGCGAAGGCACGCGAACTGCGTTCCTGGCCGAGAGAGGGACGCGCGGGCGGCAGTCAGCAGCGAGGGGCGTCCGGCCACCCGCCTCCCGCTACTTCATCGCCTGCGTGACCCATTGCGTGGTGACCGACTTGCTGTAGTCCGGCATCACTGACGTGAGCCGGCCCTGGTCCTTGAGGAAATTCGCCTGTTGCGAGAGGGCCTTGGCAGCCGCCCCGTTGGCGCCGCCGCCGAGCCAGGCGGGCGAAGCCTGCTCGGCCAAACTGGGAAAGCCGTAGAGCGCCATCGCGCCGGCGACATCCTCGGGCTTGCCGCCCGACCACTTCGCAACGGCCGCCACCTTGTCCTTGTCCGCCGTCCATGCCTTCGGATTGCTGCGGTAGTCGGCGTCGGCCCGGGCGAGCGCTTTCACCAGCGCCACCATGAACGCCGGGTTTTCGGCTGCGAACTTGCGGGTGACGATCAGGCCGTCGAACGTGCACGCGCCCTGCTTGCAGATCTCGCCCGAGGTGGTCAGCACCTTGCCGGTCTTTTTCACCGTCGAGAGCACCGGATCCCAGATGAACGTCGCGTCGAGGTCACCGCGGCTCCACGCGGCGGCGATCTCGGGCGGGCGCATGTTGAGGATCTGCACGTCGTTCGCTTTGAGCCCCGCCTTCTGCAGTGCGTACAGAAGCTGGAAGTGCGACGTCGACACGAACGGCGTTCCGACCTTCTTGCCCTTGAGGTCGGCAATCGTGTTGACGCCGCTGCCATTGCGCGCGACCAGCGCTTCGGCCGCCGCGATGTCCTCGAGGATCCAGAAGAGCTCGACGTCCATCCCCTGGCTGATCGCCGTGGCGACGCCCGTCGAGCCGACCTCACCCAGCTGGACGTCACCGGAGGCCATCGCGCGGATGACGTCCCCGCCGCCGCCGAATTGCCGCCAGTTGATCTTGAAGCCGGTCGCCTTCTCGATTTCCTGGCTCTGCTGGACCCAGCGCCACGGGTTCATCATGTCCTGGTAGGCGAACGTCACCGTCTTCTGCGCCCAGGCCGGCCATGCGGCCGCGAACAACAGCGCGAGACCAAGCAGCAAGCGTTTCATGGTGTCCTCCGTTTCACGCGACGAGTCAGATAGTCGCGAGCGTCTTGCGCAGGATGTCCGCGATCGTGTCGACGTGATGCTTTTCGGCGATCAGCGGCGGCGCAATGATCGCGGAGTCGCCGGTCGTCTTGAGGTGCAACCCGTTGTCGAAGAGCCTCTTCTGGAGCGCGTGGCCGCGCGCGCCGGGGCCGCCAGCCGGATGCACGTCGATCGTCCCGAACATCCCATAGCCGCGGATGTCGGCCACCGCCGGCATGTCCTTGAGCGAGAAGAGCGCATCCAGGAAATACGGCGACAGCTCGCGACCGCGCTGGAAGAGGCCCTCCTTCTTGTAGATGTCGAGCGTCGCAAGTCCTGCGGCACACGGGCCCGGGTGGCCGGAATACGTGTAACCGTGGAAGAACTCGATCGCGCCTTCGGGCGCCGCCGCCATGATCGTATCGTGGAGGCGCTCGGAAGTCGCGACCGCGCCCATCGGCTGCGCGCCGTTGGTGAGGCCCTTGGCCATCGTCATGAGATCGGGTGTCACGCCGAAGCTCTGCGCCGCGAACGCCTCGCCGGTGCGTCCGAAGCCGCAGATCACCTCGTCGAATACGAGCAGGATGCCGTGCGCGTCGCAGATCTCGCGCAGGCGCTTCAGGTAGCCCTTCGGCGGCACGAGGCAGCCCGTCGAGCCGGCGATCGGCTCGACAAAACACGCTGCGATGTTCTCGGCGCCGTAGAGATTGACGAAGCGCGTGAGGTCCTCGGCCAGCTCGACGCCGTGCGCGCCCTCGCCCTTGGTGAAGAGATTCTCCTTGAGATGCGTATGCCGCATGTGCGCGATGCCGGGAAGGCCGGGCCCGAACTTGCGCCGGTTGTTGACGAGGCCGGACAGCGCGACCCCGCCGAAATTGACGCCGTGGTAGGCGCGCTCGCGCGAGATGAACACATTGCGGCCGCTCTGGCCGCGCGCCTGGTGGTAGGCGAGCGCGACCTTCATCGCCGTTTCGACCGCCTCCGAGCCCGAGTTGGTGAAGAAGATCCGGTTGAGATCGCCGGGCGTCAGCTCGGCAACGCGGGTGGCGAGCTCGAACTGCTTCGGATGCGCGCGCAGAAACGGCGGCACGAAATCGAGCTCGCGCATCTGATTGCCGACGGCCTCGGCGATCTCCTTGCGCCCGTGGCCCGCATTGGCGCAGAAGAGGCCGGATGAGGCATCGATGAGCTTGTCGCCGCGATCGTTCCAGTAATACATCCCTTCGGCGCGGACGACCATCTTGGGATCGGCCTTGAAATCGCGGTTGGGGGTGAAGGGCATCCAGTATTCGTCGAGCGAGATGCGCTTCGTTGCGGCTTGGTCGTGGATCGTGAGTTCGGCGTGGCCCATGGTGATCTCCGGGACGGGTTTCGAATTGGAATGCCGCGGCGCAGCAAGGAGTTGCTGGCAGGAAACGAAACGATAATCGTACACCTTTGCGGCCCGCTGCGTTCGGGTCAGTTCGGGCTCCGGACGCCGTGCTGCGCTTCGCGGGACGCGTCGGGTGGCGGGCCTCGGTCAAGCGCTCTCGACTTTGGGCGTGCGCTCGACCTGATGCAGCGTGATCACCAGGCCGATCGTCGCGAGCAGCAGATACAGCGGCCCGAACAGCCAGAAGACGAGCGGGATGGCGACGAAGAACGCGCGCGTCCCGACGGAATAGTAGTGGCCGGCGCGCGCGAGGCGATGGGCGACGTGGCGCGGGGAGAGGCCGGAATGCTTTTCGGCATCCGGGACGTTGATCATGAACAGCACGTGGTTCAGCAGACGGATCGTCATCGCGAAGGCGAAGAACGCGACGATGAACGTCGTCAGCAGGCACATGACCTTGATGATCCACGCCTGCGGCGCGGCCGAGCCGCCGATGTTCACCGCGTGCCAGGTCTGGGAGAGGCTTTCGGCCTGTCCCGACAACGTCAGCGTGCCGAGGATCAGCAGCACCGAGGTCGACGCCATGAACGACGCCGCCATCACGAAGTTGCGCAGCGACTGTACCGCCATCACGTCCTTGCTCCGATGCGCCATGACGTCATAGACCCAGAGGGTGCGGGCCGTCGCATTGACGCCGTGGATCGTGTAATGCGGATCGCGCCGGGCGCGCGTCCAGAGGAAGGCGTAATAGCCGGCAATGAGAGCGGCGCTCGCGGCGAAAGCCACGAGGTCCGTGCCGATGCTGTCGATCCATGCTTGCATGTCGATCGTCCCTCGTCTGCGCGCGTTTGGCCCAACGATTTGGCGGCGTTGCTCCCGGCGACGCATTATCATAGCGGGTCCGCCGCGTTGAGCCTGCCGGGCTTGCTCCCGGCACGTCCCATCGTCGAAATCCGTCCGTCGGAAGACATCAGGAGTGAGCCCCATGCGCATCGGAGTCCCCAAGGAGATCAAGGTGCTGGAAAACCGGGTGGGCCTCACGCCCGGCAGCGTCCGCGAGGCGATCGTCCACGGCCACAGCGTGCTGGTCGAGCACAACGCGGGGCAGGGCATCGGGATGGATGACGACGCCTACCGCAAGGCGGGCGCGCGCGTTGTCGATACCGCGCGCGAAGTCTTCGCCGGCGCCGAGATGATCGTCAAGGTGAAGGAGCCGCAGTCAACCGAGCGTGGAATGCTCACCAAGGGCCAGATCCTGTTTACCTACCTCCACCTTGCGCCCGATCCGGAGCAGGCGAAGGATCTGATCGCGAGCGGCGCGGTCTGCATTGCCTACGAAACCGTCACGTCGCCGTCGGGCGGTCTGCCGCTCCTTGCGCCGATGTCGGAAGTCGCCGGCCGAATGGCCGTGCAGGCCGGCGCGTACTACCTCGAGAAGCCGCACGGGGGCATCGGGATGCTGCTGGGCGGCGTACCCGGCGTCGATCCGGCGAAGGTCGTGATCTTGGGCGGGGGCGTGGTCGGCTCGCACGCCTGCCACATCGCGCTCGGGATGGGCGCGGAGGTCTGGGTGCTGGATCGTAACGTCGACGTGCTGCGTGCGTTGTGGCGCCAGTTCGGGCGGCCGCTCAACACGGTGTTCTCGACGCAGGATGCGATCGAGCACCATGTGACGTCGGCCGATCTCGTGATCGGCGGCGTGCTGATCCCCGGGGCGTCCGCGCCGAAGCTCGTATCGGCGGCGCTCGTTGCGCGGATGAAGCCGGGGTCCGTGATCGTCGATGTCGCGATCGATCAGGGAGGCTGCTTCGAGACGTCGCACCCGACCACGCATGCCGATCCGGTCTACGTCGTCGACGGCGTCACGCACTACTGCGTGGCCAACATGCCGGGCGGCGTCCCGCGAACTTCGACGTTCGCGCTCAACAACGCGACGTTGCCGTTCGTGCTGGCGCTCGCGGATCACGGTTGGAAGACCGCGCTTGCGGCAGATCCGCACCTCAAGAACGGCCTTAACATCGCATTCGGTAAAGTGACGTGCCAGCCCGTCGCCGAAGCGCTCGGCTATGCGTTCGTCCCGCCCGAGAAGGTGATGGAGTGAGTGAGCGAGGCGGGCGAGCGGTAGCGAAGCCAAGGCCCGCAGGGCGCGTCGCCGAGCGATCGAATGCGGCCGACGACGCGGCGCAACGGGTCACGACGAGGGTGCGGAGGCCGCGGTGTGAGCGAGGCGGGCGAGCGGTAGCGAAGCCAAGGCCCGCAGGGCGCGTCGCCGAGCGATCGAATGCGGCCGACGACGCGGCGCAACGGGTCACGACGAGGGTGCGGAGGCCGCGGTGTGAGCGAGGCGGGCGAGCGGTAGCGAAGCCAAGGCCCGCAGGGCGCGTCGCCGAGCGATCGAATGCGGCCGACGGCTCGGCAGAGCGTGATCAACCAACCGTGCGGAGGGCGCAGGCATGAACACGATGAACGAATCGAAGAACCTCGCCGTCGCCGGCCGGCAGAAGATGACGCCGTCGGAGGCGTTCGTCGAGACGCTCGTTGCGCACGAGGTTAAGCACGTCTTCGGCATCGTCGGCTCGGCCTACATGGACGCGCTCGACCTGTTCCCGCTCGCCGGCATCCGCTTCATCTCGGTCGCGCACGAGCAGGGCGGCGGGCACATGGCCGACGGCTACGCCCGGGTGTCGGGGCGGCACGGCGTCTGCATTGCGCAGAACGGCCCCGGCATCACCAACTTCGTCACGTCGACGGCGGCTGCGTTCTGGGCCCATACGCCGGTCGTCGTCGTGACGCCGGAAACGGGAAGCGGCACGATCGGCCTCGGAGGCTTCCAGGAAACCGAGCAGCTCCCGATCTTCTCCAAGATCACCAAGTACCAGGCGCATGTGAACAATCGCGCGCGGATGGCGGAGCTCACGAGCCGGGCCTTCGACCGCGCGTTGCTGGAACTCGGCCCCACGCAGCTCAACATCCCGCGCGACTTCTTCTATGGCGACATCGAGTGCGAAATTCCCGCGCCCATCGCGATCGAGCGCGGCGCCGGGGGCGAAGCGAGCCTCGCGGCGGCCGCCGATCTGCTGGCGCACGCCAAGTTCCCGGTGATTCTCTGCGGGGGCGGTGTGGTGATGGGTGAGGCGGAAGCCAACGCGATTGCGCTTGCCGAGCTCCTGCAGGCGCCGGTCGCCGTGAGCTATCTGCACAACGATGCCTTCCCGGCGACCCACGCCCTCTGGATCGGCCCGCTCGGCTATCAGGGCAGCAAGGCGGCGATGAAGTTGATTGCGAAGGCCGACGTCGTCCTGGCGCTTGGCACCCGGCTCGGGCCGTTCGGCACGCTGCCGCAGTATGGGATCGACTACTGGCCGGCGCACGCGAAGATCATCCAGGTCGATGTCGACGCGAAGATGCTGGGGCTCGTGAAACCGATCTCGGTGGGCATATGCGGCGACGCCAAGGCGGCTGCGCACGCGCTCTTCGAGCGGCTGGCCCGCAAGACGCTCGCGTGCGTCGCCAACGCGCCGGCACGGCTCGCCACCGTCAAGAAGGAGAAGGCGGCGTGGGAGGCCGAGCTCGACGGCTGGACGCACGAGACGGACGAGTGGTCGCTCGAGATCGCGAAGGATTCGCGCTACATGCATCCTCGGCAGATGCTGCGCGAGCTCGAGCGCGCGATGCCGGCCGGCGCGATGGTTTCGACCGACATCGGCAACATCTGCTCCGTTTCGAATTCGTACCTGCGCTTCGACCGTCCGCGCTCGATGCTCGCCGCGATGAGCTTCGGCAACTGCGGCTACGCGTTCCCGACGATCATCGGCGCCAAGGTCGCGGCGCCGGCCCGCCCGGCGATCGCCTACGTCGGCGACGGCGCGTGGGGCATGAGCTTCGGCGAGCTTTCGACCTGCGTGCGCGAAAACATTCCGGTGACCGCGATCGTCTTCAACAACGGCCAGTGGGGGGCAGAGAAGAAGAACCACGTGGATTTCTACGAGAAGCGCTTTGTCGGAGTAAACCTCGATCGCCAGCCGTCGTGGGCAGCCGTCGCGCGCGCGATGGGTGCGGAAGGGATGACGATCGACACGCTCGGCGACGTCGGACCGGCGTTGCGGGCGGCAGCCAAGGCGCAGGGCGACGGCAAGACGACAGTCCTCGAGATGATGGTGACCCGCGAGCTGGGCGATCCGTTCCGCCGCGATGCGCTGTCGCTTCCGACGCGCCATCTCGCCAAGTATCAGGCGACCGCGGCCCGACGCTAGTGGCCCTGCCCGTTTGCCGTCGGAGTGTCCGCCGGACTAGAATCACACTCTCGCGGCAAAGAGGGACGGCCCTACCGGCGTTCCCATAGTCGACGGCAGCCCGTCCCATCGCAACCCCCGGGAGTCCCCGTGCGTATTTTCATCCGTCCATTGCTGCGCTGGCTCGCGCTGGCGTTCGCGCTCGGCATGCCCGTCGTCGCGTCGGCGCAGGGTGACGCCAAGCCATTTTCCAAGGAGCAGCTCGATCAGCTGACGGCGCCCGTCGCGCTCTATCCGGACGCGCTCCTCTCGCAGGTACTGATGGCATCGACCTACCCGGCCGATGTCGCCGTTGCCGCGCAGTGGTCGCGCGCGCATTCGGAGGCAAAGGGCGACGACGCCGTCAAGATGGTCGGAAACGAGCCGTGGGATCCGAGCGTGCAATCGCTGGTGGCGTTCCCGCAGGTCATCATCATGATGGGCGAGAAGCCCGACTGGGTGAAGGATCTCGGCGACGCGTTCCTCGCGCAGCCCGACGCCGTGATGGATTCGGTCCAGCGGCTGCGGTTCGCGGCGCAGAAGGCGGGCAACCTCCAATCGAATGCCGAAGTCGATGTGAAGGTCGAGAGGGCGCCGCCGCCCACGGTGGTCGTCGAGGCCGCCGCGCCGCCACCGCCGCCCCAGGTGATCGTGATCGAGCAAAGAAACCCCGAGGTGATCTACGTTCCGGCCTACAACCCGACCTACGTCTACGGACCGTGGCCGTATCCGGCCTACCCGCCGTACTACATCCCGTATCCGCCTGGGTACTGGTTTTCGGCCGCGGTGATGACGGGCATCGCCTGGGGCGTGGGCATCGGCGTGCGCAACGCGGTCTGGGGCAACTGCAACTGGTGGAATCACAGCGTCAACGTCAACGTCAACCGTTACAACAACATCAACGTCAACCACCGGATATCGAACACGAACTTCAACAATCAGACCTGGAGCCACAACGTCCAGAACCGGAAGAACGTCGCGTACCGCGGTGGGGAAGCGACGCGGCAGAACCTGCAGAACCGGTCGCAGGCGGTCAACCGCGAGCAGTATCGCGGCAAGGATCTCGATCGCCAGCGTGCGCAGCAGTCGCTGCAAAACCGTGGGATGACCACCGATCGCGCGGCCCTGAGCGATGCCAACCGCGGTCAGTTGCAATCGCAGGCGCGAAACGTCGATCGTGGGGCCGCGCAGAACCGCGCGCAGAGCTTCGACCGCAGTGCAGCGCAGAACCGTCCGCAGACCTCCAATCAGGCATTCCAAGGCGTGGGTGACCGGCAGGCAGCCTCGGAAATCAATCGCGGCGCGGCGAGCCGCCAGTCGATGCAGCAGGCGCAGCGTCCCCAGCAGGCCCAGCAGATGCAGCGCTCACAGCCGCAGCGCGGGCAGACTCAGCCGACGCAGCGCTCGTCGGGAGGCGGCGCCGCGCGCGGCGGCGGTGGTGGCGGCGGCGGCGGCGGCGGCGGTGGCGGTGGCGGTGGCGGCGGCCGTGGTGGCGGCGGCGGACGGCGATGACGAGGAGCGCGTGGACATGAATTCCAAAAAATCACCCCTGCGCTTGCTGCCGCACGCTGCCGTTGCGGCGATCGCTTCGGCGGCATTCTCGCTTGCGCCCGTCGTCATGGCGCAAGAGACATTTCCGACGCCGGACGCCGCGGCCGACACGTTCGTCGATGCCGTTGCCCGCCACGACGGCGATGCGCTCAAGACGGTCGTCGGCGCCGACTACAAGAAGTACCTGCCGCACGCCAACGCCGAGGACGTGACGCGCTTCCTCGAGGCGTGGGCGAAGTCGCACAAGATCGTGCACTCGGGCGACGCGAAGGCCTACGTGGAGGTCGGCACCAACGGCTGGACGATGCCCATTCCGCTCGTCAAGACCGCGAGCGGCTGGTCGTTCGACACCAAGGCGACTCCCGACGAATTGCGCGCGCGGCGCATCGGCCGCAACGAGCTCGCCGCGATCGAAGTCGCGCTCGCGTATACCGACGCGCAGAACGAATATTTTTCCGACGACCGCGACCGCAACGGCGTCAAGGACTACGCCCAGAGGCTCGTTTCGACGCCGGGCAAGCACGACGGCCTGTACTGGCCGACGAAGCCCGGCGAGCCCGAGAGCCCGCTCGGCTCGCTGGTTGCGCAGGCGAAGCCCGGCGAGGGCTATCACGGTTATCATTACCAAATCCTGACCGCGCAGGGGAAGGACGCGCCGGGCGGCGCGAGGAGCTATATCGCGAACGGCCGGATGACCGCCGGCTTCGCCCTCGTGGCCTGGCCGGTGAAGTGGGGCGACACAGGGGTGATGACGTTCATCGTCGATCAATCGGGCAGCGTCTACGAAAAGGACCTCGGCCCTGGCACCGGCGCCCTCGCCCCGGCGATGACGGCGTTCAATCCCGACCCGAGCTGGGCGAAGGTGCCGTCGAGCCGGTGAGGCGACGGCTGTCCGCTCGATCGCGGTTCGAGCAGGTGTCGAGGATTCGCGGTATGCGTCACGCGGAAATTTCAGCCGCGTCGCCGCGGGCCGCCGTGGCCGGGCTGGTCGCGCGCGCACGCGCCGCTCAGCGCGTCGTCGAGACCTGGACGCAGGAGCAGGTCGACGAAGCGGTAACCGCCGCCGCGTGGGGGATCGTCGAGCCCTCCCGCAATCGCGCGCTGGCGGAGCTCTCCGTGCGCGACACGGGCCTCGGCGACGTCGGCGACAAGATCGCGAAGAACCGCCGCAAGACGATCGGCCTGTTGCGCGATCTCGAGCACGCGAAGTCCGTCGGGGTCATCGATGAGGACCGTGAACGGGGATTGATCGAGATCGCGCGGCCCGTCGGAGTGGTCGCCGCGATCACGCCTTCGACCAACCCCGCGGCCACGCCGGCCAACAACATCCTCAACGCGCTGAAGGGCCGTAACGCGATCATTGTCGCGCCGTCTCCGAAAGGCGCCTCGACACTCGCGCTGCTGCTTCAATTCATGGGCGCGGAGCTCGATCGCGTCGGCGCCCCGCGCGACCTCGTCCTGGCCGTGCCCGCACCCGTGACGCGCGACGCCACGCAGGAGCTGATGCGGCAGGCCGACCTTGTCGTCGCGACGGGCTCGCAGAACAACGTCCGCGCCGCGTACTCGAGCGGCACGCCGGCGATCGGCGTCGGCGCGGGCAATGTTGCGGCGCTCGTCGACGAAACGGCGAACGTCGGCGACGCCGCGGCGAAGATCGCGCGGTCGAAGACTTTCGATCACGCGACGTCCTGTTCGTCGGAGAACAGCGTGATCGCCGTCGCGGCTGTCTACGATGCGGTCGTCGCGGCGCTCACCGTCGAGGGCGGCGTGCTGCTGACACCCGACGAGGCGCGAAGGCTCGAGATTGCGATGTTTCCCGGCGGGCGGCTCGCCGCGGACGTCATTGCCCGCTCCGCCGGCGCGATCGCGGCGCACGCGGGGCTGTCGCGACCGGCGGCGAGGGCAGCGAAGTTCCTGATCGTCGCGGAGTCCGGCGTCGGCCCGGACCATCCCTTTTCGGGTGAGAAGCTCTCGCCCGTACTGGCGCTCTACCGCGCCGCGGATTTCGCCGCCGCCGCAGCGATCGCCGAACGGCTGCTGCGCTATCAGGGTGCAGGGCATTCGGTGGGCCTGCACACGCGCGTGCCCGGGCGCGCGACCGAGCTCGGGCTGACGTTGCCGGTGTGCCGCGTGATCGTGAACCAGGCGCACTGCTTCGCGACCGGCGGCAGCTTCGACAACGCGCTGCCGTTTTCCCTCTCCATGGGCTGCGGCACGTGGGGCCGCAACAGCATTTCCGACAACCTCAACTACCGGCACTTTCTCAACATCACGCGGGTCGTTCATCCATTGCCGCTGCCGAGCGTGCACGAGCCGACCGACGAGGAGCTCTTCGGCGACTATCGCCGGAAGCACGGCCTGTGATCGGCAGCTTTCGGATGACGACGATCCGCAACGCAATCGATGGCAACGCCGAGGCCCGGCCGGATGCGCCGTTCCTGTTCGCCCCCGAGCCGGGCATCACGATCAGCCGCGCCGCGTTGCGCGACACTGCGCGCGGTCTCGCGGCAGAACTGACCGCGCTCGGCATTCGCCCCGGCGAGGTCGTGTCCTACATGCTGCCGAACGGCGTGGCCGCCGCGGGCGTCTTCCTGGGTGCGATGTACGGCGGCTACGTCGTCTCGCCGGTGAGCCTCATCGCCCAGGATGCGCTGATCGAGCATGCCCTCGTCCATTCGGAGACGCGGATCGTGTTCGCGGCGCCGGAGTTCGTCGACCGCCTGCGGGCGATCGTCGCGAGTGCGGGGGCAAGCACCATCGTGCGACCGACGGTGCCCGATGATCCCGGGCTGACGCACGTCGGCGCGCCGGCGCCCGACGCCGCGCCGACCGCGGAGTCGCCGGCGATGCTGATGTACACGTCCGGGACGACGGGCACGCCCAAGGGCGCGCTGCTCACGCACCGGAATCTGGTGCGGGCCGGTTTGGCCGTCGCCGCCGCGCATGCCCTGACGAGCGCGGACCGCGTGCTGTCGTCGCTGCCGCTCTATCACGTCAACGGCCAATGCATCGGGACCGTGTCCCCGCTGCTCTCGGGGGGCAGCATCGTGATGCCACACCGATTCAGCGTCTCGCAATGGTGGGCGCTTGTCGAGCGCTACCGGCCGACGTGGCTGAACGTCGTGCCGACGATCATCGCGTATCTGCTTAACGGGCCGGAGCTGACGCCGATGCAGGCTGAGGCCTGCAAGGGAATCCGCTTCGCGCGCTCGGCCTCGGCGCCGCTGCCGCCCGCGCAGCACCGCGCGTTCGAGGCGCGATTCGGTGTGTCGATACTCGAGGCGATGGGGCTCACCGAATGCGCGTCGGTGGCGTTCGCCAACCCGCTCGCGGCTGCCGAGCGCAAGATCGGTTCGCCGGGCGTGCCGCTCGGCATGGAAGCGCGCGTCGTGGCGCAGGATGGACGGGTGCTCGGCGTTGGCGAATGCGGCGAGATCGAGTTGCGCGGCGACAACGTGATGCAGCGCTACCACAAGGACCCCGAGGCGACGGGTCGGACGCTGCGGCCGGGCGGCTGGCTCGCGACCGGCGACATCGGCTATCGCGATGCCGACGGCTTCTACTTCATCACCGGCCGCATGAAGGAGCTGATCATCAAAGGCGGGGAGAACATCGCGCCCCGGGAAATCGACGAAGCGCTGCTTTCGCATCCGGCCGTGCTCGAGGCAGCAGCGGTGGGCGTTCCGGATCCGATCTACGGGCAGGAAATCCTCGCCTGCGTCGTGCTGAAGCCTTCGTGTCCGTGCACCGAGGACGAGTTGCGGGCCCATTGCCTGGTCCGGCTCGGCCGCTACAAGACGCCGAAAGCCTTTCGTTTCGTCGCGGAACTGCCGAAGGGGCCGTCGGGAAAGGTTCAGCGGTTGAAGCTCGCCCCGCGCGCCGCGTGACGCTTGGCCCGCGGGCCGCGCTTGGCGGTATGATCACCCGATGACCACGCTTTCGGTCCGCGTCTGGCGTGGCGGCGTCGAGGGCGCGTATGCGGCCTACGACGTGCCGCGTCTCCCGGCGCAGACGGTCCTCGACGTCGTGACCTACATCCAGCGGCGCATCGACCCGACGCTTGCGTATCGTTACGCGTGCCGCGTCGGGATGTGCGGCTCGTGCGCGATGACCGTCAACGGCCGTGCCCGCTGGACCTGTCGCACGCATGTCGAAACGGTCGCGGGCGACGGCAGCACGTTGACGATCGGGCCGCTCGCGCATCTGCCCGTGGTTCGCGATCTCGTCACCGACATGCGCGAGTTCTTCGACAAATGGGCGCGGGCGAAGGGGCGGTTCGCGCCGAGCGCGACGCGCCAGGACGATTTCGCCCGGATTGCCCCGGACACCAAAGCGCGCCGCGCCATCGACGCCGCGATCGAGTGCATCGGCTGCGGCATCTGTTACGCGAGCTGCGACGTGGTGGGGTGGAATCCCGCCTATCTCGGTCCTGCCGCGCTCAATCGCGCCTGGACGCTTCACAACGATCCGCGCGACAACGCGCGCCTCGAGCGGCTCGCGGCCGTCGCCGGCGACGCGGGATGCCACGCGTGCCACACGCACCAGAGCTGCAGCGAGCGCTGCCCGAAAGAGCTCGCCCCGACGGCGTCGATCGCGGGGTTGAAGCGCGAGGTCGCGCGCGCGCTTGTAACGGGGGCGCTGCCGTGATGGGGACGCGCGCCCAGGCGCGGCTGTGGCTCGCGCAGCGGGCGAGCGCCGTGCTGCTCGCGGTGTGCGTCGTCGTCCATCTCGCGACGATGATCATCGCCGTCCGCGGCGGGCTCACCGCGGCCGAGATTCTCGCCCGCACCCGCGGCAGCATCGCGTGGGCGACATTCTACGGCGCGTTCGTGCTGGCGGCCGCCGTTCACGCGCCGATCGGCATCCGCACCGTCGTCGCGGAGATGCGCGGCGGACACAGTCGCGGCGGCGACGGCATCGCGCTCCTCTTCGGCCTCCTGATCGTCGCGCTGGGCGCGCGCGCGGTCGCAGCGGTCACGGGATCATGACCGGCGCGACGATCTCGCGCAGCCGCTGGCAGGACCGCAACCATTCCGGGTGGTGGGCGTTTGCCGTGCATCGCGTGTCCGGCTTGGCGCTCGCGCTGTTCCTGCCGCTGCATTTCTGGGTCCTGTCGCAGGCGCTCGGCGGTGCCGTTGCGCTCGATGCCGTCCTGGCGTGGACGGAGCAGCCTTTCGTCAAGCTGAGCGAGGTCGCAATCGTGTTGCTGCTCGCTGCGCATTTGACCGGCGGCCTGCGGCTCCTCGCCGTGGAATTCGGCGGCTGGCGCGCGTCGTGGCAGCCGGCGGCGATCGCCGTCGCGGGCGGCGCCGCGATGCTGTGCGCGCTCGCCTTCGCGCTCAATCTCGCATGAGCGCCGCCGGCGTGTCCCGGGTCGTGCCGGAACGGATCGAGGAGGTCGCGCGCGAGCTCTATCTGCGCGCGCTCAAAGAGCTTCCGCCCGACGTCAAGCGCGGCTTCGACGCTCTCGCGGCGCGCGAGACCGGCGCGACGGCCAAGGCCGTGCTTGAGACGATGATCCGGAATATCGCGGTCGCCGAGCGCGACGGCAACCTGCTCTGCCAGGACACGGGGATCCCGATCTACAACGTGACGATCGGCCGCGGGGTCGACGTCGACGGCGTCGCGCTGAAAGACGCGATCCGCAAGGGCTGCGAGCGCGCCACGCGCGAGCATCCGCTGCGCTCGTCGATCGTCCATCCGCTGACGAGGAAGAACGAGCACACGTCGTGCGGCATCGGCGTGCCGGTGATCCACATCGACTTTTCCGACGCGTTGCAGGGGCTCAAGATCGAGATGATCCCGAAGGGCAGCGGCTCGGAGAACAACTCGTGGCTGCGGATGGCGATTCCCGCCGAGGGCGTCGACGCGATCAAGACGTTCGTCGTCGATTGCGTATTGGCGGCGGGGGGCAAGACCTGCCCCCCGACGATCGTCGGCGTCGGCGTGGGCGGAACGGCGGACCTGTGCGTGCGTCTCGCCAAGGTCGCGGCGACGCGCCCGCTCGGCTCGCGGTCGTCCGATGCAGACGCGGCAGCGCTGGAGGAGCAGCTGTCGAAGGCGGTGAACAAGCTCGGCATCGGGCCGCAGGGATTGGGTGGCGACGCGACCGCCTTCGCGGTGCACGTCGAGCTCGCCGCGACGCATATCACGATGAACCCCGTCGCGGTGAACATGCAGTGTCATTCGGCGCGGCGAGCGAGCGCCGTGCTGACCGCCGACCGCACCGACTACGGCTATTGAGGAGCCTCCGCTGTTCATCGGGCATCTCGGATTGGCGTTCGCGGCGAAGGAGGTGGCGCCGAGGCCTTCGCTCGGCACGCTGATGCTCGCCTCGCAGCTCGTCGACGGCGTCTGGCCCGTGTTCCTGCTGCTCGGCTGGGAGCAAGTTGAAATTGTCCCCGACATCACCGCGGTGGCGCCGCTCCTGTTCGTCTCGTATCCGTACACGCACAGCCTCGTGGCCGGCGCCGCATGGGCGGCGCTCTTCGCGGGCGGCTATTACGCATTGCGCCGCGATCGCGTCGGCGCGCTGTGGCTTGCCGCGCTGGTGCTCTCGCACTGGGTATTGGATTTCGCATCGCATCGTCCGGACCTGCCGCTGTGGCCGGGCGGCCCGAAAGTCGGACTGGGACTGTGGTACTCGCTGCCTGCGACGCTCGCCGTCGAGTTCGCGCTGTTCGGCGCCGGCGCCGGAATCTATGCGTCGGTCACGCGGGCGCGCGACCGCTTGGGGAGCTGGCTCCTGTGGCTCTTCGTGGCCGTGCTCGGCGCGATCTATCTCGCGAGCGTCTTCGGCCCGCCGCCGCCTTCGGTCCAGGTTCTGGCATGGAGCGGGTTGCTGGGCTGGGGCTTCGTAGCCTGGGCGTACTGGATCGATCGCCATCGCGAACCCGCGCGGGCGAGGTGATTTGCGCGATGGCCCATTACACGCTCACCACTCCCATCACCGAGGCACAGGTGCGCGCGCTCGCCGTCGACGACACGGTGACGCTCGAAGGAACGCTCTACGGGCTGCGCGATGCGACGCAGATCGCGATGTTCGATCGCGGCCGCGCGACACGCTTCGATCTCGCCGGCCATGCGGTGATTCACACGGCGCCCAACGTCGGGAAGGTCGCGCCGTCGGCGGCGAACCCCGTCGGCTACGCGCCGCTCACCGTCGGCACGACGACCAGCATGCGGATGGAGCGCTTCACCCGGCCGCTCATGGCGCAGTACGGCGTGCGCATCGTCATCGGCAAGGGCGGGCTCGGCGCGGATTCGTTGGCCGCGTTCGGCGAGCTGGGCGGCGCCTATCTCGCCGTCGTCGGCGGCGCCGCGGCGCTCGAGACCACGTGGGTCGAGGCGATCGAGGACGTCGATCTCGACGATCTCAATCCGGAGAGCCTGTGGAGGTTCCGCGTCCGCGGCTTTGGCCCGCTGCGCGTGGCGATGGACAGCCATGGCGGTAGCCTCTACGCCGCCGTCGCCGCGGACGCCGGTGCGAGGCGAGCGGCCGTGCTCGCGGCTCTTGGCGTGAAGCCTGGTCGCTGACGCGGCGCTGCCACCGTCCGCGGGTGACCCTTGCCGCACCTTCGCGAGCGCACTCTTCCCCGCAAGGAATTGTCGAATCATGCGCTTGCGCCCGAGACAATAGCCATTCGCATTCGCACACCTGCAACCGCCGTGTTGCCGATTGACAGGCCCGTTCATTGCGCTTCGGCGTGGCATTGACCTGCGTCAAATTGACGCAGCCCGATTTGACCCAAAGTCCGACACGCCGAGGCGGTCGTCGTTCGGGTGCGGCGCGGCGCCCGGCATCGGCCCGATCGCTTATCGAATTCATTGCACGACCCACCTATTGCGGACGCATTCATGGACGAACCTACGGCGAAGCAATCCCGCCTGCGGCAGTTGCGCAACTTCTTCTTCCGGCCCTCCACCCTCTCCTTGAGCGCAGTCGTCGCGATCGGAATGATCTCGGGTCTCGTCTTCTGGGGCGGGTTCAACACCGGAATGGAAGCGACGAACCAGCTCGCGTTCTGCACGGCGTGCCACGAAATGCGCGATACGGTGTTCCAGGAATACAAGGAGACGATTCACTACAAGAATCGTTCGGGCGTCCGCGCGATCTGCCCCGATTGTCACGTGCCGAAGGACTGGATGCACAAGTTCGTGCGCAAGGTCCAGGCAAGCAAGGAGCTCTACGGCAAGTTCGTGTCGGGAACGATTGACACGCCCGAGAAGTTCGAAGCCAGGCGCATCGAGCTCGCGCAAAACGTCTGGACGACGATGAAGGCGACCGATTCGCGCGAATGCCGGAACTGCCACTCGTGGGACGCGATGGATCCGCACAAGCAGAGCGTGCGGGCGCGGACGAAGATGGAGCAGGCCCAGAAGGAGGGCAAGACGTGCATCGACTGCCACAAGGGCATCGCCCACCTCCTGCCGAAGGAATACAACGAGGATGAAGAGTGACGTTCGTTCGGACACAACCTTGAGCGGAGGGAAAGCGTGATTTCGACAGCGGTGTGGACGGTGCTGGCGGTCGGCGCCATGGTCGGAATATTCGCCGCATGCGTCATCGCAGTGGTCATTGGCGTGCGCATGCTGGAAAGGGTCCGTACCAAGCGGCGCGAGAGGCCCGCTGCGTGAGAGCGGCGAGCGAGCCACCCAAGCCGGAGGGCCAGTGAGACCCCACATGAACGCATCGGTCAACCATTGGCGGACGGTGCTGCTCGCGTCCTTGGCTTCGGTCCTCGGAATGGTCGGGTTTTCGCCCGCCGCCGCCGCGCTCGACGTCCTGGCGGCGCAGCAACTCGCGCGGCAGAGCGGCTGCCTCCAGTGCCACAGCGTGTACCAGAAGAAAGTCGGGCCGGCGTGGAAGGACGTTGCAGCCAAGTATCACAGCGCGCCCGACGCGGAGCAGCGCCTCTACACGCACGTGACGACGGGCCGCAAGGTCAAGTTCGACGACGGCCACGAGGAAGACCATCCGATCGTCAAGACGAGCGACCCGAGCCGCATCAAGAACCTCGTCGACTGGATCCTCGCGCTGCCCGTCGCCGCGCCCGTCGACGCCAAGGCCGCCGAAACGCTCGCCCGTCAGAGCCGCTGCTTCGAGTGCCACGCGATCGACGTAAAGAAGGTGGGGCCGGCCTGGAAGGACGTTGCCGCCAAGTATCTCGGCAGCGTCGGTGCCGAGGACAAGCTCTACAAGCACGTCACGACGGGTCGCAAGGCCAAGTTCGACGACGGCCACGAGGAAAGCCACCCGATCGTCAAGACCCACGATCCCGATCGGATCAACAACCTCGTGAACTGGATCCTGTCGCTGAAATAGCGAAGCTGAGGATCGCTCGCCACGCCGCGGGAATGAATAGCGCGACGCGGCGCGACAGCGCGAACCGTCGCCGTGATACCGGGCTCGGCGCAAACGCGATTTTCTCGCAATTGCACTCGCGCGCATATTGGGGGTTGTTGCATCGTCAGCACACGGATCCGGATTTTCACGCGCCGTGGATTCCCAGTTGATCTGCGTCAAAACGCCGCACCCCCGATGGGCGGAGATTGACTCCGGACTGCAGCATGGCGATCAAGTGAACCCCCATCAACCACAATGCGATTCCGGGCGAGCCTTCGCCGGGGATCGCCACGTCATCTCACCCAGGAGAAAGAAAATGCGATTCCGTCCTTCCGCGCTCGTTTTCGGGTTTGCCGCCGTCGCGCTCGCCTTGCCGTCGATCGCCGCGGCGTTCGACGAGGCAGCGGCCAAGTCGCTCGCCCGTCAAAGCAACTGCTTCAAGTGCCACGCCATCGACAAGGCCAAGGAAGCGCCTTCGTGGACCGAGCTCGCGACCAAGCTCAAGGGCGACAAGGACGCGCAAGCGAAGCTCATCACGCACCTGACGACGGGACCCAAAGTCAAGTTCCTCGACGGTCACACCGAAGAGCACCCGGTCGTCAAGACCAAGGACGAGGCCCAGATCAAGAACCTGGTCGACTGGATCCTCTCGCTGGCCAAGTAACGCAGCACGGGTCGCGGCGCGGTCGCAACGACGGAGCGCTCCGCGCGAAACGGGAAGTGGGAAAGGGAGCGAACATGCAGCGCATCGGAAAATTGCTCGCGTTGTTCACCGCCGCCGTCGGATTCTCGATCAGCGGCGCCTGTCTGGCCGCCGACGCGCCGACCCCGGCCGCCGATTCGGTGGCGCAGAAGGCGCTGGCGCGCGACGCCGTGTGCACCAAATGCCACGACGAGAACGACAACAAGCCGATCCTGGCCTATTACCAGACGAAGCATGGCGTCAAGGGCGACCCGCGGACGCCGGGCTGCCAGACCTGCCACGGGGCGAGCGACGCCCACGTCAAGAATCCGCAAGGGCTGAAGGAGCGCCCCTCGCCGGACGTCGTTTTCGGAGCCAAGTCGACGACGCCGGTGGACGAAAGGAACGGCACCTGCCTCACGTGCCACAAATCGGGGGCCCGGACCTACTGGACCGGCAGCATCCACCAGTACCGCGACCTGGCGTGCGCGAACTGCCACCAGATCCACGCGGCGCGCGACGCTGTCCTCACCAAGGTCACCCAGCCCGATGTCTGCTTCGCCTGCCACAAGACGCAGCGCGCGCAGATCCACCTGATCTCGACGCACCCGATCGAGATCGGCAAGGTCGCCTGCTCCGACTGCCACAACCCGCACGGCTCGACCGCGCCGAAGCTGATGGTCAAGGACAGCGTCAACGAGACCTGCTACACGTGCCACGCCGACAAGCGCGGCCCGTTCCTGTGGGAGCACAGCCCCGTCGTCGACGACTGCACGAACTGCCACACGCCGCATGGCTCGACCAAGCCGGCGTTGCTGAAGGCGCGCGTGCCATGGCTGTGTCAGGAATGCCACAGCGGGGACCACGGTGCCGCGATCAACAGCGGTGCGAATCTACCGAACGGCAACGCGACGACGGTCAACGGCCTGCTGCCGCTCGCCAACCAGAGCCCGCGCGCCCAGACCAATGCCCGTGCGTGCCTCAACTGCCACGTGCTGATCCACGGCTCGAACCACCCGGCTGGCGCCAAGTTCCAGCGGTAATCGAATGCGAATCGGGGAGCATGCAATGAAGACGAACCAGGGATGTTTTGCGATGCGGGCGACGGTGGCGGCGGTGCGGGTCGCACTGATTGCGATGGCGCTGGTCCCGGTCGCTCGGGCAGCCGATGCGACCGCGCCCGATGACGCGGTCAAGGAATTGACCCAGCCGACGAATTCGATCGAGGCCGGCGTCGGCTACGTAAACAAGGATTCGTTCAAGTTCGGCCAGTACAACGGCCTGTTCAACAAGGGCGCCTACGGCATCTTCGATTTCTATCTGGGCGGCGGCTCGCCCTACGACAGCGACGGCACGACGCGCTGGCGCGCCTGGGGAACCAACCTCGGCCTCGACGACCGCACGGTTTACGGCGAATACGGCGACCAGGGGACGTTCAAGGTGTGGGGCATGTTCGACCAGCTCCGCAGCAACTACGGGACCGGCGACACGTATCAGACGCCGTACAACGGCGCCGGCGGGAACGTGCTGACGCTGCCCGGAAACTGGATCAAGCCGGTCGTGCCGCAGGTCAACGCGACGACCGGCAATTTTCGCGGCCTCTCGCCGACCACGGGCCTCGCGAACGCCCTGGTGAACGGAGTGGTGACGCCGCCCACCGCGGCGCAGCAGGCGACGGTGAACAATATCATCGCCACCGACGTCCCGGATTTCCACAACGTCGATCTCGACGTCACGCGCAAGACCTACGCCGGCGGCTTCAGCTACAACTTCGGACCGCGATGGGTGCTCGCCGCGAGCGCGAGCCAGACGCAGCAGGACGGACTCAAGCCCCTCGCGATGCTCACCGCGACCTCCGGCGCCGACCTGTCGACGATCCTTCCAAACCTGATCGACACGACGACCAACCAATACAACGCCAGCCTGACCTATACCGGAGATCAGTTCTTCGTATCGGCGCTCTATTACGGCTCGTACTTCGACAACAACGTGGACTCGATGACCTGGGACAATGCCTTCATCCCCGGGACGTCCGCGACGATGAGCAGCGCGCCGTCGAACCAGTTCAACCAGTTCACGCTGAAAGGCGGCTACAACTTCACGTCCGCGACCAAACTGGTCATGGGCGCGTCGTACGGACACAACACCCAGAACCAGGCGTACCTCAACGATCCGGCCGACCTCCCGCTCGGAACCCCGGTCTCGTCGCTCAACGGCGTCGTCGACACCACCCAGTTCACGGCGCGTCTTTCCAGCAGGCCGCTGAAAGACCTGAACTTCAATATCGGCTACAAGTACCTCGACCGCGACAACAAGACGCCCGTCAACATCTACGAGTTCTACGATGTGGGCGCTACCAAGTCCGGCACCTCGGCGTTCAATCAGACCCTGATCGCGCTGGGCCTGGCGCCGCCCGGGACGAGCCTCGGCAGCAACATCAACATCTACGCCAACAGGCCCTACAGCAAGAAGGTCAACACCTTCAACGCCGACGCTGCGTATGCGATCGCGCCCGGCCAGTCGCTCAAGGCCGATTACCAGTACGAGCAGACCGACCGCAACTGTCCCGGCTCGTGGATCGACTGCGCCGACGCGAACAAGACCACCGAAAACACCGTTCGCGCAGCCTGGGACGCATCGATGGTCGAGACGGTGAGCGGCCGATTGAGCTACGAGTATTCGCAGCGCCGCGTGGACTACAACGAGAACGCATTTCTTGCGTTGGTGCCGATGGCTAATTACGTCCCGTCCGGCGTCGCGACCAGCATTAGCGCTTACCAGTACCTGCTCGCGACCGGCCTGACCGGGTTCGGGCCTGTCGCGGGCTTTCCCGCGACGCCCCTGACCGGCGATGCGGCGGTCTATTCGCCGAACAACAACATCCTTCCTCAAGCGCTATATGCCAGCCGCAACAACATCAACGAGGAAGTCGGCATGCGGCGCTTCAACATGGCCGACCGCGACCGCAACAAGCTTCGCGGAGCGATCAATTGGGATGCGACGGAGCAGCTCTCGGTCCAGGGCAATCTCGAGTACACCGACGACCATTACTCGAACTCCGTCTACGGCCTGCAGGACGCGAAGGGCTGGATGGCGAACATCGAAGGCAATCTGGCGGTGAGCGAAACCTTCAATGCGAACCTGTTCTACACCTACGAGGAACAGCGGTCGCAGACCGCGGGCATTTCGTACGGGAGCAACAGCAACACCGCGAGCGTCAACGGCAGCACCGTGGTCTCCGGCGGCTGCTACGCGACGGTGCTCGACAAGAACATGAACGCAAAGATCGACCCTTGCCTCAACTGGAACACCGACATGAAGGACAAGGTGAACACGATCGGCGCCGGCTTCACCTGGAAGGGACTCGCTTCGGGCAAGCTCGAGCTCGTGGGCAACGCGCTCTACAGCGATGCGCGCTCGGACAACGGCATGACCGGCGGGACTTACGTGAACAATCCCTACGCCGTTGCCGGAAAGCCTGCCGTCGTGCCTGCGGTCTTCTACATCCCGGCGCAGAATCTGCCCACGGTGACGCAGAAGATGATCCAGCTGCAGATCGCGGGGCAGTACGCGATCGACAAGCACTCGGCGATCCGCGCGTTCTACTGGTGGCAGAAGCTCGACGTCACCGACTACATGTACGACGGGCTGCAGTACGGGACACTTACAACCGTGATACCGACCAACCAGACGGCGCCGAACTACAACGTCTCCGTGGTCGGGATCTCCTATATCTACCGTTGGCAGTGACGCCTCCTGGTGACGGCATGATTTCAACCGGGGGCGGCGGTCTGCGTCCCCGCTTTTCTCATCGATCCGTGCGCGATTCGTTCACGCCGCATCTGCAGGTCGCGACCCCGGACCCTGCTCGCAGCGGCACGCCGTCGACCTCGACGCCTGCCGATCGCGCCGACGCCGGACGCCTTCCCGCCGCCTCCGCCCTGGTTGCTGCCTCGCGCGCTTGCCCGCGGAGAAAATCATCATGAGCCGAACACGAATCGCTCCGGGCCGCACGTCGATTTCGAGCACTCGCCAAACGCGTGCGGGCGTTGCGGCTCTCGTGCTGAGCGCATCGTTGGCGGCGGGAAACGCCGCCGGCCAGCATGCCGATCGCACCGGCAAGGAGGTGGTGGAGAGTCTGTGCATCTCCTGCCACGGCACCGGCGCCGGCGGCGCGCCGAAGATCGGCGACAAGAAAGCCTGGGCCGAGCGTGAAGCGCAGGGATTGACCGGCCTCACCAAGCACGCGCTCGAAGGCATCCGGCAGATGCCGCCGCACGGCGGCAACCCCGGCTTGAGCGACACCGAGATCGAGCGCGCGATCACCTACATGGTCAACCAGTCGGGGGGCCACTGGACCGAGCCCATCAGCAGGACGAACAAGCCGGTCGCGCGCACGGGCGAGGCGATCTATCGGGCGCAGTGCTCGAAGTGCCATCAGACCGGCGTCAATGGCGCGCCCAAGATCGGCGATCGCGCCGCGTGGATCCCGCGCGTCACGCAGGGCCTCGACGTCGTGGTCCGCTCGGCGATCAACGGCCACGGCGCCATGCCTCCGCGCGGCGGCATGGCGGACCTCACCGATCCGGAGATCCGCAGCGCCGTGATCTACATGTTCAACTACGGGACCGCGCCCGAGAAGAAATGAGCGGACGCCCCGGCCGCAGGCCGAGGGACCCGCGCTCGATTGCGCTACTTCGGCGCTAAAGCGTAAACGTCAGCTCGGACAGCAGCACGCCGGGAAGGCGCATCGAGGCAAGCTGCCGCTCGTGGTAGGTGTCGCTCGCGAGCAAGAGCTCGGTCTCCGCGGTCAGCGCCTCGAGATTCGGGCCGAACATCCGGAACAGCGTGTCGTCGAACCGGAGCACGTCGACCGGTGCAACGATCTTGCCGTCCTCGACCCAGAACGTGGCGAAGCGCGTCATCCCGGTCAACCGGCACGCCGGACGATCCGAATAGTTGAGATAGTGGAGGTTGCCGACGTAGAGCCCGGTGCCGAGCGCCGCGAGGGCATCCTTGCCGGCGAGCGCGCCGCCGGCCATCGCGACGGACTCCGGCGCTTCCTGGCCGTTCGCGCCGTTGGTGTCGAGCGAAAACTCGCGTGCGGTGCGCGGCGCTACCAGCGCGCCGACGAGCTTCCCGGCCTCGATCAGCGGCACGCGCGGCGGCCGCGCGAACCCTTCGCTCTGGAAGGAGGGCGCGACACCGTCGGCGGTCGCTTCAGCGATCGTCACGCGCGGATCGAGCGCGGCTGCCTCGCCCGCGCCGTCGCGCATCCTCGTCAGGCTCGATTGCTTCGTCTCGAGCGCGCGGGCGGAAAAGCCGCCCCAGCACAGCATCGAAACGATGTCCTCGACCGCCGCCGGCGTGAGGAACACGCGGTACTTGCCCGGTGCGAGCGCGCGGGCCGGCCGCGCGATGTGGGCGAGCGCGTCGCGCGCGTCGCGCATCTTCGCTTCGAGCGCGCGCTCGTCCCACGCGAAGGCCGACAGGCCGCACTTCACGGCCTTGTCGGCGTGGTGATGGACGCTCCACTGCAGATTGAACGCCGACGCCTCGTGCCAGTTGCGCTGGCCGAGCGAGTTTGCAAAGCCGCGATAGACGGGGCCACCGGCGTACAGGCCGACGAGATCGAGCCCGGCGGCGGCGGCGAGCACCGTGTCGACCACCTCCGCCGCCGCGGGGAGCGGTTCGCCGCGAACCTCCCGCGACGAACGAACCTCCGTCGCATAGAGCAGGTGCGGGTCGTCGGCCAGATCGGGCAGCACGCCGCGCAACCCGGAGACCGCGGCCTCCAACGCGACGCGGTCGGCGTCGGCGTGGCCGGCGAGCGACACCCGCCGCGTCGCATGGCGCGCGCCATGGATCGAGCTCGATATCCAGATAGTGCTGCGTCACGCTGCCGGGCTGCCGGACGCGGCCGCGGTTCATGCGCACGAAGTCGGAGGCCTCGCCCGCGAACCACGCGAGGTACGTTTCGCCCGCAACGGCGAGCCCGTCGAGCATGCCGGCGAGGTCGTGGAAGTACGTCTCCATCGTCTCGCGGGCGAGCGTCGATTCACGCGGCGGCATCAGCCTTCTCCCCCGAACACGTCGACGCCGCGTGAACACGCACGCCGGCGCGGCGTGGCCGACGCGAATCGACTGCGACGGCTCGCCTTTGCCGCAATATGGCGTGCCGAGCACCTGCATCGTGTCGGCGTTGCCGACGCGCGCGAGGCTACGCCAGAAGTTCGCGCTGATCCCGCGGTAGTTCGGGTTCTTGACCACAGTCGCCGAGCTTGCCCTTCTCGATCAGGCGCCCGCGCTCGCAGCCGAACTGGAACTTGTTGCGCGAGTCGTCGATCGACCACGAGCAGTTCGTTTGCATCAGCACGCCGTGCTCGATGCCGGCGATCATCTCCGTCGAGCGTCGCGGTGCCGGGCTCGAGGTTCAGGTTTGCCATGCGATCGATCGGCGGGCGGTTCCAGCCGTCGGCGCGCGAATTCGACGTGCCCGGGAGCCCCGCGCGCGCCTGCGAGATCGCGCCGCCCAGCGGCCGCTGCAGGATTCCGTTGCGGATCAGGTGGACCTTGCTCGGCCCTCGAGCCATCGTCGTCCCAGCCGTAGCTCGCGAGCTCCTCCGCTGCGCGTGGGATCGAACGTGATGTTGAGCAGGTCCGACCCGTAGCGATAGCTGCCGAACATGTCGGGCGTGACGAAGCTCGTGCCGGCGAAGTTGCGCTCGTCGCCAAGAATGCGGTCGAGCTCGAGCGGGTGGCCGATCGACTCGTGGATCTGCAGGATCATCTGGTCGGGCATCAAGCAGCACGTCCATCGTGCCGCTCGGGCAGTTCGGCGCGCGCGACGAGCTCGAGCGCCTCCTCGGCGATCCGGCGGCCCGCAGCCGACGAAACCGAAGCGCGCGAGCACTTCGTCGCCGCCCTGCTGGCAGATGCCGCGGTAGCCGTTCAACGTGCGCGTCTGGGTGTCGCCGTCCGCGTGCGCGCTGACCGACAGCCCCGGGAACAGGAAACGGTAGCGCTGGACGACGTCGCCGCCCGCGCTGGTGACGAGGCGGTGCGTCGCCGCGCATGACTCCATCGCTCGCTTCCCAGTCGACGATGCGCGGATCGATTGCCGCATCGCGCGACTCGTGCATCAGCAAGTCGAACCATTCGCGCCGGGAACGCGCCGGGGCGTCGATCGAAGGCGATGCATACTCGCCGCGCGGCGCCGGGCGCGGCAGGCTCCGCGCGTCGAACAGCGCGCGCCTTGCGGTGGCGCGCGCCCACGACGCGGCGCGCGCGAACGCAGCCTCGATGCCCGCGGGCGACGTGTCGCCGGTGGCCGCGTAACCGTAGCCGCCGTCGGCGTAGACGGTCACCATCGCTCCGCGGTCGCTGCACGCGAACGGCGGCAGCGCGACGTTCTTGCGGACGGCGAAGGACTCGCTCGTCTCCTCGACGAGGCGCAGCGACCAGAAATCGGTGCCGCGGGCGAGCGAAGCGAGTGCGGGAAGGGTCAGGCGGTCGGCATCGGGCATCCGGGTCTCTGCTCGAAAGTTGAACGCCCACCGGGATCGCCGGCGCGGCGCGAAAAGGGGCGGATTATAACCGCGGTCGGGTCAATCGCCCAGACGCCATTGCGGGCTAGCGGCTCCGCGAGGGCCTGCAGCGCCGGGCCGACCACGCGCACGATTCGCCAATCGGGCAGCACGGTCGCGCCCAGTGACCGGTAGAACTCGATCGCCGGTGCGTTCCAGTCCAGCACCGCCCACTCGAAGCGGCCGCAGCCACGGTCAGTGGCGATGCCGGCAAGCGTCCGCAGCAACGCCTGGGCGCAACCCTGGCGGCGCCATTCGGGACGAACGTACAGGTCCTCCAGCCAGAGGCCCGGGCGGCCGAGAAACGTCGAAAAATTGAGAAAAAACAGCGCGAACGCCGCCGGAACGTCATCCTTCCAGGCAATCAGCACCTCGGCTGCGGGTCGCGGACCAAAGAGCGCCGCTTGCAGATCGGCTTCGGTTGCAACGCACAGGTGGGAGAGTTTCTCGTAATCGGCGAGCGCGCGGATCATCGCAAGGACGGCACCGGCATCCTCGCGCCGGGCAGGCAGGATCCGGAACGGTCCGCACTGCGTCGCCTCGATCATCTCGCGCATCTCCCGGTAATCACGCGACGGAGGTCAACACCGGCCGGAATCGCCGCCATGCACCGTGCACTGCGAGAAGGCGCAATTCCCCTCACGCCGATAAGGGCAGGCGGCGATAGGCCGCGCGCTGCACAACGGTTGCAAGAAGCGAGCGATGCCATAGCAGCGGGACGGTCCGGTAGAACGCGACTCGCAGGCGGCGATGCTGCGGTGCGACATGCGATTTCCCCGGCGAACTGATCGTGCCAGATCATAGTGGAAAGCTCGATGAAGCATCGCCGCCCATTGGCAGATTTGCAACAGGTTTGTGACTCCGATCGCCGCCGGAACAGCAATTGATTGCGGTCGCATTTCACGCTCGGGTAATGTTTGGACACTTGCCGCAAGGCAATTCAGATGTTGGGTGTCTACTTACTGGGGGGGCTTCCATGAGGTTCGAGCGGAAAAGGATTTTCATTGCAATCGCCAATGGACTGGGCGCGGCCGCGTTGATCGCCGGCGCCCCCGCGTTGGCGCAAAACGCCACGCCCACGCCGGGGACGGAGACGATCAAAGTCGAGGTCGTGGGCTCCGGCATCAAGCGCTCCCTCGAAGATCAATCGCTGCCGGTGCAGGTTCTGACCAGGGACGACATCGCGCGCAGCGGCGTGCAGAACATGGAGCAGCTCATCCAGACGATTTCCGCGACCGCCAGCACCGGCGCGATCAGCGGTTCGGCGCTCGCGGGCGTGGCCTCGTACGGACAATCGTCGGTTTCGCTGCGCGGCCTGGGTTCGGTGCGCACGCTGGTCCTGATCGACGGGCAGCGGATGACGCCGTTCGCCCAGGAGCTCGCCACCGGCGTCGACATCAATGCCATTCCCATCTCGGCGATCGAGCGCGTGGAAGTGCTGACCGACGGCGCGTCCAGCATCTACGGCAGCGACGCGGTGGCCGGCGTGATCAACTTCGTGCTGCGGCGCAACTTCACCGGGCTGACGGCGGGCTACGAATACGACACGCCGACGCGGAGCGGCGGCGGGCAGACCAACAACTTCTGGGCGAGCGGCGGTTTCGGCGACCTGACCAAGGACAAGTTCAACGCCACGCTTTCCTACCAGTACAAGAAGGAAGACGCGCTGTTCGCGAAGGATCGCGACTTTGCGAAAACCGCCAACCTTCCGCCGTACTACGTCGCCGGCGCCACGCCCAGCGGCAACATCGAGGCGGCCTGGAAACCGGGCATCACCTATTCCACCGACCCCGCCCAGGCGCGGTCGGCCACCAACCCGTTTGGCTATACGACGACGGGCTACGGCAATCCGGGTGCGGACTCTCCCGGATGCGCGGCGATGCTGATGTACGACGCCCCGAACAAGGCGACGGCGCCCTCGACCGGAAAGCGCTGTTTCTTCGACTCGGCGCCATTCGTGGGGTTGTTTCCCCAAGTCAAGACCCAGAGCGGTGTGGGCACGCTCAACTGGCAGCTGACGCCGGACGCGCAGCTTTACGCCACCGGGCTCTACACGCAGAACAAGGTGGAGGAACAATACCAGCCCAGTCCCGTGCGCGGCTCCTTCCTGTCGACCGACACCGCCTTTCAGGGATCGGGCGTCGACGCCGCGCTGCTCATCTATCCGCAAAACCCCAACTATCCGCACGCCTGGCTGCAGAGCCACGGCCTGGCCGCGATGGACGGGCAGCCTCTCGCCGTCTCGAACCGGGCGTTCGCCGCGGGCGAGCGCACCGAGCTCGACACCAACACCCAGCAGCAGTGGATCGCCGGCGTGAAGGGCACCTGGCTCAAGGACTGGGACTACGACATCAACGGCCAGTACAGCCAGAGCGAGTCGGACGGCACGGTCGTTGCCGGTTACTTCTCGCAGCTCGCCTTTACCAAGGCGTGGAACACCGTCGGCAACACGCCTGGATCGTACGTCGACCCGTGGTCGGCGGGTGGGGTGCAGAACGACACGCTCGCCGCGGCACTTAGCGCCTCCAACTATGTCGGCCCGACGGCCACGGCGAAGGAGAAGCTCAGCTCGTTCAACGCGAAGACGACCGGCAACATCTATGAGCTTCCCGCGGGGCCGGTCGCGATGAACATTGGGTTCACCAACCTGTGGCAGAACTACGACGTCGTCGTTCCGGACATCCTGGGCTCGGGCGACATCGCCGGCCTCGGGGGCGCGACCGCGACGCAGAACGGCAGCCGGATCGTCACCAGCGGCTACATCGAGTTCGCGATTCCGGCCACCAAGACCCTCAACTTCGACGCTTCCGGCCGCGTCGACCACTACAACGATATCCAGAACGACGCCACGCCGATCACCGGCAAGCTTTCGGCGACCTGGCAGCCCTACAGCTGGGGCATGGTCCGGGGGAGCTTCGGCAACGGCTTCCGGGCACCTGCGATGGGCGAGCTGCACAAGCCGGTGACGCTCGGCACGTCGGAGCAGTTCGTCGACCCGCTGTTTCTCGACCTGGGTCCGCAGCAGGTCAACGCGACCACCGGGGGCAATCCGCTGCTGAAGCCGGAAAAATCGCAGCAGGGCGACCTCGGCTTCGTCTGGACGCCGGCGCCGAACTTCACCGGTCGCGTCGACTGGTGGGGCATCAAGATCGACAACTACATCGTGACGCCGTCGGCGCTGGCCGAGATCAACGCGGCGCGCGCCGGCACGTTCCTCTACGCCCCGAACGAAGTCATTTTCAACCCGGACGGCTCGGTCCAGCAGGTCACCGAGACGCTGCAGAACGCCGGCAAGGCGAACTTCGAGGGCCTCGACTTCGCGGCGAACTGGAAGGTGCCCTCGGCGTGGGGCACGTGGGGCATCGATTACCAGGGTACCTATTACCTGAAGGCCGACTTGAGCCTTGCGACGGGAGTCGAGCACAACATCGGGACGATCGTCGACCCCAATACGCAAAATCCGCTGACGCTCCCGATCACCGGCGGCGTTATCCCGCGCTACAAGCAGACCGTGTCGCTCAACTGGAACTACGGTCCGTGGGGCGCAACGCTGACCAACCATTACATCTCGGGCTACGAGACGGCACCCAACCAGGATGATGGCGTAACGCCCCACTTCGTGAACTCGCAGACGCTGTGGGACTTGCAGGGCACCTATTCCGCCTACAAGTACCTCCAGTTCGTCGTGGGCGTTCGCAACCTGATGGATACGGACCCGCAACTGTTCATCTACACGGCGAACCAGTTCCAGTACGGGTACGATCCGTCGGTGTACGATCCGCGTGGACGTGTGGTCTACGGTCGGGTCATCTTTTCCTATTGATCGACCGGCAGCGCGACGCCGGAAGACTGCATTCGAACGGGGCCGCGAGGCCCCGTTTTTTTCGCACGGCGCGCGTGTCGAACGGCCGGGTTCGAGCCCAAGTCACGACGCCCGACATAGAGGAATGAAGATGAAGAACAGCTTGGCCGCCATCCTGCTCGGCGTCGCAATGATCACCGCGCCGTTCGCCGCCGCCGAGGACAAGTTCGCGGGCGCGACCGACATGCAGGCGCTGCGTGATGCGGTCAAGGCCGACAAGAAGGCATTCGTCGCATCGACGCTTCAGCTCACCGACGCCGAGGCCAAGAAGTTCTGGCCGCTGTACGACGCTTACCAGCGCGTGCTTACGGCCACCAATCGCCAGCGCGCCGTCGTCGTCATGGACCTGTTGAGCCTGAACAAGCCGCTTTCCGACCTCTACGCCAAGACACTCGCAGCGGAGCTGATGGCGGCCGACGAAAACGAGATCAAGGCGCGGCGCAAGCTCCAGAACGCGGTGATGAAGGCGCTGCCGCCGAAGATGGCCGCCCGCTACCTTCAGCTCGAATCGAAGATCCGCGCGTATCAGGCCTACGACATCGCCGCGACGTTCCCGCTGATCAAATGATCGTAGCCGACGTCGACGACGCGCAGCGCGTCCCGAGGAGTCCGGCGCCGCCAGGCGCGGGCATCGTCACGCCGTCGAGCGCCTACTTGCTCGCGGTGACGGAGCAGCCCGCAATCGGCTCGACGTAATCGATCACCGGGTTCCAGTTCTGCGAGACGTTGTTCTCGAACTGGGCGTTGATGTAATAGCGTTTGCAGGGCTCGAAGTCGAGCTTCATCACCTGGATGTCGCTGCCTCCCCGCCATCCCGGGACCGGCGCGCCGATCTGGACCTCGTGCATACCCGGCTCGACCCGGATCGGATCGCTGGCGAACGCACCCTGGCTGTCGATGTGCTCGATGATCGCAGGGCGGCGATAGAGGGTACCCGGCACGTAACGATCCCCGGTAACCTCGCTCCATGCCGGCCCCCACGTCTGGCAGCCCGCAACCACCAAGGGCAGGAACAGCGCAAGCAGCAGTTCTTTTCGCATCGCATGTCTCCTCACGTGGTGCCGCACCAGAAAACCAACGCCGTCCGCGGCTATTTTATTCCGCTCTTCAACAACGCAGCACGCCTTCGCGCCGAGGCGGTCGCGCAAGGTATCGCCGGACGCCGTCGGGGACGACCCCGGCGAAAAGACCTCGGGGCAAGCAGGGTCGCGTCGTTACCGCCGCGCCGGCAGGCGGCGCGGGTCATGGCGCCGGGCGCCGGCTCCAGTTTGAGGGGTAGAATCAATCCGGTCCGCCCTTGGGTGCGCGACTGAGCGCGGGCTGGCGCTTCATGCCTCGTTTCGCGCCGCTCGATTTCGCCGACGTTCCCGTCCGCGAAAGGAGACGTCGATGACCATCCGAGTCGTCTTGCTGGCTTCGCTGCTGGTGGCCGGGTGTGCGAACGTTCCCGCGCCGCTTTCATCGGATCGGCTGTTCAACGATCGCTTGTTCGCCGCGCCATCGCAGCGCATCGACGCCGACGACGTCTTCGCCGTAAGTCCGCCGATGAAGCGCTACCTGGCCGCCGACATTGCCGCCGATGTCAAGGTCAAGGGGCCGCAGCAGGGGCTCTTCGACGCGCTCTACAGCAAGCATCAGCTGCAGCTCGAATACGAGTCGACGATGACGCGCAACGCGGCGCAGGCCTTCGCGGCGCGTGCCGGCAATTGCCTCTCACTCGTCATCATGACCGCCGCCTTCGCGAAGGAAATGGGGCTCACGGTCAAGTACCAACAGGCCTACGTCGACGACACGTGGAGCCGCACGGGCGACGTCTACCTCTTGGTCGGGCACGTCAATCTGACCCTGGGCACGCCCGACTCCCAGGTCGCACCCCACTACTACGATAGCGACAAGTTGACGATCGACTTCCTGCCGCCAGCCGATATTCGCGGCATGCATACGCGCGTCATCGGCGAGAGGACCATCGTCGCGATGTACATGAACAATCGCGCAGTCGAGTCGATGGTTGCGAATCAACTCGACGACGCGTATTGGTGGGCGCGCGAAGCGATCGCTCAGGACCCGAAGTTCGTAAGTTCGTACAATACGCTGGGCGCCATCTACGATCGACACGGCAATCTCGCACAGGCCGAGCAGGCCCTGAGTTACGCGCTGGCGGTGGAGCCGAAGAACACCCGCGTAATGTCGAATCTGGTGCCGGTGCTGAAAGCGCTGGGACGCACGACAGAGGCCGACGAACTCGCGCGCAAGCTCGCGCAAATCGAGCCCGATCCGCCGTTCAGCTTTTTCAACCGCGGAATCGTCGCGATGCGCTCCGGTGACTACGCTCTGGCAAGGGATCTGTTCGCCAAGGAAGTCGACCGTGAGCCGTATTACCACGAATTCCATTTCTGGCTCGGCGCCGCCTACGTCGGGCTCGGCGACTTCGATCGCGCCCGCAAGGAAATAACGATCGCGATCGAAAGCAGCCCGACCCGCGGCGCCCGTGAGCTCTACGCCGCGAAGCTCGACAAGATCAACGCCCACCGCACGCGTTAAGGCCCGCCTAAAGGCTCGCGCGGCACGCTTGATCGACCCGCCGGTGCCGCACACTTCGCGCCGCCCGCGCGCGCGATGGAATCGGGGCCGGGAAACACCCGACCGCGGCGTCGGTGCCGCAGGCGTTCGTGCAGATTCCCGGGTGGACTTTTCGCCGCTTTTGTGTAGAATGCCGCCACTTTCTGAGGAGAGCTTGGCCCCGCCCCGCGGCGGGGCCATGCGTTTTGGCGTGCGCGAGCAAGGCGTCAGGCTGTGATGCACAGCGGAGTCACCGAAACGGGCCGTCCCGACCGGCCCCGTCCTCCGATCGCATCCTGATGCCAGGTTTCGTTTCCAAGGGGCGGAGGGGAGCGCCGTCCGCGATATCCGTCGCCCGAGGGAGGCCGGATCCTCAGGCCTATTTTCCGACCGAACAAATCTGCCTGGAGACACCATGTTGAAGATTACCCGTTGGGCCGCTCTGGCCGCGGCTCTGCTTGTCGCCGCTGCGCCGGCCGTCGTTCCGCTCGCTAACGCGCAGGGACAGCCATCGGCACCGAGCGCCCCGGCAACGGCGGGGGCGCCAGCCGCCCCGGAGGCGAACGCGCCGGCAGCCGCTCCTGCCGCGAAGGCCCCGAGGGCGACGGAAGTGGTCGACAACCCGTATGGCCTGCAGGCGCTCTGGGCGGGCGGCGACATCGTCGCGCGCTTCACGCTCGGCATCCTGGCCATCATGTCGATGGGCAGCTGGTACATCATCATCACCAAGGTCTACGAGCAGTACAAGATGGGCCGCCACGCGAAGCAGGCGGAAAAGACGTTCTGGAAGGCGCCGTCGGTGCGGCAAGGCACCGAAGGATTGAAGAAGAGCAGCCCCTACCGCTTCATCGCCGAAACGGGTCTGGAGGCGAGCTCCAAGCATACCGGGCTCCTCGGCAACGTCGACATGAACGCGTGGATCAGCATGTCGATCCAGCGCGCGATCGACAACATTCAGAGCCGCGCCCAGGACGGCCTCGCGTTCCTCGCGACCGTCGGCTCCACGGCGCCCTTCGTGGGACTCTTCGGCACCGTCTGGGGGATCTACCACGCGCTCACTGCGATCGGCATCGCCGGCCAGGCGTCGATCGACAAGGTCGCGGGCCCCGTGGGCGAAGCGCTGATCATGACCGCCTTCGGTCTCGCCGTCGCGGTGCCCGCGGTGCTGGGCTACAACTGGCTCGTCCGGCGCAACAAGACGGCGATGGAATACGTGCGCGGTTTCGGCGCCGACCTGCACGCCGTGCTGCTGTCCGCACCCAAGTCTCCCGCCAAGGCCTAGGGCCCGTTCGTGCTATGGCCACGAACGCGTTGCACCGCCGAAAGCGCCAGGCGCAAGGCGCAAAACGAAGACGGGCCGGCTGCCCGGCGAGGCTTTGCAACACAGCGCCTGGCGCTTTCGGCAGCAACCCGGAGGGAACGGGCGGCGCTGGGGCGCCACTCTTCGTTGCTCGCCTTGCTCCGACGCCCGTCTTGGCTTCCGAATTCGTCAACATCGTGCGCCTCGATTGGCGCCCCATGCCACCCGTTCGCGTTTGCGGACATAACATGAACAGGCCCTTATCATGGCGATGAACGTCGGCCCCGGGAACGGGGCGGAGGACGAGGTCGTCTCGACGATCAACACGACGCCGCTTGTCGATGTGATGCTGGTGCTGCTGATCATCTTTCTGATCACGATTCCGGTCGTGACGACGTCGATCCCGGTCCAGCTGCCGAAGGAACGCAACGAGATCCGCGAAACCAAGCCGGAGAACATCGTCATCTCCGTTGATGAAAAAGGCGGCATCTACTGGAACGATCTCAAGATCCAGAACACGGCAGCGCTGATCGACCGCCTCAAGAAGATCTCCGTGCTGACACCACAGCCCGAGGTGCAGATTCGCGGGGACGGGCGCGCGCGCTACGACGGCGTCGGGCGCGTCATCTATGCCGTCCAGCGGGCGGGAATCGCGAAAGTCGGTTTCATCACCGAGCCGCCCGTTCGCGGCGGCTGACGATTCCGCCGAGAGCAACCCCTACGAGAGGAACAGGCCATGGCAATGAACGTGGGCTCCCCCGGCGGATCGGGCGATCCGGACGTCATGATCGACATCAACACGACGCCGTTGATCGACGTGATGCTCGTGCTCCTGGTGATGCTGATCATCACGATTCCGATCCAGCTCCATGCAGTCAATCTCAACATGCCCGTCGGCAACCCGCCGCCGCCGCTCGTGCTGCCCGAGGTCGTGAAGATCGACGTCGATGCGTCGAGCCAGATCTACTGGAACGGCGAGATCGTCCCGGATCGCGCCGCGCTGGAGGAAAAGATCAAGGCCGCGGCCGAGCAGTCGGTGCAGCCCGAAATTCACCTTCGTCCGGACAAGGACGCAAAGTACGACGTCGTCGCCGAAGTGATGGCGTCGGCGCAGCGGCTCGGCCTCACCAAGATCGGCGTCGTCGGCAGCGAGCAGTTCATCGACGAGTAATCGGTAGACGAACGCCGCGGAGCGTACTGGAGCCCCATCGACATGGATTTCGCACAGCAGCAAAGAGACCCGACGAGGCACGTCATCGGGATCGCGTTCGTGGTTCTCGTGCATGCGCTCGTCATCTGGGCGCTGTTGAGCGGCCTCGGGCGCACCGTCGTCGAGGTGATCAAGAAGCCGCTTAGCGCGACGATCGTCGAGGAATTGAAGGCGCCGCCTCCGCCTCCGCCGCCGCCGAAAAAGATCGTCGAGGCTCCGAAGATCAAAGCACCGGTCGAGACCTACGTTCCGCCCCCCGACGTCCAGGTGCCCACGACGCAGGAGGCGCCGGTCATTACCGCGGTGACGCCGACGCCGCCAACCGAGCCGCACGTCATTGCACCGCCCGCTCCCGTGGAGCCGCCGGCGCCGCCGAAGCCGGCGATTCGGCGTGGCATCAAGCGAATTGGCGGCGACGATCCGGTCTTTCCGCAGGCGGCGATGCGCGCCGGGATCGAGAAAGGCCACGTGCTGGCGCGGGTGATGATCGACGAAAAGGGCAACGTCACCGAGGTGATCATCGTTTCAGCCGAGCCGCCGCGTCACTTCGACCGCGCGGTCATCGAGGCCCTGAAGACGTGGAAATTCCGGCCCGAGGGCGAGAAATACATCGGCGAAGTCGAAGTGAATTTCAAGCTCGAGTAGCCGCTTCGCCGATGCGTGCGCGAGACGCACGGCCACCCGCGGGCGGCCGCTGCGCTTCGATCGCGGCGGAAACCGTCAGCTGTGCCGCAGCGCCAGGATGATTGCCGTCCAGCTCGCGACGCCGCAGAGCGCGACGCCCGTGGCGATCTGTCCCAGCGTAACGGGATATCCGGCAACGATGCGGAGGTACTCGCGGAGGATATCGGCGTAGGCGCCGGGAAGCGCAAGCGCGATGCCTGCGCTCGCTGCCGCCCACAGCGCGATGACCGCCGGCTTGCGCCATGCCGGCAGCGACAGCGCGCCAGGAAGCTTCGCCATCACCCGGGCGGTGAAGCCATCGTCGGGCAGATAGCCTGCGCGATGGGCGAGGCCGTCATCGCGCAACGTGCGCTCGAGCCAGCCGTCGCCGCCGTCTGCCGGGGGAGGGATCGATCGCTCGTCATTGGTTGCGTCTACTCGGGTGCCCAGGCCGCGAGCAGCGACTTGAGCTTCTGCTTCGCACGCAGGATGTGCGTCTTCACGGTGCCCACGGGGCAATCGAGCACGTACGCGGCCTCCTCGTGCGACAGGTCGTTATGGTAGCACTGGACGATCGCGGCCCGCTCGGCGTCCGAGAGGACCGCCATCGCGCGCTCCAGATCGAGTTTGAGCGCCGCCCCCCGGGCGTGATCGCCGCCGTGCGCTTCGGGATCCGGCGCCTCGCCCTCGTCGTCGGCGGCGATGTTCGCGTCGCGGTCGCCCAGGAGTTCCTCCTTGCGCTTGCGCGCGTCCGCCAGGAACGCATTGGTCGCGATCCGGTAGAGCCAGGTCGGGAGCTGCGCTTCCTGGCGGAACGACTTCAGGTTGCGGTAGGCGAGCATGAAGGTCTCCTGCGCGAGGTCGTCGGCGAGCGCATGGTTCCCGGCGGTGAGCCGGCGGAGCGTCGCGCGCACCGCCGACTGGTGGCGCCGCACGAGCTCCGAGAACGCGTGCCGGTCATCGTGGACGACGACGCGTGCAATGAGCGTTGCATCGGTGACCGCCGGTGACGCCATCGGCCCGCGCGGATCACGCGCTTCCGCTCGGTCCACCCATCCCGCCCGCAGGCGGGGTCGGGGGCGCGTTGGTCGCGCCGGCCGCGGCACGGGCGACCTGCCGGTCCTCGAACCACCAGAGCACGATGTAACCGATCCCGACGAACAGCAGCACGAGCCCCAGCCCGTTGGGCGTGCCGTCGTCGAACATCGAGTAGAAGGTGAGCCCGAGACCGACCCCTGCCAGGATGACCCCCTTGCGCAGATCGGACGAGGCGACGCGGCGACGGATCTGCTTCGCCTGCTCGTAGAGCGCTGCCGCCGACGGGGGCACTGCCGTCGAGGCCGTCGCGTTGCCGGCGAGGGTGCCCAGGGCTTCCGCAGGCGGCACGATGCCTTTTTCGGCAAGCTTCAGCATCGTCTCGTTCAGCATCCGGTTCTTGCGGATCCGATACCAGAGAATCAGCGCGATCACCAGCACCGGCGACAGGAAGACGATCGAAACGACCGCCACGATCATCCCGGCGAGCTCCGGCTCGTTGTGGACGAAATCGTTGAACGAATCGTACTCGCGGTCCTTCCCGAAGACACCGACCGTCACGTGCTTGCCGTGCCGTACCGGTCCGATGCCGAGCACCGGGGACGTATCCTTCTCGACTTCAGCGTCGGGCTCGCCTGCAACCGATTTTTCGACGGTAACGGTCTTCCTGCCGTTGGCGTCGGTCTCGACCTTGACCGTCGCCTGTGCGCCGCTCGCGTCCCTGGCGCGGGGTTCGCCGGCCAGGGTATCCGGCTCTGCGGGCGAGGCGGCAGCCGGCGAAGGGGGGGTGGGGCGCTTCGTTTCCTCTGCCTGGACGTTCGTCCTCGGCGCCTGCCAGAGTGCGAGGGCGACGAGAAGCGCGCCGCCGAGGACCAATCGACGCGTGCGCCGGGACGGCACTGCAGCAGCGACGGGCGTAGGCATGGAATCTCCGAATGCACAGGGTTCACGCCGTTGGATGCCTCGGCGCGCCCTTTCGGATTCAGCGTCGTTTCTGCGCCGATCGCCGGGGCGGGACCCTGCGGAAGTGCATGCTATTATTCCCGAAAATCGCCGATGGCCGCGAAAAGGACGTTCTACGCGCGGATTCATGCAGTTTGACCGCGAGGCGCCGGGCTCTTGCCGATCGAGTGGATTCAGGAACGAACGCCATCTTCTTGCAGCCGGAACCGCACCTCTTATGCCACCCGCCCGGTCCGGCGCGCGCAGCCCGGGCTGTCCGGGCATTGGTTTTTGCCGTCGCCGCGGCGCTTTTCGCCCTCGCGACGACCTTCGCCGCCGCGGCCGACGAGGCGGTCACGCTCAATTTCGTCAACGCCGATATCGATGCCGTCGTAAAGGCCGTGGCCGAGATCACGGGCCGCAATTTCGTCGTCGATCCCCGGGTCAAAGGCACCGTCAACATCATCTCCGCGCGCCCCGTGCCCAGGAGCCTCGTCTACCCGACGCTGCTCTCCGCGCTTCGTTTGCAGGGATTCGCTGCCGTCGAAAGCGAGGGCGTGGTGAAGATCGTGCCGGAGGCCGACGCAAAGCAGCAAGGCGGCGTGGTTGCGAGCGGCCCCGTGACGGCCAGCGGCGATCGGCTCGTCACCCAGGTCATGACGCTGCGCTACGAATCCGCGGCGCAACTCGTCAACGTGCTGCGACCGCTCATCACGCCAAACAACGCGATCGCCGCGTACCCAAACGCCAACGCGCTCGTGATCACCGACTACGCCGACAATCTCAAGCGCATCGACCGCATCATCGCCTCGCTCGATCAGCCGCCGGGCAGCGAGCCCGTCGTCGTCCCGCTCCGCTACGCGTCCGCGCTCGACATTGTCACGCTGCTGAACCGCCTGATCGCCGAGGCCGCCCCGGGCGCTGCGGCGGGCGCCGGCGCCGACAGCCAGCAACGCGTCACCGTCATCGCCGATCCCCGCTCGAACAGCATCCTCGTGCGCGCCGACAACCCGGGACGGATCGCGCGGATCCGGCAGCTGATCGAGCAGCTCGACACCCCCGGGAGGCCCGGCGGGAACATGTTCATCGTCTACCTCAAGAACGCCGAGGCCGCGCATGTCGCGCAGACGCTGCGCGCGATGCTGACCGGTAGTGAAGGCGGAGCGCCCACAACGACCGGGTTCTCGTCGGCGACGACCGTCACGACATCGATGAGCACCGCGGCGACGCCGACGGTGGCGACGGTTCCCGGCGCCGCACCCGCGCCGCATCGCCGCGACGGTCGGCGCGCAGGCATTCTCGGCGAACGGCGTGACGATCACCGCCGACACCGCGAACAATGCGCTCGTCATCATGGCGCCCGAGCCCGTCTACAACAACCTGCGGGCGATCATCGACAAGCTCGACGTGCGCCGCGCGCAGGTCTTCGTCGAGGCGCTGATCTGCGAGGTGTCGGCCGACAAGGCCGCCGAGTTCGGCATCCAGTGGCAGGCGCTGTCCGGGTACAACACGACGCAGACGCGCGTCATCGGCGGCACCAACTTCACGCCGCGCGGCAGCGGCAGCAACATCATCGACGTCGCCGTCAACCCGGGCAACGCCGCACAAGGTCTCAACCTCGGCGTGATGAAGGGCACGATCTACATTCCGGGCCTTGGCCAAATCACCAATCTCGCATTCCTCGCCCGCGCGCTCGAAACGCAGGTCAACGCCAACATCCTGTCGACGCCGACGTTGCTGACGCTCGACAACGAGGAGGCGCGCATTCTCGTCGGCCAGAACATTCCGCTCCTCACCGGCAGCTACGCGACGACCGGCAACACGACCACGGTTACGCCCTTCCAGACGTTCGAGCGCAAGGACATCGGCCTGATGCTGCGCGTCAAGCCGCAGATCACCGAGGGCGGCACCGTCCGTCTCGTCGTCTACCAGGAGGTCTCGCGGATCGATCCCACGCTGTCGACGCGCGCAGAACGTGGTGCTGAACGAAGCGCGTGCTCGAGTCCTCGGTGGTGATCGACGACAGCCAGATCGTCGTGCTCGGCGGGCTGATCGACGATCAGCTGACCGACGGCAGCGACAGCGTGCCATTGCTGGGCCAGATCCCGATCGCCGGCGCGCTGTTCCGCTACGACGCACGGCACCGCGTGAAGACGAACCTGCTCGTGTTCCTCAAGCCGACCGTCGTGCGCACGACCGCCGATGGCCGCTCCCTTACCTCCGAGCGCTACGATTTCCTGATGGGCGAGCAACAGCGGTCCGCCCCGCCCGAGCGCCTCTTCTGGCGCGACCCGACGCAGCCGCAGCTGCCGCCCGAAGGCGTGATGCCCGGCACACCGGCAGCGGTGCCGCCGCCCACCCCGGTGCCGGCACCATCGAACGGCGGATTCTGGGCGGCGCCGGAGCCCCCCTCGACCAGCGCCCCGGGCGTCAAGCCCTGAGGCAAGCGCACGGCGCCGAACCCGCGATGGCCGCCAATCCTGCTCCGGCGCCCGCTGGGGCCCCCGCGCAGCGCATCAGCTACGCGTTCGCGAAGGCGCAGGGCGTGCTCGTCCTGGGCGAGGAAGGGGGCGCAGTCGTCGTCCTGACCCGGCCGGACGCCACCGGCGACGGCATCGCCGAGTTGAAGCGCGTGCTGCAGCGGCCGCTCACGACCCGGGCCGTGGATGCCGAGCGCTTTGCCGCCGAGCTCGCGCGCGCGTACAACGTCGCGGGCGGCGGCGTCGCGCAGCTTTCGCAGGATCTCTCGCGCGAAACGGATCTCGCGCGGCTGATGCAGGATCTGCCGCCGGCCGAAGACCTGCTCGACAGCGGCGCGCAGGCGCCGGTGATCCGGATGATCAACGCGCTCTTGCTGCAGGCGCTGCGCGAGCGAGCATCCGACCTGCACTTCGAGCCCTACGAGCGCGCTCGGTCGTGCGCTTCCGCGTCGACGGGGTCCTGCACGACGTCATCGAGCCGCCGCGCGCGCTGCACGCCGCGCTCGTGTCGCGCCTGAAGATCATGGCGAGCCTCGACATCGCGGAAAAGCGTCTGCCGCAGGATGGCCGCATCGCGACTGAAGCTCGGCGACAAGCAGGTCGACGTCCGCATCTCGACGCTGCCGACGGGCTCCGGCGAGCGCGTCGTGCTGCGGCTCCTCGACAAGGACTCGGCGCAGCTCGATCTCGACGGCGCTCGGCATGGGCACGGGCGTTCGCGACGCCGTCGATCGGCTGATCCGCGAGCCGCATGGCATCGTGCTCGTCACCGGTCCGACGGGCTCGGGCAAGACGACCACGCTCTACGCTGCGCTGTCGCGGCTGCCGCGCGGCACGCTCAACATGATGACCGTCGAGGACCCGATCGAGTACGCGCTGGACGGCGTCGGCCAGACGCAGGTCAATCCGCAAGATCGAGCTCGATTTCGCGCGCGCGCTCCGCGTCGATCCTGCGCCAGGATCCGGACATCATCATGATCGGCGAGATCCGCGATCTCGAGACGGCGCAGATCGCCGTGCAGGCTTCCCTCACGGGCCACCTCGTCCTTGCCACCCTGCACACGAACGACGCAGCCAGCGCGGTGACGCGACTGGCCGACATGGGCGTGGAGCCGTATCTGCTCGCGTCGTCGCTTGCTGGGCGTGCTCGCGCAGCGCCTCGTGCGCACGCTCTGCCCCGCGTGCCGCGCGACGGCGGCGCCGACGGCCGGCGAAGCGGCGCTCCTCTCCGAGGTCGGCCTGCAGGCAACGACGCCGCTTTCGGCGCCCGCCGGTTGCGACGAATGCAACCGAACCGGTTATCGTGGTCGCACCGGCATCTACGAGCTCATCGTCGTCGACGAGCGCGTGCGGCGGCTGATCCACGATCGGGCGCCGGAACATGCGCTGCGTGCGGCGGCCGTCGCCGGCGGCATGACGCCGCTGCGGCGCGACGGCGCGCGCTGGCTCGCCGACCGAACGACCTCGCTCGCCGAACTCGTTCGCGTCACGCGCGAGGCCTGAAACGGCTCGTGCCGCCGATCCGATGCCCGAATTCCGTTACGAGGCAGTCGACGCCCGCGGCAAGCCGCGGCGCGGGCTCGTCGACGCGGAATCGTCGCGACAGGTGCGCGACCAGCTGCGCGGCGAAGGCTTGTTCCCGACGGCGATAGACGCCGCCAACAGCACGGACGCGGGAGGCACGGTCGACCGGACGCGGCTGTCGCCGGCCTCGCATATCGCTCACGACCCGGCTTCTCGCGACGCTGACACGCTCGGGGATGCCGATCGATCAGGCACTGGCCGCCGTGGCCGAACAGGCCGACGATGCCCGAGCCGCAAAAGTCTACAGCGCGTTGCGCGCGCAGGTCGCAGCGGGAGAAACGCTCGACGGTCGCACTCGCGCGCTGGCCGCGCACCTTTTCCGAGCTCTATCGCGGCCTTGCCGCCGTCGGCGCGGAGACGGGGCGTCTTCCCGACGTGCTGACGCGCCTCGCCGATTATCTCGAGGCGCGGCAGGTGCTGAAACAGAAGTTCACGCTGGCATTGATCTACCCCGCGCTCGTCACGGTGATCGCGCTCGCGGTGATCGCGGTGCTGCTGGTCTACGTCGTTCCGCAAGTCGTTTCCGTGTATCAGCAGAGTCGGCAGACGCTGCCGTGGCTCACGCAGGCGCTGATCGCGCTGAGCGACTTCTTCCGCGCGACAGGATGGTTCTGGATTGCCGGGATCGCGGCGCTCATCGCCGCATTCGCCCTCGCCAACCGCCGTGTCGCCTTCCGCGCCCGGTGGCACGCGGCGCTCCTGCGGCTGCCCGTCGCCGGGCGTCTCGTCACCGCGGTGGACACCGCGCGCTTCGCGAGCACGCTTTCGATCCTCACGGGGAGCGGTGCGCCGCTCTTGCGCGCGCTCGATGCCGCGCGCGACGTCGTCTGGGCGTTGCCGCTCAGACGCGCGGCCGCCGCGGCCGCGGCGCTGGTCCGCGAAGGCGTTTCACTCGCGCGCGCACTGAAGGAGCAACGCGTCTTTCCGCCGGTCCTGATCCATCTCGTCGCCAACGGCGAGGCGAGCGGGCAACTCCCGCCGATGCTCGCCCGCGCCGCCGACGAGCTCGAACGCGAAGCCGAGCGGCGGCTCACGTGGTTTGCGGCGCTGATCCAGCCGGCGCTGATCGTCGCGATGGGCGCGATCGTGCTCGTTCTCGTGCTGGCGGTCATGCTGCCGATCGTATCGATGAACCAGCTGATCCGGTAGCCGGGTGGGCCGCGTTCCCGAATTCGATGCATAATTACCCGATGCGGAATCTCTCGCTCTCGAAACGGGTTGCGGGTATCCGGGTCGCCCGCCGGCGGTTTCTGGCCCTTGCGACGGCGTTGTGCGCGCCGCTCCCCGCGCTCGCGGCGAGCGAGACGCGCCCGTTGCCGCCCGATTTCGATCCGGCGCGCGACCCGGCGCAGGATCTCGACACTGCGCTGCGGATCGCGAGGGCCGCCCGCCGCAGCGTGCTGGTCGAGGTCGGCAGCGATTCGTGCGTGCCGTGCCGTACGCTGGACCGGTTCTTCGCCGCGAACCCCGAGCTCAAGCAACTGCGCGACCGGAATTACGTGTGGCTCAAGGTCAATTTCTCGAAGGAGAACGCGAACGAAGCGTTCCTTCGCCGCTTCCCTCCCGTAGCCGGGTATCCGCACCTCTTCGTGCTGGACGCGAATGGGCGCCTCCTTCACTCGCAGAACACCGAAGCGCTCGAGGCCGCGACCGATTACGATCCGGCGGCGATGCGTGCGTTCCTGGTGAAGTGGGCGCCGGACAAATAGGACGGGCGCGTTCGGTCCCGCAACGCGTTCGTGGACAGCGCGTGAACGGGGCCTGGTTTTCAACCCTCAACACGTTGTTCCCGAGTCGAGTGCGGCAGACGCGTCCAACACTCCGTCGTCCCTGCGCAGGCGGGGACCCAGTGTCGTCGAACGTTGCCTTGCACTCTCGATCGAAGACGCTTCATTCCCGCGTTCGCGGCAATGACGATTGCGCAGGATTCAGGCGTCGCGGAAACAACGGCCTGCACCTTCACACCCAGTCGTCCGTACGCGGCGCCCGCTGCCGCGCGAGCGCCCAAGCGACGTGCTCGCGGACCAGCGGCGATGCGTCGTCGGCGCGCGCTTCGAGCGCGGCGATGATGTTCGAATCGCGTGGCGCGTTGCCGAGCGCCACTGCCAGGTTGCGCGACCATCGCTCGAATCCGATCCGGCGGATCGCGCTTCCCGCCATCCGCGTCTCGAACTCGCCTCGGCGTCCAGGCGAACAGCGCGACCAGGTCCGCATCGTCGAGCCCATTGCGCACGGCGAAATCCGGCTCGAGCGCGACCTGCGCGTAGCTTGTTCCAGGGGCAGACGAGCTGGCAGTCGTCGCACCCGTAGATGCGATTGCCGATGCAGCGGGCGCAGCTCCTGCGGAATGCTGCCGGCATGCTCGATCGTGAGGTACGAGATGCAGCGCCGCGCATCGAGCTCGTAGGGCGCGACGATCGCGCGCGTGGGACAGGCGTCGATGCACGCGGTGCAGCTCCCGCAATGCGCAGGCTCGGGTGCGCTCGACGGGCAGCGGCAGGTCCGTGTAGATCTCGCCCAGGAAGAACCACGAGCCGGCTTCGCGCGTCAGGAGCAGCGTGTGCTTGCCGCGCCAACCGATTCCCGCTTTCGCGGCGAGCGCGACTTCGAGCACCGGCGCGCTGTCGGTGAACACGCGACAGCCGACTTCTCCCACAGCGGCGCGAATCCGATCGGCGAGTCGGGCGAGCTTCGCGCGCAACACCTTGTGGTAGTCGCGGCCGAGCGCATAGCGCGCGACGAAGGCCTTCCTGCGGATCGGCCAGGACCTCGCTGCTCGAGCGCGCGTCGAACGGCAGATAGTTCATCCGGGCGGTGATGATCGACGCCGTGCCCGGCACCAGCGCGGCGGGGCGCGCGCGAGTCGACGCCGTGGCGTGCCATATAATCCATCGTCCCGTGCCGGCCGGCCGCGAGCCAGTCGAGCAGGCGCGCCTCCTCGGCTTCGAGATCGATGCCCGCGACGCCGATCTGCTCGAAGCCGAATTCGTGGCCCCACCGCACGATGTCGGCGGCGAGCGCGCTCCAATCCGCGCTCGGCGCGCGATGCCGAGCGTTGTTCGGCGACGTTCATGCTTGGCAAGCGTACACCACGCCCCGATGGCTCGAAGACGCGTGCTGGTTCAACCGAGATGTCGACTGCGACCCGCTACCTCGAAGACGCCGCCGCGACCGAAGCGGCTGGCGCGCGCCTCGCGCCGGAGCTGCGCGGCGGAATGGTGGTCGCGATCGCCGGCGAGCTCGGCGCGGGAAAGACGACGCTGGCGCGAGGCTGCCTGCGCGCATTGGGTTGGACGGGACGCGGTGAAGAGCCCCACCTACACGCTGGTTGAATATTATCCTTTTTCGAGCTTATACTTTTATCACTTTGATTTCTATCGGTTCGCCAATCCACGCGAATGGGAAACGGCGGGACTTGCCGACTGCTTCCGCAACGATGCCGTCTGCCTGGTCGAATGGCCAGAGCGCGTGGGGAGCCTGTTGCCGCCACCCGATCTGTGGCTCACGCTGACGCAACCGCCGGCTGCGCCCGCGCCCGGGCGCCGTCTGCGGCTCGAAGCGCACACGGAGGCCGGTGAGCGATGTCTACGCGCGATGATCACGGACTCCGCCGGCGGCAGCGTGCAGTCGCGATCTCCGTCGCACGCCGGCGCGCGTTTCGCTGGCTCCTGCTTCCGGCTGCGCAATTCGTCGTCGCCGTCGCCGGCATGGGCGATCGCCGCGCGGATCGCCTCGACGCGGCTGTGGCCGGCGCAGGAATACACGCGCGTGATTCTCGAAGGGACCGCGCCGATTCCGCATCAGTCTGACCGTGCTTCGCGATCCGCCGCGCGTCGTGCTCGACCTCGACGGTGTCGAGTCCTCGCCGGAAATCGAGCTCCTGCCTTTTCGGCTGCAATCGTCCGATCCGTACATCGCGGCAATCGAGCTCGGCCGGGCGGGAGCCGACGCGCTTCGCATCGTCTTCGATCTCAAGACGGAAACCCGGCCGCAGCTCTTCGCGCTGCCGCCGGTTGCCGGTTTCGGACATCGGATCGTGCTCGATCTCTATCCGCTCACTTCCGTCGATCCGTTGATGGCGCTCCTCGACGAGAAAGGCAGCGTCACCGGCGGCGAGGCGAGGGCCCCCGATGCGCGGCCGGGGCGCGCTGCAGAACCGAAGGCGCACTCGGGGAAGGCCGACCGCCGCAGGATCATCGTCGCGCTCGACCCCGGCCATGGCGGCGAGGACCCGGGCGCGATCGGCCAGCGCGGCACCTACGAGAAGAACGTGGCGCTCGCGATCGCGCGAAAGCTGAAGGCGAGGATCGACGCCGAGCCCGGAATGCGCGCGACAATGACGCGCGAGGACGACCATTTCGTGCCGCTGGCGCTGCGCGTCCGGAAGGCGCAGGCGGCGCAGGCGGATCTTTTCGTGTCGATCCACGCCGACGCGTTCCGCGAGCGCACGGCGCGCGGATCGTCGGTGTTCGCGTTATCCGAACACGGGGCGACCAGTGCCGCCGCGAAATGGCTCGCCCAGAAGGAAAACGCGTCCGACCTGATCGGCGGCGTGAATCTCGACGCGCGCGATCCCGTGCTCGCGCGAACGCTGCTCGATCTTTCGCAGACCGCGCAGATCAGCGACAGTCTCAAGGTCGGCCGAGAGGTGCTGGACGGCATCGGTACGGTGAACCCGCTCCACAAGGCGGTGGTCGAGCAGGCCGGGTTCGCGGTGCTGAAGGCGCCCGACATCCCGTCGATCCTGGTCGAGACGGCGTTCATCTCGAATCCCGACGAGGAACTGAAGCTCCGCAGCGACCGCCATCAGGGGCGGCTCGCCGATTCGATCCACGACGGGATCAAGCGCTACTTCGCGAGCGATCCCCCACTCGCGCGGACGAGGAATGCCTGAGCGAGCGGGGCGACGTCTGAGTCCCGCTGCAGGCGCGAGAGGTGAAGGCTCCGGACGCTGTCGGAACGAAGCCTGAATCCTGCACATCCGGTCACCCCCGCGGAGGCGGGAATCGAGCGTCTTCCGTCGCGCATTCCAAGGCGGTAGCGCAACGACACTGCGTCCCCGCCTGCGCAGCGACGACGAAGGCGGAATGCGTTTTGGCACATTCGTCTCGGCTACGACGTGTTGACGATCGATAGCTAGAACTCGTACTCGACCTGCAGGCGGAAATTGGTGTCCGGCGACGCCTGCGTCACGCCGAACAGCAGGGCGGCGTTCCAGACGATTGCCTGCCGACCCCCAAGGCCGTATTTGCCGAATATCGCGGGCCCCAGCCGGTGCTCCTGTTCGCTCGTCGGGGCGAGGTGATTCCAGCGCCCCATGTCGCCAAAGCCCTGCGCGCCGAACTCGAGGGCCGGCTGCCAACGATACTTGACCTGCCACTGGTAGCCGAAAAAGGTGCCGTTGTCCTCAACCGCGCGGCCGATGTTCGTGAGCAGCGGGTTGAAGTTGAGCTGCAGGCGATCGAACTCGGTCTGGAACAGCGGCCCGAAGAGGAACTCGTTGCCTTCGCTGCGATCGTGCGGGAACTCGAGCTCGGTGATGAAGCCGACGTCGATCGGGTATTTTCCGGTTTCGGTCAGCTGGAACTTGTTCTCGAATTCGACGGCGTCGAAGCGCGACGTCGCGCCTTCGCGCTCGCCCTTGAGCTCGAGCTCGGTGAACCACCAGTCCCTGGCCCCGTAACCGACGGCGAGGCTCGCAGCCTGCAGCGTCGGCTCGTGCTTTTTCGTCGCGGAGCCGTACAGCAGCTCGAGCTCGCGCTCGCCGTCCACGACGGCAGGAACGAAAACGTGATCGTTGGGGTCCGCGAGAGCGGCGCCGGCGACCGGCGCACAGACGAGTGCGGCTGCGACAAGGCGTGCCCTCAGGATACGGCTCCCTTGCGCGCGGATGGCGGGCCGCCTTTGTGGATCCATTTCATGCCGGCGGCAATCAGCACCAGCACCAGAACGTAGAAGAGCATCTGCATCCCGGCCGGACGGGCTTCGTAGCCGACGAGGCTGTGCAGCAGCGTGCCGACGACCGACGACTGCGGCAGCAATGCCGACGTATCCCAAAGCGGCGTTGCGAGACTCGGCAGGAGATCGGCCTGGATGAGGAAGCGCGCGGCCTGCGAGGCCATCCCTGCGGCGAGGAACAGAACGAGCACGCCCGTCGCGGTGAAGAACCAGCGCAGCGGGATCCGCAGGAGTCCGGCGTAGAGCAGGTAGCCGACCGCGACGCCCGCAGCGATGCCGGCGAGACCGCCCCCGAGCATCGGCAGCGAGGCGCCACCTTCGGACGCGGCGATGCCGTAGAGGAACAGCACGGCCTCGGAGCCTTCGCGGAGCACCGCAAGCCCGACGACGATCAGCAGCACCGAGCATTCGCGACGGCCGTCCCGGATCTCGTTGCCGACGTGGCGGGCGCTCTTGGCGAGCGCGGCGCCGTGCGAGGCCATCCACAGGTTGTGCCAGGCCAGCATGACGACGGCCAGCCCGAGCACGGATGCGTTGAAGAGCTCCTGGCCGGCACCGCTCGCCATCGAAGCAATTCGCTCGGTGCCGAGCGCCACGATACCCGCGCCCGCGAGGCCGGCGACAATGCCCGCGACCAGCCAGCGGTCGCGCCCGGGCACGGCGCGCGTCGCCGCGGCGACGATGCCGATCAGGAGCGCGGCCTCGAGGACCTCGCGAAAAACGATGACGGCGGTGGCGAACATGGCGACGGGAAGGGGTCTATTGGGCGACGATCGCGCCCTGCGCGGTCTTCTCGTTGTATTCGCCGACGAACGCGTAGCGTCCCGGGCTCAAGGGTCCGATGAAGATCGTCGCCGTCGACTTGCCCGCGATCACCTTTTCGCGATTGAGCGCGTGGCTTTCGAACTCCTCGGGCGTTGCGTCGCGGTTCTCGACGGCGAGCTTCACCTTCGTGCCCGCCGGCACGACGACCTCCGCAGGCTCGAACTTATGATTCTCGATCACGAGCTTGAATTCGGCGTCGGCGGCGCGCGCCGGGGCTGCCAGCAAAAGGCAGAGGAGGGCAGGTGCGAGCAGGCGCGGGATCATCGGGGTTCCGGATGCGAGTTGGTGATTACTACGAATGATAATGATTCGCATTTGTGTTTGCAAGACTTTTTTCGGCTGCCGCGCCGTCGGGGCAGGCGACCCGGACGATCGCCGACCGGGCGGGACTCTCGGCGACGGGCCCCGGTGCAGCCGCTTGCCGCAAGGCCTAACCGGCGGGACGCATCCGAGCGCCGCCGCCTCGCCGGTCTCCGCCGCCTAATTCGGCTTGAGCGTCGCCGGATCGAAGGCGAGCGCCTGTGTCCGCAGCGATCCGAGGAGGGCGTCGACATTGCCGGCGCGCACGCGGTGGCGGTCGTGGCATGCGGCGTCGATCAGCCATTCGTTGATCGAGGGCCCGTAGTGGTAGAGGTCGGTGTAGAGGTCGAGATCGTGGGTGACTTCCTCGACACCCTGCAAATCGATCACGTGGACGTTCGGCAGCGCCCGGGTCGCGTCGAAGACATAGCGCTTGAACGCGAGGGTCACGTCGAGCTGGCGGCGCTGAACGTAGTCGCCCCAGACGATGATCGAATACGGGGGCCACACGAGGTCGAACTCAGTTTGCGGATGGCCCTCGAGGAGCGGCAGGATATTGCGCGCGAAGCTCACGCGCATCGACTCGATCTCGAGCGTCGGCTGCGGGAACTGCGCGTTGAGATCGCGGGGGTCGAGATGGCGCAACACTTCGCCTCGGGCGAAGTGCTTCTGGTCGGCCCACCACCACGGCGCGTCCGCGTCGGTGCGGAAACGCTCGGAGGCGTCGCCTTCGACGATCCGCCACGACTTGACCGTCACTCCCCATGACAGCAGGTAGGCGAAGTCATTGAAGGGATTGCGATCGTACAGGTACGTCGGCAGTGGTCCGGCGAGCGGATGCCGCGCGTCGGGCGCCCCGCCGAACCCCGTGAAATCGAGGACAAGGATCGCGCGCTTCAACGGCCGCGCCGCGAGCGCCGTGCGCAGGATCAGTCCCTGCTCGTAGCCCGTCAGGGCCGGCATCGCGACGTTGAGGCCGACGCCGCCGCAGCTCCTGCCGATCGTCTCGTTGCGCGTGTTCTCGACGATCGACGAGCCGGTGAGCAGCGTGTCGTAGCGCGCGTTCTTGGCGAGGCCCGGCGCGATGTAGCGATGCAGCGACGCGTAATACCGCGGCGGATAGCGCGTGGCGATCCGGAACTGCTGGAACGGATCGACGTACGCATTGAACGCGCCGACGGCGATGAGAATCGCGACGGCGATGCCGAGCGTTGCCGCGAGCCAGCGCGGCGCGCCGCGCGGGCGCATTCCTGGGGGCGGGGTCGAGTTCACCGCCGCATCAGAAGTTGAAGTAGAGGAAAGGTGTCACGCGCGCGAGTTGCAGCACGCATAGCGGCAGCGCCAGCGCCGTGAGCGCCCCGTTGACGAGCGTGGGCTCGAAGCGCAGCGCCAGTGCATTCGAATTGGCGCGGAGCCAGACGATTGCGAGGCCGATCGCGGCCGGAACGAGGGTCCACGACGGCGGGAGGGCCAACATTCCGGCGAGCGTCGTCTCGACCTGCGCGAGCCAGGCTTGCGCCTGCGCAGCGGGCACGGCGTTGATCCCGGCCAGCGCCCGCAGCATCGAGACTGCGCTGTCGGCCGATGTCGCCCGGAAGAAGACCCAGGACACCGCGACGAACAGGAACGTCAGCACCCACGCGACCGAGCCTGGCAGGCGCAAACCGTGCCGCTGCCACGCCCGGCAGACGATCATTGCGATGCCGTGGAGGAATCCCCAGATCACGAATGTCCATGCCGCGCCATGCCAGAGTCCGCCGAGCAGGAATGTCGCCAGCACGTTGGCCGCCGTCCGCCATTCTCCGTGCCGATTGCCGCCCAGAGGTATGTACAGGTATTCGCGCAGGAAGCGGGAAAGCGTCATGTGCCAGCGGTGCCAGAACTCGCGAATGTCGGTCGCGCGATACGGCGAATCGAAATTGATCGGCATCCGGATGTTGAACATGCGCGCTGCGCCGAGCGCCATGTCGGTGTAGCCCGAGAAGTCGAAATAGATCTGCATCGTGTAGGCGAGCACCGCCAGCCATGCGGCGGGTGCCGACAGCGTCGCCGGCGCGCCGAAGCCGGCGTCGGCGATCGGTCCGAACGTATCGGCGAGCAGCACCTTCTTCATGAGACCGATCGTCAGCAGGAACAGCCCCGCCGCGAGGTTCGCCGGCTGCGGCCGCTTGTTCGTTGGTTCCGCGAACTGCGGCATCATCTCGCTGTGATGGAGGATCGGGCCGGCGAGCAGGTGCGGAAAGAACGTGACGAACAGCGCGTAATTGACGAGGACCGGCTCGCGCGCCTTCCGGCGATGGACGTCGACCAGGTACGCGATCTGGGTGAAGGTGAAGAAGCTGATGCCGAGCGGCAGCGCGAGATGCAGAAGGTGCGGCGTGTCGTTCATCACGCGCGCCGCATTGGCGAGAAAGAAGTCGGCATACTTGAAGACGCCGAGGAGCGCGAGATTCACGGCGACGCCGAGCGTGAGCGTCCGCCGCCCCGCGCCTCGCTGCAGCGCGCGCGCGACCGTGAAATTGACGGCGATGCTGCCGAGGATGAGCGGCAGGTGCCACGGGTTCCACCATCCGTAGAAGACGAGCGACGCGACGGTGAGCCAGGCTTGGGCCGCGAGCGGGCGTCTGCCCAGCGCAAAGAAAACGATGAGCGCCGCCGGCAGGAACCAAAGGAGATAGTCGTAGCTGTTGAAAAGCATCGGCGCCAAGCGCTCGCCCGGATCGACTTGATCGCGGCGGGCTCGCGCGGCGGATATGGTAACCCGCGCAGGCGCAGACCTTCCGCGCCGGCGCGCGGCGACGATGGCGCGGCGACTGGCGTGGAATCGTCCCCGGCCTGCTAGAATCGCCGGCGGTGATCCGCTTCTTCGTCCTCTTCGTCGTTCTCCAGGCCGCGCTCTTCGGCGTGGAACTGACGCCTTGGGTGCAGCAGTACTTCGTGGTCCCCTGGACCGACATGCTGGCGTCGTTCAGCGCCTGGCTCGTGACGCTGTTCGACGCCAACGTCGTTGCCACCGGCAAGGTGCTGCGCAGCACCGCCAACGGGTTTGCCGTGTCGATCGAGGCCGGCTGCAACGGCGTGGAGGCTACGATCGTGCTCGTTGCCGCTATCCTCGCCTTTCCCGCATCGTGGCGGCGGCGCCTCTTGGGCCTCGGCGCCGGGATTGTCGCGGTCCAGGGGTTGAACGTGATTCGCGTGATCAGCCTCTTCTATCTCGGGCAGTGGAATCTCGACGCGTTCGAGTGGGCGCACCTCTACGTCTGGCAGGCGCTGATCATGCTCGACGTGCTCGTCGTGTGGCTGATCTGGGTGCGCACGTTGCCGCAAGGCCGACCCGCGGCGACGACGGGCTAAGCGCCGTGAAGAGCCCTCTCGCGCGCTTCGTCGTCAAGGTGCTCGCGTGGCTTCCCTTGGCGTTCGCAGTCTGGTACTTCGGCGCGCCCCTGCTGCTCTGGCCGGTGAAGCTGCTGCTCGATGGCGTCGCGCGCGTGGGATTCGGCGACCTCGTGACCGGCATCGAGCAGAACGCCGCGCTGTTCACTTTCGCGACCTCGCTCAAACCCGGAGCCGCCACCGCGGCGTCGGCACACATCACCGTCGATGTCGACGGCCTCCTGTACGCGTTCGGGATGCCGCTGTTCGCGGCGCTCGTGCTCGCCGCCCGCGAGCCGCGCTGGCCGCGCACGCTGGCGATCGGCTACGCGGCGCTGGTCCCGGTGGTCGCGTGGGGCGTCATGGCCGACTTCCTGAAGAACGTCGCGATCACGTCGGGGCCGCTCGTCGCGTCGCAGACGGGCTTCGTCGCGTGGCAGCGCGAAGCGATCGCGTTCGCGTTCCAGTTCGGTTCGCTGATTCTGCCGACCGTCGTTCCGGCCGTGACGTGGGTGATCACGCATCGCGCATTTCTGGAGCGCCTGCGCAGCGAGTGGGGTCGGGCCACGCTCGCCCGCTGACTTCCTCGCGCGGGCGGAGGTACTGCTTGCAAGCGCTGCGCCGCGCGCCTAGAGTAACCGCACTGCCCTTCCGCGGATCGAGTTTCGCGCAAGAGAAATCCCGATGTCCGAGCCATTGCTGCAAGGCATCCAGGCGGGCGATGCCGCCCGGGTGCGGAAGTGCCTCGCCGCGGGTGCCGCCCCGAATGCACGCGATGCGTCCGGCGCCACCGCGCTGATGCTCGCGGCCCATGCCGGCCATGTCGACATGGTGCGGGCGCTCATCGAGGCCGGCGCGGACGTCCACGCGACGGACGAATCGGGCTGGGGACCGCTGATGAAGGCGGCATACAACGGCGAGCAGGATCGCGGCTTCGCCGACGTCGTGCAGGTGCTGATCGACGCCGGCGCCGATGTCGAGGCCCGCATTGCCTACGGCATTCGTCCGCTGATGCTGGCGGCCGGCTATGGCGAAACGGCGGTGGTAGAGACGCTGTTGAAGGCCGGCGCGGACGTGCTCGCCCGCAACGACGGCGGCTTGACCGCGCTGATGATGGCGAAGGAAAAATTCTACGTCGACGTGATCAATCTGCTGCACGAGGCCGAGCGCGAAGCGGGCGTCGGCGAAGGCAGCTGCTCGACCAAGAACGCGCCCGGTTCGAACGTCGTCACCTTCCTCAAGCCGGCCGCGCGCATTCCGAAGCCGTGAGCGACGCCGCTCGCTAGACCACGGCACTGACCGTGTGACCCGCCGCCTCCAGCGCGGCAATCGCGGTATTGCGCTGGGCAGCGGGAATCAGCACGTAATCGGTGTCGAAGGTGGCGAGGGCGAAGAGCGAGACGTGAGCGGCGGCAAGCGGAGCGGTGACGCTCGCGAGGATTCCGGTCTGATCGAGTGGCAGCGGCCCCTCGAAGCGCAATGCGCGCCAGCCCCGGCTCGCGGCGACATCGCCTGGCACCGCGGCCTCGGGACAGACAACGGAGAGCTCGTCGGGCGTTCGCGTGATCGACCAGTAAGGCGAGGCCATCGCCCACGCGGGAAGCGCAGCGTCGGGCGCCAGGCGACAGATGGCTACCGGCTCGGACATCAGCACGAGGCGGTGCCGGCGGCCACGCATCATCGCGGGCTCGCCGCCTTGCGCTCGCGCTCGCGTTCGCGCAAGACTCGCCGCTGCACTTTGCCGGTGGTCGTCATCGGCAGAGCGTCGATGAATTCGATCTCCTTCGGATACTCGTACGGTGCGAGAAACCTGCGCACGTGCGCGCGGATGTCCGCCTCGAGCGCCGCGGACGGCACTTCGCCCGCAGCGAGCACGATGAAGGCCTTGACCACGTTACCGCGCGTTTCGTCCGGCGACGGGACCACGGCGGCGTTGGCGACCGCGGGATGGCGGACGAGGCAGTTCTCGATCTCGGAGGGCCCGATCCGATAACCCGCCGCTTTGAACATGTCGTCGGCTCGGCCCTGATACCACAGATAGCCGTCGGCATCGCGCCGCGCGAGGTCACCGGTTCGGCACCAGTCGCCGGAGAATTTCTTCGCCGTGCCTTCAGGGTTGCCGAAATAGCCGAGAAAGAAGACGGGGTCGGGTGTGCCGTCCGGCGCGATCCGGTTCACGGCGATCTCCCCGACCTCGCCCTCCGGTACTTCATTGGCGTCGTCGTCGATCGCCGCGATCCGGTGGCCAGGGTAGGGACGCCCCATCGAGCCGGGCTTGGCCGGCCAGAGCGCCTGCGAGTTGCCGACGATGTAGTTCATCTCGGTCTGGCCGAACATCTCGTTGATCGTGACCCCGAGCGCTTCGCGCGCCCATTCGAACACCGTGGTGCCGACCGCCTCGCCGGCGCTCATGATCGTGCGCAGTTCGATGTCGAAGCGCTCGCGCGGCCGCGGATACGCCTTCATCATCATCTTGAGCGCCGTCGGAAACAGGAACGTGTTGCGGATCCGGTATTTCTCGATCAGCGCGAATGCGCGCTCGGGGTCGAAGCGTCCGCGATACCCGACGATCGGTTGGCCGAAGTAGAGCGCCGGCAGCAAGGCGTCCATCAGGCCGCCCGTCCACGCCCAATCGGCGGGCGACCAGAAGAGGTCGCGTTCCTGCGGGTAGCCGTCGTGCGAATGCGTGAAGCCGGGGAGGTTGCCGATGAGGCATTGCTGCGGCATCAACGCGCCTTTGGGCGGCCCCGTCGTGCCGCTTGTGTAGACCAGGATTGCCGGGTCGGTCGCGTTCGTCACGACCGCCGCGAAACGTGACGAAGCCTTCGCGAGCGCCGTCTCGTAAGGCGTGATCGAGGCCTCGCGCGCGCCCGCCACGCCGATCACGTGCGTCACCCCGTGGCAGCGCTCGCGGATCGGCAAGAGGTTCGGCAGCGACTGCGGATCGACGAGCGCGACCCTGGCGCCGGAATGATTGAGCCGGTATTCGAGCGCTTCGGGGCCGAACAGGAACGACAGCGGCACGCTGACTGCGCCCATCTGGTAGACGGCGATGTGCGCGACGACGGTCTCCGGCCGCTGGGGGAGCACGAGGGCGACGCGGTCGCCGCCCGCGACGCCCATCGCGGCGAGCGCGTTCGACAATCGATTCGCCTGCTGCTGCAGATCCCAGAACGTGCAAGCGACGGTCGCGCCCGCTTCATCTTCCCAGTACAGCGCAAAGCGCGCTCGATCGGAGGCCCAGCGGCCGCAGCACGCGTGCGCGATGTTGAATCGGGCCGGAATTTCCCAGCGGTGCGCGCGGTGAATCGCGTCGTAGCGATCGGCGCCCATGCCCTAGCAACCTTTCGGGCTCGCTGTCGCGCATGCGACGTGGACGCGTCGGACGCAATTCGATGCGCGCACCCGAAGGCATGCCGGCGTCACGGCGACGGCGCGCAACGCTGGAATGCGCCCGCATCGCCGTTCAGGTCGCTGCCGAAGAGCGCGTCCGGACCGTTGCGAGTCCGGCGCCCATTCCCGATCTCCACCGCGCCGCGCGGACGTCGCATCCATTCGCCTTTTGGCCGTGCGGCGCATGCGTGAGCGCGAGCGACGGGCTACCGGGGCTCAACGTCCCGCCGCCGCGCTTCCGCCGGGCTGGTCGGGAAGCACCTGCGGCTCGACGGCCGTCCAGACCCATTCCGGGTGCTGCTCGAGCAAGCGACCGAAGCGGATGGCGTTGGTCGACCGCGACGTTTGCACCTTGAAGCGCTTCGCCGGCTGGTATTCGACCGCCGGTACTATGAGCGACTGCACGACCGGATCCGTTTCCCGCTTCTTCAGCGAAAGGAGCAGGCCGCCAAAGCTTCGTCCGTTGACCGTTGTCGCTTCGCCATCGACCGAATAGTCCGCATCCACCGATTTCCGTTGCTCGACCAGATCGACGCCGACCAGTGCGTTGGCGATGACTTGCAGCCCGATCTCGGCACGGTCGGTGGTAAGGCGCTTCATCCGCCGCACGATGCCCAGCGCCCACAGCCTCTGGCCGTGGGGCCGGATCGCGGTCAGCGTGCCGAGCGTCACCGCATTGGCGACGCTCATCGGCGCCAACAGGCGGAACCCCGTTTGGCTCACGTCCTTGACTTCCCACGGGCCGCCCTGCGCCGCAAACGTCGCGAGCCGGCGCTGCGCCTGCTCGAGGCGGCGATCGGCTTCGTTGCGCGCGCGGCCGAATACCGCAAGCTCCATCGTGCCGTCGAAGCTCTTGCCGGTGTCGAGCACGGGGATCGGCGAGCGCTCCTCTTCGCGAAGGTAGCCCGCGATCTTGGCGAACCCGACGATGGCATCGATGGTTCCGACTGCAGACATGCGCTCGCCGCGGCGGGCAAACGGCTTGAACTCCGGATCGACCTGCGAGGCGAGCTTGGTCACCAGCGCGAGCTGCTCGCTGCGCCGGGCGGTCTTCTCCGACAGCGGCTGGCCCTTGATCTTGTGCTCCAGTACCGCGACGTTCTGCATCAGCAGCGCATGCAACGGCCGCGTGTCGAGGAACAGCACCCGGCCCTCGAGCGGCGACGGGGTGCGACGGCGCAGGCCGACGCGGCCTCCGAGGTCGACGTAGAACGAGGTCACCGACGACGCCTCGAGCGTGAGCCGCAACGGCTGGCACCATTCGTCGAGCTCGGAGGTCACCCACTCGAGATGCCGCGGCGTCATGTTGCCGGCGTTGACGAGCTGCAAGACGAGGGCGACCAGATACTCGTGCTCGATCGTCGTGGTGGCGCCCGCGGCGTCGACGACGAGCGGCGCGCGCTCGATCTGGCGCGAGCAGGCGAGCGCAAACAGCGTGTGCAGCTCCGCCCATTTCGCCGGAATCCATTGCTCGTAGCGGAAAAGACGGATCTTGGCGTCGAGCCCGAGGTGCATGATCTCGCGCGCCAAGAGCTCGGGCAGGAGCGCCTGCCACTTGCTGCTCTGGGCGTGGGTGGCCACCTCGCGCGCGTACGCCGCATAGCACATGAGGAAGCCCTGCGTCAGGTCGAACAGCGCCTGCCAGAGCTGGCCCTCGATGCGCGACGAGCGGCTCGCATGCTCGATATATTGCGCAGTCAGCGTCTTGCGCAGGGCCTTCGTCTGCGCATCGACGTGAAACACGGCCTCGAGCGTCGACGGAGTCCGCCGGGCATTGCGTTCGGACCACTGGGAAAGCTCGCCCAGGACTTCATGCTGCAGCGCGAGCGGGTCGTGGTCGGGGAACGACGCGAGCCAGCGCTCGGCCGCTTTGGCGTCCGCGAGAGGATCCTTGGTGCTCTTTCCGAGTCCGAACATCGAGCCGCTTCCCGAAATGGGCGTCTTTCAACTCGTCCGCAAGAAGCGAGCCCGCGGGCAAGCCGGTTTCCTGGCCGCGGCGCCTCCGGCGATTCCGCCCCGTGCGCATCCGCGAATCCGTCCGCGATTGCGCAAGTTGCATCCACGTTCGTGCCGGCGTTGGATGATGTCCTAAAGGTGGAACGCGGGCAATAGCCTCGCTGCCGATTGGCACGCATCGTGCATGATACGGGACGTGTAGCACAGAGCGCGCGTCCTGGTTGCTCGCATCGTGCCGCACGGATCCCCTCTCCGGAGCCGCGACACGCGCCAGAGGGATCGGATATATACTTGTGCAGCACAGCTTGCACGCCGATAGTGACGCAAAACGATAGGGAACGACGACGATGGGCATTTTGATCAAGGCGCCGACGCGCCGGCGAGAATCGCCGGTCGACATGACCGAGCCGCACGAGCCCCCAACCGATACGCGCGGCACCGCCCACATCCGCGAGGTCGTGCGGATCACCGGCCTGCGCCGCGAGCAACTCTACATGTGGCAGCGCCGCTACGGCTTCCCCGCGCCGCTGCGCGACGGCTTCGGCGATCGCGTCTACCCCGCCGATCAGGTCGCCCGTCTGAAGCTCATCAAGCAACTGCTCTCGGAGGGCTGGCGCGCCGGTGCCGTCGTGCCGCTCACCGAATCGGCGCTGCAATCGATGCTGGGATTGACGATCGAGGCACCGACGCCGCTCCCCGACGAGATCGAGAACGCCGTCCGGCTGCTGGGGCAGCATCGGATCGGCGAGCTGCAGAACCACCTGTCGAAATTGCTGGTCGGACAGGGGCTGCGCAAGTTTCTCGAGACCACGCTGATTCCGCTGAACGAGGCGGTGCACGACCGTGTCGTGCGGGGCGACATGCAGAATTTCCAGGAGCTGCGCTTCGCCGATCTTGCGCAGCGGCTGCTGCGCGACGTGACGAGGCTCGTCCGTCCGACGCGCGACGCGCGCCAGGTCCTGCTTGCGACGCCCCCCAACGATCCCAACCAGCTGGGACTCGCGATTCTCGAGCTCCTGCTGTTCACCGAAGGCGTGAATTGCCTGACGCTCGGCGCCGGCGTGCCCGCGCAGGAGATCGCCGGCGCCGCCGAGGCCTACAAGGCTGCGCTGGTCGTGCTGCTGTTCGATCGCGGTATCTCGGGGAAGATCGCCGGGCAGGAAATCCGGTCGCTGCGCGGCGAGTTGCCGGCGACGATGCCGCTCATCGTCAGCGGCCGCGCGGTGAACCTGCTCGCCAAGCCGATTGCCGACGTGCGGACGGCGGCCGACTTCAGCTCGATCATGCAAACGATGCGCGACCTGGGCGTGATGCCGCAAACGCCCGTGACGATGCTGGGACTCGTCCCCGACGCGGCGACGCGCGCCTAGCGCCGTCGTGCCCCGCGGGCCAGGCGCATACAATATGCGCATGGCCCTGTCGCACGATTCCGCTCGTCTTCCCTCCGTCCGCGGCCGCGTCCCGCGCTGGCTGTGGCATGCAATCGGGCTTACGCTCGCGGCCCTGCTCGGCTACGCGATCTGGCGAGGCTATCAGAACCCGGATTTCCTGCTCGACCTGGGCGCGTTCCGGCTCTGCTGACCGAGGCATCGGTCAAGGCTCGGCGAGAAAGTCCTCGAGCTTGCGGCGCTGCCGCTTGGTCGGCCGGCCGGGAAAGCGTGGCTGCGCCGCGTCGGCGGCGCGCCGGCGCAGCGCCTCTTCTTCGCGGGCCTTCGCGCTCTCCGCGGTCTCGCGATAAAGCGTCGCGGCTTCCGCCGCGCTCCCTCGGCGATTGGCAAGGGAGGCCACGACGATTTCCCGGACGATCCCCTGCTTGCGGATCACAACGGCGTCGCCGACGCGGACGTGTTGCGCAGGCTTGACGCGCTCGCCGGCGTACCGCGCCTGGCCCGCGTCGACCGCCTGCGCGGCGAGACTGCGGGTCCGATAGAATCGCGCCGCCCACAGCCACTTGTCGAAGCGGACGCCGCCGTCCTTCGCGGCCGCCCCTGCCGCTTTGGGGTCAGGTTTCCGCATCGCCGGCGAGCTTGGCGTACGCGCGCATCCAGGCGGCGGTTGCCGCTGCCTCGGCGTAGCCCTCGGCGTCGAGGGCCTGCGCCACCCGCGCGCGGTCTTCGGTGCTGCGGTTCTGCGACAGCTTGAACTTGGCGTCGATGCGCTTGACCTTCATCCGGAAACCGACGATCGCGTTGACGAGCGCGTCGAGCCGTTCGCGCTCGAGGCCCGGCTGCCAGGGCGACGCGCGGCCGGATTCGAAACGATGGATCATGGCATCGAGGATCGCGCGGGTCTCCGCCGGATCGCGGGCAAGCTCGAGCGTGCCGTGCGCGTGGACCACCGCATAGTTCCAGGTCGGCACTGCAGTGGCCGGTTCGACATACCACGACGGAGACACGTACGCGTGCGGGCCATGGAAGATCGCGATCGATTCGGCGGCCGCCGCAGTCCTCGCATGCGGATTCGCGCGCGCGAAATGGCCGAGCAGCGTCCCGTGGGGCTCGCAGTCGGCGATGCAGACGAGCGGCAGGTGCGTGACGCACGGTTCGGGCGCGATTGGCGTGACCAGCGTGGCGAACGAATGGTCGTGCAGCAGCCGCGCGATCGCCACGCGGTCGGCGACGGCGAAGTGCGCCGGGATGTAAAGGCTCACGGCCGCGACGTCGGTGCGCTTTAGTGGCGGACGGGATCCGGCGGAAGCGCGTCCCGCGCGGACGGCACGACGCGGTCGGCGAACAATGCACGCGCCTCGTCGGCGACAAAGGTGTAGCTGCGATTGCAGAATTCGCAAGTCACGCCGATCAACCCCTGCTCTGCAAGGATGCTTTCGACCTCGATTCGGCCGATCATCCGCAGCGCGTTGGCGACGCGCTCCGAAGAGCAGCTGCACGCGAAGCGGGCCGGCCGCGACCGGAACAGCCGGAGATCCTCCGCGGGGAACAGTCCGCGAAGCAGCGCCTCGGCGCTCCTCGCCAGCATGAGGTCGCCCGGCGCGACCCCATCGAGATGCGCTGCCGCGAGCGCCCACGTGGCGTCGTCATCGGAGGTCGCGCCGGGGAGCCGCTGCAGGAGCAGGCCGCGCACGCGGGTGTCCTCGGCTGCGATAACCATCCGGCTCACGATCTGCTCGGAGGTCGTGAGGTAGTGCTCGACCAGTGCCGCAATCGAAGTCGCCTCGAGCGCGACGATGCCCTGATAGAGCGGGCCCCCGTCCTTCGGATCGAGCGTGATCGCGAGCCGACCGTGTTCCGGCCCGCCGGCGAGCTCGGCGAGCGACGCATCGGCGGGCAGCGTGTTCGCCGCATCGTTCCACTGTGCCGTGGCGCGCAACGCGAGCGCCGCGTCGCATTCGACGACGAGCAGCCGCACCGGGCCGTCGCCCTGGAGCTGGACGATCAGCGCGCCCTTGAACTTGAGCGTGGACGCAAGCAGCGTCGCCGCGGCGAGCAGCTCCGCCAGCGCGCGCTTCAGGGCCGGCGGATAAGGATGGCAGCCGAGGATCTCGCTGCACGCGTCGTCAAGGCTCACCACGGCGCCGCGCACCGCGGAACGCTCGAACACGAATCGCGCGAGCGCATCGGAGAGCATGACGGCGTTTGCCACGCGCTGCTTCTCTTTAGGATCTCGCCGCCAGCGTGTAAAGCGTCATCGGCAAGCCGGAGTTCTTGTCGAACGTCGCCCCGGCCTCGATGCCGGCGCGGGCGATCGCTGCGGCCGTTTTTCGTCCCGGGTAGTTCGCATACATCGCGCCCAGCGCGAACTCGCGCCCGGAGCCGACCGCCCAGTACTGCGTGTATTCGAACACCTCGCGCATCGAGTACACGCCGAAGATGCCGTGCTCGTTGGCGACGAGCGCAGTCACCTGCGTCGATTCGTACGGGTCATCCTCCTCTTCCTTCGGGTTGAGGAAGTGCTGCTCCTTCAGGATCGGATGCAGCTTGCGGAATGTCTCGAAGATCGCCCCCTTGTTCGAGAAGTCGAGATCGGCGATGTTTCGCAAGCAGGCTCTCGAACACGAGCTGGTGCGCGGCGCTGCCGCACAATCCGATGTAGCTGCCTTTGTAGCGGACGATCTTCTCGGGGGTCCTGTCGAATTGGGCGGACAGCCGCGTGTCGCCGAACGTCGTGAGCGAATCGGCGGCGATGGCGATTTCGTCATTCTTGCGAACGGCGACGAGGGTGGTCATGGGTGGCGGTCCGGCGCGGAGCCGACGGCGATTGCGCGAGTCCGGCGGGAAGCGACCGGCGAACGTCAAATTATACCCGCGACGATGCGCTTCCGCCCCACGCCGCCGGCGCCGGGAGCATGGGGACCGGCGGCAGGCGCGCAGGGTTCCATGACGGAATCGCCCATTGCCAGAACTCCGCAACGGACGCGGGCAGCGCGGATCCGGTAGGGAGCGGCTGCTCGAGAAAGCGCCACGCGGCGAGAAGCACGGGCAGCGGGTCGTGGGTGAGCGGCGCCGCGTGTGTTTGCTTCGACAGTTTTTCACCGTCGACATTGAGCGCGATCGGCACGTGCAGGTACGACGGCGTTGCATAATCGAGCCGCTGCTGGAGGAAGATCTGCCGTGCCGTCGAGGCGAGCAGATCCGCGCCGCGGACGACGTGCGTGACGCCCTGCAGCGCGTCATCGACGACGACGGCAAGCTGATACGCGAAGAGCCGGTCCGCGCGGCGCACGACGAAATCGCCGACGTCGCGCGCCAAGTCCTGCGCCTGCACGCCGTGCAGCCGGTCGCGCCATTCGATGCGCGCTTTGCCCACGCGCAGGCGCAGGGCCCGGTGCGCGCGCGCCGCCCGCTCGACCGCAACGCCGTCGCGGCACGTTCCCGGATAGACGTGTTCGCCTCCCGCGCCGAGCGCCGCGATGTCGAGCTCCGCCCTGCGTGCAAGCGCATTCGTAGACGTGGCCGCCGGCGTCGAGCCGTTCGAGTACCGCTTCGTAGATCGCCGTGCGCTCCGACTGGCGAATGACCGGGCCATCCCAGCAACAGCCGTAGCGCTCGAGCGTCTCGAGAATCGACCCTTCCGCGCCGCGCCGCGAGCGCGGCACGTCGACGTCCTCGATACGCACCAGCCAGTCGCCGCCCGCCGCGCGCGCGTCGCAGCAGCTTGCGAGCGCCGCGATCAGCGAACCGAAATGCAGCGGGCCGGTCGGAGAGGGAGCGAAACGGCCGCGCGGCCGCGAGGACGACAATGTCGCGGTCACCGCGCGCTGGTGGGCAACAACACGACGCCGAGGTTCGTCGGCCCCGGCGCGTACTGCCAGTTGCGATTCATCGTCGTGAGGACGCCGGTCGGATACTCCGGGCGGCCGAGGCTGCCGTTGTAGCGGCCGAGCGCGCGGTAGAGATCGCCGTTCTCGACGTCGAGATAGTGGCGCAGGATCACGCAGCCATAGCGCAGGTTCGTGCGCAGATGGAAGAGGTTGTGGTTGTCGCCGCTGCCGATGAGGCCGGTCCAGAACGGCATCACCTGCATGTAGCCGCGCGCGCCAGCCGCCGAGATCGCGTACTTGTGGAACGCGCTCTCGTACTGGATCACGCCGAGCACGAGCTGCGGATCGAGCCCGGCGCGCGTCGCCTCGTAATGGACGGCGCCGAGGAACTCCTCGCGCGTACGCGCGTCGGGGATCTTGGTCGCGAGGCGCCGCGACATCTCCCCGAGCCAGGGGCGGAACTCCGCGCGGTTGACGTAGTCGGCCGGCGCCGGCCGATCCGAGATCGCCTGCGAGAGCACGGTGACGACCGACGGCGCGAGCTGCTCCTCGATCTGCGCGCCGGCGAGCGCCGACAGCGGCGCGAGCGCAAGCGCGGCCAACCCCGCCGTGCCGGTGCCGCGCAACAAAGTGCCGAAAAACGTCATGCCGCGAGCTTCCCTCGAATCCACGTGCCGATTTCGGCAGCGGATACCGCTTGTGCCTCCGGGCCGGACGCCCCGCCGCGCCGCGCCTGGTATTCGACGTTGCCGTCCTTGAGTCCCCGGTCGCCGATCGTGATCCGGTGCGGAATGCCGATCAGCTCCAGGTCTGCAAACATCACGCCAGGCCGCTCACCGCGATCGTCGAGAAGCACCTCGACCCCGGCCGCCTCGAGCTCGTCGTGGAGCTTGTCGGCGAGGGATTTTACTGCGTCGCTGCGCTCGTAGCCCACCGGGGCGATCGCCACGGCGAACGGCGCCAGCGGTTCGGGCCAGATGATCCCTTTCGCATCGTGGTTCTGCTCGATCGCCGCCGCGACGACGCGAGTGATGCCGATCCCGTAGCAGCCCATCTCGATCAGCTGCGAAGCGCCGGCAGCGTCGAGATAGGTCGCGTCCATGTCCTTCGAATATCGCGTGCCCAGCGCGAACACGTGCCCGACTTCGATGCCGCGGAGGATTTCGAGCGTGCCCTTGCCGTCGGGCGACGGGTCGCCCGCGACGACGTTGCGCAGGTCGGCCACGAGATCGGGCTCGCGGCAGTCGCGACCGAAGTTGACGCCGCGCAAGTGGAAGTCCGCCTCGTTCGCGCCGCAGATGAAGTCGGCCATCACCGCGACCGATCGGTCCGCGATCAGCGGCAGGTCCTTCGGGATGCCGACCGGCCCAAGGTAACCGGGCCGGCAACCGGTGCCGGCGACGATCTCCGCTTCGCTTGCCCAGCGGAACTTCGAGAGGCCGGCGACCTTGCTCGTCTTCACTTCGTTCAGCGCATGATCGCCGCGGATCAGCAGCATGTAGATCCGCGCGGGCCGATCCTCGGCGTCGACCGCGAGCATGATGCATTTGACCGTCCGCGAAAGCGGGAGGCCGAGGAGCTCCGCGACCTCCTCGCAGGTCTCCTTGCCCGGCGTGGGTACCTTCTGCATCGACTCGGGCGGTGCCGGCCGCGCGTGCTGCCGGCGCGATCGCTTCGGCAAGCTCGACGTTCGCAGCGTAATCGGACGCCGGACACCAGGCGATCGCGTCCTCGCCGGAATCGGCGAGCACCTGGAACTCGTGCGACGCGCTGCCGCCGATCTGGCCCGTGTCCGCGGCAACGGCGCGGAACTTGAGGCCCATCCGGGTGAAGATGCGCGCGTAGGCGTCGTACATCGCCTGGTAGGACTTCGAGCATCGCCGCGCGGTCGACTGTCGAACGAGTACGCGTCCTTCATCACGAACTCGCGGGAGCGCATCACGCCGAAGCGCGGGCGCACCTCGTCGCGGAACTTGGTCTGGATGTGATAGAAGTTGAGCGGAAGCTGCTTGTAGCTTCGCAGGTCCTTGCGCGCGATGTCGGTGATGACCTCCTCGGAGGTGGGCTGGACGATGAAGTCGCGCTGGTGCCGGTCCTTGAGGCGCAGGAGTTCCGGCCCGATACTTGCCCCAGCGCCCCGTCTCCTGCCACAGCTCGGCGGGCTGGACGACGGGCATCAGCAGCTCGATCGCGCCGGCGCGGTTCATTTCCTCGCGCACGATCGCCTCGACCTTGCGCAGCACGCGCAGGCCGAGCGGCAGCCACGTGTAGATGCCGGCGGCGAGCCGCTTGATCATGCCGGCGCGAAGCATCAGCCGATGGCTCGCGACCTCGGCTTCGGCGGGCGCTTCCTTCAGCGTGGGCAGGTAATAGCGCGAGACGCGCATGACGCTGTTTTTGTTGGAAAAGCGCGGATTGTACCGCGAATGCCGGTGCGCTCCGTGCACGAGGCGCTCAAATGGGGCCGCGTCACTGGGGCAGCGCCGCGGCAAAGCCGCAAGCGTGGCGGTGCAGGACATGCCGAGGGCGCCGCTGCGGGCGCCCTCGGCGGGCGGAACGATCACGTTCCGCAGGTACCGGAAGCTCGCGCTCGATTGCCGACAAGCCGCCGGAAGACGAGGTCTAGCGAACGACGATCACCGGCAACTTGGTGTGCGTCAGGACCTTCTGCGTTTCGCTGCCGAGCAGCAGCGCCGACACGCCGCGCCGGCCGTGCGAGGCCATCACGATGGCGTCGCACTTGTGCTTCTTCGCCGCGGCGAGGATCGCTTCCCACGGCGCCGGCGCGATCGAATACGTCGTCTTGCATTCGACGCCGGCCGCCTCGCCTTGGCGGCCGCGCGCGTCGAGGATCTTCTCCGCGTCCTCGGCGGCGAGCTTTGCGTATTCCCTGCGTGTCACCGGCTCGTAGACGACGCCGTCCGCATACGCAGGCATCGGATAATCGGGCGCGGCATAGAACGCCGTCAGCTTGGCGCCTACGGCCTGGGCGAGGCGATCGCATGCGTCAGCGCCTTGTCCGAAAGCTTCGAGCCGTCGGTCGCAACCAGCAGATTCTTGTACATCTCCGCTCCTCGAGTGGGGCGGATCACGATTTGCATTGTCCCCGCCATCGATTGCTCTCGCGTTGATCGAATATCAATGGCGCTCTTGCCGCGCGATCAAGCGAGCCGGGCAATTCGCAATTGACCGCTGGCTCGGCGCACCGTAGATTCCGCCGGATGCAAGCGACGCCCGCGTATCATCGATCTCGCGCCGAGCGCCGGCGCGCGACGGCGAACCCCGCATCGGCGCCGACGCCCGGCCGCCGGCGATTGCTTCCACTGCGGCACGCCCAATCCGACGCCCGCGCGTGGCGCACGATGCTGCGACGGCGCAGAGCGCGAATTCTGCTGCGCCGGCTGCCTCGCGCATCGCGCAGACGATCGACGCGGCGGGGCTCGACGCGCTTCTACGACCGCCGCACGCAGGCCGCCGATCGCCCGGTCCAGGACCGCGACGTGCAGCGACGAATGGTCCGCAGTGGGACGATCGCCGCGGTGCAGGCGGGACTCGTGCGCGCGACACGCCCGCCGGGCACCGGAGGTGTCGCTGCTGCTCGAGGGCATTCACTGCGGCGCGTGCATCTGGCTGATCGAGACGCTGGCTCGCGCGCCAACCCGGGATCGTGGAGGCGAGCGTCAATTTCGCCACCCGCCGCGCGCGCGTGGTCTGGGACCCGGCGGCGATGCGGCTCTCGCAGGTGCTGCGCGCGGTCGTTGCGATCGGCTACCGCGCGCTATCCGTACGACCCCGCGCGCGCGCGAGGCGCTCGTCGCGCGCGAGTCGCGGGCGCTGCTGCTGCGCATGGCCGTCGCGCTGCTCGCGATGATGCAGGTGATGATGTTCGCGATGCCGACGTACATCTCGGTCGACGGCGTCGAGCCCGAGCACCAGCGGCTGCTCGAATGGGCGAGCCTGACGCTGACGCTGCCGGCGATCCTCTACTCGGCGGCGCCGTTCTTCCGCGGCGCCTGGCGCGATCTCCGGCTGCGGCGGCCCGGCATGGACGTGCCGGTTGCGCTCGGTCTCGCGCGCGGCGTTCGGCGCGAGCGCCTGGGCGACGCTGCGCGGCGGTGGCGTCGTCTACTACGATTCGGTGACGATGTTCATCGCGCTGCTGCTGCTCGCGCGCTACGTCGAGCTCGATCGCGCGACAGGCGCGCCGGCGACGCCGTCGAAGCGCGTGGCACGGGCGCGCCCGGCAACGGCCGAGCGTCTCATTGCGTGGCCCGTGCGCGCACGAAAGCCGAAAGCGTCGGGGCGGCATCGCTCGATGACGGCGACATGGTGCTCGTGCGGGCCGGCGGAGTGATTCCCGCCGACGGCGAGGTCGTCGACGGCCGGGCAAGCGTCGAGGAAGCGATTCTCACCGGCGAATCGCGGCCGCGTGCAGGCGCGCCGGGCGACGCCGTGCTCGCGGGCAGCGTCGGCGCGCGACGGGCCGCTCGTGCGTGCGCGTAACCGCGGCCGGCGAAGCGACGCGGCTCGCCGCGATCGCTGCGCCTGGTCGAGCGCGCCGCGAGCGAGCGGCCGCGCGTCGCCCGCGTCGCCGATCGTGTCGCCGACGTGGTTCGTCGGTGCGCTGCTGCTCTTGGCGGTCGTCATCGCGCTGGCCTGGTGGCAGTACGACCCGTCGCGCGCGCTGGCGGTCACCTTCGCGGTGCTGGTCGTGTCCTGTCCGTGCGCGCTGTCGCTGGCGACGCCGGCGGCGCTCGCGGCCGCGGCCGGCGCGCTCGCCCGGCGGCAGGTCGTCATCGCGCGCGCGCGATGCGCTGGAGACGCTCGCCGCGCGTGACGCACGTCGTGCTCGACAAGACCGGAACGCTGACGCAGGGGCGGGTCGCGCTGCGCGACGTGCGAGCAGCGGCGGGGCGGTCGACGCGCGAGGGCGCCATCGCGCTCGCGGCGGCGCTCGAGGCGCAATCGGAGCATCCGCTGGCGCGCGCCTTTCGCGCGGCCGGCGCGGGACTGCGACGGCGTCTCGCGTCGCGGCACTGCGCACGGTTCCGGGCCGCGGCGTCGAAGGCGTCATCGATGGCCGCACGACGCGCCTCGGGCGGCCGGAGTTCGTCGCAGCGCTGTCGGGTCGCGCCGCCGCCCGCCGCGGACGTGGGTTTCGATCGCGGCCGCCACGCTGGTCGCGCTGGGCGACGACGGGGGCTTTCTCGCGCTCTTCGGGCTCGGCGACGCCGTGCGGCCCGGCGCGCGAAGGTCTCGTCGCTCTGCTGCGTGCGCCGCGGCATCGTGCCGATGCTCCTGTCGGGCGATCGCGCGCGAGCGGTCGCGGCAGTCGCCGCGGCGCCTCGGAATCGAGCATGCGCGCGGCGACGCGCTCGCCGGAGGACAAGCGCGCGGCGATCGCCGCGCTGCAGGCGGAAGGCGCGATCGTCGCGATGGTCGGCGACGGCATCAACGACGCGCCGTCGCTCGCGCAGGCGCAGGTGTCGGTCAGTCTCGGCGAGCGCGACGCCGCTCGCGCAATGGACCGCCGACGTCGTCGTGCTGTGCCGACGAATTGTCGCGGATCGTGCGAGGCGATCGCGCATGCGCGCCGGACGCTTGCGCGTCGTGCGCGAGAACCTCGCCTGGGCCTTTGCCTACAACGCGATCGCGATTCCCGCCGCGGCATTCGGACTTCGTCACGCCGCTGGCCGCGGCGCGTCGGGATGTCGATGTCCTCGCTGGTGGTCGTCGCCAACGCGCTGCGAGTCGCGCGCACGAGCGGCACATTTCCAGAGCCGGAGGCCGCAACGTGCGCGGTCGACGTGCATGATGTCGCGCGAATATGAGCCGATTGCGCATGGAAATCCTGGTCCTGCTGATTCCGCTGTCGGTCGTGCTCGTGCTCCTCATTGGTGCGGGATTCTGGTGGTCGCGTGCACAGCGGGCAGTTCGACGACCTCGAAGGGCCCGCGCATCGCATCCTCGCCGACGACGACACGAGCGACGTATTCCGGACGCCGACGATCGCGCAACGCCGCAAGGCAGTTTGACCTCGGTCAATCCGGGCGACCAGGGCCCCCGGTAGCATCCCGCCTTGATTGTCGATGCCGGCGTCGCACCGGGTAATCGGCAGCGCAAGAGCGCAACCGCCGGCGCACTGCAGTTCGCGAGTCGCGTCGGCGGTGCGCATGCGTGGGTTGTGCGGTAACGAGGAGCGGAAACGATGAATGCCACGGCCACGCGCGACGTTCAACTACAAGGTGGTGCGCCAGTTCGCGATCATGACCGTGGTCTGGGGCATCGTCGGCATGCTGGTCGGCGTGATCATCGCCGCCCAGCTCCTCTGGCCCGAGCTCAACTTCGACATTCCGTGGCTGTCCTACGGCCGGCTGCGGCCGCTGCACACCAACGCGGTGATCTTCGCGTTCGGCGGCTGCGCGCTGTTCGCGGCGTCCTATTACGTCGTGCAGCGCACGTGCCAGGTGCGCCTCTTCTCCGGCAGCCTCGCGTCGTTCACGTTCTGGGGCTGGCAGGCGGTGATCGTGCTGGCGGCGGTGACGCTGCCGCTGGGCTTCACGTCCGGCAAGGAATACGCGGAGCTCGAATGGCCGATCGACCTCCTGATCACGCTGGTCTGGGTCGCCTACGCGGTCGTGTTCTTCGGCACGCATCGTGCTAGCGCAAGACGCCGCACATCTACGTCGCCAACTGGTTCTTCGGCGCGTTCATCCTGACGGTCGCGGTCCTGCACATCGTCAACAGCGCCGAGATCCCCGTCTCGTTCTGGCCGATGAAGTCCTATTCGGCGTACGCCGGCGTGCAGGACGCGATGGTGCAGTGGTGGTACGGGCACAACGCGGTGGGTTTTTTCCTCACCGCGGGCTTCCTCGGAATGATGTACTACTTCGTGCCGAAGCAGGCGGGCCGGCCGATCTACTCGTATCGGCTGTCGGTCGTGCATTTCTGGGCGCTGATCTTCACCTACATGTGGGCGGGCCCGCACCACCTGCACTACACCGCGCTGCCCGACTGGACGCAATCGCTCGGCATGGTCTTCTCGCTGATCCTGCTCGCGCCGTCGTGGGGCGGGCATGATCAACGGGATCATGACGCTGTCGGGCGCGTGGCACAAACTGCGCGACGATCCGATCCTCAAGTTCCTGATCGTGTCGCTTTCCTTCTACGGGATGAGCACGTTCGAGGGCCCGATGATGTCGATCAAGACCGTCAACGCGCTGTCGCACTACACCGACTGGACGATCGGGCACGTGCACTCGGGCGCGCTGGGCTGGGTCGCGTTCATATCGATCGGCTGCATGTACTACCTGATCCCGCGGATGTTCGGGAAGACCGAGATGTGGTCGATACGCCTCATCACGCTGCACTTCTGGATCGCGACGATCGGCGTCGTGCTCTACATCGCGGCGATGTGGATCGCCGGCGTGATGCAAGGTCTCATGTGGCGCGCGGTAAACGCCGACGGCACGCTCACCTACGCGTTCGTCGAAAGCGTGAAGGCGACGTATCCGTTCTACGCGATCCGCCTGCTCGGGGGGACGCTGTTCCTCGTCGGCATGCTGGTCATGGCGTACAACGTGATCCGGACGGTCGCGGGCGGCAAGGCAGTCGAGGCGCCGATCCCGGCGCTCGCCCCGGCGCACGCGTAAGAGGCGGACGATGAAGCTCAATCAGGAAGCAATCGAGAAGAACGTCGGCTGGATGATCGTGTTCATCGTCCTGCTCGTGAGCGTGGGCGGGCTGGTCGAGATCGTGCCGCTGTATTTCCAGAAATCGACGACGGAGCCGGTCAAGGGCGTCAAGCCGTATACGCCGCTGCAGCTCACGGGCCGCGACGTCTATCTGCGCGAGGGCTGCTACAACTGCCACTCGCAGATGATCCGGCCGTTCCGGGCCGAGACCGAGCGCTACGGCCACTACTCGGTCGCCGGCGAATTCGTCTACGACCACCCGTTCCAGTGGGGCAGCAAGCGGACCGGTCCGGATCTCGCGCGCGTCGGCGGCCGCTACTCGGACGACTGGCATCGCGTCCATCTCAACAATCCGCGCGACGTGGTGCCGGAATCGAACATGCCGGGCTATCCGTGGCTTGCGAAGACCGCCGCCGATGCGGGCAGCATCGCGGCGAAGATGACCGCGCTGCGCCGGGTGGGCGTGCCGTACACCGACGCCGAGATCGCCAAGGCGGCGGACGAGCTCAAAGGCAAGACCGAGCAGGATGCGCTCGTTGCCTACCTGCAGAACATGGGCCTCGCGCTCAGGAACGAGAGGTGAGCGATGAACATCTACAGCATGATCAGCATCGTCACCACTGTGCTTTCGTTCCTCGCGTTCCTGGGCATCGTCGCGTGGGCGTACAGCGGGCGGCGCCGGGCCGCATTCGTGGAGGCGGCGAACGCCCCTTTCGCGCTGCCTGAGGATGGCGATGGCGCGGTCGGATTCGGCAGTCGTGCGGAGCGGCGGCCATGAGCGATTTCACGTCGGGTTTCTGGAGCTGGTACGTCATCGTCGCGACGCTCGCCAGCATCGGCTATTGCGCGTGGCTGCTCTGGACCACCGGTAAGGCACGCGTCAAGCCCGGCCAGCCGGCGTTGCCGACTGCCACCGGTCCAGGCGGCAAGCAGGTCGAGCTGACGGGCCACACGTGGGACGGCGACCTTTCGGAGTACAACAACCCGCTGCCGCGATGGTGGATGTGGCTGTTCTGGATCACCATCGTGTTCGCGCTGGGGTACCTCGTCGCCTATCCGGGACTGGGAGCGGTCAAGGGCATGCTCGGATGGACGTCGACCGGCGCCTGGGCGAAGGAGACCGCCGAGACCGATGCGCGCCTGAAGCCGCTCTACGACAAGTACCTGCAAATGGACTTGGCCGCGATCGCCGCCGACAACCAGGGACGCGCGATGGGCGAACGGATCTTCCTCAACAACTGCGCGCCGTGTCACGGCTCGGACGCGCGCGGCTCGAGGGGCTTCCCCAACCTCGCCGACAACGATTGGCTCTACGGCGGCGACCCGGCGACGATCGTCACGTCGATCACCGGCGGCCGCATGGGCGTCATGCCCGCGCTGGGTCCCGCGCTCGGCGACGAGGGCGTCAGGAACGTCGCCGCCTACGTCCGCTCGCTGTCCGGCCTCGCGCACGACACCCTCAAGGCGCAGCTCGGCAAACCGCTGTTCGAGCAGAACTGCGCCGCGTGCCACGGCATGGACGGCAAGGGCAACCAGGCCATCGGCGCGCCGAACCTGACCGATCAGATCTGGCTCTACGGCAGCTCGGAAGCCACGATCAGCGAAGGCATCAACAAGGGCCGTCACCTCGATATCGCCGCCGGTCACACGCCGATGCCGAGCTTCAAAGGGCAGCTGGGCCCGGCGCAGATCAACCTCGTCGCCGCGTACGTCTGGGGCCTGTCGAACAAGCCCGCGCAAGTGATGCACGCTGCCGCAGCGGTCTGGGAGCGCTCCGCGGCCGCAGCCCGCCGGGCGGGCGCACAATGACTGCGCGCCTCCGGCGCCCGTCCTCGCGATCGCGTGGAGACGGCGCGCCGACTCGCCGATGAACGCCAACGACTCGCCGCTCACCCTGCCGCCTTCGCCGGCCCCCGCGCCGGTCGAGGATGTCGCGCTCTACGAGATCCGCAAGAAGATCTACGTGCGCGCGGTCCACGGCTGGTTCGCGAAGTGGCGCTGGGCGCTGGTCTTTGCCACGCAGATCATCTTCTACGGCCTGCCGTGGCTCACCTGGAACGGCCGGCAGGCGGTTCTGTTCGAGATCACCGAGCGGAAGTTCTACATCTTCGGGCTCGTGCTGTGGCCGCAGGACGTGATCTACCTGACCGCGCTGCTGGTCATCGCCGCCTACTCGCTCTTTCTGTTCACGGCAATCGCCGGGCGGCTTTGGTGCGGCTATGCGTGCCCGCAGACCGTCTACACGAACATCTTCCTGTGGATCGAACGCAAGATCGAGGGCGAGCGCACCGCGCGCATGAAGCTCGACCGCAAGGCGCTGTCGCTGCAAAAACTCGGCGTCAAGACGGCCAAACACGCGCTATGGCTTGCGCTCGCGGTGTGGACGGGCTACACGTTCGTCGGCTATTTCTCGCCGATCCGCGACCTGGGCGCGCGCGCGATCACCTTGAACCTCGGCCCGTGGGAGGCATTCTGGATCCTCTTCTACGGTTTCGCGACGTACGGGAATGCGGGCTTCATGCGCGAGCAGGTGTGCAAGTACATGTGCCCGTATGCGCGCTTCCAATCGGCGATGTTCGATCGCGACACGCTGATCATTGCCTACGACCGCGAGCGCGGAGAGCCGCGCGGTGCGCGCAGCCGCAAGGCCGATCCAAAGACGAGCCGCCTCGGGCACTGCGTCGACTGCAACATCTGCGTCCAGGTGTGCCCGACCGGCATCGACATCCGCAAGGGGCTGCAGTACGAATGCATCGGCTGCGCCGCCTGCATCGACGGCTGCGATCAGGTGATGGACAAGATGGGCTACCCGAACGGGCTCATCCGCTACGCGTCGGAGAACGCGCTCGAGGGGCATTACGACTCCGCGACGATGCGGAAGCGCATGTGGCGGCCGCGCACGCTGATCTACACGAGCCTGCTCGCCGTCATCATCGCCGCCACCGGCGTGTCCCTTGCGCTCCGCAACCCGCTCAAGGTCGACGTGATCCGCGACCGCGGGGCGCTCGCCCGCGAGACTTCGCCCGGCGTCATCGAAAACGTCTACCGGCTCCAGATCATGAACACCGACGAGCGCGGACGGCAGTTCACGATCGCGGCCGAAGGGCTCCCGGGCCTCAAGGTCGTCGGCGTCGAGCAGCCGGTCGATGTCGATGGCGCGGCGACCCGCCTCGTCCCCTTGCGCGTGCAGCTGCCTTCCGAGGGCAACGAGGACGGGGATGAGGACCACGGGGAGCGGCGCGGCGACCGTCGCGAGCATGCGCGCTCCGAGTCCCGTCGAATCGAATTCGTCGTCCAGGCAACCGACGATCCGAGGCTCGCCCGCCGCGAAAAGTCCACGTTCCTGTTTCCCCGGTGAACCGCACCATGACCGACCTCGCCATGCGCTCCCCGATCTCCGTCTCGAAACCGTGGTACCGGCAGCTGTGGCCGTGGCTGTTGATCGCCGGACCGGCAATCGTCGTCGTGGCGTCTCTCACCACCGCGTGGATCGCCGCATCGACCGACGACGGCGTGATCGCCGACGACTATTACAAGCGCGGCCTCATGATCAACAAGGAGCTCGATCGCACGGCGCGCGCCGAGGCGATGGGGCTCGGCGCCGTGTTGCATGTCGCACCCGACGGTACCGCGCGGCTGGAGATGAGTGGCCTCGAGGCGACGGCGCCAGCCGCGGTGAAGCTTACGCTCGTCCATCCGACGCGTGCTGGCCAGGATCGCGCGGTGACGCTGGCACGCGCCGCCGACGGCGTCTACACGGGGACGCTCGGCATGCCGATGCGCGGGCGCTGGCACGTCACCATCGAAACCGATACGTGGCGGCTGTCGAGCGCCACGACCAATGGCGAACTCGCCGAGGTGCGGCTCGGCACGGCACGCGCCGTCGATTGACGGCTGAGACCGCCGGCGGGCGCGCAGTCGTGCACCCGCGCGGTCAGCGATTCGAGGAGGCGACGATGGAGAGCAGCGGAAATCTCGCGCAGCGTCTGATGTGGGTGATGTGGCCGGCATTCCTCGTCGCCGCGATTGCCGAAGCGATCTTCTTCACCGTGTTCGATCCGTTCGACCTGCATTTCTTCGGCGCGACGCTCGATCTGTCGCGCCAGGCGATCTATACGATGGGATTCTTCGGATTCTGGGCGCTCGGGATCGCGTCGTCCGCGCTCACCGTGTTCCTCGAGCGCTCGCCATGGGAAGTGAACCGCTGCCCGCTCGACCCACCGGACCGGCCCGAAGGGTGCCCCAAACGCGACGATCCGGCGGCCAGCTGCAGGTAAGGCGAGCTCGCCTCGCGGTGAGGCGGCAATGGGCAGCGCGGAAAACGCGCTACGCCGCCCGCCTAGCCGCGCTGTCCGACGATCTGCTTCAGCGCGGTGGGATCGAGCAGCTTGACGGCGCGGCCCTGGACCTGAATCAGCCCTTCTTCCTGGAAGCGGGAGAAGAGGCGGCTCACCGTTTCGAGCTTGAGGCCGAGATAGCTGCCGATTTCCTCGCGCGTCATCCGCAGCACGTACTCCGTCGACGAATAGCCGCGGCGCTTGTAGCGATCGGCGAGAGAGAGGAGGAATACGGCGAGGCGCTCCTCCGCGCGCATGCTGCCGAGCAGCAGCATGTTGTTCTGGTCGCGGGTAATTTCCTTCGACAGCAGGCGATGAAGATTGTGCTGCAGCGGCGGAAGGCTCCGCGCCAGATCCTCGATGCGCTCGAAGGGCAGCACGCAGACGTCGGTGTCCTCGAGCGCGACCGCCTGGCAGCCGTGACGATCGGTGCCGATGCCGTCGAGGCCCACGATGTCGCCCAGCATGTGGTAGCCGGATACCTGTTCGCGGCCGTCCTCGGCGAGGACGGTCGTCTTGAGCGAGCCGATCCGGATCGCATAGAGCGCCGTAAAGGATTCGCCGGCGCGGTACAGTGTCTCCCCCTTCTTGAGCTTGATCCGCGCGCCAAGTGCCGCGTCGACCTGCTTCAGGTCGTCCGGCTCGAGCCCCATCGGAAGGCAGAGCTCGCGCATGCTGCACGTCGAGCAGTGAACCTTGAGGTCGCGAATCGAGATGACCGAAGCCGCAGTCCCGGACGCCCCCACGGGGGAGGGCGTTTGCGTCGCTTGGGAGGGCATCGGGGGCAAGGGTTTCGCGGGCAACGTCATCGAGCTGATTGGGGAGGGCACCGAGGGCCTTTGACCTGCATCAAGATGGCGCAGTCTAAAGCGAATTCATCCGTTTGAACAGGATGCGTTTGTTTATGCCTGCCGGATATATCCACGCCAGCACCTGCGGTCAGGGAGGTCCCTTGCTGCGACCGGTTGTCCCAGGATGGCGGCCATGGCCATTTCGCCGCTGATTGGCGCCTGGCTTGCCGGCATGCTGGGCGGTGCGCACTGCCTTGCGATGTGCGGCGGGTTTGTCGCCGCCCTTTCCGGTGCAGCGATGCCGCCGCCTGCGGTCGGGGCGCCGCTGCTTCCGGCGCACACGCTCGCGAGGCGAATGCTCGCGTATAACCTGGGGCGAATCACGACCTACGCGCTGCTCGGCGCGATTCTCGGCGGCGCCGGTTCGCTCGCCCTCTCGGCGGCGGAATGGCTGCCGTTGCAGCGAACGCTGTACGTGGTCGCGAACCTCTTTCTGCTCGCGCTGGCCGTCGCGATCCTGTGGAACCGCGATTCGCTCGTCGTGCTGCAACGGGCGGGCCTGGCGATGTTCGCCAAGGTAGCGCCCGCGTTTCGGCTGCTGCGCGCCCGCGAGGGCGGTGCCGCGCGGTACGCTTCGGGGATGATCTGGGGGCTCGTGCCCTGCGCGCTAACTTACAGCGTGCTGCCCGTCGCCGCATTTGCCGGAGGGCCGCTGGAAGGCGGGGCTGTGATGCTGGCATTCGGACTCGGGACGCTCCCGAATCTGTTGGCGGCGGCCTGGGTGGTCGCCCGCGCGCGGCAGTGGCTCGCCTCGAGAATCGTTCGCTACGGGGCTGCAGCGTTGCTCGCGGGATTCGCCGGGCTGGGTCTTTGGCGTGCGATGTACGGGCCGCTCGCTTCGGCGCACGGGGCATTCTGCTTCTAGATGACCGATCCGCGGAATCCGATGGGGATGCTCGATGACCTTCCGAAGTGACGCGAGCGAGAATCGTCCGCCATGACCGATGCGGTCGTCGAAATTCAGGATCCGCGCGTGTTCCCGGACGCCGGGTCGGCCCCGCCTGCCGCGGCGAAGCTCCACGCGCTTGCCGCCGCGGCGCTGGATGCCGACACGGCGGAACGCGCCAGCGCGTTCGATCGTCCGCTGCGCGCGGAGCTCAGGCATTCGCTCGAAGGCGACGGCATCGCGCTGGCGGCGATGTTCGACGCGGCTCCGTCGGTCGCCATTGCCCGGCATTTGTGGCGACAGCTCGATGGCGTATGGCGCGAACGGACGCTCGACCCCGTTGCCGATCTCGCCGTGACGGTGTTCGCCGCTCCGCTTGTCGTCGTCGCGGGCCGCGAGGCACCGGGCGAGACGACGCTCGCCGGGGTGCTCGAGGCGCCGCATCGGCTCGCGGCGATCCTGCAGGACCATGGCGCGCTCGGCGGCAACCGGACCTTCGCGCTCGCCGACGCGCTGGTCGCCGCAGCGGCAATCGATATCGCGCAGCTGCCGGATCTCCTGGCGTGGCAGCGCATGCCCGACGCGCAGGTTCCGGCGATCCCGGCGCGCGCGCTCGCGCCTGCGCCGCCCATGTGCGTCTCGGGCCGGGAAGGAGTTCACCTGCGCTTCCTCGTGGGCTTAGCCGTGGCCAAGCGCGGCGCCGACCTATTGGCCGATGGATTGGTCGGCGCATGGGGATTGCCGTTGGCGCGGGAGCTTTCGCGCCAGCTCGCCGTCCAGGGGGCGTCGGTGCTCGCATTGCCGCGTGCTCCGGGCCGCCCGCTGCCTGCCGTCTGGCAAGGTCGCGTCGCTCAACGCGAGGTCGGAGCCCAGATCTTCGCGAGCAATGTGCTTCGCAGCCTCCGCGCGTCGGTAGGGGAGCCGGTCGCTGTGATCAGTGCGCATCGCGCGGCGGACGCGCCCCGGGGCGGCGAGTTGCGGCTGTCGTTGTCGTCGCCGTTCGCGCCGCGCGACGCCGAAGGATTCCGGTGTCCGCTGCATCCGCTGGATCGCGTCGGCGATGTCGTGGCAATGCTGACGGGCCTCCTCGCCGATTGCCGCGTCACCGATGTCCGCGTGCTCGCCGGAGTGCATCCGGATCGAAGCTCCGAAGGCGGAGGGCCACTCTTGTTCAAGCCGGGGACGATTCCGCATGGGGCGACGGTCGTCACTCACTGACGCTCTCCCGCCGCGCTGCGAAAAGGCTAGACGAGCGCAGGTTGCCCCGACGCCGACTCGCGCCGCCTGACGCGTCCCGCACCGCTGATCTCCTCGCGGACTTGGGGATTGCCCAGATAATCGACGCTGCCCGCGCCCGAAATTCTGACGTCGAGCGTCCTGGCGGCATTGACGAAGACCTTCCCCGCCCCGCTGACCGACACCCGGGCGTTGTCGCTCACGAGATTCGCTGCGCGGTAGTCGCCGGCGCCGGAAATGGATACCTTCTGGTCGCCCACACGGCCTGAGATCTCCGCTTTCATGGCGCCCGAGCCGGCGACGGAGAGTTCCTTTGCGTCGAGCCCGGCGATGGCAAGCGATGCCGCGCCCGACGCCGCGACATTGAGCGTGTCGGTCTCGAGGCCGTTGGCCTCGAGCTTGACCGCGCCCGAAGCGCGGACCGTATCGAGCGTGCGGAACGTGACGGTGACCTTCGCCGGGTGTGCACCGCCGCCGAACAGGCCCAGGAAGAAGCCCCGAGAGTCGCCATTGACGACGGTGAGCGTGCCGTCGTGCACGGCCGTACGCAGCTTCGGCAGCTGCTTCGCGGGGGCTTCGATCGTGATTGCCTCGGTCGTCCCCTGCACCAGCGCGACCTCGGCCAGTCCATCGACGTCGAGTCGCGAAAACGCCGGCAGGGGCCGCGTCTCGGAGACGACCTCACTCCCACCGCGGACGCCGGCCCGGCCGGAAAACGCCCGCTCGACGACGTACCACGCCGCGGCAACGGCGACGGCGATCGCGAGGAGCAGCAGCAGGGGAAGCAACATGCGTTTCATCGTGGGCCCCGGGAGAGACGGTCCACCGTTGGATGCAGCGACCGGTTCGCTCGGATTTTGCCTGCCCGGACAGTCTAAGGGATCGCGCCGCTCGGACCGGTCAGATCGAACGGGGACCGCCCATGGAATACGGTATACAATAACGCCGCGCCGACCGGGCGTAGGCGGTCGCCGGATCGCGGAGGAGAGCATGGCCCAGGAGCCGCATATCCGTGTGCTCGTCGCGAAGGTCGGGCTGGACGGGCATGACCGGGGCGTAAAAGTGGTCGCGCGGACGCTGCGCGACGCCGGCATGGACGTCATCTACACGGGTCTCCACCGGACCCCCGAGGAGGTCGTCGAGGCTGCGGTGCAGGAAGACGTCGACGTCATCGGCGTGTCGATCCTCTCTGGCGCGCACATGACGGTGTTCCCCCGCATCCTCGACTCGCTTCGCGAACGCGGCGCCGACGACATTCTCGTGGTCGGCGGTGGCGTGATCCCCGACGACGACGTCGCGGCGCTCAAGTCGGCCGGCGTCAAGGAGCTGATGCTGCAGGACACGCCGCCCGATTCGATCGTGGCGATGGTGCGCAGGATCGTCGCCGAGCGCGGCCCCCGCTGATGCGCGGGAGTGTCGATGGAGCAATGGTCGTTTCCCGCGCGTTTCGACCCGGATTATCTGCCGCCCGAGGACGCGCGCTACTGGTTCCCGCGGCGCGAAACGATGCCGGCCGTCGAGCGCGAGGCGGCCATTGTCGAACGGCTGCGGCAAGTGACACGCTATGCGTGGGACAACTCGCCGTTCTATCGCCGGCAATGGGGCAACGCGGGCTTCCACCCCGACCACCTGCGATCGCTCGAGGATTTCGAGTCGCGGGTGCCGGTGATCACGAAGAAGGACCTGCGCGACGCGCAGTCGCGCGTGCCGCCCTTCGGCGACTACCTGTGCGTTCCCGAACGCGAAATCTTCCACGTCCACGGCACCTCCGGGACGACCGGACGGCCGACGGCGTTCTCGATCGGCCGCGCCGACTGGATCTCGATCGCCAACGCGCACGCGCGAATCATGTGGGGCATGGGGATCCGCCCCGGCGACACCGTGTTCATCGCCGCGATCTTCAGCCTTTACATGGGGTCGTGGGGAACGCTGTCGGGCACCGAGCGGCTGCGCTGCCGCGCGTTCCCGTTCGGCGCGGGCGCGCCGGGGATGACGGCGCGCGCGGCGATGTGGCTCGACGCAACCAAGCCGCGGGCGTTCTACGGCACGCCGTCGTACGCGCTGCACCTCGCCGAGGTCGCGCGCGCCGAGGGGCACGATCCCCGCGCATTCGGGCTCGAGGTGATGTTCTTCTCCGGCGAGCCCGGCGCGTCGGTGCCCGGCGTTCGCGATCGGATCGCGAGCGCGTACGGCGCCCGGGTCATCGATTGCGGATCGATGGCGGAGATGACGCCGTTCATGCACGTGAGCGGCAGCGCCGAGACTGACGGGATGCTCTGCTGGCAGGACATCATCTACACGGAAGTGTGCGACCCGCAGACCTTCCGACGCGTCCGCTACGGTGCGCGCGGCACGCCGGTGTACACGCACCTCGAACGCACGTCGCAACCGATGATCCGCCTCGTGTCGGGCGACCTCACGCTCTGGGAGAACGGTCCCAATCCGTGCGGCCGGACGTATCCGCGGCTTCCGCAGGGCATCTTCGGCCGCATCGACGACATGTTCACGATTCGCGGCGAAAACGTGTACCCGAGCGAGGTCGACGCCGTGATGAATCAGCTCGGCGGCTACGGCGGTGAGCACCGGATCGTCATCAGCCGCGATGGCGCGATGGACGAGCTCCTGCTACGCGTCGAGGCGGCATCCGCGCAGCAGGCGCGGGGCGAAGCCGGACTCGCGGCGCTGCGAAGCGAGGCGACGCAAAAGCTGCAGAAGGTGCTCGGGCTGCGCGCGAAGGTCGAAATCGTGCCGCCGGGCACGTTCCCCCGGACCGACTTCAAGGCTCGCCGCGTGATCGACGATCGCGACGTCTTCCGCGAAATGCACGCGCGCCTCGAGGGCGGCCGATGACGTTCGTCCCGTCGCGGGAACTCATCGCGGGAGTGCTCGCGGGCGATTCGCGGGCGATCGCGCGCCTGCTCACGCGCGCCGAAAGCGGCGGCGACGAATGTCGTTCGGCGCTCGACGAGATCTTCCGCCACGCGGGGCGCGCGCACGTCGTGGGGATCACCGGCGTGCCCGGCAGCGGCAAGTCGACGCTGGTCGCGAAGCTCGCCGCGGCGGTTCGCGCGAGCGGGCGCCTGCTCGCGATCGTCGCCGTCGATCCTTCGAGCCCTTTTTCCGGCGGCGCGATCCTCGGCGATCGGATTCGCATGGGCGATCTCGCCGGAGACCCCGGCGTCTTCGTCCGCAGCATGGCGACGCGCGGCGCGCTGGGCGGGCTCGCGCATGGCACGCTCGAAAGCGTCGACGTGCTCGACGCCGCGGGGTTCGACCTCGTGTTCATCGAGACCGTGGGTGTCGGCCAGGACGAGGTCGACGTCGCCCGCGCCGCGCACACGACGGTCGTCGTGTCGGCGCCGGGCCTCGGCGACGATATCCAGGCCATCAAGGCCGGCATCCTCGAAATCGCCGACATACACGCGATCGGCAAGTGCGACCGACCGGACGCCAACCGGACGATTGCGGATTTGAAGTCGATGCTCTCGCTCGGCCTCTCGATCGCGGCGCCCGCGCCGACGCCGCGTTGGCGGGTGCCGGTCGTGGCGACGAGCTCCGTGCGCGATGAGGGCATCGCGGAGCTCCTCGCCGCGATCGACGGGCACCGGGCACACCTCGCCGACAGCGGCGAGATCGTCGCGCGCCGGTCCGCGATCAACGAGCGGCGGCTGTTGAAATCCGGAGAGGCCATGCTGCGCACGGCTTTCGCGCGGCAGCGCGACGGCAAGCTGTCGGCGCTGCTCGACCTGCTCGACACCCGCGCGCTGTCCCCCCACGGCGCAGCGCGCAAGCTGCTCGCCGAACTCTCAATCGGAGGCGACCGATGAACGAACCCGCTTTCCGCGGCCGCGCCCCCGTCGATCCGGACACGCGTGCGGCGCTCGAAGCCGACGTCGCCGCGTGGGAGCGCCACGAGGTCGCGAGCTTCGTCGCGCGCGCGCCCGAGCGGCGGGCCGAGTTTCGCACGCAGGGCGGCTTCCCGCTCAAGCGCACGTACACGGCGCTTGACCTCGCGGATACGCCCCTCGAGGACATCGGGCTTCCCGGCCAGTACCCGTTCACGCGCGGGCCCTACCCGACGATGTACCGCGGACGCCTTTGGACGATGCGCCAGATCGCCGGCTTCGGCACCGCCGAGGACACGAACAGGCGCTTCAAGTATCTGATCGCGAACGGTCAGACCGGCCTGTCGACCGACTTCGACATGCCCACGCTGATGGGCTACGACAGCGACCATCCGATGAGCGAGGGCGAGGTCGGCCGCGAGGGCGTCGCGATCGACACGCTCGCCGACATGGAGCACCTGTTCGACGGCATCGACCTCGAGAAGATTTCCGTGTCGATGACGATCAATCCGAGCGCGTGGATCCTGCTCGCGATGTACGTCGCGCTCGCGCGGAAGCGCGGCCTCGATCTGCACAAGCTTTCGGGGACGATCCAGGCCGACATCCTGAAGGAGTACCAGGCGCAGAAGGAATGGATCTACCCGGTGGCACCGTCGGTGCGCATCGTCCGCGATTGCATCACGTTCTGTGCGCGACACATGAAGCGCTACAACCCGATCAACATCTCCGGGTACCACGTGTCCGAGGCGGGCAGCTCGCCGCTGGACGAGGTCGCGTTCACGATGTGCAACCTCATCACGTACGTCGAGGAGGTCGTGAAGACCGGGATGCACGTCGACGAGTTCGCGCCGCGGCTCGCGTTCTTCTACGTCTGCCAGGCCGACTTCTTCGAGGAGATCGCGAAATTCCGCGCGGTGCGCCGCGTGTACGCGAAGATCATGAAGGAGCGTTTCGGCGCGAAGAATCCCGAGTCGATGCGCCTGCGCTTCCACTGCCAGACGGCCGCGGCGTCTCTCACCAAGCCGCAGTACAAGATCAACATCGTGCGCACCGGCCTGCAGGCGCTCGCCGCCGTGCTGGGCGGCGCGCAGAGCCTGCACACGAACGGCATGGACGAAGCGTTCGCGATCCCCACCGAGGAGGCGATGAAGATCGCGCTGCGTACGCAGCAGATCATCGCCGACGAGTCTGGCGTGCCGAGCGTCGTCGATCCCCTCGGCGGCTCGTATTTCGTCGAGAGCCTGACCACGCAATTCGAGCGCGAGATCTTCAGGATCGTCGAGTACGTGGACGCGAACGGCGGGACGATCAAGCTGACCGAGGAGGGCTGGTTCCAGCGCCGGATCGCCGATTTCGCGTACGAGACGGCGCAGAAGAAAGCGAGCGGCGAAAAACCGGTGCTTGGCGTCAACAAGCACGCCGATCCGGGCGAGGAATTCGACATCGAAGTCCATCCTTACGACCCGTCGACGGCCGCGCGCCAGATCGAGCGCCTCGGGCGCGTGCGGCGCGAGCGCGACAATGCGCGGGTCGCTTCGCTGCTCGACAACCTGATCGCGGTCGCAAAGGACGATCGGGAGAACATCATGCCGGCGACGATCGAGCTGGTCGCGGCGGGGGCGACGATGGGAGATATCGTCGAGAAGCTGAAGACGCTGTGGGGTAGCTACCGGGAGAAGCCGGTCTTCTGATCTCCGGGAGCCGAAGCCGCGCCGAAATCCATCGCGATGCTCGTCGACTATCTCGATTTCTCTCCCTCCGTCACCGCGCCGGAAGTGGCGCCGTCGGCCGCGCTGATCGGCCGCGCGTCGGCGGGCGCAGGGCTTTGGCTGCGCGACTACGCCACGGTGCGCGCCGATGGCGAGTGGATCCGGATGGGCTCGAACGTCTATTGCGGCGAGCGCGCGACCGTGCATATCGCCGACGGCGTTCTCGGCACGGGAATCGGCGACGGCGTCACCGTCGGCCGCTACGGCCTCGTCCACGCGTGCACGCTGGGCGAGGGCGTGGTCATCGGCGAGGCGGCCTCGGTGCTCGACGGCGCCGTCGTCGGGCCCTATGCGGTGGTCGCAGGCGACAGCCTCGTGCCGCCGCGCAAGCATCTGCAGGGCGGGTGGATCTACGCCGGCAATCCTGCCCGGCCGGTGCGCGAAGTCACGCGCGCCGAGGTTGCCGCCATCGCGGCAGAGATCCGGGCGGACGGAACGAGCATGAAGGTCGCGGCCAGCGCCTTGCCGCCGCTGTCCGTCGCTCCGTTCGTCCCCGATTCCAATCGGCGCGGTCCGCTGCATACGTTCGCCGGCCACTCGCCGCGCGTCGTGAACGCGTTCGTGGCCCCGACGGCGGCCGTCGTCGGCAGCGTCGAAGTGGGCGATTCGGCGAGCATCTTCTTCGGCTGTGCCGTCGCGTCCGGCGGTGCGCGCATCGTCGTTGGTCCGCGAACGAACGTGCAGGACAATTCCATCCTGGTCACCGATCGCGGGCGCGGCGACATCGTCATCGGCACGGGCGTCACGATCGGGCACAACGCGCAAATGGGCTCGGCTGCGATCGGCGACGATGCGCTGGTCGGCATGGGCTCCCGGCTGGGCGACGAGGTGGTCGTGGAAGCCGGCGGCTGCGTCGCGGCGGGAGCGTGGGTCGAACGCGGCAGCGTGATCAAAGCCGGGTGGATCTGGGCCGGGCGCCCGGCCCGTCCTTTCCGCGAGTTGAAGCCCGCGGAGCGGCATGCATTCGCCCGCTTCCGGGATGTCTACGTCGGCTACTCGGCGGCGTATCGCACAGGGCCTTCGCCGAGGCGCAAGGGCGGCTAGGCGCCGGGCGGCGTCGCGGCTCCCGCGGCCGAAAGCTTGAGCTCGATGCTTTGCGCTGCGTTCGCGAGATGGGCACGCGCGAGCGCAGCGGCCGCCTCCGCGTTGCGCTCGGAGATCGCCCGCAGCATCCGTTCATGCTCGGTCCAGACCTGCTTCCGGTAGTCCCGGTGCTGCAGCACCTCGCGCATCGCGCGGCGCAGGTGATTCCAGCGCTCGCCCATCACGTCGGTGAAGAGCCGATTGCCCGACATCTCGTAGACAAGCATGTGGAATTCCATGTCCGCGCCGATGAGCGTCGCGATCGACCCCTCGCGCACCGCACGATGCCCCAGCGCGATCAGCGCGCGCCCGCGCGCGAGATCGGCGTCCGATGCGCGCTGCGCGGCGAGCGCGGCGGCGAGCGGGTCGAGCCCCAGGCGCAGCTCGTAGATCCAGCGCATGAAATCGCGGTCGAGCGGCGCGACCATCAGCCCGCGCCGGCCAGCCTCGGTCACGAATTTCTGCTGCTTGAGGAGAAGGAGCGCCTGTCCGACCGGCTGCCGCGAGACCGACAGCTTCGCCGCGACGCTTTCCTGCGTGAGGCGCTCGCCGGGTTCGAGGCGGCCCTCGCAGATCGCATCGAGGATCGCGCGGTACGCCTGCTCGACGATCGTGGGCTGCGGCGTGAGGATGTCCATGACTGAGTCGGGCGCCGGCGGATGCTCGCGGCGCGCGTTTCGATCCGTGAATTCTAACCGTGTAGGGCCCCCGCTCACGGCGCGGGCAGGAATCGGATGTCGCCGTACCACGCGTCGACGCTCGCGCCCGTATTGTCGGTGTCGGTCATCACGCCGACGGCGACGAGCCTACCCGGTTGCTCGCCGAACGCGCGCCGGAAATCGTCGACGGCATTTCGGCGCACGGTCTGCCATGCGCCAACGCCGGCCGGACCGCTGGCGGCGACGATCATCCGGACGCGGCCCGTGTTGGGATTCGGGATCACCGTGCCGACGGGCCCCCGGGTCGCCCAGACGTAGATCAAAGTCGCGTACGGCACGTCGCGGCCGGCGATGCCGTCCGCAAGCGCGAAGAACGCCCTGTCCCGCAGCGAGAGCCGCGAGCGGTCGCCCTCGAATTCGAGCACGATCCGCGCCGGAGAATCTTCCCTGGAGGCGATCGCATTGTCGGCGCCGTCGATCAGATGCGAGATCTTCCATCGCCACTCGATGACCGGCGCGCTCGCGAGGTCGAAGCGGACGTGGTAGCCGGCGCCGCTCGCTGCGGCTTCTGCGTGGGCGTGAAGCACCACCGTTCCGGCGTCGTCGACCAGCTGGTATTGGGTCGGCTTCTTGCTTGCGGTGATGGGCACCGGTTCCCAGCCGGGCGGCAGCGCGCCGGGTGCGGCCGCGGAGAACGGCGCCACGAGCGGGGCCGACTCGATCCGCTGGGCGTGGGCCGTCGGAGATACGGCGTACGCGGCGGCGAGGAGACGCACGAGCAGGGATTGGATCACGGCGACGCATTCGCGAGGGCACCCACTATAATCACACTTTCGCCCCATCGTCTCCTCTCCCATGAGCCTCGATCGCGTCCCCGCCGGCAGGGACGTCCCCAACGACTGCAACGTGATCGTCGAGATCCCGATGCACGGCGATCCGATCAAGTACGAAGTCGACAAGGAAACCGGCGCGGTGTTCGTCGACCGCTTCATGTCGACGTCGATGCATTACCCGTGCAACTACGGCTACATCCCGCGGACGCTCTCCGAGGATGGCGACCCGTGCGACGTCCTGGTGCTCTCGCCCGTGCCGCTCATCACCGGCGTTGTCGTGCGCTGCCGGCCGATCGGAATGCTGAAGATGGACGACGAAGCCGGCGGCGACGCGAAGATCCTCGCGGTCCCGGTCGACAAGCTCTCGGGCCTCTATCACGGCATCCGATCGCCGCGCGACCTGCCGGAGCTCACGACGCGGCAGATCTCGCACTTCTTCGAGCATTACAAGGATCTCGAGCCGGGCAAATGGGTGCGGGTGTCGACGTGGGTCGACGCCGAGGAGGCGAAGAAGGAAATCACCGACGGCGTGGCGCGCTACGACGCCTCGAAGCCCGGGCCCGCGTTCTAGCCGTGAAGGTTCTGGACGTTATCGCTCCGAAGCATGAATCCTGCACAACCATCGTTCCCGCTCTGCGCGCGGACCACGAAGGCGGGATGCGTTCGGCGCACCCGTCCCGGATCCAACGTCTTGACGATTGACGTCTAGCGCGAGTGGCCGACGATGCGAGTGCCTGCGATTCGGTCGTGCAGGAACCGGCGATCCGGATCGACGAATGCCCAGAGGAAGTTGAACGCGAAAAGCGGGAGCGCAGCCACTCCGAGGCCGGCGGGGCGCAGTGCGAAGTAGGCGGCGAGTGATCCCAATGGCCCGGCCCACGCGGCGAAGTAGCGGGTGAGCGCGATCTTGGGAGTGAGCGGGGCCCCGTTCGCCCCCACGATCGTGATGCGCCAGGTCTTCATCGCCAGAGTGCGGCGGCCGCCCGTCCACGACCAGCCGAAATAAAGGCCGCCGGCCGCGAACACGAGCGCAAACGAGAGGACCCGGGCGGGCAGATCGGGTATAGGCAGCGCCGCCCGGCCGGGCGCCGACGCCGAAAGGGGGACGGTCAGAAAGCCGACGACGATGACCAGCGCCGCAAACAGCAGCGTTTCGTAGACGAGCGCGGCGAGACGGCGGCCGAGCGATGCGTCATGGCCGCTCCACATCATCGTTTTTCAGAAGGGCGCCGAATCCGCCGCGGCGAGAAGGAGCCGCCGGGACCCGTCGGAACCGCTCACTTCTGCGGTGGCAGCTGCGGCGGCGGTGGTGCCGGAGACGGTGACAGCTGGGGCGGCGGGGGCATCGGCGGCGCCGGCCGGACCGCATAATTCGGCGCTCCTGCCGGCTGCGTGGGGCCGCCCTGGAGCCGCCGGGTCGCGAGCTCGCGCCTCGTTTCCGGCGGGAGGCTCTGATATTGCTCCCACTTCTGCCGCACTTCCTGCTGCTTTTCGGGGGGCAAGGTTTGCATCGTCTTGTATTGCTGGCGGGCGAGGGCGCGTTCCTGGGGGGTGAGCTCCACCCAATGCCGCATCTGCCGCTGCATGCGCTGCTGCGCTTCCTCCGACATCTTCGGATATCGCTGCGCGATGCCGCGCCATTTCTGCTTGCGTTGGGCGTCGAGCTTGTCCCAGTCGGGGGCAAGGGGGGCGAGAATCAGTTTTTCGGCGGGGGGCAGCTCAGTCCAGGAAGGGGAACGCAGTGCCACCGGCTGCGCGAGCGCGCTCGCCGAGAGTCCGGCGACAATCGCGATCGTCAGGACAAAGCCACGGATCAGTCTTCGTTGGACGCGTGCTTCAACCAATTCTGGAATCCCCCGTCCAGGTACGCGTCGATCGGCAGGTCGGAGGACAGGATCGCGGCGTCCGTTTCCTCGATGTCGTGCAGTTGCTGATACGCCTGCCACTGCTGGAAGCCGAATCCTAACGCCACGATGAGTGCGACACCCAACCACAGCCGTCCACTCGCCCAGAAGCCGCGGCCCCCGCCGAGGGTGCCCGTCCCCGGGCCCGCGTGGCCACCGGCGAGCTGCATTGCGGAGGACCATTGCGGATCGGCAAGCCGGGCCATCGCCGCCTGACGCGCGAGCTGCAGTCGGTAGGCCGTGCCAGCCCTGAGGTTCGACGCGCCATCGTCGAGGCAAGTGACTATTTTCTTAACGAAATCGCCGTCTTCACTGATCATTGACCTACCCTCACCTTCGGCTGCCGGGGCCCGCTGCCTCGGCCGTGGGGCAATTCGCGCCCCGGAGCGGTCCGCTGGCGCTCACAGCGAAACGCCTTTGGCCTTCAGCATCGCCGCCAGTGCGTGGACGGCGCGCGAGCAGTGGGTCTTTACGCTTCCTTCCGAGCAGCCCATTGCCGCCGCCGTTTCCGCCACATCGAGCTCTTCCCAGTAACGCAGCAAAAAGGCTTCCCGTTGACGCGAAGGCAGCCGCGAAAGCGCGTCCTCGACAACGCCCAGAACCTGCGCTTGCTCGACCAGGACCGCGGGGTCGGCCGCCAAGTTCGAGTCCGATTTCGCAGGCAATGTCTCGAGCGGGTCGAAATCCTCGTCTTTTTCGTCGCCTTTCCCCAGCGACGACAGCACGGTTGTCCACGTCAGGCGGACCTTCCGGCGGCGGAAATGGTCGTGGATCGTATTCTGAAGTATCCGCTGAAACAACATCGGCAACTCGACCAGCGGTTTTTCCGAATACTTTTCGGTCAGCTTCAGCATCGCGTCCTGGACCACGTCGAGCGCCGCATCCTCGTCGCGAACCGCGAACATCGCCTGCTTGAAGGCGCGGCGCTCGACTTCCGCGAGAAATGCCGAAATTTCTTGTAGGGTGGCCAGGACAGGGGTCCGTCGGGGGATGCGCGCCATTATAGGGTCCGCGGACCGACGGTCCGTTGTGCATTGCAGCCGCCTTGACCATCCTCCCCAGTAAAGGTAAGGTGCCGGGAGCGGCTGGAAGCAGCCGATGCTGTAATGCAATAACGGCCGTTTGCGCCCCCTCCGAAGACGCCACAAGTGTCATCGGAGAATCCCCGGGGTGCGGTCGGAGTGGTCCCCAATCGCGGCTTTCTACCCGATTCAAGCCTTGGTGGGCGCGTCCATCCCTTTGCGCGCCATGATGTTCTGCGGAGTCCGCGCCACCGGCGCGGCTTTGGTCCACCAACTCGCGTAAGGCTCTGCCATGCAACTCACGGGTGCCGAAATCGTCATCCGCTGCCTCCAGGAAGAAGGCGTCGAGTACGTCTTCGGCTATCCGGGCGGCGCGGTTCTCAACATCTACGACGAATTCTTCAAGCAGGACAAGGTCAAGCACGTGCTCGTCCGGCACGAGCAGGGCGCGGCCCATGCTGCCGACGGCTACTCGCGATCGAGCCAGAAAGTCGGCGTCTGCCTGGTGACCTCGGGGCCGGGCGTCACCAACGCGGTCACCGGCATCGCGACCGCGTACATGGATTCGATTCCGATGGTCGTGATCACCGGCCAGGTCCCGACGCATGCGATCGGGCAGGACGCGTTCCAGGAGTGCGACACCGTCGGCATCACGCGACCCTGCGTCAAGCACAATTTCCTGGTGAAGGATGTCGCCGACCTCGCGCGTTACGATCAAGAAGGCCTTCTATCTCGCCGCCACCGGACGGCCGGGCCCCGTGCTGGTCGACATTCCCAAGGACGTCACGCAGGCGAAGACCGAATTTTCGCTATCCGAAGACGATCTCGCTGCGCTCGTACAATCCGGTGACCAAGGGCCATGCGGGACAGATCAAGAAGGCGGTGCAGCTCCTGCTCGACGCGAAGCGGCCGATGATCTATGCCGGCGGCGGCGTGGTGCTGAACAACGCCGCGCCCCAGCTGACGCGCCTCGTGCGGCTGCTCGGCTATCCGTGCACCAACACGCTGATGGGCCTCGGCGGCTTCCCGGGCACCGATCCGCAGTTCACCGGGATGCTCGGCATGCACGGGACCTACGAGTCGAACATGGCGATGCAGCACTGCGACGTGCTGATCGCGATCGGCTCGCGCTTCGACGACCGCGTGATCGGCAATCCTGCGCACTTCTTCCGCGAGCGACCGCAAGATCATCCACATCGACATCGATCCGTCGTCGATCTCCAAACGGGTGAAGGTCGACGTGCCGATCGTCGGCTACGTCGGCGATGTGCTCGACGAAATGATCAAGCTGATCGAATCGTCGCCGCAGCGGCCGGACCCCGTCGCGCTGAAGGCCTGGTGGGCGGAGATCAAGGACTGGCAGCGCAAGGATTGCCTCAAGTACGACGCCAAGAGCGCGCTCATCAAGCCGCAGTACGTGATCCAGAAGCTCTACGAGCTCACGAAGGGCGACGCCTTCATCACGTCCGACGTCGGCCAGCACCAGATGTGGGTCGCGCAGTATTACAAGTTCGACAAGCCGCGCCGCTGGATCAATTCCGGCGGGCTCGGCACGATGGGTTTTGGGCTGCCCGCGGCGATGGGCGTGAAGCTCGTGAATCCGGACGCGAACGTCGTCTGCGTCACGGGCGAAGCGTCGATCCAGATGTGCATCCAGGAGCTGTCCACCTGCAAGCAGTACCATCTGCCGATCAAGATCGTGAACCTGAACAACCGGTACATGGGGATGGTCCGCCAGTGGCAGGAGTTCTTCTACGGCAACCGCTACGCGGAGTCGTACATGGACGCGCTGCCCGACTTCGTGAAGCTCGCCGAAGCCTATGGGCACGTCGGCATGAAGATCGAGAAGCCCGGCGATGTCGAGGGCGCGCTCAAGGAGGCGTTCCAGCACAAGGACCGGCTCGTGTTCCTGGACTTCATTACCGACCAGACCGAGAACGTGTTCCCGATGGTGCCCGGCGGCAAGGGTTTGACCGAGATGATCCTGGCGGAGGAGTTGTGAGCGCCCGCCCGTACGGGGGCCTCCGTGCCTCCCCGGGGCAACGGGGGATCAGATGAGACACATCCTCTCCATCCTGGTCGAGAACGAAGCGGGTGCGCTGTCGCGGATCTCGGGGCTCTTTTCGGCGCGCGGCTACAACATCGAGTCGCTGACGGTGGCGCCGACCGAGGATACGACGATGTCGCGGATGACGATTGTCACCGTCGGTTCCGACGACGTGATCGAGCAGATCACGAAGCAGCTGAACAAGCTGGTCGACGTGGTCAAGGTCGTCGATCTGACCGAGGGCAACCACATCGAGCGCGAGCTCATGCTGGTCAAGGTGCGCGCCGCCGGCAAGGACCGCGATGAGATGAAGCGCCTTGCCGATATCTTCCGCGGCAGCATCCTCGACGTCACCGACAAGAGCTACACGATCGAGCTCACCGGCACCGGCTCGAAGCTCGATGCGTTCCTGCAGGCAATCGAGCCCGGGGTGATCCTGGAGACCGTGCGCACCGGCGCATCGGGGATCGGACGCGGAGAGCGGATCCTGCGCGTCTAGGTTCGGGGCGTCATTCCCGCGAAGGCCGAGATCCGGCGTCTTTGGCCGTTGCCGACACCGGGTCCCCGCCTTCGCGGGAACGACAAACGAAAAGGAAACGATGATGATGAAGGTGTACTACGAAAAAGACGCCGACCTGTCGCTCATCAAGGGCAGGAAGGTGACGATCGTCGGCTACGGCTCGCAGGGCCACGCGCACGCGCAGAATCTCAACGATTCGGGTGTCAAGGTCACCGTCGGCCTGCGCAAAGGTGGCGCGTCGTGGGACAAGGCGAAAAAGGCCGGCCTCAAGGTCGCCGAAGTTGCCGACGCGGTGAAGACGGCCGATGTCGTGATGATGCTGATGCCCGACGAGCACATCGCGGCGACCTATAGCACCGAGGTCGAGCCGCACATCAAGAAAGCCGCGACGCTCGCCTTCGCCCACGGCTTCAACATCCACTATGGGCAGGTCGTGCCCCGCGCCGACCTCGACGTCGTGATGATCGCGCCGAAGGCGCCCGGACACACGGTGCGCTCGACCTACGTCGCCGGCGGGGGGGTGCCGATGCTGATCGCCGTGCATCGGGACGCTTCGAAGAAGGCGCGCGACGTGGCGCTGTCGTACGCGGCGGCGATCGGCGGTGCCCGTGCCGGCGTCATCGAGACCAACTTCCGCGAGGAGACCGAGACCGACCTCTTCGGCGAGCAGACCGTGCTGTGCGGCGGCCTGGTCGAGCTGATCAAGGCGGGCTACGAGACGCTCACCGAAGCCGGGTACGCCCCGGAAATGGCATACTTCGAGTGCCTGCACGAGGTGAAGCTGATCGTCGATCTGATCTACGAGGGCGGCATCGCGAACATGAACTACTCGATCTCGAACAACGCCGAGTACGGCGAGTACGTGACGGGCCCGAAGATCATTACCGACGAGGTGAAGTGGGCGATGCGCGAAGCGCTGGCCCGCATCCAGAGTGGTGAGTACGCGCGGGACTTCATACTGGAGAACCGTGCCGGCGCGCCGGTGCTTCTGTCGCACCGCCGGCTCACCGCGGAGCATCCGATCGAGCAGGTTGGCGGGAAGCTCCGCTCGATGATGCCGTGGATCAAGAAGAACAAGCTCGTCGACCAGTCGCGCAATTGATCGGTGCGCCCGCGCGTTGCGGGGATCGCCGCTGCGCGGCGCGCGGCGGACCGACCTGAAGCGCGTTACCGCGCTCGGAGGGAGATTGGCATGCGGACAAGGCAAAGGCAGCAGGGTTGGCTCGGCATGGTCGTCATGCTGATCGCGCTCGTCATCATCGCGATCCTGGCCAAGGACGCCCTCAAGTCCTACGGCATGCTGGAAGGCGTGCCGGCGGAGCCCGGGAGGCAGGGAGAGCGGTCGCGCCTGCCGCCCGCAGCGGTCGACGCGTCCCCGCCATCGGGAGGCACGCCGTCGTTCCAGAAGCCGATCGAGCGCGCGCGCGGCGTCGAGGCGACGGTCGAGCGTCAAGCCGACGATGCCCGTCGGCAGATCGACGGGCAGACGCGGTAGGCTCGAGCCCATCGTCTTGCGCGGCGGCAAATCTCCGGTCATGACGGCGCCACGCCGCCCCCGCGGCATGGGTGAACGGCAAAGCCCATGCCGCCCCCCTAGGCCGTGACCGCTTCCCCTTATCCCCATCCCATCATCGCGCGCGAGGGCTGGCTCTACGTCGGCATCGTGCTCGCGGTCGCGATTGCGCTCTCGACGCTGCGGCTGTGGTTTCCGGCCGCGCTGGCGTGGCTCCTTGCCGCGTTCGTGGTCCAGTTCTTCCGCGATCCTCCGCGCAGGATTCCCACACAGCCGAACGCGGTGTTGGCGCCCGCCGACGGCAGGATCGTCAGCGTCGGCGCGGCGCGCGATCCGTATCTCGACCGCGACTCATTGAAGATCAGCGTATTCATGAACGTGTTCAATGTCCACTCGAACCGGGCTCCGGTCGACGGTAGCGTCGCGAACGCCTGGTACCACCGCGGCAGCTTCATCAATGCCGCGCTCGACAAGGCGTCGCTCGAGAACGAGCGCAACGCGCTGCATCTGCGGACGGCCGCGGGGGTCGATGTGACGTGCGTGCAGATTGCAGGGCTCGTCGCGCGCCGGATTCTCTGCTACGTGAAGCCCGGCGAAACGCTATCGCGCGGGCAGCGCTACGGCTTCATTCGTTTCGGCTCGCGCGTCGACGTCTACCTGCCGCCGGCGGCAATACCCAAGGTCGCCGTCGGTGACAGCGTGTACGCGACCGAGACGATTCTCGCCGAATTGCCCGCGGCCTGAAGCGGAGCGCGCGTCGGCCGCAGCGGCTGTTGTGCGTCGTGCCGGTTGTGCTACCTTTGCCCCGCCATGTCGGACTTCGACACCCATCGCGCGCTGCGCAAGAACCGGATCCGCCGGCGCGGCATCTACCTGCTGCCTAATCTCTTCACGACCGCGGCGCTGTTCGCGGGGTTCTACGCGATCGTCCAGGCGATGAACCTGCGCTTCGATCAGGCCGCCGCGGCGATCTTCGTCGCGATGGTCCTCGACGGTCTCGACGGTCGCGTCGCGCGACTCACCCGCACGCAGAGCGCGTTCGGCGCCGAGTACGACAGCCTCTCCGACATGGTCGCCTTCGGCGCGGCGCCGGCGCTCATCGTCTACGAGTGGGCGTTGAAAGGGATGGGCAAGCTCGGCTGGATCGCCGCGTTCGTCTACGTCGCCGGCGCCGCGCTGCGGCTCGCGCGCTTCAACACGATGCTGGAAGTTGCCGACAAGCGCTGGTTCACCGGGATACCGAGTCCCGCGGCCGCGGCGCTCGTCGCCGGGTTCGTCTGGATCATCGACGACGCCAATATCGACCCGGCCGGTCTCAAGTGGTGGTCGTGGGGGGTCACGGTGTTCGCGGGACTCACGATGGTGAGCAACGTGAAGTACTACAGCTTCAAGACGATCAACCTCAAGAAGAGCGTCCCCTTCCTCGCGATCATCGTCTTCGTTCTCGTCATCGCGCTCCTGTCCTACCAGCCGGCAATCGTGCTCTTCGGCGGGTTCGTCGCTTATGCGCTCTCGGGGTACGCAGGGCTCGTCTGGGCGAGGATGCGCCGCCGCCGCGCGCCGAGGCCGCAGCCGCCGGGCTGACCGGCGCGGGCTCGGTCGGCGCAGGGCCTTGCTTTCGCGGCAGACTCGCAGGTATAGTGCAATCGAATGAACCGCATCCGCACCGCCGGCCGCTTTGCGCTCCCCGCGCCGACCTCCCTTTCGGGCGGTCTGCTGCCGCTCCTGCTGCGCCCCGCGCGCAGATAAACGACCCTCTCTTCTCGCAGTACCCATGCCTGTCGGCACCGAGCCGGCGGGAAACCCTTCACCGGTTTTGACGCTCGGGAGAGCGGACCATGACGGACCACCTGATCATTTTCGACACGACGTTGCGCGACGGCGAGCAGAGCCCCGGCGCTTCGATGACCAAGGACGAGAAGATGCGCATCGCGAAGCAGCTGGAGCGACTGCGCGTCGATATCATCGAAGCGGGGTTTCCGGCCTCGTCGAACGGCGACTTCGAGGCGGTGCGCGCGATCGCCGGGGCGATTCACGACGGCACGGTGTGCGGCCTCGCGCGCGCGAACGAGAACGACGTCAGGCGCTGCGGCGAAGCGATCGCGCCCGCCCGGTCGGGCCGCGTGCACACGTTCATCGCGGCCTCGCCGATCCATATGCAGATGAAGCTCAGGATGACGCCGGAGCAGGTGCTCTCGCAGGCGGTCGCCGCGATCGGCTGGGCGCGCGAATACACCGACAACGTCGAATTCTCGCCCGAGGACGCGGGCCGCTCCGACCCTGATTTCCTCTGCCGGCTCCTCGAGGCGGTGATCGCGGCGGGCGCGCGGACGGTCAACATTCCGGACACCGTCGGCTACACGATGCCGTGGCAATTCGGCGCGCTGATCGAATCGCTGCGCGGCCGCATTCCGAATGCGGACCGCGCAGTCTGGTCGGTCCACTGCCACAACGATCTCGGGCTCGCGGTCGCCAACTCGCTGGCGGCGGTGATGCACGGCGCGCGACAGATCGAATGCACGATCAACGGCCTGGGCGAGCGCGCCGGAAACGCGTCGCTCGAGGAGATCGTGATGGCGGTGAAGACGCGCAAAGACGTCTTCCCGTGCACGACGCGCATCGACACCACGCAGATCGTCGCGGCATCGAAGCTCGTGTCGGGCATCACCGGCTTTCCCGTGCAGCCGAACAAGGCGATTGTCGGAGCGAACGCGTTCGCGCACGAGTCCGGAATCCATCAGGACGGCGTGCTGAAGCACCGGGAGACCTACGAGATCATGCGCGCGGAGGACGTCGGCTGGAACGCCAACAAGCTCTCGCTCGGCAAGCTCTCCGGCCGCAATGCATTCAAGACGAAGCTCGCAGAGCTCGGCATCGATCTCGGCAGCGACGAGGCGGTCAACCGCGCTTTCGCGCGCTTCAAGGAGCTCGCCGACAAGAAGGGGCAGGTGTTCGACGAGGATCTGCAGGCGCTCGCCTCCGACGAATCCGTCACGCCAGATAAGGAGCACTACCGACTCTCGACGCTGAAGGTCGTCTCCGAGACCGGCGCGATGCCGCATGCCCGGGTCGCGATGATCGCGGGCGACGCGGAGCTCATCGCCGAAACCAACGGCGACGGCCCGGTCGATGCGGTGTTCAAGGCAATCGAACGGATGGTCAAGTCGAACGCGAAGATGCTGCTGTACTCGGTCAACGCGATTACGACCGGCACCGACGCGCAGGGCGAGGTGACGGTGCGCCTCGAACGCGACGCGCGCATCGTCAATGGCAACGGCGCCGACACCGATATCATCGTCGCGTCCGCCAAGGCCTACTTGAACGCGCTCAACAAGCTCCACGGCCGGCAGGAGCGGCTGAATCCGCAGCTGGCGGCTTGAGCCTGCGCGCCGCGGCCACGCGGGCAGCCGGGCGGCGCGCGAGGATTGCGAGCACCGGCGAGCCGCGCTCGGGGGCGGCGGCCCGGCGATCGCCGGCGGACCGTCCCCGGAGGCCGAAGCGCGGAGCGACGGAACCGCACGAATGGCGCGCGGTCCGAACGGATGCGCCCGCTTCCCACGTTGTCGCGGATTCCGCTAGAATTGCTTTTTCGAAAACGACTTTCACATTTGCCGCGGTCGGGGTTCGGCGGCCGCCGGCGCCCTTTCCCCAAGAGACGACAGCAAGGACCCGCAGATGAGCACGCCTACCTTCGGTCCCGGGATCGAGATCACGGGCCGCGTCACTCCGGAGTATGCGCAGGTCCTCACGCCGGAAGCCGTCGCGTTCGCCGCCAAACTGCAGCGCGCATTTGGCGACCGGCGCGCGAAGCTGCTCGCGCGGCGGGCGCAGCGGCAGGCCGAGTTCGACTCGGGCACGCTGCCCGATTTCCTGCCCGAGACGCACGCGATCCGCGAGGCGGACTGGACGTGCGCGCCGGTTCCGGCCGACATCGTCGACCGCCGCGTCGAGATCACCGGTCCGGTCGACCGCAAGATGATCATCAACGCGCTCAATTCCGGCGCGAGCGTTTTCATGGCCGACTTCGAGGATGCCAACACTCCCCGGTGGGACAACAACATCCAGGGGCACATCAACCTTCGCGACGCGATCCGCCGCCGGATCGACTTCACGTCGGCGGAAGGGAAGGCGTACCGGCTCAACGAAAAGACGGCGGTGCTGTTCGTCCGGCCGCGCGGCTGGCACCTGCCGGAGAAGCACGTGCGAATCGACGGCGCGCCGCTCTCCGGCGGCATCTTCGATTTCGCCCTCTACTTCTTCCACAACGCGAAGGAGCTCCTCGCGCGCGGCACGGGACCGTACTTCTACCTGCCCAAGCTGGAGAGCCATCTCGAGGCGCGGCTGTGGAACGACATTTTCGTGATGGCGGAAAACGACCTTGGCATCCCCGCGGGGTCGATCAAGGCGACCGTGCTGATCGAAACCATCGTCGCCGCCTACGAAATGGACGAGATCCTCTACGAACTCTCCGCGCACTCGGCGGGGCTCAACTGCGGGCGCTGGGACTACATTTTCTCGTGCATCAAGAAATTCAGGAACAACAAGGACTTCTGCCTCGCGGACCGCGCGCTCGTGACAATGACCACCCATTTCCTCAAGAGCTACGCAGAGCTGCTGATCAAGACCTGTCACCGGCGGAACATCCATGCGATGGGCGGGATGGCGGCGCAGATTCCGGTGAAGAACGACGAAGCAGCCAACGCCGAGGCGTTCGCGAAGGTGAAAGCCGACAAGGAACGCGAGGCAACCTATGGTCACGACGGCACGTGGGTCGCGCACCCCGGGCTCGTGCCCGTGGCGAAGGAGGCATTCGATCGCCTGATGCCGGGGCCGAATCAGATCCGGAGCAGGAAGCGAGACGATGTGAAGGTGGGCGCGGCCGATCTCGTCAAGTTCGAGCCGGAGACGCCGATCACCGAAAAGGGGCTGCGCCTCAACATCAACGTCGCGATCCAGTACATCGGCGCCTGGCTCGCCGGGCAGGGCGCAGTGCCGATCTTCAACCTGATGGAAGACGCGGCAACGGCGGAAATTTCGCGGTCGCAGGTGTGGCAATGGATCCGTTCGCCGAAGGGCAGGCTCGACGATGGCCGGAAGATCACGAAGGAAATGGTGGCGGCGATGATTCCCGAGGAGATGGCGAGGATCCGCGAGCTCCTAGGCTCCGGATTCGGCGCCGGAAGGTATGACGAAGCCGCGACGATCTTCGCCGATCTCGTCAACAACGATACCTTCGTCGAGTTCCTGACGCTGCCCGCGTACGAGCGGATCGACTAGCGGCAGTCGACGCGGGCGTTCGTCGGCGCAGCGAGCCGGTTGCCCGCGCGTGCGGGCAGGTCATCCGGGAAAAGGTGCGGAATTCCGGCTGGACAGCGCGCCGGGCGCCTGCCCACTGCGAATCGCAGCCCCCATCTTTTGAGCGAGGGTTGGCGTACGCGCATATGCGGGCGACCGCCCATTAGCGGTCCTTATCGTCCGAATTTGCACAATCAATTGGACGCATCGAAGCGGCGGGCGCAAAATTGTCTTATCGTCGGCAGCTGGAAGCGACGCCGGTCGATTTTTCCGTCCCCGGATCGGGGGCGGGCTTTAACGGTTCAACACGTCAGGAGACGTACGATGAAGACGCTGAAGGGCACCAAGACTCACGACAATCTCAAGGCCGCGTTCGCCGGCGAATCGCAGGCGAACCGCCGCTACCTGTACTTCGCCAACAAGGCGGACGTCGAGGGGCAGAACGACATCGCCGCGGTGTTTCGCTCGACGGCCGAGGGAGAGACCGGCCACGCGCATGGTCACCTCGATTACCTCGCGCAGGTCGGCGACCCCGCAACCGATCTGCCGATCGGCCCGTCGCGCGCGAACCTGAAGGCTGCCATTGCCGGCGAGACGCACGAATACACCGACATGTATCCCGGCATGGCCAAGGCCGCCCGAGGCGAGGGCTTCGACGAGATCGCCGATTGGTTCGAGACGCTCGCCAAAGCCGAGCGGTCGCACGCCAATCGTTTCCAAAAGGCGCTCGACGCGCTCGCCGATTGAGCCTGTACAGGGTGCGCGGCGCGCCGCGGTCAACCGCCGCGTTGCGCCGCCATGCGCCACTGAGAGCTGAACGGCGGCATAGCGCGCCGCCGCATTTGTCCATCGATCCACGATGACCGCACGCGAAGGCAACCTGCAGGCCCCGACTCGCCATCCCGTCGACTGGCGGGCGCCGGAGTTCTACGACGAGACCGCGCTCAACGCCGAGATGGAGCGCGTCTTCGACATCTGCCACGGCTGCCGCCGCTGCGTCAGCCTCTGCCAGGCATTTCCGACGCTGTTCGATCTCGTCGACGGGAGCAAGACGATGGAGGTCGACGGCGTCGCGAAGGCAGACTACGTGAAGGTCGTCGACCAGTGCTACCTGTGCGACCTTTGCTACATGACGAAATGCCCGTACGTGCCGCCGCATCCGTGGAACGTCGATTTCCCGCACGTGATGCTTCGGGCGAAGGCGGTCAAGTTCCGCCAGGGCAAGACGAGCTTTCGCGATCGCCTCCTCACCAGCACCGATCGCCTCGGCCGGCTGGCGACGATTCCCGTCGTCGTGCAGGTGGTCAACAGGGCCAATGCGATGCCGGCGGCGCGCAAGGTGATGGACAGAGTGCTGGGAGTCGCCGCCGAGCCGAGGCTTCCCCCGTATGCGAAGGTGCCTTTCCGAAAAAGCGTCCAGACTTCGGTGGCGTGGCCGGTCCGCGATGGGGCGCGCACACCGGGCAAGGTCGCGATCTTCTCGACGTGCTACATCAATTACAACGAGCCCGGCATCGGGCACGACCTGCTACGGATCCTCGCGCACAACGAAATCCCGTACCGGATCGTCGACAAGGAAGCCTGCTGCGGAATGCCGAAGCTCGAGCTCGGCGATTTCGAGACGGTCGAGAAGCAGAAGAATGTCAACATTCCCGTGCTTGCCGCACTGGCGCGCGACGGCTACGCCATCGTGACCGCGGTGCCCTCCTGCACGTTGATGTTCAAGCAGGAGTTGCCGCTGCTATTTTCCGAGGACGAGGATGTCCAAGCAGTCGCGGGCGCGGTGTTCGACCCTTTCGAGTACCTGCTGCTGCGCGAGCGCGACGGACTCTTGAAGAAGGACTTCACGCGGCCGCTCGGCAACGTAAGCTACCATGTCCCTTGCCACACGCGCGTGCAGAACATCGGTCAGAAGACGCGCGAGGTGCTCGAATGGGTGCCGGAATCGCGCGTGACGACGGTCGAGCGCTGCGCGGGCCACGACGGCACTTACGGCGTCAAGAAGGAGTTCTACGCGGCGTCGATGAAGATCGGCAAGCCCGTGTTCCGGCAGATGGCTCAGGCCGAACCGGACTTCGTAAGCTCGGACTGCCCGATCGCCGCCCGCCGCATCCTGCAGGGCATCGACGAGTCGGGCGAGCCGCACCACGCCCGCAAGGAGCATCCGTTGACGCTGTTGCGGATTGCCTACGGGCTTTAACGAGGGAGACATCAATGGCACACGAAGGGTATCACGAGCCCGTCGACAAGTTGTCTGCCGCGACGATGGATTTCCATCGTGCGGTGGAATCGCTGATCGAGGAGCTGGAAGCGGTCGACTGGTACAGCCAGCGTGTGGACGCCTGCACGGATCCTGCGTTGAAGGCGATCCTCGCGCACAACCGCGACGAGGAGATCGAGCATGCGTCGATGACGCTCGAATGGATCCGGCGGGTGAACCCGGTTTTCGATCGGGAACTCCGCGAGGTCCTGTTCAAGGAAGGGCCCATTACGGATCACCGGGGGTGATGGCCATGCCTGCCATCCAGCGCCAGTCGCTGCTGACGCTCGAGGCCTACGCGAAAGAGCGCCCCGCGTTCCGCGCGCAGGTGCTCGCGCACAAGAAGCCGCGGACCGTCCATCTGGGCGAGCACGTGACGCTGCTGTTCGAAGACGAGCTCACGATCCGCTATCAGATCCAGGAGATGCTGCGGATCGAAAAGACGTTCGAGGAGGAGGGCATTCGCGACGAGCTCGACGTCTACAACCCCCTCGTCCCGGACGGCTCGAATTTCAAGGCGACGATGCTGATCGAATACGACAGCGTCGACGAGCGCCGTGCGGCGCTCGTCCGGTTGAAGAGCATCGAGACCCGCGTCTACGTTCAGGTGGAAGGCAAGGCGAAGGTCTACGCGGTCGCCGACGAGGATCTCGAGCGCGAAAACGAGGAAAAGACGTCATCGGTCCATTTCCTCCGCTTCGAACTCACGGCCGAAATGATTGCAGCGCTTGAGTCCGGCGCGGCGCTCGGGATGGGCATCGATCACCCGGAGTGCGCCGTGGCGGTGCCGGCCGTTTCCGCCGAAACGCGCGCGGCGCTCATTGCCGACTTGCGCTAGGCCGTCTGAGGCGGTAGCGGCAGTCGACCGACGGCGCCCCGCGCAATGTGGTGACGATGTTGCGGGCGCGCCGCACGAAGCCCAGCGATTCGACGAGGCAACGCGATGGAACGTTGCGGAAATCGATGTCGGCGCGAACTTCGGCGGCATCGTAGGCGCGCCACAGGTGCTCGATGACGGCGGTGCATGCCTCGCGCGCAATCCCTTGGCGCGCGAACCCGGTGAAAACGTAATAGGCGAGGAACACGACGCGGTCCGCGCGGACCGTCGCCTCGACGAGGCCCACGTAGATGCCGTCGCTCGTGCGGCGCACCGCCCAGTTGAGCCACAGCTCGCCGCCCGGCGCGTAAGGGTTGGCGATGCGTTCGAAGCGCAGCTTGAGATCGTCGACGCTCACCGGGGGCTCGGCGTTGACCCAGCGGTACAGCTCCAAGTCCGCGAAGCCCTCGAACATCAGCGGCGCATGTGCCGGCGTCAGCGGCTCGAGCGTCAGACGAGGGGTGGCGAGCGTTCCACCGACGAATAGCAGCGGCGCTTTCACGGCAGGCCGAGCCCGTCGGACCAGCGTTCGCGCGGGATCGACCAGCGGTAGAAGTCCTCGTCCGGGCCACCGCGGTGAGGGCGGCGCTCGCGGCCCGTGAGCGACATCCCGCATTTTTCGAGCACCCGGCCGGACGCGGGGTTACGCACGAGATGAATCGCCGACACCGCGTCGTGGTCGAGTCCCGTAAAGGCCATTGCCACGATCGCGCGCACCGCCGCCGTCGCGAAACCGTGGCCCCAGTATGCGTGCCCGATCCAATAACCGAGCGCCGCTCCCGCGTTGTCCGCCGCGCGGCATTCGATGGCGCCGACCAGCAGCCTGTCGTCGGCGCGGGTGATACCGTAGACATAGGCCAGTCCAGCCGCGCGCTCCCTCTCGTGCGTGGCGATCCACGCACCGGCAGCGTCCGGCGGGTACGGATGCGGAATTAGCGCGGTCATCCGCGCCACTTCGAAGTCACCGGCGAGCTCGCGGATACGCGGCGCGTCGGCGGCTTCGAACGGCCGGAGGAGAACAGGCAGCGAGGTGATCCGATCGGGAAGTGGCAAGGCGATGGAACCGCTGAGGGACGTTTTCAGGGGTTCCCTAATCGCGGAAATTGCCATATTGCAACGGAAAGTCCGTGATCGATTTCTTGACAAGGGCAATCGCGTCCTGCAGATCGTCGCGCTTTCCGCCCGAAACGCGAACGGCGTCGCCCTGGATCGACGCCTGGACCTTCATCCTGCTGTCCTTCATCAGCCTGACGATCTTCTTCGCGAGCTCCTGCTCGACGCCAACGCGGATCGTCACTTCCTGCTTGACCTTGTTGCCGGACACCTTTTCAACGTTGCCGTACTTGAGCGAACGAATGTCGACGCCGCGTCGGGTGAGCTTGCCGGTGACGATGTCGGTCACCTGCTTCAGCTTGAAGTCGTCGTCGGCGAAGAGCGTCAGCACCTGGTCGGCGTGCACGACGCGGGCGTCCGAGCCCTTGAAGTCGAAGCGCGTGGAAAGCTCCTTGTTGGCCTGATCCACGGCGTTGCGGACTTCGACCTGGTTCACTTCGGAGACGATATCGAACGAAGGCATGGCGGGGCGCGTCGTGGTCAGGAGCGATACGGACGCAGTCTACAGGCATCGGCCGCGGCGCGGAATCGCCGGCAATCGCGTGCCTTCAGCCGAGCGCGTCGATCGAGCGCGGCCAGCTTTTCTTGAGGAGCCTTGAGAGCGCACGATCGGCAAGGATCACGCCGCCGGTCTGGCAACGCGCGCAGTAATTGCATTCGTTCTCCGCATAGACGATTCGCTGCACCGGCGTCCCGCAGACGGGGCACGGCTTGCCGTAGCGGCCGTGGACCGCCATTTCCGGCCGAAACGCCGTCACGCCTTCGGGGAACGCATCGGCTGCCTGCGCGCGCAAGCGTTGCGTCCATTCGGCGAGCACCGCGCGGGTCGCCTCGAACAGGCGCGTGATCTCGTCGGTGGCGAGCTTTCCGGTAAGCGCGAGGGGTGACAGGCGCGCGCGATGCAGTATCTCGTCCGAGTATGCGTTGCCGATGCCGGCGAAGAGGCGCGGATCCGTCAGCGCGCGCTTGAGCGTGTGATTCTCGCGACGCAGGCGGAGGGCGAACATCGCTGCGTCGCAGGCGAGCACCTCGAGGCCGCCCGGATCCAGTGCGGCGAGCGCCGCTTCACCCTGCACGCAATGCAGTGATGCGCGGCGTTTGGTGCCGGCTTCGGTGAAGACGAGCCGCCCCGAAGGAAAATCGAAGACGGCGAGCGCGATCCGCGCCGGCGGCTTTGCTCCTCGCTCGAGCCAGCGCAGGCGGCCCGCAATCATCAGGTGCAGCACGAGGAACAGTTCGCCCTCGAGCGCGATCACGAGCCGCTTGCCCACCCGACGCACGTCGCGCACGCGCCTGCCCTCTACGTCACCGATGGGCGGCACCGCGGTGCGCAGCACGAACGGATTCGCGATCAGAACGCGCAGCAGCGGCGCCCCACGGATGCGGGCTGCCAGCGCATCACGGTAGAGCGCGAGATCGGGAAGCTCGGGCAAGAACGTGGCGCGGCCGCGGCCGGCGCATCAGGAAGTCCCATCGGCGACGAACTGGCCGAGCGCCGCCAGGACGGCGGCCGTCGGCCGGCTCCAATCGAGAAAGCGGTGCTGGCGGAAGATCCGCAGCGAAGGGTACCAAGGCGAGCGCTCGGCATCGGCGCGCCAGCGCCAGCTCGTGTGATAGCGATCGAGCAGCCACACGGGCTTTCCCATCGCGCCTGCAACGTGTGCCACTGCGGTGTCGACCGAGATCACGAGGTCGACCGCGTCGATGATCGCAGCCGTATCGCCGAAGTCGCGGATCTCGGCCGCAAAATCGGTGACGCGATCCGCGAGCGCTCCGAACGGCGCGAGGCTCCCCAGCGCGCCCACCTGCAGGCTGACGAAGGAAGCCCCGGGCAGTGCGAGGAGCGGCGAAAGGAGCGCGGGCGGGACCGACTTGTGGCGCGACAAGGTGCCGCGGTCGCCGCGCGCGGCCCATACGAGCCCGATGCGCGGCGATGGCAGCGCCGCGAGACGCGGCCGCCATTGGGCGATGCGGGCCGCGGGGGCAGCGAGATACGGAATCGGCCCCGGGAGGGATGCCGGCGTCACCGCCTGCAAGAACGCGAGCGACGGCAGCGACACCCGCGCCGCGGGAATCGCGGCGAGCGTGTCGACGAGCGCGGTGTCCTTGAGCATATGATCGCAGCCGGCGACCGTCGCGAGCAGAGGAGCGAGCGGCGCCCAGTACCCATCGGCGACGAGTGCAAGCTCGCGCACGCGCGAGCGCGCGCCCGGCACGAAGCGCGCGTATTGGACGACGTCGGACAAGGCGCCCTCGCAAAGCACCAGCAGCATGCCGTCGAGTTTCTTGCCGCTCCAGACGGGCATCTGCGGAAAGCGACGCGCGCGCCCGTAGCGTCCGTCGGGGCGCTCCTCGTAGGCGCGAAAGCCGTCCGCATAGTTGCCCAGCGCGAGCAATGACGTCGCGACGCCGATGCGGGCGTCGCTGTCGTCCGGATCGAGCGCCAATGCACGGCGATACGCCGCCAGGGCGGCGCCGAGATCTCCGGACCACGAAAGGATTCGCCCCAAGGTGCGCCAGTACGCGGCGGTGTCGGGGTTTTCCTTGCGCATCGCTTCGAGCGCTTCGCGCGCGGCGTCTAGGTTGCCTTCGATCGCCTCGGTCAGCGCCTGCCCGGAGCGTGCGGCGACGTGCGACGGCTCGATGGCGAGCGCTCTTTCGAACGCGGCGCGCGCCCGCGCCGTTTCGCCGCGTCGGTTGAACACGGCCCCGAGATGCGCGGCGGCGTCGGCGCGTTTCGGATCGAGCGCAAGGGCGCGCTCGAACGCGATGATCGCATCGGTGCGGTCGCCGACGCGGTCGAACGCGATGCCCAGATGGTGATGGGCGGCGGCATGCGCCGGGTCGAGTTGGATGCAGCGTTCGAGATGGAAGATCGCGTCCTGCACGCGGCCGGCGCGGCTCAACGCCTGGCCGAGCGAGCAGCGCGCCTCGGCGCTCGCCGGGAACAGCGCCGCCAATTTTTCGAAGCGCTCGACGGCGAGCACGGGCCGGCCGGCTTCGAGCGCTGCCGCGCCGGCCGCAGCGAGCGCGGCGGGGTCCGCGGGGTGCGCGGCGAGGTGCGTCGCATAGGCGGCCTCGGCCTCGGCAAAGCGTCCCGCCTGTTGCAACCGCGATGCATAGGCGAGCGGACCGCGATCGACCGATGAGGGAGCCTTGCCGGTAGTCATTTGCGCGGGCGCTCGATTACGCGGCGAAGCCCATCTTTTCGTGCGTGCCGTCGCAGAAAGGTTTGCTTCCCGAATGCCCGCAGCGACACAGCCACGTTTCATCGCTCGCGCTCACGCGGCCGTCGCACCCTTCGACGGACAGCGGCCCCTGCATTCGAGCGGGCCGTTGGGCTGCGGCGTGATCGTTACCGTCCCGGCCCTCGCCGTGCCGGGCGGCCGGTCGGCGGGAAGCGTGCCGGGATGACGGAATCCGATCTTGCGGTGCGTGCCGTCGCAAAAGGGCTTGTTCTGCGACGCGCCGCAGCGGCACAGGAATGCCAGCGTTTCGCGGCGCGCTCCCTGCGGCGTCGCGATGACGACGACGAAATCGCCCTGGAAGACGTTCGGGCCGTCCGGACGCACCTTGACCACCGTCGGCGTATCGGGCGCAATCGGCCGGCCCTGCGTCTTGCTCGCGGTGACGAGCGTTCCATCGGCGCGGAATATCTTCAGCGCGCCGCTCGGGCAACGCGCGATGGTTGCGGAGAGCGCCGCGACGCTCGCCGCATCGGGGTCGATCCATGGCCGCGCCTTCGGCCGAAAGACCGCCGGAGCGCCATGCACGCATTCGCCAGCGTGCCTGCAGACGCCCTCGTCCCAGGTGACGATGGCGTCCTTGCCCGCGTAACGATGTACCTTCGATTCGCCCGTTGACATTTCGGCATTCCGCTCCGGTGCTGACTCGCTGCGAATGGTGCTCGGCTAGAATAGCGCATTTTCCGAACGGCACCGTCCTCGTCCCATGTCGCACATTCTGCAGGACCTTCCCGTCGGCCAGAAGGTCGGCATCGCGTTCTCCGGCGGCCTCGACACGAGCGCGGCGCTGCACTGGATGCGCGCGAAGGGCGCGATTCCGTACGCCTACACGGCGAACCTCGGCCAGCCCGACGAGCCCGACTACGACGACATCCCGCGCCGCGCGCTGCCAGTACGGCGCCGAGGAGGCGCGGCTCGTCGACTGCCGCGCGGCGCTCGTCGCCGAGGGCATCGCCGCGCTGCAGGCGGGCGCGTTCCACATCTCCACGGCCGGCGTCGACCTACTTCAACACCACGCCGATCGGCCGCGCCGTCACCGGCACGATGCTCGTCGTCGCCATGAGGGAAGACGACGTCCACATCTGGGGCGACGGCAGCACGTTCAAGGGCAACGACATCGAGCGCTTCTACCGCTACGGCCTGCTCGCCAACCCGAACCTGCGCATCTACAAGCCGTGGCTCGACGCGGCGTTCATCGACGAGCTCGGCGGCCGCAAGGAAATGTCGGAGTACATGAACCGCGCCGGCTTCGGCTACCGGATGAGCGTCGAGAAGGCCTACTCGACCGACTCGAACCTCCTCGGCGCGACGCACGAGGCGAAGGACCTCGAGTTCCTCGACAAGGGCATCAAGATCGTCGAGCCGATCATGGGCGTCGCGTTCTGGCGCGACGACGTCGCGATCAGGCCCGAAGACGGTGACGGTCCGCTTCGAGGAGGGCCGGCCGGTCGCGCTGAACGGCGTCGACCTTCGCCGACCCCGTCGCGCTGATGCTGGAAGCCAACGCGATCGGCGGCCGCCACGGCCTCGGCATGAGCGATCAGATCGAGAACCGGATCATCGAGGCGAAGAGCCGCGGCATCTACGAGGCGCCGGGCATGGCGCTGCTCTCATCGCCTACGAGCGCCTCGTCACCGGCATCCACAACGAGGACACGATCGAGCAGTACCGCGACAACGGCCGGCGGCTCGGCCGGCTGCTCTACCAGGGCCGCTGGTTCGATCCGCAGGCGATGATGCTGCGCGAGACGGCGCAGCGCTGGGTCGCGCGCGCGATCACCGGCGAGGTGACGCTGGAGCTGCGCCGCGGCAACGACTACTCGATCCTCGACACGGCGAGCCCGAACCTCACCTACAAGCCCGAGCGGCTGACGATGGAGAAAGGCGAGTCGTCGTTCACGCCGCAGGACCGCATCGGCCAGCTGACGATGCGCAACCTCGACATCGCGGACACGCGCGACAAGCTCGTCACCTACATGAAGACCGGATTGCTGCGCCCGGCGGACGACTCGCCGCTGCCGCGGCTCACCGAAGGCGACACGCAAGCCGAGTTAGCGGGCCTGGTTCAATCGATCTTGAGGCCGACCTTGCGGATCACCGGCGCCCAGGTCGCGGTCTCGCGACGGATCAGTTTGCCGAAATCCTCCGGCGTGCCGCCGATCAGGTCGAAGCCCTGCGCGTTCATCTTCGCGACGACGTCGGGATCCTTGAGGATCGCGTTGATCTCCGTGTTGAGCTTCGCGATCACCGGCAGCGGCGTGCCGGCAGGCACCATGATGCCGTTCCAGGCGAGCGCCTCGAAGCCGGGATAGCCGGATTCGGCGATCGTCGGCAGGTCGGGGAGCAGCGGAAAGCGCTTGGCCGTCGTCACCGCAATCGCGCGCAGCTTGCCTGCCTGGATCTGCGGCTGCAGCGGCTGCATCACTGCGAACATCATCTGCGTCTCGCCCTGGATCGTCGCGGTGACCGCCGGCGGCGAGCCGTTGAACGGCACGTGCAGCGCGTCGAAGCCGGCGACCGATTTCAGGAGCTCCATGTTGAGGTGCGACGAGCTGCCGTTGCCGACCGACGCGTAGGCGAGCTTGCCGGGATTCGCCTTCGCGTAGGCGACGAGCTCGCGCAGCGTCTTCACCGGCAGCTGCGCCGTTGACCGCGAGCACGTTGGGCTGGCTCGAGGTGATGATCACCGGCGCGAGATCCTTCTGCACGTCGTACGGGAGTTTCTGCAGCAGCGGGCCGAACGCGAGCGGCCCGTTGAAGCCCAGCAGCATCGTGTAGCCGTCGGGCGCCGCCTTGGCGACCTCGGCGGTCGCGACGGTGCCGCCGGCCGCCGGCTTGTTCTCGACGATGACCGACTGGCCGAGGCGATCCTTGAGCTTGTCGCCGATCACGCGCGCGAGCGTGTCGAGCGAGCTTCCCGGTCCGGCGGCGACGACGAACTTGATCGGCTTGTCGGGCCACGTCTGCGCGCGGGCGTCGGGGAGCAGCGCCGCGAGCGAGAGCGCCGCCGTCGCGAGAAAGACGTCACGCCGGCGCATGACACACCGCCTCGATGTTGTGACCGTCCGGATCCAGCACGAACGCACCGTAGTAGTTCGCGTGATAGTGCGGCCGCAGGCCCGGCGGACCGTTGTCGCGGCCGCCCGCGGCCATCGCCGCGTTGTAGAACGCATCGACCTGCGCGCGCGAATCGGCGCGGAATGCGACGTGGATCGCCCCCGCGTCGGCCGCGGCCCTGCCGATCCAGAAATCGGGCTTGGGCGGAACGCCGAAGCCGGCGGCATCGTCGAATTCCATGATGAGCGCGTAGCGGAGCGGCTCGAGCGCCGCGCGATAGAACGCCTTGCTCTTCGCGACATCGGAAACGGCAACGCCGGTGTGATCGATCATCGTCGCTCCTCGCGCTCGATTAAGGATCGACGCGCCCGCAGACGAGATACTCGAGCAGCGCCTTTTGCGCGTGCAGCCGATTCTCCGCCTCGTCCCACACCACGCTTTGCGGCCCGTCGATCACCTCCGCGGTGACTTCCTCGCCGCGGTGCGCCGGCAGGCAGTGCATGAAGAGGGCATCGGGCGCAGCGGCGCGCATCATCGCGCCGTCGACGCACCACGCGGCGAAATCGCGCTTGCGCGCCTCGTTCTCGGCTTCGAAACCCATGCTGGTCCAGACGTCGGTCGTCACGAGGTCGGCGCCGCGGCACGCATCGCGTCGGATCGCCGGAACGACTCGAACCAGCGCGCCGGCTCGCCGCTCGCGCGCCCCGGATCGACTTCGTAGCCCGGCGGCGTCGAGACGCGGACGCGGAAGTCGAGCACGGTCGCCGCCTGCAGCCACGTGTAGAGCATGTTGTTGGAGTCGCCGATCCAGGCGACGGTCCGGCCGCGGATCGAGCCGCGGTGCTCGACGTACGTATAGATGTCGGCGAGGATCTGGCAGGGATGGTACTCGTTGGTGAGACCGTTGATCACCGGCACGCGCGAATGCGCCGCGAAGCGCTCGATGATCGCCTGCTCGAACGTGCGGATCATCACGACGTCGACCATCCGCGAGATCACGCGCGCGACGTCCTCGATCGGCTCGCCGCGCGAAAGCTGCGTGTCGCCGCGATTCAGGTTGATCGCAATCCCGCCCAGTTGATTCATCCCGGCTTCGAACGACACCCGGGTGCGCGTCGACGCCTTTTCGAAGACCATCGCCAGCGTGCGGTCGCGCAGCGGCTGATAGAGCTCGTAGCGCTTGAACCGGTCCTTGATCCAGCGCGTGCGCGCGAACAGGTGGTCGAACTCGTCCAGCGTGAAATCGCTGAACTGGAGGAAATGCCTGGGCGGCGCGGGCGGCATGACGAGCCGAAGAATTGATCGGGAATCCTGTCGAATCAATATTTTAGCATGCCATTGCGTGCAATTCCCCCGGGACCCTCGCCTTGACCAGTGTCAAGGACGCTCCCGCCTCTTCCACGTACGCTCTGCCGAACCCCGTCTCTTTCGGGATGCCCTGCCATTCGCCCATGACCGAATCCGCCACTGTCGTCAACGCCGCCGAGCTGCGCGGATTGCCGCAGCTCATCATCCGCGGCAAATGCATGCTGCCGATCGTGCAGGGCGGGATGGGCGTCGGCGTTTCCGCGCATCGGCTCGCCGGTGCCGTCGCACGTCTTGGCGGCGTTGGCACGATCGCGAGCGTCGACCTGCGCCGGCATCACGCGGACCTGATGGCCGCGAGCGCGCATGAAGACAAGGCTACCGTCGATGCGGCCAACGTGACGGCACTCGACCGCGAGATTCGCGCGGCCAAGGCGATCGCCTGCGGCAACGGCATGATCGCCGTCAACGTGATGCGCGCGGTGTCCGAATACGCAGCCTACGTGCGGCAATCCTGCGAGAGCGGCGCCGACGCGATCGTCGTCGGTGCCGGGCTGCCGCTCGACCTGCCGGAGCTCGCCGCGCCGTATCCCGACGTCGCGCTGATTCCGATCCTGTCCGATGCGCGCGGCGTGCAGCTGATCGTGAAGAAGTGGGCGCGCAAGGGGCGCCTGCCCGATGCGATCGTCATCGAGCATCCCCGCTACGCGGGCGGTCATCTGGGGGCGGCGAAGATCGAGGATCTCTCCGACCCGCGCTTCGACTTCGAGCGCGTGCTTCCCGACGTGCTCGCCTTCTTCCGCGCCGAGGGTATCGCGGAAGGTGCAATCCCGCTGATACCCGCCGGCGGCATCAACACCCACGAGCGGATTCGCGAGCTGATCGCGATGGGGGCCGCCGCGGTGCAGATCGGAACGCCGTTCGCCGTGACCGAGGAAGGCGACGCCGACATCGCGTTCAAGCGCGTGCTGGCGGGAGCTTCGCCTTCGGACATCGTCGAGTTCATGAGCGTGGCCGGGCTTCCCGCGCGCGCCGTGCGCACGCCGTGGCTCGAGACCTATCTCAAGTATCTGCCGAAGCTGCAGGCGGCCGCGCACAAGAAGCCGCGCTGCACGCTCAAGTTCGATTGCCTCTTCCAGTGCGGGCTGCGCGACGGCATCGCGAAGATCGGCCAGTTCTGCATCGACAAGCAGCTCGCCGAGGCTCTCAAGGGCAACGTCGCGAAGGGGCTCTTCTTTCGCGGCGCCGCGACGCTTCCGTTCGGGGGGGAGATCCGGCCGGTCCGCGAGCTCGTCGACTATCTGCTTACCGGGCTGCGACCACCGGCAACTGCGGCGGCGTGACGCTCGCGCCGTGATCCGCACGGCCCGTCGAAGGCACTAGCCCGGCGCCGATTCCTGCGCCGAGAGCGCCGCCAGCACCCGGTCGCGCTTGCACAGGCCGAGCGCGTCCTCGGGAGCACCGTGGCGCCCTGCTCGAAGAAAACCGCGTCGGCCCCGTTCATCGTGCGAGCGACGCGGCTTCGACGGCGCCGTGACTGTGGACCGCCGCATCCGCGCCGGACAGCACATGCAGGTCGACTTTGCCGTCCCGCCATGCACGCTCGAGATCGCGCTCGGCCGCTTCGAGCGTCGCTGGGTCGGCCGGCGTAACGCCGTGGATGCCATAGGCGCAGTTGCGGCCATGGATCTTGGCCATGTAGAGCGCCATGTCGGCAAGTCCGATGGCGCGCTCCCAAGGCAGCGGCACGTCGTGCGGCGGCAGCGGCATCGGCACGAAGCCGACCGATGCCGTGATCGCGATTTCGGCGCCTTCGTAGAGGAACGGCGCGCATGCGACAGCGTGCATGATCCGGGTCGCGATCTCGTCCAGCGTTTCGGCGTGCGTTGCCGCGACGAAGACCAGGAACTCCTCGCCGCCCCAGCGCACGATCATGTCGGTCTCGCGCAGCGTGTCGCGGAGCCGCCGAGCGACCGCGACCAGCACCGCGTCGCCGGCGGCGTGGCCATAGCGGTCGTTGGTTTCCTTGAAGTGGTCGAGATCGATCAGCAGCAGCGCCTGGATCGTCCTTCCGTCGCCGCGGCGGCGCTCCGCCTGCGCGCTCCGGTCGCCGATGAAATCCTGGAAATAGCGCCGGTTGTAGAGCGTGGTCAGCGGATCGCGGCTGCTCTGGAACGAAAGCTCCTGGTTCTTCTGGCCCAGAAGGCGGTTGGTCGTGCGAAGCTTGCGATAAAGCGCCGCGACGACGACGAAGGAGACGGCGAATACGCCGGCCAGTAGCCACCAGACGCGCTCCTGCAGCATGCGAGCCCGCAGCTCGGCCGACTTCACGTCGTTCTCACGGTTCAGCAACTCGATTTCGCGCCGACGTTTTTCCGCTTCGTACTTCTCCTGCATTTCGAGCACGGTTCGCTGGTGCGAGGCGAGCGCGATCTCGTCGTTCAGCTTGCGCTCGCGATGGTAGAGCGCGAGTGCCGCCTTGAAATCGCCCGCGCGCTCCAGATACTGGCCATACTCGCCGAGCAGATCGGCGATCTCGGCCGTCGCTCCGGAGCGCTCGTACTCTGCGAGGGCCTCGTCGGTGAAGCGTTTTCCTTCCTGCGTGCGGCCGAGTCCGAAGAGCGCGAACCCCAGGTTCGCCTCGCTCGCGGCGGTGAGCCCCGGGTCATCGAATGACTTGCCGATGTCGAGCGCGCGGCGCGAGAGCTCCATCGCGTCGCGGAAATCCCGCCGCCGCAGGCGGATGTCGGCAAGGTTGATGAGGGCGCGGCATTCGGCGATCGCCGAGTGGTCTTTGCGGCCGATCGCCAGCGCTTCCTCCATGGCGGCCAGCTCGCGCTCGGGCTGTTCCAAGAGCTCCAGCGCCGCAGATTCTGCCATGCGGGCGTTGGCCATCGCGTAGGCGCTCCCCGCCGCCTCCGCGTACTTGAACGCCTCGAGGCTCTCGGCCAGCGCCGTGTCGCCCTGCTTCAACGCGAGGTAGAGAACCGACAGCTGATAGAGCGCGCTCGAGCGGCGATAGGGATTGTCGGTATGCTCGGCGAGCGAAAGCGCCTCCTGCAGATTGGCGAGCGCCTCGTCGTGCTGGCCGCGCCCGCGGGCGGTCGTGCCGATCGCGAGCAACGCCGAATGCGTGAGGAAGGGGTTGGGCGTTTCGCGCAACAGCTCGCGGGCCTGCTTGGCGAGCGCATTGGCCAAAGCCGAATCCCCGGCCGACGATTGGACGCTCGAGCGCACCAGCAGCGCCGCTGCCAGCGGAAGCTTGAGCCCGCTCACCTGGGCATCGGTTTCGAGCCGCGTCGCAAGGGCCAGCGCGTCGGCCTTGCGGCCGGCGACGACCATCGCCTGCCCGCGCAGCGTGTCGACGACGAAGCGCTGCTCCGAGGCCGGCTCGGCGTTCGCGCGCGATGCGAGCCGATTGAGTTCGGCAAGCGCACGTTCGGGATGTCCGGCCAAATAGGCTTCGATCTCCTGGGTGCGTCGCGCGAGATCGTCTGCCGAAGCCGCCGCAACGAACCCGACCGTGGCGACGGCCAGAAGAATGAGGACGAGCGCATTGCGCGCCGCCGCGCGATTCGCCGCGCCGGATCCGACACCGATCGATCGCCCGCTTAAACCGGCATCGTTGGACATGGGAGGTCGGCTTTGGGTAGACGTTGGCAGGCGCAAGGGTACCCTCTCAGCCTAAGCAAGCGCCATGCCCGCTGCAGGAAGGCGAGCGAGGCCAGCGCCCAACCGGACCTTCAGCGACGAAAAAGGGCGCTCGCAGGCGCCCTTTTTGCATCGGAACCGGGGTGATGGCTTCAGGCCAGCGCCTTGATCGCGTGCGCGAGGCGCGACTTCGTTCGCGAGGCGGTGTTCTTGTGGACGATTCTCTTGTCGGCAATGCGGTCGATCACCGCCTGCGACGCCTTGAGCTCCTTCATCGCCGCGGCCTTGTCGCCCGCCGCGATCGCCTTGCGCACGTTCTTGACGGCGGTGCGCAGCGTCGAACGCAGGCCGGCATTGCGCTTGTTGGTTGCGGCCGCCTGACGGGCACGCTTGCGGGCTTGGGCGCTATTGGCCATGAGTCGAAATCCTCAGGTTCTGGAGCAACGGAAAAAGACCAAGCATAATAGCAGCTTACCGCCGGGCGCGCAAGATTCGCCCGTGCTCCTCCGCTCCCGATCGAATGCCGGCTTCGCCCTTTCCTTTGTCCTCTCGCCCGACCGACGGGAACGCGCCGTGCGGTGCGCGCGCATCCCGGGAACCGCGCCGTTGAATCTGCTGCGCGCCGTCTCGACGATCAGCGGCATGACGCTGCTGTCGCGGATCAGCGGGCTCGCCCGCGAGAGCCTCAAGGCCGCGGCGTTCGGCGCCGGGCTGCAGATGGACGCATTCGAAGCGGCCTTCCGGCTGCCCAACATCCTGCGCCGCCTCTTCGCCGAGGGCGCGTTCGCGCAGGCGTTCGTGCCGATCTTCGCCGAGTACCGGCGCCAGCGCGGCGAGGCGGAGACCAAGGCGCTGGTCGGGCACGTGGGCACGCTGCTCGCGGTCGGCTTGTTCATTGTGTCGATCCTGGGCGTGCTCGCCGCGCCGTGGCTCGTGTACCTGCTTGCAGCCGGATTCAGCGAAACGCCCGGGAAAGTCGAGTTGACCGCGGAAATGATCCGGATCGTCTTCCCGTACATCCTGTTCGTCTCGCTGGTCTCGCTCGCGGGCGGGGTTCTCAACGTCCATCGCCGGTTCGCGATTCCCGCATTCACGCCCGTCCTCCTCAACCTCTCGATCATCGGCGCGGCGCTTTTTCTCGCCCCGTACTGCCATCCGCCCGTCGTCGCGCTCGCATGGGGCGTTGCCATCGGTGGCGTCGCGCAGCTCGCGCTGCAGATCCGGCCGTTGTGGAAAATCGGCATGCTGCCGCGATGGAGCTTCGACTGGCGCGACGAGGGCGTGCGCCGCGTGCTGATCGCGATGGGGCCGGCCGTGATCGGCGTGTCGGCGGCGCAGATCTCGGCGCTCATCAACACGCAGCTCGCCGCAGCGCTCGGCAACGGCCGCATTTCGTGGATCACCTACGCGGACCGGCTGATGGAGTTTCCGAGCGCGCTGCTGGGCGTCGCGCTGGGCACGGTGCTCCTGCCCTCGCTCGCACGGCATCATGCCGACGCCAATCCGCAGCAGTACTCGGCGCTGCTCGACTGGGGGCTGCGACTCGCCTTCCTGCTCGCGCTGCCGGCGGCGGTCGCGCTGTGGGTGCTCGCGGTGCCGCTGATCGCGACGCTCTACCAGTACGGCCATTTCTCGGTGCACGACGTCTTCGAGACGCGCGCGGCGCTGCTGGGCTACAGCGTCGGCCTGCTCGGGTTGATCCTGGTGAAGATCCTCGCGCCGGGCTTCTACGCGCGGCAGATCATGAAGACGCCGGTCAAGATCGCATTCGTCACCGTGCTGGTCTCGCAGACGCTCGCGGTGATCCTCATGCAGCGGATCGACCAGGCGGGGCTCACGCTGGCGACGTCGATCGGCGCCTGCCTCAACGCGGCACTCCTGTTCCGGGCGCTGCGCACGCGCGGCATCTATACGCCGCAGTCGGGCTGGCTGCTGTTCGTCTCGAAGCTTGCCATCGCGCTCGCCGCGCTGGCCGCGCTCTTGGCCTGGATCGCCGGCCCGACCACGCTGTGGCTCGAGGCGAGGTTGTGGACGAAGGTGGCGCGCCTCGCGTGGGTGTGTGCGGCAGGGGCGGCTGTCTACTTCGGCGCGCTGTGGCTGCTTGGATTCCGTCTCGCCGACTTCAATCGGCGCGAGGGCGAGCCGGGCGAGGCGCTCCCGGTATCCGACGAGATCGCGGATTAGCCGAACGGCGTCAGGCGTTGCCGCCCGGCTTGCGATAGGGACAGCGCGGCTTCACGCACTCGGCATAGAGATACAGCGCGTGCTCGGCGATCTCGAAGCCGCGATCGTGAGCGACCTTGTTCTGCCGCTTCTCGATTTCCGCGTCGTAGAACTCCTCGACCCGGCCGCACTGCAGGCAGACGAGGTGATCGTGGTGGCGACCTTCGTTCAGCTCGAAGACCGCCTTGCCCGACTCGAAATGGTGGCGGATGAGGAGCCCTGCCTGCTCGAACTGCGTCAGCACGCGATAGACGGTCGCGAGGCCGATGTCGAGTCCCTCCGACAGCAGCTGCCGATAGACGTCCTCGGCGGTCAGGTGCCGCACCTTGGAGGCTTCGAACAGGTTGATGATCTTGAGGCGCGGCACGGTGGCCTTGAGGCCGGCGTGCTTGAGGTCGTGCGTAGTCATCGTGGTGCGCTCCGGGACGTGGCGGCTTGTTGCGGGGCCGCGGCAAAGGGACCCCAGCAGGTCGGCGCCCGCGACACACGTGGCTATAATAGCGATTCCCTCCGGAAATTCTATAGGCTCGTGCCTTTCCATTCCCTACCATTGCGCCGGCGCCTCCGCCAGGGCGCGCCGCTTGTTGCGGGTCGCTGCCGCGATCGCCGCGCTGCTCGGCGCCGGGTGCTCGACGATCGACACCTATGCGCCCACGCTTGCGCTCGTTCGGCGTCTACAAGCTCGACGTCAATCAGGGCAACTTCCTGTCGCAGGACATGGTGGACAAGCTCAGGGTCGGGCAGACCAAGCAGCAGGTGCGGCTGATCCTCGGCACGCCGCTCATCGCCAGCGTCTTCCGCGACGACCGCTGGGACTACATCGTACGAGTTCATCGCGGCAGGGCCGCGTCGTCGAGCATCGCAACTTCTCCGTCTATTTCGCCGACGACAAGCTCGCGCGCTGGGAAGGCGACGAGATGCCGCCATCGGCCGCCGAGCTCAATCGCCAGGCGGCCGCGCTTGACCTCCAACGAGGCCAAGTGGTCGAACCAGCGCTCGTGGTGGGATTCGATCCTCGACATCTTCCGCCAGTGAGCGCCGCCGGGCCGTCCCAAGGCGCCCCCTCCGGGGGCAGCGCAGCGGCGAAAGCCGCAAGCGGGGCACCACTTGACGCCGGCAACGCGCATCGCCATCGCCGGTGCCGGCGGGCGCATGGGCCAGGCGCTGATCGACGCCGTCCTCGCCGATCCCTCGTTTGCGCTCGCGGCGGCGCTCGACGTCGCGGCCAGCCCCGCCGCCGGGCGCGACGCCGGCGAGCGCTTCGGACGCGCGACCGGTGTGCACGTTGCAAGTGATCTCGATGCCGCGGCACGGGCCGCGGACGTGCTGATCGACTTTACGCGCCCCGAAGGCACGCTCGACCATCTCGCCGCCTGCGTGCGGCACGGGACCGGCGCGGTCGTCGGCACGACGGGGCTCACCGACACGCAGAAGGCGACGCTCGCCGAACATGCGCGACACGATTCCGATCGTGTTCGCGCCGAACATGAGCGTCGGCGTCAACGTGCTTGCGAATCTCGTCGAAACGGCGGCGCGGCACCTGGGGCCGGGCTACGACATCGAGATCGTCGAGATGCACCACCGGCACAAGATCGATGCGCCTTCGGGAACCGCGCTCTTTCTGGGCGAGGCGGCAGCGCGCGGCCACCGGCCGCAAGCTTGCCGAATGCGCGGTCTATGCGCGCGAGGGCGTGACCGGCGAACGCAAGCCGGGCGCCATCGGCTTCGCGGCGCTCCGCGGCGGCGACGTCGTCGGTGATCACACGGTGATTTTCGCGGGCGCGGGCGAGCGCGTCGAACTCGGGCACAAGGCGGGTTCGCGCCAGAATTTTGCCGCCGGCGCGCTGCGCGCCGCGCACTACGTCGCGAAGCGCCGCGCCGCGGGCAGGCCGGGGCTGGCCGACATGCGAGACGTGCTGGGTTTGCGCTGACAACGTTTCATGGCTCCGCCGTCGCATCCTTTCGATCTCGAAGGCGGCCTTGCGCTCGTCACGGGGAGCGGATCCGGTCTCGGCTTCGCGATTGCGCGCGGTCTCGCGCGCGCCGGCGCCCGCGTCGCGCTGAACGGCCGCAACCGCGGCAAGCTCGAGGCGGCGGCGGCGGCGCTCGAGGCCGAGGGCATCACCCCGCATGTCGAGCCCTTCGACGTGACCGACGCGGTCGCTGTGGACGAGGGCGTCGCCGCGATCGTGCGGGCGCTCGGTCCGATCGACATTCTCGTCAACAACGCCGCGGTGAACCGGCGCCAGCCACTCGAGCAGTTCTCGCTCGCCGACTGGCGCGCGCTGCAGGCGGCCAATCTCGACGGTGCGTTCCTCGTCACGCGCGCGCTGCTGCCGGCCATGAAGGCGCGCCGGCGCGGCAAGATCGTCAACATCTGCTCGCTCGCGTCGGACCTCGGGCGGCCCAACATCGTCGCCTACGCCGCGAGCAAGGGTGGCCTGAGGATGATGACGCGCGCGCTCGCGGTCGAGCTCGCGCCGCACAACGTGCAGGTCAACGGCATCGCGCCCGGGTTCTTCAAGACGGAGATGAACGCGCCGCTCATCAGCGACCCGGAATTCTCGGCGTGGGTCGAACGCCGCACGCCCGCCGGACGCTGGGGAGAACCCGCGGAGGTCGCGGGCGCCGCCGTCTTCCTGGCCTCTCGCGCCGCGGATTACGTGACCGGACATCTCCTGTATGTCGACGGGGGCTTTTCGGCCGCGTACTAGCGTCTCGGTGGCGCGAATCAATGGGCGCCGGTATAATTGGCGGCCTCAGAGCGGGAATGGCTGCGGGTGACGCAGACGTTCCCGCTTCGCACGTCCGGACCCCCGAACCGCTCCGACGGACCAGACTCCACCGCACGCTCGAGCCACGATGCCCGCCTCGACTGCCGCGCCGACCACGCGCCCCGCGCTCCTGCCCGGCGCGGCAGCCGGCATCCCGGCGATCCTCGCGCTGGCCGACGGATCGGTGTTCCGCGGCACGGCGATCGGCGCCCCGGGCCATGCGGTGGGCGAGGTCGTGTTCAACACGTCGATGACGGGGTACGAGGAAATCCTCACCGATCCGTCGTACGCCGGCCAGATCGTCACGCTCACCTATCCGCACGTCGGCAATGTCGGCGTGAATCCCGAGGACGTCGAGTCGCGCCGGCCTTACGTCGCCGGCCTCGTGATTCGCGACCTGCCGCGACTCGTCTCGAGCTTCCGCTCGACGGGCGACCTTCGCGCGTATCTCGTCGGCAACGGGATCGTCGGCATCGCCGACATCGACACGCGCAAGCTCACCCGCATTCTGCGCGAGCGCGGCGCGCAAAACGGGTGTCTCTGCGCCGCCGGGACGATCACCGACGCCGACGTCGCCTCCGCGATCGCGAAGGCGAAAGCCGCGCCGGCGATGGCGGGCCTCGATCTCGCGAAGGTCGTCACCTGTACGGCGCCTTACGAATGGACGGCGAGCACGTGGACGCTCGGCGAAGGCTACGCGCATCAGAGCAAGCCGCACTTCCATGTCGTCGCCTACGATTACGGCATCAAGCACAACATCCTGCGCATGCTCGCCGCGCGCGGCTGCCGCCTCACCGTCGTCCCCGCGCAGACGCCGGCGGATGCGGTGCTTGCGCTCGATCCCGACGGCGTCTTCCTGTCGAACGGTCCCGGTGATCCGGAGCCCTGCGATTACGCAATCCGCGCCATCCGCTCGATCGTCGACGCGGGCGCGCCCACCTTCGGAATCTGCCTCGGCCACCAGTTGCTGGGGCTCGCGTCCGGGGCAAAGACGATGAAGATGAAATTCGGCCACCATGGTGCAAATCATCCGGTGCTCGATTGCGACACGGGGCACGTGCTGATCACGAGCCAGAATCACGGCTTCGCCGTCGATCCGGCAACGCTCCCGCCGACCGTGCACGTCACGCACATTTCGCTGTTCGACGGCACGCTGCAGGGCTTCGCGCGCACCGACAAGCCGGCGTTCTGCTTCCAGGGCCATCCCGAGGCGAGCCCCGGTCCGCACGACCTCGGATATCTGTTCGATCGGTTCGTGAAGCTGATGGAAGAGCGCAAGTCATGACCCAGGGAAGCCCAAGAGCTCACGGTTGAGCATCGCGCATGCCTAAGCGCACCGACATCAAGTCGATCCTCATCATCGGCGCGGGCCCGATCATCATCGGGCAGGCGTGCGAGTTCGACTATTCCGGCGCGCAGGCGTGCAAGGCGCTGCGCGAGGAGGGGTATCGCGTCATCCTGGTGAACTCGAATCCGGCGACGATCATGACCGACCCGGAGATGGCCGACGTCACCTATATCGAGCCCATCACGTGGCAGATGATCGCGAAGATCATCGAGCGCGAGCGGCCCGACGCGCTGCTGCCGACGATGGGCGGGCAGACGGCGTTGAATTGCGCGCTCGACCTCGCGCGCGAGGGCGTGCTGAACAAGTTCGACGTGGAGCTGATCGGGGCGTCCAAGAAGGCGATCGACAAGGCCGAGGACCGCGAGAAATTCAAGGCGGCAATGACGCGGATCGGCCTTGGCTCCGCCCGTTCGGGGATCGCCCACAACCTCGAGCAGGCGCTCGACGTGCAGGCCGACATCGGCTTCCCGGCGGTGATCCGGCCCTCGTTCACGCTGGGCGGCACCGGCGGTGGCATCGCCTACAACAAGGACGAGTTTGTCGACATGTGCAAGCGCGGGCTCGACCTGTCGCCGACGCGCGAGCTGCTGATCGAGGAATCGCTCGTCGGCTGGAAAGAGTTCGAGATGGAGGTCGTTCGCGACAAGAAGGACAACTGCATCATCGTGTGCTCGATCGAGAACGTCGATCCGATGGGCGTGCACACCGGCGACTCGATCACCGTCGCGCCCGCGCAGACGCTCACCGACAAGGAATACCAGATCATGCGCGACGCGTCGATCGCCGTGCTGCGCGAGATCGGCGTCGACACCGGCGGGTCGAACGTGCAGTTCGCCGTCAACCCGGCGGATGGCCGCCTGATCGTGATCGAGATGAACCCGCGCGTGTCGCGCTCCTCGGCGCTCGCGTCCAAGGCGACCGGCTTCCCGATCGCCAAGGTCGCGGCCAAGCTCGCCGTCGGTTACACGCTGGACGAGCTCCGCAACGACATCACCGGCGGCGCCACGCCCGCTTCCTTCGAGCCGACGATCGATTACGTCGTCACCAAGGTGCCGCGTTTCGCGTTCGAGAAATTCAAGCAGGCCGACGATCGGCTCACCACCCAGATGAAGTCGGTGGGCGAGGTGATGGCGATCGGCCGCACCTTCCAGGAGTCGCTGCAGAAGGCGCTGCGCGGCCTCGAAACCGGCGTCGACGGCTTCAACCTGAAGACGGTCGATCCCGACAAGATCGGCGACGAGCTCGCGTATCCGCGTGCCGAGCGCCTCTGGTACGTCGCCGATGCCTTCGGTGTCGGCATGTCGCTGGAGGAGGCCTATCAGCACACGCGGATCGATCCGTGGTTCCTGTCGCAGGTGAAGGAGATCGTCGACACCGAGCTCGCCGTGGAAAAGCGCACGCTCGCCGACCTTACGCGCGACGAATTGCGGGGGCTGAAGCGGATGGGGTTCTCGGATCGCCGGCTCGCATACCTGCTGCACGTTGGGGAAGGGGACGTCCGCGCCCGCCGGCATGCGCTTGGGTTGCGGCCCGTCTACAAGCGGGTGGACACCTGCGCGGCCGAGTTCTCGACCCAGACCGCGTACCTGTACTCGACGTACGAGGACGAATGCGAGGCGGCACCGACGCAACGGACCAAAGTGATCGTGCTGGGCGGCGGTCCGAACCGGATCGGCCAGGGGATCGAGTTCGACTACTGCTGCGTGCACGCGGCGATGGCGCTGCGCGAGGACGGCTACGAGACGATCATGGTCAACTGCAATCCGGAGACCGTCTCGACCGACTACGACACGTCGGACCGGCTCTACTTCGAGCCGCTGACGCTGGAAGACGTCCTCGAGATCGTCCATCTCGAGAAGCCATACGGAGTTGTCGTCCAGTACGGCGGCCAGACGCCGTTGAAGCTCGCGCGCGACCTCGAGGCTGCCGGCGTGCCGATCATCGGGACCACGCCCGACATGATCGACATGGCCGAGGATCGCGAGCGCTTCCAGCAGATGCTGCACCGGTTGAACCTGAAGCAGCCGCCTAACCGCACCGCGCGCACCGAAGCCGATGCCATCGCCGCCGCCGGGGAAATCGGCTATCCGCTGGTCGTGCGTCCGTCGTACGTGCTGGGCGGCCGCGCGATGGAGATCGTCCACGAGCAGCGCGACCTCGAGCGCTACATGCGCGAAGCGGTCAAGGTGTCGAACGACAGCCCGGTGCTGCTCGACCGCTTCCTGAACGACGCGATCGAGGTCGACGTCGACGCGCTCTGCGACGGAACCGACGTCGTCATCGGCGGCATCATGGAGCACATCGAGCAGGCCGGCGTACATTCCGGCGACTCGGCGTGCTCGCTGCCGCCGTACTCGCTCGCGCGGGAAACCCAGGACGAAATGCGGCGCCAGACCGTGGCGATGGCGCACGGGCTCAACGTCGTCGGCCTGATGAACGTCCAGTTCGCGATCCAGACCAACGCGCACGGTGCCGCGGTCGTCTACGTTCTCGAGGTCAATCCGCGCGCGTCGCGGACGGTGCCGTTCGTGTCGAAGGCGACCGGCCGGCCGCTCGCCAAGATCGCCGCGCGCTGCATGGTCGGGCAGTCGCTCGCGCTGCAACGCGTGGAAAGCGAGATCATTCCGCCGTACTTCTCGGTCAAGGAAGCCGTGTTTCCCTTCATCAAGTTTCCCGGCGTCGACACGATTCTCGGACCGGAGATGAAATCGACAGGCGAGGTGATGGGCGTCGGCGAGACATTCGCCGAGGCGTTTCTCAAGTCGCAGCTCGCCGCCGGCGTGAAGCTGCCGACGAAGGGCAATGTCTTCGTGAGCCTCAAGGATGCCGACAAGCCGCGCGCGATCGAGTTGGCGAAGATCCTGGTCGAGATCGGCTTCACGCTCGTCGCCACGCGCGGGACCGCGCAAGCGCTCGCGGCCGCGGGCGTGCCGGTCACCGCCGTCAACAAGGTCCACGAGGGCCGGCCGCACATCGTCGACATGATGAAGAACGACGAGATCAAGCTCGTCGTCAACACGGTCGAGGAAAAGCGCTCGGCGATCCAGGACAGCTACCACATCCGGCGCGAGGCGCTCACCGACCAGATCCCGACGTACACGACGCTAGCTGGTGCGCGTGCCGCGGCGCAGGGGCTCGCGGGAATGCGCGAGCTCGTCCCGTACGCGATGCAGGTGCTGCACAAGCGCCTGCACTGAGGTTCAACCGATGAAGAAATTTCCGATGACCGTCGAGGGCGCGCGTCGCCTCAAGGCGGAGCTGCACAAGCTGAAGACGACCGACCGGCCCGCGGTAAGCAGGGCGCTCGGCGAGGCCCGCTCGCACGGTGATCTCTCCGAGAACGCCGACTACGACGCCGCCAAGGAGCGACAGGGCTTCATCGAGGGCCGCATCGCCGAGATCGAGCACAAGCTCGCCGGTGCGCAGATCATCGATCCGGCGCACATCGAGAGTGCCGGCGGTCGCGTCGTTTTCGGCGCGACGGTCGACCTCGAAGACGTCGAAACGGGGAAGCGCGTCACCTATCAGATCGTCGGCGACGACGAGGCCGATCTCAAGCACGGAAAGATCTCGGTCAGCTCGCCTTTCGCCCGCGCGCTCATCGGCAAGGTGGAAGGCGACACCGCGGAGGTCAAGGCGCCCGGCGGCATTCGCGAATACGAGGTGCTCGCGGTCCGCTACGCGTGAGCAACCGGGGCGCAGCCAACGCCGGTCGGAAGCGTTCGAGCTCGCCCGCCGACGGGGTCAGCCCCGGCGCGCGTTGGCGAGCGCGATGCCCGCGAGGACGATGGCTGCGGCCAGCGCGAATCCCGGCGTCAGCGGCTCGCCGAGCACGAGCGTTCCCGCGGCGACGCCGAAGAGCGGCGCCAGGAACGAGTACACCGCGAGACGCCCGGCGAGATAGCGCGTGAGCAGCCAGAACCACGCGAGGTAGCTCGCGAACGCGACGCCGATCGATTGGAACGCGAGGCTCGCCACGGCGAGCGGCGTCCACGCGGAAACGCCGCCTTCGCCGAGCGCGATCGATGCAAGCGGCAGCAATGCCGCCGAAACGGCGAGCTGATAGAAAAGTACCTTGGTCGCGCTGATGCGCGCGAGCGGGCTCGCTCGGACCAGCACCGTCGTCGCGGCCCAGAGAAGCGCAGCCGTTACCGCGCAGACATCGCCGATCAGCGTCGCGCCGCCGCCGCCAATGCCGTCGGCGAACGCCACTACGATGCCGGCGAACGCAAGCAGGATCCCCGCCCATTGGCCCGGTGCCAGGCGCTCGCCCGGGACGAACAGCGACAGACCGAGCGCAGTGAAGCACGGCGCGGTGTAGAGGAGCACGATCATCCGGGCCGCGGTCGTGTGACCCAACCCGGCATAGATCAGCGCGAATTCCGCCGCGAAGGCGGCTCCCGCCAGAAGCCCCGCTCGGGTCGTGCCGTCGCGGCCGGCGAGCGGAATGCGCTGCCAGCGCGCCCAGACGATGAGGAGCAGCGTGGCGACCGCAGAGCGCAACGCCGCCTGTAATAGGAGCGGGACGACAGGCGCGGCGAGCTTGATCGCGACTTGCTGCAATCCCCACAGCGCGGTGAGCGCGACCATCGTCGCACTGGCGACGCCGTCCAGCGGGCGGCGCGCGTCTTCGGTGGGCACGGTCAGGCCCGGCCGGAGCAGCGCCGCGCGGCATACGGCAAAATGTCAGCCCCGGGTTCGGCGACGACGTGCATTCACTGCCGGGCTGCGGCTTGCCGGCAATGCTCCGCCGACGCGACGCCCGGAATGCGCAGCGCCGGCCGGCCGCGGCTTCGCCTGGCTCTGGCCAACGCCCGATCCGCGCCTTCCGAATGACGACGCCGGAAGTGGACGTTCGCCGCGGCGCGCGCCGATCGACGGCACGGTGCGTGGCCGGCGTCGCGGGCGGGCGTCGTCGTCCCACATCGTCGCGGTGACGCTGCGTGGCGGCTTGCCGGTGCGCGAAACCGGCGTCGTTTCGTCGTCGCGGAACTTTCCACGGCGCCCGGGGATAGTGGCGCCCCCGCGGTGTTTGGGTCCCGCCGGTGTCGGATTGCGGGTTCGCGATCGCGGCCCTGAAGGCGTCGGGCGCGGCACCGTGCGCGGCAACGGCGTTCGCGGGCGCCGGACCTGCGGCGCCTTTTTCGCCGCCGATTTCTCTCGCGTGGGCTCCGGCGTCGGCGCCGGGATTGGACGGAAGATCACCAGCAGCTTGCCGATGTGCTGGACCGGAGCTGCGTCGAGCTCGGCGCAGATCCGCTCGAGCGCCGCCTCGCGCGTCCCGCGATCGTCGCTCCCGACGCGGACCTTGATCAGTCCGTGCGCCTTGAGGCTCACGTCGATTTCTCGAAGCACCGAAGGCGTGAGTCCGTGCTGGCCGACGCTCACCACGGGGCGCAGCGCGTGGGCACGGGCGCGCAGGGCCCGTCGTTCCGCAGGTGTTAGAGTCGGCATCGCCAAGGTCCCAATCCATCGGAATCCGTTGCCATTCTACGCGGGCGCCCGGTACGCCTCCCTCTCACGCGCATTCCGACATGACCCCGAAGAGCGCGAAAAAGCACAAGTTCGTCAAGGCGTGGATGAACGAGCACGTCAACGATCACTGGGTCAAGGAAGCGGCGCGTCTCGGCTATCGCTCGCGAGCGGCTTTCAAGCTGATCGAGCTTGCGCAGAAGGACAAGCTTTTCCGGCCCGGGATGCGGGTCGTCGATCTGGGCTCGGCGCCGGGTAGCTGGTCGCAGGTGCTGCATCAACGGCTGGGATCGGGGGCGGTGGTCGTCGCGATCGATCTCCTTCCGCAGGACCCGATCCGCGGCGTGACGTTCGTGCCGGCCGACTTTCGCACCGACGAGGGGCTCGCCGCCGTGGAGGCGGCGCTCGATGGGCGCCCGGTGGACCTTGTCGTTTCGGACCTCGCCCCAAACCTTTCGGGTGTCGCGACGGCGGACCAGGCGCGTTCGATTCACCTGGGTGAATTGGCGCTCGAATTCGCGCAGAAATGGCTGCAACCCGGCGGGGATCTGGTCGTCAAAGCGTTTCAAGGCGAGGGATTTCAGGAATTCGTCCGCGCGATGCAGCAGCATTTTGCGAAAGTACACGTCCGCAAGCCCGATGCGTCGCGCGACCGCAGCCGCGAGGTCTATCTGGTCGGAAAGGGGATCAATCGATGAGAATGCGAGCAGTTTGCGCAAGATCACGTAATTCCGAGAGCCGCGGCGCGGTCGCGGTGGCTGCGCACATTGGAAAAGGCTAAAATGCGTTTTTCGGCACGCCCTCTCCCGGCCTTCGGCGGGCCGGCTTGCCAGGGTCCCGCGGCCCCCGAAAACGCCGCGAGGAGCGTTACTTGAACAACTTGCTCAAGAATGTCGGGATCTGGCTCGTGATCCTGCTGGTCGTCGTGACCGTGGTCAGGCAGTTCGACTCGCGGCAAGCGCCGAAGGACACGGTGCCGTATTCCGAGTTCATGGACAAGGCCAAGGCCGGCGGCGTGGAGACGGCAACCGTCGAGGGCCGGCGGATCGTGTGGGTGAGCGCCGACAAGAAGCGCTTCATCACCTACGCCCCCAACGACATCTGGATGGTCGGCGACCTGGTCAAGGCCGGCGTCAAAGTCGACGCCAAGCCCGACGAGGAGCAAAGCTTCCTTGCGCAGGTCTTCATTTCGTGGTTCCCGATGTTGCTCCTGATCGGCGTGTGGATCTTCTTCATGCGCCAGATGCAGGGCGGCGGGCGCGGCGGCGCGTTCAGCTTCGGCAAGAGCAAGGCCAAGATGCTGGACGAGTCCAACAACACGATCACGTTTGCCGACGTCGCCGGCTGCGACGAGGCGAAAGAGGAGGTCTCCGAGCTGGTCGAGTTCCTCCGCGACCCGACCAAGTTCCAGAAGCTCGGGGGCCGCATTCCGCGCGGCGTGCTGATGGTGGGTTCGCCGGGCACCGGCAAGACGCTGCTCGCGAAAGCGATCGCCGGCGAAGCGAAAGTGCCGTTCTTCTCGATCTCGGGCTCCGACTTCGTCGAGATGTTCGTCGGCGTCGGCGCCGCGCGCGTGCGCGACATGTTCGAGCAGGCGAAGAAGAACGCGCCCTGCATCGTGTTCATCGACGAAATCGACGCCGTCGGCCGCCAGCGCGGCGCGGGTCTGGGCGGAGGCAACGACGAACGCGAGCAGACATTGAATCAGCTGTTGGTCGAGATGGACGGCTTCGAGGGCAACGCGGGCGTCATCGTGATCGCCGCGACCAACCGTCCCGACGTGCTCGACCCGGCGCTCATGCGGCCGGGCCGCTTCGACCGCCAGGTCGTCGTGCCCCTTCCCGACATCCGCGGGCGCGAGCAGATCCTGCTCGTCCACATGCGCAAAGTGCCCATGGCGACCGACGTCCGGGCGGAGATCATCGCCCGCGGCACGCCGGGATTTTCCGGCGCCGATCTCGCGAACCTCGTGAACGAAGCGGCGCTCTTCGCCGCCCGCCGCAACAAGCGCCTGGTCGACATGGACGACTTCGAGATGGCGAAGGACAAGATCGTCATGGGCGCCGAGCGCCGCTCGATCGTGATGCCCGAGGAGGAGCGGCGCAACACCGCGTACCACGAGTCGGGCCACGCGATCGTCGCGCGGCTCCTGCCGAAGACGGACCCGGTGCACAAGGTGACGATCATCCCGCGTGGCCGCGCTCTTGGCGTAACGATGCAGTTGCCGGAGCAGGACCGCTACAGCATGGACCGCAATCACATGCTGAACATGATCGCCGTGCTCTTCGGGGGGCGCATCTCCGAAGAGATCTTCATGAACCAGATGACGACCGGCGCGTCGAACGACTTCGAGCGGGCGACCGAGCTCGCGCGCAACATGGTCACGCGCTACGGGATGTCCGACCTGCTCGGGCCGATGGTGTACGGCGAGAACGAGGGCGAAGTGTTCCTCGGTCGCTCCATCACGACGCACAAGAACGTGTCGGAAGAGACGATGCGCAAGGTGGACAGCGAGATTCGCAAGATCATCGACCAGCAGTACGCGGTCGCGCGCAAGCTGATCGAGGACAACCGCGACAAGGTCGAGGCGATGGCGAAGGCGCTGCTCGAGATGGAAACGATCGACGCCAACCAGATCGGCGACATCATGGCCGGCCTGCCGCCCCGGCCGCCGAAGCCGCCGCAGTCGAGCGCCGGCACGATGCCGCCCGGCCCGACCGCCGGTCCCGACGCCGCGCCGTCGGCGAATCCGGCATAGAAAATTTCTAGTGGAAACGGGGCGCGCGGCGCCCCGTTTTTTTGTGTGAAGCTTCGCTGCGGCAACGCCACCTTCGATCTTTCCCGCCCGCGGGTGGTCGGCATCCTGAACGTCACGCCGGACTCGTTCTACGATGGCGGCCGCAACGTCGATTCGGCGCAGGCGCAGCAACGTGCGCGACAGATGGTCGCCGAGGGCGCCGACATCATCGATATCGGTGGCGAGTCGACGCGGCCGGGCGCTGCGCCGGTCTCCGAGGACGAGGAAATCCGGCGCGTGGTTGCGCTCGCCGAGGCCCTTGCCGCCGAGGGCATCGCCGTCTCGGTCGACACGCGCAAGCCGGCGGTGATGCGGGCTGCGATCGCCGCGGGCGCCGCGATGATCAACGACGTGTCGGCGCTTGCCGCGCCGGGCGCGATCGATGTCGTCGCCGGGACGCACGCCGGTGTATGCCTGATGCACATGCAGGGCGAGCCGCGAACGATGCAGAGGGCGCCGCGCTACGTCGACGTCGCGGGCGAGGTGCGCGAATTTCTCGTCGCGCGGGCGCGCGCCTGCGAGCGCGCCGGCATCGCGCCCGACCGAATCGTCATCGATCCCGGCTTTGGCTTCGGCAAGACGCTGGCGCATAATCTCGCCTTGCTGCGCGCGCTGCCAGCGCTCGCCGCGACCGGCTATCCGGTGTTGGTCGGCTTGTCGCGTAAATCGTCGCTGGGCAAGATCACGGGCCGTCCGGCGGGCGACCGGCTGGCGGCGAGCCTCGCCGCCGCGCTCGCGGCGGTCGCGCGCGGCGCATCGCTCGTGCGCGTGCACGACGTGCGCGAAACGGTCGATGCGCTGACGGTGTGGCGGGCGATCGACAATCTCGGAGAAGACGTTGAAGCGAACGGATGAGAACCAGCAACGATGGCGGCCGGCGCCGCTCGACGTTCACGTGTTGATCCCGAAATGACCAGTCGAAACTACTTCGGCACCGACGGCGTCCGCGGCCGCGTCGGCGATCCGCCGATCACCCCCGAGCTCGTTCTGAAGCTCGGCTGGGCGGCGGGACGCGTGCTTGCTGCAGAAGCGGACCACTCCGGCGCAAGACCATCCGTCCTGATCGGCAAGGACACTCGGATCTCCGGGTATCTGCTCGAGGCGGCGCTCGAGGCCGGGCTATCCGCGGCGGGCGTCGACGTCTACCTGTCGGGTCCGCTGCCCACGCCGGCAGTCGCCTATCTCACGCGCGCCTTGCGCCTGTCGGCAGGTATCGTCATCAGCGCGTCGCACAACCCGTTCGACGACAACGGGATCAAGTTCTTCTCGGGATCGGGCGTCAAGCTGCCCGACGCGGTCGAGCATGCGATCGAGCGCACGATGGGCGAGGCGCTCGAGTGCGTGCCGTCGGCCGAACTCGGCAAGGCGCGGCGGATCGACGACGCGGCCGGCCGCTACATCGAGTTTTGCAAGAGCACGTTTCCGACCGAGCTCGATCTCAAAGGCTGGCGGATCGTCGTCGACTGCGCGAACGGTGCGGGTTATCACGTGGCGCCGCCCGTGTTCCACGAGCTCGGCGCGGAAGTGATTCCCGTCGCCAACGAGCCCAACGGCACCAACATCAACGACGGCGTCGGATCCACGCACCCGCAGCACCTGCGGCAAGCCGTCGTCGACCATCAGGCGGATATCGGGATCGCACTCGACGGTGACGGGGACAGGCTGCTCGTCGTCGATCGCGATGGCCGCGCCTACGACGGCGACCAGCTGCTCTACGTCATCGTGATGGACTACCGCCGGCGCGGCGCATTCAGTGGCGGCGTCGTCGGCACGCTGATGAGCAATCTCGGCTTCGAGCAGGCGCTCGCGCGCGAGGGGATTCCCCTCGAACGCGCGCCCGTCGGCGACCGCTACGTGCTCGAGCGGATGAAGGAAAAGGGCTGGCGGCTTGGAGGCGAGAATTCCGGTCACCTGCTCTGCCTCGACAAGCACACGACGGGCGACGCGATCGTCTCGGCGCTCGCTGTCCTGCGTGCGCTGGTCGAGCAGAAGACCACGCTCGAGGCCGCGAGCGCGCCGGTCACGCTGTTTCCGCAGCGTCTCATCAACGTGCGGATGCCGAAGGGCTTCGACTGGAACGGCAGCGCGGCGATTCGCGCGGCGGAGGCCGACGCGCGCACGGCCCTCGGCAGCGCCGGACGAATCCTGCTCCGCCCTTCGGGCACCGAACCCGTGCTGCGGGTGATGGTGGAAGCCATCGACCGGGGGACCGCCGACGCCTGCGCGCAGCGCGTGGCCAACTCGATCACGGCCACGCTCGAAAAAGCCGGTTAACGCGCGAGCGACGGCCAGCGCGTCGCTATAATGCGCGGATGGTGGCGGTAGCGCACGCCGCGCCCGAAACGGGAGCGCCGCAAGCGGTCGCGGCGTGGCTCGATGGCTTGCGCGGTACCTATCCCGAGACCGATCTCCGCGTGCTCGAGGCTGCGTTCGTCTACGCGCGCGAGCGCTTTGGCGATGCCCGCGGTCGCGACGGCGAGCGGCTTCTCGATCGGGCGACCGGCACGGCCGGCATTCTCGCGGGGTTGCACCTCGATGCCGCGACCGTCGAGGCCGGTCTGCTGATCGGCCTTCCCGCGGCCAAGGCCCTCGACCACGAGGAAGTCACCGAGCGCTTCGGCGCCGACGTCGCCACGATCGTCGCCGGCGTCGCGCGAATGGACGAAATCCGCGCGCTGCCCGCGACGGGCGATGCCGACGACCGCGCGGCTCAAGCCGAGCGGCTGCGCAAGATGCTGCTGGCGATGGTCGACGACATCCGGGTCGTGCTGGTCAAGCTCGCCGAGCGGACCCAGGCGCTGCGCTACCTCGTGTCGGCCGGAACGGAACACGCCGAGACGCGCGAGCGAACGGCGCGCGAGGTGCAGGACCTCTTTGCGCCCCTCGCCAATCGGCTCGGCGTGTGGCAACTGAAGTGGGAGCTCGAGGACCTCAGCCTGCGGGTGCTCGAGCCAGGCACCTACAAGTCGATTGCGAAAATGCTGGACGAGCGCCGGCAGGATCGCGAGCGCTACATCGACGACGTCGTCGCGCTGCTGCGGCGCGAGCTCGCGGCCGCGGGCATCAAGGCGGACGTGACGGGCCGGCCGAAGCACATCACCAGCATCTGGAACAAGATGCGCCGCAAGCAGGCCGGCATCGACGCTCTCTATGACATCCGCGCCGTGCGCGTCCTGGTCGACGACGTCAAGGACTGCTACGCCGCGCTCGGCATCGTCCATCACCTGTGGACGCCGCTGCCGGGCGAATTCGACGACTACATCGCCAAGCCGAAGTCGAACAGCTATCGCTCGCTGCACACCGCGGTGATCGGGCCGGAGGGCAAGGCGCTCGAAGTGCAGATCCGCACGTTCGAGATGCATCAGCATTCCGAGTATGGCGTCGCCGCGCATTGGCGCTACAAGGAATCGGGGCAGAAGGGCATTCGCCGCGACCCCGCGTTCGAGGACCGGATCGCGTGGCTCCGCCAGGTCCTCGACTGGAAGGACGCCGTGGCCGACGCGTCGGAGTGGCTCACCGCCTTCAAGAGCAGCCTCTTCGCCGACACGATCTACGTGCTGACGCCGCAGGGCAAGGTCGTCGATCTGCCGCGCGGCGCGACGCCCGTCGACTTCGCCTATGCGGTGCACACGAGCTTGGGCCATCGTTGCCGTGGCGCCCGCGTCGACGGCGCGATGGTGCCGCTCAACTACGCGCTCAGGAACGGGCAGCGCGTCGAGATCGTCGCGGCGAAGCAGGGCGGACCGTCGCGCGACTGGCTCAACGCTGACCTGGGCTACGTCACCAGCCATCGCGCGCGCACGAAAGTGCGGCAGTGGTTCAAGGCGCAGCAGCAGGAGGAGATGCTGGCGCACGGCCGCGCGATCGTCGAGCGCGAGCTCGCGCGCGCAGGCGCGACCGCGGTGAACTTGGACGCCGTTGCCGTCAAGGCCGGCGTCCTGAAAGCCGACGACCTGTTCGCGGCCGTGGGCCGCGAGGAGCTCAACACCCGCCAGATCCGGACGGCGATCAAGGCGGTCGTCGCGCCGGAGGCTCCGTCGGTGTCCGGGCCGGAGCCCGGCATGTTGCGGCAGAGCAAGGCGGCCGGCGCCGGCAGTGGCATCCTCGTCGTCGGCGTCGATCGGCTGATGACGGTCCTCGCGCGCTGCTGCAAGCCGGCGCCACCCGATGGAATCGTCGGCTTCGTCACGCGCGGCAAGGGAGTGACGATCCACCGGCAAAGTTGCGCCAACGTCGCGCGGATCCGCACGCGCGAACCCGAGCGCCTGATCACCGCGGATTGGGGCTCGCCGCGGGACGAGGTGTTCCCGGTCGACGTCGTGCTCGAAGCGGCCGACAGGCAGGGACTGCTGCGCGACGTGAGCGAAGTCTTCTCCCGCGAGCGCATCAACGTGACCGCGGCCAACACGCTGACCCGCGATATGCGCACGCGGATGGCGTTCACGCTCGAGGTGAAGAGCCTCGACGCCCTCGCGCGGGCGCTCGCGCTCGTTCGCGACGTGGCGGGCGTCGTCTCCGCGGCGCGCCGCCGCTGAGGGCGCGCGGCCCGCGGCGTTGCCGATTACGCGGTCGCCGCCGCCCGCAACGCGGCAATCGCCTGCGGGTAGAGCTCCGCAAGGGACTGCGGCGAATCGAGCTCGAGGCCGAGATCGCGGACGAGCCCGTCCCGCAGCCGGTAGATCCACGCGTGCAGCGTGAGCGCCTGGCCGCGCTTCCAGGCATCCTGGACGATCGTCGTGCGCGCGACGTGCGTGACCTGCTCGACGACGTTCAGCTCGCAGAGCCGTTCCTTGCGCGCATCGTCGTCCGGCAAGCCCGCGAGCAGCGTGGCGTGTTTCGCGGCGACGTCCTGCACGTGGCGCAGCCAGTTGTCGATGAGTCCCAGCGGCTTTCCATCGAACGCGGCGTGCACGCCGCCGCACCCGTAGTGGCCCACGACGATCACGTGCTCGACTTTCAGCGCTTCGACGGCGTACTGCAGCACGGACAGGCAGTTCAAGTCGGTGTGCACGACGACGTTGGCGACGTTGCGATGGACGAACAGCTCGCCGGGCGCGAGATCGGTGATGTCCGTCGCCGGCACGCGGCTGTCCGCACACCCGATCCAGAGGTAGCGCGGCGCCTGCTGTTCCGCCAACGCGACAAAGAAATCCGGGTGGTGAACGCGCAGGCGCTCGGCCCACGCGCGGTTGCGTTCGAGCAGGTGCTTCAACGATGACATGGCGGCGCGCGCGGACGGTTGGACGCGATCATCATACCGGGGCTGCGAGGCGGATCGCGAGTCCGGCCACGCCGCAGCCGAGGATCACCGGGATCACCCCGACCTTGAAGCGAAACAGCGCCGCCGCGGCCGCCGATCAAGAGCCCGAGGGCGACGGGGTCGATGCCGGCAAGCATCCCACTCCCCGTGGGTCCCCGCGGCCAGAGCACGTGCCATGCGAAGAACACCGCAAGATTGACGATGACGCCGACGACGGCCGCGGTGATCGCCGATAGCGGCGCCGTGAAGCCCAGCTGTCCGTGCGTCGTCTCGACGAGCGGCCCGCCGGCGAGGATGAACAGGAAGGAAGGCAGAAACGTGAAGAACGTCGCGACGCATGCCCCGGCGATGCCCGCCTGCGCCAGCGATTCCGGCCCGAACAGCGCCTTGCTCCAGCCGCCGACGAACCCGACGAATGCGACGACCATGATGAGCGGGCCGGGCGTCGTCTCGCCGAGCGCGAGCCCGTCGATCATCTGCGCGGGCGCGAGCCAGCCGTAGGTCTCGACCGCGCCCTGGTAGACATAAGGGAGCACCGCGTAGGCCCCGCCGAAGGTCAGCAGCGCAGCCTTGGTGAAGAACCAGCCCATCCGCGGCAGCGTCGCGCCCGGTCCGTAGCTCGCGACCAGCATCGCGAGCACGAACAGCCAGAGCGCGACGCAGACCCCGACGGCGAGTGCCAGCCGCGACCAGCGGAAGCGCGCATGCGGCAGGCGTCGGCGTCTCGTCGTCGATTATCGCCGGCGCGTGCGCATCGGCCTGCCCGCGCATGGCCACCGCCGACGGCGAATTCGCCGGGCGCGATACGCCCGCCGAGATAGCCGATCACGCCCGCAGCGACGACGATCGCCGGAAACGGCACGCGCGAACGCGAAGATCGCGACGAATGCCGCCGCGGCGATCGCCCACAGCGTGGGGCGCTTGAGCGTGCGCGAGCCGATCCGCCACGCCGCATGCAGCACGATGGCGACGACCGCCGGCTTGATCCCGTAGAGGATGCCCGCGACCGCGGGCACGTCGCCGTACGCCATGTACAACCAGGACAGCGCGATCAGGATGACGAGCGAGGGCAGCACGAACAGCGCGCCGGCGACGATGCCGCCCCATGTTCGATGCATCAGCCAGCCGATGTAGGTGGCGAGCTGCTGCGCCTCCGGTCCCGGCAGCACCATGCAATAGTTGAGCGCGTGCAGGAACCGCTGCTCCGAAATCCAGCGTTTCGCGTCGACGAGATCGTGATGCATGAGCGCGATCTGTCCGGCCGGCCCGCCGAAGCTCACGAAACCGAGCTTGAGCCAGTAGCGGAACGCCTCGGCGCGAGTAGGCACGGGCGGTGCGCGTTCGCCGGTCACGCCGCCACCGGGGCCGGAGGCATCCGCGCGTCACGCTGAACCGCCAGCCCCTGCGTCTCCCGGCACCACGCGTAGAGCGAGTCGTAAACGAGCATTCCCCATTTCAGCATCGCGCGGTCGTCGGCGAATAGCGCCGACAGGCCGCGCGACATCGCCAGCAATCCAGGCGCCTGCGGCGCGAGATCGAGCGCCGACGTGTCGGCGCCCCGGACGATCGTCGCGAGTTGCGCAAGTGCCGGAGCGCGAAGCCCGTGCAGGCGGATGAACGCGTCGAAGCTGCATTCTGCCCCGGAGTGACCGTACGCGACCTCGGGGATGTCGTATGCGGTCGCGCCGTTGGCGGCGGCGTACGCGCGGACCTCGCCGCTCGGCACGTAGAACAACTCGGCGGCCGGGTCGATGAAGCGGCGAATCAGCCATGGACACGCGATGCGATCGATCTTCGGGCGCTCCCGCGTGACCCACCGCGTGGGTTTGCGCCACGGCGCTGTCGCGAATCCCGCGGCGCGCCAGCCGGCGAGGCCGCCTTCGAGGCTTCTCGCGTCGAAACTCCGTGCGCGCAAGAGCGCCGCGGCTTCCCCGCTCACCTCGTGACCGTGGACGCAGTACACGATCACGGTCCGCCATGGTTCGAGTGTGGGCGCCGCGGCAACGATGGCGTCGGTCGCGATTCTCACGGCGCCGGGAATCACGCCGGAATCGGCATCGAACGCGGGCTCGCGCCGAACGTCGATGACTGCCGGCGGCGGGAATGCCGCAAGACGCTGCTTCAATTCAGGGGGAGAGATTGCCGCATCGGTCGTCATACCATGCCTCCTGCTGCGGTGTGGCAGCAACGAAGCAGAGCTTGGATGGCGCTTGATGGCCAGCGATGCGGCAGGGCGTCTGCGAAGGCCCTGCGGCGAATGTTACGAGCGGGGTGCAGCCGATGTCAACGCCCGCTTTAGATCAGTCCTTCGAGCAGCTGCACGTCGACCGCCTCGCCGGCCGCGACATTGCCGGTGTCGGCGGACAGCACGATGAAACAGTTCGCCTGCGACATCGACGACAGGATGCCCGAGCCCTGATCGCCGGTCGTGCGCACGGTCCAACCGCCGGTGCCGTCAGACGCAAGGATGCCGCGCTGGAATTCGGTGCGCCCCGGCACCTTGCGGATCGGCGCTAGCGAGCGGCACCTTGAACGTCGGCGACGGTGCGATGTCGCGCCGCCCCTGCAGGATCCTGAGCGCGTCCTGGACGAACTCGTAGAACGTCACCATGACCGAGACGGGATTGCCAGGCAGGCCGAAAAAATGCGCGTCGCCCAGTCGGCCATACGCAAGCGGACGGCCCGGCTTCATCGCGATTTTCCAGAAGACGACTTCACCCAGCTTGTCCATCAGCTGCTTCACGAAATCGGCTTCGCCGACGGACACCCCACCCGACGTGATCACGACGTCCGCGCAATCCGCTGCGCTCGCGAACGCACGCTCGAGCGCTTCCGGGACATCGGGCACGACCCCCATGTCGAGTGTCTCGCAATCGAGGCGCGAGAGCATGCCATGCAGCGTGTAGCGGTTGCTGTCGTAGATTTCGCCGGCTGCGAGCGGGGTCCCGATCGACTTGAGCTCGTCGCCCGTCGAGAAGAACGCGACGCGCAATTTGCGGTAGACGGTGGCTTCGCCGATCCCGAGCGACGCGAGCATGCCGAGCTCGGCGGGATGCACGAGCTGCCCGGCGCGGAACACGATCTGTCCTCGTTTGAGGTCCTCGCCGGCGAGGCGGCGGTTCTGACCTGCCTTGCCGACGGCGCCGGCCGCGATGCGCACGCGACCCGCATTCTCGCTCGTGCGCTCCTGCATCACCACGGTGTCCGCGCCTTTCGGCATCACTCCGCCGGTAAAGATGCGCACGCACTCTCCGCGGCCGACCACTGCGGCCGACGGCTTGCCGGCGAACGATTCGCCAATGCGCGTGAGGATCGTTTCGCCGTCCCGCGCCAGATCCTCGAAGCGCACCGCGTAGCCGTCCATCGCCGAATTGTCGTGACCGGGAACGTCGTGCGGCGAGTCGATGTCGACGGCGAGCACGCGGGAGAGCGCGTGGCGGATGTGCAGGCGCTCCGTCGCGGTGACCGGCGTCAGGAACGAGCGGATCAATGCGCGCGCCCGGTCGACCGGCATCGAATTCGGATCGTAGTCGTCGGCGCAGGAAGCTTCGCGGAGGGTCTTGGGCGCGTTCATGGGTGTCGCGGGCGAGCGAGAGGTGCCGGTCATTCTAATCCGGCGACGCCGTCAGCCGCGGCTCGCCGCGGCGAGCTCATCCGCCGTGTTGATGTTGCGAAAGGCCGCGGCTTCATCGTCGAATGCTACCTCGGTGACGCGCAGTGTCGCGTACCACGCGTCGATCTTGCGGCCGCCGGCAGCGAGGAAAGCGGCGAGATGCGGCAGCACGTCGCGCCTCACGAGCGCGAACACCGGGTGCGGCTGGTCGAAGGTCCTCGCGACCGCGAGCTCCGCGTGTCGCGCCGCCAGCGCTGCCGCGAGGCGGGCGACCAGATCGGCGGGCAAGAACGGCGAATCGCAGGGGACGGTGACGACGTATTCGCGTGTCGCGCGCGCGAGTCCGGCGTGCAGGCCGGCGAGCGGTCCGGCGAAACCGCCGACGGCGTCGGAGACGACGGGCGCGCCGAGCGCGGCGTAGCGCTCGAGGTTCTGGTTGGCGTTGATCAGCACGTCGGCGACCTGCGGCGCGAGCCGTTCGAGTACATGCGTGACAAGCGGTCGGCCGTCGAGCAGGGCGAGGCCCTTGTCGACGCCGCCCATCCTTCGGCCCTGGCCGCCTGCCAGGACGATGCCGGTGACGTTGCGGCGCGCGTCGCTCACGACCCCGTGCCTAAATCGCCCGAGGCGCGCTCACGGCACGAAGCGCTCGGCGCCGGTGAACAGCAGAAAATGCTTGCCGGTCGCCCGCCCGAGCATCGTCATGCCGACTTTCTGCGCGATCTCGAAGCCCATCTGCGTCAGGCCGGATCGCGACACGAGAAACGGGATCGCCCATTTGCGCGGCCTTGATCACCATCTCGGAGGTGAGACGCCCCGTCGTGTAGAAGATCTTGTCGCCGCCCTCGATCCGGTCGAGCCACATCTGCCCGGCGATCGCGTCGACGGCATTGTGGCGGCCGACGTCCTCGACGAACATGAGGATCTCGGAGCTTCCCGGTTCGTTGGTCGCGAGCGCGCAGCCGTGCACGGCGCCCGCCTGCTTGTAGATCGTCTCGTGCAGGCGCACGCGGTCGAGGAGCGCGTAGAGCGTGTCCCGGGTGAGTGTCGCGCCCGCGGGCAGGCGCACGGCGTCGATCTCATCCATCAGGTCGCCGAACACCGTGCCCTGGCCGCAGCCGGACGTCTTGGTGCGCTTGGCCGTCTTGAAGTCGAGATCGGCGAGGCCATTCCTGGTCGCGATCGCGACGGCGTTGACGTCCCAGTCGACTTGCACCGACACGAGGTCTTCGATTCGGTCGATCAGGCGCTGGTTGCGCAGGTAGCCGATCGCCAGGGCTTCGGGCGCGGCGCCGAGCGTCATCAGCGTCAGCACTTCCTGCTTGTCGACGTAGAGCGTCAGCGGATGCTCGCCCGCAATCGAAGTGTCGCGCGCAGCGCCGCTCTCATCGATCGCGCGCACGGTGAACGTCGAGGGCCGAGCGGCATTCGACAGGAGCGGGCGATACGGGACGGCGGGGGCGTTCATCGACCCCGTGCTCCGGTGGCGCTGCGAAGCCACGCCATCAGCGGCTTCACGTCGCGGAAATAGCCGGCGATCGCGCGCGGGAGGTCTTTCGGCGCCTTCCTCCTGAGATCCACTTCGACGATGCCGAAGAAGTGCCTGAGCTTGATCGCGTCGATGTGCGGCAGGTCGGCGCCGAAACCTTTCGGCGGACGAGCGAGCGCCTCCTCTTCGGCAAGGCCGCCGTAGGTCTTCTTGAACCCCGGATCGCGCAGCACGCGCGTGAGCGCCTGGGGGTGCGTCGCGATGTGGCGTCGCACCGAAAGCAGGATCGACGGATCGGGGTTGTAGATCCCGCCGCCGGCGAGCAGCTTGCCGTCTTGGTCGATGTGGAAGTAATACCCCGGCGCCTGCCCGCGCTTCGAGCGGTCGCCGAGCGCCGCGCTGAAGTGCGTCTTGTACGGCGTCTTGTCCTTGGAGAAGCGCGTGTCGCGGTAGATCCTGAACAGCGCTTTCTTCGGGTCGACCGGGCCGATGTCGCGATCGAATGCCCGCACGCGGACGACGAGATCGCCGACGAGCTCCTCGAATTCCTGGCGCAGAATGTCGTAAGCCGGCTTGTTCCACACGAACCACGGACGGTTGTTGTTCCGCGCGAGGCCGTCCAGGAATTCGACCAGGGCGTCGAGGTGCATGGCGTAGCGTTCGCGGCGAACCGACGGAATCGGGCTCGCGCCTAGCCGCCGATGTAGCTCATCTCGACCTTCGGCGCGCGCACCGTGTTCGCCGTGCGGACCTCCGAATAGCGGTCGGCGCGCTGCCGCCAGATCGCCGCGATCGCATTGCCGATCTGCCGGTCGTCGAAGCCACCGCGCACGAGCCCGCGCAGGTCGTAGCCGTCGGTCGCGAAGAGGCACGTGTAGAGCTTGCCGTCGGTGGACAGGCGCGCCCGCGAGCAGTCGCGGCAGAACGCCTGCGTCACCGACGCGATCACGCCGATCTCGCCGCCGCCGTCGCGGTAGCGCCAGCGCTGCGCGACCTCGCCTTCGTAATTCGAATCCACGGCGACGAGCGGCCATTCGGAAGCAATCGATCCGCACGACGTCGGCGGCCGGCACGACGTCGTCCATCCGCCAGCCGTTGGTCGCACCGACGTCCATGAACTCGATGAAGCGGACGATGTGGGCGGTACCCTTGAAGTGCCGCGCCAGCGGGACGATGCTCGCTTCGTTCATCCCGCGTTTCACCACCATGTTGATCTTGATCGGCGAGAGGCCCGCCGCCGCAGCGGCGTCGATGCCTTCCAGCACTCTCGCCACCGGGAAATCAGCGTCGTTCATCGCGCGAAACGTCGCGTCGTCGAGCGAATCGAGGCTCACCGTGACGCGCGTGAGACCGGCGTCGGCGAGGCTCCTGCGCTTTTTTCGCGAGCAGCGCGCCGTTGGTCGTGAGCGTGAGGTCCACGTTGCCGATCCGAGCGAGCATTTCGACCAGCCGCTCGACGTTGCGGCGCAGCAGCGGTTCGCCGCCGGTCAGCCGGATCTTCGAAACGCCGCGCGTCGACGAAAATGCGCGCGACGCGAGCGATCTCCTCGAAGGTCAGGAGGTCGGCATGCGGCAGGAAACGGTAGTCGGCGTCGAAGACGTCCCGGGGCATGCAATAGACGCAGCGGAAGTTGCAGCGGTCGGTGACCGAGATCCGCAGGTCGTGCATGCGCCGGCCGCGGGTGTCCGCGATCGAAGTTGCGGCGTCGCCGGGTGCCAGCGCCGCGTCGCGCACGAACGCATCCAGCGTCGCCCGCCGTGCGCCCGGATCGGCGGCGCGGACATCGGTGAGCGGGATGATCGTGGCCATGCGGCGTGAAGCGTTCAAGGGAGCAATCGACGATCGACCATGTTAGCAGAGCGCGCCACCGATGGTGTATGATCGCTTTCGATGCATTCGAGCCGTTCTTCGGGCCCGCGTTTTGAAATGCCCATGACCGCCTTGCGGTTTCCCGTCTCGGTAATCTTCCAGCGCACGCCGCTCGCGAATAAGTGGGTGAGCGAATGTTGGGAGCCCACCGCGGTCCTTCCCATGTTGGACGAGGAGCCCGCCGGAGCCGTTCCCGCCAAAATCCGCGACGACGCCGCCGGAACGCAATGGCGTTTCGACGGGCATGCACTCGAGCTACATCGCTCGGAAGCCGAGGGCTACTACCTCAACATCACGGCCCCGGCGCCAAAGGTGTTCGTGATGTGGGATCTGCGCGACGATGGCAGCGATCCGCCGGTGCTGCCGGTCGTGGTCACCGTCAGCTATAACCAGGCGGCGCGGATGCTCGACGGCGGGCAGCGGGTTGACGCGGTACCGCTGCCGGCCGCGATCCTCGAATGGATGCAGCCGTTCGTCGCAGAAAATTACAAGCCCGAACCGAGAAAGAAAGTTCGCCGCAATGATCCGTTTGCCGACGACGCCGCGCGCCGCGGGCGCGGAACGCGCGAGTGAACCGGTTAGCTTTGAGCCCGCGATGAGCGAAGCCGGGCCGTCCCAACCAGCCAACTGCTCGGCGCGCAGCGCAGCGGCGAGCGCCCGCACATGGCGATGACTGCCGACGAGAAGCCGCCGGAAAGTTTTTCGCTCAAACGCTGGTCGCGCGTGAAGCGCGAGACGACGCGCGCGACTGCGCAACCGCCGGCAGCGCAGGCAGCCTCGCCGGTCCCCCCGTCTGCTGCAGCGGCGGCGGGGGCGGCCGATGCGCCGCCGAGCGCCGCGCCGGCGCCCGCTGCCGAGTTGCCGCGGATCGATTCGCTGACGATCGACTCGGACTTCACCGTGTTTCTGCAACCCAAGATCGACGAGGCACTCAAGCGCAAAGCACTCAAGAAGCTGTTCGGCGATCCGCGCTTCAACGTGATGGACGGGCTCGACGTCTATATCGACGACTATTCGAAGCCCGATCCGCTCGCTCCCGGCATTGCCCGTCAGCTTGCCCAGGCGCGCGCGATCCTCGATGCGCGACCGACGCGGATCAACGCCGAGGGGATCCTCGAAGACATCCCGCCTGCGGAGGAACACGCGCCGTCCGCCGTGCCGGTCGCGGCGGAGGCGCGACGCGCCGAGCCGGCGATCGCGGATCCGACTGCGCCGCGCGGCGACGCAACCGCGTCACCGTCACGCGCCGCGGATCGAGGTCGTGGCGGGAGGTGGCGAGCCCGCGAGCGATCGGCCAACGGAACCCGATCCAGCATGAGCGTCGCCGAGAAGAATCTGCATCTGTGCTCGTGCAACGGCACGATGCCGCTCGATGCCGCGGCGATCGCCCGGGCGCTCGAGCTCTCCGGCACGCCGAAGGTTGCGACGATGCTTTGCCAGAAGGAATTGGCTGCGTTCGCCGGGAACGCGGCGGGCGATGTCGTGGTCGCCTGCACGCAGGAGGCACGGCTCTTCGGCGAAGTCGCCGAGGAAGGCGGAAAGACGCAGACGATCCGCTTCGTCAACATCCGCGAAACCGGCGGCTGGTCGGCGGAAGCCAGGGCCGCGACGCCCAAGATCGCCGCAATGCTCGCGCTCGCAGCGCTGCACGAGCCCGACCCGGTGCCGCGCGTCACGTATCGCTCGCAGGGGCGGCTGCTGATCGCCGGTCCCGCCGAGCCCGCGCTGCATTGGGCGAAAACGCTGTCCGAGCATCTTGCCGTGACGGTGCTGATCATCGGCCGCGCGACCGGCGCCGAGCTGCCCGCCGAACGCACCTTTCCCGTCCACTCGGGCCGGCTGACCGCGCTCACCGGCTGGCTCGGCGAGTTCGACGCCGCGTGGGCGCAGGAAAACCCGATCGATCTCGATCTGTGCACGCGCTGCAATGCGTGCGTGAAAGCGTGTCCCGAGCACGCGATCGACTTCGCCTATCAGATCGACCTCGACCGCTGCCGCGCGCACCGCAAATGCGTTGCCGCATGCGGCGCGACGGCAGCGATCGACTTCGACCGGCGCGAGCCCGCGCGTTCCGAACGCTTCGATCTCGTGCTCGACCTGCAGCGCCTGCCGCACTTCCGCATGCACCAGCCGCCGCAGGGTTACTTCGCGCCCGGAGCGGACGCCGTTGCGCAGGCGCAATCGGTCACCGAGCTCGCGCTCTACACCGGCGAGTTCGAAAAGCCGAAGTACTTCGCGTACAAGGCGTCGATCTGCGCGCACAGTCGATCGGAGAAGCCGGGCTGCAACCAGTGCATCGACATCTGCTCGACAGCGGCCATCGCAGCCGACGGCGACCACGTCAAGGTCGAGCCGCACCTGTGCATGGGCTGCGGCGCCTGCGCCACCGTGTGTCCGTCGGGCGCGATGGCCTATGCCTATCCGTCGGTGCCGGATCTCGGCCGGCGCCTGCGCGCGTTGCTCGGCACGTATGCGAAAGCCGGCGGGCGCGACGCCTGCGTGCTGCTTCACGCCCAGGATGCCCGCGACGCCATCGCGGATCTGGCGCGGCGCGGTCGCGGCCTCCCGGCGCGCGTGATTCCGCTGGAAGTGCACCACGTCGCCTCGGTCGGCCTCGACGTCTGGCTCGCCGCGCTGGCGCACGGCGCGTCGCAGGTCGCGGTGCTCGCGACGGGCAGCGAAGCGCCGCAGTACCGCGAAGCGCTCGCAAAGCAAATGGCGATCGCCGACACGATCGCGCAGGCGCTCGGTTATCAAGGCGTGCACTTCCATGTCTTCGATGCCACGGATGCGAAGGCGCTCGATGCCGCGCTGTGGTCGTTGAGGCCCGCGCTGCCGGTGCGCGTCGCCGCGACGTTCGCGTCTCACGGCCGACAAGCGCACGACCGCGGCTTTCGCGATCGAGCACCTCGCCCAGCACGCCCCGGTGCCGCGGCGCGAGATCGCATTGCCGGCGGGCGCGCCGTTCGGGACGATCGAGGTCGACCGCGACGACCTGCACGATGTGCCTTGCCTGCGTCGGGTCGTGTCCTGAAGGCGCGCTGCTCGACAACGCCGAAACGCCCCAGCTTCGCTTCATCGAGGCGAAGTGCGTCCAGTGCGGCCTGTGCGCGGCGACGTGTCCCGAGCGTTCGATCACGCTCGCGCCGAGGCTCCTACTCGGCCGTGAAGCGAAGGACCCGCGCGTCGTGAACGAAGCCGCGGTCTTCGACCTGCATCGTCTGCGGCAAGCCGCTCGGCACCGAGAAGATGGTCGCGAATATGCTGGCGAAGCTCGCGGGCCATTCGATGTTTGCCGCGCCCGGCGCGCTCGATCGGCTCAGGATGTGCGCCGACTGTCGCGTCGTCGATCTCATCAAAAACGAGCGCAGCAGCGACATTCGCGATGTCTGACGCGCCGCTCATCGCCCAGCAGAATCTACTTCGCGCCCGAAGACCAGGCGCGAGCCGAGTTCTACGCGTTGCTCTCCCGCCTGTATCGCCGACGCGCCCGATGCGCCGCTGCTGGCGGCGATCGCGGCCGCCGTGCCGCTGGCGCCGGCAGCGCACGGCGACGCCGGCGAGGCCGCAGGGCTCGCCGAAGCGTGGGACGCGCTGCGCGCGGCGAGCGCGGCGATGGATGCCGATGCGGCGCGCGAGGAATACGAAACCCTGTTCGTCGGCGTGGGCGAAGCGAGATAAGTCTGTACGCCTCGCATTACCTGGGACCGCAGTCGGGGCGTCCGCTCGCGGAGATCCGCGCGACGCTCGCGCGGCTCGGGCTCGCGCGTCGGCCGGACAAGAGCGTGTTCGAAGATCATCTCGCGATCGTGCTCGAAACGATGCGCATGCTGGCTGCCGGCTGCGAGGATCGCGGTCCCGCCGCCATTGCAGCCCAGCAGGCTTTCTTTGACCGCCACGTAGGCTCGTGGGCGTTCCGATGCTGCACCGCAATACAAGATTGCCCTATTGCCAATTACTACCGTCCGGGTAGCAAAATTCACGCAGTTGCTTCCTGGCGCTCGAACGTGACTCGTTCGCCATCGAATGATTACAACCAACGTCACGCGGGTCATTTCGGGGGTTTGATGCGCACTTCCCGCGCGCAGCAATCGTTCACACGCCGACCACTCACGGCACGAAATCCCGAACTATCCACGTTCTTCGCCCGGTCTCTCCGGCGGACACGCTGCGAGCATGCTTGCGGGGCCGCAGATTGTAAGACTTGCCTGACATACGTCGCGATCCGACCGACGGAGACTCTGACAGATATCCGGAATGCGGGGATCGACGACCAATGTCCCGCTTAGAGAATCTTAGGAGGAGGAAGGATCATGCTGCTCACCAAGAAGAGTGACATCGCCGCAGCCGGTCCGCGTCTTCGCCGCCTGACGGGAGCGCCGCTCCCGACGATGGACCGGCGGACGTTTTTGAAGCGCTCGGGCCTGGTTGCTGGGGCCGGGGCATTCGCGAGCGAGCTGCCCTACGGCGCAATCGGCAAGGCCGAGGCCGCGACGGCGGCCGAGGCGACCAAGTCCGAGGTCAAGCGCACCGTCTGCACGCACTGCTCGGTCGGATGCTCGGTCGACGCGACCGTCGAGAACGGCGTCTGGACGCGGCAGAATCCGGTGTTCGATTCGCCGTTCAACCTGGGCGCGCACTGCGCCAAGGGCGCCTCGGTCCGCGAGCACGGCATGCACGAGAACTCGATGCGGCTGAAGTCGCCGATGAAGCTCGTCAACGGCAAGTATCAGAAGATCAGCTGGGACACGGCGATCAACGAAATCGGCGACCGGCTGCTCGCGCTCAAGAAGGAATCCGGCCCCGATGCCGTGTTCTGGGTCGGCAGCTCGAAGCACGGCAACGAGCAGTCGTACCTGCTGCGCAAGTTCGTGTCGTTCTGGGGCACCAACAACTGCGACCACCAGGCGCGGATCTGCCACTCGACGACGGTCGCCGGCGTAGCCAACACCTGGGGCTACGGCGCGATGACCAACTCGTACAACGACATGCAGAACACCAAGTGCGCGATGTACATAGGCAGCAACGCCGCCGAGGCGCATCCGGTGTCGATGCTGCACATGCTCCACGCGAAGGAAAACGGCGCGAAGATGATCGTCGTCGACCCGCGCTTTACGCGGACCGCGGCGAAGGCCGACGAGTACGTGCGGCTTCGCTCCGGCACCGACATCGCCTTCATGTTCGGGATGCTCTACCACATCTTCAAGAACGGCTGGGAGGACAAGCAGTACATCCACGACCGCGTCTACGGCATGGACAAGGTCAAAGACGAGGTGATGACCAAATGGACGCCGGACAAGGTCGAGGAGGTGACGCGGCGTTCCGGAGGCCGCAGATCTACAAGGTTGCCGAGATGATGGCGAAGAACAAGCCCTCGACGGTCGTCTGGTGCATGGGGCAGACGCAGCACACGATCGGCAACGCGATGGTTCGCGCGTCGTGCATCGTGCAGCTCGCGCTCGGCAACATCGGCGTGTCCGGCGGCGGAGCGAATATCTTCCGCGGCCACGACAACGTCCAGGGCGCGACCGACGTCGGCCCGAACCCGGATTCGCTTGCCCGGCTACTACGGCGTCGCGGCCGGTTCGTGGAAGCACTGGGCGGGCGTGTGGGGCGTCGACTACGAGTGGATCAAGAAGCAGTACGCCGAAGGCATGATGGAAAAGCCGGGCATGACGGTGTCGCGCTGGATCGACGGCGTGCTGGAAAAGAACGATCAGATCGACCAGGGTCCGAACCTGCGCGCGCTGATCTACTGGGGGCATGCGCCCAACAGCCAGACGCGCGGCATGGAAATGCAGGCCGCGATGCAGGCGCTCGACCCGCTGGTCGTCATCGATCCGTATCCCTCGGCGACGGCGGCGATGGCGGCGATGCCGCCTTCCGAGAAAGCGCTGAAGATTTTGGCCGACGCCGGCAAGAAGCCCAATCCCAACCGTGCCGTCTATCTGCTGCCCGCGTGCACGCAGTTCGAGACGGCTGGATCGGTGACCGCGTCGAACCGCTCGCTGCAATGGCGCGAGCGCGTGATCAGCCCGATGTTCGAGTCGCAGACCGACCACGCGATCATGCTGGCGTTCGCGAAGAAGTTCGGCTGGGACAAGGAGTTCATGAAGAACTACAAGATCGTCAAGCCCGACGCCGGACAAGTTGGAAGAACCCGAGATCGAGTCCGTCCTGCGCGAGATCAACAAGGGCACATGGACGATCGGCTACACCGGGCAGTCGCCGGAGCGCCTGAAGCTGCACATGAAGAACATGCGACCTTCGACGTGAAGTCGCTGCGGGCGAAGGGCGGCCCCTGCGACGGCGATTACTTCGGCCTGCCGTGGCCGTGCTACGGCACGCCGGAGCTCAAGCACCCGGGCTCGCCGAACCTTTATGAAGACGACCGGCACGTGATGGACGGCGGCGGCTGCTTCCGCGCGAACTTCGGCGTCGAGCGCGACGGCGTCAACCTGCTCGCCGAAGACGGCTCGTATCCGAAGGGCGGCGACCTCACCACCGGATACCCGGAGTTCGATCACGTGCTGCTGAAGAAGCTCGGCTGGTGGGACGAACTGACCGAAGCCGAAAAGAAGGCCGCCGAGGGCAAGAACTGGAAGACCGACCTTTCGGGCGGCATCCAGCGAGTCGCGATGAAGCACGGCTGCCATCCGTTCGGCAACGCCAAGGCGCGCGCCATCGTCTGGAACTTCCCCGACGCCATCCCGCAGCACCGCGAGCCGCTGTATTCGCCGCGGCCGGACCTCGTCGCCAAGTATCCGACGCACGACGACAAGAAGGCATTCTGGCGGCTGCCGACGCTCTACAAGACGGTGCAGGAACAGAACGTCAAGAACGGCATCGCGGAGAACTTCCCGCTGATTCTCACCAGCGGTCGCCTGGTCGAGTACGAAGGCGGCGGCGAGGAAACGCGCTCGAATCCGTGGCTCGCCGAGCTGCAGCAGGAGAACTTCGTCGAGATCAACCCGAAGGACGCCAACGACCGCGGCATCAAGGACGGCGAGTACGTCTGGGTCAAGTCGCCCACCGGCGCGCAGATCAAGGTCAAGGCGCTGGTCACCGACCGCGTCGGCCCCGGCACCACGTTCATGCCATTCCACTTCTCCGGATGGTGGATGGGCAAGGACATGCTCGAGTACTACCCCGAGGGCGCGCACCCGATCGTCCGCGCCGAGGCCGTCAACACGGCCACGACTTACGGCTACGACTCGGTGACGATGATGCAGGAAACGAAGACGACGCTCTGCCAGGTCGCCAAGCTCGCTTGACGCGCACGGATCCGGAGAGGAGGCAACCATGGCCCGAATGAAGTTTCTGTGCGACGCCGAGCGCTGCATCGAGTGCAACGGCTGCGTCACCGCGTGCAAGCAGGAGCACGATATTCCGTGGGGCGTCAACCGTCGCCGCGTCGTCACGATCAACGACGGCGTGCCCGGCGAGCGCTCCGTCTCGGTCGCGTGCATGCATTGCTCGGACGCGCCCTGCATGGCGGTCTGCCCCGTCGACTGCTTCTACCGCACCGACGACGGCGTCGTGCTGCACGACAAGGACCTGTGCATCGGCTGCGGCTACTGCTTCTACGCCTGTCCCGTTTGGCGCGCCGCAGTTCCCGCAGGCCGGCGCGTTCGGCGTGCGCGGCAAGATGGACAAATGCACGTTCTGCGCGGGTGGCCCGGAGCCCAACAACTCCGAGGCGGAATTCAAGAAATACGGCCGCAACCGTCTCGCCGAAGGCAAGCTCCCGGTCTGCGCCGAGATGTGCTCGACCAAGGCGCTGCTGGGCGGCGATGGCGACGTGCTCGCCGAGATCTATCGCCAGCGGGTCACCGTGCGCGGCAAGGGCAGCGAGGTCTGGGGCTGGGCAACCGCGTACGGTCGTCCGGAGGCGCCCAAGCAACCCGCGGGACCCGCACCAGGAGGCAAATCATGATCAACGAGCGCAAACGTGCATTCCTGACGGCGGCGGGCGCCTCGCTCGCGGCGGCGGCCGGTGCCGGGCTCGTCGGCTGCAGCGAACGTCCGCAGGTCATCGAATACAAGCAGGGAAGGTACCAGGGCAAGCCCGACGAGGCGCCCTACGCGAGCGCGCCGTGGAACGGCAACAAGCGCGAATGGGAACTCGCGCTTGCGACGCGCGCGCAGACCCAGAACGAATACAAGCGGATCCGCTGACGGGCGCGAAGGAGCCATGGTGAGCCGATCGATTTTGCGGGCGGCGGGCGCGCTTGCCGCCGCGCTGTGCTTTGCCGCGGGGATAGCGTCCGCTCAGACGCCGGCGGTCAGTCCGAAAGAAGCGGCACAGGCGACCAAGGAGCAAAGCCGGGAAGTTGTCCAGCCGCTCAACAACGCGCCGATGTGGAGGGAAGTCCGCTCCGGCGAGCCGCAGATCACGACCGTCACCGGCCGCGAAACGAACATCCTGATCCAGCCCCAGGGTCAGACGTGGCGGGCCGCCCGTGTGCCGATCGTATTCGGCGGCGGGATGCTGTTCGCGCTGGCGCTCGTCGGACTCGGCGTGTTCTACGTGCTGCGCGGCGAGATGACCGGGGAGCATCGGGCAGGCGATCGCTACATCGAGCGCTTCTCGCCGGCCGACCGCTATGCGCACTGGTTGGTCGCGATCACCTGGGTCACGCTGGCGATCACCGGGCTCATCCTGTCGCTCGGCAAGTCGGTGCTGCTGCCGCTGATCGGCTACACGCTGTTCTCGTGGCTCGCGATCCTGGCCAAGAACATGCATAACTTCGTCGGTCCGATCCTGATCATCGGCGTGCCGTGGCTGTTCCTGCGCTTCATCCGCGACAACGGCATCGGCGCCGACGACGTGCGCTGGTTCATCAACATCGTCGGCTATTTCAAGGGGCACGAACACCCTTCGGGGCGCTTCAATGCGGGCGAGAAGCTCGTGTTCTGGTTCGTGCTCGTCATTTTCTCCATCACGTTGATCGTCACCGGCTTGATCCTCGTTTTCCCGAACTTCAACCAGACGCGGTCGACGATGCAAATCGCCAACGTCATCCACATGATCGGCGGCGTACCTCTCGATCGCGCTTGCGTGCGTGCACATCTACCTCGGCACGATCGGCATGGAAGGCGCATACCGCGCGATGCGTTACGGCTACGTCGACGAGAGTTGGGCGAAGCATCACCATCTGCGCTGGTATGAGCAGGTCGTGGCGGGCAAGTCGCCACAGAAGTTCGTGAAGCCGGAGGTGGTGCCGCCGGAAGCCGTGCCGCCGAGACCGGCGACAATGCGCCGGGCCTAGAGATCTTGGAGACAGAAAGATGACGACACTGCGCGCGCTCGTTGCCGCCTTAATCGTGATTGCGACATTCGGTGTCGCACTGGCGAAGCTGCCGCCGCCCGCGCCGCTGACCGACGCCCAGAAGGCAGCGGGCGAAGAGAAAAAAGCGAAGGACGCCGCTGCGGCCGAAGCCGAGAAGGCGGCGATGGCGAGAGCCCAGGACCGCGTCGCCGCTCGTTATTTCGCCGACATGAAGGCGAAGGGCAAGGCCGTACCGCCTCCGCAAGTAGGTCCGACGGCGATGGCTGCCGCAGCGAATGCCAAGGGATCGCCCGCGAAGACGCCGGCAACGCCCGCCGCGAAGAAGTAGCTCCACGTCCCGTTCCGCCGTGGGCGGACGATGAACGCGAAGCGGGGCTTGCTGCCCCGTTTCGATTTTCTGCTGCGACAATGCAGGGGGTTCGCGGGCCGCCGGATTGCGGTTGGTACTGTCGTGGGGCGTCCATCGAAAGCCGGTATAATCCGCGATTCGCGGAGAGTTGGCCGAGTGGTCGAAGGCGCCTGACTCGAAAGCTCAGATCATTCCCTTTAGGAGCAGTATCCTATCGAACAATTGGTTCCAAAGTACACTCTATGGAACGCCCCACTTGGCGCGGCGTTCGCGGCAACTTTGGAACCAGTAAATGATCAACGTAACGGCTTCACCTCGGAGCCGCGGACGCGTCGATAAATGCGTGCCGTCGTCGTCTCATCGCTGTGCCCGAGTAATTCCTGGGCGGACCTCAAATCGGTGGAATCGGTCGCCGCCTTGGGGCGTAGATCCCGGAATTGAAAATCGTAAATTGCCTTTGCAAGCTCTGGATGTTTCGCGGCCGCTGACGCACGGGCAGCGCTAAAGCGTCGTTGGAGTGCCTGCACGGTCAGGCACTGACCTGAAGTTGTCTGTACAAGCCAAGCACCCGGGGCGACCCGCGGCCTCTCGAGCGCCCGCTTCAGAACTCTTTCAAATTCGCTGCCAGGCGTTATCTCGATTCCTTGCTTTGTCCCGGTCTTGTTTTGGATGTGCCACAAGTAACCGTCAGCGATCATATTGCGTCGGAACTTGAGCACGTCGGCCGGCCGCTGACCGGTGAGTAACGCGATGTCAATCGCGTCGGCAAGCTCGGGCGAGGCCTCCGCGCGCACGGCCTGAAGCACCTCGTCTGTGATGTAGTTGTCGCGACCGGTCTCACGATTGCGAGACACCCCCGCGCAGGGGTTCGACGCGCCCGTAATTCCCGTTTCACGCGCCAAGTTGAACATGGCGGACAGGACGGCGATCTCACGATTGCCGGCGATTTTCGCGCTGCGACGATCTAAATACTGCCTTATGTGCGTGCGAAGTAGTTGTCCATCTTGAGCTCCTGAAATGAAGAGCCCCGCACGGTGGCGGGGCTCGGGTGGAACGACAGGTGAAACGGGATCAGGCGGCGAGCGCTTCCGTACTGGCCGGCTGCAGGCGTGCCAGCAGGTAGTCCGCAGCTCGCTGGGCCTTGGTGGCGGCTACGAAGATCGCGCGCTTGTCGGTGCGCAGCACCTCGAGCCAGGACGCGAGATAGCCCGCATGCCTTAGCTCGCCGTCGATCCGGCAATGGGCGCACAGGAACGCCGCGCCCATTTCGGCGATGAGCTCCTCCGACCCTTATCGGTCTGTCATGGCTGTCTGCTTTCGGGCGAGCCAGACTTCTTGGTGCAGGCCGTCCGCGCGAAATCGGTTCGCAAGACGCACTTTGATACGGCATCCGAAGCATTTCGTCACTGAGCGGTTGTATTGCGCGGGCGAGACACCACCCATGGATGGCCAGCCCACGATCCAGGCGCGAGAGAAGGCGCTCAGCACAACCCCCTTTCGGTCGTTTCGTTGACAGCATCGCGCCGAGCGGCGTACCGTCGATGTAATCGTTTGCAGGAATCGAAGGGAGGAAGGCAGTGGCCACGATTCTGAAGCGCGCATCGCGTACGCCGGCGACCGGCGCCGCGGATACGCGCGAAACAGTCGAGCGGATGTTACGCGACATCGAGACACGCGGCGAGCCCGCGGTGCGAGAATACGCCGAGCGACTCGACGGCTGGACTGGGGACTTCGTGGTCGGTTCCGAAGCGATCGCCGACGCCGGATCGAGCTTGCCCGCCCGCCTGCGTGAAGACATCGCGTTCGCGCACCGGCAGGTACACATGTTCGCGACGCGTCAACGCGAGAGCCTGCACGAGTTCGAGGCCGAACTCTATCCGGGGCTCGTGACCGGCCAGCGCCTCATTCCGGTAAACGTAGCCGGCTGCTATGTTCCGAGTGGTCGCTACGCGCATATCGCGTCGGCGATCATGAGCATTACGACCGCCAAGGCCGCCGGCGTGCCGTTCGTCGTCGCGTGCTCGCCGTCCTTCCAGCAACGGGGCATACACCCTGTCGTGCTGCACGCGATGGCCGTCGCCGGCGCGGATGCAATACTGACCCTCGGTGGCGTGCAGGCCATCGCGGCACTGGCCTTTGGGCTCATCACCGGCAAGCCGGCCGATGTGATCGCTGGGCCGGGCAACAAGTATGTCGCAGAAGCGAAGCGAGTCCTGTATGGGCGTGTCGGCATCGATGTGTTTGCGGGTCCGAGCGAGATCTGCGTGATCGCCGACGAAACGGCCGACCCCGACGTCGTCGCAGCGGACCTCGTAGGTCAGGCGGAACATGGCGTCGAGTCGCCGGCGTGGCTGGTATCGACCTCTGCTGCGCTGGCGCAGGCGGTGCTGGAGCGTGTACCCGCGTTGATTGTCGCGCTGCCGAAGGACGCCGCCGCGGCTGCCGGCGCGGCATGGCGCGATTACGGCGAAATCGTGGTCGCGAGCGATCGCGAGGAGGCGGCGCGGGTCAGCGACGATTACGCACCCGAGCATCTCGAGGTCCACGCGACCGATCTGGACTGGTGGCTTGGGCGGCTGACAAACTACGGTTCACTCTTCCTCGGCGAGGAAACGACCGTAGCGTATGGCGACAAGACGTCGGGCCCCAATCACATTCTGCCGACGATGAAGGCCGCGCGTTACTCCGGCGGACTTTCGGTCGGCAAGTTCATCAAGACGGTCACCTGGCAGCGCATGACTCGCGACGCCACGCGCGAAGTCGCCGCGGTTACCGCCCGCATCTCGCGGCAAGAGGGCATGGAGGCACACGCGCGCACCGCTGACCTGCGGCTCGCCAAGTACCTGCCGTCGGAATCGTTCGACACCACGGTCTGATGGGCGCGATGCCTCTGGCAGAGTTGTTCTCACTCCACGGCCGCGTCGCGCTCGTCACCGGCGCCAGTTCGGGCATCGGCCGTGCGCTCGCTACGACTCTGGCGGAAGCCGGCGCGGCGGTCGGCCTGCTCGCCCGCCGGGAGATGGACCTTGCCGCGCTCGCCAAGGAGATCATCGCGCGCGGGGGTCGTGCCGCGGCGATCCCGTGCGATCTCGCCGATCGGCCTTCGTTGCCTGCGGCAGTCGAGCGGGTCGCCGCGTTATTAGGTCCGCCGAACATCCTCGTGAACGCGGCGGGAATCAATCCGCGCCACCCGATCGACGCAGTCACCGACCGCGATTGGGACGCGACACTGGAAATCAATCTCGCCGCACCCTTTTTCCTCGCGCGATGCGTCGCGCCTGCGATGTGTGCGCGGGGGTGGGGACGCATCATCAATCTCGCCTCCCTCCAATCGGTGCGCGCGTTCGCCGACGGAGCGCCATATGGGGCGTCCAAGGGCGGGGTGATGCAGCTGACCCGCGCGCTGGCACAGGCGTGGTCCCGTCACGGCGTCAACTGCAACGCGATCGCGCCCGGTTTCTTTCCGACCGAACTGACGGCGCCGCTGTTCGCCGACCCGCAACGGGCCGGGGCGATGGCCGCGCAAACGATGATCGGCCGCAACGGCATCCTCGACGACCTACGCGGCACCCTCGTTTATCTCGCGAGCCGCGCGTCCGACTACGTCACCGGGCAGACGCTGTTCGTAGACGGCGGCTTCACCGCGGGATGATTGGCGCGATGAAGGCGCTCGTCTATACAGCTCCGAACGAGGTCACGTTCCGCGACGAACCGAACCCGATCGCCGGCAGCGGGGACGTGATGCTCGAAGTCGAGGCCGCCGGCATCTGCGGCTCGGACATGCACGCCTACCACGGCCGCGATCCGCGCCGCATTCCGCCGCTTATCCTTGGCCACGAACTCGCGGCCCGCGTCATCGACGGGCCGGCGGCCGGCAAACGGGTCACGGTTAACCCGCTAATCACTTGCGGCCGCTGCAACTATTGCGTGACGGGGCGTGACAACCTGTGCGCGCACCGCACGATGATCGGGATGAACCGGCCCGGTGGATTTGCCGAGCGAATTGCGGTGCCCGAACGCACGCTGATCGAGATCCCTGAGGCGATGTCTGCGCGCACCGCTGCGCTGACCGAACCGGCCGCAACCGCGCTCCACGGGCTGAACCTCGCGATGCGGGCGTTGGCGCGCCCGCTGCCCGAAGTGCGGATGCTGGTTCTGGGCGGAGGTGCTGTCGGCCTGCTGTCGGCCCTGCTTGCCCGCTCGTACGGCTGCCCCGACGTGACCCTCGTCGAGACCAATCCGCTGCGACGCGCGGCCGCGAAGGCGACGGGCGATCTGCGGGTGCTCTCGGCGGACGAGCCGACGAGCCGCAGCGGGAACGCCGTCGAGCTCGTTGTCGACGCGGTCGGCGCAAGGGCGACGCGCAACGCGGCCCTCGCGGCGGTCAGCCCCGGCGGCGTCATCGTCCACATCGGCCTGCTCGACTGGGCGAGCGAAATCGACATGCGCAAGCTGACGCTGGCCGAGATCACACTCATCGGCACCTACACGTACTCGACCGCCGACCTGCGCGCGACCGTCGCGGCGCTCCATGCTGGCGCGTTCGGCGCGCTCGATTGGGTGGAAGAGCGGGCGCTGGCGACCGGCGCCGCGGCGTTCGCGGACCTCGACGCCGGGCGCAGTGGCGCCGCCAAGATTCTGCTGCGACCCCATTGAGGTGATGCATGATGACGCGAGCCGACGCGACCCGGCGCCCTGTGCTGACGCGATGGCTGTTCGGCATCGCGCTGTGCATGATCACCCTCTATGCGCTCAACATCGCGCTCGGTATGCTGGAGGTCAAGGCCGGCGTGGCGATATGGCACTTGAGCGACGTCGGAGAGTTTCTGCTGGTATTGTCATGCATGGCGTTTTTCGTCGCCGGCCTGATCGCCGACGAGAAGCCGCTGGAAACGAGCCCCGACCGAGAGGGTGAACCCAACGCAACGAAAGGAGGAGCGCGATGAGCAAGCGAAAAGGAGAATTGGCCGTGGTTTCGGAGCAGCGCCGGCGCTTTCTGGAGGTGACAGGGCGCTACGGCTTCAGCACGGCGGTGCTGGCAGCGACGGGGGGCTACCTGTGGTCGGAGTCCGAGATTGCCCGGGCTGCCGACGACGAGGCGGCACGCGAGAAGGCGGCGAAGCACACGATGATCTTCGCCACCGAGTACAAGGACGATGCGTACAAGACCTACCCGATCATGCAGACGCAGTTCAAGGAAAATCTGCAGGCATTGAGCAAGGGCACGGTGTACGTGAAGCTGTACCCGGCCGGGCAGCTCGGCATCGGCAGCGCGCTCGCGCAGAAAGTCCAGGCCGGCACCGTACAGGGCGGGTCGGTCTCCCTGTCGAACTTCTCGCCGTTCGCCCCGATCGTCGACGTGATCAACATCCCGTTCTGGTGCGGCGAGAATCAGCGCTTCGCGAACCTCGTCACTTCGACGGTCTGGAACAACGAGATCACGCCCAAGGTCACCGTCAAGGGCTACAAGCCCATGTTCTATTTCACGGTCGACCCGCGGACGGTCGCCACCCGAAAGGGCCTCGGCAAGACCATCAGATCCCCCGAGGACATGCGCGGCCTGAAGATGCGCGTTCCGTCCTCGAAGCTGCTGCAGCAGTTCTACCGGCTGACCGGCGCCAATCCGACGGTCGTGGCGTGGGGCGAAACGCCGTCGGCACTGAAGCAGGGCGTTGCCGATGCGCTCGACCCATCGGTCGGCGCGCTGTACACGTTCGGGTTCATTGACATCATCGATGAGATCACGCTCGTCGATTCGGTACCCGATGCGCAGATGTTCGCCGCCAACTTCGCGTGGTTCCAGTCGCTGCCGAAGGACCTCCAGAACACGTTCGAACTCGCGAGCGAAAAGACGCAGGGCGAGAGCTTCGACCAGATCCCGCTCGCCCGCAAGGCCTCGATGGAGGCGCTCGGCAAGGCCGGCGTCAAGTTCTACAAACCGACGCAGGCCGAGCACGCCAAGTGGGTGGAGGCGGCCGGCGAACAGCGGCCGGAGTGGAACGACATCAAGAAGGAACTCGCCGGTTCGCTCGCCAGCTTCGAGGCGCTCAAGACGGCGGCGAACAGCAAGGGCAAGTTCACGGTCAACGACTACCAGGGCTGATTTCTCACCCTCGATGCAGCGAGCCGGGACGCGCGTTGCGTCCCGGCAGAGGAGCTTGCATGCGCGTTTTCCTGCAGCGGATCGATCGCAACGGCGAGCGGTACCTGATGCTCGTGCTGTACTGCTTCATCGTGTTCGTCATCGTGACCGAAGTCGTGCGCCGCTTCGTACTCGACTTCTCGTCGCTGTGGGGCGAGGAGGCCGCGCGGTTCGCGTTCATCTATCTCGGCTGGGTCGGGGCGTCCTACGCGGTCAAGCAGCGCGCGCACATCCGCTTCGATCTCCTGAGCCGCTCACTGTCGCCGCGCGGGGCGGGCTGCATCTTCCTGTTTTCGGAACTTGCGACGCTGGTGTTCGCGTGCTTCGCGCTCTACTGGTCGATGCAGTCGCTCATGACGATGGCCCGCTTCGATGCCTTGGCGCCGGCGCTCCGCGTCCCGCAGGCCTGGTTTGCGGCGGCGGTGCCGCTGGGCTTCGCGATGATGGTCTTGCGCGTCGTCCAGTCGGCGCTGCGCGACGTGCGACGGCTCCGCGCCGGCCGCACGCCGTACACCGGTACCCTGCTCTTCGACTGAGCGGCGGAAAGGGCGTAACGGAAACCACGACGCATGGCACTTACGCTCGCCCTTTGCTTCATCCTCGCGCTGCTGGCGCTGGCCGTGCCGTTCTGGGTCGCCATCGGACTCGGCACGGTCGCGTTGCTGCTCGGCACCGGTGCGCTGCCGCTGTCGTTGCTCGGCGAAGCGTTGTTCCAGGGCGTCGACTCGTTTGCCCTGATCGCGATCCCGTTGTTCGTGCTTACCGGCGACGTGATGGTGCGCTCCGGTCTTGCCAACAAGCTGCTCGACTTCGCCGAGGCGACCACGGGCGGGTTGCGCACCGGCTTCGGGACGTCAACGGCGCTCGGCTGCGGGTTCTTCGCCTGCATCTCGGGCTCCGATGCCGCTGACGCAGCCGCCATCGGCCGCATCACGATGGCCCGGCTGGTCGAGCGCGGGTACCCGAAGCCCTACGCCTGCGCGCTGGTCGCCTCGGGGGCTTGCACCGGGATCCTCATCCCGCCGTCGATCGCGTACATCATCGTCGGACTTGTGCTTGGACTCTCGTCATCGACGCTGTTCATGGCCGCGGTGATACCCGGCGTCATGGTCCTGCTGAGTGTGGTGCTCACCAACATCATCATCAACCGGATGCGAGGCTACGAAAATTCGCACCAGCGCTTTTCGTTTCGCCGCTGGCTCGCTTCGCTGAACGACGCCAAATACGCGCTCGCCATTCCCGCGATTATTCTCGGCGGCATCTATTCCGGCGTGTTCACGCCCACCGAGTCGGCAGCCGTGGCCGTGGCGGCGGCGCTGGTCGTCGGTATGCTGCAACGGACGATTGGATGGCGCGATTTCCCCGCGATGCTCGAGACTTCCGCCCGCGTGAACGGGGTCATCTTGCCGATCATTGCCGTTTCGATCCTGTTCTCGCAGGCGCTCACCGTGCTCAACGTGCCGCAGACGCTGGTCATCGTGCTGACGTCGTTGACCGCGGACCGCAACGCCCTCATCGCGATCATGCTCGCGATCTTCGTCATCGCCGGAATGTTCATGGAAACGACGCCCAACATCGTGATCCTCGCTCCGCTGCTGGCGCCGGTAGCGCAAAAGATCGGCATGGATCCGATCCACTTCTGCGTGTTCATGATCACGACGCTCGGCCTCGGCTTCATAACGCCGCCGATGGGCCTCAATCTGTTCGTGATGTCGGGGCTCACCGGCGTTCCGATCACCACCATCGCGCGTCGCGCGTTGCCATTTGTACTTACGATGATCGTCGTCTCGATCGCGGTCGCGTATGTCCCATCGCTCTCGCTGGGCATGCTGCATCGGTAGGCGTCAATGCCAGTCGAGAAGTCACCTGGCTGCAGAAAGCTGACGACCTGCGCGACCACCCGCTTTGTCCGCGCTTCTAAGCGAAACAGAACCATGGGGATAACCGCTTCTGGGGGAGCTGGGCGGTGACACTGGCCGACCGGAGTTGGCCGTTAACCGAAGTTCACGGACATCTGCTTATCCAGTGCGCGACTGGCAGCAACAGGGCGACCGCGGGCGGTGAGTGAAACGCGGCGCGCTTTGTTGCCCGCTAAGGCCAACGGCAACTGAGTCCTTCGACGGCGTACTGAGTTCTCCGAACTTCGGCCAAGTGCTTTGAACCACGCGCTAGGTGCACCGGACGACGGGCGAACAACGGTCGTAAGTCGTCGCGGTGTTACTCGCGGTTCACCGACGGAAATTGGAAGCGCACCAGGGGCCGTCGGGCTGGCGTTCTGGCTCGCCGGCGCTCATGTCATGGAACAGGCTGCGGAACCGAGGACCACGCCCCCGAGGGCAAGGACTGACCGCGTGCCTGAGCGGTGTAGCTGAAGTCCCGGGCCGGCCCAGGTTACCGGGCCGGCTCTCGGGGCAATCACATCATCAAAGTAGCTCGTGCTTGGGAAGCCCGGGATTCACGGCACGAATTCTCTTCATTTATTCGCAACCTCAGGGTTGCATAGGACCTTGCCATTGATCACGTCGCACGAGAGCTGCTGGCTGGCCCGATAGTGCGTGAGTCCCAGCCAGGAAAAAACGTCGCTCACACCTGGCGTCGGCGGTCCCTGAACGTAGTTCGCAGCGTCGTTCACGTTGCCCGCGCCCGTGTAGACGGATGTGGCAGGATACGGAAACACTGGTCGTGTCCTCGTCACGGGAGAATTGGCATCACCGGTGGTCCGGTACGAAACGATCGTCTTTCCCGGCGGCACCTTGTCTTCGACCCACGCGATCAACGGCGTCAAAAAGTCGAACGTTGCAGCGATCGGCCCTCCTGCACAGTGATACACCCCTGGCAGCAGGTATAGCGACAGGAAGCCCGCCAAGGCAAACACGAGGCGTGAGGCACCTCGCCAAGGTATCCCTTGAGGTGTGCGCCCAAGGTACCTTCTCGGCGGCAAGGTACCCTTGCGAGGAGCCCCGTTCATCACACCTGGTACTGCCCTTGAGCTCGAAGCGGGGCGTTTGAAGGTGCCTCGGGTTAAATGCCAGGCACAAGGTACCCCTTCTGATCTTGTGTACCACCCCTGGGACCCGTATCCAGATTACCCTTCTCCGGGCCATGACCCCCCTTTTAGGGCGGCGTCTTGGGCCTCGTGCTCCGCACTTTGTAGGACGGCCGAGTACTCGGAACGAGCGTCTCTAACCCCGCACCAGCCTCACTTTTGCTCGCGCGCGACTCGGCGGCGAATCTTGGCGCGGGATGTTTGCACGACGTACTTGGTCCTGAGTACTTAGCACCAAGAACTGAGTGCGACGCCCCGGATTAAAGCCGTAGATCATCAGCGACTAGTGCGCATACCGGACGACGTCGGCAAGGTCGGTCTCCATGATCCGGTTCAGCGTGTCAATCGCTGCGCGTTCTTGTTTGTCGTTCATTGCCGTCTCCTCGTCGTTGAGCCCGCCGTTGGCGCGGGGATCGCGCTGGATGCCACGGACGGATTGCGCGTAGTCACCAGCGCGTGCGCCTTCGGCGACGACTTGCGCTTGGTGGGGTCGGCGTACCGCGCGAGCGATTCACCGTAGCAGTCGGTCAGTGTGTGCAGGAAAGACACGACCGCGTCGATCTCGGCGGCGTTGAGACGCGGCGCCTCGCCCGGCTTGCGGTCGTAGGGCACTTCGGTGCGATTCACGTTGTCGTGGTACTTGGCGGGTAGGTCGTCAAACGGGATTGCGCCGGGGTACCAGCGCCCGGGGTCGGTGTCGCGTGTGACGTAGAACGCGACCACGTCGCGCAGGCTAGTAAAAATGCCGTTGTGCATCAACGCGACTCGATGGTCGACGTTGCGTAGCGTCGGCACCTTGAAGGCGCCGCAGAGGGCTTTGTTGCCGTCCGGCGGGGCTCGCTTGGGCCCGCAGAGCCCGAGATCGAAAAACGTCGGATCGTTGTTGGCGGGAATACGCCGGTTACGCGGAACGCCGAGATTGTCGTAGGTGAAATCGGTGAACAACGAGTCGGCGAGGTTCTTCGACGCCGGATCGGCGACGTGGCAGGCGGCACAGTTTCCCTTTTCGGGATCCATGAAGAGATCCAGGCCACGCTTCTCGTCGTCGGTGAAGCGCGCCAGCCCAGAAACGACGTGGTCGTACTTTGAGGAGAACGGCGCGAACCGCTCGGTACGCTCGAATGCCCCAATCGATGCCTTGATGGCCTCCATCGCCGCTGCGTTGTTGTCGAAGATATCGGCACCCCACTCCGCGAGGAACAGGTCGGCATACCCGGCGTGAGACACGCGCGCGACCAGCACCGCGGGGGACTCCACGTTCATTTCGTCGCGGGTGAAGAATGGCTGCCGGGCCTGATCTTCCAGCGATGCTGCACGACCGTCCAGGAACTGTCCGCCGATCGGGGTTGGGCCGTCCTCCTCGTCGACCACGGCGAAAGGTGGCGCGAACCGCGCATACATCGCGGTCGGCGTGTTGCGCAAGCCCAGCGAGCGGCCGTCGGCCCAAAGGGCGACACCTGCGGACGAACCGTTGTTGCCCGAGAAGGCCTTCTCAGCATCGTGGCAACTCGCACAACTTTGACCGGGCGGCGTGGACAGCGAAGCGTCGAAGAAGAGGCGCTTTCCAAGGACCTCGCGGCGTGAGAGGTTTACCTCGTCGGCATCGACCGCGGCAGAGTCACCGCCATCGCGAGCGGTCAATGCCATCACGAGCAGGACAACGACAAGGCCCGCCGTCCAGATTTCAGCGCGCATTGTCGGCGCCTCCCTGGGCGAGCGAGACACGGACAAGCGCGAGAATCGACTGGCGAGCGGCGGCTCGCGCATGCGCGTGGCAATGCCCACTCACCGGCTGCCGACGGTCGCCGCGATCGGCCGCCAGGCTCGGCAGCCACGCTACAGCGGTCCCATCCGCCGCGAGCCGGTCGAGACAGGCAGCGATCGCGGCGGCCACCCGTGGACGCTCGTGCGTCTCCGGTGCATCCCCGGCGTATTCGCTCGTGAGTTCGAGCAGCGCGGCAACGGCGGGCCCTACCGGATCATTTGGTGATAATGGTTTCATGGCTTGCCTATATGCAAATGCGACTCATTCGCATTTAATCACCACTCTTTTCCGGCGACAATCCCGCACTTCGGGACGGGAACTGAGTACGACCCCCGGAAGGAGCCTAAATACCGTATACTTATACGGTATGAACGTCCGTCAAGGCCGCTTTGTGCACGAGTACCTAATCTAATCGACCGCAACGGTGCGGCGGCTGCCATTGGTGCGGGCTACTCGCCGCGGACGGCCGCCAGATTGCCTACGAGCTCCTGACGAAACCTGACGTTGCCGCCGCTGTCGGCGAGGGCGAGGCCAAGCTCGCCGCGGAGGCCGAGCTCAGTCGCGGGGCGGTGATGAAGGGCCCCCAGGAAGCGATCGAGATCGCGCGGCTACGAGCGGACCCGTCGGCGATGATCGCCGGCTGGAGCGAGATCGCGAAGATGCTCGGCTACTACGCACCGGAGCGCAAGCAGGTGCAGCTCAGCGTCGACGCCCGCGCGCAGCGGAACGAGCTCGCGCGGATGACCGATGCGGAGCTTGCCCAGTTGATCGTCGACGGCGGCGAGGGCCGGGACCGGGATCGGGACGCACCTGGGACACGAGTGACGGCTTAGACGACGCGCCCCACTCGAAGGCGCCGCCGCGAGGCTTATCGCTTCTTCGCCTTCTTTGTAGTCTTCGCGGCCGTCCTTTTTGCGGATCTCTTGGTCCGAGTCTTCGCTTTCTTTTTCGGCACCTTCGCGGCCGTCTTCTTGACGGATCTCCTGCTCGGCGTCTTCGCCTTCTTCTTCGGGGCTTTCTTCTTGGCAGCCGCGCCAACGCCTGACACCTCCGGCCTCGCGTGGTGCGGCTCATAGACGTTGAGCGTTCCACCACCCGGCAACGCGACCTCCGTCAGGGTGCCCCAACCTTGATTTACAGGTGGCGTGGCCGGAACGCCGAGTCTCTGCATCTCTGCGACGAAGACCTCGATGCTCTCGCACATTAGATACAGCTCGTGCTCACCGTTCTGTTCGGCCTCATGCACTGCAACCTCGGCCGGTGGTAGGCCGAAGATCAGAAATCCTTCGCCAGCATCGATTGAGGAAAGCTTGAGAATGTCAGTCAAGAACGCTTTGTCCGCGACGTCGTCCTTGCTCTTCAGCATGACATGTGCACCGATGATCATAATGGCCTCCGAACCGATAGTAGGCGGGATTTTGCCATGACCCCGATGGCGTGTGTATTACGCCGAAGCCGTATACGAAGCACGAAGACCGGGGCGCCGGAGCTCGCCCCAGGCTCACTTTTCTTCGCGCCCAAGGGGGCTTTGCGCGACTCAGCGGCACCCAGGACCTCGTACCGAGTACTTTGAACTGAGTACTGGGTGCGGGGTACTTAGTGCTGAGTGCTTGGCACCCAGTACGGGTTACGTCGAGGTCGGCGGCAGAGGAGCACCCGGTACAGGCGCGTTGGCAGGTGCGAGTGCGTTCAGCCGCTCGTGAAATTGCTCCCGGTACGGCGATACTCGCAGCTAAGTATCCGCGAAGGTTTCGAGTATGTTATGTGCACACTTTGGAACCAACTTTGGAACGAGTCACGATCGCGTCAAAATTTCTAAAGGGCAACCCCTTGATCGCGTTATAATTCGTGACCGCGGAGAGTTGGCCGAGTGGTCGAAGGCGCCTGACTCGAAATCAGGTATACGGCAACGTATCGGGGGTTCGAATCCCTCACTCTCCGCCAGCAGCAAGCATTCCAGCGATAGCAACCGCTAACCGCCGTTTTTCTTATCCGTAATTCCTGGTTTTTTATCCGTAATTCCGCGCTCCAACGGCATCACGCGATCGCCGCGCCGGCCCCGGATGTAGCCCTCGGTCGTCGTCACGGTGGAATGCCCGAGCAACTTTTGCGCGCGTTCGGAACTTTCCAAATCCGTCGCCGCCTTGGCCCGCAGATCGCGGAACTGAAATCCGCGCGCGGCCGCCGCTTCCTCGACCTTGCCGGCTTTGGCAAGCGTTACGGTGGCGGCCTGCCTGGCCTTTTCAAATCGCTTGCGAATGCCGGCATAGGTCAGCGGCTGGCCGTGTTCGTTCACGACCAGCGCAAGGCTGTGGACGGGAAAGGCGGCCTTGCGTGCGGCGATCCGGTCGACAATCGTCTTGAGCTCGCCGACCACGGCGATGCGCAGCCGCTTACCCGTCTTGCCTTGCTTCACTTCGAGATGCCCATCGCGGATGTCCGTCTCGCGAAAGGCCGTCGTATCGCCGGGTCGCTGGCCGGTCAGCAGGGCGAGATCCATCGCGTCGCGCGTCATCACATCGGCCGCTTCCCAAACCGCCGCGTACGTAGCGTCGTAAACGTAAACGTCACGCTTAGCTTTCGTGCCCTTGACCCCTGCGCATGGATTCGGGGCGCTGGTCATACCTTCGCCTCGAGCAAAGTTGAACACCGCCGATAGCAGGGCCTTTTCGCGCGTGCCGGATATCGCTGGCCGCCGACGCATGTAGGCTTTGACGTCGGCCGGCGAGATTGCGCCCAGCGGCATCTTGCCGAACACCTTTTCGAGCAGCAGCAGCTGCGGGCGGTAGCTTCTTTGCGTCTTCGGGGCTTTCAGCGGCAGCTCCGCTCGCCGATATTCCCGCATAGCGTCGGCAAGGGTCGGAACGTCGTTCTTCACACGCTCGCCGTGCAATTCCGCCCAGCGCTTGAGCGCGTTGACAAGGCTCGCGCCGAGCGCGATATCGTTCTGCCCGTAGTAGTAGCGCCCCTGCTTCCGGTGCATGCCGGGCGGCAAGTCGCGGTTCTTTGTCCGAGGGCGGCCCATAGGCGAAATACTCTATACCCGGTCGCCAAGCGCAGCAAAATCCGGCTCTGCGCGCACCGGATCCGTGCTCGTATCGTCGGCCAGTCGCTTCGCCCAATAGGCGCGGACAACGCGCGGCTTGCCGAAGTCCGTTATCGCGAACCGCCAGCCGTTACGAGCAAGCCACTCCGCCTGGCGTTTTGCTTGCCGGCGGCCGGTCAGTTCGAACAATTCCACGTCGGTCAAGTAATCGCCCATCCCGTTAGCCCCGTTTCAATCCAAAATCCACCGTTCGCGCCCGCTTGTGCGCGCAATTACGCTCCAGCGCTCGCCATGCCCCGACCGCCAAGCCGGGCGCAAAGGCGGTCCAACCGGCCACCAGCAACAGCCACGCAACAATCATCGATGTCCACGAGTGTCATGCGTAGTTGCGGGTTCATCCGGCCGCCAAGTTCACAACGTCGATATCCATGCGCATCGATCCTTGACCGGGGCCGGTCAATCTTGCCGAGTGCGCGCCCATAAATCGAAGAGGTTCTCTGCTCGGGATAGCTGCCCGATGCGCGAAGGGGCTTGGTTATCACGCGCGTGACCACACGCCAAAAGAAAAGGTCCCCGGTCCTTGCGAACTGAGGGCCTTGCTGCGTGACGCACCGTCGAGTCCATGCACGAGGCATGGCCCAAGGCACATCACCGGGCACCGCCGGACCTTGCGATCCGACAACGCCAGCTATGCTCGGGCACTAGACCGAGCACACAACCTTACATCGCTTCTCGCGACGAGATCGGAATTGCTTCCGACCACTTCAAGGCGGTAACGACCGCAACGCCAGTCCCGGGGAACTGGACTTCATGCATGGCGGGATGACCCGTCGGCATGAAAGCTCATGTGAGGACGATGCTCACCGAAAGCGACTTGAGTATTCCACTGCCGGTGCGCCGCTTCAAGGCTCCGTGCGATGAAGTGGAGGGTGCAAGCCGACAAGCACGGCGTTTCGTGGCGCTTTCCGTCTTGACATCTCGCCCGAGCGCGTTATGTTGCAACGAGGGAAGCGACAGCCTCGTCTATCAGAGCGAGCGTGGCGCCGGATAGCGGCGCGAGCCGGGGTGCACGTGGTGTCGTTATTCGCATGGAATCGTCGGTCTGGGTTGGGTCCGAGCTTCCGATAGATTTAGTTCTCAAGATGAGCGGACGTGCAAATGACCAAACAACTCGTTACGGCAATGCTCTTAATTTCGTGGTGCATTGCTGCACCCGCTGCCCATGGTGTTGAATTGGTCCTTACCGGACGGGCCGCGACAATGGCCTTCCTCGACGCGGCGTTCAAGCGGGACGGCAAGTACGATCTGATTCGACCCTCGAAGTGTAGCTACACCTACTTGGAATGGCCCCAGGTTGGCTTCGCCAATGACCGAGTGAGCATTCGGCTCCATTTGTCGGCTCGTGCCGCTCAAGAAATTGCAGGCCAATGCGTTGGTGCGGGAGAATCCTTCTGGCTCACCCTCTCGGCCACGCCCTTTGTCGAGGGCGCCACCGTCGGTGTGAAAGATCCGAAAGTCATTCAGCTCGACAACCCATCCTATCGTGCGTTGCTTGAGGCAGCGCTGCAGCAGGGACTCGTGAATGGGCTGCGACACGACGTTGGCGCCTCGCTGCAGGCGGCGCTCGCCAAAGATGTTAATCACTATCGGCTTACCGTTAACAACCTTAGCATCACGAATCTGCGTGCGCGGGACAACTTGCTTCGCGCCACAATCGACTTTGAGTTAGCTGGCGACGCAGCGCAATGACTTAAAAGGCGTTGCGTGGCGTATGGGGACCCTGGGTCAGCGCTCGTCGCCTTTGCCATAGCCAGCTTTCTGCGTACCACGGGTGCCAAGCTCATCGAATCGGGAATCAAGCAGAGCGAGCTCGATCCGCACGCGGTGCCGTTACTGGTAATTCCGGTGATCTGGATTCTTGCCATCCTGGTCTTGAGAGCCACGAGAGAGCATGCGCGACTGGTCGCCAATCGCGACGCGCAAGCGTCCTGGGCCAAGAGGCTTCCCATCTTCTGCTCTGTGGCCAACGACAACCAGAAAAGCCTCGCAAAACGCGGGGCTTAACCGGGCAGGTCGCCCGCGCACAGGCCGAGCGCAACGTCGCAGGGGGCGAGCGTCAGCTGCCCAGGAGGCGGCCAAGGTCGAGCGCGTTGCGCACCCCGTAGTCCTCGAAGTTGTTGTTGAAGTACACGTGGGTGCGTTCCGCTTCGGTGACGAGCGGCCTGACCTTGTCGGCCAGCTCATTGAGCTCGGCGGCGGAATAGAGGTAGTTGAACCGCTCGCCGCTCGAAGTCAGCCCCTTCTCTTCCCACGTATTCGCGTTGCGCCCGTGCAGGCGCACCATCGCAAACCGGGGTGTGGTCACTTCGCCGATCCAGGGAATGCTCGAGGCGAATCCCTGGGGCTCGTCGACGATCACGTGGCTCAGCCCGTGCTCGCGTTCGAACTGGAGCACGGCGTCGCGATGCGAATCGTCGAACCAGGTCCGGTTGCGAAATTCGACGCAGATCCGGGCATCCTGCGAGAACCTCCTTGCAGCGCACGATGTGATCGTAGTTGGCGCGGGAGCGCAGGCACCAGGGCGGAAACTGGAACAACACGCCGGCGAGCTTGTTGGCGTGCTGCAACGGGAGGAGCGCGGTGCGAAAGCGCGACCAGAGCTCGATCGCGAGCTCCGCGGGCAGGTCGGCGTAGTAGAGGTTCTTCTTGGGGAGCGGCCCGAGTGCGGCCCGGATATCCTTGGGCAACGCCTCGGGCGCGGTGTGATGCAAGGTGAACAGCCGAAAGGCCTTCACCACGAACGAAAACGCGGGCGGGGTGCGCTCCGCCCACAGCTGCGCCGTGCGTGCAGTCGGCAGCCCGTAGTACGAGCTGTCCACCTCCACCGTGGCGAAGCGGGTCGCATAGAAGCGCAGGCGCTCGTCCGCGTTGCGGGCGTCCTCCGGATAAAAACGCCTGGAGTCGACGAGCGACTTATCGGTCCACGACGCCGTGCCAACGCGAATGTCGCCCAAGGTGTCTCGCTATGAATGGCCGCCGGGGGAAACCATCGTAGCGGGCGTCGGGCCGTCGTGTCCAGGCGGAGCGGCGGAGTAAGATTGACGCGGCAATCCCCGCCAACGGATCTCATCAAGGCGTCCGTGACGCATTGCGTCGACGGTGACCCGAATTTCTTGTGAGAGGTTTTGCATGAGCAAGCATCCCGTGCGACACGCCGAACGGGCGCCGCGCAAGGTTGAGGACGATGCGGTCGAGGTCGTGGACCCGGCCCCGAGGGTCAACCCGTTCGTCAGCTTCCACTATTCGTACACGGAGATTTCGGCGTTCGGTGGCAAGGCCCGGGTGAGGTCCCGCAAAACGCGCCTGGAGGATGGCAAGCTCACCTCGGAGGCCTTTGAGGGCGGGCTGGATCGCAGCGCCTACGAGCGGATGGTGAGCGAGGCGCAACATTATTTCCTTGGCCAGACGGCGCTCTTGATGAAGTCGCTGTCGCGGTTGCTGCCGTTTTCCGGGAAACAGCGTCCCGACCGCGACTGATCCTGACCAAGCAGCGTTGCAGCCCCCATTCGATGGCGACACTGGAAGGCGCAATGCTTCGAGACGCCTGGCGTACGCACTTGGTCGCGCGTTCCAAAGGGCAAACGAAAGGCAAATTGCCATGAACGATAGGGTCATCAAGACGATCGGACTCATCGGGTCGAAGCTAAGGATTCACGTGTTGGGATTGGTCCGTATCGCTTCCGACGTTTCGCCGGCGCTTGCACGGGACGCGATCGAGTCGGTGGAGGTCCTCGGCGTGCTTCACGCAAGTCCTGCGGTGAAGGCTGCGTTGGCTGATCGAATCATTTGAAAGGAAACTCGCCCGATGAACTACTGCTTGAGCAAGACGATGCATGAGGCGATGCGCCTGATGCAAACCGGCGATTTGCACGCCGCGACCGCAGCGATTCAACGGGGTTTGACGGGGGTGGGTGACCGGTCCGCTTTTCACCCAGGGCTCGCCCGCCGGGCGCCGGAAAAGCCGTGGATCGATGCGGAGTGCCGCGTGTTGGACATTTCGGATCCCGAGCCGATTGCTGATCAACCGGATCTGGAGCCGGCACGCGAGGTCCGCGAGCCCACCGGCGAACAGTTTCAACAGCATTCATTCACTTGCGCCGCGGGGACGCGTCAGTACAAGTTATTCATTCCGAAGGGTCATCTGGGTCGGCAGTTGCCGCTGCTCGTCATGTTGCACGGCTGTACGCAGTCCCCCGACGATTTTGCGCGGGGGACTCGCATGAACCAGCTCGCCGAGGAGGAGGGCTATTACGTCGTATATCCTGCTCAGTCAGCACGTGATAACCCGACGAAGTGCTGGAATTGGTTTAGACCTGCCGATCAGTGCCGTGATCGGGGCGAGCCTGCGATCATTGCAGAGCTCACTCGGCACGTCGTCCGGGCACACCGTCTGGACCCGGCGCGCGTCTATGTGGCTGGACTTTCGGCGGGCGCGGCAATGGCGGTAATTCTGACGCGTACCTATCCGGACATCTATGCGGCCGCCGGGATCCATTCCGGGCTGCCGTATGGAAGCGCCCACGACGTTCCTTCCGCTTTCGCGGCAATGAAACAAGGCTGCGGCATTTCCGTGGCGAGCCCCAACGCCGCAGACCAAGCGCTTGGTGCACCCGTACCTACGATCGTCTTTCATGGCGACCGTGACATGGTGGTGAACGTGCGCAACGGCGACATCGTGATTGCACATTCGATGGCAAGTCTCGGCGCCAGCCTATGGGACGCCGATTCGTACGCTGCCAACGACAAGCGTGTGGAGCAGGGCGTCGTGCCCGGGGGGTATTCCTATACGCGGACAATGCTGCAAGATCCTCAGGGTCGTGTCCTCGTCGAGCAGTGGCTGGTGTACGGCGCGGGTCATGCCTGGTTCGGGGGTGATCCTGCCGGTTCGCATACCGACCCCAAGGGCCCGGATGCCTCGGCGGAGATGCTTCGGTTTTTCGCGCTCCACGCAAGGAGGTACGGCAACTAACATTGCGGCTATGGAGCGACGACCTGTGCGGCACTAATTGCTCTGACTCATTCCTGTGGAATGTGTTATGAGGTCGAGGGAGGCCGTATCAACAACGCCAGCGAAGGTTGTGCGCGCCGGACCCCGACTCCTGGAGGAACAGGAGAAACTGCAAGCCTTGAAGCTCGCGGAACTCAAAGCCGCGATTCAAGCAGGGATCGTGAGCGGTTCCGGGGTTCTTTCCGGCTGAGGAAGTGTTTGACCGTTTGGAGAAAAAATACGCCGCGTTGGGCAAAGGCCAGTAGCGGCTGATGCAATTAGCCTTCGTTCGAAATTCTTGTAAACTCCTAGTTAAGAGAGTATAGTCTCCCAGATAGGAGATATCCAATGGCCGCCTTAACCTATCCCCCTACGCGGTACGAACCGCCGCCGGTGATCGACCTCGCTTCCAAGGCGGAGCGCGAACGGCTGAGCCCGTCGGCGCTGAAGGCGTTTTTCAACATCGTCGATCGCTGGGGCGTGCGCGACGAGGACGCCCGGCAACTTCTCGGCGGTGTCACCAACGGCCCTTATTACGAGATGAAGAAGAACCCGAAAGGCCGGGTGCTCGACGCCGACAAGCTGCTCCGCATCTCCTATCTCATCGGTATCTTCAAGGCGCTGAATATTCTCCACGGTCAGCCGCTTGCGGACGAATGGGTGCGGCTGCCGAACACGAACCGCATTTTCGTGGGTAGCACACCGCTGGCCTACATGATGAAAGGCGGCGCGCCGGCGATGCAGACGGTGCGGCGCCTGCTGGACGCTCGCCGGGGCGGGATGTGAAAGCGCGGCCCGCTACTTCGCTTGTCCGCCGCAACGATACTCACCGCCTGATCCACTCGAAGTACAACGACGACGGCAGCAGTGTCCTCGCACGAATTGCCGACAGCGACGGGCATCTCGCAGACATCTTCGACCTGGACAACGCGACCAACGATCGTCTGCGCGCCGAGAACGACCTGCTGCCCGGCATCGGCGTGCGCGAGCTGCTGTTCGGCGTTCCATACTATCGCGTCGTCAACGCGGCGTTCACGCACGCGCATCCGCTCGGCAGCCGGTTCAACGGTCCCGATCGCGGTGCGTGGTACGCGGCGTTCGAGACCAGGACCGCGCAGGCGGAGGTCGCCTTCCACAAAGCTGTGCAGCTCGCGGAAGTGGGCCGCTTCGAGGACGATATGACCTTCGACGACTATCTCGCCGATTTTAGTGGGGAGTTTCACGATCTCCGGGGCTCAAAAGATTGGACCGATTGCCTTGATCCCGATACCTACGTGCAGTCACAGGCGCTCGCCGAGTGGTTGCTCGACGGCGGATCGCTTAGCATCGTCTATCCGAGCGTGCGCCGCGCCGGCGGCACCTGCCTCGCGTGTTTCCGGCCCGCGCTCGTGATGAACGTGAGAAAGGGAACGACCTATCGATTCCGCTGGAGCGGCCACTCGACTCCGACCATCGCCGCCGTCAAACCGAGTTGACCCCAGGACAGCTGCGATCGCGAATTCGTCGATTGGTATCGCGCCTCCTCGAAGATCGTATCCGCTCCCTTTCCGTTCCAGGCTACTCAAACGTCGGCCTAGTCCCAAATTCCCATGACCCTCTTAGAACAGGCCGCAATTTTCCTGGTGACGGCGGTGATCGTCGTCCCGATATTCCGGCGGATGCAACTCGGAGCGGTGCTCGGCTACCTCGCGGCAGGCGCGATCATCGGTCCGTGGGGGTTGGGATTGATTGCCGACGCGGATGCGACGCTCAATTTCGCGGAAATGGGTGTCGTGCTGCTGCTCTTCCTCATCGGCCTGGAACTCGAGCCCTCCCGGCTCTGGGCGTTGCGCCATCCCGTATTCGGATTGGGTGGCGCGCAAGTTGTCGTAACGGGAATCGCGCTCACCGGCATCGCGGTCTGGTTGAACCTTTCGTGGCAGGCGGCGATCGTGGTCGGGTTGGGACTGGCCATGTCCTCTACGGCCATCGTCCTGGCATGGCTGGGCGAGCGCGCCCAGCTCAGCAGCCCGAGCGGCCGCGTCGCGTTCGCGATCCTGCTCTTTCAGGATGTCGCTGTGATTCCCCTCATCGCGCTGCTGCCGCTGCTTAGCCCGGAAAGGACCGGCCACGAGAGTGGATGGATACTCGCCGCGAAAGGTGTCGCGGCGATCGCCTTCGTCATTCTCGTCAGCCGACTCCTGGTTCGTCCGGGGCTGAAGCTCGTCGCGCGTTTCGGTGGCCGGGAAGTGTTCACCGCCGCGGCGTTGCTGGTCGTGATCGCAGCGGCGCTCACGATGGAAGCGATGGGCATCTCGATGTCGCTGGGTGCGTTCCTCGCCGGTGTGCTGCTCGCCGATTCGGAATTCCGCCACGAGCTCGAAGCCGACGTCGAGCCGTTCAAGGGACTGCTGCTCGGGCTGTTCTTCATGGCGGTGGGGATGAGCGCCAATCTCGCGCTATTCCTGTCGCATCCGTTCGCGGTGCTCGGCGTGGTCATCGGTTTGATGGTGCTGAAAGCTCTGCTCATGTACGGCCTGGCGCGAGTGTCCGGGACGGGCAGCGAAGAAGCGCAACGCATCGCCGTATTGCTTGCGCAAGGCGGGGAATTCGCCTTCGTGCTCTTTGTCGCAGCACAAACGGCGGGCATCCTCCTGGGCGAGACCGCCGAGTTTCTCGTGCTGGCCGTGACGATCTCCATGCTCCTCGCGCCGCTCTCATTCATCGTGCACGAACGCCTGCTGCAACGCTGGCTCGAGCGCACGAAGCCACCCGAGTTCGATCTCATCGATGGCCCCGCCAATCCGGTGATCATCGCCGGCTACGGGCGCTATGGACAGATCGTCTCGCGCGTCCTGCGCATGGCTGGCATTCCGTTCACCGCGATCGAGGCGAGCTTCCAGCAGGTCGACTTCGTACGCCGTTTCGGGAACAAGGTGTACTACGGTGACGCCTCACGCCTGGAGTTGCTCGAATCGGCCCGGGCGCGCGACGCCAAGCTTTTCGTGCTGGCCATCGACGACGTCGAGGCCTCGGTGAAGACGGCGGCGGTCGTGCGCAAGAATTTCCCCGATCTTCCCATACTCGCGCGGGCGCGCAATCGCGTTCACTACTACCGACTGCGCGGCCTCGACATCGACCGCGAGGCGATCGAGCGGGAGGTCTTTCTGTCGAGCCTGGAAACGGCGTGCCAGGCGTTGGAGTTGACCGGAATGGAGCCGACTCAGGCAGCGCGCGCCGTAGCCCTATTCAAGGAGCATGACCTGAAACTGATGGACGAGCAGTACGCAGTGCGCCAGGACGAAGCGCAGCTCATCCAGACGGCGGCAGAGGCGGCTGCGCAATTGCAGGAGGTGTTTGACGCCGATGTGAAGGAGAGTGGAAGTCCGGTGTCGGGGCGGGACGGGGAAGCGATAAAGTCAATTACATAGATGGCAAAGTTTACAGCGTGACGATCATCAATGACGTGGTGCAAGCGCGTGGAACCACGAGGAAGAACCCCTCGTGGTTACTCGCGAATCAAACTATTCAGATAAGTCCCCTTTCTGCGAAGGACACGGTGGTCGTTCCGGCCACGACGAAATGGTCGAGAACCCTCACGTCGACCAAAGCCAGCGCGGATTTGAGGTTCTGGTGCGACCAGATGGTCGCGCCGCTTTAAGGGACGCTGCCTCTCCCTCCGGGCAACCGGTAGACTTAGAGCTATAAAACAGCAGCCCTCAGAGAGTCTGGCCGTCAGGCCGGACATGGCGTGGCGAAAGCCATGTCAGCAATGGTTCCACCGTTCATGCTCGTCCGAACGGCGGGGAACCGACTATTCGACTAGTCGTAGCCTATGGGCAGCGCGTGACTGGCAACGGTCGCGTGTGAAGCGCCCGGAGAATGCCTCATCCATGGAGATATTCCTGTCTCGTGAGGGATAGGGATGCGTTCGTTGGTTGCAAACGGACAAGGGGTTAGGGGTGAGGGGAGCCAGCGCGGGCGTGCTGAGGCACCTCAGGGCAGACAGGCGGTTTTCCGACGACGAGTCGTTACAAGACGCGCTTGGTCCCAAGCGCGAAAGGCATCACCAGGAGACGTACCGCTAGGGACCATTGAGTGGAAGGGGCGGGGCGCTTGGGTTATAATGCAGAAGGGTAGAAAAACTTCTACCAAGGAGAACAAGATGTCGTTGAACATCAAAGATCCCGAGGCCCATAAGCTCGCTCAGACGCTTGCCAAGGAGACCGGCGAAAGCATGACGCGCGCGGTGACGGAAGCCTTGCGCGAACGGCTGCAGCGCGTTCAGCGCCAGCGACGACCTGAAGCCACCGTTGCGGAGCTCCTCGCCATCGGACGCCGGTGTGCAAATACGCTCAAAGGCAAACCGATCGATCACGGGGCGCTGCTCTACGATGAGCGCGGGATCCCACGATGATTGTAGACAGCTCAGCCATCCTCGCGGTCTTGTTCAATGAAGAGGATGCAGAAAGCTACGCGCGGGCTATAACCGATGCTGATGCCTGCCGGATCTCGGCTGCCAACTTTGTTGAAGCGGCGATCGTTGTCGAGGCGCAAACCAAAGCGACTGGCAGCCGTCAGTTCGATGCTTTCTTTCGGCGTGCCGGGATCATCATTGAACCCGTGACCGAAGAGCAAGCGCATATAGCCCGGCAGGCGTATACGGATTTCGGCAAGGGCCGCCATAAAGCCGGGCTTAACTTCGGCGACTGTTTCGCCTATGCGCTCGCCAAGACAACGGGTGAGACACTTCTCTTCAAGGGCGAAGATTTCAAGAAGACCGACGTCGCCTCGGCAATCTGAAGGTGCGCTGACGGAGAACGCTACAAGCACGCCCTTCACCGCGTGCAAAGCCGTGGGGGCGAAGGGCATGTGCCGGCTAACGCGCTCCTTTGCGCAGAATCTGTTCGACACGGCACTCGACGCTCATTAGCAGGGGTGGCAAGAGGTCGGTCAGAAAAGGCGTCGCGAGCCACTGGCGAACCGCGGCGGTGCTCGCCGGGTCGGCGAGCAGCAGAGCGAAAAGCGCATGCAGACTGCGGCGGCTTGCGCCTTGACAACCCGTCAACAGGAGAGCCCGCGGGAGGCGAGCCTCCAGTGCGGGATGGATGCCTGGCTGCACCAGCGTTATCAACTCCTCGATGAGCAGATGCGATCGGGCGCGTCGCTCCGACAGTCGGTCCCACATGGCGACGGGAACCACCCGCCAGAGAACGAAGTGTCCCAACGGATGCTCGATGAGCTGTCCCCAGCGGAAGGCGTAGCCCTGGACGTCGGTGTACTCGGCAAGCAGTCCTCGCGAGCCAGTTAGAATTTGCTCCGCGGAACGATGGCGTGAGAGCTGGTCGGCAATGAACAGGGCTGGAATGCCGATGGGCGCCCGATCGCCAGCAAGCACGACGTCAATCGCATGGCGTGACGACGTGTCGCTGGGAGACACTGGGTGTGGGTTCGGGATCCGTCTCATGCCTGCGTCTCCTTTCCGGTTTCGGGCGACGGCAGGGACTGCGAGCGGCGAGCAGGGGAGCCGAGGTAGGCGCAAGTAATCGCGGTCCGGTTGTGTCCGAGTTGGCGCGCGATCTCGAGAAGCGCAGCGTTGAGGGTTGCCGGATCAGCGCAGGCGTCTCCACCGCGTACCGGAGCCTGCACGTCCGTCAGCTCGACATGGAACTCCTGGGCGAACTGGTGGCGGAGGCCGTGCGCCGTCACGCCGAGCTGCTCCCGGGTTACGCCGGCCTTGCGCATCACGTTGTCGAAGCGCTTGAGGCATTGCTTGAGCGTGAGGCCGGGGTGTCCCAGATGCGAGGATGGGTGCGACGCGAATGGCAAAGCGCGTTCGAGCGCTAGGGAATCTCTGAAAAACCCCTTGCATATCTGCGTCTATTTCCTAAGGTGGAGTAGGCGGATTGCAGGGAGCGCGGACAATGAAGCAACAATCGCTGTCGATGACAGGCTACTTCGACAAAGGCAAGAAGACGCGGCGGGAGCAATTTCTGGCGGAAATGGACGAGGTCGTTCCGTGGCGGCGGTTGTGCGGGCTGATCGAACCGCATTATCCGAAGGGCAGTCGTGCCGGTGGTCGTCCGCCGCTGCCGCTGGAGCGCAGGTTGCGCATTTATTGTCTGCAGCAGTGGTACAACCTGTCTGATCCTGGTGTCGAGGAAGCTCTCTACGATTCGATTACGATGCGCCAGTTCGCTGGGGTGAGCACCGATGCGGATGTCATCCCGGACGAGACCTCGATACTGAACTTTCGGCGGCTTCTGGAGAAGCACGCTCTCACTGAGCGGCTGCTCGCCGAAATCAATGCCCATCTGTGCGAGCGCGGGCTGTTCGTGGGCAAGGGCACGATCCGTGGATGCGACGATCATCAACGCGCCTTCCTCGACCAAGAATGCCGACAACGAGCGCGACCCCGAGATGCACCAGACGCGCAAGGGCAAGCAGTGGTACTTCGGCATGAAGGTGCATACCGGTACCGATACCGATTCGGGTCTGGTTCACACCGTGATCGCCACCAGTGCCAACGTGGCCGACGTGAACGTCCTGGGCGAACTGTTGCACGGGCAAGAGGAAAGCCTGCACGCCGATTCTGCTTATCATTCCAAGGCGCTCAAGGATGCGGCTGAGGCGGCTGGCATTGAATTTAACGTCAACCAGCGCGGCACCCGCAGCCGTCGGCTCACCCAAAGGCAGCGCGCACGCAATCGGCGCCTGTCGCGAGTTCGCGCCACGGTCGAGCATCCGTTCCTCGTGGTCAAGCGCCTGTGGGGTCATGCGAAGGTGCGCTACCGCGGGATCAAGAAGAACTTGGCCCAGATGAACACGCTGTTTGCGCTGGCCAATCTGTACCGTATGCGATATCGCTTGATGCGTTCATAGGAGAGGTGCGTCCATGAACGGCAAAACGAGCAAGAAAGCCTAAGAAAACGGGCGAAAACACGGCCTCACTGCGATCTCGCGGTCGGTTTACGCCGTTTGCTCACAAATAGATGATCACAGCGCTTCGCAGTCCCCGTAATTCAGAGCTTCCGTAGGTAGACAAGCGTCCGGTACACCCCTTCTCGCCTATTTAGCGACGAACCCGAACGCAGGTGACTGTCGAACGTCCAACACAATCAAGTCGGACTTGCGAGTTGGAAACGATGCGGTGGTTGGCCGTCTTGCTGCTGGCATGTCTGGTTGAACCGGCCCTCGCCGCTGACGCGATCGACGCGCGCGGGATCGCCGCGGTGGGAGTGCTTGAGCATCACGGCAACGCCGAGCGTAGCGGGATGTTCGTCGTGCCCTCGTTCACCTTCGAGCGGGCACGTAGCCTCCAGCGCGACCCCTCGTTCCACGCTGAGGTCTCGGGCTCGGTCTACGCCCAGCCGCTCTATTGGCGCGTCTCCGGCGGGAATAGGGCGCTGTTGCTGGTAGCGACCGAGCGGAATCTCGTCTACGCCCTCGATGCGGTGACCGGCGCGGTGGTCTGGAAAACCTTGCTCGGAGCGCCGGTGCCACACGCAGCGCTTCCCTGCGGCAATATTGATCCGCTCGGGATCACCGGCACGCCGGTCATCGACGAGCGTTCGCAGACGCTCTATGTCGCCGCACTCACCGCGGGACAGGACGGCCCGAAGCATCGACTGTTCGCGCTCGCGCTCAAGGATGGCGCCGTATTGTCCGGCTGGCCGATCGATGTCGAAGCCGCGTCGAAGGCAAGCGGCAAGAGCTTCCGTTCCACCGTCCAGAATCAGCGTGGCGCGCTCACGATCCTCAACGACACGCTCTACGTGCCCTACGGCGGTCACTTCGGTGATTGCGGCGATTACCACGGCTGGGTCGTCGGCGTCTCGCTGCAGCCACCTCACGCCGCGCGGGTATGGTCCACCCGCGCGCGAGGCGGCGGCTTCTGGGCACCGGGTGGCCTGGTCTCGGACGGGCGGAGCCTCTATGCCGTCACTGGGAACACTTTGGGGCCCGCACCTGGGCCGACGGCGAGGCCGTGATCCGGCTCGGCCCCGACCTGTCGTTCTCGGGCAAGCCGCAAGATTTCTTTGCGCCCTCCGATTGGCAGGAACTCGACGTTACGGACAGCGATCTCGGCGGGACCAATGCGTTGCTGCTCGACCTGCCTGGCGCAAAACCGGCCGAGCTGGTCCTTGCCCTGGGCAAGGATGGCAAGGCTTATCTCCTCGATCGGCAGAACCTGGGCGGGATCGGCGGCAGCGTACTCGCGAAGAAGGTGTCGTCGAACCCGATCCGCACGGCACCTGCTTGGTTCTCCTCGGGTGATGAAGTACGGGTTGCCATTGAGGGGCAGGGGATCGATTGCCCGCGAGGAACCGCGGGTGATCTCACCGTTATCGCGATCGCCGCGGGCGCTCCCCGACGTTGCGCGTGGCATGGTGCGCCAGCGAGAACGGGCGTGGCTCGCCCATCATCACCACCACCGACGGCAAGGCGAACCCCATCGTCTGGGCGGTTGGCGCGGAGGGAGACAACCGCCTGCATGGTTTCCGGGGCGACACCGGCGCCGTCGTGTTCTCAGGCGGCGGTCCCGGCGACACGATGAGCGAGGTGCGCCGCTTCCAAACGCTGATCGCTGCGAACGGACGTCTGTACGTCGCTGCCGACGGGCAGGTCTACGCATTTGGATTCTGAAGATCCCTTCGGCACACGACGCCGGGGTGATCGAACAATCAAAGCGGCGAATTGGGGGTGGGCCTGCAGGCACGGCGGCACAAGCGCCGGCGCTCCCAAAGGCAACAAGAACGCGTGGAAGCATGGGCCTACTCGGCCGCTGCCATTGCCGAACGTCGTCGGACGCGACAAGCACTTCAGGAGCTCGCGATGCTCATTGGGACCCTTGAAGGATCGCAAGTGACGGCCTCCGCGGACGCTACCAGCTCGCGACCTGCTGCGGCTGCAAGACCTCCGGGCCCGCCGATTCGCATACCCACCCGACGATGGCCCACGGACCACGGGACGTTGGCTTATAGTGGTGAAGCGCTGTAGTCCCAGCGATTCACAGGAGCGAACCATGTCTCATCAGCCACCGAAGGAAAACAAGAAGAAGCCCCAGCACACGCCAAAGGAAAAGAAAGCGATTAAGCAGCAGAAGAAGCACGCGGGCGACGCCGCGCCGTTCATCAAGCACTGAGAAGCAGGAGCGCGGCGACAGCGCCAAGCCGATGGGTTCGTGATCGGCGGCGCGTCTTCGGGCAGACGGTCGCGTCCAGTGCAGCCTGCGGCCAGCTCACCCTCCTGGCGTGCGTTTGTGACGACGACGTCCGTTGGAGCGTGGGCCCGTTCGCAGGGCCAGCGGCAGAGTCCTCGTCTGCGTGAGGGTACTGCCTGACGTTCCCTATCGCGCGCCATTCCACGCGCAATGCGCGAGAGAACGCCGCCGAAGCCATGAAAGTATCGATCACCGGTGCGCGCTCCGAACTGCGGAGCGTTCTCGCGCGGCGGCGCATGGCAAAATCGACCGAAAACGTCCACATCAACCTTGCCGGGCAGCAGGCGAACAGTCTGTGGCACGATGGTCACGCCTGGAAAGACTTCGCCCGCACTGCGCTATCGGCAACCCGTCGCGCGATGCGCTCGGCCCGGACGGGCGGCGCGCCGATGCTCGTCCACGCCAGCTTGCCTTCGTGCACGCGGTCGAGCGTGGAGCCCAACTGAAGGAGCTGCTGCGCTCATCGGTCGACCTCGATTGGCGCGCGGCAGCTGGTCTAAGATTCGAAGATCTGGCGATGCGCCACGTCCCCAACGCCCTCACGCTGCTCCGGTTCCTGCTGATTCCGGTGCTGGTCGTCCTGCTCGCGCAGCGGGATTACGTCACAGCGTTCGCAGTGTTTTTCATTTCGGCGTTGAGTGACTTTGCCGACGGGGTGATTGCGCGCCACTGGAATGCGCGCACCCGCCTCGGAGCGATAGCCGATCCCCTTGTCGACAAGCTGACGATGCTGACGGTGACGCTCACGCTCGCGGTGCAGGGACTGTTACCGCTCTGGCTCGTCGCGGCGATCGTGGTGCGGGACTTGGTGATCGTGGGTGGCGCGCTGGCTTATCACTACACGGTCGGGCACTACGACGTGGCGCCGACGCATCTTTCGAAGCTCAACACGGCTATCGAATTTTTCACGCTCGCGATGGTGCTCGGCAACGCGGCGGACGTCGTCAGTGCAAGCGCCGCGATGCCCACGCTGTTCGCGCTGCTCATGGCGACGATCTTTGCCTCGGGCGCGCAGTACGTTTGGGTGTGGGGCCGCCGGGCGATCCGCCACCACGCGGGCAGGAACCCCTCGGCGGAAAAATAACGATGGTCACGCCAAGGTCGCAGATCGGCCACACCGGACGTAGCCCTTCGTCCACCAAAGCGGTCTGTCACCGGCACTAGCTGGCCATTAGCTGGGGCGTGAAGAATGGGTGGGTCCGTTCATCAAAATCGGGATCGACGGAAGCGTCCTACGTAATTTGCTGTTCACTAAGTGCGGCGGCTGCCGCGCCGATTCTGCTGATGTCTGCTCCGCCTTGGGCACGCTCAGGCGGTTTGCCGCTCACGCTGGCACGGGTTCGCGCAGCTCGCGGCGCAGAATCTTCCCGATGTTGGACTTCGGCAGCGGCTCGGTCCGAAACTGGATGAACTTCGGGACCTTGTAGGCGGTCAGGTTCTTCTTGCAGTGTTCCAGCAATGCCTGCTCGGTGAGCTCCGTATCCTTCTTCACCACGATGACCTTGACCGCCTCACCGGACTTCGGGTCTTTCACGCCGATGGCGGCGGCCTCGAGCACGCCGGGATGCATCATCACCACGTCTTCGATTTCGTTGGGGAACACCTTGAACCCGGACACGATGATCATGTCCTTCTTGCGGTCGGTGATCTTGAAGTATCCCCGTGGATCCATGAAACCCATGTCGCCGGTGCGGAGCCAGCCGTCCGCTGTCAGCACCTTGGCCGTCTCGTCGGGTCGGTTCCAGTATCCCTTCATGACCTGCGGGCCACGAATGCAGATCTCGTCCACCTGGCCCATGGCGACTTCGGCCCCTTGGTCGTCCAGGATCGCGGCTTCCGTCGAGGGAATCGGCACGCCGATGGTTCCGCTCCATTCCTTGAGGCCGATCGGGTTGGCGATCGCGGCCGGCGACGTTTCCGTGAGCCCATAGGCTTCCATGATGGCCACGCCGGTGACCTGCTTCCACCTCTCGGCCACCGCGCGCTGCACCGCCATGCCGCCGGCATTGGCCATCTTGAGGTTGTGCGTATCTACCCGGTCGAATCCCGGGGCGTTCAGAAGCGCGTTGTACAGCGTATTGACGCCGACCATCGCGGTGAACTTGAGGCCCGCGAGCGTTTTGACGAACGTCGGCAGGTCCCTGGGGTTGGTGATCAGGATGACGTGGGCGCCGATCTTCATGAACACGAGGTTCGACGTCAGCGCGTAGACGTGGTACAGCGGCAGCGGAAGGATCGCCGTCTCCTTCCCGTCCAGGAGGTCGCGGGCGATCCACGCCGCCACCTGCTGCACGTTGGCCACCAGGTTGCGGTGCGTCAAGATCGCGCCCTTCGCCACACCCGTGGTGCCACCCGTATACTGCAGGAACGCGATGTCGTCGTGGTGCAACGGCACGTCGTCCAACACCTGCGCGCGCCCTCCCCGCAATATGGCCTTAAACTCGATCGCGTTCGGGATTTGCCACGGCGGCACCATCTTCTTCACATGCTTCACCACAAGGTTGGTGAGCAGCGCCTTGGGCCACGGAAACAAGTCACCGATTTGCGTCGTGATGACGGTCTTGATCGGGGTCTTGGCCAGCACCTCCTGCAACGTGTGCGCGAAATTCTCCAGCACCACGATAGCGGTGGCGCCCGAGTCCTTCAGTTGGTGTTCCAGTTCGCGCGCCGTATACATCGGATTAACGTTGACAACGGTCATGCCGGCTCGCAGCGTGCCAAACAGTGCCACCGGATACTGCAGGAGATTGGGCAGCATGATGGCGACCCGATCGCCTTTCTGCAGCCCAATCCCCTTCTGCAGGTAAGCGCCGAACTCGCGGCTGGCCCGGTCGAGTGCGTCGTAGGTGATTGACACACCCATGTTGCCGTACGCGGGAAGCGCGCCGAACCGCTTGCAGCTTTGCTCCAGGATTTCCCTGAGCGAGGCGTACTTGTCGATATCGACTTCAGCCGGAATGCCATTGGGGTATTGCTTCAACCAAACCTTGTTCATGGACTCCTCCGCGGGGCCTCACCATGCCTCCCCAAAAATGAGGCTGCGACGATGACCGAACAATCACGCACACCCACCCCGCGAGGCCAGCCGCGGGTGATCGTTAAGCCTAACCCTCCTCTCGGAAGTCGTCGTTGCGTAACGTCAATGTCCGACGCGAGCGCTGGGTCGCGCCTGTTGCGCGTCTGGCCGATGCCGACCCACACCGTGGCTTTTCGGATCGAAGGTCCCGGGGCGAGCTTTTCGCCCAAAATCGTCACGCTACCGCTGCGCCTGATACCAGGTGGCGGTCCCATTCCAACCCCATCGACCCAGGAAAGTGCCTCAGCGCCGCGCAATACTGCGGGTCTGCGCCGCTCCATCGCCGGTTGCCCAACACCCCCCACGCGAAATACTTCAACTTAGGCCGTTGGATGGCCTATCGTTCCACCCGATGGCCTCGGCCCATCGCAGCACGCTGACGCTCAAGCCGCGCGGGGTTTGTCGCCCATCAACGGGGCCCGCTCGGCCCGGCGCGACACTGGCTTTGCGACACCTCTGAAGGGGATGCCGCAGCGGCGTGTGATTGCAGCTAACCATTGAGCGGGCAAGAGGAGATCGCCATACCCTGCGTGTTGATTCCGGTCGATGGTTCTGATAATTCGATGTGCGCGGTGGATACTGCCTGCCGGCGGCTCGCCTATGGGCAGCCAGGTGCCTGAGGGTCGTAGTGCGACCTTCGACGCTTCCCACTGCGTGTGCGATTATCCCAACGCGTGCGCTCTCCCGGCGAGCGGGTGGTTGGAAACGGTCCACCAACGCACGCCGGCGCTGCGCATCCATGCCAAAACGCCCCGCGGTTACTTTCACGAGGAGGCCGAGATGCAGCTAATTACCGTACAAATCGAAAAACCCGAGACGACAAATTTCGTCCTTGGCCAAACACACTTCATCAAATCCGTCGAAGACATCCACGAAGCACTTGTCGGTTCGGTTCCCGGCATCAAGTTTGGCGTCGCGTTCTGCGAAGCCTCCGGCAAATGCCTTGTTCGCTCCTCGGGCACCGATCCCACCATGGTCGATCTCGCGCAACGAAACGCGAGAAACCTTGGGGCCGGCCACTGCTTTGTCGTATTCCTCGGGGACGGCTTTTATCCGCTCAACGTGCTGAACGCCATAAAAATGGTGCCGGAAGTGTGCCGCATCTTCTGCGCGACCGCCAACCCGACCGAGGTTGTTCTCGCTGAAACGGAGCAGGGACGCGGGGTCTTGGGTGTAATAGATGGTTTCTCGCCGAAGGGTATCGAAGGCGACGATGAGGTCGTGTGGCGCAAGACCCTGTTGCGTCAGATCGGTTACAAGCTTTGACCGGAGCCGTCGTGCGAGGTCACGCCTGGCTGGGGAGCATCAGCATCCGCGTGGAATTGGTCTTAGAGTCCTGAGTCGCCCTGTGACCCATAGGCCCAAACCGGCACCTGTGCCGCAGACCCGCCTTGGTCGGCTCGCGCGCATCGGATTCGCTGCGGCCGAGATGGCGGTGGGAGGCGCGGTCGAAGGGTTGCGCGGATTGGCGCGATCGGACTCTGGGTTGACGGGCAGCTCCTTGTTTTCCGCCCGCAATGCGCAGCGGCTTGCGGCCCGTCTTGCCCGCTTGCGCGGTGCGGCGATGAAGCTCGGCCAGATCGTCTCCCTCCAAGGGGAAGATGTGCTGCCGCCCGAGTTTGCGCAGGCGCTCGCCGTGCTGCGCACAGAGGCCGCGCCGATGCCCACGTCGCAGCTACACCGGGTACTCGGGCGCGAATTAGGAAAGGGCTGGGAGACGCGCTTCGCGCAGTTCGATTTTGAGCCCATCGCGGCCGCCTCGATCGGGCAGGTGCATCGCGCTCGCACGCGCGATGGGCGCGACCTCGCCCTGAAGATACAGTACCCAGGAGTGGCGCGGTCGATCACGAGCGATGTCGACAACGTAGCCGCACTGCTGCGGCTACTCAACTTGCTGCCGATCGATCTCGATGTCGACGCCATCGCCGACGAAGCCAAGCGCCAGCTCGCGCAGGAAGCCGACTACGTTCAGGAAGCGCGCTTTCTCGAACGCTACGCCGGGTTAGTTGCGGATGAGCCTGCGCTCGTCGTTCCGTGCGTCCACTGGGACTTAACGACGACCCGGGTGATGGCGATGGACTACATGGATGGCGTCCCGCTCGAAACCCTATCGGGGCCCGACGTCCCTCAGACACGGAGAGATGCGGCCGGTACGCTGCTCGAAAGGTTGCTGTTCCGCGAGCTATTTGCGTTCCGCGTCATGCAGACCGATCCCAACTTCGCCAACTACCTCTATCAGCCGAAGAGCGCCCGCGTCGCGTTACTCGACTTCGGCGCGACCAAGACATTCAGCGCCGAGTTCGTGGCGCGGTACGCCCGCATCACACGCGCCGTCATCGATGGTGACCTCGATGTAGTAGGCAGGGAAGCCGTCGCGATCGGCTATGTCGCCCCCGACGATTCGCCTGACCGTGTCCAGGCGGCGGTTGAGATGATCCTACTCGTGTGCGAACCGCTGCGGCATCGGGGACGGTATGACTTCGCTGCTGCGGGGCTTGCCGCGCGAGCGCGTGATCTCGGCTTCGAGCTGGCGATTCGCCGCCGCCTAATGCGGGCACCGCCGCCCGAGACGATTTTTCTGCATCGCAAGCTCGCGGGTTCGTTTCTGCTGCTCGCGCGCATTGGCGCGCGGGTCGATGCGCGCACGCTGGTGCTGCCTTTCCTGCCGCCGGGACGGCGCGGCGGCGTCGCCCGGACGCCATGAAGTGCGCCCGGTTGTGGTCAAGTACGGGAGGCGTCACTTTCCCATTTTCGGTGGGCGGCGAGCCGGTTTCGGTCGTTGGATACCTTGCGGCAGTGCCTAGAGACAGGGTCGATCTTTCCCGTAAAGGGACGTTCTTGGGAATGTTAAAGGTCCGGTTTGGCGAATCGAGCGAACGTCGCTGACCGGCCTATGCTGTTGAAAAACTCGAATGGTGAGTTCTTAGCGGTGACAAGCGTGACATGAGGAAAGGTCGACCGCTCAGAACGGCCCAGGATCAACGATCGTCACTCGGGTGATGGTCGGGCGACCCCGAAAAACTTCTCGGCACAGAATAGGCCAACAGCAGCCGAACGGGTGAAGTCACTGGTCGTCGTCATTCGATGGCGCAGGCTAGCTGACGGGATTTCCTGGCGGTATGCGAAAGGCCGCGATATGGCTGGTGATCAAGGCGTCGACGTCGGGGCGCAATAACGAGCCCGCCTCGTCCATCAGCCACAAACGCAGCATTCCAGTCACGAACACACACGTGCCGAGGGCGGCTAGCTCCGGTGCGATGTCGCCGCGCATCGCCTTCAACTCGCGGGCGCGCGCGTAGAGCGATGCGAACTTCGACAGCAGGTCCCGGCAGCGACGCACATGCCGCTCGAGTTCGGGGCGGAATTCGTCGACGTACTCGCACTTGAGGGACAGGATGTCCAGAGTGCGCCGGGTCTCGAGGTTCGCGGCAACCTGGTCGACGACATCGTGAAGGAAGCATTCGACGGCACCCAGGGGATCCGGGCTATCGACCCCGAGCAATTCGGTGCGATCGAATAGTGGCAGTGACACCTGCTCGCGCATCACGCCGAAAAGTTCACGCTTGTTCGCAAAGTGAAAATAAACGGCGCCCCGCGTGACTCTTGCGGCTTCCGCGACACGCTGCATTGTGGTTCGCGCGACCCCGCGCCGGGCAAATTCCCGGCGGGCCGCTCTGAGAATCCGCTGGCGCGTCTGCTCTGATGCCTTCTTGGTCCTGCGCATGTCCGAATCGCAGTTCTGTTATTTACATACAGGGATGAATCTATAATACCTCCCGAGGTTCCGGAATGCCCCTGTTCCGGCCAGAGGTATGTTTCGGGATTTCGTACCCATGTCGTCAATCCTTCGCCACGCCCCGGCGTCGTGCCAGACGTTGGCTCGACCCGGAACTTGCCTGTTGACCATCATTGCGCTGGTCTTGACCGGATGCGGCAAGGACGGCGTGCCGAGTGCCGCCGTGGCGCCGCCGCCGGTTCCGGTACACGTTGTCAAGGTAGAACCGCGAAATGTGCCCATCCGGTTCGACGTTCCCGGGCAAGTCGAGGGATCGAAGGAAGTCGAGGTGCGGGCTCGGGTCGCCGGCCTGCTGGAGAAGCAGTTCTACAAGGAAGGCGACGCGGTGAAGGAAGGCGCGCCGCTGTTCCAGATCGACCGCGCGCCGTTCCAGGTGGCGCTGGCGCAGGCAAAGGGTCAGTTCGCGCAGGCGACGGCGCAGGTGGAGCAGACGCGCCGCGAGGAGGCGCGGCTGAAGCCATTGGCCGACGAGCGCGCGATCAGCCGCAAGGAGTTCGACGACGCTACGTCGGCGCAACAGCTCGCAGAGGCGGCGCTGCAACAGGCGACCGCCGCAGTCCGCCAGGCCGAGCTCAATCTCTCCTACACCGTGGTGAACGCGCCGGTGGCGGGCATCACGGGCCGCGCCGAGCACTCCGATCGGAACGCTCATCACCACCGACGCCGCGAGCAGCCTGCTGACGACGATCAACACACTGTCGCCGATCTGGGTGCGCTTCAGCCTCGCGGAATCCGATCTCGCCAAGATTCCTGGCGGCCGGGTGGGGCGCGGCAATCCGCTCGAAGTGCGTCTGGTGCTCGGCGATGGAACGCCATTTCCCGGCAAGGGCCGGCTCAATTTCGCGGCGACCGCGATCGATGCCAAGCTGGGGACGCAGCAGTTGCGCGCGGAGTTCGACAACACGCATGAACAGCTGCTCCCGGGGCAGTTCGTAAAGGTCAGCATCAACGCCGGCCAGCGCGACAACGTGTTCCTGGTGCCGCAGGCCGCGGTGATCCAGACCGAGAAATCGAATCTGGTGTTCGTGGTCGATGCGCAGGGCCTCGTGCAGGCGCAGGCTGGTGCAGACGGGCGACTGGATCGGTTCGGACTGGGCGATCGTGTCCGGTCTCAAGGCCGGCGACCGCGTGATCATCGACAATCTGCTCAAGGTGCGCCCCGGCGTGCCGGTGACCGAAGCGCCCGCCGCGGCACCTGCGACCGCGGCCGCGCCCGTCAAGTAGCGGCGCCCGACGCCGGCTCCAGCAATGTCGTTCTCCGAGTTCTTCATCAACCGGCCCATCTTCGCCGGCGTCATCTCGATCATCATCACGCTCGCGGGGCTGATTGCGTCGCAGGTGCTGCCGATCGCGCAATATCCGGAAATCGCGCCGCCCACGGTCGTGATCACCGCCAACTATCCCGGCGCGAGCGCCGATACGCTGGCCCGCACGGTTGCCGCGCCGATCGAGGAGCAGCTGTCCGGCGTCGAAAACCTCATCTACTTCAATTCGACGGCGTCGACCAACGGCACGCTGACCATCTCCTGCACGTTCGAGGTCGGCTCGAACGCCGACAAGGCAGTGATCGACGTCAACAACCGCGTCGCGATCGCGTTGCCGCGGCTCCCGGACGTACGTGCGTCAGAGCGGCGTCGTTGCGCAGAAGCGCTCGACCGACATCCTGCTGGTCGTGGCGCTGACCTCGTCCGATCCGCGCTACGACACGCTCTATCTGTCGAACTACGCGACGATCAACCTGCTCGACGAGCTGAAGCGCATTCCCGGCGTCGCGGACGCCACGATCTTCGGCGCCCGCGACTACTCGATGCGCGTCTGGCTCAATCCGCCACGGATGGCGCTGCTCGGCATCACGCCGACGGATGTCGCCAACGCCATCGCCGCGCAGAACTACCAGTACGCGAGCGGCAAGATCGGCGCCGAGCCCGCGCCGCCGGGGCAGGCGCTGGTCTATACCGTCACCGCGCGCGGCCGGCTGGAGGAGGCCGCGGATTTCGGCAACATCGTGCTGCGTTCGAACGGACCCAACGGCACGCTGCGCATCCGCGACGTCGCGCGAATTGAGCTCGGGGCGCGTGAGCTACGACGCGTTCACCAACCTCGACGGCAAGCCGGCGCTCGGCATTGCCGTCTACCTGCAATCCGGCGGCAACGCGCTCAAGGTAGCCGACGCGGTGCGTGCGGGCCTGGTGCAGCTGGAAAAGGGCTTCCCGCAGGGCATCACGCAGATCATCCCGTTCGACACGACACGATTCGTGCAGGCATCGATACGCGAGGTGATCTTCACGCTGATGGAAGCCGCCGCGCTCGTGCTGCTGGTGATCTTCGTGTTCCTGCAAAGCTGGCGGGCGACGCTGATTCCGATCATCGCGGTGCCGGTCTCGCTGATTGGCGCCTATGCCGGCCTGTTCCTGTTCGGGTTCACGATCAACACGCTGACGCTGTTCGCGATCGTTCTCGCAACGGGAATCGTCGTCGACGACGCGATTGTCGTACTGGAGAACGTCGAGCGGCTCATGGCCGAGAAGAAGCTCGCGCCCAAGGACGCGGCGATCGAGTCGATGCGCGAAGTGACGGGCGCGATCATCGCGATCGAGCTGGTGCTGGTCTCGGTGTTCGTCCCGGTCGCCTTCCTCGGCGGGCTCGCGGGCAAGCTGTATCAGCAGTTCGCCGTGACCGTAGTCACCGCGGTCATCATTTCCGGGCTAGCCGCGCTGACGCTCACGCCCGCGATGTGCGCGCTGCTGCTCCAGCGGCAGCACATCGAGAATCGGCTATTCCGGCCGTTCAATCGGGCGTTCACCTGGGTCACGCAGCGCTATCTGGGCGGCGTCAGGCTGGCCGTCGATCGTCGTCTCGCGGCGCTGCTGATCTTCGCGGCGATCCTCGGCGCTTGCGCGCTGCTGCTTAAGCGCGTTCCGGGGGGCTTCGTGCCGCCTGAGGATCAGGGCTACCTCATCGGCTCGGTGACGCTGCCGGATGGCGCGACGCTGCAGCGGACCCGGGAAGTCGGCGACGCCGTGCAGAAGATGATCGCGCAGAATCCGGCAGTCGAGCACGTGTTCTTCGTCGCCGGGTTCGACGTGATCGCGGGCGCCAACAAGACCAACGCGGCGACGATCTTCATTCCGCTGAAGCCCTGGGACGAGCGCAAGGCATCGGCGGACGACGTCACCAAGTACATCTTCGCGCACGCCGGCGAGATTCCGCAGGCGACGGTGCTCGCGTTCAATCCGCCGTCGATTCGCGGCCTGGGCACGGCCGGCGGCTTCGAGGTCTATCTGCAGGACCGGTCCGATGCGGACCCGCAGAAGCTCTATCAGACGCTGCAGACGTTCCTCGACGACCTGCGCAAGCGTCCAGACCTGACCGGCATCGCATCCTTCTATCGGCCGACCGCGCCGCAGCTGTTCGTCGATGTCGATCGCGAGAAGGCGATCGCGCTCGGCGTGCCGATCAAGGACGTGTTCGATGCGTTGCAGAGCACGATGGGCGTGCTCTATGTGAACGACTTCAACAAGTTCGGCCATACCTACCGCGTGCAGCTGCAGGCGGAGGGTGCGTACCGCTCGAAACCGGAGGACCTCGGCAACGTCTACGTGCGCTCGACAGGCGGCGACATGATTCCGGTGAAGGCGCTGATCAACGTCAACACCACGACCGGACCCGACCAGCTCGAGCGCTTCAACGGGTTCCTCGCGGCCAAGGTCATTGGCAACAGCGCGCCGGGCATCAGCTCCGGGCAGGCGATCACCAACGTGGAGGAGGTCGCGCAGGCACTGCCGACGGGGTACACGATCGCGTGGACCGGGCAAGCGTTCCAGGAAAAGCGGATCGGCCGGACGGCCATCACTCGCGTTCGTGTTTGCGCTGGTGATGGTATTCCTGATCCTTTCCGCCAACTACGAGCGCTGGTCGTTGCCGGCCGCGGTCCTGCTCGCGGTTCCGTTCGGGCTCTTCGGCGCGCTTGTCGCGGTCTGGGTGCGCAATTTCAGCAACGATGTGTATTTCCAGATCGGGCTCGTGGTGCTGATCGGCCTCGCGGCGAAGAACGCGATCCTGATCGTCGAATTCGCGGCGCAGGAACAAGCCAAGGGCCTCGGACCGTTCGAGGCCGCGCTCGAGGCTGCGCGACTTCGGTTCCGGCCGATCGTCATGACCTCGCTCGCGTTCGTCCTTGGGGTCCTGCCGCTCGTGCTGGCCGGTGGCGCGGGCGCCGGCGCACGCCGATCGATGGGGACAGGCGTGTTTGGCGGGATGCTCGCCGCGACGTTCATCGCGACCCTCTTCATTCCGCTATTTTTCGTGATCCTGTCGCGAACCCGAGCGCGCGTGAGCACCGCGCCGGCGACAGCCTCGCAGACGACGGCATGAGTCCGCGTCAACTGATCTGCGCGCTTGCTGCCGCGGCGCTCGCCGGCTGCATGGTTGGGCCGGATTACCTGCGCCCGCAGACACCTCTGCCTGAAGCCTATCCCGACGCGCCACGCGTAGAACCGGCAGCGGTTCCCCCACCGGTACGGGCCGATTGGTGGTTGCTCTTCGACGATGCCACCCTGAACCGATTGGTCACAACCGCGCTTTCGGACAATCTCGATGTGGCTTTCGCGGTAGCGAGGATCGAGGAAGCGGACGCGAACCTGCGCGAAGCCAATGCGGCGCTGTTTCCGGAGATCGACATCGCAGCACTCGGAGCGCGCTCGCGGTCAAGCGGCACGGTGACCACGCCAGCTCCGATTCTGCTGAACAGCGATCTGCGCCTCGCACTCGGGACTTCGTTCGAGATCGATTTCTGGGGCCGGCTGCGGCGCCTCGTCGAGAGCGCGCGCGCACAGGCGCTGGGGACACACTATGCGCGCGACGTCGTCACGCTGTCGCTTGCGGGACTGACTGCGCAGACGTATTTTTCGCTGCGCTCGCTCGACGCGCAGATCGCCGCGACGCGCGAAACGCTCGCCACGCGCGACGACTATCTCAAGATCGTGCGGCGGCGGGCCGAAAGCGGACTCTCCTCGGACCTCGATGTCAATCAGGCGATCGGGGCGCGCTCAGATGCCGCGGCGCAACTCACCGAGCTCACGCGCCAGCGCGCGCTGGCGGAACACCTGCTTGGAACGCTGACCGGCCAGCTGGATCTCAGGCTGCCCGAGGGCGACCTGGCGCACCTTCCGGTGCCACTCGCGCCGCCCCCCGGTCTGCCCTCGTCATTGCTCGAACGGCGCCCCGACATTCGAGCCGCCGAGGAGGCGCTCATTGCCGCCAACGCCGACATCGGCGTCGCGAAGGCGGCGCTGCTGCCGCGGATATCCCTGACTGGGTACTTCGGCGGCGAAAGCAGGGATTTGACGTCGCTGCTCGTGAACAGCGGCAACATCTGGTCGATTGGTTTTGCGTTGTCACTGCCGATTTTCACCGCGGGTCGTCTCACGGCTGAAGTCGACGCTACCACCGCACGGCAGAAACAAGCCTTGGCAACCTACCAGAAGTCGATTCAGACTGCGTTTCGCGAAGTTGCCGATTCACTCGTCAACGTCGCGCAAACCGGCGCGACCGCTGCCGACCTCCAGGCAAGCGTCGACGCCGCGACCAGCGCGCTCCGCCTGGCCGGCCGACGCTATCAGGCCGGTTATTCGGGCTATCTCGACGTCCTCGATGCACAACGAACCCTCAACGTTGCTCAGCTTGCGCTAATTCGCAATCGTCAGGCGCAGCTGTCGGCATCGGTGGATCTCATGAAGTCGCTGGGTGGCGGATGGGAGGATGCGCAGGCGCTGGCTGGGCGATAAGTGCACCGCAACTGTCGCTCGACGTCCTTCTAACGTCCGCTAAGGGGTGGCGAGTTCAACCGGACACCTTCTAGTCTTTGCAGATTGGGGGTGTGCGATGGAGCGGATTTCAAGGAAGAGGCTTACCGCCAAGCAGGAGACCGAGTTGTGGGGGCGGTGGCGACAGGGGCAGTGTGTGGCCGATATCGCTCGGGCGCTGCAGCGCACGAGCAAGAGCGGCGTCTATCGAGTCCTCGCGCTGAACGGAGGCACCGCACGGTCTCCGCGAAGACGGTCGGCAATGGCGCTGACGCGCTCGCAACGCGAGGAGATCTCGCGAGGCAATCGAAATTGGGAAAGTGCCATCGACCGCGCTGCCGTCACCAGCGACCGCAGTCGACCCCTTAATTGTCGGTCGATCCACCGGAAAGCTGACATTCGAAGGCAGACAAGCGGACGCTCAATTCCGCGGATTCATCGGCGTGTGAACATAGGTTCCGATTCACCGCGGCTGACGCGATCTCCCATTCTCCAGCAGAACCGCTCGGTCTGATTCCGTCGGCGAGCCGGAGTATCGGCGGCCGCTAGGCGAGGCGTTCTCGCCCTGGCGAAGCGTCTTGTAATCATAAGGGGAGGGCGTCATGGCCGAAGTGCTGGCGCGGAACGACCGCAACAACTCGCGGCGGTCGGCGCACCCATATTTTGCCTTTGGTCAAAGCGACGAGGCGCGATTTGGCGGAATCTAGCCTACGGGTCGTTGGGCGAAAGGGTGAGCGATGGACACTTTGCTGAAAGGCGTTAGGGATCCCGACGCAGGACAGAACACGACAAGGGATTGGGCCATGCTTGAGCTAGGGGCAATCGCGGCGCTTGTCCTCGGCGTCATCAGCTCCGTTGTCATTGTCGTGGATATGCTGCGCTGAGTCCGGCGCCTAGAGCAGTCCGTTAAGTGGAAGTAGTTGCCGCCTACGGGCGAGCCGTTGCAATCGTCGGTCGATACAATCCTCGAGTGCGAAGCCCTCGCCCGATCGGGTGCAGTGCCGGCCTGCGTCGTGCGCCTGGGCCATCTTTACGGCCCTCAGAGCCGTGATCTGAGCGCCTACCGCACCGCTTTTCGTCTCGGGCGGCCGTATTGGTCTGGGCCGCGCAAGGCGCTGCAGTACCATCTCCATCAATTCGATGCTGCCTCGGCATTGCTCGCCGCAGCCAAACTGCGAAACGCAGGAAAGATCTTCTACGCGACTGACGGCCGCCCAGTTTCGTTCATGCAGCTAATGGATGCCTTCGCGCACCGGGTTGGCCGGCGAACCGCTGCATTTACCGTTGTTATCGAACCCTTGGCGAAGGTGATCATTCGCGAGGAACACATGCAGCAGGTGGCATTGTCGATGCCGCCTCGCGCGCCGAAACCGCGCGTGCCGGGATGGAAGCCGACTTTTCCAGACTACCGGGAAGGCCTGGATCAAGTTATTGGGGCCTGGGGCGATTAAGGAGGCGCACGGCGCAGATCGTTTGAGCTTGATCGCCGGAAGTCCCGCGCGGTGCCTGGGATCACCCGGCCGGGGATGGCTCAGTCCGGCCAACTCCTGCCGTCCAGGGTCGCCGCAGAAATTCTCCGTAAGCGGCCGTCCAAGCCAGCCAGGTCGCGGTGAGCCTGCGTCGTGATAGGCTGGCACATCGATGTTGGCTGACGCCTTCCGGTGGGCTTCGGCTGGTTACCGCCGGCGGCGATCGAGAGCGCCAATTACGGGGCAGTGCCGAATGACTACTCTTGCCGATGACCCGCTCCTCGTATTCCGTTTCCCATCGCTGCTTTTCCCCGTTTCCTTCTTTACGCTGTGGCTCTCGGCGTGGATCGGTGCGTCTGGATTCAAGAGCCTTAGAGCCCAGGTGGGTGAGGCGCATGAGGACTTTGGCGTAATTCAGGGCGCAACGCTGACGCTGCTCGGTCTGATCATCGGCTTCACGTTTTCGATGGCTTTGGGGCGATACGACCAACGGAAGAACTATGAGGAGGAGGAGGCAAACGCAATCGGCACCGAGTATGTTCGAGCTGACCTCCTGCCTACTGCTGATGCCACGAAGGTTCGAATGCTGCTCGTGAGCTATCTCAACCGGCGCGTGCTGTTCTACACGACGCGCGACGAGCATGAGCTTGGACAGATCGATGCCGAGACCACCAAACTGCAGGCCGAGCTCTGGTCCGCTGTCCAGGCGCCGGCCGTGGCGCAGCCGACACCCCTCATGGCTCTTACCCTTGCAGGCATGAACGACGTGTTGAACTCACAGGGTTATACGCAAGCCGCCTGGCGGAACCGTATCCCGATTGCGGCATGGGCATTGATGATGGCGATTGCCATTTCCTCGACAATGCTGGTTGGCATAGGTACAAGGAATGCCAGAGGCGGCTCCCACCTGCTCTTGGTGCTGCCACTTGTCGTCTCCATCGCCTTTTTTCTCATCGCGGACATCGACAGCCCACGTCGTGGTGTCATTCGGGTAGTTCCCCAAAATCTCATGAGCCTTTCGCAGTCTTTGCGCGCGCAATAGTTGCGCGACGACAGATTGCCTTGCAGGGCGCCCCCTCTGGACGGCGCCATTTTCGGGATTCGCACGGGTCGAACGTACCGTCGACGATCGGACTGAGTGCGGCCACAAGCGGTCGGACGCGAGGACATCGCAATTCGCTTCATAGCGGACGCTCTGAACGCCAAAGGGCCGAGTTGCGTCGGCCCTCTAAGTTGGAATCTTCTCGTTGAGCTATTCAGTCTTCGTTCGCGCCGTCAGCTGGGGACATGATGGCCACGCCATTGGCGTTGGGCACGCCCACGTCAATCGCGTTGCCCGCGGACAGTTCTCCGAATTCGTTCACCGTGAACAATGTCAGGTGCGACGCTCCGGAAGTGTGATCGATGACGCCCAATACATCGCTATCCGTATCAATATCCGCGGGAGCTCCCCCGGTTGGGATGTTTGCGGCCACCAGGGCGTCAACGAAGATATTGTTCCCGGTGCCAAGCAAACGGCTGATCGTGTGGCTGCCGGTATTGGCGGTAAACAGATACTTCCCCGACCTCGTCATCCAGCACGGAGCAGTCTGGCCGGCGGCAATTACCGGCAAAGTAAACGCACCGTCTCGAAACAGCCCATCCTGGCTTGAATGCGCCAGGGTAATGACCGCGGTTCCGTCGGGATAGACACTGAAACCAAACGGTGTAAGTGTTCCAGCAGGAGCTGAAACTGCAGTGGGGGCCATACCCGTAATGGCACCATCTTGGAGAGCTACAACGTCAACCGTTCCCGGGGGGGTCAGGTCGGTTTTCAGGGTCACCAGGAGTGTTTCCTCGTCCACGACCCCGACTTGCGCCGTACTGCCGTTTGGAGGTGGCCCTCCCCCAACAACTAGGAGTCCGACCGTACCGTCCCTCGATCCCACGCGATTTCCGTGGAGGACGAATGAATCCACAGTTGTCGCCCCGGCGACATACATGTGGCCGTTGCCGAAGTCGACGCTTACCGGCGCGCTCGTGGTGGTTACGACGTGGTCGAATTTCAGGCGGTCACCGTCGCGCTTGTAGATCGCAACGGTGTTGGAGCCGTTGTTGACGACCGCGAATAGCTTCCCGTTGTACTGTCGAACACCTCGGGCGTTTCCAGAGGCGCCACCTGCCCCGTTGGTCGGCAGGGTTTGGAGTAGGGCAAACGTGGACGCATCATAGACTTTGATCTGGTTCGATGCCGCATCATTGGTCATAGTGACGGCCAACGTCGGAAGGACGTTCTTGGCTTCGACACCGGGTGCGCCGGTGGTCACCGAAAGCGTGAGCAGCACTGCAACACCTGCAAGCAACATGGTTCTCCGATTCATCTCAATCTCCTTAATGCACTGCGCAGGGATGAAGGTTGGCAACGGGGAATGAATAAGGCACAGGTGAACGATCCTGTATCCCCTCGATCGAACGAACCACCCGTATGGTCCCGACGGGAGGCGACGCACTCGTTGCGGGATCACGTTAATTCGCAAGCGGGTGGCGAACGGTTACAGTTCCCCGCACAATTCGTTTCCGACCGGCGCCCAGCGAAATTATTTTCGTCCGGCTGTAACCAAATGCATCGACGCAACGAATCAAGTAAGAATAGCCAAGTGGGCTCGAGCGAGACGCGCCTCAGAACTTTGCTTCTGCAAGGTCTCGCCGGCGACGCGTCGGCCTACCACGCGTTCCTGAAGGAACTGGCCAGTCACTTGCGGGCCTTCCTTAGAAAGCGTCTCGGCCATTGGCCAGACGAGGTGGAGGATCTCCTGCAGGAAACACTGCTGGCGGTGCACAATCAGCGCCACACCTACGATCCCGCGCAGCCGCTGACGGCGTGGGTTCATGCCATTGCGAAATACAAACTGGTGGACCTGCTGCGCCGACGAGCACGTCGCGAGCACCTAACCGATCCGCTGGATGACGAAGTCGACGTGCTGTCTTCTGCGGATGGCGACGCAGCCGAGGCACGCCGGGATCTGCACCAACTTCTACGGCAACTCCCTGACCAGCAACGCCTGCCCATCATTCACGTAAAGCTGGAGGGGCTATCGGTGGCGGAAGCGATGAAGGTCACGGGCATGTCTGCGTCCGCGATCAAAGTGGGTATATACCGTGGCCTGAAGGCGCTTGCGGGCAAGATTAGGAGTGAAAATTGAAAACCGATGACCTGGTGACAATGCTTGCGACCGGCGGCGTTGCGCTCGAACCGAATGCAACGGCGAGACGTTACCTGACTGCGCTTACCTTGGGCACGCTTGGATCGGTAATTCTGATGGCTGCGCTGTTGGGCGTGCGCCCAGACCTCGAAATAGCCCTCCGGCTCCCGATGTTCTGGGTCAAGCTCGCGTTTATCGCGGTCCTCGCGTTTACCAGCGGGGTGCTGGCGTTACGTTTGGCGCGGCCGGGTTCGAGGCTTGCGTGGTTGCCGGGCATGCTGGCGGCGCCGGTCGTAGCCATTTGGGCGCTGGCGGCGTTCGTGCTGACAACGGCAAATTCGGCGGATCGACAGGAATTGCTCTTCGGCAGCACGTCCGCTTCATGCCCATTTTTGATCGCTATGCTGTCTGTGCCGGTATTCATTGCGGTGGTATGGGCGATGCAGGGGCTCGCGCCGACACGGCTGCGGCTCGCTGGGGCCGCAGCCGGCTTGGTCTCTGGTTCGTTCGGGGCCCTCGTGTACGCACTGCATTGCCCTGAACTGGCAGCCCCGTTCCTCGGCTCATGGTATCTGCTCGGTGTGCTGATACCCGCCGGTGTAGGGGCGCTGCTAGGTCCACGTCTTCTCCGCTGGTAGCGGGCCGAACGGCTGCTCCCACGCCTTTCTATGACCGCTGCGGAGCGCGTCAACCGTCAAGTCAGGGTCGATAGCACCATCGCGCCACTCGCAGCAAAACTTATGGGGCGATGGCAGAAGACGCCCCGACCTTGCGGCCGGGGCTGAGGCTGTGTCTTTTAAGAGGAGGAGAAAGACACAGGTTGCGATGCTGCGCTGGCAGCGGCTCTATGTTTCAGGGGACGTGCAGCCACCACGGGCTCATTCTGGCCTGCGCATTTTAGGTAAGCACTCTACTGCGGCGGGCGCGAGGCTCTTCTCAGGTAAGCTTGCTGGTCCACTCGTCCAGGGGGACGCAATCCTTGCCTCCGACTCGGCAGATGTACTCGGTTCCCTGCGCGTCGCGAAGATTGATGTAGGGCCCGGGGCCGAAGTGCTCGAAGGAGTCAAAGTGGCTGGTCTCGGCGAAGATGAACGAGGTCTCGCCATCGACATCCACCTGGAGAAGCCCCCCATGGGAGACGCCGTAATCATGCCAGCCGTTAGGACCACCGCAGCCCTTGAGGACCGGGGACGACTTGCCGGCAGAGCGATCAATCCAGGCGACGAGCTCGGGCTCGAGGAGTTCGGTGTCGGACTTGGCAAGCGAGAACGCGAGGGCTCTGGCAGATTCAAAACGGGAGGCGGAGGCTCCGAGCGATTGGGAAGCAGACAGGGTCTTCATGGTCTTCTCCTTCTGAATCTTCAGGGGCGCGGCCCCAGCCGGATCAGTTCATATAGGACTTGGCTTCTTCGCCAGGGTTAGGCAGACCGGCGATGCGCCAAAGGCTCTTGCAGCTGCTAAACAAATGGTGCGCGTTGTTCGGATCCAGGCCGGCCGCCCTGCATATTAGGCGCATGACAGGTAAGGCACCAAGCGAAAAAAAGCGCTCCCGCACGTAATGAATGACTTCCCAGTGTTTGGCCGTGAGCTCGCTGATGCCCGCCTGTCGGGCTAGATCTTCCGCAAGACTCGGCGTCCAATTCTCAGACTCGGAGAGAAAACCATCCTCGTCAAACCAGCCCGGCGCAATGGCGCCACTGGAGCGGTGTGCAATGCTGGCATGGGGGATCATGACGACTGCTCCTCGAACTGGCACGGCGGATAGGCAAACATACTAGGTTGGCGCTGTGACAGGAAATAATTAGTCGCCATAACTCCAGTGCCACAGGTTATGACCTCACGCGCGGACGCAGTCGCTTACCACCTTATGTTCTCGGGTGCGCGCGACCTGACCGGACATTCTCGGATCGATGGTATGGGGCGAAATGGTTCGAGTTTTTGAAGATCGGTCAGCCAACATTGGCAGACAGTTACGGCCGCTTTTCCTGCTTGGGATGGCCGGTATCGAGAAGGTTGGAACAACTCTTGAGCGTCGCCGGACTGCGACCGTATGAACTCATCGACGACGCGCAGCTGTCATCTGGCTCGCTGTTTGGGAAAAGCGGGTCATAATATGCCCAGTGTGGCAATGCTGTTTCGTAGCTTTCCAAATTCACCTTCAGGGAGATTGAGATGATGCATTGGATCTGGACCATTCTGATCGGTTTCGTAGCCGGGCTGATCGCCAAGGCGATCACGCCAGGCACGGGACCCTCGGGGTTTTGGCTGACGGCGATCCTGGGCATTGCGGGCGCGCTTGCCGCGACGTTCATCGGGCAGCTCATGGGCTTCTATCCCGAGGGCCATCCGGCGGGCTTTATCGCATCGGTTATCGGTGCCGTGATTCTGCTCGTCGATCTATCACCTGATTGCGAGAAAGTCGCAGTAACCCGACACGGAAGGAGAATCTCATGGGATTGATGGACATGCTCACGCAAGCCGTGAGCGGCGGCAGTGGGGCGCAGCAATTCGGCCAGGTCGCGCAGAATGCGCCGAGCGATGTACTGGCCAAGGGGCTGTCGGCAGCATTCGCGTCCGATCAGACGCCCGCGATCGGTAATATGGTGGGGCAGTTGTTCGGCCAGTCGAATGGCGCACAGCAAGCCGGTATGTTGAACCAACTCATCGGCGCTCTGGGTCCCGGCGTCATGGGCGGCCTCGCCGGGGGTGTGCTCGGCAGGGTGATGTCCCCCGGGCAGACGCAGATCACCCCCGAGCAGGCCTCGCAGCTAACGCCGCAGCAAGTACAGGACGTTGTGAATCACGCGAACGAAATGCACCCGGGTGTCGCCGACCAGTTAGGTCAGTTCTACGCGCAGCACCGGGGTCTTATCAATACGCTAGGCGGCATCGCGGCCACCGTGGCGATGATGAAAATGAAAGATCACTTGTCAGGGCAATCGTAGGCTAGCCGTTGCCGGGAACCACCAAGTCACGGCTTGCCAACACCACCAAATCCTCGCATCCTTAAACCCGCAAAGATGTCCGTTCACCCCACCAATTGCTGGCGCCTATATGCCGGAAAAGCCCGGCTCCTTTACGCCGGAAGGTGACACCCGACGAAGCTGCTCGTTCTTTGCGGACGGCAAGCGCCGTCCGTGATCATTTGGCGGGTCTTAACTCGACCTCAACCACCCCGGCGGCGATGTTCGCTCCGGCCATCCCTTCGATATTGAGCGGCTGCAGCGCGTAGCCCTTGTTCGACCCGCCGACGAGGGCGTTGGCGCCAAGCCCGACAGCCCAGGCCGCTGCCGCCCCGACGCCGCCGTAAGAGCCCGCCAAGGCGCCCGGTTGAGTCTTCCCGTCCGACGACACCACCGCCCAAAGAAGCACGGCGCTGCCGACGTAGCCGATGTCCACGCCATACTTCTTGATCGTCCCGGTGTAGCGCTCAGGCTTCGCCGCTTTGTCGGCGGGACTGAAGACACACTTGAGATCCTTCGAGGAACTGAAGACCAACCCCCAGCCAGCCGCCTCGTCGCAATTCAGGGTACCCACTTTCACCCCGTCAGCTTGCGCCATTCCCGTCGATCCCGCGATCAGTCCGACCACCAGTGCATTTAACATTGCGCGTCGCATCGTTTGTTCTCCTATCGTAACGAGTCCGGACCCATGCCCGGACACAGGTTACTTCATCGCACCGTTCCGGTACAGCGGACCGTGCCGTCCGCGGCTCCGATCGCACCCTGGCCTGCGGGCGACGGACGGGCTGAAGTACGACACGCGCCCGATACGTGTCATCGCGTCGGCCGCAATGTCTGCTTCCACGTAATTCTGACGGTACTACCGACCGACCGGTTCTCGCCTGCCTCTCTTCGCCGGTGGGCGAAGAGGCATTCAAAGTCATTGACGGAGTAATCGCGGTATCCATCAACTCCGTCTTTCCATGCAACGGACGTGCCTCCGGCGCCTCCCAAGCGCTCCGCAACGACGCCTGAAACGCATCCTCTTCGCTTTTGATAATTTCCTTCTGCGACGGCGCAGTTGAGCATCCCACAACCAAGAGTCCGCTGCAGAGCAGAGCCGTCCCTATGGATGACGCGGAGCGGTTCTTCCATTGAATGAATGCGCGATCTAGAATGGTTGGGCTCATTCGATCTTGTCCTTTTGCTTGGCCTGCTCTGCTGTCTGCCACTGCATGTTACTCGGGGAATCCGCGCCGCTCTGTTTGAGCGGCACGACGTGATCGATCACGTATCCCGGACACGCGCCGGATGACTTGCCAGTAGACGGGCAAGGGTTCGCCTTCTTGAACTGATCCTTGGCCTGTTCGCCGCGCTTGATGTGGCCGTGCGCGTCACGTTGGACACCCGCTGCCTTGCCGTGGGTGCCGGTCAAATAGCTACCGTGGGAACCGCCCCCTTTGGCGAGGGCGGGCGAGCTGGCGATGGCGAGTGCCAGCGCGAGGGCCAACAGGTGCAGACGCATGTTCCCACTCTCCGAGGGACGCTGCGTGCCGAGTTGGAAGGATTCAGTCTACGTCAACTGCGTAGCGCTGGGTAACCGCCCGTCTGCCTCCGAGCGCCGATGCAGGGCTGCACTCTCAGAGGCCATGGCGCTAGATTACCGTATATCTGTACGGTATACGCAAATGCGCTTCGCTGTCGTACTCATGCGCCGCCAGGGCCGGCCCATCGACCGCTGCGAGCTAGCCAATCGGGCACCGCTTGTTGGTGACCTCCGCATCGAGGAGGTGAGCGACGAAACACTGCACCGCTACGTGCGCATGGCCAGGCTCGTTAACGTGTTGCGGCCCCGAGAGCGCGATGCACTCGCGACGCTCTACGATCCCACTCTGATCGCCATGAGCCCGCTCGCTTTCACGCTATCTGGGTTCGAGCGCGTCGGCGAGCAAGACTTCGCGCAGAGCTGGCTTGTGAAATTTGCGTGAAGGAATCCCGAGTAAGACCCGTGTCACGATCTCTGGTCAGAACGTGACCGGTGGCCCATCCCATGAATCGCTTCGCAGTTCGGCACGTGCAAGGGCCTCAGCGGCTTCACACCAGCCCTCACACGCATTGCGCCCTGGGCGGCGGCGCCAAGCGTTTAGCAGCCCCTTGCACTTCGCATAGAAGTGAAAGAATCGCAGTACCTTCCGGCGCTCCGATGGGGTTACCGGGTGGTCGCCGCAGATGAGCTTGTCGTCCGTCATCCCGCGATCCGTCAAGATCACAGCTCCCCAAGCCTTGACTCGAATCTGAGTTCCGAGTGGTAGACGCGGTCCAAGCACAACAGCGTCTAGTAGATCGCCCTCAAGTCCCACGTAAGTTGGCACCGAGCCGTAGTTAAACGGACAGGGTAGCGGCGAAATGAAGTCCACGTGGCCGGATGAGCCGCGTTTCAGAAAGCTGCCTCGCGGCACCTCGATCACTATGTCTAATTCCGGTGCCATGTGAGCTTGTCCCCTGGCAACGAGGTTTGCCGCAAGCAGCGGCGTCCTTACTCGAAACCCAATCCTACCGGCGATCATCCATCTCGTGGGTTCCCCAAACGCCAGAAACAACAAGCCCCGCCGAAGCGGAGCCGATGCGGGCGCAGGCAGAACTCAATGGGCGTGGTGTAAGCGTGCGACTAAAGCGGCAATTGCCCGCTGACACTCGGCTTCGTAATCACCGGAGGACCTGATCGTGCATGGTCTCGTCTCGAGCGCCATTCGCTATGACGGTTTCCATGCACTTGCCTCCGCGCCCACCGCATTTTCGGAGCATTTTGTCGAAGCGACGTGTCCTGTCCCATTCTTGTGCCTTGCGGCTCAACGCGAGCGTGCGCTACCTCGACATCATAGGCGCTGCGGCATCGGAGGTGCTGGTCCGATCCAGAACCTCCGGTGTTATGGCGTCGTCAGTGCACGTTAACCGTGTACGTGGCCTCGAATGAGTAGCCCGTCGGGAAATACGGGAGCACGAACGCTCCGGTGAGCAGTACGCGGATCGTCACCGAGTGCGTTCCCTTGCTCATCGGGCCCAGGTACGCGGCCACGACAGTGTAGGCGTTTCCGCCGGACGGCAAGCCAGGGGTCAGCGCTCCGATCGCGTAGTTGAGTCCGAGCGATGTGATCTCGCCATCGACCACCACGTCCAGTACTCAGCGCCAAGTTGAAGGGGGTCGAAGTAATAGTCCGAGACTGCTTCGGCATCGGTCACGTCCGGAAACGGCCAAGACCCCGAGTCCGTACTGTCCGAATAGATCAAGGGGACGTAGAACATCGTGCCGGTCCGGACGTTGAAGGTTAGGTTGCCGTCGGCCGGGATGTAGAGAATCTGAAACGGGAAGCCAGGCGGCACGGTATCGGGGGTGCGTGGCCCCTCGTTGAAGTACGCCGTAGTGGCGGCCGCCTCCGCCAGCGAATAACCTTTGGCCTGCGCAGTCGGCGGCAGGACATTGCCGCCTCCGGCAAACGCAGGCGCCGCCGCGGCAACGAGGCACGACGCCGCGATCCAAGCACACACTGCTGAACCCAGTCTTCGTTGTCCAATCGTCAGAGCCCGCATGTTTCTCCTCCCCGGTTGCGGTCCTGATTCGATCTGCAGCGCGTGAACAGGGGCCGCGACAGGACCGTTCGACGGACCTTGTCGGCGCACGATGCATCGTGCGCGTTACGCGCTGCCGGCAACGAGTCTAGGCGTCTCCCTTCCGGCCTGTCAAACCACGGGGCCCGCATCGGTCGTGGCGAGCGCCACTTGACCAGCCATGCGGCATTGGCCGGGAGGGAGCACAATTTCTTCAGCGATTTAACTTTTCTCCCCCGGCACCCTATTCCTGTCGGGTTCCTAAACTAGGTGTCGTAACCCATCAGATTGGATCTGGCGCCATGCCAGATTGTCACTGCCTGAACAGACCGCCATCGGCGGCTATTCTGCTGAAAAACTCCTCAGCGACCTACGTCGAGGAGTTTTCCGGTGGTCTCCGAAGACTAAACCGAGTGACGATCGTCGATCCTGGGCCGTTCTACGAGGTCGACTTTTTCTTGCAATTCCGCACAGTGAGTTTTTCAAATAGGCCAGTAGCGGACGCTCAGCCAGCCTGCGAGAATGGCCGATGGGAGTTCGGACGGGATGACTTGGTGAGAATTGGCGTTGCAGCCGAGACCAAGCCGGGTGAGCGGCGAGTGGCGCTCATTCCGCACGACATACTTTCGCTCTCGGCCGACGGTCACGACGTGAGCGTTCAAGCAGGGGCCGGTTCGGGCGCAGGCTTCTCCGACGACGAATATCGCGACGCGGGTGCACGCGTTGTCGAAGCGAATCGGGCTTTCGACAGCGAGCTTGTCGTGAAGGTGAAGGAACTCCAGGAGGTGGATATCGCGCATGTCGTGCCCGGGCAAGCGATCTTTGGATACCACCACCTCACAGGCCACCCAGACCATGCGCGAAGGCTCTTAGCGTGCGGCATTACGGCGATCGCCTACGAGGCAGTTCGCGACGCAGAAGGTGGCCTCCCGCTCTTGGCCCCGATGTCGATTATCGCGGGGCGCATGGCGGTACAGGTCGCTTTGGGCGCTCTGCGTCACGCTCCCCGAGATGTTCTAGTCCTCGGCGCCGGACACGCCGGCAACTCGGCGGCCGATGCGGCGCGCGCCGCGGGCGCCTGCGTCACGCAACTCAGGCGCGCCACCGCCACGGCACAAGCCGTCGAGCAGGCGGTGCTGCGGGCCGACCTCGTCGTGGGCGCCGCTTTCACTGCGGGAAAGCGTACACCGATGCTGCTGCCGCGCTCGCTTGTGGCGCGGATGAAGCGTGGCTCGATGATCGTGGACATCTCCATCGAGGAGGGCGGCGTCGCAGAAACCTCCCATTCGACGACCCATGGCAATCCGACGTACATCGAGGAAGGCGTGATCCACTACGCAGTGCCCAACATGCCCTCGGCCGTTCCGCGTGAGGCGGCGGAGGCGATCTCGGCCGCGGTGATTCCGTACGCACGAGCCCTCGCGAGCAAGGGCATCGCACGCGCATTATTCGAGGATGTAGGTCTTCGCGCCGGTGTTCTTGCGTGGAAGGGTCGCTGTAACCACCAAGGCATCGCTCACGAGGCCGGCGTGCCCTATGCTCCAATCTCGGATCTGGAGCTGCATGGATGCAGCGGTGCGTAACGGAGGTTGCGTGCCTTGGTGAACTTGAGTTGCCACTTATCCTTACCGAAGTTCGTTGCTCGCTCCTCGGGCGTCCGCTTACTCCAAGGACCGCAACGGGTCGATGGCGCCACTTCACCCAACCGCGGCGGCTCGCTCCTTACCGCCTATTGCCAGACTCTAGCCCTCGTCATCGCTAGGCAAGTCGTGAGCGGCAATCAGGCCGCCAGTAAGCGCGCCCTGAGGGCTGGTCAATCGGCTGACATTCTGTGGTCAACGATCCTGGCGCCGGCGGTCAGTCCCTTTGGCGACGTGTGTTCAAGTCGGCGGCAATATGCACGGCCAGTAGCCACCGTTTCGCGAAGTTTAACAAACGCGAGCTTCAACAATGGGCTGCGCGCCCGTGCTCTCTGATGCATCTCTTGGCGTATCTACAGCGTCTACGCAAGGCAGGGCGGCAATCATCTCATCGTCTTGTCAATGTGAGCCTTGAATGTTCGAGTGCGTCGACACTAATTCGATTTCCATCTGCACTAATTTGCCACTTCGTCGCCAATACGTCCCCGCCGCCGGCGATGACTTCAAGTTTCTTGATACCGCTCTTGTCTGCCTCGCCCTGCACACATTTGCTTCCCGCTCTACCCAAAGCCGGTGGTGGGTTGTCGTTCAATCTAATTCCCGTAAATGACGCGCCCTCTTGGGATATCTTGAAGACATTTGGATAGGTGCCAAAGCGTTCCCATTCCCCGTAGTTCTCCACAATGACATCCCACTCTCCGTTCAAGTCGTAAACCTCTTCGCCGCTGGGCAGCTTGATGGTCTTCATTGCTCCCGAGTTGCCGGTCTGTGTATAGACCGATCCAGTCCAGCCCATGATCGCGACTAAGCAAAGCATCCATATGACGGTCCTTCTTTTCATGATTAACCCTCCTTGATGTGAACTCGCGCCCTTCGTTCTCAGGCATCGGCTGGCCTTTGCTTGGTTCTTGGCCGTGATCGGAACTTGATCGGCGCGTCCCCCGATGGGCTCAGTTCCGCCGCGCCAACCGAGGGTGCAAGTGCTCGACGAGCCAATCGGTAGCCCTGCCATGCCCGCGCATCGCACCGTGCCAGTGGCCCGACGCTACGCTATGGACGATGATTCCGATGGTTAGGCTTGCCCACAGCGTCGACGGCCCACCAACCCGCGTAAGCAAATAGGGCAGTGCAGAAGACACAGACGAAAAGGTACGCGATCATCGATCTCGACGGTCGCGCAAGCGGCACCCGCGTAGAGGAGCAGGACGGCGCAAAGCAAGAACAGAACGTACGTGATCAGTGTCATGATCAACCCGCTTGAGATCTTGCGATCTGACTCGATTACTCTGTTCCTAGCCCTGGCTTATCGTCCTCCTATGCGACCCGCGTTGAATTGACTTGTGGCAAATTGCCGCCGAAAAATCCGCGTAGTCGAGGCGCCGAGCAAGCACTTTGTCAGTCCCTATTTCGACAAGGGCCTGTCGAGGTCGGACGCCGCTTGAGAGCGTGGATGAGCTGATCGAGTCATGACGACCCGCTAATCTCCGCAAGGCAGGCCCTTGTAAGTTCGAGCTGGTCATCAACCTCAGGATCGTGAAGGCGCTCCGCCTGCTTATCCCGAGGTGATTCAGTAGCCAAACGCCTCGAGCTCATCGAGGTTGAATGCCCGTTCTCGCACCGCGCATCGGCCGGTCAGGGTCGAAAATGTTCCGCCGAACTCGATGGGAGATTCAACGGGTGCCGTGGGCGTCATGAAACAAACGAAACAAGAATGGGTCTCGATGAAGTTTCCCTGCCGCACCCGCCCGTTAGACTGAACTGCAATCCGGCTTCACGGAGATTCAAATGCACTAGCTGCCTCGGTGACAGCGTCATCGGATTGGCCGCTGGCTATTCGGCGGATTGCATTGGGGGACGCAATGCACACGCGGCACTACAGCCAGACCATGTCGGACCCTGCACCGGTGATCGCCCTGCATTGCTCGGGCGCCGGCGCCGGGCAATGGCGCCAGCTTGGCGACGCTCTCGACTCACACTATGAGCTGGCCGCACCCGAGCATTATGGCTGCGACAGCGCGGGTCCGTGGAGTGGTGAACACGCCTTCACTCTCGCGGACGAGGCGGCCAGGACCATCGAGATCATCGATCGCTCCAGTTGCAAAGTGCACCTCGTCGGCCACTCCTATGGCGGCGGTGTCGCGCTGCGCGCGGCTGTCGAGAGGCCGAACCGTATCGCCAGCCTCACTCTCTATGAGCCGTCTGCCTTCCATCTCCTCAAGGCGATGGGCGCCCGCGGGGCTGCCGCGTTTGCGGAAATCCTGGCAATCGCCACCAAGACTGCTGACGGTGTGATCAGCGGCGACTATCGCCGAGCAGCGATTGCGTTTGTCGATTACTGGGGCGGACGGGGCGCATGGGCCACGCTGCGGCCATCCGTGCAGGCCGCGCTGACGCGCTGGGCGCCCAAAGCGCCGCTCGATTTTCGCGCGCTGATCGATGAGCCGACACCAGCAAGTACATACGTCGGTCTGCGCATTCCCGCGCTTATCATGCGCGGCGAGCATGCACCCACGCCAACGCGCCTGATTGCAGAGACGTTGCCGACACTCATGCCCGCCGCCCGTCTCGCGGTCATCGCAGGCGCCGGCCATATGGGCCCGCTGACACATGCGTCCGAGGTCAACGGGGCGATCGCGCGACATATTGCAGAGTCGGAAGCGAAGTCCGGGCAAGGTTGCCTGCCTACGTCTGCGCCACCTGTTCATCGCTTCAGTGCGCGCTTTGGCGTTGAGGTCAAGCTTGCCGAGGCAGGTACCGACGCTTGACCCGCACAACCGAAACCCCAAGTATTCGGATTTGTGTAACGCCTATCCGTCACCACCGCCCGGGTCCTTGGGCCGCACAGCGGCTTCCCCGCCGGGCGCAGCACCTGTGTGCCGCGCGAGTACCCCCTGCTCAGGGGCGGTGTGCGGCGCTGGCCGACCAACACCGATTCTTTTCAGGAGGACCACCATGGCTACGCCCGTCAATTTCGACCCGAAGGAACTTGAGTCCAAGGTCAAGGCGATGTACCGAAGCGTCGCGGAGAATCCGCATGGCGAGTTCCACTTCGAGATGGGTCGAGCCATGGCCGAACGCCTCGGTTACGCGCTTGCCGATCTAGATCGCATCCCGAAAGAGGCAATCGAGTCGTTCGCCGGTGTCGGCTACTATTTCCATATGGCCGATCTCAAGGAAGGCGAAACCGTCCTCCCTGGGTAGTGGCTCGGGCATGGACACGTTCATCGCAGCGCTGAAGGTTGGTCCGCGCGGGAAAGTCATCGGAGTCGACATGACTGATGAACAGCGCGCCAAGGCCGAACGCCTGCGCGACCGCGATGGTTTCACGAACGTGATGTACGTGAAAGGCTACATCGAGAATGTCCCGGCCCCTGCGGCGTCGGTCGACGTGGTGATCAGCAATGGCGTAATCAATCTGGCGACTGAGAAGAGCAAGGTTTTCAGCGAGGTGGCACGCCTACTCAAACCCGGCGGCCGATTTGCGATCTCCGACATTGTCACCGAGGTTCAGCTGCCCGAAAACATCGTGTGCAACTCGACGCTGTGGGCCGCCTGCATTGGCGGAGCTGCCCAGCAGGACAACTATCGCGGCCAAATCGCAACAGCCGGCATGAAGGTAGTCAAAGTCCAGGACAATCCGACCTACCAGTTCATCTCGGACAATGCGCGTGGTGCTAGCAAGAAGTTCGGCGTAAAGAGCATCTCATTGCTGGCGGTGAAGCCGTCGGACGACCGCGGCATGCTCGCCACACCCGGCGTGGTGACCGCGGTAATGACCGGTTCCGAGTAATTTGGGAGGCGAGGGCGACCGGCGGGTCATGGCCGCGAACTGCCTGTCGGTCTACCAACTCAATTCGCTCTCAAGAAACCATTCGCAAGTAGCTGAATTGATGAAGTGGCTTTATGCCTGTTGAGGCTGCGCCGGCACGAGCTCCAGCCCCATTGCGGCGGCCTTCTTCTTGAGGTGGAACAGGACGCGCTGGCGGTACCGCTCTTCGTAGTATTGCTGTCCTTGATCGACATATGCGGCGCCTTTGGTGAGCATGGTGTAGATCAGGCGCGCGAGCTTATGGGCGACCGCGGTCACGGCCTTGCCTTTGTCCAGCCGTGCACACATGCGGCGGAAATAGGCGCCGAGGGCGGATTGGCTGGCGCGAAGTGAGATGGCAGCCATTTTCAGCGCCTGGGCGACGCGGTTGGCGGTGCGCTTGGTGGCTCCTGACAATAGCTTGCCCCCGGAGATCTTGGTGCCCGGGCACAATCCGAGCCACGAGGCAAAGTGCTTGGCACTCTTGAAGCGCGACAGATCCGGGCCGACCTCGGCGATGACCTTCAGTGCCGTCGTGGTGTCGATGCCGTCAATGGCAGTCAGGTCGACGCCGCAGATGCGGAAGAGATAGGTACGCACATCAAACTTCGGGGCATTCTTGACTTTGCTGATGCGGCGACGCTTCGTCGGTCCGGGTTCGTCCTTGGTTCGGCTCAACGCGTCGAGCATGCTTTCGAGCCGGATGTCGCAGCGCTGTAGCGCCTGGGAATACGCATCGAACAGCTCCACTGCCTGGGTCAGCGCAAACAAATGCTCCTCCCGCCAGTTGCCGTGCAGCGACATGGCGATTTGCTCCGTGCTCGCCTGAATCCGGCCATGTTTGAGCTCGGCCAGCTTCAGTGGGTCGCGCTCGCCGGCGATAATGGCGCGCAGGATCCTCTGACCGGTCTCGCCGACCACGTCGGAAATGACATTGCCGAGCTGTATGTTCATCTGCGACAGTGCCTTTTGCATGTGCTGGATGTGCTGTCCCTGGTAGGACAACAACATCGTCCGTTGCCGCATGATCGAGCGCAAAGCGCAGATCTCGTCCTTGGGTCGAAATGCTCCCGATAGCAAACCGTAACTCATCAGCTGCTGCAGCCATTGGCAGTCCAGCACGTCCGACTTGCGCCCCGAGACGTTCTTCACGTGCCGGGCATTGACCAGATACACGGTCAGGCCCCGCGACTCCAACAACTCGAACAAGGGTATCCAGTACACCCCCGTCGATTCCATCGCCACCGTGTCGATCCCGCAGGCAGCCAGCCAATCGGCGAGGCGCTCCAGATCTTCGGTAAAGCTCGTGAATTCCCGCACCGCCTCGTCGTCCCGGTCCGGCGGCACCGCCACAAAATGACTCGCCGAGCCTACATCGATCCCCGCTGCGTTCGGGTTCGCTATGTCGATCTTCAATCGCGTGCGCTGCGCCATCTTCGGCTCCATTCGTAAGTTGACGAATGTCGCGCCGCCGAGGGTTCGTCGTCACTGCTCACTCTCTCAAGCGGGATGTTCGTTCGCACGAACTCACCAATGTCGCCGACGTGACCCCGGACCAAGCTCCAAAACGGGCGTTGATAGCACCATTGCGATTTCGGTCTTCAGCAGCGCAACGCTCGGCACCTTACCAAAGGCACCTCCCGGTTTCTTCGGCGCGCCTGCCGCCGCGGCGGTTGCTATGCTCCATTGCAGACGTTCGCGCATGGTATTCCACCTACGTGCTCCGCAATCGGTCAACTCAATAGGAGCTTTCGCGCGGCAGCAGCGGTCTTGCCGACCAGTTTCCGCTTGTTGGTAGCGGCTAGTTTCTTGATCGCCGCCTCCATCCGGCTGGCTTCCGACTGGTTCAGGCAGGCGAACTTGAGGAGCAGCCGCCGCGGCGGATTGGCCCTGGTGTAGCGCGCCCCAGTGCCCGCGATGTGGTGTGCGTAGCGCACAATCACGTTCCGGGCTATGCCGGTGTAGATTGTTCCGTTGCGGCAGAGTATGAGGTAGACATACCAACGCTTCGCTGCCCGTGCTTGGGCCGCAACCCTGCGTGGCGATAAGTCCGACATTGATCCCATTCTAGGGCCAACCGGATACGGGGATGGGCCACCGTGCTCGCGACGGCGCTGGTCACGGCCGTGGCCCCGATAACTGCTCCGAGCAATACTGCAACGATCACATCGAGACCGTTGATGGGGAGATTTGCTGGGTCATTGCAGTCGATCGTTCGCCGGAGCCAGCGTTCGTTCGCTGGAAGGACCGCAAGTGGTTTTTCGTCCGGGAGGGGCCAAGGACGACCGGCTTGGATAACGAAGGGACGTATCGCTACATCACGAACAGGTGGCGGTAGCCGCACGCATTGCCGCTCGCTTGCTCGAAAGGTCATGGCTGAAACTGAACCTCTCAGCATTTCCGCGGCCCTGATAGACGCCCTGCGCGAAGCGTACGGGCTTGCCCAGGCCGGTGAGTTATGGCGAACCGCTGCGCGAGGTCCTGCATTTCGCCCGCGATCTTGTGGCCCTGGCCGACGAGGTGCTCGCACCCGACCCGCGGGCCGGCGAACATGCCCGCGGCATGGCGATGCACATGGCGGAGCAGCTCGCGGCCGTGGAGGCCATGCTGGTGGGGCCGATGGGGAGGACTAATACGAACGCGGGGGAGCCACCCGTGCCATGACAAAAGGGGGTCGGACAATCATGGTGGGAACGTTCCCCTTTGTGCTCACCGCGTGGCTGTTGGCGGGCGCGCTTACAAGCCCCGCGCTTGCCGCGCCGCTGGATGATGCCAAGGCGGCCGATAGCCGTGGCGACTTCGCGACGGCATTGCGGCTTTACGAGCCGCTTGCCAACGAGGGTGACAGCGACGCCGAGTTCTCCCTCGGCCGCCTGTACTACAACGGCAAAGGCGTGCCCCATAGCAACGCCGAAGCCGCGAAGTGGTTTGGCAAGGCTGCTGACCAAGGACAGGCCGCGGCGCAGCTATACCTCGGCATCATGTACGCCGGTGGCCTCGGTGTGCCGCAGGACTATGCCGAGGCTGTGATGTGGTATCGGAAAGCCGCTGACCAAGGAAATGATACCGCCCGGAACTTCCTCGGCCTCATGTATTACATGGGCCAGGGCGTGCCGAAGGACTACGTCCAGGCGGACATGTGGTTTAGCCTGTCCGAAGAAAAGATTAGCTGGGCAATTCGGATGCGCGACCAAGTGGAACACATGATGACACCCGACCAGCGTGCCGAAGCGCGGAAACTCGCGCGCGAGTGGTCGCCCAAGTGACGAGCGCTAGTCGCAGGACACGCAGAACGGTGGCCGCCCGCGCGACGTGACGTAGACCATGCGCGGCCCGCTACACGCGCCTCCGCTCTCGATCCTCTTTCGGTTCCGGCGAGACGCTGGCCGCAGACCCGCAGTCCAGCGAACACGCCCGTGGCACAGCGATGGACATGGCCGAGCAGCCCGCGCCACTCGAAGCCCTGCTTGGGTCGGTCGCTCGCGTGGAGCGCAACCACAGCGGCCCGACTCATGCGGCGCGTCCGCAAAGGCGAGTCCTACTGGGGCGATTCCGCGAAAACTTGGCGAAAATTGCGGACACCGAAGGCGCCTCGGCGTTGATCTAGCGTCGTTTTCCGTCAGACTCGAAATCAGGTTTAGGGCAACCTAACGGGGGTTCGAATCCCTCACTCTCCGCCACTTCCAACCCGATTAGCCATTTTTGGCGCTTCTGCAAAAATGGCTTTTTCTTCTGCAATTTTCCGCGTCGATCAAGCGCTGCCCGTTCAGTATTACGCCTTGATAGGCAATGATTCGACGCAGAGCAAAGCGCGATAGCCTGACGTTGGTCCTTCACGGACCCCGCCCCCATCTTTCCCGTCAAGGGACGTCTTCGGGAATGTCCGAGGAGCCTTGCCTTGCGGGTCGTGTGGCGCGGGTCCGGTCGATCATCGGCTCCGAGCACGCCTTCCCATGGCGACTTCACCCCATCTGCATCACAATCCGCACAGGAAAATCGAACGACGAGGCTGGACATCGGGAGCTGGCCACTTGGACTGATCGTCGATGATTCCAGTGCGTCCCTTCCACCCTTCACTTCAAGAAGCGGCGTTCCAGAGCAACCAGAAAGATGACAGCACGTCCGTTGCCGGCCTAGAGGGTGGAGGTGGGATCGGCCGCCAGGTAAGGCATATTTTTGGGTAACATCGCTCTTCACGCGAGAAAGGTCGCACAGTCGCTCGAACGCGGCGCAACCTCCGCATGATCGCCAGCCGTCTCTTTCGATCCGCCTTGCACGAACACGCCGACCCCGCGCAGCGGGTGCTTGGCGCATTAGAGTTGCCACCGGACTCCGACGAGCTCGCCAGTCTTTTGGCGTCCGACCCCGCGCCGGAGGTCCGCGCGGCGGCAGCCCAGCGTTGCACGAATGTCTCCGCGCTTGCCACAGCCTGGGAAGCGGAGACTGATTCGGCAGTGCGTATTGACCTCGCCGCCGCACTGGGCCATGTCCTTGCCGAAACACGGCACAGCGAGGCAGCAACGGCACTACTGGAGGCCGACGGGTGCACCGACGCGATCCGGTTCGACGTGGTGCGTCGAACGCGAGACGCGGATCGTCGCCGCGTCGCGATTGCCGCGCTCCGCGATGAGGCGTTGTTGGTCGAGGTCGCGCTTGTCGCCGAACATGCGGAAACGCGCCTGGCGGCGGCTGAGCGCGTACGCACGCCGGAGGGCCTGCGCAAGCTCGCCGACGCGGCCATTAAGAACGATCGGGGCGTGGCTCGGCTTGCGCGGAAGCGGATCGATGCGATCGCCGACCGTGAACATCAGGCGGCCGAGGCGGACGCGATTCTGGCGGAACTCGAAGCACTGGCAACCAAATCCGGCCCGATTCTCACGGCCGTGATCGAGCTCAATCGCCGGTGGGAGGCACTGGACGTCGGTAGCGACGCGGCCCGCGTGGCGCGCTCCGGCTTAGCCCGCCAGGCCTTGCAGGCGCGGTTCGATCGCGAGCACGAAGAGCAACGTTCGCGCGCGCGGTTCGAGCGCAGGCTGAGCGAGTTGGCTGGAATTCAGGACCCACCCGCCACCGTGGAAGCGCTTGCTGTTGTGCGCGCCGAGCTTGGTGCGCTACGCGATGAGGCACAGAGATACGAAGATCGCTCGACCGATTCGAGGCTGGATGAGGCGCAGCGGCGCATCGAGCTGTGGATTGGGGAGCTCCAGGCGCGGGGCGCCGCCGAAGACCTTGTCGCTGAAGCCGAACAGCTTGCCGGCGGCACGTCCATTGACGATGCAAAGCTGCCGGAACGCTGGCAGACGCTGGATCGTACTATTCGGACGCCGGCCCTGACACGGCGATTTGAAGCCGCGTTGATCGTGGTCGAACAACGCAGGCTGGCGCAGATTCGCGCGGCGGAGCAGGAAGCGAATGGGGTGCGGCAACAGATTCACAGCCTGCTGCACACGGCCGAGCGGGCACTCGTTGCCGGCCAGACTCAGATTGCCCGCGGCGCCGCTGACGAGATCAGGGCCCGGAAACCCAATGCCGGCCTGTTGCCGAAGCCGACGGTTCAGCGGTTGAGCCGGCTCATGCAGCAACTGGTGGACCTTGAGCGTTGGGAATCGTTCGGGCAGCAACACGCGCGGATTCAGTTGTGCGAGCGCGCCGAGGCCGCCGTGACGACGGAACTGGGCCCGCCGCGGCTTGCAGCGGAAGTCCGGAAACTGCGTGGCGAATGGAAGGCACTCGACCAGCAGCATGCCGGCGTGCCCAAGGCGCTGTGGGAGCGGTTCGACGGCGCGTGCGAGAAGGCGTATGCACTCGCCGCCCGGTACTTTGCGGAGATGTCCGCGCAGAGAAAGGAAGCCCGCAGACGGCGCGACGAGTTCATCACGACCGCAGCGGCGCGCGCGGCGGCCCTGCTCACAGAGGCTCGCGACTGGCGCGCGATCGAGCAGTGGCTACGGGAAACCGATCACACCTGGCGCGACGGCGATCTCGGTAACATCGAACCAAGATCCTGGAAGGATTGCGATGCGCGGCTCAGGGCCGCGCTCGCACCGTTGCGTGATGCACTGGCGGCAGCCCGCGATCAGGCGAAGGCGGCACGGCAGGCGTTGATCGACGAGATCACCGCACTTTCGGCGAGGGCGATGGACCGCGACGCGCCCTCGCAAGTCAAGGCAATCCAGGCCAGGTGGCAGGCGCAAGCCAAAGCGTTCGCGCTGGGGCGGCACGACGAACGGGCGCTCTGGGAGCGGTTTCGCGCTGGGTGCGACGCGATCTTCGACGCACGCCAGGCGAAGCGCAAGCAGGAGGACAACGTCAAGCACGAAAACCATCGTGCGCTGCAGGAGATCTGCAGGGCGCTCGAGCAATTGGCGGTGGCGACGGATAAGGCCGATAACGACATCCGTCGAGCCACATACGATCTCGAGGAGCAGTGGGCGAAGCGGATCCGCGGATCCGATGCAGCGCTGCGCGTCGCCGAAACCCGGTTCAGGAATGCGAAGACGGCGGTCGAGGCCGCATTATCGGCGCGCACTCGTTCGCGCAAAGCGGCCATATGGCGCAACCTCGCGGCAAAAGAGCATTTGTGCGATGAGCTCGACGGTTTGGTGCGGGCAACTGGAAACGCGGTGGACAGCACGACGATAGCGGCAGTGAGCGGGCGCTGGGCAGGGCTGCCGGAGCTCGCACCTTCGTGGGAGAGGAAGATGGTCGCGCGGCGTGATGCCGCGCTGCGCGCCCTTTCCGGGGAAGCCGACGTCGCCACCTACGCAGCACGAATCGAACATGGTTTCGAATCGCGTCGCGAGATCCTGCTCAGTCTCGAAATGTTGCTCGGCCTCGAATCCCCAGCCGAGTTCGCGGCGCAGCGCCTCGCGTTACAAGTGAAGCAGTTGCGAGAGCGATTCCAGGGCGCCACGATGGCCGGCAACACCGCAGGTGAATGGCTGCTTGCCTGGTGTGGCGAGCCGGGAGTTGCCGACGCACGGGACCGGCAACGCTGTGAACGGGTGTTTAGCGCGATGGAGAAAGCACGGTAGAAGCGAGCGCGCTGTAGATGGTCTTGGAACTGAGCGAGAAGGATTGGAAACTGGCGCTGGGCGACGGGGTGCGCAGCCCGAGTCGCGATACGGTGGCGGCGGTGGCACTGCGGCGCTGCTCGAGTGCATCGCCAAGGCCAAGGGGCGCTGCGGGCTGGCGCCACAGGCGAGCGTGCACAGCTGTTATGAGGCCGGGCGCGACGGCTTCTGGCTGCCCCGCTGGCTCCTCGCGCAGGGTATCGACAACATCGTGGTGGATTCGGCGAGCATTGAAGTGAACCGCCGGGCGCGGCGCGCTAAGACCGACCGGCTGCACGCTGACAAGCTGCTCGTGATGCTGCTGCGCTATGCCGGCGGGGAGCGGCGGGTATGGTCGGTGGTACGGGTGCCCACGCCGGAGGAAGAAGACGCGCGGCGGGCGCACCGGGGACTGGGGCGGCTGGGGCATGGCGCACTGCTCACCGCAATCGGATTCGTGCGCTGCTGGGTTTAAACAATCTGCGGGTGAAGTACGTGGGCGGGCGGCGGTGGCAGCGCTGGTGGGCGAGTCACGCGCAGGAGCTTCGGGCCGCCCTGGGACCGATCAGCCGTAGCAATCGGCGAGCGTGGCGGAGAGCCGAACAGAGGCGAACCGAGGCGAACCGCATGATGGTCTCTGCCGATCGAGCAGCCGACCAGATTTGAGCCTGGGATCAATCTGATGACCGCCAAGGCGCTCGGACTCGTCATCCCGTCTTCGCTGTTGCTGTGCGCGGAACCAGATCACGGTGAGCAGGGGTGCCACGGGTAGAGAACTTCGCGGGATTCGGTACTATGGGTGTTCGTTTGATGACTTGTACAACACCAGGCGCCGACATTCGATGCTCGGGCAAGTCAGCCCAATGGAGTTCGAACGGACTCGAGCGGGCTTAGCATAGTGTCCGGAGAATCGGGGGAATTCCAAGCTGAGCGATTTCATCAATCTGTTGCGTGGACCGGTTGAGCCCGCAGTCGAACTGCGACCGTCGACGGTCAAGCAGTTCGCGGTCAGACTCCACGGTCGCAGACCGATCAACAGCTGCCGGTCAGTGTTTTCACCGTGGAATTTTCCGGTAACGCTTCTCGCGATGACGCGTCGTGCCGTTGGATTTCCTATCCTTCAAGCGGCGATTCATGCGAGCGGCTGCCGGAGCCCGATGAGGTTGCCATCGGCGTCCTCGACCCACGCGATCTTCATCCCGCCGCCGACGTCGGAGATCGGCTTCCGCTCGCGGGCCCCTGCGACAAGGAAGCCGGCGAGGCGAGCCTCGATGTCGGCGACTTCGACGTAGCCGATCGGGCCGGTCTGGCCCTTGGCGTGGCCAAGCCGACGGAGTACGGCGAGTCAACGTAGGCCTCGACGCCGAGGACCTCACGGAAGAGCGCCTTCGCCTTGGTCAGGTCCCGGACGGGATAGACGACGAGCCTGATGCCCTGGTGCATCGGTGGCCCCCTGACGGGGACGTTTGGAACGGTTCGACAGCGAGCGTCGCCTTCAGGTTCGTGGCGCGCTGCCGGGTGTGCTCTCCGACCGAGCCGGGGACGACCATTCCCGTGTGCGGATCGATCGGGCCGACGGCGGAGACGCGGACCATCCCACGGGCGGTCGCGACCTTGCCGTGGCCGACGTTCGGCCGATAGCCAGCCGTCGTGTCTGGGATTGGCCGCCGCGGAGCGGCCTGGCCGGCAGCCTGGGGTCGACAAGCACCCGTCCGGCGGGATCAACATGAATGAAGCCCCTTTCCCTCAACAGAGGTGCCGTTGATGGATACCGCCACGACGACCGTGCGACGTGTAATACCGTGGAACAAGGGCAAGCTGCTCGGCCAGAAGCCTCCTGTGAAGCTGAAGCGCAACGACACTGGGTCCCCGCCTGCGCGGGGACGACGAAGGCGGCATGCGCTCGGCGCATTCGTCGCGGATGAAACGTCTTGGCGATCGACACCTAGCGCTTCTTTGTCTTGCCCATCGCTTTCGCTGTGGCGGCGGCAATCTTCTTGGGATCGGCAGGCTTGAGCTTTCTGGCTTTGCGCTGCTCGCTCCGATGGCCGCGGCGGTCCTCTTTGGAAAAGCGTTTCTTCTTCGCCTCGGAGCCGAAGACCTGAGTCCATTTTCCGTTCTTGAAGATGATCTGATAGCCACCGGAGAGGATCTGAAACGGCTTGTTGATCTTCTTGAGACGATCGAACGGCACGGACCCGGGTTTGTGGAAGGCCTCGAAATACGCCGGATAGACGAAATCGGTCATCGCAATACCGCTGACCAGGTAGCTCAACGCTTCGACCGGGTCCGCGCTCTCGTAGGCGTAAACAAGCTTCGGGTCGGGACCCGTCGTCATCAGATTGATCGCGGGATCGACCAGCATCTCGACCAGCTCATGCGAAGCCGAAACGCTGACGAGGTCGTGATTGTCGAGTGTCGTCTTGACGAAAACTTTGGCTTCGGGGAGGCCATCAGGCGTCAGGTCGTGGTAGGCGAGAGCGCCGGCCTGATCTGCATTGTCGAGAAAGACCATCGCCCAGTGACCGGGCAGGAATCCGGTCGACTTCACGAGCTTCGCGGGCGTCCCCCACACCGGCACGACGTCGTCGTCAATGAATTTCTGCATGGCCGCGATTAGGGCATCGAAATCGACGCCGAGCGGCGTGGCCGCCTTGTTGAAACACGCGATTGAGGGGACATCCCCCTGGTTGAATGCACCGAACGTAGGTCTTGTCGCTGGCATGGTTCCGCTCCTCATGAGATCCACAAGCTTATCCGCCACGATGGGCATGCGTCGGGAGATCGCCGAAGACGAGCCGACGCGACCGCTCAGAGCGCTGCGAAAGGCCGCGGACATCCCGTGGCCGCGCCCTGTTTACGTCATACATTAGACGGTGCAGCGCCTTTTGGTCGCGCCGGCATCTTCCGCGATCGATTGGCAGAATATTCACTCCCGTGAGACTACCGAACCCTGCGGCGCTTGCTCGGGTCGTTCGGTCGCGCCGGTCGCACGATGCGCGGGGTTCCACTGGCGGATGCTGCGGCTGGAAATCTCGATCTCGCGGCGCCAGTCGCGGCGGCGCTTGCGTCGCGGAAGGATCCGGGGCGAAGATGGCGGCACGCGCCCAAGGAGGTGACCATGGACTCCGACGACACGGCTCAAGATGTGCCGCAGAGCGGGGACGGCGGGTGGAATCCCGAGGTCGGGCACGTCCTCGAGGACTGGCACAAGCGCGTCTATGCGGCGCAGGCCGCCCACTACGCTTCGGCCGATCGGTTTCGGCTGCTCAACTACGTCATCGGCGTGCCCGCCGCGGTCTTCGCAAGCGTCGTCGGAACGGCGATATTCGCGGGCCTCGAAAAGGACTCGCCGCGCGCACTTGTCGTCGCTTCCGTGAGCATTCTGGCGGCAGTCCTGGCGGCGCTCCAGACATTCCTGCGCTTTTCCGAGCGGGCCGTGGCGCATGGATCCGCCGCTGACTGGTATTCGGCGATCCGACGCGACATCGAGGAGACTTTGCACCTCCCAGTCGAGTCCCGGGGCAACGCCAAGGTATGCCTCGACCAGGTGCGCAAGGAAATGAACCGCGTCACCCAGGAAGCGCCCGAACTGAGCGTACGCATCTGGAAGCGAGAAGCCAAACGCTTTGGAGTGAAGGAACCGCTGGACCTTCCCTGAACCCCGGAAACGGCACTGCAGGCGTTCCAAATCCACGCGATCGGCGCTTCCCCGCGCCCAGGCCCCTGCGGATCATCGTCGCGACCGGTTTCCGGGGACAGGGAGTCTATTGCCAGTGTGCCGGGCGCAGGCGCAGCGTCGCTTTGAACCCCTTGGCGCTCTCCACCGGAACCTCGAACGAACTGTCCTTCAACTCGGCTCGCCGGCCCGCTGCGGGCGCCCATTTGTCGTCCGACCAGACGTAAGTGACGACCCAGTCTTCGAGAGCGGCCCCGGGCGTTGCCTTCAGCACCAACGTGTTGCGAAAGAGGTATTCCGCCGGAATATGGGATTTCGCCCAGAGGCCGCCGTCGATCTCGTAGCCGGTCGTCGACACGGCGAGGTCGATCGAGAAGATCAGGGATTTCTCGGCTGCGATCTTCGCCGTATCCAGGAAGACCGAGAAGAGATAGGGGCTGCGCGGCGCCGCTGCCGCGCCAGTGGCAGGAAACAGCTCGTCGAATTGGCGCAGGATCGCGCTGTTGTTGGCGCGCGTGCGCTGGCTGAGGTCGTAGGTATAGGCGCCTCGCGGGGCGACGGCTGCTTCGAAGTAATATGACGCGCGAACCTGCTGCTTGGCGTCGTAAGCCTTTTGCACGACCGGCGGCAGCGGCAATGACTGTACGTCGAGGACGCCGTCCATCTGGACGCATCTATGTTCGGGGTTACGCCATGACGGAGAAGGAGATCGTCGATACGGTGTCGACGCCGTACATGGGCTTCGAGCTGGGTGCGACGAAGATACGCCAGGCGTGGGACGGCAAGGTCGAGCGGTTGATCTTCGAGTCGCCGCTGGTCCGTCTGATGAAGGACTACGGCTATCGCGACGTGTTTCGCGGCGGCTCGGAAGCGGACGGCGCGCTCCCCGCCCAGAGCATCGCCATCCATCGCTACTATGAACAGGCCGACCCGGATCTGGGCAGCGGCAAGGTTCCGTCGATCGAGGAGGCCGCGCAGGCACTGTCCGACCTGGTGCTGCGCATTCGCGATCAGGTCTGCGGCGATGACGCCGAAGCGCGCAAGGTTTTCAAGATCATTCTGGTCGCCCACTCGATGGGCGGCTTGGTCGTCCGCTGCTTCCTGCAGAATCCCGCGATCGGAAGCCCCGAAGTCATTCGAAAGAGACAGGGTGGCGGGCCAAATCAAGCTCGGCAAGGTTACGCTCGAGCGCGTCGGCCCGAAAATCGAGCCGAAAGAGGCCAACATCGCGCCCGTGAATTTCGCAGCCTCGAAATTCGACCCGGTTGCGGGCGGATTCGGGGCCAAGCAAGCGTCGCCCGCGGCCTCGCCACGACCATGCGAAACGGAGCGCGCATCGTTGGACTCGCACTGGCTGCGACGATACTTTTCGCCGCGCTTTCCGGCGGGGTGCTGGGGCAGGCGGGCGTGCCGGTTGCGGGGACGGTGACGAACGGCGCCGGGCGGCCGGTGCCCGGCGTTGCGGTTTCGCTGATTCATCCGGTTCTCGGTCGAAGCTCCCCCGCGGACACCGACCAGTTCGGCCACTACACGGTCGGGAACGTGCCGCCGCATCCCACCCCGTATTTCACCGAGGTGTACTGGGGCGCAGCAACTGATCTATCGCCAGCAAGTGCGCGTCAGCGGTCCGCTGCAGTGGAACGGGAGGGTGCAGTAAGCGGCGACGCCGACGAAATCGGCGTTCGGCTCGAAGCGGGCCGGTCGCCGACGCGAAGGACCATGCCCCGCCGTCCGCTTCGACTCTTCACGCTAAACGCATCGGCCGATCGAGGGTTGCTCGGGGGCTTGTCGCGAGAGGTCGCGCAAGGAAACGGATGGCGTTCTTTGAAGCGCCGGCGGACAGGCAACTGAATCGTTCCCATCCGGTCGAAGACTTGCCATCCACCGAAGGAGTCTCCCATGGTCGAATCGCACGTCCATCGCGAAGGCGTTCTCGCCGAACCCGCATTCGGCGCCGAACCGCCGCAGCTCTTCGAGGGAGACCCGCGGCGCCTCGGATCGTCGCCGAGAAAGATGCCGGTCTGGCCGGTCGTGGTTGCGGTGCTCGTTCTTTGTGTCGCAGCGGCGTTTTATTTTTGGCGGCGCGGCCCCGAAGCACCGGCCGTCTCGCCGTCGATCGAACCCGCGCCGGCGCAAACGGCTCCGCCGGCAGCGGTGACGCCGCCGATTCGTTACCCGGTCGAAAGTGCGCAACCGGCGTCGACACCGTTACCGCCGCTGCAGGACAGCGACGCGACGGTGCTGGATGGGATTGCCGGTGTTGTCGGCGCTCGCGCGCTCGAGCTCCTGCGGCGCGAGGACGTCATTCGCCACATCGTCGCGACGGTCGACAATCTTCCGCGTCGCTCGGTCGCGACACGCGTTCTGCCGGTCAGGCCCGTGCCCGGGCGATTCGCGACGGCGGGGAGCGGAGATGACGTCGCGATAGCCGCCGAGAACGCTGCGCGCTATGCGCCGTACGTCCAGGCGGCCGAGGCGGTCGACGCGAAGACGCTGGCGGCGCTTTATGTGCGCTTCTACCCGCTGTTTCAGCAGGCCTATCGCGAGCTCGGATACCCGAATGGCAACTTCAATGACCGGCTCGTCGATGCGATCGACGACATGCTCGCTGCGCCTGTCGTGCGCGGCCCGATCAGGCTCACGCAACCCAAAGTCCTCTACGAATACGCGAATCCCGACCTCGAGCAGCGCTCGGCCGGTCAGAAGATCATGATGCGGATGGGCAACGACAATGCCAGCCGAATAGCGGCCAAGCTCAGGGAGTTTCGGCGCGAAGTGGTGGGGCCCAACGCAAGGCCATAGCTCGGCATCGACAGGTCAGCGCGGGCTGGAGCTGGAGCCAAGGCGCCGTCGCTGACGCACGAGCAGCCGGTATCCACCGGCGGCCGCCAATCCGAACGCAACGTGTGCGGCAACGGCGATCCCATCGCGAGAGTCCTCGAACTAGGGGAAGGCCATTGTGAAGCCATACAGGTTGATCATGTAGAGGCACAGGCCGAAAGCAGCGCCGGCGAGCAGCGATGAGGCAGTCCGCAGACGGGCGATGAGCGCGGACAGGATCAAGCCATAGGCGATGGAAAGCGCGAAGTGCACGAGTGTGGCGGCAAAGAGCACCCGCGCGTAGAAGGTCGCAGGCGGTGGCAGCACGCGGCGCCCGAGCACCTTCGCAGCAGCAAAACGCGCGTCCCTGAAAAGGATCGCCGGCAGCGCGTTGGTCATGACGAACCACAGGCCAACCTGGACGACGGCGGCGAGGATTCCCGCCGCGATGCCGGCGTAGACGGCAGCGCCCCAGTCGGCACGCGGATTTGGCGTGCTCATCTGAAGCGTAGCGGCAATCGCGTGCGAGGCTTTCGCCGGAGCATGGCGCGACACCGCCGCCGTGCGCGGCGCGAAGGGCTGCCGGCGGAGCGCGAGCCCGGGAACGCCGGTGCGGCGCCCGCGTCGAACACCGCGATGCTCGCCGCGAAGCAATGCCGGCCATCGCGCCGCGGGCGATAATCCGTCTTCGCCGCTTCTTCTACCATGCCGACCGCGGCTCCTGCCCTCCTGTTCGCGATTGCCCTGGCAATGATTTCCGTCGCCGCACACGGCGCACCGCAGGATTCGCAGGATATTGCCGTCGCGATCCGGCGCGACGGCGAAGCGATTGACGTCGACGTCGATCTCGTCGTCGAGGCCACGCCGCAGGAGGCATGGGACGTGCTGACCGACTACGACCACATGGCTGAATTCGTCTCGAACGTGGCCATGAGCAGGATCGTCCGCCGCAACGACCACAGCATCGAGGTTGCGCAGACGAGCCGGCTTGCCTTCGGTCCATTCGAGCTCAAATTCGACAACGTCCGCGAGATCGAATTCGTGCCGTTCCGGGAAATTCGTTCGAAACTCATCCGCGGCGACATGAAGGCTTCCGCGTTCACCACCCGCCTCGCCGTCGAGGGCAGCGCGACCCGGATCACCAATCATGGCCGATTCATATCGGGGCACTGGATACCGCCCCTCATCGGGACGGCGGTGCTCGAGGCCGAGACCCGCAAGCAATTTGCCCAGTTTCGGGCGGAGATCCTGCGGCGGAAGCGCCAGGGTGAACGGAACGGGCACCAGTGAACGGAGAGCCGCATTCGGCCGTTGCATCCGAATTCGTACGGGCGCCGGCGGCAGCCGCGTCCTGCCCCGATTCGTTCGCGGGCCCGTGCGCCTCGCCGAATCGAGTTCCGGCCGCTAGGCATCGGACTGCCCCGGCGCTCGCCGGGCTGTGGCAAACTGCGCCGACGACTGGCGCGGCTGTGCCGGCAACGACCAACAATGAGACCCGCCCTCCACATCGACCGCTCGTTGACGCTCGTCGTCCTGGCGATCCTCATCATCGGTTGCTTTCTCGTGCTGCGGCCGTTTCTCACGGCAGTCGTCTGGGCGGTCATTTTGTGCGCGACGATCTGGCCGCTGTTCCTGCGCACGCGCCTGTGGCTCGGTGGCCGCTCCAGCATCGCCGCGCTGGTGATGGTGCTGCTCATCGCGCTCACCGTGCTCGCTCCATTCGTAATCGTCGGCGTGACGATCGCCGACAATGCCGCGAACGTCACCGATCGGGTGCAGGAATTGGTACGCGAGGGGCCACCCGAACCGCCGAGCTGGGTCGCGGGACTCCCGCTCGTCGGCGAGCGCGCGGCGGCGACGTGGGGGATGTTCGCGCACGACACCGCGCGGCTGCTGGACGAGGCGCGCAAATATTTCGAGCCCGCGAGGAAGCTGCTCGTTGCGAGCGGGGCCACCGTGCTGGGTGGAATTCTTCAGCTCGCGTTGTCGATCTTCATCGCTTTCTTCTTCTTTCGCGATGGCGACGCGCTGGTCGAACGGGTGCAGGCGGGAGTCGGCCGCATCGCGGGCGAGCGTGGGCGCGGACTCGCCTTCGTCGCCGCGACGACCGTTCGCGGCGTGGTCCTCGGCATTCTCGGTACCGCGCTCGCGCAGGGCTGCCTGATGGCCATCGGTCTCTGGCTTGCCGGGATCAGCGCGGCACCACTGCTGGGTTTGGTCACCTTCTTCCTGTCACCCGTGCCGATCGGTCCGCCGCTTGTCTGGATCCCCGCCGGAATCTGGCTCATCCTTCACGGCGACACCGGCTGGGGGATCTTCCTGTTCGCCTGGGGGGCGCTGGTCGTGTCGAGCGTCGACAACTTCATCAAGCCGCTGATCATCAGTCGCGGCAGCGACCTGCCGTTCATCCTGGTGCTGCTGGGCGTGCTGGGCGGCGCCTTCGCGTTCGGATTCATCGGCGTATTTCTCGGGCCCGTGCTGCTCGCGGTCGGCTATGCGCTGCTGAAGGAATGGGCGGTCGGCGCACCGGGCGCCGCCGCGACTCCCGAGCCGGCGTCCGGCGAGGCCAAGAGCGCACCCTAGCGTCGCCGCAGGACGCGAGCGGCCACGGACCCTTCCGCCGGCCGTTGCAGGTCTCGCCCGTGTTTCCGTCAGATCGGCGAACAGAACGCCACGCCGTTCGCCCCGCTGCCGTCGGGGACCCACGCACGATTGATCATCGCGCGCCTGACGGTTAGATCGATCGAATGCCGCTGGTTGAAGTCGCGGCGGTTGTTGTCGAAACGATATACCGGCACCGTTCCCGCAGCGCAGTTGCCGTCCGCGTCGGTCGGAAGAACGTAGAACGCAGCGGGATTCACGAGCGTCCACGTGCCGTCGGAGTTGGCGGCGACGAAGTTGCATTCGCCCGGTGACGCCGTGAAGAAGAACGAATCGATCAGCGACGCCGCACTGCCATAGAACTTGCACATCGGTTGCGCGCCGGGTGGCGCCTGCAACGGATCCGTCCAGGCGAAGAAGAAGAGCCCGGTACGCTGGTTCGGTGAAGCCGGGTCGGCGTCGATCGCCGCGGCCTCGGTCGCGTCGGCGATGTAGTAGTGGTCGAGGTCGAAACGGTAGTACTCGATAATGGGGGTGGTGCCCGCGGGCGGCACGAGGTCTCCCGGGATCGTGCTCGCGACGGCCAGTCCGGCGTCGAGCATTCCGGCACCGCAAAGACCGCCGACGGCGCAGCTCGACGTCGATGGAAAATTGCGCGCCGTACCCTGGAGGATCGACAGCACGCGGCCGGGTGTGAGCGTCGGGTTGCGGGCCAGCATCATCGAGGCCGCGCCGGCGACATGGGGCGCGGCGGCGCTCGTACCGATCTCATAGGCATAGCCCTCAGCGGCGGGCACCGTCGTGCCCTCGTTCGACAGCGACAGGATCCAGTCGGTGAAATCGCCGTCGCCGCCCGGCGCGGAGATGTCGATGCGTGGGCCGAAGTTCGAGTAGAACGCGCGGTCGCCCGAACGGTTGATCGCGCCCACGGTGATCACGCCGCTGCAACTGGCGGGGGAGAAGTTCGCGGCGTCGTCGGTTTCGTTGCCCGCCGCCACGACGATCACCGCGCCTTGTGCGAGCGCGTCGTCGATTGCCTCCTGCACGGCGTTGGCGCAGCCGCCGGAGCCGCCCAGGCTCATGTTGATCACTTTCGCGGGGTAGGGATTCGGCGGCACGCCGTCGATCGGAACCCCGGACGCCCACAGCATTCCGGCGAAGACATCCTCATCGGTGCCGCCGCATTCGCCGAGAGTGCGCACCGGGACGATCTGTGCGAAGAGATCCATCCCGGCGATCCCGACGCCGTTGTTCGAGCCGGCGGCGATGATCCCGCTGACGAACGTCCCGTGCCAGGAGCTCGGGCGGGCCGCAAAGCCGCCGCATGCGCCTTCGTCCTTCCAGTCTCCCTCGTCACGCGGATTGGGGTCGCGGCCGTTGCCGTCGCGCGCGTTGTCGGGATCGGAGATGAAGTCGTAGCCGCCGACGATCCGGTTCACCAGGTCTTCGTGCGGCAGGATCCCCGTGTCGATCACGGCGACGGTCGTGGCAACCGGGGCGCGTCCCAGCTGTAGGTCCCATGCGGGCGCAACGTTGACGCCCGACACCGGGTCCCAAAGCGCCCACTGCTTCGGATACATCGGATCGTCGGGCACGAAGCGCGGGTACTTGCGCAGCACAGGGTCGGCGTAGCGGACGCTCGACACGGTCTGCAGCTGCAACGCGAGATCGGCAAGCCGCGCGGCGGTTTGCGCCTGCGCGAGACGCAGCACCCATACGTTGCCGATCTTGCGCTCGGCGGCAACCGGCACGCCGAGCGCGTCGGTGAATCGCGGCAGCAACGTCGACCAGTCCGGCGCGACGCCGTCGGCCAAGCGCACCATCAGCTTGCTCCCGAGGTCGCTCGCCGGCCCCGGTATCGGGTCGATGTTCCTCCCGGTCGCCTTGCGCTTGCGTGCCACTTGCGAGGTGCCGTGCAAAACCGCGGGCTCAGCCCAAAGGATCGATCGGTCCTCGCGCAACGCCTGCAGCGCGGGCTTCAAATCGGCAGCCTCGCGCGGTTCGGCCAACGCGAGCTCGAGCCCGCCGGTGCGCGTGGTGCCGATCAGGGTCAGCGTCGTCCCGGTCAGCGCTTCCAGCCTCGTCCGCACTTGGGGCGGGAGTATTCCAGGCGCCGCGACGCTCGGGTGCAGCCGTAGCCGCAATGCATAGACGGTTTCGGCGCGGGCGCTTCCGAGCGTCGCCGCGATGAGCAAAAGCCCGCCCAGCAGCACGAGCGCGAAGCGGCCAGGCGAGGGCAACCGTGTGGTTTCGATGGTGCCGAAACGGCGTTCCATTCGTGGCTCCCGGTGAGGTCTCGGCGGAGCCGGGTCTGCGGCTTTAAATGCCAATGGCATCAGACCCCGCTATTCGGAGACCTTTGACGCGTCATGGTATCTGAACGGCGCAATCGCGCAACTTTCTGGCTTCGACGAAGCGCCGCGCGTTCGAGGACTCCGCGTGGGGCGACGGTCGATGATCAGGGCGCCGGCTCGACGGGCGCCGGCGGCCGCTCGCGGATCAGCTCTCGCCGGAAAGGCGCGAGCGCAGAGACCATTTGGGCAAAAATCTTCGGATTCGCCGCAATCACCTGCCCGCCGTGCAGATAGTCGCCGTCTCCGGACAGGTCCCCAATGAGTCCGCCCGCTTCCTGGACGAGAAGGCTCCCCGCAGCAACGTCCCACGGGTTGAGCCCCACCTCCCAGAATCCGTCGTAGAAGCCGGCGGCCACATAGGCGAGATCGAGTGCGGCCGCACCCGGACGGCGCAGGCCCGCCGTTTGCTCGATCATCGTCCTCATCATCTTGAGGTAGGTGTCGAGGTAGCTGCCGTCGCGGAACGGAAAGCCGGTACCGATCAGGCAGTCGCGCAGATGATCCCGCCGCGAGACCCGCATTCGACGATCATTCAGGAATGCGCCCCGTCCCCGCGTCGCGGTGAAAAGATCGTTGCGGCAGGGATCGTAGATCACCCCTTGCGTGATCTGCCCGCGATGCGACAGCGCGATCGACACGCAGTACTGCGGGAATCCATGGAGAAAGTTCGTCGTCCCGTCGAGAGGATCGATGATCCAGACGTTTTCGGCATCGGCGTTGGCTCCTTTGGCCGTGCCTTCCTCTGCTAGAATTGCATGGTCCGGATAGGCACCGAGCAGCGTCTCGACGATCTGCTTTTCGGCTTCGCGATCCACTTCGCTCACGAAATCCTTCGGCCCCTTGGACGTTACCGTGAGGAGGTCGAGGTCGCGTGCCCCGCGGTTGATCACGTTGCCGGCGCGGCGCGCCGCCTTGACCGCGATGGTGAGCGTCGGGTGCATGGTTCGATTGTGCCGCGCCGGGCCGCCGTCGCGGCTTGCTCGCGGTAGGCAAAGAACGAAAACCCTATTGTAACCGCGGGCGGCTTGCCGCCTCGCCGCGCGCCTCTCGCTCGCCGGCAATGACTCCCGATTCCACACGCCTCTCGCGAACCCGCATTGTCCTTGTCGCCCCCAGCCATCCGGGCAACATCGGTGCCGCGGCACGCGCGATGTCGACGATGGGCCTCGGCCGGCTCGTGCTCGTTGCCCCCAAGCGGTTCCCTGATGCGGACGCAGTGGCGCTCGCGTCCGGCGCGACGGCGGTGCTCGAGGCGACGCGCGTGGTCGCGACCCTCGAGGATGCACTCGCGGGATGCGTGATGACGGTGGGCTTGTCGGCGCGGCCGCGTGCGTTCGCGGGCCGCGTGATGCCCGTGCGCGCCGCAGCGATCGAGGTGGCCGCGCATGCGGCGCACGGCGATGTCGCCCTCGTCTTCGGAACCGAAATGTCCGGTCTGTCGAACGAGGAGCTCGCCTGTTGCACGATCGTCGCGACGATTCCCGCGAATCCCGATTACCGGTCGCTCAATCTGGCGGCCGCTGTGCAGGTGGCGGCCTACGAGTTGCGTCTCGCCGTGGTCGGCGGCGACGTGTGGCGCGCACCACGATTCAAACCCGCGACGGCCGACGAGATCGCGGCGCTCTACGCGCACGCGAATCGAACGTTGGTCGCGATGCGATTCCTCGACCCCCGGATGCCGAGGCGGCTGCTGCCGCGGTTGCAGCGCCTGTTCGCGCGCGCGGCACTCGAGAAGGAGGAGGTCAATATCCTGCGCGGGATTCTCGCGCGGATCGATCAGTTCGTCGGACGCGAAGGGCCTCGGTGATGTCGCGCTGGTTTTTCTTCGCGCGCAGATCCCTGGTGCCTGCGCCGGCGGCGGCAATCGCTTCGTCCCTGCCCGATGGCGGCGTCGCGGCGACCTGCCGCAATTGCGGCGCAGCGGCCCCGGGCGCGTACTGCCCTGCCGGCGGACAGGAAACCAAACGGACGCTGCCCACGCTGCGGGAGTTCATGCGGGAGGCCGCCGGTCGCTACGTCGCGCTGGACGGACGCCTGTGGAGGACACTTGGCGCGCTGCTGTTCCGGCCCGGCTTCCTGACGCGCGAGTACCTTGCCGGCCGCCGCCGCCGCTATATCCGGCCGGCGCGCCTCTTTCTCGTCGCGAGCCTGCTCCTCTTCGCGGTGTTGCGGATCGAGATCGAGTTCGGCGGCCTCGAAGTCGTCAAGCTCGACGAGGCTCTGAAGCCGACGACCACCGGAACGGCCGACGCGAAGACCGGGCCGGCGAAGGGAAAGAAGAGCGCGGCGGAGTCAGTCGACGACGATCTGGACATCGAGCTCAAGCGGCGCGCAGGACGCGATTCCGGGTCTGCGACGACGGATCGCCAACTTCAGCGGGCTTTCCAGCAGCGAGAGAATTGCACAGGTGACCGACGGCATGCTGCGTTACGGTCCGTACGCGATGTTCCTGCTGCTTCCGGCGTTCGCTGCGCTGCTGAAGATCGTCTATCTCGGCCGCCGGAAGCGCCACCCGAATCGCCCGCGGCTCTACGGCGAGCACTTCGTCTTCGCCGCACATGACCATGCGTTCCTGTTTTTCGTCGGCGTCGCCGCGATGGCGATCCCCGTCTCGTCGCTGCGCACGCTGCTCGCTACGTGGGCGGCGATCTACATGCTCTGGTCGCTGCGCGCCGTCTACGGCGGGTCGTGGATCGGCATCGCGGCGCGGTCGTTCACGTTGTACATCGCCTATATGGTGCTGTTCGGGATCGTGACGGCCGGACTGGTCGTGGCAGCCGTCCTGCTTCGCTGAGCGCCGGCCGGCGGGGGTCGCGATTCTCATCCCAGCGCGCGGACCCGCCCCGGCGCAAGTATGGGAAAGAACATGAGCAACGTAATTCGCACCGCGTCGGAAATCAGGAACGGCACGACGCCACGAAAGGTTTCCCTCATCGGCACATTGCGCGCGAGGCGATGATGTAGACCTTCGCCCCGACCGCTGGCGTGATGAGCCCGATCTCGACGACCCTGAGCGCGATGATGCCGAACCGGATCGCCTTGTCCGTCGGATTGAGTCCCCCGGAAGTCGAGCCCCATCACGATCGACGCTCGCGAGCATCACGCTTCGCACGGGCGCGGTCGGCTACCCGACGCTGACCGGGTGGGCGCCGCTCGCATCGCAATGGCGATCGGCACGCGGACCGCGAGCAAGCGTCGGGGCGCACTGTTTTTCGATCGAGCGCTCGAATTAGGCGCGTTGCGCTTGATCAAGGAATTGCCGGCTCAATAGTTGAGTGGAGCAGTCGGAGATGGGAGAATTGCGTCATGTTTGCCCGTCTGCGTGAAGACATCGCCGTCGTATTCGACCGGGACCCCGCGGCGCGAACCCGCTGGGAGGTGCTGACCTGCTATCCGGGGCTCCATGCGCTCGTCTGGCACCGGGCCGTTTCGAACCGCCTGTGGCGATGGGGGTGGCGCTGGCTCGCACGCTGGCTTTCCCACTGGGGGCGCTGGCTCACCGGCATCGAGATCCATCCCGGCGCGACGATCGGGCGACGCGTCTTCATCGATCATGGAATGGGAATCGTCATCGGCGAAACCGCGGAGATTCACGACGACTGCACGCTGTACCACGGCGTCACTCTGGGCGGGACTTCGTGGAACAAGGGGAAGCGACACCCGACGTTGGGAAAAGGCGTCGTCATCGGCGCCGGCGCCAAGGTCCTTGGCCCCATTTTAGTGGGAGATGGCGCCAAGATAGGCTCAAATGCCGTCGTAGTGCGCGATGTTCCGCCTGGAGCAACCGCGGTCGGTATTCCGGCGAGGGTCCTGATGGGCGAGGACGCCGCGCGCCGGGAAGACCATGCGACGAAGATGGGCTTCTCCGCTTACGCCATTTCGTCCGACATGAACGACCCCATGGTCCAGGCGATTCACCGGCTGATCGACCATGTTGCGGAGAGCGACGCCCGGCTCGAGCGATTGATCGCACAACTGCGGCACGAGGGTGTCGAATGCGCAGAGGCCCGCGCAACCGCCGAAGGCTTCGACCCCAAGCGTCTCAATCAAATGATCGACTGAACTCGTCAGGCTTTTAGTTGACTAATCTACTCGGGTATAATAAGCTACCTGAACGAGGAGAGGATGGAATCGAGGGACCTATCGAAGCGCCGTCGCAGCGGCGCCCAGCGAGACTTCAACCGAACGGGTGATTGACTATGCGCCTTACCACCAAGGGAAGATTTGCAGTGACCGCGATGATCGACGTGGCATTGCACGGCACCAAGGGTCCCGTTACGCTCGCCGGCGTATCGGAGCGGCAGAAGATCTCGCTGTCGTACCTCGAACAGCTTTTCGGCAAGCTCCGCCGCGCGGGACTGGTGGAAAGCGTGCGCGGCCCGGGCGGTGGCTATCACCTCGCGCGGCCCGCCGACACCGTATCCGTGGCCGATGTCATTCTCGCCGTCGATGAACCGATCGACGCAACGCAATGCGCCGGCCGCGAGAGCTGCCAGGACGACGGGCAGCGATGCATGACGCACGAGCTGTGGGCGAATCTCAATGCCCACATCTTCGTCTACCTGCGTTCCGTGACGCTCGCCCAGCTCGTGGCGCAACAGGACAAGGCCGGTGCGACGGTGCTGCACGATCACCGCCAGCCGCCGTCGCCGGCGCGCAAGCCCGAACCTGCGCCGGTGGCGTGACCCGCGACGGAATGAGGCAATGAAGCTACCAATCTATCTCGACTACTCGGCGACGACGCCGGTCGACCCGCGCGTCGCGCAGAAGATGATTCCGTTCCTCACCGGGCAGTTCGGCAATCCGGCCTCGCGTTCGCACGCGTTCGGCTGGGAGGCGGAAAAGGCCGTGGAAGAGGCTCGCGAACACGTTGCTGCACTGGTCAACTGCGACCCGAGGGAAATCGTCTGGACCTCGGGGGCGACGGAGTCGATCAACCTCGCGCTCAAGGGTGCCGCGCATTTCTACAAGGACAAGGGCAAGCACCTCGTCACGGTCGTGACCGAGCACAAGGCGACGCTCGACACGATGCGCGAGCTCGAGCGCGACGGTTTCGAAGTCACTTACCTCGGGGTCCTGCCGAACGGGCTCCTTGATCTGGCGCAACTCGAGGCGGCGCTGCGCCCGGATACGATTCTCGTGTCGGTGATGGCGGTCAACAACGAGATCGGCGTGATCCAGGACATCGCGGCGATCGGCGAGCTTTGTCGCGCGCGCGGGATCATCTTCCACGTGGACGCGGCGCAGGCGACCGGCAAGATGCCGCTCGATCTCTCGAAGCTCAAGGTCGATCTCATGTCGTTCTCGGCGCACAAGACGTACGGGCCGAAGGGCGTAGGGGCATTGTTCGTGCGGCGCAAGCCGCGGGTGCGCATCGAAGCCCAGATGCACGGCGGCGGCCATGAGCGGGGGATGCGTTCGGGCACGCTGCCCACGCATCAGATCGTCGGAATGGGCGAAGCCTTTCGGCTGGCGAAACAGGAAATGGCGACCGAGGGAGAGCGGATCCGGATGCTGCGCGACAAGCTGGCACAGGGGCTCCAGGAGATCGAGGAGGTCTACGTCAATGGCGATATGGAGCGGCGGGTCCCCCACAACCTCAACGTGAGCTTCAACTTCGTCGAGGGTGAGAGCCTCATCATGGCGATCAAGGACGTCGCCGTGTCGTCGGGGTCGGCGTGCACCTCTTCCTCCCTCGAGCCATCGTATGTTCTGCGCGCACTGGGTCGCAGCGACGAGCTCGCGCACAGCTCGATCCGCTTCACCATCGGACGCTTCACGACGGAAGAGGAGATCGATTACACCGTGGACCTGATCAAGCGCAAGGTCGGCAAGCTGCGCGAGTTGAGTCCGCTGTGGGAAATGTTCAAGGAAGGCATCGACCTCGATGCGGTGCAGTGGGCAGCGCATTGATGGAGCCCGCTCCACTCGGGGTCATTTAGGAGAAGCACATGGCATACAGCAACAAGGTAATCGACCACTACGAAAACCCGCGCAACGTCGGCTCGTTCGCAAAGGACGCCGAGGGCGTGGGCACGGGGATGGTCGGCGCGCCGGCCTGCGGCGACGTGATGAAGCTGCAGATCCGCGTTGGTCCCGACGGCCGGATCGAGGACGCCAAGTTCAAGACCTACGGCTGTGGCTCGGCGATCGCCTCGTCGTCGCTCGTCACCGAATGGGTGAAGGGCAAGACGCTCGATGAGGCGACGGCGATCAGGAACACTCAGATCGCCGAGGAGCTCGCGCTGCCGCCGGTGAAGATCCACTGCTCGATCCTTGCCGAGGATGCGATCAAGGCCGCGGTCGCCGACTACCGGAAGAAGCGCGAAGCGGGCGAGAGCACCGCCGCGGAAGCCGATGCCTGCGCCCCGGTCGCGCAGGCGCAGGCGGCGGACTGATCCACCCGATCGCCCGTCATTCAACCGACGACTCAGCACGGACGATGAGCATCACCCTAACCGAAACCGCGGCGAAGCACGTCGCCAAGAACCTGAGCCGGCGGGGGAAAGGCGTCGGCCTGCGGCTCGGCGTGCGCACGTCCGGCTGCTCGGGCCTTGCCTACAAGCTCGAGTACGCCGACGACGTCCATCCCGAGGACCTGCGCTTCGAAAGCCACGGCATCACCGTCGTCGTGGATCCCAAGAGCCTGCCTTACCTCGATGGCATGGAGCTCGATTTCGCACGCGAGGGCTTGAACGAGGGCTTCAAGTTCAACAACCCGAACGTCAAGGATAGTTGCGGTTGCGGAGAGAGCTTTAACGTCTAGCGCAGAGCCACGCACCTTCGCCGGGACGGGCGACCTTACCGAAGACGAATTTCCCACGCCCGTGATCGATTTTTCGCGCAACCATTTCGAGCTCTTCGGCCTGCCGGTCCGCTTCCGCTTCGACGCTGCGACGCTCGATCGCGCGTACCGCGCGCTGCAAAGCGAAGTTCATCCTGATCGCCACGCCGCGGACACCGGGGCGATGCAGCGGCTCGCCCAGCAGTCCTCGGCTCGGGTCAACGAAGCGTACCGCGCGCTGAAGGATCCGGTGGCGAGAGCCCAGTATCTGCTCTCGCTGCACGGCGTCGAAGCCTTTTCGCAGAACGAGACGGCGCTGCCCGTCGATTTCCTCGAACGACAGCTCGATCGGCGCGAGGCGGCGGCAGCCGCGCTCGCGGACCGGGATGCGAGAGCGCTCGCCTCACTGCTTGCCGAGGTGCGCTCCGACGCGGCGGAGATGGAACAGCGGATCGCCGTATTGCTCGACAACGAGGGCGCCTGGGACGCGGCGCGTGTTCACGTGCGTGAATTCCGGTTTCTCGCCAAGCTCGCCGCGGCCATCGCCGACATGCACGCCGACATCGTCGACTGATGGCTCTCCTGCAAATCGCCGAGCCCGATGCGTCGCCGGCGCCGCACGAACGCAGGCTCGCCGTGGGCATCGACCTCGGCACGACCAATTCGCTCGTCGCGACGGTCCGCAACAGCATTCCGGTCGTGCTGCCCGACGAGAGCGGCCACCCGCTGCTGCCATCGATCGTCCGCTACGGCGAAAGCGGCGTCGACGTCGGCTACAAGGCGCAGGCACTGCAGGCGCGCGACCCCCAGAATACGATCGTGTCGGTGAAGCGGCTGATGGGCCGCGGGCTCGCCGACCTCCGCGACGCGCGGCGTTTCCCGTACCGCTTCGTCGACGAGCCGGGGATGGTGAAGATCGCGACGCGCGGCGGCGTCAAAAGTCCGGTCGAAGTGTCCGCGGAGATCCTCCGCACGCTTCGGCGTCGGGCCGAAGCGAGTCTGGGCGGCGAGCTCGCGGGGGCGGTCGTCACGGTACCCGCGTACTTCGACGAAGCGCAGCGGCAGGCGACCAAGGACGCGGCAAAACTCGCCGGACTGAAAATTCTGCGCCTGCTGAACGAGCCGACGGCGGCGGCAATCGCCTATGGTCTCGACAATGCCGCCGAAGGCACGTACGCCGTGTATGACCTCGGCGGTGGCACGTTCGACATCTCGGTCCTCCGCTTGTCGAAGGGCGTCTTCGAAGTGCTCGCCACCAACGGCGATTCGGCGCTCGGCGGCGACGACTTCGATCACCGCGTCTACTGTTGGGTCATCGAAGCCGCGAACCTGCCGCCGCTGTCGCCGGAAGACACGCGCCTGCTGATGGTGAAGGCACGCGAAGCGAAGGAAAACGTGACCATCCATGCGTCGGCGCCGATCGTGGCGACGCTTGTGAACGGTGCGCAGGTGGACGTCGCCCTCCCCGTCGATACGTTTACGGCGATTACCGCGCATCTCGTCGCCAAGACGCTCGCTCCGGTAAAGCGTGCGCTGCGCGATGCGGGATTGACGCCGGCCGACATCAAGGGCGTGGTGATGGTCGGCGGCGCCACGCGAATGCCGCAGGTACAGAAGGCCGTCGGCGATTTCTTCGGCCAGCCACCGCTCACCAACCTCGACCCGGATCAGGTCGTCGCGCTGGGCGCCGCCATTCAGGCGAACGTGCTCGCCGGCAATCGCGCCGCTGCCGGCGCAGGCGATGACTGGCTTCTGCTCGATGTCATTCCGCTCTCGCTCGGACTCGAGACGATGGGGGGCCTCACCGAGAAGATCGTGCCCCGCAACGCGACGATTCCGGTGACGCGCGCGCAGGAATTCACCACGTTCAAGGACGGGCAAACCGCGATGGCGATCCACGTCGTCCAGGGTGAGCGAGAGAAGGTCGCCGATTGTCGGTCGCTCGCGCGCTTCGAGCTGCGCGGCATTCCGCCGATGACGGCCGGAGCGGCGCGCATCCGAGTCGCTTTCCAGGTCGACGCCGACGGGCTGCTTTCGGTGTCGGCACGCGAGGTGACGTCAGGCATCGAGGCGGCAGTCGTCGTCAAGCCGTCCTACGGACTTTCCGACGGCGAGATCGCGCGTATGCTGCAGGAATCGTTCGCGCACGCCGCCGACGACATGGCGGCGCGCGCACTCGCCGAAGCGCAGGTCGAGGCCGACCAGATCGTCGCTGCGACGCGCAATGCGCTCGCCGCGGACGGCGAGCTGCTGTCCGCTGCCGAGCGCGCCGCCATCGACGCCGCCATCGCGGAGGTCGTCCGCTGCCGCGACGGTACCGAGCATCGCGCGCTCGCCGGCGCGACCGCGGCGCTCAATCAGGCGACCGCGGAATTCGCCGCCCGCCGGATGGACCGCAGCGTCGCGCGCGCGCTCACCGGCCGCAAGGTCGACGCGCTGACCTGAATGCCAGGAATTTCGCAATGCCGCAGATCGTCGTCCTCCCGCACCCCGAGATCTGCCCCGATGGCGCGACGTTCGACGCCGAGAAGGGCGTCTCGATCTGCGACAACCTGCTGAACTGTGGCATCGAGATCGAGCACGCCTGCGAGAAGTCGTGTGCCTGCACGACGTGCCACGTGGTCGTGCGCGAAGGCGGGAATTCGCTGTCCCCGTCCACCGAGGACGAGGACGACCTACTCGACCGAGCATGGGGGCTCACGCCGCAGTCGCGGCTGTCCTGCCAGGCGATCGTCGATGACGAGAAGCTCATCGTCGAAATCCCGCGCTATACGATCAATTACGCCAAGGAGAAGCGCTGACGATGAAATGGACCGACAGCCGCGAGATCGCCATTGCCCTCGCCAGCGCACACCCCGACGTCGATCCGAAGCGCGTTGTCTTCACCGAGCTCCGGCAATGGGTGCTCGAGCTGCCCGGATTTGCCGATGATCCAAAGCACAGCGGCGAAAAGATCCTCGAGGCGATCCAGCTCGCGTGGATGGAGGAGGGCGACTTCGACGAGGATTAGGCCTTCGTCAGCGCTCGAACAGCGCAATCGATTCGACGTGCGCGGTGTGCGGAAACATGTTGATCACGCCGGCGCTGGCGAGCGTGTACCCGTGGCCGTGGACCAGCACCGCGGAATCGCGCGCGAGCGTGGCCGGGCTGCACGAAACGTAGACGATGCGGCCCGGGGCGCCATCGCCCGGCAGAGCCTTGACGACGGCGATGGCGCCCTCGCGCGGCGGGTCGAGCACGATCTTGTCGCGCGGCCCGAGCGCTTCGATGCTGTCGGGGGTCGCTTCGAACAGGTTGGCCACGCGAAACGTTGCGCAGCCGGCGAGTCCGTTCAGCCTCGCGATCCCTTCGGCGCGGCGAACGAGCCCCGCGCTGCCCTCGATGCCGACGACCGCTGCGCCGGACCGTGCGATCGGCAGCGTGAAATTGCCGATGCCGCAGAAGAAATCGGCGATCCGGTCGGTCGGCTGCGGATCGAGCAGCGCCAGCGCGCGGCGCACGAGTGCGCGATTGATCGCCGGATTGACCTGCGTGAACTCGGTCGGCGCATAGGGGAACGCGAGGCCGAATTCCGGCAGCGTGTAGGCGAGCCGCGGCTCTGCGGGGTGGAACGGCCGCGCGGTCTCCGGCCCACCCGGCTGCAGATAGAACTGGACGCGATGGCGGTCGGCGAAGGCGACGAGCGCCGCCTCGTCCGCGGGCGCGAGCGGCGCGAGAATGCGCAACACGAGCACACACGCGGGCTCCGGATCGTTGCCGGCGACCGGCTTGCCGTCGCCCACCGCGAGCTCGATCTGGGGCAGCCGGTCGCGGACCGTCAGCCTGCCGATCAGCGCGCGCAGCGCGGGCAGCAGCGTGGAAACCCTCGGCGGCAGAATCGCGCACGACGTCATGTCGGCGACGTAGCTCGACTTCCTTTCATGGAACCCGACGAGCACGCCGCCCTTTTTTGCGACCATCCGGACCGACAGTCGGGCACGGTGGCGATAGCCCCACGCGGGACCGTAGATCGCCGGGAGGAGTTGCGCGGGACGCACGCGACCCAGATGCCACAGCGCGTCCTCGAGCGTGCGCTGCTTCGCCGCGACCTGGGCGGCCGCATCCAGGTGCTGCAGCGTGCAGCCTCCGCAAGTGCCGAAATACGGGCAGCGTGGGTCGACGCGCGCCGGATTGGGCTTGAGGATCTCCTCGGCGCGCGCGATCTCGTAGGTCGGCTTACGCTTCAGTGTTGCGATCGTCACTCGTTCGCCGGGGAGAGCACCTTCGACGAATACCGCCTTGCCCTCGACCCGCGTGACGCCGCGACCTCCCTGGTCGAGCGAGGCGATCTCGACCTGCGTGCGTTCCAGGGATTGGGTTGCCGAAAGGGACACTGGGGAGATCATCGAAGCGCAGGCAATCATTGTACGTCGCGTGCGCATCCGCTCGCCGATTCCAGACTCGCGTGCGCGAGCACCGCGTCCCCGGCGCCCGCGGGACGAGTAGTAGAATTCGCACCATGCGGATCCTCGCGATCGATACGGCGACCGAATGGTGCAGTGTCGCCGTCGGCGACGGCGAAACGTGGTGCTGGCGGGAAGAGAACGTTGGCCACGCGCACTCGGAACGGCTGCTGCCGATGGTCCGTTCGGCGCTCGCGGAAGCCGGACTGCAGCTTGCGGGCGTCGACGCGCTCGCGTTTGGCGCGGGTCCCGGATCGTTCACCGGCATCCGCATCGGCTGCGGCGTGGTCCAGGGGCTGGCGCTGGGCGCGAATCTCCCCGTGGTCGCGGTGCCGACTCTGGAATCGCTCGCGCAGGCGGCCCTGCGGTGCCTTGGCTGGACCGACGTCATCGCCTGCCTCGACGCGCGAATGCGCGAAGTGTACGTCGCGGCGCACGCTCACGACGGCACGCGATGGGACGCGGTCGCGCAGCCGGCGGTTCTGTCCCCGGCAAACGTCGTGATTCCGTCGGCTGTCGCGTCCGCGGCGCGACGCCCGTGGCGCGGCGCTGGCAACGGGTTCGCCGCGTATCCGGAGCTCGCGCGACATCTGCACGTTGCCGACGTCGATGTCCTCGTGCATCCGACGGCGCAGGATGTCGGCGTGCTCGCGTTGCCGCGTCTCGCGGCAGGCGAGGGTGTATCCGCCGCCGCGGCGCTCCCGCTTTACGTGCGCCATCGCGTGGCCCTGACGACCGTCGAGCGCGGCGCCGGACTTCGACTTTGACGCTTCGACGATGGCAACGCTTCCCCGCTACGCTCCACGGCTGGAGCCCGAGTGGCGTCCGCTGCGTGAGGGCGACGTCGCATATGTCGCAGCGCTCGAAGCGCAGATCCACCTGGCGCCGTGGACCCTTGGCAACTTCCGCGACGCGCTGGCCGCCGGATACTCGGCGAGCGTCGGCGAGCGTGAAGGACGGATCGTCGCGTATGGCGTGCTGATGCTCGCGCCGGGCGAGGCCCAGATCCTCAACCTGTCGGTCGTTCCCGACGCGCGGCGCCAAGGGCTCGGCCGCCAGTTGTTGCGACGATTCATCGACGATGCGCGGCGCTTCCGCGCCGAGCAGATCTTCCTCGAAGTCCGCCGTTCCAACGCGGCGGCGATCGCGCTTTACGAGGCGGAAGGCTTCGCCGCAGTTGGCCGGCGCGACGGCTACTACCCGGGACGAACCGCCGACGAGGCGCACGAGGATGCGCTCGTCATGCGCCGCTCGCTCGCCCCCGGAACGGTGCCGCGCAATCCGTGAAGCAGGATGCCGCTTTATTCGTGCGATGCCAACCCGCGACGACATCCTGATCGAGCTCCGGCTAGCGCCCGCGTGGCGGCGGCGATCCCGATTCGGCGTCGAGGGCGACGCGCCGGCAGCGGTCGACCCGCCGGAAGCCGAGTCGGCCGCCGTCGCGCTCGTCGAAGCAGCGCCGGCGGATCCGGGTGATGCGCGCAGCGCGCGCATCGCGAAGCTCGGATGGGACGATTTTGCCGCCGACGTGGAGGCGTGCACCGAATGCGGCCTCTGCCGTGGTCGAAACCGAAGCGTTCCGGGGGTCGGCGACCTCCAGGCCGAATGGCTGTTCGTCGGCGAAGCGCCGGGTGTCGAGGAAGACGCCAAGGGCGAGCCGTTCGTGGGACAGGCGGGCAGACTGCTGGACAACATGCTGGCGGCGCTCGCGCTCGCGCGCGGTGCGAACGTCTATATCGCGAACGTGGTCAAGTGTCGGCCACCCGGCAACCGGACACCGGAACCACGCGAAGCGGAAGCCTGCCGGCCGTATCTCGATCGGCAGATTGCGCTGATCGAGCCGAAGATCATCATGGCGCTCGGCAAGTGTGCGGCGACGACGCTGCTCGGTGTCGACGCGACGATCGCGAGCCTGCGCGGCCGCGTGCACCGCTACGGGGGCGTCCCGCTCGTGGTGACCTACCACCCCGCCTATTTGCTGCGCAATTTGCCGGACAAGGCGAAGGCGTGGGATGATCTGCTGCTCGCGCGGCGGACGCTCGCGACCGCGAGGGACGCGGCGAAACGTGACCCGGCAGCCAAGCGATGAGCGGGGCTCGGCCGCGGGGCAGTATTCGCGCCGCCGGGCCGCCCCAAGGCGCGAATTGCTCCCCCTCTGGGGGCAGCGTCGCGGCGATAGCCGCAAGCGTGGGGGTACTATTCCCCGCACCCGCCATCCCGTTCGGAGGCATCATGATCCGCAGACTCGCCGCTCTTCTTGCCATGGTCGCCACGCTCGCGCTCGCAGGCTGCGGCTATAACGACCTGCAGCGGCAGGATGAGGGCATCAAGGCCGCCTGGTCGGAGGTGCTAAACCAGTATCAGCGGCGCACGGACCTCGTGCCGAACCTCGTCAACACCGTCAAAGGCTATGCTGCGCAGGAGCAGACGGTGCTGACCGAAGTGACGAACGCCCGCGCGAACGTGGCCGGGATCAAGGCCACGCCGGAACTCGTCAACGATCCCGCCGCATTCCAGAAATTCGTCAAGGCGCAAAGTGAACTGACGGGAGCGCTGTCGCGGCTGATGGTCGTTGTCGAGAACTACCCGCAATTGAAGTCCGACGCGCTGTTCCGCGATCTGCAGTCGCAGCTCGAAGGCACCGAGAATCGCATCGCCGTCGCGCGCAATCGCTATATTAAGACGGTGCAGGAGTACAACACGACGGTGCGGACCTTCCCGACCAACCTGACGGCGATGCTGTTCAAGATGGACACGAAGCCCAACTTCACCGTCGAGAACGAAGCCGCGATCAGCGCGCCGCCCAAGGTCGATTTTGGCAAGACGCCGGGGGCACAACCTGCCCCCGCGCCCGCGAAGACCTCGGCTGCCGCCGAGACCAAGGCGGCGCCGGCGCCGGATCCCGGTGCGGACCTCCTGAAGAAGGGCTACTGAGCGCGGGCGGAGACCAGGCGTCGACCTTCCGCTACGCACGCAAGCGTTTCGCGCGAGCGGCTCCTGCTCAAACGTGCCTCGACGACGGCGGCCTCGGTGAGCCTTTCAGCATCCGCGAGGCGTGGCGCGGCAGGCGCGGTCATCGCGCTTGCCGCAATCGTGCTTGCGCTGTCCGCCCCACCGCTGCGGGCGCAGGCATGGGAAGCCGGCACGGATGGCCTGCTGCCGATCCCCCCGCTCACCGCCCACGTCACCGATCTCACCCAGACGCTGTCGCCGTCCGAAAAACAGGCACTCGAGGCAAAGCTCGCCGACTGGGAGGCGCGCACGACGAATCAGCTCGCGGTGCTGATCGTGCCGACGACCCGACCGGAGCCGATCGAGGCGTATTCAATCCGGGTGGCGGAGAAGTGGCAGATCGGCCGCAAGGGGAAGGACAACGGTGCGCTGTTCCTGATCGCGAAGGACGACAAGAAGATGCGGATCGAAGTGGGCTACGGGCTCGAGGGGACGCTGACCGACGTCACTTCGCATCGCATCATCACGGAGAACGTCGCGCCTCTGTTCCGCGAGGGCAAGTTCGCAGCCGGGATCAATGCGGGTGTCGACCGAATCATCGACGTCGTCGCCGAAGGCAAGCCGCTGCCGGAACGAAAGGCGGGCAATGTCCAGCGCTCCTCGCGCGGCGGTTTCGATTTCGGCACGTTGCTGCTGGTCCTATTCATCGTCGTCCCGGTCGTCGGCAGTGTCCTGCGCGCGATTTTCGGCAGGCTCGTCGGCTCGACCATCGGTGCGGGCATCGTCGGCGCCGCCGCGTGGCTCGCGGCGAGCTCGATCGCGATCGCGGCGATCGCGGCGATCGTCGGCTTCGCCGTGATGATCTTCGCGGGATCGGGAATGGCCTTGGCGGGTCGCCGCGGCGGGATCGGGTTTCCCACGGGCGGAGGCTGGTCCGGCGGTGGATGGTCGGGGGGCGGCGGGAGCTGGTCCGGAGGGGGCGGCACCTTCGGCGGCGGCGGCGCCTCGGGTAGCTGGGACTGATTGGGCCCGGAATGACCCGCGACGATCCGACGCCGTCCTGGCCGACGCCACTGCGCTTCTTCCGTCATCTCGCGACGGATCACGGGAGCGCCCGCCGCGCATTCCCGCCCGCGGCGCTGGACGGCCTCGAGGCGGCAATCGCCGACGGCGAGAAGCGCCACCGCGGTCAGGTGCGCTTCGTCATCGAGGCCTCGTTGCCGCTCTCACGTGTGCTGCGCCGATTGCCGCCGCGCGAGCGTGCGCTCGAAGTGTTCGGCGCGGCCCGCGTCTGGGACACCGAGGAGAATTGCGGCGTCCTCGTCTATGTTCTGCTCGCCGACCGCGCTGTCGAGATCGTCGCCGATCGCGGCATCCACGGCCGGGTGGGCGCGGGCGCATGGGAAGCGGTTTGCCGGACGATGGAGGAAGCATTCAGGAACGGTCGCTTTGCGGACGGCGCGCTCGCGGGAATCGGCGCGATCAACGCGCTCCTCGCCCAGCACTTTCCACGCGCCGGTCGCGCGGGACCCAACGAGCTTCCCGACAAGCCGCTGGTGCTGTGACTCGCCTCCGCGCGACGGCTAATTCTGCGGTGCACCCTGGTCGACCGCCGCAGGCCTGGCGCCGATCAGGTGCAGCGCATCCTGCCGCGCCTGGTTCGCGCGATGGCGCAGGATGACCAGGACCATCATCGAAAGGACGAAGAGCCCGAACAGGATGATTGCGGCATAGACGGACAAGCCGAGCTTCACCATCGTCGCGTAGAGCCCGACCATCACGAGAATGCCGATGTTCTCGTTGAAGTTCTGCACGGCGATCGAATGGCCGGCGCCCATCAGCACGTGTCCGCGATGCTGCAGCAGCGCATTCATCGGGACCACGAAAAAGCCCGCGCACGCGCCGACGCCCACCATCAGCAGGACGGCCAGCGGCAGATGCGTCACGAAGACCATGCCCATGACGATCAGGCCCATCGCGACGCCGACCGGAAGCACCTTGAGCGAGCCGCGCAGCGAAACGAAAAGCGAGGCGGCAATCGCGCCGATCGCGATGCCGAACGCGACCACGCCGATCAGCAGCGTCGAATCCTTGAGATCGAGTCCGAGCGCCCGCGCCGCCCACTCGATGACGATGAACTGCAGCGTCGCGCCGGCGCCCCAGAAAAGCGTCGTGGTCGCGAGCGAGATCTGACCGAGGCGGTCGCGCCACAGGAGCGAATTGCAGTGCGCGAACTCCCGGATCAGATAGAACGGATTCCGGTTGACGATGCGGTGGTCGACGCCGGTGTCGGGAATGAACCAGTTGAATACGGCCGCGATCACATAGGCGAGCATGATCACGGCGATCGCCGCCTCGGGCGGCGTGCTGATGCCGGTGTCGATCAGCGGCATGTCGAAGCCCAGCAGTTCCGCAGCCACCTTGGGGCCGATCAGCGTGCCGCCCAGCACATTGCCGAGCACGATCGACCCCACCGTCGTGCCTTCGATCCAGCCGTTGGCGACGACCAGCTGGTCCGGCGGCAAGAGCTCGGTCAGGATCCCGTACTTGGCCGGTGAATAGGCCGCGGCCCCCAAGCCGACCACCGCATAGGCCGCGAGCGGGTGGAGCGAGATCAGCATCAGCGTGCAGCCGATGACCTTGAGGCCGTTGGTCAACAGCATCACGCGCCCCTTCGGCATTGAATCGGCGAACGCGCCAACGAGGGGCGCCAGCACGACGTAGGACACGACGAACGACATCTTCAGGGCCGGCGTCATCCACGCGGGCTCGGCCAAGTCGCGCAGCAGGGCGATTGCAGCGATCAGCAGCGCGTTGTCCGCCAGGGAACTGAAGAACTGCGCCGCCATGATCGTGTAAAAGCCGGCCTTCATTGTCCTCCGTAACGCGCGGGCTTCGCCACGAAGTGCGCGAGGGGTGCGCCGCAGGCATTGGGTATAATTCTTCTGGCTGCCGCAGCCCGCGCTTTATACCACGATTGGGAACGCCGGGGGAGTTGCGGCGATCATGGCGCTTGGCGTTCCGCGACGACCCCCCATCCACCGAAATGTCCGGAATCGGAATCCCGCCTCCCGCCCTGGCGCCATGGCCCGCCCGCTCTATGCCCAGTTGAATCTTTCCGCGCTGCGCGCGAATCTGGCGCAGATCCGGAGATCCGCGCCGAACACGCAGGTGCTGGCGGTCGTCAAGGCCAATGCCTATGGGCACGGCCTCGTTCGCGTGCTGCCCGCGCTCGACGACGCCGACGGACTCGCATTGCTCGAGCTCGACGCCGCGATCGGGCTGCGGGCATCGCATTACACGCGCCGGATCCTGTTGCTCGAAGGATTCTTCGCTGCCGACGAGCTGCCGGAGATCGCGGCCAAGCGACTGGGCATCGTCGTGCACCACGCCGAGCAGGTCCGTCTGCTCGAGCACGCGCACCTTGCGCGGCCGCTGGAGGTGTTCGTCAAGATCAATGTCGGGATGAACCGGCTGGGATTTCGTGCCGCCGACGTGCCCGGAATCATCGAACGTCTTACGCACTGCGACTCGGTGGCCGCGCTGCGGCTGATGGCCCATCTTGCCCGCGCCGACGAGGAGGACGGCGTCAACGAGCAGGTCGCCGCCTTCGACGACGCGTGCAAGGGATTGCCGTACCCCAGGTCCATCGCTAATTCGGCGGGCATTGTGCGCTACAGCGAAGTGGGCGGCGACATCGTGCGGCCCGGGATCATGCTTTACGGCGCGACGCCGTTTCCTTACGACACGGCTGAGATGATCGGCGTGCAACCCGTGATGACGCTGCGCTCCGAGATCATCGCGCTGCAGGATCTGCGGCCGAACGACAGCGTCGGCTACGGCGCCGTCTACACTGCATCGCGCGCGCACCGGATCGGCGTGGTCGCGTGCGGCTACGCCGACGGTTACCCGCGACACGCGCCCAACGGCACGCCGGTGCTGGTCTGCGGCAAGAAGGCGCGCATCGCCGGACGTGTCTCGATGGACATGATCACCGTCGATCTGACCGATGTGCCGGAGGCGACGATCGGCAGCCCGGTGGTGCTCTGGGGCGAAGGACTGCCCGTCGACGATGTCGCGAGCGCCGCGGCCACCGTCGGTTACGAACTCCTTTGCGCCGTCGCGCCGCGCGTGCCTTTCGTCGTGACCAACGTCGGGCGCATCGACCTCGAGCTGTGAACGCCGCGCCGGCAGCGCCCGGCTTCGACCTTCTCACCCCCTGATTCCCGACTCCACATGTACACCGTCGTCACTGGAGCCGCCGGATTCGTCGGCGCCAATCTCGTCCGCGCGCTGAACGATCGCGGCGACACGGACATTCTCGCCGTCGACAACCTCGCGCGCGCGGACAAGTTCGGCAACCTCGTCGATTGCGAGATCGCCGATTACCTCGACAAGGAGGAGTTCCTGGCGCGGCTCGTCGACGGCGATTTCGACGACGACATCACGGCGGTGCTGCATCAGGGGGCCTGCTCCGACACGATGGAAACCGATGGCCGGTACATGATGCACAACAACTACCGCTATTCGGTCGCCCTCGTCGAATGGTGTCAGGACAACGACGTCCCACTTATCTACGCTTCGAGCGCGTCGGTATACGGCGGCGGCGGCGTCTTCCGCGAGGAGCGTGCCTGCGAGGCGCCGCTCAACATCTACGGTTACTCTAAGTTCCTGTTCGATCAGTACGTGCGGAAAATGCTGCCCGAGCGCACCGCGCAGATCGCCGGATTCCGCTATTTCAACGTCTACGGACCACGCGAGCAGCACAAGGAGCGGATGGCCTCGGTCGTGTTCCATTTCTGCAACCAGTACAGGAGCGACGGTCGCGTCAGGCTCTTCGAGGGCTCGGGCGGCTACGCCGCGGGCGAGCAGCGCCGGGACTTCGTGTCGATCGAGGACGTCGTCAAGGTGAATCTCGACTTTCTCGACCGCCCCGAGCGGAGCGGGATATTCAATCTGGGCAGCGGAGCGGCGACGACCTACAACGACGTTGCCGTCGCGACGATCAACGCGCTCCGCAACGCCGACGGCAAGGGCCCGCTGTCGCTTGCCGATCTCGTGCGCGACGGCGCGATCACCTATGTTACGTTTCCGCCGACGCTCGCCGGCAAATACCAGAGCTACACGCAGGCCGACCTCACCCGCCTGCGCGCCGCGGGCTATCGCGCACCGATGCTGTCGGTCGCCGAAGGCGTCCCGCGCTACGTCGAACGGCTGATTTCGACATCCGTTTCCTCCGCCTAACGTGAGTGGCGTGCGGCGGAGGGTCGAGCGGGAATGCCCGCCTTTCGATCCGCAGCACCCACGCATTCACGCCGGAGGACGTCATGCAACGACTGCTGTTGGCGCTCGGGCTCTGGATATGCGCGGGAATTGCGCTCGGCACGACCAACATCAACACGGCAACCAAGGACGAGCTCGTCGCGCTGCCCGGTATCGGGCCCGCGAAGGCGCAGGCGATTCTCGACCACCGCAAGGCTCACGCTCCGTTCAAGTCGGTCGAGGAGCTGAAGGACGGGAAAGGAATTGGCGCCAAGCGCTTCAAGAAGTTGAAGCCCGAGCTCGCGGTCACCGGACCCACGACGGTCAAGGACGCGGCGGGGGCGGATCCGAAGGGCGGCGGCGGAGTCCGCCGTTCCGCCGGCGCCGATGCACAGCCCGTCGTGTCCGCGAAGCGCTGCGCGGCGGCGGGAGTGATCAAGCCGTAGCCCGCCCTTGTTGCGCGCGTATAGCCGGCGCCGGGGCCGCCTCGGCGCCGGCGCTCGCCTGCTGCAGCCGATCCAAGGCGAGCTGGCGCGGCAAGCCCGCGCAACCGCACTGTGCACTTGCGTCGCTGCCGGTCCTCGCGCCCAACGCGCCTGCCCGCACGCCTCCGTCTCGCCGGACGGCGCCTTGAGCCGCTTGCCCGAAAGCGGGTGAAGCCGTACCATCCACGCCGCGTTAGGTCAACGCCGGCGTGTCTGCGCCGGAATCCACAGCGGTGGACCCACTCAAAATTCGCGCAGGGAGCCTTACATGAAACGGTTGCTTCTTCTGGTCGTCGCGCTACTGTTTTCGGCAGTCGCGCTTGCGGCTGTCAACATCAACACGGCCACCAAGGAGGAGCTCGACGCACTGCCCGGAATCGGGCCGGTCAAGGCGCAGGCGATCATCGATTACCGCAATGCCAACGGGCCGTTCAAGACCCCCGAAGACGTCATGAAGGTGAAGGGGATCAAGGAAGGCGAATTCGGCAAGCTCAAGGGCGAGATCAGCGTCAGCGGCCCTTCCACGCCCGCGGCCAGGCCCGCCGCTCCCGCCGCGCCAGCGGCTGCTGCCCGTCCCGCGAAGCCTGCCATGGCCCCTGCGGCTCCGATGGCAGCTCCGGCGGCGCCCGCGGCTCCCGCGAAGGTCGAGTCCGCCAAGACACCCGCCGCGCCCATGCCTCCCGCCGCCGTGAAGGGCGAAGCGATGAAGGACACGACGAAGGCTGGCGCCGACGCGACGAAGGGTGCCAAGGCATCGAAGGAGGCCGCAACAGACAAGAGCAAGGAGGAAAAGGCCGCCAAGGACAAGGCTGCGAAGGAACAGAAGGAGGCGAAGGCGAAGGCCGCGAAGGAAGAGAAGGAGGCGAAGGCGAAGGCCGCGAAGGAAGAGAAGGAGGCGAAGGCCAAGACCGCGAAGGAAGAGAAGGCCGCCAAGGACAAGGACGCGAAAGCAGCGAAGGACAAGGCGAAGGACGAGAAGGCAGCGGGTTCGAAGCCCGCGAAGGACGACGCGACGAAGAAATAGCCGCATCCGATCGCGGAAATGCTCGAGGCCCCGCCCGCATGGCGGGGCTTTGCATTCCAGCTGTCGCGGGGAGCGAGTGGGCGATGCTGCCGTGCGTGTTCGGGCGTTGGGCAGGCTCGCCGAAGCGCTCCGCTACAATGTGGCGAGCGCAGATCGTACTCCTCGCCATGCCTCCCACGCTCGAATCGACCGTCGGCAACACGCCGCTCGTCCGTCTGCAAAGGCTGCCGGGCGCGACCCCGAACGTCATTCTCGGCAAGCTGGAGGGCAACAATCCGGGCGGGTCGGTCAAGGATCGACCGGCGCTGTCGATGATCATCGAGGCCGAGAAGCGCGGCGACATCAGGCCCGGTGACACGTTGATCGAGGCGACATCGGGCAACACCGGCATCGCGCTCGCGATGGTCGCGGCAATCAAAGGCTACCGGATGATCCTGGTGATGCCCGACAGCCAGTCTCTCGAGCGCCGCCAGTCGATGCGAGCATTCGGCGCCGAGCTGGTGCTGACGGCGAAAGCGGGCGGGATGGAGGTGGCGCGCGATACGGCCGAACGCATGCGCACGAATGGCCAGGGAATCATACTCGATCAGTTCGCAAACCCCGACAATCCGCTCGCGCACTATCGCGGGACCGGCCCTGAGATCTGGCGCGATACGAACGGCGCGATCACGCATTTCGTTTCGGCGATGGGAACGACCGGCACGATCATGGGCGTGTCGCGATTCCTGAAGGAGAAGAACGCGGCGATCACGATCGTCGGCGCGCAGCCCGAGGAGGGCTCGCAGATCCCGGGAATCCGGAAGTGGCCGGAAGCCTATCTCCCGAAGATTTTCGAGCGCCGGCGCGTGGATCGCATCGAACACGTTTCGCAAAACGAAGCGGAAGCGATGACACGACGGCTTGCGGCCGAGGAGGGCATCTTCGGCGGCGTTTCCTCTGGAGGCGCCTGTGCGGTGGCGCTGCGAATCGCGCGTGAGGTCGAGCGGGCGACGATCGTATTCGTCGTCTGCGATCGGGGCGACCGTTATCTGTCCACCGGTGTGTTTCGCGACTGACCCGCCGATGCGAGCCATGGCCATCGAGCGGACCGTCGCGTCGGTATTGCGCGCATGACCCCGATCCTCGCCTTCGACATCGAAACGATCCCCGACCTCCAGGGATTGCGACGCGTCCACACCGTGCCCGCCGAGCTCTCCGACGATGCGGTTCTCGACTGGATCACGCAGCAACGACGCGCGCAGACGGGCGCCGATTTCCTGCCGCTCGCCTACCAGAAGATCGTGGCGATCGCGTGCGTGCTTCGCGACGCGGGCGGCTTCAAGGTCGCATCGGTGGGCACGGCGGAGGATTCCGAGCCGGAGCTGATCCGCCGCTTCTACGACCTGATCGATCGCCACACGCCGCAGCTCGTGTCGTGGAACGGCGGCGGCTTCGACCTCCCCGTGCTCAATCACCGCGCGCTGATCCACGGCGTCACCGCCGCGAAATACTGGGATTGGGGCGACGACAACAAGGACTTCAGATACAACAGCTATCTCGGCCGCTACCACACGCGGCACCTGGATCTCATGGACGTGCTCGCGATGTACCAGCCACGCGGCTTCGCCGGGCTCGACGTGATGGCGCGGCTCGCCGGATTCCCGGGCAAGCTCGGCATGGATGGCAGCGTGGTCCACGCCGCGGTCCGCGCGGGCAGGATCGACGAGGTCCGCCGCTATTGCGAGACCGACGTGATGAACACCTATCTTCTCTATCTGCGCTTTCGCCTGTTGCGCGGCGAGTTCGGCGCAGGAGAATACGCAAAGGAAATCGCGATGGCGCGCGAGAAGATCGCGGTTGTCGACGCGCCGCACTGGCGCGAGTTCCTCGCGGCATGGGACGCGAACGCGGGGTAGCCACTTCGACCCTGCGTCCGGCGTGCTCGAGAGAAAGGGGGGCGGAGCCGGCTACAGCGCAACCGACCCGCGGCCCAGTTCGATTACGCGGCCGGAGACGAGGATTTTTCGCTCCGCGGTGACTTCGAGTCCGAGCCGGCAGGGCCGGCCGACGGCATCGCCCTGCGCGATCGCGAAGCGCTGCGGCAAGGGCGCGCCGGTCGCGATCAGCCAGCCGCCGAGGTTCGCGCAGGCCGAGCCGGTGCCCGGATCCTCGATCGCGGCACCTTGCTTGGGAAAGAAGAAGCGTGCGACGACCGCCTGCGTGCCGTGGGCGGCGCCACGACGCGGCCCGTCTCGGCACCAGACATATGCCATCGCCCGGGTTCCAGTGCTGCCGTGCGCGAGCAGGAGGTCAATGCGGGGCGCCGTGCGCGCGACGGCATCGGTCGAAGCGAGGGGGATCACGAGTTGCTCGGAGCCCGTGTCCACCCACAGCGGCGGCGCCGCCGGATCGGGAGCGACCTCCGCTTCGAGGAGTCCGAGCATCGCCGCGAGGTCGGCGCGGGTCGCGGCGACGCCGCGATGCGTCGGGGCATTCGCGGCGAGCGTCCAAACATCGCCCCGCGCCGTCACGGGAATGATCCCGGCGCGCATTTCTAGCGTCACTGCGTCGCCGCTCAAAGTCAGCGAACGCACGACGTGCGCGGTGCCGAGCGTGGGATGGCCGGCAAACGGCATCTCGAAGGACGGCGTGAAGATGCGCACGCGCGCCGTCGCGGTGGAGGACGGCAGCACGAACGTCGTCTCAGACAAGTTGAACTGGAGCGCGAGTGCCTGCATCGTGGCGTCGTCGAGGCCCCGGGCATCCTCGAATACGCACAAGGGATTGCCGGCGAGCGTCGACTCAGCGAAGACGTTGACAATCCGGTAACGCAATTCCGCCATGGTTTCGACTCTCACGCCATGCCGGGCGCGAGGGCCCGCGAGCGCGACCGAACCCTCGCATCGACTTCGCGGGCGAGTGCCCGGAACGCGTCTTCGCCGATCTCGGCCGGCGCAACGACGATCGCCTCGGCGAGGCGCGCGAAATTGCGTTCGATTGCGCGGCTGTAGGTCGGGTCGTAGTGCCGGCTCAGCAATTCGCCGACGAGGGCGTCCCAATCGCCGCCGGCGGCGGCGGCGTTCCAGCGCTCGATCGTCTCCCGGCCATGCAGCGGCGTGAGACGGGCAAGTCGCGCTGCGAGCGCGGCAGGGTCGCCGAGATAGTGGGCGTATTCGCCTTTCAGCAGCATCACGCGCAGCGGCGCCGGCGTGTCGACGCGAATGCACTCGGCGGCGCGTATCGCGGCGAGCAGCGCTGCGGGCACCTGGACAGCGCCGATCTTCTGGCTTTCCGATTCGACGTACACGGGATGTGCGGGATCGAGGCGCTCGAGCGCGGCCGCGACCTGGCTCTCGAACCATTTCTGCGACGGCTGGACTTCGTCGGGAAGGTCACCCAGCAGCGATCCGCGATGTCTCGCGAGCGCTTCGAGATCGAGCACTTGCGCGCCTTCGGCGGCGAGCGCGTCGAGGAGCCGGCTCTTGCCGGACCCGGTGAGGCCGCAGACGACTTCGAAGCGGAATCGCGCCGGCAGCGTCGCGAGCATCGCGATGACATGCCGCCGATATGCGCGGTAGCCGCCGTCGAGCTGGACGGCGCGCCAGCCGATTTCGTTCAGCATGTGCGCGAGCGAGCGACTGCGCTGCCCGCCGCGCCAGCAATAGATGAGCGGCGCCCAGTCGCGCGGCTTCGAGGCGAACGGGCCCTCGAGCATCGCCGCGATGTTGCGCGCGACCAGCGCGGCGCCGGCGCGCTTCGCAGCGAAAGCGGATTCCGTCGCATGCAGCGTGCCGATGCGCGCACGCTCGGCGTCATCGAGCACGGCGTGGTTTTCGGCGCCGGGCACGTGGTCGTCCGCGTACTCGGACGGGCTGCGGACGTCGATCCTGTCGGGATAGGATCGAAGGTCGTCTGCGCCGACCTTGGGCACGGCGCGCGCAGTCGCGACGCCCGCGGGCTTCGGAGCCGGGACATCCGTCATCGCGGCTTCGCGAGCAGCGGCTTCAACGCGGGCCAGACGTTGTCGAGCATTCTTGCCTGCGCGGCGGATGTCGGATGGATGCGATCCGCCTGGAACATCTCGTTGCGCTCGCCGAAGCCCTCGAACAGATAGGGCACGAGGATGGCGCGACGCGTCTTGGCCACCGTGGCGTAGAGCGCCTCGAACTCCCGGGTATAGGCCGGTCCGTAGTTGGGCGGTAGCCTCATCCCCACGATGATCGCCTTCGCTCCGGCGCGTTGCACGTCCGCGACCATCGCATCGAGATTCTCGCGCGTCGCGGCGAGATTGCCACCGCGCAGTCCATCGTTGCCGCCGAGCTCGACGATGACGATCGCCGGCCTGTACTTGGCGATGAGCGCCGGCAGCCGCGTTCGCCCGCCCGCAGTCGTGTCGCCGGTGATGCTCGCGTTGACGACGCGCAGCGGATAGTGTCCGCGCTCGATCCGCGACGCGAGGAGATCGGCCCAACCCGTTCCCGCGGGTAGCCCATATCCGGCCGAAATCGAATCGCCGACGACGAGCAGCACCTGCGCCGGCTCGTCGGCGATCCCGGAAACGGGGCCTCCGGCGACGAGCAGGGCGGCGAGCACAACGAAGGCGAGCGCAAGGCGGCGCGATGGCATGGTCGTAACGGACGAGTCCGCGGCGGAGATACTCGATGCTCGGGCGTTCAATTGTAGAGCCTCACGAGCTCTTTGGCGGAACCCGGAATCGGCGGGCTCGGGTGGGCGTAGAATTCCGCCACCATGGCTATGCCGATTTCCGCGCCTCCGGTCCGCGAGTCCCCGCGCACGGTGCCGACCATCACGGTCATCATCTCAACGGGCGTCATGCCGATCCTTCCACTTAGGAGCCTGTCCGGCCTGCTGTCACGCATGCGTCGAGGCTCCCAATCACCACGATGAATGCTCCGCTGTCCGAGCCGATCCCCCAGGGCGAGCTTGCGCCGCAGGACGGCGCGCTCCCAGGCGCGGCGCGCGACGCACAAAGCATCACGAGCGACTGGCGGCTGCTGCAGCCGTTGATCGACGGTGTCGTGGTGCGCGAAGTGCGCAACGTGCTGAAGGACAACGGCTGCCTGACGGAGATCTGGCGCGACGGCTGGGGCCTCGCTCCCACGGGGATTGCGCAGGTCTTTCAGGTCGTGATCGAACCGCTTGGGATCTCGGCGTGGCACGTGCACCAGCGCGCGACCGACCGTCTGTTCGCCAACCGCGGTCAACTCAAGATCGTGCTGTTCGACGCGCGCGCCGGGTCGCCCACGGAATCGCGCCTCAACGTGTTCCGCTGCGGGTCCGCACGACCGATGCTGATCGTCGTGTCCCCAGGGGTCTGGCACGGCGTCCAGAACACCGGCGCGTCGGCCGCGTCGCTGCTGAACCTGCCCGACCGCGCGCATGCATACGAGGCGCCGGACCACTGGCGCCTGCCGCCCGACACCGACCGCATTCCGTATTCGTTTGCGGCGAGCGGAGCAATCCCGTCCGAGGATCCCGAACGTATTTGAGTTCCGCAGGTCTGTCTCCCTTGGGTTCTGGAGACGGGGCCCCATCTGGGCACAGGCGGCGTCGCACGAGCGAACCATCTGCGGCCCGGCGATTCTTCCATGGCTGAACCCATCCTCCGTGCGCGTCGGCTGACCAAGATCGTCACCAGCGGCGACGCGCCGCTGACGATCCTCGAAGACGTGAGCTTCGACGTCGATCCCGGCGCCGCCGTTGCGATCGTCGGCGCTTCCGGCTCCGGCAAGACGACGCTGCTCGGCCTGCTCGCCGGTCTCGATCGACCGAGCGAAGGCGACGTGTGGCTCGACGGCGTCGCGCTCTCGGGCCAGGACGAGGATCAGCGCGCCGCTTTGCGGCAGCGGTTGCTCGGCTTCGTTTTCCAGTCGTTCCAGCTCCTGCCTGCGCTGACCGCGCTCGAAAACGTGATGCTGCCACTCGAACTCGCCAGCGCCGACGACGTCGCGGGGAAGGCGAAGGACTGGCTCGATCGCGTCGGACTCGCCTCGCGGCGGACACATTATCCGAAGCACCTTTCCGGTGGCGAGCAGCAGCGCGTCGCGATCGCCCGCGCCTTCGCCGGAGAGCCGAAGCTCCTGATGGCCGACGAGCCGACCGGCAATCTGGATAACGCAAGCGGGGTCGAAGTCGCCGAGCTGATGTTTCGCCTGAACCGCGAACGCGGAACGACGCTGGTGCTCGTCACGCACGACAACGGTCTCGCATCGCGCTGCGCGCGGCGATTGTCGCTTGCCGCGGGGCGTCTCGTCGGCGACGAGCGGATCGACGCATGACCTCGCTCCGCCTCGCGTGGCGGATGCTGACGCGAGATTGGCGCGCGGGCGAGCTGACGGTGCTGATCGCCGCGATATCTCTTGCGGTCGCGAGCGTGGGCACCGTCGCGTTCTTCGCCGACCGGGTGAAGACCGCGTTGACCCGTCAGGCGAACCTGCTCCTCGGCGCCGACGTGCTGGTGACCGGGGACCGCCCATTGCCCGCTACGCTTGCCGCCGAGGCGAAACGACGCGGTCTCGCCGCATCGCCGGCACTCAAATTCAACAGCATGGTGCAGCGCGCGGGCGCCGAGCCGACGGCGGGCGCGGTGCTCGCCGACGTCAAGGCGGTCGCGCCCGGCTATCCGCTGCGCGGCGCGATCCTGCTGGTCGCCGCGGACGCGCCCGACGGTGTGCGCGCCACGGGCATTCCGGGGCGGGGCGAAGCGTGGCCCGATGCCCGCCTCGCCGCGCGCCTCGGCGTTGGCGTGGGTGGCGCGATCAACGTCGGCGAGGCGGCGCTCAAGGTGACGGCGGTCGTGCAGCACGAACCGGAAGTCGCAAGCGGACTCCTCGCGATCGGACCGCGCCTGCTGATCAATCTCGACGACGTGCCGGCGACGAATCTGCTGCAGCCGGGCAATCGCGCGCAATATCGGCTGCTGGTCGCCGATCTCTCGCAGCGCGACCGGCTCGATCCTTATTTGAAATGGCTGCAGGCGGAGTTGCAGCCCGGCCAGCGGATGGAAAACATTCGCGACTTGAGGCCCGAGATTCGCCAGACGCTCGATCGCGCCGAGCAGTTCCTCGGACTCGCGGCGCTCGTTGCCGTCGTGCTGGCTGCCGTTGCGATCGCGCTCGCCGCATCGCGCTATCTTCGTCGCCACCTCGACACCGCAGCGATGCTCCGCTGTTTCGGTGCATCGCGGCGACAGACGCTCGTGCTGTTCGTGCTGCAATTCGCATTGCTCGGGCTCGCGGCGAGCGTCGTCGGCATCGTGCTGGCGCTCTTCGGTCAGCAACTCCTCGTGATCCTGCTCGGCTCGATCACCGCCGGTGATCTGCCCGCGCCGGCGCCGTTGCCTGCCGCGGCAGCATTCGCGACGGGCGTGTTCCTGCTGCTGGGATTCGCATTGCCCCCGCTTGTCGCGCTCGCCGGCGTGCCGCCGCTGCGCGTCTTGCGGCGCGACCTGCCGCGGCCGCGGCCCGGAGGCATTCTCGCGTATCTGCTGGGGGCGGCAGTCATCGCGCTGCTGATCGCCTGGCAGGCGCATGACACGAAGATCGGCGCGATCATGGTCGGCGGCATCGGGGGGCTGCTCGCCGTCGCGGCGTTATCCGCGTGGCTGCTGATCGTCGTGCTGAAACGGCTGCCGCAGCGCGGGGTCACGTGGCGCTACGGGCTCGCGAACCTGCGCCGGCGCCCGCTCGCTTCGAGCCTGCAGATCGGCGCGCTTGCGCTTGGCCTGATGGCGTTGCTGCTCTTGACCGTCGTGCGCGGCGACCTGATGCAGAACTGGCGCGCGAGCCTGCCGCCCGATGCGCCGAATACCTTCGTCATCAACGTGCTCCCCGACCAGGTCGACGGCGTCCGGGCGGCGATGAAATCCGCGACGGGCATCGATGCCGTTCTCTACCCGATGATTCGCGGGCGGCTCACGGCGGTGAACGGCAAACGGCTCGATGTGACGCGGTACGCCGATACGCGGGCGCGGCGTCTCGCCGAACGCGAATTCAACCTGTCCTTTACCGCGTCGCTGCCGACGACCAACCGTGTCGTGGCCGGCCGCTGGTTCGACGGTGCGACGGGCGTTGCCGCCGGCATCTCGATGGAGCAGGGCATCGCCGAATCGTTGAAGCTCGCGCTTGGCGACACGCTGACCTGGGACATCGCCGGCGCGCCGGTAACGGCGAAGATCACGAGCCTGCGCAAGGTCGACTGGGACAGCTTCCGCCCGAATTTCTTCGCGCTGTTCGCGCCGGGCGTGCTCGACGGGATGCCGCGGACCTTCATGGGCGCGGTGCGCGTGCCACCCGGCCCGCAGGCCAGTGCCTGGCTCGCGGCGCTGGTCCAGAAGTATCCCAACGTCCTCGCGATCGACGTCGGCGAAATCATCCACCAGATCCAGACGATCATCGAGCAGGTCGCGAAGGCGGTAGAGTTCGTGTTCCTGTTCACGCTCCTCGGCGGACTGCTCGTGCTGCAGGCGGCGATTGCGGCGACGCAGGACGAGCGCAAGTTCGATGCGGCGATCCTGCGCACGCTTGGCGCGTCGAAAGCGCAACTGACGACGGCGCAGGTCGCCGAATTCCTGGTCCTGGGCGCGCTTGCCGGGCTGCTCGCGGCGGCGGGCGCCACCGCGACCGGTTATTTCCTGTCGGACCGCGTCTTTCAGATCCCGTTCGCGCCCAACGCGCTCGTGTGGCTCTATGGCGTCGGGGCAGGCGCTGTCACCGTCACGCTCGCCGGATGGCTCGGCACGCGCGACACGGTCCGCCAGCCGCCGCTCGAGGTGATCCGGCAGTTGGGTTGAGGCGCGGCGGGGTCAGCGCCGGCGTTTTTGCTACGATTCCCGCATACCTCCTTGAGCAAAGGCGTCGAATCCGACCCGCATTCTCGCCATGACCACGCGCGACCTCGAACCCGGAATCGTCACCGACCTCACGAATCGCCTGACGTACGCAGGCTATTTGCGGCTCGACCAGCTGCTCGCGGCCCAAACGCCCCTTTCCGGTACCGCGAACTCGCCGCCGCGGCACGACGAAATGCTGTTCATCATCCAGCATCAGACCTCCGAATTGTGGCTGAAGCTGATGATCCACGAACTCAGCGCGGCGATGGGATTCGTGCGTGCGGACCGGCTCGACGCCTGTTTCAAGATCCTCGCGCGGGTCAAGCTGATTCAGAAGCAGCTCTTCGAGCAGTGGGCGGTGCTCGAGACGCTGACGCCTTCGGAGTACGAGGCGTTCCGGCCGACGCTCGGCAGCGCGTCCGGATTTCAGTCGGCGCAGTACCGGGCCGTCGAGTTCCTGCTCGGCAACAAGCAGGCGGCCACGCTCGACGTGTTTCGCTACGATGCGGCGATGCACGCCGAGCTGTCGCAGCTTCTGCACACTCCCAGCCTCTACGACGAGTACCTGCGCCACCTCGCCCGGCGCGGATTGCCGGTGCCCGCCGCATGCATCGACCGCGACTGGTCGCAGCCGTACGTGCGCAATCCCGACCTGGTCGCCGTGTTCAAGGCGATCTACGGCGATCCCGAGAAGTGGTGGGACGCCTACGAGATGGCGGAGAAGCTTCTCGACGTCGAGGAGTCGTTCCAGCTCTGGCGCTTCCGGCATCTGAAGACCGTCGAGCGCATCATCGGGCACAAGTCCGGCACTGGCGGTTCCTCTGGTGTCGGATTCCTCAAACGCGCGCTCGAGCACACGTTCTTTCCGGAGCTCATCGATGTGCGCACGGTGATCGGCGCGAAATGAATGGTGGGCGGGCCTCGATCAGCCGCATCGAAGCAGCGCTCGCCGCGCTCGGTCCCGGTCCGCTGAACGAGGAGGTCGTGCGTGCGCACGTCGCGCCGCTGTTCTCGCGCGTGCTCGCCGCCAATCGAGACCGCGTCTATCTCGCCAACCATTCGCTCGGGCGCCCGCTAGACGCAATGGAGGATGATGTCCGCGAAGGATTGGCCGCCTGGTACGGGCGGATGGGCGACGCGTGGGAAGCCTGGAACGCGGAAATAGCCGCGCATCGTGCGCGCCTCGCCGCGCTGCTCGGCGCGCCGCGCGCCGATTGCATCGTGCCGAAGGCAAGCGCCGGGCAGGGCCTGCGCGCGGTCCTCAATACGTACGACGTGGCTCCGCGCGTCGTCGCGACCCGCGGCGAATTCGATTCGCTCGATCTCATTCTGCGCGAATATGCGCGGCGCGGCCGGATCCTTCTCACTTTCGTCGAGTCGCGCAATGACGGCGCTTTTGCCGCAGAGAACGTGCTTGCCGCGATCGTGCCCGGGACGGCGTTGGTCGTCGTCTCGCAGGTGATGTTCCAGACGGGGCTAATCCTTCCCGAGCTCCCGGCGATCGTCGCCGCGACGCACGCTGCCGGTGCCCGCGTGCTGCTCGACGTCTATCACTCGCTCGGCGCGTTTCCGGTCGACGTCGCCGCGCTCGACGTCGATTTCGCCGTCGGCGGCAGCTACAAGTACTTGCGCGGCGGGCCCGGCGCGTGCTTTCTCTACGTGCATCCGCGCCATCTCGACGCCGGACTGCGCACGCTCGACACCGGCTGGTTCGCGAAGGCTTCGCCATTCGACTACCAACGACCCGACCCGCCCCTCTTCGCGGAAGGCGGCGATGGATGGATGGAATCGACGCCCGCGATCCTGCCGTTCTACCAGGCGCGCGCCGGGCAGGTGTTCACGCAGGCGATCGGCATCGGGCGGCTGCGCCAGTACTCGTTGCGCCTGCAGCAACGATTGGTCGCGTTGCTCGAAGAGCGCGGCGTCGCGGCACGCGGAGGCACGAATGATCGCGGCGCGTTCGTCGTCGTTCGCCATCCCGACGCGCGGGCCCGGGCCGAGACGCTCGAGCGGAGCGGCATCGTGACCGACGCGCGGGGAGAATGGTTGAGGATGTGCCCCGATGTGCTGACGAGCGAGAAGGAGCTGGAGCGCGTCGCAGGTGCCGGATTCACTTGACCCGCCGCGTATCGGAAGTTGACAGCCGTGGCGTACCGGACTAGAAATGCCGAAACCCGCTAAGGCCGACCGTCACATCCAACGGGTTTGGGCGAGAAAGCGCGTTTATACGATCCAACAATCAAGGGGACCTCAAATGGCAACAAGAACACTGGTATCCGTAGCCGCTGCCGCCGGAGTGGCTCTTTCTGCGTGCCAAACGCTGTCGTCCGCGGCAGGAGGATCGTGTAATGCCAATGAATGTCACGTCAAAGTTACCGTGGTTGATTGCAACATTTCACTCGATCCGGATCCGATTGGGATCTCCGCGAAGAACGTCGAGATCCATTGGGATATCGTGGGTGCCAATGCTACATTTGCCCAGAACGGGATCGTCATCAAGGATGACCTGCGGGGCGAATTCGGTAATGGACACCTGGCCGAGCGCGACATGAAGTTCATCGTGCACGACAAGAACACGTTTCCCAAGACCTACAAGTACCTCGTCAACGTGAAGCAGGGCAGTACTGTGTGCCGCCCGCTCGACCCTTCGATTGCCAACAACTAGTGCCCCTCTCGCGGAGGGCGATGCGCGAGCCACGCGCGCGCTTCGATAATCGCCTCCTCGTAGGAAAGCGCGTGGCCCGCGCTGGCAGCCTCAGCAAAGGGGGCCGTGCCGAGCGCGGTACGCGCTGTTGCGATGAGCGGGGAAAGAAACGCCTCGTCTGCGGGGTCGCGATGTAGCCCCGTCCGCTCCGTCTGCGCTTCGGCTGCCCCGAAGAAGCGTGCCGTTCGATCCCACGCCTGGCGCAACGAGCCAAGGCCGGCCGAGACCTCGAGCACGCTCACTCCGACCGGTTTCGAGCCGATTTCCTCGGCGATCGCAAGTGCCTCGAGAAGTATCTCGCGCGCGTGATCGCTGGAACCGCGGCCGACCGCTACCATTGCAAGATTGAGTAGCCCGATCGCGATGGACTCGCGATCGCCGAGTTCGCGCGCCAATGCCATGACATCCTCATAGAGCGGTTCCGCTTGGTCAAGGGCTCCTTCGACGCGATGAAGCTGCGCCAGCGAGTTGAGGGCGCCGGCGAGCTCGCGTTTGTCCCCTTGTTCCTTTGCGAGCGCGAGTGCCTTCTCGTAATATCTCTTGGCCGACGCAAGGTCCCCTTGTCCGAGAGAAGCCATCCCGAGCGGCTGCAGGCTTCGCGCGATCATTCCCACATTCCCGATTTCGCTGGCAATCGATAGACACTCATCGAGGTATCCACGTGCTTCTCCGTAACGGCCCATCCAGCAACCGAGCTGTCCCACGTCAAACAGCGCGTTGCACCGGGCGAGCGTTCTTTCCCGCGTGCTGGATCGGGTTAGCGCCTCCAGCGTCACGCGATACCCCAGTCCCAGCAGACCGCGAATGATCCAGTAGCGCCGTACGGCGGTTGCCAGCCGTAAGCCGAGATTGGCTCCGTCCTCGGCGCGCTCGGCCCATGCGTGCGCCGCCAAGAGATTCTCCCGCTCGAGATCGAGCCGTGCGAGCCACGCCCCCTGTTCGGAGCCGACAAGCTCCGGCCGCGCCCTTTCGGCAAGCGCAAGACAGAACCGAAGATGCCGCGTACGAGTCTCGTCGGCCTCGCCGGATTCGTCGAGCCGCTCCTGCGCGTATTGGCGCACGGTCTCCAGCATCGTGTAGCGCTCGCGCTCGGCCTCCATGCACGACCAGCGATTTCTCGACGAGGCGGCCCAGCAGATCGAGCACGTCGACTCCGCGATGATGCTCGCCGCCCGCACCCACGGCTTCCGCCGCCTCCAGCGTCCAGCCGCCGGCGAACACCGCGAGGCGGCGGAACAGGATCCTCTCCTTCTCGGTCAGCAGGTCGTAGCTCCAGTCGATCAGCGCCCGCAGGGTTTGCTGGCGCGGCAGCGCGGTCCGGTGGCCGCCTGTCAGCAGACGGAAGCGGTCCGTCAGGCGCTCGGCGATCTTCTCCACCGGAAGCGCGCGCAGGCGCGCCGCGGCGAGCTCGATCGCCAGCGGAATGCCGTCCAGGCGCCGACAGATTTCGGCCACGGACGAGGCATTCCTGTCGGTGACGCGAAAGGCCGGCTGCGCCGCGATCGCGCGCTCGACGAACAGGTGCACCGCTTCGAACTGCATCAGGGTCTCGGCGGCGATTGTCCGGCGGTCATCGGGGACCGCGAGCGCCGGCATCGGATAGTTCGCCTCGCCCGCGACGTGCAGCGGCTCGCGGCTGGACGCCAGGATCTTCAGACGCGGGCCCGCCTGCAGCATCTCCTTCGCGAGCTCGGCGCAGGCGTGGACCAGGTGTTCGCAATTGTCGAGGACGAGCAGCAGTCGCCGGTCCTTGACGCCTTCATCAGCGCCTCGGACACCGGACGCCCGGCTTCCTCCTTGACGCCGAGGACCGTCGCGACCGCCTGCGCAACCAGTCGCGCGTCGGCAATGGCCGCCAGCTCCACGAACCACACGCCGTCCGGATAGTCGTCCATGACCTCGGCGGCCAGCTGCAGCGAAAGCCGCGTCTTGCCGATGCCGCCCACGCCGAGCAGCGTCAAGCAGCCGCGTCGTCGCCAGCAATTCCTTGACTTCGGCCAGCTCGCGCTCGCGGCCGATGAACGAGGTCAGCTGCTGCGGCAGGTTGTTGGGCGTCGCTTCGAGCGAGCGCAACGCCGGAAAGTCCTGCCGCAGCTCGCGGATGCACGACCTGGTAGACGTGCTCGGCACTGCGCGAGATCGCGCAGGCGCATCGTCCCCAGATCGCGCAGCGCGACCCCGGTCGGGCAGCCGCTCGCCGACCAGCACGGCAACCGCCTGCGACACCAGCACCTGCCCGCCGTGCGCGGCGCGCCATGATGCGCGCCGCGCGATTGACCGCGCTGCCGAAGAAATCGTTGTCGCGGCGCTCGACCACCCCGGCGTGCAGGCCGCAGCGCACGCGCAGGGCGACGCCGGCGGTCGCTTCGCGGATCGGCGAGGCCCTGCTGCAGTTCGAGCGCTGCGCGGACGGCGTCGAGCGGGTCTCCGAACGCCGCATGGATGCCGTCGCCGCTCGTCTTCACGACGACGCCACGATGGCTTTCCACGGCGGCCCGGGCGAGCGCGTCGTGGCGCGCCAGCGCCGGCCGCATCCGCTCGGGCTCGCGCTCCCACAGCGAAGTGCTGCCCTCGATGTCGGTGAACAGAAACGTCGTGATCGCAGGATGCTCGGGCACGCCGGGTTCCCCTTGTGGCGTTGCTCGGGAGATGCCTACTCCTCGGCGTCGAAGCCCGAGAGAAAATCGCCCGCCGGCGGCTCTTCCTTCCGGGCGCGGTCGAGCTTCTCCTGCAGGCCCTTGGCGTCGGCGAAAAATGCGGCATCCGTCTGCGGACGCGCGATGCGCATCATCGGCGGTTTCAAGTCGCGCAAATACGACTGCTGTGTTACCCACGCGCGCATCTCGGATTGCGCCAGTGTCTGGGCGCCGATCACGGCCACCGCGAGGCCGCCGACGACGCTCGCCTTGAGCTTAAGATGCGCCGGCCCGATATCGCGCAGATGCAGATAGCACAGCACGGCAATCAACGCCCAGGCCCCGACATACGAATAGTCGGCAAGCACGCGCCACGAAAGCGCGAAGGCGCCGATGTCGGTGGCTTCCTCGTAAACGGAAAATGCAAGCAGCATGGTGAGCGCTATGACGAGGTGGCGCTCGAAACGCGCGTGGCCGGCGAAGATCCGCGACAGGACCGCCCACACCGAGGTCCAGGCCAGCAGCAGCGCGACCAGCAGCAGCACCGGCAGCAGGTAGCGCGACGCCTGCGGCTCGGTAGTCTCGGCAAGCCACACGGAAACGAGCTCCAGCGCGATCAGCGCACCTGCGAGCACGAGCGCCCGCGGCCAGCTCCGCCCCAGCGGCACGGCGACGCGTTCGGCGGCAACCTGGTGGCTCGCTTCGCGAATGCGCAGATGCGTGCGGCCGATGCGCAGCGGCTGGTCGCCGTCGACCACGAGGCGTGGCGCACGCTCTGTGCCCTCGCCGGCAAACATGCCGTTCGCGCTGCCGAGATCTTCGGCGACCAGCTTTCCGTCCTCGCCGCGGCAGATGCGCAGATGCCGCGGCGCGACGAACGGATCGTCGATCACGACATCGTTGTCGTAGCCGCGTCCGATGTGGATCTCGGCGCCCTCGCAGCGATGCCGCGCGACGACGTCTCTGTGCCGGGACAGGATTTCGACCCAGATCATTTCGCGCCTGCCGTGCGGGTGCCGGCGGGAGCCCATTCGATCGCGCCGAGGAAACGGCGGCCGAGCGCGAGCGCGTTGTCGTAGGTGATCCCGCGCATGTTGAGACGCGACACCAAGGCCTCGCGGTCGCGGTCCTCGGTGACAGCGGTGACCGAGACGTCGTAGAGGCCGTCGAAGTCGCGATAGGCCCGCGCGCACCAGACGGCGCGCAGCAGCGGACGATCGGATTCCCCGGCGAACGTCAGGAAATCCTCGTGGCAGCGCTGCTGGGTGAGCCGCTTCTTGCCCCAGTTGCCGAGCCAGGAGGGTTGCACCTGCTGCGACAAGAACGCCGCGAACTGGAACGGGTTCAGGTCCACGCTCTTCACGAGCGAGTGCGTGAAATCGATCTGGCCCGTCTGGAGGTCGCCGGCGATGAAGAGCGACGTGCGCGAGCTGCAATCGGTCATGCTGACGAGCGCGCGGGGCTTGGGGCTCGCGTCGGCGTTGGTGCGGGCCCAGCAGTTGAGCCACGGCACGGCGCTCTCCGGTGCCCGATACGGGCCGAACGTCGAGGGGCGAAATCCCTTGTCGCCGACCGCCTGGAACAGCGCCGCCTGCCAGGCGGTGAGCTGGCGCGTGATTTCGGCGCGCGCATCGGCGGGCGTCAGCGGGGCGTTCTTGCGCGCGCGCTCGATCAGCGCCACCGCGTATTCCACCGGAACGAGGAAGCTCACGAGTTCGCCTCGCGTTTGCTTGGCGACGTTGATGCCGGCGACGCGCCCGTCGACAGTCACCGTCGGGCCGCCGCTCATTCCGGGATTGAGCGCGCCCGAAAAATGGATCTGCTGGTTGTAGCTGTAATCGACGAGCCCGTTGTAGGTGCCCTCGACGATCGTGAACCCGAGGTCGAGTGGGTTCCCCATGGCGAACAAGCGCTCGCCTTTGGGCAGCGTGCCGGCGAGTGCGCGCGGATCGAATTCGAAGAAAGACGTCGCCGGCTTGTCCAGGCGCACGACGGCGAGATCGTTGACGACGTCGATTGCCTGCAGCTTGAGTGGCCCCCGCGTGCCGTCGGGGGCGGCGTACTCGAGCCGATAGGTCGAGGGCTCGAGCGCATATTGCGAGACGACGTGGTAGTTCGTGAGCGCGAGACCGTCGGCGGTGACGAGGAGCCCGGATCCGATCGACGATTGCCGATCGGCGGCATCGACCAGCGTGCGGATCTGCAGCAGCCGAGGTTTCGCCGCGGCGTACACCGATTCGCCGGCCGACGACATCGGCGCGGGGGGCGTCAGCGTGACCGCTGGCGACGCCGGCGGAACGGGCGCCGTCTGGGCGGCAGCCGGCGCCGGCTGCGCGATCAGGGGTCCCGTGCCCGCTGCGGCGAGAGCGAGGAGCAATGCTCGAAGGCGCCTGCCCAGTCCACGACCGGTGCAAGGGGTGGCCACGCGAAATCGGTCACGTCCCATGCGTGATGAACAGCACCAGCGCGACCAGCGCCAGCACGAAGACGAGCCCGGAGAGAAGGCCGACGATGATCACGTGATGGAGCTTGATCGTCGTCGTGTCCTCCTTCATGTGCTGCCCCTTGCGGACGCCGAAGAAGCTCCAGAACACGGCGCCAGCGACCTGCCGCAGCGGGGCGCGCTCGGGTGGCGGCGGCGAGCCGGCTGGCGTAGGGGACTGCGCATCGGAGGGCATCGCTGAACCGAAACTCGATTTCCGAGGATGCATCGGATGTTATCACCCTGCAGTTGCGGGGGTGGCGTGCATCCGAGGCCGCCGGCGTCGTTGAACCAGCTCAAAGTGCCCGGCAGAAAGCAGAGCGATCTGCTCGCGATCCCCGGCTCGCTTACGCCGCAGATCGTCGGTCAATAGAAGGCGTGCCTTGCCCGTCGCCGGCGGCTCACTCGGCGCCGCCGGTGGTGTCCTCGCCGAACCGCTCGCGGATCTTGCCCTCGTCGAGCTCGCCGAACGTGTACGACGCCTCGAGCCACATCACGTTGATGATGCCGAACGCGAGCGCGGCGCCGACGCCCAGTATCCACGCGAAATACCACATCGTTGCGTCTCCGGTCCGCTGTCAATACAACGCCGAGCCGCCCTCGCGCACGTGGCGCTCGGTGATCTTGCCGCGCATCACGTGGTAGATCCAGCCGGTGTAGGCGAGGATCAGCGGCAGGAAAATCAGGACCGCCCAGAACATGATCTGCAGAGTGCGCTTGCTCGACACCGCGTCCCACACCGTGAGGCTGCTCGTCGGATCGGCCGACGACGGCATGATGAACGGGAAGAGCGCGAAACCCGCCGTCAGCACGACGCTCCCGACCGCGAGCGAGGACAGCACGAAGGCGAGCATGGCGCGGCGCCGCGATGACGCGAGGAGGGCCAGCAACGCGCCGCCGATGCGCCGCGAGTGGCGCCGCGATCGTCCACGGATGCAGCGGGTGGGCGTGCAACCAGCCGGCGGGTCCGTGCGTGACGGTCTTGGCGAGCGGAACGAAGGCGACGTCGCGCGCAGGCATCGACGCTATCGAATAGCCGTCGATGCCGTTCGCGATCCAGACGCCGGCGCCGGCGAACGTGACGACGAAAAGCGCTCCGGCGATACGCGCGGCGATGACCGCCCGCCGCTGCACCGCGCCTTCGGTGCGCAGCTGCAGATAGATCGCCCCGTGCATCGCCAGCATCGCGGTGCTCACGATCCCGGCGAGCAGACCGAAGGGATTGAGGAGATCGAGAAACGATCCGGTGTAGTAGACGCGCAGATCGGAATCGAAGTGGAACGGGACGCCCAGAAGCAGGTTGCCGAAAGCGACGCCGAAGACCAGCGCCGGCACGGTGCCGCCGACGAAGAGGCCCCAGTCCCACGCGCTGCGCCAGCGCGGATCGGGAACCTTGCTGCGGTAGTCGAAGCCGACCGGACGCAGAAACAGCGCGAACAGCGTCAGGATCAGCGCCACGTAGAAGCCGGAGAACGCCGCCGCGTAGACGAGCGGCCACGCCGCGAACGTCGCGCCGCCCGCGGTAATGAACCAGACCTGGTTGCCCTCCCAGTGCGGACCGACCGTGTTGAGCACGACGCGACGCTCGTCATCGTTGCGCCCGACGAAGGGCAGCAGCGTGCCGACGCCGAGGTCGCATGCCGTCCATGATCGCGAAGCCCACCAGCAGCACGCCCACGAAAAGCCACCAGATGACCTTCAGCGTGGCGTAGTCGAACACGTAGATCATACGGACCCCGCGAGCGTCGCCGGCCCGGACTCGAAGTGGTAGCGGCCGGTGCCGAGGCGACGACGGTCCGAGGCGCGCATACTTGAACATCAGGTAGAGCTCGACCACGAGCAGCCCGGTGTAGAACGCGACGAAGCCGGCGAGGCTGAACCACAGCTGGCCGGTCGTCACCGACGACACCGAGAGATGCGTCGGCAGCACCTCGCTGATCGACCACGGCTGGCGGCCGTATTCGGCGACGATCCAGCCCAGCTCCGCGGCGATCCACGGCAGCGGAATGCTCCACAGCGCGATGTGCATGAGCCAGCGGTTGTCGCCGAGGCGGCGCCGGGCGAGCACGACGAACGCAGCGGTGAAGATGAACAGGAACCACAGCCCGAGCCCGACCATGATCCGGAACGACCAGAACAGCGGCGCGACGCTGGGAATCGTGTCGTCGACCGCGGCGCGGATCTGCTCGGGCGTGGCGTCGACGACGTTCGGCGCGTATTTCTTCAGCAGCAGACCATAGCCCAGGTCGGCCTTGAGCCGGGTCGAATTCGGCCTCGCGTCGGCGCGAGCGATCGCCGCGCCTTGATCCGCTGCAGCGCGGCGTAGGCCAGCATGCCGTTCCGGATGCGCGTCTCGTGCTCGCGTCTTCAGATCCTTGATGCCGGTGACCGGCGTGTCGAACGAGCGGGTCGCGATGAGCCCCATCAGCCAAGGGATCTTGATCGCGAAGAGCGTCTTCTCCGCCGCCTGGTCGGGGAAGCCGAACGCGGTGAACGACGCGGGCGGCTTTTCGGTCTCCCATTCGGCCTCGATCGCGGCGAGCTTCACCTTCTGCACTTCGCCGGTCGTGTAACCCGACTCGTCGCCCAGCACGATGACCGAGATCGCCGAGGCGAGCCCGAATCCGGCGGCGACGGCGAACGAGCGAATGGCGAACGACGGGTCGCGCCCTCGCAGCAGGTAGAACGACGAGATGCCGAGCACGAACATCGACGCCGTCGACGTAACCGGCCGCGACGGTGTGCACGAACTTGGCGCCGGCGACGGGATTGAACAGCAGATCGGTGAAGCTCGTGAGCTCCATCCGCATCGTCTCGGCATTGAATTCGGCGCCGACCGGATTCTGCATCCACGCGTTGGCGATCAGGATCCACACCGCCGACAGGTTCGAGCCCAGCGCGACCAGGAACGTCACCAGCAGGTGCGCGACCTTGCCGAGCCGGCTCCAGCCGAAGAAGAACATGCCGACGAACGTCGACTCGAGGAAGAACGCCATCAGTCCTTCGATCGCCAGCGGCGCGCCGAAGATGTCGCCGACGTAATGCGAGTAGTAGGCCCAGTTGGTGCCGAACTGGAACTCGATCGTGATGTCCGGTCGTGACGCCCATCGCGAAATTGATGCCGAAGAGCTTCCCCCAGAACCGCGTCATGTCGCGGTAGACTTCCTTGCCCGTCATCACGTACACCGATTCCATGATGACGAGGATCCACGACAGCCCGAGCGTCAGCGGGACGAACAGGAAGTGGTAGAGCGCCGTCGCGGCGAACTGCAGCCGCGACAGGTCGACGACGTCAAGGCTCGGCATGCGGAGCTCCCGGCGCCGGCCACGAGGACGTGCTCGACGACCCGGTCGGGATTCATCGCCATCCCCGGTGCGAGGGGCGCCCGGAAGAATGCGAACCACAGCAGGGCGAGCGCCACGACCTTGATTGCCAGGATCACGATGACGTCGCGAGCGAGGGGGCTCACCGTCCGGCCCCGTGGCAGCGCCGTCATGGGGGGCCGCGTGACAACCGGTGGATCGAGCGCGGCACGACGAAAGGCACGCATGGCGCGCCATTATTGCGCGAGTGGCCGCCGCCCGTCGAGCGCGTGGCGCAAGCGACGGGACAATGGGGCAAGCCCGGGCCCTAACAGGGCAAGGGCGGCAGCGCACGCTTGAATCCGCGGTCCAAGACCCCATGTCGGATGTAGTCTTTGCAAGGCTCTAGAGGACCCGACCATGCGTTTCGACAAGCTCACGACCAAATTCCAGCAGGCGCTCGCCGACGCCCAGAGCATGGCGCTCGGCAACGACAACGGCTTCATCGAGCCGCAGCACCTGCTCGCAGCGCTGCTCAATCAGGAGGACGGGGGCACCGCGTCGCTGCTCGCCCGCGCCGGCGTCGCCGTGCCGAAGGTCAAGGCGGGGCTCGCCAAGGCAATCGAGCGGCTGCCGAAAGTCGAGGGCCAGGGCGGCGAGATCACGGTCTCGCGCGATCTCGGCAACCTGCTCAACCTCACCGACAAGGAAGCGGTCAAGCGCGGCGACCAGTTCATCGCCAGCGAGCTCTTTCTGCTCGCGCTCGCCGACGACAAGGGCGAAACGGGGCGCCTGCTGAAGGACAACGGGCTCACCCGCAAGGCGCTCGAGACGGCGATCGAGGCCGTTCGCGGGGGTGCCGGCGATCGATACGCAGGAAGCCGAGGGCCAGCGCGAGGCGCTCAAGAAATACACGATCGACCTCACCGAGCGCGCCCGTGAGGGCAAGCTCGATCCGGTCATCGGCCGCGATGACGAAATCCGGCGCACGATCCAGATCCTGCAGCGCCGCACCAAGAACAATCCGGTGCTGATCGGCGAGCCCGGCGTCGGCAAGACGGCGATCGTCGAGGGCCTCGCCCAGCGCATCGTCAACGGCGAAGTGCCCGAGACGCTCAAGGGCAAGCGCGTGCTGTCGCTCGACATGGCGGCGCTCCTTGCCGGCGCCAAGTACCGGGGCGAATTCGAGGAGCGGCTGAAGGCCGTGCTGAAGGACATCGCCGCCGATGCGGGAAAGACGATCGTCTTCATCGACGAGCTGCACACGATGGTCGGCGCCGGGAAGGCCGAGGGCGCGATCGATGCCGGCAACATGCTGAAGCCCGCGCTCGCCCGCGGAGAGCTCCACTGCGTGGGCGCGACCACGCTCGACGAATACCGCAAGTACGTCGAGAAGGATGCCGCGCTCGAGCGCCGCTTCCAGAAGGTGCTGGTCGACGAGCCGTCGGTCGAGTCGACGATCGCGATCCTGCGCGGATTGCAGGAGCGCTACGAGATTCACCACGGCGTGGAAATCACCGACCCCGCGATCGTCGCTGCGGCGGAGCTCTCGCATCGCTACATCACCGACCGTTTCCTGCCCGACAAGGCGATCGACCTGATCGACGAGGCCGCGGCGCGTATCAAGATGGAGATCGACTCGAAGCCGGAGGCCATGGACCGTCTCGACCGGCGGCTGATCCAGCTCAAGATCGAGCGCGAGGCCGTGAAGAAAGAGAAGGACGAGGCCTCGAAGAAGCGGCTCGCCTCGATCGAGGAGGAAATCAAGCGGCTCGAGCGCGAATACGCGGATCTGGACGAAATCTGGCAGGCGGAGAAGGCGCAGGTCGCCGGCACGCAGCACATCAAGGAGGAGATCGACAAGATCAAGCTCCAGATGGAAGAGGCGCGCCGCAAGGGTGACTGGCAGAAGATGAGCGAGCTCCAGTACGGCAAGCTGCCGCAACTCGAGGCGCAACTCAAGAAGGCGGACAGGGCGGAAGGGAAGGCCAAGCCGAAACTGTTGCGCACGCAGGTCGGTGCGGAAGAGATCGCCGAGGTCGTCTCGCGCGCCACGGGCATTCCCGTGTCGAAGATGATGCAGGGCGAGCGCGACAAGCTCCTGCACATGGAAGACGCGCTGCACAGGCGGGTCGTCGGCCAGGACGAGGCCGTGCGGCTCGTCGCCGACGCGATCCGGCGCTCGCGCTCGGGCCTCGCCGATCCGAATCGGCCCTACGGCTCGTTCCTGTTCCTCGGCCCCACGGGTGTGGGCAAGACGGAGCTCTGCAAGGCGCTCGCCGAGTTCATGTTCGACAGCGAGCAGCATCTGATCCGCATCGACATGTCCGAATTCCAGGAGCGGCACTCGGTCGCGCGGCTGATCGGTGCCCCGCCGGGATACGTCGGCTACGAGGAGGGCGGCTATCTGACCGAGGCCGTCCGCCGCAAGCCCTACAGCGTGATCCTGCTCGACGAAGTCGAAAAGGCGCACCCCGATGTGTTCAACGTGCTCCTGCAAGTGCTGGACGATGGCAGGATGACCGATGGGCAGGGGCGTACTGTCGACTTCAAGAACACGGTGATCGTGATGACGTCGAACCTGGGATCGCACAGGATCCAGCAAATGGCCGACGAAGGCGCGGACCAGGCGCTGATCAAGATCGCCGTACTGGCCGAAGTGAAGGGACATTTCCGGCCCGAATTCGTCAATCGGATCGACGAGATCGTCGTCTTCCAACCGCTCGGCGAAGCGCAAATCGCCGACATCGCGCGGATCCAGTTGAAGGCTCTGGAAGCTCGGCTTGCAAAGCTCGAGATCAAGCTCGTCGGTCAGCGATGCTGCGCTCAAGGCGGTTGCCGCGGCGGGCTTCGATCCGGTCTACGGTGCACGACCGCTGAAGCGCGCGATCCAGCAGCAGATCGAGAATCCGCTCGCCAAGGAAATTCTTTCCGGAGCGTACGCGCCCGGCGACACGGTGAAGGTCGGCGCCACCGGCGGCGAGATCACGTTCGCGAAGGCCTGACAGTCGGCTGCCTCGCCACTCGAGCCGGTTCGAGCCGGCGGCAGGGCGATCTCGCTCCTTCGCGATCGAGAGCTCTACTCGAGTCCCGACGGCAGCGTCCAGTTCATCGAGCCGCGCGAAAGCTCGGACTTCAACGGACAGCAATTCCTGGCGGGCGACGCGCTGGCCAGCACCCAGGGGGCGACGACTCGGACCTACACGTTTCCGACCGACTTGCCCAACGGCACGACTCCGGCAAGCGCGTGCTGCGTTGCCTGCCGATGGCGTGAGCTCGTTGAACCGCGGGTGTGGCCGGGACCAACTCCCCTACTAATTTTGCCGGCCAGGCCGGCTCGATCGGGCCGGCGGCGCCTCCGCCGCCGACGAGCGGAATTCCCACGCTCGATCGGGCGATGCTCGCGGTCCTGTCCGTGCTGCTCGTTCTTGCCACGATCGTCACGCGGCGCTTCCGCTGAGCATCGTCGTGTTCCGGCGCGGCACGGCACCCGCCTCGCGTCAGTAATAGGGGGCCCATCGGCGCTCGAAACCGGCGGCACCCGCGGACCGGAATGGCGTCGCGACGCGCTCGCTAAGCCCCGCGTGGCGCGGGATGATTCTCGCCGCGTCGACGTACCACGCTTGCGCGCATACGGTTACGCTCGTCTGCGCCTCGATCAGCGTTAGACCGCCGCGGTCGATCGTGAACGATTCGCCCTTGCTCAATACGATATCGCGTGGGTCGTTTTCCAGCGTGAGCCACAGCGTGCCGCGCGTCACGCGCACGGTCGTTCCACGCGCGCCGTCGAGCCGCAGGATCTCTCGCGGCGCCAGCTCCCAGATCTTCGTGTGCTCGTCGCAGCCCATCGCGAATTCTCCTCAATATGCGTACAATGCATCCATCGCGCCGCGGCCGACGGTGCGCCGCGGCCCGACGCGCTTGGCCGAATCTTCTATGGCGACGTGTTGAATTCTGGGCGCCCATCGGGCCGCGCTCAAACGGTCTTTGCGAATGAGTTGCATGAGTCTGACGCATGCTTGACGCCCTGCGCCGCCTGCCTTCGCTCGACTTCCTCAGGGGCTTCGAGGCCGCGGGAAGGCTGCTGTCGTTCACCCGCGCCGCGGAGGAGCTCTTTCTCACTCAGTCGGCGTTGTCGCGGCAGGTGGCGGCCCTCGAGGACGCGCTCGGCGTCGCGCTGTTCCTGCGGCGACATCGCGCGCTCGTGCTCACCCCGGCCGGTGCCGCATTCCATCGCGACGTCACGGCCGTGCTGAACGGGCTGGCCGTCGCGGCACAAGCGGCGCGCGGCGCAACGCGCGCGCCCGGGCTCACGGTGTCGACCACCGTGTCATTCGCCTCGCTGTGGATCATTCCGCGGCTCGCGAACTTCCGCGCGCGCCATCCCCTCGTCGAGGTCTACATCTCGGCCGACGACCGGTTGGCGGATCTTTCGCGTGGCGACGTCGACGTCGCGATCCGCTACCTGCCGGACTCGAAGGCGCCGGAAGGATCGGTGCGGCTCTTCGGCGAGCGGATGATGCCCGTGGCGAGCCCCAAGCTCATGCGGCAGCGGCGGACTCCGCTCGCGCGACCGGCGGACCTCGCGCATCACGTGCTCCTCCATCTCGACGATCCCGACGGACGCACGCCCTGGCTCGACTGGAGCGTATGGCTCGGCTCGAACGGACAGCTCGGCTTGAAGCCGGCCGGCTCGCTGCGCTTCAAGCTCTACGATCAGCTGATCCAGGCGGCGGTTGGCGGCCAGGGCGTCGCGCTCGGCCGGGTGCCGCTCGTCGCCTCCCACCTGCGCGATGGCCGCCTTGTCGCGCCCTTTCCCAGGCGCTATGACTCGGCGCGCGGCTACTATGCGGTGCGCGCGCCGCACGCTGCGGACCACGCCGACGTGACCGCCTTCGTCGGTTGGCTCGCGGACGAAGCGGCCCGTGAGGTGGGGCTCGAGGCAGGCACCCGCGCGCCGCGCCGGACGCGGAAATGATCACGGCGCCGCCGCCGGACGCGCTGCCGCCTTCCGCCTGGGTGACGCGCTTCGCGTCCCTGGTGCCGCGCGGCGCGCGGGTGCTGGACGTCGCTTGCGGCCGCGGCCGGCACGCGCGCTTGTTCGCCGCTCGCGGCTGCCGCGTGCTCGCGATCGATCGCGATACCGCGGCGCTTGCCGCGCTCGCGGGAATCGCCGGCGTCGAGACGCGGGTGCTGGATTTGGAGCGCGGCGCCTGGCCGCTTCCCGGCGAACGCTTCGATGCGATTGTCGTCGTCAACTACCTCCATCGGCCACTGTTTGTCCATCTCTTTGCGGCACTCGCGCCCGACGGAGTCCTGCTCTACGAGACGTTCGCCCGGGGCAACGAGGCATATGGCCGCCCGTCAAACCCCGATTTTCTGCTCGCCCGCGACGAGCTCCTCCATCGCGTCGATGGCGAGCTGATCGTCGTCGCCTTCGAGCAAGGCCGGGCCGCCGCGCCCGGACACGATGCGGTCGTGGAGCGCCTCGCGGCGGTCGGTCCGGCGCGGGCATGGCCGTCCGAACTGCCGCCCTGACCGCCCCCGACTGAACCGCAGCGGTAAGGGCCGGTCGAATGCGGTAAAATCGCTCTTTTCCACGATTTTCCTCCATGTTGACCGGCAGCATCGTCGCGATCGCGACACCGATGCAGGACGGCGGAGCGCTCGATCTCGCCGCGCTCGCCAAGCTGATCGATTTTCACGTCGCCAGCGGCACCGCCGGGATCGTCATCGTCGGCACCACGGGCGAATCGCCGACCGTCGACTTTGACGAGCACTGCCTGCTCATCAAGACGGCGGTCGACGCCGCGCGCGGACGTCTGCCCGATCATCGCCGGCACCGGCGCCAATTCGACCAAGGAGGCGATCGCCCTGACCGCGTACGCGAAGGAGGCCGGCGCAGCGAGCTGTCTTTCGGTCGTGCCGTACTACAACAAGCCCACGCAGGAGGGCCTGTACCGCCATTTCCGCGCAATCGCCGAAGCCGTGGACCTGCCGCTGATTCTCTACAACGTCCCCGGGCGCACGGTCGCCGATCTTGCGAACGAGACGACGCTGCGGCTGTCGGAGGTGCCGGGCATTGTGGGCATCAAGGATGCGACGGCCGATCTTGGCCGTGGCAGCGAGCTCATCGCGGCGTTGCGCGCGGCCGACCGGCAGGATTTCGCGGTCTACAGCGGCGACGACAGCGCCGGACTGCCGCTCATGCTGATCGGTGGCCACGGCGTAATCTCGGTCACCGCCAATGTCGCGCCCAAGCTGATGGCAGAGATGTGCACGGCTGCGCTGTCGGGAGATCTCGCTCGCGCCCGGGCGTGCAACGACCGGCTGCTGCCGCTGCATCGCAGGCTCTTCGTCGAAGCGAACCCGATTCCGGTGAAATGGGCGCTCGCCGACATGGGGCTCATCAAGAACGCGCTGCGCTTGCCCCTGGTGCCCGCTTTCCCCACACTACCACGAGACTGTCCGCGACGCGCTGCGCGCAGCCGGCTGCTCTCGCATGACCACAAAGGCTTTGCGCATGGATACGATGAGACTTCCGCTTGCGTTGCGCGCGATCGCCGCGATCGCGCTCGGCGCGGTTGCCCTTTCCGGTTGCGAGTCGACGTCGATCGGCAAGAAGATCGACTACAAGTCCACGTCGGCGGCGCCGGCGCTCGAGCTGCCGCCGGAGCTGAAGGCCCCGCAGTACGACGACCGCTACAACTCGGCGACCGCGTCGGGCGTCGCCGCGCGCGACGCGACGCGGCCCAAGGGAGGCGACACGATCGCGCCGAACAGCGTTGCCGATGCGAAGATCGTGCAAGAGCGGCAACGAGCGCTGGCTCGTGGTCAAGACGACGCCCGAGAACGCGTGGACCGTCGCCCGCCAATTCTGGCTCGAAAACGGCTTCGTGCTCGCAGTCGAGCAGCCGACCGCCGGCGTGATGGAAACGGACTGGGCCGAGAATCGCGCGGAGATTCCGCAGGATTTCATCCGCAGCACGATCGGCAAGTACCTCGACGTGTTCTACACGACATACAAGCGCGAGAAGTACCACACGCGGATCGAACGCGGCACCGAACCCGGCACCGTCGAGATCTACATTTCGAGCCGCATCATGGAGCAGGTCCCGACGAAGACCGAAAACACCGGAGCGCCGTCGGGTTTCGCCTGGGGCTTGATGCCTCCGAATCCCGGGCTGGACGCCGAGTGGCTGGGTCGGATGATGGTGAGTTTCGGAACCCCCGCGCCGCCGGCGACCCAGGTGGCCAAGGCCGGCGGAGCGAGCGCTACCGCGGCGCCCGAGCGGGCGTCGCTGCAGAAGGCGCCTGACGGCGTCAACGAGCTCATCGTCGACGACGGATTCGACCGCGCCTGGCGCCGGGTCGGCCTCGCGCTCGACCGCATCGGGTTCACCGTCGTCGATCGGGATCGCTCGAAGGGCTTCTACTACGTTCGCTACGCCGATCCCGAGGTCGAGGCGAAGCAAGAGGGCGTGCTCTCGAAGCTGATGTTCTGGAAGGACAAGACCGAAAAGCCCGAGCAGTACCGGATCACCGTGGCGCAGGCCGAGCCGCGCAGCGTCGTCACGGTGCAGGATCCGAACGGCGCACCCGACAAGAGCGTGAACGGCGAGAAGATCCTCTCGCTGCTCAAGGACCAGCTCAAGTAACGCGGAGCGCCCTTTGCGCTTCGCTTCGCTCGGCAGCGGCAGCGCAGGCAATGGCCTCGTCGTCGAGGCCGGCGCGACCCGGATCCTGGTCGACTGCGGTTTCGGCGTTCGCGATACCGAAGAGCGGCTCGCCCGGTGCGGCCTGGCCCCCGACGATCTGACTGCGATCCTCGTCACCCATGAGCATGCGGACCACGTCGGCGGGGTGGCGGCGTTTGCCGCGCGCCACGCAACCGCGGTATGGGCGACATTCGGGACGCTCTGCGAGGTGTCCGAGCGTTTCGAGGGGATGGCGCACGTCTATGGCTTCGACAGCCACGACACCTTCGCGATCGGCGCGCTCGAAATCAGGCCCATCCCCGTTCCGCACGACGCGCGCGAGCCGGTGCAATATGTGATCGGCGACGGTGCGCATCGGCTGGGGATTCTGACCGATCTCGGTGTGTCGACGCCGCACGTGGAGGCGAGCCTGTCGGGGTGCGACGCGCTGGTGCTCGAATGCAATCACGATGTCGCGATGCTCGAGAGCGGGAGCTATCCGGCTTCGCTCAAGCAGCGCATCGCCGGGCGCTTCGGGCACTTGCGCAACGAGGCCGCGGCGCAGCTGCTCGCGCGGATCGATACGTCGCATCTCGTCCACATCGTCGCGGCGCACCTGTCGAAAGCAGAACAACACGCCGGATCGCGCGCGCGCGGCGCTCGCGGGTGCGCTCGGATGCGCGCAGGACTGGATCGGCATCGCAGGCCAGGACGATGGTTTCGGCTGGCGCGAACTTTGAAGGGAAATGAGGAGAAGCCATGGAAAAGCGGCAGGAGCTCTACAAGGGCAAGGCCAAGACCGTCTACGCGACCGACGACCCGCATCGGCTCATCATGCATTATCGCGACGACGTTTCGGCGTTCGACGGGGCGAAGCTCGCGAAGCTCGAGCAGAAGGGCGAGACCAACAACAAGATCAACGCCTACGTGATGGGCAAGCTCGCCGCGGCCGGCGTGGCCGACGCATTTCGTTCGCGTGCTGAACGAGCGCGAGTCGCTGGTCAAGGCGCTCAAGATGATCCCGGTCGAATGCGTGGTGCGCAACATCTGCGCGGGCTCGATGGCGAAGCGCTACGGGATCGCCGAAGGCACGCGTCTTCCCGAACCGATCTTCGAGTTCTTCTTCAAGAGCGACGCGCTGCACGACCCGCTTTGCAACGACGATCACATTCGCGTGCTCGGCTGGGCGACCGCAGAGGACATCGCGGAGATGCGCAAGCTCACGCACAAGGTCAATGGCGTGCTGAAGCCGCTGTTCGCCGACGCCGGGATGGATCTCGTCGACTACAAGCTCGAGTTCGGGCATCCCGACCGAGGATCGCGCGGCGCCGCTCGTGCTGGGCGACGAGTTCACACCCGACGGCTGTCGCCTGTGGGACGCGAAGACCGGCGAAAAGATGGACAAGGACCGCTTCCGCCGCGACCTTGGCACGGTGATCGACCATTACCGCGAGGTGGCGCAGCGCATCGGCGCACCGTTGTAGGATCGCGCGCAACCCCGTGCTCGCGGCGCCGCGCCGCGCGCGACGGCGCAAAAAGCAAAACGGGCCGGCATGACCGGCCCGTTTCGTCGATCGCGAGGCGAAGCTTACTTCTTCGGCTCTTCCTTCTTCTCCTCGGTTGCCGGCGCTGCCGGTGGCGTTGCGGGCGCCATTGCCGGTGCGGCCGCTGGCTCGGCGGGCTTCATCGCGTCCGACGACGGAGCCGGTGCGGGCGCCGGCGCAGCAGCGGGTGCGGCCGGCTTCGGGGCAGGGGCAGATTCTTGCTTGCTGCACGCGGCGAGCGCAAGGGCCACGGCCGCGATGACGAAGAGCGACTTGTTCATGGTTCGTTTCCTTGTAATCGGTGGAGTTGATACGGATCGGTTGCCGACAATCCGGGCATCGTCATTTGAAAGCATTCTCTGCGGCGGGCCTGAAACGACAAGGCAATCGACATTACATGCTACCACAAAAACCTGTCGATTCAAGGGGATTGAGGGATTGTGCATTGCAAACAAGTGCGCCATTCCCTCGCCGAGCTAGAGTCCCAGAACCGTCCCCGTGAGTCCCGGTTCGCCGGTTGCCCAGATCTCGTCGAGCCGATTGACGAGCGGACGGGCGAGATGCGGCTCCTCGATCGCGAGCGCCGCGCGCGGCTGCTCGATGTGAAAGCGATGCAGAAAGTGTCGCCCGTCGACGATCACCAGCGGATCCGACGCGCCTTTGGCTTCGGGACCTGTTTTGTAGATCGTGATCCGATCGCTGAACGATTTCAGCAGTGCGGTGAGACGCGGGCACGAAGTTTCGAGCCAACGCGTGTCGTGCACGATGATCTCGAGCTTCGAGGTGCGCGATCGACGCAGGAATTGCCGCGAGCTTCTCCGCGCGGGCGGGGGCGTTCCAGCCCATGTCGGAAAGATCGTAGTCGAAAACGCGGATCGAATGCTCGGCGAGACCGACCAGTTCGTCGAGCGCGGCCACCTGCGCCGAGACGGTGGCGAGCATTTCCTGCCGCGGCACCGGCGGGGTGCTCGCGTCATCCGGCGTCTGCGTGGAGATAGCCATGACGATACCAATCGTAGATCAGGGCGCCGGCCCCGTGGCCCGCGGCGCCGACCGCGCGTGGACCGAGCCCGCGCGCGTTCGCAAGCTCGCGTATCGATGCTGCGCCGGCCGGCGGCCACTGCTGCGCCGCGCCATTGATGAATAACGCCCGGTCATCGTAGAGCAGTTGCGTGCGCGGGTCCAGCCGCACGCCGTGTCGACGGGCGCGGGCAAGAAACGCCGTTCGCGACAGGGCGCGGGCGGGCGGATCGAAGAACACGACGGGCTTCGGCTCCGAGAGCCAGCAACCGAGAAAGCCCTCCACCATCGCGCGGTCCCAGCGGATCGAGCGCAGCATTTCGACGCATCGACGCTGCATCGCGGCAGCGATCCTCGCAGGTTCGCGCGTGGCGCGCAGGTCAGGATCCGCGTAGCGCCCTGCGAGGTCGAGGCGATCGCGGAGGAAATCGAGGAATGCGACGGCCAGCTCGTTCGCACTCGGGGCACGGAATCCGATCGAATACGTCGTGCATGCGTCGACGGCGGTGCCATCGTGCGCGTAATTGGGCGGCAGGTAGAGCAGGTCACCCGGCGCGAGCACGTGATCATGCTCGGGAACGAAACGGCGGAGGATCTTGAGCGGCAGGCCGCGCTTCAGCGCGAGGTCGCTCTGCCGCCCGTATTTCCATCGCCGCCGCCCGGTGCCCTGCAGCAGGAACACGTCGTACGAATCGAAGTGTGGGCCGACGCCGCCGCCCGGCGCCGCGAGGCTCACCAGCAGATCGTCGAGCCGCGCGAACGGCAGGAATGCGAAGCGCCGGAGCAGCGCGTCGGCCGCGGTCGAGTGCAGGTTCGCGCCCTGCACGAGCAGCGTCCAGTCGCGCGGCGGCAGCGCGCGAAAATCGGAACGGCGGAACGGTCCATGCGCGAGCGACCAGCGGGCTCCGTCGCGGATCACGAGCCGCGACTCGACGTCGTCCCGCAGCGCGAAAGCGGTGAGATCCCGTAGCGTGAACAGGCCCGCAAAGCCGGGGAACGCGCCGCGAGCGAGCAGCGCCCTCTTCTGCCAGTACCTGCGGACGAATCCGGCGGCACTCGCATTGCCCGGGAATATCGGAGGGCCCGCGACCGATATTCGGGGCGACGTCGCGGCTGGCATGCGCCGATTATAGCGATGCGCGCGGGCCGATCGCGGCGCTGGGCTACAATGACGTCTTGCGGCGTGCCCCATTCCCTCCGACGGCATCCCGTGCCGTAGCCGCGCGGTCCTCGCCTCTTCCTCACGGAGCTCCGATGAACATTTTCGCCAACACGGTCGTAACGCTCACGTTCGAGCTCTACGACTCGGAGGGCACGTTGCTCGAAGCGACCGAGGAGCCCATCACCTATCTGCATGGCGGGCACTCGGGCATGCTGCCGAAGCTCGAGGAAGCGCTCAACCTGAAGAAGATCGGCGATGCGGTATCGGTCGACGTCGAGCCGGCAGACGCGTTCGGCGACTACGATCCCGATCTCGTCAAGATCGAGACGGCGGACCGGTTGCCGCCCGAAGTCGAGGTCGGCATGCAGTTCGAGACGTACGCGAATCCCGGCGACGATCCGGGGAGCGGCGTCGTCTTCACGGTGACCGACATCGCCGACGGCAAGGTCGTGCTCGACGGCAATCATCCGTGGGCAGGCAAGCGTTTGCGCTTCGATTGCCGGATCCTCGACGTGCGCGCGGCGACCGCCGAGGAAGTCGAGCACGGGCATGTGCACGGCGCGGGCGGGCACCACCACCACTGAGACACGATCCTCGTCGCCGCGAAGCTCAACATCGTCGCCCCGCGGAGGCGGGGCCCCAGCGGCTTTCGACGGGCGACACTGGATTCCCGCCTGCGCGGAAAGTCAGCCGCGTCCCAACAGTTTCCTGAGCTCGTACAACGCCGCCAGTGCATCGCGCGGCGTCATCGCGTCCGGGTCGAGGCCCGCGAGACGCGTGGCGATCGGGTCGCCATCGATCGCCGCTGATGGAGATGGTTCGGAGGCATCCGCCGTCACGCCGATCGGGGCGAACAGGTCGGCCTGCGCAGTCGCCCCGGCGTTGAACTTGTCGAGCCGCGCGAGATACCCCTTCGCACGCCGGATCGCCTCGCCAGGCACGCCGGCGAGCTTTGCAACCTGGAGTCCGTAGCTGCGGTTTGCCGGACCTTCCTCGGCAGCATGGAGGAACACGATTCCGTTGGCGTGCTCGACGGCGTCGAAATGCAGATTGGCGCAACCGTCGATTTCGGCGGGCAGCGCGGTCAGCTCGAAATAGTGCGTCGCGAACAATGCGAGGCAGCGATTCCTTTCCGCGAGCTGGTGCGCGATCGCCCAAGCGAGCGCGAGGCCGTCGAACGTCGACGTGCCGCGACCGATCTCGTCGATCAGCACGAGGCTCTGCCGTGTCGCGCGGTGCAGGATCGTCGCCGCTTCCGTCATCTCGACCATGAATGTCGAGCGCCCGCCGGCAAGATCGTCCGCGGCGCCGATCCGCGTGTGGATCGCGTCGAGCGGCCCGATCTCGGCGCTTCGCGCGGGGACGAACGAGCCACAGTAGGCGAGGAGCGCGATCACCGCCGTCTGTCGCATGTACGTGGACTTGCCCCCCATGTTCGGACCGGTGACGATCAGGAGGCGCCGATCGGGGCGCAGGTCGAGATCGTTGGGAATGAATTCATCGACCTGTCGCTCGACGACGGGGTGGCGGCCGCCTCGGATCGCGATTCCCGTCGCCGGAACGAAAAACGGCTTCGCGAGGTCCAGCGCTTCCGCGCGCTCGGCGAACGCCGCGAGCACGTCGAGTGTCGCGAGCGCCGCAGCCGCCTTCTGCAGCGCAGGAATGGCAGGCGCAAGCTCGGCAAGCAAGGCATCGTAGAGGAATCTTTCGCGGGCGAGCGCGCGCTCCTGCGCCGAAAGCGCCTTGTCCTCGAAGGTCTTGAGCTCCGGCGTGATGTAGCGTTCGGCGTTCTTGAGCGTTTGCCGACGGCGATACTCGTCGGGCACCTTCTGCGCGTTCGCGTTCGTGACTTCGATGTAGAAACCGTGGACACGGTTGTATTCGACCTTGAGGTTCGCGATGCCGGTGCGCTCCCGCTCGCGGGCTTCGAGCGCGACCAGGAAATCTCCGGAGTGGTCGTCGATCGAGCGCAGCTCGTCCAGCTCGCTGTCGTAGCCTGCGGCGATGACGCCACCGTCGCGAACCTGCGCGGCCGGCTCGGTCGCGATCGCACGGCGGAGGAGCGCTCCCCAGCGCGGGTCGACGCCGAGGTCGCCGGCAAGCGAGACGACGAGCGGCGCAGCTGCGGCGTCGAGCAGCGCGCGAATTGCCGGCAATCGCAAGAGCGTGTCGCGCAGCCCCGCAAGGTCGCGCGGTCGCGCGGACGCGAGCGCGACGCGCGCAGCGATGCGCTCGACGTCGACGGTGGAGGCGAGCTCCGCAAGCAGCGCGCGCCGCGCCGCCGGGTCCGCCGTCCACTGCACAACGGCATTGTGCCGGGCCGCTGCCGCCTCCTGCGAACGCAGCGGATGCGTGAGCCAATGGCGCAGCAGCCGGCTTCCGGCTGCGGTGCCGCAGGCGTCGAGCAGCGACAGAAGCGTGGGCGCGGGTTCCCCGCGCAACGTTTCCGTGATCTCGAGATTGCGCCGCGTCGCGGCGTCGAGCAGCAGATGCTCGCTCGGGCTCTCGACGACAAGCTCGCGGATATGACCGAGCGCCGACTGTTGCGTCGATGCGGCGTACCCGAACAGGGCGCCGGCGGCGCCGACGGCGAGATCGCGATCCTCGACACCGAATGCCGCGAGGTCGCGCATCCCGAAGTGTTTCGCGAGCGCGCGCCCCGCGGCCGCGGCGTCGAACTGCCATGCGGGCAGCGCGCGCGTCGGCGTCGCGCTCTGCGCGAGCGGCGACGTCATCCCATCGGGCACCAGCAGCTCTGCGACGTCCAGCCGTTCGAGCGTCGCAGCGACTTCGGACGGCGGCACCTCCGCCAGAATGAAGCGCCCCGACGCGAGGTTGAGCCACGCGAGACCGGTCCGGTGTCTCCCCGGATTGAACGCGACGAGCAGGCTGTCGCGCTTCGCGTCGAGCAAGCCTGCATCGGTCACGGTGCCCGGCGTGACGACGCGCAACACCTTGCGCTCGACCGGGCCCTTGCTCGTTGCGGGGTCGCCGATCTGTTCGCAGATTGCGACCGACTCGCCCAGCTTCATCAGGCGAGCGAGATAGCCGTCGACAGCGTGGAACGGGACGCCGGCCATCGGGATCGCCGCGCCAGCCGACTGCCCGCGAGCCGTCAACGTGATGTCGAGCAAGCGGGCCGCTCGCTTGGCGTCTTCGTAGAACAGCTCGTAGAAGTCACCCATCCGGTAGAAGAGCAGCTTGTCCGGATGTTCCGCCTTCGCGCGAAAGTATTGCTGCATCATCGGCGTGTGCGCCGAAAGCGGAGCGTCGGGCGTGGAAGCGCGAATGGACATCGTCCCGATTATAAGGTCTGTCCCGTGCGGCGCTGCACGCAGTAGGTTTGGAGTGGCGCGGATTCGAGGCTGCGAGTCGCGCAGCCGATGGCGGCCCTGGCGCCATCTAGTGCACAATGCCCCCGGAATTCTTTGCACTTTCACCATGACTCCATGCAATCTCGACCCCGGTAAGCTGTCGCTGGCAGACCTGCGTCGCCTGTGGACGGCGCCACACGTGCTGGCCGTCAATCCGGAAGCGAAAGCCGCCGTCGATGGCGCCGCGGAAACGGTGAACCGGGTCCTCGCCGCCGGCCGCACGGTGTACGGCGTCAACACGGGCTTCGGCCTTCTTGCGCGCACCCGGATCGACGATGCGCGTCTCACGGAATTGCAGCGTTCGCTGGTGCTGTCGCATTCGGCGGGCACAGGGCCGCTGCTCGACGACGCCGTCGTGCGTCTTACGATCGCATTGAAAGCGGCGTCGCTCGCACGCGGCTACTCGGGCGTGCGCTGGAGGGTGATCGAGGCGCTCGTCGCACTCGCCAACGCCGGTGTCGTGCCGTGCATACCCTCGCAGGGATCTGTCGGAGCGTCGGGCGATCTCGCGCCGCTCGCGCATCTGTCCGCCGTGCTGATCGGCGAGGGCCAAGCGAAGATTGCGGGACGCCCGCTTCCCGCCCGCGAAGCGCTGGCGCAGGCGGGATTGAGGCCCGTCGTCCTCGGCCCGAAGGAAGGCCTGGCGCTGCTCAATGGCACGCAGGCATCGACGGCGCTCGCGCTCGCCGGATTGTTCGCCGCCGAGCGCGCGATGGCTGGCGCCTTCGTTGCGGGCGCGCTGACCGTAGATGCGTGCCTTGGCAGCGACACACCGTTCGACGCGCGGATCCAGTCGGTTCGCGGCCATCGCGGACAGCAGGACGCTGCCGCGATCAGTCGCGGCCTGCTCGCCGGCAGCAGGATCCGCCAATCGCACAAGGATTGTCACCGCGTGCAGGACCCCTACAGCCTGCGCTGCCAGCCGCAGGTGATGGGCGCGTGCCTCGATCAGCTGCGGCACGCGGCCGACGTGCTGGTCGCCGAAGCAAACGCCGTGTCCGATAATCCGCTGGTGTTCGCGGGCGCCGACGAGATCCTCTCCGGCGGAAACTTCCACGGCGAACCAGTCGCCTTCGCCGCGGACAACGTCGCGCTCGCGATCGCCGAGATCGGCGCGCTGTCGGAGCGGCGCATCGCGCTGCTGATGGACACGAACCTATCTGGCCTGCCGCCGTTCCTGGTCGAGGACGGCGGCGTCAACTCCGGCTTCATGATCGCGCAGGTGACCGCCGCTGCGCTCGCCTCCGAGAACAAGTCGCTCGCGCATCCGGCATCGGTGGATTCGCTGCCGACCTCGGCGAACCAGGAGGACCACGTCAGCATGGCCACCTTCGCCGCGCGTCGCCTGACGCCGATGGCGGAGAATACGGCGCGCATCGTTGCGATCGAGCTGATCGCGGCGACGCAAGGCGTCGAGTTGCGCAAGCCGCTGACAACATCACCCAAGCTTGCCGCCGCAATGGCGATGATCCGCGCCGACGTCGCGTTCTGGGACCGCGATCGCGCGCTTGCGCCGGACATCGAGGCGATACGGATACGCGTCGAGGCCGGGGACTTTGCGCCGTACGCCGGACCGCTGCTCAGTTCTGCCTGATGCGCCTACGGCGTGACGCAGCCGGCCGGCTGCGCGACAATCACCGCTCGCCCGCGGGACGCTCACCGGAGGACTCCATGCATCGTGACGACCCGAATCGCCTCGCAACCGCACGCCCCGGCACCCGCTTTGCCGACCGCGTGGTTCGCGCGCCGCGCGGCACGCAACGGACGGCGAAATCGTGGCTCACCGAAGCGCCGCTGCGGATGATCCAGAACAATCTCGATCCCGAGGTTGCCGAAAACCCGAAAGAGCTCGTTGTCTACGGCGGCATCGGTCGGGCGGCCCGAAACTGGGAGTGCTTCGACGCGATCATCGCGGCATTGCGCGAACTGGACGACGACGAATCGCTGCTGATCCAGTCCGGCAAGCCGGTCGGCGTGTTCAAGACGCATGTCGATGCGCCGCGCGTGCTGATCGCGAACTCGAATCTCGTCCCGAAATGGGCGACGTGGGACCATTTCAACGAGCTCGACCGCAAGGGTCTGATGATGTTCGGGCAGATGACCGCGGGGTCGTGGATCTACATCGGCAGCCAGGGCATCGTTCAGGGTACCTTCGAGACGTTTGCCGAAGCCGGCCGCCAGCATTGCGGCGGAATGCTCTCCGACAAGTGGATCCTGACCGCGGGGCTCGGCGGCATGGGGGGCGCGCAGCCGCTGGCGGCGACGATGGCCGGCGCGTCGATGCTCGCGATCGAGTGCCAGCAAAGCCGCATCGACATCCGCTTGTCGACACGTTATCTGGACGCGCAGGCGAAGGATCTCGACGATGCGCTCGCGATCCTGCGCGACGCCTGCGCAAGACGGCAGCCGGTGTCGGTAGGGCTGCTCGGGAACGCCGCCGAGCTCCTTCCCGAGCTCGTTCGCCGCAACGCGCGGCCGGACATGGTGACCGACCAAACGTCCGCGCACGATCTGATCTACGGCTACCTGCCAATGGGCTGGACCATCGAGCGATGGAAAGCGGCACAGGCCGATCCCACGGAGCACTCGGCGCTCGTCACGGCCGCGAAACGGTCGATCAAGGCACATGTCGAGGCGATGCTCGCCTTCCACCGGCAGGGCGTGCCGACGTTCGACTACGGCAACAACATCCGGCAAGTCGCCTGCGACGAGGGCGTGACCGACGCGTTCGCGTTTCCCGGCTTCGTCCCCGCGTACATTCGCCCCCTGTTCTGCGAGGGGAAAGGGCCGTTCCGGTGGGTCGCGCTGTCCGGCGATCCCGAGGACATCTATCGAACCGATCGCAAGGTCAAGGAACTGTTTGCGGACAATGCACACGTGCATCGCTGGCTCGACATGGCGCGCGAGCGGATCACCTTCCAGGGCTTGCCCGCCCGCATCTGCTGGCTGGGCCTGGGCGAGCGGCATCGCGCCGGACTCGCGTTCAACGAGATGGTGAAGACCGGCGAGTTGAAAGCGCCGATCGTGATCGGCCGCGACCATCTCGACACCGGCAGCGTCGCCTCACCCAACCGCGAGACCGAAGCGATGGCCGACGGCTCCGACGCGGTGTCCGACTGGCCGCTCCTCAATGCGCTCCTCAACACCGCGAGCGGCGCGACGTGGGTGTCGTTCCATCACGGCGGCGGCGTGGGCATGGGCTATTCGCAGCACGCGGGCGTGGTCATCGTCTGCGACGGCACCGACGCTGCGGCGAAGCGGATCGAGCGGGTGCTGTGGAACGACCCCGCGTCGGGCGTGATGCGCCACGCGGACGCGGGTTACGCGAAGGCGATCGACGTCGGGCGCGAGAAGGGACTCAAGCTCCCGATGCCAGGGTAGTCGATCTCGCTCGGCCGATCCCAAGCGACGGGAGTCCGACCGCGACGGCAACAACCATCGCGTGAAGCATTTCTTCTCGGCATCGAAAAAACGCCGCTGCGGGAATCGCGGCGGCGTCGTCGAACTGGTCGGGGTGAGAGGATTTGAACCTCCGACCTCTACGTCCCGAACGTAGCGCTCTACCAGGCTAAGCTACACCCCGAATTGCCGTGAGCACGGCGATGCTGCAATCCGCGGCGGGAGTACGGCGTCGTATACGCGGACCTGCAGCCCCTCCCGGCGAACGAATTTCAATACGTACGGCGGGCTGCGAAGGACGCCAATTCTAGCAGACTTTCGCGGTCGGGCGACTCGGGGAGATCGGCGATCGCCGCGGCGGCGGCGGCGCTGTGCTCCTTGGCGCGCCAGCGCGCGTAGTCGAGCGCGCCGGTGCGAACGAGCACATCGACCACCGGCTGGAACTCCGTCAGGCCGCCGTTGGTGATGGCGTTGCGGATCAGTTCGGCATCGTGCCGATTGCCGACGGCCATCGCGCGGATCAGCGGCAACGTCATCTTGCCTTCGGCCAGATCGTCGCCCAGGTTCTTGCCGATCTCGACCAGGTCTCCGGAGTAGTCGAGGACGTCGTCGACCAGCTGGAACGCCGTGCCGAGATCCATCCCGTAACGCGCGAGCGCCTGCTCGCGATCTTCCCGCGCGTCACCCATGACGGCGCCCAGCTGCGCCGCGGCCTCGAAGAGCTTGGCCGTCTTCCGCCGGATGACGCCGAGATAGGCCGTCTCGTCGAGGTCGGGGTTGCCCGAATTCATGAGCTGCAATACCTCGCCCTCGGCGATCACGTTGGTCGCGTGAGAGACGATGTCCATCACCCGCATCGATCCCACGTCGACCATCAGCTGGAACGCGCGCGAGTAGAGGAAGTCGCCGACGAGCACCGACGGAGCGTTGCCGAACGTGGCGTTGGCGGTCGCGTGGCCGCGCCGCAGCTTCGATTCGTCGACGACGTCGTCGTGCAGCAGCGTGGCGGTGTGGATCATCTCGACGACCGCGGCCAGCGTGTAATGGTGGTCGCCGCGGTAGCCGCACGCGCGGGCGGCGATCAGGACCAGCGCCGGGCGCAGCCGCTTGCCGCCGCCGCCGATGATGTAGTCGGCAATCTGGCGGATCAGCGCGACATCGGAATCGAGGCTCGCGCGGAGCACCCGGTCGACCTCCGCACGGTCGGCGGCTAGGGCGGCTTTGAGAGGTTCGGTCGGCACGGAGGCGATGGTCGGCCACGGGACGGCGTGCGCAAGGAGGGCGGCACGTCGGGCGGCGGTGAGTATCATCGTGGGAGCGCGAATCGCGGCGCGAGGTCGTCGAATCGGGCGGAATTGTAACCGAAGCGCGAACACGGCCATTGCGATGGCGCAAAGGTTCGCATCGCGCAATCCGCGCGTCGTCGGGCGCGGCAATGCCCGAAAGGCGGTGGATTCGACCGGTTTGACCGTGGCCGAGCTAATCGGTTATAATTCAAGGCTTTCTGCGACAGGCGCGGGGAACCGCGGGCTAATTGCCCCTATGGCCGCCTTGCCAATTGAACGGAGTCCTTCCATGTACGCGGTGATACGAACCGGCGGCAAGCAATACAAGGTTGCCCCCGGCGAAAGACTCAAGGTGGAGCAGATGCCTGCGGACGTAGGCGCGGAGGTCGTGCTCGATCAGGTGCTGATGATCGGCGAAGGCAGCAGCGTCCGCTTGGGTCAGCCGATCGTCGCCGGTGCGGCGGTGAAGGCGACCGTCGTTGCGCACGGTCGCGGCGACAAGCTCACCATCTTCAAGATGCGCCGACGCAAGAACTATCATCGGACGCAAGGGCACCGGCAGGGCTACACCGAGCTCAAGATCGAGAGCATCGTCGGCTGACGGAGACATACGATGGCACACAAGAAGGCGGGCGGCAGCTCGAGAAACGGCCGTGACTCGGAATCCAAGCGCCTCGGCGTCAAGGCCTACGGCGGCGAGACCATTCCCGCGGGAAGCATCATCGTCCGCCAGCGCGGAACGGTCATCCATCCCGGAGTCAACGTCGGCATCGGCAAGGACCACACGTTGTTTGCGCTCGTGACGGGCAAGGTCGAATTCGTGACCAAGGGCAGGGACAAGAAGAAGGTCGCGAGCATCGTGCCGGCGGCGTAAGCAAGCCCGTCGCTTCGACCACACCGAATCCCGGCCGAGCGCCGGGATTTTTTGTGCCGCGAGTTGCGGAAACCCCGTTTGACCGGGATCGGGGAATCGTGGACACTTGGTCGCCTCGCGCCGAAGCCGTTCGCCTCCGACCCAACCAGGCATGTAGAACGCGCCGCCAAGCGACACACCCATGAGCGACCCGTTGCCGTTACAGCCCCAGCTCGCCACGCTCGATGACGATGCGTGGGAGGATCTGCTCAATTTCATCGAGGAGCGACGGGTAATCCCCATCATCGGCCCGGAACTCCTCAAGGTCGAGACCGAAGCCGGACCGCGCCTTCTGTACGAATGGGTGGCCGAGAAGCTGGCGGTCAAACTCAACGTCGACACGACGCGACTGCCGCACCCATGCACGCTGAACGACGTCGTATGCTGGTTTCTGGGGTCGCACGGCCGCCGCGAGGAAGCCTACACGCGCGTGCGCAGCATCTTCCGCGACGCGAACTTCGCCCCGCCGCCGGCGCTCCGGCAGCTTGCGCAGATCACCGACTTCGACCTTTTCGTCACGACGACCTTCGACCCGCTGCTCGAGCAGGCGATCAACGGCGAGCGCTTCGGCGGCGCGCAATCGACCGAGGTCATCGCGTATTCGCCCAACCGTGTCGCAGACCTCGCGACCGAACGCGAGCGGCTCCAGCGCCCGGTCGTCTATCACTTGCTGGGCCGCCTCTCGGCGTCGCCGACGTACGTGATGTCGGACGAGGACACGCTCGAGTTCATCTGCGCGCTGCAAAGCGAACATCTCACGCCGGAGAAGCTCTTCCACGAGCTCGAGCACAATCATCTGCTCTTCATCGGGAGCAGCTTCACGAACTGGCTCGCGCGACTGTTCCTGCGCATGGCCAAGCGCCACCGCCTCTCCGATCCGCGCGACGTTGGCGAGGTGCTGGCCGACAACCACTCGGGCAAGGACGGACGCCTGATGGGGTTCCTCCAGCAGGTGAGCGTGCGCACTCGAGTCTACAGCGGCGCCGAGAATTTCGTCGACGAATTGCACCGCCGCTGGACGACACGCAACAAGTCGGCCGAGGTGATCGAGCTCGGCAAGCCGCCGCAGCGGTTTCTGCCGCCCGAGCGCGAGATGCCGGACAACGCGGTGTTCATCAGCTACGCGCGCGAGGATCTGCCCGCCGTCCAGAAGCTCAAGGTCGGGCCTCGACGCCGCCGGCGTGCGGACCTGGTTCGACCTGGAGCGCCTCGAGGGCGGCGACGATTACGATCGCAAGATCCAGCGCAACATCGCGCGCTGCTCGTATTTCATTCCCGTCGTCTCCGCAGCGACCGAGCGGCGGCTCGAAGGCTATTTCCGGCGCGAGTGGAGCTACGCCATCGACCGCGCCCGCAACATCGCCGAGGGCGCGCTGTTCATCCTGCCGGTCGTCATCGACGACACGAGCGGAGGCGACGCTCAGGTGCCCGACGATTCAAGGCCGTGCATTTCACGCGGCTCCCCGGCGGCGAGGTCACCCCGGACTTTGCCCGCCGCATCCAGGAGCTGTTTTCTGCTCGCCACCCATGAGCGCTGAAGCATCTCGCTTCGTGGCGTGGCTGCGGTCGCGTCCCGGGGCAGACACGTAAACCGGATGAACGACGACGCACCGCCGCGTCTCGACGGCGTCGCGCAGGCCGCTGTCGATGCGCAGCATCCTTGGCTCGGACTCGACTCGTTCACCGAGGAGACGCGCGGCTATTTCTACGGCCGCGAAGAGGAGGTGGCCGAGCTCGCGCGCCGCGTGCAGCGCAAGTTGCTCACGATCCTCTTCGGGCAATCCGGGCTTGGCAAGACCTCGATCCTGCGTGCCGGGATCGTGCCGCGGCTGCGGCCCGAGGGCTACTGCCCGGTCTACGTGCGCCTCGACTATTCGCCCGAGTCGCCGTCGCCGTCCGAGCAGATCAAGCAGGCCATCTTTCGCGCGACGCAGGGCTCCGGCCAGTGGACGCAGGTCGGCGTGGCGGTCGAAGGCGAATCGCTCTGGGAGTTCCTGCACCACCGCGACGACATTCTCCGCGATGAGACCGGCAGGACGCTCATCCCGCTGCTGATCTTCGACCAGTTCGAGGAAATTTTCACGCTGGCGCAGAACGACGACTTCGGCCGCAAGCGCGCGGCGCAGTTCCTCGAGGATCTCGCCGATCTCGTCGAGAACCGCGCGCCGAAGGCGCTCGAAGCGCGGATGGAGCACGACGAGACCGTCGTCGAGCGATTCGACTTCACCCGCAGCGACTATCGGATCCTCATCGCGCTGCGCGAGGATTACCTCGCGCATCTCGAGGGCGTGAAGGGCATCATGCCCTCGATCACGCAGAACCGGATGCGGCTCGCCCGGATGACCGGCGCGCAGGCGCTGGCCGCCGTGATGAAGCCCGGCGGCAGATCTCGTCTCCGAGGAAGTCGCGGAGTCGATCGTGCGTTTCATCGCCGGCGGCGCGGAGCTGCGCAATGCCGAGGTCGAGCCGTCGCTGCTCTCCCTCATCTGCCGCGAGCTCAACAACGCGCGCATCGCGCAGGGCCGCACCGAGATCTCGGCCGACCTGCTCGCCGGCTCGCGCGACACGATCCTCACCGAGTTCTACGAGCGCGCGCTCGCCGACCAGCCGCCGGGCGTGCGCAAGTTCATCGAGGACGAGATGCTCACCGAGTCGGGCTTTCGCGAAAGCCTCGCCGAGGAGCGCGTGCGCAAGGCCTTCGCCGCGGCGGGCGCGCCGCCCGAACGCTTGGCCGACGCTGGTCAACCGTCGCCTGCTGCGCATCGAGGAGCGGCTCGACCTGCGTCGAGTGGAGCTCACCCACGACGTGCTGTGCAGCGTCGTCGCAGCGAGCCGCGACCTGCGTCACGAGCGCGAGGCGCGCGACGAGGCCGAGCGACAGCTCGAGGCGCAGCGTGCGCGCGAGCGCGCGACGCGCAAGGCGCTGGTGCGGGCGCGCAAGATCGCGGCGGCCTGCGCGGTGCTGGCCGTGGTCGCCCTCGGCAGCGCCATCTTCGGCTACGTCAGCATGAAGCGCGCGCAGGAAGCCGAGCTAAAGGCGCAAGCAGACCCGCGCGATGGCCGAAGCCGCGCGCGGCGAAGCGGAGAAGCTCATCGTCTACCTGCTCGACGATTTCTACCTCGAGCTCGAGCCCGTGGGGCGACTCGACATCGTCGCGGAGCTCGCGAAACGGGCACTCGACTACTACGGTGCCCTGCCACCGGAGCTCCGCACCCCCGAGACAAATCGCAATCGTGCGCTCGCGCTTGTTCGCTACGGCGCCGTGCTGCGCAATCAATCCAAGCTCGACGAGAGCGAGAAAGCGTTGTCGGAGGCGGTCGACGTCCTCACCAAGCTGACGCGGGCAGGCGACATCTCGGAACCCACGGCGATCGGCCTCGGCATCGGCTTGATGTCCGAGGGGCGTGTGCTCAACAGCCTGGGGAAGCAGGCCGAAACGATCCAGTCCGCCACGCAAGCCGTCGACGTGCTGAAGCCGCGGCTGGGTTCGGCGCCATCGATTCCGCTGCGCCGGGCCTATGGCGCGGCGATGCTCTACCTCGGCTTTGCACAGTTGAACACCGAGCAATACGAAGCGGCCGTCAAGACCCTGGAAGAGGCGCGCGAAACGTACCGCAGCATCGACGGACTGAGCCTCGCGGATTTGCCGTCGGCGGCAGCGTACGCCGAAGCTTCATCGTGGCAGGTGTCCGCGCTGCAATCCCTTGGCCGCAATGACGACGCCCAGCGCGTGGGTGCCGAAGCATCCGCCGTAGCCGGGCAGGTGCTTGAGCGTCGACCGGGACACATGGCGGCGATGCGCTCCCGGGCGCTCATCGCCGATTCGCTCGGAAACTCGGAATTTGACACGCTTCACCTTCGCAGGGCCATGGAGCTCCTGGATGCGAGCGAGCGCGACTGGGAGTCGATCGTCAAGATCGACCCGACCAATCAGATTGCCTGGAACAATCTCGGCAATGCGAGGCTCGAGAAGGCATGGGTATTATTGCGTTTGGGACGCGTGAGCGAGAGTCGCAAGGAGTGGATCGCCGCGCTCGCCGTTGAAAAGCAGGCAACCGCGTCGCCGTTCATTTCCTCGATGCTGTCCATACCCGCCGGCAACCTGGCAGCTCTGGAGGCCGACACCGGAAACCGGGAGGCGGCGGCGACGGCGCTGGCGGACTTCAAGCGGCTTACCCAACTGGCGATCAGCGCGTTTCCGCCCGATTCGTTCCCGCGGGCCGCCATCGGGGAGTTCGGCGTGTTCGGTACCGGCATATACGCCAACTACGCGATTCCCATCGCCGCCGCGGACTATCGGACCGTCCAGAGCATGGCCGAGGCTTCGATCAGGCGCGCCGAGTCGTTCAGACCCGGGAACCCGCAGCAGGAATTGAACAAGAATCGGGGGCTCGGCGCGACGTATGCCGTACTGGCTGATGCATTGTTCAATCTGAAGGACTATGCGGCGGCAGACGCGGCGATCAAGCGCGCCCTCGACTATCACCGCTCCGTGCCGAAGCGAACGCTGCAAGATCAGCGTGACGCGAACGACGAATTGATCCTCGCCGCCGCGATTGCAGCGCGGGTCGGACGGACGGCCGAAGCTCGGCAGATCATCGATCCGGCGCTGAAATTCCATCGCGACCTCTACGCCCGCGGCAATGACGATCTCGGCCAGCACCTCCAGCTGGCGCGGGCGCTGTACGCCTCGGCGCTCTCGTCGGCAGAGCCGAAGCGCTCCCGGGAGCTCAAGGAAGCGGCCGAGATCATCGATTCCTTTCCGCCGATGATGCGACAATTGAAAAGCACATCGCTGACCCGCAGCTACATCGCCGAGGAACAGACGGCGCGGCATTAGCGATTCGTCGCGAACGCCGAGAGGCCCCCGTATCGAGCCCAGCGATCATCCACGCGCGGCGCGCGACGAGAACGTGAACGCGCGCGCAGGGGCATGCGCGCGCATCCGCGAATACCTCGAACACGGCGCGCCGTGGGATGCGTGCGACGCGTTCCGCGAAGACGCATCGAAATTCGAGGGCGACGCCGAGCTCATCTATTGGGGTGCGCTCGCGCATGCGCGCGTCGGCGCCACGCATCAAGCGCAGGCGTTGCTCGACAAGGCCCGGGCAATCACGGAGGATCCGGCGCTCCTGACGGAGATCCTGAGCCTTTGCGGCCGGTTGTGGAAGGATCGCTTCGATCGGTCGAACGGCAATGCAGGCACGGCGGAGTTCGCCGCACGCGCCCGCGCCGAATACCTCGCGGCCTACGCGTTGCGGCACGACCCGTTCCCCGGCATCAACGCGGCGACGCTGTCGATGGTGCTGGGGGAGCGTGCCAGCGCATGCGATCTCGCGCGCGCGGTGCTGGCGCAGCTCGCTGCGAAGGCGCCACCGTGGAACAGCTGGGATCACGCTACCGCGGGCGAGGCGGAGTTGCTGCTGGGGCACGCTGATCGGGCGGCGGAACATTACGCGACGGCCCATGCGCAGGCTCCGGGTAGTGCCGGCAGCGTTGCATCGATGCGGCGGCAGCTGAGCCTCCTTGCGCGCGCGATCCCCGAAGCACGCGACATGCTGAAACTGCTCCCGACAGCCGATGTGCTCGCGTTCGCCGGGCACATGATCGACGCCCCCGACAGAACCGGGGCGCGGTTTCCGGTGGCGCTGGAACCGGCGGTGGCTGTGGCGCTGCGCGAGCATCTCACGCGGCTGCGGGCGCCGATTCTCTACACATCGGCCGCCTGCGGCGCCGACTTGATCTGCATCGAGCAAGCGCAAGAGATCGGCGCCGAAGTGAACGTCGTCCTGCCGTTCGACCGCCAGGATTTCGTGCGCACCAGCGTCGCGACAGGCGGCGACGGCTGGATCGCCCGGTTCGACCGCGCTCTCTCCCGCGCGGCGCGCGTGATCATGGCCACCGAAGAAGCTCATCTCGACGACGACGTGCTGTACGAGCACGCGGCGAAGCTCGTCGAAGGCTTCTCGATGCTGCGTGCAGCACAACTTCAGACTTCTGCTGCGCTCTTGTGCGTGATCGACGCCGACGCCGCGGGCGACGTGGGCGGCACCGTCCGCTCGCTCGAGCGCTGGCAGCGGCAGGCGGGCTTGACTCGGGTGATCGATCTGCGCGAGCTGCGTGCCCAAGCGGCGCGCGACGGATCGTTCCCCGCCACGCGGGCGCGAGCGACCGTGCCGCCGACTGCGGCTCCGCTTTCTCCGGCGGCGGCACGTCGCGCCCCGATCAAGCGTCCGCAGCGTTCGATCAAGACGATGCTGTTTGCGGACTTCGCGGGCTACAGTCGGCTCCACGACGTGTCTGCGCCGCTCTTCCAGTCGCAGTTTCTGCAAATCGGTGCCGAGGCAATCACTGCGTCTCCCGTCAAACCGCTAGAGGCGAAAACATGGGGCGACGGGATGTATCTGGTGTTCGAGTCGCAAGGCGACGCCGCCGAGTTCGCGCTGCGGTTGCTGGAAAGCATGCTCGCCGTCGACTGGACGGCCGCGAAGCTGCCCGAATCGAGCCAGATCCGGATCGCGCTGCATGCGGGCCCGGTGTTCTGCGGATTCGATCCAGTGATGGGCCGCGACAGCCATTTCGGCGCCCATGTCACCCGCGCGGCACGGATCGAGCCGGTCACGCCGCCGGGGATGGTGTACGTGAGCGAGGCGTTCGCCGCGACGCTCGCCGCCAGCGGCCTGGACCGCTATGCGCTCGAGTATGTCGGCCGGCTGGCGCTCGCCAAGGGCTATGGCGAGTCGCGCGTTTACCGTCTCGAGCGCCGTTGACGCCGCCGAACGCCGCCCGGGCGTTTCAGCGCCGCTCGAGCCAGTAGAGCATTCCCAGCGCAATGCCGATGAACATGGCCAGCGGAAAGGTCGCCGAGAAAAGCGGTGGCCAGTCGTTCAGCACGCCGAGGTACGAGAACAGCCGTCCCAGGAGGAAGAACGCGAGGCCCAGCATTGTGCCGATGAAAATCCGCAAGCCGATGCCGCCGGTGCGGCGCTGGAGGTAGGCGAACGGCAGCGCCAGGATCATCATGACGACGACGGCGGCCGGGTAGAACACCTTGTTCCAGAAAGCGATCTCGAAGCGCGACGTCTTCTGTCCCCCGAGCACCCGGATGTTGTCGTAGAGCGTGTTGAGCTCGAGACGCTCCGGCGCAACCTGGTAGACGGTCAGCAGCGACGGCTTCAGCACCGTGTCCCATGTCCAGGTGTCGGCTTTGGTGAGCTTCGCGCCGCTGAACGAGAGCTCCGTGGTCTTGACGTTCGAAAGACGCCACTCGCCGTTGCCCACGAACGTGCCGGATTCGGCGATGCGCACGGCGACAAGGCGCAAGTCGCGGTCGAATTCATAGATCCGCACGTCGAGGAGTGTCATGTCGGCGAGGACGCTCCTGATGTTGGCGAAGGCCAGGTCCTGCTTGAACCAGAAACCCGACTGGAACTGCTGAGCGACGATGCGTATTCCGTCGCTCTGCGCCGGCCGCCGGAGCTGCTGCGCGAGCCGCTCGGCGGGAGGCGCCACGTATTCGCCGGCGAGGAACGTGGCGACTGCGAGCGGGATGCCGATGCGCATCAGCGCCCACACCGTCTGCGCGAGCGAAGCGCCGGATGCGCGCATCACCGTGTATTCCGAGTTCGCGACGAGTTGCGCCATCGCGAACAGCGTGCCGATCAGGGCGGCGACGGGGAAGAGCTCGTAGGCGCGCGAGGGGAGCTGCAGCGCGACGAAGATCAGCGCGGTGGACAACGTATAGCCGCCGCGACCGACGTCGCCCAACTCGTGGATCAGGTCGAAGAACGCGAACAGCATCACCAGCGCGATGAAGATCAACAGGATCGCCGCAAGCAGCTCGCGGCCGATGTAGCGCGTCAGCGTCTTCATGAAACGCGCTCACGCTCGCGGCTTGCGGCGCTCATGCCGCCGCCTCGCCGTTCGCCGGGCGTCGAAAGCGGGCGAACAGCGCCAGCTGATGGCTGAACAGCAGCACGACGACGCCCACGGCGATCACGTGCGGGAGCGCAGAGCCCGGGCCAGAAGTCGAGCTTTCCCTGTGCGATGAAGCTCTGGACGATGTTGAGGCAGTTGCTGTAGAGCATGTACAGGAACGCCCGCGGCGAACAGGTTGAACGAGCGGCCCATCCGCGGGTTCACATAGGCGAGCGGCACCGCGAGCAGCGTCAGCACGACCGCCGATATCGGCACGGAGAGCCGCCAGAACAGTTCGGCGCGCTCGACCCGGCTCCGGGGCGACGACGAGCGTCGCGGTGGGAATCGCCTTGGTCGACGTGGGCAGGTTGCGGAGCTCCGCGGGCTCGATCCGCCGCCCGAGCTTCTCGAACTCGACGACGCGGTATTCGGCGGTGCCCGGCTTGCCCTCGTAGCGGCGCCCGTCCTTGAGCACGATGAAACGGTCGCCGTTCGGCGCCTCCTCAAGATGCCCTCGCGCGCGACCGTCGTGACATCCTTGCCCTCGTCGACCGAGTGCAGGAAGATGTTGCGGATCGTGCCGTCGAGCGTGTTGATGCTTTCGACGAAGACGACGAGATTGGCGCGCCGGAATTCGCGGAACAGCCCGGGCGTGATGAGCGCCACCTCGTCGCGGGACTCGAGCTGGCGCTCGAATTCGATCCGGCGCTGCTCGGCCCACGGGCGAAAGGAACAGCGACAGCGACGACGATCGCCACGAGGAACGGCGCGGCGAACAACAGGATCGGGCGGATGCACGTGGGTCGAGGCTCTGTCCCGACGTAAACCAGACGACCATCTCGCTGTCCCGGTACCAGCGCGAAAGCGTGAGCAGCACCGTCAGAAAGACGCGCCACCGACAGCAGGATATTGAAGTAGAACATGGCGCCGAAGCCCAGGAGCGCCAGAACGCCATCCGGCGCGATGGCTCCGCCGGCGGCGCGCGCCAGCAGCTTCAGCACCAGATTGGTGAACAGGATCCCCAGCAGGACGACGAACAGCCCGACGGCCGTGGCCGTCATTTCCCGCACCAGGCTGCGCCGAAAAATCATGACAGCGGAAGAATTTTGACTTTTTCGAGCCGTTTTGCCAATAATGCCGCCGAGGCCGTGCTACGGCAAAGAAACGGAACCGGCGGAGACGGGGGAGGGCGATGGAATTTACCATAAAAAGTGGCAGCCCCGAGAAGCAGCGGAGCGCATGCGTGGTGGTCGGCGTGTTCGACAACCGCAAGCTTTCGCTGTCGGCGGAGCTGATCGACCGCGCCGTCGAACGGTTATGTCAGCGAAATCATCCGCCGCGGCGACATGGAGGGCAAGCTCGGCGCGACGCTTCTGCTGCACAACGTCCGCGGCACGCTCGCCGACCGCGTGCTTCTGGTCGGCCTCGGCAAGGAGCGCGACTTCCGCGACCGGGAATTCCGCTCCGCGGTCAAATCCGCGGTCAAGCTGCTGAACGAGACCGGCTCGTACGAGGCGGTGATCTACCTGACCGAGGAAAAGGTCAAGCGGCGCGAGGTCGCCTGGCGCGTCGAGCACGCGGTCGTCGTGGCGATGGAGGCGGTCTACCGCTTCGACCAGATGAAAAGCGAAAAGGCCGAAGTGCGCCGGCCGCTGCGCAAGCTCACGCTGTCGGTTCCGCAGCGCTCGGACCTGACCGACGGCGAGGCCGCGGCGGCGCGCGGCCTCGCGATCGCGCACGGCATGGACTTCGCGCGCGACCTCGGCAACCTGCCCGGCAACGTCTGCACGCCGACCTACCTGGCCGAGCAGGCGCAGCGAGCTCGCCAAGGAGTTTCCCGACATCAAGGTGACCGATACTCGAGCGCAAGGAGATCGAGGAGCTCGGGATGGGCTCGTTCCTGTCGGTCACCGCCGGCAGCGACGAGCCGCCGCGGTTCATCGTCATGGAATACCATGGCAGCGCCGAAGAAGCAGAAGCCGCTGGTGCTGGTCGGCAAGGGCATCACGTTCGACAGCGGCGGCATCTCGCTCAAGCCCGGGCTCGACATGGACCAGATGAAGTTCGACATGTGCGGCGCGGCGTCGGTATTCGGGCACGCTCCGCGCGATCGCCGAGCTGAAGGCGAAGATCAACGTGATCGGGCTCGTCGCCGCCTGCGAGAACATGCCGTCGGGCCGGGCGACCAAGCCCGGCGACGTCGTGACCAGCATGTCGGGTCAGACGATCGAGATCCTCAACACCGACGCCGAGGGCCGGCTGATCCTCGCCGACGCGCTCACCTACGCCGAGCGCTACGAGCCCGAGGCGGTCGTCGACATCGCGACGCTGACCGGCGCGATGGTGATCGCGCTGGGACACGTCGCGTGCGGCGTGTTCAGCAACAACGACGCGCTTGCCCGCGCGCTCGTCGCCGCCGGCGACGATGCCTACGACCGCGGCTGGCAGTTGCCGCTGTGGGAGGATTACCAGGAGGGCCTCAACAGCAATTTCGCCGACTTCGCGAACATCGCGGGGCGCGCCGGCGGCAGCATCACGGCGGCGTGCTTCCTGTCGCGCTTCGCCAAGAAATACGACTGGGCGCATCTCGACATCGCCGGCGTCGCGTGGAAGGAAGGCAAGGAAAAGGGCGCGACCGGCCGGCCCGGTGCCGCTGCTCACCACCTGGCTCCTTGCGCAGGAGATCCGCCGGCGGCGGCCTGACGCGCTGATGCGCGGCCGGCACGATGACCACGATCGATTTCTACACGCACTGTCGCCGACCGCTTCGAGGTCGCGGCGAGGCTCGTCGCCAAAGCGCTGGGCCCAGCACGGCAGCGTGCGCGTGCTGACGCCCGATCCGGCGACGACGGACCGCTCTCGACCGCTTGCTGTGGCTGTGGCCGCGCGACGGGCTTCGTTCCGCATTGCCGGCTCGACAGCGCGCTGGCCGCGCGAAACGCCGATCTGGTCGATCACGCGCTCGAGCACGACGGACCCGCCGCGGTGCTGGTCAATCTGCACCCGTCGCCGCCGCCGTTCTTCTGCCCGCTTCGAGCGCCTCGCCGAGATCGTCGGCATCGACGAAGACGACGCCGCGGCCGGCCGCGAACGCTGGAAGTTCTACAAGGAGCGCGGCTACGAGGTGCGCCCGCACAACCTTTCGCGAAGCAGACTCCGCGCATCCGATGCCGACGGCGCGCGAACTGCTGGAGCAGGCCGACGCGCTGATGCGCCGCAATCGCGCGCGCGAGTCGCCTGCGCACGGACATTCCGGAGCTGACCGACGAGGTGCCGGCGGCCGACGCAGGAGGCGCGTCGCTTCCGCGAGCCTGCGACCGGCGCGCGTGGCCGTGTCGGTTTCGCACCCGGCAATTTCCGCCGACGACGTGCCGGAGCTGACCGACGCGGTCGAGGAAATCGATGCGGTGTCGATCGAGCCCTGGCCGAGGAGGGCGGCGAAGTCTCGCGGTGGCTCGAAACCGAGTTCGGCGGAGCAAGCATCACGGGACCGGCGCCGGACTCGATCGCGGTCGTGCCGCCTGGACGCTGCGATCCCCCGCCACAACAACGCCGGTCGAGTGTCGCTCGCGGCGGCCGTCGACGACGGCATCGTGCCGATCCCGCGTGCCGGTGCCGCCGCCATCCGCGCCGGCGCCGAGCTCGGCCGCGAGCCTGGCCGGGACACCGTCCGATCGGCTTCCGCGCAGCCGACCGCCGCACCCACGGCCGACTATGCCTTCGAGGCGATGTTGCGGAATGCCGTCGGCGGAGGTTCCTGCACCCGCGGCGGCCGAAGCGGCGTTCGACGACGAGCTGCAGGTTCCGCCCCCGGCGCTTCCTGAGCCTCGCTCGCGGCCGCCAATCGCCGCCGCCGTCCGACGAACTTGCAGTGCCGGTCGAGGTCCGTCCTCGGCGTTGCCGCGGAGCCGCCGGATGATCCGGCGCGGTGGGAGCGCTTGCCGAAGAGATCCGCATGCAGGTCCTGCAGCGGATCGACATCTTCACCGACACGGGATTGCAGCACGCAGCTGCGGCGCGACTGCAGCCGATCGTCGACCGCGCAAGCGCCGACCTGGTCGCGACGATCAACCAGCACGTCGGGACGCTCCTTCGCGCGTATGTCGCCGAGGCGATCGAGCGCGAAATCGAGAAGTGGCGGCAGGAGGAACATTGAGCGGCGAGTGCGGCTGCATCGCGACGATCGTGTTTCCATGCTAGACTGCTCTTCATGGTCATGAGAGCGCCGGAGTTGTTCACGCCCGACCGTGGGATCGCGGTGCGCGTCTATGCGTATGCGTTCTATTTCTGGGTGCCAACCCGGGGACCGCGTTCGACCGTAGCAACAGCGGGAATATCAGCGAACGTCGGGCGGCCCCACCAAAGGCCGCCCGATTTTTTTGCGCCCAGGAGAACGCCATGATCATCGTGATGCAACCCGATGCCGACGACGCGGCGATCGCCGCCGTCGAAGCGCAAGATCCGCGCGCATGGCCTCGGCGTGCACGTCTCGCGCGGCACCGAGCGCACGCTGATCGGCGCCGTCGGCGACGAGCGCAAGCTCGATCCGGAGATGTTCGATCCGATGCCGGGCGTCGAGAAGTCGATGCACATCGTGAAGCCGTACAAGCTCGTCGCGCGCGAATGGCACAAGGCCAACACCGTGGTCGCAGCGGGCGGCGTTCCGATTGGCGGCAGCGACGGTACAGGTCATCGCCGGCCCGTGCTCGGTCGAGACCGCGGCGCAGATGTCGGCCGCCGCCGACGGCGTCGCCGCGGGCGGCGCCCGTCTGATGCGCGGCGGCGCGTTCAAGCCGCGCACTTCAGCCCTACGCGTTCCAGGGCAAGGGGATCGACGGCCTGAAGCTCCTGAAGGATGCGGCCGGGCGCCACCGGCTGCCGGTGGTCACCGAGCTGATGGATGTGCGGATGCTCGACACGTTTCTCGAGCACGGCGTGGATGTCATCCAGATCGGCACGCGCAACATGCAGAATTTCGATCTGCTGAAGGCGGTCGGCGCAGGTGACGACGCCGGTCATCCTCAAGCGCGGCATGAGCGCGACGATCAGCGAGTGGCTGATGGCGGGCGAATACATCGCCGCCGGCGGCAACCACAACATCATCTTCTGCGAGCGCGGCATCCGCACGTTCGAGACCGCGTACCGGAACGTGCTCGACGTCACGGCGATTGCCGTGCTGAAGCGCGAGACGCATCTGCCGGTGATCGTCGATCCGTCGCACGCCGGCGGCAAGGCGTGGATGGTGCCGGCGCTGTCGCTGCGCCGCCGTCGCCGCCGGCGCCGACGGCCTGCTGATCGAGATTCATCCGAACCCGAAGGACGCCTGGTGCGACGCCGACCAGGCGCTCACTCCCGGCGAATTCGCGGCGTTGATGGAGCAGTTGCGCGGGGTTGCGCGCGTGATGGGGCGCGACCTGTAGCGCGGCCGTATAATCGCCGTTGCCGCTTGCGCGGTGTCGAGCATTTCGACGAGCGGGACGGGCGCTGACTCATGTGGAGAGATGGATGAACCGATATCCGGCGAAACTCGGCAAGCGCGTTCCACGTAGCGCCGAGGAAGAATCCGAAGCGATGCCTTTCGAAACGTCCGTCAACCCGTATCTGAGCTTCCGCTATTCGTACACCGAAATTTCAACGCTCGGCGGCAGGGCCCGCGTGAAGTCCAGGAAAGTGCGTTACGAGAGCGGCAAGCTCGCCGAAGAAACGCTCGAGGGTGAAGTCGACCGGACCGTTTACGATCAGATCGTCGACCATGCGCAGCGTTATTTCCTGGCGCAGGCGGATATCCTCTTCGGTGCGTTCGCGGCGCTGCTGCCACCGTCCCGCAATCGTTCCGGTCGCCGCTGATCCAACATGCGGCCAAAGGCGCTCGGTCTGGATCTGATGACGCTTCGATCCACGCCGTGGCGCGCCCGCGATGGAGATTGCCACGGCGCTTCGATGGGTTGACGCGATGAAACCACTTTGTGCCGTATTGTTTTTCGGTGGCACTCGCTGCTGCCCGAGCTCGCGGGCGTGGTCTCGTGGCGCACGCTGGCGCAGGTGCAGCCGGTCAAGCAGAACGGCAAGATGGTGGCCGAGTTCTCGAAGGACATTCTGGTCCTCGACAAGAGGGACGTGCGCGTGCAGGGCTGCATCATTCCGCTCGAAATGGGCGGCAAGCAAAATCGCTTGCTCCTGTCCGCCGTGCCGCCGCACTGCCCGTTCTGTCTTCCGGCCGGTCCTGAGGCCATCGTCGAGGTCGTCACGAGAACACCGGTCACGTATGGTTTCGAGCCCATTGTCGTCGCCGGCAAATTCGCGGTGTTCAAGGCCGATCCGTCGGGCGTGCTCTATCGATTGACCGACGCCGAGGCGGTCGGCGCGGCGATGCCGTTACCCGCCGCCGCTGAGAAATAGCGACGCGGGGGCCGCGAACAGGGACCTTCGCGGCGCGGGCTGCGAAGCGTGCCGCGAGCGGTCCGCTATAATTAACAGCTTTGCCCCTTCGGTGGGCTGCCCGGCCGCCGTCCGCTCATGGAACTCCCCAAGAGCTTCGACCCGCACGCGATAGAAGCGAAGTGGTACCCGCTCTGGGAAACGCGCGGCTACTTCAAGCCGACGTGGAAGCCGGGCGCGCAGCCCTATTGCATCCAGCTTCCGCCGCCCAACGTCACCGGCACGCTGCACATGGGTCACGCGTTCCAGCACACGCTGATGGACGTGCTGATCCGCTGGCACCGGATGCGCGGCGACAACACGCTCTGGCAACTCGGCACCGACCACGCCGGCATCGCCACGCAGATCGTCGTCGAGAACCAGTTGAAGGCGGAAGGCCGCTCGCGCCACCGACCTTGGCCGCGAGCGCTTCGTCGAGCGCGTCTGGCAGTGGAAACACGAATCGGGCTCGACGATCACCCACCAGATGCGACGGCTCGGCACGTCGGGCGACTGGTCGCGCGAGCGCTTCACGATGGATGAAGGGCTGTCGGCGGCGGTGCTCGAGACTTTCGTCCGCCTCTACGAGGATGGGCTCATCTACCGCGGCAAGCGGCTCGTCAACTGGGATCCCACGCTCGGCACCGCGGTGTCCGACCTCGAGGTCGAAAACGAGGAGGAGCAGGGAAAGATCTGGGAGCTCCGCTATCCGCGCGTCGACGGCGGGGGCGATCGTCGTCGTGGCGACGACGCGGCCCGAGACGATGCTGGGCGACGTCGCCGTCGCGGTCAATCCCGATGACGACCGCTATCGGGAGCTTCGTCGGCAAGGCAAGTGACGTTGCCGCTCGACCGGCCGCACCATTCCGGTGATCGCGGATGCTTACGTCGACAAGGCCTTCGGCACCGGCTGCGTGAAGATCACGCCGGCGCACGACTTCAACGACTGGGCGATCGGCCAGCGGCATGGGCTCGTGCCCGTTCCGATATTCGCGCTCGATGCGACGATCAACGACAACGCGCCGCCGAAATATCGCGGTCTCGATCGCTATGCGGCAAGGGCGGCGGTGCTCGCCGATCTGGAAGCGCGCGGGCTTGTCGTCAGCGTGAAGCCGCACAAGATGATCATCCCGCGCTGCGGACGAACCGGCGAGGTCGTCGAGCCGATGCTGACCGATCAGTGGTTCGTCGCGATGACGACACCCGCGCCGGCGACGCATCCGTTCGCGCCGGGGAGGACGATTCAGGACCTTTGCCTCGCCGCCGTCGGCGACGGATTGAAGAGTCCGCGAACCGGGGATATCGGCAAGGTCGAGTTCGTGCCGAAGGAGTGGCTCTCGACGTACTTGCACTGGATCAACAACATCCAGGACTGGTGCATTTCCCGCCAGCTCTGGTGGGGGCATCGGATCCCCGCATGGTACGACGAGGCGGGCAACGTCTATGTCGCTCACGACGAGGCGGCGGCGCGCGCCAAGGCGCGGACGAAGCTCGGCCGCGAGCCCGCGACCTTCGCGCAGGACCCCGACGTCCTCGACACCTGGTTCTCCTCGGCGCTGTGGTGCCACTCGACGCTCGGCTGGCCGGAGCGCACCAAGGAGCTCGAGACGTTCCTGCCCTCGTCGGTGCTCGTCACGGGCTTCGACATCATCTTCTTCTGGGTCGCGCGGATGATCATGACGACGACCTACTTCACCGGCGAGGTCCCGTTTCGCACGGTTTACATCAATGCGATCGTCCGCGACGAGGAAGGCCAGAAGATGTCGAAGTCGAAGGGCAACGTCCTCGACCCGATCGACCTCATCGACGGCACCAGCGTCGAGGCGCTCGTCGCCGAGCGCACGAGCAACCTCATGGATCCGCGGCAAGCCGAATCGATTGCGAAGCGCACGCGGCGGCAGTTCCCGAACGGCATTCCATCGTTCGGCGCCGACGCGCTGCGGTTCACCTTCGCGAGCCTCGCCACCTACGGCCGCACGCTCAACTTCGATCTCAACCGTTGCGAAGGGTATCGCAACTTCTGCAACAAGCTCTGGAACGCGACGCGCTTCGTGCTGATGAACATCGCGGACAACGATTGCGGCCAGGATGAGACGACACCGATCACCCTGTCGATCGCGGATCGCTGGATCGTCGCGGAGCTGCAGGATGCCGAGGACGAGATCAGCCGCCACCTTGCCGACTACCGTTTCGATCTCGCGGCGAAGACGATCTACGAGTTCGTCTGGAACGAGTATTGCGATTGGTACGTGGAGCTGGCGAAAGTCGATCTCGGCCGCGGTGATGCGGTTTCGCAGCGCGGGACGCGGCGAACATTGGTGCGGGTGCTCGAGGTCGTGCTGCGCCTGGCGCATCCGATCATTCCCTTCATCACCGAGGAACTATGGCAATCGGTGGCGCCGCTCGCGGGCAAGGACGGGGACACGATATCGCTGGAGCGTTATCCGATCCCGGACATGCAGAAGCGAGATCCGGTCGCGACGACACAGATTGCGACACTGAAAGCGCTGACCGATTCGTGCCGGTCGCTGCGCAGCGAAATGGGCTTGTCGCCCGGCGAGCGCGTCGGTGCGATGATCACCGGTGATATCTCCGCAGTCGGCGCCGGCGCGTTGCTGCCGTATCTGGCCGCGTTGGCAAGACTTACCGAAGTGGATATCGTCGACGAGTTCCCGCATTCGAACGCGCCGGTCCAGGTCGTCGATACGTTGCGCCTGATGCTCGACGTCAAGGTCGATCCCGCCGCCGAACGCGAGCGCATCGCGAAGGAAATCGCCCGGCTCGAGGGCGAGATCGCGAAGTCGAACGCGAAGCTCGGCAACGAGAGCTTCGTCTCCCGTGCGCCGGCCGATGTCGTGGCGCAGGAACGTGCGCGGCTTGCGGAGCGCGCGGCGACGCACGACAAGCTGAAGGTCCAGCTCGCCCGGCTGTCCGGCTAAGAATTCCGTGATGGCGCTGTCGCTGTCGCACACGTTTCGCGCGTTGCGGCATGCCAATTTCCGGCGCTTTTTCGTCGGTCAGAGCCTGTCGCTGATCGGCACCTGGCTGCAGCAGGTGGCTATGGGCTGGGTCACGTGGCGGCTCACCGGCTCGGCGTTCCTGCTCGGCGTCATCGCCTTCTGCTCGAACGTGGGGATCCTCGCGCTCGGACCGTTCGCTGGCGTGCTCGCCGACCGCGTGAACCGGCGCCGGGCGCTATTCGTGACGCAAGCGCTGCTGCTCGTGCAAGCGGTCGTTCTGGCGCTCCTGACGGCGCTCGGCCAGCTCGAAGTCTGGCACCTGATCGCGTGCGCGCTCTGGCTCGGGATCGTCTCCGCATTCGACATTCCGCTGCGCCAGTCGCTGTACGTCCATCTGGTCGACGATCGCGCCGATCTGCCCAACGCTATCGCGCTCAATTCGTTCATGGTCAACGGCGCGCGCGTCGTCGGCCCGGCGCTGGCGGGACTCCTGCTGTCGGTGGTGAGCGAAGCGGCCTGCTTCGCGCTCAACGCGCTGTCGTTCGTCGCGGTGATCGTCGCGATCTCGCGTCTGTCCTGGCCGCACGCGACGATGCCGGAGCCTGCCCGCGGGGGCTTCTGGGCGAGCTGGAAGGAGGGCGCGCGCTATGCGCTCGGTTTCGCACCCGTGCGCGCACTGCTTATCCTTGTCGCCGTCGTCGCCTGGACGATCACGCCGTACGCATCGTTGATGCCCGTTTACGCCGCGCAGATCTTCGGCGGTGGCGCGCACACGCTCGGTTTCCTGCTTTCCGCTGCAGGTGCGGGCGCGCTTGCGAGCACGATGTATCTCGCGAGCCGGCACACGATCCGCGGATTGGGCCGCGTCATCGCCGGAGCTGCGGCAGTGAGCGGCGTCGCGCTCGCGTCGTTCGCGTATCTCACGGTGTTTCCGGCCGCGCTCGCGCTACTGGCGTTCGTCGGCGGCGGCGTGATCCTCGCCGCCGCCTCCGCCAACACGATCATCCAGACGGTCGTCGACGATCGGATGCGCGGCCGCGTCGCGGGCTTCTACACGCTGGCATTCCTTGGAACCGCGCCCGTCGGCAACCTCGCCGCCGGCGCACTGGCGAGGGGAATCGGCGTCCCGGCGACCTTGGCGATCAACGGTCTTGTCTGCGCAGCATCGGCGTTCTGGTTCTGGCGGCGTCTGCCGGCGCTCGCGGCGCTGCTGCGGCCGACGTACGTGCGGCTCGGCATCATTGTCGAGCAGGCCTGACACACTCCCATCCGAGGAAAGGAAAGGCGATCGAGCCCCGCGGGACCAACGAGCCCGCGATCATCGGCGCTTCAAGGCGATGCTCGCGGCGGCTCAAGCGCGGCTCGCTCCATCGTCCTGTCCTGACGAGCGCACCGAGTTGAAAACGGGGATCTGCCGATCAACTCAGCCGTTCGACGAAGCCGGTCACTTCCTCCCGGTCGTGATACAGCTGGCGCAGCGCCAGGATGTGCTTCACGCGCGCGCGGCCGAGCGACTCGCGCAGGATCGACTCGCAGCGCAGCATCTCGTCGTAGCGCTTCTTCATCGGCAATTTGAGGTTGAAGAGCGCGCGCTGCGCGTAGCCCTGGCCGATCCAGCGGGCGACCAGCGCCGCGATGCGGGAAGGCGAGTCGACGATGTCGCAGACCAGCCACTCGACGGGCTTGCGCGGGACGTACGAGTAGCCGTCGGTCCGCAGATGCGTGACCAGCGGGTCGTCGGCGACCTCGCCTTTCAACGGGCCGTTGTCGACGGCGATCACGCGCAATCCGCGCGCGGCGAGCTGCCATGACCATCCGCCGGGCGCGGCGCCCAGGTCGACGGCACGCATGCCCGCGTGCACGAGGTCGAGCTCACGCTCGCCGAGGAACGTGACGAACGCTTCAGCCAGCTTCAGCGCGGAGCGGGACGGCGCGCCGCGGGGCATCCTCAGGCGCGGAATGCCCATCCGCCACGGGCTGCCCCACGCAGGCAGACTTGCACCGACGTGAACATGCGCGCCGTCGCTGAACAGCACGTGCAGCGCAGGCAGGCGTTGCTGCGCCGTGGCGGGACTGGTTGCCACGAGCACGCCGTGCTCTCGCAGGACGTCTGTGAGCCGCCCCTCGATCGCGCGGCATAGCCTCGATACTTCCTTGCCGTCGTTGGTGTCGGCCGTTTCGAGCCGCAGCTCGCCGAACGAAAGACGGCCGCGCGCGCCATGCGGCGCACCCGGCACCATGAAGCAGGTGCGAAACGTGTCGACCAGCGCGACGATCGGCGCGACGCGGTCGGGCCGGCCTTTCGTCGTCAAGGGGTCGAAGAGCGCGTACGGCCCGGTGCCGAAGAACAGCGACCGAACGAAGACCGGCGGCAGCGCTTCGAGGGCGCGGGGCCAGCGTTGCGAATCGAACGCCTGTGGTGTGCAGACGACGAAGCCGCGCCCCGACGGCGACTCGACCTCGACGCCCGTTTCGGCGGCGCGCGCGATCCGCGTGAGATCGGCCGCCGCCTCCTCCTCGAAGCCGGCGCGGCAATGCGCGACGATCCGCGGCGTCAAAGCGGCATCGCAGCCCAATCCGGCGCGACGTCCGCCAGCGCGTAGCGCGTGCGGCCTGCGAAGCCGGTGACGGTCGTCGCGGCGAACAGCGCATCGACGATCGCTGCCTCGGTCGCCTCGGCGGCGGCGTCGAACACTGTTTCCAGCAACGGCTCCGCCAACACGCTTTGCGACAACACGGTCGCGATTGGCGCATGCGGAACGGTCTGTGCCGTTGAAAACGCGAGCGCGATATCGCCGCTGCCGTGTCCGTAGTACGACCCGGTGCGTCCGATGCCGGCGGACGCGCGCATCGCCACGCGCCGCAATTGGCGGTGGTCGAGCGGCGCGTCGGTCGCCAGGATGACGATGATCGACCCCGCGTCGCGATGCGCCGGCATCGCAGCGATGCGGCGCGCGAGCGCTGGCCCGATCCGGCGTCCGGCCAGCGTCAGGCTCTCGGTACGGCCGAAGTTCGCGAGCACCAGCGCACCAAGCATCGCGCCGGCGTCGCCGATGCGCGCGACGCGGGACGCAGTGCCGATGCCGCCCTTGAGTCCGAAACAGCTCATTCCGCGCCCGGCGCCGGCCGACCCGCGCGCGAATTCCACGCCCGTAGCCGCGACCGCCTGCGAGTAGTGCGCGGCGGTGATCGAAAGCGCCTGCATGTCGGAGAGGAACGCATCGCTGCACTCGAAGACGAGCGGGTTCACCGACGTCGTCGTGCGCGCAATGCCGGGGTGTGCGGCGATCGCCGCACGAATCTGGGCTGTCGCCACCGTGCCCACCGCAAACGTGTTGGTGAGCGCGATCGGCGTCTCTAGTACTCCGAGCTCGTTCACCTGCAGGATTCCGGCGCTCTTGCCGAAGCCGTTGATGACGACAGCCGCTGCAGGGACTTTGTCGAGAAAGGGGTCGCCCGCATGTGGACGGACGACGGTGACGCCGGTCTGCACGTCTCCGGCCGCGATGGTGCAGTGGCCAACCGTCACGCCCGCGACGTCGGCAATCGTGCCGCGGGGGCCCGCGGGAAGGACGCCGATCCGCGGTGGCGCGCTCATCGGTCGCGTTTGGACGCGCTCATCGCTGCTCGATCTTGGGATCGAGGGCGTCGCGCAAGCCGTCTCCCAGCAGGTTGAACGCGAGCACCGTGACGAAAATGGCGAGGGCCGGGAAGAGCGCGACGTGCGGCGCGATCATCATGTCGGCGCGGGCGCTGTTGAGCATCGCGCCCCACTCGGGCGCAGGCGGCTGCGCGCCGAGGCCCAGGAACGACAAGCTCGCCGCGGTGATGATCGAGGTGCCGATGCGAAGCGAGAAGTAGACGACGACCGCGGAGATCGTACCGGGGAAGATGTGGCGGCCGATGATCGTCGCGTCCGACGCGCCGATGCTGCGCGCGGCCTCGATGTAGGTCAGATGCTTCAATGCCAACGTGTTGCCCCGGACCAGTCGCGCGAACGTCGGCACGCTGAACACGGCGACCGCGATCACGACATTGACCATGCCGCCGCCCAGGATCGCGACGATGCCGATCGCGAGCAGGATGCCGGGGAATGCGAACAGCACGTCGCAGATGCGCATGATGATCCGGTCCCACCAGCCCTCGAAATAGCCGGCGACGAGGCCGAGCAGCGTGCCGACGATCGCGCCGCAGGCAACCGACGCGAATCCTGCGGCGAGCGAGATCCGCGCGCCCCATGACGATGCGACTGAAGATGTCGCGGCCGAGGGGGTCGACGCCGAACCAGTATCGGGCCGAGGGTCCCTGGTTCAGGCTGTCGTAGTCGAAGAAGTTCTCGGGGTCGAACGGCGCGATCCACGGCGCTGCGACGGCGACGGCGACCAGCAGGACGACGAACGCACCGGCGACCAGGGCGACGTGCTGACGCCGGAACTTGCGCCAGAACTCGAACCACGGCGAGCGAACGTCGGCGGATGCGAGCGCAACAGGATCGGGTGGCGGCTCCGGCGAGGGCGCGACTGCGGTGAGGTCAGTGGCGGCGCTCATCGTCAGCGATAGCGAATCGTCGGGTTGATGAGGCCGTAGAGGACGTCGACGATCAGGTTGATCAGGATGAACTCGAACGAAAACAGCAGTACCAGCGCCTGGATGACTGGATAGTCGCGCATGTCCACGGCGTCAACGAGCAGGCGGCCCAGGCCCGGCCAGTTGAATACGACCTCGACGACGATCGAGCCGCCGAGGAGGAAGCCGAACTGGAGGCCCATCATCGTGACGACCGGAATCAGCGCGTTGCGCAGCCCGTGCTTGACGACGACCACCGATTCGGCGAGCCCTTTCGCGCGCGCCGTGCGGATGTAATCGTCGCCGAGGATGTCGACGAAGGACGAGCGCGTGAAGCGCGCCATGATCGCGGCAACGGACGCGCCGAGCGTGAGCGACGGCAGGATGTAGTGCTTCCACGAGTCGGCCCCGACGGTGGGCAGCCAGCCGAGCTGGACCGAGAAGATCTGCATCAGCACCATGCCGAGTGCGAACGCCGGAAACGAGATGCCCGACACGGCTAGCGTCATGCCGACGCGATCGGGCCAGCGGTTGCGAAAGACCGCCGAGAGGATGCCAATGACGAGGCCGAAGGCGACCGACCAGGCCATGCTCGCGACGGTGAGCCAGAACGTCGGCATGAAGCGGTCGCCTATTTCGACGGACACGGCGCGCTTGCGTGCGCAACGAACGTCCGAAATCCCAGCGGAAGATGCCCTGGACGAAGCGGGAGAACTGCTCCGGCAGCGGGCGGTCGAGCCCGAGGTCCTTGCGGACGAGCTCGACGGTTTCCTGGTTTGCGTCGGGCCCGGCTGCGAGCCGCGCGGGATCGCCGGGCAGCAGGTGCAGGAACAGAAAAACGACCGCCGCGACGATCAGCAACGTCGGCAGCAGGCCGAGAAGGCGCTTGACGATGTACTGGAGCATGCCGGATCGACTATTGCGGCGTTCCCGCGGGGGCGGGAACCCAGCGGCGTTCGACGAAACGTCACCGCGTTCCCGCGTTCGCGGGGATGACGCGGCACAATCCGATCGCCGCGACGCCTCGTGTCTTGCACTCGGATTTCCGCGTCACTTGAGGTCGACTTCGGTGAAATTGAACGAGCCGTCGGGCATCGTGTACACGCCGGTCAGCTTCTTGTTCTTTGCCGACAAGAGCTTCTCGGTGACGAGCGGCGCCCACGGCGCGTCCCTGTAGATCGTCTCCTGCGCGTCCTTGTAGAGTTTCGCCTTTTCAGCGCTGTCCGTGGTGAGCAACGCCCCCTTGATGTCGGCATCGACTTGCGGGTTCTTGTAGTAGGCCGTGTTGAAGAGCTTCGGCGGCCACGATTCGCCGTCGAGGAGCGGCCGCAACGCCCAGTCGGCTTCGCCGGTCGAAGACGACCAGCCGACGTAGTAGAGGCGCACCGGCGCTGTCGCCGGATCCTGCCAGCTTTCGACCTTCTCGACGCGCTGCCCGGCTTCGAGCAGCGTGATCTTCGTCCGGATCCCGACCTGTTGCAGCTGCTGCTGCAGCACCTGCGTCACCTTCTGGGCGATCGAATGGTTGTACGCCGACCACAGCTCGGTTTCGAAGCCATTGGGGTAGCCTGCCTCGGTCAGGAGCTGCTTGGCCTTGGCGACGTCGTGCGGCCACACGCCGATCTTCACCGAATATTCGACGCCCTCAGGCACGATGGCGTCGGCCGGCGTCGCGTAGCCGCCGAACGCGACCTTGGCCACGGCGTCCTTGTCGATCGCGTAATTGATCGCCTGGCGCACCTTCGGGTTGTCGAACGGCTTCTGCAGTACGTTCATCGACAGGTAGCGGACGATGATCGACGGCGCCGCCACGAGCTCCAGATCCGGTTTCGATTTCAGCACCTCGGCCATTTCATAGGGGACCGGGTACGTGAAGAGGGCTTCGCCGGTCTGCATCACCGCCGCGCGCGTATTGTTGTCGATAACCGGCTTCCACGTGATCGTGTCGACCTTCGGGTAGCCCTTTTTCCAGTAGCCGTCGAACTTCGCGACCTTCAAGTAATCGGTCGCCTTCCATTCGGCGAACTTGAACGGGCCGGTGCCGACAGGGTGAAACGCAATTTCCTTGCTGCCGTACTCCTTCAATGCCGCCGGGCTGATGATGACGCCGCTGGGATGCGCGAGATTGTTGATGAACGCCGAGAACGGCGTCTTCAACGTGATGCGCGCCGTGTAATCGTCGACGACCTCGGTTTTCGCGATGTTGCTGTAGAGGCCGTAGCGCTTCAGCTTGTTGTCGGGGTTCGTCACGCGGTCGAAATTGGCCTTCACCGCGTCGGCCTTGAAGTCGGTGCCGTCGTGGAACTTGATGCCCTTCTTGAGCTTGATCGTGTAGACGAGCCCGTCGGGGCTCGCCGTATAGCTCTCGGCCAGCACCGGGATCAGCTTCATGTCCTTGTCGAATCCGAACAGCCCCTCGTAGAACGACTTGGCCACCGCCTGCGACAGCGTATCGTTGGCGTCGTAAGGATCGGTCGTCGTGAACGTCGATGCCACGGCGATGACGACGTCCTTGGCGGCGAGCGCGGGACCGGCGGCGATCGCGGCAAACGCGAGGGCGGCGAGGGATCGGAACAGCGTCTTCATCGGACTTCTCCTTGGCGAATGACCAACGGGATCGGCGCGCGAGCCGCCGTCAATAGGGACCGGCGATCCGGTGGCGGGCGACGAAATGTCCCGGCGCGACTTCCTCGAGCGGCCGCACAATCGGCTCATCGCCGACCGCGCGAATCGGACTCGGAATCTCCTCCGATGATAACTCGGTTCGCGGGCGCCGCTGCGCGGGGTCGGCGACGGGAACTGCCGCCATCAATTTGCGCGTGTACGGGTGGCGCGGGTCCTCGAAAATCGCGCGGCGCGGTCCAATCTCGACGATCTGCCCCAGGAACATCACGGCCACCCGGTGGCTCACGCGCTCGACCACGGCCATGTCGTGCGAAATGAAGAGGTATGAAAGCCCGAATTCCGCCTGCAGGTCGAGCAACAGATCGACGATCTGCGCCTGGATCGAAACGTCGAGCGCCGACACGGCTTCGTCCGCGACGATGATCCTGGGCTTGAGCGCGAGCGCACGCGCGACGGCAATTCGCTGCCGCTGTCCGCCCGAGAATTCGTGCGGGTACCGCTGCGCGAAATCGGGCGACAGCCCGACGTGCCGCAGCAGCCACGCCACGCGTTCCTCGGCCTCGCGTCCCTTCGCAACACCGTGGACGTACAGCGGCTCGGCAATCGAAAAGCCGACGGTGAGGCGCGGATCGAGCGAGGCGAACGGATCCTGAAACACCATCTGGATGTCGCGCCGGATCGGGCGCACGTCGGCCGCCGGAAGCTTCGCAATGTCGCGGCCGTCGAACTCGATGCTGCCCTCCGCGACGTCCACCAGGCGCAGCAGCGAACGGCCGGTCGTGGATTTGCCGCATCCGGATTCGCCGACGAGCGCCAGCGTTTCGCCGGCGCGTAGGTCGAAGCTTACCTGCTCGACCGCATGCACGCGCCGCGTCACGCGCCCGAAGAATCCGCTCTTGACATCGAAGCGCGTCGTGAGGCCGCGGACCCGGAGGATCGGCGCGGCGGCGGCTTGCGGTGACGTGGGAGTCGTCGCTCGGGTGCGCGGCTCCGCGGGGCCCGCAGAGGCCAGCGGATACTTCTCCGGGCGGTCGGTGCCGCGCATGGAATGCAGCCGCGGCACCGCCGCGAGCAGCGCCCGTGTGTAGGGCTCGCGCGGCGCGCCGAAGATCTGCAGGACCGGGCCATCCTCCACTTTGCGGCCCTCGCGCATGACGACGACGCGGTCGGCAACTTCGGCCACTACACCCATGTCGTGGGTGATGAAGATCACCGCCATCCGCATCTCCTCCTGCAAGAGCCGGATCAGCGTGAGGATCTGCGCCTGCACCGTCACGTCGAGCGCCGTGGTCGGCTCGTCGGCGATCAGGAGGTTCGGCCGACACGAGAGCGCCATCGCGATCATCACGCGCTGGCGCATGCCGCCCGAAAGCTGATGCGGATAGCGGGTGAGCACCTGCGCCGCCTCGGGAATGCGCACCTGCTCTAGCATTCGCAGCGCTTCGGCGCGGGCGCCCGCGCGGTCCGTCCCTTGGTGCAGCCGGATCGATTCGCCGATCTGGTCGCCGACCGTGAAGACGGGGTTCAACGACGTCATCGGCTCCTGGAAGATCATCGCGATTTCGGCGCCGCGAATCGCGCGCATCGTCGTGCCGTCGGCGCGCACGAGATCGACGTGCGTTCCGTCGCGGCGCGAAAAGTCGAGGCGACCGGCGGTGATGCGGCCCCCGCCATGTTCGACGAGGCGCATGATCGACAGCGCCGTGACCGATTTCCCCGATCCCGATTCGCCGACGATGGCAACGGTCTCGCCGAGACCAACAGCGAACGAGATGCCGCAGACCGCTGCCACGACGCGTTCCGCCGTCGCGAATTCGACGACGAGATCGTCGACGGCAAGCGTGGGGCGCATGCAGGGGGCTCTCTGGCGGCGGGATGCGGAGCGAGCGGCGCGCGCCCCATCGGGCTCGCGCGGACCAAACATTATGGGTGCGCCGACCCCCGGCCGGCAATGCGGGACCCGACGGGACCGACGTCCCGCCGCGTCCGTCCTCAGACCTTTTCGGGCGCCGAGGCTTTTCGCTTCATCAGCAGCGCCGGCACCGGCTTGCCGTGGCCGAAGGATTTCCGGCCGTGGTGTAGCGGCACAGGCAACGACGGCGCGTCGTGAGGCTGCGCGCGCGGCTTTGCGATCGGCTGGTCCGGATTCCGCGCGTACGCGCGCTCGCGCTCCTCGCGCCGCAGATCGCCGTAGCTCGGGCCTTTCGCCGGCGTGTCGTCGGGGCGCCGGCGGCGCGGGGATTCGGTGCGCAGATCGGATTGGGGCTCGCGCATTGCGCGCGCCGGCCGTCGCGTGCGTTCGGCGCGCTCGCCATGCGCCGTGCGCGACGGGCGCTCGGCAGGCTCTCTTCGAGCGACTGTCGAATCGAAGCCATCGGCGGTGACGATCTCGACCTTCTTCTTCAGCAGGCGCTCGATCTCGGCGAGATAACGCTCTTCCTCCGGCGCGACCAGCGAAATCGCCTCGCCGGAGGCGCCGGCGCGTCCCGTGCGACCGATCCGGTGGATGTAGTCTTCCGGCACGTGCGGCAGCTCGTAATTGACGACGAGCGGAAGGTCGTCGATGTCGAGGCCGCGCGCGGCGACGTCGGTTGCGACCAGCACCTGCAGCTTGCCTTCCTTGAACGCGTCGAGCGCTTCCATCCTCGTCGCCTGCGTCTTGTCGCCGTGGATTGCGTCGGTGAGGAGGCCGTCCTTCTCGAGCTGCCGGGCAAGGCGCGCGGTGCCGTGCTTGGTGCGAACGAAGCAAAGCACCTGAGTGAGGTTGCGGGTGCGCACGAGATGCTCGAGCAACGCGCGCTTCGCCTCCGCCGGCACCTTGTACGCGTACTGCGAAACCGTTTCCGCCGCGGTATTGCGCTTTGCGACTTCGATCAGCTGCGGCGCATTGAGGAGCTGGTCGGCGAGCTTCTTGATCTCGCCGGAAAAGGTCGCCGAAAAAAGCAGGTTCTGGCGTTTCGCAGTGACTGGCAGCAGCGCCATGATCCGCTTGATGTCCGGGATGAATCCCATGTCGAGCATCCGGTCGGCTTCGTCGAGGACGAAGATCTCGACCTGACCGAGGTAGACGCTCTTTTGCTCGATGTGGTCGAGCAGCCGACCCGGGGTCGCGACGAGGATCTCGACGCCGCCGCGGACGATTCCCAACTGCTGCTTGATGTCGACGCCGCCGAAGACGACAGTCGAGCGCAGGTTCGTGTGCCTGCCGTAGGTGCGAAACGATTCCTCGACCTGAACCGCGAGCTCGCGGGTGGGGGTGAGGATCAGCGCCCTGACGGGGTGCCGCGCCGGAGATGGGCTCGCGTTGGCAAGCGGGGCGAGCTTTTGCAGGATTGGAAGGGCAAATCCTGCGGTCTTGCCGGTGCCGGTCTGGGCTCCGCCCATGACGTCCTTGCCGGCGAGGATAACGGGAATTGCCTGCGCCTGGATGGGCGTGGGCGTGGTGTAACCGGCTTCGGCCACGGCCCGCAGCAATTCGGGTCGCAGTCCGAGCTCGGCAAAGCTCGTTGCAGTCATCGAAACTCCTGGCGCGGCCCATCCCTCGAGGGGATTTCCGGTCCAGGCAACAGGGGGTTACAAAGAGTGGGTGCGCCCGGCGAGTCGCGCCGAGCAGCCCACGGTCCACTGGACTTTTTCCGGGCGGTGACCGGAACGGCCGCCCGAACGACATTATAGGCTAAGCTTCGGATTTTGCGAAATATTTCTAGCCGAGAGCGGATCGATCAAGCTATAATCAACAGTTTGCCGGCGCCCTCTCGTCATCGGCTCGCCGGCCGCAACCCGCAAACTCCATCCGACCCCCATGTCCGCCCGCGCCAAGGCTCTGCGCAACATCGCGATCATCGCCCACGTCGACCATGGGAAGACGACGCTCGTCGACAAGCTGCTGGTCCAGGCGGGGACCTTCGCGAAGCACGTCCACGTCGCCGAGCGGATGATGGACACCAACGATCTCGAGCGCGAGCGCGGGATCACGATCCTTGCCAAGAACTGCTCGATCCGCTACCACGACACGAAGATCAACATCGTCGACACGCCGGGGCACGCCGACTTCGGCGGCGAAGTCGAGCGCGTCCTGGGCATGGTCGACGGCGTGCTGCTCCTGGTCGACGCGGTCGAAGGACCGATGCCGCAGACGCGCTTCGTCACGCTGAAGGCGCTGAAGCTGGGGCTTGCGCCGATCGTCGTCGTCAACAAGGTCGATCGACCGGGCGCGCGGGCGGAATGGGTGGTGAACCAGACGTTCGAGCTGTTCGACAAGCTCGGCGCGACCGAAGACCAGCTCGATTTTCCCGTCGTCTACGCATCGGCGCTCCACGGCTGGGCGACGATGGACGTGAACGTTGCCAAAGCGCAGGCGACCCCCGACGGTGCCGACATGCGGCCGCTGTTCGACGCGATCCTCGCCCACGTGCCGAAGCCCGCGGGCGATCCCGATGCACCGCTGCAATTCCAGGTGAGCGCGCTCGATTACTCGAGCTACGTCGGGCGTCTGGGGATCGGTCGCATCCGCCGCGGCCGAATGGCACCGGGGCAGGAGGTTGCGATCCTGAACGGTCCCGCCGCGGAAGACGGCGGCGCCCCCAAAGCAAAGATCGGGCAGGTGTTCGCGTTCGCCGGAATGGAACGGGTGCCCGTCGAAGCGGCGCAGGCCGGCGACATCGTGCTCGTCACCGGGGTCGAGGCGCTGTCGATCGGAACGACGCTGGCTTCGGTCGAATCGCCGGAGGCATTGCCGCCGATTTCGGTCGACGAGCCAACGCTGTCGATGTACTTCCAGGTCAACACGTCGCCGCTCGCCGGCCGCGAAGGCAAGTACGTGACGTCGCGCAACCTGCGCGATCGGCTAGCAAAGGAGATCCTGACCAACGTCGCGCTCCGCGTCGAGGAAACCGGCGACACCGATTCGTTTCTGGTCTCCGGACGCGGCGAGCTGCATCTCACGATCCTGATCGAGAACATGCGCCGCGAGGGCTACGAGCTCGCGGTCTCGCGGCCGCGCGTCGTGCTGCGCGAGGTCAACGGAGTCACGTCGGAACCCTTCGAGGCGCTGTCGGTCGACGTCGAGGAGCAGCATCAGGGGGCGGTGATGGAAGCGCTCGGCCCCCGTCGCGGCGAGCTCACCAACATGGAATCGGACAGTCGCGGGCGGGTCCGGCTCGAATACCGGATCCCGGCGCGCGGACTGATCGGCTTCCAGGGCGAATTCATGAACCTGACGCGCGGCACGGGCCTCATGAGTCACGTGTTCGACGGCTACGCGCCGCTCGCCGGCGCGATTCCCGAACGACGCAACGGCGTGCTGATCTCGCAGGAGGCAGGCGATGCCGTCGCCTACGCGCTTTGGAAGCTGCAGGAGCGCGGGCGGATGTTCGTCTCTCCCGGGGACAAGCTCTACGAGGGGATGATCATCGGCATCCACAGCCGCGACAACGATCTCGTCGTGAATCCGATCAAGGGCAAGCAATTGACGAACGTCCGGGCATCGGGCAAGGACGAGGCGATCGCGCTCACGCCGCCGATCGGGCTCACGCTCGAATACGCGGTCGAGTTCATCGCCGACGACGAGCTGGTCGAAGTGACGCCGGCCTCGATCCGGATCCGCAAACGGTTCCTCAAGGAGCACGAGCGCAAGAAAGCCGCCCGCGAAGCGGCGTGAGCGAGCGCGCCGGCGCCGGAATCGAAGCGATCCGCCCTTTCTGCGAGCCGCGAAGCCCCCTGACGGCATTCTGACCGGCGCGGCCGTCCACATGGTTCATGCGGTCCTGTTCGATCTCGACGACACGCTCGTCGACCATCGGCATGCCAATCGCGCGGCCGTCGCCGGCGTGCGCGACCGCTTCCGCCTGCTGCAGCGCGTTTCGCTGGACGAGCTGGTTGCCGAGAACACCCGCCTGCTCGAAGCGCTGCATCGCGCGGTCGCGCTTGGAACGCTGGCCGTCGACGCCGCGCGCGTCGACCGGTACCGGTCCCTGTTCATCTATGCGGGCGCCGCCGACGATGCAGCCGCCGCCGCCGCGGCGCGGGCCCATCGCGCGCTGTACTACGCGCATCGGCGGCGGGTCGCGGGCGCGCTCGAACTGCTGCAGGCGTTGTCGCCGCAGGTGAGGATCGCCGTCGTCACGAACAATACGCGCGCCGAGCAGAGCGAAAAGCTTTCGACGTTCGGACTCGCGCCGTACGTCGCGGCGCTCGTGACTTCGGCGGAGATCGGCGCCGCGAAACCGGATCCGCGCATTTTCCGCGCCGCGCTCGCGCGCCTCGACTGTGCGGCCGGCGACGCGGTGATGGTCGGCGATTCGTGGGTCGACGACATCCAGGGCGCGGTTGCCGCCGGCATTGCCGCCGTCTGGTTCGATCGCTCCGGCGCGCCTTCACCCGCCGATCTGGAAGTGCACGTGTTGGTCTCCCTTGAGCCCGCGGCCGACGTTGCCCGTCGCATTCTCGCTGCCAAGGTCCTGACCGGGCGCGGGTCGCCGGACCTGTGAGCCGTGCCGCAGCAATCGCCGCGGCTACGCGTTCGAATTCGGGGGCTGTCGAGGGGCTGGGGCGTTTCGACCCGATGCACGAGCGCTTCGCGATCGGAAGGCGGACGACGTATCCCGGCCGGCCGCTGACGAATACATCCATCGTCATTATCATGCGGGGTCGATGCTCCCGATAACGCTCGCCACGCGCTTCGCCGCGATCGCGCTCGCGAACGTCGTCCGCGAATACCCGAACAGGCAGGATCACGTGCTCGGCGGCGATGGCGATCATCTGCCGTCGCGCGTGCTGCATCCGGCATTCCACGGCAGCTTCGACTGGCACTCGTGCGTGCACATGCACTGGCTGCTCGTCCATGTGAGGCGATTGCACCCGGGCCTGCCGCAGCGCGATGCAATCGACGCGCTCCTGGATCGCCATCTGGCCGCGGCGGCGATCGCCGGCGAGTGCGCCTATCTGGCGCGTCCCGGCGCGGGAGCGTTCGAGCGGACCTACGGCTGGGCGTGGCTCCTCAAGCTGGCGGACGAGCTCGCGTCGTCGAACGACGACGATGCCCGGCGCTGGACTGCGGCACTGGCGCCCCTGGCCGCGGCCCTCGTCGCGCGCTACATGGATTTTCTCCCCAAGGCCGATTTTCCGATCCGCTGTGGCGTCCATCCGAACAGCGCGTTCGGTCTCGCCTTCGCACTCGACCACGCGCGCCGCGCGGGACTGGCTGCGCTCGCGGCGCTCATCGCCGCCAAGGCGCGAGCGTGGTACGGCACCGATCGCGATGTGCCGGCCGCGTGGGAACCTTCCGGCAGCGATTTCCTGTCGCCGGCATTGATCGAGGCCGAGCTGATGCGCCGAGTCCTGCGCGGGCCGGAATTCGCGCGGTGGCTCGATGGCTTTCTGCCTGGGATCGCGGCGCGCGTACCGGCGCCTTTGTTCAGGCCGGTCCCGGTGCGCGATCGCTCCGACCCGCACATCGTCCATCTCGACGGTCTCAATCTGTCGCGCGCCTGGTGCTGGAGCGGGATCGCCGGTGCGCTGCCGGTCGACGACGCTCGCGCGGCCGCTGCGCGGGACGCCGCCGCACGGCATCTCGCCGCGGGACTTCCTGCGCTCGACGTCGGCGATTACGGCGGCAGTCACTGGCTCGCATCGTTCGCCGCGCTCGCGCTCTCGGCTGATCCGGCATCATAGTAAACTCGCCACGCCATGCAGGACATTTCGATTCTGGTCGTCGTCGTCGGCGGCGCGCTCATCGTGGTTGCCGCCCTCGTCGCGATTGCCATCGGACGCCTGTCGACGCTCGCGGCGGCGCGCGAGGGGGCGATGCGCGAGGCGGCGGAATTGAAGGCGCGACTCGACCTTCTGGCCGCGCAGAACGTCGATTTCGAGCGGGGCGTGCGGCAGGACCTGGCCGCCGCGCGCGCCGAGCAGGCGCACGCCGCGCAGACCGTGCGCACCGAGCTTGGCGCGACGCTCGTGCAGCTTACCCGGTCGAACGAGACGCGACTCGAAGCGATCCGGCAGACGGTCGAGCAGAAGCTGGAGGCGCTGCGCTCCGACAACGCGCAGAAACTCGAACAGATGCGCGCGACCGTCGACGAAAAGCTGCAGACCACGCTCGAGAAGCGATTGGGCGAGTCGTTCAAGCTCGTGTCCGATCGGTTGGAGCAGGTGCACAAGGGACTGGGCGAGATGCAGACGCTCGCAACGGGCGTGGGCGACCTCAAGAAGGTGCTCACCAACATCAAGACCCGGGGAACGTGGGGCGAGGTTCAGCTCGAGAATCTGCTCGAGCAGATGCTGACGCCCGCTCAATACGAGCGGAACGTGGCGACGCGCCCGGGGCGAGGCGAGCGGGTCGAGTTCGCGATACGCCTTCCCGGACGCGGCGAGGGCAGGGAACCCTTCTGGCTGCCGATCGACGCCAAGTTCCCGCTCGAGGATTTTCAGCGACTGCAGGACGCGCAGGAGCGCGCCGATCTCGCCGGCGTGGAATCATGCGGCAAGGCCCTCGAGGATCGCATCAGGAAGCAGGCAAGGGACATCCACGACAAGTACGTCGAGCCTCCCTATACGACGGACTTTGCGCTCCTCTATCTGCCTGTCGAGAGTCTGTACGCCGAGGTTCTGCGGCGCCCGGGACTTGCCGACGCCGTGCAACGCGAATCCCAGGTGACGCTCGCCGGTCCGACGACGCTGGCGGCGATCCTGAACAGTCTGCAGATGGGATTCCGGACGCTCGCGATCGAACAGCGATCGGGTGAAGTGTGGAAGCTCCTGGGCGCGGTCAAGACCGATTTCGGCAAGTTCGGCGATCTGCTGGCGAGGACCAAGAAGCAGCTCGATTCGGTGAGCAACACGCTGGGCGACGCGGAAGTCCGGACCCGCTCGATCGAGCGCAAGCTGCGAGGCGTGGAGGCGCTGCCCGCGATCGAGGCGGACCGCCTGCTGGCTGACGACGCGGCCATCGCGTACGAATGGGATGCCGAGGCCGGGACCGAGGCCGAGGCTGACGCGCGCGCGAGCGCCGACGCAGCGCCGCCACCCGCCACCGGCGGCTAGCGGGAGCGTTTCGGTGTTCGACACCCTGCGCAAGTGGCGGCAGCAGCGGGTGCTCAAGAGTGCCGCGATTCCCGACGCGCTCTGGCGCGAGGCGCTCGAGGCACTGCCGTTCATGGCGATCTACACGGAGGACGAGCTCGCGCGGCTGCGGCAGAAGGTCGTGCTGTTCCTCAACGCCAAGTCGATCGTCGGCGCGCGCGGGCACGAGGTCACGCCTTTGCAGCGCGTAGTCATCGCGATCGAAGCCTGCGTGCTCGTGTTGAATCTCGACATGGCCTACTACGACGGCTGGGAGAACGTCATCGTCTACCCCGATGAATTCGTTCCCGGCTGGGAGTGGGAAGACGAGGCGGGCGTCGTGCACACGAACGAGGGGCCGCTCGCCGGAGAAGCGATGCCGGGCGGGCCCGTCGTTCTGTCGTGGCCGGACGTCGAGGCGTCCGCCGACTGGGACGAGAACGGGATGAACCTCGTGATCCACGAGTTCGCGCACAAGCTCGACATGAGGAACGGCGAGGCCAACGGATGCCCGCCGCTGCCGGCGACGATGCCGCCGCACGTCTGGAAGAAGGCGCTGACCTCGGCGTTCGAGCATTTCCGGGCGCGCGTCGACCGCGGCGAGAACACCGCGATCGATCCTTACGCTGCGGAATCGCCGGCCGAATTCTTTGCGGTGCTGTCGGAGGTGTTCTTCGCCGACCCCACGCTCCTGTTTCACGAGTATCCGCGGGTCTACAAGCAGTTCATGTGGTTCTATAAGCAGGACCCCGCGTCACGCACGGAGCTCCTTCTCGACGGCTAGCAACCGCCGCTCGCGGGGCGACGAGGGTCTCTCGTGAACACGTCCCGGGGCGGCTACGCCTTGGGTGCGCGCGCGAGCACGACGACCGCAGCGAGGATCAGCGCGCCGCCCGCGAGCTGCAGCGGCGCGATCATCTCGTCGAGGAGGATCGCCGCGAGCGTCACCGTCACGAGCGGTTCCACGGTGGAGAGCGTCGCTGCGCGGGTCGGGCCGATGCGCGCGAGCCCCGCGAAATACAGCGTGATCGCGGCGACCGTCGAGACGAGGGCGATTGCCACGACGGCGACCCAGCCGGCTGCCGCGTGCGGCCATTGCGGACCGCGGATGATCGCAGCGGCACTGAACACCGCCGCGGCACTGACGATCACGACGGCGCTCATCGCGAGCGATCCCACCCGCCGGCCCAGCCACGAACCGACGATGATGTAGACCGCGTAGAACGTCGCTGCCGCGACGGCGAAGCCGATGCCCGCCGCGACCGCAGGACCCATCGCGATGCGCGATCCGTCGCCGAGCGCTGGGGCAATCGTGAGTGCGGTCCCGGTGAGCGCCATCGTCAACGCTGCAAGCTTGGCCACGGTGACGTTCTCGTGCAGAAAGACTGCGGCGAGCACGGCAACGAACGCCGGATGGAGGTAGAGGAGCAGCGCAACGAGCCCCGCGGGGGCGAGGGTCAGTGCGGTAAAGAAGCTCGCCGCCTGTCCGCCGTACCCGACCGCGCCGAGCAGGATCAGCGCACCGAGGGTCGAGCCCGTCGGCAGGGAAACACCGCGCGAGCGCGCGATGATCAGCATTGCCGCCGCCGCGATCGCGAAGCGCAGCGCGAGCAGCGTCACCACATCGACGCCCGTGGCGAAGGCGATGCGCGCGAGAATCGCCATCGCGCCGAAGGCCGTCGCCGACGCGACGACATAAACGATGCCGAGCGTTGCGCGCCGGTCCGCACGCGGCGGCGAGGCTTCGTCCGGCGTCACTTCGGCCGCAACGCCGATTTCGGCCGGAACGCCTTGCAGACGTCCTCGTTCGTCTCGATGTACGGCCCGCCGATCAGGTCGATGCAGTAGGGAACGGCGGGGAAGACGCCGTCGAGCGTCTCCTTGATTGCCTTCGGCTGTCCCGGCAGGTTGAGGATCAGCGCGTGCCCGCGAACTGCGCCGACCTGCCGCGAAAGGATCGCCGTCGGCACGTACTTCAAGCTCACCTGACGCATCTGCTCGCCGAAGCCGGGCAGCACCTTGTGCGCGACGGCAAGTGTCGCCTCGGGCGTGACGTCGCGCGGGGCCGGTCCGGTCCCGCCGGTCGTCAGCACGAGATGACAGCCGACGACGTCGACAAGCTCGATCAGCGTGCGCTCGATCATGGCCTGCTCGTCGGGGATGAGGCGCGTTTCCATTCGCCACTTTGTTGCCATCGCCGCGGTGAACCATTCGCTGAGGCCGGGAATGCCCTTGTCCTCGTAGATGCCGGCGGAGGCGCGATCGGAAATCGAGACGAGGCCGATCAGCAGCGTGTCGGGAGCGGTCATGGCGCGCAGCGAAGCGGCGTGGCTTGGACTGCGCCCGTGTCGACGGGCTTCATCGGGAAGCGGCGACGAGTGCCTTGAGCTCGCGGAAGAGCTCGCGGTACGCGTGAGGCGGGGTGGCGCGATTCCGCTCGTCACGCGCTCGAACGGAGAGCGCGCGCAACCGCGGCCGATCGAGCGCCGGGTAGAGCGGCGGCGAGCGCGTCGAGCGCGTCCGGTTCGGCGAGGAGCCGCTCGCGCCAGCGCTCGATCGCATGCTCCTGCGCGGCCTCCAGCGCATGCCCGTGCGACCAGAGATCGAGCCGCCGGCGGATCGGTGCCGGATCGACGTCGCGCATCAGCTTGCCGATGAACTGCAGCTGTCGCTTGCGTCCGCCCCACGCGGTGATCGTGCGCGCCTCGCGCAGCGCTTCGACGAGTCGCTCCGGCAATTCGACCGCGGCCGCCAGCTCGTCGAACCGCCTCGGATCGAGTTCGACCAGCGCTTCGCCGAGGCCCTGCAACGCCTGCATCTCCGCCTTGCGCCGGGTCTTGGACGGCTGAGCGCGCTCCGGATCCGCGGCCGACGCGGCCTCCGGGGCCGCGTCGGGTCGCGGTCGGAAGGGGCGGCGCTGCAGTTCGTCGGGCCGTGGCATCGTTCTGGCGGAAATCCGGGATTGCGGGAGCCGGGCCGCGGCAAGTGCTGCAGCCCCTTTGCTATGATAGCCGACCATTCGCCCGCCGCTTAAACGTGCGTCCTCTGCTCCGCGATTGCAGGGGTCTGCGGACGCGCCGTTCGCCCGGGTACCACAGAGTCCGTCGATGACCGCATCCGTCCATTCCATCGCAGCAACTCCGCCGAGATTCGTATCGACGATCTCGCCGCGTCGGCGCCGATTCGGGTCGGTTTCCGCTGCCGACCGCCGAAATCGAGCGCATCGCCGAAGCCGTTCTCGCGGCCGCCAAAGCCGGCGGTGCCACCGCCGCGGAAACCGAGGTCTCGCAGGCCGTCGGACAGAGCGTCACCGTCCGCCGGGGCGAGGTCGAGACCATCGCCTACAACCGTGACAAAGGCATCGGCGTGACCGTCTTCATCGGCCAGCGCCGCGGCCATGCGAGCACGGCCGACTTCGGGTCGGACGCCGTGGGCGCTACCGTCGCGAAAGCGTTGTCGATCGCGCGCTATACGGCGGAGGATCCCGCCGCGGGCCTTGCCGACCCTGATCGGCTGGCGCGCACGATTCCCGATCTCGACCTCTACCATCCGTGGGATCTGCCGGTCGATGAGGCGATCGCGCTCGGTCGCGAGACGGAGGCCGCGGCGCTCGCCGTCGATCGCCGCCTCACCAATACCGACGGCTCGACGGTCGCGCGGAACGAATCCGAATTCGTCTATGCGAACACGCACGGCTTCCTCGGCGGCTACCGGAGCTCGCGCCACCACATCGACTGCTCGGTGATCGGCGACCCCGGCGACGGCAGCGGTGCGATGCAACGCGACTACTGGTACACGTCGGCGCGCGCGGCCGAGGACCTCGAGACGGCCGCGGCGGTCGGGCGGAGCGCCGGGGAGCGCACGGCGCGGCGGCTCAACGCCCGCAAGCTCGCAACCCTCGAATGCCCGGTGCTGTTCGAAGCGCCGGAAGCCGCCGATTTGATCGGCTTTTTCGTCGGCGCGGTCTCCGGCGGATCGCTGTACCGCCGCTCGTCGTTCCTGCTCGACTCGCTCGGGCAGGCGGTGTTCGCGCCGCAGGTTTCGATCCGCGAGGAGCCGCATATTCCGCGCGGCCGCGGCAGTGCGCCCTTCGACAACGAGGGCGTCGCCACCCTCGCGCGCGATGTCGTCAGGGACGGCGTCGTCGCGGGCTACTTCCTCGGCACCTACTCGGCGCGCAAGCTCGGCATGGCGACGACCGGCAATGCGGGCGGAAGCCACAACCTCGTGATTGCGCATGGGGACGACGATCTGCCGGCGCTCCTTCGGCGCATGGGACGCGGCTTGCTCGTCACCGAGCAGCTGGGGCAGGGCGTGAATCCCGTCACCGGCGACTTTTCGCGCGGCGCGGCGGGCTTCTGGATCGAGGGCGGCGAAATTGCCTATCCGGTCGAGGAGATCACCATCGCCGGCAACCTGAAAGAGATGTTCCGCGACATCGTCGCCATCGGTGCCGACGTCGACCGCCGCAGCTCGCGGCACACGGGATCGATTCTCATCGGCCGGATGACGGTCGCTGGGCACTAGACTGTCATCGATGCGCGCCGGCGTTCGCACTCCGATGCTCGAACCGGTGCTGAACTGGGTCCGCACGCTCAACGATCCGCTGCGCAATGCGGGCACCGCCGCGCGCTGGATTGCCGCGTTGCCGGCGAGCGATCCGCTGTCGATTCAGAAGGAAGCTCTCGAGCTCGTCGCCGAGTTCCCCGGCGCCCGCAGCGACGTCGGCCCCGGGCAGGTCGAGGCGCTGCTCAAGATCGACGCACGGCTCGAGCCCATCGTCGCCCATCTGACCCAGCAATACACGGCGAACTACCAGAAGAGCACGGGGGTCGAGTCGCGGCTTTGGCATTCGGTGTTCGACCTCGTCAAGGCGTTCACCGCCGCCTACAGCATGGCGCTCAAGGCGGGCTACCCCCGCGCGGACAACAAGCGCTGGCGCGCGGTGCTGCCGTGGGTGCTGGTGCGCCTCGCGTTCTTCAAGGGCGTCGACGGCAAATTCCGGCTCTTCCGCTACGGGCACTGGATTCCGGCGCAGTGGCGCGAATTCCACGAGCTCTACGAGTTCGCGCGGATGCGCGGCTGGCAGCGCGAGCAGCTGGTGCTGGGTGCCGGCGCCTTCTCCCGCCCCGGCGTGTGCGTCGAGCAGGAGTACCTGAAGACGTTGCTGCTGATGCGGCTCGACTCCGGCAACTTCACGCCGGACCAGGTCGAGTGGGTGGCGAAGCAGCTCGAGGACTGGTCGCCGTCGCTGTCGCTCACGCCGCCGCCCGGCAGCGGCGCCGGTTTTTTCGTCGATCTCACCGGGACGCAGGGACTTCGCCGCCAGGACCGGCCGCATACCGGAGGGCGCGTGCTGTTCCTCGACGCGTCCCCCGTTTACGGACGCATCGTCGAGCGGATGCGCTGGCTTCCGGAGCACGATGACGATCTGCCGAAGCCAGGCGAGCTGCCTTCGCGCGAGCAACGGCTCCTGCTCATGCGGCTCGCCTCGCTGTTCGGTCCCGAGGCGATCGCGCACGCGCCGCGCGCCGCGCGATTCTCCACCGACACCGAAGTGCGGGTGGTCATCGGGCTGCAGGCGCTGACTCGGGCCATTGCCGAGATCGAGCGTCTGCCCGAGGCGGTGCGCACGCCTGCGGTCGCCGCGAGCTACGACGAGGTTACGCAGATGGTCAATCCGGGCGTGAACCCGGAATCGGTCGCGCGGCGGATTCGCGGGACGACCTGGCGGATGTCCGAGCGCAGCGAGACCGGCTGCCGGCTCACGGCTCCGATCAAGGAGTCGCCCGCGAAGCTGGGCGAGATTCTCGCCATCCGGGATGGCGACACGTGGCTCCTTGCGATCGTCCGCCGGATGCAGCGGCAGCAGGTCGACGAGGTGACGGTCGGCGTCGAGATCGTCGCCCGGCGAATGGTCCGGGTGCTGCTTCGCAACTGGATCACGCCGACGGCGGCAGTGCGCGCGGGCGTGGACCGACCGTTTTTCGGCATCTACCTGCCGGCGCACGGCGACAATCGGCAGTCGTCGCAGCGGAGCCTCATCGGGCCCGACGACAAGTTCGTGCCCGGGGGGATGGTCGAGCTCGACACCGGCAACGCGCGCTACCTGATCCGGTTTACGCAGACGCTCGAGCGGCAGGCCGGCTGGGCGTGGGCGCTGTTCACGGCGGTCCGCAAGCTCACGAGCTGAATGATCAGCCGCGGGCTCCGGCCACACCTGAAAGCCTCCCGCGCGGCACGCCCATCTGCGCTGCCGGAGGCCCCTTTTTCGGTTAGAATCCCCCACGAAAATAGGGCACCGCGTCGGCTCGACCGACATCCATCCTAGAGAGGAGAACCAGATGCAGCGTCGTTCGTTCCTGAAGAATACGGGGCTCGCGGGCATACTCGCCGCCGGTTCCGCGCCGGCGTTCGCGCAGGCGGCGCCCGAGATCAAATGGCGTCTCGCCTCGAGCTTCCCCAAGAGCCTCGACACGATCTACGGAGGCGCGGTCACCCTCAGCGAGACCGTTGCCGCGGCGACCAACAACAAGTTCCAGATCCAGGTCTTCGCGGGCGGCGAGATCGTGCCGCCCTTCGGCGTTGTCGACGCGGTCCAGAACGCGACGGTCCAGTGCTGCCACACGGCGCCCTATTATTTCTTCGGCAAGGATCCGACGTTCGCGTTCGGCTGCTGCCTCCCGTTCGGGTTCAACGCGCGCCAGCAGAATGCGTGGAGGTACTATGGCGGGGGCATGGAGCTCTACAACGAATTCCTGAAGGACTACAACATCATCGGCTTTCCCGCCGGCAACACCGGCGCGCAGATGGGCGGCTGGTTCCGCAAGGAGATCAAGACGGTCGCCGACCTCAAGGGTCTCAAGTTTCGCATCGGCGGTACCGGCGGGCTGCCCCTTACCAAGCTTGGTGTCGTGCCGCAGATGATTCCGGGCGGCGACATTTACCCAGCACTAGAAAAGGGAACCATCGACGCCGCCGAATGGGTCGGACCCTACGACGACGAAAAGCTCGGCTTCTACAAGATCGCGAAGTTCTACTACTACCCGGGTTGGTGGGAGGGCGGGCCCGAGCTCTCGCTGTTCGTCAACACCAAGGCCTGGGCGGACCTGCCGAAGGATTACCAGGCGATCGTCGAGGCCGCGGCCGCCAAGGCGAACGTCGACATGCTGGCAAAGTACGACGCGGTAAATCCGGCGGCGCTGAAGCGCCTGATCGGCAACGGGGTCAAGCTGCTGCCGTTCTCCAACGACATCATGGCGGCCTGTTACAAGGCAACGGTGGAAACCTACGACGAGATCGCCACGAAGAACGCAAAGTTCAAGAAGATCTACGAACCGTGGAAGAAATTCCGCAACGAGCAGATCGAGTGGTTCGCGGTCGCCGAGAACCGGTTCGACAACTTCATGGCCGCGGTCGAACGAATGGGCCAGAAGAAGTGACCTGAGCACCTGAGCGTTTCCCCGCGCAACGGCGCGCCCGGCGAGGAAATCGCCGGGCGCGTTTTTTCCGGGCGCGCGCGGGGCGGGCCCGTCGCGCGCGCTCGCTATTCTTCGGCGCTATTGCTTCGGTTCGGGCGCCTTCTCGGGGGCGACACTCGGCGGGTTCTCCGGAGTCTTCGCGCCGTCCCCGCCGCCCATTTCCTTCTCCAGCGCCTTCGCGGCGTCCTCCTCCTCGGAGCTGGAGCCGCTCGGTCCTCCGCCCGGCGATGGTTCCTCGGCCGGGACCTCGATCCGGATGTTCCGGATGTCGATCTTTGCCTTGGTGGCGAGACCGCCCGAGACGAGGTTCGGGAACCCGATGATCAGCGCGACCATCAGGACCTGGATCAGCACGAACGGCACCGCGCCCCAGTAGATCTGCCCGGTGGTCACGCCTGCCGTTTTGCGGCCGGTGAGCCGGTCGACGTACTCCTTGGCCGGCGCCACGCTGCGCAGGTAGAAGAGCGCGAAGCCGAACGGCGGATGCATGAACGACGTCTGCATGTTCACCGCCAGCAGCACGCCGAACCAGATGAGATCGATCCCGAGCTTGTCCGCGACCGGTCCGATCAGCGGGATGATGATGAACGACAGCTCGAAGAAGTCGAGGAAGAACGCGAGCACGAAGATCAGGATGTTGACGACGATCAGGAATCCCAGTTGACCGCCAGGAAGCGCGGTGAGCAGGTGCTCGACCCAGACGTGGCCGTTGACACCGTAAAAGGTCAGGCTGAAAACGCGTGCGCCGATCAGAATGAAAACGACGAACGTCGACAGCTTGGCCGTGGTGTTCATCGCCTGCCGGAGGAGCGAGATCGAGAGCCGCCGGCGCACGAGCGCCATGATGAGCGCACCGGACGCGCCCATCGCGCCGCCTTCGGTCGGCGTCGCCACGCCCAGGAAGATCGTGCCCAGCACGAGGAAGATGAGGGCGAGCGGCGGGATCAGCACGAAGGTGACGCGCTCGGCGATCCGCGAGAAGAGGCCGAGCTTCAGCAGCCTGTTGATCACCGCCGCGATGAACGCCGCGCCGATGGCGATGGCCATCGTGATGACGATGCGCTCGTCGGTCGCGGTGTCCGGGTTGTACCGGTTGTAGTGGATCTGCCACCAGGCCGTGGCGATGGCCGCCGCAACGACCGTCAGCACCAGCAGCGAGCGGTTGCCCGACGAGCCGTCCGGCTCGCGCATCGTCCGCGCCTCGGTCGGCAGCGCTGGCGCCCAATGCGGCTTCAGCACCGATGTGCCGATCACGTAGACCGCGTATAACCCCGCGAGCGTCAACCCGGGGATGAACGCACCGGCGTACATGTCGCCCACCGACTTGCCGAGCTGATCGGCCATGATGATCAGCACGAGCGACGGCGGAATGATCTGGGCGAGCGTCCCCGACGCGGCGATGACCCCCGACGCGAGCCGCCGGTCGTAGCCGTAGCGCAGCATGATCGGCAGCGAAATGAGGCCCATCGATATCACCGACGCCGCGACGACGCCCGTCGTTGCGGCGAGCAGCGCGCCGACGAAAACCACCGCGTAGGCGAGTCCCCCGCGAATCGGCCCGAACAGCTGGCCGATCGTGTCGAGCAGGTCCTCCGCCATCCCGCTGCGCTCGAGGATCAGCCCCATGAAGGTAAAGAACGGCACGGCGAGCAGCGTGTCGTTGGACATCACACCCCAGATCCGCTCGGGCAGCGCCTGCAGCAGGTTGGGGCCGAGCAGGCCGAGTTCGATCCCCAGGAGGCCGAAACCGATCCCGACGGCGGCCAAGGCGAACGCCACCGGGTAGCCGATCAGCAGCACGACCACCAGCGCTGCGAACATGAGCGGCGCGATGTTCGCGATCAGAAAGGCGGTCATGGCCGCTCCCCTCGGCCCCGCATAGCGGCGCTCATCGCTGCTCTTTCTTGCCGACGCCGATCCCTTCGAACTCCTCCGCGATTGCGAGGTCGCCGCGCGAGCGGAGGATCTCCTCGGCCAGCAACTCCTCCGCCGTCTTCTCGACGATCCTCTCGCTCGGATCCGGAATCATCCCGCGCAGAAACGCAAAGCGCTTGATCAGCTCCGAAACGGCCTGGATGATCAGCAGGAAGAAGCCGATCGGCACCATCAGCCGCGCCGGCCAGATGATGAGGCCGCCGGCGTTGGTCGACACCTCATGCCGCTCCCAGGAATCGACGAACACGGGCCACGACAGGTACATGATCAGGATCGCCATCGGCAGCAGAAAGAAGAGCGTCCCGAAGATGTCGATCCATGCGCGTGCGTGAGCCGACAGGCGCCCGGTGACGATGTCGATGCGCACGTGCTCGTTGCTCTTGAGCGTGTAGCCCGCGAGAAACAGGAAGATCATCGAGAACAGGTACCACTGGATCTCGAGGAACGAGTTCGAGCTGTAGTTGAAGATCTTGCGGACGGTGGCGTTGGCGGCGCTGATCAGGACGGCGACCAGGACCAGCCAGTAGACCGTGTGGCCGATGCGCTCGGTGGCAGCATCGATCAGTCGCGACAGGCTGAGCAGGGGATTCAAGGCGCCTCCTCGTGAGTCGGCAGCGACGTGGGCTGCGTCTGTTGCGCCGCAATGCCTCGGTCCTGCCGCGGCTCGCGGATTATAAGGGTTTTGCCGCCGACGGGGCGGTCATCCGTCGTTCGGCGACAAAGCGGCTCGGACGACGGGACGGATGCTAAAATCGACCCCGGTCCGCTCCCCTTTCCTGCCTCGGATGGCCACGTGCCGCACCGTTCCCTGACTCTCGCCCAAGTCGATCCCGAGCTGTGGGCCGCGATCCTCGCCGAGAATCGGCGCCAGGAGGAGCACATCGAGCTGATCGCCTCGGAGAACTATGCGAGCAAGGCGGTGATGGCTGCGCAGGGTTCGCAGCTCACGAACAAGTACGCCGAGGGTTACCCGGGCAAGCGGTATTACGGGGGCTGCGAGTTTGTCGACGTCGCCGAGCAGCTCGCGATCGATCGCGTGAAGGAGCTGTTCGGGGCCGAGGCGGCGAACGTCCAGCCCCATTCCGGTGCGCAGGCCAACCAGGCGGTGTTCTTCGCTGCGCTGAAGCCAGGCGACACGATCCTTGGCATGTCGCTGCCGCACGGCGGCCATCTGACGCATGGTTCGCCGGTCAACATCAGCGGCAAGTGGTTCCGGGTCGTGCCCTACGGCCTCCATCCGGATACCGAGCTCATCGATTACAACGCCGCCGAACGGCTCGCGCAGGAGCACAAGCCGAAGCTCATCATCGCCGGCGCGTCCGCGTATTCGCGCATCATCGACTGGGCGCGCTTCCGGGCGATCGCCGACGGCGTCGGCGCCTTGCTGATGGTCGACATGGCGCACTACGCCGGGCTCATTGCGGCCGACGTTTATCCATCGCCGGTGGGCATCGCGCATTTCGTCACCAGCACGACGCACAAGACGCTGCGCGGGCCGCGCGGCGGATTCGTGCTCACGACGTCGGCGCACGAGAAAGCCGTCAACTCGGCGGTGTTCCCCGGACTGCAGGGCGGGCCGCTGATGCACATCATCGCAGCGAAGGCCGTCGCGTTCGCCGAGGCGCTCGGCAAGGACTTCCGGCGCTACCAGGAGCAGGTGCTGGTGAACGCGCGGGTGCTCTCGCGCGTGCTGTCGGACCGCGGCCTGCGGATCGTCTCGGGCGGGACCGACAGCCATCTCTTCCTCGTCGATCTCCGCGCGAAGAAGATCACCGGCAAGGACGCGGAAGCGGCGCTCGCGAAGGCGCACATCACCGTCAACAAGAACGCGATTCCCAACGACCCGGAAAAGCCATTCGTCACTTCAGGCATCCGGATCGGCAGTCCGGCGATCACCACGCGCGGATACACGGAGATCGAGAGCGAGGAGCTCGCGCACTTGATCGCCGACGTCCTCGACGCCCCGCACGACGACCTGGTGCTCGCGGGCGTGCGCACGAGCGTGGCCGCGCTCAGCCGCAAGTTCCCGGTGTACGCGTGATCAGCTGGCAGCTATCAGCCATCAGCTGTCAGCAAGAGCCCCGCGCGACATTGCCGATAGCTGACAGCCGATAGCCGAGAGCTGAAGAATGAAGTGCCCGTTCTGCGGCGGCGCCGACACGCAGGTGATCGATTCACGCGTTTCCGAGCCCGGCGATTCGATCCGTCGCCGGCGGCGCTGCGCAGTGTGCCAGAAGCGGTTCACGACCTACGAAACCGTGGAGTTGCGGCTGCCGCAGGTCGTAAAGACCGACGGCACGCGTTCCGATTTCGACGTCGGCAAGCTGCGCAACGGTTTCCTGCGTGCGCTGCACAAGCGTCCGGTGCCCACCGAGTTCGTCGACCAGGCAATCGACCGCGTCGTCGGACAGGTGCTGGCGCAAGGCGAGCGCGAGATCGCCTCGCGCCAGATCGGCGAAATGGTGATGCAGGAACTCTACAAGCTCGACAAGGTTGCGTACATACGTTTCGCGTCGGTGTATCGCAGTTTTCAGGACGTCGAGGATTTCCGCGATGCGGTGCGCAAGCTCAAGAAGCGCTGAGCGCGCACGCGTGATGAGGGAATCGTCATTCCCGCGAAGGCGGGAATCCAGTGACTTGCTACAAACGACCCTGGGTCCCCGCCTCCGCGGGGACGACGTCCATCGCGCGCGCGGTTCGTGGCGATGACCGCGTACTCCGAGGCCGATCGCGCGCTCATGGCGCGGGCGCTCGCGCAGGCCGAGCGTGGCCTGTTCACGGCGACGCCAAACCCACGCGTCGGCTGCGTCGTCGTCCGCGCCGGCAGCGTGATCGGCGAAGGCTTTCACGCGCAGGCCGGCGAAGCGCACGCCGAAGTCAACGCGCTGAACGACGCGCGGGCCGCCGGGCAGGATCCGCGCGGCGCGACGCTTTACGTCACGCTGGAGCCATGCAATCACACCGGGCGCACGCCGCCCTGCAGCGATGCGATCATCGCGGCCGGGATCAAGCGCGTCATCGCGGCGATGGCCGACCCGGATCCCGCGGCGCGCCACGGCGCAGCGCGGCTGCGCGCGGCCGGCATCGACGTCGACATCGGGCTGGGCGAAGATGCCGCGCGCGAGCTCAATGCGGGATTCATTTCGCGCGTGACACGAGGCCGCCCCTGGGTGCGGATGAAGGTCGCGGCGAGCCTCGATGGAAGAACGGCGCTCGCGGACGGCAGGAGCCAATGGATCACCGGCGAAGCCGCACGCGCAGACGCGCATCGCTTTCGCGCGCGGGCTTGTGCGATCCTGACCGGCATCGGGACGGTCCTGCACGACGACCCGCAACTCACGGTCCGCGAGGTGGTCACGACGCGGCAGCCGCGGCGGATCGTCGTGGACCGCCGCGCCGAAACACCGCCGGCCGCGAGGATCATCGCGGGCGGCGATACGCTGATCGTGACTGCAGGCGGCCGCAATCCGGCGTGGCCGCGCGGGGTCGACCTGCTGAAGCTCCCGGATGCCGATGGGCGCGTCGACCTCGCGGCGCTGATGCAGGCGCTCGGAAGCCGCGGCGTCAACGAGCTGCACGTCGAAGCGGGTGCGGGCCTCAACGGCGCGCTGCTCGACGCCGGCCTCGTCGACGAATTGCTGCTCTATGTCGCGCCGTGCCTGCTCGGCGATCCGGCGCGGGGGATCGCGGCGTTTCCGGGCGGCCTCGCGAGCCTCGAGGCGCGCGTGCCGCTCGCGATCCGCGCAATCGACCGCGTCGGCGACGACCTGCGCGTGCTCGCCCGCATCATCCGCAAGGAGGCATGATGTTCACGGGAATCGTCGAAGCCGTCGGCAAGGTCGCCGCGGTCGCACCGAAGGGCGATGGGCTGCGTCTCGTCATCGCACCCGGCACGCTCGACATCGCGGACGTCGTTCCCGGCGACAGCATCGCCGTGAATGGCTGCTGTCTCACGGTCTGCGCCAAGAGCGGCGCCACGCTCGGCTTCGACGTCTCGGCCGAAACGCTCGCATGCACCGCGGGACTCGATGCCGGCAGCGACGTCAACCTCGAGAGGGCGCTTCGACTGTCCGACCGTCTGGGCGGGCACCTGATGACCGGCCACGTCGACGGCGTCGGCTCGGTCGTCGCGTTCGACCGGGTCGAGGAGGTCGCCTCCGGCGTCGGAAGCTTTCGGCTCGTCGTCGATGCGCCGAGCGCGCTCGCCCGCTTCATCGCCGTCAAGGGTTCGATCGCGGTACACGGGGTTAGCCTGACGGTGAATGGCGTCACGGATGCCCGCTTCCACGTGAACCTGATTCCGCATACCCTCGAAGTAACGACGCTGAAGACATTGCGCCCCGGAGCGCGGGTCAATCTCGAAGTTGATCTGGTCGCGCGTTACGTGGACCGCCTTTCGAGCGCCGATCGGGCGTTGGGGCGCGGAGCGGCCGAGCCCCGAATCCCCTAATTTTTTTGCAGGTTTGGGGAACTAAACGGGCGGCAGACGGTCGTATTGCGTTGGCTGAACGACGGACCCCGCGGAGTTCCGCGGCGAAGATGCCGCCGACGGCGAGCCTCACGCAGGCGGCCGCGGCAATGGGTTAGCGCTTGCCGGCCGCGTTGCGCGAAAGTCTGCGGCTCAATTTCGACGAGGGACGAGGGATGTTCATTGGAAAGATCGCGGCTGCGGCCGTAGCCGCGCTCATGCTTGTCGGCATTGTTGCTACAGCGGGCGCCACCACTTACACGCAAACACTGCCCGACGGATGCACCGCGCCGACGCTTGCTGGCACGACGGTCAACTGCAACGGAGCGCCGCTGTTCACCGTCGTGGACTACCCCTGCGACTCACACCTCGTGCTCGGCCAACAGGACGGTATGTTTGTTCTCTCCTGTGCGACGCCCAATTACAGCGGGCTCTACTGGGTTCCGCTCGAGAGCGGCCAAGGCTACACGCTGACCCATCAATCCAACACCATCTTTCTGCTTGCGTACGTCTATGGCGCCGATCGCACGCCGCAGTGGCTGTCGATGCTGGCGCGGCTCGACGACACCGGCGCCTACTCCGGCGAGGTGCTGTCGAGCACCGGCCAGCCGGGAAACGCGTTTCCGCATTACGTCACCGCGGGCAGCCTTACGCCGAATCCCGATGGCACGCTACAGCTGCAGATCGGGACCATGCAGAAGACGCTGCAGCGCTTCGACTTCGCCGACGGTACCTCACTGCCGTCGTGCCAGTTCGGCACAGCGCCGGGTTCCGTTGCGACCGGACTGTGGTGGAACCCGAACCAGAGCGGCGCGGGTTTTGGAATCCACGATCAGGGCGGACGCCTTTTCGTGACGTGGTACAGCTATGACGCGACGGGCAATCCTCGCTGGGGCTCGGCGCTGATGAAGGCGGCCGGAGCGAATAGCTACAGCGGGGATCTCTACAGCACGACGGGTCCGACATTCTCCGACGCGGCCTTCGATCCGACGACCGTCGTGCCGACGCTCATCGGATCGGCATCGCTTTCGATCGTCGATCCGACTCATGCGACGTTCACCGTCGGCGACATGAGCATCCCGCTCACGCAATTCACGTTCGCGACGCCGGGAACGGCTTGCCAGTGACGCGCGTACAATGATCCATTGAGCCGGGAGGGGCGCCTCCGCGAGGAGAGTCGGTGAGGCGCCCGAAACCGGCCGCACCACGGACCGGCGCGCCGACGTCCCTGCACGCGCCGGAGGAGGCGGCAATGGATCTCACCACCCTCGAGCGCCTGCCGTTGTGGATCGGCGGGTGCGCGGTGCCCGCGCGCACGCAGCGCTACGGCGAAGTGACCAATCCCGCCACCGGCGAAGTGATTCGCCACGTGCCGCTTGCGAACGCGGAGGACGTCGATGCGGCGGTCACGGCGGCGACGGCCGCGTTGCCCGGATGGCGCGCCCAGCCGCCGCTGCGCCGCGCGCGAATCCTGATGCGCTTTCGCGAGCTGATGGAGGCCGCGAAGCACGATCTCGCCAAGATCGTCACGCAGGAGCACGGCAAGACGCTCGCCGATGCCGAGGGCTCGATCACCCGCGGCATCGAGGTCGTCGAGTTCGCGGCCGGCATTCCGCATCTGCTGAAGGGCGAGTTCAGCGAGAACGTCGGCACCGATGTCGACAGCTGGTCATTGCGCCAGCCCGTGGGCGTCTGCGCCGGCATCACGCCGTTCAATTTCCCGGCGATGGTGCCGATGTGGATGTTCCCCATCGCGCTCGCCTGCGGCAACACGTTCATCCTGAAGCCCTCGGAGCGCGACCCGACGATGAGCCTGCGGATGGCCGAGCTGCTGTGCGAAGCAGGCGTTCCGGACGGCGTGTTCAATGTCGTCCACGGCGACAAGGAGGCCGTCGATGCGATTCTCGCGCATCCCGGCATCAAGGCGGTGTCGTTCGTCGGCTCGACGCCGATCGCGAAGTACATCTACGAGACGGGCGCCGCGCACGGCAAGCGCGTGCAGGCGCTCGGCGGCGCGAAGAATCACGCGGTGGTGCTGCCCGACGCCGACATCGGCTTCGCCGCGGATGCGATCATCGGTGCGGGATACGGTTCGGCCGGCGAACGCTGCATGGCGATCTCGGCGGTCGTGGCGGTCGGCGACGCCGGCGATGCGCTCGTGGCCGAGCTCGACGCCCGCGCGCGGCGCATCAAGGTCGACGCGGGCGACGCGCCAGGTGCCGACATGGGCCCGGTCATTACGTGCGCGGCCCGCGATCGGATCATCGGCTACATCGATCGCGGCGTGGCGGAAGGCGCCGCGCTCATCGTCGACGGGCGCAAGGCGCGCGTTCCCGGCCGCGACGGCGGCTACTTCGTCGGACCGACGCTCTTCGACCGCGTGACGCCGGAGATGGCCATCTATCGCGACGAGATCTTCGGACCGGTGCTGGTCGTCGTGCGCGCAGCATCGCTGGCCGACGCGATCGCGCTGATCAACGCCAATCCCTACGCCAACGGCGCGGCGCTCTTTACGCGCTCTGGACACGCGGCGCGGCGGTTCCAGCAGGACGTCGACGTCGGGATGCTCGGCATCAACGTGCCGATACCGGTACCGATGGCGTTCTACTCGTTCGGCGGATGGCGGAATTCGCTGTTCGGCGATCTTCACGTGCACGGCGCAGACGGCGTGCGCTTCTACACGCGTGGCAAGGCGATCACCGCGCGCTGGCCCGACGACGGCAGCGCCGCGCCCGGCTTTCACATGCCGCTCATGGGTTGACGCGGCAGCGCCTCGCCCCCGACGCCTCGAAGGATCACCGCGACTCCGCCGCGGCCGCGGCGTCCGGCGCGTTCGGATCCTCGATCCGGAAGTCGAACTCGAGCGTCACGTAGAACCGGATGTTCCGGCCGAGATCGTGCGCGGGAATGAAATGCATCGTCGAGAGCGCCGCCTCGACCGCCGCGGCGAACTCCGGCGTTCCCTCGACGACATGCGCCTGTTCGACCGCGCCCTCGGGGTCGATGACCGCCCAGACGAGAACGCGATCTTCGCGATGCGCGGCGAGCGCCGCCGGCGGATAGGGCACTTCGAGCTTGCCGGGAAGGGTGACGCCGGCGTCGACTTCCACCGGAAACTGCGAAAGCGTCTCGCCGTCGATGGCTTCACCGAAGCGGGCCCGCGGAACCTGGTCGTTGACGGTGACATGCGGCGTCAGCCCGCGGCCGCCTTGGGGAGGCTCGGGGACGCGTTCCGGAGCGGATCGGTGCGCCACGGGCTGCGCCGGCAGGGGCGGCTCTTGCGGCGTTGCGACGTGCAACGTTGCTGACGGTACGGGAGATTCCACCGCGCCGTGCGTCTCGGTTTCGTCAGTGATCCGCGGCGGCGAAATCGCGACTTCGAGCGGGCGGTCGATCGTCGTTGCCGACCACGTAAACGCGCCGTGGTGTGCTCCGCCGAGCGCATCGCCAAGAACCGTGAGCATCGTGAGGTGGACGACGGCGGAGGCGAGCAAGGCGGCGCCGAATCGCGCATCGGCAGGGCTACGGGTTGCGCGGCGCACTGCTTCTGCGCGGGTGAGGTCGGTCGACACGGCCCTAGACAGGCGTTCCAATGTGCACTGCGAACGCAGTCGCGCCGCCGGCCCCGAAGATGAAATGCAGGCCGGAAATGCCGCGGCGGGCCGCTTCGCCCGCCGCTACATTGCCGGTGGTCGCAGCCGCCGGGCTTGCCTCCCGCTGAGTAAGCCGCGTGGCTGTCAATCTCCGCCCAGCAGGCGCCACGAGAAGCGGTTCTGGCTGCCGAATCCCGGATTCTTGAACTGAATCGGCTTCGTGCTCGCGCGGGTCTCGTGCGTGAGCAAGCCGCCAAGCGTAACTTCGCCCGTTATCGGATCCGTCAGGCCGACGACCTGCATGCCCACGCCACCCTTGTCGTCGTGCGTGAACCAGCCGTTGACGGGATCGTTGATCAACGACTCGGCAGTCGTGAATTCGCGCGCGTAGATGTTGGCGGGCAGCGCGATGATGCAGGGGTCGCTCTGTACCTGGGTGCCGACGTAGGTGACGGCATTCGCGTCGGCTTCGACGTCGACCACGATGCGCTCGGCGTTGGCGCCGGTCGGAAGGTCGTCGTACCAGCCGTTCGGCGTGACGCCGGGGAGCTTGACGCCGTTGGGCGGAACGGCAGTGAGCTGCGTGCGGTCGATCGGCATAGCCAGCGGCAGCGGCAGCGGCTTGGTGAGCGAGCCGTCGCGGATCGCATAGAGCGTCTGCTGCTGCGCCGGGAACGGCTGCGTGAGGTCGGAGGGGTCGAGCAGCCGACCCGTCCCGATGAAGACGTAGCGGTCGACGCCGTTGTTGAGGTCGATCTCGATCTGGGGCGCGGTCGTGACCGGCTGCGGATTGACGCCGTCGTCGAGGGTCGCGAGCCGGTTGACCGTCCAGTTCGCCGGATTCGGATCGTTGATATCGAACCTCCAGAAGTTTCCGCAGAGATCGCCGCCATAGACCTGCTCGACGAACTGGTTGTGGTAGTCCTTGGTGAAGCCGTTGATCTGGGCAAGGCCGCTCGTCTGCGGGTTACCGTCCGGGCCGGTGCAGGAGATCGCGCCGGTGCTCATGTACGGCTTCGCCGCGAAGGGCCGTCCGGTGACGGGGTTGAGGAAGTAGATCCGCCCCTCTCCGGAGACATTGTTGTAACCGGAGGTGACAATGACCGTCCAGCCGAAGGCGTAGGTCTTCGCGATCACCGGCCGGCCATACGTGTATTGCCAGTCCGGATCGTGGTACTCCCACAGGAGCTTCGCTGCGGCATCCGATTCGGTGACCACTCCGGGGTCGGTCAGATCGAGCGCGTAGTAGCTGTCCCCGCCCTTGCCCATGCCGCCGACCACGATCGTGTGCCAGTCGGAGGCGCCACCCTTGACGCCGGCGCTGTTGAAGTCGATGTCGGCGGTGCGCGGCGACGAATCGACGTAGAAATGGTGCTTGTAGATCGGCACGCCGCCATCCTGGAACGTCAGCGCCTGCAGGCCCGTCGGCTTGCCCGAAGTGTCCACGGCCGAGCGGAAGAGCGAGCTCGGGACGTAGCCGAACGTTTCATGGCCGTCGTTCACGTCGAACACGTGGACCATGCCGTCGTTGGCCGCAGCGACGATCTGGTCCGCGCGGGCACTCTGCAATGTCTGGAATGCGGAATACCCCGGGTCGGTGCTGTCGTAGTAGATCGCCTTGAGCGGAGCGGTAACGACCAGCGGTTGGGCATTGCTGATGTCGCCGAGCGGGCCATAGCGCTTTCGGAACTGGCCGATCTTGGTGCCTTCGATGACGGTCGGTACCGGCGTGATCGGCGGGTTGACCAGATTGCCGCCACGGAGGTAGGCGATCATCTTCTTCTGTGTCGTCGGATTCGCGCTCAGCGTGTTGAGCTGCGCATTCGATAGCACATTCACCATGCTGCCCGCCGCCGTGGCGCGGAAGGCGACCTTGGCCGGCCCATCCCAGCTCACGATGCGCCGGTGGGCTTCGTCCATCCACGGCTCGGGAACGCCCGTCAGGACCGGGTCGATCTGGTCGGTCACTGCCTTGGCCGCGTTCCACAACCGCGCCAGTTCGTTGCCGTTCTGCGGATCGATCTGCACCTTCAGCAAGTCACCGGCCCAGCCCTGCTCGATCGTCGCCTCGTAGATGATGTTGTTCGCCGCGCTCAGGACCTGGCCGGAGAATGCGGCGCCGACCCGCGTCTTGGGCTGGTTCGCGATGCCGGCGAGGATTCCCGACAGGCCCATCTGGACCTCGAGCGGCGAGGTCGCGTAGACGAAAGTGCCGCGCGCCATCGCCGTGGCATGCCACAGGTCGTCCACCGCGACGGCGCCCTTGTTGCTGGGCGGGTTGGGCGGATTGTTGGGTGTCGTCAGGTTCCCCCAGCTCAATGCGCCGGACTTGAGTCCCGCGAACGTCGTCGTTTGGTCCGAGGCGTCGAGCAGACCCGCGGAGCCGAAGGAGATCGCGGAGAACTGGACGTGCTGCCACCACGCGACGTCCTTCGTGGGGTCTTTGTCCCAGCTCGTGCCCTCCCAGTTCGGCACGTCGTTCTTGAGCGCCGGGCGCAGATCGCGGGCCCAGTAATAGGTCGCGACGTCGGCCAGCGTGTTGGCCACCGCCGGCGCGCCCTGGATGAACGGTGTCGGCCACGCGGGGACGCGCAGGTCCGGCAGCATCGTGGCGGGGTCGGGTGGAACATCCGCCGGCAGGCTCGCCGGGATGTTCTGGTCGAGGTCGCCTGCCACCGCGGGCAGCGCGATCTGATTGGTGAACCCGTCGGTGAACAGGACGTGGTAGTTGCTCTGGCAGCTGACCAGCTGGCCGGTCGACGGATTCGTGGAAATCGGATCCTTCGCGCCTCCCGGCAGCGGATTGACGCTTGGCGGAAGGCCGGCCGCACCGCCGGTCTCGATACAGGTTGCCGATCCGCAACATCGCGGAGAGCGTGGGAGTCTTGTTGGTGGTTACCGTCGGAACCGCAAACAGTCCGTTGGCAAACGGCGGGTTCAACCCGCCCCACCACAGCTTCCTTTGAGCAAGGTTGAAATCGTCGACGTCGACCCACGTCGGAGGCACACCGGTCCCGGTCGGGACGGGTTCGGTTCCCAGCGTGTGGAAGCCGACGCGGTAGGTATCGTCGAGCAAGCTGAACGCCAGCGACGACGTCGTCTTCGCGGCAAGCATGCGCAAGCGATAGTACGCATACCAGTTCGCGTAATTGATGATTTCCTGCGCATATGTGCGCGACATCGGCAGCGAAGAGACCTGGTCGATGTACGGGTACGTGCGGCCGTCGTTCACGAAATCGAAGCGATGGAACTGGCCGTACTTGACGTTCTTGAACGTCGTGAGGTCGTTGGCCGGGTTGCACACGCCGGTGCCGAAACCCTTCCACTGGCCGTTCACCGTAGCGTCGACGCCGTTGCAGAACGCGACGGAGTCGATGGTGTAATAGTGGCGCGGGATGTTGACTGTCGTGCCGACGGTCGGGCAACCCCCCGTCGTCGAGGTGATGAACTTGCCCAGTTGCGTGTAGGGCGCGATCCCGGTCTTGTTGGCGGCATAGACGTCGCCGAGGTTCGTCCGCGGGTAGGTAAAGGCGCCGCCCGCCGCGGGGACGCCGCTCACCGCGTAGACCTGGTTGTTGTGCCGACACACGACGCCGAGGCTGTTCGAGTCCTGCAGCAGCGTTGTGCCCGGCGGGGTCGACACGTTGCTATAGACGCCGGCGACCGGGTCCCACGTGAAGGAGGTGCAGTTGGCACTCCCGGCGGGTCCGCCGTAGATCGGCACGCCGGCGCTGCAGCCATTGGGCGCCTGCGGTTGGTCGGGGCACTCCACGGGGTCTCCGCCAAGACTGCCGTAAGGTCCGGTGCAAGCTGCGCCCGTGATGCTGCAGGTACCGCCGGCAGGTTGATAATCGGCGTTGCACGTGCATGCCAGGCATTCCGGTGTGGTGCCGGTGCCTGGGGAGTTCCCGTCGGAGCCTCCGGTGTTGGGCAGGCAATAGAGCGGAGGATTCGTCTTGCAGGCTGCGGGCGTGTAATTGCGGCTCGCAACCACCGGATTGCACGTCATGGCCCTCCGGTTGCATTTCTGCTGGTTCATCGGGCACGGCAAGCCACCGCATGTCGGCGTACCGCCTGCGGTGCAGCCCGTGATCGTGCCGTTGCGCGGCCAGAAGGGCGAGGTGGTGTCGCAGTAGAGAATCTTGTTGCCGAGCTGCTTGTAGAAATACTGGGTGCCGGTCGCGCCCGACGACGACTGGTACGGATAGTTGTAGTCGTCGAGGACGGCCGGCGCGCCCGAAGCCGCGGACGCGTCGTACTTGGTGCCGTTGATCCGGCACCAGTCGCCCGTTCCCGGCTTGTATTCGCCGTTGGCGTCACCGACATCGGTGATGGCCAGGTTGACGCCGACGGTCAGCGGCCAATCGGTGTTGCAGTAGAGCGGGACCGCCACCTTGCCCGACAGGTTGGCCTGGCTCGCGGGCGAGGTGAACGGATCCGTCTGCACCTTGGCCAGGTTGATCTCGTTGCCGTTGACGTCGGTGTCGACGCCGATCGTGTGCGTCAGCGGCGTGCCGTCGGCCTTGACCGGCGGCGTGTAGTTGACGTTCGGGTCGTACGCCAGGCGGTTGAAATCCGCGGCGTAGAACGGCGGCGACCAATAGCTGTTCGTGAAGTTGACGGCGGCAGCGGCGGTGCACGAGTTCGTGCCGAACAACTGGCCGCCGCAGCTGCAGGCGGTGGTGTTGTTGCCGCCGCGGCAATAGAGCGGGGCGACCTGGGAGATGACCCAGTCGGGGATGTAGTGGTACTGCATGCTCCCGGAATCGTCCAGCGTGTAGACGATGTTCGGCTTCGCGGCGACCTTCGCCGCGATCGGCACGTCCGCAAGCGGAGTCGGCCCGGCATACGCCGAGTCGACCAGAGGACCGAACACCAGCGAGACGCTCACCAGCACAACCAGTGAGCGGCGAGCCGGACGTCGTGCGTTCTTCGTGTTCATGTCAGCCTTCCCTGAGAGCGGCATTCTTCGTGATCAGTGCAGCATGGCCTGCGCATAGGTGGCCGTATTGGTTCCCGGCAGATCGACACGCACGGTGACCCGGTAGAGCGGAATCGGCGAAAGTTGCACGCCGGCGCGCTTCATCGTCGTCTTCCCCTGCGACAGCTTCGGCGCCAGCTCGTCGCAATACTGGAGCTTGGCGGCAAAGTTGAGCGGTTCGGCCACGGCAGCCGGGTCGTAGCTGCAAACCCGCTCGATGACCCACCGGACCTCCGCGTTGGTCGCCGGGTACGTGTCGGCGGCGCCGAAAGGATAGGCCCCGGTCATCGCCGAGTAGGTGCCGGCGACAGCCGCCGGCGCCCCGTTGGGCTTCTCTCCGGCCTGGAGCTTGGCGTAGTAATTGTGGGCGGGATTGTCGAACTCGGGATTGAACGACTTGCTGATATAGAGGGCGTCCACGGCCCTTTCGATCGCGCGATTCACGGCAATCACCGATGCCTCGCGGAAGGCGAGGTTCCCTGCGACCGAGCCCGTCGTATCCACCGATCGGATGAGGGCGACGCCCGCGAGACTCAGCACGACCATCGCGATCAGGGCAATGAACAGGACGACGCCGCGCTGGCGGTGCGCCAATGTTGCGTGTTGTGCCAAAGGGTGCATCGGATTCATAGACCGTCGTTGTAAATGGCGTTGATCATCGGGACGATCGTCTCGTAGGTGCGAAACCGGAAATTGTCGGTAAGCACCGTGTTGTCGAGGACGGTGCGGCCCTGGCAGGCGGCATCGTGCGTCGAGCAGTCGAACAACACCGCCGACTGGCCGACGAGCGCCGGATCCTTGAGGTCGGGCTCGTCGCTGCGCACGACGATGCCGATGCGGATGGCCCGGATGCGGGCGAGCGCGGGACCGGTCCACGCCGAGGCCGCCGGAGGCACCGGCATGAAATCGTCGGGCGTGTAGTTGAGCCCGTCGCCGCAGATGTTGGTCGCGGTGGCGGTCGTCCATACGACGATGCCATTACTGGCGCAATCGATCCCGTATTGCGCCTTCATCAGCACGACGTTCTGCGCAATGGGCACTGCGGGCGCGGCGCCGAAAAGGTCGGTCGTACGAAGCTGCCCGTTCACAACGTCGAAGAGCGTGCGCGTCGCGAACGGCCCCGGTCCGCCAGCGTTGGGGTCCTCCCCGAGGTTGAAGAGGCGCGCGCCGTTCGCGGCGCTTCCCGGCAGGTACAGGCTGGTCGTTGCCGGATGGTCGAGGCCGACGATGCCGGTGGTCACGTTGCCCACCGAATCCCCTGGAACCACGGCCGTGATGGTTGTCAGCTCGCAGTTGCCGCCCATGTCGACGGCGAGCACCCGATCGTTGACGCGGAAGCCGTTCGGACTTTGGACGTAGAACCGGTCGCCGCCTGCCGTCATCGATTTGTCGACGAACAGCGTCGGCGAGATCACGCGCGGTGCCGTGCTGTACGTGACAATCAGACTGTCCGACTGGTTCGCGCCCCCGCCGTCCAGGATCATCACGGGGACCGGACGGATGGCACGCGCGCCGGCGACTGCAAAGAAGCCGGCGGGCGTGGGCCAGTTCGGATCGGCGGCCGTGCACGTCGCTAGGTTGCCGCCGGCGCCCGAGAGACCGTTGCCGGCATTGCTGATCTCGCGGTTCAGCACGAACTGCGCGAAGAGACCGGTCGTTTGCGCATCGGCCGCGCCCACCGCCGTGCGCTTGTAGCCCTCGGCGAGCGCGAAGACGTTGTAGATGACGAGCACGACGATCATCCCGATCAGGATGCCGATCATCGTCTCGACGAGGCCCGCGCCCCGCTGACCCGCATTGCGGGATCGACGCGGCGCCGTCATGAGTTCGACCCCACGGTGGCGACGACGTCGTATTGATGACGGACGAGGCCGGCGGGTTCGCCCGGCGGCTGCCAGAAGATCTGGATGTGCACCGTCGAGCTCGTCGGGGTGATCGCGCTCGGCGTGATCGTTACCTTCGGATCATTGCCGGGGAGACTCGCGCCGGGAAGCCTCTGGCCGACCCACGCCTTGAACTCCGTGTAGGCGGGACCGCCGCTCGCGTCGTCGAAATTGGCGTTGAGCGTGGTCCGATCGGCGACCCACATCTGGCCGAGATAGGCGTTGGCGAGGTAGGCGGCCTCGCCGCGGTACTGGGCATCGTCGACGTTCTGGATCGCGCGCGCCTGCAGGCCGATCAGCCCGAGAACGCCGAATGCGACGATCAGCACCGAAATCAGCGCTTCGAGCAGGAAGCTGCCGCGCTGACGCGTCGCGCGGCCGAGGGTCGACGCGTGTCTGAGTTTGCGGAAATTCATTCTGTCTACCATCGCGAGAGCGGCCTACGGCGGACAACCCTTCGGATCCGCCGCCGGCCATTTCGGGTCGCAGATCTTGATGCCGGTGCGGTTGTTGCCGACGAGTACGTTGAGGTTGCGGGCGCCGGCGACCGCGTTAGCCGACGTGACCTGCACCTGGGTCAGCGGTGCGCTTGCATCCGCGTTGGCAGCGGCAATCGTCCCGAAGCCGGTGAAGGTCACGGTCGTCGTCCCGGCAGGCAGCGCTGTCAACGTCGTCCTGTCCGCGCCCTCCCTGAAGCTGCCGACCTGCAACGGCGGCAGCGGCGTCGCGACGAGCCGCGCGATCCATCCGCCCGTGCCCGTCGTCGGATCGAGGACGAATTCGACCTGGCTGTTCTGCTTGATCGCCTCGCCTTGTGCATAGCGAAGGCCGCTCGCGATCGATTCGGCGGCGTTGCGGATCTGGCCGTCGGCGATCCACAGGGAATAGCCGGGCATTGCGAGGATCGCCAAAAGCGCCGCGATCGCGAGCGCGATCATCAGCTCGATCAGCGTGAAGCCCGACGTGCGCGAGCTTGGCATCAGCAGGAGCCATCCTTGCGCAGCACCCAGCAGAGGCTTCCGGCGCCACCCCAGCCCGCGGGAACGTTGACCGTGACTTTCTGGTTCGCCTGATCGACCGTGTACGTGAAGCCATTCATGCCCCTCACAGGGTTGCCGTCGGCCTGGAGCGTATAGGTCGTCGCCGTGAGGGGACCCGGCGGGCAGGACATGATGAAATCGGAGGCGGGGTCCGCGTTATAGGCATTGATCGCCGGTTGCGCGCCGCAGACGCCCGCGTTCGAGTAGGTGCGGTTGTCGAAAAAGTACTTTTCCATCTGCGTGCGGATGTCGCCCATCCGGGTGGTCGCGCCGATGATCTTGCTGCGCGTCACGTAATCGCTATAGGCCGGAACGGCAATCGCCGCCAGAATGGCGATGATCGCAACCGTGATCATCACCTCGATAAGGGTGAAGCCTGCAACGGACGGCCGTCCGGCAAAGCGCGAAATACGCATCGGTAACTCCCTGTTCTGTGAGGGTATGCTAGGTGCCGGCCCGGCCGCCCGCAATCGATCCCGACCAGTGGCCGGTAGGCGGGAACGGACGGTGGCGGGGAAAATTTGAGCCCTTCCGACGGGTGGCGCATAGTCGGGAACGGACGGTTCGCGCGATTGCGCGCACACGGGCACGGTCGCACGAAACGCGTCGCAGCGCCGGTCGTCCGGCGCGCGCGAGCGTGCTCTACGGGCACGTCGCGGCGGTCTTCTGGATCCGCGCGCCCGCTGTGGGCGAGGACGACATCGATCGCCTTCTGGCCGCTGCGGCATACGGTGAGGGTACCCATTTGCAGCCCGCCGTTGAGAAGCCGCGCCGTCCCCAGGCTCGTTCACGACACATCATCCGCGACCGGTCGATTGCCGCGTGCGCTCATTCCCGCCGGCGCGGCCTCGCCGACCTTGAGCGGCGACGCGCCGGCGTCGATCTGCCCATCGCGATCGGCGTCGATGTAGACGACGAAACCCTGCGCCCACTCGCCTCCCGCCGTGCATTGCCGACGGTTTGCCGACTTGCAGACGTTCACTCTCATGCCTCGCTTGATCGCTTCGCTCCGCGCAGTGTTCATGTTTCCGGCGAGGTCGCGAGCATAGTTCATGACCCGGTACTCCGCGATCCAATCGCCGCACAACGGCATCGCAAGCCCGACGAGCAGCGCCGCGATTGCGAACGCGATCACGAGCTCGACTAACGTGACACCCGACTCGGGCCGAAGAGCCCGTGGCAAGCTTCGCATCGATCGCCTCCACTTTCGCGGGACGCAGGACCGAACGGGCCGCGCGCGGCGATGCTGCGCCGCATTCCGGCGCCGGAAAATCATCCGGATGGCCGAGCCGTTGCCTCGATTGCCATCTGCATAGCGGGGGAGGGCGCGCCTGGCTCGGGAGCCTTAGTGGGCCAGGCGCGCCAGGCGCTCGCGAACGGCGTCGCCATCCTCGCGGAGGCCGGGGGGCGCCCCCTTTCGTTTCTCGAAATCTTGACTACACTGGGTTGCATTGATGTGTTTCCGTGAGTGAATCCATGGCGCGCTTTGTTCCGGTCGATCGCGATACGCAATTTCTGTTTCCGCCGAGCGTGCAGGAGTGGCTGCCGAAGGATCATCTGGCGCGGTTCGTGGTCGACGTGGTCGAGCAACTGGATTTGTCGGAGCTCGAAGAAAGCTATGCCGGTCGCGGGAGTGATGCGCACCATCCGGCGATGCTGGTGGCGTTGCTGCTCTATGGCTATGCCACCGGGACGTTCTCCAGCCGGGCGTTGGAACGGGCGAGCTATGACTCGATCGCTTTTCGCTACGTCACGGCGAACACCCATCCGGATCACGACACCATCAACAGTTTCCGCAAGCGCTTCCTGAAACAGATCGAAGCGATCTTCGTCCAGGTGCTGGGCTACGCTCGAGAGATGGGGATGTTGAAGCTGGGCACGGTGAGTCTGGACGGGACCAAGGTGCATGCCAACGCCTCGCGGCACAGCGCGATGAGTTATGGCCACGCCAAGAAGCTGGAAGCCAAGCTCAAGGCGGAGGTAGCGCAGTTGATGAAGCGAGCGGAAGCGGCCAACGCCCGGGACTTGCCGGAGGGCATGAACCTGCCCGAAGAGTTGAGCCGCCGAGAAGAGCGCCTGGCGGCGATTGCCGCGGCCAAGGCGAAGATCGAAGCGCGGGTCAAGGCCGAAGCCGAGGCCGCCTACGCGGCCAAGCTGGCGGCGCGCGAGCAACGGGCGAAGAAGAATGGCAAGCGACCCGGTGGTCGGCCGCCGGCGCCGCCCAGTGGCACTCCCAAGGACACCGATCAAGTGAACTTCACCGACGAGGACTCGCGCATCATGCCCGTGCCCGGGGGTGGCTTCGAGCAAGCCTACAACGCCCAAGCCGCGGTGGATACCGACAGCCTGTTGGTCGTGGCGTCCGCGCTGACGCAAGCGACCAACGACAAGCAGCAAGTGGTGCCGATGCTCGAACAACTGCAAGCCTTGCCGAGGGATCTGGGCCGGGTCAAGCGGCTGCTGGCCGATACCGGGTATGCCAGCGAGGACAACGTCAACGCCTGTGCGCAAGCCAAGATCCAGCCCTTGATCGCGCTCGGCCGCGAAGCCCATCATGGCTCGCCGTTCGACCGCTTCGCCGAGCCTGCGCCACTGCCAAGTAAGCCGACGCCGTTGGCGGCCATGCGGCATCGCCTGCAAACCCGACGCGGGCGCAAGCTGGTATGCGTTGCGCAAATGCACGGTCGAGCCGGTGTTCGGATTGATCAAGCACGTCATGAAATTCCGGCAATTCCTGTTGCGCGGACTGGCCGACGCGCGTGGCGAATGGAGCTTGGTGTGTCTGGCGTGGAACATGAAGCGAATGAACGCCCTCGGCGCGTGAAGCGCGGCAGGATTCCCTCGTCGAAACCAGACTGGGCCGCATCACAACGCTCTCTTCCGTCCCTTCATAACGCACTTTCTTCCGTTTCATCCCAACGCCGCTGCCAAATGAGTCGTCGCCGGCCAATCAACCGAAAACCACGGACCTCAAGTCCGACGGGCTGCTAGCACATCGTGCGGCTGACCTGGTACGTCGTTGACAAGCGCGAGTACCCAGGCGGCGGCAAGGCGCTGGCTGCGGCCTATCGGGAAGTGATGGGGCGGCACTCTCCAGCGATGTCGGCGATCGAGGTGGCAGCGCTGATGGAGGATGCGGCACGGGTCGAAATCGAGGCGACCGCGGTCGTCCCTTTGACGCACCTTAAGGAAACGTCCGGCGCGGCACGTAAAATCGGTATCATTTTGCGAGGATCGGCGGCCGGCGCCAGGCAATGCAGCCACGGCGCGGCGATCCGGCATCCTCCACGCCCGGAGCTCCCATGAACGCCCCCGATCCCGTCGCCCCCAAGGTCAAGGCCCGCTTCGCGTGGGACGACCCGCTGCTCCTCGCGGACCAACTGACCGAGGAAGAACGGATGGTGCGCGACACGGCGCACGCGTACGCGCAGGAGAAGCTGATGCCGCGCGTCACCGAAGCCTTTCGCCACGAGACAACCGATCCGTCGGTGTTTCCGGAAATGGGCGCGCTGGGACTGCTCGGCGCGACGTTGCCGTCCGACTACGGCGGCGCGGGACTCAACTACGTCTGCTACGGCCTGATCGCCCGCGAAATCGAACGCGTCGATTCGGGCTACCGCTCGATGATGAGCGTGCAGAGCTCGCTCGTGATGTTTCCCATCTACGCCTACGGCTCGGAAGCGCAGCGCAGGAAATATCTGCCGAAGCTCGCGACCGGCGAGTGGATCGGCTGCTTCGGCCTGACCGAGCCCAACCACGGCTCCGATCCGGGCAGCATGGTGACGCGCGCGCGCAGCGTGCCGGGCGGCTACCAGCTCTCGGGCGCCAAGATGTGGATTTCCAATTCGCCGATCGCCGACGTGTTCGTCGTCTGGGCGAAGACCGACGACGGCGTGATTCGCGGCTTCATCCTGGACAAGGGCATGAAGGGTTTGAGCGCGCCGAAGATCGAGGGCAAATTCAGCCTGCGCACGTCGGTCACCGGCGAAATCGTGATGGACGAGGTGTTCGTGCCGGAAGAAAACCGGCTGCCCAACGTCGAGGGACTGAAGGGGCCGTTCGGCTGCCTCAACTGCGCGCGCTACGGCATCGCGTGGGGCGCGCTCGGCGCCGCCGAGTTCTGCTGGCACGCGGCGCGGCAGTACACGCTCGACCGCACGCAGTTCGGCCGGCCGCTCGCCGCGAACCAGCTGATCCAGAAGAAGCTCGCCGACATGCTGACCGAGATCACGCTCGGGCTGCAGGGCTGCCTGCGTCTCGGGCGGCTCAAGGACGAGGGCAAGGCGGCGCCGGAAATCACGTCGATCATGAAGCGCAACTCGTGCGGCAAGGCGCTCGACATCGCGCGGATGGCGCGCGACATGCACGGCGGCAACGGCATCGTCGACGAATTCCACGTGATCCGCCATGTGCTGAACCTCGAGACCGTCAACACCTACGAAGGCACGCACGACATCCACGCGCTGATCCTGGGCCGCGCGCAAACGGGCATTTCCGCGCTTCTACGCCTGGCGATGAAGCTCTACGACTACTTCCGCTCGTCGGCAGCCTATCGCGTCCGGATCGCGCTCAACCTGAAGGGCGTCTCGCCCGAGCGCGCGTTCGTCCATCTGCGCAAGGGCGACCAGCGTGCCGACGAATATCTGGCGCTCAATCCGCAGGGGCTCGTGCCGTCGCTCGTCACCGACGGCGGCGACGTGCTGACGCAATCGCTCGCGATCATCGAATGGCTCGACGAGACGCATCCCGCAGCCGCCGCTGCTGCCGCGCGACGCGGCAGGACGCGCGCGCGTGCGCGCGCATCGCGCTCGCGATCGCCTGCGACATCCATCCGCTCAACAACCTGCGCGTGCTGACACTACCTGACCGGCACGCTCGGTGTGACCGAGGAGCAGCGCGACGCCTGGTACAAGTACTGGATCGACGTCGGCCTCGAGGCGCTCGAAACGCGGCTCGCGCGCGAGCGCGCGACCGGCCGCTTCTGCCACGGCGACGCGCCGACGCTCGCCGACATCTGCCTCGTGCCGCAGCTTGCCAACGCTCGGCGCATCGACATTCGACTTCACGCCGTATCCGACGCTCACGCGCATCGAAGCCGCATGCCTTGCGCTGCCCGCGTTCGCCGACGCCGCGCCGGCGCGGCAACCCGACGCGGAATGACTCCGACCGCAACGCCGCCGGAGACACTGTCACTATGACCACGTCTTTCCCGCCTGGGACGCTCCCTCGGTGCCGGTTGCCGGCAGCGCCGACCGGTTTCCGGTCCGCCACATCTACTGCGTCGGCCGCAACTACGCCGAGCACGCGAAGGAGATGGGCGGCGACGCGACCAAGGAGCCGCCGTTCTTCTTCACCAAGCCGGCCGATGCGGTCGTGCCGGTCGTGCCGCCCGCCGTCGGGCGCAGTCCATTACCCGCTGGCGACGAAGTTCCTGCATCACGAGATCGAGCTGGTCGTCGCGATCGGCGCGCGCGGCGTGAAGCTCGCGCCGGAAGAAGCGCTGGCGATCGTCTGGGGCTACGCGGTCGGGCTCGACATGACGCGCCGCGACCTGCAGAACGACATGCGCGAGAAGAAGCGGCCATGGGACATCGGCAAGTCGTTCGCCGAGGCCGCGCCGATCGGGCCGATCCATCCGGTGAGCGCCATCGGGCATCCCGCGCAAGGGCAGGATCTGGCTCGACGTCAACGGCGTCGCGGCGGCAGGAGGGCGACCTTGCCGACATGATCTGGGACGTCGCGCACACGCTCGCATTTCCTGTCGCAGTATTACGAGCTCTTGCCCGGCGACCTGATCTTCAGCGGCACGCCGGCCGGCGTGGGCGCCGTCGTGCCCGGCGATCGCCTCGAGGGCGGCATCGACGCCTTGGGCACGCTGACGATCGCGATCGCACCCGCGATCGCTTGACGATGACGGCGGTCGTGCTTACGGCGGAGTTCGTCGAGCGCGGCTACAACAATCGCGCGGCGGTCCCGGAACATCCGCGTCTGGCTCGCGCGCTACGCGGCGGATTCGGCTGCCGCGCGGCGGCGCTCGCGCCGACGCTCGACCTGCGCTACGGCCCCGGGCCGAAGGAAACGCTCGATCTGTTCGTGCCGAGGACGCCCGGGCGCGGCACGTTCGTGTTCTTGCACGGCGGCTACTGGCGCGCGCTCGACAAGAGCGATTTTTCGTTCGTCGCGCCGGCGTTCGTCGCACAGGACATTGCGGTGGCGGTGGTCAACTACGACCTTTGTCCCGACGTCTCGATCGCGACGATCGTCGAGCAATGCCGTCGCGCGGTCGCCTGGCTCGCCCGCGAACGGCGCGACCCACGGCGGCAGCGCCGATCGCATCGTCGTCGGCGGACACTCCGCAGGCGGGCACCTCGCCGCGATGCTCTACGCGACCGACTGGACGCAGGTGCAACTTGCGCGCGATCCGCTCGCCGGTGGCGTCTCGCTGTCGGGCGTCCACGATCTCGCGCCGATGCTGCTCTTCTCGTTCAATGCCGATTTCGGGCTCGATGCGGCGGAAGCCCGGCGGTTGTCGCCGGTCAACCTCGCGCCGCGGACCAGGGCGCCGCTGCTCCTCGCCGCAGGCGCCGACGAAACCGCTGAGTTTCTGCGCCAAACCCGTCTCCTGTGGGACGCCTGGCCGTCCTGCCGCCCCGCCGGCGCAACGGCGCCTCTCCTCATCCCGGCGCGCCACCATTTCAGCGTCGTCGCCGACTACGCTGACCCGGGCAGCGAACTCGCGCGGCAAACGCTCGCGCTCTTCTGACCGCAGCTGCCCCCCGAACTCAAGGCTTTGCAAGCGGGGAACCTGCCGGTTGACAAATGACCGGAAGTCACTTATTGTGGGGGCCAAGTGACTCTCGGTCAGTTATTGGAAGGGGCAATTCCATGGTCATTCGCCGGCGTGCGATGCAGGCCGAAGACAAGCAGGAGCGCGCCGATGCCATTCTCGACGCCGCTGAGCGGCTTCTGTTGCGCTCGCCCGAACGCGTGGCCAACGTCGCCGAGGTGGCCGACGAGGCCGGCCTCGCGAAAGGCACCGTCTATCTCTATTTCCCGAGCAAGGAAGAGCTGCTGCTTGCGCTGCACGAGCGCAACATCGATGGCTTCTTCCGGCCGCTGATCGACCGGCTCGAGTCGGACGAACCGATCACGATCGACGCCATGTTTGCGCTGACGCGCGAGCACATCGTCGCGCCGCCGCTGTTCCTTCCGCTGGCGTCGCGCTGCTTCGGCATGATGGCGCAGGCGATTCCCGAGGCCGCCGCCGGCGCGTTCCACGAGCGAATGATGACGCGGCTGATGCGCGCCGGGGGCGGCCTCGAACGGCATTTCCGGCATTTGAAGCCGGGCGATGGCGTCACGCTGCTTCGGCACAGCTATGCGCTGATCATCGGCTTGTGGCAGATGTACGGCGCCAAAGGCGATGCGTTGCACTGCCCGGTGTCGGGCTTGCCGGCCGACCAAGCTCTGAGCGCCTTCAACGTCGCGTATCCGGACGATCTGCAGCGCGCGCTGAACACGCTATGGCAAGGCGCGCTGGGCGAGCGCGGCAGGGGAGGGGCGCGATGAGATCGGTTTCGCTCGCCATCACGCTCGCGGCAATCGTGAGCGTCGCCGGCTGCGCCAAGCACGAAACGGCGGCGGAAGCCGTGCGGTCCGTGGCGCTCGCCCAGGCGACCTCGCAGGGCGCCGAGACCGCGGTCTTCGCCGGCGAAGTGAAGCCGCGACACGAGGCCGATCTCGCGTTCCGGATCGGCGGCAAAGTGATCGCGCGCGCCGTGGACGCGGGGACGCGCGTACGCAAGGGACAGGTCTTGGCGCGCCTCGATCCGGCCGACATGGGCCTGCAGGCGGAAGCGGCGAAGGCACAAGTCGCGGCAACGCAGACCGAATACGAATTCGCGAAGGCCGAGTTCGAGCGCTATCAGGGGCTCTTCGCGCAGAAGTTCATCAGCGCTTCGGCGCTCGACGCCAAGCGGAACACGATGAGCGCCAATCGCGCGAAATTCGCGCAGGCAAAAGCCAATCTCGCCGTCGCGCAGAACCAGGCGGCCTACGCGACGCTCGTCGCCCCCGAGGACGGCGTCATCACCGCCGTCGCCGCGGAGGCAGGGCAGGTAGTGACAGCCGGCCAGCCGGTGATGCGACTCGCGCGCGAAGACGAACGCGAGGTGGCGATCGCCGTTCCCGAATCGCGGGTCGGCGAGCTCTCGCGGGCAAAGCAGATCGTGGTCGCGCTGGTCGCGGATCCGCGCCAGGTGTATCGCGCACGCGTGCGCGAAATCGCGCCGGCGGTCGACCCGGTGACGCGCACGTTCGCGGTTCGCGTCGCGGTCGTCGATCCCGATCCGGCACTCCAATGGGGAATGACCGCCAACGTCGGCCTGTCCGGCGACGTCGCGGCGGCAACGCTGGTTCCGCTGCCGTCGGTCTACCAGACGGGCGACGGGCGCCCGGCCGTCTGGATCTACGACGCGAATGGCGGCAAGGTGAATTTGCGCCCGGTCGTGATTGCGCAGTACCGCGAGGATGGCGTCGTCATCGCCGCGGGGGTCGCGACCGGCGAGTGGGTCGTTGCCGCCGGCGCGAACAAGCTCCGCGATGGCCAACCGGTGCGCCCTTACGAGGCGCCGGGCCGCCCGGTGCCGATGCCGCCGCCGCCCGCGGCGACGAACCCCGCCGCGCCGAAGGGCTGACGCGCACCGTTCGATGCGTCCCGCAGCCCCCGCCGGCAGCGCGCCCGGAACGCGCTTCAATCTGTCCGAGTGGGCGCTCCACCATCGCCCGCTCGTCCTCTTCCTGATCGTCGTCTTCGCGTTCGCCGGGGCGCTCGCCTACGGCAAGCTCGGCCAGTCCGAAGACCCGCCGTTCACGTTCAAGACGGTGGTCGTGAAGACGACGTGGGCCGGCGCCTCGGCGCGCGAAGTCGAAGCGCAGGTAACGGATCGGATCGAGAAGAAGGTCCAGGAACTGCCGCTCGAGTGGGTGAGAAGCTACTCGAAACCCGGCGAGTCGCTGGTGTTCGTGTCGTTCAAGGACTCGCTGCCCGCGTCCGCCGTCGCGGACCTCCAGTATCAGGTGAGGAAAAAGATCGGCGACATCCGCAACACGCTGCCGACGGGGGTCCAGGGACCGTACTTCAACGACGAGTTCGGCGACACCTACACGAACATCTACGCGATCACCGGCGAGGATTATGGCTACCGCGACCTGAAGGACTTCGGGGACGCGTTGCGCGCGGAGCTGCTGCGTGTTCCGGGTGTCGCCAAGGTCGACTTCATCGGCGAGCAGGAAGAGAAGATCTTCATCGAGCTCTCCAACGCCCGCCTCGCGCTCCTCGGCGTCGAGCCTGCGGAGATCGTGCGCACACTCGCGACTCAGAACGCCGTCGCGGCCGCCGGCGTATTCGAAACGGCCTCCGATCGCATCTACGTGCGCCCCACGGGCGCCTTCGATTCGATCGACGCGGTGCGCGACATCGCGATCCGGGCGAACAACCGCGTGTTTCGGCTCGCCGATGTCGCGCGCGTCTACCGCGGCTACGTCGACCCGCCGCAGCAGCAGATGCGCTGGCGATCGCACGAGGCGCTGGGGCTGGGCGTGACGATGGTGAAGGGCGGCGACGTGATCGAGCTCGGGCGCGCACTCGACGCGAAGGTCGCCGACGTCGAAGCCGCGCTCCCGGTCGGCGTCGAGGTGGCGCCGGTCGCCAGCATGCCGCGCGCGGTCGAGCGTTCGGTGCGCGAGTTCGTCCGCTCGCTCGCCGAAGCGGTGACGATCGTTCTGCTCGTGTCGCTGCTGAGCCTGGGCCTGCGCACGGGGCTGGTCGTCGCGGTGTCGATCCCGCTCGTCCTCGCGATCGACGTTCGTGTTCATGGGGCTCTTCGACATCGGCCTGCACAAGATCTCGCTCGGCGCGCTGATCCTCTCGCTCGGCCTGCTCGTCGACGACGCGATCATCGCCGTCGAGATGATGGCGATCAAGCTGGAGCAGGGCTTCGACCGGTTCCGCGCCGCGAGCTTCGCCTATACGAGCACCGCGTTCCCGATGCTGACCGGCACGCTGGTGACCGTCGCGGGCTTCCTGCCGATCGCGACCGCGAAGAGCTGGCACCGGCGAATACACGCGCTCGCTGTTCGAGGTGTCGGCGATCGCGCTGCGTCGCATCGTGGGTCGTCGCCGTGATCGTGATTCCGTACCTCGGCTACCGAATGCTGCCGGATTTCGCGCAAGGCACGGCCGGTCCGCTCGCTGGCGCCGGCTCGTGCGCGAGGCTGCGCCGGCCGCGCGCCGCCGCCGCGCGCAGCCCGCGCGCACGGCGACCCGACGCCGTCTACGACACGCCGTTCTATCGGCGCTTCCGCGCGCTGGTCGATTGGTGCGTCGGCGCATCGCTTCACGGTGATCGGCGCGACGCTCGGCGCTGTTCGCTGCCTCGCTCGCGGCGTTCCGCTTCGTGCCGCAGCAGTTCTTCCCGTCGTCGTCGCGGCCGGAGCTGATCGTCGACCTGCGGCTGCCCGAGGGCAGCTCGTTCGCGGCGAGCCTCGCCGCAGACGAAGAAGATGGAGGCGATCCTGGCGCGCGACCCGGCCGTCGAGAACTTCGTCACCTACGTCGGCGCCGGCAGCCCGCGTTTCTACCTGCCGCTCGACCAGCAGCTGCAGCAGTCGAATTTCGCCCAGTTCGTGCTGGTCGACCAAGAGCAACCGCGAGCGCGAGCGGCTGCGCGCGCGGTTGATCAAGCTCTTCGACGAGGACTTCCCGGCGCTGCGCGGTCGCGTCTCGCGGCTGGAGAATGGCCCGCCGGTCGGGTTCCCCGTGCAGTTCCGCGTCTCCGGCGAGGATCTCGCGACGGTGCGCCGGATCGCGCAGCGGGTGATCGCGGTGATGCGCGACGACCCGGACGTCACGAACGCCCAGTTCGACTCGGACGAGCCGACGAAGGTGATCCGCGTCGTCGTCGACCAGAACAAGGCGCGGGTGCTGGGGCTCGCGTCGCAGGACCTCGCGGCGTTTCTCAACAATTCCCTGTCGGGCGTCACCGTCACCTACCTGCGCGAGCGGGACAAGCAGATCGAAGTCGTGCTGCGCGGCGCGGCCAGCGAACGCGCCCAGCTAACGTTCCTCAAGGATCTCGCGATACCGTCCTCCAACGGCAAGGCGGTGCCGATCACCCAGGTCGCCGACATCCGCTACGAGCAGGAGGACGGGATCGTCTGGCGGCGCGACCGGCTGCCCACGGTGACGGTGCGAAGCGACGTCCGCGGCGATGCGCAGGGTCCCGACGTCGCCCAGCGGATCGATCCGCGGCTCGATGCGATCCGTGCGGAGCTGCCTTTCGGCTACCGGATCGAGATCGGCGGGGCGATCGAGGACTCGGCGCGCGGCCAGAAATCGATCGTCGCCGGCGTGCCGCTGATGCTGCTGACGGTGCTGACCCTTCTGATGATCCAGTTGAAGAGCTTCTCGCGCACGCTGCTGGTGCTGCTGACTGCACCGCTCGGGCTCATCGGCGTCACCGCGGGCCTGCTCGTGTTCGGATTGCCGTTCGGGTTCGTCGCCATGCTGGGGTCGATCGCGTTGTCGGGAATCATCATGCGCAATTCGATCATTCTCGTCGACCAGATCGAGCAGGACATCGCCGCCGGGCACGCGCCCTGGGATGCGATCGTCGGCGCGACGACCCGCCGCTTCCGGCCGATCGTGCTCACCGCCGCGGCCGCGGTGCTGGGCATGATTCCCCTCGTGCGCAGCGACTTCTTCGGGCCGATGGCCGTCGCGATGATGGGTGGCATCCTGGTCGCCACGGTGCTGACGCTGGGCTTTCTGCCGGCGCTCTACGCGGCGTGGTTCCGCGTGCGGCGGCCGGCTGCGCAGGCGGCTCCGGCCGCCGACTGACCGACTGACGCCGCGCAACGCCCTCGCGTCGTATCGGCACGCGCCCGTCTGCGGGTAAAATGAGGCTTCGTCGGCTTCTCGCCATGGCCCATGACGCTTGCTCCCATCACCGACATCATCGCCGACTTGAAGGCCGGGCGCATGGTCGTGCTCGTCGACGAGGAGGACCGCGAGAACGAAGGCGACCTCGTCCTCGCCGCCGAGTACGTGACGCCCGAGGCGATCAACTTCATGGCGCGGCACGCGCGCGGGCTCATCTGCCTCACGCTGACCGAGGAGCGCTGCCGGGCGCTCGAGCTCCCGCCGATGGTCGCTTCGAACCGCTCGGTCGCATGGGCACCAATTTCACCGTCTCGATCGAGGCGGCCGAAGGCGTGACCACGGGCATCTCGGCCGCGGATCGTGCGCGCACCGTGCTGGCGGCGATCGCGCCCGATGCAAAGCCGTCCGACATCGTTCAGCCCGGGCCACATCTTCCCGGTGATGGCGCAGGCGGGCGGCGTGCTCGCGCGTGCCGGGCACACCGAAGCCGGATGCGATCTCGCGCGCCTCGCAGGCCGCACGCCTGCGGCGGTGATCTGCGAAATCATGAAGGACGACGGCACGATGGCGCGGCTGCCCGACCTCGTCGAGTTCGCGCGTGCGCACGGGCTCAAGATCGGCGCGATCGCCGACCTCATCCATTATCGCAGCCGCACCGAGCGCCTGGTCGAGCGGATCGCCGAGCGGCCGCTGACAACGCCGCACGGCGCGTTCCGTCTGGTCGTCTATCGCGACAAGCTCACCGACGCGACGCACCTCGTGCTCGTGCGCGGGCCCCTTTCGCCGGATACCGAGACGCTGGTGCGCGTGCACGAGCCGCTGTCGGTGATGGACCTGCTCGATGCGGGCAGCACGTCGCATTCGTGGACGATTCCCGCGGCGCTCGACGCGATCGACGAGGCGGGGCGCGGCGTGGTCGTGCTGCTGCACCGGCCGGAGAGCGCGCAGGAGCTGCGCCGCCGTGCGCTCGCCGACGCGCCGGCCGTGTCGGCGAAGGTCGATCTGCGCAACTACGGCATCGGCGCGCAGATCCTGCGCGATCTCAACGTCCGCAAGATGCGGCTGATGGCAAAGCCGCGCAAGATGCCCAGCATGACCGGCTTCGATCTCGAGGTGACCGGCCATCTCGAGGCGCCGCCGCAGCGCAAGGCTTCGTGACCGGCTTTTCACCCGTGGCGATCAAGCGCATTCCTCCCAACGTCAGCGGCGAAGGCCGGCGCGTCGGCATCGTCGTGTCGCGCTTCAACGGCGCAATCGGCGAGCGCCTGCTCGCGGGCGCGTTGCGCGCGCTGTGCGAAGCCCGCGTCGCCGACGGCGACATCGTCATCGTCACGGTTCCGGGCGCGCTCGAGACCCCGCTTGCGCTGCAGCGCCTCGCGCAGGCGGCCGATTACGATGCGCTGGTCGCGCTGGGCGCGGTGATCCGCGGCGACACCTATCACTTCGAGATCGTCGCCAACGAGTCGGCGTCCGGTGTCGCAAGCGTGCAGCTCGAATTCGGCATTCCCGTCGGCAACGGCATCCTGACGACGGACACCGACGAGCAGGCGGATGCGCGGGCCGACGCCAAGGGCTACGAGGCAGCGCAGGCAGCGCTCGAGCTTGCAAACCTGCTGGATGCCATCGATGAAATCTGAGTGGCGGCAGATGAGCGCCGCAGAAGCGCCGCACGGACGCCTGCGCGGGCAGCGTCTAGCCGGGGGCCGCGGGGCCGGCGGCGCAGCGGCCCCAGCGGCAAGCGTGAGGGCCCATCAATGAGGGCGAGTCCGCGCCGCCGCGCGCGCGAATTCGTGCTGCAGGGACTCTACCAGCGGCAGCTCTCCGGCAACGCGCCCGATGCAATCCGCACCCAGCTCGCCGAAGCGACGGGCTTCGGCAAGACCGACGACGCCTATTTCGGCGAGCTGTGGGCGGGCGTCATTGCGGAGTACGACGCGCTGGTCGCGACTCGTTTCGCCGTGCCTCGACCGTCGCGCCGCGGAGCTTTCGCCGGTCGAGCGCGCGATTCTCGTGATCGGCGCGTGGGAGTTGAAGCACCGGCCGGAGATTCCCTATCGCGTGGTGATCAACGAGGCGGTCGAGCTCGCGAAGGCCTATGGCGGCACCGACGGCCACAAGTTCGTCAACGGCGTGCTCGACAAGCTCGCGGCGTCGCGTGCGCGCCGACGAAATTCGCGCGCTCGCAATCGAACGCGCCGTCGGCGGCGCCGCCTGAGGCTCCGTTGCGCGCGCGCCGTCGACGTTCGTGCGGCGCTGCGGCGCCTCCATCGGTCGTGGGGCCGTGAACGAGTTCGAGCTGATCGCTCGTTTCTTCTCGCGCCCGCCGCGTTCCCCGTCGGTCGTGCTGGGCGTCGGCGACGACGCGGCGGTGCTCGCGCCGTCGCCGGGACACGAGCTCGTGGTTTCCGTCGACATGCTGGTCGCGGGCCGGCATTTCTTCGCCGACGCCGATCCGCGAAACGCTCGGGCACAAGACGCTGGCGGTGAACCTGTCCGACATGGCGGCGATGGGCGCGCGGCCGCGCTGGGCGTTGCTGGCCGGCGCGCTGCCCGACGACGACGCGGCGTGGCTCGCGGCGTTCGCGCGCGGACTTTCGCGCTCGCCGAAGCGCTTCGGCGTGGATCTCGTCGGCGGCGACACGACGCGCGGTCCGCGCAATCTGTGCCTGACGATCCTCGGCGAAGTGCCCGCCGGCCAGGCGCTGACGCGCGCGGGCGCTGCGGGCGGGCGACGACATCTACGTGTCGGGCACGCTGGGCGACGCCGCGCTCGCCGTTGCGGCGCGCAGGGCACGCGACGCTCGCCGAGCGACGCGCTGGCCGCGTGCGCGACGACGCCTCGACCTGCCGACGCCGCGCATCGCGCTGGGCTGCGCGTTGCGCGGCGTCGCGAGCGCGGCGATCGACGTCTCCGACGGCCTTGCCGGCGACCTCGGCCACATCCTCGAGCGCTCGGCGGTGCGGCGCCGTCGTCGATCTGGCCGCGGATACCGCGCTCGCGCAACGTTGGCCGCGATGCTGACCGGACGGCGAACGCGCGACCGGCCTCGCGTGCCTGCTCGCCGGCGGCGACGATTACGAGCTGTGCTTCACCGCGCCGCGGGCTGCCGCGGCGCGCGTCGCGGCGATTGGCGCGACGTCGGCATTGCCGCTCGCGCGCATCGGCACGATCACGGCGGGAGCCGGCCTCGTCGTGCGCGACGAGCGCGGCGTGCCGTTGCCGGATGCTGCCGCGTGCCTTCGATCATTTCCCAGCTGAAGGACAATGGGCGAGCGCGGCCGCCCGTCGCGCGGTTCCTGTTCGCGCATCCGGCGCACTTCATCGCGCTGGGCTTCGGCGCCGGACTGGCGCCGGTCGCGCCGGGAACGTTCGGCACGCTGCGTCGCGATTCCGATCGCGCTGCGTGCTGCGCGCCCATGCAGGCGACGCCGGGTATCGTCGCCGTCGATCGGCGTCCTGTTCGTCGCTCGGCATCTGGGCCGCGGCACGTGACCGGCCGCGATCTCGGCGTGCCCGACCACGGCGCGATCGTCTGCGACGAAATCGTCGCATTCCTGCTGGTGCTCTTCTTCGTCGGCGCGGATCGCGTGCGCGTCGGCGTTCGCCTTCCTGCTCTTCCGCCTGTTCGACATCGTCAAGCCGCCGCCGATCCGGCAGCTCGACGCGGCGCATGAAGAACGGCTTCGGCGTGATGCTCGACGACCTGCTCGCCGCGCGGCTATACGCTGCTCGTGTTCGCGCTGTGGCAGCGGGCTTGTCGGATGAGGCGACGACTGCGCCAATCGGCGCGCCTCGACCTGCAGCCGCATCGAGGAAGTCGGGCCTCAATGCGCTGCAGACGCAGCGCCAGCTCTTCTACGACGGCTGGCTGCTGCGCGTGTCGCCGGGCAAGGCCAAGCGCGCGCGCAGCGTCAACGCGCATTTCGGCTCGACGCTGCCGCTGGCGCAGAAGATTCGCCCATTGCGAAACGATCTATGCGCAGCACGGGCTGCCGCCGCTGTTCCGCATGACGCCGTTCGACCAGCCGCCGGACCTCGAAGATGCGCTCGCCGCGCGCGGCTACGTCGCGTTCGACGACGACGCTGGTGCAGGCGTTGACGCTCGACGCGCCGCGCCGGACGTGCCCGCGCACGACGACGAGGTCGAGCGTCACCACGCCGGACGCGCGCGCGTTCGTCGACGCGGTCGGCGACCTGCGAGGGTCGACCGCCGAGCAGCGCGACGCGCATCTCGAGCGCCTGGCGCACTCGCCGCTCGGCGACAGCGCTTCGTCGCCGTGCACGCGGCGGGCGCGTCGTCTGCACGGCGCAGGTCGCCGTCGACGGCGCGCTCGCCGGCGTTTCGACGTCGTCACCGCGCCGAGCATGCGCGCGGGCGCGGCTATCGCGACGCTTGCCTGCGCGTCGCTGCTGTCGTGGGCGTGGGAGCACGGCGCGCACGCACGCCTATCTGCAGGTCAACGCCGACAACGCGCCCGCGCTCGCGATCTACCGCAAGTTCGGGTTCGCGACCGCGTATTCGCTATCACTATCGCGGCCGAGCCGGGAGAGTGCGAATGATCGCATCGGAGCCCGACGCGCAGTGAACGAATGAGCGCAGCGACGCTGCCGCTCGCCGCCGATCTCGGCCGGGCGCTGTCGAGCCGCGGCTGGACGGTCGCGACGGCCGAGTCGTGCACCGGGCGGACTCGTCGCCGGCGCCATCACCGACATCGCCGGCAGTTCCGGCGTGGTTCGACCGCGGCTTCGTCACCTACTCGAACGAGGCCAAGGTCGAGTTGCTGGGCGTGCGCGTCCGAGACGCTTGACGCGCTTCGGCGCCGTCAGCGAAGCGACGGCGCGGGAGATGGCGGAGGGCGCGCTCGCGCGCAGCCGCGCCGACATCGTCGGTCGCCGTCACCGGCATCGCCGGCCCGGCCGGCGGCACGCCGCAAAAGCCGGTCGGCACTGGTCTGCTTCGCCTGGGCGGTGCGCGGCGGGCCGGCGGCCGCGGCGAGCCACCACTTTCCGCGGCGATCGGGCCGCCGTGCGCGACGGCCGTCGGTCGTCGCTGCGCTCGAGGGCCTGATCGAACGAACGTCGCGCCGCTGAGTCCGCGCCAAGGACTCGCCTTCGGCCGAGCGGTCTAGGTCGTCCGGGGGCTTGCGTCGAACGATCGTTCTATGCCATCATCGATGCCATCCCGGCTTCACCGCCGGCGTGCACCGCCACCGAGGCCTGCGCGATACTCGAGGAGATTCCACATGCCCCTCGACAACCCGATGGACGACAACAAAAGCAAAGCCCTCGCCGCCGCGCTGGCGCAGATCGAAAAGCAGTTCGGCAAGGGCTCGATCATGAAAATGGGCGACGCGCAGATCCAGAACGACCTGCAGGTCGTGTCGACCGGCTCGCTCGGGCTCGACATCGCGCTCGGCGTCGGCGGATTGCCGCGCGGCCGCGTCGTCGAGATCTACGGCCCCGAATCGTCCGGCAAGACCACGCTGTGCCTGCAGGTCGTCGCGCAGGTGCAGAAGGCGGGCGGCATCGCCGCCTACATCGACGCCGAAAACGCGCTCGATCCGGTCTACGCGGGCAAGCTCGGCGTCAACGTCGGCGACCTGCTGATCTCGCAGCCGGACACCGGCGAGCAGGCGCTGGAAATCGCCGACATGCTGGTGCGCTCGGGCGGCGTCGACATCATCGTCATCGATTCGGTCGCGGCGCTCGTGCCCAAGGCCGAGATCGAAGGCGAGATGGGCGACCAGCTGCCCGGGCTGCAGGCGCGGCTGATGAGCCAGGCGCTGCGCAAGCTCACCGCGCAACATCAAGCGCGCCAACACGCTCGTCATCTTCATCAACCAGATCCGCATGAAGATCGGCGTGATGTTCGGCAACCCGGAAACCACCACCGGCGGCAACGCGCTCAAGTTCTACGCGTCGGTGCGCCTCGACATCCGCCGCATCGGCGCGATCAAGAAGGGCGAGGAAGTCGTCGGCAACGAAACGCGCGTCAAGGTCGTGAAGAACAAGGTGGCGCCGCCGTTCCGCGAGGCGCTGTTCGACATCCTGTACGGCGAGGGCATTTCGCGCGAAGGCGAGATCGTCGAGCTGGGCGTCGCGCACGACATCGTCGAGAAGTCCGGCGCGTGGTACGCGTACAACGGCGAGAAGATCGGCCAGGGCAAGGACAACGCGCGCGAATTCCTGCGCGAGCATCCGGAGATCGCCGACGAAATCGAGGCGAAGATCCGCGCCGCGGTCGGCGTGCCGGCGCCGGGCGCGTTGCGTGCGCGCGGCGAGCCGTTCGTCGACGAATAGAACGCGGCGCGGGCGTCGGCGCGGCGCGAGCGCGTCGAAGCGGGCCGATGCCGTGAGTGACGACGCTCGCCGGCGCGGCCCGGCCCGGAGAATCGCTGCAAGGCGCGGGCGATCGCATTTCTCGCGCGGCGCGAGTATTCCCGCGCGGAGCTGCGCGGCAAACTGGTTGCCGCGGGCGGCGCTGCGCCGGCGCGCCGCCGAAGACGTCGACGCGCTGCTCGACCAGCTCGCGACGCAGGGTTATCTCTCCGACGCGCGCTTCGCCAGCGCCATCGTCGCGCAGAAGAGCGGGGCCTTCAGCCGGCGCGCAATCGCCGACGCGCTGAAAGCGAAAGGCGTGGCCGCGCGATGCGGCGGCCGCGGCCATCGCCGACGCCGGCGTCGATGACGATGCCGGCGCTGCGTCGCGCTGTGGCGGCGCAAATTCGGCACTGCCCCGGCGAACGACAAGCGAAAAGGCGCGGCAGGTGCGCTTCCTGCAAAGCCGCGGCTTCGCGCTGTCCGCGATCTTCAAGCTGCTGCGCGGAGCCGCCGGCGGATTAGCCGGACGCTTGGCCGGGCGCGCGCGGCGCACGGCGCAACGCGGTGAGAATCGCAAGCTTTTGATTCAGCCGACGGCTTTCCACGGCGCCGCCGCGTCCCATGAAAACGGCCGACATCCGCACGCCGATTCCTCGACTTCTTTTCCGCGACGCGGCCACACGATCGTGCCGTCCTCCTCCGCTCGTCCCGGCGAACGATCCGACGCTGCTGTTCACCAACGCGGGCATGGTCCAGTTCAAGGACGTGTTCCTCGGCCAGGACAAGCGGCCCTACGTGCGCGCGACGACCGCGCAGCGCTGCGTGCGCGCCGGCGGCAAGCACAACGACCTCGAGAACGTCGGCTACACGGCGCGGCACCACACGTTCTTCGAGATGCTCGGCAACTTCAGCTTCGGCGACTACTTCAAGCGCGACGCGATCCGCTTCGCGTGGGAGCTGCTGACGAAGGACTACGGGCTTGCGCCCGAAAAGCTGTGGACGACCGTCTACGTCGACGACGACGAGGCCTACGACGTCTGGACGAAGGAGATCGGCGTTCCGCCGCAGCGCGTGCGTGCGCATCGGCGACAACAAGGGGGCCCCGTACGCCAGCGACAATTTCTGGCAGATGGCCGACACCGGCCCCTGCGGCCCGTGCTCGGAGATCTTCTACGACCACGGCCCGGAGGTATGGGGCGGCCCGCCCGGATCGCCCGACGCCGAGGGCGACCGCTACATCGAGATCTGGAATCTCGTGTTCATGCAGTTCAACCGCGACGACCAGCGGCAGGATGCATCCGCTGCCCAAGCCGTCGGTGGACACCGGCATGGGCCTCGAGCGCCTGGCCGCGGTGCTGCAGCACGTGCACAGCAACTACGAGATCGACCTCTTCCAGGACCTGATCCGCGCGGCGGTGCGCGAAACGGGCGCCACCGATTACCTGTCGCCGAGCCTGCGCGTGATCGCCGACCACATCCGCGCCTGCGCGTTCCTCATCGTCGACGGCGTGATTCCCGGCAGCGAGGGCCGCGGCTACGTGCTGCGGCGGATCATCCGGCGCGCGATCCGCCACGGCTACCAGCTCGGGCAGAAGCCGCCGTTCTTCCACAAGCTCGTCGCCGATCTCGACCGCGTGATGGGCGACGCCTATCCCGAGCTCCGGCGCGAAGCCAAGCGGCGTCGCGCAGGTGCTGAAGCAGGAAGAGGAGCGCTTCGGCGAGACGATCGAGAACGGCATGAAGATGCTGGCGCAGGCGCTCGCCGAAGGCACGCAAGGTGCTCGACGGCGAGACCGCGTTCACGCTCTACGACACGTTCGGCTTTCCGCTCGACCTGACCGCCGACGTATGCCGCGAGCGCAACGTCGCCGTCGACGAGGCCGGCTTCGATCGCGCGATGAACGCCCAGCGCGAGCGCGCGCGCGCGGCGAGCCAGTTCAAGATGGGCGCGCAGCTCGACTATGCGGGCCAGAAGACGCGCTTCCGCGGCTACGAGACGCTTTCCACCGAGGGGCGCGTGACGGCGCTCTACAAGGAAGGCGCGTCGGCGGCGTCGCTCGCGACGGGCGAAGCGGGCGTCGTCGTGCTGATCGGAACGCCGTTCTACGCGGAGTCGGGCGGCCAGGTCGGCGATCGCGGCGAGCTCACGAAAGGCGGCGCCTGCCTCACGCTCTTCGCCGTCCACGACACGCAGAAGATCCAGGCCGACGTGTTCGGCCACATCGGCGAGGTGAAGACGGGCGAGCTCAAGGTCGGCGACACCGTCGCGGCGCAGGTCGACCAGGCGGCGCGCGCGCGGACGGTGCGCAACCACTCGGCCACGCACCTGATGCACAAGGCGCTGCGCGAGGTGCTCGGCGCGCATGTCCAGCAGAAGGGCTCGCTCGTCGATCCCGACAAGACGCGCTTCGACTTCGCGCACAACGCGCCGCTCACCGACGACGAGATCCGTCGCGTCGAGGCGATCGTCAATCGCGGAGATCCTGGAGAACGCGGCGACGCAGGCGCGCGTGATGCCGATCGACGAGGCGAAAAAGGTCGGCGCGATGATGCTCTTCGGCGAAAAATACGGCGACGAGGTTCGCGTGCTCGACATCGGCATCCTCGCGCGAACTCTGCGGCGGCACGCACGTCGCGCGCACCGGCGACATCGGCTTCTTCAAGATCGTCGCCGAGGGCGGCGTCGCGGCCGGCATCCGCCGCGTCGAGGCGGTCACCGGCGACAACGCGCTCAGGTGGGTGCAGGAGCAGGAAGCGAAGATCGCCGGCCGCGGCGGCGACGCTGAAGGCACCGGCGGCGGAAATCGAAGCGAAGATCGCGCAGCTGATCGAAAGCGCGAGGACGGCCGAGCGGGAGCTCGCGCAAGCTCAAGGCGAAGCTCGCATCCTCGGCGGGCGACGATCTCGCCGGCAGCGCGGTCGACGTCAAGGGCGCGAAGGTGCTGGCGGCCACGGTCGACGGCGCCGACGCCAAGGGCCTGCGCGAGACGATGGACAAGCTGAAGGACAAGCTGAAGAGCGCGGCGATCGTCCTTGTCCGCCGTGGCCGACGGCAAGGTCACGCTGATCGCGGGCGTGACGCCGGACCTCACCGTCGAAGGTGAAGGCCGGCGAGCTCGTCAACCACGTCGCGCAGCAGGTCGGCGGCAAGGGCGGCGGGCGGCCCGACATGGCGCAGGCGGGCGGCACCGATCCCGCGGGGCTGCCGGCGGCGCTGCGATCGGTCGCCGGCTGGGTCGAGCAGCGACTGTGAAGCGTCGGTGCGCTTGATGCGAATGCGATGACGCTGCGTCCCGGCCTCACCGTCGAGTTGCTGAACGAGCGCGGCAAGGGTCGCCTGCCGGCGCTCTTCGGCTTTCGCGTGATGGCAGTCGAGCAGGGTCTGCTCGTCGCGGAGCTCGACATCCGGCCGGAGCTTCTCGCGCCGAACGGCTTCTTGCACGCGGCGACGGTCGTCGCGCTCGCGGACACCGCGTGCGGCTACGGCTGCATCGCGCACCTACCCGAGGGTGCCGACAACTTCACGACGATCGAGCTCAAGAGCAACTTCATCGGCACCGCGCGCGAGGGTACGCTCACCGGTGTCGCCAGGCCGGCGCATCTCGGGCGCACGACGCAGGTCTGGGACGCGACCGTCACGCGCCACGCCGATGGTGGCACGATCGCGCTTTTTCGCTGCACGCAGATGGTCCTGGCGCCGAAAGCATGATTTTGAGGGCGCACATTCGCGCCGCTGGGCCACCCCAAGGCGCGAATTGCTCCCCGTCGGGGGGCAGCGCAGCGGCGAGAGTCGCAAGCGTGGGGGCACACTTACTAACTAGTCCGTTGTATAGGCTACAGTCGGGGCTTTGAAGAATGAGCGAACGAGGTCGGGGCGTGACTGAATATCACTCAGATCGGCGTGGACGCGATGGCGCAGCGATTCGTTCTTGAGCAGCGGCTTCTTGCTCACGCCCTGCCGCTTGAGGTGGTTCCAGACGAACTCGTCCGGATTCAACTCCGGGGCGTATCCCGGCAGGAAGTGCAATTCGAGCCGACCCTTCAAGCTCTGCACGTAGCGCGCCACGCTCTTGGCGATGTGCGCCGGGTGACCATCGAGGACCAGCAACGCCGGGCTCTTGCGGCGGCGCATGAAGTGGGTCAGCAAGTCAATGAACTTGGTCGCGTTCAGCCGTTCGGTGTAGATCTCGAACCAGAATTCGCCCAACGCATTGACCGTCGAGATCGCGCTCACGCTTTGGCGCTTCCCGCTGGTCGGCACCTCCGGGGTCCGGCCGCGCAGCCCCCAGGTGCGCCCCAACACCTGATCCGAGCGTACCCCCGCTTCGTCCAGAAAGAAGATCTTCGCCCCCCGGCGCTTGGCCCGCGCCCGCAGCTTCGGAAACGTCTGCGTCTTCCAGCGGCGGATCGCCACCGGATCGCGCTCGTAGGCGCGCCGCAGCGGCTTCTGCGGCGTGATGTCGAGTTCGGCCAACAACCGCCCCACCGCGGTCACGCCCAGCTTGACCCCGAACCGCTGGCCGATCAACGCCGCCACGATCTGCCGCGTCCACAGCCCGAAGTCAAATCCGTACTGCCGCGGATCCTTGCCGCTGATCCAGTGCCGTACCTTCAACTTCTGTGCCGGCGTGAGCTTCCCTTGCGGTCCCGGATGCCGGCGCGCTCGCAACGCCTTCTCGCCGTCGCGCTGCACCACCCGCAGCCAGCGGTAGATCGTCGTACGGCACAGGCCATAGCTCTGCATCACGCTGCTCGGGCTCTCGCCGGCCTTGACCCGGCGCACCGCCCAGCGCCGAATCATCTCCGAGGTATCGTGCGGCAGCGTTCGCCCATCGATCTTCATCCTTCACATTATAGGCGAAGATCTCATTTTGTGTAGTCTAAACAACGGACCGGTTAGTATGCTGACCGTCCTGCGCATCGATCACGTGGTGCTGACCTGTCGCGACGTCGCGGCGACGATTCGTTTCTATACCGAAGTGCTCGGCATGCGCGAGGTGACGTTCGGCGCCGGGCGCAAGGCGCTCTCATTCGGGCGACAGAAGATCAACCTTCATCCCGTCGGGCAGGCAGGGGGCATGGCCGATGGTGGTGTCGCGGCGGTCGCCGCACGACCGACGCCGGGATCGGTGGACTTGTGCCTGATTGTCGCCGAGCCCGCCGCGGCGGTCGTCGCGCACCTCGCAACCTGCGGCATTCCCGTGGAGCAGGGCCCCGTCGTGCGCACCGGCGCACTGGGGCCCATCGAGTCGGTCTACGTGCGCGACCCGGACGGCAACCTGATCGAACTCGCGCGTTACGTCGGGGGAACCTCGCCCTGATCGGACCCGGGATGGGTGCGGCAATCCATTGCCGTGATGCGATCCCGGCGGGAACCACCGGCAGGCTCAGCCATCGGGCCGATGGCGGCGCCGCCCGCGCCCGCCCACAGTAGCGCTGCCTATGCGGGTTCCGATGCCGTAACGTCGGTTGCCCTTTCGCCACCCCTTGCGCTCGCGGCCCGTCGCCGCGCGGTGGAATATTCATGTTCCCCTTGTCGCTCGCGCTGGTCGCGTTCGCGGCCGGCGTCGTGCTGCCGCAGTGGCAACCGGTACTGCCGCCGGTGGTGCCGTGGCTCGGCGTCGCGCTCGCTGGGGCAATCGCGGGTACTGCGTTGTATGCGCTGCGGCGTAAGCTACCCGTTGCGCACATCGCTGCCCCTGTTCGCGATCGCCGCTCAGCGCCGTTGCGGTCGTCCCAACCGCACCGATGATGGCAGTCGTTAGCAACCCTACTACAGGGACGATGACGAGTCAGTGCTGCTGCAAGGATTGAGTGATGCTTCACCTGGTGCAACCAACGGCTCACATTGTCAGAAAAACGCCCGCGGGCTTCGATAGCGCGCTGGCCCAAAGCGTTGTGATGCACTGGGGCTAGCGAATCGGCCGCCCCCGAGCTACCCATTCTTCGGTCTTCGCGATGGGCAGCCGAAAACGTGCGCAATTGTAGGGCTCCAGGTGTTGAAGCTCCTCGCGTAAGAGCGTTGCAAACGCATCTCGGTCATCTTCGGGGAGATGTACCGTTGCGACCGCATCCTCAAACGGCGTACCTGCTGCGACAACGTTACGGACCGCCTCTCCCAAGTGTTCGCGATACTTGACGCGAAAGGGGTCGGGCAGCCCCATGGATTCCAGGACGGTTCGATACTTCGGAATCGACCGCCTGTAGGTCCACGCAAAAAGTTCGATGGCGAGCGTCACGTCCAAGCGCTCGTAGACGCCAATCATCGCGGCGGCATAGTCTTCCGGCTCCACGTCGAGGAACGACAGTGGCGCGCAGTTCGTCAGCAACAGCGGAAGGTTCGCGCTTAAGCGACTGGTGCGCTTGTTGCCGTCCTCGAACGGCTGGAGGTAGGCGATGTTGACCCAGAGGAAGAACGCTGCTTCGACCGGATTCTTGACGCTGCGCGCCTTGTCCACGATGTGCCCAAGCATCTCCTCCAGCAGCGAGGGGACCTGAGTGGGCACATAGACAGTGTTTTCGATATTAACCAGCGTGCGGCGAATGGCACCGAGTCCGTTCGCATCCGCAAGGAGGTTGTTCATCAACAGGCTGTGCACGTTGCGCACGACCGCAACAGTCATGCCGTAATCCGGCACCGCATCGACAATGAACTCAATGGCAGCCTTGTGGTTGAACAGCATGATGGAATCGGGGTCCTCGCCATCAGCCCCACCCTTCGCAAAGAGCTCGCGCGTCTCGAGTAAGCTCTTGCGGTTGCCCTCGAGCCGTGACGAGTAGAACGACAAGTCGATGAGCAGCTGTTCGAGCACTTTGCGCGCATAGGTGCCGGCGGGCTGTTGACCGCGAAGGCGCCCCTCGGCGAACAAGGTGTCGGCGAGTTCGGCGGGAATGAGCGATGAGCGATTGGGAACGTACTCGTCAACGAATGCCCGTTGGTAGGTTACCGGTGTGCGGGTGCCCAACGGCGCGTCGAATTGCGCGCGCAGCGCTCGCGCCTTGTCGCTCCAAGGTGGCGACACGGTTGCGTTAACGCTGTCGGTTGCGGCGACCGTCTCGTCAACAGCGGCCTGTTGGGGCACGCGGGCACGCAGCATGTACTCCGTGGCAGGCCCACGGCCATTGGCGACGATAGTCCCGTCCGCCACCAATTGGGCGAGGTAGCGGTTAACCGTTGCCCGTGGCTCCACGACGGCCGCAGTGATTTCCGCGGCGCGGGCGGGTCGCCCTCCGGTTGTCGCGCGGGCTGCCAGAAAGTCGATGAGGGCACTTCGAAGGTGCGGCTTTGCCATTCATTATCCTATCATTATCATATCATTATTGTAAAAATCGTATCATTATCAGCTCAATAGTGCAAGCTTATTGATATGATTATGAGAGGATACGGTCTCGACGTGCATCCAAGGGCGGAAGGGGCGGCCCCACCGCGAGATGCAGACGGCACTTGTGGTCGGGCCGCGGGGCTGGGAGGTTGGCACAGTGCTTCGGTATCCCCCAGATAACTCAACACAAATTTAAGGCAAGTTGAGCCGCTCTGGCATCGGCGCCGCAAGCCCGCTGGCACCGTCGTCAGCTCTTTGGACGGGTTCTGGTTTGCCCGGGGGCGAGAATTGCTACGGCCACGGATAGCGCCGCCTCATTGCGGTAATTCAGCAATTGCGGCTTTACGACAATCAACCGCAACGGTTACCCGGGGAGGTTGCGGGCTACTTGTTGTCCGTGTTGCCTCACGTAATTTTGTTACCGGCTGCCTCACCAAGGATGTTACTCGTCACTTCGTGAATGAGCCGCTGGACAGCCTGTTGTCGCCATATCCTCACTCGCTTCTGGAGTGTATGCAGCTGGCGCAAACTGTACTCGCCCGGGTAGCGGGCTTGGAACTCAACGAGCAGTTCGAGTGAGGTCTGATCCGGTCGCTCGTCGAGACAGCGGGTCCATTTCTTCCCAATGATCTTTGAAGATCTCGGGGCGCCGGCCGCGCGGTTCATCACTGTGCAGTCGATACGTTTTGGAGCCGATGACAACGCCGCGCGCAAGAGCATCTCGACGCCACAGATTGACGCGCCGCAAGAGTGTCTTGTACTGCCTGGGGGTAAATCGACCCGGGAACTGAATGCACAACTCGTCGAAAAGCTGCGTCGCATTGATGTTGGGGAGGCTTTCGAGTCGCCGGCAGTAACGAATTGTCAGTACGGGTCCGCGCTCGTCGTACTTGAAGCCACGCTGGTTGGCTGACCCGGTTGCTTCGCATTCCAGCCAGCATTTCGATTGCGGGCACGCCGCCAGCCTCGCGTGTCGAGCGCACCGTTCGCGCGCTGCGCGCTGCGACGCGCACCCAGGCGCTGGTGACGATCGGCCTCGTGCCCGGAACGCTCGCGCTGTTTCAACAGGTGTCGCTGATCTCGCCGCTTGCCAACGCGGCGATTCCGGCTGTCACGCTCGTCGTCGTGCCGCTGTCGCTCCTCGGCATCGTGTCCCCTTCGTGGCCCTGTGGCAGGCGGCGCATCTCGCGTTCGCCACGCTGATGGTGCCGCTTGCCTGGATGGCGAACGCGCCCGTCGCCGTCTGGCAGCAGCACGCTCCGCCGGCCTCAGCCGTCATCGTCGGAGTCGTCGGCATCGCGTGGCTCGCCGCACCCCGCGGCGTGCCGGGGCGCGCGCTCGGATCCGTCGCGCTGCTGCCGCTTTTCGTCGTGCGGCCGCCGCCGCCCGTCCCGGTACCACACGCATGACGGTGCTCGACGTGGGGCAGGGACTCGCCGTCGTCGTCCAGACTCACGCGCACGCGCTGCTGTACGACACGGGGCCGCGCTTTACCGACGACGCCGACGCCCACGGACGGATCGTCGCGCCGTTCCTGCGTGCCGCTGAGATCCGCTCGCTCGACGGCCTGATCGTCACGCACCAGGACTCGGACCACAGCGGCGGCGCGCTCTCGGTGATGCGGACGGTGCCGGTGGGCTGGCTATCGTCGTTGCTGCCCCCTGACCACCCGATCGTCGAGCGCCGCATCCAGGACGGTGGTGACGTCCGGCGCTGCGAAGCGGGACAGCAGTGGGATTGGGATGGCGTGCGCTTCAGCGTGTTGCAGCCGACGGCCGCGCACTACGCGGTGCCGCGCCTCAAACCCAACGACCTGCCATGCGTCGTGCGGGTCGAGTCTGCGTATGGCAGCGTGCTCCTGACCGGCGATCTCGAAGCGCGCGGCGAGCTGGAGCTCGTGCGCCGCGACGCCGCCGCGCTCAAGAGCGACGTGCTGCTCGTTCCGCATCAGGCAGCCTCACGTCGTCGACGCCGGCGTTCATCGCCGCGGCGGCACCGGCGGTCGCCGTTTACGCACCGGGATACCGCAACCGCTTCGGCCACCCGCGGCCGGAGATCGTCGCCCGCTATGACGAAGCCGGCATCACAAGCTTTCGGACCACTTGCGGGTCGTCTCGACGTTGATCTCGAGCTCCACCCGGTCCCCGACGTCCGGGAGCGAGCGGGTGAGGCCGTACTGGGACCGATCGAACGCCGCACGAAACGTCCCGCCGCAGACGTAGCGTCTGGCGATGCCCGCTTGCACATCCTTGCAGACAAAGCGCAGCACGGTCAGGCGCAGCGGGCGCTGTATGCCGTGCAGCCACAGCCTGCCGTCGATCGCCGTCAGGTTGTCACCGTCGAAGACGAAGCTATCGCCGACATAGCGGACCTCCGGATACTGCGCCGTGTCGAGAAACTGCGCCGAGCGGAGCACGTCGTCGATCGCCCGAACGCCCGTGTCGACCGAGCTGGCGTCGACGTTGGCGACGACGCTGCCGGTCTTTGCCTGCGGATCGAAGGTCACCGTCGCGTCGAGCTTGAGGAACCGGCCGCGCACGAACGAGATGTCGCGATGGGCGACGGCGAAATAGATGCTGCGGTGATCGCGGTCGACGTCGAAATCCGCGGCTGCCCCCGTTTTGGCCCCGATCGCCAGGATTGCGCCGGCGAGCGCGAGCAACGCGGCGCGGGCGCGCCCTGGTGATGAATTCATGCTTTCGATGGGGTGGTCAATCGTGGTCTTTACCCTTGGACAAACCACTCTTCCGCCCGATCTATTCCCGCCGCGGGAATAGCGGGCGAAAGGGCAATGTTTGCCGAGCGAGCCCGTTCCCGCCCAGGACGATTCGGCCGGGGCGATCGCAAGGGGGGCACGACCATGGCATTCCGGTACTGTATCTTGGCGGCGATTTCGGGGGCGCTTTTCTCGCTCGCCGCCCATGCAAGCTACCACACCTACCAGATCGATGAGCTTTATTCCAACGCCGACGGCAGCGTGCAATACGTCGTGTTGCACGAAGCGCTGGGCATGAACGGGCAAAACCTGCTCGCCGGGCACACGCTAACGGCGACGCACGCAGGACAGAACAAATCCTACGTGTTCATGTCGGATCTCCCCGGCGGAACGTGCGGTTATTACAACTGCATGCCGAGCCCGACCGCGGGCACGCGGGTTCTGATCGGCACCGACGGATTCGCCGCCCTTGGTCTCGTCACCCCGGACTACGTCGTTCCCAACGGATTCCTGCCGATCGACGGCGGCACCGTCAACTACGCTGGGGTCGACACCATGACATTTGCGGCGCTGCCGACCGACGGTGTCAATGCCCTCTACCGCGACGGAACGACCCGGCAGAATCTCGCGCTGAACTTCGCCAGGGACGCGGCGAGCGTCGCGCTCTCCGCCGTCAACTATCAGGGGCTGTGGTGGGCGACGGGCGGCACCGAATCGGGTTGGGGCATCAACTTCGCGCATCAGGGCGACCAGGTCTTCGCCACCTGGTACACCTACGACACCACCGGCAAGGCCTGGTGGCTGTCGATGCTCGCCAACCGGACCACCGGCAACACCTACAGCGGCCCGATCTACGTCGACCGCGGGCCGCCGTTTGACAACTTCGTCGGCGCCGGGATGCCGACCCAGGCCGGCACCGGGACCCTCACCTTTATCGACGCCAACAACGGCAGCTTCGCCTACACGGTCAACGGGACGATGCAGAACAAGGCGATCAGCCGCTTCGACCTGGGCACCGGAGCGCAGCCGACCTGCACCTACAGCGCGACCACCCCCAACTTCGCCGCCGCCACCAACTATCAGGACCTGTGGTGGGTCGCCAACGGCGCCGAGTCGGGGTGGGGCATCAACTTCGCCCATCAGGGCGACAGCGTGTACGCGACCTGGTACACCTACGACGTCGACGGCACGCCGCTGTGGCTCTCCGCGCTCGCCCCGCGGGTCGGCGCGAGCAACGTCTACACGGGGACGCTCTACCGGACCTCGGGGCCGCGCTTCGACGCGTTCGACACGACCAAGGTGGTGACGGTGCAGGTGGGGACGGCGACGCTCACCTTCAGCGACGGCAACCACGCGAAGTTCGACTACAGCACCAACGGCGCCGGGGGGCTGCCGATCGCAAACCAGAGCCAGCAGGTCACGCGCGTCCCCTTTGCCGGGACGGGCGGCACGCTCTGTCAATAGCGAGCGCTGTTACGCGCTGCGCGCTCCGCGTAGACTCTGCGCGTGCAATGCGCTTGCCGCAAACGTTCGCCATCGACGTCCCGGCGCCGAATCGGCGTCCGTTGTCTCGCGCTCGCCATGTTTCTCGCGGCGACTTCCGTCGCCGCAATTGCCCAGGATATCGGTGGCGGAGTCAGGGAGCTCAAGGTCTCGGTCGCGGTAGGTCCTGCGTTCGCGCTCGGCAAGGCAGCGGAGCGATGGACGAAGCTCATTGCGGAGATGAGCGGCGGCACGCTTGTCCTCGCGCTGCGTCCCGGCGCGACGCTCGCCGATCGGGATCCGGCCCGCGAGTTCATCGCGTTGCGGGATGGCGCCGCCGATCTCGCCGTCGGCTCGACGTTGTACTGGTCGTCGCAGGTGCGCGCGCTGGGCGCGGTCGGTCTGCCATGGATCGCGGCGGGCGAAAACCAGCTCGCAGCGCTCACGAAGGGCGCGATGAAGGACGAGCTGATGGCGGCGCTGCGCTCCGCGGGGGTGGTGCCGCTCGCGCTCGCGCCGCTTGGCCATCGCGAGCTCGCCAGCGTCGCGCGGTCGCTGCGCACGCCCGACGATCTCGCCGGCCGAGCGGTGCGCATCGTGTCCACGCCGTACCTCGTCGACTTCTACGTTGGGCTTGGCGCGCGGCCGCAGGCGATGGCGTTTGCCGATGCCATCTCGGCTTTCGAGTCCGGCAAGCTGGACATCGAGGAGGGCGCGCCCGCGACCTTCGCCGCGGCGCGTCTCGATGCCGTGGGCGTTCGCGACGTCACGCTGTGGGGCGCCGTGGGCGAAGTCGCGATCTTCGCGGCCAACCGTGGCGTCTGGGAGCGCTCGAGCGAAGCCGAGCGCGCGATGATCGGCGCCGCGGCGGAACAGGCGGCCCTCGATCTTGCCGCGATCGTGCGCGCCGACAATGACGCCGCGCTCGCGTACCTCCGCAGGCACGGTGTCTCGATCCTGCGACTCGACTCCCACCGGTCAGGCAGCGTTTGCGGCAGCCGTGCGTCCGATCTACGACAAATGGGCGGCGATCGCCGGCGACGACCTCGTGCGCGCAGCGGAGGCGGCGGCGCGCGCCGCGTCCCCGTGATGCGCGCTCAAGCGACGAAGCGCCCCAGACGCACCGCCGTTTCGCCTTTCTTCGGCCGGCGCGTCGGCATGATCAGCACGCAGTCGTCGTAGGGCGTGCGGATGTCGGCGCCGCCGTCGCGCGCGAGCAGCGTGCCCGCCGCGGCAACAACCGCGAGTCCGTGCACGGGGATCGCGAACGCGAAATCGTCGGTGGTGATCGTGACGGCGTCGGTGACCTCGACCACTTTCTGCGCGGGCTCGGGAGAGGCTCGAGATGGGCGTCGAGAAACGCGGCGGTCGGCCATGCCGAAGTGCCGGAGGAAGCGCAGCGTGGCGTCCTGTCGCGACGTCCGGCGAGGCACTCTCCCAATGCTGCCCGCATTCGATGAGCAGCGCGTTGCGCGGATCTTCGGCGTCGTCGAAGAACGCGTAGTCGCGCAGCCGCTTGCCGGCCGCGTGGCCGCGTCGACGACGACGTATTCGCGGGGCGCCGAGCGCCTGAGCGCAGCTCGACGCCCTTGCGCTGCGCGCCCGGCCATCGCGAGCGGCGGACAGGGGTCGGTCATCGAGTGCAGGTCGAGCAGGTAATCGATCTGATCGTAGAGCGGACGCAGCTCCCGGGCGCGGTCGAGCTCGGCGCTCCTCCGCGGCGAGTCGAGCACGTCCGCGGTCCACAGCCGGTTGAAGTCCTCGTCGACGCAGCGCGACGCGAACGGATCGGCGCGCGTCGAACGCCCGATACGCGGCGACGTTGGCGAAGCACACCGACAGCGTCCCGCGCAGCGGACGAAATCCGGTGCCGAGCAGCCAGTCGAGCGCGATCGCGCCGCACACCTCGTTGCCGTGCGTCAGCGCCTGCAGCAGCACGTGCGGGCCGGCGCGATCCGAAGCGAACGTCCAGACGTAGGGGACGCCGGTGTTGCCCGCGGCCCAGCGCGCGAGATCGGGGAAGGCGACCTCGATCGGCGGCGCGGACCACTCGGTGCCGTCGATCATCGCCGCGAAGCCGCGGGCCGCGTCCAAGGGTGTCCGGCGTCACGACACGCAGATGCGCTCGGCAAGCCGGCGCATGAACGTCTCGCATCGCGCGAGCTGCTCGACCGCCACCCACTCGTTCGGCTGATGCGCCTGCGCGATGTGGCCGGGGCCGCAGATGATCGAGGGGATCGCGGCGCTGTGGAACACCGGCGGCCTCGGTGCCGAACGACACCTTGCCGTGCCCGTCCGTCGCCGTTGCACTGCCGGCCGAGCTTGGCGATCGCGCTCGCCGTCCCCCGTGTCGAAGCCCGAGGTCGCGGACAGCGCGTCGAATTCGATGTACGCGTCGGATGCGACGCGATGCATTTCTGGCAGGAAGCGTTGCGCATAATCCTTCACTTCGGCGAACAACTCGTCCGGGTCGTCGGCGGGCAGGTGGCGGACTTCGAAATCGAACCAGCAGTCGCGCGGCACGATGTTGAGCGCCGTGCCGCCGTGGATCACGCCCGTGTGCACCGTGCGTGTACGGGACGTCGTAGGCGTCGTCGCGCGGGCCGTTGTCGCGGAACGCGCCGCGCCATGCTGGTCAGGTAGGTGACGATCTCGCACGCGATCTGCACGGCGTTGACTCCGTGCGGCGTCAGCGACGAATGCGCCTCGAACCCGCGGACGCGGCAGCGCCAGCTCTTCTTTCCCTTGTGGGCGACGACGAGCTTCATGCCGGTCGGCTCGCCGACGATGCACGCCCTGTGGCTTCACGCCGCGTCGCACGATGTCGGCGATCGAGCCGGCGCACGCCGATGCAGCCGACCTCCTCGTCGTAAGACAGCGCGAAATGGAGCGGTCGCGCGAGCCCGCGGCGCAGGAACTCGGGGACCAACGCAAGGCCGGTCGCCGAAAAGCTCTTCATGTCGGTGACGCCGCGGCCGTGGATCCTGTCGCCAATTCGGCGTCGCCTCGAACGGGTTGGTGTCCCACGGCTGACCGTCGACCGGGACGACATCGGTGTGGCCGGACAGCACGATGCCGCCCTCGAGCGCATTGCCGTCGCTGCGCGGGAAGGGTGGCGAAGAGATTGGCCTTGCGCCGGTCGTCGTCGAACGTCAGCGTGGACGCGACGCCATGAGCCGCGAGATACTCGCGCACCCAGTCGATCAGCGCGAGATTCGAGTCGCGGCTCGTCGTGTCGAACGCGACCAGCGTGCGGATCAGCGGCCAAGCGACAAGCTCCGGCGCCAGGTCCTGGCTGTTCCGCACCGCTTCGATCGTGGCAGGGGCATTCATCGCGGGCTCCTTGCGCTTGCCATCAACGCATCGGCGCAGGGAAGAAGGCAGGATAGGGAGCGCGCCTGCGACTGTCAAATGCGAGGGGAAGACCCCGCGAAGGAGTGCCGATGCGGTGTCGCCAGTTGCCGAACACGTTCAAAGGCGCCGTGCTCCTCGCCGCGCTCTTCGCAACCGCGCCCGGCGTGGTCCGAGGCGTGCCCGGACCGTTGCCGGTCGACACGATCAAGCTGCCGCCGGGATTCACGATCGAAGTCGCCGCCCGGGTGCCCAACGCGCGCGCGATGGCGCTTTGCCGCCGACGGCACGCTGTTCGTCGGCTCGACCGGTGCGGGAAAGGTCTACGCGGTGTCGTTCCCGCCAGCGGGAACGAGGGAGGGCGTGATCGTGCGCGTCATCGCCTCGGGGCTGCCGGAGCCCGCGGGAGTCGCATTTCGCGACGGCGCGCTCTATGTTTCGGCGATCGACCGCATCCTGCGTTTCGATGACATCGAGCGGCACCTCGAAGATCCGCCGAAGCCCGTGGTCGCGACCGAGGAGCTGCCGGCGGATCGGCACCACGGTCTCAAGTACATCGCGTTCGGACCCGACGGCAAGCTCTACGTCAACGTCGGCGCGCCGTGCAACATCTGCGAGCCGGATCGCGACCGATATGCGGTGATCCTGCGGATGAACGCCGATGGCTCCGGGCGCGAGGTGTATCGCGAAGGGCGAGCGCAACTCGGTCGGGTTCGACTGGGATCCGCGAACCAAGGACCTATGGTTCACGACCAACGGCCGCGACTGGCTCGGCGACGATTCTCCGCCCGACACGCTGAACCACGTGGCGAGGCCGGGTCTCGATTTCGGGTTTCCCTATTGTCACGCCGGCACGATTCCCGACCCCGAGTTCGGGAAGAAGCGCGCCTGCAGCGAGTTCGCGCAACCGGCGCAACGACTCGGCCCGCACGTCGCTCCGCTGGGGATGCGCTTCTACACGGGCACGCAGTTCCCGGCCGCCTATCGCAATCAGATCTTCATTGCCGAGCACGGCTCGTGGAACCGCACGCGCAAGATCGGCTATCGCGTCACGCTCGTGAAGCTGGACCAGGGGGGCAACGCCGTCAGCTACGAACCCTTCGCGACGGCTGGCTTAAGGGCGAGCAGGCGTGGGGCCGCCCGGTGGACGTGCTGGTCGCGCCGGACGGCTCATTGCTGGTGTCCGACGACTCGGCCGGAGCGATCTACCGCATCCGTTATCGCGGTTCTCAGTAGCCGTACCCATAGTACGCAGGCGGCGCGACATAGACGGGACGCGGCACGACGTAGACGGGGCGCGGCGCAACGTAAACCGGCGCGGGATAGATCACCGCCGGGCGATAGGGGCGATAGTAACCATGCCCGTAGCCGTAGCCATATCGATACCCGCGATAGCCTCCCCAGTATGCGGGTTGACCCGCCGAGATGGCAAAGCCCGGGCCGCCGATGGAAACGCCCCAGGCGACATTGTTCGCCGCTGCCGCCGGCGCGAACGCAAGGCCTGCGCCCAGAATGCCGGCAAGCGCCGTAGCGAGAGCGATGCTGCGCGACTTGTGCAAAGACATGTGAACCTCCTCTTACCGTTTCGGAGTGGCCCGCACCTTTTCGACGAGACCGCGGGCGTCCTGGTTCCGTCAACGGGATGACCGTCGACGAGGTTGACGGTGTTACAACTGGATACGGATCTCCTGGTCGGCAGCGGGCGCGCGTTGGCCCAGGCCGACGATTTCATGTTGCAAATCGCCGGGTTGCGCTATCCTTCCCCTGGGCCGCTGGCCGTCATTGCGGGGGATTTCATGTCGTTGCGTCGCCGACTCGGCTTGCTCTTCGCGCGCGTTCTTGCCCTCGCTGCGGCCGTGGCATTGCCGGCAGCTGGCGCCGAGCTGACGATCGGCCTCGGCACCGACGTCACCGCCCTCGATCCGCACTATCACAACGTCACGCCCAACAACAACGTCGCCGCGCACATCTTCGGCTTTCTCGTCCAGCGCAACGAGAAGTCGCAGCTCGAGCCGGGGCTCGCCACCGAATGGAAGACGATCGATCCGCTGACCTGGGAATTCAAGCTGCGCAAGGGCGTCAAGTTCCACGACGGCAGCGATTTCACCGCCGCCGACGTCGTCGCGTCGATCGAGCGCGTGCCGACGGTGCCGAACAGCCCGTCGCCGTTCACCGCATTCACGAAGCAGATCAAGGAAATGATCGTCGTCGACCCCTACACGATCCGCTTCAAGACCGCCACACCCTATCCGCTGATGCCTTCGGACATGACGCAGGTGACGATCATCTCCAAGGCTGCCGCGAAAGCGACGACCGAAGACTTCAACAGCGGCAAGGCGGCGATCGGCACCGGCCCGTACAAGCTCGTCCGCTACGTGAAGGGCGACCGGATCGAGCTCGCGCGAAACGACGCGTACTGGGGCGGCGAAGACGCCATGGGAAAAGGTGACGCTTGCGCTTGCTGCCGCAGGATGCGTCGCGCGTCGCGGCGCTCCTCTCGGGCGACGTGCAGGCGATCGAGAATGTGCCGACCTCCGATGTCGCGCAGCTGCGCAAGGACAAGCAGCTCCACGTGTATCGAAGACGGTCGCCGATCGCCTGATCTACCTGCACCTCGACAGCGAACCGCGACGTGTCGCCCTTCGTCACCGACAAGGCCGGCAAGCCGCTCGAGAGGAATCCGCTGAAGGATCGCGCGCGTGCGCCGGGCGATGTCGAAGGCGATCAACCGCGCCGCGATCGTCGACAAGGTGATGGAGGGCGAGGCGGTTCCGTCGGGCCAGCTCGTGCCCGAGTTCCTGTTCGGGGCGACGAAGAACCTGAAGGTCGAGCGCTTTCGACCCCGAAGGGGCGAAGAAGCTCCTTGCCGAGGCCGGGTACCCGGACGGCTTCGGCCTCACGATCCACGCGCCGAACAACCGCTACGTCAACGACGCGAAGATCGCGCAGGCCGTCGCGCAGATGCTCTCGCGGGTCGGCATCGACACCAAGGTCGTCGCGATGCCGTCGTCCACCTACTTCACCCAGGCGACCGAGCTCAAGTTCAGTTTCATGCTGGTGGGCTGGAGCACCGGCACCGGCGAAGCGTCGTCGTCGCTCAAGGCGCTGCTGATGACGTACAACCGCGACAAGGGCTACGGCACGGCGAACCGCGGCCGCTACTCGAACCCAAAGTCGACGCGCTGACCGAGGACGCGCTGGCAGACGCGTCGACGACGTGAAGCGCGAGGCCTATCTGCAGCGGGCGACCGAAGCTCGCGATCAACGACACCGGCGTGATTCCGCTGCACTTCCAGGTCAACCTGTGGGCGACGCGCGACGGCATCAGCTACGTGCCGCGCACCGACGAGATACACGCTGGCGTGGAAGTTCAAGCCGGGGTTGCCCAAATGAACGCACCGCATCCGCCCGCGGCCATCACCACGCCGGCCGAGCATTTCATCGGCAACCGCTGGGTCGCGCCCGCCGCGGGCGCGACGCTGCCGATGATCGATCCTTCGGACGGCAGCCCCTTTGCGGCGATCGCGTTCGGCACTGCCGCCGGACGTCGACCGCGGCGGCCCGCGCCGCGCGGCATGCGCACGACGGCATCTGGGGCCGGCTCGCGCCCGCCGAGAAGGGGCGTCTCCTCGGCGAAGCTCTCGCGGGCGATTCTCGACCATGCGGATGCGCTGGCGTTGACCGAGGCGCGCGATTGCGGAAAGCCGCTTGCGCAGGCGCGCGCCGACGTCGCGGCGTGCGCGCGCTATTTCGAGTTCTACGGCGGCGCGTGCGACAAGCTCACCGGCGAGACGATTCCGTATCCGGCGGAGTATTCGGTGCTGACGTGGCGCGAGCCGCATGGCGTGACCGGCCACATCATTCCGTGGAACTACCCATTGCAGATTTTCGGGCGCTCGGTTGGCGGAGCGCTCGCCGCCGGCAACGCGTGCGTCGTGAAACCCGCCGAGGACGCCTGCCTCTCGCTGTTGCGCGTGGCCGAATTGGCGGCGGGCATCGGGCTTCCGGAGGGTGCGCTCAACATCGTCACCGGCTTGGGTCGCGAGGCGGGCGCCGCGCTCGCCGCGCATCGCGGCATCGATCATGTGTCGTTCACCGGCTCGCCGCCGACCGGTGCGTGGGTCGCGGGCGAGGCGGCGAAGCGGCACTGTCCGGTGACGCTGGAACTGGGCGGCAAGGGCCCGCAGATCGTGTTCGCCGACGCCGACCTCGACGCTGCGCTGCCGGTGATCGTCAACGCGATCGTGCAGAACGCCGGGCAAACCTGCTCCGCAGGCAGCCGGCTTCTGGTCGAGCAGACCCGCTACGAGGAAGTGCTCTCGAAGCTCGGCGCGCGCTTCGCGGCGTTGAAGGTCGGACCGGCGCTCGCCGATCTGGATTGCGGGCCGCTGATCCGCGCCGGGCAGCTCGAACGCGTCCGCGGATTTCTCGCCGACGCCGAGCGCGACGGCTTCGCGACGGTGGCGAAGGGCGCAATCATCGCCGACGCGCCTCCGAACGGCTACTACACCGAGCCGCACTTGCTGCGCGACGTCGCGCCGTCGTGCCGGCTCGGGTGCGAGGAAGTGTTCGGCCCCGTGCTCGCCGCGATGCCATTCGTCGACGAGGCCGACGCGGTTCGCATCGCCAATGCGACCGACTTCGGCCTCGTCGCCGGAGTCTGGACGCGCGACGGTGGACGCCAGCTCCGGATGGCGCGCGCGATTCGCAGCGGCCAGGTGTTCGTCAACAATTACGGCGCCGGTGGGGGCGTCGAATTGCCGTTCGGAGGCGTGAAATCGTCCGGTTACGGCCGTGAAAAGGGTTTCGAGGCGTTGTACGGCTTCACGGTGCTGAAGACCGTCGTGCTGCGCCACGGTTGAGGAGGCGATAGGCCTCGCATCCGCCGGCCGCGCTCCTTGCGTATCTGCAGGCTGACCAACGAAGCCGCATCGAGATGGCGATACAACCGACCTTCCTGCTGATTGCCGATATCGGCGGCTATACGCGATTCATGAAGTTCCACCGCGCGAGCCTTGCGCACGCGCAGGACATCGTGGCGCAGTTGCTCGAAGCGGTGATCGACGCGACCGACGAGCACTTGAAGCTCGCGAAGCTCGAGGGCGATGCGGCCTTCTTCTATCTCGCCTGGCCGCAGGGCACCGACCCCAGCCTTGCCTTCGTCGCCGAGCAAGCGGCCGCGATCTATCGCGCGTTCCATGCGAAGGTCTCCGACCTCAAGGTCAACACGCTGTGCCTGTGCGACGGCTGCCAACAGGCGGGCAATCTCAAGATCAAGCTGGTCGGCCACCTGGGAGAAGCGGCCGTGCAACGGATCAAGAACCTGACCGAGCTGGCCGGCGTCGACGTGATCCTCGTGCATCGATTGTTGAAGAACGACGTGCCGATTCCCGAGTACCTGCTGATGACCGAGCCCGTGCATCGGCGCGTCGACAGCCGGATGCGCGAGCGCGCCGCCTGCCATCCGCTGGAGCTTCTGGATCTCGGCCCGACGGAGACCTATTACGTGGACCTCGAACGCTACGTCGGCGAAGTGCCGGCGAGTCCCCGGCTGTCGTTCGCCGCCCGCGTCGCACGCAACTTCGCGCTCGCCGCCCGCTCGCTTCCCGAGATGCTCGGCCTGCGCGAAGCGTGCGCCGGATTCCGCAATATCGACCGCTCCGGGCCGGCCGGGGCGCATTGAGGCGGACGCCGCCGGGGTTAGGGGATGAGACTCGCGAACAAGATCGCCATTGTCACCGGCGCGGGGTCCGGGTTCGGCGAAGGCATCGCGCGGCGATACGCGCAGGAAGGCGCCTCCCTCGTCGTCAACGACATCGACGTCGGCAACGGCGAGCGCGTCGTGCGCGAGATCGCGGCGACGGGTGGCCGCGCGACGTTCTGCGCGGGCGACGTCTCGCAAGACGCGGACGTGGCGCGCCTCGTCGCGTTCGCCCTTTCCACTTATGGCGACCTCGACATCGTCGTGAACAACGCCGGCACGACGCACCGCAATCGGCCGATGCTCGAGGTGACGGAAGACGAGTTCGACCGGATCTACCGCGTCAACGTGAAGAGCCTCTATCTCACCGCGAAGCACGCGGTTCCGCACTTCCGCAAGAAGCGCAGCGGCGTCTTCATCACGATTGCATCGACGGCAGGCGTGCGGCCGCGGCCGGGGCTCACCTGGTACAACGGAAGCAAGGGCGCCGCGATCACGACGTCGCGATCGATGGCGGCCGAGCTCGCACCCGACAACATCCGCGTCAACGTCATCAACCCCGTCGCCGGCGAGACGGCGATGCTCGCCGATTTCATGGGGCAGGACACGCCGGAGATGCGCGCGAAGTTCGTGGCGACGATTCCGCTCGGCCGGCTGTCGCTTCCCTCGGACATCGCAACCGCCGCGGTTTTCTTCGCCTCCGATGAGGCGTCGTTCATCACCGGCACCTGTCTGGAAGTCGACGGCGGGCGGTGCGTCTGATCCGGGGCTGCGGCGAAAAGCCGGCGCCATTGCGAGCCGCACCGCCGCCAACGCCGCGGCGGCGCTTGACGCGCAGTCGCGCGTTGTAACCAGGGGGAGGGCGGATGCGGTCAGTGGCTCAGGTCGCTCGCCATTGCAACCGTGAATATGTCGTATATAATATTATAGTTGTAATGGCCCGTTATCCATCCGACCACAAGCGCCAGACGCGTTCTCGAATTCTGGCGGCCTCCGACAGGCTGCTGAAAGAGCGCGGCCCGCAGGCGGCCTCGATCGACGCGGTAATGAAAGGCGCCGGGCTCACGGTCGGTGGTTTCTACGCGCACTTCGCGTCCAAGGACGAGCTCGAGCGCGAAACGCTGCTCTACAGCTTGGACGCGAGCATGGATCGGCTGCTGGCAGCGGTGGCACCGATCGCCGACGATCGCGCCTGGCTCGCGGCGCTGATCCACCGCTATCTGCACCAGGTCGACGAGCCCGATCTGGCGCTGGGATGCCCGTTGACGCTTTTGCTGCCCGAGGTGACGCGCGGCGGGCCGGATTTCCAGACCGCGTTCAGCGAGTGCACCAGCGCCCTGCTCAATCGCGTTGCGCATCGCTTTTCCGCGCGAGACGGCCTCGCGCCGCGCGAAGTCGCGATTGCGGTGTTCGCGAGTTGCGCCGGCGCCGTCGCGTTCGCAAGGACGATTCCGGCGCCGCATGCACGCGCGCGGGTGCTGGGCGCGACGGAGACCATGCTCGTGGCGTGGCTGCAACTCGGCGATGCTTCGACGCCGAGCGAGCCCCGCGTCAGAGCACCCCGCGCCGCCTGAGCGCGTCAATCGTCGCGTCGTCGTAGCCCAGGCCGCGAAGCACCTCGTCGGTGTGCTCGCCGAGACGCGGGCCGCCGCCACCGAAATCGCCCGGCGTTGCGGAGAGCTTCGGCACGACCCCTGGGACCTTGAGCGTCGACCCGTCGGAGAGCCGGATTTGCCGGAGCATCGCCCGCGCCGCATAGTGCGGATCGGCGACGATGTCGGCGATCGAGTAGATATTCGATGCCGGCACCTCGGCCGCGGCCATCGCCCCGAGAACGTCCGCGACGGAGCGTCGGCTCGTCCACGCCTCGATTTCCGCGTCGAGCCACTGCTGCTTCGCCGCCCGGCCGTCGTTGTGCGCGAGCGACGGATCGTTCGCGAGATCGTCGCGGCCCATGGCGGCCGCGAGGCGGCGGAAGATCGAATCACCGTTCGCCGCGATCAGCACGTAGCTTCCGTCGCTGCAGCGATACGCGGAGGTGGGCGCGATCCCGGGAAGGATCGATCCCGTGCGCTCGCGCACCACACCGAACGCGTCGAACTCGGGCAGCATCGATTCCATCACCGAGAACACCGACTCGTAGAGCGCGACGTCGACGACCTGCCCGCGGCCGCTCCTGCGCCGCGACTCGAGCGCCATCAGCGCACCGATGACGCCGTAGAGGGCGGAAAGCGTGTCGCCGATCGACACGCCGACGCGCGACGGCGGCCGGTCGGGCGTGCCCGTGACGTAGCGCAGGCCGCCGACCGCCTCGCCGATGACGCCGAAGCCCGGGCGCTCGCAATAGGGCCCCGTTTGCCCGTAGCCGGAGATGCGCACCATGACGAGCCCGGGGTTTTCCGCGGCGAGCGCATCGTAGCCCAAGCCCCATCCTTCCATCGTGCCCGGACGGAAATTCTCGACGACGATGTCGGCGCCGGACGCGAGCTTCTTCGCAATCGCCTGCCCCTCGGGCTTGCGCAAGTCGAGCGTGACAGACTTCTTGTCGCGCGACTGCACATGCCACCACAGCGACGTGCCGTCCTTGAGGTAGCGCCATTTGCGCAACGGATCGCCCAGACCCGGCGGCTCGAGCTTCACGACCTCGGCACCGAACTCGGCCAGGAGCTTCGCGCAAAACGGCCCCGCGATCAGCGCGCCGAGCTCGAGCACCCTGAGGCCCGCGAGCGGACGGTGGTCGGTCATCGCAATTGTCGGGCCGTCGCGCGTTCGGCGTCAGTCGGCCGCCGGCGATGGCCGAGTAAGGGCGCCCTCGCCCGACGAGGTGGGCGCAGGGACAAGGCCGAGCCGCTCCAACAGCGAGAGGCTGTCGAACATCAGGTTGAACGAAACATGCTTGCCGTCGCGGAAGCGCAGGACCTGAATGTACTCCACGCTAACGGGGCGACCGGTCGGCGGGACGTCGCCCGCGGGGCCATGCAGCACACCGTGGTGAGTTCCGGCGAAGGTGCCTTCCTCGACCGCGAATTCGCCGGCGAAGTGAACGGCGCGGACGGCGACGCGACCGTCGGGAAACGCGTTCAGCCAGCTGCCGTAGAACCCGATGCACGCGACCTTGCCCTTGCCGCGCATTCCGCCCGGCGCCGCGAAGACGACGTCGTCGGCGAGCACATCCGCAAATCCATCGAGGTCATGGGCGTTGAAGGTAGCCGTTCCTTTCTCGAGAGCCTCGCGTGTCGTTGGAGCCATGAGCATCCTCCTCGGGTTGATGGGTGGTGGCGGAGCCTTATGACCGGGAGGGCGGGAGAAATACTCCTGGAAGTTTGCACGACTGCGAAGCGAACTTCACCGGCGGATCGATGGGCCATGCCCTCACCGTGAATCGACGAAGTCGCGCAGGCCGATCGACAGCGACGGCACGTAGGTGATCACCATCGGGCATCCAAGCGCGACCAGCACGAAGGGGACGAGCCTAGGAACGATCTGGTCGAGCGAGATCTTCGCCACCCTGCATCCCGCGAACAGATTGACGCCGAAGGGCGCCGTGATCATTCCGAGCGCGAGGTTCACGACCATCACGACGCCGAAGTGTACGGGGTCGATCCCGAAATGCGCGGCGACGGGAGCAAGGATCGGGGCGAGCACGATGATCGACGCCGAGGTGTCGATGAACATGCCGATGACAAATAGCGCGGCGTGGACACCGAGCAGGAAGCATCGCGCACGCGAGCGCGAGTGAGAGCGCAGTCGTCCAGCGCTCGAATGCGAGAAAGGCTCCGCGCACGCCGGGATTCTCGCTTTGACTCCGACCGCGCCGGCCGGCCGCAGTATAACCGCGCGCTATGCCTTGAGGCGCGCCGCCGCCTCCTCGAGCGCCCGGATCGCGTCTGCTCTGGCCGGCCCCGTGAGCTTCCTTTGATCGACGATCAGGAGCAGCCCGTCCTGTTCCTGCCGGATGACGCGTCCATCGACGCCGGAGTCGTCGCGCAACCCGACGACGCGATGCGTGCGGACGGGCTTGGAGAAGCCTTTCACGGTGATCGTTCCGGTCTCTTCCGTGAGGATCGAGTCCTTGACCAGCGAATACGTTTCGTGGGCGAGGAGGATGCCGCCCAGATCGGCGTGGGTCTGCAGCCTCGCCGCAAGGTTCACTTCGTTGCCGATGATCGTGTAGTCGACACGGTCGTCGCTGCCGAAGTTGCCGACGGTGCAATAGCCGGTGTTGATCCCGATGCGCAACTGGAATACGTGCTCCTGGCCGCGCTCGCGCCACTCGGCCTGCAGGTCCCGCATGCGCTGCTGCATGGCGATTGCCATCTTGACGCACGCGAGCGCATCTTCCCGCGCGCCCCGCGTTTCCGGGTCGCCGAAGAACAGCATGATCGCGTCACCGATGAATTTGTCGATCGTTGCGCCGTATTCGAGGGCGATCGATGACATTTCGCGCAGGTACTGATTGAGAAGGCTGGTGAGCTCTTCGGATTCGAGCAGATCGGTCGTCTCCGTGAATCCGGCGATGTCCGAGAAGAAGATCGTGAGCTTCTTGCGCTGGGCGGCGACTTCGACGCTCTTCTCTCCGCTGAAGAGCGACCGGTACAGCTGCGGCGACAGGTACTTCGCAAGCTTCGATGAGAGGGTTTCGAGCCGCTCGTTCTGTTCGGTGACGCGCTTGTTCGCTTCCTCGGTTCGCGCCATCGCCTCGCGCAGCTTCGTTTCGGCTTCCTTGAGCTCGGTGACGTCGGTGATTGCCGTCACCGTGCCGTACGATGTCACGCGGCGGCGGATCACCCGGTAGATCCTTCCGTCCGGGGTGTAGTCCTCGAACGCCTTGCCGGACGGGTCGCGCAGGCTTTCGACCCGCCGCGCGACCAGCGTGCCGATGTCGCCGTCGCCGTAATAGCCGTGCTCGGCCAGGAAGCGGAAAACGTCGGGATAAGGGCGTCCGCGCTGTAAGAGCTCCCGTGGGATCGGGTACATCTCGGCAAAACGGTCGTTGCAGAAGACGACGTTCAAATCCTCGTCGGTGAAAACCAGCGCCCCGGGCATGTTGTCGAGCGCGACATGAAGCTCGGCCTCCTTGCGCGCAAGACTTTCCTCGGCGAGCTTGAGCTCGGTGACGTCGGTGACGGCGGTCACCGTGCCATGCGGCGCGATGCGGCGACGGATCACCCGGTAGATCTTCCCGTCCGGCGTATGGTCCTCGAAGGTCTTGCCGGAGGGATGGCGAAGGCTTTCGACCCGCCGCGCGACCAGCGTGCCGACGTCGCCGTCGCCGTAATAGCGGTGCTCGGCGAGGAAGTGGAACACGTCGGGATAAGGGCGCCCGCGCTGCAAGAGGTCCCTCGGGATCGGGTACATCTCCCTGAAGCGATCGTTGCAGAAGACGAGGTTCAAATCCTCATCGGTGAAGACCAGCGCCCCGGGCATGTTGTCGAGCGCGATCTGCAGCTCGGCCTCCTTTTGCGCTACCTGCTCCTCGGCCCGCTTGCGGGCAGTGACGTCGGCATAAGCGAGCACCAACCCATCGTCGGCGATCGGGGCGTAGCGGACGTTGAGGATCTGTCCGGAAGGCAACGCGTATTCGAGCTCGTGCGGCCTGCGCGTGCGGACGCGGGCCAAACGCTCTTGCGCATTGCGCTTCCGCGTCACCGGGCCCGTAGTCGCCCCGCTGCGCGTTGAAGCGGTAGAACTCGATGAGCGCAGTGCCCGCCTCGCTCAACACGGCAGGATAGCCGCGCAGCGTGAGAAAGGTCTCGTTGCACGTGACGAGCGCGAGCTCCCGGTCGAAGATCGCGAAACCGAAATCCAGCGTATCGAGACCCGACCGGATCAGGAGCGGAAGCTCGTACGACGCCCGGGGCGCCGCAGAACCATTCCGCGCAATTGTTTGCTTGGCCATCGACGGGCTCCCCTGGGCGTCAGTGCGGCCCTGGCGCTCTTGCGACGCCGCTCGCCAGGGCGAATTATGAACGTTCCGCTGCCCTTCGTCGCCGCCAAGCGCCGAGACCTGTCGCGGATTGGCTGGGGCCTGGAGCGGACCCCGGATAGCGCATCCGCAGGGCTTTTCCCAGGTGCGGTAGCATTGCAGCTCTCCATTTCCTCTGGCAAAGGAGCCCGCATGAGAACCGTGTTTATCAGGGTCGTCGCTGCGCTCGCGCTCTGCGCGGTCGCCTATGGCGCCTCGGCGCAGGACAAGGTCGTCTATCACTTCGACAGCGGACTCGCCCAAGCCACCAAAGGTTTGCGCAACATCCGCAACCATCTCGACGTCGACCCGGCGGCGAAGATCGTCGCCGTCGCGCACGCCGAGGGCGTCGACTTTCTGATGGAGGGTGCGAAGACGACCAACAACCAGGAGTTCGCCGCGCTGGTCAACGACCTGGAAGGGCGGGGCGTCAAGTTCGAGATCTGCGAGATCACGCTCAAGAACCGCAACCTCAAGAAGGAGCAGTTCATCCTCGGGCCGAGCTTCACGCCCTCGGGCGTGGTCCGCATCGCCGAGCTGCAATGGAAGGAGCACTACGCGTACATCAAGCCGTAGGAAGGATTTTCGAGAGGCTCCGTCGTGGCCGCGGAGCCGGGGACGCAGCGTCTTTCATCGCAGGTCAACGGCGAGATTCCCGCCTGCGCGGGAACGACGGGAGAATTCGGCGCGACGACGCCGGCGACGACCAAGCGCTACCTGGTGTTCCTGATCCGGTCGATCTTGTCCTGACCGAGCTTTCTTTCCGAAGTTCTTGCAGCGTGCCGCACGAGCGGCGATGTGGAATAATCAGCGGCCCAGGGGCACCGCCGTTGCCGCGCCATCGTCCACCCCACCCTCCCCAGATGCTCGATCCCGCCGTCCACGCCCAGCTCGCGGCGATCCTGCCGCCGTCGGCGCTGCTGACGACGGCCGAAGACACGCGGCCCTACGAATGCGACGGCCTCACGATCTATCGCGAGCTGCCGGCTGCGGTCGCCATTCCCGAGAACGAAGCGCAGGTCGTCGCGATCCTCAGACGCTGCCACGCCGCGCGGGTTCCGGTGGTCGCGCGCGGCGCGGGGACGAGCCTTTCCGGCGGCGCGATGCCCGACAGCGACGGCGTGCTGCTCTCGCTCGCCAAGTTCCGGAAGATCCTCGCCATCGACCCGCTCGCGCGCACGGCCGTCGTCCAGCCCGGCGTGCGCAACCTCGCGATCTCCGAAGCCGCGGCGCCGCACGGCCTGTACTACGCGCCGGACCCGTCGTCGCAGATCGCCTGCACGATCGGCGGCAACGTCGCCGAGAACGCGGGCGGCGTGCATTGCCTCAAGTACGGACTCACGGTGCACAACGTGCGCCGCGTGCGCGGCGTGCTCATCACCGGCGAGATCGTCGAGTTCGGCGGCGACGCGCCCGACAGCCCCGGCTACGACCTGCTGGCGCTGATCAACGGCATCGGAGGGCCTGCTCGCCGTGATCACCGAAATCACGGTCAAGCTGATGCCGAAGCCGCAGCTGGCGCAGGTCGCGCTGGCGGCGTTCGACGACGTCGGAGCAGGCCGGCGCGGCCGTCGCCGCGATCATCGCCGCGGGCATCGTGCCGGCCGGGCTCGAGATGATGGACCAGCCGGCCACGCGCGCGGTCGAGGAATTCGTCCACGCCGGCTATCCGCTCGATGCCGCGGCGGTGCTGCTGGTCGAGACCGACGGCACGCCGGAGGAAGTCGCGGCGGACATGGCGGAGATCAAGCCGCGTGCTGGCCGAAGCGGGCGCGACCGAAATCCGCGTGTCGAAGGACGAAGCCCAGCGGCTGCTGCTTCTGGTCGGGACGCAAGGCGGCGTTTCCGGCGATCGGCCGCATCATCGCCCGACTACTACTGCATGGACGGCACGATCCCGCGCGCGCGCTGCGCGCACGTGCTGCGCGCGGATCGCGGCGTTGTCGAAGCAATTCGGACTGCGCTGCGCCAACGTGTTCCACGCGGGCGACGGCAACCTGCATCCGCTGATCCTGTTCGATGCCAACAGCGCGGGCGAGGCCGAGCGCACCGAGGCATTCGGCGCCGCGATCCTCGAGCTCTGCATCGAGGTCGGCGGCACGATCACCGGCGAGCACGGCGTCGGCGTCGAGAAGCTGGCCGGCGATGTGCGTCCAGTTCCGGCCGGCGGAGCTCGAGCGCTTCCTCGGCGATCAAGGCCGCGTTCGACGCCGCATTCGCCTGCTCAATCCCGGCAAGGGCGTGCCCGACGCTCGCGCGCTGCGCGCGAATTCGGCAAGCTGCACGTGCACGCAGGGCAAATTCCGCATCCGGAGCATTCCGCGATTCTGAAAGCGAGGTCGGCCATGAACTTCCATGCCGATCTGCGCCGCGCGCGGCCCGATGCGCGCGATGTCGCCGACCTCGTCACGAGGCTCGCCGACGATTACGGCAGCGCGCGCCGTCACCTCGCAACGCCATTCGCGAGCAGCACAGCCACGGCGAAGGCATGGCCGACGCCGCGCTGCCCGATGTCGTCGTGTTCCCGCACACCAACGAGGAAGTCGCGGCGATCGTGCGGCTGTGCCACGCCGCGCGCGTGCCGGTGATCGCGTTCGGCGTCGGCACGTCGCTCGAAGGCCACGTCGCGGCGCTCTACGGCGGCGTCTGCGCTCGACCTGTCGCAGATGGACCGCGTGCTGGAAGTCAATGCGGAGGATCTCGACTGCCGCGTGCAGGCGGGCGTGCACGCGCGAGCAGCTCAATGCCGAGCTGCAAGGGCACGCGGACTCTTCTTCCCGATCGATCCGGGCGCCAACGCGACGATCGGCGGCATGGCGTCGACGCGCGCGTCCGGCACCAACGCCGTGCGCTACGGCACGATGCGCGAGAACGTGCTGGGGCTCACCGTCGTCACCGCCGACGGCCGGATCGTCCGCACCGGCGGGCGCGCGCGCAAGTCGAGCGCCGGCTACGACCTCACGCGGCTCTTCGTCGGCGCCGAAGGCACGCTCGGCGTCATCACCGAGATCCAGCTCCGCCTCTATGGCGTTCCGGCAGGCGATCTCGCGCGGCCGTCTGCCAGTTCCCGGACCTCGAAGGCGCCGTCAACACCGTCATCGTGGCGATGCAGCACGGCATTCCCGTCGCGCGGATCGAGTTGCTCGACGACGTGCAGATGGACGCGTGCATCCGCTATTCGAAGCTCGAAGGCATTCAACGCCGCGCCGACGCTGTTCTTCGAGTTCCACGGCACCGAGGCAGGCGTGGCGGAGCAGGCGGACGATGATGCAGGCGATCACCGCGGAATTCGGCGGCAGCGCGTTCGAATGGGCGACGCGGCCCGAGGACCGCACGCGCCTGTGGAAGGCGCGGCACGCCGCCTATTACGCGGCGAAGGCGTGCATCCGGGCAAGGAGGGATTTCGCCACCGATGCCTGCGTGCCGATTTCGCGGCTCGCCGATTGCGTGCTCGAGACCAAGGCCGATGTCGAAGCCACCGGGCTCTCTCGCGCCGATCGTCGGCCATGTCGGCGACGGCAACTTCCACCTCGTCGTCCTGTTCGACCCGGACACCGCAGACGAGCGCGCGAAAGCCGAGGCGCTCGCCGAGCGCGTCAGCCTGCGCGCGATTGCCATGGGCGGCACCTGCACCGGCGAGCACGGCATCGGCGTGCACAAGCTCGACGCGCTCGTCGCCGAGCACGGCGAAGCGGTGGAGCTGATGCGCTCGATCAAGCGCGCGCTCGACCCGCGCAACATCATGAATCCGGGCAAGACGGTGCCGATGGAAGTCGTCGGCGATCAGGGGTTAGCAGCGGGTTGACGTCCTCGCCGTCGGTTGCTCCGCCTGACGTCAGTCACTTCATACCCGTTCTCGACATGTATACGCTCTACATCGGCAACAAGAACTACTCGTCGTGGTCGCTGCGCGGCTGGCTCGCGATGAAGCTCTCCGGCGCGCCGTTCCGGGAAGTGATGGTCGCGCTTCGAGGGGAGTGGAGCCCAATCCGGACAATCGCGCGTTCTCGCCGTCGGCGCGCGTGCCCGTGCTTGCACGACGGCGATGTCGTGGTCTGGGATTCGCTCGCGATCGCCGAATATCTCGCCGAGCGGCATCCCGGCATGTGGCCCGCCGATCCCGTCGCCCGCGCGTGGGCGCGGTCCATCGCGGCAGAGATGCATTCGGGCTTCTCGGCGCTGCGAAACGAGATGACGATGTGCGTACGCGAGCGCGTCGACGTGCGGCCGTGGTCGACCGCGCTCGCCGCCGACATCGCGCGCGTAAACGAGATCTGGACCGAGGGTCGGCGGCGGTTCGGAGCGGCGGCGGAGCGTACCTGTGCGGCGCGTTCTCGCTCGCCGACGCCTTCTATGCGCCGGTCGCGTTTCGCTTCCGCACCTACGGCGTCCCGCCCGACGGCGCGGCCGCCGGCTATCTGCGCGCGCTGCTCGCGCATCCGTTCCTGCGCGAATGGGAAGCCGCGGCGCTGAAGGAAACGGCCATCATCGAGGCCGACGAGCCGCGCGTCATCTATCGCGACAAGCTCGCGGCCGCGGCCGCCGGACCGTCGCGTGATCGACGTTTCGCGATCCGACCCATGACCGATGCGGTGATTGCGGGCTGGCAGGCGCGGATCCGCGCGGCGGCGGCGGCGGAGCACGCCGCTGCGCATCCGCGGCGGCGGCACCAAGGATTTCTACGGCAGGCGCTCGACAGGCGACGTGCTCGACACCACGCCTACGCGCGGCATCGTCGACTACGATCCGACCGAGCTCGTGCATCACCGCGCGCGCGGGAACGCGGCTCGCGCAGATCGAGCGCACGATGCGCGCGTGCGGCCAGATGCTCGCGTTCGAGCCGCCGCGCTTCGGCGAGGACGCGACGCTCGGCGGATTCCGTCGCCGCGGGCTTTCGGGTCCGCGCCGGCCCTATGCCGGCGCGGTGCGCGATCTCGTCCTCGGCGTGCGGATGCTCGACGGCAAGGGCGAGGACCTCTCTTTCGGCGGCCGCGTGATGAAGAACGTCGCCGGATTCGACGTGGCGCGCCTGATGACCGGCGCGCTGGGCACGCTCGGCGTCATCACCGAGGTGTCGCTCAAGTGCGTGCCTTGCCCCAAGGCCGAGGCGACGCGGGTCTTCGAATGCTCGGCCGACGAGGCGATCCGGCGCATGAACGAATGGGGCGGCAAGCCGCTGCCCGTCTCGGCCACCTGCCTATCACGCCGGCCGGCTCGCGGTGCGGCTGTCCGGCGCCCCGTCCGCCGTCGAAGCAGCCGTGCAGGGCATCGGCGGCAAGCCGCTGCCCGGGAACGACCGGGGCGGTGCCTTCTGGCGCAGCGTGCGCGAGCACACGCAGCCTTTCTTCGTTGCCGCGCGCGGCCGGCGCGCCGCTGTGGCGCCTGTCCGTCAAGTCGACGGCGCCGTACACCGACCTCGGGGGCGAGCAGTTGATCGAGTGGGGCGGCGCATTGCGCTGGCTTGCCGCCGGCCGAGCGCGCCGACGCCGCGCGGGTGCGCGCCTGGGCGGCCAGTCACGGCGGCCACGCGACGCTGTTCCGGGCGGCGGACAAGACGCGCCGGCGCGTTTCATCCGCTGCCCGAGACGCTGCACGCGCTGCATCGGCGGCTGAAGGCCACGTTCGACCCGGCTGGCATCCTCAATCCGCGGCCGGCTCTATCCCGACATCTAGAGTCCACGTGCAGACCGCGCTCGCCGATTTCATTCGCGACACGCCCGATGGCCGGGAGGCCGACGCGATTCTTCGCTCGTGCGTCCATTGCGGCTTCTGCACGGCGACCTGCCCCACCTACCAGCTGCTGGGCGACGAGCTCGACAGCCCGCGCGGTCGCATCTACCTGATCAAGCAGGTGCTGGAAGGCGCGGTCACGACAGCCAAGACGCAGCTGCACCTCGACCGCTGCCTCACTTGCCGCAATTGCGAGACGACGTGCCCGTCCGGCGTCAAGTTACGGGCGCCTGCTCGACATCGGGCGCCACATCGTCGACCAAGCGTCCGCCGCTCGCCCGCCGAGCAGGCGCAGCGCTGGCGATCCTGCGCGGGACTTCTGTCGGGCCCCGCTGTTCGGCGCCGCCATTGCGGCGGGGCGCCTGCGTGAAGTCGCTCCTTCCGCGCGAGCTGGCCGCACGCGATCCCGGGCGCGCGTCGTTCCGGGCATCTGGCCCGCCGACCGCCACGCGCGCAAGATGCTCGCGCTCGACGGTTGCGTGCAAGGCTCGCTCGCGCCCAACATCGACGCCGCGATGGCCCGCGTGCTCGACCGCGATCGGCATCTCGCTCGTGCGGGTCCCGGCGGCGGCTGCTGCGGCGCGCTGCCGTATCACCTGAGCGCGCAGGACGCGGGCCGCGCGCATCGTGAAGCGCAACATCGACGCGTGGTGGCCGCACGTCGAGCGCGGCGCGGAGGCGATCGTCGTCACCGCGAGCGGCTGCGGCGTCATGGTCAAGGACTACGGGCATCTGCTTCGCCTCGACGCCGCCTACGCCGCGAAGGCGCAGACGGATCTCCGAGCTCGCGCGCGATACCGTCGAGGTCATCGCCGCCGAATGGACGCGGATCGCGCCGAAGGTCGCGATGGACATGGGGTCGCGCAAGGTCGCGTTCCATTCGCCGTGCACGCTGCAGCACGGCATGAAGATCGAAGGGCCGGGTCGAGGAAATCCTGCACGCGCTGGGGCTCGAGCTCACGCCCGTGCCGGACGCGCACCTCTGCTGCGGCTCGGCCGGCACGTACTCGATCCTGCAGCCCGAGCTTTCGGCGCCAGCTCAAGGCCAACAAGCTCGCGGCGCTCGAGGCGGGGCGAGCCGGACGTCATCGCGACGGCGAACATCGGCTGCCTGTCCATCTTGCCGACGGCGCCACCGCCCGGTCCGGCACTGGATCGAGCTGCTCGATGCCAGCGGATGGTCGGCGGATTCGGCCGCCGCCGGCATAGCGCCCCGCGTGCCGCAAACCACCCCCGCAATGAGCCCGTCCGCATCCGCCCACCGCAGCGGCCTGCGCGCGGGCTATCGCCACTTCCTCGCGATCCCGACGCGCTGGATGGACAACGACAACTACGGGCACGTGAACAACGTCACCTACTACTCCTACTTCGACACCGCGGTCAACGAGCATCTGATCCGCGCCGGCGGCCTCGACATCGGCCACGCGGCCGGCCATCGGCCTCGTCGTCGAGACGATGTGCCGGTTCAGGAAGTCGCTGACGTTCCCGGAAATTGTCGACGTGGGACTGCGCGTGGCGAAAATCGGGACGTCGTCGGTCAACTACGAGATCGGGATCTTCCGGCGCGACGACGACGAGCCCGCCGCGACCGGCCACTTCGTCCATGTGTGGGTGGACCGCGCGACGCAGCGTCCGGTGCCGATCCCACCACGCGATCCGCGCCGCGCTGGAGTCCCTTGTCGCCGAGGCAGTGCCATGAACGCCAGGATTCGCGGATGAGCGCCGGAATGCTGCGCGCCGAAACCGCGGCGGCCACGGCTTCACTCGTCTGCGCGCCGATGACGGCGGCGACGCGCGCGGATGCCGAAGCCCTGCTCGCGAACTTCCTGCGTCGCGACGCGCATTACCTCGCGTCGAGCGCGGCGTATGGCGATGGCGGCGTGGAGGCGCTCGCCCGCGCGCTGCGACTGTTCATCGCGCATCCGGAAATCGGGTTCGTGTGGCTCGCGTTCGCGAGCGGCGGCGATGCGCGCATCGCCGCGGGCGCGTGCGTCGTCTGCTACGCGATCTCGACCTCGCGCGGCTCGCTCGTGGCCAAGCTCGACGATGTGACGATCGGCGAAGGCTGGCAAGGGCGCGGCGTCGGTACGGCGATGCTGACCGCGCTCGCAAAATACCTTGGCGCGCACGGCGTGACGCGAATCGATTCGGCGTGTCATCGCGACAACGAAGGCGCCTGGCGCTTCTACGAGCGCCTCGGCTTCAAGCCGCTCGACGAGGAGCGGATCGCGCTGCTTCTATGAGCGAGGCTCCACGTCTGTTCGCGCTCGTTCCTGCGGCCGGCGGCGGCAGTCGCTTCGGTGGGACGGCTCCCAAGCAGTATGCCGACCTGGCTGGCCGGCCGCTGCTCGCGCGCACGCTCGACCGGCTGGTGGCGGCACTGGCGCCGGTCGCGATCGTCGTCGTGCTGGCGCCCGACGACGCGTTATACGATGCGCTGATCGGCGCGCAACCGGATGTCGAAGCGCTGCGCTGCGGCGGCGCGACGCGCGCCGAAACCGTCGCCAACGGCGTCGCTGCGTTGGCGACCCGGTGCCACGACGACGACTGGATTCTGGTGCACGATGCGGCGCGGCCCTGTGTCCCCGTCGAAGCCGTGCTGCGCCTCGTCGCCGAGCTGTCCCACGACGAGGTCGGCGGCCTGCTCGCGATCCCGGTCGCCGACACGTTGAAGCGCGACGACGGGAAGGCTCCTGCGCGAGTGCTGCGCACCGAGGATCGGGCGGGGTTGTGGCAGGCGCAGACGCCGCAGATGTTCCGCCACCGAATCCTGCGCGCCGCCCTTGCGCTGTCCGGAGCGCTTGCCGCGACCGACGAGGCGCAGGCGGTCGAGGCGCTCGCGATCACCGGCGTGTGCGCCTCGCCGCGGCTCGTGACCGGCAGCGCGCAAAACGTCAAGATCACCTATCCCGCGGACCTCGCGCTCGCGGCGGCGGTGCTCGCGCTGCAGGGAGCGTCGTCATGAGCACCGCCGGGCGGTCCGGAGGCACGAACGGGTCGCCATTGCGAAGCGGCGCGGTGGCGATAGCCGCGCGCGTGGAGGCACGGCCATGATGCGCATCGGCAACGGCTTCGACGTCCACGCGCTGGTCGTCGGTCGCAAGCTCGTTCTGGGCGGGGTGTCGATTCCTCACGACCGCGGGCTCGAAGGTCACTCCGACGCCGACGTGCTGGTCCATGCCGTGTGCGATGCGATCCTGGGCGCGCTCGCGTTGGGTGACCTCGGCGCGCACTTTCCCGACACCGACGCGCGCTGGAAGGATGCGGACAGCCGCGCGCTCCTGCGCCACGTCGCGACGCTCATGACGCGCCATGGCTGGCGGATCGAAAACCTGGACACGACGGTGATTGCGCAAGCGCCGAAGCTCGCTCCACATGTGCCCGCGATGCGTGCTAACGTTGCCGCGGACCTCGCGTGCGACGTTGCGCGGGTAAGCGTCAAGGCGACGACGACGGAGCGTCTCGGCTTCGCTGGCCGCAGCGAGGGCATCGCTGCAATGGCGACGGTACTGCTGTCCCGGGGCTAGATTTCTTTCGATCCGGTCATTGTGCGGAAGCGCAAAACCGCGCAGAGCATCGCGGCGTCCGGCAGGATGCACGCGTAGCGCATCGCGCTGAGTCCCCGCGGCGGAGCGTTCCAAGCGATTGCGGCTAGAGCCCGTCGAAAGACGTGGCGGATCAGGACAACGCGACAAGCGAAGCAAATGCCGAATTCAGTCCTCCTGGAGGGTTCGCTGGCGCTCCCAGCTCGAATCGATTCGCATTGGGTGCCGCGCAATGCAGGTGATGATTGGCACGACGGGCTCGAGGTGCTGCGCGGCATCGCGGCGGTCAGCGTCATGCTGTTCCACTGCATCGGGCTGTTGCCATGGGATGTTTCGGGTACTCCGCTCGCCGTCTTCGGCGCCGGCTGGACGGGCGTCGACCTGTTCTTCGTCATCAGTGGATACGTAATCACCGCCGCAGTATTGCGCCAGATGGATTCGCCACGATACGCGATGAATTTCTGGCGCTCGCGTCTCGCTCGCATCCTGCCTTTGTACTACCTCACGTCCGCCGTTTTCCTGGCGGCGGTCAGTTCCGCCGCCCTGGAGCAGAACGCGGCGTTTCAGGTGTTGAGCCACCTCTTGCTGGTGCACAACCTCTTCCAGGGCACGGCATTCAGCATCAACGGAGTTTCCTGGTCGCTGGGCGTCGAAATGCAGCTGTACTTGATCGCCTTCCTCGTCGTGCCGCTGGCAGCCCGCCAAAGGCGCAAAACCCTGGTATTGGGTTATCTGCTGCTGTTGGGCGCCGTGCTCGCGTACCGCCTGGTTGCGTGGCGCTGGCTGCGCAACGCGGCGCCGACGGACATCGCGATAAGCCACGCGCTGTCGCAGGTTCCTGCGCTCATCGACAGCTTTGCGCTGGGCGGACTCATACGCCTCCTGGGCGCGCCGAAGCCGGGCCGCGCCCGCAGCGTCTCGCTTGCCGTCCTCGCGCTCGCGCTGTTCGTCACGATCTACATCATCTATGACGCGAACGCGGCGAACTATTGGACGTCGCTGCCAATGGCCGTCTTGTTCCGCAGCCTGGTCGCCGTCTTCGCCGCGATCGCGCTGCTCGCCGTGCTGTCGTCGCCCGCCCACGCGCCGCCGTCATGGCGGCCGATGCTCTGGCTCGGCAAGATCAGTTACGGAATCTATCTGTGGCACCTGATCGTGCTCTTTCTTAGCCAAAGATATCTGCCATTTGGAGGGACGGCAGCGGTGCTGGTCATCATCGTGCTGACGCTCGCGCTCGCCGAGCTCAGTCTGGTCGCAGTCGAGCAACCGTGCATGCGCTGGGCGCGCAACGCCCGCCGGGCGACCTCCGGCCCACCGCCCGACTCGGCACGCGCTCCCCCAGCCGCCTGACCTCGTCGCGGCGAGGTCGCTACGCCGCGATCGGGAGGCTCACCCGCGCCACCGTCCCGCCGCCCTCGCGCGCGAGCAGGTCAAACGTTCCGCTGTGCATTCGCGCGATGCGGTCGACGATGGCGAGCCCCAGTCCCGCCCCTGCGACCCCATTGGCGCTCGTGCGGGCCGCCGACGCCCGCGTGAACGGCAGCTTCAGGCGCGCGACCTGATCGCGAGCGATACCGGGACCGCGGTCGGCGATGTCGAGCACGATGCGATTGTCCGCGATCGCCGTCGTGACCTCGACCGGCGGAGCACCGTAGGCGAGCGCATTGTCGATCAGGTTTGCGACCAGCCGCGAAATGGCGGTCGGGCGCACGGCGACCGGCGGCAGCGCGCCGGCGGCGAAGCGCACGTCGGCGCCGCTGCGCAGGTAGCGCTCGACGCACACGCGGACGATATCGTTGATGTCGTGCGGCTCGAGCGCCGTTTCGCGGTCGCTCCGCGCGAAATCGAGGAACTGGCCGATGATCCGGTCCATTTCCTCGATGTCGTCGACCATTCCCGCACGCGCCGCCTCGTTGCGCGTTCCCATTTCCACGCCGAGGCGCAGGCGCGCGAGCGGGGTGCGCAGGTCGTGGGAGACGCCCGCGAGCAGGAGCGCGCGATCTTCTTCGAGCTGCCGCAGACTCGCCGTCATTCGATTGAATCCCCGGTTGAGGTTCGCGATCTCGGACGGGCCATGCTCCGGAAGCGGCGGCGGCATTTCGCCGCGCCCGACACGTTCGGCCGCTCCGGCGAGCTCGGTGAGCGGCCGCGCGAGATAACGCGCGAAGCCGAACGCCGCGGCCAGCAGCACCGCAGCGAGCGAAAGGCTCCAGATGAGTGCACGCGACGGTTCCTCCTCGGCAGGCGTTCGCGGCGCGAGCGGAAATCCGATCCAGTAGCCTTCGCCGCCCGCTTCGACGCGGACGAACAGCAGTCCGCGCCCCGGCGCAGCGCGCACCTGCGTTCCCGGTCCCAGGCGCTCGCGCAATTGCCGCTCCAGTTCCTGCATCGCCGGCCGGACCGGCGCGCCTGCTCCCAGCAGAGGCCGTTCGCTTTCGGGAATGATGCGCACGTCGTATTCGTGCCCGATCCGCGCCACGGTTTCCCGTCGCTCGCGTGCGTCGGAGGACTCGAGCGCCACGCGCACCGCCTGCAGCTGAACGATCTTCGTATCGCCGAACGCGCGCGCGATGAGCGTCGCACGGTCGTGGCGGAAGAGGAGGATCGTCGCGAGGAGGGCGATCGCGACGGCGGCGAGGAGCAGGAGCGCGAGACGCCAGAACAGCGAGCGCGGGATCAGGGTCACGTTGACTGCTAGCGGCTGTTGCCCAGGTCGCGGAGCGTCACGGCGCGCCCCCGTCACCGGCCGGCGTGCCGCTGCCCGCATCGTCGGGAACGTAGACGTAGCCGAAGCCCCAGACCGTCTGGATATAGCGCGGGTTGGCGGGGTCAGGCTCGACGAGCTTCCGCAGGCGCGAGACCTGCACGTCGATCGCGCGGTCGAACACGTCGTGATCGCGGCCGCGTGCGAGTAGCATCAGCTTCTCTCGGGCGAGCGGCTGCCGCGGGTGTTGCACGAACACCTTGACGAGCGAGAACTCGCCAGTGGTGAGGTGGACGGTGTCGGTGCCCTCGGAAAGCGTCCGCGCGGCGAAGTCGAGCACGAAGCGGCCGAATGCGGCCTTCCCGGCGGAGGCGGGCGCACCCGGTGCGAGACGTTCGGTCTGTCGCCGCAGCACCGCATGGATCCGCGCGACGAGCTCGCGTGGATTGAAGGGCTTTGCCAGATAATCGTCGGCGCCCATCTCCAGGCCGACGATGCGATCGACGTCTTCGCCCTTCGCCGTCAGCATGATGATCGGAACGGTCTCACCGGCCCCGCGCAGGCGCCGGCATACGGCGAGGCCGTCTTCGCCGGGCAGCATCAGGTCGAGGACAACCAGGTGCGGGGGGTCGCGCTGCAGTTTCTTGTCGAGGTCGCGCGTGTCGGCAAGCGTCGCCACCTGAAAACCCTGCTCGCTCAGATAGCGGGACAGGAGGTCGCGCAACCGCACGTCATCGTCGACGACGAGGATTCGCGGCGGGGCATTCCTTTGGGGCATGTGGCATTAAACGGTGGCAGCGGACGGCAGTGGGCCAGCGTTTGTAACCGATTGTAACGCGGGGCCCCGCGCGCAATGTCCGGTTGCAATCGAAGCTGATGCACGGCTGAACGTCGAGCGACAATTGTGTCCAGGTCAACGGAAGGCTCGCGTCAACCGCGGCAGACGATGCGTTCACCCCGTTCGGATCACTTGATGAGGAAAGGAAACACCATGCTCGGCAACTCCCGTTCCAATCGTTTCAGCCCGCGTCGCGCCGCTGTCGCGGCAGCAGCGGCGTTTGCATTCACACTCGCCGGTGCAGCGCTCGCGCAACCGGTTGGCGCGCCCGGAGGGCACGGTGGCCCGATGGGCGGCGGTGACGAAATGTTCGGCCATGTGATCGCCCACGCGAAGGCGAACTTGAACCTCAACACGTCGCAGCAAACGATGTTCGATGCGGCGGTTGCGCAATCGAAGGCAGCCCATCAACAGGGCCTCGCGCTGATGCAGAAGGTGAAGGACGCCATGACGGCGGAGCTCGCCAAGTCTGAACCGGATCTCGCGGCCGTCGCCGCCGTGGCCGACGATGCGCGCGCCCAGGGTCAGACGTTGCGCACGCAAGTCCGCACCCAGTGGCTGAATCTCTACGCGACGTTCTCGCCCGAACAGAAAGCGGTCGTCCGCGACATGCTGCAAAAACGGATGGCACGGATGGAATCCTTCCGCCAGAAGATGCGCGAGCACTTCCAAGGCGGTGCCGCCGGCTGAGGCCACCTCTACCATCCCCCCGTCGGTCCCCGCGCACCGGCTCTCCGGGCTGGCGCTGCGGTCCGCAAGCCGACAAGCCCGGCCCTCGTGCCGGGCTTTTTTTGCCGCCCGGTCCGTCGTATCTCTTCCGTTACTCCGTCGTTCCGGCGCAGGAAACCAACCGCGTCGGCGGAAGGGGTATGCCGACGGCAAGCGAAAATCAGCCGATCTCTCCACGGACGCGGGTGCTGCGGCCGCGCGGGGCTCACCGGCTTCCGCGGGACGTGATACGCGGATAGAATTTCCGTCGCGTCGCTGGCGCACGCAATTCCGGCTGACGCATTTGCCGCGGTGACAAAACCAGGAGGAGCGAAACGTGAAGCTGCTACGGCATTATTTCATCGGCAACAGCCTGGACGACCTCGAGGTCCTGGAAGAGCAGTTGGAGGCCGCAGGCATCACCACGCCGCAGATCCATGTCCTGAGCGGCGATGATGCGGAAGTGCACCAGCATCGGCATCTGCACGAGGTCGAGTCGTTCATGAAGACCGACCTCGTCCACTCGACGACGCGCGGCGCCGTGATCGGAATTTGCGCTTCCGTGCTCGTTCTCGCCATCGCGTATTTCGCCGGCTGGACGGAAACCGCGGCCGGCTGGATACCCTTCATCTTTCTCGCCGTCATCGTGCTCGGCTTTTGCACGTGGGAGGGCGGCTTCCTGGGAATCCAGAAGCCCAATCACAATTTCATCCGTTTCGAAAAAGCCTTGAAGGACGGCAAGCATATTTTCTTCGTGGATCTCGCGCCCGATCAGGAGTCGGTGCTGGAGAAGCTCCTGCATGCTCACCCGCAGGTCGAATTGGCGGGAACGGGATCGTCCACCCGGCACTGGCTGATCGCCTTGCAGGGCAATTCGAGGATGATTCGCCATTCGTGAAATGCCGGACGGCGGTCTCTCGGCGGCGGACATTCTCGCCGACCCGACCGGCGATGTGGGCGTCCGCGCACCTCAGGGGGCGACGCAGGCGCGCCTGAGCACCGTCCACCCCTTGGTGGGAGTAGCGTACAGCAATCGCTATGCCCGGGCGCCCGCCAGGCTTGCGCTCGCACGCATGCGTTCGCAACGGCCCAGACTGACGGGGCGGCGGGCTGCTAGTGATTCTTCGCGGGCGCCTCGGCGGCCGCCGGGGCCGTGGCGCTCGGCCCGAAAAAGATGCCGCGCGTAAGGAACGTATAGTCGGCCTCGAGCGCTCCGATCCCCATGAGCACGAGCAGCAGCAACGGCGGGACGAGGATCGCGTACATCAGGGCCAACCGCTCCCACAGCATGTGCATGAAGACGGCGACGATGAGCCCGGCCTTCAGCAACATGAACGTGATGATCAGAAACCACCGCAGGTAGCCCTGGAAATGGAAGTAGTCGACCAGGTAGGACGCGGTGGAAAGGACGAACAGCAATCCCCAGATCTTGAAGTAGATCCCGAGCGGATGTTGTTGTCCGACCTCGTGATGTTGCGCGCCCGCCGCGGCGTGGGGGTGGCCCGCGGCCGGATGTTCCTGAACCTCTGCGTGTGGCATGGCTTACCTACCAGAGATAGAAGACCGCGAAGATGAACACCCACACCAGATCGACGAAGTGCCAGTAGAGGCCCATGATCTCGACGATTTCGTAGTTCCCCTTCCTGCCCGTCAGGAAGCCCGGCCGCTGGTGATCGAGGTCCCCACGCAGCACCTTGATCGCGACGATGATCAGGAAGATCACGCCGATCGACACGTGCGTGCCGTGGAAGCCGGTGATCATGAAGAAGCTCGAGCCGAACTGAGCCGCGCCCATGGGATTGCCCCAGGGCCGCACGCCTTCACCGAGGATCAGCTTGGTCCATTCGAAGGCCTGCATGCCGACGAAAGTGGCTCCCAGCGCCGCGGTTGCCAACAACAGAGAGAACGTCTTGACCCGATCCTTTCGATAGCCGTAGTTGACCGCCATGGCCATCGTTCCGCTGCTGCTGATCAGCACGAACGTCATGATGGCGATCAGGAGCAGCGGGAACTTCCTTGCCCCCGATCCTCAATCCGAAAACCTCGCTGGGGTTGGGCCAGGGGACGGTCGTGGAGATGCGCACCGTCATGTACGAAATCAGGAAGGAGCTGAAGATGAACGTGTCGCTCAGGAGGAAGATCCACATCATGGCCTTCCCCCAGGGGACGTTCTTGAACGCCCGCTGGTCCGACGACCAGTCGGCGACGATGCCTCGCAAGCCCTCAGGCAGCGGGAGAGCTCCCTCCGCACTACTCGGCGCAGGTTGCGTCATGCCCGTGATCCCCCTCTCAAGTCGACAACAGCAACGCGAACAAAACGAGCCAAACCAGGAGCAGATAGTGCCAGTACACCGCGCACAATTCCACGGTCAGGCGCACTGTGGCGACTTCGACGCCGCGCCAGACCTTCGCGGCGGTCCTGGCCCACACCCACAGGCCGCCCACGAGGTGCAAGCCGTGGACCGCGGTCAGCAGATAAAAGAAGGCGTTGGCGGGATTGCCCGCTGCGAAATAACCCGAGGCATTGAGTTGCTGCCATGCCCAAAGCTGTCCGGCGAGGAACAGGAAGCTGAAAGCACCCCCGGCAACCAGGCCGCTCCTGACCCCATCGATCCGGCCCCATCGGGCGGCAGCCCGCGTCCGTTCCATCGCAATACTGCTCAGAACCAGCAATGCGGTGTTGAGCCAGAGCACCTTCGGCACGACCAACGTCGCCCAGTCCTCCCCCAGCTTGCGCATGAAGTACGCGCTGATGAGCAGCGCAAACAGCGACGTGGCCACCGCGAGGAACACGCCGAGACCCACCTTTACCGTGGGTAACGACAACGCGCCGTCGCCGTCGGCGCTTTCAATCGGACGCCGCTCTATCCAGGGGCTGACGTTGAGCGTCTGTCGAAGCAGCCACCACACGACGACGGCCATCAGCGTCGACACGACGACCAGCGGGATCAGCATCGTGGTCATCGCTTCGCCTTCGATCCGTGGGGATACGCCGACGCGGGAGCTTCGGGCATTGTCTCGAAGCCTCCGCCTTTCCGGCTCGGCGGCTGGTTCTGCGGGATGAAGTCCTCGGCGACGCCCGGCACGCTGTAGTCGTAGGCCCAGCGATAAACCACCGGCAACGTCGGCCCGAAGTTGCCGTGCCTCGGCGGCGTATCGCGGCGTTTGCCACTCCAGCGTCGTCGCGCGCCAGGGGTTGCCGCCCGCCGGCTTGCCCTTGAAATAGCTCCAGATCAGGTTGTACAGGAACACGAGCTGCGCGGCGCCGACGATCAGCGCAGCGATGGTGATCGCTTCGTTCAGCGATTGCGCCGATGGCGGAACGAGGTCGACATTCCCGATTGCGTAGTAGCGGCGCGGAACGCCCAGGAAGCCCAGGTAATGCATCGGATAGTAGATGGCATAGGTGCCGAGGAACGTGACCCAGAAGTGAAACTTGCCCAGAGTGTCGTTCAGCATTCGGCCGGTGATCTTCGGATACCAGTGGTAGATCGCGCCGAACACCACCAGAATCGGCGACACCCCCATCACCATATGGAAATGGGCGACGACGAACATCGTGCCGGAAAGCGGGATGTCGACGGGCACGTTGCCGAGGAACAGTCCGGTCAACCCGCCATTGATGAAAGTGAAGACGAAGCCGATGGCGAACAGCATCGGCACCGTGAGGTGGATGTTGCCGCGCCACAGCGTCAGCACCCAGTTGTAGACCTTGAGCGCCGTCGGGATGGCGATGATCAGCGTGGTCGTGGCGAAGAAGAAGCCGAAGTACGGGTTCATCCCGCTCACGTACATGTGATGCGCCCAGACGATGAAGCTCAGGCCGCCGATGGCGAGGATCGCCCAGACCATCATCCGATAGCCGAAGATGTTCTTCCGCGCGTGAACGCTGATCAGGTCGGAGACGATGCCGAAGGCCGGAAGGGCGACGATGTAGACCTCGGGATGGCCGAAAAACCAGAACAGATGCTGGAACAGGATCGGGCTGCCGCCGTTGTAATCCAGGTGTCTCGCCCTTCGAGACGAGGGCGGGCATGAAGAAGCTCGTGCCGAGCGTCTGGTCCAGCAGCATCATGATGGCGCTGACGAACAGCGCGGGGAATGCGAGAAGCGCGAGGATGGTCGCCATGAAGATGCCCCATACCGTCAGGGGCAGGCGCATCATCGTCATGCCCCGCGTGCGGGCCTGCAGCACGGTCACCACGTAGTTCAGCCCGCCCATCGTGAACCCGATGATGAAAGAAGCGAGCGAAAGGAGCATCAGGATGATGCCCATTTCGCCCCCGGCGTACCGGGGAGGATCGCCTGCGGCGGATACAGCGTCCAGCCGGCGCCCGTGGACCCGCCGGGCACGAAGAAGCTCGCCATCAGCAGCAGCACGGCGAACAGATACACCCAGTAGCTCACCATGTTGACGTACGGAAAGACCATGTCGCGCGCACCGACCATCAGCGGAATGAGGTAATTGCCGAACCCGCCGAGGAAAAGCGCGGTGAGCAGGTAGATGACCATGATCATGCCGTGCATGGTCACGAACTGGAGATAGTTGCTCGGCGTGATGAACGAAAACACGTGCGGGAATCCCAGCTGCAGCCGCATGATTCCCGACAACACCAGGGCGACCAACCCGACGGCGATCGCGGTAATCGCGTACTGGACGGCGATTACCTTGGCGTCCTGGCTCCAGATGTACTTACCGATGAAGGTCTTCGCATGGTAGAGCTCTGCCTCCGCGACTTCGGCGGGTGGAACATAAAGCGATTCTTCGTGCGGAACGGAAGCCATCGATTCTTCCTCTCAGCTAGGGCCTGGAGATCAGAAGGTGTTGATATAGGCAACGAGGTCATCGGTTGCCTGCTCGTCGGCCAGAATTGCGGCCATGGATCTCATCTGCGAACCGTACAGGTCGTGCGGATGGGCGCCGCGAATTCCCTGCTTGAAATTCTTCAGCTGCGTGACGAGATACCAGTCGCTCATGCCCTTGAGCCGCGGCGCATTGGTTGCCTGCAGGCCGCGCCCGTCGGCACCGTGACACGCCCCGCAGGTTACATAGAGGTCCCGGCCGTGAACCGCGTCGCTCGTGACCGTCGGCGGGGCGGGGCGGTCCGGCAGCGTCTTGATATAGGCGACGACGTTGTCGATGGCCGCATCATCGGCAAGCGTAGCCGCCATCGGGGCCATCGTCTTGCCGTACACATCCTTATCGTGCGCGCCGCGGACGCCCTGCTTGAAATATTTCAATTCCCGGCGCAGGTACCAGTCTCCCTGCCCGCTCAGTTTCGGTGCATGGAGCGCAGGATTGCCCTCCGCCTGCGCGCCATGACAGGCGGCGCACACGGCGAACAGCGCCTTGCCCGCCGCTGGATCGCCCGCCACGCGAGCCGAGGATTGCGCGAACGTCGGATAGCTCCCGAGCCAAGCGTCATACGCGGCTTGCTCTTCCACGACGACCTTGCCCCGCATGGCGAAATGCGCAATGCCGCAGAGCTGCTCGCAGAAGACGTCGAAATTCCCGGTGCGCTCGGGGGTGAACCAGACGTACGTTACGAGGCCCGGCACCATGTTCATCTTGGCCCGGAACTGCGGCACCGTGAAGTCATGCAGGACGTCTATCGAGCGCAGTTCCGCCTTGACCGGCTTGCCCATTGGGAGGTGCAGTTCGGGGCTCGCGACGAGAATGTCGTCCTGCCCCTTGGGATCGTTGGGATTGATGCCGAACGGATTCTCGTCACTGACGTACTTGGCGTCGACGGTGCCCAACACCCCATCCTTCCCGGGGAAGCGGTAGTTGAAGTACCACTGCCGGCCAACGACTTCGACCACGGCGGCGTCCTTCGGCGGATCGATGAACTTTGCCCAGACGAACAAGCCTGGAGCGAGCATCGCGACCACGCCGACCGAGGTCAGCAGGATCAGCGAAACTTCGAGCTTCTTGTTTTCGGGCTCGTAGTGCGCTCGCCCTCCCTTGCGGTGCCGGTAGCGCAGCACGCAGTAGGCCATGAACAGGTTGACGGCGACGAAGACGAAGCCCGTCACCCAGAAGGTGATCGCGACAGTCTGGTCGATCGTTCCCCAATTCGACGCGATCGGCGTGAAAAACCATGGGCTCAGGTAGTGAAACAGGACGGAGCCGATGACCAGCAAGACCAGTACGATTGCCAAGACCATAGCGTTAGCCCCGATTCGGCGGACGGAATTTCGCGGGCGATTGGTGATGAATCGCAGGAGGGATCATCGCCGCCGCCGGGTGCCGTCCCTCTGCGGCCTTGGCGGCAGGTGCGCGGGCAACAGGATTCCTGCTCACGCTGGGAGCCTCATCTCGGTCCTCCCGAAGTCCGGTTCGCTGCGCACCCGAAGCGGGAACCGCTCGAGCGCGCTGGAAAAGAGATTGCGTCTCACTTGCTCCTCTATTTCCAAGAATAAAGCATTTCCTCCGCTTAGGCATAGGAAGTCCGTCCGGGCGACCGGCCGCTGTCGCGATCGCGAGCGGGGCGACCGATGCGCGAGGTCGGCGAACCGCGCGCGCACGTCGAATCGGGCGCTTGCTCGCCGCGCGCCGGGGGCGCTGCGCCGGTTGTCATATCGCAGTGCAACAAATCCAAATGTCCGGAAACTGCCAATCCGGCTCGCACAATCAATGCCCTGAAGCACTCCCCGCATCTTCCGGCTCACGGTTCAGCACGTCGAGCTGCCCGAGGATGTCGGCCGTTTGGTTCGCTGCCGCGTCAGGGACGCCGATCCAGCGCGCCCGCAAGTAGTCTTGGCGGTCAATCAGGAACTCGACATGCCGAGGCGCGTCGGCGCCTGCATCGGCGCTCGAGCGCGCGAACATCGCATAGGTCGCCGCAACGTCCGGCGGCGCGAGCGCTCGCATCGCCGTGCCGACCGGACCGCTCTGCGGAGCGGGCGGGACGGACGCGCCGTCGAGCGGCAAAGCGATGACGCGCACACGGGCTTTTGCAAATGCCGCTTCGTCCGCCGCGAGTGCAGCGAGGCGCTGCTGCGAGGCCGGCAGCGTGTAGAGGACGACGAGCGCCGGGCTCGGTTCCGATCTCCTTTGCCGCGTCAACGACTGCTGCGGGGCCCCAGCGACTTCGAACGCGAAATCGGGCGCTGCGATCGACCGCTGCGAATCGACTCGGTCGGTGAGGCCCAGCGCCAACTTCGATTCCGACTCGGCGCGCAGGAATTGGAGCAGCGCCCAGATCTCGTCGGTGCCGAGGCGTGGCGCGAATCCGGGCATCGCCGTTCCGGGGATCCCGTGGGCGATCGACCAGAAGAGATCGCCCGGGTAACGGTAGCTCGCGTAGTCGATCCGGCGCGACGAGCCGGCGGGCTGCGCGCGACCCGCTCGGCCATAGGCGCCGTGGCATTCGCTGCAGTTTCGCGCGTAGACGGCGGCACCACGTGCGATCGACTCCGTCGTGTAGCGCACCGGCGATGCCGCGTAGGTCGTCGGATGCGCCGGGACCCCGAGCAGCCAGATCCACGTCAGAGCGGGAACCGCAATGCCGGCGATTCCGGCGAGCCAATAGCGCGGCTTGTGGCTGCGCAATCCGCCGAACACGGCGATCGCCGCGGCGCACGCGATCACAGCCGCAGCGCCGACTACCGCCCCCACCCAGACCGCTTCCTGCGCGCCTTGCCAGCTCAGGGTTCGCGCGAAGGGCCATCCCGGCGTCTCGTGCACTGCGGGGACGGTGATTCCGAGCGCGCCGACGACGGCAATAACCGCGATCCCCAGCACCGTCTCCAGGACCGCGTTGCGCCGGAGCGAACGCAGCGCCTCGCGATCGGCGCTGGCGAGCCGCGGAATCAGATACCAGCGATTCACCATTGCAATCGTTGCCATCGCCGCGAACAGCGCGAGCTTCGAGACCAGGAGCCGGCCGTAATCGGTGCCGAGGAGAGCCGGGATGCTGCCGACGAGATACCAGGCATTGATCAACCCGCTCGCGACCAGGAGGCCGACGCTCCACACGGCCAGGGCCGAGAAGCGGCGCGTTACGCGGACGGCGACGTCGACCGTCCGGGCGCATCCAAGAAAAAGCGCGAAACCGGGTAGCGCGCCGACCCATGCGCCGGCGGCGAGGAGATGCACGCTGTCGACGACGAACCGGGTGAGGCGATCGACTCCCTCTCCCGCAGCGGCATGTCCGGCGAAAGCAAGCGTGGCGACGTACGCAGCGGCGGCGACGATGGTGCCGATCCGAAGTCGCGATCGCAACCGGTCATCCTGCGATCGCCGCAGCACCAGCAGCGCGGCGCACAGCGCCACGACGATTCCGAGGCGCGAGACCCAGACACGTCCGAACGTCGTTCCGTCCAGAACCAGGGCGAGCGTACCGAAATTGAGCGCATCCCGGACCGGAAGGCCGCTCATTGCCGAAGCTTGTGCGGCGAGCCAGGCAATCCCCGACGCGACGCTCGCGGCGAGGCCGAAGGTCGCGATGCCGATCAGCTGGCGATCGAGATCCGGAAGGCCGCCCTCGGGCGGGAGGCGCGGATCGTGCGAGGCGCGTCTTGCCACGGCGAAGACGAGCACCAGCTCGCCGAGCACCAGGAGAGCCGACGCGTAGTGGACGGCCCGCGAAGCGACGAAGAATGCGTTCATCGTTCGCGGCACATGTCCGCACCGGCATGTGAGATCAGCGCCCCGGCCATCGTGGCGGCCGGAAGCCCCAATAGGTGTCGCTTCATCTCAATCATGGTACGACGGGCGGCCGTCACTTATCGACGCGGGTCCGTCGCAGAAGAAGGGAGCGTGCAGGAGTCGACGTGATGTGGCGGGGCAGAATAGCGCAGCACGAAGCGGGCGCAGAGGCGGGGAAGCATCGTTCTGCCTGCCGCCCGATCGCGCGTCCCGCTCAGCGGTCGGCTCCCCCGGGCCCGCCCTCGAAGAACTCCTGCAGCATGAAGCTCTCCAGCCCCGCATCGTCCGCGGGACGCGCGGACAGCGTGATGATGCGGCCGAGGCGCCACGAGTGCCAGCGAAAATCGCCCTGCTCGTGCTCGCGGATGATCGCGATCATCCTGCGCACGATGGCGACGCGAATGTCGCGGTTGTCGCCCAGGCCGACTTGGTAAGCCTGCGTCTTCCGGTGGCGCTCGTCGCTGCTCCAGCCGAAGAAGAGGAACTCGGCGTCGCCGTAGGTCATGCGCGTGATCTCGAAAATGCCTCCTCCGCGTTTCCTCTGCTCGTCGGCGAGCGGACTCCGCGGGGCGGGCATGGCGGAAGCGAGGATGGGGTTCCGACGCTCGGCGTCGCTCTCGGCCGCCATCGATTGCTCGTCACGCGCGCGACGTCGCGCGGCGATGGACGACGACAGATCCCCGCCGACGGAGGGAGGAGCCTCCGCCAATTCGATCGCAGCCCGGGGAGCGGGCAGCATAGCGACAACTGCAGCCCGCGGTGGTGGCGGAATCGCGGGAGCCTGCGGCGCGGGGACGACCAAGACCGGCGTTGCAGTGCGGTCGGGCCCGCGGTTCGGGCGGGTGCGCGCCGGCACGATCGTGCGCGTGTTGACGGAAGGGGTGGAAGGCGCTGGCGCCGGCGCCGCGCGTGCGACGGACGCTCCGCCGGATTGCGAAGCGAGCTCGACCTCCAGGCGCTCGCCGGTGTCGCCCGGGCTCTCCCACGGCGTGAGCCCCGGAAACCAGGGCAGCAGCGCGACGAGCAATGAGAGGTGGACGAGGATCGACAGTGCGGACGTCACCCAGATCCGCGGGATGACCACGACAGGATTCCCGGTCCCGGATCCGGTGTACCGGACGTTCATCGGCTGCTCGATCTCCTGCGGACGGAAAGACGGCGCGACGGCGTGCCTCAAGACGGTCCGCCGCATGCAGCCGCGCGGCGGCCGGCGCATTGCGCGAAGTCTATACGGACTGCGGCGGGACTCCGATCGTTCCCCATCCGTTCGAGACTGCGGGCATCCGGCGACGTTCGCCCGGCCGAACGGGGAAAGCCCAGGCTTCCGCCTCCCCGGGGACCCGTTGCGCGGCAAGGTTTGCGCCGAGGGTGGCCTCGGCTGCGATCGTGAGCGCGGCGGCGACGACAGGCTTGGACAACAGGGTGATTCCCGCCGCGCGCGTCTCGCTGCGTGCGCCTTCGGTCGTGTCGCCGGAAACGACGAGGGCGGGCGTGTGCGTGGCGAGCGCATGGCGCAGGCAGCCGATCGCATCGATGCCGGAGGCGCCGTCGCCGAGCCTCAGGTCGGCTACGATCAGGTCGGCGGATCGCGTGCCAAGCGCGGCGAGCGCCGCTGATCCGTCCTCGCCTCCGACCACGTCCGCTCCCCAGGATGCGAACAGCGCGTGCGTGGCGGAGACGACGGCGGAATCATCGTCGATGACGACAATGCGCCGCCCGGGAAAATCGCTCGGCAAGGTCAGCGCGTCCAGCTGCGGCGAGCCAGAGATGCGGTGGCCGCAGGAGAGCTGGTTCAGTCCGTGGCGGTGCGCGCTTCGCGCGCTGCCGCCCGCTATCTCACGAAAACCTCCACCAGACGAACACCGCGCCGGCAGCGGGAATAGCAAATGTTGCAAGGAAGACAGGCAACTCCTCCGCCACCGAATAGCCCTCTCGGGAAATCCCTATCCATATATTGATCATCACCGCGACGAACCAAACTGCAAGGAAGAGTTGGGCCGCCATTACCAGGGAGAGGCCACCGCCAAACTGCGGCCCAAACAGCGTGAGAATGCCGAGTAGTGCCAATCCTCCGAGGATGATAAGGGCGGTACGCATGCCTAGTTATCTTGCCAGATCGGTTGGAGCCTCTATAAGGCGAACGCCACCACTCCGCCGCACGGAGACAAGAAAGTTGGAAGCGGGCGCTCGCCCATGTACCGCACGTCAGCAAAAGAACCTTCATTCCCGCCTGCGCATTTCGCGGCCAACATCAGCTTAAAGCCATCGCCGACGGGTACTGTTTCCATCTACGTGACCTATTCAGGCGGGACATAACTCAGTATCTTCGCTCGAGAATCGAGGTACTTAACACCTGTCGTTTTCGGATCGTATTCCCACTGCGCTTCGATCTTTCTTCCTCCGTCAATACAATCGAGGGTTACGGTCCACGTGGCCTCAGACCCTCGTACGGCAGCCCATCCGTTGGGCGTAAACCCCGGTGCGACTGCGAAGAGTTCTACCGATTTCCCAACGGGCAAACTGGAACGCCCATAACCCTCTACCATAAGCCGAGCCTTCTTCACTGCATCGATCGCCACGGCATCAGCCGCAAGCGCCGGAAGCGTCACTTCGCGTCGTACCTCGATATAGCGCCCTTCGCGGGGAAACTCTGGATCGAATGGTTTGAAATCCGACGTGTTTGGAAGGTTCTTAGTCTCTTACAACCTGAAGTGTTGACAGAATTGGCGACAGATTGTGGTCACTTGGCGTAGGCCAGCGCAGGCACGATGTGGAACTGGGTCACTCGAGCATGCGGCGGCGATGGCGGCACGCGCCCAGACGGGTGAGGTAGTAGCGATAGGAATGGCTGACGCGTTTGATCAGGCCAAGAGCGTGCAGGCGATGCAATTGACGCGACAAGTGCCAAGCGCTGAGTTCGGGCAGCAAAGGCGCGAGGTCGGCACGGCGCAGTCCGTGGATGTTGAATTCGGGGTGCTGCAACGCGCGCAACAGGCGCTGCTCGGTGCGGGCGAAGAAGTTCAGGCCCTTGATGGTGCGCTCGCCGTCGGATTGCGGCTCGGTAAGACGCACCAGATCGCGCTCGCCGCTGGAGTGTATCGGCCAGCGCCGAGAGGAACTCCAGGTAGCGGCGATTGCAGCCGAGCAGAATCTCGCGCAGGTCGATCAGGCTGTAGATGGTCTTTTTGAGCGGCGCCAACTCCCGGGTGCTATGCCGATCCCGGTGTTCCACCTTGCGGTGGTGCTTGAAGAAGGAGACATCGTTGGTGGTGGTTTCCAGCCGCAGCACGCGGCCAAACTTGTCGTACATCTTCACCCCGGTCTTGCCGAAGCGATGCTTGATGCAGGTGCCTTCGATACGCGTGGCGAAGCGGCTACCGATCTCTGGGCCAACTGTGGGGTGAGCTTCTTGCCCAGGAAGTTGGCGACCTGTTCCGCCTTGACCGCGAGCACGGCCTCGCGCGCGAGCTGCTCGTACAAGGGCTTGAGCGCCACCTCGGAGCGGAAGATGAGGTCGGTGGAATACTCCACCTGCATCAGGCTCCAGTGATAATTCTGCCCGAAGACATCGTGCACGGGCACAAAACCGTTTGGCATAGCGATCCAGCCGCCGGTGCAACTCCGCGGGTTTGAGCGCGTCGGACAGCGCCTGCGCCCGCTCCGGGTCGGCCACCCGCACGAAGGCATTGTCAGCCACGCTGAAGTCGATGCCCGCGGCGGTGAGCTTGCGCGCCAGCCAGCCGTGCCCGTTGCAGTAGAACTGCAGCCGGAACGGGCACCAGGTGGGCACCCGCAGGTAACACAGCCCCAGCTGCTCATCGATGAAGTAGAAGTAATAGTGCAGGCACTTGCCCGCGTCGGGCTTCAAGAACGTCTTGCCCGTCCGTTTGTCGTGCCAGGGCCGGTAACTCTCGCACGCTTCCATGGCGGAAATGATGTGCACCAGGCCGGGATGATCGCCGCGCTCCTTGAGCACCGCAGCCACCACGTCTTCCTTGCGAATATGCGCTTTGTTGAGGTGCTCGCATAGCCGCCCCGGCGCTAGTCGCCGCGGCCTCGGCCGCCGCACGAATGCGCTCCCGCAATGGTTCGGCGAAGCGCGCGTAGTCGAAGATGCGGATGCCGCGCGAATACAGAAAGCTCGTCATCCCCGCCGCGTAGCACGCTCCAGGCAGCGTGCCCGTGATAATGATCCGGTCGTAGCACGACAACACACCCACCAGGCGCTCCCGATACCGCTCGGTCAGCAACTGCATCATCGCCGCCTCCACCAGTGGTGCCGTCCGGCTACATTACCCTGTTTGGTTCCGGCTCGTCCGGCTTAGGATTAGTGGAAATGGTGCTCCTGTCTTGACTATCTAGAGCGACACCCACTTTCTGCAGCACCTGCGCCGACTGCCATCCCCGGTTGAACATTGCTGTCAATTGGATGGTGTAAGTACCGGCTTCGGAGAGTGCAACGTCTTGACTTGGCAGAGTCGCCTGAAATAAGCCGTCCTGCCCCACTATCGCAGCGCCCCTTGGTCGTTCCATCGATCTTAGTGAGCGCCCCGGGACTCGGACGATGTCAACGCGCAACTTGGTGCCGGGCGGCACACTGCTTATCGATCCTGCGATGATTAGGCCATCACTCCCTCGTTCCGCCGTAACCTTCCCGATCAGCGTCTCCGCCGCGATCGCGTGCTCCGCCGCGGCTAGGGCCAACGCCATGGTGAGAAAAAGCTTCCACGGACCCCTGCTGCCCCGCGCAATGAGCGCCGGTATCAGGTCCTGGAGAGCGGCAACTAACAATACGTCCATGATTGATCTCAGCTATCGTAGGTCTTTCCACCCGTGGAAATAAGATTCGGGGCGACGCTTGTCAGCAGATTTGGCGGAGCCATCTGCCGCACCCACACATGGGTGCCAGGCGCGTTCTTGCTGTTGTGTGCCAGTGGAATAGCTGCCCAGTGAAACACCACCCCTTGGCGCCGGCAAGGGGACTCGTGGCGGCGGGCGCAAGCAGGAAGATGGGAAAGATAGGACTGCCCACCGGTCCCTCCCGGACTGACGGCGATCTACCCAGACTGCGCGGAGGACTGCGAGGGGTGTCGCCTTGAATCAAACGATAGCAGTTCGACAGGGGCCGGAAACGGAGCACATTTTACGAATCGGCGGATCGCCCCCCGGCGGGCGATTATTGGGAAATGAGGGCGGGACCCGTCGGAGCGGAGCTATGCAAATCGAAGCGACTGGTGTGGCTTACCGCATCGAGGGCATGTGAAATGCACCATCTCGATACCCTCGGCGATAGTGCGAAGCCGAACGACCTTCACCGATCGCAAATCGTATGGCTCGCCATCGCATTCCAGCCAAACCTTTGTGCGACGATCAACAAAGACGTCCGCACCTCCATCCGCAACAGGAATGCTTTCTTCCATCATGCACTCCAACTCTGCGCCTGCCGTATTCAAGTTGTAGTCTATAACACTGCGGTCCTACCGCTTTGATCTACGCCAATGTTTGTTCGACAGTAGGAGCGGGAGGGAGCCGTGCAGGCGACGCGGCAAGCGTAGGCACTCGCGACGCTGGCAGACCCGGACGCGCTGCCGATGCTCACCCCGCTCGGCAGCGTCGTCGTCCACTGGCAGAAGCCTACTCCAGGTCGGAACCGCCTCTTGGCCCTGTGGCGCCAAGCAATTCAGGCGCGGGCGGACTCGCTCGCGGCACCCAAGTCAGGCAGCACGACTGCCCACTCTTCGTAGATGTCCGCATCGGGTGACTTCCAACGCAGCACCCACATATCCGGGCGCCGAGAAACAAGCTCTCCATGCTCGCCGTGGCCGCCTTTCAATGCGAACCCATACTGTGCTTCGTTGGGCAGCCCGACAAATTCAATGAACGGGTTCCACTGAGAGAGATGCGCGTGTGCAGTGGTGAGAGCCTCCTCCAGATACCGATGCTCGATGACTTGAAACTCGACGGCCTTTCGTGGCCCTTCTGGGAATAGTGCGACCAGTTGCGACAGCCCGGAATCAACAGCGTCCGCCAACTCGGCAAAACGGGAGTCACGCTTCTGAGGACAGTTCCGGAGGCTGAAATTGCGGCACGCGACAGCCTCGCCGTTCAATGCCGCGAGGCGCAAGGTACTGGGGGCGTCGACGTAACACAAGGATCTACGCAGCGCGGCCTCGCCGGTTTCGTACCAGCCAACGGTGAGATAGGTGTGCGTATTTCGATCTGGGACGATCTCATACCCAAACAGCCCATCTTCCACAATAGGCAACAGGTGGAGCGAAATATTGTTGGGTAGCGAATAGCGAGGGGCAGCGGCGATCAGTTGCGCTCGAAGCAGCGGCAACAAGGTCTTCGCTTCGGAGAGCCGGGGACGATAGCTCGATTGCATTGGACCCCCTCGCCGACTTGGGCAGTTCGCAGAGTCGGAATCGCGTACCTATGAGCAGTCTCAGATGAGCTGCGGCCGGCACGCAAGCCGAATATTCACGGTTGGCGCTTGCAGCGTCTGGCAAGGAGCCACGACCTGCGTCGGAACACGGGTTGGGGTGGGTATCGCCGCGCTCGTTTGCAAGAGGAAAACTGTGAATCGGGTACGGCGGCGGGTATGGAAGCCGTACTGGGCGCACCCGCCTAGGGGGAAAACAACAAGTTACGCGGCGCGTGGGCGTCTATCACCAGGATCTTCATGGCTCTCCTCGCCTCCGGCAGTTGTCGCGCTTGCGCCGGTCGCGCCACGCAGGTGGCGGCTACGGCGAAGATAGTCCTGGCGGTGTAGCGTTGCATCTGTCGCAAATGACAGGTCGCAAGTCGAGCCGACGAACGGTCGATGCCTCGGGCGACGGCAGCGTCGAGGCGCAGGGCCCGCGGGGGTGCGCGGAGCCCCGAATGAAGGAACCGTTATCCCTGTTTCGCCGCCGCCGCCTGCTGGTCGGCGAGCTCGCGGCGCAGCGTGCGAAGCCGCGTCTCGACGACCGAGGCCTGATAGAAATCGCCGTCGCCGGCCTTCGACGCGAGCTCGAGCTGGAACACCGCGGACTTGAGGTCACCCTGCCACGCATAGTATTCGCCCTGATGGCGATGTTCCTGCATCTTCTTGCCGAGCTCCGCATAGGCCTGCGCGGCAATTAGGTGCAAGCGGCCATCGTCGGGAAAGCTCGTGAGCTCGCGATCGACGAACGCGGCGGCTTCGGCCGGCCGCTTCGCTCTCAGCAGTGCCTCGGGGTAATCGTAGACGAGCTGCATCTTGTTCGGATAACGCTGCAGCGCCGCACCGAAGCGCGCGATTGCGACATCGAGATCGCCGGCTTCCATGAAGACATGCCCGGCCATCGCTTCGATCATCGGATGCGGCGGGGCGATCTTCTCGAGCGCGGCGAGCTCGACTTTGGCACGCTTCAGATCGCCGGCACGCAGCAGCGAGGCGACGAGCCCGTAGCGCTCGGCGATCTCGCTGTTGTACTTGTGCTCCGCGAGCGCGCTATCGAAGAACTGGACGGCTTCACGCGGTGTGCCTTGGTAGCTCCGCAAAAGCGCCCGCACCATCTGGAAATCGAGCGAGTCGGGAACCTGGCGATACGGCTCCTTGTCCGCGCGGGCCTGGGCTTCGGCGATCCGCTCGGTGGTGATCGGGTGGGTGCGCAGGTAACTGGGCGCGTTGCTATCGGAGAAGCGGCTCGATTTCAGGAGGCGCTGGAACATCGTCGCCATCGCGCTCGTGTCGAATCCGGCGATCGCCATGCGCTGGAAGCCGATCCGGTCCGCCTCGTACTCGTTTTCGCGCGTGTAGTTGAGCTGGTTTTGTATCGCGATCGCCTGAGCGGAGGCAATTGCGGCGTTGCTCGCCTGTCCCGCCGAAGCCGACTTGGAGGTCGCGGCAGCGACTGCGACCGCCAACGCGGCGAGCGTGTACAAAAGGGAACGTCTCTGAGCCGCCATGGCGCGCGTGAAGTGGTGCTGCGTCACGTGCGTGATTTCGTGTCCGAGCACCGACGCGAGCTCGGATTCGGTCTGCGTCATGAGGATAAGGCCGGTGTTCACGCCGACGAAGCCACCGGGCAGCGCGAAGGCGTTGATGCCGGGGTCCGCGATGGCGAAGAACTGGAAATCCCACGGACTGTCGGGCTTTGCCGCGACGAGGCGATGCCCGATGTCGTTCAGGTAGTCGTTGACCTCCGGATCGTCGAGATAGGCGCCGGATGCGCGTATCTGGCGAACGACCGATTCGCCCAGCTTGCGCTCCTCGGCCGGCGAATAGAGCGCCTGCGATTCGTCGCCGAGGTCGGGCAGCGCCGGCGCACGTTCTGCAGGAATGGAATCGACGGGTGGCGTGGTCGGCTGGCGCAGCGGCGGTAGCGCCGGGGCGTAGATGGCCCGTGATTCGTCACCCGGATCCGGCACGCTCTGGGCGCGCGCCGAAGGAACCGTGCCGATGACTGGCGCGAGCGGCTGCGCGACGAGCGCAACCGCGCTAAGCGTGACCAGGAGGGTGCGGGCGCGCGCGCCGGACGCCGGACGCGGCGAATTTCCTTTGTCCATCAAGTGGCCGGATGGGGACGAATGCTGATGCTAAGATGCATGACGTCAACCGAAGTTCAAGCGGAGGAGGCCGCCGTGGCGCGCGCGCGAGCCAGGACGACGAAATCGCCGAAAGCCGTGCGCCGCGCCGCCCCACGGCCGGGGGCGCCGGCACGCGGTGCGCCAATCGCCTATTTTACCCATTTCGACGCGGCGGGGCAGGCGCACATGGTCGACATTGCCGCGAAGGCGGTGACCCGGCGCGTGGCCCGAGCCGGCGGGCGCATCGTCATGCAGGCACCGACGCTGGCGCTGATCGGTGCCGGTGCCGCGAAGAAGGGCGATGTGCTCGGCGTCGCACGCATCGCCGCGATCCAGGCCGCGAAGCAGGCGTCGCAGCTGATCCCGCTCGCGCATCCGCTGCCGCTGACCCGTATCGCCGTCGAGTTCACGACCGATCCGAAGGCAAGCGCCGTGGCGATCGAGGTGACCGCGGAGACCCTCTCGCAAACCGGCGTCGAAATGGAAGCGCTGACTGCGGCGGCGATCGGGCTTCTCACCATCTACGACATGTGCAAGGCCGTCGATCGCGGGATGCGGATCGAGGGCGTGCGCCTGCTCGAGAAAGCGGGCGGCAAATCGGGCCACTACGTCGCTGGGTGAAACGACGCCGCCCCCTGCGACTTTTTGTCGCGGGCGCAGTGCGTGCCACGGCCGTCGAAAGCTGCGACGATGATGAACACGGGGTCGCAGTCCGTGTGGCCCGGTGGCTGGGCCAGTTGACCCCATCGATCCCGGGCAGTACAGTCGAAGCATCGCACACCGCGTCGCCGGATGCGCGGGCGATCGAGCGCCGCGTGCTCCGCACGGACGTGCAAGGGGGTGGGTTCCGTGCCGCTGCATACCGTCCTTCCGTTGCGGCTCTACCGGCAGATCGCCGGTCAGATCGCGGCGCTGATCGACAACGGCGAGTTCCCTGCGGGATCGCGACTTCCCGCCGAACGCGAGCTTGCAGGCTTGCTCGGCGTCTCGCGTACCTCCGTGCGCGAGGCGATCATCTCCCTCGAAATCGCCGGCCTCGTGGAAGTGCGCGTGGGCACCGGAATCTTTGTGACCGCGCGGCCCGGCCCCGGTCGTGCCCCCGGCGTGGGGCAGGATCCGGACCGCGGTCCCGGCCCCTTCGAGCTGCTGGCCGCGCGCAAGCTGGTCGAGGGGGAAATCGTCGCGCTGGCGGCGCGCAAAGCGACTGCGGCCGATCTCACGTCCTTGCGCGACTGCGTCCAACGGATGGAGTCCGAGCTCGACGATTTCGCGGCGCGCGAGGCGTCCGATCGCGATTTCCATCTGGGCCTCGCCAAGGCGACCGGCAACGGGTCGCTCGAGCTTGTCGTCGCCGGACTCTGGAACCAGCGCGCCGAGATGTGGCGGCGCACGCAGCAGCACTTTCATACGCGGAAGCTCGCCGAGAAGACGCTGCGCGACCACGCGGCCATTCTCGCGGCGGTTGCCCGTCGCGACCCCGAGGCAGCGCGAAGCGCGATGCACCGGCACCTCGCGCGCGTCGAGCGCGAATTCCAGCGCGACGACGATTCCGGCGTGGGTGCGCCGGCGGCCACGCGACGGAGCAGGGTAGCGGCTTGACGGATGCAACAGCACCAGGAGCGCCGGAGGCTTTCGCGCCGCGAGATCCATTCCGGACCCGGAAGGTCGGTCGTCACGCCGCGCGTGACGGAAGGTTGTCAACAACGTGGAGGAGGCTCATGAACGGATCGATGACGGGGAAGAGCAGCACGCGCCGCTTGGCGCTCAAGGCAACCGTCGCGGGCATTGCCGCGGCAGCGCTCGCCGGCGCATTCGGCGTGGCGTCGGCACAGATGCCGGCGATGCCGAAAAGTCCGGTGACGATCAACATCATCGACGTCGCCGGCGACCTTCAGCTCACGCGCGACGCGATCGAGCTCTATGCCAAGAAGAATCCGCATTTGGTCGCGAAGTTCAACTTCACGCAGGCTCCGGCGCCGGAACTTCCGGGCAAGCTGAAGGCGATGCAGGGCGCGGGTCGCAGCGACATCGACATGGTGCTGACCGGCACCGACTTCCTCGCCGCCGGCATCGAGCAGGGACTGCTGATCAAGCTCCTGCCCGACTACGCGGCAAAGTTCCCCAACCTCGTTGCGAACTACCAGCCGGCGGCGGCGAAGATGCAGGAGCTCGCGCAGAACCAGGGCATCGAGGTCGTTTTCATGCCGGCCGGCCCGTTGCTCGAGTACAACCCGGCCAAGGTGAAGCAGGTACCGACGACGCCGCAGGAGCTGCTTGCCTGGTGCAAGGCGAATCCGAACAAGCTGATCTACGCGCGGCCCGCCAATTCGGGGCCGGGGCGGACCTTCATCATGGGGCTGCCCTTTATCCTCGGCGACAAGGATCCGAAGGATCCCGTCAAGGGCTGGGACAAGACGTGGGCGTATCTGAAGGACCTCGATTCGTGCATCGAGTACTACCCGTCGGGCACGACGGCCGTGATGAAGGAGCTCGGCGAGGGTTCGCGTGACATGACGGTGACGATGACCGGATGGGATCTGAACCCGCGGGTGCTGGGCATCGTGCCGAAGGACTTCAAGGTTACGCCGTTCAAGGGCATGACCTGGGTCAACGACGCGCATTACATGGTGATTCCGAAGGGCGTTCCACCGGAGAAGGTCGCGGTCGTTCTCGACCTGATGGCCTTCCTGCTCACACCCGAAGCGCAGGCCTACACGTACGACAAGGGCTATTTCTATCCAGGGCCGGCGGTGAAGAACGTGTCGCTGTCGATGGCGCCGAAGGAGAGCCAGGACGCGGTCCGGGAGTTCGGCCGCCCCGAGTACGAGAAATGGCTCACCGAATTTCCGCACACGCAGTCGTTGCCGCCGGCGGCGCAGGTGGACGCGTTCCGCATCTGGGATCAGCAGGTCGGCGCGAAGATAAAAAAGTGACGCCGTCGCTTCCGGTCGCGGCCCGCCAGCGGGTGGGCCGTGACCGGAACGCAGTGTGGTCGCGGCGACTGCCCCATTGGTGGCGAGCGACATTGGGCCGCCGGGCCCGCACGCCGGCCCACGGCAGCCCGGGGGTAGAAGAGCTCGATCGCAGAGGAGCGTTGCGGATGCCGGACCCCTGCCATCGCCACAACGAACACACATGAAACAGGATTTTTCCGAGCTCAAACTCGACCGCGTGACGCGCCGCTTCGCGGGTGCCGCGGGCAAGGCGTTCAACGCGCTGTCCGACATGACGCTGACGATCCGGCGCGGCGAGTTCATCGCGCTGCTCGGCCCGTCCGGCTGCGGCAAGTCGACCGCGTTGAACTGCATCGCGGGGCTGATGCCGCTGTCCGAGGGCAGCATCTGGCTCGACGACGAGCGGATCGACATGCTGCCGCCGGAGAAGCGCGGCTTCGGCATGGTGTTCCAGAACTACGCGCTGTTCCCGCACATGAGCGTGGCGCGGAACGTCGGCTTCGGACTCCGGATGCGCGGCGTCGCGACCAACGACGTCGCCGCCCGGGTCGACCGGGCGCTCAAGCTCGTGCAGCTGACGGGCCAGGAGAGCAAGCTGCCGGGGCAGCTCTCGGGCGGGCAGCAGCAGCGGGTGGCGATCGCGCGCGCGATCGTCATCGAGCCGCCGCTGATCCTGATGGACGAACCGCTGTCGAACCTCGACGCCAAGCTGCGCCTCGAGACGCGCTCTGAGATCCGGCGCATCCATCGCGAGCTCGACCGCACGACGATCTACGTCACGCACGACCAGGACGAGGCGCTGTCGCTCGCCGATCGCATCGTCGTGATCGAAGGACGGCATCGTCGCAGCAGATCGCGACGCCGACCGAGGTTTACGCGCCAGCCGGCGAACCTCGGCGTGGCGCGGTTCATGGGCTACCGCAACGTCATCGAATTGCCGGTCGAGCGCGAGGAAGGCGGTCATGTGACGCTCGCCGGGTCCGGGATCAGGCTCACCGGGTCTGCGCAAGCAGCCGCTCACGAGCGGCCGGGGATGCGTCGCGATCCGGCCCGAGGAAATCCTGATCGGCGAGGGCGCGGGCGGCGTAAACACGCTTTCGCGGCCGGGTCGACAACGTCGAGTATTGCGGCCGCGATTCGCTCGTCGATGTCGTCACGCCCGACGGCACGCGGCTGCACGTGCGCACCGCGGCCAAGATCGCGCTCGGCGACGCCGTCCGCGTCCACGTGCCCGTGGAGCGGGCGCTCGTCTATCCGGCGGAGTGAGACGATGGCTTCGGCCAGGGCATCCGACGCGCTGGCACGCCCGCGTTCGACCGCACGCTGCTGCTCGTCGTTCCGGGCGCGGCTGTTCATGCTGCTGCTCTTCGTCTACCCGTTCCTCTACGGCCTCGTGCTGTCGTTCAATCCGAACAAGGGCGGTGCGCTCGCCAATTACGTGCATTTCTTCACCACCGACAACCTCTGGCCGACGATCTGGACGACGCTGCGCCTGGCGCTGCCGGCGACGATGATCAACGTCGGTCATCGCGCTGCCGATCGCCTTCAAGATGCGCGTCAAGTCGCCTTACCAGCGCTGGGTGACGACGATACTGGTCGTGCCGATCACGCTCGGCACCGTGCTGATCGCCGAAGGCATGCTGACCTACTTCGGCCCGAGGGGCTGGCTCTCGCAGTTCCTGCAGTTCCTGCATCTCTACGACGGCCCGATCCATCTCACGCACAACTACTGGGGCGTGCTGATCTCGCTCGTCATCTCGGGCTTTCCGTTCGCGTTCCTGCTGATCCTGTCGTACATCACCGGCATCGACCCGGTGCTCGCGCGCGCGGCAGCGACGCTCGGCGCGCCGCCGGGTGCGCAGTTCCGGCACATCTACCTGCCGCTGCTCGCGCCCGGGCTCGCGATGTGCTTCTGCCTCGCGTTCGTGCAGGCGTTCTCGGTCTTCCCGTCCGCGGTGCTGCTCGGCGTCGCCGGCCGGGCCGACGCGCGTCATCTCGATCGCCGCGTACGAGGCCGCGTTCGAGCAATACGACTATTCGCTCGCTTCGGCGATCGCGATGATCATGGGCTTCGTGCAACTCGTGATCGTCGCGGCCGTGCTGGCTCTGCGCAACGTCTTCTATCGCGGACCGGTCGTCGGAGGCAAAGGGTGATGGAACGCGATCCGCTGCCATCGACAAGCGCTGGCTCGACCGCGCGTGGAGCGCGTTCCTGCTGGGGCCTGATGACGCTGTTCGTCGTCAACATCGGCCTCATGATCGCCGCGGTAGCGACGAGCTCCTTCGCCCGGCGCTGGCTCGGCACGTGGCTGCCCGACGGCTGGACCACGAGCTGGTACACCGCGGCATGGAAGGAATTCCAGCTCGGCTCGGTGCTCTGGGTGACGGTCGAGGTCGTGTTTGCGGTCGTGTTCCTCGCGCTGCTGATCGGCGTGCCGGCGGCCTACACGCTCGCGCGGCGCGATTTCGCGGGCAAGCGCGCGCTGATGCTGCTGTTCCTGCTGCCGCTGATGGTGCCGCCGATCACCTACGGCATCCCGCTCGCGACGGTCCTCTACAAGGCCCAGCTCGCCGGCACGATCTACGGCGTGATCCTCGCCAACCTGATTCCCGCCGCGCCGTTCGTGATCCTGGTGATGACGCCGTTCATCGAGCAGATCGACCCCAACCTCGAGTCGGCGGCCCGCGTGTTCGGCGCGAGCACGGCACGCATGTTCTGGCACGTGCTGGTGCCGCTGCTCGCGCCGGGCATCCTCGCCGCGTCGCTGCTGGTGCTGGTGCGCACGATCGCGCTGTTCGAGCTCACGTTCCTCACCGCGGGACCGGATTCGCAGACGCTGGTCGTGGCGCTGTACTACGCGGTGTTCGCGGCCGGCGTGCGCGCGCCGCAGTCGGTCGATGCGATGGCGATGATCTACATGGCGGTGACGCTGGTGTGGCTGCTGCATCGCGCTGCGCTTCGTCAACCCGACGCAGCTCGTGAGCCGGGTCAAGGAACATCCGCGGGCAGCGTAGCCCGATCGCCCGATGAAAGCGCCTGTCGCTCGCGACGCTCGGCGACGTTCCGCCCGACCGTCGCGCGTCCCGCCTACGACGTCGCCGCGGTGTCGGTCGGCATCGTCCATCTCGGCCTCGGTGCGTTTCATCGCGCGCATCAGGCCGTTTACACCGACAGCGTGCTCGCGCGCGACCCGCGCTGGGGCATCTGCGGGGTGAGCCTCAAGACGCCGCACGCGACGACGGCGCTCGCCGCGCAGGACGGCCTCTACACGGCGCTGGAGAAAAGTGCAGGCGGGCGCGCGCGCGCGCGTGATCGGCGCGGTGCGCGAGGCGCTCTTCCTCGGCGCCGATCGTGAGCGCGTGATTGCCCGCATCGCCGACCCCGGCAGTGCATCGTGCTAACGCTGACCGTCACGGAAAAGGGCTATTGCCACGATCCGGCGACGGGACAGCTCAACTTCGCGCATCCCGACATCGTGCATGACCTCGCGCATCCGGACTCGCCGGCGAGCGCGCCCGGCGTGATCGTCGCCGGCCTCGCCGCGCGGCGAAGCAGCCAGCTCGGGCGCGATCACCGTCGTCTGCTGCGACAACCTTCCGCACAACGGCCGCATGGTCGAAGGCATCGTCGCTGCGTTTGCGCAGGCGCGCGACCCCACGCTCGCCGGATGGATCGCCGCGCACGTCGCGTTTCCGTCGACGATGGTCGACCGCATCGTGCCGGCGACGACCGACGGCGGACATCGCCGAGGCCGCGCGACTGCTGGCGTGCGGTCGACGCGGCGCCGGTCGTGTCCGAGCCGTACGGGCAATGGGTGATCGAGGACCGCTTCGCTGCGCCGCGCCCGGCGTGGGAAGACGCCGGCGCGCAGCTCGTCGCCGACGTCGCGCCCTTCGAGACGATGAAGCTGCGCCTTCTGAACGCCAGCCACTCCACGCTTGCGTATCTCGGCTTTCTTGCCGGACACGACTACATCTGGCAGGCCTCGTCCGATCCGCAGCTCGCGACGCTGATCGAGCGGCAGATGGCGGAGGAGATCGTGCCGACGCTCGCCGCGCCGCCGGGAATCGATCTTGCCGCCTACTGCGCGCAACTGCTCACGCGCTTCCGCAACCCCGCGCTGCCGCATCGCACGCAGCAGATCGCGATGGATGGCTCGCAGAAGCTCCCGCAGCGGCTGCTTGGGCACGGTGCGCGACCGGATCGCTGCCGGCGCCTCGCTCGCGCATCTCGCGCTCGGCGGTCGCGGGCTGGATCCGCTATGCGAGCGGCATCGACGAGCGGGGCGGCGCCATCGCGGTATCGGATCCGCTCGCGGCGACGTTCGCCGCGATCGTCAAGGCAGCCGCGCGGCGATCCCGCCGCGATCGCCGCGGGATTCCTCGAACTTCGCGCGGTATTCGGCGCCGATCTCGCCGCCGATGCCGCGTTCCGCGCGGCCGTCGCGCGCAACGTCGTCGCGCTCTTCCGCGATGGCGTCCGCGCGACGCTCACAGCCCATCTCGGACACAGGTGAATTCATGGCTTCGATCCCGCTCGTTCTCCATCCCGACCGCCTGTTCCCCGCCGATCCCGCGACGCGCGAGCTCGCGCGCGCGCTCTACGCGACGGTCAAGGACCTGCCGATCGTGAGCCCGCACGGCCACACCGATCCGCAATGGTTCGCCGACGACGCGCCGTTCGCCAACGCGTCCGCGCTGTTCATCACGCCGGACCACTACGTGTTCCGGATGCTCTACAGCCAGGGCGTCGCGCTCGAGGACCTCGGCATCCCGCGCGCGCGACGGCGGGCCCGTCGAGCACGACGCGCGCAAGATCTGGCGGACCTTCGCCGCGCACTACCACCTCTTCCGCGGCACGCCGACGCGGCTGTGGCTCGATCATGCGTTCGCGACGGTGTTCGGCATCGACGAGCGCCTGACGCCGGAATCGGCCGATCGCTGCTTCGACCGCATCAACGCGTGCCTCGCGCAGCCGGAGTTCCGGCCGCGCGCGCTGTTCGAGCGCTTCAACATCGAGGTGATCGCGACGACCGAGTCGCCGCTCGATCCGCTCGCGCAGCACCGCGAAGATCCGCGCGTCGGGCTGGAAGGGCCGCGTCATCACCGCCTATCGGCCCGACCCGGTCGTCGATCCCGAGTTCGACGGCTTCCGCGACAACGTGCAAGCGCTGGGCGCGCTCACCGGCGAGGACACGGCGACCTGGAGCGGCTATCTGGCCGCGCATCGCAGCCGCCGCGCGTACTTCAAGACGATGGGCGCGACGTCGACCGATCACGGCCATCCGACGGCGCGCACGTGCGATCTGCCCGAAGCCGAGCTGCCAGCGGCTGCTCGATCGCGCGCTCGCCGGCAGCGCGACGGCGGACGAGGCCGAGCCGTTCCGCGGCCAGATGCTGACCGAGATGGCGCGGATGAGCCTCGACGACGGCCTGGTGATGCAGATCCATCCGGGTAGCTTCCGCAACCACAATCCCGCGATCTTCCGCGACCTACGGCCGCGACAAGGGCGCCGACATCCCGACCCGCACCGATTACGTGCGCGCGCTGAAGCCGCTGCTCGACCGCTTCGGCAACGAGCGCGACCTCACGCTCATCCTGTTCACGCTCGACGAGACGACGTACGCGCGCGAGCTGGCGCCGCTGGCCGGGCCACTATCCGATCCTGAAGCTCGGCCCGCCGTGGTGGTTCCACGACAGCCCCGAAGGCATGCTGCGCTTCCGCGAGCAGGCGACCGAGACGGCGGGCTTCTACAACACCGTCGGCTTCAACGACGACACGCGCGCGTTCCTGTCGATTCCGGCGCGCCACGACGTTGCGCGGCGCATCGACTGCCGCTTCCTCGCGACGCTCGTCGTCGAGCACCGGATCGGCGAGGACGAGGCTTTCGAGCTCGCGCCGCTGCTCGCGCACGACCTCGCCAAGCAGGCGTACAAGCTGTAAACGGCCCGGCCCTGGAATCGACGCCGTCGAGCAGGCGCGGCATACTCGCGTTCCCGCACCGCCCCACCGATCGCGGAAAGGACCGCCGATGATCACCCTGCGCAAGTCCGACGACCGCGGGCACGCCGACCACGGCTGGCTCGATTCGCGGCACAGCTTTTCCTTCGCCGATTACTACGATCCCGAGCACATGGGCTTCGGGCCGCTGCGCGTCATCAACGAGGATCGCGTGCAGCCCGGGATGGGTTTCGGCACGCACGGCCATCGCGACATGGAGATCATCACGCTACGTGCTCGACGGCGAGCTCGAGCACAAGGACAGCATGGGCAACGGGCTCGGTCATTGCGCCGGGCGAGGTGCAGCGGATGAGCGCCGGCAGCGGCGTGCTGCACAGCGAGTTCAACGCATCGCGAACCACGCCGGTCCATTTCCTGCAGATCTGGATCCAGCCGAGCGTCACCGGCGTCGCGCCCTCGTACGAGCAGAAGCGCATCACCCGTGACGAGATGCGTGGCCGGCTGCGGCTCATCGCCTCGCCCGACGGTCGCGATGGTTCGGCGGCGATCCACCAGGATGCCACCGTTCACGCGGGACTGCTCGACGGCGCCGACGTGCTCCGCTACGAACTTGCGCCTGGGCGTCGTGTCTACGTACACGTGGTCCGGGGCGACGTGCACGTGAACGGCGTCGCGCTCGCCGGCGGCGACGCGGCGAAGATCACCGGCGAGCGGGAGGCCGTGCTCGACCGTGCGAGGGAAGCGGAGCTCCTGCTGTTTGACCTGCCCTGACGGCGGAGGTGGCGATGAACCAAGCGCGGGACGTTGCGGCCCTCGTGGGCCGCGTGTTGCTGGCATTCATGTTCGTCTACGCTGGCCTCGGCAAGATCGGCGGCTTCGAGGGCACGGCGGCCGCGATCGCGAGCAAGAACCTGCCGCTGCCGCCCGTTGCCACGACGATCGCGATCGTCATCGAGGTGATCGGCGGCGCGATGCTCGTCCTGGGGTGGAAGGCACGGTGGGCGGCGCTGGTGGTGGCCGTCTTCACCTTCTTCGCCTCGATCTTCTTCCACAACTTCTGGACGATGGCCGAGCAGGCGGCGCGAGTGAATCAGCTGATGTTCCTCAAGAACGTGTCGATCATCGGGGGCCTGCTGCTGGTTTTCGCGCTCGGACCCGGCCGTCTGAGCGTCGATCGCGGCTGACGGAGCGACCGCGTGCCGCCGCAATGGACCCGTTCGCGCTACCCGCGGCGTACGACGCTCGGGTTCGGGCGGTCGGCGACGATGCGGCCGTCGACGAGCTCGATGATGCGGTCGCAGCGCTGCGCGAGGCGCGGATCGTGCGTGACGATCAGGAACGTCGTGCCGCTCGCTTCGTTGACGTCGCGCATCAGGTCGAACACCGCATCGGCATTCTCGGTGTCGAGATTGCCGCTCGGCTCGTCCGCCAGCACGAGCGCCGGATTCATCGCGAGCGCGCGGGCGATCGCGACGCGCTGCTGCTGGCCGCCGGAGATGTCGGACGCCTTGTGGTCGCGCCAGCGGCGTGAGGCCGACGCGGTCGAGCAGGCTTGCCCGCCGTCTGCGCGCATCGCATCGTCGATCCTTCCGCGCGCCGCGAGCATCGGCATCATCACGTTCTCGAGCGCGGTGAACGCCGGCAGCAGGTAGTGATACTGGAAGATGAAGCCGATCGCACGGCCGCGCAGCCTCGTCAGCCTCCATTTCGTCCAGCGCGCTCGCGTCCTGCCCGGCGATGACGAGTCGTCCCGCCGTTGGGCTGGTCGAGCAGGCCGATCAGGTTGAGCAGCGTGGTCTTGCCGGACCCGGACGGGCCGATCAGCGCGGCGAATTCGCCCTTGCTGCAGCGTGAGGTCGATGCCGTGCAGGACTTCGGCCTCGACCGGCGTGCCGACGCCGTAGGACTTGCATACGCCCTCGAGGCGCAGCGTTGCGGTAGCGCGTCGCGTCAGCCACGGATCGCCACCGCCGGATCGAGCTGCGCCGCGCGCCGTGCAGGAACCGCCGCGGCGAGAATGCCGACGAGCGTCGCGCCGGCGCAGGCAATGCGCGAACAGCGACGGCTCGATGACGACGATGAATAGCGGCGTACCGTCCGGGTTCTTCGCGACGCCGCGCCACAGCAGCAGGAAGCCCCACGCGAGCAGCGACCCGCCAAGCGAGCCCGTCGAGTCCCATGAACGCCGCCCTGGATCAGGAACACGCGCAGTACCTGCGCCCGCGCCGGTGCCCATCGCGCGCAGGATGCCGATCTCCTTCGCTTTCTGCACGACCGACACGACCAGCACGCTCGCGATCCCGAGCGCAACCGTGATGCCCGACGAAGATCCGGATCAGCGTGTTCGCGAGGATCTGCGCCGCCATCGCGCTGAAGAACTGCGCATTGGTCCTGATCCAGCTGTCGACGTGAAGATCGCCGCCTTCGCGGATGGCTTGCGCGATCGTCTCCGCCGCGAACGGATCGCGCACCTTGACGTCGATGCTGGTGGCGCCGCCGACGAGGTCGAGCAGGCTCTGCGCGGTGCGCAGCGCGACGTAGACATTGCGCTCGTTCACGCCCTTGTTGCCGAAATCGAAGATGCCGATCACCGTGAGCGTCGAATTGCACCCCGCCGGCGGTGGCGAGCACGAGCTTGTCGCCGACGGCCGTGCCGAGGTCCTTGGCGAGCTCGGTGCCGATGATGATGTCGATCGGCCCGACGTCGTCGCGGCCGGCGACGATCTTCTCCGGCAAGCGCGATCACGTCGAAATACGACTCGGGCTCGATGCCGATGATCGAGACGGCCTTCGTCGCCTCGCCGCGCTGCGCGAAGCCGGGGCCGGAGACGACCGGCGTGACGCCGATGACGTCCGGAATCCGCGCGACTTCGGCGCGCACCTTCTGCCACTGGTCGACCGAGCGCAGCTGCTGCGAGCGCGGCTGGACCTGGGCGGCAACGCGCGCCGCCTCGCTGCCGCGCAACGGCCGCGCAACCTGGTCCGGCGCCAGGATCTGGATCGGCGCCTGGAAATTGAGCGTGCGGCGGATGATGTTCGCCTGCATGCCGGCGAGCAGCGCCGACATGAAGATGATGACGCCGGCCCCCAGTGCGACGCCGAAGATGATGAGCAGCGTCTGCGTCAGGCCCTCGCGCATGAAGCGGAACGCGACGATCGTCTCGAACCACGCGAACGGATTCATCGACGCGTTCGGCGCTTGCTACGGCGACCGTGCGCACGCGCTGCCCGGGATTGCGACGCCGCCCGGCCGCCGCGACCAGCCGGTCGCCGGCCGCGACGCCTTCGAGCATCTCGACGCGGCCTTCGCCCTTGAGCCCCAGCGTCACGGGCCTCTTCACCGCGTGGTGGTCGACGATCGCCAGCACCCACGGATTCGCGCCGGCGGCATCGAACACCGCATCGGACGGGCGCGACCAACGTTCGGCGCGGCGCGCCACCTCGATGTCCACCGACACGGTCATGTCCTGGCGCAGGTAGGCCGGCGGCTCGGGCACACGCAGCTTGACCTCGACCGAGCCGCGCAGCGCGTCGATGCCCGGATTGATGTAGAAGAGCTCGGCGGCGAACCGCTCGGCGCGGGTACGCATCGGCCGAGGCCAGCGCCTTCTGCCCGACCTTCAGCTGCGAGAGATTCTTCTCGTCGATCTGCACGACGATCTGCGTCTCGCCGGACGGCGCCAGCACCATCAGCTCCTTGCCGGGCTGCACGACGTCGCCCGGCTCGACGTTGCGGGCGATCAGCACGCCGTCGGCCGGCGCGCGAATGACGGTCTGGTCGAGGCGCGCGTTGGCTGCGCTGAGCGCCGCGCGCGCCTGTGCGAGCGCAGTCTGCGCCATCACGTAATCGCTGCCGCTCGGCGCTTCGTCTCCACCTGCAGACGTGCCGCCTTGAGCTGGCTCTCGGCGACGTCGAGATTCCGCTTCGCATCGTCCAGCGCCGACTGGCTGATGAATCCTTTCGCGTTCAAGTCCTGATTCCGCTCGTATTGCTGGCGCGCCAGTCGCAGATTGGCCTCCGCCTGAACCAGCGCTTGTTCCGCTGCCGGCAGGCCCACTTCGCGCATCTGCCGGAGCTTCGCTTCGCGCCTGCGCGACGGCGGCCTGCGCCTGCGCCACGGCGGCGCGCTCGTCGCGATCGTCGAGCACGACCAGCACGGTCGCCGCCGTGCACGGACTGGCCCTCCTCAACCGGGATGCGCGCGACGCGTTCGGTAATCACGGCGCCGACCGACACGCGCTGCGGCGTCATCACGCGGCCGCTGGCGACGACCGTCTGCACGATGTTGCTGCGCACGACCTCCCGCACGTCGACCGGCGTACCGAAGATCGCGTCGCGGAACGCGAAGACTCCGGCCGCGACGACGGCGACGGCAATCAGCGCACGGGTGACCCGCGGGCGCGGAAGGGAAGCCAGCCGCCCGGAAAGTCCGGCGCGCCAGCGGGTGAGAGACTCGGTCGGCATCAGATGCGCTTCGCCGCGACGGTGCTTCATTATCACGGCGTTCCCGTCAGCGGCCCTTGATCCGGCGCAATGGTGCGTGCCCGCGCTCGCGGGCGTCTGCCCGCGGCGCCGACCGGGCCGGTTGCTACTCGCGCTGGCGCGAGTCGAGCCAGAGCGTCACCGGGCCGTCGTTGACGAGGGCGACCTGCATTGCCGCGCCGAAGACGCCACCGGGCACAGGCTTGCCGAGCTCGCGCGCGAGCGCGCCCACGAAGGCCTCGAATTTTGGCGCCGCGACCGCCGGGGGTGCCGCTGCCGACCAGGATGGTCGGTTGCCCTTCCTGGTCGAGGCGAAGAGCGTGAACTGGCTCACGGCCAGGATCTCCCCGGCGATGTCGACGACCGAGAGGTTCATGACCGCGTCGGCATCGTCGAAGATGCGCAAAGCCACGATTTTCCGTGCGAGCCAGTCGCGGTCGTCGTCGGTGTCGTCGGCGGCCATTCCGGCGAGCACGAGCGCGCCGCGACCGATTGCCCCAACGACCTTGCCGTCGATGCTGACCGATGCCTCGCGCACGCGCTGGACGATCGCCCTCATCTCGATGAACGTGGTGCTGCGCCGGACTTGTCGACGACGGTTCGGCCCCCTATTTCTTGACGGTCCGCCGCTCCAGATCGGTGACGATGCCATCAGTGAGCGTTATCGTCGTCACCATCTCCGGGTCGCCTTCCGCCGGGAGCCAGGTCCACCGCAGCTGCTTCTGGTTCGGCTGACCCGACGTGACGTCGGGCGGGCCGAGCTTTGCAAGCACCTCGCTCTCGGTCATGCCGACATGCGCGTTCGCTCGCTCGGCCGGGTCGCCCTTGACTTTGGCAGAACCTCCGGTGGCCGAGGGCTTTTCGGGCTTATCCGTGGTCTTCGCGTGGCTGTTGGCGGAAGCGGTCGCGCCGGCGGTCGCACCGGCGGCGGGGCGGGCTGGAAGGACGGTGATCTCCGGAGGATTCGTCTGGAAATTGCGCAGCTCCTTGCCCGGGGGGCAGGGCATCTCCTGGTAGACGGGCGTGCCGCCGTCCCCGGCGCACTTGTAGACGTCGGCGTGCGCGCCAGGCAATCCGAGCGCGGCGGCAGCCGCGGCGACTCCCAAGGGAACGCGGAACCGTCTCCGCGGGCCGAACAGCTCCGCAAACCTTCGCTCCAGTGACATGGCGGTCATCCTCGAATTCCGCGCGCGCGATGGCTGCGCCGGCGTACAACCATTACCATAACGCTTTTTGCGCTTGCCCGGTCTACCCCCTTCGATGGAGTCCCGCTTCGCCCTGGCCGCACGCGTCGCCGACATCGCGCCGTTCCACGTGATGGAAGTGCAGACCGCGGCGCGGGCGCTCGAAGCCGCCGGCCGCAGCGATCGTCCACATGGAGATCGGCGAGCCCGATTTCCCGACGCCGGCGCCGGTGCTCGCGGCGGCGCACGCGCGCCCTCGATGCCGGCGGCATCTATTACACGTCGGCGCTCGGGCTGCCCGCAACTGCGCGCAGCCATCGCGCGACACTACGCCGAGCGGTTCGGCGTCGCGCGTCGCGCCCGAACGCGTCATCGTGACCGCGGGCTCGTCGGCCGCGCTGCTGCTGGTGCTGGCGCTCCTCGTCGACCGCGACGACCGCGATCCTGCTGTCCGACCCCGGCTACCCTTGCAACCGCCATTTCGTCCGCGTGCTCGAAGGCGACCCGGTCGGCATCCCGTCGGGCCCGGAATCGCAGCTACCAGCTCACCGCCGAAGCTGATCGATCGCGCCTGGGCGAGCGACACGCGCGGCGTCGCTGATCGCCTCGCCGTCGAATCCGACCGGCACGCAGGTCGCGCGCGGACGAAATGAGCCGAATCGCGGCGACGGTCGCAGCGGCGCGGCGGCCATCTCATCGTCGACGAAATCTACCTCGGCCTGTCGTACGACGGCGAGCCGCACGTCGGCACTGAAGCGCGGCGGCATGGCGTCGACGACATCTTCGTCGTCTCGAGCTTCTCCAAATACTTCAACATGACCGGCTGGCGCCTGGGCTGGATCGTCGCGCCGGAGCGCCACGTGCGCGACCTGGAGAAGCTCGCGCAGAACCTCTACATCTCGCCGCCGACGGTGTCGCAGCGCGCGGCGCTCGCGTGCTTCGACCCGGAGACGCTCGCGATCCTCGAGGCGCGCCGGCAGCGCGTTCCGCGACGCGGCGCGATTTCCTCGTGCCGGCGCTGCGCGAGCTGGGCTTCGGCATCCCGGTGATGCCGACCGGCGGCTTTTTCGTCTATGCCGACTGCTCGCCGTTCGGCGCCGACAGCGAGCGCTTCTGCCGCGACGTGCTCGAAGGCGCGGGCGTGGCGATCACGCCGGGCATCGACTTCGGCGCCACCGCGCCGCAGCGCATGTGCGTTTCGCCTACACGATCGCGCATGGCGAAGCTCGAGGACGGCGTCGCGCGGCTGCGGCGCTTCCTCGGCGCAGCTGGCGCCGCTCGCATGACGCGGCATGGCGCCTCCGGCGACCGCGTCGTCGCGGTTGCGCGCTCGCTGCGCTGGCGCTCGCGCTGCGGCCGGCCTGCAGGTTCCGCCGTCGAGTTCTACTGGCAGGGCTTCGCCGGCCAGCTCGACCTCCTTGCCCGCGCGCGGCCGATCGCGGAGGTCATCGACGCGACGTCACGACGCCGCGCTGCAGGCGAAGCTCGCAGCGCGTGCAGGCGATCCGCGCCTTCGCGAGCCGCGAGCTTGCGCTGCCCGACAACCGCAGCTACACGCGCTACGCCGATCTCGGCCGGCCCTTCGTCGTCTGGAACGTGTTCGCCGCGCCCGAGCTGTCGCTCGACGCCGCGACAATGGTGCTTTCCGGTCGCCGGCTGCGTCACCTATCGCGGCTATTTCGCCGAAGCCGACGCGCGAGCCGAGGCTGCGCGTCTCAGCGGCGGCGGGCGACGACGTCCACGTGGGCGGCGTTCCCGCGTACTCGACGCTCGGCTATTTCGACGATCCGGTGCTCTCGACGTTCATCCGCTATCGCGAGACCGACGCTCGCGCGGCTCATCTTCCACGAGCTCGCGCACCAGATCGTCTACGTGAAGGACGACACGGTGTTCAACGAGTCCTTTGCGGTGGCGGTGGAGGAGGAGGGGCTTGCGCGCTGGCTTGCCGCGCAGGCAGGTACAGCCCGGAGCCGAGCACAATGCCGCGCGACGCCGCACGGATGCAGCGGCTCGCGCGGACTTTCGCGACCTGGTGCGCACGCACGCGCGACCGGCTCGCGGCGCTTTACGCAAGCGACGCGCCGCGACGCGGAAAAGCGCGCCGGCAAGGCGGCTGCGTTCGCGGCGATGCACGCCGAATACGAGCGGATGAAGGCCGGCTGGGGCGGTACGCCGGCTATTCGACCGCTGGTTCGCCGGCGGCGCAACAACGCGAGCATCGTCGCAGCCGTGGCCTCTATGCGGACCGCGTCCCGCGAATTCGCGGCGCTGCTCGCCGCCGAGGACGACGACCTGCCGCGCTTCTACCAGCGCGTAAAGGCGCTCGCGGCGCTGCCGAAGGCGGAGCGCGACGCGGCGCTGGCGGCCGTCAGCCATGCGGCGGCAGGCGGACCCGTGGCCGCTGGCGAGCGGCCACGCGCTGTATGTCCCACCGGGTCGAAGAGGCGAGGATTCCTTGCACCGCCTTGTTCGTGGAAGGCGAAAACATGATATAGACTATATTCGAGTTCCCTTGCCTCACCCGCTGCAGACGGGGAGGCCACCGGCGGCAGCATTCAGACAACCGAGGCGTCGCCCCAACGAGCCCAGAAGGAGTGCTCTGCATGCGTCATTACGAAGTCGTATTCATCGTGCATCCCGACCAGAGCGAGCAGGTGCCCGCGATGGTCGAGCGGTACCGCACGATGGTCACCGGCAAGAACGGCCGGATCCATCGCCTCGAGGACTGGGGCCGGCGCCAGCTGGCCTACCCGATCGCCAAGGTCCACAAGGCGCATTACGTGCTGATGAACATCGAGTGCGACCAGGAAACGCTGACCGAGCTCGAGCACGCGTTCAAGTTCAACGACGCGGTGCTGCGTCACCTGATCGTCGCGATGACGGAGGCGGTGCTCGCGCCGTCGCCGATGATGCGCGAAGAAAAGGCGCGGCCCTGCCCGTGACGGCGAGCGCGGCGACCGTGGGGATCGCGGCGACCGTGGGGATCGCGGCGACCGTGGCGAACGCGCCCGCGCGCCCGACCGCGCGAGCCGCCGGCTGCTCCGGCGACGCCCCGACGCGTCGGCCTGACGCCCTCGACGCGACGCGAGCAAAAAGCGATCAGTGGGAGGCGCAAACCGGCTCACGCTCGACGCCATCCTCGCCGAACGCGGCGACCTTCGCTACACGCCCGGCCGGCATCCCGGCGCTGGAATGCACGCTCAGGCATGCATCGGTCCAGCCCGAAGCCGGCGGCGAGCGGAGGGTCGATTGCGAGCTGCGGCAGTGGCGTTCGGCGACAGGCGATCGAGCTGGCCAAGGTGCCGGCGGGAGCGGCGCTGCGCTGCAAAGGCTTCCTCGCCCGGCGCTACCGGACCGGCATCACCGTCGCGCTGCACGTGAACGAATTCGATTTGATAACGCAACTGGAAGGAAACTGAACATGCCCCGTCCCATCGGAAGGCAGGTTTGGCAAGAAGAAGGATGGCAAGAAGCGCGAGCGCGGCAATGCGCTGTTCAAGCGCAAGAAGTTCTGCCGCTTCACCGCGGAAGGCGTCAAGGAAATCGACTACAAGGACATCGACGTCCTGAAGGATTTCGTCCAGGAAAACGGCAAGATCATGCCGGCGCGCATCACGGGCACCAAGGCGCGCTACCAGCGCCAGCTCGGCACGGCGATCAAGCGCGCGCGCTTTCTGGCGCTGCTGCCGTACACCGACCTGCACTGACGGGAGACCGACATGCAGATCATCCTGCTGGAAAAGATCGTCAACGTCGGCAACCTGGGCGACGTCGTCAAGGTCAAGCAGGGCTTCGCCCGCAACTTCCTGATCCCGCAAGGCAAGGCGAAGCGCGCGACGCCGGAGAACATCAAGCTGCTCGAAGCGAAGCGCGCCGAGCTCGAAGCCGCCGCCGGCGCCAAGCTCGACCGCAGCGCAGGAACAGGCGGCGAAGCTCGAAGGCCTGACGGTCCAGATCACGCAGAAGGCCGGCGTGGACGGCCGCCTGTTCGGCTCGGTGACCAACGTCGACATCGTCGAGGCGCTGAAGGCGCAAGGGCTTCGAGGTCGAGAAGGCGGCGATCCGGATGCCGGCCGGCCCGCTTGAAGCACGTCGGCGACTATCCGCTGGTCGTCGCTGTCCATTCCGACGCCATGGCGAACATCGCGGTCAGCGTGCTGGGCGATACCGCGACGGGAAGCTGATCGAGGTTTCTGCGCCCGTGGAAGCCCCGCTCCGGCGGGGCTTTTGCGGTCGAGGTCGCGCGCTGTCAGCGGAATGACAGCCGCCGGCGGCATCATCCGAGTTCGCGACCGTGACCGCGCGGCCGCTTCGAACTCGGGCGGGCACTGTGACACGACCTTCGCGATGCGCGCTGCTGGCGGTGCTGATCCTTTCGCTCCCCGCTGGACGGGCGGTGGCGCAGAACTGCGGTTGGTCGCGCATCGATCACCTCGTCAGCTATGACGCCTCCGGCGTCTGGAATCCGAACGTCTACCGCGGCATCGTCGGGGCGCCTGACGATCGCCGAGGTCGGCGGCGCGCTGTGGGAAGGCTCCGATTCGCGGTTCGGCAAGACGATGTGGCAGGGGATCGATTCGGAGATCATCGGCGGCCTGTCGGCGGAGGCCGGCAAGTACATCTTCACGCGCGTGCGCCCGGCGACGGAGAACAATCCCTGCCTGTGGTTCCAGGGTGGGCACAATCACAGCTTTCCCAGCGGCGAGGCCTCGGTCGCGGCCGCGCTCGTCACGCCATACGTGCTCGAGTACGGAAAGGACGAGCCGCTGACCTATGCGCTGCTATTGCTGCCGCTCTACGTCGGCGCCGGGCGGGTGAAGAACCAGGCCCACTGGCAGACGGACGTCCTGGCGGGATGGGCCGTCGGAGGCCTTTCCGGCTGGTATGCGCACAGCCGCGACGTGCCGATCCTGATCGAGATCCTCCCGCACGGTTTTGAGATCGGCTTCAAGACGCAGTTCTAGGGCTACGTCCGGCCCCCGCGCGCCGGCGTGAGCGATTCCGCAACCGTCAACCCGGTGCGATATATTGGGCGGTGGAACGTGCGTCGCAGCCCAAGCTCGCGGCGAAGGGGAATTGATCAGCGATGATTGTGTTGCGTACCCTCGACCGCTGCGCGGCGCCGTGCCGCGCAGCAGCAAGCTGAAGCCGCCCGTGCGTATCCTCGTCGTCGAGGACGATGCGCTGCTTGCAGACGGCCTTGCCGCCGCATTGACCCGCGCGGGTCACGCCGTCCTGCGCGCGCGACCGGCAAGCAGGCCGACGCCATGCTCGCGAGCGATGAGTTCGATCTCGTGATCCTCGATATCGGCCTCCCCGACATCGATGGATTCGAAGTGCTCCGCCGCCTGCGCTCCGCGGCATGTCGGCGACCAACGTGCTCGTGCTGACCGCGCGCGACGCGGTCGAAGATCGGGTGCACGGGCTCGACCTCGGCGCCGACGATTACCTCACCAAGCCGTTCTCCGTCACCGAGTTCGAGGCGCGGGTGCGGGCGCTCCTGCGGCGCGGCGCGGCGCCTCCGGCGTCCTGGTCGATCGCGGGCCTCACGGTGGATGCCGCGGCGAAGCGCGTGCGGGTCAACGAGAAGCCGATCGACCTGACGCCGCGCGAATGGGCGCTGCTCGAGCTCTTCCTCGCCCGGCCCCAGCCGCGTGCTCAGCAAGGACCAGATCGCCGAGAGCCTGTTCACCTTCGACGAGCACCTGTCGCCGAACGCCATCGAGGTCTACGTCTCGCGGCTGCGCACCAAGATCGAGCCGGCGGGCGTGCACATCCGGACCGTGCGCGGCTTCGGCTACATGTGGGACAGGCGGCGATGAATGACGACGCCCGGATGCCCGCCGAGCATCCGGCGCCGCTTGCTCCAGTTTCCTGGTGAGCTCGCTGCTGCTGATGGTCGCCGGCGCGGCGACCGTGACCTACTGGGTCGCGCTGCGCTCGGCGAACGACGCCTACGATCGCTCGCTGCTCGATCCCGCGCTCGACATCGCCGAAAACGTCCGCATCGATGCGACGGGCGCCCATGTCGACCTGCCGCAGAAGGCGCTCGAGGCGCTCGTCTACGACCAGGTCGACAAGGTGATCTTCCAGGTGCGAACGCCCGACAACGTGATCATCGACGGCGTAACGGACCTGCCGCCGCCGCCGGAGGTCGGTTTCGGCCAACAGGTCTTCTTCGACGGCGTCTACCGCGGCGACAAGATCCGCATCGCGGCCCATCGGACCGCGAACGGCATCCTTGTCCAAGTCGGAGAAACGCTGCACAAGCGCAATCGGCTGGTCGCGGAGATCCTGGTCGCCGAACTCGTGCCGACGCTGCTGATTGCCGTCGCGGCGATCGCTCTTGCATGGCTCGGCGTCGCCCGCGGGCTGCGCCCGCTCGAACATCTGCGCTCGGAGCTCGCGAGGCGCGAGCCGCGTGACCTGCATCCACTGCCGAAGACCGCGGCGCCCGATCGAAATCGCGCCGGTCGTCAGTGCTTTCAATCGGCTGCTTTCGCAGGTGCGCGAGGCGAGCACGATGCAGCAACGCTTCCTCGCCAACGCAGCGCACCAGCTGCGCACGCCGCTCGCCGGGCTGCAGATGCATCTCGAGCTCCTGTTGCGCCGCGAGCTCGCGAGCGACGTGCGAACCGAAGTCGAGCGGATGCATGGCGCGACCGTGCGCGCGAGCCGGCTCGCCAACCAGCTCCTCGCGCTCGCCAAGGCGGAGAGCGCGCCCGATCCGGCGGCAACGTCGAGAGCGTCGACCTGCGGGCGATTGCCGGCGCCGCGGCGCGCGAATGGGTGCCGAGGGCGCACGCGCTCGACGATCGACCTGGGCTTCTCGCTCGAGCCCGCCCAGATTCCCGGCGATCCGCTGCTGCTGCCCGAGCTTCTCGACAACCTGATCGACAACGCGCTGCGCTACACGCCGGCCGGCGGCACGGTCACCGTGCACACGGGCTGCCGTGATGGCGTCGCATTCCTCGGCGTCGAGGACACCGGCCCGGGAATTCCCACGGCGGAGCGCGGCAAGGTGCTGGAACGGTTTTATCGGATCCCGGGGACGCCGGGTGACGGTTCCGGCCTTGGACTTGCGATCGTGCGCGAGGTCGTCGTTCGCCACGAAGGAACGCTCGAAATCGATGCGCCGGATGCGCACGGCGGCGCGCGAATTCGCATTACGTTCCCGAGCGCGGTGCGGGCGCGCGATCGTGAATCCTGAGCGGCACGGCAAGGCGCGGCCCCTCTGACGGCTGATTGCGCACTCGGGATGCGCGGCCTATGATCGTGTCGGAGTGATCGCGCGGACGCGGGTCATTGCGCGATTCGAACGGGAATCCCGGGCATGCAGGAGTGCCATCAGCTGTTCGACCCCATCTCGTCGACGTTCACCTACGTGCTCGTCGATCCCGGCACCCGCGACGCGGTCATGATCGACCCCGTCGATTCGCAGTTCGACGCGTACTCGGCTCTGCTCGACTTCGAGCGATTGAAGCTCCGCTATGTGCTCGAGACGCACAACCACGCCGACCACGTCACCGGGTCGGGGCGGCTGCGCGAACGAACGGGCGCCCGGGCGGCAACTCCGCTCGGATGTGGCATCGTGGCGGCGGACCTGCAGCTCGTCGACGGCGAAGCGCTGCATTTCGGCCGCGAGACGATTCACGCGCTGGCGACGCCCGGGCACACTGCCGGCTCGATGTCGTTCCTGTGGCGCAATTGCGTGTTCACGGGCGACAGCCTGCTGATCGGCGGTTGCGGGCGCACCGACTTCCAGAGTGGCGATGCCGGTGCACTCTACGACAGCGTCACGCAGAAGCTCTTCGCGTTGCCCGACGCGACGATCGTCTGCCCGGCGCACGATTACAACGGGCGAGCGTCGTCGACGATCGGCGTGGAGAAGCGCGTCAATCCGCGGCTTGCCGGCCGGTCGCGCGCCGCGTTCATCCGGCTGATGGCAGAGCTGCATCTGCCGCGACCGGAGTTGATCGACGTGGCGGTAGCCGGCGAATCTGCATCTCGGCCAGGATGTCCATCAGGCCTGACGTAAAGCCGCGGCGGGCTGCTAGAATCTCACGCTTCGTCCTCAGCGGTCCCCACCTGTTCGACCCATACGATGCCCGACGATCCGCAACTCGACGCGCTGAAGCTTCCGCCGCATTCGCTGGAAGCGGAGCAGTCGGTGCTGGGCGGGCTCCTGCTCGACAACGACGCCGTCGACAAGGTCGGCGATGTGCTCGCCGATGCCGATTTCTACAGCGAGGCGCATCGGCTCATCTACCAGCACGTCGTCGGCCTCGTCGCCGAGTCGAAGCCGGCCGACGTCGTGACCGTCTCGGAATCGCTCGCCTCCGCGCAGAAGCTCGACTACGTCGGCGGCCTCGCGTATCTCGGCGCGCTCGTCGGCAGCGTGCCGACCGCCGCCAACATCCGCCATTACGCGCAGATCGTCCGCGACCGCTCGATCCTGCGCCAGCTCGCGGCGACCGCAGGCGACATCGCCGACACCGCGTACAACCCGCTCGGCAGAAGCGCGAAGGAAGTCCTGGACCAGGCCGAGGCGAAGGTGCTGCACATTGCCGAGCAGGGCTCGCGGGGTGCGCAGCAGTATCAGGAAATCGGCACGCTGCTCGCCGGTGTGGTCGAGCGGATCGAGACGCTCTACAACCGCGACGATCCCTCCGACGTCACCGGCGTGCCGACGGGCTTTTCCGACCTCGACCGCATGACTTCGGGACTGCAGCCGGGCGATCTCGTCGTCGTCGCGGGCCGGCCGAGCATGGGCAAGACGGCGCTGGCGCTCAACATCGGCGAGCACGTCGCGCTCGCCGCGGGCCTGCCCGTGGTCGTGTTCTCGATGGAAATGGGCGCCTCGCAGCTCGCGCTGCGTCTCATCGGCTCGGTCGGGCGACTCGACCAGCACAAGCTGCGCACCGGGCGGCTCGCGAGCGAGGACTGGGAAAAGCTGACCGTGGCGCTGGGCCGATTGAACGAGGCGCCGATCCTGATCGACGAAACGCCCGCGTTGAATGCTATCGAGGTCCGCTCGCGCGCGCGCCGGCTGATGAAGACCTACGGCAAGCTCGGGCTCGTCATCGTCGACTATCTGCAGCTGATGCAGGCGTCCACCACGGGCGAGAACCGCGCGACCGAGATCTCCGAAATCTCGCGCGCGATGAAGTCGCTCGCGAAGGAGCTCAAGGTGCCGGTGATGGCGCTGTCGCAGCTCAACCGCTCGCTCGAGCAGCGCCCGAACAAGCGGCCGGTGATGTCGGACCTGCGCGAATCCGGCGCGATCGAGCAGGATGCCGACGTGATCCTGTTCATCTATCGCGACGAGGTCTACAACCCGGAGACGCAGGACAAGGGCGTCGCCGAGATCATCATCGGCAAGCAGCGCAATGGGCCGATCGGCACGGTGCGCCTGACGTTCCTCGGCGAATACACGCGCTTCGAGAGCTTCGCGCAGTCCGGGCTCCTACTAGCGGTTTTTCGCAAGGTGCAAGCCCCCGTTTCGCGCAACGCACCCTGTCCGTGCGGCAGCGGCCTTCGTTACAAGAATTGCCACGGCGCGATTCCTGTTCCCGCGTCGCAGATCGATCCCCTGAGGCGGCATCTCGAGCGTGCCATGGCGGCGCAGCAAGGGGAGCGATTCGCCGATGCCGCAGCGGCCTACGAGGCCGCGCTCGCATTGCAGCCGACGAACTTCGACGCGCTGCATATGCTCGGCGTCGTGCGCTACCAGCAAGGCGACTTCGAGGCGGCGCGGGACCTCCTCGACCGCGCGCTGACGATCGATCGGTCCGTTCCGGCGGCACGGTTCAATCGTGAGCTGGTGCAGGCGGCGCTGGACCGCCGGCCGGCCGAAGCCGAAATCGCCGTCGCCGCCGAAGCGTTCGCGGCCCGAATGGCGACGGCCAGCGGTGCCGCACTCACGGTCACCGACGGCCCGCCGGTGCGCGTGATTGCGTTCTACCTGCCGCAGTTCCATCCGCATTGCGGAGAACGACGAATGGTGGGGAGAGGGATTCACCGAATGGACCAACGTCCGCAAGGCGCGGCCCAATTTCGATCGGCCACTGTGCAGCCCCACGTGCCCGGCCGAGCTCGGCTACTACGATCTCACGCGATCCCGGCGTACGCCGAGCGCGCAGGCGATGCTTGCGCGTGCGCATGGCATCGACGCGTTCTGCTATTACTACTACTGGTTCGGCGGCCGGCGCCTGCTGGAGCGGCCGCTTGACCGAAGTGCTCGCTAGCGGCGAGCCGGACTTTCCGTTCTGCATCTGCTGGGCCAACGAGAACTGGACGCGGCGTTGGGACGGGCGCGAAGATGAAGTGCTCGATGCGTCAGCGCTATTCGCCGGACGACGCGCATACGTTCATTGCCGAATTGCTGCCGCTGTTTCGCGACGCCCGGTATGTCCGGGTCAACGGTCGTCCGTTGCTCCTTGTCTACAAGATCGCCGACATCCCCGAAGTCTCGGCGACCGCGCGGATCTGGCGGATCGCGTGCCGTGCCGCCGGCGTCGGCGATCCTACCTCTGCGCCGTGCAGCGCTCGCGCCAATGATGATCCCACACCTTTTGGGTTCGATGCCGCCGTCGAGTTCCCGCCGATCGGACACGCCCGCCGAAAACGTAGCGAACGAGTACCGAAGGCAACGCGCGAGCCGATTTCGCGGTACGGTCTTTAGGTATGCCAATCTCGCGGCACACTACCTCATGCTGCCTCGCCCGCCGTTCCCCGCAATTCCGTGGCGTGACGCCGATGTGGGACAACACCGCGCGCCGGCAGGATGAAAGGGGATGATTGTCACGGGGTCGACGCCCGGCGGCGTATCGGCGTGTGGGTTGCCAACGCCCTGGCAGCAGACGCGCCTGCGGCACGCTGGTGAAGAACGCCCTGCTCTTCGTGAATGCCTGGAACGAGTGGGCCGAGGGCAATCATCTCGAGCCCGATGCCATGCACGGCCGCGGCTACCTCGAAGCACTGCGCGCGGCCCGCCGTGTCGAAGCCGAGCCGTTGCCGGCCCGGCCGTCGCTTGCGACGATCGAGCGCGAGCTTGGCACCGGCATGGCGAGCGGCGCGATCCGCGAGACGAAATTCGGGTGGCAGCCGTCGCCCGGACCCTTCGATGTCGCAGTGGTGATGCCGCTCTACAACCACGCGCGCTATCTCAAGCGCACACTTGCGGCGCTCGCTGCGCAAACGCACGTCCCCGACCTGCTGGTCGTCGTTGACGATGGCTCCTCCGATGGCGGTTCGAGCATCGTGGAAGCGTTCGCGGCCACTGCCCCGTTCCCCGTGACGCTCTTGCAGCAGGCGAATGCGGGTGCCGATCGTGCCCTCAATCGGGGCATGGCGCTCGCCGATGCGGGCATCATCGCGCTCCTGAATTCCGACGACGCGTTCGCGCCGACGCGCCTCGCGAGGCTTCATCGGCGCCCTCGGCGATGGCGTCGATCTCGCGTTCTCGGCCTGCGAGTTCATCGACGAAGACGATCGACCCGCCGATGGCCAATACGTGCGCGGGCTGCGCGAGCGGCTGGACGAAGTCGTGCGTGCACCGACGCTCCTGCATGCGCTCGTGCGCTACAACATCGCGGTGTCCACCGGCAATCTCGTGTTCCGGCGCGCGCTGCTCTCGCGCACGGGTGGCTTCGCTCCGCTAGCCGTCTGCCACGACTGGGATTTCTTGCTCGCAGCGAGTTATGCGACGCGGTTCGCTTTCGTCCCGGAGGCCCTTTATCGCTACCGCATCCACGATGCGAATACGTTCGCCGGTCGGCGCGTCGCGGGCGTGATCGAGGGCGAGATCGCGCTGCACCGGTTCTTCGCCAGCATCGCGGCGCACCCGTGGCTCGATGCGAGTGCCAACGCCGCGTTCGTCGCGTTCGCGCGCGACGCCGGGCTTGGCGGTTACCTTTCGCGTGCATCAGGGAGCGCGCGCGCGTGACGCTGTTTACGCCGCCCATGTCGCGCAACGCGCCGTGCCCATGCGGCAGCGGCCGGCGCTACAAGAACTGTCACGGGGCGCCGGACAGCATGGACGAGCTGCGTCCGCTGCTCACGGCGGCGCTGGCCGCACAGCAGCAGGGGCGGCTGGCCGAGGCGGCAGACCTCTACACGCGCGCTTTGGCCCACGACCCCTCCAACTTCGACGCGCTGCACATGCTGGGCGTCACGTATTTTCAGTGCCAGGAATTTGCGCGGGCACGCGATTTGATTAGAGCTGCCTGCGCGCTGCGCCCGGACGTCGTCGACGCCGCACGGAACCTGGATCTCGCCGAGGGCGCGCTCCGGCGGGTTGATGCGCAGGCCAAATACCGAGCCTGGATCGAGACAACCGAGCGGGCGTCAGTCGCCGCACGCGCGCCCTCGCGGGACGCCATCGCCGGACGTGCGGGCGCACCGTTGTTGTCGCTCGTCATGCCCGCCTACAACTCACCGCCGCGCTGGCTCGCCGCCTGCCTGGACAGCGTCCTCGCGCAGACTTACTCGAACTGGGAGCTGTGCATAGCCGACGATGCATCCACCAATCCCGCATCGCGCGAAACTCTTACCCGCTATGCCGCGCGCGACACCCGCATTCGCATCGTGTGGCGCGCCGTCAACGGCCACATCTCCGCCGCGTCCAATTCGGCGTTGGAAATCGCGACGGGCGCCTATGTGGCGCTGCTCGACCACGACGACGCGCTGCCGCCGCACGCTCTCGGCGAGGTCGCGCTCGCGCTCCTCGACCGGCCGGGCACTGCCATCCTCTACACCGACGAGGACAAGCTCAACGAGCACGGCGAGCGCTTCGAGCCTTACTTCAAGCCGGACTGGAATCCGGCACTTGCCAGCAGCCAGAATTTCGTGAGTCATCTCGGCGTCTATCGCACCGAGCTCATGCGATCGGTCGGCGGCTTTCGGCAGGGTTTCGAAGGGGCGCAGGATTGGGACCTCGTCCTTCGCTGCGCGGAGCGGGTTGAGCCGACGCGCATCCACCACATCCCGCAGGTGCTGTATCACTGGCGCTCGGTAGAAGGCTCCACCGCCCGCACGATGGCGAGCAAGGATTACGCAAGCGCGGCACAGGAGCGCACGGTGCGCGAACGTGCGCGCCGTTCCGGGGTCGAGGTTGCTATCGCGCGTGTCGTTTACGGGGCGTTTCTGCAGGCCGACCCCATCGTTGCGACGCTGCCGCCGATTTCCCTCGTCGTGCTGCATCCACCGTCAATGCCGTCGAGCGAGGCGACCGCTCGTTGGCGCGCACATGCCGATACGGCAGTCGTTGAGTTTCTCCCGGCCAGGGTGGAAGGTGAGGCGGCGCGCGAACTCGACGACACACCGTTGCGGCTGGGGCGGGACGGCGCGCGGGCGGTCAACGCGGTGGCTGCGACCGCGAAGGGCGAGCTCCTAGTCTTCGTCGCTGCCGACGCCGTAGCCACGGACGCCGCGTGGCTCCCACGGCTCGCAGGGTACGCCTTGCAACCTGGCACCGGCTGCGTCGGCGGTGTGACATTCGACGCGACGTACCGGACAGCGCGCGGCGGTTACATCCTCGACCGGGATGCCGTCGCAGCGACCGTATTTGCCCGCGAACCCCAGGGTTTCGTCGGTATGGCGGGCCGCAATCAGGTCGTGCAGAACTTGTCCGCGGTGTGCCTGTCAGGGCTCGCCGTGCGGCGCGCGACGTGGGATGCGGCGCAAGGGCTCGATGTCGTCCATCTTGCCACCGCCTATCACGACGTCGACCTTTGCCTGCGGCTCGCAGAGCGCGGCTTGCGGCACGTCTGGCATCCCGGCGTCGTGTTCGCCGACGAGCGTCCCTTGCAAGTTCAAAGCGTCGCGTCGCCCGTTAATGCGTCGCAAGTCGAGGACGCCGCGTACATGCGCCTGCGCCACCGCGCGGCGCTTGGGCAGGATCGCGCCTACAATCCGAATCTTGCGCCGCCGCCGCGACTGTTCGACCTTCCCGAAGCGGACCCGAGCGCAGCCGCCCCTTTACTTCCTTCGCCACGGTGATGACGGAACAACTGACGCCCGCAGCCGTGCAGTGGCTCGCTGATGCACCCGCGCGCGCTATCCGGTGCAGCGTCTGCGGCCATCCCGGTCCGCATGTTCCGATCCTGTCGGTTCCGGGGATGGCGCCGCCGCACCCGCTGCTTACACTCTTGCGCTGTACGGGCTGCGCGAGCGGCTTCTACGATCCGCCCGGCATCCGCGACTTCAGCGATCTCAATCAGGACCGCGACGAGTTCTGGCGCTTCTACATCGAGGCGGGCGGCGGTGTCTGGGAAACGATCTGGCCGCTGCTGGCGGTGGCCGACGACGGCGCGCCCACGCTGCTCGACATCGGATGCGGCTTCGGCTTCGCCGTCGACTTCTGGCTGCGAACGGGCCGCGGTGACGCGGTGGGCGTCGAGCTCGCCGAGTACGGCCGCATGGGCGCTCGTCTGCTAAGCATTCCGATCTACCACGAGCTCTTGCAGGATTGCGCGCCGCTCGCCGGTCGCCGCTTCGACCTCGTCTACGCCTCCGAAGTCGTCGAGCACGTGCCCGATCCGGCGGCGTTCGTCGCGCTGCTGGCCGAGCGTCTGACGCCGCGGGGCACCCTCGTCCTCACCACGCCGAGCGTCGAATACGTTTGCCCCGACAACCTGTCGCACACGCTGCTCGCCGCGCTTTCACCGGGATTCCACGGCTTCCTGTTGTCGGCGGAGGCGTTCGGCGACCTCGCCCGGCGGGCCGGGCTCGCGCACGTCGAAGTCCGCACGTTCGGCGAGCGCCAGATGCTCTGGGCGTCGCACGTCCCCCTGGCGCTCGCTTTCGACGATCGACGAATGCGGCCGCCGTTCATCGACTACATGACCGGGCGCGTCGCGAACCGCGATCCCCACTCTCCGGTCTGGCAGGGCTACGCCTACCGGCTCTTGCGGGACCTCACGAATACCGGGCAGTACGCGCAAGCCCAGCCGCTCGTGCAATCGTTGTTCGCCGCGGTCGCCGAAAGCCATGGCGCGCACGTCCTAGATCCCGACGCGACACTCAAGAAGGCCGCTACCTGCACGACGCTCGCCGACTTCGGCCGGATCGCGCCTTTCTTCCTGCCCTGTCTCTACTACCACCGCGCGGCCATTGCGCACCATCACGAGCGCGACACCGCTACGGCGCTCTCGATGTACCGTGGCACGATCGGCCTTGCGCAGGAGGTATCGCGCTTCTCCGCGCTGGCGTTCCTGGAGGCGATTGCGCTGGTGTGGCCGGCGCGCGCCCAGGAAGCGGGAATCGCGATGGCGGAGGGTGACCTGCCCTTCGCCGCGGACGTCTTCACCCGGCTTGCCGCGCACGGCCGGCACTGCACCGCAGCGGACGGCTTTGCCGTGGCAAGCATGGGCTACGTCGACAGCGTGGTGCCGCGCGCATGCGAGGGACTGTTCCTCCATGGCCGGCCGGATCTTGCGCGGCGTGTATTCGCCACATGGCTCGCGGATCTCGCGGATCGTCGCGCGGGCATCGACTGGACCGATCCAGCGACGATCGAGCGTGTGCTGGTCGCGCCCGCGACGCCGGGGGACCCGCCGGACGTGGCGTTCGGCCCCTTCTTCGCGGGTCTTCTCGACGCCGCCGCCGGATCGGCCGCGCCATCGTACGAGCGGCTGCATGCGATCCAGCGACTGGCAGCCAAACACGCAACGCATAAGGTGCTTGGGCCGCGCCTCGCGCATTACGCGTCAATTGCTACGCGCTACCTGCCGGCGCCAGCGCGCCAGCCCTTGTTCGATATGTCATTCACGCTGGTTCAGCCGCCTCCGAAGTCGTAGGCGCCCCGCGACGGTTCCGCGGAAGCTACAGTATCTCCGCCGCGTGATCCGCGAGGCGCGAGCGCTCGCCCCGCTGCAGCGTCACGTGGCCGGAGTGCGCCCAGTTCTTGAAGCGATCCACGACATAGGTGATGCCCGAGCTGCCCTCGGTGAGGTACGGCGTGTCGATCTGGGCGATGTTGCCGAGGCAGACGACCTTGGTGCCGGGGCCGGCGCGCGTCACCAGCGTCTTCATCTGCTTGGGCGTGAGGTTCTGCGCTTCGTCGATGATCAGGTATTTGTTGATGAACGTGCGGCCACGCATGAAATTCAGGCTCTTTACCTTGATGCGCGAGCGGATGAGATCGCGCGTCGCGGCCCGACCCCATTCGCCGGCCTCGTCGTCGGTCTTGTTCAGCACGTCGAGATTGTCCTCGAGCGCGCCCATCCACGGGTTCATCTTCTCTTCCTCCGTGCCGGGCAGGAAGCCGATGTCTTCGCCCACCGGCACCGTCACGCGCGTCATGATGATCTCCGAATAGACCTTGAACTCCAGGGTCAGCATCAGTCCCGCCGCGAGCGTCAGCAGCGTTTTGCCGGTGCCGGCCTGACCCAGAAGGGAGACGAAATCGACCTCCGGGTTCATCAGGAGGTTGAGCGCGAAGTTCTGCTCCCGATTGCGCGCCGTGATACCCCAGACGTTGTTCTTCTGGTGCGTGTAGTCCTTGAGCGTCTGCAGCACCGCCGTCCTGCCGTTCACCTCCTTCACCAGGGCGTAGATCGGTGCTTCGCCCGGCGTCTCCTGGTAGATGAACTCGTTGACCAGCAGCGAGGGCACGAGGGGACCGGTGACCCGGTAGTACGTATGCCCGCCGTGCTGCCACGATTCCATCGCCTTGCCGTGGCGCTCCCAGAAATCCGCGGGCAGCTCCTGCGTCCCGGAGTAGAGGAGGTCGGTGTCCTCGAGCACCTTGTCGTTGTAGTAGTCCTCGGCCGCGATCCCCAGGGCTCGTGCCTTGATCCGCATGTTGATGTCCTTGCTGACGAGGACCACGTGGCGCTTGGGGTGCAGATGTTGCAGATGCATGACGACGGCGAGAATCTGGTTGTCGGCCTTGCCGTTGGCGAGCGAGGAAGGGAGCACCGTCGTGATCACCTCGGTCTGCAGGTAGAGCTTGCCGCTCGCCGCGCCGCCCGACTTCGCGTCGAGCGGGATCCCTTCGGCGATCCCGTTTGGCATCGCGGTCACGAGCTCGTCCAGAAAGCGGGACGCCTGCCGCGCGTTGCGTGCGACTTCGCTCACGCCTTTCTTGTTGTTGTCCAATTCCTCGAGCGTGAGGATCGGCAGATAGACGTCGTGCTCCTCGAACCGGAACAGGCTCGTGGGGTCGTGCATCAACACGTTGGTGTCGAGCACGAACAGCTTGCTTTGCAACTGGAGGCGGGTGGTCGGGCCGGGCTTGCCGGCGGGTTTGGCGGACTTGCGGGCAACGAGGGTGAGCGGGGTGGGGCGGATCTTGCGCTCGACCATGGGCCTCCTGGGGCGGCGTGAAGGGCGGTGAAGGGAGACGATGATTGCGGCCCTATCGTAGCGCTGCGCCGGCGACTTGTACAAGCAATGGTGGATCAGCCGGCCGCGGACCGCGATGGGTTGTGGTGTTTTTTACACGACCGCCGCTCGCATTGCCTTTTCGCCGATCGGCATCATAAGAAACGTGCTGTGGTGCACATCGGCAAGCGACGACCGACCGAAGCATGCGAGAATCCGCACGGCGTTTGATCGAAACGGATTCAATTCATGCGGAAGTGGTTACTGGGCGTTCTGCTGCTGACGGCGATCGCCGCCATCCTGTGGGGCAGCGACTGGATCACGTTGCAGGGCGAGCGCACGATTTACACGGTCCGCTGCGACCAGGGCGTCTGGGAAGGGACGAAGTGCACGGGCAGGCTCGTGCCGTCCGACCGCCATGCCTTCCGGGCGAGCAGGAGTCGCAACGAGGTCGCGTACTGGATTCGCGAGTCGAAGGCCCCGTCGGGCAAGTACACCGATTGCACGGTCAAGGATCGGGACAACTGGACGTGCAACGTCAGCACCGATCAACGGCCGGCGATCACCTACGAGATGGTGCGGGGCAAGCCGACGCACACCACGATGGGCGAGATCATGGCTTTCCACGCCGTGCCCAAATGGGAATGGTGGCTGATGAAGGTCGGCTGCCGGTTCTTCCACAACGCCACCAACTGAGCGGCGCCGGAGGACCGGCGAACGGCGCCTCTGTGCAGGGTCGCCGGAACGTCCGAAGTCCGCGCTTCGCAGTGCCGTCAGAGCGCCTTCACCGCCTCCAGCACTTCGGCGGCATGCCCGGCGACCCTGACCCCCCGCCATTCGCGGACGAGCTTTCCGTCGGGCCCGACCAGGAACGTCGAGCGCTCGATCCCCCGGACCTTCTTGCCGTACATGTTCTTCATCTTGATGACGCCGAACTGCGCGCAGAGCTTTTCGTCGGCATCCGAAATCAGGTCGAACGGGAATTCCATCTTCGCCTTGAAGCCTTCGTGCGACTTGAGGCTGTCGCGCGAAATGCCGGCGACGACGGCGCCGAGCTTCGAGAATTGCTTGTATCGATCGCGGAAATCCGCGCCCTCGGTCGTGCAGCCGGGCGTGTTGTCCTTCGGGTAGAAGTAGAGGACGACGGGATGTCCGCTATGGTCGGACAGCCTGAATGCCGCACCGCCGGTGGCAGGTGCCGCGAAATCGGCGATTTTCTTGCCGAGCATGGACGAGCTCCTTTCGAGTGGCGTCGCGTCCAGACTTATGCGGCGATCGCGAGGTCGACATCGCCCAGGAATTCCGGCCCCTGGACAAGGAGGGTGCCCGTGCGCCCGGGAACTTCGCCCAGTCCGACTTCGCAGCGCGGCAGGGCCAACGGCTGCAGCGTGTCAAACAACGCGCGTGTCGAAACGAGCGTCCAGCCCTGAGCCTTCCAGCCCGCGAGGAGCTGCTCGAACACGGGCGCGAGCAGCATCCCTTCGAGCTCCGCGTGCAGCGTGTACACATGACCGGCGGAGCCGGGCTCTTTGGTAAGTTCGAGGAGGTGCGCGGCAACGTTGTCCTCGGTGATGCCGCCGCGGCCGATCAGCTCGTCCAGCGTAGGCAGCGTCGTCGGCAACTGGGGACAGCGAATCAGCTCGGCGTTCCAGACCGGAAGATGCGGGTACGTGCCGCGGCCGTCGGAGCAGTATTCGAAGCCCAGCCGTTGCGTGAGCCGCAGCGCGTGGATGTTCATTTGCCAGCCCGCCGCGCCGTGGGTGAGCGGCGCAGTCCCGAAGATCTCGGTGTAGCGATCGCAGGCGCGCTGCATCTCGGCGCGCGTCCACGCCGCGTCGGCATCGGCGACGCCGTCCTGCCAGCGGATGTGATCGTAGCTGTGAATCCCCGTCTCGAAGCCGGCGTCGCGAACGCCGCGCATCACGTCCGCCGCACGCCGGCCGATGTCGGGGCCGGGGAGCAAGGTGCCGTACAGCAACGTCCTCACGCCGTAATGCTGGACGACCGACGTCCGGCGCACCTTGCCGAAGAATCCCGGCCGAAAGACGCGCTTGATCGCGCGCCCCGTGTGGTCGGGCCCGAGCGAAAACAGGAACGTCGCGCCTGCGCCATGCTTCGTCAGCGTCGTGACGAGATTGGGGACACCTTCGCGTGTGCCGCGCAGCGTGTCGACGTCGATCTTGAGGGCCAGCAGCATGGCGGCGCGAGCAACAAGCCCTCGGTCAGTCCACCAGGTTTCGGGCTTCGGCGACCTGATCGCGGTAGGCGTCGAAGATGTGCTTCAGGGCTTGGTCCATCGGAACGATCGGCTTCCAGCCCAGGTCGGCGCATGTATTCGCGATCATCGGCACGCGGTTCTGCACGTCCTGGTAGCCCTTGCCATAGTAGTCGGCGGCAGTTGTGTCGACGACACGAACGCGCGCAGCGGCGTCGCGGTATTCGGGGTACGTGAGCGCCAGGTCGAGCATCATCGTCGCCAGTTCGCGCACCGAGAAGTTGTTGTGCGGGTTGCCGATATTGTAGATCTTGCCACCCGCGATTCCGCCCTCGTTGGCGATGATTTTCATTAACGCATTGATGCCGTCGTCGATGTACGTGAACGCGCGCTTCTGGGTGCCGCCGTCGACGAGCTTGATGGTCTCGCCGCGGACCATGTGGCCGAGAAATTGCGTAATGACGCGGGAGCTTCCTTCCTTCGGCGTGTTGATGGAGTCGAGGCCCGCGCCGATCCAGTTGAAGGGGCGAAACAGCGTGTAGTCGAGGCCTTCCTGCATCCCGTAGGCGTGGATCACGCGGTCCATCAGCTGCTTCGCGCACGAGTAGATCCAGCGGGGCTTGTTGATCGGCCCCAGCACCAGAGCGGATTGCTCGGCGTCGAATTCGGCATCGCGTGCACATGCCATAGACCTCCGAGGTCGATGGAAAGATGATGCGCTTCCTGTGCCGGACGCACTGGCGCACGATCGGCAGATTGGCCTCGAAATCGAGCTCGAACACGCGCAACGGCTCGCGCACGTAAGTCGCGGGCGTCGCGATGGCGACCAGCGGCAGCACCGTGTCGCACTTCTTGATGTGGTACTCGATCCATTCCTTGTTGATCGTGATGTCGCCTTCGAAGAAGCGAAATCGCCTCTCGGGCAGCAGGTCCGCGATGCGGTCCGTCTGCATGTCCATCCCGTAGATCTCCCAGTCCGTGGCATCGAGAATGCGCCGCGACAGATGATGGCCGATGAAGCCGTTGACGCCGAGGATCAGGATTCTTCTCATGAGTCTTCCGAACGGGTGTCCGCATGGGAATGCCCCAGCGCCTGGCCGAGCCGATCGAGCCGGCTGGGGCCGAACGTGGGAATGGCGAGCAGCAGATAGAGATACATGCCGAGCGCGCGGGCTGTAGAACGACGTGGCGATCGAAATCACCGGCACCAGTGCAAACAGGCGGACTTCGCGGCGCATCTGGTTCGCGACCGCGGGGTCAGATCGGGCGCCGCGAGATGCGGATGGGCGGCCAGATAATTGAGATGGAGCGACCAGCATGACGCCCAGCGCGATCAGGTTGCCGCCGTAGACGAACGACCGGCAGAATCAGGTGCCCGTGATCGCCGATGAGGTCGGTCGAGAACGGCACCAGCGTGACGAGCAGCAGGAACGCGAGATTCAACCACAGCAGACGGCGATCCATCTGGCGCACGAAATGGAACAGCACGTGGTGGCCGATCCAGAAGATGCCGAGCACGAAGAAGCTGATCGCATACATCGCGAAGCTGTGCTCGAGCTGCAGGAGATAATCGATGAGAACGCTGTCGGTGCCGAACCAGCGTTGCTCCGGCGACTTGATGTCGAGGACCAGCAGCGTCATCGCGACGGCGAAGATGCCGTCGGCAAGCGCCTCGATCCGGTTCTTCGACAGGCCGCGCGTGTCGAGCTCGGAGCGTTCGGGTACGTCGCTCATGACATCGCGGACCTTCCCGAGCGGTGCAGGCGCGGGCCCGAAGCGCTGCGGCGAAGTCGTGCGGCGTCACGAGTGCCCCGTCGAGCTCCAGCGCGAATACCCGCAGCGTGCCGCCGCCGCCGCAGTGCGCGAGGAGGCGCCCCGGTCGCACGCGCCATCGTCGGCGTGAGCGTCGGCGGCGTGCTGCGAATCGACGACCCGGGTGCGCAGGACGCGCGCGCGGATGCCGCCGACGGCGGTGAACGCGCCGGGGTACGGCGGCGCGACGGCGCGCACCAGGTTGTGGATCGCCGTCGCATCGCGGCTCCAGTCGATGATGCCGTCCTCGGGCCGTCGGCCGCCGTAGTAGCTGCCGCGCTGCGAGGTCCTGCGGCGTGCGCCGGCGCGGTGCCCGCGAGGAGCGCGGGCAGCGCACCGTCGAGCGTCATTTCGGCGGCGACGGTGACCTTGTCGAACACCTCGCGCGCCGTGTCATCGGGCAGGATCGGCACCGCGGTCTGCGCCACGATGTCGCCGTTGTCGGGCTTCGTCTGTCATGTAGTGCAGCGTTGCACCGGTTCTCCCGCTCGCCCATCAGCACCGCCCAGTTCACCGGCGCGCGGCCGCGGTACTTCGGCAGCAGCGATCCGTGCATGTTGAGCGCGCCCATGCGGCGGCAACGCGAGCAGCGGCGCCCCCAGCATCCGCCGGTAGTAGAACGAGAACAGGAAATCGGGCGCAAGCGCCGCGACTGCGCGCAACGGTGTCCGGCGCGTTGCGGATCGTCGGGCGCGAGTCGTCGGGATCCCGTAGTCTGCCGCCGTCGCGGCCACCGAGTCGAACCAGATCTCTCGCCCGGCTCATCGGCATGCGTGACGACCAGCGGGACGTCGATGCCGTGCGCGAGCAGCACCTTTAGGCAGCGAACGCCGACGTTGTGGTAGGCGAAGACGACGGCGCGGGTCATCGTGCAAATGTCACGCGCTCAGTGCGGGACACTTCCGTCGGATCGCGTTCCAGCACGGCTCGCACCGTGTAGCGCGGCCGCTCGCGCACCTGCTGGTAGATGCGGCCGACGTACTCGCCGATGAGGCCCAGCCCGAACAGCAGCATGCCGATCAGGAAGAAGGCCAGGATGTCGCGATCCCACAGCAACGAAAATCCCAGCGAGAACCCGGCCCGCCAGTCGAAATAAAGCAAGCGGTAGACGATGACGATGACGTACGTCAGCGAGCGCGAGCGCCGACACCAGCATTCCGAACATCGAGAAGAGCTGCAAGGGGACGAGCGAGAAGCCGGTGATGAGATCGAAGTTGAGACGGATCAGCCTGTAGAGCGAATACTTCGATTGCCCCGCGGCGCGCTCTGCGTGCGCGACGTCGACTTCGGTCGGGTTGTTCGCGAAGGTGTAGGCGAGCGCCGGAATGTACGTGCTGATCTCGCGGCTCGACGCGACGGCAGCGACGATATCGCGGCTGTAGGCGCGGAGCATGCACCCCTGGTCGGTCATCCTGATGTGCGTCAGCCTCTCGCGCAGCCGGTTCATCGCCCGCGATGCGATGCGTCGCCACCAGGAGTCCTCGCGCGTGCGGCGCACGCCGCCGACGTAGTCGTGGCCCGCGTCCATCGCCCGGAGCAGCTTGCCGATCTCCTCCGGCGGATTCTGCAGGTCGGCATCCAGCGTGACGACGCGCTCGCCGCGACAGCGCTCGAAGCCCGCGATGATCGCCGTGTGCTGGCCGTAATTGGCGTTGAACAGCACGACCCGGGTGACGTCGGGCCGCGCTTCCCACTGCTCGCGCAACAGCACCGCCGACTTGTCGCGGCTGCCGTCGTTGACGAAGATGACTTCGTAGCCTACGCCAAGCGCGTCGAGCGCCGGATACAGGCGGGCAAAGAGCGCAGGCAGCCCGGCTTCCTCGTTGTACACGGGGATCACGATCGAGAGTTGCGGCTGCGCCATCGTGGTCATGTCGTTGTCGTCATGCGCGCGTGGCGCCCAGAACTTCCGTCACCGCGGCGCAGACGCGATCCACGTCGGCGGCGCTCAATCGCCGCATGCAGCGGCAGCGTGACCGTCTCGCGGGCGATGCGCTCGGTGTTCGGGAAGTCGCCTTCCTTGCCTCCATAGCGGCGCCCGAGCGTCGACAGGTGGAGCGCTTCGTACGATACACCCGTGCCGATGCCGCGGGACTCCAGCGCGTCGCGAAATTCCCGTCGACCGATCGTGAGTCGGTCGAGCGGCAGCAGCACGCTCCACATGTTCCACGACTGGCCGTCGCCGTCCCGCGGCCGCGGCGGCAGGACGCAGGCAGGCGTGACAGCGAAGCGCTCGAAATAGCGGTCGGCCAGTGCGCGGCGCGTGGCGAGAAACGCCGGCAGGCGCTCGAGCTGGGCCACGCCGATCCGCGCATTGACGTCGGGCAAGTTGAACTTGCCGCCGGGAAAGGCGACGTCGCGCGTGCGGTCCGCCAGATATTCGATGCCGTGGAAGCGTAGCGCGTCGACGCGCCTTGCCTCCGCTGCGTCGTTGACGACGAGCGCTCCGCCCTCGATCGTCGTGATGTTCTTGTTCGGGTGGAAGCTGAACGTGACGAGATCGCCGAGCGCGCCGACGTTGCGGCCCTTCCACTGCGAGCCCAATACGAGCGCGGCGTCCTCGATCACGCGAAGGTTGCGCCGGCGCGCGAGCGCATAGAGGGCATCCAGGTCGACGAGCGATGCCGGGCCAGTGCGTCGGCAGGATCGCCTTCGTGCGCGGCGTGATGGCCGCTTCGACGGCGGCGAGGTCGATGCTTCGCGTGACGAGGTCGCAGTCCACGAACACGGGCGTCGCGCCGACCTTGACGATCATGTTGAGCACGGTGAAGAAACTCTGGGCGCAGGTGATCACCTCGTCACCCCTGCCGATCCCGCACAGCTGCAGCGCGACCTCGACGGCGGCGGTGGCCGACGTCAGCGCCTTCACCGGCCGGCCGCCGCAGAACGCGGAAAGCGCGGCCTCGAAGCGCTGCACCCACGGACCGCTCGCGATGTGCCCCGAGCGCAGCACTTCGGCGACGCCGGCGATCGTTGCCTCGTCGAGCACGGGACCGGCGAACTTGAGATAGCGGAGATCGCTCATCGCCGGCTAGCTTCGCGCAACCAGAACAGACGCCGACGACGATGAACCCGATTCCGAGCCAGCGCGTCGCGGTGATCGCTTCGCCGAACAGATAGTGGGCGGCGATCGCATTGACGACGTAGCCGACCGACAGCAGCGGGTACGCAACCGAGACCGGCACCCGCGAAAGCCCGAGGATCCAGACGAAAAGGGACAGGACATAGCAAAAGGCGCCCGCAACGAAGTGAGCCTGCGTCGCCATCCGCAACAGCATGTCGGCCCAGTTCTCGCGCGTGAGCGTAATGACGCCGAGCGCGTTGGTGCCGGCCTTGAGCAGCAGCTGCGCGCCCGCGTTGAGGAGCACGCCGGTGAGGAGGAAGATGAGCGCTGCCGGATTCATCGATCGGCCCGCGCGGCGTCTTCGGACATTGGCCCGCCAGCGCGCCGGCCACATTCGATGGCGCGCAAGCGCGCTCTTCCCGCGACGGCTTCGCGCCGCCTGCGCGTATGCCCGGCGCTCATTGCCGGCCGACGATCACGCGGCGGGAATCGCGCGCGAGGAGCCGCATCGGCAGGCCTTCGGCGGCGAGGTGCTCATAGAGGTCCGGCGGCATCATCGCATACCCCTGCGGGAGTGATCGCCACCGCGGAATCCATGCCGCGACGGTCGGAATCGTCTTTGTGGGCTCGGCGTCGACGCCGAGCGACAGCTCGTCGCGGAACTGGACGAGCGTCGTTGGCCGCCCAAGGTAGAAAGGAAGCGTCTGGTCGTACATGGTGACTTGATAGACGGGGGCCGAGGCCGAGAAGGGCTCGGCTTCCTGCGCCACGCGCAGGATAACCGACGTCGAGCGGGTTGCGCTGAAGGCATCGAAGCCGGCGACCGCAAGCTGCACGGCGGCGATCACGGACACGGAGAGCGCCGCCACGCCCCAGAACCGCGCGGGCGGGTAGCGGGTCGCGCGAGAAAATGCGACGACCGCGGCGATCGCGCCGACGGTCGCGACGATGAGCGCGGCCTTGAGCCACGGTCCATACGCCGCGAGGATCGCGATCGGTTGCGCCTCGCCCAGGAGCGCCGCGGCGAGTCGCTCGTAGCCGATCAGCACCACGAGGGTGATCGCGGCGATCGCCCACGTGCCGGACTGCGCGATCCTGGAGAGCGTTCGCGGCTCGAGCGCGAGCACGAGCGAGCCAGTGACGAGCGCGAGGGGCGCGAACATCGGCAGGATGTACGAGGGGAGCTTCGACCCCGAGGCGCTGAAAAAGGCGAAGACGAACGCGGCCCAGACGAGTGCGAAGCGCTCCCAGGAAAACCCGAGCGCGTTCGGTCGACCGTCGCGCCAGGCGCGCGCGGCGCCGTAGGCGAGCGCGCCGAGCCATGGCAGGCTGCCGACGATCGCCAGCGGAATGAAGTAGTACCACGGGCCGCTCCGATGGGCTTCCTTGGTGAGAAAGCGATCCAGATGCTCGTGAATGAAAAAGAACCGCAGGAACTCGTCGTTGCGGCGCGCGACTTCGACGAACCAGGGCACCGTCAGGGCGAGATAGAGGGCGAGGCCCGAGGCGAGGTGCAACCGGCGCCAGACGGCGTAATCACGCGTGATCGCGGTATAGCCGACGAGCGCGCCGGCCGGGAGCACCAGCCCGACCGGTCCCTTCGACAGCGTTGCACCGGCGAATGCCGCCCACGTCACCCACATCCACGCGCGCCGTGCGACGGGCGTCGCGTGGGGTCGTTGCGCAATCACAAACGCGGCAAAAGCGAGCGCCAGGAAGAAGGCGAGGCCGGAATCGAGCGTCACCATCTGCGCGATCGCCGCATGCCAGAGAGTTCCCGCGAGCGCCAGCGCCGCGAACACGCCAAGCGCGGCGCCACCGAGCGCGAGGCCCGCACCCCCGATCGCGACCACCGCCAGGATCCCCGCGAGCGCCGGCCACAGCCGCGCAGTCCACTCGTGGACGCCGAAGGCGCGATAGGCTGCCGCGGTCACCCAGTACTGCAACGGGGGCTTTTCGAAATACTTGAGATCGTTCGAGACGCGGGGTGACCCAGTCGCCGCTTGCTGCCATCTCGCGGGAGATCTCGGCGTAGCGGCCTTCGTCCGGATGCCACAGGCTGTGGCTGCCGAGATTGACGAACCACAGGAATGCGATCACGGCGAACACCGCCGACACCGCGCCGCGCGGAGGCAGGACGGAGAGCCGGGTCATCGGGATGCGGGGCGTGGACAAACGATGCGACAGCGAAAGCAAGGGCCAAGATCGCGGCAGCCGCAATTCTACCGTGCACGCGAAGGCGCTGCCCGGAGCGCTCACTGATCGCAGCGCGGCGCCGACGCCGGTACCGTGCTAAGCTCGCCGCGCGTGCCGCCTTCTCTTGTCCGCGCGATGACGGATCCCCCGATTGCGATCGTTCCTGCCCGGCAGGATGAGTTGCCCGCCGTGCGGCGGCTCGCCGGGATCATCTGGCGCGCGCACTACCCGGGCATCATCACCCCGGGGCAGATCGACTACATGCTCGAACGCGGCTACGCGCTCGACGTGCTCGGGGACTTCCTCGCGCGGTCCGATCGCGGCCTCGAGCTCGCGAAGATCGACGGCGAGCTCGCCGGTTTCGCGGCCTGGTACATCACGGATGACGCGAGAGAGGCAAAGCTCGACAAGCTCTACATCCTGCAGGCGCAGCAGCGCCGCGGGGTCGGCGGCAGCCTGATCGAGCGGGTCGTCGTCCGCGCCCGGGCCGCAGGCGCTGCGACGCTGATCCTCAACGTCAACAAGAACAATCTGCAGGCGATCTGTGCCTATGAAAAACACGGGTTCGCGTTCCGCGAGGCGGTCGTCAACGATATCGGGTGCGGGTACGTCATGGACGACTACGTGATGGTGAAACCGATCTGACCGCCGGCCAGCCGGCCCGGACCCGATGCCCAATCCGCTGACCCTCTACGACAACTACGCGCGCGCATTGCGGCAGTTCACGCCGCTTCATCGCGACGGCGAAGTGGGTCTCTACACCTGCGGGCCGACGGTCTACGACTATCAGCACATCGGCAACTTCCGCACGTTCCTGTTCGAGGATGTGTTGAAGCGGGTGCTCGAATGGAACGGCTATCGCGTCAAGCACGTGATGAACATCACCGACGTCGGTCATCTCACCTCCGACGCCGACGAGGGCGAGGACAAGATGGAAAAGGGCGCGCGCCGCGCCGGCAAGTCGGCGTGGGAGATCGCGCAACTCTACACCGACGCGTTCTTGGCCGACATGAAGGCGCTCAACATCGAGGCCCCGACCGTGTTGCCGAAGGCGACCGACCACATCGCGGACCAAATCGCCCTCATTGCCGACATCGAAAAGAACGGCTACGCGTACCGGACGGGGGACGGCGTGTATTTCGACACCGCCAAGCAGAAGGACTACGGCCATCTCGCGCGGCTCGACGTGAAGGGGCTCGAAGCCGGCAAGCGCGTCCTGCAGGGCGAGAAGCGGCACGCCACCGACTTCGCGCTGTGGAAATTTTCACCGCCCGGGGAGAAGCGGCAGATGGAGTGGGACAGCCCGTGGGGAAGGGGCTTTCCGGGCTGGCACATCGAGTGCTGGGCGATGGCGCAGAAATACCTGGGCGACTATTTCGACATCCACTGCGGCGGCGAGGACCACATCCCCGTCCATCACACCAACGAGATCGCGCAGACCGAGGCGCGGGTCGGGACGCGGCTCGCGAACTTCTGGCTGCACGGCTACTTCCTGCTCGCGAACGACGCCAAGATGGCGAAGTCGGCGGGTGAATTCCTGCGTCTTGCGTCCCTCACCGAGCGCGGCTACGATCCTCTCGCCTATCGCTATCTGTGCCTGACCGCGCATTACCGGAGCCAGCTCAATTTCACCTGGGACGCGCTCGATGCCGCGGCCGTCGCGCTCGACCGGATGCGCCAGGGCGTGCACGCGCTGCGCGACGCGGGCACGGCCGCGCCCGACGCGCAACGCATCGAGCGCTTCGAGAGCGAGGTGAACGACGATCTCAACACGCCGCGCGCGCTCGCCGTTGCGTGGGAGGTGCTGCGCGGCGATCTGCCCCCCGCCGTGCGGCGCGCGACCCTTCTTGCATTCGATCGGGTGTTCGGGCTGGGTCTCGCAACATGGGCACCGAAGGACGAGGCGATTCCCGACGACGTGAAAGCGCTGGCGGAGGCCCGGGCGGAGGCGCGCCGGGCGAGCCAATGGGCCGAAGCCGACCGCTTGCGCGGCGCGCTGCACGCGGCGGGCTGGGAGATGGAAGACCGGATCGACGGCTACGCGCTGAAGCGCCGCGGATGAGCGGGAAACGACGGCGATGAAGCTTGCCACGCTCAAGAACGCGACTCGCGACGGGCAACTGGTCGTCGTGTCGCGCGATCTCGCGCGCTGTGTCGCCGTTCCCGAAATCGGGCTCACGATGCAGGCGGCACAGGACGACTGGGACAGCGTTGCGCCGGCGCTGCAGGCGATCTTCGCAGAGCTCACCGCGGGACGGCTCTCCGACGCCGAACGCTTCGACCCGCGAGCGGCGATGGCGCCGCTGCCGCGCGCGTACCAGTGGGCCGACGGTTCGGCGTACGTCAATCACGTCGCGCTCGTCCGCCGCGCGCGGGGCGCTGCGATGCCGCCGGAATTCTGGACCGATCCGCTGATGTACCAGGGTGCCTCCGACAACATGCTCGGCGCGTGCGACGACATTCTGATCGCCGACGAGGGCTGGGGAATCGACTTCGAGGGCGAAGTGGCGGTGATCACCAGCGACGTGCCGATGGGCGCCTCGGCCGCCGAGGCGGCGCGCCATATACGATTGCTGATGCTCGCGAACGATGTGAGCCTGCGCAACCTGATTCCGGCGGAGCTCGCGAAGGGTTTCGGGTTTCTGCAGTCGAAACCCGCCTCCTCGTTCTCGCCGGTCGCCGCCACGCCCGACGAGCTCGGTGCCGCATGGCACGACGGCAAGGTGCATTTGCCACTGGTTTCGCATCTGAACGGCGCGCTGTTCGGGCGTCCGAACGCCGGCGTCGACATGACGTTCGACTTTCCGACGCTGATTGCGCATGCCGCGAAGACGCGCGAGCTCGAAGCCGGGACCATCGTGGGCTCCGGGACCGTGTCGAACATGGAATCCGGAGGCCCGGGACGTCCGGCGGCCGCCGGCGGCGCCGGCTACTCGTGCATCGCCGAGCAGCGCACGGTCGAAACGATCCTCGCAGGCGCCGCGCACACGCCGTTCATGCGCTTCGGCGATCGGGTTCGCATCGAGATGCTCGGGACCGACGGCGCTTCGGTATTCGGCGCCATCGACCAGGCGGTCCGCAAATACCCGCCACGGCGCTAGCCTGGCGGGAGCCGGTGCGGTTCATCGCCATTTCGCCGCCTTCGGCCGGCGATTCCGGCGCTTCGTCGCGTGCGGCTTGAGGGCATCCTCGCGGCTGCCTAGGATTCGACCTGACGACGGGATGCGAATGCGCCGGCCAAAGCCCCCGAATCCGGAAGCGCGAGTCGCCGCATCCAACGCCCGAGCCACGAGAAACCGAACCAGGAGCCGACCATGAACGCGTACCGCACCGAATCTTCGTTCTTCCGCCCCGCCTTCGGCGTCGCAGCCGTCGCCCTGGCCGCGCTGACCGTGAGTCTCGCCGTCGTCGCCCCCGCGTACCTCTCGCCCGGGCATGCGCCGACGCAGCTCGCCGCAAAGACCCCCGGCGCCCACGTGACCGAAGTGGCGATCAGCCCGGCGGTCATTGACGTGGTCGTCCTGCGTGAGCGCAAGGCCGGCTCCGAGGCCCTGCTGCAGACGAAGCATCCGACGCGGGCTGCTCGCGCGCTCCCGGCCGAAACACGCCTGGCGCCGACTTCGGGCAGCACGATGGTCGAATGGCGATGCCCCTCGACGATCCACGGGCGGAATGCCTAGGTAGCCTACACCCCCAGCGGTTCGCGTTGCTCCCTCGACGCGCAACCGTGGAAGGGCCGGGCGTCCGCGTCCGGCCCTTCGCTTCGAAGGTGAAGCACTCGTCAGTAGAGCCGCTGAACCCACCCCATTCGAGCGCCGGCCGGGTCGGCCTGCCCGTCGGGGAGCCTCCGGCCGGCCCCAGGATCACCGCCAGGGCCGGAACGATCGTCCCCTGGGGCCGTTCGCTTCGCGGAGCAAGCAACGTCACGCCGAGCGGCGACAGCGTCCCGAGCGCGTATCGAGCGACCAGGCATCAAGCCGAAAGGCGCGATCGGAGCGGGAGAGATTCACGAGCCGAATTCCAGGCGGTCAAGGCATTCCTTCAGGCGGGACGACGTCTGCCGGCAGAGCTCGGCGAACGCGGCCTGCTCGGCTAGCGCCGTGCGCGCGAGGCGGGAATCGAGGCGGGCGCTCCTGGCGGAACGGGTCGGCTCGACCAGGCGGGCGATGGCGTTCGCCCTCAGGCGCTGCGACTTCGATCCTTTTGCCAGAGCACATCGCCTCGCCCTGCCGCGTGATTGAGCGTGCGAGCCAGGACAAACAGCAGATCCGAGAGGCGGTTCAGGTAGCGGCGTGCCGGGGCGTTCACGGGGCCTTCCGCGGCGAGACGGACGAGCGCCCGCTCGGCGCGGCGGCACACCGTTCGCGCGGCGTGCGCCAGCGCCGCCGGCCGGGCGCCTCCTGGCAGGATGAATTCCTTGAGCGGCGCGAGGCTCGCGTTGAAGCGGGTCACCGCCGCCTCGATCCGTCCAACGTGGTCGTCGGTCACCGCCGTATATCCCGGGATCGACAGCTCGCCGCCGAGGTCGAAGAGATCGTGCTGGGCAACGACCAGTGTATCGCGGACGCTCGCGGGCAGGTCCTCGGCCAGCAGCACGCCTAGCGCCGAGTTGAGCTCGTCGACATCGCCGATGGCGGCGATTCGCGCCGAGTCCTTCCCGATGCGCGCGCCGTCGCCGAGTCCGGTCGTGCCGTCGTCGCCCGTCTTGGTGACGATCCTCGAAAGTCGGTGCCCCATGATTTCTCGTGCGCAATGGCGTCCGGCATCGCCGTCGCGGGGCAGCATACGAGATGCGGCCCGACGCGGCAAGCAGCAGGCATCGCGCCGACGTATCATTCGGGTTCCGCCCCACTTCGCCACGCATCGCCGCCATGTCCAGTCCGAATCCCTTCGAACGCGATCTCGACCGCAACGCCGCCAATTACACGCCGCTGACGCCGCTCTCGCTCATCGCGCGGAGCGCCTACACCTACCCGCAGCATCTCGCCGTGGTCCACGGCGATCGCCGCTACACGTGGGCTGCGAGCTACGCGCGCTGCCGCCGTCTTGCGTCGGCGCTTGCTGCCGCGGGCGTCGCCGTCGGCGACACCGTGGCGCTGATGGCCGCCAACACGCCCGAGATGTTCGAGGCGCACTTCGGCGTGCCGATGACGGGGGGCGTGCTCAATACCCTCAACACGCGCCTCGATGCGGAGGCGATCGCCTTCATGCTGCAGCACGGCGGGGCCAAGGTCCTGATCGCGGACACCGAGTTCGCGCCGACCGTCGAAAAGGCGCTGGCGCTCTGCCCGGCGAAGCCGCTCGTGATCGACATCGACGATCCGCTGGGGCCGGGGGGCAAGCGTCTCGGCAAGAGCGACTATGAAACCTTCATTGCCGCGGGCGACCCCGATTTCCAGTGGGCGCATCCGGCCGACGAGTGGAACGCGATCTCGCTCAACTACACGTCCGGCACGACGGGCAACCCGAAGGGTGTCGTCTACCACCATCGCGGCGCGTACCTGAACGCGCTGTCCAACATCATCGACTGGGGGATGCCGCGGCACGCGGTCTATCTGTGGACGCTGCCGATGTTCCACTGCAACGGCTGGTGCTTTCCGTGGACGATGGCCGCCAACGCCGGCGTCAACGTCTGCCTGCGCAGGGTCGACGCCAAATTGATTCTGGACGCGATCCGCACGCACAAGGTCACGCACTATTGCGGCGCGCCGATCGTCCACCTGATGCTGATTAACGCCCCGGAGGAGATGAAGGCGGGCATCGATCAGGTCGTCCACTGTTTCGTCGCCGGCGCCGCGCCGCCGGCAGCCGTGATCGAGGGGATGGAGCGCATGGGCTTCGACATCACGCACGTCTACGGGCTCACCGAAACCTACGGTCCCGCCGCGGTGTGCGCGAAGCACGCCGAATGGGATGCGCTCGACATCGGCGCGCGGACCGAGCGCAACGGCCGCCAGGGCGTCCGCTACACGGTCGAGGAGGGCATGACGGTGATGGACCCCGATACGATGGAGCCGGTGCCCTGGGACGGCGAGACGATGGGCGAGATCATGTTCCGCGGCAACATCACGATGAAGGGTTATCTCAAGAATCCGCAGGCGACCGAGGAAGCATTCGTCGGCGGCTGGTTCCACTCGGGCGACCTCGCGGTGATGCAGCCGGACGGCTACGTGAAGATCAAGGACCGCAGCAAGGACATCATCATCTCGGGCGGCGAGAACATCAGCTCGCTCGAAGTCGAGGACACGCTGTACCGGCATCCGGCGGTGCTCGCGGCGGCGGTCGTCGCCCAGCCCGACCCGAAGTGGGGCGAGACGCCGTGCGCGTTCGTCGAGTTGAAGCCGGGCGCCACGACGACGGAGGCCGAGCTGATCGCGCATTGTCAGCAGCATCTCGCGCGGTTCAAGGCGCCGAAGAAAATCCTGTTCGGGGACCTGCCGAAGACCTCAACCGGCAAGATCCAGAAATTCGTCCTGCGCGAAAAGGCCAAGTCCTCCGAGGCGATCGAATAGGAGTCCTCGATGAATGCTCCCCTCGAAGTGGCGGTGGCGCCGCCCGTCCTGCGCGCTGACGCTGGCGGCATTGCCACGCTTACGCTGAACCGGCCCGCGCAGTTCAATGCGATCGACGGCGCGATGCTGACAGCGCTGCAGGCGGCGCTCGATGCGATCGCCGCGGATGCCTCCGTGCGGGTCGTCGTCGTCGCCGGCGCGGGTCGCGCGTTCTGCCCGGGTCACGACTTGAAGGAGATGCTCGCCAACTCGAACGAGGCGTTCGTCGGCGACCTGTTCCGGCGCTGCTGCGAGGTCATGCTGACGCTGCGGCGGATTCCGCAACCGGTGATCGCCAGGGTCCACGGCATCGCGACGGCCGCGGGCTGCCAGATCGTCGCCGCCTGCGACCTTGCGGTCGCGGAAGAGGGGGCGCGGTTCGCGACCTCGGGAATCAATTTCGGGTTGTTCTGCGCCACGCCCGGCGTGCCGGTATCGCGGAACATCTCCCAGAAGCGCGCGTTCGAGATGCTGATGACGGGGGCGTTCATCGACGCCGCGACGGCGCTCGACTGGGGGCTCGTCAACCGGGTTGCGCCGGCAGACCGCCTCGACGCGGAGGTCGATGCGCTCGCCCGGCAGATGCTGGACAAGCCGCGCTCGGTGATCGCAGCCGGCAAGCGCTTTTTCTACGATCAGCTGGAGCGCAGGCTCGAAGACGCCTACGCCGTCGCCAGCGCGGAGATCACGCGCAACATGCTGGGGCCCGACGGGCAAGAGGGCGTCGGTGCGTTCGTCGAGAAGCGCAAGCCGCGCTGGGAACCCTAGGCGGGAGGCGGACGGAAGCAGGGCAACGCCACGTCGCGGCATGGCCGGTGCGGATCGGAGCCGGGGTAAACGGCCGTAACTGTCCGGCTGACGACAGTCCTGCCTTTTGCAACCCAGGTTGTCAAAAGTCGTTTCTCCCGCCATTATGGCCCCGTTGACCCAGGTCAACGACGCGGCGCCAGATGAGTGCGCCAATACCGCTTGCGGTTGCCAGGGAGCGGCCGGCGCGCGAGTTGGCGTTGGCGGGCAATCACGATTCAATTTTTTGGATGGGCCGAATCTTTCGAGCCGGGAAAAGAAAGAGGAGGCATAGGGGGTCAAATAGCAAGAGCGAGTTCGCCGTCGGCGCAAGCTCGCGAATCAGTCTGCCAGCCGTCAAAAAAGGAGGATCCCGTGTCTGAATTATCAGCGAGCAAGATCCAGAACAATCCGAAATATCACCAGTTGATCAAAGAGCGGGACGCGCTCGCCTGGACGCTTACCATCCTGGTGCTGGTGATCTATTTCGGCTTCATCCTTCTGGTTGCCTTCGCCCCGGCCTTCCTCACGCAGCCGATATCGGCCACGAGCGTGATCCCGGTCGGAATGCTGATCGGCGTCGGCGTGATCGTGGCGTCGGTCGTGTTGACGGGCATCTATGTGTATCGAGCCAACAACACCTTCGACCCTCTCATTCACGAGATCATTCAGGAGGCCACCAAATGAGAACGATCAAGACTGCTCTCGCCGCCCTGGTGGCTCCGGCGGCGCTCTTTGCTGTCCAGTTTGCCCGCGCCGCCGATGTAGCGGCGCCGGGGGCCGCCCCCGCGGCGGCGCCCGTCAACTGGCATGCGGTCATCATGTTCCTCATCTTCGTCGCCATCACCCTGGTCATCACCTACTGGGCGGCGACGCGGACCAAGACGGCGACCGACTTCTATGCCGCCGGGCGCGGCATCACCGGCCTCCAGAACGGCATGGCCATCGCCGGCGACTACATGTCGGCGGCCTCGTTTCTGGGCATCGCCGCGCTGGTCTACTTCAACGGCTTCTACGGCCTGATCTTCTCGGTGGGCTGGCTGGTCGGCTGGCCGATCATCCTGTTCCTGATCGCGGAGCGGCTGCGCAACCTGGGCAAGTTCACCTACGCCGACGTCGCCTCGTTCCGGCTGCAGCAGGGTCCGGTCCGCACCATGGCGGCCATCGGCTCGCTGATCGTCGTGATCTGGTACCTGATCGGACAGGCGGTCGGCGCCGGACAACTGCTGCACACGCTGGTGCCGCAGATCTCCTACCGGATGTCCATCGTCATCGTCGGCGCGCTGATCATCATCTACGTCACCTTCGGCGGCATGAAGGCCACGACCTGGGTGCAGATCATCAAGGCGGGCCTGCTGCTCGGCGGCGCGACGCTGATGGCGATCGGCGTGATGGCGCACGAGGGCTTCAGCTTCGAGAAGCTGTTCTCCGACGCGGTCGCCCTCCATCCCAAGCATCTGGAAATCATGAAGTCCGTGGTGCCCATCGGGGCGAAGGCCAATCCGATCGAGTCGATTTCGCTCGGGCTGACGCTGATGTTCGGAACCGCCGGTCTGCCGCACATCCTGATGCGCTTCTTCACCGTCACCGATGCCAAGGCGGCGCGCAAGTCGGTGCTCTACGGCACCTGCTTCATCGGCTACTTCTACATCCTGACCTTCATCATCGGCTTCGGCGCCATCGTTCTCGTCGCCAACAATCCGGCAGTACGTGGTCGACATCACGCAAGAACATCCTCGAACCTCAAGGGCGGCGGCAGCATGCCGGCGGTCTATCTGTCGCACGCCCTCGGCGGCGACTTCTTCCTCGGCTTCATCGCCGCGGTCGCCTTCGCCACCATCCTGGCGGTGGTGTCCGGACTGACGCTGGCCGGCGCTTCGGCGCTGTCGCACGACATCTATGCGAACGTGATCATGAAGGGCAAAGCGACGGAGAAGCAGGAAGTGTGGGTATCGAAGATGTGCGTGATCGGCCTGGGCATCCTCGCCGTGATCCTGGGCATCGCGTTCGAGAAGCAGAACGTCGCCTATATCGTCGCGCTGACTTTCTCGATCGCCGCCTGCGCCAACTTCCCCATCCTGGTCCTGGCGGTGTTCTGGCGCGGGCTGACCACCCGCGGGGCGGTGCTCGGCGGCTATACCGGCATCTTCGGCTCCATCGGCCTGCTGATCATCGGCCCGACGGTGTGGACCAAGGTGCTCGACATGGGGCCGGCCATTTTCCCGTACGACTTCCCGACCTTCGTCGTGCTGCCGGCGGTGCTGATCGTCGCCTACGTCGCGTCGGTGACCGACAGGAGCGCCAGCGCGAACAAGGAACGGGCGGCATTCGACCTCAGAAGATCCGCTCCGAAACCGGTTTGGGTGCCGAAGTCGCGACCGCCCACTGAGGGCGAGGCCCTTGTTTCTGACGTCCGGCCGCCGGCGCCCCCGGCGGCCTTTTTCTTGCATTCGGCGGGTCGGTGCGCCTTTGCTGCCACTGCGGTGGCCCGCGCCCCCCGCGCGGGGCCCCTTGCTTGCGCGGCGTGCGGCGATTGCTTAGGCTAGGAGCCTCTGGTGCCCGTTCCACGCAGCCGTTGCGGTAGGGCCGGCAGTTCCCAGTGAGCGATCGCGGTCGACGCTGCGGTCCCGTTCGATGCCCGTTCGCTCTCCCACCCCCGAGGCAACGACGGAGTTCCTCCGTCGTTACGCGCCCTTCAACCGGATGAGCGACGCCGCGATGGCGTTTCTCGTGCCGCGGCTCGAGCACACGCATTTTGCCAAGGACGCGACGATCGTCGCGGCGCATACGGGACCGGTCACCCATCTCCACATCGTGCAGCGCGGGCTCGTCGGCAGCCGGCCCAATGACGCGCAGGCGGATCCGGACCGCACGCTTGGCCCGGGCGAACTGTTCCCGGTAGGTGCGCTTTCGGCAGGAGGGACAACGACCAGGGTGTTCGCGGCGCTCGGGGACACGCACTGCTACCTGCTCGCGCGTGAGGACTTTCTCGAGCTGCGACAGGCGTCGCCGGAGTTCGAGCGCTACTGCACACAGGCGATCACGGAGACGCTCAAGCAGTCGCTCGAAAGCCTGTACGGCCAGTACAGCCAGCGGGCCGCCGAACAGCAGCTTCTGACGCGGACCTTGGCCGAACTGGTGCGCCATGCGCCGGTTGCCTGCCCGGCCACGGCCACGCTGCGCGAGGCGGCGCAGAGAATGGCCGACGCCAGAGTGCGGACGATCATCGCGCTCGATCCCGACGAGGCGCCGGTCGGAATATTCACCCTCGTCGATCTGCTGCGGCGCGTCGTGCTTCCCGGGCGCCCGCTCGAAGCTCCGCTGGCGGAAGTGCTGACGGCACCCCTGGTCACGCTTCCCGCGTCGGCGACCGCCTCCGAAGCGATGCACGTCATGGCCGAGCGCGGCATCCGGCAGATCGCCGTCGTCGACAACGGCCGGCTTTGCGGGGTGATCAACGAGCGCGATCTGTTCGCGCTGCAGCGGGTGTCGTTGCGCCACGTGAACGAACAACTGCACGAGGCCGGGACGATCGCCGCGCTGCAACGCGCGGGGGAAGATATCCACCGGCTGAGCCAGAATCTGCTCGCGCAGGGCGTAGGCGCGGAGACGCTGACGCGCACGATCACCTCGCTCAACGATGCGCTGTCGCGCCGTGCAATCGACCTCGCGCTGCAGCGCCACGATCTGGCCGGCATCGACTGGTGCTGGCTTGCGCTCGGCAGCGAGGGACGTGGCGAGCAGACCTTCGCGACGGACCAGGACAACGCGCTGCTGTTCGCCGCCGGCGGCGCCGCCGACACGGCGCGAATTCGCGAGCGACTCCTCGCGTTCTCGGGCGATGTCAACGCGGGCCTCGACGCGCTCGGGTTCCCGCTGTGTCCCGGCAACGTGATGGCGAGCAACCCGGATCTTTGCCGGTCCATGGACGAATGGAAGGACAAGTTCCTCGCCTGGGTTCTGGAGCCGACGCCCGAGGCGCTGCTCAATGCCAACATCGTGTTCGATTTTCGCCCGCTCTACGGCGACACGACGCTCTGCGACGCGCTGCGCACATGGCTTTTCGGCCACACGCAGGGGAGCCCGATGTTCCTGCGCTTCATGGTGCAGAACGCGCTCGACGTGGAGCCGCCGCTGGGCCTGATTCGAACCTTCACGGTCGACGACGAGCCGGGCGTCAAGGGAACGCTCGACCTCAAGACCCGGGGCACGCGACTGTTCGTCGATTGCGCGCGGATCTTCGCGCTTGCGCTCGGTATCGCCGATACCGGCACCGCCGCGCGGCTGCGGCATGCGGGCGAGCGCCTGCACGTCGCACGACGGCACGTCGACGCCACGGTCGAAGCCTTCCAGTTCCTGCAGCTGCTGCGGCTGCGCCAGCAGGAACAGCCGAGCGTTCACGGCAATCCGAATCGCCTCGATCCCAACGCGCTGCACGAAATCGACCAGCGGATGCTGAAGGAAGCCTTCCGCCAGGCGAAACAGCTCCAGGAGCGGCTGCGGTTGACTTACCGACTCTAAGCGGATCGCGCGGGTGAGTGAAGCACGCCGATGGCCTGAACAGGCCTAATATGGAGCTGCGCCCCGACCCCGGGATGCGGCATCCGCCACGAGGAGGCGACCGATGTTTCGATCTGCGATCAAGGGCCAGCGACTGGCCGTCGTTTTCCTGCTCGGCGTCCTGCTGTTCAACTATCCGCTGCTGGCATTGTTCAACCGGACGGCGACTCTCGCCGGCATCCCCGTGCTCTACCTGTACATTTTCGGCGCGTGGGCGTTGCTCATCGGCCTCGCGGCGCTGGTCGTCGAGCGTTCGCGCTAGCGCGGGTTGGGCGCCCGCGTGAAACGGCCGCGACCAGACCGCCCGAATCGCGGCTGACGGCGATGCTGCACAGCTGGGTGATCATCCCCGTCGCGCTCGCCTATCTCGGCGTGCTGTTCGCGATCGCCTACTACGGCGACCAGTGCGCGGACCGCGGCCGCTCGATCATCGCCAATCCCTACATCTACTCGCTGTCCCTCGGTGTGTACGCGACGGCGTGGACTTTCTACGGGAGCGTCGGCCGCGCGGCAGGCGATGGCGTGGGATTCCTTCCGATCTACGTCGGACCCACGCTGATGATGGCGCTGTGGTGGCTCGTGATTCGCAAGATCATCCGCATCAGCAAGACGAACCGGATCACGTCGCTCGCCGACTTCGTGTCGTCGCGCTACGGCAAGAGCGCGCTGCTCGCCGGTCTCGTGACGATCATCGCCGTGATCGGCATCGTTCCCTACATCGCGCTGCAGCTCAAGGCGATCTCTCAAAGCTACACGATCATCGCCCAGTATCCGGACCTCGTGATGCCGGTGCAGCGGGAGCCCGCGGCGGTGCAGGAGGACACGGCGTTCTGGATGGCGCTGCTGCTCGCGACCTTCGCGATCCTGTTCGGGACGCGGCACCTCGACGCCTCCGAGCGCCACGAGGGCATGGTGGCCGCGATCGCCTTCGAGTCGATCGTCAAGCTGGTGTCCTTCCTCGCCGTCGGCGTGTTCGTCACCTACGGCATCTACCACGGGCTCGCCGATATCTTCCAGCGCGCAGCCGAGCACGCGAAGCTCGCGCCGCTGTTCGCGCCGCTGGGCGGAGCCGCGGGGAGCTACGCGAACTGGGCCTGGCTCACGCTGCTGTCCATGCTCGCGATCATGTTCCTGCCCCGCCAGTTCCAGGTCGCGGTCGTCGAGAACGTCAACGAGAACCACGTCGCCAAGGCGATCTGGCTGTTCCCGCTGTACATGCTGGCAATGAACCTGTTCGTCGTGCCGGTTGCCTTCGGCGGCGTCATGCACCTTGCGGCAGCCGGGGTCGACCCGGACACATTCGTGCTCACGCTGCCCATGATCGAGCGGCGCGAGGCACTCGCCCTGCTCGTGTTCATCGGCGGGCTGTCCGCCGCCACCGGGATGGTGATCGTCGAAACGATCGCGCTGTCGACAATGGTGTGCAACGATCTGGTGATGCCGGTGCTGCTGCGCATGAAGTGGATGCGGCTCGCCGAGCGGCACAACCTCACCGGCCTCCTCCTCGGCATCCGCCGCGGCGCGATCATCGGCATCGTGCTCCTGGGCTACCTGTATTTCCGCCTCGCCGGGGAAGCCTATGCGCTGGTGGCGATCGGTCTGATCTCGTTCGCGGCGGTCGCGCAGTTCGCACCGGCAACCATCGGCGGCATCTACTGGAAGAGGGCAACGCGCGCCGGCGCGCTCGCCGGGCTCTCGGCCGGCTTCGTGGTATGGCTCTACACGCTGCTGCTCCCCTCCTTCGCGAAATCGGGATGGCTGCCCATCGGCTTCCTGCAGGACGGACCGTTCGGCATCGCCCTGCTCAGGCCGTACGCCCTTTTCGGGCTCGAGGGGCTGAACGACATCACCCACGCGATGCTGTGGAGCATGCTCGCGAACGTCGGCGTCTACGTCGTCGTCTCGGTGCTTACCGCCCAAAGCGTCGCCGAACAGGCGCAGGCGGCGCGCTTCGTCGACGTGTTCCGGCGCGCCGGCGAGGGCGCCGACGACCATCTCTGGAAGGGAACGGCCTCGTTGCCGGACCTGAAGGCGCTGCTCGCGCGCTTTTTGGGCTCCGAGCGGGCCGAGGCGGCACTCGTCGAGTATGCGAAGCGACGCGGCGTCGCTTCCGCGACCGCGGTGCCCGCCGACGCGGGACTCGTGCAGTTCGCCGAGACGGCGCTTGCCGGGGCCATCGGCGGCGCCTCGGCGCGGATCATGGTCGCCTCCGCCGTCCGCGAGGACGCCCTGTCCGCCGACGAGGTGCGATCGATGATCGACGAGGCCTCGCAGGTCATCGCCTACAGCCACGAGCTGACGCGCAAATCGCAGGAACTCGTCGCGGCAACGAACGAGCTGCGCGCCGCCAACGAACGGCTGCAGGAGCTCGACCGCCTCAAGGACGATTTCATCTCGACGGTCACCCACGAGCTGCGCACGCCCCTGACGTCGATTCGCGCCTTTGCCGAGATCCTCCACGACAACCCCGGGCTCGACGCCGGCGAGCGGCAGAGGTTCCTCGCGATCGTCCTCCAGGAAAGCGAGCGCCTCACTCGGCTCATCAATCAGGTCCTCGATCTCGCCAAGCTCGAATCCGGCCGCGCCGAGTGGCAGGTGTCGCGGGTGGATCTCAAGGCGGTCGTCCTGGATTCGCTGGAGGCGACGCAGCAGCTGTTCCGCGCGCGCGACGTCGTGCTTGACGCGCGCATTCCCGACCAGGTGCCGGCGGTCAACGGCGACCGCGACCGGCTGGTGCAGGTGCTCATCAATCTGCTGTCCAACGCCGCGAAGTTCGTCCAGTCCGCAGGCGGGCGCGTGCAGGTCGAATTGCGCTCGCGCGGCGCGTACGTCCGCGTCGCCGTCGCCGACAACGGGCCTGGAATCCGGCGGGAGGACCAGCGGATGATCTTCGAGAAGTTCCGCCAGGCCGGGGAGACGCTGACCGGGAAGCCGCATGGCACCGGGCTCGGACTGCCGATCAGCCGGCAGATCATCGAGCATCTGGGCGGGCGGCTTTGGGTCGAGAGCGAGCCGGGCGCGGGGGCGACCTTCGTGTTCGAGCTGCCCGTCGCGACGCAGGTAGGAGCGGGCGGCGTCGCCGTCGCGGGCGGCCGCGGCGGATGAGTCTGCGCGGCGCAATGCACACAGGAGGAGGAATGGGGAAGAAGATACTGATCGCCGACGACGAGCCCAACATCGTGGTCTCGCTCGAATTCCTGATGAAGCAGAAGGGCTACGACGTCAGGGTCGTCAACAACGGCGAGGACGCGCTTGCGGCGGTCGCCGAGTTCGCGCCGGACCTGATCCTGCTCGACGTGATGATGCCGCGCATGAGCGGCTACGACGTGTGCCAGAAGGTGCGGGAGAATCCCGCCTGGCAGGACATCAAGATCATCATGCTCTCGGCCAAGGGCCGCGACGTCGAAGTGACCAAGGGCATGGCGGTCGGCGCCGACGCGTACGTGACCAAGCCGTTTTCGACGAAGGACCTGATCGCCAAGGTGCAGGCGATGCTGGGCGAATAGACCATGTCGGATCGGATTCGCATCGGCCTTGCGCTCGTCGCCGCGTGGGGTTTCGTGCTGGCCGCGATCGTCGCCGCGGTGCTGCTGGTCGGCGACTGGACGTCGGCGAGCAGGATCGCGCGGCTCGCTGGCCAGATCCTGCGCGATCGGGCGCCGCACCTCGTCGTGGTGGCGTTGCTCCTGCTCGCTCCGCTCGCGTTCGTCCTGCGGGCGCTGTTCCGGCTCTACGTCTCGCGCCGCGCAAGCTCGCCGAGGACGCGCGGGTCATGCTGGCGGCGAATTCCGCGCACCGCGCGCGGCTGCGCGGGTCGACGGAGATGCGGCGGCTCGCGGCCGGCGTCAACGACCTTGCGCACGGCGCGCGAAGCGCTCGCGGCAAGACGTCGATGCGCGCGTGCGCGAGGCGAACGCGCGCATCGAGCAGGAGACGCAACCGCCTGGCCGCGCTGATGTCGGAGCTCGCGCAAAGCGTCGTCGTGTGCAACGTCGAGGGGCGGATCCTGCTCTACAACGCGCGGGCGATGCAGCTCCTGCGCAAGCCCCTCGACGGCGGCGCGGCTGCGGACAAGGCGCACAGCCTGGTCGGGCTGGGCCGCTCGATCTTCGCCATCTTCGACCGCAACCTCATCATCCACGCGCTGGAGAGCATCCGCGACGCCTGCGCAAGCGCACGCGCACGATCCGGTCGGCGAGCTTCGTCACCACGGCGCCGGCCGGCCAGCTCGTGCGCGTGCAGATGGCGCCGGTGCTGGGCGCCGGCGGCCGCAGAGCCGCGGGACGATGCGCCCGAGGGAATCACCGGGTTCGTGCTGCTGCTCGACAACATCACGCGGCGCATCGAGTCGGGCAAGCCGCCGCGATCTCGCTGCTGCAGACGCTGACGCAGGGCACGCGCGCGTCGCTCGCCAGCGTGCGCGCCGCGATCGAGACCATCGCGTCGTTTCCCGAGATGGACAACGGATGCGCGCAGGCCGCTTCATCGGCATCATCGGCGAGGAGGCGCAGGCGGATGACCGCGCAGGCTCGACCAGACGGTCGGCGAGTTCGCCGACTCGCTGCGCACCGAGTGGCCGCTCGAGGACATGCGCGGCGCCGACCTGATCGCCGCGGCGCGCCGGCGCATCGAAGCGCGCCTCGGGCTGCCGACGAAGCTCGAGGCGGTCGACGAATCCATCTGGATCAAGGTCGACAGCTATTCGCTGATGCAGGGCATCACCTACCTCGTGAGCCGGCTGCGGGAGGAGTTCGGCATCCGGGAGGTCCGCTTCGGCTCGAGGCCGCCGGCGCGCTCGCGCATCTCGACCTCATCTGGACCGGCGCGCCGCTCGGGACTCGGAGACCACGATGGCGTGGCAGACCGATTCGCTGGAATTGGGCGGCGAGGCGAGCCCGCTCACGCTGAAGCAGATCGTCGAGCGCCACAACGCCGAGATCTGGTACCAGATCCACAAGCCGTCGCAGCGCGAATATCTTCCGCATCGCGATGCCGGTCACCCGGCCCGAGGAGGCGCCGTGGAGCGCCGCGCCACGCGCCGAGAGCCGGCCCGAGTTCTACGACTTCGACCTCTTCCACCAGCCGGGACAGACGCCCGAGCTCGACAGCCGGCCGCTCGCGAGCGCTGAGCTACACGGTGTTCGACACCGAGACGACGGGCCTGCAGCCGTCGGCCGGCGACGAGATCGTCTCGATCGGCGCGGTGCGCATCGTGAACGGTCGGCTGCTGGAGCACGAGGTGTTCGAGCAGCTGGTCGATCCGCAGCGCGCCATGTCGCCGGAGGCGGCGCGGATCACCGGCATCGATGACGGCGATGCTCGCGAACCAGCCGACGATCGACCAGCGTGCTGCCCGCGTTCGGCCAATTCTGCGAGGACACGGTGCTCGTCGCGCACAACGCGGCGTTCGACATGCGCTTCCTGCGCCTCAAGGAGGAGGCGACCGGCGTCCGCTTCACGCAGCCGGTCCTGGACACGCTGCTGCTGTCGGCGGTGATCCATCCGGACCTCGAGTCGCACAGCCTCGAAGCGATCGCGGAGCGGATGGGCGTCAATCCCGATCGGCCGCCACACGGCGCTGGGCGACGCGATCATGACCGGCGAGGTCTTCCTGCGCATGATTCCGCTGCTTGCCGAGCAGGGCATCCGGACGCTCGGCGAGGCGCGGGAGGCGTCGCAGAAGACCTATTTCGCGCGCATCGAGTACTGAGCGCGCAGCGCCAGGATGCCCATGCGGCGTCACGCCGGTGTCCGCGTGCAGTCGCGGCGTCGCCGCATAATCGCCCGGCTGCCATCCGACGGGCGTTGCGCATAATGCCGCCCATGGCTGCGGACGAGGGCCTGGCGCCGGGCGCGCCGGCGCGCCGAGATGGCCGACGACACGATTCTCGAAACGCGGGCGCTCACCAAGGAGTTCAAGGGCTTCGTCGCGGTCAAGGACGTGAGCCTGACGCATCCGCCGCGGCACGCATCCATGCGCTGATCGGCCCCAACGGCGCCGGCAAGACGACCTGCTTCAACCTGCTCACGCATTTCCTCACGCCGACGCGCGGCCAGATCTTCTACAACGGCGCGGAGATCACGGGCTCGCGGCCGGCGGCGATCGCGCGCATGGGCCTGGTGCGCTCGTTCCAGATCTCGGCGGTGTTCCCGAACCTCACCGTGCTCGAGAACGTGCGCATCGCGCTGCAGCGGCAATCACGGGCATTCGTTCGATTTCTGGCGCTCCGACCGGCACGCTCGCGCGCCTCGACGGCCGCGCGCGCGAGCTGATCGACGCGGTCGGCCTGACCGAATTCGCGCGGCACGCATGCCGGCGAGCTGCCCTACGGGCGCAAGCGCGCGCTGGAGATCGCGACGACGCTGGCGCTCGAGCCGGAGATGATGCTGCTGGACGAGCCGACCGCCGGGCATGACGCACGAGGACGTCGAGCGCATCGCCGGCGCTCATCAAGCAGGTCGCGGCCAATCGCACCGTGCTGATGGTCGAGCACAACCTGTCGGTCGTCTCGACGCTTGTCGGACCGCATCACCGTGCTCGCGCGCGGCGAAATCCTCGCCGAGGGCGACTACGCGCACGTGTCGCAGCATCCCGACGTCATCGAAGCCTACCTGGGGCCGGCCATGCCTGACGAGCGTGCCGCAGGCGCCCCGCCGGCATGGCCGCGCCCGCGGGCGCGCCGCTGCTCGCCGTGCGCGACCTCAACGCGTGGTACGGCGAGTCGCACGTCCTGCACGGCGTCGACCTTCGACGTCGCCGGCGGGCGAGGTGGTCACGCTGCTCGGCCGCAACGGCGCGGGCAAGACGACGACGCTGAAGTCGATCATGGGCGTCGTGCCCGCGGCGCGAGGGATCGATCGCCTTCGAGGGCGCGGAGACGGTCGCGCTCGCGTCGAACCGGATCGCGCGGCTCGGCATCGCCTGGTGCCCCGAGGAGCGCGGCATCTTCTCCGCGCCTCAACGTCGAGGAGAACCTGCTGCTGCCGCCGCATGGTGCGCGAGGGCGGGCTCTCGCTCGACGCAGATCTTCGAGCTCTTCCCGAACCTCAAGGAGCGGCTGCGGAGCCAGGGCACGAAGCTCTCCGGCGGCGAGCAGCAGATGCTCGCGATCGGCCGCATCCTGCGCACCGGCGCGCGCCTCCTGCTGCTCGACGAGCCGACCGAGGGCCTGGCGCCGGTGATCGTGCAGCAGATCGGGCGCACCATCGCGAAGCTCAAGGCGCAGGGCTTCACGATCCTGCTCGTCGAGCAGAACTTCCGGTTCGCGGCGACGGTCGCCGACCGGCACTACGTGATGGACCACGGCCGCGTCGTCGACATGATCCCCAATGCGGAGCTCGACGCGAACATGGCGAAGCTGCACGACTATCTGGGCGTCTGACGCAACATGACGAACCCGCGCCGGCTGAATGGCGCATGCATCCACCATCGAGAGGAGAGAATCATGAACGCATTCAAACGCACGCTCGTCGGCCTCGCCGTCGCCGCGGCGCTTCTCCGCAGGCGCCGCGCAGGCGCAGGTCTCGGACGGCGTGATCAAGATCGGCGTGCTGTCCGACATGTCGAGCCTGTACACCGACCTGGCCGGCGCCGGCTCGGTCGTCGCGGCGAAGATGGCGGTCGAGGACTCGGGGATCGAGAAGCGCGGCTACAAGGTCGAGATCGTCTCGGCCGACCACCAGAACAAGCCGGACGTCGGCTCGGCGATCGCGCGCCAGTGGTACGACGCCGACAAGGTCGACGTGATCGTCGACATGCCGAACTCGGGCGTCGCGCTGGCCGTCAACCAGATCACCAAGGAGAAGGGCAAGGCGTTCCTCGCCTCCGGCCCGGGCTCCTCGGACCTCACCGGCAAGGCGTGCTCGCCGAACACGATCCACTGGGCCTACGACACGTGGATGCTCGCCAACGGCACGGGCACGGCGATCACCAAGAGCGGCGGCGACACGTGGTTCTTCATCACCGCGGACTACGCGTTCGGCGCCGCGCTCGAGCGCGACACGACCGCGGCCGTGATCAAGAACGGCGGCAAGGTGGTCGGCGGCGTGAAGGCGCCGCTCAACACCCAGGACTTCAGCTCGTTCCTGCTGCAGGCGCAGGCGTCGAAGGCCAAGATCATCGGCCTCGCCAACGCGGGCGGCGACACGACGAACTCGATCAAGCAGGCGGCCGAGTTCGGCATCGTCAAGGGCGGCCAGAACCTCGCCGGGCTGCTCGTGTTCCTGACCGACATCCACGCGCTCGGCCTGCCAGACGGCGCAGGGCCTCATGTTCACCGAGACGTTCTACTGGGACATGAACGACCAGACGCGCGCGTTCGCCAAGCGCTTCCAGGCGCAGGACAAGGGCATCTATCCGACGATGGTGCACGCGGGCGTCTACTCGTCGCTGCTCGCATTACTTCAAGGCGGTGGAGGCGCTGAAGAGCGACGACGGCACGAAGGTCATCGCCAAGATGAAGGAAATGCCGACCGACGACCCGCTGTTCGGCAAGGGCAGCGATCCGCGTCGACGGCCGCAAGATCCATCCGGCCTATCTGGTGCAGGTGAAGACGCCGGCGGAATCGAAGGATCCGTGGGACTACTACAAGATCGTCGCGACGATCCCGGCGGATCAGGCGTTCCGCCCGCTCGACCGACGGCGACTGCCCGCTGGTAAGAAGTAACCTGTCTGCGGAGCCCTTGCCCGTCTGCCGCGCGGCAGAGGGCGGAGGGCCGGTGCCGAAGCGTCCACATGGAAATCTTCGGCATCCCGACGCAGGCCCTGTTCGGCCAGCTGCTGATCGGGCTCATCAACGGCGCGTTCTACGCGATGCTGTCGCTCGGGCTCGCGGTGATCTTCGGCCTGCTCAACATCATCAACTTCACGCACGGCGCGCAGTACATGATGGGCGCGTTCTGCGCCTGGTTCCTGCTGGAGCAAGCTCGGCCTCGGCTATTGGTGGTCGCTGCTGATCGCGCCGCTCGCCGATCGGGATCTCCGGCGTGGTCATCGAGCGGACGATGCTCGTCGCGCCTCTACAAGCTCGACCACCTCTACGGGCTGCTGCTCACGTTCGGGCTGGCGCTCGTCGTCCAGGGCCTGTTCCGCAACGACTTACGGCTCGCTCCGGGCTGCCCTACCAGCTTGCCGGACGAGCTCGCCGGCGGCATCAACCTGGGCTTCATGTTCCTGCCCAAGTACCGCGCGTGGGTGATCGTCGCCTCGCTCCTCGTCTGCCTCGCGACGTGGTACGTGATCGAGCGCACGAAGCTCGGGCTCGTACCTGCGCGCCGCGACCGAGAATCCCGCGCTGGTCCAGGCGTTCGGCATCAACGTGCCGCGGATGATCACGCTGACGTATGGCTTCGGCGTCGGGCTCGCCGCGCTCGCCGGCGTGATGGCCGCGCCGATCTACCAGGTCAACCCGCTGATGGGCGCCGACATGATCATCGTCGTGTTCGCCGTCGTCGTGATCGGCGGCATGGGGTCGATCCTGGGCTGCCATCCTCACCGGCTTCGGCCTCGGCGTCGTCGAGGGCCTCACCAAGGTGTTCTATCCGGAGGCGTCGAACACGGTGATCTTCGTGATCATGGTCATCGTGCTCCTGATCAAGCCGGCCGGCCTGTTCGGCCGCGAGCGCTGAGATGGCGGCCCCGGCGATCCCCGCGACCGTCGCCGCCGCGCCGCCTGCAGCGCCGCGCGGGTTCGCCGTCGCGACGGCGGTGATGACGGCCGCCCTCGCGATCGCGCCGTTCGTCGGCGTCTACCCGGTGTTCGCTGATGAAGGCGCTGTGCTTCGCGCTCTTCGCCTGCGCCTTCAACCTGCTCATCGGCTTCGGCGGCCTGCTGTCGTTCGGCCACGCGATGTTCCTCGGCACCGCCGGCTACGTCTGCGCGCACGCGGCGAAGGCGTGGGGCCTGCCGCCCGAGCTCGCGATCCTCGCTCGGCACGCTTCGCGGCGGCGCTGCTCGGCGTCGTCGTCGGCGCTGCTCGCGATCCGCCGGCAGGGCATCTACTTCGCGATGATCACGCTCGCGCTCGCGCAGATGATGTACTTCTTCTACCTGCAGGCGCCGTTCACGCACGGCGAGGACGGCATCCAGGCGGTGCCGCGCGGCAAGCTGTTCGGCGTCCTCGACCTGTCGCGACACGCTCGTCATGTACTACGTCGTGCTCGCGATCTTCCTGCGCGGCGTTCCTGTTCATCTACCGCATCGATCCACTCGCCGTTCGGCCAGGTGCTCAAGGCCATCCAGCGAGAACGAGCCGCGCGCGATCTCGCTCGGCTACGACGCCGACCGCTACAAGCTCCTCGCGCTTCGTGCTGTCCGCGACGCTCGCGGGGCTCGCCGGCGCGACCAAGGCGATCGTGTTCCAGCTGGCGTCGCTGACCGACGTCCACTGGACGATGTCGGGCGAGGTCGTGCTGATGACGCTCCTGGGCGGCATGGGAACGATCTTCGGTCCGGTCGTCGGCGCGTTCATCGTCGTCGGCGCTCGAGAACTACCTCGCGCCGTTCGGCGAATGGGTGACGATGATCACCGGCGTCATCTTCGTCGTCTGCGTGCTCGCGTTCCGCCGCGGCATCGTCGGCGAGCTCGGCGCCTGGTGGGCAAAGCGTCGTTGAGGCGGGACGCTGCAATTCGCGTGCGTCGTTTGGCTGGCGGCCACGCTCTGCGCTCGCGCTCGCCGCGGCGGAGACCTTCGTCGTCAGCGGCGGCTGCCGCGACGGCGCGCCCAATGGCGCCTACGAGCTGCGGATGCCCGACGGTCGCCTACGCATCGTGGGGGCGTTCACCAAGGGCCGGCGCACGGGCACGTTCGTCTTCTGGGCGGCAACCGGCGCGCGCATCGCGCTCATTCCGTACGACGACAGAAATCAAGGCCGGCACCGTCGCGCTCTGGTATCGACCCGGCGCTCGCGAAGGCCGACCCGCCGCGCAAGTCCGAAACCACGTACGTCGCCGGCGTGCTGCACGGCACCAAGCGCTCGTGGTACCCGAACGGCAATCCGCGCACTGATCTGCGCTACGAGCACGGCGTGCTCGTCGAGGCCCGGGCGTGGGCCGAATCGGGCGCGCCGCTGCCGCAAGACCAGGCGCTGGCGCTGGCCGAGCGCGATCGTCGCCAGCGACGAGCGCTTTTACGCTACGCTCGAGGCGATGATCGCGGACAACGAGCCGCGCTGCGAATAGGGCGCGCGCCGCCCGGAGGGATGAAATGACTCCGCCGTCGCCAGATGCTGCAGACAACCGCTGCGCTGACCGCGGGCGCCGCCGCGCCACGAGACGCGCCGGCACAGGCGCACGCATGCCGTTCACCGTCGCCCAGATGTTCATTCCGGTCGCGGGCGGGGGCGCAGTTCCCCGTGCGCCGCATCTATCGCATCGGCCGCAACTACGCGGCGCACTGCACGGGAGATGGGATCGGATCCGAATCGCGAGCCGCCATTCTTCTTCCAGAAGCCGACCGACGCGGTGCAGCTCGCGCCTCCGGGAATGACGATCGACCATCCCTATCCGACGCTGACGAAGAACTATCACTACGAAGTCGAGCTGGTCGCGGCGCTGTCCAAGGGCGGGCGGGACGCGGCATTCCGGAGCGCGCGCTGGACCTTGTCTTCGCCTATACCGTGGGTCTCGACATGACGCGCCGCGACCTGCAGCGGGCAATGGGCGATCAGAAGAAGCCCTGGGAGATCGGCAAGAGCTTCGACCGCTCGGCGGTGCTGGGCCTGCTGCAGCCAGCGTCGAAGGACCGGCCACCTCACGCGCGGCGCGATCTGGCTCAAAGTCAACGGCGCATGTGAAGCAGAGCGCGAACCTCAACCAGATGATCTGGACGGTCGCCGAGCAGGTCGCCAACCTGTCGCAGGCCTTCGAGCTGCCTGCCCGGCGACATCATCTATTCGGGGACGCCCGGGAACGCCGGCCCCGTCGTCCCGGGCGATGTCATGGACGCGCCATATCGACGGATTGCCGGACATTCGCATCAAGGGTCGCCTGACGCGTTCGCGCTGCGGGGGCGCCATTTTGACGGCCGCCTCGATTTCGCGCTAGATTCCCGAGCATCCCGCCGCGGCGGCGAGCGCCGCTTCCGACGGCGGCCCGGCTCCAGCCGCGTTTTCCAACCGAGGCTTCTTCCATGCGTCTTCCCCTGCTTGGTCGTGCGCTCCTCGCCGTTGTCGCTGCCTGCGCGGCTCGTCGCGGCGCCGCAAGCGCAACCGCGCCGAGCTCAAGATCGCGGTCGCCGCCGACGTGACGTCGATCGACCCGCACTTCTTCAACCTCTTCCCCAACAACAACATCGCCGAGCACATCTTCGACAAGCTGGTGCAGATGGACCCGGACTCGAAGATGATCCCGGGCCTCGCGACGTCGTGGAAGACGATCGACGACACGACGTGGGAGTTCAAGCTGCGCAAGGGGGTCAAGTTCCACGACGGCAGCGACCTCACCGCCGAGGACGTCGTGTTCTCGATCGATCGCGTGCCGAACTGTGCCGAACAGCCCCGGCCGCTTCATCGGCCTACACGAAGGCGATCGTCGCGAAGGAGATCGTCGACCCGTACACGATCTGCGCTTCAAGTACGCGGCGCCGTATCCGCTCGCGCCCAACGACCTGTCGACGATCTACATCGTGTCGAAGAAGGCGGCGACCGGCGCCACGACCGAGGACTTCAACAGCGGCAAGGCGGCGATCGGCAGCGGCCGCTACAAGTTCGTGCGCTACGCTCAACGGCGACCGGGTCGAGCTCGTGCGCAACGACAACTACTGGGGCGACAAGCCGGCTGGGACAAGGTCACGTTCAAGATCATCAAGAACGAGCCGGCGCGCGTGGCGGCGCTGCTGTCCGGCGACGTCGACGCCATCGAGCAGCGCGCCGACGGCCGACCTCGCGCGCATCAAGGCCGATCCCAAGTTCACGGTGACGTCGAAGATCTCGCATCGCGTGATCTATTTCAATTTCGACCACCTCGACGCGCGTCGAGCCCCTTCATCACCGACAAGGACGGCAAGCCGCTCGACAAGAATCCGCTGCTCGACCTCCGGGTGCGCCGCGCGATCTCCAAGGCGATCAACCGCCAGGCGATCGCCGACCGCGTCATGGAAGGGCAGGCGATTCCGTCGGGCCAGCTGGTGTCGCGAAAAGCTGTTCGGCAACGTGCCGGGCCTGAAGGCCGATGCGTACGATCCGGAAGGCGCCAAGAAGCTGCTCGCCGAGGCCGGCTATCCGGACGGCTTCAACATCACGATCCACGGGCCCTCCGGCCGCTACGTCAACGACGAGAAGATCGTGCAGGCGGTCGCGCAGATGCTGGCGCGCGTCGGCATCGCGCGCCAAGGTCGAGACGGCGCCGATGGGGCCGTACTCGGCGCGCGCGTCGAAGCAGGAATTCAGCTTCCACATGGTCGGCTGGGGCGCGTCGACCGGCGAGGCTCGAGCCCGCTGCGCTCGCTGCTCGCGACGTTACAACCGCGACAAGGGCCTGGGCGCCGTCAACTGGGGCCGCTACAGCAATCCCAAGGTCGATTACCTGATCGAGCAGGCGCTGCAGCAGGTCGACGACGAGAACCGCAGCATCATGCTGCAGCGAGCGACCAAGCTCGCGATGGAGGACCTCGGCATCATGCCGATCCACTTCCAGTTCACGATCTGGGCGACGACGCCAATGTCGCGTACCTACGTCCGCGCACCGACGAATACACGCTGGCCTTCCAGTTCCAGCCGGTGAGACTAGCGTTCGGCGGCGGCTGGCCGGCAGTTGGCAATGAGCATCGTCACCAGTGCGGTGTGCCCTTGGTGCCGACTGCTTCTGACCGCCGATGCTGGTCTTCATCATCCGCCGCAGCATGCAGAGCGTCGTCGTGCTGCTGGTGATGTCGCTGCTCGTGTTCGTCGGCGTGTATGCGATCGGCAACCCGATCGACATCCTGATCAATCCGCAGGCCGACCAGATCGAGCGCGAGCGGGCGATCGCGGCGCTCGGCCTCGACAAGCCGCTGTGGGAGCAATACCTCACGTTCCTCAGCGGCGCGCTGCACGGCGATCTCGGCCGCTCGTTCGTCCACAGCACGTCGGCGCTCGGGCTGATCCTCGAGCGGATGCCGGCGACGATGGAGCTCGCGCTCACGGCGATGCTCATCGCGATCGTCGCTCGGCATTCCGCTCGGCCTGTGGGCGGGGCTGAAGCCGAACGGCATCGCCGGGCCGCACGATCATGGCGGGCTCGATCCTCGGGTTCTCGCTGCCGACGTTCTGGGTCGGCCTGATGCTGATCATGGTGTTCTCGGTGATGCTGGGCTGGCTGCCGTCGAACGGGCGCGGGCCGACCACGCTGCTGTTCGGCCTCGTCCCCGTGTCGTTCCTGTCGGTCGACGGCCTGCAGCACCTGATCCTGCCGGCGACCAACCTCGCGCTGTTCAACGTTGCGCTGCTGATCCGCCTCACGCGCGCCGGGCGCGCACGAGGCGCTGCTGCAGGACTACGTGAAGTTCGCGCGCGCCAAGGGCCTCAGGCCAACCGCCGCGTGATCGGCGTGCACGTGCTGCGCAACATCCTGATCCCGATCGTCACCGTGATCGGCCTGCAGTTCGGCGCGCTGATCGCGATTCGCGATCGTCACCGAGAGCGTGTTCGCCTGGCCGGGCATGGGCAAGCTGCTGATCGACTCGATCAACGTGCTCGACCGGCCGGTGATCGTCGCCTACCTGCTCGTGATCGTGACCCTCTTCATCCTGATCAACCTCGCCGTCGACGTCCTCTACTCGGCGCTCGATCCGCGCGTGCGGCTGACCGAGAGCAAGGGCTGATGCGCGAGCGTCGCTGCCGCCGCCGGCAAGGCCGCGCGCACGGGCGTGCAGACGCCGTTCCGCAGCGCGTCGTCGCCGATTTCTGCGCCAATCCGGTCGCCGTGTTCGGCCTCGTGCTGCTGGTGCGTGATCCGTGCTCGCCGCGCTGTTCGCGCCGCTGATCTCGCCGCAGAATCCCTACGACCTCGCGCAGCTCGACGTGATGGACAGCCGGCTGCCGCCGGGCTCGACAGTCGCCGAAGCGGCGGCACGTTCTGGCTCGGCACCGACGACCAGGGGCGCGACATGCTGTCGGCGATCTTCTACGGGCTGCGCATCAGCTCTGTCGGTCGGCGTCGATCAGCGACGGTGCTGGCGCTGGTCGATCGGCCTGGCGATGGGCCTCACCGGCCGCCTACTTCGGCGGGCGGATCGAGGCGCTCATCGATGCGCATCGTCGACATCCAGCTGTCGTTCCCGGCGATCCTGATCGCGCTGATCCTGATCGCGGTGCTGGGGCAGGGCACCGGCAAGGTGATCGCGGCGCTGGTCACCGTGCAGTGGGCGTACTACGCGCGCACCGTGCGCAGCGCGGCGCTGGTCGAGAAGCGCAAGGAATACATCGAGGCGGCGCGCTGCCTCGCGCTGTCGCCGGCGCGCATCGTGTTCCGCCACCTGCTGCCCAACTGCCTGCCGCCGATGATCGTCGTCGCGACCGTGCAGGTGGCGGCGGCGATCGCGCTCGAGGCGACGCTGTCGTTCCTCGGCCTCGGCCTGCCGATCACCGAGCCGTCGCTGGGCCTGCTGATCGCCAACGGCTACCAGTACCTGCTGTCCGGCAAGTACTGGATCAGCTTCTTTCCCGGCATCGCGCTGCTGCTGACGATCGTCAGCATCAACCTCGTCGCCGACCAGCTGCGCGACGTGCTCAATCCGCGGTCTGCAGAGATGAGCGCGGCGCCGCCAGCATGGACTCAGCCGAGCCGCGCTGCTCGACGTCGACGGGCCTGCGCACGCATTTCTTCACCAAGGCCGGCGTGGTGAAGGCGGTCGACGACGTCTCGTTCACCGTGGCCGCGGCGAGGTGCTGGGACTGGTCGGCGAATCGGGCTCGGGCAAGTCGATGACCGGCTATTCGCTCATGGGCCTCGTCGATCCGCCGGGACGCATCGTCGACGGCAGCATCCGCCTCGACGGCACGCGATCTGCGCACGCTGCACGCCGAGGAACTGCGGCGCATGCGCGGCAACCGCATCGCGATGATCTTCCAGGACCCGATGATGACGCTGAACCCGGTCCTGCGCATCGACGCGCAGATGATCGAGGCGATCCTCGCGCACGAGCGCGTGACCGCGCGCGACGGCGCTCGGCGCGCGCGCGCGCGGCGCTGGTCAAGGTCGGCATCCCGTCGCCCGACGAGCGGCTGCGCGCCTATCCGCATCAGTTCTCCGGCGGCATGCGCCAGCGGGTCGCGATCGCGATCGCGCTGCTCAACAATCCCGACCTCATCATCGCCGACGAGCCGACGACCGCGCTCGACGTGACGATCCAGGGCCAGATCCTGTTCGAAATGCAGAAGCTCACGCGCGAGACGGGCACGGCGCTGATCTGGATCACGCACGACCTGTCGGTGATCGCCGGGCTCGCCGACCGCGTCTGCGTGATGTACGCGGGGCGCATCGTCGAGCAGGGCGGCGTGCGTCGACGTGCTGTCGCAGCCGCGCGCATCCGTACACGCGGGGACTGCTCGATTCGGTGCCGTCGAGCAACGCCGCGCGGCGCAGCGCCTGATGCAGATTCCCGGCATGACGCCGTCGCTGCTCGACGTTGCCGCCGGGCTGCGCGTTTCGCGAGCGCTGCAGCCATGCGACCGCGGCGTGCCTGACGATGCCCGCGACGCGTCCGATCGGCGGACCCCGCAAAAGGGCAGACGGTACGCTGTCATCATCCGATGGCGGCGCCCGCCGCGGTCCCGGCCCACTGAACCGATGGCCGGCGAACCAGCGTTGCACCCGTCATTGGCGCACCCGGATCTCGCGCCGCTCGTCGCGGCCGCGCAGCGTGCGCGCGATGCGGGCAGGCGGTCGGAAGCTGCGGCGCTGCTGGACCGGGTGCTCGCCGCCGATCCGAATCATCCGTACGCGCTCGAGGCCTATGCGCTGCTCGCCCTGGAGACGGGCCGCCCGCAGGTCGCGCTGGCCGCTGCTGCGCATTGGTCGCAGTTGCGGCCCACGTCCGCTGCCGCGAAGAACGTCCTCGGCATCGCGTGCCGGCAGTCGGGGCGCCTCGCCGACGCGATCGCGCGCCTTGCCGAGGCGGTCGCCCTCGATCCCGACTTCTTCGACGCGCGCGTCAACCTCGGCAATGCGCTGCTCGACGCCGGCGATGCGCAGGCGGCGCTGGCCCATTATCGGCGCGCACTCGCGCTCAACCCCAACGCCGCCGCGGTTCACAACAATCTCGGCAACCTCTACCGCGAGCTGCGGCAGCCGACGGAGGCCCTCGCATCGTATCGGCGCGCGCTCGACCTCGACCCGAGTCACGCCGGCGCATGGAGCAACGTCGGCAACATCCTGAAGGACCTGGGCGATACCGGCGCCGCGATCGACGCGTTCCGCCGCTCGCTCGCGCTGGCACCCAACCGTCCCGACGTGTGGAGCAATTTGCTGCTGACGCTCAATGCCTCGGATCGACTGACGGCGGATGCGATCGCGGCCGAGCATCGCGCGTTCGGGCGCCACTTCGCGGCGCTGTTGCCTCCGCTGCCGCCGCGCGAGGCTGTCCCGCGCGCGGGACGGCGCCTGAGGGTCGGCTACGTGTCTGCGGATTTTCGCAGGCACGCGGTCGCCACGTTCTTCCTGCCGCTGCTCGAAGCCCACGATCGGTCGAGCTTCGAGGTTTTCTGCTACTACAATCAGCCCCGCAGCGACGAGGTGACGACCCGCATCGAGTCGCTCGCCGAGCATTTCCTGCCGGTGTGCGGAATGCCGGATCGGGCGCTCGCCGAGCGCATCCGACAGGACGGCATCGACCTCCTGATCGACCTCAACGGGCACACGGCCGACAACCGGCTGCTGCTCTTCTTCCTGCGCCCCGCGCCGGTCCAGGCGACGTGGCTCGGCTATCTCGGCGCGACGGGCGTGCCGACGATCGATTGGCGGATCACCGACGTCCACGCCGATCGCGAGACCGTGGCCAGCGCGTTCGGCGCGGAAGCGCCGTGGCGCCTACCCCGCACGATGTGGTGCTATCGAGCGTATCCCGAGGCGCCGGCCGTGTCGCCGCTTCCTTCCGCCGCAACGGGTGCGATTACCTTCGGCTGCCTCAACAATCCCGGGAAGGTGTCACCGACGATCCTCGACGCCTGGGCGGCCATCTTGCGCAGCACGCCGCGAAGCCGGTTGCTGCTTCTGACCTCGCCCGACGAGCGGCGCATCGACCAATTGCGCCATCGTTTCGCGAGCGCAGAGGTCGAGCCGGATCGCGTGGAATTGGTCTCCCGCGTTCCGGTCGCGGATTACCTGCGCCTCTACGCGCGCATCGACATCGCGCTCGACACGTGGCCCTACGCAGGCGGGACGACGAGCTGCGACGCGTTGTGGATGGGGGTGCCGATCGTGACCCTCGCTTCGGATCGCCCGTTTGCGCGCAGCGGCGAGACCATTCTCGCGCAACTCGGGCTCGCGGATTTCGCCGCGGCGACGCCGGCGCGCTACGTGGAGATCGCCTGCGCCCTCGCCGCCGATGGCGAGCGACTCGGGCAGTTGCGGGCCGAATTGCGGCAACGGATGCAAGGCTCCCCCCTCACCGACGCGGCGGGCTTCGCTCGCGATTTCGAGACTGCGCTGCGCGGAATGTGGGACGCGCGGCGAGCCGATGCGACCGCCGGAGTCGGGTCGTGACGCCTCACGTGCGCAAACCCGCGCCAGGTGGCGAGGCGGGAGCGCTGATCGAGCTTGCGGGCGTCTCGAAACGCTTCGTCAAGACGCTCGACACGGCCGCGAAGATCGGCAACCTCCTTGGCGCCCGCATCAGGGAGGAGATCGTCCGCGCCGTCGACCACATCGACCTCGCAATCCACCCCGGCGAGGTCGTGGGTCTCGTCGGCGAGTCCGGCTGCGGCAAATCGACGCTGGGGCGCCTCGCGGTGGGATTGCTGCCGCTCACCGAAGGCGAACGCTACTGGCGGGGCGCGGCGCTTACCCGGCTCGCTCCGGACAAGGCGCGAGCGCAGCAGCTCAGGATGCAGATGATCTTTCAGGATCCCTACGCATCGCTCAACCCGCGGATGCGGGTCGTCGATATCGTCGGCGAGGCGCCCGTCGCGCACCGCCTCATCGGCGCAAAGGCGAAGGTCGAATACGTCGGCCTGCAGCTGAACCGCGTCGGACTCGACCCGACGCTGATGCGCAGGTTCCCGCATCAGTTCTCCGGTGGGCAGCGGGCGCGCGATCGGCATCGCCCGCGCGCTTGCGGTCAAGCCCGAGTTCCTCGTCTGCGACGAATCGGTCGCCGCCCTCGACGTATCGATCCAGGCGCAGGTGCTCAATCTGTTCATGGAGCTCCGGTCGGCGCTGACCTCACGTATCTCTTCATCAGCCATGACCTGGGCGTCGTCGAGCACATCAGCGACCGGGTCGTCGATCATGTATCTCGGCCGCGTCGTCGAGTCGCGGTCCCGCGCGATCGCTCTTCGCCGCGCCCAACCATCCGTACACGCAGGCGCTGCTTGCCGAGGTCGGCAAGGTCGAGCCGAAGAAGCGCACCTTCGTGCCGATCAAGGGCGAGATCCCGTCGCCGCTCGACCCGCCGTCGGGCTGCCACTTCCATCCCCGCTGCCCGTACGCGATGCCGAAGTGCCGCGACGTCGGCGCCGGCGTTCGTCGAGATCGCGCCGGGGCGCCGGTCGGCGTGCTACCTGAACGAGGCGAGCTGATCGCTGCGCGACGGATGGCGATGGCGAACCTCGCGGCATGCGCCCCGTCCCGCCCGCCTTCGAGGCCTGAGGTGCAACGTCTCGCTATCCGCCGTCATGCGCCCGCGATCGAGCCGATCCCGCTCGTGCTCGACTCGCCGCACTCGGGCGAGGACTACCCGGACGATTTCGACCACGCGCCGCCGCGCGCCGAGGTGCGGCAGGCCGAGGACACCCACGTCGCCCGGCTGTATCGCAGCGCGCCGCGGCTCGGCGCGACGCTGCTCGAGGCGAATTTTCCGCGAGCGTACATCGATCCCAACCGCAGCCTCGCCGACATCGATCCGGAGCTTCTGGCCGAGGCGTGGCCGGGGCCGATCGCACCGTCGCGCAAGACCGAGCAGGGCATCGGGCTCGTCTGGCGGGTCGCGCGGAACGGCGCCGCCGATGTATGCGCGCAAGCTCGCGGTCGGCGGAGGTCGCAGCGGCGCATCGAGCGCTGCTACCGGCCGTACCACGCGGCGCTCGCGGCCGAGCTCGATGCAGCGCATCGCGCTTCGGCGCGGTGTGGCACCTCGACTGCCATTCGATGCCCGCCGTGGGCGACGCGAACGCCGACGACCCCGGTCGTGCGCGCGCCGATTTCGTGCTCGGCGACCGCGACGGCACGACGTGCGCCCCCGCTTTCACGCGGATCGTCGCTTCGGTGCTCGAGGACATCGGATACTCCGTCGCGATCAACGATCCGTACAAGGGCGTGGAGATCGTGCGCAGGCACGGCCGGCCTGCTGAGAACCGGCACAGCCTGCAGGTCGAGGTCAACCGCCGGCTCTACATGGACGAGGAGACGCTCGGCTCCCAACGCTGGCTACGCGAAGCTCGAGGCCGATCTGGAGCGGCTGCCTCGTCGCGCTAGCGGCGTTCGTGCGGCGGGAACGCGGCATCGCTCTGCCCAACGATGCAAGGCCCGCACCTTGCGAGGTTGACTCGGCAGGACGAGTCAACTGGTCAGACCACTTGACCGGTCCGGCAGCGACTGCCAAACTCCCCAGCCAGCGCCGGACGGTCCGCTCGCAGCGTCACGGCGACGGGATTCTGGTCAATGCAGCGCGAGGAGGAGAGTCCATGACAGCATTCATTCGCACGCTGCTGCGCGCGGCTGCGCTCGCGGGGCTGCTCGCGGCCGCGGTCGCCCAGGCCGCCTATCCGGAACGTCCGATCACGCTGATCGTGCCGTGGGGTGCGGGCGGCGGCACCGATGCAACCGCGCGGATCATCGGCACGCTGCTCGAGAAGGAGCTGGGCCAGCCGGTCAATGTCGTCAACCGCACCGGCGGCAGCGGCGTCGTCGGCCACTCGGCGATCGCGCAGGCTGCCGCCCGACGGCTACACGATCGGCATCATCACCGTCGAGATCGGCATGATGCACTGGCAGGGCTGACCGAGCTCGACGGCGCCTCGTATACGCCGATCGGGCTGGTCAACGCCGATCCGGCCGGCGTTGCAGGTGGCCGCCGACGCGCCGTACAAGACGGTCAACGATCTTGTCGCGGCGATCAAGGCCAACCCCGGCAAGCTCAAGGCTTCGGGCACCGGCCAGGGCGGCATCTGGCATCTCGCGATCGCCGGCATGCTGCAGGACCTGAAGGTCGATCCGGCGAGCGTGCCATGGGTGCCGTCGAACGGCGCCGCGCCCGGCCTGCAGGATCTGGTCGCCGGCGGCGTGCAGATCTGCCCGGTGTCGCTGCCCGAGGCGCGCTCGCTGATCGACGCCGGCAAGGTCAAGACGCTCGCCGTGATGGCCGACAAGCGCGCCGCGCTGTATCCCAACGTGCCCACGCTCAAGGCAGCGACCGGCAGCAACTGGACGATGGCCGCCTGGCGCGGCATCGCCGCGCCGAAGAACATCCCGGCCGAGGCGCGCGACAAGCTCGACGCTGCGATCAGGAAGATCGTCGCGAGCAAGGACTACACCGACTTCATGGCGAAGCAGGGCTTGGCGTCGTTTACGAAGGACCGGCCGAATTCGCCAAGTTCATGGCCAAGTCCGACGCCGACCTTGGCGCGACGATGAAGGCGGTCGGCATCGTCAAGTGACGCGGAGTTCCGCGCGGCGCCGGGGCGCATGGGCCGCGACCGCGGCGCGCGCCTACGGCGTCGCGCGGAATGAAGCTCAACGACGCCGTCTGGGGGGCGGTCGCTGATCCTGCTCGGCGCGGCCATTCTGCGTCCATGTGCAGCGGGTTTCCGACGATTCCCGGGCAGCAGGTATGGCCCCGCGCTCTTTCCGGGCGTCGTCGCCGCTGGGTTGCTGATCTGCGGCGGCGCTGCTCGTCGTCAAGGGTCTGCGCGCGCGCGCTGGGGAAACGGCGCGCTGGATATCGCGCTCGATCCATGGACGCGCTCGGCGCCGCAGGTCGTCGCATTCGCCGCCGTCATTGCCGCGAACCTGCTCTACATCGCTGGTCGTCGACAGGCTTGGCTTCATCGTCACGAGCGTCGTGTACCTGGCGACGCTGTTCGGCGTGTTCGGTGTGCGCTCGCGCTGGATCGTGCCGCTCGCGATCGTGGTGACGCTCGTCATCCATTACGCCTTCTACAAGCTGCTGCGCGTGCCGTTGCCGTGGGGCATCCTGGAGCGTTTCGCATGGTGACCGCGTGCGCCTGATGCGATGAGCGACGCCTGGCTGCAGGCCTTCGCGCTGGTGTTCCATCCGCTTAACATCGCGGTGATGCTCGGCGCTTCGGCTGTTCGGGCTTTTCGTCGGCGCGGTGCCGGGCCTGACCGCGACGATGGCGACCGCACTGCTGGTGCCGGTCACGTTCTTCATGGCCCCGATTCCGGCGATCGCCGCGATCGTCACCGCGACGGCGATGGCGATCTTCTCGGGCGACATCCCCGGCTGCCTGATGCGCATGCCCGGGACGCCGGCGTCCGCCGCCTATACCGACGAGGCCTACGCGATGACGCGCAAAGGGCCAGGCCGAGACTGGCGCTGGGCGCCGGCCTCGTCTTCTCCGCGCTCGGCGGCCTGTTCGGGACCGCCGTGCTGATCGTCGCCGCGCCGACGCTCGCCGAGTTCGCGCTCAAGTTCAGCTCGTTCGAGTATTTCTGGCTGGTGCTGCTCGGCCTGACGTGCGCGGTGTTCATGACGTCAGATCGCCCGCTGAAAGGCTTCGTGTCGCTGCTGCTCGGGCTGCTGGTCGCGTCCGTCGGCCTCAGCAATCCAGCCGCGATTCCGCGCTTCACGTTCGGCAACACGGAGCTGCTGGGCGGAGTCGGGCTGATTCCGCTGATGATCGGCATGTTCGCGATCTCGGAGATCATCCGCTATGCCGTCGACACCGACCCGCAGCCAAGATCGTCGACCAGCCGATGGGCAACGTGTTCAAGGGTATGTGGGGCCTCGCAAAGAAGTACCCGCTGCAGATCCTGCGCGGCAGCGCGCTGGGCACGCTGGTCGGCGCGCTGCCCGGCGCCGGCGCGCGACATCGCGGCGTGGATGTCGTACGCGCATCAGCAAGAATTGCTCGAAGGAGCCGCGAGAAGTTCGGCACCGGCCACGTCGAAGGCATCGTCGAGGCGGGCTCGGCGAACAACAGCGCGCTCGCCGGCGCGTGGATCCCGGCGCTCGTGTTCGGCATTCCCGGCGACTCGATCACCGCGATCGTGATCGGCGTGCTGTACATGAAGAACATGAATCCCGGGCCGACGCTGTTCATCAACAATCCGCAGAACATCTACGCCGTCTACCTGCTGTTCATCATCGCCAACGTGATCATGATTCCGCTCGGGTTGCTGTGCATCAAGGCCGCGAAGAACATCCTCAACGTGCCGCGCGGACGTCCTGATGCCGGTCATCATGCTGTTCTGCGTCGTCGGATCCTTCGCGATCAACAACACATGCGTTCGACGTGGGTGTCATGCTGATCGCCGGTTTCGCCGCATTCATCCTCGAGAACAATGCATTCCCGATCGCGCCCGCGATCCTCGGCGTCGTGCTGGGTGGAATGCTCGAACAGAACTTCGTCACGTCGATGATCAAGTCGGAAGGCAACGTGCTCGCGTTTTTCGAGCGGCCGATCGCGGCGACGCTCGGCGTGTTGACGCTCGCCGTCTGGTTTCTTCCGCTGCTGCTGCGCCGCCTGAGACGCCTTGCCGGCATCTGATCGCCGTCCGGGGTTCCGTCCCCTCCCTGTCCCGGCCATGGTCGCGCCGGTTCAGGATTTGAAATGAAGCCTTACCCCCTTCTTATCCAGAATCAAGTTTTCCCCCCATCCCCCGTCTAGATCAAAACAGGCGAACTCCTCTCGGCATGTTTGCCCGCTTTGCCGTGGATTTCCGCACTGCGGTATAATTTCTCGATTTTTTGAGGAACCGCCGGAGCCCCGGGGAGGGCGGTGATCGGCCCCGAGTCCCGACGGACAAGCGATGCGCCGCAAACTCGTCGTCGGCAACTGGAAAATGAACGGCGGGCTCGCTGCCAACGCTGCGCTGTTGGCCGCGCTCACGGCGGATTGGACGGGAATGGCGGGACGAGAGCTCGCGGTTTGCGTGCCATACCCCTATCTCGTGCAGGCGCAAGCGGCGCTGTCGTCGACGCCGATCGCCTGGGGTGCGCAGGATGTGAGCGAACATTCCGCCGGTGCCTATACGGGCGAAGTGTCGGCGGCGATGCTGGTCGAGTTCGGCTGCCGCTACGCCATCGTCGGCCACTCGGAGCGCCGGCAGTACTACGGCGACACGGATGCGATCGTCGCCGCGAAGGCCGGCGCCGCGCTCGCCGCGAACGTGATTCCGATCGTCTGCGTGGGCGAGACGCTCGCGGAGCGCGAAGGCGGGATGACTGATGCCGTAGTGCTGCGGCAGCTCGACGCGGTGCTGGCGCAAGTTGGGGAACGATGCGCGGCGCCTCGTCGTCGCTTACGAGCCGGTGTGGGCGATCGGCACGGGACGGACGGCCTCCCCCGAGCAGGCGCAGGCGGTGCATGCGACGCTGCGGGCGCGGCTGGCGAGCGCGAACGCGGCGGACGTGGCGGTGCTCTATGGAGGCAGCGTGAAGGCGGACAACGCAGCAGCGCTGTTCGCGATGGCGGACATCGACGGCGGGCTCATCGGCGGTGCGTCGCTCAAGGCCGCGGAATTTCTGGCGATTGCGCGTGCCTAAACGCAGCGCAGGCGTTTGGTGTACCGGCTTGGACTGAACGACGACGGCGGGAGTAACGGATGAGCATTGTCGAAACATTGATTCTGGTCGCGCACTTGCTGGTCGCGATCGGCATTTGCGGCTTCGTGCTGCTGCAGCACGGCAAGGGCGCCGATATGGGCGCGGCGTTCGGCAGCGGGGCATCGGGCAGCGTGTTCGGCGCCGCGGGCTCGGCGAATTTCCTGTCGCGCACGACGGCCGTTCTCGCCGCGGTGTTCTTCGCCACGAGTCTCGGGCTGACCTGGTTTGCGACGACCCGCAGTGCGCCTGGAGGCGTGATGCAGCAAGGGATCGTCGAAAAGTCGGCACCGAAGGCAGCGGACGTGCCGGCACCGCCCACTACCGCGCCGACGGGCGCGCCGGCCGAGGCTCCTGCCGGATCGAAGTCGGGCGAGGTGCCGAAGTGATGGCCACAGGTAAGAGGGATCAAAGATCAAAGCCGACGTGGTGAAATTGGTAGACACGCTGTCTTGAGGGGGCAGTGGCGTAAGCCGTGGGAGTTCGAGTCTCCCCGTCGGCACCACGAGCGTTAGGAGTTGCGGCGCGAAAAGCAGAAGTTCGCGCGCCGGAAAAGAGGGTCCGTGCGGCGGGTGTCGTCCGCGTGAACACGATGCGCGCGCGGCCTTGCCGTGGACCGCGACCCCGCGGGGGCTCGCGGCCGGGGGTAACGAGGACGCGTCCGCGTGCACGGGCAGCCGAGCGCACGGAGCGACGAACATGCTGGAACTGTACCTGCCAATCTTGCTTTTCATCCTGGTCGGGCTGACCCTCGGTGTCGTTCTCCTCACCGTCGGCATGGTCCTGTCCCCGAACCGTCCCGATCCCGAGAAGCTGTCACCGTACGAATGCGGCTTCGAGGCATTCGAGGACGCGCGCATGAAGTTCGACGTCCGGTACTACCTCGTGGCGATCCTGTTCATCCTGTTCGACCTCGAGATCGCGTTCCTCTTTCCGTGGGCGGTCGTCCTGCAGGAGATCGGCGTCTTCGGATTCGTCGCGATGATGGTGTTTCTCGCGGTGCTCGTCGTCGGCTTCGTCTACGAGTGGAAGAAAGGCGCGCTGGAGTGGGAATGAACGTTCTTGTCGCGGGCGCATCCGTTGCGGAGGAGGTCGGCCGTGGCCATTGAAGGCATCCTCGAAAAAGGGTTCGTCACCACGACGGCCGACGCGCTGATCAACTGGGCGCGCAACGGGTCGATGTGGCCGATGACGTTCGGTCTCGCGTGCTGCGCGGTGGAGATGATGCACGCCGGCGCCGCGCGCTACGACCTCGACCGCTTCGGCATCGTGTTCCGGGCGAGCCCCCGCCAATCGGACGTGATGATCGTCGCCGGCACGCTGTGCAACAAGATGGCGCCGGCGCTGCGCAAGGTCTACGACCAGATGCCGGAGCCGCGCTGGGTCATTTCCATGGGCTCCTGCGCGAATGGCGGCGGCTACTACCATTACTCCTATTCGGTCGTGCGTGGCTGTGACCGCATCGTCCCCGTCGACATCTACGTTCCCGGCTGCCCGCCGACCGCCGAGGCGCTGCTTTACGGCGTGCTGCAACTCCAGAACAAGATCTGGCGCACCAATACGATCGCGCGCTGATGGCGACCCGTGCCGAAACCCTCGCGGCGAAGCTGCCGGACATCCTCGGCGACAAACTCGCGAGCCTAGCCGTTGCGCTAGGCGAGGTCACCGCGGTCGTGCCGGCGGAGCGGCTCGATGCGGCAATGCGGCTGCTGCGCGATCGTCCCGAGCTCAGGTTCGAGATGCTGATCGACCTCTGCGGGGTGGACTATTCGGCGTATGGCGGCGAGGGTCACGAGGGCCCGCGCTACGCAGTCGTCTATCATCTGCTCTCGCTCGCCAACAACTGGCGGCTGCGCGTTCGCGCGCCCGTCCCGGACGACGCGTTTCCGGTCGTCGCAAGCGTCATCGACATCTGGCCGGCGGCGAATTGGTTCGAGCGCGAAGCCTTCGACCTGTTCGGGATCGTGTTTGCGGGCCATCCGGACTTGCGCCGACTGCTCACCGACTACGGCTTCGTGGGGCACCCGTTCCGCAAGGATTTTCCGATCTCCGGATATGTCGAGGTGCGCTACGACCCGGAGCAGGGCCGCGTGATCTACCAGCCCGTTTCGATCGAGCCGCGCGAGATCACGCCGCGCGTCGTCCGCGAAGATACCTACGCCGCGGGTCGCTAGCGCCATGGCCGAGATCCGCAACTACACGATGAACTTCGGGCCTCAGCACCCGGCAGCGCACGGCGTGCTGCGGCTCGTGCTCGAACTCGACGGCGAAGTCATCCAGCGCGCGGATCCGCACATCGGCCTGCTGCACCGGGCAACCGAGAAGCTCGCCGAGACCCGGACATGGATCCAGTCGCTGCCGTACATGGACCGGCTCGACTATGTGTCGATGATGTGCATGGAGCACGCCTACTGTCTCGCGATCGAGCGACTGCTCGGCATCGAGGTTCCGATTCGCGCGCAGTACATCCGGGTGATGTTCGACGAGATCACGCGGATCCTGAACCATCTGCTCTGGCTTGGCGCGCACGCGCTCGACGTCGGCGCGATGACGCCTTTCCTTTATACGTTTCGCGAGCGCGAAGACCTGTTCGACGTCTACGAGGCCGTGTCCGGCGCGCGCATGCACGCCGCGTACTACCGGCCCGGGGGCGTCTACCGCGACCTGCCCGACCGGATGCCGCAGTACACGGTGACGCGCGGGCGCAATGCGCGGGAGATCGCGAAGCTCAACGAGAACCGCCAGGGCTCGGTGCTCGACTTCATCGAGGACTTCGCGAACCGGTTCCCCGCCAACGTCGACGACTACGAGGCGCTGCTGACCGAGAATCGCATCTGGAAGCAGCGGACGGTCAACATCGGCGCCGTCTCCGCCGAGCGTGCGGTCGCGCTGGGATTCACCGGCCCGATGCTGCGTGGGTCGGGCGTTCCCTGGGACGTGCGCAAGAAGCAGCCTTACGCCGTCTACGATCGGCTGGACTTCGCCATCCCCGTCGGCGTCAACGGCGACTGCTACGACCGCTACCTCGTCCGCGTCGAGGAGATGCGGCAGGCGAACCGCATCGTCAGGCAATGCGTCGATTGGCTGCGGGCGAATCCCGGGCCCGTCATCACGCCCAACCACAAGGTGGCGCCGCCGTCGCGCGAAGAGATGAAGACGAACATGGAAGAGCTGATCCATCACTTCAAGCTCTTCACCGAAGGCATGCACGTGCCGCCGGGCGAAGTCTACGCGGCGATCGAGGCGCCGAAGGGCGAATTCGGCGTCTATGCGATTTCCGACGGCGCGAACAAGCCGTACCGGATCAAGCTGCGCCCGCCGGATTTCGTGCATCTCGCAGCACTCGACGAGATGTCGCGGGGTCACATGATCGCCGACATCGTCGCGATCATCGCCACCCAGGACATCGTGTTCGGGTCGATCGACCGATGACGCGGCTCTTTGTTTCGACGGTTGCGGCGTGCGCGCTGGTTGCGCTGGCGGCGGCGGCGCTCGCGCAGACCTCCGCGACGCCGGGTCCGCCTACCCAGGCGCCGCCTTCGGCGCCCCCTCCCGCGCAGCCGACTCTCGGCGACGACAGGGAGGCGATCCAGGCGGGCCTGAAATGGCTCGCGCTGATCGACGGCGGGAATTCCGGATTCGCGTGGGACGAAGCATCGAAGCAGCTCAAGTCGACGGTGACGCGAAAGCAGTTCATCGCCGGCATGCGCGACGCGCGCAAGACCTTCGGCAAGCTCGAGTCGCGATCCGCGGTGAAATTCGCGCGCAGCCACGAGCTGCCGGGCGCGCCTTCGGGTGACTACGCGATCATCGAATACGAGGCGAAATTCCTGGGCGGCAAGCGAATGGCGGAGCAGCTCGTCTGGACGCTCGAGGAACAGGACACCTGGCGGGTTGCCGGCTATTACTACCGGTGACGACGAACGGCATGCTTTCCGCGGACGCACTGAAGAAAATCGATCGCGAGATCGCGAAATATCCGCCGGGCCACAGGCAATCGGCAGTGATGGCGGCGCTCGCGATCGCGCAGGACGAGAAGGGCTGGCTCGCGACCGAGACGATGGATTTCGTCGCGACCTACCTCGGGATGGCGCCGGTCGCCGTGTACGAGGTCGCTTCGTTCTACACGATGTACAACGTGAGGCGGGTCGGCAAGTACAAGCTCACGATCTGCACGAACCTCCCGTGCGCGCTGCAGGACGCGGTCAAGGCGGCCGAGTACCTGAAGGCGAAGCTCGGAATCGGCTTCGGCGAAACGACGGCCGACGGTCTCGTGACGCTGCAGCAGGGCGAGTGCTTCGGCGCCTGCGGCGATGCGCCGGTGCTCCTCGTCAACAACAAGCGGATGTGCAGCTGGATGCAGCCCGCCAAGCTCGATGCGCTGCTCGCGGAGCTCAAATCGGCCGCGGACGCGAAGCCGGGCGGATCCGCATGAGCGCCGCCCGGCCGCCCGAAGAAGGCGCGAATGGGTCCGCCTCGGGGGGCAGCGCAGCGGCGTCAGCCGCAAGCGTGGGGGCACACCGATGAATGCGCCGAACAACATCCTCGATTTCGGTCCCGACGCGATCATCATGGCGGGCCTGACGGGATCCAATTGGCGGCTGGGCGAGTACGTCGCGCGCGGCGGTTATGAGGCGCTGAAGAAGATCATTGCCGAGAAGATCCCACCGTCGCAGGTGATCGCCGAGGTCAAGAAGTCGTCGCTGCGGGGCCGCGGCGGCGCCGGCTTTCCGACCGGTCTCAAATGGAGCTTCATGCCACAGCCCTTCGCAGGCGACAAGTACCTCGTCTGCAATTCGGACGAAGGCGAGCCCGGCACGTTCAAGGACCGCGACATCCTGCGCTACAACCCGCATGCGCTGTTCGAAGGGATGGCGATCGCCGCGTATGCGATGGGCTGCACGCGCGGCTACAACTACATCCACGGCGAGATCTGGGATATCTACGAGCGCTGCGAGGAGGCGCTGGCCGAAGCCTACGAAGCGGGCTTCTTCGGCAACGACATCCTGGGCTCGGGCTGGAACTTCCATCTCTTCAACCACCACGGCTACGGCGCCTACATCTGCGGCGAGGAGACGGCGCTCCTCGAGTCGCTCGAGGGCAAGCGCGGACAGCCGCGGTACAAGCCGCCGTTCCCGGCGAGCTACGGCCTCTACGGCAAGCCGACGACGATCAACAACACCGAGACGTTCGCCGCCGTTCCCTGGATCATCCGCAACGGCGGGGAAGCGTTCCTGGCGCTCGGGCGGCCGAACAACGGCGGGACGCAAGATCTTTTCCGTGTCGGGCGACGTCGCGCGTCCGGGCAACTTCGAGCTGAAGCTCGGCACGCCATTCGCGACGCTCCTCGAGATGGCCGGGGGCATGCGCGCCGGCCGCAAGCTCAAGGCCTGCATTCCCGGCGGCTCGTCGATGCCGGTGCTGCCGGGCGACATCATGATGGCGACCGACATGGACTACGACTCGATCGCCAAGGCGGGCTCGATGCTGGGCTCGGGCGCCGTCATCGTGATGGACGATACGCGCTGCATGGTGAAGTCGCTGCTGCGGCTGTCGTATTTCTATTTCGAGGAATCCTGCGGCCAGTGCACGCCGTGCCGGGAAGGGACGGGATGGCTGTGGCGCGTTGTCAACCGGATCGAAAACGGGCAGGGCAGGAACGAGGATCTCGACCTTTTGAATTCGGTCGCCGACAACATCGCGGGCCGGACCATCTGCGCGCTCGGTGACGCGGCGGCGCTGCCGGTCAAGAGTTTCGTCAAGCACTTTCGCGACGAATTCCAGTACCACATCGATCACAAGCGGTGCCTGACCCCGAGCTACGTCTGATGAGATCCCCCCGAAACTCGCTTCGCTCGCCTCCCCCCAGGGGGCGGGCGCGCCCTTGGGGCGGCCCGGCGGGCGCGAGATCCCCGCGAAACGCTCTTCGCTCGTCTTCCCCCAAGCGGCACGGCAACGTCGGGGCGGCCCTTCAGTCGCCGGGGCGCGCTCAGTTCCAGCCATGCTGAACCTCGAAATCGACGGCAGGCCGGTGGAAGTGCCCGCGGGCAGCACGGTGATGGATGCAGCGCGCAAGCTCGGCATCTACGTTCCGTTCTTCTGCTGGCACAAGAAGCTGTCGATCGCCGCCAACTGCCGGATGTGCCTGGTCGAGGTCGAGAAGGCGCCCAAGCCGCTGCCCGCATGCGCGACGCCGGTGACCAACGGCATGAAGGTGTGGACGGAATCGGAAGCGGCGAAGAAGGCGCAGCAGGGCGTGATGGAGTTCCTGCTCATCAATCATCCGCTCGACTGCCCGATCTGCGATCAGGGCGGCGAATGCCAGCTGCAGGATCTTGCCGTCGGCTATGGGGGCTCGGCATCGCGCTATACCGAACCCAAGCGCGTGGTGGAGCGCAAGGAGCTGGGTCCGCTCGTCGCGGCGGAAGAGATGACGCGCTGCATCCAGTGCACGCGCTGCGTGCGGTTCGGACAGGAGATCGCCGGCGTGATGGAGCTCGGCATGGTGGGCCGCGGCGAGCACGAGGAGATCGTCGCATTCGTCGGCCGCACTGTCGATTCCGAGCTCTCCGGCAACATGATTGACATCTGTCCGGTCGGGGCGCTCACGTCGAAGCCTTTTCGTTTTGCCGCGCGCAATTGGGAGCTGTCGCGCCGCAAGGCGGTGTCGCCGCACGATTCGCTTGGCAGCAACCTGATCGTGCAGATCATCGGCGACAAGGTGATGCGCGTGCTGCCGCTCGAGAACGAGGCGGTCAACGAGTGCTGGCTCTCGGACAAGGATCGGTTTTCGTACGAAGCGCTCGCGAGCGACGAGCGGCTCGCCGCGCCGATGATGAAGGACGGCAGCGAGTGGAAGACCGTCGACTGGCAAACCGCGCTCGAGCGGGTTGTGCAAGGCCTGACGGACGTCGTGGCGAAGCACGGCGGTGCGGCGCTCGGGACGCTCGTTTCGCCGCACTCGACGCTCGAGGAAATGGCGCTTGCGGCCAAGCTCACCCGCGCGCTCGGCTCCGACAACATCGATTTCCGCCTGAGGCAGACCGATTTCCGCGGCGATGGGCAGGGCGCCGGGGTTCCATGGCTGGGGCTGCCGGTCGCGGAGCTGAACGCGCAGGACCGCGTGCTGGTCGTCGGGAGCTTCCTGCGCAAGGACCACCCGCTGATCGCGCAGCGGCTGCGGCAGGCGGCGAAGAAGGGCGCGCAGGTCTCGCTGTTGCAGTCGGTCGCCGACGATTCGCTGATCAATGTCGCGCACTCGTTCGTTGCCGCGCCGTCGCTGATCCCGCTCGCGCTCGCCGAGCTCGTTGCGGCGGCCGCCGTGGGCGCAGGCAAGCCGGTGCCGGAAGCGCTCGCGGGCATCGAGCCCACGGCCGCGGCGCAGGTGATCGCAGCTTCGCTTCTCACCGGCGAGCGCAAGGCGATCCTGCTCGGCAATGGCGCCGAGCAGCATCCGGAAGCCGCGCAGCTCATGGCGCTCGCGCAGGCGCTCGCCGAAGTCACTGGCGCCAGGCTGGGATGTATCACCGAGGCGGCGAACAGCGTCGGCGGCTACATCGCCGGGGCGCTGCCGCGGGCGGGCGGTCGCAACGCGCTCTCGATGCTGACCCACCCGTGCAACGCCTACCTCATGCTGAACGTAGAGCCCGATTTCGATTGCGCGAATCCCGTGGCCGCGCGCGCGGCGCTGGGAAGAGCCGACTTCGTCGTAGTCCTGTCCCCCTTCCGCCACGGCACGCAATACGCCGATGTGCTGCTTCCGATCGGGCCATTCACTGAAACAGCCGGCACGTTCGTGAGCTGTGAGGGCCGCGTGCAGCGCTGGAACGGCGCGGTCAAGCCCTTCGGTGACGCGCGTCCCGCGTGGAAGGTGCTGCGCGTGCTGGGCACGCTTCTCGGGCTGCCCGATTTCGGCTTCGAATCGATCGACGACGTTCGTGCGGGGCTCCCTGCAAGCGACGCGATCGCTGCGAGGCTTGCAAACGGCACGCGGGTCGCGATCACCAAGCCCGTCGCAGCGACGCACGGCTTCGAGCGCGTTGCTGAAATCCCCATCCACTTTGCCGACCCGCTTGCGCGCCGTGCGCCATCGCTGCAGCAGACGGCGGACGCGCGTCCGCCGCGGGCGCGGATGAACGCAAAGACGCTGCAGCAGGTGGGCGCTGCCGAGGGCGGCGCAGTCAGGATCCGTCAGGGGCGCGGCGAGGCGGTGTTGACCGCGGTCGTCGATCCGGCGGTACCCGCCGGCGTCGTACGCGTCGCCGCCGCGCATGCGTCGACGTGCGGCCTCGAAGGGCTGTCCGGAACGATCGCCGTGGAGCCGCTCTGATGGATTGGCTCGCGACCGTCTTCGGATCGGCGTGGCCGGCGGTCAGGGTGACGACGTGGACGCTTGCGAAAATCCTCGCGATCGCGATTCCGCTGATCCTGGCCGTCGCCTACCTGACGCTCGCCGAGCGCAAGATCATCGGCTGGATGCAAGTGCGCATCGGCCCGAACCGCGTGGGGCCGCTGGGACTGCTGCAGCCGTTCGCCGACGTGTTCAAGCTGCTCTTCAAGGAGGTCATTCTTCCCTCGGGCGCAAACCGGTACCTGTTCTTCATCGGCACCGGTACTCGCGATTGCGCCGGCACTGGCGGCGTGGGCGGTGATTCCTTTCGCCGATGGCATGGCGCTCTCCGACATCAATGCCGGGCTTCTCTACGTGCTGGCGATGACTTCGATCGGCGTCTACGGAATCATCCTCGCGGGGTGGGCGTCGAACTCCAAGTACGCATTCCTGGGCTGCCTGCGCTCGGCGGCGCAGATCGTCTCCTACGAGATCGCGATGGGCTTCGCGCTGGTCGGCGTGCTGATGGCGGCGGGGAGCTTGAACCTCTCCGAGATCGTGCGCGGACAGGAAGGCGGCTTCGCCTACTGGTATTTCATCCCGCTCCTTCCGCTGTTCTTCGTCTACATCATTTCCGGTGTCGCCGAAACGAACCGCCATCCGTTCGACGTAGCCGAAGGCGAGTCCGAGATCGTCGCCGGCTTCCACGTCGAATACTCGGGCGTTGCGTTCGCGGTGTTCTTCCTCGCCGAGTACATGAACATGATTCTCGTCTCGGCGCTGGCATCGACGATGTTTCTGGGCGGCTGGCTGTCGCCGTGGCCGCAGTTGAACGATGTCGAGGTCGCCGGGCTTCATCCTTTCGGCGACGGCATGCCATGGCTGTTCTTGAAGATGGCCGGCGTGCTGTTCTTCTTCCTGTGGATCCGCGCGACGTTCCCGCGCTATCGCTACGATCAGATCATGCGCCTCGGCTGGAAGGTCTTCATTCCGGTCACGCTGGTGTGGATCGTGTTTCTCGGCGCGATGATGCAGACGCGCTGGGCCGGGCTCTTCCATTGAGGCGACGGCAATGGGGACCCGCGTCAGGCAATTCTTCGACACTTGGCTCCTGGCCGAGCTCTGGCGCGGGCTGCTGCTGACGCTCCGCTTCATGTTTTCACGCAAGGTCACCGTGCAGTTCCCGGAAGAGAAGACGCCGCAGAGCCCGCGCTTTCGCGGGCTGCATGCGCTGCGCCGCTACCCGAACGGCGAGGAGCGCTGCATCGCGTGCAAGCTGTGCGAGGCGGTCTGCCCGGCGCTGGCGATCACGATCGAGTCCGACGAGCGCGCCGACGGGACGCGCCGTACCACCCGCTACGACATCGACCTGACCAAATGCATCTTCTGCGGGTTCTGCGAGGAGAGCTGCCCGGTGGACTCGATCGTCGAGACGCGAATTCTCGAGTACCACGGCGAAAAGCGCGGCGACCTCTACTACACGAAGGAAATGCTGCTCGCCGTCGGCGACCGGTACGAAGCGCAGATCGCCAAGGATCGGCAAGAGGACGCGAGGTACCGATGAACGTCCAGATCGTGCTCTTTTACGTCTTCGCCGCGATCCTGCTGTCCGCTGCGCTGGCTGTGATCATCGCGCGCAACCCCGTGCACGCAGCGCTTTGGCTCGTGCTCGCCTTCTTCACCGCGGCGGCGCACTGGCTGATGCTGCGGGCGGAATTCCTGGCCATCGCGCTGGTGCTGGTCTACGTCGGCGCGGTGATGGTGTTGTTCCTGTTCGTGGTGATGATGCTCGACGTCAATTTCGACAGCCTGCGCAAGCGTTTCAGGAGTTACGTGCCCGTGGCCATCATCGTTGGCGTGCTGGTCTTCGCGGAGATGGCGCTCGTGCTGTGGAGCAACCCGCTTGACCGGCGTGACCGGCAATGTCCCGCCGCCACCTGGTGGCAGCAACACGCGGGCGCTCGGCGACCTCCTCTACACAACCTACGTCTATCCGTTCGAGATTGCCGCCGTCGTGTTGCTCGTGGCGATCATCGCGGCAATCGTGCTCACTCATCGCCGGCGCAGGGAAACGAAGTATCAGGATCCGGGGAAGCAGGTGAAGGTCCGGGCACAAGACCGGCTGCGGGTGCTCTCGATGCCCGCGGAGAAGAAGGAATAGGTGGACAACGACGGCGTCACGGGGTGCAGCCAGAGCTCATTGGACCGCACAGCCGAAAATGGCTGACCGAGTAACCGAACCGCCGTCGCCCCCCGGAAGGCAGGGAGCCGGCGTCGCTCGGAGTGGACACGCGATGTTCCCGCCGTCGCGGGAATGACGATAAGCAAGGCCGAATACGCATTAGAAGTTCACTGGGGAGAACCTGCACCAATGCCAACGCTGTCGCACTACCTCGTGCTGGGCGCGTTCCTGTTCGCGATCAGCATGGCCGGCATTTTCCTCAATCGGAGGAACGTGATCATCATGCTGATGGCAATCGAGCTGATGCTCCTCTCCGTCAATCTCAATTTCATCGCTTTCTCGAGCTATCTCAACGACATGGCCGGCCAGGTGTTCGTGTTCTTCATCCTGACGGTCGCCGCTGCCGAATCCGCGATCGGGCTGGCGATCCTGGTGCTGCTATTCCGCAATGTCGGCTCGATCGACGTTGAGGACCTGGACCGGCTCAAGGGATGACCGCGAAGTGACCACGATGCAGCAACTCTACCTGCTGGTACCGCTGGCGCCGCTCGCGGCGGCCATCGTCGTCGGCCTGTTTGGTGCTGCGCTCGGCCGCCGCGCGTCGCACTGGCTGTGCTGCCTCGGTGTCGGCGTGTCGATGGTCGCCTCGTACGTGATCTTCCGCGACGTGCTGGCTGGCCACGGATTCAATGGGGACGTCTATACGTGGCTGCAGACCGGGAGCCTCAAGCTCGCCATCGGCTTCCTGATCGATCCGCTGTCGGCGACGATGATGCTGGTCGTGACGTTCGTGTCGCTGATGGTGCACATCTACACGATCGGATACATGGCCGACGATCCCGGCTACACGCGCTTTTTTAGCTACATCTCGCTCTTCACCTTCTCGATGCTGATGCTGGTGATGAGCAACAACTTCCTTCAGCTCTTCTTCGGGTGGGAGGCGGTCGGCCTCGTCTCGTACCTCCTGATCGGCTTCTGGTACGAACGGCCGACGGCGATCTACGCCAACCTCAAGGCATTCATCGCCAACCGCGTCGGCGATTTCGGCTTCGTCCTGGGCATCGGGCTCATCCTCGCGTTTTTCGGGACGCTCGACTATGCGACAGTCTTCGGTGCCGCGGGCACGTTCGCGGGGACGACCGTCAGTCTTTGGGGGGCCACACCGTGGTCGCTCCTCACCGTCATCTGCATTTGCCTGTTCGTCGGCGCGATGGGCAAGAGCGCGCAGGTGCCGCTGCACGTGTGGCTTCCCGACTCGATGGAAGGTCCCACGCCGATCTCTGCGCTGATCCACGCGGCGACGATGGTGACGGCCGGCATCTTCATGGTCGCGCGAATGAGCCCGCTGTTCGAGCTTTCGACGACGGCGCTGTCATTCGTGACGCTCATCGGTGCAACGGGCGCGCTGTTCCTCGGCATCCTCGGCATGGTGCAGAACGACATCAAGCGAGTCGTCGCGTATTCGACGCTGTCGCAGCTCGGCTACATGACGGTCGCGCTCGGTGTGTCCGCGTATTCGGTCGCGATCTTCCACCTGATGACGCATGCGTTCTTCAAGGCGCTGCTCTTCCTCGGGGCGGGATCGGTGATCATCGCGCTGCACCACGACCAGGACCTCCGCAACATGGGAGGCTTGCGCAGGTACATGCCGATCACCTATTGGACGATGGTCGTCGGCAGCCTCGCGCTGTGCGGCATTCCGCCCGTTCGCAGGCTTCTTCTCCAAGGACGCGATCATCGAGGCCGTTCACGCCTCGACGGTTCCCGGGCACTCGTACGCGTACTTCACCGTCGTCGCTGGCGTCTTCGTGACGGCCTTCTACACATTCCGGCTTCTGTTCCTGGCTTTCCACGGCAAGCCGCGCTTCGCGGTCGCCGCCTCCGCGCACGACGCTCACAACGACGGTGGTCCACCCAGGGAAAGTCCGGCCGTCGTTACCGTGCCGCTCGTCCTGCTCGCCATTCCCTCGCTCGCCGCCGGGTGGCTGTTCGTCCAGCCGATGGTGGTGGGTGATTTCTTCGGCAGCTCGATCGTGATGCTCGCCGAGCACCCGGCGATCCACGGATTGCGCGAGGAATGGCGCGGCGTGGCTGCGTTCATCGAGCATGGTCTCGCCAGCCTTCCGTTCTGGCTCGCGCTCGCCGGCATTGCGTCGGCGTGGTACCTGTATCTCGGCAATCCCGCGCTGCCGGAACGGCTCGCCAAAGCGGCCGGCCCCGTGTACGCGCTGCTCTTCAACAACTACTACGTCGACAGGTTCTACGACTGGTTCTTCGCCGGCGGCTCGCGGCGCGTCGGCGCCGCGCTCCGCGATGTCGGCGAGCGGACGATCATCGACGGCTTCTTCGTCAACGGCACGGCCAGGGTCGTCGGCTGGGCGTCCGCGCTGCTGCGCCACTTGCAGTCGGGCTACGTCTATCACTATGCGTTCTGGATGATCGTCGGCGTGTTCGCGTTCATGCTGTGGTCGGTGCGCTATTAGCCTGCTCGGGATAACAAGAACAATGCCATATCTTTCGCTTGCGATCTGGGTCCCGATCGTCGCCGGCCTTGCGGTGCTGGCCGTCGGCCGCGATCGCGACGCCGGCACTGCCCGGTGGATCGCGCTCATCGGCGCGACCGTCGGGCTGCTGGTCACGCTGCCGCTGTGGATCCACTTCAACCCGGCGACCTCCGAGATGCAGTTCGTAGAGCGCAGCGAATGGATCCCGCGCTTCGACGTCCACTACTACCTCGGCGTCGACGGCATCTCGATGCTGTTCGTGCTGCTGAACAGCCTGATGACGCTGCTCGTCGTCTGGTCCGCGTGGGAAGTGATCCAGGTGCGCGTGGCGCAATACATGGCGGCGTTCCTGATCCAGTCGGGGTTGATCAACGGCGCATTCACGGCGCTCGACGGCGTGCTTTTCTACGTGTTCTTCGAGGCGATGCTGATCCCGATGTACCTGATCATCGGCGTGTGGGGCGGTCCGAACCGGGTCTACGCGGCGCTGAAGTTCTTCCTCTACACGCTGCTGGGCTCGCTCTTGATGCTGGTGGCGCTGATCTATCTGTACAACGTTTCGGAGACGTTCTCGATCCTCGAGTGGTACCAGGTGCCGCTTTCGCTCAACGTCCAAGTGCTGCTGTTCATCGCCTTCTTCCTGTCGTTCGCCGTCAAGGTGCCGATGTTCCCGGTGCACACCTGGCTCCCCGACGCGCACCCCGAAGCGCCGACCGGGGGGTCCGTTATCCTGGCGGCGATCACGCTCAAGATCGGCGCGTACGGCTTTGTCCGCTTCATTCTGCCGATCGTGCCAGACGCAGCGCATTACCTGTCCGGCTTCGTGATCACGCTGTCGCTGATCGCCATCGTCTACATTGGCTTCGTCGCGCTGATGCAGGTCGACATGAAGCGGCTGATCGCGTACTCGTCGATCTCGCACATGGGCTTCGTCACGCTCGGCTTCTTCCTGTTCAGCCAACTGGGCGTCGAGGGCGGCCTTGCGCAGATGATCTCGCATGGCTTCGTGTCAGCGGCGATGTTCCTGTGTGTGGGCGTGATGTACGACCGCATGCACACGCATCGGATCGCCGACTACGGCGGCGTGGTCAACACGATGCCGAAGTTCGCCGCGCTGATGATGCTGTTTTCGATGGCCAATGCCGGGCTGCCGGGGACATCGGGCTTCGTCGGCGAGTTCATGGTGATCCTGGCGTCCGTCAAGGTGAACTTCTGGCTCGGCTTCGGCGCCGCAACGATCATGATCCTGGGCGCGGCCTATACGCTATGGATGTACAAGCGCGTCATCTACGGTGCCATCGCCAACGACAACGTTGCGAAGCTCTCCGACTTGAATCGCCGCGAGTTCTGGCTTCTCGCGAGCATCGCCGCCCTCGTGCTCTGGATGGGCGTCTGGCCCAGACCCTTCATCGACGTCATGCATACGTCGGTCGCCGACCTGTTGACGCACGTGGCCAAGAGCAAACTCTGATGCGCGCCCCACGATGATGACGCTGAACCTGCTTTCCATCCTGCCGGAGACGATCGTCCTCGGCGCCGCCTGCACGATTCTCGTGCTCGACGTCTTTCTGCCCAACAGGCTGCGGCATTGGAGCTTCTGGCTGGCCCAGCTCGCGCTCGTATCCGGCGCCCTCGCATGCGCCTGGATCTTCGTGGTGACGACGGGCCCCGTCCGGGCGATGAACGGCCTCGTCATCGACGACATGTTGTCCGATCTGTTCCGGTTCTTCACCTGCGTCGCGGTGTCGCTGACGCTATTCTACGCGCGCGGCTATTTCACCGACCGCGGCCTCTTCCGTGGCGAAACGTTCGTGTTGACGCTCACGACGCTGCTCGGCATGCTGGTGATGATTGCGGCGGGCAATTTCCTGACGCTCTACATGGGCCTTGAGCTGCAGTCGCTTTCGCTATACGCGATGGTCGCGATGCATCGGGGCTCGCGCCGGGCGTCCGAGGCCGCGATGAAGTACTTCGTGCTCGGGGCGCTCGCGTCCGGAATGCTGCTCTACGGGATGTCGATGGTTTACGGCGCGACCGGGTCGCTCGACCTGAACCGTGTCGGTGAAGTCGTGCTCTCCGGTCAGGGTAACCGCGTGATCCTGGTGTTCGGGCTCGTGTTCATCGTCTCGGCCATCGCATTCAAGCTGGGGGCCGTTCCGTACCACATGTGGGTGCCCGACGTTTACGACGGCGCCCCGACTGCGGTCACGCTGCTGCTCGGCACGGCGCCGAAGCTCGCGGCATTCGCGTTCATGCTTCGGCTCCTCGTCGTCGCGCTCGGCGGACTCGAGTTCGATTGGCAGGGGATGCTGATGGTGCTCTCGCTCCTGTCGATGATCCTCGGCAACGTGATCGCCATCGCGCAGACCAACATCAAGCGAATGCTCGCCTACTCGACGATCGCCAACATGGGCTTCATGCTGATGGGGTTCCTGACGGCGAACCTCAACGGCTACAGCGCGGCGATGTTCTACGCTGTTGCCTACGTGCTGACGAGCCTCGCGTCCTTCGGTATGGTGATGCTGCTGTCGCGCGAAGGCTTCGAGGCGGACCGCCTCACCGATTTCAGAGGGCTGAACCAGCGCTCGCCGTGGTGGGCGTTCATGATGCTGCTCGTGATGTTCTCGCTCGCCGGCATCCCGCCGACGGTGGGCTTCTACGCCAAGTTCACCGTGATCGAGGCCGCCGTCAGCGCGGGGTTCACCTGGCTCGCCGTCGTGGCGGTAATGGCATCGCTGGTGGGCGCGTTCTACTACCTGCGGATCGTCAAGCTGATGTATTTCGACGACGCGACCGACACCGCGCCGATCGTGGCCCGCGGCGACAATCGCACGCTGCTCTCGGCTAACGGCCTCGCGCTGCTTTTCTTCGGCATCTTTCCGCAGCAGCTGATGGGCTGGTGCGCCACCGCGCTGACGCAATCGGGATTCCTCTAGGGTTGCCGGCACCGCCTGGCGGCCGCGCCGACGCGCCGTGCTAAGATTTGCCGGGTCCCCGTTTCGAGCCTGGTCCGCGACCCTTCCGTCATGCGCGTCGGTTTCTTCGTCACCTGTCTCGTCGACCTGATGCGGCCGTCGATCGGCTTTGCCGCGATCAAGCTGCTGGAAGCCGGCGGCGCCGACGTGTTCGTGCCGCCCACGCAGACCTGCTGCGGGCAGCCTGCCTACAACTCGGGCGACCGCGCCGACGCCAAGGCCCTGGCGGCGAAGCTCGTTTCCGAGTTCGAGAACTGCGACTGGCTGGTCGCGCCGTCGGGTTCCTGCAGCGGGATGATCAGGACACACTATGCCGATCTCTTCGCCGACGATTCGCAGATGCTGGCGCGCGCCGAGGCGCTCGCTGCCAAGACGCGCGAGCTCACGCAATTCCTCGTCAACGACCTCAAGCTCGAGCACGTGCCCGGCCGTTTCTCCGGAACGGTGACCTATCACGATTCCTGCGCCGGCCTGCGCGAAATGGGCGTCAAGCGCGAGCCCCGCGCGCTGCTGGTCAAGGTTCCGGGGCTGATGCTCTCCGAAATGCCCGAATGCGAGGTTTGCTGCGGTTTCGGGGGCACGTTTTCGATCAAGTACGGCGAGATCTCGGCGCGCATCGCCGACAACAAATGCGAGGCGATCGTCGCTACCGCGGCCGATGCGGTCGTGCTGGGCGACCTCGGCTGCATGCTCAACATCGAAGGCCGCCTGCGGCGGCGCGGCGACACGAAGACCAGAGTGCTGCACGTCGCGGAAGTGCTTGCGGGATCGAGCGAGTAACGGGCCAGCCCCATGCAAGTCGCGTCGATGCACTTCAAGGAAACCGCGCACGTCAAGATGAATGACGCGCGGCTGCAGTTCAACCTCAAGAAGATGCAGGGAAAGTTCGTCGGGAAGCGGCGCGCGTCTCTGGTCGAACTCGACGACTTCGAAGGCACGCGCGACGCCGGCAAGGCGATTCGCAACCGGGCGCTCGACGATCTCGACGTCTGGCTCGAGCGCTTCGAGCGCAACGCGGCCGCACGTGGCGCGACGGTGCTCTGGGCGGAGACCCCGGCCGACGTCAATGCCCTGGTGCTCGAGATCGCCGCGAAGCACGCGGTGAAGAAGATCATCAAGTCGAAATCGATGGTCTCCGAGGAGTCGGCGCTCGATCACGCGATCGAGGCGGCCGGAATGCGGGTCGTCGAGACCGATCTCGGCGAGTACATCCTGCAGATCAACAACTATGAGCCCCCCTCGCACATCATCGGGCCCGCGCTGCACAAGTCGAAGGAAGAGGTGGCCGATCTCTTCCACAGGGCGCATGGCACGCCGGTCAAGACGGGGATCGACGAGCTCACCCAGGAAGCACGCGGCGTGTTGCGGCAGCACTACCTGACCGCCGACATGGGAATCTCCGGCGGCAACTTTTTCGTCGCCGAGACGGGATCGGTGGTGCTCGTCACCAACGAGGGTAACGCGACGCTGACCACCACGCTGCCGAAGGTCCACGTGGCGATCTCGGGCATCGAGAAGATCGTCCCGACGCTCGAGGACGTCGCGACGCTGATGCGCCTGCTGCCGCGCTCGTCGACGGGCCAGTCGATCTCGAACTACGTGGACATCCTCACCGGTACAAAGGGTGAGGGCGAGTATCACGGTGCCGAGCACATGTATTTCATCATCGTCGACAGCGGTCGCACCGCGGTGCTTGGCAGCAACGTGCGCGATGCGCTGCGGTGCATCCGCTGCGGCGCATGCATGAACCACTGCCCCGTCTACCAGAACGTCGGCGGTCACTCGTACGGCTGGGTGTACCCGGGGCCGATCGGTTCGATTCTCACGCCGATGTACGTCGGACTCGAGAATGCGCAGGACCTTCCGGCCGCCTCCACGATGTGCAATCAATGCGGCGTCGTCTGCCCGGTGAAGATCCCGCTCCCCGACCTGCAGCGCAAGCTGCGCGAGAAAGCCTATGAGGGCGGGCTGCGGCCCTGGTACGAGCGCACGGGGCTTTCGATCTGGGCGTGGGTCGCGCAGAGGCCCGCATTGTACGGCGTGGCGACGAAGATCGGCGTGCGTGTGCTGAAACGCTGGGGCGGTCGCGACGGACTGATTCACAAGCTTCCCGTTGGTGCCGGCTGGACCGAGGGCCGCGACATGCCGGCGCCGGCCGGCCGGACGTTCCGCGAGCTCTATCGCGCGAGGAGCAGGACATGAGCGCCGCCGGGCCGTCCCGAGGCGCGAATGGCTCCCCCTCGGGGGGCAGCGCAGCGGCGACAGCCGCAAGCGTGGGGGCACACGTTTGCGCCGCCGGGCCGCCCCAAGGCGCGAACCGCTCCCCCTCGGGGGGCAGCGCAGCGGCGGTAGCCGCAAGCGTGGGGGCACACCCGTGAACGCTCCGCACAACGTCCACGTCAATGTCCCGCCGCTGTCACGACGCGCCGAATCGCTCGGCACCGAAAACGCGTTCGTCGTGCTGGCCGAGGTCAATACGCTCGCGCGGCAGGGTAAGGACATCGTGTCCTTCTGCATCGGCCAGCCGGATTTCCCGACGCCGAGGAATGTCCAGGACGCGGCGATTGCGGCAATCCGCGCCGGCAAGCATGGCTACACGCCGTCTGCCGGCATCGATGAACTGCGCGCGGCAGCCGCGAAGGACATGGGTGCGCGCCGTGGCCTCGATATCGCGCCCGACGATGTCGTCGTCGGTGCGGGCGCAAAGCCCTTCATCGCCTACGCGATCGCATCGGTCACCGATTACGGCGCCGGTGACGAGGTCATCTACCCGGTCCCGGGCTTTCCGATCTACGAGTCGCAGATTCATGCCAACGGCGCGGTGCCCGTGCCGATCTTCCTGCGCGAGGCGCGTGACTTCGCCTTCGATCCTGCCGAGCTCGAGGCCAAGATCACCGCGGCGACCAAGCTCCTGATCCTCAACACGCCGCACAACCCGACCGGTGGAATGCTCAAGTCCGCCGATCTGGACGCGATCGCCGAGATCCTGCGGCGGCATCCGCAGGTCTGGGTGTACGCCGACGAGATCTATTCGCGGCTTGCATACGCGGGCGCGTTCGAAACGCTGGCCACGCGGCCGGGCATGCTCGAGCGAACGATCATCAGCGATGGCGCGTCGAAGACCTGGGCGATGACGGGCTGGCGGATCGGCTTCGCCGCCAACCGCGCGCTGGCGCCGGTGTTCACGCGCTGGATCACCAACACCGACTCTTGCGCATCGCAGATCTCGCAGTGGGCGGCGGTCGAGGCGGTGACGGGCCCGCAGGACGCGGCCGCCGCCATGCGCGCGAGCTTTCTCGAACGCCGCGACCTGATCGTCGGGCTGCTGAACGACGTGCCCGGGATCACGTGTCAAGTGCCAGGAGGCGCTTTCTACGCCTGGCCCAATGTCACCGAAGCCTGCGCGATCACCGACTGCGCCGATTCGGAAGCGTTTCGCAAGCGGCTGCTGCTGGAGGCGGGCGTTGCGGTGTTGGCCGACATCCATTTCGGCCGCCGCGTCCCCGGCGACGGCCAGCACGTCCGCTTTTCGTACGCGGCGTCGCCGGAGGCCATTCGCGACGGCATCGCGCGCGTCGACGCATTCGTCCGGCGGCACATGCAGGGCGAAAACGGGGCCGTCGTCAGGAAACCCAGGAAGTAGGCCGCGCACCATGCCGACGAATCTCGCCGCCAACCGCTCCGCACGCGACGGGATCCTCGGTCGAGTGAAGAAAGCGCTCGGCAAGGGCGACGACTGCCTGCTCGCGGGCTCCGCCGCGGACAACTACGTTGCGGCGCATGCGCACGGACCGCGGCCGATCATGCCGGCCGACCTTCTCGCCAAGTTCATGGCGCGGGCGACCGACATGGAGAGCACGGTCGAACGGGTCGCGGAGCGGCGCGAGATCCCGATGGCCGTCGCGCGCTATCTCGACGCGCTGATGCTCCCGGCCGCGATCGCGGCGCAGAAATCGCATGCCGGCGTGTGCTGGCCCGAGTTCGCGGATCTCGACTGGAAGGCTGCCGGACTCGACATCGAGGCGCGCCCAACGGCGGGCCACGATCGCCTCGGCATCACCGGCGCGTTCTGCGCAATCGCCGAAACCGGCACGCTGGTCGTGCTCTCGGGCGCAGAAACGCCGACGGCGACGACGCTCCTGCCCGACACGCACATCGCCGTCCTCCGCGCCGACCGCGTGATATCGGGAATGGAGGAGGCGTTTGCGCTGATTCGCCGCGAGAACGGGGAACTGCCTCGCGCGGTGAACATGATTTCCGGACCTTCGCGCACGGGCGATATCGAGCAGACGATCGTGCTCGGCGCGCACGGACCGTTCCGCGTCCACATCCTTGTGGTCGGGTAACGCGCGCGCGACGGCTGCTAGAGAAACCCCACCGTGATGAGCGCAAGGAGCGGCAGCATCACGAGCGAAGTCCAGCCGAAATAGCCGAAGAAACTCGGCATCGGGACGCCGCGGTCCTCGGCAATCGCCTTGATCATGAAGTTCGGCGCGTTGCCGATGTAAGTGAGCGCGCCAAAATACACCGCTCCCATCGAGATCGCCTTGAGCGTTGGCTTGAGGGGTCCCATCAACGCGATCGCATCGCCCCCGGCGAGGTTGAAGAACACGAGATAGGTCGGCGCGTTGTCGAGGAACGCGGACAGCGCTCCGGTCGTCCACAAGATCCTCGTGTCCCGCGGAGCCCCTGCGGCATCGACCACGAGGGCGATCGCCTGCCCGAGCGCGCCGCTGCGCCCGGCTCCGAGCATCGCGATCACCGGGATGATCGTGATGAAGATACCGGCGAAGATCTTCGCCACCTCGACGATCGGCATCCAGTGGAAGGCGTTGTGCCCGCGCACCGCCTTCGGCGTCAGCGCCAGCGATAGCAGGCCCAGGCCGAAGAGCATGCCGTCGCGCAGCACGTTCTGCAGCTCGAGGTGGGCACCGAGCACGTCGAAGCCGATGGCGGAATCCCACAGACCCGACATCAACACGGCGCCGATGACGCCCGCGATCAGCAGGAAATTGATCGAGCCCTCGATCGCGAAGCTTGGTCCGGCCACCGTCGTTGCGGAGACACGCGGCTCCTTGCGATAGAGCCAGGCGTCGACCAGCCAGAAAAGCGCGAACAGAGCACCGGCGAGCACCGCAGTCGGAAGCGCGAGCTCGCGCGCCGGCCAGAAGAAGTCGACACCCTTGAGGAAGCCGATGAAGAGCGGCGGATCGCCCAGTGGCGAGAGCGCGCCGCCGACGTTGCCGACCAGAATGATGAAGAACACCATCGCATGCACCTTGTGCCGCCGATGCTCGTTGGCGGTAAGCAGCGGGCGGATCAGCAGCATCGCCGCGCCGGTCGTTCCCATGATGCTCGCGAGCGCCGCGCCGAGCGCCAGGATGCCGGTGTTGAGCGCGGGTGTACCGACGATCGCGCCGCGCACGCAGATGCCGCCCGCAATCGTGAAAAGCGCGAACAGGATCGCGACGAACGGCAGGTACTCGAGCAGTATGGCGTGCGCGACCTGATGCACGGTTTCCGTCGCACCGAATACGAACGTGAAAGGCGCGAGCAGCGCGAGCGCCCACCCCGCAGCCACCTTCCCAAAGTGATCGTGCCAGAAAGGCGGGGAGGCCAACGGCACCAGGGCGATCGACAGCAGTAGACCCGCGAACGGCAGCCCCCACGGCAGCGCGAGGTCGGCGCCCGTCGGCGCGGGCAGCGGCGCTGCGTTCGAGGCAGCCGCGGCGGATGCGGTGAGGCAAAGGGCGGCGAGCGCGTGAACGCGCGTCAGCGGCGATACTGCCCGTCTCATCGCCCACTCAATGGAAGCGAGCGGAGATGATCGGCGCAGGGCGGCGCTTTTCGAGGAGCGGCACGACGCTCGCCCGTCACGCAGTCTTCGCGCAACCGGCTGGATTGTAGACGCGCTGTGCCGAAGGGGGGTGCTTCGCGAGCATTTCCGCGGGTCGGCGCGGCCTGATTACGAGCTCGCCGCGGCAATTCGGGCAGCGGCCATGGAGCACGTCGGCAGCGCACGCGCGGCAGAACGTGCATTCGAACGAGCAGATGAACGCATCGGTGGATTCGGGCGGAAGGTCCCGGTCACAGCATTCGCAATTCGGACGCAGTTGCAGCATGTGCTCCTCGTCTAGCTCCGCTCGATGAATGGACCGGCGGTCGAGGCCCACCGGCGCTGCAGGCACGCGAGCGCGGGCTGGGCGCCCGGCTCGAATGCATCGCCAGACACTGCCCCTAGTGCGGCCACAGCCAGCCGAACACGCCCGCTGTAAGCAGTGCATAGATCAAGCCGTCCACGGTTGCCTTGATCGTCGTCGACCACGCGCGGCGGTACCAGATCGACATCTGCCACAGCGCGACCGCATAGCCGATGAAGGCGGTCGCCCCCACGATTTGGAAAACACGCGGGTACGGCGTGCCGGCCGGCAGCGCGTGGCTCGCGACGTACGCGGCAAAAAGCCCGACGGCCGCCGAATAGAGGAACCAGAGGACGAGGCTCCTGCCCATCGTCCACTGGCCGTTCGGCATCACCGTCAGGATCATGACCGGTCCCTTGTTCAGCTTTTCGGCAAACTCCGGCGTGCGCATCGCCTTGTGATCCGCGGCCCGCGGCACCACGTAATCGCCCGGCGCAATGCCGAACGGGCGCAGCGCATCCATCACCTTGTCCTGATCCGGCACGGCGGGATAGTCGTTCTTATGCCATGGCAGCGCCATGTGGATGATCGAGCTTGCGACAAAGACGATCACGGCGGACAGCAGGATTGGCAGCCACAGCGTGGATAGCGCGACCATGACCATTTCCTCTTTCGGGCGAATCGCGCCGCCATTCTGGTAGCGCCGTCGGCATTCGTCAACGCTGCGGCGTGACGGCCTGAGCAGGGCCGCGGTCATGAACCGCCGATCAATACAGCCGCTCTATTTCCTCGTCAGATGGCCGAATGGCGATCATCTTCAGCGCAGCAAGCTGGTCTTGCCGCGACGCTTCCGCGAAGGCGCGCCGTCAGCGGCGCACCGGCGCCGGACATTTCGTGAACGCGAGCGAGGATCCAGCGCGACGAATCATCGGTAAGTTGATCCACACAAAGCGTGAATGCCCAAGAGGTCACCTGCGTTCCCACACTGTTCATCGCTCACGCGACTCGATGGATGGTACGACAGCTGGCGCCAGAGGCCCCGCTCTTTGTGACCGTGCCGAAGCGATCAGACGGCGCTGCCGGAGGGCTTGGAACTCCCGGGATACTGCGGAAGGCGCGCGTTCGCATGAACGTGACGCCAGCGGCGCGGAACTCGTCGGCAATGCTGCCGGTGCTGTGGCCGCTCTTCGCGAAGATCGCATCGTCGGCGACGCCCATCGGTCGCACGTGTGCCCAGTTCGCGACCGTCGGCAGTCCTTCGATGTGGCGCAGCGGGCGCACCTCCCAGCGCTGGCACAGCTCGTGGATCGCCTCGGCGAGCTTGGGCACGGTCCATCCTAGGCCCTTGCTCACATTCCCCGGCTCGTTCGTCGCCAGCTCGTCAACCAAGATCAGCGAGTCCCGCGCGAACCATTGCCCGAAGGCTTCGGCACCGGGCGACTTCGCGATGATGTACGTCACGCTCGGCGCGCTCGATCCGAAATCGTGAGCGAGGAAAACTTCCCAGCCCCACGGAATGTGCGGCCACTGGGCGACGGCGTTGCGCTTCTCTTCGAGCACGCTGCCGAAGAATGCGCCTCTGCTCACCGTCCGATCGCCTTCAAGCCACGCCCGGAGCAGCTCGGGATCGGAGGGACACGAGGCTTCGAGCTGTCCGCGATAGCCATCGCGATCAATGAATGGATTGTCGGTGAAAACCGAAGGCGCATAAACGAACGTCCTGTCGCTCGTCTCCTCGTTGAACGGCACCCACGGCGCAGCCCGGAACACGTAGCGCTTGGCGATCCACTGGTGCCCGACGTCGCCCGGATTCGCGGCGAGGATCGTGCGGATCGGCATCTTCGCCGGCCCGCGCAGGTTCGAGCGCAGCTTGTCGAGGAGATCGGGCGTCGGCCATTGCGAAGCCTCGTCGACCAGCAACAGCGTGAACGAGCGGCCCTGATACTTCGCGTAGTCGCTGGCGTCGGCGAGCTGGTTGACTTCGAGCGTGCCGCCGTTCGGGAACCGGAACAGCCCTTCCTGTCCATTGAACCGCAACGCCTTCCCGTAGATGCGCCCGTACAGATCGAGGCAGAGGCCCTCGAAATCGGCGCAGCCCTTGTGCGATTGCCGGACGTAGAGCACGCGCGCCTTCGGCCCGTATTGCTCCGCGTGACGCAGGGCGAGGAGGGCGAGCGTGTAGGACTTCGCGCCGCCCCTGCTGCCCCCGAGAAATAGATCGAATTCCTTATAAGGGGGGCTGTAATGAGAAACCAATTCGCCAAACTGCTCGTCGGAATCGCGCTCTGTAGCGTAGCTTTTTTGGCCCAAGGTACGGCCGTTACGGTTAGCTTTCCCACAGCAGCGTCGACAGTCGTCGACTCCGGAGTAAATAATGCGAGCGAGCTTGGATTCTTCTGGTCAGTCGCTCGCGGAGATATGGTTGGCCAGAACTATGTTGGGACGGGCCTCGGATCAGTAGACCATCTTGGTCTACATCTCGACATCGATAACCGTCTGGCGGCTGGGCAAGTTGATTGGACCGTGAAGATCAATGGCATCGTCGCAGGCGCATGGACGATCTTCAACACCGATGGCTCGGGTGCCTTGAACCTCGCATTCGATTTCGGCGATATTGCTGGCGCAGGAACGTACCTCATTCAAATGTTCGTCACCAATGAGGTACCCGCAGGGGACGGCTCGATCGGTTTTGTGCTCGAGGGGAGCACTGCGACGTTGATTGGGGCTGCTGCTGCTCCCGAACCCGCCACGCTCGCGCTGCTCGGCCTCGGCCTCGCCGGCCTCGGCTTTGCGCGCCGCAAGCGGTAACCGATTCCGCACCGAAATCGGCCCCGCTTCGGCGGGGTTTCTCTTTGCGCGATCCCGGCCGGCAACGACGTACGCTGTTGCGCAGCCAACGTGATTCATTTTTCCTCCTCGGGCTTGGGTGACGGCGTCGGCAACGACTCGGGTGCGATCGTCTCGATGTAGCGCGACGGCGGCAACGCACCGGGCAGGTTGATGATGACTTGCGGCCTCGATTCGCTGTCGGCCTCGCCGCCGTCGCGATAACCGAATCGACTTTTGAGTAGGAATATCGCGGCAATCGGCCCCTTGTGCGCCTGATCCATCAAGGCCCCGGCCAAGTAATCGTGCTGTTTTGCCCGCCCTCGCGCGAGTGCGTTGCGTACCCTCCGGTCGCGCACCTTCATCCGCTCAAAGGTCTGCGTATATCTACCCCTCGACCGGTCCAAACCCGGATTCGATTGGACAAACAGTATTCAATCAAACAAGTTCGCAATCTTGCGGTGGTTTACTATGGCCCAGCACCGATCGAAGCAGGACGCAATGAACCATGAAGACCCGCTACCACGGTTTCACCATGCTGGAGTTGATGGCCGTTGTGGCGGTCATCGCCATCCTCGCCACACTTGCCCTGCCGTCCTATTTCGATCGGATCGTCCGCGATCAGGTCAAGACCGCGTTGCCGCTGGCCGATATCGCAAAGCAACCGATTGCCGCGTCCTGGCTGCTCACCCAGTCCTTCCCCGTTGACAACGCCTCAGCCGGCTTGCCTCCCGCCGATAAGATCGTGGCCAATTATGTCAGCAGCGTTACGGTGGAGAATGGTGCGATCCATATCACCTTCGGCAACCGTGCGAACAACAGCATCGTCGGGAAGGTCCTTACTTTGCGTCCCGCGGTCGTAGAGGATGCGCCGATCGTGCCAGTCGCGTGGGCTTGCGGGTACGCGGAAGCGCCGGAGAAGATGACGGTCAACGGTACGAATCGCACCGACATTCCAGAGGCGCTCCTGCCAATCGAGTGTCGCGCGTTCAGACGTTAGCGAATGCGCGTGTCGTGTCATGCGGCGAGCTGTCCGCGTCGATGACGGCTCCAGGTGCTTCGCATCGAGCCACTCAATCGACCTTTGGCGACGCAACAATCCTCGTTGCGACAGCGTCGTCGAATTGACGACGAGCTTCCGCAAAGCCAATCTCTTACGTGTTCGTAGCCGTCAATGCGACTCAGCAGATCCAGACGGCTCATTCCGTAACCCGCCCGTCGGGGCGCTCCCGGAAGTCCGAGGTCTGGCAGGGGTGACGGTGTCGGCGTAAAGCACTGCTTATACCGGTACCAGCCCGTCGCCGCGAACTCTAACCCCGGACGAATTCGCCCGGCCAGCGACTGTGCCCGAGCTTGCGCGCCGGATTCGCGACGGTCGATCGTCACGCGCCGCGCCGGGCGGGCTTAGCCCGGCGCTGGATGGAATTCCTCTTCGGTCGAAACGGCCGCTACGCCGGTGCGTGCCAGCCAGCGTCCGCCCACAACTCGCCGCTAACCGCCGAGTTTGCGAGCATGAAGCAGATTGCGTCAGCGATTTCGTCGGGGCGAATCAGCCGGCTCAATTGCGTGAAGGGCAGAATGTTCTTGTTGATGTATTCGTCGCCCATCGCCCGCACCATCGGCGTATCGGTGAATCCCGGGTGGATCACGCCGCAGCGCACGCCGTAGTAGACGGCTTCCTTCATGATCGTCGCGGCCGCCCCTTCCAGGCCGGCTTTGGTGCTCGCGTAGGAGATCTGACCCCGGTTGCCCTGCGAGGAAACGGAGCCGATGAAGACGATCGCTCCCTGCATTCCTTCGGACGGCTGCCATCGCTTGAGACCGCAGGCAGCGCGATTTTCGGCAATGCGCCCGATCATCTCGAGTGCCCAGTAGACGGGGGCCACGAGGTTCACGTCGATGACCTGCTTGAACCGTTCCACCGGATAGATCCGCGCCTTCCCCGTGATCTTGTCGATGCGCACGGCAAGATCGTCGCGCGTGATGCCCGCGGCGGGCACGCACATCGTGACGGTGTCGAACTCGCTGCTGATCGAATCGAAAACGGAGGCGCGAAACGCCTCGTCCGTCGTGTCGCCCTGATAGGGATAGGCGACCTTCCGTCCTGCGTCCGCATTAACTTCGGCGGCAACGCCCTCGATGTTCCCGCCCACGTCGACGAGCGCCATCGCGCGTACGTTGCGACGCGCCAATTCAGCTGCGACGGCCCGACCGATGCCGCTGGCGGCCCCCGTAATGACAGCGACTTTTCCTGCAATTTCCATGTATTCCCCTCGGATATTGCTGCACTGCACCATACTAGCTGTTTCGGCGGTCGATGTCACGGCAAAATGCTACGGCGCAGATCAAATATCGGGGCGACGTTGCGGCGACGCATCATGCCTGCGCGGCTGTATGCGTAGGGTTTGCGGCCCTGCCGGAGGGGCCAAGGTCCAGAGCGGCTGGCGATACCATCCCCTGTGGGTAAATTGCCGCATCCGCGCAAGCCCTGTACGGAGAGGATTGATGCGGTCGGATCCCCCCCCAGCGGGTCGGGATCGACGACCCCCGGCTGGCAGGCCGGATGCACCGTCACGCCCCGCGGCGTCGCGGTCTGCCGCAGCGCCCTGCAGGGCGCCGGCGAGGAGTCAAGGGTCAGGGTCTATCGGGAAGTGGCGGGGCCTCCCGGCGCCGCACACCATCGTTGCCACGAACTCCTCGACGCTGTTGCCACGGGACTTCGTGGAGGCGACCGGCCGGCCGGACCGATTCTGCCGCACTGAGGGAATGACGGGGGCGAGGGTTTCTACGAATACCCGAACCCCGCGTATTCCGCTCCCGGGTTCCTCGCAGTTGCCGCCGGCGCGGCGGTGTCGGATATCGTCGCCCGCGCTAGGCTGTCTGTCGCACCTTACGGGATCCTGTCGGGCAACAACTCATCCAGCGGCGGCGCGATACCGCGGATCGCCGACAGACGCTCTGGGCGACGGCCGTTCCGACGCGTGATGGTCGTGATGCGAAATTCGCCGCTATCGGCCCGCGAGCTGTCGTTGGCGGACGCCGGTAGGCCGACCGCTTCAGACGGGTTGCAGCCATTCGGCGGGCGCGGATCAGCGGCGGTCACCGGCCAGGAGCGGCCGATCAAGGGCTCTGCCCGATCTACCCGGAACCAGCCGTTCGCGGATAGCTAAAAGGGGCCAGTTGTAAGTCATCTGTTATGCCGCCCAGGCGAATATAGCGCCAAGTGGAATCACGGGAAGGCACCAGCGAACCGGATGACCTTCGGTGTTACGGGTCGCGAGCCGCAGTTTGCCCTTGGGGCTGCTCGCAGCGATACTTTCGACCCGCTGGTGTTCCGTTGCCACGGATCTTCCGTGGTCGTCGAGACTGCATGAAGACATGTGAGTACACAACTACTTGGTCGAAGCTGCGCGCGTTCACAGCGCTCGGCGCGCTCGCGTTGCTGGCCGGTTGCGCGACGACTAAACCGGCATCTCCCTACCTAGCTTTCCCAAGGCGATAGAGTCATGAGTCGATGGTCCACGATGGGGATACATTCATGACCGCCGCGGCACGCGCTGAGTGGCGCGCTCGTGCGGTTCTCGCCGTCGCTGCGAGCATCCTGCTGTCAGCGTGTGCTCCGTTTCGGGTGTATCCCAATGGCGGCCTGGATAGCGGGCTTGACGCACTGAAATCCCAGCCGCTGCCCGATGTCACTCCGAATCTTCCCGCCGATCTTCGAACAAGTAGCGATGAAGTCCTGGTATTGATTCAAACATCGCGCTTTAAGTACTCGGCTGTGGGCTCCGGAGGCCCCGTGTTGGGCGCCGATGCGAAGAGCGCATCGAACAGCGTCGCCGCCCGCTTCATGAAAGGGAGTGAGCTTCCGTCGATTAGCCAAACGGTCACGTTGAGCTCAGGCGGGGGCGTGGCCTTCTTCATTCCGCTGATGGTCACCGGGATACCGCTTGGCGGGGTCAGCACTTACGAACGCCTAGAGGTGCTGTGCGTTGTCGCCCAAGATGGGCGTGTTGTTGTGCTGTACTCGAACGCACCAGCGCAGCAGCAGTTCCTCACAAGAGCTAGAAAAGAAGCCATCGTGTCGGCTCTGCGCGCGAGTGCGGATGCATCGTTCGAGGAGGGACCGTGTGGCGTTGTCGGCACGCTCGATTGGTCTGACAAATTGCGGTCGAAAGTCAGCGACTTTATCGCTCGTCTCCCAACGCCGGACCACCATTAGTCTAGCCAGCGAACTCCATGGGCGCTTCACATGCCGAGTGCGCGACGAGACGAATCGTCGAGCAGCAGCGAGAAATCGACAAGTGGTTTCGCAAGGCGGCCGAACAGGACGAGCCCAATGCGCAAGTCAACCTCCTCAGCATGTACGAGGATGGCCAAGGTGGCTTGCCGTGGGACGATAAGCAGGCGATTGAGTTAAATCGCTAGGTTGCTGCAAGTCGCGCGCGGAGGACTTCACAATGATTAGAGGACGCGCGTTACTTACCGCGAGGCTGGCTCTGGCGCTAGTCCTTGCGACCATCAGTGGGCTCGTTGATGCCGGCGCATCGAGCTGCAAGTTGATCAAAATTGCGGACTTCCCGGTCCGCTTGGAGCGAAATCGGTTGATCATCGAGGGCGCTATCAATGATCACAAGATTGGCATCCAGGTAGACACCGGCGCCGAAGCAAGCTTCCTATTGCGCTCGGCGGCGGATCGCCTTGGACTGACCCGACGGCAGGTGGGTGGTGTGCGGATGTTGGGCGTCGGCGGCGAGACATACGTTGAATCCGCCTACGTCGATAGTTTCAAGATTGGCGAAACGGAGCGCAAAGGTTGGCGGTTACCGGTTGCGGGCGAGCGGGATCTGGGTACGGATGTCGCCTTTCTCCTGGGCGAAGATTTCTTTCACCAGATCGATGTTGAATTCGACTTGGCCAACGGCGCAATCAGACTTTTTCAGCCCAAGGATTGCGACGGGGTGTCGCTGGCGTATTGGGCAAATGAGGGCGTTGGCGAGGTTGGTATCGAGCCCGTCTCTGATACCAACCCCCAAATTCTGCTCACCGTTCAGATCAACGGAAAGCCAATACAGGCGCTGCTCGACTCAGGTGCAGGAATTTCGGTGTTGGACAAGTTCGACGCCGCTCGGCTGGGCGTCACGCCGGAAACGCCTGGCGCTCTTCGTATCGGAAGCGGCGGCGGTCTCGGCAGCAGATTGGCAGAGTATTGGAGCGGACCATTTCAGAGCTTTGCCATCGGCAACGAAACGATACGCGATACACATATTGTGTTCGCAGACCTGTGGCATGGCCCTAAGCTCACAGACCGCTCGATTCTTCCTTCAAGTGTAACGTTGAATCCCTCCATGTTGCTGGGGGCCGACTTTCTGCACGCGCATCGGGTGCTGGTTGCCCACAGCCAGCGGAAGATCTATTTCACGTTTACCGGCGGTCCGGTGTTCTGGCAAACCGAGCCTGCAAAGCTTTCGGGTCTCAAGCAGGATGCTGCCAAGGGCGACGCAAAATCCGCGGTCGCGCTCACCGCCAGCGGCAACGACTGGAGATCGAAAGGCGACCTTGATCGTGCCATTGCGGATTACGATGCCGCAATCCGGGCGGATCCGCTGGATGCCGCCGCCTTTGCCAACCGCGGCTTGGCAAAGCGGGACAAGGGTGATGTCAATGGCGGGATCGCTGACCTCTCGCGTGCTATTGCGATCAACCCCAAGTTCGCGCCCGCTTACGTGGCTCGCGGCGCCGCCAAACTACGTGCAGGCGATGCCGAGGCGGCAATCGCCGACTACACCCACGCCATTGAGATCGATTCGAATCTTGCCGCCGCGTACAACGGGCTTGCGTGGGTGCTCGCGACTGCGCCGCAGCCCGCTGTCCGCGACGGGCGACGCGCTGTCGAAACAGCGCTCAAGGCGTGCGAGCTATCGGAGTGGAAGAGCCCGACCTACCTTGACACGTTGGCCGCTTCATATGCTCGGGCAGGCAATTTCAGTGACGCTGTAAAGTGGCAGCATAAGGCGCTAGAAAGTCCGCGGCTGGCGGATGCTGACGCGTTTGGGCAACGCTTGCGCCTCTACGAAGAAGGTAAGCCATGGCCGCCTGATTGAAGCGCGATTCGCCCAACCATGACATCTTTTCCGTCGGCGCCACCTAGAATCGCAGGACCCAAACATTGCCCCAAGGCCCCGCTTCGTGATACCGCCGCGTAGCGGTGGCGGGCGACCGTCTGCTTCGGAGAAGACCGAGCGGCTGCTTCACGCCCTGAGGTGGTCCGTCAAGCGTTTTGCGCGGTTGGATGGAGCTGGTTGAGCAAGGGGGAGCCGCGCTGGCGCAAGGCGTTGAGATAGGTTGATTCGTCGTAGGGCGTGCCCGCTTGCCAGCAACGGTAAAGAATGCGGATCCACTTGAAGGCCAGCGCGCATACTGCAAGCTTGGTGGGAGCTGCCCTTGTCGCGCTGCTGCCGATAGTAGACGCCAGCCCAGAAGGGTTTGTTAATTTTACTGTGTTAATAATCTACTCAGCGTCCCGACCGCAGCACGGGCACCGATCGAGTGCGGCGATCAGCGCGGCGGCGAGTTCCAGTCGCAGCGTGGTGATCGAGTCGGGAACGTGGCGCTGTCGGCGCAGGGGAGCCCCGGGGCCGGAAGCCTTCGGGTAGGGCAGGCACTTGGCCGAATATTGGATGAGGCAGAGTTTTTTTTGGAGCCGCGAGTCGTTGCGCGAGGAGGAAGGCGTAGGCAGCGATGCAGAGCGAGGCGTGGTGGTGAAAGCCACGCCAGCTACGACCCTCGAAATGGCCGAGACCAAGCTCCTGTTTGAGTTCCTGGTAGTCGCGCTCGATACGCCAGCGCAGCTTGGCCACGCGCACCAGCTCCTGCATCGAAGTGGCGGCGGGCAAGGTACTCAAGAAGTATTTGGTCGGCGCGGCCTCGCCGGTGGGCCATTCGATGAGCAGCCATTGCTCGGGGTGGGGTTCGACGCGCAAGTGGTCGCGGTGCGCACAGCGCACCCGCAGCGCGGCAAAGCGCGAGGACAAGGCGGCATTGGTACCTTCGCGCCAAGTGACGGTGTGGAAACGCCGGCGCGGCAATTGCAGCGCCAGCACTTGGGCGCTCAGCGGTTGGTGCTCGGCATCGCGCCGCAGCCGCGTCGGCTTGAGGCCGCGGCCCGCCCACGGCTTCGGCGGCAGCGGAGCCTGCCCCTCGGGCCACACGCTGACCGCCCCGGTAATGCCGACCACATAGCTGAACCCCAAGGCCGTGAGCTTCTGCCGAAACACCGTGTCCACGCCATAGCCAGCATCGATCACGACCCGTTTCGGCAACCCTTCGACCTGCTGCAGTTGTTGCAGCAGCTGCAACGCCAGCGCCGGCTTGGTGGCGAAGGCCACCGCCTCCGGTACCTTGGCCGCGGCGCGGCGCACCGGATCGGCGGCCCACTCCTTGGGCAGATACAGCCGGTAGGCCACGGGAAGGCTGTAATGCTCATTGGCGAGCGACACGCTCACCGCCACTTGGCAGTTGTCCTGTTTGCCCAACTGCCCGCAATACTGCCGTGCGACACCGACCGAGTGCGTCCCTTGCTTCGGGAAACCGGTGTCATCGATCAGCAGCGCCTCCGGCTTGCCGGCGCGCGGCGCGACCTTCTCCAGCACATAGTCACGCACCGCCCCCAGCACCGTATCGTCGGACCACGCCGCATCGGCCACGAAATGATGCAAGCGCTGATGCTCGGAACGAACCCGCGTCGGCGCCAGATGCGCCGCCATTGGCTCGACACTCTTCCGTCGCACCGGCAACAACAACCCCGTGCAGTAGCCGCGAAACGGCTCCACCCGATCGGCATGACCCAGTTGTTGCGCAATCAACGACACGTATTGCTCAAATCGCTCGGTCGCAGTCCCCATCTCCTCGGCTCCTTGACAAAGCAGTTGAAGATGGGCGGATAATACATTGAATTGACTAACACAGTAAGATTAATGGTCTGTGCGGCCCATTCCACGAAGGTTTGCCGGACAAACGTCGGGCACTGCCATCGCCAGTGCACCCAACGCTTCTTGCCGCTGCGTTCCGTGACGGGTGCAGTGCCGGAGTACTTCTGCAGTTCATCGGCGCTCGTGAAGCGTTCGCGTTGTTCGCCGAAGGCGGCGAGCAGACGTGGCGCCAGGTGTGGACCGGCGCCCGGCGGCCACTCGATTTGGCCAACAACCGGAATCACAATCGGTGCGAAAAAGGGAAGGCAATGAAACCTCCTTCCGCACTTATTTCTACCGATGTTGTATCGTAGCGTTGTCTGTGCGACCCGGGGCTCGTCGAGATGGCGGCTCGGAAGCCGCGGCTCGGCTAGGCTGAGCGGCACCCAGAAGACGCGCAGCAACAGTCATCAATCGACAATGGGAACTTGGGGCATGAACAAGACTGCATTGGCATTGGCTTTGGCTTTGTGTCTCATAGCCAGCCCAGTGGTGGCTGAGCGCGTGCACTGGGGCGTTGAGCATTGGGCGTTGACCTCCGGCCACTTCAAGCTCTATTTCGACTATCCGGTCAGCATCAGCAAGATCGAAGGTACCGTGAGCGCGACAGGGATGTCGCCAACGCCGGACCTGCTGCGCGAGGCGCTCGTTACGATGACAGCGCCGACGTCGTCGCCGCCGGCCGGCGTCCATGTTTCGAGCAATGGAGGCAACACCTCCGTTGACCAACACCTGTTTGCAATGAACGTGAAGCAGCGCGACACCCACGAGGTCCACGTCCCGTTCAAGTACGAGTTCGACCCGCCGGTGATGCTGCCCGCCAATGCGCTGACGCTCGTTTTCGATCCGATGGTGTTTTCATGCCCGACGCAGGGGCAGGCGTGTACGCGGATCTACGAGCCCGCAGACGCCCTCGACATTGAGTTTCACATGACGGTGACCTACACGCCGCTTCTAGCGCCGGCCGCAAACTGAAAAATCAACGGGCCCTGCCGATGACCGCCCGTCGACGGACCGGTGAACGTCCGCATCTGAGGAGTCCAATCGTCTGCTCAGTGTCGATAGCGCCCACCCACGACCCCACGAAGAGGTGACCGCTTTCCGCGTGGCTGACGGTTCAATCCGAGCGGACAGTGTCCGTCAGGTCTGATTCCGAGCAGGAGAGCCCGTCAAGATCAGAGTTCATCTGCCATTGCCTGCCAGATTAAGGCGACATGCTGTCCGCTCGAAAAGAGTCATTCACTTGGCGGGCGCCTTCGATCCCGGCGCACTTGCGTTATCGCTGGCGCTCGTCGCCGCGCTGCGTTCCCCCGGGATGAATTCCGCCTCGACCGCTTTCTTCAGGAGTGCGGGGGGAAGGACTCCCTGACTGAGTACAAAATCGTTGAACTTCCGTCGGTCGAATTGGCGTCCTAGCGCGAGCTCGGTTTGCGCGCGCAGCTGCATTAGTCGCTGGTAGCCGTAGTAATAGCTCGTGGCCTGGCCGGGAGCCCAGAACGTGTAGCGGTCGACCTCCTGCTTGACCATTGCCTTCGACAGGACGACGTCGTCGCGCAGGACCGCTGCCGCTCGCTCAGGAGTGGTCAGGCCCAGGTTCAGCATCGGATCGAGAAATGCGCGTGCCGCCCGCGCCATCCTCCACTGCAGCGCGAACATCTGGCCCTCGAGCGGCTCGTAGGGTTGGAGCTCCGCTTCGGCATAGACCGCCCAGCCTTCGAGATTGACGCTGTTCTGCGCGTAGAAGGCGCGTGCGATCGACACGCCGTGCTCGACCATGTTCGCGAACTGCAGCTCGTGGCCCGGCCGCGCCTCGTGCGCGAGAAACGTCCAGGAGGCGGCGTCGGTCGTATCGTCGTCGAACCGGAGGCTTTCGTCCTTGCTGTCCCCGGGCAGGTTCAACGGCAGGAAGATTTCGCCGTACTCGCCCGTGTTGCCGATGAGGCGTGGCGGCACCATGTGCGCGGCGGGCGTCTGGGCCGTCTCCGCCGCTGTCGCGAGGCGGATGTTCGCCTTGCGCTCCGGCAGCGTCACGATGCGCTCACGCGCGATGATCGACTCAACCTCGGCGAGCCGGGACCGGTAGAGCCGAAGAATCGCGTCGCCGAAAAGTTGCTCCTTCTTGAGCTCGCGCAGCACGTCCCGGTAATCAGCGCTCGGGAAGCCGCGCTGTTTCGCGACCTGCGCGGCGACCGAGCGGAGCTGGTTCTGGATCTCCGCGAACGAGAACTGGGCCTGGGCGATCACGGCCTCCGGCGCGACGTCGACACCGAACTGCTTCAGGTTGTCGGCGTAGATTTCGGGGGGCAGCCGGTAGGTCGCGCGGCACCGTGGCAGGAGATGGGCGCGCACCCAGTCGTCGTAGTCACGAAGCTGAGATTCAAGGGCAGTGAGCGGTTCCTGCCATCCATCTAATCCGCTCGTACGGAACAGCTCACGGATTCCGTCGACGTAGTGCTTGGTGTCGTCCAATGCCTTGTTCACCTCGTTGACGTAAGGCCCGGTGAGTCCGGCTACCGTCAGACGCTCCTCCGTACGGTCGATTGCCAGCCGTGCGAGCGGCACCGTCCCTTGCTCGAGGCCCGCGTAGCGACGCAGCCGCACGAGCGCAGCAACCTGGCGGTTCCTCGAGACTTGGGGGTCGAGCAGCGTTCGGATCCCGTTGAACTCGATCTGCGCGACATCGATGTGCTCGAGTAGCAGCCGCCGTCGCAGCTGTGCGGTAGTGACGGCATCGTCCTGCGCCTTGACCATGATCTCGAGGTCCTGCCGCACGTGCGGTTCCGCTGCCGCGGTGACCTTCGCGCGCAGCGAATCCGCGGCCTTCCGGGTGTCGGCGACGTATCGCTCGTCGACATCGGGCCGGAGGTCGAAGATCTCTCGGTCGATGCCCGCGATACCGAGCTGTCCCGCGTCCTCGGGGAAGTAGCGTGCAAAGACTGCGAGCGGTATCTGCGCGAACTCGTTGCTGTCCCCGATCCAAGGCGGCGGCGGAGCGGCTTTGGCGAGCGGTGCGGCTAGGGCAAGCCACGAAAGGACGATCGCGAGCGTGCGCGTCATTGGTTCTCCCTATGGTGCAGAGCGCGTGGTCAGGGATTTTCAGGCGAAACGTCGTCCGCGACAACCCAATGGCCCCCGGTCGATAATGACCGCTTGTGGCCGTCTGCTGAGATCTGCCTTGCCGGATAGCCAACGTTGGGTGCCGGCGGTCGATTCGGACGGCAACGAGCTGGGTGGTGTTCCGACCGTGCTGCGCGATGCACCCCTCGGGACCTACCTCGGCTGGAACATCACGGCTGGTCCCGGCGACTTCAACTACCAAGGCAAACCCTTCCATGCCGGGCAGGTCTGCAACTACGTTGGCGGCATGGTCCCCTTTGCAATCACCAAGGCGCAGCGTCTTGTCAACAATGATCCACGTTCATCACTCGAGGAGCGCTACGGAACGCATGACGGCTATGTCGCCGCCGTCACCGCCGCTGCTAATAACGCGGCCTGCCAAGGCTATCTGAACGCCGGCGCGCAGGCCGCGAGCATGGGCGCGACCTGCTCGACGAACCTGCCGCCCGGTGTGACCGATGACTGGGCACAGCGCGTCAACGAGGCGATGCAGAGCGACGTTCTGAAGTAGATTTCCTCGAATTGCGGTGCCAGCGCGCCGCCCGAGCGATCGGACGTGAGCGCTTCCGGAGTGCACTGGTCATTGCATACTTGGATGGGCCCCGGCTTCGGGGCCCATTGTCTTGATGCGTGCGGATGTCGCGGCCGCAAGCGCGCCGATCAAAGTCCGATCGGCGAAAATGTCGCGGGCGTGGAACACGAGATTGGTGCTATGCCAGATCGGCTGCCAACAGTCGGGCCAATGACCCCAGGCATTGAGCTGACTGAACGCATCGAACAGGCCCAGATATTGGTGATAGTGACGGGCCTCGTTCCGCGCGGCATAGGCGAGCACCCATGTCAGGAATTTTTACGCCCGATCCCCACCAGTCCATGCCACCGATGCGCCAAGCAGTTGTTTCACAATTGCTTCACAACAGGGAGCCGTGAACGGCACAACGCTTGCATGGGGCCTGCGCTGGATGTGCGGTCCAGGACAAGCGCACGTCATCCGCACTCACACTACTCTCCAGGAACGTCGACCATGAAGAAAACGGGTTTCGCCTTGGCTGCACTCGCGGGGCTGGTCGTTGCAGTCGCAGGTCAGGCACGCGCCACCATCGTGACCGTCACTCTCATCGGGCCGGGGGTCAGCGGCTCGTTCGTGCTGACCTATGGCGCGGCCACGGACGCGAAATATCCCAACGCATTCGAGGTTACTGCCATCAGCGGCACTTTCTCCGACTCGAACAACGGCCTCAATATCGTCAATGCGCCGATCGGCGCGCTGATCGCAGTCACGCACGACGCCCCTGAACCCACGAATCTTCTCGCGCCCAACGATTTCAGCAGGTTTGCAGTCGCGTCGGGCCTGCCTCCCGAGAACAGTGGATTCCTGACGTTCGATAACCTCTTCTGGCCCGGCGGGTCGCCGCAGACCGCGTCCGACTATCCATTCCACGGTGGATTCCTCGATATCTACGGGCTGATGTTCAGCATCGGCAACGGCCGCGTCGTGGATTTCTGGAGCAATGGCGTCACCGGCCCCGGAGGGCCGGACTACGGCGTGGGGGTCGCGACCTCGGACCGGGCGCTCGATTACGTCAGCGGCGGCGTAGCCGCTGCGGCCGTGCCGGAGCCCGGCTCCCTCTGGTTGCTGGGCGGTGCCCTGCTGGGACTGCTCCTGCGGCGCCGGCGCTCGGCGAGCGTGTAGTCACGCGCACACGCGTTCCGCGCGACCACACCCGGTGTCACCGGCGCTGCGACCCGCGTCAGTTCGCGTGCAGCGAGCAACCGGACCCACCTGCTGCCGGTTGCTACAGTCGTCGACTAGCCGAGCCCCGGGATCTCCTGGGGCTCGAGCGGGTACCGGGGTTCTACGACCTCACGTCGAACCGGGCGAACCGCCGAGAGCCGCCAGCGTCCGGGAATCGAGACGTCCGGTCGCCTTGATGTCGTGGTCCTTCTGGAACTTGCGCAGCGCCGCCGCGGTCTTCGGGCCCATCTTCCCGTCAATCGCGCCGACGTTGTAGCCGCTGTCCTTCAGCGCTTGCTGCGCGCTCCTCACGTCCGACACTTTCTGCATCGATGAACTCTGAGCGTTCGTCATCAACTCGCTTTGAGCCGTCGTCGCGGGAGAGCTTTGGGCGTTCGCCGCTGCCCAGTTCTGTGCGGCAACCTCGCCGGCGGTGATTGCCGACTTCGGTGTGTGCCCGCCGTAGCTCGGGCTCGTCGCGATCGTGCCGATATCGTTATTGCCCGAATTCGTCGTGTTCCTGGCCGTCGACGTAGTACCGGTGCCGGCCGACGCGCTCGTGCTCGCCGTTGTCGAGGACCTGTCCTTCGCCAATTCCTGGCCAGCGACACCACCGCCAACGCCACCGAGCAAGATGATCGCGACTGCGCTTGCACTTCGTATGAGTTGCGCCGATTTCATAACTCCTCCTGTCGTGATTGTCGGCCCGTCCTCCTTGCGGCCATCCTGCAAGATGGCCCCCCGGGAGATGCTCGCCGGACGGGACGCCACCAAGGTTGCTTATCGCATCCCGGCACCCGCGATGCCGTTGAAGATACGCATCGCGTCAGGGGCGCGGAATCAGGCGGCCGCTGATATCAGTTTAGGGCGGCGTGGAAGGTCGGTGTAGGACTAACATCCGACGGCCATGGAGAACTGCGCTGCACAATCGAGCGCCGCGCGTTTGCGGCCTTTAGCGCGCTCGCACAACCGCGCACCGCCCGCGAGGCCGACTTCGTAGCACGGCCACCGCGCCAATGCGATTTGTTATTCAATGGCCGGCGTACGCCAGCAAGCGGTCGAAACGCTCCTTGGCTTTCAGCACGCGTTCCGGGTAGTGGTTGTTCTTCCCTAGGCCGTTGTAACGCCGTAACGCGGGGTAGACCTTGCCTGATTCCTCGTCCACGTAACGGCGTAGTATCTGCGCGCCAATCTTGACATTGGTAGCGACCTTATGGAGCTCGTTAGGACTCTTGAGTTTGCCGATTTCGTGCGAGTGATAGTCCAGATTCACCTGCATTAGGCCCAGGTCGTTCTTGTTGCGCGCAGCAGGGTTGAACTCGGACTCCACTGCCATCACGGCTAGCAGTAGCGTTATCGGCATCTGCGTGGCCGCACTTGCTTCGCGCGCTGCGCGCACGATTCGATCGGCCAAAAGCGAATCAACGCCGAACTCGCTGTGGAGGTTGAAGGTGAGTACCTCCTGAGCTTGGTGCTTGGAATCAAGTATGGAAACTCCTGCCCTTCGCGGCAGCCAGATGGGGGAGATATTGGAACTTATTTGTGCAAGCGCGATAGTCAATAGCAGCGCCAAGCCTACTCGCAAACACCACCAGGAAACGGCCTCCGTGTTCTGCTTTCGTCTTGCTACGCGCCTACCTCCGGTTGACATGGACTGAACCTCCTTCGCGTCGCCGAGTCGCTGCAGCGCCAGCCCTCTTGAAGTATTCGACTCCCAATGCGCAAGTGGCCCCTTGATCGCCGTCAACCACGTTAAGCATTCGCCTGATGCGCCTGCTCGCTAGAACCAATGAACTGACGGAGTCTATACAGAAACTTGGCTCGCCCAAGTAAGTGCCGGTCTAATGCGCGACGAATTGACGCAGAAGCTTCGCCCGCGCCCATCGCCCAGGCGCAGTTTGTATAGGAATGACTGGTCACGCGGAGTCGATCGACCACGTCCGAGCGCAGGGATGGCCGTGATCGGGCTGCGAGCGGTCGTCGAGAAGGCTTGCTTCGGGGTCCGCAACAGACGGACTGCCGCCTTTGCCGGCGGCGGCTCGAACTGGCGCTATCGAACCGTTGAGGACGGTCGGTCTCGGGAAAACCGGACCTAGCAATTCGCACATGTCCGCATGGCGCCATCCGCTCACCGCTCTGGGCGACCTCTTCGCATGACGGCGCCGCCCGAATGGGCAATTCCGTGTGCAGTGAGCCAGGATGCGAGCATCGAAAAATACGCAGCAGCTTCTGGTGCGTATTCGGTCAAGTGCGCCGGGTCGATCTGGGCTTCGGCCGATATCGATAGCATCATGTCGTGATCGGCACCAGCAATCACGGCTGTCTCGACATTCGGAAGCTGCGGCGCATGTTGCTGCAGCAGATCCAACGAGGCGCGGACGGGAATCCAGGGATCCTTGGCGCCATAGACGATCAGGGTCGGAACCTTTACCTTGTACAGCGTCGGCAGGGGGTCGTTCTTGATCTCCTTGGCCCAGCCGGACTGATCCGGATCGGCAAAGGTCTTGTCCATGTAGATCAAGTCGAACCATGGCTTGGCCGCGGCCTCGTCCAGGCGCCGCTGCGCCGTCGCGCGGCCCAACCGTCCTCGCTCGAAGTCATCCACCGCTTGCCTGGCGGCGATAGCCGTGTCGATGTCAGCTTGCGAATACCCCTTGATCCTGAGAATGTTCGCAACGGCGAAATTCATCTGAATATCGGGCGTGGTGATGGGTGCGGAGACGGAGATGGCGAACGCGACATCTGCGCGTCGCGAGGCCGCGAGCAGCGACAACCATCCTCCCTGGCTCAAGCCCCAGAACCCTATCCGTCGGGGGTCGATGCGAGGGTCTTGAGCCAGCATTCGTGCCGCGGCCAAGCCGTCGTCGGCAAGCAACCCGTAGTCGCCGTGGGCCGGCTTGCCGACGGACTTTCCACTGCCGCGCCGGTCGTAGACGAACACCGCGACACCGAGTTGCGGCAGCATTTGCTCGAGATGCCGGAACAGAGGCGCTTCACGCGTGGGGGTCGATGCCCCATGAAAGGCCACCACGGCAGGAACACGCTGCGAGACAGACGGAACGTACAGGGTCCCGCTCAGTTGATCCGGGCCGTTCGCGAACGTCTTGTCAATCTTGAGCACGGAGGGCGACTCGGGTGCCGACCACGCCGATGACACATCTTGAGGATCTTGCGCGGCGCTCACCCGCGCGGTGGTAATACTGAGCAGTACCACGCAAGCCAAACGCCGAAGTAGTCGCAAGCTCACTCGCAGGCTCCTTTGTTTTGGTGGCCGTTGCTGATTTTCTCCGCTCATCGTTCCAGTCCTGGCCGAGCAACCACTTCGGCCGACCTAACTTGCGCGATCCGGAGCCGATGACGGCGCAGTGTAGCGTCCGGCCGCGAATCGAACGTGGGCGGTGACAGCGTCGAACGAACTAGCCACTGTGCGGCGCCGCACGGCCTTGAAGGCGCCTGCCAGGAAGTCGAAGTGTAACGGTGCGGCTGGGACGCGGTGTCTGCAGCGCCCGCTTTGACGCGTCGGGCCGACTGCCCGCAATTGGCCGCGCGCCGGCTGATCGTCGACGGTCTCACATCGACCCACTCTGGTCATCTCACTTTGTCCGAAGCGGACATCCGCGCGCGCTGAAGCCGACATCCAACGTCTGACGGGAGCTCCGAGGGAGGTTGCAACCCCAAGGCAGTCCGCGCAATAGAAGGGTTCGGCGTCGCCGCTGCGTAGTCCCGACTGGCCACGCTGATCGGCGGTGCGGACGTTCAGTCCGTCGATGCGCTTCTTTTCAGCTCGGAGTATGCGCGAATGTGTACTCGCCGAGAGGCCGCTCGCCCGCCTCGTCCACCGCGACGAGCTGGACGCGGAACATATGGGCCGACAATTTCTTCAGCGCCGTGGCCGAGGGCAAGGTGAGCACCTCGCCGGCATCCGGATCGAAAGGCACGTCCTCCGCCCGCCATTGCTGCACGCGGCCGTCGCCCAAGTCGAGGCTCTGTAACGCATCCACGCGCCTCACGCCCGCAAGCGGCACCTGCATGCGGCCGACCACCGCGTCGTCGTCCGCGCGCATCGTGCAGGCCACGCGCTCGCCCGGCGCCAGGCGGTATTCGCGGATGCGCATGCCCAGCCGCTTCATGTGTTCGAGGAAGGTTTTCGTGATCATGGCTCGGACCGCGCCGCTGCGCACCGCCGTGCGTATTCCGAAAGCCAGGGCGGCGAGCTCTTCGAGCCGCCGTGTGCAGTAGACGCAGCCGAAAATGTGCTCCTCGATCGGTGCTTCCGCCGCCGCCGGCAGCTCGCCGAGCCAGTAAGCGACAAGCGCCTCGAACTCGATCGGCTTTGCGCAGCGTGAGTCCGTCATTGCGCCTCTCCGCCCATGCACTCGCGCAGCCGCGCGAGCGCGCGGTGGCGGATGACTCGCACGTTGCCGGGCGAAAGCTCCAGCTCTTTCGCCACCTCGTCGCCGGACTTGTCGGCGAAAAACGTCAGCGCTACCACCGTGCGATCGCGCTCGGCAAGGGCGTGCAGGCATGCGGCGAGCTTGTCCGCGTCGAGCGCCGGCGGCTCGGGCACCTCGACCGCCTCCGCAGTGTCGCCGTAGGTCTCGAGTAGCGTCTCGCGGCGCCGGGCGCCGCGCCGGATCTCCAGGACCACCATGCGACACATGCCCAGCACGAACGAGGCGATTCGCTCCGGCTCGCGCAGCTTGCCCGCCCGCAGCCGCTCGAGCGTCATGAGGAGCACCTGCTGCTTGAGATCGTGCGCCGCATGCGGATCGCGCAGGTGGCGCAGGCCGTAGAGGCGCACGCGTGGCGCAAGCCGCCGATAAAGCTCTGTTTCGGCTGCAGAATCGACCCCCCTGCCGGCAGCGGCAATGCGGCGCGCGAGCGCGGCATCCTCGAGGGTTGCAACGTCTTGGGGCACGCCCGGAGCATAGCGACCATTTGCTGGGATGTGTAACGCCCGGGCAATTCGTTACACAACCGGGGGCATCCAAACCACGGAGAAACCCATGATCACCAACGCAGCAAGTGGCACCAACCTCCACGAGATCGCCCCAGGCATCTACCGGATCAACACGCCCGTGGACATTCCCGGCGGCCCCAGCTTCAACTTCAATCAGTACCTGATCGCCGACGTCGAGCCCCTCGTCTTTCACACCGGCCCGCGCCGCATGTACCCGCTCGTTGCCGAGGCGGTCGGCAAGGTGCTGCCGCTGGAGAAGATTCGCTACGTCGCCTTCTCGCACGTCGAAGCCGACGAATGCGGCGCGCTGAACGACTTCCTCGCCGCCGCGCCGGGCGCGGTCCCGGTCTGCGGCCAGGTCGCCGCCATGGTGTCCGTGAACGACCTCGCCGACCGCCCCGCCCGGGCCCTCGCCGACGGCGATGTCCTGAAGACAGGCCAGCACGCGCTACGCTGGTTAGACGCCCCACACGTGCCGCACGGCTGGGAATGCGGCTTCATGATGGAAACCGAGACACACACCCTGCTTTGCGGCGATCTCTTTACGCAGGGCGGCAGCGGCGCTACGCCGATCACCGAGTCCGACATCCTCGGGCCGAGCGAAGCGTTCCGCGCCCCGATGGACTACTACGCGCATGCACCGCACACCGCCGAGGTCCTGGAGCGCCTGGCTCGCGAGCAGCCGCAGGTGCTGGCGTGTATGCACGGCAGCGCCTGGCGGGGGGATGGGGCGGTATTGCTTCGCGCCCTTGCGAAGACCCTCGGCGCGATGCAGTTGGCTGTCGCAGCCTGAGCGTGGCTAAGGATGGCGCCGGAGGTCGGTCTCCTCCGGCGTGCGCCTCGGATAGTTTTGAGACGGTCAACGACCGCTCCCACTCTGCGAACGGCGCGAAGTGTGGGAGCGCATGCAGCAAAGTCCGCTCACCGCCATTGGGCTTCGAGTTCGAACTTCCCTTTCCGGCCGGCAGCCGCCGGATGGCCGACGCCTTCATTCGGCAGAAGACGAACCCAAGGTGGACATAGGATGCTGCGAAAACCGGCCGCCCGAGCAGCTTCAAAGCGGACGGCCAGGGGACAAGGCGGCTCCCTACATTGCAGGTACTGCGCCTCACCTGGGGGTTGCTATGGTCATGTTCTTGGGCATGATCTAATGGCGTACGTGACTAGGTCCTCAATGAAGCAGCAGTCGAAGTGTTCAACGCAAATGCCGCATATCTCGAGCAGCTCCACTATCGCAGCGAGGCGCGGTACTTCGGCGGCCGACCGCCGGGACGTCAGCTCACCATGAGAAAAGCACCCAGTTCGGTACCTTGAGCCCCGTGTCGAGGCTGTCACGGCGGATAAACGTGCTACCGCTGTCGGTCGGGATCAGGTAATACGGGCGACCGTACCGAGGCGTAACCTTGACCCAGACAAGCGTGCCGTTGATGCTTGCTTCTTCGACGGTCTGGGTTGGTGCCTGCGAGATCGTGACGTAGGTCTGGGCGCCGGAGTAAATGAGACTCGGCGTGGTCTCGGGCACCGATTCTGGCGGCGTCGGTGGCGGTGGTGCCGCCGGCGCCGGCGCTGCTGGGGTCACCGGTGTGGTTGGCGGATCAGCCGCCTGTACCGACCCTCCGCCAGCGGCCAGGACGACAGCGGCGCAGAGCGCACAGCAGCCAACGAGGCGAAAGGACATACTAATCCCTCTTTGGGCCAACTAACCCACTAAGGCAGCGGTAGGCATTTGCTTCCCGTCCGTGTTAGGCGGCTATGCGCGCGCGGTGCTTCGGTTCTGAGGCCAAATTGCGCGCAGGCCTGGGGGAGTGAGTGGTACCCCACTGCCGGTCGAGTTCCGGCAAACCTAGCAACTGCAATTTAAGTGTTTTCTCAGCTCTGGCGGCACGTTTCTCTTCTTTTTGCGCCATGTCCATGAGCGCGAATACCAAGATTCCCGTGAAGCCGCCCAGTATGAGCGCAGATAGCAGCCACCATGTCGACGCCATAGCGCGCCCTTTCCGAAGATCCGGCGATGCCGAGGTTCGTAACTGGCTTCAATATGAACCACTTTCGGGGCGTTTTTCTTGAGCCGAAGCAAGTCCGCTGCGGGACGGCTTCACAAACCGCGACCATTTGTCGCGCCTCCAAGCCTATACGCGGAGCTTAAAGGAGCGCGATGCGACGGTCGCGGAGCGAGCGCGCAAGCACGATAGAGAGCCTTCGGGGCGAGCTGACCGCGCTCAGGGCTGCTCTGGCCGAGTTGCAGCACCCACAGGCGAGCGTCGCGGCAAAGTAACCTCGCTCTGCACTCGTGTCTTTGCTCGATTCTCACGCCCTACGAGGCAGGGCAGGGATGCCGGGGCAGGCGCAAGATAGACGCGGCTAGAGTTACCGTATCGGGCCGAGTGACGCTGCGATCAGTGTTTGAAAGGGGGGCGTCTTGCGAGACGGTGAACTGTCCTAACCGATATTCGACCTGACGGACATTGTTCGATTAGGTTAAAACGCCCTCGATCCAAATAGCCCGCGATTCGACCCGCTGCTGCCGCTGAGCTTCACGCTAACGACAGCAAAGCCGCGGTTCCAGGTATTGCGACCGACGCGGCGTGTGTCTCTGACCGGCCAGGAACAGTCCGTCGTTGCTGTTTCCCAATTCGCTTGAAAGCGGTCGTACGATTCCGTCTTTGATTCGCATGCCACATGGAAGCGCGCCCGCCGGAAAGTGCCACGATTAGCGTGCGGAGCAGCCCCTTGTCACCGAAAATCGACGCTTGACCCGTGCCACCGGCTCCCCCACACTTCGACTCACGCGGTTGAAATGCCTATCCTCTCCTCCGCGGTCTCGAGCGGCATCGCAGTTGCATCACCGACAGCGCGACGAGGCGGCGACCATGCCAGGCTTCGCAGATCGCTTGTATGCAGCGCTACGCGAAGCCGGCATGCCGGACGTGCCCGAGGGCTTCTCGGTCGCGCTCGTACCTCAAGTCGTCCCTCGCGCGCTCCTGGCCGCGATGGAGAGCTTCATCCGCGTCTTCGATCGCGTCACCACGCGTCCCGCCTGGCAAGAGGCGATGACGGCGAGCGGCCCCGCGATCGCCCGACAGCGGCGCTCGGAGGTCTGCTTCTTCAGCGCGTGGGATTTCCATCTCCCGCCGGAGCGTCCCGATCGCTTCCAGCTCATCGAATGCAACGACAACGGCTCGGGGATGATGTTCGCGGCGATCCTCAATCGCCTCTACTACGAGCTCTCCGCAGTCGGCGAGCGTCGCGCGCTCGAGGCACCGCTGTCCGTTCCGGCCTTCGGCGAGCGCGTGCTCGGCATGATCCGAACGGAAGCTCGGGCCTTCCCCGAGGGGCCCTCGCCGGGTCTCGTGCTGATCCTCGATGACGTAGAGTCCCTGAGAGAGGGCAAGTTCAGGCACGAGCACCTGCTCCTCCGCGATCTATGTCGACGTGCCGGATGGCGCGCCGAGACTGGCTCGCCGGCGGAGACCACCTGGGAAGGCGGACAGCTGCTCTGCCGTGGCGACCGCGTCGCGTTCGTGATCAACCGCTCGACCGACTTCTTCTGGGAGGGCGAAGCCTTCTCGGCCCTCCGCTCCGCCTACGCGGAGGGCAGCGTGCTCGTGGCGCCCAATGCGTTCACCTACGCGACGCGGAGCGACAAGCGCTTGCTCGAGCCGCTCTCGATGCCGGTCAGCGACGTCGAGCTCGGTATTCAGCCCCACGAGAGAGCCCTGCTGAGCGTTCACGTGCCGGAGACCCGTCTGCTGGGCCCCGAAAACGTCGACGAACTCGCGCGCGAAAAGGAGCAGTGGTTCTTCAAGCCGTGCCACGGGTTCGCGAGCCACGGCCTTCTCACGGCAGCGCAGGTGAGCCGCACGCGCCTGCGTCGACTCCTCAAGAAGGGTGATCCTTACGTCGCGCAGCGAAGAGCGCCGAAGTCGCGCGTGGACGCGAGCGAGGGCGTGTCTCTCTGGACCGACCTCCGCGTCTGGGCCTACCGCGGCGAGCGCGTTCTTCTATCCGGCCGGGCATCCCGGCATCCCGACAGCATCGATCTCTCGTCGCCCGGAGGCTGGATACCGACTTACGTCGGAGCTTAGCGGTGCCGGCGCGACGCGAGGCAAGCTGCCGTATGCGTTGTTGCGCGTTCTGTTGGCGAGTCGCGATGCGAACGACTGCTTCTCGGCAATCGGTCTGACTGGATCGGGTCGTTCTCTGCCGACGGATCGCCAACGATTCGGCGGGAGTCGGCCGAGGCCGTGTCGCGCCTAGGCGCGTCGCGGTAGCAGCGCCCGGACTGCGTGCATGCAGGCGTTGCTCCACTGGTCGCAGCAACAGGCGCAAGGTCGCGTGCTGGAGACCGATGCCGCGCTGCGGGAAGTGCCGCAGCTACTTGCGCACCGCCAGTACCCACTGCCGCACCGGCAGGGCCCGCAAGACGCTATTCGTGAGATGCGCCACCGTCGCCACTATGCGCAGGGTGTTGCACGATGGGCAAACCGTGCCGCCCTTGCAAGCAAACGGCGAGGCGCCAGCGGCGCCAGGCCATCTGCATCCTCACGACCCTTCAGCGAAGACTGGCAGGGCACGTGCGACCATTTCGTCGGAGGCGGTCAAGCTTATTCGGAAGTAATTCCTGGCGTTCATGATGCTGCCCGGCATTACGAAGACGCCGTGATCGGCGAGCGCATTCCATTGGTGCTCAGGATCGTCGCTCGACCATTTGACCCACAGGTAGAACGTCCCTTGCGGTGGCAGCACGGCGTGGCCTGCCCTCGTCAGCGCCTCGCTCAGCACGTCGCGGCGGCGAGTGAGCGTCTGAACGTCGATTGACAGTCGGTCGAGATGCGGAATGGCGTACTGCATGACGGCATTGGGAAAGCACCAGCCCAGCGCCATCTGGGTTGCGAACATCGCGTCGCGCAGCGCCTGCCGGTCTGCGGCGGGCATCAGCGGGGAGATCGCCAGATAGCCCAACCGCTGGCCCGGAGCGAGCAGCACCTTGCCGTAGCTGTACGAGATGAGCGTCCAGGGGTAGAGAGCCGCCGGACTAACGAAGCTGCGTCCGTCGAAGCGCAGGCGCCGATACGGCTCGTCCGTCAGCAGGAAGATGCGGTGGCCGATCCGGTTCGAGGCGCGCTCGAGCCGCTCGGCGAGCGCGGTCAGCACCTCCCGCCCGTAGATTCGGCCGGTCGGATTGTGCGGCGTGTTAACGATCACCAACCGCGTCCGCGGCCCGATCGCTGCGTCGATCGCGTCAAGGTCGAGATCGAAGCGTGGCTGCTTCAGCGGCACCTTCCGAGGGATGGCGTCGGCGGCGAGCAGCATCGGCTCGTAACAGAACCACGCCGGCTCAGAGTAGATGACCTCGTCACCGGCATCGAGCACAAGCCGGAAAGCGACCGAGATCGCCCCGAAGGCGCCGGCGGTGAGGGCGATGTCCGGCGGATCGAATTGAAGGCCGAGCTCCCTGCCGACCTCGCGGGCGAGAAAAGCCTGCGGTGCCTCCTCGCTGGTCTTGTAGGCGAACCAGTCCTTGTTCTGCGGCACTGCCCCCTCGCGGATCGCCGCGACGATTCCGTCGAGGGGCATCTCGTGCGGATTGCCGAAGGTGAAGTCCGCAATATCAGGATCGGTGCGCCGCTCGCTGTAACGCGAATTGAAATAGAACGTCTTCACGGCTTCGAAGGCGCCGTTCGCCGCCGCTGTTCGCCGCGAGATGATGGTCATGGGTCGGCTCCGCTTCAGGTCTTCAACTGGGCACCCGGCGTCGAGCGCGAGATCGCCAGTTCCTCCTCGTTCATGTCCGCCGCGATGTCGGCAAAAAGCGGCGTGCTGAGATAGCGCTCGCCCGTATCCGGCAGCATGCAGAGTATGTTCGAGCCTTGCTCCGCCTTGGCAGCGACCTTGAGTGCGCCGGCGAAGGTCGCGCCGGAGGTAATGCCGACGAAGATGCCTTCCTTGGTGGCGAGATCCTTGCTGCAGCGGATGGCCTCTACATTCGAGATCGGCAGGATGCGGTCGATGAGCTTCATGTCAACGGCGTCGCCCGTCAACTTCGGAATGAAGTCCGGCGTCCAACCCTGCATCGGATGCGACTTGAAGTTCGGGTGCGGCGCGGCGGGTGTGCCATCGGGCTTGCGCGACTGTTCGATTCCGCTGGCGAGCAGTTGCGCATCCTCCGGCTCGCAGACGATGATCTTGGTCTCCGGCCGCTCCTTCGCGAGCACCCGCGCCACTCCCTTCAACGTCCCGCCGGTGCCATAGCCGGTCACCCAGTAGTCGAGCCGTTCGCCGGCGAAGTCGTCGAGGATTTCGCGCGCGGTCGTCCGCGAATGGTAGTCTGGATTGGCCTCGTTCTCGAACTGGCGGGTCATGAACCAGCCATGCGCAGCAGCAAGCTCCTCCATCTTGTTGATCATGCCGACGGCACGCTCGGCTGCCGGAGTTATCACCACCTTGGCTCCGAGGAAGCGCATCAGCCTGCGCCGTTCGACGCTGAACGGCTCCGCCATAACCAGCACCAGCGGATAGCCCTTGGCAGCGCAGACCATCGCAAGGCCGATGCCGGTGTTTCCGCTGGTCGCCTCGAGGACGGTCTGGCCGGGCTTCAGCGCCCCGGATTTCTCCGCTGCCTCAATCACGCCGAGGGCAAGGCGATCCTTCACCGACCCGAGCGGATTGAAGGCCTCGACCTTGACGAACAGGTTCGCACCTGCCGGTGCCAGCCGGTTGATGCGAACGACGGGCGTGTTGCCGATCGTATCGAGGATACTCAAATAGCGTTTCGCCATAGTGCGCCACCAATACCGGAGAAGGATTTGAAGTTCAACAGAACGTTATGGATTAACGGGAATTTAATCACACAAGCATGAGTGCGGTGTTGCCCGTGAAACAAGGACCGGTCGCGGATCACTTTTGCGTCATGGGCCACATCCCGTCAGCACAGCGAGCGTCCAGCCTGCGAATCCGGGAATTACCCAGTGGGGGATAGTCATCGATTGGGTCATCGGAAGGCTCCGTCAGGCGGCGAGCTTGCGCGCAACAGGGCCGGGCACGAAAGCGTGTTCCAGCACGAATCGCGCGATGCGCTGCGCAATCGCGCCCGGGTGGGTAATCGGCCCCATGTGGCCCATCGCGGTCATTGTGTCGAAGGTCGCGTTTGGCAATGCGAATCGCAAGAGCTCGCCGATACGCCGAATCGGCGCGCGCATTTCGCTTCCGAGCAGCGCGAGCACCGGCGTGCGCAAGGAACGATAATCGGAAAGCCGTGGGGCGTCGCTCGCGAGGGCTGCGAAATGCGCCGCGATGACACCCATGCACTTCATGACGCCGGCTCGCTGGCCGACGGACAGTGCGCGCCACGCACCGTTGCCGCCCCAGTAATCGACGAAGCGGGCAGCAGCGCCACCGGCGTTGCCGGACCGCAATTGGCGCCGCATGTCGCTCGCGATCTCGATGACTTCGGACGCGGATCGCCGCCGGCCGTGATAATCGAACAACAGCCGAAACACGACAGGCTCGTAGACGGCGACGCTCGCCACGCTCCCAGGATGGTAGAGCGCTACATGCAGCGCCACCGCGCCGCCATACGAGTGGCCGACAAGATGGACGCCGCCAGGAACGCCTCCGGCAAGGCAGGCGATCCGAGCAGCATCGGCGGCAACGATGTCTTCGTCGAAGCGGTGCCACGCCGGCCCCGTGCCGTGACCGTGGAAATCGGGCGTCAGTACCAGGACGTCGGGTCCGAGTTGCGCGCGCAGCGCAGTCCACTGCCCACCGGTGCTTCCACTCGAGTGCAGACAGATGACCGTTGCCTGACTCCCGGCGGGTTGTTGCATCGATTTCGGATTCATCACATCCTCCACAACATCCACTCGTCAATAACCGCGCACTCGACCTCGCGCGTACCGCGCATCATCCGCCGCCGCTCGTCCCGTGATGGATAACCGTCGGAATACGTCATGGGCGCATAAGTCTTCGTGGCGCTCGCATCGGCAGCGTCCCAACGTGAGCTGAGTGTCGTCACCATCTTCCGAATCGACGCGACCGCGTTCACGATGACGGTTGCGATTCCCGTGACAATCGGGGGCAGCGATATCGGCGTGGGTTCGGCTAGCGCAATGCGTCTTCCAGATTCACCATCCGCCAATGCCATTTCGACCGCGTGCGGTGGGGTAACACCAGCGGGAACTTCGACGACGACGCGCGCCGTCCGATGGGCGAACACGATCGCCGTGCCGGTTTTGGCGAGATCGATGGCGTCGCCCGGCAGCAGCACGTGGTCCTCGTGACTGTTCTCCTCGGTGATCCAGAGCACGCCGCTTGCCGCGTGGACCCGCGTTCCTCGACCATTCTTGATGCGAAGCACATTGCCGCGATTGAGGGCAACTGGCCTGACAATTGAGGACGCTCCATCGGTCGCGCCGGCGACGCGAAGCTTCGCCATCGACGACGTGCCGAACCCCGGTATGCCGGCGTTGAGGTGCGGTTGGAAACTGATCGTGGTCATCTCATTTCTCCATTCATGGTCCGGCGCCGCGCATCCGTGTTCATGGTGTCGGGCGAGCGCATACCGCTATGGTGAGAGAGTTCGGTATCGTCAATGCGTCGATAGGGAAACAGTTTGTTGCGCGATTGTTTCGGCGCGCGGTCGGATTCGTTCCTACTTGCGGGCCAAGAAATTGACTGCCTGGACGTGCAGGTCGTGCGCTACCTTGGTCTCGGCGGTGGTGTCGCGAAAGCAGTCAAAGTGCTCCGTAATATGCGGATCACGCAGTCCTGATGCGAGCGCAAGTTCAGCGAGCTCGGGCTCCGGTAGCGCGCCGGCGATGCACGCCGCCCACAGGTCCGGACTATTGCGCACCTCGTACTTCAGTTCGCGCTGAACCACGACGTCGGCGAGATACAGGCGACCACCCGGACGCAGGATGCGATAAATTTCAGCGAACACGCGGGACTTGTCGGGCGCAAGGTTGACGACGCCATTCGAAATCACGACGTCGACGCTCTCGTCGCCGACCGGCAATTGTTCGAAGAATCCGGCTCGGATCGTGACGATCGCGCCCAGGCCGGCTTCGGCCGCCGCGTGGGTTGCGACATGTCGCATGGTGGGCGTCATGTCGACGCCGATGGCACGGCCGCCCCGCCCGACGCGGCGAGCGGCCAGCAACAGGTCCATGCCGGCGCCGCAGGCGTGGTCGAGGACCGTTTCGCCTGGACGGATCGGCCCGATGCGCAGCGGATTGCCGACGCCGGCGAAACGCACCGTGCACGCGTGGGGCAGTAGCGCGAGTTCGTCGGCGTCGTAACGGAGGTAGTCGGCCGCGTAGCGTGGGCCACGGTGAAAGTGGAAATCGCCACTGGGGTCGCGCGCGACACGGTCGTAAGTCGCCAGCACTTGCGCGCGCAGCCCGGCAACGTCGAATCCGATAGGGCAGGTTATTGCCATGATTACGGGATCCTCGTCGATCGACGGGCCGGTCAGGCCATGATCGGCGCGAGCGCGGCGCCGATGCGCTGCCCTTGCGCCGGGGTGATCATCCCGTTCAACAATTCGCCGAACCGCGAAGTCTGCACGCCCGAGACGATGTACTGCCACCGATACGCGGCCAGAACGGTTGCCTTCACGGCTTCGACCTCGACCGCCGTCATGGGCCGGCCGCAGATGTCGACGAAGTAGTGGGTGTCCGCGCTGGACTGGGCTTGGAGGATCCCGTCGACGGCACCCACCAGCGCAATCAAGTCGTCTACCGCCGCATCGCGCGCCTCGGGCGTGAGCTTCGCGTTCTCACGCACCCACTCCAGTTCGTCGATGATCGCGTGCTGCGACTCCTCCTTCGCGTGGTAAAGGAACACATCCTTCCAAAGCTCGGACGCATCAGCGTCCGCCTCGATGCTCTCGCGATAGTGCACCAGCACGAACAACTCGATATGGCAGGTCAGTGCCAGCACTGCCCATGTGGACTTCGCGAGCACGGCCGACGCGACGGCATTGGGCTCCGGCACGAATGTGTAACCTTCGGGCATACCCTCTGCGCACATGCGCTCGATGCGGCGGAACAGCTCCTGGTGCTTGATCTCTTCGTCGCCGAAGCGCACCAGCGCCTCCAGCGCGGTCTGGTCGCCGAGCCAATGCTCGCGGCTCACGTCGAGCACTTTGGCCGCGATGAAGCGCTCGACCAGGCCGAATATGTTGGCGTAGGTCCGGCCCTGAATCTGGCTGAGGAGGCGTTGGTCGTTCGCGGTGAGGAAGTCGAGGCGATCGACTTTCGACAGCCCGCCGGGCAGGAACCGCTTGGTGAAATCGAAGCTCCGGCCGCGAATCACGTCGCGGTCGATATCCCACCGAATGCGCTTGGACACCTCTACCGCCTTGGCGTAACGCGCGGAATCGACATGGGGTTGCAGTGTGGATTGCGAGGCAAGCATGGAAGTTCTCCTTGAGGATTGGTTGGGTGGCAAGGCGACGTCGCCGAAACCGTTAGCCGCATGCGTGTGACGCGCCCAGGCGTCGAGGTCGTCGGCGACAACGGCGTGGCGAATGTCTTGCGCGTTCATCGCAGTCGTTCCTTTGGTGACAAGTGACGTGATTTCGTGCCTGCCTCGGGCCTTTCTGGGTGCCAATGCCGGACGCAGGGTGCCTACTTTGCCGGCGCCACGTATCCGGTCGACGACACTTCAGAAACAGTTTGTTTCGTATGTATCGGCGGTCGCCGTTGCACTCCGCGCCGGTCAACCGCGGTCGCGCGAGCGACCGGGTGGGAAGGCGCGTTGCAGGGCGCTATACTTCCGGCGCGACGACCATCAAGCCTATGCGGGGACCATGGCACTCAACGGCCACATCCTGATCGTCGAGGACGACACTTCCGTGCGCGAAATGCTGGCGGAGTACCTTCGTACGCACGGCTACGAGGTCGCGCAGGCCGACCGCGGCACCGCGATGCGCGAGGCTGTCGAGCAAAGTCTGCCTGACGTCGTCCTGCTCGACGTCAACCTTCCGGGGGAGGATGGGTTCACGCTCGCGCGCTTCCTGCGGGAGCGCTACGACGTCGGGATCATCATGGTCACCGGCTCCGCCGAGGTGGCGGACCGCGTTGCCGGCTTGGAAGTCGGCGCCGACGATTACGTCGTGAAGCCCTTCGACCCGCGCGAACTGCGCGCACGGGTCAAGAGCGTCATGCGTCGAATGCAGGCGCGCCCGCCGACCACGCCGGTAGCCGAGGCGCCTGCCGTTGTGGCTTTGTCACGCGTGCGGGTGGGTACGTGCGTTCTCGATCTCGCTTCACACCAACTGTTCGACGCCGACGGTAGCGAGATGCCGCTCACCGGTATGGAATTCGATCTGCTCAAGGTCTTCCTCGAACGGCCAAACCAGGTCCTCAACCGTGACCAACTCCTCACACTGACGCGCAACCGCGAGTGGGAGCCCTTCGACCGCTCGATCGATATTCGCATTGCGCGCGTACGCCGCAAGATCGAGGACGATCCGGCGCATCCTCAGGCGATCCGTACCGTGCGCGGCACCGGTTACATGTATGTGCCGCCGCGCGACGCTTCGTAACGGAGGTGTTTCGCGTGTAACTGGCAGGTAACAGTTCGTCCGGCCGGTTGCGTCGGAGCTAGACTGGCCACAATAGCTACCCCTTCCGAGTCTTGGCCATGACCAGCGTCGCCCCTTTGTCCTCTGATCTCGTCGCGACCGACGCGCAGGCGCAATTGCAGCAGATCGTCGATCACACGTCGGCTGCCATGTTCGTCAAGGATCTCGACGGCCGTTTCCTCTTTGTCAATCGCGAGTTCGAGCGGATGAAAGGCATGCCTGTCGCCGCGATTGTCGGCTGTCTCGACGGCGACCTGTTTCCTGCGACGGCAGCGGAGCTTCACCGCAACGATCGTCAGGTCGTGGACGAGCGGAGAGCGATTGATTTTGAGGAGATTGTGGAGACCGCACAGGGAACCCGTACCTACCTGTCGCATAAATTCCCGCTGTTCGACGCCAGCGGACGCGCATACGCGGTGTGCGGTGTTGCGACCGACATCACCGAGCGCAAGCGCAGCGAAGAGGCACTGCGAGCGGCCGCGCTTGCCGTGACGAACGCCGAGGGCGAAGGTGTGTTTCGTGAGTTGGTTCGCTACCTCTCCACGATTCTCGAGGTGGACGTGGCGATGATCGCCGTCTTCGCAGATGGCGACCGGACGCGAATGCGCACACTTGCCGCATGGCTCGACGGAAGGGCGCTCACCAACTTTGACTACGCGCTCGATGGTTCGCCATGCCGTCACGTCGTCGGTCGCGAGTTCCACTTCGTCAGCGAGGGCGTCAAGCCCGAGTTTCCACCAGGCACGTTGTTTGCGGCTAAGGAGATGGACAGCTATGCGGCGTTGCCGCTCAATGACTCGAACGGGCTCCCGCTCGGCCTGATTGCCACGATGGATCGACGCCCGATGCGCGATGCGGTGCTGGCCGAGTCGATGCTCAAGATCTTCGCGATGCGCGCAGTGGCGGAAATCGAGCGCACGCGTGCGGACGCAGCGCTGCGGGCATCCGAGGCAAGCTACCGCGCGATCTTCGAGGCAAGCGAGGACGAAATCTTCGTGCACGACTGGGACACGGGCGCATTCGTCGATGCCAATCCGAAGGCGTGCCGCACCTACGGCTATTCGGTCGAGGAGTTTCGCCGGCTGACCGTTGCCGAGCTCAGTTCCGGCGTGCCGCCCTACACGGGCGCCGAGGCGGCGCGCTGGATCGAGAAGGCCAAGGGGGGCGAGGCGGTGGCGTTCGAGTGGCACCGCAGGCACCGCGACGGCAGCTTGCACTGGGGCGAGGTTTGCCTCAAGGCGGCGGAGATCGCCGGGACCCACCGCATCCTGGCGTTCACGCGCGAAATTACCGCACGCAAGGCCGCCGAAGATGCGCTGCGAGCGAGCGAGGAGCAGTACCGCGCGATCTTCAATGCCTCGGCCGATGCGCTGGTCCTGTGGAACTCCCAGTACCGGCGCGTCGACGTCAATCCGGCATACGAGCGCCTCTACGGCTGGTCGCGCGACGAGGTGATAGGCCGCCGCTACGAGCATCCCGCCTTCCCGCCGGAGTACGCGCGCCCGCGGCTGGAGCTCGTGCGCCGGGCGCTCGCCGGCGAGGCGTGCCACGCCGAGCTCGAGGCGATCCGCAAGAACGGCGAGCGTGTCCCGACCGAAGTGCGCGCGATACCGTTCGAGCATCGCGGCCAGCCGCACGTGCTCACCATCGCGCGCGACATCACCGAGCGCAAGCGCGCCGAGCACGCGATCAGTGCAAGCGAGGAGCAGTACCGCGCGATCTTCGATGCCTCGGTCGATGGCCTCCTCCTGAAGGACGCGGATCACCGAATCGTCGACGTCAACGATGCCTTTGCCTCGATGCACGGGTACCGGCGCGACGAGATGATCGGGAGGCGGCTCACCGAGTTCATCCCGGCCGAGCTGCAAGCGCGGTGCGCGGTTCTGGTGCCCGAGATCCTCGCCGGCGTGCCCTGCCACATCGAGGCGCGGACCCACCATCGCGACGGCACCCTGTTCGACGTCGAGATCCACGGCGTGCCCATGCGCTATCGAGACCGCGAGCACGCGCTGGTCGTCATGCGGGACGTCACCGAGCGCAAGCGCGCCGACGAGGCGCTGCGCGCCAGCGAGGAGCAGTACCGCGCGATCTTCAACGCGTCGGCCGACGCGCTGATGCTGTGGAACAGCCATCTCCAGCGCGTGGACGTCAATCCGGCGCACGAGAAGATCTTCGGCTTTGCCCGGGAGGACGTTGTCGGGCGAGGCTTCGAGGGGTTGCCCTATCCCGAGGAGTTCGTGCGGCCGCGCATCGAGATGGTTCGCCGTGCCCTCGCCGGCGAGGCCTGCCGCGCGGAAGTGGAGGCCCTGCGCAAGGACGGCCAGCGGATCATCACCGAACTGCGCACCATCCCCTTCCTGCACCACGGCGAACCGCACGTGCTGCAGATCGCCCGCGACATCACCGAGCGCAAGCGGATCGAGAGCGAGCGCCAGGCGCTCGAGGCGCAGCTGCGTCAGGCGCAGAAGATGGAGGCGATAGGCCACCTGACCGGCGGCATCGCGCACGATTTCAACAATCTTCTCACGAGCATCATGGGGTACGTCACGCTCGCTGCGGAGCGATCGGCAGACGGCCGCGACGACCGGTTGGCGGGCTATCTTGAGCGGGCGCACCTGGCATGCGAACGGGCGCGTGATCTCATCCAGCAGATGCTGGCGTTCAGCCGCGGCCGTCGCGGCGAGCCGCGACCGCTTGCGCTTGCGGCGCTCATTCGCGAGTCGGTTAAGCTCCTGCGCTCGTCGCTACCGGCGACAGTCGCCCTTGAGACTGATCTTGACGACGACGCGCCACCCGTGCTGCTCGACCCGGTCCAGTTCGAGCAGGTACTGATGAATCTCGCCATCAACGCGCGCGATGCGATGCAGTCGAGCGGGGAGATCCGCGTGTCGATGCGCCTCGTCGGGCGGGTGGCGGAAGTGTGCACGAGTTGCCGCAAGATTGTCGAAGGCGACATGGTCGAGCTTTCCGTCTCGGATAACGGTCCCGGCATCGCGGCCGACGTGCAGGAGCGCATGTTCGAGCCGTTCTTCACGACCAAGGACGTCGGCCAGGGAAGCGGCATGGGCCTGTCCACGGTGCACGGCATCGTGCACGAACATGGCGGCCACGTCGTAGTCGAGAAGGTGCCGGGCGCGGGGGCGCGTTTTCGTGTGCTGCTCCCTGCGTTGCGATCGCAGGAGCGCGGTGGCGCTCTTCCGCGATCCTCGACACGCGGCGCGGCCCTTCCACAAGCGTCCCTCGCGGGGCATGTGGCGGTCGTCGACGACGAGACATCGGTCGCTACCTTCATGAACGATCTCCTTGCGCACTGGGGACTGGAGGTGACGACCTTCGTGGACGCTCGCACGGCGCTCGACGCCATCGCCGGAGGTGCGGCGTTCGATCTGGTCATTACCGACCAGACGATGCCAGGTATGACGGGTATGGAGTTCGCCCGGGCGGCGCGCGCGCTGCGGGCCGCACTGCCCATCGTGTTGTACACCGGATATGACCCCAGACTTACTCCGGCCAATGTCGCGCGGGCCGGTGTTGCGGCATTGGTGCGCAAGCCGATCAAGCCTTCCTTGTTGCTCGCGGTGTTGGAAGAACATCTGCCGCGCCCAATGACCGCGCATTGATTGTCGCTTGACATGATGGCGGCTGAGAACTGGAGGGCGTGCCGAGCGGTGGCGGTGCTGGCGACTGGGCGATGTCCCGCTCGAACTCGTAGACGGGCATGAGTCGCGCCGGGCGCGTTCTCATTGCTGATGCATGTCTTGGCAATTCTTGCCACGATCCGAATGGCTGCTCCAATTGGATTCAATGTCCGCTCCCGGCTTAGCGTGATGTCGGCGGTGGGTCGATAGCACCATTTCGGCCAACGGCGACGAACGGCTCCGTGCCGTCTGTTGCGGTCCCTGAAGCAAGCTTTCTCGACGACCGCTCGTGGCCCGATCAGCGACCGTCGGGTCCGGCGACCGGGACCGGCTTGGCCGAACTACACTTCTGCTCTGCTTCCTATCCCATCGACGCCTGCCATCCGTCGCCAAGTCCCCGGCCGACGCGGCGGCTCTGCGCGCCTTGGCGCCGCTCACCAAAATCGCGCGTATTTCCGCACCCAAGTGCACCCTAAACCCGATGTTTGGCCGCGATACTCACGCCGTTGACCCTCAAGACATCGTCCGGGCATCACCAACTCCCCTCCCGACGATCCCCATCCATCCGCTTGCCCTGATTCAATTCCCATAGCCCGACCGCCCGTGCGGCGGCTTAGTACACGCGATTTTTAGCTCACCGTCGCGGCGGTCGGCACCGCGGCCATCGTCGAATATCGTGCGCCGCGACGCCGAGCTAAAAATCCTCTGCTCTATCTCCCGCGCCGGACTATGTCCCGCCAGCACGCAATCCACGAATGAGCGTGAGTGTGCAGCAGTAGACATAGTCGGTCGGACTGCAGGCGCCGTTCAGGAACACCAAGAGGTCATGGTCCGGCGAAACCACCTCGGCTTGCCATTGGGTCGCGTGATCTTCCCCACTCGTTCGAAGACGCTCTCTTTGCAGGTGTAAGTGCCTGCCAAAGGAGGATTGCAATGTCCCGCGCTGAAAGCGCCAGCCCGCGACAAATCAGGCTGCCAGGCGTACACGGCACATAGTTCGGCGCGGGAGATAGTCGAGCTTCGTGTGACCAAGCATGAGTTGAACGGCCCGCAGGTTCCTGGTCCGGCGGTAGATCAGCGTCGGCTTGGTACGGCGCAGCGAATGGGTGTCGTAGGCTGCGGGGTCGAGCCCAATCGACCCCACCGAGGACCCGACGATCCGGGAATACTGGCGGGTCAAAAGATGGGGCGATTCCGACACCCGACTCGGAAACAGGTACTGCTCGGACCGCAGATGCGCCGTCGCGATCCAGCTGGCCACGGCATCACGCGTTTGCTCCGTGATCTCAAACTGGACCGAACGCTGGGTCTTCTTCCGCATGACAATCGCCCGCGGCGCGACTGCTCTGCCTTGGACAACATCGTGGACGCGTAGGCCGACCAGATCGCAGCCACGCAGCTTGCTGTCGATGGCGAGGTTGAACAGCGCGAGTTCTCTGGTTCGATGATCCAGTTGCACGTAGGATGGTGCGAAGTTCGGCCGCCCGCGCAGCTTCAAAGCGGACGCCCAGAGGGCAAAGCGGCTCTCTACATTGCAGGTACTGCGCCTCACCTGGTTGCTATGGTAATGTTCTCGGGCATGATCGAATGGCGTACCTGACTAGGTCCACCTCACTGTCCAACCTCTCCCCTACCCGGCAAGCTCCATTTCCGATCAAACTCTCGAACCGAGTTCTGTCCGGCGGGGACATGGCCACGGCGCACCCTGCGGCATCTCGGGCATCTCGGTCGAGGTGGAGCAACAGGTGGCGTCACGGCAATTCTGGTGAGCCTATAATCAGTTCGGCGTGACGTTCAGCGTCGGGGCCGTCTTAAACGTTCCTTTCAATCCCCTTTCGTTATTGCGGAAATCACGATCATGGGATGCCTGCTCAAACAAGGAGGAGGGCTTCATCCGCGGCTACGCATCGGGGCGGTGCTGCTGGCTGCCGGTGAAGGCCGGCGCATGGGCGGTGTCGTCAAGCCGCTGATCCGGCTTCAGGGAGTACCGCTGATCAGCCGCCAGCTGGTCGCCCTCAGCGGCGCCGGGGTAGATGAGGTAGTCGTCGTCACCGGCCACGCGCGAGAGGCCATCGAGGAACAGATGCAAAGCTTCGTCGTGACATTGGCGCACAACGAGGCCCATGCCGAAGGCCAGCAGGGCTCTGTGCGCGTGGGGCTCGCGGCCTTGAGCGGCAGCTTTGACGCAGTCCTGATTGTCCCCGCCGACCAGCCATTGATCGGCGCGAGCGACCTCACCGAGCTGATTGGAGCGTTCAAGAAACGGCCGGGGGGGCATGTGGTGGTGCCTGTCGTCGATTGCCAACGCGGCAACCCCATCATTTTGGACGACGTGGCGCTCGCCGAAGTCCTTGCCAGCGACACCAACCTCGGCTGCCGCCACCTGATCGAACAGCGGCCCGAACTGGTCCACGCGTACGAAACTACCAATACGCGCTTCATCACCGACCTCGACACGGTGGAGGACGTGCAACGGCTCGCACAGCGTACCGGGTGGCGGCTTGAACTTCCGGCGTCGGACGTGACTCTAGAGCCATTGGCTGCAGTTAGTCGGCGTTGACGGCGGCGGCCCGCGCCGCGCACCTGCTACCAAAGGATGAGACCTCGTACGCATGGCACGTCCGAGCGGCGGAGTAATGGTCGGCGCCGGGAACCTCCCAGGCACCGGGCTAGCCCTTCCCCGAGACCGCGGCGGCGAGAACCGGCCCTTGTCTTGTTGCGGTGCATTAGGCCAGTATTGGCGCTCGAACAACTACGCCGGAGGAGCGACCGATGATTCCCCGCGAATTCGAGTATCACGCGCCCAAGTCGATTCCCGACGCGCTCGGCTTGCTCATGCAGTTCGGTGACGAAGCGAAGCTGCTCGCCGGCGGCCACAGCCTGTTGCCGATGATGAAAATGCGCTTCGCTCAACCGGGTCATCTGATCGATCTCGGCAAGATTCCCGAGCTCAGGGGGATCCGCGAGGATGGCGCCACGATTCGCATCGGCGCGATGACGACAGAGAACGATCTCATCTGGTCGAAGCTCCTGCAGCAGAAATGCCCATTGCTGGTCGAGGGCGCGCGCCTAATTTCCGATCCCCAGGTTCGCTACAAAGGCACTATCGGTGGCGACATCTCGCACGGCGATCCGGGCAATGACCATCCCGCGATAATGCTGGCACTGGGCGCGTCGTTCGTGCTGCGTTCGGCCACCGGCGAGCGCGTTGTTCAGGCTGACCGTTTCTTCGTCGGCACCTACGACACGTTGCTGAAGCCGGACGAAATCATGACCGAGATCCGGATTCCGGTGCCCGCACCGGCGACCGGATATTGCTACGCCAAGCTGAAGCGCAAGGTCGGCGACTTCGCGACGGCAGCGGCGGCCGTCACTCTGCGGATGAACGGCGACGCGGTCGGGGATGTCGCCATCGCCCTGACCAACGCGGGGCCGACGCCGCTGAAAGCACGCGCCGCCGAAGATTCGCTGCGCGGCAAGCCACTGACCGACGGGTCGATCGCTGTCGCAGCCGAGCTCGCGATGAAGATTTGCGATCCGGTTGCGGATCAGCGTGGTGATGTGGAATACAAGACTGCAATGGCCGGGGAAATGACGCAGCGGGCTTTGCGCACGGCCCGCTCCCGCGCCGGCCGCTGAAACGACATCGAGGAGACGAACATGGCCAAGAAGCAAGCGGTGTCGTTCAAGCTCAACGGAAAGGTTGTCGACGTGGTCGTCGAGCCGCGCGAATTGCTGATCCATACGCTGCGCGAGAAGCTACAGCATACGGGCCCGCACATCGGCTGCGAAACCACTCACTGCGGCGCGTGCACCGTCGATCTCGACGGCATGTCTGTCAAGTCCTGCACGGTGCTGACGGTGCAGTGCCAAGACGCCGAGTTGCTGACGATCGAGGGCTTCGAGCAGGGCGGCGCGCTGCATGCGCTGCAGGAAGGCTTCCACGAGCAGCATGGACTGCAATGCGGCTACTGCACCCCAGGCATGATCACGCGCGCGTACCGGCTGCTCAAGGAAAACCCCAATCCGTCGGAAGAGGAGATTCGTTACTGGATGGCCGGCAACCTGTGCCGATGCACGGGGTACCAGAACATCGTGAAGGCAGTGCAGCACGCGGCCAAGAAGCTCACGTCGACGCCCGCCTGAACAACACCGACGAAGTGGAGGATCTGCCATGCCCGACGACAAGAGCACGCTCGAGCGCGAGACCAGCCTTCAGGGAATGGGCGCTTCCAGGTTGCGCAAGGAGGACGCCCGCTTCATCCGCGGCCGGGGAACCTACGTTGACGACATCAAGCTCCCTGGGATGCTTTTCGGAGCGATGGTGCGCAGCCCCTACGCGCATGCCCGGATCAAGTCGATCGACAAGAGCAAGGCGCTGGCGGTGCCGGGGGTCGTCGCGGTCCTGACGGCCGACGACCTGAAGCCGGTAAAGCTGCATTGGATGCCGACACTCGGCGGCGACGTCCAAGCCGTGCTGGCGGACCAGAAGGTCTGTTTCCAGATGCAGGAAGTGGCAATGGTGATCGCCAGCGATCGGTACAGCGCGGCGGATGGCGCAGAGCTCGTCGAAGTCGACTACGAGGAGCTGCCGGCGATTGTTGATCCGCATAAGTCGATGGCGCCCGATGCCCCAATCATTCGCGAGGACATCGCCGACAAGGACAACGTCGGTCACGGCAGGCGCACCCACCCCAATCACATTTTCACATGGGAAGCGGGTGACAAGGCCACCACTGATGCGGCGTTCGCCAATGCCGAGGTAACGGTCAAGGAAGAAATCCTTAACCCACGCGTGCATCCGTGCCCGCTGGAGACGTGCGGCTGCGTCGCCTCGTTCGACAAACCCACGGGTCAGCTGACGGTCTACATGACCTCGCAGGCGCCGCATCTCGTGCGCACCGTGGTCGCGATGCTCTCGGGGATTCCCGAAAGCAAGATCCGGGTCGTCGGCGGTGACATCGGTGGCGGTTTCGGCAACAAGGTCCCTGTCTATCCGGGCTATGTCGTCGCGATCGTGGCCTCCATCGTCACTGGCGTACCGATCAAATGGATCGAGTCGCGCATCGACAACATCTCGACAACCGGGTTTGCGCGCGACTATCACGGTGTCGGTGAACTGGCGGCCGACAAGGACGGTCGCATCAAGGCATTGCGCTTCACGGCGCTCGCCGACCACGGCGCGTTCAATTCACACGTGTCGGCCACCAAGCTGCCGGCGGGACTGTTCAGCATCTGCACGGGTTCCTACGCGATTCCCAAGGCCTATTGTCGGGTCGACGCGGTCTACACCAATAAGGCACCCGGCGGTGTCGCCTACCGCTGTTCGCTGCGGGTGACCGAGGCGGTCTACCTGATCGAGCGAATGATGGACGTGCTGGCGCAGAAGCTCGGTCTCGACAAGGCGGAGATCCGCCGGCGCAACTTCGTCAGGGCGGAACAATTTCCGTACACCACGGCGTTCGGCTGGACGCTCGACAGCGGCAACTACCATGCCGCCCTGGACAAGGTATTGAAAGCAGTCGACTACGACGGCCTGCGCCGCGAGCAGGCGGAAAAGCGCAAGCAGGGCGAACTGATGGGCATCGGAATTTCCACGTTCACCGAAATCGTGGGCGCTGGCCCGACCAAAGTCTGCGACATCTTGGGGATCGGACTGTTCGACAGCTGCGACATCCGCGTCAATCCGACGGGCAGCGCAATTGCTCGGCTCGGCACCATGAGCCAAGGCCAAGGTCACGCGACGACCTATGCGCAGATCATTGCCACCGAGCTCGGCCTGTCGTCGGACGAAATCCAGATCGAGGAGGGCGACACCGATAAGGCACCGTACGGTGCAGGCACGTGGGGTTCGCGCTCGACGCCGGTCGGCGGCGCAGCTGCCGCGATGGCGGCGCGCAAGATCCGGGCAAAGGCGCAGAAGATCGCCGCGCATCTGCTCGAGGTGGGCGAGGACGATCTCGAATGGGAGGTCGACCGGTTCAAGGTCAAAGGCAATCCGAGCCAAGCCAAAACGATGAAGGAGATCGCAATGGCCGCGCACACGAGCAACCTGCCGGACGGGATGGAGAAGGGTCTCGACGCCACCGAATACTATGATCCGCCCAATATGACGTTTCCATTCGGCGCGTATGTCTGTGTCGTCGACATCGACCGCTTCACGGGCGAGACCAAGGTCCGCCGCTTCTACGCGCTCGACGATTGCGGGACGCGAATCAACCCGATGATCATCGAGGGTCAGATCCACGGCGGACTTACCGAGGCGTTCGCCGTTGCGTTCGGGCAGGCGATCCCGTTCGACGAAAACGGCAACCATCTCGGTAACAGCCTTATGGACTACTTCCTGCCCACCGCGGTGGAAACACCGCATTGGGAGACCGATCACACGGTCACGCCTTCGCCGCACCATCCGATCGGCGCCAAGGGTGTCGCCGAATCGCCGCATGTCGGCGGCATCCCGTGTTTCAGCAATGCCGTGGTGGACGCCTTTGCGCATCTCGGTGTGACGCACATGGACATGCCTCATACGGCTTACCGCGTGTGGCAAGACTGCAAGAAGCTCGGCATTAACAAGAGGTAGCGTTGGACGCGGCACGTCGGTTATGAAAGTCGAGCTCGAGAAGACATTTCCGGTGCCTGGCTCGGCCCGGGTCGCCTGGGAATTCCTGCAGAACATCGAGGCGGTCGCGGGGTGCATGCCCGGGGCGAAGATCACTGACCGCCTGCCCGACGGCGGATACAAGGGGACGGTCACCGTCAGAGTCGGTCCCGCCACAATGTCCTTCCGGGGTGAAGTCGAGGTGCGCGACATCGACCCGGCCACGCGCTCGCTTCGTCTTCTGGCCAAGGGCACCGACACCACCGGGACCTCCGGCGCGTCGATGGATCTTGCGGCCCGCATCGAGGCCGTCGCCGAAGGATCGAGCAATCTGGTAGGCAAGAGCGAAGTGACGATGAGCGGCAAGGCCGCTGCGTTTGGCGGCCGAATGATAAATTCGGTCGCCGACCAGGTCCTGAAGCAGTTCGCCGACAACTTCGCGGCACAGGTGGCAGCACGGGCGGCGCCACCTGCTTCTGCGCCTTCATCGGCGGTGCCTACGTCGGCCTCTACCTCCGATTCAGCGTCGGAGGCGGCCCGATCGTCACCAGTCACCAACGAGCTGAACGGATTGGCGCTTCTATGGGCTGTGTTCAGGAACTGGCTGCGCGGCCTCTTCGGCAAGAAACCGGCGTGAATCCTCCCTCGCAACGGATGCATGAGGTCGTGAACCTGCAGCGCCAGCTCCAGGGCGCCGGTTACATCGCCGAGCGTCCGCTCGCGGCCGCACTCCTGCTGATGCTGGATCTCGGCCGTCCGCTGCTGTTGGAGGGCGACGCAGGGGTAGGCAAGACGGAGGTCGCCAAGGCGCTTGCAACCGTTCGCGGTGCCAAGCTCATTCGCCTGCAGTGCTACGAAGGCCTCGACGTGCACGCAGCGATGTACGAATGGAACTACCAACGGCAATTGCTGGCCATCAAGTTGTTGGAGCACGACGACCGCGCGGTCGCGCTGAAAGAGCAGGATATCTTTTCCGAGCGTTATCTGCTGAAGCGCCCGCTGCTCGAGGCGATCAGTTGCGCGGAGCCGCCGGTGCTCCTGATCGACGAGGTCGACCGTGCGGACGAGGCGTTCGAGGCGTATCTGCTCGAGCTCTTGTCGGATTTCCAGATATCGATACCGGAACTGGGTACCGTTCGCGCCGTTTCGCGCCCGCTAGTGGTGATCACCTCCAACGGCACGCGCGAACTGTCCGACGCACTGCGCCGCCGATGCCTCTACCAGTACATCGATTATCCAGCCTTCGAGAAAGAGCTCGCGATCGTCGAGCTTCGCGCCCCGGAGGCCGCGGGAGAGTTCGCGCGGCAATTGGTGGAGTTCGTGCAGAGCGTTCGCCGCCTGGACCTGCAGAAGAAGCCGGGAATTGCCGAGACGCTCGATTGGACCGCGGCCCTCTTGCGTCTTGGCATTTCCGCAATCGATGACGACGGGGCGGAACGCATCCTCGAGACACTCAGTGCGCTCATCAAGACGCGCACCGATCGCGCGGCATTTACCCGCGACGTCGTCGCCCGCATTGCGGCAGCATGTTGATCGTCGCGTCATCTCCGGCAGATCACCCTGGGGTCGCATTGCGGACCCGCCTGACGGGCTTTGCGGGTTTCCTGCACGCCAACGGATATGGCGTGGGGGGCGGTGATTCGACGCGAGTCCTCGAAACGGCGGAACACGTCGGAATTCTCGACGCCGAGATCCTGCGATGGAGCTTCAAGGCGTTGCTGTGCGGCCGCGGCGACGAGTGGCGGCGTTTCGACACGCTGTTCGACGCCTACTTTCTGCCGCCAAACAAGAGTGCGTTTGCGGAAAAGATCCCCACGAAAGCCATGCCGCAAGAGATAACCGGCGCGGCCGGCGACGCAACCCTCGAAGTGCCGGTGGCGACTGCAGATCATGGCGCCGGGGGCAACGACAAAGGCTCTGCCGAAAGGCATGGCGCGAGCCCCGAAGAGTCGCTCGCGTCGACCGATTTCCGCGACCTCGATCGCGCCGACCAGGTGCGCGACATCGAAGCGCTCATGCGTCGCTTTGCCCAGCGCCTGAAGCGCCTGCACTTGCGACGCGAGGCCCGTTTCGACGACGGCCGCCGCCTTGACCTGCAGGGAACGATACGCAGGAGTGTCGCGAGCGGCGGCACGCCGTTCCGGCTGGCCTGGAAGGACCGCCGTCGGGTGCGCCCGCGCCTCGTCCTTCTGCTCGATGTCAGCCGGTCGATGAATCAGTACAGCTTCTTCTATCTGCGGCTTGCGCGGGCGCTGTGTGCGGAGCTCGCAGACGTGCACTGCTTCATCTTTCACACCCGCATCACTGGCGTGGACGAGGCGCTGCGCGACCCGGACCCGTGGCGGTCGCAGGAGCACCTCCACCTCCTCGCGGCGGGATGGGGCGGCGGTACGCGCATCGGCGAGTGCCTGCAGGATTTCAATCGTCGCGACGGGCAACGCCTCGTTCACTCGCGTACTGGCGTGATGATCGTCAGCGACGGCTATGACACCGGCGACCCGGAGTTCCTGGCAACGGCGCTGCACGCTCTGCGACGGCGGGCGCGGCGCATCGTTTGGCTTAATCCGCTCCTGAACCGGCCCGGTTTCCGCCCGGAAAGCCGCGGCATGCAGGCAGCGCTGCCGCACCTCGACCTGTTCGCGCCTGGTGCCGACCTTGCGAGCGTCGAGCGCATGTTGCCAAGCCTTCTGGAGGCTCTGCGATGACCCACGACGAACTCCTCGAGATGGCGCGCGAATTGAACGCCCGGCGCGAGCCACATGCGCTCGTGACGGTTGTTCGCGCCGTGGCGCCGACTTCAGCATACGTCGGCGCGCAGGCGATTGTCCTCCCCAATGGGACGTTGCACGGCTGGATCGGCGGAGGCTGCGCGACGGGCGTTGTTATCACTGCCGCGCAAGACGCTATGGTCAAAGGTGAGCCGAAGCTCCTGCGCATCTCCAACGACCGGGTGCAACCCGAGGCGGGCATCGAGCGGCACACGATGTCCTGCGCGAGCAACGGCACGATCGAGCTTTTCATTCAGCCCTACAGTTCACGCAGTGCGCTCTGCGTGCTGGGGAACACGCCTGCCGCCGATGAAGCACGCTTTCTGGCCGAGCGGCTGAGGTTAAGGCTCGCGGAGACTCCGGACGAGGTGCCGGTCGTACTGGTCGCGACACAGGGTCAGGGCGACGAGGACGCGCTTGAGCGCGCGTTGAACAGCGGGGCGACGCATGTCCTGATGATCGCCAGCCGACGCAAGGCGCAAAGGCTGCGCGACGTAATGCGCACGCGTGGCATCGACGAGGCGCGACTCGCGCGAATGGTCGCCCCTGCCGGACCAGATGCCGGAGCAAAGGCACCTGGAGAAGTTGCGCTGGTCGCGATTGTCGGAGTTCTGGCGTGTCTGCGTGGTCGAGAGCAATCGGCTGGCGCCCCGCGGCCCCAGCCAGAGGTAACGGATGCGGCCGTTCCGACGCCCGTGCGGCCGGATTCCCCTGCGGAAACCGACACGGACGTTCCGGGAACGAAATTCGTCAATCCGGTTTGCGGGATCGCGGTCGACGTGGCCGCGCCGAAGCATATCGAGGAGTACGAAGGAATTGCCTACTACTTTTGCTGTGATTGCTGCTTGGCGACGTTCCGTCGGGACCCCGCGAAATATGCGGCGATTCATCGCGTTTCCGCGCGAAGGGTTTCGGCATAACGCGAGCCGTTGCAATGCCAGCGCCTTGAGTTAAGGAAGGTCTGCGAAAGCGGTCATTTTGAACGTGAGTGGCGGGGATGAACTCGAGTGAGCGGATGCGAGAAGCGAATCGGGCGATTTTGCGATCAGCAGAGGCGCTTTCTACCGCTATTGCTCGTGCCTCAGGCGCAACTCTCCTGCGATCGTCGCAACAAGTAGCTGCGCGCCAGGTACGGCTTGGCCAACGCCGCGGTTACGAACAGGCGGTGCGCATTCTTGGCCAAGCCACGGTAGCGAACTCTAACGAAGCCGAAGATGCTCTTGATGACGCCGATCGCATGCTCGACTTTGGCCCGGACGCGCGACTTGGTGCGGTTCTTGGCCGGATCTTCTGGCGACAGGTAACGGTAGCCGCGCCCACGCCGTTGGGTAAAGTCCTTGGCCTGTGGCGCGCGCTGCCGAATTAGTTCCTTCTGTCCAGCGTAGCCAGTGTCGCCGTAAACCCGTCGCTCCCGACCGTGCCACAGGTGCGGCAGCGCGTGCTTGTCATGCACATTCGCGGCGCTCGCGGCGACCCCGTGAATCAGCTAGGTCTTACTGTCCACGCCAAGGTGGGGAGACGGGTCGATAACTTCGTCGAACGGCCGCTCTTGCTGGGCCGGTCGCCAAGCACTGAACGCCGCGACACGCACCATAATGCGTATTTCGTTGCGAGTTGCCGCTATGCCGTCGCTGCGCGAGTAACCGTTGCGCAGGGCCGCCCACGGACCCCTTGCCGCCGTTCGGCTTCGCTGTGCCAACCACGGCAATGCCGCGACTCCGGACATTGCGGTGAGCACGGCGGGAGTCTCTGTCCAGCCAAGAGCAGCCGGTCAATGGCGCAGGCCAATTTGCCACGAAGCAGCCATTGTGGGCGGCGGTGCGGGCGGGGAGAAAGCGAAGCGGACCCCTGCGCTACTCCGCGTGCCGTGTCGGAATTGCTGCGGGCGCGTCAGTCCGACGCAGTGCTGCCTGATGCGGCGTCGCTCTCGCGTTCCTTTTCGCCATTTGCGGGACGGCCGACGTTCCTGCGCCATGTGGCAGGCGGCACGCCGAACTCCCGCTTGAACGCGCGATTGAATGCGGCTTCGGACTCGTAACCGACATCCTCCGCGACTGACGCGAGCGCCCGATCGGTGAGGCGAAGTTGCTGCGCCGCGAGCTGCAAGCGCCACTGCGCCAGGTATTGCATCGGTGGCACCCCAAGCAAGTCCGCGAAACGCTGTGCGAATCCGGAACGCGACATGCCGACCCGGCGCGCAAGGTCTTCCACGGTCCACGGGTGCGCCGGGCGCGCATGCATCAGCGCGAGCGCGCGGGCGACGAAGCGATCGCGCAATCCCGCCAGCCATCCCTTGCTATCTTCGGGCATCGTGTCGACGAAGCGCCGCACCGCCTCGACGAACAGCAGCTCCGAAATCTTGGCCAGCGCCGTGGCACTGCCGGCGTGCGTCGAGGCGGCCTCTTCGGTCGCGAAGCGCAGCGACGATTCGAGCCATGCCGCGCGGGATCCGCGCATGCCCACCTTGAACAGCCGCGGCAGCGCGGAAAGCAATGGATTCCTCCAAATGTCCTGCGCCGCGAGAAAGCCGCAGACCATTCGCGAGCCCGCGCCGCCGCCGCCGTAGGCAAGCGTCATCACTTCACCCGGCGTCATCTCCACCTGATTCGCCAATAATGGCGCCAAGGACTCGGGCGACAGCTCGGTGGAACTGCCGAGTACATGGGTTTCGCCTTGCGGCACCACGATGAGATCGCCGGCGTTCACCTGGAACGCGCCGCCGGGATCTTGCGGCAGCATCGCCCAGCAACTTCCTTCCGTCACGAAGTGGAACGAGACGACGCGTTCGGAGGGGGGCAGGTAAGCTGAGCAAAGCGGCGAATCCGCGGGGACGATAACGCACCAAGGCGCGGAAACCGCGGCGTCAAGATAGACCGCGCCGGTCAACTGGACGACGCGCAATACGTCGGAGAGGGCATCCATTAGCGGTTGTGCAATCGTGGCGTCGCGCGCAAAAAAGCTGGATGCCCGGTCATTCAATGTCGTTGCGGTTGCGGGAATACTAGCACCGTGCCCAAAGGACAACCAACCCGGAAAGGACAAACCATGGAAAAGCTCTACGAGAAAGTATTCCTCCACCTATCACGCCCCACCTTCGGCAATGATGTTCCCCGCCTTGTGCACGAAGTTGCGGCGCTCGCGGGCGTCGCCCGCCTCGCCCCCGGCTCGCGTGCTTCCAACCTACTACGATCCTGCGCTGATCTCCATGCGGACACTCCTCGCGTGCGCACGGCGCGGTTGGGCGGCTGTGCGTAGAGTCGGCATGCAACGCCGGCGAGCGATCAAGAAGCAGAGTACGCCCGCGCGCGTGCTCCAGACGTCGCACGTTATTCCGAAGTGACCCGACTGCATTCCCGCTACTCCATCAAGGAGAACTTCCATGCCTGTTACGCAACCCATTTTGCAAACCCACGTCGATTCCGCGCGGTACGCCAAGGCCGTCGAAGTGTCCAAGCGCATCCGGTGGGACATCGATCGCGACGTGATTCGTCATCGGGATTTCGACTTCACGAAGAAGTTTCTCCCTGACGGTCTGTCGTTCGTTGACCGGCTGCCGTTCCTCGGTAGCGACGAGCGCCGCCTGCTTTCGCAAGTCCAGGGACGCTCGTACGCCAATATCTTCGGCCTGGTCGAGCGTTTCATAGGCGCCAAGATCCTCGAGGTGAGCCGCGACCACTGGCTCGGCGACCAGAGCGCGCTTGAGGCGCTGGTTCGCTTCACCGACGAAGAGCTGAAGCACCAGGAGTTGTTTCGCCGGATCGAGACCATGATTGGTGCCGGTATGCCGACCGGGTACACGTTCCTGCCGCGGCCGAACGACGTTGCGTCGGTCGTAATGAGCAAGTCGACCTGGTCGGTGCTTGCGCTGACCTGCCTTATCGAACTGTTCGTGCTGGCGCACTATCGTGAGAGCATCGAGCCGGACAGCGAACTTTCCCCGCTGTTCAAGGATGTGTTCCTATTTCACGCGAAAGAGGAATCGCAGCACGCGATCCTGGACGAGCTCGAATGGGTGCGCGAGAACGCGAAGCTTACGGCGCAGGCACGTGATGCGGCGGTGGACGACTTGATCGCGCTGGTGGGCGCCGTCGACGGAATCCTGCAGGCCCAATCCGCGGCCGAAACGCACTACTTCGTCGAAATCTGCGGCCGGCCCATGACGGCGGTTGAAGTCGAAGCCGTAAAGGCCACTGTTCTTGCCGCGTATCGCTGGCAGTACATCGTGTCGGGCGTGAAGATCCCGAGGTTCGGCGAACTGCTGAACGGGATGATCACGCCGGCACAGGGCGAGCGGATCGAAGCCGCACTCGCGCCGATCATGGCCTGAGCGACCTGTCGATAAACGAGGAGAAGCCAATCATGGCCGCAACATGCCCCATCGGATTCGACGTTGCCGGGTTGCGGGCGCAGGTTCTTGCGACCTGCGACCGCGTCGCGCGTGACCCCAGTGGAGAATTTCACTTTCACCGCGGCCCTCGCTACGCGGCCGACTACCTCCGTTACGACGCGGACGAGCTCGCGCTACTAACCGACGCGTGCACGGCGCGTTTCGCCGGCGTCGGCAATCCGCTGCGCGTGGGGCCAATCCATCCGGGCAAGACCGTCCTCGACCACGCCTACGGCGCCGGCATGGACCTGTTGCTGGCCGCTCGCCGCGTCGGGCGCACAATAGAGGAGGTGTGACATGGCTACGGTTCTTGGGACCATCCGGGAAAACATCCAGGCTCAGGGGTTCTGCGGCCTGGATGACAAGACGTACGCGCAGATCAACTACCCGCTACGGCTGTCGCCTGCAATATGCATGCTGTGGACGGCCGTGGGAACGGCGCTCGCCTCGCCAATGATTCTCTGGGCCCTCGCGCCATTTGCGGCATTGGGCGCAATTCTGCCCGGCCATCCCTTTGACGTTATCTACAACTACGGCCTGCGCCATCTAACGGGTACGCCAACCCTGCCCCGTTACGGCGCTCGCCGCCGACTCGCCTGCGCCTTCGCGACGACCCTGATTGTCGTGGCCGCATGGGGTTTCCAGGCAGGCATGCCCATGGCTGGTCAAATCGCCGGCTGGGCGCTTGTGGCGGGTACCTTCGTGAACGTGAGCACCGGGCTCTGTGGGCCCGCGCTCATTGTTCGAATTTTCTTAGGTAAGGTAGTTTGTGAGTAATCTAAGAGCCTGACCTCGGCCTGCACACGCTGGTACAACGGATCGTTGGGCGTCTGCTTCGATAAGGGGCGAACGTCCCCTGATGAGACTGTGAAGTGACGGCTCAGGCTCGACGGTCGGCCGAAGGTCGCTGGCCGGGCACAAACGGTCGTGGCGCCTGCTCCTCCGAAGCGGACGCTCGACCGTTATGTCCGACCAGAACATCTCCCCGTCGGCCCGGTCGCGTCAACGCATGATAGTGTTACCCGCTGCCAGCTCGCGGGAGTTGCAATACTTTATGGGCGAATTCGCGCTCGACCTCGAAGGCGTCGCGTTATCACCGCAGAAGGAAACGGTGCGCGTGTTCTACAAGGAATTGTGGGACCATGCTGACAAGAGCCTGATACCGAGGATCTTCCACGATGGCTTTACATTCCGAGGCTCGCTGGGGCCTGCGCTTGTGGGCCACGATCAGTTCGCGGGCTACGTCGATTGGGTGACCGGCGCCTTCGGCCAATACACCACCGACATGCTGGCGATGATCGAGGAAGGCAATCGTGTCAGCGGCAAGATGCGATTCCACGGCTTCCATCGCAAGGAATTGTTCGGCGTGCCACCAAGTGGTCGGCATGTTTGGTGGATCGGCATGCCGATCTTCACCTTTGAGGGTGCCAAAGTGCGCGACCTATTCGTGCTCGGCGACATCCACGGCCTGATCGGCCGCCTCAAGGGCGAGGCTCAAAAAACCCCGACCTGTTAGGCAGCCCGCCAGCGGCAAGCCACGAGCAGATGTCGGCTGCGGGCTCAACCGGTCGCCGCAACACCGTCCATCCTTGCAGACAACGGTTTGAAGCCTAGGGCTTTCCTGCGACGTGGCTTAGCCACGATCCGAGGTTGTACGAGCATGAGTGAGACGGACGATTTGACAAGCACTTGCTATTGCGTCTCCTGAACCTAGCATGTGTTGCACTAACCAGTTGAATCCACACTTCTTTTCAGCCATTGCCGTCGTAACGGAATCTGCGGGTGGGCCTTCGTACAGGATCATCCCAAGCTCGGGAGCATGTTTCCGATACCTTGGCGTCGAGTTCGGCGACGCCCTAGATATTGCGGAGCAGACACAGGAGACGCGTGGTCTCCGGGCATTGCGCCGGGTCTTAGGTTACTCCGCGTCTCACTCTCGCTCATCTGGCTCGCGGACCGTTCCATGCGTCCAGTTTTGCTCGTCGAGCTCGTTGCTTCGGCATACACAAGGGCCAAGCCATGTGCTGCATCAAACCGGTCATCACCAAAGTCAAGCTCGCCGTGACTATCGATAAAGTGTCCGACCCAGAGCGAACCATCGCGCAAGTAGGTCGCCACTGGCCGCGTCTCATGTAATGCCATAGCCAGCTCCTTGTACGGGAAGTAGTGCGGTGCACGCGACTCATGCTCATGAGGTGGATGTATGGTGCCGCCAAGGGTCGCTATAGTCACTCGATTAGTCGACTATGTTGATCACGAATATTCCCAGCTGAGCTCTGTTTGCGAGACTGTCGATTGTGCTCGGGGCCCCAAACAATTCCCGATCGCCATGGAATTGGCCCATTGGAGTCGCTCGCAAGGTGCGTCGGTCAACTGCTGCGCATGATAATCATCTGACGGGTCTCCCCGCCGCGTGGAAGCGGCGGGGCTAAAGTTAAGGTGCGATCCCGCTTTAACCCGAAGGAGGCCCAGATGAAGTTTAGCGGAATTGACCTGCACTCGAACAACAGTGTCGTCGTGGTCAGTGACGAGGAAGATCGAATCGTGTATCAGAAACGCTTGCCCAACGATCTGCAGCAAATCCTAACGGCATTGGCACCGTATCGGGAAGAGTTGGCGGGCGTGGTCGTCGAGTCCACCTACAACTGGTACTTCCTGGTGGATGGGTTGATGGACGCGGGATACCGGGTGCATCTGGCGAACACGACGGCGATCAAGAAATACGAGGGGCTGAAGTACAGCGGGGACTTTGCCGATGCGGCGTATCTGGCGCAGCTGCTGCGGCTGGGGTTATTGCCGGAAGGTTACATCTATCCGTGCGAGGAACGTGCGGGGCGCGATTTGGGGCGCAAGCGGATGCAGCTGGTGCGCTACCAGACGATGCAGATCCTCGCTATCGAGAACATCCTGGCGCGACAGACGGGCGGGCGGATGAGCGGCGAGCGGGTCAAACGCCTGACCGCCGAACAGGTCGAGGAGCTCGGCTTTGTGCCCGATGTGGCACTGGCCGTGGAGGCCAACCGCGCGGTCAGCGAAACGTTACAACAGCAGATCGAGGTGTTGGAGAAGCGGCTCAAGCAGCGGGTGAAGTTGCGCCCGGAATATCGATTGTTGAAGACGGTGCCCGGCATCGGTGAGACGCTGGCCACCACGATCATGCTGGAGACGGGGACGATCACGCGCTTTGCCAGCGTGGGTAACTTCAGCTCCTACTGTCGCTGTGTGGATAGCCGGCGCGAGAGTAATGGCAAGAAGAAGGGCGAAGGCAACGCGAAGAACGGCAACAAGTACCTGGCCTGGGCCTTCGTCGAGGCCGCCAACTTCGCGCTGCGCTATTGTCCGGAGGCCAAGCGCTTCTACGAACGCAAGAAGCGCAAGACCAATGGCATCGTGGCGATCAAGGCGACCGCGCACAAACTCGCGCGGGCGTGCTACCACATGCTGCGCGAGCAGAAGCCCTTCGATGTGCAGCGCTGTTTCGTGTAATGGTTTGGCCAAAGACGGTGAGCCAGGAAGCAGTCTGGTGCACAACCATCGCGAATGATTGGACGCCGTCTTTGTGCCACCCGATGACGGAGTGCAGATGACTGAATCGCCCAAGCCGTGAGCCAGTAGCGGACTGGCGTCGCCTATCGCGACAGCCACATGAATGTGACCAACCCCTTGGACACGGCTTGGCACCAACGTTTCTCTGGGGCGGCCAACGCCGCCAGGGCGGTCGCCGCACATCGCGACATGCTTGAACCTGATGGGTGACTGGCGCGATTCGGTTCGCAGCCAGCAGAGCGAGAAAACGGGTGCGGTTAGAGTCTGCAGGAAGACGGGTGGCTGGAAGTTGTGCTTCGATGAACCTGGACGCGACACTTGGATTGCGACGAAATGCTATTGCCTCTTGACACAGGCCCGTCAATGGGTGACTGCTTTCGACCCTGTGTTGCGTCGTGGCTAAGGGCGGCATCAAAGCTCTCAGTGCTGGACGGCCGAGCTCGTCATCGAGGCCGCTGGGCTCGTTGTCAGTCGGGTGGCCCAACCACGTCCGCGGTCAGCGTGATCGACTGTGCCGCCGCGTGAGCGTTGCGACTCGTAGCCAGCCGTCGAACGACTGCGCTGCGAAGTGGCGTCTGACGGCGTATCCAGGCCGACAACGCGCTGGAGATCGCAAAGCAAATTGAGGTGAGGTGGTCGCGGTGATCGCGACCGCCAGAAACCACGGTCGCTGTCCGGCCATTACCCGTCTCGGTTCCAGCCGCAGACCTTCGAATCGCGCGATCGCCCTGGAGTGCGGATGATCGCGGACGGGACGCGTCATTCACACAGCCGAGGGTGTGCTGCGGCGCAGCAAGGCGCTGGCCTAGGTGATCATTGATGAGGGTCAAAAGGCGGTCATTGCAATTGGAGTAATCCGTGGGTCACTGTAATGCGGATTAGTGAGTCGAGGGCGTTTCTTTGCATCGTCTCTGGGCGATCGCGGCTTGTTATGGATGGCGCTTGATCGGTGCTGGCGGCCGTCTGGCAGAGCAAAACCGTCGACGGCCGGCTGGTGATCAATCTTGGTGTGGTACCGGCCCGAAGTTGCTTCCGGGCCAAGGGTCATCGGGATGTGCACCCGTTTAACATTCGGCGAGTTCAAGAGGCTGCGGTTTTCGCCGGTATGGCGTTGACGCTCTGTCGCAGCCACGGGATTGCCAATGGAGTGTGAAAATGGCGTCGAACAAAATCAGCATCATCGTCGTATCGGGGGCGCACGAGCGCCTGCAGATGGCTGCGATGCTGGCGTCGGTAGGGGCGGTGAGCGGCAACGAGGTGAGTGTGTTCCTGTCGATGAACGCGCTGGCGTACTTTGTGAAGGGGAGCACGGTGAACGCACCGCCGGAAGGCTCGTTTGGCGCTCAGATGGCGGACAAGAAGGTTCCGGCATTCCGTACGCTGTTCCAGCAGGCGGTGGACCTGGGAGGCGCAAGAGTCTTCCCGTGTTCGATGGCGATGGACGTCATGGGTGTTGAGCGCGAGGGGTTGGAACCCTACCTCAGCGAACCGCTCGGTCTGACGAAGTTCCTGGACGATGCGCGGGACGCGCAGGTCTGGTCGTTCTAACGCTGGCGGGAAAGGCGGGATTGGCAATGTCCGAGAGAAAACTGATTGACGCCCGGGATAGCTTCTGTCCCGGTCCGCTGATGGAATTGATCGGCTGGATGAAGATGGCGCAGGTCGGCGACGAGCTCGAAGTGTTGTCGACCGACAAAGGTTCGGCCAACGATATTCCGGAATGGATCAAGAAGGTCGGCCACGAATTCCTCGGCACGCGCGAGGAAGCCGGCGTCTGGCACATCACGGTCAAGAAGACGAAGTGACGACGTTCATTCGAATGGGTTGACGAGAGGAGACGCAATGAAGATCCTGATCATCGGCGGTGGAATGGGTGGAACGATTCTCGCCAACAACCTCGCTCGCAGGCTCCAGCCCGAGCTCAAGTCCGGCAAGGCCAAGCTCACGATGGTGACCGCCTCCGAGAAGCACATGTACCAGCCCGGGCTCCTGTATCTCGCGTTCGGTCGCATGACGCCCGACGAGCTGTACAAGGACCAGGCGACGTTGCTCGAACCGGGCATCACGCTCGTCGTTGATCCGGTCGAGGAGTTTCTGCTCGACCAGAATCGCGTCAAGACAAAGAGCGGGAAGACCTTCGACTACGACATTCTCGCGATCGCGACCGGGTCGCGGCCGGTGCCGGAACTCATTCCGGGGCTCGCCGAGAACTCGGAGACGTTCTACACCGAGGAGACGGCGGTCAAGATGTTCCGGCGGCTGCAGGCGTTCCAGGGTGGGCGCGTCGTGATCGCCATGGGCGTCCCGCACAAGTGCCCGATGGCGCCGCTGGAGATCACGTTCATGCTGCATGACTACTTCAAGGATCGGGGCATCCGCGACAAGGTTCAACTGCACTACACCTATCCCATCGGGCGCGTCCACACGCTGGAAAACGTTGCCAAGTGGGCGGCGCCCGAGTTCGATCGCCTCGGCATTAGCTACGAAACGCTGTTCAACCTGAAGGAGGTCGATGGCAAGGCGAAGGTGGTGAAGAGCGAAGAGGGCGGCGAGACGCCCTACGACCTGCTGATCTCGATCCCGACCCACCGGGGGATGGAGGTGATCGAGAAGAACAAGCTAGGCGCTGGCGGCTGGATCCCCACGCACCGGCACCAGCTCAACATGGAAGGCCGCAAGAACGTCTTTGCGCTCGGCGACACGACTAACCTCCCGATCAGCAAGGCCGGCTCGACTGCCCACTTCGAGGCCGAGGCGCTCGGGGAGAACATCGCGGCAATGGTCAAGCTGGGCGCACCCGTTCGCGATTACGACGGCAAGGTCTTCTGTTTCATCGAAGCTGGCAAAGACCGCGCGACCTACGCGATGTTCGATTATCTCAATCCGCCTGATCCGAAGCCGCCAACCAAGGCCGTGCATTGGTTCAAGATGGCATACAACAAGCTTTACTGGGTGTCGGCACGCGGGCTGCTCTGAAGGAGCCGAACATGAACGGACAGTCGGAGGAAGTCGGGGCCGTAAACGTCGAGGTGGAACGGGTGATCTCGGCTGCGCGCGATGCGCTCACCGACGAGATGGTGACGCGCCTCGCGACGACCGCGGGCGACGCCGTCGAGTTGATGGACCAGGTGAATCGTGCCGGGCTCGCACGGGCTATTCCGGCAGTCGCCCAGATGGTCAACAACGGAGACATCGAGCGGCTTTCGCAGATCGCCAGGCTGTACAGTTCCGCCCAGGATGCGCTGACCGACGAGATGGTCACGCGGTTGAGCCAGGCGATCGGCGAAGGCCTCGCCCTGCTCGACCAGGTGAATCGCGCCGGGCTCGATCGCGCGATCCCCGCCCTGGCGGAGATGGTCAACAATGGCGACCTCAACCGGCTGGTCAAGCTGGTGCGCGTCTACGGCTCAGCCGAGGACGCGCTGACTGACGAGATGGTGAGCCGCCTCGTCGACACGGTCGGCAACGGGCTATCGCTGCTCGACCGTTTCAGCCGCGGCGGCGCCGAACACGTCGTCAAGATGCTCGAAGGGTTGCAGGAAAGCGGGGCACTCGAGCGGCTGGCGACGATGCTGCCGCAACTTGCCGACCGGCTCACGACCGTGCAGGAGGTCCTGCAGTCGATCGACTCCGCAGCGACCGCGAGCCGCGCGGCCCCACCGTCGGCCGGCGGAATCGGTGGGCTCTGGCATCTGATGCGCGATCCCGAGACTCAGGACACGCTTCGGTTCATGCTCGCGATCGGCAAGCAGTTGCGCAAAGGCTGGGGCGCGCCGCGCTAACGGGCCTGACCGGGCCCGCAGACGCGGCGGCATTTCCTTGCATGCGCGCTCGGCGTCGCCGGAGCCGCCTCCAGCGATGTCTGCTTTCACGACTGTGAACGACTGGAAAGGCGATAGCACCATTTCGGCCAACGGCGCCGACCGGCTCCTTGCCGTCTGTCGCTGACGTTCAACCCGGGTCCTCGACCGGCAGGTCATGGCCGGTCAGAGACACACCCCATGCCGATATCGACGTCCGCAGTCGCGGCGAACCGGCCCTTCAGGTTCGTCGGGCGCACGACCGAGAAGGGTCCGGTTTGCGACGGTCAGCGACCTCCCAAGTTGCAGCGAACCGGATGGCGCGTGGCGGTGCTCGGTGCCGCGTGAGATCGGAACAACGGTGCCCCGCGATTGCTGGCGCATAGAATTCCGGGATGAAATGGAGGAGAGCGATGCGGACCCCGCCTGTCCGTTCTTCTCGTGACAATGGCGCTCGTCGGGAGGTCGCTTGCTTGGACCCTCGAGGACGCGGACGCCGCCAGCGAGCGCGGCGACTACGAAACCGCATTGCAAGTAATTCGGCCGCTGGCCGAGGAGGGCAATGCGAAGGCGCAATATGACCTCGGCCACCTGTATTACAAGGGCCTAGGCGTGCCACAGGACGACGCTCTTGCGGCCCGCTGGTACCGTAAAGCGGCGGACCAAGGCGTTGCCGATGCGCAGAACGCCCTCGGCGATATGTACTTGACCGGCCGCGGCGTCCAATTTGGATATAAAGACTGTGCCGCAGCTGCGATGTGGTGGCGCAAAGCTGCTGAACAGGGCGTTGCGGAAGCCCAGTACAACCTCGCGCAGATGTATCGGCGAAAGGGGTGCGGTGTACCGAACGACTATGCCGAGTCTGCAAAGTGGTTTCGCAAGGCTGCCGATCAGGGACTTGCCTTCGCGCAGTACGACCTCGGTGTCAGTTACGCCACTGGCGAGGGTGTATCGCGGGACGATGCCGAGGCTGCGAAGTGGTATCGCAAGGCTGCCGACCAGGATGATGCCAAAGCCCAGTTCAACCTCGGAGTCCATTACGATCTTGGTCGCGGTGTTCCGCACGACGAAGTCGAAGCGGCAAAGTGGTATCGCAAAGCGGCCGACCAAGGTCATGTTCGCGCGCAGAACTATCTCGCAGCGATGTACGGCAAAGGTGAAGGCGTGGAGCACGACGAAGTTGAGTCGGTGAGGTGGTATCGAAAGGCCGCCGATCAAGGCGATCCATTGGCGCAGTACAGCCTCGCTCTTTGGTACGCCGATGGCAACGGCGTAGCGCAGGACTATGTCGAGGCGTACAAGTGGCTCAGCGTCGTGGTCACCCGAGTGAAAGGTTCGGCGGACCGCGACCGCTTAGAGAAGGAACGCGATCTCCTTGCCGCCGGAATGACGCCGCAGCAAATTGCCGAGGCGCAGGCGCTTGCCCAAGGCTGGAAGTCGCCACAATAGAAGACGCGCATCCGCCGATCACAGATCTTGACCGGGCGGTGCAAAGTGAGGTGGAGCGGGAAACCATGAAGCCGCTAGAGTGTGGCGGCCAACTTGTTCGCCATGAACGTCGGATCCCCGCGCGATCGAAGGTCGGCGCTCAGGGTCCGATCTGCGACTCTCGGCGATCAGTATGTTAACCGCTAAAGGCCGTCTTCACATCGAGCAGCTTGGCAGAAACAGGTGAGGACATGTGTCGACCTCCGTTGGGCCGAGGCGTAGCGCCCACCCGGCCTTGGCGTGGTGCGCCAAAGTGCCGCTTCAATGAATGACCAGGGAGTATATCGATGGTAAGAACTGGCCGTACTTTGTTGATCGTGGTTTGTGCGGTGATTGCCCTTCCCGCATGCAACGACGCGTCCAGGCCATCGCGGACGGACGCCGGGGAACCCGCCGCGTTGATCGGCGCTTGGCGTTCGCAGGTCCGCGCAAGCAGCGGCGCTCTGGCGGAAATGAAGGATCTTGAATTCATGTACGCATTCAACGCAGGCGGCACGATGACGGAATCCTCAAACTACGATGGCGTGCCACCCGTCCCGCCTGCGTACGGTGTCTGGCGCAATGCGGGTCCGCGAGAATTCGAGGCCCGATATGCGTTTTACGTGACGAAGCCACCCGTCACATTTGAAGACATTGTCAAGGGAGGTGGATGGACCCCAAACGGCTATGGACTCTTGAACGAGAAGATAACGGTCGCAGACGATGGAAAATCCTACCAATCGACACTCGTCTACACGCTATTCGATAACACCGGAAAGCCAGTTGAAGGTGGTGGCGCCGCCACGGGCGCGGGCACCCGGATCGGCTTCTAGCTTGAACTCTTGGCTCCAGGCCAAGTGCGGCGAAGACCTGACGGCTAGGCCCGCCGGCGAGATCACCCGGAGCGGTCGTAGCGGAGCCGGTGAACTTCTCGTCTGTCGGGGAACCTGCGCAAGTACACGATCTGACCACATCCTGACGGCGCAGCCGTTGGCGCCCTGGCAAGAGATGCACTCATCGAATCTGACGGGTGCTGGTACAACACCCGAGGTTCGCCAATGCAACCTCGATTGAAGACTATGCACTGATTGACGATTGCCGGCGGTCTGGTGGCGCAACCCAAGTTCCATAAAGGCACATGTTTGCGAGCCAATGTGCGAGTTTTCGTACGCTTGTCCGGCTGGCGTGCAGGCCATTAAGATGCCGGGTATGAACTACGCGCTGCGTCGTGCCGGATAGTCTGCCCTTCGCAAAGACGCCGGAGGCCCCATAGCGCATGCAAACGCCGCTCTGGAAAACCCGGGACTACATGCTGCTATGGAGCGGGCAGGTCGTTTCGACCCTAGGTTCAACGGCGACGTCGATCGTTTTTCCGCTGCTGATACTGGCCCTGACAAATTCTCCGGCGGCAGCGGGCCTCGCCTCGGCGCTGCGCGCGGCCCCGTATTTGATCCTCTCCTTGCCGGTGGGGGCGCTGATAGATCGTTGGGACCGCAAACGCGTGATGATCATCTGCGACGTGTGGCGCGCGATTGCCGTCCTCAGCGTGCCGGTCGCCGTCTGGTTGCACGCCCTGACGATCTGGCAAATCTACCTAGTGGCTCTCGTCGAAGGAAGCCTTTTCGTCTTCTTCAATATCGCGGAGGTCGCTGCTTTGCCGCGCGTCGTCCCCGCCGCGCACCTACCACAAGCCGCGGCACAGAACGAGGCCGCATTTGGCGCGGTGCACGTCGTTGGTCCGTCAATCGGTACGTTTTTATACCAAACACTTGGAAGGAGCGCGCCCTTCGTCGCTGATGCGATCTCATACGTGATATCGGTCGTCTCGTTGCTACTGATCAGGACGGAACTCCGACTGACCAAGGCCGCTCCGTCGGCTCCCTTGCGGGTCGAAATTGTCGAGGGCTTGCGCTGGCTGTGGCATAAGCCGCTGATCCGGTACATGGCATTTCTAACTGGCGGTTTGAATCTGGTGAATGCCGCGGTCCCGCTGGTCGTAATCGTCCTCGCGAAGGAAATGGGCGCGCGCGATGTCGAAATCGGATTGATCTTCAGCATTGGCGGAATTGGTGGCATCATCGGCTCGTTGATTGGCGGACAAATCCAGAAGAGATTCTCATTCGGCCAAGTCATCATCGCCGTGATTTGGCTGGAAGCTCTGCTTTTTCCGCTTTACGCCTTGGTTCCGCAGTTCTTTCTGCTCGGGGCGATCTACGCATTGATCTACACAATGTCACCGATCTATAACGTTGTTCAGTTCAGCTATCGACTTTCGCTTATTCCAGATGCTCTGCAAGGCCGTGTTAACAGTACCTTCAGACTAATGGCGTTTGGCTTTATGCCTTTGGGCGCGGCGATTTCTGGCTTCTTGCTCGAATGGATCGGCGCCGTGCCAACTGTCCTCGCTTTCACGCTTTGGTATCTCGTGTTCGCGATTCTGACAACGCTCAATCGCCACGTACGGAACGCGCGACCGCTTGCGCATGGGGCCGGGGATTGAAGCTGCGGCGCGCGGACGAGTTGATTCGGTAGTCCAACGTCGCGAGTTGATCGCGGTTGAGTGTCCGGTTCTCATACGGCGCAACGACCCGTTAGATACTCTCTTTTCTGTCAAGTGTTTTTTGTCGCCATCCTGAAAAACTTTTCGCCGTCAAAATCCTGATCGTGCTTGCTTCCGGGGCCGGCGGTTGCCAGGCGACAAACGGCATCCGTTCGAGATAATCCAGAATGCCGCCGGCATCCACGGCGTCGGTCTTGGCTCGCTGCATGCACGAACGGACAAAATCCTTGATCGCCCGCGGGTTCACCACCATCACTTCCACGTTCTTGGCATGGTGCAAGGCGAGCGCGAACTCCAGACTGTAAATCCCGGTCGCTTCCAGACAGACCCGCGCCGGGTGACCACTTTTGGTCGCCCAGCGAATGAATTTCTTGTGCCCAGCCGCGGTGTTCGCAAACCTCGCCAGCGGCGAGCGTTGCCCCGCGCACTGCATCGCACACACCAACTCTTTCGAACCCACATCAACCCCAATCTGATTGACTTGTTTCATGGCGGCTCCCGTATTACGCTGAGCTCCGGTTCCCACGACCTTGCACCCTTGCGAAACCGACCTTGTGATGCAGACTCTCGCGTCTGGGATACTCCACGGTCTTAGCAAAGAAGGCGGGGGGCCGATCTAACGGACAAGGTCCAAGCCTTAAGGGTCCAACGGCCTCCCCGGAGAAACCATAGTTTCCGCCGCCAGCGTTTGTGAGCATGCCCAACGCGCAATGGGGTGGGAGAAATGAGCGCTCGTGATCCGGACTTCCAAAAGCAGCGAATGCGCGCGCCAACTGTCGTCGCACAGCCTGTCATCAGATCATCCATTGATATCTATTGGCGAGCCGCCGACGGGTGTTAGGCGTTGTTGTTCAGCGGCGCCGTGGCGTAGACTGTTATTTGAGATTCAGAATGCGCCACGTGAGCCCAGGGGAGGTGGCGCGTGCCGCATCCAATTGCACGCCTGGGCAATGCGCACATTGCGGGAGGAGCACAAACCATGCCCTCGATTTATCGCCCGAAACACTCGGTCATCGCACCCGAAGCCGACGTCAGCCGGAGTGCGCGCGTCAACACGGACGCGCGCCCGCCGCAGAGCGCGGCCACCGACGACCAATCGAGTTGGGTTGGGCGACGTAAAGCGCAGCCGATAGAAGTCCTTCTACCGGCTACTCAACGCTGGCTGGACTCGCTGCCGAAGGAAATTAGTCCGCGTGCGTTGGCGGAGCAGTTCCCGCGCCTAGCCAATCTTATCGCCGTCAACTGGAACAGCCCCAACGATTGTTGCGCGTTCATCTCCTCTCTCTTGACTGATCAACGAGGTGGGCGGCGCGGTTTTCCCGGTGACGTGTCGCAGGACATCCAGAATCTGCGCCTGTACTACGCGAGACTGCACCCCATTGTTGACTGGGATCGGTGAGGCCGATTCGGATAGGCAACCGCCGGGATTGAGTTGCCGGGCCTCGAGAAGGTGAGCCAACGCCGATAAATCGACTAACAATCGGTTGCGGTCGACGTCGCTGGCGCGCCGCGGCAGGACGGGAGCATTGGCCCCTCGCTTTCCAAAGGCGTTGACGTGGGCTAAGGGTCGGGTGCTACGTCGATCAGGCACCTCGCGGCCAAGATCGGAACTTCCCTCCGCAGTATTCGCCGCCACAAAGCCGACGTTCAGGCCGCGGCAAAGGGGCGAGCAGCGCCCGCCTGCTTGAAACGCTGCCGCATTCCAGAGATTGAGCAAACCCATACTGTCAAACCCCAGTCTGCTCGGCCAACTCCAACGCGTCATCGGGCTCGATGCCGAAGTAACGCACCGTGTCTTGAAGTTCTGGAACGTCCAATTATCCGAGTTCTAATTCTTCTACTCTACAATGTCCTGGTCTTGATCGGCAGAAAGTAGATCGGGGGTCGCGCGTGATTCTGACCTTTGGTGAGTTTGAGCTGGATATTGATCGCTTCGAACTGCGCAGCAACGGACAACCGCGCAAGGTCGAACCAAAGGTGTTCGATCTTGTGACGCATTTCGCCAAGAACCCCGGACAGGTCTTTTCTCGCGATGATCTTATTGCGGCCGTATGGCACGGCCGCGTGGTGTCAGACGCAACGGTTTCGACTTGTATCAAGAGCGCACGCAGGGCGCTCGGCGACAGCGGCGATACACAACGCTATATCACGACCGTCCGCGGCCGCGGGTTCCGATTTGCCGCCGATGTTGAATCGGATTGTGTCCGTGCCGAGCCGGATTCAAAGAAGTCGCCTGCAGACGCCGTGCGTCGAGGCGGCTATGGACCTGCACTGCTGGTGGTTCCGTTCCGCACATTGTCGACTGATGCGGATACGGCGCGCCTGGCCGAGGGCGTCAGCAGCGACCTCGGTACCATCCTCACCCGAATTCCATTGTTGCGTTTGAGTAACCAGACGGCCAGGTACGTCGATAGGGACATTACCCCGAGTGCCCGAGAGATTTACGAAGTTGCGGGCGTCGACTACGTGCTCGAAGGCAAGATGCAGAGCCACGACGGTGGTTATCGCATCAACGTCCAGCTTGCCGATGCGAAATCGGGCTTCCAGTTGTGGGCCGGGCAGTTCTCCATGCCTGGGCTCGTTGATGCGGCCCTCGACCGCGCCGTCACAGCTATTATTGCAAAGCTGGAGCCGCAGTTACACCGTGCGATCTACAACACGGTTCGTGCGGCTGGCGGTGCGCCGAACGCCCAGGAATTGTTTCTCGAGGCAAGCAGCATTCTGGCGCTGAAAGGCTGGCATCCCGACTCCTTCACCGCCGCTGCCGAGTTGCTGCGTCGCAGTTGCACGCTCGCCGCAGACTTTGCGCTTGCGCACGCCTATCTTGCGCTCGTGATTGGACTTGGAGATCGCATCGGACTTCTCGCCGATCGGGCCAAGACCAGAGTTGAGGCCCTCGACGCCGCCGAACGCGCCCTTGAACTCGACAGCATGGACTCGACGGTGCTCGGGTTTGCCGGTTGTGCACTGGCGGATATCGGCTACCCGGATCGGGCATTGCCGATCTTGCGAAATGCCGTTGAAATCAATCCCGGCAACGCCCAGGCGTGGGCCGCATTGGGCTCGGCCTGTTTGATCACCGGGCGGGTTGAAGAGGCCGTTCTGCACCTGACGCATGGCATCAACATCTCCCCCCTCGACAGCCGGCTGTCCGTGTGGGGCGCGTTGCTGGCGCTTGGTCTCATGCAGTCGAAGGATCTGGAGGGCGCCTTGCGGCAGGGTGAGCTCGCCTGTCAGCGCGATCACCGAAACTACCTACCACGGGTCGTTGTGGCCGGGATCCACCTGCTGCGCGATGAGCGGGTGTCTGCGCTCAAGGCCCTCAATGATGCCTACCACGTCAAGCCTGATCTCGCATCTGCGCAAGTGTTTGCACTGCTGGGTCAGAAACTCGGCAACGACCTGCTGAGCCTCAAGTAGGCCGCGTGGGAGCCCGACCGGGCTCCTCACGCAATCCCCCACAAAAACCCACGCTGTCTTCAAGCTCCGTTGCGCGGGGCTTCCTACGCTTGCTCCTGACAGTCGGCCACCGCTGTCAATTCGGTCGGCAGTTGATCAGTGCACTAGCGTAACCAGACCAAAAGGAGATTGACGTGACTACCGCGACCCTCACGACGACTAGCACCACACCGAATTACACCGCCATCAAGACCAAACAGAAGGCTACCTGGGGATCAGGTGACTACGGCCGCGTTGGCGTCACGCTGCAGATCACGGGCGAAGCGCTGTGCGAGGCCATGGATATCCGTTCCGGCCAGAGTGTGCTCGATGTGGCCGCCGGTAACGGCAACGTCTCACTCGCGGCAGCGCGCCGTTTTTGCAAAGTGGTGTCGACCGACTACGTTCCAGCGCTGCTCGAGCAATCCCGGATTCGTGCTACAGCGGAAGAACTGGCCATCGACTACCGCGAAGCCGACGCCGAAGACCTGCCGTTCGACAACGCAAGCTTTGACAACGTGGTATCGACCTTCGGAGTGATGTTTGCCCCCAACCAGGGGCAAGCGGCATCGGAACTGATCAGGGTCTGCAAGGAAGGTGGCAAGATCGGGCTGGCCAACTGGACGCCTGACGGCTTCATCGGACAGGTTTTCAAAACCGTCGGCCGCCAGGTGCCGCCGCCTGCGGGGATGAGCTCGCCGGCCGCATGGGGCACGAAAGCGTTTCTCGAAAAACATTTCGGCTCGCGAGTGTCGAAAATAGAAATGACGCCACGGCAGTTCACTTTTCGCTATCACTCACCGGAACACTGGCTCGATGTCTTCAGCGCCTACTATGGGCCCATCGTGAAGGCATTTGAAGCCCTCGACGAAGGCCCGGGGGCAGCCCTGCGCAACGAGCTCGAGCGGTTGATCGGGCAACACAACCGGGCAACCGATGGCACGATGGTCGTCCCGTCGGATTATCTGGAGATCGTGATTTCGCGGTAACCGAGTGCGGACGGCCGCCGGGACATTCGATCGGGCGAACGAGCGGATCGTGGCCAGATGACAAGCCGTGGTCCGCTTGACCAATCCTTCTGGGAGACGAGACCGATCCGAGGGCGTCGGCCGTCAGTTCCGGCAAGCGGCAGGGCCGTCGGTACGATGGTGAGCCGATGATGGCGATACATGACTCAAGTTCGAGATGGCTTCTGGGCGCAGGAAAATTGCACATTGCCGATTCGATTGGGCTCCCCGACTGCGGACGGTCGGGTAGTAAGCGGTCAGCCCAGCCGCATTGCCAGCGCGTCGATCATGCCCTGCGTGTCGTCGAATGCCGAGACATGCGTCGGTGATGCTCTGTCCGTACGTGAGCGGACCCGCGCCGGGCTCCTGTCGCCCCCCGACCAAATGGCTTTCAATCATGAGTGCCTTGAGAGCAACCTCGCCGGCCAGTCGCTGTTCGAGCACGCATTCGGCGATGCCGATCTGGCGTTCCGGCCGCTTCTCGCTGTTGCCGTGGCTGCAGTCGATCATCACGGCTTCCGGCAGCTTTGCGGCACGCAATTTGAGCCAGGGCCGCGGCGACGGCCCCGCTGCCGAAGTTGGGTCCGGTTGCCGAGCCGCCGCGAAGCACCAGGTGACAATACGGGTTTCCGGTGGTCTCGAAGATGGCGGGCGCTCCCTCCTTGGTGAGTGAAGGAAACAAATGCCTCTGCCGCGCCGCCAATATGGCTTCGACCGCCACCTGCACGTTGCCATCGGTGCGATTCTTGAAGCCGACGGGCATCGAGAGGCCCGATGCAAGCTCGCGATGCACCTGGCTTTCAACCGTGCGCGCGCCGATCGCCCCCCAGCTCACAAGATCCGCGAAGAACTGGCCGAACGTCGTGTCGAGGAATTCGGTGCCGGCCGGCAGCCCCAGATCGGCAATATCGGCAAGGAGCTGGCGCGCGAGGCGCAGCCCCTTGTTGATTCGATAGGAACCATCGAGATCCGGATCGTTGATGAGGCCCTTCCAGCCCACGACCGTCCGCGGCTTTTCGAAGTAAACCCGCATGACGATGAAAATGCGTGTCGCGGACCCTGTCCGCCAGTTGTCTGAGCCCCTCCGCATACTCGAGCGCGGCCCTGGTGTCGTGGATCGAGCACGGGCCGATGACGGCAAGAAGCCGCGCGTCGCGGCCTTCGAGAATGGCTTCGATCGTGCGTCGCGCAGTCGTTATGCATTCGCTGCCGCGCGGCGTGACCGGGATCTCCTCGGCCAGAATCGCAGGGGCCAGCAGGGGGCGGACGCGGCTGATCCGCAGGTCGTCCGTCTTCATGTGCATCCTCGATCAACTTCGACGACGTTGCACTATAGCGCGCAAGGGGCCGCGTCAAATGTGCCGCCAGCCGCGCCACTTTCGAGGCAAGACGTGATGCGACGGCTCTGGGTGCGATGTGCGAGGGCCGGCTAGCGGTCGAGCTCCGGATAGTGGCGGAAGATGCCCTGCTCGTTGAACGCAAGCCGGCGTTCCGAGGCAAGGTAGGCGGCAATCCGTGGCCGCGCTGCGACACGCCTGTGCAATGCCAGCACGTGGGGATTCTTCCTGGCTTCCCGAGCCATCGCCTTCGGGAGCGCGTATTGCAGTCCGGCCACGACCTGGAACAGCGACAGGTCGGCGTAGCTAAGGCGAGCGCCGACAAGGTGGGCGGGTCCGCTCGGGTTACTCTTCAACGCGCGCTCGAAGTACCGCAGGAATTTCGGCAGCCGGTTTGCGACGAAGTCGGCGGTGCGCACCTTGGCTTCGCGCCGCTGATCCTCGTAATAGAGGCTCGACGCGATCGGATGGTGGGTGTCGTGCACCTCGGCGACGAGATCGGCAATCGTGAGCTGAAGCTGATGGGTCCACAGGCGTCCCGCTGCGCTCCTCGGCGCAAGGCCGTGCCGTTCGCCCAGAAACAGCAGGATATTCGCCGTCTGCCCGATCAGACGGTTGCCGGCCTTCAGGAACGGCGGAGCGAAAGGCGGGCAGGCGAGCGCCTCGTCTTGCAGCAGCGCGAGCATGCGCTCTTCGCCGCCGTCGGTCCGAGCGACATCGACGTAGCGGGCGTTGGCCTCCTCGAGCGCGAGCCGAACGAATTCACCACGTCCCTGGATTTCCGCCCAGTAGTAGAGTTCGTAGCGCATGGCGGGACTCCTTCGAGGTCGAAGAGGGATCGCGGCGCAGCGTCAATCTCGACGCACTGACCGACATTGCAACTTACGGGAGAAAGCTGGCATGACTGTTGAAATCGAAAGGAACGGATTCGTGTGGACTGTCATTCACAACCGCCCGGCGGCGCGAAACGCGATGGATCCGGAGAGCGCCGATGCCCTCACTCGGGCCTTTCTCGAATTCGATGCCGATAGCACGGCGCGCGTCGCCGTGTTGTATGGCGAGGGCGGCGCGTTCTGTTCGGGCTGGGACTTGAAGTACGTTAGCACGCTTGATCACCGGTATCCGCTCGGGGAGCTCGATATTCCCCCCGCACGACCACGTGGCAATGGCGGCGACATCCCGCGCGGTCCGCTCGGACCGTCGCGCCTCGAATTGGATAAGCCCGTCATAGCTGCCATAGCCGGCCCGGCTGTCGCGGGCGGAATGGAGCTCGCGCTGTGGTGTGACTTCAGGGTGATGCAGGACGACGCCTATTTTGGCGTCTACTGCCGGCGGTGGGGCGTTCCACTCATCGATGGCGGGACTGTGCGCCTGCCCCGCATCGTCGGCCAGGGCCGGGCGCTCGAAATCATTCTGACCGGCCGCAAGGTACCGGCGGAGGAGTGCCTCAGGATCGGACTCTGCGAGTATCTCGTGCCGAATGGTCGAGTGCGGGCAAAGGCAGAAGAACTCGCCCACGAGATCGCGGCCTTTCCCCCCGTATGCGTCCGGGCGGATCGACGCTCGGCAATCAGGAGCCACGGCCTTTCCGTTCGCGATGCACTCATTCAGGAGTGGTACAACGGCCGCGAAGCGCTCGTCAAAGACGGCACCGCGGGTGCCAGGCGATTCAAGGATGGCCTTGGCCGCCACGGCGACTTTTCAAAGATCTATTGACGAGGCCCGGAGAAGAGTCGACGGCGTTTCCGGAAGAAGACGCTCCCCGTCCACTTGGACGCGGCTCCGAACGTCCGCTCGTCGAAGGGGCGGCCGCGGAGCCTCGGCGCGGCTTGTTTGCGTGGGGGCTTCGCACTGACGCTAATGCTAATCCAGTGCCTGCTTGCCGAGATGTTTGCTCCGTAGCCGGGTCTGGGCTATGCCATCACCGCTTCGGCCGCTGGCGGCGCGCAATCCAATCGTTGCCTCGCCAACTCGCGCGAAGGACGGACCGAGGCACTGGCTTTGATGACCCAGACGCGCATACCCGCACGATCGACCTGTCCTTGCTCCGAGCGGACGAAGCCGCCGCAACGAGTTAGACGTCCTTGATCACCGCGCAGGGCGCCGCGAAGCGGAAGACATGGACGCGGATTTCGTTCGGTGGCCGATCACAGTGCAGTGGCGGAGCCAGACGTCCGCCAGGACTCTGCTTGCATGAGCGTGCCCGCGCACAGGGAAGGCCGATGTCCCCGCGGAGACCCCGGCCCGGAGCAATCCCGATGACTCGGACGCACGCCGAAGCGGCGGCGCTAATGGATAAGCGCGTAGTGCACCGCCTCCAGCGCCATCACGATGCCGTAGCCAGAGTCGCGGTCCAGTCCGGCAGCGCGGATGTCCAGCGCCGTCTGCTTCATGGCCGTCAGGATCTGGGCGTTCGTATAGTCCGGCCTGGCGGACTTGACCAGCGCGGCCATCGCCGCGGCGTGGGGTGCGGCCGCAGACGTGCCAAAGAACGGGAAGAAGCCCGGCGTCTTGGCCGAGACCCCGTCGGCGGCCGCGATGTCCGGCTTTACCAGTGTCATGCCGCCATTGGTCCCGAACAGGAAGTTGCCGGAGTAATCGCAGTGCCGTTCGGATCGTAGAAGATCTTTCTCGGACCGTCCGAGCTGAAGACCTCCGTCGGATTCGCGGCGCCGCCCACGAACGGCTTCGTGCCCGTGTGGGCGCTGTTCCAGTAGGTCGCCGCCGTGCCCACGGTGTTGAGGCCGGCGTTGTGACCAAAGGTGGCACCGCTGGTGGTGATCGTAAAGCCGGTGTCGCCGAAGAACGGCATCCACATGCAGTGCACGTAGCGCAGCGCTGGCCTTCTTGGCAATGACGATCCGGCTGCCGGCTGGAAATCCGTTGGGGTTGAAACACTCTTCGAGGGATCCTGCGTGCCGTTCTGCACGTCGGTGGAGGCACAGATCACTATCGTCCCAGTCGCGTTGAGGAGGAACAGTCGTAGTCGTTGGCCGAACCACCCAACGGGTCCGACCATTGCAGCTAAGGACGCCGGCGTCGTTCGTGAGGACATTGAAGGCCTGAGTGCCGCTGAAAATGTGCAGCGTGTAGCCGGCAGGCAGCGGCGCATCGCTGGGAGGCCCCGGGTTGAAATCACCTTCCCAGGTGCCGGACGTCCCGTTGGTGAGGTTGCCGCTGTTGCCCGCCGACGAGAAGTACAGCGCGCCGTTGGCGATCACGTCGTTTACCGCTTGCGCAATCGGTCCGTCCTGGAATACGCCCTCGTTCGAACTACGAGACGTCGTCGACGATGATGTCGCAGCCGTACACGAAGCGCAAGCGTCCGGATGTTGTCGGCGAAACTTTCCGGACCCGCGAACGCCGTGGCGAAGAACAACTGCGCTCCCGGCGCCAGGTCGTGGATGATTTCCATCATCGCCGTCCCTTCGCTGGTGCCCGGAATGCCGTCCTGGCCCGGAACCACTGTCGTACCGGCGGGAAGATCGCCGGTGGCGATCAACGTCGCGAGCGCATCGACCGAATCGGACAGGACGCCCACCTTGACCCCGGTCCCGTTCGGCCCCATCGCGACCACCTGGTTGGCTTTGTGGCTGATATAGCCCTGGGACGTGAGTGCACCCACGTTGGTTATGGCCCGGGCTGCCGGAGCAATGTGGCGGACGTTCGGATCGGCCGCCAGCGCTTCGAGAGACGCGAGCGGGACGGTGGCCAGGATCGACTGGTTACGTACGGAGACGTACTTCACCGAACCACCCAGTCCGGCGATCCGCTTCTGCAGGCGATTCGAGACGACGCCCTTGATTACACTTTTGTCGCACCGGAAGCATCCGGCTTGACGGCATCCACTGCGCTTGCGTAAACCTCGGAGAGCCCCGGCGCCACCGCCTGGCCGCGAGACGTCTGCAATGCGTACCACAATTGCGAACCCAGTTTCTGCTGGGCGCTGGTGCGCGCTTCCTTCTCGTGAAGGAGGGCGCCAATCTGGTCGACCGCGACCTGGTTCATCAAGACTTGCGCGTACGGCGGCTGACCGCAGACACAACCCAGCACCGCCGCAACGAAGATGCGCATGGACCGCCTTCCGATCATCTGCAATCCCTTTTCGATCATTGCTTCCTCCACGGGAAGGCTGGGAACGCGAGCGGAGCGCCGCGATGAACGAAGGCCCGATGGTTAGGCCAGCGCCCATTGGGCGGCCATCATGTGAAGTCGAGCTTCCGCGCGCACGCGTTCCGGGGTCAGCTCGGTGGTGGCGAGCTGCCGCCTTGAGTGGGAATTCTAGTTCGCGTAGCGCGCCATCGCGACAAGGCGCCGTGCCCCGCCAAACCGACGCGCCGCCAGCAGCACGGCTAAACCGCCTACGAGAAGGTCGAGGGTACCCGGTTCAGGCGCCGTGGGCCTGGGAGTCAGGTCGGTGAAATCCGTGTCCGCAAATGCCTCAACCAGGATGTCGCCGGGCAGGTCCAGACCGCCGTTCGTGGCTGTCTCGTTGAGCACGAGGATCAGATGATGGCCGGCTGGCACGACAACCTGGAAGAACAGCGGATCGACGCCGAAGAAATTGCCGCTGCGGCCGGGGTCGCCCAGCCAGTTGGTGGCCAGGTTGAGAGGATCGTAGGCGTCCAGGTACGCCGACAGGAACGTGGTGGCGGCGAGGCTATCGAAGCTGATCTGGATGAAACCGCCGTACGCGGCGTAGGGCGCCTCGAGCGCGGTCAGATCCAAGTTGAGCGTCGTGTAGTGGTATGCAATGGTCGCATCGATCACGCCCGGGAATGGTTCCGACCCCGTCCAGTCCTGTGGAACGCCGTTTCGAGAGAGCCTGCCGAGCTGCGTCGGGTCGGGTCCGGTGATCGAACTGGTGCCGGCAAACATCAGGGTTGCCTCCGCGGCACCGCACGCGAAAAAGAAGAACACCCCCATCCACGCAAGCGAGCAACGGCAATATCTTCGCAATGAGACCATGATCGCGACCCTTCTCGTTTTTTCTTCCGGCCCTCCGATTCGCCCCTTCCGACGCGCGGAACCTTCCCTTACCGTCGGACGGATTTGCACGCGGCAGACTGGTTGCAAGCGATCCGCATCGACTAAGCCTGAAGAACCGGGAAAACGGTCGGAGGTGAGCGCATATTCCATGCCGATGCCGCAACGCATTGATCTTGCGACCGTTCAGCTCGCGCGCCCGTGCGTTGTGTAAGAATGTCCGACGGTCAGCCCGGGCCTGGCGCGCGCGACCTGTGGCGGCCCGGCCCCGGTTTGACCTTGGCGCGTGCGGCTCTGCCTCCCGTGGCACCCGGTGGCTGGCACGCGGTGGGTGGATGCGGTTTGCCTGCGTCGTGGGAGGCATGCCTCGCATTCGTTGCGCACCTTTATGGGCCGAGGCGCGCTCGAACCCCATTAAGTATCTGGGTCAGGGCAAACACGCCGAACATGACGGCGCCGGCCGCACTGACGCCGGCGAGCGGCGCATCGCCAGTGGCGCGACGAAGTAGAGATCCACGACGTAGTAGAGCGTCTGCAGCAGCATGCCGGCCACGATCGGAGCAGCATCGGGAGCCCATAGGCGAGGACGTCTGCCTGGACGCCCGAGCCTGGCCGATCGACGCGCCCGAATGTCATCACGTGCGGTCGATGACGATTTCGAGGTATTCGCTCGGCAGGACGAGCGTGTGGTCGCCGGAACGATTGTGGTCGTCGATCAGGGTCAGCAAGTCACGGCTGAGGGCAGTCTGTTTCTGGGCATCGAGCGCGGCAAACGCGCGGTTCATCGGCCCGTAGTAAGTGCGGAACACCTCGATCCAGTGCGTGGCCGACCGGTAGCGGAAGACAAATTCGCGATGGGTCGTGCGGATCGCACGCGCCGTGCCGCCGAAGAGTTCTTCGAGCCTTGCCTTCGTCCCCCATGATGCCGGTGATCTGACGCCCGGCGCGGGTGGAATATACCTGCCGATCGTCTTGAACAGTTGCCCGATGAAGCTCGCGGGCGTCCAATTCGCGAGCCCGATCCGGCCGCCCGGCCTGCAGACCCGGGCGAGCTCGGCGGCAGCCCTCCCCTGGTCGGGAGTGAACATCACGCCGAATGTCGACAGCACCGCATCGAAGGCGCCGTCGGAATAGGGCAGTTTCTCCGCGTCAGCCCGCTGGAACCGAACGGGCAGTCCTTCGGCGCTCGCCCGCATCTCCCCGCGGAGCAGCAACGCAGGGACGTAGTCGGTCGAGATGACGTCGCACCAGCGCCGTGCTGCGGCAAGCGTCGCGTTGCCGTTACCTGCAGCGACGTCGAGCACCCTCATGCCGGAGCGCAGGTCCAGCGCTTCGCACAGGCTCTCGCCGACGATCTGCAGCGTAGTGCCGATGACGGCATAGTTACCCATGGACCAGGCCGCTTGCTGGCGTGTCTTGACTGCTGCGAGATCGATGACAGGAGGAGAAACAAGATCCGTTTCAGACATGGGTGTGCTCCCGGTGGCGGAGGGGACTTGTCTTGGCGAGGAGCGCGGGCTGCTTACCTGTGCGCGTAAAAGGTCGCCCGCTAAGGAAGACCGTGCGACGAAAGTTGAGCTCGCACGCGGGTGTACTGGGCCTCTCCCGTGACTTCTGCTGCGACCGAGGTTATTTCGCTGCGGTCGAGGCCGAGATCGCGCAACATGCGGTCGTCGAGGCCCCGAAGCACTTCGCGAATGTTTCTCGCTTCCCGCCGCTGCCGGTAGCGCGCGTATGCGCGGCGTCCGACTCCGCCGGCCGAGCGAAGCACCGTGATGGCGATCTCGCCGAGGAGGTACGAGCGACTGGACGCGAGCGGCGAGATGCAGACTCGCAACTCGCGGGCGCTGCGGGAGCGGCCGTCATCGCCGGTCCCACATGATCGGCAGATCCGATTCGCAACGAGACTCGCGCAGCGACGGCCGGCGTCGTCCTCGAAGGTCGGTGCGCCTTTCCACGTCGCATCGTTCCTCGGCGCCGCGCCCAGGACGGTGCTCGGCGGCTTGTTGCGAGTGTTGGCGTCGCGGGAGAAACCCCTCGAGCGCGACCAAGTCTTCCGAATCAGTTGATGTCTGCATAGGTATTCTCACGCTATTTGCGACGAAACGCATCGGCGGCGCCGGATGCGCCGATCCTGGATGATGAGTCGCTTGCGGGCCAGACTATCAGGGATGTGGCGCGGAACGATTTCACCGAGAGGTCGAATTTGTCTCTTGTGTTTCAACAAGGCGGTTGTTGACGGGGATTTGCTCAGTGCCGATTCGAGGCTGCGAGAGATCGGCAGTAGACGCCGCGCGCGTTTCGTGGGGGTGCGAGCCACTCTGCGGTGCCGTCCCTTCGTTGCAGCCGACTATAGCCGTTCACATGCGATCTCGCGCAAAGACGATCAACCGTTGTGCGCGCCCGCACGCGTCCGAACAGCTCCATGCCGCAACGAGTGCGTCGAGCGCGCGGCCGCACCGCGCGAACGCATCGGTCACGAACTCGCCGGCGATCGACGCCAGAGAGGCCGGCGGCAATTCGAGATGGGCGTCGGCTTCACCAGCGCGGGTGACGATATCCATGCCGAAACGTCGCGCGATGCGGATGACCGGCTCGTTTTCCGCGAGACAGTGCATGAAGAATCTCCGCATGCTGCGATTGCGTGCGTGCGCCACGGCGCGTTCGAACAGCGCGCCGCCAACGCCACGGCGACGGTGCTTCGGCAGGACCGAGATCCCGAGCTCGGCAACCTTGTCTTCGAAGGCGACGTGCGCCGCGGCGACAAGCACGAGCCGATCGTCATAGACGCCGAATACCGCGTCACGGGCGAAGTCGATTGCGTCGACGTAGTTGGCGATGACGCTTGGGGCTACAGGCCCGCAAAATCGCAGATGCCGATCCTTCACGGGCAGACTGAGAAAATGCGCCACCAGCGCGGGGCGCCCGTCCGCGTTCAGACGACGCGCTGCGACGGTGATCATTGAGGGTCCCGCTCGCTTGCAGCGGAATAGGCGGACGGCATGACGATTCGGCCGCGTCCGGACGCCCTGGCTGCGAGCGTGCCGCGCCGGCTCGCGCGGCGCGAGCCCCGGCCGAGGCCGAAACTTGTTCCGCATCGCCGAGGAGCGCCCGGGCGTGGCCCCAACTCGCTGCGGCCAGAACGCCTCCGAGGAAGACGAGGGCCAGCGCCGACAGCCACCCCGCTCTCGTCGCTGAAGAGCGCGATCAGCCCGGCGGCCAACGCGGACGCACCGATGAACCCTATGCGCAGCCACAGGCTGCACGCGAGCAGCTTACGTTCGGCGTCGTGATGCATCTGGAGCTCCCGTCGGGTTGCTTGGAGAGGAGTCTATTGGGCGGGTGCTGCAGGAGAACTTCACCGACCGGCCAATTTTGTTTCTTTTGTTTCACGCCCGCCTGGGACGCTGCGAATCGCCTGCGAGTGGAGATATCCTTGCAGCGTCGATGCGCGTGGGGCGCGTGCAGCGCGGCGTCGCTCCGGCATCGACGAACAGGGCCTTCCCCCATTCCACTTTCGCAAGCCGAACTTATGGACCCTGCACATCGCGAGGCAGTCGTTGTAGGATTTGCACCTCCGCCGGCCGCGGGTTCAAACGCTCGCCCGCACGGCGACGTCAGTAGGAGCGAAACGGCACCTGTGGGCACCAAGGCCACTATCCTGATCGTCGATGACGAGCCGGACGTGCGCGAGGTGCTCGAGGAATACTTCGTCGCCCACGGCTACGCCGTAATCGGCGCCGAGAGCGCCGGCGCCGCGCGGGCGATCGCCGCCGCGCAGCCCGTCGACCTCGCGCTGGTGGACATCCACATGCCCGGCGAGGACGGCTTGAGTCTTGCGCGACACCTGCGCGAGCGCTACGCGAAGATCGCGATCGTCATGCTGACTTCCGCCGCCACGGTGGTCGATCGGATCGTCGGCCTTGAAATGGGCGCCGACGACTATGTTCCCAAGCCTTTCGATCCGCGCGAGCTGGTGGCCCGCGTCAAGAGCGTGCTGCGCCGCACGTCGTCCGCGGGCCGCGCCGACCTCGGCGCCGCACGAGTGCGCATCGGTCGCTGCGTGCTCGACGTCGCGGCGCACCGCCTGACCGATGAGAAGGGCGCAGAGGTGGCGATGTCTCCGCTGGAGTTCGATCTGCTGAAGGCGCTTGCGGAGCATCCCAACCGGCCTCTCTCGCGCGAGCGCATCCTGAATCTCAACCAGCAGCGGGATTGGGACCCGTTCGATCGCAGCGTGGATCTGCGCATCATGCGGTTGCGCAAGAAGATCGAGCCCGATCCCGAGCATCCGCGGTTCATCAGGACCATTCGCAACGAGGGCTACATCTTCGTACCGGACGGAGCGTGAGAATCAGATGAACGACTACCCGCGTACGACGAAGATATCTCGGCGTTCTTGCATGCGTCGCTTTTGTTGCTCCCGCTGACCGGCTGCATGCGCGAACCGGAAACCGCCCTGCGAATCGGCACCAACGTCTGGATCGGGAGCGAGCCGCTGTACCTGGCGCGCGAGCTGGGCCGTTTCGATCCCGCGGCCGTGCAGCTCGTCGAATATCCATCGGCGAGCGAAGTCCTCCGCGCCTTTCGCAACCAGGCCATCGACGGCATGGTCATCAGCCTGGACGAGTTGTTCGGACTCGCCGCAGACGGGTTTCAGCCGCGAATCATCCTGGTGGTCGACGTGTCCCACGGCGCCGACGTTGTCGTGGGTCGCGGCGGCATGCGGACGATGCATGACCTCAAAGGCAAATCGGTCGCCGTCGAAAGCAGCGCGCTTGGCGCGTTCGTCCTGAGCCGGGCTCTGGCGCTCAATGGCATGCAAGCGAGCGATGTCAACGTCGTGCACCTGGAGTCGAACGAGCAGCCCAGCGCGTTCGAAAAGGGCAAGGTGGACGGCGCAGTCACGTTTGACCCGTATCGGACCCAGTTCCTTCGCGCGGGCGCGAGGACCCTGTTCGATAGCACCCAGATTCCGGGCGAGATCGTCGATCTGCTGGCGGTGCGTGCCTCGGTCTTCGAGAAGCACCCCAAGGCGATACAGGCGCTGCTCAGCGGCTGGTTCGGCGCGATCGACTACATGAAAGCGAACCCCAAGGACGCTGCACGGCGCATGGGAATTCGCCAACAGACGAGCTGGAGAACAGTTCCTGGAGGCGCAGCAAGGCCTCCATATCCCGTCCCGCGAAGAAAATCTCAGGATGCTGGGCGGGTCGACACCGGAGTTGGCGGTGACCGGGCGCCGACTGATGGGTTTGATGGTGGACGCGAAGTTGCTGCGCGCCGGACTGGACATCGAAGGCGTGCTTGCGCCGGAACCGCTGGCGGAGCTGCCGAAATGAGCTCCACGGCCACAAAGGTGGCGGTCCGATGAGCAGTGCAACGCAGTCCCGACGTGTGAGACTGCGGTCGGCAGTGTTGGGCAGCGCAGCGGCGACGGCCGCAAGCGTGGGGGTCCAATGAGCCTCCGCGTTCCGGCGTCGCTCAAGCTCACGGTGCCGCTCATTCTGCTGGGCTTCGCCGCGACGCTGAGCGCGGTGAACCTCCTCTATCACGTGCCTCAGGCCGAGCGCGCGGCGGAGGAAGACAGCCGCAAGCGGTTGGCGCAGGAAATGTCCCGGTTGCAAAGCACGCTCGAATATCTGCTGCTCAAGGGCGATCAGGAGGCCGCGCAGCACGAGATCGCGGTGCTCGCGCACAACCACGATGTCACTTTCGCCGCGCTGACCGACGACCGGAACGCAGTCGTCGCCGCAACGCGACGCGCCTGGCTGGGGCGGCAGATAGCGGAGGTGTTGCCGCAATTCGATCTCGAGCAGGCGGCCGGCGCGATTCGCGAACGCCGTGCCGGGATGACGATCGCCTCGAATGGCAACGAATTGCTCGGTCACGCCGGCATCCTGATCGGCGGCGAAAGCGATGAGCTGCGTCCTTCGCGAACCGGCAGCGTGTTCCTGGTCTACGATCTCGAGCGGTACAAGGCGGAAGCTCGCGCGCAGGTGCTTCAGCAATCGCTCTACTGGGCCGGATGGGTGACGGCGCTTGCGCTTGCCATGTGGCTCGTATTTCATTTCCTCCTGACCCGGCGCACCGCGCGATTGGTGCATGCGGCCGAGCAACTGGCGGCGGGAAATCTCGCCGCCCGCAGCGGCCTGAAGGGAGACGGACGAGCTCGGCCGGCTGAGCCGCGCCTTCGACGCCATGGCGCTCGAAGTCGCCGATACGCAAACCCGGCTGCGCCGGGACATTGCCGAGCGGGCGCGCGTCCAGCGAGAGCTCGAGAACAGCGAGGCGCGACTGCAGCAGATCCTCAACAACGCGCCCGCCATCGTCTACGTCAAGGATACGCAAGGCCGGCTCCTGTTCGTCAACCATCAATGGGAGCAGCTCTTCCATTCCCGACAAGCGGACGTGATAGGAAAGACCGACGGCGAAATGCTGCCTGAGGAAACGACGCAGGAATTTCGCAACAACGATCTGCTCGTCCTGCGGCGCAATGCGGCAATGGAGTTCGAGGAGACCGCGCCGCTGGACGACGGGCTGCACACCTACATCTCGATCAAATTCCCGTTGCGCGATGCAAACGGCGTGGCCTATGCCGTTTGCGGCATTTCGACCGACATCACGGAGCGCAAGCGCTCCGCCGAGGCGTTGCGGGTGTCGGAGGCGAGCTATCGGGCGATCTTCGACGCCGCCGAGGATTCCATCTTCGTCCACGACGTCGAAACCGGCGCCATCGTCGACGTCAATCTCAAAGCCTGCGCGACCTTTGGCTACACGCGCGAGGAGTTCCGGCAGATCGACGTCGGCGCGCTCGGGTACCGGCGAGCGCCCGTACACGCAGCAGGACGCGATGGACTTGATCGCGCGCGCGGCTGCCGGGGAGCAGCTGTGCGTCGAATGGCACGGCAGGAGCAAGGATGGCAGCCTGCGCTGGCACGAAGTGTTCGTCAAGCGCGTAACCATCGGCGGACAGGACCGGGTCCTCGCGCTGGCGCGCGACATTACCGGCCGCAAGAAGGCCGAGGAGGCGCTGCGCGCAAGCGAAGAGCAGTATCGCTCGATGTTCAATGCCTCGATCGACGGCTTGGCGCTGTGGAACGCGGCAGGCGAGATCGTCGACACCAATCCCGCGCTTTGGCGGATGTACGGCTACAGCGATAGCGAGCTCCCGCGCATTGCCGCCTGACAGCCGCATCGGCCCGTCCTATCGCCCCGAGTTTCTCCAGGCGGTCGCCGCCGGCGAATCGCTTCACGCGGAGGTGACGGATCTGCGCAAGGACGGCTCCGCATTGGAGCTCGAGGTGCACGGGATCCCGATGCAGTATCAGGGAAAGCCCCATGTGCTGACCATCGCTCGCGACATCACGGAGAAGAAGCGCTCCGCGGAAGAACTGGCGCGGCAGCGCGAATCGTTGTATCAGCGCGAGAAGCTCGCGGCGCTCGGCTCGCTGCTGGCCGGTGTCGCCCACGAGCTCAACAATCCGCTTTCGGTCGTCGTCGCGCGCGCGGTATTGCTCGAGGAGCAAGGCGACCCGGCCACCCAGGCCGCGGCGTTGAAGATCCGCACCGCGGCCGAGCGCTGCGCGCGCATCGTGCGAACCTTCCTCGCCATGGCTCGGCAGCAGCGGCCCGAGCGCGGTCCGGTCGCGATCAACGACGTCGTGTCGGCGGCGCTCGACATTGCGAGCTATGCCATTCGCACGAGCAGCATCGAGGTGACGCTGGATCTCTCGAAGGACATTCCGCTCATCCTCGCCGATGCCGACCAGCTCCATCAGGTGTTGCTCAACCTGATCATCAACGCGCAGCAGTCGCTGCAGGACCAGCCCGCGCCGCGCCGGATAAGCGTGACCAGCTGCTTCGACTTCGCTCGCCGACGTGGTCTGCATCACGGTGGCGGACAATGGCCCCGGCATTCCGGAATCACCTTCGCCCGCGGGTATTCGAGCCGTACTTCACGACCAAGCCCACCGGGATCGGCACGGGCGTGGGATTGGCGGTGAGCCTTGGCATCGTCGAAGCCCATGGCGGCACGCTCACGGTCGAATGCCCGATGGAGGGAGGCGCCGTGTTTACCATTGCGCTGCCCGTCGGCCACGTGGAGGCGACGGGCGCCGATGCCGAGCGCGTCTGCGAAGCCGAATACGAGCCAGCGACGGATCCTCATCGTCGATGACGAAGCGGAAATTCGTGAAGCGCTTGCCGAAATCCTGACCGAGCGCGAAGCATCGGGTTGCGACCGCCAGGTCCGGGCGCGAAGCGCTGGAGCGGATGGCGGCGGAGCACTACGACGTGATCCTGACGGATATCCGGATGCCCGATCTCGATGGCCGCGCGCTGTATCGGGAGATCGAGCGGCGCTGGCCCGGTCGAGAGGGGCATGTCGTCTTCGTCACCGGCGATACGCTGGCCTCGGCATTGCGCGAGTTCGTCTCCGAGAGCGGTCGCCCCGTGATCGAAAAGCCGTTCCTGCCAAGCGAAGTCCGGCGCGTCGTCGCGGAGCTCGGCGCGGAAGGTGACAAAGCGCCACCGGGCTGAGCGCGCCGTCGTGCAGCGCCCGCAGCTTCACGACGCGCGGCGCGTTCTTCCGAGTTGTTGGCCGACACCGGAGCCGCAGTCTGGCGCAGCCCGTTCTGCATGCCGTGCGCGGCGCAGCGGTCGAACTTGTCGGTGCAATTCATAGCCGCCCGAGCAAGCTCGTCGCCATGCCGTCAGGAGCGCTGGCGACCCGCGGGGCGAGCGCTGGTCGCCGATGCGGCCTCCTGCCGGATGCCGATGAAACAAACGAAACCAAAAGGGTGGCTCGGCGAAGTTCGCCTGCCGTTTCTGCCCACTAGACTGCACTGCATCGGCGCGCGCCCCCTGATGGCAAGCGGTACGCGAACAGCGGCTGCCGATGGATTTGCAAACCGGTAAAGGAACGAAACATGCACAGCTACGAACCCTCGACACCGCGGGCCGCGTTGGGACTGACGGCCGTCGCGATGGCTGCGATCACCATGAGCGCCATGGTCGTGCTGCCGGCGAAACTCGAATTCGTCAGTGCCGACGTGTACACTCTGGCCGCAACACCGGCCGAAACAAGCGCGCCCGTCGAGGCCGCCAACGGTGCGATGTGCGCTCACGTGTCCGAAACAGTCAGTCGCGGAGAGCACATCAACGGCGGCTGCGCGACTTCCGCGCCGCAAGGAATCCGCGGCAAAGGCCGCCTGTCGCGTTCGCGTGGCCGAACCGACGCTTTCCCTGTACGATGGAATTTTGGCTATTCATTCGTGCGCGACTGAAGGCGCATCCTTGCCGGGGAGTGAGCATGAGCCAGACTTACGAGGGAAGCTGTTTCTGCGGCGCCGTCGAGATCGCCGTCACCGGCGAGCCTGTCGCGGCGGGTTTCTGTCATTGCGGGGCCTGCCGCAGCTGGGCTGCCGCCCCCGTCAACGCGTTCAGCCTCTGGAAACCCGAGGCGGTGAAGATCACCAAGGGCGAGAGCAACATCGGCGTCTACCACAAGACGGAGACGAGCTACCGCAAGTTCTGCAAGACCTGCGGCGGACACCTGTTCACCGATCACCCGCCGTGGGGGCTGGTCGACGTGTACGCCGCGACGATCCCGACCTACCGCCACGAGCCCAAGGTTCATGTCCACTATCAGGAGACGGTCCTTCACATCAAGGACGGACTTCCCAAAATGCGGGATCTCCCCAAGGAGATGGGCGGATCGGGCGAGACGCTCCCAGAATAGCGAGCACCGCCGCGAGATGGCGTTCGTTGCGATGAACGCCTAGCGGCGCTCGCGTTGTCCGGATCGCCCCAAATGCCGGGGGTCGCAACGTCGGCGCGAGAGATCTTCATTTCGCACCGGGGGGCTCGCCGCCGATCTCGCCATCGGCATCGCGGAGCCGCTGGGGCGGGCGAGCGGCGGAAATTGACGCGACGGCAAGTCACGTCAGCGTGTCTGACCAGCCGCTGAATTCGGTCGGCGGGCGTTCCCGCCGCTGAATTCACACCTCGTCCACCCAGTAGTCGACGTTGTGGTCCGAGCGCGTCATGTGGCGCAGGCCGGGTCCGAAGGCGCCGATCTTCTTCGAGTCGGGATATTCGCAGACCTCCGCCGGCATCATGGTGCTGACGGAAAGATACGCCAGCGGAGCGTCCGAATCGTTGATGATCTGGTGCGCCGTTTCCGGGCCGCCCGTCGGGCAGCAAATCACATCTCCGGCGCGGATCTTTCGCGTCTCCTCGCCGTAGCGCAGCGTGCCGTTGCCTTCCACGACAAAGAACATTTCCTCCTCGCCGCGATGACTGTGGAACGGGCACGAGCGCTTGCCGGGGGGGACGACATCGTAGGAATAGCCAAGGTCCTTCGCGCCGAGGAGCGGCCCGATGCGCACCGCGTCGCACTCGAATTTGTCGCCCTTGGCGAAATGCTCGAGCTTCAATTCGTCGATGTTAACGATTCTTGAATCGATCACGCTCATCGGTCCAGGTCTCCGCACGGGATGAAGGATGGGAATCGCAACACGCATGGCGTCGCGGGCGGGATTATCGCGGGTTGCCGCGACCGCGTCGACGACGGGACGTCACCGACGCCGAAAGTCAGCCGCCCGCAAAGAACTCTTCCAGCGCGCTGCGCACGCCCTCCGGGCTCTCGATATACGAGAAATGCCCGCATTCGCGAAGCACCACCAGGCGGGCGCCCGGAATGGCCCCGGCGACCTGCGCCACGTGCTCCACCGGGACGACATCGTAGTCGCCGTGGATGACAAGCGTCGGGTTGCGAAGCCGCCTAAGCCCCGGAACGAGCGTGAATCCTTCCGACCAATAGAGCCCCTCCATCAATCGATCCTCGATCGCTCGCCCGCGCAGAATGTCCTCCCGCGTCCACGTCAAGTTCAGTCGCGCGAGATGCTCGGGCCGCTTGATCATCGTGCCGTAGTCTATTCGGCAGCATTCGGCGACCGCAGCGGGATCGCCGTGCCGATATTCGGCGCGCGAAATCAGCGCGGCCAGCCGTTCTTGGTGCGCGGCGCGTCGCCTGACGCGTTCCTGCCGCACCTGCAGGTAGCCGTCGTGAGAGGCCGGCGCGGTGTTCATCAGGATCATGTGTGAAACGCGGTCCGGATGGTGAAGCGCATAGTGCATCGCCACGTGCCCGCCCCAGGAGTGGCCAAGGATGGCGACGCTGTCCAGTCGCATATGACTGCGCAGGCGGTCCAGGTCCTCCACGTAACGCTCGATATTGATCTCGTCGAGTCGTAACTCACCCCGCGACCTGCCCCGCCCCCGCTGGTCGTAGTAGATCAGGCGATACGCATCGGACAGCCGATCCATGTCGGGCAGCAGACACGTGTGGTCGAAATCGGGTCCGCCGTGGATCACGATGATCGGCTGTCCCTGTCCGATTTCGCGGCAGTACAACTCGGCGCCGTCGACCGGGACATGCGCTTCGCGGAGAGCGGAAGCGCGCGAGGGGAAGTGCGCGGACACGGGCTGGATTCTCCGAGCTGCTGCCTGAAGTCTAGTACGAGACGCAGCGCTTGGACTACTTGCGCGTCGTGCCGGATTGCGCGTGGTGATCTCATGGGGCGCCCAAGGTCTTGTTGCGGCGCGTCCACGCTGCACGCCCCTCCAAGGCTTCCGGCCCCGATCCAAACCGGAGTTGTCCCACGCCCGAATGGGGGTTCGTCCGACAGCAACGGCGGGCGCGCGATCGCTAATGTTTTGAATGACCAATGCCGGTCCCGCCGATCGCACTGCGAGCGCGCCGCTCGCGCACGGCAAGAAGATGCCCGGGAGGTGGACGATGGATGTCACGCCGACGAATTCGCTGCGCGCCCGTGCCGGCGTCGCGATCGCTGCGCTGCTGCTGGCCGCAGGGGTGGCATGGGCCGATCCGCCGACGCGAGTCGTGCGGTTGGCCTACACGAATGGCGCGGTGAGCTTCCTCCCCGCGGGGGATAACGATTGGGTCCAGGCGTCGATCAACCGCCCCCTGTGGACGGGGGACCAACTGTGGACGGCGGGCAGTGCGCGTGCCGAGTTGCAGATGGGCAATGCCGCGCTGCGCCTCGCGCCCGAGACGAGCCTCGCGATCGTCAATTTCGACGATCGCACCGAACAGTTCCGGGTAAACCAGGGCAGCGTCGACATGTTCGTGCGATCGACCGAAGGCGCGATCGAGATCGACACGCCGAACCTCGCCTTTTCCATTCGGAGTCCCGGCGAGTACCGCGTCGACGTCGGCGCCGACGCGACGACCGTCGCCGTTTATCGTGGTGAGGCGGAAGCGTTCGGTGTGCAGGCGGCGTATGTGATCAAGGCGGGCGAGCGCGTGAGCTTTCGCGGGACGGACTTGAACGACTACCAGTCCGTCGCCCTCGCGCGAGATTCGTTCGACGGGTGGGTCGCGCAGCGCGTGAGTGTCGAGGAACGTTCGGCCAGCGCGCGCTACGTTTCGCCCGACGTCATCGGCTATTCGGACTTGGACGCGCACGGCACATGGCGCGACGTTCCGACCTATCGCGCCGTCTGGGTACCGTCGGACGTAGCGCCCGATTGGGCCCCGTATCGCTATGGCCACTGGGTCTGGATCGATCCGTGGGGCTGGACCTGGGTCGATGATGCGCCCTGGGGCTTCGCGCCGTTCCACTATGGTCGCTGGGCATTCGTTCAGAGGCGCTGGTGCTGGGTCCCGGGTCCGCGACACGAGCGGCCGGTCTACGCGCCGGCGCTCGTCGCCTTCGTCGGCGGCAGCAACTTCGGCGCCTCGGTTTCCGTGGGCGGCGGCGCCATCGGGTGGTTCCCGCTCGGCCCGGGGGATGTCTACCGGCCCGCGTACCACGTGAGCCGCGAATACTTCACCCGCGTCAACGTGACCAATACCGTCGTCAACGCGACCAACGTGACGAACATCTACAACAATCCGACGCGAACCAACAGCCGCTACGCGAACATCGATAGAGCCAACGCCGTCACCGCGGTGCCGACCCAGGCGTTCGTCGATGCGCGCCCGGTGCAGCGCGCGGCTGTCAAGGTCGATGCGCGGGCGATACGGCAGGCGGCGGTGGTCGCTGCCGTTCCCGTTGCGCCGGCGAGGACCAGCATCGTCGGTGCCGCCGCGCCCGCGCAATCGCGGCCGAATGCGGCGGTGACGGAGCGCGCGGTGGTCGCGAAGCAGCCGCCACCGCCAGCCCCGCCGTCGATCGGGCAGCGCGAGGAGGCGCTCAAGCGGCAACCAGGCCAGCCGCTCGATTCGGCCGAGCTCCGGAAGCTCGCGCCGCAGAACGCCGCCGCGCGGCCGAACGTGAAGGTCGTTCAGCCGAGCGTTGCACCCAAACCGTTGCCTCCGGCGACCGCGCGCGCACCGGAGAAGGGCGCGCCGCGGGGAGCCCCTCCCGCTGTCGCAGGCGAGCGACCGCCGGTGGCAAGCGCGCCGCCGAAGGCCGAGGAACGCCGCGTCGCCCCGCCGCCGACGGCAATGACCAACGAAAGCCACGGGCCGCCGGGGGCCCGACCGGAAGCCAGCCGACCGCCTTCTTCGGCGGCATCCGCGCCGGTTGCGGCCGCTCAGACGCGAGAATCGCGTTCGCGCAACGCGGCGCCACCGGAGACGAGCGCGGGACCCGGGACCGAAGCGCCGCACCCGTCGCCGCAAGCCGCGACGGGAAGGCCCGAAGCTCCGCCGCGCCCGATGGCCCAGGCGCCGAGGGCGCGCGAGCCGCTGCAGCGACCCGGAGCCTCGCCTCAAGAACCCCAGCATGCGAAGGAAGCCGAACGCGGCGGGGCGCCGACGGCCAAGGCACCGCCCGTGACGCCACCGATGGCGCGGGCGCCGGCACCGACACCGCCGCAGGCTGCACAAACGCCGCCGCAGCGACCTGAAACCGCGAAAGCGCCGAGACCGATCCGGCGGGAGGCCGCAGAGCCGCCGCGCGTGCAAGCTGCGGCACCGCGGCCGCCGCGACCCGAGGGGGCGATCGTGTCGCGCCCCCCGCAGGCTGCACAAGCGCCACCGCAGCGACCGGAAAGCGCGAACGTTTCGCATCCGCCGATAGCTCAGGCGCCACCGCAACCGCGCGCGCCGGAAGGGCGTCCGCAGCCCAGCGCGGCGGCGCACCCAGCCGCAACCCCTGAGCCGCACGGTCGACCGGCCGCGAAAAGTCCGCCGCAGAAGGGCGGGGACAAGGAAAAGCAGAAGGAGGAGAGCAAGTAGCGGCACGGCTTCAGACGGTGCCGTCGATACGATGGCGGGGGGGCGAGCGCGCTCCATTGAACAAGATGCCGTTGATAGCGTTCGACCCGATGATTCGCACCTTCATAGCGGAGGCTTTCGACATTGGCTTTTCGCCGGCCTCGCTGCGGCGCCGCGAACTCGCGGTTCGCATGGCGCAGCAATCGCGCGAGGCCGAGCGCCGGGTTGTCCGGCAGCTTGATCTCGAGCGCTCGCGCCTTCCCGTCGAGAGGGGCGAAAGCGGCGCGCGCGAGAACGACGCACTCGACGTCGTCGACGGCGATGACGCTCGCCGAGCGCGGTGAGCGATCGAGCGAGGCAACTTCACCGAACGTCGTTCCCGGCCTGAAACCGTCCAATCGCGCGACGGCGTCCTGTGTCGCGATGCTCACCCGCGGTGCCGCGGGTCAAGACGAACAGCGCAGCAGAGATCGACAGATTCCGGGGGATCGAGCGCGCGGGCGTTGCGCTTTTGCCGCCGAATGGTGCTTAATTACCTCCGGCGAGGCGGCGTGCGATCGCCCGCATTTCGGAGGAACCAATGCAATCCGCCGATACCCATGCCGTCGCATTGCGCCCTATCGGGCGAGCCGACAGGAGAACGTGAACACTCCCGACCACCTCGCGGCCGGTGCCCTGCCGCACGTCGACCTCGCCAAGCTCGCGCAGTGGGCGGGCCGCACCGAGCGTCGCAGCGATCGCGTAACGCCAGTGCCGCTCGCCGCGCTCGCGGCGACGCTGGATCGCGACGATCCCCCACCCAAGGAGGGAGACGCAATCGCGCCGCTGCGGCACTGGCTGTACTTTCTGCCGCTCCATCCGCGGCGCGAGAGCGGCCCCGACGGGCACCCGCTGCGCGGTGGCTTTCTGCCGCCGGTGCCGCTGCCGCGGCGGATGTGGGCGGGAGGCCGGATGGAGTTCCGGCGCCCAGTGCGCGTAGGCGATGCGATCGAGCGGGTGTCGACAATCGCCAAGGTCGATGCGAAGGAGGGGCGCTCGGGTCCGCTGGTGTTCGTACTCGTGCGGCACGAGATCACTGCGGCGGGCGAGCTCGCGATCGTCGAGGAGCACGACATCGTCTATCGCCGGGCGCCGCAACGCGGCGATCCGGCGCCGCCGAAAAGAGCGGCGCCGACGGACGGCACGTGGCGCCGCGACATCGTTCCGGACGACGTGCTGCTATTCCGCTATTCGGCGCTGACGTTCAACAGTCATCGGATCCACTACGATCGTCGCTACGTCACCGAGGTCGAGGGGTACCCGGGGCTCGTCGTGCACGGACCGTTGATTGCGACGCTGCTCGCGGATCTCGGGCGCGACAACGTTGCACCGGCGGAAATCGCCACATTCTCGTTTCGCGCCGTGATGCCCCTCTTCGACGTCGCCCCATTCGCGGTCTGCGGCCGTAGCGACGCGGACGGCAAGTCGGTCTCGCTGTGGGCACACGACGACGCGGGCACCCTGGCCATGGAGGCTCGCGCGACGTTGCGGTGAGGCAATCCGCACCCGGCTGTCTTCCGGAGCATCAGACGATGAACTTTGCCTCGGATTCCCATCAGGACATCCGCGACGCGATCCGCGCGCTCTGCGCGCAGTTTCCCGGCGCGTATTTTCGCGCGATCGACGACAAGCGCGGCTACCCCGAGGAGTTCGTCGACGCGCTCACGAAGGCCGGCTGGCTCGCGGCGCTGATCCCGCAGGAATACGGCGGCTCGGGGCTCGGCCTCAGCGAAGCTTCGGTCATCATGGAGGAGATCAACCGCTCCGGCGGCAACTCCGGCGCGTGCCACGGGCAGATGTACAACATGGGCACGCTGCTGCGGCACGGGTCGGAAGCGCAGAAGCGCGCATACCTGCCGAAGATCGCGAGCGGCGAGCTCCGTCTGCAGTCGATGGGCGTCACCGAGCCGACCACGGGCACCGACACGACAAAGATCCGGACGATGGCGGTGAAAAAGGGCGACCGCTACGTCGTCAACGGCCAGAAGGTCTGGATCTCGCGCGTGCAGCACTCCGACCTGATGATCCTGCTCGCGCGCACGACGCCGCTCGACAAGGTCAACAAGCGCTCCGAGGGGATGTCGATCTTCCTCGTCGATCTGCGTCAGGCGATCGGCCACGGGATGACGGTGAAGCCGATCGCGAACATGGTCAACCACGAGACCAACGAGCTCTTCTTCGACAATCTCGAAATCCCCGCCGAAAACCTGATCGGCGAGGAAGGCAAGGGCTTCAAGTACATCCTCGACGGCCTGAACGCCGAGCGCACGCTGATCGCCGCCGAATGCATCGGCGACGGCTACTGGTTCATCGACCGGTCACCGCGTACGCGAAGGAGCGGGTCGTCTTCGGCCGGCCGATCGGTCAGAACCAGGGCGTCGCAGTTTCCGATCGCGCGCGCGTACGTCAACGTCGAGGCGGCGAACCTGATGCGCTTCAAGGCGTGCGCGCTATTCGACGCGCATCGGCCCTGCGGCGCCGAAGCGAACATGGCGAAGCTCCTGGCCGCCGACGCTTCCTGGGAGGCGGCGAACGCCTGCCTGCAGTTCCACGGCGGCTTCGGCTTCGCCGCCGAGTACGACGTCGAACGCAAGTTCCGCGAGACGCGCCTCTATCAGGTCGCGCCGATCTCGACCAACCTGATCCTTTCGTATGTGGCCGAGCACGTCCTCGGCCTGCCGCGGTCGTTCTGAGCCCGTGATGCGTGCACTCGACGGGATCACCGTGGTCACGCTCGAGCATGCGATTGCGGCGCCGTTCTGCACGCGGCAGCTGGCCGACCTCGGCGCGCGTGTGATCAAGATCGAACGGCCCGGCGTCGGCGACTTCGCGCGCGGCTACGACGAGCGCGTGCGCGGGCTCGCTTCGCATTTCGTCTGGACCAATCGCTCGAAGGAGAGCCTGACGCTCGACGTCAAGCATCCGCGAGGCGGCGCCGATTCTCGCGGCGCTTCTCGCGCGCGCCGACGTGCTGGTGCAGAACCTAGCGCCGGGCGCCGCGGCGCAGGCTGGGCCTGTCCTACGACGCGCTCTGCGCGAAACATCCGCGGCTCATCGTCTGCGACATTTCCGGCTACGGCGACTGACGGCCCGTATCGCGACAAGAAGGCGTACGACCTGCTGATCCAGAGCGAGTCCGGATTCCTGTCGATCAGCGGATCGCCGGATGCACCCGCCAAGGCCGGCTGCTCGATCGCCGATATCGCCGCCGGCATGTATGCGTACTCGAACATCCTCGCGGCGCTGCTCGAGCGCGCCCGGAGCGGCCGCGGCAAGGCGCATCGACGTGTCGATGCTCGAAAGCATGGTCGAGTGGATGAGCTATCCGCTCTATTACGCGTACGATGGCGCAGAACCGCCGCCGCGCGCCGGCGCAGCGCACGCGACGATCTACCCGTACGGGCCGTTCCCCGCGGGCGATGGCAAGATCGTCATGCTTGGGCTGCAGAACGAGCGCGAATGGGCAATTTTCTGCGACCAGGTGCTCGCGGCGCCCGCGCTCGCGAGCGACGAGCGCTTCGCATCCAATTCGAAGCGCACGCTCGCCCGGGACGCGCTGCGCGCCATCATCGTTGCGGCGTTCGCGCCGCTCACCGCCGCGCAGGTAATCGAGCGACTCGACGCCGCGGAGATCGCCAACGCGCGGATGAACGACATGCACGAAGTGTGGTCGCATCCGCAACTGCAGGCGCGTCGTCGCTGGGTCGAGGTCGACACGCCGGCCGGAAAGGTCCCGGCGCTGCTGCCGCCTGGCGTTGCACCGGACGACCGCGAAACGGCGCCGCGGATGGATCCGGTCCCGGCGCTCGGCGCCCATACGATCGCGATCCTGCGTGAACTGGGCTACGATGACGTTGCAATCACGGGACTGCGTGCCGCCAAGGCCATCTAGAAGCATGAATCACGATGTGCATCCGACCGCCACGCTCGCCCGCTTCGCGAGCGCGCTGCGGTTCGAGGACATTCCCGCGCGGGTGCTGCGGCGCGCCGAGGATCTGCTGCTCGACTGGGCGGCGTCCGCGCTCGCGGGCAAAGGCGCGCGCGCCGTCGAGACGATCGAGCGCTTCGCTCGGCAGATGGGCCCGAGCGACGGCCCGTCGGAGGTCCTGATCTCGCGCCGACGCACGAGTCCGCTCTTTGCCGCGATGGTCAACGCCGGCGCCTCGCATGTCGCCGAGCAGGACGACGTGCACAACGGCTCGGTGTTTCACCCGGGCGCGGTCGTGTTTCCGCCTGCGCTCGCGGTCGCGCAAGCGATGGGCAGCGCGGGTCGCGAACTGCTCACCGCATCGACGGTCGGGTACGAAGTCGGCATTCGCGTCGGCGAGTTCCTCGGCCGCTCGCACTACAAGGTTTTCCACACGACCGGCACGGCGGGAACGATCGCCGCCGCGGCGGCGACCGGCCGCCTGTTGGGACTCTCGGCGGACGCGATGCAGCATGCGTTCGGTTCCGCCGGCACCCAGGCCGCCGGACTGTGGGAGTTCCTGCGCGACGCGGCGGACTCGAAACAGCTCCATACGGCGAAGGCCGCCGCCGACGGGCTCCTCGCCGCGTATCTGGCGCGCGACGGTTTTACCGGCGCGAGACGCATCTTCGAGGGCGAGCAGGGGATGGCCGCCGGCAATGTCCGCCGATGCCGATCCCATGCGACTTACCGACCGCCTTGGCCAACGCTGGGCGCTTGTGGAGACGTCGTTCAAGTTCCATGCGTCGTGCCGGCACACCCATCCCGCGGCCGACGCCCTGCTCAAGGTCATCGTCGACCAGAATCTCGCGCCCGAGCGCATCGTCCGCGTTACCGCGCGGGTGCACCAGGCCGCGATCGATGTGCTGGGACCGGTCGTCGATCCGACAACGGTCCACCAGGCGAAATTTTCGATGGGTACGGTGCTCGCGATGATCGCGATGTTCCGGCGCGCCGGCCTTGTGGAATTCGAGCGCCATTTCCGCGATCCGGCCGTCGTCGCGTTCCGCGGACGCGTGCGAATGCTGCTCGATCCCGAAGTCGACGCCGCCTACCCGCAGCGCTGGATCGGCAAGGTCGACGTCGAGACGACGGACGGTCGCGTGCTCGCGGGACGTGTCGACGAGCCGAAAGGCGATCCGGGCAATACCCTCACGCGCTCGGAGATTTCCGACAAGGCGTTGCGCCTCGCCGAATACAGCGGCGCGGCAACGCGCGGCGAAACACGCGAGCTTTGCGCGCGCGTTTTCGACATCGCGTCGGTGCCGCGCGTGGGGATGCTTTTGATCCCGCCCGAACGACCGGGTGCAGCGGACCTCGCCGATGCGCCCCAACCCGCGTTGTCGCGATGAACCTCCCCGAATCAAAACGCTACGTCGCTGACTTCGACGCGCGCGCCGCGACCTGGGACGACGATCCGACGAAGGTCGAGCGCGCCCGCGCGATTGCCGACGCCATCGCGCGTGAGGCGCCGCTCGCCGACTCGATGCGCGCGCTCGAATACGGCAGCGGCACGGGGCTCCTCGGCTTCATGCTGCGCTCGCGCGTGGCCGATCTCACGCTCGCCGACGTGTCCGACGGAATGCTCGCGGTCGCGCAAAGGAAGATCGCTGCCGCGCGCGATCCGCATGTGCACGCGATCAAGCTCGACCTGCTGACCGATGCGCCGCCCGACGAGCGCTTCGATCTCGTGTTCTCGGCGATGACGCTGCATCACATTCCCGATACCGACGGCATCCTGCGTCGCTTTCGCGCGGTCCTGCGCGAGCCGGGCCTGCTGTGCATCGCCGATCTCGATCGCGAAGACGGATCCTTCCACGGCCCAGGTTTTGACGGTCACAACGGGTTCGATCGCGATGACCTCGCGGTGATGGCGCGCAAGGCCGGGTTTCCGGACGTCCACTTCAGCACCGCATACGAAATGCAAAAGGAGGCCGCCGGCGAGCTCCGCACCTATCCGATCTTCCTGATGGTGGCGCGTGCCGAATGAGCGCCGCCGGGCGGCCCCAAGGCGGCGGCGCTAGCCACAAGCGTCGCGGCGCACGTCAATGAGCGCGGCGGAGGGAGCCGGGCCCCGACGGGCGCCTTGCGCCGCGATCGAGAATTTCGGCGCTGGTCCGGCACCTCGTTCGCGGTCGATGCGAGAAGGGGCTAACGGATGACCGATCCGGCCGTTTCGTCGGGATGGGTGCCGCGCAGCTATCTCTTCGTTCCCGGCACGCGTACCGAACGTTTCGCGAAGGCGCTCGGATCGGGCGCCCACGCGGTGATCGTAGACCTGGAGGACGCCGTGCCGCCCGCCGACAAGGAGAGTGCTCGCTCGGCGGTCGCGGACGTACTGTCGCCGGCGCAGCCGCTCTTCGTGCGCATCAATGCTGCGGGGACGCCATGGTTCGAAGAAGACCTGCAGCTATGCTGTCACGAGGGCGTCGCCGGCATCGTGCTGCCAAAGGCCGAGGAGACCGCCCCCGTCGAGCACATCCGAGGCATCGTCGGCGAGCGTGCGTTCGTGCTTCCACTCATCGAAACGGCGCGAGGACTCTGGAACGCGCTCGCGATCGCGAACGCGCGCGGGGTGCGGCGGCTCCTATTCGGCTCGATCGATTTCCAGGTCGACCTCCGGATCGCCGATGAAGACCTCATCGCGTTTCGTTCACAGCTCGTGCTCGCGTCGCGTGTCGCGGAGCTTCCGCCGCCGGTGGACGGGGTGACGACGGCAATCGACGACATCGAGGTGCTTCGCCGCGACACGGAGCGTGCGCGCCGGCTCGGCTTCGGCGGCAAGCTCTGCATCCATCCCAAGCAGATCGAGTGGGTCAACGCGGCCTTTCGCCCGACGGCCGACGAGATCGCATGGGCGCAGCGCGTCGTTGCGGCGGATGCGGCGACGGGTGGCGCGGCGGTCGCGGTTGACGGCAAGATGGTCGATCGGCCGGTGCTTCTCAAGGCGCGGGAGATCCTCGCGGCCGCCGCCACGCCCGAACACCCTGTGGAGTAGGGGCTCGAGGCAAGCGGCGGGCGCGGGAAGCGGCAAGAATTTCTCTTGCCTTTTCAGCTGAGTTCATGCTAACATGTCACCGTGTTGGCAGCGAGTGGCGCAATCGATGAACGGTGAACCCCGCCTGAGTTCAGTTCGGTTTTTGGATCGCAAGCCGATGTTCCGCAAAGACTTATTGCCGACTGCCAAAGGGCGAGCCGGGCGGCGGCCGCGCTCACGTGGAAAGTCCGAGGCTCCATGACGACCCCTCACATTGCCCGCGGCTCGGCGCCCAGCCTGCGCATCCAGGCCTATGAGAGCTTCCAGCAGCAGATCCTCGAGGCCAACATCCGTCCCGGCCAGTTCATCTCGCAGCGCGAGCTGATGCAGCTTCTCGGGATGCCGCTCGGCGCGGTGCGCGAGCTGATTCCGCGCCTCGAGGCCGAAGGCCTGCTGCGCACGGTGCCGCAGCGCGGGCTGCAGATCGCGAACGTCGACCTGAAGCTCATCAACAATGCGTTCCAGTTCCGGCTGCTGCTCGAGCGCGAGGCGGCCGTTCATTTCGCGACCGCCGTGTCGGATGTCGAGCTTGCGGCGATCGAGGAGGCGCACCTGCGCATCGTCAAGCGAGCGCGCAAGGCGAAGATCGATGCCGATCTGCTGACCGACGCCCAGACGGTCGATTGGGGCCTGCATGACCTGATGATCGACCGGCTCGGCAACGATCTCGTCTCCGACGCCTATCGGATCAACAGCCTGCGCGTGCGCCTGATCCGGCTCGAGGGCTCGATGCTCTCCGCCGATGCGCTGCTGCCGGCGATGGAAGAGCACCTCTGGTTCATCGACGCGCTGAAGCGCCGCGATTCGCATGCCGTCGCGCAACGCATCACTCACCACATCGAGAGCGCGCATCGCCGCGTCCTCGGATTGCCGCGGCCGACGCTGCCCTGGCGGCTGGAGAAAGTGAAATGACCTCCGCGCCGCAAGCCACCGCACTGCACGGCATCTGGCCGGCGCTGCTGACGCCGCTCACCGAGGATCTCGGCATCGACCATGCGCGATTCGCTGCGCACGCGCGCGCGCTCCTCGCCGCGGGCTGCGGCGGCGTCACCCCGTTCGGGACGACGGGCGAAGGACCGTCGTTCTCGCTGGTCGAGCGGCATGACGCCGTCGATGCGCTCGTGAGGAACGGCGTGCCGGCGGCCCGGGTCCTCGTTTCGGTGAGCTGCGCCGCGCTGCCTGAAACGCTGGCCCTGACGCGCCACGCCCTCGAAATCGGTGCGCACGGTTGCCTTATGATGCCGCCATTTTTCTTGAAGGGCGTGCCGGATGAAGGAGTGATCGACGCGTACCGCTACGTGATCGACGGTGCCGGCGACGCGAGGCTCAAGCTCTACCTCTATCACATCCCGCAGGTATCGGGCGTGGGCCTGTCGCATCAGGTGATCCGCACGTTGTGGAGCCTGTATCCGCGGACCATCGTCGGCATCAAGGACAGCGGCTGCGAGTTGCGCGACTCGCTCGCCCTTGCCCGCGCGTTCATGCCGGGCTTGACCGTCTACGTGGGCAACGAGCCCGATCTGCCGGAGCTCGGCCGACAGGGGAGCACCGGCGCGGTCAGCGGCCTCGCCAACTTCGTGCCGCGGGTTGTGGACCGGCTCGTCCTGCAGCCCGACGCGCCCCGTACCGCGCAGGACTTGGCGCGGGTGAAGCGGTTGCTTGCGCTCCTCGGCGGGTACTCGCTCACGCCGGCCTTGAAGGGCATCATGGCGGCGCTCGCAGGCGAGCGCGCCTGGCTGCGCGTGCGTCCGCCGCTGGTCGCGCTGACCGACGAAGGCTTTGCAGCACTCGAACGCGAAATTCGCGCGTTCGGCATCGATCCCAACATCGACTGACTACCCAGAAGGAGGAAACCATGACGACATCCCGCACGCGCCGCACCCTGCTCGCAACCGGTGCCGTCCTTGCATTGATCGGCGCAATGCCGCCCGCGGCGCAGGCGCAGAACAAGGTGCTGCTGCGCATCTCCACGCCGGCCGTCCCCGAAGACTGGCACGCCAAGATGTGGACGGTCATGAAGGAACAGCTCGACAAGACGGCACCCGGCGAGTTCGACGTCCAGATCAACCTCAACGCATCGCTGTTCAAGCAGGGCACCGAGCCGGCCGCGATGGCGCGCGGCAACCTCGAGATGTCGGCGATCTCCGCGTTCGACATTTCCAAGCTCGTGCCCGAGTTCTCGATCTTCACCGCCGGCTATGTGGTGCGCGACCCGGAGCAGCAACAAAAGATCTTCAACGGACCGATCGGCGAGGAAATGTTCAAGCCGGTGTCGGAGAAGATGGACGTGACGGTGCTGGCCACCGCTTACCTCGGCACGCGCGAAGTCAACCTGCGCGAGGCGCGCAACGTGCGCACGCCCGCCGATCTGAAGGGCGTGAAGCTGCGCATGCCCGGCACCAAGGAATGGCTGTTCCTCGGCGATGCGCTCGGCGCCACCGCCACGCCGATGGCGTTCGGCGAAGTCTATCTCGCGCTGAAGACGGGCACTATCGACGGCCAGGACAATCCGCTGCCGACGGTGCGGGCGGCGAAGTTCTACGAGGTCACGAAGCAGCTCGTGATGACGGATCACCTGGTCGACTGCATCTTCATCGCCATCGCCAACAAGACGTGGAACGCGCTCAATCCGGCGCAGAAACAGAAGCTCAAGGCGGCAGCGCAGGCGGCGGCGCAATACAACAACGAAAACCGGATCAAGGAAGAAGGGCAGCTCGTCGAGTTCTTCAAGCAGCAGGGACTGCAAGTGACCGTACCGGACCGCGAAGCCTTTCGCAAGCATGTGCAGTCCGTGTATCTCGCCTCCGATTACGCGAAGGTCTGGCCCAAAGGGCTGCTGGAACGCATCAATCAGGTCAAGTAGGTCCGATCGACGTTCGAGTTGGCGACCCCGCGCGGGCGGGGTCCGCGGTGTGGTGGAGCAACCCGCCGCCGCCGGGTGCGCGATGCTGGCCGTGGTCGCGGCAGAGAAATTACTATGGGGGAAATTCGATGCGCAAGCGCCTGCAGCACGTGACCGAGGCCGTGGCGGCGGCGGTGTTCGCCCTGCTGTTCCTGACGTTCGTCGTCCAAGTGGGCATGCGGTTTCTTTTCGACCACCCACTCGCGTGGTCGGACGAGCTGATCGTGATTCTCTACATCCTGATCGTGTTCTGGAGCGCGGCGACGCTGCTCCAGGAGAAGGACCACGTGATGCTCGACCTCGTCTACGCGGCGTTGCCGCCCGGCGGCCAGCGCATTTTTGCGCTCGTCGGCGCCGGTCTGACCGCGGGGCTGCTGCTCGTGCTCCTTCCACAGGCGTTCGATTACGTGCGTTTCATGGGCCGCGAAAAGACGCCGGTGCTGGACATCCCGTTCTCGCTTGTCTTCGCGCCGTTCCTGTTGTTCATCGTGCTGGTCGCGTGGCGCTACGTCGTCAAGTTCGTGCGGCTGCTCGGGCACGGCTGGAAACAACAACTCTGAGGGGGCGTGATGAACCCCCAAGCTCACTTCGTTCGCCTCCCCCACAGGGGGGTGCGGGCCTCCCTTGAGGCGGCTCGCCGGGAGGCCATGATGAACCCCCAAGCTCACTTCGTTCGCCTCCCCCACAGGGGGGTGCGGGCCTCCCTTGAGGCGGCTCGCCGGGAGGCCGTGATGAACCCCCAAGCTCACTTCGTTCGCCTCCCCCACAGGGGGGTGCGGGCCTGCCTTGAGGCGGCTCGCCGGGAGGCCCGATGAGCCTCGCTCTCACCGTGTTGCTCGTGATGCTGGTGGTGACACTGCTGCTGCGTCTGCCGATCGGCTTCGGCATGCTGATCAGCGGGGTCGCCTACCTGCTCGTCAAGCATCAGGATCTGGGCCTCGTGGCAGATCAGGTATTGAACGGGATGTACAACGGCTACATCCTGCTCGCGGTGCCGTTGTTCATCTTTGCGGCGGCGGTGATGAACTCGGGCACGGTGAGCGAGCGCCTGTTCGAGTTCGCGCTCGCGATCGTCGGCCGGCTGCGCGGTGGCCTCGCGCACGTCAACATCATCGTCAGCGTGATCTTTTCCGGCATGAGCGGCAGCGCGATCGCCGATGCGGCCGGCCCCGGGATCGTCAGCATCCGCCAGATGCAGAAGAACGGCTACTCGGCCGAATTCTCCGGCGCGCTGACCGCCGCATCGTCGACGATCGGACCGATCATTCCGCCGTCGATTCCGATGGTCATCTATGCGCTCGTCTCCAGCGCATCGGTCGGGGCGTTGTTCCTGGGTGGTGTGATTCCCGGGCTGATGATGGCGGTGGCGCTGATGCTGGCCGTGCCAGTTCGTCGCCAAGAAGCGCAACCTGCCGCGCGGGGCCAAGGTGCCGTGGCGCGAGTACCCGCGTATCCTCTGGCGCGGCTTTCTGCCGTTGACGCTGCCCGTCGTGCTGCTGGGCGGAATCTATTCGGGCGTGTTCACGCCGACGGAGGCTGCCTCGATTGCGGCGCTGTACGCAATGTTCCTCGCCGGCATCGTGTACCGGGCGCTGAGCTTGAAGCGGCTGTACGAAATTCTGGTCGAGTCATCGAAGGCAAGCGCGTCGGTCACGCTGATCATCGCGTCGGCGTTCGTCATCAACTATGCGTTCACCGCGGAGAGCGTGCCGGCACTGGTCGCCGGGTGGCTCACAGCGATGAATCTTTCGCCGCTGGGCTTCCTGATCGCGGTGAACATCCTGTTCCTGATCCTCGGCTGCTTCCTCGATACATCGATCATGCTGCTGGTGCTGGTGCCGATCATTCTCCCGGCGGCCAACGCGCTCCACATCGACCTCGTGTTCTTCGGCGTGATGCTCGTCGTGAACATGATGATCGGCTTGGTGACGCCGCCCTTCGGCATGCTGCTGTTCGTCATCAACGCCCTCGCCGGCGTGCCGCTCAAGGGCATGATTCGGGAAGCGTGGCTCTTCATCGGCGTGCTGCTCGTGTCGCTGGCGCTGATGACGATCCTTCCCGAGACCATCCTGTGGCTGCCGCACCAGCTGGGCTACGGGCTCAAATGACATGGCGGATGTCGTCTGCATCGCGAGCTGGAACGCCGACCTCGTGTCGCGAGTCCCGCGGCCGATCGCGCGCGGCGAAACGCTAAAGTCCAGCCATTTCGAAATCACGCCCGGCGGCAAGGGCAGCAATGCGGCGATCGCCGCCGCCCGCCAGGGCGCCCGCGTTTCGCTGATCGCGCGCATCGGCAAGGACGATTTCGGCCGCATGGGGCTCGAGCTGTGGCGCGCCGAAGGCGTTGCGACCGACCACGTCGAAGCGGCCGAAGGCGAGACGAGCGGCGTCGCGCAGATCATGGTCTACGACGACGGCGACAACAGCATCGCCGTCTATCCCGGCGCCAGCGCGGGCCTCGGCGCGCGCCATGCCGAGGCGGCGCGCGAGACGCTCGCCTCGTGTCGTGTGGTGATGGCCTCCTGCGAGGTGCCGCTCGCCGCGACGATGACGGCCTTTCGGATCGCGCGCGCCGCCGGCGCCGCGACGGTGTTCAATCCCGCACCCGCGCAGCCGCTGCCCGACGAGCTGCTCGGGCTCACCGACGTGCTGACGCCCAACGAAATCGAGGCGCCCCTGCTGGCGGCGCTCTCCGCCACCGCGTCCGTCGATGCCGCAGCGCAGGCGTTGCTCGCGCGGGGCGTGAAAGCGGTGCTGGTGACGCTCGGCGCCGCCGGGTGCGTGCTCTATCGCGACGCCCAGGCGCCACAAGGGCTGATCGGTCGACGCATGGCGGTCGCGGATACGATCGGCGCCGGCGACACGTTCACCGGCGCGCTCGCGGCGGCAATGGCGCGCGGCGTGCCGTTGCCCGAAGCGATGCGCTGGGCCAACGCGGCAGCGGCACTGTCGGTCACCGGGCGGGGCGCGATCGGCGGCATGCCGACCCGTGATCAGGTCCGCGCGCTGCTCGCGGAACGCGCCAGTCCGTAGTCGGCCTTGCCGAAGCTCGGATCGCTGACCCCCTAAGACGAGGGGGTCGAGCCGCGCGGCGGCGCTATAATGTCGGGTCTTCCACGATCGCCAGCGGATCCTCATGAAAGTCCTCGTTTCGGTCAAGCGCGTCGTCGATTACAACGTCAAGGTCCGGGTGAAGCCCGACGGCTCCGGCGTCGATACCGCGAACGTCAAGATGTCGATGAATCCATTCGACGAAATCGCCGTCGAGGAAGCCGTTCGGCTGAAGGAGAAGGGCGTCGCGACCGAGATCGTCGTCGTGTCGTGCGGCGTCGCCGGCTGTCAGGAAACGCTGCGCACCGCGCTTGCGCTCGGCGCCGACCGCGCGATCCTGGTCGAAACCGGCGTCGAGTTGCAGCCGCTCGCCGTCGCGAAGCTCCTCAAGGCGATCGTCGACAAGGAGGCGCCGAAGATCGTCCTGCTGGGCAAGCAGGCAATCGACGATGATGCGAACCAGACGGGGCAAATGCTTGCGGCGCTCCTCGATTGGCCGCAGGCGACATTCGCGTCGAAGGTCGAGATCGGCGGCGACAAGGCAACGGTCAAGCGCGAAATCGATGGTGGCCTGGAGACGGTCGAGATGGCGCTGCCCGCAATCATCACATCGGACCTGCGGCTGAACGAACCGCGCTATGCGACACTGCCCAACATCATGAAGGCGAAAAAGAAGCCGCTCGAGGTCGTCAAACCCGAGTCGCTCGGCGTCGACGTGACGCCGCGGCTCACGATCCTCAAAGTCGCCGAGCCGCCGAAGCGTCAGGGGGGTGGCAAGGTCGCCGACGTCGCCCAGCTCGTCGCGAAGCTGCGCAACGAAGCGAAGGTGATTCCGTGACGGCAGCGAAGCCGCGGAAGGCGTTCATCCCCGGCGGACGCGGGATCCAGCGTTGTCCTCTCACCAACTGACACATCATGGCTATCCTCCTCATTGCCGACCACGACAACACGGCGCTGAAGGCCGCGACGCGCAACGCCGTGACCGCCGCGCTGAAGATCGGCGGCGACCTCCATGTGCTGGTCGCCGGCGGCAGCGCCGGCGCCGCTGCGCAGGCAGCGGCGCAGATCCCGGGCGTCGCCAAGGTGCTGCACGCCGACGCGCCGCACCTCGCTTCGCCGGTCGCCGAAAACGTCGCCGCAACCGTCGCGGCGCTCGCGAGGTCCGGTGGCTACAGCCATGTGCTGGCACCCGCGACGGGCTTCGGCAAGAACGCAATGCCGCGCGTCGCCGCGCTGCTCGACGTTGCGCAGATATCGGAGATCATCGCCGTCGAATCGCCCGATACCTTCGTGCGTCCGATCTATGCCGGAAGCGCATTCGCGACGGTGCAGTCGAAGGACGCGGTGAAGGTGATCACCGTGCGGGCGACGGGATTCGACGCCGCGCCTGCGAACGGCGGCAGTGCCGCAATCGAAACGCTGGCGGCTTCTCCGGACACCGGTCAATCGAGAGTCACCGGACAGGAGCTCACGAAGTCCGATCGGCCCGAGCTCACGAGCGCGCGGATCGTGATCTCCGGCGGCCGCGGACTCGGCAGTGGCGAAAACTTCAAGTTGCTCGATGCGCTCGCCCACAAGCTCAACGCGGCGATCGGCGCATCGCGCGCCGCGGTCGACGCGGGGTTCGCGCCCAACGACTACCAGGTCGGTCAGACGGGCAAGATCGTCGCGCCGGACCTCTACATCGCCATCGGCATTTCCGGAGCCATCCAGCATCTCGCCGGCATGAAGGACAGCAAGGTGATCGTCGCCATCAACAAGGATCCGGAGGCGCCGATTTTCCAGATCGCCGATTATGGACTCGTGGGCGACCTGTTCCAGGTCATCCCCGAGCTGACCGCCGCCCTGGGATGACGCCTCGCAGCCCGCGTCCTCCGTCGACCATCGACCAGAACGGAAGATGAGCACCTATCAGGCGCCGCTCGCCGAAATGCAGTTCGTTCTGACCGAGCTCGCCGGGCTCGAGCAGGTGAGCGAGCTTCCCGGCTTCGAGGAAGCGACTCCCGACGTGGCGATGGCGATTCTCGAGGAAGCGTCGAAATTCGCGACCGAGGTGCTCTGCCCGTTGAACCCTGTCGGTGATCGCGAAGGGTCGAAGCGGCAGGAGGACGGCTCGGTCAGGACGCCGCCGGGGTTCAAGGATGCCTATCGACGGTTTTGCGACAACGGCTGGAACGGACTCACCAAGAATCCCGAGTACGGCGGGCAGGGGTTGCCCAATCTCCTCGGCACGGCCGTCGAGGAAATGTGGCACGCGTCGAACCTCGCATTCAATCTGTGCGCGATGCTGACGCAAGGCGCGATCGAGTCGATCGAGCTTGCGGGAACCGACGCGCTGAAGCGCAAGTTCCTGCCCAACATGGTTGCCGGGACGTGGACCGGCACGATGAACCTGACGGAGCCACAGGCGGGCTCGGACCTGGCCGCGGTGCGCACGAAAGCCGCGCCGCAGGGCGACGGCACGTACCGCATCTTCGGGCAGAAGATCTTCATCACGTGGGGCGACCAGGACTACACGGACAACATCATCCACCTGGTGCTCGCCCGCACACCGGACGCACCCGAAGGCGTGAAGGGCATTTCGCTCTTCGTCGTGCCGAAGGTGCTCGTCAACGACGACGGCTCGCTCGGTTCGCGCAACGACGTCCATACCGCGTCGCTCGAGCACAAGCTCGGCATCCACGCGAGCCCGACCGCGGTGCTCGCGTACGGCGAAAAGGACGGCGCGGTCGGCTATCTCGTCGGCGAGGAGAATCGCGGCCTCGAGTACATGTTCATCATGATGAACCTGGCGCGCTTCTCGGTCGGCCTCGAAGGCGTGGGCATTTCCGAGCGCGCGTACCAGCGCGCCGTCGCCTACGCGCGCGAGCGCGTGCAGGGGAAGCCGGTCGGCACTGAAAAAGGCGGCCGGGGCGCGCCGATCATCGAGCACCCCGACATCCGCCGGATGCTGATGACGATGCGCGCCAACGTCGAAGCAACCCGTGCGGTCGCGTACGTCACGGCAGCGGCGATGGACAATGCGCGGCGCCATCCGGATGCGGAGGCGCGCAAGCGACATCAGGTTTTCGTCGATTTTCTGATTCCGATCGTCAAGGGCTGGTCGACCGAGATGGCGCAGGAAATCGCCTACCTCGGCATCCAGGTGCACGGGGGGATGGGCTTCATCGAGGAAACGGGCGCGGCCCAGCATTACCGCGACGCGCGGATCATGACGATCTACGAAGGAACGACGGGCATCCAGGCGAACGACCTGATCGGGCGCAAGACGGCGCGCGACGGCGGCGCGGTGGCGCGCGCCATTGCTGCCGACATCGAGAAAGTCGCCATCGAGCTTTCGCGCCACGCCGATGCGAACCTCAAAGCGATCGGCGCGGCGCTGCAAGACGGCGTCGCCGCCGTTCGCGCGGCGGTCGACTGGATGGTCCCCGCGTATGGAAAGAACCCGCGCGCTGCGCATGCGGGCGCGGTGCCGTATCTCAAGCTCTGGGGGCTCGTTGCCGGCGGCTGGCAGATGGGTCGCGCGGCGCTGATCGCCGCCAAGCACCTGCACGACGGCACGGGCGATGCGCGCTTCCTTTCCGCGAAGATTCACAGCGCGCGTTTCTATGCCGACTGCCTGATGCCGCAGGCAGCTGGCCTCGTGCGCACGATCGCCGAAGGCGGCGACTCGGTGCTGGCGATTCCCGCCGAGCAGTTCTAGCGGCACGAGCGTGGGAGTGGGGCCCCGCGCGCGGGGACGCGATCCGAGCGAGTCGACGCTGCGGCCGACAGTACGGCAGCACGAACATCGCTTGCGGAGCGGAGGCCGAACGCGGCCGGAAGTCCGCTCCCGGCCGCGCCGGCCCACTACTGGCAGAGCGTGCCGCCCGTCCCGGCAAAGGGGACGCGCGTGACCTGCTGGCTCTGGTTTGCGATCGGCAGCCCCCCGGCGCCGTTGGTGCTGTAGTCGAACTTCGCGTGGTTGCCGTCGCTGAAGGTGAGCGTCGCCGTCCCCACCTGCACCGTCACCACCTTGGTCGTGTCGAACGCGTCGAAGCGCGGCCCCGAGGTTCGGTAGAGCGTCCCCGTGTAGACGTTGCTCGCGCCGACCCGCGGGGCGAGCGCGGAGAGCCACAGCGGCGTGCCGTCGACGTCGTAGGTGTACCAGGTCGCGTACACGCTGTCGCCCTGATGGGCGAAGTTGATGCCCCACCCCGACTCGGCGCCGTTGGCGACCCACCACAGGTCCTGATAGTTGGTGGCGGCGGCGAAGTTGGGGGTGGTCGCGCTGTAGGTGCAGGTCGGCTGCGCTCCGGTGCCCAGGTCGAAGCGGCTGATCGCCTTGTTCTGCATCGTCCCGTTGACCGTGTAGGCGAAGCTGCCGTTGTTGGCGTCGATAAAGGTGAGGGTCCCGGTGCCGGCCTGGGTCGGCATCCCGGCGCCGACGAAGTTGTCAAACGGCGGCCCGCGGTCGACGTAGATCGGGCCGCTGTAGGTGTTGCCGGTGGTCCGGTTGGCGAGCATCGACAGCCACCAGGCCTTGCCGGTGGTGTCGTAGGTGTACCAGGTGGCGAAGACCTGGTCGCCCTGATGCGCGAAGTTGATGCCCCAACCCGATTCGGTGCCGCCCGTCGCCCACCACAGCCCCTGATAGTTGACGGCGGCCGGCGGCGGGCCGGCGGGCGCGACCGAAGCGCTCGCCCCGGCAAAGTTCGTGGCGAGGTTTTGCCTGACGGTCCCGTCGCGATAGAGCGCATTCGCGCCGTCGGTCGGCAGCGCCGCATAGCTCAACTGATCGACGCCCGCGTAGTTGGCGCGGCCGTTCGTGATGGGAAGGAACCCGTTTGCAACCGTGTAATCCGGCGCAACGATGCCGAGCGCGGCGAACCCCTGTGTTGCGATCAGGACCTTCTTGCCCGCCGTGCTGGTGCTGGGAAGATTGTTCGGAAAGGTGAAGCTGTTGCTCGCTGTCGCACCCGTGCTGGAAAAGCTCTGGCCGGCCCAGAAGCTTTCGCCGTTGATGCAGCCCGCCGAGCACGTCATGACGACGAACTGCACGCTCCCGTCGGCGTTCGAGTAGATCTGGTCGATCGTGAACAGATGAAAGGCGGCGAGCGCGACCGTCGCAAACAGCATCGTCGTCGCAGCAAGACACGAACTGAGCAAGCGCTGCATAGTTCTCTCCGTATGCGTGGAACCGATCGGTCGAGCGCGCGGAGTGCGGCGTCCCCGGTCACGCGAGCCAACAGGGGCCTATGCCGTCGTATTCCGCGCGCGGCGGCGCGGAATAATCCGGGGTCGAGGCGGGTTTACATGTCCAATGAGCACCGTCGCCAACGACCGTCAGTGCGGCCGCCTCGGGTCGAGCGCGGCGTGGGCGTTCGGAGTGCTCCTGGCGTTCGTCCCGGCAACGGCGGGGGCGGTCTTTCTCGTCAACGCACCATGGGTGCGCCCGGTCGCCGTTGGCGGCAATACCGAGGCGTACATGACGCTGACGAGCACGGAGGGCGCAGCGCTCGTCGCCGTGCGCAGCGACATTGCCGGCGGCATCGTCATCGCGACGGTTGGCCGAAACAGCAAGCAGGTCGAGCGCTTGGCGCTGCCGGCCGGCGACGTGGTCATGCTGAAGCCCGGCGCAAGCCGGGTGAGGCTATTGAAATTGACGCGCGCGTTGAAGCTCGGGGACCGCGTGCCGCTCACGCTGACGATCGAGCGTGGCGATGGCAAACGGGAGGAGATCCCGGTGGACGCCGAAGTGCGCCGGCACTCGCCGATCGACGATCACCTGCACGGGCACATGCATTGAGGCTTGCGTCGCTACGCGGCAAGCGCCTCAACCCCGATCGACGCGATCGCTCCGGCGTGCGGTGCATCCCGCAAGGGTCGCGACGCCTGCGGCCGTCTGCCAGAGCGTTCCGGCATCGACGCCGACCTTGCGCCGCCAGTTCGGCCGCTCCCGATCGGTGCCGGGAAGATTCTGCGCCGTGGTCTCGCCGGCAAGGTCGTCGGCCTGGAACAGCACGAGCGCCGACGGCGTCGCGCACGCGAAGCCATGGATTGCGGCCGTGATTGCGGCGTCGTGCGCCCGCGCGGGGTCGACGGACGCCGGGCTCGCAACGCCCGCATCTGCAATCGCCGTGGCCAGCGCCGCCTTTGCGGCGACACGTTCCACGCGCTCCTGCACGACCTCGTTCTCGTTGATTCGCCCGAGCGCGCGCTTCTCGTCGATGTCGACGCCGCTCCACCAGCCGGCGATCGTCGGCAAATCGTGGGTCGCGACGCAGGTCGCTGCCTGCGCGGGGTAGCGGGAAGGGTCGTGGAATGCTCCGTCGTCGCGCTCGAACCAGACCACGCGATAGGAGAGAATGTCGGCTGCAGCCATCCGCTCCCGGAACCCCTCGGGAACCGTTCCCAGATCCTCGCCTACGACGAGGCAGCGCGCGCGGTGACTTTCCTGCGCGAGCACCCCAATCAGGTCTTCGAGCGGATAGCGGACATACGTTCCGTCGACGGCCGGTGCGCCATCGGGAATCCAGAAGAGCCTCGTGAGTCCCATGACGTGATCGATGCGCAGGGCGCCGGCATGGCGCATGTTCGCCGCGACGAGATCGCGGAATCCGGCGTAGGCAGTGGCTGTCAGCGAGCGCGGAATCGGCGGCGGGAGACCCCAGACTTGTCCGGCGGTGGAGAAGGGATCGGGTGGGGCACCGATCGACGCCCCGCGCGCGAGGCCCTCGGGAGTTGCCCACGCTTCGGCGCCATCGGCCGCGGCGCCGATCGCGAGATCGCGGTAGAGCCCGATCGCAAGGCCCTTTGCGCGCGCGAGAGCGGCGGCGTCCGCCAGCTGCCGATCGGCAAGCCATTGCAGGTACATCGCGAAGCGGACGCGCGCGCGGTTGTGCCGGGCGAACGCCGCGACGCCGGGCGCGTCCGGCCGCTGCAGCCCGGACGGCCAGCGCGGCCAGGGCAGCCGCGGATGGAAGGCGGCGATCGCCTCGAAGGTCGCGAACCTTCGCAGCGATGTGGCGCCGGCGCGCACGAATTGCTCGAATTCGACGACCCGCGGATCGCCGGCCGGGCGGCGCTCGAACGTCGCGAAACAGGCCTGCAGCACCTCGCGCTTCACCCGCCAGACGGCAGCGTAGTCAACCGACGCGCTTGCCGCGAGCGCCGCGATCGCGGCGTCATTCGCGTCGAGAAGCGCGCGGGCCTTGCGCGACGTCGCGAGCTCGGCCACGCGCAGCACGTCGATATAGATCGGATCGAGAAACCGCCGATCGGACGGATGGTAGGGGCTCGCCCGCTCACGGTCTTCGGCGTACAGCGCGTGCAGCGGATTGACCCCGACGACGGCGCCGCCCGCGCGCGCCGTCTCGGCGCCGATCCCGGAAAGCGTCGTGAAATCGCCGATCCCCTGGTCGCCTGGCCGGGTGAGCGCGTAAAGGTGCGCGGCGAGCCCGAAGCGACGCGCACCTCCACGAAGCTCCGCAGGACAGAAGCAGCGCTCGGGAGCGACCAGCACGCGGCAAGTGGTGTCGGGATAATCGTCCAGCGCGAGCGTGTGGCAGCCGACGGGCAACGGCGGCAACGCAAGGATTCGTTGCGTGACGATCCGGCCGTCGACCGCGGTGACGCGACGTGCCGGAAGCGCATCGACCGCGGTCGCCAGCACCTCCTCGGATCCGCCGTCGCGCGCGAGCCGGAGCACCATGCGATCGACCCGCGTCGCGTCGCCGGTGGCGATGGGCACGTCGATCGCGACGCCAGAATGAGTGACGATCGCCGCCGGCAGGCGCCGCCGCTCGCGCGCATCCGCAAGCTCGGCCAGGCGCGCATGGGCGTCTTCCGTCGACTCGACGCCGAGTCGCATCGCGTCCAGCAGTGCTCGCTTCGTTTCCGCGGTCACGACGTGGCGTCGACCGGCGATGTCCCACCACTCCGCCGCGATGCCGGCTGCAGCGGCAAGTCGATCGAGAACCGCCGTTTCGACGCCCGCATGGTGCCGCGCGCGCGGCAGGTTCGGTGCTTCGACGACGATGACGACCGACCGCGGCGCCACCGTATCGGTCGCGGATGCATTCTCGCCGGCATACCCGGCCCTGCCCGCCGGCTGTGACGTGTCGATCTCGCGGCGCCAGCGGAATCCGGCGCGTGGAGAAGGCCAACGGACAGCGACGGCATCGGCACCCGAATTGAGCGCAATGGCGACGCGATCGGCCGCTTCTGCCACCGGCGCATAGAGGATCGCGACGAGCGCGTGATCCTGCGGGCTCGTCCAATCGGAGGCTTCGAGGACGCTGCCATCGGGTCGGCGCCACGCGACGTCGGGGATGCCGCTGGCATCGCAAGGCGAACCCGTGAGCCAGCGATCGAGATGCAGCGCGGGATGACGCCTGCGCAGATCAACGAGCAGCGCAACGAAATCGGCGAGGCGGCGATCCACGTTCGCCCAGTCGACCCACGTCAGCGGGCCGTCCTGCGCGTACGCGTTGTTGTTGCCGCGCTGCGTCCGGCCGATTTCGTCGCCCATCGCGAGCATCGGCGTGCCGCGCGACACGAGGAGCGTCGCGAGTAGGCTGCGGGCGTCGCGCTCCCGTGCCGCGCGAACGGCCGGATCGCTCGACGGGCCTTCGCCGCCGTGGTTCCACGAAAGATTGACGTCGCTCCCGTCCTGATTGTCCTCGCCGTTGGCTTCATTGTGCTTCACCTCGTAGGAGACGAGATCGGCGAGCGTAAAGCCGTCGTGTGCGGTGATGAAATTGACCGAGCGCGAGGGCGGCCGCGAGCCGCCTCCGAAGATGTCGGACGATCCCGCGAGGCGGGTGGCGAGCGTGCCACGGCACGCCGGGTCACCGCGCCAGTAGCGGCGCACGTTGTCGCGATAGCGGTCGTTCCACTCGCCCCAGTCGGGCGGGAACGCGCCGAGACGATAGCCGCCCGGGCCGACATCCCATGGCTCGGCGATGAGCTTGAGGTCGCGGAGAACGGGATCATCGCCGATCGCGCGGAACAGCGGCGCGGCGCAATCGAATCCTGCGGGACCGCGGCCGAGCGTCGTCGCGAGGTCGAAGCGGTAACCGTCGATGCCGGCGACTTCCGCGTAGTAGCGCAGCACATCGAGCGCGAGCCGGATGACCTGCGGGCGATCGAGCGCGAGCACGTTGCCGCAGCCCGCATCGTCGACGTATCGGGCAGCGTCGTCGTCGATCAGCCGATAGTAGGTTGCGTTGTCGAGCCCGCGCAGCGATACGGTCGGCCCGAGCGCGTCGCCTTCGCCGGTGTGATTGAGGACGACGTCGACGATGACTTCGATGCCCGCGGCGTGGAATGCGGCGACGCAGTCGGCGAGCTCGCTGATGCCTGCGGGCGCAAGGCGGTGGTCGGGGACGAACAATGCCGCCGGGTTGTAGCCCCAGTAATTGCTCAAGCCGAGACGTGCGAGGTGACGTTCGGCGATCGCCGCCGCGAGCGGCATCAGCTCGACTGTCGTAATGCCGAGACGCTTCACGTGACCGATCGCCGCCGGATGCGCGAGCCCTGCGCAGGTGCCCCGGATCGCGTCGGGGACGTCGGGGTGCGTCTGCGTGAAGCCGCGGACGTGGAGCTCGTAGATGATCGTGTCCGCCCAGGGGACTCGAGGGCGATTCGCCGCGGCCACCGGGGGAGCGACCAAGGCGATCGCCTTCGGCACGACGCGCGCGCTGTCGGCGGCGTTGCGCGCGCCGTCCGGCGTTTCGCCGAACATCGACGGATCGAGTGCGAACGATCGGTCGAGCGCCCTCGCATAGGGATCGACGAGCAGCTTCGCCGAATTGAAGCGGTGTCCGCTGCCGGGATCGTACGGGCCGTAGGCGCGCAGGCCATAACGATCGCCCGCTGCGATTCCCGGAACGAAGCCGTGGAAGACTTCGCCGGTCCGGGCGGGAAGACGAATGCGCTCCCGCTCGCTTTCCCCGGCGGCATCGAACAGACAGAGCTCGATCGCGTCGGCGTGCGCCGAGAACACGGCGACATTGGCGCCGCCGGCAACGAGCGTGACGCCGAGCGCCTCGGGGCTGCCTGGGGTCACCCTGCGCATCCGTCAGGCACCGCTGGCTGCGACGAGCTCGCGGAAGAGCTTCGCATACCGACTCGCCGGCCGCGTCCAGCTGACGTCGGTCGCCATCGCGCGCGACTGAATGCGCCGCCAGACGCTGCGGTCGCGCCACAGCGCTGTGCAGCGCGCGATCGCGAACTGGAGGCCCTCAGGCGTCACCGGCATGAACTGCACACCCGTTCCCGCACCGCCGGCGAGCGCCATGTCGTTGGCGTCGACCACCGTGTCGGCAAGACCGCCGACGTGGGCCACGACGGGAATCGCGCCGTAGCGCAGCGCGCATAGCTGCGTCAGGCCGCACGGCTCGTAGCGCGACGGCACCAGCACGGCGTCGGCGCCGCCCTGCATCAAATGCGCGAGCGACTCGTCGTGGTCGATGATCGCGGCGACGCGGCCGGGGTGCGCACGCGCCGCCGCGGTGAAGGCATGTTCGAGCGGCTTGTCGCCCGAGCCGACGAGCGCGAGCTGTGCACGCGCGCGTTCGAGCGCGGGCAGCGCCTCGAGCAGCAAGTCGAGGCCCTTCTGCCACGTGAGGCGGCTCACGACGCCGAAAAGCAGCGTCTCCGGCTCGACGTCGAGACCGAAGCGGCGCTGCAGCACCGCCTTGTTCGCTGCGCGCCCGGCGCGTCGCCTGGCGTCGTAGCGGGCCGGCAGATGCGCGTCGGTCGCCGGATCCCACACCTTGTCGTCGATTCCGTTGAGAATGCCGGTGAGCTGGTCGGCGCGCTTGCGCAGAAGACCGTCGAGACCCATGCCACCCTCGGACGTCTGAATCTCGATCGCGTAGGTCGGCGACACCGTCGTGATGCGATCCGCGAGCGCGAGCCCCGCCTTGAGGAAGCCGATCCCTCCGTGGTACTCGACGCCGTCGATCGAAAACGCGTGCGGCGGCAGGCCGAGCGTCGTCAGCAGCGAGCGCGGGTAGTGGCCCTGATACGCGAGGTTGTGGACGGTGATCACGGTGGCCGGACGCGGGCGTCCCGAGTAGTGCAGATAGGCCGGCGCGAGGCCCGCCTGCCAGTCGTGCGCCTGAACGACATGCGGGACGTAGCCGGGCACGATGCCACGCGCGATCGCCCCCGCGCATTCGCCTAGTGCCGCGAAGCGCAAGGCGTTGTCCGGCCATTCCTTTCCGTCGGGGCCGACATACGGATTGCCGGGACGGCCATACAAATGCGGCGCATCGAGCACGTAAAGATCGAGCCCGCCTGCGCCTGCCGCGAGCAGGCGTGCGGGCCCGCCCTGCAGATGCGCAAACGTGTGCACGGTCTCGGCGCCGGACAGTGCTTCGGTCACCGCGGGGTAGCCCGGAATCAGCGTACGCACGGCGATACTCTCGCGCGCGAGCGCGGCAGGCAGCGCGCCGACGACGTCCCCGAGCCCGCCGGTCTTGACGAGAGGATAGGCTTCGGACGCGACCGAAAGGACGCGGAGTTCCTTCATGCCGGTGCGCGCTCGGACGGCCTGCGCATCGGGCTACCCTCTCCGGCCTTGCGCTCTCCGCGTGGGCGGCGCCTCTTTCCAGCGCCGAAGGTGAGCGCCTTCGGCTGGCCGTGCGGCGCGCCGGGTGCCTGCCCGCCCATCGAGCGATGCAGGTGACCCGCGCGTCCGCTCATGCGCTCAGTCGATCGAGCATCGCCTGCGTGATGAGGCAGACGCCGCGCGCGCTGCGGCGGAAGCGCAGTGCATCCTGCTTGGGATCCTCTCCGACAACGAGATTGGCAGGAATCCGCACGCCGGTGTCGACGATGACATTGGTGAGCCGCACGTGCCGACCGACCTCGACGTGGGGCAGGATCACCGCGTTCTCGATCTGCCCGTACGAGTGGACGTGCACGCCGGTGAACAGCAGCGAGCGGCGCAGTGCGGAGCCGGAGATGATGCAACCACCCGAGACGAGCGACGACACGCCGATGCCGCGACGGCCCTCCGAATCGTGGACGAACTTCGCCGGCGGCGTGATCTCCGCGTACGACCAGATCGGCCAGTTGCGGTCGAAGAGGTCGAGCGCGGGCACGATGTCGGTGAGGTCGATGTTGGCTTCCCAATACGCATCGATGGTTCCGACGTCGCGCCAGTACGCCTGCGTCTCGGCTTCCGAGCGAACGCAGGAGCGGGTGAAGCGGTGCGCGACCGCCTTTCCGTTCTGGACGAGATGTGGAATGATGTCGCGGCCGAAATCGCGGCTCGAATGCGGGTCGGCCGCGTCGCGTCGCAGCTCTTCGTTCAAGAACGTGCGGCGGAACGCATAGATGCCCATGCTCGCGAGCGCGAAGCCCGGCCGGTCTGGCAGCTCGGGGGGCTGCTCTGGCTTTTCGAGGAACGAGACGACGCGATCGTTGGCGTCCACGTGCATGACGCCGAAGCCAGCTGCCTGGGCAACCGGAACCTCGACGCAGCCGATCGTCACGTCGGCGCCCTCGTTCACGTGCTGGACCAGCATCCGCTCGTAGTCCATCTTGTAGATGTGGTCGCCGGCGAGGATGACCAGATATTCCGGGTCGTAGCTGTCGATGATATCGATGTTCTGGTAGACGGCATCGGCGGTGCCCGCGTACCACTGGTCCTCGGAGACGCGCTGGCTCGCCGGCAAGATGTCGAAGCTTTCGTTGCGCATCGGCTGCAAGAAGTTCCAGCCGCGCTGCAGATGGCGAATCAGGCTGTGCGCCTTGTACTGCGTCGCCACCGCGATGCGGCGGATCCCCGAATTGAGCGCATTCGACAGCGCGAAGTCGACGATGCGCGTCTTGCCGCCGAACGGGACCGCCGGCTTCGCGCGGGTCTCGGTGAGCTCCATCAGGCGCGAGCCGCGGCCGCCGGCGAGCACGTAGGCCATCGCCGAGCGCGAGAGCGGCGTCGAATAGGTCACCTTCTCCATTGCGTCCTGCATGCGCTCCATTGCGCGAGGTGGTGATCGATGTGCCGGCAATGCCGCGCCATTGGGTTCCGCAGCGCTCTAAACCGGGCCGGGTTCGGCCTGCCAGATCTCGCGCGCATAGTCGAGGATCGCCCGGTCCGCCGAGAACCAGCCGACGCGCGCCGTGTTGAGCACGGCGCGGCGCCACCAGGCGGCCCGGTCTTTCCAGAGAAGGGCGACGCTTCGTTGCGCCGCACGATAGGCATCGAAATCCGCGGCCACCATGAAATAGTCATGATGGCGCAAGCCGTCGACAAGGCTGCGGTATCGCGTGCGGTCGTTCGGTGAAAAGGCTCCGGCGGCGATGGCATCGAGGACCTCGGCGAGCGCGTGCGACCTCGCGATCGCGTCGGTCGCCTCGAGCCCGGCGCGACGTCGCGCCGCGACCTCGTCGGCCTCGAGTCCGAAGATGAAGATGTTGTCGTCGCCGACGCGCTCGCGGATCTCGATGTTGGCGCCGTCGAGGGTGCCGATCGTCAGCGCGCCGTTCAGCGCGAGCTTCATGTTGCCGGTTCCCGACGCTTCCATGCCCGCGGTCGAGATCTGCTCCGACAGGTCCGCGGCCGGAATGATCGCTTCGGCCAGGCTCACGTTGTAGTTCGGGAGGAACACGACCTTGAGCTGCCCGCGCACCGCGGGATCGTTGTTGACCACGCGGGCGACGTCGCTCGCGAGCTTGATGATGAGCTTCGCCTGCTGATAGCCCGCGGCCGCCTTGCCCGCGAAGATCTTCACCCGCGGCGCCCAGCCGCGCGTCGGCTGCGCGCGAATGGCGTTGTAAAGCGCTACCGTTTCGAGGATGTTCAAAAGCTGGCGCTTGTATTCGTGAATGCGCTTGATCTGGACGTCGAACATCGCGTCCGGATCGATGCCGACGCCGAGTCGCTCGGCCACGATCCGGGCCAGCGCGACCTTGTTCGCGCGCCGCGCCGCGGCACACTTGTCGCGAAACGCCGCGTCGTCGGCGAACGCGGCGAGCGGCTCGAGTTCGTTCGCATGGTCCAGGAAGCCGGAACCGATCGCCTCGGCAATGAGCGCCGTCAGTCCCGGATTCGCCTGAAAGAGCCAGCGGCGGAAGCTGATGCCGTTGGTCTTGTTGACGATGCGGTCCGGATAGAGCGCGTTCAATTCGCGGAACACCGTCTTGCGCATGAGCTCGGTGTGCAGCGCCGAGACGCCGTTGACGCGGCGCGAGCCGAGGAACGCGAGATGTCCCATGCGCACCTGGCGGCTTTCGTTCTCCTCGATCACCGAAACCGACGCCAGGAACTTGTCGTCGTCGCGCCCCTTGGCCCGCTGCGCGTCGAGATGGAGCGCGTTGATGAGGTAGATGATCTGCATGTGCCGCGGCAGCAGGCCCTCCATCAGCGGCACCGGCCAGGTCTCGAGCGCCTCGGGCAGCAGCGTGTGGTTCGTGTAGTTGAACACCGACGTCGTGATATTCCACGCGAGTTCCCAGGGAATCGCGTGCTCGTCGGTCAGCAGACGCATCAGCTCGGGAATCGCGATGGCGGGATGCGTATCGTTGAGCTGGATCGCAACATGATCGGCGAGCGAGGCGAGGTCGCCGTGCTGCTGCTTGTGCCGGCGCAGCAGATCCTGCAGCGACGCCGAGGCGAAGAAGAGCTCCTGCCGCAGCCGCAGTTCGTGTCCCGCTGCCGTCTCGTCGCTCGGGTAGAGCACCCGCGAGATCGCTTCGAGCCGCACCCGATCTGCGAGCGCGCCGACGTGATCGCCGCGATTGAAATCCTCGAGCGAGATCGGATCTGTCGAACGCGCGGACCACAGGCGCAGCGTGTTGACGTGGCGGCCGCGCCAGCCGGCGATCGGCGTGTCGTAGGCGACGGCGTTGACGGTCTCGGCAGGATGCCAGACGTAGCGCCTGGCGTCCTCCTCGTTTTCGACGACGTCGACGGTGCCGCCGAAGCCGATCGTGTAGGCGACTTCCGGACGCTCGAACTCCCACGGGTTTCCCGACGACAGCCAGTCTTCGGGCAATTCGACCTGCCAGCCGTCCCTCAGCACCTGGCGGAAGATGCCGTGGTCGTAGCGGATGCCGTAGCCATGGGCCGGAATGGCGAGCGTCGCCATGCTCTCCATGAAGCAGGCGGCGAGCCGTCCCAGGCCGCCGTTGCCCAGCGCGGCGTCGGGCTCGAGCTTGCGCAGCCGATCGAGGTCGATGCCCAGGTCGCGCAGCGCCTCGCGCGCGATCTCCGTCAAGCCCAGGTTGCCGAGGGCATCGAAGAGCAGCCGACCGATCAGGAATTCGAGCGAGAAGTAGTAGACACGCTTGCGTCCGTCGTGATAGGTCTTGCGCGTCGCGTCCATCCAGTGGTTGACGATCTGGTCGCGGACGGAGAAGGCCGTGGCCACGAACCAGTCGTGATCGCGCGCGTGATCGGGATCCTTGCCGACGGTATAGGTGAGCCTTTCCAGCACCGACTTGCGGAATGCGGCCACGGCATCCGCCGGTGGCAGGCGCGTCGCATCGTCGACGGTGGCGCGCGACTCGGAAAAGGCGGTGGATTCAGGGGTCATCGGAGGACAGCAGGGCTACACGAACGGGGAAGGCCGGCGCGACCTTCGGGGTCACAGCGGGAAGTCTACATCTTCGACTCGCCATGCAAAACAGACAGCTCCTCCTGGGAATCGATCTCGGCGGCACCAAGATCGAAATCGTCGCCCTCGGCGCGGCGGGTGCCCCGCTCATGCGCCGCCGGATTGCCACGCCGCGCGGCGATTATCCTGCGACGATCGCCGCGGTGGCGAGGCTCGTTCGCGACGCCGAGCACGAGCTGGGTGCGACCGGCACCGTCGGCGTCGGCACGCCGGGGTCGATTTCCCGCGCCACGGGCCTGCTGCGCGGCTCCAATTCGGTCTATCTCATCGGCCGGCCGATCAAGCAGGACCTCGAGGCTGCGCTCGGGCGCGAGGTGCGGATTGCGAACGACGCGAACTGCTTCGCACTGTCGGAGGCGAGTGATGGTGCGGCGCAAGGCGCGCCGGTTGCGTTCGGTGCGATCCTCGGCACCGGCGTCGGCGCGGGAATCGTCGTTCACGGCCACGTTCTGGAGGGTCCGAACGCCATTGCCGGCGAATGGGGGCACAACCCCCTGCCGTGGCCGCGCGACGACGAGCGCCCGGGGCCCGCGTGCTATTGCGGAAAGAGCGGGTGCATCGAGACGTTTCTGTCGGGGCCCGGGATCGAGTGCGATCATCTGCGGATGAGCGGAGAGCCGGTCAAGTCCCACGATATCGTCGCGCGCGCGGCCCTGGGCGACGCCGCGTGCGCGGCAACGCTCGAACGCTACGAGGAACGCCTCGCGCGCGGACTCGCCCACGTGATCAACGTCGTCGACCCGGACGTCATCGTGCTTGGCGGGGGAATGTCCAACGTAGGGCGCCTCTATGCGCGGGTGCCCGAGCTCTGGGGGCCTTGGATCTTCTCGGACCGTGTGGACACGCGGCTCGTCAAGCACATGCATGGCGATTCGAGTGGCGTCCGCGGCGCTGCGTGGTTAGGAGCCCGGCGGGTCTAGGTGTCGATCGTCAGGACATTGTACGTCCTCGGCGCGCGGTGAATCGCGCCCAACTCGCCGCCGTCGTATCCGCAGCAGCAAGCCCGACAGCTTCCCCTGCGCGGGTTGTTGCGGTTTCGCTAGCGTGTGCTTCGACGCAGTTGCGCGACCATCGCCGGCGTCGCATCGGGCGCCGCGCCGTTGCCCCAGCTGGTGCGTACGTAATTCGCGATATCGGCGATCTCCCGGTCGGTGAGCCGGCTCGCGAAGGAGGGCATTGCGATGTAGTTCTCGCGGGCCGGAAGCCCCGCGAGCACGACCTTCAGAATGTTCGCGGGATCGGGCGCGATCACGACGCCGTTGCTTGCAAGCGGTGGAAAGACGCCGGGAATGCCGCCGCCTTTGACCTGGTGACAACCGCTGCAATGGTCGGCGTACAGCGCGCTGCCGCGCTCTCGCGTCGGGTCGACCTCACCGTAGCGGGCCCGCAACCCCGAATTGGGCGGAAGCGATTTGAGATACGCCGCCATCGCCTCGAGATCGGCGTCGGTCAGATAGGAGAGGCTGTTGTGGACGACTTCGGCCATCGGCCCGAGCGCCGTCGACTGGGCCTTGGCGGCGCCGGCCTTGAGATACGCGACGATCTGCGCCGGCTCCCATTCGCCGAGACCGGTATTGAGATTTTCGGTCAAATTGAGCGCGAACCAGCCGTCGACTGTCGCACCCGTGAATGCCTTGTTCTTCTCGATCGCGCCCAGCGCATTGCGCGGCGAATGGCAGGCACTGCAATGACCGAGGCCTTCGATCAGATACGCCCCGCGATTCCACGCGGCGGTCTGCAGCGGCTCCGCCTTGAACGTCCCGGCGGTGAAATACAGCTCGCGCCAGGTCGCCATCGTTGAGCGGATGTCGAACGGCCAGCGGAGCTCATTGACGTCGACGGCATTGCGAACGGGCTTGACCGTGCGCAGATACGCGTAGATCGCGTCGCAATCCTCGCGCGTGACCTTGGTGAAGAACGTATAGGGCATCGCCGGGTACATGTCCTGCCCGCGCTTGTTGACGCCCTCGTGCATCGCACGGTAGAGCTCGTCGGCCGACCAGGCGCCGATGCCGGTGGCGACGTCCGGTGTGATGTTCGGTGTTGCGAGCGCGCCGAACGGCGTGTCCATCCGCAGCCCGCCGGCGTAGGCGGCGCCCCCCTTCGCCGTGTGACAGGAAATGCAGTCGCCGGCGCGGGCAAGGTATTCGCCGCGTTGCACGAGTTGCGAGTTCGCCGGCTGGGTGGCGGCGTTCACCGCGACGCCTGCGAGCGCAAACGCGAGTGTCGCGACACCGGCAGCGCAAAGCAGGGGGAAGCGGAACGTCCGCGGCGAAGCCATCCTGATCTCCTCCCGCAAGTTTAGCTGCCTTGGCGCTGCTGTCGCGGCAATGTGGTTGGCGTCGGCCGGCGCAAGGGAATCCGGCTCGCGGTCACGGGGCGAATGTCCATGAGGTGCCCGATCAATGCGCATTCGCCTGCGGAAGCGCTTCGTGCAGCGTAGCAGCGATGTGTTCGGCGCCGATCTTCTGCGTGAGGCCGTGCCGATCCATGTCGGCGCGAAGCGACGGGCTCGCGCGGCCGAACCAGAGCGTCACGCCGCGCCGCGCGAGATCGGCGTGCAGATCGGCAAGGGTGCGGGCGGCGGAAAAGTCGAGATCGGTGATCGCGCCGGCGTCGACGACGAACCGGCGCACCGGGCTGGGGGCGTGCGCGACGAGGCTCCGGACTTCATCGGCGAAACGGTTGTCGTTGGCGTAGAAGAGATCCGCGCCGAAATGGTAGACGATGAGTCCCGGCTCGGTTTCCGTTCCCGACGCGGCAGGCGCCCATTCCCAGTGTCCGGAATCGTCCGCCACGCGGATCGACGTGTGCGGGCGATAGCTGTGGCGCACGTGCCGCAAGAGCGACAGTGCGACTGCGAGCAGGATACCTTGTTCGACGCCGGCGAGCGCTACGACGGCGGCGGTGCCGACGGCGAGCTTGAACTCGCCGGGGCTCTCCGTGCGGATTGAACGCAGGCTGCTGAAATCGACGAGGCCCGCGGCGATCGTGAACACGATTCCGGCCAGCACGCAGCGCGGCAGGTACTGGAGCGGCGCAGTGAGGAACAGCAGCACCATCGTCACGACGCCTGCGAAAACGAGCTGCGCGCGCTGGCTGCGTGCCCCGGCGCGTGCGGCCATTGCGGTCTGCGTCGGGCTGCCGTTGACAACGAACGCGCCGGAGAGCGCCGCGGCGGCGTTCGCGGCGGACAGGCCGAGGATGTCGGCGTCGTCGTCGACGCGCTCGTGAGCGAGGAGAGCGAAGCTACGCGCGGTCGCCGCGCTTTGCGCGATGATGATGACAAAGCACGAGCCGGCAACGGGAATTAGCGCGAGGAACTCCGTCCACGTGACAACGGGCAGCGCCAGCGCCGGAAGGCCGCCCGCCACGGGGCCGATCACCGCGATGCCGCGGCCGGCGAAGTCCCAGAAGCTGCTTGCGGCGATCGCCCCGGCGACGGCGAACAGCGGCGCGGGTACGCGAGGCAGCAGCCGCCGGAAGATCAGGATGCCGCCGACGACCAGCGCCGAAAGCGCGATTGTCGGGCCGTGCGCCGCCGGCAGGTGGTTCATCACCTGCGCCACTTGCACGACGGTGCGATGGCTCGTCACTTCGACCCCGAGCATGTCCGGAAGCATTGCGATGCCGACCTGGATTCCGACGCCGGCGAGGAAACCCACGAGGACGGTCCGCGACAGGAAATCGGAGAGGAACCCGAGCCGGAAAATACGCGCGAGGAGCAGGAATGCCGCGGTCAAGAGCGCGACCATGCCGACCAGCGCCAAGTATTTCTCGCTTTCCGAAGGCGCAAGGTGCGAGAGCCCGCTCGCGAAAATCGTGGCCGTCGCGGAGTCGGCGGCGACGACCAGATGGCGCGACGAGCCGAAGACCGCGAACGCGACGACCGGCAGGAACACCGTATAGAGACCGGTCACGACCGGCGTGCCCGCGATGCGCGCGTAGCCCAGCACCTGCGGAATGTTCATCGAGGCGAGCGTGATCCCGGCCAGGGCATCGCGCGCCGTCGTGCCGCGTCCTTCGCTGCGCAAGCCCTGGAAGAGTCGCATCACATTGCCGTCGACGGTTCGGTCGCGGTGAGCGCGAGCGCGCGAATCAGCTCGCCCAGCGACCACGCCTGGAACGGGCAGCCGCGCGGCGCATGAGGAGCGTCGCCGTCGGCGATTTCGCTCACGTGGCCCAAGCCCGCGACGCGCAGATGCGCCAGCAGCGGGGCGAGAAATCGCGCGCGCGCTTCGTCGCGGCGCGCCGGGTCGTCGCCGTTCACCCGCAGCCACGCGTCGACGAAGGGGCCGATGAGCCACGGCCAGACGGTGCCCTGATGATAGGCGGCGTCGCGCTCCGCCGACGCCGCCTTCGTACCGCGGACGATAGGCCGGGTCGCCGGGGGCGAGCGTGCGCAGGCCCATGGGCGTCACCAGTTCGCGCTCGACGGTCGCGACGACTGCGCGCGCGACCTCGCCGTCGACGAGCGCGAGCGGCAGGCCGCCGACGGCGAGGATCTGATTCGGCCGGAGGCTGGCGTCGACGTGGCCTGCCTGGTGGTCGACGTCGACGACGTCGTGGAGGCAGCCGCGCTCGCGCGTTCCAGAAGCGCTCGCGGAAACGCGCTCTGCGCGCGCGCCGCCATCGCCGTCGTAGCGCCCGCCTGCGCAGCGCAGCGCGTTGATCCACAGCGCCTGCGACCTCGACCGGCTTGCCGATCCGCGGCGTCACCACGTGGTCGCCGACTTTCGCGTCCATCCACGTGAGCTGCGACGCCGGGAACGCCGCAGGCGAGCAGGCCGTCGTCGGTCCATCCGGATCCCGAAGCGCGTTCCCGCCGCGTAGCCGTCGAGGATCGCGGCCACGGCACGCGAGCAGGCCGCGCGCGCACCGCGTCTGCGGGGCGCGCCGCTGCAAGGAAGTCGTGGACGGCGATCGCGTACCAGAGCGACGCGTCGACCGAGTTGAATTCGCGGCGCTTCGCCGCGATCGGGAAAGCGATTGGGCAGCATGCCTTCGGACACCGTGTCCGCCCACGCGAGCAGGATCGAGGCGGCGACGTCGTAGCGTCCGCGCGCGATGACGAGCCCGCGCATCGCGATGAACGTGTCGCGGCCCCAGTCGGTGAACCACGGGAAGCCGGCGATGATCGTGTGGCCGGAGCCGCGGCGCACGACGTAGGCATTCGGCAGCGCGGTCGAGGGAAGCGAGCGGTGCGCGGCGGGCCGTCTCGCCGTCGCGGAGGCGCCTTGCGAGCGCTGCCGCGTCGGCCTCGATGGCGTCGTCCGCCGCGCAATAGAATGATCGCGGCAGCCTCGCGCAAATCGAACGTGAACGTGCCGGGCGAGGCCAGGTCCTCGATGCAGTCGAGCCCGCGCGCCGCCTCCTCGCGATAGAAGAAATTGCGGTACCACGCGGGCTCGTGCGTGTAGGTGCCGTTGGTCAGCGCGGCGACCGGCGGCAACGTCGGGGTACGGCCGCCATGTGACGTTCCTGCCGTTGGCGACGCGCGGCGAAGTCGAACGCGCCGTTCTCGCGCGTCAACGCGTGATAATCGCGCCCGGACAGGAGCGGGCGCACGTGGAGCCGCGCGACGCCGTCGCCGCGCAGGCGCGCGCCACGCGAGGAGCACGTTGCCGCCCGCGCGATCGACGAGAATTTCCTGGACGATCTCGAAGCCGTCCGAGGCGAAGAATGTCCACGTCGGCCAGGGCTCGGGCGCGAAACCCGCCAGGTGATCGATGCCGCGCGGGTGGATTACGTCGGGCGCGTAGTGCTGCGTCGACAGCGGGAAGGTGCCCGCGGCCGTGTCGACCCACGCTTCGACTCCGTTGACCAGGACGATCGCGGTCGGTCGGCGGCCGCCGCGGCGTCAGCAGCAGCGCGTGATAGCGCCGAGTGCGATAGCCGGCGACCGTCCCCGACGCGAAGCCGCCGATCGCGTCGCTCTCCAGCCATTCGGCGTCGAGCGGCAGCGCGATCGTCACGGCGAACGCGGTCCCCCGACGATCTCGTCTTCCTCGATGAGATTCGGCGGCTTGTTCTGCAGCGCATACTCGGCGTACTGCTGGATCAGCTTGGCGACGATGCCGGTCCAGCCCGTCTGATGGCTGGCGCCGAGACCGGCGCCGGTGTCGCCGTGGAAATATTCGTGGAACAGAACGAGGTCGCGCCAGTGCGGATCGCTGTCTGAACTTCTCCCGATCGCCGTTCACCGGCCGCCTGCCTGAATCGTCCCTGAGAAAGAGGCCGATCAGCCGGTAGGACAGATCGGTCGTCACTTCCCAGAGGCTCGCCTGGTTGCCGGACCCGGTCGGACATTCGACCTTGAACTCGTCGCCGAGAAAGTAGTGATGCTTCTGCAGCGCCTCGATCAGCAGGAAGTTGATCGGGAACCACACCGGTCCGCGCCAGTTCGAGTTGCCGCCGAAGAGCGGCGTCGTCGATTCGCCCGGCTCGTAGTCGAGCACGAAGCGCTGGCCGTCGAGCTCGAGGACGAACGGATCCGCGGCATGCCGCTTCGACACCGAGCGCACGCCGTGCGGGCTCAGCATCCCCGCCTCGTCCAGCACGTGCTCGAGGATGCGCCGGAGCTCGTGCGAATCGACGAGGGCGAGGCGGATCCGCTCCTCGACGCCGCGATGCGTCATGTCGGCCGAGCCCGCGCAGCAGCTCCGGCCGATACCTCGCGAACCAGCGGAATCGCTTGCGCGAAGTCGTGATACATCTGCAGGCTGTTCGCGATCGCCGATGGCGATCGCGAAGACGGGAATCACGCCGGCGATCGTGTGGGCGCTTGATCGGAAAGCAGCGGCCGTCAGGAGCTTGAGCGCGTCGAAGTAGTAGCCGTCGTCCTCGTCCCAGAGGCCGCCCTCGCGGCCGCCCATCCGGTTGACGGCTGCGCCGATGTAGACGAAATGCTCGAAGAACTTGGTGGCGATGTCCTCGTAGATGGCGTCCTCCCGCGCGAGCTCGAGCGCAATGGCGAGCATGTTGAGGCAGTACATCGCCATCCAGCTCGTGCCGTCGGCCTGTTCCAGCTGGCCGCCCGACGGGCAGGCCGGAGGTTCGGTCGAACGCGCCGATGTTGTCGAGGCCCAGGAAGCCGCCCTCGAAGATGTTGTTGCCCTCGGTGTCCTTGCGGTTCACCCACCACGTGAAGTTGATCAGCAGCTTCTGGAAGATCCGCTCGAGGAAGGCGCGGTCGCTTGCGCCCGTACATCTTCTGCCTCGATCTGGTAGACGCGGATCGCGGCCCACGCGTGCACCGGCGGGTTGACGTCGCCGAACGCCCACTCGTAAGCCGGGATCTGGCCGTTGGGATGCATGTACCACTCGCGCGTGAGCAAGAGCAGCTGGTCCTTCGCGAACTCCGGATCGATCATCGCGAACGCGACGCAGTGGAATGCCATGTCCCACGCGGCGAACCACGGATATTCCCACTTGTCCGGCATCGACAGCACGTCGCCGGCGGCAAGGTGCCACCATTCGTGGTTGCGCCCGCGCTTGCGCTCCTCGGGCGGCGGCGGGCCCGCGCGATCGCCCTCGAGCCAGCGGTGCACCATGAACCGGTAGTACTGCTTGCTCCACAGCATGCCGGCGAATGCCTGCCGCTGGACGTTGCGCATGTCCTCGGGCAGCGCGAACGGCGTCACGCGCCGGTAGAAGTCGTCGGCCTCCTTCCTCCGCAGCGCGAAGGTCGCGTCGAATGCCGCGCCGAGAGGCGCTTCGAGATTGCCGGCATTGGCGAGGCGAAGGCGAATCGCCGCGGTTTCGCCGGGGCCGAGCGTGCGAACGTAGAGCGGCGCCGCCTTGGAGCCGGTGTGCGCGGGGTTCACGGCATCGCGCCTCGCCTCGACGACGAACGCATGGAAGGCGTCCTTCACGAACGGCGAGGCGTTGGGCACGCCGAACAAGCGCGCGAAGTTCGATTCGTTCTCGGTGAACAGCACGTCGTCCGGCGCGTCGCAATAAAGCCAGTACGGCTCGAGCTCGCGGTGCGAAGTCCGGAGCACGAGCCCTGACGGATCGGACCTGGCGATCGCGATGTCGGGCCGCGCGCGCCCGGGAATCCACGACCAGTCGTTCTTGAACCACAGCGTCGGCAGCACGTGCAGCGTCGCTACTTCGGGGCCGCGGTTGATGGCGCGGACCCGGATCAGGACGTCGTCCGGTGCGGCCTTCGCGTATTCGACGAACACGTCGAAGTAGCGGTCGTCGTCGAAGATCCCGGTTTCGAGAGCTCGTATTCGGGGTCGCGCCGTCCGCGGCGCCTGTTCTCGGCAACCAGATCTGCGTAGGGAAAAGCCCGCTGCGGATACTTGTAGAGGCATTTCATGTACGCGTGGCTGGGCACGTTGTCGAGGTAGAAGTAGTACTCCTTGACGTCCTCGCCGTGATTGCCTTCGTTGCCCGTCAGTCCGAACAGCCGCTCCTTGAGAATCGGGTCGGCGCCGTTCCACAGCGCGAGCGCAAAGCACAGCGGCTGCCGGTCGTCGCAGATGCCGGCGATGCCGTCCTCGCCCCAGCGGTAGGCACGCGAGCGCGCGTGATCGTGCGGAAGGTATTCCCAAGCGGCACCGCTGGCGCTGTAGTCCTCGCGCACCGTGCCCCATTGGCGCTCGCTGACGTAGGGACCCCAGCGGCGCCACGCCGCCTTGCCCGCAAGCACGTCGTCGAGCCGTTGTTCCTCTGCGGTCAAGGCGGGCTTGGCCATGCGATCCGGATTCGCATCGTGTCCTTGCGATTCGCGCCACTGTACCGGCAGCCGTAGCAAGCTGCAACGAGAGGGCGGAGGATGGGTCCCGGCTCGAATATTGCCTTTGCATCGCCGCATCGGCGGTGGATAATTCGCCTCTCCATCGCTTCGGCGACGACCGCATGACGGAAGCGCTTCCAATGCTCTATCTGGCCAGACACGGAGAGACCGCCTGGAGCCTGTCGGGCCGGCACACGGGACTCACCGACGTGCCTTTGACCGAACGCGGTGAACGCGAAGCACGCGAACTCAACGATCGATTGCGTGGTCTCACGTTCAACAAGGTATGGACGAGTCCCCTGCAGCGCGCGGCGCGTACCTGCGAGCTTGCCGGCTTTGGGGCGATTGCCGAAATCGATCGCGACCTCGTCGAATGGAATTACGGTGCATACGAGGGGCGCACTCGTGCCGACATCCATTCGATGCATCCCGGCTGGCAGCTGTTCCGCGATGGGTGTCCGGGCGGTGAAACGCCGGCCGAGGTCGGGGCGCGCGCCGATCGCGTGGTGAAGCGCGTGCGGGCGCTCGGCACCCGCGGACTGCTCTTTTCCAGCGGGCACTTCCTGCGCGTGCTCGCGGCACGCTGGCTCGGGCTCGAAGCGGCGGCAGGACGACACTTGCTGTTGCGCACCGCAAGCCTGAGCGTGCTCGGTTACGAGCACGATTGCTTCGAACCGGTGATCCGGTTGTGGGACGAGGTCGGGTGACCGCCCCGCGTAACGACGAAGGTCGACCCGATGAAGGCTACGCAGAAGCTGCACGACGTGGGCCAGAGCCTCTGGCTCGACAACATCACCCGCGATCTGCTGACGAGCGGCACGCTCGCGCGCTACATCGGCGAACTCTCGGTCACGGGCCTCACGTCGAATCCGACGATCTTCGATCACGCAGTCAAGGAGAGCAGCGCATACGACGCCGCGATACGCGACAAGATGAGCGAGGGAAAGTCGGGCGAGGATCTGTTCTTCGAGCTGGCCCTGGAGGACTTGACGCGCGCGGCCGACCTGTTCCGTCCGACGTTCGAGCGCACCGCGGGCGTCGATGGGTGGGTCTCGCTCGAGGTCTCGCCGCTTCTCGCTCACGACACGAAGACCACGCTTGCCGAAGCCAAGGAATTGCACGCGCGGGCCGCCCGCCCCAATGTCCTGATCAAGATTCCAGGCACGCGCGAGGGCCTGCCCGCAATCGAGGAAGCAATCTTCGCCGGCGTCCCGATCAACGTGACGCTGCTGTTTTCGCGCGAGCATTATCTTGCGGCCGCCGACGCCTACCTTCGCGGCATCGAGCGGCGCATCGCCGCCGGGCTCAATCCCGAAATCGGCTCGGTGGCATCAGTGTTCGTGAGCCGATGGGACGTCGCCGTCGAGAGCAAAGCACCGGTGGGGCTTTCGAACAGGCTCGGCATCGCCATCGGCCAGCGCACCTACAAGGCGTACTGCGACTTCATCGCCGCGGCGCGTTATCAGCGGGCGATGAATGCCGGCGCGCGGCCGCAACGGCTGTTGCTCGCGAGCACCGGCACCAAGGATTCGAAGGCCTCGGATATCCTGTATGTCAGGGCGCTCGCCGCGCCGCTCACCGTCGACACGATGCCGGAAGCAACGCTGAAGGCATTCGCCGACCACGGCGAAATCGCTGCGATCATGGCGGCCGACGGCGGCGATTGCGAAGCGACGATCGCCGAGTTCGCCCGGGCCGGCATCGACGTCGACGCGCTGGCGGCCCGACTGCAGGACGAGGGCGCAGCGTCGTTCGTAAAGTCGTGGAATGAACTGCTCGGCGTCATCGCATCGAAGAGCGCCGTCCTCGCCAGAGTCGGATGACGGCGGCGGATCGTGGCGAAGCGGGTCGAAAAGCGGGGGCGATCGATGCGCGTGCTGGTCGTGGACGTCGGCGGAACGAACGTGAAGATTCTCGCGACCGGCGAAACCGAGTCGCGGAAGTTTCCGTCCGGGCCGTCGCTGACGGCGGCGAGGACGGTCGCGGGCGTCCGAAAACTCGCCGCCGACTGGAAGTACGATGCGGTGACGATCGGCTATCCCGGTGCCGTCGTCCAAGACCGGCCGATCGCCGAACCCGTCAACCTCGCGTCGGGATGGGTCGGTTTCGACTATCGGAAGGCGTTCGGACGGCCGGTCAAGATCGTCAACGATGCCGCAATGCAGGCGCTCGGCAGCTACGAGGGCGGGAAGCTCCTGTTCCTCGGCCTCGGGACGGGTCTTGGCACGGCGCTCGTGGTCGACGGCATCATCGAGCCGATGGAACTCGGTCACCTTCCATACCGGAAGGCCACTTACGAGGACTATGTGGGGCGCCGCGGCCTGGAGCGCTACGGAAAGAAGCAGTGGCGGCAATACGTGGCCGACGTCGTGGCGAGGCTCAGGATCGCGCTCGAACCCGATGACGTGGTTCTGGGCGGAGGCAACGTCAAGAAACTGAAGGCGCTGCCGCCGGGTTGCCGCGCCGGCGACAACGCGAACGCGTTCCGCGGCGGCTTCCGGCTATGGACGCGGGTCGAGATCGGCGAGCGACGACGATGACGGCAACGGCGACGGCGCAGCTACCGCTTACGGCGCGTCCGGCGTGGAAGGCGCTTTGCGCCCACCTGCCGAAAGTGCGGGACCTGCACCTGCGCGCGCTCTTCGCCGGCGACCCGGAGCGCGGCAGACGGATGACGACCGAAGCGGCAGGGGTCTACCTCGACTATTCGAAGAACCGGATCACCGAGGAGACCGTCGCGCTCCTGGTCCAGCTCGCCGAGGAGTGCGAGCTCCACGCCCGGATCGACGCGATGTTCCGGGGCGAGAGGATCAACACCTCCGAGAACCGCGCGGCTCTCCACGTTGCACTGCGCGCGCCGAAGGGGGCCTCGATCGCCGTCGACGGCACGAACGTCGTCCCAGAGGTTCACGCGGTCCTCGACCGGATGACGGATTTCGCGAACCGCGTGCGCAGCGGTGCGTGGACCGGCCACAGCGGCAAGCACATTCGCAGTGTGGTCAACATCGGCATCGGCGGCTCCGACCTGGGACCGGTGATGGCCTACGAGGCGCTCCGCCACTACAGCGACCGCGCGCTCACGTTCCGATTCGTCTCCAACGTCGACGGCACGGACCTCGTCGAAGCAACTCGCGATCTCGATCCGGCCGAGACGCTGTTCATCGTCTCGTCCAAAACGTTCACGACGCTCGAGACGATGACCAACGCGCAAAGCGCGCGCGACTGGCTCCTGGCCGGGATCGGCGGGGACTCCAAGGCGATCGCGCGCCATTTCGTCGCGGTCTCGACCAACGATGCGAAGGTGTCGGAGTTCGGCATCGACACCGCCAACATGTTCGGCTTCTGGGACTGGGTCGGCGGCCGCTATTCGATGGACTCGGCGATCGGCCTCTCCACGATGCTCTCGATCGGGCCCGACAACTTTCGTGCGCTGCTCGGCGGCTTCCAAGCGATGGACGAGCACTTCCGCACGGCGCCGTTCGAGCGCAATCTGCCGGTGCTGATGGGCCTGATCGCGATCTGGTACAACGATTTCTTTGGCGCGCAGACGGTCGCGGTGCTGCCCTACGCGCAGTACCTCAAGCGGTTCCCCGCGTATCTGCAGCAGCTGACGATGGAAAGCAACGGCAAGCACGTGACGCTCGCAGGAACGCCGGTCACCTGCGCTACCGGGCCGATCTACTGGGGCGAGCCCGGGACCAACGGCCAGCACTCGTTCTACCAGCTGATCCATCAGGGAACGCGGCTCGTCCCGTGCGACTTCATCGCGTTCGCGCAGGCTCTGAATCCGCTCGGTCCGCACCACGACATGCTTTTCGCCAATGTCCTCGCGCAAGCGGAGGCGCTCGCATTCGGCAAGACGCCTGACGAGGTGAAGGCGGAAGGCACGCCGGACTGGCTCGTGCCGCATCGCGTCTGCGAGGGCAATCGCCCGTCGACCATGATTCTGCTCGACCGCCTGACGCCGATGGCGCTCGGCTCGCTCGTCGCGCTCTACGAGCACAGCGTTTTCACGCAGGGCGCGATTTGGCATATCGACTCGTTCGACCAGTGGGGTGTCGAGCTCGGCAAGGTTCTCGCCCAACGCATCATCGCCGAGCTCGGAGGCGCAAGCGAGCGGGGGCTCGACCACGACAGCTCGACGAACGCGCTGATTCGCCGCTACCGGGCGCTGCGATAACGTCGCGCCCTGCGCATCACGTTCCAGGGCAGGCACGAACCGCATCATTCGCTGCACGCATCCCGCAATCCACGTTGACGAAGGAACAGCCATGCAACTCGGAATGATCGGACTTGGCCGGATGGGCGCCAACATGGTGCGCCGGCTGATCCGCGGCAACCATGAATGCGTCGTGTTCGACGTGTCGCCAAAGACTGTCGAGGCGCTGGCAAGAGAGAAGGCGGTCGGCGCGGCGTCGATCGCGGATTTTGCGCGAAGACTTGCGAAGCCGCGCGCCGTATGGCTGATGGTCCCGGCCGCCGTCGTCGACGAGACGATTGCCGGACTGCTCCCGCACCTCGAGCCGGGCGACATCCTGATCGACGGCGGCAATTCGTATTACATCGACGACATCCGGCGGGCCAAGGAGCTCGCGCCGAAGGGGATCCACTACGTCGACGTCGGAACCAGCGGCGGCGTCTGGGGGCTCGAGCGCGGGTACTGCATGATGATCGGCGGCGAAGGCGAGGCAGTGAAGCACCTCGATCCGATCTTCGCCACGCTGGCGCCGGGCGCAGGCGACGATCGATCGCACGCCGGGACGCGAGACGATGCGGCGGAACGGCGGAACAGGGCTACCTGCACTGCGGCGCCAACGGCGCCGGCCACTTCGTCAAGATGGTGCACAACGGCATCGAGTACGGGCTCATGGCAGCCTACGCCGAAGGGCTCGGGCATCCTGCGTGCGGCCAACGTCGGCAAGAAGCAGCACGACATCGACGCCGAGACGACGCCGCTCCGCGACCCCGCACACTATCACTACGACCTCGATCTCCCCGACATCGCGGAAGTGTGGCGCCGCGGCAGCGTCATCGCCTCATGGCTGCTCGACCTGACGGCGACGGCGCTCGTCGCCGATCCGGCGCTTGCGAAATTCGCGGGTCGCGTCTCCGATTCGGGCGAAGGCCGTTGGACGATCAAGGCCGCGATCGACGAAGCGGTGCCGGCACCGGTGCTGACCACGGCGCTCTACGAGCGCTTCAGCTCGCGCGGTGAAGCCGACTTCCAGAACCGGCTCCTCTCCGCGATGCGCTACGAGTTCGGCGGCCACCTGGAAAAGAAGTAAGGCCACCCAAAGCGAGCATGCGATGAGCCAAGTCCATTCCGATGCGCTGGTCTTCTTCGGCGCGACCGGCGATCTCGCGTACAAGAAGATCTTTCCGGCGCTTCAGGCGATGGTGAAGCGCGGTCACCTGGAGGTGCCGGTGATCGGCGTTGCCAAAGCGGGCTGGACCCTCGATGACCTGAAGGCGCGGGCCAAGGACAGTCTGGAAAAGCACGGCGGGCTCGACTCCGCGGCATTCGCGAAGCTTGCGAGCCTGCTCCGCTACGTCGACGGCGACTATTCGGATCCGGCGACGTTTCAGACGCTGCGCAAGGAACTCGGCGGTGCGCAACGTCCGGCCCACTATCTTGCCATTCCGCCGGTCCTCTTCGGGAAGGTCGTCGAACAGCTCGCGCAGTCGGGCTGCACGCCCGGCGCGCGCGTCATCGTCGAGAAACCGTTCGGGCGCGACCTCGCCTCGGCGCAGGCGCTGAACCGCATCCTGCTCGCGACCTTCGACGAGGCGCACATCTTCCGCATCGATCACTATCTCGGCAAGCGGCCCGTGCACAACATGGTGTTCTTCCGCTTCGCCAATGCGTTCCTCGAGTCGTTCTGGAACCGCAAGTTCGTGAAAAGCGTCCAGATCACGATGGCCGAGAGCTTCGGCGTGCAGGGCCGCGGCGCTTTCTACGACCAGGCGGGCACCGTTCGCGACGTCGTCCAGAACCACCTGTTCCAGGTGCTCGCGAACCTCGCAATGGAGCCTCCGGCCCGAATCGACAGCGAGTCGATGCGCGACGAAAAGGTCAAGGTATTGAGGTCGATTCCGCCGATCGGTGCGGCGGATCTCGTGCGCGGCCAGTTCCGCGGCTATCGGAGCGAGCCCGGCGTGGCGCCGGACTCGCGGGTCGAGACGTTCGCGGCGTTGAAGCTCGAGATCGATTCGTGGCGCTGGGCTGGCGTGCCGTTCTACATCCGCGCCGGAAAGTCGCTGCCGGTGACGTGCACCGAGGTCGTCGTCCGGCTGCGCCGCGCGCCGAAAATCTTTCCCGCGTGCACGGGAGTCCACAACGAGGTCCGCTTTCGCATCAGCCCCGAGATGGCGATCGCCATCGGCGTCACGGTGATGGACCTCGAGGATCGGATGATCGGGCAGCAGACCGAGCTGCTCGCCGAGCGCCGTCCGGGGCCGGAGGAGATGGATGCCTACGAACGGGTACTGGGCGACGCGATGGCCGGCGACGCGACGCTCTTCGCGCGCGAGGACTATGTCGAGGAGGCCTGGCGCATCGTCGACCCGGTGCTGAAGCAGGGGACGCCGGTCTTCGAATACACGCCGGGCACGTGGGGCCCGAAGGAGGCGGAGACCAGCGTCGTGCCACCGCGCGGCTGGCAGAATCCCGTCGTCGCGCCGGCTTGAAAAGACGCGGCTCCGGAGTCAATCGTGAAGATCGAAGTGCTCGCCGACGCCGAGGCTGCGGCGCGGCGCGCCGCGCAGTTCATTGCTATCGAAGCGCGCGCGGCGGTCGCGGCGCGCGGTCGCTTCGCGCTGGCGGTGAGCGGCGGCCGTACGCCGTGGCAGATGCTGCGCATTCTCGCGACGCTGGAGCTGCCATGGAGCGGCGTCCATCTGTTCCAGGTCGACGAGCGCGTGGCGCCTCCCGGAGATGCCGACCGCAACCTGACCCGCATCGCCGAGAGTTTCCTGGCAAGCGCCGCAACGTCGCCAGTGCACGTCCACGCGATGCCGGTCGGGGATACCGATCTGGCCGCCGCGGCCGCCGGCTACGCGCGCGAGCTCGCGACGATCGCCGGTGCACCCCCGGTCCTCGATGTCGTCCATCTCGGCCTCGGTCCCGACGGCCACACGGCCTCGCTCGTGCCGGACGATCCGGTCCTCGACGTCGTCGACCGCGATGTGGCGATCACGGCTGTCTACCTCGGCCGCCGGCGGATGACGCTCACGTTTCCGATGCTGAATCGCGCGCGGCGCGTTCTCTGGCTCGTCACCGGTGCGGACAAGGCAACGATGCTCGCGCGGCTGCATGCGGGCGATCGCAGCATCCCGGCGGGTCGCGTCGACCGCGAGCGGGCGGTGGTCCTCACCGATGCGGCTGCGGCCGGTGCGCAGGCGCAGCAACAGTAAGGAGGCGATCATGGTGTCGGAGCAGGATCTCGATACGCTCGCCATCAACACGATCCGGACGCTGTCGATCGACGCGGTGCAGGCGGCGAATTCCGGCCACCCCGGCACCCCGATGGCTCTGGCGCCGCTCGTGTACACGCTCTGGAACCGGGTGATGCGCTTCGATCCGCAGGACCCCATCTGGCCCGGCCGCGACCGCTTCGTGCTCTCGAACGGCCATGCGTCGATGCTGCTGTGGTCGGTGCTCCATCTGACCGGCACGCGGGCCGTGAACGCCGACTACGAGCGGCTCGGCGGGCTCGCCGTGACGCTCGACGACATCAAGCGCTTTCGCCAGCTGGGGAGCAAGGCGCCAGGGCATCCGGAATATCACTGGGTCTCCGGCGTCGAGACCACGACCGGGCCGCTCGGCCAGGGCATCGCCACCAGCGTCGGGATGGCAATCGGCGAGCGCTGGCTCGCGAGCCGTTACAACAAGCCGGGCTTCGACATCTTCGACTATGCGATCTACGCGGTGTGCGGCGACGGCTGCCTGATGGAAGGCGTGGGAGCCGAGGCCGCGTCGCTCGCCGGCCATCTCGGCCTCGACAACCTGTGCTGGATCTACGACAACAATCACATCACGATCGAAGGGAGCACGAAGATCACGTTCACCGAGGACGTCGCGGCGCGATTTCAGGGCTACGAGTGGAACGTGCTGCGCGTCGGCGACGCGAACGACGTCGAGCTGATCGAAGGCGCGCTGCGCACCTTCAGCCAAACGAAGGGACGCCCGACATTGATCATTCTCGACAGCCACATCGGCTATGGATCGCCGCATCGGCAGGATACGGCGGCGGCGCACGGCGAGCCGCTCGGCGACGACGAAGTTCGCCTCGTCAAGCGCGCCTACGGTTGGCCCGAGGACGCACAGTTCCTCGTTCCGGACGGCGTGCGCGAGCACTTCGCCGCGGGCGTCGGCACCCGCGGCGCTGAAGCGCGTCGCAAGTGGACGGATCTGTTCGCCGCGTACACGTTGAAGTACTGCGAGCTCGCGAGCGAGATCGAGCAAATGCAGCGGCGCGACCTCCCTTCGGCGTGGGACCGCAACCTGCCGGTCTTCCCCGCCGACGCGAAAGGCCTGGCCGGGCGCGACGCCTCGGGCCAGGTACTGAACGTCCTCGCGCAGAATATTCCGTGGCTCATCGGCGGTTCCGCGGATCTCGGGCCATCGAACAAGACGACGCTCAAGTTCGAGGGCGCGGGCGACGTCGAGCCGGGAACGCCGGGCGGCAGGAATCTCCACTTCGGGATCCGGGAACACGCGATGGCTGCCATCGTCAACGGCCTGTCGCTTTCGAAGCTGCGGGCGTTCGGGGCGACATTCTTCATCTTCAGCGATTACGCGCGGCCCGCGATCCGTCTGTCGGCGCTGATGGAGCTGCCGACGATCTTCGTGTTCACGCACGATGCGATGGGCGACGGCGAGGACGGACCGACGCACCAGCCGATCGAGCAGCTCGCCTCGCTCCGTGCGGTCCCCGGACTCACCGTGATCCGACCCGGCGACGCCAACGAGGTGGTCGAAGCGTATCGCTACGTGCTGCAGCTTCGCCACCGTCCTGCAGCAATCGTGCTGTCGCGCCAGCCGCTGCCGACGCTCGACCGAACGAAATACGCGCCTGCCGCAGGTGTTGCGCGCGGCGGCTACGTGCTCGCCGACGCGCCGGGCGGCAAGCCGGAAGTGATCCTGATTGCCACGGGGAGCGAAGTGAGCCTCGCCGCGCAGGCGCACGAAAGGCTCGTCGCTGCAGGCATTCGCTCGCGCGTCGTCTCGATGCCGTCGTGGGACATTTTCGAGCACCAGACGCAGGCCTACCGCGACAGCGTGCTGACGCCCGAAGTCGAGGCGCGCGTCGCGATCGAGCAGGCGTCGACGTTCGGGTGGGAGCGCTACGTCGGCAAGCATGGCCGGGTCATCGGCATGCAGACGTTCGGCGCGTCGGCGCCATTGAAGGAGCTGCAGAAGAAGTTCGGCTTCGAGCCCGATGCCGTGGTGGCCGTCGTGCGGGAGCTCATCGATCGCGGTTGATTGCTTCGAGATGGCGTGGTGAGCATCGTCGATGCCCCGTCGGCGCGGACGCTGGTCGCGGGTGACCTGGCCGCGGTCTTTCTGCCCGCGCACGGAATGCTCGGAGCCTCGCTCACGCATTGCGGCGTCGAACTGCTGCGCCGCGTCGACGATCTCGATGGGGCGGCCGCAGCGGGCGGCACCGCGGGCATTCCGCTTCTTCATCCGTGGGCGAACCGGCTCGAGGGCGAGCGCTATCGGGTGGCGGGTCGGTCAGTCGTTCTCGAGCGCTCATCGCCGCTCCTCCATCGCGACGCGAACGGGCTGCCGATTCACGGTGTGCCGTGGTCGCGGCTCGCGTGGGCGGTGATCGAGGCAAGACAGCACCGAATCGCGGCGGCGCTCGAATGGAGCCGCGCCGATCTCCTCGCCGTATTTCCATTTCGCCATCGGATCGAGCTCGAGGCGACGCTCGACCCCGAGGGACTGCTGCTGGCGACGACGATCGTCGCGAGTGCCCGCGACCCGGTGCCGGTGAGCTTCGGCTTCCATCCTAATCTCGGGATTCCCGGATCGCCGCGGACACTGTGGCGGTTGCGGCTGCCGGCGATGAGCCGGCTGGTCGCCGATGCGCGCGGAATTCCGGCCGGGAGCGAGGAACCGGTCGCGGCCCGCGATGCGCCGCTCGGAGATCGCGGGTTCGACGACGGCTTCGCAGTTGCCGGCGAGCGGGCGGTGATGTCGATCGGCGGTGCCGGGCGGCAGATCGCTGTGGAGCTTCTCGGCGGCTACCGCTACCTGCAGGTCTATGCGCCGCGGAACGGGGACGTCGTCGCGCTCGAGCCGATGACCGCGCCGACGAATGCGCTGTCAAGCGGCCGCGGTCTCCGTCTGGTGGCGCCCGGCGGCCGCTTTCGCGCGGCGTTCCGCGTGGTCGTCACGGCCGCTCCGTAAGGCCCTCCGATTCGCGCCGCCGACCCGCGACCCCAGCGCTGCGCGCTGCGGCGAATCGTCGCGCCTTGCGACCCGACCGCGCAAGATAGATGCACGCATTTGATCTCGATCAACCCGCCTGCTTGCAATGGATATGGCGGAGTCCAAAATTAATATCGGGAAGGGTCCCGAGGTCTCGGGTCCCGACCCAAGACAGCAAGAGGTGGAAGGAGGGCGTCATGACGAACCTGGTAGCTTATGATCCGTTCCTCGACACCGGCTTCGATGAGTTGTTCCGCGGGTTTTTCAAGCCCGTCCGCATGGAGGGCGCCCGTACGCCGGTTACGATCAAGATGGACGTCACCGAAACCGGTGACGGCTACGTGATCCACGCCGAAATGCCCGGCATGAAGAAGGAAAACATCAACGTCGAAATCGAAGGCAACGAAGTCACCATCACGGGTGAAGTCAAACGTGAATGGGAAAAGAAGGAAGGCGACAAGATGCTGCGCAGCGAAAGGTACTACGGCAACATCTATCGCAGCTTCACGCTGCCGCACGAGCTGGACGAATCGAAAAGCGTCGCCAAGTATGACGGCGGCGTGCTCGAGCTCAAGCTCGTTTGCAAGGCGGGTGTGACAGGGAGGAAACTGCCGGTGCTGTAGGCAGCAGTCGCGGGGTCGGCCTCATGCCGGCCCCCGGTATCGGCAAGCTGGTCGGGGCCCGCGCGTGCGCAGGCCCCTTTTTTTGGTTGCATCGGATTGACCTGCGCGACCACGTCTAGAGCGTTGACAGGAAAGCGACCAGATCGGCGTCAGCCGCAAGCGTGGGGGTACACCCGTGACCAAGCCTCGACGGCGCGCCGAGCCCATCCTTTCCGCGCGGGGGATCGTCAATCGCTTCGGCAGGCAGGAAGTGCATGGCGGGATCGACCTCGATGTCGGGCGCGGCGAAATTCTCGGCATTGCCGGGGGCTCGGGTTCGGGCAAGTCGGTGTTGCTGAAGACGCTCACGGGGCTCCATCGGCCGGACGGGGGCCGAGTCCTCCTCGATGGGAGGGACGTCTTGGCGGTCGGCCCGGTGGAGAAGGCGTCGCTCATCGGCGTACTGTTCCAACAAGGCGCGCTGTTCTCGTCGCTTTCGGTAGCGCAGAACATCATGTTGCCGTTGCGCGAGCACACGGCGCTCTCGGCGGACGACCAGGAAAGGGTCGCGGCGATGAAGCTCGAGCTCGCGGGCCTCGGCGCCGATGCCGGCGTCAAGTTTCCGTCCGAGCTTTCCGGCGGCATGATCAAGCGCGCGGCGTTTGCTCGAGCGCTGGCGCTCGACCCGCGGATCCTGTTCCTGGACGAGCCGACCTCCGATCTCGACCCGCTGATCGCGAGCGGCATCGACGCGCTGATCGGCGAGCTCAACCGGAGCCTCGGCATCACGGTCGTCATCGTCACCCACGATCTCACCACATTGTTCACCCTTTGCCACCGTGTCGCCGTGCTGGTCGACGGGAAGGTCATGGTCGACACGCTGGAGGGGCTGCTGCGATCCGGACAGCCGTGGATCCACGAATTCCTCCACGGACCGCGGGCGCAGGGCGCGTTGATTGCGAGGAAGCAAGGCCATGGAAACGGATAAACGCTATTTCGTCGAAGGCCTGTTCATCATCGGCTTTTCCATCGCCGGGGCGTTGTTCGCGTTCTGGCTCACGACGTCGGGCCATCGTGACGACGTGCTCTACCGGATCTACTTTGCGGAATCGGTGAGCGGACTCAACCTCGGCGATCCGGTGACGTTTCGCGGCGTCGACGTCGGAACCGTCAAGGCGATGGCGATCGACGCGGCCGATCCGAACCTGGTCGAGGTGGACGTCGCGCTCTCCAAGGCCACGCCGGTCAAGACCGACACCAAGGCAATGCTCAGGCTGAAGGGTATTACCGGCGTCGTCTTCGTCGAGCTGGAGGGCGGCTCCGCCGGGGCGAAGACCCTCGTCGACGCGACGCCCCCGGGGCAGATCCCGGAAATCCCCGCCGAAAAGAGCACGCTCGCGACGTTCCTCGACGAGTTGCCTAAGGCGATCGCCAAATTCTCGCGCCTCGAAGACCGCGCGGGCAAAGTGGTGGCGGACGTCGGCGGCTTGACGAGCAAGCTCAAGGAGAATCCGTCGCTGTTGCTCAGGTCGCCGAAGGAAAAGGAAACGCCGAGCCCCGGGCACCGGCAGTAGCACGAGCAGGGTGCTGCGGCCTACATCCCCGCGTAGTTCGGCCCACCCCCGCCCTCGGGCGCGACCCACACGATATTCTGCAGCGGATCCTTGATGTCGCAGGTCTTGCAGTGAACGCAATTCGGCGCGTTGATCTGCAGCCTGTCGCGGCCGTCGTCGGTCTTGACGAATTCGTAGACGCCCGCCGGACAGTATCGGGCCTCGGGGCCCGCGTAGCGGGCGAGGTTGACCGCAACAGGCACCGAGGCATCCTTCAGAGTCAGGTGCGACGGCTGGTTCTCCTCGTGATTGGTGCTCGAGAGGAACACGGACGACAGCTTGTCGAAGGTGAGCGTGTTGTCCGGCTTGGGATAGTCGATCGGCGTGCACTCGGATGCCGGCTTGAGCTTCTCGTGGTCGGCGCTCCGCCGGTGCAGCGTCCACGGCACGCGGCCACGGAAGACCAGCTGATCGATGCCCCACAGCGCGGCGCCAACGATGAGGCCGCGGTCGAGGTAGGGTTTGAAGTTGCGCGCGCCCCTGAGCTCGTCGTGGAGCCATGACGCCTCGAACGCGGCCGGATATGCGGAAAGCTCGTCACGGGCGCGGCCCGTCGCCACCGCATCGAAGGCGGCGTCTGCGGCCAGCATGCCGGACTTGATCGCGGCGTGCGAACCCTTGATGCGCGGTGCGTTGAGGAATCCCGCGTCGCAGCCGATCAACGCGCCGCCGGGGAACACGAGCTTTGGCAATGACTGGATCCCGCTCGCGTTGATCGCGCGCGCGCCATAGCCGATGCGCTTGCCGCCTTCGAGAAACGAGCGCAACGCCGGGTGCGTCTTGTAGCGCTGGAACTCGAGGAACGGCTCGAGGTAAGGATTCGCGTAGCCCAGGCCAACCACGAGTCCGATTGAAACCTGGCTATTCTCGTAGTGATACATGAAGCCGCCGCCGTACGTCTTGCTGTCGAGCGGCCAGCCGGCGCTGTGCAGCACCAGTCCCGGCACGTGCTTCGCGGGATCGATCTCCCATAATTCCTTGATCCCGATGCCCCACGTTTGCGGGTCGCGGCCTTCGTCGAGCCGGTATCGTGCGACGACCTGTTTGCCGAGATGTCCGCGCGCCCCTTCCGCGAGCAGCGTGTACTTCGCGATGAGCTCCACGCCGGGCTGGAAGTTCCCGGTCGGCTTACCATCCTTGCCGATGCCCATGTCGCCGGTGGCGACCCCGCGGACCGCGTCGTTCTCGTCGTACAACACGTGAGCAGCGGCGAATCCGGCAAAGATCTCCACACCCAATGCTTCGGCCTGCTGGCCGAGCCAGCGCACGATATTGCCCAGACTGACGATGTAATAGCCGTCGTTGATGAAGCACTCCGGCAGCAGCCAACGCGGGTTGTAGATCGCCTTCGACTTGGTCAGCAGGTAGAAACGGTCCTCAGTCACCGGCGTATTGAGCGGCGCGCCCCGGTCTTTCCAGTCGGGCATGAGCTCGGTCAAAGCACGGGGATCCATGACCGCCCCGGAAAGGATGTGCGCGCCGGGCTCGGATCCCTTCTCCAGCACAACGACGCTCACGTCCTTGCCGGTCTCGGCGGCGCGTTGCTTGACGCGGATTGCCGCAGCCAGACCTGCGGGTCCGCCGCCGACGATTACTACGTCGTATTCCATCGTTTCGCGTTCCATGGGAATTTTCCTTGCGCGGGCGCGCCGTCGTCGTCGGAAAGGGACCAATTGTATAATTGTCGCTGCGGCTCGACGCCCCCCGCTCGGGAGGGGGCACCCCAGATGCTCGCGCACCCGATTCCTCGATGAGCCCCCTCGGTATTTCGCTGCTGCTGATCTTCGCGGTCGCCGGGTTCGGGTACCTCACCGCGCGCAAGCTGCGCATCGTCGCGAGCCTTGCGCCAGAACCGCGCTTTGATCATCCTGGCGCGCGCCTCGCGTCGGTGCTGACGAACGGTTTCCTGCAGTCGCGAATGATCCGCCGCGACTGGAAGCCCGGTCTGATGCATGCGGCGATTTTCCTGGGCTTCATGGCGCTGCTCGCGCGGAAGCTGCAGCTCATCATCATCGGCTATCACGAGCCATTCGTGTATCCGGGCATCGTCGGTGGGATGTTCGCCGGGGGCAAGGATGTGGTCGAAATCGCGGTGCTGATCGCGCTCGCCTACGCCTACTGGCGCCGCTACGTGCTGAAGCCGAAACGCCTCGAAAGCAATCGTGAAGCGCTGCTGGTCCTGTCGCTGATCCTCGCGATCATGATCACCGATTTGCTGTTCGACGGCTTCCGCTTCGCGCTCTTCGCGGCAAGCGATCCCGGCATCGCGCACGATCGCGATTTCGCTTTCGCCGGGCGCGGCGTCGCGCAGGCGCTTGCCGGACTTTCGCCGTCCGCGCTTGCCGCGGGCTATCAGCTCTCCTACTGGACGCAGCTGGTCGTCGTCTTCGCGTTTCTGGTGATCCTTCCGACAGGCGAGCATTTCCATATCGTCACCGCCTTGCCGGCACTGTACTTCCGCCGTGGCACGCCGGCGAACATCGTCCCGTTCGTCGATCTCGAGAAGATCATGGGCGAGGGCGCCGACGCCGAGTCGATGCGCGTCGGTGCGCGCAGCGCGAAGGACCTCACCTGGAAGGAGGGGCTCGATGTCTTTACCTGCACCGAGTGCGGGCGGTGCAAGGATGCGTGCCCGACGTTTCTCACCGGCAAGCCCTTGTCGATGAAATGGGTAAACGACAGCCTCAAGCATCACCTCATCGAAGAACGCGACGCGATCGTGGCGGAAAACGCCGATGCGGACCCGTTGCCGCCGCTCGTCGGCCCGGTCATCAGCGAGGAAACGCTGTGGGCATGCACGACGTGCGGCTATTGCGAGACTGCGTGCCCGATCGAGCTCGAGCACCTGCCTCGATTCTTCCGGATGCGCCAGCACCGCGTGCTGATGGACGGCGAGTTTCCGCACGAGCTGAAAGCGGTGTTCGACGCCTACGAATCGCAGAGCAATCCGTGGGGGTTCCCAGCGGACACGCGCGCCGATTGGGCGAAGGGCCTCGGAGTTCCGGAGGTCGAGAGCGCCGCGCAGATGGAGGATCTCGACTGGCTCTTCTATGTCGGCTCGGCGGAATCCTTCGACCTGCGCTGCCAGAAGATCGCGAAGGCATTTGCGTCGATCCTGACGCGAGCCGGTGTCCGCTTCGGCATCCTGGGCGACGCCGAGACGTCGACCGGAGAGTGCGTGCGGCGCGCCGGGAACGAAATGCTGTTCCAGCAACTCGCGGCCGCACTCGTGGCGAAGCTCAACGAGCTCGGCGTCAAGCGGATCGTCACTTGCGACCCCCATGCATTCAACACGCTGCGGAACGAATATCCGGCGTTCGGTGGCCGGTGGGAAGTCGTCCACCACACGCAGTTGATCGCGCGGCTCGTCGCCGACGGACGGATCCGATTGAAGCCGTCGTTCGAGCGCGTCATCTATCATGAGCCCTGCTATCTCGGGCGTCACAACGGCGAGTTCGACGCGCCGCGCGCGGTCATCAGGCGGCTCGTTTCCGACGAGCCGCTCGAATTCGAACTGCGCCGCGAAAAGGCGATGTGCTGCGGTGCCGGCGGCGCGCGGATGTGGATGGAGGAGACGATCGGCACGCGGATCAACGTCACCCGGGTCGAGCAAGCGCTGCCGCAGCGACCCCGCGTCATCGCGACCGGCTGCCCGTATTGCGCGATCATGATCGCCGACGGCGTCGGGGCGCTCCGCAGCGAGCAGGACATCGCCACGCGCGACATCGCCGAGCTCGTGGCGGCCGCGATGGTGTGCGAACCTGCGCGGGGCCACTGAGGTGCGCACCGCGGAGCCCTCGGGAACGTGCCATCGATGACGCAACGACCGCGCCTGCTCGTGCACACGTCCCGCCAGTCGATCCGCTGGGGCGACATGGACGGACTCGGGCACGTCAACAACACCGTGTATTTCCGCTATATGGAGCAGGCGCGCATCGAATGGGTCTACACGCTCCAAGCCCGGGTCGACGCGGACGATGGGACGGGCCCCGTCATCGTCAACGCGAGCTGCACTTTTCGCGAGCCGCTCGTGTACCCGGGAGAAGTCGAGGTGCGAATGTATCTTGCCGAACCCGGACGCACGAGCGTCGGCAGCTACTACGAGATCCGGATGAACGGGCGGGCGTACGCTGACGGCTCGGCCAAGATCGTCTGGGTCGATCGCGCGACCGGCCGCTCGGTGCCGTTGCCGGAGCGCGTGATGGCGCCATTGCGCTCGCTCGAAGCGCGCGGGCCGGCGCCGGCGCGGTGACCCAAGGACGTGGCCACAATTCGAACGTGATGCCGTCATGACCACGAGCGCCCTCTTGTGGCAGCCTTCGCCCGAGCGCATCGCGCAGGCGAATGTCACCGACTTCGCACGGCGGATCGAGGCCGCCACCGGCGCGACCCTTGCCGACTACGCGTCGCTCTGGCGCTGGTCGAATGAGCATCGGGAGGAGTTCTGGCGCGCGGTGTGGGATTACGCCGGCGTGATCGGCGAGCGGGGCGAGCGCACGCTGATCCACGCGGAGCGGATGCCGGGCGCGAAATGGTTTCCGGATGCGCGCCTCAATTTCGCCGAGAATCTGCTGCGCCGTTCGGCAAGCGGTTCCGCGGCCGACGGCGCGGGCGACGCGCTGGTGTTCCGCGGCGAGGACAAGCTCGAACGCCGGGTCTCGCATGCCGAGCTCGCCGCGTCGGTATCGCGCGTCGCGGCGGCGCTCGGCGCCATGGGCATCGAAGCCGGCGATCGCGCCGCGGCTTACCTCCCGAACATGCCCGAGGCGATCATCGCGATGCTGGGCGCGACGAGCCTTGGCGCCATCTGGTCGTCGTGCTCGCCCGACTTCGGCGTGCGGGGGGTACTCGACCGCTTCGGGCAGATCGAGCCGCGCGTGCTGTTCACCGTCGATGGTTACTGGTACAACGGCAAGGGGTTGTCGATCTTGCCGAAGATCGCGGAGATCGTTGGGCAACTGCCGACGGTCGAGCGCGTCGTGGTGATCCCGTATCTGCGCGAGACGGCGGGGACGGCCTTCGATCTCGCGGACGTGCGCGGCGCGGTCGAGTGGGACGCGTGGCTTGCGCCGCACGCGCCGGCGCCGCTCGACTATCCCCGGCTGCCGTTCGACCATCCGCTCTACATCCTCTACTCCTCGGGCACCACCGGGGAACCGAAGTGCATCGTTCATGGCGCCGGGGGCACGCTGCTCCAGCATTTGAAGGAGCACCTGCTGCACGGCGATCTGAAGCCGGACGACCGGTTGTTCTATTTCACGACCTGCGGCTGGATGATGTGGAACTGGCTCGCTTCAGGGCTCGCCGCGGGGGCGACGCTCCTGCTCTACGACGGCTCGCCGTTCATCAACCGCGGCAGGGCGCTGTGGGATCTGGCCGAAAGCGAGCGGATGACGCATTTCGGGACGTCGGCAAAGTACATCGACGCGGCGAAGAAGATCTGCACCGTGCCGCGCAAGGACTACGAGCTCCCGCACCTGCGGACGATGTTCTCGACCGGAAGCCCGCTCGCGCCCGAGAGCTTCGATTACGTCTACCAGTGCGTGAAGGACGACCTGTGCCTGTCGTCGATCTCGGGCGGGACCGACATCGTGTCGTGCTTCGTGCTCGGCAACCCGACGCTCCCCGTGTGGCGCGGCGAGCTGCAGTGCCGCGGCCTCGGCATGGCGGTCGATGTCTGGGACGATGACGGCAAGCCTGTCCGCGGCGACAAGGGCGAGCTCGTCTGCACGGCACCGTTTCCGTCGATGCCGGTGCGCTTCTGGAACGATCCCGACGGCGCCAAGTACCGTGCCGCGTATTTCGAGCGCTTTCCGGGTGTATGGTGTCACGGCGACTACGTCGAGATCACCGAGCACGACGGGATGATCATCTATGGTCGCTCCGACGCAACGCTCAATCCCGGCGGCGTGCGGATCGGCACCGCGGAGATCTACCGCCAGGTCGAGCAGCTCCCCGAAGTCGTCGAGAGTCTCGTCATCGGGCAGGACTGGCCGCCCGGCGAGGTCGGCGACGTCCGCGTCGTGCTGTTCGTGAAGCTCGCGGAGGGCCTCACGCTGGATGAGCAGCTCAGCGATCGAATCCGCGCGCATATCCGCGCCAACACCACGCCCCGTCACGTGCCGGCGAAGGTCGTGCAGGTGACCGACATTCCGCGCACCAAGAGCAACAAGATCGTCGAGCTCGCTGTCCGCAACGTCGTCCACGGATTGCCGGTGAAGAACGTCGAGGCCCTTGCCAATCCGGAAGCCCTCGAACAGTACAGGGACCGCGACGAGCTCAAGGCTTGACTCCCGCGCTCCGCACGATGAACGTCGAGAAAGGAAGCCGTTGATGCTGATCGACGCCCGCCGTTGTGTCCTGCTCGTGATCGACATGCAGGAGAAAGTGCTGCCCGCAATTCACGACCATGAACGCTTGATGGCGAACGTGACGTGGTTGATCCGCGCCGCGCAGAAGATCGGCGTGCCGGTGGCCGCCTCCGAGCATTATCCGAAAGGCCTCGGCCACACGGCAAAATCGATCCGCGCGCTCCTGCCCGAAGGTACGATCGGGTCGAAGAATCACTTCTCCGGCGTCGCCGCGCAGTGCCTGTCGCGGCTCCCGGGGGCCGATCGCCCGCAGGTCGTCGTGATCGGGGTCGAGGCGCATGTGTGCCTGCTGCAGACGTCGCTCGAACTGCTCGAGGAGGGCAAGGAGATCTACGTCGTCGCCGACTGCGTGGGGTCGCGCCGCGAATTCGACCGCGATATCGCGCTCGCCCGCCTTCGGCAGGAGGGTGCGCGAATCGTCTCGCGGGAGATGGTCGTGTTCGAGTGGCTGGGCGAGGCTGCGACCCAATTGTTCGACGAGGTCAGCAAGGAGTTCCTGCGGGCATGAGCGCCGCGCGGCCGCCCGGAGGCGCTCGCCCCCTCACCGGGAGGGGGGAGGCGCTGCCCACGCAGGGGGCGAGCCTGGGGACGCCTCCAAGATGAACTTCCTTGCCGTACTGGCTGCGCTGGGGCTCGAGCAATGGCGCGCGTTTCGCTGGCGCGGTGCGCTGGAGCGCGCATTCGTTCTCTACGTCCGGCGACTCGAGGAGAAGCTCAACGGCGGCACGAGGCAGCAGGGCGTCGTCGCAGCGGTCCTTGCGCTCGCGCCGCCCGCCGCAATCGCGGCTTTCGTGTTCTGGTCGCTGCAAGCGCTCCATCCACTGCTCGCTCTCGCGTGGAATGTCGTGCTTCTCTATCTGTTGATGGGCTTCCGGCGCTTCAGTCACGCCTTCTCCGGCGTTGCGGCGGCGCTCAAAGCCGGCGATCTCACCGGCGCGCGGCGATGGCTCGCCGGCTGGCGCGGGATCGAGAGCCCAGAATTGTCGAGCGCGGACGTGGCGAAGCTCGCGATCGAGCGCGGCCTCGTCGACTCCTTCCGCCAGGTCTTCGCGGTGCTGTTCTGGTTCACGGTGCTCCCCGGCCCCGCCGGCGCCGTTCTCTACCGCGCCTGCGTGCTGGTCGCCGACGAGTGGCGCGGCGACATGCGCGGAACGGAAGGCACGCCGATCGCGCGCGCGCGCGCGGCGTTCGGTGCGCCGGCGCGCAGGCTCCTGTGGCTCCTCGACTGGATCCCGGTGCGGCTGACCGCGCTCTCGTTCGCGATCGTCGGCGACTTCGAGGACGCGGTGTATTGCTGGCGCACGCAAGCGAAGACCTGGGCCGACCAAGAGGGAGGAGAGCACGTCGGGCTCGTGCTCGCAAGCGGCGCCGGCGCGCTCGGCGTCGTCGTGGGCGGTTCGCTTCCGGCCGCCATCGGCGAACCCGAATACCGGCCCGAGCTCGGGATGGGCGATCCGGCCGAAGCGGATTTCCTGCCGAGTGCCGTGGGCCTCGTGTGGCGCGCGCTCGTTCTGTGGCTGCTGCTGATCCTGCTGCTCACCCTCGCGTACTGGGCCCCGGGGGGAGGGGGGGCCTGATCCGGCACGATTCCCCTTACCGTCCGGGCATGCGCACCGCGGTGCTCGCCGCGACGAGTGCGTGCAACAGCGCGACGCGATGGGGCATGACGCGTCCCGCGTCGACGGCCGCCGACACCGCGCAACCGGGCTCCCGGTCGTGGCGGCAATCGCGAAACCGGCATTGGCCGAGGAGCGGCCGCAACTCGACGAACGCCTGCGCAATCGCGTCGGGCGCAAGGTGCGCGAGTCCGAACGCCTTGATGCCTGGCGAGTCCACGATCCAGCCGCCGCGTTTGCCGGGAAGGAGATGCAGCGTCGAATGCGACGTCGTATGCCGGCCTGTTGCGAGCGCGGCCGACACGCCGGCCGTCTTTGCCTCCGCGCCCGGCGCGACGGCGTTGAGGATCGTCGACTTGCCCATTCCCGATTGTCCGATCAGCACGGTGTGCTGGCCTTCGAGCGACGGCAGGAGCGGCTCTGCAGTGCGACTCGCCGACAGCGCAACGACCGGATAGCCGAGCCGTACATAAGGCTCGAGACGCGAGAGAAGCCCGTCGAAACCGGGCAGATCGGACTTGTTCGCCGCCAGCGCGAACCGGCAGTGCTCGCTCTCGGCGGCCACCGCCCAGCGATCGACGAGTTCCAGGTCGAGCGATAGTCCGGGCGCCACGACGCCCACGATCTGTGTCACGTTCGCCGCGATCAGTCTTTCCTTGAACGCGTCGGACCGATAGAACAGCGACGTGCGCGGCATCACCGCCTCGATCACGCCGCCACCTGCTGCCCGCGCGAAGCGCACGCGGTCGCCGCAGGCGAGCGTGATGGTGCGTCCCTTCAGCACGCACGCGACGGATTCGCCGTCGCTCCGCTGCACGAGAAAATGGCGGCGATGGCAGGAAACGACCAGCCCTTCGAACAACGCTTCCGCCGCGGCGTCGCTACCGCCCACGCGCCCGGCTCCGCGGGTCACGTGGAAACGCTCTCCACTCGCGCCGCGCAGATGAGATCGTTCAGCGTGATCCCGCCGGCGCTGTGCGTAGAGTACGCGACGGTGCAGCGGTTGTAGTGGACTCCGAGGTCCGGATGGTGGTCCTCGCGATGTGCGATGAACGCGACTGCATTCACGAACGCGATCGTCTCGTAGTAGTTGCCGAACGTGAAGGTCTTCTCGATCGCGTCCGCTTTCTGCGTCCAGCCCGAAAGCGACCGCAGTCGCGCCTGGAGGTCGGCATCGGCCAGCCGCGGCGCGCCCGCCCGGCAATGCAGCGCCGCCAGGGCGGCAAGCCCGGCGTCGGGACGATTGGCGCCGGTCATGGCTTGAACTTGTAGAACTCGAGGTTGAGGTACGCAGCGATGTGCTCCTCTTCCTCCGGGAAATAGTTCTTGCCGAGATTGGTGTTGCACGCCTGCACCTGCGCGAGCAGCTGGGCCGGCGTCTTGATCCGATGATCGGCACGGCGATACATCTGGTCGGGATCGCCGGCGAATTTCTGCGCGTGGCAGCCGACGCAATCGCGATCGACCAGCGCTTTTCCAGCCTTCGGATCACCGGACGCGAACGGCGCGGGTTGAGTCTGCGCCGACGCGGCGCCGGCGACCAGCAGCGCGATTGGCAGCAAAAGAACGAGTCGCGGCATGGGAACCTCCTCAGGACGTCTGCAGCCGCGCGATGCGCGCGGCCGCGGGCGGATGCGAGTCATAGAACGCCGAATGCAACGGGTCCGGAGTCAGCGTCGCCGCATTGTCTTCGTACAGCTTCACGAGCGCGCGCACCATCGCGGCAGCGGACGCGTTGCGCGCAGCGAAGGCGTCGGCCTCGAACTCGTGCCTGCGCGAGTACACCGCGGAAAGGGGGCCGAACACGAACGTGAATACAGGCAGCACGACGCAGAACAGCAGCAGTGCCACGCCCGGCCGGTCCGGCATCGGCGGCACGCCGAGGCCCTCGTAGAACCATGCGGATCCGGCGAGCCACGCAAGCAGCGCGAGGAACGCGAGCGAAAGCAACGCGGTCCAAGCCATCCGTTTCATCACGTGCTTCAGTCGGAAGTGACCGAGCTCGTGCGCGAGCACCGCCTCGACCTCATCGGGCGCGAGGCGCGCGAGCAGCGTATCGAACAACACGATGCGCTTTGCGCGGCCGAAGCCCGTGAAAAAGGCGTTGCCGTGGCTCGAGCGGCGCGAGCCGTCGATGACGTACAGACCGCGATTCTCGAAGCCGCAGCGCGCGAGGAGCGCCTCGACGGCCGCCCGGGCGGGGCCGGGGGGCAGCGGCGAGAACTTGTTGAACAGCGGCGCGATCACCGTGGGATAGAGCGCGAGGACGAGGAACTGGAACGCCATCCATGCGGCCCACACCCACAGCCACCACAGACTTCCCGCGGCGCGCATCAACCACAGCACCAGCGTTGCGAGCGGCAGGCCGAGCACCGCGCCAATCACGATGCCCTTCACGAGGTCGGCGACCCAAAGCGCACGCGTGGTCCGGTTGAAGCCGAACTTCGCTTCGATGCCGAACGTCTGGACATACGAGAACGGCAGGCCGATCACGCCCATGACGGCCGCGAACGCGGCGAGGAGCGCGAGATCCTGCCACAGCGCGTCGAACGGAAGCGATCCGGTCCAGGCGACGAGCGCCGCGACACCGCCGCCGAACGTGAGCACGACGAGCACCAGGACCTCGACCACGGTTTCGACGATGCCGAGGCGCGTGCGCGCCATCGTGTAATCCGCGGCTTTCTGGTGCGCCCCGAGGCCGATGCGCGCGGCGAACGCCGGCGGCACGCTTGCCCGGTGCGCGGCGACGTAGATCGTGTGCCGGCGCGCGAGCCACAGCCGCAGCGCGAGGAACAGCGCGAGCGCGAGGGCGAAGATCGTGGTGAAGGCGGCGGCGGTCATCGGCAAGCGCGCGTCCGCGCGCTCGGGCGGGTACGCGGTATGCGAGAATGAGCGCCCAATTCTACGCGAAATCGCCATGCCCCAAGACGCCGGCCGCCTCATCTGGATCGACATGGAAATGACGGGTCTCAGGCCCGACACCGACCGCATCATCGAGGTGGCCCTGGTCGTGACGGACGGCAATCTTGACACGGTCGCGGAAGCGCCGGTCTGGGTCGTGCGCCAGGACGACGCCGCGCTTGATGCGATGGATTCGTGGAACAAGGGGACGCACGGACGCTCCGGTCTGATCGACAAGGTCAGGGCCGCGGTGACGTCCGAAGTCGACGTCGAAGCCGCGGCGCTCGCGTTCCTGCGCGAATACGTTCCGCCGAGGATCTCGCCGATGTGCGGCAACTCGATCTGCCAGGACCGCCGGTTCCTCGCGCGCTGGATGCCGGCGCTCGAGGACTATTTCCACTATCGCAACCTGGATGTGTCGACACTAAAGGAGCTGGCACGCCGCTGGAAGCCGGACTTGATGAAGGGCGTGCCCAAGGAAGGCAAGCACGAGGCGCTGGCCGACGTCCACGAATCGATCCAGGAATTGCGCTACTACCGCGACCACTTCATCAGGCTTTGAACGCGGGACCCACAGCTCGTTCAGAGCTTCCGCACGAGCATCACGCCGTCACCGACCGACAGCAGGCACGCGTCGACTCGCCGGTCGTCGCGGATCTTGAGATTGAGCGCGCGCAGCGCCTTCGTATCCTCGCTGTCGTCCGCGGCGTCCGCGACGGCGCCACCCCAGAGCATGTTGTCGAGCGTGATCAGCCCTCCGGGCCGCAACAGCGACAGGCACGCCTCGTAATAGCCGTCGTATCCGGTCTTATCGGCGTCGATGAAGGCGAAATCGATCGTGCCCGCGGCACCGCCGCGCCGGAGCTTGTCGAGGGTGGCTTGCGCGGGCTGGAGGCAAAGTTCGATCCTGTCTCCGACGCCCGCCTCGTCCCAGTACCGGCGCGCGATGCGCGTCCATTCCTCGTTGATGTCGCAGCAGACAAGGCGACCGTCGACCGGCAGCGCGCTCGCGACGGCGAGCGCGCTGTACCCTGTGAACGTGCCGATCTCGATCGCCTTGCGCGCGCCGATGAGGCGCACGAGCAACGCGAGCAGGACGCCCTGATCGGCGCCGATCTGCATGCCGCCCTGAGGGAGGCGCGACGTTTCGGCACGCAGCCGCGCCTGGAGCGTGGATTCCCGCACGGCGACCGCCTGCAGATAGCGGTCCACCGCCGCAGGCAGAAGCGAGCGATTGGCCATGATCGTCGCAGTATGCCGCATTCGAGTCCGCGAGCGAAGGGCGCCCAAGCGCCGCCGGGAGCGCAGCGCAACCAATGCTTCGGCTGCCGGGGGTACCGAATCGCGCGGTTGAGATTGATGCAGGGGGACCGCATAATGAGCAGATGAAATTCTGCAGTCACTGCGGATCGGATCGGATCGTGCTCCGCGTCCCGGAAGGCGACCATGTATCGCGCTTCATCTGCGCCGACTGCGATACGGTGCACTACCAGAATCCCAAGGTCGTCGTCGGCAGCCTGCCTGAATGGGAAGACCGCATCCTGCTGTGCCGGCGCGCCATCGAGCCGCGCTACGGCCAGTGGACGCTGCCCGCGGGCTTCCTCGAAAACGGGGAGACGATCTTCGCCGGCGCCGCGCGTGAAACGCTGGAGGAGGCGAGCGCGCGGGTCGAAATCGGCGAGCTGTACACGGTGATCAGCCTGCCGCAGATCAGCCAGCTCTACATGATGTTCCGCGCGCGACTCCTCGATCTCGATTTCGAGCCTGGTCCCGAAAGCCTCGAGGTCCGACTGTTCCGCGAAGACGAAATACCGTGGGAGGAGCTCGCGTTTCGCACGATCGGGCGAACGCTGCGCAACTATTTCCTGGATCGCAAGCTGGGGCGATTTCCCGCGCGGGTCAGCACGCTCGTGCGCAGAACGCCGCGGCAGGAACCGATCGCGCCGGCGTAAGCGCCAGCGATTGGCGGCTGATGCAGCGAACGTCCCGACCCGGTGGATCGACGTCAGAGGGCCTGCATCACCCGGCGCAGCCGCGCCCGAACCTCGGTCGCCAGCGGTTCCACTTCGCGCCTGCCGGTCAGCTCGAACAACGGCCTGGGATCGAGAAACTCGACCTGAACCGTGCCTGCCGAATCTTCCCGGACGACGACGTTGCACGGCATCAACAGCCCGATCGACGGCTCCGCATCGAGCGCCTGCGCGGCAAACGGCGGATTGCAGGCGCCGAGGATTCGATACGGCGGCACGTCCTTGCCGAGCTTCTTCTTGAACGTTGCCGCAACGTCGATTTCGGTCAGGATCCCAAAGCCCTCCTTCGCGAGCTCCTGCGCCACCTTGTCGAGCGCTGCGTCGAAACGCAGCGCGACGGCCTTGCCGAATCCGTATCTGTTTTCCACGGCGGGCTCCTGCCAATTGACTCGGCCCATGATGCCTCGCCCGGCGCCCGCCGTCGGTGACTTCGGTCACGAAGGTGCGCAACGCTCGATCGTGACCACGGTCGTCTCGCCGGCCGTGCCGACGAGCGCCGTGAGGGCGCTGCAGGTCTCGCGCCGGCACAGCGCGTAATCGGCGGTGTAAGGCGATAGCGTCAACCTCAGCGCCGGCACGCGGGTCAGCGGGTGCCACGTCCACCAGCCGCCTTTGAATGTGGCGGAAGGCGGCGGCTCCATTCCGGCGCCGGTGCCTTGCACGCGCGCCTCGATCAGCACCAGCGCATCGCCATCGATTCGATAGTGCTCTTCCCAGCGCGTCTTCTCGACCGAATGGTCCCAGGCGAGCGTGAACTCCGACGTCGGCAGCGTCGCACGCAGGGCACCGGCGACGAGTAGACAGAGGGCGTCGATGCGGCGCTCCGCGAAGCTCAGGTGCCCGGGGCGGTTGCGGGTGCGCGGGTGCGGTACCAGTGCCAGGCGACAAATACCACGCTCGCGGCAAAGCCGGCCTCGTCGGTCCACGGCACCGCGGCGATAAGCAGCGACGCCGCGGCGAACGCGAACATGCGCTCGAGAGGGTTCAGCGGCCCGCGCAGGTAGCCAACTGCGGCGCCGCCCCACAGCCCGATGGCGACGATCGCCTTGAATACGACGTAGGCGGTGTCGGCGAGCGTCCCTCCCTGCAGCATCAGCGCCGGGTCGTATACGGCCAGGTACGGTATGACGAACCCCGCGATCGCGATGTGCGTCGCCTTCCAGCCGGTGCGCATCGGCGACGCCTTGGAGATCGACGCCGCCGCGAACGCCGCCAGCGCGACCGGCGGCGTGAGGTCGGCCATGATGCCGAAGTAGAAGACGAACATGTGCGAGACGATCAATGGCACGCCGAGCTTGAGCAGGGCGGGCGCGGCGATCGCGCTGGTGATGATGTAGTTGGGGATCGTCGGAATCCCCATGCCGAGGACGAGACACACTGCCATCGTCAGCGCCAGCGACAGGAAGAGGCTCTGCGACCCGATGTCCAGCACGAAGCCCGCGAAATTCGACGCCGCGCCGGTGAGCGTCAGGATGCCGATGATGACGCCGACGATTGCGCAGGCGATGCCGACGGCCACTGCCTGCCTCGCACCGTCGATCAGGCTGCCGCGCATGATCGCGAGCGTGTCGCGGCCGCCTCTGATCGCGAAGTTCACGGCGACGAGCGCGGCGATCATCGCGATGATCGGCCAGATCCCGTATTTGAAGAAGCTCGCGGTGCCGAAGCCCAGCACGACCCAGAATACGATCCGGAACGCCATCGAGCCGAAGCCCGCGGCGATGCCGGTGCCGAGGATCAGCACCGCGGTGAGCGCGAGGCCAACGATGCCCGAGAACATCGGTGTGAAGCCGTCGAACAGCATGAACACGAGCACCGCGAGCGGCAGCATCAGGTACCACTTCTGCCGGATCGCCTCCCACGGGTTGGGGCACTGGTCCTTCGGCAAGCCGATCAGGCCCGCACGCCCAGCTTCGAGATGCACCATCCAGAACGCCGTCGCGTAGTAGAGGATCGCAGGGATCACCGCTGCCTTGACGATCGTCACGTACGGCACGTTCAAGGTCTCGGCCATGATGAACGCGACGGCACCCATCACCGGCGGCATGATCTGGCCGCCCATGCTCGAGGTCGCTTCGACCGCGCCGGCGAAAATCGACGAGTAGCCGAAGCGTTTCATCAGCGGGATCGTGAACTGCCCGACGGTCAGCACGTTTGCGACTCCCGAGCCCGAAATCGTCCCCATCATTCCCGACGAGATCACCGCGACCTTTGCCGGACCGCCGCGTGCGTGGCCCACGAAACCGAGCGCGATATTGTTGAACAGGTTGATCATCCCGGCGTGCTCGAGAAAGCTTCCGAACAGGATGAACAGAAAGATGTAGGTCGCCGACACCAGCGTCGGAATGCCGTAGATCCCCTCGGTCCCGAGGTAGAGCGCACCGACGATCTGGTCGAAGCCGTAGCCGCGGTGGGCGATCGCGTCGGGGAGGTATTGCCCGAACAGTCCGTAGGCGAGGAAAGTCGCGCAGATGATGGGCAGCGCGGGCCCGAGCACGCGTCGAGCGGCTTCGAACAGCAGGACGATCACGAGCGTCCCGACGGCGAGATCGGTCGTCGAGGCGTCCCCGGAGCGCTGGATCAGATCAGCCTCGAATACCCAGTGGTAGAACGCCAGCGCGAAGGCGAGCCCCGCGAGCAGCGCGTCGTACCACGCGATCCGACGCCGATTCGCCTTTGTCGAGACCGGATGGATCAGGAATGCGAGCAGGAGCAGGAAGCCGACGTGCAGCGAGCGCGTGACGAGGCTCGAGAGCGGGCTGAACGCCGCGATAAGCAGCTGATAGGTGGAGAATGCCAGCGCGGCGCCGGCGACGATCTTCCACGCCGCGCCCGTCAGTTCGCGCTTGACGCCGGTTTCGTCGAACGCGGCTTCGGCCGCCTGCGCCGGGGCCGTCGGCACGTGGGGGGTCGCGGCCATCAGCGCTCCATGCGTGTTACGCAGGCGCGGCGGTTCCAAGCGCGGGGCGACCGCGCCTCGCGCTCCTGGGCATCCGCGTCATGTGCGCATGTCGTTTCCGCAAACGCGGGGACCCGTGTCGTTGTCGGCTGCTTCCAACCGCTGCGACGCTTCGCGCCTTGCTCTTGGACTTAGCGTCACTTGATCAAGCCGACTTCCTTGTAATACTTCTCGGCACCCGGATGCAGCGGCACCGGCATTCCGTCGAGTGCGTGCTTGAGATCGATCGCCTTCGCGGCCGAGTGCGCGGCGACGAGCTGGTCGAGTCCGGTCCATAGCGCTTTCGTGATGCCGTAGACGGTCTCGGTGCTCACGCCATCCTGCGTCACCAGGTAGTTTTGCACGGCGGCGGCCGGCACGGCGGCCGTCTGGCCGCGATAGGTGTTGGCCGGGATCGTCGCCGGCAGATAGGCGGGATCGTTGGTCTTCTTGATGACGTCAGCCGGGATCGGCACGACGACGATGTCGACGGACGTCGCGAGGTCGCGCAGCGCCGAGACGCCGAGGCCCGCCGACTGCAGCGTGACGTCGAGCTGCCGGTTCTTCATCAGTTCGACCGACTCGCCGAAAGGCAGATATTCGACTTTCGCGAAATCCTTGTACGTGATGCCGGCCGCATTGAGGATCGTCCGGGCATTGAGCTCGGTGCCCGATTTGGGCGCGCCCACCGAGATCTTCTTGCCCTTGAGATCCGCGAGCGTCTTGATGCCCGCGTCGGCGCGCGCGACAATCTGGATGTAGTTGGGGTAGATCGCCGCGATGCCGCGGAGCTTCTTCAACGGCGCCTTGAAGCCCGCCTCCTCGTTGCCCTTCCACGCATCGGACAGCGAGTCGCCCAGCGTGAACGCGACTTCGCCGCGTCCCGCCTGGAGCAGATTCAGGTTCTCGACCGAGGCCTTGGTCGCCTGGACCGACGTCTTCACGGCGGGCATCGCCTTGCCGATGCTGTTGGCGAGCGCCACGCCGAGCGGATAGTAGACGCCGCTCGTGCCGCCGGTCAGTACGTTGACGAACTGTTCCGCCGCGACCGCGGGCGCAGAGAGGAAAGCGGCGGCGACGAGCAGAGCGAAAAAGCGCTGGATACGGCCCATGATTCCTCCGGAAGCGAGTGCGGCCCGTGGTGCAGCGGTGGCCGGAGCGTGCCGCTTGGGTGCTGGTTGCGCCGGGCGGTCTGTGGCGGCGATTATAGCTTAAGGCCGCGGGCGGACGATCTCGCGCCCGGCCGGGAAGGGTATCGATGCGCAGGGTCGACAGACTGCTCGAGCGGTACGGGGAAATCGCACCGCCATCCATCGAACAAGCCGATCCACTGGTCTTGCGTGCCGCTCATCACGTGGAGCGTGCTCGCGCTGTTGCGGGCGGCGGCGCCGCTCGCCGCGTACGCAGGCATCGCGCTTGCGCTCGCGTGCTCTCGCCGCCGCTCGCCGCCGGCATGCTTGTCGTAGCGGCAGCGACGGTCTACCCGCTGTTCGTGCCCGGCGACGACGTGTCGGCAGTCGCCATCGGGGTGTTCGTCGCCGCGTGGATCGGTCAGTTCATCGGCCACGCGATCGAGGGCAGGAAGCCGTCGTATTTCGACGACGTGACGTTCCTGCTCGTGGGACCGGTCTGACTTGTTTCCGATGTGTAGCGCAGGCTCGCCATCCGCTATTGAGCAGCAATGTCGGGCGCATTGGCGACGGTCTGCCCGCGCACCGGCTCCCCGCGCGCGACCCGCTCGCCGTCCGCGACGTAATCGGTGAAGAACGCGGGAAGTCCTTCGGCCGAGCCGAACCGCGCGGCGTTCTGCAGGTGAAAGTGGAGGTGGGGTTCGGTCGAATTGCCGCTGTTGCCGCAGCGGCCGATTTCGGCGCCCGCCTCCACGTGCTGTCCCGGCGCCACGCGGAGGCTGCCATTTTCGAGATGCGCGAGAACCGCGAATTCACCTTCACCGAGGTCGAGGATCACGTGATTGCCGACGGGGCGCGAGGGATCGGTCCTGCCGGGCACGTTGTCCGGCAGATCATCGACGGCCCTCACCACCGTCGCCGCGGCGGGTGAGCGCACCGGCCGGTTCCAGCAGTAATAATCGTCGAGCTTGCTGCCGTCGCCACCGTGCGTGCGGCCCGCGGCGAGAACGACGAAGTCGTAGGCGAAACGCTGGTCGCGCACGACGGCGTGAGCATTCTGCTCGACGGTGCGTCCTCCCCAGAATACGTACCACGCGCCGTCGAACGGCAGGCGGAGCCGCGCGCGCGTCTGGTACGAAAGATACTGCGTCGGGGCCGCTACAGGCTCGGGTTTCATGATGAAGCCCACGACGGCGAGCTCGCGGTCGAAGACCCATTCGGTCAGGATCGGCCGGGAGGCGCGCGCATGGCGCGCGAGCCGCCGATACGTTCGGTAGGGGCCGACCGCGGTTTCCCCCTCGCTAAGGATGGCCTGCTCGGCGCCGGCTTCGGCCAGCACCTGCTCGCGGAAGCGCGCGAGATCCTCGGCGCTGCCCGCCGTCTGGCGCATCGGTGGCGTCATACGCGCGAAGATTGCCGCCACCTCGCCGCGCTGGAACTGCAGCGTTAGCGCGCGCCCTTCGGCCTGTACGGAGGCGTCCCCCGGCGCCGCGCCCACCGGCGCCGCGACGACAAGGAGGCCGAGCAGCCAAAATGCGCGCAGCGGCCGGCGAATCGCCATCAGGCCTCGGCGACGATCGTGACGCCGGCTTCGGCGAGCGCGCGATGCAGGGACGCCACGTGATCGTGCCCTGTCGTCTCGACGACGCAAACGACCCGCACCGACGACAGGTCCGGGCCCGAGAACGCCCGGTCGTGAACGATTTCCTTGATCGACGCCCCGGTCGACGCGATGATCTCGGCGAGCCGCGCAAGTCCGCCCGGTCGATCGCTGATGGAGACGGCGAAACGCGCGAGCCGGCCGTCGGCGACGAGCCCGACCTCGATCACCCGGCCGAGCATCGTCGAGTCGATGTTGCCGCCGGCCAGCACCAGCACAACCCGGCGCGATGCGAGCGCGCCGAGCCGACCCGCGATGAACGCGGCCAGGGGCGCTGCGCCCGCGCCCTCGACGACGCTCTTCTCCAGTTCGGCCAGGCGGAGGATCGCGAGCGCGATCGATGCCTCGTCCACCGTCACGACCCGATCGACGACGCGTTGCGCGATCGCGAACGAGGCAGCGCCCACTTGCGCGACGGCGAGGCCGTCCGCCAGCGTTGGCGCAAGACCGACCGGTGCCGGCGCTCCCCGAGCGAGCGCTGCGGTGAGACAGGCGGCGGAGTCGGGCTCCACGCCGATCACCGCGATGTCGGGGCGCTTCGCCTTGACCACGGTGCCGATGCCGGCGATGAGGCCGCCGCCTCCGACCGGCACGACGATCGCTTCGATGTCGGGCGTCTGTTCCAGGACTTCCAGCGCGATCGTGCCTTGACCCGCGATCACGTCGGGATTGTCGAACGGATGGATGAACGTGAGGCCCTCGCGTTCGGCGAGCATCGCCGCGTGCGCGCGCGCTTCGGTGAGGTCGGCGCCCTGCAGCACGACGTTGGCGCCGAAATGCCGGCAGTTCGTCACTTTGACCAGCGCGGCGAATTTCGGCATCACGACGGTGGTTGGTATGCCGAGCAGGCGGCCGTGATAGGCGATGCCCTGCGCGTGATTGCCGGCGGACGCGGCGATCACGCCACGCCGGCGCTGGTCGGGCGTGAGCAGCAGAAGCGCGTTGCGCGCACCCCGCTCCTTGAAGCTGCCGGTGCGCTGCAGGTAGTCGAGCTTGCAGAAGACGTGCGCGCCGGTGAGCTGGGACAGCGGGATCGACTCGACGCACGGCGACAGATAGACGCCGCCTTCGATGCGCTCGCGCGCGGCTTCGATGTCGGCGAGGGTGACCATCGATGCGCTCAGAACGGAAGCGCGATGCCGGGCTTCGCTGCGACCAGCACGCGCCGGAATTCGTCCTGGATCCGCGCGAGCGCACGGTCATCGTCGGCCTCGAAGCGCAGCACGATCGTGGGGGTCGTGTTCGATGCCCGCGCGAGGCCGAACCCGTCCGCATACTCGACGCGCAGGCCGTCGATGCGCACGACGTCGGTGGCGCCGGGAAACTGCGCGGTCGCGCCGAGCGTCGCGATCAGTGCGTGGTGCTCGCCCTCGGCGCAGGCGACCTGCAGCTCGGGCGTCGACACGGCATCGGGAAGGGCGTCGAGCGCCGCCGAAGGGTTGTCCACCCGCGACAGGATTTCCAGCAGCCGCGCGCCCGCGTAGAGCGCGTCGTCGAAGCCGTACCAGCGCTCCTTGAAAAACGTGTGCCCGCTCATTTCGCCGGCGAGCGCCGCGCCGGTCTCCTTCATCTTCGCCTTGATGAGCGAGTGTCCGGTCTTCCACAGCAAGGGCTTGCCGCCGTGGCGCACGATCCAGGGCTTCAGGTTGCGGGTCGACTTGACGTCGTAGATCACCGTCGCGCCCGGCTCGCGCGAGAGAACGTCGGCGGCGAACAGCATCAGCTGCCGGTCTGGAAAGATCAGGTGGCCATCACCGGTGACGACACCCAGCCGGTCGCCGTCGCCATCGAAGGCGAACCCGAGGTCGTGCTCTTTGTTCCTGACGAGCGCGATCAGGTCGGCCAGGTTCTCCGGGCGCGATGGGTCGGGATGATGATTGGGGAAGGCGCCGTCGACCGCGCAAAAGAGCTCGGTCACCGTGCAGCCCAGTCGCCGGTAGAGTTGCGGCGCAAACGCGCCAGCGACCCCGTTTCCGCAATCGACGCCGATCGTCATCGGGCGCGCGAGCCTCACCTCGCCCGCGATCCGGTCGAAATACGCGGGCGCGATGTCGTGCGTGCGATAGCCGCCCGCACCGGTGCGCATGTCTCCCGATTCGATGCGCGTCTTGAGCGCGGCGATCTCGGCACCGTGAAGCGCGTCGCCGGCGATCACGATCTTCAACCCGTTGTAGTCCGGCGGATTGTGGCTGCCGGTCACCATCACGCTGCATTGCGTGCCGAGGTGATGCGCGGCGAAGTAGCTCATCGGCGTTGTCACCATGCCGACGTCGATGACGTTCGCCCCGGCGCCGCGAATACCGGCAGCGAGTGCCGAGGCGAGCGCCGGACCGGACAGGCGGCCGTCGCGGCCGATCACCAGTGTGTCATGCCCGCGCTCGAGTGCGAGCGTGCCGAGGGACTGCGCGACCGCGCGCACGATATCCGGCGTCAGTGTGCGGCCGACGATGCCGCGGATGTCGTAGGCCTTGAAGATTTCAGGGGGAAGGGCGGCAATGGTCACGGGCGTTTCGATGTCCGTTTGAGGGTCACAGGATGGAAAGGGCGCGCTCGCGGCGCGGTCGAGTGCCGCGAAGCTACCACCCGAAGCGCAGGAATTGCAGCAGGCGGCGCGGCAGCCACGTGTGCCGCCCGGGGAACGAGCCCTCGAGAAAACCGGCGTGGCCACCCTCCGCCGGCTGCTCGAGCACGACCTCCCGACTCACCTCGGCGGGGCCGGGGAGCGACGAAGGCGGAATGAAGGGATCGTTCTTCGCATTGAGCACGAGCGTGGGCACGGCGACCTTCGGCAGCCACGGCTTGCTCGACGCCCGGCGCCAATAATCTGCCGTCCCCGTGAAGCCGTGCAACGGCGCGGTAACCACGTCGTCGAAGTCGTACATCGTGCGGACGTGCCATAGCCGCGTCTCGTCGAGCAGCCCGGGGAATCGTCGCGCCATCGCGCGGCCCTTGGGTTTCAGCGTATCGAGGAAATGCCAGGCGTAGATCCGGTTGAGGCCACGCCCGATCTCGACGCCTGCAGCGGTCAGATCGAGCGGGGCGGAGACCGATGCCGCGGCCATGATCGTCGTTGCGGCGTCGCCGCCGGCGCGGCCGAGCCAGTTGAGGAGCGCACTGCCGCCCAGCGAAACGCCCACGGCATAGGTCGCGACGTTTCGGCCGACGCGAGCGCGAACCGCGCGGAGCATCGCGCCGACTTCCTCATGGTCGCCCGAATGGTAGGCGCGCGGCTTGGTGTTGGGTTCGCCGCTGCAGCCGCGGAAATGAGGGATGACGCCGCGCCAACCGATGGCGGCGAGCGCGGTCATCAGCGTGCGCGCATAGTGCGATCCCGACCCGCCCTCCAGCCCATGGAACACCACGACCAGCGGCGCCATCGCGTTTCCCGCCGGCGCGTCGGACCAGTCGAAATCCCAGAAGTCGCCGTCGGGCGTGATCACGCGCTCGCGGCGATATCGGACGTCGGGGCGCGCGACGAAATAGGGCCAGATCGTCTGCGCGTGGCCGCCCGCGAGCCAGTTCGGGGCACGATAGGGAGGGACGGGAATGTCAGGCGTTTCGAGCTTCATGTCCAAAAGCGCTCGGCGTCGGCAAACCGTTGCCAGGCGCGGTCGAGCTCCGGCCGCAACGTCGCAGCCTGCGCCGCGACCCAACCGCCCACGGCGCCGACCGTGGCGGGATCGTTGGCGCCGGCAAGCAGCGCGGCAAGACGGGTGGCGGTCGCAGCATCGTTGAATCGGCCCAGCGCGTCCTGCAGCGCGCCCAATCTCTTGAGGTAGATCCGCGTGCGCTTGTGCGCGAAGAGCGACGCGAAGAATTCAGCCGCGTAGCGAAGCTTCTTCGCGGCGATGCGCACGGCGTGCCGTTCCTCCGCCGTGCCCTCGGCCAGCGACGCCGCGCGCCCGAGGAGCTTGTGATGGCGCCGGGCGAGGAGGTGAGCCGCAAACGCCCGCGCGGGCGCGACGAGCCCGTTCGCGGAGGCTTCTTCCGGCGCCCCGAAGCGCGGCGCGGCAATCAGTGCACCCAGCGTGAGGAGCAGGCGCTGGAAGCGGCGTGAGCCCAACGCTTCCTGTACCGTGCTGCGGGCCGCTCTGCGGCGCGCAACGACCCGACGGCGCAGTCGCTGCACTCCGGGGGCGGCGGCGGGATCATCGGCGATTCCCTCGGCGAGCGGCGGCAGCGTGCACTCCGCGAACACGTCCCAGTCGCGGGCATCGCCCAGGAGACCGGCGAGCCATTTCGTTTCGGCGATCGCCGCATCGAACTGACCGCCCGGCGCGATCGGCGCGATCAATGCGAGGCACGACCGCAACCGCCTCGTGCCGATCCGCATCTGGTGCACCCACTCCGGATCGCGATCGTGGAGGAGGCCGGCGGTATTGGCGGAAATCTGCTGGAGGCATTCCTGCGCGACGGCGCGCAACGCGGTCTCGGCGAGGGCATCCGCGGCGAGAGCCACCGCTCGGGCGCGAACCGGTGCGTCCCATCCGTCGGGTTTTCCTCGGATCAGCGCGTAACCGCGCTCCGCCTTGTTCGCCGTCGCGACGGAAACGGGCCAGTCGTCGACGAGGGCGAGCGCTGCCTCGAAGGCGCGCGCGACATTGCCGGTCTCGACTTCGATCTCGATCTCGCTGATCGGCACGCGCCGAACTCCGCTGCGCAAGCCCCGAATCGCGCCGATGTCGATTGCGAGCAGCGCCCGGGTTCCGTCCGGAAAGGCAAGCGGCAGCGTGCGGCGCGTGAAGTCCGTGACGAACTGCGCGGCGAGCTCGCCACGCGTCAGCAGTTTGGCGAGGAGCTTGTGCCATGGCGTGGTTGCGAGATGCGCTGCGTCCAGGCGGGGTCGCGCCAGTCGGCGTTCGTACTCGTCGCGCGCGTGGAGACCGGCACCCGCGCCGGCCAGCGGCGGCCCCTTGATCGTCTGGAACCAGCGCGTCCCGGCGCGGCGCAGACGCAGCGCGATCCCTTCCTGAGCAAGCCGCCCGGCGGCGGTGTCGAAGTAGGTGCTGACCAAGCGCGCCGTTTTCACGCGCCCTTTTCTAGCGGCGGCGATCGCCGGAACGGCGGACAGGCGCCCGACACGGCGTACCGCCGAAGGATCGAGAGCGAGCTTGAGCTCGATTTCGGCAGGCACGGAAGCCTTCCCCGCGAAACGCGCGTCAGGCGCCGTCGGCGAGTTTCAGGCGCCGTTGTCGCACGGCGGCGGCGAGGAGGGTCAGCACCTCGACGGTCGAATCCCATCCGATGCAGGCGTCGGTGATCGATACGCCGTACAGCAGCTCCTTGCCGGGGACGAGATCCTGGCGACCCGGATTCAAATGGCTTTCGAGCATCGCCCCGAAGATTCGCTCATCGCCCTCCGCGATCTGCCGCGCAACCTCGCGTGCGACGTCGACCTGCCGCTCGTGATTCTTCTGGCTGTTCGCATGCGAGCAGTCGATCATCAGCCTCGCCGCGAGGGCGGCGCCGGCAAGCTCCCTGCACGTTAGCTCGACGCTCCCGGCGTCGAAATTCGGCGCTCGTCCGCCGCGCAGGATGATGTGGCAGTCCTCGTTGCCGGCCGTGTGCACGATTGCCGAGTGGCCGCCTTTGGTGACGGACAGGAAATGGTGCGGCGCCGACGCGGCCTTGATCGCGTCGACGGCGATGCGCACGTCTCCGTCGGTTCCGTTCTTGAATCCGACCGGACACGACAATCCGGAGGCGAGCTCGCGATGGACCTGGCTTTCGGTGGTCCGCGCGCCGATTGCGCCCCAAGCGATGAGATCCGCGATGTACTGCGGCGTGATCATGTCGAGGTATTCAGTCCCGGCCGGCAGCTCCAGCTCGTTGACCTCGACCAGGATGCGCCGGGCGAGCCGCAGGCCCTCGTTGATCTTGTAGCTGTCGTCGAGATGCGGGTCGTTGATGAGGCCTTTCCAGCCCACGGTCGTGCGCGGTTTTTCGAAGTAGACACGCATGACCACGATCAGTTCGCTCGCAAGCTCTCGCCTCAATGCAGAGAGGCGGGTCGCGTAATCGATCGCCGCGTCGTAATCGTGGATCGAGCACGGTCCGACGACGACGAGCAACCGGTCGTCGGCGCCGTGGAGCACCCGGTGGATCGCCTGACGCGTTTCGAAGGTGGTCGAGGCGGCCCGGTCGGATGCCGGAAATTCCCGCAGCAGGTGCGCGGGCGGCGCGAGCTCCATGATCTCGCGGATCCGCGTGTCGTCGATCGGCAGCTTGGCCGCCGGATGCGACGCCGCGGCAAGGCGATTGCGGTTGGCGGTGGACGTGGGCACCTCGAGCTCCAAAGAATGTTTTTTATGTGAATCAGCAGGTTAGCACATCGTCGCCGACGAGATGCGTATTTTGCCACGACCCATGTTGCAATGCATCAGCCGAAATTGAGACAGCAGCCTCCGGGACGTCGGCGAAATCGTTGCTTCGGCCGTTTCGCATGCCGTAGACTGCCGTGGCGCGCGCGGCTTTCAAGCCGATGCCGGGCGGAAACTCACCTCGACACTGCTGTTCGACCCCGCCTATCCATTCCAAGGAGATCCGAATGAGACAACTGCTTGCCTTGGCGATCGCCGGTGCGTTTGCCGTCGCCGCCACCGCGGCGTTCGCGCAGGGGGCCGCCCCAGCCGCGGCGCCGGCCAAACCAGCGGCCGAAGCGAAGCCCGCAGCCAATCCGCAGCAGGAGCGGATGAAGGAGTGCAACACCAAGGCCGCCAACATGAAAGGCGACGAGCGCAAGAATTTCATGAGCAGTTGCCTCTCCGGCAAGGAAGCGGCGCCGGCGAAGATGACGCAGCAGGAGAAGATGACGGCATGCAACAAGAAAGCCGGCGACATGAAGGGCGACGAGCGCAAGAAGTTCATGAGCAACTGCCTCAAAGGTTGACGCGCAACGATCAGCCGAACACGGCCGGGTGACCTCCTGTCCATCCGGTCGCGACTGACAGGGCCCCGCCGGGCGACCGCGTGGGGCCTTGTTTTGTCCGTTGTGACCGCAGCAATCGAGTAGGCAAGAGGTCGAACTGCCTTGTTTGGTCGCCAGCACTAGAACGAACGCGACAACGTCAGCACGATGGTGTTGGGACTGCTGCTTCCGCTGACGCGATAGGCGGCGTCGTGGGCACTGACGCCGACCAAGGCGAGTTCGAGGCGACAAGCGTCGAAATCGGCGGCCAGTCCGATCCGACCGTCCACCGCATGCTGCCCGGACTGCGTTCGATAGCCGCTTTCATAGCGGGTTCGAAGAAACCCCAGATGGACGAGCAAGCGTACGGCCGCGGTGATCGGCTGCGACCCATTGATTTCGCCGTAGACGGCATTCGACGGCTGCCCGAAATATCGCGGAGAATAGTAGATCCTTGCACTCGCGTTCTCGGTCGCCGCGCCGAGAAAGATCTCCCCGTAGTCATCGCCGGCCGCGCCGGTGAAGGCGGAATAGTCGCCGCCGACTTCCAGGGTAAGACCCGACGACAGGCGTGACGCGAATCCGCCGAAGGCGATCGCCTGGAAGTTGGGGCCGGCAGGTGGCGCCAGTCGAACGGTCGACCCGAACGCGCCGGCATACCAACCGAGCGGGGCGTCGTAGGTCACGCCGAACTGCGCTGCAGGCTTCTCGTCGCTCAGCGTGAATCCCCGATAGCGATAGTCGGAAACGACGCTTGCGGTGCCCGAGATCTGGGCGCCGGCCCCGCTTGCGAGCGAACAGAAGACGAGGATTGCCGCGCCGCGCAACGCGGAGCCGTCAATGAGCGGTGAGCGGGCCCGTCCCGCGCGCCATCGCACACTCGCAGGCGCAAGCTTCGGCGGTCCTCGCAACGGCTTCACAGGCATCGACGATCGTATGGCGGTGCGGCAATGAAACCGACGTTTCGGACAGATGCAGGGTTTCGCCGATCTGTCGTGGTTCCTGGCCCGGAGCGATTTCGAACAACAACGCGACGAGGCCCGCAACGTGCGCAGCGGCGAACGAAGGGCCCCCTACGAAGCCCCAGCGCTGGCCGGGAAGCGTGGTCGGGATGTCCCGCCCCGGCGCCAGGAGAATCGCCGCGGACGAATCCTGCGCGTCCTCCGCGGCAACGGCAAGCACGCCGGGAAACGATGCCGGGAAGCCGCGGTCCGCAGCACGCGGATCCGCCGCGGCGACGACCACGACACCACGCGCCAGGGCGATCTCCAGAAGGCGCTCGAGGAGCCGATCGCGAGGTCCGCCGAGGCTCAGATTGATCACCCTTGCGTTTCTTGTCGAGCGCGAACTGGAGCGCCTTCGCCAGCGTGAAGCTGCTGCATACCGCCGAATTTTCGTCGGCCGGCGTCTGCCAGCAGGCGCGGAGCGCCATCAATGCCGCGTCCGGCGCGACACCGACGATGCCCACGCCGTTGTCGGCGCGTGCGGCGATGATGCCGGCGACGGCCGTCCCGTGGGTCTCGGCGACAGCGTCTCGTGCGTCGACGAAGTTGCGCGCAATCGCCACCCGACCGCGGAGATCCGGATGGTCGAGCTCCACGCCGGAATCGATCTCCGCCACCCGGACGTTCTTCCCGGTCGCGAGACGGTGAATGTCGTCCAGGTGCCAAAGTCTCTGCGCCGGTTGGAGCCGATAGAGCGGGTCATCGCGGGACAGGAGGTGAAACAGGTTCATGCTCTGGACCGACTCGATCCGCGAATCGAGCGCCATTTCCTCGACGAGCGGCCCGATCGCGACGTCGGCAGCCGCTCGCATGACGAAACAGTCGACGCCGAGCGACGACATCGGCCAGCTGTCGACGATCTTCAGGCGGTACCGCGCCGCGAGGTCTGCCGCGATACGCTGCCTGGCCACTCGCCCGAACTGCGTATCGTAGCTCCCGAGGTAACTTGCGTCGGGGCGAAAGTGAGGCGGGGGGAGCCGCAACATCAAGAGAACTTCGCGCTCCGTGTGCGTCGCATCCTCGGGTGCGTCGTTGCGATCGGCCAACGCTCCGCAAGCGAGCGTGCACATCGCGACCGCCACCAGCACCCGAAAGAACGTCGCGAGCGGGCTCATCGACCGCGCTTCGGCCCCAGCGTTTCTGCGAGACGCACCGCACGCTCCGCGCGCAGCACCTGCATGGCCTGATCCACTTGCCCCGCCGGCACCTCGAGCACATAGGCGTTCGTCGAGGTAGGTCCATCCACGATTCGCGCGCCGGCGACCAGAACGACCCGCCGAATCTCCGATTCGGTGACGCCGGGGTCGAACATGACGGCGATGGCGTCGCGCACTGCTGCCGATCCGTTGGCAGCGCCGAGTGTCCGATAGGCCCCCTCGTTGCGGGTTTCCGTCGCGAGGAGTGTGCCAAGAACCGCAATCGCAGCGAGTTGCGCGGCGAGCACCCATCGCGTCCAGGGCTGCGCTTTTCGCCACTCGTGGGAAATGCGCGCCGCCGAGATCCCGGCAGGCGTCGGACGTTCGATGCGGGCGAAGCGGCGCAAGTCGGCGGGAGTCGTCTCCGGCGCCGGCTCGACGGCGGCGCAGGCCGCAAAGACCTCGCGCAGCCAATCGACCTCGACCTGGCATCGCTCGCAAGCGCGGACGTGCTCTTCGACGAAGGCGAGTTCCTTGCCGCGCAGCGTTCCGTTGACAAAGAACGGAAGGAGCGCGTCCGCCGCCGCATGCGCGGACGGATCGAACGGCAGGACACGGCCGGTCACGGGTACCTCGGGGCGCCTGCGCCCCGCACGAAGTCCGCCCCGGTCGCGGTGCCCGGGAGCCGGGCGCGTCGGCGGCGCCGGACTGATCGGCCGCGGCAGTGGTTGCATGACGTCATTGGAGTTCCCAATCACCCGGATCGCGATCCGGACTCCCTGCGGCGACCCCGATCCGTGTCGAGTCTCGCCCCGACCCTGTTCGAATCGGCCCCTCAAGGCAGCAAACCGATTCGCGGCGCAAGTATTCCGCCGTCCACGCCCGGCCGCAAGCCTCGCGCGGCGGGCGCGTTCCCACCGTCCACGCGGTCGATGCGATTCGGTCTGTCGCGCGCCGTTCGGTCACCCGTCGACCGGTCTCGCGGCCCCGGCCCCGCCATGCGCCGCCGCGCGCCGCGCTCGCGTCACCTGCGAAGCAGCCAGAGAATGAGGCTCACGACGGCGGAGATGACGAGTCCCGTGGTGATCGGGAAATAGAACGAAAAGCCTTCGCGCTCGATGTGGATGTCGCCGGGCAGACGGCCGAGGCCGAGCTTTCCCAGCAACGGCCAGGCCAGACCGGCGACCACGAGAATGACACCGAGAGTGACGAGAAAGCGCGCCATGGCGGGTCATGCGACGACCCATTGTAACGGAGCGAGGCGGCGATTTCACGAGGCCTTGCGAATCAGCAGGCCCTTCAGGTATTCGCCTTCGGGAAAGGCGAGCGCCACTGGATGGTCCGCCGACGCCCCGAAGCGCCCGAGGACCGACGCATCTGCGCCCGCATCGAGCGCGGCACCGGCAACGATCTTGCGGAAGAGCGCGGCGTCGATGCCACCCGAGCAGGAGAACGTCGCCAGCAGGCCTCCGGGTGCGAGGAGCTTCAACGCCCACAGGTTGATATCCTTGTACGCGCGCGCCGCGCGCTCCGCGTGCGCGAGCGTCGGCGCGAACTTCGGCGGATCGACGACGATCAGGTCGAATGTCGCCGCGGCGTCGCGCAGCTTGCGCAGTTCGGCGAAGGCATCGCCTTCGCGCCATTCCACGGCGTCGGCCCGCAGCGACGCATTGCGCGCGAGATTCTCGCGCGCGAGGCGAAGCGCATCCGCCGAGCTGTCGATCGACAGCACGCGCGTCGCGCCGCCGGCAAGCGCCGCGAGGGTGAATCCGCCCGTGTAGCAAAAGACGTTGAGCGTCGCGCGCCCGGCCGCGAGCGCGCGCACGGTGGCGCGGCCGTCGCGCTGATCGAGATAGAAGCCCGTCTTCTGGCCCGCGACGACGTCGACGCGATAGGTGAGCCCGTCCTCGACGATCGTCACTTCGTCTGGAAGATCGCCGTGAACCATCCCCGTTCGCGGCGCAAGCCCCTCGAGGCTCCTCACGTCGGCGTCGGAGCGCTCGTAGATGCACGCCGCGCCGCTGACGCGCGCGAGTGCCGCGACAATCGCGTCGCGCCAGCGCTCGGCGCCGGCCGACGACAGCTGCACGACCACGGTCGGCCCGTAGCGGTCCGCGACGACGCCAGGCAGACCGTCGGACTCTCCATGGACGAGCCGGCATCCGGTGTGCCGATCGTCCTGAAGCGCTGCGCGCGCGGCGGCGGAGCGTTCGACCCTACGCCCTACGAAGGCTGCATCCACGGGCTCCCGCGGATCGAAGGTCCACACGCGCGCGCGGATCTGCGATGCCGGCGAATACGCGGCGCGAGCAAGGAACGCGCCGTCGGCGGCGCGGAGCGCGACCGTATCGCCGCTGCCAGGCTCGCCATCGACGCGATCGATCGCGCCGGAGAATATCCAGGGGTGGCGCTGCCTCAGCGACTTGTCGCGCCCGGGCTTCAGCACGAGCGCCGGGTCTAGGGCGGCGCGTTTTCCCACGGTCCTCGCGAGGCGTCAGCCGAGCGAAACGCCGGCGAGCCGGCCGATGGCGTAGGTGACGGTCCCGGCGAGGCCGCCTAGTACCAGCATTCGCGCGCCGGAGTAGAACGCGTTGCGCCCGGTGAAGAGCGAGAGCATGGCGCCGACGACGAAGAGCGCAATCGCCGTCACGACGATGGCGGTCGGAAGCGCGCGCCCGCCGCTCGCGAGCATGAACGGCGCCAACGGCAGCAGCGCGCCGCCGGCGAACGACAGGAACGACGAGATCGCCGCCCCCCACGGCGAACCCAGCTCGTCGGGATTGAGGCCGAGCTCCTCGCGCGCGAGCGTGTCGAGCGCATGCTCGGGATCGGCGACGATCCGCTTCGCAAGGCGCTCGGCCTCTTTGCGCGGCAGCCCCTTTTCCGCATAGATCAGCGCGAGCTCCTGCGCCTCGGCATCCGGATATTCCTCGAGCTCATCGCGTTCGAGTCCGATCTGGTACTCGAACAGCTCGCGCTGCGAGCGCACCGACACGTACTCGCCGGCAGCCATCGCGAACGCGCCGGCGCACAGGCCGGCGACGCCGGTGATGAGCACGAAATGGGCATCGGGACTCGCCCCGGCCACGCCCAGGATCAGGCTGGCATTCGAGACGAGACCGTCGTTGACGCCGAATACCGCGGCGCGCAGGTTGCCGCCGCCGCCGAGTCGGCGATGCCGGTGCTCGACGCCCGCGCCGGCCATCGGCGGGGCGTGGCCCGAGTCGCGCGCGAGCGCCGTTCCGTAGATCGCCATGCCGCGGACTTTCATCGCCGCCAGCACGTTTTTCACCCGTCGCGGCCCGAAACGGCGAATGAGCCACGCGACGACCTTGGTGCGCGTGTCCGGCAGGTACGGTGCGGGCGCGGCATTACCGCGCGCGGTGAGCTGCGCCCGCCATATCGCTGCCTGCGCTTCCGCCTCGCCGGCAAGACGGCGGAAAAGCTCGGCGCGCGTCGTGCCCGCCTCGGCCTCGGCGCACACGCGGTACAGAAACGCCGAGCGCTGCTCCTCGTTCCAGCTTTCGAGCGGGTTCGACATCAGGGCCCCACGGCCTACGCGTGCGGCGTCGGAGCGACGGCGGCTTCGATCCGGGCCATGACGTCTTCCGTCAGCCTGTCGACCACGGCGAGCGAGCGCAGGTTCTCGACTACCTGCTCGGCGCGGCTCGCGCCCGTGATGACCGTCGAGACGTTCGGGTTCTTGAGGCACCAGGCGAGCGACATCTGCGCGAGCGTGCAACCGAGATCCGCGGCGATCGGCGCGAGCCGCTTCGCGACCGCGATCTTCGCCGGATCGGTGAGGCGCGGCGTGAGCCAGTCGTAATTCTTGAGCGCACCTCGCGAACCCGCCGGGATTCCGGTGTTGTACTTGCCGGTGAGCAGCCCCGACGCCAGCGGGCTCCAGATCGTCGTCCCGAGGCCGATGTCGCGATACAACCGCGCGTATTCGCTTTCGATGCGTTCGCGGCAGAGCAGGTTGTATTGCGGCTGCTCGACGATGGGCTTGGCGAGATGGTGCCTATCGGCGATCTGCCACGCCGCCATGATCTCGCCGGCGCTCCACTCCGAGGTACCCCAGTAGAGCGCCTTGCCGGCGGCGATCATGTCATGCATCGCGAACACCGTTTCCTCGATCGGCGTCCCGGGGTCGGGGCGATGGCAAAACACGAGGTCCACGTAGTCGAGCCCGAAGCGCAGCAGCGACCCGTCGATCGCCTGCCGCAGGTACTTCCGATTGAGCGTGTTCTTTTCATTCGGGCCGTCGTTCAAGCCCCAGTAGAACTTGGTCGAGACGATGTAGGACGCGCGGCGCCATCCGGCCTTGCGCAGCACTTCGCCCATGATCGTTTCCGCGCCGCCCCTCGCGTACGACTCGGCATTGTCGAAAAAGTTGACGCCGGCATCATAGGCGGCGGCCATGCACTCCCGGGCGACGTCCGTGCCCATCTGGTTGCCATAGGTCACCCACGAGCCCAGCGAAAGAGCGCTCAGCTTGAGCCCGGAGGCGCCCAGGCGGCGGTACGTCATTTCGGTCATCGATCGATGGGCCCGGCGTCGTGGATGCCCGGCGCCGGATTCCGGCGCGGGTTAGAATCGCCCCGCGACATTGTACAAGGAGCCTGTCGGGCTTACTGTCACGTATGCGTTGCTCGGCCAAAAGGCGATGGATGCTAGATGCGAGGCGCCGCGGATATCGGGAATATCCGCGAGCCTCGCAACGACGCAGACGCGCCTTTTGGCAGCAACCCGAAGGGACGCGGCGATTTGGGCGCATTCCTGTGTTGCGCGCCCTCGTCATACTCCCGGTATGCCTTCGGTCTCGCGCCTTGAACGGCGCCGAACTCGCTTCCGTCGCATGCGCGACAGTGAGTCCGACAGGCTAGGAACCAACGATGCCCCGCTCCACTCGCCCTGCGATCCGCCGCCGCACGAACGCGAGGCCGCCGCTGACCCTCGAAGCGTTGTGGCAAATCAAACGGATCGGGACCCCGACGCTCTCGCCTTCGGGCGCGCTCGCATGCGCGGCCGTGACGAGTTACGACATGGAGAAGAACGACAGCAGCACTTCGCTGTGGCTGTTCCCGACGGGCCTCGGCGATTCGCGCGGCGATGTTTCCCGCAGGGCGCGCAAGCTCACGGCGGGCGACAAGGACAGCGATCCGAAATGGTCGCCGGACGGCAGGTGGATTGCATTCACCGCGAAGCGCAAGGACGACGACGAACCGCAGCTCTACCTGATCGCGCCCGACGGCGGCGAAGCGCGGCGCCTCACCAAGCTCGCCACGGGGTGTGCAGCGCCGAAATGGTTTGCCGACGGCAAGCAGATCGCGTTCATCTCGTGGGTGTGGCCCGACCTTGCGACCGATGCGCTGCAAGCCAAACGCAAGAAGGAGCGCAAGGACGCGAAAGTGAAGGCGCATGTCACCGAGCGGCAGGAATTCCGTTTCTGGGACCACTGGCTTACCGATGGCCGCGAGCCGCATATCCTCGTTTGCGACGTGGCGACGGGCCGCTGTCGCGACGTCCTCGCGCGCACCGGGATGTCGCTGCCACCGTGGGAGCCGTCCGCGGACGACTTCGACATTGCGCCCGACGGACGCGAGATCGCGATCACGGCCGATCTCGGGCCCGAGCCGCAGATGATGAACCAGACCGACATCGTCACCGTCGATCTCTCCTCGCGGCGCAAGCACGTGCTGACCGCGGGCACGCGCACCGCGGACGCCGGTCCGCGCTACTCGCCGGACGGGCGCTCGCTCGTATTCCACGCCTACGACACTAGGCGCGCGTTCAACGACCAGGGACACCTGATGCTGGTCGCACGCGGAGGCGGGCCGATGCGCCGGCTCGCACCGGGGCTCGACCGCGCGACGGGCCACGTGGCGTGGACGCCGGACAGCCGCGCGCTCCTCTTCACCGTCGAAAGCCGCGGGCGGCAGGGGATCGCGCGGCTGCCGGTCGGCGCCGGAAACGCGACGCCGTCGCTCGTCGCGGCGGGTGGCATGGTGGGCGGATTCGCGCAGTCGCGCGACGGCAGCGTGCTCGCGTTCGATCGGGCGACGACGTGCAATCCGCCTGCGCTCTTCGCAGCGCGCGCCGATGGCCGCGACGAGCGCCCGATCGAATCGTTGAACCGCGCGCTGCTCGCGCGACACGCGCTCGGCGAAGCGCGCGAGGTAGCGGTCAAGGGCTGGGGCGGCGAGCCCGTGCAGATGTGGATCGTCTACCCCCCCGGGTTCGATCCGAAGAAAAAGTGGCCGTTGCTCCACACGATTCACGGCGGCCCCCATGCCGCGCACGTCGACGGCTGGCATTTCCGCTGGAATTCGCAGGTGTTCGCCGGTCGGGGTTACGTCGTCGCCGCGGTGAACTATCACGGGTCGTCGGGCTTCGGCCAGAAGTGGCTGGAGACGATCACCGGCCAGTACGGACGCAAGGAGTTTGCCGACGTGGAAGCCGGCACCGACTGGCTGCTGCGGCAGGGCTACATCGACCGCGAGCGACTGGTCGCGACCGGCGGCAGCTACGGCGGCTACATGGTCGCGTACATGAACGGCCATACCGATCGCTACCGGACCTATGTCTGCCACGCGGGTTGCTACGACTGGGTGAGCATGATGGCGACCGACGGCTACCACTTCTTCGCCGACGAGCTCGGGGCCTTTCACTGGGACAACCCGACGCGGGTGATGAAGCAGTCGCCGCACCACTACGTCAAGCGCTCGAAGACACCCACGCTCGTCATTCACGGGGAGCAGGACTATCGCGTGCCGGCGACCCAGGCGCTGCAGTACTACGACACGCTGAAGGCGAAGAAGGTGCCGGCGCGTCTCGTATGGTTCCCCGACGAGAACCACTGGATTCTGAAGCCGCAGAACTCGCGGCTCTGGTACGGCGAGTTCTTCGATTGGGTCGCGCGTTACGCGCCCGGCGGCCCGGCGAAAACCAGGAAGCGCTGAGGCGCTAGCGCGCCGTCGCGGCCGGACCGGCGATCCTCGCCTCGTAAGCCTGCTGGCACGCGACGCAGCGCGTTGCCGTCGGGTAGACGGCGAGACGCGCCGCGGCGATCGGCTCGCCGCAGTCGCTGCACTCGCCGTACGTGCCGTCCCGGAGCCGCGCCAGCGCGCTCTCCACTTCGGAGAGCTCCTTCAGCGTGTGGCGGACCTCGGCGATGTCGAGCTCGGCGAGCCCGTCTGCGACGCCCCATTCGTCGCCACTTTCCTTGATCCGGTTGCGCAGCCCGACCACGCGGTCGTCGGCGGACCCCTCGAGTTGGGTCTTGAGCTCTTCGCGCAGTGCGGCGCGGCGGGACTCGAGGTCGGTCCCGATGCGGGCACGGTCATCGGGGGTCAGCGTATTCGTCGTCATCGCGATTAGGTGCGGGCTGGTGAGCCGGTTTGCAATTATCGCCCGAATCCTTCGCTGGCGAACGGGCTTTTCGATGCAACCGCCTTGCTGGATGCTGCGGCCCCGACCCCGTGAAGGCCTTGAAACGGCCCGGAAGAACCGCAGATTGGCCATTGAGGCGGAGCGAGCGACGGCGGATGCCGCGGCGGTCCGTCTGAGACCCACAAAATTCAATAGGAGATATTCCGATGGCCAACCTCAGCCTGTATGACCCATTCCCGGCCGCGCCGTTCGACGACCTGTTCCGCGGCTTCTTCGCGCCGGTCCGCTCGGACAGGACGGCAGTCTCGATCAAGGTCGACGTCGCCGAAAAGGACGGAGCCTACCTCGTGCGCGCCGAGATTCCCGGCGTCGCCAAGAATGATATCCAGGTCTCGATCGAAGGCAATCAAGTGACGATCGGCGCCGAAGTGAAGCGCCAATCGGAGAAAAAGGAAGGCGAGCGCGTGCTCCACAGCGAGCGGTACTTCGGCAGCGCGTATCGCAGCTTCACGCTGCCCGCCGAGCTCGACGAAACCGCCAGCACGGCGAAGTACGAGAACGGCATTCTGGAACTGACGCTGGCGAAGAAACCCGCGGTTGCGGGCCGCAAGCTGACGATCCAGTAAGCACCCGATCCGTAGGCCATGCGTCGGGGCGGCGGCTTCCTGTCCGCTGCGCCGGCGCCGCTGGCTCGCGCACGTTGCGCAGGCCCCACAATCAGCGCAGCCGCTTGGCGGGGTAGTCGCCGTCTTCGATGTTGTCGCGGAAAAAGCTCCACGGCGACGATGCCGAGACGAGCCGCCGGTATGTGTCCGCCGAGACGCCGCCGTATTCGAACGTCCCGGACGTGAGCTCGACGACGAGCGTCCGGCGCGCGGCATCGTAACCTGCGGCACGCAGGTTGCCGCCGGACAATCTTTTCATCTCCATCGTTTCGACCCTTCGCTCGAACGGCCCGAGATATTGCGCGCTCGGGCGTTTGGGGTCAACGGCACCGCCAGCTCGCGCGCGGATGCTACGATCGCGGCGCGCCGCCAAGAGACTGACGAGGTGGCGCATCGCATGTTGCGGCCGATCGGGGCGCCGGGCGCCCTCATGAGGGAGCGAAGCACGGGATGGTGACGGACCGACATCGTCGGTTGCGGGCGGCGCCGCTCGTGGTCCTGTCGAGCGTGGCGCTCGCACTCTTTGTCGCGAGCGTCCCGACTCGCGCGGCCGAGCCGGCGCAGACGCTGCACGTCGCGTTCTCGATCGCCGAGACGAGCTTCGATCCGCAGTTGCCTTTGACGCCGCCTCGGACGGCATCATCGCCAACGTCTACGAGGCGATGCTCGACTACGACTACCTCGCGCGCCCGGTGAAGCTCGTGCCGCGCACGCTCGAGGCGATGCCCGCGGTCGGGGACGGCGGCAGGACCTACCTCTGCCGGATCAGGAAAGGGATCTTCTTCACGCCAGACCCGGCGTTCAAGGGCAAGCCGCGCGAGCTCACGGCCGCCGATGAGGCCTACGCGCTCAAGCGCTTGCTCGATCCGGTCGTGAAGAGTCCGTGGGCCTGGCTCATCGAGGGCAAGGTCGTCGGCAGCGACGAGGCGCGTGCAAAGGCGGCAAAGACGGGCAAGATTCGACTACGACGCGCCGATCCCCGGTCTCGAGGTCGTCGATCGCTATACGCTGAAGATCCGGCTGAAGGAGCCCGACCTGCGCTTCATCTATGCGCTTGCGGTGCCCAACACGGCGGCCGTCGCGCGCGAGGTCGTCGAGGCTTACGGTCTCGACTTCGGCGCGCATCCGGTCGGCACCGGGCCGTACATGCTCGGCGAGTACAAGCGCAGCTCGAAGATCGTCCTTGTGGCGAATCCCGGCTACCGCGAGGTCACGTACACGCCGGCGGGCCCGATCCCGCCGCAATCGCGGGCAATCGCCGCGGCGCTCAAGGGCAAGCGCCTGCCGATCCCGGGCCGGATCGAGATCAGCATCATCGAGGAAGGCCAGGCTCGGTGGCTTGCGTTCCTCAATCGCGAGATCGATCTTCTCGAGCAGCTCCCTGCCGATTTCGTCGACAAGGCGCTGACGAACGGCAAGCTGAGGCCGGAGCTCGCCGCGCAGGGCATCCAGCACGAGATCCTGCTGCGGCCGAACACATGGTGGACGTATTTCGACATGGAGGATCCGATCGTCGGCGGCTACACACCGGACAAGATCGCCCTGCGCCGGGCAATCGGCATGGCGTACGATCAGGACGAGGCGATCCGCGTGCTGCTCAAGGGCCGCGCGGTCCCGGCGACGGGCCCGATTCCGCCCGACATCGCGGGCTACGACCCGAATCTCAAGACGCAGGCGCAGCTCTTCGATCCCGGTGCGGCCCGGGCGCTGCTGGACCGGTTCGGCTACAAGGATCGCAACGGCGACGGCTATCGCGAAATGCCCGACGGCGGGCCGCTCGTCCTCGAAAAGTGGTCGACGCCCACCTCGGCGCAGCGGCAGGCCGACGAGCTGTGGAAGAAGAACATGGATGCGATCGGCATCAGGATCGAATTCAAGAAGGACCGGCTGCCGGAGCTGCGCAAGATGGCGCGGCTGGGCAAGATTCAGATGCGCGGCGACGGCTGGAACGCCGATTATCCCGATGCCGAGAACTTCATGCAAAACCTCTACGGCCCCAACGTCGGCCAGGCAAACGACTCCCGGTTCAATCTTCCCGAGTTCAATCGCCTCTACGAGCAGGCGCGCGCATTGCCCGACTCGCCCGAGCGCACGAAGCTGTTCGACCGGATGACCGAGCTGGTGCTGGCCTACGCGCCGTGGCGAATGGGCTACCACCTGATCGAGGACCAGCTCCTGCAGCCGTGGGTTCGCGACTACAAGCCGCACCCGATCCGCTCGCAGACCTGGCAGTATGTCGATCTCGACGCCGCGCCGCGGGGCAGGTGACCGCCCGCGAACGCCCGGCGGATCGGCGCCACTCGATGCCTCACCTGCGGATCTTTTCCAGCGCGCGCTTCACGAGGACGGCGTCGTCGGCGTCGCCGTAACCGGCAGCGAGCGCGTCCGCAAACGCCGCCTCCGCCAGGCGGGCGAACGATGCGTCGACGCCGAGGCGTCGCGCGACCGCGACGGCGATTGCCGCGTCCTTGGCGAGGATCTTCGCCGCTGCCCGCGGTGCGTAGTCGCCATCAAGCGCCCGGGCGACCCGGTCCGCGAAGATCCAACTCCCGCCGGAACTGGCGTTGATCACGTCGAAGGTCTGCCGGAGGTCGAGCCCGGCCGCCCGCGCGATCGCCATCGCCTCGGCGGCCGCCGCGAGATTCGCCGCGGCGAGCAGGTTGTTCACGATCTTGAATGTCGAAGCGTCGCCGCAGCGCGGCCCCAAGACGAACAGGTGGCCGGCGATCCGCGCGAGCAGCGGGCGTACGCGCTCGATCGCCGTCGGGTCTCCGGACAGCATCATCGTCATCGTGCCCGCAGCCGCCTTCGCGGGTCCGCCCGAGACTGGTGCGTCCAGAAGCATGATCCCCCGCGCGCCGAGGCGGGGCGCGAGCGCGGCGGGATACGCAGGATCGACCGTCGATGCGACGAGGACGACGCTGCCCGATGCGAGCACGGGGGCCGCACCGTCGCTGCCGAATAGCACCGATTCGACCTGCTGGGCATCGACGACGAGGACGATCACCGTGTCGCAGGTGCGCGCGAGGTCGGCGGGCGAGCTCGACGGCGCGGCGCCGTTGTGCACGGCGAGGTCCTGGGCAGAGACCACGATGTCGCGCGCGACGGTGCTGATGCCTGCGCGTACGAGACTTTGGACGACACCACCGCCCATCGCGCCGGTGCCGATCACACCGACGCGGTGCACGGGGTTCGTCGTGACCGACACTACTTGGGGATACTGTAGGGCTGGCAGTCCGAGAGACGCGTCACGTTGGCGTCGCGAACGATCTCGAGCTCGCTGCCCTTGCCGCGCAACTCGAGCGTCCCGTTCGTATAGCGGACCCCGGAGGCCGCGGGGATCTGGTAGAGCACGATCCGCTCGCCCGCGGCTGTGAGGAGCCGGGCTTCGCCTTCGTCGAACCGGATCACGAGCCGCTCGCCGTCTTGGTGGCAGGTGAACGTGTTCTTCGCGGCCTCCAGTTCCTCCTTGCTGGGCGTACCGCCGCAGGCCGCGAGCGCCGCGGCCATTGCGATGGCCACGAGCGCGGCAACCGCGCGGAACGAACCGGAAACGGAGGAACGCATGCGAAACTCCGGCGAGGGATCGCCGCGAGAATAGCACGCGCAAAGCGTTCGGCGTCAGCAGTCGATGACGTTGACGGCGAGTCCACCGAGCGAGGATTCCTTGTACCGGCCGGCCATCGCGTGCCCCGTCTCGATCAGCGAGCGAATCACCGTATCGAGTGCAATTCGGGCCGGGTCGGGTTGACGGAGCGCAAGCCTCGCGGCCTGCACCGCCTGGGCGGCAGCCGCGGCGTTGCGCCCGATGCACGGTTCCTGTACCAGCCCGCCCACCGGGTCGCACGCCATGCCCATGAAGGGCTCGAGGCCACGTTCCATCGCAAAGAGGATCTGACTGTTGCTCGCGTTGTTGACGGCGGCGAGTCCCGCTGCGGCCATCGCGCAGGCAACGCCGACCTCTCCCTGGCAACCCACGTGCTTTATGCCGCTCGCGCGCAGCAGCTGCCCAGCGGCCGCCGCGGCGAGCAGGAAGGTGACGCTACCGTCGTCGCCTTCGAGCGGCGTGGTTGCGCGCCACTGATACAGCAATGCGGCTACGGGACCCGCCGACCCGTTGGATGGCGCTGAAACCACCCGGCCTCCGGCAGCGTTCTCCTCGGCGACGGCGGTCGCGAACACCGCAGCCCATGCCGGAGACGAAGGATCGGTGCCCGCGAGCGCCGCTGCCTGCGTGACCGCGCGTCGGGGCTGACCGCGGCCGCCGGGCAGCATGCCGTCGGTGGCCATGCCGCGCGCGACCGCGGCGCGCATCGCCGCGCCGACATGCAGCAGCCCGGCACGCACTTCGCCGGGGCTTCGCAGCGCAACCTCGTTGGTGCGCATCATCTCGGCTGCCTTCTTGCCATGCGCCTGCCCATGCGCCAGCAATTCCGCCGCCGTCGAGAACGGATAGGGAACACGCGGGGCCGGCCGCGGGCTCGCGGCTTCGGCGTCGGCGACGATCTCGCCGTCACCGGTCGAAAAATACAGGCGGCTCGCGAGCGTTTCGCCGCGCGCATCGCGCGCGGTGAAGCGAAGCGCGTTGTTGTGAAACGCGAGGGCCTTGTCGACGTGGAAGACGATGTCGGTGCCAGGATCGAAGGCGATCCGCGAGCTGCCGGCGAGCAGCAGCGCGCCCTCGGAGCGGATGCGCGCCGCGCGTGCGGCGAGCATCGCGGGATCGATCGCATCGGGCGCGTCGCCGCAAAGGCCAGACAGGATCGCGCGATCGGTGCCCTGGTCGCGCCCGGTGCAGGCGACCGATCCGTAAAGATCGACGTGGACGTGGCGAGTCTGGAAGAACAGGCCGTCGGCTTCGAGTTCGTGGACGAAGCGCCGGGCCGCCCGCATCGGCCCCACCGTATGGGCCGACGAGGGCCCCAGTCCGATACGGAACAGATCGAACGCGCTGATGAACATCCCCCGACTCCCCGCGCCTCAATGGCGGCTGCACCGTCGTTTTTCTTGGCGTCGCGCGTACGTGTCGGCGCGCCTCACCCGCAGTATCAACGCAGGCGAAGGACCTACGTGGTCGATACGGAAGATCGGTCGTCGGCAGCCGCCGAACGGCGGCCGTCCCCCGTTCGTTGTTGCGTACAAGCGTGTTGTTGCGGTGCGACGTTGCTGGCGCGGGCGCTCAGTGCGCGTCGGCGCGGCCGACGACGCTATCGCAGCGCGCCGCGTGCGCGAATCGCACGGAGTCCGGGTACGACAGGACCTCGACCATCCGCCCCGTCGCAATCTCACGCTGCATCGCCTGCCACCATTGAGGCCGGAGCAAGTCAGCGTGAAAGTAGCGAAAGCACTCGCGCGTCTTCGGGTCGGTGAGCAGGAACGTCTCGAACTCCTCGGGAAAGACGTCGTGCGGTCCGACGGGATACCAGACGTCGCCCGACATCTCGTCCCAGCCGGGAGGCGCGCGGCGGGATGACGCGGAACTTGCAATCGGTCAGGAACTCGATCTCGTCATAGTCGTAGAACACCACGCGCCCGAAGCGGGTGACGCCGAAATTCTTGAACAGCAGGTCGCCGGCGAAGATGTTGACGGCTGCGAGCTCCTTGATCGCGTTGCCGTACTCGCGCATCGCGTGCGCCCGCTGCGCGTCGTCGGCGCGCTCGAGGTAGAGGTTGAGCGGCGTCATGCGCCGCTCGATGTACAGGTGCTTGACCATGCACGTAGTCGCCGTCGAACTCGACCACCGAAGGCGCGACGTCGGTCAGCTCCGCGACCAGCTCGTCGGAAAAGCGCTCGCGCGGAAACGCGACGTCGGAATATTCGAGCATGTCGGTCATCCGCCCGACGCGATCGTGGTGCTTGACGAGCGTGTACTTCTGCTTGACCTTCTGCCGGTCGGTGTCCTTCGACGCGGCGATGTTGTCGCGGATCACCTTGAACACGTAGGGATACGACGGCAGCGTGAACACCGTCATCACCAGGCCCTTGATGCCGGGCGCGACGATGAACTTGTCGCGCGAGTGCTTGAGATGGTGCAGGAAGTCGCGATAGAAGAGATTCTTGCCGGCCTTCTGCAGACCGACCATCGTGTAGAGCTCGGCCGCGGTCTTGTCGGGCAGCATCGCGCGCAGGAAGCTGACGTACGCCGGACGGCACTTCCATGTCGACCAGGAAATACGCGCGGTTGGCCGAGAACAGGATCGCCAGGTCGGCGTCGTCCATCAGCAGTGCGTCGAAATAGAGCTTGCCGTCCGCGTCGTGCTTGACCGGCACGACGAACGGGTACGTGCTGATGCCGTTGATGACGCGCCCGACGATGTAGGCGGTCTGGTTGCGGAAGAACGGCGAGGACAGCACCTGGATCTGGTGATTCGCCTCGAGCCGGAACGGCCGCGGAAAGCGTGCGCGGACCGCCGCGAGAACGTTGCGCAGATCGCGGCCGAAATCGGCGAAGCGTCGCTCGAAGCCGAAGTCGAGGACGATGTCGACGAGCGCGTCGCGCAGCCCCTGCTGCAGCGGATAGTAGCTGCGGTACGACGGCGGATCGGCGTCGATGTGCTCGGTGGAGATCGCCGGGCGCACGAAGATGAAGCGGTTGTGGAAGTAGACGCGGTGCAGGATCTTGCACCGACACCGAATTGAAGAAGGTCTCGGCGCACTCGGGCTGCTTGTGGTCGATCAGGAGCCCGATGAAGTGCAGCTTGACCTGCTCCCACAGCGCGTCGCCGTCGAGCCCCGCGGAGCGGAACTCGCGCTCGAGGCGCTCGGCTGTCTCCACCACCCGCCGGTCGTAGAAGTCGATCCGGTCGCGCCCGACCTGCTGGATCGCGAGCCAGTTGCCGGCCTCGAAGTGGCGGCTGCGCGGCGCGCGCGCACTCGCGGAACAGCGCGTAGTGCTTGTCGAAGCCCTCGAGCAGCACCCCCGCGATCGCCCGCGCCTGCTCGGCAGTCGGCGTCGAACGCGGAACCAGGCTCTTCGAGGCGAGAGGCATTGCCGCGCGCTCAGCAGATGGCCGCGCGCGCCGCTTCGGCCGCCGGGCGGCCCAGTCCTTCGCGGGGTGTTTCGGCGTTCATGGATCGGTACCGGTTCGGGACAGTTTGACTGCTCGCTCTGCCTGTTGTCGGAGTGGCCGCTACGGCTTCGTGCTCATCTGGTCGTTGAACGTCTTGACCGCATTGTTGAACTCCTCGACTGCGTCGTTCGCTGCCTTGATGTGCGGCGCGGCCGCGGCCTGCTGCTCGGCGATGAAAGCCTTGAGGCAATCGAGATAAGCGTTCGCGCTCTTGGACCAGTTGTTTCGTTTCATCTCGGACTCGCTAGGCAACTGGGCGGGATTTGCGCTGGGAGGGTTGCCCGGCTTGGTGCAGTTTGGCGCGGGGACGGCCATCGGGACGGCAGGAGCGGCGGTCTGAGCGAACGCGCTGCCAGTGAAGACGAGGGCAGCCGCAAACACGGATGCAACTATCAGGCGGTGGGGGACGGGCATGGCGCAAATCCTGGAGTAGGAAAAAGCTGGATTCTACGTCCTAGCCGATGAGCAATGCCAGCGTGCACGCGCGTCACCGCGCGAGCAGATTTGCGACCGCCGCCAACCCGAGCGCGACCAAATCGACGGCCGCATCGCGGCCGCCCCCCAAGCGCAACTCGCTGCCGTCGAGCTCGCCTTCGCGCCGATGCGCATCGAGCATGCCGTCGACCAGCGCGTCGACGTCGATCGTCGTCCGCTTCGCCTCGGCGTCCTGGAGCGCGCGGACCTGAGCTGCGACCGCGTCGGGGTCGAGGATGGCGATGGGAGCGCGGCAGTAGGGGCATGTGGCGTCCTTCGTGAGATCCACGGGGGCGCCGCACGACGAGCAACGGACGATGCGAATCGTCGCCTTGATGCGCGCGAGTTCGGCGGGCGACGGCGCCCGGATGAAATCCTTTTCCCGCAGGAACTGCAGGAACGGCGTGAAGCGGCCGTGGTTGGACTCGCACCGGTAGTAGAAGAAGCGCGTGCTGTGCTGGAGATCGTGGGTGAGCTGCAGCGGTTGGGTACAGCGCGGGCACGGGAGCGCGGCGGGCAGTGCGCGGTGCTCGCCCTGACCCGCTTTGCCGATGACGTCGAACAGTGCGAGCGTCGCGCCGGGGGCGAGCTGGACACTCTCGAACGCATCAAACCAAAACGCCTGGCAGGCGACGCAGAGGTCGATCGTGACTTCGCCGAGCGGCTTCCTCGGGAGCGTCTGCGGCTGCATCGTAGTGCCGCAACCAGGGCACGGCGTGGGCTTTTCGGGATTGGCCACGGGCTTGCAGCGGACGCCTAAGGGCGTGCCACGGAAAACGTGTCGCAGGCGCGCATGTCGCCGCTTTCGAGCCCGGTCCTGAACCAGGAGAGACGCTGCTGCGCGGAGCCGTGGGTGAACGATTCCGGTACCGCATAACCCTGCGCACGCTTCTGGATCTGGTCGTCGCCCACGGCCGCGGCTGCACGAAACCCCTCCTCGAGATCGCCGGTCTCGAGCCTGTTGCGCCGCTGCGCGAAGTAGCCCCAGACGCCCGCGTAGCAGTCCGCCTGCAATTCGAGCCGGACCGAGAGTGCATTGCGTCGCGATGGATCCTGCTGGATCTGCTGGTCGAATCGGCGCATCGCGCCCGTCAAGTTCTGCACGTGATGGCCAACCTCGTGGGCGATCACGTAGGCCTGCGCGAAGTCGCCGGGCGCACCGAAGCGCCGCGACAGCTCATCGAAGAACGCGGTGTCGAGATAGAGCTTGCGATCGCCGGGACAATAGAATGGACCGACGGCCGCGGAGGCGCGTCCGCACGCGGACTGGGCGACGCCGCGAAACAGCACGAGCTTGGGCGCTTCGTAGCGCGAGCCCATCGTCTGGAACATCGCGCTCCAGACATCCTCGGTGTCGCCCAGCACGTGCGCGACGAATTCCTTCCCCGGATCCTTCGCACGCGCCTCGCTCGGCGGGGTTGAATATTGCGGCCCGTACCCGCGCGCCGGCATCGTCTGCGACCGCGGCATCGGCGTCGGCGCTCCGGACCCCACGCCTTCGATCGTGCCGAGCAACTGCAGCGGGTCGACGCCGAAGAGGAGGCCGACGATCGCGATCACGATGATCGCGCCGCCCCCGAGCTTGATTCCGCCGCCAAGCGGGAAGCCGCCGCCCGGCTCGCCGTCCGTTCGGTCTTCGACGTTGTCGCTTCGGCGGAAGTCTCCCCAGCGCATGATGGTCTCCTCGGGCGCGGCCGCGGCGCGCCGATCATCGCTACGGCTTGAGCGACTGATACAGGAACGGCAAGCTCGTGTTCATCCGATAATCGACGTCCGAGTGATTGTCGTCGAACTCCTCGTACCTGTGCGCAATGCCGGCTTCCGCCAGACGCTGCGACAGGATTCGCGTGCCGAAATGGATGTGATACTGGTCGCGCCAACCGCAGTCGATGTAGATTCCCGAAAGCGTCTTCAGCGCGTTCCGGTGCTTGCCGACGAGGTGGATGGGGTCGTGCTTGCGCCAGTTCGCCCAGCGCGCATCGAGCCTCTCGCCGGTTTCCAGATTGAACGGCAGGCGGAAGCCGAGCGGGGCCGCCGAGTCGGGATCGTAGGTCGCCGCCATGCAGAGGTTCATGATCGCGTGACTCTCGGCGAGCGAGAGCTTTTCCCGGCGCCAGACGGCGTTGAGGAAGCGGTCGACGCGCCCATCGTCGAGGCCCTCCGCAAGGTCCTTGCGCGAGCGCACCTCGCCGAGGACGTCGTACGCGCCCGCCTTGCGCTTGGGCACCCGATACTTGGCGAGCTCGTTCAGCGTGTTCGGCCAGTCGTGATGGTAGACGAAGTCGAAATAGGCGTCACCCGAGTGGTCGGCGATCGCCCCCCAGTACTTCGCGTACTTCATCCCGTGGATGATCGCGCCGTAGCCGCCCGACGACTTGCCGAAGCAGCCGCGGTGGCGGCGCGTCGCGAGCGTGCGGAACTCGCTGTCGACGAAGGGAATGAGCTCGCGGGTCAGATAGTCCGCGTAGTTGCCGATGGCGGACGAATTCACGTACTGGTTGCCGCCGAGCGACGTGAAGCAATCCGGGAACACGAAGATCGCCGGTCCCATCTTGCGCTCATGGATCAAGCGGGCGGCGCGCTCCGCGACGTTTTCGCCGAACGGCTTCCAGCCGACGTGCGCGAGGCCGGAGCCGGTGAAGCCAACGAGGTCGAACAGCACCGGAAAGCGCCGTCCCCGACCCTTGTCCGCGCCCTCGTCGTAGTGCGGCGGCAACCAGACGGCAAGCTTGCGCACATGGGGATCGCCGAGCGGGTTTTCGGCCAGGATCTTCGACGTGTGCTCGCAGACGATGATCCTGCCGGACGGCGTAACGGGGCGCTTCCTGGCCATGGCCGAGGCTCCTTGTCGTGGGAGGAGAGGCGTCGACGACGTTATCGCGCCCGCCGGGTCAACATCGTGCCCCGGCAATCGCGAGCGCCGCAACGGCACGAGTAGGCTTCACGCGCCTTCCGGCCAAGCCTGCCGTCGACCGACAGCTGGTAGTCGTAGGTGAGCTCTTCACCGGCGCGGATCGTGCGGCGCGCTTCGATGAACACGCGGCCACGCTCGTCTTCGTAAGTGTCGCAGTTCGGATCGCACGAGTGATTGATCCACCGCGCGGCGTTGCCACGGAGGCCGGCATCGATGACGTTGCCGTCGGACAGCTCGAAGATGAACGTGTGATGCGGGTTGGCGGGGTCGCTGTCGGGTCGCCGGCTGGCGATTGCCCACGTCGTGCGATCGCCGCGATATTCGATGATCGTGGTCCCCTTGCGTATCGTCCGCGCAGCGAAAACGCCCCGGCCATGGATCGGGGAGTTGCGGACCCGATAGGCGGGCCGTGTCCTGGCTGCAGGCATCGTTGCGTCAAGTAATCGATGGGAGAGCGGGGGGTGCCGCGGCGCCTCGGCAATGCGGTAGAAGCCGGCGCACATTCTAGCGCATGGGGTCTGCGGAGCTTGGAACCGCGAGGCCCCGCTGCTGCGCTGCACGATTGAATCGACCCCACAAGCCGGCTACGATGCGCGGCAACCGTGGGATGCGAGTCACCTACTCCGTGGGAGGAGCCAATGCGTGATGCGCGGAAATTCTGCAGCACCTGCGTCTTCGTGCTCATCGGAACGGGCACGTTGGGCGCCGGGGCACCTTGCTTCGCGAGCACGCCGACGTCGACCGAATGCACCGAGGCGGCGGAATTCATCGGCAACGCGGCGCGGGCGCGCGATGGCGGTATGGCGCGCGATGCATTCCTCGATCAGATGGAATCCGACTTCACGGCGATCCGGGCGTTCCCGAACGAGCTGCGCTGGTTTGTTCACGACGCCGCAGACGAGGCGTTTCTCCTGGACGCCGCGCAGGACGTTTTTGAGCGACCGCAGAGCCCCGAGGTCCATTCGGCGATCTTCTTTCGGGCCTGCATGAATCGCCTGATGGTCTGAAGCCCGCGATGCGCGCCGCCGCCGGCGCGCATGGGTGGCCGACGGGGCGGGGCCAGGGGGTTGTTCCCCTGAGCGCATAACCTGCGGCCAAACCATTTGCCCGCGAGCGGCATGTTGCCGATGAGTTCGGTGACGTCGTTCACGATCCGCATGCGGACTCCCCCTGGATGAAGGGTCCCGGCGATCCTCACGAAGATCTACGACGAAGTGGTGCGGGTCAACGACGACGCGCTCGCCATTGCGCGGCGCGCGGCGACCGAAGGGGGCTCCTGGTCGGCATCTCGTCAGGCGCCGCAATGTGGGCGGGCCTGGAGCAGCGAAACGCCCCGCCAACGCAGGCAAGCCCGTCGTCGTGGTCGTTCCGACGTTCGGCGAGCGCTACCTCTCGACGGTGCTCTTCGAGCATCTCGAAGCGTAGCAGCGTAGCCTCGAGGCGCTCGGCGCGCGGTGCGCCCTACCGTCCCTTCGCTCCGGACTTTCCTCTCGGGGCGATGCGCATCACCGGCGATCCAACGGGACGACGCGCTTGCGGCGGCGGGGGGATCGGCTGGTGCGCACCGGTTTTTGCGTTGTGACCTTTGAAGCTGCCGCCACCTTTGCCTTTGGACATGATGGATTCCTTGTCAATGAGTGGTGTCGCGTCGGACGCGTTCGGATACCGCTGAAGCCCAATGCTACCGCGCCCGGTCGTGACGATCAAAATCTCGGTCCAGTCAGCGGCTACGACCCCCGAAACGGTGGACGACGGGCGATCTTCCGCTCGGCGTGGTCAAGGCTGGCTTGCGCGATCCGGCCGACGTCGCGGCGGGCGCCGCGTGGCCGGTGCGCGGCGACGCGTGCTTCGATTGGTGTTTAGACGTCCGGGACGATCCGCCTCCGCGATCGCCGCCGCCGGGTTTGTGCTGCGCCACGGGCGGGCCGGACCGGCGCTCGCTCATCTGCCGAGCGCGTCCCTGCCGTTGCAGGATCGGTTCCGCCTTCGCGCGCGGATCCGGCGTGAACCCGGGGACAGCCACTTTCGGAATCTCGCGCTTGATGAGCCGCTCGATGTCGCGCAGGAATTCGTGCTCGTCGACGCAGACGAGCGAGATGGCTTCGCCGGTCGCCCCGGCGCGCCCGGTGCGGCCGATGCGGTGCACGTAGTCCTCGGGGACGTTCGGCAGGTCGTAGTTGACGACGTGCGGCAGCTGATCGATGTCGATGCCGCGCGCGGCGATGTCGGTGGCGCACGAGCACCTGCAGCTTCGCCGTCCTTGAATTCGGCGAGCGCCCGCGTGCGCGCGCCTTGGCTCTTGTTGCCGTGGATCGCGAGCGCGGTGATGCCGTCCTTGTTCAGCTGCTCGGCGAGCTTGTTGGCGCCATGCTTGGTGCGCGTGAACACGAGAACCTGGAACCAGTTCTGCGTCTTGATGAGATGCGCCAGCAGCTCGCGCTTGCGGTCGCGGTCCACCGGATGCACCGTCTGCGTGATCGACTTCGACCGTGGAGTTGCGGCGGGCGACCTCGATCATCGCCGGCGCATTGAGCAGGCTGTCGGCGAGCGCCTTGATCTCGTCGGAGAACGTTGCCGAGAAGAGCAGGTTCTGGCGTCGCTTCGGCAGCAGCGCGAGGATCCGCTTGATGTCGCGGATGAAGCCCATGTCGAGCATCCGGTCCGCCTCGTCCAGAACGAGGATCTCGACGTGCGACAGGTCGACGGTGCGCTGCTGGTGATGGTCGAGCAGACGGCCCGGAGTGGCGACCAGAATGTCGACGCCGCGCTTGAGCTGCGCGATCTGCGGGTTTGATGCCGACGCCGCCGAACACGACCAGTCGACGTCTGCTTCGAGTACTTGCCATAGACGCGGACGCTTTCCTCGACCTGCGCGGCGAGCTCGCGGGTCGGCGTGAGGATCAGCGCGCGGACCGGCTTGCGCCCGTGCGCCATTGTTGGGCGCGGGTCGCGTGGACAGCCGCTGCAGGATCGGCAGCACGAACCCGGCGGTCTTGCCGGTGCCGGTCTGCGCGCCTGCGAGGAGGTCGCCGCCCGCGAGCACGGCGGGGATCGCCTGGGTCTGGATCGGGCGTGGGTCGGGTGTAGCCGTGCTCGGCCACGGCGCGCACGAGCTCCTCGGACAAGCCGAGCGTGGAAAAGGACATGACAGCTTTCGGAAGAAACGACCGCCTGTCGCCGCTAAGGGCGCCAGTCGCAGGCAAACGGAAGTGGAACGGAACGTCGGAATCGACGGCGGCAGGGGGACTGGTCAGTTGCCGCGTGGCCGAATCATAGCAGATGTCGGGTGCCGGCGTTGACTGCGGCACCGCCGGGGCCCACGCCCGCCCGAACTTACCGGACCCGGCGCTACGCGCCGGGCCTCTTCCCGGTGAGCCGCTGGATCGCCATGTTGATGCTGACACGCGCAGCCGCTCGGTGGCAAAGGCGAGCCGGTGCAGCTCGTTGCCGCTTTTCGGGGAGAAGCTCGCGAGATCCAGATCCGCCTTCCTTGCCCATCGATATCTGCTGCGTGGCGGCGGTCAGCCTTTTCACCGGCGCGACCACCGCGTAATAGATGAACAGCATCGAGATTACGAACGCGCCGAGGATCATCACGAGCTCCCAGACGCCGACGACGTTGAGGGCGATGTCCCAGAAGGACTTCGCGGGCAGGCGCACGCTGATGATGCCGGCGACGTCGCCTTCCTTGAAACCGAAGCCGCCGGATGTGCCGTACCGGACCTTGACATCGTTGGGTGCCTTGTCGGCATCACCATGACACGCGATGCACGACGCCTTCTGGTAGACAGTGCGCGCGTAACGGAAGCCGCCGGGAGTGAGCTCGTAGTATTCCTTGAGATTGTCGTCGCGGATCTTCCGCAGCGCGCCCTCCTCGAATGCGTCCGGCTTGTTGTTCGGGTTCATCACATTGTGCGAGGTGAGGCGGAACTTCGACGGCGACGCCGACCGCGCGACCACTTCGGAGTACTCGCGCTGGGCGAGCGCGGGGTTCTTCGAGTAGAAATCGACCGGCGTCAGCTTAGCGCCCGGGGCCGGGATCGCACCGTCGAGCGTGCCTTCCTCGGGTTGCAGCAGGCTCGCGTGCCCGAGATAGCTCTTGTTGTCGTCCTTGACCCAGACGCGCCCGTACTGCGCCACCCACGATCCGAACGCATCGACGTTGTCGGCGACCGTTTCGGCCTGACTCTTCAGCTCGTTGATGTAGATCCGGTCGAGGATCAGGTAGAAGGCCGCGCCGACGAGCGCGAGCGCCAGCATGAAGACCAACGCGAACTGCACGGTCAACGACCGATTTCTGAGCATGTCCGATCCTCGATAGGAACGCGTGGCGGCGGCAGCGCGGGATTGGCGAAGGGCGGCCCCGCCGACGACCGGCGCGCTGCCCGGCTTCTCCTGCGCTAGATGTCAATCGTCAAGACGTTGCATCCGAGACGAATGCGCCAAATGCATGTCGCCTTCGTCGTCCCCGCGCCGGCGCGGACCCAGTGTCGCGTTGCGCTGTCGCCTTGGAATGCTCGACGCAAGACGCTGGATTCCCGCCATCGCGGTAATGAAGGACGAGCAGGATTCATGCCTCGTGGCGACAACGTCCCGAACCTTCACAGCTAGACGCCTCCCAGGAGCTGCTTCGCCCGGGTGACGAATTCGACGCGCTTCTCCTGATCGTCGATCTCGAGCGCGAGCAACGCAATGTACTGCTCGACGTCGCGGGTCCTCACCTTGTTGCCGCTCGCGAGCCAGGCTTCTCGCGCTTCGGCCGTCACCATCTGCCCGAACGGACCGACCTCGTCGACGTAGATGAGATCGATCTCCGCGCAGAGTTTCTGCAGGATCGGCAGGGCGCGGAAGGGGCCCGTCATTCGCTCTCGCTCCTCTCGGTGACTCGCTGGGGCGTTGCCGGCGGCTCGTGGGCAAACTCGCCGCTATCCGGGCAGTCCGCCGGTCCTGCGCGCCGATCTCCCGCGCGACGGTCGCGCAGACCCGATAGGCTATGCGTAGCGTGCGCATGCGTCAACCGCCCGGTTCACGCGAACCGTCAAACGGTCGGGTGACCGATCAGCGCCAGGAACTCCTCCCGGGTCGCGACGGAATCGCGGAAGGTCCCGAGCACCGACGAGGTCACCATCACCGAGTTCTGCTTCTCGACGCCGCGCATCATCATGCACAGGTGCCGCGCCTCGATCATGACGCCAACGCCTTTGGCGTCGATCGAATCCATGATCGCGCGCGAAATCTGTTCGGTGAGCCGTTCCTGCAGCTGCAGCCGCCGCGCGTACATGTCGACCAGGCGGGCGAGCTTGGACAGGCCGAACACGCGACCGCTCGGAATGTAGCCGATGTGGCAGCGGCCGAAGAATGGCAGCACGTGGTGCTCGCACAGACTGTAGAGCTCGATGTTCTTCACGATGACCATGCTGTTGGTCTCCTGCGTGAAGATCGCGCCGTTGATCAGCTTTTCCGGGTCCGCGCGGTAACCGGACGTGAGGAAGCTCATCGCTTCGGCGACGCGGCGCGGCGTTCCTTTCAGGCCCTCGCGGTCCGGATCCTCACCGATCGCGATCAGCAGCTCGCGCGTCGCGGATTCGAGTCTCTCGCGGTTTACGTCCATCGCCAACCTCCTGTTGTCTCGTCCTTTGAGAAGCGCCCGTCGGCGTGCCCGCGTCAAGGCGACGCCAGCATGGCGAGTACCAACGGCGTCGTGGCCGCGGCGAGGGCCGTCGACAGGACGAGACTCGCCGCGACCGGGCCGACAAGCGTATCGAACTGGCGCGCCTCAGCTCACGGAAATCGCAAAACTCCCTGCGATTTCAGCTGCATAAGCCAGCTCTGGTGTCAAAATTCCAGTGGTGTTTTGGCGTGAAAACCATGCCTGTAGCGGTAGGGTTTTGACACCACGTTACCGTATCGGCTTTACCTTCACGGGCTCGTTCAGGTAGTGCTTCTTCGTCGTCTTGGGATCCGAGTGTCCGGCGAACTCGGTGGCGTTGCGTCCCTGGCGATTGGCCTCATTGATTGCGGCCTTGCGGATGTCGCGAAACTGTAGGTCCGACAGCCCGGCCTTCTTCACCGCGCGACGGCGCATCTGCATCACGCTCGGCTCGCCATCCAGCGCTTTGCCTTGCGGCGCCGCGGTCCCACTGATCAGCCGATGTTGACCCAGCTCCACTACCGCATACCCCAGAAACGCTTCAGAGGCACACCATGAACGTGCGCGGCGGTGTTCACCCTTGGCTGAGATTCCGTCATTGCGCGACACGCAAACTGTTCACCATTCGCTGAGACTTACCCGATAAGTTCTTAGCTATTTCGCCGCCTGGCGGATCTTGGAGGCACGCGATTCCAATCGAGCCGCTTCGGGGGCCCGGCCCACCTTGCGCAGCATGACAGCATAGTCTTCCAGGGTCGCCGCAAGCGTGGGGGCCTTGTGAGACGCGGTCACGTACACGTCATCCTTTTCCAGCAATTCCACGACACGCTTGTAAGTTTGCTCCGATTCTGCATAGCGATCGTGGTCACGATAGGTTAGAGCCAGTTTCACAAGGGTAGCCTGCAGCTCGGGGAGGACATACAATCGATTGTCTCGCAGGGCGGCCGAGAGCTCGGCCACCGAGCGCTCGAGTAGCGACTCGGCTTCCGAGTACTTGCCATCTAGGTAGTAGATCCGAGCCAGGAGCATGCGGTCGCTGAAAAGCGGGTTACTATCGGGGCCCGCGTCGTGCTGCTCCGTCCTTTCCCGAATAGGCAGCGCGCGCTGGTACAGCGGTTGAGCCTCGGCGACACGCTTCTCATCCTCGTAATACTTGGCAAGACTCTCGAGGTCCTCCGCCACGATCCGATGGTCGGGCCCAAACGTCTTTTCGTCAACAGCCAGGGCCTGCTTCAGGGACAGCTCGAACCTGCCGCGGTCCATGCCGTTCCGCCAATAGAACGAGCCCAGGTAGACACGATAGTGCGCGGCCTGCGAGCTATCCGGTCCCAGACCTTTGTTCAGGACCTCGATCGATTCCTTGAGCAGCGTTTCAGCATTCGCCAGGTTATTCGCATGCTCGTAGTCCCACGCCTGCCCCTTAAGCCTGTTGGCGTGTGCAAGGATCTCGGATGCATCTTCCGGGCGAAGAGTGTTGACGTTTACCGCCCCTCCCGCAACGACGGCTGTTCCACCCGGCGCAGCCGTGGCCGTTACACTCTGCCCCGCGGCTATGCCGTCTTGGCCCGCATTTACCGAGGGCGCTCCCGCAGGCACCTTTGACTCATAGAAGTGCTGATACAGTTGCCATCCCGCGCTAACGACGACGACGAGGCCGGCCCCGAGAAAGGCAAGTGTTTTCTGGTGCCGAGAGTTGGCCAGCCAGTCCCAGAACTTGCCCAGCGAGTTCATGACATTGCTCCCTGGACGACGTGGCGCGAGGTGCAAGGGAACATCACTTTGCGTAGCCGAGCCCGAAGTCCGTCAACGTCGGGGTAGACTGGGTCCCTTGCATAGCCCCGCGCTGGTGGCATCGCACACACGCGCTGCAAACCTACGCGCGGCATTCCGGGCACGCCTTACCGGTTCAACCAGCAGCCGATATCGAGTCAGGGGCGTGTCTTGGGGGCGGGGCGTCGTTCCCACCCCAGTTCATGCTACTGCTCGCCCAGTTTATCGGCAAATCGTTCTTGAGTCGTCCGCACCAGAAACCTCGCGATCTGCAACGGCTTGCCTGATTCGTCCAAAGGGGCGGGTCTTGTCGACCAAGATGGTCCTCGTGCCTCAGGAATCCCAGAAATAGACCGTGCCCTTTCATACATCTCTACAATCTCTACACTAAACTGAAGAGCGCACCCAAGCTACTTGTAGCCTTTGAGGTCGAAGGGAGGAATGTGCCCCCGGCAAGCATCAATAAAGATGTCGCGAAGTTCGCTTCCTGTGGTGCAAGCGGCGCGCACTGAATCAAGCCTGCAGCACGCGCTCTTCGCGCCCGCCCTTGAAGACGACGTCGTCTGCGGTAGCCTCGTTCCATGGCTGCCGCATCGCGCCTCCGCACCTACCTCACCCGCGACGAAGTCGCCGCCCTTCTTCGCTCCGCCAGGAAAAGCCGCCACGGCGCGCGCAACCACGCGATGATCCTCATCGCCTACCGGCACGGTCTGCGCGCGTCCGAGCTCGTGCGGCTGCGCTGGAGCGATGTCGATCTCGAGCTCAGCACCATCTACTGGCGGCGCGCCAAGGGCTCGCGCCCGGGCGTGCATCCACTCAAAGTCGACGAAGTGGCGGCGCTCGAGCGGGTGCTGGCGCAGCGTCCATGCCGAGGGGGCGAGTTCGCGTTCCTGTCCGAGCGACGCGAGCGCATGGAGTCGCAGCGCGTTCTGGCGCGTGGTGGCACAGGCGGGCGAGCGCGCCGGCCTGCCGGTAAAAGGCGTACGCGCATCTGCTGCGGCACAGCTGATGATCGCGCAGATCGTCGCGTACAACACTGGCTCATTTGCCTCCTATCGGGAACAGCTGGTGGTCCGGGCGATCATCCTGCCACTCGGCAGCTTTGGAGGCGCGGGTTTGCTTCCAACAGGAAGTACTGCGCGGCGTTCTTGCCGACTTGGCCAACGCGCTGCGCGAGCAAGGCGACATTGACGAGCGCGAATGCTTCATTGATGCGACGTTTGCTGCAGCGAGAGGTGGCGGCGACGAGATTGGACCGACTAAGCGTGGCAAGGGCGTCAAGATCATGGCCATTGTCGATCGCCATGGCTTGCCACTGTCGGTGAGCGCGCATGCGGCGAATCATCACGAAGTCACGCTGGTGCAACTCAGTTTCGACTTCTACATGATCGAAGCAAAGCCGGAGAACCTGATTGGCGATAAGGCGTACGACAGCGATGAGCTTGACGCATCGTTGAAAAAAACTAGGGGTAGAGATGATCGCGCCGCATCGCTCGAATCGGAAGCTCAAGACCCAGGACGGAAGGCGTCTACGGCACTATGAGCGACGGTGGTTGGTCGAGCGCTATTTCGCATGGCTGCAATGGAAACGTCGCATCCTGATCCGCTGGGAGTACTACGCTAACAACTTCCTCGGCTTCGTCCAGCTCGCCAGCATCACAATGCTCCTGAAGCGAATTTGAGATAGGTTCTAGTCTTCCACTTAACCATCCTAATACGTCGCGGTGGATGATCTTGCGTGCCTACGTTGCGGTGCCGGTAATTCAAATAACGATAGATGCGGCGCCGCCTGACCGTGTGAGTGGGATCGTCGGTATTGGCCACGGTGAAGCGCTTCAGGACGCCGAATTGTGCTTCGATCAAGTTTAGCCACGAGGCCTCGGTTGGCGTCCATACCGGATGGATGTGCAGTTTGCGCATAAGGGCAAGGACGGTGAGGTGGTCGTGAACGTTATGCAGATTATCCAAGACGACGAACAGGCGCTTGCCGCGGTAGCACTGCCGCAACCGCTCGAAGGCTTGGCAGACGTCGACGGGCTTGCGGCCGTATGGGGATTGACATGAAGTTGTAGCATACTCATAGTCGTTACATTCATTTGGTCTTTGCAATCGCTTTTGGGGAAACGCGCCCTGCCGGCTCCCGGCGGGGTTGACGTGCCAATCGCTTCAGGGGATGCGAAATGGCAGGCGACGGCAGCGAACCGCGTTTACACCTATCGACGGTACATCCAGCCTCGCTGCGCTTGTCGGACGCGCCGTCGCCAAGGGCGCCCGGCGCGGATCGGTATGGGTTAGCGCGCCCATCGTCAGTCGACGCGATCCGGAAGCCGCGGTCCTCCCTCGGTAATCATTGTCGCCGTTGCAGTTGTGGGGCGCCCCACGATCGCGGTGACTCGGACGATCTGCTGGTGCTGATCGGGAGGGTTCCGACTTGATCTGGATCTCGATTCTCTTTGGCATCGCTGCGGCGACGCTGTTGGTCCGCAGTACGCACCTGCTCCGGATTCCCCAAGCGCCGCCAGGACTCCGATGCTTCGGGTGGGTGACGCTCATCGTTACCGCGCTCGCCGTCCTGCTGCACGTCCTGATTGCCGTCGGCATGCTCGTGATCAGCCCAGAGTTCGGGATCGCCATGGTGCAGGGCGGTACCGTCGCGCGATTGGGGCTGGACGCGGCCCTTGTGGCAATTGGCATCGTCGGCGGCCTCGGATGGCATGCGGCGCGGCTGCGTGCGGACCGCCCGGACCGCCGTAACCAACTCGTAGTCGCTGGTCTCCTCATCGGCGTATGGGCCGCATCGCAGACCCAATTGGTCAATCCTCAAGATGGGGTAGCGCTGCAGATCCACTCGAACGACGTGTGGCGGCCGCCGCTGCAATTGTGGCTCGCCGCCTGTCTCGTCGCCACTGGCCTCGCGGAATCCATGCTGTCGCGGGGACTCGTCCGTGCATTCGTGATCACTCTCGCGCTGGCGGCGCTTGCCATGCGGGCGCGTTTGCAACTCGATTTCGCAGACGATCAGGATGCCGGTTACTGGAGCGTGATCGGCTCCATCGCCATACCGGCGGCTTGGGCGATGGCTGGTTGGCTGACGGTGCCGTGGCCGCTGAAGGGACAGGGCCTTGCGCGCACCGCAGTAAAGGCAGGGGTGCCCTTCGTCGGTGCAGTCGTGGGCAGTGTGCTGTGGTGGTGGTGGTGGTCGTCGCTGGCGACGGCTGATGCAAGGAACGACATATGGTTGGCGCTGCCCGGTCCGCAACCTTTCGGCGGCGCGCTGGAGTCGTGGTTGTCGGCGACCGTGAGGTCGACGCTGCTCGTGGCAATGGTGTCGGCGTTGGTACTGGTATGGCCGCTACTCCTCGGTGTGCTCCGCGGACCATCCTTCTGGAGAAGGCGCACGCGCGCTCTGAAACGCGTAACCGCGCGCGAGTGGGCCATCCTTGCCAGCAATGCACTCATCGCTGCCAGCCTGGCGGAATTATTCTATGTCGCCGGGTTTTCGCCCGGCATGGCGCTAACCGCCTTCCTCCTCGGGTGGATCTTCTTCTCGGAGTTGCTCTATCCGGGGGCGTTAGCCGGCGTCTGCGTGCGTGCCGCCAGCGGAAAGCTGCTCGATGAGGGCTCTCCCTTGCGTGCGGCGTCCGCCGGCTTCCCCGCCGCTGTGGCGAAGGGAATGCAGGGCCTGTCCGCGTTGCTCGCGGCGCTGTTTCGCGCCCAATCGTTTCCGGTCGCTCTGCTCAAGGTGGTCGCGGCCGTCCTGCTGCTGGTCGCGCTGGCGGAAATCCCCAATGCCGGCAAGACGATAATCCTAGCCGTGCAGACTCCCGAAGGGACAGCCTATAAAGGGATCGGCCAAGCAGTCGCCGACCAGCTTGCCAGCCGCCTGGCGGTACTCAACGACGAGCTCCGCCCGGACCTGATCTTGCTGAAGGCCCTGACGAAGGATGGCAGCAAGGGCATGCTGGCGACCAGCCACGGATCCAGTACATTAGATACCGCTCTTGCAAAAAGCAGCGATGTGAAATGGGGTGAGTTCTCCTTTCCGTTGGCCACCCTTGTCGCGCCTGTCCAGGCACCGATGCGAACGCTGTTGGGGGTGCGCGTCATTTCCGGCAGCCTGCACGAGACGCATGAGGCCTACACCCTGCTGGCCGAGAGTACCGCGGGGGAGAACTGGACGGTTACCTTTGCACGCCCGAAGCCGCCTGCCGCCGCGGGAGCTCCCCCAACGAACGGCGGGCATGCGCCAACCCAGAGCATCAAGTCGGATGACTCCAAGGCCGGCGCGGCGGAACCGCGTCCCGTCGCGGGATCGGCGTTCGGGCCGGCCGACGCGATCCCCTACCTCGCCGATGAACTCGCGTTTCGCATTCGCCGCGGCGATCCCCGCTTGTCGGCGCTAGGGATGACAGGATCGTGGGATGCGTTCGACTCGTTCCGCAAGGGGCTCCACAGTTGGCACCATTTCGAGGTTGCCGAGAACTACGAAGAGCTCGGCGACGCCCTCGACGCATTCCGCAAAGCAGTGCAGCTCGATCCCGCCTTTGCGCTCGCGCATTATCGTCTGGCCCTCGCCCTGCAACGTGACGGTCAGCCGGCCCAGGCGGTGGGAGAGTTGCGCGAAAGCCTGCGCGTGAGCCCTGATTTTCTGCCGGCGGTGGCGGCGCTCGCCGCGACGTTGTCAGACTTCGACTCCTTCTACTACTCTTCACCGGCGGCTTATCGCAGAGCGGAGCCTGACCCGGTGGCGCAGGAATCGCGTGATGCGGAGGCGCGAGACCTGTGGCAGCGTTTGCTCCAATCGCCCGCGGACGCAGCCTCGCTGGACCTGGCATCGGCCAATTACGGCCTATGCCGCGGGGCGTTCGCGACCCTAATGAAGGAGGAATCGCAGACGACCTATTTTGAGACCTACTTCTACTGCAAACGCAGCGACGAGCTCTATAGCCGACTGCCCAAAGGGCAGCAGGCGAGCACTCCGGTGCAGTTTGCCCGAGCGGGGGTCCTGTATTTCCTCGGGTCCCTGCTGGAACAATGGCAACGGACGCCAGTGCAAAAGCGGGGATGGCATTGCCGCGCGGATGACTATGATTCGGAACCGGATGCCGAAGCGGTCAGGCGCGACGATAGCATTTCGAATGCGTATTTCGTCGGGCCATTTAGCGCGATCGCCGTTGTCTACTACCAGCGTGCCGCAGCGCTGCTGCCGCAAGACCGGGATGTTCGCTGCAGCCTCGCGCGGATGGCCCGGGCCACGGGCGAAGAAGGGCCGATCGAGAAACTGCGCCACAACGCAGACGCGCGGTGGGCACTAGCTGAAGGTTTTATGGAGCGGAGCCAAAGCGATCAACGTTACCTGCGCCTTGCGCTCGACCAATACCGTGAGGCGCTTCGCTTGGATCCCCATCACATCGAGAGTCTCAACGGGTTCGCGTATGCCGCGTGGCGATGGATATTGTCACAGGACAAGAACGGGCCGGACGCTAAGACGTTGGCGGAGGCCGAGCGCTACGCCCGTACGGCCGCCGCGCTCACCGCCGTTCGGTCTAACTCTAACCTCTCGGCCCTGACCCGCTCGACCTTAGGCGAGATCCTGCTCGCCCAAGGTCGCGGCGCGGAGGCGCTTGGAGAGTTGAGCGGTGCTCACAAACTGGCCGAGGGCGCAGGCGTCCGCCACGCATTCTTCAATGAGTTGCGGTGGGACTTGGCCCAGGCGGCTCTCTGTGCTGCCGCCGCGGCCAACCGCACGGGCTCCGGCGCGAAGGCACGGAAGTTCCGCGAGGAGGCGACAAAGATGATGCGCGCGGTCCAAGACACCGAGCAACTGCGTGAAATCCACCAATTTGGGGACAATGGGCTGTTACCGGTGTTATGGATACCTTGTTAAGCTGGAATGTGAAACCGGACGTGGGCTGCAGCGTCAAGGGCTCGGGTGGCGTGGTGTAGCTCAAAGTCGCGTCAATGCCGGCGGGCATGATCCAAGACGATTCTGCTTTCGCGTACCGGCGGGCGAAGGTGAAAATCGACGGCGAGGAGCTGCGCTCCGCAGCGCGTCGGGCCCTAGTATCCCAGCAGCGAAATATGATGACACGTGTTCATCGCCGCGCTGCAGGCGATTGTGGTCTTAGGAGCAGCGGTGGGGTTTCTGGAAATGCCGTGACCGACTGCGCGCGCAAGGCTATGGCTGGAAATCACCAACGGATCTGGCGGGTGTACTGCGAGCTACGACTCGATCTGCCCCTGGGGGTTCTTTCTGTGCGCAATCTGGTTCAATCCTGGCCAGTTCTTCGTGTCGAGAAGGAGAGCACACGCAGCCCCGGAGGTCGAAATGACATGCCGCTCGAGCACGCGCCGTGTGCGCCGTCCGACCTCGTGCAACGACCGGAGCGATGGCCGCGATGCCGCGGGCAGCCATTCATCCGCAGCTCGTTCCAATTAGGCGCGACTCGCAACGGTTGGAATTTGGCCTGCCGACATGGCTGGCAAGATTGGCTGGGGACGCGTCCACTGCGATGTTCGATCGATGTCCGCGCGGCAACCCTCCTTCTGTCCAACGCTCATCCGGACGTACACGGGGTCCACGCGATTCGCTGTCACGGTTGACGTTGTGAAGATCAGCAGCCAAGATTGGTCTCGATGGCTGCCTCGACAACTCTTCTGCAATTCCTGCTGATGGTGGTCGCCGGTTGGCTGCAGTGGCAACAGGCGGCGACGATCGACTATTTGAAAGCCGAGAACCGCATGCTCCGCGCGCGCCTTGGTGGGCGGCGCATTGTCTTCACTGACGCCGAACGCCGGCAACTTGCTGAGAAGGCGAGGGCGCTCGGACGCAAGGCGCTGCACGAGCTGGGCACAATTTTCACGCCCGAGACGTTGCTTCGCTGGCACCGTGAGCTTGTCGCACGGAAATGGACTTTCGTTGAGAGACGCAGTCCTGGTCGGCCACGGATCCGAGGGGAACTGGTTGCGCTGGTGGTGCGTATGGCCCGGGAGAATCGGGGTTGGGGCTACACGCGGATCCAGGGGGCAATGGCGAATCTTGGTCACAAGCTCGGTCGGGGAACGATAGGGCGGATTCTGCAGGGCCACGGCATCGAGCCCGCCCCTGAGCGCGGCAAGGGAATGTCCTGGTCAGTGTTCTTGAAAGCGCACTGGAAGGTGTTGGCAGCGTCGGACTTCTTCACGGTCGAGGTGTGGAGCTGGTCTGGGCTGGTGACCTATTACGTACTCTTCGTCATGGAATTGGCGACACGCAGGGTCTGCATCGCGGGCATCACGACGCATCCGGACGAGCAGTGGATGTTGCAGATGGCGAGTCAGTTCACGGAAATCGCAAAACTCCCTGCGATTTCCGCTGCATAAGCCAGCTCTGGTGTCAAAATTCCAGTGGTGTTTTGGGCGTGAAAACCATGCCTGTAGCGGTAGGGTTTTGACACCACGTTACCGTATCGGCTTTACCTTCACGGGCTCGTTCAGGTAGTGCTTCAGTGCTTCTTCGTCGTCTTGGGATCCGAGTGTCCGGCGAACTCGGTGGCGTTGCGTCCCTGGCGATTGGCCTCATTGATTGCGGCCTTGCGGATGTCGCGAAACTGTAGGTCTGACAGCCCGGCCTTCTTCACCGCGCGACGGCGCATCTGCATCACGCTCGGCTCGCTCAGGGGCGTGCCGCGGCGACTGGGAAAAACGTACATGGAGACAGTGCGCCCCGGCAACTTCGCCGCCCCCTCCAGGATCGCTTGCACGGCCGGCGTGATCTCCCACTGCTGATCGTTGCCGGAGCAGCTCGCTACATCGACATGGGCGTCATGGGACGGCTTTCGCCGTGAACGTCGGCTGTGGGGTAGCGGCTCCAACTTCCGGTCTCGGCCCGAAAGGGGCCCGTCCGCCAACCGGCTTAGAATGCCGCCATGCCGACCTTGCAGCTCTACCCCTTCCGCTTCCACGACTCGGTCGCGGGCAAGTGGGTACGTGCCCGACACAGGATGCAGGTGCCAGAGATGCCCGAACGCAGTTCACACGTATGACCCATCTTCCGAGAAGGCCTGCTCCATGAATTTCATATTCATCGCCGTCCTCGTATTCTTGTTGGCGTTCGACGGGGCCCGCCCGTTCAAACTCAAACCCCGTTGGACAAGGCTCGACCTTGACGGGCTTATTATGGTCATATAAGATGACCAATAGATACTCATTCGGAGAATAGGTTTGGCCAAGTTCAACGTCGCCGACGCAAAGTCGCGTTTCTCAGAACTGATCCAGAAGGCGATGGTCGGCGAGGAAGTCATCATCGCCAAGGACAACAAGCCGGTCGTCAAGCTCATTCCGCTCGCAACACCCGGCAAGGCACGCAAGCCTGGATCAGCCAAGGGCCAAATCTGGATGGCGCCGGACTTTGATGCTACTCCAGCCGATTTCGAGGACTACACCTGATGCGCGTGCTGCTGGATACGCACGCTTTCCTCTGGTGGGTCGAAGATGTACCGACCCTGTCGAAGAAGGCCAGGACTGCGATTGGCGATCCGGGCAACGAATGTCTGCTGAGTCTGGCGAGCTGCTGGGAAATGGCGATCAAACTTAGTCTGGGCAAGCTACGTCTGCCGAGTGCGATCGAGCGGTTCATCCCGGAGCAACTTGCAGCCAATGTGTTTCGCCAGCTCGCCATCGACTTCCGCCATGTTGCCAGGGTTGCGACATTGCCGTTTCATCACCGTGATCCGTTCGACCGCCTTCTCGCTGCGCAGGCCCTCGAGGAGCGTTGTGTAATCGTTTCTGCCGACCCGATGTTTCGGAAGTACGGAGTCAAGCGCATCTGGTGACAACTATGCGGCAAAGTCGACGCGGGGGCGGGCGCTTTGACGTATTGGTCCGGCTCTCGCAGCTACTTGCCTTATGCCGCTACTGGGTGGTAATACGCGGAGGAGTCCGCCGAGGCGTATCTCGGGGATGACGCAAATTGTCGCGTGAGAATCGCGTAAATCAGTCCGGCTCAGTGGCGCTCAGTGCGGAAGGGGCGCGAGGGCCCGGGGCTGCCTGAAAAATGCCGGGCGCCGGGCGACCCGCCTCTGCAAGAGGCTCGGGCCGCTCGGGCATCACTCAGTGTAGATAGCCGCATCGGTCAAGCCAATGGCGTTGACACACGCGAATGCAACCTAGATCGAGGCTGTGATGCGAGGTTAGAATGGCCGAGCCGTATTGGCGGGCGATGTCGCGGTGGTTGTCTTGAACCTTCTGCAATTTCGTGGTCTTCATTGAAGGCAAGGGCAGGGAGATCGGGCGACCCCGTATCATTTGCAGACACAATTGCGCCCAGTCTTTTGTTTTGAAAATGCAATCCATCTAACTCGAAATCAGGGTCGGCGGCTTACCAAATCGATTGTCCTTTCACACCCTTAGCTTCAAGTTGGTGTGAAAATTCGACTCACGATGCGAACGCGAGTTCGCCTGATTTCCTGCTGGCGGCTCGTCCGATCAAGTCTGGCGAGAGCTCTGTACTGCTTCTCCGCGGCACGTTCGTGTCCGCCGCCACTATCCTTCGGGGGCTGCCCGTTGCCACCTTGCATGGCACGGAAGCCCTGGGGCGCATTTTGGTACGGGCCTGCGGCTAGCGACAACCCGAAAAGCCGCCAATACGTGTCGCCTTAACCGTGCGGTTAAGACGGCAGATTCCGTCGGCTTTGGGGGTTGAGACCGCTTGGCCGAGCGCAGAGCATGCCTCCATGCGCGTACAACAAACAGGCGTGGGCCCTCTGCCGGCTGGCCATCCCGCTTCGCCTTGAGTCGCCGTAGGGCTCGCTGGGCATCGCCATGGCATGGACGAGCAGCGCTACCTGATCAACGGCAGGATCTTCGCGGCCGACGAACGCTGGCTGCAGGACGCGCTCGCCCGCGTCTACGGCACGCCGGCGCGGCCACGGTGCCTGTGCGTCGACGGCGGCGTGGAGATGTACGTCTCGAAGTTCAGCGACTTCGTGATCAAGCGCATGCCGGAAACCGGAGGCCAGCATCGCCCGACCTGCCCATCCTACGAGCTGCCGGCGAGCGAATCAGGCCTGGGCGAAGTGCTGGGCGAGGCCATCATCGAACGCGGCCCGGAGGGTGTCGAGCTGCGGCTCAACTTTCCCTTGACGCGGCGCGTCGGACGCAGCATGGCCGCTGCCGAGCCGCAGCCAGCGACCGAGTGTCCGCCAAAAAATAGAAGGCAACGAGATGGCGAGGAGCAGGCTTAGTCGCTGCGGCGGCTAGAGCCGCCCATTTCGTCGGCTAAGCACGGAGCCCACGACGGCGACTAGCCCGGAATCTCATGGTAGTTGGTTGAGTTAACACCACGGCCGGCTGTCAGCCGAAGGCGAGGCGCAACGTTCTGTTCTGCAGCCATGGGATCGGTACGTTGGTGGTAGCGAAGTCTGCTGCGAGGAGCAGTGGGTTGTGCGCGCGTTTCTGGAACCGCACGTGCACCTGCTGGTCGTCGATCGTGATCTGCGCCGTAGCGTTGACGAAGTCGCGGAACAGATGGGCGGACTTGGCATGTTCATAGCCGTTGCCGATGCGGGCGCCGAGCAGCCGGTACAGGCTGGAGGCCATGAGGGTGAGCTGGAGGTCGCAGTTGACCTTCATCGCCACCGCCGAGGACAGGGCGTCGATGTGGAAGAACTCGATGCCGTCGGCGATACTGTTCTCGATCACCATGCGCTGGGCGTAGCGGGTAATGAGCTTGGCCGCCGAGCGGTACAGCTGGTTGGTCAGCAGCAAGGTGGGCTCCTCGTGACCGAGGTCGGTGATGGTGAGCTGGCGCAGCTTGCCCTGATAGCCCTTGAGTTCGATGCGCTGATCGAGGATGCGCGGGGTGCGGAAGGCGCGGGCGACGTTGGGCAACTCGATGCGCCGCCAGACCGACTCGGGCAGCGCGGCGATGGCGTGCAGCATCTCGGGCGAGCGCCGGCGCAGGGTGATGAACTCGATCCGCATCTGGTTGAGGCGGTCGAGATTGCCGTGGGTGGTGAGTTTGGAGTCGAACACCAGCTCGTGGGGTAGTTTGCCGGTGCGCTGCTGCCAGAATTCGACGAAGCGCAGGATCTCGTCGTTCTGCTCGGCCTTGCGCAGATCGCTGTTGGCGTAGCAGAACACTCGGGCATCGGCATCCTCGGCCAGAAAGGCGAGCATGCCCTTCTGTCGGCGGCTGCGTTTTGACACGTAGTGCTTCTCGATGAGCGCGTCCTCGCCATGGAAGGGGATGGTGTGGAAGTCGAGGTGAAAGCTCAGGCCGCGTTCCAATCCGAGGCTACCGACGGCGTCGAACCACTTGGGCATGAAGGCGGCGTGGGCGCGCGGATCGATGCGGCAGCTGTACTCGGTGAGGAACGAGCGCTTAGGTGGGCGGTTGAGTCCGGCGAACAAGGCGAGGCCGTCATCGAACACCTCGCTCATGACGTGGCTGTGGCGGGCGGCGCCGAAGAGCTTCAGTGCGAGCAGGGCGCGCACGGCGCAGGCCGCCGGCACCTGGCGCGAGCCGGGGAAGTGCGCCTGCTGCAGCAGCGCGGGCAGCGGGATGCGGGCCAGCCAGGGCAGGAATAGGAACAGACCGCCGAAGCGGGTACGCACGCTGCGCGGGCACAAATCCAGGGCCCGCACATCGGCGGGGGCGGCGGCTTCGGGATGGGGGTGCTCGGGACGCTCGTCGTCGCGCCGGCGCGGCAGGCGGGCGAAGCCCTCGGCCTTGAGCATCTGCGCGATGGTGGCGGCGCTGAGCGTGCATCCGTCCCCCGCCAAGACACGACTGATGTCGTAGATCGACAGGTTCTGCTTGCGTAGCGCGATCACCTGGTCGCGCACGGGGTCGGTCTTCGGGGCGCTCTTGGGCCCCTTGGCGGGTGGAAGGAAGAAGGCGCGGTCGGGCTGGGCGCGGAACTGGTGGCACAGGACGCGGAAGCTGCCTGGGCTGTAGCCGAAGCGGCGGGCGACTTCGTGGGAGGGCAGCGCCTCGACGAAATAGGCGCGCAGGGCCTCGTACTGGCGATGCGTGGGGTTGCCGGGCCGCAAGAAGTAGCGGCCGAAATCTGTTAACTCATCTGATTCACTGTCAGACATATGTCCACTATGTCTTGTGTTACTTCACTTGTCAAGCCCCTACGGCTGGTGGTTTCGCACCCCAGGGACGGTGCGCCTTGGTTTGAAGGAACGAGAGCTTCGGGGCGCCGCCGGTCATGGCATACAAGACATAGTGGGTTATATACGATAAGTATCGTAAATACTTAACGCCTAGCCACCACGGTGGGAGCAAAGACCGGCCGCATCCACAGCGACCATACGCCGTAGTTGGCTTGATCAGACAGGAGTTGCGCTGCCGGCGACGCGGCCCGGCTATCGCGGCATCGCAATGAAGCGAGCTATGCCGTTAGCGGGCCGGGTTCCATGGGATTCCGGGCTAGTGTCCGCGCGTGGCCGAATGCGCCAGTTGAAGCGCCCGCGCCGAACGGCCGCTCCTGTTAAGACATCATGTATTGCCTGCCGTGACGCGCCGACGTGCGAGTGGGTGACGCTGCTGCACGGGCAGGCGTTGCACAAGCCTCGAGGGAGGAAACCGCGGCGAACAGCGCTGCCGCTCGGCGAAGCTAAGCCGCTATGGGGATTGGACAGCGCGCCGGCGTGTGAGGGAGCCGCCAAGGGGGGGCGCGGGCCGCGGCCGATGGCGTCATGATGGGCGCTGCTGCGGATGCCGCACCGAATGCGACGATGACGCGAGCGCCGGAAACCGCGTGGCGGTGGCGTAAGGCGAAACCGTCCGCTCTCGGCGGTGGCGGCCGCATAGCGGACAAAGGGTTGGCGTTGCCGGTGCCGGCGTTCATGCGGCAACTCGCAAGGTGGGCGGCGCTCGGATCGATGCTCGGCGCACCAAGGTCTCGACGACGCTCATCGCGGCGCCACAGTGCGGACAGATGAAAGTCGGCGGCGGGTTGGCGAGTGGCGCCCCGTCGTTGGCCTGCGGTTCGGTCGCGGCAGGAATGACGTGCAGCAGTTCGCGCGCGTGAGCGAGATGCTCCCGGCGCTGGCCATTGGCGAGCAGGCCGTAGTGGCGGATGCGATGGAAGCCGTTGGGCAGGACGTGCAACAGGAAGCGGCGGATGAACTCGTCGGCGCTGAGCGTCATCGCCTTGTAGCGGGTCTTGCCACTGGCGCGGTAATCCTTCCAGCGGAAGGTGACGCCGCCATCGGCGAAGCCGAGCAAGCGGGAGTTCGCGATCGCCACGCGATGGGTGTAGCGGGACAGATAGGCGAGCACCGCCGCCGGGCCGGCGAAGGGGCGCTTGGCATAGACGACCCATTCGCACTCGCGCCGCGGCGCGAGCCATTGGCCGAACGCGCGCGGATCACTCAGCCCCGCGTCGTCACCGAAGAACTGCAGCCGGCCGCCACGATGCGCTTGCTGCAGTTCTTCGAGGAAGCGACGGCGGAACGAGGATCTTCGCCTCGAGATCGAGACCGAGATCGGCGATATCCAGGTCGTACGTTTCCATATCGGCTTGCCCGCGGGCTAGCTCCGACGCGATTCTACGTGATGCACGCCTGCCGTCATTGGCGTTCCGGCAACGCTGAGGTGCTCGCCTTAAACAGTGCCAGTCGGAAACGTTGGGCGCTCCGATAGCACATTCGCACCACTCGGAGCCTTTGGTTGCGAGTGGCGCGCCACGCCGCTCGGCGCCGTGATGTGAAGTCCCCCGTGTCTGGTCGAGTCGGCATACAATTTGGCTCAGGAGGCTCTCATGTCGCGGCAATTTGACGTCGTGGTCGAGAAGGACTCGGCCGGATATTTCGTGGCGTCGGTGCCGGCGCTGCCCGGCTGCCACACGCAGGCGAAATCGCTCGACGAGTTGATGGCACGGATTCGCGAAGCCATCGAGCTCTGTCTCGAGGTCCAGGGCGAACCGCCAGAGCCGCTCGATTTCGTGGGGGTTCAGCGGATCACCGTTGCCGCATGACCTCGCTTCCGAGCCTCAGCGGCAAGGAGCTGATTGCCGCGCTGAGAAAGGCCGGGTTCGAGGTCCTGAGGGTCAAAGGTAGCCATCACTTTCTTCGCCACGCGGACGGGCGATCCACCGTTGTCCCCGTCCATTCCGGCGAATCGATCGGTCCGGGGCTGCTCGCCAAGATCCTGCGCGACTGCGATCTCGGCCGGGAGCAGCTGGGCGATCTCCTATAGGCCCACACGAGGGCCGCAGCGCCGCAACGGCTCCCGGTCCCCTTGACCGGGATCTCGCGCGCCCCGACGACGCGTTCTAGCCGCCGGAGCTCGCGGAAACCAAGCCAGTGAGCGGCCGGCGGCGAGCGGCCCCCAGAGCGCGCACCCGCAACCCTTTGGGCGTAAGGTTGCCGGTCGACCCGCACCCGAAAAGTGGTTCGGCAGGGCAGGGCCGCGCCGCCTGCGAATGACGTGGCGCCCGCGTTATGCGCCGCAGTCGAGCGTGCGCCACGCCATGCTCGCCCTTGAAGACGAAGCGTTGTTCGGTAGCCTCGTTCCATGGCTGCCCAGCAACGCCTTCGCACCTACCTCACCCGCAGCGAAGTCGCGCAATTGCTGCGCGCCGCGAAGAAGTGCCGCCACGGCGCGCGCAACCACGCGATGATCCTCGTCGCCTACCGCCACGGGCTGCGCGCCTGCGAGCTCGTGCAGCTGCGCTGGAGCGACGTCGACCTCGAGCGCGGCACGATCTACTGCCGGCGCGCGAAGGGGTCGCGCTCGAGCGTGCATCCCCTGACAATGGACGAGGCCAAGGCGCTCGAGCGGCTGCAGCGCACAAGACCGGAACCGGCTAAGTTCATTCGTCAGGAGCCTCAACGATGGCATAACTGTGGAGGACATGGACGACGAACTGAGGTCCTGGTGGATGAACCGATACTGACTTCGTCGATGAAACCCGCGCCACTGGGATTGGCCTTGCGGTGGGGACAGTAGTCTGTCGCGTTGCAGCTGCGCTCGACTTGGCACGACGAATTACAACAACAAGGAGCTTGCCGTGGAGTCAACGATGAGCAAGAAGCCTGCAGTACCCGAAATCCCAGGCGTCGATCTAGCGTTTCGCCCGACTTCGTACTTTTGGCCACTGGGCCTCGAAAAGCACCTGCTCGCCCGCATCAAAGGGGCTGAGCGCAAAGCAGCGCTGAAGCGCTTGATCGACGCTCGGCGCGTGGATGAAATCCCCAGCTTTCTGGCGCAGTCGGCGTTGAGCGAAGCAGATCGCCAATCGCTCGGTCGTATTCACCCGGCTTTCATGGACGGCGAGTACTTGCCGGACCTGACAGCAAACGAGGTGGCGATCATGCGCACCACGATCGCTTCGACGACGCAGGACGTCACGAGCGTCTATGCTCGTCGCGGCAGGCGCCGCATTTACTACCGTGTGGTTGACGAGTCCAGCGGGGACACGCTATCGGAGAAGCGCACACGCACGTCGCTGCAGCCGCTCACGTTGGGGGAACTCGAGGCCTTCTTCAATGGCGCCTGCTCGATTTTCGACGTACTGGAGATGAATTTCGGCGACGATGGCTTCGACCTGGACCGAATGCTCCGCTTCGTTGTCGGCGTCGAATCGCAGTTCTACTCGCAGATCGGCGAACTCTACACGCAGCGGATCGAGGCTTGGGCCGCATTACAGCAACGGAGCTTGCCCTAACAGCTCACCGAAGGATTGCCCGGCCGTTCGTCGCCGACTGCTATCCGGCATCGAATTTAGGCATAGTTAATAAATAAAGGTGACAGTTAACGAACTCTACGGTATGCTCTACGCTCGTGAGCACGCCATCGGAGTTGTTGAAGCGGAAGTTTCGCGCCGCCTGGCCGCATCTGGATGAGCGCACGCGGCGGATCATGGCGGCCACGGAAGCCATGAGCCTGGGCTTCGGTGGCGTTTCGGTGGTGTCGCGCGCCTGCGGCCTTTCGCGCAAGGCGATCCATAAGGGGATTCACGAACTGGAGGAAGGCAAACCGCTGGTGGGTCGCATTCGTCGCCCTGGAGCCGGCCGCAAATCCATCACGGTGTCCGACCCGGAACTGGTGCAGACGCTGGAAGGGTTGATCGATGAGCAAACGCGTGGCGACCCGCAGTCGGCGCTGCGCTGGATTTGCAAGAGCACGCGCGCTATTGCGGAGGAACTGGGGGAGCAGAATCATCCGGTCAGCCACGTGAAGGTGGCGCAGATTCTGCATGATCTGGACTATAGCCTGCAGGGCAATCGCAAGACCGAAGAGGGCGAGGACCACCCGGACCGGGACGCGCAGTTCCGGCACATCAATCTCACCGTCAAGCGCTGCTTGGGTCAGGGCATCCCGGTCATCTCGGTGGATACCAAGAAGAAGGAGCTGATCGGCAACTACCTCAACGCCGGCCAGCAATGGCGCGCGAGCGGGCAGCCCGTCCATGTTCAAGGTCACGATTTCCCGGGCAAGGACGTTCCCCGCGCGTTTCCCTACGGCATCTACGACATCGGCCGCAACGCCGGCTTTGTGAACGTGGGAACTGATCATGACACCGGGGCGTTCGCCGTCGCCTCGATTCGCGGCTGGTGGCGCGGGGAGGGCCGAGGCCTGTATCCAAACGCGAAAGCGATCCTGATTACTGCCGACGGCGGCGCGAGCAACGGGTGGAGGTTGCGGCTGTGGAAACTGGAGTTGCAGAAATTCGCCGACCAGACGGGCTTGGGCATCGCGGTATGCCACTTTCCTCCCGGCACCAGCAAGTGGAACAAGATCGAGCATCGCCTGTTCTCGTTCATCTCCTCCAACTGGCGCGGCGAGCCGCTGCGCGATTACGAGACGATCATCAAACTCATCGCAGGGACCACTACAGCGAAGGGCCTCAAGGTCACCTGCCGACTGGATCGACGCAAATACCCCACCGGACGCGAAGTCACCGATGAGGAGATGAGACGCGTCAACCTGGAGCGTGACAAATTTCACGGCGAGTGGAACTACGTCATCAAGCCGAACATGAAGCGACTTTGATACCGTTATTTATTAACAACGCCTTACGGATAGTTGTGGGAAGTGGCAGCGCTGTCAGGTGGTCCGTCTGAATGAATTCGTGCGAGGCGGCCGAACACGCCCTTCATCTCACTGATGCGCGCGAGGTACCTGCGGACATCGTGATCCCCACACCGCTGGTGATCAATCAACCGAAGTCCGCGTCTCGCGTAGTCGTCGCCCGCGCCGGCGCCGCACAGATGGATCACCGCAGCCAGCTCCTGCTTGTGTTGGAGCGTAGCGGAGGCCATTCGGTGCCGGTCGAGCGTGATCGCGACACTCCGATCGAGGTAGGCCGATGTGAGTTCGACAGCGTGAGTTGGCAGCACTCGGGCATACAAGCTATTGAACCAGCACGATCGCCAACTATTCCAAGGCCCATCCGCAACAACAGTGTGATCGTGAATGCAATAGCGCCGCGCTTCTGCAAACGTGCCGTCGGTCATCTGGTACATCCCGACGGCGCTCGACGCCGGCCGGTACACCTCGAAGGGCTGTGATGTCCATGACCAACGCCAGTAGGTCCGCACCACCGGATTTCCAGAGCCTTCCACCTGCGCAATCGCCGCGAGAAGGTCGGGGGTGATCACGTCCGTCGCGTACTTTCTGAAGATGGGTGCGTACTGTCGCCACGTTTCGGAAGGTGTCTTGTAGAGTGCTCCGCTAACGGGAAAGAACAGCTCGGATGGCTTGCGGATGACCTGATAGATCCCGTTGGTCGCAAGGGCCATTGCGAGGACCACCGCGACACCAAGGATGACCTTCATGGGCGCCGGTGCGCTCCGGAAAGCGCGCCACGAACGTCGCCTCAAGCGCGCGCCTGGCCAAGGACGCGACGGGCGGAAGCGACGCGTGTCCGGTCTTCCAGTGTTTCGTCGGGTGCTTTGGGCAGCGGTGGGAGGCGGCATCAGTTCAGCTCCCCTCCACGGTAGAATCTCGCCCGATTGATGAATTGCCAGCGAGGAGCAGGTGGAGGGTTACATCGACAATCTTAGGTCATCGTCCATCCCGTCTGGAGAAAACAGGACTCCATCCAACGCTCTTGGGCCGAAGCCGGCCGTCAAATTGGGCACCCCGGCCTGGTGAAATCATCGCCATCACGGCGGGCATGCCGTTCGGAACGCCTGGCACCGCCAATCTGTTGCACCGTCCGAGTGTAGGATTCGCGGTATGAAAGCGCGAGACCTGATGCGCGTCGGCCCGGTGATCCCGGTGATCGTGATCGACGAACTGGCGCAAGCTGTACCGTTGGCCAAAGCTTTGGTCGCGGGTGGGGTCCGCGTCCTGGAAGTCACCCTGCGCACGCCGGTCGCGTTGGAGGCTGTTCGGGCGATCTCAGACGCCGTGGAAGACGTGATCATCGGGGTTGGCACGATCACACGCTCCGAAGATTTCAAGCTCGCCATGGCGGCCGGCGCTCGCTTTGGTGTGAGCCCCGGGCTTACGGCGGAGTTGGTCGAAGGCGCGCGTGCGAGCGGGTTGCCGCTGCTTCCCGGTGTGATGACACCTTCCGAGGTGATCGCGGCACGCGCCGCGGGTTTCACCGAACTGAAACTGTTCCCGGCGCAGCAGGCGGGCGGCATCGGCATGTTGAAGGCATTGTTGGGCCCGTTCCCGGACGTGACGTTCTGCCCCACAGGCGGCGTCACTGCCGCATCGGCGCCGGATTTTCTGGCGCTACCAAATGTCGGCTGCGTCGGTGGCTCGTGGCTGACCCCGAAGGACGCGGTCACCGCGGGCGATTGGCGAGGGATCACTGCGTTGGCGCGTGAAGCCGCGCGCTTGCGCCCGTCGGTCCGCTGAGGTTGACTCCAATCACCGAGACCCGACCATGAAGAAGATCGTCCTCTTGCGCCACGGCGAATCGACCTGGAACCAGGAAAACCGGTTCACTGGTTGGACCGATGTTGGGCTTAGCGCAAAAGGACTGGCCGAAGCCAAGGCGGCCGGCGCGCTATTGAGGAACGAAGGCCACGAGTTCGATCTAGCCTTCACCTCCGTCCTCAAGCGCGCAATCAAGACGCTGTGGGTGGTGCTCGAGGAGATGGACCGCATGTGGATCCCGGTGATCCATTCCTGGCGCCTGAACGAGCGCCATTACGGCGCGTTGCAGGGACTCAACAAGGCCGAGACGGCGGCCAAGTTTGGCGACGCGCAGGTAAAGATCTGGCGTCGCGCGTACGAAACGGCACCGCCTCCGTTGGCGGACGGCGATCCGCGTCTAGAAATAAGCGACCCGCGTTACGCGGAGCTCGCTCCCGGCGCATTTCCTCGGACCGAGTGTCTGAAAGACACGGTAACGCGATTCTTGCCCTTTTGGCACGCAACCATCGCGCCGACAATACGGTCGGGAAAGCATGTGATCATCGTGGCCCACGGCAACAGTTTGCGGGCGCTGGTAAAGTACCTAGACACCGTGTCCGATACCGACATCGTCGAACTCAACATTCCTACGGGCCAGCCGCTCGTCTATGAGTTGGACAATGACCTCAAGCCGATCAAACATTACTACCTTGGCGATGAAGAGGCGATCAAAGCTTCAATGCAAGCGGTAGCGAATCAGGGCATGGCGGTGCAATCGCGAGGTTGCGACTAATGTCGAGGCACACTCCGGCTAATTGCTCTAGCTGTCTACAAAAACGTCGCAACTCCGTTTTGGTTGTCGCTGTGTTCCGCGGCATTCGACTGTGGTGGCAAGAGTTCGATCCCGACGCCCGCCTCACCGAAGCGAGCGCGCTCGAAACGCAAGGACCCGCGCGGGCACGGGCGATTGTCGAGCGCTGCGCCATGGAGCAGCTTGACGTGCCGCCTGACGCGGGCTGGGCGCGTGAGCGCAACGTCTTCGCGGTCGCTGCCGTGGGGGCAGCAACAGCATCTCTTTACCCCTGCGTGGAGTCCGGCGAGCGCGATAGCATCGAAGGTCTGGACGTCGAAGGCTTGGCCGCGTGGCATGGGGTCGGCTGCCGATTAATCCCGAAGGGAGCATAACCTTGGCCAGAGGAAGCTACCAAGAGGCGTCGATTCGCGTGTTGAAGGGCCTGCAGCCGGTGAAGGAGCGGCCGGGCATGTACACGCGCACGAGCGATCCCACCCACATCGTCCAGGAGGTAATCGACAACGCAGCCGACGAGGCGCTGGGTGGCTACGCGACCCGCATCGACGTCGTCGTGCACGCCGATCATTCGGTGTCGGTGGAGGACGATGGTCGTGGCATCCCTGTCGGCCCTCATCCCGAGGAGAAGGTGGCGACGATCGAACTCGTGTTCACGCGCCTGCACGCGGGCGGCAAGTTCGACAAGAAGGGAGACCAGGCCGCGTACGCCTTCTCGGGCGGCCTGCACGGCGTCGGCGTGTCGGTGACGAATGCGCTGTCGAAGCGGCTCGAAGTGGAGGTCAAGCGCGACGGCAGGGTGCACCGGATCGTCTTCGCCGGCGGCGACGTGGCGGAGAAGCTGAAAATCGTCGGCAGCTGCGGATCTCGCATCTCCGGGACGACGGTGCGCGTCTATCCCGATCCCAAATACTTCGACGCTCCAAACGTTTCGGTGCCGGAACTCGCGCGCCTGCTGCGCGCCAAGGCGGTGCTGCTGCCCGGGGTCAAGGTCACGCTGCGGGCGGAGCAGGGCAAGGCGCAGAAGTCGCAAACCTGGTCGTACCCGGAAGGTCTCAAAGGCTACCTCGCCGAATTGAGCGAGGGGCTGGAACCGGTCGCGCCGATCTTCTCGGGCGAGAGATATTTGAGTGCGCCGAAAGACGGCGACACATTCGCCGAAGGGGAGGGCGCTGCGTGGGCACTTGCCTGGTACGGCGAAGGACGCGGCGAGGGCGAGAGCTACGTCAATCTCATCCCCACGCCGGCGGGCGGCACCCACGAAGCGGGGCTGCGTGCGGCGCTGTTCGAAGCGGTGAAGGCGTTCGTCGACCACCACAACCTGCTGCCGCGCGGCGTGCGCCTGCAAACGGAGGATGTCTCCGCCCGGCTGCACTACGTGCTGTCGACGCGCATCCTCGATCCCCAGTTCCAGGGACAGGTAAAGGAAAAGCTTACGAGTCGGGATGCGTTGAAGCTCGTGATCCAGGTCATCCGCGATCCGTTCGAGATGTGGCTGAACGCGAACGTGGATCATGGCAAGCGGATTGCGGAGCTCGTCATCCAGCAGGCGCAGACGCGGCTCAAGTCGGCACAGAGGGTCGAAAAGAGAAAGGGCTCCGGTGTGGCGGTCCTGCCGGGTAAACTGACCGACTGCGAATCCGAGGACGTCTCGCGCCGGGAAGTGTTCCTGGTCGAAGGGGACTCGGCTGGCGGCTCGGCCAAGCTCGCGCGCGACAAGCAGTATCAGGCGATCCTGCCGCTGCGCGGCAAGGTGCTGAACACCTTCGAGGTCGAGCAGGACCGGCTTTTTGCGAACAGCGAGATTCAGGACATCGCAGTAGCGATCGGGGTGGACCCGCACCAGGCGGGCGACGACGTCGATCTTTCCGGCCTGCGCTATTCGAGGATCATCATCATGGCCGACGCCGATGTCGACGGGAGCCACATCAAGGTTCTGTTGCTGACGCTGTTCTTCCGGCACTTCCCGAAGTTGATCGAGCGCGGCCACATCTGCGTGGCCGCCCCGCCGCTGTATCGCATCGACGTGCCGCCGCAGGGAAAGCGCCCGCCACGCAAGCTCTACGCGCTGGACGACGCCGAGCTCGCGGCGATCGAAGATCGGCTCGGCAAGGAAGGCGTGAAGGCTGGTTCATGGTCGGTGGGCCGATTCAAGGGTCTGGGCGAAATGAACCCCGAGCAGCTGTGGGAGACGACGATGAATCCGGACACTCGCCGCGTGCTGCCGGTACGGGTTGCGCCGGAACTGGCCTCCGATGCGATGCGGGTGTTCACGAAGCTGATGGGCAAGACCGAGGCCGCGAGCCGCCGCGAGTGGATGGAGCAATCCGGCAACACCGTCGAGGTCGACATCTGAAGTCGCTGCGCAACGGACACACTCCACGGATACGTCATGCCAGGATCGACCCGCAAGACCAAGTCAAGGGGCACGCACGCGAGGCGCGCAGCCGCTGCGGCCGACACGTTGACCGGCGAGCTCTTTGCCGGCGCAGCGGCGGAGCCGCAAGCACCCGCGCCGCCTCCGCCGCGGGGAAGCGGAAGCATGGCCGGCGACGACGATGCGCTGCCGCTCGCGGCCTTTGCGGAGCGCAGCTATCTCGAGTATGCGATGAGCGTCGTCATGGGGCGAGCGCTGCCCGACGTTGCCGACGGCCAGAAGCCGGTTCAGCGGCGCATCCTCTACGCGATGCATGAACTCGGGTTGTACGCGCCCACCCGGCACGTCAAGTCGGCGCGGGTGGTGGGCGACGTGCTCGGCAAATACCACCCGCACGGCGACACGGCGGCTTACGACGCGCTGGTGCGCCAGGCGCAGGACTTCAGCCTGCGCTATCCGCTGATCGACGGGCAGGGCAACTTCGGCTCGCGCGATGGGGACAATGCCGCCGCCATGCGTTACACCGAGTGTCGCCTGACGCCGATCGCCGAGCTGCTGCTCGCGGAGATCGAGCAGGACACGGTGGATTTCGCGCCGAACTACGACGGCGCGTTCGAGGAGCCGAAACTGTTGCCCGCGCGACTGCCGATGCTGTTGCTCAACGGCAGCTCGGGCATTGGCGTCGGCATGGCGACCGACATTCCATCGCACAACCTTGGCGAAGTCGCGCGCGCGGTGATCGGGACGATCCGCAAGCCGGGGATCAGCGTGGCGCAACTGCTGGCGCTGATGCCGGGACCGGATCTCCCCGGCGGTGGGCACATCACTTCACCGCCCGAGGACATTCGGGCCATCTACGAGGGGGGGCGAGGCAGTCTGCGCATCCGGGCGCGCTGGACGGTCGAGGAATCGCGCGGGGCCAATGGCGAATCGCCATCACCGAATTGCCCTTTGGCGTGTCGGCCCGTGCGGTTCTCGAGGACATCGAGCGCGCGACCAACCCGAAGCCGAAGGAGAGCAGGAAGTCACTCAGCCAGGATCAGATCAACCTGAAGACGCTGCTGCTCTCCGCACTCGAATCGGTACGGGACGAGTCGGACAAGAACGCGCCCGTCCGCATCGTATTCGAGCCACGATCGAGTCGTCAGGAGCCACGGGAATTCGTGGACCTCCTGCTCGCCCACACGCGACTCGAATCCAGCCTGCCCATGAACCTGGTGCTGCTCGGCCGCGACGGACGCCCGCGCCAGAAGAACCTGAAGCAGATCATCGAGGAGTGGATCGCGTTCCGCTTCGCCACGGTCACGCGCCGCACGCAGTACCGCCTCGGCGAAGTCGACCGGCGCGTCCACATCCTGGAAGGGCGGCAGATCGCGCTGCTCTCGATCGACAAGGTCATTCGCATCATCCGCAAGGCGGAGAACCCGAAGACGGACTTGATGGCGGCGTTCGGACTCACCGAGATCCAGGCGGACGACATCCTCGAAATCCGGCTCCGCCAGCTGGCGCGACTGGAGGGGATCAAGATCGATAACGAGCTCAAGGCGCTCAAGTCCGAGCGGAAGACACTGAAGCATGTCCTGGCCGATGACCGGGCGTTGTCCGATCTCGTCATTGCCGAGATCGAGGCGGCGACCGGGAGGTTTGCCGACTCCCGCCGAACACTGATCGAAGCGGTGGCGCCGACGGTCGTCAGCCGTACCGTCGCCGACGAGCCTCTGACGGTAACGCTGTCGCGGCATGGCTGGATACGATCGCGCCAGGGTCACGGTCTCGATGCCACGCAGTTTTCCTACAAATCGGGTGACAGCGCGCTCGCGACCCTGGATACGCGCAGTGTCAATCCGATCGTGGTTCTGGACACACGGGGAAGGGCCTACACGATCCGCGCCGCGGATGTACCCGGAGGCCGGGGCGACGGGGTGCCGGTCACCACATTGATCGAACTGCAGGCGGGCGCCAAGGTGGCGCAAGCTATTTCGGGCGTGCCCGAACAGAAATACTTGGTGGCTGGCAGCGGTGGCTACGGCTTCGTCACGTCCATCGAAGACATGGTCTCGCGCGTGAAGGCGGGCAAGACGTTCATGTCCCTCGAGCCCGACGAGGAACCGGTGACCCCGGTGCCCCTGACGGCGGGGCTCGACCATGTTGCCGCGCTTTCGTCGAACGAGAAGCTGCTGGTATTCGCGTTAGACGAAATGCGGGCTGTGCCAAGGGGGCGCGGCGTCATTGTCATGGGACTCGACCGTGGCGAGAAGCTGCTGGCGGTCGGGCTCAGCAGCGGCCAAAAGGTTGTCCTGCGCGGCACTAATCGGCTTGGCCGACAGGTTGACGTCGTGATCGAGGGCGACGCATTGGTCAAACACGTCTTGCGCCGCGCGAGGAAAGGCTGCCGGGTCGTTTCTAAGGTCAAGCCCGTCAGCTTCGGGCGCGAGTCGTGACCGGAATGCGGAGGACGGTCAAGCTAGTGCGCCCTGTCGCGACCGGGGATCGCAGCTTCTGCGTCGATCTGGAACGGCTGCGCTGCGTCTGCGACCAATGGGGAGGGAGCGATATGGAACCGGAACCGTGCAACGAATGTCGCGCACTGATCGATGGTGCGTCGATGATCTACGAGCATCCGGGACTGCGCGGCTACGGGACGTCGAAGGAGTTTGCCGACTTTACCAGCGACACCTACGAATGCGACATGTGCCATACGAAGTTCCGCCGCCACGAGGCGAAGCCGAGCCGCAAGGTCACATGGACAGTGATCGAGTAGCGCCTGCGGATCGGTCCACCCTCGTTTCAGGGGATCCGCTACGGCTCGTGGAAGGTCTTTGCGGACTTGAACAGCGAGACCTACCAATGCGAAAAGTGCGCCACCAGGTTCCACCGTTACGGAACGCAAATGCCTGACGGGACCGGGACATGGAGAGGGATCGAGTAGCCGCTCACAGCGCGCCGCAACTGTGATGAATGACGCTGTATTGAAGTGTGCTGAATCTATACCTATCAAGCGACTGTCCGTCGAGGTGCTGAAAAGCGACAGACCAACGATCCGCCGGTTTCCCTTGCTTCCCATCCTGCGTTTCGCGGTTGAGCGACAGGGTAATATTGACGCCGCAGTCCCCGGCCACGGATCTTATCAATGCGTCCATGACGCATTGCGTCAACGGTGATCAGAATTTTCTTGTGAGAGGTGTTGCATGAGCGAGCATCCCGTGCGACGCGCCGAACGGGCGCTCCCCAAGCTTGAGAAAAATGCGGTCGAAGTCATCGCGCCGGCCGCCAGGACCAACCGGTTTGTGAGCTTCCGCTAATCGTACACGGCGATTTCGGCGTCCGGTGGCAAGGCCCGGGTGAGGTCCCGCAATACGCGCCTGGAGGATGGCAAGCTCACCTCGGAGGCCTTCGAGGGCGAACTGGATCGCAGTGCCTACGAGCGGATGGTGAGCCAGGCGCAACACTATTTCGTTGGCCAGACGGCGCTCTTGATGAAGTCGCTGTCGTGCTTGCTGCCGTCTTCCGGGAAACATCGTCCCGACCGCGACTGATCAAAGATCAAGCAGCGTCGCAGCCTCTATTCATGGTGATCCTGGAAGGCGCAACGCTTCAAGAGGCCTGGCGTGCGTACGGCGTCGCGGGTTCCAAAGGGCAAACGAAAGGCAAATTGCCATGAACGATACGGTCATAAAGACGATCGGAATCATCGGTGCCGGGCACATAGGAAGCCAGATCGCCCGGCTCGCGGTAGCAGAACACTACAACGTCGTGATCAGCAATTCGCGCGGGCCCGACACTTTGTCAGCGCTCGTCGCGGAGCTCGGACCGAGGGCACGGGCGGCGACGGCCGTCGACGCGGCGAAGGCCGGAGACATCGTCGTGGTCACGGTGCCGCTGAAGAACTACCGAGCCGTTCCGGTCGAGCCTCTGGCGGGCAAGGTCGTGATCGACACGAACAACTACTACCCCGAGCGCGACGGCCATATCGCCGAGCTCGACAACGAGTCGACCACTACTTCCGAGCTCCTGCAGGCGCACCTGCCGACCTCGAAGGTCGTCAAGGCTTTCAACCATATCTACGCCGCCGCGCTCACCACCGACGGGCAGCCCGCCGGCACGAAGAATCGCCGCGCGCTGGTCATCGCCGGCGACGACAAAGGGGCCAAAGCCACGGTCACCCGTCTGCTCGACGAGTTCGGCTTCGACACGGTGGACGCGGGGCCGCTGAAGGAAGGATGGCGCATCCAGCGCGACACGCCCGGCTACGGTCCGCGGCGCACGGCGGAGGAACTGCGCCGAGACCTCGCGGCGGCGAAGCGGTACGCGAACCGCTAAGCCACGTTCCAGCGCAAGAATTCAGAGGCCACTGTCGAGAATCGAGGGGTGGCGGGCGGCAGCAAGCCCAACGCGATCGAGGACACCGCGCCAACCTTTCTTGGCCGGTCGCGCGTCGGCGGGTGACTGGGCGGTTTTCGTCCGCTGAGCCGGGTCCCGTTTCGTGCGCTTGTCACCCAAACCGGTCTCGCGCCGTATGCCCCTATTGGCGGTCGAGATCGCGATATTGACCGTGCTTTGCGGCGCATCGCCTTGCTTCCGCGCTGCGAGAGCCGGGCGCAAACTCCGCGTCGAGCGGCGCACTCGTCGTAAGATGTCGCCGCCAAGCCGGCACCACGGCAATCATTCTGGTCCTCCGAGGAGGAGTTCGAGATGCAACTCGTCACGATAGCGATCGACACGCCTGAAGCGACCAACTTCATCCTCGGTCAGACGCACTTCATCAAGTCCGTCGAGGACCTCCACGAAGCGCTGGTGGCGTGCGTTCCAGGCATCAAGTTCGGCTTGGCCTTCTGCGAAGCCTCGGGCTAGTGCCTAGTGCGATGGTCGGGCACCGACCCGGCGATGGTGGAGCTTGCGCAAAATAACGCGAAGAGCCTTGCTGCCGGGCATTGCTTCATCATTTTTCTCGGCGACGGTTTCTATCCGGTGAATGTGCTCAACACCATCAAGATGGTTCCGGAGGTGTGCCGCGTCTTCTGCGCCACCGCCAACCCGACCGAAGTCATCCTCGCCCAGACGGAGCAGGGGCGCGGCATCTTGGGCGTGGTGGACGGCTATCCTCCCAAGGGCATCGAAGGCGACGACGACATCGCGTGGCGGAAGAGCTTGCTGCGTCAAATCGGCTACAAGCTTTGATGTGGATGAGCGTGCGCCTGCCTATGAGAAGGACGTTGTCGACAAGCTCGCCGCTGAAGAGCGGGCGTTCCTGATGGTGTATTCCGGTTACATAGGTAACGGTTTATACCGGCGGTGCTTCTCAATCCACGAGGTGCGCCCGGCGCCGCGCACATGACGCGACAACCTTCTGCCGGTGCGCGTCAAGATAACTGTTACCCTTGTCTCAGGAAGGGCACATAATCGATGCGCCCATAGGGCGGCGCAGGTCACCCATCAAACAGGGGGCAATCGGCTCGCTTTCTGCCATCACGCGAATCGCACTAGCCAGCTCTGCGCAAAGTCTTGTTCACCAACTCGCTCCAAGCCAGAGAGGTGAAGGCGAGCGGACTCATCGCGATTAGCGCGGGATCGCAAAGCGTGGCCAGTGCCTCACGCTCCCGGGGGCGCAAAACGTTGACGAGCCTGGCCATGCGCACGTAACGGCGTAGCGTCTCGTCGCTCACTTCCTCGATGCGCAGGTCGCCAACAAGCGGGGCGCGGTTGGCAATCTCGTACCGGTCAAGGGGCCGGCCCCGATGGCGCATGAGTACGACGGCGAAGAAGCGCATTGAGTATACCGTACAAATATACGGTAGTGTAAGCGCCAACGCCAGCTAAGTCCCGCACAGTCATTTCAGCGTTAGTAGCGGAATCAGCCTGAGCGCGCGGATGCGCGAGAAGGAGCAGCGACGCTGGGAGGAGGCGTGGGCGCGGCGCAAGGCCAGAGAGAAAGCACACCAGGCCTGGCTCGAGCGGCTGGAGGCAACCGAGAAAACCGCTGCGCAATGGCAGCGGGCGCGGCGGCTCCGCGCCTACGCCGACGCGCTGGAAGGAAGCGCGACCGGTGCGGCGGCTGCCCAGCGCGCGGCGGACGTCGCCTGGATCCGCGCGGCCGCCGACCGGGTCGACCGGCTCGTGCCGAAGACGGGAAACGACGAGGAGGACCAGGCGAACGACGGGGACTGAGCGGCCAGGGTGGCCATCGCGCGGCTCGGTTCGCCGTCGGCGGCCGGGATCCTCGTCGATCGCGGCGGGCCCCATCGTTCCCCCGCGGCGATCGGCAACCGTTCAAGCGTTCGGTTGCGAGTCGACCCGGCACGCAATCGAGCGGGGCGGGCCGTCGGGTCCGCCTCGCGATCGTGACCCTGCGGCTGCCTGAAACGGGGCGGCGCGGGCCCCGACCCAGTGGGATCCCCCTTGAGGTCCGGCGCCCGACGGTTAGGCGCAAGACCCGCCGACGAGGTTGGCCACGCGTTCGGCCTCGCCTTGCGCGATCCTGCCCGCGATGCCCACCGCCGCGCCTGCGTCCAACATTCGCCCGAACGCGTCGCGTACTTGCGCGGCGGTGACCGCGGCGATGCTCGCGAGGAGCTCATCGCGCGAGCGCACGCGAGCGAGCGCAAAGAGGTCGAGCGCTGCGAGCTCGAGCCGCTGCGCGGGCGCTTCCCGCTCGCCGAGGATACGGACCGCGATCTGGTTCCGCGCGCGCTCGAGGCCGCCGGGATCGGTCGTCTCTGCGTGCTCGCGCAGCAACCGCGCGACCTCGCTCACGTAATCGTGGAGCTGCTCGGGTGTGGTCGACGCCTCGATCACGAACTGACCGTAAGCGTCCTTCACGTCGGTCCAGCAGTCGGCGTGGTACACGAGGCCGCGGCGCTCGCGCACGCGGTCCAGCAGCGGCGAACTCATGCCCTCGCCGAGGAGCGCTGCGGCGACGACGTAGGCCACGTGCCCGTCCGGTAGCGGCGGGACCGGGAAGCCGACGACAACATGCACCTGCTTCGACCCCGGCAGCCGGCGCGAGCGGACGCCGCCGACAAAATCAGGCGGGGCGATCACGTTCTTGCTGCCGCGGGGCATGTCGCCGAAAGCCCGGTGCGCCGCGGCGACGATCTGGTCAGGGTCGACATCGCCGGCAACGCCGACGACCATGTTGGCGCCGGTGTACCGCTGACCCACCCACGCGACGAAGTCGTCGCGCGTGAAGCGGCGGATGTTCGCGCGGCTGCCGATCACCGGGCGGGCTGCCGGATGCGCGCCGTAGCAGGCGTTATCGAACAACTTGAACGCCCCCGCCATCGCGTCGTCTTCGTCCTCCGCGTACTCGTGCAGGAGGACGTCACGCTCGCGCTCGAGCTCGGCTTCGGGAAAGGTGCTCTCGCGCACGATGTCGCCGAGCATGCCGACGAAGGCCGCCGCGTCGCGCGCGAGACCGTGCACGTGGAACGCGGTGTGATCCTTGTCGGTGTGGGCGTTGACCGCGGCGCCCAGCCGCTCGGCATCGAGGTTGATCCGCTGGCAGTCGCGCGTACGTGTGCCCTTGAAAGCCATGTGCTCGATGACATGACTGATGCCATTGAGGCGCGCGCTTTCGTGCTGGCTGCCGCTGCGCACGAAGACGCTCACCTCGGCCGTCGCCAAGTGCGGCAGGCGAACGACGACGACGCGTACGCCGTTGTCGAATGCCGTGACGACGGTGTCCGCATCGTCCGGGTGGGCGCCGAAGGACGGCATGCAGAAATTCAGTGAATGGACGACGTCGCGACCGCGGCGAGCCGGGCTTATAGCCTCAACCGGATCGCAGATCCTACTACGGCGTGGTCCCGGGCCGCGACTCCAGCCGAATACGCCTTCTGACGCGAGTTCGGCCAATCGAATTACGACGTCCGCTTACACTGGACGCGGACATAGGCCGGAGAAGGCGTTATTGTTCCCACCCTCGATGGGGCGATAGACATGCACGAGGATCCTTTCAACCTCGACCGCTTTGCGCAAGCGCAGGCCAAGGACTACGCGTCCGCATTGGCCGAGCTGCGGGCAGGCAGGAAGCTGACGCACTGGATCTGGTACGTGCTGCCGCAGCTAAAGGGATTGGGGACGAGCTCGAGGGCTGTTTTCTACGGCATGCGCTCCGCAGACGAGGCTCGTGCGTACCTTGCGCATCCGGTTCTCGGACCGCGCTTGACGGAGATCGTGGCTGCGATGAACGCGCTTCGCGGGCTAAGCGCGGCGCAGATCCTGGGGCCGGTCGACGCCGCGAAGTTCGGGTCGTGCTTGACTTTGTTTTTGTCTGTCGACCCGGGGAACGCCGTCTTTCGTGAAGCGCTGGACAAGTACTTCGCGGGCGTTCAAGACGAAAGGACCCTCGCGCTTCTCCGCGCGTCATGAACGTTGCGCAATTGAAGCGGTTCTGTCGCCGATTTCCCAATGCGATAGAAACGCTCTACGACGAGCCGTACAACTTCCTCGTCTACTCGGTCGGCGGCAAGAAGTTCGCCTATTTCAAGACCAGCGATCCGGAGCGATGGCGATTCAGCACGCGGGTCACGCTGGATCGTTTCATCGAGTTGACCGACATACCGGGCGTGAAGCCCGCCCGGTACCGCGGACGCTATGGCTGGATCACGATCGTCGACGTATCGGTGTTCCCCGCCGCCTATCTCAGGGAACTGGTGGAATCGTCGTATGAAAGAGCTTTTACGTCCTTGCGCAAGGCACGACGGGCATTGTTATCGCACCGTTGACACCGCGGCCGTTGAGAGTTCGTCGCCTTTGTGCCATCAGTGCCATTTGCCGACGCCAACCAGCCGACCGCTTCAGACGGATTGCAGCCGTTGGTTGCAGTGGAGTGAACCGGCGCTCTCGACCCTTTGCAGACATAACGGTCTACGCAAAGCGGCCATAAGGAACCGGGCGGACACGCAACGGTGCACATCCGTCGTTGTCACCTCACGATCTACCACGTGCTCCGCGTCTTGTCCTGGTTCGACGTCGACGTGAAGAATTGAAGGAACTTATTTGTCGATGGATCGAACGCATAGGTGCTCGCGTGTAGTGCCCCCGGGATCAGGTTTGTCGGCGAATCGCAGGCGCTGATTCGCAGCGTTCCATCGAGGTCAGTCCCTACGGCGCTTCCGTTCGGGATCACCTGCTTCACCGCCCCGAATGCGGGCACAATCATCGTGGATGAGGCTATCGATCCCGACCAACCGGGGCCCGGTGACCACAGAAGTCCCGATGCGGGATAGCGGGTTACCTCGACGCACATGGCATCACCGGTCGTGTTCTCGACTTCGACATGGTAGTCGTAGCCTGCGGTTAGCCAGCGCCCATAGATCGTGCTCTCGCGCACGCGGATCTTGAACTGCGAGCCGCCGCCGGCGGCCGGGTCCATCCGCGTCACTTTGATGTAGACCGGGCGCTTGTTGAGTCGCGCGCCATTTACCCAGTTAGGTAGCACGGTGCGAATCACGCAGCGAATGCCGTCGTTTGCGACGTCCACCGCCGGTGGCCGCGACCCGTTGCCGCCGGAGCAATCGACATACGCTTCCGCTGGTGCCGAAACGCTGTCGGGGGCGTACACTCCAACGGCGCCAATCGCATTCGCCGTCAGGTCGCTCTGGGTGTCGGCGGTTTCCACGACATACGTCTTGCCGGGCTCGACCGTCATCGCGAACCAACGCGCTTCCGGATAGGTCGAGAACCTTTCTGCGATCGACGTTCCGTCAGGGACGATGAGGCGCGCCGGCGGCGCGCGCAGATCCGTGGTCAGCTTGGCGGCGAAGGCCATCTCGGGCTTGATAATCGCCGAGCGCCGCCCGCAGTTCCGGGGAACTCGGGCGAAATGGTCATCCCCGCCAAAAAAACGTACCCGCTCGCGTCCAGCGCCAAGCAGTATGCGAGGTCAGTTTCACCACGACCCAGATATGTCGCCTGGACCAATGTCGTCAAGCCAGTGTTCAGCTTGGCGACGAAGGCATCGCCATTTCCCCCCGCTGACGGGCTGCGCCCCGCCGGGTTCCGGGAAAGTCGGTGGAGTCGGTGGACCCCGCCACGAACACATTGCCGCTCACATCCAACGCCAAGGCATGAGGCTGTTCGGGCCCGCTGCCGCCCAAATATGTGGCCTGGATCAGCGTCGTCAAGCCGTTGTTCAACTTGGCGACGAAGGCGTCGGTACCGCCGCCATTGGCAGCTTGCGCTCCGCCCGCGGTTCCGGGAAAGTCGGTTGAGCCGGTCACCCCCGCCACGAACACATTGCCGCTCGCATCCAGCGCCAAGGCGTATGCAGAGTCACCTCCAGCGCCGGCCAGATACGTTGCCTGGACTAATGTCGTCAATCCGGTGTTCAGCTTGGCGACGAAGGCATCGTAAAATCCCCCCCCGCTGACGGGCTGCGCCCCCCCTGCTGTCCCGGGGAAGTCGGCGGAAGCGGTTAACCCCGCCACGAATACATTGCCGCTCGCATCCAGCGCCACGCCGGTGGCTCGATTGGTGGGGCCGGCGCCCAGGTATGTTGCCTGCAATAGGGGATCGATCACGACCGGCAGCGCGTGGTCATAGTCGCCGAGCGTGAAGCCATAGCGTTGTCCGGCGAGTGCATAGGCGACGCTGACCGGTCGACGTCGCCCGTCGATGTCCTGCCACGCTGCCGGTGCAGTGAAACTAACCGGGCCGTTGCCGGTGTGAGCGACCAGCGACCCATCGGCGGCCAGTTCCAGCCGCTTGGCCCCGCGCAGCCGGATCGCGATGCGCCGCGTATCGGCTCCCGGGGCAACGGTAAACAGCTTCTCTGCATTGTTGCCGCGGGCGGCGAGCTCCACGTCGATACCCGGCCATGCTTCGCCGAGCGACACGCAGTCGAATGTCGGCACGTCGCTGTGCCACCGCGCCGGGTCGTTGCCGATGAAGCGGCTCACGTGCGTCGCGCTTGGCAGTCCCGCCACGAGGCAGGGGCCGCGCGTTGATCAACGTCTCCGTCAATGTCCAACCGCGCTCGCGCTGCGCGAGTGGCTTGGGTCCCGTACCGCGGTCCTTCTCCGCAGCTTGTCTACCCGGGAAGCTGTGCACCAACTGACTGTCGCGGGTAACGAAGAGCGCCCCGGCGAAGGTCTGCGCAACGTAGGCGACACGCGCGTCGTGCTGCCCGACGTTGGCCTGAAACGGCACCGCCAGGCCGGCGAGCTGCTGCTGAACGCGTGCGGCATCGACTGCATCAATCGCGCCTGTTGCGCGCCCGACAGGATTGGGGCTTTCAGCAACGCCGCTGCTCAGTACGACTGTAAGGCAAGTGCCGATCAGACAGACGACAAGCTGCTTGTGCATGCCACCCTCCTGATACGGGTTGGCTGAATACGAACCGATGACCGGCAGAAGACCCTCCGCTCATGTTACGCCTCACGGTTAAGGCGGCGGGTCGTGGAGCTGAGGTACGTTGGCTGAGTACCCGGCGGCGGCCGTGGGATCGCCAGGCGCCGGGTCGCCTCGTCAATGGCCGCTCACCGGAGAATTTCCGCGGCCACACCGACTGGCAGCTCTTGGCCGGTCAGAGACACCCGCCATGCCGAACTCAACGACCGTAATCGCGGCGGAGGAGTCGTTCATCGCCGCGAAACGACGGACCGTACCCGACCCAGAGCTGTCCTCCCACTTCCGCGCAAGCGGACGCTCGCAACCTCCGAAGCTGACGTTCAGCACCTACCACGGGGTGACGCACTTCGACGGAACTGGTCGAGACGCCCGTGCAAGCGGCCGGACCCACATTCGCTCGGACCATCAGCGGCGGCAGGAAATAGATCTCGCCTATGTCCGTCATTGCGAGCATGAACGTGCGTGAGCTGGTGGCATCTCCTTCGAGGTTCGCAGGAAGAGTTCATCCGCGAGGTGCCACCGCAGGCGAGCCAACGCATTGCTCACCGCCAGCTGCGTGATGCCGAGCGACTGTGCGACGGCATTCACCCGGCGTTCCACGATCAGCTCGTTGAACACGACCAGCAGATTCAAGTCGATTCCGCGTAGCTCCATGGGCGAACATTCACAATGGTGATTTGAAATATACTGACCAATTTATTGAGGAATTTGGGCTGCATGCGCCATGATCGGCTCGGACGCGCCTCCTGAGTGACCGAACCATGAAGATCTGTATCCTCGGTGCGGGCCCCGCGGGCCTCTACTTCGCGGCGCTGATGAAACGTCTCAACCCGTCGCACGACATCGCGATTTTCGATCGCAACCCGCGCGATGCGACCTGGGGTTTCGGCGTTGTGTTCTCCGATCGGGCCCTCGAGTTCCTGCGAGCCGACGACGAGGCGTTTACCGGTACCTGACGCCGCACCTGGAGAACTGGCCCGACATCACCATCGTTCACAACGACACGACGATCCCGATCGCCGGCAACGGCTTCGCCTCCATCGGCCGACTCGAGCTGCTGACGCTGCTGTACGACTACGTCGAGCGCCTTGGCGTCAAACTGCACTTCGACACCGAGATCACCGCCCTCGGCCAGATGGGCGAAGCCGATCTGGTCGTCGGAGCGAACGGAGCGTTTTCGTGGGTCCGCAGCGAGAACGACCACAGGTTCGGCACTACGACCGACTGGCGCCTGAATAAATTCATCTGGTACGGCAGCACCAAGGCCTTCGATAGCCTGACGCTGACGTTTCGCGAGACGGACCTCGGCGTGTTTTGCGCCCACCACTACCGCTACCGCCCGGACCGCAGCACGTTTCTGGTCGAGGTCGATAGCGCCACCTGGAAGCGCGCCGGATTCGAGTCGATGGGCCCAGACGATACGATCCGGTGCTGCGAGCGCGTCTTTGCAAAGGACCTGGGCGGGCATCGGATCATCTCGAACAACTCGTACTGGCGGAGTTTCCCGGTGATCTGGAACGAGCGCTGGAGCTTCGACAATGTCGTGCTGCTCGGTGACGCGTTGCGCACGGCCCACTTTTCGATCGGCTCCGGCACGCGTCTCGCGATGGAGGATTCGGTTGCGTTGTTCAAGGCCTTCAGGGAGGTCGGGACGAAGGACGTCCCGGCCGCGCTGGCGCTGTTCCAGCAGCAGCGCCTGCCGCCGATGCGGAAGATCTGGGAAGCGGCGAACGCGAGCCTGCGCTGGTATGAGGACATGGACCGTCTCGTGCGGACGCTCACACCGGTCGAGCTCGCCTACAGTTACATGACGCGTACGGGTCGCGTCGATCACGCCGAAGTCAGGCGCCGCGATCCGAACCTGGCGGCGGCCTACGAGGCGCTGCACCCGGAAGTGATGACCTGAAGGAAGACCATCGTGACCGACGGCCTGGGCCGCCTGGAGGACCTCCCGGCAGAGTACCTGCAAGACCTGCGAACGCAGAACACGCTGCCGCTATGGCCGTCGCTGCGCGCGGTGCTGCCGTACGGCAGGCCGAGCCGATCGACCCAGCCGGTGCACTGGCGCTATCGGGACATCCGGCCGCATCTGCTGCGCGCCGGCGAACTGACGCCGATCGAGAAGGCCGAGCGCCGCGTGCTGGTCCTGTGCAACTCGGGCCTCGGACTCGAGAGCATGAGGGCCACCGCGACCATCTACGTCGGCCTGCAGTTGATTCTGCCTGGCGAGACGGCATCCAACCACCGCCATACGCCATCGGCGGTGCGGTTCGTCGTCGAGGGCGAGGGCGGGTTCACGGTAGTAGACGGCGAGAAGCTGCATATGGGAAGGGGCGACCTGATTCTCACGCCGCCCGGTCTCTGGCACGAGCACGGCCACGAAGGACGGGGCCCGGTGATCTGGCTCGACGCGCTCGACCTGCCGCTTGTCTACGGAATCGAGGCGTCGTACACGATCGAAGGGCGCCCGCAGTCGGTCGACAAGCCGGTCGGCTGGGGCGGGGCGCGCTTCCGCAACGGTGGCGTGGTGCCGTACCGCTCGCTCGACGGGCCGCGCCAACCGTATCCGATGCTGCGTTTCCCGTGGCGCGATGTCCAGCGCGCGTTGGGCGAGCTGGCGGCAGTGACTCCCCGCGACGAAGCCGTGCAGCTGGCTTACGTCAACCCAGAGACCGGGCGCGAATGCTTGGCGTCGCTGGGCTTCTCGGCGCTCCAGTTGCGGCCCGGCGAGGAGCTGCGGCTACCCCGGCGCTCCGCTTCGGCGGTGCTGCACGTCGTCGAGGGCTCGGGCACGGCCGTTGTCGACGAGGCGACGCATCGCTTCGAGACGGCTGACACGATCGCCGTGCCGACGCACGCCGACGTGCTGCTCGCCAACGCCTCGGGCGCGGCGTCGGCCTATCTGTTCGTCGTGGACGATGCGCCGTTGCAGCGCAAGCTGGGCATCTACGAAGTCCTCTCTTCCACCGCACGATGAGTTCATAGGGAGCGGGCGCTATGGAAGGGTTCGTCGGCTGGCCGGAGGACGTCGCAGCACGCTACCAAGCGAGCGGGCTGTGGGAAGGCGTGACCATCGGCGACATGTTTGCGCGCAGCGCGCGCCGCTCGCCGGAGAAGCTCGCCCTGGTACAAGGGGAACAGCGCGTGACCTACGCGGCCCTCCTCGCGCGCTGCGAGGACCGCGCCGCCCGCTTCGCCGGCCTCGGCTTGCGGCCAAGTGAGCTCGTGTTGATGCAGTTGCCGAACACCATCGAGTTCGTCGTCAGCTATCTGGCGCTCAACATGATCGGGGTGATCCCGGTGATGGCGCTGCGCGCGCACCGCCATGCCGAGGTGCGGCACTTCCTGCGCGCTTCCGGCGCGAACGCCTACCTCATACCCGATGTCGTCGGGAGCTTCGACTTCCGGGCCATGGCGACAGAGATGCAGGCCGAGTTCCCCGAGCTGAAGCACGTGCTGGTGGCGGGCGATCCGGGACCCGGCCAGTTGGCGATGGACAGCCTGCCCAAGTCGCCGGCTTCGGTTGCGGGACCCCGGCCGGCCGACGTGGCGACGATGCTGCTTTCGGGCGGCACCACGTCGATGTCGAAGCTGATCCCGCGCACCCACGACGATTACGTGCTCAACGCGCGCCTGTGCGGCACTGCGGCCGGCTTCACCGATCGCACGGTGTTCATGGCGATCCTGCCGCTCGGGCACAACTACAATCTGGCGTCGCCGGGCATGCTGGCGACGTTCTACTACGGCGGCACTGTGGTGCTCGCCTCCGGAACGAGCGTCGACGAAGTCTTCTCGCTGGTGCAGCGGGAGCGAGTGACGGTGATCGCTGCTGTCGTGCCATTGATCACGACGTGGCTCAACTCCGATGCTCTGTCGACCTACGACCTGTCGTCGCTTGAGGTCGTTCAGAACGGCGGCGCGCGACTCGCGCCCGAGTTGCGGCGCCGGCTCCGCCAGCAGCTCGGCTGCACGCCGCAGGAGATCTACGGAACGGCCGAGGGACTGATCAACATGACGCGGCTCGACGATCCGGACGAGTTGCTGCTCGAAAGCTCCGGTGCCCCGGTGTGCGACGAGGACGAGATCATGGTCATCGACGACGTCGGCATCGAAGTGGCCGACGGCGAAGCCGGAGAGCTCATCACCCGCGGCCCCTACACGATCCGCGGCTACTACAACGCGCCTGACAAGAACGCCGAGGCCTTCCTGCCCGGAGGCTGGTACCGGATGGGCGACATCGTCCGCCGCCGCGGCCGCTATGTCTACACCGAAGGCCGGCGCAAGGACATGATCAACCGCGGCGGCGAGAAGATCAGCTGCGAAGAGATCGAGAACCTCATCCTCGCACACCCGAAGGTAAAGTCCGTCGTCCTGGTGGCCATGCCCGACCCGGTCTTCGGCGAGAGGGCCTGCGCGTGCGTGGTGACGCTGCCCGGCGAGACGCTGATCTTTGCCGAGCTGGTCGCCTTCTTGCGCGAAAAGCAGATCGCTTCGTTCAAGCTGCCCGAGCGGCTGGAATTGTTCGGCGAGCTGCCGGTGAGTCCAGTGGGCAAGATTCTCAAGCGCCAGCTGCGCGAAACGGTTGCCGCGAGGCTCGCGCAGGAGCACGCGGCGTCCGCCAAGGCTTGATTCGTAGGTTCCCTGATCCGAGGAGGCATCGTATGCAACCGGGAGTCACCAAACTTCCGCACCTGTTCCAGCCCGGACGCTTCGGCCGCTTCAAGATCAAGAACCGCATCAAGTACGGCGCCTGCTGCGTGTCGAACTACAACACCCGCGACGGCTTCATCACGCGAGCGCGAGATCGCGCGCATGCGCGTCATCGCCCGCACCGGCTGCGGCATCATCACCAACCAGGGCGCCTACCCCGATCCGCTCGGCGAGGGCAAGGCCTATTTCCGCCAGATCGCGATCTTCGACGACAAGTTCCTGCCGCAGTTCGAGCGCATCGCCGCGCGACATCAAGGAGGAGGGCGCCATGGCGATCCAGCAGATCCTGCACGCCGGACGCTACGGCGGCATCGACCTCGGCTACTGCATCCAGCCCTCGGACGTGCCGCAGACCCTGCCGCACTTCCGCCCGCCCAAGGTGATGACCAAGGAGCGAGATCCGCGACTGCATCCGCCAGCACGCCGAGGCCGCGCAGCGGGCGATTCGGGCCGGCTTCGACGGCACCGAGGTCACCAGCTTCATGGGCTACCTGCTCGCCAACTTCAACTCGCGCTTCACCAACCAGCGCACCGACGAATACGGCGGCTCGATCGAAAACCGCGGCCGGTTCATGCGCGAGCTGATCGACGGCATCAAGCAGGCGACGCCCGACAATCCGCTGGTGGTCCGCCTGAACGGCGCCGAGCTGATGGACCGATGGGGCGGCAACACCGAGGACGAGTGCTTCGAGCTGATGCAGCAGGCTGTCGACGCCGGCGTGGACATGATCAGCGTCACCGTCGGCTGGCAGGAGGCGCCGGAATCGTCGATCGGCCGCGACATCCCGCCGGGCTACTGGAACTACCTCTCCGCGCGGGCCAAGAAGACTGTTCCCGAACACCCTGATCACATTCGGCAACCGGCTTGCCCGACCCGCGGATGGCCGACGACTGCGTGCGCGACGGCGTCTTCGACTACTGGGAGGTCTGCCGGCCGCTGCTGGCCGACCCCGAGCTGATCCACAAGGCAGCCGAGGACCGGCTCGACGAGGTGCGCCGCTGCATCGGCTCGCTCAACTGCCTGTCGCGGCTGTTCCGCGACCTGCCCTACACCTGCACGATGAATCCGGCGCTGGGCCACGAGGTCGAGCCGGAGTATCAGGTGACGCCGGCGGCCGTGAAGAAGAAGGTGATGGTCATCGGCGCCGGGCCGGCCGGCATGGAATGCGCGATCACCGCGGTCAAGCGCGGCCACGACGTAACCGTGTTCGACAAGGCCGACGCGCATCGGCGGCAACCTGTACGCCTACGCGATCAACGATCTCGCGCGTCCGGACGACCTGCTGTCGGTGATCTCCCACTACGAGGCTGTGGCCAAGAAGCTCGGCATCGAGTGCGGCTCAATACCGAGGTGCACGCCAAGTTCATGCGCAGCGTGCTGCACCAGTACGATGTCTGCGTGATCGCCGCCGGCGCGACGCTCGACCACAAACGCTACGCGCACGTCAAGGGCGCCGAGCGGATGGTCGATGCGCTGGACGTTGCGCATGGCCGCAGCAAGACCGGCCGGCGCGTGGTCATCGTCGGCGGCGGCAAGGTCGGCCTGACCCTCGCCGAGTCGCTGCGCAAGCACCAGGGGGCCGACGTGATCGTGATCGAGTCCGACAAACGGATCGCCGGCGACGTCAAACCCTCATTCAAGTGGCGTCATGCGTCCTGGGTCGAGGAACTGGGCATCGAGTGCCTGACCTCGAGCTCGCTTATCGAAGTTGGCGCCGACGGCGTCAAGGTCAGAAACGCGAAGGGTGAGGAGACCTTTGTCGCGGCGGACACCGTCGTCCAGGCCGACGGCGCGGCACCGGCGCATCCGTTGTTTCACGAATTCGAGTGGATGGTCGACGAGTTGCATGGCGTCGGCGACGCGCTGATTCCGCGCGGCCTCGAGCAGGCCATCCAGGAGGGCTTTCGCCTCGGCGTGCGGCTGTGACGCCGATCACCGCCGAAGGCTTGCCGGATCGACGGTCGACCTTCGGCTCCGCTGTCGCCTTGCTGCCATCGCCGGAAGCCTGGCTCGCCGCCGCCGCGCACCACGGCGAGTTGTTCGTGCAGTTCGATCCCGGCGTTCGGATTGCCCTGCTGGCCCGCGCTGCGCCGACGCAGATGCTCGTGTGGGAGGTAGGCGACTCCGGCGTCGACGCACGGATCGAGCCGTTCGTTGGCTATGCCGCAAGCGCTGCCGATATCGTTCTGGCTGCTGACGCCCAGTCGCTGCTGGAGGTCCGCTCGGCGGTTGCCGGGAAGTTGCTCGAGGTGCTTCGTGCGGGCATCCGGTCGGGACACATCGTCTGCTACCTGCTCAAGCGGCGCTGCGTGCTCGAGGAGCGCGGTCTCGACGAAATGCTCGACGCGCTTGGCTTTGCATTCATGGGGGCGTGCCGATGATCTTCAGGAACCCGGCCGGTGCCCCCGAACTCGCCTGCGACGAGTGCGGTTGCCGCTGGTTCGACCGCATGACCGGCGCCTGCTACGAATGCGGCGTGGCGGTTCCCCCGGAGGCGCAGGCGGCGTTTCTGCGGGAGCTCGCTGCGTTTGCGTCATGTCGTGCGCACGTGAATGGGGCTGTGGACAAGACGCGTCCTTGACCTTTGGTGTCGAAGCGATAAGGCTTCAATCAGTCCCCGCTGTTGCTCGGGTGTGTTGGTACGAGTGACTGCTAAGGGGAAATTTCCGCAGTGACCTAGAGTGTCCGGAGTTGGCCGATACCGCCAGTTGATGTGCATCAGCCAAATGTCCGCTCCCGCGGCATTGCTGCCGTTGGCAGCGTGAAGCTCAGCGGCAGCGGCAGGTCTAATTGGATCGGAGGATGCAAGGACCGAGTTCGGACCCGTTGCGGACATTGGGCTAAGCCAAGAGCGGACGGTCCGGCTCGCAGCCAAATCGCTGGCCGGCAGTTGCGTTCGCTGAATGACGTGTCAGGCGCGCTGGCCCACGATCTTCTTAAGCGCGACCGGATCGAGAATCTTAACGGAGCGACCCTGCACCTGAATCAACCCTTCTCCCTGGAGCCGCGAGAAGCATCGGCTGACAGTCTCGAGCTTGAGGCCAAGATAGCTGCCGATCTCCGCTCGCGTCATCCGCAACGCGTATTCGGTGGACGAATAGCCGCGGCGGCGGTAACGGTCGGCCAGGTTCAATAGGAACACGGCCAGGCGCTCCTCTGCATGCATGCTGGCAAGCAGAAGCATCACGTTTTGGTTCTGCGTAATCTCATTGGACATGATCTGGTGGAGGTTGTGCTGCAGCTCAGGGATGGTCCGTGCGAGATCCTCGATGCCCATAAGTGGGAGCACGCAGACTTCGGTATCCTCGAGCGCGATTGCGCCGGTGCCGTAGTGGTCAATACCGATCCCGTCAAACCCGATGATTTCGCCGAACATGTGATAGCCGGTCACCTGCTCGCGGCCATCCTCGGAAACCACGGTCGTCTTGAGCGATCCGATCCGGATCGCGTATAGCCCATGAAAAGGCTCTCCTGCGCGATACAGCGTTTCGTGCTTCTTGAGCTTGATCCGCTCCTCGATCAACGTGTCCACCTGCCTTATCTGGTCGATGCTGAGACCGACTGGGAGACAGTGTTCGCGCATAGAGCAAGTCTGGCAATGGGCCTTGAACGTGCGGATCGAGATGACCGGCGCAAGCGGCGCAACGGCGGTGACGCGCACAGCCGGCGCCAAGGGGATTAGGTTTGCAGCGCGTGCCATGGCGCTCGACCGATGCGTATTGAGAATCTCGCTGATACGAAACAAAGTTGTGACTGCATCATTCGCCAGGCATCATCCAACCGCGACCGAAGCTGCGCAGCCGGTCCTTCTGTTCGGTCGTGAGTAGCGCATCAACCTGGTCGTGCGCCGTCACCATCGATTCGATGATTGGGCGCTTCATTTCCGCGATCTTTACTGTCTGTCTGCCGATCGCCGCGGGATCATGAGTCGGTGCGTTGTACAGGTCGCGCAGTATTGCTGTTTCGTCCATCACTTTGCCCATCGCGTCCCAATTCTTCTTGCGCACGTCCTCAAAGATCCGCGCGATCTTTGCGCGTTGCTCATCGGTAAGATCGAGCGCGGCGTACATTCGCATGCCCATCATCCCTGGGCCTTCACCCATCATCCCTGGGCCTCCACCCATCATTCCGGGACCGTGGCCACCCATCATCCCTGGGCCTTGCCCATCACTGCCCATCATGCCGTGCCCGTAAGCGCCTTGCGGGGGGTCAGCCAGCGCGCTTGCTCCCAGGACTGTTCCACCTATCAGAATGGCGGCGGTCAACGTCTTGCGAAGGTTCATGCGGTTCATGGCTAAACTCCATTCAGGTTAAAGATACATCCACCATTTCTGTTCACTTACCCTTTTGCTTGACGACCCATACCACGAGGCCGGCAATCACGATGATAAGCAGAATCGGCACCAGTATCCCGCCGTATCCGCCCATACCGCCGTTTCCACCCATCCAGCTGCCACCCCACCCGCCACCGTTCATCATTCCTCCGTCCTGCGCCAAAGCAATGCCGCTGGACAACAGGGGCACCGTACCACCCACAACAGCAAGTAAGGTCTTCATAGAAGTTCCTAAGCAAGACGCTGAAACAACAGGACTACTTTGAAAAAGGTGGCGTGACATTGGACGGCCATCACGCGCAACCTGACGAATCCACAAGTTCGAGCCAAACGCCACATGCTTCCTCAACCGCTACGGCTGCCGGCAGCACTAAGCATAAAGCTTCGAAATCGGAACCCTTGAAGTAAACCTACGTGGACATACGGCCGCGGTCTGTGCGGTGCCGAACGCAGCTCCGCCAATCCGCGCCTACCGGCGGGTTTTCAGCGCATCCGAAGATGCGGATCGCCGTGTTCGAACAATGCGGTGGGATGTGGCATCTGTAGACTTTATCCCGCTTCGGTCCGCTTCGCCCGCAGCGCGCACTTCTGGTCGTCGCAACTCATCGCTGCATTGGTTCGACGGCCGGGATGCGTAGTGACAGGCGGTACGAACGCGAACGCAGCCGCCGCCGTGGTGGCGCGACTCACGAAAACCAACGGTGGCTGCCCGCCGCGAGTAGCCGCGACACTTGACAACCGGACGGCGACTGCCTTTGTCGACCAACGCCGCCCATTCGGCAGGGTCCTCTTCTACAGCCAAAGCGTCGAAATGAAGTAGTGAGAAGAATTACGCTATCGGGATTCGGGCCGATCGGCGAGCAAGACTTCGCGCAGAGCTGGTTTGTGCGTTTCGCGTGACTGCGAGGATCGGGCCGCCGACTAAGTTCTCGCCTTGACGAAGCCTAGTTGCTTAAGCCCCGCCTCTTACGGCCAATGACCATCAATAGGGCGGTGGAGGCGCGAAGCAGTACGCGCACACCGTCCGCGAGGCCGGACTAGTGAAGGGTGGACGGCGGATCGGCTGCGCCGGCGAACAACCTGTTCCACTCTTTTAGGAGCTGGCGCGCGCGGTCGGCAGACGGTGGTTCAATCCCGAGGCGCTCGCAGTTTTCGACGCAACGCTGATAGATCGCGTCGGGGTCGGGTAGATCGTCGTCCGTCATTGGGGGTGACAAAAGAGACAGGGAGAGGCCGTGAGAATAGGAATCATTCGCATCTTCGAATCGCTCGCGGCGGAGCAGCGTGTTCAACGCACATCTTCGTGTGTTGCGCGGCACGTTCCAACGCGGCAAGACGGCGCCACGGCAATCCAACGCCAACGCGTCAGACGCAGTGACCGGGAAGCGGCTCGACCACGGCCTCGGCCTCTTCACCCTCTACGGCCATCTCAGTTCGATCGACGTCAACGCGGGCGATTCCGTCGCCAAGCGCCAGGTCCTCGGCAAAACGGGTGAGACGGGGCTTGCCGCCGGCGACCACTTGCATTTCGGGGTCTATCTCGATGGCGTCGCGGTGCTGCCCGTGGAGTGGTGGGACCAGAAGTGGATCGACGAAAACATCAAGCCCAAGCTGGAAGGGCGGAGCGGGCAGGAGATCGCGGAGGCGCAGCAGTCGCTGAAGGGAACGCGTAAGGGTGGGGGAAAACGACGACGGTAGTCGTGCGCCACCCGGCCGCTCGGCCGGCGCGGCCTCCACCATGGCGGCGGTACTGGATCCATCGCCCTGGTGACGGGAGCTGCGGCGCCTGAGCCGTTGGTGATGGCTCAATGTGGAATTTGATGGGTCCGCTTTCGGGCGCGTCTCTGAAGATCGTGTTCTGGCTGGTCAAGGCGCCTGCCACGTGTTGGATAAGCAGACGGCGAAGCCCACGCAAGCCGCCATTCGACGATCGTCTCGCAGCTCAGCGATCCCGGTCTTCCCAGTCGACCCAAGCCACCGAATGGGTCTCGAGATAGCGGCCAACGGCCGCGCCCATGGTCGGAAAGAAGACTTCTTCGCCAAGCCGCGCGAAGAGCCCGAAGCGTTTTAGCTTGTCCTTGACCGGATCCTTCATCTCGGCGAAGCACAGCTCGATGCCGGCCGTGTGCAAGGTCTCGTCCAGCTCGGCCAGCATGTCCGCGGCCGTGACGTCCACGCTGGTGACCGGCTCCGCCGCCACGACCAGCCAGCGCACCGGCGTAGGCGATGTCGCCACGGCGTCCAGCACTCGGTCCTGAAACAGCTCGGCGTTGGCGAAGAACAGCGGCGCATCCCAGCGGAACAGGACCAGGCCGGGGATCCGACGGGCCTCGGGATAGCGCGTGATGTCGTGGTAGCCCTTCACGCCTTCGGCGCGCCCCAGCACCGCGGAATGCGGACGCCAGCCGTCCCACAGGAATTCGATGATCGCGATCACGATTGCCAGGCCGATACCCGGAATCGCGCCCAGCACGGCCACGCCGGCAAAGCAGCCAATGGACAGCCAGAATTCCCACCGCTGGATGCGATAGATGCGACGCAGGTCGGCGACCTCGATAAGGCCGACGGCCGAAGCGATCACGACGGCGGCCAGCGCGCTGCTGGGCAGATGTTGGAGCAGTTCCGGCGCTACAACTAGCAGCAGGGCGACCGCGAGCGCGCCGACGACGCCGGCCAACTGAGTTCTGGCGCCCGCGGCCTCGGCCACCGGGGTGCGTGACGAGCTACTACTGATGGGAAAGCCCTGAAAGAATCCGGCGGCCAAGTTGGCCGCCCCGAGCCCCACCATCTCCTGGTTGGGGTCGACATAGGTGCCCGTCCGCGCGGCATACGTGCGTGAGAGCACGCTGGTGTCGGCGAACGAGACGAGGGCAACCGCGCCGCCGCCGATTAGCACCGGAACGATATCGGCATAGGTGATCCACGGGAAGGCAAACGCAGGCAGACCCTGCGGGAGTGGACCCAGAACCGACACCCCGGCGCGCGTCGCCAGATCCAGCGCGCCGACGATGATGGTCGCGCCGACCACGGCGACCAGGATCCCCGGCACCCGCTTGCTGCCTTTGAGCAGCAGGATCACTGCCAGGGTTCCGGCGCCGACCATCAGCGCGACCCCGTTCGTCTTTCCCGCCAGCACCGCCTGTGCGAATGCCCAGACCCGCCTCAGCGGACCTTCGCCGTCGCCGGAGAAACCGAAAAGCTTGGGGAGTTGGCTAACGAGCACTGTTAGCGCAATGCCGTTCATGTACCCGTAGCGGATCGGCTTTGAAAGAAGCTCGGTGATGAAACCTAGCCGCGCTAGGCCGGCCAGGATGCACACCGTCCCCGACACGACTGCCATCATTCCCGCGATGGCGATCGCGCGAAGCGGGTCACCGCCGGAGAGCGGCAAAACGACAGCGAGGATCACAGCAGCCAGCGAGGAGTCAGGTCCCAGCACCAGGATGCGACTCGGGCCAAACAGCGCGTACGCGAGCAGCGGAACGATCGTCGCGTAGAGGCCATAGATGCCAGGCAGGCCCGACGCCACTGCGTAGGCGATGCCAACGGGCACGAGCATCGTCGTCAGGACCAGTCCCGCCACGATGTCGTGCCGCAACCAAGCTACTTGGTACTCTCGTAGCGTGCGGAGCCCCGGCAGCCAACGGCTCCAGCCGGTTTGAACGCCAGCCATCGACGGGCGCGCGATGCGACCCGGGCGGGGGGGCGATGAAGCTGATTCACTCACGAAGCCGATGCCGCTGGGAGGGTATTGCAGATTCGCTTGCAGAAAATCAAAGGTCGGTGGAATTGATCGATCAGGTCCGTTCCTCTACCCGCGGCCGTCACGGGGCGTGGGTTTGCCATTACGGGTGCTTCGGACGGTTAAGTGTTACCTTGATCGGCTCCTGTTGACCGACGGTCGACCATGACGCTGTATCGAAGCAGTACTCGGCCACGGCGCAGGTCGGCATAGCGATGATTTTGCTCGACAGCCGATGCGCCAACTCGGTTAGCTCGGGGTTGTGACCGAACAGCATTACGCACTTCGACTTGTCGCCGAGTTCGCGAATGACTTGGAGCAGATCGTCGGACGCCGCCGCATACAGCCGCTCATCCACGACGATATCCTTGACCTTGTAATCCAGTTTCCGGGCGATGAGCTCTGCCGTCGCGAGCGCGCGCGCGGCCGGACTCGATAAGATGAGGTCGGGCTTTGCGTCGGATTTCGCCAGTCGCTCGCCCATCTTCGGTGCGTCACGCTTGCCGCGATCGTTCAACGGCCGTTCCTTGTCGTGGAGAGTGGGATCATCTCGACTCGACTTGGCGTGCCGAACCAGAAACAGCGTTTTCACGGCATATTTCCGATGAAGGAATGAGGTGCTTTTTGATTTCGCATCGGCCAATGGCCCGGCAACCCCCCAGTTAGCCGTGAATCTACACCCGAGTGGCGGCAAGAGACCGAAAGCGCCATCGATGGACCGTATTTCGACCCAGAGCGGCCGGTCTCCTTGTCGCCCCTACGGGCGCATACGGCACCCACGCGTCGTCGGCCCTACCGGACCATATGGTACGGTTAAATCTTCTATCTCCACATATCGATCATGACGACCTCCGAATCGGCTCCCGCCTCGCGATCTGTCGCTCCAATCACGCAATCGGAATGGGCAGCGCCCTTTGGCCGCCCAGGGGTCTCGTGGCGCTTGCGCGTCTATACGATCATCTTCGAGTCCGACACCCGCGCCGGCCGGTTGTTCGATCTCCTGCTGATCACGCTGGTCCTCGCCAGCGTGGCGGTGGTGATCCTCGACAGCGTGCAATCGATGGAGCGCCATGACACGCTGTTCAATGTCCTCGAATGGGTATTCACGTTGCTGTTCACCGTGGAATACGTGCTGCGGCTGGCGTGCGTCCGGCACCCGTGGCGCTATGCGACAAGCTTCTTTGGCATTGTGGACCTGCTCGCTGTGCTGCCGACGTACTTGGTGTTCTTCGTGCCGGAAGTCAATTCGTTGATCAACGTGCGGCTGTTGCGCCTACTGCGTATTTTTCGAATCCTCAAGCTCAGCGAGTACGTCTCGGAGTTGGCCTTCCTCGGTGCTGCTCTGAGGTCCAGCCGGCGCAAGATCGGCGTCTTTCTTGGCTTCGTGCTGATCACCGTTGCGGTCCTCGGGACCGTGATGTACGTCGTCGAGGGCCCCGAGAACGGTTTCACCAGCATTCCGGTGGCAATGTATTGGGGCATCACCACGATGACTACGGTTGGCTTCGGCGACATCACGCCAAAGACGGATTTGGGCCGTTTCATCGCCTCGTGCATGATGCTGTTGGGGTGGGGCATCCTGGCCGTCCCCACGGGTATCGTGACGGCCGAGATGACCGCCCGCCGCATTGGGCGGCCCGTGGCCACGCACGTGTGCCCTGCTTGCCTGACCGAAGGCCACGACGCCGATGCGCGGTTCTGCAAGCGCTGCGGCAAGTCGCTGCCCGCGTACCAACACAATTGAAAGTCCGCTATTGGCAGCTTAGCGGTATGGCTGCAGTTGGCCGAACTGAGACGAACCGTCGACCGACTCAACTGGGATCCAAAGCCGAAGCGCGAGCCGCCGGTAAGTGACCAAGTTGGCCACCTTACGCGCGGATCGCGGCTTCAATCTCGGCAAAGGTGCGCGCGATATCGCGCCCGACTTGAGGCGGAAGCCCAAGGTGCCGCGCAATTTGCGTTAGGGAGAAGATGCCTCGCACGGTGCGAGTTGCCGACGTTGCGTCGGCAGATCCAGATTCAATCACCAGCGCGTGTTGGCGGCCCGAACGCTTCAAGGTTTCAAGAATGTCGCCAACACGAACCTGCAACACGTCCTGAAAGTCCATCGCTTCCAGGAGGTCTGCGGGCGTCATCACCTCACTCACAAGAACCTCAACATGCCGCACACCACGGTCTTGTGCAATCTGAATCGGCCTCTCGCCCAAGATTCGTTCAGCAGTAACTATTCCCTGAATGCCTCCTGCTTCATCGACAACAAACAATGCGCGGACGCCGTGCCCGATCATTGCCTGGTGGGCTTGATCGATACTCGCGCCGGTGCCGGTCGTTACAGCTGCGACTCGCCTCAGGTCCGTCATCACGTCGGTCGCGGGCGAGTTTGCTTGAACACGCAGCTCGGAAGTTTGACTTTGCAGGCGATAGCTTACGCCAGCCCCGGCTTTCGATTGGCGCAGCGCGCGGTACGGCTCTTCCGAAGGCCGCTGCACCTGCGCGGACCGTACCTCACTCACGTGCCCAATTCCAGAGAACATTCTTTCGACGAATGGGCCGCTGTGCTTCGGTTCTAACGTCATGGCGGCAGTCTCCTCGGGGGAGGACAAGTGTCTTTGTCGTCATCCGGCACGCCAAAGTGTGGGCTGGCCGAGATACGCTTCCACTCCTCGCGCAGAGGTCCATCTTGCCACTATTGGAAACGGAATGCAGTAATGGCGTCAGCGCGCCGGCTTCGTCGCCTGCCAACTCGACCCTTCGGCCCGGCCATTGCCGCGCCCGTTCCGGCCGTCGGTTATCAACCTGAGCGGACATTTGACGCGGAGACAACGCGCCAGCGCACGAAGGTCCGGTAGCCGCTCCTTCCAACAAGGTGTCGCTAGTGATGTGCAGAACCACCGTGGCGCCGACCTTGGCGCGACGCTCGAGCGGCTGCGAACGCCGCGTTGATCTACAGTGACGCAACGAAAAGCGATACGTTCATCCGGCGAAGCCCCGCGATAATCGTGGGGCTTTGCGTTGGTACTTTGTTTCGCACCATGACTCGCAGCCTAACCCGCACCGAATCGCAGGTCGCCTACGTTGCCGGCGATCATCGCTTCGAACGTCTCTGTTTCTTGGCAATTTTAAGCCGCGTCGCCCAGCGGCCAGAACTGGCCGTTCCGCGACCATTGAGTCCGAACTCGAGCGGTTTGCGGAATCGCCAGTGCCAAGAGAAGCGGCCCTCACAGACTAAACCGCCTGGCCACTTTCGCTTTCACGGTGCTCGAGGAGCTTGCGCGCGTGCATCTGCAGGGCGAGGTAGGACTCTTTCCAGGTCCCTTCGCGCGGTGTGACGTGCGCGAGTCTTCCCAAAACCGATTCCAGCGCCGCAACGCGCTCGTTCGCTTCGTCGAGCGCGACGACGACCTCGGCGTAATCCCAGGCGCCGACAAGCTCGACCTTGCGGTCCTGGCATATACCGATGCAGTTCGCAGGCGCCTCGACCCGCCCACACCCAATGCACTGCCACGCCTTGATCGTTTCCGGATTCGAAAACTCCTTAGCGTTGTGACGGGTCATTGCCTCTGCTTTCGTGGTCAGGTGGACGAAGTCGACAGCGCCTCGCTCGTCAAGACCACTCTGCGATTGGGCGCGAGCAGGTTGAAGGGGAATTGCCCGCTCTTGCCTCCCGATAGTTCGAAGGTCCCCGGCATGTGCGCCCCTTTTAGGTTGCAGATTGGCGTGAAGCGCCAAATCCGACTGCAAATCATTGAGATCGTCGACCATCATACTCGTGGTATTCGACCTCACAGCAGCACCAGGGTCATCAAAGAGTCGGTACTGTTTCAAATCACTAAATGATCTCGCCCCCGCGATCGATTTGACTGCGACCGCTTAGGCTCGTAAGTAGCGGTGCGCACGGAGTGCGGGGACAAGAGGGGAGACCCGCAATCGTTAGAGCGTTTCGTTGCGGGTTGCGCGGGGGTGGCGGACGCCTGGCGGCCGCGACACCGACGTCGCCGACCGGGATGGTAACCTTGACGGCGGACAAACCCCTTCCATCGTCCCGGAGCCCCCTCGTGCCAGGCCTTCTGCCCAACGTCGATCCCGACGGCTTGCTCGAATACTCGGTCGTGTTCACCGACCGCGCGTTGAACCACATGTCGGCCGCCTTCCAGGGCGTCATGCGCGACATCGCCGCCACGCTCAAGCGCACCTACCACGCGGATTGCGCCATCGTCGTCCCGGGGAGTGGCACCTTCGGCATGGAAGCGGTCGCGCGCCAGTTCGCGACCGACAGGAAGTGCCTCGTGATCCGCAATGGCTGGTTCAGCTATCGCTGGACGCAGATTTTCGACATGGGCTGCATTCCCGCAGCCGCGACGGTATTGAAGGCCCGTCCGATCCGCCCGGGACGTCAGGCTCCGTACGCGCCGCCGCCGATCGGGGAAGTCGTTGCGGTCATTGGCGACGAGCGGCCCGACGTCGTCTTCGCGCCGCATGTCGAAACCGCGTCGGGCATTCTGCTGCCCGATTCGTACCTGCGGGCCGTCGGCGAGGCTGCGCACGCGGCGGGCGCGCTCTTCGTCCTCGACTGCATCGCGTCGGGCGCGATCTGGGTCGACATGAGCGCAACCGGCGTCGACGTCCTGATTAGCGCGCCGCAAAAGGGCTGGAGCAGCTCCCCCTGCTGCGCGCTCGTCATGTTGTCGGAGCGGGCGCGCGCCGCCATCGACGACACGACGAGCACGAGCTTCGCGTGCGACCTCAGGCGCTGGCTCGGGATCATGGAAGCCTACGAAAAAGGCGGCCATGCCTACCATGCGACCCTGCCGACCGACGCCCTAAAGGTACTGCGCGACACGATGAAGGAGACCGAGCGCTTCGGCCTCGAAAAGGCGCGCGCGGCGCAACAGGAACTCGGCGCCAGGGTACGCGCGCTGCTCGCCGCACACGGGATGCCGAGCGTGGCTGCACCTGGATTCGAAGCGCCGGGCGTTGTCGTGAGCTACACCGACGACGAGGACGTGCACACGGGCAGCAAGTTCATCGCCCGCGGCGTGCAGGCCGCCGCCGGCGTGCCGCTGCAATGCGACGAACCCGCGGATTTCCGCACCTTTCGCATCGGGCTTTTCGGACTCGACAAGCTCGGCAACATCGATCGCACGGTGGACAACCTCGAGCGGGCGTTGACCGCGATCGCGGCGCCTGTGCTGGTCGCTCGCTAAACGAGATCTCGATATCTCAGGGCACGCCTACGCCGGTTTCGGCCGGGAGCGGAAGTCCGACAACCTTGCCCAAAGCGGTCAGCGAGCGCCGCCCACGCAGCGTTCAGGTGCCGCAGAACGTGCGATAGCCCGCTGTCACTGCAGCGGGCGCCGGCTCGGCGTAAGGCGCCAACTCGTGTGTCTCGTCGTAGGGCTGCCTGAGGGCATCGAGCAATCGTTGAAAGGGCGCGAGATCACCTTGGTCGCCCGCGCCAACCAGGGCCTCTTCCACGCGATGGTTGCGGGCGATGATGTTGGGATTGACACTGCGCATCGCCTTAGCGCGCTCGAGACCTGCCATTGTCGCGCCATGCTGCGCGCGGTGGCTCTCGCTGGCGCAGCGGGCTCGCCAGCGGGTTAGCCATGCATCGGGGGCGCGCGCATCGGCAAACAGCGCGCGCAAGGGTGCTTCGTCGCCGGCAGCAGCGTTAGCAAGTCGGCGCCACGCGAGGGTGAAATCCACCCGCTCGCCATGAAGCAGAGTCAACCAGGCTTCGACCAGCGCCGTATCGGCGCTGTCGTCGTCCGGTTCGCCTCTATGCAGCCCAAGCTTGGCGCGCTGTCCACGGAGCAGGTGCGCGCGGTACTGCGCGGGAAACGCTGCCAGGACCTCGGTTGCCATTGCCACTGCGCGCTCGGGATCGTCGGACAGCAGAGGCACCAGCGTTTCGGCCAGGCGTGCCAGGTTCCACAACGCGATGTCGGGCTGGTTGCCGAAGGCATAGCGTCCTTGGTGGTCGATGGAGCTGAACACCGTGGCGGGGTCGTAAGCCTCCATGAACGCGCAGGGCCCGTAGTCGATCGTCTCGCCCGATATCGTCATATTGTCGGTGTTCATCACGCCGTGGATGAAACCCACGTTCATCCACTGCGCGATCAGCGCAGCTTGACGCTGGGCGACATTTTGCAGCAGCCCCAGGAAGCGTTGCGGCGAAATCACGAGTTCGGGGTCGTGTCGCGCGATCGTGTACTCGGCCAGTTTGCGCACGCTTTCCGCGTCCCCGCGCGCAGCATAGAACTGAAAGGTCCCGACGCGGATGTGGCTCGCCGCTACGCGTGTCAGCACTGCGCCGGGCAGCACGCGTTCGCGGTATACCTGCTCGCCTGTCGCTGCGACCGCGAGGGCGCGCGTTGTGGGGATGCCCAGCGCGTGCATTGCCTCGCCGACCAGCACCTCTCGAAGCATAGGGCCAACGGCGGCCTTGCCGTCGCCGCCGCGGGCGAACGGGGTACGGCCCGACCCCTTGAAGGCGATGTCGCGACGGTGTCCATGCCGGCCGATCACCTCGCCGAGAAGTAGCGCGCGGCCATCCCCGAGTTGCGGTGAGAATCCGCCGAACTGGTGTCCTGCGTAGGCTTGGGCCAGCGGTTCGGCACCGTCAGGCAGCGTATTTCCCGCGAATATCGCTGCCCTCGCGGTGGTATCGAGCGAGGTGAGGTCGAGGCCCAGCTCTTGCGCCAACGAATCGTTGAAAAACAGCAACCGCGGTGCCGGCACGACCGCAGGTCGCCGAGGAACGTAGAACCCTTGCAGTTCGCGAGCGAAAGAATTGTCGAAGGGGAATGCGACTGCAGTCATCGGCTCGTATGTTGGGGCCATCGTGAAGTTTGCCACACCGCACCACCCTGCATATCGCTGCCTGCACCGGAATGTTGGTTTTAAGAGGCCGACGGTCCGCCGATGTCCGCTTTTCACGCCCCCCCGACAGACAGCAGAAGGGGCCGGGAGCGGAGGCCATCCGGATTGTCGCGCGCGGCCACCGCGGGGCTTGTAATCCGTGAATTGTCTGGCGCGCAACTCGCTTCGCGGCACCCAGCGTTCGAGCGCCGCTACCCCTGCCGGAGAAAAAGCAATCGCAGTCGTCGCGGCCACCTGTGCGCGGGGGAAGGACTCGTGCGCGCGATCCGCGCCGATCGCGAGGTCTTTTTGTCGCGCAGGCGGTCACCCGCAGGCTCGAGTGGGAAAAGGCCGGATCTTGGCAACATGTTTCAGTTCCAGGCCATTGTGGGCGATGAGTTCCTCCGCAGCCGCGACCCCCCGAGCGCTCACGCCCGCTGAACCTGGCGTTGCTCTCCGTGGACGCTTGGGTTGGCGCCAACATCGGGTCGAATGCCGATCGGGTGACGTTCGTAACGGACTCTCGCACCACTTTAAGCGTTTCGTTGCGGGTGGTTTGGCTAGGCCCTCTCCATCTCCAGACTGGTCGCACGCTGACGCCGTCCACCCAAGGCCCTGATCGGCGTCCACTTCATCGCGTCGGTCATTTCAGGCACGGCCTCCGCCGGCAGCTCGCGCGGGCGCGGATTTCCGAACCCGTGCGGGCTCTGGATCGAACGCCGCCTCGTTCGCGGGCACATGCAGCTTCGGTCTGCGCTCGTCGCTGAACACTTTGGCGATGTCGAGCGTTTCGCGCACGCCGATGTCGCGGCCGTGGCGGACGAGGAAGCGTCGGGCGCCATGACGACCTTCGTCGTACAGGCGGTCGATCCACGCGCGCGAACGCTCGAGAGCCGAGCCCTCTGAGAACAACTCGCCGCGCGGCGGGCCGATTCGGTGCAGGCGCAGGTCGAGCACGCTCGCCGTGGCATCGCCCTGCGTGGCGACGGTGCGCATGCCCGTGATCGCCTGCATTTCCGCGACCAGGCTCGAATGGAACACGATCTCGCCGACGCGGAGTCGGATCGCGGCGGCGTCCTTCGGAAGGTCCGCCACAGCGTCGGGCGTGAGCTGCACCACGATCAGGTCGCGGGCGGGCCCGCCTTCGATCATCGGCCAGAGCGTCGGGTTGCCCGAGTACCCGCCGTCCCAGTACGGCTCACCGTCGATCTCCACCGCCTGGAACAGCTGCGGCAGGCAGGCCGATGCAAGCAGCGCGTCGATGGTCATCGCGTCATTGGCAATGATCCGCGGGAGCCCCGACTTGACGTTCGTCAGCGTGACGTAGAGCGGCGGCGCCGCCTTGCCGCGGATCGCGTCGATGTCGACGTGCGCGGCGATCGCGTCGCGCAGCGGATTCAACCCGAGCGGATTCGCTTGGTAAGGGGACACGGCGCCATTGGCGACGAGCCAGGTGCCGACCGTCTCGCGCCAATGGCGCTCGACCGGTCCCCACAATTCGCGCCCGAAATCGGCGACCGCCGGTTTCGCCACGGCGAGCCAGAACGAGCGCAGGCGCCTGCGCGCCTCCGCCGGCTTGCCTTCGGCGATCGCGCTCGCGACGATCGCGGCGTTGATCGCGCCGGCGCTGGTGCCGCTCAACTGCGCGATGGAGATACTCCGGCTTGCCAGCAGCGCGTCAAGTACGCCCCAGGTGTACGCACCCCAAGAGCCGCCGCCTTGCAGCGCGAGGGCAACGGGTTTGCGTATGCGCGGCGCGCGTACGTTCTCTTCTGCAGTGATGTTGGTCATAGGTGAGGGCCGGTGGGTTTACCCTCCGGCAGGTCGAGATGGAATCGGTGTCGCACGCCGGATCGGTTTCGGCGGCGAACGGGACCGGGCAACGCGCGTTCCGCGGGCCCGGCGGTCAATCGCGGCTAAGGGGCGCGACGGCGGCTAAGAAATGAGTGCCGCGCAGCGCAGCACATGACATGTGGGCCAAGCGTCGATTCGAGCTTTGCATGATGAGCCTCGTCCTTCCTTGTAGACGTCCCATCAAAGCCAATATTCTGCAGCGGGAAGGCATTATATGAAGGCGGCTTTCAAAAATCCAATCACAAATTCATATGAGTGCGATCGGAATGACGAATCGCATCAGAACCGACGATTAGGTCGCCTCATCGGCGAGCGTGGCAGAAGCAAGCTGGTTGACTTCTGGCCAACGGGTACCCGCGCCCCCGCACGGCCCACGAATCGTCGTAACAGGAGTCTTGTCGATGCGGGGAGCGGTTCATCGCGACGACTCGCAACCCTTCAGGCGTTTCGTTGCCAGTCGTGCCGCCCTATACGTTGGCAGCTCCGGCCTCGCCCGACTTGGGCGACGAGCGGGCGGCCTCGCTACGGCGCGATGAGCTCAACCGTGGGAAAGTAGGCGCGGTAACGCTGGACGTCGCGCGTGAGCAGCGGGCAGCGGGCGACCGCGGCGTGCGCGCCAATGAAGAAGTCGGACAGAACGTTGCTCTTGCGCCCACCGGCTCGCCGGTAGCGCAGAAAGGCCCGCCCTGCGAGAAAGAGTGCTGGTCGAGGAACCTCGGCGATCGTCAATCGCATCCGGTCGACGACGGCGTCCAGCGCTTCGACGGTTGCGAACGCCAGTGACAGCTCGGCATAAATGACGGGGTTGATGACGAGCTCGTGGACCTGCGCCTGGGCGCGCAACTGGCCGATCGACCATTCGGCCCAATCGGGATCGTCCTCGAGCACGTCCACCAGGACATTGGTGTCGACGATGAGCATCAGGGCCCATCGCGCAGGAGCTTCATCAGGTCGCGGGTTCTCCATTTCACTTCGGCGCGACCGCGTACGGCGGCAAAGCGGTCGCCAGCCCCCTTGCGCGCCGGCCCGCGTCCGGCGCGTTGCAGGACAACTTCCCCCTCGCGGTTGACCGAGAAATCCACGGCATTGCCCGGCTCGAGCTGCAGCGCGTCGCGGATATGTTTGGGGATCGTCACCTGGCCCTTGCTGGTGATGGTCGTTGCCATGTCGTTCTCCGGAGGTATTACAGCGAAAAGAATTGTAATACTTCGGCGGAAACTCCGCAAGCGATGGCGGCAAGGAAGCTCCTCCGCGCGCGGCTAGTGTTGGGGTTGCGCGACGCGTGCGTCATCGCCGTTCAAGCGTTTGTGGGAATGCGGATCAGTGAGGTCTGTGGTCTGCAGGCTTATCCGCTTGATCCAAAAACTGGCTTGCCGGCATGCGTCGAGATACGGCCATCACGCTCTGGCCTGTACGACGTCTTTTACGTGAAGGACAGGCTCTACAAAACCACTGATGACTGGCAGGAAGTGACCTGGGTCGCCGGATTACGGTGGCGAGGGAGCACCTACGTACCACCCCCCATCCAAGCGCTGGTTGTGCTGGAACGGTTGTTCAAACCCTGGCGCGATCTCGGCGGTCGAACTGATTTGATAGTTTCCCTCGCGCACCGATAGGGATTGCCGAAGCGTGCCACGACCATTGCCGCGATCCTCTCCGATCCGCTGGTCGACGGTCAGCGCGACTGGATTGCGGAAAATATCGAGTCGCCACCAGAGCTCGCGCCTTGGCGCGTAACGAGCCATCAATGGCGGAAGAGTTTCTCCGTGTACGTGATCCGGACCGACAGCCGTATGCTTCCCGCGGTGAGCCAACACTTCAAACACGTGTCATTGGCGATGACCGAGCAGGGGTATCTCGGCGATGATGTTGAGCTGCTGGGCGTCATGGAGGACACGGCGACGCGGGAAACGGCCCGGATGCTATGCGAACTCGCCACTGGGAAAACCGTCGCCGGCGGCAAGATGGTGCAGATGATCCGGGAAGGGGTCGCAGAAATCGAGACCCATCTCGCCTGAAAATCTGACGACGAGCAGCTCGCCGAGATCGAACGCGTGGTGCGCTCGACGGATGTGCGTGTTTGGTCGTGCGAGCGGGGCTGGTGCTTCTTTCATCCGGAGACTGCACGTTGCTGCTCGCAGCAGTCCGGCGGACAATGTATCTCAACAGAGCGAAAGGAGTCACGTATGGCTACCACCACCATGGTTCACGTCCGCGTAGAGGAACGAATCAAGGCAAAGGCCACCAAAGCGCTGGCCGCAATGGGGCTATCTGTCTCGGATGCTGTGCGCGTCTTTCTGACGCGTGTCGCTGCGGAGAAGCAGCTTCCGTTTGCACTCAAGGTGCCGAACGCCGCAACGCGCGCCGCAATGGAAGAGGCCCGCGCAATGAGCCGCGCCCGCTTTGCTACCGCTGAGAAGCTAATCGATGAGCTCGAAAAAGGCTCCCAGCAGTACGCGGGCGACCCTGCCTCGGGCGTCGGACCACACAAAAGCATTCACCAAGGACTGGACACGACTCTCCCATTCGGGCCGCTTCGACATGAAGCGCCGGAAGGAGGCGATGCTGTTGCTCATCGCCAACGGCGGTCCACTGGGGCCGGAGTACCTGGACCACGCGCTGAGCGGGGATTGGGCCGACCATCGCGAATGCCACGTCGGCGGCGACTTTCTTCTGGTCTACAGGCTCGTCAGCCGTGGCTCAGCCGGGGACGTCATCTTTGTCCGTGCCGGTACCCACACGGAGCTGTTCGAGTAGGACAACAGCCGTCAGGCATCGGGCAGGAAAATGACCAGCCCGGCTCTTTAGGAATACCGGCGATGTTCGGTCTCTGCCCGGATTGCTATCGCATCTGTGGGGCCAACCTTGCCGCGATGCTCTCGGGTCGAGGGCCCCGATCTGATCAGCCAGTCCGAGCGATAGCGCCTCTTCGTTCCGCTGCCGGTGCCGACGAAGTCCGTGCGCTACACACGATGCGTGCAAGACATCAACGTTGCTGCGCCGAGGCGGGGCAAGTTCGGGAGGTGGTCATGACTTGGATCAAGCCGTCGTTTGCGGCACAGGACTGCTGGAACGCGTATGCACATGGACGACGAGCATAGTCGCAGCATGATCCGCTGCGAAGCATGCGGCACGGCGGTACCCGCCTACGATATAGTGAACTACGGCTCCATCGAGGCTGGCTACCGGCGCCTTTGCAGCTATTGCTTCAACACCGAGGTGGCAAGGACGCTGGGTCTGGAGCGCTTCGAGAATTTCCGATTCGATCAGATCGTAATGACCGATTGCGCCGGGAAGGCGCACGAGTTCCATTTCCGGACGCGTCTACTCGGGTCGATGGTTGCCGTGGAGGCATTCGAGCTCAAGCGCGGAGACCCGGCGGGATATCAGTTCCAGATCCTCGGAGATCCGGACGACGATGTTCTGTCGCTGCTGGGACGCCTGATCGAGCGGATGCGTCGAAGTCTGGCCGTCACGCATCTGAAGCAAGGCGAACATGGACCGCAGATTGCCGACCGGACTGTACGGGCGCGAATCGAGTGGGACGAAGCGAGCGACGAGCGTATGCCTCTGCTCGTGATCGATGGGCGGGAAGTGTCGTGGGAGGAATTCGGGCGAATGCTCATGACTTTCGAGGGATGGCGGTTCCGGATGGAGATCGGCGATCGGAGCGACGAGCTCTGAGGCAACCGCTCAACAGGCGCAGTTGGCCATGAGGGGCGCTTCGCAGACGTTCGGCAGCGGACCAGCCGTCCGGCCAACCGGCCAAGAAGGTGCCTAATCCGTCCGCTGAGCGCCGACGTTGGGTGGCAGGACATCGGAAACGAGTCCCTTATGTTCGATCTGATCAAAGAATTGACGCCGGAACAAGCGCTCGAAGTGGTAATGCGCCTGAGCGACAAAGGAGGGGCGATCAGAGACGCGGTGCTAGCCGAGGCGGGGAACGTGCTGAGTGAGATCGACCTGGACGAGATCGCTGACGAAGTGTTCTTGGTTCTCGACTCGATCGATGTGCAGGATTGTTGGGACAGAGCGGGCAGCTCCCACGAGGGCTACACCTCGCCGGATGAAGCCGCGGCCGAATTGATTGACGAGCAACTGCAGCCCTTCTTCGACCGGGCGGGACGCTGCCATGTGTTGGGAATGACCGAGGAAGAGGCCACGTACTGCAGGGGGGTGATCCTCGGCATCTACCGCTATGAGCACGAGTCCAAGTCGGAATTTCGGCAATGGGCTGTTGACAATCCGGTCGAGTGTGCCGGCGCTCTGCTGACTAACTGGCGAGAACGCGGCCAGGATTCGATTTCCGTCGCCGCAATGGACGAATTCATCGGACACCGCTGCCCGAACTGGGCCAGACGCTTCTTTCGAACCGGGGGGCGGGGCTAAAGCATGCAGACGGACGGCGGTGGACGGCGCGACGAGAAGGGCATTGTGTTCGGAGCACAAGGCCCGGTGCAAGGCTCCTATACCGCCAAGCAGGGGCAGTACCTCGCCTTCATCTACTACTACACGAAGATCCACGGGCGCTCGCCGTCGGAAGCTGACATGCAGGGCTATTTCCGGGTTTCGCCGCCCACAGTCCATCAGATGGTGCTGAGCCTGGAGAAACTGGGATTCATCGAGAGAACACCAGGCCAGGCCCGCTCGCTCAAGCTGCTGTTGCACCGCGAGCAACTGCCGGATCTGATATGAAAGCATTACCGCTTCCCTTAGGGGCCAACGACAGTGAAGACCGGTTTCACACCGATCCAGCTGCGTGAATACGTCGCCCTGCACCTGCGCGCAAACCCCGAGGTCGAGCGCACCGAACTGGTCAAAGCTGGAATCCGCTATTGCAGGCGGTCTAAGGAAATCGGTTCCATTTCCTATCCTTCACTTCGACGAAACCGAGTAAATCCGTCGATGGCGATTACCTCGCAACTCTTTGAAGCCTACGTCAAGTGCCCGACCAAGTGCTGGCTGAGATATGCAGGCGAGAATGCTATGGGCAACGCATACGCGACGTGGGTTCAGGCGAAGAACGCGGCATATCGGGTGGAACGGATCAACCGGCTGGTTGCCGAGGTGCCCGACGCCGAGCGTGTCGCAGAGTCCCCGACGAAGAATCTAAAGGCAGCGAGATGGCGAATGGCGGCAGACGTCGCAGCGCGATTGGACAACCTGGCCCATCGTGTTGGTCGTGGGACTGTGGCCAATGTGTTGAAGCGCAGCGGCATCGAGCCGTCCCCGGAGCGGAGCAGCGAACGACATGGTCGACCTACAATAGAGGAGGCACCGAGAGTGGTGGGATTTGATTGCGATCCCACCACGTCCTCCAGGTAACGGCGTCAAACCCCATACGCGACAACAGCGGCGCGATCTATGTCAGCGAAACCGCCGCTCTTGCCGTTGCCCGGATTGCCATTGCCGCGACGGCGGCATCTTCGCGCGGATGCTTGAACGAATCGATCAGAGTCGCCGTCACAGCGCGGTCAAGATCTTGTCCCCGCGCAGCCATTGCTTTAACGCCCAAACGTTTATCCCACCGCGGTTGCACCAGAATGTCGAGCATTTCGGCGTCCTGATCAACCGCAGATACTGCGGCTGCCGCGCGGGCCTTGGTACTTTGCATATTTTTCTGCAAGAAAGGTTCCGTCGGGCTGAATCCGCACCACACCGGCGCGCCATTGGACCTTATTCCACCTTGACACCAGATCAAGTTGGCGTGATCGGGGCGCTTCAAGGTTGAAACTCGTACGGCGGCGACGTGGAGAGCCGAGGATCGTCCACGGCGCCACCCACGGTGAAGTGATACAGGCTTTGCCAGGAATAGTCGCTGATTCCAAGCAGGGCGTGCATTTCGTCATCGAAAAAACAACCAATCCCGGTGGAGCGCACACCGGCAGCCTCAGCTTCAAGATAGAGGACCTGCCCAACCATGCCGCACTCCCAGAAGAGATGGCGGTAGCGCCATGGTTCATGCAGAGCGACTTCGAACTTCGCAAGCATGCCCAGCGCAAAACACGAGTCCGCGCCGATGTCCTGGTGGCAGCACACCGACTTGGCTACGTCTCGCAAATCATGGGGCAATAGAAAATACAGCGGCAGATGGGCCGGCCCGATCTTCTGCCACAACCATTCGGTGCGCATCGATTGCTTGAGGCCAAGGAGGGCATCCGGGTCTCGAAGGAACATGTACAGACCCGGCTCCAAGCCATCCACACGGTGCACCATTAACGCAGGATGCACGAGCGCGGGAGCGGGCAATGCATTCCATGGCGGCGCATCGCCGCGCACCAGAAGGCATTCGAGCATGGTGAAGAAACTCGCGTCAGTGATACGTGTACGACCGTCGAAACCCACGGCGCTGCGTCGTTGTCGCGCGATCTCGGCAAAGGTCAGATCAAGGTCAGGCGCCGAAGGGGGCGGCAGCGCAACCGGTACCGCCGCGGGAGGCTCGTGGGTGGGAGGCTTGTGAGTGGCGCGTTGAATCAAGTCGATGTCCGACCATCGCACCTGCTCATGACTCAACTTGTTGGCGCGCCCGTACCATCTGGCCTTACCGAGCGGGACCAGCAGGTGCTTAATATCGGGCCGCGCATCGGGGTCACCGACCCACAGCAGGGCATCCGGTACCTCCGCTTCTGCAGATCCGAAATCCGCGTGGCGATCAATGCCCAGCAAACTGGCGACGGCCTCGTCTGAAGCCGAAAAAACCAATCGGGTCTGCCAGCCGAGGGCGGCCGCAGCATAGCTCACTGCAGCGATTGCATGGCCGCAATCATGCTGACAGTAGCGCCACGCACGCAACCCGTATTTCCACGCTTCGCGCCAGTGGATCGAACTAATGCCGATAAGAACGCCGGTGCCGGAAAACGCTTCGGTCCATCGCGGATCATCAACCGCCGCGCGTTTCTCAAACACGTGATCCCGGCTCAAGTAGTGGTAGACCCCCGCGGAGAGGCCGGTGAGGCGCGGGCACAACAGATAGCCCTCGGTCGGATGCAGATTTCCGCTGGAAGGGTTGCAGCGCAATGCCCACCGCTGGGCGCCATAGGATTTCCACGCCGACAGCCCGAGCGAGAGTTCGAACAGAATGGCGAGGTGATCAAGTTCGAATCGACCCGGGCGCGGCAGGCTGCCGCGGCGCAACTCGTTGTAGCGTGTCACGACTGAATCAGCAGCCAGGGGCAGTTCGAACTTCGCCGCGCCGTCAAACTCTCGGAACGGGTTCGGCTGGTTTGCCCAGTCGAGTCCGGTCGGGCCGGGTGCGTAGTGGTTAACTTGGTGCTTGCTGCGCTGGTGATACTCGAACGGACCCTGCGTAAGCCCGGTCATGTTGTGCCTCGAGACAATGAACCGAGGAAGCGCGCTACCCGTGAGCGTAAGCCCACCACAACGGCACGCCTAAGGCGGCATAGAGCAGAATCGAAGGGCCGCCGAGCTTAATGTCCTGGAACTTAGGGCAATGCCACCATCCCCACTGACCCTCGATCCCAGCGTTCACACTTTTTGTGAACACGACCGGCATACCCGGACTCCCGGCGCCGCGGGCGTCAGGTCAGGAACCGCGACGGCGGCGGCGGTCGGCACCATCCCCACCGCGGCTGTCGTCGAGCGCATGTGGCGTCGGTGGCGGTCGAATCGCCATTAATTTGCGCACAAGGCCGGGAAGGTCCGCCCATTGGTGGCCAGCGGGCGGGGGTTCGCCTTTCAACTCGACCGCGATTTCGTCCAACAGTTTGCGCATCTTAGCCGCCGCAAACTCGGACGTTTCCAACTGATGCAGCCGCGCCGCCGCCCGGCGCAGCAAGGCGCCCGTATCCTCGTCGACCAACGCGTTCGCCGCCGCTTCCAATTCCCGCACCAAGGCGTGGGCGGTTCCGGTGTAGTGGTCGTCGGTCATGCGGTAATGGTACGCCGCCGCGCAGAATCGCGCAGACGCGCTGATCGCGAGCGTGGCGTTACTCTGACCTGTCGGGCTTTCGTTTGAGGGCGGGCGGCTAAGACGTCAACGCTTGTAGACGATCAAACGCTTGCAAAATTGCCTGCTCCGTGAAGTCCGCGAATGTCCGGGTTTCCACAGTGCGAACGGCAGGAATGGGTCGCGGGACCATCGACGATCAGGCGGGTTGCGGCCAGGAGCCGACCTGTGAGGCGCCTCCTCGCCCGCGATGCTGAAGATGGGAAGATGGGGATGGGCGAGGGATGCGCGTAAAGCGCGAAACGCGTCGAGAAGCACCCGGCTAAGGTGTGGTGGCAAGACTGCAGAACTACGAGGGCGGTGGTGTGGTTTATGGCGCTCTTGGGCTGATCCCGTTGCGACCGGTAATTTGCTGCGCGAGCGTGTGAATCGCTTGCACTACCACGTCCGGGACCTCGCGCGATAGGAAATGGCCCGCGACCGGAATGACGTGGCGTTCATAGTAAGCCCCAAAGTGCCGTCGCGCATCTTCCGATTGCGTGGGCGGTACGACGCCGTCACAGGCACCATGCAGCACGATCGTCGGCACGCCGATTGCCGGCTGGCTCACCAGACTCCGTTCCAGACGGTCGAAGGCCGGGTCACCAGCGGCGTTGCCGTAGCGATGACGATAGGATTGAATGGACACGGGCACAAAATCGGGATTGTCGAAGCTCAAAGCCGTGGCGTCGAACGTCGCTTCAGCGAACTTCCAGTTCGGCGACCACAGGTGCCAAAGCAGCCGTGCCATCGCGCGACGATCCTGCGTAAGTCCCGCGACGCCACGCTCGGTGTGCAAATACCATTGGTACCAGTAGCGCCGCTCCTGCTCCGCCGTCGCCGGCCGGTTGGCGGTCGCTATGTTCTGGATGTTGTACCCGGTGATGGACACGAGGCCAATTACCCGCTCCGGCCAGAGTGCGGCGACCACGCAGGCGGCGCGCCCGCCCCAGTCGTAGCCAACGAGTATCGCCGCCGTGATGCCGAGCGCGTCCATGAAGTCGCGTAGATCGGAGCCAAGCGCTGCCTGCTGTCCAGAACGCGGAGTGGACGGAACAAGGAAATTTGTCGGACCGAATCCTCGCAACCAGGGAACCAAGGTGCGGAATCCCTGAGTGGCGAGCGGTGGAACGACGCCGTCCCAGTCGTGCACATCGGATGGCCAACCATGGAGAAGGATCACCGGTGGTCCGTCCACGGGGCCGCTTTCCAGGTAGGCGATATCCAGTGTCTTGGTTCGGACAGCGCGACGCATTTGATCGGCCTCCTTTGGACAATCGCGCGCAACACTTTCGGATTCTGCCACGTTCGCGTTGCCGTGGATCTGAGTTCCGATTCCGAGGTCAAGCACTCCCAAAAGTCGGAAGGTTTGGCGCGACGCCAAACGACTGTTGTGATCGCTCTGGGTTGTTTGCGAATGGGTCGGTCCGGCCAGAACCAGCCATGGCGCCGCGTGCTCTAAAGCGGCCACCCCCGGCAATTGCCGACCAGGACCATCATCCGGGTATGCGCTGGAAACGCCCTGGCCTTTCAGGCCCGATGCGGCCGGCACGCGTTAGAATTCCGCGCCATCGGGTCGCCCATCGCCGGCCCTTCCAACTGGAGTCGCACCGTGACCGCCACCGACACCGCGCACGCCGGGCGCGAGACCCTCGGCTTCCAAGCCGAGGTGAAGCAGCTCTTGCAGCTGATGATCCATTCGCTGTATTCCAATCGCGACATCTTCCTGCGCGAGTTGATCTCGAACGCCTCCGATGCCTGCGACCGGCTGCGTTTCGAGACGCTGCACAACAGCGCGCTGCTCGAAGACGATCCCGAGCTTTCGATCCACGTCGAGTACGACGCCGCGGCCAGGACCCTGACCGTTGCCGACAACGGCGTAGGCATGTCCCGCGACGAGGTGATCACTAATCTCGGAACCATCGCCAAATCCGGCACCCGCGAGTTCTTCGCGCACCTCACCGGGGACCAGCAGAAGGACGCCAACCTGATCGGGCAGTTCGGCGTGGGGTTCTATTCGTCGTTCATCGTTGCCGACAGCGTGACGGTGCTGACGCGGCGCGCCGGCGAACCTGCGGAGCAGGGCGTGCAATGGGAGTCGGACGGCGGCGGCGACTTCGTCGTCGAAACGGTCGCCAAGCCGAGTCGCGGCACCGAGATCATGCTGCACATGCGCGAAGGCCAGGACGACCTGCTCTCGGGTACCAAGCTGCGCTCGGTCATCCGCAGGTATTCGGACCACATCGTCCAGCCGATCCGGATGCGCAAGGAGGAATGGAAGGACGGAAAGCAGGCAAAACTGGCCGAAGAGGAGACCGTGAACCAGGCCTCGGCGCTGTGGGCGCGTCCGAAGAGCGAGATCAGCGACGAGCAGTACCGCGAGTTCTACAAGCACGTCGGCCACGACTTCGACGATCCCCTGGCGTGGACCCATGCGCGGGTCGAAGGTCGCCAGGAGTACACGCAGTTGCTCTACATTCCGGCGCGGGCGCCATTCGATTTGTGGGACCGCAATGCCCGTCATGGCATCAAGCTGTACGTCCGCCGTGTCTTCATCATGGATGACGCCGAGCAGCTGCTGCCCGCTTATCTTCGCTTCGTCCGCGGAGTGGTCGATTCGAACGACCTGCCGCTCAATGTCTCGCGCGAGATCCTGCAGGAGTCCAAGGACATCGAGGCGATACGTGCCGGCTGCACCAAGAAGGTGTTGGCGCTGCTCGAGAGCCTCGCGGCAAACGAAAAGGACAAGTATGCGAAGTTCTGGGCCGAGTTCGGCCGAGTGCTGAAGGAGGGTGTCGGCGAGGATTTCGCCAACCGGGAGAAGATCGCCGGACTGCTGCGCTTCGCTTCGACCCACACCGACTCGGCTGACGAAACGGTGTCCCTCTCCGATTACCTCGCGCGGACCAAAGAGGGGCAGGACAAGATCTACTACGTGACGGCGGAAACTTTCAACGCCGCGAAGAACAGCCCCCATATGGAGATCTTCCGCAAGAAGGGAATCGAAGTCCTGCTGCTCTCCGACCGAGTCGACGAATGGGTCGTTGGGAACCTCACCGAGTTCCAGGAGAAGGCGCTGGTGTCTGTCGCCAAGGGCGGGCTCGATCTCGGCGCACTCGAAGACGAGGCTGAAAGAAAGGCAGGCGATGACGAAGCGACCGAGCTTAAGACGGTGATCGACGCGATGAAGCGCAGTCTGGGCGAGCGGGTCAAGGATGTTCGCGTGACCCGTCGGCTGACCGAGTCGCCAGCCTGTCTGGTCGCCGATGACCACGACTTGAGCGCAAACCTCGCACGAATGCTCAAAAGCGCTGGGCAGCGACTTCCGGATTCCAAACCGATCCTCGAGATCAACCCGCAACATCCCATCGTGCTCCGGCTCAAGACCGAGGACACGCGGTTCGACGACTGGAGTGCGGTGTTGCTCGATCAGGCGATCCTCGCCGAGGGTGGACAACTCGACGATCCAGCGGCGTTCGTGAAGCGGGTTAACCGCCTGATGCTGGATTTGAGCGACGGTAATTTAGACAACGCCATTCGCGGATGAGGAGCGGCAAAGCGCGTGAGCGATTGTCGCGCAAGGGCGCGAGCTTCCGCGCGAACCTCGCCTCAAGCCTGCCCTCGCGGAACTGCAGGACGTCGCAGCACGAATCTGCCCCGGACGCGCGAAGCCACGGTGATGGCACGCGAGACACCAAGGCTTATTACATTGCAGAGGTCGCCGCAGGTCGTTGGTATTTAGTTGGAATTAGCGTTCTGCAATTTCGCGGTCTTCATTGAGGGCAAGGGCAAGAAAATTGGGCGACCCGATATCATTTGCAGAAGCGATTGCGTCCAGTCTTTTGTTCTGAAAGCGCAATCCAGCTAACTCGAAATCAGGTGTGGTAGGCGGTCGACACGGGTAGGAGATAGACCGCTCTACATTTGCCTGCAAATCGGCCCGTGGTTTGGCACGTCCGATTCTCGGAACGCTGTCCGGGTATGCGGCTCTTCACCGCCGTGCGCAACACATACGGGCTTATGCTTGACCCGGTGTGCGGCTTGGTCGTTGCCGGGCTGATCGCGGGACGGCCGCTGCCATTCGATCCGTCGTTGTTCTTACTGTCCCGATTTAGCACTGCGCAGTGAGCGACGACGTGATCTGCCGGGTGCTCAACTGACGCCACTTGCGATTTGGACGTTTCGCTCTACGGGTTCTTGTTCGATCCGCTGCGTATGTGCTTGCTTGGCGAATCGCCGAATGTTCAATGACTCACGAAGTGGTCGCCATATGTCGAGTTGTTGGGCGTTACCGACGTGTCGCATGCTGCTAGTGATCAGCCGGGCGTGCCGTTCCGACTGGTTCCGAGCAACGTCGGCGTCAAGCCAATCGTACTCAGCCTGCGCGGGCTGCTGCACTGCCTTTGGGAGAGGTCGGGGTTCAACCGCTGGTACCCGCGGATGCAGGGCAAGCGCTCCTATTGGGTGCTGCGCAAGTTCCTGCTCCAGGCTTGTGAGGAAGTCGAGACCAAGGGGTTGCGCCTCGCCGAACGGGTGTTCATGCCAGAGGGCTTTTCGAAGGACCAGGCGGCCGAGATCGGGCGACGCCGCGATGAAGCGCTGTCGATTCTGCGATCCCCCGATCCGGGCCTGCACTTCAAGATGATGATCGCCATCGGCGAATTGAAAGAGCTCGGGGCAACGACCCTGGGCTACGAGCTGGTTCTCAAGCACCTGCCCGACTGCGCGCTCTTTCTCGACCAAAAGACAGGCGAGCGAGCAAAGCGGGCTTTCGAGTCCGAATTTGCTCGCTTGGAGCGCGGACCAGGTGAAGCTAATCGCGGCGTGCCTCTTCTACGCCAAACGCGAGCACCTCTACCAGATCGAATCGCTCACGCTGATGATGACGAGCGCGCAATGGATACCGCTCGACCATGCCTACGAAAAGGACGTTGTCGACAAGCTCGTCACTGAACAGCGGGCGTTCCTCAAACCGCTGCGCTATGAAGCGAAGCACGCGGGCAGGTTTCCGAACTTCTTGCTGCTCGACGCCGGGGAGCGGCCGGTCGCGGTGGATATCTTGAGCCCGTTCCTGACGGACCAGGAGCGCGCCGCGAAGGCGAGGGCGATCGAGGCGAGAAAGCCCGATGGGTGGGCATGGGACACGGCGCAGAGCGCGGCTGTGCCCGGCCTGCCGCCAGCGGCCGGGCACCGGCCGGCAGGCGAAGCAGCGCGGGCGGCGGCGCGCCCAGCCGCCGCCGCGAAAGTCCACATGTCCGGCGTCGGCTAGCGGATCTGCTTGCGAGCGCTGGGGCGATTCTTCGCTGGTCGATTCAAGCAGTTACGACCATTATCTCAGATCGCTTCAAAAAAACTGGTGCCGGCCGCTATTTCGGGGCTTAAATCGTTCCCATTCGCAACGGCTACCACCGCGGCGCAGGGGACGTGTGATGCAATCGGCCTATTTCCCCCGGCTCTCCGAGGCAAAGATCCTGTTGCCGCTACTTCGAGCGCAACTCATTGCCGCTGCCCCTCGCTATTTGCTACCCAACAACATTTCGCTCGACCTGCTGCCCATTGTGGAAGACGGGCTGTTCGGCTATGAACTCGTCCCGGATCGAAATACGCACACCTATCTCACGATAGGCTGGTACGAAACCGGCGAGGCCGTGTTGCGTAGAACGGTATGTTACGTCGCCACCCCCAGTACCCTGCGCCTCGCAGCCTTGAACGGCGAGTCTATCGCGTGCAGCAATTTCAGGTCCCGGAATTGCCCTCCGCAACGCGACGCCCGTTTTGCGGAAACGTCGGATGCCGTTGACTCGGGGTTGTCGCAACTGGTCGCGCTATTCCCAGAACGGCCACGAAAGACCGTTGAGTTTCACGTCAACGTGCATCGGTATCTGGATGAGGCTCTCGCCACTGCACACGCCTATCTGTCTCAGTGGGACCCGTTCATTGAATTTGTCGGCCTGCCCGACGAAGCGCAATTTGGGTTCGCATTGAAGGGCGTCCACGGCGAGCATGGGGAGTTGGTTTCCAAGCGCCCGGACATCTGGGTGCTGCGCTGGAAGTCACCCGACGCGGACATCTACGAAGAGTGGGCAGTCGTGCTGCCCGAACTGGATGCCACGAGTAAGTCGGCGCGCGCCTGAATCCGCTAGGGGCGCGGGGCTGAAGAGCACTGGAAGGGCACTCTAACCACCCGTTGAACGATCGCCAGACTGCGTGAACTCCCGATACAGCTCACTGCGGAGCGTCCCATGACTGTCTACTATGACCCGCGCCAAATACACGAAGGCGCATTCCCCGCGATCCTCGCGATCGGCGACTCGTGGTTCTGGTATCCGAAGGTCAGCAATCTTCTCGCGGAAGTGAGTGCGGCGGTAAAGCCGGCATACTCCAACATCATGGCGCTCGGGTACCTCGGCGCGAGGCTTGAGGAGTATGTGAGCGGCAAGTATGCAAAGGCGTTCGCACGGGAGCTGAAGCCGAACAATCTGCAGTATTACTCCGCCGTGCTGATCAGCGGAGGAGGAAACGACGCCGTCGACTGGGGGCTCTGTCTTAAGGATGACTGCACGTCGGAAACAACACCCGCCGGTTGTCTTGATCCTGCCAAGCTCTCCACGAACATGAATGACCTCGCCGGATGGCTCCTCGCAATGATCTCCGAGATCCACATGGCCTCCGACAACGCCAGGCTCCGGCGTCCGGATATCTTCATTCACTGTTACGACTATGCACCTCCGAACGGCAAAGGCTTTGAGGTGCCGCTCTTCGGGATACCGCTTGCCGGGCCGTGGCTCAAGCCCGCGCTGGACACGCACCACGTGCCGGACGACTACCCGATGCGCAAAGAGGTTGTGAAGCTCCTCATTAACGCGCTTGCCGCGGCATTTGGGGAATTCGAGTCACCGGGGGATCGCGTGCATGTCATCCAGTCACCGGGCACGCTGGACCCGGATGCCGATTGGGACAATGAACTCCATCCCAACGGCGAGGGTTTTCGCAAGCTCGTCCACGGGCCGTGGCTCGACGTGCTCCGGAAGACCGGGTTTGCGTTTTAATGGGGGCGCACCGCGCTCGTCAGTTTCTGCCCTTTGGGTAGAAGAAGAAGACTGCGGCAAACAGTGCTAGTGCGCCGCTCGCTCTGATGTAGACCGATACCGGCACATCAAAAATACCCGGAATCACCGCCCCAAGACCCGCAGCGGCGATTGCAAGGACGACGCGAAAGATCAGCTGTGAATGGTGACTTGGATTGGGATAGAAAATCGCAATAATCAACAGAATCACTATGGCGCCAACACCGAAGACGTAGGCAAGGAACTTGTCCGCTTGGGTGCGGCCATTCGGCCGGCACGGGGGAATGGCGGTCATCGACCCTTCTCGGTCATACGCCCAACGACGCCGACGGTCCGCTTCGCCGCGGAAGCGGACATTTGGCTGATGCACATCAACTGGCGGTATCGGCCAGCTGGAGACGGTCGCCCTCACATCTCGAGATGCCAGGAAGCAGTCGTTGACAGGCCCCGGCGCCTGGTGATCCCAGGCCACGGCCGCGTACTTCGTCAACTTCCCGCCGTCGCTCGATCTAATGACTAATGACCAATGACCAGTGGTCTGCTGCGACGCCTTTGCACCGGCTTCGTAGAGTTTGTCAACCGCCGAAGGTCTTGGCAATCTTTTCAAGCATGTTGGTTGAACCCGGATAGGCAATGCCGACCAATATCACGCCCATGCTCATTGTCGCCTTTCTATTGTCTAGTAACTTGAGTTTGAGGGTCGCATATAGCGTTCTCGGGAGCAATGCCAATACGATACGGTACGCAAACAAGAACAGGAGCATCAAAACGGTGGTCAACGCGCTCGCAAGGGCTGGCGCATTCAAAATAACTCCTGCCCACATGCTAATAATGGGTTTGCCCCGCCACCACCAATTTCCACTTGCCGCCCCTAGGAAAGAAATTGAGGCAAGCGTAATGACCAGCAATACCAGCACCGGTGCAACAAACGTTCCCGCGACCATTAGCGCGGATGCTTGCGTGACATTCGATGCCTGGGATGCCGCACGAAAGGATGCTCTGATTGCCGCAACCGAAAGGAAGTCCACAATCGAAGCCGCAACCGGCAGAAACACGAACGCACGCCCAATAAACAGAGTCTCTCTTTCCAGAAACACTAAGAAATAGGTCCTGCAATCATATCGTTACACCTTGAGCAATCGGGGTCAGGCCGCCTGGAGGTTTGGTGTGAGGATGAAGCCAAGTTCGTTGGCTCGGCGTTGCAGGTTGGTCACCACGCGTTTGCGGTACTGCTGCTCATAATAGTCTTGGCCACGGTCGACGTATTCCTCGCCCTTGGTAAGCATCGTGTAGACGAGGCGTGCAAGCTTATGGGCCGTCGCTTTGAGGGCTTTGGGCTTATCCATGCGTGCGGCCATCCTGCGGCAATAGGCTCCCAGTGCCGATTTGCTGCGTAGTAGTCCCATCGCCGAAACCTTTAACGCTTGCGTGACCCGATTGGCACAATGCTTGGCTGTCCCAGATAAGCGTTTGCCCCCCGATATCTTGGTGCCCGGGCACAGCCCCAACCACGAGCAAAAATGCTTGACCGACTTGAACTGCGCTAGGTCGGGACCGATTTCGGCAATGATTTTCATCGCCGTGCCGACATCAATGCCGTCGATGCGGGTTAGGTCGACCCCGCAGGCGCGAAACAACGCCGTGCGCGCATCAAAATTGGGGGCGTTCTTGGCTCGGCCTTTGCGCTTGCCCTGCGTTGGCGGTTCACCGTCATGGCAAGCCAGTGTCAGCAATTTCTGCTCCACCTTTCGATCACACTCATCGATGCGCTCTTGGTACGCGTCACGCAACTTGAGCGCTTGCGCCAGCGAGAATAAATGCTCTTCGCGCCAGTTACCCCGCAGCGATTTGGCAATCTCTTCCCGGCTTGCATGCACGCGCCCATCGCGCAACTCGGCCAACCTCACCGGGTCGCGTTCACCCGCCACAATCGCTCGGATGATCGCTTGCCCGGTCTTGCCATCAATGTCGGTGAGGACGTTGGTCAACTGCACATTCATTTCGGTCAGCGCCTTTTGCTGGTGCTGAATGTGGGCCGCTTGCCCTTCGATCAGCATGTCACGCAGACGCGACAGCGCGCGCAGGGCGCAAATGTCTTCGTCCGGGCGAAATGCCCCCGCGAGCAAGCCAAAACTCATCAGCTGCTGCAACCACTGACAATCCAGTACATCTGACTTGCGACCTGAGACATTCTTCACATGACGCGCATTGACCAGGAACACGGTAAAGCCTCGCGACACGAGCAACTCATAAAGCGGTATCCAATAAACGCCGGTCGATTCCATCGCAATACTATCGACCTCGCACGCGCTGAGCCAGTCGACTATCGCCAGCAGATCTTCGGTAAAGCTCTTGAATTCGCGCACCGGACAATCGTCACGATCCGGCGGCACCGCCACAAAGTGGCTCGCAGATCCAATGTCAATCCCCGCAGCATTGGGGTACTTAAGCTCAAACACTTGCCGGGTACGTGCGGCCATGCCTCTCTCCATCGTTGTCCTCGGGCCGCCACGTCGGTTCGGGATCGTCGTATTACTCACTCTTTCCAACGGGATGTCATCTCACCAATGTCGCCGACGTAACCCAGGACCACGCTCTCAAGCGGGCAGTAGCGCACCAATGACACTTCGGTCTTCTCCGACGCAGCAGCCGGCAAGCTTACCGAACCACCTGCGCACACGAAAGTTTCTCAGCCCAGCCCGCTGGCCGTAGGCCGGCTACACCGCTCTCAAGAAAACCTGGTGGGTCGTCCCATCCGATAATAGTGCGGAGGTCGTACCACGATTGCTTCAAGTTCCAACCCAGGAGCCATAAAAGATAGACAATGACACAAACTGCGACCATGTAGAGAGTCGGCCTCAGATAGCCAATCCGGTACGCAAATGCTCCCACAACAAGTGAAATGACTATTAGTACATACCCAAGTGACGAATTGTTATCTTCAGACACAAGAATGAAACCTACTAGGATGGAGATGCTGCATGAAGCTAAAAACGCCGAGAAAGAAAAAAGTTTTTTACCGTAAGTTTGGTTGAGCACAAGATCGGCGCGCGCGGCAATTCGACGCAGGAAGCCTGCAATGCGCGTGGACATACCCTTATCGATGTCTGATAGCTCCATCCATGTTGATTCCACCCAGGCAACCAAGCGCCGCTCTTCCGTCTCGTACGAGAGCAGCACATAAAGGATCATAGTGATCCCAATACCAAAGGCGATCAGTTGTAGGACATGCATATCCATCCTTAAGGGGCGCCAAACTCACGATAAGTAGTCGGGAAGTTCGGCGAGATTCCGGACAACCCCAGAAGAACCAGATTACACCGCCGCGGAGGATGGCGCGATACCTGTCGCCGTGGTGGAGTGACGGGGCTTCCTAACGCTTCGCCAAGAATGCGTCATGATCGGCTGAACGTCCGCAATCCGGCGAGATGGACGGTCAGCTTCGTCGGGCGTATGACCGAGAAGGGTCGAACTGGGACTGTCGACGATCAGGCAGTTCGCGGCCAACAAGTGCCGGTTGCGATTACCTCCTGTCCGAGACCTGGCTAGTCGGGATCGTGGCGCTCGAGGTTTCTACCGACCGGGGAGGCGTCACTTTCCCATTTTCGATGGCCGGCAAGCCGCGCTTCGCCGGTTGAATGCCGGGTGGCGGCGCGACAGACAGAGGCCGATCTTTCCCATAAAGGGACGTTTTCGGGAATCTTTGGCGGGCGTCGTGTAGGGATCCCATACTCTTGATCGATTCCTTGGAGTTCCGCGAATGGACACATTTGATGTGATCGTAATCGGTGCCGGAGTGATGGGCGCTTCTGTCGCGTTTCATCTTTCTCGCCTTGGCGCGGGCCGAGTGCTGGTTGTCGAGCGTCGAACGATTGGGGCGGGAACCACATCTCAGTCGTCCGGCATTCTGCGGACACACTACTCGGTGAAAGAGAATGTGGAAATGGCACGTCTGTCCTGGAACGCATTCCATGCGTTCCCGCAATATGTCGAAGATGACGAGGCATCGAGCGGCCTCGTGAAATGTGGGTACATGATTGCGGCACCCGAAGGGCCTAACCGACAGGCGCTTGCAGATTCGATTGCCACGCAGCAGGCGTTTGGAATTCCGATCAAAGTGCTCGGCCGGGCAGAGGCGACAGGCTTGCTGCCTATCGCCAATTTTGACGATGCTGCGTTGATTGCGTACGAACCTGAAGCTGGATTCGCTGACGCGTACCTCGTAACCAATGCCTTCGCGAGCGCTGCTAAGCGAAAGGGAGCAAAATTTCGCGAAGGCGTGAATGTTCGTCGATTGCTTATCCAGGCGGGAAAGGTCGTTGGAATTGAAACTGACCGAGGCGCAGTATCTTGCGGGAACGTGATCAGCGTCCAGAACATCTGGTCGAAGGAACTGGAAGGTTGGACAGGTATACGAATTCCGGTTACCGCGGAGCGCCACGCGGTGCTGGCGCTGGAGGCCCCGGACCCCTACACCTACAAAATGCCAGTGTTCAAGGATCTTGCCTCGCCGGGCATGTTGTATTGCCGGAGCTACGGAGGAACGCAAATGCTTGTCAGTGAAGGCACATCCGGTGAGACGCTACCCGGGCCTGACGATGAGCAAGGCCCGGTTTCCATGGATTACGTTGCGGAGATCGGTATGCAGGTCGCAACTCGGTTTCCGAGTTTTGAGACTGCGGGTTTGGCATCCTCGTGGACCGGCGTATACGACGTGACGCCGGACTGGAATCCAGTGCTTGGCCGGGCTCCCGGCATCCAAGGGTTGATTCTTGGCTTCGGGTTCTCTGGTCACGGCTTTAAGCTGTCACCGGTCGTCGGGCGGGTTCTTGCGCAGGAAGCGCTCGGTCTAACGACAGACGTTTCGCTTGCACCGTACTCGATAGAGCGCTTCGATAATGGCAAGCTCTTGCTTGGAAAATATGGTTTCGGCGCCGTTTCTTGACCGTACCCTGTTACGGCGTCGCACGTCGCCGCTTGCGCGGGTTCCGTTGATCCAGTGACAAGAAGTCGTCCAAAAAATGTCTGCCACAAGCAAGCTTATTTCCTTCGTCTGCCAACTCGATCCGGAAACCTTGCCCGCGGCAATTCTGGATCAGGCCGTGCGCTGTGTTCTGGATCTGGTCGGTGTGGCCATTGCCGGGGCGACGACGCCGATGGCGGAGATCAGCGCACGCTTTGCGCACGAGCAATTTGCCCCGGGCGATGCCACCGTAATCGGTTCGGAAAGGCCGTTGAGCGTCACGGGTGCAACCTGGGTCAATGGCGCGTATGCCAGCGCATTGGATATGGACGATGGCAACCGGATGGCGATGGGACATCCCGGCGCCAGCGTAATTCCGGCAGCGTTGGCAGTAGCCGAGCGGGCCGGAGCCAGCGGCAAGGAATTTCTAGCTGCGCTGGTGGCTGGTTATGAGGTGGCTGTTCGGGCAAGTGCCGCGCGCGTTCCCTGGTACAAGGACAAGATGTACTCGACCGGCATCTGGGGCGTCTTCGGGGCGACTGTCGCCGCTGGCAAATTGCTCAAGTTCGATGCTGCCACGCTTCAGTCGGCGCTCGGCACTGCCGGTTCGCACGGCTCATTTCCGCCCGGCGGACTCCAGGCGAACCACGCCATGGTCAAAGAAGTGATCGCGTGGAGCGGCATGACGGGCGTCTCCGCCGCGTTACTGGCGCAGCAGAATTTCCTGGGTCCTGCCGACTTCCTGGATTACTCCGAACGCTGGGATACATCCGCGCTGGCCGCCGGGTTGGGTGATCTCAGCGAATCTGCGATCCTCCAGACGTATTTCAAGCCGTATGCCGTGTGCCGCTGGTCGCATGCTGCCGTGGATGCGGTGCTGGAGTTGAAACACCGGCATCAACTGCGAATCGAAGAGATCGAAACAATCCACGTGGAAACCTTCTGGGAAGTAACGCGGCTGGCGAACGATCAACCAAGCAATACCATTGCCGCGCAGTTCAGCGTTCAGTTTGCCCTGGCGGCTGCGTTGCTGCATGACAGAATTGGTCCCGACGAAGTCAGCGATGCGCACATTCACGATCCGGCGATCCTGAGTCTCGCGCGCAAGGTCCGGGTATCCGTTGACGATACGCTGGATCGTAAATTTCCCGCGAAGACGATGGCGCGAGTAACGATTCACACGCATCGCGGAGACTATAGGACCACCATCGAATACCCGCGCGGAAATCCCGAGAATCCGCTCAGCAAGGCGGAACTGGAAGGCAAGTTCCAGTTACTCACCCAGGATCTGCTCAGTGATAAGCGCAGCCAGAAGTTGCGCACTGCGATTCTCGACCTGCCGGACGCAAAAGACGTTCTGGCGTTGACGCAATTGCTCAGGTACGAGCGGACGCGAAGCGGCCGATATCGAAGGCGGCGATCGGCGTCGGCGTTGCCCCTTCCAGAATGAGCTCGCTCAGCACGGCACCCATCGCGGGGCCGAGCTGGAAACCGTGGCCGGAGAAGCCGAAGGCGTGGAAGAGGCCCGGCGTCGTCCGGCTCCGGCCGATGACCGGGATGACGTCGGGCATGACGCCCTCGATGCCGGTCCAGGTGCGGATGATCTGCGCGTGGCGCAGGCATGGCACCAGTGCGATCGTCTGACGGCTCGAATCGACGCTGGACAAGGCGACGGGGTAGGCGCGGAGCCGCTCGCGGTCGGCAATGCCGCGACCGCCACCGAAGATCAGGTTGCCGCGCGGAATCTGTCGGACATAGAACCCGCCGCCACAAACACCGAAATTCGGCACCATGAAATGGGGAACCGGCTCGGTGACGCACATGTTCGGCGCGATCACGTCCTCTGGCACGCTCTCGCCGAACCGCGCGGCGATCTCATGCCCCCAGGCGCCCGCGACGTTCACGAGCGTTGCGGCATTCACCTCGATCCCGCTCGCCGTGCTCAGGCGAAACCGGGCGCCGTCGTGCTCGATCGTCGTCACCGATGCGTGCTCGCGGATGTCGGCGCCGGCTGCCCGGGCGGCGTGGGCAAACGCGGGCGCGACGAGCCGCGGGTTGGCCTGACCATCATCGGCGCAGAGCGATCCACCGATCGCAGCATCGCCGAGAAAGGGATAGCGTGCACTGAGGGCGTTGCGACCGAGCAATTCGAGCTCGAGCCCGTACGGGCTGGCGGCCTCTCGATAGGCTTCGAGCTCGGCCATGTCAGCATCGGAGCGTGCCAGCTTGACATGGCCGCTCGCCACGAACTCGCAATCGCTGCCGACGATCTCGGCGAGCCTGCCCCACATTTCGCGCGAGCGCCGCGCCAACGGCAGCTCGGCCAGGTCGCGCCCCTGCTGGCGCACGCCGCCATAGTTGACGCCGCTCGCCTGTCCGCCGCACAACCCGCGCTCGAGCAGAACGACTTTGGCGCCGCGCCGGCGCAGATGCAGTGCCGTCGAGCAGCCGGCGGTGCCACCGCCGACAATCGCGACATCCGCAACGATGTGCTCAGTCATTGGTGGCCCGGCACACTCATGTCACCACGGCCATCGGGATGGGCTTGACCGGCGGCTGGCCGCGCAGCCTGCCTACGCGTTCGGGCGGCAGATTCAGCGCCGCCGCAAGCACGACGGCGGCGGCCGGCCCGCAAACTCGTCCCTGGCAACGCCCCATGCCGCAGCGGCTGAAAGCCTTGGCGCGGTTGATCTCGTCGGCTTCGAGCGCGTGCGCCGACGAGCGAAACTCGCCCGCGGTCACGGCTTCGCAGCGGCAAAGGATGGTCTCGTCGGGCATCCCCGCGGCAATATCGACGGGAAAGGGGAAGGCTGCCTCGAGCGCGACCCGGAACTTGGCGATTTGCCGCAACGCTCGCTCGAGCGCCGCCACACGTGGCTTGCCCACCACATGGCCGCGATCCTCGAGCAGCGCGAGCGCCGCTGCCTCGCCGCTCAGCTCGGCGGCATCGGCACCGGCGATGCCACTCCCATCGCCTGCGAGGTAGACGCCGCGGATGGGCGTGCGGCCGCTGATGTCGTGCTCCGGCAGGAATTGTTGCTGGACGGGGTCGAACGCGAACGGGATTTCGGCCAGATCGGCGAGCTGCGTCTCCGAGCTCAGGCCGAACCCGAATGCGATGGCATCGCAAGCAAGCCGCCGCTCTGCCCCGGCTGCGTTGCGATAAGCGAGTACCGAGACGGCGGCGTCCTTCTCTTCAGCCGCGACCGGCCTGATGCCGTTTGCCACCATGATGCCGCGGGCGCGCAGCGCCGCCACGTACCACAAGCCCTTGGCGAAGGTGCTCCCGCCGTGCAGCAGGCCGGGCACGGCGCGACGTTTCGCGGCGAAGGGGGTCGTGTCGAGTACCGCGGCGATCGCGCCACCCGCCTTGGCGTATTGGTAAGCGACGAGGTAGAGCAGCGGTCCCGTGCCCATGAAAACGATTCGCGTGCCGATGGCGCAACCCTGGTACTTCAGGGCAATCTGCGCGCCGCCCAGCGTGTAAATGCCCGGAAGGGTCCAGCCCGGAAAGGGGATGATCCGGTCGCGCGCGCCGGGCGCCAGGATGACGTCGCGATACGAAATTTCCTGGCTGCGTCCGCTGGACAAACAGTGCAGCGCACCGTGCTTGAGGTCCCAGACAAGGGTATCCGGCCGGTAGTCGATGCTGCCTTTGATGGCGTCGAATACCGCGTGCAGGCGGCGCGCCTTGGCCGCGTCGAAACCGTAGAGCGTCCGATAGGGGCGGGTGAAGCCGCTGGGCGCACGCCGATAGATCTGGCCACCACTCGCCGGCGCCTCGTCGAGGACGATCGGGGAGAGACCGGCGGCCACCAGCGTCGCTGCCGCACGACTGCCCGCGGGACCGGCACCGATAACGATCGGTGATCTATCGTTCATCGTCGGCGGCGCTCGCAGTGACGATCCGCATGCCTTCGGCGACGAAGGTCGTGCAGGCGCGCAATCTCGTGCCGTCCTCGAGCGTGACCCAGCAATCCTGGCAGGCGCCCATCAGGCAGAATCCCGCGCGCGGCCCGTCGCCAAACTCCGACGATCGCAGTCGTCGCCCATTGGTCAAGAGCGCGGTCAGCAGCGTGTCTCCCGCCAGCGCCTTGCAGGAACGGCCGTCGATGGCGAGACGAATGCGCGGCCGATCGCTCTCGGCGAGTCGTCGGAATTGTGGCGCTTCCATCAGAACATGTCCTCGAGCCGGCAGTTGACCAAGAGCTCGGCGACGACGGCGTTGTTCGGCAGCGCGAGAGTGGTCGCCACGAGCTCGGCGAGATCGGCCGGCTGGATCATCTCATCGCGCGGCACGACAGTGACCCGCGCAGTCATGTCGGTGGCGACGAAGCTCGGACAGATTGCCGTCGCGCGCACCCCGTCGTCCCAGCCGAGGCGGCGCACCGCGTGCGTTAGCGCGATGACGGCAAACTTGCTCATCGCATAGCCGGCATGGGCGTTCTTCACGCGCTTGCCCGACAGCGAGGAGAGGTTGACGACCCGCCCGCTCCCCGATTTTCTCAGATGGGGCATGGCAAGACGGATGAGACGAAGCGGCCCCTTCACGTTGACGTCCCACATCGCGTCATAGGCCGCCTCGTCGTCATCCTCGATGCCGACATTCAGCGCGATTCCGGCACTGTTGACGAGACCGTCGATGCGGCCGAAATGGCTCGCCGTGCGCTCGACCCAAGCCTCGCAGCTCGCGCGGTCCGTTGCGTCGAAAGCGACGCCGATGACGCGCGAGTTGTCAAAACCGTCAAGCGCGGCGGCGAGCTTACCGGTATCGCGACCGCCGAGGCTCAGGCGATAGCCCTTGGCGTGGAGGCAACGCGCCACGGCGAGGCCGATCCCGCGATTGGCCCCCGACACCATGACGACGCGATCTTTCGGCGACAGCATCGGCGATCTCCCTAAGTCGCGTGCAAGTGACAGGCGACACCGCGCTCGTCGTCGATCTGCCGCCATTCGGGATACACAGTGCGGCAAACCGGCATGACGCGCGGACAGCGCGTGTGGAAATGGCAGCCCGAGGGCGGATCGACCGCCGAAGGCACCTCGCCCTCGATGCGCATCATGATCACCTTGAACTGCGGGTCGGGGACCGGCGACGCGTCGCGCAGCATCTTTGTATAGGGGTGCAACGGCTCCTTGAAGATGGCCGGAATCGGGCCGGTCTCCACGATGCGGCCGAGATACATGACCGCCATGCGTTGGCAGAAATAGCGCACGACGCCGAGATCGTGTGAGATGAAGATGAAGGCGAGGCTGCGGTGCTCCTGCAGCCTTTGCAGCAACAGCAATATCTGCGCCTGGATCGAAACGTCGAGGGCGGAGACCGGCTCGTCGGCAACCAGCAGTTCCGGCTCCAGCGTGAGCGAGCGGGCGATGCCGATGCGCTGGCGCTGGCCGCCGCTGAACTCGTGCGGGTAGCGCATCATCGCAGTGTCAGGCAGCCCGACCTCCGCGAGGAGAGCGTGCGCGCGCTCTTCGCATTCCGCGTGGTCGGCGATGCCGTGCACGCGCATCGGCTCGATCAGCGCCTTGCCGATCCGCCGACGGGGATTGAGCGAGGCGTACGGATCCTGGAAGATGATCTGCAGCTTGCGGCGCAACTCCCGCATCCGCGCCTTGCTCGCCGCGACCACATTCTCGCCCTTGAAGATGATCTCGCCCGCGTCGGGTTCGACCAGACGAAGCGCGGCGCGCCCGGCCGTCGACTTGCCGCAGCCGGATTCGCCGACCAGGCCGAAGGCCTCGCCGTCGCGCACGTGAAACGAGATGCCGTCGAGCGCACGGACGGTCACCGTGCGCGTTCGCGGAAAGCCGCGACGCACCGTGAAGAACTTGCGAAGCCCGGTAACGGTAAGGACGGAATCAGGCATGTCCGCCCTCGACCGGCGGAGCGCGAACCCAGCACCGCACCTGATGATCGGGCGCATCGGGAAGCGGGACGAGCAGCGGATCACGCGAAGTACAGATTGGTTGGCGCAAGGGACAACGCGGGGCAAAGCGGCATCCCGAGGGCATCGCCCCGATCGCCGGAACCTGGCCGGCAATGACGCTGAGCCCGCCCGTGTCGCGATCGACGCGCGGAATCGATCGCAGCAGGAGCTCGGTGTAGGGATGCGTCGGTCGGGCGAAGAGCTCATTCAGCGGCGCGATCTCGACGATCTCGCCGGCATACATGGCGGCGACGCGGTCGGCGATCGAGGCGACGACACCGAGGTTGTGGGTGATGAAGATCATCGCCATGCCATAGGCCGCCTTGAGCTCGGCGAGGAGAGCGAGCACCTCGGCCTGGATGGTCACGTCGAGCGCCGTCGTCGGCTCGTCGGCCAGCAGCAGCTCCGGCCGGCAGGCGAGCGCCATCGCAATCATCACCCGCTGCCGCATGCCGCCCGAGAACTGGTGCGGGAAATCGGCAAAACGCTGGCGCGCCGATGGGATCTTGACCTGATCGAGCAGTTCGAGCGCCGCGGCATTGGCTTCGCGGCGTCCCATGCCGCGGTGGTAGTACAGCGCCTCCGCGACCTGGAAGCCGATCGTCAGTACCGGGTTGAGCGATGTCATCGGCTCCTGGAAGATCATCGAGATGCGGTCGCCGCGGATCTTACGCATCGCCTCTTCATCGAGCGCGACTAAGTCCCGTCCTCCGAAGCGGATGCGCCCGCCGGTCACCCGCCCGTTGGCCGGCGGCACCAGCCCCATGATGGACAACGCGGTGACGCTTTTGCCACAACCGGACTCGCCGACGATCGCCAGCGTCTCGTTGTGCTGGACATCGAAGCTGACGTCGCGCACCGCCGGATGCCAGCCGCCGCCGGTGCGAAACGCAGTGACCAGGTTCTCGACTGTGAGGATCGGTGCATCCGCCGTGGTCATCGCTCGCCGCCCCTGAGCTTCGGATCGATGGCGTCGCGCAGCCCGTCGCCGAGCATGTTGAGAGAGAAAACGACGAGCAGGATCGCGAGACTGGGAAAGATCGACAGCGATGCGCTGTCGAGAATGTTTTCGAAGCCTTCGCGAATCATGCCGCCCCAGGTTGCCGTCGGCGGCCTAACGCCAAGCCCGATAAAGCTCAGCGAGGCCTCGATGCGGATTGCCGTCGCCAGCCACAGCGATGCCATGACCAGTATCTCCGCGACGATGTTGGGCAGGATATGGATGGTCATGATGCGCAGGTCGGAATAGCCGAGTGCGCGGCAGGCCTCGATGTAGTCGCGCTCCTTGACGAGGATCGTCGGCGCGCGCGCAATCCGCGCGAAGGGCGCGATGGCGGTCAGCGCGATGGCGATCATGAGATTGCCCATGCTGGCGCCGAGCATCGCCACGACCATCAGCCCCATGATGAGCGACGGGAACGAGAGAAGCACATCCATCGCCTGCATGATCACCATGTCGAAGCGTCCGCCAACGTAGCCGGAGACGATGCCGATGACGCCGCCGATCACCACCGCGGCGAGGATAGAGACCGTACTGATGACGAGCGACAGGCGGGCACCCCAGAGCAGACGGGAGAGGATGTCGCGCCCGTAGGAATCGGTGCCGAACCAATGCGCCATCGAGGGACCCTGGAGACGCGCCAGGATGTCTTGATCGAGCGGATCGTACGGCGAGATGAAAGGCGCGAGGAACGCAAGCGCGACGACAAGAAGGAAGGTGACCAGGCCGATCCACGACGTTGCGTTTGCACTGAACGCGCGGGTTAGTTGCTGCAGCGCGTACGAGGAACCGCGCGGCGCGCCGAGAGTCGTTGCCGTATCAGCGCTCATTGGCGCTTGACCCGAGGATCGATGAAGCCGTAGGTGAGATCGGTCAGCAGGTTCACCAGGACAATGGCGAAGGCATAGACGACCATCATGCCTTGCAGCACCGTGTAGTCGCGCTGATTGAGGGCGCTGACGATCAGCTTGCCCAGCCCCGGTCGGTTGAAGACGATTTCGGTCAGCACCGAATTTCCGATCAGGATGCCGAGATAGAGACCGACGACCGTGACCACGGGGATGAGTCCGTTGCGGAACGCGTGGCGCCAGATGACGGCGCGGGTTGGCACGCCCTTGGCGCGCGCGGTACGGACATAATCCTCGCCAAGCACTTCGAGCATCGAGGAGCGGGTCACCCGCGTGACATAGGCGGCCATGATGATGCCGAGATTGACGGCGGGAAGGGCGAGACTGCGCAGCCGTTCGACGGGGTCGTCGAGCCGCCCGGCGCTGATGACCGGCAACCAGCGCAACTCGATCGCAAAAACGAGAAGCAGCAGGATCGCCGAGACGAAGGCGGGGAATGAAAGGCCGAGCAGAGAGCCGATGCGTGCGACATAGTCGACCCAGGTATTGCGGCGTAGCGCCGACCAGACACCCAGCGGTATGCCGATGAGCGCGCCAAGCACAATCGACGTCACCGTGAGGTCGATCGTATAGGGCAGGACGTTGCGCACTTCCTCGACGACTGGCTTGCCGGTCACCAGCGAGTTGCCCCAATCGCCGCGCACGGCGCTGATGAGGAAGTCGACATATTGCGCGCCGATCGGCTTGTCGACCCCCAGGCGGTGGCGCATGCTGGCCAGTGCCTCCTGGCTCGCCTGATCGCCGAGGATCGTCTGCGCCGGATCGCCCGGCAGCACTCGCGCCAGCACGAAGACGATGCTGAGCACGGCGAACAGCGTCGGGATCGCGAGGAGCAGCCGCTTGACAATGTACCCGAGCATCGAGCGCTACCTGCGTGCCTCCCCCTTCGCCCGGTCGGGAGAGGGAGGAGGCACGTCGATCACTGCGTGAAGTGCGTTCCCTCGTCGATGACCGGGCCGAGGCTGAGCGATCCCTTGAGCGGGAAGCCGTAATCGAGCGAGGCGCGCCGGCCCCAGATCTGCGGCTGCTCGTAGATTGGGATCCCGCACACCTTCGTCATCAGCTTCTGCTGCGCCGTCTTCCAAAGCGCCTTCTGCTTGGCCGAATCCGGCTCCACGCGCGCGGCGTCGATTTCCGCATCCGCATCGTTGCAATGCGAGAAATTGGTCACCGCGGTCGGCGTGCCGACGATGCTGCGCGAATGGTAGAACTGCGTCAGATAGACGTCGGCGATCGGGAAGCGCCCGGCGGCATAATGCACGATCGGGCTCATGTCCTTGCGGATATTGGCGTGGTACGTCGCGTGCTCGACCACTTCCATGTCGAGGACGATGCCGACCTTGCGCAGCTGCGCCTGGACCACTTCCATCATCGACAGCATGCCGGGCAGGTTGGTATGGATGATGTGGATGGTCAGGCCGTTCGGATAGCCGGCTTCCTTGAGCAGCGCCTTTGCCTTCTCAGGATCGTACGGCAGCAGTGGCACGTCGGCGCTCTGTCCGAGATAGCCAATGGGGACGATCGACTGGGCAGCGCGCGAAGTGTCCTTGCCCTTGAACTGCACGATTTGGTTGCGGTCGATCGCATAGGCGATCGCCTGCCGCACGCGGATGTCGTCGAGCGGCGGCTTGGTAACGTTGAGGTAGAGCACCGACAGCTCGGCCGGATCGAAGACGTCTACGATAACGTCCTTTTCCTTCTTCATCCGGTCGACCCAAGTCTGATCCTGCTTCCCGTACTCCAGATCGATCTCACCCGACGTGAAGGCGAGATCCCGGCTCGCGTCGGACAGGATGTAGCGGTAGACGATCTTTTCGAGCTTCGGCTTGCCGCGGAAATACTGCGGGTTGGCGACGAGCGTCACCGATTCCTTGGGCTTGTACTCGTCGAACATGAAGGGGCCCGTGCCGATCGGCTTCTGCGCGAATTTCTCGCCCATCTCCTCGGCCGCCTTCTTGCACACCATGTTGCCGCCCTGATAGTTGATGAGCAGCCCGAGGAGGCTGGGCACCGGGTTCTTCAGGCTGATCCTGACCGTGTACTTGTCAACGGCCTCGACCTTGTCGAAATCCTTGAAGTCGCTCGAAAAGGCAGAACGCTTGGGATCGCCGGCGCGGGCCAGCGAATAGACCACGTCATCCGCGGTGAACTCGCCATAGCCATGATGGCACTGGACGCCCTTGCGCAGGTTGAATGTCCACTGCTTGCCGTCCGGAGACGATTTCCAGCTCTCGGCGAGATCGCCTTCCATCATGGCGGGATCGGGGTTCATCGTGCCCTGCTTCATCCGCACGAGGCCATTGAACATCCAATTGAACAGCGCCTTGTCCGGAGTCGTCGCCGAGAGATGCGGATCGAGTCTGCCCGCATCGATCGCCGCCATCCCGACATTGAGGACAGTCTTCGCCGCGAGCGCTGGTTGTGCAAGTGTTGCCACGGCAAGAACCGCTGCCACGGCCGCAACGCGATGAATACCACGTGCCATCAGTACACCACCTCCCCAATGATTTCTCCGGCGAGCGTCGCCGGATTGTGCAGCGCGCACGGGGAAGATGCCCGATGACGCCGGCCCGATCGGCATGGGCAACAGCGATGGGCGACGGCTTTGGGTTCGAAATTGCCGAGATTCGTCCATAGTCCTTTCCTTAGCGAGGGTTCCTCAGATTGTCCAGTGCTTCGTCGGTGTTCGGGAACTCGACAGAGGCGACGGGCCTTCTTCATCCGGCGGCAGCATACACCCAAGTGTACCGCCATTTTCTTGGCACGGTGTCCGCCGGAGCGTCGTCTTCCACGGGGCCAACAAGTGCAATCGGCAAGGCGGCGCAGCTGTGCGGGCTGCCAAGCGCTGAAGTGTGGAAATTCGATGGCACTCTTGGAAGTATTTTGATTGCGTGTGCCACGGTCAACCCCGAACTGATGAGTCCGGTGCGCGCAGCGCCAAGAAACGAGACCCGTATCACGTTCAGCAAGTTCGTCGCCGCGCAAAATGCCCGCGACCGCAAAGGCAATTGATGGACTTCTCAATGATTCCCCTGATTTTCCTTGGATCGACCAAGGTCGCGTTGTGCGGACGCGCGAGGTCAGCGCGCGATACCCGGGCAATCATTCCCGCAAATGCCTGTTAATGGGAAAGATGCAGCGTATCTCGACAGTGTCTGCTCCGGCCCGTTGAGAACAACGGGGAGCCTCCGCGAATCGAAAATGGGAAAGTCTCACCGCCGTGTAGACGATTCAGCCGAGACCTGAGGCGGGTCGCACTTGGAGCGCGGGCGTTCGGGTGTGCCAAAAGGTGTGATAGTTGCTGGTGCGTGGTCCTGGCAGAAGATGCGCCATGGCGCGGTAACGGGGATCGCTTCGGCGAGCAGGACTCGATAGTGAACTATCGTTGCCGACCCCCTGCTGCCGTTGAGCTTCACTCTGCCAACGCCAGCAATGCCGCGATTACGGTCGTTGAGTTCGGCATGGCGGGTGTCTCTGACCGGCCACGAGCAGTCGCTGCGTGGTTTCCTCCATTGCGGACAGTGTGCGTCCAGCGAAGGCTGGCGCGTTCTGTGGGAGTCAGTCCCACCGGGGTAAGAGTCGGAGCCCCGTAGCTTGGGTAGCAGGGTTGCAGTTGGGAAACCGGGACTCTGAAGCCTACCGACGAGCCATCGTAAGGATGGCGGCGAGTCACCAGGCCGTAGCGCAAGCGAACGAGAGGTGGCCTCGAAACTTTGAAGCCCCGGAGGCCGAGCCGGCAGTGTCTTGGCGAAGGCAGCATGGCGCATCGCGAACAGACTGAGGCGATGGGCCACTCCGGCGGGGTGGTTATCGACGGCATGGTGACAAGGACGTGCTAAGCAACTGGAGAAGCCCTCCTCGTCCCGTCGCGAAATCGGCGGAGCAAGGTAGGCCGTATAACCGGTAACCCGGGAAAGCGGCCGAAGGCGAGAGGGTGTCGGATGGGTCCGAAGTAGTGTCGAAGCGGGGTAACGCCCGTGGAGCGAAGGGGCCCTGCTGTTTGTAACTCTTCCGGCCATACGGGAGGCGAGGGCGGCATGACAACGACGCCTGTTAGTTTGCAGGACCTGAGACGGAAGATATACGCCAAGGCGAAGGCTGAACCGCACTGGCGTTTCTGGGGTCTGTACGTCCACGTCGGCAAGATGGAGACGCTGCGCGCTGCGTACGCGATGGCCAAAGCCAATGAGGGAGCTCCGGGCAGTGACGGAGTCACCTTTGAGGCCATCGAGGAACAGGGCGTGGAAGGTTTCCTTGAGCAGATCCGGGACGAACTGATCCGGCGCACCTATGCGCCGCTGCCGGCACGGAAGAAGGAGATACCGAAGGAGGGGAGCAACAAAGTCCGAACTCTTTCGATTCCCTGCATCCGTGACCGCGTGGTACAGGGGGCGCTGAAGCTGATTGTGGAACCGATCTTCGAGGCGGACTTCCAACCGGGGTCGTTTGGCTATCGCCCGAAGCGGTCAGCTCATCAAGCGCTGGTCCGGGTCGCTGATGCGATCGCACAGGGCAAGACACGCGTTATCGACATTGATCTGAAGGCCTATTTGGACGTGGCTTCATAATGCACCCGTTGTCATGATGAATGAGTAAAGAGATCGGGTTGATCGTCTACGATCCGATTCGAATGCCTTTTCTTCTTCCGCGAACGACATGAACGGCGTCAAGTTCGCCGCGCTTTACACGTTGCAACACGGTTTGCCGAGAGACGCCGAGTAACAAAGTGGCTTCGAGCATTGCCACATAGCCTTTGGGCGCGTCTTCAACAAATCGTGCGCGCAATTCGTCAGTGATGCGAATGTGCCATGGTGCACCCGGGGTGACCTGTTCGCCCGGGATGAGTCCCTCGGCGAGCCACCGATGAATCGTGGAAGGCGCAACCTGCAGAATGTCCGCAGCCCTGGCGATCGTTACCAGTTCGCCCTTCGGGGGTTCGGCTGGAGGGCTCGAAGCGCGCAATGTCGCGATATCGACGCAGGCTCCCAACCTGGTTTGCGGAGAACCGCTCACCGCGGACGGTCTTGCGTCCTTGACGATTGAGAATGCCGGCAATGACGCCGTCAGGGTAATGCACGGCGAGACGTCGAACAAGTTCGACGGTGTCTTCGTCGGTGCGTACGCGTGCAGGATTCAGGCGGGGTAGATGAACGTCGAGTTCGGTGATCATGCCCCCGCGCCAGCGGAGCGTCAGGTGAGCGCGGAATTTGTCACGTTGCACGGCAATGATCACTTCTTCGAGCAGCGTACGCAGCAATTCCTTCTTGTCGCGATCGGTGGTGCGTCGGCGCGACCCAGACACGCTTGAGATCGCCACCGAGGGCGCGGATGCGTTGATAATCTTCGGGGCTCAAGCGTGCGGGGACGCAATTGGCTTTTGCGGTCCAGCTCGGCTTGTGCCTGCTCGAGTTCACTCAAGCGCTGTTCCCACGCGGCTTCCAGTCCGCGAGCCACCAGCCTGTTCTCAGGATCCACAGCACGATAGCGACGCTCGGCGCGTTGCGCTTCGTAGCTGGCTCTTTCCACAGCGAGACGCCACTGCGCGAGCGCCGCATCGTGGTTCGATTCGACTTGTTGCGTGGCCTGCAGCGTCGCTTCAAAGGCCGCCGGCTTGAGGGCTTCAAGAAGGGCCTCCGCGACCGCTTGGTCGATTTGCACCCCGCCGATGTTCAGGCAATAGACACCGCGGCCGTTGACGATGTTCTTGCCGGCGCAGTAGTAACCGGGACGGGCGTTTCTTCCAGGGTATTGGGTGCGTAGCTTGCGGCCACAATGACCGCAGCTCGCAATGCCTTGCAGCAGGGCAGCGCCTTCTCTCACGGCCCCTCCGGGCTGGTGCGGTCGGGGACGCATGTTGGTGCCGATGCGTGCTTGGTTGGCCTCATAGGTAGCCCGGTCAATATAACCTTCGTGATGCTCATGAATCAGAACCGCCCATTGCGACGGGGGCAACTTCCGGCTACGCCGCTTAATTTTACCCTCCTCGTCGAGGACCCGTTCGTGGCGACTCTTGCCGTAGACGTAGGCGCCGGCATAAACGGGGCTGGTGAGGATGCTGTGAATGGCCGTGTAGGTCGGGGCGCCCCAGCGGATTTCGTTGCCGTAGTTGTACTGCGCGGGAAACGATAAGCCTTCGGAGCGCAACCACAACCAGACACGGCGAACCGACCCGAGCTCGGCAAAGCGCTCAAAGACACAGCGTATGCGGCTGTGACGGCCTCATCGGGATGCAGCAATACCTGACCCTCTTCCTCACCCCAAACGAAGCCGGTGGGCAAGCCGCGGCGCAGCTCGCCCCGGGCCGCCTTGTTGCGAATGCCGCCTTCGAGGCGCGCACGGATGATGTGCAACTCGGCTTCACTCATGGTGCCCTTGAGCCCCAGTAGCAGCCGGTCATTGAACCAGGCCGGATGATAGAGACCATCGGCATCACCGATCAATGTGTCGGTCATGGCACACAAGTCGAGCAGGTGGTACCAGTCGGCATTGTTGCGCGCCAGACGCGAGACTTCGAGGCCCAGCACAATGCCCACCAGTCGCATCGCAACCGCGGCAATGAGGCGGGCAAACCCGGAACGCTTGTCGGTGCCTGAACCGGACAGGCCGAGGTCTTCGTCCACGACGGTGACCTGTTCGCGCGGCCAGCCCAATTCAACGGCACGATCGACCAACGCATATTGCCGCTCGGTTCGACTCCCGGTTGTGTTCGACTTGCGCGGGCGGTCGATTGGCGCACGTAGACAAAGGCGCCGCGCTGCAGTGTGGGCCGGTTTGATCTTGCTGAGATCAGTCATGATTTGGCTCCTCGCTTGGTTGGGGCACTGCCGCCTGTGCGATCAGCCGCGCCAACACCTCGACGATGGCCCTTTGCTGTTCCTCGTTCAGCCGTTCCCACGCGCTGCTGTCTGGCTTGGGTCCTCCAGAATGCTCAGACTCAGTTGCATGTTGGCGCTCCTTTCTGGCACGCTTGTCCGCCCCCTCGCCGAGTGCGGGAAGATGACGCAGCAGAGCATCCACGACGGTCCGTGCGTGCAACAATTCTGAGAGCGGAGCGAGACTGAGGCTGGGCGCCCGATCAGGCAAGCTGAGGGAGTCTTCTGCTGACTGAAGATCAGTCCATTCGGCCGGAATGAGCGATCGACTGCCGTCGGGCAAGACCAAGAGCAGGTGCGCACGATCTTGCCGATGAACAAGTCCGTGTACAGCGAGGGACTGACCTTCAAAGGCGTGGTGTGCGCGAGTGACGGTGACGCTTGAGCGGAAGGCCCTCGTGATGGGTAGTGTGTGGCTGTTTCCTTCGACGGGGTGCGGCACGACTTGCTCCTCGCCAAGGTAGCGCAGCGGATCAACGATGACGAGGTAATGCATCTGCTGAAGATCATGCTGAAGGCGAACGGTAAACAGGGTGTCCCGCAAGGGGGTGTGATTTCGCCCGTCCTCAGCAACCTCTACCTCAACGAGGTGGACCGGATGTTGGAGCGGGCGAAGGCAAACACGCGCAGCGGCAGGTTCATTCACATCGAGTACGCGAGGTTTGCTGACGATGCGGTGATCTTGATCAATGCACATCCGCGCAATGACTGGCTGCTCAAGGCGGTGGACAAGCGCTTGCGGGAGGAACTCGCCAAGCTGCAGGTCCAGATCAACGAGGAGAAGAGCCGAACCGTCGACCTGGCCCGAGGCGAAAGCTTCGGGTTTCTGGGCTTCGACTTCCGCCGTGTCCGTAGTTTGCAAAGGAAATGGCGACCGCAGTACACGCCCAAGCTGAAGAAGCGAACGGCGTTACTGCAAAAGCTGCGAGCGGTCTTCCGGCGATACCAATCCCAACCGGTGAACGGGGTAATCGCGATCATCAACCCGATTCTGCGGGGCTGGGTGAACTACTTCGCCATTGGCCACTCCAGTCGGTGCTTCCAATTCGTCAAGCGCTGGGTGGAGCTGAAGGTACGGCGACACATGATGCGAGCCCGGAATCGCCCAGGCTTCGGCTGGGAGCGGTGGAGTACGCAGTGGCTGCATGCGACCTTGGGGCTGTTCAACGAGTACTGGACGCGCCCCGCACTGCGGAAAGCACTCTCGGCTGTATGGGTCTCATAACCCGTGGCACGAAGCAAACAGGTGAGCGTAGTGCGAGGAAAACCGCACGCTGCGTTCGACGTGGCGGGGGCTGGAAACGTGACGATGGCCGTCGGATTGCGGGCCACGGCGAAAGCCGTGGAACACCCACCGGAGCCTAAGGTCGGCGCGCCAGTCCTCGACCCGACCCGGCCCATAGACTCGGCAAGCACGCATGGGACACGGCGGCCTCCAGCGCCCCCGCATTGACGCAGCTCAACATCCTTTTCGGGCAGCGCGCACAAGGTGCCGGTCGTGGTCCTGGAGATCATGGGTTGGCGTAAAGATGTCGACATCGACCAAGAGGCGACCTTGCCCTCCCGCATCGTCAAAGTGGATCAACACATCGCTCATGGTTGGACGCAGGCCTTTTGCGCATCGGTGACCGATGTGCGCTAATCAGCGGCCGCTGAGTCGAATCACATCAATGCCGGCGACCGGCCATAACCGGTCGTAGCGTCTCATGCTACAAAGGGGTCAGTCGCGGAAGATGTTTGGGCGGTGCACGGCGGACCTCTCAACGAAGCAGGCTCGGACACCTCCCTTTAACGGCGGAAGGGGCGGGGATGTAGACGAACCCCTCCGCCACTCCATCTCCTCCAGGAGGATAGAGTCATGAACTCCGAATCCACTAGCTACGATGGTGGTTGCCTGTGTCGTTTCGTGCGCTATCGGATGACAACGACGCCGCTCTTCGTTCACTGTTGCCATTGCCGGTGGTGCCAAAGGCAGACCGGTTCCTCGTTCGCGTTGAACGCCTTGATCGAACCCGATCGCGTACAGGTGCTCGAGGGCGAAGTCGAGCTCATCGACACGCCGTCCGAGACCGGCAAGGGCCAGCAAGTGGCGCGTTGCCCCAAGTGCCATATTGCGCTTTGGAGCAAACATGCCGAATCCCCGGTTCGGTTCGTCCATGTTGGAACGCTTGACGCACCTGACCGCTTGCCACCCGACATCCACGTTCACACCGCATCGAAACAACCGTGGGTCATGGTTCCGGGTGGCACGCCGGCCTTTGCGGCGTTCTACAATCCCGGTGAAGTGTGGCCGAAGCAAAGTCTCCAACGTCGTGCGGAAATGCTGGCGCGATTGCAACAGTCATAGCCGCAAGAGCGCTAGAAGTCGCTTCTTGCGATGTAATCATCAAGGACCGTCGGGTGCGTAACTAGCCCGCACCGATTGACAACGTCCGGCTGCACGCGGCCAACTTCGGTAGTTGCTATGCTGATTCGATGTCCACCGTCGCAGGCCAATGGGAGCCATTGATCTTTGTCAATGCGCGAGTCGGCCTTCGGAGTAGCGTTTCCGAGATGTGACCCAGCGAGAGAGGTAGCGATGCGATTCTCAATGCGCGTCGTCAATTTCGTGGCCCTCTTGGGTGGCTGCCGTTCGGCAGATGGGGCGTCGGCACGGTCGTGCAGAAGGCGCCGTCCAAGCGTACAAGAGTTCGCTGATGGGTCATCGAGGGAGAGCCCAATGGGACGATCCGTTGTTCTTCAGTTCGGCGCACTGTGCATCGCTTTGCTACTGGCTATTGCGCCAGTGCTCGCTCAAGTTCAGGCTGCTGCAGGCAACGCGGAGGACATCAAGGCCATGCTGCTGGGAACGGCGACATGGCACGCTGACTGGACAAAGCCTGGCGATTCTGGCGTGAGCGAGATCGTATTTGAGGCCAGAGGCGACAAGCTCGTGGCCAAGCATGTGAAGATCACGCCCCCAACCATGACCTGTGAACATGACGTGACGATCACGACGGGGATCGTCAAGTTCGACGCTTGCCTCCGAAAGAACGTGACGCTTCGTTTCGATCCGAACGACCGCGAGTACCCGTTCAAGGGCAACAGCGAAGGCGACTTCGAATGGAAGCTCAAGCGGAAGTAGACGGCTGATTTTGCGTTGCTCGATGGCCCGCGCTCGGACAAATCTCAGTCTGCTTTGGGAAATGCCAACGACCGCTTTGCGCCACCTCAAGTGACGGCTTAGGGTCGTCTTCTGCCGAACGAGGGTGTCGGCCATCCCGCGGCACCCGGCCCAAGAGCGGTCGATCAGGCAGCTACCCGACAGCAGACGCACGGTTCATCTGGGCGTAAGCTAATCCCTTGCATTCCGATGGGCTCAGCAGTCGCGCGGAAGGACCGGTGGCAGCTACCGGCGAGACTTGTAGGAGTTGCGGCGCGTGTTGCGTCACCTATCGCGTGACCTTCCACCGTCGTGAGCTTGACTCGGAGCCGGGCGGCTGGGTGCCGGCGGCGCTTTCGGAAGCGCTCGATCGTCGGCGCGTGTGCATGCGCGGCACAAAGAAGCATCCACGGCGCTGCCTCGCGTTGCGAGGCACAGTTGGGGCTGATGTCAGCTGTGTCATCTATCAGGTTCGACCCACCGCCTGTCGCGCCTTCGCGCCCGATGCGTGCATCGGCCACGGCGACCCCTCCTGCGGTGACGCCCGGCGTCTTCGCGGCATGCCCCCGCTGACGGGCTCCTACGATAGTTTTCCTATTGCTTAGCGGGCATGTCATCGGGCCGCTCGCGGCCCAGGAGCAGACCGTCTGCACCTCTGTCCAAGTTGCCCGGTAGTGGACGCGGGCGAAGTGCGAAATGCGAGCGCGCGAAGCAACGCAACTGCGTAGCGCAGTGTGGCTACGGGTGTCCCATATCTTGTTGTCTGGCTGATTCGCAACGGCCGTCTAATCAAGTAACATCGCGGCGCAGTGCCGCCCGCGTCGCGACCGCATGCAATAGCGGCACGAAAGACGACATGAGATTCGTCTGGCCCGAAATGCTTTGGTTGCTGCTGGCCGTGCCGGCGCTCGTGGGCGGCTACGTGCTCGTGCAGCGGCGAAGAAGGCGCGCGGCGCTTCGCTACGCAAACTTAGAACTGATCCGGCAGGCTTTGACCCCGCGCCACCAGGTCCGGCGGCACATCCCACCTGCCCTGTTCTTGTTGGCGATGATCACGACGATCGTCGCGATAGCGCGACCCACCGCACGCATTACTCTGCCGTCATTGCAACAGACAATCGTCCTTGCGGTAGACGTTTCGCTCAGCATGGCCGCAACCGATGTCGATCCCAATCGGATCACCGCGGCACAGGCTGCGGCGAAGGCGTTCGTCGAGGAACGCCCACCCGATGTGCGCATTGGCCTGGTTGCTTTCGGCGGTAGCGCGATGCTCGTGCAGTCGCCGACCGACAATCGCAAGGATCTCCTCGCGTCCATCGACCGGTTTCAGTTGCAGCGTAGTACGGCCACCGGTAGCGCTATCTACGTTGCTCTTGCGGCCCTCTTGCCAGCCGCCGGCAACGACTTGGAATCGCTCGATCTGAAGGGTGCGCCATCGCGCAATTCTGGGCGCGAGGCCTTTGGGGATTTGACGCACAAGCCGGAAATAAAGGAGTTCACGCCGGTTACCCCAGGATCCTTTAAGACGGGCGCAATCATCCTAATGAGCGATGGCCGCAGGACGGCGGGTCCGGATCCGCTCGATGCTGCCAAAGTGGCCGCCGAACACGGGGTCCGAGTCTTTACGGTTGGATTCGGCACAAAGGAAGGCGCGATCATCAGGGGTGACGGCTGGTCGTTCTATGTGCGTCTCGACGAGGAAACGCTGCAGGCGATTGCCGACATCACTCGTGGGGCGTATTTCCACGCGGGCTCCGCCGAAGACCTCAAGAAGGTGTACCAAGACCTCAATGCCCGGCTGGTCCTGGAACGAGAGGATCTCGAGATCACTTCCCTGTTTGCCGCGGCGACAGTGGTTCTGCTGCTCGCGTCGTCAGTGCTATCTCTCATTTGGTTCAATAGAGTTGGCTGACGTTCTGAACCTGACTCAGCGATGCCCCAATGTGGCGCATCAATGTGCCGCCGCTGAACTGTGACATCTAGCGTCCGCTTTGCTGCCGTCGAATGACGGCTTTCCGGGAAGATCGACTGACCGGTTAGGGTCGAGAGCGCCAGTTCACTCCACCGCAACCAACGGCTGCAATCCGTCTGTTGCTGACGTTCAACCTGGTCATCTTGAGGGCCGCTCATGGCCGATAGCACCAGTTGACCGGTCTCGGGTGAATGGCCGCAACCGCGGTATTCTGTTGAAAAACCCCCTTGAAAATGAGCGCCTTGTGGCTATGCTCAAGCCAGGGCGTTCGAGGGGGAGAAGCGAGGATGATGGGACAACAGCCTGGCGGACAGAAGAAGCTGTTCTACTCATTCAATCTCGACGATCACGTTCCTGCCGATCACCTGCTACGCGGAATTGATCAGTTTCTTGATCTCAGGCGAATTGCACCAGCACCTCGCCCCGTTTTACAGCCATACCGGTCGACCCTCGATTGATCCACAGCTGCTGATTCGCATGCTGATCGTGGGCTACTGCTTCGGCATCCGGTCGGAGCGGCGGTTGTGCGAGGAAGTACACCTGAACCTGGCGTATCGCTGGTTCTGCCGGCTGGGATTGGAAGACGCAGTGCCAGACCACTCGACGTTCTCCAAGAACCGGCATGGTCGTTTCCGTGACAGCGACACGCTGCGTTTCGTGTTCGAGCAGGTCTTGGAGCGCTGTGTACGGGAGGGGCTGGTGGGTGGCGAAGGGTTCGCCATCGATGCCAGCTTGGTTAAGGCCGACGCCAACCGTCAACGCGGCGTGCCTGGCGATGAGGCCGACTGGTCTGACCGGCAATCGATCAGCCGCCCGGTGCAGGAATATCTGGCGGCGTCTGGATCAGTCCGAGGTGGAGAAGAGCACGCCGAAGAATATTTCGCTGACCGATCCGGCGGCGCAGTTGAGTGTGGCGTGGGGCCCGGCGTGCTACGCCTATTCGGCGAACTATCTGGCGCCTGCCGCGGGCGACGGCGGATCGGCGCCACGGCCTGAAGTATCGTCTTTATTTCGGGCGCGGCGGCCAATGCCTCGTGCGCTACGACAACGAATCGGGCAAGGGCGACCACCGGCACGTCGGGGACCGGGAAGAGCCGTATCGATTCGTCTCCGTGGAGAAGCTGGGGCGGGACTTCGAGGCGGACATCGAGAAGTACGGAGGCGGGCATGAAGAGGAAGATTGAAGTCACGGTCGGTGATCTCGCGGGCGCGCTGGATCGCTTCGAGCAGGCGTGGCAGCGGGGTGTTGCGGGAAGAACGCGGACGGCCAAGGTGCGGCTCACCTTCGAAAGCCTCCCCGTGTTGCTCCGGAATCTCACTCCGGCGCGCTGGACGCTGCTCGAGGCCGTCAAGCGGTCGGGACCGAAGTCGATCAACGAACTCGCGCGGCTGCTCGCGCGCAACTATAAGAACGTGCACACGGACGTGACCCAGCTGGCCGAACTCGGCTTGATCCAACGCCTTGCCGATCAGCGGATCGCGGTGGCCTGGGACACGATCAGCGCCGAGATGAGACTCGCCGCGTGACGGTACGCTGCGGGCGATGCCCCCTTCAGGGCGGCGGACCGGGCGCGCGGGCATGGGTGACAGTCGCAACACTTTAAGGGGTAGGTCTCAGCGTTAGTCGAACGGTTTTCTGACGACGACGTGGCAAAGTCTCAGTGTTAGTCGAACACTCATGGTCTGTCTTTGAAGGGTTTGTTGGGACGCGGGTAAGAGTGTTCACGGAGCATCGGTTGATGATCGGGGTCACGGCGACGCAGGGCATGGAAGCGGATTTGCTGATGGATGAAAATGAAACCTGCGTCGATGCCTCGCTCCACGCTCGGCGCGGTTCGAGGCGCTCCTCGGTTGCGAGCGCCGGTGTGCCCTCAGCGCCGGGCCCAGGCAGGCTTCAAAGGCGCCCAGGTGCTCCTCGCCCAGGCGGGCTCGCAGCGAGGCGCACCGATCAGTTCTAGTCGATGGCCCGCGCCCGTCGTTCCTGAACCCACTTGACGATGGGGTCGATGTTGCCGTGGTTGCGCACATCTTCCGCGAAGGACTCCGCGTAGCGACAGTACTCGTCGCACTTGCGCTCGCTAGCCTCGGGCAATGGCTCATTGCATCGAGCGATGCGAATGCGCGCGGACGGGAACAGCCACGTCCGATCGTGGCGTGCGCCGGGAGCTGCGCTATAATGCATCGCATCTGCAATGCATGAGGGGCCTCCCGGATGAAAACCACGACCATTCCACCTCTCCGGGTGTCGCCGGAGTTGCGCAAGCAGGCGGAAGCGGTCCTCGAAGAAGGCGAGACGCTGTCCGGCTTCGTGCTCGACGCAGTGACGCGAAGCATCGAATACCGCAATCTGCGCCAGGAGTTCATCGCCCGGGGGCTCGCGAGTGCGGCCCGGGCAAGCAAGAGCGGCCGCTACGTGAGCGCGGAGCGCGTCCTCGCCAAGCTCGCACGCCGCCTCGCCAAGGCGAAGCAGCGGGCCGCGTAGCCGGTGAAGCCCTACCGCGTCCGGTTCACCCCGGAAGCCGAAGACGACCTACTGCGCCTGTACGAATTCCTCCTCGAGGGCGACCTGAACGCCGCCGGCCGGGCTCTGGGAGCGATCGAAAAGGCGATCGAGCTGCTGCGCTTCTCGCCGTTCTCCTGCCGCAAGGCGCTTGTTGACCGGCCATTCCTGCGCGAGCTCGTGATTCCCTGCGGCAGGACCGGGTACGTCGCGCTGTTCGCGATCGAGCCGAACCGAACCGTCACGGTGCTGGCCGTCCGACACCAGCGTGAAGAGGATTATCAATAAGCTGGACGAGGAGTCCTCTGGAAGCGCGAATTGCCTGGTTCGACGAGTCACCTGCATGGGATGACCACTCGGTGGCCCAATTTCCGGCCAGTGGGGTCGCCGCCAACTTGCACTGAGCTTCCGTCGGTGTGACCCGAGCCGCCGACGATCCTTTGAAAAGTCCTTGCCCGCGCGGACGATGACTATGGAGTGGAATACTTACGAGCACTGCTGCACGGTTCTCATTAATCCACGGCTATGGGGATTTCGACAATGAGCACGGACGGATCGCAAAAGACTTGGCAATATCTGGCCTTCCTGCCAGGCGGACGTTGCAGGGTCGCAGGGTCCGACGCTGCTTGGGGAATCACTATCCTTTGCGACCGACCTGAGGCGAGTGCCGTAGGCTCGCCACATCGCCCAGTGGTGACAGCGAGTCGGGACACGACGGGGGCGCCATTTCGCTGTATTTCGAGTGACCGTTCTGCGCGGGTCTTCACCAATCAGCCCGATGACGAAGACCTGTCCCCGGATTCTCCGAGTTCCTTGATGCACTCCGGCAGCACCAGGTGCTCGTAGAAGGCTGGACGAGGCGCGCTTGCTCGCCCGGCAGCGACTGGCGACGCTGACCGAGCGGCGAGAAGAGGCCAGGGCGGTCCTCGAGCAGAAGCCGGCGATCGCTGCAGCAATTGAGCAATCCAAGGCGATGGGCGAAACCGAAGCCAGATTGCGAAGTGCATTGGACGCCGCCCAGACCAGGCATCGACTTTGGGAAGAGCAAAGCAAGGCGCTCGCCGTGTTGCGCGCCCGCGCGGAGGGCTTGCGGCGGCAGGCGGGCGATGCGGCGCTGCGTGCCGCCGACCTCAAGCAACGGTTTGGCCTCACCGATGCGGTGCCCTGCCGCGACACCGAACTGCAGCCGCGCTGTCAGCTCCTGGCCAACGCACGGAAGCGCAGGTCGTGCTGCCGTCGGCGGATGCGGAGGTGGCCAAGGTCCGGGTCATTCTGGACGCGGTCAATGCCGAGATACGAACGCTGGAGGCCACCGTCAACGAGCTGGGTGACACGGCGAAGGCCGTGCGCGCCGCGCAAGCTGAGCTGCAGAAGCTAGGCGAAGCGCGGCGCCGCGCGGAAGCGTTGGCGGCTCAGGGAGCGAACCTCGAACAGGCGGAGCGGCGCCTGGCGGAATATGCGACGACACAGGACGACGAGATCGGCGCGGCGCTCACGCTCGCGCAGCAGCGTTGCGTGCGTGAGTCCGAGGAGGCGCAGAAAAACATCGCAGCGATCGAGGAACGCGCGAAGGAGCATACGGAGAATGGGCAGGCGGCTATCGGCGCCATCGAGGCGGAACTCGCGGGTCTGCCGCCGGCCTTTGACCTGAAACGGCTGGCGGCCGCGGCGGCCGGCCTGCAAGCCATCAGAGCGAAGCTGCAGGAGCTCGACGCAGCAATGCTGCGGGCGACGAAGGAGGAGGCGTCGCTGCAGACGGAACTCGCCGGCGCCAGAGCACGGCGCGCGGAAGCAGGTCAGTCGCGCGCGGCCGTAACCCGCATCGAGGGCGAACTCGGGTGGTGGAACCTGCTCGGCAAGGCCTTGGGCAACGACGGCGTGATCGCGCTCTGCGTCGACGATGCCGGCCCGGAGCTCGCGCGGCTTGCCAACGAGCTGCTGCTCGCCTGCTACGGACCTCGATTCACGGTGTCAATCCGCACCCAGGTCGAAACCGTAAAGAAGGAACTGCGGGAGGGCTTCGACGTGATGGTGTTCGATGCGGACACCGGCCAGGCAAAAAGCGTTGGCGTGATGAGCGGGGGCGAGCGCATCTTCATCAACGAAGCGTTGACCCGGGCGATCGCGCTCTATCTTGCACGCGGCTCCGGTCGCCAGTACGAGACGCTCTTCTGCGATGAGGCCGACGGCGCGCTCGACAGCGAGCGCAAACGGATGTTCATGCAGATGAAGCGGGAAGTGCTACGGCTGGGGGGTTATGCGCGCGAGTACTTCGTATCGCAGACGCCGGAGCTCACGCAGATGGCCGACGTCGTGATCGACGTCGGTGCATTCACGAGGTCGAGCGCGGCCAGCGCGGCCACCGCCGTCGCGTGACGGCGGCCTCTCCGCAGAGGGTGCAATCATTGCGCGTGCCGTTGCCGAGAACGTGTTCGAAGCGCACGGCATTGGGGTGTCCTATTTTCCGGAAACGCGAATGAGCCGTTGAGTCATATCAATGCGCAAAGTATCGAACGGCCGCGTCGGGAAGGCCGGCGGGGTCGGGCTCGAACAATTCGAGGAGTACGCCGTCCGGCGCCTCGAGCATAAGGTAAGCCCCCTCGAGATGGCGGCGAATCGCGCTCGTGATCTTCACGCCGCCCTCGCGCATGCGATCCACCAGTTCCTCCAGTCCCCGGACGCGGATGCCGAGATGATGCACGGCGTTGCGGCCGTGGTCGCGTGGCGGCTGGGCGTAGAAGTGTAGTCTTCCGCTGCCGATCCGCAGAAAGACGTTGCGCGATCCGGCAAAGATCCCGTCCCATGCAACCTCGGCGCCGAACCAGCGCCGATAGAAAGGCAATCGCAGCATCAAGGTCAGACGCGAACAGGTGGGCATGGTGGAAGTCGCATGTTCCCGGCGCGGACGCTTGTTGTTGATCCATCATCGCAGTTTGGGAGGTGGAAGGGAGCGACGAGTATCGACCCGCGGAGGTTATCCGCGCAATGCGCCGCCAGACACGAACTGAGAGGCCGCGTTTGGCACGCGCGCGACGGCGCGTGGGCGATGATCGACCGTCTCAAGGCGACCGCTGGCGACGATCGACCTGGGCGACCTCAACTCAAGTCGATCGCGGGGTCGACCGCAGGGAGCCTTAGCCGGCCACGGCCCCATAGGCGGCAAACGCCCAGTCCCCACTCGCTTCGTCGTGGCGAAGGACGTACAGGTGGCCGTCATCGGCGTCGACCTTGAACCAGCGCTGCGTCGGCGCGAACCAGCGATCGACCACGGCGCGCACGGCGAGCCGGCGCTCGCCCAGCCAGAACGCAAGCGGCTCCTGATCACCGCGATATCCGGCGTAGCACTCCACGCGAATCGCCATGCCCTAAGCCGGACAAGCCGGAACCAAACAGGTTAAAGTTTTGGGCACACGAAGCGGATGGGCGAGGTGACGGCGATGGAACTGCTCACTGAACGCTACGCGGACCGGCTGACTGGGGTGTTGTCGTGCTACGACCGCATGGTGATCACTGGCACGTTGCCGGGTGTGTGCTTTGCCGAGGGCATGACGAGCTTCCTGCGCTCGCGTGGCATCCGCATCTTCGACTACCCGCAATTCGCGCTGCCGCTGCGCGAGCGCATCCGCGAGAACGCGCAGGCGCTGGCCGCGAAGCACGCTGCGACGATCGAATACGTTGCCAAGGCCCACCTCCGCAAAGAAGATCTGGTGGCCAAGGTGCTGGCCACCCGCGGCGAGGCGCCGGGACTGGTCCATGTGCTGTCGGCGATGGAGACCTGCGCGACCTACCGGTCCTGGCACGACAAGGGCAGCGGGCGCACCTTCCTGCGCCCCGACACCACCAAGTGCCTGCACTACTACTTCTACTGGATGGACCGAGAGCTGGGGCTGATCTATGTGCGGGTGCCGACCTACTGCCCGTTCCGGTTGCAGGTGTACTGCAACGGCCACGGCTGGCTGGCCCGCCGCCTGACGCGTGAGGGGATCGACTTCGCTACTGCCGACAACGCCTTTGTTCGCATCGCCGACTTCACCCGGGCGCAGGCCTTGGCCGATGGCCTCAATCCCGACCTCCTGCATCGGCACCTGAACCATTACGCCCGGCTGTGCTGCCCGGTGCTCGACGAGTTCGGGCAGACCTACCACTGGAGCATCATGCAGATCGAGTACTCCACCGACCTGCTGTTCAAGAGCGAACAAGTGCTGGCGCCGCTCTATGCGCAGCTGGCCCGCGAGGCGGTGCTCTCGGTCAAGGCCGAGCAGGTGAGCACCTTCCTGGGCAAGAAGATCACCCCGCAGGTGGCAGCCGAGATTGGCTCGCGCCTGAGTACGCGGATCGAAGGCACCTGTATCAAGCATAAGCTCGGGTCGTGCTCGGTCAAGCTGTACGACAAGTTCGCGCGTATCCTGCGCATCGAGACCACCACCAATGATGTCTCGTTCTTCAAGCACCACCGCAAGGTGGAACATCGCGGCGGTCACGCCACCCGCGAAGTCGCACCGCTCAAGAAGTCCATCTACAGCCTGATCGACCTGCGGGAGATCTTGTCGCCTGCAACCAGCGCTATTTGGAGTTCCTCTCCAGCCTGGACGACCACAGCCCCGGCCAGCGCCTGCTCGATCGCGTGACCCACCCCAAGCCCGACGGCGAGCGCTCCTGCAAGGGCCTCAACTTCTTCGATCGCAACGATCAGGCTCTCCTGCGCGCCGTCCAACGCCCAGAGTTCAACATCCATGGCTTGGCGCGAGCTGATCTGCTGCGGCTGCTGCCCGCCATGTCGCCCTCCTCGCTGTCGCGGCAACTGCGTCGCTTGCGCGTCCTCGGATTGCTCAAGCGCGCGGCCAATACCTACCGCTATTACCTCACTCGCAGCGGTCGCTTGGTCATCGCCGCCTGCGAGCGACTGTCCACGTTCGCCATCACACCAGCATTGACTCGCGCTTGACTTCATCATCATCAATCTGTGCCAGATTGCAGAACTTAAGGTCGTAAGAGACTAAGGATACCGCTCTGGCGTTGCTTCGCCACAAGCCGGCGAGGGCCCGCGCCCAACGACTAATCGCTGAACGGCTGCACCCGGCTTGGGTGCGGCCATTCGGCCGGCACGGGGGAATGGCGGTCATCGACCCGAAGCCGTCGGCCAGGATCCTCCGAACCGGTCATAGAAATCGATTGAAGCCGCCGTTCAAGTCGCGGCAACGAGGCGCATCAGGCAGCCTGATCGATAGCAACAACAAGATCAGGTGATCGGACGAATGGCATACGGCTTGGGTCACAGCGCCCGCTCGATTATGAAGATCCGGGCCACCTCTACCGGAATTCGGTGAAGAGCCAAAGAAATGGCTCGGCGCGTCCAACGCCGAGCCACGGTGTACTGCCGCGATCCGCTTGCGCTAGGTCGCGACGCTTATGGAGAAGTGCGGATCGCGGCCGCAGGACCCACCAGCATCAGAATGTCCATGCCGTATCCGACGCGATCGACGCTGTAGATGAGTCCGCTGCTGTCAACCTCGAGGTTGTTGTGCGACACGTCGTGGTACGTCACTCCACCGATCACGTTCGGCGGCTGCTCGCCATAAGGCAGCGCGTGCACCGCCCCGACATAATGCGCGACATCTTGCGGGTGATACGGATCACGGATATCGAACGCGCGCGCGCCACCGTCGAAGTACGAAATAAAGGTGAGCTTGCCGAAGTCAGGCGCGTAGAAGGTCGAAGGGACGTGCGCCAGCACCTCGTTGCAGGAGTGCGTTCCGAACCGCGTACCGCGGCTGCAATAGTCGGGCTTGGCGATATCTTCAAACACCTGCATCGTCGAGACGACCATCGGACGCTGCTCGCCCGAAATACCCCCTGCGCCTTTGCCGGTGGTGCTACGAGTCGCGTCAACTATGTACCCGAAATGCGGTGCGCCGTTGCACTTGTTGTCGGTTTCCTCGGAGATAAGCAGGATGTAATCCCGCGTCGTGTAGCTGCTGAACCCCTGGTAGTGCTTCAGCGGGATGTTGTACACCGGACACGCGCTGTGGGCACCTTCGGTCGGCGTCATGAGCATCGACCCGACGACGATGTCCGTCATTTCCTTGTCGGTCGGCGCCACCGCCGAGTTGGCTGTCTCGGGCACCCATGATCCACCGACGGCCTGGCCGGCAACGGTCACGTAGTTCAGTGGCAAGACCTTGTTACGGTCGACGATCTGCAGCGTGCCCTGCGACGACGTGCCGTACGGGATGTACGCGCGGTTGATCACTTCGCCGTTAATCGGGTTGGTGATGGCGACGATTGGACCATGCACGCCGCCCGATGTCGGCGTCACCGACGAGCCTGGATTCTGACCGACGAGACCGATGTCGCGGATGTAATGGGGATGGGCCGGGTCGCTGAGGTCGACCAGCTTCATATGCTGGTTGGTGTTCCAGCCGTCGCCGGGGTGACCGGCCCTCGCGCCATCCGCGGCCACGAGCCAGGCGATGCCTGTCTCGCATTCCCACCAACTCTTGTGCGTCGACGTGAGCCCCGACGCGGCCAACGACTTCAGGACCGGGTTGACCGGATCGGTGACATCGTAGACGTCGTGCTGGCCGTTCCCGCCGCCCGCCCCATCGGTGCGGAGCATGTACACGTGGCCGGTTTGGCCGAGCACGTGGTCTTTGCCATCGCACACGCGGACCATCTGTGCCATCGCGTTGGCGGGATTCGCCGGTGGCAGGTGCTCCAGCAGGACCGGACTGCTCGGATTGGTGACGTCAACGATCAACGTGCCGTCGGGCTCGCAAACTCCACCTTTCAACGGATTGGGCAAAGACCCGGTGCAGCCACCGCCTCCTGTCGCGTTGTGCAGGCCGGCGAACAAGAGCGTGTGACCAGCGTAGCCGTTTCCGGTGTTGCTTGGATACTTGTGCACCGTCGGCTGATAGATCGGACGGTTCTGCATGTCATGGTGCCCGAGCAACTTCATATTGAGTGCGTCGGGCGTCGAGAGCCCGTCGGCAACCGCATTGGCGCTCATCCCAAGAATGCCAATGGCACTGCAAGTGCCCAACAACAATGATCTCGCGCGAACGCGCGTCATACCACGGTGCTTCATGTCAGCCTCCTTCAGCATGTTCGAGGTCACCCCGTGCGTCGGGCGTTCGCGATGCGCCGCAATGACGGTGTCGAACACACCGCACAACGGTGGCGCACATAAGGTACGCTTCAGAGTTGTAGTAAGCAATACAAGAAATTTGCTTGTACTCGATGAGGACGCCGAGAACGTCAGGGAGTGTCGGCGCGGCGACGCGAGCCACATACGCCGCCCGTTCTTCAGACTGCGAATTCTGTCGCGCAAAAGGAAGACGCCCTGCAAAAGGAAGACGCCCTGCAAAAGGAAGACGCCCTGAGTCGCTCCTTAAGGGCGCATGCTCCAACCGCCAGCTCCTCAACTTCTGACGCCGCCTGAACGGCTATTGCGTGTGAGGATGTAATGCAACACCGCTACTGCATTTTGCGCCGCCGTCCCGCCCAAAGTCCGGCCAAGGCGACGCCCACCAACGCCATGCTTGCAGGTTCGGGGGCGGCTACGCTCACTGCGTCGAGGTAATAGAGCCCGGAGTCGTTGCGGAAGTTGAACGCCAGGGTCGAATTGGGCACAGTGGCCGTCTCGACGAATGAGAATGATTTGAACCCTCCGCTGGCTGGTGGGTCCGTGAGGCTGACGAGCGTCACTCCATCGAAGACGGCCGAGAAGTCGCCCGGCGCGGAGCCGTCACTCAGGAAGTCGAAGGTGATCAGGTAATGCTGTCCAACGACTGTGTTGAAACCCTGCGCGAGGGTTCCGTCCGAACCGGAAGGACCGAGGAAGGCGCTGCAATTGCCTTCCGCAACGTTTGGACCCGGACCTGGGCACGCCACGCCGGTAAACCCGGTATTGCCGAGCTGCACCCACCCCGTGAAGTCCCCGGTCTCAAAACCGCCGTTTACCAGCAGACTAGCATTGGCTGGCCCGATCGTACCGGCAGCCAGCGTCGCCGCGGCAAACACGGCCGCTAATGGCAAACGTAGGGTCGACCGCTTTAAAGTTGGCTGAGCCATGATCTCCTCCTCGGCCAAACGTCCAACACAGTGTAGAGCACAATATGAGAGCAATAATCGCGCTCGCGAATGCCTTATTAAATATAAACAGATAGTTACCGCTAAGCGTCGAAGTTTTTGGATGCGGTTTCTTGGACGAGTGTAAGAATTTGCGACACTTTGCGACCCATTTCTTCGTCGCGAGTTGCGAGCCGACACTACCGGGCTGCTCTTGGCCGAACTGAGATCGTCGCCCCGAACGTTAACTTCGGGACGCCCGCCACACTCATCCCGTCGGCGATGTGTCAGCGGACGCCCAGAAAAAGACCGACACCAAGCAAGCGCTCATAGCGCCGGACAACGGAGGCCACGCCGTCCAGTGTTTGGTGTGGTTTCATAGTTTCGAACAGTCGCACGCGGCGGGCAGGTCGGTCGGACCACGCCCTCGTGACCGCTGTCGGACAATTCTCGCAGGATGCTGACTGGCCGCTGCTGGCCGACTGCCGCAGTTCAGGTGATGCAGTCGAGCGACGGCACGGCGGCGTATAGCGGCCATCCAAGCGCGGAAGGACAGGTATCGGCCGTAGACCCGCCGCTTATTCCCAGGGACCGGGCGGCCGTGCCCGACCCGATCCCGACATTGGGCCGAGCCGACAGCGGACATTGAAGGCGATCGAAGCCGCCTTGCGTTCAGTTCATCTCCTCGATGTCGGGCAACTTCCAGCTCTTGTCCAAGATTGCCTTCTCCGGGCCATAGGCGCGGAACCAGGGGAACCACTTCTCCGGTTCCCCGTGGGGAATCTCTCCAGCCTGCGTCATTCATAGTCTTTTCCTTATCCTTGTTGGTGTCGTTCACGGCCGGCAGGTCCTAAAGCGAGCGCGGCCACTGCACCGTGCAACAAACGAAACAAATCCACCCTTCCCACGAAATCGACCTGCCGTATCCCGACGATAGAGTGCTCTCGTCGCGCAGCGTTGCTGTGCGATGGAACGCTCCTTCATCTTCAAAAGGATTCTGCAATGCCACTCATCAACGTAAAGCTCATCGACGGCGTGTTCTCGCCAGTCCAGAAGAAACAGATCGCGGAAAGGATCACCGACGCGATGGTGTCGGTCGAAGGCGAGGCGATGCGCCCCGTCACGTGGGTCGTCATCGAGGAAGTCAAGGGCGGCGACTGGGCGATTGGCGGGCGCATGCTGACCGCTGCCGATGTGCACGCGATGGCCGGGAAAAAGGCGGCCTGACGGTTCGCCTAAGTCGAAGCGCGGACCATGCGGAGGACCTGCTCCTTCGCGCGGTCTGGCACGCTCCGGGCCCACTGAGCGCTCGCGCGTCACGACAATGACGCGGTGACCTTGGCAACTACTCGAAAGGAGTGCGACATGATCGGAGTATTCGCGACGTTTCGCTACGGAGACAATTTCGACGAGCAAGCCGTGCGGAAGATCGCTGAGACTGCACGCGTAAGGTTCGAAGGAATGCCGGGGCTACGCTCAAAGACCTTCACGCTCAATTCCGGAAAGCGTGAGGCCGCGAACTTCTACGTTTGGGATTCCGAGGACGCGGCCAAAGCCTTCTTCACTGATCAGTTACTCGAGCGGGTGGCCGGTCTCTACGGTGTGCGCCCTAGCGTCGAGTTCGTGCAGATTGCCTCGCTCGTGGAGAACGCCCGGGCGTGACGTGGTCCAGGGATGACGCCCAACCCGTCGTTGCACCGGACCCGCGAAGGCGGGCGAAGCCTGCGCGGGCCGGTGATCGCTACCGTTGAGCGTCCGGTTCGGAGAGATGGCGCCATCGAATGGCCGCTGTCAGTGGCTTGATCGAATGGCTGCAGGTGGCCGGTCAGCGACATCCACCCTGCCAACCTAAACGGCGGCAATCGCGGCATTGCAGGCCTTCGCGCGGGAAGCACTTCCGGTCGCCGTTACGAAACGCTCTTCTGCGACGAGGCCGACGGCGGGCTCGACAGCGAGCGCAAGCGCATGTTCATGCAGATGAAGCGCGAAGTGCTACGGCTGGGGAGTATGAAAGCGAGTACTTCGTGTCGCAGACGCCTGAGCTCACCGAGATGGCTGATGGAGTGACCGACGTGGCGGGGCTCGAGATCACATGAGGACGGAAGGGGCGTGGCGAAGTTATCTGCGCCTTCGATTGGTGGTACTGTCCCAGTTTGATTGCTTCCTTTGGAGTGAGGGTAGGGTTGGCACGGCCTGAGGCTTGGCTCCTGTAGAAAATGCCTTGCCGGCCAGGGCCAAGTTTGCTCTCCTTTCGAGGTAGGGCACGGCCATGTCTCTCGCGTCGTTTGTGCAGGCTCATGCCGCCCACGCCGATTGGCGCGTGGCCCTGGCTGAGAGCCAGAGGCAAATTCAAACCCAGATCGAAGCACGTGGCGCGCCGTTTCGGGTTGTAGAACGCGTCATTTTGGGGTTGACGCGGATTTGCCCCGAAGCGCATGACGACCCCTCGAGGGCTGCGGCTTAAGTTGCGCGATTCAGAACGGCGGATCGTCGGAGTCGTTCGCGCTGGGCGCGAGCGATGTCGTCGTAGTGATGCTTGAGCACAGCGCCGTAGTGGCGCTCCAGCGCTTCGGTGAGCTCGTGCAGGAAGTCGATCAGTTCGGCGGCCGCTTCGCGCGGCAGGTCCAGCGGCAGGCACACGAGCGGCAGATCGTTGGGTTGCAGCATGATGATCAGCGCGTCTTGCGGGCGCGCGGCTGCGCCTTGGCTTTGCGCGCGGCGCGTTCCTTCGCCTCCTTGAGGCGGTAGCTCTCGCCCTCGATGGCGACGATCTCGGCGCGGTGCACCAGCCGGTCGATGAGGGTGACCACGCAGGCGGCGTTGGGGAAGACCTGGTTCCATTCGGTGAAGGCCTTGTTCGTCGTGAGGACACGGGTCGGCGCTGCTCGTAGCGGCGGGTGACGACCTCGAAGAGCAGGTCGGCGTAGCGGGCGTCGTAGGAGAGATAGCCGACCTCGTCGATGGCGAGGAGGGCGGGCGGGTGTAGCGGCGCAGGCGGCGGGCGAGCGCGGTGGTGGAGTCCTGGGCGGCGAGGTCGTGCAGCATGTCGGAGGCGAGCGGTGAAGCGCGCGCGTGTGGCCGTGCAGCACCGCCTGGTGGGCGAGGTTCTTGAGCAATCATGCGTCTTGCCGAGGCCGTTGGGGCCGATCAGGACGACGTTGGCGGCCTCGGTCGAGGAAGTGCGAGCGAGAACAGCTCTTCGATCAGCGCGCGATCGATCTTCTTGGGCCAGCTGCCAGTCGAAGTCGGCCATGGGCTTGAAGGCGCCGAGGCGCGCATTATCGAGGCGGCGCTCGAGGCGAGCGGCGCGCGCGCTCGGTCTCTTCGATCTCGAGCACGCGGGCGAGCCACGGTTCGTGCAGCAGCGCTTCGGCCTGGGCGAGCAGGCCGTAGAGGCCGAGCCGGCGCAGGCGCGTGGCGCACCGCTCTCAAGCGGTGAGGTGTGCGGTTGTCGTGGTCGTCGTCTCGGTGCGTTCATCGGTGGTCTCCGGTGGTGAGTTGTTCGTAATCGCTGCAAGCGGCTGCGGGCGCACGGTGAGGTCGCGCACGCGCGGATCGTCGGGCAGCGCCACGGCGATCGGCGGGCGACTGCCCGCGGGCGTGGGCGCGGTGCTGATCGATGAAGTGGCGCACGGCGCCCAGGTGCGCGGCGTCCTCGGCCAGTGCGGCGGCGATGGCCGCCTCGAGCGCGGCGGCGCCGTGGCTGATCGAGCAGTTGCGAGCAGCCCGCGGGTGAGCGACGCCCAGGTGCGCGCCGCGCTCGGCGGCGCGCAGGAACAGCGGCTGGGCGCTGGGGCGGCGTGATGCAGGCGATCCTGCGCCCGGTGGGCGCGGCCGGCGCGCTTGTGCGCGACCGAGCGCCTCGATATGGCCGGGATCTTCGATCTGCGCGCCGCGATCGAAGCTGCGCGGGTGGGTGGCGATGCACCGTCGCTGGCCGTCGAGGATGCGCACGGTGTCGAGGCGTGGCGAGCACCGTGAGGGTGCGCCGCACATGGGTGTGCGGGACGGTGTAGTCGTTCCAGTCGAAGCGCACGTAGGGGGTCTTGCCGCACGCTCGACCTCGAGGCGCTCCTCGGTCGGGAATGGGTTCGTCGGGCAAGCGCGAGCAGATGCGGCTGCTCCTCGGCGAAGCACCGCGCGCACGCGTGCGGCTGCGATCCTCCGGGCAGAGCCGCTCGGCGGCCGCGCCTGCGCACCACGCGGCGGCCTGCGCGTTGAGATCCTCGAGATCGCGGAAGCGTGCGCGCGGCGAAGAAGGTGTCGCGGACGTAGCGGATGGCGCGCTCGACGCGGCCCTTCTCATTGCCGCGGGCGACGGCCACCGGCCGCGGCTGCGAAGCGGTAATGCGCGGCCAGCTCGAGCAGCGTCGGGTGGAAGTGGATCGCCGTCGCCCGCGCGCGTTCGAGCACCGCGCTCTTCAGATTGTCGTAGAGCAGGACCCTGGGCACCGACGCCGAAGGCGCTGAAGGCCTCGACATGGCCGCGGAGGAAGTCGGTCATCGCTGCGCCCAGATAGAAGCGCAGGAAGAGATGTCGCGAGTAGGACAGCACCATCACGAAGGCCATCAGCGGCCGCTCGGCGCGGCCGACGGTGAGCTTGCCGAAGTGCGCCCAGTCGACCTGCGCCTGCTCGCCCGGCAGGGTGCGCAGCCGCAGGTACGCCTCGGCCGCCGGCCGCGGGCGCTAGCCGGCCACGATGCGCGCGGAAGTGATCGGGGCGCGCCGGGGTAGCCGCGCTCGCGCACCATCGTGTACAGGCGCGACGCGCGCGCAGCGTCGGATACTTGGTCCAGCGTCTCGACTGATGAACGGCGACGATACGGCGTCGGCCATCGACGGCCGCACCGACTGGCTGCCAGCGGGCATGCCCGGCCTGGGCGAGCACCCGCCGCACCGTGCTGTGATGCACCCGCAGCTGGCGCGGCGATGGTGCCGATCGGCCAGTGCTCGGCGTGATGCAGGCGCAGGATCTCGGCTTCCAGCGCGCGCGAGATCATCGCCGGCCGCCCCGGACTCAGCGGACCGCCGCGCAACGGACCCGACCGGGCGAAGGCGGGCAATGGCCGCCAGCAGAAACTGCAACGTCGACAGCGGCCGAGCACGGCGATGCGAGTGGGCGGGTAGCGGCATGGCGTGCTGGCAGCGCGGCAGAGCTCGGCATCGGGTTCCTGCGGTCGGTGGTCGAGGCTGGTCGCCACTATGGCCGCGTCGACTGCCGGCAACGGGAACCCTGATGCGTCACTTTCTGCGCTTGGCGTTCACGCCAACGCGCTTTGCCGGGCGGCATGGAACAGCGCACCGCGGCGGCTCAACTGGTAGCGTGCGCCGGCCCGGCGCAAGCGATTCGCGCCGGCGGATCTGCGCGCAGTCACCGCGCGCAATACTGGTTACCGCGGTCACAGTCGGCGGCAGATGCGTACCTGCTGCCGCGCAACGCGCGCAACTGTAGAGTCGATACGATCTGCTCGCTCGCCCCCATGCTCCCCGCGCGCAGCACTGGACAACGCCGCGAATTGCGGGCATAAAGGCAAGCGCAAACGCGTCCTCATGCCGCGCGAGCACGTAGAAGGCCCGGGGTTCTGCCAAGAAAGTGCCCGGGCCTTCGTTTATCCGGCGTCGGCCCCGAGCATAGCGCAGCCGCATGCGCCCGAGCCTCGCTATCATCGCCTGATGTACATCACCGATCTGACCCACTTCCTCGACGAGAAGGGCGCCATCGCCCCAATGCCTACGCCGCCGCGCCTTGCCGAGTTTCTCGGACGGTCGTGGCGCGGCGAGCGCACCGCTGCGATCGACGAGGCTAGCAGCGACGATGTCGCTGCAACAAGTGCAAGAGGCTCGTCATCGCGGAGATCGCACCCGACGACGCCATCGAATGGTTCTGCGAGAGCTGCGGCCACGAGGCCGCATCTCCAATTGGCGACGATCGTTCTGGGATCTGTCGCTCACCGACCAAGCGCTGACGCCTACCCCAAGAACGCAACAGCGCGACGCGCGATTCTAGGGACCTTGCGCGCCAACCCCCAAAATCACGCGGATTCAGATCCCCGTTAACACGCGCCGAAGCGTGAAGCCGTCCCGTTCACGCTAGGCTGGTGTTATCTGAGCGATTATTACGCGCCAGAGGCCGAGGCAATCGTCGATGAGTTGCGCCGGCGCATGCCCGGCGTGGCCTGGGTCGGCACGGCCGGTATCGGCGTGGCGGCGAGCGGCGTCGAATACTTCGACGAACCGGCCCTGGTGCTGATGGTGGCGCCGCTGCCGCGTGAATCGTTCCGGCTGTTCTCGGGCCGGCAGCCGCTCCCTGCGGCATCGTCCGGATTCGTGCCCCATACCGCGCTGGTCCATGCCGAGGGCAGCACGCCCGACTTGCAGGAGTTGATCCACGAGCTCAGCGCTCGCACGGCCACCGGTTATCTGTTCGGAGGGCTGTCGTCGGCGCGCAACCGTCCACTGCACATGGCCGATGACGTACTCACGGGCGGTTTGTCCGGAGTGGCCTTCGGCCCCGAAGTGGGCCTCATCTCGCGGGTGACCCAGGGCTGTCAGCCGATCGGACCGGTGCGCAAGATCACCGCGGCCGAGCGCAACTTCGCCATCAGCCTGGACGGCCGGCCCGCGCTCGATTGCGTGTTACAGGATCTGGGGCTCCACGGGGACTCGCCGGATGACGAGTTGGCGCAGGCGCTGTCCGCCACGCTGGTGGGCTTGATCACCGCAGCCGAGGACGTGCCCACGCGCCCCGGACAGTTCGGCGCGGATACCGTCGTGCGGCACTTGGTGGGCGTGGACCGGGAGCACCGGGTCCTGGCGATTGCCGAAGCGATCGAGCCCGGCATGCGCCTGGCCTTTTGCACGCGCAACGCACAAGCCGCACAGCTCGACCTGGTGCGCATCACGACCGAAATCCGCGACGAAGTGGAAAGCGGTGGGGCACGACGCATGGCGGGCGCGCTCTACGTCAGTTGCTCGGGCCGCGGCGGTCCACACTTCGGCGCGCGGCACGCCGAGCTGCAGATGGTGCGCAAGGCCCTGGGCGACGTGCCGCTGGTCGGGTTTTTCGCGGGGGGCGAGATCGCGAGGCATCATCTCTACGGCTACACCGGCGTTTTGACGGTGTTTACCACATCAGGCTGAGCTGGGAGCGTGCACCCGCTGTAGATCCTTCGGACCGTTTCGTCATGACAACGCGCGCATTGGATGGTCCAAGCCATAGTGAACACACCGACGTAACGCCCTTGGCTGACTTGTTCGATGACGGCCCCGACATCGTGCTCAAGCCGGACTTTTTCACGGCCGGGGAGAGCGCGCGGATTTTCGAGCAGCTGAAGGCGCAGATCAGGTGGCGCCAGGACGTCATGCGCTTCGGTCGCAGGGAAGTGCCCCAGCCACGCCTGACGGCCTGGTACGCAGATGCCGGGAAGACGTATGTCTATTCCGGCATCGCCAACCACCCGCTGCCCTGGACCGCATTGCTGCTCGCGCTGAAGGCTAAGGCGGAAGGCTTTGCCGAGAGCGCCTTCAACAGTGTGCTGCTCAACTACTACCGGGACGGAGGCGACAGCGTCGGCTGGCACGCCGATAACGAGCCCGAGTTAGGCGAGCGGCCCGTCATCGCCTCGCTAAGCTTTGGCGCAACGCGAACATTTGAACTTCGTCGGCGAACGACGGGCAAGGTGGTGAAGCTTCCATTGACCTCTGGTGGCATCCTGGTCATGCGCGGGACAACGCAACACCATTGGGTCCACCGCGTGCCGAAGGAGCCGGGCAGCGCCAGTCGAATCAATCTCACCTTCCGTTTCGTTCACCGACCCGCGGCGAACGGCATGGCCTGAACGACTCTACGCGCCCGCGCCGCTGTCGCGTGACGTGCGGCAACGGCTGGGCACGGCGCCTGACGCACCGAGGCGCCCTTACGGAGGGTGTTGCGATGAGTCGTTAGCGCGAGCGCTTGCGCCGTGCCTTGGGCTTCGCTGCGGCGAGTTGCTGCAGGCGCGCCTGGACTTCCCTCTTGCCGAAGCCTCGAAGCGCCGCCAGCAGCGCAACCTGTTCGGCCCGCGGTCTGGCCGCTTCGTGCTCCCAGTTGTAGATCGACTGCGCACTCACCCCCACGAGCCTTCCGAAATCGGTGGCCGAGAGGCCCAGCCGCTCACGTTGCGAACGAAGTCCCTTGGCGACGAAGCGCACACGTTTCGCATTGGATTCGACCGGCGCGGCCGGAGCCAACTGCGGTTGCCGGCGCACGAGCAGCGAAACCTGGCGCTCGAGTTGCGCGACCTGGCGCTTCAAGGCAGCGATCTGCCGCCGGTGCTGCGCCGATGCTTTCTTGGTCGCGCCGACTTCGCTGCGCAGTGTCCGACGGGAAAGCCGAGTGATTTCCTCCCGCAGCAGGGCTCCAATGTTGGGCATGCGTGTCCTTTCTAAGAGAGTTATGTTGTTGACTCGCGGTAAGGTATGGCAGGACCGAGGAACGTCTCATTGCGTTGCGTTGCCCGGGACGTTCAAGGTAGCGGGCATAACGCAGAAGTAAGCTCGCGCTGAGTGGTCCACTGACTTGCCTTCGGCGGGCCAACGGCGACGCGCCGAGGATTGAACCCAAAGTCCGTCAAAGTTATCTGAAAGATCGAGTCCAGGCTCTGCCTGCAAATCTATCGACCATCGGCGGCGTCGTGACTTCGATTGACTTGCCTGATAGACAGTTGGCCTTGACCCTCCAAACGCGCACCGATCGCTTAGACGGCCCAGGCTGGCCGTCTCGGTTATCCCTTCTTGGAATGGGCACTGCCGGAAAGCCGCGCACTGCGCCGATAGATGTCCTGTCTCGCCTTTTTGACTTAGCTTGGAACTCTTTCGTTCCCTCGTTGCTCTTCCGCTCGTACACCGCCGCGATCCTAACAATGCGCGCCTTCTCCCGAGTGGCGCTCTCTTGTTTTGCGAGTCGCTTCTTCACTTGGTTAATTTCGCGCGTGGTGGCAACGTGCGCTCTCATTGCGGGGCATGTGCACCGAAGATACCGCTTCGCGCCCGCAGCTTGTTGCGAGACGGAGCAGGCGGAAGCTGCACCGGCGAGCAGAGCTAGCGGGAGGCGGCTCGGACCGCGAACGGCACCCGGTCCTGCTTACATACCCATTGAACGGCGGAGCGTGCCGTCATCAGGCCCGACGGGAGCCCTCCGCCTGGCATGACCCATTGGCCCACCATCAGGAAGTGCCGTAACCCGGGCAGCGTCCTGCGCAACGGCCTGAAGTGGACAGCGTCAAACAGGAAGGCCGGTCGTGCTGGTCATCGGCGCTGCGATCCTGAAGACCACGTGGCAGAGGCTGAAGGGCGGCCACGGCTAAGCCGATGATCGCGCTCGCGGCCCTCACGCAGCGTATTGCAGCGACGCGAATGGGCAGCAGGTGTCAATGGCCGCTGTGCATTGTCTAGTTGGGACGGATCAGCGCACGCCTCTGCCGGATTTGTGGCGCCATCCACTACTGTCCGGCTAAATGCCCTGTGCCGAGCCCGAGAAGAAGGACTGGCGCGGGTTCCGGGTCGATTTCGTTTGGTGCCGATTTGAATCGCGATTTGCAATTTTTCAGCGGGTTTTCGAGATCGATGCCCCGAGAGATCCTCGAGAAATCGGGGGAGGCAATTTCAACCGGACAGCAGTGGGCCTACCTAATCTAAAACGTAGGCCGTTTTCATCTGACAACCCGCAACCAACTGTCGGCTTGCGGATGAATGAGCCCGTGAACACCATCGTAGCGCTGCCGACCTCGTCGCGACTCGCGCAGTCGAACCCCCGTTCGATCTTCAACACGACGCCGTAGTACGGTTGAGCTCAGCGATTCGGGTGAGTGCACCCGCTCGCGTCGCTCGGCCAGACTTGTTTGAAGACGGTCCCGGCCGTTACGCAAAGCGCTACGAACTTCGCGCCCATGCGCCCATGCAAGACAACGCGGCGGAGGTCTCGGTGACGGACACCGCGGCGGGCATTGCCGCCGAGGATCACGAGGTGGCTTCCAAGAATTCCGGCAGGTTGCGATGGTGGCCTGAAAGCGGGGTGCACCGGGTTGCAAGTCTGTAATGACATCGACATTACGCTTGCGTTACAATGCCCGAGAATCAACTGGGAAAGGCCCACTGATGAAAGCTTCGACAGCTACCAAGCCGCGCCGCGAAACTTTGAATCTGCGGATTCCGGCGGCGGAGCGCAATCTGATTGATCGTGCCGCCCACTCGACAGGCAAGACAAGAACGGACTTCATCCTCGAAGCAGCCCGTCGGGCCGCGGAGGAAACCTTGCTCGATCGCGTCATCCTGTCGGTTGGACCAAAGGCCTATGCCGAGTTCCTAAGACGCCTGGATGCCCCTGCGCAGCCGAATGAGCGGCTGCGTCGCACAATGCAGGTTACGCCGCTCTGGGCGAAGGGCTGATGCTGTCGGCGCCCGAACCGCTGGCCAGTCATCACCAGATTGCGGCTTTCGAGTCAGGCGTACCCTCCCTCGATGAGTGGCTCAAGCACCGTGCCTCGCAGAACCAGGCAAGTGGCGCGTCCCGCACTTTCGTCGTGTGCGAGGGCAAAGACGTGGTCGGCTATTACGCGTTGGCGTCGAGCGCGGTGGCGCCGGCGGCAGTTCCGCGGCGCTTCCGGCGCAACATGCCGGACCCGATTCCGGTGGTGGTACTCGGACGCGTCGCTGTGGCGCGATCTCACCAAGGGCAGGGGCTCGGTCGAGCACTGTTTCAGGATGCCGGTCGCCGGGTGATTCATGCGGCCGAAGCAATCGGCATTCGCGGCCTGCTAGTGCATGCGCTCAACGAGGAAGCGAAGGCATTTTATCTGCGTCTCGGTCTCGAGGAATCGCCGCTCGAACCCATGACGCTGATGTGTACCATTGCCGATTTGCGTGCTGCTCTTGAAGAGTAGCAACCATGTCGAAGACCAAGCGGCGCGATCCGTGGGGTGACATCAAGGACTACCTCGCTAGCCAGCCGGCGGAAAACTTGATCGAACTCTTACTCGAAATCGCCGAACGCGACGATCGGCTCTTCAACTCGCTGCGGCTGAAGGCGCAGACACCCAGTGGTGCCGGCGGAGGCGGGAACGTGGTGAAGGCATTTCGGGCTGTGATCGATCACGCGACGCACGTCCACGGCTTCATTGACTGGCGAGAGGTCGGCACCTTCGCCGGCAATATCGACGAGGTGGCGGATTCGCTGGCGGAGCTGCTCAAGCCCGCTACCGCCGCCACCTTGGTCGAGTTGGCCGAATATGCTATTGAGCGCATTGAAGGCGCGATGGAGCAGGTCGACGACTCGAATGGCGAAATCGGTGACATCGTCTGCCGCCTGGGCGAGTTGCACCACAGGGCCTGCACAATGTCCCGGCCGGAACCGGCGGCGCTTGCCGAACGCCTGTTCCGATTGGAAACCACATTGCCGTTCAGCCTGTGCAGCTTCGATGCGCATACGTATCGGAATGTGCTTGGGAAGCCTGGCCTGCAACAGTATCGAGAGCTCGCCGAATCTGCATGGCGCAAGATCAAACCACGAACTGACAAGGACGGCTACGATAGCCATCGGGCGACCATTACCCGGATCATGGAACAACTCGCCGAAGCTGCCGGCGACGTCGATGAACTGGTCGCGATCAAGTCTAACGATCTTTCGTCCGGTTATCGTTATCTCGATATCGCCGAAATATGGGCCAGGACCGGTCAGCCGGACAAGGCGCTCGAATGGGCAGAAAGGGGACTGAAGGCCTTCCCCCAGCGCCCGGATGATCGTCTGCGCGACTTCGTGGTGGCGGCCTACCTCAGGTGCAAGCGCAACGACGAGGCGCTACAACTGACCTGGGTTCAATTTGATGAACGGCCATGCCTGGAAAACTTCCAGAAGCTGCACCATGTCGCCGGGAAGCTTGGTATCTGGCCGACGCAGCGGGAGCGGGCGCTGACCAAGGCCATGGCCGGCGAGGCCACTACGACGAGCCGCTGCAATTCGAAGCCTTCGGCACCCGATTATTCGCTGCGGGTGGAAATCGCCTTGTGGGAAAAGGATCTCGACGCTGCCTGGATCGCCGCAAATCAAGGGGTCTGCCACCGCAATCTGCTAATAGCTCTGGCAGGAAAGCTTGAGCCATCTCGTCCCGATGATGCCGTAAGCCTGTATCGGCGCGTGGTGCCGCCCATTGTTGAGCAGACCAACAATGCCGCCTACGAAGAGGCGATCAAATTGATCCGCAAAGTTGGGGGATTGATGAGAGTGCAGAACCGGTCACCGCAATTCGCCGAGTACGTCGCTGAACTGCACTTGCAGTTCAAGCCGAAGCGGAATTTCATCAAGCTACTGAACAGTGTAGAGCGGCTAGCAATGAGGAGAGGCAATTGACTGACGAGCAAACAGCGGGCATTCGAGTGCTTGAAACCGGTGCCTTGGTGGATTTCCAAATCGTCAGTATGCGGCTACACTTAGGACCTGATGACGGAGAGTTCGGCGTTCAGGTTGATCTGCGACTGGGAATGGGATGACGAATCTGAAGAGGCGCGCAGTGGGGTGGCTTCGGTTTCATCTTCGTGCTGGACGCGCTCTCATTCGCCGACGCGAGATCGCTTCGCGTCTCGGCGGTTAACTACCTGATACGTACGCGCTTCCAGGTCAGGTTGCAGGCCCGCGCAACCGGTTTCACTTCCTCGATAAAAGATCGCGAATCCGCCCCAAGTAATAATGGGTGCATTTCAGCGCAGCTGGGGCGACAACCCCGCGAGCAGTGCGTCGGCAAGCGACTGGGCGAGACCCTGGAAAGTCGAAGACCAGGACCCGAGGCTCTCCTGGTTCTGGCGAAAGTCATACGGCTTGATCGCCCAGGTGGCGGCGATCACTTTGTCGAGCGTGGCCAGGTTCTCTGACACGGCCCATAGCGAAGCTTTGACAGAGGATACAGATTTCTGTATCATTTCTCCGATGAAAACGACCCTAGACCTTCGTGACGATCTGCTTGCCCGCGCCAAGGAGCTTGCTGCAAGAGAGCGCACCTCTCTCACGAAAATGATTGAGGAGAGCTTGACGCTTCGTTTGCGTCGCCAACGGGCCTCCCCTCGGAAGCTCAAGCAACTTCCGGTGTCCGTTCAGACTGGCGGGCTTCGCAAGGGCATCGATGGTGCGAGCAATCGGTCTCTTTTTGACGCTGCCGACGCGTGACCCCGGATGTTAACGTATTGGTGGCTGTGTTCCGCAGCGACCATCCGCATCACGGCCCGGCGCGTCATTGGTTAACGAGTGCGCGAAATTCGTGTGCGGAGGGTAGTGCGACCCTGACCCTACTGCCAATGGTTGTCGCTGGCTTTCTGCGTTTGGTGACGAACGGGCGCGTTTTTGTCAATCCTGATTCGATTGAGGGCGCAGTAGCGTTCATCGACGCCTTGCTTGGGTCGCCGGGTGTGGAACTCCGGGCCAGTGGTGCAGAGTGGCCTCTGGTACGCGACAAATTGCTGACACTCGGCCTTCAGGGGAACTTCGTCACCGATGCGTGGATTGCGGCTGCGACCGAAGTGCTCTCCGAACACCTGGTCACTTTCGACCGGGACTTTAAGCGCTTGTTGCCGCCAAGAGACCTTACTTTGCTCGAGACCTCACGGTGACATCGCGCCGCGATGGGATACCAGGCCGACTGGATCGTGGGGAGCCTTCGAAGAGTCTACAGACAAAGTACGTGTGGCCTCGGGCAATCATGAATTGCGGCGACGAAGACCTCCGCCATCAATTCGTTAGCCGCTGCCGCATCTGTGGATCCAAGTTTGGCGCGATGCTCTCGGTCAAGCATAGCGACGGAACTCCCGCTCCAACATGCGCCCGCACCGGCGCGTCGTCATCGTGCCCCTCGCGCCTTGAGCCCTGCGCGAGGCTTGAACCGATGGTCGTTTCGTAGTAAACAAGACGGGCGGGACGATTGTCAAGGCACGGGAGGCGCACCGTTTTCGTGGGGCGTCGCGAGGCGCAGCGTGAGCGGGGGGTCGGGGGCCGGTCTGTCCACTCGGCCTGCGGCGTCCCGGCTGTGCGTAACAAGAGCAAGGGGAGATAGGGAGATGCCTCTTGTAGCCCAAGGGAAGCGTAGACGGTGCCGGCACCGGAACCGCGGCTGGCCGGGGCCCATGGCGGTTCGGCTGCCGGGGCAAACCTTGGCGCGCCGGCTTGATGGGTGCGCCGCGCGTATTTCGCCGGGTTGCGGATCGCACGCCGTACGCCGCAACCGTGATGCGGCTCCCGTTCCCACGCGTATCCCTTCCTGGACCGCCAAGGGCACCGGGAGATCGTCGGGTGTTCCAAATGGGCCGGGGGCCGTCGTGAACCCTGCGATTGCGACTTCGGAATCGCCGGTCGTTTCGTTCGTTTCCGGACCTGCCCCGATGCGCAAGCTGCGGAAGTCACGCCCCGCGAATGCTGCGATGTCGATGTGCTGGGTTCGGCATTTTTCGCGGCTGCTTGCACACCGACCGTCGTGGATCGCCCCGCACTGGGTGTCGTTCGCGACTTTATCGGCCGATCCGCCATTGTCTCCTGTATCGAGATCGCGAACGGCCGGCACGTCAACGGAGGGAGACTGCAATTCGATGCCCGATCTTGAGGAAGCGATGCGTGCGACGCCGCTACCGAGATACGTGACGACCTCCGACATACGAGCTGTGAACGATCGTTTAGCGATCCCCTTGCGCCACCGACGACGCCTCGCCGAGCGTTCATGTGCCTGGGAGCGACGGCGCGGCTGCTGCTCGTCGTGTTGCTTGGTGTGCAGATCACGGCTTGTTCGGTCGCCAGCTACCGCAAGCCGGTCGAGGATTTCGCGCAGGCAACGAAGGACACCGCAGAGGCGCTCACTGGCCTCGACAAGCAAGTCACGGACGGTTACGCCGATCTCCTTCGCAAGCGCGTGCTGGCGCGCACGCTTCAGGCCCGGGTGAAGACCGGCGACTGCTTGACCGAGTCGGAGCGCTGCCGGATCGTCGTGAGGAGTAGAGACGGCAACGAGGAGGCGCTCCCGCCGGCCTCTCCGATGCGCAAAATGCTGACGCTGATGAGCTCGATCCGAAGCTATGCGGACGGGTTGGCGGCGATCGTCAACGCGGACACCGCTTCCCAGGTCAGCACCGAAGTCAGCGCGACCGTTGCGAGCCTCAAGAGTCTCGCCGAGACCGTTGCCACGCTCCAAGGGCCCGACACCGCCGGGATTGTCAGGCTCGCCGACTACGCGACCCCGGTCGGCAATCTCGCCAACTGGCTTGCGGGCCAATACATCGCGAGCGTGCAGCTCGATGGGCTGCGCCGCGCGACGGTCGACGCACGCCCGGTGATCGCCGGCGCAGCCGACGTATTCGCCGCTGCGGCTAACGAATCGTCCAGGGTGTCGCGTGCGCTGATGGCGGAAGACGTTTCGCAGCGCGTCGACGCGATGAGCGGAAGTCTCACCGAGCACAACCTCGACGAAGTCGTTGCGAGCGCGGCACGCTACGACGAGTTGCTCCGTAGCAAGCCGCCGGACGTATTCAAACAGCTTCGCGACTCGCACGACGCGCTTGTTGCGAAGATCCAGGATGAAAACGTCACGCTGGTCGAGGTCATGGCGCGCATCGAGGCGTTTGCGGCCGAGGCACAGGCGCTCGCGGAGATCGTGAAGGAGCTCCAGGCCGTCGGGAAGAAGGAGGCGGAGGGCTGAGATGGCGAACGGCGAATCGGTTGACGACATTGTCAGGTCCGCGCAGGCAGCGCGGCGCGATCTGTCAGACCTCGAGCACGAATTGCAGACCGGGATCGACAGTATCGATTCTGCAGCGTTCCAGCAAGGTCGCGATCTGACGGCCGCCGAGACCGCGAAGCGCACGCAGCTGCGTGCGAGCCAGGCCGAGGTGCGCGACGCCTTCATCCAGCTCGCTTTCGTCACCGTGAGCCGGCTCGACGATTCCACGGAGGTCGCGGCGCTCTCGGCGCGGATGCAAGGGATCAATAGCGGCCTCGCCGACGATCTCGCGCGTCTGAAGCGCATCGCCCAATTCGCGGAGACGGCGGCGAAGGTCGTCGACGGCGTCGCCAACGTCGCGGCGCAGGTCGCGAAGCTTGCGGCGGCCGTCTAGAGGTGCTTCGGCAGGTGCTCACCAGCGATGGCGCGATTGAACATGCGACATACGGAGACGCCGTCGATGGATGCACGCTCGACGCCAAAACCAACGAGGCGGCGGGTGAACACGTCCATCACTACCAGCACCCAGTGACCGCACAGGAGGATGGATTCGCAGCGGAACAGGTCGGCGCTCAACAGGCTATCCTTCGCGTGCGCGATGAAGGTCAGCCAAGACGGGCCGTCGGTTCCGGAGTCGCCTGGCCGGTAGTGCTTCGCGAGCACACGTCGAACGACATCCTTATCAAGCTCGATGCCGAAGGCGTGACCGATCTGTTGGGCGATGCGCACGCAGCCGAACGGTGGATTGCGGCGCTTCAGCTCGATGATCGCCGCGATGAGTGCTGTCGAAGGACCTTTGGAGCCGGGTTTACGGCAACGGTGGCGGGAGGAAAAGAGCCGACGATACTTCCGATCCACCAAGGCCTTGTGGAACTTGAGCAGCGTTGCCGGCTTGACGAACGCGCCGAGCTTCGCAATCCGGCGTGGGCTCACGAACAGCGTGGTGAGGCCGAAGACGAAGCGATCGAGCGTGGTCAGATTCGGCGCGCGCTGCCTGGATCGATTACTGATCAGAAGCTGATGTTTGAGCAGGAGAGACTCTGCGGCGACGGCACGTACACCACCCGGGCGGAGGAGCTTCGAGAAGGTGACCAGCACGTGGATGGCGAGGACGAGGAGGTCGCGCATGGGGCGAACCGTAGCATGACCGTCGGTGCGTGCAAGAGGATCGAGCGCGCCATTACGGCGGGTGCGGCCAGCCTTCCGCCGGAACTCAACGCGTTGGCGCATGGCATGGCCGTGCGACGGCCGGTGCCGACGACCATTCCCGTCGCGACCCGGGGCGACTAGCCCGCGGCCATCAGCGGAAGGCCGGGTCCGACGCCGCGCCGGAGCGCGGCTTCCACTGCAGGTCGTAATACCGGCCGCGCTCCCGCGCCCACGGATCGAAGGTGTTGACGACCGTGCCGAGCTCGGGTGCAAGTTCCGGTATCGTGCGCAGCAGCACGCGCTTGAGCGGAGCGACTTCGACGCGATGTCCGTTCGGCCGGCCCTGTTCCATCACCTTGCCATCGGGCCCGTTGTTGCAGACCCACGCCATCCCGAGCGTGGTGTAGAACTCCGGCCGGAAGCTGGACGTGAAGAAGCGGTCGCTGAACAGGCGGCGCGAGGCGTTGAGGACGAACACCTGGAACTGGGTCTCGGAGATCGCGAAGCCGTGCGGCCGCGGAAATTCCGCGAGCCAGCCGACGACCGTGTCGACGTCCTCGACGTTGTCGACTGTGCTGCCGTCGGGCTGGGCGAAGCAGTCGCTGATGGCGCTGCCGTCGGCGTTGCGCTGGGCCGTGGTGATCACCTTCGAGGCGTCGCAGCGGTGCTGGCCGTACACCTCGCGCAAAACGCCGGCGAGGCGCTGCTGCTCGCGCCGTTCCGGCGAGTCCGCCGGCAGACGCGGGTCGACGAAATCGTCGAAGCTGGTCACCTGCGCGAGGCCGTACTGCCGGCGGAACTCGTTATAGCGCGGCACGCCGCGCTCGCGATCGCGCAGGATGTCGAGCGCCGCGACGTCGATTCTGCCGGTCGGCGACTGCAGGCGCGGTAGGGGTAGGTTCTGCAGGAACTGCGGATGGTTCTGCAGCGTGAGGCGGCCGAGTCGCTGCCGTCCCATCGACAGCGCCCAGTTGGCGAGTCCCGCTTCGCGCATCGCGGGCGTCGCCTGCCCTCGCAGCGTATCCAGCACCGGAAACCTCCTGCGGATGACGTTCGGGTCGTGCGCGAGCTCGCGGTACTCGAGCAGATCCGGGACCATCGCGTGCAGCCGGTAGACGGTCACGAATTCCTCGGGAAAGTTGAAGGGCGAACCGAAATGGTTGACGCCACCGTTGACGTCGTCCACGTTGTCGAGGCGCCACAAGTCCCGGCGCCCCGAGGCGTCGCCGAGCGGCGCGGCCGCATAACGGTGGCTGCCGAGGCCGAGGATTCCGGGGCCGGCGGAGAGCGCCGAGTACCAGGCGTTGCGCCACCGGGGGTCGGCGGAGCGCGAGAAGCTGTCCAGCGCGGTCCTCAGCGCAGCCGCGACGGCATCGTCCTCCGCGAGACCGTTCCAGTTGGCCTTCATCGCGTAGTGGAGCGGCTCATCGTAGAGCAATTGCGGCGTCCACTCGAGCGTGTGGATCTTGGCGATTTCCGCGGCGATCACGAGCCGCGTTACTTCGAACAGTTCGTCCGCCGTGACATCTTGGTAGCGGATGACCGTGTCCGGATTGCGGGGGTCGCGCAGCCCGCAGTCGGCATCCGGCGTCGATGCCGCGCGGGAGCGAAACGCGGCGACGAAGAGGTTGTGTTCGCGCGCGAAAACATTGTGGAAGAAGCTCATCCCGATCGACCAGTTGTCGGCGAAGGCTGCCACTTCCTGCCCCGTCCAGCCGGGATTGATCGGATCGGTCGCGCCGAACTCGGGCAGGTAGCCTTGTTTCTCGTCGGCGCCGCCACGCGGCCCCAGCGGCAGCAGCAGGAGCTTCGCCGGGTCGGCGGGATCGCGCTTGACGCGCTGTCGCGAGAGCTCGTCGTAGCCGTAGAGCTGCGAGGCGTCCCACCACGCGGTGACCATGTTCTGCGTGGTCCGGTAGGCGCGCGTCGCGTGCGGCTCGCCCCGGGCCGTGAACACGGGCGGCGGCCCTCCCTCGGCCACATAGGTCCTGTCGATGCGGTCTCCCTCGCGGCAGCCCAGGCGCGCCGCCGTCTCCGGGGTCAGCGCCACCTCGACGTTGTCGATCTTCTGGCTGCGGCAGCCGATACCGACGAGCTCCGGCGCGTTGTGTCCTTCGCGCAGATGCGAGAACCAGTCGTGGGTCATGAACTGGACCCAGAAGGCCGCGAGCACGTTGAGGAACGGTGCGGGCTTGTAGTCGCAGTGGGCCGTGGCTGCGTGGCCGGGCAGGCCGCGGCCCTCGTTGCACTTGTCGGGCTGCGACTGCGCCCGCGTGAACAGCTTCCGGCTAATCACCTGCGGATCGGGCTCGAGCAGGCCGAGGCGTCCCCCATGGCGGTTCCTCGCGAGAGCGGTATTGCCGAGCTCCGGGAAGGTCGTCTCGAACCCCACATTGCGCGCGAAGGGTTGTCCGGTCGATCCCATCAGCGGGTTGCGCAGATCGTTGCAGATGCCGCTCAGATTCCGGAACCGGATCAGCTCGCCGCGGCAGAGCTGCGGGCCGTCGCCACCCACGGCTGCGTAGTGCGGGTCGTTACTCGGAAGGCGCATCGCCGCCCACACGTCAAGCGCCGGTCCGGCAACCCCGTCGCGGCCGCGCACGTACTCTTCGTATGTACCGCTTTGGTCGAACAGATTGAACCGGAGCAGTTCGACCCGCTGGCGGTCGAGATCGACAAGCGCGCCGGTCACCCCGCGTAGGTCCGCAGTGAGCGGTTGCTGGTCCTCGCCTGATCTGGCGCGGCGGCTCGTCGCGTCTCCGACCGCCCAATAGTTTTGCCAGTCGACCCAAGGAGCGGTGGCGAAGGCCAGCGCCTTCTCCCCCCCGCGGCAGCGCGCGGTGCTTGGATCGACCTTGCCGAGGAAACGTTGTGTGCGCTCCTCCGCGACCAGGCTGATGCCGCCGGCCGCCATCGGCGCGCAGGCCGGCAAGTCATGCGGTTCGAGCCCGGCGCAGCCGGCAGCGGCGAGCGCTGCCGCGAGCACGCAGGCGTGCGCAAGACGCGCGCGGACGGCTGCGTGTCTCCAAGCGACGGCACCGGAATCGTGACCGCCGCGATCGCCCGCAACCGCATTCGGCTTCACCGCGCCGAAGGGGCACGTGCGAGCGTGCGTGTGCCCGTCACCACGAATCGGCATCTTCGAGCACGGCGTCGGTTGCCTTCTCGCTCACCATGTACACCGCGGAGGCGATGAAGAACCCGGGGATTTGCGGAAACACCGACGCATCGACGACGCGAAGGCCGCGCACGCCGTGAACGCGGAAGCGGCTGTCCACGACCGCCATCGGGTCGCTCGCAGGCCCCATCTGGCACGTGCCGCAGGCGTGATGACCCCAGGCATTGTCCACGATGAACTGCCGCACTTCGTCCGGCGTGCGCACCTGCTCGCCGGGCACGAGTTCCTCGGCGATGATGGCCGCGCACGCGCGGTTGATGCGCCGCGCCGTATCCACGCCTTCCGCCACGGCGTCGAGGTCGTGCGCGGCGGTCGCGCTGTTCGCGAAATAGTTAAAGTCAATCTGCGGGACGTCGCGCGGATCGTTCGAGCGCAGCGTCACGCGGCCGCAAGCGTTGCGGGTGTGTCCCTTGAGGACCACCCAAGTGAAGAGGTCCTGCTCCTGGCCGATGCACTTCGAGTAACCGGGGAAGTAGCCCCGGAACGAGCCCAGCAGCCCGAAGATGAAGAGATCGGGCTCGGCCAAATCAGCACCGGATCGTTTCACGATCGATACGACCGCGCCGTTGGTCGTGTACGGACCGCCGCCTGCGAGCCACTCGCGATACGCTGGATCGGGCGCTTCGCCCGGGAGGGGCGGCCGCAGCCGCATGCCCTGCATCAGCGAGAAGTCGTGCTGCATCCGGCTGACCACGGAGATTTCGTAGCGGTCCTGCAGATTCTCTCCCACGCCGGGGCGGTCAACCCGGACCTCGATGCCGTGCTGCTCCAGTTCCGGCTGCGGCCCGATCGCCCGAGAGCTTGAGCAGTTGCGGTGTGTTGAACGCGCCAGCGCAGAGGATCACTTCCCGCTTCGCGGTGACGCTGACCGGAACCCCCGTCGCGTCGCCGGGCTGCGCGCGCGGATCCGCGCGATACAGGTGCACTCCCGCGAGGTATTGCACACCCGTGGCGCGCTTGTTGTCGTCCAGCAGCACTTTGGTCGCTAGCGCGTGGGTCTGAACGACCAGCCGCCCCGGGCAGGCCGTGCGCACGCTTTCGACGTACTCGCGGCTGCTTACCCGCCGACCTTCATGCGTGGTCAGCGGCGTGACACAGAGGCCTTCTCCATTCTGCTGCACAAAGCCCCAGTCGTTGGGATCGCGGCCGCCGGGGAGCACCTCGCCTCCGCTGCTCGCCTCGGACCGGGCCGTGTGCAACGCTTCGCCCAGCGCGGCAAGGCGGAGCACTTGAACGAACGCATCGCGGACGATCAGGAGCGGATTCGCGACGTTGACGGCGAGCCAGCCGCGCAGCCCGTGGCGGCTCGCGGGTGGCGCGAAGCGGCGGTATTCGCAGCGCTCCAGACGCTCGAAGTAACGGCGCATGCTGGCGCTCTCCCACGACGCGTCGCCCGTGGCCGCGGCGATTCCGTCCCAGTCGCGATTGTGCGGATAGACGAGGATCATCGCGTTGTGCGCGGTGCAGCCGCCGAGGGTCGCGCAGCGCGGATAGAGCACGCCGTTCCGCTCGGCGCAGAATTTGTCGTCGCGTTGCTGCTGCTCATCCTCTGCGTAGTGGCGCACGAAGAAATTCCACGCGAAGCGCTCGTCCTCCGAGGCGCGCGCGTGGAACGCCGGCACCTGGATAGTCGGGAATCTCGTCTTCGCCGCCGGCCTCGAGCAGCAGCACGCGGAAGCCAGCCAGTGCCAGATTGGCGGCCAGCGGACCGCCGCCAGCGCCCGAGCCGACGACGACGTAATCGAAGGCGTCGCCGCTCCTCGCTGGGCGCGCAACGCAGCGGCGCCGGCGCGGGTTCGTCCGCCGGAACGGAAGAGCGAAACGCAGCCGGCAGCAAACGCGCCGGCTGCGGCAAGGCAGGCAGCGCCGGCCCGCAGGAAATAGCGGCGCGCTCTCCGCGTGGCGGGATCAGCGGACATGTTGACGCCCGCTGCTCAGGCGGCAGCGCCGGCTGCGCACGTCACGTCGGGCAGGCGGGCCGTCGCGGCTCACAACGTCTTGAGAAAGGCGATCAACGCGCGCTTGTCCGGGTCGCTCAGCCCGGGTTCCTCGGCGAAGTAGTCGGTGCCGAAATAGTGGCCACGGTTGACCACGAAATCCGGGCACTTGCTGACTGCAAGCAGCGGCTCGACGAGATCCGCGAACGCCCTTTGCGCGTCCTCATCGGTCGCGCCATGGGGGCAGAGACTTGAGATCGTGCGTGGCCTTGGCGAGCACGTCTAGAACCTTGCCCTTTTGCTCGAGATCGATGTTGGACAGCAGATTGACGGGCGTACCCTCGGGGATCGGGCCGAGCTCGATCCCGCCTTCGCTGAACAGCCACGGCTGGGCATAGCTCAACGGACCTACCAGCGGCTGCAGGAAGCCGGGGAGGTAGCCTTTGGGCACCCGCAGGTACGACCTCGCCGAAGTGACGTCGACCCGGCCGCGCAACTCCTTGCCGGCCGCGGTCCTGTATTGGAGGTTGCCCTTGCGCTTCTCCGGCCAGAGCAGTTGCTCGATGCCGCTGTCGAAGGATTTCATGCGATCCGCGACCGATCCACTCCAGTAGAAATCCCCGAGCGAATTGTTGAGCAGAAACGGCGCCGATGACCAGAGACTGATGAGCGACGGCGGGCGGATGTAGCCGCGCCCGCCGGCCGGCATTGCGTACTTCCGCGGCTCGCCCGTGATGGGATGGTAGACGGTGATCGTTCCAACCGATGGCAGGCTCTTGTAGGTGCTGGGACGAGAAGTTGTCCCAGATGTCGCCGGCCAGCGCGTTGGTTGCGAGCGACGAGCAGGCGTTGGTTTCGAGCAGCGTCACCGGCACGCGGAGGTCGGTCGAGAAATAGTTGTCCACCTGGAAGTTGTCGGCCGAAGCGATCCTGTGTCATCTCGCTCTTGAATTCGCGGGTCTTGGTGAAGGCCCAGTAGTCGTTCCAGCACTTCAGGTAACCGGGCCCGGCGCAGGCGTTGTTCTCGGAAATACTGAAATGCTTGCTCGGGGAGCTTGCTCGAGTGGCAGCGCGCACAGCGCTCCGCGAATACCATCTTTCCCGCGGTCCAGCTCGGACTTGTCGGCGGACAGGTACGCGCGGCCTCCGGGCGCGTCCTTCAGGTAATCGGGTTTCGCCGTGGCGAGGAAGAACAACGCGACATCTGGCGTCTGCGCCTCGGTGGCGTTCCAGTAGCTCGAGTTCCTTCGGGCGACGGCGATTTCGAACGGCGTGAATTTGGTGCCGCCGACGAACGGGATGAATTGCTCCAGCCACTCCTCGCTGAACAGACCGATGTTGACGAAAACGCGGTTGAGCGCGCCGAGCGCACCGACGGAATCGGAGCCGTCCTTGAGCACGCGCGGCGTCCACACGGTGTCGGGAGCCTGGAAGAACTGCGCCAACGGGCTCGCGGCCGGAACGAACTTGTTCGAGATGCTCGTTGTTGAGCTCGCCGCCCGCGAGGTGCTCCTTGCCCCACTTGCGGGCGATCGCCATCCGGGCTCCGAAGTTGTAGACCGAATTCATGGTGCGCGGATTGTTCATGTAGTCGGTCGAGACAAACGACGTATCCAGCGCGCCCGGACGGGATGTGTGGAACAGCTGGTAGGCAAAGCTCGACTCGTCCGCCTGCCACACGAAGATGCGATCGACCCAGAAGTACTGGGCACCGGGGTTGGAGCTCAGGTTCTCCCATTGCGGGTGCTCGGGATCCTTGGGCGGGTTGGTCGGGTTCGGTCCCACGTGACAAAAGCCACACGACATGCCGACTCGATAGGGCTTCACCAGATTCTTGTCGTTGTAATACCTGGGATCGGTGTAGTAGCGCTCCGGATCCCAGCGCTTGGCTGCCTCGGCGTCGAATGCCGGGTTCGGAAAAAGTCGCAACCCGACGATGCCCGTCGCGTAGCCATAGTAGGAGCCGACCGGCACCGTCGTGCCGCGGGCACCGATCTTGACCCCAGGGTATTTGGTCTCGTTCTCGAACGGGTCCGGCGCACAGTCTGCGCGCCGCACATCGAGCCATAGTCCGTAGCGGTCCTTGCGCGGCCCCGTTCCGCGCTCGAAGCAGGGCTCGTTGACGAGCCCCAAATATTCCCAGCGGTTTTTCCGGCGCGGGTCGTCCTGGAAGAGGATGGGATGGTTCGACAGGATCTTGAGGAAATCGAGAATGCCCGCGCTCTGCACCGAAAGTCGATCCCAGAGTCGGTCATTGCCACCACTCCAGACGATCCAGTTATTGCGCCCTTTCACGACGGCCGACACCGCCGCGTCCGGCGAGATGCCCGGCATATAGGGAGCGAGCGCCGCGGCAACTTCGCGGGGATTCTTGGTGGCCCCGTGGTCCATGTCGCGAAAATAATCCTCGTCTGCTGCCGGAAAACTTTCCGCGCTGCGGCCGACGCACAGCGCTTCGTCGCGGACCTGTCCGGCGCCGCTCCCGCAGGAAAGACTCAGCGGCAACGTGCTGCAGCACGCGAGCACCAGCACCACGAGTCCAGGCACCAGCACCGAGACGGACAATCTCCTCATCTTCATCGCTTGATCCCCCTGGTTGGTCGCTACCCTCCGCCACAACGACCGCGGCAGTCGCCTCGCGGCGAATGGTGGGCATCGCGGCAGGCGAAGAATCCGCGGCTTGGCGGGTCCTCACTCGCTTGCCCCTGGTCGACGCCGCTAAAGCTTCGCTCGCGAACGCAAACTCCCCCGGAAGACTCTCGCCCTCGCCGGCAACCGTGAAGGCAACCCGTGCCGCGCCTGGCAATGCGACCGTCCCCGGTCGCTTCGGCGCGGCCAACTTCGACCCGGTTCCATGCTGAACGACTTGCACCGGAAATTCAAGCCGTGGGCTACAACACGACCGCTCGAGCGAAAGCGGCTGAATGCACGATGCGCATTATGGCGTCGCTGCTTGACAGGCTTTCCACGGCTTGTATGCTACGTAAGCGCTAGTTGCTGGGGGTAGGACGCCGGCGCAGGGTTTGAGCATGAAGTCGCCGCGCGGCGCATCACGCGATGACGAACGCTCATGGGGAATGGGATCAGGCTAAATCACCGCACGCGGCGAGCGCGCTTCAGGCCCGCCACCGTGTGCTCTGCACCGGGGTGATCCAGCCGCTCGACCACGAAGGGGCTTTCCTATGACCTACGACGTGCAACAGCTGCTCGACATGTCCCAGGCTCAACTCGATGAGCTGTTCGGCAAGAGCCCCGCGGGCGACATCCCCGACGGCGAGGCGACGGGAACCGCCATTGTCGCGCCCGGCACGAAATACACGACCGATATTGCCGCGGCGATCAACCTCTTTGCCTGGCAGGGCAAGGTGTTTGATGCGAAGAAGGGCACGCTCACCAACCGAATCCTGGCCTTCGGACTCAATGCCATCATCGCCAAGGTCTACCAGGGGCAAAGCTGGCTCGACGGCAAAAACTGCATCGTACTCGACTATTCGGAAACCTCGCTCGTCGCGCATCGAATCCGCGATGAAATCCGGCTGATTGCGCCGCAGTGCTACCTGGGTGTCGTCTACTGGGATAAGAAGCGACTCTTCAATTTCGCCCTGCAGTTCTAGCTCTACCGCGTTCGGCCGGCCCTTAACGCAATTTCTCTCTGCCGTGGATTCGAACGCGAGTCGACCGGTCCCGCCAGCCGACACCGGCTCGGCGCTCCTGAACCGGGTTAGTGACGTAGCGCTTTTTCTGGTGCATCTGGAGCGCCGGTTTGATCCCTTCTTCCGTCCCGCGTTCGATGCCCTGCTGCGCGATCCGCTCGCGCGCCTGACCACGGCGCTGATCAACCTGCGGCGCCCGAATGAAGGCCTGAAGATCGCCGAGGAAAGACCGCTTCCCGGCGAAGAGGCCTACGTCGATTCGATCATCTCGACCTTCCAGCAGCAGATGCGCGAGCTCTGGAAGCCCGGCGGGTTCGAGCGCGGCGGCAACACCAAGACGCATGGCATCGTGCGCGGAGAGTTCGTCGTCCACGAGGACCTGCCGGCGAACCTGCGGCACGGCATTTACGCCGAGCCGCGCACCTACCGCGCCTGGGTGCGCTTTTCCGGCCCCGGGCCCTACGTCACGCCGGACATCGACGACGTCGGCTTCATGAGCATCAGCATCAAGCTGATGGGCGTTCCAGGCCCGAAGCTGATGGACGAGGAAAAGTTCACCCAGGACATGTTCGGCGTGTCGACGCCAACCTTCGTTACACCGGACGTCGACGCCAACGCGCAGCTGCAGGTCGAGAGCCTCAAGAACGCGTCAGATCTTCTACTTCCTCAACTTCCATCGCCCGCACCTGCTCGACTTCATCATGCAATCGCTGTGGCTCAAGACGCAGAGCAGCCCGTTCGAGGCGCCCTATTTCAGTTGCGTTCCCTACCTTCTGGGCGAAGGCCAGGCGATGCACTACTCGGTGTGGCCGAAATCGAACAAGCGCACGCCGATCCCGCGTTTGCCGCTGCGTCCCCCGGACGATTACCTGCGCGACGCGATGGTCGCCGCGCTGGCCGAGGCCGACGTTGAGCTCGACGTTCGCCTGCAGCTGCAGACCGACCCGCATCTCATGCCCATCGAGAACAATGCCGTGCTCTGGCCCGAGCGGCTGTCGCCGCGCGTGTCGGTGGCGACGCTGCGCCTGCCGCGGCAGACGTTCAACTCGCCGGCGCAGATGGATTTCGCGAAGCGCCTGTCGTACAACCCGTGGCACTGCATCGCCGAGCATCGCCCGCTGGGCAACCAGGGCCGCGCCCGGCGCCGGATGTACGGCGAACTGTCCAAGCTCCGCCATGCGATGAACGACGTGCCCCACTACGAGCCGACCGGAGACGAGGTCTTCGAGTAACAGGCGATGACGCCGCAGTCGAGCCTTCATGGTCCTCGCGCCCATCGATCCGCGGCGCGAATCGGAGCTTCGCGACTTGCTCGCCTCGATGAACGACGGGCCCGGGCGCGTGAACGCGGACAACGCGCTCGTCCCCTTCGCCCGGTTCGACACCTTGCATTTCGCCCGCTTCGTGATCCTCGACGACAAAACGGTGGAAGACGTTCGCGTCTACGGCCTGCCGGTGCGCACCTATCCGCTCTACCTCGCGTTCCTGGGCGACGTCGACGGCGAGCCGAATGCGTTTCTCGACGCGCTGGCGAGCAAGGCAGGCAAGGGATTGCGCTCGATCTTTTCGTGCTGCGAGGACTTCGCGAGCGATACCGATCTGGTCCAGTGGATGAAGCGCCACCGCGCTGCAGCCGATTGCGAATTACGTGAATTCGCGCGGGCGGACGGTGCGCCGCGTGCGCGAAGAGGCGGCGTTGAAGAAGGCGCTCGACGAGTATCTTTTGCTTAACGCGCCCGCACTCGCCGGCGTGCCGCCGGCGGAGGTCCTGTCCAAGGTGCGACACTTCGTCGCTGCACAGAGATCCGCGGGTCGCCTCGCATTGTCCGACGATGCTCCCACGCCGCTTCGTTGGTGGATCAGGAACGCGCTGCATCTGCTCGCTATGCCGCTGCTTCTCCTGGTTGCCCTTCCCCTGCTCGTTGTCGTCGCACCGATCTATGTCGTTCTGCTTCGCCGCCTGGAAAAGACCGATCCGGAACTATCTCCGCCGCGTGGAGCAGGCCCACTCCGACGCGCTGGCGCTTGCGGAGGACCGCGACGTCACCAATCAGTTCAATGCGCTCGCCAGCCGCAAACCCGGCGTGGTCCGGCTCCTGACGCTGCTCGGCGTTCTTGCGACCGTCGATTACGCGGCGCGACACCTGGTGAGGCCCGGCCGCCTCGGACGCATCCGCACGATCCACTTCGCGCGCTGGGTGTTGCTCGACGGCAAGAGGCGGGGAGTCTTCTTCAGCAACTACGACGGCACCGTCGAGAGCTACATGGACGACTTCATCAACAAGGCAGGGTTTGGCCTCAACGCCATTTTCTGCGCCGCCATCGGCTACCCGCGAACCAATTGGCTCGTGCTGCGACGGATGTGCGGACGAGCAGAAGTATCGGAATTTCCTGCGCCGCCACACGCTGCCCTCGCAGGTCTGGTACAAGGCCTATCCGGGCCTGACGGCGATCGACCTGGAAAGGAATCGGCGCATTCGCGAGGGCCTCGAGTCGGCGTCGATGAGCGAACAGGAAGCCCGCGACTGGGTCGCCCTCCTATGAACGCGAACGAACTCGACTACGGCGACGTGCAGGGCCTCGTGCGCTTCGGCTACGGGAAAATGAAGGAGGCCTCGTACGTTCACCTGCGGGTGAGAGATGCTGCGGCGGCACGCGCGTGGTTGCGCGACGCGCCTGTCACCAGCGCCGTCGCGATGACACCCCTCCGCCAGTCGCGCTGCAGGTCGCTTTCACGGCCCCCGGGCTTGCGGCGCTCGGTGTGGCGCCTTCGGTGCTGGCCGGCTTCGCTGCGGAGTTTCTAGCGGGCATGACGCGAGCAAAATCGTGCCCGCCGCCTGGGGGATGTGGGCACGCAACGCGCCGTCGCAGTGGGAGTGGGGCTACGCGGCGAGCGTGCCGCATCTGATGGTGATGTTCTTCGCCGAACCGGGCCGCCTCCACACGCTCGTGCGTGACGCCAAGGGAAGCGCATGGGATGCGGCGTTCGAGGAGCAGCGCTGGCTCGGTACAGCGGATCTCGGCGGGATCGAGCCTTTCGGTTTCGCGGACGGCATCAGCCAGCCGCAGATCGACTGGGGGCGGCAGCGGGATGTGACGCGCCCGCAACTCGATTACAGTAACGTGGTGGCACTCGGCGAGTTCCTGCTCGGGTACCCCAACGAGTACGACAAATACACCGACCGGCCGCTGCTCGACACCGATGGCGCCGCGCGCGAAGGGTCTGCTCCCTGCAGAAGATGCTCCGGAGAAAAAGGATCTCGGCCGCAATGGAACGTATCTGGTGATGCGGCAGCTGCAGCAGGATGTCCGCGCGTTTCTGGCAGTTCGTCAATCGCGAGGCCCGTGGAAATCGCGCGGCAGGCCGAGAAGCTGGCGCAGCGTTCGTGGGCCGCACGCGGGCCGGCGATCCGCTGCTGCCGATGCAGCAGCAACCGATTCCCGGCATCGGCCCGGAGCCCGGACGAGATTCGGCAGAACCAGTTCACCTTTGCCACGATCCGCGGGGCGGGCCTGCCCGTTCGGCGCGCATGTGCGCCGCGAGAATCCGCGCAACACCGATTACCCCGGACGCCCGACCGGGCTCGCGAAGCTCATCACCATGCTGGGCTTCGGTCCGCAGGGCTTCCGCGACGACCTGATGTCCCCGGTGCGCTTTCATCGCATCCTGCGCCGCGGCCGCGAATACGGGCCCGAGCTGCTGCCCGAGGACGCGCTCGCCCCGGCACCGCCGGACGATCCGGCAACGCGGCCTGCATTTCGTCTGCCTCAACGCCAACATCTCGCGGCAGTTCGAGTTCCTGCAGAATGCGTGGACCCGAACACCAAGTTCTTCGGGGTTGAGCGGGGAGAACGATCCGCTGGTCGGCAATCGCGAGCCGACTACCGGGCGATCCGGTCGCCGGCGAGTTTACGATCCCGCGGGCGGACGGCGTGCGGCGCCGTGTCTCGGGCCTGCCCCAATTCGTCACCGTGCGCGGCGGGGCGTATTTCTTCCTTCCGAGCTTGCGCGCATTGCGCTATTTCGCCACCAGCGGAGAGGCGCGCGCCTAATCGTGCCGCCGGGGTTGCTGTCGATCGCGCCGAGCTCGCCCCCGTATCCGGGATCTCCAGGCGTCGACGACGGGCATCGAGGCGTAGTTGCACACGAACGCCGCCCAATGGCCACACCGGAGCGTCTATGGCACAGTCGTATCAGCAGCACCACCACCGTGGGTTCGGCATGCGCCGCTTGGAAATTGAGATCCGTCGCCGTCACGGACCCGAGGACCGAGTGGAAACGGCCGGGTTGGCGGAAGCGGAATTGGCCGAGTACTGCCGAAAGAAGGGTCTGTTCGTGGAGCAGGTGCGCGCGTGGCGGCAGGTCTGTGAAACGGCAATCGCTGAGGGTGGTGCTGATGGCGGGCCGCCCGACCGGTGTGACGAATGGCGGGCCGACGTGTCCGGCACTTTCGCAGTAGCGACGAGATGCGGCGGCCGGGCGACAGACAACTGGGGCGTTATGCGAATGGGAGGTACAACGTGACAAGGAATCTCGTGCTCTGCTTCGATGGTACTTGGAACAAACCCGAAGACAAGGAGGATCCGGAGGCGACCGTCAATACCAACGTGTACCGTTTCTACGATTTGGTGAACGCTACGGCAGATGATGGGGTCACGAACCAACTGAAGTTCTACAACGAGGGGGTCGGAACCGAGTGGTGGAACAAGCTTGGCGGCGGGGCATTCGGTCTGGCGCTTGACGAGCATATCTTGGAGGGATACCGGTACCTGATCACCAATTATCAAAGTGGCGACAACGTCTACTTCCTTGGATTTAGCCGAGGGGCGTACACCGCACGCAGCTTGGTCGGTTTGGTTCGCAAGGCCGGCCTACTCCGCACCGACGACGCGGAACTCGTCGACCAAGCTTATACGTTATACCGAACGAAGGATGAGAGTGCTGATGGCGAATCAGCTCTGCACTTCCGCGGTGAATATTCCCAAGTGATCCAGATTCACTGCGTGGGCGTCTGGGACACGGTCGGCGCTCTTGGCATCCCCTTGCGCTCTTTTGGGAACTTCAATCAGGAGTTTTATAACTTTCATGATACAAAGCTCAGCGGCATCGTTCGAAATGCATTTCACGCCGTTGCGATCGACGAGAATCGCGAACCTTATGCGTCAACACTCTGGGGACCTCCGGACCCGAAAGACGTCTTACAGGTTCTGGAACAGGCATGGTTCGTGGGCGCCCATGCCGATATCGGAGGCGGGTACAGCAATCAGCCTCTTTCCGATATCACGCTCCGCTGGATGCAATCGAGGGCTGCGCGGTGCGGGCTGGGTTTAAAGATGTTCCCTGGCGACGATTCGGTTGTCTCTGCTGCGAGCATCACTGACTCGTTCAAGCAATTCCTCGGCGGTCTGTTCGCAAAGTTCTCTGGTCGATACTATCGCCCGATGAATCAACCTGACGACGGCCCACAGCTTCTCCACGAATCAGCAGTCGCACGAGCCGCGACGAACCCGACATACAAACCGAAGAATCTGAATTTTTATCAGCTATTTAGCGCCGCACAGAAGCTGTAGTAGTCGCGCCCCGCTCACGGTATGCCGACTGCATCGGCAGGGCCAAGCGACGGGAGTGACGCTCACTCATGGCAGACGGGCAAAGTAACATGACGTGAATATGAGTGACGTGGCGGCACGCGATTCGGATGGCGTTTTGGTAAACGAACGGGGGGCGAACATGTTTGGCTCTGATATTCTTGGCGTTGCGATCGGGCTCGTGCTCGTGTACTTGTTGCTGAGCATAATTTGCACTGCGACCAATGAACTTATTGAAGCCGCTCTGAAGAACCGGGCGAAAGATCTTGAACGCGGTATCCGTGAAATGCTTGGCGGCGACGCGGCGGCGAGCGCACTCGCTTCGAAGATCTACAATCACGCGCTAATCTTTGGCCTTTTCAAGGGCGGGTACGACGCCAAAAGTACGGGAAATCTTCCGTCATACATTCCGGCGCGTAACTTCAGCCTTGCACTCTTAGACGTCCTCCAGCCGGCAGATCAGAGTGCTCGCTCCGGCACGACTCTTCTTGCGAGCCCCAGCACCCTGAGCCTGAACCCCGCGGCAGCGACCGTTTCTCAGACCTTGGCGCCGGCGAACCTCCGCAATCTGGTTTCGGCCTCAACAACTCTTGGCCAAAAACCCAAGCAGGCGCTTCTGGCGTTGATTGATGCTTCGGCCGGCGATGCACAGAAATTACAGGGCAATCTTGAAGGGTGGTACAACACCTCGATGGACCGTGTTGCGGGTTGGTACAAGCGAAGGACGCAGGTGATCATCCTTTGCCTGAGTCTTCTCGTAGTTCTCGCTGTCAACGCGGATACGATCGCACTCTTTAAGAGCATTGCCAATGACCCGGCGCTCAGAAACTCTTTGGTCGCCGCCGCACCGGAGTACGCGAAGGCAGCACAACAGTCACCATCCGCGACGCCGATCAATGAGAATGCCTGTGGAAGGAAATCATCCAACGAATGCAGGGTTGCGGTCACCGTATGCGCTTCATCGCCTGCTTCGCCGGAGTGTCGTGTCGCAACAAATATGGAACGAATTGGCAGCCTCGGATTGCCAATCGGCTGGGATCGTGATGACCACCGCGTCTGGCCTGAGAACGGCGACTGGCACTCGATGGATTTCTGGACGGCGTGGGGGAGCAAAGTCACCGGCTGGCTTCTTACCGCACTTGCCATTTCGCTCGGTGCGCCGTTCTGGTTCGATGTGTTGAATAAGTTTATGACCGCGCGCTCAACCCTTAAGCCTAAAACCGGCACTTGAGACGAGGCGTCCGGCGCCGGCCCTTCGCCGTTTGGTTGTAAACGCGTACGCGTAGTGTCCAACAATTCAGCCGAGGCGTGCGATAGACTGGTGGCATGGGTTCCGTGCCACCTCTGCTCTCGTTTCTGCTGATGATCGCGGCTGGTTGGGTTCATCGCCATCAGCTGGTCGTCATCGAATTCCTTCAGGCCGAGAACCGGCTGCTCAAAGACCGGCTGCGCGGAAAGCGTATCCGGTTCACCGACGCCGAGCAGCGCTGCTCGCGAGGAAAGCCAAGGCAGTGGGACGCAAGGCCCTGCTGGAACTGGAGACGATCGTTTCTCCGGATACTCTGCTGCGCTGGCACCGACGATTGATCGCCGAGAAATGGAATTTCGTGCACCGGCGCGGGCCTGGGCAGCCAGGGATCATTCGGCAAGTCACCGCCGCTTCGGCTCCCTCCTTCTCGTAGCAGAAGAAGGGCATGCTCGCTATTGCAACATCAACCCCCACGAGCAATGCATTCCAGACATGCTCAAGCAACTCGGCCCCCATTCGGGCGGGCTTCGTTGTCTGGGCGTACAGTAACTGATGTCAGCCGCCCACACCTGGTTGGCGCGCTCGATGACGAGGTTGCGCAGCAACTACGGGTAGACGCGATGCTCGGGACCGCGGCCCGCCGTGCTCGTCTTCGGCCGGCGGTAGACGGCGCTGATGCCCATCTTGCGCATGAGCGCGCCGACGTGCTTGCGACCGACATCGAAGCGCAATTCGTCGATGCGTCGCATCAGTGTCTCCGACGTCGGCAGCGGTCGGTAGTACGCCGTGGAACGCGCCAGCTCGAGCAGTTCGCATTGCCGCACCACGGGCAGCGGGTGGTCGGGATTGATCATCGCTTTGCGCTCCCCAACCCCGACTTGTTGAGCGCACCTTCCAAGAAATCGCACTCCATGGTCAGCTGTCAAGGCGCGGATCGTCGCCGCCGAATCCGGCGCCGGTGTATCGCCACCAAACACGCTCGCCGAGCGCTCGAGCAACTGGCTCTTCCACTGCGCAATCTGGTTCGGATGCACCTCGAACCGCTCGGCGCGTTCGGCCAACGTCTTGTCGCCGCGGATCGCTGCCAAGGCCACCTTCGCCTTGAACGCCGCGGAATGGTTCCTACGGGGTCGCTTCATACCTTCTGCTCCTCTCAAAACAACTTCACACGGGAGCCGTGCTACCACTTATCGACCTGTCCAGTTTTCCGGGGCCAGCTCTCGGAACCGGATCGTGCGCGTCAAGCAAGCATCGCCCGTCAAGACAGGGTCACGTCAAAGTCGGACAGTGGAAGGCGTAGGCGACGCAGCAACGCTTGGCGGTGACCGCGCTCGGCGGTGACCGCGTTGTGCCTTTGAGGAGGCCAGACTAATATAAGCGCCAAAAGGGAAGCAGCGAAGTCACAAAGCGTGTAAGAGCAATTTGCGACTTGGTGCGTCGCCTGGTAATTTCCTTGCAAGCCATTGCGCGAGAAGCAGGCGTTTCGCTTTCGAAGGTGTCCGCGTGGATGACGTAGCGAAACAAACTGAAAAGGGAAAATCATGCCGCGTCAAATAAACAGTGAAGGGCTAGCTCTCATTAGGAAATTCGAAGGATTGAAGCTTGATGCGTATCAGGATGTCGCCGGTATCTGGACCATAGGATATGGTCACATACGGGGTGTGCAACCCGGGATGCACATAACCATAGAGCAAGCTGAGCAAGCCCTCCAAGACGATCTTCTTGGCACAGAGACGGTAGTAGACGGGGCGACGGCTGGAGCCAATACCACCGACAATCAATATGCCGCAATGGTATCCCTATGCTTTAACATCGGTTCAGCGAACTTCCGAGGATCAACTATCCTAAGAGAGCACCTTGCAGGGGCTACCAACGCGGCTGCTGCGGCATTCAGATTGTGGAACAAGGCACGAGTGAATGGTGTGCTGCAGGAAGTCGCGGGACTGACAGCGCGACGCGGGGAAGAAAGCGCGCTGTACTTGACGCCGTGAGCCTTACGTGCGCCCATCTACCGCCCGATTAATGTTGGTCACTACCGCAATATTGGCGGCAGTCGCCTCAGGGGAGGCGGCACGGCCCGAGAGCGATTCGCGGTTATCGCAGCAATGGAAAGGGGCGTGGGCCATCAGGGCGGATCTCGGAGCTCCCGGGATTACGGCGATGACAGACGCCCAGGCAAAGGCGGTTTTGGGTTCAGCAATTCGTTTAGCTGAGACGCGCGCTCAGTTCTCTAAGGTTGAGTGCAATTCCCCGAAATATTTTGTCGGACAATCCGGAATGGAGGATTTCTTGCTTGACTATCGTACGACGCACGACCGATTACCACTCCTGGGACGAACGGTCGAAACCTTGGATGTCCGTTGCAGGGATTCGGTGACCTATCGCCTGGCGCGTTTGGAAAGTGGGTGTGTAATCGCTGTGTTTGACGGGCGATTCTTTCAGGTACTGAAACGGAATTACCGTGCTGGCGGTGGCTCGACGCATTACCCCAAGTGTCTCGACAGGCCGTAGCATCATGAAGCTATCGAGTAATGTCGATCTGAATATTTGCGGATGACGGTGGTCGCGTTTCCGGAACTTGGTGGCCTGCACCATCATTACGAACGATTGGCAGCGTAATTCGGGATCTCGCGGGCGTGCCGTCCGACTATGCGCGATGAATTCTGGGGAATGACAGGCTTGCAGTAGACTTCAGGCATATCACTGTGTAGCATACTGATCGTACTTCCAGGGGATGGCTCCGCTTCTGCTGTAGGGCGAAGGGAGACAAGGATGTTTGAGTTCCGGCGTTTAGGTTCGGGTCGCCACGAAGCGCCGGCGCGGCTTGCCCTTTCGTCTCTCCAAATACTTTATTTCCCAAAGGCCGCGACGCGGTCTTCAGTGTTAGTCCCCGCGAATCTCGCAACGGGCACCGGTCAATCTTTGCATCCCGGGCAAGCCAACTCGGGCGGGCAGGTCTCCTGAGTACGCGTCCAGAGCCAGCTATTTTTTGCCTATGGCTGAAACGCTTTCGTCCCGAATATCACGCGTCGTTCCGATAAAAGCACTTCGACACCAAAGAATCCGACGATTGGGCCGTTCTGGCGGTGAGCGATTTCGTTTCCATTCCTTATTCGAGACCGGCCAGCGGAAATGCTAGTTTATCCTCGGCTGATACCGGTCAGGCAATGCAGTGCTAACGCGCAAGACGCGGGCGGCCCTGAGACGGTGTCAGCGTCGATCGCTTCATCTCGCTGGTGAAGGATTTTTTGCAGGCATGGCATAAGTTAGCTTAACGCAACAATCGTGGGCGGTTCGCCATGGTGTGTCGGTCGGAACAACGATTATGATTTGGCTGGATTATCCAAACGGTACCAAAGCGCTCGTCGGGCGACGAGTTCTTCTGTGGCAGACGGTTCATGTTTCACGCTAAGAGGGGGTTGTTATGAAAGTTCTTACTAAAATCATCAAGGAGAAATCCGGTGTCGGTCGTCTCGGCCGCCATGTCGAACACGACCCGCGGAGCCGCGCGTTCTCCGCCGGTACAGCGGCCGTCAAGACGGTCAGCTACAAGCGTCATGCTAGCGCTTTCGACCAGGGTGACCTCGGGTCCTGCACGGGAAACGCCATGGCCGGGGTGCTCGTGACCGAACCCTTTTGGGTGCCCACGCGCACCTTGACCGAGGCGGATGCGGTAAGTCTTTACGAGGCGGCCACGAAGCTCGACAACATTCCCGGCAAGTACCCGCCGACTGACACCGGCAGCTCGGGGTTGGCGGTGATGAAGGCGGCCGTGAAGGCAGAGTACATCACCGGCTACGCACACACCTTCAGCCTCGATCAGCTCCTAGGTAGCCTCGTGCTCAGACCGGGAATTCTGGGCATAAACTGGTACACCTCGTTCGACACCCCCAATGCCGATGGCGAATGCCCATTGACCCGATCGGCCACGGTGCGCGGCGGGCACGAGGTCGAAATGTTCGGCATCGACGCCAAGAAGGAGCGGGTCTGGTGCTACAACTCCTGGGGTGCCACGTGGGGGGGCCGCAAGAACGGCACCTTCTACTTCTCGTGGAAAACGCTCAAGCGGCTCCTCGCTGAGCAAGGCGACGCGACGTTCCCGCGCACCGCGTAAGCGGATTGGGATCCCCTCCAGCGGGAGCGACGACTCCTGGCCTGTCCTCGCGCGGGGCGAAGTCATCTCGGAGGTTCATCTGCGGGGAATTCTGCGATCGTGAGTCGGTCACGGGACGCCCCCATGGCCTTGGGTCCTTGCATGCCCCACCCGCCATCAAATGCCAGCGCTATGCCGAATTCACCAGTCCCCACATCGCACAGGCGCCGTTTAGGGTGTTCGCCATATCGCTTTTTGGCGGCTTGCATTACGACTATGCGTTGGGCGCCGCATGATCGATTATTTGCGGACTACAGGAGGGCGGAAACAAAGGCGACCCGATTACTTGCGGAGCACAGGCGTTGAAGTGGGTAGCCTACAACATCTGGGGTTGACCGCCCTCCTGCCACGAGACCGGGACACCACTTACAGTTGCCCACTCGGGCAGACCTTGGAGGCCTCTACTGATTTCTTGACATGGCGGTGTTCACCGGCGTACGGTCCAGTGCACTACAAAGCGCTCGCAGTCGCTGAATAGTCGACGGCGCCAAAGCGCGACGCAGTGGGGGGGACCATGGACCAGGATTCCGGTACGAAACGCAGCGATGGCGGCGGAGGTGGCGCGGGAAACGCGTTAGTCCTGCTCGTGACGCTCCTCGCGGGAGCTTTGATCGTCCGTCAGTTGCCTTTGAGCGACTCGCGGCCACCCACCTCCGAACCGAAAGCGTACGAGTACTCTGCGCCGGCGAGCGTCGATGCGCGGCTTTGGCAGGATCCGATCGGCGCGGTGGCCCGCGGAATCAAGGGCCGGCAGCAACCACCACCCAACGGCGCCGGAGCCCTCGAGCGGAACTCCATCGTAACGGCCAAGCAGGTGACGGAGTGGGCGCACGACGGGACCAAACCGAAACCCATCGTGGTCGGCGTCATGATCCCTGGCGGTTCATATTCGGGCTACGACGAGTGGCGGCGTAAGGCGCGCTACGCGGTGCTCTCCGGTCTCAAGGAAATGGGTTTCACGCCGGATGACCCGGAGCATCTCAACTATTTCATGCTGGACAGCGACCTTCGTAAATCACTGTATCGGCGCGACGAAGCTACCGCGACCCGCACGCCTCAAAGTCAGTTCTTCGCGTACGAATGGTTCGATTTCGCCAAGGGCGGTTTGCGTTCGCCCTCCGGTGCGTCAATCGCCGACGCTGACGCTGGAGATCGCAGGCTACTGCTTATCTGGCTCGACCAGGACTTCTTCTGGGAGGACACGCTCGATCGCATAGACGGGCTATTTAGTTATCTGCTCCAGCAGCCTCCGGCACCCAAAAGTAAGGCGGCGTCCGAGCAGAAACCCTCGGTGATCATTCTCGGACCGGGCGATTCGACCATGCTTCGGCGGATGGCCAAGCAAGCAGCAGCCAAGCAAGCAGCATCGAATCCGCAACAAATGCCGGAGTTCGATGTCTCCTTCTACGACTACGCGGCTACAGCGCCCGACGCAGACCTGCTGCCGGCGCCCGACACCGGTACCAAGCCGACATCGATCCATGCGCTCTTCGCGGGAAGGCATCTTACGGTCTTCCGAACGATCGGGGACGATGAGACGCTTGCCTGCGCGCTGCGTGAAGAGCTGATCTTGCGTCGTATCGGCCCGCCGATACCACCGGACCCCTCAGTCACATCACCGGACATCGTGCTGATCTCGGAGCTCGACACCGACTATGGACGCGGCCTCGCCGAGATCACGAAGAGTGTTCTGGCGGGTGCAACTCCCTGTCCCCCCGAGATCGCCGCACCGGGCGACGAGGCAGATCAATACGCTCAAGCTTGGTCGGGAAAGCACTGGATCGGAACCTACACATACCTGCGCGGACTCGACGGCCGCCTCCCCGGACGCCAGTCGGAAGGAACCGACTCTGCGAGCGGAACAAAAAGCGCCGCAAAAACTCGATTCCGCTCGACCTGAGCTGGTGACGCGGCTATTGGCCGGCTGTGGCATCCTCGCAGCGTGATCGTTCTGCTTCGCATCGTCCTTCGGTTGCTGGCCGACTTGGTCGGGCTGATCGCGCTCTCGGTCAGACCCCGGCGAGCCATCGAAGCCGAGAACTTGGTGCTGCGTCGTCAGGGGGCGCTCTTCAAGGAGCGGGGCATGAAACCCCGGCGCATCGATGCCGCGACGCGCGCGAGCCTGGCCTTGCTGTCGCAGTTGTGCGATTGGCGCTCTTGCCTGGTGGTCGTCCGTCCGGAAACCGTGCTGCGCTGGCACCGAGCAGGCTGGCGACTATTCTGGCGCTGCAAGTCGCGACCGGGCCGTCCGCCGATTCCTCTTGAACTGCGGCAACTCATACGGCGCGTGGCTACCGAGAATCCGCTGTGGGGCGAGGAGAGAATTGCCAATGAGTCCCGGCACCGGGGAACTATCGATCCGTCAGATGGCCCTGTTGTTTCACGCCCCCGAGGAGGAATGCGATGAGTCGATCAGCCTGGATTGCCCGTGCGCGCAGGAGCTCCGGACGGCCTGCCGGACCGTGGAGTTCACTCATGGCCCGCACAGGGAGCGCCGGGAGGATGCAAGCGAGGCCACGCGGGTTTCCTGTGTCGCCGTCGAGGAGTGGCCCGAGTTGTATTGCGGTACTTTCGACACGCACGTCGGGCCGATTGGCACAAGGGGCGAGGGTCGGCACGAGGTGACTTTCCAGTTTCCGCCGGGTATCGGTGAGTTGGAATATGTGTACCTGCTGTGCCGCTCCCGCTCCGGATCGCTCTCCCTTGCATGACCGAGTTCGACCCTCTTACCCTCTATCGCAGCTCTCGAAAGCAGACGTATGCCCAAGCTACTTCACTGCCGGAGAATTCTTGAGGTACTTGGGGTCATTCCAAATCGCTAACTTGGCCTCGTCTGCTGTGATGTGTGTATCCTGGTATGAACGTTCTTTTTGGTCTAATGACTTCCGTAAGTCCAGAATCAGTTCGCCGATGTCTCCTCCCTTTTTCTTATCAAGATTATCTTTGGTGTACTTTTCATAGGCGTCAATCGCCTCGTCTGTCCCATATAGACACAAAGACGCAACCACCTCAGTCCGTTGGCCCTCGATCTCTGATAGCTTGGGGTCGTTCAGTTTTCCACTATCCCACAGTTTCTGCTCCACCTGGTGTCGTTCTTCTGGCGTTTTTGCGTTTGCATACTCAGACCACTGTTCGAGAAGACGCCCCTGAAGCGTGTTTCGCTCCATAATGTTATTGATTAGGCGAGAATAGATTGCTTGTCTCGTTGTGCGTATCTCTGCCTCTCGTTCTAAATGCTTTTGGTAAGCATAACCATACAGCAGGGCGCCTGCACTGATAATGGCCGCTAATATCGGAAGCCAGCTCTTCATATATGTAGGTCCTTTCGCGTGAATGGCCCAACGCTTTGCACCTTCCATAGTGACTTGAGGTCGTCCGACATGTCCTTGCTCCTAACGACGGGCGTTCCGATGGAATCGTGCTTTACACATACGTCGCGTTATCAGTTTTGGCTGCAGCAAGACCAATATTTGCAAAAGCCCCCAGAGATGGCGGCCGGTATTCTGAATCCGATGTCCAGCGTTGGACCACGCTGGAATGCAGTACGTCGGTTGGAAGCACCTGACGCGGTGTTGTCGGCGAAAAGTTGAATGGAGGGTTTGTCCACGGCGTATGGATGACTTGTCCCAATGTTTGTGGCTTAGGTCGAAATGTTGGGGACACCGTAAGAGCCACGCCTGCCCCGGCCAGCTTCTTCATCATCCAGCTCAACGCTTCGTCTGAAAGACGGCATTCGGAAGGAGGGTATCCGCCGCCAACATCCGCATGAGCGCCAGTGAACCAGACCTGTTCTATGCCGGCACGATCATCCCACTTTGTCACGGGAAAATCGCGCCGGAGTTCATCGATTGCCATCGCATGAAAACCAAACTTGACCTGGTCGCTAAGCTTAGGACTCGCGTGAAAAGAACTTGACCATTAGCGTCTGCGCCGTGGGAGGATCGCGTAGTTCCAATCGCCGTGAAACTCGGCGTGCTTGAGATTCAGCGCATTGAACTCTGCATCGGTCACCTTGATCCCGGTTGGATAGGTTCCCGAGTCCAGCTCGGCGCGAATGCGCAGACCGGTGCGGGTTCTCGTGTTCGCGATCAGGTTGATAATGACCTCGTGACTCACCAATGGGCGACCGCGCCAGTTCTCGGTGATGTGGCTGAACATGCGATGCTCGATCTCGTTCCATTTGCTGGTGGCTGGCGGGAAATGGCGCACGTGAACAGGAAATCCCAGGCGCGTCGCCAGATCCTGCAGCGCCACCTTCCACAACCGACAGCGGCTGCCATTGCTGCCACCCCCATCGGCGGTGATCAGCAGTGCCCGGGCCCGGGGATAGCGTTTGGTCCCCATCTTCTGCCACCACCGACCGATGGCCTGGACCGCGAACTGCGCCGTGTCGTGATCAATGCCCACACTCACCCAGCCCTCGTTCAGACTCAGGTCGAACACCCCGTACGGAATGACCTTGCCCAGTTGCTGGTCGACGAAGTCGTGGATCACCACTTCTTCCGGCTCGCCCTTGGGCTGCCACTCCCGCCCACCATTCTTAAACGGACCGACGAGCTCCTTTTTCTTGGTATCCACGGATATCACCGGCTGGCCACGCTCCTGAAATTGCTCGACCGAGCCGTTGATATACTCGAACTGCGCATTGCGGTCCGGATGCGAACCACCTTCCTTGGTCTTGCGGTTGCTCTGCAAGCTATAACCGGACTGCTTCAGCATGGCCCCGACCGTCCAGGCGCCGACCGGATGCCCATGCCGGGTCAGCGCTTGGGCAAGATTCATCGTGCTCTTGCAGGTCCACCGCAACGGCGACATCGGATCGCCCCGAGTGGTCGGCTCGATCAATCGATTCAGCGCCTGCGCCATGCCTGGATCCGTTTCGGTCAGCCGCTTGCGCCCACCGCCTTGCTTGCGGATCCGAGCAGCCACCGCCACCCGCGGATTTCTCTTGCGCGCCGCCAGTTCGAAGAGTCCCTTGCGAATGGTATTGCGCGACATCCCCGTCGCGCTGCTCACCGCGCTCACTCCACCTCGCCCGTAGGTTTGCGCTTCCGTCGCCGCCCATTGCCGGCGCATGCGCTCATCCATCAGCGGCGCAAGCCCTCGATAGCGGGATTTGATCTGACGCAGCGCAGCCGCATCCTGCATATCCTCATTAAAGGTCACGAAACAGAAATGATCAAGTTATTTTCACGCGCGTTGCCTTAGTGTCGGTGAAGCGAAACAGATCATGGCGATGGTCCTCAACGTAAAGTGGAATACCTAGTGAACCAACAGTGTCCCAGACCGCCACTGACTTCAAGCGTACTTGAGAGGGAATTAAGCCGTTGGGTGGCAATGCCTTGGCGATAAACGCTTCCAGGTAACCGATTAGATTATTCGCCAAATGAACCGATACGCCCTGTGGGTGGCGAATTCGTAGGTGACGCAATGCGGCCGCCGCCGGCTTCAAGTCAGGATCTTCACATTCAACCCGGCGACCTTCTTGAACGCGATATCTCCCGTTAGAAAAAGATGCCTTGTGCCCAGCTGGAGGCAGCTCGCCGCCTGAAGTGCGTCCGGCGTTCGGATCCCGTGCTTGACCCGGATGGCAGTCGCCAGCTCGACGACATTCTTGCTGAGATCCACCCAGACCAGATCAGGGCGAGCAAAGAACGCATCGAACATCGCCAGCGTGGCAAGGTCATTGTTGCGCGCTGGTCGTACCCGGCATTCCAGCCACGAGAGGCGGCTCACCGCCGCCCCGATTCTTGGATGCTTTTTGGTCATCTGTGCCAGCGCGGAACGTATACGGCCGGCAAATGGCTCGGCTCCCTCGACCAGGTAGATCAAAGCACTAGCGTCGAAAAAGGCGATCACTTCCAACCGTCGCGCTCTTGGCGTAGCTCCTTGTCGATCCGGGCTTTCCGCTTGGTGCCAATCGCGGGTTGGTTGAGCAGCCACTGGACGGCGCTGATCCCGACCGGTTCGGCACCAACCTTGCCCTGCGCCAGCCGAGCGTATTCGTCTTCGGAGAGGACCACGGCAGACGGCTTGTTGTGCTTCATAAGATGCACGGGTCCGTGGCGCAGGCCATCTTCTATGGCCGCCATGCCACGACGCTTGAGCTCGGCAGCGGTGAGGCTATTCATGACTTCCTCCAATGGGTATCGAAATCAGTATTAATTCTACCCAAACCAGTACTGGCGGTGGTTGGCGAATTCGCAATGACTCGCTATTTGCCAGCGGCGAGGTTGCGTGATTTTTGCGTGACTTTCCTGTGCATCAACGGGCGTTGCTGTGCAAACTCGATGGAGCGATCAGCCGCAAGTCGTTGATTACTAAGACCCGCTGGCGTCTACAAAAGGCTACGAACCAAGGGGTCGCCGGCGCGCTTTGAATCCCCCATACCGCCCGGGTTTTCGGCGCACGCTCTCGACGGTGCGCTGCAGCTGAAAACTCTGCGCGTACTACCAACCGCCCCGCCAACGGGCGCGAACGCGACGCCGTTTCTTATGCTTGACCCGGTGTGCGGCTTGGTCGTTGCCGGGCTGATCGCGGGACGGCCGCTGTCATTCGGTCCGTCTTTGATCTCACTGTCCCGATTTAGCGCTGCGCAGTCAGCGACGACGTGAACTGCCGGGTGCTCAACTGACGCCACTTGCGATTTCGACGTTTCGCTCTACGGCCTCTTGTTCGATCCGCTGCGTATGTGCTTACTTGGCGAATCGCCGATTGTTCAATGACTCACGAAGTGGTCGCCATATGTCGAGTTGTTGGGCGTTACCGACATGTCGCCTGCCGATAGTGATCAGCCGGGCGTGCCGTTCTGACTGGTTCCGAGCAACGCCGGCGTCAAGCCAATCGTAAAAGCATGCGATGCAACGACGGCAATGCGCACGATAGCAACCGAGTCTCAGCCAAACATGGCACTCGCTTCGCGCTCTTGTTCAACCTGGTCATGCGGTTTGCACCGGGGTAACCGCAGGCCCTTTCGGTTCGACCGAATTTTGACACCACGCCTGATTTTTTTGACACCTCGTGACTCGGAGGCCATGTCTTGGAGAGCTTCCATCTGAGGCAATTTCGCGACCACCTAATTCGGCGTAGACCCAATCAAGGCAAGGATTAGCGGCGTGGTAACCGCAGCGAGCGCGGTCGAAACGACGAGGCTTGCCGCGACCGCGCCGACAAGTGTATTGAACTGGCGCGCCATCAGGTAGACGTTCGCGCCGACTGGCAGCGAGGCGAGCATCACCACGGCCTTCGTCTCAAGCGCCGGCAGCGCGAGCAGCCTGGCAAGCAGTAGCACGACCAGGGGCTGCACCGCAAGCTTGATGAAGGCGATTGCGGTGCTTTCGCGCCAGCCCTCCCGGATTCCGTATTCGGCGAGCCCCATCCCGAGGACGATCAGCGACAGCGGGACGGCGGCTTGCGCGACGAGGTCGATCGTGCGCATGACGACATCCGGAAGTGCGATGCCGGAGAAGCCGAACGCGGTGCCCGCAAGGATCGCGCCGACCACCGGATTGGTCACGACGCCGACCGCAGTCTTGCCGATCGCGGCCCACGACAACTCGCGCTGGCGCGCCCATTCGACCGAGACCGTCACCAGGGTCCACAGCAGGAGGGAGTTGAAGACCAGCACCAGCGACACCGCCGGCATGGCGTTTTCGCCGAGCAGCACCTTTGCGAGCGGAACGCCGAGGAGGACGTTGTTTGCGAAGATCCCGCCCATCGCGAAAACGGACTGCGAGGCGCCGTCCATGCGGAACAGCGCGAAGGCGACGAGGCGGCCCAGGATGAACACGAGGACGCAGCCACCGAAGTAGGCGAGCAGCAGCCATGGGTCCACCGGGGGCAGTCTCGAGAAGGCGCTCATCAGCTGGAAGAGCAGCGCCGGCACCGCGACCGAGAAGACGAATTTCGTGAGCCAGTCGGATGCGGCCACGGGCCAGCCGGCCCAGCGCATCAGCCCATAGCCGATCAGCACCAGCAGAAACAGGGGCGCGGTGAGTGATAGGAGATGAAGGAAGGCTTGCACGGGATCGGCGCGCCGGCCGGTCGGATCGAGCGGCGGCGCCGCGCGCGGCCCGCATCGTCGAGACATTGTAGATGAGGCGGATCGCGGGAGGCCGGCCGTCGCGGGAGGAGTGGCGCTGCGGAATAACGGGCGGGCGATTATTCGGCTAGAATCGACGCGCCGCCCACCGCCGCGCGCGAACAAGGCCAACATGACGTCGCGGCGAGGATCGCCGAACGGCCCCCTCTCGGAAGGTGTCGCCATGAACCCCCTCGTGATCTACAACCGCGAGTTCGAGGCATTGAAGGGCACCGACACCGTCGGTGACGCGACGCGCCGGATGCTCGAGCATCGGGTCTCCGATCTTCCCGTGGTCGACGCGTCGGGCAAGCTTCTCGGCCTGTTCAAGCTCGATCGTCTGCTGGCCTCGCTGCTGCCGGCGGCGGCTCTCGTGGGTTACGGCGTTCCCGATCTCGCGTTCGTGGCGAACGGCGTCGACGAGCTGCGCGAAAGGATGCGCATGCTCGATGCAAGACTCGTGCGCGAATTCACCGTCAAGGCGGACCACGTCGTGCATCCGGACACCGCGCCGGTCGAGATCGTGCTGCAGCTCTATCGGGGCGCGAACAACCTGCCGGTGGTCGGGCGCAAGGACGGCAAGCTCGTGGGGATGGTGTCGGCCCGCGACGTGCTCGCGGCGGTGCACGGCGGAGCGGGACTCTGATGCACGGCGAAACGGGGCACGCCGCCGCCGTCATCTTCGGCTGGAACGCGCTGTGGCTCGCCACGGCACTGTTCGTGATCACCTATCTCGTGATCATGAGCGACCGGTTGAATCGCGCGATCGTCGCGCTGCTGGGAGCTGGACTCCTGATCCTCACCGGCGTGCTCAACCAGAAGGAGGCGATGGGCGCTGTCGATTTCAACACGCTGGGCCTGTTGCTCGGCATGATGCTAATCGTCAACATCACCCGCCGCTCGGGTCTCTTCCAGTACGTCGCCATCTGGTCGGCGAAGAAGGTCGACGCGAGGCCGTGGGGCATCCTGCTGATGATGTCGATCGTCACGGCGGTGTTCTCGGCGTTCCTCGACAACGTCACGACGGTGCTGCTGACGGTGCCGGTCACGCTCCTCATCACCGACGAGCTCAAGGTCAAGCCGTATCCCTACCTCTTTGCGCAGATTCTCGCCTCGAACATCGGCGGCACCGCGACCCTGATCGGTGATCCGCCGAACATCATGATCGGCTCGGCGACCGGCCTCACGTTCAACGATTTCGGGCTCGCGCTGACGCCGATCATCGTCGTCATCATGGCCGCGACGATGGTGCCGCTCTACTTCATCTGGGGCCGGCATCTCCACGCGACCGACGAGAACCGCCGCCACGTGATGAGCTTCAACGAGCGCGAGACGATCACCGATCGGCGGCTCCTCAAGCAGTCGCTGACCGTGATCGCGCTCGTGATCGCGGGGTTCATGCTGCAGCGGCAGATCCAGATCGAGCCCGCGACGATCGCAGTCTTCGGCGCGGCGACGCTGCTGCTGCTCGACAACCTCGGCAAGCCCGGCGAAGAGCAGTCGAAGAACGTCCACGGCGCGCTCTCCGAGGCGGAGTGGATCACGCTGATGTTCTTCCTCGGCCTCTTCGTGCTGGTCTACGGAATCCAGAAGGCCGGCCTGATCGACATGATGGCCAGGGGACTGCTCGAGGCGACCCGCGGTGACTTCAACACGACGACGCTCGCGGTGCTGTGGGCCTCGGCCGTCCTGTCGGCGTTCATCGACAACATTCCCTTCGTCGCGACGATGATCCCGCTGATCAAGGCGATGGGACCGACGTTCGGTGGCCAGGGGGCGCTGCTGCCGCTGTGGTGGGCGCTGTCGCTCGGCGCCTGTCTCGGCGGCAACGGTACGCTGATCGGCGCGTCGGCGAACCTGGTCGTGGCCGGGCTCGCCGAGCGTGCGGGAACGACGTTCCGCTTCATGGAGTACCTCAAGATCGCGTTCCCGCTGATGCTGCTGTCGATCGTCATCTCGCACGTCTACATCTATTTCCGCTATCTGCACGGCTGACCGGCGGCGGCAGACTCGGCCGCCCCATGCGAAGGAGAGTCCTGATGGGCCAATTCATCGAGCTCGCCGCCCGAGACGGCTTCCGTCTTGCCGCATATCGCGCCGATCCCGGCGATAAGCCGCGCGGCGGCCTCGTCGTCGCGCAGGAAATCTTCGGCGTCAACGCACACATTCGCAGCGTCTGCGACGGCTTCGCCGCCGACGGCTACGTCACGATCGCGCCGGCGTTGTTCGACCGGCACACGCGCGCCGTTGACCTGAACTACGCGGCAGAGGACATCGCGAAGGGGCGCGAGCACAAAGCGAGGGCAGCGCTCGATTCGACGTTGCACGACATCGCCGCCGCGCGCGATGCGGTCGCCGATATTGGAAAGGTCGGCGTGATCGGCTATTGCTGGGGCGGCTACGTTGCCTGGATGGCGGCGTCGCGCCTCCCCGGGTTCGCCTGCGCGGTATCGTACTACGGAGGCGGGATACTCGAGGCGGTGGACGCGGTGCCGGCGTGTCCGGTGATGGCGCATTTCGGCGAGCGCGACAAGGGAATCCCCGTCGCCGGCGTGCACCACCTCATGGCGGCCCATCCCGGTGCGGAAATCTTCCTCTATGCGGCCGATCACGGGTTCAACTGCGATGCGCGGGCTTCGTACGATCCGGACGCCGCGAAGCTCGCGCGCGAACGCACGCTGCAGTTCTTGCGCCGACACATCGGTTAGCACCGCTACGCCGCGGAGAGCGCCGCCTTTCCGGCAGGTCGCGCTGCGGCGAGCGTATCGAGCGCCGCGCTCACCGCGCGATCGAACAACGGCACGGGCTCGACGACGAGCGACGCGCGGCCGGAGCCCAGCTCCCAGGCGAGATCCTCGGGCGTGAAGACGAATGCCTGCGTACGCGAGCGGCTCGTGAACACGTACTTCGAGCGTAGCGGACTCACCCAGGACAGCCGCGCGTTGACGGCAGCCGCGCCGGTTCCGAACGCGAGCCACGTGCCGACCGCCATTTCGGTGACGAAGTCGTGGACGTTGGCGGCAGGCAGCGCTGCGGCGGCAGGCGACACGGAGGGCTGCGCTGCCGATGGCGCGGGTCCCTTCCGATCGATCGTTGGCCGCGCGGCGGCGGCGGGCTTGATCGCCGCCATGTGCAAGCGGTAGAGGGCCTCGAAGAACGGCTTTGCGCGTTCGTCCTCCGCCACGACCGCGGCGCAGCCGCGGCGCAAGCCGGCGACGAGCGCCGGCACCATCTTCGTGAGCTTAACCCTCTGCGCGGTGCGCTCCTTGACGACGATGCTCCACAACAGGTCGTCGAGCGTGGCGAGCGCGCCGCGCCACGCCACGCTTCCGGAGCCGCCATCGCGATAGAGCGTCGTCAGATAATCGGACCAGATCGTCTCCACGAAAGCGCGCACGTCGAACGGGACGTCGAGCCCCGCGAGCCGGTCGCGCACCAGCGCGCGGACGTGCGCGCGGTCGCTTTCGCTCTCTTCGGAGGCGAGTGCCTGCACGACGTTGTCGTCGAGCGCGGGAGCAGCCTTGCGCCGCTCGGTGTCGATGAACGCCCTCAGCGCCGCATCTGCGGTCTCGAACACGGCGACGTCGGTCTCGAAATCACGACAGACGTCGTCGACGATCCGTTGCGCGGTCGCTTCGAACGCCTCGCCGTAGCCCTCGTCGGACGTTGCGCCAATCGCCGCCTCGGCCAGGTGGTCGAGCAGCTTGCGGGCGGCGTGGGTCGGGTCCGAGAAAAACGTGTGGTCGTCGAGCAGCGCCGCCTTCACGATCGGAACCTGGAGCCGCCCGAAGAGGCGCCGCTGCCGTTCCGGGATCGAGGGGTCGCGGAAGACGTAATCGAACAGCAGCGCGACCACATCCATCGCGGTCCGGTCGGACGGGTTTGCAACCTGTTCCGTCACGGCCGCGCGCATGTGCCGGACTAGGTTCTGCGGAACCGTCGCGGTGGCGCTGCCCGAGGGTGATGGCGGCATCGCCTGAGCGATGGCGACGGGCAGATCGAGCCGCTGCCATTGTCCGAGCGCCGCGAACACCGGAGTCGCCGCGCCAAGCCCCATCATCGAGTCGAGATCCCGAAATTCGCCGGTCGGTCGGTCCGTCACCGCGCGAGGTGGCACGTCGGTCCGCGCGCCAAGCCCCGCGAGTGCCGCGAGGCCGGCGAGGATCGCGGGTGCCGGTGCGAAGGCGGGACCCGGCCCGGCCGGGGCGGCGCCCGCCGATGCGCTTCCCGTTCCCGATGCGGGGGGCACGGCGATATCGGTCGGCAACGAGCCCGCTTCGGACAGCATGCGGGTAAACGTCGGCAGCAGGTCGCCGTCGTCCTGCGGACGCCAATCGCTGCGCGCGCGCAGCGCCGCCTTGAGCTCGGGCAGCACGCCATGATCCGCGAGCAGCCGGTTCATCGAGATGTAGATCTTGTTGACCGTAGGCGTGATGTCGGCAAGGATCCGTTCCATTACCGGTCGCCACACGCGCGGATCGGGGTAAACCGCGCGCGAGCTGACGCCGAGCGCGTCGAGCAGATACGCGGGGCCAAACGGATTGTCGATTTCGCGGCCGGCGGCGGGCAGCAGCTTGCCGATGCGCCAATCGAGCGCGTCCTGCTCGCGTTTCGTGAAACGTTGGAGAAATGCCGTGGCGGCGACGAGCGCCGCCTGTTTTTCCTGGTCGAAGTCCGACAGCATCGCCATCGATGCCGCCGACGCGTCGCTGTCGGGGCGCCGGCCGCGACGGTGCTCACCGGCGAGCCGGCGCTCGAAGCCGGCCGCGATCGCGCGCTCGAATCGCTCGATCCATTCGCTTCGCTTGCCGACGAATTCGGCAACGGCGCCGTCCGGCACTCCGGTCGTCGTTTCGAACAGGTCGGAGGCGAGATCGAGAGCCGCCTGCGTCGCCTCGAACAACCGGGTCGAATACTGCTGATAGCACGCGCGGACCAGCGCGACCCGTTCGTCGGCGTCAAGCGGCCGATCGTTCACGAAGCCAAGGCCGGCGCCGGGATCGGGATCGCGGAGAATATCGGACATTGAAATGAATGCATTCTAGACGCGACCCGGGGCGTCGCGGCAGAAGCGGAGCGAAGAGCGCTCAGGATGCCGGGGAGCGGGCGAACTATTGCAACGCAATATCGTCGTCATCGTTGTCGCGTACGCAGGCCGAATCTCCCGTTGCCGGTGATCTCGTTTATGATGAAACATCGAGTCCAGCTCCCAACACAGGGAGGACCCGCGATGACGTGCAGCGTCTGTGGACGCGAGAGCAATGCGGATGCCAGGTTCTGCGCCTACTGCGGGACGAAGCTCAATCCGGGGGCTGAGACGCTGTTCAAGACCCCGGCAAGCCCGCTTCAGGCGCCCGCAGCCCCCGCGCCGGATGCCGGACGAACGGCATCCGCCTCGCGGCGGGAGAAGAATTCCCCCGGGCTGCTGCTGCTGTTGCTCGCCGCCATCGCCCTGATTGGCTATGTTGCCTACCGCGCACTGATGCCAGCCGCGTCGTCGCCGGGCAGTCCCTTGACGGCGCCCCCGGAGCGGCCCGCATCGTCCGAGTCGACGTCCGGCGCCCCCTCCGCACCGACGGCATCCGAGCCGGCTGCGAAGGAGCAGGCCGGCGCCGCTTCGCCGGCGCCCGCTGCCGCCGACGAGGAACGCGCACGGCGACCGAAGGCGCCGGGCGCCGCGCCGTCCAGGGCCCCGCCGAAGCGAACTGCGCCGCCGCGCCCGGCGACATCGACTGCCAGTGGGCCGGTGCCACCCACGCTGCCTGTGCCAACGCCCCAACCTGCCCCTGCTGCACCGGTTGCAGCACCGCCCCCCCGGCCGGACCGGTTCGCGGCGCTGAATGACGCGCTCGGCCGGTGTGCGAGCTTGGATCTTATCCCGCGCGCCGTGTGCGAACAGCGCGCAAGGCTGCAGCACTGCGAAGGCTACTGGGGCCAGGTGCCGCAGTGCCCCGGCAGGTCGACTTTCCAGACCAACTGACGCCGAGCGGCGTTGCACGGATCGGCGTACGGGCGGGCCATATCGTCTGGAACGAATACATTCGACATCCGACAGCGGCGAGAACGTCGACGCGTTGGCGCCAGGGCGATTCGTGGTTCCACTGCCCCTTCGACAATCTGATGACGCCCGGGGGCACACCGGCGTCGGCCGCAAAGGTCGCGCGTAATCTAACCCCGGCCGACGAACGGCATCTTCGTCGCCATCACCGTCAGGAACTGGACGTTCGCGTCGAGCGGCAAGCTCGCCATATAGAGCACCGCGCTCGCGACGTGAGCGACGTCCATCAGCGGCTCGACCGCGATCGCGCCGTTGGCTTGCGGGACGCCCGTCGCCATCCTCGCCGCCATGTCGGTTGCTGCGTTGCCGATGTCGATCTGGCCGCAGGCGATGTCGTACTTCCGGCCATCGAGCGAGGCCGATTTCGTAAGGCCGGTGATCGCATGCTTCGTCGAAGTATAAGGCGCCGAGTTCGGCCGCGGCGCGTGCGCCGAGATCGAACCGTTGTTGATGATGCGGCCGCCGCCCGGGCTCTGGCTTTTCATCACGCGGAAGGCCTCCTGGACGCACAGGAAGGCGCCGGTCAGGTTGATGTCGACGACGTTCTTCCACTGCGCGAACGTGAGCTCCTCGAGCGGAACCGCAGGGGCGCCAACGCCGGCGTTGTTGAACAGCAGATCGACGCGGCCGAACGCGTCCTTGGTCCGTGCGAACAGCGCGCGCACCGACTCGGGATCGCCAACGTCGGTGGGAACGGCGAGCGCCTTTTCGCCGGCGGGCCCCGCGTCGGCGATCGCCTGCTTCAACGGATCCTCGCGCCGGCCCGCGAGCGCGACGCAGTAGCCGTGCTTCAAAAGGGCGATAGCGACTGCCTTGCCGATGCCGGTGCCGGCGCCGGTCACCACCGCGACTTTGGAATCGATGGTCATGGGTGATTCGTCCTTTGCTTGGCGGTGCGGGCGGGTGCAATGATGCGCGCGTTCATTCTTCGGCCTCGGCCGCTATCGGCCATCGGGCAACGCTCACTTCGCCTCCGATTTGGACTTCCATGCGCGTTCCCGGCTTTTCGCTTCCTGGATCTGGTCGGCGTTCATCTTCGCGGCGACGTCGCCGAGCGCCCGCGCCGCATCCGATCGGGGACCGCCGGGCGGCAGCGCAAAGATCGCGAGGTCGATCCATTTCATCGCTTCGACGTTGTCCTGGGGAACGCCGTTGCCGCTCGCGTAGAGAAGGCCGAGATTGAGCTGCGCGAACGGGTAGCCCTGGTCGGCAGCGCGCAGGAACCATTTGGCCGCCGTGGCCGCGTCTTTGCGCACGCCCGCCCCTTCGGCGTAGCTTGCGCCGAGGTCGTACTGAGCCGCGGCATCCCCTTGCGTCGCTGCGCGCTCGAACCATAGTGCCGCCTCGGCATCGTTGGCGGGCACGCCTTTGCCCTCCGCGTACATGACGCCCAGGCGATACTGGGCCGCCGCCAAGCCCTTTTCCGCAAGGGGCCGCCAAAGGGCGATCGCTGTTGCGTAATCCTTGGCGTTGTATGCGGTCATGCCGTCCTCCAGCGCGCCGGCAAGCACGGGCGAGAGCGCAGGGCCGGTGAGCGCTGCGAGGAGGAGAAGAATGCGTAACGCGGGCTTCATCGACGGTCTCGTTGCGGGTGAGAGCTAGTGGCGTGGATGCGGAAGGAACCTGGCATGATAACCGACGACGCTGCCGCTGCGCCGGCCATTACCGTGGACCGGCGTTTGGATGCCGGAAGGAAGGATGCAGATTTCCGACTGCCGGTCGTCGATCGCCAGGCCGCGGGATGATATGATGACAACGTCATAACTCCGCCCCCGGAGGGGCAATCGGACGTCCGTGGGACATGTGCCGAGGCCATGGCCCGGGGCGGTGCGCGCGAGGTACTCATGAGTTGCACCATTTGCGGGAGGTCCACGCTCCCGGGCGCGAAACTCTGCGTCCAGTGCAAGAAGGCGCTGAAGCGTGCACGCCAGGAGACGGTGTCGGAACTCGCGCCGCTGCCGCGTCGTGCGCGCGCCTCGAACACGCCAGCGCCCGAAAACGGCGGTGGCCTCGAGGGGCGCTCGGTCCGCGTGCGACTCGGCGGGCGGACGTTCGCGTCCCGGATGGGGCTCCCGGCGAGTCTCGTCGCGCTGGGGATCGTCGTGGTGGCGACGGGCTACTTTGTCAGCCATCTGCATGGCGCTGGCGGCGGGTCGGATCCACCCGCGGCGCACGATTCGGCCCAGCCACCCCAAGCGCTTACCGGCGGCGCTTACGTGCCGCTGCCCGCGATTCCGTTACCGAACCGCGAACCGACGCCCGTCGCGGATGCCATCCCGGCAGTGGTGCACGATACGGTCCCGGCCACCACGGCCATCCCGGCGAAAGCCGCCGTCCGTTCGGCGAAGGCGGCGCGCACACGCGACCCGCTGCCCTCAGCGGAGCCGTCGAACGCCGATCTCGAGATGGCGCCGCAGCCGATTGCTCCACCGCCGCAACCGGAGGTGGCGCAACCGGTGGCTCCCGATCGCTGGCAGCTGCTGTCGGAGGCGCTCGCGCGCTGCGCCGGAGAAGGCGTGCTCGGGGGCGTGATCTGCGAGCAGCGTGCACGCTGGCAGTACTGCGACGGCTATTGGGGAAAGGTCGCGCAATGCCCTGGCGCGATCGGCGGCGACTTTCACCGCTAGGGCCGCGGCGATTCGAGGGAAATGCCCGACGCGCACGACAGGATCTTGCGCACTGTCGGTAAGATAGCGCGGACGCACCTTCTCTAGGAGAGCACGCGCCGTGTCGACCATCCGCAAAACCGCTCCACGCAGGCGCGTACGCGCCGGCGTTTCCGCAGAAGCGAAACCCGTTCCGACGCCAGCCAGGGAATCGCCACTCGTCGCCGTCGCCCAACAGGTCAGGTCGTGGACCGACTCGGTGCTCGGCATCGCGGGCGCCGCCGCCGATGTATCGATCGGCGCGGCCAAAGCCATCCTGGTCAAGCCCGAACAGCGCGCCGCCCTCGAGAAGGCAGGCGTGGTTCTGCGCGGGATGCGCGAAGCCGCCGGCCTGAGCCTGAAGGAGGTCGGCGACGCAATCAACCTCAAGGAACCAACCCTTCTCGAGCTCGTCGAAAACGGGAAGGTGGCGCTGCCTTTCGAGATCATCTTGCGCCTCGCATCGGTGCTGGGCCGCAACGATCCGATTTCGTTCGTCATGCGTTTCACGCGTTCGTACAACCCGGAGGTATGGCGCACGCTCGAGAGCATCGGCATCGGGCGTTTCGCCGTGCAGGCCGGGCGCGAGCGCGAATTTGCGAACATTTACCGCGGCAGCGATTCGGCGCGCAGGCTGTCCGACGAGGATTTCAATGCGGTGCTCGGTTTCGTGCGCGCGGCCTTCGAGCTGGCACTGACGTTCCGCGGCGCGAAAGGCGGGGCGGCGACCAGTCGCGCAAGCCGGCCCAAGGCGGCGACCGACTGAGATGCGCACACCCGAGCGGCGGCCCGCCCGTGCCGGAAGAAGGAACGAAGCATGACGGGTTTCCGTTCGCCGATCTCGACATTGGTCGCGCGTGCGGCGCCTGCGCTCGCGTTTGCGCTCCTTGCCGCGACGGTGTGTGCGGAACCCGCTTATTTCAACGTCGCGCGCGGATCGCATCCTCACGACGTTGCGGCGACGCCGGCGGCGAGCGGTCCCGTCTACTACACTGCGCAGGCCACGGGGAAGCTCGGGATTCTCGATCCGCAGACCGGGAAGTTCGAGGAAATCGCGCTCGGCCGCAACTCTGCGCCGCACGGCGTGATCGTCGGTCCGGACGGCGCTCCGTGGATCACCGACGGCGGGCAGAACGCGATCGTCCGCGTGGATCCGGCGACCCACGCCGTGCGCGCATGGCCGTTACCCACCGCCGCCGAGTCCGCGAATCTCAACACGCTCACCTTCGATCGAAAGGGGCGCGTCTGGTTCACGGGGCAGAGTGGCTACTACGGTCGCCTCGACCCGGCATCCGGAGACCTCAAGGTCTGGCAAGCGCCACGCGGTCGCGGGCCGTACGGCATAACGACGACGCCCGCCGGCGATGTCTATTACGCATCGCTCGCCGGGAACTACATCGCTCGCATCGACATCGATACCGGGACCGCTGCTGTCATCGAACCTCCGACGCCGCAGCAGGGCGCGCGGCGCGTGTGGTCCGATTCGCGCGGGCGGATCTGGGTGAGCTACTGGAACACAGGACAGGTCGGCTTGTACGACCCCGGAACGAAAACGTGGCGCGAATGGAAGCTTCCGGGTGTTCAGCCACACGCGTATGCGGTCTGGGTCGACGACAAGGACAAGGTCTGGCTCACCGACTGGTCGGCCAATGCGCTCGTCAAGTTCGATCCGGTCACCGAACGATTCGAGACCTTCCCGTCGAACCGTTCGGGGGCTGACGTGCGTCAGCTCCTCGGCCGCGCCGGCGAGGCATGGGGGGCTGAATCGGGGAACTCGCGCCTCGTCATGGTGCCGACGCGGTAGTCGCACCGCTGCGTGCCCGCCGGCGCCGAGAGCGCACGTGCGACGACGCCGGCGGCGAGGGCGTCCTAGGTCATGTGCTGCGGCGTGCGCGAAGCGTCAACCCTCGTACTTGAACGACAGCTGCACCCGCGCGCGATAGGCGACGATCTTGCCACCCTCGACCTTCATGTCGAGCTTGCAGACCTCCGCGATCCGCAGGTCGCGCAGCGACTTGCTCGCGGTGACGACGGCGTTCGTTGCCGCATCCTCCCAGGACTTGGTGCTGGTGCCGATCACTTCTGTGACGCGATAGACGCCTTCCGCCGGTTGTTTCTTTGCCATGATGGGTCTCCATTTTCCGGGTTGCGTCGCCCCGGGAGCGTGGTTCATGGGGGACGATTCCATGATACGCGCGGCGGCGGCCGGCGCACAGCCGGGGGGGCCGCGGCCGCGCGCACGCCGGCGGGATGGCCTTTCCTATTCGACGACCCGGCCCCGCGCCGCTTTGATTCGACCACGCCTGATCTTCACCTCGACGCGCCGGCGCTGCGAAGTCTTCGTGCGGCGTGTCGCCTTCCGTTGTCGCGGTGCATCGGCTGCGGCCTCGACGAGACCCTGCAGGCGGGCGAGCGCATCGTCGCGGTTCCGCTCTAGGCTGCGGTAACGCTGCGCCTTGATGACGATCACTCCGCCGGCGGTGATACGCTGATCCATGGCCGCGACCAGTCGCGCTTTTACGTCGTCCGGAAGCGACGATGCACCAATGTCGAAACGCAGATGGACGGCTGTCGCAACTTTGTTGACGTTCTGTCCGCCGGCGCCCTGCGCGCGAATCGCCGTCCACTCAATGTCGGCAGGATCGATACGGATCATTAGTTTAGGGCCTGTTGACGCTACGGACGCAAGCGCGAACGGGTGGCATGGGGCGCCAATCAAGGCGAACGACGAAGCGAAGACCGGGCGTCTGCGCGAGGAGGACAACACCGAGTGGCGCCCCAGGGCGCCGGTTCCCTTCGGGTTGCTGCCGATGCAACGCGTTTGTGTCCATGGCGTGAACAGACCCTAGTATGCACAGCCTGGACTATCACCCGATTCCTCCATGGGTTATCGTCGCCATTCGTGGCAGCGGTCCGATCGCGCGGATACGACATTCCGAGTCCGGTCGCACGTGTGTCTATCATGGCCGGCGTGTCGCCGTGGCAAACGCCGCAAGCATGGGGGTAGGCATGAGTGGATTACAGGAACGATTCGGACGGACGTTGCGGTTGGGCATCATCGGCGGCGGGCCGGAGTCGTGGATCGGGCGCATGCATCGCGGCGCCGCCGAGATGGATGGCAAGTGGCGCGCCGTCGCCGGCGTCTTTTCCGGTGATCCGGCGCGCTCCCGCGTCGCAGGCATCGCAATGGGGTTCGATCCGGCGCGAAGCTATGGCGACGTTGCGGAAATGCTCGCCCGCGAGCGGGAGCGCGAGGACGGCATCGATGCCGTCGCGATCATGACGCCGAACGACACGCACTATCCTTTTGCGCGGGCAGCGCTCGACGCGAGGCTCGATGTCGTTTGCGACAAGCCCGTCACCGGGGATCATCGCGAGGCGTGCGATCTCGCCGCACGCGTGCACCGGCACCAGCGCATCTTTGCGATCGCGCACGCATACTCCGCGTATCCGATGATGCGTTACGCCCGAATGCTCGTCGGCGGAGGCGCTCTCGGTGCCATCCGGCTCGTGCAGGTCGAGTACATTCAGAGCGGACTCGCGACTCGCCTCGAGGAGGGCCCCGTCAACAACCGCCTGCGCTGGCTGCTCGATCCGCAGCGGAGCGGTCTCGCTCTCGTGATGAGCGCGATTGGCTGCCACGCGCAACATCTCGCTTCGTTCGTCGCGGGCGTGAACGCGGCGCGCGTTGCCGCGGACGTCCGTGCGCTCGTGCCCAACCGCAAGGTCGTCGACTACGTCTCGGCGCTGATCGAGTTCGAAGGCGGCGCCCGCGGGACCTTCACGGTGACGCAGGCGGCTGCCGGCGGCGAAAATGACATCCGGCTGCGCGTCTACGGCGAGAAGGGCATTCTCGACTGGTCGCACCGCGAGCCTTCGTATCTGCGCCTCGCCATGCACGGCGAACCGGTGCGCATCATCGGCCGCGGCGATCCGTCCCTGCCGCCCGAGATCATTGCGGCGGGACGCACGCCTCGCGGCCATCCCGAAGGATTGCGCGAGGCGTTCGCCAACATCTATGCCGAGGTCGCGCAGGAGCGGATGGCTCGCACATTGGGCGAGGCGGTACCAGCGCGCGCATATCCGACGATCGAGGAGGGCGCCCATACGATGGCGTTCATCGAGGCGTGCGTCGCGTCGCAAGCGAAGGGCGGCTGGGTCGACGTCGCCCGCTCGCCGGCAGCCTGATCCGCGCCGCGTCAGATGCCGAAGGACACGACCGCGGGTCCGAACAACAGTCGGTGAAACGTCATCACCGCGAGCGCCAGCGCCGTGCCTGACACGACGGCGATCGCATCGTGCCGCAGCGTGGGCGTGAACGTCTTGACCGCGTGCCGGTGGATGGCCGAGGCGAGGTCGACGAGCGCGTAGGCGACAAAGGCGCCGAAGAGCACCGTTCCGCGCGTGTCGCCGTTGGCGAGCAGGTGCACGCCGGCCCAGATCAGCAATCCCAGCAGCATCGGATGGCGGACGCAGTGGCGAATGTGCGTGCGCATGTTCGCTGCGGCGAAGAGGATAAACGCCAGCGTCACCGCGTAAGGCGCAATCGCGATCGCCACCGGCAGCGGCGCGAAGACGCGCTCGCCAGGCCCCGCCATCCGGTAGCCGACGACGATCAGCACGAGTCCCGCGAGCGAAACGAGCGAGAACGCGCCCTTGTAGCGCGGCTCGCCCCAGCGGGCAAGGAGCGATGCCCGCAGCGCGGGTCCGGTCGGCACCAGGTGGGCGCCGAGGAACAGGGCGAAACCGACGGTGAGCAGGGCCATGGCGTTCTCCCGCGTTGCAGGGCTTTCACCGCGTACGAAGCGCTCCAGTCGCTTCCGTGCCGGCGGCCATCGCGGCGAGCGCGCGGACGTCCGGCGCGCCGGCGATCGTCACGCACTGCTCGATCAGACGTTCGGCATGTGCGGCGCCCAACAGCGGATCGACGAGGCCGTGAAATTTGCGGGCGAGGTCGGCGTCGCTCATCGGGCGCTTACGGCTGCCGATGGCATGCGGAACGAACGCGCGCAGCGTGCGACCGTCCGTGCAGGTCACGGTGACGTCGGCGGCGGCTTCGTCGACCGCTGCATCGGCCTGCGCGGTGATGCGGCCGCGCAGCGCGGCCAGGTCGGCGCGCGCGACCATGGCATCGGAGAATTCAGCTTCGCCCGCGCGCCCGAACATGAGGCCCGCGGCACACGCATGATAGACGCTGAACTTGCCCTCGAGCCCGGTGGCGGGCGCCGTCTTGCCGGTCAGCTCGAGCACGAGGGGGTGGACGCGCAGCGATACCCGCGCGATGTTCGCCGCCGCGAGGCCGTGGGCGTTGCGCAGCTGGACGCAGCCGTCGATCGCCGGATGGATCACGACGCCGCAGGCGAACGGCTTGTACGTATTGAACGCGATTTCGAAGCGCGTGCCGAGCTCGTCGGTGATTTCATTCCACGCGCATTTGGTCGAGTACGTCTGCGCGAGTCCGCGTGGCGCCTCGATCGCCCGCGGCGACGCGGTGAAGCCGTGCTTCGCGAAGAGCGCGGCGGTCACCCCGGCGCGTGCCGCCGCGCCGGGATGGAAGGGCTTGGTCATCGTGCCGAACTGCTCGCGCACGCCGACGGGCTGCGATGCGGCAATTCCGAGCGCCATGGCCGTTTTGCGCGCGTCGAGGCCGGCGAGTCGGGCGCACGCTGCCGCCGCGCCCAGCATTCCCGTCGAGCCGGTGATATGCCAGCCGCGGTCGTAGTGGTCGGGATAGATCATGTTGCCTACCCGACAGGCGACGTCGATGCCGAGCACCACGGCGTCGATGAGCTCGCGGCCGCTGGACCCGAGATGCTCGGCGAACGCAAATGCCGCCGATACGACGGGCGCGCCAGGATGTATGATGGTTTTCAAGTGCGTGTCGTCGAAATCGAACGTGTGCGACGCAATGCCGTTCAGGAGCGCGGCGCTTCCGATGTCGACCCGCTCGCTGCGCCCGAGGATCGTCGCCTGCGCGCCGGGAGCCCCCTCGAGCACTGCCGCCAGCGCCGCTTCGACGGTCGGATGACGCGAGGCCCCGATCGCACAGCCGACCCAGTTCAGCACGGTCCGCTGCGCCTCGTGCTCGACGCTTTCGCTCCAACCTTTCGACGGATGGGTCGCCACGAAGTCGGCAAGGATCTGCGTGACGGCGGGCGCGTCGTTCTGGGCGCTCACCGGTGTGTTTTGGGCCATTCGCGTGTTCGTCAGGTGCTGCTGCAGTCAGTCGCGAATCTCGATGCCGCGTTCCTTTGCGAGCCGGCTCCAGCGCGCGATGTCGTCGTGCATGTATTGACCGAACTGCTCGGGCGACATCGGCATCGGTTCGAGCGCCTCGGCCGACAACCGCTCGCGCAATTCGGAGGATTCGAGCAGCTTGTTGATCTCTTCGTTCAACCGCTTGACCACCGGCGGCGGCAGGTTCGCGGGGCCGATGATCCCGTACCACTGGACGCCGTCGAAGCCCTTGTAGCCCAGTTCATCGAACGTCGGCACGTCGGGCAAGAGCGGATGCCGGCGGGTGCCCGTGATGGCGAGCGGCTTTACCTTCGCCGCCCTGATGTGCGGCAAACGCGGCGGCGAGCCCGGGGAACATCACCTGCGTCTGGCCTCCGAGAAGGTCGACGAACGCCGGGCCGATGCCGCGATACGGAACGTGAACCATGTCGAGATCGGCTGCGACCTTGAGCTCCTCCATCGCGAGGTGCGTCAGCGTTCCGGGACCGGCGGACCCATAGGAGAGCTTGCCCGGATTCTGCCTTGCATAGGAGAGGAACTCCTGGAACGTCGCCACGGGAACCGCCGCGCCGACCACGAGGACATTGGGCGTGCCGCCGACCATTGCGATCGGCGTGAAATCGCGGATCGCGTCGTAGGGCAGCTTGCGCACCGCCGGATTGGTTCCGTGCGTGCCGACGTAGCCCACCATCAGCGTGTAGCCGTCCGGCGCGGCCCGTGCCGTTGCCATCGATCCGACGACACCGCCGCCGCCACTCTGGTTGTCGACGATGATCGACACGCCGAGCACGCGGCCGAGACGGTCGCGCGATCGTGCGCGCGACGAGATCGACGCCGCCGCCCGGCTGCACCGGCGCGATGATTCGGATCGGCCTTGTCGGATAGCCGGATTGCGCCGCGAGCGGTCTTGCCAACGGCATGACGGAAAGCGCTCCCAGCGTCGTCAGCACCGCGCGTCGGTTCGGATTCGCCATGGGACCTCCGTTGGAAGCTTCGGCAATTATCCCAGAACTTGCGGGCAGACCGCCGATTGGGCGTTGCGCGCTGCAATCGTGCGGCCGAAGGACTCAATCCGCGTCATCGCGACGACTTGATAAAATGCGCAAGTGGAGGCGATTCACCGTCGATGCTCCCGCCGGAGCACGACGGGCCGCGATCGGCGCGGCCCCCTCCGTCAACCCTGGAAGAATCCATGCGAGTCTTCAATTTCAGCGCCGGGCCCGCGGTGCTCCCCGAAGAAGTGCTGCGGCAGGCCGCTGCCGAGATGCTCGACTGGCACGGCAGCGGCATGTCGGTGATGGAAATGAGCCATCGCGGCAAGGAATTCATCAGCATCGCCGACAAGGCGGAGGCGGATCTGCGCACGCTGCTCGCGATCCCCGCGAACTACAAGGTGCTGTTCCTGCAGGGCGGCGCTATCGGCGAGAACGCGATCGTGCCGATGAACCTCCTCGGCGGGCCGGTCGGTCGCGGACTACGTCAACACCGGCGAATGGTCGAAGAAGTCGATCAAGGAAGCGAAGAAATACTGCACGGTCAACGTCGCGGCGTCGGCGGAGGACCGCGGCTTCACCTACGTTCCGGCGCAGCAGACGTGGAAGCTCTCGAAGGACGCCGCCTACGTCCACGTGTGCACCAACGAGACGATCGGCGGCGTCGAATACCAGTGGACGCCCGACACGGGCGACGTACCGCTCGTCGCCGACATGTCGTCGCACATCCTGTCGCGCGTGATCGACGTCGGCGAAGTACGGCGTGATCTACGGCGGCGCGCAGAAGAACATCGGCCCCGCCGGACTGACGCTGGTCATCGTTCGCGACGACTTGCTCGACCGGGCGCTGCCGATCACGCCGTCGGCGTTCCACTGGAAGGACAGGCCGAGGCCGACTCGATGCTCAACACGCCCGCCACCTATGCGATCTACGTCGCCGGCCTGGTGTTCGAGTGGCTGCTCGCGGCAAGGGGGCATTGCGGCGATCGAGAAGCAGAATATCGCGAAGGCGAAGCTCCTCTACGACTACCTCGACCAGACGACGTTTTACCCCAATCCGGTGCGGCGCGAGGACCGCTCGCGGATGAACGTGCCGTTCAAGCTGGCGAGACGAGTCGCTCGACGAGGCCTTCCTCAAGGGCGCGAAGGCGGCGGGAATGGTGCAGCTGAAGGGTCATCGCTCGGTCGGCGGCATGCGCGCGTCGATCTACAACGCGATGCCCGTCGAGGGCGTGCGCGCGCTGGTCGCGTACATGAAGGACTTCGAGCAGCAGCATGGATAAGACCGCGTTACCAGATCCTCACGCTCAACCAGATCTCGAGCCACGGCCTGCACCGCTTTCCCGCGCGCGCGCTACACGGTGGGCAAGGCGGTCGACCACCCCGACGCGATCCTCGTGCGCTCGCACGACATGCACGCGATGGACGATTCCCGCGAGCGTCAAGGCGATCGGCCGCGCCGGCGCGGGCACGAACAACATTCCGGTCGCGGAAATGTCGAAGCGCGGCGTTCCCGTCTTCAATGCGCCCGGCGCCAACGCCAATGCGGTGAAGGAGCTGGTGCTGGCTGCGCTGCTGCTCGCCGCGCGCAACGTCATTCCCGCGCTTTCCTACGTCGCCGGCCTCGATGGCGCGGCACCGGATCTCGAAACGCGGGTCGAGGACGGAAAGAAGCAATTCGCGGGCATCGAATTGCCGCAGCGCACGCTCGGCATCATCGGGCTCGGGCGCGATCGGGAGCCTCGTCGCCGACATCGCGATCAAGCTCGGGATGAAGGTCGTCGGGCTTCGACCCCGACATCACCGTCGATGCGGCCTGGCGGCTGCCGTCGACCGTGCGCCGCGCGAACGCGATCGAGGAGCTCCTGAAGCAGTCCGACTTCGTGACGCTGCATGTGCCGCTGCTTGCGGCGACCCGCAACCTGATCGATGCAAGGCGCCTTGCGACGATGAAGCCGGGCGCAGTGCTGCTCAATTTTGCGCGCGACGGCCTCGTCGACGAGGACGCGCTGCTCGGCGCGCTCCGCGCGCACAAGCTCAAGTACTACCTGTGCGACTTCCCCAGCGCCCGGCTCCTGCACGAACCCGGGGTGATCGCGCTGCCGCACCTCGGCGCGTCGACGGCGGAGGCCGAGGAGAACTGCGCGGTCATGGTCGTCGACCAGGTGCGCGAGTTCCTGGAGAACGGCACGATCGCCAACGCCGTCAACTTCCCCAACGTCGAAATGCCGCGCGAGTCGCCGTACCGCGTGGCGATCGCCAACGCGAACGTCCCGAACATGCTGGGCCAGATTTCGACGACGATGGCGCGTGCCGGCCTCAACATCCACAACATGGTCAACAAGTCGCGCGGCGAGATGGCCTACACGCTGGTCGACGTCGACAGCCCCGTGCAGCCCGCCGTCATCGCCGCGATCTCGGCGATCGACGGCGTGCTGTCGGTGCGCGCGATTCCGATGATCGCGCAAGACTGACCGGCACCTCCGCGCGCCGCCCTCCGCACACGCGGGGCGATTCGTTGCGCACGATTGTCGGGCGCCGCTCGGGTCGCGCGGCGCCGCGCCGTTCGGGCCTCGGCTCGGCCCGCTGGCTTCGCCCGCCGCGCTTGCTCGCGGTGTCAAACCAGACGCAGACCGAGCTTGGCGGCCGCATAGACCGCTTCGGTCCGGTTGTGCGCGCCGAGCGCGCGGAACACTGCCGAGAGGTGCGCCTTGATCGTGCTCTCGGATAGCGCCAGGTTGCGCGCGATCAGCTTGTTCGGCTGACCCTTGATCACGCAGCGGAGGACCTCGACCTGCCGCGACGACAGGTTTCCGAGCACGATGTCGGGATCGACTTCCGCCGCGTGGGCGACCGGCTCCGGGGTGTCGCTTTCGAGCGCGGACAACGGCAGGTAGACGCCGTGGGCGAGGATCAGGCGGAGCGCACCGATCAGGATCTCGGGAGTCGACGACTTCGGCACAAACCCCATCGCGCCGTGCTCGATCGTCGCGCGGATCACCCGCGGATCGTCCTCGCCGGACAGGACGACGAGCGGCGTGCCGGGGAACGCCGCCCGAATCGCCGCCAGCGCGTCGAGGCCGCCGAGCTTGGGCAAATTGAGATCGAGCAGGATCAGGTCGTAGGGAAACTGACCCTGCCGCTCGGTCGCGGCGGCGCAGCTCTCCGCCTCGTCGATGACGAGTTCTTCGTCGAGCCCGCGGAGGAGGAACTTCAGGCCCTCCCGGAACAGGGCGTGATCGTCCACCAGCAGCAAATTCAAAGGCGCGCTCCCCACGGTCCACTCCCGCCGCTCCCGAGTATAGCTTCGGCGGTGCAGGGCTTGGCCATTCGTCTAGGCCATCCTGCCCATCCGCCCGTGGCCCGCAATGACCTTCTGGAGAATGGTGGCGGTCGGGCGATCGCGCCAGAATCGGGCCGACGGTCGAGCCCAGGTCTACACAAAGCGCCGATCGGGATGCGAGAAAGCGAGGACGCCATGCTAGCGAGGGAAAACAGGATCGCGCCGATTGCCGCCCTGGTTGCCATGTTCGTCGTGAGCGCGACGATCGTCGGACTGACGTACTGGTCCGGGGATCTGTTCGGGCCGTGGACCAGCGTGCCGCCCGCCATTATCGAGCAGAGCAGCGCCGGTGCGATGCCCCCGATGCGCAAATCCGCGGGAGCGGCCGATCCCGCCGCGGCCTTTCGCGCTTCGCGCGGAAAGGGCAGGGCGGAGGCAGCTGAGGCCGCGAGCCGGCTACCGGGCTCGTCGGCGGGGCAGCAGGCGGCGAGGGACGCCGAATAATGGAACCGACATGGGCACGCTCTATCAACTGCTGTCACTGCCCGCCTGCTTCCTGTTGTTCGGGTTGCTTCGCGGCGATTGCCGCTGCCTTCTCGCCTCGCTCGCCCGCCGGCTCGCCCTGCTGACGGGGGCGGACGACGCAGCGCGGGTCGAGCTGATGAAGCGCTTCTCGCCCGGCATCGCCTGCGGTTTCATGGATTCGATGCGCCGCCGCGATGGCGTCGCCATGAGGGAATGCAGCCGGCGGACGACCGCGCCGGGTGCGGCCGCGGAGTCTCGCTATCGCGGCGCGGCCGACGGCATCGTCGGGGCACCCGGAATCGGCGCGAACCCGCGGCGTTCTGCGGCGGCGCCGGTTGCCGTGCAGCGCGTTGGCAGCGCCGGATTGTGCCTGCGGAGCCGGCGCTTGGCCCTGCGCTCGGGGGTCGGGTCGCCATGACCGTGACCGCGAGGACCGAGACGATGATCACGCACATCGGGTTCTGGACTCCCTGCCTTCGCGACCCGAGGCTGTTGGTTTCGGGCGCTCGCTGGTTTATTGTGCAGGCGGCGCGTCCCGGCCGCCCGCTCGAGCGCGACTACCCGGGATGACAGGCGATGACGTTCGACCACGAACCGGCAGCCCCCGCAACGAGCCTCGAGGAGGCGCTGCTTCGCGTCCTGGCCCGCCAGGCGTGGCGGATTCCGCTGCCTGTATTCGTCGTGGCGGTGCTGATTGCTGCGCTGGCGTCCGAGCGGCTCCCTGCCTGGATTTGGGGCACGTGGCTTTTCGCCGTCGCCTGCGTGCTTGGCGCCCGTTTCGTGATCCTCGGCCGATTGCCGAGGACGGGCCGCTTTTCGGTCGCCGAAAAGCTGCGGATCGCGATCCTGCTTAGCGCCGTCAACGGCGTCGTGCACGGGCTGTCACTGGCTTTCCTTCCGTTCCTGCCCGAGTTCGAGCGGGCGATCCAGTCGATGCTGTTGGTCGGTCTCGCGGTGGGATCGATCGCCACGACCGCCGGGTACATGCCCGTCTTCATCGCCTATCTCGTTCCGACGGTTTTCCCGCTGGCCGCGCTGTGGGCCGTGAGCCCGGGGGTCGCCGAACCCGGCTGGGTCGAGCGCTCGACTGCGGCCGTGATCGCGCTCTTCGGCGTCATCATGATCGCGCTCGCCAGGGATGCGTTCCGGATGTTCCGCGAATCCTTCGAAATCCGCACGCAGCAGGCGGCGCTCAACCGGCAGCTCGAAGCCGCGCTGGAACGGGCCGAAGCGGCGAACCGGGCGAAGACGCGTTTTCTCGCCGCCGCGAGCCACGACCTGCGGCAGCCGATACACACGCTGTCGCTCTTCGGCGCCGCCCTGGCGATGTGTCCGCTCGATGCGCGAACGCGCGAGATTTCCGAGCACATGAACGTGGCGCTGCGTGGCCTCGCGTCGCAGTTCGATGCGCTGCTCGATGTGTCGAAGCTCGACGCCGGCATCGTGCGCGTCAACCGGGTTCCGATTCCGCTGTCCGCCTTCCTCGCCCGCCTGGGGGACGAGTTCGGCCCGATCGCGAGGGCCAAGGGCCTTGCGATGAGCGTCGACTGCCCGCCCCTCGAATGCGTCGAGTCCGACCGTCTGCTGCTCGAGCGGATCCTACGCAACCTGCTCGACAACGCGATCAAGTACACCGACGCCGGGGGAGTCCGGATTTCCGCGATTCCGACGGCCGACGTGCTCGTCGTCACCGTCGCCGATTCCGGGCGCGGAATTCCCGAGTCCGAGCATGCGCGCGTCTTCGAGGAGTTCTACCAGCTCGACAATCCGGAGCGCGATCGGACGCGCGGACTCGGCCTCGGGCTCGCGATCGTCAAGCGGCTCGCCGACCTGCTGCAGTTGCGGATGCAGATGACCTCGTCGCCGGGCCGAGGCACCGAGTTCCGGCTGGTCCTGCCCCGGACCGCGGTCCCCGCGGCCGTCGCCCCCGCGCGCGACGACAATCCGCTGCACTTGCAGGGGATGCACATCCTGGTTGTCGACGACGAGGACCAGGTCCGACTGGGCATGAAGACGCTGCTCGAGGGCCTCGGATGCCGCGCGACGCTCGTCGATGGTACGACGCCCGCGGTCGCGGCCGCGCGAGCCGAGAAGCCGGATGTCGTGCTGGCCGATTTCCGCTTGCGCGGCAACGACAACGGGATCGCCACCGTGCAATCGATCCGCGAGCTCTTTCCCGCGATGCCGGCGATTCTGCTTTCGGGCGACACGGCGCCCGACCGGCTGCGCGAAGCGGAAGAGGCGGGCATCCCGTTGCTGCACAAGCCGGTCGCCGTCGAAGTCCTCGCCGAAGCGATCAGCGCATCGAGGGAGCGGACGCGTGAAGGATGACGACCCGCAATCGCCTCCGGCGGGTCGCGCCGACCACGGCCATCGCACGGCGTGGATCTCGCGCGGGCTCGAAGAGCTGATTCGCGAAATCGGAGCGCAGGCGTCGTCGCGCGAAGGTGTCGACTTCGACGTGGTCGTCGTCGGAAGCGGTTATGGTGGAGCGGTTGCTGCCGCGGGGTTCGCCGGCTGCACGGACAACGGGCACGCGCTCAAGGTGTGCGTGCTCGAGCGCGGCAACGAATACCTGCCCGGCATGTTCCCGCAGCGGATGGCCGATCTCGCCGGGCACGTGCGCTTCGTCACCGAAGGCAAGACCGGCCCGCGCGGGGAGCGCGAGGGCCTGTTCGATATTCGCGTCGGCGCCGACGTCTGCGCAGTTGTGGCGAACGGGCTGGGCGGCGGGTCGCTGATCAACGCAGGCGTCATGGAGGCACCGCTCGCCAACGTGTTCGCGCGGGGATGGCCCGCCGCGATCGCCCCGGAATCGCTGGGACCGTATTTCGAAGAGGCGCGCAAGCGGCTCGGCGCCGTCCTCGAGGACAACGGCAAGACGAAACCGAACACGATCGAACGGCACCCCAACGGCGTGCCCGCGAAATTCACGGCGCTCGCGCGACTGGCGACGAGCGACAGGGCTAAGGGGAAGCCATTTCGCGCGACTGCGATCACCGTCGCGATGACCGACAGGAGGAGCTCCGCCGGCGTCGCGCTCAAGCAATGCCTGCGCTGCGGCGATTGCGCTACGGGCTGCAACCACGAGGCCAAGGACTCGCTCGACGTGAACCTGCTGACAACCGCGTGGCGCAAGGGCGCGGCGATCTACACCGGGGCGACGGTCCTCAGGATCGAACGCACCAAGGAGGTCGCGCCGGGTCCGGGCAACGGCTACGTCGACATTGCCCCGGATACACGCGACACCGACCCCACGGTGTGGACGCTCGATGTCGTGCACACCGAGGCCCGATTGCGCGCGCGCCAGGGTCCGCCTTTCCGCATCACGGCGCGAAAGGTGATCCTTGCCGCGGGCACGTTCGGATCGACCGAGATCCTGATGCGCTCGCAGACCGAGACGCTCAAGTTCTCGTCGCGCCTCGGGCAGCGGTTCTCGACCAACGGCGACATGATCGCCGTCGCCTACGACCAGGACATCGAGATCGACGGCAAGCGCCGCGATGTCGACGCGGCCGCCGACGAGACGACGCCGCCGCGCGCCCGCGCCGTCGGGCCGACGATCACAGGACTTATCGACCTGCGCGAATCGGGCGACCGGGAACTGGTGGTGGAAGAGCTCGCCGTCCCGGGACCGCTCGCCCGTCTCTTCGACGAGACGGTGACGATGGGCAATTTGCTGCAGGGGCTCGCGCGCGCGGATACGAGTGCCCACGATACCGCCGGGCCGCCACAGGATCCGTGTGCCGTCGACGGCCAGGCGATGCGCCGCTCTTCGATCGTCGCGCTGATGGGCGACGATGATGCCGCGGGCGCGCTCGAGCTCGTTGGCGGTGACGACGAGGGCGACGGCGACGGTGCGATCCGCGTCCGCTGGCCGGCGATCCACGACCACCCGCTCTTTCCCGCGCAGATCGACGCGTTGCGCGCGCTCGCCAAGGACTCGGCGACCAAGGGCGAAATATTGCCGAATCCGCTATGGCAGCTCCTGCCCGACAAGATGCAGACGCTGCTCGACGACAAGCGGGGGCCGCTCCTCACCGTGCATCCGCTGGGTGGCTGTCCGATGGGGAACACCGTCGACGAAGGGGCCGTCGATCATCTCGGGCGAGTCTTCGACGGACGCTTCGTGACGATTTCGAGGGAGCTGCCCGGGCTCGTCGTCCTCGACGGCTCGATCGTTCCGGTATCGCTGCGGATCAACCCTTCGCTCACGATTGCCGCGCTTGCGCTGCGCGCCGTCGAAGGGTTGCGCTCCGCGTGGGAATACACGCCGGCCGCGGAGAGCCCTCCAAAGGACGAGACGCGGCCGGTGTTCGCCGTTCCCTCGGATCCGATACCGCCGCGGCGAACGGAAGTGGAATTCGTCGAACGGATGTCAGGCCCCGCGGTGATTGGCGGGAAGGACGGGGGCGCCGTCCGCTGCGTGGTCGAGCTCACGATGCGCTTCGGGCGCGCGGCGCTCGCCGATCTCATTCTTCCGCGCAAGAGGGGGCACGTGCCGATCAAGCGGACGCTGCGCGTCGAAACGGGCGCGTTGCGCATCTTCAGAAAGGACGCCTGGGATGCCTGGCGGGTGCGGGGCGGCCAGGAAGACGAGCTCGCGGGGATCGTCGAGCTCGAAGCGCCGATCACCGGCGATCTCGACTTCCTCCACCGCGAGGCGTCCACGCAGAAAGAGCGGCAGTGCCGGGCACTGCGCGCGTGGTTCGTCAACCGCGGCCTGCGCGACGTCGTTCAGGAAGTCATTCGACGGCTGACCGACGGGTCTCCGCTTCCATCCGATCTCGCCGCGTACCTTCGCGGCCGCTGGGACGACCTGAAGGCGCTCGCCTCGCATGCGGGCGAAGTGCGCCAGTTCGAGTACCGGCTCGCCGTCGGCGATCCCGTGGCCGCTGCGGCGAACACCCCGATCGACGTCTCGAAATTCAAGCGCGGGCGGCCGATCGGTGGTCGCAAGCGCTTCACCTATGCGCGAGGCTCGAATCCATGGCGGCAGTTGTCGCGGATGACGCTCGAGGCATTCCCCGGGCTCGCACAGGAGCCCCCGCCGACGCTGGAACTCGACACGACCTATCTTGCGCAGGAGCGGATTCCGCTGATGCGCGTCGTGAAGCAGCAGGACGAACCCTCGGCGCTCGCCGATCTCGCGTCGTTCGGCGCCTATTTCGTGCGGCTGCTCCTCTGCGTTCACGTCTGGAGCTTCCGCCGGCCGGACGCGGCGGAGCCGCGCGAGCCGCAACGATTGCCGGGGGTCGTCGACGGCCTCCCCGAGCCGGTGATCCGCGAGCTCGATCTCGGAGCGATGAAGGACGGGCGTCCGGTGCGCGTTCGCCTCACGCGGTATCCGCGGCGGAATTCCGCCAGGCCGCCCGTCGTCTTGATCCACGGCTACAGCGCGAGCGGGACCACGTTCGCGCATCCCGCGGTGGATCCCAATCTTGCGCAGTATCTGTGGGACCGCAAGCGCGACGTCTGGATTCTCGATCTGCGCACGAGCAGCGGCATGCCGACAGCGCGGTATCCGTGGGCGTTCGAGGAGGTCGCGCTCGCCGACCTGCCCGCGGCGTTCGACTACATCGCCCGCACGACGGGGAGCAAGCTCGACATCTTCGCCCACTGCATGGGGTCGGCGATGTTCAGCATGGCGCTCCTCGCCCCGCCGGCCTCGGGCGAGCCGTTCTTCCGCGAACGCGACCAGCTGCCGACGATGATCAACCGCGTCGTGCTCTCGCAGATCGGTCCGGTCGTCGTGTTCAGCCCCGCCAACATCTTTCGCGCGTATGTGATGAGCTACATCCGCAACTTCCTGCCGCTCGCGAACTACGAGTTCCGGGTCGGTCCCGACCCGTCGCTCACCGACCAGCTGATCGACCGGTTCCTGGCGGCGATGCCGTACCCCGAGGAGGAGTTCGGGCTCGAGAATCCGTTCTGGCCGCCGTGGCGAAGCACGCCCTTCGTCGGCACGCGGCACCGGATGGACGCGCTCTACGGTCGCGACTTCAATCTCGTGAACATCGACGCTCGCGTGCTCGATTACGTCGACGACCTGTTCGGGCCGCTGTCGATCGACACCGTCTCGCAGGCGATCAATTTCGCCCGTCTCGAGGTCATCACCAGCCGGGCCGGGCGCAACGAATACGTCTCGCGCGACAATTTCCTGCGCCGCTGGCGAGTTGACGAGAAGGACATTCCGACGCTCAGCATCCACGGCAGCGACAACGGGCTCGCTGACGTGGCGACGCTCGCGCGGATGCGGAAGCTGCTCGTCGACGATCTCGGGTTCCAGAACTTCGAGACGCGCGCGTTCCCCGGCTTCGGCCACCAGGATTGCCTGATCGGCCGCAACGCGGGCGACGTGTTCGCCGTCGTGCACGAATTCCTGGATCGGGAGTGACCGATGGCAAGTCCCGACGACGCGCCGCTCCGCTATTACGCGGCCCTTCCTTGGATCGGGCCGATCGTCGGCGCCGTGCCGTCGGACTGCGACGATCCATCGCGGTTCCGGCTCGCCGGCGCCGTCGACCCGGCATTGATGCGCGCCTTCGGCGCCGCGTTCATTCCGGTCGTCGTTAAGAACCGCAGGTTCGTGCCCGCCGACAAGGACGGCAATCCGCAGCCGGTGAAGAAGGTCGCCTGGCTGCAGGCGGCGGACCGCGATCGCGACGGCTGGTTCCGGATCACCGCCGCCATCGATCGCTTTCGGGGCAACGTCGCGGGTGTGCTCGTGGTTCTGCTGTACAACGAATCGCGCGAGCTGCTGGTCTACGAGTTCTTCGACGCTTTCGGCCAGGTACCCGAGATTCCGCTGGCGGATCGGCCGGAAGCGATCATCGCCGGCGCACGGGCTGCCGTGCGCTCGTGGTCGCTTTCGACTCCGGTTCCGGACGCGCCGCTCGTGAAGCGCATGGTCGACGGCGTCGTCGAAGCGCTGGAAACTCTGCTCAAGCAAAAGGATGCCGCGAGCCTGCGCCCGGGCCTCGCTGAAATTCGCGGCCCGTCGGTCGTTTCGCACGCAATCACGTTCGCGCTCGCGAGTTGCCAATATCCGTCGGGACTGCTGGAGGGAAAGTGCGCGAGCGCCTCCTACGAACGGCTTGCAAGTCGCCTCGACGCCGAAACCGAACCCGAACGGCCGCAATGCCTGCTGCTGGTCGGCGATCAGGTGTACGTCGATGGCACGGCCGGGCTCTTCGATCCGACGGCCGGCTTCGACCGCTTCGTGCGGCCTTACGAGATTTTCCATCGCCTGGATGCGGTGCGCGACGTCACGCGCCGCCTGCCGACGTACATGCTGCTCGACGACCACGAGATCGTCGACAACTGGGAACCCGGTATCGACGACGTCAGGCCCGATCCGATCATGCTGGAGGGCCGCCGCTCGTATCTCAAGTTCGAGCGCGCGGCCGGACCCAAGCCGGAGCGGCCCATCGGCGATTCAACCGACCCCATGTGGTACCGCTATACGGTCAACGGATTTCCGTTTTTCATGGCCGACACGCGCACCGAGCGCAGGACCCGAAGCGTCCACGATGTCGAGCACGCACGGATCATGAGCAAGGCGCAGTTCGCCACCCTCCTCAATTGGCTGCAAACGCAGGAGCCCGGGCAGCCGAAGTTCGTGGCGTCGCCGTCGATCCTTCTGCCCCGACACCTGCGGGCGATCCAGCACGGCGCGCCGGTCAGCGCGCTGCGTTCCGACGGCTGGGACGGCTACCCCGGCTCGCTGTACCGGCTGCTCGCGTGGATCGCGGCGAACGAGATATCCAATGTCGTCTTCCTCTCCGGAGACGAGCACCTTTCTTGCGTGGCGCGAGCGACGATTACGCCGCAGACGGGGCGGCCGGTCGTGATCCACTCGGTCCACAGCTCGCCGCTGTTCGCGCCGTTTCCGTTCGCGAACTCCTCGCGCGAGGACCTGGCGGCAACCGATGAATTCCACTTCAGCGCCGATGTGCCGGGTTTCGGAATGCGCCATTGCACCTGCGCGGTCAGGACCACGTTCGCCGAGCCGGGAGACGGATTTGCGGTGCTGCGTGTCGCGCAGGAGGACGGCGGCGGACCCTGGAGGCTCTGTTGCACGTTCGACCGAGAACGGGAGGGCATGCCCCGTCACGGGCCGCTCGAATACGAACTCTAAGCGCGCAGCGAACGATTAAGCCAGCGGCTCGGCCTGAAACGCGACGGCGAACGGTCGCGGCAGCAATTGCGCGTCATGGACGACGCGCACGCGGACGAAGGAACTCAGCTCGCGGAACGCGGCACGAATCTGGTTGGCGCCCTCGGCTTTGGTTGCCATTCGAAAGCGCGCGCGACGCGACGCCGGACGCGCCCGCACGACGATCCCGAGGGAGAGCTCGGCGAGCTCGCGCTCGCGGCTCATGTAGCTGCCGAATGGCGCGATCATTGCGATCTCGAGGGGATTGCGCGACCACTCCGCGTTGATCCGCGCCGCGTATTCGCATGCCTGCGCGAGCAGCAGCCGGGCGCGTTCCCGGGGCAGCGGGTCGACGATTCGCGCCGACGCCAATTCGGTGAAGCGACGGGTCAGGCGGAAGTCGCTGCGCGTCGCCGAACCCGGACGCAGCAAGCCCTCGGCGACGAATTCGTCGACGAGGGCCTTGCCTTCGGCCGTGTTCACGCCGAAATCCTGGCGGAGATGCCGGGCAGTGACCCGGGCCCGATCGGGCGGAAGTCCGGCGATACGGGTTAGCACCCGGGCCGCGGCGGCACGCAGCTTCACGGGCTCGATTCCGAAATAGCGGCGACGCGTGACGAGGGTCCGATTCGGCATGCAGAGCTGCTTGCAGGGGTCCGCTTATGACAATAGCATAACCGCGAGCTATGCGGCAAGGCCCCGGGGCGGGCCGGCGCCACCGGTCGCGGGGCATCACTCGCTACGAGGTGCCAATCCGCGGGTCATTACTTCTTCGACGCTGGCGCGTTGGACGGCGGCGCCGCGCGCGCCGCCGACCCGCGGGCGGTGGAGGCGCTTCCTGACGGGATCGCCGAGGTCCGCATTCCTCCTACCACTTGGTCGACGGAAAGCGCGGTGGTCCCACCCGATCCGGTCAGGAACTGGATCGTCGGGCAGTGATCCGCCTCCATCTCGATCAGATGCTCGCCGCGCCCGTACATCGCGTCGCGCTCGGCGGTACCGCGATCGGAAAGGTCGATCGGGGGATAGGTGTCCTGGAAGATCAGATTGTCGTTTCGATCGTAGACCAGGTAACAGGTGATCGCCTGCGCGGGGCTGGCAGGGAGCACGCACAATGCCCACGCAAAAAGCAGTCCAAGAATCGATGATCGCATCGCCGCCTCCATTCGGTTGCCGGTTATCGTAGGCCGACCGGCGTCGATTCGCAAATCGATGCGTCAACGCCGTCTTTCGGCGGCCGGGGCCGGTGCCCACGGCGCAGGCGGCAAGGGAGCAGGGCGGCGATGGCGACGAGCCGGAGCGCACGCCCTTGGCGCGCGCTTGACTTTCGCCGCGCGGCGGGCGCGTAATGGCGGCGACCCATCCAGCGTTCCGGAGCAGAAAGATGCCGATTCGATCGCTGCGCTCCATCGTCGCGGAGCAAACCCCTATCACTGCGCACAAGACCGCGACCGTCATGGAGGCGGCGCTGCTGATGAAGAAGGAGAACATCGGTGCGATTCTGGTCGTCGACGGCTCGCGGCTCATTGGCATCTTTACCGAGCGCGACGCACTCTTTCGGGTGCTGGCCGCCGGTCAGGATCCAAAGACGACACGTCTCACCGAGGTCATGACCCCGCAGCCGCAGACGATCCATCCCGATGAGCCGTTTCTGAGCGCATTGCGGATCATGCACAAGGGCGGGTTCCGCCACTTGCCGGTCGCAGAATACGACCGGCCGCTCGGCATGGTCTCGGTGCGAGACGCGCTCGACGACGATCTCTACGAGCTGCGCCTCGACCTCGCGCAACGAGAGGATATGCTGGAGTGAGCCGCGGCGCGCGTCGTCGCGGCGAGGACCGGCAGCGCCCGACGACGGTGCGTAACGAGGCGCGCGGGCAGTGGCGAGGGCGTGCGTAACGGCGCGGGCGGCCGGCGCGGGGCCCGATCCCCGCAGCCTACAAGCCGAGCCAGGCGATCGTGGAGCTTTCGAAATCGGGGTTGGGCGCCACAAAGCCCTTGTAGCCAACGGCTTCCAGCGCATCGCGGCCCGCCTTCGAATCGCGGATGTTGACGAGCGCATCGCGAAGGCGCTGCTGCTCGTCGGCCGGCATCTTCGTGGAGACGATGAACTGCTTGATCGGAACCGGGCGCGACTTGAGCAGAATCTTGCCGCCTTTGTCGGTCCATGCCTTGGCAACGGCATTCGCGCCAGTAACGCCCACCTGGGCGAAACCGTATTCGAGATAGAAGGGCACGGCGTCCTGATAGCGGGTCGTGATCACCTTGGCCGCAGCAGGCGTGACCTCCTTGGCCGTCGACAGCGGCACCCTTTCCGCGCGAAACATCGCGCGCACCATCGCCGCCGTGATCGAGTCCGGATCGGGGGTGACGATCGTGCGTCCCTTCAGGTCCTCGAGCGACTTGAGCGGCTGGTTCGGGTTCATCAGCAGCGACGCCGTGTACTCTGTGTAGCCGCTCGTCCAGGCGATCGCCTTGTAACGGCCGGCCTTGATCTCGGCCATCGAGACGTGCGCCGGATGCACGAAAGCGAGGTCGTACTCCTGTTTGGCCGCGCCGGCGCGAAGATCGTCGTAAGCGGGAACCAGCACGACCTTGACGTGGCGACCGGTCGCCCGGCCGAGGTAGTCGGCGAGCGGGGCGAACTTATCGCGGATTTCCTTGGGCGTCGCCTGATAGGTCACGCCTTCGGTGACCGCGAAGATCAAATCCGTTCCTTGCGCGGACGCGGTCGTCGTCAGGACCGCCGAAACGACCAGTGCCGCAAGCGTACGACCGAGCATCACGTCCTTTCCTTACGTCGAACATACAGAGTCGGGCAGGGATAGCATCCATTTGTGCCGGACTGCACAAGAATAGCCGATTATAGGAAATCCGTGGTCGCTTGTGCAATACAAATCAAGCTATTGCGCTTTCGAGAGCGCGCAATTTCTGACTCGTCGCGATGTTGCGCCCACCGCGGCGATTTCCGTGCCCGGATTGAACGTGAGACGGTCGCGGGACTCTTGGATATCACAACGAGCCGTTCGAACGGGCGGTCGATCCGCCATGTTCGGACATGCACGTCAACAGCGGCCAAGCGCAGAACCCGTGTCCGCGGATTGCCGTGGCCGCGGTGCCGGGTCAGGTGCGCGCTGCGTCGCCGAATCGCGGAGCTCGCGTCGCGCGAGCGATTACAGGATCCGGTTGAACCACAGGAGCGAAAGCAGCGCCGCGGCAAAGGCGAACATCGCGCCGGCGGCAGCGAAGAGCGCGGTGATCTCGGTTTCCTTCTGCTCGAAGAAGATTTGCGTGTTGAGCTTCGAGTAGATCTTCTGCAGATCCGTAGCGTTGCCTGCGTAGAAGTACTCGCCGCGAGTCAGGGTCGCGATCGACTTCAGCGCCTCTTCGTCGAGGCGCACGTGGAACGACCAGCCATCGCCGCTGATGATCTCTCCGGCCTGTGTACCGATCCCGACCGTGTAGACGCGCACGCCGCGGTCGGCTGCCATGCGCGCCGCCTCGATGGGGTCCGGTCCGGTCGTCGTCTGCCCGTCGGTCAGCAGGATGATCGCTGCGGAAGCATAGGAGCCCGGCGGAACGGCTTTCGGGCGCCTCCTTCTCGGCCGGGCGTGACGGATCGAGCGGCGCGCTGCGGAGCGCATTGCCCCGCGGATTGTAGGAGCGGAGGTCGAACTCCACGTCCGGGAAGATCATCTTCAGCGAGACGAGGATGCCGCTGCCGACGGCCGTCCCGCGCTGCAGCTGGAAGCGGTCGATCGCGGCAACGATGTCCTCGCGGCTGTGCGTAGGCGATTGGACGACCGAAGCCGTCGCGGCGAACGACACGACGCCCATGCGCGTGTTCTTCGGCTGCTCGGCGACGAAGGCCTTGGCCGCCTCCTGCGCGGCGGCGAGCCGATTGGGCTTGACGTCGGTCGCGCGCATGCTGCCCGAAACGTCGATCGCGAGAATCACCGTTTCGTGCTGCGACGGCAGCGTCACCACGGCGGCGGGGCGGGCGATCGCGAACAGGAGTAGTGCGAGCGCGAGCGCGAACAGCAGCGGCGGAACGTGTCGGCGGAAGCGCTGCCCGGCGGAAAGCGCGTCCCTGATGAGCACAAGGCTCGCGTAACGCAGCGCCACTTTGCGTTTCCGGCGCAGGACGAGGATGTAGACTCCCGCGGCTGCCGGAACGAGCAGCAGCAGCCAGAGCATCTTTGGCCACAGGAGGGTCACGGCGTGCGCCCGGCCCCGGACAGCCGCGGCGGAACGGCGCGCGGCGTCCCGCTCCGGTCGAGCCTCGTGCCTGGCCCCTGCATCGTCAATGAACCGATTGCAGATGCCCCGGCAGGCCGGCGCCCGTTGCGAGCTGGCTGCGGCGCTTGCGCAGGTCGGCGAAGCGGAGGATCGCGTCGACGAGATCGTCGTCGGTTGCGAGCTCGAGCGCGTCGACGCCTGCGGCGCGGAATGCCGTGCGCAACTCCGATTCCCGTTTCGCGGCGGCCGCCGCAAAACGCCTGCGAAATCGGGCATCGTGCGTATCGACGAAGAGTTGCTCGCCCGTTTCTGCATCCTGCACCACGAGCAACCCCAGGTCCGGCAGGTCCGTCTCCATCGGATCGTAGAGTCGTACCGCGACGACGTCGTGGCGTTGCGCGAGATGCGCGAGCGGCTCGGCCCACCCCGGCGTGCTGATGAAATCGGAGACGACGAACATCAGCGAACGGCGCGGCGCGACGCGGTACGCGGTTTGCAGCAGCTCGCGCAGGTTCGTCACCGCCGATTGGGCGAGCGGCGGCCGGGTGAGCATCCGATGCAACAGCTGCAGTACGTGACGGCGGCCGCCGCGCGCCGGAATTACCGTATCGACGCGCTCGCCGTACAGAAGCGCGCCGACGCGATTGCCGTGGCGCGTGAGGATCCGCGCGAGCACGGCGACGAGCTCCGTCGCCACTGCGCGCTTCTGCAGCTGCACCGACCCGAACTCCACCGACGGGCTCAAGTCCAGCAGGAACCACGCCGCGACTTCGCGTTCCTCGTTGTATTCGCGGACGTAGGGCGTCTGCAGTCGCGCGGTGACGTTCCAGTCGATGTGACGGACGTCGTCGTGATAGACGTACTCGCGCAGATCGGCGAAATCGAGTCCGTAGCCGCGGATGAGCGTGCGGTAGTCGCCATGCAGCACGCCGTCGAGGCGGCGGAGCACCGTCCATTCGAGGCGCCGCAGAACGGCTTCAGGCGTTCCTGTCGATTCGGACATGGGTCTCGAGCGGCTTTTCGGGCGCGGGGACGTGCTTCATGATCCGGCGGATCAGATCGTCTGGCGTCTGCGCATCGGACAGCGCCTCGTACGACAGCGAGAGCCGGTGGCGCAGCACGTCGGGCGCGAGATCGGCGATGTCCTCCGGCAGCACGTAGGCTCGCCCGCGCAGGAAGGCGAGCGCGCGCGCGCCTTCGACGAGGTGAATCGTCGCTCGCGGACTCGCCCCGTAGGACACGTAGCGCGCGAGGTCCTTGATGCCGTAGCGATCCGGGTGACGCGTCGCCGCCGTGAGGCGCACCGCGTACTGCATCAGCGACGGATCGACGTAACCGGCGCGGCATTCGCGCTGGAGGGTCGCGAGCTCGTCGGTCGTCGCGACTTCCGCAACCGGCTGAGCGGCGCCGGTCACGCGCTCGACGATGACGAATTCCTCCTGCTCGCTCGGGTAGCCGACGAGCACCTTCATCATGAAGCGGTCGATCTGCGCTTCGGGCAATGGATACGTGCCCTCGGTTTCGATCGGGTTCTGCGTCGCCATCACCAGGAACGGCTCGGGGACGCGGTGCGTCTCGCCGGCGATCGTCACCTGATATTCCTGCATCACTTCGAGCAGCGCACTCTGGACTTTGGCGGGCGCCCGGTTGATCTCGTCGGCGAGCAGCAGGTTCGCGAAGACGGGGCCGAGCGACGTATTGAACTCGCCGGTCTTCTGGTTGTAGATCCGCGTGCCGACCAAGTCCGCGGGAACGAGGTCGGGCGTGAACTGGATCCGCTTGAACGTGCCGCGGATCGTTCGCGCGAGCGTCTTGACCGTCAGTGTCTTTGCGAGCCCGGGGACGCCCTCGACCAGCAGATGCCCCTGCGCGAGGATCGCCACCAGCACGCGCTCGAGAAAGTGGTCCTGGCCGACGACGACCCGCTTCACTTCGTAGAGGATCCGCTCCATCAGCGGCATCACGTCGGTGCGCATTGGCTGGTCGTTCATGCTGCCTCGTGTGGGTCAGAACGGGGAGATCCCGACGGCGGACGCGGCGTTCTCGATCGGGACGGCGAACCCGATGCCAATGAACACCTTCTGCTCGGTCGGATTGAGAATGGCGGTGACGATGCCGACGACCTCGCCGTCCATCGTCACCAGCGGGCCGCCGGAGTTGCCTGGGTTGACCGCCGCGTCGAACTGGATGAGGTTGGTCAGCGCGCGATCGCCCCCGCGCGATCGGTATTCGCGGCGCAGTCCGGAAATCACCCCTGCCGAAGCCGAGGGCCCGATGCCGAAGGGGTAGCCGACAGCGACGACTTCGTCGCCCGGCGCGAGATCGGCGGTCGAGCGCAGCGTCGCCGCCGGCAGGTCGTCGGGGAGTTTCTTTGCCTGAAGCACGGCGAGATCGTGCTCGGGTCTCACCCCGATGACGGTCGCCTCGCTTTCGAGGCCGTCATCGAACTCGACTTCGATCCGATCCGCGCCGGCCACGACGTGCAGGTTGGTGAGAATGATCCCCGTGTCGACGATGACCACGCCGGTCCCGACGCCCTGCATCACATGGCCTTCCTTGTCTTGCTCGTAGCCGCTGCCGTGGACGCGGACGACGGAGCGTCGCACGGCCTCGTAGGCCCTTGCCGCGCGCGATGGCAGCGGCACGGTTTCGAGCGTGTGCAGCACCGCGGCGTCGATGTCCTGCTGCGTCAGCGGGGGCGGCGCGGGGGCAATCGCCGAATGCGCGAGCGCGATCGCCACAGCGACGGCGCCGACGCCGGCGAGGAGGAGCGATCGCCGATGCAGGACGGCAAACGAGCGCCAGCGGGAAGCGAGGTGCCGAAGCTCGCGCGGAGGCGCCGCGTCGCTCGACCCGACGTCCGTGCGGCCCGGCGTCCTTGCATCCACGGGCGCGTCAGATCCCGCGGCCCTTCGCGTCCGCCCGGAGCTGCTGTACAGAGTAACCTTCTTCATCGCCGACCCACGCGCACCGGTCCTTCGCCGCACGCGACTTCAACGGTACCACGACCGGCGCCGGCGGTGAACGCCGTGCGGAAAGCCCCCCGATGCGCTGCGCAAGGCGCTCGCCCCGGGCGATACCGTCCGGACGCGCCTCGACGGCGTGCGCGCAAGTCGGATCAGATCATCGCCGCCAGTCGTCGGCGGGCTTGCGCCGCGAAAGACTCTGGATCGCGAGTGCGGCGACCGACGTGCCAAGGGCCGAGATCGTCACCGTGTCGCGGGTCAGCAGATTCATCAGGTGGCCGAGCATCTCGGGATTGCTTTGCTGCACATAGCGGACGAGCTCGTAGACCTGCTCTGAGGTCGTGCGCGCGGCATCTTCGAACGAGACCGGGATTTCCGGCCACCGCGCCTGGGCGACGTACTTGGCGAATGCGCCGCCGCCGACGACGGCCAGCGCGAGGGGCCCCACCGAAGCGAGCAGCCGGCCAAGCATGCGTGCGCGAAGCCGGATGTTGAGGCGATCGAATGCTCCGGCGACGATCGCCGGCAATGGAGGAGAATTGACTGGGGCTCCGCCAAGTGCTGGGGCGGAGGGATCGCGTTGCTTCGGCTTCTTCATGCAGCAAACTCCTTGCGTGGGACAATCGATCCGCGAAAGAAGGCGGATTGAGGCGGATCAACGATCGCGGCTGATGGTGTTGGTTGCCCTCTACGCCGCAGACGTTACACCGGCCCTATGACGGCAGCATGGCACCTAGCGTGCGACCTGCGGTCGAGCCGCTAAGTTCCGTCGAATCGCGATCATTGTTGTCGGGCAAATGCGACAGCGTTGTTGCATTCGCGTCCTGCTGCATCGCATTCCACGCGATTCCGGTAAGATCCGTGCAACACGAACTGCCTTCAAGATGCAGCGCTGAACGCATTCGTGCGTTGCGATTGCGAATCGGTCGACCGCATGTCCCCCGGGTCGCGAAGTCGCTCTTCCAGGACAACGGTAACTGATGGCGACTCCCGCCGTATCGTCCGCGCAAAAAGCGCGCCTGCTGGCCGAGGCGCTGCCGTTCATTCGCGCCTACCACGCAACCACATTGGTCATCCGGCTGGGTGGCGGGGCAATGGCGGATCTTTCGCTCAAGGAAGGATTCGCGCGCGACGTGGCGCTGCTGCGGCTCGTAGGCATGAATCCGATCGTCGTCCACGGCGGCGGTTGGCGGATCGACGAGCTGCTGCGGCAAATGGGCATCGAAATCCGCGAGCATCGCGGCATGCGCGTCACCGACGAGGCAACGCTCAAGGTCGTCGAGATGGTGCTCGATGAGCTCAATCAGGAACTTGTCGGACTCATCAACCGGCATGGCGGCCGTGCCGTCGGCCTCAATGGACAGGACGGGCGCTTCATTCGCGCGCGACCCATCGCGCTTCCGCCAGACGTTCAAGGGGCCGCGCCGGTGGACCTCGGGCTAGTCGGTGATGTCGAGTCGATCGACGCGAGGATCATCGAACTCCTCGTGTCGCGCCATTTCATTCCGGTGATCATGCCGATCGGCGTAGGCGCCGACGGGACCGCTTATCACATCAATTCCGATCTCGTCGCCGGCAAGCTTGCGCGCACGTTGAAGGCCGAGAAGCTGATCCTCATGACCAACGTCGAAGGCGTGGTCGACCGCGCCGGCAAGCTCGCCTATATCCTCACCGCGGCCGAAGCGGAAGGTTTGCTCGGCGACGGCGCAGTCGAGCGCGACATGCGACCGCGGCTGACCGCAGCCCTCGCCGCAGTGCGCGAAGGCGTGCGTTCCGTGCACATCATCGACGGGGGCGTGCCGAGCGCGCTGCTGCTCGAGGTGTTGACGAGCGAAGGCGTGGGGACGGCGGTGCGCTCGGACGAAGGCGCCCATTTTCTGGCTGACAGCCGCGGTTACTTCGAGAATCCGGAGCCGAACGCGGCGCCTGCGGCGAACGAGCGGGCGCCCTGACCCGGCCTCAGCGTCATATTGCGGCGCACGGCGGCTCGCTGCGCTCGGTGACCATCGTCGGCGCACCACGCACCGCCCCCGCGGAGCCATCGGCTGCCTCAGCGCATGCTGGCGAGGTACTTTGCCACCGCGATGATGTCCGGGTCCGAGAACGTGGCGGTCACCGCCGACTTCGGAGCATAGACGCGCTCCCCCGTGTTCGCGCGATAACGGATCAGCGCCACCCAGAGTTAATCGGCCTGCTGGCCTGCGAGCCGCGGGAGCGTATCACTGCCGAGCGTTGTCGGCCCATTACACGTGCGCGATTCGTCGCTCCTCCGACGGCCTTGGGACGCACGTCCCCTAGCGCTGCGGCGTCTTGCCGGGCAAGGCCTTGGAAACCGCCGCGTAGAGCTGGATCACGGAAACGGGGTCGAGATCGATCTCGTCGAGCTTGACGCGCACGCGGCCCGGAGCCACGGCGGACGGCTTGATCGACAGTCGCGACGATGGACCAGCGCCCGTGATCGTCGACAACTCGTCGGCCAGGTGGCGGTTTTGCGCCTGCACCTCCGCTGGATTGGAGGTGGGCGCTGCGTTGGGAAGACCGGATTGCGCGATGGCGACGATCGTCGCCGCAATGGCGTTCCAGTCGAAGTCTCCGGCGCGCTCGCGAAACTGGACGGGCGCGCGGCCGCGGTCGTGGACCGTCACAAAGAAACCGCGGTAGACACTTTGCTCGACAGAAACCTCGACCGCCTGTCCCTTGTGGACGAAGGCGAGTTTGCCCGGAACGCGGGATAGTCCTCGACTCGCGAGGTTCTGCGTCGCGATCTCTTCCCAATTCCGGCGCGGTTCCATGATGTATTCCGTTTGCTCCTTGCAATAAAAAGCACATTTCGTGCCAGCCGGCGCCAAGCGATGAAAACTTTGTCCGCGCGCCAGCGTCTTCTGCGCCCTTGGACGACCATCAAGGTGCTAATCTCCCGCCGATTGTTCGGGAAGCCAGCTATGCAAAGGACGCTGAAGTGGATCGCAATCGTCGTTGCGGGTCTTGTGGTCCTCCTCGCCATTCTCGCGCTGGCCGCGAACTGGCTCGCCCAACGCAAGCTGACCCGCGTCATCGAGTTCGAGGTCACGCCGATCGCCGTGCCGACCGATGCCGCGGCAATCGAGCGGGGCAAATATCTGTACGATTCGCGCGGGTGCATGGAGTGTCACGGCAGCGACGGCGCGGGACGCGACGTCATTAACGATCCGCACGGCATGTACGTCCATTCGCCGAACATCAGCCCGGGCCCCGGCAGCGTCACGAAGGGATACGCCGATGTGGACTGGGTCCGCGCGATCCGCTACGGCATATCGCCGCAACGACATGCGCTCTTCCTGATGCCGAGCAAGGACTACAGCCGGCTCACGGATGCCGATCTCGGGTCGATCATCGCGTATGCCAGGACCCTTCCTCCGTCGCTGGGCGAGGGCGCCGTGATCCGCTTGCCGTTCGTCGTCAAGGCGCTTTATGCGACGGGTGCGGTCAAGGACGACGCCGAGCAGATCGACCGCACGCTGCCGCCGCCGGCGCCGGTTGCGGAGACGATTTCGGCGGAGCACGGCGTGTACGTGGCGCAGATGTGCACGGGATGCCACGGCGACGGGCTCTCGGGCGGCAAGATCCCGGGCAGCCCGCCGGACTGGCCGCCGGCAGCGAACCTCACGCCGGGAACCGGTAGCGCGATGGGGCGGTATCCGAGCGAGGCGGCGTTTGCCTCGATGCTGCGCACCGGCAAGCGTCCCGATGGAACGCCCGTGAGCCGCGTCATGCCGTTCACCACGCTCGGCAATCTCAACGACACCGATATCGGCGCCGTCTACGTCTATCTGAAGTCGCTGCCTGCGCGACCGGCGGGCAACCGGTAAGCGGAAGGCAATTCGGATTTGACGCTTCCTCCTTCGCGGCGGGCCCGCATCGCCCGTTGCCTACTTGCCCGTGATCCGCCGTCGCGTATCGGCATCGATATCGAGATACTTCCAGTACGACGAGAAGATCATCGGGCTGAAACCGCGCAGCCAAGGGTTGACGAAGTCGCTCTCCAGGCGGAACGCGCAGGGAAGCTCCGGCATGTAGGTCATGGCGATTTCCGTCATCCGTCGGGCCGCGGCGATCTGCTGCGCATCGCTGTCGCTGCGGAGAAAATCGTCGAGCGCACGATCGTATGCGGCAAGCGTGAACTGGCTCACATTGACCCGCTGCGGTTGCTTCGCGGAGAGCTGGATCAGCTCGGCCGCGCCTGACGGCGAACCACCGAAGCCCCCGTAGTAGAGCTGGTACTTGCTCTTCTCCAGCGCCTTGATGATCTCCTGGAACGGCGCGACCTCGAAGTCCATCGCGAGGCCGACGGTGTCCATATTTTTCTTCCACAGCGTCTCGATCTCGTGCGAGACGGCCCCCGTGCGCTGCGACAGCGTGAGCTTCAGCGGCTTGCCATCGGGCGTCGTGCGGTAGCCGTTGGGACTCATCCGGTAGCCGAAGCGATCGAGCAGCGCTCTCGCGGCGAGGGGGTCATAGAGTGGCTTGGGTCGCAGCGTCGGATCATGGCCGCCGACCCCCGGCGGCACGATCTGGCTCGCCGGCAGCGCCTGCCCTGCATACACGATCTTGCGCAGCTCGTCGGTGTCGAGACCGAGCGCGATCGCACGGCGGAGCGCGACGCGCTCCTTTTCCATTCCGCCGATGACCGGGTCGGCGATATTGAAATAGACCGAGAACAGGAACGGCTCGGGAAAAGCGTAATGCGCGATGCCGCGCGAGGCGTACGCCGGCCTGAGCTTGCCATTGGCGAGGAGCCGGTTCGCAATCTCGCCCCGCAATTCCACGAAATCGAGGCCGCCCTGCTCGAACTCGAGAAGGCGCGGAAGATCTTCATCGATGACGGCGATCTCGACCACGCCGATCTGCGGCAGGGTCTTGCCCTGCATGCTTCGCTCGAGTGCGGCATGCGCCGGCGCGTCGCTCGGGGGAAAGCGCACCACCCGGTAGCGCGGGTTCGCTGCCAGCACGATTCTCGAGCCGCGCTTCCATTCGCGCAAACGGAACGGCCCGGTTCCCACCGCGCGGGTGCGGATGTCGGGCCCGGCCGCTTCGACGACTTCGCGCGCGACGGCGCCGACGAAGCCGAGAACGTCGCGAATGTTCGGATAGTTCGGCTCGGTCAGCCGCAACTGCAGCGTATAGCGGTCGAGCGCGCGCAGGCCTTCGATCGGCCGGTCGAAGTCGAACCCGCCGCCCGCCCGCGCCGCATCGACGACGGGGCGTGCTCCGACGATGAGATCCGCGACGATCGGCGTGCCGCCGCGGCGCCCGTTCGGATCGAGCCAGCGTTTGTACGAATAGACGTAATCGTCGGCGGTGAGCTCGCGCGGTTTGCCCTTGAACGCCGGGTCATCGGTGAAGTAGATGCCGGGCCGCAGGCGTGCCGTCCAGGTCCTGCCGTCGGCGGAGATTTCGACGGGACCGGCGGCCGTCAGCGGCGTGAGCTTCGGCGGGGAGGCAAGATAATCCCACTCGTAGAGCGGCTCGAAGATCGCCATCACCACCTTGAACGACGGATCGTCGGTGAATTGCTGCGGATCGAGCGTGTCGATGTCGGGAGAAGCGATCCGCAGGACCTTGGTCGGGTCCGCCGCGTGGACGCCTGCCCCTCCGCCGACGCCGGCGAGCGCGAGCAACACGAAAAAGAAACGCGCGATTCGTCGCATGGAATGGGAGCCACCGCGTCAGTCGCCGCTTCGGTCGAGGGCCCCGCGATCGTACGACAACGTGCGATCGCGTCAAGTGCCGCGGCCGCGGGCGCACATCAGCGCCGTCGGGCGCGCGCCTCGATCCGGTCGAATCGCCCCGTGTCGATGCGCAGCGTGTGCGTCGCGAGATAGACTTCGCGCAGGAACGAAGACAACCCTCCGATCAGCGCGAACATCGCGCTCACGAACAGTCCGCCCGCGAGCCAGCGCAGGTTGGTCGCGAAGAATTCCTCGACGAAGAGCGTAACGATCACGATGCAGACGAGCAACGCGGCGCAGGCGCAGAAGTTGATCGACCAGCTCGCGAGCCTGCGCCGGCGCTCGAGGTCGACGATCTCCTCGCGCGCCGCGCTGCGCATCGATTCGTCCATCTGGTCCCACGAATGCTCGATCGTGCGCGCGCGGTCGATGACGCGGGCGAGACGCGTCGCCATCACGCCGAGCAGAGCGGCGATGCCGGTGAGAAGGAATACGGGGGCAATCGCGAGCTGAATCGCGTGGGCGATGACCGGCACGTCGTAGTTGGTAGGCATCGGGTGGCGAGGGTCCCTGGTCTGCGCGCAGCGCATGCGCAACCCAATAGGCGCGCGTCGACGGCCGTATGGCGGCGATATCGCCGCCGCGACCGCCAGCATTGTCGCAGAACGCGACAGGCGACGACATCGTCCGGCGGGTCGGCTCAGTCGTTGTGGGGGAGCCTGTGAGCGACCGCACGGGCGGGCATGCTAGTCGCCTGGATTGAGCAACAGGTGGTCGATTTCCGCCTCCGCCTGCAGCCAGTCGTCCAGATCGTAGCCGTCGTCGTAGCCGCGCTCGACGTAATGATGGTAGGCGGCTTCGCTGATCATCCGGTGCCGCAGCTCGGGATCGATCAGGTCATGCGCGCCTTCCTCGAACGGCTGGTCGGGCATGCGCTCGACTTCGGTCTCCGGTTCGACGTTCGGAACTTCCGCGGGCCTCGGGGCCGCAGTCGTCCGGACGCGTGTGCGGGATCGCGCAGTGGCGGCCCTCGGTTCGCCGCGGGGCGTCGCGCGGCTTGTCCGGTTCTCAGGCGCCGGTGCAGTCCCGGGAACGGCTGCGGCCCTTGGCGTTAACGCAGCCTTCGTCGCGGCATTAGGTGCGGATCTGCTCTTCGACGCCGGCGTCTCTTTCGGGGCGGCGATCGTCTTCGCTGCGGAGCGACTCTTCGGCGCGGCCGGCTTCGATGTCGACGCGGTCGCGGTCGCCTTGATCCCCTGCGGCTTGTTTTGCGTAGACCTGGTCATCGGCAGCGTCCTTTTCCCCCAACCCAAGCCTTCGACCTGCGGCGACCGCCACCGTTCGTGGGCCGCGACGAGGGGGCCGGAAAGCGTGCTCGCCGACTAACCGGGCGGTCGCGGGTCGGCGAGCAGGCGTGGCGCGCGGCTCCGCGCCCGCCGCCCGCGCCGATGCGTCGACGGAAATCGCACCGCCGAAGCGTTGCGGGATCCCCCTCTCGCCGAGGCTTCGGGCTTGAGCTTCCTGCGTGCGATCGACGTTTCCCGACTTTCAGCGCGCAGCATAAAGCGTTGGGAACTCCTTGCGCAGCGCTTCGAGCTTTGGCAGATCGTTGTAGACAATGTACGGCTGCATCGGATGGAGCGCCAGGTAATTCTGGTGATAGCCTTCGGCCGGGAAAAACGCGGGTAGCGGCGCCACTTGGGTAACGATCGGCTGGCCGAACGCTTTCGCCCGGCTAAGCTGGTCGATGTAGGCTTGCGCGACGCGCTTCTGCTCGTCGTTCACATAGAAGATCGCCGACCGATACTGGGTGCCGACGTCCGGTCCCTGCCGATTAAGCTCCGTCGGGTCGTGGGCGACCGAGAAGAAGACGACGAGCAGCTGGCCATACGAAATCTGCGCCGGATCGTACGTGACTTCGACCGATTCGGCGTGGCCGGTGCGTCCGCTGCTGACCTGCTCATAGGAAGGATCCTTGACGGTTCCACCCGCATACCCGGAAACCGCTTGCGTCACGCCTTTCACGTGACGGAACACCGCTTCCACGCCCCAGAAGCATCCGCCGGCGAAGACGGCGGTTTGGGGGCCCTTGGCCGACGCCGCCGGAATGTCGACGGCAGGCGACGGCAGTGGCGCTGCGTTGCTCACGGAAGAGAGCAGCCAAAGGGGCAGCGAAAACAAGGCGATAAGTTCGATCAGCGTTCGGTGCCGCATCGATGGACTCCTGTCTCGTTGATCTCTCGGTGCCGGGAAGATGCCATTTAGTCGTGGCCGACGCCGTATCCTTGCAGCGGAAGGGTTGGACCCAGCGGGTCGTTGCAGCGTTCGATCGGAATCGCAGCGAGACGGCTCAGGGTTCTTTCAGCCGAATCGGCTGGCCATGCGGCGTCGCCCGCGCTGCTTCCTCCCAATCCTGTCGACGCCGGGCGAGTTCCGCGTCTCCAACCAGGCCCTTGCGCATCGCAATCCGCTCGAGCGCTGTGAGCCAGTGCCGATAGTACCGCTCGCCGCTGTCCGCCTCGCCGCGCTGCCGCACTTCGGCGATGACGGCCGCAAGCGTCTCAGCCCACTCGGTCCAGCTGAAGGCGCCCCGCTCGTGCAACGCGAGCGTCATCGCGAACGCCTGGGCTTCCCAGGGCGCCTTGAAAACCGCGCCGTCGGCGTCGTGCGGAAGGCGGGGCAGCCCGACTCGGAGCAAAGCGGCCGTCGCCGCAGAGTGTGCGCGCATCGCGGTCATCGCATGGCCTCGAGGTAGGGCTCCCAGCAATCGACGAAGACCGCGGCTGCAGTGGTGTCCGATCCCCAGAGCTCGGCTGCGTCGAACCGCACCGTATAGAGCCACTGTGGCGCTTCGCCAAGGCCGCGCGCATTGGCATCGGGAAACACGTGTGCGCCGTGCAATTTCGCGATCGTGCCGCGCCTGCCGCGACAGTAGCGCGGCAGCCGCGTGTGCGTCGCCGGATTCATGACGCGCGTCCGCACCAGGTCGGCTGGGCGGAACAGCGCGGGTTCCGCGCGCGGGCGTTGTGTCGACGCGCCAGCGGCAAGCGTCGCTGCGACCCGTCGGGCGGTCAGCACGCCGGCGATGGTCGCCGGCGGGACGCGCGCCTGCCCGGCCACAATCTCCTCGGGCGTTGCGAGGCCGCGCTCCACGAGCAGCCGCTCGAGACCTTCGGTCCAGATCCGGTAATAGCTGCTGGCGAGATATTGCGCCGGTGGCGTCCGCTCGCGCGCATCGCGCGACTGGTCGAGATTCCACGCGCCGGTCGCACCCATTGCGAGGGTGAGCGCGAAGGCGCGCCGCTCCCATTCGTGGTGAAAGCGTGGCTCGTCGCGTTCAGGCACGACCGGCCCGACATTGCCGAGCCCGCCCATGTCGTGGACGCCATTCACGCGTGCTGCTCCGCCTGTGGACGCGGCTCCCTGGGGAGGCCGGTGCCGATCATCGAATCGCGCGTGACGAGCGCCGCAAGCTGCTCCTCGCTCCAGCCCTCGGTGCCCGGAGGGCGTTCCGGCAGCACGAGGTAGCGGATTTCCGCCGTCGAATCCCACACGCGCACCTCGACGTCCGCGGGCAGCGTGACGCCGAAATCGGCGAGCACGCCCCGCGGGTCGATGACGGCGCGCGAGCGATACGGCGCCGATTTGTACCAGACCGGCGGAAGCCCCAGCACCGGCCAGGGGTAGCAGGAGCAGAGCGTGCAGACGACCATGTTGTGCACGCTCCGCGTGTTCGGGAGCGCCACGATGTGCTCCCCCTGACGACCCGCGTACCCGAGCGAGGCGATCGCCGCGGTCGCGTCGGCGAGAAGCCATTCGCGATAGCCGGCGTCGGTCCAGGCCTTGGCCACGACCCGCGCGCCGTTGTGGGGGCCGACCTTCGTCTCGTAGGTCTCGATCAGGACGTCGAGCGCCGCCGGATCGACGTAGCCCTTGGCGGTGAGCAGCGACTCGAGCGCGCGCACGCGCACGTCCATTTCGGAGAGTTCGCTGCCTGCGCCGGCATCGTTGGCGCCCGACCGGGAGTGATCGTGCGGCAATTGCGATCGGCTACATCCGCGGCGCAGCGCGCGGCGACGCCGGCACCACTTGCTGTCGCTCGAAGCGCCTTCCCGGGCGCAGCGCCTTGGGGTGGGGGCGGTCGTGGCCGGAATACGGAACGACGCCGTAGCCGTACGGCGCATACAGGGCCTCGTCCGCGTAGGCACCGAGATCGCTCTCCGGCGGATACGCGAACTGCGCCGCGTATTGGGTCTGGATCGCTGCGCGGCGGTCCTCCGCGATACGCCGGTCAGCGCTCTGGTCGAGCGCGTCGAGCTGGCGCTGGAGACGGGCCACCGCGGCAGCATCGGCCTCGCCGGCACGGATGTCCACCTGCTCGCCACCCTTGCACGGCACGTCGGTGTAGAGCACGCCTAGATTCTTGTCGAAGCACTTGTAGATCGGCGCTCCCGCCACTGCGCTTGCGCCTGCGAGCAAGGCGGCGAGGACGACCCATACGCGTCCGAGGAGAACGGGGCGATGCGCGAAGATTTCGCTCATGCGCAGGTGAACAGTTTGGCGCGGCGCCCATTCCCGCCGGCAACGAGGGGGAGCAAGGACGTCGCAGGTCGTCCTGGCATTCTACCCCCAATCGATTAACGCGGGCGCCCGCGGCGGGGCGCCCGTTCGCGCGGTCGCGTTCGACGCGCGCAACTCGACATACGACGAGTCGGGACATCTCCGCCTAGCGCCCGAACTTCTTCTCGGTCAGTCGCACGACGAGCACGCGCTCGCAGATCTTGAACGCCATGTAGAAGATGATGCTGAGAAAGGAAGAGAGCAGCAGATCGATGAGCTGTTCGAGAGCCCCGTCGGCGATCACCATCGCCCCGTATTGAATGAAGAGGTCGATGTTCATCTTGAGGAGAACGAACAGGTTGACCGAGGTGACGCCGAAGAGGAGAAAGAACGCGACCATCAGCACGAACGTGAGGGTCCGGCGAGCGTAGAGAAAATCGAGCCAGCGCTTGGGCATGTCAGCGGGGAGTCCCGTACGGCAATGCGAATGAACGAAACCGCGGCAGGAGCGTGCCAGATTCCAGCCGCGTAGGGAAGGTCGGGCGAGTCGGTCCTTGATATCGACGGGGACGCGGCGTAGCATCGGCAGACGCAGTGAAGAAGCGACCGGGAGACTCGCCGTCGATTGCGGAAAGGAGTCGATCGAAAGGAGTCGATCATGTGCTACGAGTTCAGCGGATGGTACAAGAAGGCCCGCGCGCCGGAGCAGGCGCAGAAGGATGTGAAGACGGAGAAGGCGGCGACGCGCGCGGCGCCGGCTGCGGTGCCGAAACCAGCCGCGCCGGTAACGCGAGTCGCCGCCGGGCGGGAAAAGATCCCTGCCTGACGTAATCCTCGCGCGGCGCGGCAACGCGCTTCAGCAGCAGCGACGGGAGCCCCGCCGACGCGGGGCTCTTTGCTGCCGGACGCTTGACGTGGGCGAAGCGCCGCCGGACGGAGGCGCTGCGCTGTCCGCGCAGTCCGGCGACAGACCCTGCGCGGCGACCGCAGTCGTCAGGCTAGCGGATGTAGGTCGACAAGGCTCCGAGGCGGACATTCCCGATGGGGCGCGCCGACGAAACGCGACGATCGAGATCCCCCGAAAGCCGTGGGTACTCGCCCGGTCCGAACGTGCGGCATTGCCCCTCGAAATACGCGCGGGAGCAGAGCATCCAGTTGCCGGATTGGACCCGCATCGATGCGGCGCGGTCGCCAAAATGCAGCCGGTCGAGATCGCGAGCCGAGTTACCTTCGATCGTCAGCGACCGACCACCGAAGTCGCGATATTCGTAGAGAACGACACGGGGGGCCTCCGGAGCCGTGATCACGCCGACCGGAGTCAGCGCCGGCGCGACGAGTTCGACCGAATTGATGCGGCCGTCGAGCGCTCCCAGCGTCTCGTATCTGCCCGGCGAGAGCTCGGTGCATTCGCCGCGGCCGCGCGTTTCGTCGCACAGTCGCCAGACACCCCCATAGACCGTCGCCGCATCGGCACGATCGCCGAAGCTCACGCTGTCGAGGTCGCGCAGCGTCGAGTTCAACTCCATCGACCGCTCGCCGCCGCCGGTGTGCGCGTACAGAACGATGCGGGTATCGCTGGTCGGCGCGACGACGACTGACGGGGCGATGGTCACGCGAGCGGGGGGCTCCACATACGCGACTTCGCGCACCGAGGAAATCCGCTCGTTAAACATGCTCGGCAGGCTGTCATAGCGACCCGGCGAGAGCCGCATGCAGCGGCCGTGGAAGTTGGCCTCCGTGCATGCCTCCCAAGTGCCGCTCGCGATCACCATCGACGACGCGAGGTTGTCGAACCCGGCACGAACGAGATTGGGCAGTGCGTCGTGCGTGGCGACGTAGCGGCCCTGGAAGCCGGGCTGCTCGAACACCGTGATCTCGCCGGCGAAGACGCTCGTCGCGATGAGCGCGAGGACGCCGCCGAAGAACCGTCGCGAGATTGACGTACATCGACTCATGGATGATCTCCTTGAAGGACGCCGGCCACGAAATGCCGACATGCATTTGACGCACGGCGCGGACGGTTGGTTTACATGAGTCGTCAGCGTGCCGCGCCATCACCGACGTGGCGTAAGACGGCTGGCGGCAATCGGTAGGAACCCGACGACACGAAAATCACGCGCTTCGATGATCCATCGCGACGCGGCCTTCGACGGTGCGCGAGGGCCTCTACGCGTCGGCGGTCACTACGACCGGCCATCCAATAGGGTCAACGCTCGCATTCCTGCACGTCGAGTTGAGTGTCCCCAGGCGCGGACAAGGTGCGCACGACGAGCGCGTCGGCGCGTACATCCAATGACGATGCGTCATGTGGCTGTCCGCGATGACCGCATGGATCGGCCGCATTCATTCCGGCCGGAATACGAATCGCAGCCTTGCTGTTTCCTACACCCGGACGCGCGTGTCGAATTTTCGTTGGCGGCCCAACGTCGTCGCACGAAGAGGGGGGCGCGCGTGCGTCGAACCCCGGCCAGCGCCGGACATGCTTGTAAAAATTGCAAGGAAGGAGTTGCTCCCATGACCACAGCGTCCCTCGTCGTGCGCGGCCCGAACGGGCGCTCCGCGCTCGCAACAAGCGGATCAGAAACGGTGAATGCGAGGAAGAACGTCCGTCGGCGTATCGCGGCGGCCTCGCTGATCGGCGTGCTTTCCTGCTCGACTGGCGTTGCCTTTGCTACACGCTTCGCGGAAACCGATCTCGTGGCCAACAAGAGGCCCTTGACGGACGGTAACGGCATTGTTCACACGGCAACATTCGTCGACATTAACCTCGTAAACCCATGGGGTGTCGGCGAATCGTCGACGTCGCCCTTCTGGGTGTCGGATAACGGCGCGGGAGTTTCAACGCTTTACAACACCGATGGGACACCCCGGACTCTCGTCGTCTCCATCCCCGCGCCGGGCGATCCGCTGGGGTCCGGAGGCGCGCCAACGGGTCTCGTCTTCAATATCGCAAATGCCCAGGGTGCGTTCATGGTCTCAGGGGTCGACAAGAACGGCGCTCCGTTCTCCGCGCCGGCCCTCTTTCTTTTCGCGACGGAGGACGGCACGATCCTTGGCTGGAATCCCAACGTGAATCCGCCGAATTTCGATCCTACGAAAGCCGGCACGTACGCGATAATCGCCGTCGACAACTCCGCCAAAGGCGCGCTCTACAAGGGGCTCGCCATCGCCCAGGACAAGGTCAGCGGCAACGTCATGCTGTACGCGACCAATTTCCACGCGGGCACGGTCGAAGCGTACGACACGTCGTTCACGCCGGCGTCCCTGCCGGGGGGCGCATTCGTCGATTCGCGGCTGCCGCGCGGCTACGCTCCGTTCAACATCGTTCCCGTCACGGTCAACAGTACCGACGAGCTGTTCGTGACTTACGCGGTGCAAGACGCGGACAAGCATGACGATGTCGCCGGACAGGGCCACGGCATTGTCGACACGTTCGATCTCAACGGGCAGATGATGGCGCGCTTCGCGCAGCACGGACAGCTCAATTCGCCCTGGGGCGTGGCGGTGGCGCCCGCGGGCTTCGGTGAATTGGCGGGCGACGTCCTGATCGGCAACTTCGGGAACGGTCACATCAATGCATTCGATCCCATGACCGGGCAGTTCCGCAGCAAGGTGCGTAATTCCAAGGGCCAGGCAATCGCTATCCAAGGTCTGTGGACCATCAAGCTGGGCAATGGCGGCAACGGAGGCGATCCCGAGCTTCTCTACTTCACGGCCGGTCCGAATGACGAGAGCGACGGGTTGTTCGGAAATCTCTCCGCGCTGCCGGGCCGAGGCGATGACGACAACGCCGACAACGGCAACGATTAGACGGATGGAAATCGATGCACGGGCGGGGTGGTGGTTCGCAAAGTGCGATTGCTGCGAATCGCACCCTGCCTTCCCGCGCGAGATCATCCGCGCCTGCCTTCCTGCGTCGCCGACACTGTCGTAGGTGGAGGTCCTACACTCGAAACGCATAGCGCATGAAATTTTTCGGCAATTCGTATTGCGCAATCGACACGCGCGCCGAATAATGCCGTCGTCATCCATGTGACTGCGGGAAGGAGTCGATATGCTGAATTTCGGTCGCCGCGACGCTCTCGATGCGAAAACCGCAGGCAAGCCTGCGCTGAAGCCCGCGCTGTACGATCCCCCGGGAACGCCTGCGAGAAACGTGGCGAGCAATACGGGTCGTCCTGCCAACGCGCCACCCGCGCCGCCGCAGAGCGCTCCCGTTGTGCCGCCCGTGTCGCCAGCGATGGACGCTACCGCGCCGCCCGTCGCAACCGCGCCGGCGTCCGCGGTCGAGCCACCGGGGAGCAAGCTGCACGTCGGCGTCAACATCAAGCTCAAGGGCGTGGACATTTCCGACTGCGATGTGCTCGTCATCGAAGGCAGCGTCGAGGCGACCGTGCACAGCAAGGCGATGCAGATCGCGAAGCCCGGCACCCTCAAGGGAACGGCGCTCATCGATGTCGCCGAGATTCACGGCGAGTTCTCGGGCGAGCTTACGGCCAGAACGCGACTCGTCGTGCACAGCACGGGCCGTGTCTCCGGCACGATCCGCTACGGCAAGCTGATCGTCGCCGAGGGCGGCGAATTGACGGGTGATGTGAAGCGGCTGGAAACGACTAACGAGCACCACGCGCAGGCCTCGCGCAGCCCGACTCCGGGGACGCCTCTCGGGATGGGATCGGGGAGCGGCGTGTCCCCGCGCTGACCGTCGCAGCCCAAGGCGGCGCCCCGCATCGCCGCCATCGCGCCGACAGACGCGACGCGTGGCCGGCGCGCCGGGCAGGCGCCAGTGCGCAGTTGGCACCGAGCCGGCGACGGTTTATCGTGGCTCCCGGGAGCGCATTCGGTGCAGTTGTAGCGCCGGCCCTCGCGCCCCCGCCCGCGAGGCATCGGACGCATGGATTTTCTCTGGCCGCAGGGCCTTTGGCTGCTGCTGGCGATACCCGCACTCATCGCTTTCTACGTTCTCATTGCGCGCCGCCGGGCAAGGGCGGCCGTGCGCTACGCGAGCGTCGCGCTGATCCGTGGCGCGCTGTCACCCGGGCAGCGCCTCCGTCGTCATCTTCCGCCGCTCCTGCTGCTGGCGGCCTTCGCGGCACTCTGCGTCGCGATCGCGCGGCCGCTGGCGACGGTGACGCTGCCGTCGGATCAGCGGACGATCATCCTCGCCATCGACGTATCGAAAAGCATGCGGGCGACCGACGTCGAGCCCAGCCGCATCGGCGCCGCGCGCGCGGCCGCGAAGACCTTCATCCGCGAGCAGCCGGCGGACGTGCGCATCGGCATCGTCGCCTTCGCCGGATCGGCGGCGGTGGTGCAGCGACCCACCCACGAGCGCGCCGATCTCGAGGCGGCGATCGATCAGCTCGAGCTGCAGATCCACACGGCGATCGGCAGCGGCATCATCATGTCGCTCGCCACGCTCTTTCCGGATGACGGTCTCGAAGCCGAGGATCGGCCCTTTGGCAGGCGTGCGGATTGGGAAGGGGGCCGCGGCGCACCGATCAAGCAGGGACGGAGCGCGGCGAAGAGAGAGTTCAAGCCGGCGGCGCCGGGATCGTATCGTCACGGCGCGATCATCCTCCTCACCGACGGCCGTCGGACGATCGGTCCCGATCCTCTGGATGCGGCAAAGCTCGCCGCCGAGCGAGGCGTCAAGGTCTACACCGTCGGTTTCGGCAAGGCCGACGGCGGTGCGACGGAGATGGACAACTACTCCATCTACATGCGCTTCGACGAGGAGACGCTGAAAGCGGTGGCGGAGCTCACGGCCGCGGAATACTTCCGGGCGGGCAGCGCTTCCGATCTCAAGAAGGTCTACGAGGGTCTCAACGCCCGCTATGTGCTGGAGACGCAGCCCACCGAGATCACGGCGCTTCTCTGTGCGCTGGCCGCAGGGTTGACCTGCATAGCGTGCGGCCTGTCGCTCGCCTGGTTTCACCGCCCGGCGTGACAAAGCGCGAATCAGCCCGCCGCTGCCTGCCCCCCGGTGCTTCTGACATACGTCGGCTCGGCGAACAGCGACGTGATGCTCACTTTCGTGATGTCGGGATGGTCCGGCACCACGAACAGGATCGGCGCGATCAGTTCCTCGAACAGTCCGCGCAGGCTGCGCGCGCCGGTCTTGTACTCGATCGCCAGTTCCGAGATCTGCTCGAACACCTTCCGGTCGACGGCGAGCTCGACGCCTTCGTGGCGAAAGATCTCCTGGAACTGCCGATAGATGCACTCGCGCGGCTCGATCATGATCCGGACCAGCATCTCCCTGGTCAGGTCCTGGAAGCGGGCGATCGTGGGGAGCCGCCCGGTGAATTCCGGAATCAGGCCGTAGCTGAAGAGATCGGTCGGCTTCACGCGCGAGTTGAGGCGGTCCAGGATCTTCTGGTTGTCATCGCCTCCCGTGGAGATGAAGCCGAAGCCATGGACCTGCGTCATGATCTCCTCGAGGCCCACGAACGCGCCGCCGCAAATGAAAAGGATGTTGGTCGTGTCGAGGTATCGCGCGTTCCCGATCTTGACCTGCGAACCCTCCATGATCTTGAGGAGCGCGTGCTGCACGCTTTCGCCGGAAACGGCACGCGGCTGCGCACCCGTCGCCTTGAGCTTGTCGATCTCGTCGATGAACACGATGCCGTGCTCGGCCGTCGCGATGTCGCCGCCTGCCTTGTCGGCGAGCCGCAGCAGGATCGCCTCGATCTCCTCGTTGACGAACCGCGACTGCGCGAGTGAAGTCGCTTCCGCCGTCACGAAGGGGACCGAGAGGATTCGCGACAGCGTTTCGCAGAGCAGCGTCTTGCCCGTGCCCGAGGGTCCGATCAGCAGCACGTTGCTCTTGGTGATCGGAACGCCGTCTGCGCGCGATTTCGCGATCTTCCGGTAATGCGTGTAGACGGCGACGGCGACGGTCTTCTTGGCGTCGTCCTGGCCGATCACGTATTCGTCGAGCGCCTTGACGATCTGGCTCGGTCTTACGGCACTGTCGAGCAAGGTGCCACCTCGGTTGTCACGGGAGGAAAACAACGCGCACAGCGCAACGCGCCGTCATCGTCCGATTCGATATCGTGCGCAGGATGGCGGCTTGGACGCTATTGCGGCTTCACGAAGCGCAGCGCGAACTTGTCGGTCGGAATGGGCGAGTTCCCCGATGGCGCGTCGCGCGGATCGGCCGGGTTGCGCAGGAAGTCGCTTTCGGCCTCGAGTACGAAGCCCGCCCGCTCGACCTCGTTTCGCACCACTGCTTCGTCGATCCGGTGCAGCGTCTTGCCTTCGGCGGTGCCGGTTCCCGCGCGGCCCGAATGATCGATCACGACGAGATGTCCGCCCGGCTTCAGTGCCGCGTACAGGCGCTGGTTCATCTTCTCCCGATCGACCGGCAAATACGTGATGTCGTGGTAGTTGAGGACGATCGTGACGAGGTCGAGCTTCGGCGCGTCGCCGGGAATCGGATCGTCGAACGGGCGCTCGACCAGCACGAGATTCGCCTGCGGGTGGTCGCTCAGGCGCTTGGTGAGCGCCGGTCCGGGCCGAGGCGTCTGCGCAAATACCGTTCCCGTGGGGCCTACGGCCAGCGCGAGCAGCTGCGAGGTGTATCCGGCGCCCGCCGAAACGTCGAGCACCTGCATGCCGGGTTTCGCCTGCGTGAAGGGCAGGAACTCCGCCGGGTGGCGCGCCGCGTCCATCCGCCGGTCCTGGTCGGTACGGATCGGGCTTGCGATTACGCTCTGATTGCGCGTGGCTGCGGCGCGCTGATCCTCGGCCGGTGTCGTCGTGCAGCCGGTCAATCCCCAAAGGGCGCCGACAACGAGGCCGACGGCAGCCGAGCCGACCAAGGTTGGACATCGCGTGCTGACGGTCATCGTGAGTTCGGCGGATGGGGCTGGACGCACAGTCTAAGCGATCGCGCGCCGAAACGGTGACACGCGACAGGAAGAACCGGGTGAGGGCGCGGGCCAATCGTATCGGCGCGCGCCAGACTACTTGAACGGCGAGGTCGCCGCGGATGGCAGCGGCGGCGCGGCGACGGGCCCTCTGGGGGCGCAGAGCCACGCAAACATCGCCTCGCCCAGGGTATTCGCGCGCACTTTCACGAACTCGACGCGCTTTGGCGGCACCTCGAACTGCGCGACCACGGTCCCGCTGGCGTCACGGTAGGTCATCGACGCCGAACCCATGACGCGGGATTTGCAGTCGGCAACGTTGAGGCCGAGCATCTCCGTGTATTGCTGGTTGACGCCGAGCTCGTCGGTGACGGATTCCGCGGTTCTCGGGACCGTTCTGAACCAGCCCTGACGCGTGCCGTCCGGCAGGATGGTGGGCGGTGCCGCCTGAACATAGACCAGTGCACCATCCGGCTGTGTGCCGAGCGGAGTGAATTTCTCGGCGGCACAGGTGGCCGGTGCCAAAGCGAGAGCGAGCATCGTCGCCGCGCCCGCCGCTTTGGCGAGTGCCGGGCAAGCCATTCAGCGCAACCAGCGCGCGGTGATCCGATCGTACTCGCCCGACGCCTTGGCGAGATGGAACCACGTGTCCATCCAGGCCTTCATCGTCGCGTCACCCCGCGGCAACAGCCATGCCATCTCGCCGTACTGCAGCGGCTTGTCCGGATTCACCGCGCACAACCCGGGCCGCAATTTGGCCTGCACGATGGCTTCGACCGATTCCGAGATCATCACGTCGGCGTTACCCTTCAGGATTTCGTCGAAGATCGTCACGTTGTCCGGGAAGATCACGATCTTCGCCTGCTTGAAATTGGCGCGCGCGAAGCGCTCGTTGCTGCCGCCGGGATTCTCGACGACGGTGATGTTCGGCTTGTCGATGTCGGCTACGGTTTGGAACTTGGCGACGTTCTCGCACTTGGTGATCGGGGCCTTCCCGTTGACCATGTAGGCGACGGTGAAGAACGCAGACTTCTGGCGGTCCGTGGTGACCGAGATCCCGCCAACGGCGACGTCGCATTTCTCCTGGAAATCCTTCATCAGCGACGGCCACGCCGTCTTGACCATTTCGACCTTGACGCCCAGCGCTTTCGCAGCCGCATCGACGAGATCGATGTCGAGTCCCTCGTAGCTGCCGTCCGGCCGCAGAAAGCTGAACGGCTTGTAGTCGCCGGGCGTGCATACGCGAAGCGTGCCGCTTTTCGCGACCTCGTCGAGGCGCGAGGCCGACGGTGCCTCCGCCACCGCGGGCGAGGCCGATAACATCGAGATCAGTGCAAGACCGAAAAACGTGCGCAGCATGACGCCCTCCGTGAAATGTCGCCGTTCCCGCCGCCGGTCCGGCGGCTCGTTCAATTGTAGCAACGTCGCGGCAGTGTCCGGTTCACTCCGCTGTTATGATGTGCGAGTCAGGTACTCCGCCTGCGCCTGTCCGGAGAAACACCCATCAACGAGCGTCTGCCCTGCTGGCTGTCCGTTGCGCTCCTTGCCACCGCGTGCGCGTCGGTCCGGACGTCGGGCGACTACGATCCGGGGACCACCGACAAGGCGAAGTTCCGCAGGGACAGCGCCGTGTGCGAACGCCAGGCGGAAGCCGATCAAAAGAATATCGGCCTGGGGCCGATGGACGTCACCCAGAGCACGTTCAACCGCATGTACGACGCGTGCATGCGCGCGAGCGGCTACGCCCGCAAGCCGCAACAATGACGCTACCGCGCGGGCGCGGCGTCACTTGTCGGGCGGCGGCAGGATGGCGCGCAATTGCAGTGGATAAGTGGCGAGGCTGCGGTGACCTTCGGCGCCCACGGCGCGCACCGAGAACAGGTAATCGTCATTCGAGAGCGGCACGCTGGCTCTCGTGACATTGCCGACGAACTCGACGCCCTGCCAGAACGGCGTGGTCGTTTCGCGCCAGACGATTTCGTAGCCCTTGATTCCGGCGTCCGGATTGGCGAGCCACGACAGCGTCGTCCGATTTTCGAGTTGCAACGTTTCGATGCGCACCCCCGCGGGCGGCGAGGGCGCGCGTGCCAGCGATGCGAGCGCCGCGGCGTTGACCCGAGTCACGCCCGCAAGATAATCGAAATCGACGAACCGGGGCAGATCGCCAAACTGCACGCCGTCGACGCCGCGCACGTCCTGGTGCTGGTGGCGGAAATCCTCGTGCGCTTCGGTGAAACGCACCGCGGCATACCCTTGCGCGAGGAACGGGATGTGATCGCCGCCGCGCAGGTAGCGGTCGCAGCGGTACACGATATTCACCGGCATCTCCGGGACGTAGCGCGCGCAGCGTCGCTTATCGCGCGTGCGAGCTCGCGCGCGGGCGAATCGTTTTCGCCGCCAGTCCCGAGACGGCGTTGCCATTCCTCGCTCAACTCCTTGCCTGCAGGGACGCCTTCCGCGAACACGCGCACGGAGCTTGCATCGCGCCGGACCGTCTCGTTGCGCGCGCTGCCGACGATGTCGTTGGTGATCATCACCTCGACGTCGACGTTGCGCTCGCGCGCGGCTCTTGCCCAGTGCGCCGCACCCAGCAATCCCTGCTCCTCGCCGGCGACCGCCATGAAGACGAGCGTCGCAGGGAAGCGCGCCTTGGCCATGGTGCAGGCGAGCTCGATCACGACGGCCGTGCCCGACGCGTCGTCGTCCGCGCCCGGCGCATCGCACTCGGCGTTCAGCACGTTGCCGCACATCGAATCGTAATGGCCCGACACGACAAGCGTTCGGGCCTTCGCCCGCGGGTCGACGCCCTCCAGCGTGGCCACCACGTTCACCAGGGTCGCGGGCCTGGGCACGCGCGGCGTTGGCGTCTGCACGAATTCGTCGAACGCCATGTCGAGCCGCCCGCCCGATTCCGACGCGCAGCGCGCCAATGTGTCGCGGATATAACGGCGCGCCGCGCCCACGCCGCGCTTCGGATCGTCGGTGGCGCACAGCGAGTGCCGGGTGCCGAACGCCGCCAGCGCACGAACGTAGGCTTCGAGTCGCGCCGGCGAAATCTCGCGCACCAGGCGCGCGATGTCGGGATCCGGCGCCTCCGGATCCGCAGCCATCGCCGCAACGGAGCCCGTGGCGATGGCAAGGGCGGCTACACACGCGAGCACCGACGGCCAGCGGCCACACGTTCCCCTTTAACGTCGTCCGCGTTCGCGGCCTACATGCCGGCCGCATCGTGGTCGGGCAGATTGCCGGAGGGCGCGAAGCACTGGAGCAGCGTCGCCGCATTGGCGTCCGGCAGATCCCAGCCGTAGGGCTCGCCGAACCAGGTCCTCGTGCGCTCGAGATGCGTGCGATAGCTGGCCTCGTCGAAATCCGGCACCCCCTTCAACCAGCTCGCGCAACGTTCGCGCACGTGCTCGCGAATTCGATCGATGTTGAAGGTGTACTTGGAAGGGTTGTACGCCTCGTTCAAGTGCTCGGATATGTACGGTTTCAGGAGGTCCGCGTTGTTACGATCCGGATTGATGATCCACTGCGCGCCGTCGCGCTGGAGAATCGGGGCGATCGTCTGGTCGCCGACCCGGATTTCGTGGAGGAGGTTGCGATAGAACTTGAATCCGGCGTAATTGGCCGCGAGATCGGCGTTGGAGTACACGCCGGTCAGCATGATCCCGTATAGCCCGAGCTCGGTCAGCACGCCGTACTTGACCGCCTTGGCGAGCGCGACCGCCTCCTCCGCGCCTCCGGCGCGAGCGTCGTCATACAGGTTGAAGTACTCGTAGCCCTGCTGGAAGATGTGCCCGATCTTGTCGGTCCCTAGGTAGACGCCGTACAGCCGAACCGTCGGCGAGCTGGCCGCGGGCATCAGGGCGAACGGAACCGGCGCGAAGACCCAGGCGTAGATCGACTCGGAATAGCTCGTCTGAAAGCGCACGTTCCTCCCCGGAAACTCGCCGTAGCGGATGGCGCGTTCCAGCGTCGACTCGGGAACGCCGACGCCGACCTGCTCGTAGATGTGCGTGACGAACTCGCGCTCGTCGACGGTTTCGACGGCCGGGCCCGGGTTGCTCTGCGTCTTGTCGGCGATCCGGAAGTTGAGCCTCGCCGCTTCGGCGCTGACGATCTCGAGCACCATGGCGCCAAGGTCCCGGCCGAGATCATCCAGCGGGGGAGCGGGAAGCGTGAACTGGTCAGTCTCCGACGCGCGGACGTCCTCGATCGCAATGCCGGGAAGCAACGCGACGAAACCAAGGGCGATCACGATCTGCCTGAGACGCACCAGCGATTCTCCAGCGCCAACAAGAACCGAACGGGCGGCTGCCGGGCGGGCGTGATGCGATGCCGCTGCCGCGCTCACCGGATCCGCGGGGCGCCCCGGTTTCGTCGACGGCATCCGGCCGCAGCCCGCGGCCCGCTCCACAATTCGCGCTCGAGCGTGGAGGTGGGGTCGCGCGCTCGGCGCCGCGACGCGTCGTGCAGCGGCCGCCCGTGCTGCCGCAGCGCATCGAATTTTACGCTATTCCAGCAACGCCGATCGCCGAGTCGTCGTGCCGGGAACGCCTCACCCCGATCCCATTCCGGTCGTCACCGCGTCCAGGTCGACGAGATAGCGCCTGTGCTCCGCGTCGAGAACGCGGCGCGGTTCCGCGCGAAACCAGGGCCACCGGATGCCTTGGCCGATGCTTGCCACGCTCGGCGGCACTGCGTCGACCGCGACGCGACCGTCGCCAGTACTGTGCACTGCGACCGGCGCCGTCCTGGGCCGCCTGATCGCAAAGGCCGCCGCAACGGCCGCGAAGCACGCGACGACCAGCAATCCTATCGTGGCATAGAGCGCGGCGTGGGCGATCGTCGCATCGAACAGGCGTTGCCCGACGTAAATGCCTGCGGTACCCCAGGCCAACACGGCAGGGTAGACAAATTCGCGATAAGCGAGCGCGATGGCGATGCCCATCAGTACCGCAACGGCGATCAAGGCGAGCGATACCGCGCTGACCTGCTCGATCGTCCAGAGCCAATTGCGTGCGTTGAGCCATTGCGCGGTGCCGACGAGCAGTGCGAACGTCATCCACCCGAAGTACAGCGCGAAAGGGACCCGCAGCCAGCGAGAATGGCGCGCCGAGCTGGCCGCTGCCCGCGCAAACATCCCCTTGCCGACCCAGGCTCCTGCCGCAGTGAAGGCGAGCGCCAAGCCAATCGCGTCGTTGCGGAACGCGACGACCCATGCGGAGGCAAGCGTGCTGGCGAGCGCGATCCGCACGACAAACGGATCGAATGCGCGCGTCCGGCGATTGCGGTGCCGCGGCCAGAGCGCCGCAACATAGAAGAGCAGGAATGCGCCCCCGATGATCCAGTAAACGAGATGGACGAATCCGGCAGGTGCGAAGGTCGTCGCGTACTGGTTCGAGATGTCGGCGATGGACGGAAGATCGCGAGCGCGATCGTAGACATAGACGAAGGCGACGTTCGCCTCGACCACGAAGAACGTCGCCCAGCGCAACGCACTTGACGGCGAGGGTGCGCCGAACGCGTCGGACATCGCGCCTCCCGAACGAAACGTAGCGTACAAGCTTCCCATGCACTGCAGCATTTCGCCATAGGACAAGGACGACGCGCTTGTAGGAATACGCCTACAGCCGGCAGAGGCCGGAACCCGGATGCACGAGCCCGGCGGCCCCGCTGGTTGCAGGGGCTGGCCCCCTCAACTCTGCACCGCCAGACCCTGCGCGCACGACACCGCGGACGGCTACAAAGGAAAAACGGCCCGCGCACTCGCGGGCCGTCGGTTGCGTGCCGCTCCGACTAATGCGGATCATGAAGCCCGGCATTGGCGGCATCGCATGCGGTTTCGGCTTCGAGGTCGCGGTTGCGGCGACGGCGTCGCCCGGCGACATGAAGCGGATGAGCCTGCTCACGATCCCATCGCTCTTTGGGGAGCCAATTCCGGTCGTCGCGTCCCAGGCGGGCCCGGCGCCGTAGCCGTTAACCACGACGTCATTGTTGTTGATGTCCGATTCGACGACGGAAGTCATCATCGACGCATTTCAGAACCCGAACCGCGTGACGGACGTCAACACGCGGTGACGCACTGCTCGAGTCGCGCCTCGCTGGACGCCGGGCAGATTCAGCCACTGCGCTCTTCGGATGGCCGTCTTGTCAATCTCAACCTCGTTCGGCGCGACGCCGATCGCTGGCCCGGCGGTGGTTACGACTCCGCCAAAGGTCCTTAGAATGCGAGGCTTCGCACGTACGCGCTAACCGAAAGAATCATGTCCGACGCTCAAGGCTACTTGCGCCATCCAACGCTTTCCGACGACGCGATCATCTTCGTCGCCGACGACGACCTCTGGCGCGTTGCCGCCGCCGGCGGCATCGCCCGTCGCCTCACCGCGGGACTGTCGGAACCGTCGACGCCGTGCTTCTCTCCGGACGGCCGGGTGGTCGCCTACGTCGGTCGCGACGAGCAGCATCCCGAGGTCTACCTGATGCCGGCGGAAGGCGGCCCGCGCGGCGGATGACATGGCTTGGCCCCGACGTGCTGGTGCGCGGCTTTACGCCCGAGGGTCGCATCCTCTTCGTCACGACCTACGGCCAGCCGTTCTTCCGCAACTATCGCGCGTTTACCCTCGATCCGGACGGCGGCATGCCGCAACTGCTGCCGCTGGGCCAGGTCAATCACCTCGCCTTCGGCCCCGGCAAGGCCAAGGTCATCGGCCGCAACACCGCCGACCCGGCGCGCTGGAAACGCTACCGCGGCGGAACCGCGGGACACCTGTGGATCGATGCCGACGGGCAGCGGAACGTTTCGCCGCATGAGCGAGCTCGCCGGCAATGTCACGAGCCCGATGTGGATCGGCGATCGCGTCTACTACCTGTCGGATGCGGAGGGCGTGGGCAATCTCTACTCGTGCCGGCCGGACGGCTCCGACCCGCGCCGCCATACCGATCACGACGACTTCTATGCGCGGCACGCGCAGACCGACGGCAAGCGCGTCGTCTATCAATGCGGCGCCGAGCTTTGGCTGTTCGATCCGACCACCGATCGCATCGGAACGCCTCGATATCGCGTTCCTTCGCATCGCACACAGGCAGCGCGGAAGTTCGTTCCGGCTGCCGATCACCTCGACGGCATTCCACGTGCATCCCGCAGGGCACAGCGTCGCGCTGGACGCGCGCGGCGAGCTGTTCACGTTTCCGCTCTGGGAAGGCGCAGTGCGCCAGCACGGCGAGGCCGACGGCGTGCCGCTATCGGCACGGCCAATGGCTGGACGACGGCACCACGCTCGTCGCGGTCAGCGACGGATCCGGCGAGGAGCGGCATCGAGGTATTTGCCGAAAGTCGGTGCAGCGTACGTGCCGTGGGACGTCGGCCGGGTGATCGCTTTGCGCGCAGCGCCGCGCGGACGCCAAGTCGCGCTCGCCAATCACCGCAACGAAGTGATGATCGGCGATCTCGACACCGGCACGCTCACGGTCGATCGATCGCAGCGACGCCGGTCGCACCGAGGATCTCGCGTGGTCGCCTGATGGCGCCTGGCTCGCCTACGCGTTCTGGACTGATCCGCGCGGCATACGCGATCAAGCTCCACGAGCCTCGCCGAGCAGACGAGCACGCTCGTCACCCAGCCCGAATTTCGCGATTACTGTCCGGCATTCGATCCGGAAGGACGCTACCTCTACTTCCTGTCGGTGCGCACTTTCGATCCGGTCTACGACAGCGTTCAATTCGAGTTGAGCTTTCCGCGCGGTGCGCGGCCCTATCTGATCGCGCTGCAGGCGGGAACGCGGCCGCCGTTCGATCCGGTGCCGAAGGGCCTGGGAGGCGAGGATACGGGCAAGGAACGCTCGGCATCAGAGGCGAGTGCAATGCCCCCGGTCGATCTCGACGGGATCGCCAGCCGCGATCGCCCCGTTCCCCGTTCCCGAAAACCGCTTCGGCCAGATCGCGGGCGCGCGCGGCGGCAAGGTTGTGTGGACGGTGCTGCCGATCGCGGGCGCGCACGGACGCGGCGGACACAAGGATTCGCCCGGCCGGCTTGAAGTGTTCGAATTCGAAACCCAGCGTGTCGAAACGCTGATGGAAAAGGCCGACGGCTTCGCAATCGCCAGCGATCACGCGACGCTCGTCGTTCGCGAAGGCAAGCGCCTTCGGGCGATCCCGGCGATGCGCAGGCCCGAGCGCGAGCGCGGCGAGGGACGGGCCTCCGACGAGCCGTCGCGCAAGAGCGGTTGGCTCGACCTCGATCGCATCCGGCTGTCGGTCGAGCCGCGCAGCGAGTGGCGGCAGATGCTGCGCGAGGTCTGGCGTTTGCAGCGCGACCAGTTCTGGGTCCCGGACATGTCGGGCGTCGATTGGGACGCCGTCTACCGCCGCTATGCGCCGCTCATCGATCGCGTGTCGACGCGCGCCGAATTGTCCGACCTCATCTGGGAAATGCAGGGCGAGCTGGGGACGTCGCACGCCTACGAAATGGGCGGCGACTATCGGCGCCCGCCGCAGATCGCGCTCGGCTATCTCGGTGCCGATCTGGGCGCCGTCGACGACGGCAGCTACGAGATCTCGCGCATTGTGACGGGCGACCCGTGGGATGCCGGCGCCGATTCGCCGCTCAACGCCGTGGGCGTCGAGGCGAAGCGCGGCGAACGGATCGTTGCCGTGAACGGGCAGCCGACCTCGCGCGAGCGTCCGCCGCAGTCGCTGCTCGTCCATCAGGCCGGAACGAAGGTCGAGCTCACGCTCGCGGCCTACGGCGGGGCATCGGCAGCGATGCGCAACGTGGTCGTGACGACGCTGACCGATGAGGTCCCCGCGCGCTACCGGGAGTGGGTCGAACACAAACCGCGCCTGGGTCCACGAGCGCTCGGGCGGCCGGGTCGGCTACTTCCACCTGCCCGACATGATGTCCGCGGGCTTCGCGGAGTTCCACCGCTACTTCGTGACCGAATGCGATCGCGACGCGCTGATCGTCGACGTTCGCTACAACCGCGGCGGCCACGTCTCGCAATTGTTGCTCGAAAAAGTCGCGCGCAAGCGCATCGGCTACGATCTCTCGCGCTGGGGTCGACCCGAGTCCTATCCGAGCGAGGCGGCGGCCGGCCCGGTCGTCGCGCTCACCAACGAGCATGCCGGGTCGGACGGCGACATCTTTTCGCATGGCTTCAAGCTGATGGGCATCGGTCCGCTCGTCGGAACGCGCACGTGGGGCGGCGTGATCGGGATCTGGCCGCGGCACAAGCTGGTCGACGGAACCGAGACGACGCAGCCCGAGTTCTCGTTCTGGTTCCAGGACGTGGGCTGGGGTGTCGAGAACTACGGCACCGACCCGCAGATTGAGGTCGACAATGCGCCGCACGACACCATGGCGGGACGCGATCGGCAGCTCGAGACGGCGCTCGCGACCGCGCTGCAGCTGATCGAGCGAGCGGGGGGCGTCAAGCCGCAGTTCGAGCCGCGGCCCAAGCTCGCGCGCGCTCCGTTGCCTGCGCGGAAACGATAGCGGCGGCAAAGGTCCCAGCCGCCGTCCCACTGTGCAACGCTGCGCGATCGTGCGGCATTGCTGCCGCGGCGTAGTCCGCGTCCTACGCGTTTTGCCGCCACCTCCTGATAACGTTCGCGCCGCCCGAGGCGATAGTGTTTGTGTCGAGCGGGAGCTGTGAGTCCCGCGAAGAAGCGGAGGAATCTATGCGGCAATCACTGACGGCTTCGCTTGCAATGGCGGCCATCGTTTTCGCCACGCAAGCTATGGCACAGATTACGTTCTACGCGGGCGAAGGGTTGCGCGGCCCCACGTTCACCGCCGACCGCACCGTCCCGAACTTCGCCGACACCGGATTCAACGATCGGGCGTCTTCAGCCGTCGTTCAAGGCGGCAGCTGGGAAGCGTGCGAAGACGCGCACTTTCAGGGGCGCTGCGTCGTGCTGAGTCCGGGCACGTACGACTCGCTCTCCGGCATGGGAATGAACAATCGGATTTCCTCGGTGCGTCCCGCCGCCGCGCCGGCTTACGGCTACGCCCCGCCCCCGCCCGCTGGCGGGCTCTACCAGGCCGACATCGTCGCGGTGCGCGCGATTGCCGGGCCGCCCGAGCAGCACTGCTGGATCGAGCGAGAGCAAGTCGTGCAGCCCGGCGGCGCCAACATTCCCGGGGCGATTATCGGTGGAGTGATCGGCGGGGTTCTCGGACATCAGATCGGCGGCGGGCGCGGTCGCGATGTAGCGACGGCCGGAGGCGCGGTTGCCGGCGCCGCGGTGGGTGCGAACGTCGGTCGCGGCGGACAGGTCTACGACCAGGACGTGCAGCGCTGTGCCAACGTTCCCAACTCGTCGGCCATCGATTACTGGGACGTGGCCTATAACTTCCGCGGCCAGGAGCACCACGTGCAGATGACGGCGCCGCCGCCGGGCCCGACGATCACCGTCGACGCGTACGGAAATCCGCGCGGCTGATTAGCATCGTGCTGCGCAAGACTGCATTAGAGGGCCGCGCTCGTCGCGGCCCCTTTGTTCCACCGGTCACCGAACGTCCGCACAAGGAGCGATGAACATGGCGAATCCATTCGTTCACGTCGAGCTCGCCACGACCGACCTCGGCAAGGCAAAGGACTTTTACGGGAAGCTCTTCTCGTGGACGCTCGAGGACGTCCCAATGGAAAATGGCAGTTAATACGCTGATCAAGGTCGGCGAAGGGACGGGCGGCGGCATGATGAAGCATCCGGTGCCCGGAGAGTCGTCGTCGTGGCTCGCCTACGTCGCGGTCGACAACGTTGCGCAGGCAACCCAAAAGGCGAGATCGCTGGGGGCGAAGATCGTGAAGGACGTGACCGAGATCAAGGGTGTCGGGTCCTTCAGCATCTTCGTCGATCCGACCGGGGCGACGCTCGCGCTGTGGGAGCCCGAGAGCGCGTGATCGCATTCCCCGCGCGTCGCGCCGCACGCCCGCCCGAATTCGCGGTCGAGCGTTGCGGAGATTCCGGAATCGGGATCAGCGCAATCGATGTCGCCGATCCGAAAGAATGATTGGATTTTCGTCGGATCCGACCGTATCGTTGCATTGTGCACTGCAACAATCCGGCATGAGATCAAATGCAGCGGCGCAGCCGGGACGAATGCAGTCGCGCGAACGGGATTCATGCAACAGGAGAAGTCATGCAAATCAAGAGCCGATCCACGGCCGCACGCAGCGATGAAACGGCATTGCTCGTCCACGGCTTCTGGGCGGGCGCCGGTTTTGTCGGCTTGAGCGTGCTCGCGAGCGGCGTAGCCAGCTATCTCGACGCGTCCGGCCTGCAGGCAGCGCTCTGCGTTATCGCAGGCGCCGCATTGGCGGCGGTGTCGTGGAACCGCGCAGGCGCGGCATTGGACCGTGTCGACGGTCCGACGGTGCGATGATGGAGCAGGTCGTCTCGCGACCGCCGGGGCACTGACGCCCGATCACCGCCGCGCGGAACGTTCCCGTATACTTCCGCGATCATTCGCGCGGAGCGGGGCCGATGAGCGTCGACGAACGAAGCCTTGCCGTCCTGTTTGCGGATGTCGCGGGCAGCACGCGCCTCTATGAGCAATTGGGGGATGCGAAGGCGCTGGCTACGGTCGGCGAATGTCTCGCGCTGGTCCGGCAAACAGCCGCCGGGCACGCGGGTCGCCTGATCAAGACGATCGGCGACGAGGCGATGGTCGTGTTTCCGACCGCCACTCAGGCTGTGACCGCGGCGGCCGAAATTCAGCTGCGCATGTCCGAGCTCGTCCGCGAACGCAAGCTGCGGGTCGCGCTGCGCATCGGCATTCACTGCGGCACGGCAATCGAAGCACAGGGCGATGTCTTCGGCGACTGCGTCAACGTTGCCGCGAGAATGGTCGGCCTCGCCAAGAGCGGCCAGGTCATCCTGTCGGGCTCGACCGCCGGCGCGCTATCGCCCGAGCTTTCTTCCCGCGTGCGCGAGGTCGACGTCCTGACGGTCAAGGGCAAAGACAAGGACATCGTCATTACGGAGCTCACGTGGCAGGACTCGGCTGATCTGACCACGCTCACGACGCGTCCGAAGCTGCGCGCCGCGCGGCTCGAGCTCGCGCACGGCGCGCGCGCGATCGAGCTCGGTCCGACGACTTCGGTGCTGACGCTCGGACGCGACGCGCAGAGCGACATCGTGATTTCCGACCGGCTTGCCTCGAGGCTGCATGCCCGCATCGAGCGCCGCCGCGACAGGTTCGTGATCGTCGATCAGAGCTCCAACGGGACCTTCGTGACGATCGAAGGCGAGGGCGAAATACAGTTGCGCCGCGAGGAGATGATGCTGCGTGGCCGCGGCCACATCAGCTTCGGCCATCCCTACGGGACCGATCCACAGGAAACGCTCGGGTTCGCGTTCATCGAGGGCGATGCGTAGGGGTGCGACGGACGAGCCGTCGCCACGTCGTTCCCGCGAACGCGGGAATCCAGTGACTTTGCAAGACGTCAACGCCGATCGGCATCAGCCGCCATTGGATTGCTGACGCATTATTACGTCGTCAGCTTGCGCAGCGTCGCCGGATCCTTGATCACGCTCCTTTGCCGCTGGGGCGGCGCGCCGTAGAGGCCCGCCGGCGGGTCTGTTTCGAGCCGCGACAGGATCGACGCGTCGGCGCAGCGCTTGTCGAACACCACGGCCACGTTGTCCCCGGTCGTCGCACCCAGCGTGAAACACGTCTGCCCAAGCTTGGCATTGACCGGCTTCAGCACTTCGTTCACGATGAGATCGCCCGCGTTGCCGGTACCGGCCAAGCTGCATGTCGAAGACGCGCGGCTTGGACGGCGGCCCCGCGGTCGCCGCGATGACGTCGGCAAGCCCGATCAGCTCGCGGGCGAGTGCGTCTTCGCTCGCGGTGTCCGGCATGCCCTCGACGCTCAACGTGATCTTCTGGCTCGCCACGTTTGCGTGCTGCAAAAAGAAATCGCGCGAGAATTCATCGGCGATCCTTGCGCCGATCGCCTTCAGGGCCTCTTCCTCGCTCGCCCAGCTGCCCAAGCCCTTCGGGAGTGCGGTGTCGTAGTAGATCTCCTCGCCCGTCGCCAGATCGACGCACTTCACCGTCCACGACGTCAGCGTGTATTTGGTCACTGTCAGGCCGGACGCTTCGAGGCGGGCGGAAAGCCTCTTGATCCTCGCTTCGCCGGTCACTGCGAATTCAGCGGCCTTGTTGGCGTCGCCCCCGCCTTCTGCCCACGTGCGAAAGCCGAACGACTTGATTCGTTCCTTGAGGATGTTCTCGGCAATCGGGGAGAGCTGCGGCGGCGCATCCGGCTGATCCGAATCGCGCACGGCGATCTGCACCGAAATCCTGGGATCGCCGTTGGCGCGGATCAATTCGACGCGGTCGTCGCGCGACATCTGGTTCAGCGATTTCTGCAATGCCTTGACGTTGACGATGGCGTCGGTCGTCACCGACATCAGGCCGTCCTTGCCTACGCGCGGCTCGCTTTCATGCACGACGGCCTTGATGTACATGCCGCTGTTCGCGAGCAGCCTGTCCTTCAGCAGGTCGTAGTTCTTGGCGAGCGACTTCGTGTCGACGAGGAGCCCCAGCGCCTTTTCGACGGCCTGGGACTTGGCATCGGCGCGCGCATCGTTCTGCTGCAGCGACTTGTCGCCCTTGTACCGCGGATCGCTCGGATCGATGAGCCCCACGGCAGAGATCGTCAGCGTGCCCGGTTCCGCCTGGGCTGGTGTTGTCGCTGCAGCGGAAGCGTGCGGTGCTGAAGGCGTTGCTGGCGCGGCCGACATCGTCGTGGCCGGCGCTTGCGCCATCCGTGCAGTGTCGGTCCCGTAGCGCTGGTAGACGAACCAGGCGCCCGCGCCGACGGCGATCGCGACCGCGGCGACGACGATCGCGACGGCCGGCATCCGCGAGGCCGGGGTCGTTTGCGACGCGGCCGTCGCGGGTGCGGCCGCCGGTGCCGGAGCCCGGGCGGCGGTGGCGCCCGTCTGAATGGACAGCGGATCGACCGGCGCCATGATGATGGTCGGGTCCGCGCTGCCGGCAGGCGTCGCCGAAGCGAGGGGAGCGGCGGTTGCCGCCGTCGCGGCGCGGATCGCCTCGGCAAACTCATTTGCCGTCTGGTAGCGCGCTTCCGCCTGCTTCGCAAGCGCCTTGCGCACGACGGCGTCCATCACCGGCAACACCTGGATGTTGAGCGACGAAGGCGGCAGCGGCTCTTCCTTCAGCACTTTCTGCATCGTCGTGGTTGCAGAGCCCGCGAACGGCCGCTCGCCGGTCAGGAACTGATAGAGGATTACGCCGGCGGAAAACAGGTCCGAGCGCCCATCCACGGGCAAGCCGAGAATCTGCTCCGGCGACATGTAGCTCGGCGTGCCGAGCACGGTCCCGACCTGGGTCAGGTTCGACGCCTCGATATGCGCGATGCCGAAGTCGGCGACCTTCACCGATCCATCGGCGAGCAGGAATATGTTCGCCGGCTTGATGTCGCGGTGGATCACGCCCTGGCGATGCGAGTAGTCGAGCGCGCCGAGAATCTGCGTCATGATCCGGACGATGTCGCCGATGCGGAAGCGCTCGTTCGCTTCGAAGCACGCTTTCAGTTCGCGTCCCTGGACGAATTCCATCGCGATGTACCAGGTGCCGGCCTCCTCGCCGAAATCATAGATCGACACGATGTTCGGATGATTGAGGCGGCCCGCCGCCTGCGCCTCGCGGCGGAAGCGCGCGATCATCGCCGCCGAATCCTCGCCCGCGAGCTGATCGGGGCGGATCGTCTTCAGCGCGACCATCCGCTTGATCAGCGGATCGTAGGCTTCGTAGACGACACCCATGGCCCCGCGGCCGATCTCGCGCCGGATCTCGTATTTGCCGATGTTGTCGATGTCTGCCATGCACGCTCCGCGCCGGAAAGCAGCGACGCCGGCGGGCGGGCCGGCGTGGGGGATAAGCTACATCGTCGCCCCCGCGAAGGCGGGAGCCCAGCGTCGTCGAACGAAAGACCCTGGATTCCCTCGTTCGCGGGAATGACGGGCGAAACCGGCGCTCAGCTCGCGGTTACTTATACTTCTGATCGATGTCCCACACCGACTTCTGCACGAGCCGCTGCACCATCGTATCGAGCGACACACCGCCCTGCTGCGACTGATGGACGCCGAGCGCGCCCGACGAAGTCGCGCCGATTTCCATCTTCTCCTCGGTGTAGCCGGTGGCGACCTGCTCGGTCGTCTCGGCATTGATGATCTTGTAGCGCATCCCGATGACCCAGACGCTCGTCGCTTCGTCCGAATGCACGGATCCCACTGCCGTGCCCCCGACGGCGCCTGCTGCGGCACCGCCGCGCGAGCCCGAGAACGCCCCCAGCAGGCCCGCCATCTGGCCGAGCGTGCGGCCGTCGAAGCCCGACTGCGCCGCCGCAACCTGCTCGGTCTTCAGGATGTCGAACTTGACCACGTACTTGGTCGTCTTCAGTTTGCCCATCTTCAGGAACTTGCGCGCCTGGTCGGGATCGCCGAGGTTGTAGGCGAGCTCGAATTCGTTGAGCAAGGGACCGAGGTTCGTACGCTCGAGCACCGAGAAATTGGCGCTCGACAATTCGATCTCGCCAAAGTCCGCGATGTTGTTGGCCGTGAATTTCTGCAGGAACGTCGCGTTGTTGCTTTTGATCTCGCCGGGAATGACCACCACCGCCGGACCTTTCTTGGCGGCATTGGTGTAGACGACCGGCTGGTAGATCGTCTGATCGGCGGCGGCGTTCGCTTTTTGCGACGTTTCCTTGCCTGCGGTCGGCGAAGGGTTGCCCCAGGTGGGCTGGGCCGATGCGAGCGAGGCCATCGCGAGAAGGGCCGCTCCCGCGAGATATTTCGTGCAGTCGAAGAAAGCGCGGTGGCTCATGACGATTACCTCCCTCATCGAAGTCGAGTGCGTGGCGCGACCCGAACGTTTACTGCGGCAGGGGCTTGGCTGCAGGCGCCCCCGCCTTCCGGCAGTAGTCCGCATAGAGCGTGGCCACGACCTCGTCCGCCTGCTCGTTGACGAGCGTCAGCGCCATGCGCGAAACGTCTGCGCCCGCGTAGGACGCCGAATGCGCTTCGGTATCCGAAATTATGCGACCGTTTCCCGACAGGGTGAACTGCATGCCGACCGAGACCTGGTTGACCGCCATCATCGGATTGCGCGTCGCCTGCGATGTGATCAGGCCGCGCAACACGAAGCTCGCGCCGAGTCGCTTGGCGGCACTGAGCATCGCATCCGGGTCGTTCCTGAAGTAGGCATCGATTTCCGCCTGGGCGATTTGCCGGCGGATCTCCTCGGGCGTATAGGTCCTGAGGCCCAGCGCGCGCAGCCGACTGTTGATCGCGGTGAAATGCGGGCCGTAATTCTGCTGCTGCGCGGCGATGTAGCCGTTCGACTGCCGCTCGCCGATCACGACCATGATCTTCTTGTCCTTGATCGCGGCCCGGCACGGCGTGGAAAGCTGCTGCGCGATGCGCTCGTCGCGTGCCTGCTGCTCGAGGCGGTCGGTGTCGTCCGGTTGCGAGAACTTGAAGCCTTGCTGCTGCGCGCCGGCCGGTCCGCACGACAGCAGGGCGAGCAGGACGAGCGTCGGAAAGGAGCGCACACGCGACATCGATGGAGGGAATGGCCTCGGAAGTTAAATGGGATGACCTCGTCAGAAGTGCAGGTTAGCCCAATGGACAAGGGAAATCCATATGGAATATTCGACGAGCCGATGCGCGGCGCCAAGCTTGTCGCGCCGATGCTGTGGCCGACAGGTCACCGGGCTGCGCGGCGCCCGTGTCCTGAACGTCGAAGCGGCGGGCGACCGAAACCCGGCGCGCTGGCTTACAGCCGCAATCGTATCGCCCGACCCGTGCTATTTTCTGTGCAGCTCGTCCGTGGCTCGCCTCAACACAGCGGCAACGCGCTCGAGCTCCTCCGCCGCCGGCGCGGCGTTGAGCTTCGCGATCAGCGCCGCGCGCAGCTCGCGCCGCGCCTTGTCGACCGCGGCGTGTCCGACGTCGCCATCGGCGTGCTGATCGTCGCCGGCGAACGCCTGGCGGACGCGATCCATCCTGCTGCCGACGCGGGCGAGCTGCGCCAGCACCGCGTCGACGAATTCGCGATGCTCGTCGAGCTTCGCGCGCCCCGCGTCGGTAATGCGGTAGAGCTTCTTGGTTCCTTCGGCCTCGACGGTGGCGTAGCCGACTTCCTCGAGATAGGTGAGCGCCGGATAGACCATTCCCGGGCTCGGCGTATAGAACCCCTTCGACATCTGTTCCAGCGCCTTGATGATTTCGTAGCCGTGCCGCGGCTGCTCTGCAAGCAACGCGAGGATGACGAGTTGCAATTCGCTCGATCCGAGCTTGCGGCCAACGAAGAACCCGGCTCCGCCGAAGCCGCCGGAACCGAAGCTGGAGGCAAAGCGTCCGAAGTGTGCTTCGTGGGCGCGTCGGGCGCAGCTGCGATAGAAAAAGCCGTGCATCGAACTCTCCATATACCGTACGATACGGCGTAAGTTATATCGTACGATATATATTGTCAATGCCCCGGCGTTTGGAGCGACGGGAGGGAATGCGAGCCTCCAATGCCGTTGAATCTTGGGATGCAACGGGATTCGCCGGGTACGGGAGCCCAGCGACAATGTATCGAAACGTTGCTGCTCGGCGCGCCGTGCCAACGCTCGCTCGTGGTCGCGCGTTAGGGCTCCTGTGTTTGAATATCTTTTCCGTGCAACCCAAGGAGCGATTTGAATGCGAAGAACGTTGAAGGGCCTATTGGGCGCCAGCGCACTGATTCTCACGACGCAAGCAGCGGCGCAGGTCACGTTTTACCAGGGCGAGGGCTTTCGCGGGCCCGCGTTCACGGCCAGTGGACCCATCGTGAATTTCGATCCACTGGGATTCAATGATCGCGCGTCATCGGCGATCGTCGAGCATGGACGTTGGGAAGTCTGCGAGGACGCCGGCTTCAGCGGTCGATGCGTGATCCTGCGGCCCGGCAACTATCCGTCGCTCGGACCGATGGGCCTCAACAACCGGATTTCGTCGGTGCGGCCGGTGAGACAGGGTGCGCATTACGCGGCAGCGGAAATGCCGCCGCCGCCGCCCGCGCCCGTATACGAATACCGCCGTCGCCCTGATGAGCAGTTGTTCGAGGTTCCGGTCGCCTACGTTCACGCGATTGTCGGACCGCCGGAGCAACGCTGCTGGGTCGAGCGGCAGCAAGTCGTCGAGCCGCCGCAGGGCCAGCCCAACGTTCCCGGCGCGATCATCGGCGGCATCATCGGCGGCGTTCTCGGGCACCAGGTGGGTGGCGGACGCGGTCAGGATGTCGCAACGGGCGTCGGCGCCGTTGCGGGTGCCGCGATCGGTTCAAATGTCGGACGGGGCCCGGGTGCCGTCTACAGCCAGGACGTCCAGCGCTGCGCCGCGGTGCCGGGTTCCGCGCGCCCGGAGTATTGGGACGTGATGTATCACTTCAACGGCATCGAGCATCACGTGCAGATGGCGACACCGCCCGGGCCGACGATCTGGGTCAACGGCAACGGAGAGCCCCGGGGTTGACCGCAATCGAGGGGCTGAGAATGGAGCGGCCCTGCGGGGCCGCTGTCTCTTTGCCGTCGATTGCCCGCCGCACGGCGCTATTGGCCGGTTTTCGGGCCGACCATCTTTTTCGTCTTCTGGCAGGCGGGCCGCGGATTCAATGCGCACGTGGTATGAAAGGATGCTCGGAAACGGCGTCAGGTCGTAGTCGAGGAAGAGCCGCATCATCGTGAACGGGAACGTCATCATCACGTCGGCCGCGCTGAAATCCGCGCCGGCGAAGTGGGGCCCGCCCCCGAGCTTCGCCTCGACGAAGGCAAGCATCCGCGTCATTCGTGCGCGCACGCGCGTCCGCACCGCGCTTTCGCGCGCCTCGGGCACGCGCCGTGGTTTACTTCTCCTGCTTCGCGTAAATGGCGCGCACCGTCTCGATCGTGTCTGCGTCTTGCGCCTTCTTGTCGGGGCGATAGCCCTTGACGCGCGCAAAGCGAAGCGCGAGGCCGCCAGGATAGCGCGGGCTCGCCTGCAGGTCGTTGAAGGCGATTTCGACAACCAGCTCCGGACGCACGCGGACGGTCCAATCGTCGCGCGCGATCTCGCGCCTCAGGAGCTCTTCGGTCTGCCAGGCGAGCATCGCATCCGTCATGCCCTTGAACGTCTTGCCCAGCATCACGAATTGTCCGCTCGCCGGATCGCGTGCGCCCAGGTGCAGATTGGAGAGCCGGCCATGGCGCCGGCCGTGACCCCATTCGGCGGCCAGCACGACAAGGTCGAGCGTGTGCGCGCGCTTGACCTTTAGCCACAGCGCGCTGCGCGCGCCGGGATCGTAGGCCGCGTCCAGCGCCTTGACCATCACGCCCTCGTGCCCGTGCGCGAGGGCATCGTCGTAGAAGGCCTGCGCGGCAGAGAGCTCGCTCGTCACCAGGCGCGGGACCAGCAATTCGGAGTCGAGCGCCGCGGAAAGTGCGTCGAAGCGCTCGGCAGCGGGAGCCGGCACGAGGTCCTGATCGTCGCTGCGCAGGCAGTCGAAGAAGAAGACGGACAACGGCATCGTTGCGCGCATCGCCTCGATGTCCTGCACGCGTCCGAAGCGCCGCATCGTATCCTGGAAGGGGTAGGGCGCGCCGTTCGATTTCAAGGCGATGGCTTCGCCGTCGAGGATCAGCGCCCGTGCGCGCGCGCGCCGGGTCGCGGCGACGATTTCGGGCGCAGCGCTCGTGACTTCGTTGCCGGTGCGCGTGTAGATGCGCACCTCGTCGCCACGCCTGTGGACCTGCACGCGCGCGCCGTCGAGCTTCCACTCGACTGCCGCCATCGGAATCCGCGCCATCGCGTCGGCGATGTCGTCCGCCGGCTGGGCAAGCATCGGTGCGAGCGGCTGGAAGAGCGCCATCGCATAGCGGGCGAGGCCCTCCGCGCCGTGGGTGAGAGCGCTCGCCGCCACGGCCGCGACGCCGCCGGCGACCATCGCCGCGCGCCGCACCGTTGTCGCGGGCAATCGCGCCGCTGCCGCAACGGCCTCGATCATCAGTCCTTCGAGCGCACCCTGGCGCAGCTCGCCCAGCAGAAGGCGCGCAAGGAATTCCTGCTCGCGGCTCGTCGCGCACGCGAGAAGCGCTGAGAGGAGGCGAGTGCGTTCAGCGGCCGAGCCGGCGCCCCCGACGCGGGCAATCGCATCGAGCGCTGCGTCGACATCGGCAAGCGTGAGCTCGGGGCGCTCTACGTTGGCTGCGGGCTGCGCATCGCGGATCGTCGCCCAGCCGATGCCGCTTCGGCCCTGGCGGGTCGTGCCCGAAAGATACGACACGCCGATGCCGATTTCTGCAGGCGCGAGCCTGCCGAGGAAGCCTGCAATGCGAGCAATCTTCGTGCGGCGCGACGCGTGCTCGCCAACCCGTTCCGAGGTGTCGACGAGATCGGCGAATGGAGTCGAAGCGGTCACGAATTCGATCGCCATCTCGCGACAATGCTACATTAAACGACACGCCTCGGCGGCGGAGCGGAGCGACATCGGAGATGGACAGGCGCAGGCTGGGCAACACCGGATTCGAGATCGCGCCGCTCGCATTGGGCGGCAACGTGTTCGGCTGGACTGTCGACGAGCCGACGTCGTTTCGGCTGCTCGATGCTTTTATCGATGCGGGATTCAGCCTGGTCGATACGGCCGACTCTTACTCGCGCTGGGTTCCTGGCCACCGGGGTGGCGAGTCCGAGACGATCATCGGAAAGTGGATCGCGAAGCGCGGGCGCCACGACGATGTGATCATCGCGACCAAGGTAGGTTCGGAGATGGGCGAGGGCCACAAGGTGCTGCGCAGGGACTACATCCTGCGCGCGGTGGAAGCGTCGCTCCGTCGCCTGCAGGTCGACTGCATCGATCTGTATCAGTCGCACTGGGACGACGAGAATACGCCTTTCGAAGAGACGCTTCGCGGCATACGATCAGCTGATGTCGCAAGGCAAGGTCAAGGCAATCGGCGCGTCGAACCTGACGGCCGCCCGCCTTGCGCAGTCGCTCGAGGTGAGCCGAGCGCGTGGGCCTTCCGCGCTACCAGACGCTGCAGCCGGGCTACAACTTGTACGATCGCGCCGGTTTCGAAGGCGAGCTGCAGCGGTTGTGCGTGCGCGAGAACCTCGGCGTGATCACGTATTTCTCGCTCGCGGCGGGCTTCTTAACGGGCAAGTACCGGTCGGAAGCGGATTTCGGCAAGAGCGCGCGCGGTCCCGGCATGAAGAAATACCTGAACCCGCGCGGACTGAAACTTCTCGATGCCCTCGACAAGGTCGCCCTGCGCTGCAACGCAACACCGAGCCAGGTCGCGCTCGCGTGGCTGATGTCACGACCGGGCGTCACCGCGCCGATCGCAAGCGCAACGAGCATCGCGCAGCTCGATGAATTGCTGCGCGCCACGACGTTGCGTCTCGACGCCGAGGCGATCGCGATGCTCGAGATCTAGCGCTGCAGCGCCGTTCCTCGGTCGGCAGGGCCGCCCTCACGTCGCCAGGAATTCCCCGAGCAGCCTGTGGAAGTGATGAACGCCGCGTTCGCGCGTCGGGGAATAGCGGCCGCGGCGATAGAGGCGCGAGCGCACGCCGCGCTGGACTGCCTCGACAATCGCCTCGTCCTCCGCCTCCACACGATCGAGCGCGCCGCCCGCGCCTTTGCCGAGCTTCGTTGTGTCGCCCACGTAGGCTCGAAACGCGACGCGTGTGCGGCGGGGGCCCTCGGGCTGCACCAGATTGACCGACAGACCCCATGGATAGAAGTTGAGCATCAGGTTGGGGAAGATCCACGCGTAGTAGGCCGCGACGCGCTGGCCATGATCGCGGCGATTCCGCCGGTGGGTCGAACGCCGGCTCGCCCGGCTGCGCCAGCGCCCGCTGCAGATTCGAGTGGCGAAACAGTTCCGTCGCGTAGCTTCCATAGTCGACCACTTCGTTAAGGCCTTTGTGGACGAACGGGATGTGGAAGCCCTCGAGGTAGTTCTCGATATACAGCGCCCAGTGCGCGTCGATTTCGTAGTCGCGGTCGCGCAGCGGATCGTGGCGATATTGTTCGACAGAAAGCCATCCGAGGCGGCGCCGCAGGTCGTCGAAGGCATCTGCGAAGGTCGCGGCCGGATCGAGCGCTGCGAAGCCGTGGCCGGCCCACTCGAAGAACGGCAGTTGAGGCAGATCGTCCGCCGGGGACGGAAAGTCCTTCGCATCGGCGAACTCCGGCATGAACGTCATGCGCCCCGCGAGATCGAAGCGGCGCGAGTGGTAGCCGCAGCGGATATGGTCGGCCCGGCACGGGCCGGCAACGAGGATGTTCGCGCGATGGGTGCAGACGTTCGACAGGCAGCGCAACGTGCCCTGGGCGTCGCGGGCGAGGAGCAGCGGCAGCGCCGAGGAGGCCCGGCAACAAGTCGCGGGGCGCGAGCGACCCCGGCTCCGCGACATCGGCGAGATCGCCGAGCCATTGCCAGGTGCGGGCGAAGACACGATCGCGCGACCACCGCATACGCAGCGTCGTCGCAATAGAACGCCGGATCGAGCGTCGCGGCGCGGGTGATATCGGAATCGACGGAAAAGGCCACGGGGTTCCTGCAAATGCGAAAGCCCGGCGCGCGTCGTCCCACGCGAGCGCGGGACGCGGCGGCGCTGTCCTTCACTGCGATGGGCGGCGGCGCCGCAACGCGACGCGCCCGGTCAGCTCCAGTAATTATAGGCGTCGTTCCGGTAGACGCTCGCGGTCGGCGCATCCGGGGAGACGCTCAGGGCAAACCCCGTCGAGTGTCGGGCGCCGGAAAGCTGCCGGTAGATGAGCTTGCCGAAGACCGCGAAACGGACCGGTTTGCCGTTCTTCATCGCGATTGCGGCACTCGGGCCGACGCGCTGCGTGACGAACGCATGGCCGGGCATCACCGCGTGGGCATTGCATACGATGAGGCTCGCATCGCTGTAGTCCGGACTTGGCGGAAGCGCGTCGCCATCGCGAATCTTCAGAATGAACTCCTCGACGACCGCAGGCGCGCGGCCGACATTGCGCCACCTGAGCACGATCGTCCAATTGTTGGGCGTCGCGTAGGCATCGTCGCTGCTCAAGCGGTACTTGTCGATGAACAACCAGGATCGTTCGAGCTGTATGACGACATCGGCGGACCTCGCGGCGGCAGCGGTGGTCTCCTGGGAAGTCCGGACGACGGCGTCGAGGTCGGCGAGTTGTTCGCCGGCGATCCTTCCGAGGCTTCTCATCGCGCCGTAGAGTGCAGCGGCAAAGACGGCCGCGGCGACCGCGGCGATTGCAATGACGACGTCCCTGTTTTCACCGAGCCAAAGCCCGATGCCGATGGAGAGCGGGCCGGGAAGGACAGGCCTGCATTCGCCCTGGAGCTTGCTGTCGCTCGCGTATTTCGCCAGGTCGTAGCATTGGGGCTCAAGAGACAGTACTGCATCGACCCCGAGCCAAGCGACGACCAGAACCACGATGAGGATCAGCGGGTCCTTCCAGATTCGCTCGCCACGCTTTGATCGCTGCCGCAAGGGATCCTCGTTGTTTGGAGCGATCATAGGGGCAGGGGGGATTTGGGCGCAACCGTCGCGGGCGCACACGCAATAACACTCCCGAATCCCGATTTCACGTTGCGAATCGGATGGCGCGATGTCCTACATCGAAGTAGGATCACTTCCTAGGATGAGACAGGAACCCCCGGGCCGAGCGAGCGGTCAGATGTGACGATTTGGGTAATCGAGGTGAAGCATGGAAAAGAGAACCCTGGGCGCGGGCCTTGAAGTATCGGCGATGGGTCTCGGCTGCATGGGGATGTCGGATTTCTACGCGGGGCGCGACGAAGCCGAGTCGATTGCCACGATCCACCGAGCGCTGGAGCTCGGCGTCAACTTTCTCGACACCGCCGACATCTACGGCATCGGCCGCAACGAAGAGCTCGTGGGGCGGGCCATCCGCGGACGCCGCGATCAGGTGATCGTCGCCACCAAGTTCGGCAACGTTCGCGGCGAGGACGGCAAGTTCCTGGGTGTCAACGGCAAGCCCGAGTACGTCCGGCAATGCTGCGAGGCGAGCTTGAGCCGTTTAGGCGTCGACGTCATCGACCTCTATTACCAGCATCGCGTCGACCCCAGCACGCCGATCGAGGACACCGTGGGCGCGATGGCGGAGCTGGTACGGGCGGGCAAGGTGCGTTGGCTCGGTCTCTCGGAAGCGGCGCCGAACACCATCCGCCGCGCGCAGGCCGTGCACCCGATCGCGGCGCTGCAGACCGAGTATTCGCTGTGGAGCCGCGAGCCCGAAGACGAGATCCTCCCCACGGTGCGTGAGCTTGGCATCGGCTTCGTACCTTACAGTCCGCTCGGCCGCGGCTTTCTGACCGGCCAGTTCAAGAGCGTGGACGATTTCGCGGCGGACGATTACCGCCGCAATTCGCCCCGCTTCCAGGGCGAGAACTTCCAGAAGAATCTGCAGCTCGTCGCCGAGATCACCGCCATCGCCGCGGACAAGCGGTGCGCGCCGTCGCAGCTCGCGCTGGCATGGGTGCTTGCGCAGGGTGGCGACATCGTGCCGATCCCGGGGACGAAGCGCCGTAATTTTCTGGAAGAGAACGTCGGCGCGCTGAACGTCAAACTGACGCACGCGGATCTCGAGCGCATCGACCGCGTGCTGCCCGCCGGCGTCGCCGCCGGGGAGCGCTACGTTCCTCAGGGGATGCGGGCGGTGAATCGATAGCGTGTCTGCCCGAGGTCGGGAGCCGCTCATGCAACCGGCCGGAGCACGCGTTGGAGAAAGTCCCGCGTCCGTTCGTGCTGCGGATCTTTGAGGATCGCCGCCGGCGGACCCTGCTCGAGGATCCGCCCGTGGTCGAGGAACAGCACGCGATTGGCGACCTCGGCGGCGAAGCCGATCTCGTGAGTGACGACAATCATCGTCATCCCCTCCCGCGCGAGTGTCAGCATCACCTTCAAGACTTCGCCGACGAGCTCCGGGTCGAGCGCGCTGGTGGGCTCGTCGAAGAGCATCACCTTGGGCTGCATCGCGAGCGCGCGGGCGATCGCGACGCGCTGCTGCTGGCCGCCCGAGAGCTTGTCGGGGTAGGCCTCCGTCTTGCTCGCCAGTCCGACCTTGCCGAGAAGAGCCTTCGCCCGTGCGCGCGCTTCGTCGCGCGGCAGGCCTTTCACGTACAGCGGCCCTTCCATCACGTTCTCGATTGCGGTGCGATGCGGAAACAGGTTGAAGCGCTGAAACACCATTCCGGTCTCGCTGCGCAGTTCGTGGATCGACGGGTGCTCACGGTTGACTCGCGCGCCGTCGATGGTGATGGTGCCGCGATCGTAGGATTCGAGCCCGTTGATGCAACGCAGCGCCGTCGATTTCCCCGACCCGGAAGGGCCGATGATGCAGACGACCTCGCCCTTGTCGACGGTGAGCGAAAAATCCTCCAGCACCACGTGCGTGCCGAACGCCTTGGCGATCTTGTCGACGACGATCATCGGCGCCCGAACCTGTGCTCGAGCCAGCGCGCGAGGAACGTGAGCGGCAGGCTCATCGTCAGATACAGGAGCGCGACCAGCGTGAACACCGTCATGTTCTTGAACGTGGAGGCCGCGATCAGTTGCCCGCCGCGCGTGAGCTCAGCCACCGTGATTGCCGAGGCGATCGACGAGTCCTTGAGCATCATGATCATCGTGTTGCCGTACGGCGGCAGGAAGACGCGGATCGCCTGCGGCAGCACGACACGGCGCATCACCAACGGCGGCCGCATGCCCAGCGACTGCGCCGCCTCGACCTGGCCATGGTCGACCGCCTGGATGCCGGCGCGGAAGTTCTCTGCCTGATACGATGAGTAGGCGATGCCAAGTCCGATGAATCCGGCCTGGAAGGCGGACAGCTGAATGCCGAGGTCGGGCAGCACGAAATACATGTAGAAGAGCTGGACGATGATCGGGATGCCGCGGATGACGGTGATGAACGTCATCGCGGGCCAGCGCAGGAATGCCGACGGGGAGAGCCGCATCAGCGCCCAGACGAAGCCCAGCAGCGTCGAGAGCACGAGCGCCGCAAGCGTCAGCTGGATCGTGACGAGACAGCCTCTGAGCAGGATCGGCAGGAAATCCCGCGCGTCGAGCGCAAATTGGGCTAGGGGCGACATGGCGTCGCGCAATTCCGCGCTCCGCGGCCTGCTCACCAGTCGCCGATTGGCGCCGCAGCGACGGTGCTACTTAAGGTTCCACTTGACGAGGATCTTGTCCAGCGTGCCGTTGGCCTTGAGCTTCGCGAGCGACGCGTTGATCTTCTTCAGAAGCTCGGTTTCGTTCTTGCGCACGCCGATGCCGACGCTGCCGGCCATCTTCGGCTCGTAGGTTTTAACGAGCTTCGCCTTGAAATCCTTGTTCTGCGAGAGTTGGTAGGCAAGGATCGGCCCGTCGCCGAAGCCGGCCTTGATGCGACCGAGGCTGACGTCACGCAGCACGTCAGCGAGCGAGTCATAGATCTTGACCTCGGCGAACTCACCGTTCTTCTTGAGGAAATCGACGTAGACCGTACCGACCTGGGCGCCAACCGTCGCACCCTTCAGGTCGCCCAGGCCCTTGTACGGCGTATTGTCGTCGACGTTGACGACCATCCCTTCGGGATAGGGGAACACCGGGTCGGAAAAGTCGATCACCTCCTTGCGCGCCTCGGTGATCAGCATCGCCGCCGAGATGATGTCGATCTTGTTGCTCGTGAGCGAGGGGATCAGCGCGGAGAACGGAGTCGCCTGCACGTCGACCTTGAAGCCGGCATCGTCGCCGATTGCGGTGATGAGATCGACCATCGCGCCCTGGATCGTGTTGGTCTTCACGTCGAGGAAGGTGAACGGCACGCCCGTGGGCGTCGAGCCGACCTTGTAGACGGTCTGCCCGACGGCGAGCGGCGCGACGACGACGGCCGTGATGAGGGCCGCAAGGCGTACGAACTTCAGCATGTCGGATTCTCCCCTATTGAATCGTGCGAGCATTGAATCACGCGTCAGCTCGCTTCGAGCCGATCGCGCAGACGGTAATACCGAACCAGCGCGCGCGCAACCGTGCGCGCGAAGACGTACCCGCGTATCGGCCGCATCGTGGTCACCGGGTACGGGATATCGATGCGCTTCTTGCCCAGCGCCAGCTCTGCGAGCCAGCGGCCGAACAGCGTCGCGAGCCCCACCCCGCGCCCGTTGTAGCCGAGCCCGGCCCACAGCCCGGGAGCGAGCCCATGGATGTGCGGGATCGAGTCCTTCGTCATCGCGACGCGGCCGGCCCAGTAGTGCTCGAACGACACCTCGCGCAGCTGCGGATACAGCCGGTCGACCGCCGAGCGCAGGTGAACCGCATCCGGCGGTCCCAGGTTCTCGCGGAACGGCGCACGGCCACCCATCACGAGCCGTCCTTCGGCGTCGCGCCGGTAGTACCACAAGAGCCGGCGCGTATCCGACGCGCACTGTCCTTGGGGAAGAATGCGCGCGCCGGTCTCCGGCGGCAACGGCCCGGTCGCGGCCTGGAAGCTCACCATGGGCACGACCGTGCGCGCGAGACCCGGCCACAGCGCATCGGTGTAACCGTTGGTGCCGATCAGCACGGTGTCGGCGACGATCTCGCCGCGCGGCGTGGAAAGCCGCCATCGGTGGCCTTGCCGCCCGAGCGAAGTCGCCGGCGAGCGCACATAGATTGCGGCACCGGCGCGATGCGCCGCGTCCGCGAGTCCGCGAACGTACGACATCGGCTGGATGTGGCCGGCACGGCGATCGATCCAGCCGCCGAGGTAGAGGTCGCTGCCGATCAGTGCGGCGACCTCCGCCCGATCGAGCGTTGCAACGTCGGCCCCTCGCCGCGCCCATTGCTCGGCGCGCCGCGTTGCTGCTTCGAGCGTTCGTGGCGAGAATGCCGGTTGCAGCCATCCCTTGCGCACGGGGTGGCAGGCGATCGCGTGCTTCGCGATGAGCCCGAAGACTTCGTCTCCGACGCTTCCGACCGCGGCCACAGCGCGCGGACCGAGCTCTGGCCCAAGCATCTCTTCGATCTCTCCGGGGTCGTACTTGAGTCCCGGGATCACCTGGCCTCCGGTCCTTCCCGACGCGCCCCAGCCGATCAGGTTGGCCTCGACCAGCGCGGCCTTCGCGCCGCGCTCGGCAAGTGCGAGCGCGGCCGCGCATCCCGTGAAGCCGCCGCCGACGACGGCGACATCGGCGCGCAGCGATCCTTCGAGCGACGGCCAGTCGCGGTCGGCGACCGCGGTGGCGGTCCACAGCGATGGCGAATGCGACGCGAAGGAGGGCATCGTTCGGTACCGGGCACTGCAGGCGGACGCGACCTTCCGCCAGGGTGCGGGATCGCGTAGGACAAACCGGAAGTCTATATTAGTCGCTGAGACTTCCCTCGCTTAACGCGAACGTCCTGCCGACGGTCGTCAACGGTCAAACGTTTCGACGTGTCGACGGACAGCTCTCGCGGGCCTAGAGTGTGCGTAACAGGCTATCGGAGATCGACATGAGCGCTGGCCCATCCGGAACGACCGGCCCCAACCTCGCCGTCGGCGTGGCGATCGACACTCTCGCCGATGGCAAGATGATCCTCGGGCACGTCGGCGACGATGCGGTGCTGCTCGCGCGTCGCGGTGACGAGTTTTTCGCGATCGGCGCCACCTGTACTCACTACGGCGGCCCGCTCGCGGAGGGGCTGATCGTCGGCGATACCGTGCGCTGCCCCTGGCACCACGCCTGCTTCAGCCTGCGAACCGGCGAAGCCTTGCGCGCGCCGGCGCTCGGCCCCGTATCGTGCTGGTCGGCGGAGGAGCGCGACGGCAAGGTATTCGTGCGGGAGAAAGCGCCGGTGACACCCCACAGCGGCGGAGCCCCCGCGGCGGATTTGCCGCGGAAGATCATCATCGTCGGCGGTGGCGCGGCGGGTTTCGCCGCTGCGGAAATGCTCCGTCGCGAACGCTATCAGGGCGACATCGCAATCCTGAGCGACGACGATGCCCCGCCGGTGGACAGGCCGAACCTGTCCAAGGACTACCTGGCCGGCGCTGCGCCGGAGGAGTGGGTGCCGCTGCGCGACGACAGCTTCTACGCGGAAGCCGGTATCGACTTGCGGCTGAAGACGACCGTCATCAGCATCGACGCGGGTGCGTGTGAGCTTGTGCTCGGCGATGCCCGCAGGATGCGCTATGACCGGCTGTTGCTCGCCACCGGTGCCGAGCCCGTGCGCCTGCCGTTGCCGGGCATGGAGCTGCCGCACGTGCACACGCTGCGGACGTTCGGAGATTGCCGCGCCATCATCGCTCGCGCGGCAACGGCAAGGCGGGCCGTCGTACTGGGCGCGAGCTTCATCGGCCTCGAGGTCGCTGCTTCGCTCCGCGCACGCGGCCTCGAAGTGCACGTCGTCGCGCCGGAGAAGCGCCCGATGGAGCGGGTTCTGGGTCCGCAAATCGGAGACTTCGTGCGCCATCTGCACGAGGAGCACGGCGTGATCTTCCATCTGGAGGACACGGCAACCGGGATCGGCGAGCACCGGATCACGCTGAAAAGCGGCGGCACGATCGCCGCGGACCTGGTCGTAGCCGGAGTGGGCGTGCGCCCGCGGGTCTCGCTCGCCGAAAAAGCCGGCCTCGCGATCGACCGTGGCGTTGTCGTCGATGAATACCTGGAGACCAGCGCGCCGGGAATCTTTGCGGCCGGCGACATCGCCCGTTGGCCCGACCCGCACAGCGGCGCGGCGATCCGCGTCGAACATTGGGTCGTCGCGCAGCGCCAGGGCCAGACTGCCGCGCTCAACATGCTCGGCAGCCGTGAGAAGTTCGACGCCGTGCCGTTCTTCTGGAGCCAGCACTACGATGTTCCGATCAACTACGTGGGTCACGCCGAGACGTGGGATGAGCTCGCGATCGACGGCGATATCGCAGCCCGCGACTGCGCGCTGCGATACAAGCGCGATGGACGCGTACTCGCGGTCGCCACCATCTACCGCGACGCAGCGAGCCTCATGGCCGAGGCGGCGATGGAGCAGGCGGCAGCGGACTGAGGCGGTCGCGCCACGGCTCGATGCCGACAGCACCATTCATTGAGGTCCACCCAAGTCGAGCTTGGTCGGCAATTCCCATGCGGTCGCGACGAGTTCGCCCTCGACAGGATCCTTGGCGTCGCCGCGTCTCCGACCTACCCCGAAAAAAGCGCCGGGCAACCCGACGCTTCTTCCTGCGATCGAGCGCACGATCAGCTGGACATGCGGCGGCGCAAGACGGCCGACACCGCAATCCTGAGTGCGACCAGCGCGAGCGATCCCGGCGCGGGCGTGGGCGACGGGATCATCGCGATCAGCTGGTCGTTGACGAGCTGAGCACGCCCATGACGTCGCCGACGGGTGTGGTGGTGAGGCCCGCGAGCCCGGAAATGACGGCACCGTACGTGTCGAACGTCACTTTCAGCAGGTCGAACCCGTCGTTGTTGACGATATCGAGAACGATCGATACCGAATCGAGCGGGTTCGTCGAGCTCACTGTAAAGGTGCCCGACACCGCCGCGCCGGCGACGAGACCGAGGCAAGTCAACAGTGCTACCAGCGTGCGCTTCACGATGGGATCTTACTTTCTGCCTCGTCCGAATGCCGCCAGGTTCCGCCTCGCCGGAGCGAGCTTCCGCTACGAGTGGTGACGTCCTGTAGCCTCCAAGGTTCTGTATGCAACAATTGCGCCGGTCGAGCAGCTCATTGATTTCATGGAGAGGTTGAACCGGCCGCCGCCGTAGATCGTAAAATCGCTCGACATTGCATTGCCCCAACGATCACGCAGACGCTCATCGAGTGGCTGAAGGACGAGCGGCTGCCGATCCTGCTCGATAACTGCGAACATCTGCTCGACGTCTGCGCGAAAACGGCCGAGATGCTGTTGCGCCGGTGCGCGGGCATGCGGATCGTAGCTGCGGCCGCGAGGCGCTCGGCATCAGCCGTGAGGAAGCGTACCGAGCGCCCTCGCTCGCGCTTCCCGATCCAAAGAAGGCGCACACGCGGGAATCGGTCGCGCAATTCGAAGCCGTGCAGCTCTTCATCGACCGTGCGCTGCTCGCTCGCCCGGATTTCCGGCTCACCGCCCAAACGCTTCCATGCTCGCGTCCATCTGTTGGCCCGCCGCCGCCGGAGGATGCCAGGTTCGACGCGCGCGTGGCCGTGGCGCGCGCAGCCGCGCGCGATGACGCTGCGTTCCACGGCGCCTCGCAGGAAGGACGCGCGCTTACCCTCGAGCAGGCAATCAAGCTCGCCAAGTAGCGTCCGAACTTGCGCCCCCAATTGCCCGTGCACGCCCGCCGGAGGACGCTCGCCTCCTGCGGAAAAACGCATTCCACGCTGCCGGGCAAGGCGATCCACGGCCAGAACCGGCTCCTCGCTTACGCTGTCCAACAAGGCTATACAACCGCAGTGCGGCGGAATAGCATTGTCGCCAACCTGTTGACAATTGATGATGATCCCCCGGTGTCTTGTAACGGGTGCGGTGGCGCTGCTGGTGGGCGCGTTCGGTTTGCAGTCCGCGTTGGCGGACGTCTACACGTGGACCGACGCATCGGGCAGAATCAACATCAGCAATCTTTCTCCTCCCGACGGCGCGCACGTCACGAGCGTCATCCCCAGTGCGCCCAAGAGCGACGCGCGCGAGGAGGCTGCCCGCGAGGCCGCGCGCCGGGCCGAGATCCAGGCATTGAACGATCGCGTTGCCCGCCTTCAGGATCAGCTCGACCAGTCGCGACGCGACGCAGCGGTACCGGCGGCCTATCCGGTTTCCCACCCGGGGCCTACTCGCCGCCGCCGGTCGCGCAATATGCAAGCTGGGGGCCGCCGGTGCAGTACGTCGCTGACACGCCGCCGCAGAACGCGTGGGGCTGCGGCTATTCATGGGATGACTGCGGCGTCGCGTGGGGTGGATGGTCGTGGCCGTATTATGGGAACGTCGTGGTGATCCGGGACACGAACTTCCATCGCCGCGGGGGTCCGGGCCACGGCACCCGACCGGTCGGGCCGCGGCCGCCCGGCCACGCACCATGGAGCCCGCTGCGACGCTAAAGCGCGTGCTGAAGCGGAAATTCGCTTCGGGTCGCGTCCGCCTACGCACCGAAATCCGCGCCGCCCGCCACTCCGCGCGCCGGATGCGGCTCGACGTCGACGGTGCCCCGCCGCGCACTCTCGGTCGTTCGCGCATTCCGCGACGCGAGTGTGCGAAGATTGCGGAGCCGAAAGGTCGCGGCAAAGCGCAATCGAACGATGACTGCTTCCAAGCCCCGTCGCCTGACCAACCGGCAATTCGAGCGGATCGCCCGCGCGCTCGCTGAACCGCGCCGCTATCAGATTCTGAAGCAGATCGGCGCCGGCGACACTCCGGTTCCGTGCAGCGAGCTCTCCGAAGCCCACGATGTGAGCGCCGCGACACTCTCCCATCACATCAAGGAGCTGGAAACGGCGGGGCTGGTGGAGATCGCCCGCGCGGGGAAATTCATGAACCTGGCCCTGCGTCGCGACGTCCTGCAGGCGTATCTGGACCGCCTTTCCAGAATCTAAGGTTATAACGGAGCGGCCCTTGAAATTCCGCTTCATCGCTTCGATACTTGTCTAAGCGTCAAATGATGGCGCAACGACAGGAGCTGCGAAATGAGCGAACTGAATGGCAAGGTGGCGATCGTGACCGGCGCGTCCAAGGGCATCGGCGCGGCGATCGCGAAGGGCCTGGGCGCGGCGGGCGCCGCAGTGGTGGTGAACTACGCCTCGAGCAAGCAGGGCGCCGAGCGCGTGGTCGCGGAGATTAACGGCAAGGGCGGCAGGGCAGTCGCGGTGCAGGGCGACGTCGCGAAGGCGGCCGACGTGAAGCGACTCTTCGCCGAGACGAAGAAGGCGTTCGGCGCGCCGGACGTGCTGGTGAACAACGCCGGCATCTACGCTTTCGAGCCGCTGGAAAGCGTCACCGAAGACGAATTCCACCGCGAGTTCAACACCAACGTCCTCGGTCCGATCCTGACGATCCAGGAGGCGGTGAAGCATTTCGGGCCCGACGGCGGCAGCGTGATCAACATCAGCTCGGTCGCGAGCACCAGCGCGCCGCCCAACTCGGTCGTGTATTCGGCGACCAAGGGCGCCGTGGACACGATCACCCGCGTGCTGGGCAAGGAACTCGGGGCGCGGAAGATCCGGGTCAACACGATCGCGCCGGGCGGCGTCGACACCGAAGGCACCCGCAGCAGCGGGGTCGTCGGCAGCGACTTCGCGAAGCGGATGGTGGCGGACACGCCGCTCGGACGTTTCGGGCAGCCGGATGACATCGCGCGGGTCGCCGTGTTCCTCGCTTCCGACGATGCCCGATGGCTGACGGGCGAGAGGATCACCGCATCGGGCGGCCTGCGATAGCGCCACGGCTGCGTGCGCCGCGTGCCGCCAGCAACAGCGCAAGCAGGGCGGCCGCGGCCACGACGAAGACCACCGGGCTCTCCATCGCCCGCAGCGTCGCCGCGGCGATCGCGCACCAGAGCAGCGGAACGATCAGCAGCAGCCAGCGGACACGCCCGCGGACGAGCGCGAGCACCGCGACCGTCGCGATCGCCGGCGGATCAGGTGTCACGCCGAAGACCTCGGCGGTCGTCCATGGCCGGCCTGCGAGCGGCGCCAGCAACGGATAGCCGAGGACCGCAATCGCGACCAGCGCGGTTGCGATCCATAATGCGGCGCCACGGGCACGCTCGAAGGTGATCCGGCCGGCAGCGACGCCAAGACCGATCAGCAGCAACGCCTCCACCGCGAACGCCGCCGCGAACCATGATGCCGCCCAATTGATCTGCGCGTAGCGCTGGTAGTTACTTCGACTTGAAACCGGGGCAGGGTGTTCGCGACGGGTGCGCCCGAACCGCAAGCACGGCCCCACTTGACAACGCTCCGCCGCCGCGTATAATGAGTAACGCAACAGTTACCGATGAATGGCCGATTGAAAGTAGACTATTGCGCGACTACGACAACGATGGGTAACCATAAGGTTTCCGATAAGCCGGACGAGCGCGACGTGTTCCAGGCACTCGCCGACCCGACGCGGCGGGCGATTCTCACGCTGCTGCGGGAGGGCAGCCAGCCGGTGGGTGGGATCGCCCGCGATTTCCCGATCAGCCGTCCGGCGATCTCGCGGCACCTGCGCATCCTGCGCGAGGCCGAGCTCGTCACCGAGATCAAGGTGGGGCGCAACCGCCTCTACGAGCTCAACGCCGGGCCGCTCAAGAACGTCGACGACTGGCTCGCGCACTACCGCCACATGTGGCAGCACCAGCTTCGAAATCTCAAACGCTTCGTCGAGCAGAAAGGAAAGGCGCACTGACATGAACGACACCGCAAGCATGAACGACACGATCGTCGTCGAAATCGACATCGACGCGCCGCCTGAACGCGTGTTCCAGGCGTGGATCGACCCGCAGCAGCGCCTCGCGTGGTGGGGCGACGACGGCGTCTACCGCGGGCAGAAGATGGAGAGCGACCTCCGCGTCGGCGGCAAGTGGATCACGGAAGGCAAGAGCGCCCAGGGCAAGGAGTTCTCCGTCTACGGCACATATACGCGCATCGAGGCGCCGAGAGTGCTCGGCTTCACGTGGAATCACGACTGGGGCGGCACCGACACGACGGAGACGCATGTGCTGATCGAGTTGACGCCGACGTCCTCCGGCACGCACGTCACGCTCACGCACTCCGGCTTCGCCAACGCGCCCGAACGCGACGATCACAACCAGGGATGGAAGCGCGTGCTGGGCTGGCTGCAATCCTATCTGCAACGCAAGTAAGGAGCCGCAATCATGGCGACACCCTCCGCAACACATGGCGTCTTCAGCTGGACCGAATTGACGACCAGTGATAGGCAGGCCGCGCGCAAATTCTACGGCCAGCTGCTCGGCTGGGAGCTGAAGGACATGGACATGGGCAAGAACACGTACACGATCATCAGCGTCGGCGGGCAGGGTGTGGGCGGCATCACCGACATCCCGCCGAACGCGCAAGGCATGCCTTCCAGCTGGGACGGTTACGTCACCGTCGACGATGTCGACGCGGTCGCCGCGCGCGTGCCGGCATTGGGCGGGCGCGTGCTGCTCGAGCCGACCGACATCCCAACCGTCGGCCGGTTCGCAACGATCATGGATCCGCAGGGGGCGACGCTGTCGCTCATCACCTACGCCAAGAAGAACTAGGCACGCGAAACGATGATCGAAAGAAGGAGAGAACGATGACCGATCACAAGACCGGAACACGTGACGAGTGGGTCGCGGCCCGGCTGGAACTGCTCAAGGCGGAGAAGGAGCACACGCGGCGTGGCAACGAGCTCGCGCGGCGTCGGCAGGAGCTGCCCCGGGTTCGCATCGACAAGAAGTATCGCTTCGAGACCGACGAGGGGAGCGCCTCGCTGGCAGACCTTTTCCGAGGACGCTCGCAGCTCCTCATCTACGACAAGGGCTGAGCGATTTCGCGTGGAGATCTCACGACGCATGACTTCCGAGCGAGCTTCCCAGCAAGCGTTTTTTGGCGTCTCAGCGCTGCTCTTCGCTGCCAGCGCGGCGGTAACGATCGTCTGGTGCGCGTCCATGTCCGCGATGGGCGAGATGACGATGCCCGGCGGCTGGACGATGTCGATGGCGTGGATGCGGATGCCCGGACAGACGTGGGCCGGCGCCGCGGCGTCGTTCCTCGGCATGTGGGTCGTGATGATGATGGCGATGATGGTGCCGTCGTTGGTCCCGATGCTTCGGCGCTACCGCCAGGCCGTCGGCAGGCCAGGCGAGACGCGCCTCAATCGGCTGTCCGCGCTCGTGGGTGTGGGTTACTTCTTCGTCTGGACCATGTTCGGAATGGCCGCCTTTCCGCTGGGGGTCGCGCTGGCGGCGGTCGAGATGCAGCAGCCGGCGCTGGCGCGCGCGGTTCCGATCGCGGTCGGTGTGGTCGTCCTGATTGCCGGCGCGCTCCAGTTCACCGCGTGGAAGATGCGTCACCTCGCTTGCTGCCGCGAGATGCCGGGGCGCGGCCGTACGCTGCCGGCCGACGCCGGCACGGCTTGGCGACACGGCCTGCGGCTGGGCCTCCACTGCAGCTACTGCTGTTCCGGGCTGATCGCGATCCTTCTGGTCATCGGCGTCATGGACGTTCGCGCAATGGCCGTCGTAGCGGCAGCCATCACCGTCGAGCGCCTCCTGCCAGCCGCTGAGCGCGTCGCGCGCGCGACCGGGGCTGTCGTCGTCGTGGCAGGGTTGATTCTGATCGCGCAAGCGGTCGGGCTCGGATGACGCACGCAATTCGCTCGGCGACGAGATCATCGGAATACTCATTTCAAAGAGGAGACGAACATGAGTGAACTACGGTATCCAAACGAAAGCAAAGCGTATCGCGATGCGCGCGACGCATTGCTCAAAGACGAACAGGAGCTTGTCGACAAAGTAAAAGCCGTGGCAGAAAAACGCCGCAATCTTCCTCTCGGGGGACAGTTGAAAGAGGACTATGTCTTCCAGTGGGCAAACGATGGAAAAGTAGGGAAGCGCGTGAAATTCTCCGAGCTGTTTGCGGACAAGAACACGCTGCTGATTTACTCATGGATGTACGGTCCGAGCTGGGACAAGCCCTGTCCTTCCTGTACGTCGCTGGTCGACGGGTTTGATCGATCCTCGTATCAGGTCACTCGAGACGCCGCGTTTGTCGCCATTGCCAAAGCCCCGCCTGAACGAATCAATGCGTGGGCCAAGCAACGTGGATGGTTGCAGATTGCGCTGGTTTCCGGATTTGACTCTGCGTATCAGGCCGATTACAGGTGCCAGGGAGACTCCGATGAGATGCAACGGCCGGTGATGCATGTATTCAGGAAGCAGGGTGGAAAGATCTTTCATTTCTGGGGAACCGAACTGCCGGGAAATCACGTCGACACGGTGTGGCCGTATTGGAATCTCATGGACTTCACGCCGGAGGGCCGGCCGGACATTGTCACACCGCCACAGAATTTCAGGTCCGAGTTCCTGGAAAAGCACTATCTGCACAAGGAATAGTTTGGCGCTCGATCGCGCGGACTTGAATCGTGAGGCGATGTGCATCGTCATCGAGGGTTGTGTTCTCGAAGGCAGACTCCGATGTCGCCTCCGGATTGAACTGAAGGCCGTTGCTCACGAAGAGCTGATACATGTATAGCGTGGAATCGATTCCACCATCGGCGAGTGCCGCTACGGTCGATTCCCTTTTGCTGCGCGCGATCTGCATCGAGTCTGCAACTCCAATTGATAGATCAAGCGCAACGAAGGCTTTGGAGCATCCCGGTTACCGCGGTACGGCCCGGACGGGAAGGAGAGTCGAGTTGCGGGTGACCCGAAACCGTTTCAAACTGACGTCTTGAGTCGAGACGCTAGCTCGGAGCGTGCCATGCACACCCAGGACCTGTCCCTGTGGACGCACGACCACCAGTTCGACACCGGAAACGAGGCGGGCGAACGTGGCGCACGGGCCGTGATGTGGATAACGGCAGCGATGATGGTCGTCGAAATTGCGGCGGGTTGGTGGTTCAACTCAATGGCCCTGCTTGCCGACGGTTGGCACATGAGTTCCCACGCCATGGCCATCGGCTTGAGTGCGTTTGCCTACGCTGCGGCGCGGCGCCATGCCAAAGACCGCCGCTTTGCGTTCGGCACCTGGAAGATTGAGGTGCTGGGGGGCTTTGCGAGTGCCGTAGTGCTACTCGGCGTTGCGGCGCTGATGGTCATCGCCTCAGCCGAGCGAATCGTCGCGCCCCGGCCCATTCATTACCAGGAAGCAATCGTCGTTGCCGTCGTCGGTTTGGGCGTCAACATTCTTTGCGCCCTAATTCTGGGAGGCGCGCACCATCACCACGACGAGGAAGGGCACGGTTCCCGGAGTGACCATCTACATCACCACGACCTGAACCTTAAGTCCGCCTACTTGCATGTTGTCGCCGACGCGGCAACGTCTGTGATGGCCATTGTCGCCCTCGCCGGTGGCTGGCTGTGGGGGTGGTCCTGGCTTGACCCGGTGATGGGCATTGTCGGCGCCGCGCTGGTCGCCGTTTGGGCGCGTGGGCTCATTCGCGAGACCAGCACTGTGCTCCTTGACCGCGAGATGGACCATCCCGTCGTGGCGGAGATTCGTGAGGCTGTTGAAGCACATTCCGAAGAAGGTGCGGCGCGACTCTCCGACCTTCATGTTTGGCGCGTAGGCAAACGCTCGTATGCATGCGCGCTCAGCGTAGTCACGCACGACCATGCGCTGACACCCGGCCGCGTCCGGGAGTGGCTAGCCGAGCATAATGAAATTGCCCATGCCACTGTGGAGATACACTATTGTTCGTAGGAAAGCGACCTGGTGCAGAGCTCTTGAGTGGCTTTGGATTGTTCTTCGTTCGCCACCTCGGACTCAGTCCTGCTAGGCAGTGCATCAGCGAATTCCTCGACGGCCATCGGCAGCGCCTGCCACTGCTTCAGGGTCAGTTTGATGCCGCTCTCGTCGAGTCGTCACCGCGTCGCCGGAGGAATGTGCACGAGTGCCCGCTCGTCGTCGCTTTCGAATTCGCCGTGATAGTCCGTCGGTCGGCCTCCACAACAAGAGACGCCCCCAGGAGGAGAAGGGGGCGTCAAGTGCGTCGATGTGTCTATTTCGCAGCGCTACGAGCGTTCACCCGCTAGGCCCACCGCCGTGACTTGAAGCTCACGTCCGCTTTGAAATCGGTAACGCTGCCTACCCGTCGGATGCTGGCCCACGTCCCCTTGTAGTACGGCACGACGTTGCGGTCGGTCCACGGCGTGGTCACATCACCGACAATTCCGTTGTAGTACCCGAATTGCATGAACGCCTGGTTGGTCTTGATGGACGGCTCGAGATAAGCCATCGCGTAGGTGGAACCATAGTCGTTGTAGAGCTCGACCACGTCTCCTGATGCGACGCCCAGCGCCTGCGCGTCCTGCGGATTGAGCTCGATGAATGCCATCGGCCACCGGTTGCGCACGAACTCGTTGTACATGTCGTGGTAACCGGTCTGCCAGACTTCGTTGACGCGACCGTTGTTTATCCAGAACTTGTACTTCGCCTTCTGGTCGGTGACCATCTTGGGCAATCCCGGCCAAACCGAGGGCTTGAAGATGGCTTTGCCGTCCGCGGTGCTGAATTTGCCGTCCATGTAGAGCATTTCGGTGCCGACCAGCTTGTCGTCCTTGTACTCCTTGATGGGCAGCTGGACACCGTTGTTGCCTGCCGCCACGAGACGCTCGTAGGTCGCGAGGTGGCCCGTGTCGCCGCCCTGACTGTCAATCGGTGGCGCGCCCGCGGTGCCGGCCTTGCGGAAGCCGTCGTTGAAGGCGTCTTCTTCGGTCTTCCAGTCAAATCCGGAGAATCGCTGCGCCATGTCTGGCTTGCCATCGCTCTCGTACATCCGCTTCAGCGTGTTGGCGATGTCGGCGGCGATCAGGCAATCCGGTCGGGCGACCCCGGGCGGGTCCATGAACCGCTGCGACAGCCGCAGCCGGCGTTCCCCATTCATCGAGGTCAGATTCATTTCGCCCGGATGCGTGCTCGGCAGCATCAGATGTGCGGCCTGTGCCAAGGAGGTTGGGTAGAGGTTGATCGTGGCGAGGAACAGGCCATCCCTGTTCTTCACGGCGTCGTAGACGATGTCGACCATCTGTGCCGTGCTCGCGCCGCGCGCCTTGCTCATCGCCTCCTTCACGATTCCGGCACGCCGGAGCATCACCTGCCGGTGCTGCTCGGCATTGAGCGTGGTCTGGAAGGGATTACATGCCCATGCCGTGTACATGAGTCCCCGGCCCTGGATGATCTCCTGGTCGATGTAGATCTTCTTATCGCCGGGGTACGGCGGCCGCGTGTAACCCTCTTGGTGGCCCCCCATCCGGACAACGCCGGTGCCCCTTCGCCCGACGTTGTGCGTCGCCAGCACGACGTCGACCAGCGCCGACTGAATGAGGTAATTGTCGTTGCCCCAGATGATGCCTTTCTCGTAGGCGTGCATCGTGCGGGTGCGTTGGCTCCCCGCCTTCGGCTTGTACGCCCATTCGGCGGCCTGCCGCAGCTTGGCGGTTGGAACGCCGGTGATACGACTGGCCTCGTCGAGCGAAAGCTTGTTGGCGCTCGTCGCGACGTCGAAGTCGCGCGTGTATTGGGCTATGAATTCCTTGTCGTGCCAGCCCTGTTCGACGACGTGGGTGAGCAGGGCGTTGAACAACGCGATGTCGGTCCCCGGCTCGATATCGAGGTGAAGGACATTGTCGGGACCCGCCACCTTTTCGCAGATGGCGATGGTCGGAGACCGTCGCGGGTCGACGAAGATGATGCGGGCCTTGGCGGCAGCCTCGCCGGGAAACCACTTCCGCTTCTTCTCGACGGTGCTCCCCTGCAGATTCGGCAGCCAGTGCGCCAGGAAGTAGTTGGTTTGCGTCTCGTATGAATTGCAGCCGATGGCCATGATGACGTCGGCCAACTCCGCATCTTCGTAACTGTTGTTGAGTTCTCCAATGCCCATATCCCGCGTGGCGTGGCACTCGGAGTTGTATGCCGGCCGGTTGTGAATCCGCACCATCGGCGTCTTGAGCGCAGTGAACATCAGCTTGCCGGTGCCCCAGGTGTTCTCGAATCCGCCTCCGGCGCCGCCGTGGTCAAAGCAATCGAACACCAGTCCGCTCGGACCATCGCTGTCGAGAATCTTCTTGGTCACGCCGCAATAGAGTGCCAATGCGTCGTCCCAGTTGGTATCGACCCAGTGGTCACCCAGGTAGACGCGCGGATTGCGCAGCCGCTCCTTGGCAACGCCATCGCCGGTGTACATTTCCCGTGCCATTTGGCCGCCTCGAGTGGACGAAAGACCCTGATTCACCGAGCAGCCCTTGTCCGGAACTATCATGATGTTGTATCTGCGGCCGTCCTTGTCGGCGATGGTGTTCGCCATTGCCGGGGTCATGATGTTCGTGAGCGGAGGCACCTGCCTGCGGTAGTCCACTCCGAGCGCGTTCTCGTGCGGTGCTCGGCCGCCTTCCGTGTAGGCGTCCCATTTGTAAACGTGGTAGCCGCATCCGACAATGCAGAAGTGGCAGGTCAGGTTGGTGCGCTGGGCGTTGACGGGAGGCAGCGCAACGCGGTCCTTGGTCGTGCTCATGTGCATCTCCTCCGCTGGCTAGAGGATGTTGGACTGACGGCCGTACAACAGACCGTTAATCGACACCGCGGTTAGCGAATCGTCGCTCGCGTTGTAGCGAAGGATGACTCGCGGCAGATTCTCGGTTGCCTGGCCGCAGACCATCTGTCCGTCGCGCTCGGCGTCGAACGTGCTGAAGTGGCACGGGCAGCGGAACACCTTTTGTCCCGGGTCATATGCCACCGGGCAGCCCATGTGCGTGCACATGGTGCTATAGGCGACGATATCCCGATTGGGTCCAACTCCTCCGGGAACGGGGGCCCCCGTTCTCACCAGGGCACACGGCGAAGACGCATCGGGAAAGGTAAACGCGACCGGCTTGTCGACACTTAGTGCGGCACCCTTTCCGACTGACTTCTCTGGGTAAGGCAAGGTCGCTGCTCCCGCATTCGCAGCGGTCGCGGCTTCGGCTGTCGCCGGCAGTGCGGCAGCACCGGCTGCGACGCTGCCCGTGATCTTCAGGAAATCGCGTCGCGACACGTGGTCGGCCATTGGGCTCCTCCTCAGTCGTTATTGACTCCGCCCCGTGGTCGGGCGAACCGCGCAAAGCGTTTGCAATAACGATGCCGTGCGTGCTGTACAACGCGAAATCAGAGGGTTAATGTTACGGCCCACGGCACGCGCCGTCGTGGCGTTACCGGCGAGTTACTTTGCGGCGATGCGACGAAGCAGCCTCTGTTACCGAGCAGTAACGCTCCGGTTGGTTGGGGAGATTTCATGTTGCGCCGACAGTTCCTGAAGAACGTCGTTGCCGCTGGATGCGCGGCTTTGGCGCCCTGCGCTGGCCGGGCCGAACAGGTACCAGGGTTGTCGATTGGGACGACCCCGGTCTTCCTGGACGACGATGTCGCCTTCCTGCGCGAATGGCAGGGGTACTTGCAGGGCGAGCTCGGTCGCTCCGTCGTCTTTGTCCAGCGCAGGAGCTATCGGGAAGTCAGCGAACTGCTGATTGCCCAGAAGCTCGACGCCGCGTGGATATGCGGCTACCCCTACGTGCACTATCGCTCGGCGATGCGCCTGCTTGCCGTCCCCACCTACCATCAGGAGCCACTGTACCAATCCTATGTGATAGTGCCGAAGAGGGACCGCACGACGAACTCCATCGTCGACTTGCAGGGGAGGATTTACGCCTTCTCGGACCCCGATTCCAACTCGGGGTGGCTCGTCCCCAATTCGCAACTCATCCGGTTGGGGAAGAACCCGGCGACGTTCTTTCGCAAGACGTTTTACACCTGGGGTCACCGGCGAGTCGTCGACGCAGTCGCCGCGGAACTCGCCCAGGGTGGCTCAGTCGACGGTTACGTTTGGGACACGCTGCAGATTCTGCATCCCGAGGTCACGGAGCAGACGCGCGTTGCGCACCGTTCGGCGAAATATGGCTTCCCGCCGTTCGTGACGCGCTCGCAACTTCCTGAATCCAACTTCCGGCGACTGCAGGATGTCCTGGTGTCGATGAAAGCGACGCCCAATGGAAAGCGCCTGTTGACCCGGCTCAACCTGGACGGATTCCAGGTCGCACCCGAGAGCGTTTTCAACGGAATCGCCGAGAACATGCGCCTGGTGCAGGCGAGCTAAGCCATGCTGAACAACGTCAGCTATCGCTACAAGATTCCGGCAAGTCTGATCCTGGTGATCGCGCTCACGGCCCTGGCGGTTGCGGTGCCGCTCATCTCCGATGTCAATGACGCCGCCAAGCGTGACCTCGTCGAACATGCGTTATCGCTTGGCAAGACTCTCTCGCGAACCCTGCAGCCGGCGATGCTGCATGACGACATGTGGCAGGCCTACGAAGTCATCACTACGCCATTTGATTCGCCGCGCCAGCAGCGCGGCCAGCCAACCATCGTCGTCGTCGACAACCAGGGCGCGATCTACGTGGCGACCGATCCCAGGCGATTCCCAGCAACGCAGCCGTTGGCGACGCTTGGCCCGGTGGCCGCGAAGCTCGCAGAAAGGCTGAAGGAGCCCGATGCGCTACCCGCGGTGTCGGAAGACCTCGATCCGGCGCTGGCAGTGATGATGGTGCCGCTGCTTTCCAACGACAACACGCGGCTGGGAACGGTGGTCCTGGAATACCCGAGCAACATGTACCGTGGGCGGTTTCTCGAGACAGTTCGCAAGGCGGCCGTGTCGACCGCCATCGTGCTTCTGATTCTGGCCCCGCTCGGGTGGTTGTGGGGCAAGCAAATCGCCGGACCCTTGCTGCAGCTGTCATCGGCTATCCGACAGGTCGCGAGGAATCCGGCGTCTGACGTTGCGGTCAAGACTCCGCCCGGCAAGGACGAGATCGCGGAACTCGGCGCAACCTTCAACAAGATGGCCAACGGTCTCCGGGAGAAGGAGGCACTTCAGGAAGAGGTGCTGGCGTCTGAGCGTCTCGCGGCCATCGGCAGACTTACTGCCGGCATCGCGCATGAAATCAACAATCCCCTCGGCGGGATGCTCAATGCCGTCAGCACGTACCGGCGGACGCCGGGCGGCGACCCTTCCTACATCGACCGCACGATGTCGCTGCTGGAGCGTGGTCTCACGCAAATTCGGGAGACGGTCGCGGCCCTGCTGGTCGAGGCCCGCCTGGAGAGCCGCGCGCTGACGCCACACGACATCGAGGACGTCCACACCCTGCTGCTGCCAAACGTCCAAGGCAAGCATATCCGGCTTGAATGGCAGAATCAGGTCACCGAACCTCTGCCGCTTCCTTCGACGGAGGTGCGCCAGATTCTCCTGAATCTCCTGCTGAACGCGGTGGACGCGGCGCGAGAGCATGGACGAGTGAGTTCGGCGGTCACGCCGGCGAACAATGAGCTCAAGGTCCGCATCGAGAACGATGGCGAGGCGCTGACGGAGACGCAGCTGCAGCACCTCTTCGAACCGTTCGCCCAATCGCGCAACAAGGGACGCGGGCTCGGCTTGTGGATGACTTACCAGTTGGCGGCCCAGCTTCGCGGGCGAGTCGAGGCTCAGAGCAAGCCCGGACAAACGGTCTTCACCGTCAACCTACCGATATCGCCATGATGGAACACAGTTCATTGCACGTGTGTTTGGTGGAAGACGACGCCATCATGGGCGAGTCGCTTGTCGACCGCTTCGAGCTCGAGGGATTTCAGTGCGATTGGTACAAGTCCGCGGCGAGTGCGGCCGGGGTGCTCACTGAGCGGCGCTACGATGTCGTGGTCAGCGACATTCGCCTGCCGGACCGCGATGGCGACAAGCTGTTCGAGCAACTGCAGGCCGAGCAGTTGTATGTGCCGCCGTGGATCTTCATCACCGGATATGGAACCGTCGAGCGTGCCATCGCGCTGCTGAAGCTTGGTGCGGTTGATTACATAACCAAGCCATTCGACCTCGACAAGCTGGTTGCCAAGCTTCGCGCGCACATGCCGGATGCGCCGCACGACAAGCGGCTGCCCGTCCTGGGGCTTTCGTCCGGGATGCGCCGCATCGAGGACATGCTTCCGCGCCTCGCCGGTCAAGCGACCACGGTCCTCGTGACGGGCCAATCCGGCGTGGGCAAGGAAGTCGTTGCACGGGAGATTCACCGTGCCGACAGGCTGCGCTCGGAGCAGCCGTTTGTGGCCGTCAATTGTGGCGGAATTCCGGAGCAGCTCCTGGAGGCCGAGCTCTTTGGCTACGAGCGCGGTGCATTCACGGGCGCCACGCGGGCAAAGCGGGGATTGCTCGAGCAGGCCAACGGAGGCACGCTGTTCCTCGACGAAATCGGCGACATGCCTCTGGCCATGCAAGTGAAGCTCCTGCGCGTCTTGCAGGATCGGAAGGTGACGCGGCTGGGTTGCGAACAAAGCGTGACCGTTGATTTCCGTCTCGTCTGCGCTACTCACCGGGACCTCAAGAAACTGGTCGAGCAGGGTGCTTTTCGGGAAGACCTGTTCTACCGCATAAACGTGGTGCATCTGCGAATTCCGCCACTGCGCGAGCGCCCCGAGGACATTCTCTGGTATGCGCGACGATTTCTGCGCGAGGTGGCGCAACAAAGCGACGGGCAAAGCAAGATGCTATCTGCCGGCGCCGAGGCCGCCCTGCTCAATTACCTGTGGCCCGGAAACGTACGCGAGCTCCGCCACTGCATTGAACGCGCGTACGTACTCACGCCCGGCACGCTGCTCGACCCGCAGGTCCTCTTCGACGAAGAGCAGGCGTGCGGCGACTGCGGATTCGGCTCGAGCTGTGCCGGAGTGAGGTGCCCGTCGCTGGCGACATGTCTCGAGGAGTGCGAGCGCCAATACCTGCTGCAGGAGCTAGGGCGGCACGACTGGCAGATGACCAAGACTGCCGCCGCCGTCGGAATTAGCCGAAAGAACCTATGGGAACGGCTGCGGCGCCTTAAGCTGACGGCGCCGGAACAGGCTCTCCGCCAGGAAATAGGGCAGGGTCGCGTCGATTAGTTGTTCCTTCCAAAGGGAAGGCGCCGACAGGTGCCGATGTTTCGATTGAATTGGCAACATCGTCGCGGGCTTCCGCGGGTCGGGCGGTAGGCGCGCCGACACCACGGAGCGCCTCCGCAGATCCGCCGGCCGATTCGAACGAAACGGAGACTGCGCGCAGTCCCCGCCTAGGCTTGGGCGGCGCAGCCTGTCGCGCCCATTTCGACTGGTCGCCGCTTCTGGGTTCAGAGGCGCCTGTCATGCGCCTCTCGACGACCCAACTTGTCAGTCCCAGCTCAGGGCACCGCCCGTCTGATACTCCGTCACCCGCGTCTCGAAGAAATTCTTTTCCTTCTTGAGATCGATCATCTCCGCCATCCACGGAAACGGGTTGTCGGCCTTGTCGAAGAGCGGATCGACGCCGATCTGCTGGCAGCGGCGGTTGGCGATGAAGCGGAGGTATTCCTTGAACATCGTGGCATTCAGGCCCAGCACGCCGCGCGGCATCGTGTCCTCGGCGTAGGCGTACTCGAGGTCCACACCCTTCTTCATCAGCGTGCGAATCTCCTCGCGGAACTCCGGCGTCCACAGGTGCGGGTTTTCCATCTTGATCGTGTTGATGAGGTCGATGCCGAAATTGCAGTGCATCGACTCGTCGCGCAGGATGTACTGGTACTGCTCGCTCGATCCCGTCATCTTGTTCTGGCGGCCCATCGCCAGGATCTGCACGAAGCCGACGTAGAAGAAGAGGCCCTCCATGATGCAGGCGAAGACGATCAGGCTCTTCAATAGCGCGCGGTCGGCTTCCGGCGTGCCGGTCTTGAACAGCGGATTGGTCAGCACGTCGATGTAGGGGATCAGGAATTCGTCCTTGTCGCGGATCGACTTGATCTCGTGGTAGGCGTTGAAGATCTCCGCCTCGTCCAACCCCAGGCTCTCGACGATGTACTGGTAGGCGTGCGTGTGGATCGCCTCCTCGAACGCCTGCCGCAGCAGGTACTGCCGGCATTCGGGCGCCGAGATGTGGCGATAGGTGCCGAGCACGATGTTGTTGGCGGCCAGGCTGTCGGCGGTGACGAAGAAGCCGAGGTTGCGCTTGACGATCAGGCGCTCGTCGTCGGTCAGGCCGTTCGGGTTCTTCCACAGCTCGATGTCGCGCTGCATGTTCACCTCCTGCGGCATCCAGTGGTTGGCGCAGGCGGCGAGGTACTTTTCCCACGCCCAGCGATACTTGAAGGGCACGAGCTGGTTCACGTCCGAGGAGCCGTTGATGACGCGCTTGTCCTCCATCTGCACGCGGCGGAAGCCGTTGGCCATCGCCTGCCGCTCGACGTCGAGGTCGTGGACGGGCTCGCGTGAAAACTGAGGCGACAGGATGCCGCCCGCGGTCTGTGCGCGGATCGTGTCGGCCGCGGCCGGCGAAAGGCGCGGCTGCGCGGCGGGGGCGAGGTCGTCGTCGAAGTTCAACATGGTTTTCTCCGGTGCTCCATTTTTCTAAGTTGGGGCGCGGTGCCCGCGCTTCATCGCGCATTTCGGCTTCGCCCGACTGCTCGATATCGCCGTCCACCCATGCCGTCATTCCCGCGAACGCGGGAATCCAGTGTCGTTCGCCGAGAGCCACTGGGTTCCCGCCTGCGGAGACGACGGTTTCTGTCCGAACCGCCATTCGCGAAGACCACGGCAGAGCTGCGGAGCGGCGTCGTAGTCAGTGCATCGCGCTCAACTTCTCGTACAGGTAATCGGGCGCGAAATCGACGCCGTGATGCCAGGCGATCGTCGCGAGTCCGTAATCGAGATAGAAATCGGCGAATCGGACCTTGTCGCGCAACGGCTCGAAGTTCTCGCCGTAGAGATCGTCCGACAGGTCGACCACGCCTTTCCGTCCATCGTTGAATTCCAGCCAGACCTTGTAGTCTCCGAGGTACCGCGCTTCGATGACATGCCGCTGCACATGCTCGTAACGGGCCAAATCGGCCTCCTCTTGGCAGGTTGACGAACGCTCCGTTGGCGCAGCGCGCCGATGCTCCGGCGTGCCGCTCCCGCGGCCAGTGGGGCGCCGGACCGGTCTTCCGATCCGACGCCAGAGTGCTCCTTCAGTCCCCGTGGCCCGATTCCACCGCCAGCTCCGGCTGCATCCAGCGCGGAGTCGCGGTGTCGTCGTGGTCCTCGGTGTCGACAACGCGTGCGCCGGTCGTCTGGATCGCCGCGGGCCAGCGCCAATGGCGCCGGCCAGCCTTGTCGGTGTAGGACTCCCACTTGTCGATCTTTGCGTTCATCGCGTGCCCTCCTGTCCGGGTATGCGGGGCGCTTCGCTCTTCCATGCGCGGGGCCCGTCTGTCACTGCATGCGGGCATGCCGCGGTATTCAGCTACCTGATTGACGTCCTGTCTTGTTTTGACGTCCTGCCTATTGACATGCTTCGCACTGGGGGTCGTCGATCGCGCAGTACTTCGGCGCGTCGTCGGCCTCCACCTTTGCGTTCCTGCTGCTGGTGCCCGTTGCCGACATGCCACTCGACGTGGGCACCGCGTTCAACTCACCCCCCTTGCCCGTCGACTTTTCCGCCGACGTCGCTGCCAGCGTGCGCAGGTAATACGTGGTCTTCAATCCGCGCACCCAGGCGAGCTTGTACGTGTCGTCGAGCTTCTTGCCCGACGCGCCCGCCATGTAGATGTTGAGGCTCTGCGCCTGGTCGATCCATTTCTGCCGTCGCGCACCCGCCTCGACGATCCACTTGGCGTCGACCTCGAACGCCGTCGCGTAGAGCGTGCGGAGCTCCAGCGGGATGCGGTCGATCTTGGCGAGCGAGCCGTCGAAGTACTTGAGGTCGGCGACCATCACCTCGTCCCACAGGTTCAACTTCTTGAACTCGGCGACGAGGTGGTCGTTGATCACCGTGAACTCGCCCGACAGGTTCGATTTCACGTAGATGTTCTGATACTCGGGTTCGATCGACGCGGCAACGCCGACGATGTTCGAAATCGTCGCCGTCGGCGCGATGGCGATGCAGTTCGAGTTGCGCATCCCGTGGATGCGGATGCGCGAGCGCAGCGCATTCCAGTCCATTGTCGCGGATTCGTCGATCTCGACGTAGCCACCGCGCTCGTCGCGCAGGAGCTTGAGCGTGTCCTGCGGAAGGATCCCGCGGTCCCACAGGCTCCCCTTGTACGACGAATAGCGGCCGCGCTCCTCGGCGAGCTCCGTCGACGCCTGGTACGCGTAGTAGCAGACGGCTTCCATCGACGCGTCGGCGAATTTCATCGCCGCCTCCGACGCGTAGGGCGTATGCGTGAGGTGCAGGCAATCCTGGAAGCCCATGATGCCAAGGCCCACGGGCCGGTGCTTCAAGTTGGAGTTCCGCGCCTTCGCCACCGCGTAGTAGTTGATGTCGATGACGTTGTCGAGCATCCGCATCGCGGTGCGGATTGTCTGCTGGAGCTTGGCGTGATCGAGCTCCCACCCGGCGTCGGACTCTCTCATGTGCGCGAGAAGGTTGATCGACCCGAGATTGCACACGGCGATCTCGGTGGCGCTGGTGTTGAGCGTGATCTCGGTGCACAGGTTGCTGCTGTGCACCGTGCCCATGTGCTGCTGCGGCGAGCGGACGTTGCACGCGTCCTTGAACGTGATCCACGGATGGCCGGTCTCGAACAGCATCGACAGCATCTTGCGCCAGAGCTGCACCGCCGGAAGCTTCTTGAAGAGCTTCAGTTCGCCGCGCGCGGCCTTGTCCTCGTAGCGGACATAGGCCTCCTCGAACGCCTTGCCCCACTTGTCGTGGAGGTCCGGAACGTCGGAGGGCGAGAAGAGCATCCAGTCGCCGCCTTCCATCACGCGCTTCATGAACAGGTCCGGAATCCAGTTCGCGGTGTTCATGTCGTGCGTGCGGCGGCGGTCGTCACCGGTATTCTTGCGGAGCTCCAGGAACTCCTCGATGTCCAGATGCCATGTCTCGAGGTACGTGCACACCGCGCCCTTGCGCTTGCCGCCCTGGTTCACGGCCACCGCCGTGTCGTTCACCACCTTGAGGAACGGCACGACGCCTTGCGACTTGCCGTTGGTGCCCTTGATGTGCGAGCCCATCGCGCGCACGTTCGTCCAGTCGTTGCCGAGGCCGCCGGCGAATTTGGACAGCAGCGCGTTTTCCTTGATCGCCTCGTAGATGCCGTCCAGGTCGTCGGAGACGGTCGTCAGGTAGCACGACGAGAGCTGCGAGCGGTGCGTGCCGGAATTGAAGAGCGTGGGCGTGCTCGACATGAAGTCGAACGTCGACAGCACGTTGTAGAACTCGATTGCGCGCGTTTCGCGGTCGACCTCGTTCAGTGCGAGGCCCATCGCGACGCGCATGAAGAAGCACTGCGGCAGCTCGAAGCGGCGGCCGCCGACGTACTGGTCGACCAGGAAGTAGCGGTCGTAGAGCGTCTGCAGGCCGAGGTAGCCGAACTTGAGGTCCCGCGCGGGGACAAGCGCGGCGCCCAGCGCCGGCAGGTCGTATTGCAGCAGCGCTTCGTTCAAAAGGCCGATCTTGATCCCGTGCTTGACGAACTGCGGGAAGTAAGACGCGTAGCGCGTGTCCATCTCGTGCTGCGCCGTTTCTTCGCCGAGCGCCTCGTGGCGGATCGAGTCGAGCAGCAGGCGCGCAGTGACGAAGCTGTACGCCGGGTCCTTTTCGATCAGCGTGCGTGCTGCGAGCACGACGCATTTGCGCACCTCGTCCATCGGCACGCCGTTGTAGAGGTCCTTCAGCGTCGCCTTGAGGATCCGCTCCGGATCCACCTCGGAAAGCCCCTCGCACGATTCGCGGACGAGCTGCGTCAGGCGCTCCATGTCGAGCGGCCGCGACACGCCTTCTTCGACGACGATGATCTCGGCGGACGACGCCTTGCCGCCGCGCGCCGACTTTTCCTGCGCGCGCTCCTGCGCCCGGCGCTCGCGGTAGAGCACGTACGCGCGAGCGACTTCGTGCTCGCCGCCGCGCATCATCGCGAGCTCGACCTGATCCTGGATTTCCTCGATGTGGATCGCGCCGCCTTCGGGCTTGCGCTTCATCAGCGCGGCGACGACGGCGTCGGTGAGCTTGATCACCTGCTCGCGCACGCGCGCGGACGCGGCGCCCTGGCCGCCGTTGACGGCGAGGAACGCCTTGGTCATCGCGACGGTGATCTTCGCCGGCTCGAACGGCACGACGGCGCCGTTGCGGCGGATCACCTTGTACTGCGCGAACCGCGGATCGGCGGCGGTCGTCATGGCGCTTCCAGGCTCACCGGCCATCGGGTTCTTCGCGGTCGGGGAGGTCGTTCCGGAGGAAGCGCTCTGAACTTGCATGGGTGGATCTCCTGTTCGAATCTTGTCGTTGTGGCTGCGATCCGCGCGTTCCGCTCCGGATCGGACACTTTCGCGCAAAGCCTTGGCGCACGCGGGTTTCCGGGGCGACACACTGGAATTTCCCTTCGGGGCGTCGCCTTCGGCGGGTGGCGTCGGCCGGAGGGCGCCCGGATTTTGCTTGCAAATCAAAATCTACTATATCTAGTGTTCAAGTGGCCGCTGAACACAAAGAATAGTGGCGAGGCCCCGTTTTGGCAAGCGCTTTTTGATCCACAAAACAAGGGCGCCAAAACGACAACGAAAACAGCGCGCTGCAGTGCGGATTCCGGCATATCCAACGATTTTCCACCGTCAATTCACCGCCTTGTCCACAACCGGCGCACCCGACGAACGGTGCCGGTTGCGTTGCAGTTTTACGACAACCCATTTCGCCTCGTCGCGAGCAGGGATTTCATGTGCATATGCAACATTGCCGGACGTAAAGGCGAGGGACCCGCACCGCACAAATCCTGAACTTTGGACGGCGCCTCGGCATCGGAGTTGCGGCCGCGCGTTGCGAGTTGCGTGTTCACGGTGCACACTTAGCCGGGCCATCGGGGGCCACCATGTGCTCCCGCGTCCTTCGCGCGCCACGAATCAAAAAAACAAGCGTCCGGGTGCTTGCCCAAGCAGCCGGACCGAAAGGCAAGATGCCCCGATTTGCCGCGAACCTCACGTTCCTGTTCAACGAGGTCGCGTTCCTCGAGCGCTTTGCGGAAGCGGCGCACGCCGGCTTCCGCGCCGTCGAGTGTGCTTTTCCCTACGAGGTACCGGCCAAGGACATCGCCACGCTGCTGCAGCAGCATCGTCTGGAAATGGTGCTGTTCAATGCGCCTCCTGGCGACTACGCCGCCGGCGAGCGCGGCACTGCGGCGCTCCCGGGACGCGAACACGAGTTCGCGGCGAGCTTCGCCACCGCCCTGCGCTACGCGCAGACCTTGGCCTGCCGCCGCGTGCACGTGATGGCGGGCGTGGTGCCCCCCGATGCCGACGCCGAGCATCGTGCGCGCCAGCGCGCGACTTTCGTGCGCAACCTGCGTTTCGCCTGCGGTGAAGCCCAGGAACAGGGCGTAAGCGTGCTGATCGAGCCTCTCAACCCGCGCGACATGCCCGGGTATCTCCTCTCGACGCAGGAGGAGGCGCACGCGATCCGCGAGGAAGTGGATTTTCCGAACATCAAGGTGCAGATGGATCTCTACCACGCGCAGATCGTCGGCGGCGATCTGACCGAGCGGCTCCGCCGCTACCTGCCGCACATCGGGCACATCCAGATCGCCGGCGCGCCGGGACGCCACGAGCCAGACGTCGGCGAAATCAACTACGCCTGGATCTTCAAGCAGCTCGACGAAATGAAATACGACGGCTGGGTCGGTTGCGAGTACCGCCCGCTGCAAAACACCGCGGCCGGACTGACGTGGCTTTACCGGCTGCTCGACCGCCGTCCCGCGGCGGTCCCCGGCGAGGACGATTAGCCACAGCGCGCGACGTCGTCAAAGTTAGTTGTTCGTCGTCCCCGCGAAGGGGAGACCTGGCGCCTTCAACCCTGAGTAGCGACACGGATTTCCGCGTGCGCGGGAATGACGGGCGAGAGTTGAGCGGCTTCGAATGGGCTCAGGACGTCCCTGCAAACCGATCGCGGCCGGCGGCCTTTGCGCGATAGAGCGCCGCGTCCGCTTGCTGGATCCACACATCGACATTGATGATGGCTCGCGTCGCCTCCGCCGCGCCCAGGCTCACCGTGCAGCGCAGTTCGGAAGCATTCGTGAGCACCAGGGTGTCGAGCTGCGCGCGGACGCGGTCGGCCACTTCCTCGGCGGCCTGCAAGTCCGTCTCGGGCAGGATCAGCATGAATTCATCGCCGCCGTAGCGCGCCGGCGTATCGGTCGCGCGACAGCATTGGCGCAGGATTTCGGCGACGCCGCAGAGCACTTCGTCGCCCACCGGGTGGCCGAACCGGTCGTTGATCGCCTTGAAGCGATCGATGTCGAGGATGATGAGCACCGCGGGCCGTCCGGTGCGGAAGTGGCGCTCCAGCTCGATTTCGGCAACGGCGAAGCACTGGCGCCGGTTGCCGAGGCCCGTGAGGCCGTCGGTGCGGCCGAGTTCCTCCAGGCGCCGCGTCTTGTGCGAAATCTTGCGCGCGAGTGCGTAGGTGACGGCGCTGATCGCGATCGGATAGCCGACGAGAAAGGGAAGGCATGCCACGACGACGAACATCGGCGTGTCGATGTCCACCGGAAAGCCGAGAGCGGCCGACGTTATCGCGCAGGCGGCGGCGAGAAGCGCAAACGTCCGCACGAGCAGCCGCAAGCCGCCGACACTCATCTTGTCGACCGAGAGCATCGTCACGAGCAGCACACTCGGCAACAGGTTGAACTGCATCACGGCGACCCAGATGCCGCCGAGCGCCGAGTCCACCATCAGATTGTGCATCTCGGCTCTTCTGGGATCCGCGCTGTGCGTCGAGACGAGAAGGGCGATGTGGGGCCAGAGAAAACCGTCCACCGCGAGGAGCAGCCACCAGCCGATGGATTCCTGGTGCAAGCGCAGCACCGCCGCAACGCAGAGCACCCCGAGTCCGAGTCCCAGCGTGCGCAACCGGTGGACGCGACGAGCGAAGCGGAGGTCCGATACGCGGTCCGGGCCCGGAGACGAGGCCGATCCGTTCAATGCATCGGTCGCCAAGGCTTCCCGATTCGGCCTCTTTCCGCTGCGCGGCGTTGCAAAACGCGGGTAGCGCGCGAGCCGCCGCGGAAGAAGTTGCGCATTTTCGTACGGTATTGTCCGTGACACCATGACCGGAATCCCTGGTCGAGGCGGCCGCGGTAGCGCTTTCCGGCGCCCTGTGACGGTGCCGGGCAGGCTGTCCGCGGTCCGGCCACGACAATGGCGCGGTTAGGGCGACTTCTGCAATTAGCTTGCCAGCCACCTCGGGACCGGGCGACGGCAGGGCGGACCGGGGGGCCGGCGACGCTGAGCGCTACAGGGCTACGGACATGCCGCCATCGATGACGAGAAGCTGGCCGGTCATGTAGTTGGCGGCAGCGGAAGCGAGGAACACGGCGAGCCCGGCGATCTCGTCGGGCTGGCCCCAGCGACCGGCCGGCGTGCGCTTGCACACCCAGGCATTGAAGTCGGCGTCGTCGATCAGCGCGCGGTTCATTTCAGTGGCGAAGTAGCCGGGCGCGATCGCGTTGACCTGGATGCCGTGCGGCGCGAGCTCCACCGCCATCCCGCGCGTCAGCTGGCGGACGCCGCCCTTTGCCGCCGTATAGGGCACGACGGTGGGCCGCGCGAGCTCGCTCATCAGCGACGCGATGTGGATGATCTTGCCTGACTTGCGCGCGATCATCCCCGGCAGCACGGCCTGCGAGAGCAGAAACGGCGCCGTGAGGTTGGTGGCGATGATGTCGTCCCAGTCCTTTTGCGCGAAATCGACCAGCGGGTTGCGACGCTGGATGCCGGCGTTGTTGACGAGGATGTCGAGATGACCGAAGGATTCGACGATGCCGGCGACGCCGCGCCCGATCGCCTGTGCGTCGGTCACGTCGAACACCGCGGTCGACGCGTGCAGCCCCGCATCGGTGAGCGCCTTCGCCGCGGTGGCGAGCGCTTCGGCCCGGCGGCCGTTCAGCACGACCGTCGCGCCGGCCTGCGCAAGTCCTTTGCCGATCGCGAAGCCAAGGCCACGGTAGGCGCCGGTGACGAGCGCGACCTTGTCGGAAAGATCGAACGGATGGGGTGGCATCGGCGGATCCTTTCGCGGACGAACGACACGGAACAGCGCTGTTTCGAGAGTCTAGTGCATCAGCCGTCGGCGGACACCTACGCCCGAATCATCCGCTTCCGACAGCGCCGCCCTCGGCGAAGCGGTAGCGTTGGAACCGCAGCCAGCGCAAGTGGAGGAATCGTGCCCAACATCGTGGCCGCACTGTTCGACGATTTCAAGACGGCGGAGTCCGCGCTGCGAACGCTGCGCAGCGGAGGATTTTCCGTCGCGGAGACGACGACGTTCTTTCTCAACGCGGGCGGGCAGCACGCCCGATTCCCGATCGGCGGCGACCAGTTCGCCGATCCGGAGGCGATAGGCGCGGGGAAAGGCGCGCTCGCCGGCGCGGCAATCGGCGGCGCGGCGGGGCTTGCGGCAGGCTTGGCCGCAAGTCCCCTCGCCGGCCCCGCTGCGGTCGTTGGCGGGTTGGCGGCGGGTGCCTATGCCGGCTCCCTCGCCGGTGCGGTCGGAGCGCTCGGCAAAGGCGAAACGCGTCCCGAACCGCCGCTCAACCGGCCTGCGGGCGTCGTCGTCGCGGCGCACGCGCCGACGCCGTCGCAGCGCGAGCGCGCCATCGCGATCTTCCGGCGTCATCGCGCCCACGCAATCGAGGAGGCGGACGGAAAGTGGAAGGACGGCGCATGGCAGGACTTCGATCCCGTTTCGATTCCCGACTGGCGCAAGGTTCCAGCGGATTGAGGCGGCGGCCGCAAGCCATTTCACGAGGCGAGAATGCCTTTGCAAAAAGGAACCAGCTGGAACACCGTCAGCAGGAACGTGAAGCGGCTCGTCCACGAGTGGGAGACGGTGGGTCGGATCGGCCGCAGCCGGCCAGCGACGAGGAAGCAGGCGATCGATCTGGCGGTCGCCGTGGCGCTCAAGACGGCGGAGCGCAGCCGTCGGACGCGCAGGCACTGACGGAGTCTCGGCTGCGATGTAGCGCAACGCCGCGATTGCTGCGCACGCCCACCGCGATGAATAACCGCTACAAGATCGGCATCAGCGGTTCGTACGGCGGGTTGAATCTCGGCGACGAGGCCATCCTGCAGTCGATGATCGCGCGGCTGCGAAGCGAGCTTCCGGTCGAGATCACCGTCTTCACGCGCGACGCCGACGACACGAAGCGCCGCCACCGGGTCGACCGCGCGATTCCGGTACGGACGTTCTCGCGCGCGGAGGTGGCGCCCGAAATCGAGCGCCTCGACCTCTTCGTCCTCGGCGGGGGCGGCATTCTGTACGACGCCGACGCACAGACGTATCTGCGCGAGGCGGTGGTGGCGCAGGATGGCGGGGTGCCGGTCATGCTCTACGCGATCGGCGCCGGGCCGCTCAAGGACCCCAACGCGCAAGCGCTCGTCCGCGATTGCCTGAACAAGGTCGACGTGATCACGGTGCGCGAAAAGAACGCGCACAAGGTTCTCGAGGAAGCAGGCGTCGACCGGGAAATTCTCATTACCGCTGATCCTGCGTTGCTTCTCGAGCCCGAGCCGCTGCCGCCCGAAGCGCTCGCGCAGGAGGGTCTCGCGCGCGACCGTCCGGTCATCGGCATGTCGGTACGCGAGCCAGGCGTTGCCGCACCCGACCTGGACGAGCATTTCTACCATGCGCTGCTCGCGAACGCCGCCGACTTCATGGTCGACCGCTTCGATGCCGACGTCGTCTTCGTGCCGATGGAGCGTTCGGCGCAGGATACTCAGCACAGTCACGCGGTGATCGCGCAGATGCTGCGCGCCCAGCGCGCCGCGGTGCTCAAGGGCGACTACACGTCCGGCCAGCTCCTTTCGCTCATGGAACGGTTCAGCTTCGTCCTCGGCATGCGGCTGCACTTCCTGATCTTCGCCGCGCTTCGCGGCGTTCCGTTCGTGGCGCTGCCGTATGCGAACAAGGTCTCGGGCTTTCTCGAGGACTTGGAGATCGCGACGCCGCCGATCGAGCTCGTCAACGCCGGCCGGCTGATCGCCTATCTCGACGAATGCTGGGACCGCAAGGATGCGCTGCGAGCGCACATCGCGGAAACGCTCCCGGCGTTGAAGGAACGGGCACGGCAGACCCATCGCGTCGCCGTGCAGCTGCTCACGCACCGCACGACCGCCGAAGACGGAAGCGTGGCGACGCGGGCTTAGCGCTCTGTCCCCGGCATGCCTGCGCTGTCGCGACCCGCGGTTCCCTCGTATTGCGGGCTGCCCGCGAGGCGAGCGATCCTCGGGGGCGAGACCGACGTGCTCGTGGTCGGCGGCGGACCGGCGGGGCTGGGAGCCGCCATCGGCGCCGCGGATGCCGGTGCGCGCGTCATTCTCGCCGAGCGCTACGGATTCTTCGGCGGCAACGCGACCGCCGCGCTCGTGATGCCGCTGATGTCGTTTCACACGCAGCGGCAGACGCCCGAAAAGGCCGGTGCGGCGACACTGCTTCCGACTGACCACGGGCCGGGCGAAGCGGTCGTCGCCGGCGTGCTGGGACGGCTCCTCGAGCGTCTGGTGCGCGCCGGCGGCGCCATCGCTCCCTCGCTTGCGACCGGCTACGTCGTCCCGTTCGACCCCGAATGGTTCAAGCTCGTCGCGCTGGAGCTGCTGGACGAGGCGGGCGTGCAATTCCTGCTGCACGCCTTCGCGAGCGGCGTGCTGACGGGGGACCGCGTCGACGGCGTCGTCTTCGAAACGAAATCCGGACCGGTCGTGATCCGGGCGTGCGTGACCGTCGACTGCACCGGCGACGGCGACGTGGCGCAGCAGGCGGGTGCGCCGTTCGAAATCGGCCGCGCCGACGGCCTCGTGCAACCGATGACGCTGATGTTCCGCGTCGTGGATTTCGAGCGCGCCGCCTTCGAGAACTACGTGCGGGCGCACCCGAAGCAATGGCGCGGTGTGCACGGGCTGTGGGACCTCGTGCGCCGCGCAACCGAAGCAGGCGAGCTCGAGCTTCCGCGCGAAGACATCCTGTTTTTTGCGACACCGCACGCGCACGAGGTCAGCGTCAACAGCACGCGCGTGACGCGGGTCCTCGGGACGGACGTGTGGGATCTGAGCTATGCCGAATGGTCGGGTCGCCGCCAGATGCGCCAGATCGCGGCGTTCTTCCGCAAGTACGTGCCGGGGTTCGAGCGCGCCTACGTCGCGCAGACCGGCGTCAACGCCGGCGTGCGCGAGACGCGACGGATCATGGGCGACTATCAACTCACCGTCGACGACGTGCTCGGCGCGCGCAAGTTCGACGATGCCATCGCGCGCGGCGCGTACCCGGTCGACATCCACAACCCAAAGGGCAGCGGAACGATCCTGAAGCGCCTGCCGCCGGGCGAGGCTTATGACATCCCGCTGCGCTGCCTGCTGCCGCAGGGGACCGACGGGCTGCTCGTTGCCGGGCGCTGCATCTCGGGGACGCACGAAGCGCATTCGTCATACCGCGTCATGCCCATCGTCATGGCGACCGGCCATGCGGCGGGTGTCTGCGCGGCGCTCGCGGCGAGAAGGCGCACTACGCCCCGGGCGGTGCCGGCCGGTGAGGTGCGCGAGGAGTTGGTCCGCCAGGGCGCGAGCCTGCGCGTGGCTTGAACGGGAAGCACGCGAGCAGGGAAGAGTGAAGACACCATGCAAAGGAGGTAGATCATGCCGTACAAGGACATTTCGGAGCTGCCGAAGGCGCAGGTCGACCCGTACGATCGGTACCAGAAGGAAGCGTCTCTCAAGGCGTTCAACAATGCATGGGAGCAATACAATCATGACGAGAGCCGCGCCTACGCGGTCGCGCACCATGCGGCGAAGCAAGCCGGCGCGAAAGCAAGTACGGCGTAGCGCACCGCAACGCCCCGTGTCCTGAAGCGGAGCAGGGCCGAGGTCGTCGCGCAACCGCTTCGCGGTGGCGACGAGCGACAGCTGCCGCACCCCTAGACCTGCATTGGCAGCGCATCGACGATCTTCGCCAGTTCGGCGGCGCCGGCCGGCTTCACCACGTGGTAGTCGAATCCCGCCTGGAGCACACGCCGCCGATCCTCGTCCTGACCGTATCCGGTGAAGGCGATGAGCGTCGTTCCGGCAAGGTCGGGACAGCCCCGCAGCTTCTGCGCGACTTCGTAGCCGTTCATTCCCGGAAGTCCGATGTCGAGGAATACGGCATCCGGATGGAAATTTGCGGCCGTCGAGACCGCACTGGCTCCGTCATAGGCGGTCCACACCTCGTGACCCATCGTCTCGAGCAACGCTGCAAGCGTATTCGCGGAATCGCGATTGTCGTCGACGACGAGAAGCCGCCGCCGCGTCGACGGCAGCGCTTCCACGGCCTCGCCGGGGCGCCCGCGCGCGACTTCCCGACCGCGCATCAGCGGAAGGCGAACGGTGAACTCGCTGCCTTTTTCCGGACCGTTGCTCGCGGCTCCGACCGAGCCGCCGTGAAGCTCGACCAGGCGTTTCACCAGCGTGAGGCCGATGCCCAAACCGCCGTCGGTGCGATCGAGCGATCGATCACCCTGAACGAACAGATCGAACACGCGTGGCAGCAGGTCGGCGGGAATGCCGATCCCGGTGTCGCGAACGCCCAGCACAGCCTTGTCCGCATCGCGCTCCACCGTGACCGTGATGCGCCCGCCCGGCGGCGTGTACTTCGTGGCGTTGCCGACGAGGTTCTGCACGATCTGCAGGAGCCGTGTCGAATCCGCGTCGACGGGCAGGGCGTCGGATGCGAGGCGCAACTCCACGTCATGCCCGCGCGCATCGATCGTCGGCCGGCAGGCATCGAGCGCGCGCGAGACGAGATCGTTCAGATCGACGATCTCCTTCTTCAGCGCGATCTTGCCCCGGGTGATCCTGCCCACGTCCAGCAGATCGTCGACGATCCGCGACAGGTGGACGGACTGGCGTTCGAGCACGCTCAGCACCTCCGCCTTCTCCGCGGCGGGCTTGCTGCGCATCAGCGCGAGCGCGTTGACGATCGCCGTCAGCGGATTGCGCAGCTCGTGGCCCAGCATCGCCAGAAATTCGTTCAGCTGCCGCTCGCGCTCCTGAAGCGCTTCGAAGCGGCGGCGCGCCGTCAGGTCGCGCGTCACTTTCGCGAAACCGCGCAGGCGGCGCTCGTCGTCGTAGAGCGCCGTGATGATCACATTCGCCCAGAAACGGCTCCCGTCCTTGCGCACGCGCCAGCCCTCGTCCTCGAATCGGCCCTCCTTGCGCGCAACCTCGAGCTCGTGCTCCGGCCAGCGCCGGGCAAGGTCCTCGGGCGTATAGAACCGCGAGAAATGCGTGCCGATGATTTCGGCGGCGGTGTAGCCCTTGATGGCCTGCGCCCCGGTGTTCCAGCTTGCGACGTTGCCGTTGCTGTCGAGCATGAAGATCGCGTAGTCCTTGACGCCATCGACGATGAGGCGGAAGCGCTCCTCGCTTTGGCGCAGGATCTCTTCCTGCCGCGCGTGCTCGGTAACCTCGACGCGCAACGCCTGATTGGCCTGCTCCAGAAGTTGCGTGCGTTCCGCGACGCGCTGCGCGAGCAATTCGTTGTTGTCCCGAAGCTCCACCATGGCCTGCTCACGCTCGCCGATCACCGCGCTCAGCATCAGGCCGGTGATGACCAGCGTGCTCGCGTACGCGAGGAAGATCAGCAGCGCGAAATTCGATGACGCCGCGCCCCACGGTCCCGAGCCTTTCAGCGTGTACGCGACTGCGATCGCGCAGACGATCGCCGCGGCCGTCGTCACTTCGCGCTGCCCGAACCTGACCGCCGCCCAGGCGACGAACGGGAGCGTGAGGAAAGCGAGAGGAGCCGGGATGTCCCCGCCAAGCAAGCCGGCGAACACGACGAACGTGACCAGCGCGAGCGACGCCGCAAGCGCCGTCGCTTCCATTCCTTTCGCGAATGACCAGCGCGGCCGCCCGCTTCCGCTCCAGCTGAGAATGAGCGGCGCAACGACGATCATCCCCGCGGCATCGCCCTCCCACCAGGTCCATACGTTGACGAGGAAATCCGACCCGGAAAGCGCATTCCGGAGCGCGAGGGAGAAGACGCCGGCACCGGCCGCGATCGTGGCGGCGAGGGCAATCGAACCCACGAACTTGGCGATGTGCTCGACGCTGTAGAACTGCCCGTCGCCCGCCCAGCGCCGCACGAGCTCGGCACCGACGACCGCTTCCAGCGTGTTGCCGGTGGCGATCATCACAGCGAGCAGCGGCGCGCCCTGGATCGTCAGATTGGTGAGCAGGGCGCCCACCCAGACGCCGGGCCAGATCCGCGTACCCGCGAGCAGCAGCGCGGCGAGCGCGATGCCGGAGGGCGGCCAGACGGCGGTGGCGTAACCCGGCGGGACGGCAAACAGCAGCGAAAATTTGGCCGCGACGAAATACACGGCCGTCAGCAGCGCGATCCGGCGAAGCTCGATGCCGCTGCGCGAGAAGATCATTCGCCGCCGGGGTTCCGGGAATCGGTTGCGGAGCGGGCATTATAGGCGCCGGTGCCGCGCCAGGACGGCCATCATTCGCCGTGACGGTCTCGGGTGCGTGATTCATGATCGCTAGCGACGCACGCCGGCGTAGCCGATGCGACGGAACATCGCCTTGGTCACGGTTTGGCGGGTGTCGCCGAACTTCGCCCAGGGATCCTCGCGCAAACCGCTCAAGCGCCCGGGAATGTTGCCGACCTTGAAGTAGTCGAAGCGAACGTCGGCGGCGAGCTCCGTCCACGCGATCGGCGTGGACACCGGCGCGTTCGCGCGAGCGCGGACACCGTAGGGCGCGATCGCCGTCGCACCGGCGGTGTTGCGCAAGTAATCGATGAATATCCTGCCCTTGCGCTGCGCTTTGGATGCGGTTGCGGTGAATCGATCGGGATACGCGCTGACGAGCTTGTCGGCAAGCGCCTTGGTGAAGCCGCGCGCCTCTTCCCAGTCGATGGTGGCCCGAATCGGCACGACGACGTGCAGGCCCTTGCCTCCGGTCGTCTTGAGGAATCCTTCGAGCCCGACGTCGGCGAGCAACGCGCGCAACGCGGTCACGGCCTCGACGAGCTGCTTCCAGTGAACGCCGTCGTCGGGATCGAAGTCGAAGATCAGGCGATCGGGCCGATCGAGCCTCGGCAATCGCGATCCCCACGGGTGAAGCTCGATCACGCCCCACTGCACCAGCGCAACCAGCGCGGGCAGCGCGTTGGCGGAGCAATAGGTTCCTTCGTTCTTCCCCGCGGGTATCTCGACGCGGGTCACTGCGGCGTTAACGCTCTTGTCGGCATGCTTCTGAAAGAAACACTGATTGCGCCAGCCGTCGGGGCAGCGCACGAGCGCCAGCGGCCGGTCGCGCAAATGCGGCAGGGTCCACTCGGCAATCTCTTCGTAATAGTGCGCGAGATCGCGCTTCGCAAGCCTGGCTTCGGGAAAGAGCTCCTTGTCGGGATGCGACAGTCTCACGCCGGCAACCGTGTCCGCAGACACTTCGGCCGCGTCGGTTCCCTTCCTTCGCGGCGCGGCGCGCGAAGCAACGCGCGTCGATGGCGCCGGGGCAGGATCGGCGCCGCTCCGTTCGCGGGCAGACGCGGTTGCGCGCGACGATTTCGCCGCTCGCACCGACTTCGGGCGAGCGCCGGCACCCTGCGCGCCGGCGTGAACATCGGCGGCCGCCGATCGATTCGGACGCCATTCGCGCGCCTTGCCGCGGGCGAGGGCTTCGAGACTGCGGCCGGAGACGGCGCTGTCGGGCTCCGATTCGACGATGCGCGCCCCGCGGCCCCGTTTCGCCTGCTCGTCGCTTTCCTTGATCAGCAGCCAGGCGTTGTCGCCCTTGCCGCCGGATTGGCTGCCGCGCGTTCGGATCAGCGCCCAGCGGCCCTTGAGCTTTTCGCCGTCGAGCTCGAATTTGAGATGCCCCTGCTCGTAGCCCTCGTCGGGGTCGTCGAGCGGATGCCACGTCCCGCGGTCCCAGACGATGACGGCGCCCGAGCCGTATTGATCCGGCGGAATCGCGCCCTCGAAGGCACCGTAATCCAGTGGATGGTCCTCGACGTGCATCGCGAGCCGCTTGTCGTGCGGGTCGAGGCTCGGACCCTTGGGCACCGCCCAGCTCAGGAGGACACCATGGAGCTCCAACCGGAAATCGTAATGGAGCTGCCGTGCCGCGTGCTTCTGGACGACGAAGCGAAGCGCTTGCCTCTTGCCGCGACCGATGCGCCCACGCGGCTCCGGCGTTGCGCGAAAGTCGCGCTTCTCGCGGTAGCGTTCGAGCCCCATGCCCGATCACGCGCGCTTGCGCTTTGCGGCGGGACGGCTCGATCCGCGCGATGAACCAACGAGACGCAGCGCAGGCTTGGCGGTTTCGGATCCAGGCCCGGATTTCTCTCGACCGGCGCGGAGCGGCTTTTTCCGCGGCGCGCTCGCCTCGAGGCTCCGCTTCAGCAGGCCGGCGAGATCGATGACCTGCGCCGAGCGCGGCGCCGTCGCTTCGCCGCGCGAAGGCTTCGTGATCTCCCTGGTCTCGCCGCGCTTGATCTTTTCGTGAATCCGACGCATCAGGTCTTCGTGATAGGTGTCCTTGAATTCCTCCGGCTTCCAATGTTCGCCCATGTCGTCCACCAGGCGCTTGGCGAGATCGAGCTCCTTCGTCGTCACGCCGACGCTCTTCAGGTTCTCCGGCGGGAGCTCGAAGCCGCGGGTTCCCCGCAACTCGTCCGCATAGCGCAGCGTCATCAGCATCAGCGCGCGGCCCATCGGAACGACGGCGGCGAGGTGCTGCGCGGTGCGAATCACGAGCTCCCCGACGGCGACGCGCCGGGTCGAACGCAGCGTCTCGCGCAGCAGCGCGTAGACCTTGTCGCCGCGCTCGCCCGGCGCGAGGTAGTACGGCGTTTCGTAGAACTGCGCCGGGATCTCGCCTGCGGGCACGAAAGCCCTGATGTCGATCGTCCGCGAGGCCTTGACGTTGGCGCGGCGAAAATCCTCGTCCGAGAGCACGACATACCGGTCCTTCTCGTACTCGTAGCCCTTGACGATGTTGGCCCAGTCGACTTCCTTGCCGCTCTTCTTGTTGTAGCGTTTGTAGCCGACCGGGGAGAAGTCGCGCTTGTCCAGCATCGAGAACTCGAATCCTTTGCGCTCTTCCGCGGGAAAGAGCTCGACCGGAATGTTGACGAGCCCGAAGGTGAGGGCGCCCTTCCACAGCGAGCGGGCCATAGGTCTCTCGGTGCTTCGCGTACGCAGTGGTCGAAGTCTCGCAACTGCCGCCGGCATCGGCCATCGGCCACCGGCTCGTGCTGTCGTAGGACGCGTCTGATGAGCGTGGTCAGGCGACCGGCGGCACCGCTCGCAGACGAAGCGTCATCGTACCGTCGCTCGGCGTGCAGGCGATGCCGCGGGCGGTCCCCACCGTCACGACGTCGTCACAGGTCACGGCGCGATGAATCGAAAGCGCCGGGAACGGCGCCTGTCGAGCGGCGGGCTTGGCGCGCAAGCTCACGATGACGTCTTCGCCCGCCGGCCCCCCTTTGACTTCGATGTCGAGCGGGCCGGGATGCGTGTCGATCAGGGCAAACAGCGAGGTCACCAGCAACTCGTGCAATGCGGCCTTCGCGACGAGAGTGTCCCCGGTGCGCACGTCGGTCGACGCCTCGATGCCACGAAGGCTCCAATCATCACCGGCAATACGCAGGCACCGGCGGAGCGCCTCGTCGAGTGTCGTCGTCGCCTTGTCGTCGGGCCGCAGCCATTCGACGATCGAACGGGCGCTGTCGATCGCGGCGTGCGTCTGCGCGGACATTCGATCGAGGCATTCCGCGAGCCGCGGGCCCGTGACGCCGTTGGCCTGCATCCTTGCGGCGAGCTCGGCTGCGAACTGGATCGATTGCAGCTCGGCCATCAGCGTGTGGCGCATCCCCGAGGCGAGCCTTTGCAGCACGGCGTAGCGGACCGCGTCGGCGTCCCGCGCATTCGTATCGCTCATCGGCTTGCTTCCATCGCTCACGGTTGCGACAGGGCACTCGAGTATTGCAGGAAACGGCGGGAGGGGCGATGGACTGCGTGGCCCGCCGCGTGCGCCGGGCAGGGCGGGGCGATCAGGCCCGACCGGCGATCACTCGGCGCCCAGCGCGGACGCCGCCGCGGCATAGGCTGCGACCGATGGCGTGGCAGGCTTTCGCTGCGGGCGCGAGGCCCTGGCGTCGAGCAACTTCTGTTTGGTGACGAGGAAACGGGTGCCCATCGACCGCAGCTCCGCGCCGGAGAAGCGCTGGCCGAGCGCCGCGAACATCGCGTCATGCTCGTCGTCGATGTGCGCCTCGAGCAGCTCCTTCATGACCGTCGCCGCGGCGATCCATTCGGCGCCGTCGGCCCTGCGGCTTTGCGCGAGCTCGGTCAGCAGCGTGTCGACGAGGTCGTGGTCGACCAGGCCTTCGGTGCCGGTCATCGGCGTGTCGCCGGGCGTCCTGCGATCGATGAGCGCCTCGTAGACGGTGCGCTCCTCCGCGCGTGAATGCGCGAGCAGAGCCGGTTGCAACCGTTCCAGCAGCGCGCGCCGCTCGCCGGCGCCGGCGGCTTCGCAGAGACCGCGGGCGAGCTGCAGCGTCTCTTCGTGATCGGCGCGCAACAGCGTCCGCACGTCGGCTTCGTTGGGCGGGATGCTCACGGAGAGACTGGCAAGGGGGGCGTCACGGATTCGGCTCGGGTCCAGTTCCCGTTCGCTCCTCCTCGATTCGGGATGGCGACGAGGGAGCCACCCGGCATTGGGATGGAGGCGAACGGGACTGGATTCGGATGAGCGCTACGGAATCCTCGCGAGGCGAATCAGGTTCACCACGGCGAGCAGGACGATCGCACCCAGCGGCGCGACGACGAGCCCGGCCAGGCTGAACTCGCTCGAACGAATCGCGTCGGGTCCGAACGGCGACGACAACAGCCAGCCGGCAATCACGGCGCCGAGGATTCCGGCAGCAATGTTTACGGTGATGGCACGCGGGGCCCGGTCTCCGGTTTCGATGCTTGCAAGGCAGCCCAGGACACCGCCGACAAGGAGCCAGATCATGGGATTCATGTCGCGTTCCCCTTTCACAATGCGCCGGGTGACGCCCTCGAAGTCACGCATTCGCTGTGCCATTCCCCGCGTCCACCGAATCAGTGAGTTATCGGCCGGTCGCTCCACCGGTAGATGAATGCTTTACATCCGCAGGAAGGGATTACAACCTCGAGCGCAACGGTCGAATGGACGACGGCGCGCAGCCACCGCAGCAGCAGCCCGGCGACGAAACGCACCCATTCGAGCAGCGGCAAGCCCAGCATCGGCATACCGTGAACCTGGCGCTCGATGCAGGCAATCGGACCCGCGCCTAATTCGCTGTAGGGAATCCCCTACAACGTGTTCGCCGTTCCGCTCGGAGCGATGTGTTCGGCCGGCACGCGAATCTCGACGACGGTCCCGCCTCCCGGATGGCGCTGAATCGAAAATTCGCCACCCAACGCGCGCGCGCGTTCGCGCATCGCGAGAATGCCGTGCCCGGTCGGGTTCTGTGGCTTGACGAGGTCGATGCCGATGCCGTCGTCGGCGATTCGCAGGATCCAGTGGTCCTCGTCGCGCTTGAGCGAGACGGAGACGCTTTTCGCGTTCGCGTGCTTGCCGATGTTGGTCAACGCTTCCTGAACCACGCGGTAGAAGGCGATGCTGTAGGTCGGAGGCAAGACGAGTTTCTCGTCGTCGAGCTCGACCCGGCACGGCACGCCGATCCGCTTCGCGAATTCCGCGCATTGCCATCGCAACGCGGCGGCGACGCCGAGATTGTCGAGAACCGACGGCCGCAGATCCTCGATGATCCGCCGCTTGACCTGCACTGCGTCGTCGATCGCCGCCATCGCGCGGCCGAGCCGCGTCTGCTGCGTGTCGTCCGGCGCGAGCTTGTTCGACAGCATCTGGAGATCGATCTTGGCGGCCGCGAGCGTGCCGCCGAGCTCGTCGTGGATCTCCCGCGCGAGCCGGGCCCGCTCATCCTCCTGCAGACGCTGGAGAAAATGGGACAGCTCGGTCAGCTCGGCGGTGCGCTCGAGCACCGCCTGCGCAAGCTGCGCATTGCGTTCCTCCGCTGCCAGGGCTTCCCGGCGGCGACGTCGCGAATCCTGACCGAGCGCGATCGCGCCCAGCATGATGAGGAGCAGATTGAGGACGAGCACAAGATAGAAGCCCCAGCGGGAGAACTTGAGATTGTGTTTGAGCGCCCCGATCCGGCGTTCGTACAGCGCCCGTTCTTCGGACGCCATTCCATCGAGCGCGAGGCGCAGCGAATCCATCGCAATCTTGCCGCCGCGTCCCTGCATGTAATCGGCGAGGCCGGGCTCGTCCCCGCTGCGCTTCAATGCGACTCCCGCCTCCAGAATCTCCATGCGGGCGTCGAGCAGCGAGCGGACGGTGATGATCTGCGCGGCCTGCACCGGGTTGTCCTCGGTGAGGCCGGCGAGCTCCTTCAGCGCGCCGGGGATCTCGTTGCGCGCGGCGGTGTAGCGCTCGAGCTGGCTGTCACGTCCGCTCAGCAGATAACCCCGCTGCCCTGTCTCGGCGTCGACGGCGAGCCGCAGAAGGTGCTCGATCAGGTACTGCGCCCGCTGCGTATGCCCTACCCAGGCGGCCGTGTCGTTGAGGGCGGCGAAACCCTGCTCGGCGACGTTGAGCGCACCGACATTGACGATCGCTGCGAGCACCAGCACGACGATGCCGACGATCCAGAGCCGCTGGACATTCATGAGAGTTATCCGGAAAGGCTACGCGAGCGATCCCCGATTCTCTGTAGGGCAAATCCCACAGCCCGAGGGGAGGCTCCCTACAAAATTTCCCTGTTGCTGCTTACATTCGCAGGGCCTCGAATTGTCCAGTATTGGCGTCACGGTCACAACCAAGAAGGAACGGGGGTATGGCCATGACGCATGATTTTCAGGATCGCGGCGTCGCCTTCATCGATTTTCCGCCTTCGTCGTCCGCCACGCGGTCGGGCCCCGCCACGATCGCGACCTTTCCACGGCCGGCGGGATGCGGGCGCACGCGCCCCGCGACCGCGGTGGCGGCCAACGACATGGCGCCGCTGATCGGCGAATCGCCGGAGATGGTGGAGATCGCCGAGCATGTCCGCCGCATCGCCCCATCGCAGGCGACGGTGATGCTGGTCGGCGAGTCCGGCACGGGCAAGGAAGTCGTCGCCGCGCTGCTCCATTCGCACAGCACGCGCTCCAGTGCTCCGTTCGTAGGGGTCAACTGCGGGGCGATTCCGGCGAACCTCGTGGAAGCCGAACTGTTCGGTTACGAGCGCGGCGCATTTACCGGCGCCGTGCGGCAGCATCAAGGCTATTTCGAGCGCGCGGCGGGCGGCACGCTGTTCCTGGACGAGATCACCGAAATGCCGCTCGAGCTGCAGACGAAGCTCCTGCGCGTCCTCGAAACGGGGCGCATGGTCCGCGTCGGCGGCAGCGAGGAGATCGCGGTCGACGTGCGCATCGTGACGGCGAGCAATCACGCCCCTGAGGCGGTGATCCGCGACCGGCGGTTGCGGGAGGACCTCTTCTACAGGCTCGCGGTGTTCGTCGTCCGCCTGCCGCCGCTGCGGCAGCGCGGGGACGACATCGAATTGCTCGCCCGGGCGTTCCTCGATCGGCTCAATGAAGAAAACGGAACGCGGAAGCGGTTCGATGCGGCGACGTTCGCGGTCGCGAGAACGCATTCGTGGCCGGGCAACGTCCGCGAGCTCAAGAACTGCGTCGAGCGGAGCTTCGTGCTGTGCGACGAGGTGGTCCGGCTGGACGTGCAGCCGGTCCGGCCGGCGCCGGAAGGCGATTCCGATGCGCGCGAATGCGTGCGCATTCCGATCGGCGCGACGATGGCCGAGACGGAGCGTGAAGTGCTGCTCGCGACGCTCAAGCACTGCGGAGGCAACAAGCGGCGGACGGCCGAGATGCTCGGCATCAGCTTGAAGACCGTCTATAACAAGCTCGTCGGTCAGAACGCGGTTTCGCCGCTGCTGCGGGCCGCCGGAGACTAGCGCAAGGAGCAGCCCTCGGGGGCGCGGCAGCTCACGAGCCCCCTCGGCGGCGGGAGAGGTGCCCATGAATTCGCGTTGGCGCTACAATTGGATGCCCTTCACCGACGAGAGCATCGCGACAGGCTTCATCCTGCTCGCGGTTCTCGTGCTTCTCGTGTATACCGTTTGTCGGTGAAGCTCGGGCCCTTGGTCAAATGATCGGAACGCCGTCGCGGGTCTTCGTCGCCGATGATCACGCGCTCTTTCGCGAGGGCGTGAAGTCGCTGCTTGCCGAAGAGTCCGATCTGGTGGTCGCCGGCGAATCCGGCTCCGCCAAGGAGACGCTCGAGCGGATCCGCAACGATCCCTACGATATCCTGCTGCTCGACATCTCGCTGCCCGACGGCTCGGGAATCGATCTTCTGCACCAGATCCGCCCGCACAAGCCCGACCTCCCGATTCTCATCCTGTCCATGCACCCCGAAGAGCAGTACGCGGTGAGCCTGCTGCGGGCCGGGGCGAGCGGCTACATCGCGAAGGACGCGGTCCCCCAGCAGGTGGTCCAGGCGATTCGCACGCTGCTGCAGGGCCGCAAGTACATCAGTCCCGCCGTTGCGCACATTCTGGCCGAAGACATCGGCAGCGATCGCCGACCCCCGCACGAACAGCTCTCCGAACGGGAATTCCAGGTTTTCTGCAAGCTTGCGGCGGGCCATTCCGTCGGCAACATCGCGGAGGAGCTCTTTCTTTCCAACAAGACGGTCAGCACCTATCGCGCGCGCATTCTCGAGAAGATGAGCGCCAAGTCGAACGCCGACCTCACGTACTATGCCATCAAGAATGGTCTCATCGAGTAGCGCGGGACCGCCCTGGTCGGGCGCCGGCAATCCGCCCGCGCCGGCCCCTCCTCTCGATGGGTCCGGCCCCGCGCCGCTTCGCGTCTACCTGGTCGAGGACGCGCCGTCATTCCGCGACCGGCTGTTCGATTTCCTGGCCGAGCCGGGCGAGGTCGAAATGATCGGCTTCGCCGAGACCGAGGCCGACGCGATGCGCGAGCTCCGCACCGAGCCTCCCGATGTCGTCATCGTCGATCTGCACTTGAAGGCGGGGAGCGGCATTGGCGTGATCGAATCCATGCGTGCGCTGCGCCCGACGCCGCCGCCGACGATCGTCGTACTCACCAACTACGCGTTTCCGGAGTTCGAGGCGGCCTGCCGGGCCCGGGGCGCCAACTATTTCTTCGACAAGTCGAGCCAGTTCGGTGCGGTGAAGGCATTGCTGCGCTCGCTGCGGAACCCCGGCCACTGACCGTCAACCACGCAACTGCCGTCTTCCGTCATCCCCGCGCAGGCGGGGATCCAGACGAAAGACGCTGGGTTCGCGCGTTCGCGGGAACGACGGAAGACAGGTGCGGCGGCGAGGTTGACCGCAATTACCCCGCCCACCGCCAGTCGCGGATCTCGGGCATGTCCTCTCCGTGCTCGTCGACATAGCGCGTGTGGCGGCGCAACGCGGCCAGCATCGCTTCCTTGACCTGCGGGCCGCGCGGTCTCGCCGCCGGCGTCCTGTCGATCACGTCGATCACGAGATCGAAGCGATCGAGATTGTTCAGCACCGTCATGTCGAACGGTGTTGTCGTCGTGCCTTCCTCCTTGTAGCCGCGGACGTGCAGATTGTCGTGGTTCGTCCGGCGGTAGGTCAGCCGGTGGATGAGCCACGGGTAGCCGTGGAACGCGAAAATGATCGGGCGATCGCGGGTGAACAGCGCATCGAACGCCTGATCGGAGAGTCCGTTCGGATGCTCGGACGAAGGCTCTAGCTTCATCAGGTCGACGACGTTCACGACCCGGATCTTGAGCTCCGGCAGGTGCTCGCGCAGCAGCGCCACCGCGGCGAGGGTTTCGAGCGTAGGCACGTCGCCGCAGCAGGCCATGACGACGTCGGGTGTCGCGCCGGCATCGGAGGATGCCCACGCCCAGATGCCGATGCCGGCCTCGCAATGGCGCGTCGCCGCCTCGAGCGAGAGCCATTGCGGCGCCGGCTGCTTGCCGGCCACGACGACGTTGACCAGATGGCGGCTCCTGAGGCAGGCGTCGGTCACCCACAGCAACGTGTTCGCGTCGGGCGGGAGATACACGCGGATCGTTTCCGCCTTCTTGTTGACGACGTGGTCGATGAAGCCCGGGTCCTGATGCGAGAAGCCGTTGTGATCCTGCCGCCACACGTGCGAGGAAAGCAAGATGTTGAGCGAAGCGATCGGGCTGCGCCACCGAATTCCGCGGGAGACCTTGAGCCATTTCGCATGCTGGTTGAACATCGAGTCGACGATGTGGATGAACGCCTCGTAGCACGAGAAGAATCCGTGCCGGCCGCTCAGCAGATACCCTTCGAGCCAGCCCTCGCACAGATGCTCGGAGAGCACCTCCAGCACGCGCCCGTCGGGTGCGACGTGATCGTCGTCCCGCCTGATCTCGGCGACCGAGCAGCGGTCGGTCACCTCGAACAGCGCGTTCCAGCGGTTCGAGGCCGTCTCGTCGGGGCTGAAGACGCGGAAGTTGCGCGCGCTCTCGTTGCGCTTCATGACATCGCGAATGTAGACGCCCTGCGTGCGCGTTGCCTCGGCTTCGACTGCGCCCGGACGCGGGACCCGGATGGCGTAGTCGCGCCAGTCCGGAAGGTCGAGGTCGACGAGGAGTCGCCCGCCATTCGATTGCGGGTTCGCGCCCATGCGCCGGTCCCCCTCCGGTGCGAGCGCTGCGAGCTCGGGGCGAAGCCGGCCTACGGCATCGAAGAGTTCGCGTGGCCTGTAGCTCTTCATCCATCGCTCGAGCAGCGCCACATGCTCCGGATGCTCGCGCATTTCGCCGAGCGGCACCTGATGCGAGCGAAACGTGCCTTCCACCTTCTTGCCGTCGACGCGCTTCGGCCCCGTCCACCCTTTCGGTGAGGCGAGCACGATCATCGGCCAGCGCGGGCGCGCGCGGAAGCCGCGCGTTCGTGCATCGTGCTGGATCCTGCGGATATCGCCAACGACGCGGTCGAGCGTAGCGGCCATCGCCCGGTGCATCGTCGCCGGGTCGTCGCCTTCGACAAAGTAGGGGACGTGACCGACCCCTTCGAGATAAGCTTTGAGCTCGCTCCGCGGGATGCGCGCCAGCACCGTGGGCCCGGCGATCTTGTAGCCGTTCAAGTGCAGGATCGGCAGCACCGCGCCGTCGCGCACCGGATTCAGGAACTTGTTCGATTGCCAGCTCGCGGCGAGCGGCCCCGTCTCGGCCTCGCCGTCGCCGATCACGCAGGCGACCAGCAGGTCGGGGTTGTCGAACGCGGCGCCGTAAGCGTGGGCGAGTGAATAGCCCAGCTCACCGCCTTCGTGGATCGAGCCGGGCGTTTCGGCCGCGACGTGGCTCGGCACGCCGCCCGGAAACGAAAATTGCTTGAAGAGCTGTCGCATGCCCGCCTCATCCTGCGTCACCTCCGGGTAGCGCTCGCTGTAGGTCCCTTCGAGATAGGTACTGGCGACGAGCGCCGGCCCGCCGTGTCCCGGCCCGGTGACGAACAGCACGGACAGGTCGTGCGCCACGATCACGCGGTTCAAATGCGTGTAGATGAAGTTGAGGCCGGGCGTCGTGCCCCAGTGGCCCAGGAGTCGCGGCTTGATGTGCTCGATCGTGAGCGGCACCTTGAGCAGCGGATTGTCGTAGAGGTAGATCTGGCCGACGGACAGGTAGTTGGCGGCGCGCCAGTAGGCATCGATCTTCGCGAGCGCGTCCGCGGACAGCGGCGCCCTCCGGGAGCGCGGGCGAACGGGGCGGGGAGCGGACTTCTTGACCGATCGGGAAGCGCGGAGCGATTGCTGTTTCATTGGGATTCTCCTGAACAACCTGCGTTCGCACGCGTCGACTGCCCCGTCATTCCCGCGACCGTGGGAATGACGTGCCTTTCGTCGAACGTCGCTGGGTCCCCGCCTCCGCGGGGACGACGACCGTTTTTCACCAGCGCTCGTCCATTTGCGCAAAAAGTCAATGGATCGGGCGAGCGGGACGGACCGCCGACGCGTCAGGCGCCTGGCGCCGTACGCACCGATGGCGTGCACTCGCTCGCGATCAGCGTTGCGCCGATGAGTCCGATGCGGTCATTCGTCACCACCGAGATCGGAAACGTTCCCGCGAGCGCGCCGAAATTCCCCTTGGCGGCAAAAGCGCGCACGAAGCCCCCGGCTTCGAGGCGCGGCAGAATCTTCGCAGCGATGCCGCCGACGATGAACACGCCGCCGTAGGGGAGCACGGCGAGCGCGTGATCTCCTGCGACCGTTCCGTAGCAGTCGATGAAGACGTCGAGGGCGTCGAGGGCGAGACGGTCGCTCCGCTCGAGCGCGAAGCGGCTGATCGCGGCGGGGCCCTCGCCGCGATCGAGCTCCGCCCGCAGCGCCGGCGACTCCGCGCGGGGATTCTCGTTGCGTAGCGCGGTGTAGATGCGCTCGAGGCCTGCACCACAGACGATGTGCTCGGCCTCGATCCGCTCGGCGCCCGCGCGCAACGCGTCGAAGAGCCATCGCTGTCGCGCATTCTGGGGCGCGAAACCGGCATGCCCCCCTTCGCTCGCGACGATCCGGTAGCGGCTGCCGCACCAGACGGCATAGGCGATGCCGAGGCCGGTGCCGGCGCCGATGACGAGCCGCACGCTCTCGGGCGCCGGGGGACGGGCTTGCAGCGGCGCGAGGTCGCGCGCGGGCAACGCATCGACTCCCCGGGCCGCCGCTTCGAGATCGTTGACGAGCGTCACCTTCGCGCCGGCGAGCGCGTCCGCGAGCACGTCCGCATCGATGTTCCAGTCGCGATTGGTGAAGTGCACCCGCCGGCCGCGAATCGGCCCGGCGACGCCCAGGCAGGCGCCGGCGATGCGGGTCGGTGCGACCGGCGATGCGGCAAAGAGCGCCTGAATCGCGGCGTCGAAGCTCGAAAGTCGTGCATCGGCGACGCGGGCCTCGTGGACCCACTCGATCGCACCCTCGCGCAGCGTCGTGATGGCGAGCCGGGCGTTGGTCGCGCCGATGTCGCCGACGACATAGAACGATCCGATGGCGGTCATGGCAGCATGGATCGGTTTAGCGCGGCCCCGCAAGCGTTGGCTGCGGGTTGTGCCAGCCATCGCTTTCGGCTGCGATCGCCCGGGCCTCGACCGGCCCCCAGCTGCCGCCGCGGTACGGGTGCACCGGTGGAGCGTCGGCAAGCATCGGATCGACGACGCGCCACGCGGCCTCGACCGCGTCCTGGCGCGTGAACAGCGTCGCGTCGCCTTTGAGCGCATCGCCGAGCAGACGTTCGTAGGCTTGCGTTTCCTCGCCCTCATCGTCGCAGACGAAGAGCTCGACGCTCGATCCGACCATCGCCGGCCCCGGCTTCTTCGCACGCGCGCCGAGCGCGATCGCCAGCGCTCGGGACCCAGGCGAAAGCGGAGGTAATTCCCGGGCACCATCGGAGGTCGATCGAAGATCGCCTGCGGCGGACGGCGCAGCGCGACGCGGACTTCGGTCGCCGTCACTGGGAGCCGCTTGCCGACGCGAATCTGGAAGGGTACGCCCTGCCAGCGCCACGAGTCGATGAACAGCCGAATCGCGGCAAAGGTTTCGACCTGCGAGGACGCGGCAACGCCGGGTTCGCGCCGGTACCCCGCATATTGCCCGCGCACCAGCGCCCGCCGCGTCGGGGGGCGGATCGCCCGCAGCACCTTGACCCGTTCGTCGCGTAGCGCCTGATGGCCGGCGCCGACGGGCGGCTCCATTGCGAGATTGGCGACCACCTGCAGCATGTGGTTCTGCACGACGTCGCGAATCGCGCCGACTTCCTCGTAGAACGCACCGCGGCCCTCGACGCCGAATCTTTCGGCCATCGTGATCTGCACGCCGGCAACGAACGTGCGGTTCCACAGCGGCTCGAGGAACGTGTTGGCGAAGCGGAAGTACATCAAGTTCTGGACGGCCTCCTTGCCGAGAAAGTGATCGATGCGGAACACGGACTCCTCGTCGAACACTTCGTGGATGACGCGGGAGAGCGACTGCGCCGAGGCGAGATCGCGGCCGAACGGCTTTTCGACGACCAGCCGCCCGCGCGCGCACGGCGTCCGGCCGAGGCCGCGGACGACGGTGGCGAACATGCCGGGGGGAATCGCGAGGTAACAAAGGGGTCGCCGAGCGCCGTCCAGCTCAGCGCACAACTGATCGAACGTCGCCGGGTCGTGGTAATCGCCCTCCACGTAGCGGATCTGGCGCGCGAGCGCGGCGAAGGCACGCCGGTCGATGCCGCCGTGGCGCTCAAGGCTGTCGCGGATTCGCGCGCGCAAACGGGCGACGCTCCAGCCGCCGCGGGCGACGCCGATCACGGGCACGTTCAATTCGCCGCGTCGGACAAGCGCCTGCAAGGCCGGGTAGATCTTCCGATGCATCAGATCGCCGGTGGCCCCGAACAACACGAGCGCGTCGGCACGGGCTTCGGCCATCGTCATTGCGGCCAGCGCAAGGCGGGATCCCGAGCTCCCGCGTCGCGAGCGCGGCCAATCCCGAACAGACGGGCTTCAACCCGGACCGAACCGGAGCCCTTTCGCGCGGTCACACGTGACTCGGCGGCGATCGAGTCGCGGGGACATCGCGCGTTGCCTTGTCGTCGCCGGGGAAATGGACGACGAATTTTCGGAGGTGGACCATGAAAGTCAGTGAAGCGATGACCCACGATGTATGCCTGGCGACTCCCGACCAGACGATTTGCGACGCCGCCAGGGTCATGGCGCAGATCGATGCGGGCGCATTGCCGGTGGAGCAGGACGAACGGCTCGTCGGCGTGATCACCGACCGAGACATCGCCGTGCGCGCGGTGGCCGAGGGCAAATCCCCCAATACCAAAGTCCGAGACGTCATGAGTCGCGAAGTGCTCTACTGCTTCGAGGATCAGGAGCTCGACGACGTCCTTCGCAACATGGGCATGGTCAAGGTGCGGCGGCTGCCGGTGCTGAGCCGCGACAAGCGTCTGGTCGGCATCATCTCGCTCGGCGACGTCGCGCTGCATCATGATCCGGCGAAGGCGGAAAAGGCGATTCGCGATCTGTCGATGCCGGGTGGCGCACACTCGCAGACTACGCATTGACCCCGCGGGCTGCAGGGCACCCGTCATCCCCGAGAGTGCGGGATCACGTGGCTCCGATCATTGTGACCCCCGCGCCTGCGGTGACGCAAGCGCGAGCGCCACGGGACGAGTCGGGGCTGCCCCGCGGAGCCCCGCTTTGCCCGCGAATCCGAATCCGGCCGCGGCCGCGGTGGAGCCCTCCCGTTGCTCGCGGGCCGGCGTGCCGCTCGCCGCCGACTGCCGTCAGTATTTGTTGCCGGAGTATTCCGCCCAGGCTTTGCTGAACTCGCCGGAGCTGAGCTTGCCGTCGTGGTTCGCGTCGTTGTCCTGGAACGCCTTGTCGAAACCCGAAAGCGCCTTAGCTTCGTCCTTCGTGACGTAGCCCTTCCCGCCCTTGTCGAGCTTCCGGAATGCACTCGCGGGAGGCTCTGCCTTGCTGGGCGCCGCGGCCTTGGTATCCATGGCGGGCGTCATCGATTTGCCGGATGTGGAAGGCTGTTGCATCGCTCCGGACGTGTCGGCGGCGGCTGCGGCGCCTGCAAAGCCGATCCCGGCGGCGATGAGCGCCGTGACGAGCAGCGAACTCGTTTGCTTCGAGGTGGTGGTCATGCGCGTCTCCTTTGGTTGGCGGGGCCGGCGGCCATCCTGCAGCCCCGTGAAATTCCGCGAGCAACTCATGTGCCACGTGGGAAGGAAGCCGCGAGACTTTCGGACAGGGGTCAGGTGCAGCGAATCGGCAAATGGCGTCGGACACCCGCGATCAATCGCAAGGCACTTGTTTTCCCTTCACATTCGCGCGATCGCCCTGCGCTGTGGCCTGGCGCGCGCGAGCAGGCGCGCCCCCTGCCTTTTCATCGAAGAGCACGCGTGAGGGCGGCGCAGCCATTCCGGTCGGATGCCTGCCGAGCACGCTGGCGGGACTTTTTTTCCTGCGCAAGTAGTTTTTTTCCACTTCGCGCACCTTTCGCGTTGCGACGCCGCCGACGCTGCGAAAGGAAGCGCGGAAATTCCTGCGCCGGAACTGTCGTCCTGTCTCTTGCAAAGCGTCGGCGCAGGCGTAAGCTTCCAGCGCTGGCACCGCAGTCCCTTTCTGCGCGAGATTGATCAAGGCCATGTCCTTTGTCGACGATTCAGCGAGCCTGCTCGACATCGTGCCGTTCCCTCGCGGCGGGGCGCGCCCTTGGCAGGGGACGCGGGAGCGCGGCTCCGGGCCGCACGCCAGCAGCCGGCTTGCCAAGAGCACGCTGGCGCTGATCCTCGCCGGAGGTCGCGGCAGCCGGTTGAAGGGGCTCACCGATTGGCGCGCGAAGCCGGCGCTCTTTTTCGGCGGCAAGCATCGGATCGTCGACTTCGCGCTTTCCAACTGCGTCAACTCCGGAATCCGGCGCATCGGCATCTGCACGCAGTACAAAGCGCAGAGCCTGATCCGCCATGTGCAGCGGGGCTGGAGCTTCTTCGACGGGCGTTTCGGCGAATTCATCGAATTGCTGCCTGCGCAGCAAAGGGTCGAGCCCAACTGGTACCTCGGCACGGCCGACGCCGTGTTCCAGAACCTCGACATCGTGCGCCTGCACGACCCCGAATATGTTCTAGTGCTCGCGGGCGATCACGTTTACAAAATGGATTACGGCAAGCTCATCGCCGATCACGTCGCCCGACAAGCGGAGCTCACCATCGCCTGCATCGACGTGCCGATCCATGAGGCCCGAGCGTTCGGCATCGTCCAGGTCGATGACCAAGGGCGCGTCGTCCGTTTCGACGAAAAGCCGGCGTGTCCCGTGGCGCTCCCGAACAGGCCCGACCGCGTGCTCGCCAGCATGGGCATCTATGTCTTCGATGCGCCGACGCTCTATAGGCAGCTCGTTCGCGATGCCGACGACGCCGCATCGGGCCATGATTTCGGTCGCGACGTAATCCCGTGGCTAATAGCGCACGGCCACCACATCGTCGCGCACGATTTCTGCGACAGCTGCGTGCGCACCGGCAATGGCGACGGCGCCGCCTACTGGCGCGACGTCGGGACGATCGACGCTTTCTACGACGCGAACATGGACCTGATCAAGGTCGTGCCGGACCTCGACCTCTATGACCAGGACTGGCCGATCTGGACTTACCAGGAGCAGCTGCCGCCGGCAAAATTCGTGTTCGACAACGACGGCCGGCGCGGGACCGCGATCGATTCGCTCGTGTCGGCGGGGTGCATCGTCAGCGGCTCGACGATCCGGCGCTCGCTCATGTGCTCCGGCGTGCGGGTTCACGATTACTCCACGATCGAGGATTCGGTCATCCTTCCCAATGTGACGATCGGCTCCGCGGCGACGATCAAGAGGGCGATCGTCGACAAGGGTTGCCAGCTGCCCGACGAGATACGCATCGGGGTCGATTCCGAAGCGGATCGCCGGCGGTTCCACGTGAGCGACGGCGGAATCACGCTCATCACTCCGGACATGCTGGGGCAGCAGCGGCACCACTCGCGCTAGAAGCATCCTCGAGCGAGCTGCGCGCCCCGATTGCCGCGGACGACGAAAAACGCCGATGCCGCTTCGCATCGAGGATTACGCCCTCATCGGCAACACCCGGACCGCGGCACTCGTCGGCCGCGACGGTTCGATCGACTGGTTCTGCGCGCCGCGCTTCGATTCGCCCGCCTGTTTCGCGGCGCTGCTCGGAACATCCGCCAACGGCCGCTGGCAGATCGCTCCGCAGCAGCGTGTGCGGAGGACGCGCCGTCGCTACCGCGAGCAAACGCTGATCCTCGAAACGGAGTTCGATACCGCGGAAGGACGCATGCGGTTGATCGACCTCATGCCGCTATGGCCCGAGCGGACCGACGTCGTGCGAATCGTCGAAGGCGTGCGCGGCAGGGTGTCGATGCGGATGGAGTTCGTCGTCCGCTGCGGCTACGGGACGGTCGTGCCGTGGGTGCGGCGTGTCGATGGCGCCCTGCTCGCGACCGCCGGTCCCGACTCGCTCGAACTGCGGTCGGGCGCTGCGCATCACGGCAAGGACTTCGCCACGATTGCCACGTTCACGGTCGCTCGAGGACAACGCATTCCGTTCGTGCTCACGCATTTCCCCTCGCACGAGGCGAGACCGTTGCCGATCGACCCCGATGCGGCGATCGACGCGACCGAACTTGCCTGGCGCGCCTGGTGCGGCCGCTGCACGTACGACGGACGTTGGCACGATGCGGTGCTGCGTTCGCTCATCACGCTGAAAGCGCTTACCTATGCGCCGACCGGAGGGATCGTCGCGGCGGCGACGACGTCGCTGCCGGAGCAGATCGGCGGCGTGCGCAACTGGGACTACCGCTTCTGCTGGCCGCGCGACGCCACGTACACGCTCTACGCGCTGCTCCTCGGCGGATACCGCGACGAAGCCCGCGCGTGGCGCGAATGGCTGCTGCGCGCAGCCGCAGGGCGCCCGCAAGACCTGCAGACCGTCTACGGCGTCGCCGGTGAGCGCGAGCTGACCGAGCTCGCGATTCCATGGCTCGCGGGCTACGAGAACTCGGCGCCGGTACGGGTCGGCAACGCCGCCGCCCAGCAGACGCAGTTCGACGTGTACGGCGAGGTGATCGATACGCTGTGCCTCGCGCGAAGTGCGGGCCTCGACCCGGACGCGAACGCATGGCGCCTCGAGCGCGCGCTCGTCGATTTCGTCGCCGCGAACTGGGAAAAGCCGGACAACGGAATCTGGGAGGTGCGGGGCGAGCAGCGGCACTTCACGCATTCGAAGGTGATGACGTGGGTCGCCGTCGATCGCGCGATCAAGGACGCCGAGCGCCACGGGCTCAGCGCGCCGCTCGCGCGCTGGCGCAAGCTTCGCGCCAAGATGCATGCGCAGATCTGTCGCCGCGGCTTCGACCCGAGGCGGCGCACGTTCGTCCAGTACTATGGCGCCACAGAGGTCGATGCGAGCCTGCTCTTGATTCCGCTCGTCGGGTTCCTGCCGCCGGGCGACGCCAGGGTTCGCGGCACGCTGGCCGCCGTGCAACGCGATCTCACGGTGGACGGTCTCGTTGCGCGCTACCGCAGCGCGCCGGCGCTGGACGGCCTGCCAGGCGGAGAAGGATTGTTCCTTCCGTGCTCGTTCTGGCTCGTCGACAACCTGGCGCTGGCCGGTCGGCGCGCCGTGGCGGAAGCGATGTTCGAACGACTCCTCTCGCTGCGCAACGACGTGGGCCTCCTCGCGGAAGAATACGACCCGCGCGCCGGGCGCCAACTCGGCAACTTTCCGCAGGCGCTGACCCACGTCGCAGTCATCAACACGGCGCGCAACCTCTCGCGTGCCGGGGGACCTTCCCAGCACCGCAGCCGCCGCGCGAAGGGGCGTCCGCCGGACGCGTGACGCGGAAACGGCGTCCGGAGACCGACCGATTAGCCGCGGCGCTTTGCGCGGGTGCGCGCCGCCTTTTTCGCGGCTGCCGAACGCGCCGCTCGCCCCTTGGTCCTCGTGCCTCTGCGCGCGGCAGCGGAGCGTTCCGCGGCAGTGCGGCGCCTGGCCGCGGACCGCCCTTGCCGCGCGAGTCGGCTCGTGGAGACGGCGCCGCGGCCTTCACGCTTGAGCGCGCCGGTCACCGCGCGCGAGCGCGTGCGCGACACGCTCTTTCGCGGGCGCTTCGCCGCCGCGGTGTCGCGCGCCACCTTGCGACGCGCCTCGGCCGTCCCTTTCTTTGGCGCGCCCAGTCGAACGCCGGCGCGCCGCGCCTTGGACAGCCCAATGGCGATGGCTTGCTTCGGTGAGCGCGCACCATGCTTGCCGCTGCGCACGTGGTGCATCTCCTCGCGCACGAACTCTCCCGCTTGCGTGCTCGATGATTTCCCCTTGCGCTTGTCCTGCTTTGCGCGCTCGATGGTTCTGCGATTCGGCATGGATTGTCTCCTCCAACGGTGATCGCCGACACGGGAAAGGTCATGCAAGTTGCATGCCGGGCGCTCGGCGCGTTTGCGGACATGACGCGACACAATCGCGGAATCCCGGTGCGACCGCAGGTCTCCCCGTAGCGGTAGTGTCCCGAGGATCGGCGGCGGCGCGCTGCACGTGTGTTCGATGCCGGGGTGGCTCTGCGCATACCTTTCGCACCTGGAACGCTGGCGTCAGTGGGGTCCGCCGGCGCGTTTTACAATGGAGAGGAAACAATTACCGATGGCGAGGCGTGGCCAACGCCGCCGGGACCGGATTTTTCGGGATATGCGCGATGATCGGGATGTTTTCCGAACTCGGCGCGGTGTTGCCTGTCGTAATGTGACGGTCGGGCGCGCCGCCGCAATGGCAGGATCCGGCGTCCCCGAGTTCCGATGCGACGCAGAGGTTCGTGATGATCCGCAAACTCAAGACAGGCGGATACCGTCTGTACTCGATCAAGAAGGACCCGAAGACCGGGCGCCGCCGCAATCTCGGCACGTTCACCACGTTGGAAGCGGCGAAGCAGCACGAGCGGGAAGTCCAATTCTTCAAGCGTCGTTAGTCCGATACGTAGACGGGGATGCGGGCGGTGGATTGCCGCACGCGTCGTTGTTCACGTCTTTTTTTGGAGAGCAACAAATGAAGACCCACCACGAAGCACCGTCGCACAGAACCGACCGCGAAACGCAAGGCGCGTCTCGCGTCGCGCCGCGAACGAGCGCGGCACCGCAGGAGAGCGCATCCGCCGCACGCGGCGATTGGAAAACGCCGGTCGCGCCGGCCACGCTGAGCCTTCCGCCGCTGCCCTACGGCGAGGACGCGCTGGTTCCGGTGATCTCGGCGCGGACCGTCGGCTTCCATTACGGGAAGCACCACAGGGCCTATGTCGACACTCTCAACAAGCTCGTCGATGGGACCGACCTCGCAGGGCAGTCTCTCGAGGCGATCATCGAGGCAACCGCCGGCAAGGGCGACAAGACGGCGATCTTCAACAACGCCGCCCAGGCATGGAATCACGCCTTCTACTGGCGCTGCCTTACGCCGGTCGGAGGCGGCGAACCCGAGGGCGCATTCGGCGAGCAATTGCAGAGCGCCTTTGGAGGGATCGACAAGTTCAAGAAGGAATTCGCGGAAGCCGCCGTAGGACAATTCGGCAGCGGTTGGGCGTGGCTCGTCGTCCATGGCGGTCGACTGAAAGTGGTAAAGACCAGCAACGCCGCGACGCCGCTCGTCGACGGACAGACGCCGCTCCTCACGATCGATGTCTGGGAGCACGCGTATTACCTCGACTACCAGAATCGGCGCGTCGACTACGTCAACGCGGTGATCGACAAGCTCCTCGACTGGAAATTCGCCAGCGCGAACTTCGCCGGAACCTAGCCGGCCGGGGATCGACCGGCATTCCTGTAGTTTTTTCCCTTGTCCGTGCAAATTGGAGGCGACCGGCGTTTGAGCCGGAGGTGCGGCAAGGGAATTCTGTTGTCGCGTCGGGGACTTAACCCCGCTTCGTCTCTGGCACGCGCGCTGCTAATGAAACGGTATTCGCGGCGTCCCGCCGCGCTCCACCGGAGGTCGTCATGCTCTACTACGCCGCCATGTTCTTCGTCATCGCTGTCGTGGCAGCGATCTTCGGCTTCGGCGGTATCGCCGCCGGCGCCGTTGGGATCGCGAAGATCCTGTTCTTCATCTTCCTGGTTCTTTTCATCGGCAGTCTGATCTGGGGCCTGATGAGCAGAAATCTGTAGAACGGAGGCGCAATGCACACGAGCACGCATACGGGCGGCCCGCCGGGCGCCGAAATGAGCGCTGGCACGCCGTCGTTCGGAGGCCGGGCGCGCTCGACCGACGCGCTGATGAATGATTTCCGCGATCTCATCAGCGAGGGCGAAGCGCTTCTTCGATCGGCGGCGAGCCTCTCCGGCGACGCGCTCGCCGAAGCACGGGAGCAGTTCCGCGGGGCGCTCGCTGAGGCCAAGGTGCGCGTCGGCGAGACCTCGCGGGCGGCGATCGACAGGGGCCGGCAGGCGGCCTCCGCAACGGATGGCTACGTGCGGTCCAATCCGTGGCAGGCGATCGGAATCGCGGCGGCGCTCGGGTTCGTGATCGGCGCGCTGCTCGTGCGCCGCTGATCGACAATGGAAACGCACACCGAAGCCCCGCCGGGCGGACGGTCGGGTAGCTTTCTCGCGGCGGGTCGGCGACTGCTCGCAACGATATGGGAACAGGCCGGACTGCGCCTCGAGCTTTTCGCGCTCGAGCTCGCGGAGGAGCGTATTCGGCTGGTGGGCGTTCTGGTGGCGACCAGCGGAATCGTCATCTTCATCGCGATGGCGATCGCATTCGCCGGCGTGGCGGTATTGATTGCCGCATGGGATTCGCCACACCGCACCTGGGTTGCGTCGGGCGTCGCCGCCGCCTATGCGCTGGCAGCGATCGGCGCCTCGCTTTTCCTGCGGCATATGCTCGGCCAGGCGAGTCCGTTGTTCCGCCACTCGCTCGCCGAATGGCGCCGGGACGTCGACGACCTTCGGCCGAGGATCGAACCCCAAGCATGAGCGCGTCGCGGATGACCCTTCCGATGCGGCGGCATGAGGCGCAGCTCCGGGTTGCGGCGCAGCGGATCGCGATCGGGGATGCGTGGATCGGTTTCGCGCGCGCGGCCGCGCAGGGCGAAGCCAGAATGCGGCGGCTGGTGACATGGATGCGCCGGGTGTCCGCGCTTACGGCTCTGCTCGCCGCCGGGGTGACGCTGCAGCGCCTCTTCCGGGGCGGATTCGCGAGCCGGGCCATCGGCGTGCTGACGTTGGCGCGAGGCGCGCGGCGGCTCTTCGGCTACCGCCCGCCGACGCCATTTCGGGACCCAACCTTCGGAGCACAATCAATGAATCGAGATAGCGGAATCTGCCGGCGACCGCAACGTCCTCTCCGACGTCAGGGCCCTGCGCGAGCGCGCGCGGCAGCACGTCGAGCGGGGGGCGGTGACGACGGATTACGGTGCGGACCGCAGCGCCATCGTCGAGTTGCTGAACGATGCGCTCGCGACGGAGATCGTCTGCGTGCTTCGCTACAAGCGGCATTTCTACATGGCGCAGGGACCGCATTCGATTGCGGCGAAACAGGAATTCGCGGAGCACGCGACAGAAGAGCTCGCACATGCGGACCGCTTGGCGGAACGGATCATCCAGCTTGGCGGCGCGCCGGATTTCAGTCCGGACGGACTCGCCGACCGAAGTCACGCCGAATACGTGGAAGGGCGTTCGCTGGGGGACATGATGCGGGAGGACCTGGTCGCCGAGCGCGTCGCGATCGAGTCCTACCGGGAGATGATCGCCTTCGTGGGCGAGCGCGACCCGACGACGCGGCGGCTGCTCGAAGATATTCTGACCGCCGAAGAAGAGCACGCCGACGATCTGACGAGCCTGCTGTTCGTCGACGTCGACGCGCCGAGTGCCCGGAACGGCGATGGCCCGGGCGGCAAAGACAACGGATCTTGATCGATCACCGGTTCGCGGACCGGCGATCGCATCGACGCCCGCTGTCGGAGCTCCGCCCGGGCCGGAGGCCCGCGCGCTGCTGACGAGGATCTGGGACAAGTGGAACGCAGTCGACGCCGACTCCCTGTCCGCGGCCGTCGCGTTCTACACGGTGCTGTCGCTGGCGCCGTTCCTGATCCTCGTGGTCGCGGTCGGCAGCTGGTGGGTCGGCCTGGACGCGACGCGACATTTTCTGTCGGTGCAGATCGCGGGCTCGCTCGGCGCCGACAGTGCAGGCTTGGTCGAGCGACTCGTGGCGGGCCCCGGCCTTCCCCGGGAACTCGACGGATGGGGCGCGTGGCTCGGCACCGCGATCATCGCGATCGGGGCGACGGCTGCGTTCGCCGAGCTGCAGCATGCGCTCAATCGGATCTTCGGCGAGGTTCCCCAGGGAACAATCGCCGCGTTGCTGCGTGCGCGAACCCTGTCGTTCTGTCTCGTCATCGGAACGGGTCTCCTGCTCGGCGCGTCGCTCGTTCTCTCGGCGGCGCTGGCGCTGCTCGTGGATCGCGAGGCAGGCAATCTCGCCGTTCGTGCCGGAGCGATCGTCAACGAGCTCGTCGGATTCATTGTCGTCGCGATTGCCTTTGTGGGCCTGCTGCGCGTGCTGCCTGATCGACCGCCGCACGGCAGGCGGTTATGGATCGGCGCAATCGCCAGCGCCCTCCTGTTCACCGCCGGCAAGTACCTTCTCGGGTGGTACGTCAAGCAGTTCGCGCTGGGCTCCGCCTATGGGGCCGCGGGAGCCATTGTCGTGATCATGCTGTGGATCTATTTTTGCGCAGCCGCATTCCTCGCGGGTGCCTTGCTGGCGGACGCATGGAGGCCGGGATCGCGCAACACGCGGTCCGGCGATGGAACATTGCGCGCATCGGCACGCGATTCGCTCGGCACCGGATCGCCGCTGGCGATTGTGGACTCGCCCGAACAAAGGGGCGGAAGCGGGCATCGCTGACCGCTTCCGTCCATGGCCCGTGCGAAGCGGACCGCTACACCCGCGAGACGCGGTTGTTCTCGACGCGGACGCGATCGCCCGCGCGCAAATCGGTGCTGCGCCTGTCCTCGAGGGTCATCATGACGCCGGAGTCGAGGCGCACGACGATACGGTAGCGCGTGCTGTCGACACGGTTGTTCTGGCCGATCTCGTTACCGACCGCAATGTCGTTCGGCGGGGCTGCCGCCATCAGCGCCGCGTCGAGCTCTGCGCGCCGCCCGGTCGGCTCGCCGAGGATACCGCTCGCCGTTCCGGTGAGGAGCGTACCCACGCCCACCGGAGCATCGTTGCCGGTCGCGTACAGCTCGACCCGATCGACATATCCATACTCGACCTCAACCACGGCATCGCTCGTGTGGGCCATGGGCTCGCCGGAGTGAGCCGGCGCAGCGCACGAAGATAGGAAGAACGGCGCGAGCGGCGCGGCGATCAAGGCGACCATTGTCTTTCGATTCATGAGGCGCTCCTCGAAGACGAAAGGTGCGTGATTCGATGCTAGGAGCCGCGGCTTGCAGCGACCATCAGTCGAACCTGATGCAGGCGTAAGAACATCCCTACGCTCGGATATCGACCTATCGGATCGGTCAGTGTTTGGGCGACGTCCTACGCGCGAATCAGAGGGTGTCCCATGGCGGATGCCATGGCAGGCCATCACCATCGCATCCACGCAGCGAACCCAACGCCCTTCCCAGGACCGGAAATCATGCCCGTGTCGTGAATCCCCCAATGAATGGAGCGCACATGCCAAAGCGATCGGAGCCCTCGCCGCCATTTCCCAGGCAGCACCAGATATCGCCTGGTCTCGAGTCATGCCTGCGGCCCCGCCTGCATTTCCTGGCTCCGAGCTACCACACCGCCGCCAAGCTCGAGGGCAAGTCTGCCCTGGTGTCCGGCGGCGATTCGGGCATCGGTCGCGCCGTCGCTGTCATTTATGCTCGCGAGGGCGCCGATGTCGCCCTCGTTTACCTCCCGCAGGAGGAGTCGGACGCAAAAGCCACGCGCGATGTGATCGAAGGACTGGGCCGCAAGTGCGTGATGCTGCCGGGCGATCTGACGGACCCGATGGTCTGCAAGGAGGCGGTCGAAAGGACCGTCCGCGAGCTCGGCGGCCTCGACATTCTCGTTTCCAACGCCGCTCATCAAAGTCGCAAGAAGAGCCTCGATGAGATCACCGACGAGGAATTCGATCGCACGTTCCGCACCAACATCTACGCGTATTTTTGGCTTGCTCGGGCTGCGATTCCTCATCTCAGGCCCGGCTCGTCCATCATAGCCACGAGCTCGGAGACCGGTCTTCTCGGATCAAAGGAGTTGCCCGACTACTCCGCGACCAAAGGCGCGATCAATGCCTTCACGAAGACGCTTGCGCAGCAGCTCCGGGACAAAGGGATCCGCGTCAATGCCGTCGCGCCCGGGCCGGTGTGGACGCCCCTCAATCCATCGGATCCCGGGATGACGCCGGCGGACGTGGCCGAGTTCGGCAACGACAACCCCATGGGGCGCCCGGCGCAGCCGGAGGAGCTCGCTCCGGCTTACGTCTTCCTTGCCTCGAATGCCGATTCGTCCTACGTCAATGGCATCGTGCTGCCAGTGATGGGCGGTGTCACGAGCGGAGGCTAGCGCGGGCCGAAAGGCGGTTCGGTCGCGGTCGGGTCCCAAGCAGCGCTTTCGATCGACTTCACTGCGCCGGGCTTTTTCACGAGTCTTATGACAAACCCGCGGCAGTGGCTCCGTCAACTCGGCCCCGGGCTGATTAGTGGCGCTGCGGACGACGATCCGAGCGGGATCGCGACCTATTCGCAGGCGGGGGCGCAGTTCGGCTACCAGCTTGCGTGGACCCTCGTGCTCACCTTTCCGCTCATGGTGGGCATTCAGTTGGTCAGCGCGCGTATCGGCCGCGTCACCGGCCGCGGCTTGGCGGCAAACGTTCGAGCGCATTTTCCGCGCCTTGTCCTCTACGCGATTGTCGGCCTGCTGCTGGTCGCCAACACGATCAACATTGCCGCCGACATCGCCGCGATGGGGGAAGGCCTGCGCCTCGTCATCGGCGGCCCGCCGCAACTGTACGCGGCATTCTTTGGCGGCATCTGCGTCGCTATGCAGGTGTTCATGTCGTACCGGCGGTACGTGCGGTTGCTCAAATGGCTGACGCTCGCACTCCTTGCCTATGTTGCCGTCGTGTTCACCGTCGAGGTCCCGTGGATCGAGGTCATCCGCGGCATGACGTGGCCCCGGACGCCGATCAGCCGAGACTTGATGACGGTCGTCGTCGCAGTTTTCGGTACCACGATCAGTCCTTATCTATTTTTCTGGCAGGCCGCCCAGGAAGTCGAAGAGGTCGATGCAAACCCAGGCGCCGACCCCCTGAAGAACGCGCGCCCTCAATCTGGGCGATGGGAGTTGCGCCGAATGAAGATCGATACCGTCGTCGGGATGGCATTCTCGAACGTGATTGCGCTGTGCATCATCGTCAGTACCGCGGCAACGCTTCATGCCGCGGGCATCACCGAGATCCAGACGTCGGCGGAGGCCGCCGAAGCGTTGCGACCCGTCGCCGGGGAGTTCACGTTCCTGTTATTCAGCCTTGGGATCGTCGGCACCGGTCTGCTGGCAGTGCCAGTGCTCGCGGGATCGGCTGCATACGCGGTGGCCGAGACGTTCCAGTGGAAGCGCGGCCTCGATCTCAAGCTCCACGATGCGCGCGAGTTCTACGCGATCGTCGCGCTGGCCACGCTTTGCGGCGTGACGCTGAACTTCGCCGGAATCGATCCGATCAAGGCGCTGTTCTGGAGCGCAGTCATCAATGGCGTCGTGGCGGTTCCAATCATGTGGGTCATGATGCGGCTTGCTGGAAATGCGGCGGTCATGGGCCGCTACACGACTCGTCCCGGCCTCAAGACGGCGGGGTGGCTCGCGACCGCGACGATGGCCGCGGCGGTTGTTGCAATGTTTGCATCTTGATTCTGTCCAAGAGCGGACTCCGCCGCTCCAGCACGGGTCCGGGAGAGGGACTCAGGACCGCGTGCTCACGCCCGCACCAGGATTTCGACGCCAGCGGGCACCGTGCCAACCGGCGCGGCCATCACCCGATCGCCGCGCCGTTCGAACGCCACGTCCACCCGGTCACTGCCGACGGCGAGGTCGCGCACCATCAGATGATCGATCTCGCGCGGCAGTTCCGGCCGGTCGATTCGCAGCACGCCGGCAGTTCCATCGATCGTGATGCCGAGACAGGCCTGCAGCATCATGAACACGGCCCCCGACGACCAGGCCTGCGGCAGACACGCTACCGGATAGCCGACGGGCGGCTCGCCGGCCGTGCGAACGAAACCGCAATAGAGCTCGGGAAGCCGCATTCCGAAGTGGACAGCAGCTGCAAACAACTCGCTCATCAGCTGCGCCGCGGCGGCGCGGTGGCCATAGGCCGCCATGCCGGCGGCACAGAGCGCGGTGTCATGAGGCCAGACCGAGCCATTGTGGTAGGACATCGGATTGAAGCGCGCCTGATCCTGGGCGAGCGTGCGCAGCCCCCAGCCGTTGTGGAAGGCTGCCGACAGCAGTTGCTCGATGACCCGCGTCGCGCGCTGTGGCGAAGGTAGGCCGGTGTAGAGCAAATGGCCGGGATTGGACGCCCGCACGCGACACGGCCGGCCAGTGCCGTCGATCGCGATCGCATAAAAACCGAGATCGGGAAGCCAGAAGCGTTTCTCGACCGCCGCACGCAGCTGTCTCGCCTGCCGCCGCCATTCCTGTGCGCGTTCGGCTGCGCCGCGCCGTTCGGCAAGCCACGTCATCGCTTGCCGCGCGGCGTAAGCGTACCCCTGCACTTCGATGAGCGCGATGGGTGGCTCCGCCATCGCGCCGTCGGCATGAAAGATCGAATCGGCGCTGTCCTTCCAGCCTTGATTGACGAGGCCCGTGCGATTCGCGCGGGCGTAGTCGACGAAACCGTCGCGGTTCGAGTCGCCCGCGCCATCGATCCACTGCATCGCTGCCTCGAGCCTGGGCCACAGCTGATCGACGAAACCGAGGTCGCCGGTCCGCCGCGCGTAGGCGCCGGCAAGCAGCACGAAGAGCGCAGTGGTGTCGACGCCGCCGTAATAGTGGCGAAAGGGCACTTCACCTACCGCCGCCAATTCACCTCTGCGCGTTTCGTGCAGGATCTTTCCCGGAGCCGCGTCGTCGAAGGCGGATGTTTCCCGTGCCTGCGTTTCCGCCAGGAATTGCAGCACGCCGCGGGCAAGAGACGCGTCGAGCCAGAGCAATTGCAGGGCGGTCACGATGCCGTCGCGTCCGAAAGGCGTCGAGAACCAGGGAATGCCGGCGAAGGGGTAGGGCCCGCTTGGCAACTCGGTGGTGAGCAACGCCAGGTCCGCGCGCGATTTTTCGAGCCACATCTGGAACGGTCCGCGCGCGGCGTGGAGCGAACCACCGCGCCGGCGCTTGTGCCGCATGGCCCTGCGTGCCCGCGCCGCGGCGCTCCGGAACCGCGCGCCATCGGGCGACGGCTCGCGCTTCGCACCGATTTCGAGATGGAGCTGGAAGCTTCCGTGGCGGGGAAGCACGAGCGCGAATTCGGCCGCGTCCTCGAGGAGGCGATCGGGGCGCTGCGAGAAGGCAATCACGCACGAGCGGACGACGCCGTCCGCACCTTCATAGCCGAGGGTCACCGCCGTGGCGTCTACGCGCGGCGACAGCATCCGGCCGCGATTGAGTCGGGTGTGGCCCCGGACTTCGAAGATGTCGGCGAAATCGGTCGCGAATCCAAAACGGAGCGGCGCCGGCACCTCGCGCTCGCCGTAATTGGTCAGGGTGAGCTCCTCGTAGAGGCGGCCCTCCCACAGCAGGCGCGTTCGCTCGATGTGGATCACTCCCTCCGGTGTCACGCGTCCGCCGAGATCCGGCAGCGGTCGATTGGTCACGTTGGCGCGGAAGTAGACGTTGTCTTCGCTCACGCCGGAGCTCAGCAGCGACGGCGCCTGCCCGCCGACGGTCAGGCCGAAGCGGGACAAGAGCCGCGTATCGTTGTAGAACAGGCCGTCGCCCTCGCCGGTAATATCTCCCAGCTCGTTGGCGACCAGAAATTCCTCGTCGTGCTTAAGCGCGTAGCGCGCCATCGGGGTCCGCGGCCAGGCCGCCGCGCCCGCCGCGGACACCTCCGCGCGCGGATTCCGCCGGGCGACAGAGCCGAGAATAGAGCCCAAGATAATTCTTGGACATCGTCGCCGCGGAAAAGCGCCGTTCGAACGTGGCCCGAATGCGCGCCCGGTCGAGCGTGTCGATCCGCTCGACCGCGGCAACGGCGTCTTCGACGGACCGGACAATGAAGCCGGTCACGCCATCCTCGACGATTTCCGGGACCGAGGCGACATCCCACGCGATCACCGGCGTTCCGCACGCCATCGCCTCGATCATGACCAAACCGAAGGGCTCGGGCCAGTCGATGGGAAAGACCAGCGCCGCGGCGCCTCCGAGGAGATCGCTCTTGGCGGCGTCGCCGATCTCGCCGAGGAACTCGACGTACGGCTCCTTCAGCAGCGGTTCGACGACGTCGCGGAAATACGTGGCATCGACGGCGTCGACTTTCGCGGCGAGCTTTAAGGGGACCGCGGCTCGCCGCGCGACCTCGATCGCACGATCAGGGCGCTTTTCCGGCGAAATGCGCCCGACGAACGCGAGGTAGCCTCGATGCGCTGCCGAATAGTCGAACAGGCGCGGCGGGATTCCGTGGTGCACCGTCGCGAGCCAGTTCGCCAATGGCAGGGACTGGCGCTGACTGTCCGAAATGGAGACCAGCGGGAATTCCGGCCACCGCCGATACACGTTCGGCCAGGTCGGCGACGTCGAGGCGGCCATGCAACGTCGTCAGCGTCCGGTCGGCGATGTGCTCGAAAAAGGGAAAGTGAATGAGGTCGATGTGGAAATGGAGGACATCGAACTCGTCGGCACGCTGGCGGACCTCGTGCAGCAGCGAGAGATGTGCCGCAACGTCGGATTTGAGCGGGGTGGGATCTAGCCGGATCGCCCGCTCGCGCACCGCGACGAGGCGCGCGGAGGTCCGGGCGTCACCGCTTGCGAACAGCGTCACGTCGTGGCCGAGGTCGACGAGCGAATCCGCCAAATGGGCGACGACGCGTTCGGTGCCGCCGTAGAGGCGAGGGGGAACGGCCTCGGCCAGGGGCGCGACCAGCGCGATTTTCAACGGGGTGGCGTGTTCTCGGGGCATGGGTGTGCGATTGCAACGGAGCGAAAGGCGGATGCCCGAAGCTACCGTGTCCGACCGGGCGCCAATGTCGGCGGTGTCCGATTCTCTTGTAGGGAGCGGGCCGACCCGGAAGGGCTCGCGGGCGTGAACTTGGCATGCAGTCGCGCGCCGGCGCTTTCGTCGTCCTCGTCCTACTACCAATTCAGACCCCGCTGATGTGTCGACAGCGGAGAAGAGGCGAAAGTATCGAAACGGACGCGACTGCGCCCGCTTTTTTAACGGCGTTACTTTCCCGAAAGGATTCACCATGGATCGACCCCTTACGGCAGGCGGCAACACACCCCTCGGCGGCGCCACGAACCCGCTGTCCAATCCATTAACCGGTGCTCGAGTCGAAGGCGCCGCGCAGACCGCTCACCAAACGGTCGACCGTGTTGCCGAAAAAGCGACGAGCGGTGTCGACCGTCTGAGCGGAGCTGCGCACCAGGCGGTCAGCAGTGCTGCGGATGCGGCGACGACGGCCAGTGAATGGGCGTCGAACGTCCCCGAGCAAGCGAGGCAAGTGAAGACGCGAGTCACTGAAGCCGCGTGCGAATCGATCCGCGCGCGTCCGATCACGACGGTTGCCGGCGCTCTTGTCGTCGGCTATCTGCTCGGCCGTCTCGCGCGGTTCTGATCGATTGCGCATAAGGAGACGAACATGCCCGGAGCCACCCCACAGACCGCGCGCCGTCGGAAGACGAAGACCGCGCTGGACGTATTGAAGGACGACCACGCGGAGGCCAAGAAACTGTTCAAGCGGTTCGAACGATCGAAAAAGAGTGGCGACAGTGCCGGCATGCGGCAGGTCGCGCAAGCTGCGTGCAGGGCCCTCGGCATTCACGCGCAGATCGAAGAGGAAATCTTCTACCCGGCGCTTCGGGAAAGTGCCGACGCCAGCGACGCGCTCGATGAAGCCGACGTCGAGCACAGCCATATCAAGGAGCTCGTTGGGCAGCTCGAAGGGTCGCAGCCGGGGGACGAGCTCTTCGCGGCGCGATTCACCGTTCTGGCCGAATACGTCCAGCACCATGTATCCGAGGAAGAAGGCACGATTTTTTCCAAAGCGCGGAAGGCTGATTGCGATCTCGTCGCGCTCGGCGAACAGCTTCTCGCGAGGAAGGAAGAACTGGGCGGCGGCGAGGCGTCCGTTCTTTCCGGCATGCGCGCGGGGCGGGTATCGCCGAAGCGCAACGGACAACGTGCGACTCGGTAAGCGACGGCGCTCGGTCCCGTTCGAACAGGGAACGGCAAAACCTCTATTGAATCCCGATAGACCAAGGAGGGCAGAATGCGCTCGGTTCTTCTCTGGCTGCTTGGCGTACCGATACCCATCATCATTCTGATCTGGCTGTTCTACCACTAGCCGGCTGGAACAGCGCGATCGCGTTCGAAGCATATGGCGGGTGAAAATCTCGTCGGGTCGGGACGAGTGCGCGCGCGGAGTGGGCGACCACGTCGCAAAGATGCACGCACGGCCCCAAGGCGCCACGAGGAAGGCGTCCAGCCCGAGACGTTGGAAGATCAGGCGCGCAGTACGCACGAAGAAGCGAGGATGGTTCTTCCCGGCATTCAGGCCCTCTTCGGATTCCAGCTTACTAATCGGTCCGTTGTTTAGACTACACAAAATGAGATCTTCGCCTATAATGTGAAGGATGAAGATCGATGGGCGAACGCTGCCGCACGATACCTCGGAGATGATTCGGCGCTGGGCGGTGCGCCGGGTCAAGGCCGGCGAGAGCCCGAGCAGCGTGATGCAGAGCTATGGCCTGTGCCGGACGACGATCTACCGCTGGCTGCGGGCGGTGAGCAGCGCGACGGCGAGAAGGCGTTGCGAGCGCGCCGGCATCCGGGACCGCAAGGGAAGCTCACGCCGGCACAGAAGTTGAAGGTACGGCACTGGATCAGCGGCAAGGATCCGCGGCAGTACGGATTTGACTTCGGGCTGTGGACGCGGCAGATCGTGGCGGCGTTGATCGGCCAGCGGTTCGGGGTCAAGCTGGGCGTGACCGCGGTGGGGCGGTTGTTGGCCGAACTCGACATCACGCCGCAGAAGCCGCTGCGGCGCGCCTACGAGCGCGATCCGGTGGCGATCCGCCGCTGGAAGACGCAGACGTTTCCGAAGCTGCGGGCGCGGGCCAAGCGCCGGGGGGCGAAGATCTTCTTTCTGGACGAAGCGGGGGTACGCTCGGATCAGGTGTTGGGGCGCACCTGGGGGCTGCGCGGCCGGACCCCGGAGGTGCCGACCAGCGGGAAGCGCCAAAGCGTGAGCGCGATCTCGACGGTCAATGCGTTGGGCGAATTCTGGTTCGAGATCTACACCGAACGGCTGAACGCGACCAAGTTCATTGACTTGCTGACCCACTTCATGCGCCGCCGCAAGAGCCCGGCGTTGCTGGTCCTCGATGGTCACCCGGCGCACATTGCCAAGAGCGTGGCGCGCTACGTGCAGAGCTTGAAGGGTCGGCTCGAATTGCACTTCCTGCCGGGATACGCCCCGGAGTTGAATCCGGACGAGTTCGTGTGGAACCATCTCAAGCGGCAGGGCGTGAGCAAGAAGCCGCTGCTCAAGAACGAATCGCTGCGCCATCGCGTCCACGCCGATTTGAGTGACATTCAGTCACGCCCCGACCTCGTCCGCTCATTCTTCAAAGCCCCGACTGTAGCCTATACAACGGACTAGTTAGTATCGCGGTGTTCAACCGCCCTTTTTTCGATCTCGACGCCACGAGCCGTCTGCTGCACTTGGCCGCGCTCGTGCTTGTCGGCGTGGCCGTCGGCCTGATCATGGCGCCGGCGGCCTATCACCGGCTGGTCGAAGCGAACCGGGTTTCGCGTCGCTGGATCCAGCTGGCGTCGCGCGACATCACGTGGGCAATGGCAGCGTTGATGCTGGCGATCAGCCTCGATATCTATCTTGTCGCAATGATGATCGTGACCGACATGACGCCCGCAACGATATTGGCGGCGACCGTCGGTGGCTTGCTCTCGTGGCTTTGGTTCGCGCAGCCGTTCTTCGCAAGATTGCACGACCGCTCGCGAGAGGGTTGATCTCCGAAGACCGGCTCCCAGTCGTCGTAAGAATCCAAAACTGACCTCTGCAGTATGAGCAAAGACCTCACCAAGATTCCGCCTTACGACGACGGCGGCGCATTGCGCGTCATCGTCGAGTCGCCGCGCGGCGCTTCGCTGAAGCTCGCTTACGAACCCTCATTGCGAATGTTCAGCATTTCGAGGGCGTTGCCGCTCGGTGTCGTTTATCCATTCGATTGGGGTTTCATCCCGGGAACCCGTGGGGACGACGGCGACCCGATCGATGCAATGGCACTGCACGACGCCGCATCCTTCCCGGGGGTTCTGCTCCCCTGCCGCGTCCTCGGCATGGTCGAGGTTGTTCAGCGCGAGGGCAAAGGCAAGCCTGAGATCAACAACCGCATCATCGCCACGCCCCTTTGGCATACCCCACTCAAGGAACTCGTCGAGGCGCGTGATTTGCCGGCACGCGCTCGAAAAGAGATCGAGCAGTTCTTCGTCACCGCGGCCACCATGACCGGCAAGCGACTGACGATAAAGGGCTGGGCAACCGCGCGCGCGACGGAAAAGTTTTTGAAACAGAACCTTGCCTGATTGACCGACGCGCTCGGCTGGCAAAAGTCTCAGCGATAACTCGCAGGCACTTCGGGCCAGGGACCCGAAAAAAATGGCCAGCGACGCGTGGCGCGCTGGCCATGGGTTTGGACGTTGCGTCGTCGTTAGGATGCGTTTGGATTCGTGCTCGCCGAGCCCGCGCTTGTTCGCGGATCGCGGGTTGAGCGGAGCTCGTCTTCCCAATAGGGCGTCGTGTTGTAGTAGGAATGAATCTCGGTGGCCCAGGTCGTGTCGGCCATGGATGGCCAATGATCCTTGTCGAATCCGGGCGCCTTCTCGAGCCGTTCCTTGGGGACGCTGAGCACGAAGCATTTCTGATCGGTGTCGAGGGTGAGCGCCGGCCATGGAATGGCAAACAGCTTGTCGCCCATGCCGAGGAAGCCGCCAAAGGACAGGACGGCGTAGGCAATCCTGCCGCTTGCGACGTCGAGCATGATGGCCTCGATCTTGCCGAGGCTCTCGCCGCTGTCATTGACGACGGAATTGCCGATCAGCGTGTCGGCATCCATGACTTCCGGGCCGGGCCCGTCGCCGCGCCCGGTGCCGACGATCGACGCGCCGCCGGCGCTGCGCGGTGCCGTGGGGGAAGGGGTGATGCGTGTGACCATGAAAATCTCTCCTGAACAAATGAAATGCTGGTTGCGTATCGATACCCTGAGGTCAGCAATTCGGTTACACCGTCACCGCTGGTTAGGGAGCCTTTGCAACTCCGGGCGCCAACGTGAACCTCGGCTGCAACGCTGTGCCAGGAATCACGCGGGTCCGAAGCGCCACGCTATCTTCGGTGATGGCGATGAGTTTGTTGGTCAGCGGTGTCTGATTTGTCGCTAGGATTTCGCCTTACGTAACGATCACGTGCGACATTCATTGGCGTTGCGAGAGTCGGTGATCGGCCGTCGAGTCCAACCGCGTTGTTTCCGAAAGGGAGAACCGCGAACGCTATTGCTTCGAATCCTTGGCGAGCGTCGAGTGATCGTTTGCCTGGCTCGGGCGCGGCATCGACGTGGATTCTTCGTCCTTGGTCATCGGTTTCTTCGCATCGTCGCTTCCCTTGGCTGTTTCCGCATTGTTCGCACCGGGCGTGGGCGCCGGCGTCGGAGGTGACATTGATGTCGATGATTCGCTTTGCGCGGTCGGCGCAGAAGTCCGCGCGGCGGAAGTCTCCGCGGCCTGCGGCGGCTCGCTCGAGGGGCCGCAGGCACCAAGCACCAACACTACCGCGAAGGCAGAAGCGGTGAGCAACGTACGGGCAATGGGCATCGGTGTTTTCATATCATCCCCACTAGCGCGAGGACGATAAGAATGATAAGCACCAGGCCGAGACCGCCACTGGGGTAATAGCCCCATCCGGCGCTGTAGGGCCACGTCGGGAGAGCCCCGATGAGCAACAGAACCACGAGAATGATAAGTACCAAGCGCATGATTTCCTCCTTTGCGGTTAGCAGCGCTATCTCCCTCGGTTCATCAGGCGGCGCGAATTCCCGGTCGCGCAAGCAATGCCTTCCGACCCGCTTTCGAAACGGATTTTCGCCGTCGTAACAAGGGCTTCGCTATGGGAATCGCCTGATTGCCGTGTAGGGCATCCCCTCTTCTGCGTCGCGCAACCCGGGTTGTCCCGACCCACGTCGAAATCAGACCCCTGCTGACAGTCATCTCGATGGAAGACGTTGTACGTTGCGCGGAACTGCTGATCGCGTGAGCGTGAGTAGATGCTGCGACTGCCAAGACGATCGAGCACCAAGGGCCTCGACAGTGGAGGGGCGCGCCGGCACACGATCGAGCCAAAGCATCCCGCGGCAGCCGCGGGTCTCGTCTACGTGTCGGATGCGACTCCCGGAATCCGGCGTGTCCGTCGAGGCGCGGGCTTTCGCTATGTCCTTCCCGACGCGCGCGTTCTGTCCGACAGCGCGGAACTGAAGCGCATCGCGAGCCTCGCAATTCCTCCGGCGTATGAAGATGTCTGGATCTGCACGGACCCGCGCGGCCATCTGCAGGCAACCGGGCGCGACGCACGCGGCCGCAAGCAATATCGCTACCATCCGCGATGGCGGCTGGTGCGCGACGGCCAGAAGTTCGATCGGATGCCTGACTTCGCCGAAGCGCTCGCCGCGGCTGCGCGCAGCCGCCTTCGTCGGGATCTCGCGCTTCCGGGGCTGCCGCGGGAAAAGGTGCTCGCGGTCGTCGTGAGCTTGCTCGACGCGACGCGGATGCGCATCGGCAACGCGGAGTACGCGCGCGACAACGACAGCTATGGGCTCACGACGTTGCGCAACCGCCACGTCCGGTTCATTCCGGACGGAAGGCTGCTGCTTCGTTTTCGCGGCAAGGGTGGTGCCGAGCACGAGATTGCCGTCGACGACAGACGACTCGCGCGGCTTGTGCGGCGATGCCATCAATTGCCGGGCCAGCGACTCTTCCAGTACGTCGACGACCGGGGCGAGCTGCGGCCGATCGGTTCCGATCAGGTCAACCGGTACCTGAAGGAAGCGATGGGCGACGATTTCACGGCAAAGGATTTCCGCACGTGGGGCGCGACGCTCCGCGCCGTCGCGATCCTGCACGCGACGCCGCTGCCAGATCCGCCGAGCGAGCGCGCGACCAATGGTCGCATTGTCGAGGTGGTCAAAAGAGTGGCCGTCGACCTTCGAAACACGCCGGCGGTCTGCCGAAAATCGTATATCAATCCGCTCGTGTTCGACGCATGGCGGAGTGGAGCGCTGCACAAGGGCATCGGCGAAGACATTACCCGGACGCCCCGCAAGGCAGAAAGCCTGGTTATCGCATTCCTGCGACGGCAAGCCCGCAAGGCGGTCACACCACGTCGCATGCGAAACAGGAAGACGGCGCGCGCGAAGAAAGACCTGCGCCTCGGACAGACCCTGCCGCGGTCGGCGACCACCCCGTAGGGCAGATCGACGCGCACCGCTCTTAGACGGGCGGAAAGCGCGTCAAGAGGACGCCCTTTCTTCCTGTCGCAAGTCCGCCGGAGATCCGGACGGCGATTCCCGTGCGGCTGCGCGCTATTTCTTCTTGCGGGAAGCGCTTCGCTTCGGAACCTTGGCGCCCGACTTGCGGGCTTGCGAAAGCCCGATCGCGATTGCTTGCTTGCGGCTCTTGACCTTCTTGCCGGACCTTCCGCTCCTGAGCGTCCCGCGCTTTCGCTCCTGCATCGCTTTCTTGACCTTGCCTTGCGCCTGCTTGCCGTATCGAGCCATTGTCACTCTCCTTCGAGGCACCTTAGGGATTTCGAATCCAACATCTCGCGCTGGGCCGCGTTCGGCAGCCACGCCGCGATCTCATGCTACGAAAGGTGGGATCGACCCTCCATCAGCGGACACCGATGTCGCGGTAAGTGCAACCCTACGGTGCTTCTTGCAAGCGGGTTGCGGCGGAACGGAAAGAGCTGGAGCCCTGCCTCGTCGGCAAGTGGTCACGCGACGTGCGAGGCAGCCGCGCTCGAACGCGACGGCTCGTTCGCGGGCAAAAAAAGGCGGATGCAAGCATCCGCCAAATGGAGTCCGGGGGAGGGAGGGCCCGCGGACTGTGACTGTCCCCGGGCGGGGACAGGAGGGGATCGTTATTATTTCTGGTACTTGGCCTTTGCGTTGGCGACGCAGCTGTCCTTCGCCGGGCCGGAGAGCGAATCGCACTTCTCGAGCGCGACCTTGTAGTCGGCGTCGAGCTTGTCTTCCTGCGCGCTCTGGCGAGCGGCCGCGACCTTCTCGCTTGCCTTGGCGTCGGCCTTGGCCTTGGTTTCCATGGCCTGCGCTTCCTTGATGCAGACGTCCTTGTCGTTGCCCGTCCTGGCGCTGCACTTGGCTTTCGCGACGTCGTAGTCGGCCTCGGCCGCCGCGATCCTCGCATCCGCCCGCGCCTTTTCAGTATTCTTGTACTCGGCCTCTGCCTCTGCCTTCGCCTTCTTCTCCCCGGCCTTCGCCTCGGCGACGCAGACATCCTTCTGGTTACCGGAGAGGCCGTCGCACCGCGCCTTCGCTGTCTTGTAGTCCATCTCCGCGCGGTTCTTCGCGGCACTGTAGTCGCTCGATGTCATCGCCGCCCCGAAGGCGAGCGTCGGGACAGCAAGGCTCACCACCAGCCCTTGAAGCATCCCGTTAAGCGTGAGCTTGATCATGAATGGCTCCTTTCGGTATGGTCCGACCCCGTGGCGGCCCGTTCTTCGGGCGTCGGCTTCCAGGCCGCGTAGCGCGTCTCGAACTTGTTGATCTGGCGCTCGGCTTCGTCCTTCCCGATTCCGTAGGCCTCCTGCAGCTTGCCCGCGAGCTGATCGCGCTTGCCGTCGATGACGTCGAGCTGATCGTCGGTCAGCTTGCCCCACTGCTCCTTCACCTTGCCCTTGAACTGCTTCCAATTGCCTTTCACTTGATCCCAATTCATTCACGTCTCCAAAGTGTCGTCGAAACGGGCGGGTTGCCCATCGCGTACTGCGTTGGAGCAGCGGGCGTGCCAGCAGAGAACAAGCGTGGATTCAATGGCTTGCCGGTGAGGGCTCGACGATCCGATTGCAGAAAATCCACCTCGACCGGGCAGTTTTTTCATCGAGGCGGTCGTCCCGCGTGCATCGCGGCTGGCGCGCGATCGATCAACGCGCTCTGCCACGACGCGAATAGAGACGACGCGGGATGGATTGCGTTCCGGGCGATGACGACGAGCCGGAGCGCAGCGAACTCGTGGGGGTCAGTGATCGATGGGAATGTTCAGCAGCACCGCGAACCCCGTCGAACCCCGGGTGACGACGAAGGTACCGCCAACCAACGTCGCGGCCTGCTGCAGCACGTTCGCTTCGTCGCTCTCCTTCGGCGAGAGCCGCAGCGGCAGATCCGGCTTGTCGGGCAATGCGAGGACGCGAAGGGACACCCTTTCACCGTCGGAGTTGAAGTGGAGCGTGATCTCCCCCGTGTGCTTGCGCAGCGCCATCGCCTCCAGCGCCCACTCGGCCGCGCGATAGATCAGGAACGATTTCTCGCGGCTCCAGACGGTGACCGTCTGCTCCATCGTTGCCTTGACGACCGGGGGGCCGAGGTCCGAATAGGACTTCGCGAGCAGTCCCAGCGCCTCGATCACGTTTTCCTGCTCGGGTCGTGGCAGATCGAGATCGGCTTCGGCGCGGATATGCTCATCACGCGCGTGCTGCATCGCGGCGGCGAGTGCGTGAAGGCGCTCGGCGGTGGGCGAGTCCGCCGGTGCCGCGGCGGCGGCGAGCCGTGTTCGCAGCAGCGCGTCCTGCAGCAGGGTGGCAACGCGCCCGTCCATCGAGATAGGGCCTCTCTTGAGCTCGACGACGTTCTCGAGGTCGATGCTGATCTCGGGCGGAATGAACGATTTGATCCGCCGAACGGCAAAGAAAAGCAGCACCGCGAGCAGCACGATGACCGCGGCCAGCAGGTAACGGTCGCGGCGTGCCGTCTCGATGTCGCCGACCAGTACGTGTCGATCGTCAGCGAGCCGGTCCTGCGCGCGGGCCTCGAGCGTCGCGATCACGGCGCGTATCGTGTCGGTCGTCTCCCTGCCTGCCCGATTTTCGTCCGGCGACAGCGGCTTGTCCGGCGCGCTCCGCTTCTGCTCGATGACCGCCGCGGAGAGGTCCGTGCGCTTGGCGATGAGGGGAACCAGGCTTTCGACGAGCGCCAGCTGGTCGGGATCGTCGCGCACGTGATCGCGCAGGTTCGTGAGCAGTACCGGGACGTCGCGGCGCGCGCGCTCGTAGAACTCGAGATCCGCAGCGTTGCCGGTCAGCGCGAAGCCGCGCCCCGAAGTCTCGATGTCGACGACGGCGTTCTGCAATGCCTGCAGATCGTGCACCGTCACCGCGGCTCTGGCGCTGGACTCGTCGAGTCGCTCGATCGAGTCGAGCCGGCTCAACCCGAGCCACGCCGACGCGATGGCGAATCCGATGACCAGCAATAGCAGCAGGTAGGTCGGAACGAAGGGCGGACTAAGCGGGCGCCTCATTGCGATCTTCGTCGCTTCGACGGCCGAGCATAGCCCCTTTTACGCGGCGACGGGTCGAAATCCGGAGAGGATTCGGCTTTGCGCAGCGCGTTTTCACCGGATCTCGGGCCGGCGCAAATTCCCCGATGACAGCGTGGTCTTGCAGGAGCGAGACGCCGGGCTTCGCGCTGCGGATCGCTCGCAACAGGGTCGGCGGGTCGCGGGGGTCATCCGCATCCGAACGCACGAACGCCGCGCGGGTCCGCGCGGATGCCTGCGCTGCTATGCTCGCCGCGCGAGCGCGTGGCGCCCGTGCGAGGCTAATCGGACCTGAAGCGCACGCGCAGGACCTTGCGGTCGTACTCGGCCTCGGTGGCCATCGTGATTTCGACGCCACCCGTCGCGTAGACGCGCCCCCCGCTGCGACGGCACAGATTGCGTTCGTATTGGCATGGTCCCATTTCCGGGTGCCGCTTGCAGAGCTGCGCGACCCTGGGCGCGAACTCGATGGCCGTTTGCCTGCGCTCGCCGTCGATCTCGGATACGCACACGTATTGCGCGCCAGGAGGGACGACGACCGAGGGGGTCGCGCTACCCTGAGTCGAAGGCGCCGCCCCCGCGGCCGGCGGCGCTGCCTCGGCGGGGACCGGCGTGCGGATGACCGCCGCGCCCGCGGCATCCTTCGGCGGAGTAAGCGGTACGGGTTCCGGGGCAGTGCAAGCGGCGAGGGCGAGCGCTGTCGCAGCGACAAGGCGAAGCACGTCCTGGGCAAGCTTCATTCCTTTGCACGATCCCTGGTGCGGCCGCCCGGTGCCATCGAATCCGCGCGCTTGCTTGCGATCGCGCCTCCGGCGAGCTGCCGAGCGGCCGCGTTGATCAAGGCTTGATCTGCCCGCGGATCTCGCCGTCCTTGTGCGCTTCGCTGTGGACGTTCACGTACAGGTCGCCCGCCTTGTAGGCTGCCTCCTGCGCATCGGTGAGCTTGGCGCCCGCGGGAACGTTCCACTTGCCATCTCCGCCCTTGACGAGCGGGATGATGACACCGCCGCTCTTCCCCGCGGCGCCTTCGTGGATGTGCGCCGCCGTGCCGTTGACGCCTGTGGTCGTCACGCTTCCCGAGACGGACTTGTCGGCACCGAACGAGAGCGTGCCGCCGCCTTTGGCCGAGGTTGTGACGGGCGGCACTTCCTGGTCCCCCGACAAGGTGACCTTGACGTCCGCACCCAGCGCACCCAGCGAAACCGTCATCGGCGCCAGGAATCCGAGCGCGAGCGCGAGCGTGCGAACGCGTGACCCTGCGTGGTTCGTCGTGTTCATCGATTTCTCCTCCACGGTTGTTCATGTCCCGGAGGGGCCGAGATCGCGAGCAGTCACTGTCGCGACGTCATCCCACCTGCGGCGCAGGATGTCGATCGAACGACAACGCGGCTATCAGCCGCCTCCGAAATCCCGGTAGGACGCATCCTACCCCGCGATTCCGGCGGCGCGTTCCGCTTCGCCGATCGAATTCATCTTGGCACATCGCTTGCTGACGTCGAAGCAGTCGGTGCAAGGCGCGGTGCGGTGCGCACGCCGCGCGCCGGCTCCTGTTTCATCGGAGAATGGAGGAATGCAATGATGACGATCCGGCGATTGCTCGGTGCGGCCACGGTGGCGAGCCTCGCGTTGATCGCAGCGGGGTGCAACCAGCAAGGACATCCGGCGGAGACGACCGGACAGAAGATCGATCGCGCGGCCCAAACGGCCGGCCAGCAGATCGATCGCGCGGGCAGCGAAGCCGCGGAGAAGAGCAAGGTGGCCGCCGCGAAGGCTGCCGCGATCTTGGACGACGCGGCGCTCACCGCCAAGGTCAAGGCCGCGCTGTTCGCCGAGCCCGGCTTGAAGACGCTGCAGCTCGAAGTCGAGACGCATGGCGGGGTGGTGACGATCGCGGGGTCCGTCGACTCGCCGGTACTGCGCCAGCGGGCAATCGAGATCGCGGGAGCGATGCTGGGCGTGCACCAGGTCGTCGACAAGCTGGTCGTCAAGTCCTGACGGTAAAAAGTACCGGCGCAGCGGGAAAAGATTGCCGAGACACGGCGAGGCGGGGCCGGCGGCGGCAAGGCGCGCGTCCAAGTCTGGGCGCGCAGAAATGTCGAAGCGCAATACGGCAGGCTGCGGCACGGAACCTGCTGCGTGGTTCGGGCCGGCGCAAGGCGCGCAAACATTCTGGCGCGCGTTGAGCGCACCACCCGCCGTCGTAACCAGGAGACCGTCATGGAAACACCGGCAAGCATCGCACGGCACCCGATCCATCCGATGCTGATCACGATACCCGTCGGGCTGTGGATCTTTTCGCTCGCCTGCGACGTCGTTGTCCTCTTCTCGAACGTGGGCGAAGTCGAGCTCGTGTGGTTCATGCTTGCGTACTACACGATGGCAGCAGGCATCGTCGGCGCGCTGCTGGCGGCCATCCCCGGCTTGTTCGATTTTCTTTCGCTCAAGAATCGACCGCTGCGCAAGCTCGCCCTGACGCACATCGCGATCAATCTCGGCGTGGTCGCGCTCTACGCGATCAATGTGTGGCTGCGCAGCGCCGAGCCGCCCCACTTCCTGGCCGGAATGGGTCTGTCGCTCCTCGGCGTGACGCTCATTGCCATCTCCGGCTGGATCGGAGGAGAGATGGTGCACGTTCACGGCGTCGGGGTCGCCGGCATTCCGGCGCCCGTCGACGACATCGGCGATCGCGAAGCTACGCACACCGGCCCGTCCGCGACCCGGCTCGGACCGACGTGACGACGGCGCGGCGGACAACGCGGACAACGGATTTGCAATTCCTGCCAACTGCGGGAGGAATTTTGCGCTGCCGATGCGGGACGGTCGCGCGCCGCCGTCGCGACCATTGCCCCGTGCGCGAGGATTTGAGAACACGACATCCGGGATGGCACGACGCTTGCTGACTCCAGCGTGCCTGCTGGTAAAGGCGACTGAAATCGGAGTGTGGGTATTTTCTATAACGTGGTGGAAAGGAAACGACGATGATCGCGAAACTGGTTCTGCTGCTGACGGCGCTTTCGCTCGCATCGATTCCGCTAGCGGGATGCAACACGATGCAGGGTGCCGGCAAGGACATCGAGAAGGGCGGCCAGAAGGTGCAGGACGAAGCCAAGGAGCACAAGACGTACTAGCTCTCGCATCCCCTCGACGCAATCGGACCGTTCGCCGGCGAGGGCGGCGGACGGTGCCGTCTTGCGGAGGGACGCGAAAATACGTTGCACGGCAATCCATGTCGACCCGTTTGCAACCCCGGAAAGCGCGGTCGACGCGACACGTTTCGGACGCGGCAGCGGGCGCTTTCGTCAGCCGATGCTCCTTCGCGGCGGCGCTCGCGCTGGCGTTGCTGTTTGCGGGCTGCGCGACGCTGCCGCCCGGCATGGACGCGCCCAAGCCTGCATCGACGGCGCTCGCGAATCCGGAAACCACAACGCTGGGAAAAAGCGCCGACGCGCTGGCGAAGGAGCATCCGGGGCTGTCGGGCTTCGATCTCGTGGTCAACGGTGCCGCGAGCTTCGCCTGGCACCAGGAGATCGCCGCACGCGCCGAGCGAACGCTCGACGTCCAGTATTTCCTGCTCCAGCAGGACGACACCGGAAAGCTCCTGCTCGAATCGCTGCTCGAGGCCGCTGATCGCGGCGTGCGCGTGCGGCTGCTCCTCGACGACGCGGAGGCTTTCGACAAGGGCTCGATGATCCGCCCCCTCGCTCGCCATCCGAACATCGAGATCCGGATCTTCAATCCGTTCCTGGTCCGGGGCGAGCTCTCTTTCTTCCGCTGGGCGGAGTTCATCGTCGACAGCCGGCGCTTGAACTACCGGATGCACAACAAGCTCTTCATCGGCGACAACGCGATCGCGCTGACCGGCGGCCGCAACGTCGGCGACTCGTACTTCCAGGCGAGCACGACACTCAATCTCGGCGATTTCGACCTCGCCGTCGCCGGGCCGATGGTGCGCGAGCTCTCCCGGACCTTCGATCTGTACTGGAACGACCGCCTCGCGATTCCCGTGGAAAACCTTCCTCTCGGCAAGCCGTCGGCCGCGGACCTCGAGGCGTGCCGAAAGGCGCTGGCCGCGCACAAGGAGAAGATGGCGACGTCGAGTTACGTGCGCTCGCTTCCCAAGAGCGACCTGCTCGCCGAATTCCTCTCCGGCGCGCGGCCGCTCGTATGGGCGGAGGCGACGCTCGCCTACGACCCGCCGGACAAGGCGCGGGTCGAGCGGGATGGCGAGCGGTGGACACTCATGTGGAAGCGCGTGGCGGCGGCGGTCGAAGGCGCCCAGCACGAGCTCATCATCGTCTCGCCGTATCTCGTCCCGTCGGAATCGGAAATGGCGCTGATCAGGCGCCTGCGCGACCGCGGCGTGCGCGTGCGCATTCTCACGAACTCTCTTGCGTCGACCGACATGCCGATCGCGCATGCCGGCTACGTCCGCTATCGGGTGCCGCTGCTCGAGGCCGGTTGCGAGCTCTACGAGGTGCGACCGGTTCCCGGCGAGCCGGAAGAGCACGGCCTCATACGGTCAGGGGGCTCGGGCCAATTCGGCCTGCACGCGAAGGTCTTCGTCATCGACCGCCAGCGCGTGTTCGTGGGCTCGATGAATTTCGATCAGCGATCGCTGGCGATCAACACCGAAATCGGGCTCATCATCGACAGCCCGCAAATCGCAGACGAGATCGCAGGGCGCTTCGAGGGGATCACCCAACTGGCGAACAGCTACAAGCTCGCGCTGGAGCCCGGCGCGGCGGGTCCTGCAGTCGAGTGGGTGACCGAGGAGGGCGGCAAGACCGTCAAGTTCTCTTCCGAGCCGGACGTCGACGCCGGCAAGCTCGCGCTTGTCGGCCTGCTTTCGTTGCTGCCGATCGACCGTCTCCTCTGATGTCGGCGCGCACCGGCGACGCCGCAGGCGCACCCACCTATTTCGTGGCAATTCGCGATTCCCCGGCCAGCACACGGTTAAGGAACGCGGCGCTGTCTTCCTCGCGGCCATCGGCGCTCCTGACCCTGTACGGGCTGCCGGTTGTCCCGGACTGCGAGGCGATCTCGCGGATGAAATCCTCGGCCGAATGGACGCGGTCGTGCGCGTAATCCCATTTGAGCCTCAGGAAGCGCGCCGCGGTCGCAGCGTCGTAGGAAGTTCCGTTGCGAATGAAGCTGTGGTCGGTCGAACGGGCCACGACTTCGATGAGGAGCTCGATGCGGCGGAGTTCGGCGGGCTCGATCCCGGTCTGGGGCGCGGCCGTCGACGGAAGGCTCCACGCGAGGGCAATCGCGAAGACTGCGGGAAGGAGGGCTGATAGCCTGGACTGCATCGGGTAATCCTCCGAAAGATCGCTTGTAGGAGCGGCAACACTGCGCGCGTCAGCCGAATTTGACTGCGCTCGCGCAAATAGTTCCGCGCGCGCGAACATCTTTTCGTATGAGTGCCTTGCTATGAAATGGCGACTCGGAAATGGATTTCAACGACAGCGGAAGACCCGATCGCCCGTAATGGAATCGGCGAGTGTCTCGGCATGGCTGTTGCTCCGCTAACGGGGCCGACAACAACCGTTTGCCCAGGAGGAACGCATGCGCTGGTTACGTAGAAGAAGGCCCGGCGGCAAAGGATTGCGGGACGCTCCGCCGCCGCGCGACGCAAAGGCGCCTGGACCCGAGGAACCTCTTCCGGCGCCCCTGCAGGAACGGGACGATGTGGCAAATCGTGACACGACTCCCCAGGACGATCCGATCAAGCGGGCGGGTGACGACATCGCGTCGAGTCGAACCGATCACGAGGGTCGCCGCTCGGCACGCGTGTTTGCGCGCTCCCGTGGTCGGCGGTCGCAGTGAATCGCTGGGTGCTCGCTGGCGACCGATGGCGCGCGCCGCGCTGACCGCGAAACGTGGCGCCGTGACCCCGGGCGCGGGGTCGGCAGGCACCCGTGTCGACACAGCCACACCGGAGGCGGGTGCACTCGTCCGGCAGGCAACGCTGTCGGCCGTGTTTCTCGGCACGCTCACCATTTTCGCGTTCGTCGGCACGCTGATCGTCGCACGGCCCGTCCTCGTCCCAATCGTGGCGGCAGCACTGCTCGCCATGACGCTCACGCCCGCGGTCGAAGGACTGCGGCGATTGGGCCTCCCGCATGCGCTCGCGGCGACGATCATCGCCGTCGCGCTGGTCGCGGGGATGGCCGCGCTGTCCTACCTGCTGATCGACCCGCTCCAAAAGGCGCTCGACGCCTTGCCGGCGCTTGACGGCCTGGGGCAGCGGCTCGCGCGACTCCTCCGCGATGTGTTCGGCGAGCCCTATACCACCTGGGTGGCGGACCGGATCCGGGAGACGAACCCGGGCGCGGCGCTCTCCGCCCGGCTCTTCAGCGGCGTCGGAGAGACGACGGTGCTGGCGTTGACAACGATCGTGCTCACGTTCTTCCTGCTTCTGAGCGGCGATCTCTTTCTCCAAAAGCTGGTTCGTGTCCTCCCCCGCATCCGGGACAAGGTGAAGGCCGTCAAGGTCGTCAATGCGGTGCAGGAGGATGTCAGCCGTTATTTCGCCACCGTCACGCTGATCAACATCGTGGTCGGAACGATCACGGGCGCCATCGCATGGTACTGGGAGCTGCCGGCTCCGCTGCTGCTCGGCGTATTGGCTGCGCTCTTCAACTTCGTCCCGTACCTCGGCGCGATCGCCAATGTGCTGCTGCTGTTGCTTGCTTCGGGCGCAGCCTACACGGATTTCAGCGAGATCTTCGCGGCGCCGGCCGTCTTCTCGGTCGTAGCCGCACTCGAAGGCAATATCATCACGCCGTTGATCGTGGGCCGCCGGACGCAGCTCAATGCCGTCACCGTCGTTTTCGGCCTGGTCTTCTGGGCGTGGGTCTGGGGCATCGCCGGCATGGTGCTCGCCATTCCGCTGCTGCTCGTCGTGAAAGGCTTCGCCACTCACATCGAGCGTCTGGAGGCGGTCAACGAGTTCATGGGGCGGTGACCCCGAGCGGCAGAACCCTCAGGCCTCGATGCGCGCCCATGGGCCCTCGCACGGCGGACCGAAGGAGAAGTGAAGCGCGGGTGTCCTGCAGTCGTAGATCGCGCACGAGATCGTGTGCAGGTCGCGCTTTTTGTCGTGACGGCATAGGCCGGCGCTGGCGCTGTCACCGTGCCGGCTCATCAGCGCGCGGATCGCATCCGGCGCGAAAGGCGTCGGCATATCGCGCAGCCCATGCTCCAGGGTCGCGAGTCGCGCGCGCGAATTCCGAAAACCGATGTCTTCCTGCGGTGCCAGATCGCGGCCGCGCAGCCGATCGGTGACGAAATGGTCTGTCCGTGCAACGAAGTCCGCTTCTCCCGGCTCTTCGGCGCCGAGGCGACCGTGCGCGAGCTCGATCGCCGCCACGGCGCCGGAGGCATCGCCCATCAGCAGCGTTCCTCCGCCGGCGTGGGGGACGCGGAAGACGAGCGCGACCGCTTCGCCGACCGTCGTGCATTCGCGCAGGATCCGTGTCATCAGAAAGCTGCGGAGCCAGCCTTCGCCGTGATCGATCGTGCCGACTTGCGTATCGGCGACCGCGAGGCCATTCGAATTGATGCCGCTCGAGAAGGCGCCGGGACAGCCGAGGCTGCTCACGCAAAGAATTCGGCGTCCGCCCCATTCCGGATCCTCGTGCCGGAACACGCCTTGCAGTTCCCCTTGTGCACCGCGGACATCGCGGTTCTTCACCACGATCGGGCCGTTCGGGAGTATATCCCCGCGCTCGTGGCCGGCGCCGCCGCGCTGTCCCGAGACGGCGGAGGAATTCGCGTCTTGGGAGGCTCCTGCGACGCTCATGCCACGCGGCGCCGCCCACGCGGTGCAGCCGTCCGCGAGCGAGGGTGTTGCAGCGAGATCGGCGATGACGTCGCTGAAAAAACAGGCGAACAGCGCGTCGGGCGCGATGCCGAAACCCTCGGCGATCCCCTGCACCTCGACGAAACCGTCGGGATCGTTGTCACGCGTGAACGCATGCTGGGCGTCGAGCCAGTCGACGACCTTCGGCTCGGCGAGCGCCGGTCCCAGCTCGCGCAATCGGCGCGTGACGGCCGCCGTCACGTCGGCCACCCTGTCCGGACATAGCTCGGCCTGCGCTCTGCCGCGATCGTAGGCCGAGCCGCGGAGGTCGAGGATCCGTTTCGCCTTCGATACCGCGCTCATCGTTGTGCCCCCGCGCTCGCTGCTGCCGCCGCCGCGCTGCCGCCCGAGGGGGAGCAATTCGAGTTGGGGCGGCCCGGCGGCGCTCATTGCGTCATTGTGCCCGAAGCGACCGCGACGCGGGGACTGCGGGCGAGCGGTGCGGTTCGATTGCGCGCTGGAGGGGTTAAGGTTCGGTGCGTTGTTGCTACGAAGCATGCACCCTGCACAGCCGTCATCCCCGCGAAGCCTGCCCCCGCGTGTCTTAGCCGGCGGGCGGAAATCCAGCGTCTTCCGACAGCGAGCTAGGCGGCGATCAGCGCTGCTGCAGGCGTCGCCGCCGGGGTGGCCGCGCGGAAGGCGACGAGCAACTGCGCCTCCTTCACCTTTGCCTCTCGGAGGAAGCGCTCCTTCACGTGGCCGTAACCGCGAATGTGCTCCGGTATCCTTGCGAGCTCGATCGCCAGTGAATGGTTGTGCGGCGCGAGCGCGGCCAGGATCTCGTCGATCAGCGCCTCGTACTCGGCGGGAAGCGCGCGTTCGCGCCTGCGCTCCGCGGTGCGGCCAAACACGTCGAGCGCCGTGCCGCGGATGCGCCTGAGCTTGGCGAGCACGCGAAACGCGCTCATCATCCACGGCCCGTACGTCCTCTTGGCGACGCCGCCGGTCGCGGGATCGGGCTTCGCGACGAGCGGTGGCGCCAGGTGGAACGTGAACGTGTAGTCGCCTTCGAACTGCTGTGCGACGCGCTGTGCGAAATCGCTCTCGGCATAGAGGCGCGCCACCTCGTATTCGTCCTTTACCGCGAGGAGCTTGAAATAGTAGCGGGCGACCGCCTCGGTGAGCGCGCTCGCGCCGGACATCTTCGCTGCCTCTGCGGTGCGCACGCGGGCGACCAAATCCGTGTAACGTCTGGCATACGCGGCGTCCTGATAGTCGGTCAGGAACGCAGCGCGCCGGACGATCGTTTCGTCCAGCGATTGTGAAAGCCGCTGCGACTCGGGTTTGGCCGCCGGAATCGCCACCGCCGAGACTCTTGCGGAATCGATCGCCGCGAGCCGTCCCCAGCGGAAGCTCTGCTTGTTCGACTCGACTGCCGCGGCGTTCAACTCGATCGCGCGCAGGATGGCCGCCTCGCCGACGGGCAGCAGCCCGCGCTGGTAGGCGAAGCCCACCATGAACAGGTTGGTCGCGATCGAGTCGCCCATGAGGCCGGTCGCGAGCTTCGTCGCGTCGAGGAACTCGGCGTCGCCCGGTGCCACGGCGTCTTCGATTTCGCGCTCCATCGATCCGCGCGGAAAGGCGAGATCCGGATCGCGCGTGAATCCCGCCGGCATCACGAGCGCCGTGTTGACGAGCGCCTTGGTGACGCCTTTCTGCATCTTGGCGAGCTGTTCGTGGCCGACGCCGGTCAGGATATCGCAGGCGAGCACCAGCTTCGCGTCGCCTGCGGCAATGCGCGTTGCGTGCAGTTCGTCGGGCGTGTTGGCGACACGCACGTGCGAGACGACCGCGCCGTTCTTCTGCGCGAGGCCGGTCATGTCCAGCACGCTTACTCCCTTGCCTTCGAGGTGTGCGGCCATGCCAATCAACGCGCCGATCGTGATGACGCCGGTGCCGCCGATGCCGGTGACGACGATTCCGTAAGGCTCGGGCGTCGCGGCTGGCACGGGGTCGGGGAGCGCCGGAAAGTCCGTGGCGTCCGCTTTCTTGGGCTTCCTCAAGCTGCCGCCGTCGATGGTGACGAAGCTCGGGCAGAAGCCGTTGACGCAGCTGTAGTCCTTGTTGCACGAGCTTTGGTCGATCGCGCGCTTGCGGCCGAACTCGGTCTCCACCGGGGCCACCGACACGCAGTTGGACTTGACGCCGCAGTCGCCGCAGCCCTCGCAGACGAGCTCGTTGATGAACACGCGCTTCGCGGGATCGGGATACTTGCCGCGCTTGCGGCGGCGGCGCTTTTCCGCAGCGCAGGTCTGGTCGTAGAGGAGGATCGTGCAGCCCGGCACCTCGCGCAGCTCGCGCTGGACCGCATCGAGCTCGCGTCGATGATGGATCGCGATGTCGCTCGCGAAATAGCCGGAGGCATACTTGCCGGGCTCGTCGCTCACCACGACGATCCGGGTCACCCCTTCCGCCGCACACTGGCGGGCGATGTCGGCCGGCGTGAGCGGGCCGTCGAAGGGTTGGCCGCCCGTCATCGCGACCGCGTCGTTGTACAGGATCTTGTAGGTGATGTTGACCTTGGCGGCGACCGCGGCACGGATCGCGAGGATGCCGCTGTGGTAGTACGTGCCGTCGCCGAGGTTCGCGAAAATGTGCTTCTCGCTGGTGAACGGCGCCTGGCCGATCCACGGCACGCCTTCGCCGCCCATGTGCGTGAACGTGTCGGTGCGACGGTTCATCCAGATCGCCATCACGTGGCAACCGATGCCGGCAGTCGCGCGGCTGCCTTCGGGCACGTTGGTCGACGTGTTGTGCGGGCAGCCCGAGCAGAAATACGGAATTCGCTCGAGCAGGATCTTCGGTTTCTCGAGTGCCGCTTCCTTTGCGTTGATCCAGTCGACGCGCGCCTGCAGCTTTTCGGATTGGCGCGGATGCAACCCGAGCCGCTCGATCCGTTGCGCGATCACGCGCGCGATCATCGCCGGCGTGAGCTCGGAGAGCGCGGGCAGGAGCCAGTCGCCGTGCGGGCGCACCCATTCGCCTTTTTCGTCGAACTTGCCGACCACGCGCGGGCGCACGTCGTCGCGCCAGTTGTAGAGCTGCTCCTTGAGCTGATACTCGACGACCTGCCGCTTTTCCTCGACGACGAGGATCTCCTCCAGCCCTTCGGCGAAATGGCGGACACCTTCGGGCTCGAGCGGCCACGTCATCGCGATCTTGTAGACGCGGATGCCGATCTCGGCGGCGTCCTGCTCGGTGATGCCGAGGTCGTCCAGCGCCTGGCGGACGTCGAGGTAGCTCTTGCCGCTCGTGATGATGCCGAGCCTTGGGGCCGGCGAGTCGATGACGATCCGGTTCAGCCGGTTGACGCGGCAATAATGGAGCGCGGCGTAGATCTTGTAGTTCTGCATCCGCGCCTCGGTCGCGAGGAACGGATCGGGCCAGCGGATCGAGACGCCGTCGGGCGGCAGCGGAAAATCGTCGGGAACGACGATCTTCGTGCGATCGGGATCGATCGACACCGATGCCGAACTCTCGACCGTGTCGGCGACGCACTTGAAGCCGACCCACACGCCCGAGTAGCGCGACATTGCCCAGCCGTGCAGGCCGAGATCGAGGATTTCCTGCACCGACGACGGGTACAGCACCGGGAGCATCGCCGCCGAGAACATGTGGTCGGACTGGTGCGGCAGCGTCGACGACTTCGCGCCGTGATCGTCGCCCGCGAGCACGAGGACACCGCCGTGCTTCGACGTGCCGGCATGGTTTGCGTGCTTGAACACGTCGCCGCAGCGGTCCACGCCCGGACCCTTGCCGTACCACATGGAGAAGACGCCGTCGTAGTTCGCCCCGGGGTACAGATTGACCTGTTGCGATCCCCAGATCGCGGTCGCCGCCAGATCCTCGTTCAAGCCGGGCTGGAACTTGATGTGCGCACGGTCGAGGAACTTCTGCGCTTTCCACAGCGAGAGATCGAGCGCGCCGAGCGGCGAGCCGCGGTACCCGGATACGAAGCCGGCGGTATTGAGACCGGCGAGCGCATCGCGCTGGCGTTGCAGGATCAGCAGCCGGACAAAGGCCTGGGCGCCGGTAAGAAAGACGCGACCCGTTTCCAGCGCGTACTTGTCATCGAGCGAGACGTCGCGCAGGACGGGAACGGCCGCTGCCATGAAGAGTGCTCCGCAAAAAATCGTGTCTTTTGGGACGCGCGGAAAACCGGTGGGCTCCGCGACGCACGCCACGGGGATTGTGTCCCCGGGACGCTAGGGCGCGCAGTTTACGCCTACGGCCGCGCGGCGGCAATTTGCGCTGCGCCGGTCAGCGTTGCAGGTGTGGCTCAGTAGCGAGAAATCAATGGCTGCGGTGTGGAACATTGCGCGCCTGGCCCGGCGAGCGGTGGGCTTCTTTCGTGGGCGGGGTGGCGGCGCTGGTACGCTCGGCGGCCGCTGCCGCCTACGAGCTGGCAATCGCATGCGGCCGCCGGCACCGGAACGATGCGCAGGTAGAATGCGTGGCGATCCCCCGGCCGTATCCGCGAGCCGGCCCCTCCGATGACTGCCCACGTGCTTCCCGCCATCGAGCTCGAGACCGGAGCACACCCCGACGCCGCGATCGTCTGGCTCCATGGGCTGGGCGCCGACGGCAACGACTTCGTGCCGATCGTCGAGGAGATGACGCTGCCGGCGAGCCTCGCCGTCCGCTTCGTCTTCCCGCATGCGCCCGTACGGCCGGTGACGATCAACAACGGGTTTCCGATGCGCGCGTGGTACGACCTCTACGCGCAGGACCTCGCGAATCGTGCCGACATCGTCGGCGTGCAGGGGTCGCAGCGCGAAATCGAAGCGTTGATCGCGCGGGAGAAGGCGCGCGGCATCGCCGCCAGCCGGATCGTCGTCGCCGGATTCTCGCAAGGCGGCGCGATGGCGCTGCACACGGGACTGCGTCACGCCGAGCGCCTCGCGGCGATCGTCGCGTTGTCCTGCTATCTTCTGCTTCCAGACCGGCTGCCCGTCGAGGCGAGCCCGGCGAACCGCGATGTGCCGATTTTCATGGCGCACGGGACGCAGGACCCCGTCGTTCGCCCGGAATGGGGTGAAGCGTCGCGGCGTGCGCTTGAAACGAACGGCTACGCGGTCGAATGGCACGCGTATGCGATGCCGCACTCCGTCGTGTGGGAGGAGATAGCGGCGATCAGCACGTTCCTGACGCGCGCGCTCGCGCCGGCGTGACCCGGGGGCCTCCCCGCATCACCGTCGCAGCAGATTCGCCGACAGCGGCTCCCGCAGCCACTCCCACTGCGTGAAAAACGCGATCGCCTCCGGGCTTCGTTCGAGCGCGCTCACGACGAACGTTCCAAACGCCGCGCCGCCCGCCGCGTAATAGCCGGCCGCCGCGCCGCCAATGGCGACCCAACCGACGGCGCCCCCGCCGAGCGCGGCAATGCCGATCGCGAGCCCGCCCAACGTAAGTCCGCCGATCGCGAGCCCGCCGAAAGCGACGACGCCGGCAGCGAGACCCCCGAACGCGACGAGCCCGCGGGCGAGTCCGCCGAGCGCGAATATACCGGTCGCGATGTCCCCGATGGCGATCACGCCTTTCGCGTGGCCGCGCATTTCCCCCTTCTCCAAATCGGGACCGAGTGCGATCGACCACAAGGGCATCCCGAGATATTCGTAATCGCTGCGCCTACGGATGCCGGGCGCGAAGCATGGCCCGGGAGCCGCGCCGCCGGGCTGACGGCTCGAGTCGCGGGAAGACATCGTCGCCTCCTTTCGAAGCGGTGGTTGGGATCAGGAATCTTCGGCTTGTTCGGCGGCTCTACGCTGCGGGCCGGCCGGCCTGAACACGCGTCCGCGTCGCGCGAGCGCGTCGCGAAGCAGGAATTCGATCTGCGCGTTCACGCTGCGTAGCTCGGCTTGCGCGAGCCGCTCGAGCTCGGCCCAGACGGCCGGGTCGATACGCAGCAGGAATGCCTTCTTCGCGGCCATCGTCGGCGTGTCGACTACGCGAGCCCGTCAGGAGACACGGCGAAAGCGCAGGTGGAGCATGCCGATCCACAGCGCAATGCCGGCCACGAACGCGATCAGCAGCGTCCAAACGAGATCGACCGGCAATCGCGGCGGCGCGGTCGCGTTCGCTTCGAGGATCGCGTAATGCACGCCGGCGAGAAAGACGGCGATCCATGTGCCGAGCCAGCAGGCGCGCGATGCTAGCGTCGTCAACGTCGCCGCGCGGCGTTCCGGGGCAAGCCAGTACTCGCGATGGGGAATATTGATCCGCCGCGGGGAGAGAAACGGGACGATGCCGACGCCCGCGACGACGATCGCCGGAAGCAGCACCGCGAAGGCGAAGATGAATGCGAGATAGCGGTCGTGCGTCATCCAACCGTTCGGCAGGTTGCCGGCGCCGAAGTGCGATGCGACGCGGTCGGGGAGCTGTCCCGTCGTCGCGACGATGAAGGCGGTCACGACGACCTCGATCAGCACGAAGACCAGCATCGAGACGACCTGCATGGAGCCTCCTGATGGGTCGTTATCGCTCGTCGTTTGCGAACGCGGGAACCCAGCGTCTTTTCCCCGAAGCTACGCAGGACACCGGGCTCCCGCCTGCGCGGGGGGACGGGCAGCTATCTGTCGCTATCGCCGCGCGACGCAGCCGGCGACGATGCCGAGCGCGACGCCGACCGCGAGGCCCACCGAGGCGACGCCGAGGACGACGCCGATTGCCGTGCCCACAGCGGCGCCGAGCGCTATCCACAGACCGCCTGCATTTCTCGCGAGCGTGTTCATCGTGTCCTCCCGTCAGGTATAGAGCGTCCCTGTATTGATGACCGGCTGCACCTCGGACTCGGCGCACAGCACGTCATCAGGTTGCCGACCATCGTCCCCTTGCGCTCGTCGTCGAGATTGACGACCGATTTGGCCGACAGCTCGTTCAGTCGTGGCGGCGACAATGCCGCCGTAGATCACGTAGCCCGCGAGAGCGATCAGCACGAGCCCAAGCGCAAGTCCTGCAAAACCGTTGAACGTCGCAATCCGCGACTCCTTGTGTGCGCTTCCCGGCGCAATTCCCGCATTGCCCGCCATGGCTGATCTCCCTTGACCCCTCCGGTGCGCGCCGAGAAATCGGGGGCCTCGACTGGCCATAGCAAAATGATATCACTTAAATATCTATCGATGTCAAGACCGGGCGGCGGCAATGGGGACAGCTGCCACCGGTGATGGCCGAAGAATTCATCGAAGAAAGAGCGTATTGCGATGGGTTGTTGATCCGATGCACGAAAAAAAGCGGACCCGAAGGTCCGCCAAAGGGGATCACCAACAACGAACGTCTGATCAGCCGAGCGGCACCGGAATGAAGATCCGCGCATCCTCGCGCTGGACGAGCAGCGCGACCGTCTTGCCGCCCTTGGCGATGAGTTCCTTCAGCTGTTCGGGGCTTGTCACCGGAACGCTGTTGACCGCGACGATCACGTCGCCCGCCTGCACGCCCGCTCGGGCCGCGGCACCTGCGACGTCCTCGACCACGACGCCGTTCGCGATATCGGCGGCTTTCTTCTCCTCCGGCGACAGCGGTCGGACGGCGACGCCGAGCTTGCCCTTGCCGGCCTCGGCCTTGGCCGACGCGATGCGAACGTTGTCGTTGAGCTCGCCGATCGTCGCCGTCAGGTCCTTCGCCTTGCCGTTACGCCACACTTCGACTGCGGCCGTCGATCCGGGCTTCACCTGCGCGACGATGGGCGGGAGATCGGATGACTGCGAGATCTCCTTGCCATCGAACTTGAGAATCACGTCGCCCGGCTCGATCCCGGCTTTTGCGGCGGGCCCGTCCTTCATCACCGCTGCCCACGAGCGCGCCGCCCGGCTTCGGCAAGCCGAAGGTCTCGGCGAGCGACTGGTTCACTTCCTGGATGGTGACGCCGAGACGGCCGTGGCTCACCTTGCCGTGCTGCTGGATCTGATCCTTGACGTTCATCGCGACGTCGATCGGAATTGCGAACGCGAGACCCTGGAAGCCGCCGCTGCGGCTGAAGATCTGCGAGTTGACGCCGATCACCTCGCCCTTGAGGTTGAACAGCGGACCACCCGAGTTGCCCGGATTCACCGCAGCGTCGGTCTGGATGAACGGCACCGCAGCGTCGCCTGGCAGCGAGCGCGACTTCGCGCTGATGATGCCCGAGGTCACCGTATTTTCGAGGCCGTACGGTGCGCCGATCGCGACGACCCATTCGCCGACGCGCGCCGCGTCGGGGTTGCCGATGCGGACGACGGGCAGGTCCTTCGCATCGATCTTGATCACGGCGATGTCGGTCGTCTTGTCGACACCCAGCACCTTCGCCTTGAACTCGCGCTTGTCCAGGAGTTTGACCATGACTTCGTCGGCGCCGTCGACGACGTGCGCGTTGGTCAGGATGACGCCGTCGGCGCCGACGATGAAGCCGGAGCCCATGCCGCGCGACGGCCCCTCGGAAGGCGGTTGCGGCATCGGGATGTTCCGGAACCATGGCGGAAGCTGGTCGAGGTCGGGCATTCCGGGGAAGCCGCGGCTCGCCACCTTCTCATGGTCCTGCGTCACGGTAATCCTGACGACCGCCGGCCCTTGCTTCGCGACGAGCGCGCTGAAGTCGGGCAGCGCGGCGGTGTCAGGGGGGCAACGGCGACCGTCGCCGCCTGCGTGGCGGCAGCGGCCTGCTTGATCGTCGCGGTCTGCTGGGCGACCAGGCTGCCGGCGCCGAATGCGGCGGCGATCGCCAGTGCCACGACCGTCCGCTTAACCTGTTGGATTGCATCGCTCTTTCTCCTTGGTAAATGGCCTCAAGTCCGGGGCGAGCCCGGTTGCCGCACCAAGGTAGAAGCGAAGACTTAAGGGAGACTTAAGGGCGCGACGCGATCGGCGAGGGGCCCGGATGCGTCACTGATGCTCCAACGCCGGGAAACGCACCGTCACGCCGAGACCTTCGCCGGCGGGCCCTGAAATTCCCGGCCCGAGCGCGATGCTCGCATCATGCCGTTCGGCGATCCGCTTGACGATCGCGAGGCCGAGACCGCTGCCCGCAACGTCGGTTCCGTCCGGCGCGGGCACCCGGTAGAAACGATCGAATACGCGGCCCCGTTCGCTCGCCGGAATGCCGGGCCCCGAGTCGCGCACTGCCAGGACGACATCGCGGCCATCCTGTTCGACGCTGACATCGACGCGACCGCCGGCGGGCGTGTAGCGCACCGCGTTGTCGACGAGGTTCGACAAGAGCGCGCGCAACCCCGTGGCGTCGCCGTTGATCGCAATTCGCTCCGCAAGGCTCTCCGCGCGCTCGCCGGTGATGCCGAGGTCGACGCCGCGGGCGGCCGCGATCGCCGCGTGGTCGCCGATGACGCTGCGGGCGAGCTCGGCCAGATTCACAGGCGCGAATGGGCGCTCCGCGACGCCAGGCTCTTCGCGCGCGAGCGTCAGCAGCTGCTCGACCAGATGCGTCGCCCGCGTGAGACCGGCCTTGAGCTCCGCGAGGGCGGCGCGCCGTTCGGTGTCGGTGCCGGCGCGCTCGGCGAGCTGCGCCTGCAGGTGGACCGCGGTCAGCGGCGTGCGCAACTCGTGCGCGGCGTCGGCGATGAAGGCGCGCTGCGCGCCGAGCGCGCGGTCGAGGCGGCCGAGCAGGCCGTTTAGCGCATGGACGAGCGGCTGCACCTCGGCCGGCAACCCTGCTTCGGGCAACGGCTCGAGCACGCCTGGTGCGCGCTGGGCCACGGCGGCGGTGACGCGATCGAGCGGCCGAAGACCCCGCGCGATGCCGAGCCAGAGCGCGATCGCGAGCAGGGGGGCGATTGCGAGAAGCGGCACGATCGTGCGCAGCGCCATGCTGGCGGCGAGCTCGCGGCGCACGCTCATCGGCTGCGCGACCTGGACGACTCCGCCGCCGGTCATCGTGCTGAACACGCGCCACTCGCCGACGGGAGTGCCGACCGTCACGAAGCCCAGCTGCGCCTGCGCCGGCAACGGCTGCTGCGGCTGCGACAGAAAGACCTGCACGCCATTGCGGTCCCAGATCTGCACGACGAGCGCGTCGGTGTTGGCTCCGAATCCTCCTGGAACGCCGGCCAGCGGAACGCCGGTGAGCGAGGCAGCCATCTGCCGCAATTGGTAATCGAAGATCTCGTTGGCCTCGGACCTCGCGCGAAGATACGTCGCGACCGCAGCGATGGCGACTGCGACCAGCAGGCCCACGGCGAGCCGAACGACGAGATCGCGGCGAATCGAGCGGGAGGCGATCATCCAGGCGCCCAAACGCTCTCGGCTCGCGCTGCGGCACGGCCGATCGAGAGCAAACCATGCGAGCTCATGCTCACTTGGCAATCATCCAGCCGACGCCGCGAACGTTGCGGATCGTGTCGGCGGGAAGCTTGCGCCGCAGCGCGTGCAAATGCACTTCGACGGCATTGCTGCCGACTTCTTCGTTCCAGCCGTAGAGCTTGTCTTCGAGCTGCGCGCGCGAGAGGATCGCGCCCGGGCGCGCAAGCAGCGCCTCGAGCAGCGCGAACTCGCGCGCCGACAACGCCACCGGCTTCCCGTGAATGCGCGTCTCGCGCGTCGCCGGATCGAGCTCGATGGGGCCGAAGGAGAGCAGCGGCGTCGCGCGGCCGGTGCCGCGGCGCAGCAGCGCACGAATACGCGCGGCGAGTTCGGTGAGGTCGAACGGCTTCACGACGTAATCGTCGGCGCCCGCGTCGAGGCCCGCGACCCGATCGGCGACAGCGTCGCGCGCCGTCAGGATCAGCACCGGGCGTTTGTCGCCGCGCCGCCGCATCGCGCGCAATACGTCGAGCCCTTCCTTCTGCGGCAGCCCGAGGTCGAGCAACAGCAAGTCATGCACGTCGTCGGCGAGCGCCGTCTCGGCGGCGCGTCCATCGCGCACCCAGTCGACGGCGAAACCGTCCTGCCGCAATCCGTGGCGGACGGACTCACCGATCATCCGGTCGTCCTCGGCGAAGAGCAGGCGCATCGCGCAGGCGTGCCGATCGAAGGCGCCACGTGCTCGGCAGCGCTAGCCTTTCGGCTCGAACTTGAGCGCGGCCGAATTCATGCAGTAGCGAAGGCCGGTGGGCGCGGGGCCGTCTTCGAAGACATGACCGAGATGCGCGTCGCACGCCGCGCAGACGACCTCGGTGCGGCGCATGAAGAGGCTCGAATCGTTTTCATTGCGCACGTTCTCGGCCGTGATGGGTGCGTAGAAGCTCGGCCAGCCCGTCCCCGATTCGAACTTCGTGGACGCGTCGAAGAGCGGCATGCCGCAGCAGACGCAGCGATACGTTCCCGGCGCGTGGTTGTTCCAGTATTCGCCGGTGAACGCGGGCTCGGTGCCTTTCTTGCGCGCGACCTTGTACTGCTCCGGGGTCAGCTGCGCACGCCATTCGGCATCGGATTTCGTAACCTTGTCGATCATGGTGTCTTTCTCCTCATGGGCGCGCCCTGCGTGCCGCTGCAGCCGTTGTCGCCGCGCGCGCTCCGTACCTTATGCGGCTCGAGGCGGCCGTCGGCATCCAGTATAGTGGAGGGTCTTCCGCCGCCGCCTGCCTTGGATACCGAACATTCTCCAGCGTTCCGTCGCGACGCCCGGGTCATCGGAGTCGTCGGACTCGCCCATGCGGTCTCGCATTTCTTCCAGCTTGCGTTGCCGCCGCTCTTTCCGCTGCTCAAAGCCGAGTTCGGCGTGTCATTCGCTGCACTGGGAGCACTTGCGGGGGTCTTCTACGCCGCAAGTGGGTTCACGCAGTTCGCCGCCGGCTTCGCCGTCGACCGCATCGGTGCCCGCCCCGTGCTGCTGTCGGGACTCGCGCTCATCGCCGGGGGAACCTTGCTTGCGTCGCTCGCGCCGGGCTTCGGCTGGCTCGTTCCGCTGGCGGCGCTGATGGGCGTCGGCAACGGCGTCTTCCATCCCGCCGATTTCGCGATCCTCAACGCCAACGTCACGCCGCGCCGCCTGGGCTATGCGTACAGCACGCACGGGATCGGCGGCAATCTCGGGTACGCGCTGGCGCCGGTCGCGAGTTATGCGCTGGGTGCGACGTTCGGCTGGCGTGTCGCCCTGGTGGCAATGGGAATCTTCGGGCTCGTCGTGCTCGGCGCAATCGCAACGCAACGCGCCGTGCTGTCGTCGCATCGCGCCCACGATGCGCACCTGCATACGCTCGCCGGCAGCATGACGCTGTTCGTGCAGGCTCCCATCGTGCTTTGCTTCGCGTACTTCGTGATCCAGACGATGGCGACGATGGGGCTGCAAACCTTTACGCCCGCAGCGCTCAACACAGGGCTCGACGTGCCGCTCGCACTCGCGACGTCGGCGGTTACCGCGTATCTGCTGGGCGGCACCGCCGGCATCCTCGCCGGCGGCTTCCTCGCGGCACGCACGACGCGGCACGACCGGGTGGCCGCGACGGGTCTCCTCGCCGGCGCGCTGCTGCTTGGGCTCGTCGCGACCGGGGCGATTCCGCGGCTCATGCTGCTCACGGTGTTTGCAGCCGCGGGCTTCGCCCTGGGCTCGACGGGGCCATCACGCGACCTCATCGTGCGCAACGCGACACCGAAGGGCGCGGCCGGGCGCGTCTACGGGTTCGTCTACTCGGGGCTCGATCTGGGCGGCACGGTGGGACCGGTGTGGTTCGGCTTCATGCTCGATCGCGCGCTCGGCCGCGAGATGTTCTTCGTGGTCGCCGGGCTCCTCGTCGCCGCTATCGCGACGGTCACGCAGGTGCGACGCGCGATCGGCGCCAAGCCCGCATAGGATCGATCCGATGGACTTCGGGATTGCCGGGAAGAAGGCACTCGTCTGCGCGGCAAGCAAAGGATTGGGGCGCGGATGCGCGCAGGCGCTCGCTGACGCGGGCTGCGACGTGACGATCATTGCGCGAACGCCGGACGCGCTTCGGCGGACCGCCGAGGAAATCGGCGCGCGCGCGGGCCGCGCCGTGCACTTCGTCGCGTGCGACATTACCACTCCGGAAGGACGCTCGGCGGCGCTTGCCGCGTGCCCCGCGCCCGACATCCTCGTCAACAACGCCGGGGGTCCGCCTCCCGGCGATTTTCGCGATTGGGACCGTGCCGCGTGGATCTGCGCGCTCGACGCCAACATGCTGACGCCGATCGAGCTCATCAAAGCGACTGTCGACGGGATGATCGCGCGGAAGTTCGGCCGCATCGTCAACATCACCTCGGGCGCAGTCAAGGCGCCGATCGACATCCTCGGGCTCTCGAACGGAGCGCGGTCGGGACTCACGGGCTTCGTCGCCGGCGTCGCGCGCAAGGTTGCGCGCCACAACGTCACGATCAACAATCTGCTGCCAGGTCCGTTCGATACCGATCGATTGCGCTCGACGATGGCCGCGCGCGCGAAAACGGCAGGGAAGCCCTTCGACGACGTCTTTGCCGCGACGCGCGAGGCGAACCCGTCGGGGCGCTTCGGGACAATCGAGGAGTTCGGCGCAGCCTGCGCGTTCCTTTGCAGCGTGCACGCGGGCTTCATCGTCGGCCAGAACCTTCTCATCGACGGCGGCGCGTATCCGGGAACCTTCTGATCGCTGCTATCTGTTACCGTAACCGACATGATCGACCTCTATTACTGGCCCACACCCAACGGTCACAAGATCACGATCTTTCTCGAGGAGACGGGGCTGCCGTATGCGCTGAAGCCCGTCAACATCAACGCCGGCGAGCAATTCGCGCCGGCCTTCATCGCCATTTCCCCGAACAACCGGATTCCGGCGATCGTCGACCACGACCCGGCCGACGGCGGCGCGCCGCTGTCCCTTTTCGAGTCGGGCGCCATCCTCGAATACCTCGCCGAAAAGACCGGGCGCCTGCTGCCGCGGGACTTCCGCGGGCGCTGGGATTGCCTGCAATGGCTGTACTGGCAGGTCGGCGGGCTCGGCCCCATGGCGGGGCAGAATCACCACTTCGGCTTGTACGCCGCTGAAAAGATTCCCTATGCGATCGACCGCTACGTGAACGAGACGAGCCGGCTCTACGCGGTCCTCAACCGCCGACTCATCGACCGCGCGTTCGCCGCGGGCGACTACTCGATCGCCGATATCGCGTGCTATCCGTGGATTCGGCCGGAGCGCCAGCGGCAGAACATCGACGATTTTCCGCACCTCAAGCGGTGGAAGGCCGAGATCGCAGCGCGACCGGCAGTGGTGCGCGCCTATGAGATCGCGAAGAGCGTCAACCCGGCGCCGGCGCTCACGCTCGACGACGGGACGCGGCGCGTGCTATTCGGGCAAAACAAGGATACGGTGCGCTGATACAGGGTCGTCCGGCGGGGACCGCCCGGCGGCGTTATTCAAGGTCGACGTCGACATCGGTGCCGAGCTGCACGAGGGGCGCTTCTTTCTCGCGGAATGCCCAGACGCGAACGCGATGCCTTCCCGGCGCAAGGGCGGCAGTCGGGATTTCCACCGACCACCGCCCCGCGACGAGATCGTCGCTGTCGGGCTGCCCCGCCCAGATCGGGGCGTTTTCGTCGCCGTCGGTGACGATCAGCGCTGTGGGCGACGGGCCCGTACGATCACTGCCGTAGGTCCCCGATACACGGAGGTCGGTCGCCCGTTTCCACGTGGAAGGGGCGTCTGAAATCGCTCCCTCGGGATGGTCCGAGAATCGCTGCGGCTCGTCCGAGCGCCGCCAGAACCAGTTGCCCGCGACGAATTTCCACGGAACGTAATGCGAAAGCACGTAGCGCATGACCTCCGAGCTCGCGTTGAACATCGACACGCCGTCCACGAATGTCGAAGACCAGCCGCCGCTGCTGAACAGGATGATTGCGGGTCTCGTTGCCTCCAGCGCTGCGACGATCTCGCGCTGCGCCGACGACGGCCGGGCGTTCGTGAGCTGATAGAAGCGGGAACAGGATCTGCTTTGCAACAGGTAGTACCACGCGCCCTCGTTGGTCAACGTGTAGAAGCACGGGCTCGAACCGAGGTCACCCCGGATCGCATCGAGCGTGCGGAGCTGTTGCGGGGAAAGAATCGCCGCATCGCTTTTCTGCAGAGCGCCGTAATACTGATTGGTGAGCCGATCGTACGCCGCATACGGATCGAGGAAGAGCAGGTTGCAGCCCGCGATCGCGGACACCGCGACCAGGATGACGGAAGCCGCGTAATTCTCGGTGCCGCCCGCGCGCGAAACCGAGTCGAAGCGTGGTGAGGATCGAAGCGCGTCAAGCGCGAACCTCGCGACGAATACCGACAGCATGATCCAGCTTGCAGTGACTCCCCAGGCCACGTGGCCCGCGTCTCCTCGCTCGATTGGCATCCTCAAGCACGAAATCGACGCCGCCATGAGGATGATCACTCCGATCTCGCCGTGGACCGCCTCGCGGATGCTTCGCGCCGCCGCGACGGAGCGAACGACCCGCAACGCACCGAGCGCGAGCGCGATGAACGAGCCCACGAGCACCGCGCCTGTCCAGGTATCGGGCAAGACCGCCAAGCCCGCGTAGGCCCAGATCGCGCGTCCATGGCGAATCCAGAACGCCACCTGCTCCTGAACTGCGTCGATGTCCTGGCGCCCGAACGCGGCAAGAAGGGCGGCGCTTCCGAGCGCGGCGCCCGCCGCCAAGCCAATGAGCCAGATGCGTGCGGAGCGCCCGCCGCAAATGGCGAACGCCGTCGACACGAGGAGGAGGAAGACGGCGCCGTACAGACCGCGATCGTACGAGTAGAAGACGGCGAGCGGCAGGGAGGCGCCGATGGCGATCGCGAGCGCAAGGGCCCCCATCGGCCGCCGACGCCGCTCGACCAGCGCAAAGGCGAGCACGGCGAGCACCTGAAGCAGGAATCCGGCATCGCGGGGATTCAACGTCTTGTGGAACGTCGGCACATCGGTCCAGGCGCCGACCTGCAGCACCACGACGAAGATCATGAGCGCCAGCGCGGACGATGCGAGCCACCGGGCGCGCCCACTCTCGGGCGACAGCAGGCGCGCAAACGCGGGCACGGCGAGAAGGGCAGCGATGACCGCAACGGTTCGTAGCGCCGCGTAGGCGAGGCGCGTCGCGACAATGCCGTGCGCCGGCGCTGCGAACCGCGCGGCGACGAAGCCCGGAAGGAGGTCGACGCCCGGGCCGTGGGCCATGAACGTCGACGGAAACACCGCGCCGGCAGCACCCAGCGCCGGAATGAAGCCCAGATGTTCGCCTTCGTGGTACAGGTCCGTCAGAGGAGCATCCAGCGTGACGCCCGTAACGTTCACGAGGTAGACGACCGACACCGCCGTGGCCAGCACCCACAAGACGGCCCGCATTGCGCGCGGCAGGCGGAGATTGCTCTGCGCGCGCCTCGCGATCCAGGCCAGAACGGGCCAGCCGCGCCGAAACCCGAGAAAGAACGCCAGCCAAACCGCGAACACGCACAACGCGAACTGCAAGTAGTTCGTCAGCGTCTCGAACCCCGCGCGTGTGGTGGCGGACACGACGTCGGCGGTACTTGCGATCTGCGGCAGGCTGAGTTTGCGGACGAGGGCAAGCGCAGGAAAGAAAACGAGCAGCGCGTCCGCAGCGCCAGCGAGCGAGCGTCGCCAGTCCAGAAAATCCTGGTTGTCCGGACGAAGGCGCGCGGGCGCCCCTTGCGGGTCCCTCTGCCAGCTCTTCAGATCGCGCGGATGCATGGTCCTCGGGAGGCGCTCGCAGCGGCGGGCCCGATTTCGCGCCGAATGCGGAGTTTGGAACCTAGCAGCAACGGGCCGTTCACGCCAGCAATCCGCAGGGAGCGCTCCTGCTAGCGCGAGGTCCGACCCGCAGCATACAGCCGGTCACCGGAATACCCAGAGCCGATAGGCGAGGTAGTTGCCGAATGTCAATACGATGGTCGTCACGACCTGGGCGGGCCACAGCGCAACTCCCGTTTCGAGCAGCCCCGCGAGCAGCGCGCTATTCGCCGCGAGTTGCACGGCGTTGACGACGACGAAGCGCAGGCTCGCGACCTTGACGCCCTGCGTCGGCGCGAAGATGTGCCAATACGCGAGCGCGAACCGTGTCGAGGCGCCGCCAAGGAAGCCGAGCGCGCTGGCCGGCACCCCGGACATGCCGCCGCGCACGAACCCGTACATTACCGCGTAGTGCGCGGCGACGGCGAGGAAGCCCGTCGCGACATGGAGCACGAACGTGTGGAACCAGTGCCACGGGCCGCTGCCGCCGGGCACGGGACGGCGGAGCAGTTTGCGGACGGGCATGAAAGCGGCGCGGCGGTGGGGGAGGGTGTCGAGCGTCACAGCGGACGCCGTGCGGGCGTCGCAAACAGTCGATGGCGATAGACGCCCGCACGGGCGAGAAAAGCGAGCACCGTGGTGCCGACGACGCCCGCTCCGTAGCGTACCGCGCGCGGGAAATCGATCGAGCTCGCGTCGGGAAAGTAGCGGGCCGGGACCGAGATCTCGCCGATCCGGAAGCCGCCGACGATCGCCTGCGCGAGGATCTCGTTGTCGAAGACGAAATCGTTGGAGTTCCCCGCCCAGGGCAGCGCGTCCAGCAGCGAGCGCGAAAAGGCCCGGTATCCCGAGTGGTACTCGGAAAGCTTTGCGCCGAGCAGCAGGTTCTCGAACAAGGTGAGGAGCCGATTGGCAACGTACTTCCACAGCGGCATCCCGCCGCGGAGCGCGCCGCCGCCGAGGATGCGCGATCCGATCACCATTTCGTAGACGCCCGAGGCAATCATTCCTGCCATCGGCGTGACGAGGCGCGGGTCGTATTGGTAGTCCGGATGGACCATGACGACGATGTCGGCGCCACGGGCGAGCGCCTCGCGATAGCAGGTCTTCTGGTTGCCGCCGTAGCCGGTGTTGCGCGGGTGGAGGATCACGTCGAGCGCGAGCGAGCGCGCGACGGCCACGGTGTCGTCGTCGCTCGCGTCGTCGACCACGACGATGTCGTCGATCACGTCGCGCGGCAGGTCGCGCCATGTCGCTGCGAGCGTGCGTCCGGCGTGGTAGGCCGGCATGACGACGACGATGCGCTTACCGTTGAGCATGACGCGGAACGCGAAACGCGATGATAGTGGCATCCTCGAACGCGGGCGCGCCGAACTTCTCTCGCAGCGCAGTCTCGCAGTGCGCGGTGGCGGCGCCTTTCATCACCGGCGCGCCCCTGCTTCGCTGCACGTAGGGCTTCTGCCAGACGACGTAGTCGATTCGCTTTCGCGCGAGCGCACCGTCATCGGCAAGGTGCACTGCATTGCGGAAACGAAACCGCGCGTCCGCCGGCACCTCGCCGGGGCGCTTGTCGACGCAGAGGCCGGTGAGATAGCCGGGAACGACCGTCTGGTGCGAAAGACGCTCCCAGCGCGGCGCATCCCAGTCGTAGCTCTCGAAATAGAACGGCGCCGCGGCAATCCGCGCGCTGCCCGGCGGTTGCGCGGCGAGGCTCGCCCAGAACGGAGAGAGCGGAATCGCCGCCTGATAGGGGACGATCGGGTTGTTCTCCGGTCGGAAGTCGATGTAATAGAGCGAATCCAATGCCTGCGCGTTCGGATGCCGCAACATGGGGCCGAGCGGCGATTCCGCGACGAGCGCGACGACCGGCAGCGCTAGCACGACGGCAAGGGTCACCCGCGCTTGCGCGGTGCCCGGCGCGGCCAAGCGATACCCGAGTCGCGCCGCTCCGGCGGCGACGAACAACAGCAGCAGCGGCACGAACGGCAGGAGATAACGGGCGAGCGTCAGCGGATTGAAGCTCCACATCGGTCGCGACAGCAGGACCGCGGCGAGCGTGAGCACAATGCCGAACACGCCCGTGCGCGCCTCAGGCAGCGCTCGCCAAACATCCAGCGCACCCCAGGCGGCGAGCGTGACGCATATCGCGACGGCGGCCGTGGAAGGGGTCCCGAGCCACGCGTACCACACCCCCGCGAGCGTTTCGATCTGCGGGACATCGGTGCCGCCTTTCGCGGCGAGAGATTGCGGGTTCGCGATCAGCGGCGGAAGAATAAGCGCGGCGGTGAGCGCGCCCGTCACAAGCGCCAGCGGCAGCAGCCGGGCGAGGACCCGCCGACGCTCCGCCGGGGCCACCCGACAAGTCGATCCCAGTTCCCAGACGATCGGCGCCAGCGCGAACGGCGCGATCAATGGATGCAGCCACGTCGCGAGCGCTGCCGTCAGCGCGTAGGCTGCGCCTGCCGTCACTCGGGCGGAGGTGGCGACTCGCCAGCGCCGGAATGCCGCATGAGCGATCCAGGAAAGCAGCAGCGTGATTGCGTACGGTCGCGCGAGTCGGCTGTAGACGACGAGCAACGGCGAGATGGCGAGAAGGATGGCGAACAGCGCCGACGTTGCGCGCGAGACGCGCGACGAAACGTACAGCGGAAAAACGACCAGCACGGCGATGCCGCCCACGAGCATCGGTGTGCGCAGCATCGCCTCCGTCAGGCCCCACCAGTGCGCCTCGTACCACGCGAGCATGCCGAGCGGAACGCTGTAATCGGCATAGCCGAAGTCGAGAAACATCCCGCCGGGTGTGTGCTGAAGCACCTGATGGACCACATGCCATTCGTCGTCGATCAGGACTTGCGTCGTGAACTGGTCGAGACGCAGCCACACGCCGGCGAGCACCGCGACGGCGACGGCCGCCACCCACGCTGGCGAAAAGACCGCGCGCAAGGCCCCTGCGCTCGGAGGCGCTTCCATGCTCGCGGCTGCCGCTGCCGCGTTCCCGCCCGAGGCGCTCCGCAGTCCCGCGTCTTGGAGCCGCCGGGCGGCGCTCATCGGGCAAGACCGGATCGCACACGCGACCACGACGCGCCAGCCGGGCCGCGCATCGACCCGGCCCGCAAGGCGCGACGGATCATCACCGGCGGACCGCGGTCAGCGGCAATCGCGGCGCGGCGTCGCCTGGCGTTGCGGCAGCCTCGACCGCGCGCTCGAGGTCGGGGTCGACGTCGAACGCGCAGTCGCCGTCCGGATCGCCGCGGCCCGTTGCGCGCACGGCGGCGAAATCGAAAAGCGCGCGGTCCATGAGGTGCGAGGGAACGACCCTGCCGAGCGCGTTCGCGATCGACTCGATGCGGCCCGGATGTCTGCGCTCCCATTCGCGCAGCATCGCCGTGACTTGCCGCCGCTGCAGGTGCTCCTGCGACCCGCACAGATTGCAGGGGATGATCGGGAATGCCATGAGGTCAGCGTAGCGCGCAAGATCGCGCTCGCGCACGTAAGCGAGCGGGCGAATGACGACGTGCCGGCCGTCATCGGAGACGAGCTTCGGAGGCATCGTCTTCAGCTTGGCGCCGAAAAACAGGTTGAGGAAGAACGTGGCCAGCAGGTCGTCGCGGTGGTGGCCGAGCGCGATCTTGGTCGCGCCGATCTCGCGGGCGATGCGGTAGAGCACGCCGCGGCGAAGCCGCGAGCAGAGCGAGCACATCGTCCCGCCCTCAGGGATCACGCGCTTGACCACGGCGTAGGTGTCCTGCTCGACGATCCGGTAGGGAACACCGCGCGATTCGAGGTAGCGCGGCAGCACCTCGGCGGGAAAGCCGGGCTGCTTCTGGTCGAGATTCACGGCGACGAGGTCGAACGGGATCGGCGCGTGATGTCTGAGCGAGAGCAGGACGTCGAGCAGGCCATAGCTGTCCTTGCCGCCCGAAAGGCAGACCATCACGCGATCGCCCGGCGCGATCAGCGCATAGTCCCGGATCGCCTCGCCGACCTGCCGGCGCAGCCGTTTCCTGAGCTTGTTGGCTTCGAACTCCGCCTTGCGCGGGTCGCGCGGCGACACCGGCCGCTGTGCGACGGCGGCGGCTGGGGCGGGACCGTCAGCGGCGGCATTGTCTATCACGCCGGCATTTTACCGGCGCAACGGCCCCTGCGCGTCAGTTCCGCGAGGCTGACCGGCCAGCCGAAGCGGTCCGGTTCCGCATGCGCGCCGGGGCGGGGAGAGCGCTCGCCGACTCCACCGCATCGACGTCACGGGTGGGGTCCGCGGCAGCTGTCGGGATCGGCGCCGCGAATTCGGCTCTCGGGGTGGGAGGCGAGAGCGCAGGCGCAGGGTTGCCGCGCGCAGCGAGCCACGCGACCGCGACCGCGATAACCAGAGCGGCCGCGATCGCAAGCGGGAGCATGAGTGGGCGGATCGGCGGGCATGCAACCGCGGAGGCACGGGGCCGTGGATCCGGGGAGCGGCCAACTTGATCGGTCCTTCCGCTGCGCGCAGCTGGAACGAGCAGCACGATCAGGCCGATTTCGGCGAGACGAGCGAGGTCGCGTCCCAGCCGCACGGGTTCGAGGTGGTTCTCGGCGGCCAGCTCGGCAAAGGCCTGCGGCGCGACGAGGAGCGAAAGGGCTTTCCTCTGGGGCAGAGTGAGCCCGTTCTGCGCCTCCTGCAATTCGACTTCCCCCGCGTTGGTGCGGGCGCAGATCGTGCCTGGATCGAGTTCGATTGCCATTGGAGTCGTCGCTGCGGTAATTGAGAGTAAGCGCCGCGCCGCGGGAATCGCGGCGCGCAGCCGCCCGCCGACCTGGCGAGCCGATGACGCGACGCCATTCGTTTGGCGCTACCCCGATGCCTCGCAAAGGTCGTGCCACCCGCCCGGGAGTCGCCGCGTGCCTCCGGATCCATCATCGGCACGAGTCAGGGCGCCCGCACGGGTCCCAGCGGCCGAGCCGCGGCCGACCATTGGCGCTCGATCGGATGCGCCTCGCATGAACCGCGCTACCATGCGGGCACGTGGCGAACGGCGCGGGGGAGGGACCGGGATGCAGACGATTCTCGTCGCTAATCCAAAGGGCGGCAGCGGCAAGACAACGGTCGCGACCAACGTCGCCGGCTGGCTCGCCGGCAAACGCCAGCGCGTCGCGCTTTCGGACCGCGATCCGCAGCGGTCGGCGACCGAGTGGCTCGCCCGGCGGCCGGCGCTGTTCCCCAAGGTCCTCCTATTGCCGCAGGACGTGGCAAAAAAGGCGCTCAAGGACGCCGATCCGCAGTGGCTGGTCGTCGATACGCCGGCCGGACTGCACGGCGAGGACCTGCGCGATGCGCTCCATCACGCCGACGTGATGCTCATCCCGCTGACGCCGTCGGCGTTCGACATGGCGGCAACCGAGCATTTCCTCGCCGCGATCGAGCATTACAAGGCTGTCAGGCGGGGGACGCTCGCCATCGGAATCATCGCGATGCGCGTGGATGCGCGCACGCGAAGCGCGGCGGAGCTCGACGTGTTCCTGAAGGATTTCGAGTTCCCACTCATCGCCCATCTCCGCGATACGCAGGTCTATGTCCATTGCGCGCGCGACGGGGCGACGGTGTTCGATCTGCCCCGCTCGCGGGCGGAGCAGGACTGGGAGCAGTGGAAGCCGCTCGCGCGCTGGATCGCGCGGCATGCGGCGACGAGGGCGTGAGCGGCGAGTAGCGACGCGCGCCGCACGGAATTGGCGTCGCGTTCTCGCGAACGCCAAAAGAAACGCCGGACTCGTGCCGGCGTTTTCGCGGGCACAGCGCGCGCCGCGTCACTTCTTCATCGTGTCCGCCGCCTTGTTCGCGGCTTCCTCCGTGGCGGTCGCGGCTTCCTTCGTCGCGGCGGCCGCCTTGTCCGCGGCTTCCTTTGTGGCCGCGGCAGCCTTGTCGGCGGCTTCCTTCGCGGCCGCGGCGGCCTTGTCGGCGGCCTCCTTCGCGGCCGCCTGGGCCTTGGCAGCGGCTTCCTTGCCGCTGTCGCCGCATCCGGCGAGTGACGTGGCAACGGCGAATCCGGTCAACACGGCGAGCAGGCGTAGTTTCATCTCGAGGCTCCTGGAGTAGTAGAGGGCAAGCGGGTGGCGCGGTGGGACGTCCGATCGCGAACCGTGAATTGTAGACGCATCAACCTCAGGCGGCTTTCTGCACCAGTTCCCGCAGAACGAACGGAAGAATGCCGCCGTTCTGGTAATAATCGACCTCGATCGGCGTGTCGATTCGCAGCAGCACGGGAACGCTCTCGGCTTTTCCATCCTTGCGGTGAATCGTGAGCGTCACATCCATCTGCGGTTTGATCCCCGCTTCGATCCCGGTGACATCGAACGTCTCCTCCCCGGTGATGCCGAGGGAGGCGACGCTGTCGCTGCCCTTGAACTGGCATGGAAGAACGCCCATGCCGACCAGGTTCGAGCGATGGATGCGCTCGAAGCTCTTCGCGATCACCGCCTTCACACCGAGGAGCTGGGTCCCCTTGGCAGCCCAGTCCCGCGAGCTGCCGGTGCCGTATTCCTCGCCGCCGAAGACCACCGTTGGCGTCCCTTGCGCGACGTACTTCATCGCCGCGTCGTAGATCGCCATCTTCTCCCCGCCCGGCTGGAACAACGTAACGCCGCCCTCGACCCGCGTGCCGTCGGACTTCGGAGGCAGCATCAGGTTCTTGATGCGAACGTTGGCGAACGTGCCGCGCATCATCACTTCGTGGTTGCCGCGGCGCGAGCCGTAGCTGTTGAAATCGACGACGGAGACGTCGTTTTCGAGGAGGAAGATGCCCGCCGGCGAAGTCGGCTTGATCGAGCCCGCCGGGCTGATGTGGTCGGTCGTCACCGAATCGCCGAAGATTCCGAGCGCCCGTGCGCCTTCGATGTCGCCGCTCCTGCCCGTGGTCATCTTGAAGCCCTCGAAGAACGGTGGCTTCGCGATGTAGGTCGAATGCGGCCAGCCGTAGACCTGGCCGGTCTCGCCGGCGATCTCCTTCCAGAGCGGATTCGCGTTGGAAAGATCGCCATAGAGTCTGCGGAACGTCGCCGGATCCTTGGCGAAGCTCATCACCGCCGCGATCTCGTGCGACGTCGGCCAGAGATCCTTGAGATACACGGGTCCGTCCTTGCCGTTTCCGACCGGTTCTGTCGTCAGGTCCTTCAGCACGGTGCCGGCGATCGCGTAAGCGACGACGAGCGGGGGCGAGGCGAGGAAGTTGGCCTTGAGGTTCGGATGGATCCGCGCTTCGAAATTGCGGTTGCCCGAGAGCACGGCGGCGCAGACCAGATCGTTGGCGTTGATCGTCTCGTTGATCTCCTGCGTCAGGTCGCCGGCGTTGCCGATGCACGTGGTGCAGCCGTACGCGGCGACGCCGAAGCCGAGCTTTTCCAGGTAAGGCAGCAAGCCGGCCTTGGACAGATAGTCGGTGACGACACGAGAGCCGGGCGCGAGCGAGGTCTTGATGTGCGGCTTGACGGCGAGGCCCTTCTCGACCGCCTTCTTCGCGAACAATCCCGCGGCGAGCAGGACGCCTGGGTTCGACGTGTTCGTGCACGAGGTGATTGCCGCGATCAGCACGTCGCCATTGCCGATGTCGAGCGGCTTCGGCGCCGCGGCCGCCACGCGATCGGGCGTCGGGCGGTTGTCGACCATCTCGACGAAATCCCGTGGCTGGCCGTTGTCGGGCAGCGCCAGATGGTTGTCGGAGATCGCGCCGGCGCCCGATTTGCCGGGCCGCGTCGAATAGCGGAGCGCAAGCTTCGCCGCCGGCTGACCGAAGCCGTTCTCGCCGACCGACTTGCTGTAGAGGTCGGCGAATTTCGTCTTCAGGCTCGAGATCTCGATGCGGTCCTGCGGGCGCTTCGGTCCGGCGACCGACGCCTTGATCGACGACAGGTCGAGCATCAACGTTTTCGTGTAGTCGATCTCGCCGGCTTTCGGCATCCCGTAGAGCCCCTGTGCCTTGAAGTACGACTGGAACGCGTCGAGTTCCGCCGCCGTCCGGCCGGTGGACTTGAGGTAATCGACGGTCGCGTCGTCGACGGGGAAGAAGCCCATCGTCGCGCCGTACTCGGGCGCCATGTTGGCGATCGTCGCGCGGTCGGGAACAGAGAGCGACTCCGTGCCTTCGCCGAAGAACTCGACGAACTTGCCGACCACCTTTTCCTTGCGCAGCATTTCGGTGACGGTCAGCACGAGGTCGGTGGCGGTAATGCCTTCGGAGAGCCGGCCCCTGAGCTCGACGCCGACGACGTCCGGCGTGAGGAAATACACAGGCTGCCCGAGCATGCCGGCCTCGGCCTCGATGCCGCCCACGCCCCAGCCGACCACGCCGATGCCGTTGATCATCGTCGTGTGGCTGTCGGTGCCGACCAGCGTGTCGGGGTAGTACACGCCGTCCTTGCCGTGCACGCCGCGCGCGAGGTATTCGAGATTCACCTGGTGGACGATCCCGATGCCCGGCGGCACGACCTTGAACGTGTCGAACGCCTGCATCCCCCACTTCATGAACTGATAGCGTTCGTTGTTGCGCTGGAACTCGAGCTTCATGTTGAGATCGAGCGCGTCGGGCCGGCGATAGTAGTCGATCATCACCGAGTGGTCGACGACGAGGTCGACGGGCACCAGCGGCTCGATCGTCTTCGGGTCCTTACCCATGTCCTGCGCGACGTTGCGCATCGCGGCGAGGTCCGCGAGCAGCGGCACGCCGGTGAAGTCCTGCAGCACGACGCGCGCCACGACGAACGGGATCTCATCGATGCGCGGTGCCGTGGGACCCCAATTCGCGAGCTGGCGCACGTGCTCTTCGGTCACTTTCTTGCCGTCGCAGTTGCGAAGCACCGATTCGAGCACGATGCGGATCGACACCGGCAGCCGGGAGACGCGGCCGACGCCGGCGTGCTCGAGCGCGGGCAGCGAATAGAACGATCCGGCGGCGCCGGAGGCGAGCTTGAACTTGGCAAGCGTTTGCTGCAGGTTGTGCGGCATGTCGGTTCTCGGTTGATCGGCAAAGAGAGGGCTTATCCCTTCGGCCCCATCATCTGCCGGATATTCATCTTCGTGCCATTGGGGAGCGTCATGTCGCCGGGCTGCTGGCCCGGCTTGCACGGTCCCACGTATTTGCCCTCGATGATCGTCGTGGACTCCTTTACGCCGTTCATCGGCGGATCAAAGGTCGTATGCGCCTCGGTGTGATACGCGGTGTTGCCGCTGAACGTCATCACGGACTTCGATTGCATCTTGGTGCCGCCCAAGTCGCAGACCATGTCGCTGGTCATTTTGCCGCCGACGTTCTTGAGGTCGTACTTGCTGCACATGTTCGACATCATGCCCATCGACATCTTGTACATCTGCTGCTGCACCGATTCGTCGAGGCAGAGCGTCGACATGGCCGGCGCCTTCCCGGGGCTGCGGGCGGTCGACGTCGTCGTCTGCCACAGGCCGGGCTTGAGCTTCGGGAATTCGTCGGCCGCCGCTGCCGCGGTGGTGGCTGCGAAGAGAATGGCGACGACAACGATGGCTCGCATTTGGTCTCCAGTCGGATTGGTCAGATCACCATCATATCGACGAACTCGTGCACCGGCATCGTCTCGAGCGCCTTCGCGTCGAGCGCAACGTCGAGGATCCGCTGCTGCTGCTTGGACGGAAACCGCCGCGCAAGGTTGGTCCTGAACTTCTCGACCAGAATCGGTATGCCGTCCTTGCGGCGGCGCCGGTGGCCGATCGGGTATTCGACGACGACCTCCTTCGTCTTGCTGCCGTCGCGGAATTCGACGGTGAGCGCATTGGCGATCGAGCGCTTGCCGGGATCGAGATAGTCTCTCGAGAAGCGCTTGTCCTCGACGCATTCCATTTTCGCCCGCAAGCGGTCGATCCGCGGATCGGCGGCGACCTTGTCCTCGTAATCGGCGGCGGCAAGCCGACCGAAGATCAGCGGCACGGCGACCATGTACTGGATGCAGTGGTCGCGGTCCGCGGGATTGTCGAGCGGGCCCTTCTTGTCGATGATCCGGATCGCCGACTCGTGCGTGCGGATCGTGATCTTCTTCACATCGTCCAGGCGGTCCTTGATCAGGGGATGCAGCTGCATCGCACATTCGACAGCGGTCTGCGCATGGAATTCCGCGGGGAAGCTGATCTTGAACAGCACGTTCTCCATTACGTAGCTGCCGTACGGGCGCTGGAAGCGGAAGGCATTGCCTTTGAAGAGCACGTCGTAGAAACCCCAGGTCTTCGCGGTCAGCACCGATGGGTAGCCCATCTCGCCGGTCTTGGCGATCAGCGCGAGGCGCACTGCGCGTGAGGTCGCGTCGCCGGCAGCCCAGCTCTTGCGCGACCCGGTGTTCGGCGCGTGCCGGTACGTGCGCAGGCTCTGTCCGTCGACCCAGGCAAGCGACAGGGCGTTGACGACCTCGTCCCAGGTGAGGCCGAGCATGTTCGCGACCACCGCGGTCGACGCGACTTTGACCAGCACCACATGGTCGAGACCGACGCGATTGAAGCTGTTCTCGAGTGCAATGACGCCCTGGATCTCGTGCGCCTTGATCATCGCCGTCAGGACGTCCTTCATCACGAGCGGGGGCCTGCCCGCGGCGACGGCGTTGCGCGACAGCCAGTCGGCCGTGGCGAGGATTCCGCCCAGGTTGTCCGACGGGTGTCCCCATTCGGCGGCGAGCCAAGTGTCGTTGAAATCGAGCCAGCGGATCATCGTGCCGATGTTGAACGCGGCCTGCACCGGATCGAGCTGAAACGACGTGCCGGGTACTTTCGCTCCGTTGGGTACGATGGTGCCGGGAACGATCGGACCCAGGAGCTTCGTGCAGGCGGGGTATGAGAGCGCTTCGAAGCCGCAGCCCAGCGTGTCGATGAGGCAGTGGCGGGCGGTGTCGTAGGCCTCCTTGCTCGTGATCCTGTGCTTGGTCGCGTAGTCGGCGATGTCGGCGAGCACCTGATCGGGCTTCGGACGGACGTTGCTGATGGGGGCGGACATGTCTGGGTCTGGTCAGGTTCGGCAGTTGTGCAGGGAGACAGGAGGCTGTCGGGGAGGCGGTTCGCAGGCCCTCACCGGCGCTCCTTGAGCGGCACGAACTTCTGGTTCTCCGGTCCGATGTAGTTCGCGCTCGGACGGATGATCTTGCCGTCGATCCGCTGCTCGATGATGTGCGCCGACCACCCCGCCGTTCGCGACATCGACGAAGAGCGGCGTGAACATCGCCGTCGGCACGCCCATCATGTGGTAGCTCACCGCCGAATACCAGTCGAGGTTCGCGAACATCTTCTTCATCTCCCACATCACCGCCTTCGAGCCGCTCGGCGATGTCGAACATCTTCGTGCTTCCCGCGTCCTCCGACAGGCTCCGCGCGACTTCCTTGATCACCTTGTTGCGCGGGTCGGCGATCGTGTAGACGGGATGGCCGAAGCCGATGATCACTTCCTTTCGCCTCGACGCGGCGGCGGATGTCCGCCTCGGCCTCGTCGGCGCTGTCGTAGCGCTTCTGCGACATCGAATGCCGACTTCGTTGGCGCCGCCGTGCTTCGGCCCGCGCAGCGCGCCGATCGCGCCGGTAATCGCCGAATAGATGTCGGAGCCGGTTCCCGCGATGACGCGGCCGGTGAACGTCGATGCGTTGAATTCGTGCTCCGCGTAGAGAATGAGCGACGTGTGCATCGCGCGCACCCACAGCGGCTTGGGCGTCTGCCCGTGCAGCAAGTGGAGGAAGTGGCCGCCGATCGAGTCGTCTGTCGGTCTCGACTTCGATCCGCTTGCCGTTGTGGCGTCCAGTGGTGCCAGTAGAGCAGCATCGAGCCGAGCGAGGCGATCAGCCGGTCGGCGATGTCGCGCGCGCCGGCAATGTTGTGGTCGTCCTTCTCCGGCAACACCGTGCCGAGCGCCGAGACGCCGGTGCGCATCACGTCCATCGGATGCGCAGCCGCCGGGATGCGTTCGAGTATCTCCTTCACCGGCTCGGGCAGCCCACGCAGGCTTTTCAGCTTCGTCTTGTAGGCGCGGAGCTCGGCGGCCGTCGGCAGCTTGCCGTGCACGAGCAGATGCGCGATCTCCTCGAATTCGCAAGCCTCCGCGATGTCGAGGATGTCGTAGCCGCGATAGTGCGAGGTCGTTGCCGGTGCGCCCTACCGTGCACAACGCGGTGTTGCCGGCGGTGACCCCCGACAGCGCGACTGATTTCTTCGCCTTTGACGGAGCGACTGCGGCAGAGGCTTCGGTCATCTCGTTCTCCCTCGACAGGTCCTTTTCCACGGGGTGATCATCTTTTCGCGGCGAACAGCCGATCGAGCTTCTCTTCGTAAGCGTGGTAGCCGAGAAAGTCGTAGAGCTCCGCGCGCGTCTGCATCGTCTCGACCGCCGCATTCTGCGAACCATCGGCGCGCAGCGTCCGGTAGACGTTCAATGCCGCCTTGTTCATCGCCCGGAACGCGGAGAGCGGATAGAGCGCGAGCGCGACGTCGGCGCTGCCGAGCTCGGCAAGCGTGAAAAGCGGCGTCGCGCCGAACTCGGTGATGTTGGCGAGGATCGGCACCTTGACCGCTTGCGCGAAAGCCCTGTACATCGCGAGCTCGGTGATCGCCTCGGGAAAGATCATGTCGGCGCCGGCCTCGACGCACGCGCAGGCGCGGTCGATCGCCGCCTGCAGGCCTTCGACCGCAAGCGCGTCGGTGCGCGCCATGATCACGAAATCCTTATCCGTCTTCGCATCGACGGCAGCCTTGATCCGGTCGACCATCTCGTCGCGCGAGACGAGCTCCTTCCCCGGGCGATGGCCGCAGCGCTTGGCGCCGATTTGGTCTTCGATGTGGATCGCCGCGGCGCCGAACTTGATCATCGACTTCACGGTGCGCGCGACGTTGAAGGCCGAGGCGCCGAAGCCGGTATCCACATCGACCAGCAGCGGCAGCGATGACACATCGGTGATGCGGCGAACGTCGGTCAGCACGTCGTCTAGGTTGCTGATGCCCAGATCGGGCACGCCGAGCGAGCCCGCCGCGACGCCGCCGCCGGAGAGGTAGATCGCCTTGAAGCCCGACTTTTCAGCGAGGATCGCGTGATAGGCGCAGATCGCGCCGGGCACCTGGAGGGGCTTCTCACCGGCGAGCGCGGCGCGGAATCGCGCGCCGGGGGAGGGAATCGACATGGGGGCCGTCCGGTGTTTGCCGCTCGGGTCGTCTTAGGCGCTGACGCCGCCAGGCGCAAAGAACGCCGCGGCGGCGGGCGGCATCGCGGCACCGGCGGCATGCGCCTGCTGCAGCACGGTCCAGCAGTAACGGTACGACGCGCGGTCGTGCAGGGTGTCGCCGACGCGGATCGGCGCCCAGTCGGCGGCCTGCGCGGCGGCGAGCGTGGTGGCAGCAAGCTCGACCTCGGACGCCGCGGGTTGCATCGCGCGGAGGATCGGGTCGATCTGCGATGGATGAATGCTCCACATCCGCAGGAAGCCCATCTCGGTACGTGCGCGGCGCGCGTCGGCATAGACCGCCTCGGGGTCGTCGAGCACCCGCGTGACGCCATGCGTCGGGACGACCGCGTGGGCGAGCGCGGCCGCCGCCGTCTCGCATTTGGCGCGCCGCAGCAGCGGGTGGTCGAACTGGCCGGGGCTGTCCATCGCTGCCGCCGGGATGGCGCCGCGATGCGCGCTCACGAAGTCCATTGTCCCGAAGTCGAGGGTCACGACCGAGGGCAGCGCGGCAATCGCGAAGGCGTCGCGGACCGCGCCGTGGGTTTCGATCATGACGCTGACGGGAATTTCGCGCCCCAATCCGCGCCGCGCCACTTCGAGAGCCACTGCGTCGATGAAGCGCATCACGTCGGACGCGCACTCCGCCTTGGGGCAGGTGAGAAACGCGAGACGGTCGCCGGCCTCGCCGATGAGGATCGCGAGGTCCTCGAGCGTCGCCGGATGACGGACGTCGTGGACACGGGCGCCGGCGCGATTCCAGCGATTCGCACCGCCCGCGATGAGCGCTGCCATCGCGCGCGCATGCTCGCGCTCGCCACCCGCGGCCGCGCCGTCCTCGCAATCGGCGGCGATGTCGAAGACCGGGCCGCGCTCGGCTTGCAATGCAAGCGCCTTCTCGATGAAGCGCGGACGCCCGGCGTAGTGGACGCACGCAGGCAGCGCGCGGCAGCGGTCGCTCAGAGCCGTAAAGTGCCGCCTGCGGCGGGACCGTGCTCATTTTCGTCAGTCACGAATACGGGTCGGCGCGGCCGGCCCTTTTTCCATCAGAAGTGATCACCCGAGCAGCGCCGCGACGCCGGCGCGCTCCTCCTCGAGCTCCTTCAGCGTCGCGTCCATCTTCTCGCGCGAGAACGGATCGATCTCAAGGCCCGCGACACGCGTGTACTCGCCGGCAGCCGTCGTCACGGGGACGCCGTACATCACGTCCTGCGGGATGCCGTAGCTGCCGTCGGAGGGCACGCCCATCGTGACCCACTTGCCGTTGCTGCCGAGGAGCCAGTCGCGCACATGATCGATCGCGGCGTTCGCGGCCGATGCGGCGGACGACAGTCCCCGGGCGGCGATGATCGCGGCGCCGCGCTTGCCGACGGTCGGCAGGAACACGTTGCGGTTCCAATCCTCGTCGTTGATCAGCGTCTTGAGCGGCTGGCCGTCGACGGTGGCAAAGCGATAGTCCGCGTACATCGTCGGCGAATGGTTGCCCCATACGGTGAGCTTCTCGATCGAGCCGACCGGCTTGCCGCTCTTGGCGGCGAGCTGCGACAGCGCGCGATTGTGATCGAGCCGCAGCATCGCGGTGAAGTTCTTCTTCGGCAGCGACGGCGCGGACTTCATCGCGATGTAGGCGTTGGTGTTCGCCGGATTGCCGACGACCAGAACCTTGACGTCGCGCGAGGCGACGCGGTCGAGCGCCTTGCCCTGCTCGATGAAGATCTTAGCGTTTTCCAGCAGCAGATCCTTGCGCTCCATTCCCGGGCCGCGCGGCTTGGCGCCGACCAGCAGCGCGACGTCGGCGTCCTTGAACGCGACGGCCGGATCCGCGGTTCCGACCATTCCGGCCACGAGCGGGAACGCGCAATCCTCGATCTCCATCATCACGCCCTTCAGCGCCGCCTGCGCCTTGTCGAGCGGCAATTCCAGCATCTGCAGGATCACCGGCTGGTCGCGGCCGAGCATCTCGCCGGCGGCGATCCGGAAGAGCAGGCTATAGCCGATCTGGCCGGCGGCGCCGGTGACGGCGACGCGGAGGGGTTTTTTCATGGCGGGCTCCTCGGGTAGACGGGTCGAAACGAGGGGGCGACGGCGCCGGGCGCTGGGCAGGCCATGCGGGGGTGGCGGAGTGGAAACCCCGGATGTTGCATTGCGGCAACCGGCGAGAGCGTAACAGTTTGCTCATCCGCCGCCGCTCATGCTTGAATTGTAGGGGCGCTCGCCCGGGGTGTCAATCACTCTTATATCATATAGAATATATAAGATATCAGATGGACACCGGACCTCGTCCGCCGGACAATGGGGCGGTGGAATGGACGGGATTTGGCGCCGTCGCGCCGGCGGATCCCCTGCCCGTGACCGCGCGCGGTCACGTCGAACCATGCCGAATTTGTCGCCCTCCTTCCGACCGTTGTATCTGCAGATCAAGGCACTGCTCGTGAAGAGCCTCGAGGCGGGCGAGTGGCGCCCGGCCGAGGCGATTCCCAGTGAAATCGATCTGGCCGGCCGCTTCGGCGTCTCGCAGGGGACCGTGCGCAAGGCAATCGACGCGCTCGCCGCGGACAACCTCGTCGTTCGCCGCCAGGGAAAGGGCACGTTCGTCGCGACGCACACCGAGGAAAAGACCTCGATCTTCCGGTTCCTGCGGATCCGCCGCAATGACGGCCACGACGAATACCCGGCGAGCCGCCTCCTCGACGTCCGCCGCGCGAAGGCCTCGGCGGAGGCGGCGAGGCTCCTCGGCCTGAAATCGGGGGAATCGGTGATCGTGCTTCGGCGCATCCTCGAGTACTCGGGCGAACCCGTGGTGCTCGACGAGATCACGCTGCCCGCCGCGCTGTTCAAGGGACTCACCAAGGCAAGGGCCGAGGCTTATCGCGGCTCGATGTACAGCTTTTTCGAAACGCAGTTCGGCGTGCGGATGCTGAAGGCGGAGGAGAAGCTCCGCGCGATCGCCGCCGACGAGACGAGCGCACCGCTGCTGAAGGTCGCCGCCGGCCAGCCGCTGCTCGCGGTCGACCGGGTGACGCTCACCTACGGGGACCGCCCCGTGGAATGGCGGCGCGGCTTGTGCACGACCCGCAATCACCATTATCTCAACGAACTCGGGTAACGCCGAACCCAATCGCGCTATAATTTTCTGCTGCTTTGCACAACGCGGGCAAGCCGGCGACAGCTGGCTGCAGGAAACGCGTGCTTGCGGCGTCAAAATCTTCCCGGACCTGAACCTACGGATCGCGTCATGCCATGCCTGTCGTAGAGCGACCGAAACCCGCGCCGCGTCCGGTGTATCTCGACCTGCCGCGGATCAGGTTGCCGCTGCCCGGCATCGTTTCGATCCTGCATCGGATTTCCGGCGCGCTGCTGTTCCTGGTCGGCATTCCGCTGCTGCTCTCCGGCGTCGCCTGGAGTCTCGGCTCGACGGAGTCGTATGCGGCGCTGAAGTCCCTCTTCGCCGGGCCGGCAGCGAAGCTCGTGCTGCTCGGCGCTGGCGTGGGCGTACCTGCACCATTTCTGCGCCGGCATCCGCTATCTGCTGCTCGATCTCCACCGCGGCATCGAGCTCGAGCCGGCGCGCCGGTCGAGCGTGATCGTGCTCGTCGTGAGCCTCGCGCTCACGGTCGCGGTGGGAGTGCGGCTATGGTGACGCGCCGCGTCGTCGTCGGAGCGCATTACGGCCTCACCGGCTGGCTGCTGCAGCGGCTGACCGCGGTGGTGATGGCCGTCTACACGCTGCTCATTCTCGGCGTCGTGCTGTGGAACGGCGGCCTCGACTACCTGCTGTGGCAGGCACTGTTCGCGAACGGCGCCTTCCTGCTCGCCTCGTTCCTGTTCATGGTGGCGCTCCTCTATCACGCCTGGATCGGCGTGCGCGACATCTACATGGATTACCTCAAGCCGACGGCCATGCGATTGACGCTCGAAGTCCTCTCCGGCGCCGTGCTGATCGCCTATCTCGGCTGGACGATCCAGATTCTGTGGGGAGCGCGGTGAGCCCCGCCGGGCGGCCCCAAGGCGGGAATGGGTTCCCCTCGCGGGGCAGCGCAGCGGCGCCTGCCGCAAGCGCGGGGGCTGCACGATGAGCGCGCTCCCCGTGCGCAAGTTCGACGCGATCGTCGTCGGCGCCGGCGGCTCCGGCATGCGCGCTTCGCTGCAGCTCGCCGAAGCCGGGCTGTCGGTCGCGGTGCTGTCGAAGGTGTTCCCGACGCGCTCGCACACGGTCGCGGCGCAGGGCGGCATCGGCGCCTCGCTCGGCAACATGTCCGAGGACAACTGGCACTGGCACATGTACGACACGATCAAGGGCTCCGACTGGCTCGGCGACCAGGACGCGATCGAGTACATGTGCAGGATGGCGCCGCAGGTCGTCTACGAGCTCGAGCACTTCGGCATGCCGTTCGACCGCAACCCCGACGGCACGATCTACCAGCGGCCGTTCGGCGGCCACTCGGCGAACTTCGGCGAAAAGCCGGTGCAGCGCGCCTGCGCCGCGGCCGACCGCACCGGCCACGCGATGCTGCACACGCTCTACCAGCGCAACGTGCGGGCGCGCACGCAGTTCTTCGTCGAATGGATGGCGCTCGACCTGATCCGCGACGCCGACGGCGACGTGCTCGGCGTGGTCGCGCTGGAGATGGAAACCGGCGAGGTCGTGATCCTGCAGGCGAAGGCGACGCTGTTCGCCACCGGCGGCGCCGGCCGCATCTTCGCCGCGTCGACCAACGCGTTCATCAACACCGGCGACGGCCTCGGCATGGCGGCGCGCGCGGGCATTCCGCTGCAGGACATGGAGATTCTGGCAGTTCCACCCGACCGGCGTCGCGGGCGCCGGGCGTGCTGATCACCGAGGGCGTGCGCGGCGAGGGCGGCATCCTGCTCAACTGCAACGGCGAGCGCTTCATGGAGCGCTATGCGCCCAACCTGAAGGACCTCGCGTCGCGCGACGTCGTCAGCCGCTCGATGGACCAGGAGATCAAGGAAGGCCGCGGCTGCGGGCCGAACAAGGACTACGTGCTGCTGAAGCTCGACCATCTCGGGCCGGAGGTGATCCTGAAGCGGCTGCCGTCGATCCGCGAGATCGCGATCAAGTTCGCCAACGTCGACTGCATCAAGGAGCCGATCCCGGTCGTGCCGACGATCCATTACATGATGGGCGGCATCCCGACCAACGTCCACGGCCAGGTCGTCGCGCCGAAGGACGGCGAGCGACCGCGGTGCCGATCGACGGCCTCTACGCGGTCGGCGAATGCGCGTGCGTGTCGGTGCATGGCGCAAACCGCCTCGGCACCAATTCGCTGCTCGACCTGCTCGTGTTCGGGCGCGCGGCCGGGCAACTTCATCGTCGAGCAGAACTTCGGCGCGTCAGTCCGCACAAGCCGCTGCCGAAGGACGCCGGCGACCGCGCCGCGCGCGCGCCTGGCGCGGCTCGACGGCGCGGCGACCGGCGAATCGGTGCCGGACGTCGCGAGCGACCTGCGCAGGACGATGCAGGCGCACTGCGGCGTGTTCCGCAACCAGGAGCTTCTGACCGAGGGCGTGCGCGAAGGTGCATGGAGCTCGAGCAGCGCGTCGCAGCGCGTGGCGATCAAGGACAAGAGCCAGATGTTCAACACGGCGCGGGTCGAGGCGCTGGAGCTCGACAACCTGATCGAGACCGCGAAGGCCACGATCGTGTCGGCCGAGGCGCGCCGGGAATCGCCGCGGCGCGCAGGCGCGCAGCGACTATCCCGCACCGCGACGACGTGAACTGGCTCAAGCACACGCTGTGGTACCGCGACGGCAACCGGCTCGACTACAAGCCGGTCAACCTGAAGCCGCTGTCGGTCGAGCCTTTCCGCCGAAGGCGCGCACGTACTGAGCCGCCGGAGCCACGGATGAAATTCCGCATCTACCGCTACGATCCCGAGAAGGACGCCGAAGCCGTACATGCAGGACTACGACGTCGCGCTCGATCCGCACGACCGGATGCTGCTCGACGCGCTGATGCGGCTGAAGGCGGTCGGACGACACGCTGTCGTTCCGCCGAACCTGCCGCGAAGGCGTGTGCGGCTCCGACGCGATGAACATCAACGGCAAGAACGGGCTCGCCTGCATCACCAACCTGAACGACGCTCAAGGAGCCGGTCGAGCTGCGGCCGCTGCCCGGGCTGCCGGTGATCCGCGACCTGATCGTCGACATGAGCCAGTTCTTCAAGCAGTACCACTCGATCAAGCCGTACCTCGTCAACGACACGCCGCCGCCGGAGAAGGAGCGGCTGCAGTCGCCCGAGGACCGCGAGGAGCTGGACGGCCTGTACGAGTGCATCCTGTGCGCCTGCTGCTCGACCGCCTGTCCGTCGTTCTGGTGGAACCCGGACAAGTTCGTCGGGCCCGGCCGGGCTGCTGCAGGCGTACCGCTTCATCGCCGACACGCGCGACCAGGCGACCAGCGAGCGCCTCGACAACCTCGAGGATCCGTACCGGCTGTTCCGCTGCCACACGATCATGAACTGCGTCGATGTCTGCCCGAAGGGTCTCAACCCGACGCAGGCCATCGGCAAGATCAAGGAAATCATGGTGAAGCGCGCCGTGTGATCGAGGCGACGCCTTGATGGACGCGTTCGCAGCGTGCTAGCGAGAGTTGTGACGCTTGGACGCGCTCACGCCTGAGCTCACCGCCTGCGCTGGCGCTGCCGGCGCGGCATGCTGGAGAACGATCTGATCCTGGCGCGCTTCCTCGATGCGCGCGGCGAGTCGGATCACGGACGACGAGGTCGCGGCGCTCGACCGCCTGCTCGAGCTCGCCGACAACGAGCTGTGGGACCTGCTTTCGGGGCGCGCCGAGCCCGACGACGCGGCGTTGCGGCAGCTGCTGCTCCGCGATGCGACGAGCCGAGCCTGCGAACCAATTCAGGTGGCAGCGCAGCCGCCGACGCATGACGCAGCGAAGATGCCCGAAGGACCGCGCCTACGCACCGAACACCGGCGACGCGCTCTTGCCGCCGTCGGCAACCGCCACGAAGGATGGAGAGACGACATCATGACCGACCGCACCGCCACCCTGACCTTCTCCGACGGCTCGCCCGCCGTCACCTTTCCGATTCTCTGCGCGGCACGATCGGCCCCGATGTCATCGACATCCGCACGCTCTACGGCAAGACGGGCACGTTCACCTACGACCCGGGCTTCCTGTCGACCGCCGCGTGCAATTCGACGATCACCTACATCGACGGCGACAAGGGCGAGCTGCTCTACCGCGGCTATCCGATCGAGCAGCTCGCGGTGCAAGTGCGACTTCCTCGAGGTCTGCCACCTGCTGCTCTACGGCGAGCTGCCGAACGCCGGAGCAGAAGAAGGACTTCGTCGGCCGCGTCACCAAGCACACGATGGTGCAACGAGCAGATGCAGTTCTTCATGCGCGGCTTCCGCCGCGACGCGCACCCGATGGCGGTGCTGACCGGGCTGGTCGGCGCGCTGTCGGCGTTCTATCACGACTCGCTCGACATCACGACGCGCACCAGCGCGACATCTCGGCGATCCGGCTGATCGCGAAGATGCCGACGCTGGTGGCGATGGCCTACAAGTACACGGTGGGCCAGCCGTACATGTATCCGCGCAACGATCTGTCGTACGCGGCGAACTTCATGCGCATGATGTTCGCCACGCCGTGCGAGGACTACAAGCCGTCAACGACGTGCTGGTGCGCGCGCTCGACCGCATCTTCATCCTGCACGCCGACCACGAGCAGAACGCGTCGACGTCGACGGTGCGGCTGTGCGCGTCGTCCGGCACCAACCCGTTCGCCGCGATCGCGGCCGGCGTTGCCTGCCTCTGGGGCCCGGCGCACGGCGGCGCGAACGAGGCCTGCCTCAACATGCTCTACGAGATCCAGAAGCAGGGCGGCGTGGCGAAGATCGGCGAGTTCATCGCGCAAGGTCAAGGACAAGAACTCCGGCGTCAAGCTGATGGGCTTCGGCCACCGCGTCTACAAGAACTACGACCCGCGCGCGAAGCTCATGCGCGAAACCTGCTACGAGGTGCTGAGCGAGCTCGGCCTGGACGACGACCCGCTGTTCAAGCTCGCGATGGCGCTGGAGAAGATCGCGCTCGAGGACGACTACTTCGTCACGCGCAAGCTCTATCCCGAACGTCGACTTCTACTCGGGCATCGTGCAGAAGGCGATCGGCATCCCGGTGTCGCTGTTCACGGCGATCTTCGCGCTTGGCGCGCACCGTCGGCTGGATCGCGCAGTTGAACGAGATGATCGCCGATCCGGAGTACAAGATCGGCCGTCCGCGCCAGCTCTTCTCGGGGGCGACGCGGCGTTCGGTGACACCGATCGCGAAGCGGTGAAGACGGCCTGCTGAGGAATATCGAGGGGGCACGACGATGAGCACGATGCGCGAATTCGAGTCCACGAGCACGCTGTTCGGCGGCAACGCACCGTTCATCGAGGAGCAGTACGAGCACTACCTCGCGAATCCGGCTGCAGTTGCCGCCGACTGGCGCGCGTACTTCGACAGCCTGCGCGGCGGCGCCGCCGACGTCGCGCACGCGCCGGTCATCGAGTCGTTCATCCGTCTCGGCAGGAGCCGGAAGGTTGCAGGCGCCATGGTCGATGCCGCGACGATGCACAAGCAGGTGCTCGTGCTGCAGCTGATCGGCAAGTTTCGCACGCTCGGCATGTTCCACGCCGAGCTCGACCCGCTGAAGCGGCAGGAAAAGCCGCTATATCGCCGACCTCGACCTCGCGACCTACGGCTTCACCGAAGCCGACCTCGACACGGAGTTCGACGTCGGCTCGTTCAAGGCCGGCGCCGAGCGGATGCGGCTGCGCGACATCATCGCCGCGCTGAAGGAGACGTACTGCCGCACGTTCGGCGCCGAATACATGTACATCTCCGACACGGCGCTCAAGCGCTTCGTCCAGCAGCGTCTGGAGCCGATCCGCTCGCGGCCGACGTTCACGGCGGAAGAGCGCCGCCACATCCTGGAGCGGCTCACCGCGGCCGAAACGCTCGAGCGCTACCTGCACACCAAGTACGTCGGCCAGAAGCGCTTCTCGGGCGAAGGCGGCGACACGCTGATCCCGATGCTCGACCACCTGATCCAGAAGGCGGGCGCCGCGGGCGTGCAGGAGACGGTCATCGGCATGGCGCATCGCGGCCGGCTCAACGTGCTCGTCAACACGTTCGGCAAGATGCCCGTCGACCTGTTCTCGGAATTCGAGGGCAAGCAGGCGCAGGCGCTCTGCGGCCGGCGACGTCAAGTACCACCAGGGCTTTTCGTCCGACGTCGCCACGCCGGGCGGGCCGATGCACCTTACGCTCGCGTTCAATCCGTCGCATCTCGAGACCGTCAATCCGGTCGTCGAAGGCTCGGTGCGCGCGCGGCAGCATCGCCGCGGCGACGAGATCGGCGACCAGGTGCTGCCGGTGCTGATCCACGGCGATGCCGCCGTCGCCGGCCAGGGCGTCATCCAGGAAACCCTGAACATGGCGCAGACCCGCGGCTACTACACCGGCGGCACGATCCACATCGTCGTCAACAACCAGATCGGCTTCACCACGTCCGATCCGCGCGACACGCGCGGCACGCTCTATTGCACCGACATCGCGAAGATGGTCGAGGCGCCGATCTTCCACGTCAACGCCGACGATCCGGAGGTCTGTCTGCTCGCCGTCGAGATGGCGATGGACTTCCGCCAGCAGTTCCACCGCGACGTGTTCATCGATCTCGTCTGCTTCCGCCGGCTCGGTCACAACGAGGCGGACGAGCCGATGGTCACGCAGCCGCTGATGTACAAGAAGATCAACCAGCATCCCGGCACGCGCAAGCTCTATGCCGACGTGCTCGCGCGCGATGGCGTGATCAAGCCGGGCGACGCCGATGCGATGATCGCGACGTACCGCGCGGCGATGGACAAGGGCCTGCACACGAACACCACGATCCTGTCGAACTACAAGCCGCCGTTCTCGGTCGACTGGACGCCCTACAAGGGCCGCAGCTGGACCGACCCGTGCGACACGACGGTGCCGATGGACAAGCTGAAGGCGCTCGCGAGGAAGTCGTCGAAGTGCCGGAGGGCTTCAAGCTGCACTCGCGCGTCGAGCGCGTGATCGCCGACCGCAGGGCGATGGGCGAAGGGAGGGTGCCGCTCGACTGGGGAATGGCCGAGACGCTCGCCTACGCGACGCTGCTCGACCAGGGCATCGGCGTGCGGCTCTCCGGCGAGGACGTTGCGCGCGGCACGTTTTCCCACCGCCACGCCGTGCTGCACGACCAGAACCGCGAGAAGTGGGACTCCGGCACGTGGGTCCCGCTCGAGCACATCAAGCCGAACCAGCCGGAGTTCGAAGTGATCGATTCGGTGCTGACCGAATACGGCGTTCTCGGGTTCGAGTACGGCTATGCGACATCGGATCCCAAGCGCCTCGTCATCTGGGAAGCGCAGTTCGGCGATTTCGCCAACGGCGCGCCAGGTCGTGATCGACCAGTTCATCGCCTCGGGCGAAGTGAAGTGGGGACGCATCTGCGGCCTGGTGATGCTGCTGCCGCACGGTTACGAGGGCCAGGGCCCCGAGCACTCCTCGGCACGTCCCGAGCGCTATCTGCAGCTTTGCGCCGAGCACAACATGCAGGTGTGCGTGCCCACGACGCCGGCGCAGATCTTCCATCTGCTCCGGCGGCAGATGCTGCGCTCGTTCCGCCGGCCGCTGATCGTGATGAGCCCGAAGAGCCTGCTGCGGCACAAGGAGGCCGTCTCGTCGCTCGAGGACCTCGCCAGACGGCGGTTTCCAGAACGTGATCGGCGAGGTCGAGAAGATCGCGGCGAAGAACGTGCGGCGCGTCATCCTCTGCTCGGGCAAGGTCTACTACGAGCTCGCGGCGCATCGGCGCGAGCAGAAGATCGGCGACGTCGCGATCATCCGTCTCGAGCAGCAGTATCCGTTTCCGCACGCCGACTTCAAGGAGCAGCTCGCGAAATTCCCGAACGCCACGGAGATCGTCTGGTGCCAGGAAGAGCCGCAGAACCAGGGCGCGTGGTACCGGCTGCGCGCCTACTTCCGCGCCGACGCGTCGCCGAAGCAGATCGTCGCCTACGCCGGCCGCCCGGTGGCGGCGTCGACCGCGGTTGGCTACATGTCGAAGCACCTCGAGCGGCAGAAGCAGCTGATCGAGGACGCGTTCGCGCCGCCGCCGCTCTCCGAGGGCGAAATGCTGGTCCGAACCTGACGGAAGGCTCGCCAATGCAAGTCGAAGTCAAAGTCCCGCAGCTGCCCGAGTCGGTGGCCGAGGCGACGCTCGTCAACTGGCACAAGAAGCCCGGCGAAGCCGTCGCGCGCGACGAGAACCTGGTCGACGTCGAGACCGACAAGGTCGTGCTCGAATTGCCGGCGCCCGCGGCGGGGTCGCTCGTCGAGATTCGCAAGGGCGACGGATCGACGGTCGCCGGTCAGGAAGTGATCGCCATCATCGACACCGAGGCGAAGGGGGCGGCCGCGGCCACCGCAGCCGGGCAACCTGCGGCAGCGCCCGCGGGTCCGGGAGCGGCAGCGGCGGCGAGCGCGCCCCCGGCCGCAGCGGCGGCAACGGCATGCCGGCGGCGCGCAAGATGATGGCTGACCACGAGGTGGCTCCGTCCGCGGTCGAGGGCACCGGCCGCGGCGGTCGCATCACCAAGGGCGATGTGATCACCGCCGTCGAAAACCGCGCCGCGCCGGCAGCACCGCTACCGGCGGCCCCGTCACCCGCTGCGAAAGCGCCGCCCGCGCCCGCGGTGCCGCTTCCGCCCGCTCTCGGCAATCGCCCGGAGCAACGCGTGCCGATGTCGCGGCTGCGCCAGCGGGTCGCCGAACGTCTGGTCGCATCGCAGTCGACGGCGGCGATCCTCACGACGTTCAACGAAGTCAACATGCAGCCCGTGATCGACCTGCGGAACAGATACAAGGACCGCTTCGAGAAGGAGCACGGCGTCAAGCTCGGCTTCATGGGCTTTTTCGTCAAGGCCGCAGTGCATGCGCTGAAGAAATTCCCCGCGGTCAACGCCTCGATCGACGGCACCGACATCGTCTACCACGGCTATTTCGACATCGGCATCGCGGTGGGCAGCCCGCGCGGGCTCGTCGTGCCGATCATTCGCGACGCCGACCAGCTGACGATCGCCGAGATCGAGACGGCGATCGCCGACTTCGGCAAGCGCGCCCAGGAAGGCAAGCTAGCGGTCGAGGAGCTGACCGGCGGCACCTACACGATTTCCAACGGCGGCGTGTTCGGATCGATGCTGTCGACGCCGATCATCAATCCGCCGCAGTCGGCGATCCTGGGCGTGCATGCGACGAAGGACCGCGCGGTCGTCGAGAACGGGCAGATCGTCGTGCGGCCGATGAACTATCTCGCGCAGTCGTACGATCACCGGATCATCGACGGCCGCGAGGCCGTGCTGTCGCTGGTCGCCATCAAGGAAGCGCTCGAAGACCCGGCGCGGATGCTACTTGACCTATGATCTCCGGCCCCGCGGCCCCGCGGACCGATGGCTTTGTCGCTGCTCACTCGGAGGCTCGCTGTCTTTGGATGCGCTATCTCGTCCCCCGTTCCACGGCTTCGCGTGCCCGCCCGCTCGCGCGCTGGCCGCGTGCGAAGGAAGATCATGGCTCCGATGAGCCCTGCTGGAATTTCGAAAGTCGTCCATGGCTGAACAGTTCGACGTCGTCGTGATCGGCGCCGGCCCGGGCGGCTATATCGCCGCGATCCGCGCAGCGCAACTCGGTTTCAGGACCGCTTGCATCGACGACTGGACGCGTGCCGGCGGCAAGCCCGCGCCCGGCGGCACGTGCACCAACGTCGGCTGCATTCCGTCGAAGGCGCTGCTGCAATCGTCGGAGAACTACGAGCACGTCGGGCATGCATTCGCCGAGCACGGGATCGAGGTCAAGGGCGTGGCGATCGACGTCGCGAGGATGCTGGCGCGCAAGGACAAGGTGGTCGGGCAGAACAACGACGGCATCCTGTATCTCTTCAAGAAGAACAAGATCGCGTTCTTCCACGGCAAGGGTTCGTTCGCCGGCGGCGACGCGACCGCCGGCTGGATGGTCCAGGTCAACGGCGAAAGGTCGGCGGAACTTACGGCGAGGCACGTCATCGTCGCGACGGGGTCGAAGCCGCGTCCGCTTCCCGGCGTCGCGATCGACAACGAGCGCGTCCTCGACAACGAAGGTGCGCTCGCGCTCGCGGAGGTCCCCGCCCGCCTCGGCGTCGTCGGCGCGGGCGTGATCGGCCTCGAGATGGGCAGCGTATGGCGGCGATTGGGCGCCAAGGTCACCGTACTCGAAGCGCTGCCGGCGTTTCTGGGCGCCGCCGACGAGGCAGTGGCGAAGGAAGCGCAGAAGGTGTTCGCGAAGCAGGGACTCGTCGTGAAGCTCGGCGTCAACATCGCCAAGGTGACGCTCGGCAAGAACGACGTCGCCGTCGAGTGGACCGATGCGGCCGGCAAGGTCGAAGTCGTCGGCGTTCGATCGGCTCATCGTGTCGATCGGACGCGTGCCGCACACGGCGGGCCTCAATGCCGCGGCAGTCGGACTCGCCTTGGACGAGCGCGGCTTCGTCGGTGTCGATCGACGATTGCCGGACCAACCTCGCCAACGTGTGGGCGATCGGCGACGTCGTGCGCGGCCCGATGCTCGCGCACAAGGCCGAGGACGAAGGCGTGGCGGTCGCCGAGCGCATTGCCGGCCAGCACGGGCACGTCGATTTCAACACCATCCCCTGGGTCATCTACACCTCGCCGGAGATCGCCTGGGTCGGCAAGACCGAGCAGCAGCTGAAGGCCGACGGCGTCGCTTACCGCGCCGGAAGCTTCCCGTTCTCCGCCAACGGCCGCGCGCGGGCGATGGGCGACACGACCGGCTTCGTGAAGATCCTCGCCGACGCCGAAACCGACCGCATCCTCGGCGTGCATGTCATCGGCCCGATGCGCCTCGGAGCTGATCGCGGAGGGCGTCGTGGCGATGGAATTCGGCGCCTCGAGCGAGGACATCGCGCGCATCTGCCACGCGCATCCGTCGCTTTCCGAGGCGACGCAGGAGGCGGCGCTGGCCGTCGACAAGCGCTCGCTCAACCTCTGATCGTTCCCTCGCGCGGCACCGCACCGGCGCTGTCGTAGAATCGCGGCCGATGAACGATTTCGCCCTCGATCGCGACGTCGCCCCGCGCGCTAACGCGCTCGTCGCGCGGCTCGACCCGATCCTCGCCGCGCGCGGCACGACGCTCGACCACGCGCAGGCGGCGGCGCTCGATCGCCTCCAGCAGCTTGCGACGCGAGCTGGAAGCGTTCCGCGCCGCGCGTCAGTCGACGCTGAAAAAGCTGTTCGCTGCCGCCGGAGGTGCCGCGCGGGCGTCTACCTTTGGGGCGGCGTCGGACGCGGCAAGAGCTTTCTGATGGACGCGTTCTTCGCGACGGTGGCGATCCGGCGCAAGACGCGCGTCCACTTCCACGCGTTCATGCGCGACGTGCACGAAGAGCTTGCGAGGCTCAAGGACGAGGAAGACCCGCTCGTCGCCGTCGCTGCCCGTATTGCTCGCAAGTGGCGGCTTGTGTGCTTCGACGAGTTTCACGTCTCCGACATCGCCGACGCGATGATCCTCGGGCGGTTGCTGGCCGCGCTGTTCGATCGCGGCGTCGTGTTCGTGATGACGTCGAACTATCCGCCGGACGGCCTGTGGCCCAACGGCCTCACGCGTGACCGGTTCCTGCCTGCGATCGCGCTGCTCAACGAGCGGCTCGACGTGCTCCAAGTCGACGCCGGCGTCGACTACCGGCTCCGCGCGCTCGCGCAGGTGCGCGCCTACCACGCGCCCCTTGGCGCCGCAGCCGACGCCGCGCTCGCCGCGGCCTTCGAGCAGATGCGCTCGGGACCGGACGAGCCGACGAAGCTGGTGATCGAGGGACGGGCGCTTCCTGCGCGCAAGGCGCGCCGGCAGCGCCGTCTGGTTCGATTTTGCCGCCTTGTGCGACGGACCGCGGTCGCAGCGCGACTATCTCGAGCTCGCGCGCAGCTACGCGGTGCTGCTCCTCTCGGACGTCCCGGAGCTCACCGCGGAGATGGGCGATTGCGCCCGGCGCTTCACGTGGCTTACCGACATCCTGTACGATCATCGCGTGAAGCTCGTGCTCTCGGCCGCGGTTCCGCCCGAACGCCTCTACCGCGAAGGACCGAACAGCCGGGAGTTCCCGCGCACGGTGAGCCGCCTCGTCGAAATGCAGTCCCACGAGTACATGGCGCTTCCGCACGTCGCCGCCGAGTCCCCTTGACTGCCCGCCGTCCTCCGTACGCCGCCCACGACCCCTGACGCATCCCCGAGGAGAATCCCTTGCAGAAATTCAAGGCCTACCGAACCTTCCAGGAAAACAACGGCATCGCGAGCCGGTTCGTCGAGATGACCGTAGATGACCTCGATCCGGGCGATGTCGTCGTGCGCACGAAGTACTCGACGATCAACTACAAGGACGCGCTCTCGTACAACGGCGCAGGCAAGATCATGCGCAAGTACCCGACCAATGCCGGCATCGACATGGCGGGGACGGTCGAGTCGTCGGCCGACGCTCGCTGGAAGCGCGGCGACAAGGTCATCGTCCATGCCTACGACATGGGTGTCGCGCACGACGGCGGCTACAGCGAGCGCGTGCGGGTGCCCGCCGACTGGATCGTGCGGCGGCCGGAAAGCATGACCGCGTTCGACGCAATGACGCTCGGCACCGCCGGCTTCACCGCGGCGCAGGCGATCATGCTGATGGAGCACAATGGTCTTTCGTCCGGGAATGGTCCGGTTGCCGTCACCGGGGCGACGGGCGGCGTCGGATCGGTCGCAGTCGAGATCCTCGCCAAGACCGGTTACGAGGTCGTCGCGATCACCGGGAAGAAAGAGGAGTCGGGTTACCTCAAGGCGCTAGGCGCGAAGGACGTCATGTTGCGGCAGTCGATCGACCTCACGAAGATCCGCCCCCTCGACAAGTCGACGTGGGCGGGTGTGGTCGACAACCTGGGCGGCGACCTGTTGTCGTGGCTGCTGTCGACGATGAAGATCGGCGGCACCGTCGCCGCGGTCGGCCTTGCCGCCGACATGAAGCTCAACACGACGGTCGCGCCGTTCATTCTGCGTGGCGTCGCGCTCCTCGGCGCGGACAGCGCGAACTGCCCCATGTCGCTGCGGCAGAAGATCTGGAACAAGCTCGCCGTCGAGTGGCGGCCCGACAAGGTGCACGACCAGGTTCGCACGATCGACTTCGACGACCTGCCCACGCACTTCGATCCCTACCTCAAGGGGATGGTGCGCGGACGCACCGTCGTGCGCATCGCGCCGGACTCGCATCCCTGACCGCCCAGGGGTCGCCGCGGGGGTGAGCTCCGGCGCCAGTGTCGTCGGCAATCGCCGCGACGCAGCGGAACGCGATCAGCTGACGTGCTTCCGGCGGCCGACGAGCAGCAGATTGCTCGGCCACCCAATGAGCGCGACGCTCGAAATGCCGAACTCGAACCCGTCAATCGCCGCGACGGTGGCGACGAGATCGCGGCGCGACAGGAGATCGAGGTTGCCCTCCTCGGCGAAGAAGGGCCGTCCCACCCGCCGCATGAGCGTCCTGAACGTCCGCTTGGGCAGCCAGTGCACGAGCGGCAGCACCGTATGGAATTCGACGGGAAACCAGCGATTCGGCGTAGTGAGGAAGATCGCGCGGCGCGCGACCCGCGCGCATTCGCCAACATAGCGTTGCCGATTCGACGCGCCCCCCACGTGCTCGAGGACGGCGGACGAGTGGACGATGTCGAACGAGCGATCGGCAAACGGCAGCATTCGCCCATCGGCGCGAACGAAGCGCACGCCAGGGTACAGGCGCTCGAGAAACGCCGCATCATCGAGCCCGGTGGCGGTGATTCGGTCCTTGCGCGGATACCATGCCTCCAGATAGTTGGACGATGCGTAGCTTCGATCGGAGGTGACGCCGACATCGAGGATCGTGTCCTCGCCGGTCACGCCCGCAGCCGCGAGAAAGCGCGCATACATTCGGCGCCGCTGCCACGACGCGACCCGAAGGGCAAGGCTGTCGGGGGCGGCAGCGTTGTACTGCCGGTTCGGTTCGCTCCGCGCCATGGGGACGATACGGGTTAGCCGCGGGCCGCGAGGCGACATCCTGCGGACGGCCGCGTTACGCCGGTTCCCTGTCGAGACTCCACAGCAGGAAATGGAGTACGAACGACGAGAAGAGGAGCTGGATGCCGGCGATCGTCAGCGTGAGCGACGGAATGACGATGCGCATCACATACCGCGGATCGATTTGCGCGAGGCCCGCCGACATCCACACCGAAAGCGAATACCCGGCGAGGACGAACCCCGCCAGCGCCGTGATGGCGCCGACGACGGCGCCGCGTTCGAGCGTGAACCGGGCGGTGAGGCTGCCGAAAGCACGCCCGGAGGGCAGCAGGCCGTGCGCGACGCCCGCCGCCTTCACGAAGACGGCGAAGAGCATCATCTGCAGACCGACGATCATCGCGCCGGCGGCAAACAGCATCGTATGGATGTCGAGGACGACGCGCCCGATCGCGACGGGCCCGGTCAGCAGCACGCCTTGCGCGACTGCGCCGAGAGCGAAAAGAAACAGGCCGGGATAAAGAAACAGCCAGCGCGGGCTCAGCAGCAGCAGGAAACGCAGGTGGCGCCAGCCGTCGCGCCAGGTGCGCAGGTGGGGCGCGCGAGAACGCCGGTCCGGCGCGAGCGTCGTCGGCACCTCGGCGATGGCGAGGCCCCTGAGCGCGGCGCGTACAATCATCTCGCTCGCGAACTCCATTCCCGGCGCGCGCAGGCCGAGCGAGAGGACGGAATCGCGGCGGAATCCCCGCAGCCCGCAATGGAAATCCCCGATCGGAATCGAAAAGAACAGGCGGCCCAGGAAGCTCAGCACCGGGTTGCCCAGGTAGCGATGCAGAAAAGGCATTGCGCCGGGCTCGATTCCACCTTCGAAGCGGTTGCCGATGACGAGATCGGAGCCGCCGCGCAAGCTGGCGACGAACGGCTCGAGGCGGGCGAAATCGTAGCTCCCATCGGAGTCGCCCATGATCACGTACGCGCCGCGCGCCCCACGAATCCCCTCGATCAGCGCAGCGCCGTATCCGCGAAACCGCACGTGCACCACGCGCGCGCCGTGCGCCTCGGCGATGCCGATCGATCCGTCGGTGCTGCCGTTGTCGGCGATCACGATCTCGCCATCGATGCGCTCGCGAGCGAGAAAGGCGCGCGCTTCGTCGATGCACCCGGCGAGCGTTTCGGCCTCGTCGAGACAGGGCATCAGGATCGTGAGCTCGAGACCCGGCGGCGTTTGATCTGGCATGACTCGGGATTCCGGCTTGGCGTCGCAGTATGGGTACTCGCCGGAGCCTCCGCAAGCGCATCGGTTGCCCGGCGATGACCGCGCAGTCGGTGCGGGACTGGCTCGACCGCCCCCTCCGAGGCGTGTCCGCGGCGCTCGTCTTCGGCGGCATTGCGTCGCTGCTACGCGGAGTCGACACCAACTGGGACCTGCGGAACTACCACTTCTACGATCCGTGGGCGTGGCTCAATGACCGGATGTACTGGGATTACGCGCCGGCGCAAATTCAGTCCTATCACAATCCGCTGCTCGATCTTCCATTCTATGGGCTGGTTCGTGCCGACCTTCCGGCGTTCGCGATCACGTTCCTGATGGGGATTCCGTTCGGATTGGCCGTCTATTTCCTCTATCGGATCGCCCGCTATGCGACCGCCGATCTCGCCGCCGAGCGGGAACCGCTCGTATTTCTGGCGATCGGCCTGGTCGCGCTGACCGGGGCGGCCGGCTTCTCGCAGATCGGGTCGACGATGAACGAGTGGGCGACTGCCGCACTCGTGATGGCCGCCCTGTTCGCGCTCGTGCGCGCGATCCGGGCCGACGGCGCGGTCCGCATTTCGGCGCCGGCGATCGCGGGCCTCCTCTGCGGCGTTGCCGCCGGATTGAAGCTCACCGCCGCCATCTACGCGCTCGCGCTCTTCGCGTCCTTCGTGCTGTGCTTTCGGGGACGGCCCGGCTTTGCGCGCGCCGCGCTGGTCCTCGCGGTGGCGATGGCGGCCGGATTCGTCGCTGCCTACGGCTACTGGGGCGTCGTGCTCTGGGAACGCTTCCGCAATCCGTTCTTCCCGTATTTCAACGGTCTCTTCCAGTCCGAGTACTGGGAGCCGCGCTCCTTTTTCGACGCCAAGTTCCGCCCGCCGACACTCGGGCGCTGGCTCATGCTGCCGTTCGGGCTCGCCGGGCGCAACCGGCTTGCAAGCGAGGCGGACCTGCGCGACCCGAGGCTCGCGCTGCTTTGCGTGGTGGCGGTGCTCGTCGCCGTGTCTGCGGCGCGGCGATCCCGCGTCGCGGGCGAGGCGCTGGCGGCGTCGCTTCGCCGCAACGTGCCCCGGAGCATGCGGCTCCTCGCGGCCTTTGCCGGCGTTTCGTACGTCTGTTGGCTGCTCGCATTCACGATCTACCGCTATGCGATCCCGCTCGAGCTCGTCGCAAGCCTGCTGCTCGTCGTCGCGCTGCGCTCGGCGCTGGCTGGAATTCCGCGGCGCGACGCGCTGGTCGCGGCGGCGGCGCTGCTGATCGTCGCCGCGACCGTGCCGCCGTATTGGGGGCGCTCGCATCTGCACGCCGGCCGTTACATCGACGTAACGGTGCCGGCGATATCTCGCGATTCGCTGGTGCTGATGATGACGGGCGAGCCCTTCGGCTACGTCGTCCCGTTCATCGAATCGGGTGCCCGCGTGATTGCGCCGTCCAGCAACTTCACCGGACCCGCCTACGACAATCGACTGCAGCGCGAGATGGCCGCGTTGATCGCCGGACAGCGGGGCCCGATGTACGCGATTCGCTATCTCGACAGGGTCGACGCCGGGGAGGAGGCGACGATGGCGGCGTACGGGTTGCGCCGGGCGGACGACGAATGCCGAAGGATCCGGTCCAATCTCGAGGGGACTCGGCCGCTCGGTCTCTGCCGGCTGCTTCGGGTCGAGCAGCAAGGAGGGCGGTAGCCTCCACCGGTTGCGACATCCGCCGTCGAGCATCGAAAAAGGCGCTGCTTGATCCCGCGCAAAGTCGCCGGAGGCGACGCGCCGTACGCTTCGCAACGACCGGCTGGCCGGCGGCGCGAGCGCGGCGCCGGACGACGCAGCGTCTTTCAGGAGAGAGCCATGCCCACGTACAAGGAGTTCCACCGCCAATCGCTGGCCGACCGCGACGCATTCTGGCGGGCGGAGGCGTCGCTCGTCGATTGGCAGACGCCTTTCTCCGCGGTTCTCGACTACTCGAAGCCTCCATTCGCGAAATGGTTCGTCGGCGGGCGCACGAACCTCTGCCACAACGCGGTCGATCGTCACCTCGGGACGCGGGGCGGCCAGAAGGCGCTCGTCTACATCTCGAGCGAAACGGGCGAAACGAAGAGCTATACCTTCTCCGAGCTCGCCGCCGAGGTCAACCGCTTCGCCGCGATGCTGAAGGGCGAGGGCGTCGGTCGCGGCGATCGGGTGCTGATCTACATGCCGATGATCGCCGAAGCCGCATTCGCCATGCTCGCCTGCGCCCGCATCGGGGCGGTGCATTCGGTCGTGTTCGGCGGCTTCGCCGCCGCGAGCCTTGCGACGCGCATCGACGACGCGAAGCCCAAGGTCATGGTGACCGCCGACGCCGGGATGCGGGGCGGCAAGGCCGTCCCCTACAAGCACCTCGTCGACGAATCCATCCGCCTGGCCAAGCACCCGCCGCGCAAAGTGATCATCGTGAACCGCGGCATCGACCGGGAGATGCCGATCGTCGCGGGTCGCGACCTCGACTACGCGAAGCTCCGCGCGCAGCATCTGGACGCGAACGTGCCGTGCGAATGGCTCGAATCCTCCGCGCCGTCGTACATCCTCTACACGTCCGGCACGACCGGCAAGCCCAAGGGCGTCCAGCGCGACACGGGGGGCTACGCGGTCGCCCTCGCGTCGTCGATGCGGCGCATCTACTGCATCGAGCCCGGCGACACGATGTTCACGACGAGCGATATCGGCTGGGTGGTCGGACACTCGTACATCGTCTACGGACCGCTCGTCGCAGGCGCAACGACCATCATGTACGAGGGCCTGCCGATCCGCCCGGACCCCGCCATCTGGTGGAAGATCGTCGCCGAGAACAAAGTGAAGACGATGTTCAGCTCGCCCACCGCGATCCGCGTGCTCAAGAAGCAGGATCCGGCGTTCATGAGGCAGCACGATCTTTCGTCGCTCAAGTACCTCTTTCTCGCCGGCGAGCCTTTGGACGAGCCGACCGCGCGCTGGGCGTCCGAATCGCTGGGTGTGCCGATCGTCGATCACTACTGGCAGACGGAGACGGGCTGGGCGATTCTGTCGGCGTGTCCGGGCGTCGAAGACACGCCGCGCAAGTTCGGCAGCCCGTCGTTTGCCGTGTACGGCTACGACGTCCGGCTGCTGCGCGAAGGCAGCGGGGACGAAGCCGGAGCCAACGAAAAGGCCGTGCTGACGATCGTGCCTCCGTTGCCTCCTGGCTGCATGACGACGGTCTGGGGGGACGACGAGCGCTTCGTCAAGACGTATTTCTCCGATTTCGGGACCAAGCTCGCTTACTCGACGTTCGATTGGGCGACGCGCGATGCTGACGGCTATTACTTCGTGCTGGGGCGAACCGACGATGTCATCAACGTAGCGGGGCATCGTCTGGGCACGCGCGAGATCGAAGAGGCCGTCCAGGCGCACTCCGGGATCGCCGAAGTCGCCGTCGTCGGCGTTGCCGATCAGCTGAAGGGCCAGATCCCGGTCGCCTTTGCCGTGGTCAAGGATCCGTCGCGGGTGGCGAGCCGCGAAGCGGTCGCCGCCATGCGCAAGGAAGTGATGGACACGGTCGATAGAGAGCTCGGCGCCATCGCACGGCCCGGCGCCGTGCATTTCGTGACGCTGCTGCCCAAGACGCGATCGGGCAAGCTCCTGCGTCGTTCGATCCAGGCGCTTGCGGAAGGGCGCGACCCCGGAGATCTCACGACGATCGAGGACCCGGTGGCGCTCGAGCAGATTCGCGCGGCGCTGGCGGGGAACTGACCGAGCGACGGCCGCTCCCCGGGCTCTCGAGCCGCCGGCGCGCGCCCGGGGCGTCCCCATGGTGACAATTTCGCGGGGCAGGCGCGCCGTTGGGCGATAATAAGCGATTGTCGTTTCCGACCCGTTCATGCCCAACGAAACTCGCTCGCCGCGGCGCGCGGCCGCGACTGTCCAGACCGCGCCGCCCCACGTTCCGCTCGCCGTGGTCACCCGCGGCGACGCCATCGACGCGGTCCACTACGGTTCGGTCGCGGTCGTCGATCGCGACGGCAATCTCCTCTACGCGGCGGGCGATCCTCGCTACCTCACCACCACCCGCAGCGCGCTCAAGCCGTTCCAGGCGATGCCGTTCGTCGCCGGCGGCGGCGTCGAGCGATTTCGCTACACGCAGGCGCAGGTTGCGCTCCTTTGCGCGAGCCATTCCGGCGAGCCGCGGCACGTCGAGGCAGTCGCCGACATGCTCGCAAAGGCCGGCAACTCCGCGGCGGACCTGCAATGCGGGTCGCACGCGCCCGGGTATTTCGATGCGCGCGGCGAAGTTCCACCCCCGCCGCCCTATTCGCCGCTCGCGCATAACTGCAGCGGCAAGCACAGCGGCATGCTCGCGTACTGCGCCCAGTGCGGATGGCCGAAGGAAAACTACCTCGCGTTCGACCACCCGTTGCAACGGGCGATACGGGTTGCCGTTGCGTACTTCCTGGCGACGCCCGAGGCGGAGCTCGTCGCGGGCATCGACGGATGCTCGGCGCCGAACTATGCGGTCCCGCTCGCGCGCCTGGCGCTCGGTTTCGCGCGTCTCGCCGCCGATCGCGACGATCCCGACTATGGTCCGGCCCCGGGCATCCTTGCCGATGCGATGAGCGCGCATCCGGAGATGGTGTCGGGCGAAAACCGCAACGACCTCGCCCTGATGCATGCCGGCGGGGGCGATTGGGTGGCGAAGATCGGCGCCGAGGGCGTGCAGGCGATCGGCGTGCGGAGCAGAGGGCTGGGGATCGCGGTGAAGGTCGTCGACGGCGCGAAGCGCGGCCTTCATCCGGCGACGGTGGCCACGCTCGAAGCGCTCGGACTCGTGAGCGCGGATGCGCGCGCCGAGCTCGCCCCGTGGCGCGAACCGCTGATCCGCAACTACCGCGGAATCGTGACCGGACGAGTGCGCCCCGCGCTTGTACTGGACAAGGCAAGGGGTTCCGTGCTCGATCCGAAGTACGCGCCTAATAACCACGCCTCCCTGTGAACTTACGGGCAAATGGACGGTCTTTTAGTGCAAGCGCGCGCCGCGCCTGAAGTCCCGGAGAGTCAACGAACGGGGATCGGGATGTTCAGGGTCAAAACCGGCTGCGGCACTCGCCATTCGGCGGGCATAACAACGATCGATCAGGGATTGGATGGGTGATCGCGAGGTCGATCAGCAGCTCGTCGAACGCGCGCAGCGTGGCGAAAAGCGAGCGTACGAGTTGCTGGTCCTCAAGTACCAGCGCAAGCTCTCGCGGCTGTTGTCGCGGCTGGTACGCGACCCGGCGGAGGTCGAGGACGTGACGCAGGAAGCCTTCATCAAGGCGTACCGGGCGCTCCCGAGCTTCCGGGGCGACAGCGCGTTCTACACGTGGCTCTACCGGATCGCGATCAACACGGCGAAGAATTACCTCGTCGCGATGGGGCGCCGGGCCCCGACGTCGACGGGTTTCGACAACGAGGAAGCGGAGAATTTCGAAGAGGCCGACCAGTTGCGCGACGCGAACACGCCGGAGGGCGAGCTGCACGGCAAGCAGATCGCGGCCGTCGTCAACCGGGCGATGGACGCATTGCCCGAGGATCTGCGAACGGCGATCACGCTGCGCGAAATCGAAGGTTTGAGCTACGAAGAAATTGCCAGCGTGATGAATTGTCCGATTGGCACGGTACGCTCCCGGATCTTCCGGGCGCGGGAAGCGATCGCAACGGAATTGCGGCCGTTGCTGGGGACCGAAGATAACCGGAGATGGTGATGGGTGAGGAAATCTCGCGGCTGATGGATGGCGAGCTCCCTGACGGCGAAGTCGAATCCGTGTGCAGCCGGCTCAATGGGCCCGACGGCATGACGACGTGGGTGTGCTACCACGTGATCGGTGACGCGCTGCGCGGCTCGGGTGCGCATGCCCCGGGATTCGCGCGGCGGTTCGCCGTGCAGCTCGCGGCGGAGCCGACGGTATTGGCGCCGCGCGCCCGACGCGCAAATCCGCTCCCGCTCGCCTGGGCAGTCGCCGCAACGCTCGCCGCCGTTGCCGTCGTCGGGTGGGTCGCAGTCGCGACGATCGAGGTTCCGCCTGCGGCGCTCGCCAGGGCGCGCGATGCCGGCGCCGTGCGCGCCGCGCAGGTGCGCCCGCCCGTCATCCCCGCCGATTACCTGCTTGCTCACCAGGAATATTCCCCGACGGTGCAAATCCAGGGCGTCGATCCCAATCTGCGCGCCGTTTCGACGTCGAGCACCGAGCTGCGGCCTTGAGCTCAACGCGAGGGACGAGGGGCGATGATCGGTAACACCGACCTGTCGGAGGCAGCCGTTGGGTCCGGCGTCGGCCGCGCGGCGGTTGCCGCGCTGGCGCTTGCGGCGGTGCTTTCGGCGCCGCCGGGCGGTGGCCGAGGACCCCGGCGCGTGGCTCGCGCGGGCCGCCACCGCCGCGCGAACCCTCAATTATGTCGGCACGATCGTCTACCAGCACGGCGGACGCGTCGAGACTTCGCGGATCGTCCACTGGAACGACGCCGGCGTCGAGTACGAAAAGCTCGTCAACCTCGAGGGCCCGCCGCGCGAGGTGATCAGGAGCCAGGGCGAGGTTCGCTGCTATTACCCGGATGCCAAGCTCGTACGGATCGAGCCGCAGACGTTCCGCAACGCATTTCCGTCGCTGTCGGTGCAGCAGCAGAAGTCTCTCGCCGAGTTCTACGATCTGCGCAAGGCCGAGGCCAGTCGCGTGGCGGGCCTCGACGTGCAGGCATGGGTGTTCGAGCCGAAGGACGGGCTGCGCTATGGGCACAAGTTCTGGGTCGACACGGCGAGCGGCCTCCTCCTCAAGGCGCGCATCCAGGATGAAAAAAGCGATCCGATCGAGCAGTTCGCGTTCACCGATGTTGCGATCGGGGCGAAAATCGACCGCGACATGGTCAAGCCGTCGTTCGCCGCCGCGCCGCCCGAGTGGCGCGTGCGCGAAGGCGGCGCCGCGGAGGCCCAGCAGGCGGATACCGGCTGGACCGTGGGACGGGTCCCGCCGGGCTTCTCGCGGATCGTCGAAGGCTATCGCAACCTGCGCGGCAAACGGGCCCCGGTCGCGCACCTCATGTATTCGGACGGGCTGGTCGCGGTCTCGGTCTTTATCGAGCCGTCCGGCGGCGCCGTGCACCCGACGGGGCTCATCCAGCAGGGCGGGATCAACGTTTACGTGCGGCAGCTCGACGATTACACCGTCACGGTCCTCGGCGAAGCTCCCGGCGCGACCGTCCGCCAGATCGCCTATTCGGTTGCGCATCGCTGAGTCCCTTCTTACCATTGTTCACCGCTTCGATCGAGGCCCAAATCCGATGACGTTTCGCAATCGCTACATCAACGCTGCCGCGGTGCTCTACGCGGCGTTCGCCATCCTTGCCGCGGCGGCCGGACCCGCAACGGCGCAGAGCCGCGCGGCTGCGCTACCGGACTTCACGGACCTCTACGAAAAGCAGGGCGCCACCGTCGTCAGCATCGACGTCACGCAAAAGATCAAGCGGCAGCGCTTCCCCGAATTGTCGGAGGATGATCCGTTCTACGAATTTTTTCGCCGCTTCGGCGGGCAGATCCCGCGGCACGGGATGCCGGAGCGCGATCTGGAGCAACAGTCGGTCGGCTCCGGCTTCATCATCGCGAGCGACGGCTACATCGTGACCAATGCTCATGTCGTCGATGGCGCCGACGAGGTCAACGTCAAGTTCAGCGACCATCGCGAGTTCAAGGCGAAGGTGATCGGCCTCGACAAGCGCACCGACGTGGCGCTCATCAAAATCGATGCGAAGGACCTGCCGAAGGTGACGATCGGCGATCCGGAGAAGCTCAAGGTCGGCGAGTGGGTCGTTGCGATCGGCAAGCCGTTCGGCCTCGAGAACACGATGACGGCAGGTATCGTGAGCGGCAAGGGCCGCGACCTGCCGGAGGAAAACCTCGTCCCTTATATCCAGACCGACGCGGCGGTCAATCCCGGCAATTCGGGCGGCCCGCTGTTCAATCTCAAGGGCGAGGTGGTCGGCATCAACTCCCTCATCTTCTCGCGCACCGGCGGCTTCATGGGGCTTTCGTTCGCGGTTCCCATCGACATCGCGATGAACGCCGCCACGCAGATCAAGGAAAAGGGCAAGGTGACGCGCGGCAGGATCGGCGTCCAGATCCAGGAGGTTACCAAGGAGACCGCCGAAGCGTTCGGGTTGCCCAAGCTCGGCGGCGCGCTCGTCAACTCCGTGGAAAAGGGCGGCCCCGCCGAAAAGGCCGGGATCGAGACCGGAGACATCATCATCAAGGCCGACGGGCGCGACGTGCACACGTCGAGCGAGCTGCCGCGGATCATCACGGTGATCAAGCCCGGGGCCAGGGTGACTTTGACGGTCTGGCGCAAGGGCGCCCAACGCGACATCGCGGTCACCGTCGCGGAGATCAAGGACGACGGGTCGACGCCGGCGCCTCGCCGCGGCAGCCCGGCGCCGAAGGAAAAGGCGAAGCCGAACCGGATCGGGCTTGCGCTCGTCGACCTGACCGACGAGCAGAAGAAGGAGCTCGAGATCAAGAATGGCGTCGGGATCGAGGACATTACCGGTTCGGTGCGCGGCGACGTGCAGCCGGGCGACGTCATCCTCGCCATCGTCAGCCGTGGGCAGACGACCGAAGCCAAGAGCGCCGAGCAGGTCAATGCGATGCTGTCGAAGCTAGAAAGAGGCGCGTCGGTCACGCTGCGCCTGAAACGCGGCGACCGGGGCGAGTTCTATTCGTCGCTGAAGCTGAACGGCGAGTGAGCGAGGCGGGCGAGCGGAGCGAGCCAAGGCCCGAAGGGCGCGTCGCCGAGCGATCGAGCGCCGGCCGCCGCCGCAGCGCAACGCAGCACAAGGAACGGGCGGAGGCCGCGGTGTAGCGGCGCAAGCAGCCGGCGAGGTGCCCGCGTGACGCGAAGCGCACCGGGATCGACGCCGGGCGCGCCGCCGCATGAGTCGAACAACAAGGCTGTCATGGCTCCCGTGACAGGGGATCGCGAGCCAACGATGAGAACGCTGACACTCCTCGTGCGCGCGTATTGCCATCTCTGCGACGACATGCTCGCGGCGGTGCAGCCGCTCGCGGCGGCGCGCGGCGCAGCCCTCGAGGTAATCGACGTCGACGCGCCCGGGAACGCGACGCTGGAATCCGCGTGGGGGGATCGTGTGCCGGTCCTGTTCGCGGGGGCTGCGCAATCGGGTGCCGTGCTGTGCCAGTACCAGTTCGATCGCGCGCGGGTGGAGGGCGCTCTCCGTGACTAGAGGTCGCGTTCTCCTCGGAAATCCGCTAGAATTCAAAGTCTTTGCGACGGCAACACGCCATTGAAAGGGCACTGTCCGGTGCCCTTTTGTTTTGGCGAACCCGCCCCCCGTGGACCTAATCCGCAACTTTTCCATCATCGCCCACATCGACCATGGCAAGTCGACGCTCGCCGATCGCTTCATCCAGCGCTGCGGCGGCCTGGCCGACCGCGAGATGGAAGCGCAGGTGCTAGATACGATGGACCTCGAGCGCGAGCGCGGAATCACGATCAAGGCCCAGACCGCGGCGCTCACCTACAAGGCGCGCGACGGCCGAGTCTACGATCTGAATCTCATCGATACGCCCGGGCACGTCGACTTCGCCTACGAGGTATCGCGCTCGCTCGCCGCCTGCGAGGGGGCGCTGCTCGTCGTCGACGCTTCGCAAGGCGTCGAGGCGCAGACCGTCGCCAACTGCTATACGGCGATCGAGCAGGGCGTAACCGTGGTGCCGGTGCTGAACAAGATCGATCTCCCGTCGGCCGAGCCGGAGCGCGTGATCGAGGAGATCGAGGACATCATCGGCATCCCGGCGCACGATGCGCTCCGCGTGAGCGCGAAGACCGGCGACGGGGTGGACGACGTGCTCGAAGCGGTGATTGCGCGCGTTCCGCCACCGTCCGGGAACCCGGAGGCGCCGTTGTCGGCGCTGATCATCGACTCGTGGTTCGACAACTACGTCGGCGTCGTGATGCTGGTCCGCGTCATGGACGGCACGCTTAAGCCCCGCGACAAGATCCAGCTGATGGCGACCGGCGCGACCTTCACCTGCGAGCAGGTCGGGGTGTTCACGCCGAAGGCCGTCGCCCGTGACGCGATTTCTGCCGGCGGCGTGGGCTTTATCGTCGCCGGCATCAAGGAAATCCACGCCGCCAAAGTCGGCGACACGGTGACGCTCGCCACGCGCCCCGCGAGAGCGCCGCTCCCGGGGTTCAAGGACGTGAAGCCGCAGGTCTTCGCGGGGCTCTACCCCGTCGAATCGAATCAGTACGAAGCGCTGCGCGATGCGCTCGACAAGCTCAAGTTGAACGATGCGTCGCTCCACTACGAGCCCGAGGTCTCGCAGGCGCTGGGGTTCGGCTTCCGCTGCGGGTTCCTGGGGCTCCTGCACATGGACATCGTCCAGGAGCGCCTCGAGCGCGAATACGACATGGACCTGATCACGACGGCGCCGACGGTCGTCTACCAGGTGCTGCTGCGCGACGGGACGGTGGAGGAGATCGAAAATCCGTCGAAGCTTCCCGACCTGTCGAAGGTCGAGGAGATCCGCGAGCCGATCATCACCGCGACGATCCTGATGCCGCAGGAGTACGTCGGTCCCGTGCTGACGCTGTGTACGGAAAAGCGCGGCGTGCAGAGGAACATGCAATACCTCGGCCGGCAGGTGATGCTGACCTACGAGTTGCCGCTCGCTGAAGTCGTGATGGACTTCTTCGACAAGCTGAAGTCGGTGTCGCGCGGCTACGCGTCGCTCGATTACGAGTTCCGCGAGTTTCGCGCCGCCGACGTGGTGAAGCTCGACATCCTGATCAATGGCGAGCGCGTCGATGCGCTGTCGGTCATGGTGCACCGGTCCGTCGCGCTCTACCGCGGTCGCGAAGTCGCCGCCAAGATGAGGAAGCTCATTCCACGCCAGATGTTCGACGTCGCGGTGCAGGCGTCGATTGGTGCGCAGATCGTCGCCCGCGAGAACATCAAGGCGATGCGCAAGAATGTGCTGGCCAAATGCTATGGCGGCGACATCACGCGCAAGAAGAAGCTGCTCGAAAAGCAGAAAGCGGGCAAGAAGCGAATGAAGGCCGTGGGCAGCGTCGAAATCCCGCAGGCCGCGTTCCTCGCGATCCTGCAGGTCGGGGACAAATGATCGCCGACCGACCGCTCGGACCGTCGGGCGAGCCCTGGGTGGCGGCGCGCCCGCCGTGGGACAAATCCCGGAATCGAATATCGGAAAACAATCGACAATGAACTTCGCGCTCATCCTTTTTCTCGCGACCGTTTTCACTGGACTGATCGCGCTCGCCGATCGGCTTGTCTTCGCGAAGCAGCGCGCGGCCGACGCCACGGAGCCCTGGTGGATCGAATACCCGAAGAGCTTCTTCCCGGTGCTGCTCATCGTGTTTGCGCTGCGCTCGTTCATCGCCGAGCCGTTCAAGATTCCGTCCTCGTCGATGCGGCCTACGCTTGAGGTCGGCGATTTCATCCTCGTCAACAAGTTCGTCTACGGACTGCGGTTGCCGATCATCGAGCAGAAGATCGTCGCGCTCGGCGACCCTCAGCGCGGCGACGTCGTGGTGTTCCGCTATCCGCTCAATCCGTCGCAGGACTTCATCAAGCGCGTGATCGGCGTTGGCGGCGACGTCGTCGTCTACAAAGACAAGCGGCTGACCGTCAACGGCGTTCCGTGGCCGATGAAGCCTGACGGCACCTACGGCTATGTCGAGGGGCTGCGTTTCGAATCGCTGGCGCGTTCGCTGGAGACCGCCGAAACGGGGCATGGGCCGAAGGTGCACGACATCGCGACCGACCCGATGATGCCTGCGGTGAGCCCTGGGTCGGTGCGTCCGTTTCCTGGGAGGGAGAACTGCGATTACAATCCGGATGGCAGCGGCTTCACGTGCAAGGTGCCGGCGGGCCACTATTTCATGATGGGCGACAACCGCGATCGCAGCGACGACAGCCGCTACTGGGGCTTCGTTCCCGACGACCACATCCGCGGTCGGGCGTTCTTCATCTGGTTCAACTGGGACGACATCTCGAGCTTCGCATGGAAGCGCGTCGGCAACAGCATTCGATAAGGGGAGACGATGAACCATAGGACGAGACACGGAGGGTTGACGCTGATCGGGTTCGTCTTCGTCGCAGCGGTCATCGCGATTTTCGTGGCCGTCGGCGCCCGGGTGACGCCGGCCTATATCGAGTACTACTCGGTCCAGAAATCGCTGGAAAAGACGCTGGCGGAGGCTAAGGATCCGACGAGCGCTGTCGACGTACGCAGGACGTTCGACCGCTACCTCGCCGTCGACTATATCGATTCGGTCACCGCCCGCGATCTCGAAGTCACGAAGGAAGGCAACCAGGTGACGCTGAGCGTCGCCTGGACGCGCAAGCTCCATCTCGTCGGCAACATGAGCCTGTTTCTCGACTTCGAGGCGTCGGCTACGCGCTGACGTGATGGGGGATGCGTCAGGCGGATGATATCCAGTGCGTTCAATGACCGGCTCGGTTACGCGTTCCGAAGCCCCTCGCTGCTGACACAGGCGCTCACGCACCGCAGCTTCGGCGAGAGCCAGAACGAGCGGCTCGAGTTCGTCGGCGATGCGGTGTTGAACTGCGCGATCGCCGCGGTTCTCTACGAGCGGTTCCCGCAGATTCCCGAAGGCGATCTCTCGCGCGTGCGCGCGAACCTCGTCAACCGCGATACGCTCGCCCGGCTCGCGCGCGCGCTCGGGATCGGCGAATTTCTCCGGCTCGGCGACGGCGAGCAGCGAAGTGGCGGCGCGGAGCGTCCCTCGATCCTCGCCGACGGGCTCGAGGCGGTGCTCGGTGCCGTGTTCATCGATGCCGGCTTCGACGCGGCGCGCGCGGTCATCGAGCGGGTCTATGCGGCGGAACTCCGCGGACTCGATCCCCAGGCGCTCGGAAAAGACCCCAAGACTCGCCTACAGGAGTGGCTCCAGGCACGCCGCACTCCGGTTCCCGAGTACGCGGTGACTGAAGTCGCCGGCGAGGCCCATGCGCAGACCTTTACTGTCGAATGCCGGATCCCCTCACTGGCGATCGTTGCCAGGGGCAACGGCCCGAGCCGGCGCACGGCCGAGCAGGCTGCCGCTGCCGCGGCGTATTCGATCGCGGTTGCGAACTGCGAGACGAGACCTCGTGCATGATGCGACGCGGACGACGGATTTTCGCTGCGGACACGTGGCGATCGCCGGCCGGCCGAACGTCGGCAAGTCGACGCTGATGAACCGTCTCGTCGGTGCCCGCCTCAGCATCACGTCTAGAAAGGCGCAAACGACGCGGCACCGCGTCACCGGCATCCTCAACACGAGAGATGCACAGCTCGTGTTTGTCGACACGCCTGGGTTCCAGACGCGCCACAGGTCGCGCTTGAACGAGCGAATGAATCGGGCGGTGACGCAGGGCCTGTCTGATGTCGATGCCGTCCTGCTCGTGATCGAGGCGGGACGGACAGTCGAGGCCGACCGCGCGGTGATTCGCCTGTTGCCGGCGGACGCGAAGGCGGTGGTGGCGCTGAACAAGGTGGACCGCCTCGACGACAAGAATGCGCTTCTGCCCCAAATTGAGGATCTTGCCGGCAGTCACGCATTCGCGGCGATCGTTCCGGTCAGCGCGGAAACCGGGTATGGCCTCGATGCGCTGACGACGGAGATCCGTGCCCTGTTGCCCCAGGCGGCGCCGGCCTATGCGGCAGACGAGATCACGGACCGAGACGAGCGTTTTCTCGCTGCAGAGTTCGTCCGCGAAAAGATCTTCCGCCTGCTAGGCGAGGAGGTTCCCTATGAAACAACGGTCGTCGTCGACCGCTTCGTGCACGAGGGCGACGTCCGACGTATCCATGCGAGCGTCATCGTCGACCGCGAGAACCAGAAGGCGATCCTGCTGGGCGAGGGCGGGGCAAAAATGAAGGAGATCGCGACCGGCGCACGCGCCGACATGGAACGCCTCTTCGGCGGCAAGGTGTTCCTTGAAGTCTGGGTCCGGGTGAGGAAGGGCTGGTTCGACGACGAGGCGCTCTTGAAGCGCTTCGGGTACTGAAGAGCCCGATTCGACAATGCAGTCGCGCGCCCGACCGCAATCCCACGACGACGAGCCGGCATTCGTCCTGCACGCCTACCCTTATCGCGAAACGAGCGCCATCGTCGAGGCGTTCACGCCGTCGTTCGGCCGGGTCGCGATGGTCGCGCGCGGGGCAAGGCGGCCGCGCTCGGAGCTGCGCGGCCTGCTGCAGGGATTCCAGCCCCTGCTGCTGTCGTGGTCCGGGCAGCACGAGCTCAAGACGTTGCACAAGGCCGAATGGCGCGGGGGCCTCCCGCGCGTGGGCGGGGCGGCGCTGTTGTGCGGCTTTTATCTGAACGAATTGCTGCTGAAGCTCCTGCCGCGCGAGGATGCGCATCCGCAGCTCTTCGTCGACTACGAAGCAGCGCTTGCCGATCTGGCCGCAAAACGGGAGCAGGCGGCGGTGCTGCGTCGGTTCGAAGTTCGGCTGGTTGCCGAATTGGGCTATGCGCTGCCGTTGGTCCGCGAAGCCGACACCGGCGCGCCCGTGGATCCATCGACGCGCTACCATTATGCATTCGATCGCGGCCCGCGCCGGACCTCGCCGGAATCAGGGATGAAATGGCCGCTGGTCCGCGGGTCTACGCTGCTCGCGCTCGCCGGTGATCACTATCCCGATGCCGAGACGGCAAATGAAGCGAAGCGCCTGATGCGCGAGGTGCTCGACCATTACCTCGAGCAGCGCGGCGTCGAGAGCCGCCGTGTCGTGCAGGACCTGCAAGCGCTGGAAGACGGGGAGAGCCGCCGCCGTGATTGAACTGTCGGTCAATATCGATCATGTCGCAACGCTGCGGCAGGCACGCCGCACCTACGAGCCCGATCCGGTGTGGGCTGCCGTCGAGGCGCATCTTGGCGGTGCCGCAGGCATCACGGTTCATCTGCGCGAGGACCGCCGCCACATCCAGGACGATGACGTGCGACGCCTGCGCGAGCTCGTTCACATCAAGCTCAATCTCGAGATGGCGGCGACCGCCGAGATGATCGCGATCGCCTGCGAGCTCAAGCCGGAAATGGCGATGCTGGTGCCGGAGGGGCGCGAGGAGATCACCACCGAGGGCGGCCTCGACATCGTGGCGCAGGAGGCAAAGCTCGCCGCTGCCGTCGCGCGGCTTGCCGGCGCCGGCATCGTCAGCAGCGTGTTCATCGATGCCGAGGCGCCGCAGATCGAGGCGGCAGCGCGGATCGGGGCTTCGGTCTGCGAGGTGCACACCGGCCCGTACGCGCACGCCTTCCACGCCAAGGGTCGCGACGTGGAGAGCACCGCGGTCGTTGCCGAGCTCGAGCGGATCCGAGTCGCGGGCGAGGCGATTCGGCGCGCCGGCATGCGGTTCAACGCGGGCCATGCGCTCAACTATTTCAACGTGCAGCCGGTCGCCGCGACTCCCGGCGTGCGCGAGCTGCACATCGGACATGCGATCGTCGCCCGTTCGGTATTCGTTGGCTTGCGCGAGGCCGTCCGCGAGATGAAGGCGCTGCTTCGCGAAGCGGCGCGGACGGACTGCTGAAGCGATGGACCGTCCGCTCGGCCCGGTGATGCTCGGCGTCGAGGGGCCCGCGCTGTCGGAGGCCGACCGCGCGCGCCTTGTGCATCCCCTCACCGGCGGCGTGATCCTGTTTGCACGCAATTTCGAAGATTCCGAACAGCTCGCCGCGTTGACCGCCGCGATCCACGCGCGTGCGCGCGCCGCCCCTGCTGATCGCGGTGGATCACGAAGGCGGCCGGGTCCAGCGCTTTCGCGAGGGCTTCACGCCGATACCGCCGATGCGCACGCTGGGCGAGCGGTGGGACCGCGACGTCGCCGAGGCGGCACGGGAGGCGATGCGCGTGGGGTTCACGATCGCCTCCGAACTCCGGGCGGTCGGCGTCGATCTCAGCTTCGGGCCGGTCCTCGATCTCGATTACGGGGAAAGCACGGTGATCGGTGACCGCGCCTTGCATCGTAATCCCAATGCAGCCGCGCATCTCGCTGCCGCCGTGCGTGACGGAATGCGGGCGGGGGGAATGGCTGCGGTGGGGAAGCACTTTCCAGGACACGGGTTCGTCGCCGCCGACTCGCATCTCGAAGTCCCCATCGACGAGCGCTCCTTCGAGCGGATCGCGGCGGACGATCTTGGTGCCGTTCGGGGCGATGATCAAACACGGGCTCGAGGGCATCATGCCTGCGCATGTCGTTTATCCTGCGGTCGACGGGCGCCCGGCCGGCTACTCGCGCCCATGGCTGCAGGACATCCTGCGCGAGCGCCTCGGTTTCGACGGCCTCATCTTCTCCGACGATCTTGGCATGGCGGGTGCCTCGTCGGCCGGCGACATCGTCGCCCGCGCCGAGGCGGCAGCGGCAGCCGGCTGCGACATGGTCCTGACGTGTAACGACAGCATTGCCGCGGATGAATTACTCGGCGGCTGGAAGGGCGGCGCCGAACCCCCGTCTTGCGCAGCGCACGGAGTCCGTGCGCGGGCGAGGGGCGCGCCCCGTATAGTGGCCCGCGCGCCGGGAAGCGCTAATAGGGGTGGGGCCAGCGCCCGCCGAGCTTTCGGGTGAGCTCCTCGGCCGCATGCGCGACCAGCGGGCCGAGCTGGCGATCCGCTCGTCGGGAAGCCGCGTCGACGGACCGGCAAGCGAGATCGCGCCCAGCGGCTCTCCGTGCTCGTCGTAGACGCTCGCCGCAACGCAGCGCGTGCCGAGCGCGTGCTCCTCGTCGTCGAACGACCAGCCGCGCTGCCGGATCACGCGAAGCGCAGCCCACATCGTCTCGGGCGCCGTGATCGTGTGCGCGGTGATCCGCGGCAGCCCCTTGACCTTCAGGATCGCATCGATCTCATCGTCGCGAAGCGAAGCGAAGATCGCCTTGCCCACGCCGGACGCGTGCAGCGGTACGCGGCTGCCCAGCTTCACGATCGTGCGCATCATTTCGCGGCACTGGACCTGGTCGATGAACACGGCTTCGGTGCCGTCGAGGATCGCGAGATTCGCGGTTTCTCCGGCCTGCTCCATCAGCCGGCGCATGTGCGGCAGGCTCTGCGCGACGAAATCCCGGCTCGCGAGGAACGTCGATCCGACGGTGAACGCCTGCAGGCCGACGTACCAGCGGCCGAGATCGCCGGCCTGGTATACGTAGCCCATTCGATCGAGCGTCGACAGCAGCCGGTGCGTCGTCGAGGGCGGCAGGCCGACACGATGCGCCACGTCGGTCAGAGTGAGGCCGCCTTCGGCGCCCGCGAGCGCTTCGAGGATGTTGAGACCGCGAGTGAGGCTCTGCACCTGCGCCGTCGCGGTCCCGCCGGGTTTCGATGGCGTGCGTCCGCGCCGCGGCGGAGTCGTGTAACGATGGGGCATCGGAGCGTGGTCGAACGCAAAAACGGCGACGGGTCCAAAACTAACACAATTCTCGGTTCGGCCGCGTCGTCCCGCGATTCGCGCGAATGAACAAGGGCGCGGTCAGCCCGTGTGCAGCGGTACGGGCGGCCGCTCCAGCGGTTCCCGACAGAAGCGCTCGTATTCGGCGATCACCTGCGCGCCGAGCAGCAGCACGAGCGCGGCGATCTCGAGCGCTCAGCAGCACGACGATCGCTGTCGTGAGCGAGCCGTAGACGATGCCGACCTGCGAGAGGGTGGAGAAGTACCACAGCAGCACGTGCCGCGTGAGCTCCCAGAGCAGGCCGGCGGTGACCCCGCCGATCAACGCGTGGGTCACTGACAGGCGTCCTACCGGCATCACCAGGTAGATCGACGTCAGCACGAGGATCTCGCCGGCAACGCCGACGAGATAGAGGAGCAGCGACGACAGGCGGCCGAGCGATTCGATCGCGCCCGAGGAGCTCGATGCTCTCCTGTCCCATGGCGTGCAGCGCGCCGGAGACGAGCGATCACGACGAGCAGCCCCACCGCGAGGAAGAAGCATATAGCAAAACGGAATCAGCAGCGAAACGATGAAAGTGCCGCCGCCGAACCGCAACCCGATGAAAGAAGATCACCGACATCGCGTTTTCGAGCACCGTGAAGGCGAACGAGCTGAAGAACAGAGCGTGACGAGCAGCACCCAGCCGACGACGTTGCGGTGCGCAGGAAAAGCGACAGCTCGTGCATGATCGCGCCCGACTGGCCGGGCACGAGATCTCGAGATAACGGCCGAGGGTGGCGAGCAGCAACGCTTCGTCGACGACCCGCGCCAGCGCGATCAGCGAGCAGGATCGACGAGAGGCAGGATCGACAGCAGCGTGTTGAACGCCACGGCGCTCGCGAGGAGGAAGCCCTGGTTTGCACGAAAGCTCAGCAGCACGCGCCAGGCGAAAGCGCCAGGGGTGCTCGAGGACCCTCAACGCATTGCGGGACAGGATTCGCATCAGGTTGGGGCTTTCGCGATTGTGGGCCGCGCCAGGCGCGGTTACGCGAGCTTGAGATGCGGCGTGACCCGCGAAGAGCTCGCCGGCGATATCGACCTCGATAGCGCGCATCGAGAATGCATCGCGTCGGTCAGCGGGGCGTCGCCGCGCGCGTAGCCCATCGCCACCGCGCGGCCGTGCCTGCGGCTGTAGCCGGCAGACGTGATCTCGCCGACGTTGCGCCATTCATCAGGATCGGCTCGCCGCCCCACGGAAATGCGGCGGAGTCGTCGAAGGTCAACAGGACCAGCGCTTGCGCGATCGCGTGGGCCGGCGCAGTCGAGCAGCGCGTCGCGGCCGATGAACGCCGTCGTCTTGCCCATCTTCACCGCGAAGCCCAGACCGGCTTCCCACGGCGTCTCGTCGGGCGACAGCTCGGCGCCCCACGCGCGACGTCCGGCCTCGATGCGCAGCGCGTCGATCGTGTAGTACCCGGCATCCCTGAGGCCGAATTCGCGCGCCGGCTCCGCGAGCGCGTCGTAGAGCGTAAGACACTGGTCGGCCGGGACGTGGAGCTCGTAGCCCGGGTCCGCCGACGTAGCTCATCCGCGCGGCGCGAACGCGCGCGTAGCCGACGTCGATCTCGCGCGTCGTCGAGAACGGCATGCCGGCCTTCGACAGGTCGTCCGGCGAAAGGCGCGCCGAGCAGCGCCTCGGCCTTCGGGCCCCATCACCGAGATGCACCGAATACGCGCTCGTCACGTCGACGAGCGCCGCGTGCTCGCCGGCGCCGATGTGCGCGCTCGATCCACGCCGCAGTCGCGCGTCGTCTGCGCCGAGCCGGTGATGATGAAGAACTCGGCGGTGCGCGACGCGAATGATCGTGAGATCGCTCTCGAACCCGCCGCGCGCGTTGAGCATCGCGGTGTAGACCATCGTGCCGGCGCGGACGTCGATTTCGTTCGCGCACAGCCGCTGCAGCACCGCGAGCGCGTCGCGGCCCTTGAGCACGAATTTGCCGAACGACGTCTGGTCGAACACGACGACGTCCTCGCGGCACGCGCGCTGCTCCTCCAGCACGTGCGGCAGCCAGCCGGGCGTGCCGAACGTGGACGGCGGCGCCGACGGCGCCGGCGGGAGAAAATAGTTCGCGCGCTCCCAGTTCATCTTGCTGCCGAACACCGCGCCCTTCGCGGCGAGCCGGTCGTAGAGCGGCGAGCGGCGCAGCGGGCGCACCGTCTCGAGTTCCTCGCGCGGCCAGCGCATCGCATAGTGCAGGCCGAGCGACTCGACCGTGCGGTCGGCGAGGTGCCGGCGGTTGGCGTGGAAGGGCGCGAAGCGGCGAATGTCGACGTCCCACAGGTCGAGCGGCGCTTCGCCGTTCGACGATCCACTCGGCGACGAGCTTGCCGGCGCCGCCGGCATTGGCGATGCCGGCGGAATTGAACCCGGCGCAGACGAAGATAGCCGCGCGAGCTCCGGCGCCTCGCCGAGGATGAAATTGCCGTCGAGCGTGAAGCTCTCCGGGCCGTTCAGCAGCAGCTTGACCTCGGCGGTCTCGAGGCACGGCGTGCGGTGGATCGCGTTTCGTCATCAGGATCTCGAAGTGGTCCCAGTCCTCCGGCAGCAGCTGGAATTCGAAGCCGTCGGGAATCGGATCGACGTTCCATGGCTTCGCCTTCGGCTCGAAGCCGCCCATCACGAGGCCGCCGACTTCTTCCTTGTAGTAGAGTAGCCGTCGGGATCGCGGATGACGGGCAGGTCGGGCGTCACGCCGTCGATCGGCCTTGGTGACGAGGTAGAAGTGCTCGGCGGCATAGAGCGGAACGTTCGACGCCGGCGCGAGCGCCCGAACTCGCGCGCCCATTGGCCGCCGCAATTGACGATCGTCTCGCACGCGATCGTGCCTTCGCTCGTCGCCTGCTCGCCAGCTGCACGCCCGTGACGCGACCGCGCGACGCCGTGACGCCAGTGACCCTGACGCCTTCGACGATGCGTCGCGCCATTGCATTCGCGCGCCCTTGGCGAGCGAGCTGCGTGAGATCGGTGGGATTGGCCTTGCCGTCGCCGGGAATCCACACGGCGCCGGCAAGATCGTCGGTGCGCAGGATCGGCGCGATCCGCGCGGCATCGGCGGGCGAGACGAATTCGAACTCGATGCCGAAGCTCTTCGCGCGCGCCATCTGCCGCTTGATGAGCGTCAGGCGCTCAGGCGTCTTCGCGACATTCAAGCTCCCGCATTGCTTCCAGCCGGTGGAGAGTCCCGTCTCCTTCTCGAGCGACGAGTAGAGATCGATGCCGTAGCGGCTCATCCGCGTGGCGTTGCGCGTCGCGCGCGTCTGGCCGACCAGGCCCGCCGCGTGCCAGGTCGTGCCGCAGGTGAGCTTTCCCTGCTCGAGCAGTACGACGTCGCGGACGCCCAGCTTTCCCAGGTGATAGGCGGTCGACGCACCGGCGATGCCGCCGCCGACGATGACGACGCGAGCGTGGGTCGGAATCGCGGCTCAAAGCTTCAACGCCGCAACGCCCGCCACGACGCTTGCGGCGCCGGCGAGGCGCGGCAATCCGAATCCCTCCTTCAGCCAGACGGCGCCGATCAGCGCAGCGAACAACACCGACGTTTCGCGCAGCGCGGCCACGGCGGCGACGGGCGCGCGCGTCATCGCCCACAGCACGATGCCGTACGCGGCGAGACTGGCAACCCCGCCGACGAGCCCGCGCCGCCACCCGCGACGCACATACGTGAATGCGGCAGGCCCGCGCCGCACCCGGATCCAGACGAGAAAGGGCAGCGCTTCGAGAAAAATGAGCCATGCGACGTAAGCGGCGGGATTGCCCGACGCGCGGGCGCCCGAGCCGTCGACGAGCGTATACGCCGCAATGATCGCGGCATTGGCGAACGCCCACGCCGCGGCGGATGGAGGATGTCGCTCGTGGCGAACGAACGCGATGCTGACGATGCCGGCGCAGATCAGCGCGATGCCGGCTGCGACGTGCGGCGCCGGCAACTCGCGGAGGAACACGATTCCGAGGAGCGTGACGATCAGTGGCGCTGTGCCGCGCATCAACGGGTACGCGAACGACAGGTCGCCCGTGCGATACGCCTGCGCCAGCGTCACGTAATAGCCCCAGTGGACCAAGGCCGACGCAGCCGCGAACTTCCATGCCGCCGGGTCGGGCACGCCGACGAACGGAATCACGGCGAGTCCCCATATCCCGGAGCCGGCGACGACCGTGGCGGTATCGAGCAGCGGATCGCCACCCGGCGCCGCCTTGAGGAGCGCGTTCCAGCCGGCGTGGAGCAACCCGGCGCCCAGCACCGCGAGCGTGACGCCAAGCGAGAGTTCGGCTATCTCCACGCGGGATCTAGGCGGAGTGCGGCTTCTTCTTCTGCCAGTCGGCCTTCATGCCGTTTCCAGCGGCGCCGTTGCCGTTCGCAGCCATTCCGCTGCGTCGCGGGCGCGCGCGCGTAACCGCAGGTTCGGGCGTCTTGAGCCGCGTCTTCGCCAGCGCGCCCGCCTGCTCGAGGATCGGGTAGGCGATCGAGCAGATATGCGAATTGATCCGCTTCAGGTCGGCGATAAGGTCGAGATGCAGCGATGAAGTCTCGATGCTCTCGACCGTCTGGCTCGTCAGGCGCTCGAGGTGCGAGTCGGCATAGGCGCGCTCGAGGTCGCGGAACAGCACTTTCTGCGCAAGGAGCTCCTGCGCGCTCTTGAGCTCGCCATTGAGAAACACGGAGAGCCCGAGGCGGAGATTCGCAATGAGGCGCGCATGAAGGTCGCAGATCTCCGTCATGCCCGCCTCCGAAAATTTGCGCCCCTTATCGATCTTCTTGTCCTCGACGTCGGTGATGATCCGCTCGACGATGTCGCCCACCTGCTCCATGTTGATCGTGAACGACACGATGTCGGCCCAGCGGCGGCCCTCGGCCTGCTCCAGCGCCTCGCGGGAGATCTGCGTGAGGTAAAGCTTCACTGCCGTGTAGAGCTCGTCGACGATGTCGTCCATCTTGCGCAGCCGCTCCGCCAGCGCCAGGTCGTTCGTGCGCAGGACGGTCAGCATCCCATTGAGCATTTCCTCGACGACGTCGCCGATTCGCAGCGCTTCGCGGGCGGCGCACGAAATCGCGAGCGCGGGCGTGTCCAGCGCCGACGGGTCGAGATGCCGCGGCTTGCCGGGATCGTCGCTCGCCGGCTTCGCAGGCAGGAGCCGCTCGGCGACCCGCGCAATCGGCGCGGTGAAGAAGATGAGCGCGAGCGCCAGAACGACGTTGAACGCGAAGTGGAACAGGACGACTTCACGCGCAGGATCGAGGGCGAGACCCTCGATCAGCCCTTCGACGTGAGTCACGAGCGGCATCAGCGCGAGGCAGCCGATCAGCTTGAACAGGAAGTTGCCGAGCGTGACGCGGCGCGCTTCGGGCGGCGAACGCAGGGTTGAAAGCATGCCGAGCAGGCCGTTGCCGAGATTGGCCCCCAGCACCAGGCCCAGCGCGACGGGCAGCGCGATGACCTTGAGCGACGCAAGCGCCGCAAGCACCAGCACGACGGCGAGGCTCGAATAACAGAGTACGGTGAGGAGGGCCGCGACCAGCATGTCGAGCAGCAGGTCGCCGGTGAGCGAGGCGAAGATCACCTTGACGCCGGCGGCCTCGACCACCGGCTTCGCGGCCACCGAAATCCATTGCAGCGAGAACGTGATGAGACCGAGGCCGATCAGGATGCGCCCGAAGCGGCCGATCGGATCGGACTGACGCGCGAGGAACAGCACGACGCCGACGAAGATCAGGAAGGGCGCGAGCCACGACAGGTCGAATGACAGAAACACGGTGACCAGCGAGGTGCCGACATCGGCGCCGAGCATCACCGCGAGTGCCGGCGCCGTACCGATTAGTCCCTGGCCCGCGAACGCGGCGACGATCAGCGCGGTCGCCGTGCTGCTCTGGATCAGACCGGTCACCCCGACGCCGGCGAAGAAGGCAGCGAACCGGTTGTCGACGCTGTGCCGCAGCAGTCGGCGCAGCGGGCCGCCGTAGACGCGCAGGATCCCAGTGCGCACGATGTGCGTGCCCCAGACGAGGAGCGACACGCCGGCCAGCAGATTGAGAAGCGTCTGCATATCAGGTTGTCGTCCCCGCGCAGGCGGGGACCCAGCGGCGTCCGTCGAAAGGCACTGGATTCCCGCGTTCGCGGGAACGACGATCGTATTTCATGCTTGTGTCGCCTCGACAACACCAAGCGCCGCGTCGAGAATCGCCAAGGCGCGCTCCAAATCGGTGGGCGCAATGACGAGCGGCGGCGAGAGCGTCAGCACGTTGCCCTGGCCGACCTTGAAGGAAAGGCCGCGCGCCAGGCATTCGTACATGACCTGCTCGGCTTCGCGCCGCGCAGGTTCGCCGTCCTTAGCGAGCTCGATGCCAAGAAGCAGGCCGATGCCACGGACGTCGGCGACGAGTCGATGCGTCGCCTTCAGGCGGCGCAGCGCTTCCAGCGCGCTGCGCGCCGTCCTTCTGCGATTTCTCGAGCAGGCGCTCGTTTTCGATGACTTCGAGCGTGGCCAGCGCCGCAGCGCACCCGACCGGGCTCTTCTCGTGCGTGTAATGGCCGAGCGCGCGATCCGCGGCGACGTCGAGGTCGCGCCGCGCGATTAGCGCAGCCATCGGAAACACCGCGCCGCCGAGGCCCTTGCCGAACACCACCATGTCGGGAACGATGCCGTAGTGCTCGAACGCGAACATCCGCCCCGTCCGGCCGAGACAGATCGGGATCTCGTCGAGGATCAGCAGCGCGCCGTGGCGGTCGCACGCGTCGCGGACGATCCGGTAATAGGCGGGAGGCGGGATCTGGACAGTCAGTCGAACGGACCGTCTCGATGACCACGGCACCGATGTCCTCTTCGTGGCCGAGCACATAGTCGAGGTATTCGGCGCAGCGCGCATTGCACGCTCCGCCGCAGCCGAAGCGGCAGGCTCCAGGAGCGCAGGGAGGCGCATGCTCGGTGCCTGGCAACAGGGGTCCGATCCCGTCGCGGAACACCGCCTCGCCGCCGATGGAGATCGCGTCGAGCGAAGCACCGTGAAACGAATCCCACAGCGACAGCGTCTTGTGGCGGCCGGTGGCGACGCGCGCGAGCTTCAGCGCCATTCCGATCGCCAGGGTTCCGGCCGGCGCGAACAGGACCTTGCCGAGCGGATCGGGCGCAAGGGCGGCCAACTTCGATGCGAGTTCGATCGCGGGCTGATTCGTGTAGCGCCGCGGCGAGAACGGGAGCGAATCGAGCTGGCGCCTGACCGCCGCCATCACGTGCGGATGACGATAGCCGACCTGGTGGACGCTGTTGCCGTGGAAGTCCATCACCCGGCGGCCTTCGACGTCGGTGAGCCAGATGCCGTCGCACGACGCGAGCGCGTTGAAACAGGGCGTGGACAGCGACTGATGCAGGAACGCATCCCCGTCGGCGTCGAGCAGCGCCCGCGTCGCGGCGTGCAGGTGCTCCGCTTCGAACGCGCGGCGCAGCGGCGAGAGGTTGACGTCGCCCTCGGCGGCGATGCCGGCGGGCGGACGCGGCGTGTTCATCGCAAATGCCTCCCCGCCGGCGTCACCATGGCAGCGAGTACGTCTTGGTGTTGGTGAAGCCCTTCATCGCTTCCTGCACGCCCTCCTTGTAGCCGAGCCCCGAATCCTTGATGCCGCCAAACGGCGTGAGCTCCAGCCGATAGCCCGGAACCTCGCGGACGTTGACCGAGCCGACGTTGAGCTCGGAGACGAACCGCGTGATGTAGTCGAGGCGATTCGTGCAGACCGACGACGAGAGTCCGTAGTCGGTGCCGTTGGCGATCCGGATCGCCTCGTCGATGTCGCGGAAGCGGATGACCGGCGACACGGGGCCGAAGGTCTCGTACTTGACGACCGGCATGTCGGGCGTCACGTGATCGATGACCGTCGGCGAGTAGAGCGCGCCGCGGCGGACGTTGCCGTAGAGCAGCCGGGCGCCGCGGCCGATCGCATCGTCGACCTTCGCCTCGAATGCTTGCGCGGCGGCCTCGTCGATGACGGTGCCCATGTCGAGCGCCGGATCCATCGGATCGCCGTAACGTCCAGGCCTTCGTCATTGCGACCAGCAGCTCGACGAAGTGGTCCGCGACGGTCTCGTGCACGAGCATTCGCTTGATCGCCGTGCAGCGCTGGCCGGAGTTCTTGTAGGAGCCCGCCGCCGCGAGCGACGCGGCTTCCTCGAGGTCGGCGTCCTCCATCACGATCAGCGGATCGTTGCCGCCCAGCTCCAGCACCTGCCGCTTGTAGACGGCCTTCGCGGCGATGTACTTGCCGATGGGCACGCCGCCGGTGAAGGTGACGAGGTCGATGTCCGGCATGCGTCAGCATCTCGTCGGCGATCTCCCTCGGGTCGCCGGTGACCACCGAGAACATCTGCGGCGGCAGCCCGGCCTCGTACAGGATGTCGGCGAGCAGCAGCGCGGTAAGCGGCGTCTTCTCGGTGGGCTTCAGCACCATCCGGTTGTTGGTGGCGATCGACGGCGCGACCTTGTGCGCGACCTGGTTCAGCGGGTGGTTGAACGGCGTGATCGCCGAGATCGCCCCGAGCAGCGGTTCGCGCAGCGTGTACACCTTGCGCTTCTTGCCGTGCGGGGTGAGATCGCAGGAAAAGATCTGGCCGTCGTCGGCGAGCGCGGCGTTGCCGGCGAAGACGAACACGTCGCACGCGCGGCCGACCTCGTAGAGCGAATCCTTCTTGCAGATGCCGCACTCGGCGGTGATGAGGTCGGAAATCTCTTCGGCGCGCCCGCGGATCAGCTCGGCCGCGCGACGGAGGATGCGGTAGCGGTCGTAGCGCGTCAGCTGTCGGCCGATAGCCCCTGGCGATCGCGAACGCGCGGCGCGACCTCGTCCGGCGTGGCCTTGGGCACGGTGCCGACGAGCGCGCCCGTGTACGGATTCCGGACGTCGATCGTGCGCTCGCCGCCGACGTGCTCGCCCGCGATGCGCATCTTCTCGCGCAGCACGCGGCCGTGCCGAACGTCCTTCAGCTCCGTCATCATGTTCACGATGGCGTCCCCATCATTGCAGATAGTTGAGCGCGAGGTCGAAGGCGTCGAAGTTGCGCCAGCGGTGGCCGGCCGGCAGCGTCTGCGCGGCGCGATTCGCGATCAGCGGCACCTGCTGCTCGGAGACGCCGCCATGCGAGCGCAGCGGCGCATCGAGCCCGGACAGGTCGTGGCGCTCGCGCTGAAGTGCCGATGACGGTCAGCCGCTCCGAGACGACGACCAGGTCGCCGACGCGATCGGCGGGCAGCTCGAAGCGTGCGCAGGCGTCGTCGCGGGAGAGCACGATGTCGACGCCGGGGATCGCGCGAATGCGCGTCGCGGCGTCACGCGCAGCGACCGACGACGACAGATAGACGGTGGCGAACGAGCCGAGCGCGCCGTGGTGGACGCACGTAGGGATCGGTGATCGGCAGGATCACGCGCGTGGCACCCGCGCCGAAGCGCCTGGTCCAGCGCGTCCTGCAGGAACACGATGTTCGGGCGCCCGAACGCGTCGGTCTTCGCGTTCATCCCGTGGTCGGCGGTGACGACCACGGTCGCGCCCAGCGCGTCGAGCGCGCGCGAGATAACCGTCCATCATCGCGTAGAAATCGTTGGCGGCGGCGACGCCCGGCGCCGCCTTGTGCTGGACGTAGTCGGTCGTCGACAGGTACATGACGTCGGGGCGCTCGCGCTCCATGCAGCGCGACGCCGGCGGCGAACACGAATTCGGACAGCGCCGCGCTGTAGACCGACGGCAGCGGCATGCCGGTGAGCGCCAGGGCATCGGCGATGCCGTTGCCGTCCCGCGTCACGCTGTCCGCCTTCTCCGCCGAGAAGCAGATACCCGTCATCTCCGTGCCCGAGCAGCGCGCGCAGCTTGTCCTTGGCGGTGACGACGGCGACCTTCGCCCCGGCCTCCGCAAATGCAGCGAGAATCGTTCCGGCGCGCAGGTACTTGGGGTCGTTCATCATGACCTCTCGGCGCCCGCGTCGCGGTCCCAGAAGTAATTGCCGCAGATGCCGTGGACTGCCGGCGGCGCGCCCGTGACGATCGACAGGTTGTTGGGATTCGTGAACGACGGCACCACGCAATCGGCGGTGAGGCAGGTGCCGCGCTCGCGCAGCGGGGCGAGGTAGGGGGTGCGGCCCGTGGCGATCGCCTGGTTGATGTACTCGGGCTCGCAGCCGTCGACGCAGACGACGACGAGCGGCCGTCGCGGCCACGCGGTAGGTGCGGCCGATTGACGGTGAGGGCGGGACGGCTCAACGCGGTTTCCTGCGGCGGCTGACGCTGCGCGGCATGGACGTCCCGCCGCGGCGACCGCTGCTCGCGGTGCATCCGCTCGCGGCTCGCCATCACGTGATCGTAGAGCGCGCGGCCGGCGGCGGCCGGCTGCCCGGCGGCGATCCGCTCGACGATCTCGCGATGCTCGCGGGTGGAGACCGGCAGCGCGCCGCCCTGCGCGAGCGTCGCGCGGCGAAAGAGGTGAAGCTCGTTGACGAGCCGACGATAGGTCGACGAGCAGCTTCGCGTTGCCGGCGAGCTCGACCAGCCGATCGTGGAACGTCGAGGTTGGCGGCGAGATAGCGCGTCGAGGTCGCCTTCGGCTGCGGCCCTTTCCATCCGCTCGACGCGCGCGCGCAAGCTCGCGCACCTGTTCCGGCGTCGCGGTTTGCGCGAGGCGCCGCCCCGCGAACTCGTCGAGCACCGCGCGCAGCTCGTAGATCTCGTCGGCTTCGTCGACGGGGATCTGCCGCACGAACACGCCGCGGTTCTTCTCCAGCCGGACGAGGCCCGATTCCTCGAGCGCGCGGAATGCTTCGCGCACCGGACCCCTGCGAAACGCCGAGCCGAGTCGCGAGCGCCGCTTCGTTGAGCTTGCCGCCCGCGGGGACTTCGCCCGTCGAGGATCATCCGCTCGAGCTCCCGTTGCACGAGCATCGGCAGCGAACTCGAACTGCACGAGCGCGATCGCGTCTGCGGCGAATTGGGGGACCGCGCGGCGCGATGCCGGCGGCGGGGCAGGCCCGCGCGAGCCCGCGCCGCCGCGCACGGTGGCGGGAATCTTCAGCATGTTTTGCCTATTCAACGCTGCTTGGTGTAGATTGTCAACAATCTGCAACCAAACGTCCGCCATCATGGCACCCCTCCGATGATCTGTCCGTCGCCGGCGCGGGACATTTGCCGCTCCGGCGGGTGTACGATCGCAACGCACCGGCCGCCCGACGCGCGCAGCCCGCTCGCCGACGACGCCGATCGACTAGAAGGGAGGACCATTGTGATGAAGCGCCGTTCACTGTATTCGATCATCGCACTCGCCGTGCTGGCGATCGCCGCGAGCCCGACCTGGGCTCAGGGCGTCGTTACGATCTATTCCGCCGACGGGTTGCGCGATGGCAAGCCGAACTGGTTCGACACGCAGTTCGACGCGTTCACGAAGGAGACGGGCATCAAGGTGCAGTACATCGAGAGCGGCTCGGGCGAGGTAATCAACCGCGTCGAGCGCGAGAAGACGAACACGCAGGCCGACGTGATCGTCACGCTGCCTCCGTTCATCCAGAAGGCGGCCGCCGACGCCATGCTGGAGACGTACGCGCCGGCCGACGTCGCGGCGATCCCGGCCAATTCGCGCGACCCCAATGGGCAGTGGTATCCGCTGGTCAACAACTACTTCTGCTTCATCTATAACGGCAGCGCCCTTTCCGCTGCACCGAAGACCTATGAGGACCTGCTGGATCCGAAGTTCAAGGGCAAGGTCCAATACTCGACGCCCGGTCAGGCAGGAGACGGCACCGCGCTGATGGAGCTCGTGTTCCACGCGATGGGCGGCAAGGATGCGGGATTCGAATTCCTGAAGAAGCTGCAGGCGAACAACGTCGGACCGTCGTCGTCGACCGGCAAGCTCGCCGCCAAGGTGAACAAGGGCGAGCTCTACGTGGCGAACGGCGATGTGCAGATGAACTTCTCGCAGATGACCGACAATCCCAACCTGCGCATCTTCTGGCCGGCTGACGCGAAGGGCCAGCGCACGACGTTGTCGCTGCCGTACTACATCGCGCTCGTCAAGGGCGCGCCGCACTCGGCGAATGGCAAGAAGCTGATCGACTTCCTGTTGAGCAGGAAGGCGCAGGACACGGTCAGCTCGATCGCGCGGGGTCTGCCGGCGCGCGGCGACGTCACGCCAACCGACCAGAACTTCAAGCAACTGCACACGTTCATGGAAGGCGTGACGATCTGGACGCCCGATTGGGACGCGGTCCTGCGCGATCTGTCGAAGGACGTCGCGCGCTGGCACGAGGTGACCGGGACCTGATGGCGAGTGAGGTGTTGCGCGAGAGCTACCGGGGGAGCACCGCGGCGGACGAAGCCGCCGATGCATCCGGCCGGCGGCAGCCCGGCATTCGTTTCGACGGGGTCACGGTCGCCTACGGGCACACCGTGGCCCTCGATGGTTTCAGTCTCGACATCGAGCCCGGTGAGGTGATGGCGCTGCTCGGGCCGTCGGGCTCGGGCAAGACGACTGCGCTGCGGGCCGTGGCTGGCTTCGTTACTCCCACACGCGGCCGGATCTTTCTCGGCGATACCGACGTCACGGATATGCCGCCGTACCGGCGCGGCATCGGCATGGTAGTGCAGCAATACGCGCTGTTTCCCCACATGCGGGTCGAGGACAACGTCGCGTTCGGCCTGCGGGCAGGCGGCGTGTCCCGCGCCGCCAGCGCTGCGCGGGTAGCCGAGTGCCTGCAGATGGTCGGCATGGCGGCGTACACGCGACGCTACCCACAGGAGCTCTCCGGCGGGCAGCAGCAGCGCGTCGCGATCGCCCGTGCGCTCGCGATACGCCCCAAGGTGCTGTTGCTGGACGAGCCGCTGTCGGCGCTCGACGCGCAGCTCAGGAGCGGCATGCTGAACGAGATTGCGCGGCTGCATCGCGAATTGCCCGACGTCACGATCCTCTACGTTACGCACGACCAGATCGAGGCGCTGACGCTCGCCGATCGCATCGCAGTGATGAACGAGAGCCGGCTGGTGGACGTCGGCAGCTCGCGTTCGCTCTACCAGCAGCCACCATCGCGCTTCACGGCTTCGTTCGTCGGCAACGCCAATCTGCTGCCAGTCACCATCGAACGCTGCAACGACGATCACGAGCACGCGTGGGTTAGGTTGGGAGCCCGGGTGCTCGAGGTCACGGCGTTCGGTGCCGCACAACCGGGCGAGACGCGCATGCTGTGCATCCGGCCGCACGCGCTCGGCCTCGAGCCGCACGCGGCAGGCGGCAACACGATCGAGTGCACGGTGACCGAAGTGCAGTGGCGCGGCTCGGCGCACCGGCTCTATCTCGACGTCGACGGCGTGGAGCTGTGCGCCGACAGCAAGCCGCTGCGCTCGCCGCCCGCGCGTGGCCAGCGCGTGTCGCTTCATTTCGCGCCGCAGGACGCGACGCTGCTCGCGGCAGCCGGCGGCTCAGCCGGCACGGCGGGGCGTTGACCGATCGGAGACGACGTGGCGACGCCGCAAAGCGCCATACTGAGCGCCGACGCGCGCAGCCGCGACGCGCTGCGCATCGCCGCTCCAGGCTGGGCGTGGGTGCTGCCGCCGCTGCTTGTGCTTGCGGGCATCTTCTTCTACCCGTTGTTCTTCATTGTCAAGCAGTCCTTCACCGGTGATGCCGGGCCGGTGACGCTCGCGCACTATGGGGCGGTGTTTTCGTCGTCACTGTTCAAAGGTGCGCTGCTGCGCACGATCCAGATCGCAGGGCTGTCGACGATTGGCTGCCTCATGCTCGGCTTCGTGCTCGCGCTGATCGTGTCTTTCGTGCCGTTTCCGGGGGCGCGACTGATGACCGGATTCATCGACACGATTCTCGCCTTTCCGTCGTTCCTGATCGCGCTGTCGTTCACGTTCCTCTACGGTTCGGCTGGGGCGTTCAATTTCATTTTCATGGACCTACTGCACACGACGGAGCCGCCGATCGACTTCGTCTACACCAAGTGGGGCGTGATCCTCGCCGAAGTCACGTTCTACACACCGTTCGTCATGCGGCCGCTGCTCGCTGCATTCTCGCACCTCGACAGCGCGCTGATCGAGGTGGCGAGCAGCCTCGGCGCGAAGCCGCTGCGGATCGTGCGCGAGATCATCTTCCCCGAGGCGGTGCCGGCGCTCCTCGCCGGCGGCAGCCTCTGCCTGCTCCTGACACTGAACGAATTCGGCATCGTGCTGTTCATCGGCGCGAAGGGTGTCATCACGTTGCCGATGGTGATCTACGGCAAGGCTATCCAAGAGTTCGACTACACGGCGGGCTGCGTGGCGGCCGTGGTGAACATCGGGCTCTCGGTCGCGCTCTACTCGCTCTACCGCTATGTCCTGTCGCGCACCGGAGGGGGCCGTGCTTCTGTCCTCTAGGCTCGGCCGCTGGCTTGCGTGGTGTCTTTTCAGCGTGCTGTTCATGCCGGTGTTCGGATTGCCACTGCTGATGGTGGCCGCCGCGAGCGTTGCCGGACAGTGGAACGACGTGCTGCCGAGCCACCTGACGCTGCGTCATCTGGCCGACGCGGTGCAAAGCAACGCCGGCGAGGAACTGCTGACAAGCCTGCTGACCGGCCTGATCGGGAGTGCGGTGGCCCTCGTACTCGGCACGTGGGCCGCGCTCGCCGTGCGAAACCTGCGAGGTCGCTCGGCGCGCATCACGAGCGTATTGTTTCTTCTGCCGATCGCGGTGCCTTCGGTGTCTGTGGGGCTGGGCCTGCTGGTCGCCTTCAGCCGGCCGCCGCTGCTGCTCAACGGAACGCCGTACATCGTGCTGATCGCGCACGTGGTCCTGGTATCGGCGTTCGCCTACGGCAGCGTGTCGGCGGGTCTCGCGCGGCTGCCGGCGCACTACGAGCAGGTCGCCGCGAGCCTGGGCGCGCACCCCGCGTACGTGCTGTTCCGTGTGACGCTGCCGCTAATCGCACCCTCCCTGGCGGCCGCGGCCGGCCTGTGTTTCGCCCTGTCGATGGGCGAACTCGGCGCCACGATCATGGTGTATCCGCCCGACTGGGTAACCCTGCCCATCGGCATTTTCGCGCTCACGGACCGTGGCGTCGTGTTCGATGGCGCGGCGCTTACGATCATGCTGCTCGCCGTGACGCTGCTCGTGCTGGTCATGGTGAGCCGCATCCGCACCCGGGCGACCTTCCGCTAGCGAAGCCCTGCCTACCTATGCGTCCCTCAGGTCACCACCGCGACGATCTCCTCGATCGCGAGCAGGGCGATGTCAATACGACGCCTCTGCGGCAGGCGTATTGGGATCGCGCGCTCGGCGGCGAGGCGCGGCGCTGGTTCGAGGAGGACAGCAAATACTTCCTCCACCAAAGCCTGTCGACGCCGGTGCTCAACGTGCTGCGCGGCGCCGAAGGCGCGTGGATCGAGGATCTCGACGGCCGACGCTATCTCGACATGCACGGCAACGGCGTTCACAACGCGGGCTTCAACAATCCGGAGGTCGTCGCAGCGGTGCAGCGCGCGCTCGCCGGGAAGCTCACGTTCACGCCGCGCCGCTACACCAACATCCCGGCGATCATGCTCGCCCGCAAGCTCGCCGAGATAACGCCAGCGGGCCTGTGCCGATCGTTGTTCTGCCCCGGCGGCTCCGAAGCGATCGAGATGGCGCTCCTGCTCGCGAAGCAGGTGACAGGCCGGTTCAAGACGATCTCGTACTGGGATTCGTATCACGGCACAACCCTCGGGGCCGCGTCGGTCGGCGGCGAGCAGCTGTTCAAGGGGGGCAACGGACCGATGGCGCCAGGCGCGTTCCACGTCGAATTTCCGAACTACTACCGCAACCCGTGGCGATTTGGCGATCCGGACGACGTCGACGCCGAATGCCTGCGCCAGATCGAGGCGATCTTCCGGCGCGAGCCGGACATCGCGGCGATCGTCGGCGAGCCGATATCGGCGACGCCGGTTGTTCCGCGCAGGCAATACTGGGAGGCGGTGCAGGCGCTCTGCCGGCGTCACGGAACACTGCTAATCTTCGACGAAATCATTGAAGGCTTCGGCCGGACCGGCAGGATGTTCGCTTGCGAACACTACGTTACGCCCGACGTGCTCGTGCTCGGCAAATCGCTGGGTGGCGGGTTGGTGCCGTTCGCAGGTATCGTCACCCGGGACGAATACAACGTGCTCCAGCACCGCTCGATCGGACATTTCACCCATGAGAAGAATCCGTTGTGCGCGGCCGCCGGGCTCGCCGAGATCGACTACATCGAAAGTCACGGCCTCGTACGGCATGCCGCGGAATTGGGCGGATACGCGATCGACCGGTTGTACGAGTTGCAGTCGCGGCATCCACTGATCGGCCACGTCGGCGGCACCGGCCTGCACCTCGGCATCGATCTGGTGCGGGATCGAGCCACGCGGGAGCGGGCCGTCGAAGAGGCCGAGCGGATCATGTTCAAGGCGTTCGACCGGGGCGTGGCATTCAAGATCATCGAGGGAAACGTCATTACGCTGCGTCCCTCGCTGGTGCTGACCCGCCGCGAGATGGACACGGTGCTCGAGGTGCTGGACGAGTGCATCGCCGAGGTCGAGCGTGGCGGCTAGGACGGACGACCACAGGAGGCAGACAAGATGCCGAACTTCAGCCGCGATCCGATCCTGCTGACCCCGGGTCCGCTGACCACGTCGCTCGCGACCAAATGCGCGATGCTCCGCGACTGGGGCTCGTGGGACGAGGCGTTCAACGCGGTCACCGCCGACGTGCGGCGCAAAGTGATCGACATCGTGCACGGACACGAAACGCACGTCTGCGTGCCGATGCAGGGCAGCGGCACGTTCTCGGTCGAAGCCGCGGTCAACACGATCGTCCCGCGCGACGGTCACGTCCTCGTGCTGATCAACGGCGCCTATGGCACGCGCATGGCGAAGCTCACCCGGATGATGGGGCGCAGGCTCACGATTTTCGAGACCGCCGAAGACGTGCCGACGACGCCGCAAGACGTCGATCACCTGCTCGAGCGCGATCCGTCGATATCCCACGTCGGCCTGATCCATTGCGAGACCTCGACGGGGATCCTGAATCCGTTGCGCGATATCGCCGCGGTCGTGGCGCGCCACGGCAAGAGCCTGATCGTCGACGCGATGAGCTCGTTTGCGGCCATCGGCATCGATGCGCGGACTACGCCGTTCGACGCGCTCATCGCCGCGTCGGGAAAATGCGTCGAAGGCCCGCCGGGGATGGGCTTCGTGCTGGCGCGAAAGGCAGCGCTGGAGAATTGCGCGGGCAACTCGTCGTCGCTCGCGCTCGATCTCCACGATCAGTGGGCCTACATGGAACGGACGACGCAGTGGCGCTACACGCCGCCGACGCACGTCGTCGTCGCGTTCAATGCCGCGCTCGACCAGCTCCTCGCGGAGGGCGGGCAGCCGGCCCGCCTTGAGCGCTATGCGAAGAATTGCGAGACGCTCGTAGCCGGCATGGCGGCATTGGGCTTCAAGGCGTTCCTCGCGCCGGAGATCCAGGCGCCGATCATCGTGACCTTTCACGCGCCCGCGCGATCCCGCCTACGACGTTCAAGCGCTTCTACGAGCGGGTTCGCGAGAAGGGCTTCATCCTCTACCCGGGCAAGCTCACGCAGGTCGAGACGTTTCGGGTGGGCTGCATCGGCGCCATCGGGCCCGAGGAAATGCGGCATGCGGTCAACGCGATCGGCGACACGTTATCCGAAATGGGGATCCGGCAGGTCGGACCGGCGGCGGCGACGCGCGTGGCCGCGTAACCTCGTGTAGGGTCAGCCGAACGCCGCGCAGGACGGGTGCCGCAGCGAATCGAGCGCCGCGTATTCCGGGCTCTCGGCGGGAATCATCCGGTGCCGCAGCAGGTAATCCAGGATGACGAGGCTCGAGTCGGCGGTCGACGACGTCCGGTCCCTCGGCATTGGAGATTATCTGCGCGGCATCAGCCAGCCCGACGAGACGGTGCTCGACCGCCTCGCCGTCGATGCCCGCAGGCGCGAAATCGGCAGGCAGCGTGAGGTCGTGAACGAATATCGTCTCGCGCTGCAGGCCGTCGGCCTGCGCACGGCAGATGTCGACGGTGCCCGCGGGTTGGGCGCACGCGGCACGCGGCGCATCGATTCCCGCCTCCTCGTGGGCTTCCTTGACGACGGCGGTCGGCGACCGATTGACCGGCCGCGATGCCACCGCCGACGAGGTTGTCCAGCATGCCGGGATCGATTGCCTTGGTTGGGCTGCGCCGCGCGAGCCACATCCTGACCTCACCGGTTCCCGACCACGCCATTGACGTGCGCGGCGTACGTGTGCACCCCGAAATAGCGCGCGGCGGCGCGCTCGAGCAGGAACCACGGCGGCGCCCCGAATCCGGGTGCGACGGCGTAACGCTCGTCGCGCCACGCGCTGAGGGCGTCCTCGGCGGCCAGAACGCGAGCCACGCCGTCGAGCGCCTCGGTTCGCGCTGCCACATCGGCGAGTTGCGGCGCGAGCGCGATTGCGTCGTCACCGACATCGAAAACGTCCGCGAATCCACGAAGGCGCAAGGCGCGCGGGCGGTCGAGCCATCCGACCACCTGACCTTCGACCCGCAGCGGCCGCAGGCGCTCGCGCGGAGGCGCCAGCGCGAAAGTGAGGCGCCCGCGAATCGCCGTTACAATAACGGTTTCGATCATTCGTCATTGTAGTGCCAAGGCAGCCCGTGACCGCCGACGTCCTCGCCCTGTTCGACCTCGACCACACGTTGGTCCCGCACGACAGCGACGAGCAATGGGTCGCCTTCCTGGTCGACCAGGGCGCGCTCGACCGCGCCACCTGGGAGGCCGCTAACCGCGAGCTCGTGGCACGCTACAACCGCGGCGAGGCAGGTGCGATCGAGTTCACCGAGTTCTACCTGTCGACACTGACTTCGCTTCGACGATGCGGAGCTCGTGCGCCTGCGCGAACGCTACCTCGAGGCAAGAGTCAGGCCGTTCATCAGCACGTCGGCGCGCGCGCTCGTCGAGCAGCATCGAGAAGCGGGTGATCTCCTGATCGTGACGACCGCGGTAGTGCGTTTCCTGTCGGAGCCGATCGCGGCCGAGTTCGGTATCACCGACGTGATTGCGACGGAGGCGGAGCGGCAGAACGGTCGCTACACCGGCCGTGTCGCCGGAGTCCCGAACGCACGCGAAGGCAAGCTCGAGCGGCTGCTGATGTTCCTCGCGGCCCGTGGCCAGCGCCTCGCCGACTTTCGCCGGGTCTATGCCTACTGCGACTCGCTGAACGACGTGCCGCTGCTCTCTCAGGTTTCCGATCCGGTCGCCGTCAATGCCGATCCGGTCCTGTCGGCCTATGCCCGCCACATGGGGTGGCCGGCGATGCAGATCGCGTAGGTACACCCCCCGCAGCCGCGAATGGGCAGACCGATATCCAGATCCCGTGCGCAGGACGAGCGATGACGGCACGGGTCATCGACGGCAGGGCTCGGGCCGAGCGCCTCACCGCCGAGGTCCGGTCCCGGGTCGCAACGCGCGTGGCTGCCGGAAAATCCATTCCCGGGCTCGCTGTCGTGCTGGTCGGCGAGAACGCAGCGTCGCAAATCTACGTGCGCAACAAGCGAAAGACGACCGATGCCGTCGGCATGAGGTCGTTCGCCCGCGACCTCCCGTCCGCCACGACCCGGGAAGGATTGCTGACGCTCATCGATGAACTCAACCGCGACCCGGCAGTGAGCGGCATTCTCGTTCAGTTGCCGCTGCCGAAGCACATCGACGACGCCTCGATCACCGAGCGCATCGACCCGCTGAAAGACGTCGACGGGTTTCACCCCTGCAACATCGGACGGCTGGTGCTGAAGCGCCCATTGCTGCGTCCGTGCACGCCGTACGGATGCATGACGCTGTTGAAGGAGACCGGCGAAGCCCTGGTCGGCAAGCACGCAGTCGTGATCGGTCAGTCCAACATCGTCGGCCGGCCCATGGCGCTGGAGCTGCTGATGGAGCGCTGCACGGTGACGATCTGCCACTCGAAGACGCGCGACCTGCCGGGTCTCGTTCGCCAGGCCGACATCGTCGTCGCCGGCGTGGGCAGGGCGAATTTCGTCCAGGGCGATTGGATCAAACCCGGGGCGATTGTCATCGACGTCGGCATCAACCGCAATGCGGACGGCAAGCTCTGCGGCGACGTCGACTTCGTCGCGGCCAAGGAGCGCGCCGCGTGGATCACGCCGGTGCCGGGCGGCGTCGGACCGATGACGATCGCCACGCTGCTGTCGAACACGTTGTACGCGGCGGAGCTGCAAGACGCCCGAGCGGTCGTCACCGCGCCGGCAGGAACCGGGTGACGCTCGACGAAAGGCACTGGATTCCCGCGTTCGCGCGAATGACGGAGTTCAAGCGCTCCGCAGATGCCACGCCTTCGGGCGCGTGAACGTCTGGATGCCGTATGTCGACAACGTGAGGCCGATCCCCGAATGGCCCACACCCGACCAGGGAAGCCGCGGGCTCACGCGATCGCAACAGTTCCAGTAGACGCTGCCGACGCGAAGCTGCCCGAGGATCCTCTTCGCGCGCTTCGCGTCCTTGGTGTAGACGCCGGCGGTAAGGCCGTACATCGTGTCGTTCATCAGATCGACAGCCGCGGCGTCGTCGGCGACACTCTGGATCCCGATGATCGGGCCGAAGCTCTCGTCGGTCATCAGCGCCATCGAGTGGTCGACGTCGGTGAAGATGGTCGGCTCGAACCAGTTGCCCTTCCGTTTGACGACGCTGCCACCGAGGAGGAGCTTCGCGCCCTTCCTTCTTGCGTCAGCGACCTGTTTCTTCAGGACATCGATCTGCGGCCGCCGCGTGATCGCGCCGATGTAGGTGCCCTCGTCCATCGGATCGCCGATGCGGTAGGCCTTGACTTCGGCGACGAACGCGTCGACGAACCTGTCGTGGATCGCTTCGTGGACGTAGATCCGCTCGACCGAGCAGCACGACTGCCCGGTATTGTAGAACGCGCCATCGGCGACACCCGCGGCGGCCGCCTTGATGTCGACGTCGTCGCACACGTAGATCGGATCCTTGCCGCCCAGCTCGAGTTGCACTTTCACCATCCGCTTGGCGGCCTTCGCCGCGATTTTCGCTCCCGTCGGATAGGACCCGGTGAAGAACACGCCGTCGATCGGCTGTCGCAGCAGCGCAGCGCCCGTGGCGCCATCGCCGATCACCGGCACGAACACGTCGCGGGGGACGCCGGCCTCATGCAGCATCTCGGCAATGTGCGTTCCGGTCAACGTTGCGAATTCGGAGGGCTTGTAGAGGACGGCGTTGCCGGCGACGAGCGCCGGCACGAAGACGTTGCTGCCGACGAAGTACGGATAGTTCCACGCCGAGATGTTGGCGATCACCCCCAACGGCTCGTGCGTGATCCGTTCTTCGAGTTTCTGCTCGGCGTCAGCGAAGACCGTTTCGTCGCGGATTGCGCGCGCCGACGTGCGCACGAAGAAATCGATCCGGTCGAGCAGGCCGTTCAATTCGTTGCGCGATTGACGGATCGGCTTGCCGACCTCGTGCGTCAGCGTCCGGGCCAGCGTTTCGTGCATCGCTTCGATGCGCTCGCGGAACTCCGAAATCGCGGCGAGCCTTTTGCGGACCGGAATCTTCGCCCATTTCGGCTGACCGGCGCGAGCAAGCTCGTATTTGCGGCGCACGGCAGCGGCGTTGTCGGCGGTGACTTCGGTGATCACCGTACCATCGGCGGGATTGACGATCTTCATGGGCTTCCCCTGGTGCGTCAGAGCGCGTAAGCCGCGGCCTTGTGCTCTCCTGCGGCGGCGAGAAATTCATCGAGGATCGGCGTGTCGTCGAGGAACGAAGGGTCGTCCGGCGCGTGAAATTCCGGATGCCATTGAACGGCGAATAGATAGCCGGGCCCGCGGTGACGAATCGCCTCGACGACATGATCCGGCACCGACCGGGCCTCGACGACGAGATCGCGTCCCAAGTCCCGCAGTGCCTGGTGATGGATCGAATTCGTCTTGACCAGCGTGACCCCGGGATAGAGCTTTGCAAGACCGCTGCCGGGGACGAGCGCCGTCGCATGACAATTCTGTTCGTAGATCGTCCAATTGCGATGCGCGAGCGCGCCCGGTACTTGCATTGCCAGATCCTGCCAAAGCGTCCCCCCTTGCGCGACGTTGATGATCTGCGCGCCGCGGCATACGCCGAGCACCGGCTTGCGCAGCGCCATGAAAGCCCGCAGCAGCGCGATCTCGTAGTCGTCGCGGATGCGATCGCCGTTCCATTCGGGCTTTAACGCCTTCTCGCCATAGGATTCGGGACAGACATCGGAGCCGCCCATCAGCACCAGGCCGTCGAGGGCGTTCGCATAGGCTTCGACCGTCGCTTTGCTGCCTGACCGCTTGGTGCGGCCTTCCGGAGAAGGGACCATGAATGCCAGCACGTCGCGCTGCATCAGCCAGTGCGCGACGTTCTGCTCGATGTACTGGAGCGTCATCCCCTTGAAGATCGGGCGCTGCGGGTCTTCGTGGAAGAAGCAGGCGGCGATGCCGATTTTCAGCATGGCGGTCGCGCAGCAGTCAAATCGCCGCAGCGAAGATCCGTTCGAAATCCGCCCGTGTGCAAGGACGGGGATTGGTCCGGTGGCAGGTGTCGTCGATCGCCACGTCGACGAGTGCCGGGATGTCGTCCGTGGTCACGGGCCGTTTCGACGTCAGTGCGCCGAGCCTTGCCGGGATGCGAAGCTCGCGCTTCATCGCCGCGAGCCAGTCGACGAATGCCTGCGCCGCCTCGGCATCGCTCATTCTAACCGTCCCGCCGGCGCCGACGCCGGCGACGCGGGCGAGCTCGGCCATCTTGGCGATGGCTGCCGGCAGGTTGAAGCGCATCACATGGTCGATCATGATCCCGTTGGCGAGCCCGTGGTGGAGGTCGGCGACGGTCGACAGCGCGTGGGCGCACGAGTGCACGGCGCCCAGATCCTTCTGGAAGGCGATCGCGCCCATCATCGAGCTCATCAGCATGTCGCCGCGCGCCGCAAGGTTCCTGCCGTCGCGAGCGGCGACCGGCAACGCATGCGCGGCGATGCGCACGCCTTCGAGCGCGATGCCGTCGCACAGCGGATGGTATTCGGGCGAAAGGTAGGATTCGACGTTGTGGGTGAGGGCGTCCATGCCGGTCGCCGCGGTGATCGAAGCGGGAAGGTCGAGCGTCAGCTCCGGGTCGGCGAACACGCACTTCGCGAGCAGCTTCGGCGAGAAGACGATTTTCTTGACGTGGGTCGCGTCGTCGCCAACGACCGACGAGCGGCCCACCTCCGAGCCCGTGCCGGCGGTCGTTGGCAGGGCGACGAAGTGCGGCAGCTCCCGATCGATCGGGCGCACGCTCGGATGGTCCCACGCGTATTCGAGAATATCGCCCGGATGCGTTGCCATCAGTGCAATCGCTTTCGCGACGTCGAGGGCTGCGCCACCACCCAGGCCGATCACCGCGTCGGCGTCGTGCTCCCGGTAGGCTGCGACACCGTTCCCGACCTGGCTCGCCACCGGATTGCCCCAGATCTCCGAATAGACACCGGCGTCGAGGCCGGCCAGGCCGTTAATGAACTCGGCCAGAAGCGGCAACGGTGCGATGCCGCGGTCGGTGACGACGAGCGGCCTGCGGATGCCTTGAGCGCGCAGGTGGTCGACGACGAGCCGGCGCGCGCCGGGCCCGAAGTGGATCGTCGTCGGAAAGCTGAATCTCGCGATGCTCATGGGGATGAAAAAACAAGGATCATGTGGTTCTTGTCGAAATACGTGTCGCCGACGCGGATTGCGCGTGGTTCGACCCCGAAGGAACGGAAACCGCTCCTTTCGTACAGCGTGCGCGCGGCATCGTTGGTCTGCGTGACGGTCAGCACCAGCTGCTCGAGATCGGTTTCCCGCCTGGCCTCGCCGATGACATGGCGTAACAGTGCCATGCCGACGCCGCGGCCGCCGTGCTCCGGCGCGACGTACATTCCGAACACAACGGCCTTGTGCCGGTTTTTCGCTCGCGGCTCGCGGGCGAGCCCGACCACACCGACGAGCGCGCCACCGACGAAAGCACCGAACACGGCATCGGCGCTGGCGGGCGCAATCCGCCGTTCCGTTGCGGCGAGCGGCTTCGTCGATTCTTCCTCGTAGCTCGACGTGAACGCATCGGGATGGTCCTTCAGGCCGCGCAGCCGCAGCGTGCGATAGGCGACCGCGTCGCCGGGATGGAGGCGCCTGATCTCGACCTCAGATGATTTCAAAATAACGCTTCATCTCCCAGTCGGTGACTGCGTCGAGCCATTGCCGCCATTCCCACTCGCGCGTCGCGGCGAAATGGTCGACGAACTCGTTGCCGAGCCAGTCGCGCGCAAGGTCCGAGTCGCGAAAGATGCGCGTCGTCTCGATCAGCGTGCGGGGCGCGCGCGGAATGTGCTCGGCGCCGAGATTGGTTCCATGGATCGGCTTGGAGGTGAGCTTCAGGTTGCGCTCGACGCCGTTCAACCCCGCGGCGATGCAGGCGGCCGCCGCCAGGTACGGATTCATGTCCGCCCCCGGGCAACGCGTCTCGAGGCGCGTGGACTTGGGCGACGCAGCGATCACCCGGAAGCTCGCCGTGCGGTTGTCCACACCCCACGTCGGCTTCACCGGCGCCCAGAAACCATCGACCAGCCGCTTGTAGCTGTTGATCGTCGGCCAGTACATCGGCGCGAGCTCCATGAGTCCCGCGACCTGACCCGCGAGATAGCTTTCGAACAGCTTGCTCATCCCGTTGCGGCCCTTCGGGTCGTGGAACAGGTTCCTCCGGCCGTCGGACAGCGACTGGTGGATGTGCCCAGAGCAGCCGGGATACTGCTGACTCCACTTGGCCATGAAGCTCGGCATGATCCCGAAGCGCGCACCGATTTCCTTGGCGCCCGTCTTGAACAGGATCGCGCGGTCGGCGGCTTCGAGGGCTTCCGAGAACAGGATCGCGGCCTCGTATACGCCGGGGCCCGTCTCCGTGTGCAGCCCCTCGATCGGGATGCCGAATGCCGCCATGTCGTTCATCAACGCGGCGAAGAATTCGCGGTTCTCGTTCGCACGAAGGAGCGAATAGCCGAACATTCCCGGCGTCAGCGTCGTCGGGCCGACGCCTTTCTTCTGCGCCCACGAATGCGGCGTCTCGGCGAAGTTGAACCACTCGAACTCCATCCCGCACATCGGCGTCACGCCGAGCTTTTCGGCGCGCTTCAGCACGCGCTTCAGCACCTGCCGCGGGCAGATGGGCAGTGGCGTCTCCTTGCCGTCCCGTTCCTGGACGAACTCGCCCAGGAAGAACGGCACGTTGTCGTCCCAGGGCACATTGCGCATCGTGCCGATGTCGATCTTCGCAAGCGCGTCCGGAAATCCCTTGTGCCACCCCGTCAGCGTCGTGTTGTCATAGGTGACGTCCATCATGTCCCAGCCGAATACCACGTCGCAGAACCCGAAGCCACCTTCCACCGCCGAGTAGAACTTGTCCTTGTGGACGTACTTGCCCCGCAGCACACCATCGATATCGGAGACCGCGACCTTGACACGGCTGCCGGGCGCGTTGCGGACGGCGGCGATGGCCTTCGCGGCGGGCGATGAAATGGGCATTGGTTTCCTCCGCGGGCCACGGCCTGTTCCGGGCTCGACTTGTTGTGCGTCGCGCGCGGCGTCGCACGCGATGCCAGCGTGCATTCTAGCGCAGCGCAGGAGGCTGCCCCGCCACGATGGCACAATCGCGGACCATGACGCCCTCCGCAGGACCCCTCGCATGAGCCGCTCCGTCGCGCTCGCCGCGCTACATGGCGCCGTGCTGTTGTTCGGCTTCGCGGGTCTCTTCGGCAAGTGGCTCGACCTCTCGCCCGTGGCGATCGTGCTGGGGCGTACCGCGGTGGCCGCCGCGGCGCTCGGAATCCTGCAGTTGCGCGTCGGACAGGTGCGGCCGCCGTTCGAGCTGCGCCTCGTCACCAACGGCGCCGTGCTGGCGCTGCACTGGGTGAGCCTCTTTGCCGCGATCCAGGTCGCGAGCGTCGCGATCGGGCTCCTCGGGTACGCGAGCTTTCCGCTGTTCGTGCTGGTGCTCGAACAGATACTGCTGCGGCGACGGTGGACGCCGCGGAAGATCGCGACGGCGCTCCTCGTCGTCGTGGGGCTCGTTGCTATCGTGCCCGAATTTTCGCCCGCCAATCGGACCGTGCAGGGCCTTGCGTGGGGTTGCGTGTCGGGCTTCGCATTCGCGCTCCTCACGGTGCTCAATCGACGCTACGTCGCAACCCGCAGGGCGACCGACATCGCGTTCTGGCAGAACCTGTGCGCAGCGCTGTGCCTGCTGCCGTTCGCGTGGGCGAGCCCGTGGGCGCTGGGCGAGATCGGCGGACGCGAGATCGCGCTCCTGATCGTGCTCGGCCTCGGGTGCACCGCGCTTGCGCACACGCTGTTCATCGCCTCGCTGCGGCGCCTGAGCGCGCACACGGCGAGCGTGGTCGCCGCGCTGGAGCCGGTCTACGGGATCGTGCTCGCGCTCGTCTTGCAGGGCGAGGTGCCCGGCGCCCGGACGATCGTCGGCGGCGCGCTGATCGTGGGCGCCGCGATCGTCGCCACGCGGTATCCGATGCGGTAGCATCACGCCTCTCGTCACGGGAGGGAGCCATGCAAATCGGACTGATCGGACTCGGCCGGATGGGCGCCGCCATCGCGCGGCGCTGCGCTGGGGGGGGCGCTCGGATCGTCGGGTTCGACGCCGACCCGGCGCGAGCGGGGGCGCTCGCCGGCGAAGGCGTGCTCGAGGCGGTGGAGTCGATCGTCGAGCTCCCGAAGCGGCTGTCACCTCCGCGCGTCGTATGGCTGGCGCTCCCGGCCGGACGCGTCACCGAGCTTGCCGTCGAGGACCTCTGGCCGGAGCTCGCGCGCGGCGATGTCATCGTCGACGCCGGCAATGCGCATCATCGCGATTCGCAGCGCAGGGGGGCCGCGCTGGCGAGCGCCGGCGTCCGCTTTGTCGACTGCGGTGTCGCGGGCAGCATAGGAACCGGCTGCGCCATCACCTTCGGGGGTGACGCGGAGGCGATGCGCTTGGTCGAGCCCGGCGCGGCGATGCTTGCCCCCGCTCCCATGGGCTGGCTGCATTGCGGCCCCTGCGGCGCCGGCCATTTTGCACGGATGATCCACAACGGCATCGAATACGGAATGATGCAAGCGTACGCCGAAGGGATCGCGCTCCTCAAGGGCAACGACGAGTTCCGGGTCGACGTTTCGGCGATCACGCAATCGTGGCGGCGGGGAAGCGTCGTGAGCTCCTGGCTCCTCGACGTCATCGCCGATTTTCTCGCGCGCGACACGGACCTGGCGCAAGTCGCACCGGTCGTCGCCGATTCGGGCGACGTGCGCTGGGCAGCGCTTGAAGCAGTGGAGCAGGGGGTGCCCGCGCCGGTGATGGCGCTCGCCTTGATGATGCGCTTCGCCAGCCAGAACAAATCTGATTATGCCGACCGCCTGCTCGCGATGATGCGAAAGGACATCGGCGGCCAGGCCGCGCCGGCGAAGACGCGATGATCGTCGTGCTGATGGGTGTGTCCGGTTGCGGCAAGACGAAGGTCGGCAAGGCGTTGGCGGCCGACCTCGGCTGGCCGTTTTTCGATGCCGACGATTTCCACCCCGAAGCCAACGTCGCGAAGATGGCGGCGGGGACGCCGCTCACCGATGCCGACCGCTGGCCGTGGCTCGACCGGCTCGCGGACGAGATGGGAGCGATCCTTGCGCGCGGCGGCGATGCGGTGCTCGCGTGCTCGGCATTGAAGCAGGCGTACCGCGACCGGATCGCTTCGCGCGCGAAGGCGCCGAGCGACTTCCGCTTCGTCTATCTCAAGGGCGATTACGATACGATCGCCCCGCGCGTTACGGAGCGCAGGCATCGCTACATGCCCGCTACGCTGCTCGAAAGCCAGTTCGCGACGCTCGAGGAGCCGAAGGACGCGATCGTCATCGACGTCGCGTTGCCGATCCCCGAAAAGATCGCGCGGATCCGGACACAGCTGGGATCGGAGGTCTCGAAGGCGTGAGCGATGACCGCAAATTGAAGCCGTCCACCATGGCGGGGCACCTGGGGCGCGAACCACGCCGCTTCCTCGGCGCCGTCAACACGCCGGTATTCCGCGCCACGACGATGCTGTTCCCGACGGTGCGAGAACTCGAGCAGGCGGCGCGCGGCGAGTACGACGGCATCTCCTACGGGCTCCACGGGCTGCCGACGGTCACCGACCTGCAGGATGCCGTGACGGCAATCGAAGGCGGTTTCGGCGCTTTCGCGGTGCCGTCGGGCCTCACCGCGACGACGCTGCCGCTGCTGGCGCTCGCGGGCGCCGGCGACCACGTGCTCGTCACCGACGCCGTCTACGGCCCGACGCGGCGGTTCTGCGATCATCACCTGACACGGATCGGCGTCGAGGTGAGCTACTACGATCCGCTCGCGGGCGCGGCGATAGAGAAGGCATTCCGACCGAATACGCGAATCGTCTTCGTCGAGTCGCCAGGCTCGCTCACGTTTGACGTCCAGGACATTCCGGCGATCGCCGAGGTCGCGCACCGGCGCGGCGCGCTCGTCATCGCCGACAATTCGTGGGCGACGCCGTTCTTCTTTCGCTCGTTCGATCACGGCGTCGACGTCGCCGTCCATGCGGCGACCAAATACATTGGCGGCCATTCCGACGTGCTGCTCGGACTCATCATTGCGAACGAAGCGACGCACGCGCGATTGCACCGTCTGTGGACCGACATGGGCGTGACCGCTTCGCCGGACGACTGCTTCCTCGCCTTGCGGGGGCTGCGCACGCTGCCCACGCGACTTGCCCGGCACCAGACGAGCGCGCTCGCGGTCGCGCAATGGTTGCGCGCGCGGCCCGAGGTGAAGGAAGTGATCTATCCGGCGCTTCCGGGTTCCCGCGGCCACGCCCTGTGGCAACGCGACTTCACGGGCGGATCGGGGCTCTTCGGCGTCGTGCTCAACCCGGTGGCGAAAGCACGCATCGACGCGATGCTCGACGGGATGCGACTATTCGGCATGGGGTGGAGCTGGGGCGGCTTCGAGAGCCTGATCATCCCGACGTATCCGGAGCGCACCCGGACGGCGACGAAATGGGACGCGGGCGGACCCTGCCTGCGCGTTCACATCGGCCTCGAGGACGCCGAGGACCTGATCGCGGATCTCGCTGACGGGTTCGCGCGGCTCGGCGCCTGATCGTCGTTCCGCGCTGGCGGGAACCTCCCCGTCACGCGACGTTGTCCTCGCCCAGATACACGGCGCGCACGCGCGCATTCGAGCGAATCGCCTCCGGCGTTCCCTCGGCGATGATCTTGCCGCGATCGAGAACAATGACGCGGTCGGCGTGGCCGAACACGACGTCCATGTCGTGCTCGGTGAACAGCACCGCGATGCGCTCCTGCCGCGCGACGTCCGCAGCGAGCTGCATCAGCCGATTGCGCGAGTTTCCCGACATCCCGGCCGTCGGCTCGTCCATCAGCAGCAGCCGCGGACGGCCCGCAAGCGCCAGCGCCAGCTCGATGCGCTTGGCGTCGCCATAGGCGAGCGTCGCGCAACCCTGCTCGGCAAAGCGCGCCATGCGCACGCGCTCGAGCAGCGCGTCGGCTTCCGCTCGGAAGCGGTCGTGCGCGCGCGCCGTGACGCTCGCCTCTCCCTCGACGTGCGCGATGAGCGCGAGCTGCACGTTTTCGCGCACCGTCATCGACGCGAACGTCGCCGCCACCTGGAACGTCCGGCCGACGCCTTTGCGCGCGATCGCGCGCGGAAGCTGTCCATCGATGCGCTCGCCGCCCAGCGTCACGGTGCCTTCATCCGGAACGAGCTGGCCGTTGACGAGGTTGAAGCAGGTCGTCTTGCCGGCGCCATTGGGTCCGATCAGCGCAACGAGCTCCCCGGGCGCCACGGCGAATGAAACGCCCGCGACTGCCTTGACGCCATCGAACGCCTTCGAAAGCGCCTCGACGTGCAGCATCGGCACAGTCATTTCCTCGTCCATCGCAGCGCTCGCTGCAGCGCACCGCCGATTCCGAGCGGGAACACGAGGACGATCAGCAGGATCGCGATGCCGAGGCTCGCGCGCCAATAGTCGGTCACGCGCGACAGCGTGTCCGAGAGCCACGTGAAGGCGGCGGCGCCGAGCAACGGCCCTGCCAGGGCGTTGAGGCCGCCGAGCAACACCATCACCAGCGCATCGACCGAGCGGGGAAGGGCGAGCGCTTCCGGCGAAATGCTGCCTTTGGAGAACGCGTAGAGCCCGCCGGCGAGCCCGGCGAAGGCGCCCGCCAGCGCAAACGCGACCCACTGCGTGCGACGGACGTCGATCCCGATCGCTTCGGCGCGCAAGGCCGAGTCGCGGCCCGCGCGCAGCGAATAGCCGAGAGGTGTGTGCGCAATCCACGCGATCGCGGCGAGCGCTGCACTCGTCACGATCAGCACGAACCAGAAGTAGGCGCGCTTGTCGGCAAGCCACGCGGGCGGCCAGACGCCGACGACGCCGTTCGAGCCCCCGGTAACGCTATCCCATTGCCAGGCGATCGACCAGACGATCTGCGCGAACGCGAGCGTTAGCATCGCGAGATAGACGCCCGAAAGGCGTACGCAGAACCAGCCGAAGACGAGCGCGCCGGCCAGCGCAACAAGCGGTGCAGCGAGAAGCGCAAATTCCATCGGCCAGCCATGCCGGGCGCCGATCGCCGCCGCGTAGGCGCCGAGGCCGAAATAGGCGGCATGCCCGAACGAGGCCAGGCCGCCGGTCCCCATCAGGTACTGCAGGCTCGACGCGAACAACCCGAGGACCAGGATGTCGGTGGCGAGGACGAGCCGGTATTCGTCGCCGGTGAAGGGCAGGAGCGCAGCGAGCGCGAGCAACGCCAGCGCGACCGTTGCCGCTCGGCGGTCCGGCGGCATCACGAGCGTGCGGAATTCGGCGATCGGGGTCGTCGGTGGCGTCGACGGCGGCGCGCCGAGCAGCCCGTACGGCTTCACGGCGAGCACGACCGCCATCACGACGAATTCCGCGACCAGCGTCAGCTTCGGGAATGCGATCGCGACGCCGCCGATGTCGATGGTGCCGAGCGTGATGCACAGCGCGCGCGTGAGCCCGACGACGAGCGCAGCGACGAACGCGCCGGCAATCGAACCGAGACCCCCGACGACGGTGACGACGAACGCTTCGGCGATGACCGACAGATCCATGCCCAGATTCGCCGGCTCCAATGGCACTCGCAGACCGCCGGCGAGGCCCGCAAGGAGCGCTCCCAACGCGAACACCACGGTGAAGAGTCGTCCTTCGTCGATGCCGAGGGCGCCGACCAGAATCCGGTTCTCGGTCGCCGCGCGGACGACGACGCCGAAGCGCGTGCGATTGACGAGCCACCACAGGAACAGGAACACCAGCGGCCCGATGGCGAGCAGCAGAAGGTCATAGGTCGGCACTGGGCGGCCGAACACGTCGACGGCGCCGGTAAAGCCAGCAGCGCGCGGCCCGAGCAGGTCCTCCGGTCCCCAGATCGCGAGCACGGCATCTCGGACGATCAGCACGACGCCGAAGGTCGCCGCGAGCTGCAGCAGCTCGGGCGAGCCGTAGATGCGCTTCAACAGCAGCGTTTCGATCAGCGCGCCGATCGCGGCCACGATCAGCGCGGCGAGCGCGACGCCGCCCCAGAATCCGAACGGGCCGCCGCCGAGCGCCGCGACGAGCGTGTAGGCAAGGTAGGCCCCGAGCATGTAGAGCGAGCCATGCGCGAAATTGACGATGCGCATGACGCCGAAGATGAGCGTCAGGCCCGCCGCGACGAGAAACAGCGACGACGCGCCCGCGAGGCCGTTCAGCAGTTGCGCGAAGAGGGAGGCGAAGGACACGCGGGCAGGGAGGGATGCCGGAAAGCGCCCATCCGGCGGGATGCCCGCGATTCTAGCGGTTTACGAAACGGAAGCCGCATGCGGTCTTACGCAGTGGTTTTCGAAATCGGGCTCGAGCGCTTTTTTCGCAAACTGTGTACTTGCCATTGTACCGCTGAGGAGTATTGCGCGCTATGCGCGATACCGAGCTCTACCAGACCCTCCTCGCTTGACGCGCCATGGGAGGTGCTGCTGTGAGCGTGACTAAGGCTTCGGCCGATCGTCCGCTGGGGGAGGTTGCCGTAGCGGTGCGCTAGCGAGCGGCTGCGGCGCTGGTGTGCCCGAGTTGTGTGCAGCAGAGTCCACGCTACGATTGCCGTCCCCGGCGCTAGCTGCATCTGAACACCATGCAATGGAAGACGTTCATTACCGCTGAGGTGCCGCGAGTGAATTGCGTGCAATGCGGGGTCAAGCAGGTGCGGGTAGCCTGCGCTGAGAACGCTTCGCGCTTCACCGAGCTGTTTCAGGCCTTTGCGATCCAGGTGTTGAAGGCGGTGCGCAGCAAGGTTCAGGCGCAGTGGCTGACGGAACTGTCCTGGGATCAGGTGGATCGGATCATGGAGCGCGCGGTGGCCCGTGGATTGGATCGGCGTTCGCTGCAGGATTTGACCCACCTCGGGCTCGATGAGAAGAGCTTCGGCAAGGGGCACGACTACGTCTCGGTATTGCATGATGTGGCTGGCCGCCGGGTGCTCGAGTCGTTCCCGAGCGCACCCGCAAGGCGGCCGATACGCTGTGGGCGAAGATTCCGAGGCGCAACGCCAAGTCGTGGCCGCGGTCGCTGTCGACATGTGGGAGCCTTACCTCGAGGCCACGCGCGCCGCGGTGCCGCAAGCTGCGATCGTGCACTACAAGTTTCACTGCGCCAAGGAACTCAACAAGGCGGTGGATCTGGTACGCCGGCGCGAGCAGCGGGAACTCAAGCGCGAGAGCGATTAGACGCTGGTCAAGACGAAATATTTGTGGCTGAAGAATCCGCAGAACTGGACCGCGCACCAGCGTGAGCGCTTCCACAGCCTCAAGCTCGACACGCTCAAGGTCGGCCGCGCTTGGGCGATCAAGGAGGCGTTTGCCGACTTCTGGGACTACCACTACGCCGCCTCGGCCAGGAAGTTCTTCTACCGCTGGTACTTCTGGGCCACGCACTCGCGCCTGGCCCCGATCGCCAACGCCGCCAAGACCTTGAAACGCCATCTGCCCGGACTGCTCGGCTATACCAAGCACCGCATCACCAATGCGGTGGCCCAAGCCACCAATGCGACCATCCAGCTCACGAAAGCTAACGCCCGGGCTACCGCAACTTCGCGCAGTACCGCGTCGCGATCCTCTTTCACTGCGGGAAGCTCGACCTCTACCCAACGCGCTGTGCACACTGATCCCTCATCCGCTTACCCACACGAAATCCGGAAGACCGCTTTTTTTATAGGCGGATGCGTTTCGTTTCCGGGTCGAGCGATCGGCGCATCGGATGTTGCGGTTGAGAATTGTCCGAGCAATGGCGTCGTCGAACGACGACAATTTGCGCCCGCTACGATCAACCTTTCTTTTTGGCTCAAGAGCACATAATTCGTTCTGGCGGCAATGACGAAGCAACGAACGCGCACCGATGCGCAATTGACAGCCGGCAAAGCCGCAACGCGGCAAGAGCTGGAAAGGGGCGAGCAGGGAGGCAGTTTGGTGGGAGAAGTGATGGGCGCGACATCTGGGCGTGATTGGCGGTGCGGTCTTTGGGTTTTGGCGTGTGCCTTCGGGTTGGCGGTTTCCGGGTGCGGCGGAGGCGGCGGATCGTCCACTATCGACATCACTCCTCCGGAGCCGCCTCCCCCCGCGCCACAGGGTCCGGCGGGAACCCTCGATCCGAGCTTCGGCACCGGCGGGATAGTCCTGACGCAGGTTGGCGACCATGGAACTTTTGCGTCGGCCGTCCTGCTACAGGCCGATAACAAGATCGTTGCGGTCGGAGGCGCTTCCGTTGGCAATTCTGCCGGTCGCGCCCTCATTCGGTACAACGCCGACGGTGCGCTGGATTCGACGTTCGGTTCGGCCGGCAAGGCTGTCGTATTCGATGCCGGCTTCGCGAACGGAGCGGCCCTGCAGCCCGACGGCAAGGTCGTATCGGGTGGCACAGCGGGATCGAATGGCCCTGGCGGCTACTGCATGCTCGCCCGGTTCCGCAACGATGGTTCGCTCGATCCGAGCTTCGGCGTCGGGGGAGCGGTCGCCACCCAACTCACCAATCCCGACTCGACGCCTCTCTATACCAACGGTTGCACGGTTGCACTTCAGGTCGACGGGAAACTGGTCGTGGCGGCCCCTGGAGGGGACGGAATCGCGGGAAAGCTAGGCGCGATGCGATTCAATGCAGACGGCACTCGCGACATCTCATTCGGCGCTGGCGGCACCGTCGTCGTCCCGACCACGTATCCCTACATCCGCGCCACGTCCATCGCCCTCCAGTCGGATGGCAAGATCGTCGTTGTGGGCGGTGACCTCGATTCCACGCCCGGTCCGCAGGTTCGCAGCAACGAAACGATGCTGATGCGCTTGGATCCGATGGGATTGCTCGACTCCTCGTTTGGTCAGGGCGGCGTAGTTCGAATCTTGCGCAATGAGGGCGCGTTTCTGGCGCTGCCGGCGCTAGCGCTGCAACCCGATGGCAAGATCGTCCTCCTGGGGGTTTGGGGCCAGGTTCTTCGTTTGCTCCCGAATGGCGCGCCGGACGCAACCTTCGGCGAAGGCGGCGCGGCACACGACATCTACGGCTTCGCGGTCGCGCTGCAGTCGAACGGCAAGATCGTTATCGCGGGATTTTCTCCACCCACTGGAGAGAGCAACTTCGCGCTATGGCGCCTCGCTGCGGACGGCCTGCCGGACTCCGGGTTCGGGAACGGCGGATTTGTTTCCAATCCGATTGGCGCCAGTTCCCAAGCGGGGCCTTTCGCTATCCAACGCGACGGCCGGATTGTTGCGGCGGGCTCTAGCGTGTCATCGCCGCGCGACGTCGTGATGACGCGGTATTTCGGCGATCCGGTGGCGGTAGCTTCGCCGTAACGATCGATCCTTGGCCTGCGCCGAACGAGCCCGAGGGCAAACGAAGGCGAAACCTTCCCGTCACTCCGCCGGCCGCATCCGCTTCACCGCATCGTCGCTCGGCAAGTAGTCCTTGCCGTCGGCGTAGTGCCAGTCGACCATCACACCCTTGCCGTCCTTGATCGCCGTCCGCCCGACGTAGGCGCCCATCGTCGACTGGTGGTCGAGCGCGCGGAACGTGACCTTGCCAAACGGCGTTTCGAACGTGAGCCCGCTCATCGCGGCGATCAGCTTCTCGGTATCGGTCGAGCCCGCCTTGCGGATCGCAGCGGCTGCCGCCTTGATCGTGCTGTAACCGACGACCGAGCCCAGTCGTGGATAGTCGTTGAACTTCTTCTGATAGGCCTCGCGGAAGCGCTTGTGCTCGGGGGTGTCAATCGCGTACCACGGATACCCGGTCACCCACCAGCCGACCGGAGCTTCACCCTTCAGCGGATCGAGATATTCGGGCTCGCCGCCCAGCAGGTCGAACACGGGGCGGTCCTTGAACAGGCCGCGCAATTCGCCCTCGCGGACGAAGCGCGCGAGGTCGGTCGCAAACAGCGAGGAGAAGATCGCGTCGGGCTTGGCGTCGAGCAAGGCCTGCACGACGGGGCCGGCGTCGATCTTGCCGAGTGGCACCGCCTGCTCGACGAACTCGATGCCGCCGGGCTGCAGCGCGATCATCTGCTTCTTGAACGCCGCGGTGGCCGACTGGCCGTACTCGTAGTTCGGGTAGACGATCGCCCAGCGCTTCTTGCGGAGCTTCGCGGCTTCTGGGACGAGCATCGCCGTCTGCATGTACGTCGACGCGCGCAGGCGGAACGTGTAGCGGTTGCCGTTTTCCCAGACGATCTTGTCGGTCAGCGGTTCGGCGGCGAGGAAGAGGATCTTGCGCTGCTTCGCGAGGTCGGCGACGGCAAGCCCGACGTTCGAGGCGAAGGTGCCCATCAGCAGCACGGCTCTTTCGCGCGACAGCAGCTCTTCGGCGACACGAACGGCATCGCCGGGATTGCCGTTGTCGTCGCGCGAGACGATCTCGAGCGGTCGGCCCAGGACGCCTCCGGCGGCGTTGACTTCCTCCAGCGCGAGCTCCATGCCTTTCTTGTACGGCTCGAGAAACGCGGGAAACGTCTTGTAGCTGTTGAGCTCGCCCAGCCTGATCGTCTGCGCGGCAGCGGCGGTGGCACTCATCGCAGCAAGCGCGTAGACGGCAATGCGAGCCCAGCGATTCGTTCGGTTCATGAGGGTTCCGTGTTCTTGGATAGCGTTGTCAGCGAAGCGCGGCCTCAACGGGTCGAAGCGCCGATTGGTTGACCATGAAGTCGGGGGCATGCCCGTTTCGCTCAACGGACATCCGCCGCCAACGAGCCTGCAAACGCCCGCGGCAATTACAAGCATAGAACCATTGCGCCTGACACGGACAGGGGCCTGCGGGTAAAATTGTATATTTTGCCGGCACTCGCTGCCCGGCTGCAATGGCTTCCACGCCGCGTTTCGTCATGCCGCTCGATTCGACCGCGATGCTGAACCTGCCCGACGGCTTGCGCTTCGTCGACCTCTACACCGCCGAGGGCGCGGCGCGCATCGACGATTTGTTCGTCGCGTATCTCGCGAACGCCGATGCGACGCTCGCCGGCCGTCTCGCGGCCGCACGGGCAGATCCGGATTCGCTGGGGGCGAAGGTGGAATCGGACCTCTTGATCGCGATCGGGCCCCATCTGGAGGACTTCCTCGCCCACCTCTTCGGCATCGAAGCCGAGGTGCGGAGCCTCGAGGCGCACCACCACGAGCTGGCGCCGATCTTCGCCGTCAAGCGCCTGTTCGTCCAGCGCAAGGCGATGAATGCGCACAAGGCCGACGTCGCGGCGACATTCGACGGGGCCGCGCTGCGCGCCGAGCTCGACGCGGCGCTTGGCGAGCCATTTTCCGAGCTTGCCTTCGCGCGCGCCGTGACGCGCTGGCAGCAGGACGAAGCCGCGAATGCGGGTCGGCTGGACGTGGCGACGCGATACGCCGCGTGGGCCGCGCACACGCCGGAAGGCCGCGCCGCGCACAAGGGCGGCGTGCTGTTCCGCGCGCCGCGCAAGCTCGATTACATGAAGCTCGTGCCGGTCGAGACGATCCACGATCACGATGTCGAGATGTTCGAGATCGCCGGCGATCGTCTGCGCCGCCGCGATGGTTTCGCGCTGACCGACCGGGGCATCGACTTCGTCGGCGGCCTCGACCAGGCGCACTACTGCATCTGGTGCCACGAGCAGGGCAAGGATTCCTGCGCGCGCGGCCTTCCCGAAAAGAAGTCCGCCGACGCACCTCGGTCCGAAGATCCGTTCCGGAAGAGTCCGTTCGGCGTGCCGCTCGCCGGCTGTCCGCTTGAGGAAAAGATTTCCGAGTTCCACAAGCTGCGCGCGGAAGGCTTCGCCGTCGGGGCGCTCGCGATCATGTGCGTCGACAACCCGATGGTCGCGGCGACCGGCCACCGGATCTGCAACGACTGCATGAAGTCGTGCATCTACCAGAAGACCGACCCCGTCGACATTCCGCAGTCCGAAACGCGGATCCTGAAGGACGTGCTCGCGCTGCCGTGGGGCTTCGAGATGTATTCGCTGCTCACGCGCTGGAATCCGCTCAACCTGCGCCGGCCGGTGCCCGTTGCCGCCGACCGGCAAGCGCGTGCTCGTCGTCGGCATGGGTCCCGCGGGCTTCACGCTCGCGCATCATCTGCTGAACGACGGCCACACGGTCGTCGGCATCGACGGCCTCAAGATCGAGCCGCTCGATGCCGCGCTGTCCGGCGTCACCGTCGATGGGCGAGCGCGTGCCCTTCGAGCCGATCCGCGACGCCGCCGCGCTGATCGAGCCGCTCGACGACCGCATGATGGCGGGCTTCGGCGGCGTCGCCGAATACGGCATCACCGTGCGCTGGGACAAGAACTTCCTCAAGCTGATCCGCCTGCTGCTCGAGCGCCGCGACCGCTTCGCGATGTACGGCGGCGTGCGCTTCGGCGGCACGCTCGACGCCGAGGGCGCGTTCGCGCTGGGCTTCGACCACGTCGCGGTCGCCGCGGGCGCGGGCAAGCCGACGGTGCTGGACCTGCCGAACGGCCTCGCCAACGGCGTGCGCACGGCGTCCGATTTCCTGATGGCGCTGCAGCTCACCGGCGCGGCGAAGAAGGATTCGCTCGCCAACATGCAGATCCGCCTGCCGGTGGTCGTCGTCGGCGGCGGGCCTGACGGCGATCGACACGGCGACAGAATCGCTCGCGTACTACCCCGTGCAGGTCGAGAAATTCCTCGCCCGCTATGAAGCACTGACCGCCGCCAAAGGGCCGCGACGCCGTCGAGGCAGCGTGGACCGCCGACGAGCGCACGATCGCCGAAGAATTCCTCGCGCACGCGCGCGCGCTCCGCGCCGAGCGCGCAGCGGCGGCGCGCGAGGGCCGCGCGCCGCGCATCGTCGAGCTCCTCAAGGAATGGGGCGGCGTGACGATCGCCTATCGGCGCCGACTGATCGACAGCCCGTCGTACACGCTCAATCACGAGGAAGTCGAGAAGGCGCTGGAGGAGGGCATTCGCTTCGCCGAAGGCCTGACGCCGCTCGCGATCGATGTCGACGCGATCGGGCCGCGCGACGGGACTCGAGGTTTCGGAGCAGCACAACGACGGCGACGGCGTCTGGCATGAGTACGCGCGGGCGACGCTGCCGGCACAGACGATCCTGATCGCGGCCGGCACCCAACCCAACACCGTGCTCGCGCGCGAGGACGCGCGAGCACTTCCGCTCGACGGCAAGTACTTCCGGCTGCTCGACGAAGACGGCCAACCGGCCAAGCCGGTCCAGGGTCTCGCCAAGCCGCGAACGCCCCGCGGTGCTGACCGATATCCGCGCCGACGGCCGCGCGACGAGCTTCTTCGGCGACCTGCATCCGTCGTTCTCAGGGCAACGTCGTCAAGGCGATGGCGAGCGCGAAGCAGGGCTATCCGATCGTCTCGCGGATGCTCGCGAGGGTCGCGCCGGCGTCTGCGCGCGAGCGACGCGGCAATTCTTGCGGCAGCTCGACGCGAGAGTTGCGCGCACCGTCGTGCGCGTCGAGCGGCTGACGCCGACGATCGTCGAAGTCGTCGTGCACGCGCCGGCAGCGGCGCGGCGCTTCCGGCCGGGGCAGTTCTATCGGCTGCAGAATTTCGAGTCGCTCGCGCGCACGCTCGGCGGCACGCGCCTCGTCATGGAAGGCCTCGCGCTGACCGGCGCCTGGGTCGATCGCGAGCAGGGGCTCGTGTCGACGATCGTGCTGGAGATGGGCGGCTCGTCCGACCTGTGCGCGCAGTTGCGGCCGGGCGAGCCGCGTCGTGCTGATGGGGCCGACCGGCACGCCGACCGAGATCGAGCCCGGGGAGACCGTGGTGCTGGCCGGCGGCGGCCTCGGCAACGCCGTGCTGTTCTCGATCGGGCAGGCGTTCCGCAGCGCCGGCTCGAAGGTGCTCTACTTCGCCGGCTACAAGAAGCGGATCGACCGCTACAAGGTCGCCGACATCGAGGCCGCGGCGGATGCCGTCGTCTGGTGCTGCGACGAGGCGCCGGGATTCGCGGCAGCGCGGCCGCAGGACCGCGCGTTCGTCGGCAACATCGTCGAGGCGATGGCGCGCTTATGCGTCGGGCGCGCTGGGCGAGCAGCCGATTCCGTTCGCCGCGTGCGACCGCATCATCGCGATCGGCTCCGACAAGATGATGGCGGCGGTCGGCGCGCGCGCGGCACGACGGTGCTCGCGCCGTATCTCAAGCCGGGGCATCGCGCGCATCGCGTCGATCAATTCGCCGATGCAATGCATGATGAAGGAGATCTGCGCGCAGTGCCTGCAGCCGCACCGCGACCCGGCGACCGGCAAGGTGACCTACGTGTTCTCGTGCTTCAACCAGGACCAGCCGATCGACCACGTCGATTTCGCGGCCTCGACGCGCGCCTGAGCCAGAACTCGGTGCAGGAAAAGCTGACCGCGCAGTGGATCGCCCACTGCCGCGCGTTGCGCGACTAGCGCGCAGGGCGCGGCACGCGCTTCACCCTCTTTCTTCCGTTGCGCCAGGCGCGGGCCAAACCGACGGGCGAACTCCCGGCAGCCGACTGATCGTCGCGGCTCACCCGCCCGCGACGGGTCGCGGTGATCTGCGTCAAGTGGCGGTGGCTTCGCCGCCCTGTACCATTGACGGAGTGGCGATCGTCGTACCCGAGCCCGGTTGCGGCGCCGTGCACGACGCCGCGTCCGCGGGTCCAAAACTTTCGCAATGACTCCGCTGCGCCTGTTCGGCCTGCCCCTGCGTCGGCGGCCTACTCCGCCGGTTGTCGATCAGGCGGCGGCGGCCGCCATGCTGCGCGGTCTGGCGGGGCTTTCCGATGACGCGCTCCTCGCGCGTCTTGGAACCACGCGGGAGGGCCTCACGAACCACGAAGTCGCGCTGCGCTACCGCGAGGACGGGCCGAATGCGGTTGCCGACGAGCATCCGCCGAGCGGCCTGCGTCACCTCGCGCAAATCGTCGTCAGTCCGCTGTCGCTGTTGCTGATCGTGCTCGCGGGTGTCAATGCGCTGACGGGCTCGCGGGAAAGCGCCGCGGTCATCGTGGCGATCGTCGTGCTCGCCTCGCTGCTGTCGTTCCTGCAGGAGTACCGGTCGACGAAAGCTGCCGATGCGCTCCGCGCGATGGTGCACGTGAAGGCGACGCTCGTGCGGCGACTTCATCCGCACGGTATTGCGGCGGGACTCGGACAGGCCGTTCAGGTGCCGCTGCAGCACATCGTGCGCGGCGACATCGTCCGGCTGGCGGCGGGCAATCTCGTTCCGGCCGACGTTCGAGTCCTCGTAGCCAAGGACCTCTTCGTCAATCAGGCATCGCTGACCGGCGAATCGCTGCCGGTGGAGAAGTTTGCCGGCGCTGCATCGCCGACAGGCTCTCCGCTCGAGCTTTCGAATGCTGCGTTCATGGGGACCTATGTGACGAGCGGCACCGCCACGGCGGTTGTTCTCGCGACCGGGCCGCGAACGCATTTCGGGCATCTCGCGCACGGTCTCGCCGCATCGCATGGAAGCACGAGCTTCGAGATCGGGATCCACCGTTACCTGTGGCTCATCATCCGCTTCATGCTGCGTGATGGTGCCGGCCGTTTTCCTCATTAACGGGTTCACTCAAGGGCGACTGGCTCGAGGCGCTGCTGTTCGCCATCGCGGTGGCGGTCGGCATGACGCCCGAGATGCTGCCGATGGTCGATCACCGTCAATCTGGCCAAGGGCGCGCTGGCGATGGCGGGCAAGCGGGTGATCGTGAAGCGCCTTGCCTCGATCCAGAATCTGGGCGCGATGGACGTGCTGCCACCGACAAGACCGGAACGCTGACGCAGAACCGGGTGATTCTCGAGCGTCATGTCGACATCGCCGGCGCGCAGTCGCCGCGCGTGCTGGAGTTCGCCTGCCTCAACAGTTTCTTCCAGTCCGGCCTGCGGAACCTGCTCGACGACGCGGTATTGACGCATGCCGAGCTGCAGGCGCACATCCGTTCGGGCGCCGGGTATACGAAGCTCGACGAGGTGCCGTTTGATTTCGAGCGGCGGCGGATGTCGGTTGTCGTGCAGAGCGCGGATCGATCGACGTGCTACCTGATCTGCAAGGGCGCCGTCGAGGAGGTCTTCGGCGGCGTGCACGCACGCGGAGCGGGACGGCGAAGTCGTGCCGCTGACTCGCAGACCGTGCCGGCGAGCTGCAGGCAGTGACGCGGGATGCTCAACGAGGAAGGCTTTCGCGTGATCGCCGTGGCGTACAAGGCGTTTGCCGGCGGGCCCGCGACGCGTGCTCGATCGCCGACGAGGCACGGATCATGCTGCTGGGCTACATCGCCTTCCTCGATCCGCCCAAGGAGAGCGCCGCGCGCGGCCATCGCAGCGCTTCGCACGCACGGCGTCGCGGTCAAGGTCCTGACCGGCGACAACGAGCTCGTCACGCGCAACGTCTGCCGGCAGGTCGGGCTGGCACGGAGATCGCGTCTGCTCGGCAGCGACATCGACGGCGATGACGGATGCGGAGCTTGCGCGCGCGTCGAAACGGCGACGATCTTCGCCAAGCTCGCGCCGGCGGAAAAGGCACGCGTGATCGCGGGCGCTGCGCGCCAACGGGCACGTCGTCGGCTATCTCGGCGACGGCATCAACGACGGACCCGCCCTCACGGCCGCCGACGTCGGCATCTCGGTCGATTCGGCGGTCGACGTCGCCAAGGAGCGCGCGGACATCATCCTGCTCGAGAAGAGCCTGCTCGTGCTGCGACGATGGCGTAGTCGAGGGCCGCACGGTGTTCGGCAACGTGATCAAGTACGTGCGGATGGCCGGCGAGCTCGAACTTCGGCAACATGTTCAGCATGCTCGGCGCGAGCGCGTTGCTGCCGTTCCTGCCGATGGCGCCGGTGCAGATCCTGTTCAACAACCTGCTCTACGACTTTCGCAGACCGCGATCGCGACCGACAACGTCGACGCGCGAGTATCTCGCGCAGCCGCGGCGGTGGGACATCGAGCAGCATCGGCCGCTACATGCTCGTGCATCGGACCGCTTCAGCTCGCATCTTCGACTACGCGACGTTCGGCGTCGATGGCTTGGGTGTTCGGCGCGCTCGCCGACCCCGGCGCTTTTCCAGACTGGCTGGTTCGTCGAGTCGCTGCTGTCGCAGACGCTGATCGTCCATGTGATCCGCACCGGGAAGATCCCGTTCGTCGAAAGCCGGCCGAGCCGGACGCTGCTGTGGATGACAGTCGCGATCTGCGGATTCGGCGCGTGGCTTCCGTTCTCGCCGCTCGCGGGCTGGCTGGGCCTCGAGCGATTGCCGTTGCGGTACTGGCCGATGCTGGCAGCGATCCTCGTTGGCTATCTCACGCTGACCCAGCTCGTGAAGACATGGGCGATCCGGCGGTTCCGGCTGGAGTGAGGCGCGTCGCAAATAGTGGTCAGCCCGAAGTCTTTAATCGCCGTTGGTAGCGGAGGGAGTTACGCCCCCTAGGGAAAACGTAATATTCTTGGCGTTGATACTCGCATCAGTATTCGTTGGCTAGCAGATCGGCGCACCACCAGGGGGATCGGTCGCCGAGGTACCGAGGCACCGCCGCGCCCGCACCTGTCGATACGCCGCCCGTGGAGTGGCGGATTGCGCCCAACCGGTGCGACGACGGGTTCGTCATCGAAAGCACGCACCCAGCCGGGAGTCGCAAATGAGTTCCATGGCCGAGACGGTCGTCGATCGACGTCAGTACCGGAATCTCCTGCCTGGCCTGTTCATTCTGGCCTTGCTCGTCATATCGCTGCAGCTGAGAGTGGCCGCGGCGGAATCGCTGGTGATCACGCTGCGAGCGGCGGCCGGCCTTCTCGCCGGCTGGTTCGCGTACCTGCTCGTGCGTGCCAGGCTCCAGGGCAAGACGCTCGAAATCGAATTCGTCGTCGTCCGGACGCACTACGTGCAGGCACTGGTGCAGAGTTCGGTATATCTGTACTGGGCAACCGCCTGGCCGTTCATTGCCGGCCAGTTCGTGCTCATCTTTGCCCAGATGATGTTTGCCTATGCGTGCACCTTGCTGCTCGCATGGACCCGCCGGAGCAAATGTGAAATTGGCTTCGGGCCGATGCCCATCATTCTGAGCACCAACTTCTTCATGTGCTTCAAGGACGAGTGGTTCTTCCTGCAGTTCGCGATGATTTCGGTAGGCATTTTCGGCAAGGAGTTCATTCGCTGGAAGCGCGATGGTCGGATGACGCACATTTTCAATCCGTCTGCCTTTGGATTATTCGTCTTCTCCGTTGCGATACTCCTGACCCAGCACACGGATCTGACCTGGGCGCAGGAGATCGCGATAGAGCTCGGGCGACCAAAGTACATTTTCGTGTATATCTTCCTGGTTGGCCTGGTCGTCCAGTACTTGTTCCACGTAACGCTGGTGACGCTCGCGGCAGCGTCGATGCTGCTCCTTCTGAACCTCGCGTACACCGCTGCTACCGGGATCTACTGGTTCCTCGACGCCGGCATCCCGATCGCGGTATTTCTCGGGCTGCATCTGCTCGTCACCGATCCCGCAACCTCGCCGCACACCAATTATGGGCGGGCGATCTTTGGTGCCCTCTACGGTGCCGGCGTGTTCGTTCTGTACGCGTTGCTCGAGTGGGCCGGCGCACCACGGTTTTACGACAAGCTGCTGTTCGTGCCGGTTCTGAACCTGCTCGTGCCCGTCATCGATGGGTACGCCCGTCGGAGCCGCCTACCGCGCATTGCGCCATTCTCGATGATCGCTGCCCAAACGCCCCGGCGGCAGAATCTCATTTTCATGGGAATCTGGATCGCGCTGTTCACGACGATGTACGCGACGCACTTCCTGGGCCCTGGGCATCCTGGCGGGCTTACCGCGTTCTGGGAGCTCGCGTGCACCGAGAACCGCCACAATGCTTGCAGAAATCTGCGCGCGATCCATTGGGACAATTGTCGCGACGGAAACGTGGCGGAGTGCGTCGCGCTGGGCGATGCGGTCGAGCGCTCGGGACCTCCACCCGAGGACGCTCTGCTCGGAAGCCTAGCGATTGCGCACGCCTGCGACCTCTTCGATCGCGAATCCTGTCGGCGACTGGACCAGACGATGCGAAGCGGGGGTGCCAGCGGCTTCGAGGCGCGATGCAACTCGCGCAATGCGCAGGCTTGCTACGTGCTCGGCACCGTCCACCTCATGGGCCTCGGAACGTCCCCGGACCGCGCAGCCGGTTTTCGCTTCTTTGATGAGTCCTGCGATCTGAATCTTCCAACGGGCTGCGGCGTCGTGGCGGAGAGCTATCGCTACGGTGTGGGCACGACGCGCGACATGCCGCGGGCCGTGTCCGCCTATGAGAAGGCTTGCGCGGGAGCCTCTGCCCCCGCGTGCATGCAACTTGCGCAACTCCTCGTGGCGGGCGAGGGCGTGCCCCGCAATGAGCGGCGTGGACTGGCGCTGTTCGCCAAGGCCTGTCGTCTTGGACTGACTGATGCCTGCGCTGCACGATGACATCAGCCAGCACTTCTCAAAGTTCTTGCTTTCCTGAGCACGAAGCGCTTACCGGGTTGGTGTGCTGCAGATGCACCATGACGCCAAGGTTGTGGTCTAGCTGACACTTCACGCGGCTAAAGAAGTTGTTTGCCTTGCCGACGTGGTGTTCGTCAGAGGAAGGGGCCGACGCCACGGCTTGCCGTGCTCCGGTGGTGAGGGTGTTGCCCCTACTCGAAACCGGCGATCTAGCGCTTGGGAGCGACGTGCCTATCCGTCGGTCCACCGACGCTGAGCGGCTTAATGAGCGGATCGTCCGGCTTCTGGTAGCGCGGCAGGTCGGCCAAAGTGGTGGTGGGCGTCCCGTTCTTCGTGCAACTGTAAAGATACGCTTGCTGGCCGCGCCTGACGTTGATGCCCACGTGCTCCGTGTTCTTGTAGGTGTCCCGACCGACGGGCTGCATCACCCAAACAATGTCTCCGCCACGAATGAGCCTTACAACATCGGAGCACCACGAGGGCTCGCCGTGCTTGAGCACAAACATGCCTTCGCGCTCGTGCCGAACGAGTTTGTGCAGCAACACTTCATCAATCTCGCCGAGGTTCGCGTTCCAGTGGATCTTGCTAATCCCGTAGTGGTTCATTAGCGCCTCCGAGCCTAGTTGTGGCGCCCCCAGGCAACAGGCGACCAATCGGTTAGTAGGGATGGACTCTTTACCGCCGATGAGCTACCCAAGGGTGCACCGATTCTAGCCTGTCGAGGTCCAGGTGGGTGGCGTCACCGCGGTTTTGAACGAACCGCCCGGAGTAGGGTAGCCGGCCGGGAAGGCGTCGGCTTCAGCTGCACCCGGGGTGGACCGAACAACGGGAGGGCCGTTTCGCCGGTCCCCCCGTTTCCGGTGTCGCGCACGGCGGGCGGGTCGGGAACGCGGCCCGTCGGTGCTGGCGCTCGCTATTTCGCAGGGACGACGAGCGGCACAGCGTCCGCCGCGGAGCTGCCGCGCACCAAGTTATTACCCAGCGATTCCATCGCGCCGTTTCCCTGAGTCATCAGGCCCGCGCCGGGACTGTGTTGACAATGGTGTTGCGCAATAGACGGATCATGCTGTTGGAGTCGGCGACGACGCCTGGTTGGTGTTCGTGAGGATGTTGTCCTGAAGCGCGCCGTCCGCGAAGCCGCCGGCGCCCGCGTGCATGTAGACGCCGACCGCGTTTTGCGTCCCGTTCTGAGCATTTCTCATCGCGGTCTTGGTCAGAGTCAACTGCCCGTAGCCGCCCGGACCGACGTCCAGGCTGATCCCGCGATCGAATGCGGCGCTGATGAGCGAGTCGGTGATCATGACGTTCGTCACGCCGGAACCGGTCGTGCTCGTATCGATCGCACGCATAGCCCGCTCGAATGTCGTACGTGCGACGTCGAGTTTGGTGAAGCCTTCACCCGATTCGATCATCACGGACGGATGCTGATGCACGGCGTTGGTCGTTACCCTGACGCCGGCTCCGAGGTACGCAAACGAGGCGTTGCGAATGACCCCGTCCGCATTGCCCTGCGTGACCAAACCGTTGTTGCCGTCGGTGACCACGAGGCCATCGACGTCGAATGAGTGGTGGTGAGCGTCGGCAAGGACTCGAACGCCGTCACCGCTGTTGCGGACCGTTAGATACTCTCTTTTCTGTCAAGTGTTTTTTGTCGCCATCCTGAAAAACTTTTCGCCGTCAAAATCCTGATCGTGCTTGAGCATGCCCCAAATGGCGTGCAGCAATTTACGCATCACGGCGACCACGGCCTGCATCGGTTTCTTGCCGGCGGCGACGAGTTTGCCGTAGAACGCTTTGACGTTGGGTTCGTGCTGAATGGCCACCAGAGCAGGCATGTAGAGCGCGGCGCGCAGGTGGCGGTTGCCGACTTTGCTGATGCGCCGCGGCCGATTGATCGAGGTGCCTGACTCGTAGGGGCGTGGATCGAGCCCGGCATGGGCGACCCACTGCGGGGCGGCGAGATCGTCCGGGGGCACCAGGAGTTCGGCCAACAAGCGCATGGCGGAGGCCTCGCCGATGCCTTTGGTCGAGACCAGGTGGGCGAGCTTGGTTGCCAGGGCGGGTACCCCGCGAACGAGGCACAGGCCACTGTCGTGCATGCGCTCGAGGCGCCGTTCCAGGTGACGGATATTGACTTCGATGTCGTCGGCAATCGCATCGGCACCGGCCCCGGCGAACTCCGAGGCATGGCGGCGATTCTTCTCCCGCGCGAGTTCGGTGGTGAGTTGCGCGATGCGGCGGTTGATCGCCTGCAGCTCCAGGACCTCCGGGGCCGGCGGTTGCCAGGCGACAAACGGCATCCGTTCGAGATAATCCAGAATGCCGCCGGCATCCACGGCGTCGGTCTTGGCTCGCTGCATGCACGAACGGACAAAATCCTTGATCGCCCGCGGGTTCACCACCATCACTTCCACGTTCTTGGCATGGTGCAAGGCGAGCGCGAACTCCAGACTGTAAATCCCGGTCGCTTCCAGACAGACCCGCGCCGGGTGACCACTTTTGGTCGCCCAGCGAATGAATTTCTTGTGCCCAGCCGCGGTGTTCGCAAACCTCGCCAGCGGCGAGCGTTGCCCCGCGCACTGCATCGCACACACCAACTCTTTCGAACCCACATCAACCCCAATCTGATTGACTTGTTTCATGGCGGCTCCCGTATTACGCTGAGCTCCGGTTCCCCCGACCTTGCACCCTTGCGAAACCGACCTTGTGATGCAGACTCTCGCGTCTGGGATACTCCACGGTCTTAGCAAAGAAGGCGGGGGGCCGATCTAACGGACAAGGTCCAAGCCTTAAGGGTCCAACGGCCTCCCCGGAGAAACCATAGTTTCCGCCGCTCATAGCAAGCACTACAAATCGCTCAATTCCCAATATACAAGGTTCACGATCGATACCTGGTTCGGCGCCGCCGCGTCGTCGACCAGAATGCCGGCGCCCGGGAAACCCGAGATCTGGGCGCCTTCGACGTCGAGTCTAGACGCGGATTGAACGTCAATGCCGTTCGTGCCGCCGAGCGAGTTCAGGGTGAGGCCGCGCAGGGCCACGACGTCCCCCGGTCCGGCGTTGACGGAGAGCGTCGCGAGTACGAGGAATACCAAAGTCTAATCATCATCGGTAGGCAAATAGACTTCTTGGAATTCCTCATGCGGCAGTAATGAAAGGGCCAAGATCATCCAGGTAACGATGTCGTCGCTGCGTCGCCGCTCATGGCGCAATCGTAACGCCAACTTGTCTCGGCGAGCGCAGTCAAATCGCAGTTACGACGTTCGGGCCGGTACGGGCGTATCGCGCTAACGTCTTGTTCTTATGGTGCCGGTGGAAGGAGTTGAACCCTCGACCTTCGCATTACGAATGCGCTGCTCTACCAACTGAGCTACACCGGCACACGAGGTGGAATTGCGCCGCGAGGCATCTGCGTGCCGGCCGCGGACAACCGAACATTATAGCCGAATCATTCACTTGCTGCCAACTCGCGCAGCACGCGAACGCGGGCCCGAGGACGAATCATCGCCCTTGCAATGCTGGCACCGTCGACAGCAGCGCGGTCGCGCCGTTCCAGAAGATCTGCACGCCGATGCAGAAGAGGATGAACGCGGATAGCCTGACCAGCACGCTCGTGCCGGTCTCGCCGAGCAGCCGCAGCACCCGATCGGCGTAGCGGTAGCAGATGAATACGGTCGCCGCGATCATCGTCGCGCCGATGAGGTCGGCGGTGCCGTTCGCGAGCAGCGCTTGGACGTTGCGCGGATGGTTGGCGCCGATCGTGATGGCGACCGAGATCGTGCCGGGACCCACGGTGATCGGCAGTGTCAGCGGATAGAACGCGCGGCTGGCGATTTCCGCTGCGCCGGGTGGCGTGGTCGGTGGTTCGCGCGTCACGCTTTCCGCACGCAACAGCTCCCATCCTGCGGCACAGACGACGATGCCGCCCGCGACCTGCACGACCGGAACCGACAGTCCGAAAAAATCCAGGACGTAGGTTCCGATCGATACGGACGCGAGTAGCAGGAGAAACGCGTTGGCGGCGATCCGCTTGGCGATCGTCGCCCGCAACTCGGGCGTGCAGTCGGCCGTCATCGCCAGGAAGACCGGAGCGCCACCAAACGGATTGACGATAGGAAGCAGCGCTGCGAACACGAGCAGCGCGCCTTCGACGATCTGGCGAAATTCGGTCGTCACGGGAGCGAGGGCGGGAAGGGCGCTCGGCGAAAGCGTCGGGCGCCACGTCCAGCGGCGACGCAAGGTTACACGAGCGGATGATGGCACGTTCGAAGGGGCTCTGGGGTCAAGGACCGCTTCTGGGTCCGAGCCGAAGGCGATCTGAAGACTTCGAAGGCCACGAGCCCGGTGATCGTCGACAACGTGCGCCGCCGTTTCTATTATGTGGGCTCGCGCTGGGACCTTTGACTGACGGAGCGATCGCAATGGTGGCTGCACGCAAATGGCTGTTCGGAATCATTGCGCTTGCCGCATCCGCAATGCTGGTGACCGGCGTGGCCCTCTATCTCGAGCTGTCGTCGCGCACCGCACCGGAGGCGACTGTCGGCGGCGTCCCGGCGACAGCCGCGACACCCACTGCGACTGGACAGGGCGACGGGTCGAATGGCGCCGCGCCATCCGTCGAAGTCGCCGCCGAACGTCTCGCGCAGCGGCTAAAGGACAAGGATGGGACCGCCGATGATTGGGCGCTGCTCGCGCGGAGCTATGTCCACCTCAAGCGCTACCCGGAAGCGGTCGACGCGTTCGCGAAGGCGCTCCAGAAGATGCCCGGCAACCCGGCGTTCATCGAAGGTCAGGCGGCGGCACGCAAAGCCGCCGCCGAAGCAGCCCCTGCGCGGTAGACCGCGGCGGTACACTGTGCGCCCGCCCACTGGGTGCATTTCGCTTCGGTTTCGAGAGTGTCGCCGGCAACCCGTTCTCTCCATGGATTTCATGCGGTTACCGCACGGCTGCGGCAGCAGCCCGAGTCGGTCCGTGCGGTCTACGTCGCCGCGGGCCGCCACGATGCGCGGATGCGCGATATCGTTACCCGCGCCGAGGCGGCGCATTGCCCCGTCCATGCAGCCGCCGACGAGCGGTTGCGCGAAATCGCGGGGACCGATCGCCATCAGGGCGTGGTCGCGATTGTCGATGCCTCGGCGCCGCACGCCACCGTCGACGAACTGCTCGAATCGCTGACCGAGCCGGCGTTGCTGCTCGTGCTGGACGGCGTGACCGATCCGCACAATCTCGGCGCCTGCCTGCGCAACGCCGACGCGTTCAGCGCGCAGGCGGTCATCGTGCCGAAGGATCGGGCGGTCGGGGTGAACGCGACGGTGGCGAAGGCGGCGAGCGGGGCCGCGGAAGCGATACCGGTGATCACGGTGACCAATCTCGCGCGGACGCTGCGCGGCCTCAAGGAGAAGGGCGTGTGGATCCTCGGCGCCGACGCCGGCGGCGAAAGCTTGTTCGACGCCGACGTCAGCGGCCCGGTCGCCTGGGTGCTCGGAGCCGAGGACACGGGCCTGCGGCGGCTCACGCGCGAGCTGTGCGACCGCATCGTCGGCATCCCGATCGCGGGAACGGTCGGGAGCCTCAACGTGTCCGTCGCCGCCGGCATCTGCCTTTACGCGTCGCGGCGGGCGCGCGCGCTGCGACAGCCGGGGCCGGCCGCCGCGGCGTAGCGGGAGCTACTCCTTGATGTCCACGCCGTAGAACGTGTGCCGGCCGAAGGGACTCAACTTGAAGTCGATCACTTCCTTGCGCACCGGCTTAAGCTGCACCGCATGCGCAATCGTGAACCACGGCGCCTGCTCCTTGAAGATCACCTGCGCCTTCATGTAGAGATCGGCGCGCTGTTTCTGGTCGGTCAGCGTCACCGCCTTCTAGCACGAGATCCTCGAAAGGCTGATAGCACCACTTCGCCACGTTGCTGCCGCCGGGCTTGGCCCCGTCGCAGCCGAGGAGCTTGTGCGAGGAAGTTGTCCGGATCGCCGTTGTCGCCGGTCCAGCCCGAGCATTCCCATCTGGTGCTCGCCGTTCTGCATGCGCTTGCGGTACTCGCCCCATTCGTAGCTCTTGATCTCGGCGGTGATGCCGACCTTCGCGAGGTCCGCCTGCATCAGCTCCGCGATGCGCCTGCGCGTTCGGGTTGTAGGGGCGCTGCACCGGCATGGCCCACAGGTCGGTCGTGAAGCCGTTCGGGTAGCCGGCCTCCGCCAGGAGCTTCTTCGCTGCGGCCGGATCGTACGGATCGTCCTTGATCGCATCGTTGTACGACCACATCGTCGGCGGGATCGGGTTCTTGGCGGCAATGCCGGTACTGAGGAACACCGCGTCGATGATCGCCTTCTTGTCGATCGCCATGTTGACGGCCTTGCGCACGCGCACGTCGTCGAACGGCTTCTTGGTGACGTTGTAGGCGAGGTAGCCGACGTTGAGGCCGGGCTGCTCGAGCACCACGACGTTGGGGTCCTTGCGGATCGCATCGAGGTCGGCCGGGATTCGGATACGGCATCACGTGGCATTCGCCCTTCTGCAGCTTGGCCCAGCGCACCGACGCGTCGGGCGTGATCGAGAACACCAGATCGTCGATCTTCGCCTTGCCGCCCCAGAACTGCGGGAACGCCTTGTAGCGGATCAGCGCGTCCTTCTGGTATTGGACGAGATAGAAGGGCCCGGTGCCGATCGGCTCCTGGTCGAGCTTTTCGGGCGTTCCCGCCTTCATCATGGCGTCGGCGTATTCCTTGGACTGGACGCCCGCATATTCCATCGCGAGATCCGACAGGAACGGCGCTTCGGCTCGCTCGAGCGTGATCTTCACCGTGTAGTCGTCGACCTTCTCGACCGACTTCAGGAGCTTCGGCATCCCCATGTCGTTGAAGTACGAGTGGTTGCTAGCTCGTCACCTTGAAATAGGGATTCGCTTCCTTCCATTGCCGCTCGATCATGAAGATCATGTCGTCGGCGTTGAAGTCGCGCGTGGGCTTCCACGCGCGGTGGTTGTGCCACTTCACGCCCTTGCGCAGGTGGAATGTATAGACCTTGCCGTCCGGCGGAAATGTCCCAGCTTTCGGCGAGACCCGGCACAACGCGCGTGCCCCCGCGCTCGAAGTCGACGATGCGGCTGTAGATCTGGCTGTTGGCGTCGAACGACGTGCCCGTCGTGTTGATGCCGGGATAGAAATTCTCCGGGCTTCCTTCGGAGCAGAACACGAGGGTCTTCGCGCCCGCGACGGCGGTGGCGATGAGGAGCGGAAGCGCAAGCGCCAGGTAGAGCGCGCGCCGGGCGCTGGGGATCGGCGCGTTGCCGGATCGAGCTTCGTCATGTGATGACTCCTCCTTGGTGGGGCTGCGTCGCGCGCAGCACGGAATCGTCCGCATCAGGACGACCGGGTTCGAGAAAACGCTCCGCAAGGTGGCATGATACCTGCCTGCCGTCGAGCGGGCGCAGGGCCGGGCGCTCGACGCGGCAGCGCTCGATCGCATGCGGACAGCGGGTCGAGAACACGCAGCCTGTCGGCGGATCGAGCGGCGAGGGCAGCTCGCCCTTCAGCACGATGCGCTCGCGGCGGTCGGCCGCAGTGATTCCGGGCGTCGAGGCGAGCAGCGCCTGGGTGTAGGGGTGGAGCGGGCGGGCGAAGATCCGCTCCTTGCTGCCCTGTTCCATCGCGAGGCCCAGGTACATCACGAGCACTTCGTGCGCGATGTGGCGGACGACGGCGAGATCGTGCGAGATGAAGAGATAGGCGAGGCCGAGTTCGCCCTGCAGGTCGGCAAGCAGGTTCAGCACCTGCGCCTGAACCGAAACGTCGAGCGCCGATACCGGCTCGTCGGCGACGACCAGCGCGGGATTGAGCATCAGCGCCCGCGCGATGGCGATTCGCTGGCGCTGGCCGCCCGAGAACATGTGCGGATAGCGGACGTAATGCTCGGGCCGCAGGCCGACCTTCGCGAGCATCGCGCGCGCGCGGACGCGCGCGCTCCGGCGGCGCGAGGTCGGTATTGATCGCGAGCGGCGCTTCGAGGATCGCGCCGATCTTCTTGCGCGGATTCAACGACCCGTAGGGGTTCTGGAACACCATCTGCACCGCCTTGCGCAGGCTCCGCCGCTGCGTGCGGCGTGGCCCTGACCGCATCGGTGCCCGCGAGCGAAAGCTGGCCTCCGCTTGGTTTTTCGATCAGCGACACGATGCGCGCGAGCGTCGACTTGCCGCAGCCTGACTCGCCGACGACGGCCAGGGTATCGCCCGCCTCGATCGCGAACGACACGCCGCCCACTGCATGCAGCTTCACCGGCTCGCGCAGCGGGCCGCGGCGGATTTCATAGATTCGTGACAGGTCTTGTGCGCTGACAACGGCTGTGGGATGCCGGGCCCGCGCGCCCGGCACCACTGCTGCGTCGTCCCGCGAGGAAGACCCATTCGCGCCTTGGGGCTGCCCGGCGGCGCTCATGGGTGTGCCCCCACGCTTGAGGCTGTCGCCGCTGCGCTGCCCCCCGAGGGGGAGCAATTCCATGCGGCCTCCGCACCGTTGCACTTGTCGCGTTGCAGCTTGGGGTCGGCCGCCGCCCACGCTCGCAGACACGCCCTTCGGGCCTTGGCTTCGCCCTGCTCGCGTAGGCGTCCTTGGGGCGGCCCGGCGGCGCTCATGGCGTGGCAGTCGTGGCTGTTGCCGCGAGGCGGTCGCGCGCGATCGCAGCGTCGCGCTGGGGGTCACCCAGCGGATAGTGGCAGCGGATCGATCCGCCAGCCCACGGCCGCAGCTCGGGCCGCACCGCGCACGAGTGCTTCGTCGCATACCGGCAGCGCGGCGCGAACAGGCAGCCGCGTGGCCGATCGTAGAGACCGGGCACCATTCGCCGGGATCGTGGCGAGGCGTTGCCTCGCCCGTGCTGCGTTCGGGCATCGCCGCGAGCAGCGCTGCGGTGTAGGGATGCTCGGGTCCCGCGAACAGCGCATCGGCCGGACGCTCCTCGACGATCTGACCGGCGTACATCACGGCCACGCGTCGGGCCATTTCAGCGACGACGCCCATGTTGTGCGTGACGAGGATCAGCGCCATGCCGCGCTCGCGCTGCAGGCCGCGCAGAAGATCGAGAATCTGCGCCTGGATCGTCACGTCGAGCGCGGTGGTCGGCTCATCGGCGATCAGGAGCCGCGGATTGCAGGCGATCGCCATGGCGATCATTACGCGCTGGTTCATGCCGCCCGAGAGCTGGTGCGGAAAGTCGCGGAGACGGCTCGACGCGGCGGGGATGCCCACCTGCTCGAGCAGCTCGGTTGCGCGGCGGAGCGCCGCCTTACGGTCGAGTCCGAGGTGCAGGCGCAGCGTTTCGCCCAGTTGGAAGCCGACGGTGAAGCACGGATTCAGGCTCGTCGTCGGATCCTGGAAGATCATCGCCACGTCCTTGCCGACGAGCGCCCGCCGGTCGCGATCGGAGATTGTCCTGAGGTCGCGGCCGGCGAAGGCGAGCCGGCTCGCACGAACTCGGCCCGGGAACGGGACGAGCCCCATCAGCGCAAGCATCGTGACGCTCTTGCCCGACCCCGATTCGCCCACGATGCCGAGCACTTCGCCCTCGGCGAGCGTCAGCTAGACGCCTTCGACGGCGTGCATGACGCCGCTCTGCGCCGGGAAATCGACGTGCAGATCCAGGATTTCGAGCAGCGGCATCGCGAGCGCTCAGCGCTTCAGTTTTGGGTCGAGCGCGTCGCGCAGTCCGTCGCCCAGCAGGTTGAAGGCGAGAACGGTGACGAGGATCATGATTCCCGGGAACGTGACGACCCACCAGGCGCGCAGCACGAACTCGCGGGCATCGGCCAGCATCGTGCCCCACTCGGACGCGGGCGGCTGCGCGCCCAGGCCGAGGAAGCCCAGCGCAGCGGCGTCGAGGATCGCGACGGAGACGCCGAGCGAGGCCTGGACGATCAGCGGCGCCGCGCAGTTGGGCAGGACCTCGCTGAACATGAGGCGCAGCAGCCCTGCGCCGTTCGCGCGCGCGGCCGTGACGTAGTCCTTCGATGTCTCCGAGATCACCGCGGCGCGCGTTATGCGAACGTAATGCGGGAGCACGACCACCGCCACCGCCAGCATCGCATTCATCAGCCCCGGGCCGAGGATCGCGACGATCACGATCGCGAGCAGCAGGCTTGGCAGAGTCAGGATGATGTCCATCAGCCGCATGATCGCGATCTCGGTGATGCCGCGGGCAAATCCGGCGACGAGCCCGAGCGTGATGCCAACCACGATCGACAGCGCGACGACGGCGAGGCCGATGAGAGCGACAGCCGCGCACCGTGGATCAGGCGGGACAGCATGTCGCGGCCGATCGCGTCCGTGCCGAGCAGATACGCATGCGAGCCGCCGGCTTGCCACGCCGGAGGCTTAAGGAACACGGCGTTGTTGGTGAGATCCGGCGGGTACGGCGCGAGCACGTCGGCGAAGGCGGCGACGAGCAGCATCGTCACGACGACGACGAGTCCGGCGACGGCACCGCGGTTGGCGCTGAAGTAGCCCCAGAACTCGCGCAGGGGCGAGCGTGGGGCGGGAATGGGGACGGCCGCGGCTGCGACGAGATCGGCCTCCATCATCCGTTTGTGCGCCTTATTCGCGGATTGATGACGCCGTAGGTGACGTCGACGAGAAGATTTACGACCATCACGACGAAACCCAGCATCAGCAGTGCCACCCTGAAGCACCGGGTAGTCGCGACGGTTGATTGCCTCGATCAGCCACTTGCCGACGCCGGGCCACGAGAAGATCGTCTCCGTCAGGATCGCGCCGGTGAAGAGCACGCCCACCTGCAGGCCGATCACCGTAACGACGGGAATCAGCGCGTTGCGGAAGGCGTGCAGCGCGACGACGCGCAGCCGCGACAGCCCCTTGGCCCGCGCGGTGCGGATGTAATCCTCGCCCAGCACCTCGAGCATCGCCGAGCGCGTCATCCGCGCGATGATTGCGAGCGGGTTGGTCCCCAGCACGATCGTCGGCAGGATCAGGTGCGACAGCGCCGAGGCGAACGCGCCTTTCTCACCGGACAGGAGCGCGTCGATCGTCAGGAACCCCGTTACCGGCTCGATGTAGTACTTGACGTCGATGCGGCCGGAGACCGGTGTCCAGCCCAACTGCACGGAGAAGAGCAGGATCAGCAGGAGCCCCCACCAGAAGATCGGCATCGAGTAGCCGGTGAGCGAGGCGCCCATCACGCCGTGATCGAAGAACGAGTTGCGGCGGACGGCCGCCACCATGCCCGCCGGAATGCCGACGACGAGTGCGAATACGATCGCGCAGAGCGCGAGCTCGATCGTCGCCGGAAACAGCGTCGCGAACTCGGAAAGGACGGGCGTCTGTGTAATCATCGAGCGGCCAAGATCACCATGCAGCACGCGGCCGATGTAGATGCCGTACTGGACGAGCACGGGCCGATCGAGACCGTACTCCTTGAGGAGCGCCGCGTGCCGCGCTTCGTCGATGCCCCGCTCGCCCGCCATCGTCTCGATGGGATCGCCGGGAACGAGCCGGATCAGGAAAAACGCCAGCAGCGTCATTCCGATGAATGTCGGGACGATGAGGGAAAACCGGGTCAGGAGAAAGCGCAGCATCGCGGACGGCCGACCGGATCGGCCCACCCCTGAGAGGGCGCACTCTCCCTCGCGGCGCGGGCAGCGTATTGAACCACAAATTCGTGCCGGCACGGCCGCGGGCCTCGAGGCACATTGACGGCCCAAGGAGCTTTCGGCATTATCGGCGCGCCCGGCGGCGTCTTGCGCGTGCGCGGGCAGTCCGATCGTCAAGCCGGCCGAGTTGTCCGCCTTCATCCTTCGCCGCATCCTGCAGTCGATCGCCGTGATGGCGGTCGTGGCATTCATCGCGTTCGGCCTCTTCAACTTCACCGGCGATCCGGTCGCATTCATGGTGGGGCCGGATGCGACGCTCGCGGACCGGGCACGGTTGCGCGCCGATCTCGGGCTCGATCAGCCGTTCCCGGTCCAGTTCGCCCGCTTCGTCGGCAATGCGGTGCACGGTGACTTCGGGCTGTCGTTGCGCCAGGGGCGCCCCGTGTCAACACTGCTCAAGGAGCGGCTGCCGGCGACGCTCGAATTGTCGATCGCCGCAGCGCTCCTCGCACTCGTCGTGGGGATTCCGCTCGGTGTCTACACGGCGCTGCACCGGAATGCGTGGCTCTCCCACCTGCTGCTCGCGGGCTCGCTCATCGGCGTGAGCCTGCCGACGTTTCTGATCGGCATCCTGCTGATCCTCGTCTTCGCGGTCCTGCTGGGCTGGCTGCCGTCGTTCGGCAGAGGCGAGACGGTGGCGCTCGGCTGGTGGACCACCGGGCTCCTCACCAAGAGCGGATTGAAGGCGCTGATCCTGCCTGCGATCACGCTCTCGCTCTTCCAGATGACGCTCATCATGCGCCTCGTGCGCTCGGAAATGCTCGAGGTGCTGCGCACCGACTACATCAAGTTCGCACGGGCCCGTGGGCTTAGCCGACCGCGCGATCCACTTCGGCCATGCGCTCAAGAACACGCTGGTGCCAGTGATCACGATCACCGGTTTGCAGCTGGGCGCGATCATCGCTTTCGCGATCATCACGGAGACCGTGTTCCAGTGGCCGGGGATGGGCCTGCTCTTCATTCAGGCGGTCAACTTCGCCGACGTTCCGGTGATGGCCGCGTATCTGTGCTTCATCGCGCTGGTTTTCGTGCTGATCAACCTCCTCGTCGATCTCCTGTACTATGCCGTCGATCCGCGGCTGCGGGTCGAGCGCTTCGCGGTTTGAGAGGTTGCATGGCGAATCCCGTCGAACACATCCGTGGCTGGCACGCCGAATTCACCGCGCTGCGCCGCGATCTGCACATGCACCCGGAGCTCGGCTTCGACGAGCACCGTACCGCGAAAGTCGTCTGCGAGCAGCTGGCGGCGCTGGGGATCGAGCATCATGCGGGAATCGGACGCACCGGCATCGTCGCCGTCGTGCCCGGGCGCAGCGCGGCGAGCGGCCGCTCGATCGGCCTGCGCGCCGACATGGACGCGCTGCCGATGCAGGAGGAAAACACCTTCGCGCACAAGTCGCGCTACGACGGGCGGATGCACGGATGCGGCCACGATGGCCACACGACGATGCTGCTCGCCGCGGCGCGCTACCTCCACGAGACGCGCAACTTCGACGGAACCGCGTATCTCATCTTCCAGCCGGGCGAGGAAGGCTATGCGGGCGCGAAGGAAATGATCGCCGACGGGCTGTTCGAGCGCTTTCCGGCAGAGCAGGTGTTCGCGCTCCACAACTGGCCGGGGCTTCCGCCGGGGCGCATCGGCATCACCCCCGGTCCGGCGATGGCCGCGGCGGATCGCATCGAGATCACCATCGATGGCCGCGGCGGCCACGGCGCGCATCCCCACGCGGCGATCGATCCGGTGCTCGTTGCCGGACACATCATTACCGCGGTGCAGTCGGTGGTTAGCCGGAACGTGAGCCCGATCGATACCGCGGTGGTGAGTCTCTGCGCGATGCAAGCCGGCAATCCGGGCGCGATGAGCGTAATCCCAGCGCACGCGAAGCTCGTTGGCACAGTGCGCACGTTCCGGCCGGCGACGCAGGACATGATCGAGCGGCGCCTCTCGCAACTGATCCCGGCGATTGCGACCGCCTTCGGCGCGACGGCGACGCTCAAGTACGAGCGCGTGTATCCGGCGACGATCAACCACGACCGCCAGGTCGAGTTTGCGGCGGGCGTGGCCGAATCGCTGATCGGCGCCGACAACGTCGTGCGCAATCTCGACCCGTCGATGGGCTCCGAGGATTTCGCCTTCATGCTGCAGGCGAAGCCCGGCGCGTTCGCGCGGCTGGGGCAAGGCGGCGCCGAAAGCGGCTGCTTCCTCCACAACAGCACGTACGATTTCAACGATGCGGTGATCCCGCTTGGCGCCGGCTATCTCGCGGCGCTCGCCGAAAAGGCAATGCCGCTCGGCGACTGACCCGGCGCGAATATGGATGCCGTCGCCCATTTTTCGCGAAGCTACGCAGAAGCGCGCGCCAAGTTCATCGCTGCCACGCGCGTGCGGCATCTGACCGTCGAATCACATGCGCTCGCGGGTTACCACGGCATCGACGGCGAAGCGCTGGCGATCGACGTCGCGTTGCTCGGCGCCGTCGAGGCCAAGGGCCTTCTGGTGCTGACGTCGGGGACGCACGGCATCGAAGGCTATTGCGGCTCCGGTGTCCAGGTCGGGTTGTTGCAGGATGAAGGATTCGTCCGTGCCGCGCGCGATGCAGGCGTCGCCGTGCTGTTCGTGCACGCGGTCAACCCCTACGGCTTTGCACACGGGCGCAGGGTCAACGAGGACAACGTCGATCTGAATCGCAATTTTCGCGATTTTCAGGCGCCGCCGCCGCCGAACCCCGCATACGCCGCGGTCCATCCACTCCTTATCCCCGCAACATGGCCGCCGCCTCCGGAAAACGAGGCGAAGATCGCGGACTTCATCGCGACCCAGGGCGAGCGTGCGTATCAAGCGGCGGTCAGCGGCGGCCAGTACGAGTTTCCCGACGGCATGTTCTACGGCGGCGCCGCGGCGTCGTGGAGCAACCTCACCCTGCGGGCAGTGCTCCGGCGACACGGGACCGGGCATGCGCGGCTCGCATGGATCGACTTTCACACCGGCTTGGGACCGCGCGGCCATGGCGAGAAGATCTACGCCGGCCGCGATCTCGCCACGGATCTTGCGCGGACGCGCACCTGGTGGGGCGCCGACGTGACGGCCTACCAGGACGGCTCGTCGACATCGGCGCCGCTCACGGGCGTCATGTACAACGCGGCGTACGACGAATGCCCCGGCGCCGAATACGCGGGGATCGCGCTCGAATACGGCACGCTGCCGCTCGCCGACGTGTTTCAGGCGTTGCGCGCCGATCATTGGCTCCACAATCAGCCGGGAGCGAGCGCCGAGCGGCGCACGGCGATCCGCCGGCAGATGCGCGACGCCTTCTATGTCGATGCCGCCGACTGGAAGGAGCAGGTGTGCGCGCAGGCCCACGCCGCGGTCATGAAGGCGCTCGCGCACCTCGCCCCGCATTTCCAGGGGTGAGGAAAGGGGTCAATTCCAGCGATGAGCGATCTTGCCGGCTCCCTTGCGTCCTCGCCGACGGCGGCCGAACGACTTGCCGGCGCGTGGCAGGGCGACCTGGCGTACAGCTTTCGCCATTCGCCGGTGGCGATCGTGGCGGCCATCGTCCTGCTCGTCTGCCTTGCCGCTGCACTGGGCGCGCCATGGTTCGCGCCGCACGACCCGTTCGATCTCCGGACGCTCGATTTGCACGATGCGCTCGCGCCACCCGAATGGCAGGTCGGCGGCAAGGCAGGTTATCTGCTCGGCACCGACGACCAGGGGCGCGACGTGCTGTCGGCGATCATGTTCGGCGCCCGGATCTCTCTGCTGGTCGGCCTTGCGTCGGTGGCGCTCGCCGTGCTGGTAGGCGTCACGCTCGGATTGGTCGCCGGATATGCCGGCGGCAAGACGGATGCCTTCATCATGCGCATCGCCGACATCCAGCTGTCGTTCCCGGCGATCCTGATTGCGCTTCTGATCGACGGCGTCGCCCGCGCCGCGCTGCCCCGCGATGCCCATTCGAGCATCGCCTTGTTCGTTCTGATCGCCGCGATCGGCGCCGCCAACTGGGTCCAGTATGCGCGTACGGTCCGCGGCTCGACGTTGGTGGAAAAGGACCGCGAGTACGTGCAGGCCGCCCGCGTGATCGGGATCTCGCCGTTCGCCATCATGCGTCGTCATCTGTTGCCGAACGTGCTCGGTCCCGTGCTGGTGCTGGGGACGATCAACATTGCGACGGCGATCATCACCGAAGCGACGCTTTCGTTCCTGGGCGTCGGCGTTCCGCCCACGCAGCCGTCGCTGGGGACGCTGATCCGTGTCGGCAACGACTATCTGTTCTCGGGCGAATGGTGGATCACGATATTTCCGGGCGCTGCGCTCGTGATCATGGTGCTCGTGATCAACCTGCTGGGGGACTGGTTGCGCGATGCGCTCAATCCGAAGCTGCGGTAGCCATCGCTAGGGGCAGTCATGCCGGAGTCGTTGCTCGCGGTCGAGAACCTTTGCGTGGAGTTCCCGACGCGACACGGTACGCTGCGGGCGGTCCACGGCATTTCGTTCACGATCGCGCCAGGCGAAGTTCTGGGCGTAGTCGGCGAATCGGGTGCCGGCAAATCATTGACCGGGGCAGCGGTGATCGGGCTTATCGATCCGCCCGGTCGCATCAGCGGCGGCGCGATCCGGTTCCTCGGTCGGCGCATCGATCAGCTGCCCTACGACGAAATGCGCAAGGTGCGCGGTCGAGAGATCGGCGCGATCTTCCAGGACCCGCTGACCTCGCTCAATCCGCTCTACAGCATCGGTCGCCAATTGACCGAGACCATCCGCACCCATCTGCCGCTTTCGGCGACACAAGCGCGAGCGCGCGCGATCGCGCTGCTCGACGAGGTCGGAATTCCCGGGGCCGCGCATCGCATCGATCAGTATCCGCACCACTTTTCCGGTGGGATGCGGCAGCGCGTGGTGATCGCCCTCGCGCTCGCCGCGAGCCCTCGCCTCATCATCGCCGACGAGCCAACGACCGCGCTCGACGTGTCGATCCAGGCGCAGATCATCCAGCTGATAAGGCGCCTTTGCCGCGACCACGACACCGCGGTGATGCTGGTGACGCACGACATGGGCGTGATCGCGGAAACCGCGGATCGCGTCGCGGTGATGTATGCGGGCCGCATCGTCGAGATCGGCCCGGTCGCCGACGTCATCCATCGGCCGGCGCATCCGTACACGATCGGCCTCATGGGCTCGATTCCGTCGATCGCCGACGAGCGTTACGAGCTCGCGCAGATCGATGGCGCGATGCCGCGCCTCGATGCCGTTCCCTCGGGCTGCCCTTTCCACCCTCGCTGCCCGGTCGCGCTCGAACGTTGCCAGCGGGAGCTGCCGGTACTCGAGCCGGTCGGCTCCACGCATGCGGCGTGCTGGCGCGCGCAAGGCGCGTGACGCCAATGAAACTGCGATGAGCGCCGCCGGGCCGCCCAAAACCGCGCAACTGCAAGCTGCCTCGGGGGGCAGCACAGCAGCGAGAGCCGCAAGCGTAGGGGCGCATCAACGCGAGGCGCTGCTCTGCCTGACCGACGTCGCGCGCACCTTCGACGTTTCGCCGCCGTGGCTCAACCGTCTCCTCGAACGCAGGCCGCGCGGTTTCGTCAGAGCCGTCGACGGCGTGAGCTTTTCGATCGCGGGAGGAGAAACGCTCGGCCTCGTCGGCGAATCGGGGTGCGGCAAATCGACGGTTGCGCGGCTGATCGTCGGGCTTTACGCACCGACGCGCGGAACGATTGCTTTCGACGGCACCACGCTGGCGGGTACCGGGGCGTCCGCCCGATCCGCCGCGGAACGTCGGACGCGCCGCGGCATGCAAATGATCTTTCAGGATCCGTACGCGAGTCTCAACCCGCGCTGGCGGGTCGCGGATATCGTCGCGGAACCGATCGTCGCGGAGGAAAGCGGCAGGAGGAAGGCCGACGTCGATGCCCGCGTCGCGGCGCTCCTCGTTCAGGTCGGGCTTACCCCGGCCGATGGCGCCCGCTATCCCCATCAATTCTCCGGTGGCCAGCGGCAGCGGATTTCGATCGCCCGGGCGCTGTCGACGCAGCCGCGTTTTCTCATCTGCGACGAGCCGACGTCCGCGCTCGACGTTTCGGTACAGGCGCAGGTGCTGAACCTGATGCGCGACCTGCAGCGCCGACTGGGTCTCAGCTATCTGTTCATTTCGCACAATCTCGCCGTGGTTCACCACGTCGCCGATCGCGTGGGCGTGATGTACCTGGGGCGCATCGTCGAGCTCGCGCCGACACGCCGCCTCTTCAACACGCCGCGGCATCCTTATACGCGGATGCTTCTCGCTGCAGTGCCGGACCTCTCGCTCACGGGCCGCGCCCGCGTTGCCGTCGCGGGTGAAGTGCCCAATCCCCTCGACCCGCCGGCCGGGTGTGCATTCCATCCGCGATGCCCGCACGCGAACGATCGCTGCCGTGCCGAGCGTCCCGAGCTCTTACCCGTTGCAGGCGGCGGCACGGTCGCCTGCCACGCGGTTGCGGAAGGACGCCTCGCGGCCGACACACCTGCCGTTCCGGCGTGACCGCACCCGCCCGGCGAGGCGAAACCGGCCGCGCCGATCCGCTATAATTTGCCATTTGCCGCGACGCTGCCGATCTGCCTCGGCCAGTGTCGATTGCGGCGGCCCCATCGCCACGTCCCGGACGTCAATTGCGCCTCACCCAAATCAAGCTTGCCGGCTTCAAATCGTTCGTCGACCCGACGGCGATCGCCACGCCGGGTCAGTTGTGCGGCATCGTCGGCCCCAACGGCTGTGGCAAGTCCAACGTCATCGACGCGGTGCGCTGGGTCCTCGGTGAATCCAAGGCCTCGGCGCTGCGCGGCGAATCGATGCAGGACGTGATCTTCAACGGGGCGGGCGACCGCAAGCCGGTGGGCCGCGCATCGGTCGAGCTCTCGTTCGACAACAGCGCCGGCAGGATCGGCGGGCAATGGGGCCAGTATGCCGAGCTGTCGATCAAGCGCGTGCTGACGCGCGAAGGCGATTCGACGTACTACATCAACAGCATCCCCGTTCGCCGCCGCGACATCCACGATCTGTTCCTCGGCACGGGCCTTGGACCGCGTGCCTACGCGATCATCGAGCAGGGGATGATCTCGAGAGTCGTCGAGGCGAAGCCCGAGGAGCTGCGGGTGTTCCTCGAGGAGGCCGCCGGCGTTTCGAAATACAAGGAGCGACGCCGAGAAACCGAGGGGCGGCTCGCCGATACGCGCGAGAACCTGTCGCGCGTCGAGGACATCCGGATCGAGCTCGCGAGCCAGCTCGCAAAGCTCGAGGGGCAAGCGCGGGTCGCTGCCGAGTATCGCGAGCACGAGGCGCGGCTGAAGAGCGCGCAGCAGCTGCTTTGGTTCTCGAAGCAACAGGATGCGGCCAATGCGCGCGACCGGCACACCGCAACGATCGGCAACCTGGCCGTTGCGTTGGAAGGCCTGCAGGCCGACGTGCGCGCGATGGAGGCGAAGCAGGAGGCGTTACGCGCCGAGCATTACGCCGCGGGCGACGCGCTGCACGAAAAGCAGGGCGGCTACTACGCGGCGAACGCCGAGGTCACGCGGCTCGAGCAGCAGCTCGCCTTTGCGCGCGAGAGCGAGACTCGGATTGCGCAACAGGCGGCGCAACTGGCGCAGCAGATCGGCGCACTCGGTCAGCAGGAAGTCGAGCTCGCGGCCGAGAGCACGGGCGCCCAGAGCGCGCTCGAGGTTGCATTGACCACGCGCGAGAAGGCAGCCGCCGAGGAACAGGCGGCCGTCGCAGCGCTGCCGCCGCAGGACGAAGCCGTGCGCGAGGCGGCAGCGAAGGTCGCCCTGCTGCAGGAACGGATCGCCCGCTTCGAGCAGGCGATCGGCGTCATCGGAACGCGGCGCGAGAATCTCGCCGTCGCGCTCGCCCAGCTCGCGCAGCGAAAGGAGCGGCTCGAAGGGGAGGCACAGGGCCTTGGCGCGACGGTCACCTCGCAGCTCGCCGATGTCGAGGACCAGCTCCGGCAGGAAGGCGTCGAGCTCGCGGCGAAGGAGGCGGGCGTCAACGCATTGCGCGATTCGGTCCAGGCATTGCAGGAACGCCAGCGCGAGGCGAGCGACGCGGCGCAGCAGTCCGGGCGCCGCCATGCTGATCTCGATGCGCGCGCCCAGGCGCTTGCAGCGCTGCAGGCGAAGATCGGCCAGGGCAAGGACTCGGCGCAGTGGCAGGAACGCCACGACCTCGTTCACGCGCGCCGCCTATGGCAGGGACTGGACGTCGAGGCGCCATGGGAGGATGCGCTGGAAGCCGTGCTGCGCGAGCGGCTCGACGCGATCGAGCTCGCGCGGCTGGACGCCGTCCTCGAATGGGTCGACGACGAACGCGATGCTCGGGACCCGCCGGGACGCGTTGCCGTTTACGCGCCCGATGCCGGCGAGTTGGCGCCGGCCGCGAATGGACACGGCGACTCGCTCCTCGCCAAGGTGCGTTCAGCCCCGCCAGGGACGGCGAGGCTGCTCGCCGACTGGCTGCGCGGCGTGCGCTGTCGTGACGACGTCTCGGCGGCAATGCGCGCGCGCAACGAGCTCGCCGTGGGCGAGGTGTTCGTCACCCCGCGAGGCCATCTGATCGGCGCGCAAGCGGTGTCGTTTTTCGCGCCCGACAGCGAGCTGCACGGGGTGCTTGCGCGACAACGCGAGCTCGCGCTCCTGGCGCACGCGATCGCCGAAGCAAGCGCCGCCGCAAGTTCCGCACGCGATGCGCTCACCAACGTCGAAACGCTTCTCGACGACTCGCAGAAGCGCTATCACGCCGAAAGCATGGCCTTCGCGTCGCAGCAGCGGCGGTGTCACGAGCTCGAGCTCGAGCTGCTCCAGCTCAGGCAAGCGGCCGAGGCGGCGGCCCAGCGACGAGCACAGATCGACAAGGAAGTGGCCGAGATCACCGTCGAGGAAACGGCGGCCGCAGAGCAGGCGCAGGCGCTCGCGCGCGAAATTGCCGACGCGCAATCCGGAATGCATGACGAAAAGGCGCGCCGCGACGCCGCCCGGCAGGCGATGAGCGAAGCCGAACTCGCGCAGGCAGGCGGCCGCGAGCGCGCGCGTCTCGCCGAGCGGGCCGCGCAGGAAGCTTCGTTTGCCGAACGAAGCTGTCGCGACCGGCTCGCGGAGCTCGATCGCCGGCGCGAGTCACTGACGGCACAAGTCGCCCAGCAGCGGGACTTGCTCGCGCAGCTCACTTCGGAACGGGCGGCGATCGACTGGACGCCGGTCGAGGAGGCGCTGCAGCGACAACTTGCCGCGCGCAGCGAAGCGGAGCAGGCGCTGGCGGCGGCGCGCGACCGCCTCGAAGGCCTGGGCACCGATCTGCGGGCGGCCGAGGAGGCGCGGCTCGCAGCCGAGCAGAAGCTCGAGCCGGCACGCGCGAAGATCGAGGACATGCGGCTGAAGGAACAGGCGGCGGCGCTGCAGGCAGAGCAGTTCGCCGAGCAGCTCGCCTAGGCGCATGCCGATCTCGTCGCGCTGCCCGAACAGCTGAAGGCGTTCGGCAACAAGTCGGGGCTGCCGGCCGAGATCGAGCGGCTGCAGCAGGCGATGACCGAGCTGGGCGCCGTCAATCTCGCGGCGCTCGACGAGCTTTCGATGACGACCGAGCGGAAGCAGTACCTCGATGCGCAGGCTGCCGACCTGACCGAGGCGATGGCCACGCTCGAAAATGCGATCCGCCAGATCGATCGCGAGTCGCGAGAGCTGCTGCAGCAGACATTCGACACCGTCAACGCGAATTTCGCACGGCTTTTTCCGACGCTCTTCGGCGGTGGCCAGGCCCGGCTCATTCTCACCGGCGAGGAAATCCTCGACTCCGGCGTGCAGGTCGTCGCGCAACCGCCGGGCAAGCGCAACACATCGATTCACCTTCTCTCCGGCGGCGAAAAGGCGCTCACCGCGATTTCGCTCGTGTTCGCACTGTTCCAGTTGAATCCGGCGCCGTTCTGCCTGCTGGACGAAGTGGACGCGCCCCTCGACGACCCGAACACCGATCGCTTCTGCCGGATGGTGAAGTCGATGTCGGGAGAGACGCAGTTCGTGTTCATCTCGCACAACAAGATCACGATGGAGATGGCGAGCCAGCTGGTCGGCATCACGATGTCCGAGCCCGGCGTATCCCGTGTCGTCGCCGTCGACATCGCCGAGGCGCTGGACCTCGCGGAGACCGGCGCCGCGGCTGCGTGACGGCGGGGCGGGCGGTTGCCGCGTCGGACAGCGTCCGACGATCGGCCCACTCCCTTGTTCCCTTTCAGGCTATCGATCGATCACGCGCTATAATTCCGACGTGTGCTGCGTGTCGCGGCGGACCGCCGCGGACACGATGGTTCCGACTCGGTACGCCCATCACCGATGACCTCCCTGCAACTTGGCCTGATCGTCGCCGGCGTAGCGCTCGTGGCCGGCGTCGTCGTCTACAACTGGCTGCAGGAGCGCCGCATCCGACGCCGGATCGAGGCAACCTTCCGCAAGCCCGACGTCGCCGACGGCCCGGCCGACACCGCGTCGCCGCGCAGGACGGAGCGCGTCGAGCCGACGATCTCCGCGAGCGACGGCGGCGAGGCGGCAGCCTACGCAGCGACGGAAAATCCACAAGTCAGCGCAGCGTTTGCGGACGAGATCCCTGACGCGCAGTGGGAGCCGCCGCTCGAAACGAAGGCCCGGATCGTCTCCGATCTGTCGCCCGATCCGTCCGCGACGCCCTCATCGGCGTTGGTGCGGGAAGCGCCCCGCGACGCAGTTTCGGAGCTCTCCACTGCCAGAGCGACGGTCGAGCCGGCGCGGCGGGCCGCAACCGGATCCCGACATCGAATGCATGGTGACGCTGCAACCGGTGCGGCCGGTGACGGCGGGTGCGCTTGCTGCGGGATTGCACGCGCGTCTCGGCAAGCCGTTGCGGTGGTTCGGCCGTCGCGACGATGCCGCGCCATGGCAACTGCTCAAGTCGGACACGACGGGCGAATTCACCGAGATCGCCGCGTGCCTGCTCCTTGCCGATCGATCCGGGGCGGCGACGCAACCACTGCTCGACGGCTTCGCCCGGCTTGCAGGCGACGTCGCGTCGTCGTTGCCGGCCGCGTGTGTGCCGCCGGACACCGCAGGCGAGGCCGCGCGCGCCGAAACGCTCGACCGGATCTGTGCGGACCTCGACGTGCAGATCGGGCTCACGGTCCTGAAGGCGGGGCCGGCGACGATTCCCGGGACGCGGCTTCGCGGCGTGGCCGAAGCGGCGGGCTTTCGGCTCGCCGAGGGCGGCCGGTTCGACTGGGTGCAGGAGGAAACGGGCGCCGTGCTGTATTCACTCACCAACTACCGATCGGAGCCCTTCACGGCCGATGCGCTGCGCGTGGCTTCGACGCCGGGGGCGGTATTCCTGCTCGATGTCCCGCGCGTGGCCGACCCCGTGCGCGTATTCGACCAGATGAAGCTCGCGGCACGGCGCATGGCGCAAACGCTCGACGCGACGCTCGTCGACGACAACAGACGCCCGCTCGACGATGCCGCGTTCGCGGCGATCCGCGAGCAGGTGCAGGCGACCGCCGTCGCCTTGCGCGAAGTCCACATCGATCCCGGCGGCCCGCGGGCGCTCGCGCTGTTCGGCGGCTGACAGGCGGTGACGAGAGCGGCAAGCGTGGGGACACACCGATGAACGCTGCGCGCCCCGCCGGGCCATATGCCGTACCCGCGGCCGCTGCCGCGCGCGTCGCGGCGCTGCGGCGCGAAATCGCCGAGCACGACCATCGCTACTACGTCCTCGACGCCCCGACCATCAGCGACGCCGACTACGATGCACTGTTTCGCGAGCTGCAGCGCGCTCGAAGCCCAATACCCGGCACTTGTCGCACCCGATTCGCCGACCCAGCGCGTCGGCGGCGCGCCGGCCGACGCTTTCGAGCCGGTCAGGCACGCGGTGCCGATGCTGTCGATCCGAACCGAAACGGATACGACGGTCGGCGCGGCGGCGAAGTTCGATGCGCGCATCCGCCGCGATCTGGGCTCGCCGCCGACGCGCCGTCGCTCGACTACATGGCGGAGCTCAAGTTCGACGGCCTCGCGATCAGCCTGCGCTACGAGAAGCGGTTCGCTCGTCACCGCTGCGACGCGAGGCGATGGCGAGATCGGCGAGGATGTCACGCGCAACATCCGCACGATCCGCGCCATTCCGCAGCGTCTGCGCGGCAGCCATCCGCCCGCGGTGCTCGGAGATGCGCGGCGAGGTGCTACATGACGCGGCGCGACTTCGAGGCGCTGAACGCAGCCAGGATGCGCGCAGCGGCCAGAAGCTTTTCATCAATCCGCGCAACACGGCAGCCGGCGCGGTGCGACAGCTCGATCCCGCCGCGACAGCGCGGCGCCCGCTGCATTTCTTCGCCTACGGGATCGGCGAGGCCGACGGGATTCGACATCCCGCCCACTCAAAGTGGATTGCTCGATGCGATCGAAAAGCTCGGCGTCCCGGTCAATCATGACCGACGCCGTGCGCGCGGGCCGGCAGGCGCTCGCCGAATTCTACGACACGTCGGCGAGGCGACGCGCGGAGCTGCCGTTCGAGATCGACGGCGTCGTCTACAAGGTCGACCGGCTCGATCTGCAGCGCGAGCTGGGCTTCGTGACGCCGCGAGCCGCGCTGGGCGGTCGCGCACAAGTTCCCGGCCGAGGAAATGGCGACCGAGGTGATCGGCATCGACGTGCAGGTCGGACGCACCGGCGCGATCACGCCGGTTGCGCGGCTGAAGCCGGTCTTCGTCGGCGGCGTCACCGTGACCAACGCGACGCTGCACAACGAGGACGAGGTCCGGCGCAAGGACGTTCGCATCGGCGATACCGTCATCGTGCGCCGCGCCGGCGACGTGATCCCGGAAGTCGTTCGCGTCGTCGCTCGAAAAGCGCCCGCCCGGCGCGCAGGCGTTCGTGATGCCGGCGAATGCCCCGAATGCGGCTCGGCGGTCGTGCGGCTGCCCGACGAAGCCGATCGCGCGCTGCACCGGCGGCCTCGTCTGCCCCGCGCAGCGCAAGCAGGCACTGCTGCATTTCGCCTGCCGCCGCGCGATGGACATCGAGGGCCTGGGCGACAAGCTCGTCGACCAGCTGGTCGACGCCGGCCTCGTGCGCACGCCGGCCGACGTCTACGGCTCGGACCGCCGACGCTCGCCGGCGCTGGAACGGATGGCGGAGAAGTCGGCCGCCAACGTGCGTCGCCGCGATCGACAGGAGCAAGGACACGACGCTCGCCCGCTTCATCTTCGCGCTCGGAATCCGGCATGTCGGCGAAGCGACGGCGAAGGACCTGGCGCGGCATTTCGGCAGCCTCGACGCGCTGCTGCGCGCCGACGAAGCGCGAGCTGCTGGAGGTGCCCGACGTCGGGCCGGTGCTGGCGGAGAGCATCGCCCGCTTCTTCGCCGAGCGGCACAATCGCGACGTGATCGCGGCGCTCGCGCAGGCCGGCGTGCACTGGCCCGAGTCCGCGCCGCAGCGCACCGCCGCCGGCCGGCTCGCCGGATCTCACGTTCGTGCTCACCGGAACGCTGCCGACGCTGAGCGCGCGAGGACGCCAAGGCGCTGATCGAAGCGCGAAGGCGGCAAGGTCGCAGGGCAGCGTGTCGAAGAAGACCGACTACGTGGTCGCCGGCGAGGACGCGGGCAGCAAGCTCGCGAAGGCGCAGGAACTCGGCATCCCGGTCCTCGACGAAAGCGGCTTGCGCCGCCTCCTCGCGCATGGGGCCGTACGCTCGCTCACCAACACGCCAGGAACAACCATGACGATGCGCAAGATCACCAAAGCGGTATTTCCGGTGGCCGGGCTCGGGACGCGCTTCCTGCCGGTGACCAAGGCGAGCCCGAAGGAAATGCTGCCGATCGTCGACAAGCCGCTGATCCAGTACGCGGTCGAGGAGGCCGCCGCCGCCGGCATCACCGACATGATCTTCATCACCGGCCGCAACAAGCGCGCGATCGAGGACCATTTCGACAAGGCCTACGAGCTCGAGACCGAGCTCGAGCTCCGCAACAAGACCGAGCTGCTCGAAGTTCGTGCAGGCGGCCACGCCGCGCGGCATCAACTGCATCTACATCCGCCAGACCGAGGCGCTGGGGCTCGGCCACGCGGTGCTGTGCGCGGCTCCGGTCGTCGGCGACGAGCCGTTCGCGGTGCTGCTCGCCGACGACCTGATCGACGCCGAGGTGCCGGTGATGAAGCAGATGACCGAGGTCGCCGAGCACGACGGAGTGTTCGGTGATCGGCGTCATGACGGTGACGGCCGGGGAAGTCGGCAGCTACGGCATCGTCGAGACCGGCGCAAATGGGCGATCGCGCTCGCGCCGATCGCGCGCATCGTCGAAAAGCCGAAGCCCGGCACGACGCCGTCGACGCTCGCGGTGGTCGGCCGCTACGTGCTGACGCCGCGGCATCTTCGATCACCTGCGCGCGATGGCGCCGGGCGCCGGCGGCGAAATCCAGCTGACCGACGGCATCGCGCGCGCTCCTCGCCGACGAGCGGGTGCTGGCCTATGCGTTCGACGGCCGCCGCTACGACTGCGGCAGCAAGCTCGGCTACCTGGAAGCCGCCGTCGATTTCGGGCTGAAGCATCCGGAGCTGGCCGACGATTTCGCCGCGTTCCTGCGACAGCGCGCGCGAACATCCTCTTCGATGACGCTGAACGAGCTTCGCTACATCGTCGCCGTCGCGCAACGAGCGGAACTTCGGCCGCGCCGCGCAGAGGTGCTTCGTCAGCCAGCCCGCGCTCTCGGTGGCGATCCAGAAGCTCGAGGACGAGCTGGGCACGCCTGTTCGAGCGCGGCAAGACCGAGGTGCCGTGACGCCGGTCGGCGAGCGCATCGTCGAGCAGGCGCAGAAGGTGCTGGAGGAAGCCGCGCGGATCCGGGAGATCGCGCAGGCCGGGCGCAACCAGCTCGCCGGACCGCTGAAGCTCGGCGTCGATCTACACCGTTGCGCCCTACCTGCTGCCCGACCTCATCCCGGCGCTGCACGAGCTGGCGCCGCAGATGCCGCTCGATATCGAGGAGAACCTCACCGAGAACCTCGAGACGGCACTCAAGTCCGGACGCATCGACGCGGCGATCATTGCGCTGCCCTTCGCGCCGCCCGGCGTGGTCACGGAATTCCTGTACGAGGAGCCGTTTCAGGTCGTCGTGCCGCGCGGGCCACAGCTGGGTCGAAGCGCAAGTCGGTCGCATCCGGACGAGCTCATCGACCGAGCACACGATCCTGCTCAACGTCGGCCATTGCTTCCGCGATCAGGTGCTCGACGCGTGCCCGGAGCTGAACCGCGGCGGACGCCCACGTCAGCCGCAGCAATTCGCTCGAGACGGTGCGCAACATGGTGGCATCGGGTCTCGGCGTGTCGGTCCTGCCGCGCGACGCGCTGACGCCCAAGTATCACAGCAAGCTGGTTGTGCCGATTCCCTTCACGCGGCCGGTGCCGTCGCGTCGCATCGCGCTTGCGTCGCGCAAGAGCTTTCCGCGGCCGCAGGCGATTCGCGCGATTCGCGACGCGGTGGCGGTGTGCCGGGAAAGGCAGCGCCGCGAGTCAGGGAGCAGGGGTGCCGAGCGCCAGTAGCGCGAAGCGATGCGACGCTGGGGCGATCGGCGCCGCGGTCGACGCTTGGCGTCGGTGTGCCGCGGGGTGCGGAGGCTGCCTCAACCGAGGAAGTGGTGCGGAATGAAGCCCGCGAGCGCCGGCCAGAAGACGACCATCAGCAACACCGAGAGCTCGGCCAGGATGAACGCCCAGCAGTAACGGATCGTCTCGTTGTACGTGCAGCCGGCTATGCTGGTCGCGACGAACAGCAGCACCGCGACCGGCGGCGTGGTCGAGCCGATCTGGGTGGCCATCACCATCATCAGGCCGAGCTGGAACTCGTCGATGTCGAAGCTGCGGCCGATCACGACCGCCACCGGGATCAAGATGATCAGGATTGCCATCGAGTCGACGAACATCGTGAGCAGGAGCATGATCGTCATCAGCAACAGCATCACACCCAGCTTGGTGCCGGTGATGTGCGTGATCCCACCCAGGACGAGGTCGTTGAAATTCAGATAGGAGAGCAACCACCCGAAAGCGCCGGCGACGCCGATGATCCCCGACACCATCGCCGTCGTGACGGCGGCGCGGATGAAGATGTTCGGCAGGTCGCTTAGCCTGAGCTTGCGATAGACGAAGAACCCGACGAGGAAGCCGTAGAAGCAGGCGACCACGCCGGCCTCGGTCGCGGTGAAGGCGCCGGTAGAGGATGCCGCCGACGACGAGCACCGGTGCGAGCAGCGCGGGCCAGCACCTTGATTGTCCCCTGGGCGACTCGGCGGATGTTGAACGGCCGCTGGTGCGCCGCAGCTCCGGAAACGCGGGGGCAGAGCGAATACATCCGGATCACGATCATCAGGCCGATGCCGATCAGAATGCCGGGGACGATACCGCCCAGGAACAGCCCGCCGATCGACACGTTGGCCATCGACCCGTAGACGATCATCGTCATGCTCGGCGGAATGATGGCGCCGATCGTGCCGGCGCAAGCGACCAGTGCCGCGGCGAATCCGGGCTTGTAACCGTGGTCCTTCATCGCCGGGACGAGGATCGAGCCTATCGCGGACGTGTCCGCCACCGACGATCCGGAAACGCCCGCGAATACCATGCTCGACACGACAGACGCATGCCCCAGGCCGCCGCGCCAGTGCCCGACCACCGTTTCGGCGAACTCGACCAATCGCTTCGAGATGCCGCCCGCCGAGATCAGCTCGCCGGCGAGGATGAAATACGGCAGCGCGAGGAGGCTGAAGTTGTCGAGCATCGCGAACATCTTCTGCGGGAACAGCGCGGGAACGAGATCCGGCGTCGTCATGATGCCCGCGAGGCCGACGATGCCCATGACGAGCAAAATCGGCACGCCGAGGGTGATTAGCGCGAGCAGAAGCAGGAATAGGATCACCAGCATCAGTGGTCGCTCCCCAGACTCTGCGGCGGAGGATCCTTCCAGCCGAAGTACGTTGCTATCCGGCGCAGCGCGACGAACGCGAGATAGGTACTTCCGATCACCATCCCGGCGTAAACACGGTCCATCGGAATGCCGAGGCCGGGACTTTCCTGCGTTTTCGCCACTGCCATTATCACGAGCGCGTAGCGGCCGATCGCGACGGCCAGCGCGAGCCAGAGTACTTCAGTCAGCAGACCGACCGCGCGCTGCGACAGCGCCGGAAGCAGGCGCAGCAGCATGTCCATGCCGAGGTGCGCGCCGCGGCGATAGGCAACGGGGATCGCGAGCATCACCATCCAGATGTGCCCGAATTTCTGGAATTCTTCGCTCCATGAAAGCGGCAGGCCGAGCACAAAGCGATTGAATACCTGCAACCCGCCGACCAGCGTGAAGGCGAGGAAGATCAGGAACAGCAGGTACTCGACCGTGCGGTCCACCGCGCGGAACAGTCGAGAGGGCATGCGTTTCCTTTGGCGAGCGTTGGGGGCCGCCCGTCGATCCTGCCAGGCGCGCTATTTCGTTTCGCGGATGGTCTTGAGCAGGTCCTCGGCGCCGAGCGACTTGGCGAGCTGGTCCTGCAGCGGACCGGCGGCCTTGATGAATCCGCTCTTGTCGATCGGATTGACGATCATGCCCTTGGCCTTGAGTTTGTCCATCGCTTCGGCGGCTCGCTGCACCGAAAGGCTGCGGTTGACGTCCTGCGCGAGCTTCGCCGCCGCCGCCATGACTTCCTTCTCCTTGTCGGTGTAGCCGTCCCACTCCTTTTTCGAGATGACCGTGACCGTGGGCCCGAACAGGTGCTCTGTCAGCGTGATGTATTTGGCGACCTCGTAATACTTGCCGGTATAGACCACGGCGGAAGAGTGCTCGAAGCCGTCGATCACGCCCGTCTGCAATGCGGTGTAGACCTCGCCGAACGCCATCGGCGTCGCGTTCGCGCCCATCGCGTTGAGCGCCGCGACGTAGGTGGGCGTCTGGATCGTTCGGATCTTGAGGCCTTTGAGGTCCTCGGGCTTCTTGATCTCCTTCTTGGTGGTGATGACATTGCGATAGCCCCAGCTGTCCTGCCAGCCCAGCACCTTGAGGCCGAGCTTTTCGTGCTCCGCGGCGAGCGTCTGCCCGACCTTGCCGTCGATCACGTGGTGGTAGTGCTCGTAGTCACGCCACAGGAACGGCAGGTCGCAGACCCCCATGCGCTTGTTGAAGTTGTTGTGGATCGCGGTGCCGCCGATGTGAATGGTGGCGCCCGCGCCGAGTTGCATGCCCTCGACGACCGCACGTTCCTCGCCGAGCTGGTTGGCGGGGTAGATCCGCGCTTCCAGCGTATCCGAATTGGCGTTGATGTAGCTTGCGATGATAAACGCCACCATGTGGTTGTCGTTGCCGACGTCGGCTGCGGTGGCGTGCGAAATCTTGACCTGCTTCTTGGCCTGGGCGAGCGCGTACGGCGCGGCCGAGACGGCAATGGCCGTCGCGAGACCAAAAACGAGCGCGCGGAGCATGGCTTTCGGGTTCATCGACATTCCTCCTGGTGTGGTTATGGAAACCTCCGGGGTCGCGCCCCGTTTTCTCAACGCTGCCGCGGATGCCCCGCGACGGGTGCCGTTCGCCGCCGCACCGGCACGGCGGGCAGGATCTTCTCATACGCGGGCGCAAGGTCGCGCGCAGTACCGGCGAGGAGATCACGCATGGCCTGCTCGGCAGCCTCGGGCGACCGCGCCCGGATCGCACGCGCGACGGCCCAGTGTTCGGCGAGCGAGTTTTCGTAACTCGCGCGCGCGTTGCTCGACAGCCGGAACGCGGCGAGCAGCGCGGTGCGGATGGCCGCTGCGAAGCGAATCAGCAACCGGTTGCCGGTCGCCGACGTGATGAGCTCGTGGAAGGCGAGGTCGTGCTTGCAACAGGACTCGACGTCATGAGGAAGCGCGGCGGCCATCGCCCCAAACGCGCGCTCGATCGCGAGAATCTGTTCGGGGCTGGCGCGCGCCGCCGCCATGCGCGCCGCCGCGGGCTCGAAGATCACACGGACGTCGAGCAGGTCCATGAAAAAGGCGGGATCGGGGGGCGCCGCGGCGAGCCAGCGCAGCACGTCGGCATCGAGAACATCCCAGCGCGATCGATCGCACACCACGGTTCCGCGCCGGGTGCGCCCCTCGATCAATCCCTTGAGCGAGAGCGCCTTCAGTCCTTCGCGAAGCGACGGCCTGCTGATGCCGAGTCGCCGCGACAGCTCCGCCTCCGTGGGCAGAAGATCGCCGGCTGCGAGCTTGCCCGACACGATCCTGAGGCCGAGGACGTCGACCACGTCCTGCGATTTCGGTCGGCGTCGCGCGCCCGCAGCGGCGTACGGGCGGTCCGCGCGCGGCGCGGCGACACGGGAGCCTCGGGCGGAAAATGGCACGGTGACGAGCGGACAATTGGTCCGACACAATGGCATTAAAGTCTGACATATTCAAGTAAACTGATGGGCAGCGGATCCTGCGGACGCGCAACGAAGCGCGTCGTGCGCGTTGTCAACGTTCAGGAGCAAACCCATGGGTTCGGATCTCAAGGGCAAGACGGTCGTGATCACCGGCGCATCGACCGGGATCGGCGCGGCGGCTGCGCGCGCTTTCGCGCGCCTCGGCAGCCGGATCGTGATCCATTACAACGCCAGCCGTGACGCGGCCGAGGCCGTCGCGGCGGACTGCGCCGCCATCGGCGGGGAAACGGCGCTCGTCGCGGGCGACGTCACGCAGAGCGGGACCGTCAAGCGCGTCGTCGCCGAGTCGCTCGCCCGGTTCGGCCGCATCGACGTGCTCATCAACAATGCGGGCGGGCTCGTCGGGCGCACCCGCATCGAGGACTACACCGAGGCGTACATCCACCAGGTGCTGGCGCTCAACGTCATGCACGTCGCGATGTTCATGCACGAGGTCGTTCCCCTGATGCGCCGCCAGAAGAAGGGCAACGTGATCAACGTGACGTCGATCGCCGCGCGTCACGGCGGCGGCGCCGGCGCCATCATCTATGCGGGCGCGAAAGGATTCATCTCGACGGCCACGCGCGGCTGGGCGAAGGAAGTCGTTGGCGACGGCATCCGCGTCAATGCCATCTCGCCCGGCGTCATCGCCACGCCTTTTCACGAGCGCTACTCGACGGCCGAGCAACTGAAGGCGATGCAGGCAATGATCCCCATGAACCGGCTTGGGACCGCCGAGGAGTGCGCGGGAACCTTCGTCTATCTTGCTTCCGACGAGATGAGCGGCTACGTCACGGGGCAGGTGATCGAGGTCAACGGCGGCCAGTACATGCCTTAGGCGAGTCTTGGGCGGGCGGCGGGACCGAACTCAGGCGAGCAGCGGAGGAAGCTCGGAGAGACTCGCGATGATCCGGTCCGGCGGCGGTGCGTGCCGCTCAACGGGCGCGCCGGTCCGGTTGATCCAGAATGCCGTGAAGCCGCAGGCCTTGGCGCCGGCGACGTCCCAGTCATTCGACGACACGAAGCCAACGCGTGGAGCGGCCATCCGCAATCGGTCGGTCGCCAACCGATAGACCCGCGGACTCGGCTTGTAGATGCCCGCCGCGTCGACCGACAGCACGCCGTCCAAATCGCCTTCGAGCCCGCTCGAGCGCACCAGCGGCTCCAGCATCGCGAGCGTGCCGTTGGAAAGTATCCAGCGTGGTCGCGGCGCCAACGCCGCCAAGGCGCGAGGAACATCGGCGAACGGTTCGAGCGAGAGATAGGCGTCGCGCAGCCGGCGCCGGTCCGAAGCCGGAAGCGGCAGATCGAGAGCGGCGAGCGCATAGTCGAGCGCATGCGCGGTGAGCGCAGCGAAATCCTCGCGCGGTTGCGTCTCCATGAGGCTCTGCAGCCACGTGTACTCGAGCTGTTTCGTACGCCACAATTGCGACAGCACGGCGCCGTGCCCGGGAGCGACACGTTCGGCTTCACGCACGACGGAATGGACGTCGAACAGCGTGCCGTAGGCGTCGAATACCAGAGCATCGACGGCGAGGAGCGGAAGCGAGTCGGGCATCGAGGTAGTCCCGGTGATGGCGCATTGCCGCCGCGCATGTTGGCGCTTCGCGCAGCCGATGCAACGCAAAAAAAGAGGGGTTACACTCGCGCGTAACCCCTTGGTTCATTTGGTGGGCGGTACAGGGTACGATCCTGTGACCCCTGCCGTGTGAAGGCAGTGCTCTACCGCTGAGCTAACCGCCCCGCGAACCCAGACAGGAGCCGTGATTTAACCACGCGGCCGAGACAAGGGTCAAACCTTCACCCGCACTTTGTCAAACCATGTCCTGGACAGAAAATGCACGGGAGCAGTGCGCAGGATGCCCCCGATTGGGCCCCGACGAAACCCCCGCGCCGGAGCAAAATCGGTAACCCCCTGCGGCAATGGCATTTTCCGAATTGGCCCGGGAATTGCCTTCCATCCGGCGCCGGCTGCACCGCGTTTCAGAATTCTTCCATGTCCCGCCTTCCCTACGACGAAATGCGTACCTGCGAGGGGGCGGTCCGACCTCATTACCAGGCCTTCGCCGGCTGGCTGGAGCGGACCGCGCCGGCCAGGATCGCCCAGAAGCGGGAGGAGGCGGACCACGCGTTTCACCGCGTCGGTATCACATTCGCGGTCTACGGCGAGGAATCCGGCACGGAGCGCCTCATTCCGTTCGACATCGTGCCGCGGATCATTCCGGCGGATGAATGGAGGATCCTCGACCGCGGGCTGCGGCAGCGCGTCCAGGCGCTGAACGAATTCCTGCGCGACGTCTATCACGAGCAGGCGATCCTCAAGGCCGGCGTCGTGCCGACCGAGCGTGTCATCGGCAACGCGCAATACCGCGTCGAGATGCAGGGAATGGACGTGCCGGGCAACATCTATGCACACGTCGCCGGCGTCGACATCGTCCGTGCGGGCGAGGGCCAGTACTACGTGCTCGAGGACAACCTGCGCGTCCCCTCCGGCGTTTCCTACATGCTCGAGAACCGCAAGATGATGATGCGGCTCTTTCCCGAGCTCTTCGCCACGCAGCCGATCCGGCCGGTGCAGCACTATCCGGACCTGCTCCTTGAAAACCTGCGCGCGCTCGCGCCGGCCGGCGAGGAGTCGCCGACGGTCGCGGTGCTGACGCCCGGCGCGTACAACTCCGCGTATTTCGAGCATGCTTTCCTGGCGCAGGAGATGGGCGTCGAGCTGGTCGAAGGGCAGGACCTGTTCGTCCAGAGCGATACCGTTTACATGCGCACGACCAAGGGGCCGCAGCGCGTGCATGTGATCTACCGCCGCGTCGACGACGACTTTCTCGACCCGCGCGCGTTCCGCCCGGATTCGATGCTCGGGGTGCCCGGCCTCTTCGCCGCCTATCGAGCGGGGCGGGTCACCCTCGCCAATGCGATCGGCACGGGAATCGCCGACGACAAGTCGATCTACCCTTATGTACCGGACATGATCCGCTTTTATCTGGCGGAAGAGCCGGTACTCGCGAACGTTCCGACGTGGCGGCTGCACCGGCCGGAGGATTGCGACTACGCGCTGGCGCACCTAGCCGAACTCGTCGTCAAGGAAGTCCACGGCGCCGGCGGCTACGGGATGCTGGTCGGACCGGCGTCGACCGCCACCGAGCGCGAGGAATTCCGCGCGCGCATCCTCGCCGCGCCGGACAACTACATCGCCCAGCCAACCCTAGCGCTGTCGACGTGCCCGACGTTCGTCGAGTCGGGACTCGCGCCGCGGCACGTCGATTTGCGTCCCTACGTGCTGTCGGGGAAGCACGTGAGCCTGGTGCCGGGCGGCCTGACGCGCGTCGCGCTGCGCGAAGGCTCGCTGGTCGTGAACTCGTCGCAGGGCGGCGGCACGAAAGACACGTGGGTTGTCGCGGGGTAATAGAGGCGTCCATGCTCTGCCGCACGGCCAACGAGCTCTTCTGGATGGCGCGCCACATCGAGCGCGCCGAGAACATTGCACGGATGCTCGACGTGACTTACCGGATGTCGCTCCTCCCCTACGAATTCGTCGAGCCGGGGCTTGCGTGGGCCGAGCCATGGGCCGTTCCGCTGATCACTTCCGGGCTCGCGACCCTCTATTACGAGCGCTTCCCTCAGCTCTCCGCCGAGAACGTCCTGCGCCTCATGATTCTCGACCGGGACAACCCATCGTCGATCTACTGTTGCTTGCGCGCGGCGCGCGAGTCGGCACGCTCGGTCCGGGGCGCGATCACCTCGGAAATGTACGAGGACCTCAACTCGGCGTGGCTCGAAATGCGCCGGTTCGACTACACGGCGGTCGAGGCCAAGGGTGTCTCGGAATTCCTGGATTGGGTCAAGATGCGCTCGCATCTCTTCCGTGGCGTGACCTTCGGCACGATGCTGCGCGACGAAGGCTACGATTTCATCCGCCTCGGCACGCACCTCGAGCGCGCCGACAACACCGCCCGCATCCTCGACGTCAAATACCATACGCTGCTGCCGAGCGCCGCGGACGTCGGCGGCGCGGTCGACTACTACCAGTGGGGCGCGCTGCTGCGCTCGGTGTCGGGCTTCGAATCCTATCGCAAGATCTACAGCGACGTCATAACGCCGCGGCGGGTGGCCGAGCTGCTGATCCTGCGCGAGGACATGCCGCGCTCGCTCCATGCCTGCATGAATTTCATCCACGAGACGCTGGAGAGGCTCTGCGACGAGTCGAGCCGCGAGATCGAGCGCGCGTCCGGCGAGCTGCACGCGAAGCTCCATTACGGCAAGACCGACGACATCATCCGCTTCGGCCTGCACGAGTACCTGATGGATTTCCTGGCGCGGATTTCGACGCTCGGCAACGACATCAGCCGGCATTTCCTGGCCCCAGCCTATTAGAACGGGCGGGCGGGCTTCGGTCCCAACAGGGTAGAATCGACACTTTTCGCCGTCCGGCCGCACGATGACCTACTGCGTCGCGATGTCCCTCGATGCCGGGATGATCTTCGCCTCGGACTCCCGCACCAACGCCGGCGTCGACCAGGTATCCCGCTTCTCGAAGATGCGGACGTTCGTCCAGCCCGGCGAGCGCGTGATCGTCATGCTGTCGTCGGGGAATCTGTCGGTCACGCAGAACGCCATCAACATCCTCGAGCAGCGCGCGCGGGCACTCGACGCACCGCTGACGCTGTGGAACGCGGCGTCGATGTTCGAGGTGGCACGGCTTCTGGGCGATGCGCTGCGCGACGTGAAGGCCCGCGACGGGCCATACCTCGCCCAGAACAACATCGATGCCGCCGCTAACTTCCTCGTGGGTGGCCAGATCCGCGGCGAGGCGCCGCGCCTGTTCAACGTCTACAGCGAGGGCAACTTCATCGAGGCCACCGACGAGACCTGCTATTTCCAGAGCGGTGAGATGAAGTACGGCAAGCCGATCATCGACCGCGTCATCAAGCGCGAAACCTCGCTGATCGATGCGACCAAGTGCACGATGGTCTCGTTCGACTCGACGATGCGCTCGAACATCTCGGTCGGGCTTCCGATCGACCTGCTGGTCTATGAAACCGATGCGCTCGACGTGAAGATGCAGCGCCGGATCGAGGAGACCGATCCTTACTATCTGATGGTCCACAGCGAGTGGGGGGAGGGCCTGCGGCGCGTCTTCGCGCAACTGCCCAATCCCGATTGGGCTTGAACGGCCGGACACGCACAGTGGCCATACGCGTTGCGCTGCAGCACCGGACTACGTATCGCTTCGACCGCGTGGTCAATCTGTCGCCGCACGAGATCCGGCTTCGCCCCGCGCCGCATTGCCGGACGCCGGTCCTCGGCTATTCGCTGAACGTCGCGCCGGACAAGTACTTCCTCAACTGGCAGCAGGATCCCTACGGCAACTGGGTCGCGCGGCTCGTCTTCACCGAGCCCGCGGAGGCGCTCGACATCGTCGTCGACCTGACTGCCGACATGACGGTGGTCAATCCGTTCGACTTCTTCGTCGACCCTTACGCCGAACATTATCCATTCCAATATGCGCCAACGCTCGCGAAGGAGCTGATTCCCTTTCTCGAGACGGTCCCCGCCGGGCCCCTGCTCGAGGCTTGGTTGAAGCGCTTCCGAGCGACGATCAATCCCGGCGACAAGACCGTCGACATGTTGGTGCGGCTGAATCGGGAGCTGCAGCACGAAATCAGCTACTTGGTCCGCATGGAGCCCGGCGTACAACCGCCCGAGGAAACGCTCGAGCTCGCGTGCGGCTCGTGCCGCGACTCCGGTTGGCTGATGGTGCAGATCCTTCGTCACCTCGGTCTCGCCGCTCGCTTCTGTTCCGGTTACCTGATCCAGCTCGTCGCCGACGTGAAGCCCCTCGACGGCCCCGCGGGCACCGATCACGACTTCACCGATCTCCACGCCTGGGCCGAGGTCTACCTGCCGGGCGCCGGATGGATCGGGCTCGACCCGACTTCGGGGCTCCTCGCAGGCGAAGGTCACCTGCCGCTCGCGTGCACGGCGGATCCGGGCAATGCCGCGCCGGTGATTGGCTTCACCGATCCGTGCAGCGTCGAGTTCTCGTTCGCGATGAGCGTTACGCGCGTGCACGAGGATCCGCGCGTGACCAAGCCATACTCCGATGCGCAGTGGGCCGCGATCCACGCGCTCGGCCACCGCGTCGACGTCGACCTCGCCGCGCACGACGTGCGCCTCACGCAGGGTGGCGAGCCGACGTTCGTGTCGATCGACGACATGGACGGTCCCGAGTGGAACTACACGGCGCTGTCGCCGAAGAAGCGCGAGCTCGCCGAGGGCCTGTTGCACCGCCTTGCCGGCCATTTTGCGCCCGGCGGATTCTTGCATACCGGGCAGGGCAAGTGGTATCCCGGCGAGCCGCTGCCGCGCTGGGCGATCGGCGTCTGGTGGCGAAGCGACGGCAAGCCGCTATGGAACGATCCTGCGCTCCTCGCCGACACGCGCGCGGCAGGGAGTGCGGACATCGCGGCGGCGCGTCGACTTGCCACGACGCTCGCCGTGGAGCTCGGCCTCGATCCCGCATTCGTCATCACCGCCCACGAGGATGTTCCCCGGCTGCTTGCCACGGAATCCGCGCTGCCGCAGAACGCGGATCCGTTGCAGGCCGATTTGACGCAAGCCGACGAGCGCGCACGCCTCGCGCGCTTGTTGCAGCATGGACTCGATCGTCCGGCCGGCTTCGTGCTGCCGTTGCGGGCGGCCGCACGCAACGATGAAACCGTTCCGCGCTGGGAGAGCAGCCCGTGGCCGCTGCGGCGAGAACGCCTCTACACGCTCCCCGGCGATTCGCCGCTTGGCCTTCGGCTGCCGCTGGAATCGCTGCCCGACGTGCTGCCGGAGGACGTCGATCCCGACGTTCCGGTCGATCCGTTCGCGCCGCGCGGCGAATTGCCTGACACCGCGGCGCTTACGGCCACCAAGGCCGCGCTGAGGCCGAAGGAAGCGCAGGTTGCGCCGAAGGCCGTGATCAAGACGGCGCTGTGCGCGCAGATGCGCGATGGCCATCTCTACGTCTTCATGCCGCCGCTCGCGCGCCTCGAGGATTATGTCGTCCTGCTCGCCGCGGTGGAACGGGCGGCGGTCGCCGTTGCCGCACCGGTCGCCATCGAAGGCTACACGCCGCCGCGCGATCCGCGCGTCAAGGTGCTGAACATCACGCCGGATCCCGCCGTCATCGAGGTCAACATTCACCCGGCATCGACATGGGACGAATTGATCGCGACGACGCAGACGCTCTATGACGAAGCGCGTCTTTCGCGCCTTGGCACCGAGAAGTTCATGCTCGACGGGCGCCATACCGGCACCGGCGGCGGCAACCACGTCACGCTGGGTGGCGCAACCCCGGCCGACAGCCCGCTCCTTCGCCGGCCGGATCTGCTGCAGAGCCTGGTTACCTACTGGCAGAACCATCCGGCGCTGTCATACCTGTTCTCCGGGACGTTCATCGGGCCGACGAGCCAGGCGCCGCGCGTCGACGAAGCGCGCGACGATCGCCTCTACGAGCTCGAGATCGCGTTCCAGCAGATGAGCCGCAAGCACACGACGGGCGAAGAATCCGTCACGCCGTGGCTCGTCGACCGGCTGCTGCGGCACCTGCTGACGGACCTGACGGGCAATACGCATCGCGCGGAGTTCTCGATCGACAAGCTCTATTCGCCCGACAGCGCGACTGGCAGGCTCGGCCTGCTCGAGTTCCGCGCGTTCGAGATGCCGCCGCATGCCCGGATGAGCGCGGTGCAGATGCTGCTGCTGCGGGCGCTCGTCGCACGCTTCTGGCAGCAGCCGTATCCGGGCCGGCTCGTGCGCTGGGGCACGGCGTTGCACGACCGCTGGCTGTTGCCGCATTTCGTGGCGGCCGACATCAACGACGTGATCTCCGATCTCGCCGGATTCGGCTACCCGTTCGCGCAGGAATGGTTCGCGCCGTTCATCGAGTTTCGCTTTCCCCGTTTCGGCACCGTCGATTACGACGGCGTCACGATCGAGCTGCGCCAAGCGATAGAGCCCTGGCACGTGCTCGGAGAGGAGGTGAGCGGCACCGGCACGGCGCGCTACGTCGATTCATCGGTCGAGCGGCTGCAGGTCAAGGTGACCGGGATGACCGGCGAGCGTCACCGCGTTGCCTGCAACGGCCGCGTGCTGCCGCTCGCGTCGACCGGAGTGCCGGGAGAATACGTGGCCGGCGTGCGCTACCGCGCGTGGAGCCCGCCGTCGGCGCTGCATCCGACGATTGGCGTTCATGCGCCGCTCGTTTTCGACCTGGTCGACACATGGGCTCAGCGCTCGCTGGGCGGCTGCACCTACCACGTCGCCCATCCGGGAGGGCGCAACTACGACACGTTCCCCGTGAACGCCAACGAGGCAGAAGCCCGCCGCCACGCGCGTTTCTGGGCCCACGGGCACACGCCGGGCGGAATGAAGCTGAGCGACGAGCCGCCGAATCCGGCGACCCCGACGACACTCGATCTGCGCTGGCAGCCCGCACTCAGATGACTAGCGTCTGATGGTTCGCACCCGTTTCGCACCAAGCCCCACGGGCTTCATCCACCTGGGCAACATCCGCTCCGCGCTGTTTCCCTGGGCGTTCGCGCGCAAGCATCGCGGCGTGTTCATCCTGCGCATCGAGGACACCGACGTCGACCGCTCGACCCCCGAGGCGGTGCAGGCGATCATCGACGCGATGGGGTGGCTCGGGCTCGACTACGACGAAGGCCCGTACTACCAGATGGAGCGCATGGAGCGCTATCGCGGAGTTCTTTCCGACATGCTTGCCCGCGGGCTTGCCTATCATTGTTATATGTCGGCGAAGGAACTGGACGAGCTCCGTGCGGCACAGATGGCGCGCGGCGAGAAGCCCCGCTACGACGGCCGCTGGCGACCGGAGAATGCCGCCGCCCGTACACCGCCGCCGGGTGTCGCGCCCGTCATCCGATTCCTGAATCCGCTCGGCGGAACGGTCGCGTGGGACGACGCGGTCAAGGGCCGCGTCGAAATCGCCAACGCGGAGCTCGACGACCTCGTGCTCGCGCGGCCGGACGGCACGCCCACCTACAACTTCTGCGTCGTGGTCGACGACCTCGACATGGGCATCACGCACGTGATCCGTGGCGACGACCATGTCAACAACACGCCGCGCCAGATCAACATCCTGCGCGCGCTGGGCGGGACGACACCGGTCTACGCGCACCTGCCGACGGTGCTGACGCCCGAAGGCGACAAGCTCTCGAAGCGCCACGGCGCGAAGTCCGTGCTGCAATACCGCGACGACGGCTATCTTCCCGAAGCGGTCGTCAACTATCTCGCGCGGCTCGGCTGGGCGCATGGCGACGACGAAATCTTCACGCGCGAGGAGTTCATCGCCTGGTTCGATCTCGCCGGATTGTCGTCGGCGCCGGGGCGGTTCGACCCCGACAAGATGAAATGGGTAAACCACGAGCACATGAAGCGGTTGCCGGAAGACCAGCTCGGCCGGCGCCTCGTTCCGTATCTCGAGCGCGCGGGGCTCGATCCGCGGAACGGTCCGGCGCCCGGGCCAGTCGCGACGCTGCTGCGAGACCGCGTAGCGACCCTGGCGGAAATGGCCGACGCCGCGCACTACTTCTATGCGACGCCGGTCGTCGTGCCGCATCTGTTCAAGGAGCACATGAGCGAATCGGTGCGCCCGGCGCTGGCGGCGGTGCAGGAAGCTTTCGCGAACATTGATTGGACGCGGGAGGCGATCAACGCGGCCATCAAGGCTGCGGCGAGCGCGAATGGACTCAAGCCGGCACAGGTGATGATGGCGCTTCGTGCGCTCGTGACCGGCACGCCGCAAACGCCGTCCATCGATGCGGTGCTGGCGTTGCTCGGGCGCGAGACCGCGCGTGGACGCGTGGCGGAAGGACTGCGCGCAGCCGGCTGACACCGCGTGCTTCCCGCCCCGCGGATTTGTCGGCGTCCCCGGCTTTCTGTAAACTACGGATTTCCGGGACTGGCCGCACATGACCAAGTTCGTCTTCGTGACCGGCGGCGTCGTTTCCTCCTTGGGGAAGGGCATCGCCGCCGCCTCCCTCGCCGCCATCCTCGCCTCCCGCGGCGTCCGTGTCACCAACCTCAAGCTCGATCCCTACATCAACGTCGATCCTGGAACGATGAGCCCGTTCCAGCACGGCGAAGTCTTCGTCACCGAGGATGGTGCCGAGACCGATCTGGACCTCGGCCACTACGAGCGCTTCACGGACGTCCGGACGAACAAGCGCAACAACTTCACGACCGGCCAGATCTACGAGAGCGTGATCCGCAAGGAGCGGCGCGGCGATTACCTCGGCGGAACCGTGCAGGTGATCCCGCACATCACCGACGAGATCAAGAACTGGATCGCGGCGGGTGCCGACGATGCCGAAGTCGCGGTCGTGGAGGTCGGCGGCACCGTCGGCGACATCGAGTCGCTGCCGTTCCTCGAAGCGATCCGGCAGATGGGCATCACGCTCGGCCGCGAGAACGTCTGCTACATCCACCTGACGCTGGTGCCGTTCATCGCCACCGCCGGCGAGATGAAGACGAAGCCGACGCAGCACTCGGTGAAGGAATTGCGCGAGATCGGGATCCAGCCGGATGTGATCCTCTGCCGCGCCGACCGGCCGCTGCCGGACGGCGATCGGCGGAAGATCGCGCTCTTTACCAACGTCGCGCCCGAGGCGGTCATCCCGGCCCTCGACACCGACTCGATCTACAAAATCCCCTCGGCGCTGCACGCCGAAGGCTTGGACGCGATCGTCTGCAAGAAACTGCAGATACAGCCGCCTCCGGCCGATCTCGCGACGTGGAACAGGCTCGTCGACGCGCTCGAGCATCCGGAGCACGCGGTGCACATCGCGATGGTCGGAAAGTATGTCGACCTGACCGAATCGTACAAGTCGCTTTCCGAAGCGCTGACCCACGCCGGTATCCACGCCCGGAGCAAGGTTCACATTCACTACGTCGATTCGGAAGCGGTCGAGCGCGACGGCGTGGACTGCCTCGCAGGCATGGATGCGATCCTCGTCCCCGGAGGCTTCGGCAAGCGGGGCGTCGAGGGCAAGATCAAGGCGATTCGCTACGCGCGCGAGAACGACGTTCCGTACCTCGGCATCTGTCTCGGCATGCAGCTCGCGGTGATCGAGTACGCGCGCCACAAGGCGGGGCTTGCCGACGCGAACAGCACCGAATTCGACCCCGCCACGCCACATCCCGTCGTCGCGCTGATCACCGAGTGGCAGAACCGCGACGGCTCGATCGAGAAGCGCACCGAGAGCTCGGACCTGGGCGGAACGATGCGCCTGGGCGCGCAGCCCTGCGATGTCGTGCCGGGCTCGCTCGCGCACAGGATCTACGGCGCGACGACGGTCGCCGAGCGCCATCGTCACCGCTACGAGGTCAACAACCATTATCTGCCGCGACTCGAAGCCTCCGGCCTTGCCGTCGGCGCCCGTGCGAAAAGCGCAATGGCCGGGGATCTTTGCGAGATGATCGAGCTGCCGCAGCACCCGTGGTTCTTCGGCTGCCAGTTCCACCCCGAATTCACATCGAATCCGCGTCGCGGCCATCCGCTGTTCATCGGCTTCATCCGCGCCGCGCTCGCGCAGCAGCAGAGGCGGCAGGGGCGCGGCGCGTCCGACGCCGTCGCCGAGCTGGTCGCCTCGATCTGACGCGGCTATGAAGCTGTGCGGCTTCGACGTCGGCCTCGACCGGCCGCTTTTTCTCATTGCGGGGCCGTGCGTCGTCGAGTCTGAAGCGCTGCAGCTCGACGTCGCCGGGCAGCTGCAGGAGATCTGTGCGGCGCTGCGTGTGCCGTTCATCTTCAAGTCGTCGTACGACAAGGCGAACCGCAGCTCCGGCGCCTCGTACCGCGGCCCCGGAATGGCCGAGGGCCTGCGCGTCCTGGCCGAAGTGAAGCGCCAGATCGGCGTGCCCGTGCTAACCGACGTGCACACCGAAGACGAGATCGCGCAGGCTGCCGCCGTCGTGGACGTGCTGCAGACGCCGGCGTTCCTGTGCCGGCAGACCGATTTCATTCAGGCGGTTGCGCGCGCCGGCAAGCCGGTCAACATCAAGAAGGGGCAGTTCCTGGCGCCCGGGGACATGCTGCAGGTCGTGGCCAAGGCGAAGGCGGCGAGCGGCAGCGAGAATATCCTGGTCTGCGAGCGCGGGGCATCGTTCGGGTATCACAACCTCGTGTCCGACATGCGCTCACTCGCAATCATGCGCGCCACGGGCTGTCCGGTGGTGTTCGACGCGACGCATTCCGTTCAGCTTCCGGGCGGACAGGGAACGTCGTCGGGCGGACAGCGCGAGTTCGTGCCCGTCCTCGCGCGCGCTGCGGTCGCCGCCGGCGTGGCCGGCGTGTTCATGGAAACCCACCCGAATCCGGACAAGGCGCTTTCGGACGGCCCGAACGCGTGGCCGCTTGGACGGATGAAGGCGCTGCTCGAAACGCTGCAGGAACTCGACGCGGCAGTGAAGCGCGCGGGTTTTCCGGAAGACGAGCTGATGGGCGCGCAGCGATGATCGCGCGCATCGCATGGGCGGGATTCGTCATGCTCGCAGCGTCGAGCGGGCTGGCGTTTGCCCAATCTACCGACCGTCCGGAATGGAAAGTCGGCGACAGGTGGGTCTTCCGCGGCGTCGAGAACCCCGGCGCGAAGGAAAGTAGATGGACCCGCGAGGTTGTTTCGCAGCTTGCAAATGGTAATCTTGAAGTACTGTTCGCTAACGGGAATCGCGTCGCGTTCGATCCCGAAGCCAACAGCCTCGACAAGCGAGGTCCGGAATACACGTGGCGGCGATTCAAGTTCCCGATGTCGGTTGGGATGAGCTGGAAGCACGAGCGAACGATAAACGGCGGGACCGAGAAGTCGAGCTGGAAGGTCCTGGCGCGCGAGAAGATCACCGTGCCGGCAGGGACCTTCGACTGCTTCAAGGTCGAAGGCGAAGCGTTTCGCGATCGTACCGGCGTCGCCAGGGGCAGCAAGCTCTTCTGGACGGGCCATACGAGAACGACCTACTGGTACTGTCCGGTGGTCAAGTGGGCAGCGAAGTGGGAGATCGAAGACATCGCTTACCCCTCCGCGCCCCGCGTGATCACGGTCTCTGAGCTCGTATCCTTCCAACAACAACGCTGAGTTCGCCAGAGAAAGGCCAGCCCATGAGCGCCATCGTCGACGTCATCGCCCGCGAGATCCTCGATTCGCGCGGCAACCCCACGATCGAGGCCGATGTCGTCCTCGAATCGGGTGTGTCCGGCCGCGCGGCCGTTCCCTCCGGGGCATCGACCGGCTCGAAGGAGGCGATCGAGTTGCGCGACGGCGACAAGGCGCGGTACTCGGGCAAGGGCGTGATGAAGGCCGTCGAGAACGTCAACACCGAGATCTGCGAGGCAATCATCGGGCTCGACGCGTCGGAGCAGTCGTTCATCGACAAGACGATGATCGATCTCGACGGCACCGAAAACAAGGCGCGGCTCGGCGCCAACGCGATGCTCGCGGTCTCGTGCGCCGTCGCGAAGGCGGCGGCCGATGAATCGTCGCTGCCGCTCTATCGTTATCTCGGCGGAGCCGGCGAAATGCAGCTGCCGGTGCCGCAGATGAACGTCATCAACGGTGGCGCCCACGCCAACAACAAGGTCGACGTGCAGGAATTCATGCTGGTGCCGCTCGGGGCGCCATCGTTCCGCGAGGCGCTGCGTTACGGCGCGGAAGTCTTCCATGTGCTGAAGAAGATCATCGACGCGAGAGGAATGCCGACGACGGTCGGCGACGAGGGCGGCTTCGCGCCGAACCTGCCGTCGAACGAGTCGGCGCTGCAGTTGCTGGTCGAGGCGATCGACAAGGCGGGCTACGCACCCGGGACCGACATCGCGCTCGGCATCGACTGCGCCGCGAACGAATTCTGGAAGGAAGGCAAGTACCAGCTGGCGTCGGAGGGCCTGTCGCTCACCTCGCAGCAGCTGGTCGATGTTCTGGCGACCTGGTGCGACAAGTACCCGATCATCAGCATCGAGGACGGAATGTCCGAGTACGACTGGGACGGCTGGAAACTCCTGACCGAGCGGCTCGGGAAGAAGGTGCAGATCGTCGGCGACGACATCTTCGTCACGAACACGAAGATCATCAAGCAGGGAATCGCCAAGGGCGTGGCCAACTCGGTCCTGATCAAGATCAACCAGATCGGCACGCTGACGGAGACATTCGCGGCGATCACGATGGCGAATCGCGCCGGCTACACGACGGTCATCTCGCACCGCTCCGGCGAGACCGAGGACAGCATGATCGCCGACATCGCCGTGGGAATGAACACGGGGCAGATCAAGACCGGGTCGCTGTCGCGCTCGGACCGGATGGCCAAATACAACCAGCTCCTGCGGATCGAGGAAGACCTTGGCGAGGCGGCCGAGTATCCCGGGCGCGCCGCATTCTTCCAATTGAGGTAGCCGACAAGGTGCGCTGGCTCGCTCTCGTGTTCGCAGTCCTGATCGCCGCGCTGCAGTATCCGATGTGGCTCGGCAAGGGGGGGTGGCTGCAGGTGCGCGAGCTCGATCGCCGGGTCGCTGCGCAGCGTGACGCGAACGCGAAATTGAAGGAACGCAACGACGCCCTCGACGCCGAGGTCCGCGACTTGAAGACCGGCACCGAAGCGATCGAAGAGCGCGCCCGCTCGGAGCTCGGAATGGTGAAGCACGACGAGGTGTTCTTTCAACTCCAGCCTTCCGCGCCGCCTTCCGCGGCTCGCGCGCCCGATCCTCCAGTGTCCGACTCGATGCCGATCCAGCAAGCGCCACTGGCCACCGCGCCGCGCTGATCCCGCAGCACGGGAACGCGGGCCGTGTGTCGCCGCGGATCCACCCCATCGCGATATGCAACACGCCACGTCTCGCCAGAACCCGCGGCTCAGGGAAGCGGCGCGGCTCATTGCGTCGGCACGTGATCGTCGCAAGGCCGGCAAGTGCGTCCTCGAAGGGGAGCACGTGGTAGCGGTCTATTCGGAACGTCATGGTCCGCCCGAGACGCTCGTCGCCACCGAGGAGGTGCTCGAGCGGCCGTCGGCGCGCGCGCTGGCCGAGCGTCATGCGGACCGCACATTGGTCGTATCGGCGAAGCTGCTTGCGGAGCTCGCCGTGCTGCCCGCGGATGTGGGGATGCTCGCCGTCGTGCCGGTCCCGCGACCTGCCGCGGGTGCGGCAGCCGATTTCTGCCTGCTGCTGGACGACGTGCAGGATCCGGGAAACGTCGGCTCGATGCTGCGCTCGGCCGCGGCAGCGGGCGTCGTGCAGGTCATGCTCTCGACGCACTGCGCATTCGCCTGGTCGCCGAAAGTACTACGCGCGGGGCAGGGCGCGCATTTTCATCTCGAGATCCACGAAGATGTGGACCTTGCGGCATGGGCGAACGCGTATCGCGAGAGTGGCGGCGGCGTTGTCGTCACCGTCGCCACAGGCGGCGTCGACCTCTATTCGGTTCCGTTTACCGGGCGCGTTGCGATCGCGATCGGAAACGAAGGCGCCGGGGTGTCGCCGGTCCTCGCGAGCGTCGCGACCTGGCGCGTGACGATCCCGATGCCCGGCGGCATGGAATCACTGAATGCCGCAGCCGCGGCGGCGGTGTGCCTGTTCGAGTGCGTGCGGCAGCGGCGCGCTGTGAAGCGCATGCGATCCATTTAAGGTTTCGGACGCTGCGGTCCCATGCTCCGTCGAGATTAATTCAGCACGGCTGAAAATGTGCCGTTCTCCTGGCAGCCGGAGAGGTTCGGGAGATTGTTCGCGAGCCAGCGCCCTTCGATGCCTACGGCCGTAGCCTTGACCTCGTAAACGGTTGCCGTCGCATTGAGCGTCGTGGTGTTCCCGATCTGACAGAAGTAATTCGCGCCGGGAATCCTGAATAGCTGGCCTTCCTGGATCGCCTGACCGCTAAGCGTACACGTCTCGGTGCCAAACGTGAGCGTGATGCCGACCTGCCCGCTCGTGTCTTGCGTGATTTGGGGGTCGACATCCAAAATAGAGGTCCCGTTCTTGCTCGTGTCGCTGCATCCGGTGTCGGTCACCACACCGGTACCGACATAATTGCCGCCGAGCACGATCGTGCGGAAGTTCGACCGCTGGATGTTCTTCTTGACAAGCGTGTTAGGAATTCCCGGGACGTTGTTGACTGTGTACGTCAGCGTCCCCGTCGTCGCCGATGTCGGAATGAAGGCGGCGGTGCCCACGGCAGGTAGGGGGTTTGGCACGTCCTTCGGATCCCACGGATCACCGAAGAACGAGCCCGCGCTGAGATAGAGGTTCCCGCTATAGCTTCCTGCCGCATTGACGAACATCGGCGACGACACCCATATCGGCTTCTTCGCCGTGTCGTAGATGTAGAACGTCGCGAACACGACGTCCTCGTCCTGGACGAAATTGACGCCCCAACCGCTTTCGGCTTGCCCCCCCCACCAGATATCGGTGTAGTCGGCGGCCCACGCGCGCAGCGGCAGCACGATGGCAAGAGTGAAAAGGAGTACGGCGAGCAGCGAGTGGCGAGCAACGCGCATGGCGAATGGGTCGAATCAGTAAATGAAGAGCCTCAATTCTACCTTGCCATCAACTCCGAAGCGAATAAGCGTTGACTACGCCTTTGATGAGGAGAATGTTGCCGTAAGGTCGCAACTCGCCAGTACGGACGACCGCGAATGCGTCCTGGGCGCGCTCGTAGAACGCGTGGCGCTCGAGATGGCCGATCTCGGAGTCGCCCAGCCCTTGGTCGGTGAACACTGCAGCAAAATCGGCCACCGCCTCAGGGACCGCCTCCGGGTCGCCGACAACCTCCATCGTGACGGCCGCGGGCGTGACGGCGGCGTCCAGCGGGAACACCGTGAGGATCGCTGCGAGTGCGTCGGCGGCCGATGCACCCGGCAGCTCGATGACGCGGCGTCCGACGCTCGCCGCTGGGAAGTTCGCGTCGGCAACCACGATTTCGTCGCCGTGTCCCATCACAGCGAGCGCATGCAGCAGCTCGCCCGTGAGCAACGGATGCAGTCCCTTCAGCATCGCGTCTCTCGCGCCCTTATGTCGTGGTGCAGCGCTGGAGACGCCGCTGCAGCTCGACGCTCCGCGTCGGGTATCCGGGCATCATGGCGATCCTCCCCATCGTTCGACGACGGCCCGCGCCGTCCACGCCGGCATCGTTGCTTCGCGCACATCATAGCGAAATCAGCGACGTGCGTCTCCTCGCGCATGGCAAGGGCGATTTCGTTTCCGCTTTCTCGATTTGCCCGGCAATGCGATCATCGTAGACTCGTTTTCGCGCCAGGACTGATCGGCAATGAACCTCGTAGGTGCCACGCTCGGATTCGGCGGCGCGCCGCTCGGCAACCTGTTCGCTCCGGTCGGCGATGCCGTGGCAAGCGCACTCGTTCGCCATGCCTATCGTGCGGGCGTCCGTTACTTCGACACCGCGCCGCACTATGGCAACGGGCTATCCGAGCACCGGATCGGCTCCGCGCTCCGCGACGTGGCCCGTGACGCGTTCGTCCTGTCGACGAAAGTCGGGCGCCTGCTCGTTCCCGATGCCACTGCGCCGCGCAATCAGCACGGGTATGTCGACGTGCTGCCCTTCGCCCAGCGCTGGGACTATTCGTTCGACGGCACGCTGCGCAGCATCGAAGACAGCCTGCAGCGTCTGGGGCTCGCGCGGATCGATTACGTGTACATCCACGACGTGGCGCGCGACGCTCACGGCGATGATGCCCCGCGGCGCTTTCGCGAGGCGATGGAAGGCGCGGTGCCGGCGCTTTCGCGGCTTCGGGCCGATGGCGCGATCGCCGGCTTCGGCCTGGGCGTCAACGAGGTAGAGGTATGCGTCGACGCGCTCGCCCATGCCGATCTGGATGTGTTGCTCCTTGCCGGCCGGTACACGCTGCTCGACCAGTCCGCGCTGCCGAATTTGTTGCCGATGTGCGTGAAGCGGGGCACGCGCGTCGTGCTGGGCGGTCCGTTCAACTCCGGCATCCTGGCGACGGGGGCGCGCCCCACCGATGGGCGCCCCGCGTACTTCAACTACGCGCCGGCGGCGCCGGACATCGTCGCCCGCGTGGCCGCCGTGGAAACGCTGTGCGCGGCGCATGGCGTTCCGCTGAAGGCCGCCGCGCTGCAGTTCCCCCGCGCGCACCCCGCGGTCGCCTGCGTGCTCGCCGGCGCGCGCTCGGCCGCCGAGCTCGACGAGAACCTGGCCATGTCGGCGCAGCCGATACCCGCGGCGCTCTGGCGTGATCTGCGATCGGCGGGGTTGATCGCAGCGGACGCGCCGGTGCCGGGCGATGCGCCATGAACGCGGCAGCGCTCGCAGCGGCCCAGCGAATCGACGCGCACCACCACGTCTGGCGGATCGATCGCGGCGATTACGGTTGGCTCACGCCGGATTCCGGTGCGCTCTATCGCGATTTCGCGCTCGTCGATTTGCGGCCGCTGCTGACGGACGCCGGGATTGCGGGGACCGTGCTCGTCCAGGCGGCGCCGACGGTCGCCGAAACGGAATTCCTGCTTCACGTCGCGCGCGAGAGCGGCGGCATCGTGCGCGGCGTCGTCGGCTGGATCGACATGATCGCGCCCGACGGAGTCTCGACGCTCATCGCGCTCGCTCGCGATCCGCTGCTGAAATCGATCCGCCCGATGCTGCAGGACCTGCCCGATCCGGAATGGATCCTGCGCCCCGACGTCGATGCGACACTGGCTGTGCTGCCGGGTCTCCGGCTGCGCTTCGACGCGCTCGTCAAGCCGCCACAGCTGCCGGCACTGCTGCGCATGCTCGATCGCCATCCGGATCTTGCGGTTGTCATCGATCACGGCGCGAAGCCGCCCATTGCGTCGGGCGAGCGGCGGCAGTGGGCGGACTGGATCGCTGCCGTCGCGCTGCACCCGAACGCCCACTGCAAGCTGTCGGGGCTCGTGACCGAAGCCGGGCCGGAATGGACCGAGGACGTGCTCGCGCCTTACGTCGACCACCTGCTCGCGTGCTTCGGGCCGATGCGGCTGTTGTGGGGGAGCGATTGGCCGGTCGTCAATTGCGCGGGCGGTTACGCGCGCTGGGCCGCGGCGACGGGCACGCTGCTTGCGCGGCCTCGCCGCTCCCGAGCGGGCGGCGATCATGGGCGAAAACGCGCGACGGTTCTACGGGCTCGCGTAGCGCGGCGCCGATCGACGATCAGTACGCGTGCCGCTTGAGCTTCGCGCGATGGACGATCGTCGTCGCGATTTCCTCGATCGATTTCGCCGTTGTGTCGAGCATCGGAATGCGCTCGCGCTCCATCAGGTGCTCGCATTCGCGCACTTCGTAGCGGCAGTTTTCGAGCGCGGCGTACTTGCTTCCCGGCCGGCGCTCCTCGCGGATCTTCTGCAGACGCTCGGGATCGATCGTGAGGCCGAACAGCCGCTCGCGGTGCGGGAGCAGCGACGCCGGCAGCTTGCGGTCGGCGAAATCGTCGGGCGTCAGCGGGAAATTCGCCGCGCGGATGCCGAACTGCAGCGCGAGATAGAGCGAGGTCGGCGTCTTGCCGCAGCGCGAAACGCCGACGAGGATCACCTGCGCCTTGACGAGGTCGCGCGTCGCGGCGCCGTCGTCGTGCGCCTGCGTGAAGTTGATCGCCTCCATCCGCGCGAAGTACTCGTGGCTGTTGGCGATGCCGTGCGAGCGGCCGGCCGCGTGCGAGCTCTTGGCCTCGAGCTCGGTCTCGAGCGGCGCGATGAAGATCTGGAACAGGTCGAGCGTCAGGGCATTCGCGTCGCGCCGAATCGTGGCGCTCATCGTCTCGTCGACGATCGAGCTGAATACGATCGGCGGCTTGCCTTCGCGCGCAGCGGTTTCGTTGACCTGGCGGACGGCGGCATCAATTTTCTCCGGCGAGTCGACGAACGGAATCGTCTGCCGCTGGAACGTGAATTCCTCGAACTGGGAGAGCAGGCTGTTGCCGAGCATCTCGGCGGTGATGCCGGTGCGGTCGGAGACAAAGAAGACGGTGCGGTGGTCTGGCATCGGCGCGCCGTTCAGCCGACTGCCTGCAGCCTCGCGGGAGCCGGCGCCACCAGCGGGCACACGCTGTGCCGCACTACCAATCCTTCCATACGGGTACGACGCCGGCCGGCATTTCCGGCAGGTCGCCGAGATCCATCCAGCTCTCGCCGGGACCATGATAGTCGGAGCCGCAGGAGCCGGCGAGCCCGAAGGCCCGCGACAGCGTCGCGTACTCGGCGATATTGCGCGGGCGTGTGCGACGACGACAGCACTTCGATGCGCGTCGCCGCCGGCGTCGCGAAACTCGGCCAGCAGGCGCCGCATTCCGCGTCTGCGCTCACCTTGTAGCGACCCGGGTGCGCGACGACCGCGCTTCCGCCCGCGGCGTGGATCCAGTCGACCGCATTCGACAGCGTCGCCCATTCGTGCTGGACGTAGCCGGGCTTGCCAGGCGTCAGATAGCGCTTGAACACGTCCTTGACTTCGCGCACGTAGCCCGGCCTCGACGAGGTAGCGCGCGAAATGCGTGCGGGTGATCAGGCGTTCGCTGGTCACGTATTTCAGCGCGCCCTCGTAGGCGCCGGGGATGCCGGCGGCCGCGAGTGCGTCGCCGATGCCGGCGGGCGCGGGCCGTGCGCCCCGAGCGGATCGCCTCGAGGCCCGTAACGAGCGCGGCGTTGTCGGGATCGATGCCGAGCCCGACGATGTGGATGCGTGAGATCTTCCCAGCTCACCGAAAGCTCGGAGCCGCAGACGAACCTGATGCCGAGCCTCGCGCGCGGCATCGCATCGCCTCGGCCAAGCCGCGACACCTCGTCGTGGTCGGTCAGCGCAAGGACGTCGACGCCGCGCGGCGCTGCGCGCGCGACAACCGCAGCCGGCGCGAGCAGCCCGTCGGATCGCGTGGAGTGGCAATGCAGGTCGTAGCGGGGCATGCAGCGCACCGGTGGCGGCCAACGCGGATTCGGCGTCGGTGAAGAGCACTGCGCAACGGCAAACCGCATCGCACGCGGACCTTGAGCTGACGCTTCGATTCTAGCAGAATAGCCGGTTTTCTCGGCGCATTGCGCCGCTGCCGCCCGCACATGCCCCACGAACGCCCTGCTCATCGCCTCCAACATCACGCATCCAGTTCGGCGCCAAGCCGCTGTTCGAGAACGTCTGCGTCAAGTTCGGCGACGGCAATCGCTACGGCCTCATCGGCGCCAACGGCTGCGGCAAGTCGACGCTCATGAAGATCCTCGGCGGCGACCTCGAGGCGTCGGCCGGCAGCGTCGCGCTCGACCGCGGCGAGCGGCTGGGCAAGCTCGCGCCAGGACCAGTTCGCCTTCGAGGACGCGCGCGTGCTCGACGTGGTGCTGATGGGGCACGAGGAGATGTGGCAGGCGAAGGAGGAGCAGCGACGCGATCTACGCCAATCCGGACGCGACCGAGGACGACTACGTGCACGCGGCCGAGCTCGAAGCGCAGATTCGCCGAATTCGGCGGCTACACCGCCGAGGCGCGCGCCGGCGAACTGCTGCTGGGCGTCGGGCATCCCGATCGAGCAGCACGACGGTCCGATGAGCGCGGTCGCGCCCGGCTGGAAGCTGCGCGTGCTGCTCGCGCAGGCGCTGTTCGCCGACCCGGACATCCTGCTGCTCGACGAGCCGACCAACAATCTCGACATCAATTCGATCCGCTGGCTCGAAGGCGTGCTCAACGCGCGCAACTCAGCACGATGATCATCATCTCCCACGACCGGCACTTCCTGAACAGCGTGTGCACGCACATGGCCGACCTCGATTACGGCACGCTGCGCGTCTATCCGGGCAACTACGACGACTACATGATCGCCTCGACGCAGGCGCGCGAGCAGGCTGCTGAGCGCGAACGCCAAGGCCAAGGAACGCATCGCCGAGCTGCAGGAGTTCGTCCGCCGCTTCTCGGCCAACAAGTCGAAGGCGCGCCAGGCGACCTCTCGCGCGCGCCAGATCGAGAAGATCAAGCTCGAGGACGTCAAGCCGTCATCGCGGCAGAACCCCTACATCCGCTTCGAACTGGACGCGAAGCACAAGCTCCATCGGCACGCGGTCGAGATCGAGCACCTCGCGAAGGGGTGGCCCGGGCAGCCCAAGGAGCTGTTCGCGAACCTGAGCCTCATCGTCGACGCCGGCGAGCGCCTCGCCATCATCGGACCCAACGGTGCGGGAAAGACCACGCTGCTTCGCACGCTGGTGGGCGAACTCCCGCCCGACGCCGGTCGCGTGAAGTGGGCGGAAAAGGCCTCGATCGGCTACTACATGCAGGACCAGACCGACGTTTTCGAGTCGGATCTGACTGCGTTCGACTGGATGCGGCAGTGGGCCCTGGAAGGCGACGACGAGCAGATCGTGCGGGCGACGCTCGGCCGCCTGCTGTTCACCGGCGACGACGGCGCGAAGCAGGTGCGCGTGCTTTCGGGCGGCGAAAAGGGCCGGATGCTCTGGGGCAAGCTGATGCTGACCCGGCCCAACGTCCTCGTCATGGACGAGCCGACCAATCACATGGACATGGAATCGATCGAGTCGCTGCAGCTCGCGCTCGAGCAATACGCCGGCACGCTGGTCTTCGTGTCGCACGACCGCCAATTCGTCTCGGCGCTGGCGACCCAGGTCATTGAACTGGGCGGCCCCAAGCCCGTCCATTTCGTCGGCAATTACGAAGATTATCTGGCGTCAAAGGCCACCGCCTGAGCGGGCAGTGGGCGTCCTGGCCATGGCAGATCCAGGGTAATTTCGCAACAAGCCGGCGGGCTCGCCGCGCCCGCCGGACGAATGGCGCTTGCGCCACGGGAACCTTTTGGTGAAAAATATGCCAATGGTATAGAGGTGCGGGCGGCAATAGGCCGTCGTGTACAGGTAGCGCGATGTAGGGGTATAAAGTGATGGCAGCGCCGTGCGGACGCGGACGTCCGCGGGCGAACGACAAGGCGAACGAACCCGTGAAGCTTTTCGACCGCGTCCTCAATCCCCGTGAAATCCGGCGTCGGCTTGGGTTGAACCAGGAGCAGTTCTGGACCCAGATCGGGGTTACCCAGAGCGGCGGCTCGCGTTACGAGAGCGGCCGCGAAATGCCGAAGCCCGTACGCGAGCTCCTCCGGCTCGTGCACGTGGAGCAGATCGATCTGTCGCAAGTGAAGCGGGTCGATTTCGAGATCATCAGCTACCTGAAGGAAAGCCATCCGGATCTCTATCGGACGCTGCGCCGGGCGGTAAGGGGCCGCAATCGCGCCGGCGGCGCGCCGCTGTCGCTGGACGAAGCGGGCATCGGCGAAGTGGCGGAGGTGGTCGATGCGCTCGAGATTCCGGGCGGCGGCGGCGGTGGAGGCGACAAGGGCACCCACTCGCTCTAGTCGTCCCTTTCCCGCGCGGCTGCAGCTCGGCGCGCGCACCGCTGAATCGAGGACCCGCCGCGGCGGGTTCTTTGCTATTGCGGCGCAGGAACTTTCTTCGTGGAAAACCCGCAGCGGACGGTAAAATTACGGCTTTCCACGGCTGTTTCGCCCATCGGTTTCGCGCGAGGGGCAACGAGGACGCGAACGCGCATGAGAGCCGCCGGCCCGCCCCAAGGTATGAATTGCTCACTGCAGGGGGGCAGCGCACGTGCCTCCGCACGCGCGGTGGCATATCCATGAGCGACCAGCCGCGGGTCATGCCGTTCGAGGCGCTGCGGAACGAGCACATCGAGGACGTCGGCGGCAAGAACGCATCGCTGGGCGAGATGATCGGCGAGCTCGGCGGTGCGGGCATCCGCGTTCCCGGCGGCTTCGCCACGACAGCGTTCGCTTATCGCGAATTTCTCGCGCACAACCAGCTCGATGCGCGAATTGCGGCGAGGCTCGCGGCGCTCGATGCCGACGATGTCGGAGCACTTGCCAGCGCCGGCGCCGAAATCAGGGGGTGGATGACCGCCGCGCCGCTGCCCCCCGCGCTCGAGCAGGCGATCGGCGACACGTATGCAAAGCTGACGGCCGGTGATTCCGCAGGTTCCTGGGCCGTCCGATCGTCGGCGACGGCTGAAGATCTGCCCAGCGCCTCATTTGCCGGTCAGCAAGAAACATTCTTGAATATTAATGGCTTGGATAATATTCTTCATGCAGTGAAGGAGGTTTTTGCGAGCCTTTACAACGATCGCGCGATTTCCTATCGCGTGCATCAAGGCTTCGCCCATGAGCACGTCGCCCTTTCGGCCGGCATCCAGCGGATGGTGCGAAGCGACCTCGGGGCGTCTGGCGTGATGTTCACGATGGACACCGAGTCGGGCTTCGACCAGGTCGTCTTCATCACGGCGTCGTATGGCCTCGGCGAGACGGTTGTCCAGGGTGCGGTCAACCCGGACGAGTTCTACGTCTACAAGCGCAATCTCGACGCCGGGCGCCCGGCGATCCTGCGGAAAAGCGTCGGGAGCAAGGCGATCAAGATGACATTCGCCGACACGCGGCGCGCCGGCAGGTCGACGATCACGACGGAAGTCGCCGAGGAGGAGCGGCACCGCTTTTCGATCACGGACGCCGAGGCGGAGGAACTCGCCCGCTACGCGGTGATCGTCGAAAATCACTACGGCCGCCCGATGGACATCGAGTGGGGCCGCGATGGCGTCGACGGCAAGCTCTACATCCTGCAGGCGCGGCCCGAAACGGTGAAGTCGCGCGACAGCGGCGAGACGCTGCGCCGGTTCCGGCTCAAGTCGAAATCGGACGTGCTGGCCTCGGGCCGCGCGATCGGCCAGAAGGTGGGGCAGGGCGTCGTGCGGCTGGTCAAGTCGGCCGCCGAAATGGACAAGGTGCAGGCGGGCGATGTGCTGGTCGCCGACATGACCGATCCCGACTGGGAGCCGGTGATGAAGCGCGCCGCGGCGATCGTCACCAACCGTGGCGGGCGGACCTGCCACGCGGCGATCATCGCCCGCGAGCTCGGCATTCCGGCGGTCGTCGGGTGCGGCGACGCGACCCGCATGCTGCCCGACGGCGACAAGGTCACCGTTTCATGCGCGGAGGGCGATACCGGTCATGTGTACGCGGGGATCCTCGACGTCGAAGTCGTCGAAGTGCCGCTCGACAAGATGCCGCCCGCGCCGACCAAGATCATGATGAACGTCGGCAACCCCGAGCTTGCGTTCGAGTTTCGCCGGCTGCCGAACGAAGGCGTGGGTCTTGCCCGCCTCGAGTTCATCATCAACAAGAACGTCGGCATCCACCCGAAAGCGCTGCTCGAGCTCGAGCGGCAGCCTGCCGAGCTGCAGCGCGAAATCCGGCAGCGGATCGCCGGGTATGCGAGCCCGACCGAGTTCTACGTCGCGAAGATCGCCGAGGGTGTGGCGACGATCGCGGCGGCGTTCTGGCCGAAGAAGGTCATCGTCCGGCTGTCCGACTTCAAATCCAACGAGTATTCGAACCTCGTCGGCGGGACGCGCTTCGAGCCACACGAAGAGAACCCGATGCTCGGCTTCCGCGGCGCATCGCGCTATATCGCCAAGGAATTTCATGATTGCTTTGCGCTCGAATGCGCGGCGATGACGCGCGTGCGCGACGCGATGGGCTTCACCAATGTCGAGCTGATGATCCCGTTCGTAAGGACGCTCGACGAGGCCCGTCGGGTCATCGCGCTGCTGGAAAAGGAGGGGCTGAAGCGCGGCAAGAACGGTCTCAGGGTGATCATGATGTGCGAGATCCCGTCGAACGCGATTCTCGCCGATCGCTTCCTCGAGCATTTCGACGGATTCTCAATCGGCTCCAACGACATGACGCAGCTTACACTTGCCGTCGACCGCGATTCGGGCGGTCCGATCGCGTCGACGTTTGACGAGCGTGACGACGCCGTGAAGGCGATGCTGTCGATGGCGATTGTCGCCTGCCGCAAGGCGGGCAAGTACGCGGGCATCTGCGGACAGGGACCGTCTGACCATCCCGATCTCGCGCAATGGCTGGTCGGCCAGGGGATCGAGAGCATGTCGCTCAATCCCGATACCGTCGTCGAGACGTGGCTATTGCTCGCGGGGAAGAAGCCGGCTTAAGCGCCGGAGGACGTGACGGTCTTCGCCAAGTCCGTCGTTCCCGCGAAGGCGCGAGCCCGGCGACTTGATTCGAGCGACCGGATCGGCCGTTGGGTGGATTGCACTGCGTCGGCGTTTCCCCTGCAATGGCGGCCATGCATGCGCCTCCACGCCTGCGGCTCGAACCGCGTCCGTCGCGCATCGCGTGCGCATTCATTGCGTCGTGCTTCGCGGCAACGGCCGCGCTCATTGTTCTGTTGCCGCTGGCGCTCTGGGTCGCGGGTATTGCCTGGATCGCGGTGGGCGTCGTCGCGCTGCGCGGGCTCTGGCAATGCACCGGGCGCGGGTCACCGGCGCTCCTTCATGTCGGCGCCGATCGGCGCATCACCGTCACGGGTCGCGATGGCCGCTCGCGCGACGGCTGCATACGAGATGACTCGTATGTCGGCGCGCATCTCACCGTCATCGCCTGGCGCCGCGATGGCCTACGCTAGTGGGTGCCGGCGGCATCGATTCCAATCCTGCCGGATACACTCCGCGCCGATGATTTTCGGCGCCTGCGCGTCATGCTGCGCTACGGTCGGCCGCCGGCTGTCGCGCGGACGAGCGGCGTCGATGCGGCGTGACCGGCGAGCCACGCCCGCGCGTCGACGCGCGCGCCGCTCTCGGCCTTCGGCTGAATGGCGATCAATTGAAGATACAGCGGGACGAGGGCATCAGGGAGCGGCAACGCATCCCGGTCTTCGCCGGGATGGGTGCGCATGCGCAACGGTGAGCGGATCGGGCCGGGCACGACGGCGTTGACGCGCAGGTTCGGGCGACTCTCCCATTCGTCGGCAAGCGTTGCCGCAAGTGCCGCGAGCGCCGCTTTCGACGCCGCGTATGCCCCCCAGAAGGCCCGCGGATCGTCGCCGCGGGAATCGAGGGTGAACACGACCGCCGCATCGGGTGCGGCGGCGAGCAAGGGCAACGTCGAGCGCGTGAGCGCCATCGCCGCGGCAACGTTGACGCGAAGCGCTGTCTGCCACGCATCGAACGCCTGATGTTCCACCGGCCCCAGCGATCCCAGGAATGCCGCGGTGTGGACGAGACTGTCGAGCCTCCCGAGCTGCCTTTCGATCGCGCTTGCCACAGAGGCGAAATCGGCGGACGCGGCGGTTGCGAGATCGAGGGGCAGGATCGTCGGTTGCGGGCCGCCTACCTCGACGATCTCGTCGTACACCGCCTCGAGCTTGCGTACGACGCGGCCGTGCAGCACGATCGTGGCACCGCGGGCTGCGCATGCGAGCGCGAGCGCGCGCCCGAGACCTCCGCTGGCGCCGGTGATCAGGATTGCGCGCCCGGAAAGATCGATCGCCGTTAGGGCGGGGGGAGGAAGCAGGGGCATCCGAGGGACGAGGGCGGCGCCGGCAGGCAAAGCGCAAGATCGCGCCTGCATGTCGCACTGCTTGGGCTGGGAGGGAGCGGCCGCGATGATAGCCCAATCGCCCGCGTGCCGGAGCCACTTTGCGATGCCCCGGTTTGCCAGCCCCTTCTCTCGCCGGTATAATTTTCGATTGGCCGTGGGGGTATAGCTCAGCTGGGAGAGCGCTTGCATGGCATGCAAGAGGTCAGCGGTTCGATCCCGCTTACCTCCACCACAAACCATCGCAGCCGGTGCCTCCGGCTGATGCAGCATCAGGTCCCCATCGTCTAGAGGCCTAGGACATCACCCTTTCACGGTGAGTACAGGGGTTCGAATCCCCTTGGGGACGCCAATAAAATCAATAGATTAGGATTACGGCGCGACGCCGTGTCTAGATTGTGTCTAGAAAGCAACACGGCGACAGCCCGGAATCCCACCAAGGGGAGGCCCCAACGAACGCCCTTGCAAGCGCAATTGCCCGCGGGCGTTCTTCCGCTACTACTCGACGCACGCGCCGGTTCGTTAGGAGAGGTACCTGCGAGGGAGGTCTTACGCCACAGGCAATCATTACCTGCGCTCGTTGCGGCACGGTGAAACCAAAATCGGGTTCTGCCCGCTCCTTGTGCGGTTCGCTGGATCAGTCAGTAACCGTAGAACTGGTCGGCGTGGAATCCCACGCTGAGGTGGACAACGTCGGCACGGTCGCTGAGGAGCGCGATGCTTCTCGTAAGCAGTTCCGGGTCGGAACTCAAACCCCCAAAGGTGCTCGCTCGCACGAGGTGCTGGCCGACGGCGTCGTGTCGCTCAACATTCACGGGCCTACTCAAACCGGCCGCAAGGGCGAGACCCGTGCCGTTGACACCTTGTTGAGCAGACTGCGACAAGAACGGCACCGACCCGTCCTTGAGGCAGGTCGGGATGAACGCGGCGAGGATGGGATCCTGCTGCTTCAAGACGAGCGCCTTACTCTGCAAGTTGTTTCGGTCCCTAGCTGCCCAAATCTATGGCGCGAGGCAAATCGCGATTCAGCCATGACGTCGGTGCCAGTGGCGGGGGCCGCCAAGTGGATTCGGGATGCGATATTTGCAAAATTCACTAACACGTCTCCTGCCGAACGCGCCAAAACGATCGTGTTGCTCGACGCCGGACTCGCCGGGGTCCTGTCGGCGCACGAGGTTGCGGATGCTTACCTCGCGTTATACGGAGACCCGCATCTTGAGTTCGGACTCGCGAGCACCTGGTTGGTGGGGCCAACTTCAAGCACGACGACGCGGCTTGGTACAGGGCGTCCATGATTGGGCGCCAATGCGGCCCCCAACCGGCGGGCCTTCGTGTCCGCCGCGGGTCGCCGGTTACGTTGGTTGGGTAGGAGGGCGGGAGCACACGCGCATGGGGGCCAAGCGCACGGGGCCTTGGAACGTTATTCGTCCTGCGTCAATGCGAACAAGGGACGGTCGCTCGGCTCCGGCTTGCCGCGCCGGCGAGCGTCGGGCCATTTAGCCCATTCAGTCCGCCCTAAGCAAGGAGAACCCGATGATCGAACTGCATTCCATGCCCACCCCGAACGGGCAGAAGGTCATGATCATGCTCGAAGAGACCGGCCTCGAGTGGCAGCACATCGACGTCAACATCCAAACCGGCGAGCAGTTCAGCGCTACGCACCTCAAGCTCTCGCCCAACAACAAGATTCCAGCGATCGTCGACACCGACGGTCCCGGCGGCCGCTACACCATGATGGAGTCGGGCGCGATCCTCGTGTACCTCGCCGAGAAGACCGGCAAGTTCCTCTCGAAGGATGCGCGCAGGCGCTACGACACGCTACAGTGGCTGTTCTTCCAGATGGCGCACGTCGGTCCGATGTTCGGCCAGGCGGGCCACTTCAATAACCAGGCCAAGGATCCCAACCTGCAGTACGCGCGCGACCGCTATAACAACGAGGCGGTACGCCTGTACAAGGTGCTTGACAACCGCTTGCGCGACAGCGTGTGGCTTGGCTGCGACGAATACAGCATCGCCGACATTGCGACCTATCCATGGACCAAGGGTCACAAGGGGCGCGGCGTGGACGAAGCATCACACCCGAACTTCATGCGCTGGTTCAAGGCGATGGAGGCGCGCCCCGCGGTCCAGCGCAACAACGCCATGGCCACCGAGATCCGCGAGCGCATGAACCGCGCCGCCGAGGGCAAGCCGCCGATCAATATCTATGACACCCGGGACAACGCCGCACGCCTGTCCCAGGCCACGTCACGGTGACTTCGCGTCCACCCGAGTCAACAGTCAGTTCATCGATGCGCGGACTCATAACCCGAAGGTCGAAGGTTCAAATCCTTCCCCCGCAACCAATTAATCAAGCACTTAGCCCGGTCATCGTGCCGGGCTTTTGCTTTATTGTCTTCCGTGTAGGCGTGGTGTAGGCATTTCGAGTCAATCCGGGGCCATCCGTTTGGGTTAGTAAGCACGGACCACCCCCAATTTCCACTACGGTTTGTGACAACTCCTTCACTGCCCGGTCCGACCACTCGTGCATCCCCTGTAGATAAGCAGGGCTGGGCTTGATTCGCCTGATTGCTCTGATCAGCCCCGATCCCTTACGGCTGCGCTTGACTGGGCGGCTTGGCGTGCTCTCGATCTGCTTCCGTTCGTAGGTCATGGGGGCCCTCCTTACGCGGAGTTTATTTTCCCCTCAGGAGCTCGGCAGGAGTAGGGGGCCGCAGGGGCCAAATCAGTTTCCTGTTGAAGGTGTGTATTGCCGCTTCTGACGGTCGCGTCAATTTTCACAAAGCGGGGGTTGCGAAACGGCGCTCTGCTTAATGACCGAGAACGACCCGTTGCAGAAATTGGGCTGAGCCGAAACCGGACGTTGAGCTTGCAACGCAAAGTGACACGCTGCGGGCATCGTGCTACATATGGGCGATTCTAAACGCCGGCTCTTGTATGCGATGCTCGGCCCAGGTCGACCCATGCATCGGCGAGTTCAGGGGCAATCAGCCCCCTGTGTCATTTTGGGTCGAGGTAAACGTCAACGTCACTTCCGATTACGACTTTGCCGTCGCCAGCGAGCCTACCTTCAAAGAGCGAGTGCGGGCCGGAGCGGTCCGTCCGTTTGAAAGTCGCAGTCTGCTGCCCGCAGATTGCGCCCTCATCGATGCGCGCCGTGATGACCAACTGCACACCGTCATACTTCGCTACAGCGGGAAGTTCCGATCCCTTGCATCGCACACCTTCAAACGTCCATCGGCCGGTCATCGAGCCATCCGGTGCACGGCTCTCGACTTGAAAGGCAATGCGCCCCGAATAGATTTTTACCCCAGCATTGTTAATCCACTTCCCTTCCAAGTATTGCGGCAATTCGCTCGTTGGAACCGGTTGGGACAACGCGTGAGTAGCCACTGCGAAAAGAAATACTATTCCCAGCAATCGCCACATATCATTCTCCCAATGCATGCTTTTGCTGCAGTCGGATTCCAGCGAACGTTTTAACTCTCCATAGATCGCAGAACTTGCGTGTGCGTCTTGTGGGTTGCCGCCCGTGTCACCCATCCATTTGATGCGCCACGGGCCGCTTAGCCTAATCGAATCGCGCTGCGGTGGGCAAGTACCGGTCCGTTGCTGGCTCCGACTTGGCGCAGCCGACCAATCGTGTGGTCGAGTGACCGGTATGGGCGCAATCATCGACCGACTTCTCGTGGCCGATCTCGGTCTGTTCAGGCAGTGACAATCTGGTATGGCGCCAGATCAATTCTGGGTTACGACACCCTTAGGAACAGGACAGGAATAGGGTGCCCGGGGGGAAAAGATGTGTCGCTGAAGAGTCTTTGTACGGGACCGAGTGACGCAGCGATCAATTTTCACAAAGGCGGGCGTCGCAAACGAGTAAACACGCTGACCCTGTAGCTCAGTCGCGTCGCCAGGGGGTCAAACGCTCCCGACCCTTCCTGCGGCCACCGCATCTCCGGCTCGCCGGTGGCCTCCCACTCGGTCAAGCGGTCGGCGGCGTAAGTTCGGCCAATTTCCGCGATAGTTCGCGCACCTGCTGCTGGGCCTCCCGAGCGGTCCTTTCGAGCGCCTTGTTGGCTTCCTCGGCTCGTGTCTTAGCCTTGTCGACCTTCGCCTTTAGGTGGAGGACGTAGAAGGGCAGAGAGATCATGGCAAGGAGGACTCCTGCGATGACCCATCTGTGCTGAGTCCAGAAGTCTGAGTACCAGCAGACGATCCCGAACCCGATTAGGGAGAGCGCCTGCGACACGAAGAGGTGCTGGCGACCGTATCGGAAACCGTTGCCGAAGGTGACGAACAGGTAAATGGCAAAGACTGCGGCACTAAGCTCCCCCGAGACCGCCATGAAGTACGTGATGCCGGCCACGTCGAGGGCTATGGCGGTGTATCGCCGCTTCTCCGAAACGTGAGGGTACGCGAGGATCCACAATGCGACGCCGGGTGAGCCACTGGCGAACCATCGGATCCTCCTTTCAAATCATCTTTGCCGTGTCATCGCTAGAGGCAAATGTCGTGCCGGTTCGAGCCATTGCGTCGCCACGGGTTGAACGCTCTGGGCCCTTCCTGCGGCCACCGCAGTTCCGGCTCCCAGATGATCTCCCACTCGGTGTAACGCGCGATAAGCTCGTGCCGCTCGGCCTTGTAGCGCGCCTTGACCCAGCGACCCGTTAGCTCGCTGCGATATCGGAACGGATAGCAGAACAGCACCGTTGGCGCGTGCAGCGGGCCGGACACGGTTGGTAGTGTAAATCGGACGCATTGTCATTGAGCGTCGCGCTCCGACCGTCGGCCCGATTTACAGTTTGCAGCTATGCGCGACTGCTGGTCCAACCTAACCCTTTGAAAATGTTTTCGAGGGAATCAGCGGCGCGGAAAATGCTCCGGTTGGTTGTTTGACTGCGCCACGCAGTCGCACTTCAGGGAGCTTTGCCATGACATGTAAGAAAGCTCGCATTCCGCGCGCGTTCGCGGTCGCAATAGCGATCGTCGGACTTGTGATCGGTCTGGGCAGTTCCGCTAACGCCGTGATCGTGGGACTTCCGGCGAATCCGTTGGATGGCAACTGCATTCCATTTGGGTGCGATCTCGGCATAACGCGTTATCAGCAGCTCTATCCTTCGACGGCATTCTCCGGTCCGATGACAATTACGCAGATCAATTTCTTCCAGTTTGCCGATTCGAGATTGCCGCCAGGCGACCTCGTGAGCGCCACGTTCTCGCTCAGCTTGTCGACAACGTCGAAGCAGATCGGCGGACTCGATTCGGTCGACATGAACAACAACATCGGGACGGACGCGGCATTGTTCACTGTCGAGACGCTCACCGGCGGACCGGCTGGATCAATGCTGTCGTTCGTGGGCCAGCCTTTCTTCTACGATCCGGCCCTCGGCAATCTATTGCTCGATATCCAGTTGTCAGCGCTCTCGCATGCGGGGATCACCGCGTTTTTCCTCTATCCGGCGTCTTCTGGGGTCGTCAGTCGCTGCGTCTCCATCGGCGGCCCCGCTTGCTTTCCGGACGATTCCGGCCTTGTGACGGAATTCAGGTCGAGCGCGGCCCCCGAACCCGCCACGCTCGCGCTGCTCGGCATCGGCCTTGCGGGACTCAGCTTCGCACGGCGCAAGCGGAACTGATCGCAAGGCACAAGAATGGGACAGGACACGCTGCTTCGGGAAGGTGCTCCGAAAATGCGGTGGGCGCGGAGGCAAGTGCATGGAAACCGTCATAGCGAATGGCGCTCGAGTCGAGACCATGCATGATCACGGCCACGCGATGATTACGAAGCCGAGTGTAAGCGGGCAATTGCTGCTCTAGTCGCACGCTTACACCACGACCATTGAGTTCTGCCTGCGCCCACATCGGCCCCGCTTCGGCGGGGCTTGTTGTTTCTGGCCCACCCGCAGGATCGCTCGCATAGGGGCGTTGGTCCTGGAAATTACCCAGCGGGTATTGATTGCGCGCAAGGTGCCTCCATCAGGGCCGGCGCATGATTGCCCGGGGACCCGAACAAATGAACGGCTTGCCTTTCGGGCGGGCCGTTTTCGATTTGGCTCAGCTTAGCGCCCGGGCGGCAGACTGCGGGGGAGGGGATTGGATATGAAGCTCAAGATGATGTCCGCCGTCGCGGCGGTCGTTTTGTGGGGATTCGCCACAACGGCAGCGTCGCAGGTCTCCGTCCTGATAAACATGACTTCGCTCACGCCCGATTACATTCAGTTCTTTGCCCTTCTCCAAAATACTTCGGGGAGCGTCACCGCCGGTCCGTTTAGGTATGAACTTTGGGCAACGACCGATCCTTACTTCGGGGTGGGAATGCCGGTTGGTTACAAGGTTTGGCAGCAGGTGGCGATTGGCGGTGACCTCCTGCCCCCTAATGGCAACCGGGGCGAGGGACGCTTCGGCAATTTCCCGCCACCTCCCAGCGGGACCTACTACTTCGCGATCTTGGCGACCCAGTATAAGGGAGGGGCGGTCAACGACGGATACGCGGAGATCGGCTATACCCTCTTCCATGACCCCATCACATACCTGCCATCCACGTTCACGCCGCAGGTCGGGCTGTGGTGGAATCCGGCCGAGTCGGGATCAGGCTACAACTTGGATCTTCGGCACGGCGTACTTGTCGTCCTTGTCTACTCGTTTTCAGCTAACGGCGATCCGCTTTGGTACATCGCATCCGGTCCGCTCATCGCCAATACGTTTACGGGGAGTCTCGATAAATTTCGGGCCGGCCAATGCATTTCCTGTCTGTATGGCGGGATGCCCCAAGGTGCTGGCTCTGATGGAACGGTGACAATTCAATTTCAGTCCGACACCTCGGCCACGATGACGCTCCCCGGTGGCCGCACGACGCAGATTCAGCCGGCCGCGTTCTAAGAAAAGCGCCTCCGTGTTTTGACATTTCGTTTAATAGCAGTCCGCACCGTGACTTAGCCGAGGAGCTGGTTGCACCGTTCAGAAAAATGCCGAGGTGGGACCAACAGTACGGTCTCAATCCATTCAAGCCGCTCGACGCGCACAAAGGTATCGCTGGTGAGTTCAGGCTTGCCGCCGCCGTGTTGAGTTTGCGCTTACAGGGCGCAGTCAACGCAACACTTACGATTTCAGATGCTAGAGCGGTTGCCATGATCTCTCCTGAAATGATGAAGCCACTTCTGCTGTGACCTGTCGCGCAGCCTTCCTACCTCGCCGATATCTCCGTGGCGCCAATGGACGCGCTCCGCGAGGCACACGAACTCGCCCCCCCGCCACCGCCAGAGGAGAAAGATCATGGATGAAGTCATTGTTTCGTTGAATAAGTACTCGAACTTGATCTCACTTCTATTCTCTCTGGTAGTTACCGTTGCAACTGCCATTTATGCCGTATTAACGTGGAGGCTTGTTTCCGAAACTCGACAGCTTCGACAAGTGCAGACCGAACCCAGAATCGAGATAACGCAGGAGTCGTTTGAATATGCGGTCAATATTGTCAGACTTCGCATTCGCAATATTGGGTTGGGCCCAGCACTTAGCCTGCGGTTTTCCCCACGCGTGACGAAAGGCGGCGATGTCGCGAAGTCGCTTCTCGAGGAGTTCACCGCGTCCAGTTACTTCTCAAGTGGTTTGCACTATCTGGGACCTGGGCAGCATCTGTTTTCGCTTTACACGAACATGATGGAATCGGGCCCCCAAAAAAGGATTTCAACAATGCGGTCACGGGCTTCAAGCGCATTAAGGCCGATGTGTATGACGCAAACGATAGAGAGAAAGAGCAGCAACGGCTCGAACAGAGGCGTCAATAAGCCGTGACCAAGCCTAGGGCTAGCTAACCTGACTCCCTTAAGTTGGGCTCAATTCGCCAAGGATTTCCACGACTATGGGCATCTGCCGGAAGGTAGCTAAACGGGCTTTCTAATCCGTTTGCACGGCCCAAAGAGACTTGAACCGATTAAACCTGCGGTGCCCCTTGTGGTCAGCCCGTGGCAGAGTGCGCGCCCCTAGTCATTCCGGGGAATCTGCCGCTAATAGCCGAAAGGTAGCCAACGCCGCCTCGCGATCGGCGCAGGCCACGGCGAACACTTCGGCCCGCTCAGCATCGTTGGCGTCGGCGAAGATCAACGCGACCAGCTCGCGCAATTCGTCCGCCTGTTCAGGCGTCACCGGCTTCTTTGGGATCTCGGGGATTCGCTCAACTGCCACCGCGCCTGGGAACGCGGCCAATGCTTCATCCGGGGTAACTGCCTGCGAGAATAGAGCCTCGACGGGCGCAAGCTTGGGAAAGTGAATCCACCAATGCCTATCGGCGCCGAGGTCACGGGGCGAATGGGGCGAATTGGGCGAAAGGCTTGTACTGGCGCGGGTTTCGGCGGAGGCGAGGTTGGGCGAATCGGGGCGAATTTCTGCCACCAGCAAGTCATCGATCAGGTCGGCGAGGCTCATACCTCGTCCATAGCCAGTGCGTGCCAACGATCCCGCGACCGTGCCGCGAGCTTGTATTGTTCGAGAATGGCCAGCGCAGTGTCCCGGCGGTGTTGACTGCGCAACGCCTTCGGCCCAATCCGCAGGATTGCCGTTTCGTTCGTCCCCTGTTCCGGTTGGCGCAACATCCATTCGTACAGCTTGAGGGCGTGCTCTCGGGCCTCGGCTTCATCGCGGTCGCCGAAGATTCCAAGCCACGTTTCGAGCGAATGGGCAACGAGCCTGATGCCATCGCGCATCGCTGCGGTGTCGATGGTTCTCCCGCCGGTAAACGCGGACAACACGCCAGCGACGCGAAAGACCTGCTCCGTAGCGCGGATCGCAAACGGTTTGATTGTTTCCAGCTCCCCGCCACTGGTCTTTGCCGCGACCTGCATACGCTCAAAGAATTTCCCGGCGAGGTTTTGGGCTTTGTCGGTGGCCACGATGGTCGGTAGGTTTCGGCAGTCTTCGCCTAACGGCGGTTCCAATAGCACGTTGCAGCGCCGCCAATAGTCCGCAATGGAGGCGTGGCGGTCTGCATGAAACGGGCGCGCCAGCATCGGTGCGCCGGGAGCGGGCCAATCGATCAGAAAACGCGGCCAGAATCCCATCGACGACAACATCGGATCGTGTAGCGCGTGGCGTGCTACGTCCGTTTGAACCAGCCAATGCAGGGACAACCGCCGGTCGTACAGCTGAATGCGCCCGTCCAGCCCCCGTGCCACCGAAAGTTCGCCGTCATCCCACAGGCTGTTGAAATTGCCTGCCGACTTGGCACGGTTGTCGGCTTTCATACCGTAGCCCGCGAGCATCGTCGCGGCTTCCGACGTGAACACGCCCTGCGAGGGCAATCCCCACTCGGCGCAACGCCCAGCAATCTCACTCCATTCGGCAACATGCCGTTCGCGCGCCCACTTGCCCGTCGCCCGATAGCGGAACGGAAGGGGTAGAGTTCGATGGGCGTGCTCAAGCCACCCTAGCAACCCCGGTGCGGTTTGCGGGATTTCGTGTGTAGCGTCGATCACTACCTGTAGATCGGCTTCGTCGAGATCGGCGAGCGTGGCGACCACTGGGGTCAGATCGGCGTCCATTCCGGCATTGCGCATCGCGCACCGGGTGCCGTCGTTAGCGTGGCTTGATTCGGCGCAAGGTGTCGCCCAACGCGTCAGCGCATGATTGCCGAACGATCCCTCGGGAGGGGAGTCCCTGCGGCGGCAGCACTCGCACTGGCGGCAGGAGTCGCAAAGTGCCAGCCCCTACATCAACATCGTATGACCGATTGTCGCGAGTTATCGTGGAGCATCTAACACTCTTTACTTGGGGCTATTGGGGCTGGGGCAGCGCTACCGGACAGCTCATTGAGGCGGTTGACGCCGTTGAGATGGACCGCGGTTACGAGCCGCCGTTGTTCGTCGACATCCGAATTTCTCGCAGCGTTCGTGCCCGCGGGTTTGACGGCTCGGCCTTTGAAAACGCCGTCGGCGTATCCCGCTATCGTTGGCTCGATGTGCTCGGCAACGCGGCCGTCAAAGGGGGCGGGGCTATGCGGATTATGGATCCCGCCGCTGCGGATACCCTGCTCGACATAGCACTGGCGTGCGCGCGCAACCACCAGCGAATTCTGTTCTTCTGCGCCTGCGAGTTCCCGGCCACCTGTCATCGATCCAAGATAGCCGATCTCGTATTTCAAGCCGCCGGACATCGGAAACTGCCCGTACAAGTCGTGGAATGGCCGGGCGGCGAGCCTCGACTGGGGAGTTTCGAGGTCCAGCTGTCGAAGACTGCGTTCGAGAAGGTTTATCGTGGGGGAAAGTCGATTCCGTTGGATGATCCCGTTCCGCTTGCTGAGATGGCTGCCGTCCCTTGGTATTCGCTCGTGCTCATCCGGCATAACAAAGAACAGAAACTGCTGGTGACCGGCCCGATACGGTACAGGAAGGGAGGCTGGTACTTGCCGAGCTACGGCTATATTGAGCCGGATGAGCCTGCCAACCGGACGCGCCGGCATATTCAAGAAGCGCGGGCGCGGGACGGGTTCGAGCCGCTGCGGACGCAACCGTGACCCGGAGCCGTGAAGCCACGAACCGTGTAGCAAGGGACGCCCATGTGCGGCACATCGAGTCTGGCGCGAGTCGTCTTGTTACCTTGGTCCGTCTAAGGCGTCGATAGATGCGATGAGCGACAACGTCATCTCCTACATTGATATGTGCCAACGAGAAGGTGCCAGCCTTCAGCAGGGGATGAATTTTGGGTTGGGCGGGAATCACTCGGTAATTCTGATGTCGGTCCGCCCGAATGCGCCGTATCGTGATCGTCTTGAAGACGGTGGAACAACGCTCGTGTACGAAGGGCACGACCACCCGAAACTCGCCTCGTGTCCAAATCCAAAGATCGTCGATCAACCGGAACGACATCCGTCGGGCGGCCTGACCCAGAATGGCAAGTTTCACAAGGCGGCACAGAATTTCAAGCGAGGGCAGCGCTCCCCGGAGCGCGTCCGCGTTTACGAAAAGATTCGGCCCGGCATCTGGGCATACAACGGCGTCTTTCACTTGGTCGATTCATGGACTGCGCGAGATGACCATCGCACCGTTTTCAAGTTTCGACTGGTTGCCGTCGAAGGTGACGAGGATCTCACGCAACCCGTTAGGCTAACGGCGGAGCGTCGTCGCCTCATTCCTACTTCCGTCAAGTTAGAGGTCTGGAAGAGGGACAATGGCAAATGCGTGCAGTGCGGCGCTGAAGATGAGCTGCATTTCGATCACGTCGTGCCGTACTCGAAGGGTGGCACCTCGCTCACGGCAGCAAATGTCCAGCTTCTTTGCGCCCGCCACAACCTAGCGAAGCATGATCGCATTGAGTAGGATGGTGCCTACTGGCGGTCAGCACGGACGTCCCGTTTGCCCTTTAGGAACTGAAAAGGCACCCATGGCAACCCCATGAGCACGGACGCGCCGCCCCCCGAGCTCGACCGCTTGGCGGGATTGGTCGAGCGCGTGACTTTCCATAACGGCGAGAACGGCTTCTGTGTCCTGCGACTGAAGGTCAAGGGCGAGCGCGAACTGGTGACGCTGGTCGGACACACCCCGACTGTTTCTCCGGGCGAGTACGCCGCGGCATCCGGGACGTGGGTAGCCGACCGGGAACATGGGCGCCAGTTCCGGGCGGTATTCCTCAAGATCGCTCCGCCCAACACGCTGGCCGGCATCGAGCGCTACCTCGGCTCTGGGATGGTCAAGGGCATCGGCCCGATCTACGCCGGGAAACTGGTCAAGGCATTTGGTGCGGGCGTTTTCGACATCATCGAACAGACGCCGGCGCGGTTGCGCGAGGTGACCGGCATCGGTGAAATCCGGGCCCGCAAGATCATCACCGGCTGGGCAGATCAGAAGGTCATCCGCGACATCATGGTCTTTCTGCACGCGCACGGGGTGTCGACCTCGCGCGCCGTGCGGATCTTCAAGACCTACGGCCCGAACGCCGTCGCCATCGTGCAGGAGAACCCCTACCGACTGGCCAAGGATATCCGTGGCATCGGTTTTCTGTCGGCCGATACGATTGCACAAAAGCTGGGGGTAGCGAAGGATTCACCGCAACGCGCACAGGCCGGGGTGTCCTACGCCCTGACCGAAGCGTCAGCTGAAGGCCACTGCGGCTTGCCCCTTGCCGAGCTGGTGCAACTCGCCATCAAGCTGCTCGACATCCCCGCGCCCATTATCGAGGAGGCCATCCGCCAGGAGCTCGCCGAGGAAACGGTGATTGCCGACACCGTGGCTGGGCAACCCTGCGTATTCCTAGCGCAGCTCTACCACGCCGAGCGCGCCATCGCCGGTCATGTGGCCCGGCTTCGTACAGGCACCCTCCCGTGGGTGAAGTTCGATGCCGACCAGGCCATTCTCTGGGTGGAAAAGAAACTTGCGATCGAACTCGCTGATAGCCAGAAGGAGGCGATCCGCTTGGCGCTAAGGTCGAAGCTGTTGGTCGTCACCGGTGGCCCCGGCGTCGGCAAGACCACACTGGTGAACTCGATCCTGACGATCATGCGCGCCAAACAGATCAAGCCATTGCTGTGTGCACCGACGGGCCGAGCGGCCAAGCGTTTGGGGGAAGCCACGGGACTCGAGGCCAAGACCATCCATCGGTTGCTGGAGGTGAATCCCGCCAACGGGCAGTTCAAACACAACGAGCAATCGCCGCTGACATGCGACGTGTTGGTGGCCGACGAGTGCTCGATGATCGATGTGCCGTTGGCCAACCAGCTGCTCCGGGCCATCAGCACCACCACCGCGGTCATCTTCGTAGGCGATATCGACCAGTTGCCTTCGGTCGGGCCCGGCCAGTTTCTGCGCGATTTGATCGATTCCGGCAGTGTGCCGGTGGTCCGCCTCACGGAGGTGTTTCGCCAGGCGGCATCCTCACGCATCGTGCGCGCCGCGCACCAGATCAACCAAGGCCACTTTCCCTCCCTGCCGGCCAAGGGTGAGGCGTCCGACTTCTACCTCGTTGCAGCCGAGGAGCCGGAAGCCATCGCCCAAACGGTGGTCGATCTGGTCAAGATCCGGCTGCCGAAGAAATTCGGGGTCGATCCCATCCGTGACATCCAGGTACTGTGCCCAATGAACCGCGGGGTGACCGGCGCGCGCGGCATCAACCAGGCGCTGCAGGAGGCCCTCAACCCTTCCGGCGAGCACAGCATCGACAAGTTCGGCTATCGCTACAGTGTCGGCGACAAAGTGATGCAAATCGAGAACAACTACGACAAGGATGTGTACAACGGCGACATTGGTTTCGTTGCCAACATCGATCCGGAAGAGCAGGAACTCACGGCGAATTTCGACGGCCGCGCCGTCACCTACCCGTTCGGCGAGCTCGACGAGCTGGTGTTGTGCTACGCCACCACGATCCACAAGTCACAGGGATCGGAGTATCCGGTCGTGATCATCCCGATATCGACCCAACACTACGTGATGCTCAAGCGTAACCTCATCTACACCGGCGTCACCCGTGGCAAGCGGCTGGTGGTGCTGGTCGGTCAAAAGCGCGCCTTGGCAATCGCGGTCAAAGGGGCCCAGACGGACCGTCGGTGGTCGAAGCTGGCGGAAAGGTTGCGCGATCTATTCTGGCTGGAACGTCGTGCCTTAAGCACTACCTGACCGCCGAAGCCGGCACGGGCTGTCTCTTCGAATAGAGCTGGGCTGGATCAGCGAGATGAAGACCTTGAACAGCCGTAGACGCTGGTCTCAGCCGCGCCGTCAGTGAGCCCGGCGGACACGGAGAGCCATCAGACATTCGGCCTACCGCTGTGCCCATACCGAAAACCCCGCCCAATTTTAGCCCTCTGTAGCCCCGAGAGTGACAGCGTCTCGGGGCTATACCGCAAACACTTGAATCCCGTATCGGCGTCGATGCCGATTCGCGGAGGATTTGGAGGCGCCTATATGGCGGTGCAAGTCCTCGTCAAGACTTTCCTCTATCCGAAGATCGCCGTATCCGGTGGGCCCTAGAATGAGACCTATGTCGGACCTCTCGCCCCGCGCGCTGACGGCCCAAGCGCGGGCGGCAAAGCGTTGGTATGTCTACCTCATACTCTGCCGCAACGGAACGATCTACACCGGCATCGCACGTAATGTGGCTGTGCGCTACGCACAGCACGTCGCCGGCACGGGGGCGCGCTACACCAGGGCCAATCCGCCGCGCCGGCTGCTCGTCAAGTTCGCCTGCTTGAACCAGTCGGAAGCCGGCAGGATGGAAGCGGCGATCAAGAAACTAGCCGCCACCAACAAGCAGAAACTGGTCGGCAAGACCGCTGCTGCCGCGCGAAAACTCATATTCGGTTGACCGATTGCGGAGCACATAGTTGGAATGCCATGTCCGAACGACCGCAAT
>CAVSFA010000010.1:0-38270 GCA_963727145.1 uncultured beta proteobacterium | reverse complement strand
GGCCTCGCCTTCAACGTGCCAAGATCGATTGTGGCGCCCGGCCCTGCGGATAGGCGCGCGTCGCGCCAGCTAATCTGCGCCCCGCCGCGGATCGAATCCCCCACCCACTCGAGCGATGTCGAGGTGACTCGCACTTCACCGGTCGCGCGAATGGCTGTGCCCGCCGCCGCGCGCTGCAGCATCTCGGCCGGCAGCGCGACGTCCAGTCCACGCACCGCGTATGCGCGCTCGCGCAGGTCGATCTCGCCGCGCGGGAGGGGCGCAGCGGCGTCGAAGGGCGCGAGTGAAAATCGCACTTCGCCGCGGAGGAGCGGCCAGGGATCGAGCGACCACGCGAGCGGCAAGCGGGCTTCCGATCCGGCAACGAGCGTTCCCCGGCCGTGCCAGATCGTTCCTTCGGCGCCGGCCAGCGCGATCGTGTCGCGGCTCGCGCGGGCGATCCACGCGCTGGCGAGCGTCGCCGGCGCGAATGCCACGATGGCCGCGGCAAGCGCTGCAGCGACAGCGACAATCAGCAGCGCGCGGCGCATCGCGACGACATCGACGTTTCAGCGCGCGACGGCAAGCTCGGCACGGACCGTCCCAGGCTCGACGCGTGCCGTCAGCGTTCCTTCGACGACGCGCAGTCCCGCGTCGCGCTGCAGCGCTTCGAGCGCCGCGACGAGCGCGTCGAACCTGACGTCGGCGAACACGAGATGCGCGCGTCCTTCCTGCCATTCGAGCTGGGTAACCGCGCCGCGGAGTCCTTGTTGCGAAAGCACGCGCTCGAGCTCTGCGCGTGGGATCGTCGTCGGCGCCGGTGCGCTTGCGCGCGCGAGTCCGGCGATCTCGTTCGCCATCTTCGTCGCCACCGACAACGCGCTCGCGTCGCGCGCCTGCGTCTCGCGCATCGCGGCGATGTCGCGCGCGAGCGGCTGCCAGACGAGCCACCAGGCGATCACCGCGAGTGCGATCGCCGCGACGGCGGCAATGCCGCGCCGCTCGTTCGCGGTCTTCGTTGCCACCAGCGACTGGCGGGGGCGGGCGCGCGCAGCGCGGCGAAGCGCGAAGCCATCAGGAGCCTGTCGGGCTTACGGTCGCGCATGCGACGCAGGCGTGGGCGCAGTTCAACACAGGCTTCTAGGGCGTTCCGATCCGCACGCGCGTCCCGGCTCCCGACGTGGCGACCAGCGCGGGAAGGCCGACGAAGCGCAAACGTTCGTCGAGATCGTTGATCTGCGCAGCATCGGCACCCGCGAGGTCGAGCGTCCAATGGCCGTCGGCGTAGATTGCGTTCTTCACGGCGCCCGGCGGCAACGCGCGCAATGCCGGCGCGGCGCGGGCGAGCAGCGGCAGCGCGTCGTTCGGCGCCGGCAGACCGTTCGCATGGCGTAACTCGGCGTAGCGGCGGGCGAGCGCTGCCTGCGCCGCCGAGGGGGTCGCCGCGGCGTCGGCTGGAATGCCCGCCTGCGCCGCGAGCGCCGCAAATTCGCGCGCCTGGCGAAAGCCGTCGACCTTGAGCGATCCCCACAGGACGACGGTGGCTGCCACGTGCAGCACGAGCGCGCCGAGCGCAAGTGCGATTGCTGGCGCGAACAGAGAGAGCCGCGCGCCGCGCGCGACCGTCGGCGTCGGTTCGAACGCGCCTTGCCGCAGATCGGGGGCTGCCGCGAACGCGGCGTCCGGCGCCGACTCCCAGCGCCACGGCGCGCCCCGCACGAACTCGACACCGGTCTCGCCGGTCCAGCGCGCAAGGTCCGCGGCGACGACGTCGGCATCGACGCGCACCTTCTCCGGCATGACTCGATCCCGCCGCGCTTGCGCGAGCGAGAGCGCGAGCTCTGCGGGAAGAGCGCCCGTCGCGTCGGTCGCGCTCACCGGAAACGCGCTGCCGTCGGCGCGACGAACGAATCCGTCGCCGCCGCCGACATCGCCGACGCACCAGCGCCATCCCTTCTGCGCTGCCGCGAGCTCGGGTTCGGCGACGATGCGCGACGGCGAGGCGAGCGGCGTGCCGCCCGCGTGATCGGTGAGCGCCGCAAGCAAGGCGCGCGAGACGACCGCGACGCGAACGCGTCCGTCCGCCGACTGCGCGGACACCGTGAGGTGCTGCGCATCCTGCGGCCCCGCGAGCTGGTCCTCGAGCGCGAAACTCGCCGCGGCCGCGAGCCGTGCCGGCGGCACCGGCGGCAGTGCGATGACGGCGAGGCGCACCTGCGATGCCGCGAGCACGATCTCCTGCCGTTGCGCGGCCGGCCACGCGCCCGGCCGATCGCGACCGCTGCGCACGCAGCGGCCGGCATCGTCGAACAGCGCCCAGGCATCGGCACGCGAGGGCGACGGCGCCGCGGCGAGCAGCACGCGCAGCGTCGTCATCGACGGGAAGAAGACCGGTCCATCGCAACTAGTTTACTCGCCCTCCCGCGCGTTCCCGGCCGCGCGTTTCGCAAAGCCGCCGCGCTCGCCGGTGCGTACGGCCGCGCGCTTCGCGCCGGCCCTCGGGCCGGTTCGCTTACTCGATGACTTGCCAGACCACGGCCGGCCATGCGCCGGCGCTGCGGTGGAGCAGCGCGCGTGCACGGGCGAGCGTGCGGCCCTCGCGTGCTTCGATCGTCACGTAGAAGTTGTCGCTCTTGACGCTCAACGAGTCCTCGCCCGCGAGCGTTGCGCCTTGCGGCAGGCTGGCGCGAAAATCGGCGACCGTCGCGAACGGCCGCTGCGCGCGGCGCGCGAGCAACGCTGCCTGTCCGTCGCTCGACAGATTTTCGACGATCGCTGCGAGCACTTCCGGCGGCGCGGTATTGACGTTGGTCGGCGTGTCGACGGGCAGCGCCGAAAGGAACGGAAGGACCCGTCCGAGCGAGGGCGTCGTGACCCCGATCACCTCAGCGAGCTCGGCGACGCGGAACAGCGGCGCATTGGCGGCCAATCCCGGGGCTGGCAGCGCGGCGTATCGTGCGTCTTCGGCACCGTTCGGACGCGGAGTGCCATCGACGTCGATCCAGTCGGCGATCGCGTCGATCGCCGCCGCGGGCCCGCCGCGCTGCGCGAACAGCCGCTCGATGCGGGCGCGCTCCGGGGTCGCTTGCGCGCCGGGCGCACCGAGAGCGTTGATGTTGAGGCGGGCCTGCGCGTCGCTGATCGCGCCGCGAATCTCGCCGTTTTCGAGCGGAATCGGCGGCAACGTCAGCGCCCACGGCTCGCCCAGATAATCGATTGTCGAGCGTTGCGCGTCGTCGTAGAGGATCTGTCGCGCCCACTGAACACCGGCCATTGCGAGCGCCTGCGCCTGCACCTGGTCGCGGCGGTTTTCGACGATGCGGCTCCAGCGCTGCTGATCGGCGAACAGCGAAGCCGCGATCGCGGCGGCGAGCGCGGCCAGGAGCATCGCCAAGATCACTGCGGCGCCCTTTGATCTGCCGCTATGCTTGCGGCCATTGCCGCTGCGCTGCCCCCAGAGGGGGAGCAATTCGCGTCGTGGGACGGCCCGGCGACGCGAACATGGATCCCCACGCTTGCGGCCATTGCCGCTGCGCTGCCCCCAGAGGGGGAGCAATTCGCGTCGTGGGACGGCCCGGCGACGCGAATGTGGACCCGCGTGTACGCTCATCGCAAGGCGAGCCAGCGCTCGACCGTTTCGCCGCTCGCGAGCGTGAGCTCGACGCGCACCGCGCGCGGCACCGCGGATTCGCCGAGCGCGGGCCAGCGGTCGCGCCACGCTCCGTCGGCGCCAAGGTAGGCGATGCGGAACCGCGCGATGCCATCGACCAGCGCATACGCGACGGGCGCCGTGCCCTGGGGCACGTCGAAATGCGGCCAGTAGAGGACTTCGATCGCGCCGCCGCGCATCCGGTAGCCGATGCGTTGCCCGGCGCTGCCCGGCTCGAGCGCGAACTCGGGGCCGGCGCGCGAGAAACGCAGGTCGGCATCGCCGTGCTCGTCGATATTCCCGACCCACGCGGGCTCCCTCCCGCCGGCGACGCGGACCTCCCGCGGTTGCGCTTCGCGCATGTCGGCCTCGAGGCGTGCGAAGAGCCCGTCGAGTCCGCGCCAGCGGACCGATTCCGCGGTCAGCTGCACCTCGCTGTCGGCGAGCGACGCGAGCGCGCGGTAACCGAGCACGGCGATGAGGGCGAGGATCGCGAGCGCGATCAGGATCTCGATCAGCGTGAAGCCGGCGCCGCGTTCGTCCGCGCGCTTCATTGTTGCGCAGGCTGTCCGATGTACCCCGTGATCCGCGCCAGCGCGTAGTCGGGCACGGCGGGATCCGCGACGCTGATGTCGATCCTTCGAAACGACGGGTTCGGGGTGCCCGAGACGTTCTCGCGCCAGAGAAAGCGCGCGCCGGCCTGCGCGGCCTCGCCTTCGCGCGAGCCCTGCGGCGGCCAAGGCGCAGCGATCTGCGCCGCGGCAAGCCGATTCTGCGCAACCCACAGTGCAAGCGTGCGCTGCTTCAGAAGCGTGGCGCTGTCGGCGGACTCTCCGACGGCGCGCATTCCGGCCGCGAGCGCGACCGCGAGGATCGCGAGGGCGACCAGAATCTCGACTAGCGTGAAGCCGTCGCCGCAGCGATTTGCACGCGGTTCAGCGGATCGCCGGTGAGGTAGAAGGACCATGCCGGAGAGAAGAGCGAAAGTGCGTAAGGCTCGTTGCGGCCGCTCGCGCGAAACGGGAGGATTGCATCCGCGGGGACCGGGGCGCCGGAGAACATCGCGGGGACGACGGTGATGCCAGCCGGCAACGCGTGCGGCGCGAGGATGTCGTCGTCGCCGAGCGCGCTCCAGCGATCGTCCGCACCGCGGCGCCAGAAGCGGTACGCGCCGCCATCGGCGGAAACGCCCAGCGTCTCGCCGCGCCATTGCGCAAGCGCTGCCGCGTGTTCGAGCGCACCGGCGAGACGCCGCGCTTCGCGCTCGGCGCGGCGCTCGCCGTCGTCGGACAGATTGACCGCGATCAGCCCGGCAGTGACGCCGACGATCACGAGGACCACGAGCAGCTCGATCAGCGTGAACCCGGCGGTCGCCGGCGGAAACGGATGCGCGCGAGGCGCGGCCGCCGTCCTGTGCGACTGCGTTACAGGTCCCACGATCCGATGTCGGCGTCGATACCCGTGCCGCCGGGCTGCCCGTCGGCGCCGAAGCTGTAGACGTCGATTTCGCCGCGAAGGCCCGGATTGAGATACTGGTACGGCTGTCCCCACGGGTCCTTCGGCAGCCGTTCCAGGTAGCCGTTCGGCTTCCAGTTTGGAGGCACCGGCGCCTGCGTCGGACGGGTGACGAGCGCGGCCAATCCCTGCTCGGTCGTTGGGTAGCGCTGGTTGTCGAGCCGATAGAGCTTCAACGCCTGCATGATGGCAGCGATGTCGCTCTTGGCGGCAACGGCCCGCGCCTCGTCCGGCCGCTCGAGCACGCGCGGAACCACGAGCGCCGCAAGGATCCCGAGGATCACGATGACGACGAGGATTTCGATCAGCGTGAAGCCGCGCGAGGAAGCAGCGATCGGACGCGCGCGTGCAGAACGCGTCGCAAGGCGCGGCGGGAAGGCTGACATCGAGCGATTATAATCCGCCATCCTTGTCCTCACGGGCGAGCCGTTTCACGGCGTCCCGCGCCGTCTCCGTCAAGTGTCCCGCTCGTCGCGCTTTGCCACTCGTCTCGTCGCGGTCGCGCTCGTCGTCGGCGCAGCCGTCGGCGGCACGGCATGGTGGCTCGCGCAGCCGCTCATGCTGCCGTACTCACCGTACACGTTCGACGTGAAACCCGGGGCGAGCCTCAGATCCGTCGCTCACGACCTCGCCGCGGCGAAGGTCGTATCGACCGAATGGCCGCTGGTCGCCCTGTCCCGCATGCGCGGCGTCGATCGCACGATCAAGGCCGGCAACTACGAAATCGCCGACGGCATCACGCTCCCAGGTCTGCTCGACCGACTCACCCAGGGCGACGTGACGCAGTTCGCGTTGACGATCGTCGAAGGGACGACGTTCGCCGAGCTCAAGGCTGCGCTCGACGATGATCCGCAAGTCGCCAAGACGGCGCCGCCGCTGACCGATGGGGAGTTGATGGCGAGGCTGGGCGAGCCTGGCACTGCGCCCGAGGGCTGGTTCTTTCCCGACACGTATTTCTTCGCCGCCGGCTCGACCGAGGTCGCGCTGCTCTCCCGCGCACACAAGCTGATGCGCGCACGGCTCGACGCCGCGTGGGCGAACCGGGCGCGCGACCTGCCGCTCAAGGACCCGTATGAGGCGCTGATCCTCGCCTCGATCGTCGAGAAGGAGACGGGCCGGCCGGCTGATCGGCCGCTGATAGCGTCCGTTCTCGTCAACCGGCTGCGGCTCGGCATGCGACTGCAGGCCGATCCCACGGTGATCTACGGGCTGGGCGAAGGCTTCGATGGTAACCTGCGCAAGCGCGACCTCGAGGCGGACACCCGCTACAACACGTACGTGCGCGACGGCCTGCCGCCGACGCCGATCGCGTTGCCCGGGCAGGCGTCGCTCGACGCTGCCATGAATCCCCCGCCAACCGGGTATCTCTACTTCGTTTCCCGCGGCGACGGCACGAGTGCATTTTCGGAGAATCTCGCCGACCACAATCGCGCCGTGGCAAAATTCCAGAAGGGCGGTCGCTGATGCCCGTGCGCGTTTCCGCGACTGCCGCGGTCGCTGGCCGCGGCCGGAGCGCACGCCCCCGCCTGTTGCCATGACCGCGCCCACCGGCCGTTTCATCACCCTCGAAGGCATCGACGGCGCCGGCAAGAGCACGCACGCGCCCTGGCTCGCCGATCGGATCGCACAAGAAGGTCACGGCATCGTGCTGACGCGCGAGCCGGGCGGCACGCCCTTGGGAGAGGCACTGCGCTCGCTCCTGCTGCGCGAATCGATGTCGCACGATAGCGAGGCGCTGCTGATGTTCGCGGCGCGGCGCGAGCACCTCGAAGCGGTGATCCGCCCGGCGCTCGCGCGCGGCGACTGGGTGCTCTGCGACCGCTTTACCGATGCGACGTTCGCCTATCAGGGCGGCGGCCACGGCGTTCCGCTGGAGCGCATCGGCGAGCTCGAGCAATGGATCCACGGCGACTGCCAGCCCGACCTCACGTTCCTGTTCGACGTTCCGGCCGGCGTGTCGCGGCAACGGCTCGACAAAGCCCAGCGCCGAGGGTCGCGCGCTCGACAAATTCGAGCGCGAGGCGGGCGCATTCTTCGAGCGCGTGCGAAACGCCTATCTCGACCGGGCGCGCGCGGATCCGCGCCGCTTTCGGATCATCGACAGCACCCGTCCGCTCGAAACGGTCCGCGCCGAGCTGGGTGTTTGCCTGGGCGAGCTTGCGCGCGCGAGCGAATGCCGATGACCGAGCGCGATGCAGACGGGACGGCGCCGCGCCTGCCCTGGTGGCCGCTGCTGCCCTGGCAGCGCTCCTGGGCGATCGATGTCATAAAGGGCCAGGCGGGCTGGCCTCCGGCGCTCCTGCTGCACGGACCGCGCGGCATCGGCAAGCACGCCCTCGCGCTCAATCTCGCGCAGGCGCTGCTCTGCGAAACTCCACGCCCCGACGGCCTCGGATGCGGCGCCTGCCCGGGTTGCCGGTACGCGATCGCCGGCCAGCATCCGGATCTGCTGCGGCTCGAGCTCTGCAACGATCGACGAAGAGAGCGGCGAACTGACGGCCGCCGAGGCGATCGCGATCGAACGCGTACGCGCGCTGATCGACTTCGTCCAGCTCACGAGCCACCGCCAGCGTGCGAAGGTCGCCGTCATCGCGCCGGCCGAGCGCATGAACGCGGCTGCGGCCAACGCGCTGCTGAAGACGCTCGAGGAGCCCCCGGCCGGTACCTTTCTGATCCTCGTGTCCGATCAGCCTGCACGACTTCCCGCCACGATCGTGTCGCGCTGCCGCCGACTTGCGGCGCCAGTGCCGAGCGCCGACGACGCCAGCGCTTGGCTTGCGGCGCAAGGCGTGGCGGAGCCCGCCCTCGTGCTCGCGGAAGCCGCGGGCGCGCCGCTCGTCGCGCTTCTCGCTGCCGATCCCGCCTGGCAAACGGAGCGGCGAGCGTGGGTGGCGGCACTCGCCGATCCCGACCGGCTGTCGGCGCCGGCGCTCGCGGCGCGCATGGAAATCGGGGGGCAGGGACGAGCGCGAGGACGCGTCTCGCCCAAGCGATCGACTGGCTGATCGCCTGGACCGCGGATCTTGCGCGAGTCGCTGCGGGCGGCGCGCCGCGACAGAACCCCGATGCGGCGCGAGCGTTGACGGAGATTGGCACAGCGGGTGGCGCCGGCCGCGCTCTTTCGCTATCATCGATCGCTGATCCAGCAGCGCGCGCTCGCCGCGCATCCGCTCTCGCCGCGGCTCGTCGCGGAGGCGGTGCTGATCGATTACCGGAACCTTTTCGGCTAAGCGGATGGCGGATCACAAGCCGGGTGGAGCAGGGTCCGCGGCGCTGGCCGCGGCCGGCGCGCGCCCCGGCGTCCTGTCGCTCAACATCCGCGAACGCGCCGCGCTCTATGCGGCGTACATGCCGTTCCTCAAGGGCGGCGGCATTTTCATCCCGACCTCGCGACAGTATCAGCTCGGCGAGGAGGTGTTCATGCTGCTCTCGCTGATGGACGATCCGAACCGGATCGCCGTTCAGGGCAAGGTCGTCTGGATCACGCCCGAGGGCGTGCAGGGCAACAGGACCCAGGGCATCGGCGTCGAGTTCACGCAGGACGATACCGGTGCCGCGGCGCGCGCGACGATCGAAAAGCTGCTGGGCGAATCGCTCGCCTCCTCGCGACCGACGCACACGATGTGATCTTGCTGACAGCTGATAGCTGACAGCTGGCGGCCGTGTTCGTCGATTCGCACTGTCATCTCGATTTCCCCGAACTTGCCTCCGACCTGCCGGCGGTGCGCGAGGCGATGGCGGCCGCCGGCGTCACGCACGCGCTCTGCATCGCCGTGAACCTTGTCGACTGGCCGGCGGTGCATGCGCTCGCGACGGCGCACGAGGATTTCTATGCGACCGTCGGTGTGCATCCCGATTACGAGGGCACGCCCGAACCGTCGGTCGACGATCTCGTCTCGCTCGCGCAGCGGGAGAAGGTCGTCGCGATCGGCGAAACCGGACTCGACTACTACCGGCTGCAAGGGGATCTCGAATGGCAGCGCGCGCGCTTTCGCACGCACATTCGGGCGGCGCGTCAAGCCGGGAAGCCCCTCGTGGTCCATACGCGAAGCTGCAGCCGCCGACACGCTCTCGATCATGCGCGACGAGGGTGCGGGCGAGGCCGGCGGCGTGATGCACTGCTTCACCGAGACGTGGGAGGTTGCCCGCGCGGCGCTCGACCTGGGCTTCCACATCTCGTTCTCGGGCATCGTCACGTTCAGGAATGCGCAGGCGATCAAGGAGGTCGCCCGGCGCGTGCCGCGCGAGCGGATGCTGATCGAGACCGACTCGCCCTACCTCGCGCCGATGCCGTATCAGCGGCAAGCGCAACCAGCCGGCCTACGTCGCGTACGTCGCAAGACAGATCGCCGAGCTCCGCGGCGAGCCCGTGGAGACAATCGGCGCGGTGACGAGCGAGAATTTCTTTCGGCTCTTCAGGATCGATCCGGATGCGAAATCGCAGAATTCGAAACGTGGCTGATCTGCACGGGCGTCGCCGAGCGCTGTCGATCGTCGTCGCGGTGGCGGTCGCCGCGCTCGCGCCGTCGGCAGTGGCGCAGCAGCTCTACGAGGACTTCCTGATCGCGGTTGCGAACGACCGCGCGGCCGACGTGCGCGCGATGCTCCAGCGCGGAGTCGACCCGAATACGGTTGACGCAAGCGGCGAGCCGGCTCTCGTGATCGCCGCCCGCGAGGGCAACACCGCAACCGTCGACGTGCTGCTCGCGGGACGCGCCAACGTCAACGAGCGCAACCGCTATGGCGACACCGCGCTGATGATCGCCGCGCTCAAGGGTCGGATCGACATCGTGAGGCGGCTGCGAATGCGCGGGGCGGAGCTCGACGGTACCGGCTGGACCGCGCTGATCTATGCGGCGACGGGCGGGCACGACGAGATCGTTGGCTATCTGCTGGCGGAGGGGGCGAAGATCAACGCGCAATCGCCGAACGGCACGACGGCGTTGATGATGGCGGTGCGCGAGGGGCATTTCACGACGGCCGAGCTCCTCGTGGCGCGTGGCGCCGATGTCAATGTGCGCAATCAGGATGGCGCCAGCGCGCTCGATTGGGCGAAGCGCGCCAGCGACGCCAAGCTCGTTGAGCGATTGCGGCGCGCCGGGGCGCGGGACTGACGGCCGGTGCGCGTCACGCGGAGCGCGCCAGCGGCTCGGCACTACGGCTGTGCGTTGTCCGGCGCGGGCTGGGGCGGCAGGGGCGCGGCGATTGCCTCGCCCATGAGGAGCGGAATCATCTCCGGCAGCACACCGATCAGGCGGCGCGCGCCGTTGAAGTGCTTTTGCCAGTAGCCCGCATCGATCGCCGCGATCTCGACCTCGCGACCCCGCCGCGGCGCGTGGATGAACCGGTTGTCGCCCAGGTAAATCCCGACGTGCGAGAAGGCGAAGCGTCGCGTGTTGAAGAACACGAGGTCGCCGGGCCTGAGATCGGCGAGCGCGACCTTGTCGCCCAGGCGGCTCATTTCCTTCGCCGAGCGCGGCAGCGTTACGCCGGTCACCTGTTGGAACACGAACTGGACGAGGCCGCTGCAATCGAGGCCGGTTTGCGGCGACGTGCCGCCCCACTGGTAGCGGATGCCGAGGAGGTCGAGTGCGGAAGCGGTCAGGTCTTCGGCCGTGCGCCACGCGTTGGTTGCCGCATCGCGGACCGACGCGCTTGCTTCTGCGGCGAACGAATGGTCGGGCGCGCCCGGCGCATCCTGCGCGCGTGCGCTCGCCAATGCGAGTACGAATGCCGCGGCGAAAAGCCCCGTGCGCGCCACGTGGGGATGCAGGCGGACAAACATCGGCGCATTGTCGCCGATCGACCGGTTCCGGGCAACCCGGGACCGTTGATCGGAATCAATAAGGCTGCGATCCTGCGATCGGTTCGGCCGGGGGTCAACGCACTCGGCTGCGCCTTGCCTTCGGCGGGGACGACACGTGCGGCGCGGGCCCGGCGCGCAGTCGCCGTGCTTCTTTCGGATCGACGGTGAGCGGCCGCGTAATTTCGATTCGGTCTCCCTCGGCGAGGCGCGCGTGCAACGGAGCTCGACGGCCGAAAATCGCCACGACCATCCGCGCCGCTTCGAACCCGTAGCGCGCCGCGAGGCCCGATCGGGCGATCGCGTCGGCGGCCGTCGCCCCCGGCGGAATGGCGATCGGGACGATGTCCTGCACCTGCGGGGTCGCCCACACCACCGTCACTTTCATCGGCGCGTCACGTAGACCGACTCCGCGCGCCGCACGAAGGCGTCGATGAACGTGTTTGCGATGTGGCTGAAGACCGGCCCGACGACCCGTTCCAGGATCGGCGCGAATTCGTAGGCGAGCTCGAATTCGACCTTGCTGGCGTCCTCCGCGAGCGCCGTGAAGCGCCACTCGCCGTGGAGGTGGCGGAACGGGCCGTGCCGGAGCGTGATCACGATCGACTCGGGGACCCGGTTTACGTTGTCGGTCGTGAAGTGCGCCTTCACGCCGTGATAGTCGATGTCGATGCGCGCGGTCTTGCCTCCCTCGTGCGCCTCGAGGACCTGTGTGCCGCCGCACCAGGGGAGGAATTGCGGATACAGTTCGACCCGATCGACGAGCTCGAACATCGCGCTCGCGCTGTGAGGGACCAGGACCGACCTTTTCACGCGCTGCATCGGCGGGGTTGTAAGATTGAATCTTGCGTCTGCGAGGGCGACGGGTCGGCCACGGGCTCGCTGCGCCATTCGGCATTGGCGCCGTGCTCGCGTTTTTCGGGTGGAAGCTGGGCCGACGGGAAAGAATGCACCATGAGCATCGTCGACAATAAAAAAGCGTATCACGACTACTTCATCGAGGAGAAATTCGAGGCGGGACTCGCGCTCGAGGGCTGGGAGGTCAAGGCGATCCGCGCCGGGCGCGCGCAGCTCAAGGAAGCCTATGTCATCGTGAAAAACGGCGGGATCGCGTTGATCGGCGCGCACATCACGCCGCTTTCCACCGCCTCCACGCACGTCCGCGCGGACCCGACGCGCACGCGCCCGCTGCTCCTCCACCGTAGCGAGATCAACCGCCTGGTTGGCCAGGTCGAGCGCGCGGGATATACGCTGGTCCCGCTCAATCTCCACTACAGCAAGGGAAGGGTCAAGCTCGATGTCGGCCTCGCCAAAGGCAAGAAGCAATACGACAAGCGGGCGACGATCAAGGAACGCGAGTGGAATCGGGAGCAGCAGCGGCTCCTGCGCAACCGCACGGGCGGCGCTCGCGTCGGGCGCCGCGCATGAACCATGCGATGGAAGCGGCTGTCTTGCTGCGCGCGGCCGGCGAAAGCGACATTCCGGCGATTGCCGATCTTTACGGCCAATCGGTCGTCACCGGCACTGCGTCGTGGGAGCTCGAGCCGCCGGGCGCCCACGAGATGGGCAGGCGGTTTCGCGCAGTCGCCGGCGACGGCTATCCGTATCTCGTGGCGGTACACGACGGTTGCGTGGTGGGCTACGCGCACGCAGGCGCCTATCGCCCGCGGCCCGGCTATCGCCACACCGTCGAGGATTCGGTGTACGTCGCGCCACCGGCGCAGGGGCGCGGGGTGGGCCGCACCCTGTTGTCCGCGCTGATCGAGGAGTGCACGCGGCGCGGGTATCGGCAGATGGTCGCCGTGATCGGCGACGCGGCCAACGCCGCGTCGATTCGATTGCACTCGGCGCTGGGATTCGTGGAAGTCGGCCGGCTGCCCGCGATCGGGCGCAAGTTCGATCGCTGGCTCGACAGCGTCATGCTGCAGCGTTCGCTGGGCGAGGGCGCTGCGACGCCGCCGGCCCGCGATTGACGGAGGACGCGATGAGCGACGCCCTGCGCGATGCCGATCCGCCATTGCCTGCGGAGCATCGTTTCGTGCGCGGGCTCGCGCCCAATGCGGCCAATCGCGTGCCGCTCACGCCGATCACTTTCCTCGAGCGCAGCGCGTCGATCTGGCCCGACAAGGTCGCGGTCCGCCACGGCCCGATCGCGTACACGTACCGCGAGTTCGAGGCGCGGTGCCGGCGTCTCGCCGGTGCGCTGTCCCGGCATGGCATCCGGCGCGGCGATACGGTCGCGGTGCTCGCGCCGAACGTGCCGGCGCTGCTCGAGGCGCACTACGCGGTCCCCGCGCTCGGCGCGATCCTCAATGCGCTCAACGTGCGCCAGGATGCGACGACGCTGGCGTTCTGCCTCGCGCACGGTGGCGCGAAGCTGCTGATCACCGACGGCGAGTTCGCGCCGGTCGTCAAGGCGGCATTGGCGCATGCGCCGCGCGATTTGCAGGTGATCGACGTCGCCGATGCCGAAGGCCCCGAGGGCGAGCGCCTGGGCCGTCTCACCTACGAGGAGCTGCTCGCCGACGGCGATGCCGCGTTCGCCTGGCCCGGCCCGCACGACGAGTGGGATTCCCTCGCGCTCCTCTACACCTCCGGAACAACGGGCGACCCGAAGGGCGTCGTCTACCATCACCGGGGTGCGTATCTCAACGCGCTCGGCAACGCGCTCGCGTTCGGCCTGACGCCGTCGTCCGTCTACCTGTGGACGCTGCCCATGTTCCACTGCAACGGCTGGACCTATACCTGGGCGGTGACCGCCGCCGGCGGCACGCACGTCTGTCTGCGACGCGTGGACCCGACGCGCATCTTTCCTGCGATACGCGACCATCGCGTCACGCATCTTTGCGGCGCGCCGATCGTGCTCAACATGCTTGTGCATGCGCCCTCCGAGACGAAGGTGACATTCGACCATGTCGTCGACGTCGCCACCGGCGGTGCGGCTCCGCCCTCAGCGGTGATCGAGGCGATGGAGCGGATGGGCTTTCGCGTCACGCATCTCTACGGCCTCACCGAATCGTACGGGCCCGCGACGCTCTGCGCATGGCAGGACGCGTGGTCGGCGCTCCCGCTTCCCGAGCGGGCGCGCAGGATGGCGCGACAAGGGGTGCCGATGCCGACGCTCGCGCAACTGCAGGTCGCCGATTCCGCGACGAATACCCCGGTGCCTCGCGACGGCAGCACGCTGGGCGAGGTGATGCTCCGCGGCAACACGCTGATGAAGGGCTATCTCGACAACGAAGGCGCGACGCGTGCCGCGTTCGCCGGCGGCTGGTACCACACGGGCGACATCGGTGTCTGGCACGGCGACAGCTACATCGAGATCAAGGACCGCTCGAAGGACATCATCATCTCCGGCGGCGAGAATGTGAGCTCGCTCGAGGTCGAGGAATGTCTGTACCGCCACCCGCACGTGATGGAGGCGGCGGTGGTCGCGCGCCCGGATCCGGTCTGGGGAGAAACGCCGTGCGCGTTCGTCACGCTCAAGCCCGGCGTCGACGGCGTTTCGGAGCGCGACATCATCGAGTGGTGCCGCGCCCATCTCGCGCATTTCAAGGCGCCGAAGCGCGTCGTCTTCGGGCCATTGCCGAAAACGTCGACCGGCAAGATCCAGAAGTTCGTGCTGCGCGAGCGCGCGCGCGGCGCGAGCGATGATCGATGATCGATGATGCGCGAGGCTCAGTTCGGCAGATACATCTTCTCGCGCGGCAGCGCGTAGCTCCATGGCAGCCCGGCGTTCTTCCAGCCGTTGACCGTGCGCTGCCCCTTGGTCGGACCTTCGCTCGCGATATCGCCTTCGAAGCCGTCGACGATCGAGAACACCAGCGTGTAGCCGGCCGCGGTGAGCGCATCGGCGGCCTTCGACGACCGCAGCCCCCCCTGGCACATGACGACGACCGGATCGTCCTTGGTCAGATGCTTCGCCGCGAGCCGCCGCCCGACCTCGGCGACGAAATCGCGGTTCGGGGTCAACTGGAACGCCTTCTTCTCCGCATCCCATTGAGCGTCGTCCGGCAACAGCATGAACGGGACGTTGGCGTCGACAAGGGTTGCCATGCCGATGAACGCGACCTCTGCGCGTGTGCGCACATCGACGAACAATACGCGCTCCGGTTGCGCGACGAGCAGCGGATATGCGGCTGCGGCCGTCAGGTAATTCTGCGCTGTCGTCCGCTTGGCAGCCGGCAGATCCGCGTCGCCCAGCACTTCCGCCGCGACCGTGGGCTCCGTGGCCGGGCATGCCTGGGCGAGGAGGCCGAGTGGCCAGCACAGCACGGCCAGTGCCGGCAACAGTGCGCGCCGCCATCGCATCGGCATTCCTTTCCCTTGCCGTTCTGATGAGAAGCACGTTAACCGAATCCGTCTGCGCGTCTTTGACGTTCCGCAAACTCAGGGCGCGCATGTTTCGCCCGGCGCTATTCCGGCCGGCGAGCAGCCCGCGGGCCGCCGCGACACCGCTACGGGTTGCCGCCTCGAGCGTGGCGGGGAGATCCGGGTCGGTGTAATCACCGGCGAGATAGACGTTTGCGGCGATTCGCCCGTGACTCGGCCGCGAGAGCCCCGGTCTGCAGGCGAACGTCGCGCGGCGCTCGGCGATGACGCGTGACCAGACGGGCAGCGGCCATTGGCGGGCGAGGCGCCGCAGCTGCGCATCGGTTGCGCTCGAAAGCGCCTGGCGATCCAGCGCGTCGTGCGGACCATTGGTGCTGATGACGACCGCCACGAGCCCGCGGGCACCTTCGGGTGCCGCGGCACGGAGCACCGCGCTGCGATCGAAGACCCACTGGCCGGGTGCATCGTCGAGCCGCATGATCGGAACGGGAAGCGCCACCGGGTCCGCGTAGGCGAGATAGACGGTCGTGATCGATTCGTAGGCGAATGCCGCGACCTGCGCAAGCGGGGCGCGCCATTCGGCCGCGTCGTTCCCGAGCGCCGCTGCCAGCTGATGCGGACCGACGGCGATGATCGCGGCGTCGAACGGGCGCGAATCCGCGCCGACGCAGCACGCCGACGCCGGCCGCGCGGGGCTCGATGCCGTTCACCGTGGCGTTCGTGCGAACCGCGCCGCCATGGCGCTGGATGTAGCGCGCCGCGGCCTCGGGGAAGAGCGCCGACAGATCGATGGCGGGGATCAGGAAATCGCTGTTACGGGACGGTCCGGTGAACGTCGCGCGCACCACATTGGCGAAGATGCGCGCGGACGCCGACTCCGGCGGCGTGTTGAGGGCGGAAATGCAGCAGCGGCTCCCAGACTGCGGCCATCGCGTGCAGGGGCGTGTCCGCGAGATGCTGGGCGACGGTCTCCTGGTCCGGCCCCGGGCGTTGCATGCGCAGCAACTGCCGGAATGCCGTCGCGAGGCCGATGCGCTCCCGCAGCCTGAGCCCGCGCGCCGCGAGCGCGCCGAAAGCGAGATGGAACGGCGCGGGTGTCCGCCACGCGGTCAGCGCAACGGCTTCGGCGCGCGGAGCGCCGAACGGGCGCATCGTCAGCGGCAACCGGTGGAACAGCGCGCCGCTGTCTCCGCCGTGGACTTGGCGGATCGCCGCGAGCGTCTGCCGGTAGGCGCCGACCAGCAGATGCTGGCCGTTGTCCAGCGGCATTCCCTCGAGGGTCACGCGCCGGGCACGGCCACCCAGCGTTGCCGCCTGCTCGAAAAGCGTCACGCCGACGCCCGCCTGCGCTAGCGTCGACGGCGGCGGCGCAGCCCGACCACCCGCCCCCGACGATGGCGATTTCGAGTCTCCGCGCGCGCGCGCTGCGGGGACCCTGCCGTCATCGGGCGCGACGCGCTGTCTTCCATGCGATCCAGAGCTTGCGCAGCGGCGTGAGCGCGATGCGGTGGTCCAGCACGCGGTAGCCGTCGCGCGCGATTTCATCGAGCAGCGCGCGATAGATCGCCGCCATGATCAGCCCGGGCCGCTGCGCGAAGGCGTCCTCGGCGGGCAGCGCGCCGATGGCCCGCTCGTACCATCTCCTTGCGCGTGCCACCTGTTCTGCCATCAGCGCGCGAAATGCGGTGCTCGACTCGCCCTTGAGCAATCCGCGCATCGGGCACGCCATGCCGGGCGAGCTCGTCCTGCGGCAGGTAGATGCGGCCGCGGCGCGCGTCTTCGCCGACGTCGCGGACGATGTTGGTGAGCTGGAAAGCGATGCCCAGGTCGCGCGCGTACTCCCTCGTCGCCGGGTTCGCATAGCCGAAGATCTCCGCCGACATGAGGCCGACGACACCGGCGACGCGGTGGCAGTAGCTCTCGAGCTCGCCGAAATCGCGATAGCGACTGCGCTCGAGATCCATCGCCATCCCGTCGATCACCGTCTGGAAGTGCGCTTCCGGGAGGTGATAGGACGCGACGACGGGCGCGAGCGCGCGCGCGACCGGATGCTGCGGCGTCCCGGCGAACGCGGTGGCGATTTCGTCGCGCCACCAGGCGAGCTTCGCCCGTGCGACCGTCGGATCCATCCGTTCGTCGACGACGTCGTCGACTTCGCGACAGAACGCGTAGAGCGCCGTGATTGCGCGCCGCCGTTCCGGCGGCAGGAACAGGAAGCTGTAGTAGAAGCTCGAACCGCTCTGCACGGCCCTTTGCTGGCAGTATTCGTCGGGGGTCATGGACCGGTCCCTGGCCCGCCCGCCGCGCTTGTATGTTCAGCCATGATCAGTGCGGTAGAGTTCGGTTGCCGATGAGGTGGCCCCCACCGGCCCGTGCAGTTTGTCCCGCGCTGGGGTGTTCGAGCCCGTGAACGAGTAAGCCGCACGGATGCCGCGCCGGTCTTCCGCAAGCCCGAACGGTTACGCGCGCCGGCATCGAGCGCGCAGGCACCAGCCGGGGACGTGCAGACCATGTCCGATAACTCAGTGGTGGTAGGCATCGACGTGGCGAAGGCGCACGTCGATTGTGCGGTGCTGGGCGCCGAAATTGCGGCCCGGCAGTTTGCCCATGACGTCGACGGCCATTCGGCGCGGGTCGCGGCCCTGCAGCCGCGCGGGGTGGCGTTGGGGGTGAGGGAGGCGACCGGCGGCTACGAAACCGCCGTGGCCTGCGCCCTGCAGGCAGCCGGCTTCGCGGTGGCGGTAGTCAACCCCCAGCCGGCACGCGACTTCGCCACGGGGAGGGGCCGCCTGGCCAAGACCGATCGCATCGACGCCGAAGCGGTGGCCGAAGGGGCCGCGACCCTCCTGCGCCGCAGCGACGTGCTGCGGTTCATCCAGCCGCTGCCCGATGCGCAGCAGCACGAGCTCGCCGCCCTGGTCACCCGCCGCCGGCAGCGGCTGACCCTGTGGGGCTCGGAGCGTCTGCGCCTGCAGCTCGCCACCGTCAAAGTCCGTCCGAGCATCGCGGCGATGATCGAGGCCATCCGCGCCCACCTCAAGGATAGCGACGCGCAGAGGCAGACCCCTGGGCAGGAGCACTTCGCTCCACTCGATGCCCTCCTGCGCTCCGCCCGCGGCATCGGCCCCATCGCCCGCGCGACGCCCCTCGCCACCTTGCCGGAGCGGGGTCGGCTCAGCCGCCGCGAGATCAGCGCCCTCGTCGGCGGGGCGCCCATGGCCAACGATGCGGGCACTTCCCATGGACGCCGACGCATATCCGGCGGCCGCTTCCAGGCTCGCCGCGGGCTCTACCTGGCCACGCTGACCGCCACTACCCACCATCCGCCCATCAAGGCCCATTACCAACGCCTGCTCGCCGCCGGGAAATTGCCTACGGTCGCCTTGGCCGCCTGCCTGCGCAAGTTGCTGCCCACGCTCAATGCCCTGGTCCGTACCCAGCCGCGCCGGCGCCACACGCCTCATTGCGCTTGACTCCAGCCACGGTTACTCAGTCGCGCCCCGATGCCTGCGGCCCACGCCATCACGTTCCCCGCGAGGCAGGGAAATGCGCGCCTTGGCGCGGCGCTCACGGTTCCCTCCCCACGTCGGCGGCGTCGGCTCGGCGCCGCACCGGGAAGAGCGCGCGGCAGGCGACGACCGCCCAATCCGCGCGCTTCAGCGTCGGCCGGTGACGGAACACGTCGCCTCCGGCACGATCGATCCGATCGAGGATCTGATGGCCGCCGGCGAGAACGGCGGAGAGCTCGACCGCGAGGCGCCACGGCAAGGCGCGCACGAGTGGGCGGCCCGAAGCGAGCATCGCCCGCGTACGGGACGTTTCGAACGTCATCAGCGCGCGCCACGGCCCGTCGCACCGTGACTCCCCGATTTGAATCTCGGTCACCCCGAAGCGGGCGAGATCCTCCTGCGGCAGATACACGCGTCCTTTGCGCCAGTCGAGGGCGACGTCTTGCCAGAAGTTCGCGAGCTGCAGCGCTGTGCAGATGGCATCGCTCCGTTCGCAATTGAGGGGATTCGCGGCTCGGTAGAGATGCAGCAGCAACCGCCCGATGGGATTGGCCGAGCGCCGGCAATAGTCGAGGAGCGCGGCGAACGTCGCGTAGCGAGGCGTCGTTACGTCCTGCCGGAAAGCCGACAGGAGGTCGTGAAAAGGTTGGAGCGGCAGCGGTGGCGAGCGACCGCAGCGGCGAGCTCGGGGAAGGGCGCCTCGTCCGGCGGATCGCCAGCGGCGATCGCCTCGAGACCGCGCTCGTATCCGTCGAGCGCCGCGAGCCGTTCCGCGGGCGAGGCGTCCCCCTCGTCGGCGAAATCGTCCGCGGCGCGCGCGAACCGATAGATCGCCACGACGGCCCCGCGGAGCGGTTGCGGAACCAGGAACGATGCGACGGGGAAATTTTCGTAATGAGCGACGGACACGCGTAGCAAGGCGCGTAGTGCGCCGAAAAGACACATTTGCCTGCGGGGCCGCACGCGCGCCGCCGCGGCGTTCCCGTTGGCGACGCTGCGCCGATTCGGCTATACTTGCCCGTTCGGCGAAAGCGGCTGCCAGCGGCGGATTCGGCCAAGCGGAGAGTGCCGGAAGCCGCCCACGGACAAGTTCGCGAAAGTGGCGGAATTGGTAGACGCACCGGCCTTAGGAGCCGGCGGGGCAGCCCGTGGGGGTTCGAGTCCCCCCTTTCGCACCAGCGGCTCAAAATAGCAAGGATTCGACGCGCATGCAAACCAGCCTGGAAACCATCGGACAGCTCGAGCGTCGCCTCAACATGGCGGTTCCGCTGGTCGAGATCGAGACCGAGGTCGAGCAGCCGCCTCGCGCGGCTCGCGAAGAACGTCAAGGTGCCCGGATTCCGGCCGGGCAAGGTGCCGCTGAAGATGGTCGCCCAGCAATACGGCCCGCAGGTCCGTTCCGAAGTGATCTCCGATCGCGTGCAAGCGAGCTTCAACGAGGCGATCCGCGAGCAGAACGTCCGCGTCGCCGGCTATCCGCGAATCGAGCCGCGCGTCGGCGGCCCTGCGGCACCGGACCAGCTCGAGTTCTCGGCTGTTTTCGAGGTCTACCCGGAGGTGCGCATCGGCGACCTTTCGGCCGCCACGATCGAGCGTCCGGTCGCCGAGGTTGGGCCCGCCGACGTGGACAAGACGATCGAAGTGCTGCGCAAGCAACGGACGCGCTACGAGCAGGTCACCCGGCCTGCGGCGAGCGGCGACCGCGCGATCGTGGACTTTTCCGGCCGCATCGACGGCGTCGAGTTTCCCGGCGGGCAAGCAAAGGATCTGGCGATCGTCCTGGGCGAGGGCCGAATGCTGCCCGAATTCGACGCGGCGATCGCGGGCATGCGAGCAGGCGAAACGAAGACGTTCGCGCTCACGTTTCCGTCCGACTACCACGGCAAGGAAGTCGCCGGCAAGCAGGCGGAGTTCACGCTGACGGTCAAGGAGGTAGCCGAGGCGCATCTGCCCGTCGTCGACGCGGAGATTCGCGACGGCATTCGGGATCGCGAGCGGGAACATAGACGAACTCAGGGCCGAGATCGCGTCGAATCTCAAGCTCGAGTTGAAGCGCAAGATCGAAGGCAAGCTGAAGGACCAGGCGCTTGCGTTGCTCCGGCAGAAGGTCGATCTCGTCGTGCCGAAGTCGCTGGTCGAGCAGGAAATCGCAGGAGATGATGCGGCGAATGGCCGCCGACCTGCGCCAGCAGGGGATGAAGGCCGAGGACATCAAGCTCTCGCCCGACGCTTTCCGCCCAGGCGCCGAGAGCCGCGTCGCGCTCGGGCTGGTGCTGACCGAAGTCGTGCGCACGCATGGGCTCACCGCGAAACCCGAGCAGGTGAAGGCGTTGGTGCAGGAAGCCGCGCAGACCTATGAGCAACCGGAAGCCGTCGTGCGCTGGCACTACGAAAAGCCGGAGCGGCTGAACGAATTCGAAGCACTGGCAGTCGAGCGCAACGTTGTCCACTGGGTACTTGGAAAGGCCAAGGTCATCGACCAGCCGGCGACCTTCGATCGAGCTGATGGCGCCGGCGCAGCCCTGAGCGCTGGCGCTTCTGTAGCCGGGACACCGCGGCGCCTCCCAGCCGTCTCGGCGCTGGCCTGAAACGCGCGATGCGGGATGCGCCGCAAGCGCCCTTGCTGCCGCGCCGATCGTCCCCACCTGAGCGCCATCGGAGCTTCGAGCGCAGCGCCCGCGGCCCGGACTCACGGTACAATCGCGCTGTGGCAACACCGCGCAAACAACGAGGCCAATATGACGCACCCGAAGGGCCTGGGCCTGATTCCCGATGGTGATCGAGCAGAGCGGACGCGGCGAGCGCGCCTACGACATCTACTCGCGCCTGCTGAAGGAACGCGTCGTCTTCCTGGTGGGGCCGGTCGACGACGCGACTGCGAACCTCGTCGTCGCGCAGATGCTGTTCCTCGAGTCCGAGAACCCGGACAAGGACATCCACTTCTACATCAACTCGCCGGGCGGATCGATCGCCGCGGGCTTGGCGATCTACGACACGATGCAGTTCATCAAGCCCGACGTCTCGACGCTGTGCGTGGGAATGGCGGCGTCGATGGGCGCGTTCCTGCTCGCCGCCGGCGCCAAGGGCAAGCGTTTCGCCCTGCCCAACTCGATGTCATGATTCACCAGCCGCTGGGCGGGTTCCAGGGCCAGGCCTCCGACATCGAGATCCACGCCAAGTACATCCTCAAGCTGCGCGAACGGCTGAACCAGCTGATGGCGGTCCACACCGGCAAGCCGATCGAGCAGATCGCCCGGGACACCGACCGCGACAATTTCCTCACGGCCGAGGAGGCCCTGGCGTACGGGCTGGTCGACAAGGTCTTGCAGAAGCGGGTATAGGGCGGGTAAAGTGATTCGGCAGTGAATTTGCCGCGATTTTGGCAAATCCGCGGCCAGCCGCTTGATTGACAAACAGGTTTACGCACCGAGCCACTGGACTGATGGCCGAAAAATCCGCGGGCGACAAGCTTCTGTACTGCTCCTTTTGCGGCAAGAGCCAGCACGAGGTGCGGAAGCTCATCGCCGGGCCGTCGGTGTTCATCTGCGACGAGTGCATCGAGCTCTGCAACGACATCATCCGCGAGGAAGGCACGACGGCGGAGTCGGCGCGCGCAGACAAGAACAAGCTGCCGACGCCGCACGAGATCCGCCAGATCCTCGACCAGTACGTGATCGGCCAGGATCTCGCCAAGAAGATCCTGTCGGTCGCCGTCTACAACCACTACAAGCGGCTGGAGACCGGCGGCAAGGACGACGAGGTCGAGCTCGCGAAAAGCAACATCCTGCTGATCGGGCCGACCGGCTCGGGCAAGACGCTGCTCGCGCAGACGCTCGCGCGCCTGCTCGACGTGCCGTTCGTCATCGCCGACGCGACGACGCTGACCGAAGCGGGCTACGTCGGCGAGGACGTCGAGAACATCATCCAGAAGCTCCTGCAGAAGTGCGATTACGACATCGAGAAGGCGCAGCGCGGCATCGTCTACATCGACGAAATCGACAAGATCTCGCGCAAGAGCGACAACCCGTCGATCACCCGCGACGTGTCCGGCGAGGGCGTGCAGCAGGCGCTGCTGAAACTGATCGAGGGAACGATCGCGTCGGTGCCGCCGCAGGGCGGGCGCAAGCATCCGAACCAGGAGTTCGTGCAGGTCGACACGACCAACATCCTGTTCGTCTGCGGCGGCGCGTTCGATGGCCTCGAGAAGATCATCCGTCACCGCACCGCCAAGACCGGCATCGGCTTCGGCGCCGAGGTGTCGAGCCCGGACGATCGCAAGGACATCAGCCTGCTGCTGCGCGAGGCGGAGCCCGAGGACCTGATCAAGTTCGGACTGATCCCCGAATTCGTCGGTCGCTTGCCGGTCGTCGCCACGCTGGAAGAGCTGGACGAAGCGGCGCTGATCCAGATCCTGGTCGAGCCCAAGAACGCGCTGATCAAGCAGTATCAGAAGATGTTCCGGATGGAGGGCGTCGAGCTCGAGATCCGCGAGGGCGCGCTGCGCGCCATCGCCAGCAAGGCGCTCGCCCGCAAGACCGGCGCGCGGGGTCTGCGCTCGATCCTGGAGCAGGTGCTGCTCGACGTGATGTACGACCTGCCGTCGCACAGCAACCTTGCCCGCGTCGTGGTCGACGAAGCGACGATCGCCAACGACGGCAAGCCGCTGCTGATGTTCGCGGAGCCGCCGAAGGTCGCCTCGGCGCACAATTGACCCACTTGGCGTGTCGGGCGGGGCGTCGTCGAACGACGCCGCGCAACCCTTGTCGACCTATTCGGGCCGCCGGACCGGGGGCCTGCAAGAGGCCGTTCCTTCCCCAATTGTTGTCACGCAACATCATGCTGCTAAAGGGGTTTTCGCCTATTTTCGCCCTTCGGCTTGACACGGGTCGCGCGCGGCCCCATTTTGGTATCGAATCCCCCTTCTTCAGAGACGCGTATGGCCACCGAACTGACCCCTGCAATCGACATGACCGCGTTGCCGCTCCTGCCGCTGCGCGACGTCGTCGTCTTCCCCCATATGGTGATCCCGCTGTTCGTCGGGCGCCCGAAATCGATCAAGGCGCTCGACGTCGCGATGGATGCCGGCAAGCACATCCTGCTCGTCGCGCAGAAGTCCGCGGCGAAGGACGACCCCGCGGCGGAGGATCTCTATTCGATCGGCAGCGTCGCGACGGTGCTGCAGATGCTGAAGCTGCCGGACGGCACCGTCAAAGTGCTGGTCGAGGGGGCGCAGCGCGCGCGGGTCGATCGCGTCGTCGGACGAGGGCGAATACCTGTCGGCCAGCGCGACGGCGCTCGCGGGCGAGGCCGGCCAGGCGCACGAAGTCGAGGCGATGCGCCGCGCGCTGCTCGCGCAGTTCGACCAATACGTGAAGCTCAACAAGAAGATCCCGCCCGAAATCCTCACCTCGATGGCCGGGATCGACGACGGCGGACGGCTCGCCGACGCCATCGCCGCGCATCTGCCGCTGAAGCTCGAGCAGAAGCAGGAAATCCTCGAAATGGGCGTCGTCGGCAAGCGGCTCGAGCACCTGCTCGGGCTGCTCGAAGGCGAAGTCGACATCCTGCAGGTCGAAAAGCGCATCCGCGGCCGCGTCAAGCGGCAGATGGAGAAGAGCCAGCGCGAGTACTACCTGAACGAGCAGGTGAAGGCGATCCAGAAGGAACTGGGCGAGGGCGACGAGAACGCCGACCTCGACGAAATGGAGAAGAAGATCAAGGCCGCCCGGATGTCGAAGGAGGCCGAGGGCAAGGCGCTCGCCGAATTCAAGAAGCTCAAGATGATGTCGCCGATGTCGGCCGAAGCGACGGTCGTGCGCAACTACATCGACACGCTGCTGGCGCTGCCGTGGCGCAAGAAGAGCAAGATCAGCAAGGACCTCGCGGCCGCGGTCAAGATCGCTCGACGCCGATCACTACGGCCTCGAGAAGGTCAAGGAGCGAATCGTCGAGTACCTCGCGGTGCAGCAGCGCGTCGACAAGCTGAAGGGGCCGATCCTCTGCCTCGTCGGACCGCCCGGCGTGGGCAAGACCTCGCTCGGCCAGTCGATCGCCAGCGCGACCAACCGCAAGTTCGTGCGGATGAGCCTGGGCGGCGTGCGCGACGAAGCCGAGATCCGCGGCCACCGCCGCACGTACATCGGCTCGATGCCGGGCAAGATCCTGCAGAACATGTCGAAGGTCGGCGTCCGCAATCCGCTCTTCCTGTTCGACGAAGTCGACAAGATGGGAATGGACTTCCGCGGTGACCCGTCGTCCGCGCTGCTCGAAGTGCTCGATCCGGAGCAGAACAGCACGTTCGTCGATCACTACGTCGAAGTCGAGTACGATCTGTCGGACGTGATGTTCGTGGCGACGGCCAACACGATGAACATCCCGGCCCCGCTGCTCGATCGGATGGAGGTGATCCGACTGTCGGGCTACACCGAGGACGAGAAGATCGCCATCGCCAAGCAGTACCTGTTGCCGAAGCAGATCAAGCTCAACGGATTGAAGGAGTCCGAGGTGCACGTCGCCGAAAGCGCGCTGCGCGACATCGTGCGCTACTACACGCGCGAGGCGGGCGTGCGCAACCTCGAGCGCGACATCAGCAAGATCTGCCGCAAGGTCGTGAAGGCGCTGCTGCTGCGCAAGAGCGAAGGCAAGGCGCGCATCGCGAAGGGACCGATCGAAGTCAATTCGAAGAACCTCGACAAGTATCTCGGCGTGCGGCGGTTCACGTACGGCCTCGCGGAAAAGAAGAACCAGGTTGGCCAGGTCACCGGTCTCGCCTGGACCGAGGTGGGCGGCGACCTGCTGACGATCGAGGCGGTCGCGCTGCCGGGCAAGGGCAAGACGACGACGACGGGCAAGTTGGGCGACGTGATGAACGAGTCGATCGCCGCGGCGATCTCGGTCGTGCGCCATCGCTCGAAGACGCTCGGCATCGCCGCCGGACTTCTACCAGAAGACCGACCTGCACATCCACTTGCCCGAAGGGCGCGACGCCGAAGGACGGGCCGTCGGCCGGTGGCGCGATCGTCACCGCGATCGTCTCGATCCTCACCGGCATCCCGGTGCGTGCCGACGTCGCGATGACCGGCGAGATCACGCTGCGCGGCGAGGTGCTGCCGATCGGCGGCCTGAAGGAGAAACTCCTCGCGGCAGGACGCGGCGGCATCAAGACCGTGCTGATTCCGGAAGAGAACGTCAAGGACCTGGCCGAGATTCCGGACGAGATCAAGAACCGTCTCGAGATCAGGCCGGTGCGCTGGATCGAGCAGGTGCTGGAGGCCGCGCTCGAGCGGCAGCCCACGCCGCTCCCGGAATCCACCGAGGAGGCCCCGGCCGTCGCGCCGGTCGCTCCCGAAGAAAAGCCGGCGCTCATTCCCGCGCTCATCAAGCACTAACGCATCGCGAACCTGGCGGCGGTAGGCACGAAAAGTGCCTGCCGCCGCGACGTTTGCGCCGTCGATACGCGCGTCGTGCGCATGAAACGAGCGCACGACGTGTCGCGACCTGCACGGCCTTGGATCTTGTGGTGTACGGCATCGCGACACCGCCTGCGTGCACGCTGCGAATCCGCTTGACACGCGGAAATGGCGATTGCTATAAACAACGCTCCAGCCGCGGCCGTCCTAGCCCGGCTTTCCCATCGTCGCGACCACTGTCCCGGAGCCGGGCGCGATGAGAGATCACGACAAGGGGACGTCCGTGAACAAATCCGAATTGATCGACGCGATCGCGCGGCATGCCGACATCTCGAAGGCGGCTGCGGGGCGCGCTCTCGATGCCACGGTGAACTCGATTACCGGATCATTGCGCAAGGGCGACATCGTGACGCTGGTGGGTTTCGGCTCGTTCTATGTCGGCATGCGCTCGGCGCGCGCCGGGCGCAACCCGCGCACCAACGAACCTTTGAAGATCAGCGCCGCGAAAGTGCCCAAGTTCCGCGCTGGCAAGGCCCTCAAGGATGCTGTAAACTTATAGGTTGAATTGATCACGCCCGACAGGGGCTTTTCACGCGAGATGGGCGCGGGTGCTTAGCTCAGCCGGTAGAGCGTCGCCCTTACAAGGCGAATGTCGGCGGTTCGATCCCGTCAGCACCCACCAAGTGCCGCAGGGACCGGTTTGGGAGTGGTAGTTCAGTTGGTTAGAATACCGGCCTGTCACGCCGGGGGTCGCGGGTTCGAGTCCCGTCCACTCCGCCAATTTCTGTCGTTAAATCAAGCCATTCGAAAAGCCGCGTGACCGGGGCTTTTCGTTTTGTGCCACTTTTGTGCCACTTTCATTCTACGTGCCTGATTTCTATGCGGCTTTGCGGCGAATGATCGTCAACGGCACGGTCGTGCGACGCTCGGTTTCAAGAACACGCTCGGCAGCTTCAATCAAGCGCACGATCTCGGCCACCATATAGCGTTGCGTCACGGTTCTTGGCCGGTGCCCGAGCAGGACCTGGCAGTCGCCGAAGGTCGTGCCAGCGGCCTCAAGGCGATGGCCGAACGTGTGCTTTAAATCGTGTACGCGCACGTTCGCATAGCCTGATGGCGCCGGTTCTCCCTTAAGTTCTTGCCACTTCTCTGCCGCGCGAGAGCGTGCGAGACGCCAAGCTCGTTGGGTCATTCTGGGAAGGGGCCCGCCCTCATGGGGAAAGACCCACACCGGATGCAGGCCGCGCTGGCCTTCGATGACACTTCGAGCCACGCCGTTCAGTACAACCAGACGATCGTAGCGGTTCTTGACGCCGGAGTTGGGTCTGCGCCCGCCGAAATTCCACGGAATCAGGAAGACGGACGTGCCTAATTCCGGTACCTCGACTTCGTAGTCCCAGCGCAGCAAGCAGACCTCCTGTTCGCGGCAGCCCGTGTTCACCTTGTACAAAGCCATCTTGTGGCTGGGGGCCATCCGCCGGCGCCGCGGCGCCGGACCATGGACCGCCTTGCGGTCTTTACTCTTTGACATTAAGTAAAGCTCATGCTATCTTGAAGTTTGTGATTTCAGCGAAGGACCGACGATGCCCATTCTGAGTCCCAAACGGCAGGTGACGTTGCCCAAGGAGCTTTGCGATCGCCTCCAGGTCCGCCCTGGCGACCAGGTTGAGTTCCTGGAGCACAACGGCCGAATCACCATTCTCAAGAAGGCGAGAGGAACCAGCGCGGGGGTGCTGAGGCACTTGAAAGCCGACGCGAGGTTTTCCGATGAGGAATCGTTGCGAGACGCGCTCACCAGCAAGCGCGCGAAAGCACAGGCGAAGAGACGTGCTGCATGATTGCTGTCGACACCAACGTGCTCTTGCGGCGATTGCTGAACGACGATGCGACGCAGGCCGAGAAAGCGCGCCGGCTGTTTGAGGCGCAAGAATCAGTGCTGGTCACCGATGTGGTATTGGCCGAGACGATTTGGACGCTGACGGGCAAGCGCTACGGAGCCGGCAAGGACGAGCTTGCCGCAGTCGTTACTGGACTGCTGGAAGAACGCAACGTCGTGTTCGAAAGCCGGCAAGCTGTGTGGTCCGCACTCAATGATTACCTTGCCGCCTCGCCGGTGAGACCAGCCTCCGGGATGAGGACCGCCGATCTAGCAGATGCATTGGTCGTGAACAAGGCCAAGGTCACCGCCGAGCTTTGCAATGAGCCGTACCGCGGCACCTATACTTACGACCAGGCGGCATTAGCGCTCGAGGGAACGAAGGCGCCCTGATGAAGCGAACACCGCTTCAGACTCGAAGATTTCGGAGACCGTGACGCTTCGAATTGACGCATCCGATCCTTGATTTCTGCTAATTCCCGCTCGACAAAAGCTATCCGGTCCAGGGTGTAGTCGAAGCCCGAGTAATTCAGTGCTTCTGGACCACGTGGCCACTTTGTTCATTAGACGACGAAACGCCCCGGATGCCCCGCTCATGTCAGTTGCCATGGTCACTTCCTCAGTGAATTGTTTCCGATAACCCGTCAGACGCGCCGCGGCAGGAGCACCAGGTCGGCCGCTTCCTCGGCGTCTTTCAGGAGCGTCTTGCGCGGCGTGCCTATCAGCGCACGCATGGTAAGGCCACGGCCAAAATCCGTGACTTGGATCGCGCGTTCGGCCACAGGAAAGTCGGACGGAATTTCTCCGGCAGTGATCGCGTCCCGGAATCGGCCTTCCACCAGCGCCGCGCCCCCCGCGGCCGCCTTTTGCAGGAACTTCCTTACCTCATCATCGTCCACTAGCGGCGCGACGCAAATCAGAAGGCAGCCCCGGGCGGACCCTTTCTCGGTCGCGCTTTCGACGGCGTACCTCAGAAAGCCCGCGATCGAGTCGCGAAGAGTCTGTGGCGAGAGGAGCGCCTTCGCAGCGCGAGCGCCCTTCGCCTCGGCATACGCCTTAAGGACGCGCAGGAATATCGCCCGCTTGTCGCCAAAAACGGCATACAGACTCGGCCGTCCCACGCCCATCCCGGCGACGAGATCGTCAATCGTCACGCCGTCGTAGCCCTTCGACCAGAACACCTGCGTCGCCTTTTTCAGCGCGTCAGTCTCGTCGAAGCTGCGCGGGCGTCCCCGTGGCCTGGCTTCATTCTGAAACATTTAGTTCAAAACTCCTTGACTGCGACCTTTTCGTTCGGCAATATATAACCGAACAGTTCAATAATATAATCGAGCGGTTCAATAATGACAAGGCGGCTTCGACTATGCGGGGGCTCCTTACAACTTCACCCCTAACCACGGAGACGCTGATGAAAAATTCGTTCGCGCTCGTCACCGGCACCACGTCCGGGCTCGGTTATGCGGCGGCCGGCTTGCTCGCCGCCAAGGGCTATAAACAGGTCATCGTCACCGGGCGCAGGCTGGCCTCGGTCCAGCAAACGGCCGCTCAACTCGCGGCTGAGACCAAGAAAAAAATCTTCACGCCGCTGGAGCTGGATCTGGACTCGCCGTCCAGCGTTCAGTCCGCCCTCGCTGAGCTGGTCAAGCGGGGTCAGCCGATCGATTTCCTGCTGCTCAATGCAGGGATGGTCCCGGGTAAGAAGCGCGTGATCACGGCGGCGGGCTTCGAGGCTTCTCAGGCCCCGCTGATCGGCCATCATCAACTGGCTGTCGGTCTGCTCCGCGCCAACCTGCTGAGCCCCAACGCGCGGATTGTTATCGCCGGCGCGGAACCCGCCCGGGGAGACGTCCCCATGTTCAGCTACACCGACGTGGCGGCCTTCGCGGCCAAACACCATCAGGGTGACCGGGCCGCCGCTATTGAAGCCCTGATGCGCAACGGGCCGAACGTGAAATACGATCCCAACCGGACCTATGCCGACGCTAAGCTCATCGTTGCTTGGTGGGCGGCGGCGCTGGCGCGCCGGCTGCCCTCCGGCATGGCCGTATACGCCGTGTCGCCCGGCAGCGCGCCCGACACCAAGGCGGTGCGAAACCTTAACGGGGTCATGAAGCATTTGATGATCCCCATCGTGAAGCTCATCCCCGGCATGTCCCAGACGACCGAGACCGCGGCCCGTCGCTACATCCAGGCATCGGAGTTCGGAACCGACGTCTCGGGGCAGTTCTTCGCCTCGGCCCCGAAGAAGCTCACAGGCCCGATTGAGGCGATGCGCCACCCGCACATTCGCGATCGCGCCAATCAGGAAGCTGCGTGGGAGGCCGTCGTCAAGGTCTCCGGCGTCGATTTCTCTTCCGCACCGTCCTTGAGCGCGGCGTCCTGAAGAAGCGCCGGTCGGGGCTGAACTGATTCCGGCAACCAGAATCAGCATGCGATTGCGGAGCTACGTGGTCGTCCACGGTTGTTCGGCGGCGGGCGGGGTCTCTTCGAAAACCTACGCGAGCCCGGGCCGCAGTTTCGCATTGACAAGGTTTTTGATAGTCCAGCCGCCACACACTTGCGCTATGTGCGTCAGTGAAGGCGGCCTAACAACCGATTGCAGCCGACGGTGCGCTGCGCGGCTTCCGCCGCTGAACCGGAGCGTTGGGCGTCAAAACCGCTAGCGCCGGCGATAGTGCAACGCCACGATGCCCGATTTGAGCCGTGTCGCGGCCAGGAACTTCAGGCGCAATGATGGCTGCAGGCCGGAAAACAAGTACGGACCGTGCCCGGCCACCACGGGGTGGACCACGAAGCGATATTCGTCCACGAGGTTCAGGCGCTGAAGTGCGGCCGAAAGTTGGGGACTACCCACCAGCAGTCCGCGCGGCGTGGCCCTCTTCAACGCCTTCACCGCCCGGGCCAGGTCCCCTTCGACGTGATGCGTGTTGCTCCACGGGAAGTCGCGGCGCGTCGTCGAGACCACGTACTTGGGCTTGGCTTCGAGCTTCTTCGCCCAGTCCCGGTTCGACGTTGTCGCCTTCGGGTCTCGCGCCACTTGGGGCCAGGCGTCCTCCATCAGCTCGTACGTCCGGCGCCCGAAGAGCATCGCTCCCGCCGCGTCCATCACGCGCGTCCAGTAGCGGAGCATCTCGTCGTCGGCGACCCCTTCGCGGTGGTCGCAACACCCGTCCAGCGTCACGTTGAGCGCGAAGGTCAAGAGCCCCATGGCGCTGACTCTCTCCAGGCTGCATATCGCTTCAAGCTTGGGCGAAATCGAACGCTCGCCGAGGACGCAATCACGAACCCGCCGGCCACTACGATTCGCGAAACATCGAACACCCTCATCTACGGTGAAGGTCCCCGCAGGATCTCTTCGACACGGCGCTCGACGCGACTTAGCAGGGGCGGCAGAGCTCGGTCAGAAACGGCGTCGCGAGCCACTGCCGAACGGCGGTGGCGGCGGGCGGGTCGGCCAGCAGCAGCGCGAACAGCGCGTGCGGGCTGCGGCGGCTCGCGCCCTGGCAACCGGCCAACAGTACACCGCGCGGGAAGGTGCGACACCAGCGCGGGACGAGATGCCCGGCTGCACGAGCGTCAACAGCTCTTCGATGAGCAACGGCGATCCGGCGCGTCGCTCCGAGAGCCGCTCCCAAAGGGCGACGGGAACGACGCGCCACAGGACGAAGCGGCCCAAGCGCACCTCGATGAGATGGCCCCATGCGGTAGGCGTAGCCCTCGGCGCCGGCGTATTCGGCAATCAGTCCTCGCTTGCCGCTCAAAATCTGCTCCCCCGAACGACCACGCGAGAGCTGGTCGGCAAGGAACAAGGCGGGAATGCCGATCGGCACCGGGTTGCCGACAACCACGGCGTCAAGCGCATGGCGAGACGACGCCGCGCGCGAAGACAGGCGACGTGCATGCGCGATCGGTGTCATGCCGGTGCCTCCTTCTTGGTCTCGGACGGCGGCACCGAAGGCGACGGGCGAGCAGGTGACCCTACAATAGGCGTTGCGTGATCTGCGGGCGGTTGTGCCCGAGTTGGCGGGCGATCTCGAGGAGCGCAGCTTTGAGCGTTTCTGGATCGGCGCATACGTCGCCGCCGCGTACCGGAGCCTGTACGTCCGTCAGCTCGACATGGAACTCCTGAGCGAACTGGTGACGCAGGCCGTGCGCCGTCACGCCGAGTTGCTTCCTGGTAACGCCAGCCTTTTGCATCACGTTGTCGAAGCGCTTGAGCGACTGTTTCAGCGATAAGCCGGGATGTCCCAGATGCGAGGACGGGTGCAGAGCGAATTGCAGAGCAAGGTCGAGCGCCGAGCGCTGGTCGTCGTTGCGGATGGCCACAAAGCGCAAGCGGCCACCCTTGGTGCCGCGCTCGATCCTGAGAAAGACCGCATAGCGGTCCGATGCGTGCTGCGAGCTCGGCACGCTCTCGCGAGGGCACGACGGCGCTATGCGGCATGAACATGACCGCTTCCTTGCGCCGCAAGCCGAAGGCGAGCAGTAGCGCGAGCTGGGCCGCGACACGCGGATCAATGGCCGCAACCGTTTCGACGACGCTCTTGAATTCGACTGCGTTGCCTTCCCAGCTTCGGTCTTCCTTGGCGGTATAGGAGCGCTTGAAGCGAGCGGGGTCCTCGACGTAGTCCGCGAGCGGATGCACCATGCCGGGCTTCCCGATCCAGGTGTCGGCGTAGACGCGCAGAAAGCTCAACTGCTGCTCGATGTACGGCGTGCTGTGCGGACGTTCCAGCATCGCTACACCGCGCTGCCGACACCGGTCGGCGATGCGCGCATTGCCGGTCCAGTAGTCAACGAGCATCTGGATGTGCCGGCCGGCGAGGTTGGTCGGGATCGATCTGATACCCGAGGCGACGCAGCAGGGTGAAGGAGCGAAAGAGTGAACAGGCCCGTTCGTGCATGGTTTTATTCGATACGCCTTTGGGCTTGCGTCCGTGTTGGCGGTTGTGCTCGTTGATCTTGTCCTGAAGCTGGCGTTTCCAATTAGGGTTGTTGCTCATGCGAGCCTCCCCATGGGACAGGCGCGAACGGGCAGCGGCCGCTGTGCGGTCGAGCGCGGCAAGGCGCACGGCGCGTGCCGTGGCGGGTGCAGCTTGCGAATAATCTAGCGATTGCATCGTCGGCTCCAATGACGGTTACGCCGCGTCGCTGCCAGAACGCGAGCAAAAAATCCGGCCGGGTGCTGTCACGCGAGCGAAGCGCTTGACCGTGAGCGCTTCGAAGCGGGGGCATTGAGTGAATCCGGAACGCGAGAGCCCCGCGGGCGTTCGGAAGTGGATAGGGTTTATCGCGCAAGGCGATCGGCGAACTTAAAAACGTGCAAGCAGTTGCGTGCCAAGTATTTCTACGAGGCATGCCCTTCCGCCATCAGGGCGGACGCGACGGCGTCAAAAACGCCAGCGCGGCATCCGAGTCAGTGCTCGGATCCGGAATTCCGGTGTTCTATGGGGGATGTCTCTTCCACGATCGCATCCTCGGCCCTGCCACCAGGCCGTCTGATCGTTCGCGTACTTAGCAGTGGGTGCGAAGCCTCAAGGGCAACGCCACGCCACGCCGAGCGCTCACATCGAGCGCATCACTCGCACGCGGGAAGAAACAACTTCGAGAAGCAAACGGTCGGCATCGATCAGGTCGATGCGGCGATGGGTCTGGCCCATCGCTGATGCGAATCGCGCTCTAAAGGCGGCGATTCGTGGATCGGTGGCAAAGGCCGCTACCGCGACCTTGAGATACGAGGCCTTTGAGGCCCGGCACTGCGTGAGGCGGTTAACGCCCGCAACGCTCGGCGTTCATCTCCGAGATCTGTTCGCGATGAACAGGAACAAGCAGCGGAGCGAGTATTGACGAGCGCGACGAACGCGTCAAGAGCGCGGCGGCAAAGTCGGCTTGACAAGCAAGATTCGTCCTAAGCCGGACAAGCCGGAACCAAACAGGTTAAAGTTTTGGGCACACGAAGCGGATGGGCGAGGTGACGGCGATGGAACTGCTCACTGAACGCTACGCGGACCGGCTGATGGGTGTTGTCGTGCTACGACCGCATGGTGATCACTGGCACGTTGCCGGGTGTGTGCTTTGCCAGGGGCATGACGAGCTTCCTGCGTCGGCGTGGCATCCGCATCTTCGACTACCCGCAATTCGCGCTGCCGCTGCGGCGCGAGCGCATCCGCGAGAACGCGCAGGCGCTGGCCGCGAAGCACGCTGCGACGATCGAATACGTTGCCAAGGCCCACCTCCGCAAGCCCAAGATCTGGTGGCCAAGGGGCTGGCCACCCGCGGCGAGGCGCCGGCACGGTTGATGTGCTGTCGGCGATGGAGACCTGCGCGACCTACCGGTCCTGGCACGACAAGGGCAGCGGGCGCACCGTCCCGCGCCCCGACACCACCAAGCGCCTGCACTACTACTTGACCGAGGGCACCGAGAGCTGGGGCTGATCTATGTGCGGGTGCCGACCTACTGCCCGTTCCGGTTGCAGGTGTATGGCGGATAACGGCCACGGCTGGCTGGCCCGCCGCCTGACGCGCGAGGGGATCGACTTCGCTACTGCCGACAACGCCTTCGTCCGCATCGCCGACTTCACCCGGGCGCAGGCCTTGGCCGACGCACTCAACAGCGCGCTCGACACCAAGGCCGCGCAGCCGCTCATCAAGGATTTCAGCGCGCTCTATCCCGGCGTCAAGGTCGAGTACAACGACATGAACTCGACCGAGATCTACAACCGCTTCATCGCCGAAGCGGCCGCGGGCCAGGGCGTCGGCCGACGTGGTGTGGAGCTCGGCGATGGACCTGCAGGTGAAGCTCGTGGACGACGGCCACGCGCATGACCTACAAGTCGCCCGAGGCCCGAAGCTGCCGGCCTGGGCGCGTGTACAAGAACCAGGCCTACGGCACGACGTTCGAGCCGGCCGTGTTCATCTACAACAAGCGGCTGGTGACCGGCGACGACATTCCCAGGACCACGCGGCCTTCACCAAGCTCCTCAACACCAAGGCCGACAAGTTCAAGGGCAAGGTCACGACGTACGACGTCGAGAAGAGCGGCGTGGGCTTCATGTTCGTCATGCAGGACGCCAAGTACTTCCCGGCATGATGGACCTCGAGCAAGGGCTTCGGCGCGACGCAGCTACCAGCGTCTACAGCAGCACCGGCAACATGCTGGAGAAGGTCTCCTCGGGCGAGCACCTGCTGGGCTACAACGTGCTGGGCTCCTACGCGCTCACGCGCGCGAAGAAGGATCCGGCGCTGGGCGTGGTGCTGCCGAAGGACTACATGCTGGTGCTCTCGCGCGTGATCTTCATCGGCAAGAACGCGAAGAACCCGAACGCCGCCAAGCTCTGGGTCGACTACATCCTGTCGCAGCGCGGCCAGAAGATCATCGGCAGCGACGTCGAGCTCTTCTCGATCCGCAACGACATCGACGGGCGAGTATACCGGCGGCGCGCTCAAAAGCAGCACGGCGACGCGTGAAGCCGATCCCGGTGAGCCCCGAGATCGTGCACCTACCTCGATCCGAAGAAGCGGCTGGAATTCCTCGGCGCACTGGAAGGCAGCGTCGCAGGCAGGCGCGCGGCAAGTAGCGACGTCGCGGACGGCGCGCGACCGCCGACGCGATGCCCGGCGCGGCCAAGGTCCTGCCGCGGCGATCGCTTCGCCGCGCCGCGCCCTCACCATCCTCGTGACGGCGACGGCGGTGCTGGCGCCGCTGTCGCTCATCTTCTACCAGAGCTTGCTCATCGGCGCCGTTCTTCGACGCGCGCAAGCGCGTCGGTCTCGACGCGTACCGGTTCATCTTCGCCGACCCGGATTTCTGGCAGGCGTTCATCGAACTCGGTCCTCATCGCCGCCGGCATGACGCTGATCGCGGTGCCGCTGGGCGCGGCTGCTCGCGTTCGTGATGGAGCGCACCGACCTGCCGGGCAAGCGCTGGATCGAGCCGCTGCTCCTGGTGCCGAGCTTCGTCTCGCCGATGGTGCTGGCGTTCGGCTACGTCGTCGCCGCGGGCCCGGTGGGCTTCTACACGGTGTGGGCGCAGGACCTCTTCGGCGGCGTCGCCGTGGGGCATCTATTCGCTGCACGGCATGGCCGTGATCGCCGGGCTCACGCACGTGCCCAACGTCTACGTCTATGCCGTCGGCGGCGCTGAAGAACCTCGGCTCGCGACGTCGAGGAGGCGGCGCGCATCGCCGGCGCCTCTCCGTTGCGCGTCGCGCTCTCCGTGAGCCTGCCGCTGATCATGCCGGCGCTGCTCTTCTCCGCGGTGCTCGTGTTCTTCCTCGGCTTCGAGCTCTTCGGCCTGCCGCTGGTGCTCGGCGACCCGGAGGGCCACCTCGTGCTGTCGACGTACCTCTACAAGCTCACCAACAAGCTCGGCACGCCGTCGTACCACCTGATGGCGGCGGTCGCGGTCTGCATCGTGGCGGTCACGTTCCCGCTGGTGCTGCTGCAGCGCGCCTGCTGAAGGGCGCGCGCAAGTACGCCACGATCAAGGGCAAGGCGGGCCGCATGCAGCGAGCTGCCGCTGGGCGGCTGGAAATGGCTCGCGCTGCGCCTGATCGGCGCTCTGGATCTTCGTCGACGGTCGATCGTGCCGCTCTCGGGCATCGCGCTGCGCGCGTTCGTCACGAGCTGGGGCGACGGCATCAAGCTCGCCGAGGTGCTGACGCTCGACAACTTCCGCGCGGTGTTCGACGAGCCGACGCACGTGCGCGCGATCTGCAACACGATCCTGATCGGCACGGTCGGCGGCGCGCTCACCGTCGCGTGCTACACGGCGATCGGCTTCGCCGACGCACCGCCGCAACGACGGCTGGTCGCGCTTCGTCGACTACCTCGTGCTCGTGCCCGCGCGCGATTCCCGGGCTGCTCGCCGGCCTCGCGTTCCTGTGGGTGTTCCTGTTCTTCCCGCCGCTCACGCCGCTGCGCACGACGATCTTCAGCATCTGGCTCGCCTACACGGTCGTGTGGCTCGCCTACGGCATGCGGCTCATCTCGTCGTCGCTGATGCAGGTGAGCCCCGAGCTCGAGGAGGCGGCGCGCACGCGTCGGCGCGTCGCGCGGCGCGTTCTCGCGCGACGATCACGCTGCCGCTGATCCGCTACGGCCTGCTCGGGTCGTGGCTGCTGGTGTTCATGATCTTCGAGCGCGAGTACTCGACCGGCGTCTACCTGCTCGCGCCGGGCACCGAAGTGATCGGCGCGCAGCTCGTGTCGCTGTGGCAGGGCGGCGCGATCGACCTGGTCGCCGCGCTGTCGCTCATCAACATCGTGCTCGTCGCCGTCGGCCTCGCGGTCGCGCTGCGCTTCGGCGTGCAGCTCCGCGACTGAGCAACGAAGAAGCCGTCATGGCCGAGCTCACCGTCGACGACCTGCACCTCGCCTACGGCGACAACCCGATCCTCAAGGGCGTCTCGATGACGCTCGAACCGCGGCGAGGTCGTCTCGCTGCTCGGGCCGTCCGGGCAGCGGCAAGACGACGCTGCTGCGCGCGGTCGCCGGGTCTCGAGCCGCCGCACCAGGGCCGCATCAGGATCGGCGACAAGATCGCTCTTCGACGGCGCCGCCGGGCATCGACATCCCGGCCGAAGGCCGCAACCTCGGCCTCGTGTTCCAGTCGTATGCGCTGTGGCCGCACAAGACCGTGTTCGAGAACGTCGCCTACGGGCTGCGGCTGCGCAAGGTCGCCGAGCGCCGACGATCGAGACGCGCGTGACGAAGGCGCTCGAGCAGCTCTCGCTCGGCCATCTCGGCGAGCGCTTTCCGCACCAGCTCTCGGGCGGCCAGCAGCAGCGCGTCGCGATCGCGCGCGCGCTCGTCTACAACCCGCCGGTCATCCTGATGGACGAGCCGCTGTCGAACCTCGACGCGAAGCTGCGCGAGGAGGCGCGCGCGTGGCTGCGCGAGCTGATCGTGCGGCTGCACCTCTCGGCGCTCGTCGTCACGCACGACCAGAGCGAGGCGATGGCGATGTCCGACCGCATCCTGCTGCTCAACAACGGCCGCATCGAGCAGCAAGGCACGCCCGAGGAGATGTACAGCTCGCCGGAGACGCTGTTCACCGCCGAATTCATGGGCAGCAACAACCAGCTGCCCGGCAGTGCCGACGTCGCGCGACGGCGCGCGCGCTCGAAGGCGACGGCTGGTCGCTGTGGGGCCGGGCGCGCCGAGCGCCAGAGCGGCGACTACGGCACCGGCATGATCCG
>CAVSFA010000009.1:0-76070 GCA_963727145.1 uncultured beta proteobacterium | reverse complement strand
ACCGCACGCGAGACGCCCAAACGGATCTCGTGATCCAGGCCCCGGCGATCGGGCCTACCGAGCTCGCCCAAATCGCTGCGCTCGCCGGCGCGGCGGGCATTCAGGCGCTCAACGGCGGGAGCCAACGGGCGTTTCGGTTTCCCCGCGTCGCTTCCCACGCCGGCGTGGCCGAATTCTGCGCGGCGGCGGCGATCGATTGCGCGTTCGTACCGGCGGACCTCGCGCGCGATCGGGTGCGCGTCGTCGCTCTGGATATGGACTCCACGCTGATCACGATCGAATGCATCGACGAGATCGCGGATATGCAGGGGATCAAGCCTGCTGTCGCCGCCGTCACTGCGGCAGCGATGCGCGGCGAAATCGACTTTCGCGAGAGCCTCAAGCGCCGCGTGGCGCTGCTCGCGGGATTGGACGAGTCGGCGCTCCAGCGCGTCTACGACGAGCGGCTCGCGCTGTCTCCCGGCGCCGAACGGATGTTGGAAGGCTTTAAAGCCGTTGGCGCCAAGATCCTGCTCGTGTCGGGCGGCTTCACGTTCTTCACCAACCGGCTGGCCGCACGGCTCTCGCTCGACGCGACCGCGTCGAACCTGCTCGAGATCGTCGATGGCAAGCTCACCGGTCGGGTCCTGAGCCCGATCGTGGATGCCCGCGTGAAGGCGGCACGACTCTCGGCAATGCGCCGGCGCTTCGCTGGCGGCAACGGCATCGCGATCGCAATCGGGGACGGCGCCAATGACCTGCCGATGCTGAACGCAGCCGACGTGTCGTTCGCCTACCACGCGAAGCCTCTGGTCCGCGCGCAGGCGACCTACGCGATCGACCACTGCGGTCTAGACGCGGTTCTCAACGTCTTCGGCTAGCCCGGAGCCGGACAAAGACAACGGGGCGGATCGTTCCGCCCCGCTTTCGTGATGATGGACAGCGTCAGTCGCGCTGGCCGGAGAAGGCGAGCAACAGATTGAGCAGGCTGATGAAGATGTTGAACAAGTCGAGGAACAGGTTCAGCGTCGCCATCACGTAGTTCGTCTCGCCGCCGCGCACGATGTTGCTCAGATCGAAGAGCAGATACATCGAGAAGATGAGGACGGCGATCGCCGAAATCGACAGCGTGACGACCGGGACCTGGAAGAACAGGTTGGCGAGCGACGCGACGATCAGCAGGATCAGGCCGACGAACAGGAACTTGCTGAGGAAGCTGAAATCGCGCTTGGTCACGGAGGCGTACGACGCGAGCGCGAAGAACACCGCGGCGGTGAGCCCGCCGGAAAGCGCGACGAGCTGTCCGCCGTTGCGGAACCCTGCGGCGACGGACAGGATCGGCGTCAGCATCAGCCCCGCGATGAACGTGAAGCCGAAGAGCGCTGGCACGCCCCAGGCGCTGTTGCGCAGCAGCGTGACGATCCACAGCGAGCCCAGCATCGCGCCGAACATCAGCAGCGGCGCGGCGATCGGCGCCGACTTGAACAGCGCGATGAAGTTGAACTGCATGCCGACGAAGGCGCCCGCGACCGTCGGCAACAGCGACAGTGCAAGCAGCCAGTACGTATTGCGCAAGACGCGCTGCGCATCGATTGCCGCCGGCGCGGCGGTCTGGGGCAGCGAAGGCGACGTGCCCGGCGCCATGACGGGTTCGAATCTCGGATCCATGCTTTCTCCACTTGCGATCCGCCTGGGGACCGCTCAAAGAACGTAGCCTAGCAGAAATCGGCCGCGGCACAAGCGCGGCGAACTCCTGCCCGATTGTCTAATATGCGGCCGCCCCGCAGGACTTCAATACGCGGGAGCGTCATTGGATGGGTGGCAGAGCGGTCGAATGCACCGGACTTGAAAGCTCCAACTGGGGTTTGACAAGTTATTGATTTACATCGACTACGCGGCACCGGCCATGTGAGCTAGCGTGATCGAACGTGAGGCAACGGAAAGCAGTGCGGCACAAATCCGGCACACGGTCGTGCACCTGATTCCGATCTGATTTTGCGCCCAGCAATTGCGAAATGATCGGTCAGATCACTCGACCAGCTGGCGAAGCGCGGTGACGGCGCATTGGTGCAAGGAGATGGCATCGTTCGCTGGGATTGACCTCGATCGCGATGTCGTCGTTGGGCGAATCTTGGTGGACCGCTGCGAGGGTATCGCTGGTTCAGGCTATCCAGAAACCTCCCGACCCGATAGCCCGCAGCCGGATGCTCCCCCGAGTTCGTAGCCGCGAGGTGGCGCCGATGCTGAAGGCATCACGGCGGGGAGGTACTTTATCGATGACGCCCACTACATGATGTCCCCCGAGCCGGCCACCCACTGGCGGCGCACGTTGCGATGACGCAGCGAAATGTGATGTGCAATCCGACGAAGCCCCGCGATACATCGTGGGGCTTTGCGTTGGCGGATCAAGACGCTCGTCAGTGAAGCGTTTCGCCTGTCAGAAGAACGCCAATGTCCACGATGAACACGGTGTCACCCATCATGACGACACTGCCCTTGCGGCGATTGTGGCCGGTATCGCTGAACTCAAACCCATAGACGCGGCGCAGTCTGAGACGTCCCTCGTCGTCGCGCGCCGGCCACAATGACCGGAGCGCCACCGTGTCGTCGAGAAACAGCAGTCCTTCGGTCTTGCAAGTCGACCGCATGGCTTCGTTGGCGACCTCTCGAACTCTGAGGCTGTCCCACAGGAACCAGCCACCGGCCGCGAGTGCGAGCAGACCGAGGATGTCCAGCAGCGTCACGTTGGTCTGCCTCGCGCGCGTGCGATATCCGCCACTGGGTCCAACGCTGCCACCCTCGACCGTTCGTGGTCCACCGGCGGGTGTCCCTGTAGCCGCAGAAGGGCGAAGACCGTTCGGACCGAGATGAAGCTACACCCTGCTCGTCAACATCTGCCGCAGCTCCCCGCTGTCGATCACGGACTGCAACTCACGAGCACCACCGACCAGCACTCCTTTGACGAACACCATCGGGAAGGTGGGCCACCCCGTCCACATCTTCAGAGCATTCCGCCGTCGCCAGTTCCCGAGGTAGCTGCCGTACTCGAGGTACGCGTAGGGGATGCCCGCCGCGTCAAGCGCGCGGCGCGCCTTCTTTGGATGCGGGTTCTGCTTCATGCCGACGACAACGACATCGTTCGCCGCAATCGCAGCCTGCACCTCCTCGACGATGTCGCGGTGGCTGTCTTGAACCTTCTGACGGATCGCCGAGTGGATGTGGGATTCGTCAAGGATGGCGCGGGTCATGGGATCTCTTCGAGGGGGTATTGGAGCGACGCAAAATCACCTACGGCCTTCGCGCCAGAGCATCAACGCCAAGCCAGCAAAGACGATCAAAACGGGTAGGCTGATCCCCACTGGAACGGCAAGCCCAGCAACGGTTACCCCATCCCGAGAACAGCCGGAGCAGGTGGACCAGCGCCATCAGCGCGAACAGGGCGGCCGCAACTGCGGTGAACGCCTTCATGGTGATCTCCAGCTCACTGATGGCTTCGCCATGCCGGCCGGATCGTCAGAAGATGCCCGGAATCAACCGCGACGTCCGCGCGCGGTAGGCTTCGTATTCGTTGCCAAAGTGCGAGAGCAGCAACCTCTCCTCTGCACCGATCCGCGCAAGTAGCGGTGGAATCAGGAGCGCCGTGAGAATGACGCCCACGCCGGACCGAAAGGCCAACGCCCATCCCAGAGAGTTAAGCAACAACCCCAAGTAGCTTGGGTGCCGGATAACGGAGTAGATGCCGCTCGTGACGAGAGCGTGTCCCGGCTGGATGGCAACCAAACCGCTGAATCGATGGCCGAGCACGAAGACCGGCCATAGCCGCAGCCCACCGCCGACGGCGAACAGAATAATTCCGACCCAGCGAATCGCGTCGCCGTCCAATGTCCAGAACTCGATCCTGTCGGTGTACGCGGGTAGATAGGCGGCCGATAGCCCGATCACGGCGAAGGCGGCGATGACCCAGCGATTGCCGCGATCCTCGCGCACGCCCGTGCTCAGATTGCCGCCGGCGAAGAATGAGATCCCGGCGAGAATGGCGAGCGTGCCCGTCAGGACAATGAGCGCGGGGTGCGCGAAGAACGCGGAAGGTCCGCCCCAGCCGAGGACGGCCAGCGCGAGATAGGCGACGCTCCCGACTACGATGAGCAGTAGTCTCATGACCGACCCACCCGAATCAAGCCCGGTCATATTCGCGCGTACTTGGCGAGCAGCGGGTCGGAAACGCCAGCCTCGGCGAAACCTTTCTCGCGCAACAGACACGCGTCACATCTGCGACAGGGGGCGCCGTCAGGCTGGGCGTCGTAGCAACTGTTTGTCATCGCGTAGTCGATGCCAAGCGCGAGTCCGCGCTGAATGATCGTAGCCTTGGTGAGCTGGATCAGCGGCGTATGGATCCTGAGCTGCTGTGCCCCCTCGACGCTGGCCTTAGTCGCCAGATTCGCCATCTTCTCGTAGGCCGCGATGTACTCGGGACGACAGTCGGGATAGCCAGAGTAGTCCAATGCATTCACACCGATGAAGATGTCGTTCGCCTGCAGCGTCTCAGCCCAAGCCAGTGCGAAGCTCAGGAAGATCGTATTGCGGGCCGGGACGTAGGTGACGGGTATCCCGTGGGACATCTCGGACAAAGGTCGATCCTTCGGCACTGCGATGTCGCTGGTCAACGCCGACCCTCCGAATTGGCGCAGGTCAATGTCGACAACGATGTGATCGCGGGCGCCGAGGGCGGCGGCGACTCGACCTGCACATTCGAGTTCAACGACATGTCGTTGGCCGTACCGGAAACTAAGCGCGTACGTCTCGAAGCCCTCGCTTCGTGCTATCGCAAGTGCGGTGGCCGAGTCGAGGCCGCCGCTGAGGAGGACTACTGCTTTTTGTGCTGTTGCCATTGAAAGATCTTTCATCGCGCGGGCATGAACGCGATGCGGTCTGGTCGGTCAATTATTGCAGGAACGAATGAGGATAAATTTCGGCACGCCCGGTCACGCTTGAACGGTCTGCGCCACCCGGGTCTCCCGCGCGCTTGCGAGAGTACCTCGCTGGAACCAAAGCCACCGGAGCTCGACACCGCTGGGTCCCCGTGTGGGCGAGTTATTGCTCGCCCATCCGGATTTTGCCGATGACATCGAAATCCGCCCCGTTCGGATGGAGCACGAAAAATTCGCCCATGGTTGCCGGCTCAAGAACAATGTTGGCGATGTTGAGATCGTGGGTAATCAGCACCAAGTTTGAGGGACCACGGTACTTCAAAATGTCTTGCACGACGCGCTCGTCATTCAATTTGGCCTGACTGTCAGATACCACGCCCGGTGGCAGTAGATATTGAACTGGAGTCGCGCGGCCAAATGCAAGCCTGCCGGTGTCGATGCAACGGCAATACGGGCTGGTCAAGATCTCCCCGACCACAATGCCGCGACTGCGGAAAGCTTCGCCGATGCGCTTGGCCTGTACTACACCACGAGACGAAAGGTTTACTTCCGCCGCGCAGTTTCCCGGCGCGAGCCGCCCTATCCCTTCTCGGATGTCGACATGAGTGTGGCGCAATAAGATAACCTTGCCGCCCTGCTTCAATGCAGCCCAGACGCGCTCGTCGTCAGCAAGGACGCGTCCGGCAGAAAGCGTCAGCAAAACCACCGAGCAGAGAAGTAAGCGGGCCGTTCGGCTGTTCAAGTTGGTGACGAGACTTATCGAATTGCGGCCGTAGCCCGTAGTGGACCGTGGTGGCTTCTGGGCAATTACAAGCCACCCGCGACGCGATGGTCCGCGCGAACTCGGTCGCTACGCCGTTTATACCAACGCATACTCGGCGAGCCATCCCCGTTGGACGGGCCTTGCGAGCAGTATCGGCCGAGCTCTCCCAAGGTGCAATCGGCTCGTACCAGACTAACGCTATTGGCTCATCGGTTGCCCGGGCTTTGCCGTGGCGGACGTACGAACGATTTCCTTGCGAGAGCGGTACTCGCGCCAAATCAATACCATCACCACCCCGTCAAGCACTGTGAGCGCAAGTAGGACTGTCGAGTGCGTACGGCCGAATCGGTGCAACTGATATGCGACGAATATCGATAGCACGGCCAGTGCCTCACTGGTGCCAAGCGCGCCGGGGGTCGAAACCAGTTGGTCCGATGGGATGGCTTGCCGCATCTCCCGTGCTCGCGGAGAATTATGAAACAGCGTCGAACGTTCCTGGCTTGCGTTCTGGTGCGGCCTCGGTAGGCTTTGCGTTGGTCGCGCCAAGGGGTTGCCAGTCTCGCGGCCACAGGGGCGATTCGTAACCTGCACCATCTGACCCGAGGGAGCAAATCGATGAACCGCGCGCCCAGAAAGCACCGCGCTGCCGCCCGCATCGTTTTGTTCCTGCTGGCTTTGGGCGCCCCGGCCGTGCGGGCTGCGATTCCCGCCAGCGAGCGAACGGTGCTGCTCGACCTTTACACGAGTACCAACGGTGGCACCTGGACCACCAACGTCAACTGGAACGGACCTCGGGGTACTGAATGCACATGGTATGGGGTCACGTGTAATGCTGACGGCACCGCCGTGACTGGCATAAGTCTGAGTACCAACAATCTGACTGGCAGCCTACCCGGAGATCTGAATAGCTTGACGAACCTAACCACTTTCGCAGCCGATAATAACCGGCTGACCGGCTCCATTCCCGCGCTGACCGGCCTGACGAGCTTGCAGTACTTCAACGTCTGCTGTTATCCCAACCGGCTGACCGGGTCCATTCCCCCCCTCACCGACCTGACGAACCTTGTCGATTTCAATGTCGCCGGCAACTTGCTAACTGGGTCGATTCCCGCGCTCACCGGTCTTACGAACCTGCACAGCTTCGTAGCCCTCTTGAACCAGCTGACCGGGTCGATTCCCGCGCTCACCGGGCTGACGAACCTTGTCGATTTCAATGTCGCCTTCAACCAGCTGACCGGGTCGATTCCCGCGCTCACCGGTCTGACGAACCTTGTCGATTTTGATGTCGACGAAAACCTCCTAACCGGCTCGATTCCCGTGCTCACCGGTCTCGCGAACCTGACGACCTTCCGTGTTAGTGGCAATCAACTGTTTATTCTGCCTGGCAACCGGCTGACCGGGCCCATTCCCGCGCTCACTGGTCTGACCAACCTGACCATCTTCGATGCAAGTAACAACTGGTTCCTGAACGGCCCCATTCCCGAGCTCACTGGACTAACGAACCTGCAGGCCTTCATCGTCGGTAACAACAGTCTGACCGGGTCCATTCCGGTGCTCACTGGCCTAACGAATCTGTCCACTTTCCAGGCGCCGGGGAACCAGCTGACGGGGTCGATTCCCCTTCTCACTGGCCTAACGAACCTGGGAGGCTTCGACGTCGATAACAACCAGCTGACGGGGTCGATTCCCCTGCTCACTGGCCTAACGAATTTGCGCTACTTCCATGTCTTTTACAACCACCTGACCGGTAATGTACCCGCCGTTCCTTCCCCGGACGCATTGATCTACGGAGATTCCACGCTCTGTCCCAATTTCTTCAACCACACGCCTGATCCCGCGTGGGATGCCGCCACTGGCATAAAACCTTGGTACACGAATTGCAATACGACCCGTCGTCTCATCGTCCCCGACGGCACATCGCTGCAACAGATGTTCGACGTCTACCCGGATACGAAGTGGTTCGCCATGACCATCGAGCCGGGCAAGACCTACGTGGTCGAAGCCGCTGACGTCGACGGCGACCTCACCGCCAACGCGATCGGCACACTGGGCGTGTACGCGACTGGACGGTGTGTCGGCGCCGCCGGAAACGAACGTCGACTGCACCGCCGGCAACGGGCCGCGGCCGCCGGCGGTGGACGTGGCGAGCAATGGCATCCGCTGCGTGATCAGTACGGTGCTGCCGATCGGCACACTGCTTAACAAGCGCCCGGTGTTCATCAAGGTGACGCGGATGGATCCGGCCGCCGGTGGAGGTTCGCAGTTCACGATCCGTGCGCGCGAGGCGACGATCTACGGCCGCTGGCTCACCGCCGGCTATGACTTCCATGTCGAGGTCGAGAACACGTCGGCCGATGCGATGTGCGTTGACGTTGTGCGCTACCCAGCGACGGGTTTGACCTATACGTCGGGTCTGGGTTGGACGGGCGCAATCGATACGTTCACGCTGACGGTGCCGGCCTTCGGGGCGGTGAAGCAGGTGATTCCGAACGGGAGTCTCGTCGGCAACGACAGCGAGGGTACGCTCCGCCTCAGCGCCTGTGACTCGCCGGCGAACTTGATTCCGGGCGCCCTGCACGTAAGCACGTATGCGTTCGACCCAGCGAGCGACCGATACATTTACTTCTTCACGTCGACGGCGAACGAAGGCAAGACGCGCAGTACCTGGTAAGCGCTCACCGCTCGATGACGGAGGATCGGGTGCTGCCGCGCGTGGGTGCATGGCTCCCTCGGGGGAGCCAAAGCCGCCCCGGGGTCGAGCGCGTGGTCCACATGGGGGGGCGTCCGACGGCCAGACCTCGTAGTAGCGACGCCCTACGTTCAGAAGTGATACCCCACCCGAATCTCGCCAAACGTAATGCCATCGTTTGGAAACTTGATGTTCGCGTTCGACATGTGTTCGAGCCGAACCCCAAGCTCATAGGCGTGGTCCACACCGAAGCGAATGCCGGCACCGATCAGCTCGTTGAATTGGAATGCGGTGCTGAATTGCTGGACCTCCTGCAGCTCGGTGTGCGATAGGAGGCTGACGCCGATTCCCCCCTCGACGAAGAGCGTCCGGGCTTCGGCGGGCCATTCGACGCGCGCAATAGGCGTGACGCCGATCACCCCAAGATTCTGATAGCCGCCCACGCCGGACCGCCGTCCCTGCAGCAAGATCGCATCCAGCTCGAGATGACCTGTGATTCGCCAAGTGTTCGCTTCACGGAACGGCTGGGCTGCGTCCCATTGCACAGCAAGGCTCCAAACATTCGTCTGGTTGGCGTAGCCCCCGGCAACCGCGATGCTTGCAGCCTGCGAAACAGTCGTTGCCAACCCCGCCAGAACCGTGACGGCCACCGCCGAAGCTGACCGCTGCCATTTCCGCGTCATGTCAGGATCGGTCGACTGGAATCACCGACGGCCAATTACGTACTCCCTGCTTCAAGTCGATCACACAACTGCTGCTGGAGCGAACCACAGTGTCAGGAACAGCCTATACCGAAATCCCGTCCTGAGATTTGCCGTCTCAAGCCCCGAGGAACGTAGCCGGATTCACGTATGCCGCTGATTTCGGTATGGGCTTGGTCTAACCTTCGTGCTGGATCTTTCAACAGCGGAGGATCGACCATGAAGAAGTCGGCAAGCAAGCGAGTAGCTCTCTACGCCCGGGTTCTCGACGGACGCGCAAGCCACGGACTACCAGTTGCTGCAGCTTCGCAGGGTCGCGAAGCGTCACGGCTGGCAGGTCGTAGCGGAGTTCGTTGACAACGGGGTCAGCGGAGCCAAAGGAAGACTGGAACGCCCCCAGTTCGACGCGCTACTGAAGGGTGTCACCCGGAAGGAGTTCGACATGGTCGCCGCGTAGTCCGTGGACCGGCTTGGGCGCAGCCTGCAAGACCTGCTCGGCTTCCTGCTCGACCTTCAGGCCAAGCGTGTAGATCTCTACCTGCACCAACAAGCCCTCGACACGTCGACCCCGATGGGGAAGGCCATGTTTCAGCTCTGCGGAGTGTTCGCTGAACTTGAACGCTCGATCATTCAGGAGCGGGTCAAGGCCGGACAGGAGCGGGCCAAGGCGAACGGGAGGACGCTGGGAAGACCGAGAGCCGCACCGGGCGTGGAGCGACGGATTCGCTCCTTGGCTGCAAAAGGCATGGGCAAGGTGAAGATCGCCCGCACGCTGGGCGTCGGGGTGAGCCTGACCCAGCGAGTTTTGTCGCCTGCTGCAGCCGGATAGCCGGTGAACAGCTTACGGATGACTGCGTGACCGGTCCGGCAAAAGTCTGCTGCCGGCGACTCCGTTGCGGCCGGTCATGCGCCGGCGAAGCGGCCGTTCGAGGCGTAACGATCCAACGCAGATTGATCGTCGTCGCGCCTTCACTACCGCTGTAGGTAGGTCGCGTTTCCGGCATTGATTTGCGTCAATGTTCCCGCTGGTCGTTGGAGTAGGGTCATTCGTCAGACCGGCAACAATAGAAAGCGGTCACGATGCCATTTTCGATGCGCGTCGCCGGCACCGCAGTGCGCTTCGGCGCGTGCCCCACCGAAGAATTAAGTCTTGTTGCGTCAAGAGCAACCGCTGTCAGTTGCGCCTCTGCGTCCATCGATTGCGGACCGACAGCGCCAAGCGTCGTTGCGTTCTGGTCGGCCTCCAAACTCAGTTCAGGTTCGGTCAATAGGCCCTTCTCCGCGCGTCGTCGATGGGCGCAGACCGCGCGTTCTTGCTCTAGGCGTCCCACCCGCAAAAGGTAGAGCCATGAGAATGATGATGAGCATGATTTCGGTCGCAACGTTGATAGCGGCCACTTCCGTCGGTTTCGCCTTGGCCGCCGACCTGCCGAAGGAAGGCAGCTATGACTACAAGGCGTGCTTCACGCGCAACACCACGCGCATCGACTTCTCCGACGCCCACAGTGCCTACAGCTACAACGAGACCGCCACCGCGGTCAGCATCTCCCCGGGTGGCCTGTTCGATGGAGAGAGCGTGCGCTGTGTCGGCTCTGTTGCCATCTCCAACGGCAAGAGGACGAATTTGTCCATCTGCGAGGGCGTTGCCAAGAACGGCGATAAGCGTCTCACGCGCTTCCAGTACGGCGCAGATGGCAAGTTGCTCCGCGAGGAGGTGGCCGGCACCGGAATGTACGAAGGTATGGTCACGACCGGCACCGCCAAGGAAGTGGTACCGCCCGAGGAAATCCGGCCCGGAGTCACGACCTACTGCAATCAATTGACGGGCACGTACAAGATGAAATAGCCCTGCCTCGCCCGGGAGAGTGATACGAGCGCGATTTCGCCGAGGCGTTCTGGCGATGCATAGACCATCATGAACCGCCCCGTCTCGTGAACTTCAAGGATCAATGCTATTTGCTGGAGGCACGCCATGACATTACACACGCAAGTCGAAGCTTGGACGCGTCAGGTGGTAGCTGCGCTGACGCTTCTCGTGCTCACGGGCTTCGCCGGCTGGAGTCAAGCCCAAGTGCGAATCGAGGTAAGTCCGTTTGAATCAATGACGCTGACGAGCGATGCATTTCTCCGCGGAGAGGCGGGCAAGCCGGTGGTGCTTGCGGGTGAGTTGCGCATCCCGCGGCCCGGAACCGACAAGTTGCCCGCGGTGGTCCTCATGCACGCGTCCGGCGGCATCAATGCAGGCGTCGACCGGTGGGCACAGGATCTGAACGGTCTTGGGGTGGCAACTTTTATCGTCGACAGCTTCGCCGGCCGCGGCATTACCGGGCTTCCGCCCGACCCATCGAACGAGGCGTTCCTATGGTTGATCGTGGATGCGTATCGCGCCCTCGGTCTACTCGCGCAGCACCCGCGGATCGATCCCACCCGCATCGCCGTGATGGGCTTCTCGATGGGCGGCCTGATCGCGACGTATACAAGCAATGAGCGCTTTTGGAAGGCGTACGGGCCGGCGAATGTCCAATTTGCCGCCCACATCAGCCTATACGGCAATTGTGGGGTGGCCTATCGCGACGACACGAAGGTCACTGGCAAGCCGATCCGCATGTTCCACGGGACCGCAGACGACATCGAATTGGTCGCGCCATGCCGCGCGTACGTCGCACGGCTGAAGCAAGCCGGCGCGGATGTGACGCTCACCGAGTATGCGGGGGCGCAGCACGGCTTCGATTGGTTCATGTTCAAGGAACCGATGAAGCTGCCGGCGGCGCGGACGGGGGTCAATTGCTCCTTGGCGGAAGGCGAGCGTGGCCAACTCACGGACACTACGACCGGCAAACCCTACGATCCAGCCGTGTCCTGCAACGTCAAAGGCGGGACGCTCCTCTACAACGAGGCGGCCGCCGCCGCGACCACCGCCGCCGTGAACGAGTTTCTGACCACGACTTTCGGCTTGAACAAATGACCCTGCGGCCCGTGGCTGAGCGAAACGAAGCAAATGCTTATCCGTCAGATCGTCAAGGTAGCATCAACGTCGAGTGCGATCGCTTTGCTTTGCGCGGCTGCGCTGCTGGCGGTGCCCGCACCTGTACAAGCCACGGACGTAGCATGGCACTCGACGTCAACGCTGAAGGAGGAAGGTCCGCCGTGGAGGCGGGAAGGGACCGCAGTCTTTAAGACCGGCGAGAAGGTGAGCCTCGTTGCTAATGGCACCAGCGACGCGCTCGAAAAGGGAGTCAGGCCCTACCAGGGGAAGTACGTGTATCGGTTCGATGACGGTTCCACTATCACGACTCAAGTTGCGGGCAGGACAGACATCTTCACCGGAGCAGGCAGTGGAACTGGCGAGTTCGTGAACGGGACCGGCCGCTTCGAGGGCATCACCGGCAAAGTCAGCTGTGTCAGCCAAGCCTCGGGTGAGGTCTCAGAGGCAGATTGCGTCGGCTCGTACTCACTACCGAATAAGTAAGGCGTCGGGCCGGAGCGGATTACGATTGCACACAACTTGTACCGAAGAGATTCCGGACCAAATTGCGCAATTATTCGCGCGAGCAGAAAGACGCGGGCTGCTATTGATTGAGCCCTTCGCGCAGCAGACGTACGATGAAAGCCGGCCCCCCATCGCCGAGCGCGGCGTAATGGCGGTATGCCATGACGGCGAAAACAGCGGGATCGAAGTCGTACGACAGTATCGAGATCTCGCTCGCATCGGCGAATCCTTGGGCGGGGTAGTGATCGAGAATCGCCTTCCGCAGATCATTCGGCAGCGTCGCCAGTTGAACGACGGCGGCGATGTACTCGCTCGCAGTGCGGCGGGCCACGCCGACCGCGAAGTTCTGTTCGGCGACTGCATGCGCTGTCTCGTGGCTGATGAAGCTTTCCCACAAGGCGGGGCTCATCGACATGTCGAACGCTGGCGGAAGCTTTCGCGATGCGGCGACGGCTTCGTCGTAAGTCAGGATGAGGATCTCGTTGCGCAGCACGTTGCAGCAGCCGATCACGCGCTGATCTTCCTGCTCGCTTCCTGGTGGCATCGGCCCGATCGTCAGGTCGTCCCCATGGTAGGGAACGCCGGCTGTCCGCAAGAATGCAATGGCAGCCGCTGACGCCTTGCACACGCAATCGCGCTCCTCCGCGCTCCAGTCGGGCGCGCGGATACCCGTTCCCGCGCAGCGAAGCGCCTCGTCGGCTGCCATCGCGGCGACCGGCCACAGCACGATCGAAGCGATCGCGACGAGCAGATTCATCGGCGCCGAGCTCGACGGCGTGAACCGCCGACCTCACTTCGCCTGCAGCCGATAGAGATAGTCGATCAGGGCGAGAATGCGGGCGCGCACGAACGCTTCGGCCTCGTAGGCGTACTCGTCGTATTGGGGCTCGGCCCTGAAGCTGAAGTGCTTGCCCCAGATCGGCATCTCGCGCGTCCCGTGCGCCTTGATTTCCTCCCGGCCGTCGATGACGTTGTACACACGGGCGACGGGAAAGACGCCGCCGTTTCTCTTCGCCAGCGTTGTCAGGTCCGGCATGCTCACCTGCAGCATCTGGGCGAACGAGCCGCCCCCCTTTCCGTCCAGACCGTGGCAGTTGGCGCAGCTTGCATCGTATTCGCGCTTCCCGACGTCCAACGCCTCTGCCGCAATCGCCATCGTCGACACGCCGAAGGTCACCGTTCCCAAGAGCACCATCGCAAGTCTCTAAAGCTTCATGTCTACCCTCCTCCGAAAGTTCGCGCTTCGGTACGACCACCGGGTTCATCCTACGGCGCCGCTTTTTTTAGGCTACCGGTCCCGCGCAAGGTGCACTTTGCCTTGCGTCAAGGACGATCCATTCGGTGGGTGACCGTGGGTTTCGCAGGCGCGACGGCGGCAATCCGTCCTCCATGTTGCGACGCGGCAGGGGCCGCCAGCGACATTGCCGAGCGGTCGCCGGCCTCGAGTGGCTGCCGCGTCGATCCTTGTTTGGGTCCTCACAAGCCGGACTGGAACTACTGGAGGACCTCGGGTTCCTGTAGACGTTACGCGCAGGAAGGTCAGACGAGACCGACCGCTCTCGCACAACACTGCCTGATCATGTCAGCGGTCTGGTCGAAATCCTGCAATGGCTTACAGGTCCACTCGTCCAAGTACAGGCGCCGATTCGACTGCGCGTGCCGAGGTGGGGCACAGATGTCGGGCCGCTGCCGACTGCCGTTGACTGCCTCGTAAGGTAGGGGCTTCGCCGGGAATGTGCCGCTGCGCCATTACCGGCGAGATCTGCGAGTGAGCGCCGTGATGGTCGAAGTGAATCGGCGCCTGTACTTGGATTCCATCCCTTGTGCCAATTATTCCGCCGCTGGTAAACGGGGTGAGCGAGCGCGAGCTGATGGAGCTAGGTGGGTGGAAGGTAGGTGCTATGGTGCGGAGGTATGCGCCGCACCTTGCGCCGAACCAGTTGGCCAAGGCGGCTGGGACGATTGACCGCGTGATGGCACAATCCCGTCACAGTGAAGACAGGACCGAAACCGTAGGTACCTGATTCTGCTGTACGGATGGGTGGCAGAGCGGTCGAATGCACCGGACTTGAAATCCGGCAAGGGCGCAAGTCCTTCGTGGGTTCGAATCCCACCCCATCCGCCAGTATCAATTCCAGCAAAGGCCCACAGGTTCCTGCCGGCGGCCAAATCTTAGAGGGAGAATACTACAAGCCTGTTCCTGCGCGGGCCGGAAAAGGCGATTGACAGCCGACGGTAACTTTGGCGGCATCTACCGCCATACAATCGGAGTTACCGCCATGCCACTTACTGCAACTGCGATCCGCAACGCGAAGCCAGGCAGGAAGCCTAAGCGGCTCTACGATTCCGGCGGGCTGTATCTGGAGATTTCCCCAGTCGGTGGCCGCTGGTGGCGATTCGCTTACCGCTTCGGCGGTAAACGCAAGTTACTGTCAGTGGGCGTGTTGCAGGACGTTTCCCTTGCGGCTGCACGCAAGCGCCGCGACGAAGCCCGCGCCTTACTCGCCGATGGCGTAGACCCGAGCGCAGCACGCAAGGCCGCGAAGCGCGAAACCGCCGGCCGGGCTGCTAACAGTTTCGAGGGCGTTGCCCGCGAGTGGTACGGCAAGCAAGTGCACACCTGGGTTCCCACCCATGCATCTGACGTGCTGCGCCGGCTGGAAGCAAACCTGTTCCCGGAAATCGGCGCGACGCCCATCGCCGAGCTCACCGCTCCCGCCCTGCTCGCCGCACTGCGAAAGATGGAGGATCGCGGCGCGCATGACCTGGCGCACCGGGTGCTGCAAGTCGCCGGTCAAGTTTTCCGGTATGGCATCGCCACAGGCCGCTGCGAGCGCGACCTATCCACGGACCTACGCGGCGCGCTGACTCCGCACAAGCCCCGGAATCAAGCCGCAGTCACCCCCGACGAACTACCCGCCCTGCTCCGCGCAATCGACGGCTACGACGAACTCGGCGACAAGCTGACGGGCTACGCGCTACGGCTGCTGGCGCTGACGTTTGTACGCACGGGAGAATTGATCGGCGCTGAGTGGAGCGAAATCGACATGGACGGCGCGACATGGATCATTCCGGGCGGGCGCATGAAAATGAAAACGGAACATGTTGTGCCTTTGTCCGGCCAAGCATTGACGATCCTGCGGGAACTGCGTGCCATTGGGAGCGGCAGCCGTTACGTTTTCCCCGGTCGGAATCCAGACAAGCCCATCAGTAACAACACAATGCTTTTCGCCCTCTACCGCCTCGGCTACAAGGGCAAGATGACAGGGCATGGATTCCGCGCCGTGGCGTCAACGATCCTCAACGAAGCCGGTTACCGTCCGGACGTAATCGAGCACCAGTTGGCCCACTGCGAGCGCGACGACGTGCGAGGAGCGTACAACCGCGCCGAGTATTTGCCGGAGCGGCGAAAGATGATGCAGCAATGGGCGGACATGCTTGCGGCACTGGCAAACGGAGCGAAGGTTATCCCGTTGCAGCGGCGGGCGTAGTGGTACGCGGCGACGTAGCCGCACGAGGCTTCGAGCGAAAGGTTGACAGTCTGCCGCGTTAAGGTTGACAATAGCAACCGTTAAGGTTGACGATAATAAGGACGGGAAATGGCACCAGGCAGGGTCAGAGTCCGGGGCGAAGCGATACGCAAATTCATTCTGGATCGGGTCGAATCGCACCCGACGGATATTGCACGCCTCACGTCCCAGAAATTTGGAATCAGTAGGCAGGGCGCTAACAAGCACCTCGACAAGCTCGTAGGGCAAGGGAGCCTTATGCAGACCGGAGAGGGGCGCCAGCGGGCGTATCGGCTTCAGCCGCTTGTCGAGTGGTGGAACTGGTACGAACTTGCCGATTCACCCAAGGAGGACGTTGTCTGGAGAGAGGATATCGCGCTCCTGCTTGAAGCGCTGCCGGCGAATGTGTTCGACATCTGGCACTACGCCTTTACGGAAATGTTCAACAATGCAATCGACCACTCCGAGGGCACGCGTATCGTCATCTACGTCGAGCGCACTCCGGCGTCGGCCACAATGCGGATTAACGACAATGGCGTCGGCATCTTCAGGAAGATTCAACAGCGACTCGGATTGGAAGACGAATCTCACGCGGTGTTGGAGCTCGCCAAAGGCAAGCTAACGACTGACCCGCAGCATCACACCGGCGAGGGCATATTTTTCACATCACGAATGATGGATCGCTTCGCGATCCTGTCGGACGGCGTTTATTTTTCTCATGAGTTCGGCAATCCTGAGGATTGGATTCTTGCGGACGGCGAGACTTTGAAGGAGGGAACGGGAGTCGTAATGCTATTGAGCAACCACACAGCACGGACCGAACGAAAGGTCTTCGATGAATACGCGAGCGAGGAAGGAGACTACGGGTTCACCAAGACCGTGATTCCGGTTCGGTTGGCGCAATACGGAGAAGACAAACTGATTTCACGATCACAGGCTAAACGCATGCTCGCACGCGTCGACCGCTTCAAGACTGTGGTTCTCGATTTCGAGGGCGTGAAAACCATTGGGCAGGCATTCGCCGATGAGACCTTCCGTGTCTTTGCGGCCGAGCACCCGCACATTGAGCTCGTCGCGATAAAGGCGACCGAACCGGTGCAACAAATGATCTCGCGGGCGAGAACTGCGCTTGCCGAGCAGACGCAATCGTAAGGCGCCCCTGGGCGACCGGGGAACGGGGGCAGAACGGGACGCGCAAACGCCCCGCCCGCCTGACCACAACGCAACCCTGCAAGAAATTTGCCCACGAGTAGATCAACGCCGCGCCTAGCCCGACGGGGCGAACACCGGGAACCCTACCCGGTCCGGTGCGGCTCCCCATAGGGGGCGTCGAGGGAGCGCCTATGCGCCGAAAAAAGGCCGGCTATAAGGGCGAGCTTCTAGTACCAATTCGCCATGTTCCGGCTAGGCCTCCATGGGGTGGGTTGTTGGGGTCTAACGATCCCGCGACTATTGACGCCGCTTGGGAAGCTGAGAACTGGAGAGTTACCCAGGCGTATGCCGACGAGATGATGCGGAAGATGTCCGCCCGTTTCGCCACTATGGCCTGGACGAAGGAGACTACCGTAGCCTGGCAATAAAACTGGCGATCGACAACGTGCCTGGTTTCGCCTGGGCGAAGGCACGCCCGGGCGCACGGACAGCATGGAGTGATTTCAATGTGGCCTTGCTGCGGCTCCACATCGACGTGACGAAAGAGCACCACCCGAAGCTGTCGTTCGCGGAAGCTGCGCGAAGGGTTGCGAAGAGCAATGTTTGGGTATCGTTGCTCCGGAAATCCGGATCCAATCCGGGCGAAACGCTGCGACGCCGCGTGCTGACCGTGAAAGATAGATACTTGCGGGTTATTCGCGATGCCTATCTCTTTGCAGTCGCAATACGAGAGTCCGCGAAACGCCGTCGACAATCGAGGCGTTTGTGCGGAAATACCTGGCCATGCAATTAACGCCCGAGCGGAAGCCCGGTGCCGGACTATCACTGCCCGAGTTGCGTTCTTACAGTCATGCATGCAGTCCGGCTGTTCCGGGGCGTATCGCTAGGAGCGATTCATGGCCGTACAAGTCCCACCCCGCGCTGTCGATCATACGGCGCAAGAAGGTAGAAGCCCGCACCGGGCTTAGTCGCTCCACGATTTACGCCAAGGTGGCGGCGGGCGAGTTTCCTGCTCCCGTCGCCTTAGGCGCACGCGCCGTTGGCTCGATCGAGGCCGAAATTTCCGAGTGGCTTGCGGGCCGGATCGCAGCCAGCCGCAAGGTTGCAAAGTGATGGGGGCCGCGATGATTCTTGCACCCCCAAAAGAATCGGGCCACATAGCGCATGAGACGCTGGCAGCCCGTAGCACAACACACACGCAAGACTTTATCCCCGAAGTCACCCCATCGCAACGTCTGCGCCAGCCGCCGTTCGGGCGCAACCTGATGGCACTGCGCGCGCAGGGCTTTGCGCCGACGCTGGCTGTGTTGATCGTTGATGGATGGGAGCCGGTCACGATCCACGACGAGCACGCGCCTTGGGTGCTTGTGATTCCGGACGGCGAGCCAGCAGGCCAATTCGACTTCCGATGCATCGCCGGACTGATTGTGTACCTCGTTACCGACACCACGGATCGCGCCGACGAAATCGCTGCGCACGCTTGGCGATTCCATCCGATCATGGTCTATAGCTGGGCCGCTGATTCAGACGTTTTCACGTTTCATGCGCGGAGGCTCCCATGAGCACCCTCCGCGTAACGACCCAGCAAGCGACGCCCGAAGAATCGGCTGCTTGGAAGGCCGCAAACCGCCCGCTGACAAATGTGACGATACCGGACGTTGCAGAGGCCCGGCCCGCCCCCGAAAGCGCCGCAGAGAACGATCCGAGGGGACAGAAATGGCCAGATGCGATGGATGGTGCAGCGCTACACGGCATCGCGGGCGAATTTGTGCGAATGATCCAGCCGAATACCGAGGCGGACCCGGCAGCGATCCTCACGCAGTTCCTTGTGTGCTTTGGCGCATATGTCGGCCGAGAGGGCGCCGGACCGCACTATCGCGTCGAGCGCGACAAGCATCACGCGAACTTGTACGCCATCATCGTTGCGACGATACGGGACGGTTGGGATAGCGGCGACTTCAGGACACTAACAAAGACGGATCCGGCAACAGCGACTAATGCACACGTCTGCATCATCGGGCACATCACCGCCGACGAATTGCGGGCGGAGTTGACTGCAACGGATACTGCAAATGGGTTCGCCAATCGCTTCCTTTTCGTCGCGGCGAAGCGCTCAAACGTTCTTCCTTACGGCGGCGATGACGCCGACGAGGGCGAGACACAAGCACTCGCTTACCGGCTGTACGAGCGGATGCTTATTGCCCGAACGCGCGGCCGAATCACCATGACGCACGACGCGCGGGCCGCTTGGGAAAAAGTCTATCTGGCACTGTCGGCCGGCGGCGACGGACGGCACGGCACGGTGACAGCGCGGGCCGAGGCGCAGGTTATCCGCCTGGCCCTCGTCTACTGCCTGCTGGACGGAGCCGAGCAAATCGGCATACCGCACCTGCTGGCCGGGATCGCGGTGTGGCAATACTGCGACGCCACGGCGAAGTACATCTTCGGTGCCAGCCTTGGCGACCGGATAGCCGACGACATCATGCGCCGGCTGCAACAGATCGGCGACGGCGGGTTGACGCGGACGGAAATCCGCGACGTGTTCCATCGGCATCAATCGGCAGGACGGATCGGTGCTGCCCTTGAATTACTGCGCGCCAAGGGCCGGGCGACCTGCGAAACCGTTAGCACCGATGGCAGGCCTACGGAGGTATGGAGGGTCGCAAAGTGACTGCGAGGCTGTAGCGACATAAGCGACATTAGCGACCAAAGGGGGTGTGCACGGGGCTTATGTCGCTTAGATCGCTTTTGTCGCAAGTGGGTTGACGCATGAACCTAGTAGACCTAGCCCGCTCCGCGCTGCCTATCGCGCCGACCGCCCCCATACCGGCCGTGCAAGCGAACGGCCCTGCCCGGCGCTGGCAGGTGCACTTCCCGAACCTTGACCCGGTAGAGATGCTGTTCACCCCGCCGGCGACCCTTGCTGAAGCGTTGGACGCCTGTCCTGGCGCTATAGCGGCGGAGCCGTTACCCGAGTCGCTCAGGCGGGCAGCAACCCCAGCCGAAGCCGCCGAGCTGCGCGAACTGATCCCGAGGGCTTTCCCGGGCATTAGCGATCACGACGTAGCCGGAGTGTTCGCCGTTGCCTGCGCCGATCCAGAAGCGGCTCTAGCGAGCTTCCGGGCACTGGTGGCGGACGATAGAACTCGGATCAAAGGAGCGACAAATGAAGGAGCATGACCAAACTCTACGGTGCGGCTATCAGCAGTTTCGGCGACGCCGTAAGAGAAGCCAAGTCCTGTTTGCAACACTGAGGACAGATTTAGCCTGCGTGTTGGCTACTGCGCGTCGCCCGACAAACAAAAGCCCCGCCGAAGCGGGGCCGATGTGGGCGCGGCGGCTACTGCTTGCGCCGACGTGAGAAGCCCAGTCCGGCGAGGCTGATGCCGAGCAGCGCGAGCGTCGCTGGCTCCGGAATCGAACTGTTGGTCGACAGGTTGTCAATACCGGCATCAGTGGTAGTCGAGAACTTAACGTCGGTGAGATTGGTCCAGTTGAGGACTTCGTGGGTAATTGAGCTTAATCCCAGGAACGAAGCGGACACCGTGCCACCACCGAACACGTCAGCCGTAATGGTCATGTCGGCTATGCCGCCGGGGGCGAACGAGAGCGCACCAACATCGAGGCTTCCAAGGTTGAAAACCCCGGGACCTGTCATAGTGACAACGTTGCCAACACCAAACCCGAAACTCCCCACAGAAGCGTCCCCGATCAACGTGGAGGCCGGGTTAAAGGTGGCAGATTCGCCGGTGCTGGGTGTAAATGTAAACCCAGCCTCCGAATAGGGCGCGCCGGGATTCACGTTGGTCGTGCCCGCTCCAACGCCCTCAAACGAAATGATTACCGCATACGACGACGCGGGGAAAAGCGCGAAACTTGCTGCCGCAGCGAGCGTGATTGCTGATAACCGCATCATGTTCATTCCTTCCTTCGACATGGCGCACTGTTGCCAAGCACGATGCAAGCCACCGCTCCAAGCCATTGTTTGCATTGATGTAGCAAGGGGATCGCTGAAATGCCCCTTTTGGAATGTAAGATTTCCCGACTCCGCTATGAGCGCGGCGTGGTTCATGAGTTCTTGCAACACGCCTCCTATGTGAAAATTGATCGCAGCGTCACTCGGCCCCATGCACAAATTCTTCAGCGAATCTAGGACCCGGTCGGCCAGTGCAACCTGTCGCGATCTCGGATCGCGGCTCCTGCGCCGATCTGGAACGGCTGGGGGTGGGTTATGACCAGCGACGTGACGCAATCAATGGAGGGGAGCAACATGGAACCGTGCGACGAATGTCGCGCACTGATCGACGGTGCATCGAATATGATCTACGAGCATACGGGACTGCGCGGCTACGGGACCTCAAAGGTGTTCGCCGGTTACATCGGTGACACCTACGGGCGCGAAACCTGCCACACCAAGTTCGAGCGCCAAGAGGCGAAGCCGAGCTGCAAGGTGACGTGGACCAGATAGAAGTCGGTGAACTCACGTTCGCCGCCAATCTTCCATTAAGCGGACGCGCGCTACCGCGACCTGCTGCGCGCCATTGAGACCGTCCGTGCAGCTATTCTCGCTGCCGAAGCGAATTGCCCCGTCGTAGCCTGCCGCTCGGCCCTGTCGAGCTCGGTGAGTATGGCGATGCTCTGAAAATGTAGCCGCGCTTTACTCGTCATCACCGTAGCGCCGGCTCGTCGGGTTGGAGCGCGTTCGTTCATAACCGTTAGTCCCTGCCGAGAACATTTGCCGGGGCAGCGACCACCCTCGACACGATGTCTGAGAATTATCTCGAGCCGGGGACCCGGAGCAGACGACTGTAGATTCATGCGGCTCTCGCACGCCCCGCCGCACAGCGCTCGTAGATAGGCAAGACGGCGCTGCGCGCTGTCAACTTCCGTCGCGCCTAGCGGGCCAATTCGGCGGGTGTCGCCAACTCAAGCTTGAGGATTAGAATGGCCGCCGCTGCCGTCCGGCAGCTCCTCAATGCCAAGGAGGCTTCCCAATGCAACATCCGTCTTCGCGCCTGCTATTCATGCCAGTCGTCGTTGTTCTATTGGTCTTTGTGTCAAGGGCGTATGCCGTCGCCCCGCAGCGCACCTTCGTATCGACCGGCGGCAATGACGCCAACCCCTGCTCCCTCGTAGCCCCGTGTCGCGGGTTCGCAGCGGCGGTCACGGCGGCAGCGTCCGGCGGAGAAGTGATCGTTCTCGACTCGGGCGGCTACGGCCCGGTGACCATAGGCAAGTCGATCACGATCACCGCGCCGGGAGGAGTCTATGCGGGCATCTCGGTAATCTCAGGCGACGGGATCACGATCGCGGGCACGAACATCCGCGTAACACTGCGTGGACTGACCATCCATGGACAGGGTGGCAACAACGGCATCGTCTTCACCGACGGCGACAGTCTCATCGTCGAGCGCGTCACCATTGACAACATGAATCAGGGCGGCGTCGTAATCAACGGCACCGCTCCCCTCAGCGCTAGCCTGACGCAGATGCGCATCGAAAGGACGGAGAATGGCATCTTTATTACGTCGGCGGTCAATGTCACGATTGTCGATAGCCAAATAAGCTACAACAATAACAGTGCGATCACCATAGGTCCTGCAAACGGAGGCGGCACTGCCCAGATCCAGCACAACCTCATCGATCACAACTTCCACGGAATTGTTGCATATTCGTTAGCGTCCCCGCCTGGAGTTCTCTTGACCATCTATTCCAGTGGCAATCGGATCGTCGATTCCGGGGTCGAGGGCATCTTTGGCGGTGGCACCGCCGCGAGCCCCACGATCTTCTACGTGAGCGACAGCAACATAACCAGCAGCACAACATACGGGATCGAGAGCTTCGACAGCAACGTGTTCTTCGTTCTCGCCAATAACCTGATCAGCGGCAATGGTTCGGGGGGTATCGACAACAAAGGCGGCGTATACACGATGGGCAACAACGTGGTACGCGACAATCCGGGCGGCAACATCATAGGGGGTCCACTGACTCCGCTGACGTTCAATTGAAAGCGGCTGCCCACCTCTGCCCAATCTGCCACTACGCGACTCCACAGTTCGAATGGTAGGAACGGCACCGAGTGCGCGGACGATGGGCTGTCGTCGGAGTCGCGGTCTAGCGCGGGGCGCGGCCGCAAATGAACGGCTGGTTCCATGGATTCCGACGACTGCTTTGGCGTACGTGGGTCGTCCGCTCCGGGTCCGCGACCGGCCTGCCGAATGATGGTCGCAGCGCCTACCATTGGCAGAGAAAGCCGACGGAAGCTTGGTTCAAAGCTGGCTTGGGTTGATAAGCACGATCCCTATGGCCACCAACAGTGCCGCTGCGCCCTTGCGCAGGAGATTTGACGCGGAAAGATCCTCCCGTCCCAGGGACGGGAAGAACCTTGAAAGCAACACACCGAAGCAGAAAACAAAAAGCGTAGTGGTCGAGCTTATCGCTTGAACGAGCGACACCGGCGCCAGCAGAAGTGCGTAGCGCACCCCCAAGCCGCCACCGAGGTTGATAACTTCATTGGCTGCGTTGACCCCGGCCATGGCCCCCGGGTGGGCGCGGAAGAGGCTGACAAATTGCTGCCATCGGCCTCTAGTCGCAAGTAGTCCCGCTCCTGCGGCCACGGCGCCCACGTAGGTCCAAAAGGTAGTTACCCAGAACTCGCCCCCGACGGCGAAGTATTTGAAGATGACCGACGATAGCGCGAGAGAAAATGTGCAAGCAAGCATGGTGAGCACCAACCGGAGCCCGATACTCTTGAAGCTTCCCGATGTGCTGAGAGAGAGAACGAGGGCGCCGGCGACAATAAACGCGCCGCCGACGATCTGTGGCTGAGATAGCGTCTCTCCAAGCAGCAAATAGGCCAGAAGAGCGCCCCAGAGTACTGCCCCCTGAAAGAGCGGCCCGACAACCGAAGCCTCTTCGCTTTGTATCGCCTGCAGGTAGAACAGCATCGCTACGACATAGAGCGCGCCGGATGCTGTCATAACCGTAGTCGCGAGCGGAGAGACCGCAAACACCCCAGGAGTGAAGTACCAGATCACCGGGAGAGCAAGAAGATCGACAACGGAGTTAAAGACCATCAGTACTGCGGTCGACGTTTTTTGAAAGTATTTGTCGACAAGATACTTGTCGACGTGCATGGAAGCCGCCCACAGCACCGGCCCCGAAAAGGCAAACAATAGCCACATGGGCGCCATCATAACGAGAACCTGCAGCGGTGCGACATCGGGGCGCAGAATGAGAACGGCGATAAGAGGGGTGCCATGGCGCGCGCCGCGGGCTGCGCAAAGTGTAAATCGGTACTGTGAACCGCCATGCTTCCATTGGCGCGATTACGTTGTCGTCAGGTAGCGACATGTTGACGCACCGGGTATTCTCCCTATGCTTGATTGCCATCAACTACCGCTCTAGTACGCACATTGGATCGCTAGTAGGCTACTTTTCAGTTAAGTGAGCTGATGGAGGTAGAGACGATTCGCATCGCGCGACAGGCGCTCGCTGCTTTGTCGATAGGGTTCGCTCTTGCGCTATCCGGTTGTGGGGGCGGCGGATCGTCCACCGAAACCGCGGCACCCCCGCCGCCTCCAGGAACGCTGGATTCGACCTTCGGAACCGGCGGCACCGTCATCACGCCAATCGGAAAAAGTGCGTCCGTTGGCGGGGTCGTGCTGCAGGCGGATGGAAAGCTCGTAGTGGCGGGCAGCTCGGGTGATGACAGTCTCCAGTCCACCTTTGCGCTCGTTCGCTACAACGCCGATGGCTCGCTCGATTCGGGATTCGGTTCCGGAGGCAAGGTTAGCGTGCCGTCGTTATCGGTCACGTATGCCTTCGGGCAAGGCGTGGCGTTGCAGCCCGACGGCAAGATTATCGCGGCCGGCCACAATGGCGGTTCATCATTTGCGGTCGATGCGAATTGCGTGCTCGTCCGGTTCAATACCGATGGATCGCTCGACGCGAGCTTCGGTGTTGGTGGAGTGGTCCTGAGCAAGGCCGCACATGGCGACGTAAGCTCTTGTGCGGGTCCTGCACTATTGCCCGGTGGCAAGATCATCGTGGCTGTCGGCGAGGTAAGCAGTGTGATCGGTGGTATCGGAGCAATCGGGGCCATGCAGTTCGACTCCGATGGCACCCGAGATAGCTCTTTTGGTGTCGGCGGTGAGGTCGCTGCCCCGGCGCCCCTTTGCTGTGGAACTGCTTCTTCCATTGCGGTGCAGCCCGACGGCAAGATCATCGTCGGCGGAGGCGCAAGTGGTGTGCTCGTGATGGGCCTTCCCCCCGGCAAGTACCTTCTGGCGCGATTCGACGCAGCGGGAACGATTGATCCCGCCTTTGGTTCCAATGGCGTGGTCTCGTGGGACTCGCCCGATTCATTCCCTTTCCCCACCGTCGGTGCGCTGGTCTTGCAGCCCGACAACAAGATCGTCGCCATTGGCGGCTACGTGTGGCGCTTCTCCGCAGATGGCGCCATTGACTCAGGATTCGGAACTGCGGCGACGGCCAGTATCCCGGGCACCGCCGGAGCGTCGCAGTCGAATGGCAAAATCGTCATCTCCGCGACCACGGGGGATCGCACTAAACCTTCGACAGGGTTCGCGCTGTGGCGTTTAGGACCGAACGGGGTCCCTGATCCAGGTTTTGGGACCGGGGGTAGCGTCACGACGCCTATCGGCACCGGTATCGCCGGTGCAAGTGCCGTGGCGATCCAGCCGGACGGCCGAATCGTCGAAGCCGGGGCAAGCTCCCCAGCGTTTCCCAGTGGGCCTTATATGAACTTCGCAGTGACCCGGTACTTCGGCGATCCAGTGACGACATCTCCGCCGTAACCGGCGATTGCGGGCCGCGTTACACGATTCACAGAGAGAGAAAACGATCGAGACACGCATGTTGCATGCGTCGCGGTGCGTGCTCGCTGCAGTGGCGATTGCCACGGCGATTCTGATGTCCGGTTGCGGTGGAGGCGGCGGTTCGTCGGGCACCGACAACGCGCTGTCTCCGCCCCCACCACCCGGGACGCCTGGTACGAACTCATCCCTCCTGGGGAGCGTGGATGCCGTCGACCAGCAATCGGTTCGCGGATGGGCCTGCTACTCCGGCGATCCCAACACGAAACTCAGCGTCGAGTTGTGGGCGATCGATGCAGCGACGGGTAGCTGGGTGTACATCGCTACCGCGACCGCAGACAAGCAGCAGACCGACGTCGGCAGGTCAGGGCAGTGCGGGAGCGGCTTCGAAAGCAACTACCACGGCTTTGAGCTCGCCATTTACCCGGACCACATCCTGGGTCGGAACAAGAGCTACTCCGTGTATGCGTATCATCGTCCGATCGGCCAGTTGCTCGGCGGCGGGGGCCGTTCGGTGGGTTTCCCCGAGAGCGGCCTGCCGACCTCGGGCTATTGGCGCACCGATTTCGACGACCCCAACCTCAAGTCGCCGGCGCTGCGGAGTTGCATCTGGCCCTTCCTCGGGGCGAACCAGCGGGGCGACGTCAACGACGACCCGCTGTGGCTCACCGCGGGTGCCACGTGGCGCTACGGTCCGTCGGCCCCGCTGCAATTCGTCACCCCGTCCAACTGGTGCATCACCTACGACACGGTGCAGGCCAATCCACCCTCATCGTGGGCGCAATCCAATTCGGCAACCAATGCGCCGTCCTGGCCGACCGGGAACTTCTGGGTGGTGAGCGCGAACAACGAACCGGCCTACAGCCAACTGAATAGCGGCCCCCCCAACCAAAGCTTGCCGCTCAACGCCGGGGCAGTGTATTCGCTCGGTGCAACGGCCGCCGGGTTCGTACTCGGCGCGGACAATACGCAGACGCCGAAAGACATCCACGGAAACGTCATCGTCAACGGCGCAACGCCGTACCTGTCCATTGGCGCCCAGATGGGACGCGGCAGCCCGGGCGCGCTGGCGTTCGTCGATCCCGACGGCCCGGACACCTACCTGGAATTCAGCGCGACCAAGAACCTCGAAGCCGGAACCGTCAATCCGTACCACGCGATGTTCGCTTACATCGAAGGCATGTGGGGTGGCGCCAAGCGCATGATCGGCATCTCGCTCCAGTCGCAGGCGACCGGGCGGGTCCATTGGAATTGGAACGTGTCCCCGTCGTTCTTCTACCCCGGCGCGGAGTTGAATTTCATTTCGATCGACGACCTCGTCTCGCATTGCAACCTGCAAAACGCCAGCGTTCAAAAGATGGATGGCGTCCCGGTGGGCGTCACGCTGAACTACAGCATTCCTCTCAGGGGATTGTTCCAGTGCATCGACAACAACTCAGTGCCCGGGCTCGCCTGGACGGCGGCGCGACCAACCTCGCAACCGCTGCTGATTTCCGGAATCCATCTCGCCATCGAGCAGGGACCCAATCGCCCGGACAACAAAATGCAGGTGACCTACTCCACACCTCGACTGGTGAAGCAATAGGCGGCGACAATGCAAGACCGATTCTGGGTCTGGGTATGTGTCCTGGCGTTCGCTGCAGGGATCTCCGGGTGTGGCGGAGGTGGCGGCGGCGGGACATCGGGTGTTCAACCAATGCCTGTGCCGGGCCCGCAACAAGGCTACGATCTGGTCGCTCTCTGGGAAACGAACTCCGCCGCCGATAGCGATTCGTTCTACACGACCGACTACCAGGACAAACGTACGAGCGTCTTTTCCAACGGCTATGTCGACCGGGGTGCCGCGGCTTGGCTGCCTTGCGCTGAAGCAACGGCGGTCGGGCCTGATGGTCGCCTCCCCGATCCGCCGACGGTTCACGACAATCTAGGCTATTCGTCGCTCACAGACGTCCCTATGCGCTTTGCCTGCGCTCAACCCGCCAACGCTAGGCCGTTCTACCGCCTCGATCAAAATGGGCCGAGCAAGCGCCATTTCTACACGAGCTCTCTGCCGGAAGCCGAATCCGCATTGAGCAGCGGCTGGACGTTCGAGCGCGTGGAGGGGTATCTATTCGCCACTCAAGTTGTTGGCTCGATGCCGCTGTACCGCGTTAGCCGCTCAGGGGAGCATCGCTATAGCCTCAGCATCGAAGCCCGTGAAGCACTGCTTCGGGACGGCTGGACCGACGAGGGTATCGAAGGCTATGCATTCGACGGTTACAACACTCCGACGGCAATTGTCTCTGCCAACGGCAACGTGAATGGCTACGCGACGAGCGTCAGCCATCCGCTCCAGACCCCGATCCAAAACGTCGCGCCGCCCAAGCAATACCTTCCCATCAGCGGTGTCGATTCGGGGCGGCCCGCCACCACCGTTTCGGGCTACATGGTGTCCAATTCTTCCCCGCGGCCTGCAGGCGCTACCCGGCAGAGAATGATTTTCTCGCTCTACACCGGAACGCTCTTCGATCCCGGAACCAATGTCGATCACATTCCGGTTTTTCTGCGCTTTCACGCGCAGATGGGGTCCGATGGGCTTCCAGGCGTGCCCTACGACGGCCTGGGCATATTCTTTTCGTTCCCCCACTGGAACAACAATCAGTGCGGCTCCTCTGCGACCGCCGGGGCGCAGATCTTCGTGGAGCGGGTCGCCAACGCCAGTCGGATGGTGAGCGGCGGCCCAGTCATGGAGTTCGTGGATTGCGCCGCCAATCTACCGGCACCGCTTCAATCCAATCACGCGTACACCATTACCGTTACGGTGACCGACGACGCGAGGCTCGCGTACACCGTCACCGATCAGGCGGATGGCAGCCGATTCGCCGACTTTCCCCTTCACGACTATCGGCGTTGGTATATCTGTCCGCTTGCTCCGCAAGCTGCTGGTTTGTCGACCACCAGCGCGTACTGCGCCAATCCGTTCTCCCCCGATCGCTTTGCCAACTTTCGCACCGGCTATCTCATATGGCCGTTATTCGGCTCGCAACCCAGTTCCGCGCAAGGTGCTCTGGAAGCCGTGACGGTGCAATGGCTCGACGATAACGATGTAGTGCTTTCTTCGCAGTGAGTTTCCAACGAGACGTTTGTCGGGACGGCCGGGGGCAAGATTGGGGGCAACTTTAGACCGGCTGCGCCGCTACGCCCCGCAATGTGAATGTCACCCCGTTGGTCTAGCCCGGTTCCAGCCTGCAATCCTTTTAGCGCTGGAAAACCGTGTCGCCCGGTCTTGCGGGAAATGTCGACTTCCGGAGAGGCCGCGGCCCCTCTCGCCGTCGAGCAGTCGGGCAACGAATCGGAGACGCTCATCCATCTTGGAACACTCCTGCCAAGGCACTTTGCGCTCCCCGCAAAGGTCAGAGCGTTACCTAGCCTGAATTTCCACGCCACCGAATTTATCTAACATCGAACCGGTTTTCGGTCATCTCTAAGCGCTCATGCGTAGCGTGTGATTGTCCCACCAAGGCACCTTGACCGGCGAGTCGAGGATGCCCGGAGGCGATGATGATCGGCAGGTGGGCGCGGCGGTGGAAGTGCACCTGCACCTCGCGCGCGGTGATGGTCACGTTGGCCGGGGTATCGATGAGGTCGCGGAAGATGTGGCGTGCCTGGGCGTCGGCGTAGCCGCGCATGCGCCGGGCGAGCAGGCGGTAGAGGCCGCTGGCGATCACCAGCAGGGCCATGTCGAAATCGACCTTGAGGCCGACCGCCGAGGACAGCGCATCCATGTGGAAGAAGCGCACCGCGTCGGAGAGCGCGTTCTCGATGAGCATGCGCTGCGCGTAGCGGGTGAGGAGTTTGGCGGGGCGTGGTCTGGCGGTCGTTGGTCAGCAGGATCGTCGGCTCCTCGTGGCCCAGATCCAGGATGAACAGTTGGCGGAAGGTCGCGCCGGCCAGTGCGACCGGCTGCTCGAACACCCGCGGCGTCTTGTACTTGCGCGCCGGCACGTCGAGCGTCACGCGGCGCCAGGCCGAGGGCGGCAGCTCGGCGATTTCCGCGAGCAGCCTGGCGGAGCGCCGGCGCAGCGTGATGAAGGTGATCCCCATGGCGTCGAGGCGCGCCAGATGCGCGTAGGTGGTCAGGCGCGAATCGAACACGAGGTGGCGGGGATGCTCGCCGTGGTGCTTCTTCCAGAAGGCGATGAAGCGGAAGATCTCTTCGGCTTCCTCGCCCTTGCGCAGATCGGCGTTGGAGTAGCAGAAGGCGTGGCCCTCGGCGTCCTGGGCGAGGAAGGCCAGGACGCTCGGGTTGCGCGCGGCTGCGCATCGACACGTAGTGGCGCTCGACCTGCGGATCCTCGCCGTAGTAGGGCACCGAGTGGAAATCGAGATTGAACGAATTCGCCGGCGAAGAGCTTGTCCTGGGCCACCGCGCGGTGCCAGGCCGCCAGCAGGCCGCGTGGTGCTGGCGTGGTCGAGGCGCGAGGAATACTCGCACAGATAGCTCTTCTTCGGGATCGCGTTCAGGCCACAGAACAGCGCCAGGCCCGGGTCGGCCACCAGCGCCATGACGTGGCTCTTGCGCTCGATCGACCACAGCTTGAGCGCCAGCGCGGCGCGCAGCGCATGGGCGGCCGGGATCATCACCGAGCCCGGCAGCCGGGCGGCGTCGCCAGGCGTGCCCGACCTGAGGCGCACCAGACTCGGGCAGGAACAAGAACAGACCCGCCGCAGCGGGTCACGAACTGGGTGCCGGGCACCAGCGCAAAGCGCGCGCACATCGGCCACCGGCTCCACCGTCGGTCCCGGCGTGCGCCGGCCGCTCTTCGTCCAGGCGCCGCGGCAAGGGGGCAAAGCCTTCCGCACGCAGCACCTCGCGCACGGCCGTCGGGCTCAACGCCATCTGCTGCTCCTTGAGCGCCGCGGCGATCTCGTAGACCGAATGGTTCTGCTTGCGCAGCGCCATCACCAGATCGTGCGCTTTGGATTTCTTCGGCTGCTCGCTGCGGCCCGCGCGGCGGCGACACAAAGAACTGCGGGTGCAAGTCCTGGCGAACGTCGCCCGAGGCAGCAAGATCCCGTACTATCGTCGTCACGCGAGATCCTTCGAACGGCGTGTAATCGATCATGCCTTCCACCACGACGGCGCTTCATCGGCGCCCCACGTTGATCTTCGACGGTGATTGCGGAATCTGCAAGCGGTGGGTTGCGTATTGGCAAGGCCTGACAGGCGAGCGCGTCACCTATCGCGCCTACCAGGACGCCGCGCACGACTATCCGGACATCCCGCTGGACGCCTTCCGCCACGCGATTCAATTCGTCGAAGCCGACGCCCACGTGTACTCGGGCGCCGCGGCGACCTACCGCGTAATGCGCTACGCGCCGGGCCGGCGAGGTTGGTGGTGGGTGTACGCCCATATCCCTGGGTTCGCTGCAGTGGCGGAGTGGGCGTACGCGTTCTGCGCCCGTCGCCGCGGCCTGTTGAGCACGGTGACCAATTTCTTGTGGGGCCCGGCACTCGAAGCGGATCGGTACGACACGATCAGTTGGATCTTTCTGCGCGGCCTGGCCCTTATCTATTTCGCTGCTTTTGCCTCGCTCGCCGTGCAGATTCTCGGACTCGTGGGCAGCGCCGGCGTGCTGCCGCTCGATCCCTTCCTGCGGGCGGTGCACGAGGACCTCGGCGTCGCCGCCTACCGAATCGTGCCGACGCTGTTCTGGCTCAACGCGAGCGACGTGACATTGGTCGCGGGCACGGTGGTGGGCATGGGGCTCGCTTTGCTCGTGGTGTCGGGGATTGCGGTTCGAGCAGCGCTTATCGGGCAATTCGTGCTCTACCTCTCCTATGTCTACGCCGGCCAGGTCTTCATGACCTACCAGTGGGACGCGCTGCTTCTGGAGGTAGGATTCCTGGCGATCTTTCTCACCGGCGGCTCCCGCATCGTCGTCTGGCTTTATCGCTGGCTGCTTTTCCGCTACCTGTTCATGGCGGGCGCCGCGAAGCTGCTTTCGGGGGACCCGACGTGGCGTAGCCTCACCGCGCTGGAGTACCACTTCGAGACCCAGCCTCTGCCGACGCCGCTCGCGCTGTACGCCGCCCACTTGCCCCATTGGATTCTGGTCGGCGGGACCGCGGCGACGCTGGTCGTCGAGGTTGGCGTGGTGTTCCTCATCTTCGCGCCGCGGCGTTTGCGCGCGGTGGCGGCCTGGTGCGTTCTTGGCTTCCAGAGCTTGATCGCGCTCACCGGCAACTACAATTTCTTCAATCTGCTGACGATGCTCCTGTGTCTGTTCCTGTTCGACGATGCGGCGCTGCGAAGCGTGCTCCCGGGACGGCTTGCGGCGCGCGTTGCTGCGCAGGCGGAGCGCGCAGGCCGAACGGCGACGACCATCGCAACGGTTATCGCCCTCGCGGTAGTGCCCGTTGGAGTCAATAGGGTGTGGCAACTCTTCTCCGGCAAGGGTCTCCCCGTGGCGGAGACCCTGACCGACGCAATTTCGCCGTTCGTCATTGTCAATTCGTACGGGTTGTTCGCCGTGATGACGACCGCGCGCCCCGAAATCGTCGTCGAGGGCTCCGACGACGGACGGGAATGGCGCGAGTACGAATTCCGCTATCAACCGGGATCGATATGGCGTCGACCCCCATGGAACATTCCGCACCAGCCCCGGCTCGACTGGCAGATGTGGTTCGCCGCGCTGGGCGGCCCTTCGGACGCTCCCTGGTTCAGCAGATTCCTCGTGCGACTCCTGGAGAACAGCCAGCCGGTCCTTTCATTGCTGGCCGCCAATCCCTTCCCCGATCATCCGCCGAAATACGTGCGTGCCACGCTCTACGAATATCGGTTCGCCGATGCGCAAACGCACGCGGCGACCGGCCAATGGTGGGTTCGTCGCGAGGTCGGCAGGTATTTTCCGCCGGTCGGTCTGGCGGGCTCGGCGGCCCCTGGCGTCGAGCAATAGCTCGTGGTCTCCTTAAGATCGAAATAGGTATCGAGAACGACGCAGCGCCTGTGTGGGGCCGAGACGCAATCCGAACTCATGCCACGGTGCCTTCGACTTGCGTTCGCGGTTCCCCGTTTCCATTGACCCAGATCGTCGGCGGCGGCGGTGCGTCGAGCTGCATGTGGTGCTCAAGGCCGTCGAAGTAATGCATTCCATCCCGGCAGTCCGGACGCGCCGAGCCGGGAACGACAGCGCAGCGCCGGACGTCCTGGCTGTACACCCCGCCCGGGCTCCTCCCGACATTGGCGCCCACTGCAGCGCCCGCAACAGCACCGACGCCCGTCGCGGCATCCTGCCCGCGTGCGCCACCGACCCGGTGCCCGAGCACGCCGCCGATGATGCCGCCTCATCGCGTCTCTCCCTCTCGGGCTGAAGTCGGCGCGTGTGCGCGAACAATAACGCGCGGGGCCACCTTGGCGTTGTGGTGATAACTCGCCTGCGGGCGAAGAGCCATTCATCGATACCTCTTCTCAAAAGTGAACTGCAAGCTGTGGGATCGACTCCGAACGCGTCCAGCCCTTGCTCACGCCCGCGGCGCTTGGCTCCCCACCGGGGAAAGGTGCATGATTGCGGCGCGCGCCTCAAACCTGGAGCAAGACTGCGCAGCGATCTTGGCGGTGAACATGATGCACTGGATTTGGACCGTTCCAATCAGCTTCGTGACGCGGCTCATCGCGAAGGCAATAGCACCGGGCAGCGGGCCCTCCGGGTTCTTGCTCACCGCAATCCCGGGTATTGCGGGTGCCCTGGCGGTTACCATCGTTGGGCAGTTGATGCTGCTACTGTCGCGACGAAAGAATGCCAGTTGCGATCCCGTCTTTGCGGCGGCGTCCGCCGGAAATTTCGACTGGGAGTGAAGATGGCGATTTCACGCATGCGCGCCGGCCATGCTCTGCTCGTGCTCATCCTCTCAGCGCTGGCAACGTTGGCAAGCGCGGCGGAGATCGGTCAAATAAAGGTCTCCAAGGGCGAGGTCACGATCGAGCGCGCCGGAGGGGTCCTACCCGGCGCGGTTGGCACCAGGCTGCAGACCTCCGATACGATCAAGACCGGTGCTGACGGCTCGGTCGGGATCACGATGGACGACGATTCGTTACTGTCGGCAGGCCCGAACAGTGCGCTATCCCTCGATCGCTACGCCTTCGATCCGACGACCAATCAGGGCCGCTTCGATGCAGCGCTCAACAAGGGGACGCTTGCGGTGATCTCGGGCCGTATTGCGAAGCAGGCTCCGGACGCGATGACCGTGCGCACGCCCACGGCAATTCTCGGCGTTCGTGGCACCGAGTTTGTCGTTAGCGCCAATGACTGAAGCGATCCGCCGGGCTGGCCGCGCCGCTACGATTGCCGTCGCGTGCGCCATTGTCGGGGCGTGCGCGAGCAGCGGAACGGTGGTGCTACTCCCCAGCGACAACCGGCTCGCAGCAGTCGCGGTCAAACAGGGTGACCAGGAGGTCGTCCTCGACCAACCGTACGCTGCGGCCAAGGTGACGCCCCTCGGCCCGCGGGCGTATCGCTCGAGCGCCGAGGCGGTGGCGTCGCAATTCGGGCCAGCAATCGCCGCGCAGCCGAGCCGTGCCGCCACGTTCACGCTGTATTTCGTCGAGGGGAAGGACGAGTTCACCGAGGCGTCCAAGGCCGTCGTCGACCAGATCCTCTCCGAGATCGCCAAACGCCCCGTGCCGGATGTGATGGTCGTTGGTCACACCGATGCGGTCGGCAACGACCCGTACAACGATGCGCTGGGGCAGCAACGAGCCGACACGGTCCGGACCGCCTTGATGCGCCTCGGCATCCCGCCCGAGGACATCCGCGCGATTTCTCGAGGCAAGCGCGCTCCCGCCGTCCCGACGGCCGATGGTGTCGCGGAACCGCGCAATCGCAGGGTGGAGATCATCGTCCGCTGAGGCTTTGGCCGACTGTTGGTACCCGGCGTTCCGCGCTACCCGGCCATCTGAGGTCCGATCCATCGCAATACCATCACCGTGAGATCGTCGGTGAGCTCGGCACCCGCGCCAAACACCCGCAGGTCCTCGCACAGAGCATCGACCTTGGCTTGCGCTGTGGTCTTTCCCGCCTGCGGGCGGGCCAAGAGAGCAAGCAGGCGGCGTCTGCCGTAGCGCTCCCCTGCCTGGTTTTGCGCTTCCACCACGCCATCGGTGACGAGGCAGAGCAGCTCGCCCGCATGCATCCTCCGTTTGCCGTCGCGATAGGTGAAGCCCTCGACGGTGCAAAGGGGCGGTCCGGCTCCGTCCGTGAGCTCGCCGATTGCAGCGCCGCCCGGGCTCAGCAGGTACGGATTCTCGTGTCCTGCATTGCAGTACTCGAGCTCTCCTGTGCGAAGGTCGAGGACACCGGCGAGGGCGGTGACAAAGAACATCTCCGGGTTGTCGCGCGAAACCTCATCGTTCGCAGTGCGCATCAGCTCGCCGATCGTCGCCTTCGGGCTCCGCAGCGTCGCACTCTTGTAGAGAGCCTTGCTGACTGCCATGAACATGCTGGCCGACAGTCCTTTTCCGGCGACGTCCCCGATGAGAAAGAACAGGCGATCAGTGTCCAGCAGGAAAAAGTCGTAGAGGTCGCCGCCGACCTCACGAGCGGGCGTCATCGACACCGCGAGCTCGATCCGCCCGTCGTTGTGCAGAAAATTCGGGCGTGGCAGATATCCGGTCTGGATGCGCTTCGCCGCCTCGAGCTCGCCGGCGATGTAGGCCGCCTGTACGCGCTGCACCTGGACCACCTGCTCGAGCCGCTTTCGTTGCCGAGCCGCCTCGGCGAGCGTCAGCACGAGGAGCGCGCCGAACAGGATCGCGAGCCCAAGCGCCGGTGCTGCCGCATCGAACACGAGCCGTTTCCAGACGAATGCAGTGATACCCGAAGCGATGGGAAGGCCAATGCACCCGAGCGCCAGCAGCGCAGCGTGGGCGGGCTTCCATCGTGGAGTGGCCCAGATGAGAGCGAGCCCAAGAAACGCGAACACGACAACTTCGAGCCGTGCCGCCCACCGCGGTCGTCTCAGCCAAGTCTGGTCATAGAGGTTCTCCAACAGCTGTGCCTGAATTTCGCTGCCCGGCATTCGCTCGCCCAGCGGCGTGTTCTGATAGTCGACCATGGCCAAGCCACTCGTGCCAATCAGGACGAGCTTCTGCCGCAACCGCAGCGGGTCGACCCTGCCGTCGAGCACATCGATGGCCGAGACGTAGCGACGGCCATCCCGTCGGGAATAGTAGATGCGCAGCTCGCCATCGGGCTCCGTCGGCGCGACGAAATCGCCCACCCTAATCGTCTCGACCGAGGGCCCGTCGACGAACAGGCGAACCTCAGGCGCCCGGAGCGCCACCCGCAGCATCTCCATCGGCAACGAAGGCACAAATCGATCCTCGATGCGGATCGCCAGCGGAACGCGCCGAATCACGTCGTCCGATGGTCCGGCCGAAATCGCGCCGTGCCCGACGGCCGAGCGATCGAGCTCATCGACATTCCTGAGGACGCCGGCATAGCGCGGCATGTTCGACACGCTCACCGTGGACGAGTAGCCCGCTTTCGCACGATCGACGACAATGAACGGCGGGGCAAGCGGTTCCTTGTCGGTTCGCTGGGGAATGCCCGCGAGCCCCAAGACAACCGGCCCTGCAGCGATCGCGCGTGAAAGCTCGCCGTCGTTCGACGGGAGTGCGTCCAGGCGACCTGCGAGCAGCGGATCGTTCTGCTTCGCGCGTGCGAGGAGGCGTTCCGGCGACAACCGATCCGGTTCAGGCATCAGAATATCGACCCCGATCGCGGCCGGCTGCTCGCGTTCGATATCGCGTAGCAGCTCGGCCAGTACCGTGCGCGGCCACGGCCATTGACCGAGGCGAGCAAGGCTCCTCTCGTCGATTTCGACCACAGTGACGGGCGTGGAGGCAATCGCTCGCGGCTTGAGCTGCTGGTAGGTGTCGAACCAGGCGGACTGGAACCTCAGATTCCAGCGTGGCTCCGCCCAGATCAGCGCAGCGAACGCGGCGAGCAGCAACAGTCCAACCGCCGAGATTCGGCCGTAGGATGGCCTTACGGGCTCTGCGCCGACATCGCGTCGGATCACAAGACGATTTCCATCCCGTCGTAGGCCGCCGACACGAAGAGCGGGTTGCCCCGGCGCGAAATCTCCTCGAAGCGTCGCGTTTCCGCCAGCAAGCGGGCGATCGCCTCGTCACCGTTCACGGGCTCATGATGGAACAGGCACAGGTGCCGCGCCCCGGCCATCTGGCACAGCTCGACGCCGACGATATTGCTCGAATGCCCCCAGTCGGCCCGGATGGAAATCGCGTCGGCCAGGGAATACATGGCATCGAAGATCACCACATCGGCATCGCGAAAGAAGTCGACAAAACGTTGGGTCGCCGAGAGCTCGGTCAGCGTGTGCTCCGAGTCGGTCGAGTAGATGACGGTCTTGCCCGCCGAGGTGAAGCGATATCCGTAGGAATCTCCGGAGTGTCGCTGCAGCATGAGACGCACCTGCAACCCCGCGATGTCGTACCGCTCGCCTGGCTCGAGCCGAACGAACTCGATGCTCGCGCCCAACTCCGAAAAATCCACGGGAAACGACGGCGCCGCCTGCTGCCGCCGGAAGGCTTCTTCGAGCACCGCGTGGCCGCCGTAGATTCGGATGCGGTTGCCCTTGATGTAAGCCGGGGTGAAGAACGGAAACCCCATGATGTGGTCCCAATGCACATGGGACATGAAGATGTGATACGTCTGCGGGGAAGCCGCGCCATGGCGTGCGAGCACCCTCTGTCCAAACGGCCGCACGCCCGTACCCAAGTCGCAAAGCACGTATTCGGAGCCACCGGTCTCGATCTCGACGCACGGGCTGTGCCCGCCATAGGTACCTGAAACGGCCATTCCGAGACTGTCAACATAGGTCTCTATTTCATCCCCCGAGGCAAAGGTGCGACCGGCCGCGCCGTGCAGCGCAGCGATCAGCTTCTTACGGACCGCGGATGCCGTGAGGGCGACCGGAAGCGATCCGCGCGTGCCCCAGAAACGGACGCGCTTCATCGTTCGGCGGCGTCGTAGGCCGCCAACGCTGGCGTCGACACTTCCTGCAGCGCGGCGCGAACGGACGGGAACACTTCCAGCACATGCCCGAAGCGTGCGATTTCGAAGATTTCCTCGACCAGGGGCCGCAGGGCGGCGACCGCGATGCGGGAGTTGTGCGCGCGCATCTGCTTGGCCGCGATCATGAGCACTCGCAGCCCCATGCTGCCGATGTACTCGACGCCGGCGAAATCCAGAACGATGGCCGTCTTGCTCAGGTTGGCCTCGTTCAGTATGGGGGCCAACCCGCGCTCCAGTTCTTGCGCACCAGAATGATCGATCTGGCCCACCGGAGCGGTGACGACGACATCGGCAAGCTTGCGACTGGAAAACTCCATGCGGTCCCCCGGCTGGAGCGACTAAGGCGCGAAGCGCTTCTTGCGGCGATTATAAGGGCTCACGGCAGCGTCGCTCGTGGCCGGAACGGCAGCTTGGCTGGCGGGGCGCAAGCGGTTGGCGAATGCGCGAACCCGACAGGGCGGTCCGCAGCGAAGCCATTCTTGCAAATCTTGTAGTTCTTACCCATTCGCGGGGTTCCTGCTGCAGCTTGCACGTGGTGAGCCGCGCGTCTCGCTTCCGAGGCGGGCGTCCGCTTGCAGCGGGCCTTTGGGTATCCGAGCTTCGTCGCAGGCGACTTCGTTTCCTTTCCGGGCACGGAGGATGCTTTAGTCTCGCAAGCGCTCCCCAACACCCGCTGCACCGAATCTCTTCCCGACCCGAATGGAGAACTGGAGGTCCCAGGCCATGGCGCGCGCACACCATCGCATTGGTACTGGCCTCGTCGCCAGTCTCGCCGCAATCGCAGCCACGCTTTCCCTCGCGGCGCGTGCCACAGACTACACCGATATCTGGTGGGCCGGACCGGTCGAAAACGGCTGGGGCGTAAACCTGGTGCAGGAGCAGGACGTCGTCTTCGCGACGTTCTACATCTACGACATCTCGAGTCAGCCGCTCTGGTACTCCTCGCCGATGTTCGTCGACGCGAGCGGCGTCTATAGCGGAACTCTGTACCGGACCACGGGCCCCTGGTTCGGCGGTCCGTGGATGGCAAGTGCGGTTGCGACGCCGGTGGGAACTTCGGTGTTCACTCCGACCTCGGCAACGACGGCGACACTCACCTATACCGTGAACAACGTTGACGGCGCGAGCACGGTGGTGGTGACGAAGAACATCCAGCGAACCACGTATCGCACGATCAACCTCGGCGGTAGCTATGCCGGCACCGGCCTGATCACGTGGTCGGGATGTGCGGACAGCGGCATGGACGGCACCACGCGCTACGATATCGATCCCCAGGTGACGCAACCTGGCGGCGGAGCCTTGCACATCGACTTCGTCTATCCGGCTGCCGGTCTCGCCTGCACGATGGAAGGTGTAGCGGTTCAGGAGGGTCGGCTGTTCCGCATTCCAAGCGCCACCTATACGTGCCCGACCGGGACCAACACGACGGCCACCGTTTATGAGCTGAAGGCCACGGCACTTGGCATCGAGGGTCGCTGGACGGCCACGATCGGCGGAGGCTGCCGGGAGGACGGCAGCTTCGCCGCCTTGCTGCACTAGCCTTCGCGAGCGACCTTCTCGGCCCCGAAGCGTCCGCGCGACCGCTTCGAGCCCCGCCGCGGCGCCGAAGGCCAAGCGGATTCGGGCCTGCGGCTCACGCGAGCGGAGCCACCTTCACGACCTCGTCTGCAGTCGTCACTCCGGCGGCGATCTTCATCGCACCGGACACCCGCAGCGGCTTCATCCCGTCCTTGAACGCCTGCTCGCGCAGCCGCACATCGTCGGTGTCCGCAACGATCAGCCGCCGCAGCCCCGGCGTCATCAGCATGATCTCGTAGAGGCCGATGCGGCCGTAATAGCCGGTCATCCGGCACTCGAGACAGCCGACCGGGTTCATCACCTGGGCGGGCTTCTCGGCGCGCCACGGCGACGTGATTGCCTTCCACGTGTCGTCGTCGGGGGGCTCGCCCGGCTTCTTGCAGTGCGGACACAGCGTACGCACCAGCCGCTGCGCCATGACGCCTAGCAGCGTCGAGCTCAGCAGATACGCGGGCATCCCGAGATCGAGCATGCGCGTCACGGCCGTCGGCGCGTCGTTGGTATGCAGCGTGGAAAGGACCAGGTGGCCGGTGAGCGCGGCCTGCACCGCCATGTCGGCCGTGTCGCGATCGCGGATCTCGCCCACCATGATGATGTCGGGATCCTGCCGCATCAGCGTGCGCACGCCATGCGCGAAGTCGACGCCGAGCGAGGGCTGCACCTGCATCTGGTTGAACAGCGGCTCGATCATTTCGATCGGGTCCTCGACCGTGCAGACGTTGACCTCGGGCGTGGCGAGCTGCTTCAGCGACGAATAGAGCGTCGTCGTCTTGCCGGAGCCGGTGGGACCGGTCACGAGGATGATCCCGTTGGGCTCCTTGATCATCCGCTCCCAGCGCTCCTGGTCGTCGGTCGTGAAGCCGAGCTCGGTGAAGTCGCGGACCAGGACCTCCGGCGTGAAGATCCGCATGACGATCTTTTCGCCGAACGCGGTCGGCATCGTCGAGATCCGGAGCTCGACCTCGTTGCCGGCCGGCGACACCGTCTTTATGCGGCCATCCTGCGGCCGGCGCTTCTCGACGATCTCCATCCGCGCGAGCAGCTTGATCCGCGACGTCATCGCGATCAGCACCGGGATCGGGATCGCGTAGACCTGGTGCAGGACGCCGTCGATGCGGAAGCGGATCATTCCGGCGTCGCGGCGCGGCTCGACGTGGATGTCGGAGGCGCGCTGCTCGAATGCGTACTGCCACAGCCAGTCGACGATGTGGACGACGTGGCTGTCGTTGGCGTCGAGGTTGCCCCGCTGCCCCAGCTCGACCAGCTGCTCGAAGTTGCGCGCGAGCGACAGTTGCCCTTTCGAGGTCTCCTGCGCCTTCTTCATCGACCGGGCGAGGTTGTAGAACTCGCCGAGGAAGCGGCGGATGTCGACGGGATTGGCGAAGACGAGCTTCACCTGGAGCTTCAGGATCTTCTCCAGCTCGTCGGCCCAGCTCCTCACGAAAGGCTCGGCCGTGGCGACGGTCAGCGTCGTGCGCGTCACCTCGACCGGGAGGATGCGGTAGCGCTCGGCATACGCGTTCGACATCGTCTGCGTGACGCCGGTGAGGTCGATCTTCAGCGGATCGACGTGCAGGTAGGGAACGCCGAGCTTCCCGGCCAGCCACTCGACCAGCCAATCGAGCGTCAGCATCACATGCGGCGGGGTCGCCGTCTTCCATTTCTGGGCGGCGACGAACTCGAGCGGATGCTCGCCGCGCGAACCGCGCGAGCGCAAAAGCTTTTCGGCATCGGCCGCGGCGGCGAGGCCGTCCGCGACCATGAGCTTCAGAATGTCCTCGAGGCGCAGGCGGCGGTCCTGCGCATGCGGCGCCGGAGCCGACTGCTCGTTGGCCGCGAGATTCGAGGTTGAAGCCGGGCTCGCCATTGGGTTACTTTACACGAGATCGGTGCACCGGCACCCCCGCGGGCGGCCGTGCAGCGCCTTCCCGCCCGGCGCGTGGACGAGGAGGCCGAAGCAGCTGCAGGGCCCGGCGGTGGCGGATGATCGCAGCGGGCGCCGAAATCCACGCGCGAGCGCATCCCGCGCTCGGCAGATGCCGACGATGCGGGCAAAGCTGACGGCGGAAATGACCGACATCGCCGCGCTCGCGCTAGACGCGATCGTCAACGCGGCCAACGCGACCCTCCTAAGGAGGGGGCGGCGTCGACGGCGCCATCCATCGCGCCGCGGGCCCCGCACTTCGGGAAGAATGCGCGGCGCTCGGCGGATGTCCGACGGGAGAGGCCCGACTCACGCGCGGCTACCGGCTGCCCGCGCGCCACGTGATCCACGTCGTGGGCCCGATCTGGCACGGCGGCACGCATCGCGAAGCCGAACTGCTCGCGTCGTGCGACCGGCGCGCGCTCGAGATCGCGGCGGCCAATGACCTGGCCCGGATCGCTCTCCCGGCGATCAGTTGCGGCGCCTGTGGCTATCCGCTGGCGCACGCGACCGCGATCGCCGTCGGCGAAGTCGCGGCCTCCACCGGGATCGATGGCACGATCCGCGAGGTGATTTTCGCGTGCTTCGGGCCGGAAGCGCTCGCCTGCTACCGCAGCGAGCTCGCCAAGCGCGGCTTCGCCTAAAGCCCCGGCGTGCGCCTGTCGCCGCATCCCCGGAGCCACGGGGCCCGCCGGCCTACGCGCTCTCTCCGGGCGGGGGCAGCGTCTCCGGCACTTCGAAAACTTCGCGCAGGTAGGCGACGTACGACGGATCGTAGTCCATCGTCTTCGACGGCTCGTCGCTGATCTTCGCGACCGGCTGGCCGTTGCAGCGGGTCATCTTGATCACGATCTGCAGCGGTTCGAAGCCGACGTCGTTGGTGAGATTGGTGCCGATGCCGAACGCGGTGTGCATGCGGCCGCGGAAATACTCGAACAGCCTGATCGCGAGCGGCACGTTGAGGCTGTCGGAGAAGACCATCGTCTTCGTGTGCGGGTCGATCCGCATCCTCTGGTAGTGCGCGATCAGCTTCTCGCCCCACTCGAAAGGGTCTCCCGAGTCGTGCCGCACGCCGTCGAAGAGCTTGCAGAAGAAGAGATCGAAATCGCGCAGGAACGCATCCATTCCGCAGACGTCGGACAGGGCGATCCCCAGATCGCCGCGGTATTCGCGCGCCCATGTGTTGAACGCGAACACCTGCGAGTCGCGCAAACGCGGGCCGACCGCCTGGCACGCCTGCAGGTACTCGTGCGCCATCGTGCCGAGCGGCGTGAGGCCATGGCGCATCGCCAGCTCGACGTTGCTCGTGCCCACGAATTTCGGTCCGATGCCCTCGTTCAGCGTCCGCACGACTTCCTCCTGCCAGTCGCGGGAGAAGCGCCGGCGGGTCCCGTAGTCGGCGATGCGGAATTCCGGGTCGGCGACGCCGTTGATCGCGGCGATCTTCGTCGCGAGGCGGCGGCGTCCCTCGCCGAGATCGGCACGGGGCTGCGTGTTGCGGAAGAAAACCTCGCTTACGATTGCGAGCACCGGCACCTCGAACAGGATCGTATGCAGCCACGGCCCGCGGATCGCGATGTCGATCTCGCGTTCCGAGCCTTGGAGCCGCCCGATCGTGATGAAGCGCTCGTCGAGCTGGAAGAGCCCCAGCAGATCGATGTAGTCGCTCTTGAAAAAGCGCCAGCTGCGCAGATAGTCGAGCTCGGGAGCGGTAAAGCGCAGGCCGGCGAGCGCGCGGATCTCGTCGCGTATTTCGTCGACGTAAGGCGTCAGGTCGACGTCCGGATTCCGGCACTTGAACCGGTACGCGACGTGGGCGCCGGGAAAATGATGCAGCACGACCTGCATCATCGTGAATTTGTAGAGATCGGTGTCGAGCAGCGATTGGATGATCATGCAAGCGCGCGAGGCACGTGAGTCGGGCGGCGGTGGCGGGACTGCGCGAGATGTTACGCGCTCGTCGTGCGCGTGGCCAATTGGGCGACGTCCATTCGCCGGCCCGCTCTTGGCGGTCCCGGCCTACCCGCGCCGGAGGGGCGATCCGTCGCCCACGATCTTTATCCGGTGCGCAAGCCAAACGCAGGCGAGCGTGCAGCCGACGGCAAGGAAGCCCACCACGCCGAACCGCGTCAGCGCGCCGTCGGCGGCGCGGCCGATGACGAGGCCGGCAGTCATCGCCGCCAGCGCCGATCCAAGCTGCTGCACCGAGCCGTTGAAGCTCATGAAGCTGCCGCGCAAATGCGGCGAGGCAGCGCCGCTCACGAGCGCCATCGCCGGACCGAAGCGGCCGGTAACGAAGACGAAGGACAGCACGCTCAGCGGGACGACCGTCGCGAGCGGCAGCCGCGGCAGGTGCGTGACGATGAGGATGGGCACGATCGAGACGAACGCGATGATCGCGAACACCCGTTGCTTGCCGTAGCGGTCGGCGAGCCGGCCGATGATCTGGGAAGTGACGAGCGTCGTGGCGCCGCCCGCAAAATAGATGACCGCGAGATCGCGCTCGGCGATGCCGACGTTGGCGACCAGGTAGGGCGCGATGAACGGAATCACCGTGAAGCCGGCGAACATCAGCATCACCGTGAACGCGAACGCGCGCCGGTGGTTGCGCACGCCGAAGATCAGCCGCAGCTGCTCCAGGGGATGGCGCCGCTGGTGAGCGGCGAGATGCGCCGTCAGCGGCGGAAGCAGCCGCATTGCCGCAAGCGCGAACACGATCGAAAGGGCGGACAGGCCGAGGAACGGCCACCGCCAGGACCCGAGCGCCGCGAGCCACAGCGCGAGCGGGACGCCGGCGACCGCGGCGAGCGAAAACGACGCGGCGACAATCGCGGTCGCCGCAGCACGCCGGGCGTACGGCACGAGGTCGGCGACGATCGAGAGCACCAGCGATGCCATCACGCCGCCGAACACGCCGGCGCCGATGCGCGCGACGAGGAGCAGCGGAAAGCCCGGCGCCAGCCCGCACAGCGCAGTGGCCACGATGAATCCGGCATAGAGCGCCAGCAACGCCCGTTTGCGATCGTAGCGATCGATCCAGAACGCGGCGACGAACCCGCTGCCCGCCGCCGCGAACATGTACGCCGACACGAGCAGGCTGAACGGCTGCGGGCCGATTCCGAACAGCCGCATGAACTGGGGGCCGAGCGGCATCACGATCATGAAATCGACGATGTGCGTGAACTGGATCGCGGCGAGCGTCAGCAGCAGGGCGAGCTCGCGCGGCGCCGGGCCGCGCGGGCGCAGCAGGGGTGCATCCGGATCGATCGACGGCGCGGGCACGACGGAGATGAAGGCGAGAGTGCGGCGAGAGGAGCTGCAATCGAGGCCAACAGGTTATCATCCCGACGGCAACCGTCCCCAGTCCGCCCATGCTCGTCAACTGCGTCGTCTACCAGAACGGCAAGAAGCTCGCCGACATCCAGGTCGAGGCTATCAGCGAGTACGTGACGCGCCCGGACTGCTTCGTGTGGGTCGCGCTCGCCGAGCCGGACCCCGCCGAGCTCGACAAGATGGCCGAGGAATTCGGGCTGCACCCGCTCGCCATCGAGGATGCGCGCAAGGGCCATCAGCGCCCCAAGATCGACGAATACGACGACTCGTTGTTCGTCGTGCTGCAGACCGTCGAAACGCCCGAGGATGGTCTCGCCGGACCGTTGCGGATCGGCGAGGTCGCGATCTTCGTCGGCCCCAACTACATCCTTTCCGTTCGCCACCACACGCAAAAGGGATTCGCCGACGTCCGCGCGCGCAGCGAGCGGGAACCGGAGCTGCTGCGCAACGGCGCGGGCTACGTCCTCTACGCGCTGATGGATACCGTCGTCGACCGCTACTTTCCCATCGTCGACGCGCTGGAGAGCGAGCTCGAGAAGATCGAGGAGCAGATCTTCGTGCGCAACGCCGCACGCTCCAACATCGAAGCACTGTACGCGCTGAAGCAGCAGCTGATGGAGCTCAAGCACGCGGTCGATCCGCTGATGGATGCGACGGGCAAGCTCTATGGCGGCCGCGTGCCGCACGTGTGCTCCGGGATGCAGGAGTATTTTCGCGACGTCTATGACCACTTGCACCGGATCCACGCCTCGATTGAGGCGATCCGCGAAATGCAGGCGACCGCGATCCAGGTCAATCTCGGCATGATCAACCTCAACGAGACCGAGGTCACCAAGAAGCTCGCCGGGTGGGCGGCGATCATCGCGGTCCCGACGCTCATCGCCGGAATCTACGGCATGAACTTCAAGAACATGCCCGAGTACGAGCTGACGTACGGCTATCCGATCGCACTCGCGGCGATGATCGTCGTCGACGCCGCGCTCTACGTCTGGTTCAGGAAGATCCGCTGGCTTTAGCGCCGCGGTCGGCGGGGGCGACGGGAATCACCCGGCCGTCCCTGGGCGGCGCGGGCCACGAGGGTTGCAGCGTGACGTGGTCGATGCCGAAATCCCGGGCCAGCATCCGCTGCGCCAGGGCGAGCGCGTGCGGCCACGCTGACCCGTCGGCCAGCACGACGTGCGCCGACAGCGCAACCCGGTCCGCGCTCATGGGCCACACGTGCAGGTCGTGGACGCCGCTGACGCCCGGCAGCGCGGCAAGCGCGCGGCCGATCACGTCGTACGAAAGGTGCGCCGGGACCCGTTCCATCAGCACGCCCGTCGATTGCCGCAGCAGGTCGAGCGTCGAGCGCAGGATCAGCATCGCGACGGCGATCGAAAGGATCGGATCGATCGGGGTCCAGCCCGTCGCGTAGACGACGGCGCCGGCGACCAACGCCGCAACGGAGCCGAGCAGGTCTCCGACGACGTGGAGGAGCGCGCCCCGCGCATTGATCCCGCCCCCCGCCCGCGCGAGCATCCACGCGACAGCGACGTTGACGACCATGCCCGCGGCCGCGACGACCATGACGATCGGTCCGGCGACCGTCATCGGATCCAAGAGTCGGCGCACCGCTTCGACGGCGATCCAGACGACGAGCGCCAGCATGGCGAGCGCGTTGACGAACGCCGCCAGCACTTCGGCGCGAGCGTAGCCGTACGACGCGCGCCGCGACGGCGGCCGCCGCGCGACGTGAGCCGCGATCAGCGCGACGACGAACGCTGCCGCGTCGGTGACCATGTGGCCGGCATCGGAGACCAGGGCCAGGGAGCCGGCAAGCCAGCCGCCGGCCGCCTCGATCGCAGCGAAGCCTGCGGTGAGCACGACGGCGATCGTCAGGGTCCGCGTCGCCGCCGCCGGGTCCGCGGAAATATCCTCGTGGACATGACCGTGGCCATGCGAATGAGAATGGGCGGCGTCGTGCACGGGAGACGGCGATAAGCGTCAGTGGGCGTCAAGTCGAGGCGACGCTTCCCATTGTCGATCGCGGCAGAGCCCACCGCAATCGGCTCAGGCGAGGGCGTAGAGGCCCCGACCGCTACTCCTCGCGCAGCCGGACCGGACCCTGGTTTTCCGGATTGAGCCCGGCCTTGTCCGCATAGAACGCGCGGATCCGCGCCATGTCCGCGACGACGTCGGCGCCGGGATCGAGAAATCCGCCGACGCCGATTTCGCGGCGAGGATAGTCGATGTAGGCGAGCGCCAGTGGAACGCCCGCCTCGTGCGCGAGGCGAATGAAACCGGACTTCCAGCAGTCGGTCCGACTGCGCGTCCCTTCGGGGGCAAGGGCCAGGCGGAACTCGCAGCGGCGATCGAACTCGGCCCTCATCTGCCCGACGAACGCCGCCGGCGAGCGCCGATTGACGGGGATGCCGCCCCAGCGCGCGAGGATGCGCCCGAGCGGAAACCTGAAGAGGGTGTCCTTGCCGACGAAATGAAAGCGGATCCCGATCATCGCCTTGGCGCAAAGTCCGATGAGCGTGTCCCAGTTGGTCGTGTGCGGATAGAAGATCACCACGCAGCGCTGGGGCACCGGCTGCGCGAGGCGGACCGTCCACCCGGCCGCGCGCAACGCCCATGCGGCGAGGCGCGATGCGATGCCTGGCACGAGCGGCCCCGCAACGACAGGGGCCGGTTTGGCAAACGGTACGGTGTCGGGCAAGGTGGCGTCAAACGAGCGGGAGCGCGGGCAGTCTAGCAAACAGCGTCGCGCCGCATCGAGCGCCCGACGTTAGAATGTCCCGGTGCAATCCGCCTTCGATCCATCGCTGGCCGAGCGCGTCGATGCCGCGCTGCCGCAGACCCAATGCCGGCGCTGCGGCCACGACGGCTGCCGTCCCTACGCCTGGGCCGTGGCGGAGGGAGAGGCGATCAACCGCTGCCCCCCCGGCGGGGACGCCCTCATCGCCACGCTCGCCACGATCACCGGGCGGGCGGCGATGGCACTCGACCGGGCCTGTGGCGAGCAGGTGCCGTATGCCGTTGCGCGCATCGACGAGGACTGGTGCATCGGCTGCACGCTCTGCATCGAGGCATGTCCGGTGGACGCGATCGTCGGCGCCGCCAAGCGGATGCACACGGTGCTGCCGGCGATCTGCACCGGATGCGAGCTGTGCGTCGCGCCCTGCCCCGTCGATTGCATCGCGATGGTTCCCGCCGGCCGCCGCTGGAGCCCCGAAGACGCGCGCGCTGCACGCGCTCGCCACGACGCACGCACCCGCAGGCTCGCGGCGCGCGGGCACGACGCTCGCAAGGAGGAGGCTTCTCTTCCCGCAACGATCGATAGCGCACGCGCGCAAAGGCAGCGTGCCGTCGCCGCCGCTATCGCCCGCGCTCGCGCGCGCCGTGCTTCGGCCAACGGCAAATCGGGATCGACCTGATGCCGATCCGCGCTTCCCTTTCTGCGCTGGCTCTGTCGGCCGGCATTGCCATGGACGCCCACGCCGTCACGCCCGCCCTCGACCAGTTCTCCGCACAGCTCGACGCGCAATGGGATTTTGCCGCGCCCGCAGAATCCGAGCGGCGATTTCGCGAAGAGCTTCCCCAATGGCCCGCCGACGACCCGCGCGCGCTCATCGTCGCCACGCAGATCGCGCGCACGCATAGCCTGCGGCGGCAGTTCGCAGAAGCGACCGCGACGCTCGACGCGGTCGAGGCGAGGCTCGACGGAATGCCGTCGCACGTGCGGGTCCGCTACCTGCTCGAGCGCGGACGCACGCTCAACTCGTCGGGGGCGCCGGAGCGGGCGGTGCCGCTGTTCGAAGAGGCGCTGTCGCTCGCCGAATGCGACGACGATGCGTTCTACGCGGTCGACGCGGCGCACATGCTGGGCATCGCCTCGCCACCGCCCGAGCGCCTCGACTGGGATCTCAAGGCGCTGGCGATGACCGAAAGGACGGCCGCTTCGCGCGCGAAGCGCTGGCTCGCGCCCCTCTACAACAACATCGGCTACGCCTACCAGGAGCGCGGCGATTTTGCGACGGCGCTCGCCTATTACCGCAAGGCGCTCCCCGCCTACGAGGCGCGGGGCAATCCTCGCAACGTCCGCATCGCGCAATGGATGATCGCCCGCGCGCAGCGATCGCTTGGCTTGCTCGACGAAGCGGAGGCCATCCAGAAGAAGCTCCTCGCCGAGTACCTGAAGCTTGGCGAGACCGACGGCTATGTCTACGAGGAACTGGCCGAGATCGCGATCGCACGCGGCGACGTCGCGGCGGCGCGCCCCTGGGCGGCGAAGGCCTACGCTGCCCTCAAGGACGACGCCGGATTCGTGGCGACCGAGAGCGCGCGGCTCGCGCGGCTCGAGGCGATCGCCGCCGGAACCGCTCCGGCGCAACCATGAATCCACAAAAGCGCCGCGCGATCTTCGAGCGGTTCGCCGCCGCCACCCCGCATCCGAAATCCGAGCTCGAGCATCGGACGCCGTTCGAGCTCCTGGTCGCCGTCGTCCTCTCGGCGCAGGCAACGGACAAGGGCGTCAACAAGGCGACGGCGAAGCTCTTTCCCGTCGCCAACACGCCGGCGGCGATCGCGAAGCTCGGCGTCGCGGGACTGATTCCCTACGTGCAGTCGATCGGTCTGTTCCGCAACAAGGCGAAGAACCTCGTCGCGACCTCGGAGATCCTCGTCCGCGAGCATGGCGGCAAGGTGCCGGAGAGCCGCGAAGCGCTGGAGAAGCTCCCGGGCGTGGGCCGCAAGACTGCGAACGTCATCCTCAACGTCGCTTTCGGAGAGCCGACGATCGCCGTCGACACGCATATCTTTCGCGTGGCGAACCGCACGGGTCTCGCGCCCGGCAAGTCTCCGGAGGAAGTCGAGCGGAAGCTCCTCAAATTCGTCCCGGACGAGTACAAGCCGCATGCGCACCACTGGCTGGTGCTTCATGGACGCTACGTGTGCGTCGCGCGTTCGCCCCAATGCCCGGAATGCCTGATCCGCGAACTCTGCGAATTCCGGCAGAAGACGAAATAGCGACGTTGCGTCACGGCGCAGCACCGACGGGCGCGATCGACGCGGCCGCACGAACGAAAAAGGCGCCCCCTCGAGCGCCTTGGTCGGTCGATCCGGGCAGTCTTTAGTACTTCGCCGAAAGCACCGCCGGCCGCGAGGCGAAGTACGCGGACAGGTTCTCGATATCTTCCTTCGACAGACCCGCGGCGAACCCTGCCATGATCGGGTTCTTGCGCGCGCCGGACTTGTAATCGCGCAGCGCCTTCTCGAGGTAGTCGCGATGCTGGCCGGCGAGCTTGGGGAAATCCGGGGACGGGCTGTTGCCATCCGCGCCGTGGCAAGCCGCACAAATCTCCTTGGCCTTCGCGGCGCCGGCGTCGATGTCGGCGGCCCGCGCAGTGGCGACGACGGCGCACGCGACGATGGCCGCGGTGAGGATCGGGAAGCGCCGGCGCATCATTTCACCGCCGTGGTGAGCCCGCCCTGCGCGTAGTACGCAGCGACGTCGGCCATGTCCTGGTCCGAAAGCGACGAGGCAATCGCGTGCATCGATGGATGGCTGCGATCGCCGTTCTTGTATTCCTGCAGCGCCTTCACGATGTACGCCTGGTGCTGGCCGGCGATCCGCGGCACCTTGTAGACCTCCGGATAGGCGGTGCGCCACCCCTCGATGCCGTGACAGCCTTGGCACATCTGCACCTTTTGCGCGCCGCGTGCTGCGTTGCCCACCGGCGTGCCCTGCGCAAGCGCGAGCGCCGGAAGCGCCGCGACGAGGAGCGCGACGAGAGGAATCGATGGGGTCATGAAGTCCGATCCTGCCTTGGAAACCCGGTGCAGGCGCGAAGTAACGAACGGCCAGCCCGGGCAAAAAACCCCGCAATTCTAGGGGTTGCGCGCCCGATGGTCAATGCGTCGCACGGCGGAGCTGCGTCCCATCACTTCTCGAGATAGCCGAGCTTGTCCTTGACGTCCTTCCACTCCTCGGCATCCGGAGGCGCAGGCTTGCGCTCGATGATCGGTTTCCAGAGCTTTGCGAGCTCGGCGTTGATCGCGGTGAACTGCTTCTGGTCCGGCGGCACGTCATCCTCGGCGTAGATCGCTTCGACGGGGCACTCCGCGACGCACAGCGTGCAATCGATGCACTCGTCGGGGTCGATGACGAGGAAATTCGGGCCTTCCCGGAAGCAGTCGACAGGGCAGACGTCGACGCAATCGGTGTACTTGCAGCGGATGCAGCTTTCGGTGACGACGTAGGTCATGCTCGCGATTGGCGCCAAAAGGTTGATTCTAACAAAACAGACCCTATTTCTTGTCTCACAGACGCGGTGAGGCGGGGGCGCTTGCACGCGCGCGGCCCTTGGGCTACCGTAGTTGTCGACCCGGCTCGAGTTGCCGTATAGCGGCCATGTTCGCGCCTTCCACGAGGACCCCATGAGCGACCACATCAAATTCGTTTCCGACGCCACGTTCGACAGGGAAGTCCTGCAATCGACGACGCCCGTCCTCGTCGACTACTGGGCCGAGTGGTGCGGTCCGTGCAAGATGATCGCGCCGGTGCTGGAAGACCTCGCCAAGGACTATGCGGGGCGGCTCACCGTCGCAAAGCTCGATATCGACGCCAATCCCGGCACGACGAGCCAGTTCGGGATCCGCGGCATCCCCACGCTGATCCTGTTCAAGGGCGGCAAGGCGCACGCGCAAAAAGTCGGCGCATTGTCGAAGTCGCAGCTGACGGCGTTTGTTGACAGCAACCTCTGAACGGGCTAACCTGACCTTCGTGCTCGCGGCGCTCCCCGGTCTCCCGGGGCAGCCACGCGGCAAGTTCCAGGGCGCCTGAGTTCGATCGGCGCCTCCCCGGGAGCCTTCCCCGGGCCCAACTTCCCCGCATTCCCCGCCGCGGCCAAGCCGCTTCCGTCCTTTCCTCGCGCGCAGCCATGCATCTGTCAGAACTCAAATCCAAGCCGGTCACCGAGTTGGTGGAAATCGCCAACACCAACGAGCTCGAGGGCGCCAACCGGATGCGCAAGCACGACCTGATCTTCGCCATGCTGAAGCAGCAGGCGAAGAAGGGCGAAAGCATCTTCGGCGACGGCACGCTGGAAATCCTGCCCGACGGGTTCGGCTTCCTGCGCTCGCCGGATACGAGCTATCTCGCGGGCACCGACGACATCTACATCTCACCGTCGCAGATCCGCCGCTTCAACCTGCACACCGGCGACACGATCGAGGGCGAGATCCGCACGCCCAAGGACGGCGAGCGCTACTTCGCGCTCGTCAAGGTCGACAAGGTCAACGGTGAGCCGCCGGAGAACGCCAAGTCGAAGATCCTGTTCGAGAACCTGACGCCGCTCTTCCCCGACGAGCCGCTCGCCCTCGAGCGTGACATCAAGGCCGAGGAGAACATGACCGGCCGGATCATCGACATCATCGCGCCGATCGGCAAAGGGCAACGCGGCCTGCTCGTGTCCTCGCCCAAGTCCGGCAAGACGGTCATGCTCCAGCACGTCGCGCACTCGATCGCCGCGAACTATCCCGATGTCGTGCTGATCGTGCTCTTGATCGACGAGCGGCCGGAGGAAGTGACGGAGATGCAGCGCTCGGTGCGCGGTGAAGTCGTGTCGTCGACGTTCGACGAGCCCGCCACCCGCCATGTGCAGGTCGCCGAGATGGTCATCGAAAAAGCGAAGCGGCTGGTCGAGCACAAGAAGGACGTGGTGATCCTGCTCGACTCGATCACGCGGCTCGCGCGGGCGTACAACACCGTCGTGCCGGCCTCGGGCAAGGTGCTGACCGGCGGTGTGGACGCCAACGCGCTGCAGCGACCGAAGCGCTTCTTCGGCGCCGCGCGGAACATCGAGGAAGGGGGCTCCCTCACGATCATCGCCACCGCGCTGATCGACACGGGCTCGCGGATGGACGACGTGATCTACGAGGAATTCAAGGGCACCGGCAACATGGAAATCCACCTCGACCGTCGCATGGCCGAGAAGCGGATCTACCCCGCGATCAACGTGAACCGCTCGGGCACCCGCAAGGAGGAGCTGCTGCTGAAGCCCGAAGTGCTGCAGAAGGTGTGGGTGCTGCGCAAGCTTCTCTATCCGATGGACGAGCTCGAAGCGACCGAATTCCTGGTCGACAAGGTCAAGCAGACCAAGTCCAACGCCGAATTCTTCGACAGCATGCGTCGAGGTTGACGCCGCGACCGTGGTGAGCGTCGCTGCAACTCATTGTTTACGCTTTATTTACTGGCTTTGTGCCGTCGCGTGAAGCGCGTCCGCCCAGTATGTTGCATTGCAGTATGGGAAACGGCATAATTTCTCATTTTGTCGCGACGGGCGCTGGCGTTTTGGCGTTTTCGGCCCCATATCAGGCGACACGGTTCGGGCGCACCCCCACGGGCAATGAAGCCCCGATGCGTGGACCGGACGAAGAGGATCCCATGAAAACCGGCATTCATCCGAGCTACGGCGAAATCCAGGTCACGTGCAGTTGCGGCAATACGTTCACCACGTGCTCGACGGTCGTGAAGCCGCTGCACGTGGAAGTGTGCTCGTCGTGCCACCCGTTCTACACCGGCAAGCAGAAGGTGATGGACACCGCGGGCCGCATCGACAAGTTCCGCCAGCGCTACGCCGCGAAGCCGCCCGCGCCGGCAAAGCCGAGCGCGGAAAAGCCCGCGGCGCCGAGGGCTGCGGCCGCGAAGGCTGCCAAGGCCTAAGGTCTCCTCCGCGCGCGGAAACGAGCGACAATGCGAGGGGCAAGCCCTGCTCGGCGCCCCGAACGAGAAAGGCAGCTTCGGCTGCCTTTTTGTTTCCTTGCGCAACCATTTCCCTGCGATCGATAGCGCCCACTCCGAAGCCGCCCCGCGATGGCCCGACTTGCGACCGAGACCGATGCGCGTGACGCCGACGCGGAGCTGAGCCCCTCCGGGCCCTACCGCGCGCTGAAGCAGCTGGGTCTCGTCGTCCTCTGCGGCGCGTGGATCGTGCTGGGCCTGATCGGCCACGACCCGTGGAAGTCCGAGGACGCCACTGCCTTCGGTGTCGCCTACGAGATGATGCGCGGCGGCGACCCGTTGGCGCCGCAGCTCGCGGGCGAACCCTATATCGACCACCCCCCGTTGACCTACGCGGCCGCAGCCCTTACCGGCAACCTGTTGTCAGGGGTATTGCCGGCGCACGACGCGGCGCGAATCGCCGCCGGCGTGCTGCTCGTGCTGACGCTGCTGCTGCTCGGCGCAACGGGCCGCGAGCTGTTCGGCGCCCACTTCCGCTGGATGCCGGTTCTGCTGTTCGTGGGTTCGGTCGGGCTGTGGGATCGCGCGCACCAGCTCTCGCCGGAGCTCGGGCTGATGCTGGGGGTCGTGACGGCGACCTATGGCTTTGCGCTGGCGCTTCGCCGCGCGCTCGCCGGCGGAGCGTGGCTCGGTCTCGGCGTCGCAGTCGCCTTTCTGTCGGATGGCCTCATGGGTCCGCTCTGGCTCGCGGTCACCGCGGCAATCCTGCCGGCCGCCTTTTCGGCCTGGCGTACGCGTCGTTACGCCGTGACCGTCGCCGTCGGGCTGGGCGTCGCGGTGCCGCTGTGCGCAGCCTGGCCCGTCGCGCTCGCCCTCCGTGATCCCGCGCACCTTGCGCTTTGGTGGGGCGATCAATCGGCCGCCGACTGGTTCGCGCCGCTCTCCGCGTCGGCGTCGATCGACCCGATGTTCCTGGTCAAGAACCTCCCCTGGTACACGTGGCCCGCATTGCCGCTCGCCCTGTGGACGGTGTGGATGCGCGGCCGGGGCTTCAACGGCGGCGCAGTCGTGCCCGCCGTTCTGCTCCCGGGGACGCTCGCGCTCGTGATCGTCGCCGCGATGGCCGTGATGTCCGACCCCCGTCTTCCCTATCTGATGCCGCTCCTGCTGCCGCTGTCGCTTTTGGGCGCGCTCGAGATCGACACGCTGAAGCGCGGATTTTCGGGCGCGCTCGACTGGTTCGGCATCCTCACGTTCGGGCTCCTCGCGGCGCTGGTGTGGTGGCTCTGGGTGGACACGTGGCGAAACGGGATGACGCCGGCGATCGCGGCGCTTTTCCGCGACACGACCACCGGCTACCGGCCGATGCCCGCGTGGCTCCCGCTCTGCGTCTCGGCATTCCTGACGCTGCTGTGGATCGTGCTGGTCCGCCCCGCACGCCGCTCGAACCGGCGCGCGGTGCTGAACTGGGCCGCGGGAATGGTGTTGCTCTGGGGACTGTACTCGACGATCTGGCTCCCCTATCTGGATTCGCGCCGCAGCTATCGCTACGTCGCCGACGCCCTGGCCCCGGTGCTGCCCCGCGACGGCTGCGTCGCGAGCCGCAACCTGGGAGAGTCGCAACGTGCGCTGCTCGCGTACTTCGCGCATCTCGTCACGGTCCGCGAAGAGACGAACCCCCACAACGATTGCCCCAGCCTCATCGTCCAGTACGGACGCATCGAGGCGCTTCCGCCGGCGCCCGCGGGCTGGGCGCTGGTTTGGGAAGGGCATCGCCGCGGCGACGCCACCGAGCGCTTTGCGCTCTACCGCAGGACCCCGCCATGAAATTCATCGACGAGGCGAAGATCGAAGTCGTTGCCGGCGACGGCGGCGACGGGAGCGCGTCGTTCCGCCGTGAAAAGTACGTGCCGCGTGGCGGCCCCGACGGCGGCGACGGCGGTCACGGCGGCAGCATCTACGCGGTGGCCGATCGCAACATCAACACGCTGATCGACTACCGTTACGCACGCATCCACCGGGCGAAGCGGGGTGAGAACGGACGCGGCGCGGACCAGTACGGGCGCGGCGCCGACGACGTCTGCCTGCGCGTGCCTGTGGGCACCGTCATCATTGATGCCGACACCGGCGAGCGGATCGCCGACCTCGCCGCGGACGGGCAGCGGGCAATGCTCGCGAAAGGCGGCAAGGGCGGCCTCGGCAATCTGCATTTCAAGTCGAGCACGAATCGCGCGCCGCGCCAGTTCACGCACGGCGAACAGGGCGAGCGACGGCGGCTCAATCTCGAGCTCAGAGTGCTGGCGGACGTGGGGCTTCTCGGCATGCCCAACGCCGGCAAGAGCACGCTCATCCGCGCGGTATCGGCGGCGCGGCCGAAGGTCGCCGGCTACCCGTTCACGACGCTCGCGCCGAACCTCGGCGTCGTGCGCACTGATGCGAGCCGCAGCTTCGTGATCGCCGACATCCCCGGGCTCATCGAGGGCGCAGCCGATGGTGCCGGCCTCGGCCATCAGTTTCTGCGGCATCTGCAGCGCACACGCCTGCTGCTGCACATCGTCGATCTGGCGCCGTTCGACCCCGCCGCCGATCCCGTTCGCGACGCGCGCGCGATCGTGGCCGAGCTCAAGCGTTACGACCCCGCGCTCCACGACAAGCCGCGCTGGCTCGTGCTGAACAAGATCGACCTGATCCCCGCCGCCGAACGCGCAGCGCGCATCAAGGCGTTTTGCAAGGCCTACCGCTGGAAGGGGCCCGTCTTTGCGATCGCCGCAGTGAACGGCGAGGGCTGTCGCGACGTCGTCTTCGCTGTCCAGCAATGGCTCGACGCACAGCCGATGCCGTCGGTCGCCGAGGGGAACGAGGCGATCGAGCGAACCTGAACACCGATGGACAGTCGCGCAACGCCCAGGATTTCCCGGATTCGAGATCTCGCCCGAGCCATCTTCTCCGTGGGTTAAGCTTTTCGAAGTGCACGCCCCCAAGTGACCATGAGCACGCCCGTCGCTTCCGCCGCCCGCATCGTCGTCAAGGTGGGCTCGTCGCTCGTCACCAACGACGGACGCGGTCTCGATCATGCGGCCGTCGCCTGCTGGGCAGCGCAAATCGCCGCTCTCCAGCGCCGTGGCAAGCACACGGCACTGGTCTCGTCGGGTGCAATCGCCGAGGGAATCAGCCGCCTCGGGTGGAGCGCACGGCCGCGGGCAATGCACGAGTTGCAGGCCGCCGCCGCCGTCGGCCAGATGGGCCTCGTGCAGGCCTACGAATCGGCGTTCGCGAAGTTCGGGCTGCACACGGCGCAAATCCTGCTGACCCACGACGACCTGGCCGACCGCCGGCGCTACCTCAACGCGCGCTCGACGCTGCTCACGCTGCTCGGGCTCGACGTGATCCCCATCATCAACGAGAACGATACCGTGACCACCGATGAAATCCGCTTCGGCGACAACGACACCCTGGGTGCGCTCGTTGCGAATCTGATCGAAGCGGACGTGCTCGTCCTGCTTACCGACCAGGACGGGCTCCATACGGCCGACCCCCGTCGAGATCCCTCGGCGGCGCTCGTGCGTCACGCGCGCGCGGGCGACCCGCAGCTCGAGGCGATGGCCGGCGGCGCGGGCAGCGCGCTCGGACGGGGCGGCATGCTGACCAAGGTGCTCGCGGCAAAGCGGGCGGCTCGTTCCGGCGCGGCGACGATCATCGCGTCGGGACGCGAAGCCGACGTGCTCGTCCGCCTCGCGGCAGGCGAAGAAATCGGCACCGCGCTCGCCGCCGAGCCCGTCTCGCTCGGCGCGCGCAAGCAGTGGCTCGCCGATCACGTGCAGCTCGCCGGACGGCTTGCGCTCGATGCCGGCGCCGTGCGCGCGCTGCAACGCGAAGGAAAAAGCCTGCTGCCCATCGGCGTCGTCAGCGTCAGCGGTGAGTTCGAGCGCGGCGAAGTTGTCGGCTGCGTCGACGCCGACGGCCGCGAAATCGCACGGGGGCTCGTCAATTACAGCGCGCAGGAAACCGCTCGCATACTGCGCAAGCCCTCCGCCGAGATCGAAGCCATCCTCGGCTACGTTGACGAGCCGGAGCTCATCCACCGGGACAATCTGGTCCTGCTCGGCTAAGCGAGATTCGATTTCGCGAAGGCGCCCGCTGCCGCAACCGCGTGCCGCGGACGGCGGCGGCGTTCGACACCTGCGCGCCGTTGTCCTAAACTTCGGTCTCGCAGGACGACAATCAGCGCGCCCGGCCCACGAGGTCGCGAACCGCGCGGCAATCACCTGAACATCTCGCAAGGGGACAATGCCTTGGGACTCGTCGAACGCGTCAAGAACATTCTCCTCACGCCCAAGACGGAGTGGCCGAGGATCGCCGAAGAAGCGGCGACCACTCAGTCGATCTTCGTGGGCTACGTCCTGATCCTCGCGGCGATCGGACCGATCGCGCTGGCCCTCCGCGGCGGCATCGCGGCGGCGGTGTTCAGCTACGTGGTCGCGCTCGTTGTGGTTTTCGTCGTGACGCTGATCGCCGACGCGCTGGCGCCGTCGTTCGGCGGCGAGAAGAACTTCGTCCAGTCGTTGAAGCTCGTCGCCTACTCCCACACGGCGGCGTGGGTCGCGGGCATCTTCCATCTGCTTCCGTACCTCGGCCCGCTTATCGGCCTGCTCGCCGGCATCTACTCGATCTACACGTTCTATATCGGGGCGCCACTGCTGAAGAAGAGCACGGCCGACAAGGCTGTCGGTTACACCCTCGTCGTGATCATCTGCGTCGTGGTCCTGTGGGTGTTGCTCGGCATGGTCCTCATGTCGACCATGAGCGGCGGTGTCGCCGGTCTGGGCGGCATGGGCATGTGGCGGTGACTCGGAGCGCGGTTGTCGCGGTAGTGGCGGCGCTCGCGCTGCCGCCCTCGGCCTTCGGGGCGTCGCCGATGCAGCCGGGGATGTGGGAATCGACGGTCACCATTGCGCGCGAAGGCCGGGTGCCGGTGGAATCCACCGATCGCGACTGCATCACCCAGAAGGAAATCGACGACGGCACGAAATCGGTGCCCCATCCCGGCGGGGATTGCCGGCTCTCCAACGTCGTCGCCGACAGCGCCGCGACGAGTTACACGTTCGTCTGCACGAGCGGCAACGAGACGCTCTCCGGAACCGCGCAATTCAAGATCGAGCCGACGCGCTACGACGGCAAGATAACGGCGACGACGAAAACCGGCAGCAGCCCCGCGGCCCCGCTGACGATGACGTGGACCGCGCAGCGCGTGGGCGAGTGCCGCTAGCCGCTCGACGACGTGGGATCGGCGTAGGAAGGCGGCATCACCGGGTGCGGGAAGCCGTACAGGCGCTCGCGCCGCGTCTGCGGCCGCACGTGGAGATACCGTTCGAGCTCCGTCAGGCCGCGCCGATAGACTTCGCGCTTGAACTCGATGACGGTCTCGAGCGGCACCCAGTAGTCGTGCCAGCGCCACGCGTCGAACTCCGGATGTTCGCACGCGCGGAGCTTGACGTCGGTGTCGCGGCCGACGAGCCGCAGCAGATACCAGATCTGTTTCTGCCCGCGGTAGCTGCCGCGGTATTCGCGCTTCACCCAGTGCTGCGGCACCTCGTAACGCAGCCAGTCACGTGTGCGGCCCAGGATCCTGACGTGGTTCGGCTCCAGCCCGACTTCCTCGTGCAGCTCGCGGTACATCGCCCGTTCGGGCGTCTCACCGGGATTGAGGCCGCCCTGCGGAAATTGCCACGAGTGCTCGCGGATCCGTTTACCCCAGAAGACCTGGTTCTTCGCGTTGACGATGACGATGGCAACGTTCGGGCGATAACCGTCGCGGTCCAGCATCGCGGTCACCCCGAAAAAGTAGTTGTCGCGATTGTTCCACAGAACCGCGCCGTTGCAAAGGCGTCGCCGGGCCGCGCGCTCAGCGCTTTGCGCGCGCGCTCGCTGCAGCGCGCTCGCGGGGCACGGCGCCCAGCGTGAGCTTGCGGTCGCGCCGCAGCACGACAAGCGCCGCTTCACGGCCGATTGCCTCGGCGCCGAGCGCGCGCTGCAGAGCGTCGACGTCGGCAATCGGCACTCCGTCGAGTGCGACGACGACGTCGCCTCGCTCGACGCCGGCCGCAGTGGCAGGCGAGCCGCTCTCGACCGACTCGATGCGCACTCCTGTTTCCCGCGCCAGATCGAAGTGACGGACGACGCGTCGCGGCAACGGCACCGTCTGCCCGCCCACGCCGAGCCACGCTCGGCGCACCCGGCCTTCGCGAATCAGTGCGATCGCCACGCGCTCGGCGGTCGATGCGGCAATCGCGAAGCAGATACCCTGCGCGGGGAGGATCACGGCCGTATTGACGCCGATGACGTCGCCGCGCGAATCCACGAGCGGCCCGCCCGAGTTGCCAGGATTCAACGCCGCATCCGTCTGCAGCACGTTGTCGAGAAGCCGCCCCGTCTGCGCACGCATCGAACGCCCCAGCGCGCTGATGATGCCGGCGGTCACCGAATGCTGGAAGCCGTAGGGGCTCCCGATCGCGATCGCCATCTGACCCACCACGACGCGCGTCGAGTCGCCCAGCCGCAGCCACGCGAGGTCTCTCGCCGCGACCTTGAGCAGCGCAAGATCGGAATCGGGATCGTCGCCCACGACGTCGGCTGAGGCGCTGCGGCCATCGGCGAGCGTGATCTCGATCATGGTCGCATCGCCGGCGACGTGGCTGTTGGTGACGAGATAGCCGTCGGGCGTGATGAGGAAGCCGGAGCCGGCGCCGCCACGCCGCGCGCCCCGTCCACCGTGCCGCGCCTCGACCCGCACGTGGGCAACCGCAGGCGCGACGCGCGCTACGACCTCGGTCACGACGCGCGAGTACGCGTCATGCAATGCCGCATCGGGCGCCGGGGCGGCGACGACGTCCGGCGGGATTTCCGCTGCGGCTTGCGCTCCGAGAGGGGTGGATTCGGGTGCGTCCAGGGCCATGCATTGCAACATGGCGCCCCGCCCCCGCGTTTCAAGCGCGGGACCGATCGGCCCCGAGCGCCGCCACGACCGCGCAAGCGCGTGGATCAGGGGAGTGACCCTCTGGCGAATGTGCCCTTTACCGGATTGTTGCGCCATGTCAATGCCGGCGCGCTCCCCTCCATCGATGATGAACATGGGGCGCCGGAGGCCGATGGCGGTTTCGCGGGGATTGGCGCGGCCGGATGGGAATAGCGTTTTGGTGTCTCCAGTGCGCGATGGTGTGCGGCTCGTAAGTCGGTGTTCGGATGGATCGCGGACGCGCCGCAATTTCACGTGGACCCCGATGAACGGATGATGGCGGCCGCCGAGCCCTGCCCGCCGGCGCTTGCTGTTCGGGCATTGCGACCGGGTGAGCCGTCGCCGCCGCGAACTCGCGTCGCGACGAACGCCCAACCGTGTTTCGCACGGCGAGATGGCGTCCGTCGCGTGTGCGGCGACGAGTGCGAGGAAGCCGCGGTGCAATTGTGTCCGACGAGCGGCGGGGCAGCGCCGTGAACGTGTCGAGTCTGATCGTCCGTTCGCGCCCCGAGCACTGCGCCGCCGTGCGCGCGGCGCTGGAAACGATGCCCGGCATCGAGGTCCGCGCCGAGACGCCCGCGGGCCAGCTCGTCGTCGTCGCCGACCATGCCGACGCCGGTGCCGCCGCCGACGGCTTCGTGGCGATCAACGCGATCGAGGGCGTGGTCTCGGTCTCGCTCGTCTTTCAATTCAGCGACGATTCCTCCCAGGAGGTTTGAGCCATGACGATCAGCCGACGCGATTTCATCAAGACGCAGGCCGCAGCGGCCGCCGCTGCCGCGGTGGGCATCGAGCTGCCGGGAACGGCGCTCGGGCAAGCCGCGACGCCGAAGGACAACGTCAACATCCACTGGGACAAGGCGCCGTGCCGGTTCTGCGGCACCGGCTGCAGCGTGCTCGTCGGGACGCAGGAGGGTCGCGTCGTCGCGACCCAGGGCGATCCCGAGGCGCCGGTGAACCGCGGGCTCAACTGCGTCAAAGGCTACTTCCTGTCGAAGATCATGTACGGCAGCGACCGGCTGACGACACCGCTGCTGCGCAAGAAGAACGGCGTCTACGACAAGAACGGCGATTTCACGCCCGTCTCGTGGAACGAAGCCTTCGACGTCATGGCCGCGAAGTGGAAGGAGTCGCTCGCCAAGAAGGGGCCGACCTCGGTCGGCATGTTCGGCTCGGGCCAGTGGACGATCTGGGAAGGCTACGCCGCGGCCAAGCTCTTCAAGGCCGGCTTCCGGACCAACAATCTCGACCCCAACGCCCGCCACTGCATGGCGAGCGCTGTTGCGGGCTTCATGCGAACCTTCGGCATCGACGAGCCGATGGGCTGCTACGACGATCTGGAGCAGGCCGACGCGTTCGTGCTGTGGGGATCGAACATGGCCGAAATGCATCCGATCCTGTGGTCGCGGCTCGCCGACCGCCGGCTCACGGCGCCGCACGTGAAGGTCGTCGTGCTGTCGACGTTCGAGCACCGGAGCTTCGACCTGGCCGACCTGCCGATCGTGTTCACGCCGCAGGCGGACATGGCGATCCTCAACTACATCTGCCATTACATCATTGCCAAGAACAAGGTCAACGCCGACTTCGTGAAAAGGAACGTGAACTTCATGGAAGGCGTCACCGACATCGGCTACGGGCTGCGCCCCACTCACGCTGCGGAAAAGGACCAGAAGAACAACGGCTACGCCGGCGCCGACGGCAAGCCCACCGGCGATCCGAACGCCGCCGACAAGATCACCTTCGACGAGTTCGCGAAGTTCGTCGCCGATTACAACGCCGACAAGGTTTCGAAGATCTCGGGCGTCCCGGTGCGCGATCTCGAGGCCCTGGCCGAGATCTACGCCGACCCGAAGCGCAAGGTCGTCTCCTACTGGACGATGGGCTTCAACCAGCACACGCGGGGAACGTGGGTCAACAACATGATCTACAACGTGCACCTGCTCACAGGCAAGATCGCCGAGCCCGGCAACGGCCCCTTCTCGCTCACCGGGCAACCGTCCGCGTGCGGCACGGCGCGCGAAGTCGGGACGTTCTCGCACCGGCTGCCCGCCGACATGGTCGTCGGCAACCCCACGCACCGGCAGATCACCGAGGAAATCTGGCAGCTGCCCGAAGGAACGCTCCCCGACCAGCCCGGCTTCCACGCGGTGCTGCAGAGCAGGATGCTGAAGGACGGCAAGCTCAACTGCTACTGGACGATGACGACCAACAACATGCAGGCCGGCCCGAACATCAACCAGGAGGTCTATCCCGGCTGGCGCAACCCCGAGAATTTCGTCGTCGTTTCCGATGCGTATCCGACCGTCTCCGCGATCGCGGCCGACCTGATTCTGCCCGCGGCGATGTGGGTGGAGAAAGAAGGCGCGTACGGCAACGCCGAGCGGCGGACGCAGTTCTGGCGCCAGCAGGTAAAGGCGCCGGGCGAAGCGCGCTCCGATCTGTGGCAACTCATGGAGTTCGCAAAGCGCTTCAAGGTCGAGGAAGTGTGGCCCGCAAAGCTGGTCGCGAAGAAACCGCAGTACACGGGAAAGACGCTCTACGACGTGCTCTACGCGAACGGCGTCGTCAACAAGTACGCGGTCAAGGAGATCCAGCCCGGCTACGACAACGATGAGGCGAAGCTCCTGGGCTTCTATCCGCAGAAGGGGCTGTTCGAGGAATACCGGAAGTTCGGCGTCGGACACGGGCACGACCTCGCCGAATTCGACGCGTATCACCAGACACGCGGCCTGCGCTGGCCGGTTGTCGACGGCAAGGAAACGCTGTGGCGCTTCCGCGAAGGCTACGACCCGTACGTGAAGAAGGGCGAAGGCGTCAACTTCTACGGCAAGCCCGACGGCAAGGCAGTGATCTTCGCACTGCCGTGGGTGCCGGCCGCCGAAGTGCCGGACAAGGACTACGACCTGTGGCTATGCACGGGCCGCGTGCTCGAGCATTGGCACACGGGGTCGATGACGCGCCGCGTCCCCGAGCTGCACCGCGCGGTCCCGGAAGCCGTGGTGTTCATGCATCCCGACGATGCGCTGGCGCGCGGCCTGCAGCGCGGGATGGAGTGCAAGATCGTCTCGCGCCGCGGCGAGATCTTTGCGCACGTCGAGACGCGCGGCCGCAACAGGCCGCCGCAGGGTCTCGTGTTCATCCCGTTCTTCGACGAATCGAGACTCGTGAACAAGCTCACGCTCGACGCGACCTGCCCGATCTCGAAGGAAACCGATTTCAAGAAATGCGCGGTCAAGGTTACGAGGATCTGACGAGACCGCGTATGGCGGCTCGACCGATGCCGGTCATGACGATCGACGAGAACATGCGCGGCGCCCGGCCTCGCGCCGCCGCGTGCACCAGCTGCGGCCGCTGCATCGACGTGTGCAGCAAGAATGTCTTCCGGTTCACCCTCCTATTCGACCGAAGGAGCGAAGCATGAGATCCGTCGCCCGATTTGTTCTTTACGCTGCCGTGGCGATGCTGCTCGCGGTGACGCTCGTTGCCGTCGCCGCGATCGCGGCGCCGGCGGCAACCACCGCACCGGCCACGCCGCCGGCGGCTACGCCCGAGGCACCGGTCAAGCTTCAATCCCTGCGCGGCGACACGCCGATCGACAAGACGAAGGAGCCCGACCTGTTGAAGGTGGAGCGCGACAGCCCGATTCCGCGCGGCTCGACCTTCGAGCCGCCGCTCATCCCGCATTCGATCCGCGGCTACCAGATCACCACGAACTTCAACAAGTGCATGGACTGCCACGCCTGGTCCAAGGTCAAGGAGAGCGGCGCGACGAAGGTCAGCGTCACGCATTTCAAGGACTCGACCGGCCGCGAGCTCGCCAACATCTCCCCCCGCCGCTACGTCTGCACGACGTGCCACGTTCAGCAGACCGATGCCAAGCCGCTCGTCGGCAACACCTTCCGGCCCTCCGTCGAATTCGTGCAGAAGAAATGACGACACCCACCGCCCGACGCGGACGAAGGAGCCATCATGCAGAATTCCACCAACGACAGCATCGTCGCCCGCGTGCGGCGCCGGATCGGGGCCGCGGGCCCCCTCTTTGTGCTCGGTACCTTCGTCGCGGGCATTCTCGCCTGGGGCGCCTTCAACTGGACCCTCGAGCTCACGAATACCGAAAACTTCTGCATCTCCTGCCACGAGATGCAGGACAACGTGTTCAAGGAGTACCGGAACACGATTCACTACCAGAACCGCACCGGCGTGCGCGCCACCTGCCCGGACTGTCACGTACCGAAGGACTGGACGCACAAGATCGCGCGCAAGATCCAGGCGTCGAACGAGCTGTGGCACCACATGATAGGCAGCGTCGATACGCCGGAAAAATTCAACGACAAGCGGATGCGCCTCGCGGAAAGCGAGTGGGCGCGGATGCGCAGCACTGACTCGCGCGAGTGCCGCAACTGCCACGACTTCAAGTACATGGACTACGCGGAGCAGGGGCGTCGCGGCTCGGCGCAGCATCAGAAGGGCTTCCGCGAAGGCAAGACCTGCATCGACTGCCACAAGGGAATCGCGCACCTGCTGCCGCCGATTGAGCAGAACATCGGCGCGCCGAAAGTGAGCGCCGAGGAGTCCGAGCCGGAGCTCCGCACGGTCCGGATTGCGCCCGCGCCTTAGGACCGGTTCAGGCTATGGCCACGAACGCGTTGCAAGCCCGAAAGCGCCCGGCGCAAGGGGCAAGACGAAGGCGGGCCGGCGGCCCGGCGCGGCTTTGCTATCCCGTCGGGGGGTCAGGCTCTGCGCGGGGGCGACGAAGGCGGCCTGCGTTTGGCGCATTCGTCTCGACTGCTGCGTCTTGACGGCGGACCCCTGGCAGGGGCGCCGATGAACGAATTTCGCGGGCGGCGGCAACCGCCTCGGGCGCTGCGCTCGCGACGATCGCAAAGAAGCGGGAAACCGGCTCCCGCCGCTCGCTTTAGGGTCTGCGGCGCGATGACCGGCCGGCGCGAAATCCGCCGGGGCGGGATTGGGGCCAGCCTGCGACCGGGGCTACTTCGCCCCCCAGTGCGCTTCCAAGTGCACCGGGCCCAGACCATCGCGCTCCACCCGGTCGCTCGTCTTGACGGCCTGGACTTCCTCTCGCGCCGCCATGCTCATGAGCGCGAACGCAAGCATTCCGGCGTAGCCGCCCAGCACGAAAGCCAAAACCACCCACCAGATTGAAACCATCATTCCCCCTCGAGCCGTGCGCTCCTTTGAGGTTTAGTACAGCTTAGGGCATTTGTCCAGGCCGACGCGGATACAACCCCTTGTGGTCGACAGTCCGCAGCGCACAACATCGTGGAGCCGCTGACTCCTCGTCGGTCGCCGTTTGCTGCGCTGCAGCATCGCGCCAGCGCCGCCTTGGAAGCGATCCGCCCCGAGGATCGCACGCGCTCCGGCGGGCGTCTCGAAACAGGCCCACTGCCTTCGAAAATCGCGCGATCGCAGATGCCGACACTCCGCCAGCATCCTATGCGCAATGAGACCGATTCGCCTTGACCAGCATCAAGCGCACAACGTGTCGTCGACAACTGGGCGTCGTCAACAGCCTGTTGACCCACGTCAGTCTCGCCCGGATGCCGCGGCGAGAAAATCATCCCAAGGGGGGTATGCCATCAGGGCGTGCCCTTCGGCACCCCAATCGAATCGTGGAGCAACGCAATGAGCGGGCGAATGAGCGGACGGAAGTACATCTACACCTTCGACGACGGCGACGCGGGCGACAAGATGCTGCTCGGCGGCAAGGGCGCGAACCTGTGCGCGATGACGCAGATCGGCCTCGACGTCCCACCCGGGTTCGTGATCACCACCGCGGCGTGCCTCGCGTATCTCGAAGCCAACCGGCTGCCCGACGGTTTGATGGCCGACGTCCGCGCGCAGATCGCGAGCCTCGAGCGCAAGACGGGAAAGGGTTTCGGCAGCGCGGCAAACCCGCTGCTCGTTTCCGTGCGTTCCGGCTCCGCGATGTCGATGCCGGGAATGATGGACACGATCCTGAACCTGGGGCTCAACGAGGCCACGCTCGAAGGCCTGACGGCGAAGACCGGCAACCCGCGCTTCGCCAGCGATGCGTGGCGGCGCTTCGTCCAGCTCTTCGGCAAGATTGCGATGGGCATTCCCGATGAAGCGTTCGATGCGGCAATGACGGCGGTCAAGGAGAAGCACGGCGCCGTCCAGGACGTGGACCTCTCGGTGGACGCACTGCGTGAACTTGGGGATGCGTTCGTCGAGATCTACCGCTTGCACACGGGCCAGCCGTTTCCCGCCGATCCGTACGAGCAGCTCGAACGCTCGATCGAGGCCGTGTTCCGGTCATGGAACGGCAAGCGGGCCGTCGATTACCGGCGCCAGTTCAAGATCACGAAGGAGATGGCCAATGGCACCGCGGTCAACGTCGTGACGATGGTGTTCGGCAACATGGGTGACGATTCGGCGACCGGCGTGGGCTTCACGCGCAATCCCGGCACCGGCGAGAACGCGATCTACGGCGAATATCTGACCAACGCGCAAGGCGAGGACGTCGTCGCCGGCATCCGCACGCCGAAGCCGATTGCCGCAATGGCGCAGGAAATGCCGGACCTTCACCGGCAGCTGATCGCACTGCGCGACAAGCTCGAGGCGCACTACAAGGAAGTCCAGGACTTCGAGTTCACGATCGAGAAGGGCCGCCTCTATTGCCTGCAGACGCGCAACGGGAAGATGAACGCGCGGGCGATGGTGATCACCTCGGTCGAGATGTCCGGCAGCGGACTCATTTCGCGCGAGCGAGCGCTGACCCGCATCAATCCGACGTTGCTCGAGCAGCTGCTCGTGCCCACGCTCGACCCGGGGCACAGGGCGAAACCGCTCGCGCAGGGGCTCCCCGCTTCGCCCGGCGCGGCGTCCGGCAAGATCGTGTTCGATGCCGACACTGCGGAGCAGCGCGGCAAGCTGGGCGAGAAAGTGATCCTCGTGCGCGAGGAAACCAAGCCCGAGGACATCCACGGCTTTTTCGCCGCGCAGGCGATACTCACGTCGCGCGGCGGCAAGACGTCGCACGCGGCGGTCGTCGCGCGCGGGATGGGCAAGCCCTGCGTATCCGGGTGCGAGGCGATCCGGATCGACGTGCGCGAGCGCCGCGCGGAAGTCGGCGGCACGGTGCTGCGAGAAGGGGACGTCATCACCATCGACGGCACCAGCGGCAGCGTCTACGCGGGCGAAATTCCGACCGTCGAGGCAGAGGTCTTCGCCGAGCTCTCCACGCTACTGTCGTGGGCAGACGCGGCCGCGCGACTCGCCGTGCTCGCGAACGCCGACACCCCGCGCGACGCCGCGCGCGCACGGCAGTACGGCGCGATGGGCATCGGCCTCTGCCGCACCGAGCGGATGTTCAACGACAGCGCACGGCTGCCGATCGTGCAGGAGATGATCCTGGCCGAGACGAAGGAAGCCCGGCGCGACGCGCTCGACCGGCTGCTGCCGATCCAGCGCGCCGACTTCAAGGGCATCTTCAAGGCGATGGCCGGGCTGCCGGTCACCGTGCGCCTCCTCGACCCGCCGATGCACGAGTTCCTGCCGACGGCATCGCAGCTCGAGTTCGAGATCAGCCAGCTGCGGCACCTGCAGCGCACGACCCGCACGGTCGCCGAGCTGCCGGACACGCTGAAGCTCCTCGACCCCGAGCTGCCGCGCGACTACGTCGAGAGCCTTTCCAAACTGCAGCAAAGCCTCGCCCGGTACCGCGAAACGCAGCGCGACGGACGCTGCTCGCGCGCCGCGAGGCCCTGCTACGGAAAGTGCACCTTCTGTCGGAGGTGAACCCGATGCTCGGGCACCGCGGGGTGCGGCTCGGCATCAGCTATCCCGAGGTCTACGAGATGCAGATCCGGGCGATCCTCGAGGCGGCGGCCGAGTGCGTGAAGGAAGGCATCGACGCCCGTCCGGAGATCATGGTCCCGCAGGTTGCGACTGCGGAGGAACTGAAGCGCGTGAAAACGATGGTCGACGCGGTGCGGACGGAAATCGAAGCGCGAGAAAACCTGAAGCTCCATTTCAAGTTCGGCAGCATGGTCGAGGTCGTGCGCGCATGCTTGCGCGCGGCGCGTCTGGCCGAGTACGCCGAGTTCTTCTCCTTCGGCACCAACGACCTCTCCCAGGCGACGTTCTCGTTCTCGCGCGAAGACGCCGAGAACAAGTTCCTGCCGCTGTACCTCGAAACCGGCATCCTCCGCGACAATCCGTTCGAGGTGCTGGACGTCAAGGGCGTCGGGCGGCTGATGAAGCTCGCAGTCGACTGGGGCCGCGCGGCGCGCCCCGATCTCGTCATCGGCATCTGCGGCGAGCACGGCGGGCACCCCGACTCGATCCGCTTCTGCCATTGGGCCGGCCTCGACTACGTTTCGTGCTCGGCGCCGCGCGTGCCGATCGCGCGGCTCGCCGCGGCTCAGGCGAAGATCCGGGAAAGCGAATACGACGACAGCCTCTTCGCCTGAAGGCATCGGCCTCGAAGGCAGCAGGCTCCGTCGGTTGACCGACGGCTGACCGGCACGCTACGCCGCTTGGATCTCGACGAGCTTGCGGCGCAGAAGCTTGCCCGTCGCGGTGCGCGGCAGCGCGGCGATCGGGCGCAGGCAGCACGGGCGCTGATACGGCGGCAGCGGCGCGACGCAGGCCTGCAATGCGCTAGCGACCGCGCTCGCGGCGCCCGGCTTCGCCACGTAGAAGAACGCGACGCTGCCGACGCCATCGGCGTCCGGCACGCTCACTGCGGCAGCCTCGACGATGTCGGGCGACGCGCAAGCGAGGCGTTCTTCCAGCGCGACGAGATCGACCCACCGTCCGCGCACCTTCACCAGCGAATCCTCGCGGCCGCCGAAGCGCCAGCGGCCGGAGTCGGTGCGCTCGAACAGATCGGCGGGACAGAACGCGCCGGCGCGGAAATACTCGGCCTGCGCATCCGGACGTTCGAAATAGCCGAGCGCGCCCGTCGGCGCGCGAATCGAAAGCCGCGTCGGAGCGCCGTCCCCCGCGGGACGAAGCGGTTGCACGTCGACGCCCGGCGCCGGCACGAATCCGTCGCCGTCGTCGGCGTTGACGAGCACGAGGCAAAGCGTCTCCGACGCGCCATAGCCATCGACGATCGGCACTCCCGTCGCCCTGCGCCATTCGGCACGCAGGCTCGACGGCAGCGCTTCGCCGGCCGACACGCAGACCCGAATGCCGCAGTCGCCAAAGCGCGGTGCGTGCCCCTCCTTCAGCAGCGTCCGATACATCGACGGCACGGTGTAGAAAACCGTTGGCCGCTCGCGCAACGTGACTGCGGTCACCTTGGCCGCCGTCGGCCAGTCCGCTTCGAGGATCACCGTCGCGCCGAGCTTAAGTCCCGAAAACAGACTGTTCGCCTGCGGGTACGCGAAGAAGAGCTTCGACGTCGCAAACAGCCGGTCGTCGGGTCCCACCTTCAGGATCTCGGCCGCGACGCGCTGGCAATGCAACGCGAAGCGCTGCGGATGGACGACCGCCTTCGGCTTGCCGGACGTTCCCGACGAGTGCCCCCAGAAGGCAGGCGAGGCCTCGTCCATCAGCGCGGGCGCGACCGGATCGGCCGCCGCGATCGCTCGCCTCCAGTCGTCCTGCGTGACGACCTGCTCGTGGTAGATCGCGAGCGTTCCATCGCGCGAATCGGTGAGGATCCACCGGAATCCGGCCTCCCCCAGGATCGCCGTCCAGTCGATTGCGGAAAGCCGGGGATTCACGCCGACGGCCACGCCCCCCGCCCAGATGGCGCCGAGAAATGCAACGACCCAGGCGATACCGTCGGCGAGCTTTACCGCGACGCGCTCCCCCGGAGCGAGGCCGCGGCGCTGCCAATCGGCCGCCGCCCGCGCGACCGCGTCCTGCAACTCGCCGTAGCTGATCCGCTCGCCGCCGCAGACGATGGCGGTCCGCTGCGGGTCGCGACCGCCCAGGAGAACCGCCGCCGCGTTGATCAGCATGACGCAATGGCGCCGCGAATCCCGGCAGCGGTTTCGTCGTAGCAGGGAGGCGTCGACACGAAGTCGCGGGACATGGGCAACCCCGGAGCGCCGCTTGCGGCGCGACAGTCCGAATACTGGTCTGCCGGGCGGAACGCCGCATTGACCCAACTCAAGCTCGCGTCGTCGCGCACGCCACGCACGCATTGGCGGCGACCCGGGCGCTCGAGGCAGCGACCCGACCGGGTGGCGCGCAAGACGAAATATCGCGCAGGATCGCCAATCTGGACCAAGCTCTGTCTTCGTTGCTCGCGCACATCGGTCCGTCGCTTTGCCGACCTCTCCACGATCGCGGTCGGTGTGGACCGCAAGCGCCTCGCCGACGTCCTGGCGAGGCTGGGACAGCTACTGCCGGGGTCGCTCGGCCGCGGCCTCGGCCGTCACGCGTGCCGCGGATCGAGCGCGTCGCGCAGGCCGTCGCCAAGCAGGTTGAACGACAGCACCAGCAGGAAGATCGACAAGCCGGGCCACACGGCCATCCACGGCGCGCTCTCGATGTAGTTCTTCGCGGTGTTGAGCATGCTGCCCCAGCTCGGCGCCGGCGGCTGCTGGCCAAGACCGAGAAACGAGAGGCTCGCTTCGGCAATGACCGCCGCCGCGATCGCGAGCGTCGACTGGACGATCAGCGGCGGCACGACGTTCGGCAGGACGTGTCGCAGCGCGATCCGCCAATGCGAATTGCCGACGGCGCGTGCCGCCTCCACGTAGTCTTCGACCTTCACCGCGAGCACCTGCGCGCGCGTCAGTCGGACGAAGATCGGCGTGGCCGAGATGCCGATGGCGATCATCGCGTTGGTGAGGCTCGGTCCGAGGAACGCCGCCAAGGCGATGGCGAGGATGAGGAACGGCGTCGCGAGCATCGCATCGGTCATCCGCGATATCAGCGCGTCGGGCCAGCGGCCCGCGTAGCCGGCGAGCAGCCCGACCGGCACGCCCAGGGCGAGCGAGATGCACACGGACACGAGGCCGGCGAGCAACGATGCCCGTGCACCGAAGATCACGCGCGAGAGCACGTCGCGACCCAATTCGTCGGTGCCGAAGAGTGCGCGGCGGATGGCGCCTTGCGCACGGCGGTCCAGCTCGTCTGCACCGGGTCGAACGGCGCGACGAGCGGCGCGAATATCGCAACGGCAACGAAGAAAAGGACCACGACGAGCCCGATCATCGCCGCGGGCCGGCGGGCGAGCCGCGCGAGCGCGCGGCGGCCGGGGCTCGCCTCGCGCGGCAGGACGTCGAGGGCGAGCGTCGCCATCAGCCGCGAAGCCTCGGATTGACGAGGAAATAGGCGGTGTCGGCGAGCAGGTTCAGCGCGATGTACGCGGTCGCCGTGAACAGCACGACGCCCTGGACCACCGCGTAGTCGCGATTGAAGACCGCGTCGACGATCAGCTTGCCGAAGCCCGGAATCGTGAACACCTGCTCGGTCAGCACCGCGCCGGACAGGAGCGTTCCGAGCTCGAGGGCGCCCAGCGTGATGATCGGCGTCAGCGCGTTGCGCAGCGCGTGCTTCAGAACGACGACGCGCTCGTCCAAGCCTTTTGCACGCGCCGTGCGCACGTAATCGGACGAGAGCACCTGCAGCATGGCGCTCCGCGTGTGGCGCATCAGCACCGCCGCGATCGCGTTGCCGAGCACGAATGCGGGCATGATCATCGCGGCGAGATTGCCGCGGAGGTCCTCGAACGGGCTCACGTAGCCCGACGCCGGCAGCCAGCCCAGCGACACCGAGAAGAGCAGGATCAGCATGATCCCGAGCCAGAAGTTGGGGGTGGAGAGCCCCCACAGCGCGACGGCATTCGCCGCATAGTCCCACCACGTGCCCTTGGCGACCGCCGACACGATGCCGGCCGGGATGCCGATCGCGAGGGCGATGACGATCGCGATCGCAGCAAGCTCGAGGGTCACCGGCAGCTTTTCCGCGATCAGCGCGGTCACCGGCTTTTGCATCCGCAGCGATTCGCCCAGGTCGCCTTGCAGCACGCCGCCCAGCCAGTAGAGATAGCGGATGGGCAGCGGGTCGTCGAGATGCAGCTTGGCATGCAGGTACGCGACGACGTTGGGATCGCGCTCCTCGCCCGCGAGAACCACCGCCGGATCGCCCGGCAGGAGCTGCTGCAGCCCGAAGATCATCATGCTGACGAACAGGAGCGTCGGAACGATCGTCGCGAGCCGCCGGGTGAGGTAAGCGGACATGGCGGTTGTGTCGACACAAAGACGCCGTCGTCCCGCGGCCGGGACCCAGCGTCGTTCGACCGAAGACACTGGATTCCCGCCCGCGCGGGAATGACGATGAACGTCAGTTGAACTTCAGTCCCTGCACGCGCACCAATCCGTCGGGCACCGTGCGAAAGCCCGAGAGCCGCGCCGTGTAGGCCCACAGCCAGTGGCGGTGGTAGAGGTAGATGATCGGCCGGTCCTTGAGCACGATGGCGGCGATCTGCTCGTACGCCTTGCGCCGCTCGGCGGGATCGCGCGGCGGTGCGCGAGCGGTTCAGCAGCTCGTCGACCTCCGGCTTGCAATAGCCCGCGTAGTTGAGCGGCTGCTTGCACGCGTCGAAGCTGTAGAGGTTGCCGTCCGGATCGGCACGCCCGCTCCACGCGAGCACGTAGGCTTCGTACTGCCCCTTGTCGGCGAGATCGAGCGAGGTCGCGAACTCGGTCGACTGGATCTTCACGTCGAACCCCGCCTCCTTGCGCCATCGCCTGCACGACCTGCGCGAGCTTCTGCGCGTCGGTCGTGGTGGCCGTCATCAGCGTAACCGTCGGGTTGGGCATGCCCGCTTCCTGCAGCAGTGCCTTCGCGCGGGCGACGTCGCGCTTGGGGATCGGCACGTTCTTCGCGTAGAACGAATTGCTCGGCGCGCACCCATTGGTTGCCGACGGCCGCCTCCCCGTCCATCACCACCTGCACGATGCCCTCGCGGTCGAGCGCAAGCTCGAAGGCTTCGCGCACGCGGGGGTCCCGTGCCGAGCGGATTCTTCTTGCGCCAGATCGCTCTTGCCGACGTTCATCGTGATGCCCTGGTAGCCGATCTCGGTGATCTTCGAGATCTTGACGGCGTCGGTCTTCAGCGCCGGCATGTCGGAAGGCGCCATCCGCTCGATGAAGTCGAGCTGGCCGGATCGCAGTTGGCGAGGCGCACCGTCGAGTCGACGATCGGCAGATAGACCATCTTGTCGAAATGGATCTCGTCCTTGTTCCAGTATCCGGGATAGCGCTCGAGCACGATGCGGTCCTGCGCGACGCGCTCGACGAAGCTTGAACGGGCCCGGAGCACACCGGATGGGCGCCGAACTTGTCGCCCGTCGGCCTGCGCCGCCTTGGGCGAGACCATCATGCCGGCGCGATCGGCGAGCTGCGCGAGCAACGGCGCGAACGGCGCCGACAGATTGAGGCGCACCGTCTTCGGATCGACCACGTCCACGCTCGCGACCGGCGCGAGCTCGCCGCGGCGGTTGCGAGCCCGGCATCGTCTTGTGCCGCTCGATGTTGAACTTGACCGCGGCCGCGTCGAACTTCTCGCCGTCGTGGAATGTGACGCCCGGGCGCAGCTTGAGCGTCAGCGCCTTGCCGTCGGCCGACCATTCGTAGCTCGGTCGCGAGCTGCGGCACGATGTTGAGCTTGTCGTCGATGTCGAACAGCTTGTCGCACAGGCCGCGAACACCATGCGGCCGACGAAGCTGCGCGCGAGCGTCGGGTCGAGCACGTCCGGATCCTCGGCGAGGCCGATGCGCAAGGTCTGGGCCGAGCGCCGGCCGCGGCGCCGCGGCCACGCGAGTGCGAGGCCAGCCGGTCGCGATGTGAGATGGCATGGCTTCATGGAGATCCCTCCTGTGTCTGCGTGACGATTGCAGCGGACGATCGGTCGAGCCGCGCATGAGCGCCGACGTCGGGCTCGCTACGCCGCGGCGCCGCGAAATGCCGCCTGCAGCGCGCCGAGCCGCGCATTCGGCGCCGGCGCGCGGCCGTCGGCGTGGCTCGCCGGCGGCGCGATCTCGCGCCAGAAGTGGCAGGCGACGGCATCGCCGTCCGTCGCGCGTCCAGCGGCGGCTACTCCTTCGCGCGCAGCGGCCGCGCATGCGGGCAGCGCGTGTGGAAGCGGCAGCCCGGAGGCGGATCAGCCGGGCTGGGCACGTCGCCGCCGAGCAGGATCGCCGCTCCCGCCGCAGCGCCGGGTCGGGCAGCGGGATGGCCGACAGCAGCGCTTGCGTGTAGGGATGGCGCGGCGCGGCGAACAGCGCGTGCTTGTCCGCGTTCTCCACGATCCGCCCGAGGTACATCACCGCCATGCGGGCGGCGATGTGCTTGACCACCGCGAGGTCGTGGGCGATGAAGACGTAGGCGAGGCCGAACCGCTGCTGCAGGTCCTGCAGCAGGTTCACGACCTGCGCCTGGATCGACACGTCCAGCGCCGACACCGGCTCGTCGCAGACGATGAGCCGCGGCTCCACGGCGAGCGCGCGCGCGATGCCGACGCGCTGGCGCTGGCCGCCGGAGAATTCGTGCGGATAGCGCCGCGCGTGCTCGGGCGCGAGGCCCACGAGGCGCAGCAACTCGGCCACGCGCTCGCGCTCGCGCGCCTTGCGCGAGCCCGTGCAGCGCCAGCGGCTCGCGAGCGTCTGCGCCGACCGTCATGCGCGGATTGAGCGAGGCGATACGGGTCCTGGAAGATCATCTGCATCTCGCGCCGCCGCGCGCGCATCGCGCTCCGTCCAGCGCGACAGACGTCCTCGCCGTCGAAACAGATGCTGCCGGCCGTCGGCTCGATCAGGCGCAGCACGAGCCGGCCCGAGCGTCGACTTGCCGCAGCCCGACTCGCCGACGAGCCAGCGTCTCGCCGGCGGCGACGCTCGACGCCCACGCCGTCCACCGCGCGCACCTCGCCGCTCGACGCGCCCCAGCAGCCCGCGCGCATCGGAAAATGCTTGACCAGGCCCTGGGCCTGCACCAGCGGCGCGCGCATTGCATCATTCGATCGCCGCCTCGGGCCGATCGGCACCAGCACGCGGGGTCCAGCGGCGCGCGCCAGCAGGCCGACGCGTGAGCCGCGCACCGCGCGAGCGGCGGCACTTCGGAGCGGCACTGCGCGACGGCAAAGGGGCACCGCGGCGAAATTGCAGCCGGGAGGGCGCGACGGATTGGGCACCTGGCCCTCGATCGAAGCCAGCCGCTCCTGCGCGCGATCCAGCCGCGGGATGGAGCCGAGCAGGCCCGATAGTGTAAGGATGCTGCGGTGCTCGAACAGCGGCCGCGACGGCGCCCGCTCCACGATGCGGCCGGCATACATCACCGCGACATCATCGGCCACTTCGGCCACCACGCCCAGGTCGTGCGTGATCAGGATGACGGCCGTGCCGGTCTCCGTGCGCAGCACC
>CAVSFA010000008.1:0-63790 GCA_963727145.1 uncultured beta proteobacterium | reverse complement strand
CTCGCGCGGAAGACAATTGAGCAGCGCTGACCTATCTCGATATCTTGAGCAAGACCTTTCTGACAACCGGTTGATCACCGCGATTTGAACGTATCGATTTTGAGCGCTAAGAAGCCCCGCCCGAGCAGTTCGGATGGGGCTTGGCGGGAAGCGATTACTCGCCGTTCTTTCGCGGCCGCGACCAGAGCAGGGTGTAGCCTTCGCCGCCTTCGTCGTCGAACAGGTTCGCGTAGATCGGCGCGTTGAAGGAGGGGTCGTCGAGCTTGAGCGACAGGTAGTCGCGACCCTCCTCGGAGCGCTTCGACCAGGCGGCGCCGATCTCGGCCCGGCCCACAAAGATGCGGTGGCTGGGAGCGTTCTCGTTGGAGCGGTTGGTTTCTGCGACGATGCGGACGCCCTTGGCCTGCAGGTTGAGGGTGACGATTTCGCCTTGGAAATCGTTTCCGACCTTCTTGAAAGAACCGATGGTAGCCATGTCACTTCTCCTGTTGTGTTTCGAGCCCGCGACCACCGCGGCCTCGATGGCGATGGACAGGCCGAAGACGATCGGCGACGCACCCGCTTGGGCCGGAGCGCAGCGGAGGACGCTGTCGAAGCGACTTTCTTGCCTCGCGAGGAATGGGCGTAAGCCCAGGGGAAGAAAGTCGTAACGACAGCGTTGCGTCTCAGACGATCGAGGCGCAGCCGGTCTTCGGCCAGATCAAGCCATCACAGAGGCCCGTGCGTCGCGTGCTGAACCACAATCCGGGAGAAGAGGTGGCTGATCTCGGTTACGCTGCACAAGAGGTCGGAACGTTTCGGCGTAGAGAAAGAAACGATGTGCGGGAAATGGCGGAATCGTCAGCCGGGAAAGACGCCGAGAGCGAACGTCGCTTGCACGTCTATGCGGAGCTGGCGGATCCACTTCGTCGTCGATGCGCCCCCGGGAAGGCAATGCGATTAACTCGCTGAAGCTCGCCGACCCCTCGCGCCGATCTACGCGAACCTGTTCGACGACGAGGGCGAAACATCATCCCTCGTCGCGCGGCGGCCGGAGAACTGGCTGAAGACTGCGCCGACCGCCCTGCCCGGTTCCATGGGTCGGGTTCCGCGAAGACGGCCAAGCGCGTCCACGCTGTACCCCCGACGAAGACCGCGCCGAGGCAAGCGAAGACCTCGCGCCAAGCGAGCGACGGCACTCCGATCTGCGACATCGCGAGAACGACATGATAGCCGGCCAATGCCGCCGGAATCAGCGAACGCGGCCGCAATGCTGGCGCGCAAGATCGGGGACCGGGTCATCGCGAACGCGGTTTGACCGATCGCCAGCGTCATGCCGCCGGCGGAGACCGAACAAGCGGCGCACCGAGAACGCCCGCGCCACTATGGAAGGCCCAAATGCCGGCATTGACGGCGACGAAAAATGGCAAGGCGTATACCGCCAGCGCGAAGATCAGCCAGCAGAACAAGACCGATGCCAACGGTGTTGAGGAGAAGTCCAAGGGCGAGCATGGTGGTGGCTCCATATGCATAGATGTAACGGTCGCGCCTTCCACCACCACCGCGGCGCAATTTTCGACATAAAATCGAAACGCGGCGGAGTTACGGCGATTGCAACTCCGCCTTTGTGGTTCGGAAGGCAGCAGGACGGCGCTTATGCGCCGCCGAATTTCCAGACGGGGATGCCGAGCCGCTTGCCTTGTCGGCGAGGTTGTCCTGGATTCCTGTGCCCGGGAAATGCATGACACCGATCGGCAGCAGTTCGAGCATGGCGTCATTTCGCTTGAATGGCGCTGCCTTGGCGTGCTTTGTCCAATCCGGCTTGAAAGCGATCTGTGGCACGTTCCGGTGGCCGCCCATTTCGAGGCGATCAGTTCAGCGCCCTTTGGCGAGCCGCCATGGATGAGCACCATGTCGGGATGTTTGGCGTGAACCTTGTCGAGACGATCCCAGATCAGGTGATGGTCGTTGAAGTCGAGGCCACCGGTCAGTGCGATCTTCGGTCCTGGCCGGCAACATGACCTCGGTCTCAGCGCGGCGCTTGGCGGCGATGAAGTCTCGGGAGTCGATCATTGCCGCGGTCAGTGTGCGGTGGTTGACAAGTGATCCCGATCGGGGGCGCCAGGACGAACCGGTGTGACCTCAAAGCGCTCGACGGCCTGATCGCGGAACAGTTCGAGGCAGTTGCGGCGCTGATCAGCGTGATGCCCTCGGCTGTCAGGCGCTCGAGTTCGACGGATCGCACCTCCGAGCCGTCCTGCTCATGCTGGCTTTTGCGCTGTGCCTGTTCGTTGTCGTCGAGCTGGCGTCCAATTCGGTTTGCGGCACGGTGGAACAGATTGACGGTCGACCAGAGCAGGTCTTCGAGATCCGGTTCAAGCCGGGTGTCGCTCAGGGTAGCGACCAAGGCGTCGAAGATGTCAGCGACGGCGCCAGCAATCGTCCTACCTTCGGGAAGCGGTCTCGGATCAGGCTGGTCGTCGAATGGACGGTAGCCAAAGAGCTGCAATTCGCTAAGGACGTGGTCGGTCGGAGATGCCTCGTGCGGCGGTTCGATGTCGTCATGATCGGTCATGGGATGAGGTCCTGTGCCGGATCGGCCGCGCCCATCGCGGCCTTCGTGGCGATCACTCAGACGGCGGGCGGAACGGGCCAGAACCCGGAGCAAAGCGCAGGGCCGCAGCGACAGCGGAGGATGGCGGAGGCCGGCTATTTTGCTTCGCGATGCAAAGGCGCATGACCTATTGCGGGTGACACGCCGGCGGAAAATAGCCGGACGCAGCCATTGCCGGCCCGCGCCGCCTGCCGTCCGATCGCCCTCTAGAAGGCCGAGGTCGCGTCCTCGCCGGCATTGGGCTGTCGCGACCGAACTGTCGCCGTATGGCAGCCAACGCGCTTATGCGACAGTGGCCGAAGCAGGAAGCGGTCGACGTCCTCGGGCACGAGCTGAATCCGCAATGCTGCCCGGAGGGCATCGAGGCCGAAGATGTGCAGATCCTCGTTGAAGTCACCCACCGAGGCGACAACGTGATTGCTTCGATGCCGGCGGCTTCCGCGCGTTGCGTGAGCGGCTTGCACCGCATCTCCGGCAGCATCGGCGTCGCGGGCGATATAGAGCCGGCGCAGACTCGACGGTAGCAACATGGCCGAGAGGTGATTGGCCGAGAGTGCAGCGGCCATCGGCAAGGCCGGCAGTCCACAGCGCAGCGATAGCATCGTCTCGATGCCCTCGCCCGCGGCAGCACATCGTCGGCCTCGCCAAAACGAACTGCGTTGCCGAGCAGATCGCCCATTGCGCGGCGGGGCGTGTCGATTGGGGCTTTGCCTCGCCGACGGAAAGGATCGAGCCAGGTGCGGTGAACACCAGTAATGCACCCATCGACGTGGTGACCGCCGCGATCAGGGCCGGCCAGGTTTCCGTCGGTAGGTCGTCGTCCGGCCTTAGTAGCAGCGTGGGTGGAAACGCAGGCTCGCCGTTTGGTGCAACGTCGAAATGCCGCGTCTCTGCAAGATAGTTTCTGCGATCGTCCCGCGAATGGGCTTCGAGATGGCAAACAGCCGCCTTGCCGATTCCGGTGAGCCGACAGGAGTAGCCGTGATCGAACGCCTGGATTTCGCCGCAAGCTCACAGGCGGCAGGCTCAGGAAACGATCGAGCTTCGGCGAGAACGTCGCGAAATCGACGAGGCCGCAGCTTTCGCGGATCACGTCGAGCAGATCGCCATGTTCGCCTGTTGCCGCATCGGTCCATTTGCCGGCGGCGCCCTTGCCTGCCCCGGTCCACGCAGCCGAACGAACATCGACCGGCCGGGGGCGTTGCGAACGTCTCCGACGATCCAGTAGTGGCCGACGCGCCGGCCGTTGGAGAGATAGTGACGGCAGACGTCCTCGGCCCGCTCGGCAAGCCGGCGGGCGAGGTCAGATACCTGGATTTGCATGGTCAGTCCCTCAAAGGACGAAGGCCCGCCGGCGGCGGCGGGCCTTCAGAGTGACGATTGCTCCTCTCCTATTCAGCCGCGACGGGCTGCTGTTCTGCGAGAACGCCTCATCTTCGGCCGGCCCTTCGATCGGCGTGGCCGTTTCGTATCCGGTCACCGGCGTTTCCTCCCCCGACGCGGACGGCGAGAGGCTGGCCGACTTCAGACGCCGGAGAAGTGCTCCGATCGCTGGCCAGGCGTGCGCAGCGGCTCCGGAAGCCAGCCCGAGCCAGCGAGCAGTTCTTGCGCCCTCTCCGCCATCTCGCTCTTCTTCAGATGCTCGATAAGTTGGGCCGAGTTCGCCCTTGGCTTCGCGGACGGCTTGGACGATGCGCGCCTTGGTCACTCGGCCGAAATAGTTGTCGACAGTCGGCGACCAGCCTGCGGCCACAATCGAGGTTATTGGCTTTGGCGATACGGTCGGCGTCAGCCAGCGCACGCGGCCGCCGATTCCAGGGCTCGTAGACCGCGTTGACGCTGAGCGCGATGCAATGCGCGAACAGCGCATCGCGGCTGTCCGGATCGAACGCGAAGAGCGCGTCCCAGAGTTCGGCCATCTCGCGCGGCAACTGCTCGGACCAGCGCAGGTGCCCTCGTCGACCGCCTTGGCGATGGCGGTATCGTTGAGACCCGGCGCCTGACGCCGAAGACGACGCTCTTCGCGTCGATATCAAGCTATTCGGCGCGTAGCGGTAAACAGCTTCAGGCAGAGCGCGTGCAGTGCCGCCAGGAACGCAACGTCCGGGTCCCGGCCAGCGCATCGCGCAAGGCCAGCGTGCGATACGCCGTGAGCTCGGTCATCAACCGATCAGGGATCGGCTTGATGCCCTCCTCCTCCTCTTCCTCACGCTCTTTTGCCGACTGCGATGCTGCCCGCGCCTCGCACGTCTGAGAGCGCGCCGCGGCGGCACGCTCGTCTCCGCGTCAGCCGCCCGGCTCCGCTCAGGAATTGCTGGTCGTCCTCGGGACGGATATAGCCGCGCTCGATCCGCAGCGCACCCGACCCGTCGATGCTGACGAAGGCACCCGCCGCGCGATCTCGTCAGGATCGTACTTGACCGGCCGCTCATCGAGTGCAGCAAGGGCCGTCTCGATTTCTCCAAGCCGCTGATCGATCTCCTCGGGGAGTTCATCGGCGTCTGCATGCTCCTGCTCGAGACGTTCTATTCTTCGCGCAAGGCTTCAGCCCTAGCGACCTCCTCCTCGCTCATCGCAACGGGCTCGCCGACGATCTTGACTTCGCCCTTGCGCGTGGCGCGCGGATGGCGACGAATGAGCTCAAGGGTGTGTAGATCGCGGATCTCGATCAGGCTCTCGTAGATGCGCACCAACACTTAGCTGCCGATGGCGCCGGACGCGCGGCGTAGCTGCTGTTGTCCACCCGCACGGTGGTGTCGTCCCCACCGTGCGGATGACCTCGGTGAAGGTGCGAAACGGCTCGAGCGGCAGCGCCTGGAGGTGAGGCGTTCTTCCTGGAACATCGCTTCGACCTGGCGCTTGGCCCTGCCGTGGATGCGAAGCGCCGCCCACTTCTCTTCCCAGTGCACGAGATATTCGTTTTGCTCCTCGAGCGAGTCGAAGCGCCGCCCTTCAGCGCCGTGTCCTGGGTGTGCTGGATGGCGTTCTCGACGCTCCCCTTTCGATTCGGATCCGGACGCGAGCCGGGTCGGCGACGACGCCGTAATGGGCGAGCATCGCGCCATAGACGCGGTTGAGCTCCGGCTCGTAGAGGTCCGGCGTGATCACGCCCTCCTTGAGGTTGTCGAGCACGCAGTATTGACGGCGCCGCCGAAATAGCGGAACGCCTCCTCGTGCAGCCGCGCCCAGGTCTCGCTGCTGGACTTCCACACCACCCGGCGAAAGGAGCGCCGCGAGTACCGCAGCGTCATCACGAACAGCCGCGGCCGGCGGTAGCGGCCGCTGTGGGATGGCGGGTCAGCGCCCCTTCGCCGTAGTCGACCTGGCCCTCCTCGCCGGGAGGAACTCCAGGCGGTCGAACTGCTCGGGCTCCCGGCTGCGCAGAGCCCGACAGAAGCGCTTGACGCTGTTGTAGCGCGGGGTGAAACCGAACCGATCCACCAGGTCCTGGTAGATCGCCATGGCGTTGCGGCCCAGCCGCACCTGCGCCTCGATCCACTCCCGGTGCGGCTCACACGCCGAGCGGGCGTGCCCGGGCAGCCCGGCAGCGCTGGCGGCAACGAGCCCCAGGAGCCGGTGGCCGGGGTGGGGGAATTTGGCCGCAGGCCCTCCGAGCCGGTGGCCATGGGGGAATTTGAACCGTCCCCCGAGCGCGCCGCGGCCATCGCCAGCGCGAACTTGCGGACCGTCTTGCGGTCAATGCCGGTCTTGCGACTGATCTCGTGCTGCGAGACCCCGTTCTCCAGCAGCGTGATCACAGTACCCTTCTGATGCGGCTTCAAGACATTCACTCCCAGCCCCTCCGCAAATGACAAAGGGGCGATCATGTCCTGTCGTCGCCACCGTCGCGAAACGCCGCAACGGCTACATCTGACTATCCGCTCAGCTGGGGGATTTTGAAGTGGCCATCACTGGGGGATTTTGGGTGGCCACCGGGGAGCCCCGTCCGTCGCCCGCAGGCCAGGGTGCGATCGGAGCCGCGGACGGCACGGTCCGCTGTACCGGAACGGTGCGATGAAGTAACCTGTGTCCGGGCATGGGTCCGGACTCGTTACGATAGGAGAACAAACGATGCGACGCGCAATGTTAAATGCACTGGTGGTCGGACTGATCGCGGGATCGACGGGAATGGCGCAAGCTGACGGGGTGAAAGTGGGTACCCTGAATTGCGACGAGGCGGCTGGCTGGGGGTTGGTCTTCAGTTCCTCGAAGGATCTCAAGTGTGTCTTCAGTCCCGCCGACAAAGCGGCGAAGCCTGAGCGCTACACCGGGACGATCAAGAAGTATGGCGTGGACATCGGCTACGTCGGCAGCGCCGTGCTTCTTTGGGCGGTGGTGTCGTCGGACGGGAAGACTCAACCGGGCGCCTTGGCGGGCTCTTACGGCGGCGTCGGGGCGGCAGCGGCCTGGGCTGTCGGGCTTGGCGCCAACGCCCTCGTCGGCGGGTCGAACAAGGGCTACGCGCTGCAGCCGCTCAATATCGAAGGGATGGCCGGAGCGAACATCGCCGCCGGGGTGGTTGAGGTCGAGCTAAGACCCGCCAAATGATCACGGACGGCGCTTGCCGTCCGCAAATAGCGAGCAGCTTCGTCGGGACGAGGATCAAGAATCGGACGGCTCGCTGACGATCCCTCGAATGGTCTCGGTGTCGCCTCACCGCGCTGATGTTGGTGTCGGGAGCGCCACGGATGGCTGCTTCCACAATCTTCGACGACCGCATTGGAGAACACTGACCGGCAGGTCAGGGGTCGTAAGCGCCAGTTCGCCCAACGGCGACGACCGGCTCCTTACTGTCTATCTCGGACGGTTTCCCGATATAAAGTCTGATTATCACTATATTGTGTATGATAACCTACAGCAATATACTCTCAATATGGCCGCCGGCTCCCATTACTCGGATCAGCAACGGCGCGAGGCCGTCCTGTGCTAGCTCCTACATGGGAACTGGCGCGCCGTCAGTGCGGCTACAGGCATCCCCCAGCGGACACTCAATGACTGGGCCATGCAGCCATGGTTCGGGACTCTGCTTGCCAAGGTTCGCGCCGAAAAGGGTAGCGAACTCGACGGCGCCTTCACGCGGATCATTCACGAAGCAACCGACCAGCTGATGGACCGGCTCAAGAATGGCGATCCGGTTCTGGTCGCCGGAAAGATCAAGCGCAAGCCTGTGTCTGCGCGTGGCCTCGCGCTAGTCAGCGCGATCACCTACGACAAGCGGGCGCTTTGTCGTAACCAGCCCACACCAAGCACCGAGGTTGATTACACGGTCCAGGACATTTTGGAGTGGTGCCGATCCAAGGGCCACGCAAAGATGGCGGGGCAGGGGGAAAACTCGCGCAGTTGATCGGTGCTGTAAGCCCGCTTCCGACGGTGCGAGAAAATCAAAGGACCCTCGCTACGCCGCCGGACACGGTCCGGTTGAACGAGAGGCCGCATCACGCCTCCAGACTCGCCGCCCGTTGCGCTGCCTCCTGCGACGTTATGACCGGATGGACTTCAAACTCAACCAGGTCCTTCCAGTTTCGCATCCACTCATCGAGAAGCGCCGGATCGGCAGTTTCCATGATTTGGTAGCACGTCGCTAAGTTCTCATCGACCCAACTCGAGATGTAAGCAAGACCGTCAGGCGCCATCCGGCCGCGTTCCCTGAACCGGCGATATACAGGCGCGGCTCGGCCGTTGCGGAAGTGCTCGACAACCATAAACAGTGGCACGCGCTGCTCCTTCTACGATTACCGATAGCCGCGACGATGATGCGGCCTAACGAACCAAGGTAACCGGCGACCGCCAAGGCGCGAAGTGCCGCCGACGGGGCGTCCGTGTTGACCGAATGGTTAGCCGGCATGGAGATGTTAACCATTACAAGAGTAGCTCAATCGTAGCCGGCTCGGGGTTTTTGGAAGCGCAACAACGATGGGTTGACGCCTAATCGCTGGTCGAAACACAAAACAGGTTGAGTGTGTTCCGGCGCTGGCCTCCACCCATGCGCCGACCTGATAAATGTGAAGAGGAATCGGGTCGGCGACATCGATGGCGCGAATAAGATACAGGGACTCGCCCGCGGGAACGTTTGGAACGCGCCCAATCAGCGGCGCAGCGCGCTCGGGCGAGATGAAAACAATTGCTTGAGTCTTGAGTAATTGGGCCGCGACGTCGACTTGCGACGTGGTCACGTACCAAAATGAGCGGGTCTCCCTCGCCAGTCGTGGGTCGAAGAAGTGGTTGCCGGACGGGTTCGACTCATCAAGCCACGCATCGCTGCTACAGGCGGCAATAGTGCCTCCAGCAAGGAGGGCGACCAGGAAATCGAGCGTGTTTGTCGGTCGCACCGGTTGCTCGACGCCGTTCAAGCCGGCTAACTAGAAGTAGGGAACCCAATTGACGGGAAATATCCCGTCGCCCACCGCGTTGCATACGTGCATGGACGGGAATTAACCTTACAAAGCATCCGATACCTGCCGAGTTACGGGACCCAGTTGGTCCCGGCGGGGGCCAATCTATTCGGCTAGGCGTCTGCGGTCAACTCTTCCGTCAAGGAAACCGACAGGAACAGGGGGCCAGGGGAGAAAAAATGGATCGCCGAATCAAGCGTGCATGGGGCCGCGTGACGCTGCTGCAATTTCCCGCGGAGGGGGGTGTTGCAAGACGGGTAAACACGCGGGCCTTGTAGCTGTAGCGTCTTCCGGTCGTGCCCGTATGTCAGAGCGCCCGGACCCTCAGAGCGCCCCTGCACTAGACTTGCAATACGGTCGGCGCCCATGGAGAACGACGTTGAACACTCTTCGGGATCAGCTAATAGCTCTACGCGAACGCCTCAAGGCGCGGACTGACAGCGAGCGCGAACAGGCCATCCTGCGCGTCGTGATCGCGGCGTTCGTTATCGCGGGAATGGGCATGAGCCACTTCCTGGAGGGCGGGCCCGGTAACCCAGAAACCGCGCTTCTGCTACGGGGCGTTGCGGTGTTCCTTGTGTTTAGCCTCGGATTGCTTGCCTGGATCGGGATCTCTTCGGCAAAGAACGTTCCACGCCGTGCGATCGCCATGATCGCCGATGCCGTGATGACGACGATCTGCATCTACCTCTCTGGCAACGCCTACTTGGCAATCTTTGGCGTCTATCTATTCATCACGTTCGGATATGGATTCCGATTCGGGCCTCAGTATCTGTTTGCGTGCCAGGCTTTGTGCATCGTTGGCTACTCGTTGTTGCTGTTCGATCCGACGTTCCAAGAACTGCATCCGGGTGCCTCTGGCCTGATGCTGGCGCTGATTGTGCTACCGGCTTACGTGGCGACGCTACTCACGACCATCAGGAATGGCCATGCGCGGGCCGAGGCAGCGCATAGAGCATCCGAAAGGGCCCTCAAGGAGTGTTTGGAGCGGGAACGGCACGCGGGCTGAATGTGCGTCTTCATTTCCACGGGTTGAACGCTCCCGACCGAATTTGACTTCACCCTTGTAAACCCCGCCCTGTTCACCGTGAACTATTTTGATGTAAACGGAGCGCCCCGCGCGGTGTCGGCCGCGTTCTCACTCGACGTCGTTGCTTCTGCGGTTCCCGAACCCGCCACACTCGCGCTGCTGGGCGTCGGCCTCGCCGGACTCGGCTTCGCGCGTCGCAAGTTGAACTGATCACACAGCACGGAATGGAACAGGACACGTCGCCTCGGGAAAGTGCTCCCAAAACGCAGTGGGCGCGGAGGCAGCCGCATGGAAACCGTCATAGCGAATGGCGCTCGAGACGGGACCGTGCACGATCACAGCCACGCGATGATTACGAAGCCGAGTGTCAGCGGGCAGTTGCCGCCTTGGTAGCACGCTTACCACGCCCGTTGAGCGCCGCCGCAAACAAGTAGGCTGATTTGCGCCCCACATCGGCCTCGCTTCGGCGGGGCTTTTGTTTGCAACGCCCCCACGCAAAAGCAAGCGATGTCGGAACCACATCAAAGAAAAACGCCAGCGACGACCGGCGTTTCTCTTCGTTGCGAATCGCTGCTGTTATAGCCTGCGACGGCGACTGGTCGCCAAGGCCAGCAATGCGATGCCGAGAAGGCCGAGAATTCCAGGTTCCGGAACCACCGGGACGGGCGTGCAGCTGCCGGTTGCGCCGAATTCGCAGACACCAGAATACGTGGCCGCTTGAAATCCCGCTTCTGACGGTCGCATCAATTTTCAGAAAAGGGGGCGTTGCCAGACCATTGAGCGTAGACACCTGTCGCGTCTTGCTTACCTGTCCTAACCCAGATTTGATTTGATCTGGCAGCTGGGGGTTCAGATCGTACTGAACCTTGACCGTCTCAGTTCGGCCGATACTGTTGAAAAACTCCTTCAGCCGGCTTCATCGAGGAGTTTGTCGAGGCCCTCGCCCTATCGACCCGGTCCCGTCAAACCGTGATAGCCTGATCCGCTGACTCTTGGTGGTGCGAATCTCCTATCCGTCAATGGCGAAGCGGCCTATCTTCGATTCTTGTCAATCTAAACGGGACGAACTTATGCGCTTACATTTGGGTGGCCGGTTGCTGGTGGCCTTCTTGGGCGTCTTCCTCGCACAGATTGCCCACGCCACGCTGATACTGGACCTCTCCTTCGCGGACAACGGCCAGACCTTTGGTCAGAGTGACGATGTGCCGGTCATTGCACGCTTTACAAACGCGCCTATCTCAAACGAAAACGCGACTTTTCAATCAATCGGCAGCGGTAGCTTTGACTCTGGCAGCGCGTTTCCCTTCTATGCAGTAGATTTTGACGATTTCTACATGGATCTCGTCGGACTCGATCTCTCGCCGGGCGAGTCTTTCGATTTTCTGTTTGCCACGTTTAGGCCGCGCTCGCCGCCTGTTCCCGAGGGCACCTACACGACCGGTATCATTCAATTTCAGTACTTAGACCTCGCAGGAAATTCCTTCATCGCCAAGGCTGATCCTACCTTTTCTTTCAAGGTGCCTGAGCCCTCAACAACGTTGTTGCTCGGTGCAGGAGTGGTCGCGTTCGCACTTACACGCCGTCGCACGTCGATGAGGCAAACGGCAATCGTCGACCACGAGCGGCCGACCTAATTTAAAGGGATTGATTCATCCAACAGTTATCCGATAGCGTTGCGTCGCAGGCCGATCGCGCTGCGCCTTCTAGCAGCGCGCGCCCGGCGCGGACGACGCACGCAGTCACAAACTTTGTAAACTTCTTTGTTCACCAACAAGGCGAGCCGGGATATGCCACAACTCCGCGATTCAATAGCACTTGCCAACCCATCGCATTCGCTCGCATCGTTCACAACGCGGCAGCTAACCGACGATCAGCTCGCTTGCCTGAGGCGGTGCGCGGAAGGTAATACCTTACGCTTTGAAGCGCTGGAGCTCGTCGACGCACTCGTTGCCGCTGGTTATGCCCAGAGAAGCATGATGGGCGTCGTGACTGTCACGGCTGAAGGTCAACAGCACCTAAGGAAGACCATCTTGCGTCACCCCCGGGCTATTCACCGGGCCGCGTAACCGTGATCTCGGCAAAGGGGTCGATGTCCTTCTGTTGGCGGCGCGCGTTGCGATCTTGATCGCCGGCCATTCGCATCAGGATTAGCACAAATAGAACGCCGAGCACCCAGGCGACCGAGATCAACAGGATCCACTTGCCGTCCATACGCCCTCCCAAGGGTGGCGCCATCACTAGTGGACTGTAACGATTGAATCGGGAGTAATCCGTCGTGTGGGATCGAAGTACTTCCACTTCACGGGTTTGGCCTGCTTTGTTGTACTGACGGATGTAGCGCATGAGTTTTCTCTTCAGGTCGGGCACTGAGGTGAACACGCCGCGGGCGATCACGTCACGCTCGATCTTGGCAAACCACAGCTCGACCTGGTTCAGCCACGACGAGTACGTCGGAGTGAAGTGCAGGTGAACGTTCGGCGTGTGCCGCGAGGAATTCGTCGACGCGCTTGGTCTTGTGCGCCGAGAGGTTGTCAGCGATGACGTGGATCTCCTTGCCGCGCGGCTGGTTGACCACGATGTCGGTGAGGAACGCCACGAACTCGGCCGAGGTGTGGCGCTCGGCGGTCTTGCCCAGCACCTCGCCGGTCTTGGTGTTGAAGGCGGCGTACAGCGACAGCGTGCCGTGACGGAAGTACTCGAAGCCGTGCCGCTCGGCACGCCCCGGCGACAGCGGCAACACCGGATCCTTGCGATCGAGCGCCTGGATCGCCGTCTTCTCGTCCACGCAGAACACCGCGGCATGCTGCGGCGGGTTCAGATACAGCCCGATCACGTCGGCCGCCTTGGTCTCGAAGTCGGGATCGTTCGAAGCGATGTAGCCCTCGAGCCGATGCGGCTTCAGGCCGTGCTTGGCCCAGATGCGCGTCACCGTCATGTGCGAGATATCGCCACCCAACTCGGCGGCCAGCTTGCGCGAGGACCAGTGCGTCGAGCCGTCGGCCGGCTTGCGCTTGGTCGTCCATGCCAACACGCGCGCCTCCACCCGATCGGTCACCTTGTAGCGCTCCCGTCCGGCGTGTCGGGCAAACAGCCCCGCCAGCCGATCGGCTGCGAAGCGCTTGCTCCAGCGACTGATGTAACTGTCGGCGCAGTCGAGCTTGGCGCGAATCTCGGCCCAGGTCAGCCCCTCGGCCAGCAGCAGGATCAGCCGCGCATGACGCGCCGAGTCGGCCCGTCCGTTCCTTGCGCTCGCTTGACGCTGCAATTCCATGCGCTCGCTCTTGGTCAGTTTCATCACGCCCTCCGTAGGCATGATGCTACTACCGTTTTAAGTGTTACAGTCCACTAGGCGCGGGACGTCGGATGGTTCGTACCTATTTTCGGGCACCCCCAGCGCGCCCTGCTCAAGCACATGGCGTGCCTCCTAGCCCAACTGTCACGAAAACAATGTATTGACGATAACCGGCACCCGTCCCGTTATCATCATCTGTAAAGTGGGTTGACGGAATTGGTCGGAAGGCGATGGTCGGAACGGTCTAAGTAATAACCATAAAGAAGAAGCACTTACTTCGCGCGTCGGCGCAAGCAGTAAGCGGTTCGCACCGAGGCCAACATCACGCCCATGGTGCCCAAGCCGATGACCTCCACTGCCAAGGCAGAGGGTCGCTACAGTAAGGCCGACTTCATCTACCTCGCCAGGGAGGACCAGTACCAGTGCCCGGCCGGGGAGCGCGCCATCCACCGCTTCACGCCGGTCGAGCACGGCATGACCCTTCACAGGTACTGGGCCTCAGCCTGCCCGCGCTGCGCGCTCAAAGGGCAATGCACGACCAGTAACTATCGGCGAATCTCCCGATGGGAGCATGAAGCGGTGTTGGAAGCGATGCAGCGCCGGCTCGATCGCATACCCGAGACCATGACACTGCGGCGGCGCACGATCGAGCATGTGTTTGGGACACTGAAGCACTGGAAGGGCTCGACGCATTTCCTCACGCGTGGACTGCAACACGTCGGCACCGAGATGAGCCTGCATGTGCTGGCCTACAACTTCAAGTGGTTGACCAAGCTGCTCGGGATGGCAAGAACGATGCGGGCGATGCGACTCGCGGGTGCCTGAAGGCACCAATTGCAGTGCCCTCGGACGCTCAATCAGCGTGCTCATCACGCTGGCATTGACTCCTTAACACCGCTTCCCTTGCCTTCACCCACAACGACGGACAAGCCCTACCAAGACCGTTTCCACTCGGCCTCGGCCAGGAGCTGTCATTCGGCAGATGGGCTGAAATTCGCCGCGAGCAGTCGTTGGGTGACGCGCAACGGTGCGCAGCGACCAAACCACCACGCGGGCCGGCTTCAGGGTCTGGATCGACGAAGTGCCCGCCAGGTCAGCCGATCGGCGAGGCGCTGACGCCGGTTCATGTCGTATCGGGTTGTCTGCCGCGGCTGACGTTGTCGCCATCCCCCGGCCGCAGCGTCCAGAACATGAGCGATGACAACGCCGTCAGCCCGCCGACCGTCAGGAACGTGTAGTGCAGCGCATGAGTGACGGCTGCCTGCTCGGTTTGCGGGAGGTCGCCCAGGAACCACGCCGCGATCAGCGAACCGCAGGCAAGCCCGAAACTCAGCGACATCTGCTGGCAGGTGCTGGCGATAGACGTGGCCATGCTCGACTCGGTGGGTTCGATGTCCGCATAGGCCATTGAATTCATGCTCGAGAACTGCAGCGAGCTGAAGAGCCCCTGCGCGAGACCCAAGAGCACGATCACCGGCAGCGGCGTCGCCGGCGTCACCAGCGAGAACGTGCAGATCGTCAGGCCGAGCATGGCCGTGTTCGCGATCAGGATCGGACGGAAGCCATAGCGCCGCAGGATTAACGAGCTCAGGAACTTCATGCCCATCGCCGCGGCGGCCGGTGGCATCATCAGCAGGCCCGCCTCCCACGGGGGCAGCCCAAGGCCGAGCTGGTAGAGCAGCGGGAGCAGGAGCGGCATGCCCCCGACGCCCAGCCGCGTGACGAACCCGCCGACGACCGATACCCGGAACGTGCGTACGGTGAACAGCGAGAGACGCAGCAGCGGGTAGGCGAGCTGTCGCGCGTGCCATGCGTAGGCCGCCAGAAGGCTCATCGAGAGCAGGAAGAGGATCCCTCCCGACGTGAAGTCGATGGTGTGCTCGCCGAAGATTTCCAGCAGCCACGACAGCAGCGCCGTGCCACTTCCGAACAGGACGAGACCGACGACATCCAGCGGTCGCGGCGCAACCTCGCGATAGTCGGGCATGTGGCGCTGGATGATCAGCAGCGCCGCGATTCCTATCGGCACGTTGACGAAGAAGATCTCGCGCCAGGATAACCAGTGCACGATCAGGCCCCCGACGGTAGGGCCGAGCAGAGGTCCGATCAGCGCAGGAATGATGACGAAGTTCATCGCCACGAGGAGCTCCGCCTTCGGAAACGTGCGGATGATCGCCAAGCGGCCGACCGGCGTCATCATCGCCGCGCCGAGGCCCTGCAGGATGCGCGCAGCCACCAGCATTGGGACGTTGACCGACAGGCCGCAGAGCACGGAGGCGAGCGTGAAGATCGCGACGGCCAGCGCGAACACGCGGCGCGTGCCGTAGCGATCCGCGATCCAGCCGCTGACGGGGATGCCGATGGCCAGGCTCAGGATGTAGCTGGTGACGACGGCCTTCAGGCTGAGCGGCGCCACACCCAGGGTCGCCGCCATCGACGGAATGGCCGTGTTGACGATCGTGGAGTCGAGTTGTTCCATGAAAAGAGCGGTGGCGACGACCCACGGCAGATACCTCTTCACCGTCGCGGCGATGGACTCGGTTGTCGTTCCGACGGTCGGGGGCGGCATTGACATTACCGGTGAACCGAGAGAATTCGATCAAAGTTCTACGCCAGCAAAGGGGTGTCGGCACGCGCGGGCGACAGTTATGACCTGATCGGCGTTGCATAGCAATACCGCTGGGCGGGGTTGTGATCCTTCCAAGGTTCCGTGCACCTTCATCACCCAAATAAGAATGTTTGCGACTGTTTTTACACGGCCTCGGCCAGGCGCTGCCGGTCGGTGTCGCCGTGGGAATTTTCCGCTAGGCCGCCATTGTCATTGCTATCGGTTAAACGGGCGCTAATGCCTGCGCTCACCGCCAGTTAGCAACCCGATAACCGCATCGAACAACGCGAGCATGGTGGTTGCCTTCGTCGTGGGGTCCTGCGCGAACGCCTCTCGCATCGTCACCGCGGCGTCAATGCCGATCGCGTCTTCCTCCGGCGGGATCGCGGCCTCAGCCGGTTGCAGTGGAAAGTCCAGACCGCGCCGTCGGTTCTGTTCCCAGTCCGCGGCGTGCTCGATCCACGCCAGCAAGCCGGGTGCTCTGTGGAACTTGATTCGCCGCGTCAATCAGCACTTGAAGCTCGCCATCGTCAAGATCAACAAGCGCCGCAACAAGGGGGCGCAGATCGGCGTCCGTTGCTCCATTGTGGACTGCCGCCGCTCGAGCTGACGATCCGCCCGGCCACGCGCAACACCTCTGGAATCAGCGATTCGGCGTGCAATGATGGTGGCGCCGTCGATGGGCAACGCGCCGGAAGAAGGAATCCCGGACGCGACCCTTCCCGTCACATCGGTGTCGAAAAAGTTTACAAAAGTCCTCGACGACGCATGGCGGCTCGAAGGTAGCGCTCTGATTACTTGGGGCTTCGTGTGGCGTGGCCTGCTCTATGCGTCAAACCATTGCTCGGGCGCAATTTCAAGGAGTGACCATGGACAAGACCCGCAGGGTTCTCGGCGTGGGGTTGGCGTTCCTGTTCGCCGCGGTCGCAGCGCCGGCGCTGGCCACAACGGTCCCGCTAGTGGTCGGGACGGACCTGGACGATGTGATCATCAACTTCGATTTCTCATCGGCACCCACTCCGCCGCCCTACACCGGCACGATGCTGAGTTTCTTTCACCTCGACGTTTCCGCAGCGCCCGCGAATGTCGTCTTCGATTTCTATGACGGGCTGAACGGTTCAGGTCTGCTCGGCAGTCAAACGACGACGCTTCCATCGACAGGCAGCTGGGAAGCCGGGGCAGACTGTCCATCGGCAACGTCGTATTGCGCCGGCGTCCTCGACGGGATCTTTTCGATCGGCCTTCACTTGACCGCGGGCGCAGCCGGTTTTTCGGATTCGCCGATCGCGCCAACCTCCTCGGCATTCGATGCCGGCATCGAAGATGCTGTCGCCGAAGTAAACGGCACCCTGGGTACGCGATCTGTTCCGGAGCCGGCGACGATCGCGCTTCTCGGCGTTGGCATGGCGGCGATCGGGTTCGCGAAGCGCCGAGTTCGGAACTGAGCCGGAAGGCACGTCGCGACGTCGCGTCGCGCGCGCAAGGGTCGCAACGACCATCCGCGCCGAGCCATCTGGGACGGCCCGCAACTGCCGCGCGCCTGGAAGCGTCGACCCGCGGGGGACAGGGCATACGTCGAACGGCCCGATCGGTGCTGGTCAGCGAGTGGGCTCATCACCGTTGTCGGTGTGAGTCTCGTCGACTATCTTTCGATCTTCCACCGCGGGATACCGCAGTAAGGCGCGAGATTGAACGGATTGGTAACGGATTGCCGATCTGCCCCGCCGTAGGGGTTGAGCCCGGAATATGATTGACGCGCCTTGAGAGAAGGACGGCCGATGCCATCGAGACGACTCAACTTGCGCATTGCGCCAACGTCCGTGATGAGCGACATGGCGGGCGACCACGTCCTCGCCGGTGCAGCCGATGGCGAGCGAGTGCTGGCGCAGCGCGGCCTGCCGGGCCTGCGCGACGTGGTCGATGCCGCCGGACGTGATTCCGGCTGGTCGCATTTCTGGCGCGGCTATGCGTTGCAGTTCGACGACCTCGGACTCGCGCGCGCCGAATGGCTGCTCGCCGAAGCGTGCTTCGAGCGCGATGCCGATGCGTCGGGCCTCGACCTGACGGCCTGCGGCTTCGTCCAGTGCGCGCTGCTCGACAACCTGTCGTACGTCGGCTTCGACGAGCGCGCCGCCCGCATTCCGCCGGCGACGCCGGGCGCTGGCGAAGCGACGCCGCTCGCGCTCTTCCGGAGCGCCGCGCGCCTGCTGCTCGCCGTCGAACGGCGCGAAGCCATGGATGCCGTCGCCGACGACATCGAGCGGGCGTTCGCCGCTCTGGGCACGCGACATCGAGCCCGAGATCGCGCTGCGCGCCGCGACGGCGGCGCTTCCGATGCTCGGCCTCGGGCTCGATCGCGTGCGCGGCGGCGACTTCTTCCAGGCTGGCGCCACCGTCGCCGCGTCGCCGGCGCGTTGGCGACTACAGCCGCGCACTGTGGCATCTGCTCGTCGTCGACGCACGCTTCTACGATGCCACGTGGTCCGCGCAGCTGCGCGGCGAGCTTGACGCGATCGACCGGCTCGCCCCATCGGATGCGCTGCGCCCGTTGCGGGCGCGCGCGCACATGTCTGCGTGCGGCGCTCGCGCTCGGCGACAGGCGACACCGCGGCGGGCCGCGCGAGCCTCGATGCGGCCCATCCGCTGCTTCACCCGTCCCATCCGCGCGACTACTGGACGTTCCACTACTACAGCTCGCGCCACGCCCTGCTTATCGGCGCGCCCGAAGACGCCTGGGAACACGCGAAGGTGCGCCATCGCAAGCAGCTCGAGGCGTGCGTGCCCGAGGGCGGCCGCACGACGATCATGATGCAGGAGGGCTTCGTGCTCGTCGCGCTCGGCCGCCTCGACGAAGCCGCTGCCGCGTTTGCGCGCGCGGGCGAGCTGTCGCACGGCGCGCAGGCGACGCCATGCATCGCTCACGCCCATCTGACGCGCGCGCTGCAGCACTGGCGCGGCGGCGTCGCACGACGAGGCGCGCGCCGAGCTGACGCGCGGCATTCGTCCAGGCGCGCAGCATCGATCTCACGCACTTCTTCCGCGCCTTGCCGCGCGTCGCCGCCGAGCTGTGCGGCGCAGCGCTCGAGCTCGACGCGGACGCCGCCTTCGCGCGCAAGGCGATCGCGGCGCGCTCGCTGGCCTGCCCCGACATCGGCATCGTCCGCTGGCCCTGGCCGCTGCGCGTGCATACGCTGGGCGGCTTCGCCATGGAGCGCGACAGCGTGCCGGTCAGGTTCTCGCGCAAAGCGCCGAAACGGCTGCTCGATCATGCTGCGCCTGATCACGGCGCTCGGCGGCCGCCACGTCGACGCTGCGCGGGTGGCTGCGACGCTGTGGCCCGATGCCGACGGCGACGAGGCACGCGACGCGCTGAAGACGATGCTGCTATCGCACGCGGGCCCTGCTCGGCGCCGACCTGCTCGTCGTGCGCGATGGCCAGATCGCATTCGACGAGCACGTGACCTGGCTCGACACCTGGGCCTTCGAGCACGTTTGCGGCCGCATCGAGTCGCTGCTCGGGCCCGGCCTCGCGGCACAGCATGTCGACGACGGCGAGCTCGAGACACGGCGCCTGCAACTGTTTTCGCTCTACCGCGGCCACTTCTTCGGCGAGGCCGAGCTGCCGCCCTGGGCGCTGCCGATGCGCGACCGGCTGCGCGCGCGGTTCGTTCGATCGGTCGATGCGCTGGGCCAGCGCCTGGAGCGCACCGGCCGCGCCGAACATCGCCATCGCGCTGTACCGCGCCGCGCTGGAGCAGGACAACCTTGCCGAGGAGCTCTACCAGCGGCTGATTGCCTGCCATCTCGCGCGGGGCGAGAGGCCCAGGCGCTAAATGCCTATCGGCGTTGCCGCGAGCTCCTCTCCATCGTGCTCGGTTTGCGACCATCGGCCCGGACCGAGGCGTTGGTGTCGCGGATCGGTGGCGGCTGAACCTCGAAGCGGGAGCTTCACGAATCGGTTCCCTATTCGTTACCGCGTGCTTGGTATTCTTGCGGCGTCCGTTAGGAGAACGACATGGCGACGATACGCAGAAGCATGGTTGCAGCGTGGGCCCTCGGCACGGCGACGTGGATGTCCGTCGCACTCGCAGCAGACACGGCCGTAGACAAGACGAATGCGGGAGCGAACGCCTCGGGGGTCATGCCCGGCGATGAGGCGATGACCTGTGAGCAGATCTATGCGCAGGGCATGGTCGAATCGCAGCGGGATCAGCAGGAGATGAATCAGAGAAATGAGCAGATGAGGAGCCAGCGCGCCGCCACTGCCGCGTTGATGACAGGCGCGATGATGACAGGCGGGTTGGGAGGCACCGGGCCGGCGGCCCAGAAGGCTGCCGAGGCTCAGGCCGATCAGCAGATGGCCATGCTCGGCACGCCGCCGCGAGTCAACCCGCGAATGGATCGCCTGAAGCAGCTCTGGGCGCAGAAGCATTGCGTGAAGAAGTGAGAGTGGGTGCTTCGTGATGAGGCTCCTTTCGACGGACACCTGGTGGAGAAATGCATGTCAAATGATATGCAAGACGATGGCCGCGGGTTTGGCGGCCAGCGCGGCGCTCTGGATTCCTTCCGCCGGAGCGGCGGATTCAGCGCCTGCTCGGCAGGGGGACGATGCGATGACGTGCGAGCAGATCGCTACCGAGCTCGCCCCGTACGCTAAGCAGATGATGCCCAACGTTCAGGCGCTGGCGACCACGCAACAGCAGCTGTATGAACAGGGGCGCCAAAAATATGAGGAGAGGAAGATCGAGCACGAGGCCCTGACGCCGCTCGCAACGGCCGGAGCACTCGACCAGACCGGTGCATCGAAGCTTGCGTACCAAATGGCATTGATGGCCCAAATGGCGAAGGAGAAAAGCGAAAATGAGGCCTTCGTCAACTCGCCCCTTGCGAAGCAGAACAGGGCCCAATCAGATCAGCTCGCGGCGAGGCCCAGAAGATGCAATCCAACGGGCGCCTGCAGCGCCTGATGCAGCTCGCGCAGCAGAAGCAATGCGACAAGAGATGAGGTCCGCGATCCCTGGTGTGCAAGCGCAGCGGAGAGACCCCTGACTCGAGGGTGGAGACCGAATCGAGATTGGAGGTTTCGGCAAGCTTTCGGGTGCTCGTCGAGCAGTTCTTTGCCATGCTCGGTCAGGAACTGGCGGCCAAGATCGAGTTCGTCTGCTCGGACATGTGGAAGCCCTGCCGCCGCCTCCCGCCGGGCTTCATCTGCCTTTTGCGGGTCGTACGGCAAGGTCATAATTTTGGGAGAGGGTTGTTTCTTAAGCGATGGATTCTTGTCCGGATCGTCCGCAAAAGAATTCGCGCTAGTAACCGCAAGGACCGACGTGAGAAGCCCAAAAATAAGTTTGGTCATGGCGCGACTCCTCGGGCGTGCAACGAAGAGCGTAGCACCGTCGGTGCGTGCAGCGATCCGGGCATGGTACGGCCGTTATCGCAACCCGCCTTCGGGAGCGCGGTGAGAGCCCTGTCGATAGGCTTTACGGGCGGGACCACGAGCCCAGTGCTGACATAAGCCAATACATTGTTTTTGCGCCAATCCGCCAGCAGGTACACCGTATGCTTGCGCGGCTTCAAATAGGCCGCTCGGCAGGTGCATTGCTTATATGGAGCTACCTATTCCGCTTGTGTTGCGTCGCACCGTCCGGAGGAACGCATCCGAAAGGTCTTAGCAGCTTCCGCTGGGGGCGGTCATAGGTATTGGCGCGTCCTTCGCTGCCGACGCCAACATCGTCTACAACTGGACGGGGACACGTACCAGTAACCCCAACGACCCATCTGTTGTGCCACTGTCCGCGGTGATTGAAGCGATAGCAGACCTCGCCCAGGTAGAGATGGAAATATTGCCGGGGGACGCCGCGGTAGGGGTAGAGCCAGTTCTTGGCATAGCTCCAGAATCCTTCGATGCCGTTGATGTGATCACGCCCGACTGGCCGGCCCTTCTCTTTGCGGATCATCACATGTTCACCGCGCAGCTTCAGGGTCGCGTACGCCTGCCATTCGTCGGTGTAATACAGCGATCCCTCCCGAGTGTGGGCCTGGATTTCGCGCATTATCGCTTCCTGGTTGTGGACCGGGATCGGCAGCGCTTTGACCAGTCCATTGCGCTGGACGATGCCGAACACGATGACCTTCCCAGCGGCACCCCAACCGCGCTTGCTGTGGCGGGCCCCGGCGAACGTGGTTTCGTCGCATTCCATCGTCCCCGCAAACGTCTCCCGCAAGTGCTCCATGGCCGCGCAGCATGCTCGCGCCAGCCGGTAGAACCGCTCGCGGGTGGCCGCACTGGTGTCGCTGGCGAAACCGCTGCCGATACGCCGGCACCCCCAAAACGAACATCTCGAGGAGCCGCTGCTTGCTGAGGGCTCTCAGGCGCACCGAATCCCAGACCGAAGCCCAACTGAAACGCCTCCCGCACGATCGGCATTTGAGTCTTCCGTCAGAGAGAAAATACGGTCGCGCCGTGTTGCAGCTCGGACATTTCTTCATGGCCAGACCAGTTTAGGTCTGGTCCGGTTTGCTTAGGAATTACCTGCGACAAAAGGAATATCACGAGGTGCTCTCATGCGTCAGTTGAAGCTGAGCAAGGCCTTTACCCTGATGGAATCAGGGCCTGTTGTCCTCGTGACGACCCATGATGGGCAGAAAGACAACATCATGACCATCTCCTGGACCATGGTGATGGATTTCACTCCGGTATTTGCCATCACCACGGGTGAATGGAATCACTCTTTCGCGGCGTTGCGAAAGAATAGGGAGTGCGTCATTGCCATTCCCACGGTTGACATGCTGGATAAGGTGGTCGGTATAGGGACGTGCTCCGGGACAGACACAGACAAGTTTGCCAAGTTCAAGCTCACGCCTGTGCAGGGCAAAGTCGTCAGGTCGCCCTTGATCAAGGAGTGCCTCGCCAACATAGAGTGCAAGGTCATCGACATCGTTAAGAAGCACAACATTGTCGTGTTGGAGGCGGTTGCCGCATGCATCGATACCGCACGCAAGGAGAAGCGCACGGTTCACGCTGTTGGCGACGGAACGTTCATTGTCGACGGGCGCAAGATTGACCGGAGGAAGATGATGGCCTCCAAGCTCCCATACGGCGTTTAGCGTTCATTGGCAGCCACGAGAAAATCGTGGGAGCCAAAATGAAAAGCACGGCGGCGTCCAACAATTCGTTCAAGCGGAAGCGCGCGGGCTTGCCGCTTTCTCGCTCAGGCGTTCGCGCAGGAGCCGGTGCTGGATCTTGCCGGTGGCGGTTCGCGGGATCTCGCCCTCCGTCATGAACGTCACGCCCCGCGGGCGCTTGTAGCCGGCCATCTTGTCGCGGCACCACTCGAGCACCTGCGCCTCGGTCGCTGTGGCGCCTTCGCGCATCACGATCACGGCGTGGACCGCCTCCCCCCATTTTTCGTGCGGCAGGCCGATCACGGCGACGTCCTGCACGCCGGGATAGCGGCCGAGCGCGCCTTCGATCTCGCGGGGTAGATGTTCTCCCCCCCGCTGATGATCATGTTGCTCTTGCGGTCCACGAGATGGATGTAGCCCTGTTCGTCGCGTCGCGCGAGGTCGCCCACGCTAGCAGTAGTCGCCACGCAGCGCCTCGGCCGTCTTCACCGGGTCGTCGAGATAGCCGTCGAAGGCGTAAGGTGTGCAGGAGAAGAGCTCGCCGATTTCTCCGTCGGGCACCTCCCGCCCGGACGGATCGAGCATCCGGACCGGCCCGAGCCCGTCCATTCGCGGCCGACCGAACCCAGGTGCTCGATCTGCTCGTGCGGGCGCAGGAGCGTCACCCAGCCCGCCTCGGTGGAGCCGTAGAGCTCGTAGAGCTGCGAGTTGGCAAAGTACTCCATGATCGCGAGCTTCGTGTCCTTGCGCGCCGGCGCCGAGGAGATCATCAGCTTGTGCACGCATGACACGTCGTAGCTTGCCTTCTGCGCCGGCGGCAGCGACAGCGCCATGATGTAGTGCGTGGGTACGAGCGACGTGAAGGTCACGCGATGGGCGGCCATCGTGGCGAGCAGCGCGCCGGGATCGAAGCTCTTGCGGTCGTCGATGACCGAGGTCGCGCCAAGGCAGGTGAACGTGCACAGGAAGTTGAGCGAATTCGCGTGGCACAGTGGCATCACCAGAAGCGCGGTGTCGTCGCCGGTGAGGCCCATGTCGAGCGCCGTCACGAGAGACATGAGCGCGCTGCCCTGGTGGTTGCGGATCGCGCCCTTGGGCTTGCCGGTGGTGCCCGAGGTGTACATCAGCGCCCATTTATCGGTCGGCCTCACCTGCGCGTCGGGCTCGGTGTCGGCGGCGCCGGCAATCAGCTGCTCGTAATCGGTCCAGCCGGACGGCGCGGAATCTCCACGTGAATCCACGCCTTCGCCGCGATGTCGAGCCCGTCGCGCAACCCCTCCACCCGATCGACGAGCCCATCCTGCACGATCATCGCGCCGGCGTGGCAGTGCTCGGCGATGTACCGGATCTCGGGACCGACCAGGCGGAAGTTGAGGGGCACCGCCACCATGCCGGACTTGGCCGAGGGCGACATAGATCTCCATCCACTCCACACGGTTGTACGCAAGCAGCGCCACGCGATCGCCCTTGCGCAGGCCGAGGGCGAGCAACCCGTTTGCGAGCCGGCAGGCGCGTGCGTTCCACTGGGCAAAGGTGAGCGCGCGCCGCGAGTCGCGCGTGCCGACCTTGTCCGGCTGCAGGCGCGCGTGCCGGGCAACGACCTCACCGAGGTTGCGAAGGTTGTTCATTGCGCTCTCCCGGCGTAATGCCGCCTGCCGGCGCCGCGCCGCCGGCGCGCCACCTCGCTTCTGCCTCGTCCCAGGCGGCGATGGCCTGCAGGTCCGGAACCCAGGCGAGCCCGCTTTTCGCGTCGGAGGATGCGGCTTCGGGCGTCACCACCACGTCGAGCAGCGCCGGACGTTGGCGAGGGCGCGGGCGAGCGCGGCGGGCACGCTTCGGCGCGCTCTCACGCGCTCGCCGTGCATGCCCGAAGGCGCGCGCCATGGCGGCATGGTCGGCGTATCGCAGCCGCGTGCCCACCACCTTGCCATGGGTTTCCTGCCTGGTCGCGGACCTCGATCGGCCAGCTGCCGTTGTTCGCGACGACGATGAGGATCGGGCCCGTGGCGCACGGCGGTGTCGATCTCCATCGCGTTGAAGCCGAACGAGCCGTCACCCGTCAGCACCGCCACCACCGGCCCGGGCACGCGAGGCCCGCGGCGATGCCGAACGGCGTGCCGATGCCGATGCAGCCGAGCGATCCGGGGTCGAGGTACGTGCTGCGCCGGTAGGCCGACGCGGGCGAAGCTCAGGAAGTCGCCGCCATCGGCACGATGACACGCGTCCCGCCGAGGCTTCGCGAAGTCGCGGCCAGCACGCGATTCGGATGCATGCGCCCGTCGGTTCCGGGCGGCTTCGCGCATCGTGCGTGGAGCTTTCCGCGCGCTCCGCATGCCTCGCGCGCACGGGCCGCGCCCAATCGCGGTCGCACGCTGGCGCGCGGTTGCCGGCGGCCTCGAGGATCGTCTCGAGCGCGAGCGCCGGTGTGGCCATGATCTCCGCGTGCCGCGACGGTTGTCGCGGAGCTCGCAGGCTGTGTCGGCGATACGCAGGAATTGCGCGTTGCCGAACACGGCGGGAGAACCGTACGCGAGCTGGAAGTCGAGCCGACGCCCGAGGTGACCACCACGTCGGCTTCGCCCATCACCTTGCCGCGCATCGCGGCGACGACGGACGGATGCTCCTCGGGGACAAGCCCGCGGCTCTCGCCGGTGTCGAGATAGAGCGCATCGAGGCGCTCGAGCAGCCGCCGCAGCGCGGGGCCGGCCCCGCGGGCGCCACGGCCGCTCACCACCAGCACGCGACGCGCCGACCACAGCAGGTCAACCGCCCGCCCGACGGCTGCGGGTCCGGGAAGATCCGTGGCTTCGGCTTGGGCGCGAAGTGCTCGGCGAGCTGCAGCGCCCGCGGCACCGTGGCGCGCAGCGTGTCCACGGGAAAGTCGAGGTACACGGGACCCGGCTCGCCGCCCTGGCCGAAGGCGCGTGCAACGGCTTCGTCGAGCTCCTGCAGGATGAGGCTCGGCTCGCGCACGGTTTGCGCGTAGCGCGTGAGCGGCTTCACGAGGTCGGTATGGACCATGTCCTGCAACGCGCCGCGATTCTCCTGCGCCCGAGGCGGCACGCCGGAAAGCAGCAGCACCGGCGCGCGGGCGACATGCGCGTTGGCGATGCCGGTCATGGCGTTGGTGACGCCGGGCCCCGCGGTGACGAGCGCGACGCCGAGTGTGCCGGTCAGCTCCGCCTGCGCGTGTGCCATGTATACGGCGGCGCGCTCATCGCGCACGTCGACGATGCGGATACCTTCGGCGTCGATCCGCATCCAGATCGGCATGATGTGCCCACCGCAAAGCCCGAAGACACGCTCGACGCCGCGTGCACGCAGGAAGCGGGCGATCACGCCTGCGCCGGAATCCGCTGTGACCGGAGGCGGGACCGTAGTCATGGCACTACCCTTTCGCGATGACATGACTTCGCGCCGCCAGGGGCGCGCCGGGTGCGGCACGCCTCGGCGCCGCAGCCCCGGCGGCTCGAGCCGCGGGCGAAGCTGATGCAAATGATGATAACGGTCGCTGCACCGGGCAAATTGCCCCTGGCTCGACGCGCGGGCGTCAGCCGCTGATCGCGCAATGGCCGACGCGAATCCCGAGCGCCCGTGCTATCCGGGCCTCGGGAAGCTGCTGCCGTTGCTTGGTTTGGTGATACCGACGCAGCTGTTCAAAAACACGCACGCGAGAAGAATGATACAAAGGCCCCACTCCTTTTGCCACGACGTCAAGCGATTTACTGTTCGACTCGATCTCGGACGCATCGGAAGAAACCTCCTTGCGTGAGGAGCGGCAAGCAGCTACAGCGCGCCAAGTTGAGCGCGTAGCGCATTCAAAGCCGAGATTCGCGCCCCTCGGCTGAGCGCCAATCTCGCCGAGAAAACCCGTTACGTCCACTCCAGGGACAGTAAATCCAACGCTTCGACACGCGGTCGAGAGTAGCGTAGCACGGGTTGACTTGCGCGTGCCGACGGGAAACGGGGGTGATCGGGCATCGCCGCGACGCCGTATTGCCCGGCAGGGGGTGTTTCGCGAGCGTCAGCGAGCGCGCCTGGTGGCTGTCGGCATGCGCCTGTCCAGCGTCGTGCACGAACGGCGGTCGACGCTCGGCGTCACCGCGTGATGCGTTGATCGAATATGTACTCCGGTGCGGGCTGGGGGTCGAAGCTGCCCGACCCGGCATCGGGCAGATTCCATAGCGGCGGGACGGATCGCTTGACGCAACAGAATTGGCAGGTGATGACCCTCTCCACGCTGCGCGAAATGATGAAATCGAGTCTTGAGGCGTTCTTGAGATTTCAAGGGCAATTGCAGGCGTTCGATGGAAAGCAGCTCGTTGCCGATGCAGTTCCATTTGCTTGTGTCGACATCACGCCGTCTTCGCCACCGCCGTCTTATCGATCCAATCGACAAGGGCACCGGCCAGCGCCGCGCGCACTTCCTCGTCCGTGTAGCCCGAGCGCGCGGGAACGTGAAACGAGTGGTCGGCGTCGTCGAAGATCCAGAACGTCGCGCGTGCGCCGAGTCGCCCGGCGAGCTTCTGGAGGCGCGCGAACTCGGCGAAATCGTCGCGCGCGCCCTGGAAGAACAGCATCGGAATCCCCACCCGCAGCAGGTGCTCGCCGCGGGCGTCGCCCGGCTGTCTGGGCGGATGCAGCGGGAATCCGATGAGGATGAGACCACGCACCCCGGGCAGCGGCGAGGCGGCTTGCGCCTCCGACGTCATGCGGCCGCCGAAGGACTTGCCACCGGCGAAAAGCGGCAGCTCGGGGACGAGCCGCGCTGCGGCGGCCACGGCGGCGCGGACGGTCTGCGTCGCAATCTTCGGGGAATCCGGGCGGCTCGAGCCGCGTTCCATGTAGGGAAACTGGAAGCGCAGCGTCGCGACGCCACGCTCGGCGAGGTGGCTCGCGACGCTCGCCATGAACGGATGCGTCATGCCGGCGCCGGCGCCGTGGGCAAGCACGTAGCAGGCGCGCGCCGACGCGGGCGCCTGCAGCAATGCGGAGACCGTCTTGTCTTCCTCGACGGCGAACGTCACGGGTTGCGCGTTCATGTCTAGGGCAAACAGTTCTTCGAGGCGAGAATTCTATAGAACACCCTTCCGGCGAAAAGTGCCTTCGGATGCGGAGTAGAACCGCCGCGCCTTCGGGCTGCCTCGTGGAGGCAGCTGGCGCGCGTACCCGCCGCGGCGGCCCAGCACGGGGGTCTCCGGAAAACCTCGCTTGGAGCGCCGCGCCCGGGTGCAGGCTTCCGTGCGGCAATATCGACCGGCATCTGGTCAGTGGCACGCCGGACATCGACGAGCGTTCACAGACGCGCTACGTCGCTGCGCTCGTGAACAGGCAGGACGACGCGACGGCGGCTTTCGGACCCGAAGCACTCGCCCGCTGCGCTGACGAGTGCCGCGCTTCGGCCCCTATGAAAATGCTTCACGGCTCAGCAGGCGCGCGCAAACAACCAACTCACTCAGAGGGGTCGCCGGCCAACCCGGGGCGCGAACGCATCCCATTGCCCGTGGCCGTCGGTCGCGCAGAAGTTCCTTCCTCCGCTTTCGCCGTTTGGCTGTGGCGAGCACGGCCGCGGCAGGTTTAGCCCGTCTCGATCTCTGCCTCGAGATGCCGCTCGCCTTTGAGCGAGTTCGATACGAGACAGCGATCCTCGGCCTTCTGAAGGAGCGGGCGCGCCTTCCCCGTGTCGGCGCCCGCGGGAACCTTGAGCGTAGCGTGCGTGATGAAGCGTGTGAACTGCGCGACGCCGGCGACGTTGTCGAGCACGGCCTCGGTGCTGCACTCGAGGGTTGTCCATTCGAGCTTCGATGCCCGGGCATACGCGCGGAACGTGAGGATGAAGCAGTTCGCGACCGACGCGCAGAGCAGCGTCTCGGGCGACCAGCGGTCGCCAGGGCCGTCGAATTCGGCTGGTGGCGCGGTCGCGAGATCGGGAAGTCGAGCCGAAGCGATGGTGACATCGCCCGCAGGGCGGGCCGACGCCCTCACCACGTACCGGTGAGGATAGGCATGCATGCCGTTCTCCAGTTGGCGCGTTCGCGCTGGCGACGGACGAGCGCCGTCGTCGCTTATTCTCACAGTGTGGCCGCAGCCGGGGGTTGACGCCGGTCAAGGCCGGCGGCAACCGCAAGCCCGATTTCCGCGTCACGCGAACCCCGGCGGAGCAGATCGGATCAAGCGAGTGCGCACTGCCGATCCGAACTCAGTCAATAGCGACGGAAAGGACCGGGGCAGACGGTCGCACGAGAATATTCGCGCGGCCGGTCGAGCACCATCGGGAAAGCCACGACGGGCGTCAGTCGATGCTCTCGGCGCCTCAAGCGAAGAACTCAACCAGCCCGGTTTCCAGGTGGTACATCGCTCCGGCAATCTTGATGGCACCGGACTTTTCGAGGTCGGCTAGCACGGCGCTGCGCCGACGAATGTCGATCATCGTCAACTCGACATTCTTGCGCGCCACCGCGTCGACAAAGCCATAGTTCGTGGCGGAGCGTTCGCCCTGGTACTGGGTGGCCTCGACGGCGGGCCGAATCTTGGCCAGCAGTTGGGTCAGATTTCCGAGCTGCGCGTTGTCGATCGCACCCTTGATCGCGCCGCACGCGGTGTGTCCCATCACCAGCACGACCTTGGCACCGGCGAGCTTGCATGCGAATTCCATGCTCCCGAGGATATCGTCATTGTCGACGTTGCCGGCCACGCGCGCGTTGAAGCAGTCGCCGATCCCCAGGTCCATGATCGTCTCGGCCGGTGCGCGGGAGTCAATGCAGCTCAGAATGACCGCCGCGGGGAACTGACCCTTGGCGCTCGCTTTCTGTTGCGCAAGATAGTCGTGCGGGGACTCTTTGCCCTTGCGAAAGCGTTCGTTGCCCTTCTTCATGAGCGCGATGATGTCGTCCGGCGTCAGTTTTTCGCGCTGCGCCTTGGTCAACGCGGCCGCGTACGCCAGGTGCCAGCCGGGGGCGATTCCGACGGCAGTCGTGGCCGTCGCGATACCGGCCATCTTGAGGAAGCTGCGGCGGGGCCAATCGTGGTTCCGGACTGTCGAGGGTGCCTTGCCGGACATGGTCACACCTCCTTCAGCGTGAGTGCGCAACGTCTTCGGGGGTTCGAATTCTAAGCGATCAAATTTCTGCGGTAAAGCAACGCTCTTTAGTGGGGCGTGCGTCGCATGCGTCCGCCGTCCGGATCGCGAACGTCGGGTTCGGCGTCGTGTGCAACTAACGCAGCTATCGGCGGTCAGCATGCGGCCGGCTGCGACGCATCCTTTTGCGACAGCTCGCGTCATGTTGGTCATGCTGTCTCTTGGCTGAACAGGACTGCGAACGCAAATAACGACTGCCCGTGCCAGGGTGGCCGCCTATCCTTCACTTCCGACGCAGGCGCGGATGGTCGCGCCGACCAAGGGAGTATCCTTGCGAGCTTCTCTTGATGGGCGTTTAGGAGGCAACCATGGCAATCAAGCTCTACTCTTGGCCGCACAGCTCCGGCACGCGCGTTGCATGGGCGCTCGAAGAACTCGAGGTTCCCTATGAGTACGTCGAACTCGATGCCAAGAATCTCGAACATCGCACGCCGCAGTACCTTGCAATCAATCCACATGGGAAGGTACCCGGGATGGTCGACGGCGAACTTCGCCTCTTCGAATCGGGCGCGATCATGCTGTACCTCGGCGACAAGTACGGCATGGGGAAGAAGCTGTGGCCAGCCGGAGAAGGCCAAGCTCGAGCCGACGCCTTCTGTTGGACCGTGTGGGCGATGACGGAGTTGGGCAATTACATGATGCAGTATCTTTACCATGGGCTCGACACCCCGTTCTCGTACAAGCGCGAAGACCGAAGCAAGGCGTGCGCGGAGTACAACCAATCGCAATTCGTCCGTGGGCTCGACGCGCTGGAAGCACGGCTGCAGCACGGCGGGCATCTGCTCGGCGCTTTTTCGCTCGTCGACATTCCGGCCGCAAGCTGGCTGATGTTGGGCACGATGTTCGGCATCAAGCTCGACAGCCATCCAGGGGTGGCCGAATGGTTGGGACGCTGCGCGGAGCGTCCGGCATGCAGGCGGGCGCGATAGGGGCGCCGCTCGACGATGTTCGTCAGCCTGGAGCTGGCGCACACATTCGAACGTTCTCGCAGGTATGGCCCGTGAGCCATTCCGCGAACGCGTGCGCTGATTCGAACTAAGCTCCATGCCGTCGAAAGGCGGACGGACCGGTTTCATGACCAGAGCTTTCTGCAGGGCGGTGTTTGGCGTCGCCACCGCCGCTGGCCTGCTATTGCCGACGCCGGCGCCTGCGGCCGGGGACGCCGAGCCCCATCTACCCGACCCGCAGTGGTGGGCGTTGCCGCATTCGCATTCGTCAGCGGCCGAGCGCGGGACGCCCGACGCGCCATCCCGCGCCGTCGAACTGCCTCCCGATGCGCCTCGGGCCATGATTCCGGCTCCGACCTTGCCGGCCCGGCCGGCGAGTTTCGCGGAACGTTGCGCACAACCTGGCGTGGTGCTGTGCGATCCGCTCGACGAGGGACGGGTTCGAGGCGTGGGAATCACCGGCAGAACCAAGAACGCGACGCTGCCTGACGCACTGCAAGGACGCTACCGCGACTGGCGCTGGTGCCACCGCGTTGCCGGCGTGACACCGCAAACGCCGACGGTCGACGACGAGGTCAAGACGTCGGGGAGCGGGGCGTTGAAGTTCACGGTCCCGACGCGCAGCGGGGCGGGCGACGCCGGCTATTGCCAGATCAACTTCACCCCCGACAATTCGGTTCAGTTCGGCGAAGGCGACACGTTCTTCGTTCAGTTCAGGGTGCGTCTGTCGTGCACGCTGCTGTTCACCGACTGCGATCCCGCGAGCCAAGGCTACAAGAAGGAGCGCCGCGTCCGCGCCACGGGCAAGGGTGGCACCAGCTTCAAGGTTTCGATCATCAACGCCGGAGATCATCCGAACCTGCAGTATCCGGTGAACTCGTGCACCGAGCAGCACCTGGTTCTCATTCAGGGCCTCAAGGGAATCGTCGCGGGTTATCACTCCTGTGGCTGGTATGACGGACACTACATGAAGATTGGGGAAGTCCGCGGCAGCGGACTCTGGGACCGGCAACCCAAGAAAGCGAGCGACCCCGGCGGACCCTGTCTCATCGGCAAGGAAAGCGGGGCGTCGGGCGACTGCGTGTTGTGGCCCGCCGACGAGTGGGTAACGATCACGCAGCAAGTGACCATCGGCAAATGGGTCACTGACATTAACGACCCTGCGCGCAGCAGCAATGTGCGCATCTGGATGCAGCGCCAAGGCGGAAAGCCGGTGCTGGTGATCGACTACGACCGCAACCTGCGCGCGCCGGAAAAACCGTTCATGAAGTACGGCAAGATCTGGCTGCTTCCGTACATGACGAACAAGGATCCGCTCGAGGGTCACCCGCAAGCGTACATGTGGTTCGACGAGCTGATCGTGTCCCGCACGCCGATCGCGCCGGCCCTGGACTGATCTGCGATCGCCGAGTACCCGCGCGGATGCTGCGGACAGGTGCGGCGATCCCGACGCGATCCGCCAACCGCCAGGTGTGAAGGTTCTGGACTTTGTCGCTACCAAGCACCGGACAATCGCCGGAGCTACACGCCGCGCCTAGCGCGCGAGCCAGCCGCCATCGACGGCGATCACGGAACCGTGCACGTAGTCGGACGCGGGCGAGGAGAGGAAGACGACGGCGCCCGCGAGATCGTCGGGCTGTCCCCACCGGCCGGCGGGGATACGGGCGACGATTTCGGCGCTGCGGGCCGCGTCTGCGCGAAGCGGCGCCGTGTTCGCCGTCGCCATGTAGCCGGGCGCGATGGCGTTGACGTTGATCCCCTTCGCCGCCCATTCGTTTGCGAGCAGGCGCGTGAGGCCCAGCACGCCGCTCTTCGAGGCGGTGTAGGAGGGCACGCGGATGCCGCCCTGAAAAGACAGCATCGAGGCGACGTTCACGATCTTGCCGCCGCCGCCGTGCGCAACGAACTGCCGAGCGGCAGCCTGCGCGAGGAAGAAGACGCTTTTCAGGTTGAGATCGATTACGTCATCCCAGTCGGCCTCGCTGAAGTCGATCGAATCCGCACGGCGGATGATCCCGGCGTTGTTGATCAGGATGTCGAGGCGGCCCATCGCGGCGGTAGCCTGCTCGACGACGCGACGAACGGCGGCGGGGCCGCGCAGGTCCTGCTCGATCGCGGTGAAGCGTCGGCCCGCGGCTGCGACGCGCGCCCGCGTCTCGTCGAAGTCCAGGATGTCGACGGCGGCCACGTCCGCACCCGCTTCCGCGAGCGCGATCGCCATCGCCTGCCCGAGGCCCCGTGCTGCACCTGTGACGAGTGCGCAGCGACCGTCCAGCCGGAAGTTGGCAGCCATCAACGGATCTCCTTCGTGGCGACTTGGTCCATGTCGTCGAAAACCTGGTTCTCGCCGACCATGCCCCAGATGAACGTGTACGCCTGGGTGCCGACGCCGGAGTGGATCGACCAGCTCGGGCTGATCACCGCCTGCTCGTTGCGCACCACGATGTGGCGGGTCTCGTCCGGCCGGCCGCACAGGTGGAACACCGCCGCATCGGGCGGCAGCGCGAAGTAGAAGTACACCTCCATCCGCCGTTCGTGCGTGTGCGTGGGGAACGTGTTCCATACGCTGCCCGGCTCGAGGACGGTCATCCCCATCGTGAGCTGGCAAGTCTCGACCACGTCGGGGACGAGCAGCTTGTAGATAGTGCGCCGGTTCGCGGTCGCAGCACTGCCGAGCGTGGTGGGCGATGCTTGGGCCTGCGTGACCTTGCGCGTCGGGCACGCGCGGTGCGCCGGCGCGCTATTGAGGTAGAACTTCGCGGGACTCGCCGCATCGGCGCTGCGGAAGCGCACGTCGCGCGCGCCCATCCCGACATAAAGCGCTTCGCGGTGTGCGATCGCATAGGTCTCGCCGTCGACGATGACCGATCCCGGCCCGCCGACGTTGATCGCACCGAGCTCGCGCCGCTCGAGGAAGGCGCTGACGGCGAACGTTTTCGCGAGGTCGGCGCGTGAACCCGAGATCGTCGCGAAGCGGCATCGCTCCGCCGACGATGATGCGGTCGATCTGGCTGTAGGTCAGCTGAAGCTCACCGGGAGCGAAGACCGTGTCGACGAGGAACTGACTGCGCAGGCCGGCGGAATCGAGCGTCTTCGCGTGGTCGCTGTGAATCGGTTGACGGATGTCCATGGCAGGTTTGGGGCGTGGCGTAGATTCTACGAGATCGAGCTGGCGACGCCGCGAAGGGAGAGTTCTCTCGCGCGATGGCAGCTCACGAAGTGGTTGGGGGCGATCTCTTCCTGAACCGGCGCCTTTTCCCGGCAGACAGCCTGCGCGTATTTACACCGTGGATGGAAGTGACATCCTGGCGGCGTGTTGGCTGGGTCCGCCACTTCGCCCTGCAGGACGATCCGCTCGGAACGAAGACGCGGATTCGGTATGGGCACCGCGGACATGAGCGCCTCGGTGTATGGATGCCTCGGAGATCCGAAGAGCTTAGCCGTGGGGGCGGTCTCCACGATCCTGCCGACGTACATCACCGCGACGCGCTCGCTGATGTGCTTGACGACGCTCAGGTCGTGGGCGACGAAGAGCAGAGTCAGCCCGAGCTTGTCCTGAAGCTCGAGGAGGAGGTTCAGGATCTGCGCCTGGACCGATACGTCGAGCGCGGAGACCGGCTCGTCCGCGACGATCAGGCGGGGATTGAGCGCAAGGGCGCGCGCGATGCCGATGCGCTGGCGCTGGCCGCCGGAGAAGGCGTGCGGGTAGCGCCTCATGTATTCCGGTCGGAGGCCCACGAGGCGAAGCACCTCGACGACACGGTCGACCCGTTCCTTGGCGTTGCCGACACCGTGGACGAGCAGGGGCTCGCCGACGATGTCGAGCAGCGTCATCCGCGGGTTGAGCGACGAGAACGGATCCTGAAAGATCATCTGCATCTGCCGCCGAAGGAGCCGCAGCTCGCTCTTCGGGATCGTTGCCACGTCGAGGACCTCGCCCTGGTCCGGAAAGGAGAACCTCTCCGGCGGTCGGGGTGATGGCCCGCAGGATGCAGCGCGCAGTCGTGGTCTTTCCGCAGCCGCTCTCACCGACGAGAGACAGCGTCTCGCCCTGGTTCAAGAAGAAGGTCACGTCGTCCACGGCCCTCACGTGGCCGATGGTCTTCTGGAGAAGGCCCCTGCGGATCGGGAAATGCTTCCTCAGCCCCTTCACGTCGAGGAGCACGGACTTGCGCGCGCCGGCGTCGCCGTTCGTCATTGATAGAGGAAACAGCTTGCCATTCTTCCCTCGCCGACATGCTGGAGAAGCGGATCCTCCGTGTCGCAGCGTCCCGGCATGAAGGATTCGCAGCGGGGATGGAAGGGGCAGCCCGTCGGGCGGTTGAAGGGGTGGGGAATCGAGCCGCTGATGGTCGGCAGCTTCACCCGCGGCGTGGAATCGATGCTCGGGATCGACTGCAGCAGGGCCTTCGTGTAGGGATGCTTCGGATCGTGGAAGATGTCGTCGACCCTGCCCTGCTCGACCACCCGGCCCAGGTACATCACGACCACGTCGTCGGCCATCTCCGCGACCACGCCCAGGTTGTGCGTGATGAGCATGATCGCCATCCCGCGCTCCTGCTGCAGCTTGCGCAGAAGATCCAGGATCTGCGCCTGGGTGGTGACGTCGAGGGCCGTCGTCGGCTCGTCGGCGATGAGGAGGCGCGGGTCGCAGGAAAGCGCGACCGCGATCATCGCGCGCTGGCGGAGCCCGCCGGAGAGCTCGAAGGAGTATTCGTCGATGCGCCGCTCCGGCTTCGGGATCCCGACGCTGCGGAGCGCTTCGATCCCCTGCAGTCGCGCCTCCTTCTTGCCGACCGCGCTGTGGAGGAGCACCGCCTCCATGATCTGGGTGCCGACCGTGTGCACGGGGCTGAAGGAGGTCATGGGCTCCTGGAAGATGAGGCCGATGTCGCCCCCGCGGATCGAACGCATCTCCCGGCCGTTGGCCTTGAGCTTGACCAGGTCGACTTCCGCTCCGTCCGCGCGCGATGAGAATGATCTCGCCTTCGACGATGCGCCCGGGACGCTCGACGATCCGCAGGATCGACTGCGCGGTGACGCTCTTGCCGCAGCCGCTCTCGCCGACGATGCCGAGCGTCTTTCCCGGAAAGACGTCGAAGGTCGCGCCGTCGACCGCCTTCGTCGTTCCCTCGTCCTGGAAGAAGCAGGTCTTCAGGTTCCTGACCGATAAGAGCGGCTTCGCGGCATCCGGCATCGTTCGGGCCTACAAGTACGGATCCGCCGCGTCCCGGATCCCGTCGCCCATGAAGTTGAACGCGAGGACCGAACGATCACGGGAAAGGACGGGATGAGAAGCCACGGCGAGATGACCAGCGCCTGGATGTTCTGCGCATCCTGAAGCAGAACGCCCCAGCTGATCGCGGGCGGCCGCAGCCCCAGACCGAGGAAGCTAGAGCGAGGTCTCGCTGATGATCATCGCGGGGATCGCGAGCGTTGTCGCCGCGATGATGTGGCTGATGAACGACGGCACCATGTGGCGGAAGATGATCCGCGACTTGCTGCAGCCGACGAGCTCGGCCGCCATGACGAAATCCTCTTCCTTGAGCGAGATGAACCGCCCGCGAACGACCCGCGCGAGCTCGGTCCAGCCGATGAGCGAGATGATGATCGTGATGGCGAAGTAGACCTGCACGACGTCCCAGTCTGCCGGGAAGGGCCGCGGCGAGGCCCATCCAGAGCGGGATCGTCGGAATCGAGCGCAGGATCTCGATGATGCGCTGGATGACCGTGTCGATCACGCCGCCGAAATAGCCGGAGATGCCGCCCAGGGCGACGCCCAGCACGAGACTCAGCGCGACGCTGACGAGGCCGATCGTCATCGAGGTCCGCGTGGCGTACATGAGCCGCGACCAGAGATCGCGTCCCTGCATGTCCGTCCCCAGCAGGAAAAGCGACTCTCCTGCCTTCGCACCCTCCGCCGCCAGCAGATGGCGGTCTGTCGGGATGAAGCCCAGCATTGCGTAGGGCTCTCCGTGGCCGAAGAACGTGATCGGGATCTTCGTGTTCGTGTCGGGGACGTAGACGCGCTTGAACGTATTGGGGTCGCGGGTTCCCTTCAACGCGTACACGTAGGGTCTGAAGCGTCCGTCGTCGATCCAGTGGATTGACTGGGGCGCCATCAGCGATCGCTGCGCGTCCGATTCCTGAGGATCCGCATAGGCGAAGAAGTCGGCGAAAAGCGCGACCACATAAAAAGCGATCAGGACGATGGTTCCGCCTGCGGCGAGCTTGTGCTTGCGGAAGCGCCACCACATGAGCTGCCACTGCGTGGCGACGGCGATCCGCTCTTCCGCCAGGCCCCCGGCCTCCCGCGTTGCAGCGAGCTCCGCCATTACCGCCGTCCCAGCCGGATCCTCGGATCGACCCACATGAGAAGCAGGTCCGAGATGAACGTCCCGATGACGGTCATCACGCCGAGCAGCAGCACGATCGTCCCGGCGAGGAACATGTCCTGCGCGATCAGCGCCTTGAGGAGCAGCGGGCCAACCGTCGGCAGGCTCAGGACGAGGGACACGATGATGCTACCCGAGACGATGTAGGGGAGGAGGTAGCCGATCGTGCTCACGAACGGATTGAGGGCAACGCGGACCGGATACCTCATGATGACCCGGTATTCCGAGAGCCCCCGGGCCCGGGCCGTCATCGACTACGGCTTCCGCAATTCGTCGAGCAGGTTCGACCGCATGATGCGGATCAGCTGGGCGGTTCCCGCAACGCCGAGGACGATGGCCGGGATCGGCAGGTGCTTCGTGAGGTCCCATATCTTCGCCATGCTCCAGGGAGCCTCGGCGAAATCGGGCGAAAAGAGGCCGCCCACATTCGCGCCGAACCACGCGAAGCCGACGTACATGACGATCAGGGCCAGCAAGAAGCCGGGAATGGCGAGGCCGATGAAACCGATGAACGTGAACACGTAATCAAGAAACGAATACGGGTAGACCGCGGAGTAGATCCCGATCGGCAATGCCAGGGCCCAGGTGAAGAGGATCGCCGCCACGGAAACGACCATGGTCAAGGTGAGACGGTCGCCGATGACGTCGGAAACGGGCCTGCCCCATTCCATCGCCATGCCGAAATTTCCCTGCAGCATGAGCCCCATCCACTTCACGTACTGGACCGTGATGGGCTTGTCCAGGCCGAGCTGCTCGCGCAGCGCCGCCGCCTCTCCTTCGGAAACAGCGCTCCCCGAGGCCGACATCGAGGCGATGTACGAGGTCACGTAATCGCCCGGAGGCAGGTGGATGATCATGAAGGACAGGACGGAAATGGCCCAGACCGTCAGGACGGCAAGCAGCAAGCGGCGAACGATGTAGGCCAGCATGACGAGTCCCGTTTCCGGACAGGCGGTCGCCCGAGCGTCGGTCGGCGTCCGGGCGGGAGCGGGCCGCCCGCGGTGCGGGCGGCCGCGTATCAGCTTACTTGAAGTAGAACGTGTCCGGCATCGATGTGTGCGGGGTCCGGGCGTGCTGGGCGTTGATCTGCCGTTCGGGAACGTTGCCCATGTTGTTCTTGACGATGCGCACGCCCATGAAGGCCGGCGACTGACCGACCGTGCCGATGCTCCACGTCTGCTCGACGATGATCTTCCAGATCTCCTTCGCGTTCTTGACTCGATCCTCCTCCTTCATGCCGTAGGCGGCGCGGAACAGATCGAAGGCGCGAGCATTTCGGGATCGTCCGGCTTCTTGCCCGCGGCCCCGTTCGACGCGTACCACCTGGCGAAGGCCATGCCCATGTGGCTTTCGGCGGCGTCGACGGGCAGCGCATGGCGGGGGAACAGGAAGAGCATTTCGGAGCCGTCGTTCGCCCAGGTGATCATCTGGTTTTCGTTGTTGTTGTCCCGCGTGAAGGCGAGGTTGCGCTCCAGCTCCTTGACGTCGACGTCGATGCCGATCTTCTTCCACTGCTGCTTGACCATTTCGCCGATCTGCGTATAGGGAACGAACTGACCGCCGACCGTCACCATTTCGAGGCGGAGCCGCCCCTTGCCGTCGGTGCGCAGTCGATAGCCGTCGGCATCCTTCTTGGTCAGGCCGACCTTGTCGAGAAGCTCATTGGCCTGCTTCAGGTCGAGCACGCCCCACTTCTTGTTCCATTCCGGACCCGGGCTGTAGATCGTATCGGGCGCCGGCGCCACCGATCCGGGTGATCCCACGCCGAGCCAGAAGGCCTCGTTCAACTGGTCGCGGTCGATGCCGAGGGCGAGCGCATGGCGGAAATCCTTGTTCCTGAGGCAGTCTTCGCAATCTCGGGATCGCCCTCATAGGAGTTGCCGATATGGATCGCCGCGTCCGAGCCGTTGAGACCCGGGTCGAGATGGACGGTGTAGTTGCCCTTCTTCGCGTTCTCCAGGAAGACCGGCAGCTTGGCGAGGCCCATGTGCCGTTCCTGGATGTCGTATTCGCCGGCGATCGCCCGCAGGTTCGCAACCTCGGTGTTCTCCGCCAGCGTCATCGTGATCCGGTCGATGTAGGGAAGCTGGTTGCCCGCGGTGTCGACGGCCCAGAAGTAGGGGTTCCGCTCCATCGACCAGGTCGGCGTGTTGATCGGCGACACGGTCCTCCACGGCGTCATCACCGGCAGCTCGGGATTGAGCGCCCAGCTGTACCGGTTCCTGAAGCAGCGACACCCAGCTGTCGAAGCCCAGCTCCTTGGCCTTCTTGTTCACCGCCTCCTCGGACGAGTACTTCGGCAGGAACTGCTTCAGGTAATGCGCCGGGGCATAGGCGCCGCCCCAGTTCTGGAACGCCGCCGCGCGTGGCCAACCCGCCACCGATCGCCCGTGCTTCCGGCGAGCTGATAGACGAAGAAGGCATACGGCTCGGGGAATTCGAAGGCGACGGTGTAATCGTCGACCTTCGTCATCTTCCCGTCCTTGCCGTTGATCTGAAACTCGAAGAATGGCGTGGGCACGATGTTCTTGTTGAGGTAGATGTCGTTGTACCAGAACATGAAATCGTCGGCCGTCAGGGGCTTGCCGTCGGACCACTTGGCGCCCTTGCGGAGGTAGATCGTCGTCGTCTTGCCGTCGTCGCTGACCTTCCAGTCGCGGGCGAGGCTGGGGACGATCTTGGTGCCGGTGTAATCGAAGGTGAGGATCTTGTCGGCCGAAACGATGCGGTTGCCGTTCTCGTGGTCGGCCGGGCCGGTGAAGGCGCGTCGCCAGTTGCCGCCGTACTTGCCGATTTCGTTCAGCGGCTTCACGACCAGAAGCTGCGAACGGCTCGGGCAGCCGCTGGGCAACCGGGGGCAGCTTTCCGGCCTTGACCTGCGCGGCAAGCGTCGGCGCTTCCTTGAACGTCTTCGGAAAGGCCTTCGCGTCGAGGACGATCGTCGGTCCCTCGAGCTTCCCGATCAGCGAAGACCCAATCTTCGGCGGAGCCGCCGGCGTCGCCTGCGCCACCGCCGTCCCCGAACCCAGCACCAGCGTGCCGACGAGTCCGAGACCCGCCAGCACAGCGACCGTGCGCATCGATTTCATATGAACCTCCTTTTCGCTTGTTCGGCTTCGGTAGGCAGAGGCCAGACTGTCGAAACTCATCCGGCGGCCTGATATCGCAGCCCCGCTACCCACTCGGCGGCGATAAGAAGCGCGGGCCGAACCTCCCGTCCGGGGATTCTTGCACCGCAGGGGTCGAGGGGGCTTGCCGCAGATCAAGGCGGGGTCGGTTGGCGTGACCCCAGCCAGAAGCCGGGCAAGCCTGACGCGGATTCGTGACGCTGCGGCTGGTTTCGCCGGGCGACGTCCACCCGCGAGTCGCGCCTGCGCAGCGCCAGGCCGCGGGTCCGGGGCGAAGTCAGCCCGGGCGCGCCGAAGCCCGCGAACGCGATGTTTCCGGGCTAGCCTGTTCGTCCGGCTGGCTCCGGGCAACCTCGGTCTCGAGATTGACTGTCCGGTGCGCCGAATCGCGGTGCCCGGGTACCTGGCGGTGATCGCCGTTTCATCCGCGGCGCAGTGCGGGCCAACTGCGCTAACGAGTTGTCGCGAGCCGCGCTTCCGCTTGCTCGAGCATCGCCTTGAATCGAGGATCGCTCCGTATCGGGTCGAGATCGGAATCGACCTTCCACCAGTTCAGGCTTTGCGTCTGGGCGGCCTTGAATACGGGATCCAGCAGCGCGAGCGCTTCGTCGATCGCGCCCAGCCTGATCATGCTGCAGGCGAGGTTGTACATCAGATTGTAGTTCTTCGGATCGAGCAGCATCGCGCGCGTGGCCCATTCCCTCGCGCGATCGACTTCGTGCAGAGTGGCGAGCGCCATCACGCCGAATCCCAGCGCCACGCCGTGGTCGGGTTCGGCGACGATCGTCTTTTCCACGCGCTCGAGCGTGCGCCTGGCGGCTTCCATCGCGCGCGCGTCGTCGCCCATCGCCTCGTGGCATGAAATGCTCATGCCGATCGCCCAGAAGTCCGTTTCGATCGCGGCCGCCGCCTTCTCGAGACAGCGAATGGCATCCGGATACCGGCGCATGGCGATGAGGCAGCGCGCCGCAGCGGCATTGACTTCGTAGGCATCCGGGTCGAGTCGCAGCGCGATCGTGTGTTCCGCGAGCGACTCGTCGTAACGGCCCGCGTCTCCCAGAACCCGCCCCTTGGCCGCATGCGCTTCGGCGAGATCGGGCGCGAGCGCGAGAGCCCGCTCCGCGGCATCCCATCCCGCATCCCCGGGCAACGTGACGAGGAGAACGGTGTTCGACTGGCAGACCGATAGCAAGGCCCAGGCGCGCGCGTAGTTGGGGTCGATTTCGACCGCACGCTGACAAAGCCGGACGGCCACTTCGCGATGACGCGAGTTCCCGGTTGCGTTGTACTGGCGGGCCATCAGGTACAGCTTGTAGGCCTCCGGGTTTGTCGTGGAGCGCTGCTCGATGGCCTTTTTCTCGGCGGGCAGCAGCGTCAATTTCAATGCCCTTACGATGGCCTCGGAAATCTCGTCCTGGAGCGCGAAAATGTCGTCGATATTCCGGTCGTAGCGCTCGGCCCAGAGGTGGCTGTCGCTGGCGCCCTCGATCAGCTGCGCCGTAATCCGCACGCGGTTGCCGGCCTTGCGCACGCTCCCCTCGAGAACGTGGCTGACCTTGAGCTGTCGTGCAACGTGCGCGACGTCGATCGGCTTGCCCTTGAAAGTGAAGGCAGTAACGCGGGAAACGACGGCAAGCGCGGACACCTTGGACAGGTCGGTAATGATGTCCTCGGTGATGCCGTCGCTGAAATACTCCTGCTCGGGATCGCCGCTCATGTTGGCGAACGGCAGAACGCAGATCGACGGTCGCTGCTTCTGTTCCGGCGGGGACGGGGCCTTCGGCGCGGCCACGCGCATCGCGAAGACGTGGACCGGGCGCTCGATGTTCCTGACCGTGTGCTCGCCGAGATCGTCGAATTCCACGGCTACCCTGCCCATCGCCTGGTCGCGCACGGGGCGCGATACCGCAACGCCGCCTGGCTGGGCCAGGGCTTGGAGCCGCGCGGCTACGTTGACGCCGTCACCGTAGATGTCGTCGCCCTCGACGATGACTTCGCCGAGCGTCATCCCGATGCGATACCGGATGCGTTCGGACTCGGGCACGCTCCCGTCCGCGTCCGTCGCCTGCTGGATCTCGTGGACGCAGTTGACGGCGGAAACGACGCTCGCGAACTCGATCAGCGCGCCATCGCCCATCAGCTTGACGATCCGCCCGCCGTGGGCAGCCACGCGCGGATCGAAGATCGCCTTTCGATTGGCCTTGAGCCGTTCGAGCGTGCCGGTTTCATCGCGCTCCATGAGTGCGCTGTAGCCGACGACGTCGGCGGAGACGATGACGGTCAGTTTGCGCTGCACGATCGACGAGACGATGCGGTCGCAACAAACGGCTACGGTTTACGGCTCTCGCGGGCGATGATCGCATGGCCGCGAATTGCGCATTGCCAGCCGGCGTTCACGGCGCCAGGTGCGGATAGCGACGGTGCTGCTTGCAACCGACCGCGGTTCGGGGGTTGCGCCGGCCGTATTCTCCCACGGCGAATCGCTGACAGCACGTATCGCGTGCGGGCCCTCTTTTCGCCGGGGAGTCTCGTCGCTCGCGCAGATCACGGGCGGCGCACCAACTTTTTTTGTGGGATCACCGGCAGCACGCCCGGGATCGCGATGCGCCTGACCCGTATCGGTTCGCAGTACCTTCTCGCCTCGCTGGATTCGAACAAGCAGTATCTGGACGCTGCGAAGACCTACAAGGTGACGCTGCCCAGGGCATTCCGGAAGCGATCTGGTCGTTTACGCTGTACGACAACCAGACGCGCTCAATGCTGGATACGCCGCAGCGCTATCCGCGCGCCGGCAGCCAGAGCTATCCCTCACCCGCCGCGGAACCGAACGCCGATGGCGCCACGGTCGTTTATTTCGGCCCGACGCAACCTGAAGGGGTGCAGCGCGGGAACTGGATTCAGACGGCGCGCGGCAAGGGATATCGCGTGATCCTCGCCTCTACGGGCCGCTCGAACCGTTCTTCACCAAACAGTGGCGGCCGAGCGAAATCGAGCTCGTGAAGTAAAGCGTTCATGACGCGCGGGTCACCTCAGACGGTGGTCCGCGCCGCCCGAGCAAGCCGCAACTGGGCCAGACGGTAGCAGGCTCAGGCAGCATCAGGCATGTGGCGGCGCGTCTTGAGGTCCCTCGAACGTCCGCAGTCGCATCAACGCGCCTCGCCCGCGCGCAGCGTCTCCTCGGTCACCTCGAGCGCGCGGCGATCCCACGCTCCCAACTCGGCCGCCGCCGCGTACGTCGATTGCAGGAATGCGAGAAGGCTTCGGTCGGGCTCGTCGGCCCGGCGCACGTCGTCATACGGCAGGACGAATTCGCGCAGCGTCGTGTCGTAGCGCGCCGACGGCGGCTCCACGTTCGCGTCGGCGAAACCCACCGGTTCCGGGTAAGCGTAACTGTAGAAGAGCGGGTACGGCGCGCGCGCGCCTCCGGGCCAGAATCCGGCGCTGCTCACCTCGTGCGAGTAGGCATCGCGCGTCACCCGATCGGGAAGGTTCGGGACGCCGCCGGGGTGCGCGGGCGCGGCGCGGCCGGAAAACCGCGTGACCGCGAGATCGAAGCTGCCCCAGAAGAAGTGGACGGGGCTCGCCTTTCCATAGTAGCGCGAGCGAAAGCGGCCGAGCACGTCGGCAGACGAGCAAATGATCCGCCAGCAGCGATTCGCGTAGTCGGCGTCGTACGACCGGTGGACGTCGTCCTCGTCGAAGGGCAATCGACTCTCGACTTCGCAGGGCCGGCGATAAATGGACACCGGCATCCGCAGCGCCGCCAGCGCTTCCATCAGCGAGGCGTAGAACTGCGACACCGACATCGGCACCAACTGGATCGCGCCATGATCCCCGCGGCTCGTTCGCACGTTGAGCTCGTGCGACACGAAGTCGAAGTCGATCTCGAAGGCTTCGTCGCCGTGCGGCATTCGCCCCGTCGTGAGGCCCGATGCCGTCGGATAAAGCGTTACCTGCCACGTGTGGTTCAGCCACGGCATGCTGGCCAACCGGATCTTGCCGACGATCTGCATCCACATATGCAGCGTCTCGTACGTGTCCTTCCAGGCGTCGTACGGCAGTGCCGGCCACCCAACGTGCGTCATCGCAGAGTCCGGAGCTTGATCGGGATCTCCTCGGCGCAGATCCATGGTCTGCCTAAGGGACATCGACGGTGCCGTCTCGCCTTGCCATCTCGATCGGTGACCGGCGCGCCGCCGGCGGCCGGCGCAGGCGACCGCGCGTGCAGCGCTCGAAGCGTGTGCCTCAGCCCTCGCCGCCGCGCGTGATCGTCACGTCCGAAAACGGCGACAGCTCCTTTTCCATGTGGCGTGCCGCGCGATCCTGGTCTCCGGCCATGCGGAGCAGGATGACGGCGACCAGCGCGCCCAGCGCCCAGATGACGCCGATCCATACAATCAAGCCAAAATCCATTTCGTTCCTGTGCGAGCCCATGCGAGACGGCGGTATTGTAGCAATAACGATCGCCGGCATTGGCTCGCCTTCGGCAGGGTTTTTGCCGGCCATGGTCGCTCGTTGCGGGCCCGAGCTGCGCCATGGTACGGTTGTGCCTCGCGGCAGGAAGGAGGGGTCCGAGATGGCTCGAACGCACGCGCGCAAGACGGTTCGTCGCACTCCGGTACGCAAGCCGGCCAAGAAGAGCGCGGTAAGAAAGGCATCGGCGCGGGCGCTCGCACCGAAGAAAGCTTCACCCCGCTGGCACACCGTCCGCGCGATGAAGACGCCGGGTGGCACGAGCCGCTGCACCGGGCTTGTCGTCGACCCGCAACAGCAGACGCAGTGGTGCTGGGCCGCGGTTTCGAACAGCGTGTCGCATTTCTATGATCCCGGCTCCGCCTGGACGCAATGCGCGGTCGCAAATGCCGAAATGGGACAAAGCGGTTGCTGCAGCGATGGAACGTCGGCAGCCTGCAACCAGCCGTGGTACCTCGACCTGGCGCTGACCCGTGTCGGTTGCCTGCAGTCGGTGTCAGCCGGAACGCTGCCGGTCGCCACGGTGCTGTCGCTGCTGAACGCCGATACGCCACCGTGCGCCCGGCAGGGCTGGGCAGGCGGTGGCGGACACTTCGTGGCGATCGTCTGCGGCTTTCGCTACCAGAGCGGCTTGATGAGCGGGACGACGAGCACGGCACTCACGGCGTACCGTCTCCAGATTTCCGACCCTTGGTATGGGGACTCCATCGTCGACTATTCCACCTTCGTGTCCGGCTACCAAGGCACGGGTACGTGGACGCACAGCTACCTCACGCAGCCTTGAGGGAGAAGGTTCATGCCACTCATCATCGAGCAGCTTCCCGACGGTGCGAAGGACGTCGTCAACGCCACGATCGCCGAGCTCGTAAGCCACGGCGGCATCGCCCTCGCGAGCTCCGCCGCGCCGACCGCTGCGACGCCGCTGCCCGTGTATCACCTAGGTGCCGACGCGCTTGCCGAGCGGCGCGGATTGGCAGCGGCGACGCACGTGGGCTGGATCGCGACCGTCCGCAACGGGTCCGAGGTGATGGGGAGTCTGGAGCTCGCGCCGAACGCGCAATCCGCTGCGGCGCCCGTACGCTTCGGAAGCTTCGCGCAAGGTCCGCTGCATAAAGGCATTGCCGGCGCAGTAAATCTGGCAGGGATGCGGGCCGGCGGCAGGCAGGTCCGCGCGAGGCTGCTGCGCGCGCCTGCCGTGTACCTGCTCGCGCTTTGGCTCACCGACGGCAACACCGATACGCTGGTCCCCATCGCGCCGGCTCCCGCGCCGCTCCAAAGCGGCGAGCCGATGTCCGCTGCCGAAGCGCTTGACGCGCTGTCCGGCGCCGCGAGGCTCGCACTCGCCGGACCCGCGCCGCCCCGCTGAGGCCGCGATCCGCGGGCCTGGGCCCCATCGCCTGAATCTCCGCCGGGGAACGCAATACTGCCGCCGGAGCGTCCGACACTCCGGCTACGCCGCAGCAGGCTTGGTCAACTCCGCCTTTGCGGTGATCGTGCGGCGGACCAGATCGATGTGCTCGCGCAGGGTGTAAGCCTCGGCGGCAAAGCTCGCCGGCGTGTGGATTCGCTCGACCGCGCGCTCGATGCGATCCAGATCGCGCATCCAGCCTTCGATCGGCAGCGATCCCTCTCGCGTGTCCACGTCGCGCTCCAGCAATGCGAGCTCGCCATACCAGCGGTAGATGCGGGACCGTGCGCGCCAGCGCAGGAACTGCGGCAGGATATTCACGAGCGGAACCAGCACGACGAGCAACGGCACCAGCACGATGATCGCGCGCTCGAGAAACGCCGCGACCGAGTACGGCAGATAGCGATAGAGCGCGCTCGGACCGAAGCGCTTGTGCTGATCGGCGTCCGGCGAGACGCGGAGATCCACCCTGGCGATCCCCGGGAATTCTCCTGCCGCCTCGAAATACCCTTGCTCGCCGTGGATCTCGCGTGCTGCGTCGAGCAGCAGGTTGATGAGTGCGGGATGCAGGCCCTCGCGTCCCACGAGCATCGCCTTGGTTCCGATCATGTCGACGTTCCGGTCCGGAATGCCAAGCGCGAAGTCGATCGTTCCCGGCGGCAACGTGAGCTTCGTGATGAACGGGAATCGGCGGGGATAGGCGTCGGCGCGCGCGAGGCTCATGAGCTTGATCACGGGATCGCGCAACGCCCGCTGAATCGCGGGGGTGTCCGCGCCCCCCACGAACAGCGCAGCGTCGATTTCCCCGGCGCGCAGCGCCCGGATCGCATCCGGTCCGCTCGCGGGGACGAAGTCGGTGTTGTCGCGCCCGATGCCGTTCGCATCGACGACACCATTGAGTTCCAGCAGCTGCAGCGCGAGCGCGCGCGTGCCGCTGCCCGGGGCGCCGACGGCGATGCGCTTTCCGTGCAGGTCGCGGAGGTCCATCAGGGTCCCGGCGCCGCGATAGAAGATCCACAACGGCTCGTAGTAAAGGCTCGCGAGCATCATCAGGCCGTCGGTCTGAGGCGACTTCGCGAGACCGCCCTGGAGGAACGCGACGTCCACGCCCGATTTGGGATCGAGCAGCAGCCGCAGGTTTTCCGAGGCGCCTTCGGTCATCCGCTCCTGGACGGTGACGCCCTCGTGCGCAAGGAGCTGGACGTAGCGCTGCGCATAGTGGTGATAGACGCCGTTCGCGTTGCCCGAGGCAAGAACGATCCGGCGCGGCGCCCCAGGCTGCAGGACCAGCGTGGTGATCCAGAGAACAACCGCGACGAGTGCAATTACCAGCACGCCGAGACGCAACCGCTCGCGTCGCGACAGTACCGCCAGATCCTCGAGGAAGGCCATCGCCGATTCGCGCGGTCGGGGCTACCCCGGCCAGGCGCGCGCGAGGATCGCGCCGAAGGCGGTCCGCGGCGGCAGCGTTCCGAATGCGCCGCCGGGGTCGCGCTCGATGCGGCTCGCGCAGAATGCATCCGCGACTTCGGCGGGCGCATGTCGCGCGAGGATCGCCGCCTGCAGCGCAAGCGCGATCTGCTCGACGATGCGACGGGCGGCCGACTCCGCGGCGTCGACGTCGGCAAGGTCTGCGCGGATGCGCTCGATGCGGCGCGACAGCGCCGTGGAGCGGGCGGCGCCCTCCGCGAGCTCGGCGAAGAGCACGTCGACTGCCCGCGGATGCTTGCGCATCGCGCGGAGGACATCGAGGCACATGATGTTGCCCGAGCCCTCCCAGATCGAATTGAGCGGCGCCTGGCGATAGAGCCGCGGCAGCAATGATTCCTCGACGTAGCCGTTGCCGCCCAGAAGCTCCATCGCCTCGGCGGCGAACGGCGGGCAGCGCTTGCAGATCCAGTACTTTGCCACCGGCGTGATGATCCGCCGCAGCAGCGCCTCGGTTTCGTCGTGCTGCCGGTCGAACGCGCGCGCGACCCGCATCGACAGCGCCACATGGCCCTCGACTTCGAGCGCCATGTCGGCGAGCACGTTCCGCATCAGCGGCTGCTCGACGAGCGCGCGGCCGAATGCCCTGCGGTGACTTGCGTGATGCAGCGCCTGCGACAGCGCCTGGCGCATGATCCCCGTCGAGCCGTTGGCGCAATCGAGCCGGGTATAGGTCGCCATCTCGATGATGACCGGCACACCCCGTCCTTCCTCGCCGACGAGGTGGCCATGCGCGCCGTGCAACTCGATTTCCGCGCCAGCGTTCGACCGATCGCCGAGCTTGTCCTTCGCCCGCTGCAGATGAATGGCGTTGCGGCTGCCGTCCGGGAGGATCCGTGGCACGAAAAAGCACGTGAGCCCGCCTGCCGCCTGCGCGGTCACCAGGAACGCATCGCTCATCGATGCCGAAAAGAACCACTTGTGACCGGTGAGGCGATACCACCCGTCGCCGATCGCCGCGGCGCGCGTCGCGTTCGCGCGCACGTCGGAGCCGCCCTGCTTTTCGGTGACACCCATGCCCATCGTGACGCCGCGCTTTTGCGTCGCGGGAAGCGAGCGCGGATCGTACTCGCGCGACAGCAGGAGAGGCAGCCAGTCGCGAGCAAGATCCGGGACTCGCGAAACGGCCGGCACGGCCCCATAGGTCATCGTCGTCGGACAAAGGCTGCCGCACTCGATCTCGGCGAAGAGCTGGAAGAGCGCCGCGCGTCGCACGTGTGCGCCCGGCCGCGGCTCCGCCCACGCGCCGGTGTCCACGCCATTGCCCTTGAGCCAGCGCATGCACTCGTGCCACGCCGGGTGGAAGTCGAACTCGTCACGCCGATGTCCGTAGCGGTCGAACGGGCGAAACTGCGGCGGATTGCGATTTGCCTCGTCGCCGCGCCGGATCCATTCGCCGCTGCCGAGTGTGGCGCCCGCGGCGACGAGCTCGTCGTGCGCATAGCCGCCGCCCTCGCGCGCGAGCGCGTCCTGCAGCGCGCGGTTGGCGGCGTAGAGGTTGTAGCCTTCGAGCGGCGGGGTCTGGTTGACGACTTCGTGCGTGTCGAAGGGGGGCATTTCCATGACGGTGACGATTTGCCTGATCGAGCGATTCGCGTCGTCGCGCCGTTCGTTGCGCGAGGGAGGAGACACTAGCGTACCCGAAATCCCGGTGACTGGAAGCGGGCCGGCTGCAACCCCGCGCGGAAGCCGCCCCGTGACCGGACATCCGATATCCGCTGTTGACCGACGCCCGAAAGAGCGGTTACATCTGACCCTTTGGGCATCTGTTGAAACCGGGAGCGACCTTGAACGACCGCCTCGACGCCAAGCCGGGCAAGGCTTCATCGCCGCCCGCGGAAGAAGCGCCGATCATCGAGCGGATGACGAAGACCTTCGCGGCGCAGCGCGCCGCCTTCGCCGGCGACATGAATCCGTCCCGGGAGGTGCGGCAGGACCGCCTCGACCGCCTGTTGCGCCTGACGCAGACGAATGAGCGCGCGATCGTCGACGCGATATCCGCCGATTTCGGCCACCGGTCGCGTCACGAGACCGAGCTTGCCGACATCTTCCTCGTGCTCTCCGGGATCCGGCATACGCGCCGGCACCTAAGGCGATGGATGAAGCCGCGCCGGGTCCGGACGCCGCTGCACATGCTGCCGGCGCGAAGCGAACTCATTCCCCAACCGTTGGGCGTCGTTGGCGTCATCAGTCCCTGGAACTATCCGTACCAGCTGGCAATGCTGCCGACCGCTGCGGCGCTCGCTGCGGGCAATCGCGTGATGCTGAAGCCGAGCGAGCTGACGCCGAAGTTCTCGGAGCTACTCCGCGAAATCGTCGCCCAATCCTTTGCGGCGGAGGAATTCGCGGTGATACCCGGCGACGTCGAGGTCGGGCGCGCGTTTTCGAAGCTGCCGTTCGATCACCTGTTCTTCACCGGCTCGACGGCGGTCGGCCGGCAGATCGCGCTCGTCGCCGCCGAAAACCTGACGCCGGTGACGCTCGAGCTGGGCGGGAAGTCGCCGGCGATCATCGACGCCGATAGCGACATCGCCGTCGCGGCGCCGCGGATCGCCTTCGGCAAGCTCCTCAACGCCGGGCAGACCTGCGTCGCACCGGATTACCTGCTGGTGCCGCGCGCGCGCGTCGACGAATTCGTCGCCGCATTTCAGCAGGCGGTCACCGCGATGTACCCGTCGCTGGCCACGAATCCCGACTATACGAGCATCGTCAGCGACCGGCACCACGAGCGGCTCACGCGGCTTGTCGACGACGCGAAGGCGCAGGGGGCGACGGTGATCCGCATTGCACCGGGCAGCGAGAAGGACGACGCGCTAGGCCGCAAGCTCCCGCCGACGCTGCTGGTCGGCGTCGACGACGACATGGCGGTGATGCGCGAGGAGATCTTCGGCCCCGTGTTGCCGATCCTTGCCTACGACACGCTCGACGAGGCGATCAGCTACGTCAATCACCATCCGCGGCCGCTCGCGCTGTACTGGTTTGGCAACGACATCGCTCGCCGCGAACGTGTGCTGCGGTCCACGATTTCCGGGGGCGTCACCATTAATGACACCTGCTGGCACGTCGCGCAGGAACACCTGCCGTTCGGCGGGGTCGGTGAAAGCGGCATCGGCGTCTATCACGGTGAGCGCGGGTTCGGCACGTTCTCCAAGGACAAGCCCGTCTTCCACCAGCCTCGGCTCAATGCCTTCGGCCTTTTCCACCCGCCCTACCGTCGCCAGTTCGAAACCCTGCTTGCGCTGTTGAAGCGCTACTTCTGAATCCCGGACAAAGGCCATCCGAAAGGCTCCCGTGCAAGGAATGATGCAAGACCGTCCGCTGCTGATCTCGTCGTTGATCGAGCACGCGAACGCGTTCCATCCGACCGCCGAGATCGTCTCGCGGACCGTCGAGGGACCGATTCAACGTAGCACCTACGGCGACATCCGCCGCCGGTCGAAGCAGGTGGCGAAGGCGCTGGTCGGGCTCGGTGTCGAGCCGGGCGAGCGTGTCGCGACGCTCGCGTGGAACGGCTACCGGCACATGGAGCTCTACTTCGGCATCTCCGGCATGGGTGCCATCCTGCACACGATCAACCCCCGGCTCTTCCCGGAGCAACTCGAGTACATCATCAATCATGCCGAAGACCGGTACCTGTTTTTCGACCTGACCTTCGCGCCGCTCATAGAAAGACTCGCGCCGCTCCTGAAGAGCGTCAAGGGCTTCGTCGCGATGACCGACCGCGCGCACATGCCGACGTCAGGGATTCCGCACCTTCTTTGCTACGAGGAGCTCGTCGGCGCGCAGAACGACGACTACGCGTGGCCCTCGTTCGACGAAAAGGCCGCGGCATCGCTGTGCTACACCTCCGGGACCACCGGAAACCCGAAAGGCGTCCTTTATTCGCATCGGTCGACCGTGCTGCACTCGTACGCGGTCTGCGCTGTCGACGGACTCCAGCTTTCGTCCGCGGAATCGGTGCTGCTGGTGGTGCCGATGTTTCACGTCAACGCGTGGGGCACGCCCTACGCCGGCGCGATGTGCGGCGCGAAGCTCGTGATGCCGGGCCCCGGGCTCGACGGCAAGAGCGTCTACGAGCTGATGCGCGACGAAAAGGTGACGGTCGCGCTCGGCGTCCCCACCGTCTGGCTGATGCTGTTCAATCATGTCGACACTGCCCACGTCGAGCCGAAGCAGGACCTGTGCCTGAAGCGCGTGGTCATCGGCGGCTCCGCTGCGCCGCGCGCGATGAGCGAGCGCTTCGAGACTCAATTCGGCGCGTTCGTCGTTCACGCCTGGGGGATGACGGAGATGTCGCCGCTAGGCACCGTCTGCAATCTGCTGCCCAAGCATCGCGGCTGTTCCTTGCGAGAGCGGCTCGACCTGCAGGGAAAACAGGGACGCCCGGTCTACGGCGTCGAGCTCAAGATCACCGATGACGCGGGCAACCGGTTGCCGCACGATGGCAAGGCCTACGGCCACCTGATGGTTCGAGGGCCCTGGATCACCGGCGGCTACTTCAAGGGCGAGGGCGGGGACGTTCTCGACAGCGAAGGCTTCTTCGACACCGGAGATGTCGCGACCATCGACGCCGACGGCTACATGCAGATCACCGACCGCGCGAAGGATGTGATCAAGTCGGGCGGCGAATGGATCTCGTCGATCGATCTCGAGAACGCGGCAATGGGTCACCCGGCCGTCGCCGAAGCCGCCGTGATCGGCATTGCGCACGCGAAATGGCAGGAACGCCCGCTCCTGATCGTCGTGAAGAAAGCCGGCAGGGAGACCACGCGCGACGAGCTCCTCCAATTCCTCGACGGCAAGGTCGCGAAATGGTGGCTTCCCGACGACGTGGCGTTCGTCGACGAGCTGCCGCATACGGCGACCGGCAAGCTGCAGAAGATGAAGTTGCGCGAGGCATTTCGGAACTATCGGCTACCTTCGGCGGGCTGACGCACGGCCGCGCGGAACGGGAAGCGCCTCCGTACGTTCCCAGCGCGAGCGCGATCCCGCTCCGAACGCCGCGCGGCGCTCAATGGCGCGCGGGGCGATACGGCGCGAGCTCCAGTCGCGCGATCTGGTTGCGGTGGACCTCGTCGGGTCCGTCGGCGAAGCGCAGCGTGCGCGCCTGCGCATAGAAGAACGCGAGCTGGAAGTCGTCGCAGACGCCCGCGGCGCCGTGTGCCTGCATCGCCCAGTCGATGACCCGGCAGGCCATGTTCGGCGCGGCGACCTTGATCATCGCGATTTCCTTCTTCGCCGCCTTGTTGCCGGCAACGTCCATCTTCCAAGCGGCGTGCAGCACGAGCAACCGCGCCTGGTCGATCGCGATGCGCGCATCGGCGATGCGCTCCTGCGTCACCGTCTGATCGGCGATCGGACGGCCGAACGCGACGCGTGCGGCGGCGCGCCGGCACATCGCCTCGAGCGAGCGCTCCGCCTGGCCGATCAGCCGCATGCAGTGATGGATCCGTCCGGGGCCGAGGCGTCCCTGCGCGATCTCGAAGCCGCGACCTTCGCCGAGAAGGAGATTGCCCACCGGGACGCGGACAGCGTCGAAGTCGAACTCGGCGTGCCCGTGCGGGGCGTCGTCGTAGCCGAACACCGGCAGCACGCGGACGAGACGCACGCCGGGCGTGTCGACGGGAACGAGGATCATTGACTGCTGTCGATGCCGATCCGGATTCTCAGGATCGGTCTTGCCCATGAAGATGAGGATCTTGCAGCGCGGATCGGGGCCGCCGGTCGTCCACCACTTGCGGCCATTGATCACGTAATGATCGCCGTCGCGGACGATCGAGGCCTCGATGTTGGTCGCATCCGACGACGCGACGTCAGGCTCCGTCATCGCGAATCCCGAGCGAATCTCGCCGCGGAGCAGCGGTTCCAGCCACTGCTTCTTCTGCGCCTCCGTGCCGTAGCGGACGAGCACTTCCATGTTGCCGGTGTCCGGCGCGTTGCAGTTGAACGCCTCGGGCGCGATCCACGAGCGGCCCATGATCTCGCACAACGGCGCGTATTCGAGATTGGTGAGGCCCGCGCCGAGATCGGATTCGGGCAGGAACAGGTTCCACAATCCTGAGGCGCGCGCCTGCGCCTTCAACTCCTCCATGATTCGCGTCGGCACCCAGGCGCTGCCGCGGCGGCGGTTCGCGGCGACTTCGGCGGCGAAGACGGGCTCGGCCGGGTAGACGTTCTCGCCCATGAAGCGCGCGAGCCGTGCCGCGAGATCCTTCACCTTGGCCGAGTATTCGAAATCCATGTCGTCACTCCCGATGGTCCTGTCGCTGCGCCATGTCCCACGCGACGTCCGCGACGCTGCGCGCGCGGCTACCCTGTTCGAGCGCATTCGCGCTGGCTGCATTGCCCTGCAGTGCGCGCGAATGCACACCGTGCAGAATCGCGGCGATGCGGAACAGGTTGAAGATCAGGTAGAACTCCCAGTTCGCGATGCGCTCGCGACGCGTGCGTCGGCAATACGCGGCGACGTACGCGCCTTCGCCCGGAATGCCGAGGGCGGCGAGATCGCAGCCTTTGAGCCCGCGGAACTGTCCGGGAGCCAGGCGCCACGCCATCACCTGGTAGGCGAGGTCCGACAACGGATGGCCCAGCGTCGAAAGCTCCCAGTCGAGCACCGCGAGAACACGCGGCTCGGCGGGATGGAAGATCACGTTGTCGAGGCGGAAGTCGCCGTGGACAATCGACGTCTCGTCCCCCGCCGGGACATGCTCGGGCAGCCACTCGATCAAACGGTCCATCGCCGCGATCCGCTCGGCGCCGCCGGCCGCGTACTGTTTCGACCAGCGCGCGATCTGCCGCTCGATGTAATGGCCGGTCTTGCCGAAGTCGGAGAGTCCCGCGGCGGCGTAGTCGACCTGATGCAGCGTCGCCAGCACGCGGTTCAATTCGTCGTAATGGTCGGCGCGTTGCGTGGGCGTCATGCCGGGCAACGTCGGGTCCCACAGAATGCGACCCTCGACGTACTCCATCAGATAGAACGCGGTGCCGATCACCGCAGGGTCCTCGCACAGCGCGTACATCTTCGCGACCGGAACGCCTGTCCCGGCGAGTGCCGCCATCACCCGATACTCGCGCTCGATCGCGTGCGCGGAAGGGAGCAGCCGGCCGGGCGGCTTGCGCCGCAACACGTAGCGATGCACGCCGGCGCCGATGCGGTAGGTCGGGTTCGACTGCCCGCCTTGATACTGTTCGACGCTCAGCGGACCCGAAAAATCGCCGACGTTCGCGCGCAGATACGCGGCGAGCGCGGTCTCGTCGAACGGATGAACCGGCGCGACGAGCTGCGCGCCCGGATTCGCGGCCGCAGACACGTCAGATGACCGTCACGCCGCCATCCACGGCGATCACCTGGCCCGTGATGTGCCGCGAAGCCTCGGAGGCGAGGAACACGACGCTGCCCTTGAGGTCCTCGTCGCCGCCGAGGCGCCCGAGCGGCGTCATCTCGACCACGTCGCGTTCGATCCGCTCGAGCGTGACCTTGGTCATCTTCGACGGAAAGAAGCCCGGGCAGATTGCGTTGACGTTGATGTTGTGGCGGCCCCACTCGGCGGCCAGCGCGCGCGTCATGTTGACGAGCGCACCCTTGCTCGCGTTGTAAGCGATCGTCTGCATTCCCCATTTGGGCGGGTTGCCGAACAGACCGGCAATCGACGCGACATTGATGATCTTGCCGCTGCGATGGGGAATCATCGCGCGCTTGCCGATTTCGCGGGAAAGAAAGAATTGTGCGTCGACGTTCAAGCTCATCACCTTGCGCCAGCCGTCATCCGGGTACTCCTCGGCCGGCGCGGCCCAGTTGCAACCGGCGTTATTGACGAGGATGTCGATCTTTCCCCAGCGCGAAAGCACCGCATCGACGATGCCGGGAATTGTCGCCGGGTGAGCGAGATCGCCGGCAACGCTCAGCGATTCGATGTTCAGGTCTGCAAGATGCGCGCTCGCTTCGTCGAGCTCGTCCTGTTTTCGCGCGGTAACCGCGACGCGCGCACCCATCTCGCCCAGGGCTTCGGCCATCTGCAGGCCAATGCCGCGCGAACCTCCGGTGACGATCGCTACCTTGCCGCTCAAGTCGAGGAGTTTCCTGATGCCCATCGGTGCCTCGCGAGATGAGCCCCCATGGTAGAGTCCGTCGCCCCCGGTGTAAACGGCGCCGTGTCCCCGTGTTCCGTGAGCGCAAGGCGCCGCGCGGCACGTGTTGCCAGCTTCGAGCGTCTCGGCTATGTTCGCCCATCCACGTCAGACCTCGCGCGGCGGCATCGAGCAGCCGTCCCCCACAACTGTTGCCAGATGCGGATGTTTCTGAAAGCGCTGACCCGCGTGCCGCTGCCGGTGCTCTACGCGGTCGGCTGGCTCGCCTTTGTCGTCGCGTTCTACCTCCTGCGGTGGCGACGGGATCAGGTGGAGCGGGACCTCGCCAGCGCGTTTCCTGAACGCTCGGAAGCCGAGCGCGCCGCTATCCTCAAGGAGTCCTATCGCCACAGCGCCGACATGCTGGTGGAGACGATCTGGGGCTTCGGTGCGGCGCCGGAGGCTCTTCTGCCCCACATCGTGTTCGAGAATCCCGAGGTCGTCGAGCGTTGCGTTGCGGCCGGTCGTTCGGTCATGCTTCTCGCGGGGCATTACGGCAACTGGGAATGGGGCGCCCTCGCTGGCGCCGCGCGTTTCGGCGTGCCGATCTCCGCGGTGTATCAACCGCATCGTCTTGCCGGCGTCGACGCGTTCCTGCGCGATGCACGGGCGCGTTTCGGCGTCAAGCTGATTCCGCGGGAAGAATTCGTCTTCGAATTGATGACGCATGGCTCGGTTCCACGGGGCTACGCGCTGGTTGCCGACCAGGCCCCGCGGCGCCAGGACCATGCCTATTGGACGCGCTTTCTGAATCGGGATACCGCGTTTTACGCGGGGGCCGACAGGGTTGCGAAATTCCTCGAGGCGTCGGTCCTCTATGGATCGATGCGCCGCCTGCGTCGCGGTCTTTACGCCGTGCGCCTCGAGGTGCTTGCCGAGCCCCCGTACGATGCCGACGGGGGCGACGTGATCATGGAGCGATTCTCGCGGCGCCTCGAAAAGAGCGTGACCGAAGCGCCGGCAGACTGGTTATGGATTCAGAAGCGGTGGAAATACGCGCGGCCGCCACCGGAGTGAGGGCACGGGTATCGAAACGTGCGGTGGCGGCTGTCGGCTGCTCGATGGCGTCGTATGCCGGGCGAGTCAGGCTACGCGACGCCACACCGCCACCGTTGCCAGAAAACCTTCCGGGACTTCCGCGGCGTGAACCTGCCACGATGGCGGCGTGTAGGGCGGCGGCCCGTCGATCAGGCGCGGGCCCGTTTCCAATTCGATGTCGAGGCGTCTGAATGGAGCGATGAGGCCATCGCCGGTCGCTTTGCTCATGGCTTCCTTGCAGGTCCAGTAGCGGAGAAAGCGCAGTCGGCGCCCGTCAGCGGGAAGCTGCGCGATGGCCGCCTGCTCGCGAGCGGTGAGAAACTTGCGCGCGAGCCGATCGACGCCGACGCTGCGGTCGCTTCGCTCGACGTCGACGCCTATTCGCACGTGGCGCGGATCGCCGATGGAAGTGCCGATGAGCGCGACGCCGTTCGTGTGCGAGACGTTGAAATCGAGCGCGATGTCGACATCGGCCAGTTCGGGGCGACCACGAGCGCCGCGCCGGATCGCAACCGTAGCCGGCGCGACGCCGAGGAGGTTGCCGAGCACCCAGCGTAGCGAGGCGCGGCCCGCAATCCAGCGGCGCCGCAGCACTTCTGGGCCGAAACGCTCTGCTCGTGCGGATTCCGCGGCGCTGAGCCACGCGGCGAAGCGGTCCGTTTCCTCGGGGCTTCGGTCGAGCGTGCACCACCATAGTCCGATGCCGGGGGCGACCGGAGCAACGGCGTGCGGATTAAGCGAGTCGTCGAAGTCATCCAGGTTCATGCGTTTGTCGGGTTCGGAAAAACGGCCGCCGTCGACCATCGAGCCGCGGATTTTCAAACGATTTCACGGCGGATGCACGTTCGTATCCAGCGCGATCTCGACGTCGATATTGTTGCACTCCGCAGGACGCGGCGCGGGGCGCGCAGACGGCTGCTTGCGTGGAAGTGGCTTGGCGAGCTATACTTCGCCTCTTCGCCGCTTGACGCCCGCTGTGTTCGGCGCGGGTATCCGTTGAGCTGGCCGTTCTTTAACAAATAGCAACCGATAAGTGTGGGTGCTGGGGTGGCCTGGTGCCTTGGTGGGGTGGCGCGAGCTGACTTGCTGGGGCGAAGGAAACTTGGAGTGCTCACACGATGGAAGTCTTGTCCTGGTTTCGAGGTGGAAGCTTTGGGATTGGGATGGGGCCAACGTCGATTGAGAGACTTTGATGGATTGAACTGAAGAGTTTGATCCTGGCTCAGATTGAACGCTGGCGGCATGCTTTACACATGCAAGTCGAGCGGCAGCGCGGGGCAACCTGGCGGCGAGCGGCGAACGGGTGAGTAATGCATCGGAACGTATCCCGTAGTGGGGGACAACGCCGGGAAACCGGCGCTAATACCGCATATGCTCTACGGAGGAAAGTGGGGGACCCGCAAGGGCCTCACGCTATGGGAGCGGCCGATGTCCGATTAGCTAGTTGGTGGGGTAAAGGCCCACCAAGGCTGCGATCGGTAGCTGGTCTGAGAGGATGATCAGCCACACTGGGACTGAGACACGGCCCAGACTCCTACGGGAGGCAGCAGTGGGGAATTTTGGACAATGGGGGCAACCCTGATCCAGCCATGCCGCGTGCGGGAAGAAGGCCTTCGGGTTGTAAACCGCTTTTGTCCGGGAAGAAAAGGCTCACTCTAATACGGTGGGTTCTTGACGGTACTGGAAGAATAAGCACCGGCTAACTACGTGCCAGCAGCCGCGGTAATACGTAGGGTGCGAGCGTTAATCGGAATTACTGGGCGTAAAGCGTGCGCAGGCGGTTCGCTGTGTCTGCGGTGAAAGCCCCGGGCTCAACCTGGGAATGGCCGTGGAAACTGGCGGGCTGGAGTGTGGCAGAGGGGGGTGGAATTCCGCGTGTAGCAGTGAAATGCGTAGAGATGCGGAGGAACACCGATGGCGAAGGCAACCCCCTGGGCTGACACTGACGCTCAGGCACGAAAGCGTGGGGAGCAAACAGGATTAGATACCCTGGTAGTCCACGCCCTAAACGATGTCAACTAGGTGTTGGGGGAGCGATTTCTCAGTACCGTAGCTAACGCGCGAAGTTGACCGCCTGGGGAGTACGGCCGCAAGGTTAAAACTCAAAGGAATTGACGGGGACCCGCACAAGCGGTGGATGATGTGGATTAATTCGATGCAACGCGAACAACCTTACCTACCCTTGACATGTCCGGAACCCTGCTGAGAGGTGGGGGTGCCCGAAAGGGAATCGGAACACAGGTGCTGCATGGCTGTCGTCAGCTCGTGTCGTGAGATGTTGGGTTAAGTCCCGCAACGAGCGCAACCCTTGTCCCTAGTTGCTACGCAAGGGCACTCTAGGGAGACTGCCGGTGACAAACCGGAGGAAGGTGGGGATGACGTCAAGTCCTCATGGCCCTTATGGGTAGGGCTTCACACGTCATACAATGGCCGGTACAGAGGGTAGCCAACCCGCGAGGGGGAGCCAATCCCTTTTAAAGCCGGTCGTAGTCCGGATTGCAGTCTGCAACTCGACTGCATGAAGTCGGAATCGCTAGTAATCGCGGATCAGCATGCCGCGGTGAATACGTTCCCGGGTCTTGTACACACCGCCCGTCACACCATGGGAGCGGGATGTACCAGAAGCAGCTAGCCTAACCGCGAGGGGGGCGGTTGCCACGGTGCGTTTCGTGACTGGGGTGAAGTCGTAACAAGGTAGCCGTATCGGAAGGTGCGGCTGGATCACCTCCTTTCTCGGAAACGCCAGGGTGCGCTAGTGCCCACGCTTATCGGTTGCAGCCAAGGGGCGAGGAGCCCGTTTCCGACAGGGGCCTGTAGCTCAGTTGGTTAGAGCACCGTCTTGATAAGGCGGGGGTCGATGGTTCGAATCCATCCAGACCCACCAGCAGACAAGCCGCGGCGGTCGGTGAAGTAGCGCGGGCGCGTGGCGGGAAGCGAGCCGGGCGCGGCGCGAGGGGCCGACGTGTAGACCGAAAGCTACACGAGGCCCCGAGCAACAAAGCCATGCGAAGCTTATCGGCAGCCGGAGGGGCTGTAGCTCAGCTGGGAGAGCACCTGCTTTGCAAGCAGGGGGTCGTCGGTTCGATCCCGATCAGCTCCACCATTGACGGGATTCGCGGGGGGAATGAGGGATCGACAGTGGTCAGAGCCAAGCGGTGACGCTTAGCTCTGGTTATTGGCCAGAGGTTATCGGTTGTTCTTTAACAATTTGGGAAGAAGTAAAGGTCTTGCTCTGACGAGCGGGGGCTGGCGCGAGCCGGTTCCGGCGAGGTGGAGCGAGATTGGGTTGGATTGTATCGCCCCGTTCTCTCTTAGTCGGAGAGGAGGGGGGAAGCGCAAGCACCTGTAATGCGGAGTGTGTCAGTGCTCAGTGTTATGGGGTCAAGCGACTAAGTGCATGTGGTGGATGCCTTGGCGATCACAGGCGAAGAAGGACGTGGCAGCCTGCGAAAAGCTGCGGGGAGCTGGCAAACGAGCAATGATCCGCAGATGTCCGAATGGGGAAACCCGGCCCACAGTTAAGCGGCTTTCGCGCGCGCGAGGTGACGAGCGCGCGCCCAAAGCCATCAGAGAACAAGCGAGCAAGGAAAGCAAGGAAAGAAGGGCGCTTAACTGTGGGTCACTCCCACCTGAATTCATAGGGTGGGTAGAGCGAACCCGGTGAACTGAAACATCTCAGTAGCCGGAGGAACAGAAATCAACCGAGATTCCCAGAGTAGTGGCGAGCGAAATGGGAATAGCCGTCGCGATTTAGCATTGATCTCAGGAGAACGCTCTGGAAAGGGCGGCCGCAGTGGGTGACAGCCCCGTAACCGAAGGGATCGATGTGGAACCAGGCGCGAGACAAGTAGGGCGGGACACGTGAAATCCTGTCTGAAGATGGGGGGACCATCCTCCAAGGCTAAATACTCGTGATCGACCGATAGTGAACCAGTACCGTGAGGGAAAGGCGAAAAGAACCCCGGGAGGGGAGTGAAATAGATCCTGAAACCGCATGCATACAAACAGTCGGAGCCCCGCGAGGGGTGACGGCGTACCTTTTGTATAATGGGTCAGCGACTTACGTTGTGTGGCGAGCTTAACCGAATAGGGGAGGCGCAGCGAAAGCGAGTCCGAACAGGGCGACTTAGTCACACGGCGTAGACCCGAAACCGGATGATCTACCCATGGCCAGGCTGAAGGTGGGGTAACACTCACTGGAGGGCCGAACCCACTCCCGTTGAAAAGGTAGGGGATGAGCTGTGGGTAGGGGTGAAAGGCTAATCAAATCCGGAAATAGCTGGTTCTCTCCGAAAACTATTTAGGTAGTGCCTCAGGTATCACCGACGGGGGTAGAGCACTGTCATGGTGGCGGGGGTCATTGTGACTTACCGCGCCATAGCAAACTCCGAATACCGTTGAGTGCGAGCCTGGGAGACAGACGTCGGGTGCTAACGTCCGGCGTCGAGAGGGAAACAACCCAGACCGCCGATTAAGGTCCCCAAGCTCTAGCTAAGTGGGAAACGAGGTGGGAAGGCTCAGACAGCCAGGATGTTGGCTTAGAAGCAGCCATCATTTAAAGAAAGCGTAATAGCTCACTGGTCGAGTCGTCCTGCGCGGAAGATGTAACGGGGCTCAAGCTAGATACCGAAATCGCGGATTAGTGTGTTCCTTCGGGGGCATGCTGATGGTAGGAGAGCGTTCCGTAGGCCGGTGAAGGTGGCTCGAGAGGGCTGCTGGAGGTATCGGAAGTGCGAATGCTGACATGAGTAGCGATAAAGCGGGTGAAAGGCCCGCTCGCCGAAAGCCCAAGGTTTCCTGCGCCACGTTCATCGGCGCAGGGTGAGTCGGCCCCTAAGGTGAGGACGAGAGTCGTAGCCGATGGGAAGCGGGTCAATATTCCCGCACCGACCAGTGATGCGATGGGGGGACGGAGAAGGTTAGCGCGGCCGGGTGTTGGACGTCCCGGTTGAAGCGTGTAGGCGTGGCTCCTTGGCAAATCCGGGGGTCTTAGCCGAGGCGTGATGACGAGGGTGGGCTTGCTCACCTGAAGTGCGCGATACCCTGCTTCCAGGAAAAGCCTCTAAGCTTCAGTTGCTGGTTGACCGTACCGCAAACCGACACAGGTGGGCAGGATGAATATTCTAAGGCGCTTGAGAGAACTCAGGAGAAGGAACTCGGCAAATTAGCACCGTAACTTCGGGATAAGGTGCGCCCCTGGTAGGTGAAGAGCGTACAGCTGGAGCCGAGAGGGGCCGCAGAGAAATGGTGGCTGCGACTGTTTAACAAAAACACAGCACTCTGCCAAGACGACAAGTCGACGTATAGGGTGTGACGCCTGCCCGGTGCCGGAAGGTTAAATGATGGGGTGCGAGCTCTTGATTGAAGCCCCGGTAAACGGCGGCCGTAACTATAACGGTCCTAAGGTAGCGAAATTCCTTGTCGGGTAAGTTCCGACCTGCACGAATGGCGTAACGATGGCCACACTGTCTCCTCCTGAGACTCAGCGAAGTTGAAGTGTTTGTGAAGATGCAATCTCCCCGCGGCAAGACGGAAAGACCCCGTGCACCTTTACTGTAGCTTTGCATTGGACTGTGATGGGACCTGTGTAGGATAGCTGGGAGCCTTTGAAGCGCTGTCGCTAGATGGCGTGGAGGCAACGTTGAAATACCAGCCTGGTGTCATTGCGGTTCTAACCTGGCTCCATGATCTGGATCGGGGACCGTGCATGGTAGGCAGTTTGACTGGGGCGGTCTCCTCCCAAAGAGTAACGGAGGAGCTCGAAGGTTCCCTAGGTACGGTCGGACATCGTACTGATAGTGCAATGGCACAAGGGAGCTTGACTGCGAGCCTGACAAGGCGAGCAGGTGCGAAAGCAGGACATAGTGATCCGGTGGTTCTGTATGGAAGGGCCATCGCTCAACGGATAAAAGGTACGCCGGGGATAACAGGCTGATACCGCCCAAGAGTTCATATCGACGGCGGTGTTTGGCACCTCGATGTCGGCTCATCACATCCTGGGGCTGTAGCCGGTCCCAAGGGTATGGCTGTTCGCCATTTAAAGTGGTACGTGAGCTGGGTTCAAAACGTCGTGAGACAGTTTGGTCCCTATCTGCCGTGGGCGCTGGAGATTTGACGGGGGCTGCTCCTAGTACGAGAGGACCGGAGTGGACGCACCGCTGGTGTACCGGTTGTGACGCCAGTCGCATTGCCGGGTAGCTATGTGCGGAAGCGATAACCGCTGAAAGCATCTAAGCGGGAAACGTGCCTGAAGATGAGATCTCCCGGGGACTTGATCCCCCTGAAGGGTCGTGGCAGACCACCACGTTGATAGGCCGGGTGTGGAAGCGCAGTAATGCGTTAAGCTAACCGGTACTAATGGCCCGTGCGGCTTGACCCCATAACCGTGAGCGCTTGACCAGCTGACGGTGCTGGCGCAAGATCCAACCCCTTACTCAACCTTTACTTCTTCCGAAGCGGCCGTGCGCCGGATCCGCCGCCCGCGCACGACCCGTCAACGCCTGACGACCATAGCCCGCTGGAACCACGCCTTCCCATCCCGAACAGGACCGTGAAACGGCGGCACGCCGATGATAGTGTGGATTACCCATGCGAAAGTAGGTCATCGT
>CAVSFA010000007.1:0-424738 GCA_963727145.1 uncultured beta proteobacterium | reverse complement strand
GCCGCGCCACCTGTTGCGGCGGTCCGGGCTGCAGCCGACGCAACCCGTATCGCCCGCGGTGACGGAGGCCAAGCCATGAAGCGCATCCTGGTCGGATATGACGGCTCGGAATCGGCAACCCGCGCCAACGAGTACGCCCTGACACTGGCGCAGAAATACGGGGCGGCGCAGCAGGTGCTCGCGGTTGCACGGCCGCCGGAGCCGCCGGACGACGTCGAGACGGAAGCCGAGATCGAGCGTGCGCAGGAACATTTCGAGCAGGATTTCGCCGAGCTCCGCGTGCGCGCGCAGGCGGTCGGGATAGCGCCCGAGTTCGAGATCGCCGTTGGCCACCCCGCCGAGCAGATCGTCCACTATGCTGAGACGCACGAGATCGATCACATCGTGCTGGGACACGGCGGTAAATCGTTTTTCGAGCGTTCGCGGCTGGGCTCGGTGTCGAAGCAGGTGATTCATTACGCGCACTGCACCGCGACGATCGTGCGCTAAACTGATCGACGTTCAATCTGTTTCGGAGATCGTCATGCCGCACGCCATTCGCATCCATGCCACCGGCGGTCCCGAAGTGCTCGCTGGGAGGAGGTCGCCGTCGGCGATCCCGGCCCCGGCGAGGCGCGCGTCCGCCACACCGCGATCGGCGTCAACTACATCGACACCTATCATCGCAGCGGGCTCTACAAGCTCCCGCTGCCCTCCGGGATCGGCATCGAAGGCGCCGGCGTTGTCGAAGCGGTCGGCACGGGCGTCGACTGGGTCGCGCCGGGCGATCGCGTCGCCTATTGCAGCGGCCGCCCGGCGCGTACAGCGACCGCGCGTGATGCCGGCGGACCGGCTGGTGCGGCTTCCCGACGGCGTCTCCGACGGGCGGCGGCGACGCTGATGCTGAAGGGCCTCACCGTCCAGTACCTGTTCCGCCAGACGCGCAGGCTCAAGTCGGGCGACACGATCCTGTTCCATGCGGCGGCCGGCGGCGTCGGGCTCATCGCCTGCCAGTGGGCGCGGGCGCTCGGCGTGACGATGATCGGCACCGTCGGCTCCGACGAAAAGGCGGCGCTCGCGAAGGCGAACGGGTGCGCGCACACGATCGTCTACACGCGCGAGAACTTCGTCGAGCGCGTCAAGGCGCTGACCGGCGGCAAGGGCGTGCCGGTCGTCTACGACGGGTCGGCAAGGACACGTTCCCGGCGTCGCTCGATTGCCTGGCGCCGCGCGGGATGTTCGTGAGCTTCGGCAACGCGTCGGGGCCCGTGCCGCCGTTCGAATCTTGCTGCTGGCGCAGAAGGGCTCGCTGTACGCGACGCGTCCGACGCTCGTGACCTATGCGGCGAAGCGCGAGGACCTGTGGCGATGGCGGCCGAGCTTTCGAGCTGGTGCGCGCCGGTAAGATCGTGAGCGAGCCGCGCCAGACGTTCGCGCTGAAGGACGCGGCGGACGCGCATCGCGCGCTGGAGTCGCGGAAGACGACGGGCGCGACGGTGCTGATTCCCTAACGCGCGAGTTGAGGAGACGCGAGCCGCCGGCAGGAGCTCTCGGCCGCGACGCCGAGCGGCCCGCGCCCTGCGGCAACGCAGCGCATCGGCGGCGGCGCCGTGCAGGCACACGGCGAAACGCAGCGCCGTCTTCGCGTCGATGCCCTGCGCGAGGAATGCGCCGGCGAATCCGCCAGCACGTCGCCGGTTCCCGCGGTCGACAGGCCGGATTGCCGCTGGCATTGATGTCGCAGCTGCCATCGGCATGCGCGAGGACGCTGCCCGCGCCTTTGACGACGACGGGCGCGTTGAGCTTCGTTGCAAGCGCCTGCGCGGCAGCGAGGCGGTCCTCCTGCACGTCGGCCGTGGACGCGCAGCAAGCGGGCGGCTTCGCCGGATGCGGCGTGGCGAGCGTCGGTGCCGCGCGCGCCGCGACGGCCGCGGCAAGCAACACGATCGCTCGCGACGAGATTGAGCGCGTCGGCGTCGAGCACGAGCGGCGCGGACTCCGCGAGCGCCCGCGCGACGAGCGAGCTCGCCCGGACCGCCGTCCCCAGCCCGGGACCGCAGACCAGCGCATCGGCGCTCGCACCGAGGACGCGGTCTGCGCGGCGCAGCATCAACTCGGGCTGGCCCCAGTCGACCGCGGGGAATCCGCCGCGGCGAATCCGACCCACACCTTGCCGGCGCCCGCGTGGAGCGCGGCACGGCCCGCGAGCAAGCGGCGCCCCGGTCATGCCTTCGGCACCGCCGACGATCGCCAAGCGTGCCGAACGTGCCCTTGTGCACGTTGTCCGGCGGCGACGCAGCACATCCGGCAGTGCGCGGCGAGCGCACCCCAGTCGAGCCGGTGCCCCGGCGCCGGCACGATCGCTCCGACGTCGAGCCCCAGCGCATGCACCGACATGTCGCCGCAGAGTCGACGCCGTCACCGGTCAGCAGTCCCGGCTTCAATGCGATGAAAGTCGCGGTGCCGCGGCGCGGATCGTCGGCTCCAGTGCCACGCCGGTATCCGCATCGAGGCCGCTCGGCACGTCCAGCGCCAGGATGGGAGCCGCGGTCGCGTTGACCCCTTCGACGAGCGCCGCGTAGTCGGCGGACAACGCACGCTTGAGGCCGATGCCGAAGAGCCCGTCGACGACGAGCGTGCCTCGCCATTGCGCCGGAATGTCGGCGAGCGTCGTGCCGCCGGCGGCAACGAACGCGCGGTGCGCGGCCGCGGCATCTCCCGGCAGCTTCGCCGGGTCGCCGCGAAAAACGACCGCCGTGTCGTAGAACCCCGCGCAACCAGCGTGCGACGACGAGCGCGTCGCCGCCGTTGTTGCCGGGTCCGGCGAGCACGAGGACGTTGCCGCCACGATCGCCGGCCATCGCCCGTGCCGCCTCCGCCGCGGCAGCCCGGCACGCTCCATCAACGGCAGCGCACGCGCCTGATCGTCTATCGCGCGCAGGTCGACGCTGCGATAGATCGGCGCGAGGAGCGGGAGGGCCATCGCCGAATTATAGGCGGTGGGCGACCGCCTCCCATCGGATGCCGGGGCGCAAAATGGACAAACCCTCGGGAGCGCCGCTACACTAGCCCGCCGATACCGCCGGCGCATCCCCGTTTCGGGATAAGCGCTGGGCAGCCCACCTACGCTCTTTCCACCCTTACCTACCCGCAAAAGCCCGGCAACGGGCTGACCCAAGGAGGAAGTCCATGAAACTGCTGTCCAAGGCCGGCTTCGCAATCCTCGCCGCGACTTTCGCGCTGACCGCGCAGGCGCAGAGTGAAACGCTGAAGAAGATCAAGGATACCGGCGCCATCACGATCGGCTACCGCGAGTCGTCGATTCCGTTTTCGTATCTCGACGACCAGCAACAGCCGATCGGTTACGCGATGGACCTGTGCATGAAGGTGGTCGGCGCGGTGAAGGCCGAGCTCAAGATGCCGAACCTCAAGGTCAACCTGCAGCCGGTGACCTCGTCGAACCGGATTCCGCTCCTGCAGAACGGGACGATCGACATGGAATGCGGCTCGACCACCAACTCGGTCGAGCGGGAGAAGCAGGTCGCCTTCGGCCCGACGTACTTCGTGATCAACGTCACTGCCGCAGTCAAGAAGGATTCCGGCATCAATAACCTCGCCGACCTCGCCGGCAAGACGATCTCGACGACCGCGGGCACGACGTCGGTGCCGCTGCTGCGCAAGTACGAGAAGACAAAGAACCTCGACATCAAGTCGATCGACGCCAAGGATCACGCCGAGGCGTTCCTGCTGATGGCGCAGGGCCGCACCTCGGCATTCATCATGGACGACATCCTGCTCGCCGGCCTGATCGCCAATTCGCCGAATCCGGGCGAGTTCAAGATCCTCAGCAGCGAATCGCTGCGCACCGAGCCCTACAGCATGATGCTGCGCCTGGACGATCCGCAGTTCAAGGCGCTCGTCGACAAGACGATCGGCGGCGTCATGAAGTCGGGCGAGATCGACAAGATCTACGCGAAGTGGTTCACGAGCCCGATCCCACCGAAGGGCATCAACCTGCACTTCGCGGAGACGCCGGCGATCAAGGCCGCGTTCGCGAGCCCGAACGACAAGGGCGTCGAGTAGGGCGGGGCGCGAGACCGAACCGCGGGTGAACGGGCCGGAGCGCGATCTGCGGCGTCCGGCCCGCGTCGTTTCCGGGGCCGCGTTGGCGGCGCGTCGTCGCACGCGGCGGGATCGGGCGGCTGACGAGGGGTGAACGATGAACAGGGTGCTCGACTGGAGCGTCTTCCTCCAGGAACTGCCGGGCGGGGGCGAGCAGTACTGGCAGCTGATCGTCTCCGGCGTCTGGTGGACGCTCGCGGTGTCCGCCTGCGCCTGGGTCATCGCGCTGGTGATCGGCTCGGTCATCGGCACGATCCGCACCACGCCGACACCGTGGATGGTGCGTCTGGGCAACGCCTGGGTCGAGCTGTTCCGCAATGTCCCGCTGCTGGTCCAGATGTTCCTCTGGTATTTCGTGATCCCGGAGTTCATCCCGCCGCTGAAGGCCTGGATCATTGCGACCGATCCCGCCAACGCGCAGTTCGTGACCGCGGTGCTCTGCCTCGGCCTGTTCACGTCGGCGCGCGTGGCCGAACAGGTGCGCGCCGGCATCCAGTCGCTGGCTCGAGGGCAGCGGCTGGCCGGAATGGCGCTCGGGCTTTCGCAGCCGCAGGTCTACCGCTTCGTGCTGCTGCCGATGGCGTTCCGGATCGTGATCCCGCCGCTCACCAGCGAGACGATGAACCTGATCAAGAACTCTTCGATCGCGCTCACCATCGGCCTCGCCGAGCTCACGTTCCGCTCGCGCGAGATGGGCGAGTACACGTTCCGTTTCTTCGAGGCCTTCTCGGCGGCCACGATCATCTATATCGTGATCGGGATGACGGTGAACCGGATCATGGCGTTCGTCGAGCGCAGGTTCGCCGTGCCGGGCTACATCGCCGGCGGCGGCAAATAGGCGTAGGCGATGCACCTCGACTTCGAAGTCATCTGGCGCACGCTGCCGTACCTGTGGGGCGGGTTCCTCTACACGGTGCAGCTGACCGCCATCGCGACCGCCGGCGGCCTTTTCTTCGGCACGCTCCTCGCGCTCGCGCGTCTGTCACCGATCAAGCCGGTTGCGCTCGTCGCCGCCGGCTACGTCAATCTGATGCGGTCGATCCCGCTGGTGCTGGTCCTGTTCTGGTTCTTCTTCCTGATGCCGAACGTGCTGCAGTTCATCATCGGCAGCGACCGGCCGCCGCTGATCGGCGCCGAGCGCACGGCGATCATCACGTTCATCATGTTCGAGGCGGCGTACTTCTGCGAGATCATGCGCGCCGGCATCCAGTCGATCCCGAAGGGCCAGGTCTACTCGGCCTACGCGCTCGGCCTCACCTACGCGCAGTCGATGCGGCTCGTCGTGCTGCCGCAGGCGTTCCGCAACATGATCCCGGTGCTGCTTACCCAGACGATCATCCTGTTCCAGGACACCTCGCTCGTCTACGTGATCTCGGCCACCGACTTCACCGGCGCCGCCTCGAAGATCGCGCAGCGCGACGGACGGCTGATCGAGATGTACACTTTCGTCGCCGTCGTCTACTTCGTGCTCTGCTTCACGCTCTCCTACGGCGTGAAGCGGCTGCAAAAGAGGGTCGCCGTCATCCGCTAGAGGGCCAAAAGCCATGCCCATGATCGCCATCGACAACGTATCGAAGTGGTACGGGCAGTTCCAGGTGCTGACCGACTGCACGACCAAGGTGGAGAAGGGCGAGGTCATCGTCGTCTGCGGGCCGTCCGGGTCGGGCAAGTCGACGCTGATCAAGTGCGTCAACGCGCTCGAGCCGTTCCAGAAGGGCCAGATCTCCGTCGACGGCGTTTCGGTCCACGACCCGAAGACCAACCTGCCGAAGCTGCGCGCCCACGTCGGCATGGTGTTCCAGCACTTCGAGCTGTTCCCGCACCTCTCGATCACCGAGAACCTCACGCTCGCCCAGATCAAGGTGCTCGAGCCGCAGCACGGACGAGGCGCGCGAACGGGGGCTGAAGCTTCTCGACCGTGTCGGCCTGATCGCGCATAAGGACAAGTTCCCCGGCCAGCTCTCGGGCGGTCAGCAGCAGCGCGTCGCGATCGCGCGCGCGCTGTCGATGGACCCGATCTGCATGCTGTTCGACGAGCCGACTTCGGCGCTCGACCCGGAGATGATCAACGAGGTGCTCGACGTCATGGTCCAGCTCGCGAAGGAGGGCATGACCATGATGGTCGTCACGCACGAGATGGGCTTCGCGCGCAAGGTCGCGAACCGCGTGATCTTCATGGACCACGGCCACATCGTCGAGGACGCCACCAAGGACGACTTCTTCGGCACGCCGCGCTCGGAGCGCGCGCAGCAGTTCCTGGCCAAGATTCTTCACCATTAGGATGGAAAACGGGGTGCAAGCTCGTCGCCGCCATGCGGCGCCGTGCAACCCCCGACTTTGAGCTCTCCTCCATGCGCATTGAGGAGGACCTCAAGCTCGACTTCAAGGACGTGCTGATCCGTCCCAAGCGCTCGACGCTCACGACGCGCTCCGAACGTCGACATCTCGCGCGAGTTCCTCTTTCGCCACACCGGTCGACTACTCGCGGCTCCCGATCATCGCCGTCCAACATGGATACGATCGGCACGTTCGAGATGGCGCGGGCGCTCGACCCGTTCCGGCTGTCGACCGCATTGCACAAGCACTATGCGGTCGACGAACTCGTCGCGTTCTTCAGGGCGTGGAGCGCAAGATCCGCCGCCTTCTATTCGCTGGGCATCACGAGCGGCGGACGAGGAGAAGTTCGACCGCGTGATGGAGGCGGCCGCACGGGCGACGCGGCGATCCGCTACGTCTGCGTCGACGTCGCCAACGGCTACACCGAGGCTTCGTCCGCTTCGTGGCCAAGATCCGCGACGGCATCCGCATCTCGTCATCATGGCCGGCAACGTCGTCACCGGCGAGATGACCGAAGAGCTGATCCTCTCGGGCGCCGACATCGTCAAGGTCGGCATCGGCCCGGGCTCGGTGTGCACGACGCGCAAGATGACCGGCGTCGGCTACCCGCAGCTGTCGGCGATCATCGAGTGCGCGGACGCCGCGCACGGGCTCGAGGGCCACATCTGCGCCGACGGCGGCTGCGCGACGCCGGGCGACGTCGCCAAAGCCTTCGGCGGCGGCGCCGACTTCGTCATGCTGGGCGGCATGTTCGCCGGCCACGACGAATCTGGGGCGACATCGTCGAGCGCGACGGGCAGAAGTTCCAGCGCTTCTACGGGATGAGCAGCAGGACGGCGATGGAGAAGTACGCGGGCGGCGTCGCCAAGTACCGCGCCGCCGAAGGCAAGGAGGTGCTGGTGCCCTACCGCGGTCCGGTCGACGATACGGTGCAGGAGATCCTGGGCGGCGTGCGCTCCGCCTGCACCTACGTCGGCGCGCGGCGGCTTCGCGAATTCTCGAAGCGGACCACGTTCGTGCGCGTCCGCAGCAGGCGAACGAGGTGTTCGGCAAGAACTAGACGTCCCGGAGAGGGCCGCGTCGCCCCGCGTATAATCGCGCTTTACGTCCCCCGTGTAGGGCCTGCCGCACCTCCTCACGCTGCGTGGGCGCAATGCGCTCTCGGCGTTTCGCGTCGCCAAACTCACCGCCGCCCTCGCGGCGGCTCATCCCGGCCAGCCGATCGAGCGCATCTGCGCAACCTACTGGCACTTCGCCGGGTCGAGCGCGAACTGACGCCGGCCGAGCACGCGACGCTGGTGCGGCTCCTGACCTACGGCCCGCACGATGAAGCGGCGCGGGGACGGCGGATCCTCCTGCTCGTCGTGCCGAGGCCCGGCACGATCTCCCCGTGGTCGTCGAAGGCGACCTATATTGCGCGCAACTGCGGTCTCGCGCCCGTCAAGCGCGTCGAGCGCGGCGTCGGCTACTGGATCGCGACGCGCGGCGGATCGCCGCTTCGTGATGCGGAGCGCGCCGCGCTTTTCCTCTCGTTCACGATCGGATGACCGAAGCGGTGCTCGACGACCCTCGACGACGCGCGCGCGCTGTTCGCGCATTTCGCCCCGACGCCGCTGGCGACGATTCCGCTCCTTGCCCAGGGACGCGCCGCCATCGAACGCGCTAACGCCCGAGCTGGGTCTCGCCCTGCGCCGGACGAGATCGACTACCTCGACGCGAATTTCCGCCGCATCGGCGGCGACCCGACCGACGTCGAGCTGATGATGTTCGCGCAGGCCAATTCGGAGCACTGCCGGCACCAGATCTTCAATGCGAGCTGGATCGTCGATGGCGTGCCGCAGGAAAAGAGCCTGTTCGCGATGATTCGCCACACCCACGCGACCAAGTCCGCGGGGAACAATCGTCGCCTACTCCGACAACGCGGCCGTGATCGAGGGCGCAACGGTGCGTCGGCTCGACGTGGCGCCGATAGCGGCCGTCGGCGTCCGGATAGAACCGCCGCACCGTCGCGCCCTCGATCACGGCCGCGTTGTCGGCGTAGGCGACGATTGTTCCCCGCGGACTTGTCGCGTGGGTGTGGCGAATCATCGCGAACAGGCTCTTTTCCTGCGGTACGCCATCGACGATCCAGCTCGCGTTGAAGATCTTGTGCCGGCAGTGCTCCGAATTGGCCTGCGCGAACATCATCAGTTCGACGTCGGTCGGGTCGCGGCCGATGCGGCGGAAATTCGCTTCGAGATAGTCGATCTCGTCCGGCGCGAGGGCGAGGCCCAGCTCCGCGTTGGCGCGCTCGATTGCGGCGCGCCCCTGGCGCAAGGAGCGATATGGTCGCCAACGGCTTCGGGGCGAAATGCGAGAACAGAGCGCGCGCGTCGTCGAGGTCCCCGAGCACCGCTTCGGTCATCCGATCGTGAACGAGAGGCAACAGCGCGGCGCGCTCCGCATCGCGAAGCGGCGATCCGCCGCGCGTCGCGATCCGATAGCCGATGCCGCGCTCGACGCGCTTGACGGGCGCGAGGCCGCAGTTGCGCGCGATGTCGGTCGCCTTCGACGACCACGGAGAGATCGTGCCGGGCCTCGGCACGACGAGCAAAAGGGATCCGCCGTCGCCGCGCCGCTTCATCGTGCGGTCCGTAGATCAGGAGCCGCGCGAGCGTTGCGTGCTCGGCCGGCGTCAATTCGCGCTCGACCTCGGCGAAGTGCCAGTAGGTTGCGCGGATGCGCTCGATCGGCGGGCCGGGAAGAGCCGCCGCGAGGGCGGCGGTGAGTTTGCGACGCGAAACGCCGAGAGCGCATTGCGCCCACGCAGCGTGAGGAGGTGCGGCATGCCCGACAGGGGGACGTAAAGCGTGATTATACGCGGTTCGACGCGTCCTCTCCGGGGACGTTCAACTCTTGCCGAAAGTCTCGTTCGCCTGCTGCGTGACGCGCACGAACGTCGTCCGCTTGGAGAATTCGCGCAGCCGTCGCGCGCCGACGTACGTGCAGGCGGAACGCACACCGCCGAGGATCTCCTGGACGGTATCGGCGACCGCGCCGCGCGACAGGAATCAGGACTTCGGTGCCTTCGGCAGCACGATACTTGCGCGACGCCGCCCGCATGGCCCGCTCCATCGCCGCCTTGCTGCTCATCCCGTAGAAGCGCCGGAACTTCTGTCCGTCGCGCACGACGGTGTCGCCGCCCGATTCCTCGTGCCCGGCGAACATTCCCCCCAGCATGACGAAATCGGCGCCGCCCCCGAAGGCTTTCGCGATGTCGCCGACTGTCGCGCAACCCCCGTCGGCGCAGATATGGCCCTCCAGCCCGTGCGCGGCGTCCGCGCACTCGATGATCGCCGACAGCTGCGGGTAGCCGACGCCGGTCATCTTGCGCGTCGTGCATACCGACCCCGGCCCGATGCCGACCTTCACGATGTCGGCGCCCGACAGGATCAGCTCCTCCGTCATCTCGCCGGTGACGACGTTGCCGGCCATGATCACGAGATCGGGATAGCCGCTCGCGGAATTTCTTCACGAAGCGGACGAAGCTCTCCGTGTAGCCGTTGGCGACGTCGATGCAGACGTAGCGGACCGCCGGCTCGCCTTTTGCGGCTCCGCCGCATCACCCGGTCAAACTTTTCCTCGTCGCCGCTGCGTGATTCCCAGCGAGTAGAAGGCGGCGCTCTTGCGCTCCAGTGCACCGAAGAACGCGACGTATCTCGTCGATCGCATAATACTTGTGCAACGCGGTCGACAGCCCGGAACGGATCGAGCGCGCGGGCGATCTCGAACGTGCCCGTCGTGTCCATGTTCGAGGCGACGATCGGGATACCGCGAATATTTCGCACCGGTGTGGCGAAAGGTGAACTCGCGCGAGATGTCGACGTCGGAACGCGTGGTGAGCGTCGAACGCTTGGGACGGATCAGCACGTCCTTGAAGTCGAGCTTTAAGTCGGCCTCGATCCGCATGGCAGGGAGATGTATAGCCAGGCGCAGTGCGGCGCCGCGTCCCACGGCGCCGAGCTGCACCCCTTGCCTTCCTAGTGATGCAGGATCTTCGCCAGGAACTGCTGCGCCCGCTCGGAGCGCGGCTTGCCGAAGAAATCGTCCTTCGTGGCGTCCTCGACGATGTGGCCCTGGTCCATGAAGATCACGCGGTGCGCGACCTTGCGCGCGAAGCCCATCTCGTGCGTCACGCACCATCATCGTCATGCCTTCCTTCGCGAGCTGCACCATCACGTCGAGCACCTCGTTGATCATCTCCGGATCGAGCGCCGACGTCGGCTCGTCGAACAGCATGCAGATCGGGTCCATCGACAGCGCGCGCGCGATCGCGACGCGCTGCTGCTGGCCGCCGGAGAGCTGGCCGGGAAACTTGTCCTTCTGCGCGTTGAGGCCGACGCGGTCGAGCAGCTTCAGCCCGCGCTCGCGCGCCTCGCTCCTTGCCGCGGCCCAGCACCTTGATCTGGCGCGAGCGTCAGGTTCTCGGTGATCGACAGGTGCGGGAACAGCTCGAAGTGCTGGAACACCATGCCGACGCGCGCGCGCAGCTTCGGCAGGTTGGTCTTCGGATCGTTCGACCGGATACGCCGTCGACGATGATCTCGCCCTTCTGGAACGGCTCCAGCGCGTTGACGCACTTGATCAGCGTCGACTTGCCCGAGCCGGACGGACCGCAGACGACGATGACCTCGCCCTTCTCGACCTTGGTCGTGCAGTCGGTCAGCACCTGGAACTGCCCGTACCACTTGGATACGTTGTCGATGGCGATCATGGGCATGGCGTTGGCCCTCAGCGGATGACGGCGATCTTCTTCTGCAGCCGCTTCACGACGTACGACAGCGTGATAGCAGAGCACGAAATAGACGACGGCGACGAACAGGTACATCTCGACCAGCCGGCCGTCGCGCTGCGCGATCTTCGACGCGGCGCCGGTGAAGTCGGTGGCCGAGATCACGTAGACGAGCGAGGTGTCCTGGAACAGGATGATCGTCTGCGTGAGCAGCACCGGGATCATGTTGCGGAACGCCTGCGGCAGCACGACGAGCCGCATCGCCTGCCCGTAGGTGAGGCCGAGCGCGTAGGCCGGATACACCTGGCCCTTCGGGATCGACTGGATGCCGGCGCGCATGATCTCGCAGAAGTACGCCGCCTCGAACATGATGAACGTGATGATCGCCGTGCGCTCGGCGCCGATCTGCGGCGGCCGCTCGCCGCCGGTGATGCACTGCAGCACGTTCGGCATCAGGAAGAAGAACCAGAACAGCACCAGCACCAGCGGAATCGAGCGCATCAGGTTCACGTAGCCGGCGGCGACGTCGCCAGCAGCTTGACGGCGACAGCCGCGCCAGCGCGAGCAGCGTGCCGAAGAAGATGCCGCCGAGCGATCGCGATCGCGGTCAGCTGCACCGTGTAGAGGAAGCCCTCCAGCAGGTACGGCAGCGAGCGGCGATGACGTCGAAGTCGAGGTGCATCGCCTGCGCCTACTTTGCCGCCGCCGGCGATGTAGCCCGGCACCGGCGTCGCGCGCTCGATCGACCGCCATCACGCGGTTGGCCGTCATCGCGATCACGATGTAGATGAGCGTGGCCGCCGATGAAGGCCTCGAAGAAATGGAACGTGTACTCGCCCATCTCGCGCGAGCGGAATGTGAGTTCCGCGAGCCCGATGGTGAGCGCGATCGACGAGTTCTTGATCAGGTTCATCGTCTCGCTGGTGAGCGGCGGGATCATGATGCGGAACGCCATCGGCAGCAGCACGTAGCGGTAGACCTGCGGCTGCGTGAGGCCCGAGCGCCATGCCGGCGCAGCCGCTGGCCGCGCGGCAGCGACTGGATGCCGGCGCGCACCTGCTCGGCGACGCGCGCCGAGGTGAAGAGGCCGAGGCAGAGCACCGCCGACACGAACTGCGCGTTCGCGGGATCGGCTTGCACTGATCCAGGCCTTCAGCGGCGGGATGAACTCCGGCATCACGAAATACCAGAGGAACATCTGCACCAGCAGCGGGATGTTGCGGAAGAGCTCGACCCAGGCGTTGCCCAGCCGCACGAGCCAGGTGTCGGCGTGGTGCGGATCGTGCCGATCACCGAGCCGATGCACCAGCGCGATGACCCAGGCGCAGGCCGACACGGCGAGCGTCCACCAGACGCCGGAGACGATCAGTTGCCAGTACGCTCGCCGCCGCCCGGCAGTTCCTGGAAGAAGACGCCCCAGTTCGAGCACCCTGTTCATCGTTCACCCCTCGTCGGCCGCCCGATCCCGCCGCGTGCGACGACGCGCCGCCAGCGCGGCCGCCGGAGACGAAGCGGGCCGGACGCCGCGATCGCGCTCCGGCCCGTCGCACCCGCGGTGCGGTCTCGCGCCCCGCTCTACTCGACGCCCTTGTCGTTCGGGTTCGCGAACGCCGCCTTGATCGCCGGCGTCTCCGGGAAGTTCAGGTTGATGCCCTTCGGCGGAATCGGGCTCGTGAACCACTTGGCGTAGATCTTGTTGATCTCGCCCGACTTCATCACGGCGCCGATCGTCTTGTCGACCAGCGCCTTGAACTGCGGATCGTCCCGGCGCAGCATCATGCTGTAGGGCTCCGTGCGCAGCGATTCGCGGCTGAGGATCATGTAGTCGCCGGGATTCGGCGAATTGGCGATCAGGCCGGCGAGCAGGATGTCGTCCATCATGAACGCCGACGTGCGGCCCTGCGCCAGCAGCAGGAACGACTCGGCGTGATCCTTGGCGTCGATCGACTTGATGTCGAGCGTTCTTGGTCTTCTCGTACTTGCGCAGCAGCGGCACCGACGTCGTGCCCGCGGTCGTCGAGATCGTCTTGCCGTTGAGGTCGGCGAGGTTCTTGATGCCGGAATCCTTCTTGACTGCGGCAGTGACGTTGATCACGAAGTAGGTCGGGCCGAACGCGACCTGCTTCTGCCGCTCGACGCTGTTGGTCGTCGAGCCGCATTCCATGTCGATCGTCCCGTTCTGCAGCAGCGGAATCCGGTTGGACGAGGTCACCGGCTGCAGGTTGACCTTGAGGTTCGGCATCTTGAGATCGGCCTTCACCGCGTCGACGACCTTCATGCACAGGTCCATCGCGTAGCCGATCGGCTGCTGCTTGTCGTCGAGATACGAAAACGGAATCGACGACTCGCGGTAGCCGATCGTGATCGCGCCGGTATCCTTGATCTTCTTCAGCGTTTCACTCTGCGCCTGCGCGGTCAGCGCGAAAGTCGCGGCGAGGATTGCGAAGCCGGCCTTGGACAGCAGTTTCATGGACTTCCTCCTTGGGTCAGCCCGTTGCCGGGCTTTTGCGGGTAGGTAAGGGTGGAAAGAGCGTAGGTGGGCTGCCCAGCGCTTATCCCGAAACGGGGATGCGCCGGCGGTATCGGCGGGCTAGTGTAGCGGCGCTCCCGAGGGTTTGTCCATTTTGCGCCCCGGCATCCGATGGGAGGCGGTCGCCCACCGCCTATAATTCGGCGATGGCCCTCCCGCTCCTCGCGCCGATCTATCGCAGCGTCGACCTGCGCGCGATAGACGATCAGGCGCGTGCGCTGCCGTTGATGGAGCGTGCCGGGCTTGCCGCGGCGGAGGCGGCGCGGGCGATGGCCGGCGATCGTGGCGGCAAGGTCCTCGTGCTCGCCGGTCCAGGCAACAACGGCGGCGACGCGCTCGTCGTCGCACGCTGGTTGCGCCAGTGGTTCTACGACATGGCGGTCGTTTTTCGCGCCGACCCGGCGAAGCTGCCGGGAGATGCCGCGGCCGCACACCGCGCGTTCGTTGCCGCCGGCGGCACGACGCTCGCCGACATTCCGGCGCAATGGCGAGGCACGCTCATCGTCGACGGGCTCTTTGGCATCGGCCTCAAGCGTGCGTTGTCCGCCGACTACGCGGCGCTCGTCGAAGAGGTCAACGCAACCGCGGTTCCCATCCTGGCGCTGGACGTGCCGAGCGGCCTCGATGCGGATACCGGCGTGGCACTGGAGCCGACGATCCGCGCCGCGGCCACCGCGACTTTCATCGCACTGAAACCGGGACTGCTGACCGGTGACGGCGTCGACTGCTGCGGCGCCTTGTCGGTGCATGCGCTGGGGCTCGACGTCGGAGCGATCGTGCCGGCGCCGGGGCGCCGGCTCGACTGGGGTGCGCTCGCCGCTGCACTGCCGGATGTGCTGCGTCGCCGCCGGAACAACGTGCACAAGGGCACGTTCGGCACGCTTGCGATCGTCGGCGGTGCCGCCGGCATGACCGGGGCGCCCTTGCTCGCGGGCCGTGCCGCGCTCCACGCGGGCGCCGGCAAGGTGTGGGTCGGATTCGCCGCGCCGGATTTCCCCGCGGTCGACTGGGGCCAGCCCGAGTTGATGCTGCGCGGCGCGGACCGCGTCCTCGGTGCGAGCGCCGATGCGCTCGTCTGCGGTCCCGGGCTGGGGACGGGCGGTCCGGGGAGCTCGCTCGTCGCGCGGGCGCTCGCGGAGTCCGCGCCGCTCGTGCTCGACGCCGACGCGCTGAATCTCGTCGCGAGCGATCGTTTGCTTGCCGCGGCCGTCGCGACGCGCGCGGCACCGACGCTCGCCACACCGCATCCGGCGGAAGCCGCCCGCTTGCTTGCGACGTCCACGGCCGACGTGCAGGCGGACCGCCTCGGTGCCGCGCAGGCGCTTGCAACGAAGCTCAACGCGTCGGTCGTCGTCAAAGGCGCCGGCAGCGTCCTCGCGCATGCCGATGGCAGCTTCGACGTCAATGCGAGCGGCAATCCCGGCCTATCCACCGCGGGTACCGGCGATGTCCTGAGCGGATTCGCCGGCGCATTCCTCGCGCAGGGTATCGACGCGAAGACGGCGCTGCGGCTCGCCGTGTGTCTGCACGGAGCGGCCGCCGATGCCTGCGTTGCCGCCGGTCGCGGACCGCTCGGCCTCACGGCCAAAGAGCTCCTGCCGGCGGCTCGCAGTCTCCTCAACTCGGCGCGTTAGGGTAGCAGCACCGTCGCGCCCGTCGTCTTCCGGGACTCGAGCGCGCGATGCGCGGCCGCCGCGTCCTTGAGCGCGAACGTCTGTCGCGGTTCGCTCACGATCTTGCCGGCTTTCACGAGATCGAACAGCTCGCCCGCCATCGCCGTCATGTCCTCGCGCTTCGCCGCATAGGTGAACAGCGTCGGACGGGTCGCGTAAAGCGAGCCCTTCTGCGACAGCAGCAGGATGTCGAACTGGGGAATCGCCCCCGACGAATTGCCGAAGCTCACCCAAAGCCCGCGCGGCGACAGGCAATCGAGCGATGCCGGGAACGTGTCCTTGCCGATCCCGTCGTAGACGACCGGCACGCCGTTGCCGCCGGTCAGGGCCTTGACCCGCTCGACGAAGTTCTCCCGCGTGTAGACGATCGTGTGGGCGCAGCCGTTCGCCGTTGCAAGCGCCGCCTTTTCGTCCGAGCCGACGGTGCCGATCATCGTGACGCCGAGCGCCCGCGCCCACTGGCAGGCGATGAGCCCGACACCGCCGGCGGCCGCATGGAACAGTATCGTGTCGCCCGCCTTGAGCCTGTGCGTCTGCCGGAACAGGTACTGGACGGTGAGGCCCTTCAGCATCAGCGTGGCCGCCGCGCGATCGGAGATGCCGTCCGGGAGCCGCACCAGGCGCTCCGCCGGCATCACGCGCGACTCGCTGTAGGCGCCGAGCGGCCCGCCGCAATACGCGACGCGATCGCCGGGCTTGACCCAGTCGACGCCCGTGCCCACCGCTTCGACGACCCCCGCGCCTTCGCTGCCGAGCCCCGTCGGCAGCTGGAGCTTGTAGAGCCCGCTGCGATGGTAGGTATCGATGTAGTTGACGCCGACGGCCGTGTGCCGGACGCGCGCCTCGCCGGGACCCGGATCGCCGACGGCGACCTCCTCCCACTGCAGCACTTCAGGACCGCCGTTGGCGTGGATGCGAATGGCGCGAGGCATGACGATTCTCCGAAACAGATTGAACGTCGATCAGTTTAGCGCACGATCGTCGCGGTGCAGTGCGCGTAATGAATCACCTGCTTCGACACCGAGCCCAGCCGCGAACGCTCGAAAAACGATTTACCGCCGTGTCCCAGCACGATGTGATCGATCTCGTGCGTCTCAGCATAGTGGACGATCTGCTCGGCGGGGTGGCCAACGGCGACCTCGAACTCGGGCGCTATCCCGACCGCCTGCGCGCGCACGCGGAGCTTGGCGAAATCCTGCTCGAAATGTTCCTGCGCACGCTCGATCTCGGCTTCCGTCTCGACGTCGTCCGGCGGCTCCGGCGGCCGTGCAACCGCGAGCACCTGCAGCGCCGCCCCGAATTTCAGCGCCAGTGTCAGGGCGAACTCGTTGGCGCGGGTTGCCGATTCCGAGCCGTCATATCCGACCAGGATGCGCTTCATGGCTTGGCCTCCGTCACCGCGGGCGATACGGGTTGCGTCGGCTGCGGCCCGGACCGCCGCAACAGGTGGCGCGGCAGGTAGAACGCATTCGCGATCAGCGTCGGCACGACGGCGCTGCCGATCACCGCGGCGATCAGGTACGAGTATTGTGCATCGGTGACGATACCGTGGGAAAGCCCGAACAGCGCCGAGATGCTGCCGAAGGTGAGACCCGTCGACATCAGCAGCGTCGTATACATGGCCTCCTGCTTCGGCGAGGCGAAGAACCGCGTCACCGGGTAGACGCCGACGAACTTGGCGGCCATCTTCGCCACCAGCGGCAGCAGGAAGGCCGCGGGGGCCGCGACGAGCGCGGGAACCGAAACGAACGCGCCCGCGCGGATGAAATAGAACGGCGTCAGCAACCCAAAGGTCAGCGTGCGCAGGCGTCGGATCAGCGCATGGTCCTTGCCGACGGTGCCCGCGAGCACCATGCCAAGCATGTACGCGGGCAACACCGCTTCGCTGTCGGCCCACTGCGCGAGCGCGCCCAAGGCCGAAAAGGCACAGGAGCAAGAACTTCGCCTCGAGCTCCGAGGGCCGATCGCCGTAGCGGCGAAAAAAGCGCGGCGTGATCCACGGTAACGCAAGGAACGCCGCGACGCTCGCGCCGACGAAAACGAGCGTCCGGAGTGTGAACGGCGAGAACATCAGACCGAGCGCAAGGACGGTGGCGAGGTCGTTGATGAAACACGCCGCGAGCACCGTCTTGCCGTAGTCCGTCTTGTTCAGGCCGAATTCGAGCATCACCGCGTAGACGACGGCGACCGACGTCGTCGACAGCGCGATACCGGCGAGCCAGCTCGCGTCGACCGACCAGTCCAGCAGCCAGTATGCGGCGGCGGCGCAACCGAGGAACGGCGCGAAAAATGCGATCAGCCCGACCGCCGTCGTTTCTTTCCACCGCGTCTTGAGGACATCGGGATCGAGCTCGGCACCGGCTAGGAACGTGAGCAGGATGGCGCCGGTGCTGGCGAGGAAGCGGATCCACGACTGATCGGTGCCGAGCACCGCGGCACCCACCAGTGCGCGCCGATCGCGAGCTGCGCGACGGTGCCCACGACGATCTCGGACATCGCGGTCGCGATCCGCAGCCAGATCGACAGCAACGTGGCCGCCAGCGCCAAGCCGAGCCAAAGCGCTGCGAGCGTGAAGATATCCGTCATCGCGGAGGATTCCCGCGCATCAGCGATCCCCTGCGATCACCCCAAACTCGGCGGGCACACGCGCGAAGAAGATGCTGATGCTGTTACTGCGCACGAGCGCGACCAGGTGGTCGGCCTCTTCCGCAGTGACGAGGAATTCGACCACGATCGTCATCTGCGCGGCGAGCTCGAAGAAATGCTCTTCGTGCAGGATGCCGTGGCGGCCGAAGCCCGCAACAGCGCGAAAGGCCGAGCCGCCGCGGATTCCGAGCTTCTTTGCCTGCTCGAGCAGCCACTCGAAGAGTGCAACATGGTGGTGCATCCGGTTCTCGTGCACGTAGAAGCGCAGCAGCGTGCCGTTCATGTGTCGGCCTCCGCACCGATGGTGGTTCGTGACGCGCCGATTGGTCGGCCTTCCGCAATCGATCGCAGGCGTGCCCTTCGGGCCGCGCTGGCTTCGCCGCGGCCTCCGCACTGCTGTACTGTGCCCGATGTACCGTGGAGTCGCCCGCCGCGCGCGCTCGGGGACGCGCCCTTCGGGCCTAGGCTTCGCCCCCCTCGCGCCCGCGTCTCGCTCATGTCGTCCCCCAGGCGTATAGCGTGCGGACCAGCAGCAGGCCTGCCACGGTCATCGCTATCGAGCCCACGACGTGGATTCCGATGGCGATCGCGCCCCACAGCAATTCCTTGCGCGCGAGCAACGTGACCACCTCGGCCGAGAATGTGGAAAACGTCGTGAGCCCGCCGAGAAAGCCGGTGGTCACGAGCAACCGCGCTTCGGGCGAGAGCACCGCGTGCCGGGTGAGGAGCTCCATCGCGACGCCCATCAGCAGCCCGCCGGAAAGGTTGGCGGCGAGCGTTCCCAGCGGAAGAGTCGGAAATACGGGATTGAGGACGATGCCGAACCACCAGCGCAACCAGGCGCCGATCGCCGCACCACCCCCCACGGCGAGAAATCCGCTCCAAGGCATGAATACCCTCCGTCATCGCGCCAGGGCGGCGCCGCTTGCACACACGACGACAGCGGGAGGTCTTGAAGAGAGACGCCCACAGTGTCACCGCGAACCCGGTGTTACGCTGTAGGCATCATCAGCCTTGCGGCGGTTGGGGAACCGAAGTTCCCGGCGGGAGGAATGCCATCTCCGTGCAGCGGAGTATAGGGACTCGCCGAACTGCCAAGCAAGTTTCCGGCCGTCGCGGCAAGGCATAAACGAGCGAGCCTCGCAAGCCACGAAACCGGCGCGCTGCCGGTATGATCTGCTGATGCAGCGAGGCGGCGACCGATGACCACCACCGTCGTCGTCATCTTTCTGATCGTCTACCTGGGGATGATCCTCGGCGGGCTGCCGTTCCTGCAGCTCGACCGCACGGGGATCGCCCTGCTCGGCGCGATCGCGCTCATCACCTTCGACGCCGTAAGCCTGCAGCAAGCCGCCGAAGCGATCCACCTGCCGACGATCATTCTGCTGTTCTCGTTCATGGTGCTGTCGGCGCAGATGCGCCTGGGCGGCTTCTACGATGAGGTGACGCGCTCGCTCGGCGCCTCGGCGCTGTCGCCGCCGCAGTTCCTCGGGGCGCTGATGGCCGTCGTTGCCGCGTTGTCGGCGGTGTTCAGCAACGACATCGTCTGCCTCGCCGTCGCGCCGGTCCTGATCCAGGCGTGCGCGCGACGGGGTCTTGATCCGGTGCCGTACCTGCTCGCGCTCGCCTGCGCTGCCAACATCGGTTCTGCCGCAACGCTGATCGGCAATCCGCAGAACATCCTCATCGGCCAGACGCTGCGCCTGTCCTTCGCCCGCTACTTCGTCCTGGCGCTGCCCCCTGTGATTCTCGGTCTCGTTGCCGCGTGGGCGCTGATCGCCTGGCACGCGCGGGGCCGCCGGTCACTGCCCGAGGATAGCGATGCGGGGGCCGAGCGCGCGGCCCCGAACGGTGACGAGGCGGAGGTGCCGCTCGATCGCTGGCAGACGACGAAGGGCCTGGCAGTCGCCGCGCTGCTGCTGATCGCCTTCGTGTTCGCGCCTTGGCCGCGGGAGCACGTGGCGCTGACGGCGGCCGGCGTGCTGCTGATGAGCCGGCAGCTTCACTCGAGCAAGATGCTGGGCTTGGTCGACTGGGAGCTGCTGGTGCTGTTCATCGGCCTGTTCGTCGTCAACCACGCGCTGCAGCAGACCGGATTGACCGACAAGGTCGTGAGCGATTTGCGCGCCGCCGGCGTCGACCTGCAACATCCGGGACCGCTGTTCGTCGCGACGCTCGTGCTGTCCAATGTCGTTTCCAACGTTCCGGCGGTGATGCTGCTGCTCCCGCTCGCCACGCATCCGCTCGCGGGGCCGGTGCTCGCCCTTACGAGCACGCTGGCCGGCAACCTGCTGATCGTGGGCAGCATCGCGAACATCATCGTCGTGGACAGTGCCGCGCGGCGCCGGATTCGCATCGACTGGCACCGCCACGCGCGGATCGGCGTCCCGGTGACGCTCGCGACGCTCGCGATCACCGCCGGCTATCTGTGGCTGCGACTGCGCTTCGGCGTCTGAGCGGGAGCGTCAACGCACGAACCGGTCGACGAATTCGGCGCCGAGCCCGACGTCCGCATAGTGCCTGCGGCACATCTCGATCTTCGTCCAGACGTCCTCGTATCCGATCGTACGGCCGGCATCGTCGAGATAGATCATCGCGCCGCTGATATTGAAGAACGTGATCATTTCCGGGCAGTCGGCCGGCACCGTCAGCGTATGGATCTCGCCCGGCGGCTCGTAGACGAAGCTCCCTTCGGTGGCGGTCCAGGCGTGCTCGAGATATTTCCAGCGTCCCTTGATCACGTAACCGGTGACCACCATCGGGTGGCGGTGGCGATGCAGCACGCCGGACTTGCGCACGCGCAGCAGATTGCACCAGCCACCGGTGACCGTGTTGAGGAGCAGCGGACGGAACGACACATCGGGTGCTTGCGGCACCCAGACGCGCTCGTCGTCGGGGATCGCGGCAACCGCGATTTCGGGCCGGATGCCGTGTGCGGCAAGCACCTGCGGCCCGGTCACGTCGACCCCCGGCTGATCCTTGTCGCTCGACGCGCCATCATGCCCGGCACGCGCTCGATCGCCCGGTGATCCGCGCTGCGGGCCCGCCGGCCCGCCCCGCTCCCTCATTCGGTCCCGTGCTCGATCGACGCTTTCAGCGCGGCGATTTCGGCGGCCGCCGTGTTGCCGTGCGGCAGCGGGCGGCGGGCTCGGCGATACCAGTATTTGGCGTTTTCGAGATCGCCTTCGATCAGGTGGACGATGCCGTGCGCCCAGCATCCGAGCGCCGTCGCGTCCTTCTGCACGAGCTCATGGGCGGCTTTCCATTGCCCCGCCTCGAGATGACGTACCGCGTGTTCGAGCGGAGTGTGCTCCGCTGTTTTTGGAATGGGTGTCTGACGCACCGTCTTCGTGGTGGGTGTCACGCGCATCCTCTCCTCCTCCATTCACGCGACCGGGCAGCGCCGGCGGAATCGGGGTGACGATGCGCCCCGGCGCGGGCGGCGTTGACGCGAATTCTATCCTCCGCGCAGCCAAATGCCAGCGATTTCGCCGGTCGCGCGACGGCACGTTCGCGGCGTTACTCGAGGCGCCTGCCGCACGGCCGAGTGTCGACGAGGCGTTAACCGTCGTCGCGCTCATGCCAACGTCATCGGGATGCGGCGGGTGCCGGCAGCATCGCCCGCACGTCGGCGTCGCGCGGCAGCGGCGCCACCGCGCCGAAACCGATCGTCGCGAGCGCCGCAGCAGCGTTCGCGTAGCGAGCTGCGTCGAACGGCGTGTCGCCGACAAGCGTGCGCGCGGCGAATGCGCCGTCGAAACAATCGCCGGCGCCCGTGGCGTCCACGCAATTCACTCGGTGCCCGGCGATGCGTTCGGTCCGTCGTCCGTCGGACACGATCACGCCCTCCGGTCCGCATTTGAGCGCCACGACGGGCGCACCAAGCGCGTGACACCAGTCGATTATCCCTCCCGCGTCGTCGTAGCCGGAAAGCAACTTGGCTTCGTCATAGCTCGGCAGGAACCAGTCGCACTGCGCGATCGTCGCCATGATGACCGCGCGCGCGCGGGCGAGCGGCCAGAGCTTCGGGCGGAGATTGGGATCGTAGGAAACGAGGGCGCCGGCCGCTTCCGCCGCCTCGATCGCAGCGAATGTCGCATCGCACGCCGATGCGCTGATCGCCTGGGTGATACCGGAGACATGCAGAATGCGCGCGCCGCGAATGATCTCGTGCGGCAGCGTTTCGGGACGCATCCGCGACGCGGCGGAGCCCGCGCGGAGGTAGGCGAACTCGTGCCCGTGCGCGCCGTGGGTGACGAAATAGCACGCCCGTGGGCGCCTCGGGATCGCAAGCGACTCCACGCGTGTCCACGCCTTCGCGCCGCCACAACTCGAGAAGCATCCGCCCGAACGCGTCGTCGCCGACACGGGTCGCATAACCGACGCACCCGGGCTCCGGCAGGAGCCGCGCCGCGGCGATCGCCATGTTCGACGTGTCGCCGCCGAAGCCGCGCAGATAATGGTCGGGCGCATCGGCGCGCGCCTGGTTGAACTCGACCATCGGCTCGCCCAACGCGACGATGGCCGGAGTGCCGGAATTCGGAGCCGCCAAGATCAGCTTTCTTGTTTGGCCGCGCGGAGTCGCAGCGGATTACGTCCGGGGCGACGGCGGCGGGTGCGCCAGTGTAACGCGGCCATGCGCCGGCATGAAACGAGGTCGGCGTGCCGTTGGCGCCGGGTCGCGTCAGCGCAGGATCCCGGCCCGCCGCGCGATGCGCCACAGGCCGCGCGCCGCCGCGTCGCGCGGGCCCGTCGTGACGCCGATGCCGGTCTCCCGCATCGCGGCGGCGTAGCGATCGCAAAGCGCGGCGGCACCGACGAGCGTCACCGCGTCGGGCGCGCACCGGTTGCGGGTCGCCCATTCGCGCCCGGCTTTGATCTCGTTGCCGATCAGCAGGCCCGAGAGGTAATCGGCGATCTCGTCGGCGGCGATTTCGCCGAACAGCGCGAGCGTGCGCGCGCCGAAGAGCTCGTGCAGCAGCGCGCCGCGCGGGGCGTCGGGCGCGGATGCGCGACGCAGTCCGCGCACGAAGGCCGCATCGGAAAAGGATCGCGTCGCCGAGGGGATCATCCGCCCGAGGATGCTGTGGTCCTTCAGAACCCCGAACACCTCGCCCGTCATGTACGACGCAAAGGCCTCGATCCTTCCCGCGTCGGCGATCGCCCATTTGCTGTGCGTTCCCGGCAGCACGATGAGCGTCGCTGCCGCATCGTCGTCCACTGTGCCCAGGATCTGGGTTTCCTCGCCGCGCATCACGTCCGGAACGCCCTCGCCATCGCGACAGCAAACGCCGGGCACAATGGCGAGCGCCGCGGCGCCGGTCTTGGCAAGCTTCAGCGCGAGCGTATCGAGCGGCGCCGGGCATTCGATGTAGGGCGCCTCGCTGCCAACCCTGGCGGCTGCCGATCATCCCGCACGCGAGCCGCGGCGCGCGCTCGTGTGCCCAGTCGCCGAGCAGCGCGTCGAGCGCCGCGGCGAACGCTCCATCGCGGACGTGCTGGATGCCGAGCGGCGCGTGACGTTCGTCTTGGACATTGCCCGCGCCATCGATTCGATAGGCACGGGCCGACGTCGTCCCCCAGTCGATGCCGATCAACGCTGTTGCGGCAGCGCTCAGACTGCGGTCTTTCCCGACTCCTGCCAGCGCGCCGCGGCTTCGTCGTCGCCGCTCCGCGCCTCGACCCAACGCCCGCCCGTCGGCGTCTGCTCCTTCTTCCAGAATGGCGCGCGGGTCTTCAGGTAATCGATGATGAACTCGCAGGCGGCGAACGCCTCGCCCCGATGCGCACTCGTCACCGCGACCAGCACGATCTGGTCGGTGGGCTTCAATTCGCCGACGCGATGGATGACGAGCGCGTCGTAGATGTCCCAGCGCGCCTTCGCCTCGTCGACGATGGCCGCGATCGACTTCTCCGTCATGCCGGGATAGTGCTCGAGCGTCATCGCCTCCACGCTCGCGACGGCGTTGATGTCGCGCACGGTGCCGATGAATGCGACGACCGCGCCCACGCGCGCGTCGCCCGCGCGCAACGCAGCGATCTCGCGCGCGACGTCGAAATCAGCGGTCTCGACGCGAACAGTCATCGGCGTCCCGCCTGGCATCAGCCGCCGGTGACCGGGGGGAACAGCGCGATCTCGTCGCCGGCCCGAATGACGGTCTCCGGCCGCGCGAGCTCGTGATTGACGGCGATGCGCACCGCGCGTCCGGGCGCGAGCTCGGTCGCCCACGGGCCTCCGCGCGCGGCGAGCCACGCCCGGAGCCCGCCCACCGTGGTCACGCCGGGCGGAACCTCGATGCGCTCGGTCGCGATGCCGAAAGACTCGCGCAAGCGCGCGAGATAGACGAGCTCCAGCGTGGCGGTAACGGTATCGCGCATGGAAGCGAGGATGGTCACGCAGTCAGGGGCCGTCGGCGCGCCGACGCGGTTGCCCACGCTGCCGAACAGTCCTGCGGCTTAGAACTTGAGCTGCAGGCCGAAGGTGACCTGATCGCTTTCGGGCAGGCTCGTGCCGAATTCGCCGGCAAAGTGGCCAAAGCGGGCATACTCGACCCGCAAGCCAAGCGACGAATTCATGTCGTAGCGCACGCCGACGCCGTAGTTCATGCCGTCGCGCAAGCCGCGCGCGGCCGAGATCGTGAGCGGAGCAATCCCCGGAATCGGCGGAGCTTCCGATTGCGCGTAGCCGAGCCGGCCGTAGAGCGCCACCGCCTTGTAGACCGTCCAGCTCGTGATGACGTCGAGGTTCCAGTTGCGGCTTTGCACATCGCCCGCGGACGATCCGAACGTGAGACCGATGCCGCGCCGCACCGGTCCGCTGTCGAGCGGCCGCAACGCGTACTTGTCCTCCGAGCTGAACGACGCTTCGAGCGCAAGGTCGTTCTGCCAGCGGTATCCTCCGAAGACGAGCGCTCGCGGCGAGGTCGTGTCGTCGAAGGTCGCGAGCGGAAAGCGGCTGAGCGTCGAAGCGGCGGCGGGGCCGAAATGCACGCCGATACCCTCGGCCGTCGTGTCGCGCACCGACACGCCGCCGTAGAACCCGTTGGTCGCCGCCGGATCGGTGCCGTCGCTCGCCCGCGCCTGGGTTACGACCCCAAGTGCAAGCAGAATCGAGGTAATCAATGCAAGTTGTTGAATTTTCATTCGAATTGTCGTGCCAACTGTCGCTCAAACCCCTTGTCGCAGAGCGCCGGCCACGGCTTCCCTTTGGCGAGACCGTCAGCTGCCCATACCTCCACATGGTTATTGGGCAACGGGGCTCGCGCCTAGTTTCAAACTACTCGCAGGGTATGTCCAAGTCAATCCTCACCGACTGCCGGTTGCGCATGTTCGACTACGAACGTTGCGGCGCCGTCATAGTCATCGAGAGAGAGCACCGGCAGGCGTGCGATCGACGCCGGCGGAAGGGCGTCGGGGCTGTCGGTGGCGACACCGATGATGTGCGGATCGGCGACATGCAGGAGCGGCTTTCCCACCGCCGCCCGGAAGACCTCGAGCTTCGGGATGGCAGATGCCTTGAATCCCTCGACCAGCGCCAGGTCGCACGGCGACAGGCGGCCGAGCGCCTCGCCGAGGGTCAGCTCGGCGCTGCCGCGAAGCTCGTGCATCAGCGCCCAGCGCCCGTCCGACGTGATCAGCACCTCGGCGCATCCCGCATCGCGGTGACGATACGAGTCCTTGCCGGGCTGGTCGATGTCGAACCTGTGGTGCGCGTGCTTGATCAGCGAAACCCGCAGCCCGCGTGCCGCAAGCCGCGGAATGAGCTGTTCGATGAGCGTGGTCTTGCCGCTGCCGGACCAGCCGGCAAAGCCGAAAATGCGCATTGGCATTTCTCCGTTCGTCGCTATTTTACGGGTACCTCTGTCAGCCTCGGCCCCGCGGTCGACACGCCCGATAGGCAAAGCTAAGCTCGCGCTTTTGTTCATACTGCAGCATGGACTCCGATCAACCGCAGCTCCCCGTTCCAGCGACTGCCGCCGATGACGGCGGACGGGGTTCCGCCAGCGTGGTGACACACGACGTATCGACGATGATCGAGCGGATGATCGCCGACGTCCCGCTCCCGCACACGGGTGCCGTATCCGACGCCGCGCGACAGGCGGCGAAGCTTGCGCGCGAAGCGGCGCAAAAGGCCGCGGTGCTGTCGGGCTCGCTCGCGTTGCCACCGGGGCCTCTCGGAATGCTGACGGTCCTGCCCGACCTGTTCCTCATCTGGAAGGTGCAGCGGCAGATGGTCGCAGACATTTTCGCTCTGCACGGCCGCACGGCCGAGCTCACGCGGACGCACATGCTCTATTGCCTGTTCCGGCACATGGCGAGCCACGTGCTGCGCGACGTCGTCGTGCGCGCCGGTCAGCGCGCCGTCGTCGCGCAGCTCTCGGCGGGGGCTCTCGCGAACTTGTTGAGGAACGTGGGCATAAGCGTCACGCAACGGATCGCCGGAACCGCGGCGAGCCGCTGGGTCCCGCTCGCCGGAGCGGCCGCCGTCGGTGCCTACGCCTACTGGGACACGCTGCAGGTCGCCAAGACCGCCCGCCGCCTGCTCGAATCGCCGCCGGAAACGGCCGCTTCTTTCGAAAGCGCCACGCACCACCACGCCTGACATGAGCGTATTTCAAGATCCCGGCGAGCGGCCCGGGAACCCCAGTTGCCCAATGAGGGCCCACAGCGAGCCCCGAGAAAGTATCGGACGCACAGCGAGGAACGAGCCCCAGTTGCCAACCAGGCACGACGAAGCTATCGGGCCCGCGCAGCCTATTTTGGGATAGGCTCATGTGCGGCCGCTACGAACTGCACAGCAATCCTGCGACGATCGCCCTGGCGTTCGGACTCGCGCATCCGCCGGAGGTCCATGCGCGGTACAACATCGCCCCGATGACCGAGGTCCCGATCGTGCGCGTCAACGCTACGGGCGCGCGCGAGCTCGTCCGGATGCGCTGGGGCCTCGTCCCGCGCTGGGCGAAGGACACCTCGATCGGCAACCGGATCATCAACGCGCGCGGCGAGACGATCGCCGACAAGCCGTCATTCACGATGGCCTATCGCCGCCATCGCTGCCTCATTCCGGCGGACGGCTTCTACGAATGGGCGGCCGCGGCGAGCGGCGGCCATTCGCGCAAGCAGCCGCTGCACATCGGGATGAAGGATGGCTCGGTCTTCGCGATGGCCGGTCTCTACGAACGCTGGCTCTCGCCCGACGGCGACGTGCTCGACACCTGCACGGTCGTCACGACGCCGGCGAACAGCCTGCTCGAGGCCGTCCACGATCGGATGCCGATGATCGTCGCGCCCGAGAACTATGACCGCTGGCTCGACCCGGCGCACGCCGACGTCGCCGGTCTGATCGCGCCCTACCCTTCCGATAGGATGGCGCATTACCCGATTTCGCCGCGCGTCAACAACGTTCGCAATGACGACGCGCTGCTGATCGAGCGCACCGAGCCGATGGCGGCCGACGCGGAGCCCGAGCACGAGGCGCCGCGTCCGCCGGAACAGGAGTCGTTGTTCTGACGTCCCCCGTCAGGGCGCGATCACGACGGTTTCCTGCGAGGTCACCGGTGCTCGCGCCCGCACGCCGAGGCCGCGGCGCCGCAACAGCAGATACGCGGCCGGAATCACCAGCATCGACAGGAGCGGCGCAGTGATCATCCCACCGACCATCGGCGCCGCGATCCGCTGCATCACTTCCGAGCCGGTGCCGTGGCTCACCATGATCGGCAGCAGGCCGGCCATGATCACGGCCACCGTCATCGCCTTGGGCCGCACGCGCAGCACCGCGCCCTCCTCGATCGCCGCAATGAGCTCGGCCTCCGTCGGCTGCGCACCGGCGGCGAGGCGCGCTTCCCAGGCATTGCGCAAGTAGATCAGCATCACCACGCCGAATTCGGCGGCCACCCCGGCGAGCGCAATGAAGCCCACCGCGGTGGCGACCGAGGTCGAATAGCCGAGCAGCCACAGCAACCAATAGCCCCCGACCAGCGCGAACGGCACGGCCAGCATGATCGTCAGCGCCTCGTCCAGCCGGCGGAACGCGAGATAGAGCAGCACGAAGATGACGAGCAGCGTAAACGGCACGACGTAGACGAGCCGCGCCCTCGCCCGCTCGAGATACTCGAACTGGCCCGACCACGACACCGAGTAGCCAGGCGGAAGCTTCACGTCGCGCGCAACGGCGGCCTGCAGGTCGTGAACGACCGAAACCAGGTCGCGACCGCGCGCGTCGACGTAAACCCAGCCCGAAAGCCGCGCGTTCTCGCTGCGCAGCATCGGCGGACCGTCGACGATCCGCACGCTCGCGATCGCGGCAAGCGGGATCTGGGCGCCCATTTCGGTCACGATCGGCAGCATCCGCAAATCGTCGACCGAATCGCGCAATTCGCGGGGATAGCGCACGTTGATCGGAAAGCGGGCGAGCCCCTCGACGGTTTCGCCGATGTTCTCCCCACCGACCGCGGCGGCGATCACGTCCTGGATCTCGACGACATTGAGCCCGTAGCGCGCCGCGGCGGCGCGGTCGATCGTCACGTCGAGGTAGCGTCCGCCTTCGAGCCGCTCGGCAAGCGCGGAAGTGACGCCCGGCACGTCCTTCGCCGCGCGCTCGATCGCGCGCGTCACGCTGTTCACCTGCGCGAGATCGGTGCCCGCGACCTTGATGCCGATGGGGCTCTTGATCCCGGTGGCGAGCATGTCGATGCGGTTGCGAATCGGCGGCACCCAGATGTTGGAGAGCCCGGGCACGCGCACGGTGCGATCGAGCTCCTCGATCAGCTTGTCCATCGTCATGCCGGGACGCCACTCACCTTTCGGCTTGAACTGGATCGTCGTCTCGATCATCTCGAGCGGCGCGGGATCGGTCGCCGTCTCCGCGCGGCCGATCTTGCCGAACACGCGCTTCACCTCGGGCACCTCCCGGATCATCCGGTCGGTCTGTTGCAGGAGCTCGGACGCCTTGCCGGCGGACAAGCCCGGCAGCGCGGTCGGCATGTACAGCAGGTCGCCTTCATCGAGCGGCGGCATGAACTCGCCGCCCAGCTGCATCACCGGATAGGCGGTGGCCGCGAGCACGAGCGCGGCGATCGCGAGCGTCGCCTTCGGCCAGCGCAGCGCCCAGCGCAGCTGAGGGCGGTAGCCGGCGATGAAAAAGCGATTCAGCGGATTCGCGCTCTCGCCTGGAATCCGGCCGCGGATCACGTAGCCCATCAGCACCGGCACGAGCGTCACCGCCAGCAGCGCCGAGGCGGCCATCGCGTACGTCTTCGTGTACGCGAGCGGCTTGAACATTCGCCCCGCTTGCGCTTCGAGCGCGAAGACCGGCACGAACGACAGCGTGATGATCAGCAGGCTGAAGAACAGCGCCGGGCCGACTTCCACCGAGGCGTCGACGATCAGGCGCCAGCGTTCCGCGCCTGCGGGCTCGGGCGGCTTGCCGTCGCGCCCTTCGCCGGCGTGGGCGTGCTTCCACGCTTCGAGCTTCTTGTGCGCGTTCTCGACCATCACGATCGCCGCATCGACCATAGCCCCGATGGCGATCGCGATGCCGCCGAGCGACATGATGTCGGCGTTCACGCCCTGCGCCCGCATCACGATGAACGCCGCGAGCACGCCGAGCGGCAGCGAGACCACCGCGACGAGGGCCGAGCGCAAGTGCAGCAGGAACGCGAGACAGACGATGGCGACAACGGCGAATTCCTCGGCGAGCTTGGCCGTGAGATTCTCCACCGCGCGCTCGATCAGTGCCGACCGGTCGTAGGTCTCGACGATTTCCACGCCCTCCGGCAGACCGGGTTTCAACTCGCCGAGCTTCGCCTTGACCGCCTGGATCGCTTGCCACGCGTTCTTGCCCGAGCGCAGCACGACGACGCCGCCGACGACTTCGCCCTCGCCATCCAGCTCAGCGATGCCGCGGCGCATCTCGGGGCCGAGCTGGATGCGCGCGACATCGCCCAGCAGCACCGGCGTGCCCCCTTCGCCCGCCTTTACCGGGATCCTGCGGAAATCGTCGAGCGTGCGCAGGTAGCCCTTGACGCGCACCATGTACTCGGCCTCGGCGAGCTCCAGCACCGAGCCGCCGAACTCGCGGTTCGCGTCCCGGATCGCCGCGATCACCTTCATCACCGGCAGGTTGTAGGCCTTGAGCCGCGCCGGATCGAGGACGATCTGGTATTGCTTGACCATGCCGCCGACGCTCGCCACCTCGGCGACGTCCGGCACCGTCTTGAGCTCGTACTTGAGGAACCAGTCCTGCAGCGCGCGCAATTCGCCGAGATCGTGCTTGCCCGAGCGATCGACGAGGGCGTACTCGTAGATCCAGCCGACGCCCGTCGCATCGGGTCCCAGCGAGGCCCTGGCGCCGGGCGGCAGCCGGCCCTGCACCTGGTTCAGGTACTCGAGCACGCGCGAGCGCGCGAAATACAGATCGGTGCCATCCTCGAACAGGATGTAGACGAACGAATCGCCGAAGAACGAATAACCGCGCACGACCTTCGCGCCGGGAACGGAGAGCATCGTCGTCGTCAGCGGATAGGTGACCTGGTCCTCGACGATCTCGGGCGCCTGGCCGGGGTAGGTCGTGCGGATGATCACCTGCGTGTCGGAGAGGTCGGGGATCGCGTCGAGCGGTGTCTGCCGCACCGACCATACGCCTGCGGCGGCGACGATCGCCGTGGCGAGCAGCACGAGGAAGCGATTCGCGACCGACCAGCGGATCAGGCCGGCGATCATTTCTTCGCCCCGCTTCCCTGCGCCGCGCCGGTGGCGGGCGTGATCGCCGTCAGCTGGAATTCACCGGCCGGCGTGACGACGAACTCGAAGTCGACGCGCATGCCGTTCTTCACTTCCTTCGGCACGCCGGCGACCGGCGCCTTGTACGCCATCGTCATCGCGCCCATGCCTACCGACGGGATCGCCTCGTGCTGGAGGAGAACTTCCGCGCCACTGAGCGCGCGCACGTTGCCGACACCCGTGTGCCGCACGGCGCCCGCCGTCGCACCGCCGTCTGCCTTGCCGCCCGCCGCCGACGCTGCGGCCGTGTTGCCGGGCGGCTCGCTCGCGGCAGCGTCGCCGCTGTTCATTCGCGCGAGCACGCCTTTGAGGCTTGCCTCGGAGTCGATCAGAAACTGGCTCGAGACGACGACCCGCTGCCCCGCGGCGAGGCCCTTGTGGATCTCGGTCACATCGCCGCTCTCGCGCCCGACCTCGACGTCGATGGGCGCAAACTTGCCTCCTCCCGAAGCGACGATGACGACGCTGCGCGTCCCGGTCCGCATCACCGCTTCCGAAGGCACCAAGACCGCCTTGGCCGCCGCCGGACCGCTGAAGGCGACGTTCGCAAACATGCCGGGCTTCAAAGCGGCTCCGGGGTTGCCGACGACGATTCGCGCACGCACGGTACGGGTCTGGGCGTTCACTTCCGGCAGCAACGTCCCGACGGTTCCCTTGAAAGCGCGTTCGGGGAAAGCGGTCGCCCGCACCTCGACCGGCTCGCCGACCTTGAGCAATCCGGCCTGCGCCTCGGGTACCTCGGCGATCACCCACACCGAGCCGAGACTCGCGAGGCGATAGATCGTCGTACCGGGCATCACCGCCATGCCGTCCCGGGCGCCGATTTCCCAGACGATGCCCGATTCCGGCGCAAGCAGCGACACCCGTGCGGAGGGTTTGCCTTCGCGCTCGACCCGCGCGATTTCGGCGTCGGGCATGCCGAGCAGGCGCATTCGTTGCCGCGCAGCGTCGGCGAGCGAGGCCACGCCAGGTTGCGCGCTGGCCTTGAGCGCGAGCCATTCTTCCTGCGCCGAGAGCCATTCCGGGACGTACAGATCGGCGAGCGGTTGTCCCGCGCGGACGGCGTCGTAGGTCGCACGCACGTGGAGCCTCTCGACAAAGCCCTGGACCCGCGCCTGCACCGCGACGATGCTGCGCTCGTCCACCGCGATCGCACCGACCGCCGTGAAACCGCTCGCGAGCGACCCCTCCTTCGCCTCGACGGTGCGCACGCCGAAGCTTTGCGTGAGGCGCGGGCTGATCGTGATCTTGCCGTCATCGCCCGCGGCATCCGCATAGACGGGCACCAAGTCCATGTCCATGAAGGGACTCTTGCCCGGCTTGTCGAACTTCTGCCCCGGGACCATCGGATCGTGCCAGTAGAGGACGCGACGGCCCGATTCGTCGGCGAGCCCCTTGCCGGTGTCCGTCGTGCTCGACGCCGGCGTCCCGGACGCGGGCGCCGTCGCGGCAGATTCAGGGCTCGACTTCCGCGTACCCGCCCAATAGCCCGCGGCGGCGGCGAGCACGGCAAACGCAATCGACGCGATGATGTAGATCGGCTTCGCGCCGCGCTGCAGGTTGGCTGCGGATTTCATGATCCCTCCGCGCCGGGCACGACGAAATTGAGAAACGCCCACGCCTTCGCGACCGCCTGCTCCTGGGCGATGAGCGCGAGTTCGGCGTCGAGTTCGGCGCGGCGCGCGTCAAGGACCGCGGCGAGCGCACCGGTACCGCCGCGATACGAGGCCAGCGCGGCTTCGCGGCGCTGGACGGCGAGCGGCAGAAGCTCGCTTCTGATCCGCTCCGCCTGGGCCCGCGCCGATTGCCATTCGATCTGCATCGACTGCACCTCGGCGCTCCTCATCCGGCGCGTGTCCTCGCGCATGGCGCGCGCGGCGTCGAGCTCCTTCAGCTTCGCGGCGTGCTCGCGGTCCTGCCGCGTTCCCTGCGACCACGGAAGATCGATCGAGAACATCAGCGATACCATGTTCGAATAACCGGGTCCGCGGAACGCGTAGCTCACCTCCGCGCTCCAGTCCGGCAGCCTGGCTGCGCCTGCAAGCTCCGCCTCGGTCGCCGCGATCGATTCCTGCGCGCGCGCAAGCTTCAATTCCGGTTGCGCGTCAATGTCGGCGAGACGCGCGTCGTCCGGCAATCGTCCGAGATCCGGCGTTTCCCCGGGTGGGCGCTCGGCATCGGCACCGACGTAACGGGCGAGGGCGACGCGCGCGCGCCGCGACTGCGCGTTCGCATCGGTCGCGCGATTGCGCAGATCGATCACCGCGCTCTGTGCGGCGATGAGCTCGTTCTGCGGCGCCTTGCCGGCGCGATAGGCCGCAGTGACGGTGGCGACCGCAAGCTCGGCCTCGGCGATCTGCGCGGCGATCACGCGCTCCGCTTCGGTGGCGTAGTGCCGGACGAGCCAGGCGGTCGCCGCCTCGCGCTCGACGGCGAGCGTGGTCGATTCGACGGCGACGGTGCTCCGCTCGGCGTCGCGCTGCGAGCGCTCGGCCTTGAGCTCGCGCTTTGCCGCGCGCGGAAATTCCTGCATCAGGCCGATCTTCGACATCGTCATGAAGTCGCGCGTGAGCGACCATGCATCGGGGCCGTCGGTCGGTACGTTCTCGACGCCGACCTTGAGCTTGGGATCGGGGAGCTCCCCGCCGGCGACGGCCATTTCGCGGGCCGCCTGGATCATCGCGCGTTGCGAGACAACCTGCTGCGACTGCGCGACCGCGAGCTTCAGCGTCTCGGCGAGCGACAGCGGCGCACCCTGGGCATGGGCAGCGCCGCCGACGAGCGCGCCGGCCACGGCGAGCGCGGCTACGCCGCCACGGATGGCCAGGATCGACAATTGCGCTGCCCCGTTGATGGCCCGGGGCATGGGCCGGGATGAAGACATTCGACCTCCACGTACGCGTTGAACATACCGATGCGCGAAAGGCGCACCGGGGTTTAGGCGAACGCGAAGATCTAGATGAGGAGGCGGCAGAGCCGCAACGCGAGAGGCGGCGCCGCGCTGCCCGCGGCGAGAATCGACCGCTCGCGGGAACGCGTCGCGGTCGACACGGCGACTGGTTCGACCGCAATGGGCAACGACGAAAGCACGACAGGGGGTAGGTCCGGTGCCGCCGTTGTCAGTGCGCCGTCCGAGCACTGCAATTCGCAGGCGTTCGAATGAGGCGCGAGGGGCGCGGTGCCGCCGTCGCCGCCGCAGTGAGCATGACGCGCCGCTGGCGCGCTCAGCGCGATGCTGTCCGGAGCCGCTGCGCTGACCACGCACGCGTGCGCGGTCACGGCAAGCTGGGCAAAGGCAATGCCCAAAATGCCGAGCCAGGCGACGTAGCGGCGATGCGTCCGGGTCATGCGATCTTAATGGCTGTTGCGCCGGACGTTACCGCGGGCGCCCCCGGCGCGGCTTGATCGGCATCAAATCGACGGCGAACGCTCCTCGGCCCGCTGCGCGCAGCGCCCGAAACCGCAACAGCCGGCGCCGTCAGCGCCCCAGGATCTGACCGAGCGCCTTGCCGAGATCGGCGGGCAACGCTGCGGCGGGAGGCGTCGGGGCACCCGTCGTTGCGGCCGTCACCGCCGGCGCGTGGGCCTTGCCGAGCGCCACGTCGCACACACTGAGGCCGCTGGCGTTGCCAGGCGCCGGCGCGAGCAGTGCGGCGCCGAGCGCTGCCAAGCCGCCGCTTCGCGCCGCCGCACCCAGCTTGGCAATCGCCGCCGCCGAGGCTTCGGCGTCGACTTCGACGCGCGGCGAGGCGAGCGGCCCGCGCAGGCGAACGAGATCCGCGACTTGCCCGAGGTTGATCGCAATCCCCTGCTTCACCTGCGGGGCGAACGCGAGATCGACGGTTTCGGTCCGCAGGTCGAGCGTCCCGCTCGCCGCGACCCCCAACTCCCTGCTCTCCGCCGCGAGCGTGCGGTCGATCCGGGCGACGCCTTCATGAAAGGGAAGGCGAACGACCGCGCAGACAAGCTCGGTCGTCGGGCTGCGGTCACGAAACGGATTCACCGTTTGCGCAAGCTGGTTCAGCGGCAATGCCGGATCGAGCTTGGCGTTGACGACCGTCGCCGGACCCACGACGGCAACGACCATGCCGTTGACGTCGCTCGCCCATTGGCGTGGCGTCGTCCCGTGCATCGTCAGGTTCATTGAGAGGTCCGTCTTGCCGCCCCGGACCTCGCGCGGGGTGCCGGCCGCGGCGAACAACGCAGCGAGATCGAGGCCTTTCGCATCGACGGACAAGGCGAGAGTCGGATCCGCGGCGTGCGACGCATCGATCGCAAGCGACGCGTGCACCGTGCCTCCGTAGATCGATGCCGTCGCGTCCGGCGCGTCGAAGCGGCCATCCTTGACGGTGAAGCGTGCGCGGAGCTGCTCGAGGCGCCCGCCATCGCGCAATCGCAGCTCGCCAATCGACACGTCGCCATCGACGTCGACCGAGCGCAGCGCCGCGAATGAGACCGGATCGTCGTTGAAAATGTGCGCCGGCCGTGGCGTCTTTTCCGCGACGCGGGGAACGGCCACCACGACACCGACGGGCAAGGCAAGGTCGGAAAGCGAGAGCGTCGTCGATGCGAGCGTGAGCGAGAGCTTCGGGCGCGCCCCGCCGGTCGCGATCGCCGCCTGACCCTTCGCCTTGCTCGATCCGAGACCGACGTCGACGTCGTCGAACTGGACCACTTTTTCGCCGACGCGCATCTTCGTCGCGATGTTCGTCTGCTGGCCGCCGACCTTCCCTTCGACGGTGATCGGATAGGGCGCGCGTTTCGACAGAAGCGTCTCGAGCGGTCCCAGATTGCCGGTGAGCGCTATCGGCACGTCGTTGATCGTGCCCGTGAATTCGGCATTGATCGGCGCAGCCGGATCACGCGCCTGCGCGGCGAAGCGGTCGATCGTGACCCGCGTCAGATTCTCGGACGCACCGTCGCGGTAAGTCAGCACACCATGGGTGACTTCGACGTTGCTGACGCCGAATGCCGCCAGCGCCGCGGCAGGGCTGCCCGCTGCCAGCGCCGCACCCCCGGCCGCACCTCCCGTGACGCCGAATTCCCAGTTGCCCTTGCCATGGGCGTCCGTCTCGAGCGCGATGACGGGCTCGACAAGATTCAGGCGGACGACTTCGAAGCGGCGTCTTAACAGCGGCAACAACGCGACCTCCGCCTCGATGCGCTTCGCGGTCAGCATCTGGGGCTCCCGCGCCCCCGGCGAGTTGCCCACGCGCACATCCTTCACGACGAGCTTCGGCACGAGGCCGAGCTCGAGGTCGATGCCGCCCGCGATCGTCAGATCGCGTCCGGTCGCGTTCTTGACGCGCGCCTGGATCGGTCCGACGAACTGATTGACGTCGATCGTCCAGACGGCGATGGCGACGCCGACCAGCACCAAGAGGACAAGAGCGCCGGCGATCCCGAGGATCGTCCAGAAGATGCGCATGAGAAGATTCTATCGAGATTACAGAGCGAGTGATACCAGGTTCATCGTCCCCGCGCAGGCGGGGACCCAGTGGCGTTCGTGGCAAGACGCAGGATTCCCGCCTTCGCGGGAATGACGGTCAGCGTAAGCTCGCGTTGATCGCGGCGAGTGCCGCGCTCCCGGGGACGAGATCGGCGTCGCCGAGCGCATCCAGCGGCGTCGCGACCGTCTCCTGCGCATCGTGCAGGTCCTGCGCGTCCGGATGCGCGTAGAGAAGGCCGGTGACGATCTCGCCCGCCGCGGCGCGCTCCTGCAGGTAGTTCATCGCCGCGATCTTGTTGGTGGGGTCGTAGTCCGCATGAACCTTGCGCAGGCGGATCGTCCCGCCATCGTGCAGCACGACCTCCTGCACGCTGCCGGCGCCGTAGTCCGCGGTGATCGGCTCGCGCGGCACCATCACGTCGAGGAAATTGACGGCCTCGTTGTGCTCGCGGACGTAGTCGTAGCTCTTGGTCGAGCCCGGGTGATTGTTGAACGCGACGCAGGGCGACACGACGTCGATGAACGCGGCGCCCTTGTGCAGCACCGCGGCCTCGACGAGCGGCACGAGCTGCGCCTTGTCGCCGGAAAAGCTGCGGGCGACGAACGTCGCGCCCATCTGCAGCGCCAGCATCACCATGTCGATCGGCTCGTCGTTGTTGACCGCGCCGCGTTTGGCGCGCGAGCCCTTGTCGGCGGTCGCGGAAAACTGGCCCTTGGTGAGGCCGTACACGCCGTTGTTCTCGACGATGTAGACCATGTTGACGCCGCGCCGGAGCACATGCATGAACTGGCCGATGCCGATCGACGCCGAGTCGCCGTCGCCGGACACGCCGAGATAGATCAAGTCGCGGTTCGCGAGGTTCGCGCCGGTCAGCACCGACGGCATGCGCCCGTGCACGCTGTTGAAGCCGTGCGAGTTGCCGAGGAAATAGGTCGGCGTCTTCGACGAGCAGCCGATCCCCGACAGCTTGGCCACGCGGTGCGGCGCGATGTCCATCTGGAAGAACGCCTGGACGATGGCCGCAGAAATCGAGTCGTGGCCGCAGCCCGCGCACAGGGTCGAGATGGCGCCTTCGTAGTCGCGGCGCGTGTAGCCCAGCTTGTTCCGCGGCAGGTCGGGGTGATGGAGCTTGGGCTTGGCGAGGTAGGTCATGTTGAGCTCTCAGCTGTCAGCTGTCGGCTTTCAGCTATCAGTCAGTCGCCGGCCTTCTGGTCGCGAACGCCCTGCTCCTGCGCCCTGACGGGAAACGGCGTCACGTTGAAGAGCGCCGCCTTTTCGGCGATCTCGCGCGTGACGAAGCGCGCAGTCACCGGCGTCCCGTCGTAGTGCAGCACGGAGATGAGCTTGCCGGGATCGATGCCGCATTCGTTCACAAGCAGCATCTTCAATTGCGCGTCGCGGTTCTGCTCGACGACGAACACGTGGTCGTGGGCGGCGATGAACTCCGTAACGGCGTCGGCGAACGGGAACGCGCGCAGGCGCATCCGGTCGAGGTGGATGCCGTCGGCGGCGAGCGCCGCGAGCGATTCCGCCATTGCCGCGCCGGTCGAGCCGTACCAGATCACGCCGGTGCGCGACGGGTTGGCCGCCTTTTCGATCACCGGCGCAGGCACGAGCGCCTTCGCGGTCTCGAACTTGCGCAGCAGGCGCTGCATGTTGTCGACGTACGCCGGCCCTTCCTCGGTGTAGCGGGCGTAGCGGTCCTTGGTCGTGCCGCGGGTGAAGAACGAGCCCTTCGTCGGGTGCGTCCCGGGGTAGGTGCGATACGGGATTCCGTCGCCGTCGACGTCGAGGTAGCGCCCGAACTCGCGGCCGGAATCGAGCTCGTCGCGTGTCACGACCTTGCCGCGGTCGAGCTTTCTCGCGTCGTCCCACGCGAGCGGCGTGGTGAGCCATTCCTGCATTCCGATGTCGAGGTCGGACAGCACGAAGATCGGCGTCTGCAGCCGGTCGGCGAGATCGAGCGCCGTCGCGGCCATCGCGAAGCACTCCGTCGGATCCTCCGGAAAGAGCAGCACGTGCTTGGTGTCGCCGTGCGAGGCGTACGCGCAGAGCAGGATGTCCGCCTGCTGGGTGCGCGTCGGCATGCCGGTCGAGGGACTCCCGCGCTGGATGTCGAACAGCACCGCAGGGATCTCGGCGAAATAGGCGAGCCCGATGAACTCCTGCATCAGCGAAATGCCGGGGCCCGACGTCGCCGTGAACGCGCGCGCGCCGTTCCACGCGGCGCCGATGACGATGCCGATCGACGCGAGCTCGTCCTCGGCCTGGATGATCGCGTACTTGTGCTTGCCCGTCTCGCGCTCGACGCGGAGCTTGCGGCAATGCTTCTGGAACGCCTCGGCGAGCGACGACGACGGCGTGATCGGGTACCACGCGCAAACGGTGGCGCCGCCGTAGACGCAGCCGAGCGCAGCGGCGTTGTTGCCGTCGATGAAGATGCGATCGCCGACGGCGCCCGCGCGCTTGACCCGGATCGGCAGCGGGCACTCGAACTGGTTCAGCGCATAGTCGCGGCCAAGGCGCAGCGCCTTGCGGTTCGGCTCGAGGAGCGCCTCCTTGCCGCGATACTGCTCTGAAAAGAGCTTCTCGACCTCGGCCGCGTCGATGTCGAGCAGCGCGGTGAGCGCGCCGAGGTAGATGATGTTCTTGAAGAGCTGCCGCTGCCGCGCGTCGGTGTATTCGGCGTTGCAGATCGCGGTGAGCGGCATGCCGAGGACGGTGATCGCCTCGCGGAATTTCGACGCCGGCATCGGCCGCGTCGAGTCGTAGAACAGGTAGCCGCCGGGCTCGATCTCCGCGACATCCTTCTCCCAGGTCTGCGGATTCATCGCGACCATCAGGTCGACGCCGCCGCGCCGGCCCCGCCAGCCGGCCTCGGTGACGCGCACCTCGTACCACGTCGGCAGGCCCTGGATGTTCGACGGGAAGATGTTGCGCGCGGACACCGGCACGCCCATCCGCAGGATCGCCTTGGCGAACAACCCATTGGCCGACGCCGACCCCGAGCCGTTGACGTTCGCGAACTTGACGACGAAATCGTTGACGCGTGCGATCGGCGCCTTTGCGGTCTTGGCCATCGTCGTCACTCGGCCGCCTGCGGATTCAGATCGGCCGCCGTCTTGCGCCGATACTCGGCCGGTGCGTGGTGCGCGCGGCAGCGATCGTCGGCGCGCGCCATGTCGAGCAGGAACTTCTGCATGTCCCAGGCACCCGTCGGACACCGCTCGGCGCACAGGCCGCAGTGCAGGCACATGTCCTCGTCCTTCACCATCACCCGGCCGGTCTTGAGCGCGCCGGACACGTAGAGATCCTGCGTGCGGTTGTCGGCCGCCACCCGCAGCCGCGGCCGCAATTCGTCCTCGTCGCCGTTGGCGGTGAAGTTGATGCAGTCCATCGGGCAGATGTCGACGCAGGCGTCGCATTCGATGCACAGGCGGTCGGCGAACACCGTCTGCACGTCGCAGTTGAGGCAGCGCTGCGCTTCGGCGACAGCGAGCTTCGGGTCGAACCCCAGCTCGACTTCGATCTTGATGTTCTTCAGCGCGAGCTTCGTCTCCTTCAGCGGCACGCGAAAGCGGTGCGCCGGCACGATCGCATTGTCGTAGCTCCACTCGTGGATGCCCATCTTCTGCGAGACGAGGCTCGTGTGCGGCGGCGGGCGCTTGGCGATGTCCTCGCCACGGCAAAGGAGGTCGATCGAAATCGCCGCTTCGTGGCCGTGCGCGACGGCCCAGATGATGTTCTTCGGCCCGAGCGCCGCATCGCCGCCGAAGAACACGCCGGCGCGCGTCGACGCCATCGTCGCCTTGTCGACGACCGGCATCCCCCACTCGTCGAAGTCGATTCCGAGGTCGCGCTCGATCCACGGGAACGCGTTCTCCTGCCCGATCGCGACCAGCACGTCGTCGCAGGGGAAATGGACGTCGGGCTCGCCGGTCGGCACGAGCTTGCGCCGCCCTTTGGCGTCCCGTTCCGCGGCGACCTTCTCGAACATGACGCCGGTCAACCGTCCGCCCTCGTGCGTGATCGCCTTGGGCACGAGGTAGTTGTGGATCGGGATCCCCTCGTGCATCGCGTCTTCCTTTTCCCACGGCGACGCCTTCATTTCCTCGAAACCGGAGCGCACGACGACGTGCACCTCCTCGCCGCCCAGGCGCCGCGCGCTGCGGCAGCAGTCCATCGCCGTGTTGCCGCCACCCAGCACGACGACGCGCTTGCCGATCTTCGTCACGTGACCGAACGACACGTTCGCGAGCCAGTCGATGCCGATGTGGACGTGCGCCGCCGCTTCGCGGCGTCCCGGCACCTCGATGTCACGGCCGCGCGGTGCGCCGCTGCCGACGAAGACGGCGTCGTAGCGCTCGGCCAGCAGCGTCTTCAGGCTGTCGATGCGCTTGCCCGGACGGAATTCGACGCCGAGGTCGAGGATGTACCCCACTTCCTCGTCGATCACCGATTCCGGCAGCCGGAAGCGGGGGATCTGGCTCCGGATCATGCCGCCGGCCCGGTGGTCGCCGTCGAAGACGACGCACTCGTAACCGAGAGGGGCAAGATCGCGGGCGACGGTCAATGACGCCGGACCGGCGCCCACGAGCGCGATCCGTTTGCCGTTCTTCTTCGGCGCAGGTTGCGGCAGCCGATCGCGGATGTCGTCCTTGTAATCGGCCGCCACACGCTTCAGCCGGCAGATGGCGACGGGCTCGGGCTTCCCCTTCCCGTCGCCGCCCTCCTCGACCCGGCCGCGCCGGCAGGCGGGCTCGCACGGACGGTCGCACGTCCGCCCGAGGATGCCGGGGAAGACGTTGGATTCCCAATTGACCATGTAGGCGTCGCCATAGCGGCCCGCGGCGATCAGCCGGATGTATTCGGGAACGGGGGTATGAGCCGGGCAGGCCCACTGGCAATCGACGACCTTGTGGAAATAGTCGGGATTTGCGATATCGGTGGGCTTCAAAAAATGCTCCTGTGGCGGCCATTGGTCTGGTTGTTCTTGGACGCGATCCCGGAAGCAGGATTCACGCCCGAACCAATGTGCGCTGCGGCGAATGCTACGCCTGGCCCGTCCCTTAGAAAAGGCTTGATGAGGGGATGGTCTTTGCTCGTCGCCCCTCCGGATGCCGATCAAGCTACAGGTGTCGATAGCCCTGTAACCCAAAACGAACAACAATCGGTCACACTGACAAACCCCTGACCGGCTCAAGACCCTTGTCGAGCGATCTTCTCAAAGCCGCCGCAGGCGGGGCATTCGTGCTGCTTTCGGCGTTCCTCGCGGGGCACGCAGGCGCTACCGCCGCCGCACCCGGCGTGCTTATCCTCCACAGCAACCAGCGGCCTACGCCTGCGCAAGTCGTGATCGATGACACGCTTCGTAACGTCGTGCAAGACGACCTCAAACGTCCGGTGCAGCTCTATTCCGAGTATCTCGATAACGAGTGGGCCTCGCTCGAGAGGTATGGCGCGGCAGAAGCGGAATTTCTCCACGACAAGTATGGCGGACGCAACATTCGCGTCATCGTCGCTGACGCGCTGCCGGCACTCGAGTTCGCGACGAAGTTCGGTGATCGCATTGTTCCCGGTATGCCGATCGTTCATATTGCCGTGGCACGGGACAGGCTGGATCCGACGACGCTTCCGGCAAACGTCGCAGGCAACTTCGAGGATCTGGACCCGACACCCACGCTGCGGTTGGCGCTGCGCCTGCACCCGGACGCAAGACGGCTGGTCGCCATACGCGGAGGGACCGAGCTGGATGGATTGTGGGACAAGCGAGTGAGAACGGCGGTGGGACAGCTCGGGAGCGGTCTCAGCGTCGAATATCTCGCGGGTCTGCCGACCGCCGACGTGCTGCGCCGTGTCGGCGCACTGTCGAAGGGCACGATCGTATTCACGCCCGGATACTTCGTCGATGGCGCAGGTGAGGTGAGCACGCCCCGGCGGTCGGTCGAGCGTATCGCCGAGGCCTCTGCGGTCCCGGTCTACGGCGCCTTCGATACATTGCTGGGCGCCGGTATCGTCGGCGGCTACGTGACGCCCTATGAGGCGCAGGCGAGAGAGGCAGGCGCGATCGTCGTTCGCCTCCTGAACGGCACGGCCCCGCAGGATATCGGTTCTTCGTCGGTCACCCGGATCCCGATCGTCGACTGGCGTCAACTGCGCCGCTGGGGAATCGACCCGAGACTGTTGCCTCCCGATACGGTGGTCCGGTTTCGCGAGCCGACCGCGTGGGACAAATACGGGCGTGAGATTTCCGTTGGAATCGCGATCCTGCTGTTGCAGACAGGGCTGATCGCTGCCCTGCTCTTCGAGCGGCGCTCGCGCCGCCGCACGGCAATGGCGCTGGACGCGACCCAGAAGCAGATGAACCTCGCGGCGCGCGCGGCGAAGCTATCCATGTGGATCTGGGACGTGGCTCGCGACAAGATCTGGGCGACCACAAAATTACGTCAAGATGCCGGGCTGTCCGAGGAGCAGCCGATTGATTTCGGGGCCGTGCTCAACGCGGCGCATCCGGCCGATCGCGAGGAACTTAACCGAGCCGTTGAAAAGGCGCTGGCGACGGGCGAAGAGCTCGATGTCGAGTACCGCCTCGCAAGCCACGATGGCGACGTGCGCTGGATCGCGGCGCGCGGACGGGCGGAGAAGGGCAACGGCCAGCGACTGCTCGGCGTCGCGCTCGACATCACGGAGCGCAAGCTGGCCGAACTGCGAGCCGTGGAAGACCGCGCCGCGCTCCGGCACATGACCCGCGTGTCGATGCTGGGGCAGCTTTCCGCCTCGATCGCGCACCAACTGAACCAACCGCTCGCGGCGATCCTCGGCAACGCCGAAGCGGCCCGAAAGATGCTGAACCGCGACCGAGTCGATCTTGTCGAGTTGCGGGAGATCTGCGACGACATCGTGACCGAGGATAACCGGGCGGCGGAGGTCATTCGCCGCCTCGGGGCGCTGTACAAGCGCGGCGACATGAAAATGGAGCCGCTCGAACTCAATGAGCTCATTGGCGAGACGCTCGAACTCCTGCGCGCCGAGCTCCTGACCCGGCATGTCGTCCCGCGCACCGACCTGGCGCCGGCGCTGCCAATGATCGACGGCGATCGCGTGCACCTGCAGCAGGTGCTGCTCAATCTGACTCTCAATGCGGCCGATGCCATGAACGGGATCGACGGCGATGACCGAAGGCTTACGATCCGGACCGAATCGGCGGGCACCGACGTTCGCATGCACGTCGTCGACAAGGGGGCGGGCATTGCCGCGGACGATCTGAAGCACGTGTTCAATGCGTTCTGGAGCACCAAACCTGGCGGCATGGGCATCGGGCTCGCGATCTGCCAATCGATTGTCGGCGCGCATCATGGCCGCATTACGGCAGCCAACAATGCGGAAGGCGGTGCGACTTTTTGTGTCAGCTTGCCGATGAGACACCCGACGTGAAAGAGACCGTCGCCAAGCCTACGATCTTTCTCGTCGACGACGACCCGAGCGTGCTGAAGGCGCTTTCGCGCGTGCTGCGAGAAGGGGGGTGGCGCGTCGAGACGTTCGAGTCCGCGGAAGCGTTCCTCGCGCGGCGGGATCAGAACGCGGAGGGGTGCCTGGTGCTCGACGTGACGATGCCGGGACTCGACGGACTCGAGTTGCAACGTCGGCTCGCTGCAGCCGGCGAGTCCCTGCCGATCGTCTTCGTCACGGGGCACGGCGACATTCCGATGTCGGTGCGGGCGATCAAGGCGGGCGCTGAGGACTTTCTGACCAAGCCGGTGCAGGGCAAAGTGCTGGTAGCCGCCGTGCATGCTGCGATCGATCACCATGCTTCGGTGCGTCAGGCGCTTGCCGAGACCGCCGAGCTGCGGCAACGACTGGCGAGCCTCACTCCGCGCGAGCGCGAAGTGCTGGCGGCGCTGGCAGCGGGCCGGCTCAACAAGCAGATCGCCGCCGACCTGGGCGTGGTCGAGCAGACCGTCAAGTTCCACCGCGCCCGGATCATGGAGCGGATGCAGGCGAAGACCGTTGCAGAACTGATGCACATCGCGGGGCGGCTCGGGATCGGGCCCGCAACGGCGCCACCCGCTCCTCCCGCCTCCTCTGCCCACCCCGCGCAGAATCCGCCCAAGGCGGGTCGCACTTTGGGGCACTAACCCAAAGAATAGTTACGGTCCGGACCGCGACGCCGTAACGTTCGCTGGGTGGCAAGTTCCGGTCCATCTGTCGCCGTGGTCGATGACGAGGCGCCGGTTCGCACCGCGCTCGGACGGTTGCTGCGTCTCGCCGACTACGAAGTCACCGCCTTTGCATCCGGCGAGGACTTTCTCGCGTCCCTCGCGACGCACCGTCCCGACTGCGCGATTCTCGACGTGCACATGCCGGGGCTCTCCGGCCTCGACGTCCAGGCGCGGCTGTGCGCCGCGCACAGCGACATCCCCGTTGTGTTCATCACCGCCAGCGACGACCTCAGCGCTCGACCAGAAAGTGCTCGCGGCTGGCGGAGCGACGCTGCTCCGCAAGCCGTTCTCCAACGATGCGCTGCTCGCGGCCGTGGGCGCGGCGCTTCGGAACAAGGCGTGCGATGCGTCATGAAAATGTCACGTTGCGGTCCATACATTGCGCGCTGGACTGAACCAAAGGTTAGTAGCCTACATCGGCGGTACAGCGGTAAAACGTGTTCCGTGCCTCGGTCGGGCTGAACGTTGCGTGAATGTGTGGCCCTGGCGCGGGGACACGAGTTCGATTTCGTTGCAACGCTTGGGAGTCACCTCATGAGTGTGCGAAAACTTTTCTCCGCCTTTATCGCTGCATCAACGCTCGCGTTGTTGATGGCGTCACCTGCTAATGCACAGCAGAAGCCCAACATCCTGTTCATCATGGGCGACGACATCGGCATCATGCAGCCAAGCATCTATCATCGCGGCCTGATGGTCGGCGAGACGCCCAACATCGACCGCATCGGCAACGAGGGCGCGATCTTCATGACGTACTACGCCGAGCAGAGCTGCACGGCCGGGCGCAACGCCTTCTTCACCGGCATGCATCCGCTGCGCACGGGCATGATCCCGCCGCAGCTGCCCGGCAGCCCGTCTTACCTGCGGCCCGGGACGCCAGCGATCGCCTGGTTCCTGCGCGACCTGGGCTACAACACCGGCGAGTTCGGCAAGAACCATCTGGGCGATCACACGGATGCGCTGCCGACGGCGCACGGCTTCCATGAGTTCTGGGGCTATCTGTACCACCTAGATGCGATGCAAGGCGTGAGCTTCCCCGATATCAACAAGTCGCCGGGGGTGCAGGGCATCGTTCCGCCGTGCAGGAACACGCCAATCCCGGGCCTCCTCGAAGTCCCTGGTGCGGTCGACCCGCGCACGACAACGTGTCTCACGCCTCCGCGCAATGTCCTTTGGTGCAAGTCCTCCGACGGGACAGCGAAGAACCAGACCTGCAGCGATCAGGGCCCGCTGACGCTGGAGCGCTCGAAGACGGTCGACGAGGAGATCTCGGCCAAGGTGATCGACTTCCTCGATCGCAACGACCCGAAGAAGACCGGCAAGCCGTTCTTCGTCTGGTACAACCCGGCGCGCATGCACGTCACGACTGTGCTTTCGGACAAGTACCTGGCGATGGTCGGTGAGCCCGGCGGCAAGGACTGGGGCGTCAACGAAGCCGGCATGAAGCAGATGGACGACAACATCGGCTACGTGCTGAAGAAGCTGGAGGACATGGGCCAGCTCGACAACACGATCGTCGCCTTCACCACCGACAACGGCGCCGAGATAATCAGCTACCCGGACGGCGGCACGACGCCGTTCAGAGGCGGCAAGCTCACCACGTGGGAAGGCGGCATGCGCGCTCCGCTGGTCGTGCGCTGGCCCGGCCACATCAAGCCGGGGACCGTCAAGGACGACATCTTCGCGTCCCTCGACTGGCTGCCGACGCTGGTCGACATCGCGGGCGGCCCCAAAGGCGACGCACTCAAGAAGCAGATCGAGGCCGGTCAGTACCCCGGCATCGCCAAGACAACGCTCGACGGCTTCGACCAGCGCGACTATCTGGAAGGCAAGTCGCCGAAGTCGGCGCGCGAGGTCTTCTTCTATTACACGGGGCCGGTACCTTCCGCAGTGCGGTACAAGAACTGGAAGATCTACTTCTCGATGGAAGGCTCCTGCGCGACCTGCGGACTGCAAGGCGTGCAAAACTACAAGTGGGCGCAGGTCGACAACATCAAGCGCGATCCGTTCGAGACGGCCGTTGGCTTCAATCAGCTCACATTGCTCGGCATGGGCGGCGCGCTTGCCGCGCCTGCGACCGCATACCTCTATGACTGGAACATCCTGCCGATCGGCCAGCAGCTGTGGCTCAAGGAACTGGAATCTTACAGGACGTACCCGCCCATGCAGTCGCCGGAGAGCTATAACCTGGAGCAGGTCATCCAGCAGATCAAGAACCAAAAGAATATTAGCCACGCGGGTGAGTAGCCTCGTGCAACGAGCGCATTGATGACCGAGCGGGCGGCCGAAGGGGTCGCCCGCCTTCGCCAGGAGATTGGACAGGAGATTGTGATGAAACGTCCCGCGCCTTCGATGGTTGCGGGCGCCCTGGTTCTCGCGGCCTCGCTCATCCTCGCTCCGCAGGCGTGGGGCCAGAGCGATCCGCTCCTTTCGTGGAACGACGGCCCCGCGAAGAAGGCCATCATCGAGTTCGTGCAAGCGACGACGACGCAAGGCGGCGCGAAGTTCGTGCCGCCTGCCGAGCGCGTCGCCACGTTCGACCAGGACGAGCGAGCCGCCAGTCAATCCGGCATGTACATCCGCTGGCACGGGGACAACATCTGGCTGTTCGTCCCGGTGCAGCAGAAGCTCAGGGATCTTCTCGTCACGCTTCCCGAGTTTCCGTTCCAGCAGGCAAGCAGCCTCAACGCGGCCGGGTCAACTACAACTCACTGCAAGTGATGCAGGCGATGAAGCGGCTGAAGGAACTGGAAACGCTTGCTGCTCCACGTAACTGATGCTACGTGGCGCCGGTGCTGAAGTAATCAGGCTCCGGGGCCGTGTGGGCGACGCCCGCGATTGCGCTGGCCGTCACGCTCCCCACGTCGCGACGGAGAGCGAAGATAGGAGCACCAAGAATCACGCGAAGGCTCCGGACGTTCGACTATGGAGAACGCATCGCGCATGATCCTGGGAGTGGCCGTCGCTCCGGGCGTCGGCTACTGGAACGGCTTCGCGCGCTCGATCAACTCCGCGAGCCCGGGCTCGTTCGGATCGCGCGGCTTGCCCGGGATGGATGATCGCCACCTGGCAGGCCTCGGCCGCCTCGACCAGCTGGCGGTACGTCCCGGCGGTGATGTCCTTGATGTAGGCCTGCTTGTTCTCGTTGTACGTGAACATCCGGTCGTTGATGTTCTGGCATTCGTTGCAGCTCGGGCAGCGCGAGGTCTCGATCCACGCCTCGTCCGAGGGCGGCGGTGCGGCTTCCACTGGCGCGACCGGCGCGGTAGAGGTCACGGCGGCAGGCGCTGCAGCGCCCGCCGCGCTCGTGACGGACGCGGCTTGGACCGCGGCCTCCTGCGCCTGCTGGTGCTCGGCCTCCCACGCGGCCTTCTCGCGTGGCCAGCAGCCGCTCGGCGTGCGAATCGTGGATGCCGCCGTGCTCCTGCAGCCGGTGCCAGAGCAGCAGGCAGCGACGCGCCGCCTGCATCAGCCGCGCGTCGACGATGACGCGGTGCAGCCGGTCTTCGCCGTCGACCGCCAGCACGTAGGGAACACGTTCCGCCGCGGCCCCCTCCTCGAGCGCTAGCCACTCGTCCGGCGGGCAGCATCGCCGCGTTCCAGCGCTCGCGCGGCACGACGGCGAAATGCGCGGCGTAGCGGCGGTCGCACAGCACGAAGTCGGCGAAGGTGAACGTCGTGTCCTCTCGCACGCGCTGGACCGCCTCGTCGGCATACTCGAGAACGTCAGCCGGCCAGTCGGCGTCGGGATTGCGGTTGTCCTCGAGCGAGAACCGGCTCGCCCAGTTCGACGCCGGCCGCGGCGTCGTAGGTGAACGCCGGAAACGCGCGCGACCTCGCGCGCCGCGGCCGCCGTGAGATAGGGCGGCAGCTCGCCGGCCGCGGCGGCGAGCCTGCAAACACGCTGAACAGTGCCGGTCCGCGGCAGGCGAGCCCGCGCTCGAGGCGCGCGCGCAGCGCATAGAGATCGGCGCTCGTCGCCTGCAGCACGAACATGCCGCCCAGTCCCATCGCCGTCGTCGCGAGCCGCGCGCTGCGCACGCCGAACGCGAAATGGCCGGTGCCGATCGACGCTTCCTCGAGCAGGTCGGTCGGCTCGACCAGCACCTTGACCGGCAGGCCCGACGGACAGCATGTCCATCAGCCCGGCGTTCTCCGGCGCATCGTTGCGTCCGGCGGGATGCAGACGAGGTAGTCGGGGAACAGCGCGAGGTCGTCCGCCGTCAGCGCGCTGCTCGTCGAAGTGCTCGAAGAACGGGTCGTGATCCCGCCTCGACATAGGCGCCGTCGACCTCGAGCTCGGCGATCGCGATCGCCTTGACGACCTCGGTCAGCTCGGGCAGCCGCTCGCGATAGGCCGCTGCCGCCGACGCGCAGTCGTCGAACAGGAAATCGAAGTCGCCGGCGCCGGTCGTGGCATCGCGGGTCGGCGTAGAACGGCTGGGCGGCCAGCACGCGCAGCGCCCACTCGATGCGCCCGCGCCGCGGCCGGTGGCAGCTCGTCCTTCGGCGCGCTCCGCGCGACGAGCCTCGACATGACGGCGAAGTCGAAGACGTCGGCGTGCCCGCCGCCGATCGATGGCCGCGAGCGCCGCCGGCTGCTGGCCGGCTTCCGAATGCGCGAACGCCGCGCGCAGGATGTCGGAGAGCTTGCGCATCAGCGTGTCGACGAGCATCCGGAACTCGCGCGCCTTCTCGCGCCTGCGCAGCCGCCACGCGTGCTCGAGCAGGCGCGCCGGCTAGCGCCGGATCGCAGTCTGCGACCTCGCCGTCGACCGGCAGTGAGCCGCCGGCCTGTGCGAGCACCTGTGCCACCGTTTCGTCGACGCCGGCGCTGAGACGCTCGGCGGCGCGCGCCCACAGTTCGGACAGCGTCCCGTTGGCGCCCGCGGCGACCATCGTCCGCATCTCGCGCTCGAGTCGCAGTACGTGCTTGCGCAGCCGCTCGCCCTCGATGCCGCGCGGCGCAAGCAGCGTGCAGCACCTCGTCGACGACGCTCGATAGCGAGTGGGCGTACTCGCCGCCCTCCGCGGCTTCGGACCAGCACGAGCGGGAAGTCGTAGCGCAGCCGCGCCAGGTCGCGGTAACGGGCGAGGAGCGCCGGTCGCAGGCGAGCCGACGTCGACCGGCGCGAGCCCGTCGCCCGCGCGGTTGCCGGTCATGTGGAAAACAGCGTTGGTCCTGGAATTTCGCGGCCATGTCCATGGATGTCGCTCGGTGCGTGTCGCCCGGCCGGCTTCAGGCTGCGCGGGCGCGGGCGCCCTCGTTCGGGCCAGACCGTGACCTTGTCGAGCTCGGCCTCGAGTCCGGCGCGGATGTGTTCCGGCGTGCGTGGCTGCCCGGCTCCGCGCAGGTCCTCGTAGCAGGGCACGTCGGGATTCTGATAGAGGATGCCGACCGGGATCGGATCCTCGGCGGACGCGATCTCGCGCGCCCGGTGGATGTCGCGCGGGTCGTGCTCGCGCTGGTTCCTGTAGATGCGGCACAGTCTCGGGCGAGAGCTGCAGGCCGTCCTTGTGCGTGAGCAGCAGCGTCTTCGCCGGGTCGTGCAGCCAGGGCTCGAACATCTTGGGCAGGAACTCGGGGCAGCGCTGGATCACGCGGATGAACGAGAAGCCGCGGTGGCTGATACGCCTTGGCGATGATGTCGTAGAGCAGCTCGGGTATCCAGTCGACGCGCCTGCGCGACGAACGACGCGTTCTGCACGCCGAGCGTCACCGTCAGCGGGTTCATCGCCTCGAGCACGGCGCCGCGCGGCGTCGTGTTGCTCTTCATTCCGTGCGGCGAGGTCGGCGACGCCTGCTTCTTGGTGAGCCCGTAGACGTGGTTGTCGTGCAGGATCACCGTGAGGTTCATGTTGTAGCGGATCGCGTGGATCCAGTGCGCGGCGCCGATGCTGCAGCAGTCGCCGTCGCCGGTGTTCACGAACACCGTCGAGGTCGGGGCGCGCCATCTTGACGCCCTCGGCGATCGGGAACGCGCGGCCGTGGATGCCGTGGAAGCCGTAGGTCTTCATGTAGTGCGGGAAGCGCGACGAGCAGCCGATGCCGGACACGAACACCGTGCGCTCGGGCGCGAGGTCCTCGTCGCGGCAGAGCCGCTGCACCGCGGCCAGGATCGCGTTGTCGCCGCAGCCGGTGCACCAGCGCGGCACGCCGCCCTGGTAGTCCTCGAGGTTGTGGTGCTCCTCGTGGAGCTTGATGATGCATTGGGTGACGGGAATGGCCATGGGCTACTTTCCTTCGTTGAGCTTGCGCGCGGATCGCCAGGACCGACGTCGCCGGGCTTGATCGGCTGGCCGCGCGCCTCGCTCCAGCAGTCGATGTCGACGAGGAAGCGCGAGCGCAGCAGCATCGCCAGCGCCGAGTAGCGGCGGTTGTCCTCGTCGATCAGCTCATCCTCGAGCCGGTCCGACCAGTTGCCCTCGATCGTCATCACCTTGCCGAATTTCTGCAGGATCTCGCGGATGCCCGACGGCATCGGCTGGATGAACCGGAGGTGCAGCGACGAGACCTTGAGTCCCTCGGCGCGTGCGCGGTCGACCGCCTCCTCGATCGCACCCTTGGTGCTGCCCCAGCCGACGAGCAGCAGGTCGCCTTCGGGATCGCCGTAGACCGGCGGCGTCTTCAGCGTCTTCTGCAGCGCGGCGAGCTTCAGGCTGCGCGCGCGCAGTCCTTCTTCGTTGATCGTCGGGTCGTACGCGACCTTGGACAGGCGGTCGTGCGCGAGACCGGTCAGCGTGTGCATGCCGCCCGGCTGCCCGGGAATGAAGCGGTGCGCGATGCCGGTCACCGGGTCCCAGTCGTAGGGCTTCGCGCCTTCGGGCACCGGCGTCTGGTCGAGCGGCGGCGCGAGCCAGTCTTCGGAGAAGCGCGGCCGCGGGAACGGCTGCTGCGCGGTGGCGAGGCTCGCGTCGGACAGCACGACGACGACCATGTTGAACGTCTCGGCGATCTTGCGCGCGGTGATCATCGAGTAGAAGCAGTCCTCGATGTCGGACACGGCGAGCACGACCTTCGGCGCGTCGCCGTGGCTGCCGTAGATCGCCGTCAGGAGGTCGCCCTGCTCGACCTTGGTCGGCTGGCCGGTGCGACGGCCCGCCGCGCTGGACGTTGACGACGACGAGCGGGATCTCGGCCATCACGGCGAGCCCGAGCCCTTCCTGTTTCAGCGAGTAGCCGGGTCCCGAGGTGATCGTGACCGCGCACTTGCCGGCGTACGAGGCGCCGATCGCGAACGCGCAGGCGGCGATCTCGTCCTCGGCCTGGTGCACGAGACCGCCGACCTTCTCGAACACATCGGACAGGTAATGCGAGGCCGAGGTAGCCGGCGTGATCGGGTACATCGCGCAGATGTCCATGCCGGACGCGAGGACGCCCAGCGCGATCGCCGTGTTGCCGTTGACGACGATCTGCGGCACCTGCGACTTCTCGGCCGGAATCGCGTACTTGAAGTCGAGGTTCGCCTCGCCCCAGGCGAAGCCGGCTTCGAGCAGCTCCACGTTGGTCTCGATGACCTTCTCGTCCTTCTTGCCGAAGATCCGGGCGACCTGCTCGCGCGCGAGCTGGAGGTCGAGGCTGTAGATGCTGCACAGCATGCCCAGCACGAACATGTTCTTGCCCCGGCGCGCGTCGGTCATCAGCGAGCGGCATTCGCGCTCGAGCGGAATCTCGATCAGGCGATAGCCTGCTTCCTGCAGCGACTTCACGGTCTCGACGTATGACTTGACGATCTGCGGATCCTTGTGGTCGCGCCACGTGCTTCTCGAGCAGGATCGTCGCGCCGGGCTTGAGCTCGCCGGCACGGACGCGGCCGAGCAGCACCTGCTCGTTGAACGCGACGACGAGATCGGTCTGGTCGCCGCCGTTGGTGACCGCCTTGGCGCCGATGCGGATGCGGATGCCGGAGGCACCGGCGACGCTGCGCGCCGGCGGCTGGATCTCGGCGGGAATGATCTCGACCGTCCAGATGCCGTTGCCGCTGCGCGCGGCGATGGCGCCCAGCGACTGGCCGCAGCGCTGCGCGCCTTCGCCCGAGTCGCTGATCACTTCGACGATGTGCTCGGTGAGGATCTTCACGCGCTTGGCGCCGGCTGGACCGGGTTTGACGGGGCGTTCGATGACTGCGGCGTCGCTCATGCTTGGCCTTAGAGAATGGTGATCACGCGAGCCGCACGCGCGCGAAGCCGTGCTCCTCGCGCGGGATGCCGAAGCGCGTCCCGCCTGCGACTCGACTCGTAAGCGGACTCGGTGTCGCGCAGGCCGAGGTACGCCTTCATGGCGCGCGCGGCCTTGCGGCCGGCGCCCATCGCCTCGATCACCGTCGCGGCGCCGGTGACGATGTCGCCGCCCGCGATAGACGCCGGCGATCGACGTGGCGAGGTTCTCGTCGGTCGCGATGTAGCCGCGCTTGTTGAGCTTCAGCTTCGAGGTCTGGCCGAGGATCGGATTGGCGTTGGTGCCGATCGCGAACACCACCATGTCGGTTTCGAGCTCGAATTCGCTGCCGGGAACGGGCACGGGACGCCGGCGGCCCGAGTCGTCGGGCTCGCCCAGCTCCATTTTCACGCAGCGCAGCGCGCGCACGTTCTTCTTTTCGTCGCCGAGAATCTCGACCGGGCTCGCCAGCCAGTTGAACTCCACCCCTTCCTCCTCGGCGTGATGGATTTCCTCGACGCGCGCCGGCGCTTCCTTCCTAGATCGGCGGTAGACGCAGTGGACCTCTTCGGCGCCGAGGCGCAGCGAGACGCGCAGCGCATCCATCGCGGTGTTGCCGGCGCCGATCACCGCGACGTGCTTGCCGGGCTTCAGCGGCGTGTCGAAGTTCGGGATAGTCGCGCGCGCGCATCAGGTTGCAGCGCGTGAGGAGCTCGTTCGCCGACAGCACGCCGTTGAGCGACTCGCCGGGAATGCCCATGAAGCTCGGATAGCCGGCGCCGGTGCCGATGAACACCGCGTGGAAACCCATCTCGGTCACCATCTGCTCGATCGTGAACAGGCGGCCGACCAGCGTGTTGCATTCGAACTTGATGCCGAGCTGCTTCAGCTTGTCGATCTCGGCGTCGATCACCTCGTTGGGCAGGCGGAAATCCGGGATGCCGTACTTCAGCACGCCGCCCGGCTGGTGAAAGGCCTCGTAGACGGTGACTTCGCAGCCGGCCTTCGCCATGTCGGCCGCGCAGGCCATGCCCGCAGGACCGGCACCGACGATGCCGACGCGGAATCCTGAAGGCTCGATGTACGGGACGTTGGCCCAGCCTTCCTGATCGCCGTGTCGCCGACGAAGCGCTCGAGCCGGCCGATCGCGACGGGCTCGAGCGTTTCGCCGACCGTGCAAACGCCCTCGCACTGGTTCTCCTGCGGGCATACGCGGCCGCAGATCGAGGGCAGCAGGTTGGTGTCGGTGATGATGTCGTAGGCGCCGTGGTAGTGCTTTTCGGTGATCTTCTGGATGAATGCCGGGATGTCGATGCCGACGGGGCAGCCGCGAACGCAGGGCTCGTCGGCGCATTGCAGGCAGCGCTCCGCCTCGACCAGCGCTTCCTCGACGCCGTAGCCGCAGCGACACTTCCGAGAAATTGCGCGCGCGCTCGTGCGGGTCCTGCTCGCGCGCCGGCGTGCGCTCCTGCGGAATCGTCCGAATCGTCTTTTTCTTCGCGGCCATGTCAGTAAAGCTCCGGATCGGACTTGCTCGAGGCCGCCGCCATCTCGTCAGCCTGCTTCATCAAGCGACAGGTTTCGTCCCAGTGCTCGAGCGCCATCCGCTCCTCGGCGGTGAAGCGCTTGAGCCGCGCCATCAGGTCGTCGAAATCGACCTTGTGCCCGTCGAAGTCCGGACCGTCGACGCACGCGAACTTGATCTGGTCGCCGATCTTGACGCGGCAGCCGCCGCACATTCCGGTGCCGTCCACCATCAGCGGATTGAGGCTCACCATCGTCTTGATGCCGAACGGGCGCGTGGCTTCGGCGCAGCCCTTCATCATGATCGGCGGGCCGATCGCGACGCATTCATCGATGTCGGGATGCTTGGCGATCGCAAGCCGGATGCCTTCGGCGACGGTGCCCTTGACGCCGGCAGAGCCGTCGTCGGTGCACACGATCACTTCATCGCACACCGAGCGGAACTTGTCGTCCCAGAACATCAGGTCCTTGGTGCGGAAACCGATGACGCCGATCACGTAGGCGCCCGCCTCCTGGAAGGCGCGTGCCTGCGGAAACGTCGGCGCGACCCCCAGACCGCCGCCGACGCACAGCGCCTTCTTCGCGTGCGCGAGCTGGCTCGGCACGCCCATCGGGCCGACCATTGCGTAGAGCGAACTGCCCACCTTGCAGTTCTGCTGCATCTCTTTCGTCGTCTTGCCCACGGCCTGGATCACGAGCGTGATCGTGCCGCGCTCGCGGTCGAAATCGGCGATCGTCAGCGGTACGCGCTCGCCGTGCTCGGTGGCCATCACGATGACGAACTGGCCGGGCTTTGCCGCCTTCGCCATCAGCGGATGCCGGACTTCGAGCAGATACGTGACGGCGGAGAAATCCTCGCGCGACACGATTTCGAATAGGTGCGATGTCCCCGTGTTCACATCAGGTCCCGGTGGTTCGGGCCGGCCGGCGGCGGTGGCCCGTGATCGAGTGGAACGGCGGCGGATCGAGAGGCGATGAGCGATCCACGGCTTGACGGAAGTCGTCGGGGTGTGCTCCGTGCCTCTGTTTCAAACCACATCCTCCGCATGCCGCGACGGTCCGCGGGCCCGCACTTCCGCGCTGCTTCGCGGGGCGCTGGCGAACCGTGGTCGCTCAGGATGGATGCTACGCTGGCGCGTCAGTTTCCGGCGGCGAGTCCTTTGATCTGCATCACATTTCCCCGCGAAATTGCGGCGGAATGTCGCAGCCGCGCGCTACGCAGCGCACGTGCGGAAGCCGACGAAGGGATCGTACCGGTCGGGCCGGTAGAAATTGCGGAAGCGATGATGAACGAGCCGCGAGCGCGTCGCCCACGACCCGCCGCGCAGCACCTGATGGTCACCGAACCACGGCGCCGAATAGTCCGCATAGGGATCGGGCACGAAGCCTGGGTATGGATCGAACGGCGACGCCGTCCATTCCCAGACGTTGCCCAGCATCTGCGCGAGACGGTGTGGCGTCGCGCCGCCGAATGCCTGGACGGCGACCGGCACGCCGACGATCGCGTCGAGATTGGCGTTGCCCGCGACCGTCGGCCACGGACGATCGTCGGCGGCGGCAGGAAGGCCCGCGCGCGCCGCACATTCCCACTCGGCTTCCGTGGGTAAACGCCTGCCTGCCCAGCGGCAATGGGCCTCCGCCTCGTACCACGAGACATGCTGCACCGGCGCGTCACTATCGAGGGGATGCCAGCGATCGAAACGGCGAATCTGCCACGCCCCGCCGCCGCACCGCCAATACGCAGGCGCGCTCCGTGCGGCCGCGGCGAGCCACGCGCGGCCCGCGTCCGACCACAGCTCGGCACGCTTGTAGCCGCCCTCGTCGACGAACGCCGCGAACTCGGCGTTGGTCACGCAGCGGCGCGCAATCGCGAATGGCGCAACGTCTACGACATGCGCCCATTTCTCGTTGTCGAAAACGAAGCGGTCCTTCTGCGCTGCTTGCGCGGTGCCGACAACGAACTCGCCGCCCTGGATCGCGACATCGCCCGACGTCTCGGTCGATGCCGACCAGCGTGCGGGGCGCAGCTCGGCGAAGGCCGCCGGCGCCGGCAGGGCAAGCGACTGCAGCGTCATCAGCAGCGCCTCGGCGTGCATGTCCTCGTGATACAGCGCGAGCTCGAAGAAATACCGATCGCCATCGCCCGAGGCGGCGAGCGCTTCGAGCGTGTCGGCAAGCGTGGTGCCGAGGTACGCATGGATACCTGCCCAGTCGGGCAACGGCAGGCCCCATCGCGTTGCGTGCGGGACGGTGCTCGAATTCCACAACGCGTCGGCGTCGGCGATCCGCGACGGCGTTCGCGCGCCCGTCGGATCGTCATGACGATAACGAAGGCACCAGAATTCCTGGAACCACCCGATGTGGCCCAGTTCCCAGCGCGGCGGATTGACGATCGCGATCTCGGGGAAACGCTGCTGCGCTTCGGTCAGGTGCGCATAGAGCCCGAGCGTATAATCGCGCGCAGTGCGCAACGCTGCCGCAAGCGCCGCCGCGCTCCGCGGCGCCGGCAACCCCGCGCCCGGCCCGGAATTCGCACTCTGCGCGATGTCCCGCTCCGCCGCTCCGACGCTCGTCATCGTCACCCCTTATTCCGCGGCCGCGAACAACGGCAACTGGCGCACCGCCGCGCGCTGGGCCCGCCTGCTCGCACCCCGCTACCGGACGATTGTACAAGCGGCCGACGCGCGCGTGACGGGTGGCGCACGCGACGACGCCGTCTGTCTGCTGGCGCTGCATGCGCGCCGCAGTCGGGCCGCGATCACCGCCTTTCGCCGCGCGCATCCGGACCGCGCGCTGGTCGTCGCGCTGACGGGCACCGATCTCTATCGCGACGTTCCTGCGGGCGACGCCGACGCCCGTGCATCGCTCTCGGATGCCGACCGGCTGATCGTGCTGCAGGAGGACGCGCGCAATTTCGTTCCGACCGAAGCCCGGCACAAGGTCGACGTCATCTACCAGTCGGCCCGCGCGCTGAAGCCGTGGACCGGAAAGCGCCCTGACCGCGCGCATTGCGTGCTGGTCGCCCACCTGCGTGATGAAAAAGATCCGCGCACCGTATTCGATGCGTGGCGTCTGCTGCCCGGCGATGTGCAGGTGACGCTGACCGTCATCGGTGCGGCGCTCGATCCGGCGTTGGGCGACGCCGCCCGCGATCTCGTCGCCGCCGATCCACGGGTGCGCTGGCTGGGGGCCCGACCCCACGGGTGGACCCGGCAGGCGATCAAGCGGGCGCATCTGCTGCTATGCCCTTCGAAGATGGAGGGCGGCGCCAACGTCGTCGTCGAGGCAATCACCGCCGGCACGCCCGTCATCGCCTCGCGGATGTCGGGCAACCTCGGGATGCTGGGCGCGGGTTATGCCGGCTATTTCCCTGTCGGCGACGCGGCCGCGCTCGCCCAGCTTCTGACGCGGATCGCCCGCGAACCGCCGTTGTCAAACACGCTCGCTGCGCAATGTGCCCGCCGTGCGCCGCTTTTCGCGCCGGACGCCGAGCGCTCGGCGCTGGAAAAGGCGATCGCCCGGGCCTTTGCGGCAAGGGCGGCCGACGCCGGTACAATGGTCGGCCCCGGCGCAACCACGATTGGACGCCTCGATGAACGCACCTGATCGGCCCCAGCTCCGCCTCACCCAGTTCAGCCACGGCGGCGGTTGCGGCTGCAAGATCGCCCCCGGCGTTCTGGAGCAGATCATCGCGAAGGTGGGGCCGTCGCTCGTGCCGAAGGAGTTGCTCGTCGGCATCGAGACGTCCGACGACGCCGCGGTCTATCAGCTGAACGAGACCCAGGCGATCGTCGCGACCACCGATTTCTTCATGCCGATCGTCGACGATCCCCACGACTTCGGCGCGATCGCCGCGACCAACGCGCTGTCCGACATCTACGCGATGGGTGCGACGCCGCTCTTCGCGCTCGCGCTGGTCGGCATGCCGGTCGACAAGCTGCCGATGGACACGATCCGCAAGATCCTCGAGGGCGGGGAGTCCGTTTGCGCGAAGGCCGGAATCCCGATCGCCGGCGGCCATACGATCGATTCGGTCGAGCCGATCTACGGGCTCGTTGCCCTGGGTGTCGTCGATCCGAAAAACCTGAAACGCAATGTCGGGGCGCGGCCCGGCGACGCGATCATCCTCGGCAAGCCCCTCGGTATCGGCATCTACAGCGCCGCGCTGAAGAAGGAGAAGCTGTCGCCGGATGCCTATGCGACGATGATCGCGAGCACGACCCAGCTCAACACGCCGGGCCTCACGCTCGGCACGATGGACGCCGTGCACGCGCTGACCGACGTCACCGGGTTCGGACTGCTCGGTCATCTGCTCGAGCTCTGCCGCGGCTCGCAGGTGGGAGCGACATTGGACTTCGCCAGGATCCCGCTGCATCCGGGGGTGCTGGAACTCGCGCACGCGGGGCATGTCACCGGCGCGTCGCGCCGCAACTGGGCTTCGTATGGAAGCGCGGTCGCGCTCGAGCCCCGGACGGTCGATGCCGAGCAGGCGCTCCTGACCGACCCGCAGACGTCCGGCGGCCTTCTGGTCGCGTGCGCGCCGGAGGCCGCGGATGAACTTCTCGCGTTGTTCCGCGCCGAGGGCTTCGAACGCGCAGCCGTCATCGGCACCATCGTTGCCGGCGCCCCGCGCGTGAAGCTCGTCTAGCGGCCGGCCCCATGCCATCCCGCGCACGCAACCCCCGGCGACGCATCGGGACGACCGAGGCGTCTCCGACATCGCTCGCCGCGCGCTTCGACGCGGTGCGGGCGACCACGCTGCGGCTCGCGGCGCCGCTGTCGGCGGAGGATTGCGCGCTGCAGTCGATGCCCGATGCAAGCCCCGTCAAGTGGCATCTCGCGCACACCACGTGGTTCTTCGAAACGTTCCTGCTCGAGCGCCACGTCCGCGGCTACCGGCCGTTCCAGCCGCGATTTCGCGTTCTCTTCAACTCCTATTACAACGCGGTCGGCGACCGGCATCCGCGACCCGAGCGCGGATTGCTGTCGCGGCCCACGCTCGATGAGGTTCGCGCCTACCGTGAGCACGTCGACGACCATCTCGCGCCGTTGTTCACCCGTGCCGAGGACGATGTCGAGCTCGCCGCGTTTCTCGAACTCGGCGTGCAGCACGAACAGCAGCACCAGGAGCTGATCCTGACCGACGTGAAGCACCTGCTGTCGCGTAACCCGCTCCAGCCCAGCTATCTGGAGCGATGGCCGTTGACACCGATCAAGCCCCAGAAGGCGCGCTGGATCAGCTACGAGGGCGGGCCGCTGGCCGCGGGTCACGCGGGCGCGGGTTTTTGCTTCGACAACGAGTTGCCGCGCCACGAAGTCCTTCTCCTCCCCTTCGAGGTCGCCTCCCATCCGGTGACGCACGGCGATTTCCTCGCGTTCATCGACGACGCGGGCTACGCTCGCCCGGAGTTGTGGCTTTCGCTCGGCTGGGACACGGTTCAGACACAGCACTGGTCCGCGCCGCTCTATTGGGAACGGCGCGATGGCTGCTGGACAACGTTTACGCTGCGCGGTCGCCTGGAAATCGATCCGGCAACGCCGATGACGCACTTGAGCTACTTCGAGGCCGACGCGTATGCGCGGTGGGCGGGCGCACGCCTGCCGACCGAATTCGAGTGGGAAGCGGCAGCAGCCGGTTGCACGATCGACGGAAACTTCCAGGAGAGTGGGATGCTGCATCCGCTCGCCTCGCGCGCCGATCCCCCGCCTGCCGCGCCGGCGCAGCTCTACGGCGACGTCTGGGAATGGACGCGCAGCGCGTACGCGCCGTACCCCGGGTACACGCCCGCTGCGGGCGCCGTCGGCGAATACAACGGCAAGTTCATGTGCAACCAATACGTGCTGCGTGGCGGCTCTTGCGCAACGCCGCGGGCGCACCTACGCGCGACCTACCGCAATTTCTTCCCGCCCGAGGCGCGCTGGCAATTCTCCGGGCTGCGGCTCGCCCGCGACGCTCGCTAGTTCTTAGCCGTCATTCCCGCGAACGCGGGAATCCCGTGTCGTCCGTCATTTTTTCCAACGACCCCGGGTCCCCGCCTGCGCGGGGACGACGCCTGCTTTTCGCGCGCCTCGCTCACGCGGCGTAGAACACCGCAAAGTCTCTGCGCGCATCCTGCCAGCAGCGTATCGCGGCAAAACCCGCGCGCTCGAGCAGCGCGGAGAACTCGGCCGGCGAGTATTTGTACGAATTCTCGGTATGGATGCGCTCGCCGGCGGCGTACGTCCGCGCTGTTCCATCGAGCGCGACCGTTTGTGCCGACGTCGCCTCGAGATGCATTTCGATCCGGCTTGCCTGCGCATTGTAGAAGCCGCGATGCGCAAAGGCCTCGGGCATGAAGTCGCTGCCGAGCATGCGGTTCACGTGGTTCAGCACGTTGCGGTTGAACGCCGCGGTGACGCCGAGCGGGTCGTCGTAGGCGGAATCGAGCCGCGCTTTCTCTTTCTTGGTGTCGACGCCGATCAGCAGTCCGCTGCCGGGAACGACACAATGCAGCCGGATGGCGCGCAGGAACGCCAGCGCTTCCTCCGGCGTGAAGTTGCCGATCGACGAGCCGGGATAGAAGAACGTCGTCGGCAGATCGGCCAGGTCCGCAGTGAGATCGAGCCCCGCGGTGAAGTCGGTGATGACGCCCAGCATTTCGACGTCCGGATAATCCGGCGCGAGGCGCGCGAGCGCGCGATTGATCTCTTCGGCGGCGATATCCACCGCGACGTAGCGCTTCGCCGCGACGAACGCGAGCCAGCTCTCGCCCTTGCAGCAATCGCCGGCGCCGAGATCGACGAACTGCCCTCCGTTGCCCATCGCCTTCGCGATCTCGGCGCGGTATTGGTGAAAGATTGCACGTTCCGTACGCGTCGGGTAATACTCCGGGAGCTCGCAGATCGCGCCGTAGAGCGCGCAGCCGAGGACGTCGTAGAAATATTTCGGCGGGATGCTGGCCGGCACCGCGCGGAGGCCCGCGACCAGGGCGGTTCGTTCCGCCGCCGGATCGACGGACAGGCGCTGGACGATGCGGTATGCGGGCATGGGCGGAAGCGAGTGGCGGCAGGGAGCGCGATGATAGCGTGGAGCCCGCGGATCTTGCGTCATAATCCGCGGGAGAGGGTGCCGTCGCCGCGGCGTAGCCCTGTTCCGAATTCCTTCCCCGCTCGACCCATGTCCGGCAATCCCGCCCCCCGCGAGACGACGACGCCCGCCGCCGTCGCGTCGGGCGCCGATCTCGGCCTCTATGCAGCGGACGATTTCAGGATCACCAGCGGGCGCTGCATGGACTGTCCGACGATCCGCCAGGCGCTGTGGTATTTCGAGCGCGAGACGATCGCCGTCGCGAAGGAGGGGCGGCCGGTCGCGCGCTTCGTCCGCGGGCTGCGTTTCGACGAGGACATCGGCGCCTGGCTCGCAGCGCGAGCCGAGCATGCGCAACTCGAGTTGCCTCCGCTCGTCTGGATCGCCGCCCCGCATCTCGTCTCCGGCGGGCGCCTCACCGGCGATCTTACGGGACTCGTGACCGGCGTCGGGCCGCTATCGTTCAGGTTGACCCCGAAGATTCCGCTCAACCGCTCGTATTTCGACGACTCCTCGGCGCGGTTTTTTGTCGGACGCGAGATCAAGGTGCGGGGCACGGTAACGAACGGCGCGATCGTCGCGCGCACGCTGTGGCCCGAAGATTTTCGGCTGTCCGTCGCCCCGCCCGCCCGGTCTCCGCCGCTCGCTACATCCCCCGCCATTGCGTTGCGCCAGCGGATGCGTGCCGAGAAGAACGGCGGCGCGACAAGCCCCTACGCGATCGAAACGCTGTGGCAGCGTCCGGGAAGCAACGCCGACCTGCGGGGACGCGCCGTTCTGGCGTTCATGATCAACGGTGCCCAGGGCGACGACGACGAAGCGCACGCCGGCCATTTCGCGCTCGTCACCGGCCGCGTGCAGAGCGACGGTGCGATCGGCGACTGGCTCGTCAACAATTTCTACACGCTCGATGCCGAAAGCGAAAAAGGGATCCTCGCCGCGCCGGTCCCCCTCGACGACTATCTCGCCGACCTCAACGCGGGGCAGAATTGGTACCGGCCGTCGTACCTGCTCGTCGCGGTTCTGTCGGCGGGTCGCGCGGCGACGCTGGTGCAATCGGCGCTGGGCCGCGTCTACAACCAGTTCTATCGCCACCAGATCGTCTACTATCATCCGGCGACCAACTGCACGAGCCTTTCGGTCGACACGCTGCGGGCGCTCGGTTGGGATGTGCCGGCGCGCGGGCCGACCAGTCGCCCGCTCGCGTGGGTTGGGTTTCCCCTGTTGGCGCTCAAGCAACGCTCCCTTGCAAAGGCCCGCGTTGCGTTCGACTATCTGTGCGCAGACCAGACCCGCCTCCTGCCCGCCGTCGCGGCGGAGGAGATCTTCGGGAGTCTGCTCGCGCTCGGCGGCCGGAGCGGCGCGGACCCGCATTCGGCCGGCCCGCTCGCGCGGATGCTGGCGCGCGACCTCGATGCGATCGTCTTCCTGCGTTTCCCGCAATTCCCGTCGAGCCGCGCGTGGGGCGGCGCACCCGCTGCGACGGTGCGCGAATACCAAGCGCGACTTCCTCGCGACCCGACGATGGCCAACGTCGTTCCGGTGCCGGCGCGGCCCTTTCCGGACGCGCTGCGCGACCCCGATCTGCTCCCGCCGCCGCATCCGCCGTCCGACGCCGCGTCGGTGGCGTGGGGCATTCTGCTGATCGTCGGCATCCCTTGGGCACTCGTGCAGCTGTGGCGACGCTGGCGCGAGCGGAGAGCGGCCCGCGCGATTCGACGCCGGTTCAGCGCTTCGCGGATCGCACCGCCGCCTGATAGCCGATGAGCGCCACCAGCGCGAGCAACAGCAGCGCATAGGGAGTGCGCGTACGCGCCGGATCGATCGCGAAGAGCAGGCTGAGCGCGACTGGCGCGATCGCCTTCAGGACGAATTGCGGCAGCGCGAGACGGCCCAGCAGCGCGCCGTAGCCGCGCGTGCCGAAGAGCTCGGCCGGTACGGTGCCGCGCGCGATCGTCATCACGCCGTTGCTCCACCCATAGGGAATCGCGAACGCGAGCGCAACGATCCACACGCCGTGCACCTGCGTGAAGACGGCGAGCGACGCGGCCATCAGCGCGAACGCGAGCGTTCCGACCGCCTGGGCGCGAAGGTGGCGGCCGAACGCGAACTCCATCACCCGCCCGGCCACTTGCATGGGGCCGATCAGCGACCCGATGAGCACCGCGTCGCGCGCGGAGATGCCGGTCGCCGTCAGCAGACCGATCAGGTGCGCGGCGATCGCCGTGGAGAGGAACGATGCCAGCGCCAGCGCCGTGGCAAGCCATGCGTACACGGCGCGGCGCCGCGCGTCCGCCGCGGAGTCCGCCGGCGCCAGGTCCGTCGCCGCGGCGACGTCGGCGACCACCGTCCGTGCGCCCGATGCCGGAACGCTCCACAGATGCACGGGCAGGCACAGCACCAGGTGCAGTCCGGCATAGATCCCGAACGTCACGCGCCAGCCGGCGGCGTCGAGCAGGAATTGCGACAGTGGCCAGAACACGGTGCTCGCGAAGCCGCCAAAGAGCGTCAGCGCCGTCACCGAGCGTCGATACTGCGGGCCGGCGATTCGGTGCAGCGTCGCGAAGGCGGGGTCGTACAGACACGCGGCCATCGCGACGCCGGCAAGCAGCCACCCGGCGGCCATCGTGATCGGGCCTCGCGCCGTCGCCAGCACGGCGCACGCGGCAGCACCGGCGATCGATCCGCCGGCGAGCATCCGACGCCCACCGTGCCAGTCGATCTGACGCCCGACGAAGGGTGATGCGAGACCGGACACGAACAGGCCCGCGGTGAAGCTGCCGAACAGCATGACGTCGCTCACGCCCAAGTCGGCGCGCATCGCCGCGCCGAGCACCGCGATCGTGTAGAACAACGTGCCCCAGGAGACGATCTGCGCGACGCCCAGCGCGCACACACGGTGCCACAGCCGCGACGTCTGCGGTTCGCTCGTGCCTTGCGCCGGTGGAACGGCGTCGAAGCTCAACGGCGCGGCCCGGCGGCGCTCACGGCAGCGCCTCGCCGGGAGCGAGCAGCTCCGCAAGCGCAAGGGCGACGACTTCGGTCGCCTTGTGCAAATCGCCGAGCTTGAGATTCTCGTCCGCGCCGTGGCCGTTCGCCTCGGCGAGCGTCCGTGGTCCGGCGCCGTAGAGCACCGTCGGCACGCCGGCGGCGGCGTAGTGGCGTGCATCGGTGTAGATGGGCACGCCCGTCGAGGGCAACCGCTCGCCGATGATCGCCTCTCCATGCCGCCTGATCGCGGCGACGAGCCTCTCGTGCCCCGGGATCGGCAGCAGGGGTTGCGCGAGCAGCAGTCGCTTCACGCGCACCGTGACTCCCGGCCACTTTGCCGTCGCGCGCTCGATCTCCCCGCCGAGCGCCGCCTCGGCTTGCGCGCAATCCTCGTCGGGGATGATGCGGCGGTCGAGGCGAAAGCTCACCCGATCGGGCACGACGTTGGTGTTGATTCCGCCCGCGATCAGTCCGACGACAAGCGTAGGCGAATCGATGCCTGCGATCGTTGATTTGACGCCCGCGTAGCGTTTCCGCAGCGCGTAGAGATCGGAAAGGATGGCCGTCGCCGCCTCGAGTGCGTCGACCCCCTTGCCGGGCTCGGCCGCGTGGCCGGACTTGCCAGCGACTTCGACGTCGAGGTGAAGACAGCCGTTGTGCGCAGTCGTGATCGCATAGGAAAACCCGGCCGAGATGGCGAAGTCGGGCGCGCTGATCTTCTGCCGCAACAGCCATTGCGGGCCGAGCGCGCCGCCCACCTCCTCGTCGTAGGTGAAATGCAGCTCGACGCTGCCGTCGAGCCGCAGGCCCTGCGCAGCAGCAGTATCGAGCGCACGCAGCGCGAATGCGTAGGTGGCGAAATCGGACTTCGACACGGTGGCGCCGCGGCCGTACATCGCGCCGTCGCGAACTTCCGCCCCATACGGGTCGGTGGTCCAGCCGGCGCCTGGCGGAACCACATCGCCATGCGCATTAAGCGCGATCGTCGAGCCGCGCCCTGTACCGAATCTCACGCGCGCAACCAGGTTGATGCAGCTAATCATCCCGTTGGCCCGCACGAGGTCCGGCGGCGCGGGGTGCTCTTCGACATCGAATCCCATCGCACGCAACAGTTCGGCCGCGCGCCGCGCGTGCGGCGCGCAATCACCCGGTGGATTGTCCGATGGAAGACGCACCAGCTCGGCGAGAAAGCGCTCTGCCTCGAGGCGATGCGAGGCGACGAAATCGTGAATCGCGGCCGCGGGCGTCGGCATGGTGAGGGGGCGCCTTTTCGAGTCGCCGAGTCGCTAGCGCGGCGGCGCTTGGAAGTGCTCGATGAAGCGCATGAGGACACGGGCGCCGGTATCGACGTCGGCGAGCGACACGGCTTCGGCGGGATTGTGACTGATGCCGCCCGCGCAGCGGACGAACAGCATCGCGATCGGCGCGATCGCGCAGACGGCCATGCCATCGTGCCCCGCGCCGGACGGAAGATGATGAACGGGCAAGCCCTCGGCATGGATCGCCGCCGCGAGCTGCCGCTGCAGGAACGGCGAGCAAGCCGCCGTGCGCGCATCCCAGACGCAGGCAAGCGAGACCGCGACGCCGCGGCGCGCGGCGATGGCGTCGAACTCCGCGCGCATTGCGGCCACGGCCTCCAGCCGCGTTTCGTCGCCGGGGGCACGCGCATCGAGGGAGAACTGCACCTTTCCGGGAATCACGTTGACCGCGCCCGGATGGGCTTCGATGCGGCCGACCGTTCCAACGACATCCGCGATGTGCGAGGCGATCCGTTCCACCGCCAACGTGCATTCCGCGGCGGCGGCGAGCGCGTCGCGGCGCAAGCCCATGGGAACTGTCCCGGCATGGCCTGCCGTACCCGCGACCTCGACCCAATAGCGGCTGCCGCCGTTGATCGCAGTGACCACGCCGACGGGCAGCCCGAGCGCTTCGAGGACCGGCCCCTGCTCGATGTGCAATTCGACGTAGGCGAGCACGTCGGCGGACGTGCGCGCGGCATCGCCGATGCGCTCGGGATCGAGCCCGAACGCGACCAGCGCATCGCGCACCGTTGTTCCCGCGGCGTCGGTGCGATCGAGCACGGTGCGATCGAGCGTGCCGGCAAGCGCGCGGCTGCCCGAGAGCGTCACCGAGAAGCGGACGCCCTCCTCGTCTGCGAAGCCGATGACCTCGACTGCAAACGGCAGGCGTCGGCCGCGCGCCCGCAGATCGGCGACGCATTCGATCGCGGTGACGACGCCGAGCATCCCGTCGTACTTGCCGGCATCGCGCACCGTGTCGAGGTGCGAGCCCAGCATCAGGCAGGGTCGCCCCGGAGTCTCGCCTTCGGAGCGTCCGATGACATTGCCGATCGCGTCGACCCGCGGGTCCATACCCGCCTCGCGCATCCAGGCAATGACGAGTTCGCTCGCCGCGCGCTGCGCAGGCGAGAGGAACACGCGCGTCAGGCCGCCGGCCTGCTCCGAGCAGCGCGCAAGCGCATCGCAGCGGGCAAGAATGCGTCGGGGATCGAGGGCCATCTGCTAAGGCTCGAGCAAGCGGGGCGACGAATGACGGTGGTTCGGACTTTGCCCGGATCATACCTGTGGCCCGCGCGCCGCATATGTGAAAGCCGTTTTCACAGTTGCCGACGCTGATGCTAGAATCGTTCCGGCTGCGATCCAGCAGCACCGATTCATCATGGCCAAGAACAAACCCGCCCGGCCGATCACCGGCGCGCGCGCGCGCCCCAAACCAGCGCGGCCGGCGCCGCGACGCGCCGTCGTGCGCCATGGCAGCCCCGGACACACACAGGCGCTTTCGCGCGGCCTCGCCGTGCTGGAGGCGCTCGCCGCAACCGAGGGTGGCGCGACGTTGACGGCAATCGCCACCAAGCTCGCGTTGCCCGCGCCGACGGCACATCGGCTGCTTGCAACGCTGGGCGAGGCCGGCTACGTCGAGCAGGGCCCGGGCGGCGAGTGGCTTATCGGCGTGCGCGCGTTCCGGGTGGGTAGCGCCTTCCTCGATCATCGCAATCTGGTCGCGCAAGCGTACCCTTTCCTCAAACGGCTGATGGAAAAATCGGGCGAGACGACGAACCTCGCAGTCATCGACGATGGCGAAGCGGTCTTCGTCGAGCAGGTGCCATGCCGCGAGCTGATGCGGATGTCGGTCAAGCTGGGCACACGGGCGCCGCTGCACGCGTCGGGCGTCGGCAAGGCGATGCTCTCGGCGATGGATGACGCCGCCGTATCCGCGGCGATCGCCAAACGCGGGCTCTCGCGACACACGGCGAGAACGCTCGCCACGCGCGACGCGCTTTCGCGCGAGCTCGCCGCAACGCGCGAGCGCGGGTACGCGATCGACGACGAAGAGCACGCCGAGGGCCTCTACTGCATCGCGGCCCCGGTGTGGAACGAAAATGGCGAGCCATGGGCCGCCATTTCGCTCGCGGGTCCGACCTCGCGGTTAAAGCCCGCGAGGGCCGCCGATCTCGGCCGCCTCGTCCACGAAGCGGCGGCCGACCTCACGCGAGCGCTTGGAGGGCAGGCGTTGGGCGCTCGAGTCAAGGTCAAGGCGCTCGGCCCTCGCGCGAGCGACGGCGTCGAGATGGCTTCCATCGCAGCGCACGGTCATCGTCGTTAACAGGAGGCAGCGATGCGCCTATCCCATCTCTTGGTTTCCGTGTCGGCGCTCGTTCTCGTCGCCTGCGCGCCGACCGAGCCCAAACCGCCCACGCTCCCCGGGTACATCAATGCGCCCCCGCCGACCATGGCCGCGGCAGGCGACGCGCTGCTGACTGGAACCGTGTGGACCTGGCAGGGTACGCAGATGCGCGACGGCGCGCGCATCACGCCCGATGCGCCGGAGCGTTACACGCTCGAATTCCAGCCGGGTGGACGGGTGAACGTCCGCGCCGATTGCAATCGCGGCTCCACGAGCTTCGTGCTCACCGGCAACGCGCTCAACTTCGGACCGATTGCACTCACCCGCGCGGCATGTCCGCCCGGTTCGCGCGATGCGGAGTTCATCAAGAATCTCGAGGCGGTTGCGGGGCAGCTTTTCCACGGCAACGAGCTCGTCTTGACGCTCAAGGCCGACGCCGGCTCGATGCGCTTCGAAACGACAAGGCAGTGAAGGCGAGCGACGCCGGACGGGAAGCGCGTTGCTGCTCGATTTCCTGACCGACCGCGACATCTGGCTGAAGGCTTTCGTCGCGGCCGAGTGGGCGGCCCGCATCGGCATGCTGGTCATCGTCCCCTTCCGCCGCACGCCGGACGCGGCAAAGGGCTGGCTGCTGCTGATCTTCTTCGAGCCGACGATCGGCGTCGCGCTCTATCTGCTGATCGGCCGACCGCGGCTTCCCGCGTTGCGTCGCGAGCGCGCGCAAGAGTTCATCGCCAATGCGGAGCCCATTTATCGGCGACTCGCGCGCAGCCCGGCGATCTATCACCCCGAGCCCGGTCCCGAGCTCGCGCCGGCGGTGCGCCTCGCAGAAGCGCTGGGCGAGATGCCGATCCTCGGCGGCAATGTGCTCGAGGTATTGACCGATTACGAGGGGATCATCGATCGCCTGGTCGCCGACATCGACGCGGCGCAGCTGAACGTCCACCTTCTCTTCTACATCTTCGCCGATGACCGCGTCTCGGCGCGCGTCGTCGATGCGCTCGCCCGCGCTGTCAAGCGCGGTGTTGCCTGCCGCGTGCTCGCCGATTCGGTGGGCTCGCGGCCCGCGTTCCGCAAGATGCTGCCGCGCCTCGCAGCCGCCGGAATCGCGGCCGCGGAGACGTTGCCCGTCGGGTTTCTCCGCCGGCACACGGCCCGCCTCGACCTGCGCAACCACCGGAAGATTGCCGTCGTCGATGGCCGCATCGGCTGGACCGGCTCGCAGAACATCGTCGACTCGACGTTCAAGCCCGGTCTCACCTACGAGGAGCTGATGGTGCGCGTGACCGGCCCCGTCGTGCTCGAGCTTCAGGCCGTCTTCGTCGCCGACTGGTTCGTCGAGACCGGCGAGCTCATCGGTGACGTCGAAACGTTTCCCCAGCCTGCGATTGCCGGCGACACCGCGGCGCAGGTGCTGCCGGCGAGCCCGGCGTTCCCGCACGAGAACACGCAACGGCTGATCGTCGCGCTCATTCACGCAGCGCGAAAGCGCGTCGTCATCACCACGCCCTATTTCATCCCCGATGCGGCGCTGCTGCAGGCGCTCTCGACTGCGGTGCTCCGCGGCGTCGACGTGCGGCTTGTCGTCCCGGCGCAGGATGACCAGATCCTCGTGTGCCTGGCGCAGAAGTCCTACTATGCCGAGCTCCTCGCGAGCGGCGTCAAGATCTGCCGCTACGGCAAGCGCTTCCTCCACGCGAAGCAGGCGACCATCGACTCCGATGTCGCCTGGATCGGCTCCTCGAACATGGATATCCGGTCCTTCGTGCTCAACGCCGAAGTGACGCTGCTCGCCTACGACGACCGCGTCTGCGCGCTGCTCGAAGCCGAGCAGGAACGGTACTTTCGCGATGGTGAATGGCTGGACGCCGCCACGTGGGGCCACGCGTCGCTGCCGCGTCAGGTGGCGTGGAACCTGGCGCGATTGCTGAGCCCGCTTCTCTAGGCATGAGCGCAAGCAAGCCCGACAGGACTCCCTAGCTACGTGCCGCCGGGAATGAGTCCGCGCGCCGCGAGCTGACCGATGATGACCTCGGCGAACCCCGGCGTCTCCTTCGCCACCGACGCCGGATTGAACGTGTCGGTGGTTGCCGCCCACACCACGCGCCGCGTCTTCACGTCCCAGAGGTTGGTCTCGACCGTGGCGACGTCGTACTGCTGCACCTCGGGCACCGCCACCATTGAAGGACCCCACCAGCCGCCGTATGGCCCCCACATCATGGGCGCCGGCATGATCACGGTGCTGACCTGCGTCTTCGTGTCGACGTGCAGGAGCCGGACCGCGAGCAAGCCGGTCGCGGCCGATGCCTCGACCGCAGCATTCCACACCGAATCGCCGGGCGGCGTCCCCTGTGGAAGGGTCCGATAGCCGGCAACGCCGTCGACCCCCGCGGCCTTGAGCTTCTGCACGAAGATGTCCTCGAACACCCGCGTGTTGGCGACGTTGCTGCCGACGCCAACGACGAGGATCTTTCGAAACGGCCCGCCCTGGTAGCTCGTGTCGAACCACGCGTCCCGGATCGACGTCGATGCGCAAGCGGTGACGAGCAGCGCGACCGCGCACGAAACCATGAAGCGAAAGACGTGGTTCGACATGGAGACCTCCGTGCTGCTCAACGCCCGGTGAACCGCGGCGTCCGCTTGTGGAGGAACGCGGCGATGCCCTCGTTGCGGTCATCGCTTGCCGCCAGCAGCGCGAATGCCTGGCGATCGGCAACGAGCGCCGCGGCGAGCGGCGATTCGAACGCCCGCAGCACAGCCTCCTTCGCCAATCGGACCGCGAGCGACGGCCTGCCTGCGATGGTCGCGGCGATTTCAACGGCTCGCGCGACCGCGCTCTCCGGCTCGTCGACTTCGACTGCGATCCCGGCAGCGAGCGCCGTGGCTGCATCGATCGGCTTGCCGGTGAGGCACATCTGCATCGCCAGCGCCTTTCCGGCCACGCGCGCGAGACGCTGCATTCCGCCGGCGCCCGGGATCATCCCCAGATTGATCTCGGGCTGGCCGAACTGCGCATTCGTCCCCGCGACGACGATGTCGGCGCAGAGCGCAAGCTCGCAACCGCCGCCCAGCGCGTAACCGTTGACCGCGGCGATCAGCGGCTTGGGAAACGTGGCGATTGCCTGCCAGTGCGCGGCGCGCTCGTGCAGCAGGACCTCGATGGCACCTAGCGCAGCCATTTCGCGCAGGTCGGCGCCGGCAGCGAAGCAGTCGAGGCCGCCGGTGATGACGACGGCGCGAATCTCCTCGTCCTTGCTTGCATCGGCAAGCGTGGCCGCGATTTCGGCGAGCGTGCGCGTGCGCAGCGCGTTTCTTGCCTCCGGCCGACGGAGCGTGATTCGGGCAACGCCCGTCGCGGGGCGATCGACGACGATATCCTCGAGGGCGGGTCGAACGGTGTCCGGCATTGTCGCGATTCTATGTCGTTACCGCGGCCACGGAAACGGGGCGTCGTTCGTCCCCCGACGGCCGCCGGCTCAGCGATGCCTGAATGTCGGCTTCCGCTTCTCCACGAACGCGCGCATGCCTTCCTTCTGATCCTCGAGTCCGAACGTCGCGTGGAACTCGCGGCGCTCGAACAGCAGGCCTTCGGCGAGCGAGGATTCGTACGCGCGGTTGATCGCTTCCTTGACCTTGAGCACGACCGGCAGCGAGAACGATGCGATCTTAGCGGCCACGGCGAGCGCCTCTGCTTCCAGCTTGTCGGCGGCGACGACCCGTGCGACGAGGCCGCTCCGCTCGGCTTCCGCGGCGTCGACCATCCGTCCGGTCAGGCACCAGTCCATCGCCTTGGCCTTGCCGACCGCGCGCGGCAGCCGCTGCGTGCCGCCCATGCCGGGCATCGTGCCGATCGTGATTTCCGGCTGTCCGAATTTCGCCGTGTCGGCGGCGATGATGAGATCGCACATCATGGCGAGCTCGCAGCCCCCGCCGAGCGCATAGCCCGCAACGGCCGCTATCACCGGCTTCCTCGTCTTGCGGACGTCCTCCCAGTCCTTCGTGATGTAGTTGTCGGCGTAGACTTTCTGGTAGTCCCATTCCGCCATTGCGCCGATGTCGGCGCCGGCCGCGAACGCCTTGTCGTTGCCGGCAATGACAATCGCGCCGATCGCCGGGTCAGCGTCGAAGGCGGCGAGCGCCTGCGACAGCTCGGCGGCGAGCGCGTCGTTCAATGCGTTCATCCGCTGCGGGCGGTTCAAGCGGATCAGGCCGACCCGACCGCGGGGCTCGACGACGATGTTCTCGTAGGTCATCTTTTCGTTCCAGTCGAAAAGAGACCATTCTAACGGCTCGCCGCCGTGGGGGTCTCGCCGCCGGCTTGAGCGCCCCGTGGCCGGCACCTCGGGACGGCCGAGGAGGACGGCTCGGGATCGACGGCACCACGCGGCAACGGCGCCGGCGCCAACGAACTGCGTTTCGACAAGGAGGCTCAGCATGTCGCAGCACAGGCCAATCAAGCACGTCGCCGCGACGCTTGCTGCAGCGGCGTGCCTCGCGTTCGCATCGGGCGTCGGCGCCGCCGGGTGAACGAAGACCGGATGGCTTTCGCCGAACCTTTCTCGGCGCTATACCATCCGGCGTACCTACCCTGCCAGAAGTGGCCGAGCCTCGCCTATCGCGTCAGCAACGCGAGCGCCGTGCCGGAAGTGTTGATCGCGCAGGCGTCCGCGGACCCGGCGTCCGGCCTGTGCCGTTCTGCCCGGCAGTCGTGCGCAGCCCGGTCGGTGTCGGTCGAGAAGACAAAGTAACGGAACGAGGTGCGTCGCGAGGTCAGTCCGCGACGCACCCCGCTTTTTCGCGGAAGGAACGGGCGCTCACGTCGGCCGGTGCGTCTGCCACGTGTACGGCAGCAGCTCGCCAAGCTTGACGACCTTGTCCGCTGCGACGATCACGTCGGTATCGACATTGGCGTGGTCGACCTGGAAGATGAGCTCGCGGCAGCGCCCGCAGGGCGGAAGAATGACGCCGCCGTCGTAGGTCGCGACGATCGCTCGGATTCGCGTCGCCCGGTGCTTCAGCATTTCGGCGATCGCCGAATGCTCGGCGCAGAAGCCGATGCCGCACGAGCAGTCGATCGAGCAGCCGGAGAACATTCGGCCGTCCTTCGTGACGAGCGCCGCACCCACGACGCCGGCGTCGCAATCGATCGACGTGGCGAACGAGACCGTCGCCTTCCGGGCTTCCGCGATCAGTTCCTCGTACATCGATGTTCCTCCGCTCGTCTCCGCGCCTGAGATACGAAGCGCAGCGCCGGGGCGCTTACCGCGCTTTCCACGAATCGACGTAGGCCGTGTTCTCCACGCCGTCAGGCAGCGGCGCGACCTCCAGCGGAAACCGCGTGTCGATCATCACCGCATATTCGTCGGTTTCCTTGCGCGCGTGCTTCGCGCCGGTCGCGAACGCCTTCGGATGGGGGCCGTGCGTGAAGCCGCAGGGATGGAAAGTCACCATGCCCGGCTTGATGTTGTCGCGGCTGAAGAACTCGCCGCGGTGGTAGAAGATCACCTCGTCGTAGTCGTCGTTGTTGTGATAGAACGGGACCTTGAGCGCGCCGGGGTCCGACTCGATCGGGCGCGGGGCGAACGTGCAGACGATGAAGTTCTTGCCGACGAACGTCGTGTGCGCGGACGGCGGCAGGTGGTAGCGGTGGCTCATCAGCGGCCGGATGTCGCGAACGTTGACGCGCACGACGCAGAGGTCGCCGTGCCAGCCCACGGCGTCCAGCGGATTGAACGGATAGCGGATCGTCGACAGTGCACCCTTGCGCTTCACGACGACCGTCCACGGGTTGTCGGTCTGCTGGTCGCGGAATGCCGCATCCATCGTCGGAACGTCGAGCACGGCGGGGTCGAAGATCGCGTGCGGCCCGACGATGCCCTTTTCCGGCATCGTGTAGGTGCCCTCGGTGCATTCGACCTGCAGCATCGTCGTCGCTTCGGTCGGCTCGATGCGCCAAAGGCCGCCGCGCGGGATCACGAGATAGTCGCCGTCACGATATGTCAGGTGGCCCCAGTCGCAGAAGAATTCGCCCGACCCCTCGTGGATGAACAGCAGCTCGTCACCATCCTGATTGCGAACCAGATGGTCCATCGCACGCTCGGTCTTCCAGTGGCGGATCTTGACGTCCGCATTAGCCATGAACGGGGTCGCGTCCCACGGCGAGGCGCCCGTCGCCGGCAGCTTGTTCAAATCGTACGCGTGCGGATTGAGCGCGCCGCTGAAGCTCTCCCACGCAGTAGGAGGGTGGCGATGATGGAAATGCGCGGCGGGCCCGAAGAAGCCTTCCTTCCCCATTTCGCGCTCGAACGTTCCCTCCGGCAGATCGGCATGCGCCTGGCGGCTGTGCGTGCCGTCGGCGCGCGGAAAGCGGATGTAATGTTTCATTGCGAGACTCCTGGCGGCGCGATGTCCTCGCGCGCGGCCTCCATGGCGGCCGAAAGTACCGCAGGGTCGCCGATGTGGTTCGCGAGCAGGAGAATGAGCTTGGCGTTGACGAGCGCGCTCTGTTCCTCGGTCAGGTCGCGATGCAGCGCGATCAGCGCCTGATAGAAGTCGTCCGGCACCGGGAGGCTGGGAGCAGTGTTGAGGGTTGGCATCGGATGGATCCCGTCAGTCGTTGCAGGTCGCCCGCGCAATCGCGGCGCGCACCAGTGCGGCGTCGAAGGTTCGCCAGCGCGCGCAGACGTGCTGGTCGGGCCGGAAAAGGTAGCACGTGCCGGACTTCGCATCGTAACGCTCGGAAAGGAGGCCGGCGCTGTCGCGGACGGCAATGCGATCTTCCGCCCGGCGGCCGTCGACCTGGACAATTCGGCACGCGATCCTCGCGCGCGCGAACTCCGCGACCGCATCGGCCGGCGCCGCGTCGCCGAACGTCAGCAATGTGAAGCCGTTGTGGAGGTAGTCGAGGAGCCATGTCGAGCCGGGGCCCTTCACCGGCGCATCGGCGGCGGCGGCGCCGGGAACCATCGCGCCGGCGAACGTCTCGCCCGGGCGGTCGGGAGTGTTAAGCGGCGAGCCCGCGTACACGTGCGGCACCGAAAGCCGGCCGCTGTTGACGAGCCTCCGCGCGAACGAATGATGCTTGGCGAGCGCGAGAACGGCGTCGCGGAACGTGCGCGACACCGGGCTCTTCGGGGTGATGAAATCGGTCGCCCGGGTCGAGTTGAGAATGTTCTCGTCGGCCGCGGCGATGCGCTCGACGTCGTAGCTGTCGAGGAGCCGCTCGGGCGCGAGACCTTCCATCACGAGCTCGAGCTTCCAGACCAGGTTGTCGGTGTCCTGTATGCCGCTGTTCGCGCCCCGCGCGCCGAATGGCGAAACGAGGTGCGCGGCATCGCCGGCGAACAGGATGCGGTCGTGGCGGAAGCGCTTCATCCTGCGGCACTGGAACGTGTAGACGCTTGCCCATTCGATCTCGAATTCGGCGTCGGGCCCGAGCATCGCCCGCAGCCGCGGCAGGATCCGCTCGGGCTTCCTCTCCTCGTCCGGATCGGCGTCCCAGCCGAGCTGGAAGTCGATCCGCCACACGTCGTCGGCCTGCCGATGCAGAAGCGCCGACTGGTTGGGATGGAACGGCGGGTCGAACCAGAACCAGCGCTCCGAAGGAAAGTCCGATTTCATGTAGATGTCGGCGATCAGGAAGCGGTCGCGGAACACCTGCCCCTCGGCTTCGAGGCCCAGCATCGTGCGCACGGGGCTGCGCGCGCCGTCGGCGACGATCAGCCAGTCGCAGGACAGCCAATATTCGCCGTCGGGCGTGGCGATGCGCAGTACTGCGCCGTCTGCCTTCGGCAGGACCTCGACGACCTTGTGTTGCCAGCGTATCTCGGCGGACTGCAGCTCGGAGAGTCGGTGCACGAGATATTCTTCGAAGTAATACTGCTGCAGGTTCACGAACGCCGGCCGATGATGGCCCGTCTCCGGCAGCAGGTCGAACGCATAGACGAGCTCGTCCTTGAAGAAGACCTTGCCCGTCTTCCACTCGACTCCCTTCGCGACGATGCGCTCGCCGCACCCCAGTCGGTCGAGGATTTCGAGCGCGCGTTTTGCATAACAGATCGCGCGCGAGCCGACGCTGACCGTATTGTCGTCGTCCAGAACGACGACCGGAACGTCGCGCTGCGCGAGGTCGATTGCGGCAGCGAGCCCAACGGGGCCGGCGCCGACGACGACGATCGGGCGGCGCCTCGGCGCGGCGTCCTGGTCGGACGAGCGCTCGTACGCGTAGACGGGGTTGGTGTAAGTTTTCATCGCCGCGGATCGCGATGCGTCGAGCGGCCCGAGATTCGCTTGTTTCGTCTGTCGTTCCCGCAAACGCGCGAACCCAGCGTCTTTGATTCTTGGCAAACAAGACACCCTGGGTCCCCGCCTTCGCGGGGGCGACAATCTAGCCTTCCAGCGCTTCCCACATGTCCTTGTCGCGCTGCGCCGTCCAGATCCGCGGGTCCTTGTATTGCGTCGCCTCGTCGTAGGCCCGCGAGACGTCGAAGGGCAGGCAATGATCGAAGATCACCCAGCGCCCGAACTTCGGCTGCAGTTCCGCGTACGTTTCGCGATACACGCTCCTCAGGTCCTTGCCCGAGGCCGCGCCGCGCTTGACCGCGTCGAACATCTCGGTGACGAACGCGCGCGTGCCCTCGAGGCCCGATTGCACCTGCGCCGGCGTCGAGAGCGAAGCTCCGCGCCCCGGCACGAGCTTGTCCGGCTTCAGCGCGGCGATCGCGTCGAGCGTCGCCGGCCAATCGGTAAGGTACGCGTCACCGGTGTAAGGGGTTGCGTCATATTCGACCAGATCGCCCGAGAACAGAATCCTGTCCCGCGGCAGCCAGACGACCGTGTCGCCTTTGGTATGGCCGCGGCCAAGCTGCATGATCTCGACCTGGAGCGAGCCGAGCATGAGCGTCAGACGCTTCTCGAACACCAGCGTCGGCCAGGTCAGGCCGGGGACCGACTCCACCGCCTGGAAAAGCCGCGGGAAACGCTCGATCTCGCTCTTCATGTCGGCTTCGCCGCGCTCGGCGATGAGGTCGTAGGTATCGCGGCTCGCGATGATGTGGTCGGGCTGGTAGGCCGACGCGCCGAGCACCCGCACCGCGTGGTAGTGCGACAGCGTGACGTAGCGGATCGGCTTGGCCGTCACCCCGCGGATGCGGCGGATCACGTCCTGCGCCATCACGGGGGTGGCCTGCGTGTCAATCACCATCACCGCATCGTCACCGACGACGACGCCCGTGTTGGGATCGCCTTCCGCGGTGTACGCGTAGGCGTTGTCCGAGAGCTTGTCGAAGCTCACCTTCTTTGCGACGAGGTCGGCCTGCGAAGCGAATCTCTTCTCGCTCATCTTGGATCTCGGGACGGCGGCGACCCGAGATGGTAACCGATCCGGGCGCTGCGGGAAATCGCGGGAAATCGGTGCGCCGCCGTGCTCCGGTCGTTTCGCGTTGGCGCTACCGCCTAACCTCCGTTCTTCTTGATCAACGCCTTCGCGTCGTCGAGCAGCGCCGCGCCGTTCGCGCCCTTGGCGTTGGCTTCGGCAATCCAGTCTTTCTCGACGCCTTCGGTTGCCTTTTTCCACCGCTCGTACTCCGCCGGCGTCAGCACGTTGATCGTCGCCTTGTGCTCCAGCGCCGACTTGCGCGCCGGCGCAATCGTGCCGTCCCAGATCTTGCCGGCCCAGCGCGATGCCTCGACGCCGCTGTTCGCGTCGATGACCTTCTTCAAGTCGGGCGGCAGGCTGTCGTATTTCGCCTGGTTCATCGCGACGACGAAGATCGTGTTCGACATCGTCGGTTGGCCAGGCGCCGACTCGGTATGCGTCTTCGCGATCTCGTCGATCTTGAGCGCCGGAACGACTTCCCAGGGGAGCGACGCCCCGTCGACGACGCCTTTCGACATTGCCTCGGGAACCTGCGGCACGGGCATCTGGACCGGCACGGCCCCCAGCGCCGCCAGCACCTTCGTCGCGATGCGCGTGGGCGCGCGCACCTTGAGGCCTTTCAGGTCCTCGAGGGTCTTGACGTCCTTCGTGGTGAAGTGAAGCTGCGCACCGTCGTGGACGTGCACGAGGATCAGCTTCGTTCCCTTGAATTCGTCCTGCGCATCCTTCTGGATGTATTCCCACAGCGCCGGGCTGCCCGTTTCCGCCGTCTTGATGAGATAGGGCAGCTCGAAGACCTCGGACTTGACGAACCGCCCCGCCTGGTAGGTCGGGATCGTCCAGACGACGTCGACGACACCGTCCTTGACCTGGTCGAAGAGCTGTGGCGGCGTGCCGCCGAGCTGCATGGCCGGGTAGATCTGGCATTTGATCTTGCCGCCGGACTCCGCAGCGATCTTGTCGCACCACGGTCCCAGCAACTGCTTCTGCGCCGTCGAATTGGGCCCCAGGAAATGCTCGACCTTGAGCACGACTTCCTGTGCGTGCGCAGCTCCCCAGGCGAATGCGACGGCGAACGGTGCTACCAAACGAATCAACTTGTGTTTCATGGGACCTCCTCCTTAGCGTTCGAACGCGTGAACAAGATAAAGCGAAATGATCGGAAAAAAGAGCAGCAGCGTCGTGCGAACCGCGTCGGAAACCAGAAACGGAACCACACCGCGGAACGTCGCGGTCAGCGGCACGTCCTTGGCCAGCCGATTGATGATGTACACATTCAAGCCCACCGGCGGATGGACGAGCCCGATCTCGACCACCATCAGCGCGAGGATTCCGAACCAGATCGACTTGTCGGATGGCGGCAAGCCCCAGAAGTCGAGCGCCATCACCATTGGATAGAAGATGGGGATCGTCAGCAGGATCATTGCGAGCGCGTCCATCACGCAGCCCAGAAAGATGTAGATCAGCAGGATCATCACCATCACCGAAACCGGCGGCAGTCCGCTGGCCTTGACCCAGCTCGCGAGCTCTCCGGGGAGCTGCGACAGCGCGAGCGTCACGTTCATCATATCGGCCCCGAGCAGAACGAGGTAGATCATCGCGGTCGCCTGCGCCATCCCGAGCGCGCTGTCGACGAGACCTTTCGCGCGCATGCCGCCACTCACGATCGCGATCACGCCGCAGGCGGCCGCGCCGATCGCTGCGGCTTCCGTCGGGGTCGACCAGCCGCCGTAGATGCCGACGATCACGACGAGGAAGACGATGAGCACCGGCAGCACGGAAAGCAGGCTCCTCAGGCGCTCGGGCCACGCCACGCGCGGGCCGGCGGGGCCGGCTTCGGGCTTCAAGGTGACGACGAGTTTCACCACCAGCATGTACCCCAGCATCGCGATGACACCCGGGAGCACCGCGGCCATGAACAGCTTGCCGATCGATTCCTGCGTGAGGATCGCATAGATGACGAGCGGCACCGACGGCGGGATCATGATTCCCAGCGTGCCGCCGGCGGCGAGGGCCCCGGTCGCAAGCGAACCGGAATAGCCGAAGCGACGCAGTTCCGGCAGCGCGACCTGCCCCATCGTCGCCGCGGTCGCCACCGACGAGCCGCAGATCGCGCCGAACCCCGCGCACGCGCCGATTGCCGCCATCGCGATGCCACCCCTGCGGTGACCGAGGAAGGCGCCCACGAAGCGGAACAGTGCCTTGGAGAGTCCCCCGTGCGTCGCGAACTGGCCCATCAGCAGAAAGAGCGGGATGACGACGAGATCGTAATTCGACAGTCGCGCATAGGCGAGATTCTTGAGCGAGTTCAGGAGCGCGGTGAGGTTGCCGCCGGTCAGATAGAGGTATCCGCCTGCGCCGACGACGAACATCGCGATGCCGATCGGCACGCGAACCACCATCAGCGCGAGCATCACGCCGAAGATGACCACGCCGATCTCGATGCCGGTCACCGGAGCGCCCTCGTGCTTGGCGGCTCCCGCATCGCGGCGACGAGCAAATGAATGCAAAGATAGAAGCCTGCCGCCGCGAGCAGCGCGAACCCGGGAACCATCAGTGCCTGCGCGATCCAGACGGGCCAGCCGAGGACCGCCGAGGTCTCGCCCACCTCCCGCAACGACCATGCGCCCACCGCCGTCCGCCATGCGAGGAGCGCGCCGAACAGGCCGACCAGCAACGAACCGAACGCGTCGAGGCGGGCCACGTTGCGTGGGGCGAGGCGATGGGTGAAGAAGTCGACCTTGACGTCGCCATTGGCGAGATGGCACCAGGCGAAAAAGGTCGAGGCTGCAAACGCAGCGCACATCTGCAGGATTTCCACATCCCCGGGCACGGGCCACGCGAAGAGCTTTCGCCCGACGATCGACACGATCGACATCGCGACCAGCGCGACGAAGACAAGACCGCCGGTGATCGCCAGAATCCGCGCGAGCGCGCGCAGGGACCGACCCACCGGTCCGAAGCGCTCTCGGCCGATCGGCGTCGCTTCCGCTGCCGCGTCCTGCATCGCCCCTCCCCTGTCGTTCGCGGTGCGCCCTTCCCGCCCGCGAATTCCGTTCTCGTGATGCTGGTCAGTGCAGCCGATTAGGGCCAGCCGGCACCGTCACTCGAAGCGGCGCCGAACGTCGTCCGGCGGCGCAACTGCCTGGATCCGGCCGGGATCGTCCCGATGACGCCGCGCGAACACGCGTGTCTCCCGACCTTCGACGAGCACGTCGTCGCCGCGGCGCACGACGTGCTTCATGACGAAGCTCTTGCCGCGCCATTCGTCGATCCATGATTCGACGGTGATGTCCTCGCCGTAGGTCGCCGGCCGCAGGAAACGCACCGAGACCTCGACCAGCGGCGTACCGATTATGCCGGTCGCGGCTTCCATCTCGGACCACGATGAAACACCGGCTGCTACAAAGAAGTGCCGCGCGGCGGAGTCGATCCAGCGCAGGTAGTTCGGGTAGAACACGATCTGCGCGGGATCGCAATCGCCGAACTCGATTGTGAAGCGCGTCGTGTGTCGGCGTGTCACGATACGCGTCCCGGGCGAGACGCATGCCCGGTCGGGCGCTTCGCCCAGACGACAGGGTGCGCCCTGGGGGGGCGGGGCGACACGCCGTGCGCAACCAGCGCCACATCCAGGGCTCGGCCGCCCTCGTCGGCGAGCGCGGCTTCGCGCGCCGCACGGACCGCCGCGGCACGATCGCCGGCGGCAGGCCCAGCGTTGCCCGCGAGATGCTCGAGGATGTGACGCAGGTTGTCCTTGCCGCGCGCGTTCGTCGTGCCGTAGCCCTTGATGAGACGTCCGCAGAGCGCGAGCTCGAACGCGAGGCGCCACTCGTCGCGCGCCGCCCGCTCGATGGCTGCGAGCCAGTGCTCGATCGCCGTCTGCTCTTCGGCAAAGCGCGAGCCATGCCGGCGAAGCCACGAGAGTCCCGCGAGCGCGCGCAGCGCGACGAAGCCGGTGACGCTATCGGTAGGAAGCGTGAGCGCGAGCGAAATGGGACGCTTTCCCCGCGCCTGGCGGCGGCGGTCCCACGATGCAAGCCGGCCGCAAAGCGCCGGCGGCAGGAGCGAGGCAAGCTCCGGCACGCCCGGCTTGAAATAATCGACGATACGCACGATGTCCCCGTCGCCCGCCGCAACCTCGCGCCGCACGCGTGCGAAGCGGCTCGCGCGGCATTTCAGACGAGCGACGCGGACGATATCGTCGAAGGCCATCCACAGCGCGAGAAAGCGCGCCGTTTCGCGCGTCAGCGCAAAGCCATGCGCGCCCGTGCCGTCGGCTTTGCGCTCCGCAGCGAGAATCCGCGCCAGGCGCCGCACGTAGAGATCTGCATAGGCGCGATCCTGGTACTCGCGAAGCCGCGCATAACCCATTTCGACGACCTCGTGCGTCGCGGCCGGGAAAGCCGCGCGCAGGGCATCGGTCCACGCCGCGGGCCTGGCCGGCTGCGCCGCGTGGACGGCGACCGCGTCGCCGATCGCGCCGGGTTCGCCGGCCATCGCGGCACGCGTCGCGTCCCACGCGCGCGCGAAACCGGCGAGGCTCGCCGCTGCACCGCGGGCGGACTCGCCGATCACGGCCTCGAAGGCGCTGCGATCGAACGGGAGCGCCCCCGAGGCGGCAATCGCCCCGTACATCACCGCGCTGACGACGGTTTGCGCATCGCGGGCGGCTTGCGCCATATCGAAGGCGACGAAGCTCCGGCTGTGCCGGCGCGCGACATCCCGCAGCAATTCCGAATCGAAACGCCCGTCGCCGAGCGGCATCTTCTCGGCGGTCGTGAGCGTTCGACTGGTTGAAGCGATCAACAGGGTCCGATCCGCGCTGACCATCCCGTTCTGGACGGTGCGCACGGCTTCGAGCATCTCGGAGGCGACGACGAGATCGACGCCGCCCGGGACCGGAAGCAGGCTCAGCACGGGCCGCCGGCCGGCGAGCGCGGCGACCGGCTCCGGGTAGATTTCCACGTAGTAGGTCGTGGCACCTGTCCGCTGCGCGACGCCCGGGATCGACGTGCTCTGGGCGACGTACCCGCCTTTCGTCGCCACCGCCACCAGCCACTCAGCGAGCACGCCACCTCCCTCGCCGCCGAGCGCGCCGATCAGGATCGTGAGCGGACGAGTCATGGCATACCCCTATGCCGGCTGGAGCAGGCGAATGACCGATTGCCGCAGCCGGAAGCCGACGCGCTCGCGCCAGCGCGGATTGCGGATGACTTCGCCGCGATAGAACGAGGGGCAAAGCGTCGCCGCATGCGCGTTTTCCCCGCAGAGGCCGCAGCCAACGCAACCTTCGAGCACGGTCGCAACCGGGTCGACTTTCAACGGATCGGAGCTTTCCTTCAACGACAGCGTCGGGCAGCCGGAGAGCCGGATGCACGAGTGATCCCCCGAGCACGTGTCTTCGTCGACGCCGTATTTGACGCGCACCGTTCGTTCGCCTGCGTCGGCAAGCCCGGCGAGCCATGGCTTGACGCGGCGCTGTCGCTCGAGCTGGCATTCGCCCTCGGCGACGATGACCTTGAGCCCGGAAAATTCCGTCGTGAACGCCTCGCGCAGCGTGCGCCGCATCTCGTCGACGTGATAGCTGTCGACGTCGCGCAGCCACCGCACGCCGATCCCCTTGAGCGTGCGCTCGATCGCGACGTTGGTGTGGACGAGGCTTTGGTGCTTGTCCGGCGCGCGCGTCTTTTGGTCTTCATCCGGCGTCGAGATGATTTCCTGCGTGCCGGTCGCCGACGTGTAGCCGTTCTTGAGGATGACGAGAACGGCGTCGTCGCCGTTGAACAATGCCGACTGCACGCCGGACACGAGCCCGTTGTGCCAGAAACCGCCGTCGCCCATGATCGCGAGCGCGCGCCGGCGCATCACCGGCGACACGCCGGCGCGCGACGCGAGGCTCATCCCGTAACCGAGAATCGTGTGGCCGGAGTTGAACGGCTCGAAGGACGCGAACGAATGACAGCCGATGTCGGCTGCGATGTGCACGCGGCCGATTTCCTCCTGCAACAGCTTGAGCGCCGCGAACACCGGGCGTTCCGGGCAGCCGACGCAGAACTGCGGCGGTCGCGCCGGCAGCGGTTGTCCGAGCTGCGCCGACACCGCCTCGCGACGCGCAGAGATTCCCTCGAGCCACGCCTGCCCGATTCCGAGGGGCATCTCGGGCGCGCGCCGCGCTGCGAGCGCCGCGATGCCGCGCGCGACCACCTCGATCGTGTATTCGCCGGCCATCTGCAGCAGATCCTTGCCGTGCACCGGGGTGTTCACGTCGAGCCGGCGGAGGATGGCCAGAATCTCCTGCTCGATGAATTCGGGCTGCCCCTCCTCGACCACGAGCACCGCGCGCTTGCCGACGCAGAAATCGCGGATCTGGTCCGGAACGAGCGGACAGGTCACGTTCAACACGAGGAGCGACAGCGCGCTCCCTCCGAACTCGTCGGCGAGCCCCAATTCCTGCAGCGCCCGGATGAGCGAATTGTAAAGACCGCCCTGCACGATCACCCCGAGTTCGTCTCGCTGTCCGGGGAAGATCTCGTTCAGCCCCTGCGCGACGACATAGCGCCGCGCGGCAGGGATCCGCTCGCTCGACTTGAGCTTCTCGTGACGGTACGTCGACGGCGGATGCGAGAGCCGGCCATAGTCGAACGCCGCCGGCGCGTCCTGCAGATGCTTCGCCGAAATCGCCGGCGCGACGTTGTTCTTGCAGACGAAGCTGCCGCGGACGTGGCACGCGCGGATCCGCAGTTGCAGCATCACCGGGGTGTTCGACGCTTCCGATAGTGCGAAGCCTTCCTCGACCATCCGCACCATGTGCGCGAGGTCCGGACGCGGGTCGAGCAGGACCAGCGACGACTTGAGCGCGAAGGCCGCCGTGCGCTCCTGGATGACGCTCGCGCCTTCGCCGTAGTCCTCGCCGATGACGATCAGCGCCCCGCCGGTCACGCCCGGCGAAGCGAGATTGGACAGCGCGTCGGCGGCCACGTTGGTTCCGACGATCGATTTCCACGTCACTGCGCCGCGCAGCCGGTAGTGGATGGATGCGCCCAGCATCGCCGCGGCGGAGGCTTCGTTCGCGCAGGCCTCGACGTGCACTCCCAGCTCGGCCAGATAGTCCTTCGACTGCACCAGCACGTCCAGCAGGTGCGAGACTGGGGCGCCCTGGTAGCCGCCGACATAGGCGACGCCGGACTGGAGCAGCGCCTTGGTGATCGCGAGGATTCCCTCGCCATGGAAGACCTCGCCCGCCCCCAGGCGCAGCGCTTGGGCTTCCCTGCTGAACGAGACCTCCACGCCGCCTCCTTTGACCCGCGTCTCGCGCAAATCTAGTCGCCGCCGTATTATTTGTCGATAGCATAGTTTTGATATCGATCATTCCTTAGATGAATACAGCCGACCTCGACCTCAACCTCCTGCAGACATTTCATGCCGTGCACGCCGAGGGCAGCGTAAGCCGCGCGGCCGAGCGCCTCGGCCTCTCGCAACCGACGGTGAGCCATGGCCTCAAGCGACTGCGCCTCCTCTACAAGGACCCGCTGTTCGTCCGCACGCAGGGAGGCATGGCGCCGACCGCCAAGGCCGATCGCCTGGCCGAGGCCGTGCGTCATGCGCTGCACGTCCTCGACGTCGCGATTCAGGAAGGGGAGCGATACGACCCGGCCGCTTCCGAGCGGACGTTCCGCCTGCATATGAGCGACGTCGGCGAGACCGTGTTTCTGCCGCGGTTGATGAAGGTCCTGGCCGTCGAGGCGCCGAACGTCCGTCTCGAAACGTTCCAGTTCGACGACAAGGACATCGCGCCCGCGCTCGAAAGCGGGCGCATCGACCTCGCGATGGGCTACCTTCCCGCGCTGACCGACGCCGAGCGGGCGCCGCTCCTTTCCGAACGTTACGTCGTGCTGATGCGCGCCGCCCATCCGCTCGCCCGGCGCCCGCCGACGCGGGCCGCGCTGGGAAAGCTCCACTACGCCGTCGTCAGGTCGCACGGCGCGACCGCACGGGCACTGAAGGATCTCGGCCTTTCCGGCAACATCCGGCTCGCAATGCCGCACTTCCTGGTGCTGCCGCGCATCCTCGCGGAGACCGATCTCGCAGTCGTGCTGCCAGCGCGGCTGGCGCAGGTGTTTCGCGCGATGGGCGAGTACACGGTCTGGCGCCCGCGCGTGGGACTCCCCGCATTCGAGGTGAGCGTCCACTGGTCGTGGCGCTACGCAGGCGACCCCGGCGCCCGCTGGCTGCGCGAATTGGTTATCACTCTCTTTCGCGAGAACGCGCGCGATCGCCCGCAGTTTGACCTAGCTCAATAGAAGCACGTTCCGAGGCACGGCACGGCTCCCAACGCGCGTGGGCGAGGCTACCATCCGACGTCGTCTTAGGATTCATGGGCCGAGACCCTCGATGCAACTCGTCGCCGACATGCTCAATGCAAAGGCCGATCCGGTCGTTTACACGATCGAACCGACGGCGACGGTGTTCGACGCGATGAGCCTCATGGCCGACAAGCAGATCGGCGCGCTCGTCGTGCTGGAAGGTGAGCGGGTCGCCGGCATCGTTACCGAGCGCGACTACGCGCGCAAGATCGCGCTCAAGTCGCGGGCGTCGAGAACGACGCCGGTCGGCGACATCATGACCGCTGACGTCATTCACGTCCGCCCGGACCAGACCAGCGAGGACTGCATGGCGCTGATGGCGAGAAACCATCTTCGCCACCTGCCGGTGCTCGACGGCGGCAGGCTTGTCGGCATGATCTCCATTCGCGACCTCGTGAACGAGATCATTGCCAATCTGTGACCGCACGACCTGTAGGCGAGCAGCACGTACGCGTACCATGCTCGCTCGCCCGCGATTGCGGCTACTCCAGGGATCGTGCCGAGCGCCGCGAGGCCACGAACGGGGCTGGGTCGCGATCCGGAGCCGGGATCTCGCCCGATCCGCGCGCGCCTAGCCCGGCAGCATCGATCGCAGCACGCGATCCCGCAGGACGAAGTGGTGGTACAGGGCCGCCGCAGCATGCAGCCCGGCCACCCACAGGATCGTATCCCCCAGCCACGTGTGCAGCGATGCGATCGCGCTTCCGACAGAGTGGGCCTCGCCAAAGGCCGGATTCAGGCGCACGTTTCCGAGCAAGGTAAGGGGATGGCCTTCGAGCCAGGCGCCGAGGATCGCGGTAAGAGGAACGATCAGCAGGAGGGCGTAAATCGTCGCCCGAACGATTTTTGACGACAACTTCATCCACGCCGGCACCGGCGGATCGGCCGGCGCCGCGTCGAATGCGCGCCATGCCATTCGCAGCAGCGCGAGGGCGAGCACGGCGAGCCCCAGCGTTTCGTGGAGCTGCCGGTCGACATCCTTCGCCGCCGAGTAGACCCGCTGCTCCGATCCGCCTGGCCCGTAGACGAAGGCGGCCACGACCAGAACGGCGCTCGCCCAATGAAAGGCCTGTGCTACGGCGCCATAGCGCAGGTGCGTGCTGATCGCCGCCACGGCTCGCGTCCTATCTGCGCCGTTGCGCATCGACGCTCCAGGGGCCGGGGCCCGCAGCCCACAGGTAGAGGAACACGAAGCAGTACAGGACGGCGAGATCACCGCCGTTCAGGAGCGGCAGCCAGCTCTTCGGCCAATGCGCCATGAAATACGCGACCGCCATGTCACCCGACAGCAGGAACGCGACCGGTCGGCTGAACAGCCCGATCAGCAGGAGCAAGCCTCCTCCGGCTTCAAGGACGCCCTGGACGCCCATGAGGGACATGAGCTGGAGGTTGTCGAACATCGGCAGATGCGGAATCTGGAACAGCTTCGCGGTGCCATGCATCATGAAGAGCAGCGCCGTGACGATGCGGAGCACGCTCAGCAGCCGCGGTGCCCATGCCTGGAAGAAGCCTTCGTGGCTAATCATCTCTCACCTCATTCGTGGGTGCAGCCAGTGTCCGGGAGTACGACACCCTGGGGCCCTGATGGTTTCGTTTGTCATCCCTTCGGCCGCTTGTCGACGACGCGCTTCGCCTTGCCCAGCGAGCGCTCGATGCTTCCCGGCGGGACCACTCGCACTTCCGCGGTCACGCCGATCAGCGACTTGATCATGTGCGCGAGCTTCGCGCCAGCGGCGTTGCCGTCGGCCGCGCCGGCGGCGCCCGAGCGCTCGACGATCACCGTCATCTCGTCGAGGTTGACGGGTCGCGTGATCTCGAGCTGATAGTGCGGCTCGAGCACCGTGTCCTTCAGGATCAGCTCCTCGACTTGCGTCGGGAACACGTTGACGCCGCGGATGATCAGCATGTCGTCGGAGCGACCGGTGATCTTCTCCATCCGGCGCATTGAGCGCGCGGTCGGCGGCAGCAGCCGCGTGAGGTCGCGCGTGCGGTAGCGGATCATCGGCAGCGCTTCCTTGGTGAGCGACGTGAACACGAGCTCGCCCTTCTCGCCCTCCGGCAGCACCCGGCCCGTCTCGGGATCGATGATCTCCGGATAGAAATGGTCCTCCCAGATCGTGAGGCCGTCCTTGGTCTCGATGCATTCCTGCGCGACGCCCGGCCCGATGATTTCGGACAGCCCGTAGATGTCGATCGCGTCCATGTCGAGCTTCGCCTCGATCGCCGTGCGCATCGCCGGCGTCCACGGCTCGGCGCCGAAGATGCCGATCTCGAGCGAGCACTTCGCGCGGATCGATGCCCTGCCGCTCCATCTCCTCGGCGATCGCCAGCATGTACGACGGCGTCACCATGATGATGTGGGGCTTGAAATCGCAGATCAGCTGCACCTGCCGCTCGGTCTGTCCGCCGGACATCGGGATCACCGTCGCGCCGAGCTTCTCCGCGCCGTAGTGCGCGCCGAGGCCGCCGGTGAACAGGCCGTAGCCGTACGCGACGTGGATGATGTCGCCGGCGCGCCCGCCCGCCGCGCGGATCGAGCGCGCCATCACCAGCGACCACGTGTCGATGTCCTTCGCGGTATAGCCGACGACAGTCGGCTTGCCGGTCGTCCCCGACGACGCGTGAATGCGCACGACCTTCTCGCGCGGCACGGCGAACATTCCGAACGGGTAGTTGTCGCGCAGATCGCTCTTGCTGGTGAACGGAAACTTGGCGAGGTCCGCGAGCGTCCGGCAATCCTTCGGGCTGCACCCCCGCCTCGTCGAACTTGCGTCGATAGTGCGGCACCCGCTCGTAGGCGTGCGCGAGCGACCACCTGAGGCGCTTCAGCTGCAACGCGACGAAGCTCGTCGCGGCTCGCCTTCTCGATGGGCTCGAGCTCGTCGGCGAGGGGCTTCCTCACGGGCATGTTGTTCTCCTCGGTCGTCGTGGAGCGATCAGCCATCGATCACGTGCCCCTTGATGCGGTAGCTCTTGCCGCGGAACAGCGCGATCGTCTCGCCGCGCTGGTTGGTGACCTCGATGTCGTAGACGCCGGTGCGGCCGGCAGCGCTGCGCTCGTGGGCGACGGCCGTCAGCACGTCGCCCTCGCGCGCCGGCGCTAGGAAATCGATCCCGCAGCCCGAGGCGACCGTGTTGAGGTTGTAGCTGTTGCAGGCGTACGCGAACGCGCTGTCGGCCAGCGTGAAGATGAAGCCGCCGTGGCAGATCGCGTGGCCGTTCAGCATGTCGGCGCGCACCGTCATCGAGAGCTCGGCATGACCGGGCCCGACCCGCACGATCCGCATGCCGAGCGCCTGCGAAGCGGTGTCGCGCGCCCACATCGCCGCGGCGACACGTTCGGCCAGCGCCTGCGCCTCCGGCGCCGACGCACCGGTGTCGCCGCCGCGCGGGTCTCACCCATGGACCGTCCCGCCGGTTGCCGCACGCCGCGCGATCAGCGGCGAGATGCGGTAGCGATCCTCGCCGTAGTGCGCGCGCGAGGTGCGCGAGCACGTCGCGGACGCAATTCGGCGCCGAGCGCATCGGCCCACGCGAGCGGCCCGCGCGGATAGTTGACGCCCTTCTGCATCGCGAGATCGATCGCCGCCGGCGCGGCGACCCCCTGCATCACCGGCGTCGGCCGCCTCGTTCGCCAGCATCGCGACGGTGCGCATCACGGCGAGCCCCGCCACGTCGTCGATGCGGCAGACCGCGATGCCGGCGGCACTGCAGTGCGCCCACCGCCGCCGCGTAGGCGTCATCGTCGCAGCGTGTCGGCACGCGCGATCGCGAGGCGCGTCGCCGCCGCGAAGTCGAGCGCCAGGTCGACGAGCACGAGGTCGCGCACGCCCGTCGCCGCCGCCCGCGAGTCGCCGTGCGGCCGTCGGTCAGCGCGAGCCAGGCCGCCGCCAGCGCCGCCGGCCACATGAAGCGCGCCGGCCGGAAACCGCGAATCGGCGCGCGCCCGTTCGACGGCGATGCCCGCGCCGGCGATGCGCGTCCGCGAGCGGTGCGGCAAGGCCGAGCTCGCCGTGGACCGCGACTCTCGCCGGCAGCGTCGACGTCGACTTCGCATCGCGGGCTCCGGCGGCGTGGCGCCGGCGGCGTAGTCGTAGAAGCCGCGGCCGGACTTGCGGCCGAGAAAGCCCGCGGCGACCAGCTCCTGCTGCACGCACCGACGGCGCGTAGCGCGGATCGTGGAAGTACGCCTCCCACACGCTCCGCGTCACCGCGAAGTTGACGTCGAGGCCGATCAGGTCCATGAGCTCGAACGGCCCCATGCGGAAGCCGCCCGCAGTCGCGCATCGACCGCGTCGAGCGTGGCCGGGATCGGCAGCGCCTTCGGCCAGCAGCCGCAGCGCCTCGCCGTAGAACGGCCGCGCGCAGCGATTGACGATGAAGCCCGGCGTCGAGCTCGCATGCACCGGCGTCTTGCCCCACGCGGCCGCGGTTGCGAAGACGGTTGCCGCCGCCGCTTCGGCGACGTTGCGAGGCCGCTGCACCACCTCGACCAGCGGCATCAGCGGCGCCGGATTGAAGAAGTGCATGCCGACGACGCGCCCGGGATGCTTCATCCCGGCCGCGAGCGCCGTGATCGACAGCGACGACGTGTTCGTGGCGATGATGCATTCGGGCGCGACGACGTTCTCGAGTCGCGCGAAGAGCTCGCGCTTGGCGTCGCGAGTTCCTCGACGATCGCCTCGACCACCAATGCCGCGATGCACGCGTCGGGCAGCGTCACCACGCGTCGTGCATCGCGCTCGATGCGCGGCATCGGCCTCGGTCTGCGCGCACTTGTCCCTTCGCCGACCAGCTTGCCGAGCGTCGTCGGCGATGCCCTTCTTCGCCGCGTCGCCGGCGCCGAAGCGCGTGTCGTGCAGCTGCACGCGATGGCCCGCGCAGCGCGGCGACCTGCGCGATGCCGGCGCCCATCGCGCCGGCGCCGATGACGGCGATTCGAGTCGCTCCGCGGGCAAGGACGTGCCCATGGCGCTCACCGCCCGGTGAATTGCGGCGGACGCTTCGCGATGAAAGCGGCGACGCCTTCGCGATAGTCGTCGCTCTCCCGAGCTCGCGCTGCAAGTCGCGCTCGAGGTCGAGCTGCGCTCGAGCGTGTTCGTCGGCGGCTCGCGTGCAGCGCGCTGCTTGGTCGCGCGCGAGCCCGCGCGTGGGCGCCGCGCGCAAGTGCTGCGCGCGAGCGCGTCGACGCCGGCGGCGAGCTCCGCATCGTCGACGCACTGCCAGATCGAGCCCCCATGCCGCCGCCTGCTCCGCCGTGAGCTTGTCGCCCAGCAGCGCGAGGCCCATCGCCCGCGCCGTGCCGACGAGGCGCGGCAGGAAATACGTGCCGCCGGAATCGGGGATCAGGCCGATCTTGCAGAACGCCTGGATGAAGCTCGCCGACTTCGCGGCGATGACGATGTCGCAGGCGAGCGCGAGGTTCGCGCCCGCGCCCGCGGCCACGCCGTTGACCGCGCACATCACCGGCAGCGGCAGCGCGCGCAGTCGCGAGCACCAGCGGCTGGTAATTGCGCTCGATCGAGGCGCCGAGATCGACGGGCGCGTCGCCCGGCGCCACCGCGCGGTCGGAGAGGTCCTGCCCCGCGCAGAAGCCGCGGCCGGCGCCGGTCAGCACCAGCACGCGCGCCGCTCGTCATCGCGCGCGCGAGCCGCCGAGCGCGTCGCGCACCTCGGCATGCATCGCGTCGGTGAAGCTGTTGAGGCGGTCGGGCCGGTTGAGCGTGAGGCGCGCGATGCCGTCCGCAGCGTGAACAGAATGTTTTCGTAGGTCATCGGCAGCAGACGTCGAGGTCGGGATGCTTCGACGCGCGTCACACGTGCACGCGATGCTGCACGACGCGGAAGCGGCTCGGCGACGAACGCCGCGTCGGTCAGCGCGGCGTTGGCCGCCGGATTGGCGCCGGTGCCGTGGAAATCGGAAAACGCCGCCGACTGGTTGACGAACACGCCGCCGGTCAGGTTGATCGACAGCGCGACGCCGGCGTCCTCGGCCACCGCGATCGCGCGGTCGATCACCTCCGTCGCGCGTCGAATACACCGACAGCGTCAGCGCGCCCTTGCGCCAGCACCGCGTCGCTCGGCGATCGCGAGGCTCTCGCTGCGTGTGACTCGGTCGCGATCACGAACGCGATCGGACCGAACCATTCCGTCGAGGTACTTGGCGCGGTCCGGCGGCGTCGAGCTTGACGATCAGCGGGCGTGCGGATCGTCGCGCTGCGGGAACTGCGGATGCGCGATCGCCTGCGTGTCGAGCACGCATCGCGTCCCAGCGAGCGGGCGCTCTCGATGCCGGCTTTGCCACGCCGTCGTCTGACGACGGCGCCCAGGATCTCGACCGCGCGCGCCGGATCGCCCAGCAGCTTGCTGCACGCCCTCGGCGATGCGCCTGCGCCACTTCGTCGAACGACAGATGGCCCTCCGCCGTGTCGATGCCGTCCCTGCGGAATGTAGATGTTCTGCGGCGCGGTGCACATCTGGCCGGTGTAGAGCGACGAGCGAAAATGCGACGTTGCGCACGAGCGCCCTTGAAGTCGGCCGCCGAATCGATGACGATCTGGTTGACGCCGGACTTCTCGGTGTACACCAGCGCCTGGCGCGCGTTGGCTTCGAGCCAGTTGCCGTTCGCCGCGCTGCCGGTGAAATCGATCAGCTTCACCTCGGGCCGCAGCGCGAGCTGCTGCGCGACGTCGTCTGCCGGCCGTCGTGCGCGACGAGCGTGACGACGTTCGGATCGAAGCCCGCTTCGCGCGAGCACCTCGCGCGCGATCCTCACGGTGATCGCAAGCGGCAGGATCGCGGCGGGATGCGGCTTGACGATCGACGGCGTTGCCGGTGGCGAGATCGGCGAACAGCCCCGGGTACCCGTTCCAGGTCGGAAACGTGCGAGCAGCCGATGACGAGGCCGATGCCGCGCGGCACGATGCGAAACCGCTTTTCCATCCGCAGCGGCTCGTTCTTGCCCTGCGGCTTTTCCCACAGCGCCTTGCCGGGAATCCGCCGCATCTCGTCCCACGCGTAGGCGACCGCTTCGAGCCCGCGGTCCTGCGCGTGCGGTCCGCCGGCCTGGAACGCCATCATGAACGCCTGTCCCGTCGTGTGCATCACCGCGTGGGCGATCAGAGAAGCTCTGCGGTTGATCCGCTGCAGGATCTCGAGGCACACGCCGACCCACGCCTCGGGGCCGGCGCTTGCGCCACGCGACCTGCGCGCCTTTTCGATCGCCGCTGAAGAGCGGTCGAGGTCGACCTTGGGATAGCTGATGCCGAGCGCAAATCCGTACGGCGATTTCTCGCCGCCGACGGTGCCGACGGTGCCGGGCTGCTCGATCGCAAACGGCTTTCCCTTGAGCGCGTCGAACGCGGCCTTGCCGGCCTCGGCCGCGCCTTCGCCATAATGCTTGGGGCTCGCCGATTCCGGGATACGCGCTCCAGTAGCCGCGCTCGGCGATGGCCTGCAGCGCGCGGTCGAGCGTCGCGCGATGGCGTTCGAATAGCGGATGCGGCACGGCGGACTCCTTCGAAGTTCGCTCTCGTCAAAACTCTAGCACGGCGGCTCAGCCCGCGTGGTCGTAGTCGCACGGTCACCCTGTCGGTCACCGGATAGCTCTGGCAGGTGAGCACGAAGCCGCGCGCGAGCTCGTAGTCCTCGAGCGCGAAGTTGACGTCCATGTCGGCCTCGCCCGCGACGAGCTTCGCGCGGCACGTCGAGCAGACGCCCCCCTTGCACGAATAAGGAAGCTCGATTCCGTTGCGCAGGCCGCCGTCGAGAATGCTCTCCTTCCCCTTTTCGACGACGAACGTGCGTTTCGCGCCGTCGAGGATCACGGTCACCTCGCACTCGGCATGCCCCGGCTCGGGCAGCCGGCCCGGGCTTGTGCTCGTGCTTCGGAATGCTGGTCGCGAACCGCTCGATCCGGACCTTCGCTGCGGGATAGCCGAGCCCCGCGAGTGCGTCCACGACCGACTCCATCATCCCCTCCGGACCGCAGACGAAGACCGCATCGACGGCAGCGAGATCGACCCAGTGCGCGAGCAACGCCTGCGCTCGCGCGCGGTCGATCCGGCCGTGGAGAAGCTCGATGTCCTGCGCTTCGCGCGACAGCACGTGCACGAGGTTGAAACGGGTGAGGTACTGATCCTTGATCGCCGCCAATTCCTCCCGGAACATCACGGTGCCGGAGGCGCGATTGCCGTAGAACAGCGTGAACTCGCTTTCCGGCTCGACGGCGAGCGTCGTCTTGACGATCGAAAGAAGCGGCGTAATGCCGCTGCCCGCCGCGAACCCGACATAGTGGCGGCGGCTGTTCGCGTCGAGCGCCAAACCGAAGTGCCCCAGCGGCGGCATCACATCGAGCGTGTCGCCCGCCTTGAGCGCCTCGTTCGCCCAGATCGAGAACAAGCCGCCCGGGTTGCGCTTGATCGCGATCCGCAGCGAGCCGTCCTGCACCGCCGAGCAGATCGAATACGAACGGCGGAGGTCCCGGCCCTCGACCTTCGCGCGCAGTGTGAGGTGCTGGCCCGGGTCGAAGCGGAACTCGGGCGCGACCGCAGCGGGCACCGCGAACGTGATCGCGACGGCGTCGCGCGTTTCGCGCTCGACCTTCGCGATTGAGAGCGAATGGAATTTGCTCACAGCGAATAATTGTCGTTCCCGCGAACGCGGGAACCCAGTGACTTTTGCCGAACGACACTGGGTCCCCGCCTGCGCGGGGACGACGCCGAAGCTGTTCGGCGGTCGACCGGACGTGGCGACATCATTAATGCGGCTTGAAATAGTCGAACGGCTCGAGGCATTCGTCGCAGCGGTACTGCGCCTTGCACGCAGTCGAGCCGAACTGCGCGAGCAGGCGCGTCCGAGGGGATCCGCAGCGCGGGCATCGCACCACGACGCTCGCGCGCCGCAACGGGCTGATGCCGGTCACGTCGACGGAGCCCGGCGCGCGGTTCGCGATGGCCGACCCCCCGACCGGCGGCGGCGCAATGCCGTAGTCGCGGAGCTTCGCGCACGCCTCGGGTGCGATCCAATCGGTCGTCCACGCCGGCGCGAGCTGCGTTTCCAGGCGAACGCGCGGCACGCCGGCTGCAGCCAGCGCGTCGCGAATGCCGGTCATGATGAGATCGGTGGCCGGACATCCCGAATACGTCGGCGTAACGCGAACGACGAGCAGATCGGAGTCGGCGACATCCCATTCGACGCCGCGCACGATGCCGAGCTCAACCACCGACACCACCGGGATCTCCGGGTCGGGGACATCTTCCAGCGCGCGCCAAACGGCCGCCAGCGCGGGCCGCGGAGCGGCCATCGCCGCCGCGGCCGCGGTGCTGGCGACGGCGAGCTGCTCCGGGGTCACCATACGAAGCTCTCCCCCTCGCTCAGGACGTTGGCCGCCACGGCGCTTACCACGCGGCGCCAGGATAGGCCCGCTGCAGGAATTGCATCTCGGCGAGCAGGTACCCCAGATGTTCGGTATGCGTGCCCTGCCGACCGCCTTTCGGGAGTCCCTGCATCCAGACGTTGGCGGGGACCGTCAGCGTGGCGTCGGCAAGCACCGCGTCGACCCGCTCGCGCCACGCCACCTCGAGCGCGCGGACGTCCGCGGCGATTCGCGCGCCGATCAGCGTGACACAGTCCGCATCCGACGCAAACATTTCACCGGTGTACGGCCACAAGGCGTCGATCGCTGCCTGCATCCTAGCGTGCGACACATCGGTGCCATCGCCGAGCCGTATGACCCAGTCACCCGAGCGCTCGACGTGATACTCGACTTCCTTCGCGCTTTTCGCGGCAATCGCCGCGATGCGCGGGTCGGCGGAACCCGACAACGCCTGCAACGCGAGAAGATGCCAGGCATCGAACAGGAACTGGCGAGCGGTGGTGTCGGCGAAGTTTCCGTTCGGCTGTTCGACCAGCAGGAAGTTGCGGAATTCATGGCCGTCGCGGAGGAACGCGAGCGCGTCCTCGGAGCGGCCGCTGCCGCTTACGCGCGCGTCCACTTCGCTCGCGTAGGCGAACCACAACCGCGCCTGCCCGAGGAGATCGAGCCCGACGTTGGCGAGCGCGATGTCCTCCTCGAGGATCGGTCCTTTGCCGACCCACGCCCCGAGGCGCTGGGCAAGGACCAGCGGCGAATCCGCCAGACGCAGCAGGTACTCGAACAGTTGCCGGTCGCTCGTCATGTCAGTCCCGCCGGGCCGCCCCAAGGGACTGACCCGCCCCCTCCGGGGGGACGCGCGCGAAGCGCGCATCGGGGGTCGTTCATAGGTGCTTCACTTCATCGGGCATCGGGAAGAACGTCGGGTGGCGGTACACCTTGCTGTTGGCAGGCTCGAACAGCGCCTCCCTGTCGCCCGGCGCGGACGCGACGACGTCGGCCGACCTCACCGCCCAGATCGACACGCCTTCGTTGCGCCGCGTGTAGACGTCGCGCGCGTTCCTGATCGCCATCGCCGCGTCGGCCGCATGCAGGCTGCCGACGTGCTTGTGCGCAAGCCCGTGCTGCGAGCGAATGAAGATTTCCCAGAGTGGCCATTCGCTGCTCATTTGCGTACCTCCGTCTTCCCTGCTGGGGCGGGCACCCCGCGACTTGCGGCGAACGACACTGGATTGCTGCGATCGCCGGAAGCCGTCGCCCGGGCTGCGCGCTTTTCCGCATGGGCCATCGCTGCCTCGCGCACCCACGCGCCCTCCTCCCACGCCTTGACCCGCGTCGCGAGGCGCTGGCGGTTGCAGGGGCCGTTGCCCTTGATGACGTTGTGGAACTCGGTCCAGTCGATCGCGCCGAAGTCGTAATGGCCACGCTCCGGGTTCCACTTGAGATCCGGATCCGGAACGGCGAGCCCCAGGTATTCCGCCTGGGGGACGGTCTGGTCGATGAAGCGCTGCCGGAGCTCGTCGTTCGACTGGATCTTGATCTTCCACGCCGCCGACTGGGCGCTGTGGACGCTCTTCGCATCCGACGGCCCGAACATCATGATCGACGGCCACCACCACCGATCCAATGCCGCCTGCGCCATCGCCTTCTGTTCCGGGTTCCCATGCGCGAGCGCGATCATGATGTCGTAGCCCTGCCGCTGGTGGAAGCTCTCTTCCTTGCAGATGCGCACCATCGCCCGGGCGTACGGCCCGAACGAGCAGCGGGTAAGCGGGATCTGATTCATGATCGCTGCGCCATCGACGAGCCAGCCGATCGCGCCGACGTCCGCCCAGGTGAGCGTCGGATAGTTGAAGATGCTGGAATACTTGGCCTTGCCCGAATGCAGATCGCCGACCATCTGATCGCGCGATACGCCGAGCGTTTCGGCCGCCGCATAGAGGTAGAGGCCATGGCCGCCCTCATCCTGGACCTTGGCCATCAGGATCGCCTTGCGCTTCAACGTCGGCGCGCGCGTGATCCAGTTGCCTTCCGGCAGCATTCCGACGATCTCGGAATGCGCATGCTGGGAGATCTGACGGATCAACGTCCTGCGATAGGCTTCCGGCATCCAGTCCTTGGGCTCGATCCGGACGTCGGCGTCGATGCGCGTCTGGAACGCCTGCTCCTCGGGCGACATCTCGGCGCGCGACTGCATCGACTTGACGCCGGTGTCGACCATCTGCGCGTACATCGGCTCCTCCTTTGCCGCGGGACCTTCGGCGGCACGCGCGGCTACGCCGGCAGCAGCGGCGCGTGCGGATGCAAATGATACACTTTATCGTTATCTGCTGTAAAGTATGTATCAGGTTCGCAACGATCGTCGCACTTCCATGCCCCCGCGCGGTCCCGCCGCCCCCCCCAATGCGCAGATCCGGCGCTGGATCGCCCGCGGGCTCGTCGCAGCGCGGGTCCGGGCGCCGTCGCTGATCATTACCGTTTGGGGCGACGCGATAGCCCCGCACGGCGGCGCGGTCATGCTGCCGGGCCTTTTCCGCCTGCTCGCGCCATTCGGCCTCAACGAGCGGCGCGTTCGCACCAGCGTCTTTCGCTTGGCGCGCGAGGGCTGGCTCGACGGCACGCCCGTCGGACGCCGAAGTCTCTACCGCCTCACCGACGACGGCGCGCGCCGGTTCGACCAGGCGTACCGCCGGATCTATGCGCCGCCCGAGAGGCCGTGGGACGGCAGCTGGGAGCTCGTCATTGCCAACGGCCTCAGCGGAGCCCAACGGCGCGCGCTGCGCGAAGAGCTTGGATGGGAAGGCTTCGGTGCGCTGGCGGCGAGCGTGTTCGCGCGGCCCGCTCCGGAGCGCTCCGCGGTACCGCGAATCGCCGACGCGCTGGGCGTGGCAACTCGGATCATCACCGTGCGAGCGCGCGACGACGCGACCCTGGGCGGCGCGTCACTCGAGCGAGCCGTCCCGCGGACGTGGAACCTCGCCCACGTCGCCGCCGATTATCACCGCTTTCTGCGACGCTTCGGCGCCGTGATCGATCGCTTTCGTGAGACCGGCGACGCCGAGCACGACCCCGCGCAGTGCTTCATCGTGCGTACGTTGCTCATTCACGCCTACCGCCGCGTGCTGCTGCGCGACCCGCAGCTGCCAGCGGCCCTGTTGCCGCTCGACTCGCCGGGTACGGCGGCCTACGCGCTTTGCCGCGACTTCTATCGACTGACGCACCGATCGGCCGAGCGGCATCTGATGGCGGTGCTCGAAGGCCCGCGCGGGCGATTGCCGCGTGCCAACGCCGCGTTCTATCGGCGGTTCGGCGGACTCGACGGCTGATCTCGAACGCGAAGGAAGACCGCCGCGGCCCCGCCAGGGCGTGGGTTCCGGCTGGCAGTCATTACGTGCGATCGCGCGACGGCGGCGGTAAACATCCTTGGCGCGTGCACTGCCGTTGCGTTCGTCCGCCGTTGGCGAAGAGCACGGCCGGCAACCGCGCGGGCGGCGCATGACGCCGCCGCCGGGGAGGCTTCAGCGTCCCGGGGTCCAGCGACCCAATGACGCCGCCCGCTCCCATAGCGTCGTCCTGGCCGCCGATCGCGCCGGAGCGACGTTGTCGGCGTGAAACGGCACACTGAAGGGACGATCGACCGATGCGGTGTCGGTGACGACATGGACCATGATGAACGGGCTCAAGCCGCGCACGGCAGCGCCGATCTGCCGTGCGCCCTCGGTATCGGTCATCGCTCCCCGACGCGCGCGGTGATCGCGGTGCCTTACGACGAGCCAGAGCACGAGCTTGCCGATCCTGTCGGCGGTACTCACATAGCTGCCCGACACCGCCATCATGTCGATCAGAAGCGGATTGCGGGTTTCCTCGACATTGAGCTGCGCTGCGAGCTCGCATGCGGCTTCGAGAACCTGCTTCGCTTCTTCGCGATGCAATGGACGAACCACCTTCGCCGCCGCGAACTCGCGAAAGCGCTCCGTCGGCCGGTAATCGCCATTGCGGTCATCGGCTTCCAGCAATCGGTCTGCAACGAGGGCCTGCAACAACCTGCCCGTTTCCGCGGCGTCCAGCTGGAAGTCCTCGCGCAGGGCTTGCGCGCTCACTCTCGCGTTTGCGGACGCCTGATCAGCGAGGCGCTCGAGCGTGCGCTCCGCCCCGCGGCGCAGGATCAGCGGCTCCAGGCCGAAGTAGGTCTGATTCGAAACCAACGTGCGTGTCTTCATGTTCTTCTTGAACGCTCTATTGGGAAGCCGCGATTCCGGTTCGCAATCGATCCGGACGGCCCCCCCGCACGACGCAATGGCGGCCCGCGCATCGAACATTCGCGCAATACCGAGCAACCCGTCAATCGCAAGACGACGAACGGGCTCCGCTGCGGCCGACACCTTGTGGAGGACAGAGCACGAGGCGCGAAACCATCTGCCGATCCTTTGCTCTGACTATCTGACCGGCGGAATCTGCGCGCGAATCCGTGCCACGTTGAAGCGCGTCACGGCGGCCGCCCACGCCGAGTCGACGGCAAGGGCGCCAACCGCAGCCTTGAGATCGAGCGCCAGGTTCGTCACGTACACGAAGCCACCGCTGAACACGAGGCTCGCCGGAAAAAGCAGGCCCCTCGCCATCCCGCTCGGATCGAGGCCTTCGAAATCGCCGAGCTTCGCGAGCGCACGGCCGCTGGGATCCACCACTACGATCTCGTCCGCCTGGTTCGCGGCGACCCAGAGATTATCGGCGCTGTCGATGATCAAGCCGTCGGCGCCGTTGATGCCGTTGACGAACACCGCGGGCGGTCCCGGATTGAAGCTCGCGTCCACGGGGATTTTCACGATGGTGTCGTTGCCGGTGTTCGCCACGAACATCGCGTCGTGCGCAGTGCTGAACGCGACGCCGTTGGCGCCGAACGGCGGAACGCCCGATGTGCCGAGCGTGGCCGGATCGCTGACCCAGGCGCTCGCGGCTCCGCCCGCCGCCGGAATCTTCCAGATCGTCGCCGCGAACGAATCCGACACGTAGACGTTCCCTTCGGGATCGAAGGTCAGTCCGTTGATCCCGTGACCGCTCGCTGGCGGGCCGATGCTCGAGAACACCGTCGCCAGCCCGGTTTGCGGGTCGACGCGGAGCACGTTGCCGGCGCCGAAGTCCAGCACCAGCAGCGCGCCGGTGTGGGGCTGGAACGCAAGTCCCAGCAGCAGCGGGCTCGACGGAGTGACGTCGAGCTTGCGCACGAGCTTCCCGGCACGGTTGAAGATGATGACGTTGCCGGGCCCCGATGCTTTGCTCACGTCGAAATCCGCGACATAGAAATTGCCTTGCGCGTCGGCGGTGATCCCTTCCGGGTGCGCCGTTCCCGGCGGCAGGTCGGCGAAATTGACGGCGGGGCTCCGGATCCAGGCGGATGCCGACGCCGCGAACACGGACAGGAGGATGCAGACCGCGAGCTGAGTACCGCGACGGATGTTCATGATCGCTTCCTTCGTTGCAGAGGTGACGACGACCCGGCCGGCGATGCCCCTCGCCGATCGGCACGGGCGATTCTTATACGCCGTCGGCCGTGGACACGCAATGGCGCCCTCGCCCACGCGCGCTGGGCCGGCGGCGGCGATCTCGGCCAGAGCCGCGTCTTGGTCCGCTAGCGCCCTCCTCGCCCCAGGGCGGCGGCGCTGCCGCGACTACCGGCCGATCAACGCGAGCGCATCGCGCACGTCTTCCACGATAGCCAAACGTCGGCTACCAGGATCGACCGCGCTTGCCCGTGTATCCGCCGCGGGACGATCCGCCTGCGGAATCGCGATGACTCGGGCGTTGTGCGCCTCGGTACGCGGGCTTCGTCGCCGCTTGGCGCCGTGGTTCGGGACCGCGCGGCGAGCGCGGCCGCGGCTCGAGCCCGGGAATGACGTGTGCGGGGATCGCCGTCCCCGTGTAGCGCTCGATCTGCCGCAGCGCGCCGCGGTCGCTGTGATGCGCGAGCGAAACCGCGATCCCCAGCGCGCCGGCGCGGCCCGTGCGGCCAATCCGGTGGACGTAGTCCTCGGCCTGGCGCGGCAAGTCGAAGTTGATTACGTGGCTGATCCCGGCGACGTCGAGACCGCGGGCCGCGACGTCCGTCGCGACCAGCGTGCGCACCCGGCCGCGCCGCATTTCCTGCAACGTGCGCGTGCGCTCGCGCTGGTTCATGTCGCCGTGCAGCGCCGCCGCCGCGTGGCCTTCGCCGCGCAGGCGCGTCGCCAGCGATTCGGCGTCGCGCTTGGTCGCGATGAAGACGAGGCTCTGCCTGATCGCGGCATCGGCGAGGAGGTAGTCGAGCAGCCGGTGCTTGTGCGAGTGGTCATCGGCGAAGTGCACGCGCTGCTCGATCGCAAGCGGCGCCGCCACGCACGCCTTCACGTCGATGCGCACCGGGTCGCGCAGCAGGCGCCCGGCGAGTCGCGCGATCGCCCCGTCGAACGTTGCCGAGAACAGCACCGTCTGGCGCTTTTTCGGCGTCAGAAGCGCGATGCGCTCCACGTCGTCGATGAAACCCATGTCGAGCATCCGATCCGCTTCGTCGAGCACCAGCACCTCGAGGGACGACAAGTCGATCCGCCCGCGCTCGAGGTGGTCGAGCAGCCGGCCCGGCGTGGCGACGAGGATGTCGGCGCCGCGCGCGAGCTCGCGGTTTTGCACCGGATACGGGGCACCGCCGTAGACGCAGACCGTTCGCGTGCGCAGGTTGCGGCCGTAGACGATCGCCTGCGCGGCGACCTGCTGCGCGAGCTCGCGCGTCGGCGCGAGGATCAGCACGCGCGGACTTGCCGTGCCGTGGCGGCTGGGGCGCCCGCCGCCGGGAACCGTGGCGAGACGTTGCAGCGCGGGCAGCACGAACGCCGCCGTCTTGCCTGTCCCGGTTTGCGCGGAGCCGATCAGGTCGCGGCCTTCGAGCAGTGCGGGGATCGCCTGCGCCTGGATCGGCGTGGGCTCGGTGTAGCCGCACGCCGCAATCGCTTGCAGCAGCGGCGATGCCAGCTTCAGTTCTTCGAATGTCATGCTCGTTTCCTTCACGATGCTCCTCGCGCCGCTTGTGACGTCGGATGAGCGCGGGCAATGACGGACCTCGCCGAGGAGGCGGGCCGGGCCCAGGAATCCGGAATGGCGGGAAACGTGCGGGTTGCGGGCACCGGCCGACGGCGTGACTCGCCGTCACCAAATGCGCCGCGGGCGCGCGCAGACAGCCGCAACCGGGTCGACAGACTGCAGTGCCATCGTCGCTAACCCGTGCTGCCGCTGCTCAGACTCGAACTGCCGGGAGAATGAACTCGGGGACTTCGCGAAGGAAGTCCCGAAAGATTAGAAGCCGATGTTCCGGTTGCCTCGGGGTATCGCGTGCAGCGGGCAACCGCAAAGCCCCACAGAATCGCCGCACGGAACGAATTATAGCACGGCGTGCTGCGGCGCAGCGAAGAGGATGCTCGCCGATCCCTGCGCCGCCCACAGGGGGTCCTCGTCGTCGTCGTCTTCGTCCTCATCTACATCATCGTAGTCGTCGACGTCGGCGTCGATATTGCCGCTACCCCCGCCGCCGGTGGCGGGCTCCTCCTCGTCCTCGTCCTCGTCGTCGTCGCCCGGTCCCGCGGCGTACGGGAGAGGCAGCCCCTTCGCGAAGGCCCGCGCGTACGCGCCCCCGTCGGCGGCGACTGGGTCGATTTCAGGCGTCATGATCAGGTCCAAGGCAGGGTGTAGGATGGTACCGCCGATCGGGAGGCACGGGTGCCACGTGCGGTAATTCCTAGCCTCGGCTACTGTAATTCCTACGCGGACCCTCTCCGATCCGAAGAAACTTGTCTCGCTAAATCAGGGAGCTTCGACGGGCACGCTGGTTGCGGCACGAATCGGATCGGCGGCTGCCTGTTCGGAAGTGTGACGCCTGCCCAGGCGCGTGAAAGGAGTCATTTCCGAACGGCCGATCTCGCCCGGATTTGTGCGGTCGGCGACACATCCTCAAACCCCACGGTGAAAAAATGAGCAATCACAACCACGTCATCAGGGATCCCTCGACCGCGCCGGCACCCGCCACACCCTCCAAAGCGGTGGCCGGCAAGCTCGCCGCGGTCGCCGCGGCGACGTCCATTCCATTTCGTGTCGTCCTGTCCAACGGCGCCATCGTTCAGGCGCGTGACGGTCCTCCCGCCTTCACCCTGAGTTTTCGCAATGCGGCGGCGGAGAGGCGCGTCGTCGCCTTCGGCTATGTCGGGCTGCTCGAGTCGTACTTCGACGGCGGCGTCGACATCGACGGCAACCTCGCGCTCGCGTTCCGCGCCGGCTTCGACGGCGGGTTCGACCAGGCCCGGATGCCGCTCGTCTGGATACGCAACCAGTGGCACGAGCTGCGCCATTCGAACCGGTCGATTGCCCAGGCCAAAGCGAACGCGCGTTTCCATTACGGGCACGGACAGGCGTTCTATCGTCCATGGCTCGACTCCCAGGCGATGATGTACACGTGCGCGTACTGGAAGGAAGGCACGACGACGCTGGAGGAAGCGCAGCGCAACAAGATGGACCATGTCTGCCGCAAGGTCCAGCTCGGGGCCGGCGAGACGTTCGTCGATGTCGGCTCGGGGTGGGGCGGGCTCCTGTTCCACGCGTGGGAGCATTACGGCGCGCTCGGCACCGGCGTCAATGCAACGACCGAGCAAGTGGAGGAGACGCGCGCCGAAATCGAGCAGCGCGGCCTGGCGGAGAAGATTCGCGTCATCGACTGCGATTTCCGCGAGATCCCCGGCCAGTACGACAAGCTGCTGTCCATCGGCACCCTCGAGCACGCCGGCCGCGATTCGCTGCCCGAAGTGGTTCGCGCGCACGCTGCGGCGCTGAAGCCGGGAGGCCTCGGCGTCATCCATTTCATCGGTCACGTCGGCATCCGGGACACCGAGTTCTACATCCGCAAGTACATCTTTCCAGGGGGTTGGATTCCCAGCCTCTCGCACGCGCTCGACTGCATGGAGCGCTGCGGACTCGAGGTCCTCGACGTCGAGAACCTGCGCCGCCATTACGCGCTGACGCTCGACATCTGGGCCGAGCGCTTCGATCGCAACTGGGAGGCGATCCACGCGCTCGATCCGAAGCGCTTCGACGAGCGCTTCCGCCGGATCTGGCGCACCTATCTGTGGTCGTGCGCGGAAGTGTTCCGGACGAAGAGCCCGCAGCTCGACCTGTTCCAGGTGACGGTCAGCAAGGGGAGCGTGGGCGGCAACTACCCGATGAGCCGATCGTTCCTGTATCGGTGAACGCCTACGCCCACAAGAAGACGAAGCTCGTGGCCGAGCTCGCCGCGATGCCGGCGCAGGGCGCGGGTGCGATCGGGCTCGCCAAGACCACCTCGAACCTTTTCCGCGACAGGGCGGCGAAGGCGCGGCCCAAGGTCGATCTCGCACAGTTCGACGATGTGATCCGCGTCGATCCCGTCGCCGGGATCGTCGAGGCGGAGGGGATGGCCCCCTACGTCGCGCTCGCCGATGCGACGCTGCGGGAGGGCACGATGCCGGCAGTGGTCCCGCAGTTGAAGTCGATCACGCTCGGAGGCGCGGTGGCCGGCGTCGGCATCGAGGCGTCGTCGTTCCGGTGGGGTCTCGTCCACGACACGATCGTCTCGCTCGAGGTGCTGACCGGAGACGGCCGCATCGTCAGCTGCACGCCGGACAACGAGCATCGCGACCTCTTTTTCGGCTTCCCGAACTCCTACGGGACGCTCGGCTACGCGCTGGCGGTGACCGCGCGGACGACGCCGGTCAAGTCGTTCGTCGCGCTCGAGCACGTCCGCTATTCGACTGCCGACGCGTGCTTCGCCGACGTCGCTCGTCACTGCGACGACGCGCGGCTCGATTTTCTCGACGGCGTCGTCTTCGCGCCGGACGAGATCTACCTCACGCTCGGCCGCTTCGTCGACCACGCGCCCTACGCCAGCGATTACACCTTCGAGAAGATCTATTACCGCTCGATCCGCGAGCGCAAGGCGGATTTTCTCACCGTCCGCGACTACCTGTGGCGCTGGGACACCGATTGGTTCTGGTGCTCGAAGAACGTCGGCGCGCAGCATCCGCTCGTGCGGCGGCTCCTCGGTCGCGAGCGCCTCAACTCGATCACCTACCAGCGGATCATGCGCTGGAACAGCCGCTTTGGCGTCACGCGCGCGCTCGACCGGCTGCGCGGGTGGCACTCCGAATCGGTGATCCAGGACGTCGACATTCCGCTCGATCGCGCCGCGGAATTCCTCGACTTCCTGCAGCGCGAGATCGGAATCCTGCCGATCTGGCTGTGCCCGATCCGGGCCCCGGCAGCCGTCTCGCCCTTCGCGCTCTACCCGCTGCGCGCCGGAACGATCTACATCAATTTCGGCTTCTGGGACGTCGTCCGGGATCGCGACGCGCAGCCGCCCGGTTTCCGCAATCGCCTGATCGAGCGCAAGGTGACCGAGCTCGGCGGCCTCAAGTCGCTGTACTCCGATTCGTACTACACGAAGGACGAGTTCTGGAGCGTCTTCGACCGTGCCGCCTACTCCGCGCTCAAGGCACGCTACGACCCGGCAGGCGCGCTTCCCGATCTATACAACAAGTGCGTGCTGCGACAGTGAGCCGGCCGTCATCCTCGCGCGGAGGGGGATCCAGCGACTTTCAAGGCAAGACACCGGGTTCCCGCGTTCGCGGGAACGACGAGTTGGAGATAGTCGCGCTCGATCGGTCTTGCAGTCGACGACTCCGTCTTCCTGTCCCGTCACCCCTTGACGCAAATGACGGGCTCGAGCCTCGCCACCTTGCGGGCGAGACCCGCCGCGGTCCGCGGCGTCGACGACTGCGGTGACGTCCTTGTAGGCCCGGGCGCCTCTTCGGCGACGCCCCGCATCGACGGGCTGCGGATCAGCATGCCGCGCGCGCGCGAGCTCATCGACGATCTGCCGTCCCTGCCAGCGACGCGTCGCCTCGTGGCGGCTCATGCTGCGGCCGGCGCCGTGGCAGGCGGAAGCGAATGCCAGCGCTCGCTTCCGCTCGTGCGCCCGGCGAGGATGTAGGACGCGGTGCCCATGCGTGCCGCCGATCAGCACCGGCTGGCCGGCTTCACGCAATGCCGCGGGCAAGTCCGGATGACCCGGACCGAAAGCGCGCGTCGCACCTTTGCGGTGGACGAAGAGTCGCTGCGGCCTGCCGTCGACGACGTGATCCTCGACCTTGCACGTGTTGTGCGAAACATCGTAGAGCAGCGCGAGCTTCGCGCCTGGGTAACACCGCGCGAACGACCTTGCGTGCCAAGTGGGTGAGTATCTGGCGATTGGCCAGCGCGCAGTTGATCGCCGCACGCATCGCGCCGAGATAGCGTCTGGCCCAAGGCCGAGTCGGATCGGCGCACAGGCGAGCTCGCGATCCGGCAAGTCGATGCCCGTAGCCGTCGCCGTGATTGCCATCTCCTTCAGGAACTCGGTGCCGATCTGGTGGCCGAGGCCGCGCGAGCCGCAGTGGATGCTGATCCACGATGTCGCCCGTCGCGAGCCCGAACGCCTCGGCGGCAGCGCGGTCGAAGATCTCGGCCACGTGCTGCACTTCGAGATAGTGATTGCCCGAGCCGAGCGTGCCGATCTCGTCGCGCTGGCGCTTCTTGGCCGCGTCGGATACGCCGCCGGCTTCGCGCGCCGCCATTGCGCCATGCTCTTCGATGCGCTCGAGATCTTCGCGGGTGCCGTAGCCGCGCTCGACCGCCCAGCGCGCGCCGCCCGTCGAGCATCGCGTCCATTTCCGCGGCGTGAGGCGCAGTCGCACCGGTGCTGCCGACGCCGCGGGAATGCGCGTCGAAGAGCGCTTCGGCCAGCTGCTTCTTGCACGCGGCATCAATGTCCGCAGCGTGAGCCCGTGAGCAGCGTGCGCACGCCGCACGAGATGTCGAAGCCCACCCCGCCCGCCGAGACGACGCCGCCCTCGTCGGGATCGAATGCCGCCACGCCGCCGATGGGAAACCCGTAGCCCCAGTGCGCGTCCGGCATCGCGTAGGAGGCCTTACGATGCCGGGCAGCGCCGCGACGTTCGCCGACCTGCTCGTAGACCTTGTCGTCCATGGCGCGGATCAGCGCCTCGTCGGCGAAGATGATGCCCGGCACGCGCATCGCGCCGTGGCGCGGCAGTCTCCCATGCGTAGTCCGATCGCCGGATCAGCCGCCGGGGTCCATCGCCTGCTCCTCAGTCTCGTTCGCCATCGCAAGGGTGCAACTCATACGTCGACGACGCACTGCGCGACCCACGTGCCGTCCGGCGCTGCACGACCGAGAGCGCGGTATAGGTCGCCCCTTTCACCTCGACGGCCGGGTGATGCCGCGCCCGGTCAACCGGCTCGCCCCAGGCCGTTCCCGTCAGCCGGGTGCCTCGATCGTCACCGCGAAGCGGCCGAATACCATTTTGCGGGTCGTCATTTCGAAGATCAGCGCGTTGAGCCAATCGACCAGCAACAATTCATCATCCGGGGCCTCGCTGCGAATGTCGACCGTGGTCGTCGCGGCGACGCCATCCGGGTCGGTCAGCACCGCCGTCAGGGCAAGCGCTGCCTGCTCGAACGCCTCGCCTTTGGTCGTACCGACGCCTCGCACGCCGATATCGGCGCCGTGCGCGAAGTGCTCCCATACCATGCCGCTCCCACCTCTGCCCGGGCCGCGGCAGCCCAATTGCCACCCAGCCTCTCGAAGCCAGTCTCGGCCGGGCGGTACGGTCCGGGTTTGACCCCGGTCAACGATCGCTGATGGGCGCAGGCCGGCATCTTCCAACGAGCAACCCAAGTGGCGGATGATGGTCGTTGTCAGCCATGTACGGGCGCGCCATGAACAACACGAATCGCCTTGCGCCGTCGCAGCTGTGCCAGCGTTGCGATCCCACGCAATTCACGTTCGCCAATACGAGCGAGCTCGACGACCTCGCCGAAAACCTGGGCCAGAAACGGGCGCGCGATGCCATCGCCTTCGGGCTTGGCATCCGCCGCGAGGGCTACAACCTGTTCGTGTTGGGGCCGGCGGGTGCCGGCAAGCAGACGCTGCTCCGGCAGATTCTCGCCCGGGAGGCGACGGCGCTCCCGGCGCCGCCGGACTGGTGTTACGTCCACAACTTCGATTCACCGCACCAGCCACGCGCATTGCGCCTGCCGGCCGGCCGCGGCTCCCGCCTACGTGACGACATGCGGCGTCTGGTCGAGGACCTGCTCGCTGCAGTTCCGCAGGCGTTCGACAGCGACCAGTATCGGGCCCACCGCGAGCAGATCGACGCCGAGTTCAACGAACACCAGGAGAAGGCGTTCGGAGAATTGGCCGAAACGGCGGGCGCGCAGGGTATTGCGTTGCTGCGCACCCCGACGGGGTTCACGCTGGCCCCGGTGAAGGACGGGGAAGTTATCGCGCCCGACGCTTTCGCCGCGCTGCCCGAGGAGGAGCGCAAGCGCATCGCCAGCGCCATCGAGGCGCTCCAGGGACGGCTCGAGGCGCTCATGCGCGACGTGCCGCGCTGGCGCAAGGAACAGCGCGAGCGGATCCGTGAGCTGAACCGCGAGGTCGCGCAGTATGCGGTCGGCTCCCTCGTCGAGGAGTTGAAGCAACGCTACGCGGATTTGCCCGCTGTCAGTGAGTATCTCGCGGCAGTGGAAAAGGATCTGGTCGAGAACATCGACGACTTCCGGCATGGCAACGAACCGCGGCCTGCGATCATGGGCATGACCGAGGGCGGACCGCCGACGTTCCGGCGCTACGAGGTCAACCTGCTGCTCGATCGGCGCGAGCCGGATGGCGCGCCAGTCGTGTTCGAAGACCATCCGACCTACCAGAACCTGATTGGCCGCGTCGAGCACATGCCCCAGCTAGGTGCGCTCGTCACGGACTTCACACTGATCAAGGCGGGCGCCCTGCACCGCGCGAACGGCGGCTACCTGCTGCTCGACGCCTACAAGCTGCTCACGCAGCCGTTCGCGTGGGAGGGTCTCAAGCGGGCACTGCGCACACGCCGGATCCGCATCGATTCGCTCGGGCAGATGTACAGCCTGGTGAGCACCATCTCGCTCGAACCGGAGCCGATTCCGCTCGACGTCAAGATCGTGCTCTTCGGCGAGCGCCTCTGGTATCACCTGCTGTTCGCGTATGACCCCGATTTCGGTGAGCTGTTCAAGGTGGCAGCCGACTTCGATGACGAGGTCACCGCGCAGCGTGGAAAACCAGCGACTCCTGGCGCAGCTGATCGCCACGATCGCCAGGCGCCTGGCATGTTGCCCCGTTCGACCGTGCCGCCGTTGCCCGGCTGGTCGAGCAACGCGCACGTGACGTCGAGGACAGCGAGCGATTGTCCACGCACATGCAGGATCTGGTCGACCTGATGACGGAGGCCGATTTTGCCGCGCGGCGCGAAGGTGCCTCCGAGGTCGCCGCCGATCACGTCGAGGCGGCCATCGAGGCCCGGCGGCAGCGTGCCGGTCGGCTGCGCGAGCAGGCGCAGGAAACGATTCTGCGCGGGACGCTGCTGATCGACACCGAAGGCGAGCGCACGGGACAGGTGAACGGGCTGTCCGTGTTCATGCTGGGCGACCAGACGTTCGCCAAGCCGACCCGGATCACCGCCCACACGCGCGTCGGCGACGGCGAGGTCATCGACGTCCAGCGCGAGGTTGAACTTGGCGGCCCGATCCATTCGAAGGGCGTGCTGATCCTCGCGTCCTATCTCGCCGCGCAGTTTTCCGGCAATCGACCGCATTCGCTGCGCGCGAGCCTCGTCTTCGAGCAGACGTACGGGGAAGTCGAGGGCGACAGTGCTTCGGCGGCGGAGCTCTGCGCGCTCCTCTCATCACTCGCCGATGCGCCGGTCCGGCAGTCGGTGGCGGTCACGGGATCGGTGAACCAGTACGGAGAACTGCAGGCGATCGGCGCAGTGAACCAGAAGATCGAAGGATTCTTCACCATCTGCAGGGCCCGCGGGCTGACCGGCGAGCAGGCGGTGCTGATCCCCACGAGCAACGTCAAGAACCTGATGCTGCGCGCCGAAGTCGTCGAGGCCGTCGCGGCCGGCCGATTCAATGTGTACGCGGTGCGCACCGTCAACGACGCGATCGAGGCGCTCACCGGCGTGCCGGCGGACGAGCGCGCGCCACTCGGCGATTTTCCGGCCGGATCGATCAACGGCCGCGTCGCCGCGCGGCTCACCGAATTCTCCGCGATCCGTCGCGCGTTCGTCGGCGGTCCGGGGGCGATGCGCAAATGGCCGGCTCCGGCGCGCAACCGGCCTCGCTGATCCGATGGGCGACCCTTCCGCGCCGCAATTCTCGCGCGTGCTTGTGGCCCTTGGCGCCGCAGCGCCGAGCCGACCTGCCTTGGAGACCGCCATCACGCTTGCAGCCGCTGTCGGCGCGTCGCTCATCGGACTCTTCGTCGAGGATACGAACCTCGTCCGACTCGGCGGGCTGCCGCTGGCGAGCGTCACCAGTGCGCTCACCGGAGCGCGGCGCCCGCTCGCCGCCGGCGAGATGGAACGCGCGTTGCGCGTCGAAGCAGCGTGGCTCGAGCAGCTGCTCTCAGAGTCGGCGGCACGGACACGCATCGCCTGGTCATTCGTGGTCACGCGCGGCGAGATCTTCGCGGAGGCCGCGTCCCGCGACGCCGACCTGATCGTGCTCGGCGCGCGGGTGCACACGGAGACGCGACGGGATTCGTCGCGCTTGTCCAGGCAGCTGATCACGATCTTCGATGCGTCGCCCGAGGCATTGCGCGCCCTCGCGGCGACGACCCTCCTCGCGCGGGCGCTCTCCTGCACGATGTTGATCCTCGTTCCAGATGACGGGGATGCTGGGTCGCGCGGAGCTTTCCAGGCGGCGCGGGACTGGCTCACGTCCGAGGAGATCGCCGGCTTCGCGCTGCCGCTCGCCGCTGATCAGCACCTGCTCGAAGCCGCCGCGCGTTCGCCCAAGGTTGTGCTCGTTGCGCTTCCGGCGCCAATACTGAAGCAATGGCCGATCGACATTGCAGCGCTGGCGGCGGCCGTTCGCTGTCCGCTGGTCATCGCGCGATGAAGGCGCGAGGGGCGACGCGATGATCCCCGGCGTGCTCGTCACCGATCTCTACGAGCTCACGATGCTCCAAGCGTACTTCGAGGAGCGGATGAACGCGATTGCGGCGTTCGAGCTCTTCGTGCGCAAGATGCCGCCGCACCGCAATTTCCTGCTCGCGGCGGGACAGGAACAAGTCCTGCGCTTCCTCGCCCATCTGCGCTTCACGGACGGCGAGCTGCAATGGCTGAGGGAATCCGGCCGCTTCACGCCGGCATTCGTCGAATCACTCGCCGATCTCTCCTTTACCGGCGACGTCGATGCGCTGCCCGAGGGCACCGTGTTCTTCGCCGACGAGCCGATCCTGCGCATCGTCGCGCCGTTGCGGGAGGCGCAGCTCGTCGAGAGCCGGGTGATGAACCTCCTCCATTACCAGACCGTCGTCGCAAGCAAGGCCGCGCGCTCGGTGCTCGCCGCGCCCAACCGTCTGCTGGTCGATTTCGGCCTCCGGCGCGCGCACGGCGCCGAAGCGGCGCTTTTGTCGGCGCGCGCGAGCTATCTCGCCGGTTTTGCCGGAACCGCGACGGTCGAAGCCGGCCGCGAGTTCGGCATTCCGCTGTTCGGCACGATGGCCCACTCCTACGTGCAGGCGCACGCCGACGAAGCGACAGCCTTCGATTTCTTCGCGCGGGCGCATCCCGAAAACGCCGTGCTGCTGATCGATACCTACGACACCGAACGCGCCGCGCACAAAGTGGTCGCGCTCGCCTCCCGGCTGCGGACGGCGGGGATCGCGCTCAAGGGGGTGCGCATCGACAGCGGCAATCTCCTCGATCACGCGCGCCGCGTGCGCGCCATTCTCGATGCCGGCGGCTTTCCCGACATCACGATATTCGCAAGCGGCAATCTCGACGAACACCGGCTCGCCGAATTGATCGCGCAGGGCGCACCGATCGACGGATTCGGCATCGGCACGCGGATGAACACGTCGGCGGATGCGCCCTACCTCGACTGTGCGTACAAGCTCGAGGAATACGACGGGCGACCGCGGCGCAAGCGTTCGGAGGGGAAAGCGACATGGCCGGGTCGCAAGCAAGTCTGGCGACGGTACGACGGACAAGGACGGCTCGCCGGCGACGTGCTTACGCTAGAGAGCGACGCAGCGCCCGGCGGCGCGGTACCGCTGCTCGCACCCGTGATGCGCGACGGCGCAGCATGCGGGGAGACCCGCCTCAGCGACGCGCGAGAACACGCCCGCACCGAGCTGGCGCGGCTTCCGGACGGGTTGCGCGCGCTCGACGATGCCCCGAGCCTTCAAGTGGAGATCGCACCGGCGCTGCGTGCGCTTGCCGCGGAGATCGATGCGCAGACCTAAGCCGCTTCCCGCACGCTGGAATTCGCGGGCGTGGCATTTCATATAATCCGCTACGACCGCGGTCCCGACAACAGGCGCAATATGGATTCGACCAAGAAGACCGATCCGCTTACCGAACCGGCGCTGGGCCTCTCGACTCTGCGGCCCGCCGTGACGAATATTGGCGGCCAGCGAGCTCGTCGGACGCACCCACTGTCGATGGAAGAGACACCGGCGGCGACCGGCCGCGCGAGCCGGCTGCGAACGCGGTTCCATGCGCAGGACTGTTTATGGCTCGTCGGCGGACTGTTTCGCGCCCAACCTCACGATCGACGCGGTAACCACGTGGGCCAAGTTCGGGGCACCGCCCGAAGAAGTGTGGCAAACGATGATGTTCTACGAAGAGGTGCCGCATCGTCCACCGCTGCTGCTGCGGATGTTCCTGCCGACCCCGATGAAAACGCAGGGAAACGCCAAGGACGTCGGAGCGACCGTCGAATGCATCTACAGCCGTGGCAGCCTGCGAAAGCGGATCACCGTTCGGGAGCCTCCCCGGCTCGTGCGTTTTGACGTGATCGAGCAGAACCTCGGGGTCGAGCGCTGCGTCACGACCGCCGAGGGCGTCTATGAGATTCGCAGCGACGGTGGCGGCTCCGAGGTTGCGCTCACCACGAAGTACCGGGGGCACCTGCGACCGCGCTGGCTGTGGCGTCCGTTGGAACGACTGCTCGCGCATCGGTTGCATCGTCACATCCTCGCCGGGATGGGAGCGAATCGCGCGCAGGAATGCACGCCGCCCGCCGCGATTTCCTAGCCGTTTGCGGCGAACTCGGCCGCCGGCCTCACGTCGACGATCCCCCACAGCATCGAGCGATCGTCAGCCGCACGGTTCGACGGCAGGGTACTCGCTGGCTCGCCGAAGCTCCTCAGCACGACGATCGCGCCCGGCGCCGCCGCGCGGCCAACAGCGCGGCGAGCCGTCGGCGATAGCGCGTCGTCGGCGCCGTCGAGGATGTTGGAAAGCGTGAAGGCATCGAAGCTTCGCGGCTGTGCCCGCTCGAGGAACGCGGCGGCGTCGGCTTGCACGAGCTTGATTGCTCTTCGCCTCGGGGGGGGCGGTTCGCTCATCGCATCGCCGGCGAAGAACGCCCGGGCCCAAGGATTCGTCCGGTTCGGATGACGGCCGAAGCAGCGCTCCATGCGCGCGCGCATGACCGCCCCGAAGCGATGGGGGAGTGCCGCCGAGCAGGCGCGGCGCATAGACCGTGCGCAATGACGCGACCGACAGCAGCGTATCCAGTCCGACGCGGAAGCGGCGCGTGTCGAGATGCGCCTTCCAGAAGTCATATTGCATTGCCGGGTCGTCGAGATCGAGGAACGTTCGCAGCGTCGATGCTCGCCACCCGGCGAGGGGCAACAACGCGCGCCCGACGCGCATCACGTGTTCGGCGGTTCCGCGCACCATCGGCGTACCCGCGATGCGCCTCGCAGCATACGCGAGCTGTGCGGGGTTGAGGTCGACGGCGACGACCTCGCGGTCCCGCGCGAGGCTGGAACGCCGTACAGCCGGCCGACGCAATGCAGAACACCCTTCCACCGGCTTTGAACGCAGCGCACTCGATCGCCGAATCTTCGTACATGCGGCCAAAGAGAACGCGCGGCGGACCGCGCCGAGCATCGAATCGCCCTGCTTCCCACACCGTGGCGGGTGTCATGCGCTCATCCGGCCAGGCCGGCGTTGACCCAGCTCAAGACGAGGAATGCGAAGTTCTTGAACACCATCCCGCCGGGATCGTGAATCAGGTGCCGGGACCAGAGGAGCCCGTTCACGTTCAGTGCGACAAGGAGGACCGTCTGTGCAAGTGCACACAGGCCCGGCGCCCAGCCGCCGAGCACCCAAACGCCGAGCAGGAGCTCGACCCAACCGAGCGCCGTCAAGAACGGACGGCCGAACCTCGCACCGTAATACGGGACCGCCTCCACGATGCGGAGCTCGTTCTTCTGGCGTCCGAGGATCTTGCACCACAGCCCCTCGTGGATCCAGACGCCGGCGACGGCGATGCGCACGAGCCATGGCGGAGGCATCAGCAGCAGAAACGTGTCCATCCGCTCGGCGGGTCCAGGGGCAGTCGTTCTTTTGGGCAGCTGTCGGCAATCCCGATCTTACAAGAGCAGGAACCGATGCGCCGGCCGCGCCGATCGCACCACTCGCGGTGTGATCAGGCCGTCGTCGCACGAACGCCGGAGTACCCTTGTCTCAGCGGCCGCCCTGCCGCGGGCTCAACGCTTCAGACGAGGTGGGCTCTCCTGCTGCTCGAGCGCGATGGAAGCGCCGTCCTTCGACCCGCCTTCGGCAGCGCGATTCCACCTTCTCTCGCGGCGATCACCTGCCGCAATTTGCCGGCGGATGGATCGGCGACGGGTGGCCCTTCACCAAGGCAGACCCGGACGTTCGGCAGCGACTGGCAGGCGAGGTAGCCTCGCAACGCGTCGGAGGCCGCGTTCCACGCGATGCGCCGCCGGTTTCGGTCGCCGGTGTCGAGCCGCAGTGTCAGCCGGTCGGCAGCGTCCTGAACGATCTGGAAACGATGGATACCCGCTGATTCCTCGACCACGGTGGCGAGTGCCATAGGCAGCAGCTGCACGACGTGCCCGTCCGCCGCCGAGAGCGAGACGACGTCGTCGCGCCGCCCCTCCACGTGAATTGCGGGCAGCGGACTGCCGCACGCGCAAGGCCTGGCATTCACCGTGACGCTGTCGCCCAGGTCGTAACGGATCAGCGGCTGGATACGGTTCGATAGATTGGTCAGCAGCACCGTATGCGACGCGGTTCCCGGCGGCGTCGGGCGATCGTCGCGGTCGACCGGCTCCAGGACGACCCAATCGGCGTTGACGTGAAGCCATCCGGCCGGGCACCCGTACGCGATGCTCATGCATTCGGACGCGCCGTATTCGTTGACGAGCCGCGATCCGAACGCACGCTCGATCGCCGCGCGCGTCGCCGGCGCAAGCGTTTCGCCACCCGACCACAACACCACCGGACGGATTCGCAGCCGACCCGCCGCCTGCTCTTCGGCGAGCAGCGCGAGGATCGTCGGATAGGCAGCGACGAACGCCGGCCGGTACGCGTTCAGCGCTTCGACCAAGCGGGGCAGCGGTTCCAGCATCGAGAAGCTGCGCGCTTCGAGCCACGGTCGCGCGCGCGAGATCCGCCGCCACGAGGCGATGCTCGCGTAATGGTCGTCGGTCGCCGCAATCAGCGCGGCCCGGCTAGGCTGGACCGCGAAACCCCAGGCGAATCGGGCAGCGAGTCCGATAGCGTCGAATTGCGCGGCGATGAGCGCATCGAAGGTGGCGAGGGAGTCCGCATCCTGGACGAAGATGCCCGGGACACCCGTACTGCCGGAGCTTTTCCAGATGAGGTACCGGCCGAGATGGCGTTCGCCGATGTGGGTACGGTCGGCAAGGAATGCCTCGACGCCGGCGCGTGTGACAGCGGGATCGGTGACCCAGTCGTCGAAGTGGGCCATCAGCTCGCCCTTCCGCACGACCGGCAGACGCCCCGCAGCGATGTCGGGCTCCGGAAGATGGCCGTACCGATCGCGATAGAAGACCGAGTGCGTCCGCGCGAACTGCACTAAGTTCCCGAAGCGCTCGTGCGCTACGGCGTCGATCGCCGGCTTGCCCCCGCGGCGCCGCCACCAGATATCGGACGCGCGTGAAACCACCTCCCACCAGTCGAACATGGAACCCAGTGGTTCCCACGGAGCGACGTGCACGGATTCTGGCATCGCCTTCTCCTTCCGCGTGCGGCGTGCGACCCGCCGCGCAACGGGCGCTACAGCGTCGGCATCGCCCGATGCGCGTAGGTCCGCTCGTGCAGGCCCTGGCAATCGACGCAGCGCATCGCGGCGGGAAATGCGGCGAGCCGCGCCGGTTCGATGTCCTCGCCGCAGTCGATGCAGCAGCCGTACAGGTGTTTGGTGATTCGGGCGAGCGCGGCATCGATCTCGCGTACCGCCTCGACGTGTCGCTGCACGATCGCGTGATCGAGGTCGGTCACCATCGTCGCGACCGACTGGTCACCCACATCGGGCACCTCCCCGGCGAGCTCGCCGATCGGGTGTCTGCCCCAGCGGGAAACCTCCTGCTGCGCGCCCTCGAGGAGGGCCGCTCGCTGCTCCTCCAGCTTGTGCTTCAGCGTACGCATCTGCTGCGCTGTCGACCTCACCATCCTGCTCTCCAGTTTTCCCTTCGACGACGCGCTCTTGGTCGAACCCTGCCCTACGCAGCGAGCGTAGCGCCACCCGCGCATCGCACGTTGACGCAGGTCAAACGGCGGGAAGAACGGCGTCTTTCGATTCCTTGACGACCGACGTGGCGAGCGTGCCGATGTCCGTCTCCGACAACGTTTCCTTCTGCAGCAGCATCCGGGCGCCGTCCTCCAGCACGGCCCGGTTTCGCGTGAGGATATGCACGGCGCGGTCGAACGCTTTCCGTGCGATCTCGCCTGCTGCGCGGTCGATCTCCCGCGCGGTTTCCTCGCTATAGTGCCGCTCTGCCGCCGCCGAAAGTTCCGGCAGGAACGGCGCTCGTTCATTCTCGAAGGTGAGATGCCCTAGCTTTTCGTCCATCCCGTAGCGCATGACCATGCTGCGGGCGATATCGGTGACCTTTGCGAGGTCGTCCGCGGCGCCGGTCGACAAATGGCCGAAGACGACATGCTCCGCCGCCCGCCCTCCCAGGAGTACCGCCATCTTGTCTTCCAGTTCCTCGCGGGTCATCAGGAACCGGTCCTCGGTGGGACGCTGGATCGTGTAGCCGAGTGCGCCGATCCCGCGCGGAATAATCGACACCTTGTGCACGGGGTCGGTGCCCGGCAACGACAGCGCAACGAGCGCATGCCCCATTTCGTGATGGGCGACGATCTCGCGCTCTTTCGCGTTGAGGATTCGGCTCTTTTTCTCGAGCCCCGCGACGATCCGCTCGACGGCGACGGTGAAGTCGTCCAGCGAAACGGCGTCGGCATTGCGCCGGGTCGCGACGAGCGTCGCCTCATTGACGAGGTTGGCGAGGTCGGCGCCGGTGAAGCCCGGCGTCAGCGCCGCGATCTTCTCGCGGTCGGCATCCGCTGCGAGCTTGACCTTGCGCAGGTGGACCGCGAGGATCTGCACCCTGCCCAGCTTGTCCGGCCGGTCGACCAACACCTGACGGTCGAAGCGCCCGGCCCGCAGGAGCGCCGGATCGAGAATCTCCGGCCTGTTGGTCGCCGCGAGCAGGATCAGCCCGTGCGCCGGGTCGAAACCGTCCATCTCGACCAGCAGCTGGTTCAGCGTCTGCTCCTTTTCGTCGTGACCGCCGAGACCGTAGGCGCCGCGTGCCCGGCCCAGCGCGTCCAGCTCATCGATGAAGATGATCGCCGGCGCCCGCTCACGCGCCTGCTCGAACAAATCGCGCACGCGCGCGGCCCCGACGCCGACGAACATCTCGACGAATTCCGAGCCATTAATCGAGAAGAACGGCACGCCGGCCTCCCCGGCGACCGCGCGCGCGAGCAACGTTTTGCCGGTGCCCGGAGGTCCGACGAGGAGCACGCCCTTCGGAATATGCCCTCCAAGCCGACTGTAGCGTTGCGGGTCCTTGAGGAAGCCGACGACCTCATGCAACTCCTCCTTAGCTTCGTCAACCCCAGCGACATCGTCGAACGTCACCTTCGTGTCGGTCTCCACATAGACGCGCGCCTTGCTCTTGCCGATGGCAAGGAAGCCCCCACCGAGCCCGCCTTCGCGCGCCATGCGTCGCGCAAGGAACATCCAGATCGCGAAGAAGACGAGCGCCGGGAGGATCCACGACAGGATGTCGCGGAGGAACGTGCTTTCGATGACGCCCGAGAACTTCACGTCGTATTGCGCGAAGTCCTTCGCGAGCTCGGGGTCGACGCGGGTGGTGACGAAACGCGTGCGGCCGTCGGGCTGGGCCTCCTTGTAGGTCCCCTGGATGACGTTGTTGCCGATCGCGACGTCCTTGATCCGCCCCGCCTTCAACTGCTGCTGGAACTCGCTGTACGGGATCGGCTCGACCTGCGTCGCGGTCACCCACATCTCGCGCACCCAGAGCACGCCCAGGATCGCGATGACGACGTACCAGATGTTGAAGCGGGTCTGTCGTTCCATGTCGCTGCCCTCCCGCCTCGCCGCGCTTAGTCGTATCCGCCGCGAAACGGCGTTGCGCCGTTGCCGCCGCATCCGTCCGCCCCCGGTCGCTTGTGCACTGTGCAGATGACCTTGGCGCGCCCATTTGGGCGCCGCCTTCGACAGAGCGTACGCGCACCTGCCGCCCCGACGCCAGCGCGCGCTACGTTGCACCCGTGGGAAATTGACTTGTATCAAGGGGCGCAAGGGTCGCTTACCGCGCCCGAAATCCTGGCAGCGCTCCGGGCACCAGCCGCGCCACGTTTGACAAATGTCAACGCAGCGTCGCAGCTCGGTAGTAGTGTTGAACGGAGGTACGGCGCTTAGGTGAAGGAGGAGGCGATGCCGATCCTGGGTGCTTCTACGCGTCGGACGACGACCGCGGGGCTCGGGCGGTTGGTGTGTCCGCGCGAGACCTGGGCGGCCAGCGGCGACACGCCGGGCACGCCGCTTCTCGCCGGGTGGATTGCGGCGACACGGTGAGGTGGCGATGGACACACTCGCCGCGATCCCCCCGCGCGATCCTGCGGGCCGGCACATTTTCGGCCGGACGGCCGTCGGTGCCTTGGCGCAAAATACGCTGGCGATCGTTCTCGCCGGCGGACGGGGAAGTCGCCTCGAGCAACTGACCGATTGGCGCGCGAAGCCTGCGATCCCTTTCGGCAGGCAAATTCCGGATCATCGATTTCACGCTGTCCAACTGCGTGAATTCCGGCATCCGCCGGATCGGGATCTGCACCCAGTACAAAGCGCAGAGCTTGATCCGGCACGTCCAGCGCGGCTGGAGCTTTCTCGATGGCCGCTTCGACGAGTTCATCGAGCTGTTGCCGGCCCAGCAGCGGATCGACGCGAGCTGGTACCAGGGCACCGCCGATGCCGTGTACCAGAACCTCGACCTCCTGCGCCGGCATGCGCCCGACCACGTGCTGATCCTCGCCGGCGACCACGTCTACAAGATGGACTATCGCTGGATGCTCCACGACCACGTCGCGACGGGCGCGGACATGACGATCGCGTGCATCGACGTTCCGCTCGAGGAAGCCAGTGCGCTCGGCGTGATGGAGGTCGATCCCGAGCGCCGGATCGTTGGTTTCGCCGAAAAGCCCGTGGCGCCGGCGGCGATTCCCAGGCGGCCGGGACGCGCGCTCGCCAGCATGGGCGTCTATGTCCTCGGCGCCACCTTTCTCTACGACGAGCTGCTACGCGATGCCGACGATTCCGGCTCGAGCCACGACTTCGGCAAGGACCTGATTCCGCACCTCATCGGCCGCGGCGCGCGCGTCCTGGCCCACGACTTTGCCGAGAGTTGCGTGAACACGGGCGGCAGCGGGTGCTACTGGCGCGACGTCGGCACCGTCGACGCGTACTGGGAAGCCAACATCGCGCTCACCGACGTGGTTCCCGAGCTCAATCTCTACGACGAGGACTGGCCGATCTGGACCCATCAGGAGCAGTTGCCGCCGGCAAAGTTCGTGTTCAACGACGATGGCCGCCGCGGCATGGCCGTCGATTCGCTCGTCGCCGGCGGCTGCATCGTCAGCGGTTCCACAGTACAGCGCTCGGTACTGTTCTCCAATGTCCGTGTGCACGACTACGCGACGGTGGAGGATTGCGTGATCCTGCCCAACGTGGATATCGGACGCGGGGCGGTGTTAAGGCGCGCCGTCGTCGACAAACATTGCAGGGTGCCGGCCGAGCTCCATGTGGGGCTTGATCCCGAGGAGGACCGGCGGCGATTCTCCGTAACCCCGCTTGGAGTCACGCTGGTGGTCCCCGAAATGCTCGGCCAGCACGTACACCATCTGCGGTGATGAGCCGATCCCGCCTCGCCACCGAGAAGAAAAGGCCTCGACGCGCACTTCACCGTCCGGCCCGAAGCGCTGCCATCCGTCGCCTGACACCGCGTAGGAGCGGACCTCTGCAATCCAGGAAATATTCCGACGCAACGCCCATCGCCATCGTCACGCGCACCCGGGCGCAACGTTGACGAAGGTCAAGACGCCGTGCGCGCCGGCGCGTAGCGTGGATAAGAGGACGTCCGGCGCTCATGTGCGCAGGTCGTCGGATTCGCAGAATGCAGCAGAGCCCTTAGGGAGTCGATATGCAGATACCGCCGAAAATCACGATGCGCCATGTTCCTCGGTCCGACGCGCTCGAGACGCTCATCCGGCAAAGAGTTGCCAAGCTCGACGAATTCCATCCGAACGTCACGGGCTGCCAGGTCGCGGTCGAAGAGCAGCGTCGGCATCACCAGCAGGGACGCTGGTTCAACGTCCGCATCGTGGTACACGTTCCGGAGCACGATGTCATCGTCAACCGCGACCACGCGGAGGATCCGCACGTCGCGGTGCGCGATGCCTTCGATGCCGTCACGCGGCGGCTCGAGGACGTCGTTCGGCTCCAGCGCGGCGCGGTCAAGACGCACCCGACCGAACTGCGCGGCGCTGTCGTTAGGATCTTCGCCGACGAGGGCTACGGCTTTGTCGAAACCGGCGACGGCACCGAGTACTACTTCAGCCGCGACAACGTTGTCGATCCTTCGTTCGACCGCCTGGAGGAGGGAATGTCGGTGCAGTTCATCCCGGAACCGGCTGCGGAAGGGATGCAGGCAAAGCGCGTCAGCGTCGGCAAGCACGGTGCGCCACGCTGACGCGGGGCGCCGGCAGGCTTTCTGTGGTCACGCCGGATCCCGCGCGTGGACGTGAACGAAGTTCTTCCACCGGAGCACAACCCCATGACGACATCGACAGGTTATGGCAGCCGGAAGCGCAGGCCGGCGAAGAGCAAGCACCCGAAGACGCCGACGCACGCCCAGCGCATGCGGCCGAAAGCGGATTCGGAGTTGGTGATGATCCGGCCGGAGAACGACTACGACGATGCGCTTCCCGGGTCGCTTTTCTTCGAGGGCGAACCTCTGGCGGGAGATGAAGCCCAGGCTGCCGCGGACGACTGGCCGGCGAGGGACAGTGAAGAAGAGGACGTAATCGCCGAGCCCGCCGAGGTCAGCCGCCGCGGCGGGCACTGAGCGGCGTCCATCTTAACGAGAGTTACCCGAAACCGAGACGACCGCCATGACGATAGGCGAAACCTGCAACCGCAACGTTGTCTGCGCGACGCGCGACGCCACGGTGGTAGAAGCCGCGAACCTGATGCGCCATCATCACGTCGGCGATCTGGTCGTCGTCGACGAGCGCGACGGGCGGCGCACGCCTCTGGGCATCGTCACCGATCGCGACGTCGTGGTGGAGGTGGTGGCGCCGGGACTCGACGCGAAAGGCATCAAGCTCGGCGATCTTCTGATCGGGCATCTCACGACCGTGGAAGAGCGCGAGCACTGCGCCGATGTCGTCCGGCTGATGGCCGCGAAGGGCGTGCGGCGGATGCCGGTCGTCGATACCGCAGGGATCCTGGTCGGGATTGTCACCATCGACGATCTGCTGCCGCAGCTCGCAACGCAGTTGGCGGAGCTCTCCGAGCTGCCGGGCCGAAGCCGGGAACGCGAGCTGCAGACCCGGAAGTAGCGATTCGACCAGCTCGGTTGCGCGCGACCACGCCGAATCAGCGGCCGACGAGCGCGGCCAGAGCGTCGAGGTGGCGAATCTGGATATGCCTTCGCTGCACGTCGATCAATCCGTGTTCATGCAGTTTCGTCAACGTGCGGCTGACGGTCTCCAGCTTGAGGCCCAGGTAGCTCCCGAGATCCTCGCGGGTCATCGGCAGCCGGAAATCCGATGGCGAATAGTTCCGGGCCTGCAGCCGCCTCGAAAGATTGATCAGGAACGTCGCCAGGCGCTCCTCGGCGGACGGGCCGCCGAGCATCGCCATCACGCTCTGGTCGCGGCTGATCTCGCGGCTCAGCATGCGGTGCAAGTGATGCTGGATCGGCTGGCTCTCGAGGCCAAGCTGCATGAGATTGACCAGTGGAATCACGCAGACTTCGCTTTCGTCGAGCGCGAGGGCCCGGCTGGTGTGATGCCCGCCCCCGATGCCTTCGATACCAACGATGTCGCCTTCCATGTGAAAGCCCGTTACCTGCTCGCGACCGTCCTCGGACACCACGCTCGTCTTGAAAAAGCCGGCGCGGATCGCATACACCGCCTCGAGCTTGTCGCCGGCACCATAAAGCGTCTCGTCACGCGTGTATCGCCGGCGCGAGCTGATGGCAGCCCCGAGGCGCGCATGCGTCGACGGCGGCAGGTCAGAGGGAAGGCAGAAGCTTCGGAGGCTGCACTCCGCGCATTTCGCCTGTGGCTGGCTGACCGACGCCCGCCCGACAAGGGACGCCGGGTCGCGAGTGCCCTCGGACGGGGACTCGATCATCGTCCGTTGTCGCGAATCCTCGGGCTGCCGCCCCATCGTCCTCCCCCGGCCAATCGGCTGTCGCGGCGCGCGAGCAGAAAAAGCTCGCTGACACCGCACCAGCGATTGTATGCCAGACGGGGCGGCGCGAAGCATTCTCAGGGTGGATGGTGCGCGCGCCGCGCCTCGCGCCCGCCGATGGCTTGCGCTCCTAAGCGCGCGCTCATTCCGGCGCCAGGCGATGGTCAAGCGTCCAATGGTCGCCGAGGTAGGCCATGAGGTTGAGATCGATGCCTCGCGAAGCGTAGACCCACGTGGGCTGGCTCTGGTCGAAGCGGTGGAACTGGCCGGCCTGGACGTTCACCGTCTCGACGGGCAATTCGAGCCTGCGATAGGCCTCGATCTCGCGTTCGGCGCGGCGATCTTCCGGGTAGAAGAGCCATTCGTCGGCGAACGCCGATTGCAGTTGTGCGAGCTCGTGGCGAACGGCCTCGGGGACCGGACCACCGCTCGTAGCTGCGGTCCCGGTGCCGGCAACATCCGCCTTCCACGGGCCATGAACGTCGTCCTCGACGCTCTGCCAATAGATCGTGGGCTCCTTCGAGTAATAGCGCTCGAGCGCGAAGAACGCGGCGCTGGAGCCATGGTTGCGCGCCCCGATGAACCAGCCATAGACGTCCTCGCCCCGCACGAGGTGGAACGTCGCCGCGGCGACACCCGCACCGCGCGGGGTATAGGCGAGATAGAAATGCGGTTGCATCGCCGGCTCGTATCGGCATCCCGCGGCCTTGCGGAAACCGCCGACCCTCCTGGTTCGATGCTAATGACACCCCCAAGCGGGCGTCTTGACCAGGGTCAACGGCGCGCACGCCCGGCCAGGACCCGCTGGCAGCGGCAAAACATGATTCCGGTCAATCGGTTCCGGCGCAATCCCGCGATAATGGTGACGAGCGACGGAACAGGGACGCGATCGGCCCCCGGAGGGCGATCGACGGCCGTCGCAGCTGCCCAAGCGGGGGCAACGGTTCGATGACGGTCTCAACCACGGTTGATTCCACGACGGATCAGGCCCGGCTCATCGCGGCCCTCGGCGATCCTGCGGTGTTCGGCAGCGATTGCGAGCGCGTGCAGCGGCTCGAGACGCACATCTCCCACGTGCTGCTGACGGGGCGCTACGCGTACAAGATCAAGAAGCCCGTTGCGCTGGGTTTCCTCGATTTCTCCACGCTTGCCGCCCGGCGGTTCTACTGCGAGCAGGAACTGCATCTCAATCGCCGTCTCGCGCCGGCGCTCTATCTCGACGTCGTCCCAATCACCGGAAGCGTCCTCGCATCCGGCGATCGGGGGCAGCGGTCCGGCTCTCGAGTATGCGGTGAAGATGCGCGAGTTCGCGCAGGACGACCTGGCGAGCCGCATGCTCGCGCGCGGCGAGCTGAGCCCGGCGCACATCGACGCGCTGGCGGCCGTCGTGGCCGACTTCCACGGCCGCATCGGCATCGCGCGTGCCGACGGCCCGTTCGGGTCGCCCGAGGACGTCCACGACTACGCGCTCCAGAATTTCGCGCAGATGATGCCGCTATTTGACGATGCGTCCGACCGGGCATCGCTCGTCGAGCTCTCCCTGTGGACGGAAGCGGAATTCGCGGCGCGCGCGACAGCGTTCCGGCGGCGCAAGGCGGACGGGTTCATCCGCGAATGCCATGGCGACCTGCATCTCGGTAACATCGCGCTCGTCGATGGCTCGATCACGATCTTCGACTGCATCGAGTTCAACGACCATCTGCGCTGGATCGACGTCATGAGCGAGGCCGCGTTCGCGGCGATGGACCTCGAGGACCGCGGCCGGCCGGATCTCGGACACCGCTTTCTCAATGCTTACCTGGAGGCCACCGGCGACTACGCCGGGCTCGCCGTGCTGCGTTTCTATCTCGCGTACCGGGCGCTTGTGCGCGCCAAGGTGGTTTCGCTGCGGCAGAGCCAGCTCGCGCCCGGCAGCGAGCGGTCGGCGTCGCTCGCCGAATTCCGCGGCTACGTGCGCCTCGCGCAGCGCTACGCCCGGCAACTCCAGCCGGCGATCGTCATCACCCATGGCCTCACCGGCTGCGGGAAGACGACGCTCACGCAGGCGCTTGTCGAGCTGACAGGCGCGGTGCGCGTTCGCACCGACATCGAGCGCAAGCGTCTGCACGGACTGTCCTCGCGGGCGCGCACCGCGTCGGCGCTCGACAGCGGTCTCTACGCGCCGGACGTGACGAAGGAGACCTATCGTCGCGCCCTGTCGCTGGCGGGCGAAATCGTCGGTGCGGGCGACATCGCGATCGTCGACGGGACGTTCCTGAAGCGCTGGCAGCGAGATCTTTTCCGCGAGTTCGCGGCCGCGCAGGGGATTCCGTTCGTCATCGTCTCCTTCGCCGCCGACATTGCGACGTTGCGCCGGCGCGTCGAAGAAAGGGCACGCCGCGGCGCTGACGCTTCGGAGGCCGACGTCTCGGTGCTCGAGCACCAGGTTCACACGTGCGAGCCCCTCGGAGCGGACGAGCTTTCCTACGTCGTTTCGTACGACGCCGGCACTCCCCTCGACCACGCGCAGCGCCTCGAATCGTGGCGCGAAGTCCTCGACCGGCTTGCCGTGCCCAAGCTCGCCTCCGGCAGGCCTCCGCCCGCCGTCGATCCGGACCTCGCGGCGAAGGTTGCGTTTTTGTCACGGCCGGGGAGCTATCCGGAGCCGACCTTGCGCGTCGATGCGATCGAGACGCACATGTCCTGGGTATTCCTCACCGACCGCCATGCCTGGAAGCTCAAGAAGCCCGTGCGCTACGACTACCTCGATTTCAGCACAGCAGCCGTGCGACGCCAGCACTGCATCGAGGAGGTGCGACTCAATCGGCGCCTCACGTCCGGCGTTTACCTGGAGGCCGTGCCGCTGACGCAGAACGCCGACGGCCAATTGTCCTTCGGGCCGGCCGCCACCGTCGTCGACTGGCTCGTCCGGATGCGCCGGCTGCCCGAGGGAGTCGCATGCTAGACCGAGGCGATCCGGCGGGGGCGAGTCCCGGTCCAGGACGTCCGCAACGCGATCGGCAGGCTTTGCCGTTTCTACGCGACTGCCCGCCCATCGTGATGACGGCGGACGACTATCGCGAGCGGCTCGCCCAAAGCGTCGCCGACAACCTGCGCGATCTCTCCGCGCCCGAGTTCGCACTGCCGGCCGAGTTGTTCGCTCCAACGTGCGCCCGGCTTGCTGCGCTCATCGATCGCGAATCCGCGTTGTTCGGCGAGCGTGCGCGCGCCGGCCGCATCGTCGAAGGCCACGGCGATCTGCGGCCCGAGCACATCTGCCTGCTGCCCGAACCGCAGATCATCGACTGCCTCGAGTTCTCGCGCGACTTCCGCATCCTCGATCCGGCCGACGAGCTCGGCTTCCTCGCGCTCGAATGCGAGCGCCTCGGCGCCCCCGGGCTCAAGCGCACGATCTTCGACGCGTACACCGAGCTCAGCGGCGACACGCCGCCCGCAACGCTCGTGCATTTCTACCAGAGCTATCGCGCGTGCATGCGCGCGAAGGTCGCGCTCTGGCACCTGAAAGAGCCGGCGTTGCGCGATTCGCGTCTCTGGCGCGCGCGGGCCCGGGATTACCTCCGGCTCGCGCGCGAGCACGTCGAACGGTGTCGATGGCCCGGCGCCGGACCTGCCGCTCAGCGAGCCGAGCAACTCCACGATCGAGCCTCCGGCATGAAGCCGCCTGATCGCTTCGGCGAACAGCCCCGCGGCGCTCACGCATGCACCAGCTTCGCTCGGAGCGCGGGATCGGTGACGCGCAACGGCGGGATCGTGTCGGTGACGACGATCTCGCTCGACGCGCTCGCGCGCGAGCGTCGCATTGGCCGCGCGCCGCGAACACGCCGTGCGAAGCCGCCGCGATACGCGCGTTGCGCGCCCGCGCTTGCGGCAGGCCTGCGCGGCGCGCGCGATCGTCGTTGCCGCCGCTGATCAGATCGTCGACGATGATCGCCACCTTGCCGTCGACGTCGCCGACGAATGCCTCGCCGCTCACCACGCCGGCGCTGCGGTATTTCTCCGCGAACGCCGGCGCCGATCGGCCGGCCGAGCGCCGCGCCCAGGCGCTGGCGGAACGCGTCGGCGCGCTTGATGCCGCCGGCGTCGGGCGAGACGACGCGCGACCGGCGCATCGGCGAGCCGGGCGGCGAAATGCTCGACGAACAGCGGATTCGCCTCGAGGTGCTCGGTCGCGGCAGCGGAACGCGTTCTGGTACGCGGCGAGATTGTGCACGTCGAGCGTCACGACGCAATCGGTGCCGACCGCCTCGAAGAGCTGGGCGACGTAGCGCGTCGTGACCGGATCGCGCGGCTTGCGTCTTGCGGTCCTTGCGCGCATAGGCGAGATAGGGAACGACCGCGGTGACGCGGCCCGCCGCGGCGTCCTTGAGCGCGCCGAGGAAGAACAGCAGCCGGACGAGCTTGTCGTTGACGCTCTGCGTCGGCGTCGCCGTACAGCGAATGGATGACGTAGACGTCGCGGCCGCGCACGTTCACGAGCGGCCGCGCCTTGTGCTCGCCGTCCTCGAACTCGCGCTCCTCGTGCGCGGAGAGCGCGATGCGCGAGCGCCGCGCTGACCGCCTCGCCGAACGCGTCGGCTGGCCGCGAGCGCAAACAGCATCAGATCGTCGTTGCTCATCGCGCATCTTCCTTTCGCCGGGCGGCAGCGCGACTCGGCACGCTACGCCTCGTCGCGATTCGCCGGCCAGTGACGCATGACCCATTTCGACGTGTTCAACGGCGACGCCGACGGCCTTTGCGCGCTGCATCAGCTGCGGCTCGCCAGCTCCGAAGGACGCGATGCTCGTCAGCGGCGTCAAGCGCGACGTCGCGCTGCTGCAGCGCGTCCGGCGCGCAGAGCCGGCGACTCGGTTACCGTGCTCGATCTTTCGCTCGCCGTCAACCGTCCGGCGCTCCTGTCGCTGCTCGAGGTGGTGTGCGGGTCGAGTATTTCGATCATCACTTCGCCGGCGAGCTTCCCGATCACGCGCACAGCACCCGGGAGTTCGCCAATCTCCGCTACGGCGTCAGTCAGGCGCGGCGCGGATGGCTCGCGCGGAACGACGTGCTCAACACGCGCCCGCTGGCGGAGCTCCTCGCGCTGCTGCACCGTCCCGCGGGAAACCGCATCGCCGGGACGAGCGCAGCGGACACCGGTTCGCGGCGCGGCGTCGCGCGCCGGCCGCGCACGACAGGCGCGGTTACGCGCCCGGCCCGTTCGTACGCACCTGTCAAGCGACGTCCGCGTTGACCGCGAGGACGGTCCAGCTACCGCAGCCCTCGACTTCCTAGCCAATCCGGGTAACGCAACGACGCCACGGCGATTTCGCTCGATCCGAGAGCGCTTCGCTCGCGCGCGAATTGGTCATCGCGATCGCCAACCCCCTGGAGGTTGCGCGCCGAGCAGCGGTATGCGCGCGAATTCACGCTTGGCCGCGAAGTGAACGTCGGATGAGAGCACGGCGAGCAGGACGAGCGCATCGACGTAGCGTTTTCTTCCCCGAGGGGACGTTCTCGCGCATTCCGGGCCTGGCTGCGTTTCGCCTCGGCGCCTTCGCGGTCAGCTCGGCGACCGGCGCGCCGATCGTTCCGATCGTGCTTCGCGGCACGCGCTCGCTGCTGCGCGAGCATCGGTGGCTTCCCATTCGTTGTCCGGTGGCGGTCAGCGTGCAGACGCCCGTCATGCCCGTCGGACGCGACTGGTCGGCTGCCGTGCGGCTGCGCGATCAGGTCCGCGGCATCATGCTCCGCGGTTGCGGGGAGCCCGACTTGGCGCGGTGATCCCGTTGCAGCATTTCAAGATGCGGCCGCCTGCGGCCATCCGTCGGGGGTGACGGCATGGAGGGAGCGCCGATGACCGTTCAGAGCGCGAACGGCGGATGCCTGGGCCCGCCCGAAGCCGATCGAGCGCCCGCGCCCGGTTTCCAGCACGACTAGGTTGACGAGCGTCAAATCCTGATCCCGCGAGGAGGCCATACTGGGTCAAGAGCGCGAACCAAAGAAGACACGGGATGCTGCGAGCGACGATCATCCGCAAATCGGTGTCGGACCTGCGGCCGGCGCCGCATCTTGCCGATTACGATGCCGAGCGGCGCCGGTTCTCGTGGGATGCGGTCCGCAGCGAGTTGGGGTTGCGTCCCGGCAGCTTCGTCAACATCGCTTACAGCGCCGTCGACCGCCATCTCGCGACGCCGGTGTGCGACCGCACCGCCTTCCGCTTCATCGACCGCGATTTGCGGCAGCGCGACCTCACCTACGCCGAGCTCGCGCCGGCTCACCAACCGCTTTGCGAATACGCTGCGCGGCCTCGGCGTCGGCAAGGGCGATCACGTCTTCATCCTCGCCGGTCGCATTCCCGAGCTCTATATTGCCGCGCTCGGCGCGCTGAAGAACGGCAGCGTCGTGTCGCCGCTCTTCTCGGCCTTCGGCCCCGAGCCGATCCGGACGCGGCTCGACGCTGGGCGAAGCGAAGGTGCTGGTCACAACCGAGGCGCTCTACCGGCGCAAGGTCGCGGGCATCGCTGGCGACCTGCCGCGGCTCGAGCACGTGCTGCTCGTCGGCGACGGCGGCGCGCGCACGGAGGTGCCGGGCACGCTCGATCTCGCAACGCTGATGGACCGTGCGTCCGAACGCTTCGACGCCGAGCGCACGAGCGCCGACGACATGGCGCTGCTGCACTTCACCAGCGGCACGACGGGCACGCCCAAGGGCGCGATCCACGTTCACGGCGCCGTCGTCGACGCATTACGCGACCGGCAAGTACGCGCTCGACCTGCATGCCGAGGACATCTTCTGGTGCACCGCCGACCCCGGCTGGGTGACGGGCACCTCCTACGGCATCATCGCGCCGCTGCTGCACGGCGTGACGAGTCATCGTCGACGAGGCGGACTTCGACGCCGAGCGCTGGTATCGCCTTCTGCAGGAGCAGCAGGTCAGCGTCTGGTACACGGCGCCGACGGCGATCCGCATGCTGATGAAGGCCGGCGCCGACATGGCGCAAGCAGTATCGCTTTCCGAAGCTGCGCTTCGTCGCCAGCGTCGGCGAGCCGCTGAATCCCGAAGCCGTGTGGTGGGGCAAGGAGGCGTTCGGCCTGCCGATCCACGACAACTGGTGGCAGACCGAAACCGGCGGCATCATGATCGCCAACACGCCCGCGATGGACATCAAGCCCGGGCTCGATGGGCAAGCCGCTGCCGGGCGTCGAGGCGTTCGTCGTGCAGCGCGCGCGAGGACGGCTCGTGCGAGGTAGATCGAGGCGCCGGACGTCGAAGGCGAGCTCGCGCTGCGCGCCGGGTGGCCGTCGATGTTCCGCGGCTACCTGCACCAGGAAGAGCGCTACCGCAAGTGCTTCTGCCGGCGATCTGGTACCTCACCGGCGACCTCGCCAGGCGCGACGCCGACGGCTATTTCTGGTTCGTCGGCCGCGCCGACGACGTCATCAAGTCCGCCGGCCACCTGATCGGCCCGTTCGAGGTCGAGAGCGCGCTGATGGAGCACCCGGCGGTGGCCGAAGCCGGCGTCATCGGCAAGCCGGATCCGGTCGTCGGCGAATCGGTGAAGGCCTTCGTCTCGCTCAAGGCGGGCTTCGAGCCGAGCGAGGAGCTCGCGCTGGAACTGCTCGGCCACGCGCGCAAGCGCCTCGGCGCGGCCGTCGCGCCCAAGGAGATCGCGTTCGTCGCCGCGCTGCCGCGCACCCGCAGCGGCAAGATCATGCGCCGGCTGCTCAAGGCGCGCGAGCTGGGCCTGCCCGAGGGCGACACCTCGACGCTGGAGGGCAGGCGCATGAGCGGCGACGAACGCTGAAGCGAGCCGCATCACGACGCCGCCCTCAAGCCCGTGACGCTTCGCACGCGCTCGCGCTGACGCTGCTCGCGCGACATGGTGCGCATCCGGCGCTTCGAGGAGCGCTGCGCCGACTCTACGGCGCAGGCAAGATCCGCGGCTTCCTGCACCTGTACATCGGCGAGGAGGCGGTGGCCGTCGGCGCGCTGCACGCGCTCGCGGCCGAGGACACGTCGTCGCCACCTATCGCGAGCACGGCCACGCGCTGGCGCGCGGCATGTCCGCCAACGCGATCATGGCCGAGATGTACGGCAAGCGCGAAGGCTGCTGCCGCGGCCGCGGCGGCTCGATGCACCTGTTCGACGCCGGCGACGCGCCTCTACGGCGGCAACGCCATCGTCGGCGGCGGTCTGCCGCTCGCCGTCGGGCTTGGCGCTCGCCGACAAGATGCAGGGCCGAAGCCGCGCGTCACCGCCTGCTTCTTCGGCGAAGGCGCGGTCGCCGAAGGCGCGTTCCACGAGTCGATGAACCTGGCGGCGCTGTGGCAGCTGCCGGTGCTGTTCTGCTGCGAGAACAACCTCTACGCGATGGGCACGGCGCTCGCGCGCTCCGAATCGCAGACCGACCTCTGCGCCAAGGCGGCGGCCTACGGGATGCCGGCGCAGGCCGTCGACGGCATGGACGTCGTCGCCGTGCACGAGGCCGCGCGGCAGCGGCCGCAGCGCGTGCGCGCCGGCGACGGGCCCGCGCTTCGTCGAGTTCCAGACCTACCGCTTCCGCGCCCACTCGATGTTCGACCCCGAACTCTACCGCGACAAGGCGGAGATCGAGGAGTGGAAGAAGCGCGGCCCGATCCACACCTTTACCAACCGGCTGAAGGCCGAGGGCAAGGCTCACCGAGGACGAGTTCGTCGCGCTCGACGCGCGCGGTCAAGCGGGAAGTCGAGGACGCCGTCGCCTTCGCCGAGGCCGGCACGCTGGGAGCCGGTCGACGATCTTGCACGCGATCGTCTACACGCGCAGGCGGCGCCGATGAGACGATCACGCTACCGCGAAGCCATGCGCGCAGCGCTGCGCGAGGCGCTGCAGCGCGACCCGCGCGTCTTCCTGATGGGCGAGGACGTCGGCAAGCTACGGCGGCACCTACGCGGTGTCAGCAAGGGTCTGCTCGACGAGTTCGGGCCCGAGCGCATCCGCGACACGCCGCTCTCCGAGCTCGGCTTCGTCGGCGCCGGCATCGGCGCGGCGCTCGGCGGCATGCGGCCGATCGTCGAGGTCATGACGGTCAACTTCAGCCTGCTGGCGCTCGACCAGATCGTGAACACCGCGGCGCTCTACCGCCACATGTCGGGCGGCCAGTTCCACGTGCCGCTGGTGATCCGCATGGCGACCGGCGCCGGCCGGCAGCTCGCCGCCCAGCACTCGCACAGCCTCGAGGGCTGGTACGCGCACGTTCCCGGGCATCACGGTCGCTCGCGCCGGCGACCGTCGAGGACGCGCGCGGCATGCTCGCGCCGGCGCTGGCCGATCCCGATCCGGTCGTCATCTTCGAGCACGCGCTGCTCTACAACTTCGAGGGCGAGCTCGACCGACGCATGGCGACGCGTCGACATCGCGCTCGGCGAAGGTGCTGCGCGCCGGCGCGCGACGTCACGCTGATCACCTTCGGCGGCACGTGTGGAAGGCGCTGCGAGGCGGCCGACAGCTCGCCGCGGACGGCATCGAGGCCGAGGTGATCGACCTGCGCGTGCTGCGGCCGCTCGACGACGCCACGATCATGGCTTCGGTGCGCCGCACGCACCGCGCCGTCATCGTCGACGAAGGCTGGCGCACCGGCAGCCTCGCCGCCGGAGGTCATGGCGCGCATCATGGAGCAGGCGCTCTACGATCTCGACGCGCCGGTCGCGCGCGTGTGCAGTGAGGAGGTGCCGATACCCTATGCGAAGCACCTCGAGGAGGCGGCGCTGCCGCAGCCGGCGAAGATCGTCGCCGCCGCACGGCAAGTTCTCGGCAAGGCGTGACATCATGATCGAGTTCAAGCTCCCCTCGCTCGGCGCCGAGATGGACGAAGGCACGCTGCTCGAGTGGAAGGTAAAGCCCGGCGACCTCGTGCACAAGGGCAGACGTCGTCGCCGTCGTGGACACCAGCAAGTCGGCGATCGACGTCGAGATCTGGCAGGAAGGAACGGTCTACGAGCTTCTGCTCGAGCTTAACCAGACAGTGCCGGTCGGGACGGTCATCGCGCGCTTGCTCGAGCCCGGCGAAACACCCGAGCACGCGGAAGCGGAAAAACGCAAGCAAACGACGGCAACTCCTGCGCCGATGGCGGCTCCAGCCCGCACGACCGTGGCGCCAGCGCCGGTTGTCCCCGCGGCCGCAGTGACGGAGGCGCGCCGGCGCGTGTCGCCGGCGGCTCGCCTGCGCGCGGAGACGCTAGGCATCGACCTCGCGCGCGTTACCGGCACCGGTCCCCAAGGCGCGGTGACGCTCGAGGACATCGACAGGGCCGCCGCGGCGAAGCCACCGGCCCCAACACCCGGCGACCGAGCGCTCGCGATGCGCGTTGCGATCGGTGCAGCGATGGCGCGCTCGAAGCGCGAGATTCCGCACTACTATCTCGCGACGGACATCGTGCTTGCGCGGGCGACGCGATGGCTCGCCGCGCGCAACGAGGGCCGCCCCGTGACCGAGCGGGTCCTGATGGCGGTGCCGTTGCTCAAGGTCGTTGCGCTAGCGCTGCGAAAATTTCCGGAGCTCAACGGCTACTACCGCGACGGCGCATTCGTGCCGGGGCCAGGCGTCCATCTGGGTGTGGCGATCTCGCTCCGCCAGGGCGGCTTGATCGCCCCGGCGATCCGCGACGTCGATGCGCTTGGGCTCGATCCTCTGATGCAGCGGCTCTCCGACCTCGTCGCCCGGGCGCGCGCGCTCACGCTCAAGAGCTCCGAAATGACCGACGCGACGATCACCGTGACGAATCTCGGCGATCAGGGTGTGGGGCTCGTGCACGGCGTCATCTATCCACCACAGGTCGCGCTCGTCGGGTTCGGCAAGGCGACCGAACGGCCGTGGGTCGATCGCGGACAGGTGATCGCGACACCCATCATCACGGCGAGCCTTTCGGCCGACCACCGGGCGAGCGACGGCCACCGCGGTGCGCTGTTCCTGAACGAGATCGACCGGCTGTTGCAGGAACCCGAGAAGCTCGATGAGGCGACGACATGACGACTACCCGAATGGACCCCGCGACGCTGCGCCAATCCGTGTTCGACACGCTGCGGCGGATCGCGCCCGAGATTTCGCCGGATGAGCTGAAACCCGCCGTGCCGCTGCGCGACCAGGTGGATCTCGACTCGATGGACTGGTTGAACTTCCTTGTCGCGTTGCACGGCAATCTCGGCGTCGATATCCCCGAAGGCGACTACGCGAAGCTCGTCACGCTCGACGATCTCCTCGCCTATCTCAAGGCGAAAATGTAGTCGGCCACGGCCGCCGACGGCGCCTCCGCGCCGGCACGCTTTGCCGATTCGCGAGTGCCTCATGAGCGATGAGACCCCGCGAGCGCTCGCCGAGCGATTGCGCGACCACAGCGTTGTGCTCGCCGTTGATATCGGCGAGCGGAACGTGTTCCGGCCGCAGGCGCTCGCCGCTGCGGCAGATTTCATTCGCAGCGAGTGGGGCTCGCAGGGGCACGCGGTCCGGGCGCAGTCGTACCGCGTCGGCGGCATCGACTGCGAAAATCTGGAAATCGCAATCGTCGGCGCCGAACAGCGGGACGAGATCGTCCTGTTGGGCGCGCACTACGACACCGTGGCGGGGAGCCCCGGAGCGGACGACAACGCAAGCGGCGTCGCGGCGCTGCTCGAAATCGGCCGGTTGCTCGCGCACGCACGACCCAGACGGACGGTCCGGCTCGTCGCCTTCGTCAACGAGGAGCCACCGTTCTTCCGCTCGGGCGAAATGGGCAGCCGGATCTACGCGCGGGCGGCACGCCAGCGAGGCGACGACATCCGTCTCATGCTCTCGCTGGAGATGCTCGGGTGTTACAGCGACCGCCCGGGCAGCCAACACTATCCTCCCTTCGTGCGTTGGTTCTATCCCGACCGCGGCGACTTCATCGCCTTCGTATCGAACCTCGCATCGCGGCAAGCGCTACACGATGCGGTACGCGCGTTTCGGGCGCATTCCGATTTTCCGTGCGAGTCGCTCGCGACCTTCTCGTTCGTGCCGGGCGTCGCGTGGAGCGATCAGCTCTCGTTCTGGCGCGAAGGCTACGCCGCCCTGATGGTGACGGACACTGCGTTCTATCGCTACCCGCATTACCACACGGCCTTCGATACGCCTGACCAACTTCGTTACCCGGCGATGGCGCGAGTGGTCCTCGGTCTAGCTTTGGCCGCCAACGAGCTCGCCGGCGGCGCCTAGCGGTGCTCACGTCATCGTCGCGCCAGCCAGCGCAGTCGCTTGCGCGCCATGAGGTATTGCCAATCGATGCGCGTGAACGCGTAGACCACAGCCAACAGCAGCAGCTGGGTCAGAACAAAATAGAGGCCGAAATACGGCTCTGCTTCGGGCGTCTCGAAGTCGAGCCGCTGCGAGACGCGAGCTGCGGTGAAGACGAAGAAGCTGTAGCTCACCCAGCGACCAATGAAGAATGGGACGGCGATCAGCCTGAGCGCAAGCGGTGTGAGCCCATACGCGATGAACAGCCAGTTCGACGGAAATGGGCTGAATGCGTAGAACAGGAAGATCCCGAACGTCAGCCGCTTGTGGGTAACCAGCGTGTCGCGCAGTGCATCGACGTTGTCCCGGCTTCGATCGCTCAGGATCCGCTGTCTGATGACGACGCGCGCCAGCCGGGCGAGCACCACGCGTCCCGCGGTCGCCGCCGCAGCGCCAATCAGTGCGACGACCAGCGGGTTCGCAGCTGGATGCCCGAAACCGACCCACGACAGCGCCAGCCACGTCGGCGGCGCGAACGCCGGTACGACGTTGAGCGCGAAGATGACGGTGAAGAGCGTCGCGGCCGCGAGCATGGCATCCGACATCAGGCACGCGCCAGCGCGCAGGACCCGCTGGCGTAGATCACTGTCTTTCGGTCGACCGCTATGCCGCGCGGGCGACGAACGCTGCGCAAACCTGTGGCTCGACCGCGCGTCGATCCAACCGGCCGACGCAGCCCCACGCGGTCTATTTGGCCGGCGCACGCATGGGCTTTCGCGCCCTCTTCTTGGCCGCTGCACCCGGACGCCTCCGCGTGGCCTCGTCGACGGCCACCATGGCACGCTTCCTTACGGCAGTCCTGATCGCCTTCAGCGCGCGGCTGACCGACCTCTCGACCTCTGCTGCCGCGTCTCGAGCAGCCTGGGCGGCACCCTTGGCCTCGGTCACGGCGGACACAAGGATCTTTTCTACCGCTCTCGCGAGTGTCTCGGCGGCGACACCCGTCTGTTTCGCTCCGGACCTCGCGACGTTCCGAACGGCTTTTCCTGTCGCGCGCACCGCAGTCACCGGCTGCACCTTGCCCGATCTCACAGCCTCCTTCACTGCGGTCCACGCCTGCTCCGTTGCGGCCTTGGCGTCGCTCGCGCTCGCGCGCTTCGGAGCCGGCTGTGAGCGCACGGCCGGCTCAAGCGCCTTGCCGCCGGACTTACCAACGTTCCTGGTTCTTGCGACCTTTCTTGTGACCATGTTTACCTCCACTGTTTCATGACGACAACGACCATTGTCCAAATTTCATTCTTGCATCATTTCGTTTGCATCATTTGACTCGCGTCAATCGGACGCACTGCTCGCCTCGACTGGAACGCCACCTCGCTATTCGAAGCGAATCAATTCCTCGGCCAGGGTGTCCGGCCCGTGGCGCTCGATGAAGCCATCGATCTCGGCGAGCAGAGTCTCATCTTCGTCCGGCTCGATCACACCGTCGCCGACGAGCCGTGCGGTGAGGCCCGCGACCATCTCGTCGCGAACATGTTGAGCGTCGGCCGGCGCCGAACGCGCGGATCGCTCATCGCAGTTTCGATGATGCGCGAGAGTGCCTCGCTCGCCTTTGCGGCAACGAAATCGATCGCCAACGCGTCGCTCCCGAATTCGTCGACGAGATTGTCGATCTCGACAAGTGCCGAGGAACTCTGCTGCGGATGCAGCGTTTCCTCGCGCCGTTCGGCGGCGGTCGTGCGTCGCCGCAGGGCGGCTTGCACGTCGCCGAGCGTAGCGGGCTCGCCACGGTCAGGGTCGCCTGCCATCTTTTCCATGAGCGAGGAGAGTTCCCGGCTCACCCGGGTTGAAACATCGATAGGAAGTTTCATGGCGCGTTCCTCAAAACAGCACGTTCGCAACGCGGCGCCACGCGGCCGTCGCGAGCGCTCCAGCTCAAGATAACCAACAACCGAAATCCTGTTGTTGCGTTTGCGCAAGATTTGCGAATGTGCGCTCCGAACGACGATGCCGCATCGGATCGTCGGGTAGTGAAATCTGGCCGGACTCGCCCCGCAACGCGTTCAGCGAAAGTAAGCCTCCGCCACGTAACGACGCATCATTCGATGGCTGTCGAAGTAGGAGGCGGACTTCGAGACGGCGCCCTTCATGACGGCGATCCATGCCGGCCGATTGTCGTGGTATAGCGGAAGCACGACGTCCTCGAGCTTCCGATAGAGCGATTCGCGGTCCTGATCGGACGCCGTCTCCGCAGGGTCGCCGATCGCCCAGCCGTTGACGCCTTCGATGCAACCCTCGACCCACCAGCCGTCGAGAATGCTCAAGCTCGGGATCGCATTGAATGCCGCCTTCATGCCGCTCGTGCCCGATGCCTCGAGCGGCCGCAACGGCGTGTTGAGCCAGATATCTGCCCCGGAAACCAGATGGAGCGCCGTGCTCATGTTGTAGTCGGGCAAGTACACGGCCTGGACGTCGTCTCGAATCTGGCGCAGGCGCTCGTGCACGAGCGCGATCAGGCGTTTGCCGGGCTCGTCGCTCGGATGGGCTTTGCCGGCCAGCACGAGCTGGAAGGGCCGCGCCTGCGCGATGCGTTTCAGGCGCTCGGCGTCGCCGAACAGCAGATCCGGGCGCTTGTACTCGGTCATGCGGCGAGCGAAACCGATGATGGGCAGATCGGCTCGCAGCTCGATCCCGGACTGTGCCCGAATCCAGTCGACGAGCGCCACCTTCTGGGCACTGTGCGCCGCCCAGATCGCTTCGTCCGGGATGCGATCGGCCCTCACCAGCAGCTGCGGTTCATGGCGCCACCCCGGAACCCAGGAGTCGTAGAGCGTGGCGAAACTCGTGCCGGTCCACGTGTTGGCGTGCACGCCGTTCGTTATCGAATGGACCGACTGCCCGGGAAACAGCCGGCGAGAAGTCTCGGCATGACGCTCGGCGACGCCGTTCACGTACTCGCTCAAGCTCAGCGCGAGCTTGGTCATGTTGAGCACATCCGTGCCGCTCAGCCCCCTCAAGGTGGCGCCGTCGACGTAGTCGCCGAGAACGCGGCTGACCATGTCGTACGGAAACCTGTCATGACCGGCCTCGACGGGCGTGTGCGTGGTGAACACACACGTCTCGCGCACCCGCGGAAGATCGAAGCTGGGCTCACCGAGGCGCACTCGTTCGGGGGGATAGGCGAATCGGCGCATCAGCTCCAGTGACAACAGCGCCGAGTGGCCCTCGTTCATGTGGTACTTTCGGATGTCGAATCCGAGCGCGCGCAGCATCCGGAATCCGGCAACGCCCAGGACGATTTCCTGCTTGAGCCGGTAGGTCGCATCGCCGCCATACAGTCGATCGGTGATGACGCGATCGCCTTCTGCGTTGAAAGGCAGTTCGGTGTCGAGCAAGATGACCGGCACCTGCCCGCCGGTATGGCCCTGAACGAGGTATAGCCATGCGCTGACCCACACCTCGCGACCTTCGATAGGGACTGCCACGCCCGCGTTCAGGCGCGTCGCGTACCTTGCGGGGTCCCAAGGCTCGGGTTGCTCGGTCTGCCGCCCCTGTGCATCGAGCTGCTGTCTGAAGTAGCCCATTTCGGCTCACCAGCGTCACGGCAACCAGCGGGACTTCCAGATCGGCAGCCGAACGGACCGTATCCCCGGCAAGCACGCCCAGGCCGCCCGCGTAGGTGGGCACCTCCGGCCGCAGCGCGATTTCCATCGAGAAGTAGGCGATTCTCGACTGATGCGTGAACGGCTCGACGTGCTCCATTGCGAGCTACCTTGAATTCGACCGGAGTTCCGGACACCGAGCTCCGCGCATCGGTGTCGACGCGCCGCGGCCGCGAGAGCGCAGGACGAGGCCCCGCGAGCGGACGACCACGTCTACGCGCCTCCGCGATGCTCCAGACCGATGCCGACCGCTTCGAGGAGGACGCCCAGTGCGAGTGGAATCGCCCCAATCCATATCGGTGGTGCAAGCATCATCAGGAGCCCTCCGAGGACGACTAGGACGAGCGCAACGGTGCGCCGCGCCGGTCGGTTTCTGATCATCGCTGGATTCCCATTGGCAATGGTTGGAAAGCGGATTGCCCCTCCATGCTTGGCCCGCGCCCGTACCGGGCCCTGGCAGGCCACACTACAGATTCGGCCCGGATTACGGAAAGCGCTTTGACTGGGGTCAAAGGCAGCGACGATGCAGCGCTACACGCGGGCAAGCGGCCGCAGCTCGCCATCGTCGCAACCCCGACTCTCTAGCGGGGATGGACGACGAGCGTGTCGTCAGGACGTCGTTCCACGCGCGTTCCCAGCTCGCCACCCTCGCGGGCAAGCATCGAAACGAGCCACGCGACGTCGTCGCCGCGCGCGCGGTTGACACGAAAATGCCGTATCCGGCTTGGCACGAGCGTCAACTCCTCGAGCGCACCGTTCGTGCCGAACGTCGGAAAGTACATGAGGCCGAGCTCGCTCCTGAAGCTTTCGTAGCCGCCAATGCCTTCGTAGTCGTTCAGGAAGTCACCGCAGCCATAGAGGATCGGCCGGTCACGATAGATCTCGATGCCCTTCGGATGGTGCGACGAGTGCCCGTGCACGACATCGACGCCCGCGTGATCGACAAGCAGGTGTGCGAACGCACGTTGCGAGCGGGCCACGTCGTAGCCCCAGTTGCCGCCCCAGTGAATCGATAAGACGGCGATGTCGCCATGGCGCTTGACGGCGGACACTCGCGCGGCGACCGACTCGACGGTCGATGGCGCGAGATCCCGGAGGTAACAAACACCTGCCCGCCTTGTCCCCGCTGCCCATTCACGCGGCACGCCCGCGCTTTCCAGGCCGCACGCGAAGACGATCACGCGGCGACCGCTGGCGAGGTCGATCACCGCGGGCGCCCACGCCTCGTTCTCGCTATCACCCGCGCCCGCAGTGCGGATGCCGGCCGCTCGCAACGTCGCGAGCGTCTCCGTCAGCCCGCGGTAGCCCCAATCGAGCACGTGATTGTTGGCGAGCGAACAGCAGTCGATCGCGGCTGCCGAGAGGCAACCGATGTTGGCGGGATGCATGCGGTAATTGATTCCCTTGCGCGGCCATGCATCCTCGCTTGTGGTGATGGCCGTCTCCAGATTGACGATCCGCGCGGCGGGTCGCGCGCGATCGAGTTCGCCGAGCGCGTCGCCCCAGATGTACGCGAAGCCGGCCGGACGCGCGATCGGCCCCGTCGCCTGCTCGGCGAGCTCGACGTATCGCAGCGCAGATCGAACGTACGGCTCGTAGAGCTCCGGCCGGCTCGGGTAAGGAAGGATCTGGTCAATGCCGCGGCCCGTCATCACGTCGCCGCACAGGAACAACGTCATGCGTTGCATGGGGTCGATCTCAGGCGCCATAGACATGGACGCGACGGGCTGCGCCCGTTGCGTTGCACCCGCGCCGGATTCGCCGAGTAATGCAGAAGCCATCCCCGCCAGAAAACGGCGTCGATCCATCACCGTGGTCCTTATTGCACGCCGGCAGCGCGAAATCCGGCGCAGCCGAGCCACAGCGCGCCGGCGGTCTCCGCGTCAACGCAGGCTGTGATTTCTCCAGAAAGAACTCCACCTTTGATGACGGTCAGCCACAATCGCGCGCTGTCGTGATAATTGTCTCGCGAGGATGCCGCTAGCGGCAACCACGACCATGGCCGAATATCCAGCTCACCTCATCCACGAACGGCGCCTCTTCGACGGCAGAAAGGTTACGATCCGCCCGATCAGAGCCGACGACGCCGAGCGGATGCGCGGGCTCCTCAGCGCATCGTCCGACGAAAGCCGCTACAAACGGTTCCAGAAATGGGCCCATGCGCCCTCGAACACACTGATCCATTTTCTGACCGACGTCGACTACGACCGGCACATGGCGCTCGTCTGCTCCGTCGCGTGCGAAAACGGCGAGGAAATCGTTGGCGAGGCGCGCTACGTCGCGAATCCGGACGGCGCGAGCTGCGATTTCGGGATCCTGATCGAGGACTCGTGGCGAAAGAGCGGCATTGCCGGTCTGCTGATGGAAGCGCTGATCCGAGCGGCTCGCGACCGAGGCTTCACCGTCATGGAAGGGATCGTGCTCGCGAACAACGCGGCAATGCTGCGTTTCGCCCATGCTCTCGGATTCGAGGTCCAGTCGACGGCGGACGATCTCACCACGGTTCGCATCGTGATGAAGCTGCAACCGGGTTCCGATGCGGCGGCCAGTCCCTCGCGGCACACATGCCCGGCGTGCGTAAGCGGCAGCGGGCAGCGATGACGTTCGGTGGAACCCGCAAAAAGTTCGAGAGCCGGATGCGGTGTTGCGGCGATCACCCATAGTGGGCCGTGCGGATTCGAGCCACGCCTTGCCTGATGCTGCTCTGCAGCATCCTGCTCTCCCACCGCCCTCGCTAACTGCGTTGATCTCGATCAACTACCTACCGGCCAACGGTCGCAAAATTCCAACATGTCACTGGTAGGCATCATCGGCGGTGGCGCATTCGGACGGCAATAGCGTGCGTTCTGCGGCGGTCGGGCCACAAAGTCCTGCTGTGGGCGCGTGAGACGGAGATCGCAACCGCGATCAACTACGAACGCGAAAATCGCGTCTTCCTGCCGGGTGTGCGACTCGAGCCGGGAATCGTCGCCACCTGCGATCTTGCCGAGCCAAGCCGGTGCGAATTCATCGTGATGGCCCTGCCGGCGCAGCATTTTCGCAGCGTGGCGGAGCGGATGCGCGAATTTGTCGCACCGCTCACACCGGTGGTGAGCTGCTCGAAGGCATCGAGCGTGGGAGCTGCGCGCTGATGCCGGAGGTCATCGCGGAGGCGCTCCCCGCGGCGACGCCCGCGGTGCTTTCAGGTCCGTCATTTGCCCGCGAAATTGCCAATGATCTGCCGTGCGGCGTGGCGCTGGCCTGTGCGGATAGCGCGCTCGCTGGCCGCCTGGCACGCGAGATCGCGAATCGACATTTTTGTGTGCATCCGGGCACGGACGTGCTCGGCACGGCGATCGGCGGCGTGATGAAGAACATCATTGCGATCGCAAGCGGCATCGCCGCAGGCAGAAAGCTCGGTGAGAACGCACGCGCGACTCTGGTCACGCTGGGGCTCGAGGAGACGATCCGACTTGGACTCGCCAAAGGGGCGCGACGCGAGACGTTCCTGGGTTGTCGGGTATCTGGGACATGATGCTGACGGCGAACAGCCTGCAGTCGCGCAACACCTCGCTCGGTTTGCGCTCGCGGAAGGCCGGCGCTCGCAGCGGTGCTTGCCGGACGCAGAGAAGTGACCGAAGGCGCCTTCTCCATCGAAGCCGTCGCAGCGCTCGCGAAACGCCTTGACGTCGAGATGCCGATCACGCGGCGCTCGACGAGGTATTGAACCACGGCGCGGACCTCGACGCGGTGATCGCGCCGCTTGTGAGGCACCTTGGGCAGCTCGAGCGCGTCGGCTGATCGAGCGCATCGCGCCGTAGCGTAGCGATCGCGCGGGCCGGCCGCGTCCCCGGGGTTGTGCGGCGGTTCGTCGGTTGGCTCGCGACCGACGGCTAAACAGCACGCAAGCCGGCAGCCGAACCAGGAATGCTAGGGCGTGGAGACGCCCGATGTGCGCCGCTCGCCCGACTCGGCGATGCAAAACTCGGCCACCTGCGTGAGCACGCGCTGCAGCGCCAGGTTGGCGGCCGCAACGCCCCCGTAGGCGTCGTCGCTCGCGGCGGTTTCGGTGACGTCGAACGTTTTCGTCGCGAGGACGCGCTTGGCCCGCACATCGAGAAGCAGAACGCGCAGCGAAAGCTCGACGCTACTCGGGCGTACCGTGAAGTCCTGCTGCAGGCGGATGAGCTCGGAGACGAGCCTCACATCGGCGGGGACTACGTTCGGGGGCTGCACGACGGCGCGGAAGCTGCCGGTTCCCTCGAGGGCCCGGGCAAGCAGCGGGCCGAGCATATGCGCCGGCGAATCGACCCAACGGCTGTTGGCGTAATAGTCGAGCTCGTGCGGCTTTTGCACATAGACCATCTGCGGCGTGTCGAATCCGGGCCAGGCCCGCGGCGCGCTCACTTCCAGCACCAGATCCCGCTTCACCGGCCCGACGTCGGCAACGACCCTGGCATCGAGCACGTGCAAATTGGGATTTTCGACCTGCGCCGGCTGCAGCGCGGTGCAACCTCCGACCAGCGCGGCCAGCACCAGCGCTCCCAACGCACCTCCAACGGCGTGCGGCATGTTCATGATGTTCACGGGCGCATCACTCCCCGGGACCCGGCCGCGACGGAGAGCGCCCGAAGAACAGGAGGCTCGGATTGCGTTCCACCTTGTCGCCGGCGCGTTGCAGCGTTGCGGTCAATGTCCTCAGCTCGGCGACGAGCTCACGCATTTCGGGCAGCGTCTCGCCCGTGAATCGCTGCAGGTCGGCTCGGGTGCTGTCGAGCGTTCCGGATGCGCTTGTCCCGGCGGCGCCGAGTTGGCTTGTCATCTGGTCGAAAGCATTTGCGCTGCGCTCCACCCGCTGCACCAGCCGGGGCAGGTCCTCGGTGAAGCGCGCGGCGTTCCGCATGGTGCGCGCCGTGTCCTGCAAACCCGCATCGATGGTCGTCGAGCGTGCGGCGAGCGTCCGCGAAAGGACTTGCAGGTCCGCCAGGGTACGCTTCAGGGTGCGCCGGTTTTCCTCGTCCATCACCGCGTTCAGGTTGTCGCTCACGCGGTTGAGGCCAGAAAGCAGCTGCGGGACAGACGATTCGAGCCGGGCCATCAGCGAAATTCCCGACTGGATCACCGGGTATTGTTCGCCCGGTCTGGCCTTAAGCGCCGGCGAATCGCGATGCCCGGCCGTCAAGTCGACGTAGGCGATGCCGGTAAGGCCCTGGGTTTCCAGCTGCGCAACCGTATCTTCCTTGACGGGCGTGCCGCGCTCGATGTCGAGCGTGACCTGCACCTGTTCGACGTTGCCGGGGGCAAGGGCGATCGCGCGCACGCGGCCCACGTCGACGCCGCGGTAGCGCACCGGAGCATTGACATTGAGTCCCGACACCGATTCCGTCATGTACGTCTGATAGATTTCGTAGTTCTTCCGGTAGAACTTGCCGCTGGAGAGCCAGAGCACGCCCGCAATCGCCGTCACCGTCAGCACGATGACGAACACGCCGACCGCGACGAGGTTCACTTTTGCTTCCATGCCTGCTGGCGCGCAGCCCGGCCGCGCGGCCCATGGAAGTATTGCCTGACGAGCGGATCGTCCGAGCGCGAGAGCTCGTCCATCGTGCCGACGCCCACGATGTGGTTCTTGCCGAGCACCGCGACGCGGTCCGCAGCCCGCCACAGCAGATCGAGATCGTGCGTGACCATCATGATTGTAAGGCCGAGGCCGTCGCGCAGGCTGCGCACGAGCTCGTCGATGCCGGTCGCGCTCAATGGATCGAGTCCCGCGGTCGGCTCGTCGAGAAACAAGAGCTCCGGATCGAGCGCGAGCGCGCGGGCGAGAGATGCGCGCTTGCGCATGCCGCCAGAGAGCTCGCTCGGGTATTTGGCGCCGGCATCGGGAGGCAGACCTGTCAGCGCAACCTTGACGGCGGCGATTTCGCAGATCAGCCGATCGCCGAGCTTCGTGTGTTCGTGCAATACCATCCCGACGTTCTCAGTCACGGTAAGGGAGCTGAAGAGCGCCCCGCGTTCGAACATCACGCCCCAGCGACGACGCAGCGGCAGAGCCTTTTCGTCTCGAGAGCCCGACGACCTCCTGGCCGAAGACCCGGATAGATCCCGAGATCCGCGCCTGCAGCAGGATGACCTCGCGCAGCAGCGTCGACTTGCCCGTGCCGCTGCCTCCGACGAGCGCGAAGATCTCGCCCGGGTACACCGAGATGTTGACATTTTCGTGGACGATAGCGGCGCCAAAGCGCGTATTGAGATCGCGGACTTCGATGACCGCATCGCCCGCCGGCGTTTGCTTTATCGTGCCCATTACAGATCAAGCCACAGGAAGACGATTGAGAACAACGCATCCGTCGCGATCACCAGGAAGATCGACTGCACGACGCTCATCGTCTTCTGCTCGCCCACGCTTTCGGCGCTGCCTGTGACGTGAAACCCCCGGTAGCACCCGACGAGCGCAATGATCATAGCGAACACCGGTGCCTTGCTGATGCCAGTCCAGTATCGAAGACAGGCTGATAGCCTCCTGGAGGCGATCGAGAAAGACCGTGAACGTGATGTCGAGCCTGCCTCGCGCCATGACCATGCCGCCGATCACGCCCGTGATGTCCGTATAGACGGTGAGCAGCGGCAGCACCATGACGAGCGCCACCATCTTGGGTACGACGAGCTGTTCCTGCGGCGCGACGCCGATCGGTGCGCAGCGCATCGATTTCCTCCGTTACCTTCATCGTGCCGATTTGTGCCGTGTAAGCCGATCCAGACCGTCCGGCGACGATTATCGCGGTCAGCAGCGGCGAGAGCTCGCGCAGCATCGCCAGCGCGACGAGATCCATTACAAAGATGTCGGCGCCGAAGCGCTGCAGCTGATCTGCGCCCTGGTAGGCGATGACGACGCCCATCAGGAACGAGAGGAAGCCTGTGATTGGCAGCGCCTCGACCCCCGCGCTTTGCATGTTGTGGAGAATCACCCGCCAGCGGAGGCGGTGCGGCTGTGCAATCGAACGCAGCAGGACGAGCGACGCTTCGCCCACGAAGGCGAAATAGTCCAGCGCGGCGAGCAAACCTCTCCACGCGTGACCGCCGAGCCGTGCGAACCAGCCCGGGGCTTCCGCGATCGGTGCCAAGGTGGCGACTTCGCGCGACCCAATGAGTCGCAGCAGCGAATCGAACTCGGGCCGGAGGCCTTCGACGCGGACGGTGCAGCCGCCGCGTTCGAGATCGAGTGCCGTCCGGTGCAGCAGCCACGCGCCGGACGTGTCGAGCGTCGCAAGTGCTGCGCCGTCGATGACAACCTCGCCGCGCGTCGGCCAGGCGAACGACGCGGCACTCTGTTCCAGTCCCGCGATGCCGTGGACGGTCCAGGCTCCGGCGCAGTGCACTACGGTCGGCGCTCCAGCGTCCGCCGGGGCGGCATCGATGGCGAGCCGCGCAGTGCCTTCGGAACTCATTGCGCATCATTCCAAGCCTGGAGAGTCCCGGTCTGTCCGGGCGATGGCCCCACTGGACAAGATCGACGCCATGGCGAATCGGCCACGCCCTCCATAGTCGATGCTAGGTGATCGGGGTCGCGCGGGCTTGACGCAGATCAACCGGCCCTGTTTCGTGCCACACGACTGGGTTCCGTCGCGGCAAACGGTCTCCGGGTGAAAGAGGCGCGCGTGTCTGGTCCAGACGGAGCACGCATGAGCGTATGATGGCGGGAAATTTTCAGGCGACCTGACCCACTCGCGTGACAAACTCGTCGGACCATCAAGCCGCTTTCGAATCGACACGGCCCCGACGGGCTGGACGTCGCCGTCTGCTCGCGGCCGGCGCCGCGCTTGCCGCATCGCCGCTCTTTGCGCTGCCGGGTTACTCGCGCGCGACGGCCGCGTCGCTGCGGGTACTGTCATTCCGGCACACGCATACGGGCGAGACGCTTTCGCTTGCCTACGCGACGGCCGATGCGTATTTGACGAGCGCACTCGCGCGCATCGATTGGTTCCTGCGCGACTTTCGCAGCGGTGAATCGCGGCCGATCGATCCGCAGCTCCTCGATCAACTCCACACGTTGTCTTCATTGACGGGCACGAACGCCCCATACGACGTGATTTCGGGTTACCGCTCGCCCGCCACGAACGCGCTGTTGCAACAGCGCGGCAGTGGGGTGGCCACGCACAGCCTGCATCTCGTGGACGTGCCATCGACGTGCGGCTCGCCGACGTTCCGCTTGCCGATCTGCGCGATGCGGCAACGTCGCTGCGCGCCGGCGGCGTCGGCTTCTACCCGCAATCGGAGTTCGTACATCTCGATACCGGCCGTGTGCGACGCTGGTAGCGCTTTCGCCGCGAGGGCGCGCGGCGGCGCTACGGTACGCCGCGCGAGACTCCGCGCAACGCGTCGCGGAGCTTGCTGTCGTGGCCGTAGATGTCGTGCAGGAACAGCGCACGCCCCTCGCCATCGACGATGACCGTCGTGTAGAAGACGACGACCGGAACCGGTGCGGCGAGCGGCACGGTGCGGTTCACGCCCGACGTCATCGCCGCCTCGATCTGCGCCGGCGTCCATTCCGGCTTTCCCTGAAGCACGAACTGCGCGAGAGCCTCGGGTTCGCGCACGCGTATGCAGCCGTGGCTGAAGTCCCGCCGGGTGCGCCCGAACAGCTCGCGCGCAGGCGTTGCATGCAGGTAGATGTCCATCGTGTTCGGCAGCACGAACTTGACGCCCCCCAGCGCGTTCCTCGGGCCCGGCCGCTGCCGCAGCCGTGCCTCGCCCGAATGCAGCGCCGCGATCAACTTGTCTCCATTTGCCGCGAGCACCCGCCCGCTGCCGCTCGTGCTCACGACTTCCATGTCCTCGCGATCGAGATAGGACGGATCATGCGCGAGCAGCGCTAGAAGTTCGTTGCGCAGGATGCTGGGCGGCACGTTCCAGTAGGGGCTGAACTCGACGAAACGCATTTCGCCGATGAACATCGGCGTCTCCGTGCGCATCGCCTTGCCTACTACCACGGGCATCGACAGCGTCGCGCGCTGCGTGCCCGACGCGTCCGCGAACGCCCAAAGCTGAAAGGAAGGGATATTGATTGCGATCAGCGAACCCGGCTGCAGCTGCGGCAGCCAACGCAGCCGCTCGAGCGACAGCCTGATCTGGGTGAGACGCGTCGTGACGGGTACGTTCAATGCAGCGAGGGTGTCCTTGCCCAGGAAGCCGTCCGCTTCCAGGCCGTGCCGCGTCTGGAATCGCCGCACCGCTTGGGCCAAGGCCTCGGTGTACCTGTCCTCCGCTGGGATCGCCGAATCCGCGGCCAGATCTCCCAGCCGGACGAGTTGCGCATGCAATGCCTGCATGCCGGCATAGGTGCCCCCTGCGACGACCTTGCTGCGCGGCGAGGCAAGGGGCGGCAGCACGATCCCCGGTTGCGCGGCGAGCACCGGTAAGTTGCCAGCAAGCGCTTCAGCCCGACGTACAGTGGGAATGCGGGCTCGACCGCGTCGATCGTCGCTGCGAGCCGACCGCGTGCCACGGCATCGCGCAGCTCCGCCACAAACGCGGCATCCTTCGCCGGTGCGCGAAAATGGGGTTCAACCTGTTGCGGGCGCACGCGGCCGAAGCGAAGATCGGACAGGAACTGCAACATCGTTACCGTCATCGCGGTGTCCGCGCGCGACACCGCGTCGGGATCGCGATCGCCGCCCCCGAGTGCGTCGATTTCGCGCTCGAGGCCGCCGATGTCATAGTCCTCGGGCGCGAGCCCACGCTCGCCAGCAGCCCGCAGCGCCTGCAGCGCCACGCTTGCGTCAGGGCGCGGCCCGTCGGCGGTGAACCAGACGGGGTCCGGATTCGAAGACGAGTAGACCTGTTCGATCCAGGCGGGGCTCACGTGCAGCCGCGGCGGCGCCGCGACGGAATTCGCGTAAACAGGAGCGACGCGGAAATTCGGTGTGTCGGGAGGAGAATCGGCGCACGTCGCGCAATACGGCAGCAATGAGAGCAGCGCGGCTCCCAACAGACGGGCTGGGCGCGCGCATTGTCGTGGCCGCGTCAAAGTGCGTACGCAATCAGGCACCCAAGCGCACCTCTCGCGCCCGCGTGCAGCGCCGATGGAGTCGTGCGATGCCGTACCGCCTGCAAGTCGGTGAGCTACTGCTTCCGGCCTCGTTTGGGGCGACCCGATCGCGGTGTTTCGGCCGCGCGCACCAGCAGGACCGGCACATGCGTCGAGCGCACCACCGTCTCGGCATCGCTACCCATGACCATCCGGGTGAGGCCGCGACGGCCGTGCGTGCCGAGAACGATCAGATCGGCCCGGCGCCTCCTTGCCTGCTCGATGATGATATCGGCGACGCTGCGGCCGAGCGTCTCTAGCAATACTGACTCACAGCCGATGTCGTTGTTGCGTACTTTCGCCTGCGCCTTCGCAAGGATCTTCTTGCCTCCTTCGCGCATCGCATCAATGAATTCGTCGACGTAGGCAGGCGCTGCATACATGGTGGCGCTCAACCCCTGCGTGACGACCAGGTCGTCGACCACATGGAGCAGGCACAGCGCCGCGCTCTGGTCCTTGGCGAGCTTGATGGCCTCGTCGAGACCCCGATTTGACGTTGGGCTGCCGTCGATTGGTACTAGGATTTTGCGGAACATCGTTGCCCCTTTCCTGGGCGTTTCGTGCGCGCGGCCTGCCGAGCGGTACCGATTCTTGTCGTCAATCAAGTTGCGGGAAGCACCGTCCTGATAGTGTGTGCTCGAGGTGCACCCGCTGGTTCATGCCTCACCAACTGTGAAGTTGCCGCGCCTCAGGAGCCGCCCATGGAACAACCATCGCCTGCAACGACCGCACTCGTCATCTACTGGGTTGCCTACGCAATCATGGCTGCACTCGTGTTGTATGCGGCCCTGCCTCCGGTCAATCTCGAGTTGGTGTTGATCCTCGGTGGCGCCGAGGCAGTGTTCGTCGTTGTCGCTCTCGCGGTCGCATACCGCTCGCGGCCCAATCGATCCACCAGCGAACGTGCCTAGTCATTGCTGCGCACGACGTCCCAGTTTGTCGAACCGAAACGGACCGTCCATCAGATCACATGATTGACGGTGAAGTGGACTTCGACGGGCTTCGCGCCCGGCCGGGTGATGACCACGCGGATCGTGTACTCGCCCGACCAACCGAACCTGAAGAGCTCGCTGTAGTCCGGAAGACCGCCCGCCTGCGTATGCAGCAAGGGCTTCTTCTCGACGCCACCGTGAGGATCGGTAATTTCGATCACGACTTCGGCATCTCCGATCCGCTTGCCAGTCTTCTCCTCGTCGAGCGTAATGAGAAGATGCTGCGAACCGCTGGGCGGGTGCAGCGGATGCGCCTCGCGATGACCCTCGGCCTGCAAGGCGACCTCCGCGGGGACGATACCGAGATTCACGACCAAGCCGGCCACGGTCTTGCTTTGCTGCGCGGCTGCGGTCGGGGAGACGAGCACGATCGCCAACGCGCACGTCGCGATCACGCACCAGCGCCAACAGAAGGATTTCATCACGTCCCCACCGGTTTTTCCTGATGAAGCAATTACTCCAATTTCATCGGCGGCTTGTTGATGAGCATCAATAGGCGCCGACATCAAGCGCTTGGTGCGGTGCAGCACATGCCGCGGCCAACGATGAGCAGCGGAAAGCGTGCCGCCGGTCAGCGTCAACGTTCAACGTGCTCCTGATCGGAGAGAGGATGACGGGCGACTGATTCTCTGGCTATGATTTGCGTCACATGGACGAGCCATGAAACGCGATTCCTTGCCCTTCGTCGCTGCATTGATGGCAGCCGCAAGGGCTCAGGCCCAAGACGCCCCGGCGCTGATGAAGCAGTACGATTGCTACATCTGTCACGCGGACAAGCGAGCGAAGACTGGCCCCGCCTTCGCGGATGTCGCGGCAAAATACCGCGGCGATTCCCAAGCCGTTGCAAAGCTGACCGCCGTGGTGAGGAATGGTCGTCACGGCAGCGGACCGTGGCCGATGCCACCTCTCCCGCAGGTTCCGAACGCCGATGCCAGGAAGATCGCCGAGTACATTCTTTCCCTCGGGAAGTGAATGCTGATGATTGCCCATCCTTCTGCGTGCAGACTCGCATGATAGGGGCGGCGGAAGGCCAGGATTCGACAGGACCTTATCCGCACGCACCTGTGTGCCCGCACGCCGTGCAGAAATCACAACCGTCCTTGCGGATCACCGTCTTGTTCCCGCATTCCGGGCACTTCAGGCCGAACAGAGGTCTCAGCCCACCGGTGTTCTTCTGCTCCGCCTCCGGCACCTCGAGGACACCGGCATGCGTCACGGGATAGCCTTCCTCGGTCAGGATGCCTAGCATCGAGTAGCGGTGAATCATGAGCCGTGCAAGATAGGCGATCGTGGATGGCCACGCCTGCGTCTTGTCGGAGCCGGGAACGCGGGCGCGGAACGAGCCGTTCATCTCGCCGTAGTTGAGGAGCTTGCGCAACTTCATGCCGATCCATGCCGGGTCGCACACGCGCATGTCGAGGGACAGCGCCTTGCACAGGCCGTCGAGCACGCGTGGGTACTCGCCGGAGAGCCACATCGAATAAGGACGGCGCTGGCCGTCCGGCATGACGAGCTCCTTCAGGAACAGCACGCAATCGTCGCCGGTAGCGTGATTCACGACGTCCACGGTCCAGCTCAGGGTCCCGTCGGGGCCGGCTTTCGGCTCCTTCAGGCCGATCAGCGCATCCATGACGGGGGTCTTGCCTTCGCGATCGTCGGCGAAGGCCCCCAGCTCGTCGCAGCGATAGCGGATCAGCCGGGCGAAGCCTGACACGAGGCTCGGCACGCGTACCTTGTCGCCGAGAGGCGGCATCGCCATGTCGAAGGCGTCGTCGCCGCTCGCCTTTTGCAGCGCCAAGAGCTTCATGTCGAGCCACTGCCGATCTTCCGCGCGCATGTCCATGGACAACGTCTTGGCGATCGCGCCCAGACCGCGCGGTTGTTCGGCCCCGTTGACCCACACCTCGAACGGATACGGCGGCCCGTTGTCGATGTGCCCAACGAAAACCGCAAAGTCCCCCAGCGGATGGCGGACCGCGTACGTCCAGCACGGGTTGCCCTGCGGCAATTCCGGACGCCCGGGCCAGCGAAGGCTTGCAAGGGGTGGCTGGGGCGCCTTGTCGAGCCGGATGCGGCGATCGGGATCCGCGACGTCGAAGTCCTGCGGGGCGGCTGCCTGCGGCGACACCTCGAGAACCGCTCCGACGACGGCGTTGGGTCGGTAAGTCGTGAGTCCCTTCAACCCGCTTTTCCACGCCTCGAGGTACAGGCCCTCGAAGTCCGTGAACGGATAGTCCGCCGGCACGTTGACCGTCTTGCTTATGGCGGTGTCGACAAAGGGCTGCACGGCGGCGCTCATCCGCACGTGATCGAGCGCCGTCATGTCCAATGCCGTCACGAAGCACTCCGGCAACATTGCAAAGCGCTTGCCGGCTTCCTGCCACACGCTTCCCGGGATCGCCTTCTTGCGCGCATCGAACGGCACAACCGTCACGTCGTCGCCGATGCCGTGGAGATGCTTGAACAGCCGGTAGCCATGATCCTCGACCGGATACTCGCGGAGCGTCCCGTCGGGCATGCGCTTCTTGCGGGTGTAGACCCAGCTGAACGCCGGCTCGATCCCGTTGGACGCGTTATCCGCGAAGGCGAGCGAGATCGTTCCCGTCGGCGCGATCGCCAGCAAGTGGCTGTTGCGAATGCCATGTCCGCGAATTTGAGCCTTGATCTCGTCCGGCAATCGCGATGCGAAGCGCGGCGCCGCCAGGTATGTTTCCGCATCGAACAATGGGAACGAGCCCTTCTCCTTGGCGAGATCGACCGAAGCGCGGTACGCCGCATCGCGCATCTCGCGCGCGATCGTCGCTGCCATGCGTCTGCCTTCATCGGCGTCGTAACGAAGCGCAAGCATCAGCAACGCGTCGCCGAGGCCGGTGAAGCCGAGACCGATTCGCCGCTTGGCCGCGGCTTCCCGTCGCTGCTCCGGCAACGGCCACACGGTTGCGTCGAGCACATCGTCGAGCATCCGCACCGCCACGGTGACGACCCCGCGCAGTGCTCTGAAATCGAGCTCAGCGTCCCGGGTGAACGGTGCGCGCACGAACCGCGTGAGGTCGATGCTCCCCAGGTCGCAGCAGCCGTACGCCGGCAGCGGCTCCTCGCCGCAGGGATTGGTCGCCTCGATGACCTCGCAATAGGAAAGATTGTTCTCGCGGTTGATCGTGTCGATGAACACGACTCCGGGCTCCGCATGGTCGTAGGTGCTGGTCATGATCTGCCGCCACAGCTCGGCCGCCCGCACCTTGCGATAGACCCAGAGTCCGTCGATTCGCTGGCATGCGCCGGTCTCGATCAGCTCGGCGGCCGGTGGCGCGCGGTGGACGAGCTCCCACAGAGCATCGGAGCACACCGCCGCCATGAACGCATCGGTCACGGCGACCGACAGGTTGAAGTTCCGCAAACCTCCCTGATCCTTCGCGTGAATGAATGCTTCCACGTCCGGGTGATCGCAGCGCAGCACGCCCATCTGAGCCCCGCGCCGCGACCCGGCCGACTCGACGGTCTCGCACGACTCATCGAACACCCGCATGTAGGAAAGCGGCCCGCTGGCGCGGCTGTGCGTGCCTCTGACGTACGCGCCCTGCGGCCGGATGCGCGAAAAGTCGTAGCCTACGCCGCCGCCGCGCCGCATGGTTTCGGCGGCCTGGTTGAGCGCGGCATAGATGCCGACTTCGCCGTCGTCGGTGGAGATGCTGTCGCCCACCGGCTGGACAAAGCAGTTGATCAACGTCGCCTTGAGATCGGTGCCCGCCGCGGAATTGATCCGGCCGCCGAGAATGAGTCCGTCCACCTGCGTGCGGTGGAAGGCTTCCTCCCACTCCGCGCGCTGCTCCGATTTCTCCACCGCAGCGAGCGAACGCGCCACTCGGCGGCGGACTTCATCGACGGTACGCTCGCCGCCTTTGGCATATTTTTCGAGGAGGACCTCCTCGGCGATGGCCTGCGGCGGCAGAGCGTTCGCCATCGGCGGTCCAGCCATCGCTACGTCGTATAACTTCAAGTCCTGCTCCGTTCCCTACCAAGCCCAGGTGGCAATGCTCATATGCAACGTTACTCTACTTCTGTCTTGCGCAGAAATCCCCATATGGCATCGATCTGGCTCGTTGACAAGGCTAGTAACGGAAGGTTGGAGATGGCAAACCATCCGACCGAAGTGGTGGCGGTCTCCGCCTACTCCTTCGGTGCGTCGCGCAGGTCGCGCCGCAGGACTTTCCCGATCGGCGTCTTCGGCAAGACGTTGCGAAACTCCACGTGGCGCGGCACCTTGTAGCCGGTGAGCTGGGTCCTGCAATGCTCGATGACGGCTTCCTTCGTGAGATTCGGGTCCTTCTTCACGATCACCACCTTCACCGCCTCGCCCGATTTTTCGTCGGGCACGCCTACCGCACCGCATTCGAGCACGCCTGGATGCGTCGCCACCACGTTCTCGATTTCATTCGGATAAACGTTGAAGCCGGAAACCAGGATCATGTCCTTCTTGCGATCAGTGATGGTGACGTAGCCGTCGGCATTCAAATGCCCGAGGTCGCCCGTCTTCAACCAGCCGTCTTGCATCACCTTGGCGGTCTCTTCCGGATTGTTCCAGTAGCCCCTCATCACCTGGGGGCCCCGGACGCATAGCTCGCCGGTATGCTTGTCCATGTCGCCCTCGCCGGTCCAGACCGGCAATTCGTTGAAGCTGTCGTCGCGGATCGATACGTCCGTTGAGGGGAAAGGCAGGCCGATCGTGCCGTTCCATGGCGTGCCCAAAGGATTGGCGCACGCGCCAGGGGATGCCTCCGTCAGCCCATAGGCTTCCGTGATGTAACGTCGGGTCACTCGGTGCCAGCGCTCGGCCACCGGCCTTTGCACCGCTGCGCCGCCGCCGACCACCACCTTCAGTGCGGAAAAGTCGAGCTGGTCGAATCCTGGCGTATTCAAGAGGCCGTTGAACAGCGTATTGACTCCCGTCATGACGCTCCAGTTCCACTTTCCCAACTCCTTGACGAAGGCCCGCATGTCGCGTGGGTTGGTGATGAGTATGATCAGGCTGCCCCACTTCATGAACGAAAGCGTCGAGGTGAGGCAGAAGATGTGGTACATCGGCAACGGCGCCATGACGATTTCCGCGCCCTCCTTGAAGCTGGCCGAGACCCACACGCCGGTCTGCTCCAGATTGGCGAGCACGTTGCGCTGGGTCAGCATCGCGCCCTTCGAGACGCCGGTGGTGCCGCCGGTGTACTGAAGGAACGCGATGTCGTCATGCGACACATCGACTGGCTTGAACGGCGCCGCCGCACCGCGCGCGAGTGCCGCCCGGAACTTGATGGCGCCGTCGATGCGCCAAGCGGGGACCATCTTCTTCACCTTCTTGATGACCACATTGACGACCCAGCGTTTCGGCGCCGGCAGCAGGTCGCCCACCTGCGTGGTGATCACGTGCTCGACCGGCGTGTTCCTGAGCACTTGCTGCAAGGCATGGGCAAAGTTCTCGAGAATGACGATGGCCTTCGCGCCGGAGTCCTTCAACTGGTGTTCCAACTCGCGCGGCGTGTACAGCGGATTGACGTTCACCACGGTCATGCCGGCCTGCAGTATGCCGAACAGCGCCACCGGGTATTGCAACAGATTCGGCGCCATGATTGCGACGCGGTCGCCTTTGGCTATGCCGGGAAGCCCTTGCAAAAAGGCGGCAAAGTCGCGCGATAGCCGCCGCAGTGCGGCATAGCTCATGGTGTAGCCGAGGTTGTGATAGGCCGGCTTATCGGCAAACTTGATGGCGATTTTCTCGAGCAGGTCCGGGATGGAGACGAACGCGTCGGCATCGATCTCGGCGGGCATGCCGACGGGATAGCTCTTGAGCCAGATCTTGTTCACCATGATCTCTTCCCGCTACCGTGTATCGGGCTGCTGCAGTTTGGATTTGCCGCAGATCGCTGCAAGAGGCAACGAACGCCACGGCGACCATTGTCGGCGAGGGTCTGAGGTAGTGCCGGATGAGGTCGAACAACGCACAGCGCTTCGCCGTCTAATGACCGCCCTTTTGCAACGGAACCGCAGCCAGGAAGCTCTCAACGAAACGCGTCAAAGCATCCCAGTCGGTGTACTCATGATCACGCGAAGTATCCGTATTTCCACCTTGTTGTTTGGCGATCAGCTTCATGATCAATCGCTTGAAATAGGCGTACTTAGAATATTGCAACGCGCCGGCCACCTGCTGGGTGATCGCCGGCGTCCAACCGGCTTTCCTGAAGAACGCCTCCGCAATCTCCCGCAGTTCGCCGCGAGTTCGGTCATCCTTCCGTGCCGCCGTCAGGCTGACAGAGACGAAGGCAGCCGGTATTCCGGCGAGCCATGCCCTGTTGTCTTTCACGAAACGCACGAGCGAGGCTTGGTACCTGTGTCGGTGGAGCGACCCGCACACGATGGCTGCCGCGTAGATCGGCTCGACCAGCGCGGCGCGCTCTGCCGCGCTGTCGACAACTTCGACCTCCACGCCACGCGCCTTCAATGCGTTTGCGATGGAATCCGCGATCTTGCGCGTCTGACCTTCCGTCGTGCCGTAAACAACCAGTACTGATTTCATAGCGATTCTGCGGACGGCGGCACGAATTGCGCGGGAAGCGATAGCGGACCATCGATCCTTGCACCCAACGTCTGCTGGTGATGATCAATCGGCGACATTCGGTGTACGGAGCCTCCCGCCCTTCTCCCTGCCCTTCGTGCCCACGTGCGGGAGGGCGGGCCAGGCCACCGCGTTGTGTCTACCTCGCGTATCCCACCGTCTGGGCGAGCACGATCCGCTGATCGCTCCGCAGCTGCAGCGCCGGCGCCAGCTTGCGCCGGTCGACGAGACCGCGCACTACGCAGGCGAGTCCGGCTGCCGCGCAATACAGGTACACGTTCTGGGCAACGAAGCCCGCGTCCGCCGCGGCATAGAAGATGCGGTCCTCGGAGCTCGCATCGCCCATCTTTCCAAAGTCGGCGGTGTACACGAGGTTGAGCGGAGCCGTCGCCACGAAGTCCTGCAACCCAGTCGCCGCACGGAGGTCGCCGACAACGACAACCTGCAGCCCGTGGTCCCGCGCGTCGTAACGATAGGTAATGTCGGGCAATGCGGCGAAAACCTCGATCTCCTGCCAGTTATGCGCCGAGGGCGCCGTGCGTCCACCGCTGCCGGGACGATTGACGCCAAAAGCGCTCCACAGCAGCGTCGACAGAACATCGTCGGGCAGTGGACGCGACAAGAATTCGCGAGTGCTCCGACGGGAACGCAGCGCCTGCAGCAGTGACACGGTTCCGCTTGTTTGGGGTGGCGGCAGCGCGATCGTGTTGCCGCCTTGCGCGAGGACGACCTTGGACATCAGCATGACCCGACGAATGGGCAGCGGTTCAAGCCTTGAACATACGCCACCCACGGCACATGGCTCTTGATTCTAGGCAACCCCCGTCGACGCGGCCAACACGTGGTTCGCGGCGACCGGGGGGGCGCAGAAGCCGGGCGAATCGCTGTTGGCCATGCCCGTCGCAGTGGTTGAGATGCGAACCGCCCTGACTCCGAACTAGTTCAAGCCGCGATGGCCTGTAGGAGACCCTGATTTGCACGAGCGCAGAGCAGCGCAGGCGAAACGGCTGCCGCAGGTGAGGCCGCAACAAGTCGCCTGGTCGCCCGCATGAGGCCCCCGGCGACGCCGATGCAGGTGTTCGGTGTGCCTCGGCGTTGACCAAAATCAATATGCGCTCGTTGACGGAGGCGAAGAATGGTCCATAGCTCGCCCGGAGGTTGCAGCGCTATGCAGTTCGCGCGTGATCAACTGATCAAGGCACACCGGAGCATGTCGACCATCCGGCAGGCGGCGATGGGTATGCACAAAGAGCTTGCCACCGGGCAAATCCTCGGCTTCGTGCATCGCCGTGCCAGCAGGCACGAGCGTGGTCACGGCCATTCGATCGGGTAAGGAGGAGAGTCATGAACACCCTCTGGATCGTCGTCCTCGGCGTAGTCACCATCTATCTGGCGTACAACTTCTACGCCAAACGCATCGACCGCAACGTCATCCAGTCCGACGCCAAGCGGGCGACGCCCGCCAAGATGTACATGGACGGCGTGGACTTCATGCCGACCAGTCGCAATGTGCTCTTCGGCTATCACTTCAAGGCGATCGCGGCCGCCGGGCCGATCGTCGGACCGATCACCGCCGCCAACCTCTGGGGCTGGTCGCCCTCGCTGGCCTGGCTGATCCTCGGCGTCAGCTTCATCGGCTGGGTGAGCGACTACTCCGCCATCATGGTCGCGGTGCGCAACGACGGCAACAGCCTCTCGGCGATCGCGCACAAGCTGATCGCGCCGCGCACGCGCACGATCCTGTTCGTGTTCATCTTCTTCTACCTGATGCTGCTCGCCGGCGCGTTCATCGGCATCCTGGCGGCGATCCTGTCCGCGCGTCCGGACGTCCCGTTCGGCATCGTCATGCTCGCGCTCATGGGACTGCTTGCCGGCCAGATGATGTACCGCTGGAAGATGGGCATCATGGGCGTCACGGTCCTCGTCGTCGCGCTCACGCTCGCCGGCATGGCGGCCGGACCCTGGGGCCAGCACCGAGACGAGAAGGGTGCGCTGGTGCAAGGCCCGGTGGCGGCCGCAGTCGTGCAGCTTGAACAGCGCGGTGGACAGATCAGCGACGGCAAGCCGCTGTTCGCGGTCGGAGGACCCGACGGCCGCAGACCCGCGCATCCCCGCGCCGGGCAAGGACGGCAAGCGTCCAAGCACGCCCGGCGTATGACGCGAGCCACGGGCCTTCTCAAGACGCTGCCCAACTACCTCTGGTGGATGGTGTTCCTGTTCGCCTTCAGCTACATGGGGGCGAACCTGCCGATCTGGCGCTTCGCGCAGCCCGTGAACTACATCGGCTTCTGGATCACTTCGATCACCATCCTGCTCTCCGCGCTCGGCATGGTCGTCGCGCCGACTCTTCGGCACGACGGACGCGGCCGGCAACCTCATCGGCGCGTTCGCGCTGCCAGCGGTCAAGGATCTTGGATTCGCCATCGAGGCGAGCGAAGGCATGGCAGCCGCTATGGCCGATGCTCTTCGTGACGATCGCGTGCGGCGCCATCTCCGGGTTGGCACGCGCTCGTCGGCTCGATCGGCACTGCGCGGCAGCTCGAGTACGACACCGACGCACTGCCGGTCGGCGCAGGGGCGATGTTCTTGGCGAGTTCCCCCTGGCGCTGCTGTCTCTGACCGCCGTCTCCATCGCCGGAGCCGGCGGCGGCGGCGGCCGGTTCGCGGCCGGCGTCGGCAAGCTGGTGTACGCCGGCACCTTCGGGCTCCTTCCCGAGGCGTTCGGCACCGCGCTCGGCTTCGCTACCTTCGTGATCATCGTGCTGACCGTGACGCAGCTTGTCTTCCGCGTGATGCGCGTGACCCTCGCCGAGTGGGTGGGCGACGCCATCCCGCCCATGCGCAACATGCACGTCGCGAGCTTCATCTCCATGGGCTTCACGGCTGCGCTCGTGCTCACCGGCACGTGGGTGTACCTGTGGCAGATGTTCGGCGCGTCGAACCAGCTGATGGCGGCTTTGAGCCTGCTCGTGGTGGCGGTGTGGCTCAAGTCCGAGAAGCGCAATCCGACCTACGCGGTGGTGCCAATGGTCTTCATGTACGTGACTACGCTCGCGGCCACCGCCGTCACGGCGCGGAATCTCTATGTGACCATCGCGGCGAATCCGAAGATGTCGGCGCTGCCCGTGGCAGGCGCGTGGGCGATGATCGCGGTCTCCGTGCTGCTGTTCGTGGCGGCCGTCATCATCGGGTGGGACGGGTACAAGGCTTACTTCCGTCACGGCGCGACCCCCGCGGCGCCGGCCCGGCGGCCGGTGAGTGTGCCGCCCGCGTGCGCCGCCCGCGCATGCGGACTAGCGTGGACTGGATCGTGTCAGGCGAGCGCGCGTTCGGCGAGGGCATGCACGGCGTCGAAGAACGCGCGCGCAGGCTGCCTGCGATCGGGGAGCGGGACGTGAAGCTGGAAGTTTGGCTCGGTGCGGCGGACGGAGAGCCGTCGCACTGCCAAGCCGGTGCGCTCGGCGAGCCCGAGCAGCGTATCGGCCTGTCCGAGTGCCTCAGCGCTTTCGTGATGCACGACTACGCCGCCCGAGGCCGCGCGCCTGGTGCACCAACCACCCGTGCGGGACGCGCGGGAGCGCATCGCGACCGGACCAGCTCATCGGGATCGAGCGCTTCGACTTCGACCGTCGGGGTTCGCCGAAGAACGCCACGGATGATGAGCGTGTCGCGGCGGCCGCCGCTGCGGCCGAGCGCCCACATCCAGGGAAGATCGCGCGCTTCCAGGAATATGACCACCGTCGCGGCGGCGAACGGAGGTTTGCCGTCATGGATCACCATTTCGACCGCGGTCGAGCCCAGCCAGCGCACGGTCGTATGCTGGCCGAGAACCGGGAGGCCGCCTTGCATCCAGCGCAAAACCTCGCGTCCCAGGCGGACGTTCCAGATCGTTCCGGCCGCGAACCAGGCGACGACTGCGACCGCGACGATACCGATGAGCTCCGTCATGGAGGCCACGATAACATGCCCGCAGGCAGCGATAGCACGCGCGTCGCCGGCGGATGGAGGAAGGCGCTGCGCGAGTTCATGTACGGGCTCTCCGGCTACGAGATCGCGCAGGAGGCCCTCGAGATCCGCGCCACGATGGAGACGCTGTTCATGCTCGGCGTGTTCGGCGACATGCTGGGCGTGCCGATCCTGCCGCCCTACTACGGGCTGCGCCTGCTGCCCTGGGTGGTACCGCAGATCGAGACCTGGAAGCGCCGCATGATGCGCGAGCGCGAGCTCGGCACCGACCACGAGCATCACCTGCACGGAATGTAAAGGAGCAAGGCCATGACAGACGAAGAAAAGATGACGGCGGCAAAGAGAATCTGGCAGAACGTCCGCGACACGGTGTACGGCATGGCCGCGCACGACATGAGCCGCGCAGCTCTGCGCACGCGCGCGTCGATGGAGCATCTGTTCATCCTTATCACGATGGGCGACCTGCTCGGCATCCCGATCCTGCCGCCCTACTACAGCCTGCGGCTGCTGCCTTACGTCGTGCCGCAGATCGCGACGTGGAAGCGGCGCATGCTGCGCGAGAAAGACGTCGCGGATGCGATGTTCTAAGGGGGCCATGATGGGATTCAAGGACGTGTTCCTGCAGCATCCCGAGCGCCGGTACATCATGTTCGGCGGCGGGGGCGGGGTCGGCAAGACCACCTTCTCCGCGGCGGCCGGGTACTGGCTCGCAAGCCATGGCAAGAAGGTGATGGTGTTCTCCGTGGACCCGCAGGCGTCGCTCACCGACATCTTCAAGCGCGACATTTTCGGCAAGGGACCCGTGCAGATCATGGACAACCTCTGGGCCCAGGAGATCGACGCGGACAGGCACATCAAGGCGTACCAGCAGGAGATTCGCCAGAAGATCCTGGACATGTACGGGCTGCCGGCCGTGCCCGAGGAGATCGAGCACTACATCCAGGCGGCGAGCGCCGAGCCGGCGATGGAGGAGAGCGCAATGTTCGACGCCGTGGTGGACGTGGTCATGAAGGGCGACTACGACTACTACATCTACGATCTCGTCCCCCTCGGCCACGCGCTCTACTACCTCTCGATGGCCAAGGTCTACGACGAGTGGATCAACAAGGTCACGAAGCTCCGGGAGGACATGCGCGAGTACGAGGAGATGGTGAGCCGGCTCAAGCACGAGAAGCAGACCGAGCAGGACCAGATCCTTCAGGAGCTGCTCTACATCAAGAACCGCATCAACACCTCCGCCGGGATCCTAACGGACAAGACGAAGACGGCTTTCTTCTTCGTGGTGATCCCGGAGGTCGGAGTCATCAACGACACGCAGAAGGCGGCCAAGATGTTCGCGCAGTTCGACGTGCCGATCGCCGGATACGTGGTCAACCGGGTCATCCCTCATGAGCTGCTCGACCAGAATATCCCGGACTATCTGCGTCACCGCATCGCCATGCAGGACCAGCATCTCACCGAGGTCCAAAAGGTCTTCGACGACCAGGTCATGGCGCTGGTGCCGGAGATGGAGCGCGACGTCACCGGGCTGCCGATGATCGAGAAGTTGGCCGACATCATGTACGCCTAGCGGAGGCTCGCCATGTCAGAGATCACCATGCCGATGGGACGGCACCTTAGCGAGCACCCCGCGCTGAAGTACTTCTTCTTCGGCGGCAAGGGCGGCGTGGGCAAGACCGTTTTCGCCGCCGCCGCCGCCATCGGGCTCGCTCGGCAGGGACGCCGGACGCTGCTCGCGTCGACCAATCCCGTCCACAGCCTGACGACGTTGCTCGGCCAGGACGTCCTCGGCAAGCACGTCCCCGTCGAGGGCGTGCCCAACCTCTGGGCGTACGAGATCGAGACCAAGCAGACCATCGAGCGCAGCAAGATGCAGATCCGGGAGAAGATCCGGTGGTTCCTCAAGTTCGCCGACATCACCACCAAGGCCGACGACTTCGTCGAGACCGCGACGATGAACCCCGCGTTCGAGGAGTCGGCGATGTTCGAGAACATGATCGACCTCATGTTCAAGGACGAATACGACGTCTACGTCTTCGACACCGCGCCCACCGCCAACGCGCGGCGGCTCCTCGGCATGTCGAAGGTGTACGCGCTTTGGGTCAACAAGATGATGAAGAGCCGCGAGGAAGCGAAGACGCTGCGCGAGATGCTCTCCTTCACCAAGAAGAAGGAGGCGGACCCGCTGATGGAGTACCTCGTCTCCTTCCGCGACCGGATGGAGCACGCGCGCGTGCTGCTGACCGACCCCAGGCTCACGGCGTTCTACTTCGTGACGCTGGCGGAGGCGCTACCCATCGCGGTGGTCACGCGCTTCATCCAGTGGTTCAAGGACTTCGGCATTCCGGTCGGCGGTGTGCTGGTCAACATGGTCATCGACCCGACGTCGCTGGTTCCGGATTCCGCGGAGTTCGTCAAGAACCGTGTGGCCATGCAGCAGGAGCACATGAAGACGATCTGGCGCGAGTTCGACGACAGCGTCCGCGCCATCGTGCCGCTGTTCGACACGGAGGTCCGCGGCGTGCCGATGCTCAACCGTCTATGCGACGCAATGTTCGCGGCCGACGGCGCCAAGCCCCGGCCCGGTGACGACGCCGACCGAGGCGTACTACCCAAGATCTCGGCCGAGGCCCATTAGACCGCCGTTCAATCGCATTAGCTAAGCATCGCGCTGAGCTCGGATCGCAAGGTCGAAATCCTTTGCGGCGACCGCGCGGGGTGACACCTTCACCAACGACCCGGCAACGCAACCTTCTGCCCGCTCATGACCACACTATTCGATCCCATTCGCATCGGCGACCTCGAGCTCGCCAACCGCATCGTCATGGCGCCGCTGACTCGAAACCGCGCGGCGGCCGGCCAGCTGGCGTCGGGACTCGCGGTCGAATACTACCGGCAGCGCGCGAGCGCCGGACTCATCATCACCGAGGGATCGCAGATAAGCCCCGACGGCCAAGGCTACGTGGACACGCCCGGCATCTATAATGCCGAGCAGGTCGCCGCCTGGCGGCGCGTCACCGATGCGGTGCACGCCGAAGGCGGACGGATCGTGGTGCAGCTGTGGCACGTCGGGCGCGTCTCGCACGTCTCGCTTCTGCCCGGCGGCCGGCCGCCGGTTTCGTCGACCGCGCGGCGCGCCGAGACCAAGACCTTCACCCGCGACGGCTTCGTCCCGGTGTCGACGCCGCGTGCGCTCGCAACCGCCGAGATCCCACCCTGATCGCACGCTACCGCGACGCGGCGCGGCGCGCGATGGACGCGGGCTTCGACGGCGTCGAAGTGCACGGAGCAAACGGCTACCTGATCGACCAGTTCCTGCGCGACAGCATCAACGACCGCAGCGACGAATACGGCGGCGCAATCGGCAACCGCGCACGGTTCCTCGCCGAAGTGATGGGGGCGGTCGCCGGCGCGATCGGCGGCGGCCGCACGGGACTTCGCCTCTCACCGGTGACGCCGTCGAACGACGCAGCACAGGACAGCGATCCCCAGGCGCTGTTCGAACGTGCGGTTGCGCAGCTCGCGCCGCTGCAACTCGCCTTCGTCGAAGTGGTCGAAGGTCAGACTGCCGGTGCGCGCGACTTCGCTCCCTTCGACTATGAAGCGCTGCGGCGCCAGTTCACCGGCGCCGTGGATCGTGAACAACGGCTACAACCGACAGATGGCACTCGAGGCTGTTGCCTCCGGCACGGCCGATCTCGTCTCGTTCGGCCGCCCGTTTATCGGCAATCCCGATTTCGTCCGCCGCCTGCGCGAGAACGCGCCGCTGAACGCACTCGATTCCGGCACGTTCTACGGTGGCGGCGCCAAGGGTTACGTCGACTATCCAATGCTCGACATGCAAGTAGCGGTCTGATCGCCTGCGGCCAGATAGCGACGTGCCTGCCCGCGCATAGCCAATCCCTCGGAGGAACGCGAATGCTCCAGCTGACCGTAAATGGGCGGATCCGTACCGTCGACGTCGAGCCCGAGATGCCGCTGCTGTGGGTCCTGCGCGACCACCTCAACCTTCCCGGAACGAAGTACGGCTGCGGCATCGCCGTGTGCGGCGCCTGCACGGTGCACGTCGACGGCGAGCCGGTGCGTTCCTGTTCGCTGCCCGCATCGGCGGCGGTCGGCAAGAAGATCGTCACCATCGAGGGCCTGTCGGAAAAGGGCCTGCACCGGGTCCAGGAAGCGTGGATCGAGCATGAGGTCCCGCAATGCGGCTATTGCCAGACCGGCATGATCATGGCGGCCGCCGCGCTCCTCGCGAAGCACCCTAAGCCGACCGACGCGGACATCGACGCGACGATGACCAACCTGTGCCGCTGCGGCACGTACGCGCGGGTGCGAAAGGCGATCCACGCGCTCGCCGCCGATTCCGCCGCGCCCGCGGCGAGGAACGGCCTGAGGAGAGCGGTCATGACGACCGCACTTTCGCGTCGCGAGTTCCTGAAGGTTTCCACCGCGCGTGGGCGGCGGCCTTGCGCTCGAGTTCCGCTTCCCGCTCGCATCCGCGGCGGCCGGCGGCGCGGCCGCTACCGAAGTCAACGCCTGGATCGTGATCCATCCCGACGACCGCGTCGTCATCCGCATCGCCCGCTCCGAGATGGGGCAAGGCACCTATACTGCGCTTGCGCAGCTCGTCGCCGAAGAGCTCGATTGCGACTGGGCGAACGTCGAGCGCCGAGTTCGCCTCGCCCAACGAGCACATCCGGCGCAATCGCATCTGGGGCTCGATGTCCACCGGCGGCAGCCAGGGCGTGCGCTCGTCGCAGGACTATGTGCGCAAGGCGGGCGCGAGCGCGCGCGAGATGCTGGTCGCGGCCGCGGCGGCGCGGTGGAAGGTGCCCGCCGCGCGAATGCACGGCGGCGCAGCGGCGTCATCACGCATGCTGCCGACGCGGCCGCAAGCTTCGCTACGGCGCAGGTGGCCGCGGCCGCGGCGAAGCTCGCGCCGCCGAAGGACGTCGACGCTGCGCGATCCCGCGGACTGGAAGATCGCCGGCAAGCCGCTGCACCGTCTCGACATTCCCGACAAGGTGCGGGGCAAGCCGGTGTTCGCCGTCGACGTGAGCGCTGCCCGGAATGCTGCACGCGTCGATCGCGCAATGCCCGGTGTTCGGCGGCAAGGTGGCGAGCGTCGACGACGCGCGCAGCGCTCGGGATGCGCGGCGTGAAGAAGGTGGTGCGCGAGGAGGACTTCGTCGCGGTCGTCGCCGACAGCTGGTGGCGCGCCAACGAGGCGTTGAAGAAGCTGAAGATCGAGTGGGACGCCGCCGGCAACGGCGAGGCCGACAACGAGACCATCGCGGCGATGCTGCGCGAAGGCCTCGCCGATGCCGAACCTGCCGCAGGCGCGCAAGCATGGGCGACGCGCAGGCCGCGATTCGCCGCCGCGGCGAAGGTGGTCGAGGCCGAGTACCAGTCGCCCTACCTCAACCACGCGACGCATGGAGCCGCAGACGTGCACGGCGTGGTTCAAGCCGGAGGGCTTCCTCGAAGTGTGGACGTCGACGCAGAACGCCGAGGCGTCGATGGCCGCCGCGGCGGAGACCGCCGGCCTGCCGCTCGACAAGGTCGAGGTGCACAAGATGATGCTGGGCGGCGGTTTCGGCCGCCGCGGCGGCCCGCAGGACTTCGTCAGGCAGGGCGTGGCGATCGCCAAGGCGATGCCCGGCGTGCCGGTGAAGATGATGTGGTCGCGCGAAGAGGACATGCAGCACGGCTTCTATCGTCCGGCGAGCATGGTGCGCATGAAGGCGGGTCTCGATGCGCAGGGCAAGGTGATCGCCATGCACACGACGATCGCCTGTCCGTCGATCCTCAAGGTGCTGATGCCGAAGGCGATCGACAAGGAAGGCATCGACTTCTCGGCGGTGCGCTCGTTCAGCGACATGCCCTACACGGTGGCGAACCAGCAGGTGGATTACGCGATGCGCAACGGCCATGTGCCGGTCGGCTTCTGGCGCGCGCCGGGCCAGCAGAACGCCTACTACCGCGAGTGCTTCATCGACGAGCTTGCGCTCGCCGCGGGCAAGGACCCGGTCGAATTTCGACTGGCGATGCTGAAGGAGGGCGACAAGAACCGCCTCGTGCTCGAAGCCGTGGCGAAAGCCGCGGGTTGGGGTTCGCCGCTGCCGGCGGGCGTGCACCGCGGCGTGGCTGTCGCCGACGGCTTCGGCAGCTATGCCGCGATGGTGGCCGAAGTGTCGGTGAGCGATGCAGGGCGAGCCGAAGGTGCACCGCATCGTCGTCGCGATCGATTCGGGTTACGTCGTGAATCCCGATACCTGCCGTGCGCAGGCCGAGAGCAACGTCGCCTTCGGTCTGGGCAGCATCCTCTACCAGGAGATCAACGTGAAGGACGGGCGCGTCGTGGAGTCCAACTTCCACGACTTTCCGCTGCCGCGGATCGCCGAGATGCCGAAGGTCGAAACCGTGCTCGTGCCGACCGGCGGGTTCTGGGGCGGACACGGCGAGCCGGCGATCCTTCCTCTGACACCCGCCGTGTGCAATGCGATCTTCGCCGCCACCGGCAAGCGCATCCGCTCGCTGCCGCTCAAGCACCACGACCTGCGAGCCGCATGAGGTCAACCAGCAGCCTGATCGGGACGATTGACAAAGGAAGAGACGATGACGGGACGCAAGACAATACCGACACCCCTCACGCCGCCGGGCGGTATCGTTCGCCACGGCGCCGGGATCTATGACGAAGCGCCGCATGATCCTTACGAGGCCAAGGGAAAGTATCGGGAGCCGGCGCGGTGCGGCGATTGTGGCGCCGTGTTCCACCGCGGCCACTGGTCGTGGGGCGAAGCAGCGCAGGGCGCGCACGAGGTGCTCTGCCCGGCGTGCCATCGCATTCGCGACAAGCTGCCAGCGGGAGTGCTGATGCTCGAAGGCGCGTTCGTCGATGCGCACCGCAGCGAACTGGCCCGGCTTGCGTTCAACGAGGAAACGCGCGAAAAGGCCGAGCATCCGCTGCACCGGATCATGGCGATCGACGAGGGGCCGGCGCGCTTCGGAGTCACGACGACCGACATCCATCTCGCGCGCCGGATTGGCGAGGCGGTCCGGCACGCGTATCAGGGCGAGCTCGAGCTCGATTACGGCAAGAACGAATACTCGCTGCGCGCGCGCTGGCGCCGCTGAACTCCGCCGGCGGGGTCCTCTTTTGTCTCTGCCACGACGAGATCGACGATGACGGGCAATCCTTCGGGCCCAGGCCCGCGGGTCAGGAATGTCGTCATTGCTATAGATGCGGTGCGCCTCGACGGCGTCCTGACGCTGCCCGTCGATGCTGTTGGACTCGTCCTGTTCGCGCACGGCAGCGGGAGCTCGCGTCATTCTCCGCGCAATACCTACGTCGCCGGCGTGCTGAACGAGGCCGGCGTCGGCACGCTGCTCTTCGACCTGCTGACGGCGGCGGAAGACCGTGCATACGAAACGCGTTTCGACATCTCGTTGCTTACCTCGCGGCTGATCGCAGCGACTGAGTGGACGGACAAGACACGCCGACACGGCGGCACTTCCGGTCGGCTATTTCGGCGCCAGTACCGGTGCCGCGGCGGCACTCGCTGCCGCGGCAGCGGCCGGAGAACGAATCGCCGCCGCCGTCTCGCGCGGCGGCCGGCCGGATCTTGCCGGCGCCGACGCGCTTGGCCGGGTGACGGCGCCGACGCTACTCATCGTCGGCGGGCTTGATGATGTCGTCATCGGCCTCAACCGCGCCGCCTACGAGTACCTGCGCTGCGAAAAACAGCTGACCATCGTTCCCGGCGCGACCCATCTCTTCGAGGAGCCAGGCACGCTCGAACAGGCGGCCGCCGCCGCGTCCGCCTGGTTCCTGCGCTGGCTTGCGCCGTCGCGAAGCGTGTCCGGCTGACCGGGGCTACTTGGCCGCGGCCCTAGCCGATCCTGCCGCGCGGAGAAGCGCGACGACTTCATCGTCGCCGACCTGCCGAAAGTCCCGGTAGAACTGTCCGACCGCGTGAAAAAACGCGGGTGTCTGCAGGCAAACGACGTCGTCGGCATGCGGGCGCACTTTTTCCACGGCCTCGATCGACGCGACCGGCACCGCACAGATCAGGCGCTCGGGCCCCCGTGCGCGCACCGCGTGCAGCGCAGCGATCATCGTCGCACCCGTTGCGAGCCCATCATCGACGACGATCGCGATGCGCCCCGCAGGATCGAGCGGCGGCCGCACGGGCGTGTACTGTTCGCGCCGGCGCCGCATCGTCGCCATCTCCGCCGCGGTCGCGCGCGTGATGTATTCCGGTGTCGCACCCGCCTGCGGCGCGTAGTCGGCGACAAAGCTCCAGCCGGTTTCGTCGACGGCGCCGATCGCGAATTCCGGACTTCCCGGGGCGGGGAGCTTGCGGATCAGCACGACGTCCAGATCCCCGCCCAGCGCCTCGGCGATCACCTTCCCCATCGGCACCGCACCGCGCGGGATGGCGAGCACCAGCGGATTCTTGCCTTGCCACTGCCGGAGCGCTTGCGCGAGCCGCCTCGCAGCATCGGTCCGATCGCGAAAGATCATCGTCACTCCCCTGGCCTCCCAGTCGGCGGGCTCCCGCCCTTCTCTTGGCGTCGCCTCCGGCGCACCTTCGATTCGAGCATACCGCAGCGGCGAAGGCGCGAGCTTTGATGCGGGTCATGCGGGCGCGAGGTGAACTCCCCGATGCTGCCGCCGAGTCTCTATAATCACGCCCTGAATGCATCCGAGCCGATCCATGTTCCGTGCCGCCTGACGCCACCGCGTTCCCTTCCATCCGGCCGGGCTCGTGGGAGGCGTGGCGCGTCGCACTGCGGCCCAAGACGCTGTGGATCGCGACGATACCGGTCATCGTCGCGACCTGCCTCGCGTGGTCGCTCGAGGCCATCTTCGACCCATGGATCGCTTTCGTCGCGCTCAACTCGGCGATGATGATGCAGGTCGTCACCAACCTGCAGAACGACGTCGGCTACACCGAACGCGGCGGCGAAACCGGACGGCGGATCGGCCTGCCGCGCGCAACCGCGAACGGCTGGCTCGCGCCAAGCGAGGTCAAGCGGGTGATCGTCGCAGCCATCGCGGTGGCGCAGCTCGTCGCGCTGCCGCTGATGATCCGCGGCGGGTGGCCCATCGTCGCAACTGCCGTTTCGTCGACGCTTGCCGCTTACGCGTACATGGGCGGCCCCAGGCCGATCGCCTACACGCCGTGGGGTGAGCTGACCGTCTTCGTTTTCTTCGGCCTTGTCGCCGTTTGCGGTTCGTACTACGTGCAGGTCGGCGCGATCGGCCCTGCGGCGTTGATCGCCGCAGCGGCAATCGGGATGCACGCGTCCGCTGTATTGCTCGTCAACAATTTCCGCGACCGCGCGCACGATCGGAGCACCGGGCGGCGGACGCTGGCGGTCGTGCTGAGCGAGGCGGCCGCGATGCGTTTGTACGCGCTGCTCATCCTCGCGCCGTTCGCGCTCGCCGTCGTGCTCGCGTGGATCGCGGCGAGTGCCTGGTTTGCATTGCCGCTCGCGGCGGCGCCGTGGGGATGGCGGCTTCAACGCGAGCTCCGCCGGACCGCGCCCGGCCCCGCGCACAACACGCTGCTGTACCGCACCGTCCTGCTCGAAGTCGCGTTCGGCCTGCTGCTGTCAGCCGGCGCGCTTGCGCACGGCGGCCGCTGAGATCTTTACAGCGCGAGCGCGACTTCGGTCCCCTGCGCGATCGCGCGCCGTGCGTCGAGCTCCATCGCCACATCGGCGCCACCGATCAGCGTAAGAGGAATGCCGGCCCGCCGCAGCGGCTCCGCGAGCTCGCGCCGCGGCTCCTGCCCCGCGCAGATCACGATCGTATCGACGTCGAGCACCCGGGGCCGACCGTCGATGCGCAGATGGAGACCCGCATCGTCGATGCGCTCGTAAAGAACGCCGCCGAGCATCTGCACGCCGCGCCGTTTGAGCAGCGTGCGGCGTATCCAGCCGGTGGTCTTCGCGAGACCGTCGCCGACCTTCGTCGCCTTGCGCTGCAGAAGCCACACTTCACGCGGCGAACGCCCTTCCGCCGGCGCCTTCACGCCGCCGCGTTGCGCGTAGCCGGCGTCGATGCCCCATTCGTCCTGGTATTCGGCGACCTCATCGTGGCCGCCGTGATGGGTCAGGAATTCGCCGACGTCGAAGCCGATCCCGCCCGCGCCGATGATCGCGACGCGCCGTCCGGCCTCCCGGCGCCCGAGGACGATGTCGACGTAGCTCGCGACCTTCGGATGACCGATCCCGGGAATCGATGGAGTGCGCGGAACGATGCCGGTCGCCAGCACGACGTGGTCGAAACCGGCGAGATCGGATGCGGCGGCACGATGTTCGAGTCGCAACGTCACCCCGGTGCGCTCGATCATCCGTCCATAATAGCGGAGCGTCTCCGCAAACTCGTCCTTGCCGGGAATGCGCCTTGCAAGATTGAATTGACCGCCGATCTCGGTCGCCGCATCGAACAACGTGACGGCGTGGCCCGTTTCCGCCGCCGTCGTCGCACAGGCAAGCCCGGCGGGTCCGGCGCCGACGACGGCGATGCGCTTCTTTCGCGCGGCGCGTCGAAACACGATTTCCGTCTCGCGGCAGGCGCGCGGATTGACGAGGCACGAGGCAACCCTGCGCTCGAAGATCTGGTCGAGGCACGCCTGGTTGCAGCCGATGCAGGTGTTGATCTCGTCGGCGCGGCCCGCAGCGGCCTTGTTGACGAACTCGGCGTCGGCCAGGAACGGCCGCGCCATCGATACCATGTCGGCGTCGCCGCGCGCGAGCACCTCTTCGGCCACCGCGGGGTCGTTGATCCGGTTGGTCGCGATCAGCGGAATCGCCACCTCGCCTTTCATCCGCTTCGTGACCCATGAATACGCCGCCCGCGGCACCATCGTAGCGATCGTGGGCACGCGCGCCTCGTGCCAGCCGATGCCGGTATTGATGATCGTCGCGCCGGCGGCTTCGACGGCTTTGGCGAGCGCTACGACTTCGTCCCACGTGCTCCCGCCCTCGACGAGATCGAGCATCGAGAGCCGGAAGATGAGGATGAAATCGCGGCCCACCGCCGCGCGCGTGCTCCGCACGATCTCGACCGCCAGCCGCAGGCGGTTTTCGACCGCCCCGCCCCATTCGTCGTTGCGATGGTTGGTCCGCGGCGCCGCGAACTCGTTGATCAGATACCCCTCCGAGCCCATGATCTCGACGCCGTCGTACCCGGCGCGCTGCGCGAGCCGCGCGCAGCGCGCGTAAGCGGCGATCGTCCTGCGGATCCCCCAACGCGTCAGCGCGCGTGGCCGGAACGGCGTGATCGGCGAGCGCAGGGCCGAAGGTGCGACCGACAGCGGGTGGTACGCGTAGCGCCCTGCATGCAGGATCTGCAGCGCGATCCTGCCGCCGGCCGCGTGCACGGCGTCCGTGATCAGTCGATGGCGTGCGACCTGCCAGGGGAAGGAAAGCTGTGCCGCGCGTGGCTCGACCCGGCCCGCGAAATTCGGCGCGATGCCGCCGGTGACGATCAGGCCCACGCCGCCGCGGGCGCGTTCCGCGTAGAACGCCGCCATCCGCGCGTAGCCGTCCGGCGCTTCCTCGAGGCCCGTGTGCATCGAGCCCATCAGCACGCGGTTTGCGAGCTGCGTGAATCCGAGATCGAGCGGCGAGAGCAGGTGGGGGTAGGTCGTAGGCATTGTCATTTTCGGGGGCGTTCTCGCGACCGTGGGAGCGCTACGACCTTTCGCGAGATGCTGGGTTCCCAGCTCCGCGGGAATGACATCTACAGCGTCCGGGCGATGATTTCCTTCATGATCTCGTTCGACCCGCCGTAAATCCGCTGCACGCGCGAATCGGCGTACATCTGGGCGATCGGATATTCGCGCATGTAGCCGTAGCCACCATGGAGCTGCAGGCACTCGTCGACGACCTGGCATTGCATGTCGGTGAGCCACCACTTGGCCATCGACGCCGTCGCGGTGTCGAGCGTTCCGGCGAGATAGCGGACGATGCACGAATCGATGAACACGCGGCCGACGTGCGCGATCGTCTTCGCTTCGGCGAGCTTGAAGCGCGTATTCTGCATTTCGATCAGCGCCTTGCCGAACGCTGTGCGCTCGCGCGCGTAGTCAGTCGTGATACGGACCGCGCGCTCCATTACCGCCACGCCGTAGAGCGCGACGATCGTGCGTTCGTACGGCAGCTCGTCCATCATCTGCGCAAAGCCCAGGCCCTCGGTGCCGCCGAGCAGACAATCGGCGGGAACATAGCAGTCGTCGAAAAACAGTTCCGACGTGTCCTGGCCGGGCATGCCGATCTTGTCGAGCGTGCGGCCGCGGCGGAAGCCCGCGAGCCCGTCGGTCTCGACCATGAAGAGCGAAATGCCCTTCGCTCCGGCGCTTGCGTCGGTCTTTGCCACCACCATGATCAGGTTCGCGACCTGGCCGTTGGTGATGAACGTCTTCGAGCCGTTGATGGCGTAACGATCGCCGTCCCGCGCGGCGCGGGTGCGGATCCCCTGCAGATCCGAGCCTGCAGCGGGCTCCGACATGGCGATCGCCCCGACGAGCTCGCCGCTCGCGAGGCGCGGCAGCCAGCGCCGCTTCTGATCTTCGGTCCCGCGGGCGACGACGTAGCGCGCGCAGATGTTGTGGACCGACTTGCCGAAGCTCGCGACGCCGGCATACGCGAGCTCCTCGAAGACGATGCAATCGTGGGCGAAGGTGCCGCCGCTGCCGCCGTATTGCTCGGGAACGTCGCACAGCAGCAGCCCCAGCGCGCCCGTTTCGCGCCACGAACCGGCATCGACCCGGTGCGCCGCCTGCCACGCGGGCTCGCGAGGCGCCAGCACGCCGGTGACGAAGCGATGGACGCGTGCCGCGAAAGGATTCGAGGTAGTCGTCGAGCCAGGGCGAACGATAAGGCTCCATCGGGCTTCCTTCAGGGCAGCGCGAACAAGGCGCTGCCGGCGAGCTTGATCTCGCCCGCCTCGTTGGCGGTCGCGACGTCGATGCGGACGAGACGCTCGCCGTCGCGCTCGAATTTTGCGGCCACGCGACCGGAACATTCGATGCGCTCGCCGACTTGCGTCATTGCAGTGAACCGCACCTCGAACTCGCGCAGGCGCTCCTGCGGCGCCCAGCTCGTGATGAGCCGGCCGAGCCAGGCCATCGACAGCATGCCGTGGGCGAACACGTCGGGCATGCCTGCCGCGCGCGCGAAGTCGATGTCGATGTGGATCGGATTGTGATCGCCGGACGCGCCGGCGTAGAGGGCGAGCATCGTGCGCGTCACACGCGGCAGCACGAGCGGCGGCAGCGCGTCGCCGACGTTCACCGAGTCGAACGTGGGTCCCATCGGCCCGGCGCTCATTGGGCGCGCCGGACGATGATCGTCGCCCGCAACTCGGCCACGCGGACGCCGTGCTGATTGGTCACGTCCGTTTCCTTGATGATGAACGTCAGCGCGCCATCCTTCTTCTGATGGACATCGGCGATCCGGGACGCGAAGGTCAGACGATCGCCGGCGTAGATCGGCGCGAAATAGTGGAAGCGCTCGCCCCCATGAAGGACCTGCGCGATGTCGACGCCGAGCTCGGCGATCCACGCGAATGGATCGGGCACTTCGAGGTCGAGGCACAGCGTGAACGTGGGCGGGGCCGGCAATCCCGGATGCCCGGCGGCGCGGGCCGCGGCTTCGTCGATGTATTCCGGCCGCGTCTCGCCGATCGCCTTCGCGAACAGCCGCAGCCGCCCGGGCTCGACGTCGGCTGAATGCACGGGCAGCGCATACCCGATGTGGCTGCGGTCGACCATTGCCGCCAGCCGTCAGCTCGCCCGGTAAAGCGTAACGACGCACGCGCCGCCCAGTCCGAGATTGTGCTGCAGTCCGACGCGCGCGCCTTCGACTTGCCGGGCCTCCGCCGTGCCGCGCAGCTGATTGACGAGCTCGTAGCACTGGGCGAGGCCGGTCGCTCCGAGCGGATGCCCCTTCGACAGCAGGCCGCCGGACGGATTGGTCACGTAGCGGCCGCCATAGGTGTTGTCGCCGTCGTCGATGAACTTCGCGGCGCCGCCTTCGGGGCACAGTCCGAGCCCTTCGTAGGTGATGAGCTCGTTTTGCGCGAAGCAGTCGTGCAGCTCGATCACGTCGACGTCCTCGGGGCCGATGCCGGCGGCTTCAAACACCTGTCGCGCCGCTTCCTTGGTCATGTCGTAACCGACGAGCTGCATCATGTCGTGCGCCTCGAACGTTCGCGGCGTGTCGGTCGTCATCGCTTGCGCCGCAATCGACACGGCGACGTCGAGGTTGTGCTTGCGCGCATAGTCATCCGACACGAGGATCGCCGCGGCCGCCCCGCACGTCGGAGGACAGGCCATCAACCGCGTCATCGCCCCGGGCATGATCGTCGGCGACGCGAGCACTTCGTCGGCAGTCACCTCCTTGCGGAAGAGCGCGAGCGGGTTTCTCGCGGCATGCCGGCTCGCCTTGGCGCGGATCTTCGCGAACGTCTCGAGCGTCGTGCCGTATTTCTGCATGTGCGAAAGCCCTGCGCCGCCGAAATAGCGGATCGCGAGAGGAATTTCGGGCTGTCCAACGAGCGCGTCCGTTTCGCGGTCGAAGTCGTCGAACGGCGTCGGCCGGTCGGTGAACTTCGCAGTGAGCGCGCCCGGCGCCATCTGCTCGAAGCCCAGCGCCAACGCGCAGTCGACGGCACCGCTTTCCACTGCCTGCCGCGCAAGGTACAGCGCTGTCGAGCCCGTCGAGCAGTTGTTGTTGACGTTGACGACCGGAATCCCGGTCATGCCCACGCGATAGAGCGTCTTCTGGCCGGCGGTCGAATCGCCGTACACGTAGCCGACGTACGCCTGACGGATTTCGGAATAGGCGACGCCGGCATCGGCGAGTGCCGCAACCGTCGCCTCCGCACCCATCTCGTCGTAAGGCGCGCTCGCGCCCGGCTTGGCGAACGGGATCATGCCGACGCCTGCGACGATCACTTTTCTGTCCACGGTCTCTTCCCAGTGTCAAAGGCGCGGGGCCCAGGTCTCCCGCATCCGGGACAGTGCGCCGCTTCAGCTGTCGATTCTACCTTGCCCTCAGGACAAATCGCGAAGCCGGACTCCACTCCCGACCGGCTGCGCAGTGGCTCATAAGCGCAACGGCGCGCCGTAGCCGGTCAGCTCGAGATAGCCGCGGCCGGCAACCACGCCGTTCGCGAGCGCGCGCACGGCGCCTTCCCAGTAGACCGTGCCGGTGCTCGCCGAGGCATCGAGCTCCTGATCGTCCAGCAGCGGTTCCAATGCGTACTCGTTGCCCGCCGCCGTGAGCGTCATCGCCACCGGGTACGCGACGCCGGTGCGCGGCGAGCGCCAGATACGCGTCGCGGCAAAACGCACGTCGATCGGCGCGAAGGCGCGCGCATTGCCGCCCGCCGCGCGATACGCCCGCCGGCCCAGAGCGTGACGCCCCGGGAATCGCGGATCCGGAATGCCATCAGCGCGCCGCCGTCGGCGAGATTGACGCCCGCCCAGTCCCAGCCGACCGCGCCGGGCATCAGTATTCGCTCGACCACTCGTGATCGAGCCACGCGGTCCCGGTCACCGGCAGCTCGTGATCCGCGACGATGATCGCGCCGGTCGCCGCGAGCTGCGGCTGGCTGTAGTAGTAGCTTGCCTGCGCGGATCCGGCCCCTTGCGTGAATAGCCGCCTTCGCCCTGCAGCAGCAGTGGCTGCGTTGGCGCGAAGCGCAATCGCAACGCGAATTCGCGCGCAGCGATCGTCGCGCGTAGACGCCATCGGAGAGCACGAGCGACCAATCGTCGATCCATGCGCGGGTCGACTCTTCGTCGGCGCCGGCGAGCCCGAAGCCGGCGCGCGCCGCGCGCTGGTCGTGCCGCAGTCGGCCACGACGCGGATCGGCAAGCGCCGCGTGCGCGAACAGGAGTTGGCGCGGCGCGAAGGCGCTCGGATTGCCTTCCGCAACGCGCGGGCGATTGCGGAAGAACGTGACCTGCACGCCGTAGCGCGCGCCGCCCGCGTCGGCGACCCAGCCGGTGATGTACCACCATTCGGTGCGGAATTCGGGATGGCTGCCCTGATCGCGCGGAAACGCCAGAACGCGGCCCGGCGTGACGGGTGGATAACCGCCTGCGGCGGCCGCGGCGCCGATGGCGCGCCCGGCGAGAATCAGGACCGGCGCGGCGATGAACGCGCGTCGATTCATTCGTGTCTTCGCCGGCGCGCGCTCACCAGTCGTCCTTCACCGCGCGAACGACGTCGGCGCTCATCGCCCGGCGGGCGCTCGCGAGGACCGTGACAACCGACAGCGCGAGCATGACCAGCATGAAGCCGGTGAGCGCGGGCCACGGCAGCGCGAGCTCCATTCCCCAGTGAAACGACTGGCGGTTGACGACGTGGATCAGGACCAGGCTGATCAGCCAACCCGAGCACGAGCCCGACGACGAGGCCGATGCCGCTCACCATGAGCGCCTTCGGTCGCGAGCATGGCGCCGACCTGCCGGCGCGTCATGCCGATGTGGCGCAGCATGCCGAACTCGCGCCGCCGCGCGAGCACCAGCGCGCCGAACGACGAGGACAGTCCGACCAGCCCGATGACGACCGCCGCGAGCTCGAGCGCATAGGTCACCGCGAACGTGCGATCGAACATCTTGAGCGATGCCGCGCGGATTTCGCCGGGCGCCCCGATGTCGAGCCGGCCGCCGCCCGGGATATCGCGGCGAAGCGCGTCCTCGACCGTCGGCGCGGTCGGCGCCGGCGGCGAGCCACAGCGCACCGTTGGTGACCGCACGATCGCCGGTCAGCGCGACGTAGCGCGTCGCGCTCGATGACGATGGCGCCCTGCTGCCGCGCGTAGTCGCGCCAGACGCCGGCGACGGTGAAGCGCCCGCCTTCCCCGCGAGCGGCAGCTCGATCACGCGCGCCCGGACGAAATGCCATAGAGATCGACCATGGCCTCGCTCACCCACACCGGCGGCGGCGCGCCCGCGGGCACGGCGATGGCGTGCCGACCAGCGGCAGGCGCGCGCCGGGTTCGCCGCGTCGATGGCGCGCGCCTGCAGCACGACGCGCGGGCTGCGCGGGTCGAGCAGCAGCTGCTGCTCGCGCAGGAACTCGGCGCGGCGCACGCCCGGCAGCGCGGCGATCCGCGCCTGCTTCGTCGGGCGCGAGGTAAGCGGTGTCGCCGCCGGCTGCCGGCGCGCAGATACAGGTCGGCCGGCAGCACCCGCTCGAGCCAGGCGTCCAGCGAGATCGCGGAACGACGCCACCATGATCGCCATCGCCACCATCAGCGCAGACGCTCGCCACGATCGCGGCCAGGCTCACCGCCGCCTGGCCCGGCGCGCCGCGGCAACTGCGCCAGCGCCAGCCGCGCGCGCAGGCCGCGCGCGGCGCGGGCAGCAGCCGAACACCGCGGTCGCCGCGACGCGCGGCATCAGCACGAGCGTGCCGACCAGCATCAGCGCGATCGCGATGTAGCCGAACAAGCGGCATGCCGCCGACCGGCGGCAGCAGCGTGCGACAGCGCGCCGAGCAGCAAGCAGCGACGACGCCCGGCCACGCCGGGCGCAGGCGCGCGAACGCGGTCTGCTCGTCGCCTGCCTTCAGCGCCTGCGCCGGCGCCGCGCGCGCCGCTTCCAGCGCCGGCACCAGGCTGCCGAGCACTGCGACGAGCACGCCGAGCGCGAAAAACAGCGCGAGCTCGCCGGGATCGGAATGCAGAGCGGGATGCACGCCGCGAAACTACCCCGCGCCCAGGTCGGCGCCGAACGCACGAGCACGGCGGCGGCCAGCGCGTAACCCGGCGGCGAGGCCCGAGCGCAGCCCGACCGCGCCGATCAGCGCGCCTTCGGCGAGCAGCATGCGCGCCATCAGCCGCCGCGGGTCACGCCCAGCACGCGCAGCAGCGCGAACTGCGCGCGCCGGCGCACCACCGACAGCGCCTGCGCCGAGAACACGAGGAAGCCGCCGGTAAACAGCGCCACCAGCGCGAGCACGTTCAGATTCACGCGGTACGCGCGCGACATGCTGGCGTTGCGCTGCAGGTCGCTCTGCGGGCGCTCCACGGCAAGCCCGGCGGCAGTTCGCCGCTGCAGCCGCGCCGCGCAACGCGCTCAGCATCCACGCCGGGGCGCAGGCGCATGTCGATGCGGCTGATGCGTCCGATGCGGTCGAACGCCTGCTGCGCCGCGGCGATGTCCATCACCGCCAAGCGCTGCGCGCCCGCCGCGCGCAACAGCCCGGCGACGCGCAGCGTCACCTCGCGCAAGCCCGACCTGCAGCGTCAGCCGCGTCGCCCGACTTCAGCGCCGAGCTCAGCGCGCCGCGGCCGGACTGAGGAACAGCGCGTCCGGGCCGCAACACGTCGAGCCTGTCGGCCGACGCGCGCGATCAGCTCCGGCTGCACCAGCGCCGCGCGGAATGCGTCCATGCCGAGCATGCGCAGCGGCTCGTCGCGGCCCGGCAGCTTCGCGTCGACCTCCAGCACGGGGCTCGCCACGGCGACCTCGCGCCAGCCGCGCGAGCGCGGATAGAGCATTTCGTCGAAGCCCGCGCGCGGACCGCGCATTTCGAGGTCGGCCTCGCCCGAGAGCGTGCGCACCGCCTGCGAGAATTCGTTCGACCGCCGCCGGCGTTGATCAGCTGCACCGCGTAGCCCAGCGCCACGCCCAGCGCGATCGCGAGCACGGCGAGACGCGCGAGCCTTGCCCTGGAGCGCGCCGCCGCAGCATGGCGGCGAGCACGGTGCGACGGCGCCGACGACGCGCGCCGTGCATCGGCCGGCGCACGCATCAGCGCCGTCTCCCGCAGCCCCTGCGCGGTCAGCACGCACGATGCGGTCGGCCGTCGCCGCCGCCGCCTGCGAATGCGTGACCAGGATGCCGGCCGCGCTCCTGCTCCTTCACCTGCTCGCGCAACAGCGCCAGCACCTGCGCCGCGCTGTCGGGATCGAGATTGCCGGTGGGCTCGTCGGCCAGCAGCAGGCTGCGGCCGGTGCACCAGCGCGCGCGCGATGGCGACGCGCTGCAATTCGCCGCCGGACAATTCGCGCGGCATGCTCGCCTCGCGCCCGTCCAGGCCGACGGCCGCGAGCATCGCGCGCGACGCGCTGCTCGCCTTCGTCCGCCGCGACGCGGTTGCAGGACCAGCGGCAGCGCGACGTTCTGCGCCACGCTCAGATAGGGCAGGATGTGGAACGCCTGGAACACGAAGCCCATGCGCGCGCCGGAGCGCGTCAGCGCGTCGTCGTCCAGCGCCGCCAGATCGCGCCGTCGAGCCTGATCGCCGGCATCGGGGCGATCCAGCCCGGCGATCAGATTGAGCAGCGTCGACTTGCCTATGCCGGATTCGCCCATCACGGCGATGTACTCGCCCGCAGCAACGTAAGGTCGACACCGCGCAGGATCGGCTCGCGGCCGGGGACCGGCGATACGACTTGGCGAGGTTGCGGATCGACAGCATCGCGGCGAGCTTAGCAGAGGTGATCGGGCAACCTTGGTCATTCCCGCGGCGGCGGGAATCCGGTGTCTTTCTCGACCGTGACTGGGGCCCCGCGTGCGGGGGGAGACGATCGCGAAAGCCCGCGCGTCGCCGCGCCGCGCCTTCGCGTCCTCAAGGCGCGCGGCCCTGCCGGGGCTTCGGATACTGGACGATCTTCGCCGCTTCGCGCTCGAATGGATCGCGACGGGCAAGGAGGCGCGCCTGTCCCCGCGACAGCAGCGGATAGTGACGGAGCCCGGCCAGCAGATCGTTCGCTTCGCGGCACGGGCGCTCGCGCGTTACCCAGAACTCGGGGTCGATGCGGCGCAAGTCGAACGCCGCCGAATAGCTGCGCAGCGTCTTGTAGCCCCGGGTGTTGAAATATTCGTGGAAGTAGGACAGCGCGAGCTCGCGCAGCGAGCGATAGATCGGATCACGGTAGCGCAGCACCGCACCGTTCGTCTTCGAGATCGCGCCCCAGCGGCCGCGGCGGCGAAAGAGCGCGACGACGTGCGCATGGTCGGTCGCGTCGCAGTCGAGATGCAGGACGAGCGGCTGCTCGCCGCGGATCCACAGCGCGCACGCGGCGACGAAGGCGCCTTCGATGCAGAGCGCCCGCCGATGCCGCAGCACGCCGCGCACCGAAAAGAGCGTCTCGCCCTCGAGCTCGTGGTTGATCGGAAGGTCGTTCAGGAAGGCCTGGATCTTCTGTGGCGTCGCGAGCCGCCGCAGCAGCGCGAATTCGCCCCTGCCGAGGCCGAGGTCCTCGCGGCGGGCGTAGCGCTGTCGCCCGAGGCGCGTCATCGGCGCGAAATCAATCTGCACGCTCCTCCACTCGGCCGCCCGCCTGTGGCGGACGATGCTACTACGCCGGGCGCGCGGCACGGCACGCCGCGACGCGCGCATGCTTTTTATACCCATAATAGCCGGCCGGCCCGGAAAGACCAGGCCATCCGGTAGAATGCCCGCCGAATGAACACGATTGCTTCCCTGCTCGGACGTCTGGCGCCGTCGGTGTTCGATGGACTTTTCGCGATTGCCGGTGTGCTCGGCGCGGCCCCTGCCGCAGCCGATTATCCGGACCAGCCGATACGCCTGGTGGTCCCGTTTCCCGCCGGCGGCGGCGCCGACAACCTCGCGCGGATGATCATGCCGCGCGTCGAAAAGATCCTCGGCCAGCCAATCGTCATCGACAATCGCCCGGGCGCGGGCGGCAACATCGGCGCCGAGATCGTCGCGCGCGCGGCACCGGACGGCTACACGCTGCTCTATGGCACCAACGGCACGCACGCGATCAACAAGAGCCTCTACGCCAACCTGCCGTTCGACCCGATCAAGGACTTCGCGCCGGTGTCGCGGATGACGCAGATCGCAGCGATGCTGATCGTGAACCCCGCGTTTCCCGTGGATACCGTGGACGGGCTCATCGCGTACGCGAAAGCGCACCCGGGCGTCGTCAACTTCGCGTCCGCAGGCAACGGCACCACGTCGCATCTCGCCGGCGTGCTGTTCGCGTCGATGACCGGAATCGACATCGTCCACGTCCCGTATCGCGGCGGCGCCGCCGCTGCCCTCGGCCTCGTCGGCGGGCAGGTCCAGATGATGATCGACGTGATGCCGAACGCGTACCCGCTCGTGAAAGGCGGCAAGGTCAGAGGCATCGCGGTGACGACTGCGAATCGTTCCCCCGCGGCCCCCGAATTCCCCACGATCGCCGAGTCCGGCGTCCCCGGGTTCGAAGTGAGCGCTTGGGATGGCATCCTCGCGCCGGCGGGAACTCCGGCCGCGGTGATCGACAAGCTCAACGCCGCAATCCGGCAGGCGCTCGAAGACCCGCAGCTCGTCGCCCAGTTACAGGCGAGCGGCGCGCAGCCGGTGCCGGGGACCCCCGCCGATTTCGCTCGCCACATCAGTGCGGAGAGCGAGAAATGGGCGGCCGTCGTCAAGCGCTCGGGCGCGAAGGTCGATTAGAACCAAGACGCGCCGGCACGCGCTGCCAACGTCCGCTGCGAACGTATCGCCGCCGCACCAATCCGCTGGAGATTCCCATGGACGTCGCAGCGCTACCGCCGATCCCGATCTGGAAGCCGCAGCGTAGCTATCGCGACATTCTGTACGCGAAGGCCGACGAGGGCATCGCCAGGATAACGATCAACCGGCCCGAGGTGCGCAACGCGTTTCGCCCCGAGACGGTCCAGGAAATGCAGGCGGCGTTCGCCGACGCGCGGGACGATCCGGCGATCGGCGTCGTGATTCTCACGGGCCAGGGCAAGGAAGCGTTCTGCTCGGGCGGCGACCAGCGGGTCCGCGGCGAGGGCGGCTACGTGGGCAGCGACGGCGTTCCGCGCTTGAACGTGCTCGATCTGCAGCGCCAGATCCGGACGCTGCCGAAGCCGGTCGTGGCGATGGTGGCGGGCTATGCGATCGGCGGCGGCCACGTGCTGCACCTCATGTGCGATCTCACCATCGCTGCCGACAATGCACGTTTCGGACAGACCGGCCCCAAGGTCGGAAGCTTCGACGGCGGCTACGGTGCCGCGTACATGGCGCGCATCGTGGGGCAGAAGAAGGCGCGCGAGATCTGGTTCCTCTGCCGCCAGTACGATGCGCAGACCGCGCTCGACATGGGGCTCGTCAATCGCGTCGTCCCCTACGCGCAGCTCGAGGCCGAAACGGTCCAGTGGTGCCGCGAAATCCTCGCGATGAGCCCGATTGCGCTGCGCTGCCTCAAGGCCGCACTCAACGCCGATTGCGACGGGCAGGCGGGCTTGCAGGAACTCGCGGGCAACGCGACGCTGCTCTACTACCTGTCGGCGGAAGGGCAGGAAGGCAGGAACGCGTACGTCGAAAAGCGCAAGCCGGATTTCCGCAAGTTCCGGCGGTTCCCCTGACGGAGTCGGCGTCCGCCTGCGCGCGCTTGCGAAGGGGTCTCGTCGCGGGGTTGCGGGGCGCAGCGCAGCGATTGCGCACGGCAATCGCCATTGAATGATCGCGCCGCTTCGAGCGATCTCCCGGACGAACATCGATGAGCGAGCCCCTTTCGATATTCGATGCCGCGAAGGAAGCGGGAGATTCGCCTGCGCTGCGCGACGGCGATCGCGTCTATTCGTTCGCGCGACTTGCCGAAAGGGTCCGCGCGCGGCTTCCTGCGCTCGAGCGCGACGTGCGCGACGGTGCCCCGTATCCGGTCACCGGGACCAATTCGCTCGGGACGCTCGTGACCCTTCTCGCGCTCCTCGAGCGCCGGATCCCGGCCCTGCTCCTGCACCCTCGGCTCACCGTTCCGGAACGGGAGCGCCTGCTCGCGGCGGCCGAGCGTTCCGGCCCCGCCGCGCCTTCGGGCGCAGCGGCGATCCTGTACACCTCCGGCACGACGGGCGTTCCGCGAGCCGCGGTGCTGACCCAGTCGGCGCTTGCCGCTTCCGCGCGGGCCAGCGCGGCCAACCTCGGATGGCACGCCGACGACTGCTGGTTGCTGTGCATGCCGGTCGCGCGCGTGGGCGGCCTGTCGATCCTGACGCGTTGTCTCGCCGCGCGTCGCTGTGTCGCGCTCGCGCCCCGTTTCGACGGCGGCACTCTGCCGAGCCTGATCGCGGCGCAGCGGGTGAGCCTCGTGTCGCTGGTGCCGACGATGCTTTCTCGCGTGCTCGATTCACATCCCGATTGGACGGGAAATGAGCGCCTTCGCGCGATTCTCGTCGGCGGTGCCGCAGCGTCGCCACGCCTGCTGCAACGCGCGGCCGAACGCCGGCTGCCGATCATCATCACGTACGGACTGACGGAAACCTGCTCGCAGGTGACGGCGACGCCGTATGCGGCGCGCTTCGCGCCAGCCCCCGAGGGCGCGGGCGTCCCGCTGCCCGGCGCCGAGGTACGCATCGTCGACCGCCACATACAGGTACGCGGCCCGATGCTGATGGGGGGCTACTGGAATGATGCGCCTGTCGCGCACAACGCCTGGTTCGACACCGGCGACCTGGGCGAAATCGATGCCCGCGGCCGACTGCACGTGCACGCGCGGCGAACCGATCTGATCGTCACCGGCGGCGAAAACGTTTACCCGGCGGAAGTGGAGCACGTCCTGGAAAGCTGTCCCGGCATCGCCGCCGCCGCGGTGTTCGGCGTGCCCGACGAAGCGTGGGGACACACGGTGGCCGCGGCGCTCGTGGCGGAGGGGGCGCAACCCTCCGATGCGGCGTTGCTTGACTACCTCGGCGCGCGGCTCGCGGGCTACAAGCGCCCGCGCGAGGTCTGTTACGTAGCGAAGCTTCCGCAGACACCGGCCGGCAAGCTCGATCGCTTTGCGCTCGAGGCGTTCGCCGATGCGTTGCGGCCGCTCGGCCCGCACCCCCGCCGCGAACCGCAGCGCTGACGAGGTCGGTGTGCTACGCGGACGCTCGAACAGCGCTCGCCGCGTCCTCTTGAACACCGTTTCGTCGCCGGCCCGTCACAGCTGCGCTCGCCGAGGCGGGCGCCTTCGGCAAGCCATGCTGCGGGCGTACTTCTCGATCCATATCGCAACGATCGAGACGCGCGCCTGTACGGCGTCGGGGCGATTGGTCACCCGGCTACCGCGGGGCGACCTCGGCAACCGAAATTTGCGCCAGAGCGCGTAAATCTTTCCTGCCCTTGCCGCCATTGTGGAAATGCGCGCCCCGCGGCACCGGCTGACGCGCGGCGACCGGGCAGCGCCCCGATTTTGTGCCGTCGTCGATTTCAGAAGGCGCTGCAAGACCTTCCATGCAACCGAAGGCTCCGCGCGTCAATCCGCCAGGAACGGTTTGCAGAGGTCAAATCGCGCTGGTACGGTCCTTGCATGAGCAAGGGCAAGACCAGGCAGCGAGCGGAAGGCAACGTGTCGCATCTTTGCCCTGCCGCCCCGGCTGCAATGGAGGCGCTCTATGGGAATGCCCGTCCACCTTGAAGACAGCCGCATGGCTTCCGGCGAATTCGTCTCCGAAGTCGAGGAGTTTCGGGAGGCGATCCGCGATCCGGCCGTCGCCTTCGCAACCAAGAAGCATGCCTACGACACGATCCTGCGGCACGCAGCGAAGCTCGATCCGCGCGACGAGGGATTCTGGCGCGCGGGTGTTGCGCTCAAGGATGCGCTCTGCGCCTGGCTCGACTTCCGGCCGCTCGCGGAGCATTGAATCGAACACGACCGACACCGGCAGCCAACCCCGGAGAGGTCAAGAACGCACGCAGACGAGCCATCGGCCATCGCACGGGCGGATGCTCCGACGATGGGCGCTCGGCATGCCGGGCGGATACCGGCCCGCGCGGCGCTGACAGGCCGCCTTCGGGCGCCTGAGCGTCGGCCAATCAATCAGTAATTCAGTAATGCCGGTGTTCCCGCGCCTCTTCGGCAACCGATCGGCCGGCCGCGGAAACGTCTCTGCCCATTCCTTCCATCGTATTGCAGGCGGTAAGCGCCAGCGACGCGAGCGTCGCGATGCAAAGCACGATCTTCTTGAGCATGAGTCACTCCGTTCTGGACAAAGCCGTCAAAGCGGAAGCGACGACACCAGCGGCCCGGGACGGCGATGGCCACATCGTCGCTTCACCGCGGGCAATCGGCCATTGCCGGATGTCCGATTATCCTGTCGGCTGTATCGCGGCCGACGCGTAGGACAGGACCCGATCTACTGGCAGACTGTACCGGGAGCGACCAGCGTGTCGCGCGTGATCTGCTTGGTCACCCCGACCCCGTTGACCGCAAACGCAAGGGTGCCGTGATTGCCATCCGCGAACGTGAAGCTTGCGTTGCCGACGGGCATCGCCGTCACCTGCGCCGGATCGAAGGGCTTGGCGGCGAACGACGGCCCGGTCGTCCGATACAGCGCGCCCGCGTACGTGCCAGTCCCGGTCTTCGGCGCGGTCGCCGTGACCCATAGCGGAACGCCGTCGATGTCATAGGTGAGCAACGCGACGAATAGCGTATCGCCCTGGTGGATCACGCTGATCGCCCACCCCGCTTCCGAACCGGCGGGCGCATTCCACCACAGACCCTGGTAGTTCGTGGCGAGCGCGAGACTGGGCTGCGCGCCGAACGCGCATGTCGGCAGCGGGCCGAAGACGTAGCGGGTGATCGATTTGGTCTGCTCCGCGCCGCTCACGCTGTAGGCGAAGGTGCCATTGGCCGCATCGTCGAAGCTGAGCGTACCGGAGCCCACGGCCGTCGCGCTGACACGCGCGGGATCGAACGGCACCGCGCTGAAGGGCGGCCCGGTCGTCCTGTAGATCGTCCCGGCGTACGTGCTTCCGGCAACCCGCGGTGCAATCAGCGACAGCCACAGCGGCCGGCCGGAGAGATCGTAGGTGAGCCACGTTGCGAAGACGAGATCGCCCTCGTGCGCGACGGTGAGGCCCCAGCCGGGCTCGGATCCTGCCGGCGCGTTCCACCACAGTCCGCCGTAGTTGATCGGCGCCGCGCCATTCCACGGCACGACGACGTGATCGTCGCCTCCGCCTGCAACACTCGCCATTTGGGCGAGCCTCGCCTGCGCCGCGGGGTCGCCGCGCACTTCGGCGTCGAGGAACGTCACCGTCCAGGTGAAGATATCGTTCGTCGAGGGGATGTCGAAGCCATGCGCAACACCGTTCAGCGCGACCAGCTCGTGCGGACCAGCGAGCCGCTCGAGCCCCTGGAACGTCATCAGGATCGGCGCCGTCGTGTCCGCGGTGCCGCTGATCGCGAGATAGGGCAACGCGACGCCGTCGAGACCGTGCTGGTCACGCCCGAAGGCGGGGAAGATCGGCTGGCCGAAATACGGAACGTAGCCGACGGCCGCCTTGAGTCGCGAATCGCTTATCACCGGCGACCACGACAGGCCGAGCGAAGTCGTGAGACCCGCCCCGACCATCAGCAGCATCGTTTCGCCACCGAGGCTCGCGCCGAAGCCACCGATCTCTGTCGCGTCGATATGGTCGCGCCATGCCGGGCTCGCGAGCAGCAGATCGATCGTTGCGGACACCGATAGCGGCCGCAGCGCCTGCAGCGCGAGGAAGTCGCGAAGATGAAGGATCAGGTAGACGATGTCGCCGACGTCGTTCAGCACCAGATCGGGCGCGATTCGCGGATCGCCATGGAACGGCGCGGCGACGATGTAGCCGAAGCTCGCGAGCACGGCGATCGCCGTGACGTAGTCGTTCGAGATCGGGCTGCCCATGTAGCCATGGGAGAACGCGAGCAGCGGAAAGCGCGTCGATGCATCGGGCCACAACGGCGGGTCCGCGCCCCGCTGCATGTGGGGCACCGACCGCCCGGTCGGCAGCGCGTAGTCCGGCCGCGGATTGTCGGCGGCGGTGGGATAGCAGACCAGTACGACGTACGGGACCGCATGACCGGCGAACGAGCCGTAGACGTCGCCGTCGTTCGGGGCATTGACGACTACGGAGAGCGTGTTCGGCGCATCGGAAAGGAGATCGGTGACGTAGCGCGGCGAGCCATCGGCGCGCGGCACGCCTTCCCAGTACGTCTGCACGTCTTCGCCCGGGGCGAGACGGGCGAAGTCCTGGGTCACATTGCTGCAGGCAACCGGATAGGGACCGGGAAGCGGCAGCGGCGGGAACACGAGCGAAACATCGGCGCGCGCCGGCGCGGCGCCGAGGCCAGCGAGCACCACGAATGCGCTTGCCGCGCCAAAACGCAAAAGCCGCGTCATGATCGCTCCAACCGGGACGGCCGTTCGAGGGTCGTGGTCGTTGGAGCGGCAAAGGCGACTGCGGGTTCCGGCGGCGGCGCGCCCCTACGTCTCGATCCGGCTCAACACCTTGTCGACCATCGTCCCCGCCTGGCCAAGATAGTTGACGGGATCGCAGAGCCTCGCGAGCTCCTTGCGGCCGAGATGCGCTTTGATCTCCGGATGCTCGACCAGGACGTCCAGCAGCGGACGTTGCGTCGCGATCGCTTCGCGGCAAAGATCGTAGACGAGATCGTGCGCGTGCTCGCGTCCGATGAACGGTCCGAGGCCCATCATCACCGCTTCGGACATCACGAGGCCGTGCGTGAGGTCGATGTTCGCGCGCATCTTCGCCGCGTCGACTTCGAGCCCCGCCAGCACGAATCGGGTCTGCTTCAACGCGCCGGCGGTCAGGCAGAAGGCCTCCGGCAGCGCGATCCACTCGATTTCCCACGGACCGGTCGATCGTTCATGGTCGGCGACCATCGCGTCGAGCAGCGCCGCCGTGTGCTGGCGCACCATCGACACCGCCGCGTGGATGTAGCAGCTGGAAATCGGATTGCGCTTCTGCGGCATCGTGCTGCTGGACCCCCGCCCCGGCGCGAATGGCTCGTAGACCTCGGCCACCTCGTGCTGCATCATCAGCTTGACGTCCATTGCGATCTTGCCGAGGGAGCCGCCGACCAACCCGAGGAAGCAGCCGACTTCCGCAATGGTGTCGCGCACCGTGTGCCAGGCTATGTCGGGCGTGGCGAGGCCGAGCTCCGTCATCAGGCCGGCCTGCGTCTCCAGCGCACGTTGTTCGATCGACGCGAGCGTCCCGCAGGCGCCACCGAACTCGCCCATCAGGACACGCGGCTCGAGTTCGGCGAGACGCTGCCGATGCCGCTCGATGCCGGCGAGGATCGCGGCCATCTTGAAGCCGAACGTCACCGGAATCGCCTGCTGCAGGTTGCTGCGACCGATGATCGGCGTATCGCGGTAACGCCTGGCAAGCTCGGCGAGCGAGCCGGAAATCGCGGCGAGGTCCGCGCCGACCAGCTCGAGGCCTTCGCGCATCTGCAGCACCGTCGCGGTATCGGTGATGTCCTGCGTCGTCGCGCCCCAGTGACAGTATTCGCCGAGCTTGTCGCGGCAGAGCGCGTTGAGTTGGGAGACAACGCCGAGGACCGGATAGCCGATCCGCTCCGTCTGTGCGCGGAGCTTGTCCATATCGATCCGCTCGATGTCGCAATTGCGGACGATCTCATCGGCAGCTTCCTGCGGGATGATCCCGAGTCGACCCTGCACCTTCGCGAGCGCCTTCTCGATCTCGAGGTACTTCGCGGTGCGGTTCTCGTCGGACCAGACGCGGCGCATCGCCGGCGTCGAGAAGATGTTGCCGAAGATCGCGGAGTCAATCAGGGTCGCACCCATCGTTTCGCTCTCTCGTTCGCGGGGATCGATCGGGTCGGGTCGGCGTGCGGGGCCGCTACTGGCCCTTCCCCGCCACTGCGTCGCGGATCATCGTGATCGTCTCCTTCTTGACGCGCGAGGCCATCTCTTCCTGAACCGGCGTCATCGCCTTGACCCACATCTCCTTTTCGGCCGGCGTCGGCGTGTAGATCTCGCTCTTGCCCGACGTCTTGATGCCGGCGATGGCCGTCTGCTCGTCCTTCACCGAGTTCTGGTCATTCAATGCCGTCGCGTCCTTGATCGCGCCTTCGAGGATCGTACGAATGTCGGGCGGCAGCTTGTCCCAGAACGCCTTGTTGGCGACGACGACGTAGTTGCTGATCGTGTGATAGGTGAGCGTGACGTGCTTCTGCACCTCGTACTGCTTCTGCGTATAGAGATTGGAGAGCGGGCCTTCGGTGCCGTCGATCACGCCGGTTTGCAGTGCCTGATAGACCTCGGAAAATGCCATCGTCTGCGGAACCGCGCCGACCGAATGCATGATCGCCGCGTTGACCTTCGACGAGTTGATCCGCATCTTCAGGCCCTTCATTTCGGCCGGCGTGTGGATCGGCCGGTTTGCGCTCATGACGCGGAAGCCGTTGTTCCAGAACGCCAGGCCGACCATTCCCTTCGATTCGAGCTTCTTCAGCAATGCGGCGCCCGCCGGACCGTGGTAGACGCGCTGCAGCGCGGCCAAGTCGGGAAACATGTACGGCAGATCGAAGACTTCCAGCTCGGGAATGCCGGCCGGCCCGAACTTGCCCGGCACCGGCGCCAGCATCTGCACCGAGCCGAGCTGCAGCGCGTCCAATTCCTCGGCGTCCTTGAACAGCTGGCTGTTGGGATACACCTCGACCTTGACCCGGCCCTTGGTGCGCTCCTCGGCAAGCCGCTTGAATTCGTTGGCCGCCTGCCCCTTCGGCGTGTCGGGTGCGGCGACGTGGCTGAACTTGATGACGATGGGCTGTTGCGCTCCGACCGGGCCGGCCACGACTAGGGCGATCAGCGCTGCGCATGGGAGCAGTAGTTTCATGGATCTCCTCCTGTTGTTTGAAAGTTGCGCCGGAGCGTCCGGCCCGTTGCTGCAGAATTCGTATCTTCTATTCCGCGCCCCATTCCGGCAAGGGCCGGCGCCGCTCGACGTGGAAGCGGACGAGCGCGGCAAAGCGATATACGGCATGCACGAACTTTCCGTACGGAAGCGTGACGAAAAGCCCGAGCACCAAGCCCAGATGCAGCGCCAGCAGCACGCCCATTGCGACTGTCTCCCGAAACGCGAGCAGGGCGAGGCCGCTCGCGCTCGCAAGAAAGAGCAGGACCAGGAAGGAAACGTCCATCCCGGCGTGCGTCTTGCCCCACACGGCTTGGTCGCGGCGCGACCTGAGCCACAGCAGGCCGATCGGCCCGATCAGCATCCCGAGACCGCCGACGGTACCCAGGATCACCGGAACGCTAAGGAACGGATACGGTGCGGGCCAACCGAAGCCATAGTGATAAACGGTGGCGACACAGGTCGCCGCGAAGCACAGCATGAAGCCGTAGAACGTCGCATGATGGAACCAGCGGCGCGCATGCGCCGGGTCTTCGTCCGGATAGGTGCAACCATCGCCGCCGCCGCCAAGGTACCTGAGCTGCAGAACATCGACTACGGATTGCCCGAACGGCCCGGGCTGCACGAACTCGCGCGCGTCCTCGCCGGTATCGCGCCAGAATTTCGTCGCCCCGATGAACAGCGCCGAGACCGCAACCAAGAAGACCGCACCGAAAGCATACGCCATCACCGGATGCGGGATCACTGCGTAGAACGCGCCTTCGCCGTCGGGATGCGCTGCGAGCAGCACCGTCGGCTCGACGGCGAGCGCCATCAGCAACAGGAGCGCGAGGCTCGCCGCCGTCACGAGGCTCACGGCGAGACCATTGCGTTCGAAGAGCGGCGCGAGCGGGCCGGGCCAAGCGTACTTCCGATAGCTCTCGGCGCGGATCTCGGCCATCATTTTCGGAAAATTGAGCGCGAATTCGTGCGGCGGCGCGTACTGGCAAGCGTAATAGCACGAGCCGCAGCCGTGGCAGAGGTTCGCAAGATACGCGAGGTCGGCTTCGGCGAAACTCGCACGTCTTTCGAGCGCCGGGAAAACCGCGCAGAAGCCCTCGCAGTAACGGCAGGCATTGCAGATGGCGGCCATCCGCTGGCCTTCCAGAACGAGCGCGACGGGTATCGCCCTAGCTTTCGACACGGCGCGCGGCCTCCTCACCCGCGACACGGCCGAACGTAGTCCCAATCGACATCCCGATGCCGGCAAGGTAGCCCTTCCCGAGCACGTTACCCGCCATGATCTCGCCGGCCGCGTAGATGTTCGCCGCCGGCGAACCGTCCTCCAAGATTACCTGCGCCTTTTCGTTCACGGTGACGCCGAGATAGGTAAAAGTGATTCCGGGACGCAGCGGCCACGCGAAGAAGGGCGGCGCGTCGATCGCTCGTGCCCAGTGCGTCTTGGGAGGCATCAGCCCTCGCGTCGCGCAATCGTCGAGGATCGTGTGGTCGAAATGACCGGAGCTCACGGCCGCGTTGAATTGCTCGACCGTTGCCGAGAGCGCGGCCGGATCGACGTTGAGCTTTGCTGCGAGCTCGCGGATCGAAGCGCCTGTCACCGGTGGGAACACCGGCGGCATGAACTTGCCCATTGCCTTGGCGTCGATGATCGCGTAGCCGATCTGGTTCGGCTGGCCGGCGACGAGGCGGCCCCAGATCGCGTAGCGCTTCGGCCAGAAATCCTCGCCCTCGTCGTAGAAGCGCTCGCCGCGCTCGTTGATGACGATGCCGAGCGACACGCAATCGACACGCGTGCAGATGCCCCCGTCGAACTTCGGCGCGCGCGCGTCGATCGCCACGCAGTGACCCTGCGTCGGGTCTCCGATGGACTTGGCGCCGCTGTCGAGAAGCAGGCGCAGCACGCGCCCCTTGTTGTAAGGGGTGCCGCGGACGATGAAGTTGTCGGCCACAGTGCCCCACGCCTCTTTCAGCCACGCGAGATTCGACTCGAATCCGCCGGCGGCCGCGACGACGGCCCGCGCCCGGATCTCGTGCGCGACGCCGTGGCGCGCGACGATCGCCGAAACGAATCGCCCGTCGCGGATGACGAGATCCGTCACTTCGCTGTCGTAGCTCACCGTGACGCCGAGCGCTTCGGCCGCGCGATAGTAGGCGTTGATCAGCGCCTTGCCGCCGCCGAGAAAGAATGCGTTCGTGCGCGAGACGTGCAGCGTGCCGCCGAGCGACGGTTGAAAGCGCACGCCGTGCGCGGCCATCCAGCTGCGGCACGTCGCGCTGTGCCGGATCGTCATCCGCGCCAGCGGTTCATTGGTCTCCCCTCCCGTGACCTTGACGAGATCCTGCCAGTACTCTTCCTCCGGGTACGCTATCCGTCAGCACATCGGCGGGCGCGTCGTGCATGCATCGCAGGTTCCGCGTGTGGCGGCTGTTGCCGCCGCGAAAGTGCTTGGGCGCGCATTCGAGCACGAGCACGCTTCGCCCCGCGCGCCCCGCCGTTAGCGCCGCGCACAGCGCCGCGTTGCCGCCGCCCAGTATCAAGAGGTCGTAGATCCGTGACGTGTCCATCGCGCTGCCGTCCAAGGCGCCATGGTACCGGAGGAACCCTCGCGCAAGGCGCGGCAGCTGCGCACTGCAGGTGCACCGCAGCATCGCCACAACCCTTTGAAAGCATTGCTCGGCGGGATGGCGGCGCGCGCGACCCCCGGCGGGGGGATCGGAATCGAGCGACCGATCCTTCGGACGACGTCCGACGCGTGAATCGGACGTTGCCGATATCGAGATGGTGCCCGCGGGTCCAAATTGGCGCCATCGATTCATCTTTCCTGGAGCGAGCGATGAGAAAGCGTTTTGCACTGCGGCGCGGAAGCGTCTGGACTGTGCCCGGTTTGTCGGTGGCGACTCCGGTCGCGGCGGCGACGTCGACGCGCGATCTTCTTTCCGACTTCGATTTCGGCACCTACCTCAATTTCACGACGTTCAACTGGCCGACGCTGTTGCTTGTAGGGTCCGTCGGCCTCTTGATCGTTGCCCTGGTGGCAAAGGTGGCGATGGCGGCACGGCCATCGCAAGATTCCGCGTCCTCGCCCGTTGACGAGGGCATCTGGCGGCGCGTAGGCAATATGCCGGCTGAACCGCCCGAAGTGGAGCCGCGCAGGCGCATCGACGCCGAAACGGATGCGCGCCCTGCGCACGAAGGCCATCTGCCGCCATACCCGGTTTGACCACGCCGACTGCGAACGAACAACGACTGCACAAATGCGATCACGCACCATGCAACTGCATGATTGCTGCGGCAAAGAAATATTGCAGCGACTACTGCGCGGACAGGGTGAGCATTTCCGCCGCCGGCAAGAACTTGGGAGGCCCGGCGGGCTGCGGATGCGGCCACGCGGAATGCGTGGAGGCCGCACGACGTCCGCGGGTGACCCAATGGGCGTCTGGCGTGGATAGGCGCCCCCACGAACCGTAACTCACAAGGAGGTGCCATGAATCTGCGAACTATTGCTGCTGCATTGGCGTTGGCGATCGGTACGTTCGGCATGGCCACGATGGCGCTGGCTGCTCGCGTCGTCGATGTCGAAATCGGCGAAGCCCCGCCGACCTTGCCGGGCCGCATCGACATCGGCACGCCGGCGCCGCGCGAAGGGTACATCTACGAGCCCGGCCACTATGCGTGGGACGGGCACAACTACGTCTGGCGCGACGGCGAATACATCGCCAATCGCGAAGGTCATCACTGGGTACCCTACGTGATGGAGCGGCACGGCGACCAGTGGCATTACCGCGCGGGCCACTGGGATGACGACGACTGACGCTCGGAGCGACACGGGTGTCTCGATCGGTGAAAGCCGCCGGCTCTGCCGGTAGCGCCGACCCGTCGAGAGGGGCCTGGCGAATGCCGGGCCCTTTTGCTGTCAGCTCTTCAGCCGATAGCCGGTCCTGAAGATCCACGCGACGATCGCGAGCGAAATCGCCATGAACACCGCGGTCATCGCGAGGCTCACCGCGACGCTCACGTCGGCGATGCCGTAGAAGCTCCAGCGAAAGCCGCTGATCAGATAGACGACGGGATTGAACAGCGTCACCTTCTGCCAGAACGGCGGCAGCATGTCGATCGAATAGAAGCTGCCGCCGAGAAAGGTGAGCGGCGTGATGATCAGCAGCGGCACGAGCTGCAGCTTCTCGAAGCCGTCGGCCCAGATGCCGATGATGAAACCCAGCAAGCTGAATGTCACCGCCGTGAGGAGCGAGGAACAGGAGCATCCACGCCGGATGGGCCACCTGCAGCGGCACGAACAGCGCCGCGGTCGCGAGAATGATGAGACCGAGGATGATCGACTTGGTTGCCGCAGCGCCGACGTAGCTCACGACGATTTCGAGATAGGACACCGGCGCCGACAGGAGCTCGTAGATCGTCCCCGTGAATCGCGGAAAGTAGATCCCGAACGACGCGTTCGCGATGCTCTGCGTCAGCAGCGACAGCATGATCAGCCCCGGGACGATGAAGGCGCCGTAGCTGATGCCGCCGATATGCTGGATGCGCCCGCCGATGGCCGCGCCGAAGACGACGAAATACAACGATGTCGAGATCACCGGGGAGATGATGCTCTGCATCAGCGTGCGCCGCGTGCGCGCCATCTCGAACTTGTAGATCGCGCGGACGGCGTGCAGATTCATTGCCCCTCCCTCACGCAGGCTCACGAAGATATCCTCGAGCGAGCTCTGCGTCGTCTGCAGGTCCTTGAAGCCGATGCCCTTCCTCGCCGAGGTCCCTCAGCAGGGCGGCGATGCCGGCGCGCTCGCCGCGCTGTGTCGTAGGTGTAGATCAATTCGCTCCCGTCGCCCGCGAGCTCGAGGCGATAGCTCGCGAGCCGCGACGGGACGCGCGGGAGCCGGGCGTGGAGCTGCAGCGTCAGCTGCTTCTTGCCGAGCTTGCGCATCAGCTCGACCTTGTCCTCGACCAGGATGATTTCGCCCTTGTTGATGACGCCGACCCGGTCGGCCATCTCCTCGGCCTCGTCGATGTAATGCGTCGTGAGGATGATCGTCACGCCCGCCTCCTTGAGCGAACGCACGAGGTCCCACATGTCGCGCCGCAGCTCGACGTCGACGCCCGCGGTCGGCTCGTCGAGAAACAGGATCCTCGGTTCGTGCGACAGCGCCTTGGCGATCAGCAGCCGGCGCTTCATGCCGCCCGACAGCGTGATGATCTTGCTGTCCTTCTTGTTCCACAGCGACAGGTCCTTGAGCACCTTTTCGATGTGCGCGGGATCCGGCGGCTTGCCGAACAGCCCGCGGCTGAAGGACACGGTTCCCCATACGCTTTCGAAGGCGTCGGTCGTAAGCTCCTGCGGCACCAGACCGATCATCGATCGGACGACCCGATAGTCGGCGCGGATGTCGTGACCGTCGACGAGTACGGTGCCCGCGGTTGGATTGACGATGCCGCAGATGATGCTGATCAGCGTCGTCTTCCCGGCGCCGTTCGGCCCGAGAAGGCCGAAGATCTCGCCGCGACGGACGTCCAGATTGATGTTCTTCAGCGCTTCGAACCCCGACGCGTAGGTCTTCGAGAGGTTCGATACGGAGATGACCGCCGGCATGGGCGCGACGATAGCAGATGTCGACGTCGGTGGGCAGGGCTCGCTCGATTCGAAACGCCCGCTCGCCGGACCGATGCTAATATGACATGCTTCCCGCGTTTCCGGTTCGATCGCCATGCCCACCGAATTGCTGTTCAGGGACGATGCATATGCGAGGACCGCGAGCGCGCGTGTCCTCGCGGTGTGCGATGAGGGCATCGAGCTCGACCGAACGCTCTTCTATCCGCTGGGTGGCGGCCAGCAGGGCGACACGGGCGTGCTGCGGCGTGCGAACGGCGAGTGCATCCCGATCGCCGACACCCGCAAAGGCGGTGCCGTCGAGACGGTGGTGCACGTCCCTGCTCCCGGAGCACCACGGCCCGCGCCGGGAGAAACGCTCTCGCTCGAAATCGATTGGGAGCGCCGCTACGCGCTCATGCGCCTGCACACCGCGCTGCACGTGATGTCGTGCGTCGTCGTCGCCCCGGTCACCGGGGGCAACATCTCGCCGACCAAGGCCCGCCTTGACTTCGACATCGACATGAGCCTGCTCGACGCCGAACGGATCGAGCGGCAAACCAACGCGTTGATCGCCCGCGCCGTCGCAACGCAGACGGTGTGGATCACCGACGCGGAGCTCGACGCCCGGCCCGAGCTCGTCAAGACGATGAGCGTGCAGCCGCCACGCGGCGCGGGCCGGGTCCGCCTGCTCCAGATTCCCGGTATCGACCTCCAACCCTGCGGCGGCACCCACGTGAAGAACATCGCCGAAATCGGCGCCATCCGCGTGCTGCGAATCCGCAGCGAAGGCCGGCGCAATCGGCGCGTGGAAATCGCGCTCGCGGACTGAAGCTGCCGTGCACGCCGAATACCCAAGCTCATGCCTCGAGCCGCAGATTCAATGAGCGAGAACGCGGTGACGGACCTCAATCCGCAGGCGAAGCAGATGGCGGACGAGTCGATGGTGCGCAACCTGCGCGCCCAGGCCGAGGCGATCTGGCCCCAGGAAGTTCCCTTGTTGCGTCGCTATTTGCTTCCGGCCGAGCCCCGCATCCTCGACGCCGGATGCGGCACGGGCGAGGCGGCCTCACGGCTGGCCGAGCTCTTTCCGCGAGCGCGCGTGCTCGGCGTCGACATCATCGACGCGCATCTGGAGCTTGCGCGCACACGCTATGCGCACTTGGCGCCGCGGCTCGCGTTCGAGCATCGAAGCGTCTACGAGCTCGAGGCCGCCGATCGCAGCTTCGATCTCACTGTCTGCCGTCACGTCATCCACTCGATCCCGTATCCCGACCGGGTGCTCGCCGAGCTCGCGCGCGTCACGCGTCGCGGCGGGTATCTGCACGTCATTGCCGAGGACTACGGAATGCTGCACTTCCAGCGTGGCGCGCTCGATCCCCGCCACTTCTGGCACGAGGCTCCGGCGGCATTCGGCCAGGCCACCGCAACGGATTTGTTCATTGGCCGCAATATCTTCGGCATTCTTGCCGCGCTTGGTCTCGAAGGGATCGCCATCGACTACATCGTCGTCGACCCGCTGCGCGTGGCGCGATCAACGTTCGCTGCGATCCTCGAAGCGTGGCGCGACGGCTATGTCGAGGCAGTTGGCGAGCTCACGCCGATCACGCGCGAATCGGCGATCGCGTATTTCGAGCAGATGATCGCCAATATTCGCGATCCACGCGGCTATGCTGCATGGATGGTGCCAGTCGCGAGCGCGCGCGTGCCGTAGAAAGCCGCGGATGTGAAACGCCCATGGATGCATTGGAAGCCCTGACCACGCGCGCGAGCCCGCTCGCGCTCACCGATCCCGCGCCGGATGGCCCCGCGTTGGAGGCCATGCTGCGCGCCGCGGCACGCGCGCCCGATCACGGGCGGCTCCATCCGTGGCGCTTCGTCGTCATCCGCGGCGCTGCCCGATCGGCATTGGGCGACGTGCTGGCCGCCGCGCTCAAGGCACGCGATCCGAGTGCGCCGGAAGCGGCGCTCACGAAGGAGCGGGGAAAGCCGCTGCGCGCGCCGCTGATCGTCGTCGCGGCGGCGCGGCTCCACGAGCACAAGAACGTTCCCGCCGTCGAGCAGATCATCTCCGCGGGCGCCGCTGCACAGAATATTCTCGTCGCGGCGCATGCCCTTGGGTTCGGCGCATTCTGGCGCACCGGACCGGCAGCCTACGACAGCGCGGTCAAGACGGCGCTCGGACTCGACACGCAGGACAGCATCGTCGGCTTTCTCTATCTCGGTACGCCCGCGGTTGCCGCGCCGCCCGTCGCGGCGCCGAACCTCGCCGAAATCGTGACCGAATGGACTAAGCCCGTCCACTCGCCTCATCGGTAGCCCCTTGGCCGCTCGCGCACCCGCCCTCGCCAAACTCACGCGGCCCAAGCTCTACGACGCGCTTGCGCGACCGCGGCTCTACTCGCTCCTCGACGAAGCGGCCACGCGACCGATCGTTTGGGTATGCGCGCCCCCCGGCTCGGGGAAGACCACGCTCGTCGCGAGCTATCTCGAGGCGCGCAATCTCCGTCACGTCTGGTATCAGATCGACGTCGGCGACGCCGATCCGGCGACCTTCGTCCACTACATGCGCATCGCTGCGCAACAGGTCACTGCCAAGGCCGGGACGCTGCCGCTGTTCACGTCCGAGCCGCAGCAGAATCTTGCTCGCTTCGCGCGCGGCTTTTTCCGCGACCTCTTTTCGGCGCTCCCGAATCCGTGCGTCGTCGTCTTCGACAACTTCCACGAGGCGCCGACGCGACCCGAGCAACGCGCCGCATTCGCGCAAGGGCTGGAGGAAATCCCCGAAGGCATCACGATCATCGTGGTGTCGCGTTCCGATCCGCCCCCGGAGTTTGCGCGGCTCGTCGCGAGCCGCCGCATCGCCCGCGTCGACGAGGCGGCGCTCCGCTGCACGCCCCAGGAAGCCCTGGCGATCCTCGGCGGCAAGCTGCCCTCGCCCGACGACCTGCAGCGCATTCAGCGGCACAGCGAGGGCTGGGTGGCGGCGCTCGTCCTTCTGCGCGAGCACCTGAGCCGCCACGGCGCCGCGCTCGACGAGACGCTCGGCGAAGGCAAGGACGCGATCTTCCAGTACTTTGCCGGTGAGATCTTCAACGGTGCGCAACCGGCGAACCAGCGCGTGCTGATGCTGACGTCGATTCCGCCCTCGATTACGCCGGCGGAGGCGATCGCCCTCACCGGTCACGACGATGCCCCGCGCCTGCTCGAATACCTCTATCGCCGCCATCTCTTCACCGATCGGCGCCGCAACGCCGAGACGAGCTACCACTACCATGCGCTGTTTCGCGAGTTTCTCCAGGAGGAGATGCGCAGACGGCTCTCGAAAGACGAGCAGCGCGCCGCGAGCGCGCGCGCCGCGGAGCTCCTGGCCGGACGCGGGCAGGTGAGCGACGCGCTGGCGCTCTTCCGCGACGCACGCGAGTGGGAGGCGATGCGCTCGCTCATTCGCGCGAATGCGCTCGAATGGGCGCGCCAGGGCCGGTCGCAGGCGCTGTCCGATTGGATCGAGGCGCTGCCCTCGAGCATGCGCGAGCGCGATCCCTGGCTCGAGTACTGGTTCGGGCGCGCGTGGATCTTCCATGAACCGCAGCGCGGTCGCCCCGCGCTCGAGCGTGCATTCGAGGCGTTCCGCACCGCCCGCGACCTGCGCGGTCAGGCACTTGCGCTCAACACGATTGTCACCGGCTACTACTACGAATGGGCGAATTTCGTTCCGCTCGATCGCTGGCTGCCGGAATTCGAGCGGCTGCTGGGTGAAGGGCAGATTGGCGAAGTCGATCGCGAGTCCGAGCTGCGAGCGCGCGCCGCCTACGTGATCGCACTTCTGTTTCGCCGTCCCGAGGACGAAAACCTGGACCGCTGCGCCGAGCGTCTCGACAAGCTGATCGACGGCGAAAACGACGTCAATGCGCGCATGATGGCGGCCTCGACGCTGTTCAATTACCTCAACTGGAAGGACAAGGGCGAGCGGGCCGCCGCGCTCGTTGCGCGCATCGAGCCGATCGTCGCCCGGCCCGAAGTAACGCCGCTCATGCAGGTGTGGTGGCGTACGCACCTGTCGTTCTGGCATTACATCGGCGGCCGTTACGGCGAATCGGCCGCGGTGATCAAGGAAGCGCGTGCAATCGCCGAGCGCTACGGGCTCGAGGCATATCTGTTCGAGATCGATCACGCGGAAGCCTCCGCGCTGGTGAGCAAAGGCGACCACGCGGCGGCGAAGACGCTGATGGAGGCGATGGAGCGACGGATGTCGCCGGCCCGCCGCATGGACTGGGCGTATTTTCACTACATTCGTTCAACGCTGGAGCAGCGCGTCGGGCAGTTGGCCGCGGCGGTGCAGGACGCCGAGCGGGCGGTCGCGCTCGGCAGGGAGACGGGACTTCCGGCGATGCAGATGCCGCATTTCGTCGCGCGCCTCGCCCACACGCGCCTCGCGGCCGGCGATCGCGAAGGCGGCCTGCGTGACCTTGACGAAGCGATCGCACAGGCGTCGCCCGTCGATCGGCGGACCTTCGAACAGCAGCGCGAGCTGTTCCAGATCGACTTCGACATCGAGGGCGGTAATACGCAACGCGCTTCGGAATGCCTTGCAAGCGTCCTCGCCGATTACCGCTCTCGCGGGCAGCTCGTGCTGATGCGCAGCCGGCCGGACCTGGCCGCGCGGCTAGCGAGTTACGCGCTCGACCACGGCATCGAAACCGATTTCGTCCGCACGCTGATCGAGCACAACGCGCTCGCGGCGCCGCCCGACGCAGGTCCGGCCTGGCCGTTCCGGTTGCGCGTTCGCGCGCTCTCCGGTTTCGAGCTGATTCGCGACGGGCAGCCGATGCGCTTCACCGGCAAGGCGCAGCAGCGGCCGCTCGACCTCCTCAAGCTTTTGGTGGCGCTTGGCGGCGACGACGTCGACAGCCAGCAGCTGATGGCGGCGCTGTGGCCGGACGCCGACGGCGCGGCGGCGAAGACGTCGTTCGACACGACGCTCTTTCGCCTGCGTAAGTTGCTCGACGTCGACAACGCGCTCGTGCTTGCGGCCGGAAAGCTCTCGCTCGCGCGCTCGCTCGCCTGGACCGACGTCTGGGCCCTCGAGGCGGCCTTCGACGCTGTGGAACGCGCCGGCGCGAGCGATGCGGCAGACGCTTCGCCGGCCCGCGTCGCGCGCCGCTTGCTCGACGCCTATCCGGGCGCGCTGCTCGGTACCGAGGAAAACCCGTGGATCGCGAAGCCGCGGGATGCGCTGCGCGCGCGCTTCGTGCGCTCGTTGCTGCGATTGGGCGAGCAACTCGAGCGGCGGGGCGACTGGGTCACCGCCATCGACGTCTATCGCCGCGGTCTCGAAGCCGACAACCTTGCCGAGTCGTTCTACCGTGGTCTCATGCGCGCGCTTGCAGCGACCGGCGATCAGGCGGAAGCGATCAACGCGTTCAGGCGCTGCCGCGAGCTCCTTTCCATCGTGCTCGGCGTCAAGCCCGCCGCGGAGACCGAGCGCTTGCACCGGGAAATCGTCGCCGGCGCCAGCTCCATAAGCCGTCCGTAGAGCCCCCGGCCGTTGGTAAGGCTCTTGTAAGTCATCGGTAAGTCCGCGGGGCGGCGACCGCAGGCGCTGCCTCGAGCCCGCTTCTGCGGTCCGGCGGGAAAAGGGGCGAGCGGCCCCGCTCCCCTAGCAAAAACTCCTTTTGCATCAAAGGACTAGCACGCCATCTCGGCGACGTGCTCGCGTCGCAGGGCGAGCGTTTGCGCGGGTGCGAATTCGTCAGCGATCGGCAAGCAGTCCGTCCGCACACTGCCGCCTGTCCCCGGGAGCATTGCGCCCTCGGGAGAAAGAAATCCGAAACGGAGAACACGAATGAAACGGCATGACACGACCAGCGCCCGGGCGCCCCGCGCCAACACGTCGAACCGAGGCGCTTCGTCGCACCCGGCGCCCGCGGTTGAACGCAATCGGTCCCAGGCAGCGAACAAGGAAGTCGCCAAAGAGAGCACGCGGAAACCCGAGGCCCGCTCTGCGGCGCCAAAACGCAAGAGAGCATTCGTCTTGTAGTTCCGGAAAAGAAGGAGCAGTGACATGGATACGACCGTCATGCGAAACGTCAAGACCATCGCAAGCTTCGTGCGGAAGGCGGGCCCGTATCTGCTACTCGAAATCCTGCTTCCCGGCGGCACGTTGTTCGCGCTGCTTCTCTTCCTTTACCAGCGACGGCAGCGGCCCGACGGCGCGAATGTGCAGAAGACCGGCGTCGTCATCGCGCGGGCGATCGAGAGCGCGCGAGTGAAATTGGCGTCCGTTGCGCTGCCATTCGGCATCGCCGCGTCCGCGTGGCGCGGCCGTCACCGCGAGCGCGACGGCCTCGAAGCGTTGGCAATCGGGCCGGCGGTGTAGGTTCGCGCCCGCATGCTGGCGGTGGCGCAAAGCCTAGGATGGCTCACGGCTGCAAAAAATCGCGCGGAGCTCATGCGCATGATCGATGACGAGGTCGCGGCCAATGCCGGCGGCGCCGACGACGTCGACCTCATCGTCTCCCGTCGCCCAACGGCGAAGATGTGATCGACGTGCTCATCCGGCGGATGCAGGCGGCGCTTTAGCATGCCGTCGTCTCCGCGAACGCGGGGACCCGGTGGCATTCGACGAAAGACGCTCGATTCCCGTCTCCGCGGGAATGACGGTCGGGTGCTCGCGCTAATCCCTGCACGAGAACTCGAGCACCTCGGCCGGGTCGTCGAGGTAAGCGTGGCCGAAGCTAATATGGCCGCGCCCGCGCAGCGCGAGTTCCTCGCGCCGCAGGTGGATTTCGGCTTCGCCTTCGATCGTGACGTAGGTGCCGTTCGAGCTTTGATCGATCAGCACGAACTTGTCGCGGCGACGCTCGATCCGCGCGTGCACGCGCGACGCCATGCGATCCGCGATCACGACGTCGTTCTGAACTTCGCGGCCGATGTTGAGCGGCGCCTGCATTTCGCCCAGATCGAATTCCTTCTCGCCATGGCGAAGGTGAATGCGCGCGGGAGCAAGCTTCACGCGGGTTCGGATCTGGGTAAGCTCGTCCTCTGTCTCCTGCCAGTTGAGCTCGAAGATGCTGATGTCCTTGAGCTTGCCCTTGACCGTGAGAATGTCGACCTCGCGGACGCGCGTGCGCAGCCACGGCGCAAGCGATTCGGCGGTTTCGGCCGAGAGGATGACCTGAGCGCCTTTGGCCAGGGCGACCATGCGGGCGGCCACGTTCACCGAATCGCCGAACACGTCGCCATCGGCTTCGATCGCCGGCCCGAAGTGGAACCCGACCCGGATGGCCAGCCGGGAGCGTCCGACCGGCGGCTGCCCGGAAATCGTCTGCTGCATCGCGGTCGCCGCCTGCGCAGCCTGGTTCACTCCCGGGAAGACCGCCATCGCCTCGTCGCCGATGGTCTTGACCACCCGCCCGCCATGGTCCTCGCACGCGCGGCGGATCAGTGTCAGGCAACCATCGATGGTCGCCAGGGCCTGGGCGTCCCCGAGCGCTTCGTAGAGCCGCGAGCTGCCGCTCACGTCGGCGAACAGCACGGCGACCTCCGTCGCGGTCGTGTTCACGGTCGTGGGGGAGAGCCGTCCATGGCGCCAAGTATAGAACCCCGACGGCAATCCGACAGCGCGGGACGATCGACACGTTTCGTGTCGAGTATTCGCATTGACGCGCGCTGCCGGCGCGGCCTAGTATCCCCGGTCGTCAGGTCATGCGAGTCCCGGGCGATCCCGTGAAATTCGGCTTCCTTTGGTTGGCGCTCTACCTGGCATTGCCGCTTGCCTCCGCGCAGGCGACCGATGGCGGGATCGTCACGATCGTCGACGGCCGCTCCCGCCTCCTTCGCGACACCACGTGGTACAAGGTGGTTCCGGGTTCGCGCGTACGGCAGGGAGACATCGTCGAGGCGATCGACGCCGCCCAGGTCCAGATCGAGTTCCTCGCCGGCGGCACCGTTTATCTGGGCGGGCCGGGGGCGCTGTTCGTCGTGGCGCTGCCGATCGCGGGTGACAAGCTGACGGGCACGATCGATCTCGATCTCGCGCGCGGCTGGCTGAAGCTCGTCGCCAGGGCCCCGACCGCGGGCGCGCGGGTCGAGTTCTCGGGAGTCGTGCTGAGCGCGACCGAGGCGATTGCCGTCATTCACGCCACGCCGGAGTCGAGCGAGTTCTTCATGGAGTCCGGCGCCGCGAGGACCGCCGTCTTCGACGCCGGCGGCAAGCCCGGTCCGGCGCTGGATGCGACGGCCGGCGAATACCGGGGTCGAACGGGCGACCGGCCGTTCCGCGTCGAGCGGCACGCGCCGCAGCCGTTCGTCACGTCGATGCCCCGCGCGTTCGAGGATCCGTTGCCGACCCTTGCGGGCAGGTACAAGTCGCCAGCGACACTCGTCGCCGAGAGAGAAATCGCCTATGCCGAAGCCGAGCCGTGGCTCGCCGGGCCGTACCGCCGGATTTTTCTGAAGCAGTTCGCGCCGAGGCTTCGCGATCGGGAATTTCGCGCCGCGGTCGATGTTCATATCGCGCGCTACCCGGAGTGGGACCGCATCCTGCATCCGGAGAAATACCGGCCGAAAACCGAGGATCCCACGAAATGACGCGCGGAGGACCGGCCGCGTCTCCTAGGAGCAGACGATGAAGCTGATATGGAAATTCAATCTGGTGCTGCTGGGGATCTTCATCCTGGGCTTCGCGATCTCCGGCTACGTGTCGTACCGCGTGCTGCAGACGAATGCGCGCGAGGAAATCCTGCAGCATGCGCGGCTGATGATGGAAGCCGCGCTCGCGTCGCGCAATTACACGAACACGCAGGTGAAGCCGCTGCTCGAAACACAGCTCAAGTACGTGTTTCTGCCGCAGACCGTTCCCGCGTACGCGGCCACCGAGCAGTTCAACGACCTGCGCAAGACGCACAAGGACTATGCGTACAAGGAAGCGACGCTCAACCCGACCAACCTTCGCGACCGCGCCACGGACTGGGAATCCGATGTCGTGCAGATCTTTCGCCAGACGCCCGAAACGCAGGAGGTGATCGGCGAGCGCGACACGCCCACCGGACGCTCCCTCTACCTCGCCCGTCCGATCCAGATCAAGAGCCCGGCCTGCCTCGCCTGTCACAGCACCGCCGAGGCCGCGCCGAAGACGATGCTCGACCTGTACGGCGGCGGCAACGGCTTTGGCTGGAAGATGAACGAAGTGATCGGCGCTCAGGTGGTGTCGGTCCCGATGTCGGTGCCGATCGCGCGGGCGGACGCCACGTTCCGGACCTTCATGCTTTCGCTCACCGGCGTGTTCCTCGCCACCTTCGTCCTGCTCAACGTGATGCTGCACACGATCGTGATCCGTCGCGTGACCAAGCTCGCGGCGATCGCCGATCAGGTCAGTCTCGGCAACCTCGAGGCGGGCGATTTCCGCACCCGCAGCAAAGACGAGATCGGCGTGCTGACGGAGGCGCTCGGCCGGATGAAGACGAGCCTCGTGCAGGCGATGAAGATGCTGGAGGGCTGACGGGATATCTCCGCAGCTCCGCGACAGCTTCCACCCCCGATCCATGGACGACCCGAGCCAACTCGGCAAGTACGAGATACAGACCGTCCTCGGCCGGGGCGCGATGGGCGTCGTCTACAAGGCATACGACCCGCACATCGAGCGCACCGTCGCGATCAAGACGGTGCGCAAGGGCGTCCTGGACCCCGCGCTAGCCGCCCAGTACACGGCTCGCTTCAAGAACGAGGCGCGCGCGGTCGGCCGCCTCCATCATCCCAACATCGTCGCGATCTACGAGTACGGGGAGGATGAGACGGTCGCGTACATCGCGATGGAATTCGTCGAGGGCACCGGCCTGCGCGAGTACCTCGAGCGGAAGGCGCGCTTCGAGTTCGGGCACGTCGTCAACATCATGCGTCAGCTCCTTGGAGCGCTCGATTTCGCGCATGCGCGTGGAGTAGTCCATCGCGACATCAAGCCGTCGAATCTGATCATGACGACGCGCGGCGAGCTCAAGATCGCCGATTTCGGGATCGCGCGCATCGACACCTCCGAGCTCACGATGGACGGCACCGTGCTCGGTACGCCCGCCTACATGTCGCCGGAGCAGTGCCTCGGCAAGCCGAGCGATCATCGCTCCGATCTGTTCAGCGCCGCAGTCGTGTTCTACGAGCTTCTGGTCGGCCGGCGGCCGTTCACGGGCACGATGGAGGCGCTCATGCTCCAGATCTGCCACGTGGAGCCGCGCCCACCGTCGGAGCTCTCCGCGCTTTCGTTTCCGCCCGCGGTCGACGACGTCTTCAGGAAGGCTCTCGCGAAATCACCGGAAGCGCGCTATCAGACCGCCCGCGAATTTCAGGAAGCGCTGGTGCGGGCGGCGGGCGCGGCCGCTCCTGCCGGCACCGACGCCGAGGCGACGCTCATGAACATAGCCAATGTCGAGCTGCCGCCATCCGACGGCGTTGCCTGGGACGACACGCTTCTGACGACCGTGGAGAAACAGCTCGCGCGGTTCGTGGGTCCGATGGCGAAAGTGCTGGTGCGCCAGGCGGCGACCCACGCCAGCGACGTCGGTCAGCTCTATTCGATCCTGGCATCGAACATCGGCGACCCGGAGCAGCGTGAGCGCTTCGCGGCCGAGGCGCACGTCGTCGAAGCGAGCATCGCGAAGGCCCACGCGGGCTTGCATACCGGCGGACACGCGAGCAGCGCCGGCGGCCATGCGCTGCGATCGGCAGGGGATCGATCGCGGGCGACGGGTCCGGGCACGCGCGCTCCCCAACGTCCACTCGAGCAAGCCTTCATCGATTCGACGACCGCCCGCCTGGCCGTCTATCTGGGGCCCATTGCCAAGGTGGTCGCAAAAAGAGCCGCGCAGCAGGCCAAAGGTCAGGAGGATTTCGTCCGGACCGTTGCAGGCCATATCGGCACCCAGGATCGGCGCGCCTTTCTTCGCGAGCTGGGGTTCGACGAGAGCTGATTGGGCCGGCGGTGGGGGCCGTTCGGGGCCCTTGGGCGAAACGCCGCGACCACGCACCTCGCGAGTCGATGCCGGAATTTATGAAACGGCACGGTTGCGTTGCGTTACGCAACGTGCTAGCGTGGGACCCTATCGAGTGCAGCTTGTCTGCCCCCAATTCAGGAAGGACCCGCGATGACCCGACCCAAAGCCGTTGCCCTCGGCAGTCTCATCGGTTTGGCGCTCGCATTGCTGCCGCTGTCTCCCGCGTTCGCCGATGAGGGTGGACATTGGGGTCATGGCGGCCAATGGGCGCACGGCGTGCATGCCCAATGGGGTCACGTTGGTTATGGGCATGGCCACGGCGGATATGGTTGGCACGGTTACGGGGCCCACGGTCAGGGCTACGGCTACGGCTGGCCGCTATTCGGCCTGGCTGCGGCCGTCGTGGGGACGGCAGCCGCCATCGTGACGGCGCCGATCGCCATCGCCGCCGCCGTCAGCGCGCCCTATTACGGACCAGCGCCGGCGTATGCGGCGCCGCCCGTTTCGTACGCACGCCTCCCGCCTATTACAACGCCCCTCGGCGCCCGCCTACTACAGCGCACCCTCGGCGCCCGCCTACTACAGCGCACCCTCGGCGCCCGCCTATTACAGCGCGCCCGTACCGGAGGCCCCGACCTATTACAATGCCCCTGCCCCCGCGTATGACGCGCCGCCTCCGGCGCGCGCGTATTACAGTCCGCCGCCGTCGAATTACAATCCGCCGCCGGCTCCGGCGTACGGTGCTCCGGCTGTTCGCCCCTACTACGCCGCGCCCGCGCGCCCGATCTCCTCCGGCGCGCGCCAAGCCTACTACGCTCCGCAGCAGATCCACTACGCGCCACCTCCGGATTACCGCAGTCAGTCCGCGTCGCGATATCCCGCCGGCTACGACACCTACGAACGCTGATCGTGTTGCCGGATGACGCTGTCGGCGCCCAGCGGTTCGGCATCGCGCGCAGGCGGCGGGGCGGTTACCGCTGGCGCTGCGGCGCCCCGACGTGGCGGTCGCCCGTCGCGAACGCAATCCGAACAATTGGGGGAGCGGATCCTGGACGTCGCGACGCACCTGTTTCTCGCGCACGGCTACGGCGCCACCAGCATCGAGGCCGTTGCCCGACAGGCAAGAATTGCCAAGCGAACGCTCTACCACCGTTTCACCGACAAGCCTGCGCTCTTTCGCGCCGTGGTCCATCGGATCATCGATCGCCTTAGACCGCCCGGGGATTCGCCGTTGCTCAGCGGCGCCGACGTCGAGGAAGTGCTGTTGCGGTTGGCGGGCCTGATCCTGCGGGCGGCACTATCGCCGCAGGCGATCGCGCTCCACCGACTGATCGTCGCCGAATCGGCGAGATTCCCAAGATTGGCCGCCGCCGTGACCAAGGAAGGAGCGACCGAGGAGGCCATCCGTCTCATCGCCGGCGTTCTCGATCGCGAAACACGCGCGGGAAATCTCGATGTCGCGAACCCCGACTTCGCCGCGGAACATTTTCTCTACGCAATGATGACGGTGCCACAGCGCCGCGCGATGGGGCTCGGCGTGCCGATGACGCCCGTCGAACTCGACGCCTGGACGCACGACATCGTCCACCTGTTCTTGAACGGCTGCCGCGGCTCGCTGCGCGCGCCGCGCTAAGCGCTACGGCCTGCCGATCGCGCGCGCCGCTGCGAGGGCGACGCAGCCGCGCGAAACCGCGTACGCGAACACGGTCCAGTACCAGTGCGCAAGGAACATCGAGCCGAGGACCGCGAGGTCGAACGCGATCGCGGCGAAAGGTGGAACCGCAACCGGCGCGACGCGCCGCGCAGCGTCGCCTTCCGGAATTGCCCACACGCTGCTGAGAAGCGTCCACCAGGTGAACGCGGCGACGGCGTAGTCCAGCCAGCCGACGCGCTCGACGATCGCAAAATACAGCGCGGCGGCAAACACGCCATTCCGCGCAATCCAATCGAATCGCTGGTCCATCCCTGAGCCCTCGTCGCCCGCCGCGGCGAGGATGCTACCACTCTCGCGAACTTGCCGGTAAGCGTCCTACAGGAATGGGGGCGATCGGCGTGCGAACTCGTCGCGAAAGCACGCCTTCCAACTCCTCGCTCGTCGCAACCACCGTCGGAACTTGGCGCTGACACGGCAGTTCGATGCGAAGATCCGGCGCGCGCGTCGCGCTGCGGCGATGTTAGTCTATTGCCACAGCAATCCGCTGGGACGCATTGAAGGAACGACGATGCCCGACCTGACCCTTGCCGCATCTGCGCCCGCACCCTGGTCGAATCTTCCCTGGATGTGGCCCTTTGCCGGCGCGCTCGGCAGCGGTGCATCCGGGGCGAAGTCCGGCACGCTGGCGATGCCGCTGTCCGGCAATGTCGATCAGATCATCGATCCCTGGACGCTGATGCTGCGCTTGGTCGGAAATCGGTTCGGCTTGGTGAATATCAACCTCGGCAAGTCTTCCGACCTGGAGCTCGAGAAGGAGATCCTGGAGGACGTCGGAACGTACGGCAAGCAGCTTGGACAAATCGGCGATGCGTTGCGTGTGCTGATCGATCACGTCGAGCTCGGCAACCTCACGCGCGAGGAGAAGCGGGCGATCGCGGCAGCGCAGTTCCAGCTCGAAGAAATCGATCGGCTGAAAGCGAAGCGCAAGTGACGCACTCGGCGCGCGGGGATGCGACCGGCGCCGCGATCCGCGCGTATGGCCCCGTCGACGGCGGCTGCGCCGGATCCTCCGGCACGCCGTCGTGCGCCTCACCGCGACGAGGCCTTGGACGTGACGTCGAACATTTCCTGCAGCAGGAATTCCTCGAGCCCAGCGTTGTCTTCCGGACGGGCTGACAGTGTGACGGTACGCCCGAGCCGCCACGACTGCCAGTCGAAATCGCCGTGCTCCTGCTCGCGGATGATCGCGATCATCTTGCGCACAACGGCGGTCTGCATGTCCTTGTTGTTGCCGAGCCGGACATCGTAGGCCTGCGTGGTCCGGCTGCGGGCATCCTTGTTCCAGCCGAAGAACAGGAACCGGGCATCATCGAAGGCCATCCGCGTGATCTCGAACAGACCGCCACCTCTTTTGATTTGACGTCCGGCAATCGGGCTCTGCGTTGTCGGCATGCTGGCAGCGATCATGCGATCGCGTCGCTCGTTGTCGCTCTCGACCGGGGTCGGCGACTCGCCGCGTGCCTGGCGCCGGGACGCGATGAACGATGACAAGTCGCCCCCGATGGACGGAGCGGGTTGCGCCGGTTGGGGAGCCACCGGGGGTGGCGGCGGTGGGGTCGGCGTCTTGGGAGCCTCGACGGGCGGCACCACGAGCACGGGCGGGGCCTTGGGTGGCGGGGCATTGCGCGGTCGTGCAGGCGCCGACAGGATCGCCCGCGTCTCGCGGTTGGGTGTCGGCAAGCTTGGCGGGAGCGGCGGCGCGGACGCCGGAGGAGACAGCGCTGCGATCTGCACCTGCAGCTGGTCGGTTGCCTGGTTTTCCTCCGTTCCCGGCGCGAGCAGCGGGAGCCGAGGCACGATGAGCCACAGCGCGACGCCATGGACGAGGAGCGACAGCGCGAACGTCACCCAGACGCGAGGGATCGCGACGACGTCGTCTCGGGGCCTGGCGAACCGGTCGTACATCGGCTAACGGGTTCCGACTGAAGCGAATCTGAAGGGAAGCATTGGCGTCGCGAAGCTCTGGCGATCGGCGGGCGCGACCGCGATTGTCGCGCGCGGCCGCCGCTCCGGGAGTTTATAGGGACTGCCGGGACGCCTGATCGTTCCGGTTCCTGCACGCCGGTCCGGCATCGACGCGTCTCGTCAAGCCGCCGCGGATTCGCGGCTCGACCCTTCTGCGCCGGAGGATCCGGAACGATTCTATGGTTCATGTCAATTGATTCGTCAGACGTGCCGGATCGAATTCGGTCTTGTTGTTGTAGATCGACCACGCGGTGCGAGCGATGCGCCGAGCGAGAATCACGAGGGCCGCGGTGCTAGACAGGCCCCTGGCCCGGGAATTTTCGTAGAGCGGCCGCCGAGGTTTCGCCTTTACTGCTGACAAGGCTGCCCAGTAGAGCAGTCGGCGCAGTTCGGCCGGTCCGCGTTTGGACAGGCGCCGTTTGCCGCGATGCTGTCCCGAGTCATCTGGTCGAGGATCTGGTCCGGTGAAGGCGACGAAGGCGTCCGCGCTCTTCACCGGCACCCGCTCGAGAGTATTGACCAGAGCGGCGCCGACGACTGGGCCGACGCCGGTGATCGTGCACAAGCGCGTGAAGTTCTGTTTGCGCTCGGGACTGGCTTCGACCAACGCCTTGACTCTGAGGTCGATGCGCGCGATGCGTCGATTGAAGCGCGTTCTCAACGCCTTGAGATCGGCGGCAAACCCGCTAACTTCGTGGAGCGACATTGCGACTGCTTCCCGCAGGGAGATGAGCCTAGCGCGGCGTTTGAGCAGTCGATCAATCTCGCGTTGCTGCGGTGTGGTGGAATCCAGGCGTGCAGTTTGGTATGTTCGTGGGCGCTCATCCGGGCGATGAGTTCGGCATCCACCCGATCGGTCTTGCCCCGCAGTCCAACGGCCTTGGCATAGTGGTGGGTATCCTTGGGATTGAGCAGGAAGACCAAAAAGCCGAGCTGGTGGGCGAGCTCAGCGTCTTTCCTTTCCCCCGCTGCCCGCAGGCAGCCCGTTGAGAAAGGCCAGCGCCGCGGCACGCCGATTAGCCACCTCGCGCACCGGGAAGCTGCCTTCAGAGCAGGCCGCCACGATCGTGTCCTTAGCGACGTCGACGCCGATATTGAGCACTGCGGACGGGGTTTGGATGATGTGCCTCCGTTGACTAAGCCTAACGGTGCTGGGGTGGAACACACCTGCGTGAGCTTGCGTTCAAATCGGCGGTCGTAGCCGCTAGATTCCCCATCGACGCTTGGCGGTGTGGTGGGAGGATTCCTTCGGAGTCTGTCTCTCGAGAGTGAGAGCAGATGCGGACATTAGCCCCTCCACCCCGGCTTCTTCACTGTTTCAGAAGAACGCCGAAAACACCATACAACCGAACGTTGCGGGCGCCTGCGCTGCATGGGGCCAGATGGATCGCCTACGGTAAAATGACGCCGCCGGAGAGGTGGATGAGCGGTTTAAGTCGCACGCCTGGAAAGCGTGTTTAGGGTAATCCCCTAACGCGGGTTCGAATCCCGCCCTCTCCGCCAGTATATCTTTATACATCAATAACTTAAAAGTTAGTTGTGACCATATTTTGGTCACTTTTGGGCCTGTTTGGGCATCGCTTGGTCACTTTTTGATCACAGCTTTGCTTAAATTTTGAGCAGTATTTATGGCCCACCAAGACGAAGCTTTCTCTCCGGCGTTCGGCTCCACATCAGGCATCCATCGCGCGTACGTGCGGCGGATCATTCCCCAGTCGGCGTGGCCCATTTGTCGAGCGATCCATGCCGGATTCTCACCCGCCGACAGCATCATGCTCGCGTACGTGTGCCGCATCTGATACGGATAGCGGTAGCGCACCCCAGCAGCGCGTAGCGCACGACGCCATGGTCCCAATCTGAGCGCCGATCGCCCAGCCATGGCGCATTGGTTCTGGTGTCGTGGAAAATCTCGCCGCCAAGCATGCTAAGGGACAATGTGCGGCTTTAACAACTTTCTTAACACATTCGGCAGGAGGCACGATGAGCAAACCAGAACCATTCTATTACATCGGTACCTCGCACGTTCGTGGGCCCATAACGTGCGCTTGCCACATGTTGCAACGAGGGGTGACAGACACGTCGCTCAAAGCCAGCGGGGCAGTCGACCGGGACGCGACCCGGGCGCAACGTCCCGGACTGCGCGGTAGCCGCAAACGACATTGGTACCTTGCAATCCGTCATTTTACGGATTACACTCTCGGGCATGATCCGAAGCTTCAGGAGCAAGAAGCTTCGGCGCTTCTTTGAAGCGGATGACGCCGCCGGACTGCCTGCGGGTCAGGCGCAGAAGATCGCCGACATTCTCGCCGCCATCGATACGGCCGAGCAACCCGCCGACATCGCGTTGTTCCCCGGCTGGCGTCTGCACCCGCTGAAGGGTGAGCTGAAGGGTTTTTGGAGCGTGACCATCACCGGAAACTGGCGGCTGATTTTCCGGTTCGACGACGGCGATGCCTTCGAGGTGGATCTCGTCGACTACCATTGAAGAAGTGTGTTTGCAACGGCAGCCAACGGAGGGCAACATGCCGATGAAGAATCCGCCTCATCCCGGGGGGCTCATTCGCCGGGAAGTCATCGACCCCTTGGGGCTTACGGTGTCGGACGCCGCCGCCATTCTGGGCGTGACGCGCCAGGCGCTGTCGCTGCTGTTGAACGAGCGGACGGACCTATCCTCGGAGATGGCGCTGCGGATCGAGAAGGCGTTCGGGCCGAAGATGGACCACCTGATGCGCATGCAGCTGGCTTTTGCCCTGGCCCGACAACGCGAACGGGAGAAGACCCTCAAGGTGAAGCGTTACGAGCCCGCATGAGCGACGCGCTCCGACGGCTTGGCGCCGCGACGCGAGCTCGCACCACTTTGGGCGTTCGTTTACGAGTGGCGGCACCGAAAAACGGGTCGTGAGAATTCGCTCTTCGCGGCGCAGGCGATGGGCCTCTTGTTGTGCGGCGCCTTGACACGCATCGCTCGGCGCGGACTTGAAGGGGAGCGCGATCGCGGTAAGGTGGTGGCATGCCTCACGAACCGCGTCTTCGCGACTATCTCACCCGGGACGAAGTCGATTCACTTCTTTGCGCCGCGAAGAATCGTCAGCGCCATGCCATGCGCAACTACGCGATGATCCTGATCGCCTACCGGCACGGACTACGCGCGTCGGAGGTGACGGGGTTACGACTGAGTGACCTCGATCTGCGCACCGGGACTATCTACTGCCGCCGCGCAAAGGGCTCGTGCTCGAGCGTGCACCCGATGAAGCAGGACGAGGTGGCGGCGCTGGGAAGCGTGCTGCAGCGGCGCAAGCAGCTGGCGACTACGTGTTCCAGTCCGAGCGGTCCGAGAAAATGAGCCGAAGCGCGTTCTGGCGGATCGTATCGCGGGCAGGCAAACGGGCTGATTTGCCGGTGAAAACGTACGCGCATCAGCTGAGACCCGCCTGCGGGTATTACCTGGCGAACAAGGGTTGCGACCCGCGTCTGATCCAAGACCACCTTGGACACAAGCAGAACACCGTACGGTACACGGCGCTGAATCCCGGTCGATTCGCTGGGTTGTGGTAATGCGTGATCGACGCGGGTTGCGAGCTCGTCAACGACGACCGCTTCTTGCTTCGTTACCTACCTGGGGAAATCGCTCCACTCGCTGGCTTCCCGATAACAGGCGCAAGAGCCTGCTCGCCCACTAATGCGATGTAGCTTTTGACGCTGAAACCTTGTCCTCGTTACTTGCGTCTATCAACACGATGTCCTCGCGGCCCTCAAGTTTCAACGCACGAAGAATCGACATCACTTTATCCAACTCAGCTTCGTTGAAATGCAGGATGATTTTAGCGGCAGTTCCCTCGACTTTTTCGACTACCACAATTCGAAGCACGTTCAACTGAAACGACGCGGCGTGCGTTTTGAGGGATACGACTACGATAGCTGCGCGCACTTTTCCGGCACAGTAAGCGGCAACGCGATCTCGCTGTACGACTACGAGACGAACCGGCATTACAACTACAGCATCTAAGCAAACGTGGAGCACGCCATCAATGAGGGTGAAGGCAAAGCATCCACCGAAGCCACCTAAGCCGCCGGATCGGCTGCATAACTTGCAACGCTGCGTCCGCTCGGAAGGACCTCTAGTGGGTCGAAGTTCATTGGCCCCAGGACTCGACCGCGTGACAGGTGTCATCGCGCGTCGTGACGCCCCACTGGGGAGGTGACCGTCGCTGAACCGTCCGTCAGATAGGACGCTTGTTTGACCCGTACGGGCGTGGTGATTGCGCTCTGATCGGTTCCTTACTATACTTCCATCGGTAAGGATAAGCAGAGGGCCATGACGACCGACGCGACCCTGACCAGCAAGGGTCAGACCACCATCCCCAAGGAAATCCGCGACAGCCTGGGCTTGCAACCCGGGGATCGGATGACCTTCACGCTGATGCCTGACAAAACCGTGGTCATGCGCGTGAAGACCAAGAGCGTCATGGACCTGGCGGGCCTCCTGCACAAGAAGAGCCGCAAGCCGATCGCGATCGCGCGCCTGTCACGCTGATGCTGGGCCTCGATACCAATGTGCTGGTGCGGTTTCTGGTGCGCGACCACGAGGCCCAGTTCGAGCGAGCCCGCCGGTTGATCAAGCGCGAGGTCGGTGCCCACGAAAAGGTCTTGATCAGCCTACTGGTCCTGCTAGAGACCGAATGGGTGCTCCGCAGCCGATACGGCATGCAAAAAAATCAAATCATGGACACCATTTCCGGACTGCTCGACGCCGCGGAGCTCGAGCTCGAAGACGAGCCCACGATCGAGGAAGCACTTTACCTCTGGAAGGACAGCGCTGCCGATTTTGCAGATTGCCTGATCGGAGCTCACCACCGCAGACTGGGATGCCGGGCCACGGCGACCTTCGATGCGAGGGCGGCCAAATTGCCCGGTTTCGTGGCTGGATGATCTGAAGCGGCATGCGGCCGCGCGGTCGATCCTCGCCGCGGTCGTTTGAGTGGGTCATGCTGTTAGACTTACATGATCGACACGAACGACATTGCCATGATCCGATCAGGCAACTCGGTACGCTTTACACCGAGCCAAGTCGAGGAGTTCCGACAAATCGGGCTCGACCTGGGCGATGTGAAGGGCCAAGACGACATCGAGCAAGAGGTGAGCCGGTGGGCCCACGCCCTTGCCGATGAACGTTTCGAACTGCTGGAGAACATCGCTTGGGCGATGGCGAAAGCGAAAGGCGTGAAACTGCCTCCCAGCCTCAGCGTCGTGCCTTCTGCAGAATCTACTCAGTAACCTTGGTCCACTTGTCGGCGCTGCATTCGAGGTAACGAAGATCGTGCGCCTCGAACGAGCCTGACTATGCCGGTGCCTCCTTCTTGGTCTCGGACGGCGGCACCGAATGCGCCGACCGAGCCGGTGACCCGAGGTAGATGAAATGTGCAGCTGCACATTTCGTTTATTGTGCGTAGTAAGTTGTTATGTGCAGTGACCCCGCCAGCTCTTTGATAGCAAAGGAATCCAATTGCTGGAACTGAACATAATTCTTGGGTCGAACATGAAGGCCGTAGGTCAAGAAACGGCGCGCGTTGTCCGCCTACCGATTGTCGCGAGCGCGTTCACCGAGTAGCGCCTTGTTCTGCTTCCAGGCGACGCCGATGGCCGCCGCGAAGCCCATCACAAGATCTTATGTGCAGTAATCCAAAGCTAACGCGTTGCTCACAAAGCATTCGCACTGGCTACTCCACATAACGTTCTACTATGCACAATACATGTTTGTGATCTGCGGACGGCTGTGCCCGAGCTGGCGGGCAATCTCGAGGAGCGCAGCTTTGAGTGTTTCCGGATCGGCGCATACGTCGCCGCTGACGAATAACGTGGCAGTTGCATCGTGGCTCCAATGATGGTTACGCCGCGTCGCTGCCAGAACGCGAGCAAAGAGTCCGGCCGGGTGCTATCACGCGAGCGAAGCGCTTGACCGCGGGCGCTTCGAAGCAGGGGCATCGAGTGAATCCGGAACGCGCGAGCCCCGCGGGCGTTCGGAAGTGGATAAGGTTTATCGCGCGAACGCGATCGGCGAACTTAAAAACGTGCGAGCCGTGCGTGCCACGTATTTCTACGAGGTATGCACTTCCGCCATCAGGGCGGACGCGACGGCGTCAAAAACGCCAGCGCGGCATCCGAGTCAGTGCTCGGATCCGGAATTCCGGTGTTCTGTGGGAGATGTCTCTTCCACGATCGCATCCTCGGCCCTGCCACCGGGCCGTCTGATCGTTCGGGTACTTAGCGGTGGGTGCGAAGCCTCAAGGGCAACGCCACGCCACGCCGAGCGCTCACATCGAGCGCATCACTCGCACGCGCGAAGAAACAACTTCGAGAAGCAAAGGTCGACATCGATCGGGTCGATGCAGCGATGGGTCTGGCCCATCGCTGATGCGAATCGTGCTCTGAGGCGGCAATTCGTGGATCGGTGGCAAAGGTAGCGGCAGCCACAGCTCGCAGGATGGGTTGCCACCTCATCACCGAGACGATGGCCAGCCGACACGAGCTTGGCATGGACTCCTACGACCGGCTGTTTCCCAGCCAGAACACGATGCCGATACGCTGCGCTTCGATCCGCTCGAGGTCCGACTCCGCCTTCGCGAGCTCGGTGACGAACGGGTCCCGCGGAGCGGAGGGCGAGTCGTTCCGAGACTGTTCTTCGCCGGGCGCTTTCACTCGAAGGTTTCCGAAACCCAGCTTCGGATCGCGTCGCAGGCGCGAGCTATCCGAGAGCCGAGAGCACCTGCGTTTTGTTGCATAAGTTATTAATTATACATTATATTTATGGCGGAGAGGGCGGGATTCGAAACCGTGTTACCGCCAGGCTGGATGCGGCTTCGCAGGTTTTAGTGACCAAAAAGTGACCAAACGATGCCATCGCCGCTACTGTCCCGACGTGGCGCGATCACTTTGAGGCTTCCGGAATATCACGACTGTCTCGTGTTGGAGATCGCGCGCAAGGCGGGTCACTTGCCCCTCGGCACGTTCGACAAGCGTCTCGGCAAACTGCCAGGCGCGGTCAGCGTGTAGGCGACGTCGGAGCTTCGGGATATTCTGGCCGGCAAGAGGATGAGAGCGCCCGCTGCCTAATTTGGGATCGCGCATTTCTGCCCGCTTCGCGAGAAATCGATTCTGGGCGATCCGGGGCAGGCTTTCGGGCGATAGTTCGCATCAATCGAGCGCAATCTCCACCGCTGACAACCCGAATGTCCACTCGCTCCCAAAAGCGCGCCCATCCGGCCACGCGCGGCAACCTCCGTATCGGCGATCACTGGAACGCGATCACGATCATCGCGCTGTCGCAGAGCAATCCGCTGAAAGCGGTGGCGGAGCTGGTCGAGAACAGCATCGATGCGCGCGCGAAGACCATCGTCATCACGCGCGGCAAGGACAAGGGACAACATTACCTGCGCGTCAAGGACGACGGCGAGGGCGTGCGCAGGAACACCGACGGAGAGCCGGACTTCCACTACGTGGCTACCCACGTCTGCGACTCCATCAAGCGACAGCTGAAGACGCAGGGCACGCAGGGGTTGCAGGGCGAGTTCGGTATCGGCCTGCTCTCCTTCTGGACCCTCGGTGAAGATCTTCTGCTGACTTCGGCGGGCGCCGACGGACGCGCCTGGCAGATGCATCTCCGCAAAGGCGACCCGAGCTACCGCATCACGCTGCGTCCGGCGCTCTTTCCCGAGCCGGGAACCGAAGTGCTGATCCGCGGCATCCTGCCAGGCATCAAGAACTTCAGCGGCGAGAAGATCCAGTGGTACCTCGCCTCGGAGCTGCGCGACCGCATCCGCCATTCCGGGGTGTCGATCCGCGTCGTCGACCGGACCGCGCGGGCGGAGTTCAAGGTCGAGCCGCGGCAGTTCGAGGGACGGCTCCTGCACGAGCTTGAAAACACGCTGCCGAAGCAAAGCGAGGTCTATGCCGAGCTCTACTTACACGCGCACTCGCCGGCCAACGCGGTATCGCTGTATCGCTCGGGGACGCGCGTGCTCGAGAACATCGCCGAGCTCGAAGCCTTTGCGCGCCTGCCCTGGACGAGCGGCTATGTGCAAGGGATCAGTCGACGCGTCGTATCTCAACCTGACGCCGGGGACGCGGCTCGGCGTCGTCCACGATGCCGCGCTCGCGCGTCTGGCCGATGAGCTGGCGCCGCTCGAGGCGCGGCTGGCCAAGATCATCGAAGACCAGCAGCGCGCCGAGGAGGAGCGGGCGAGCCGCGACGTGCTGCGCTCGGTGCAAGGGGCGCTCAAGGAGGCGCTGCTGGCTCTGCCGGCCGAGGAGTACGACTGGTTCGACCTGCATCGCGGGGAGGGCAAGCGGCGGCCGAGGACGACGGCGGAGGCAGCGCCCGGCGAGGCGGCGCAGGCCGCACAGCAGGCCGTCCCGATGGAGCCCGGTGCGTACCCCGAGATCTCCGAACCGCAGCGGCAATTCTTCGAATACGCGGGCCCGCTGTTTTCGGTGGTGATCTCGCCGACGTCGAGCGTCGTCGAAGTCGGCGGCTCACGGGCACTTGCGCGCCATCGCGCGCGATCGGGCGCGGCGTCCCGTCGAGCAGGACCTGACCTTTGCCTGGAACGTGCTCGAAGGCGAAGGAACGCTCGAATCCACCGACGGGGAGATCGCCACGTTCCACGCGGCGAACGAGCCGGGGCTCACGCGCGTCGAGGTCGTCGTCACGCAAGGCGGCGGCGTCTGCAGGGCCGAGGCGCAGATCACCGTGACCGCCTCGCTGGTGAGCAAGACCGGGAGCGGCGATTCCACCTACCAGGGGCTGCCCGGCTACACCTACCACAAGGCGGCAGGAGAGCTGTGGCGCTCGCGCTTCGATGCCGAGCGCAACCTCGTCGTCATCAACAACGGCCACCGCGATTTCGTCTACGCGGCGCGCAACAAGATGCTGAAGCTTCGCTACATCTGCCGGCTGTTCGCGAAGGAGCTCGTGCTCAAGAACTTCGTCGGCATTCCCCAGGATCAGCTCCTCGAGCGCCTGCTGGAGCTGACGTTGTATACCGAGGAGAATCTACGATAGGGGCGGCGGGTGGATCATCTCGTGGTCGACTGCGCACTCAAATGCCAAGCTTGCAATGTGTCCATAATGAGGCTATATTTCGTCTATATCTGGACGGACGGAAATGCCCTCCATCAAGCTTCGGGCACCACGCAAGCAACGACATGGCAAGAACGTCGTGGCCAAAAAAGTGCGCGCGAAACGAGTGCGTGCCGCTGCCGCGCGGCGCCATGCCGCGCCCAAGAGCGGAAGCGTAGTCGCCTACCATTCGACTGAGGGCGTGGACGATTACGTACGCCAGGTCGCGCGTGCGACACCGCTCGAGCTCGTAGAGATCGAGCGCCAAGGTGTTCTTGGCTCATTCATCAAGGATCTCTCCAGGCGCATGGAGATCCCATCCTCGCGCATCTTTGCGATCCTCGGAGTCCCCAAGGCGACGGCCGAGAAGAAGGCTGCGGCAGGAGAAAGAGTCGAAGGTCGCGGCGGCCAGGCGGCTGTTGCGATGATCAGACTCCTTGGCATCGCTCAAGGGATCGTCGCAAACAGCACTGCGGCTGAAGCGAAGACCTTCGATGCGACGAAGTGGCTTGGGCAATGGATCGAACGCCCGCAGCCTGCTCTCGGCGGTCGCAAGCCTGCCGATCTGATGGATACGCCGACAGGGGTCGAACTGGTCGCGCGGCTGCTGGGCTCGCTCGAGAGCGGCGCCTATCAGTGAAGCTCTGGCGCATCGCGGCTGAAACCCGCGATTACGCAGCCGCCGACTTGACCGGTGCAGGTGCAGCCAAGCATCCAGGCCGCTGGAACGACTACAAGGAAGCAGTCGTCTACTGCGCCCCAACGATCGCCGTGGCGGTGTTGGAGACAGCAGCGCACATCGAAGATTCGGGCCTCCCGTTGAATCGATACCTTGTCGCGATCGAAGTGCCCGATGTGACGTGGGTACGCCGTGAAGAGGTTGACATTGCGGACTTGCCTCGGACGTGGGCCGCGATCCCTGCGGGTCACGCCAGCGTAAAGTTCGGCTCCGACTGGCTTGCGTCGCTGCGGTCCCCGATCCTGATGGTACCTTCGGTGATCGTTCCGGAGGAGCGGGTCTCCCTGATCAACCCCGGGCACGCGGACGCGCCCACGATCACGGCAATGGTCGTGCGGCCCTTCGAATATTACCGACTGTTCCGGTCCTAGAGACGAGTACTCCGCGAGTCGGGACGGAATATTGCATCGTGGACTGACGGGCCCCGTTCTGGATCACGCGAATTCTATGCCGGCCTTTCCTGCAGGTTCGACGAGTGGGCCATCCGTCGCGGCCAACGGAAGTTCGAGCCGCATCGTGAGCTCGAAATAGGCGGCATCGTAGGCGGACAGCGCGCAGCGCCGGTACATCGACGCGATCGTTCTCGCCGTCGGCGGCGTTCTGTCGGTCACCAGATCGAGCGCCTCGAACTCGGTGCGAATGTCGCCGATCGCAGCAGGCGTTGTCTTGCGACGATGTGCAAGTTTCACCAACGCGCTGGCGAGCTCGATTTGCAGAAGCGGTGGGGCGTGCAGAACTTCGCTTCCGGCGCGAGCGAGTACCTTTCGGGTGTGGGCGGTAGCCTGGCCGATGACGGTCGTGCACCCGGTCTTTGGCTTGCGACGTGACGGCCGCGAGCCATAATCAGAATCTATCAACCATCGATCCCTGCCTTTGGCAATTGTGGCAAATCTTGTGGCAAATAATCGGATTTGAGCGGTCTCAAGAGCAAATTTAGCCCCGCGTTTTCAAAGGGAAGCCCGTTACACTCACGGGTTCGAATCCCGCCCTCCCGCCAGACTGCCAGCGTGAAGCCTGCCCGGCATCCGACCGCCCTGCGCACCGCGCGACTTCTGCGCGAGGCGGGTGTCGATACCGACGTCGTCGAGTTCGAACAGCCAACCCGCACCAGCGCCGCGGCAGCCGCCGCCATCGGCTGCTCGGTTGCGGAAATCGCCAAGTCGATCGTTTTTCGCGGCGCGAGTAGCGGCCAGGCGGTCATCGTCGTCGCAAGTGGTGACAATCGGGTCAGCGAAGCGAAGGTTGCCGCGAAACTCGGTGAACCGCTGACGCGCGCAGATGCGGAGTTTGTGCGCTCGACCACCGGCTACGCCATCGGCGGCGTCGCGCCCATCGGCCATGCGCAACCCGTCAAGCTGTTGCTCGATGAAGACCTTCAGCGTTTCGATACCGTCTGGGCGGCAGCGGGCACTCCGTTCTCGGTGTTCCCGCTCGGACCCGATCAGCTTCGCAGCCTGACCGGGGCTGACTGGGCCGACGTCAGGGATGATGACGCATGATCGTGCACGCCGTCGATGGCACCTACGAGTTGTTCCGCCACTTCTATGGCCTGCGTCGCTTCAATAAAGGAAAGGACAGCCCGTTCGGCGCGGTGATCGGCGTGCTGCAGACGGTGCTCCAGCTGCTCGAGCAGGGTGCGACTCACGTCGGGGTTGCGACCGATCACGTCATCGAGTCGTTTCGCAACCGCCTCTGGTCCGGCTACAAGACGGGCGAAGGTATCGAGCCGGCGCTCTTCGCGCAGTTCCACCCGTTGGAGCAGGCGCTGGCCGCGATGGGTGTCGTCGTGTGGCCGATGATCGAGCTCGAAGCAGACGACGCGCTTGCCTCGGCCGCCCGGATCGCGTCCGAAGATCGGCGCGTAGAGAAGGTTTGCATCTGGACGGTCGACAAGGATCTTGCCCAGTGCGTCCGCGGCGATCGGGTGGTCCAGATGGATCGCAGAGCGAAGAAAATGATCGACGCGCAAGGGGTGCGCCAGAAGTTCGGCGTAGAGCCGGCGCTGATCCCCGATTTCCTTGCCCTCGTGGGCGACGCGGCGGACGGCTATCCGGGTATTGACGGGATCGGCTCGGTCACCGCGGCACGGCTCCTGAATCGGTACGGCGCGATCGAAGACTTTCCGCCGGCGCCGCTTGGCGACCGTCGGGACCTCGCCCTGCTCTTCAAGGACCTCGCGACGCTGAGGGTCGACGCGCCGCTGTTCCGAAATGTTGACGAACTTGCATGGCGCGGCCCGACCCGCGCGTTCGCCGGATGGACAACGCGCATGAAGGCCCCGCGCCTGCTCGAGCGGTCTTTCAAGCTGCAGCCGGCGGTTTGAGCAACTCCGGCTTGGGCGAAGATTGGATCCCCGCCGATGCTCGGTCCCCGTCTGAACACTTTACAGTTAACGATAAGGTATATAACTGTAATCCATTGAATATGCATCGATATCCAATGAAACCATCGAACCAGCGATGCTGCGTTGCATCGGCATGTCGCGGCACCGCCACCGAAGCTGGGCGCCGCTGCTTTCCGCAGAGCCCCGCCCACGACGGCGGGGCATGGTGTTTCTCCCGAAGCGACGGAGCACACGCCGGCACGCGGCGTGGAAGGTCTCGCAGTCCGTCACCTTGCAGCTCGCGTCCGTTCGGTCAGATGCTCTGAATGATCGCGAGGGTGTTGCCTTCGGTGTCCTTGAACCACGCGGCCTTCGTACCGCCGGCGGTCACGACGCCGCTCGGGCTCTTCTCGCCGGGCATGTCGTAACCCTCGAACGCGACGCCGCGCGACTTCAATTCGGCGACTCGCGCTCGACGTCATCGACTTGCGAGAACGCCTCGCTTGCGCGCGAGGTGCGCGCGTTCGGCGTCGGGTAGAGGAAACACGCCGTGTTTTGGCCGAACTCGTGGACAACGCCGCCCACGACCTCCTCCTTCGGCCGAAAGCCGAGCTTGCCTTCGTAGAACCGCCAGCCGCGTGCGACGTCCCTGGCGGGGATGTATGCGTAAAAAGGGACTCTCTTGCAGCATCGTTCGCTCCATGCTGTCGAAAATAGCTCGATGGTCGCCCCGCCGACCACCGATGATCGCCATCACGCGGCGACAGTGACCGACGACAATTCCACGAGACGCTTGAACCCGCCCCAGAACATGCGCATCCCGGCGAACGGGATCTTCTTGGGATCCATCATGTCCTTCATCCGCGGATCTGCCATGACCTTCGCGTTGATGCCGTCACGCTCTTCGCGGGAGTTGTAGACGATCCACGAAAACACCACGACTTCGGCGGCCTTGAGTTGCACGCATTGCGGAAACGAGGTGACCTTGCCGGGCTTCACGTCGTCGCCGACACATTCCCAGTACTGAAGCGCGCCATGCTCCAGCCAGATGCTGCCGGCCTGCTCTGCGATCCGCCGATAGCGGTCGAGATTGCGACGCGGCACCGGCACGACGAATCCATCGACATAGTGCGCCATTCGACTTCCTCGATAGTGGATTCGGTTTCGACTTTGCGATTGCGGCGGCGGTCCCGGCCGGAAATCGGCCGTCGGCGTGAACGCAGAGGACGCGCCGCGCGATAATCGTGTCCGGTGAAACGCCCGTAAGCAATGGTCCTACGAGGTCCGGAGGAGGACGAGATGGCCGAGATTGACGGATGGGAAAACGCGGAGCCGGGTGTTCGGCGAAGAATCCTCCAGGCGCAGGGGCGCTTGATGCTGATGGAAGTCGAGTTCGCGGCCGGCGCCGCCGGATACGAGCATCGGCACCTTCACGAGCAGATCAGCTACTGCGTCGCCGGCCGGTTCGAGTATTCGCTGAACGGCGAGATCCGGTTGTTATCGAAGGGCGAATCGATCTATGTGCCGCGTAATGCGCTGCACGGCGCGAAGGCGCTGGAGTCGGGCACCCTGCTCGACGTGTTCACGCCGGTGCGCGAGGACTTGCTCGGGCGCCGTCGGTCCGATGGCGCCACGCCGGAGGCTTGAGCCCTTGAACCGGGGCCGCCGGCCGGCCCCCCCGCGAAGGAGGCGCCATGAGCGAAAAGCCGCTGCTGACACCGCGCGAGGCCGAGCTGGTCGTCGAGGAGCGCATCGAGCGCTTCGGCCTGGGTGCGCTCCCCCATGTCAGCGTCACCGCACTCGCGGATGGCACGTGGCAGGTGCGATGGGATCACCTTGCGCGCATCGTCGCTCCGATGACCCCGGAAGCATGGCACGCGTGCCTCGAGGAGAACGTCGGGTCGCTCGACGCCGGCGACCTGGAGACGACCGAGGCCTAACACGGCGAACGTGCGCCTCGCTTTCGCCGTCGTCGCCGCCCCTCGTTCAGAGGTGAGGTTCTGCCCAGGCCCTGAAGTTGCCGAGGTCGAGTGCGCCGGAGATGCGCACGACCTCCTTGCCGGCGCTGAAGATCGCGAGCGTTGGAATGCTGCGGATGTTGAGCCGCATCGCGAGCGCCTGCGCGTCGTCCGTATTGACCTTCACGAATCGCGCGCGGGGTTCGATCTCCCGCGCGGCCTGCTCGAACACCGGGGCCATGAAGCGGCACGGGCCGCACCAGGGCGCCCAGAAGTCCACGATCACCGGCAAGTCGGAACTCTCGATTTCGCGCTCGAACTCCTTCTCCGAGAGGGCGACCGGGTGGCCGTCGAAAAGCGCGCGATGACAGCCTCCGCAAGACGGAGTTTCGGCGATGCGGTTGCCGGGCACCCGGTTGATGGCACGGCAGTGTGGGCAGACGACCTTCGCCGTGTCGGTCTTTGCTTCGATGTCCATGCAGTTCTCCACTCGCGGCATCGGGTTCGCCGCCTGCCGGCAAGGATCCCGGATTCCGGGCGCCGGGTATGTAACCGCGGTCACAAATCGGACCCTCCGCGTTCGCTAGTGTGCGCCCCCTGCCGCACTGCCGGCCTGCGACGCGCCCCGTACGGGCCGCGCGAGCCAGACGACCGCGATCAGGGCGAGGAAGAGCAGGGCCGAGGCGTAGAAGACATCGTTCGCGGAGAGCATGAACGCCTGCTGATCGACGAGGCGGTTGAGAACGCCGTAACTCTGCTCCGGCGAAAGGCCGCTCGCCTGCAGCGCGGCGATGGCCTGCCTCGACGCGGCGTCCGCGCCATTGAAACGCTCCGCCAGCTGCGCATGATGCAGCGTCGCTCGATGGTCCCACAAGGTTGTCGCGATCGACGTTCCGAACGAGCCCGCGGTGATGCGCGCGAAATTGAACAGTCCGGACGCCGCCGGGATCCGATCGGGCGACAATCCCGACAGACTCAACGTCACCAGCGGGATGAAGAAGATCGCCATCGCCGCGCCCTGGATCAGCGTAGGCACCATCAACGTCCGGAAGTCGGCGGACGTATTGAAATGCGAGCGCATGAACAGCACCACGGCGAAGATCAGGAAGGCGCCGGTCGCGAACAGCCGCGGGTCCACCTTATGGACGGTCCGTCCGACGAATGGCATAAGCAGGATCGCCAGCACGCCCACGGGCGCGAGGACCATGCCAGCCTGCGTCGCAGTGTAGCCCATGTATTGCTGCAGCCACAGCGGCAACAGGACGACGTTGCCGAAGAACGTGCCGTAGGCGAGCGACATCGCGAGCGAGCTGGTCCAGAAGTTCCGGCGTGCGAACAGACGCAAGTCCACGATCGGGTGCCGTTCGGTCAGCTCCCACACGACGAACAACGTGAATCCGACGACGGCGGCGATCGCGAGGAGCCAGATCTGCGTCGAGCCGAACCAGTCGAGATCCTTGCCCTGGTCGAGCATGATCTGCAGTGCGCCGACCCACAGCACGAGCAACCCGAGCCCGACGCCGTCAATCGGCGTGCGCACCGTGGGCGTCTCGCGCTTGCGGTAGATGATCCAGGTGACGGCGGCCGCCGCAAGTCCCACCGGGATATTGATGTAGAAGATCCACGGCCAGGCGATGTTGTCGGTGATCCATCCGCCGAGCACGGGGCCGACGACCGGCGCGACCAGCGTTGTGATCGCCCACACCGCGAGCGCGCTGCCCGCCTTTTCCTTCGGGTAGCTCGACAGCAGCAACGACTGGGACAGCGGAATCATCGGGCCGGCGACCGCCCCCTGAAGCACGCGGAACACGATCAGCAGGCTGAGCGACGGCGCGAGCCCGCAGAGAAACGAGGCGATCACAAACAACACCACCGAGGCGACGAACAGCCGCACCTGCCCGTAGCGCTGCGCGAGCCATCCCGATAACGGCAGTGCAATCGCGTTTGCCACGCCGAACGACGTGATGACCCACGTGCCCTGATCCGGCGATACGCCCAGGTCGCCTGCCATCGCGGGGATCGACACGTTGGCGATCGAAGTATCGAGGACGTTCATGAACGTCGCCAGCGACAGCGCGATCGTGGCGAGGACGAGCGCGCCGTCCTTCAGCGGCGCCGGCGTCGCCGCTGTCCGATCCGCCATCGTGTCGCTCGGAGTTGCCATCGAGAAGGCCCCGCGAGCGCCGTCACATCGTGTTTGCCGGCGGCGTGCCGGCGCGTTTCGCGCGTGCGAGCCCCGCCGTCGTGATGCGTGCTTCGGCCGCCGCCATCGGCGCGGGCGCTCGAGCGGCGCCCTCCTCGTTCGCCGCAATGATCGCCTTGACGCGCCGGTCCGCAACGCCGTCGGGCGTACCGAAGACCCCCGTCGCGTAGACAGGCGTGGCCTGCGCGAGCTGCGGCAGCCTGTCGCCGCCGCGATCGCGCGTGTCGACCTCGACCTGCATCGACAAGCCGATCTGCAGTGGATGCGAAGCAAGTTCCTGTGGATCGAGCGCGACGCGAACCGGAACGCGCTGGACGATCTTGATCCAGTTGCCCGTCGCGTTCTGGGCCGGCAGCAAAGCGAAGGCCGAGCCAGTGCCGGCACCGAAGCCCGCTACCTTGCCGTGGTAGGTCACCTTGCCGCCGTAGATGTCCGCGACCAGCGTGACCGCTTGTCCGATGCGCATGCCCGCGAGCTGTGGCTCCTTGAAATTCGCGTCGACCCAGACCTGATCCAGCGGAACGATCGCCATCAGAGCGGCCCCCGGGCTCACCCGCTGCCCGAGCTGCACCGCTCGCTTGGCGACGAACCCCGACACCGGCGCGGGCAACTCGGTCCGCGCGTATTCGAGATAGGCATCGCGCACCCGCGCCGCGGCGGCGAGCACCTCGGGATTGTTCTCGACGGTCGTGCGATCCACGCGCGCGCGATTCGCCTCGAGCTGCTGCTGCGCGGCAGCGAGCGCCGACTGCGCGCTGTCGAGCGCATCGTGCGCGTGATGAAGCTCCTCGGCCGAAACGGCGCCGGCGCTCGCCAGCCGTTCGCGGCGCGCGAGGTCGTCTGCAGCCCTGGCGACATCGGACCGCCGCATCGCGACCGTCGCCTGCAGCTCGGCGCTCGTCGCGAACAGGCCCCGGACCTCGCGCACCGTCTTGCCGAGCTGCGCTTCACTCTGATCGAGCGCAATCTTGGCGTCCGCCGGATCGAGCTGCACCAGCGGCTGTCCCGCCTCGACGAACTGCGTATCGTCGGCGCCGATCGCAATGACCGTACCCGCGATTTGCGGCGTGATCTGGACGACGTTGCCGCTGACGTAGGCATCGTTGGTCGACTGGACGTAGCGCATCGTCAACGCCCAATATGCGCCGTAAGCGATGCCGATCAGCGCGAAGGCACCGAGCGCGAGTGCAAGCCACCGCCTGCGGCGAGCCTGCAGTTCCGGCTGCGACGGAATTCTGGTTTTGCTGTTCATGCCCATTTTCCTTTGCAATGCATTGATTCCGAACTTCAATCGCTGCTGACGTCGGCGGCGCGAACCGCGACGCCGAACTCGATCCCCGCCCCCGGAGCTTCCAGCAGCAACCATTCCTCGCCGATGCAAATCAGCGTCGCCGCGCCGAGCGCGACCGCGATCGTCGCCAGCCGGAAGAGCAGGCCACGCCGTCGGCGTGCCGATCCGAGGCGGCGATAGGCGAGCCCCGTGTCACAGGTTTCCATTCGTGTTCTGACCTCCGATCGCTTCCACGCGTTCATCGCGTATCCGCCGCGGCCAGCGGCAGATTTGCCTCGTATCCACCGCCCAACGCGCGGGCGAGGCTGATCGAGAGCGCAAGCTCGCGTGCGCGCAGATCGGCATCGAAGCTTTGCTGCGTGAGCCACGGCTGCTCGGCGGACAGCACTTGCAGGTAGTTCCCGATCCCTTCGCGATAGCGCAACAGAGCGAGGTCGTACGCCTCCTGCGTCGTCGCCAGCGCCTGCTTCTGCTGGGCTCGCTGCTCGTCGACGCTGCGAAGCGACGCCAGTTGATCCACAACGTCGCGCATTGCATCTGCAAGCGTCTGGTTGTATTGCTCCACTGCGATGTCGTACTCGGCGTCGTTGCCGGCCAGATTGCCCCGCAGACGCCCCCCCTCGAAAATCGGAAGCGTGATCGCGGGCCCGGCACCGAGGGTCCGGCTGGCGGCGCTGAGGAAGCCCGCGCCGCCCAGGCTCTGCAGGCCGATGAACGCAAGCAGATTGACGTTGGGGTAGAACTCCGCTTTGGCGGAGTCGATTTCCTTTCGCGCGGCTTCGACGCGCCAGCGTTGCGCAACGAGGTCCGGACGGCGGCCGAGCAATTCTGCCGGCAGCGTCGAGGGCAACGCCACCGGCCCCAGCGCCGTCGCAACCGGGCGCGCGATCGAAAGTCCGCGGTCCGGCCCTTGTCCCAGCAACGCGGCGAGCTGGTTGCGCGTGAGCTGGATCGCTTCCTGCAGCTGCACGATCTCCTCGCGCGTCGCCGGAAGCGCCGACTCGGCCTGCTTGAGCTCCAGGCGCGAGTCGATGCCGGCATCGTTGCGATCTCGGGTCAGCGCGTAGATCTGCTCGCGCTCGGCGAGCGCTTTTTGCGCGACGTCGAGCTGCAGGTACGCGCGCTGCAGCTCCACATACGTTTGCGCGATCGCTGTCGACAGCGCGAGACGCGCGCCGTGCAGGTCCACCTCCGCGGCCCGGGCCTCGCCCAGCGCGGCCTCGTACGCCGAGCGGTTCTTGCCGAAGAAATCGAGTTCCCAGCCCAGGGTTGCCTGCAACTGATTGACGGTACTCCACGTTCCGGCAGCGGGCGGCGGCGTCAGGCCCTGCCCGGAAAATCGCTCGCGGATGCTCGAAAAACCCGTTTCGACGTGCGGATACAGCGGCGCTTTCGCCGTATCGGCAGCGGCGAGCGCCTTGCGCGTGCGCGCCTCGGCAACCTTGAGCGTCGGGCTGCCCGATAATCCTTCATCGATCAGCGCATCGAGCTGCGGATCGTCGAAGGACTTCCACCAATCGGCGGCCGGCCACGCGGCCTTCGAAACAGTCACGCCGTCGAGCGCGCGCTGCGTCGCAAGCGAGTTCGCGTCACGCAGCGAGGCTTCGGGCGCGAGGCCATTGGTGCCGGCGCATCCGGCGATGAAAGCGCTTGCGGCGAGCGCGAGGATGGCGGCGGCGAGACGGGCTGGCATGTCGGAGGGCCTTTCGAGCGTGTAAGCGGGGGTCGCGAAAACGTTAACTAATCCCTTGCTCAAGCCATTGATGCCTAGGCAACTATTACGGCAAAAAAATTTCAGCGATTGCCCAGCAGCCGATTGAGCAGGATTTCGAGCGTGCGCAACTCGCTCCTGCTGAACCCGCGCAGGAACTGCGCCTGCACGGTCTCCTTCGCGACGAGCAGTTGCGGGTAGAGCGCCCTACCCGCGGCGGTAAGCTCGAGATTCGTCGCTCGCCGATCCTCCGGATTCGGGACGCGGCGGATCAACCCCTTCTCCTGCAGCCGATCGATCATCCGCGTCATCGCCCCCGGATCGTAGGAAATGCTCTTGCAGAGCGCAGAGGCGGAATCGGCCTCCTTGTTGGCCACGTAGGCGAGCACGATGAGCTGGGGCGCCGAAATGTCGTATTTCGAGAGCTCGCGATCCAGCGCGTCGATCATCTCCACGCGAACGCGGTTGATCAACCGAATGATGCCGTGCTTCGGTTGCACGAAGGGCGCGTCGGCGACGGGTCCGGCGGCTGCTCGCGGAGGAGTCATGCGTCACAATATACATGCCTAGGCAACTATTGTCAAGGCCGGTATCCCGCCCGACGAAAGGGGGCAGAGATTGCCTGGTCCAGGCTTGGTTGAGGTCTCCCGTCAGCTTCGATCCTGCTCCTTGGCGCACGCGGGTCTTCTTCGCGCTCCATGTTTGCCAACTTGGCCTTTCGATCGGCGACAACGCTCACCGACGGAAACCGGTACAGCGGCGCACCATCGACGTATTCGCCGGTGAAGACGCCGGTGCGTTCCACATTTGCCGCCGGGTTGCCGTTACGTCGATCGCCGATGGCTTCGACGACCAATCCGGCGATCGTCACCGTCATCGCGGCCGCCCCGAGGAATGAAAGGACTGCCTGAACCCCGAAACCCTTGGGTTGAGTCATGCCGGACCCCCGATTCCCGTCAGCTGCCGATTGAGCGCGTCGTTCCGCACTGCAGTGCGCGATATCATCCAGCTTGGCGCACCGATATCTTGCAGCATGTAATCGTTCATCGCGGCGATGGCATCGACCGCCCCGGGCGTCGCGTCTGCGTAGAAGCCCTAGGCGCAAGCGCGCAACCAGGTCGCCGAAAGTGGCGCCGGGGCCCTTGCCGACGGCGGGCGCCGCACGCTCGGATACCGCCGGTCGCAGCCAAAGCACCGACGAGTCGTTCATGGCGAGCTCCAAGGTTGATTGATCACGCTGGTAAGCTTACAAGCCCAGCTTGCCCAGTAGAATCGATTTGTTCTTTCCATATTGGACGGCTACACTTACCAGCATGCCGCGTCTGCCCTTGAATACCCTCCCCGCTTTCCGCGCGGTCGCCGAGGCGCAGAACCTCCGCGCCGCCGCCACCGCGCTGCACCTCACGCACAGCGCGGTCAGCCAGCAGATTCGCGGACTCGAAGAGCAATTGGGCTTCGAGCTCTTCGAGCGACGTGGACGGCGTGTCGTATTGAATGCCGCGGGCGAAGCGCTGCTCCGCAGCGTGCGGACGGCGCTCGCTCAGCTCGACGACGGCGTGCAGGCCGCGGCCGCGGCGGGCAGCGGCGCTGCACAGCGCCTTCGCGTGACCGTACTACCGTCGTTCGCGCAACGCTGGTTGCTGCCGCGGATGGGACGTTGGCGCGAGCGGCATCCCGCGCTCGCACTAGAGATCGACGCGTCGCACGAGTTGGTCGATCTGCGACGCGACGGCTTCCACGCGGCGCTGCGTCAGGGACGCGGTCCGTGGCCAGGCCTGGAGTCGGAACGCCTCTTCGATATGCCGATGCAGTTCATCGTCGTCGGCGCGCCTTCCGCCGCGCGACGGCTGCTCGGCGCGCAGCCGGAAGCATTGGCGCGCGAGCCGCTCCTCGGCGACGCCGATCTGTGGGACCGCTGGTTTGCGGAAGCTGGCCTGCGAACCCACGTGACCCCGGTGGCATCGTTCAACGATGCGGGGCTGATGTTGCAGGCAGCGGAGCAAAATCTGGGCTTGGCAATCGGCCGCGAGTTGCTCGCCGCCGACGCGCTCGCCGATGGACGACTGGTCAAGCTGTCAGCGCTCGCGATCACTCTCGAGCACGCCCAGCCCTACCATCTTGCCTACCCTCCGGGACTGCGCGACTGGCCGCCTCTGGCAGCGCTGCGGCAGTGGCTGCACGACGAGCTCGATCTGTCGCGCAAGGCATTGCATCCACCCGAAAAAAAGCGTCCGCCTTCAATCAAGCGAGCGCGGTGACCGGCGCACAGATTCCTGCGCGCGCGTCAGCGCCTTCCGGACGCCGGCTACGGCGGGGCCGATGCCGAACACTGCGTCGAGATCCCCATGTCGGTGTCGTTGCTTTTGCTCCGCACGGCAGGGACACCACATTGGACCAGCGCGCGCGGATAATCGGCGGCTTGGGCGAATGCGGCGCGAACGAACGCCCAAGACGCGCAATGGTCATAGGCAGTGCACACGTTCGCGCCGCAGAACGCGAATGCAGCCACGGATGCGAAAGCAAGACTCGCGAAGCCAGAAGAACGTCTACGAAAGGAATCTGCCATGATTCCGGGAATGTCGAGGTCCGCGTTTACCTTGCCGTCGGCCATCCTCGGAATCGCATCGCCGATCGTGTCGACGCCGGCGATCGTTGCGCGCTATTTGTGCCGCACCGCACGCGAGGCGGACGACGTCGGTGCCGTGAGGGACTCCAAGGTGCGAAGCGGCCACGGCATCGAGGTGCGCAATGCCCAATGACATGCCGCCTGGCATCGCAAGCCGGTCGCACCAGATGTTTCCGGTGTTGACCGAGCCGGAGATCGCACGCATCGGCCGGTTTGGCACCGTGCACCGCTACGAGCGCGGGGCGCGCTTGTTTGCGGCGGGGGAGCCGGGGCCCGGAATGTTCGTCGTGCTGAAGGGCGCCGTGGCCATCAGCCAGCGCGACGGGCTGGGCCGCGTGGTGCCCATCGTGCGTCAAGGGCCGGGACAGTTTCTTGCCGAGGTGGGTCAGCTCTCCGGTCGTCACGCGCTGGTGGATGGAGATGCCGAGGAGGAAGTCGAGGCGATTCTGGTGCCGCCGTCGCAGCTGCGCGCGCTGATCATCGCCGAGGCGGATCTTGGCGAACGCATTGTCCGCGCCCTGATCCTGCGCCGGGTCGGGCTGATCGAATCAGGAGCGAGCGGCCCGGTCCTGATTGGGCGGCCGGAGACGGCCGAGCTGTTGCGATTGCAGAACTTCCTGCGCCGCAACGGCCATCCGCATCATGTCGTCGACGCCACGCAGGACGCCGACGCCGCGGCGCTGCTCGAGCAATACGGCGCCGCCTTGGCGGACGTGCTGGTCGTCTGCCCCGACAGCTCAGTGCTGCTGAACCCGACGGAAGACGCGCTCGCGCGCTGCCTCGGCATGCTCGATTCGGCCGAGCACAACGAGCTCTTCGACGTCGCCGTGGTGGGCGCCGGTCCCGCGGGACTCGCGACCGCCGTCTACGCGGCGTCCGAAGGCCTGCACGTCGTCGTGCTCGACTGTCGCGCATTCGGCGGCCAGGCGGGCGCGAGCGCGCGCATCGAAAACTACCTGGGCTTCCCGACCGGCATCTCCGGTCAGGCGCTCGCCGGCCGCGCCTTCGTGCAGGCGCAGAAATTCGGCGCCGAGATCCTGATTCCCGCGCAGGCTGCGGCGCTCGACTGCGCAGCGCGCAGGGCCCGGTGGCGAGTTGTCGTTGCGCTGACGGACGCCGCCGCATCCGGTCGCGGACGGTCGTGATCGCCAGCGGCGCGCGCTATCGCCGGCCCGACGTGCCGCGCTTGAGCGAGTTCGAAGGCCGCGGCGTCTGGTACTGGGCCTCCGCGCTCGAGGCAAAGATGTGCGCGCAATGCCGAGGTGGTCCTGGTCGGCGGCGGCAACTCGGCCGGGCAGGCCGCGGTATTTCTGGCGCAGCACGCGACCAGGATCTTCATGCTGATACGCGGGCCCGGCCTCGCCGCCAGCATGTCGCGCTATCTGATCGATCGCATCGACGCCACGCCGAACATCGAGCTGCGATCCGCACACCGATCTGACGCAGCTCCATGGCGATCGCGGCGAGGGCCTTGCCGCAGTGTCCTGGCGCGACGAGCAGACAGGCGTCGAGGAGACGCGGCCAATCCGACACGTGTTCCTGTTCGTCGGCGCCGACCCCGAGACCCGCTGGCTCAACGGCTGCGGCGTCGCGCTCGATGCGCACGGCTTCGTGCTCACAGGCGAGGCGGCGGCGGGCCGTGCGCTCGGAGCCGCGCGCGCGTCGCTCGAATCGACGGTCCCCGGCGTGTTCGCGGTCGGCGACGTCCGCTCCGGATCGGTCAAGCGCGTGGGCGGCGCGATCGGCGAAGGCGCTTCCGTCGTGGCGCTGATTCATCAATGCGTCGCTGCAAGACCCCCGGTGGCGCAGCCGGCCGGCTAACAAGGGTTCGGCGCACCTCGAAACGACCGGCAACCGGTTCGCCCATGAATCGATTCCGCGCGTTCGAATTGTCCGTCCCGCCCACCGCCGTCGATCACGCGATCGGACCGGCGGACGCGGCGGTGACCGTGGTCGAGTACGGCGATTTCGAATGCCCGAACTGCAAGCAGGCGGCCCCGGTGGTCAAGCTGTTGCTTGGTCGCTTCGCGGGCCGGGTCCGTTTCGTCTACCGCCACTTTCCACTCGAAGAGGTTCATCCGCACGCCTTGCGCGCCGCGGAGGCAGCGGAGGCTGCCGGCGCGCAAGGCAAGTTTTGGCCGATGCACGATCTGCTGTTCGACAACCAAGCCCACCTGCAGCTTCGTGAGCTTCGCGGTTACGGCGAGCAGCTGGACCTCGACCTGACGCGCTACACGGCTGATCTCGACGATCATGTCTACCTGCAGCGGATTCGAGAGCACATGCGAAGCGGCGACGAAAGCGGTGTTCGCGCTACGCCGACGTTCTTCGTCGATAGCACGATCCAGGACGTTTCGTTCGGCTTGTCCCGCTTGTTCGATACAGTCGATGCGGCCGTCCGAGGGCGAGGAAAGCCCACCTAAAGGAGTCTCGCGATGTCGGCGCATTGCAGTCACTTGGGCTCCGTCCTGACCGACCAACCGAACACCCGGGGTTGCGAGGAATGCCTCGCGAGGGGGGATCCGTGGGTTCATCTGCGCCTGTGTCGCGCCTGCGGACACGTCGGCTGCTGCGACAATTCGAAGAACAAACATGCGACCAAACACTTTCGATCAACCCGGCACCCGATCATCAGCTCTCTCGAGCCCGGCGAAGATTGGAGCTGGTGCTACATCGACGAGGTCATGATGGAGCTTCGATGAGCGAAGCGACCGAGCCAAGCGCCGCGCCCCGATGACGCGCCACGGGCCCGACTCCATTCCATGAGCGCTTCGCCATCGGCACCGTCCGCCGGACCCTCTTCCTCCGCCGACGAAAGCTCGCCCTGGCGGCCGCTGCGGAACACGGTCTTTCGCAGCCTGTGGATCGCCACGATCGTCTCGAACGTCGGCACGTGGATGCAGGACGTCGGGGCCGGGTGGCTCATGACGTCGCTGTCTGCGTCGCCCTCGATGGTCGCGCTCGTCGAAGCCGCCGACAGCTTTCCGCTGATGCTGCTCGCCCTCCCCGCAGGCGCGCTGGCCGACATCGTGGATCGTCGGCGGCTGCTGGTGGCAATCCAGATCTACCTGTTGGCTGTCGCGGGCGCGCTGGGAATTCTGACCCTGCTCTCGATGACGACCGCGTGGGCGCTGCTCGGTTTCACCTTCGCCCTCGGCGTCGGCGCGGCGATGATGATGCCCGCGTGGGCCGCCATCGTTCCCGATCTGGTTCCGGCGGACGAGATGCCCACCGCCATTGCGCTCAACAGCATCGCCATCAATGCGTCGCGGGCGATCGGACCCGCGATCGCCGGCGTCCTCGTGGCGGCGGTGGGACCGTGGCTGGTCTTCGTGCTGAACGCGCTGTCCTATGTCGGCATCCTCGTGGCGTTGCTGCGGTGGCGACGCGAGCACCACAAGAGCACGCTGCCGGCCGAGCGCTTCGTGAGCGCGATTCGCGTCGGCATGCGCTTTGTCATGCACACGCGGAGCTTGCAAGTGGTGCTCATCCGCGGGAGCGCATTCTTCCTGTTCGCCAGTGCGACGTGGTCGCTGTTCCCGCTGATCGTGCGCCGGGAGCTCGGGCGCGGCCCGGAAATATACGGCCTGCTGCTCACCTGCATCGGTGTCGGTGCGGTCGCCGGGGCCATGCTGCTGCCCCGCTTGCGCGCGAAGCTCTCGCGCGACGTGATCGTCGCCGGCGCGAGCGGGCTCTATGCGCTTGCGCCCGTCGCCCTCGCCCACGTGCATGACGTTGGCGCTGCTGGCGGTGGCGATGCTCGCGACGGGCGTTGCCTGGATATCGATTCTCTCCGCCCTTCAGGTCGCCGCGCAGATGACGCTTCCGGCGTGGGTGCGCGCCCGCGGCCTGGCTGCCTTCGTCGTCGTCTTCATGGGCGGGATGGCGCTCGGCAGCGTGCTGTGGGGGCAGGTCGCGACCCGGATCGGCATTCCGTCGGCGCTGACGACTGCGGCGCTCGCGATGCTGGCCGCGATCGCGCTGACGTGGAGGTTCAAGCTCGGGCGGCACCAGGTGCTCGATTTCAGGCCGTCGATGGAATGGGCGGCACCCGTCCTCGCGGAGACTCCCGAGCCCGATAGCGGACCGGTCATGGTGACGATCGAATACCGGGTGCGACCCGACAAGCGGAGCGAGTTCGTCGCCGCGATGCAGGCGGTGCGCGAAATGCGCCGTCGCAATGGCGCCTATTTCTGGGAGCTCTTTCACGACTCGGCCGATCCTGCGCACTACGTCGAGTGCTTCATGGACGAATCGTGGCTCGAGCACCTGCGTCAGCATGAGCGCGTGAGCGTCGCGGATCGCGCGATTCAGCAGCACGCCAAGCAGTTCATGGTCGAAGGCGAGTCGACGCGATCACAGCACTGGCTCGCCGACCGCGAAGACTGATTGTGCCGGCGCTGCGCCCGGCGTCCGTTACGCCGTCGCGGCGCCTACGCGGCCAGCTGCGAGACGAGCTGCAGCACCGCGGGTCCGGCCAGAAGCCCCCAGGTGACGAGCAGGAGCGCCAGCGCCACGAACACGGCGGCGCTTCCGAGGTCTTTTGCGCGCTTCGACAGCGGATGCGAATCGAAACCGATCCGGTCGATCGCCGCTTCCACGCTCGAATTGAGGAGCTCGACGATCAGCACGAGCAGGACCGAAGCGATGAGCAGGACTCGCTCGACCGCGCCGACCGGAATCAGGCAGCCGGCCGGAATCAGCACAACCGCGAGCGCGATCTCCTGGCGGAACGCGCTCTCGTGCCGGCAGGCGAGCGCCAAGCCCGACACCGAGTAGAAACACGCATTGACGAGGCGGCGAATGCCACGCTGTCCCTTGTGCGGGCTCTCGAGCGAATCCGGGACGCGCATGGTTCCGGTGCGGTGGTGAAATTGGTCGGGCGCGCTCTCCCGAACAAGCGCGAGCGTAATGACGGACGGCGTCGGAGCCCCATTCTAGCGCAGCGAGCGGTACCGCGCGCAGATTGTCGTCGGAGCGCCGGACCGGCCGGGAGCGGTGATGCCGCCGATCCGGTGACGGCAGGCTGCGCGGCGAGCGCGCGGAACCAAACGAGCGCCTTATGGAAACAGCCCGGGATCGACTGCGTGCGGGCCGGCAAAATGCTCTGCCCCGTCAGCCCCGCTTCCGGCGCAGGACGAGCCACGGCGCGGGCACCGTGAAGGCGGCGACGACGGCGACGATTCTCCGGAATCCGCGCTCGTCCTGGTTCAACGGGATCCCGTCGACGTTCATGCCGAACAACCCGGCGACGATAACGATCGGCAAGGCGAGGACGGTAAGGACCGTGAGCAGGAACAGGCTGTTGTTCTGCGCGTGCGCTGCGCGCCGGTCAATCAGCATTCATCGGCCATCATCGCGTGCATGGGCGCGGCTCGGCGGAACGTAAAACAACACTTGAAACGACGAACGTAACTGATTGAAAGACATGGGCATCAGATCGATACTGGAAAAAAGCGATTTTCATTGACGAAAAATTCCCTTCGCCGTTGTCAAATTGCGCTAGGATGAAATGTATCCACAGAGAAAAGGCTGGCGCGCGGACAGGATCGAGTTTCGGCATATGCCCGCGCGCAAGGGGGACATGTTGCCACTTCGGAGCGGAGAAGACACGGTGGGCCAATTCAGCAACGCCGATGACGAAGAAGTCAACCGCAGCACGATCGAAACGCTGGCGCGTGAAATGTCGCGGCCGATCGATGAAGTGAGAGAAGTCTACGAAAGCGAGTTTGCGCGACTCCGCGCCGGTGCGCGGATTACCGATTACCTGGTCCTGTTCGCGAGCCGACGCACGCGCGACGCGCTCGTTCACCGGAGTTGACGCGGCCCGACTAAGTCACGCGGTGCGCAGCGCACCGCACGGTGGTTCGGAGGGACAGAGGTTGGCAATGAATTGCTGCGTGGCGGCCGCCCACGAGTATTGCAACGCGTAGCGGCGCACCGCGGCGCGATCGAGATCGAGCGCTGCAAGCGCCGCTGATCGCAAGTCGTCCGCCAAGATGCCGACTGCAGAATCGCGAACCACGTCGATCGGCCCGGTAACCGGAAACGCCGCAACCGGCGTGCCGCACGCCATCGCCTCGATCATCACCAGACCGAAGGTATCCGTCCGGCTCGGAAAAACGAACACGTCCGCCTGCTGATAGTAGTGCGCGAGCTCGCGACCGAGCTTGGTCCCGTGGAACACGGCGTCGGGGAATCGCTGTTCCAGGCCGGCGCGCGCGGGACCGTCGCCGACGACCCATTTCACTCCCGGCAGATCGAGGCGCAGGAAGGCCTCCAGGTTCTTTTCGACCGCGACCCGTCCGGCGTAAAGGAAGACCGGGCGCCGTCCGGCCACGGTTGCGCGGTCGCCGGGCGCGAACAATTCGGCATCGACGCCGCGCGACCAGTAGGCCAGGTTCGCGAAGTTGCGCGACGACAGACGGCGATGGATTTCCCGCGTCGGCGCCATGACCGCCTTGGACGGACCGTGGAACCAGCGCAGCCAGCGATACGTGATTCCGAGCGGGAGCCGGCAGCGCGCATGAACGTATTCGGGAAACTGGGTGTGAAATGCGGTTGTGAACGGCACCCTGGCGCCGACGCAGTGGCGCCGCACGGCGAGCCCGAGAGGTCCCTCGGTTGCGATATGCACGGCGTCCGGCTCGAACTCGTCGACCATGCGCCCCGCACGCGGACCTGCGCCAATCGCAAGGCGTATCTCCGGGTAACTCGGACACGGGATCGTGCGGAAGCCTTCGTGGGTGATGAGACCGACTTCGTGGCCGAGCTTCGCGAGCTCGCGCACGGTATTGCCGATCGTCGTGACTACGCCGTTGACCTGCGGTGTCCACGCGTCGGTTGCAATCAGTATGCGCATCGTCGCTCCGGTCAGATGTGGCAGGCTGGCGCGGGTTCGGCCGGCGCGCCCACCAGCGCCGGCACGACGTCATCGTCGAAATCGGCGGTCGCCGCGAGCGCTTCGTACCAGTGGAGAATCCGCAGTTCGCCGTCGACCGTTTCGACGAGAGCCGTCAGACTCTCCACCCAGTCTCCGTCGTTGCAATACTGGACGCCGCCGATATCGCGGATTTCCGCCTTGTGAATGTGGCCGCAGACGACGCCATCGAGCCCGCGGCTGCGGGCCTCGCGCGCCAGCGCCTCCTCGAAGGCAGTGATGTAGCTGACCGCGTTCTTCACCTTGTGCTTGAGGAACTGCGACAGCGACCAGTACGGAAGCCCGAGCCGCCCGCGCAAGGCGTTGAAGTGCCGATTCAACCGGAGTGTCAACGCGTAGAGGACATCGCCCACGAGCGCAAGCCATGGAGCGCACTGGATCACGCCGTCGAAGAGGTCGCCGTGCGTGACCAGCAACCGCTTGCCCAGCGCCGTGCTGTGGATCGCCTCCTCGCGGATCGTGATCCCGCCGAACCCGACGCCGAGGTAGTGCCGCGCCGCCTCGTCGTGATTTCCCGGGATGTAGACAACCTCGGTGCCCTTGCGCGCCTTGCGCAGCACCTTTTGCACGACGTCGTTGTGCGACTGGTGCCAGTACCAGCGGCGCTTGAGCTGCCAGCCGTCGATGATGTCGCCGACGAGGTAGAGGTATTCGCGAGTCGGTGCAGCGAAGGAATTCCAGCAGTGCCTGCGCTTGGCAGCCCGGCGTTCCGAGGTGGATGTCGGAGATCCAGATCGCGCGAAAGCGCAGGCGCCCGAAAGGCGGCGCGGCGTCCGCCTCGGCGGCAGTCTCGGCTACCGGGGGCAGATTGGGGCGCTGCACGTATAGGGGACGATCACGGTCAGGAGGACGGCGCGACGCAGACCGACGCCGGACCCGAAATCTGCCGCTCCGCTGACTTCATCCGAATCCACAAGGAACACGCGTATCTATTTGTAGGAAGCCGAAAACTGCTGCCATCGTAGTGGCCGATTGCGGCGCTCGTGTGAACGGAGTGTTGCAGCGCGATGACAGCGCCTGCATTCGCAGCCACCTGTCTTGATCCCGCAACACGGCGCACCCATCATCACCGCCTGAATCCTGTCGTGGGGTTGCCGTTCGGCAGACGATCGCTTGACCGGGCGGCCTCTTTTTTCGGGGTGCCTTCGGTGCAGACAAAGTCAGGCGAAGGGTCGGCGCGGCCGACTGCGGTCGTTATCGGTTCGGGCGAGGTCGGATCGGCGATCGCCGTCGTCCTGCATCGTGCGGGCTGGGCTGTGGTTTTGTGCGACGAGGTCGATCCCGCGTGGCTGCGGCGCGGCATGACGTTCACCAATGCGTGGTATATCGGCAATGCGGACCTCGCCGACGAGGCCGCCGTGTTCTGTGCGAGCGTGAAGAGCATCCCCGCGGTACTCGATCGGCATCGGCTGATCGCCGCGACGACGTGGTCGTGGCCGGGCGTCGCCGCGGCACTCAAGCCGTTCGCCGTCGTCGACGCGACGCAAGGTACCCGCGGAGCTGCGCTGGAGTTGAAATCGCGCGCAGAGGCCGACGTGCTCACTGTCGGCGTCGGCCCGGATTTGGCTGACGACACACGCGTCGATGTCGTCGTGCGCTCCGCGTTGATCGCTGACGAAGGCGGGCGTCGCGGTTCCATCGTGCGCGCGGCAAGGGCCGGGCGCTTCGTCACCGCACGGCGGATCGGCGACCGCGTCATCGAGGGCGAGGTTGTCGGGGCAGTCGGGACTCTCGCCGTCACCGCGCCGCAGAGCGGCGTACTGCGCGGGCTTTCGGCGCGGGGCGCGCGCATCCGCGAAGGCACGGAGATCGTCGAAGTGGATCCACGCGGGGATCCGATCCTCCGCTTCGGCCTTTGCGACGACGCGGTCGCAATCGGCGGCGAGGTATTGAACGCCCTCGACAGCCGCAGACTGGGCGCCGTCGATGCCTCTGCGGACCAGAAAGGCTGGCTCCGCCCCGCGAGCTTGACCGGCGAGCCTGCGCGATCTGCCTAGTTGGAGGGGCGCTCGTTCCGCCAGCGCCGGACTTCGGCGAGGAGGGTCTCGGGCTTCTCGACCACCACTCGCACGGGACCCGCGAAGACTTCACCGCTGTCGCCGGCCACGCTGATGACGTCGCCTTCGGCAAATCCGGTGTCGCCAAAAGTGCACCGTCGCGCGACCACGTCGACCGTCAGCGCATCGCAGCGCACGACACAGACCCTGCCGAGTTGCCGCGCGACAACCGCCGCATGCGACGTACGCCCGCCTGCCGCCGTCACGATGCCCGCAGCTGCCGCGATTCCGGCGACGTCGTCGGTAGCGATGGCGTCGCGAACGAGGATCGGCGTTCGGCCCTCGGCGCGGCTGCGCTCCGCGGCTTGCGAGTCGAGTGCGATCGGGCCGGTCGCCACGCCGATGCTCGCCGCAACGCCCCGTGCGACCGGCACGGAATCGGCGTCGGCCTCAAGCCGGACGATCTCGATCGCGTCAAGGTCGGTGCCCGCAAGGCGGGCGAGCGCCTCGTCCACGCTGATGAGACCCTGCGCGACCTGCTCGACGGCGATGCGCAGCGTGGCCAGCGCAGTTCGCTTCGCATCGCGCGTCTGCAGCAGATAAAGCTTGCCGTCCTGCACGGTGAACTCGAACTCCTGCGCATCGCGGAAGTCACGCTCGAGCGTCGAAGCGACGCGCCGAATCTCCGCGTCGACTTCCGGCAGCACCGCAGCGAGCAGCGGCGCGTTGTCGGCCGTGCCGCGTCCGGAAACGATGTCCTCTCCCTGCGCATTGAAGAGAAAATCGGTATAGAGCTCCGCGGCGCCGATGGCCGGGTTGCGGGTGAAGCAGACACCGGCGCCCGAGGTGCCGCCCGCGTTGCCATAGACCATCCGCTGGACGGCGACCGCGGTGCCGAGGGCATCGTCGATCCCATTCTGCCGCCGGTACTCGCGGGCCCTCGGGGCATACCAGCTCGAGAATACGGCAGCGATTGCCGCTTCGAGCTGGTCGACCGGCGCCTGTGGAAAGGCATGCCCGGTCAGCGACTCGAACAGGCCCAGGCACTCGGAAGTGACGTGCTGGAGACTCGCAAAATCCAGTTCCCCCGCGTGCCGGAGCCCCTGCCGCTCGACCTCCTCTGCGACGAGCCGGTCGAATGGCGCGCGCGAAGCGCCATGCACGATCTCGGCAAACGATTGTACGAGGCGACGGAACGAATCCCAGGCGAGACGCGGGTTTCCCGTGTAGCGCAGCAGCCCGCGGACGCTCGCCTCGTTCAATCCGACGTTGAGGATCGTGTCCATCATGCCCGGCATCGACACCGGCGCGCCGGAACGCACCGAGACGAGCAGCGGACGCCGCGTGCTCCCGAACGCAAGACCGGTCGCGAGCTCGAGCGCCTTCATCTGTGCGGCGACCGCCTCGCGCAGCGTCCGCGGGAGCCGGTTGCCATCGGCGAAATAGGCGCGGCACGCGCCGGTGCCGATCACGAAGCCCTGCGGCACCGGCAATCCGAGCGCCGCCATCCGCAGCAGGTTGGCGCCCTTGAAGCCGAGCCACGAGGGGTCCGGCGCCGCACTCGCGGGGGCGCCGTAACCGATGCTGGCGAAGTCATCGGCGGACGGAGGCGGCTTCATCGCAGGGTCGCGCGTCCGGTCGTTCATGCGGTCATCACTTCGCCGAGGATATAGTCGCGTAGCTTGAGGCCACAATGCATCAAGCCGTCGGCGGCCTGCTCGAGGTTCTTCGCCGTTTCCGCGAGCACGTACAACGTCCGGAAATCGGTCGCGTGCGCGGCGACCGACGCCTCGACATGGCGCTCGGCCTCGTCCGTGCGTTGCTCGAGCGCGAGGATCCGATAGATTGCCTCGAGGAAATCCTGGGTGTCCTCCCGCGCGCCGCCACGACGCACGTGCCGCGCCGTCTCCAGCGCCTTCACGTATTCCTGCGCGCCCTGGACCAGCAGGTCGCCGAGGCGCTCGAGCGGGCGCGTGAGCATCGGATCGCGAGGAACGTCGGACAGCACGGCGAGATGGAAGGCCGCCTCCTCGAGCTCGTCGGCGGCATCGTCGGCCGCCTCGACGAGCGAGCGGAAGAACTCGCCGGAGTCCGCGTGGCGCGCGGAGTCGCGCGCGCGATTGACGAGCTCGTCCGCGCGCTTCTCCCAATCCTTGGCCCGCCTCGCGCCCTGCGCGCGGCGCGCACGTTCAGCCGACGTGCGACAGGCAAGAAGCGTGTCGCGGAGACCCCCGGCGATCTCGACGATATACGCCGCGTGATCGGCGGCGATCTCGAACAGCCCCTGACGGCCGGTGCGGAAATGGCCGAGCAGCTCGGCCCGCACGGCGTCCTGAACGTGAAACTCGGGCTCACCTTTGCGCAGGAGCTCCGTACACGTGCGCAGGACGAAGCGTAGATACTCACAGGTTTCGCGCAGGCCGAGCAATTCGTGCATCGCCTCACCGATCCGATACTGGTCTTTCGCCGCGAACTCGAGCGCGTCGAACACGAGCTGGTCACCGCCGGCGACAAGGAACCCCATGTGACCGACTTCGCCGTCCGCAGCCCACTTGAGAAGCTTGATCGCCTCGTCGTTGGGAACGAAGTTGCGCAGTCGCTTGCGCGCCTTGTTCCAGTCGATGAGGAAGACGAGCCTCGACCCCAGGAACTCCAGGAAGGCACGGAGCTCCGCGCCGGACGGCGCCCGGTAGCGCCCGAGGCCCAGGTGATACACGCCATCCTCGAATTCGGCGTCCTTGCGCGACCGCGTGTCCTCCCACGTGACCGCGTGACCATCGAACAGGCTCTGGAAGAACAGGAGTCGCTGCAGGTGGACATCGGTGTAAGTTACGGTAACGGCGGCATCCTCGACATGGACGACCAGGACGTGCGCATCTGTGGTGCCGATGTCGTTCTGGAGGACGAGCCTGCCGCCGCTGCGCGTCGCCGTCGTGGCGAGCCCGGGATGGTCGAAGCGCAAGGGTGAGGTCCGCTGCACGCCGCGCATGAACGCCCTGACCAGGGCTCGATCGGCGGGGGCGAGACCGTACGCCGTCGCGCCCTCGATCGTTTCGGTCGCGAGCGCCACCTGCGCGTGGTTGAGCGCCTTGTGGGCGTCCATCACCAGCAAGTGGAGACTGTCAGGTCCGGCGCGGTTGCCCGAGACGATGCGATCGATGGTTTCGCCTTCGATCAGGTTGCCGCCGAACGCCGCGAGCGGAGCCGCGAGCGCGGAGAACCGCGCCATCATCGCTTCGCCGCCCTCCTCCTTCTCGAGCGGCCGCAGCATCGCCGCGACCTCATCGAGGATCGCGTGCACGATCCGATCCGCGGCCGGAAGCTCGTAGGCACCATCGCCGCGACGCACGGCGGTCGGGATCGTGTCGTCGTAAGCGGCATCGGCGATGCCGCTCGCCATCCGCTCCGAGCGCAAGTCGGGGGAGCTCGCCGACGGCGCGTCGCAATGCAGGCGCGCGGTCTGCAGGAGCGTGAAAAAGTACTTGGCGCGATCGTTCGCAGCGAGTCCGGCGTTGACGAGCGCGGGCATGATGAGCGCGCGTTCGCCGAGCGCATCGACGATATGGGCTTTCTCGGTCACGGGCTGAGAGAGCGACGGCAGAAGTCGGCCGTTTGCAGGTCAGAATTCAATCTTGGGCAACGCATGTTCCCGTTTTGTGACAAGGTGCGGATCACTGTAGCGGCGCCGGACCCAGCGGCCCCGAAACGGTTCCGGCAGGATAGCCCAAAACGATGGCCTGTAACGGGATTGTCACGAGCGGACCGCAAACTGTTAGCGCGTTGAGGGCCGGCTGGATCCACGTTGGCAATCGCCAGAACTCCGCCACACGGAGAACCCTTGATGGTGCGATGCAGGGGCGAGTGCCGGCTGATCGAGGCCACATGGGAGAAGCAGGACTTCGAAGCCGAGATCACCCGCCAGGGGTTCTCGCACGACGATTTCGCGATCGAGGTCGAGCGGCACGAGGCGGATGGACTCCGGAGGGGATACGGCATGCACTACAGCGTAACGGTGCACGAATCCAAGACCGGCTGCAGCATCACCTATCGCGGCGGACACCGCGAAGCGTGGGTTCATCGTTTCGCGGTCGATCTTGCCAAAGGCACCTTCGGGCCTCCACCGCCGAAAGATGTTCGCGCCCGAGCGGGCTGAAAGCCCTCACAAGGGTAAGCGCGGCATCCGCCGGCTGATCAATGCATTGTTCTATTCGCTCTCGGGCTTGGCGCTCGCCTATCGTCACGAAAGCGCCTTCCGACAGGAAGTCGCCCTCGCGGCGACGCTGATTCCACTTGCCTGCGTGCTCCACGTCCACGCGGTCGCACGGGTCCTTCTCGTCGGCTCGGTCCTGCTGGTCCTGGTGGTGGAGTTGCTCAATTCCAGCGTCGAAGCGGCGATCGACCGGATCGGCTTCGATACTCATCGCCTGTCGAAACGGGCGAAGGATCTCGGCAGCGCGGCTGTCCTCGTCGCGTTGACCGCGCTCGCAGTCACATGGGGCCTGCTCGCCGGTCCCGAGCTGCTGCGGCTCGCCGCCGTCCTGCTTGCCGACCGGGAGGTCGGCCGGTTGTTCCTCGGCGGGTGACGATAGCGGCCGCAATGGGATGTCGCCGCGACGCGAACTCGCGTCGCGCTGCCGCGGAACTTCGAGCTTTCGTCGAGGTCGTCCGAAAATCCCTTGGGAAAGAACGCATAGCCCCGAACGGTCCGCGCGGACCCTCGAGACCTCACCAACCAACAGCGACGGAGGGCGGCACGATGGCAACCCGGTGGCAGCTCAAAGGATCCTATTTCGAAACGTGTAACTGCGAAGCGGCATGTCCGTGCAAGACGGTGCAGTGCCCGTCGGTGGGTGGCCCCAGGAAATTGCGATCGGGTGGCACATCGACGAGGGTCGCTTCGACGACGTTACGCTCGACGGACTCAACGTGGCGATGGGTTGCGCACTCGCCAGGCCACATGCTGCAGACCAAGTGGAAGGTTGCCCTGTACCTCGACAGCCGCGCGAGTGCAGCCCAGGCCGACGCCCTGACCCAGGTCTTTTCGGGTAGAGCCGGCGGTCTCATGAGGGAGCTTTCGAGCTTCATCGGCGAAGTGGCGGGAGTGCGCAACGTGCCGATCGACTATCGCGCCGAGGGACACAGGCGGAGAGAATGGCAAGGACACGCTGCTCACCAATCCGCCTTTGAATCTCGCCCCTGGCGAGCCCCTCGTCGTCGCGCGCAGCAAGAATTACCGCTACTCCGACTACGGGATGAGCGTTGAAGTCTCGAACAAGAACGGGTTCTACGCACCGTTTACATACACGCCGGCCTGAATGGCATTTCGCCATACCCTGCTGCCGGAGAACGTGGCGCGCGCGGGGCTTGTCGCCGCGCTGCTTGCGCTGAGCGCGCTCGCCTGGGTTTGTCTCTATCCCATGCACATGGCGCCGACGGCGGGCGTCCTGGTCGATGGCACGCCCGCGGAAGCCGTGCCGTGGGCGGCGTCGAAGGCACTCTTCGTGTTCGCCATGTGGAGCGTGATGATGGCGGGCATGATGCTTCCGACGGCCATGCCAATGGTCGTCGCGGTGCACCGGATCGCGCGAGACCGCGGCGACCGGTACCCTTTGGCCCTGGCTGGGCATTCGTCCAGGCGTATGTGGTCGTCTGGACCGGGTTCAGTGCGATCGCGACCGCCGCCCAGTGGGCTGCAGACCGCTTGAGCCTGCTGTCGACCATGATGGCGAGCGCGAACCCATGGCTATCGGGGCTCGTCCTCATCGCCGCGGGCCTGTTCCAATTCGGCCCTCTCAAGCACGCGTGCCTGCGTCGGTGCCGTACGCCGATGGGGTTCATCCTTACCGAATGGCGGCCCGGTACTGGCGGCGTCTTCGTCACCGGGCTGCGGCACGGGGTCTATTGCGTCGGATGTTGCTGGGCGCTGATGGCGTTGTTCTTCGTCTTCGGCACGATGAATCTCGTCGCGGCCGCGGGCCTCGCGGCGCTCGTTTTCGCGGAAAAAGCGCTCCCTGGTGGAACCGTGATCGCCCGGATATTTGGCATCGGCTTCGCGGCGGCCGGAAGCTGTGCTTATCCGGTCGCTAGGCTGAGCAGCACCCACTCGATGGTCGTTGTTGCGACGGGTCCGATGGTCGAAGCACGGCCGTGGTCACGGACTCAGCTTGCCGGCGCTGATGACGAGTCCCTCGCGCGGCCCGCGGCTGCTGGCGCGCTCGTCTCCTGCGCCAAGGTCGTGCCGGACTGATGAACCACCGCACCGGCGGAAGCATGGGCGCGGGCCAGCCGCCGCGCGCCGCAGCGACAAGTCCGGCAGATAGCGCAAATCCGCCGAGGACGCCATGTGCACGGTCGGTCGCGCCGCTGGCGAACGGCCAAGACGGAGCCATGCATGACGGGACGAGTTCTACCACGCAATGCTGCCATTCTCCACGCGAGGTGCGCATCAGAACTTCGTCGACCCGTCGCTCGAGAACTGGCAACAGGCCTACTATGGCGACAATCTCGCCAGGCTCCGGCGCATCAAGTCACGGATGGCCCGAGTGGCGTGTTCCGGTTTCCGCAGGGAATCCCGTCGGGCTGAGGGCATTTCTGTGGTTGCCGGCGGCGGGGCCGAAACACGTTCAAAGGAGGAAATATGCGATTTAACGTTACCGCACTGGCATTGGCCGTCGGGTTGATTTGGGGCGCGGCGATCCTTGTCGTGACCTCGGCAAATCAGATCTGGCCTGGATACGGCCGCGCCTTTCTCGATCTGGTCGCGTCCATATATCCGGGCTACCATCTCGGTCCCGGCGCGGGTCCCATCGTTACCGGAACTCTTTACGGGTTCGTCGATGGTGCAGTCGGGGGGGCCGTGTTCGGTTGGCTCTACAACTTCCTGGCGCATCGGCGCTCCGGACGAGCAGCCTAGGCGCCAACCGAGGAGCAACGGCGGCAGGCCTGATCGCGCGCCGCGGCGCGCCCGCGTCCGTTCATCGTAAGCATCGGCCCATCGCATAGCGCCACTCGATGAAAGTTACGATGCAAACGCCGTCCAGGGCGATGCGTTGGTATGCACGAGGAGACAGCTTGGTCTGAGCGGACATCTGACGCTCGCCATAGGGATCATGCGGCGGTGGGGCATCCGGGGTGTATGGCGGGTCCTCCAATCCGAGCGCGTGTTCTCGAGCGGACGTCTCGGCTACGGAAATGTCGTGGGGGCCGAGCCATGATGCCCATCAGCGCTCACCTGAGCGACGTGCAACAGGCGAAAGTCGCAGGTCATCCCTCGATCGACGCCGGCAGACGTGGCAGCGTGAGGCTAGCCTCGAGCCCGCCGTCTTCGCGATTGCGCAGGACCACGTCGCCGCCGTGCCCACGCGCGATATTGCGGGCGATTCCCAATCCGAGGCCCGTGCCCCCCGTGTCACGGCTGCGCGACGCCTCGATGCGGAAGAAGGGCTCGAAGGCGCGCTCGAGCGCATCTTCGGGCAGTCCCGGACCCTCGTCCTGTACCGTGAGTGTCAGCAGCGCCGGCGCATCTTCGATGACGACCGTCGCCCGCTTGCCGTAGCGCAGCGCATTGTCGATCAGGTTGGTGAGACAGCGCCGCAGCCCGAGAGGCCGGCCGCTGTACGGACCTGTCGCGCACCCGCTGATCTCAACCTCGCCGCCGGCCTCGCGGTAGTCGTTCTGCAGGCTCTCGAGCAGCGCGGCAACATCGATCGGCTGCACCGGCTCCTGCGTGGTGGCGTCGCGCAGGTACTCGAGCGTCTGCGTCACCATGGATTCCATCTCCTCGAGATCCTTGACGAAGCGTGCGCGCAGGTCCTCATCGTCGAGCAGCTCACTGCGCAGTCGCAGCCTCGTGATCGGCGTCTTCAGGTCGTGCGACATTGCGGTGAAGATCCGCGCGCGATCGGCGATGAACTGCGCGAGGCGCCGCTGCATCGTATTGAACGCCGTCGCGGCCCGACGCACCTCGACGGGCCCGCTTTCCGGCAGCGGCGGATGGTTGATGTCCTCGCCGAGCTTCTCTGCCGCCGTCGCAAGCGTGCGCAGCGGCACCGTGACCCAACGTACCGCGATCAGCGATAGCACTACGACCGTGACCAGCAACGCGAGCAGCGTCAGCGCGATGCGGACCGGCACGGCCGCGGCCTCCGGCGACAGATACGAGTCGAACGTTACGAGGCTGCCGTCGCGGAGGCCTACTTGGACCACAAAATTGTTGCCGTCCGGCGGGAAGGGTGGCACGTCGTCGCCCATCATCGATCGCCCCATCATCGGTCCGATCATCGATCCCATCATCGGCACGGACTGGCGCCCACGCGGCGGGGGAAGCGGTGGCGCTGCCAGTGCCGACGACGCGCGAGCGACGGTGACGGGCATACCCTCCCCCACGCCATAGCGGAGCATCGTCGCGAGCATCGTCAGCTGCAGGTCGCTGCCGGCGCTCGGGTCGGCGGCGAGCGGCGGACGGTCGAGCGAGACCGCGAGCGGCGGCCCGTCGAACACGGCCGCAACCTTGCGGCGCTCCTCCGGCCGCATCGAGTCCAGCAGGTTGGCGAGGTCGGCGACGCGCTGCGCCACGTGCATGCCACCGGAGCGATAGAGCAGCTGGTCGCGCTCGCTCACGTTGATGTACAACGTCGCAACCTGCGCGACGACGAGCCCGGCGAGCAGCACCACGACGAGTCGTCCGAACAGGCTGCGAGGAAGGAGGTGCATTACCGCTTGACCTCGACCGGTACCGCGAGCACGTAGCCCTCGCCGCGCACGGTCTTGATGATCTTCGGTTCGGAGGGGTCATCCTGCAGCCGATGCCGCAAGCGGCTCACCTGGATGTCGATGCTCCGGTCCAGCGGATCCGCCTCGCGGCCTTTCGCGAGCATCATCAGCTGATCGCGCGTCAGAACGTGGTTCGGATGGCTCAGGAACACCTTGAGCAGCTGGAACTCGGCGCCGCTCAACGAGGTGATGACGCCCTCGGGGGACACCAGGTGGCGAGCGACGGAGTCGAGGCGCCAGCCGGCGAAAGCGATCTCGCGTCCGTCGTCGGCGCGCAGGTTGAGCGGCAGGCTGCGATAGCGGCGCAGCACGCTCTTGATCCGTGCGAGCAGCTCGCGCGGGCTGAAGGGCTTGGGCAGGTAATCGTCGGCGCCCATCTCGAGTCCGACGATCCGATCGGTCTCTTCGCCCCGCGCGGTGAGCATGATCACCGGCGTGTCGGCGTCGGCGCGCAGCTTGCGGCACAGCGTGAGGCCGTCCTCGCCCGGCAGCATCAGATCGAGCACGATCAGATCGACCGCATTGTGCTCGAGCACCCTCCACATTGCCTTGCCATCGGCCGCGATCGTGGTCCGATAGCCGTTCTTCTGCAGGTAGGTGTCGAGCAGCGCGCGAATCTCGGCGTCATCGTCGACGATCAGGATGTGGTCAGGTGCTTCCATGTGACCGATTGTCGCCGCGACCATGTCCCGGTGCGAAGCAAATTTGTAGCGTAGCGTAACAACCCGGGCATTCGCCACCGGAGGCTACCAAAAGCCAACGCCCCGGTTACTCGCCGGTGCTGAAATGGGAACCGATGCGGCAGGAACAGCGAGCGGAAGCAAGGCCGCAGAGCCAAAAGTTTCACCGGAATGGAGCAGATCATGAAGAGCACGACCAAGTTTGCATTGATCGGCGGTACGGCGCTGACTCTTGCGCTGGCGGGATTGTCCGTCGGTGCACATCCCGAAGGGCCATGGGGTGGCGGAGCCGATGGCGGGGCGCCCTGGTGCAGCTTCGGCGCCGGAGCCGGCTACGGGATGGGTGGTGGCATGGGACCGGGTTACGGGCACGGCTACGGCATGGGCTATGGTCACATGGGCCCCGGCTATGGGATGGGTGGCGGATACCACATGGGTCCGGGTTACGGCAGAGGCTACGGCATGGGGCTCAACGGCATGATGTATGGCGACCCTGGCGTTGCCGCGGAGCGCCTGAACGACCTCAAGGCGACGCTCGGCATCACCGACCAGCAGCAACGTGCATGGCAAGGCTTTGTCGACAGCGTCACGAAGCAAGCGGAGAACCGGCAGGCGTGGTTCGACAAGATGCATGATGCGCAGACCGCGAAGACCGCTCCGGAATGGTTTGCGCAACGGGATGCCGCCATGAAGCAGCACCAGGGCGACATGACGGCGACAACGGCCGCGTTGACCAAGCTTTACGACGCGCTCACGCCCGAGCAGCGCACGCTGCTGGACCGCGGGCCGTTCGCGATGGGGCGGCGTCAGTCGTTGCGCTGACGGCAACGGCGGAGCGAACCGGCCCGGAGCGACGTGCGGTCGTACCGTGTGCATTCCGGCTCCGGCGCGTCGCACGCAGGGCCGTCGGGCGATACGCCGCGGAGCTCTGCTGCCCCTCGCAGCCCACAGATCGCATCCACTACGGACTCGATTGTCTCCGTTTCGCCAACCATCCCGCGAACCATCCGATCACAAATCCATAGCAGACCATCACTACTCCCATGAAGTAATGCGGGGAGGTGAAGGTCCACAAGGTGGCGAGCATGATCGCGAGGACGATGAGCATTAGAACGGTCTGCAAATCGCTAAAGAACAAACTCGGATTTCTGCTCGGCGCGCGCTGCGCCGTCACGCCGCGTTTGGCGGGCTGTGCAACTTTCAAGGGACCGCTTGCTCGTATCCGTTACGGCCATAGTCAATGGGACAGCCTGGAGCGCGGCCACATTGACGCAGATCAAGTTTATCTGTGTCCGTACATATAACGCTCGCGCTATATTTTGCCTGTGATCCCGAACATCGACCTCCTCGGTGATTCGACGCGCCGTTGCATGCTGGCCTTGCTCGCCGTCGAAGGCGAAGTCTGCGTATGCGAGTTCGTCGCCGCGCTGGAAGATCTCCAGCCGAGCGTGTCCAGGCACCTCGCGTTGCTGCGTGAGGGAGGCTGGATCACAGTCCCGCCGCGAGGGTACGTGGATGCACTATCGATTGGCGCGACTGCCCAAGTGGTCCCGGACGCTGCTCGACGCGCTGGTTGGCGGTGGAGTGCCACCCGACGTGCTGCGCGATGTGAGAAGACGCCTCTCGGCGTTCCCGGGCCGGCCGCCGCGTGCCATCGGACGAGCCGCATGAACGCAATGCTGACGCTTCCGCATCACCGGCCCCGGCTGTTCCTGCTCGTCGCGGCCGCAGTGTGGTTCGTCACTTTTCAGGCATTGACGCCGCTGTCGGAGCTGCTGACGGCGATGCTGCCCGTAGATCGGGACAGCCACCTCGGCGGCGCGCTTCAGTTCTTCTTCTACGACACCCCGAAAGTGCTGCTGCTGCTCGCCGGCGTCGTGTTCGTCATGGGCATGGTCAATTCCTACTTCACGCCGGAACGAACGCGCGCCCTGCTCGCCGGCCGCGCCGAGGGCGTGGGCAACGTGCTGGCGGCGTCGCTCGGCGTCGTTACCCCGTTCTGCTCCTGCTCGGCGGTACCCCTGTTCATCGGCTTCGTGCAGGCGGGAGTGCCACTCGGCATCACGTTCTCGTTCCTGATCTCGGCACCGATGGTCAACGAGGTCGCGCTCGCGCTCCTGCTCGGACTCTTCGGCTGGAAGATCGCCGGCCTCTATCTGGCCCTCGGGCTCGCGGTCGCGATCGTGTCGGGCTGGGTGATCGGCCGGCTGCACATGGAAGCGCACCTCGAAGACTGGGTCAGGAACATGCCGCGCCTGAACGTAGCGGTTGGCACCGATGCGGCCACTCTGGCCGAGCGCGTGCAGGCCGGGTTCGCGTCAGTGCGCGAGATCGTCGGCAGGGTCTGGCCCTACGTCGTCGCGGGCATAGCCATCGGCGCTGCTATCCACGGCTACGTGCCCGAGAACTTCATGGCCGGCCTGATGGGCAAGGATGTCTGGTGGTCGGTGCCGGCTCGCCGTGCTGATCGGCGTGCCGATGTACTCGAACGCCGCGGGGATCATTCCCGTCGTCGAGGCGCTTGCTGGCCAAGGGCGCCGCGCTCGGCACGGTACTGGCGTTCATGATGAGCGTCATCGCGCTGTCGCTGCCCGAGATGGTCATCCTGCGCAAGGTGCTCAAGATGCGGCTCATCGCGACGTTTGCCGCCGTCGTGGCGAGCGGCATCCTGCTGGTCGGCTACGTGTTCAACGCCGTGTTGTAGGTCAACGGGACACTTTCATGAAAGCGATCAAGGTATTGGGAACCGGGTGCGCCAACTGCCGTGCGACGGCACAGCGCGTCGAGCAGGTGGCGAATGAGCTTGGGCGTGGGGATCACGGTGGAAAAGGTCGAAGCGCTCCAGGACATTATGAGCTATCGGAATTCTGGTCACGCCCGGCGTCATCGTCGACGGCAGGGTCGTGCACGCGGGCGGCGTGCCGACCCGCGAGAAGATTGCTAGCTGGCTCACCGCGGACGCAGAAGCCGAACAGCCGCCGTACTAACGTCTCTCGTCGTTGAGTGAATAGGCGACCCGTACCCTCCGCGTGTGCGCGAGAGCAATCTGGGTAACCCGCAATCGTGAACGACGAGGCGATGCGGCCAAGCGCGCGTTCGCCCCCCGCGTGCGGTTCTCGAACTCGACCTTTCCTGGGGGCGACCTATTTTCCCGGGTCCTTCTGGTCGGGGAATTTGTCGAACTCGACGTTGTAGAGCTCGCTGCCGACCTTTTCCACCTTGCGGATGTACACGGTCTGCACGATGTCGCGCGTCTCCGGATCGATCATGACCGGGCCGCGCGGGCTCATCCACTTCGCTCCTTTCATCGCCGCCACCACCTTGTCGCCGTCGGTCGAGCCGCCGGTCTTGTTCAGCGCCTCGTAGATCAGCGCCATCCCGTCGTATCCGGCCGCGGCCATGAAGTTCGGCCGCATCTTCGAGCCGTTCGCCTCCGCGTACGCTTTCTTGAAGGCGTCGTTCTCCGGGCTCTTGTGGTCGGCCGAATAGTGGAAGCTCGTGATCAGACCGAGCGCGGGCGCTCCCATCGCGTCGAGCACGGTGTCGTCGGTGATGTCGCCGGTGGCGATGAGCTTGATCCCCGCCTCCTTCAGTCCCCGCTCCTCGTAGCCCTTCATGAAGGCGATTCCCGGCGCGCCGGCGGGCAGGAACAGGAATACCGCTTCCGGCTTGGCGTCCTTCACCCGCTGGATGAAGGGGCCGAAGTCCGGATTCTGCAGCGGCGTATGCACGCTGCCCACGATCTCGCCGCCGGCTTTCTTGAACGCCTCGGCGAACGCCTTTTCCGCGTCGAGCCCCGGGCCGTAGTCCGCGACGACGGTGTACACCTTCTTGATGCCGTTCCTGGCGGCCCAGACCGCCATCGGCTGCGTCACCTGCGGCAGCGTCATCGACACGCGAACGATTTCCTGCGACTTGGTCGTGATGATCGAGGTCGCGGCATTCATGATGACCATTGCCTTCTTGGCCTCCGTAGCCACCGGCGCGGCGGCCAGCGCGTTCGGCGTGAAGCCGAAGCCCACGAGCAGATCGACGTTGTCGCGCGTGACGAGCTCCTGCGCCAAGCGCTTCGCCACATCCGGCGCGGGGCCGGTCGAGTCCTTTTGCAGGATCTCGATCCTCTTGCCGGCGACGGTATCGCCGTGGATCTTCATGTACGCCTTCATCCCGCCCAGCATCTGCTGTCCGTATTCCGCAAACGGCCCGGAAAACGGCGCCACCATGCCGAGCTTGATCACGTTCTGCGCTCCCGCGGTTGGTGCGAGCGACAAGGACAGCCCCAGCAAGGCAACTCCTACGCAAGGTCTGAATTCCATCTCACCTCCTCCAAATTGGGCAGCCGTTGAAGATGTGTTGGACCCGAAAATGGCGCAGCGGTGGTCCACGCGCGAAGGATTAGACTCCCAGTGGCCGCGTCAATCAAGGAATGTCCATCCACAGTGGCTGCGGCGCTCCCCCCGCGATCGGCATGCAAGCGTAACGTCCTTGCGTGCTCTGGCGGCTGCAGCGATCACGGTCCGAGGAAGCGCGTGTCGCTTCCAACCGTGGTCAGATTCTCCCGGGAAACCGCGCTCGCAGGGCGTGTACAAACTTGCCAGTAATGGCTGCGAATCCATCGGGGGTGGGGTGCAGCTCGTTTGCCCAGTCAGCATCCGACAAGGTTCCTTGCGTCTTTACATGGACGAAGTTGCTGCTTGCCTCGGCGGCAAATGCTGCGAGCATTGCGTCGAACTCGACCAGTAACTCCCTGACAATCACTCGCGCCTTAGCGAGATCGGTCCAGCCGCGATCGTCGAGCCCCGGTTTCAGCCAGGGCCCTGCGCAGGCGACGCCGATGCCGCTGGGAATTGCGTAGTCGTAGCTGTGCGCAAAGATTGGAATTGTCGGATCGACACCGTCTCGCGCAGTAATCAGGTCCTGATATCCGGCCTCGACTACGCCCATAATCGACTTGACACGCCCGGGGTTCAAGCCTTGCGCTGGGTTCATTCCACTCGCCGATGCCTCCGCCAGCCACAAGCGAAACTGGTCCCCAGCCAAGTCGTTTCCGCCACCAGAGAAAAGAATGGCATCGAAATTGCCGTTTGCGGGATCCTTGAGCTGGTCGAGGAGCTCGTGGAGTTTCGTCACTCCCAGCATGTCCTCGGCGGCCTCGCCGTAATGGGCCAGAGAGAGTACCTCAGGGGGCATCGACGGCAACTGCATAAGGTGCGCCAGCACGTCGCTCTGATCCAGAATGGGTACGGGCAATGGATAGTCGAACCAGCTGTCGCCCTGACCAATCACGTTTAGATTGGCTGGCGCGCCCTTGGCCAACGTTGTGGCCATACGCTTTCGCTTGGCGACGTTTGCTTGGTGTTCACGAATCCTTCTTTCCTTTTCGCTACGGATTGCGGCCCGCATCTCGCCGTAACTTGGCCCTGCGGTTATCGGCATAATCTCGCTCCTTTGGTTGCCAAGAAGGTAAGTCGCGGGGCGGCGCGGAGCAGTATGCGTGTCGGAGTGCGCCTAGAGTCTCCGTCGTCGATGCGACGGAGTCAATTTGTGCTGGGAAAGCTATAGTGTGCACGCCCATCGTGCTCCGACCCTCGAGCGAGTACCGGCACCCGCTTACTAAACTAGTCCGTTGTATAGGCTACAGTCGGGGCTTTGAAGAATGAGCGAACGAGGTCGGGGCGTGACTGAATGTCACTCAAATCGGCGTGGACGCGATGGCGCAGCGATTCGTTCTTGAGCAGCGGCTTCTTGCTCACGCCCTGCCGCTTGAGATGGTTCCACACGAACTCGTCCGGATTCAACTCCGGGGCGTATCCCGGCAGGAAGTGCAATTCGAGCCGACCCTTCAAGCTCTGCACGTAGCGCGCCACGCTCTTGGCAATGTGCGCCGGGTGACCATCGAGGACCAGCAACGCCGGGCTCTTGCGGCGGCGCATGAAGTGCGTCAGCAAGTCAATGAACTTGGTCGCGTTCAGCCGTTCGGTGTAGATCTCGAACCAGAATTCGCCCAACGCATTGACCGTCGAGATCGCGCTCACGCTTTGGCGCTTCCCGCTGGTCGGCACCTCCGGGTCCGGCCGCGCAGCCCCCAGGTGCGCCCCAACACCTGATCCGAGCGTACCCCCGCTTCGTCCAGAAAGAAGATCTTCGCCCCCCGGCGCTTGGCCCGCGCCCGCAGCTTCGGAAACGTCTGCGTCTTCCAGCGGCGGATCGCCACCGGATCGCGCTCGTAGGCGCGCCGCAGCGGCTTCTGCGGCGTGATGTCGAGTTCGGCCAACAACCGCCCTACCGCGGTCACGCCCAGCTTGACCCCGAACCGCTGGCCGATCAACGCCGCCACGATCTGCCGCGTCCACAGCCCGAAGTCAAATCCGTACTGCCGCGGATCCTTGCCGCTGATCCAGTGCCGTACCTTCAACTTCTGTGCCGGCGTGAGCTTCCCTTGCGGTCCCGGATGCCGGCGCGCTCGCAACGCCTTCTCGCCGTCGCGCTGCACCACCCGCAGCCAGCGGTAGATCGTCGTACGGCACAGGCCATAGCTCTGCATCACGCTGCTCGGGCTCTCGCCGGCCTTGACCCGGCGCACCGCCCAGCGCCGAATCATCTCCGAGGTATCGTGCGGCAGCGTTCGCCCATCGATCTTCATCCTTCACATTATAGGCGAAGATCTCATTTTGTGTAGTCTAAACAACGGACCGGTTAGTAAGTACCGATGCTTCACCACCCGACCCGTCAATCCTGGTACCGCGTCCGCGGCGCCGCGAACTCAGAGCGAAGAGCTTCGTCGCATCATCCCTGCGCGCTGGTCGCGGGTCGCGAATTGGGCTTGAGCTGAGGGATGCGGCGGGCACAGCAACGGCTGGAGTCGACTCCTGACCGGCCGCTCAAGGCGCTCCAAGAACTGGCCGCGAGCGTTGTTCGTGCCAGCTCGGCGCCGCGACTACGGCATTTGATACCCAGGCGTCGACTTCGAGATCGCCCGCTCCTCCTCGTCCATGTCCTCCGGGATGCCCTCGAATAGCGGCGTGGTCAGGTAGCGCTCGCCCGTGTCGGGGAGCATCGCCAGAATCACCGCGCCCGGCTGCGCCTTTTCGGCGATCCCCATCGCGACGCCGAACGTGGCGCCGCTGGAAATGCCGCAAAAGATTCCCTCCTTCCGCGCCAACGTTTTAGCCCACCTGACCGCTTCCGCGCCGGCGATCGGGATCAACTCGTCGTAATAGGACTTGTCGATCGCCTCCTGCAGCACGAGCGGAATGAAGTCGGGCGTCCAGCCCTGGATCGGATGCGGCTCGAACGCCGCGTGGCTAGCGGTTGGCGAGCCGTCGGCGCCGCGGGCCTGGACCTTGCCGCTGCCGACGAGCTGCGCGTTCGCCGGTTCGCTCAAGATGATCTTCGTCTCGGGCCGCTCGCGGCGCAGGACGCGCGCGACTCCGGTCACCGTGCCGCCGGTGCCGTAGCCGGTCACGAAATAATCGAGGCGCTCGTCCTTGAAGTCGCCAAGTATTTCACGTGCCGTCGTGGATTCGTGGATCTCCGCGTTCGCGTCGCTCTCGAACTGGCGCGCCAGAAACCAGCCGTTCGCCTTCGCGAGCTCGACCGCCTTCTGGTACATCCCGAAGCCTTTCTGAGCCCGCGGTGTGAGGACGACCTTGGCGCCGAGGATGCGCATCAGCCGGCGGCGCTCGATCGAGAAGCTGTCGGCCATCGTGACGACGAGCGGATAGCCCTTCTGCGCGCAGACCATCGCGAGACCGATGCCCGTGTTGCCGCTCGTGGCCTCCACCACGGTCTGTCCGGGCTTCAGCGTCCCGTTGCGCTCGGCGGCCTCGATGATGTTGAGCGCCAGCCTGTCCTTGACCGAGGCCGCCGGATTGAAGGCCTCGGCCTTCACGTAGATCCGCACGCTTTTCGGCGCAATGTTGTTGACGCGGATGCAGGGCGTGTCTCCGACGGTGTCGAGCACGCTGTCGAAGAGACGACCGCGTCCAGTGGTGGATCTGACTCGCAGACTCGCAGGCATCGCATTCTCCATCGGTAGGCTGATCGCGGGCACAGAAGTATCAAGCGATGGGACACAAGGGTCAACTGCCGGCCGCTGGCAGCGACTCCGACGGTGGGCGGAATCGTGGAACCGTCCCCCCATCGGGCGGGCAGTCCGGGGATTGACCTCCCTGCGAATTTTCGAACGGTTTATTCTTCGGAAGCGGCTCGGGGTTGAGGGGTTGGTGGGGACTGATGGTGCTGCTTGAATTCGGTCGGGGTCAAGTAGCTCAAGCTCATGTGCGGGCGCACGGCGTCGTAGTGCCTGCGCCACGCCTCGATGATGATGCCGGCCTCCCGACGGCTATGAAACCATTACGGGCTCAGACACTCGTCGCGGAACTTGCCGTTGAACGATCGTTCGTTCCGTCTTGCCAAGGCTTGCCAGCGTCGATCACTGCGGTGTCGATGCGATTCTCGGTCAGCCACTTCAGAATCGCCCGGCTAAACGAGCTCCGGTCCGCTATCGGAGCGCAGGTACGCGGGGACACCGTGCATGCTGATCAGGCGCGCGGGCACGTCGATGACACGCCGCGAGCGGATGGAGCCTGCCAGGTCGATGGCCAGGCACTCGAGCACAGCGCTGTCAGGCTCACCGCGTTCCGGCTGAAACAGACCAACGCTGCGCGGGCGATGCCGGCTCCTCCAGTGGGGTGAGCCGGGAGGCAGGGGTCGGACTCGATTGCGGTCGCCTGCGCAATGGTGCAGCATCTTCGGCTCTCCGTCGCCAATGGGCGCGCAAGCGCCCCCCGCCGACAATTGCGGCCGACACCATGATGCGCCGCCGCCCGCGATTGTGACGTTCCCGCGCGCATCGTCCTTCACTACGGGAGGGATCCAATGCTCACGAATCGATGCCTGCTCTTGGCCGCCGGCGTCGCGCTGGCTGCCGCCTCGACCGTGGTCTCCGCCGCCACCGCCCAGCGCACGTACGTCGGCAGCGCCGGCACTGCCAACCCCAGCTGCTCGCGCGCCGCGCCCTGCCGCCAGTTCGCCGACGCGATTCCCGCCACCAATGCCGGGGGCGAGGTCGTCGTGCTGGATTCCGCTGGCTACGGTCCGGTGACGATCACCAAGTCAGTATCGATCATCGCCCCGCCCGGCATCTACGCCGGCATCAGCGTGTTCGCGGGCAACGGCGTGACCGTCAACGCGCCCGGCGCGACCGTCGTGCTGCGCGGGCTCACGATCAATGGCCAGGGCGGAGCGAACGGCATCGTCGTGCAGCAGGCGGGCCAGGTGCGCATCGAGAACTGCTTGGTCTCGAACTTAGGCGCGGTGGGCATTTATCACCAGGCGAACAACGCCGAGGTGATCGTGCTCGACACGATCTCGCGCGACAACGGCGACGGCGGGTTCGCACTGGTTGCCCAAAACGCCTCGATCGTGCTCGACCACGTGCGCAGCGAGCACAATGTCAACGTCGGCTTTTACATTGCGCCTGTCGTGCCGTCCAACTTTGCCAGGGCGACGATCACCGACAGTCTCTTCGCCAACAACGGCGGAAACGGCATCTGGGCCGATTCCGTGGGTTCGGCGCAAACGATCGTCACGGTGGAGCGGACCACGGTGACGGACAACGGCGGCGACGGAATCAAGGCGACGTCGGGCGCTGCCGGCTCGTCCGTGTACCTCATCGTGGCGCGCAGCGCGTTCAACAGCGGCCCCAATGCGGCCGGAATTCATGCGCTGGGCATCCTGCCAGGGCAGGTATTCAGTTACGTCTCGGAGAATTCCGCCGAGAGCCCGATTAGTGTCGATGGTTCCGGCAGCGAAATGTTCGCGAGCAACAACATGGGGGCGTCGTATCTGTGGTGCGTAGCCGGTGCGACCCTGCGCTCGTTCGGCGACAATCATGTAAGCAACGGGCGCGACGTGTCTTCATGCGGCAGTTTTTCTGTCATCGGCGCTTATTAGTTTGGTTGCGGTGTTCCACTACTGCGCCTTTCCGACGATGCGCGTCTTGCGCTTGCCTAGGCGCGGCTCGGTGGACGCCTCCGAACGCACCGCGAACCTTCGCAGCAAATCGTACAGGTGTTGCAGTCGCATTGGAGGACGGCACTGGCGGTGTAGCAAGAGTCTTTGACGACATGCCCCTGGCGCAGATCCGATCTGTTTTTGCCGTTGCCTATCCGAACTGGGGTGTCGAGCGCAAGTTGCTCGGCCGCGTCGGTGACGAAGTCGCACGGACAACGAGTATCGTGCGGTACGCCCGTATCGGCGTTCGCCTCCCACGGACATGCCCTCGGAGAAGAGTTTCTTGTCCTCAACTAGCCACAGATTGGTCAAAGCCCTGCCCCCGGCGATACTGCCACGCGATGCCGACAGCGTGAACTCGGTTCCGGTGCGTGCCGTCAATCCGGAGCTGAAGCCGGCGAGATCCTAGGCTGAGTATTACTGCTTCGTGCAGCCCGCGTCGTTCACGCCCTTGGCGCATGTTGTGCCGTTGGGGCCTGCAAGCATCGCCAGCACGTCGACAATGGCGCCGTCCACGACACGGCCATTGCCGCTGGCGCGCGTCTCCAGCAGGCGCAGGCAATGCCGAAGGCCAGGCCGAGTGCGCCGGCGGCGTCGCCGACCACGGTTAGCGGCACGATGGGCCGCTCGCCCCGGTGTGCCGACCGCGACAGCAGTCCTGTCAATGCGACGTAGTTCAGATCGTGACCAGCCGCCTGAGCGAGCGGTCCGCTCCGGCCCCAACCGGTCATACGGGCGTAGAGAACGGACCCGCGGCTTAGGAATCCGCGGTTCGCTTCCAGCGGAGACCCGACAGAGCTACCCGTGTGGCACTCGGAGCGGCGGTTTGAGGCGAAGCTTTCTTGCCCTGCGCGCATAACCTCGGTCGTCGAAAGTCAACAACTCGGTGCACGCTTTGCTGGCCGCGAGGTGCAGCGCATCGGCAAAGTCGATCCCATTACGACAATGGCCCAACGCTGCCTCGATCTCGTCGCGATCCTCGACGGTAACTCCAGGCAACGCGATCAGATGCGCCAGGCATTCCGTCACCTTGTCTCCCGGCTGATCGGCGACATACCGTAACACCCACTCGAGTTCGAGGACCACGGTCTTCGGAATGAAGACGTCGCCAGCCGTAAGCACGCCCGCGGCAATCCGTCCCTGAGTGGTATCATCGCGCAGGTAGAAGCGCGCAAGGATGTTGGTGTCAAGGGCGCGCACGTTTCGCCGCCTTTTTCATCGCCAGCCCCCCGTGCATCTTGTCTACAGGAATCCTCGGACCCCTGTAATCAAGAATGGCGGCACCTTCTTCAACGCGTGAAGAGGCATGTCTCTTGACCAGCTTGAGTCGCGCGCCACCGCCGGCGACGTCGAACTCGACCTTGCTGCCTGGCGTAATGCCCAAGGCTTCCCGGACCCGCTTCGGGATGGTGACTTGACCCTTGCTTGTGACCGAAACCGCCATGGCCCGCTCCTGAGTAATACCGAGTAAGAATTTTACCAGGTTTCAGACGTTCTGACGGGGATCGCAATGGTCGTGTCGCACCTTCCTACGATCTAGTCGAGCGACGGACTAATAATCCGCAGGTCGGCCGCGATAAGTTCTTTCGCGGAAAACAAAAACGGCACCCACGTGGACGCCGTGTTCCCGCTTATGTGCTACGTTTTGCTACAGTTTTCGCCTCATGTTAGCGGACGCTACCGCGGAAAGGCTTATCTGTGGCTCGCCAAACCGGGCAAATCTGAGCACCGATGGGTCGAGACCGTGGCGCTGGCTCAATTAAAGTGACTCAATTTCTGACGCCGATGCTCGCAGTTTCCTGAATCATGGGTGCCCGCCATTTCGCGAGCGTACGCATTCGGGACCCGACCGGCCAGGGCCGACCCCTCCCTGCCGGTCAAGTTGACGCCGCCAATGGCTGCAATGCCGCTACTGCGGCCATTCAGATTGGTCTGGTGGGTGGCGGCGACCGACCAAGAGGAGACGGTCGGCAGAGGCGTAGAAAATCCCCGATACCGGTCATTCAAATGCACTGGGTTACCGTGATCCGGCAGTCATTATTCCTTCGAACCACGTACTCCCTGCAAGCGCTCCTCCTCACGTAGCAACTCGCTCATTAATTCCCCGCCCTGATGAAAACGATTTGCCCACTCCGGCAATTCCGGAGATGGCGCTGAGTGGGCGACGCCTGCTAGAAGTACCCCCGGATCGAGCGGGCCGCCCGGTCCTTTGAAGACACCGCGAATTGCGACCACTCCAATCACACGATCGTCACGCGCGAAGCGGTGTTCGAGAAATCCCCACTTGTGATCCCAGCCGAGTAGGCGCGTGTGAATCTCGAACCTCTGGAACAGCTTGAGATCTCGACGAAACTTGGCGATCGCATCGCCTATGATGGGAAATGCTTTATGCCGTCGTGCAACCCCCAGCACGCCGGTACGCACGAACCAATGAATGCGGGCAATGTCGGCGAGCGCGAGATAGCGACCGTTGTTAACGTGGCCGTTGAAATCTAAGTCGTTTGGCCAGACGCGGAAATGAACACGCGTGGTCGCGAGTAAATCGACCTTGGGCGCGGAACTAAGGCCGAAGCCGACACGAGCCAAGCGCAACCACGGAAACACAGAAATGTCCCCCGCAAGGGTTCGTTGGTCGAGTCTATCCCAATGTCAGCTTTTTGAGGATGGAGCGTCAGATATGGAAAAAGCCCAACACCAGCTCAGAGTCGTTCTGCGATGCATGGTCGATCAGGCGGCTTGCGGCCAGCTCCGGCCGTTCGTGGTTGCCGCCGAAATTTCCGGTGAACGGCCATTCGCGTCGGCGCCGATGTTGCAGTAGCGGCGGACGCTTGGTGGCGGCACCCGCGCGGCGAGGCGGTCGAGCAGTTCCAGCGGCGTCAGCAGCAGCGGGCGGTTCCCGCCCGGACCGGCCTTGGTGCTCTCGTAGAGCAGACGCTCGGGATCGAGTTCGCGCAGCCGGTCCAGGGCGAACGGCGGGCGGGCGCAATAGCGCAGCAGCCGCTCACTTCCGGCACGGTCAGCGGCCCAGATCGCCGTTGTTGCGCCAATCCCCAACGAAAGAGTAAGGGTGGCGACTGCGGCGAAGCCACGATTCTTCCAGAGCGTTCGTGAACCAAAATGAAGTTCCCGCCAAACGCTCGCCATCGATGTATCCCCAGACAGGGGTCGGGTGGTTTATATACCTACCCTGTTGAGCTACCGGGAGCAAGCATTTTTCGGCAAGCTCGACCGCACCAAATCCCTTCCCAGATTTTCCATGCTGAAATAGCATTCAATGCTTATACACAACTCGTTTTTGAATATCCATGGGGGGTGCGATGAAACTCAAAATGTGCGCGGCTGGTTGCGTCGTAGCTCTTCTTCTGGCATTCGAGAATGCTCCTGCGCACGGGCAGCAGGCGGACAAACCTGCTCAGAACTGGCCGGCTCCCCAAGAGAGCGATTTCGTGGTGCACGACTTCCATTTTCAATCTGGCGAGTCGCTTCCGGAAGTACGCATTCACTACTACACACTGGGCAAGCCGGCAAAAGATGCACAGGGGCGCAGCACCAATGCGGTGTTGGTACTGCATGGCACCGGTGGCACAGGCAATGGCTTACTGCGTTCGATCTTCGCGGGCGTGCTATTTGGTCCGGGGCAACTACTCGACGCCACGAAATACTTCATCATTCTTCCTGACAACATTGGCCACGGAAAATCCACCAAACCTAGTGATGGCATGCACGCGCGCTTCCCTCATTACGAATATGCGGACATGATCGCGCTGCAGCACGAATTGGTGACCAAGGGACTCGGACTGAATCACCTCCGCCTGATCATGGGCACCTCGATGGGTTGCATGCACTCCTGGATGTGGGGCGAAACCTATGCCGATTTCATGGACGCGCTGATGCCGCTGGCGTGCCAGCCGGTGCAGATCGCGGGACGCAACCGCATCTGGCGCAAGATGGTCATCGATGGAATCGTCCAGGATCCTGATTGGAAGAACGGCGATTACACCACGGAGCCTCGCGCGGGACTGCAAATCGCGGCGGATTTTCTGATCATCGCAGGCAGCGCTCCCTTACATATGCAGGACGATTTGCCCACACGTGAGGCTGCCGACAAATATCTCGCCGATACCATGAAACGCATCATCGCCAATCTTGACGCCAACGATCTGCTCTACGCGGTGGACTCTTCGCGTAATTACGATCCTTCTCCAAAGCTCGAGGCCATCCAAGCGCCAGTGATGTACATCAACTCCGGCGACGATTTCATTAATCCACCGGAATTGGACATCGCCCAGCGCGAGATCAAGCGCGTCGAAAGAGGTAAGTTCGTGTCCCTTCCCGCGTCCGAACAAACCCACGGCCATGGCACACACACCTGGGCCGCCGTCTGGCAGCAGTACCTCAAGGAATTGTTGGATGAGTCTGCGAAATAACACAGCGTCTCGTCCCAGGTTGACGCCCAAGCGTGTGATGGTGAGAGCCCTGTCTTGCTCCTGTCCGGCGTCGTGCGCGAACGGCGGTCGACGCTCGGCGTTACCAAGTGATGCGTTGATCGACGTGTTCCGGTGCGGGCTGGGGGTCGAAGCTGGGGGCCAGGCATCGGGCAGATTCTATAGCGGCGGGCCGCAGGCGGGCGCGATCCGGGGTGGTGCGGGCACAAGATCCATTGCAGCGGTTCGTTAATTTCCGAGATCGCCAGAAGCAGTCCCTCGTCGCCGCCGCCCAATTCGCTTGACAGCAGCCATTCCAGAGCGCCCCAACGACGAAGGTCTGTTACAGCCGCGGGCAACGCTAACCTGCGCGAAAGTCCTGGAAGGACGTTGGGGTGCCTGACGGGTCTACGGCGCCGCTTTTCTAGTGATCCTCGTTTGGCGCACCGTCTGTTTCGCAACTGCCTTCGGGCTTGCCACCCTCTTGCCGACGTTCTTCCGAGGAGCCGGCTTCCTTGCTGACGCCCTCACGGCGTCCGCCTTCACGCAGCGCAGCATCTGCGCGAACTCGCGGTTGAACCGGGTCGTGATGGCCTCCGGATCAGGCACCAGGTGCGCATCGGCGATAACCGCAAGCGAAGCCATTCCCTTGTAGCTGAGGATGCTAATTCCCATCCCCAGCTGCTTGCCCGGATGCGGCACCCAGAACATCATGCGATCGATCGGAACACCAGCAAGATAAAGCGTCTTCTTGGGTCCAGCAACGTTGGTCATGACGACGCTCGCCTTGCTGCCAAAGATCTGATTGGCGAGGTCCTCGAGTGGCTTGGGTCCACGGCCGAAGATGTTGAAGAGGACCAGCATCGCCACCGCCTCCGGTGAGCGTTTGAGCGCATCCATGCGCGCCTTTGTCGTTGCCAGGCGGTCCATCGAATCAGCGCTCGCCACCGCCAAGTCGAGGACCACCAGCCCGAACTCGTTGCCCAGTTCGCCCGCGCGTTCCGGCGGTCTCAGGTCGACGGGGACCATCGCCCGAACGGTCGTGTGGTCCACATCGATGCCGCGCCGCTTCAGGTACGCCCGCAACGCACCGGTCATGCCGGCAACGAGCACGTCATTCACTTTCGCGCCCGACGGGGCGCCGATCGCCTTGATGTCCTTGATCGCGACCGGTTTCGACCAAGCGACGCGCTTTCTCATGCCGAACTCGCCCTTGAGGGGCGATCTTGGATCGGGCGATTTCAGAAGTTCCGCTACCAGCATTCCCGCGCCCTCGACAATCATGGCGGCCTTGTCGATCGCCTGTTGCGGATGAGCGATGACATCGACCGCGGAGTCGACAGTTGCGAGCGCTTTCCTGGCTGCACGCTCGATGGTGTCGAGGGCCGGCGTAAGCAGACCGCCGAGCAACTCGCGTTCGACCTTCGCGGCGCCAGCCGACGCGGCCCGCGGCGACGCACTGGGCGTGGTGTCGAAAAGTCGCTGGATCACTGTCATCATCGCGGTGCCATCGCCTATGCAGTGATGAAGCCGCATGATCAGCGCGCTGCCGCCGTCGAAGTCGTCGACGACGTGCACTTGCCAAAGCGGTTGCTCGTGATCGAGCGGTGTGCTTGCGATGTCGTTGATCAGCGCGGTGAGCGCGGCGCGATCGCGCGGAAGCGGCAGCGCAACGTGGTGGAGGTGCTGGTCTATGTCGAAATTCGGGACGTCCTCCCATTGTAGAGTCGACATCGGAAATCCACGCTCGACTACGCGCTGGCGGAATCGATCGAACCCGACCAACCGAAGCTTATATACAGCGCTCACCTTCTCGAAATCGAGGCGCCCCTTCGTTAGCAGTATGCCTGTCACCATGGCCAGGTTCGCCGGACCGTCCATGTGATACCAAGCCGCATCCACGGGGCTCATTGGGTGGGTAGTCATCGACTGCCTCTCCTTCAGCGCATTGCTGTCGTCGTCGCGGCGAAATAAGGCCGCGGGAGTGTCATTGAGACTCATACTAAATTAGATTCGGCGTCGGCGCGCGCTTTGATCGATATCAAGCACTGGCTGTGTCTTCGAAGGTGACTCCATTGCCAACTGAAGCCAAAGAACCGGCCGCAGACTGGAGTTGCCGCCGTGCTGATGTATGCCGGCGTCCTCGAGGCGGCAGCGATCGGCGTGACCGATCCGAAGTCCGGCGAAGCGGTTGAGCTCTTCGTGGTTCGGAAGGACGCGCAGCTCACCGAGCAAACCTTGCTCGAGCACTGCAGGATGAACCTCACCGCCTACAAGTTGCCGAAGATCATCGAGTTCCGCGAAGAGCCTTTGCCAAAGAGCAGCATCGGCAAGATTCTGCTGCAGGCAGTTATGGGAGCCGATGCCGGCCTGAAGTCGCAACCGGCCGGTCGAATGACGGGGTCGCAGAACGGCCACAACCGAACGGTTGGGGATTCTCCCCAAAAGCAGACTGTCGCGCGGGAGTCCTGCAACCGCCCAAAGTTATCTATCCCTATTATCCGCTAATGGTGTATTTACTAAGCGGCAATCAGCTATGACAGCGAGGAAATACTGAACACAGATCACTCGTCTGTAGCGAGTGCGAAGTGCGTCTGCACAATCGCAGCGAAAGGGCGCTATCGCGCCTTGTTCATGAACGCCTGAGGAATCTCAAATAGAAAGCTGCGAAAATCAAGACAATGCCAATATTCACTGTCAGTCGTTCCCAGAATCGGTTTCTGAAGAACACGAAATCTACACCGACTATGACGGCTGCCATCGCCACCACGTAAAGCACGACAGCTACCTGTCTGCCCATTTTAACGGGAATCGCCATTTTGTCTGTTGCATGGAAACCTGCATGTCAAGTATCTCTTGCTCTTAATGCGAGCGCAGAGGGCGTTCGGCAGCCCACGATCGCGGGAGCCTCCTGGATGAGACCATCGTTCTCCAGGGCCGCAACCATAAAAAGAGCAAAGTCGACCCGGCGCGTGATGTTGCTGGCGAGGACGGGATCCCCTACGTGCTTGCTCCATACGGGTAGACCTTGGCTCTCCCCTTCTTCGAGCCGGCTCCCGCGCACAACTGTCCACCGGGTGTTGCTCGCAAACACCCTCCTGCACGCCTCGACCTGGTCGTCGAGTTCTCCTATGCGAAGCAACCGAGCGAGCCATCCCACTGCCTTCACGACCGCCTTGAAAGTGCGTGAGTACACGTCTTGTCCGTCTCGGGTGATGTGCCACCCGCAGGAGAATATGAGCCTCGCGGCCGGGTTTGCGTAGTCGAGTACCGCCTGCGCCGTTCGTGACGAGTATTGCTGAACTCCCCAAGGTACCAGCACGGTGAGGACCCCATCACACCCTTCGACCGCCTTCTCGACAACGCGCCGGTCGTTCGTCGCACCGGGAAAGACTGTGATGCGCCCTTTGAAACCATCTAGCTTGCCTACGCTCCGTTCCCGACAAATCCCGACAACCTCGTAACCACGATCTAGCGCATGTCGCACCATGTACTGACCAAGCTTCCCCGACGCGCCCACGATGCAAACCTTTCTCATGCAGCTGCTTCTTCGCGGTAGCGCCTAGCGAACCATAACCGGCCGCGAGCGGACGGCGCGTGAGCGCTGCTGGCGAGCGGTCCGGTTGAGCGAATAGAAGGGACTTCCCCTACTCGAAGCGGTTGAACCGCACGGCATCGAAGTGCCAAGATTGAAGTGCTATTCGTCAATCTGAACGAGAGGGGAAGTCATGAACGAGATCACTACTGTTGGTGTGGATCTGGCAAAGGAAGTCATTGCCGTGTGTGCGGCGGAGCGCTCGGGGTTAGGCCGCGACGCAGTCGTCAGGGGCGTCTGATTATCCACTTTTTCCGTGGCGTGAGTACGGCCACTGCGACTGCGGCAATGAAGAGCGCCGGTACATCACCCGCAAGGTGCCCGATCTGGCCTGGTTCAGTCAATCCTTGTATGGCCATGATACCGCCGCGCACGAGGCTCGACCACACTGTGAACCAGATGAGAGTGAGGTGGGCATATGGGTCCCGCGCGGCCAAAATCAAAAACACGCCGAGAGTAGCGTAGATCCCAACGATTATCAGCGGATAGTCAGAGTCCCACATGCCAAGTCCAGCCAGACGGCCAGATGGGCATGAGCGGATATAGGGCCAGGCATGCGAGGCCGGCCACGACGAGGGCAACGCGTAGGTAGCCGAGACGTTGGGTTACGTTCAAGGCGCACTAACAGTTTATCGCCCGCCTCTCGAACGGCCGCGTTGGCCGCTCAGCGAGATTCGCGAACGTCTTATATGGACACCGCCCGGTTTGCAAGGCTGACTTGATGTGATGCCTCAACGAGGTAACGGCTGCAGTCTTATATTCGGCCTTGGTGTGCAAGCCGAAGCCTGCGGGCCCTGATGGAATTCGCCAAGAGCGTCCTCGTCTGCTTATCGCGCTTTGATGCGCCAGACGTTCGTCAGGTTTGCGCTCTTGCGGTCCGACCTGTTTTGCCATCACATTTGAGTCAACCTTAGCAACCTATCGGCTCGTCTATGCCCTCTTCATCGTTGGTTGTTCCATGCGGGTTTCACACTCACATGGCCCTTTTGATACGCGCTACCGTGCGCCAGGACCGCCCACGCCGTGCGCGCCATCTTGTTGGCTAGCGCCACGACGGCAACATTTGCCGGTCGTCGAGCCTGGAGGTTTGTGTGCCAGGTCGTTGGCTCCTTGGCACCAAATGTCACCGACCTTGCGCCATGGATCAGCAGCGTGCGCAGGTACCTGTCGCCACGCTTCGAGATCGATCCCAAGCGAACCTTGCCTCCGGTGCCGTGTTGCCTTGGAACCAGACCCAAGAATGCAGCAAATTGCCGCCCCGACTTGAAGGTCCTTGCATCACCTATCGTGGCCACTAGCGCCGTAGCCGTCAGCCTCCCGATTCCCGGAATCTCAGAGATAGCTCGGCACGCCGCTTCCTGCTTCTGCCAGTTGCCCATCTGCTTCTCGATGCGAGCAATGTCCTGATCCAGCTCGTCGATCCGCTTTAGCTGATCCTGCAGACCGATCCAAAGCATCCCCGGGAGCTCGCTCTCGAGCTGGGCCATTCGCTTGCGAATCTCACTCAGACCCGCCAGGCGCCCGGCCCGCAGCGTCACGCCGAATTCGTACAGCAACCCACGCAGCTGATTTACCTGCATGGTGCGAAACTTGACCAATAGCGCGCGCATCCGGTGCAGGCTGAGCATCGACTGCTGATCTTGCGTCTTGACCGCTACTGTTCGCATCTCGGGTTGATTCGCCGCCGTCCAGATCGCTTTGGCATCGGCCGCATCCGTCTTGTTGGTCTGCACGAACGGCCGAATGAACGACGCGTGCAACATCACCACCTCGTGTCCGAGCGCTTTGATCTTGCGTGCCCACCAATGCCCGCTACCGCATGCTTCCAACGCCACCCGGCCGGCCGGTCGCTGTGCCAAGAACCCAATCAACTCGTCGCGGCGAAAGCGTCGATTCACAATCTCGGCGGTCTCGGCGTCGACCCAGTACATCTGGAATACGCGCTTTGCCACATCCAATCCATATGTCGTAGCATTCATTTCGGGCCCTCCGTTCCTCAAGTGGTGGTGTCGAAACTCCACTTTGGCACATCGATGCCGTTCGGTCCTGGGGGGCCCTCCTGATACTTGCCCGGTCCGCCAGCCCCGAAGGGGGGCGGTGTCCATGCCATCTGCTCCCCTAACCCACCAGTGGCAGCACGGGTCGGTCAGAGACCCCCATCGTATCGACCCGAGCGGCCGCTGGGAGACGCACAGCGATCATGCGCGCTCGAAGGACGGTTGTAGATCATAGATGACATTCGGGGAGGGCCACCTGAGTCATCGCATCGTGGGGCGGTCGGCGTGTCTACATCCCAAAAACCCCGCGCCAGGACCGCTCCGAATCGCCTAGGCGCGTGTGACTATCGTGAATCATTGACCGTGGTCAAGGCGTTTCCTGCTTTCGTGCAGTACAAAGTAGGTGCATGTGTTCTATCAAGGGCGTGATTATGTTGACGACTGTCGTCGCACGCAAAAATTCCTCTCGGTCCTTGAGCACAGAACTGCTCAAACCGGAGGAAAGCCGTGACGCCGTCGATGCAGCTTGCATTGCGCGAGTAATTGCGCAGCGTATGGATCCCGAGTGGCGCGAGTTTGTCGCTCAAGAACAGTTCGAGCGCATGATCGCTTCGTTCAAGGCTTTCAGAGGTCGAACCGCTCCCGTAAGGGATATGGGCCGGTTGCCGTACCAGGATCGGCTGATCGCCGCGCGTGAGTTCGAGCGGGCTTGCCGCCGTCAATGCCTGGTCGGCATGATGTCACGCGGAGACTCGAGACGGCCTGGCAGTTGAGCTAGGACGATGCGAGCGTCGACCACGGTCGACTTCGGCTCGTGAACGATTTCCCTCTGCAATGACATCGAGCAGCTCACGCGCGTAGCGCACTAGCCAGGCGATCGTGTGCGCCTCCGCTGTGCTCCGCAATTATTCGCGTCGCATCGAATTCAGACTGATATCCCCATCCACGATCAGGCGACGCTCGGCGCCAGCCGGGTAACTAACTGCCGCCGGTCAATGACCGCAATCCGGAAAGTTTCAAACCCAAGTCGGATGTCCGGACCTGGCCGAACTCGGTCCTAATGCCCAACGTCCCAGTCCGACCCGTTGCACTCATTCGGGTGGGATCAAAGCATTCATTCCGGAAGCCGGTGCATGAGTATCATGCGGCGGTCGAGGCCGACTTTGATCGCCTGTTCTCGGAAATTCCCCGAGGCGATTCTTTCCACAGGCGAGTCGATCTGGACCCCCGCGATTCACCACTGGCCATAGATGGACGCCCCCGGTTTGTCAAGCGATCAATCGATGACGGTGAGAAGGTGAAGATTGCGGCCATAGATCCGGACTTTGTATGAGGCCTATGCCTCGGTCCCTGATGGAATTGGCTGTTCGGCGCCTTATCAATATGGCGGGCTCTAAGCGCATTGTCTAAGATCAGGTTGAGCCCGATCACGGTCTTACCTATCTTGCCATCACGTCATGATTGCCTGAGCAATCGGCGGAAGTCCTCCTTTCCTAAACGGTTCGCTCGTTCAAATTCAACCGACCGCGATCACGCGGCCTTGCGTGTCGCAACGTAATCGTGCTGGTAGCTGCGCTCGTGCGCCAGCAACGCCCAGGCGATGCGCGCGTTCTTCGCCGCCAGCGCCACTGCCGCCACGTTCCTGTTGCGCCGGGCCAGCAGCTTCCTCAACCATTCATCGGCGTGATCGGGCTTACGCTCAATATGCGCGATCACGGCGCGGGCCCCGTGGATGAGCAGCGTGCGCAGATACACATCACCTCGCTTGCTGATCCCGCCCATCTTTACATTGCCCCCGGTGCCCTCGTGGCGCGGCACCATGCCCAGCCAGGCCGGTACTTGCCGTGCATTCTTGAAGTTCTTCGCATCGCCCAGCGTGGCCACCAATGCGCTCGCGGTGAGCGGGCCGATGCCGGCAATCGACTCGAGCTTGCAGCTTGCCTCGTTCTCTCGGTGCCAAAGCCTGATCTGCAGCTCCAACTCCCCGACTTGCCGGTCCAGGCCCTGCAGATTCTCACCCAGCCGCTGCAGCAACTCGCGCATCATTCCCGGCAGTCCGTTCTCGCCGTCTTCCAGGATCTCGGGCAACCGTTTGGCAATGTGACCGATGCCCTTGGGTATCACGATCCCGAACTCGGCCAGCAAGCCTCGCATCTGATTGGCCTGCGCGGTGCGCGCCTTCACGAACCCCTGGCGCGCTCGGTGCAGCGCCAGCACCGCCTGCATCGGCGCCGTCTTAACCGGCACAAAGCGCATATGTGGCCGCCCGACCGCTTCGCAGATCGCCTCGGCGTCGTTGCGGTCGCTCTTGTTCGTCTTCACGTACGGCTTCACGAACTGCGGCGTCATCAGCCGCACCGTGTGACCGAACTCCGAGAGCTTCCGCGCCCAGTAATGCGCGCTGCCACAGGCTTCCATGCCGATCAGGCACGGCTCGAGATTGGCGAAGAAGCTCACCACGTCCTTGCGCTTGAGCTGCTTGCGCAGCCCCGCTTTCCCATGCGGATCGACTCCATGCACTTGAAACAGCGCCTTTGCCAAATCGATCCCAATCGTCGTAATCTTCATGCGGACGCTCCCTCTCAGAAGTGGTTGACTAGCACCTCCACTTTGGCACCTCGATGCCGGTTGAGAAAGGGGGCGTCCATACCATTAATATGGGACAATATCGCCAAGCCACTTCTTTTCGATGGCGACGCTAAGGCGACCTAGAGCATGACATATTGCGTCGGTATCCTTCTGAACGACGGAATCGTCTTCGCGTCCGACTCGCGCACCCACGCGGGCGTCGACAACTACGCGAAATTCTGCAAGATGACCGTCTTTGAGCGCGCTGGCGACCGGGTTATCGTCCTGCTGAGCTCCGGAAATCTCGCCGGCACGCAGGCGGTGATCAGCATCCTGAAGCAGCGCTGCGAGGCCGGCGACGAAACGCCGAGTCTCTGGGCCACCCGGACGATGTTCGATGCCGTGACCCTCGTGTCGGACGCGATGCGCGACATCGAACGTCGCGACGGATCGCACCTCGAGGAGAGCGGAATCAGCTTCAACGCGTCGTTCATCGTCGGCGGGCAGATCAAGGGTGAGCGGATGCGGCTATTCCGGATCTACGCCGAGGGCAACTTTATCGAGGCCGGCCTCGACACGCCATTTATACAAACGGGCGAGACGAAATACGGCAAGCCCATCATAGACCGCGTGATCACGCCGTCCACTAGCCTTGCCGAAGCCGCCAAGTGCGTGCTGGTGTCGTTCGATTCGACAATGCGAAGCAATCTTTCCGTCGGCATGCCGATCGACCTGCTTTGCTACGAACGCGACAACCTCGCGGTCACGATGCGCCGCCGCTTCGACGAAGGCGATCCCTACTTCGCGTCGCTGAGCCGGGAATGGAGCGAAGGCACGCGTGCCGTGTTCAGGCAGCTGCCTGCATTGCAATGGTAGATGCGCGGGCTAGGTCGCTTGGCTGATTACATCCTGTTTTCGTGCGAACACGGCGGCAACCGTGTCCCGGCGCGATATCGCCGGCTGTTCAACGGACTGCATCAGGTATTGCTGACGCACCGGGGTTACGATTTCGGCGCGCTGCGCATGGCCCGGGAGCTCTCGGCATCTTTCGATGCGCCAATCGTGGCGTCGACGGTCACGCGTCTGCTCGTCGATCTGAACCGCTCCATCGGCCACCCGCGCCTGCATGCCGAATCCGTCCGCCATGCGCCACGCGAAGTACGGGATCGGATAGTGGCTGAGTACTATCTGCCCTACCGTGCGCAGGGGGAGAACCTGATCCGGAGGGCAATCGCGCGCGGCAGGCGTGTTATCCACGTTGCCTCGCACAGCTTCACGCCCGAATTGAACGGCAAGGTTCGCACCGCAGACGTCGGATTGCTCTACGACCCTGGCCGCGCGGGCGAACGGCGCACTTGCGCCCGGTGGAAGGCGGCGCTCCACGAAGCGCTCCCACACCTGCGGGTTCGCCGCAACTATCCCTATTCGGGAAGGGATGACGGGTTCATTCCGTTCCTCCGCAGCCGATTTCGGCCCTCGGCGTATATCGGCATTGAGATCGAGATGAACCAGGCTATCGTCATCGGGGCACCCCGATGCTGGGCCGAACTGCGCTCGGCCATCATCGAATCGTTGCGAGCGACAATCGCGCCGAGCTAGGGAAGGCCATGCAGATTCGCGCCGGCTTTGAATTGATCTACGAATGCCCACAGCCGACACCGATGATCGTGATGTTGAATATCCACTATACGCGCGCGTCGGATGTCGTCGTGCCGGATCATCTGGTCACCGTTCCGTCGCTGCCGATCGCCGCGTATCGCGATTCCTTCGGCAACTGGTGCAGCCGGCTCGTCGCGCCGGCCGGCGTGATGAGCATCAGCACGGACGCGCTGGTCAATGACAGCGGGCTGCCGGACATCGTCGCCCCCGGAGCGAAACAAACCCCGGTCGAGCAACTGCCCGAAGAAACACTCATCTTTCTCCTCGGAAGCCGATACTGCGAGACCGATCGGCTTTCGTCGATCGCCTGGCAGCTGTTCGGCAAAGGGCCGACTGGCTGGGCTCGTGTCCAGGCCATCTGTGATTTTGTTCACCACCACATCGAATTCGGCTACCAGTATGCGCGGCCGACCAAGACAGCGTGGGAGGCCTACACCGAAAAAAATGGCGTCTGCCGCGACTTCGCCCACCTGGCCGTAGCGTTTTGCCGATGCATGAATATCCCGGCGCGCTATTGCACGGGGTACCTGGGCGACATCGCAACCCCGCCGCCCCACGGACCGATGGACTTCGCCGGCTGGTTCGACGCATGGCTTGACGGGCATTGGTACACGTTCGACCCGAGGAACAACGTTCCGCGCGTCGGACGCATCTTGATGGCGCGAGGGCGGGACGCCGCAGATGTCGCCTTCAGCACCACGTTCGGCCCAAATGTCCTGAAGGGCTTCCATGTGTGGACGGACGAGGTGATTGCCGGCCAACCGCTGCGGTGAGGCCCCGATCCCCGCGCTCGCACTACTCGAACAGCAGCCGTCAGCGTTCCGCGCTGGCGGTCGGACAGCGTGACTGCCGCGCGGTCCTCTGATCTCGCAATGCGAAGCCGGAATGGTGGCTTCGGATCGATTGCGCCATCGAAAGTCTGCTATCGAGCGGGCTGGCTTAGGTCGGCTGTTGGCCGTTCTGGGACCTACGCGAGGGTCGCAATAAAGTGCAAAGCCGGCGTTCGGCAATACCGAGTCTGCCTCCGCGGTGCCGATGCGCCGCGTGCCCACGTAGAGTCCATTCGTCTCAACGTTACTGCCGCAGCATAATAAGGCGCACTACCCGTAAGAACGTCGATTTGGATGACGCGCTTCCGCTCACTCGAAAGCATGCTGGCTGCGAACAACGGACGCACGAGATTCGTGCTACGCGCATCGCTCCTCGCCATTGTGCCTTCGCTACTCATGTTCGGCGTGCTCGTCGCGCTGGGCATCGACACATTGCGCGCTCCAACCGGCACCCTCGATCCTGCATTTATTGCCTATAGCGTGCTATTGGCGCCCGTAATCGAGACTGGGATCATGCTCGCGCTCGTGGCAGTGCTGGCGCGTTTGGTTCCAAAACATCTGGCATTGCGGATCGCGCTGGTCGCCTTCGCCACCGCACTCGCCCACAGGATTGGAGGCGACTGGCGTCAGGTCGTGGACACGACATGGCCAATTCTCGTGTATGCAACAAGCCTCGTTTTGTGGTTACGGCGGTCCGCGAGCGACGCCTTCATTGTCACTACGATCGTGCACGCGCTATACAACATGGCCTTCTTTGCCGTCGGCATCCTCGGACCGCTGGCAATGGGCGATGGCTGAGAGCGGGTGAGCTGACCCCGGTCCTTCGAGTCAAATCATTCCTGGAAGACGATCGCAACGTCCGCTTCGAGGCAAACGTGCTCATGTCGGGGTTTGCCGTGAACCGCCTGAACGCACATCCGTCGCAGAACGACCCATAGCGGAAGTTCGCTGCCGACGAAAGTGGCCATTCCCAAAATCGGGGCACGGATGCAGATACCCAGAACGATCATGTGACCGTTGATCGAGGGCGCGGTGCGCACTTTGGATTCCGCGTTCATGAATCACCTCCGTGTCTGCCATCCGGCGCGGGCGATCTTCGATGAATGCAACCACGAAGTCTTAAAACGACCCTAAAATTGGCTAAAACGATGCCGGCACGGTGGCTTGGACATGGGCCGCGGTTTCCCTCAAGGTCACGGATCTATGCGCGGTCGTGCCGGGCCGTGGCAATCGGGATGCGCACAAGTCTACGAGTTGGGACCTTTCCGGCTGGACACCGAAGCTCGGGTACTGACTCACGTCGGTGCGGCGGTCCAGCTCGGAGCGCGCGGGGTCGCGGTGCTGACCGCCCTGGTCAGCCGCGCGAACGAATACGTGGAGAAAGCAGTCATCCTCGACGCGGCATGGCCCGGACTCGTGGTCGAGGAAGCCAACCTGGCGGTACAGATCTCGGCCATCCGACGCGCACTCGCCCTGGCGCCGGGTGGTGAGGGGTGGATCGAAACGCTGGCGCGCCGTGGCTACCGTTTTGTCGGACCGGTCAAGGAAATCACCGTCCAGTCGGCCGCGCCGCTGCTCGCCAATCGCAAGCGGACCAATCTGCCGGAGTCGCTGACCTCGTTCGTCGGACGCGAGCGGGAACTGGCTGAGATCAAGCAGAGGTTAGCCACTACGCGCCTGATGACCCTGACCGGCATGGGCGGCCTCGGCAAGACCCGGCTCGCGCAGCAGGCGGCCGCCGAAATGCTGGATGCGTATCGCGATGGCATCTGGTTCGTTGACCTAGCACCGCTCGGCGATCCGGCGCTCGTGCCGAGCGCACTGGCCCAGGTGCTGCATGTTAAGGAGGCCGCCGGGCAGCCGCTGCTTACGGCGCTGTGCAATCACCTGCGCACGCGGGAGAGCCTGCTAATCCTCGACAACTGCGAGCATGTGCTGGACGGATGCGCGCGGATGACCGAGGCGCTGCTGCGCGACGCGGCGCAGGTTACCGTGCTGGCCACCAGTCGCGAGGCGCTGCACCTAGCCGGCGAATGCGCCTATCCCGTGAGTTCGCTGCCGCTGCCTGATCCGCGGGCCGACGCGAAGAGTATTGCCCGCTCGGATGCGGTGCAGTTGTTTACCGAGCGGGCGCGCCAACATCGACCAAGACTCGATTTGGAGGCGCAGCGGGCGCGGGTGGTTGCCGAGATCTGCGTGCGGCTCGACGGCATCCCGCTCGCCCTGGAACTGGCGGCGGCAAGGGTCGCGGTGTTACCGGTCGAGCAGATCCTGCGCTTGCTCACCGAGCGCTTTCGCCTGCTGACCAGCGGTGACCGCGATCTGCCACGGCACCAAACGCTGCGCGCGATGCTCGACTGGAGCTACGACCTGCTCGATGACACCGAAAAGAAACTGTTCGCGCGGCTGTCGGTGTTCGCCGGCGGCTGGACGCTGGAAGCCGCGAGTGAACTGTGCAGCGACGAGTCGATCGCCAAGGACGATGTGGTCTATGTATTGATCGCACTGATCGAGCAATCGCTCGTCGTCGCCGATGAAGATGGCGACCGCTACCGAATGCTCGAGACCGTGCGGGAGTATTGCAGGGAGAAGCTCGACGTCGCCCATGAACGACCGCTCGTGTCCCAGCGACATGCTCGCTATTTCCGGGATCGCTTCGAGCATGCATTTGAGGAATGGCTTCAAGGTTCGGACCTTCACTGGAACGCGGTGTACCTGGCGGAGCGCGACAACGTGCGCGCAGCACTCGATTGGGCGTTTTCGCCTCAGGGCGATGCCGAGATCGGCATAAGTCTTACGGCGTACTGCGGTCCGGCATGGCTCTTATGGTCCTTGCACAGCGAGGGGCTTGCTCGCGTCGAACTCGCATTGAGGCGTTCCAACTCGCGCACGCCGCAACGGATCCGCGCACGGTTATGGCTATGGCTCGGCGTGTTAAGCCAGTTCAGCGATTCGGTGAAATGGGTTCGGGCGCTCCGCCGAGCAGTCGCCCTTCATCGCCGAGGGCGGCGACGCATTCGGCACCGGCTACTCGCTCATGCGCCTGGGCGGCGCATTCGCGCGGACGGGAAGGCTCGATCTCGCGCAACAGGCGCTCGACGCGGCCCGGCCATTGCTCGCGCGCGGCCCCGTGCCCGCCGCTATGGCGCCGTATTTCCACGCGGCCGGATTCGTGCGCAAGCTTGCCGGCGATCTCGCGGGCGACCGAGAGCACTACGAGAAAGGCCTTTCAATCTATCGGTCCGCGGGCTTGGAGGGCGACGCGACGCAGCTGTGCGGGGCCCTCGCCGACCACAAATTGGGCGCTCGGCGCACTGGATGCCGCAGCCACAGGATTTCGCGAGGTTATCGCGACGATGCGAGGATCGAACAGAGGAACCGAGCTGGTCCTTGGCGTGAACCTCACGAACCTTGCCGGGGTGCTCGTCGAGCGGGGCGACCTGGAGGAAGCCCTGAGTGCAGGGCGCGAAGGCCTCGAGCTGCGCAGGGCCGCGGGATACGCCTGGGGCGCGCTCGATCATTTCGCGCTGAGAGCCGCGCTGGTCGGCCGATGGGCAGATGCCGCGCGTCTTGCGGGTTACGTCGATGCCGTTTTCGCGAGGAGGGGAGTCGTCCATCAGGCGAACGAAGCAAGGGCCCGCGCGCGTCTCGATCACGTACTGGCCGACCGGCTGGACGCCAACGAACGCGCGGTGCTGATGGGCGAAGGCGCAACGATGAGCGAAGAAGACGCCTGTCGATTGGCGCTTGCCAGTTGAGCCCTCTGGCGGCTGGCGAGCGGCGCCGACGCACCCCGCTGCGCCGGCAATCCACCATGCGGTCGACCGGATATCGAAACAATGGAGTCGGGGACGACGACGATCAGGCGGAAACGTACGCGCGCCAACCGAATTGTCTCGTCGATAAGCTCACGTTTACCCGGGACCAGTCAGGATCGAGGCTGCTAACGGCTTTCGGTCCGGCCAACGGCCGACCGCTTCTGGCCGGTCACTGCTGCTCACGCAGACGCGCCAGCGCCGCCAATGGCCGGGCACTCGAAAAATTGCAGATGCAACTATTGCTTTTCCGGTGGACAGTGACCGTCGCCCGGGGCGACAGTATGCCCGATGCTGCCCAAGTCGGGCGGCGCCCGTCTTGGTATGTTGCAGTACGTTGGCCCCGTCCGGCCGGAATGACGCGCCTTACGCGTCGCCGTTTGCCGAGCAATCGGCGCCGAATGCCCTCCTGCCTCTGAAAGTCGGCGGGCCCTCCTGGGCCTGAGGTTCAGTCGAAAGTCACGCTGCGGCAGGTTGTTCATTGCCGCAGCATCGTCGGGCCCTGGCGCAAGCCCACCGGGCATGGCGCCGTGCATGTCCAAGCCTCTGCATCGGGACTGCCGGTGGTGTTCGACGTGGGCCCCTGCGTCAACACACCTGTCCCAGCGCGCGTCGTTACTAGCGGCGGAGCCGGTAGTGACGACGCGGCCGATTCCTTGTCTCAACAAGGCGTTATGTCGCGCTGGCGCAAGTGACGTCCCCAAGTGATGGGCTCCCTGACCCATCGTCGTCGTTGTTGAGCCGCGCAATACGGCTCGTCCTCTGCCCGCAGCTCGCGGGCATCAAGAAGCGCCGCGACGGCGCGCCCACGAACCCTGGGTCAAGGGTTCAAATCGATGGCGCGACTTCCTCCAGGAAGCACCATCGACGCCAAGAGCGGGTGCAGCCGCGGCCAGCAGCAAAAACACCGCACACAGCGGAAATGGTGTCTCCGACGTCCCTTGTAAATCTCGCCACGCCGAGGCGCGGTGAGACGGACAGAAACACTGAGCAGACCGATCCGACACCAGCAGCGACGAAGCGGGAAATGGCGCGGTCCCGCGATGTCGTTCGGACGCTTCGGTTTCGAGCTCGACGACACGTACCTCATCGAATGGAAGCTCCAGCCGGATGGCCTGACCTACGCGTCGGGCGTGGGCGGCCTGAACCCGTTGCTCCCCGTCGGGCCGTTTCCGCGTTGGAGGCACAACGCCTCGCTCGACTGGGACAATGGGCCCTGGGGAGCTACGCTCGCGGAGACGTACCAGTCGAGCTACCAGGACCTGAATCAGTTTCAGCCTCCGTTTCTGTCCCCGCCGAATCGGGGTGTCGAGCTACGACGTCTGGGACGTGCAGGCTCGATACGCAGGCTTCAAGAACACGGCGATCGCGGTCGGCGTAAAGAACCTGATGGACCGTGTTCCGCCTTTCACCAATGCAGCGCCGACGGGTTGCGATCCCCAGTACGCGGATCCGCGCGGGCGAATGTTCTACGCGCGGCTGACGTACGCGTTCAAGTAAGCGGCCGTCACCCGCGCTGTCCAGCCCACCGCAGCCTCCTTTGACACGTCAATGGAGGCGATGAATCGTCTGGCCCTTCGCCTGGCGCGCTCGGCGTCCGGATCCCGAAGCGCGACCGCAACCTGTCTCGCCATCCGAATCATCTCGCAGGGAATTCATCGCAGGTACGCCGGCACTCGCACCGCGATCGGCCGGTTTCATCGCAAATCGATTCTCTGCTTCGGCGAGCGATGCTCTAGTGACGTCGCGCGACAGCACCGCGCGACTCCACACCCAACTCCCGGAGAACCGATCATGGATGCCGAGCTTTCAGGAGGTTCGTCATGAAGAGCTGGTCAATCGACCGCGGTCAGGCGCGGTAGGGATCGACAGACACGCGAAGCGGCGCCAATGATGGAACCGCGCAAACAACGGGAGCGACTCATGAAGCGTACATTTACGAAAGCCGCGGTAGCGGCAGCGGTGGCTCTAACCGGATTGTCCGTCCATGCAGCCTGTATGGATCCGAGGGCTCCGGCCCAGCAGAGCTCATTCGACCAGATGCCCGCCATGATGCTGCAGAAGGCAGCGGCTGCGGGCATTTCCAACAACGCAACGACCGGGAGGAACATCGTCGGCACCTGGCACGTGACCTACTCGACCGGGGGAGCCGCTTACGCAGAAGCGTTCATTCAATGGCACAGCGACGGCACCGAATGGGAGAACATCAATTTTCCGATCCTGGGCGGGAACATCTGCATGGGTTCTTGGGACGTCGTCGATCGAACGCATGTCTCCCGTTACCATGTCGGCTGGCTCTATACGGACGGAACCTTGTCCGGCCACTTTATCGAGACCGAAACCGATGAAGTGGCGCGCGACGGTAACTCGTACAGCGGAACCAACGATACGAAGTTCTACCTTCTCGGGAGCGACGTGCCATTCATGGAGGTGCCGGGCACGGCCGTAGCGACGCGCATCTCGCCCTGAGTCTCATCGTCTCCAGCAGGCCGTGCTTCCGTCGTCCATTATCCTCGATGGCGGGAGCACGCCTGGACCCGAAGTGCAGATTGCCCGCCTGTGTGATGATCACGGAGCACTGATCAGGCGGCTGCGGTGGCGATCAGCGCCGACGGACCAGGTCGATCTCGTGTAAGCCCGCACCAATCGGAAATCTCGGTTCCTCTCACCCGATCTCGCATCGGTGATCAAATCTGGTTCCGGGGGTGCGAACCGTACATCTGCGCGTCTGTGATGTAAGAACAAAAAGGCCCGGTTCGCCGGGCCTCGTTGCTATCGATGAAATCGTGTTAATCGAGCGACTTGATGTTGGCGGCTTGATCACCCTTGGGACCGGTGGTCACGTCGAACGATACCTTCTGGTTCTCGCGAAGGGATTTGTGACCGTCGCTCTGGATCGCCGAGAAGTGCGCGAATACGTCCTTGCCGCCGCCGTCTGGTGTGATGAAGCCGAAACCCTTGGCATCGTTGAACCACTTGACGCTACCTGTGCTCATTTTGCTGCTCCTATGATGTACGAATGACGGGTGTGTGCCCGAACGCGGGAACATCAAGGGAGAGACGAAGACCAGAGGAATGCCGCCAAAGCGGACGCGACGGACCAACCACTTCGCTTGAGGATCCTGCTCTTTATCCATACTCGCATCGGGCGCGTTAGTCAACGCAATTCTGACGCAAGCGTATACTGAGTCTCTGCGAAACGTATGTCACCACGCGAGGCCCTCTTCGATGAATGCTTACAGTGACGCTGCGCCAATTGCGACAATCGAACAGTTCAAGGCCGCGCTGCTTGCCGCACGGGATTGGAACGGGATCGCACCGATCCAATTGCAAATGCTTCAGACGCAATGTCGCGCGCCGGAATCCACGATTTCGCCATTGCAAATGGCGCAGCAGCTCAGCTTCAAGAGCTTCACCGCTGCTCGTCTGCACTACGGCACCTTCGCCCGCGCGGTTGCGGACAAGCTGGGGTATGCACCCCCGCAGAAGGGGAAAGGTACGCCCTGCTGGTGGTTTACGCTCTCGACCGTTCGCGACGCCCCCGACACGGGCGATGGTCAATTCGAGTGGATCATGCGACCAGAATTGGTTGCCGCGCTTCGTGCGATGAAATGGGTTTGAACAAAGCCGGGGCCGGAAGCCTTGCCGGCCGGGTTCATGGAGTTGGGCCATGAACGCCAAAATAATGTTTCTCAGCAGTAGAGCCCCACGTGCATTGCGTGACCGGTTTGTCACCGCGCTTGAGGGAGACGACTATGTGGCACTTCGGGCGCCGGCCGTCGATCTCGGAAGCTGCACCGACATCCTGCTGCGCGCCGCTTGCATGGCGCTTGGTCTGCCACGCGGCAGTACGTACGCGTTAGCGGCAAAGACGATCGTCGCCACGTGAAACGCGGCATCGACTCGATTTCTGCAACGGGTCGATGTGAGACCACCGGTGAACAGGTCGCTTACGGGCCAGGGGCAGAAGACGTTTGCAAATGCAACCCTCGGTCGGCCTTCAGTCAGAGTTAGCAAGATGTCGGCGTACCAGGCACAGTTCAGCCCCAGTGCTTCGTCGATGTTCAGGTCGCGCGTTCCTACATCGATTACCGCGGAGTGCACGCCGAGGAGTATCCACGGCAGATCGCTGTGCGTCGGTTCTGGTTCCTTGGCGCGCATCACGACGGGCGCGCCACTGGTGCCGCGGTGGGTGCGCGCATCGGTGAGGAAATAGCCCTGACCCTGGAAGCGCAGTCCGAACGAAGACGCGACTACCGCGTGACGCACGACCGGCATATGGTGCAGTGTGTCATGGAAGCCGAGCGGGAAACCCACCATCAGCAGCGATGTGCCGACCGCAACTTGGTCGAGTGGGCCGTGCACGTGTTTGGGGGGTGAAGGCGCGGTAGACCGCCGTCTCGGCCAGCGCAGCGCGTTCGATCTCGATTACAGCCACGTCGATGGCTCCGGCAGCGTCGACACCCTGGCGCCAGACGCTCTTGCCGTCGCGGTATAGCGGAATCGAGAATCCGGTGGACCTCGCCATGTTGTCCGCTTCGATGTGCAGTTCGATCTCGACGCGGTCTGGAAAGTGCTTGCTTGGTTCGTCGATCAGCACGTGCCGGCTCGTTACCAGGAATAGTCGTCCATCGCGCTCGAAGAAGAAACCGCTGGCATTGGTCAGCGGTTGCTGCTGCTCGAAGGTGAAGACTCGTGTGGCGGCGAGCAAGAGGGATTCGATCATCGGCGTGTCAGTACGTCGTGTACGAGCACTATGTACGTGCCAAGCGGCAGCAGTATCGAGGGGTGACCCTCCTGCATCGCCGCATTGTGCGCGAGCGATGATGAAGGTCTGTGCATCAGCCAATTCCCGTCCTTGCGTCGACAACGTGACCGAATTGTCCAGGAACCTCCGTTAGCCAATCTCTTATGTGTTCGTAAACCGCAATGCGACTCAGCAGGTCCAAATGGCCCATTCCGTAGCCCACCCATCGCTGTGCTTCCGGAAGTTCAAGGTTCAGCGAAGCGTGGCGGCCTTGGCCGAGAGCGCTGCTCACCGGTACCAGCCCATCGCCGCGGATCCTGGCGCCGGACGAGTTGGCTCGTTCCTGCTTGCTCGCCGCTATCGCATAGCAACGCACTCCTTCAGGTAGCGGAAGTGAAGCGCGGGCGTTACGTACGGTGGCCGCGGGATGCGTCTGCCAGTCCTCATCGCGCAAGTACCCATGTCGCAAGTCCTTAATTCCGGCACTACGGACCTTTCCCAAGCGGGCAAACGGTGCTGTGTACGGGCTGATCCCCATCAGAAAGTCCACCCAGGCGCCAGCACGTTCCAGCGGCGCGCCAAGGTGGGGCGTCCCGAGGAAGATGAGTTCGTCGATGCGCTTTGGCCAGGCATGGACCGCGCGGGCGGCATAATGGCATGCGCTACGTGCCACTAACCCCCCCATGCTGTGGCCGATGATGACCAGCCGTTCGACGGGCTGCGGCCATTGCTGCAGCAGCGTTTCCATCAAGTCGCCAAATTCGTGGCCATTCGTGGAAACGTGCAGGCCCGTGTTGTAGCGCAGGTAGACCGGCGCGTAGCCAAGTTCGTGCGCGAGCGCCGCACCGTGATCGTGGCGCTTGCGAGCCCACTGCAGATCGTTCATGCACAGTCTGTGGACCAACACCACCATCTTGCGCGCTGAATCGGGGAACGCGCTGGCCAATGCGGCTCTGCTGATCGCGACAGGCACTCCGCCCCTGCGCAGTTGCATTGGGATGGCCAAAAGATTGCCGGACGCCCTCAGATAGTCTCCGAGTATGCCGTTGAGCGCCGCCAGAATGGCCTCACGTTCCTCCGAGGATGGACGATCCCTGAGCAGCGGCGCGATTATGCCCAGCAGGGCATCGACGCCGCCTCCGACCAGGCGCGTGATACCGCGAACTGACTTGTAAACGAACCCCGCGATTCCGGCTGTCCGTCCGGTGGGTGACTTGCCCAGGATGCCAGGCGTCCGGAGAACGGTGTGATGCATCGCTTCCACCAGGTCGGTCAATCCAACCGTGGCATCGTTGGCAAGCCGTTGGAAACCGCGCAGATCAGATAAGCGAACGTGAACAGGCTTTGGCATCGCCTTTAACGGGTGCATGGAAGGTTGATGCGACCAGTATCCCCCATCGGATCGCATCTACTAAGAAACGCCGTCGTGATGCCGAAAATTCAGATGGTTACCACCACGCGTTTCATGCCTCGGGGTCGGGCGAGCCCGATGGAAAACTATTGAATGACGGCCCGTGCCGCCACTCACCCTGATAAGCTGCTGGAGGAGCTGCCGGCCAGCCCCTTCGCACGTCCGCCCGGGCGTAGGCCTGCGCACCACGGGACGTTGGCTTATAGTGATAGAGCGCCATGATCCCGGCGATTCACAGGAGCGAACGATGTCTCATCAACCCCCGAAAGAAAACAAGAAGAAGCCACAGCACACGCCGAAGGAAAAGAAGGCAATCAAGCAGCAGAAGAAGCACGCGAGTGACGCCGTGCCTTTCATCAAGCACTGAGTGGCGGGGCCGCGGCGACGTGCCGGGGCTGTGCTGCGTCTGCTTTCGTGCGACGTGGATGTCGGTTCAGGGTCGACTCTTGCCGATGGTGATTCTCGTTAGTTGACCTTGCGGCAAGCGTCAGCCGCCGAGATGAGCGACAGGCGCTTGCCGACCCAACGCGGACCGTGGCGGCCTATCAAAGCGGACGTACAGCAACAATCGGCAACAACAGCGACGAATACAGTGCGATATGGCTCCGGGGTGGCCGCGCGTACTACATAGACATCAATGGCTGGCGGCCCCTGCACCGCCCGCGGACGGATCGACGATGACTGTCGCGCCGACGTCCTTCAACAGGCGCTGAAATTCGGGCGACGCAAGGATGATTTTCCCTGCCGCAGCGCGCAGGCGATCGACTGCCTCAGCCGGCAGAACGAACGACGTGGGCTGTTGATTGAGGTAAAGGCGCTCCGCCGCGTCCGGGAGCGCGGCAAACGACACATCGATGGCGTAGATCTCCGCTTCCGGGGGACGTACCGCGGCGCAGATCGGCGAGTCCTTGTTGGTCGAGCACCCGGCCATCGCCCGGATCCCCCGTGCCGTCTGCCACCGCGCCGCGATGTCTTTCAACTGCTCGACTGCCTCGTAGGAATAGTGATCGATCGGAACGCCGGTGGCCTTCAGCAGGATGTCCACCGTGCCGGGCGGGCTCTCCGATTCATCCCAGTTCGTGGGGGGCGAGGACAGCGAATTGACGACGAAGACGATGATCCTGCGCACGTGGTCGAGCGGCGTTGGCAGGCCCTCGTCGTGCAATGCTTCGAGCAAGTCCAGTGCGTCGAGTACGCCGCGCATACCAAGGTTGTCGGACACGCCGCCGTCCACGAGATGAAGATACGGGCGATGAATGCTGTCAGTGTAGGACTCGAGATCCCTTAGCTCGCGTGTCGCGCGCGCAGCGGGCCGTGGCGGATTCGCGGACTGGGTAAACTTCTTGACCCAGGCCGGCACCTCATAGTTGCAGGTACCGCCGTAGTTGTTGATCGTGACCGGGGAGAGGACGACGGGAACGGCCGACGATGCGGCGGCAGCGCGGGACAGCTTCACCGCATTCAAATCCGAGCACAGCACGTTCCATACGTTCTGGTTGAAGGGCATCCGGCCGCCGTTCGAGATGTCGGTCGCCGACGCTACGATGAACGGGCCGTCGCCACGATCGAGGTCGCCGAAGGTCGCACCGTTGAACAGGATCTCGTCGTACAAGTCGGCCGCCAATTCGGAACGACCCCACGCCGTCGATGACAGCTTTCCCCAGTTCCCAGGATTGAAGGAACGGGCGACGAGTTCTCCCTGGACGTCGCGCTTGAGGAAGCGCTGCTCGTAGTCGGCGAACAGCTTGTCGCCGTACAGGCCATAGGCCAGCGCGGTGAAGCTTCCGCCGGATACTCCGGTGATCATATCGACGGCATCGAGCAGGCGAACCTTGTTGCCCTTGGGTCCGACCACCTCCGTGCGCCGCAGGAGCTCGAGAACGCCATAAGAAAACGCGGCCGCTCGTGTGCCGCCGCCCGAAAAAGCGAGAACGACCAGGTTCTCCGGGCTCTTGAAGTGCTTCTGGCGCGTCTGGAACGTGTAACCAGTATCCATACTCGCCTGCGTGACCGGCGGGTTGACTGGACGGGTGGCACAGCCGCCGAGCATCACCAGCGCTGCGACAACTATCAAAGACGGGAAACGACGTAGGTTTTTCATGAACCCACCGGCGAACTTCCAAGGAATTGAAGTGCGAGACTCTACCTTCGGCGCAGCGGGATGCATTTGCGCTAAGTCAACCGTGAGTCCGTTGCCCCTTGGGCCGATAGCGCCATTGAATGGCCGCTATCGGCGACTTCGCTATACGGCGGCTCTTGGCCGCAATCGGTCCGATTGTCTGCAGTCCCACGTCGACCCGGTGCTGCCTCCCCGGTCAATCCTCGCCTACGACGATGTCGCTGCTGAGGTCGCTCATGACCTCGCCGACAAGTACACCCCGACGCACAACCCTGCGCCCACGACATACAGCAGCCAAGTTGCAGGAATGGCGTACGGGTAGAGCAGTAAAGCAATCCCGATCGATTTGGTGGCAGGAAGAGACATTTTCTTGCCGTATCGATAGGCGACATATCCAACGATCCCGAATATTACGACACCGATCAAATAGGCCGTGCTGGGCAGAGCGAAGCCCAAAGCTTCGAGCGCGGCGAGGCTGTCCTTCATAGGGTTGGTGCTTGCAGGCTTTCCGGCGAACGCCGCGGTGGGTTGGGCAATTGGGGACTGGTAGCCCTCGAATGGCTACGCTTGGCTGCGCTCGCCCTGATCATACATGCTCGCACTTCGACCCTTCTCCGTCATTGAGCTAAGCTGAAAGAGGACGCACAGCATCCAACGAACCAAGGTAAACCGGCGACCCGCCGCGCTGCGAAGGTTGCATGCGGGGCGCCCGTCGAGCGACGGGGCGACAGATGGTGACACGGCCCTACGGAAGAGTGGCTGGCGATGAGAATGGCTTGCTCGCATCAACAACGAACATCACCAGTGCGTGCAGGTCGGTCGCCCCACTACTGGACACCTGCATGGCATTCTCGGCGCCTTGACCCGCTTCAGCTTGCCCCGCCTTCACGCGCATAGTTCCGTGCGCGCCACGAATGCTCTGTTCGCCGGTCAGTACGAAAAATGCTTCAGGACCTGGGTGACTGTGCACAGAAGTTACGCTGCCCGGCGGACCGCTGGCGTCGTTGATGCGCGAATCCAGGCCGATCTCCTCGACCCAATCATCGACAATCCGGGCGTACTGGCGCGTGCCCAGGTGGGGCGATGCGTGGACCCGGCTCGGGAACAGGTAGCTGATGACGAACCTGTGTCGATTCCATCGTGATCTCCTTTCGGTTGAAGAAGATTTCACTGTGCGCCGACCGCCGGCGGGGACGTTCACCTGGTCAACATCGCCGAATGCTACGACCGGAATTTAGCGACGTGCCCGGCAGGCAAATCCCGACCCGTTGCAGGCATTGCGCTGCGCAAAGAGGAGACGTTAAGCTTGCGACAACGAAAGGAACGCAACAAGAAGCTTGAAGCGGAGGCGAATTCGCGGACGCCGAACGCCGGTGTTGTCGGGCAGGGCGAGACCGCGAAGGCCGGCCAGCCGTACCAACGCCCGACTCTTGATGCACGCTCACTCAACCTGCACCATGGGAAAGACACTCGTACGTGAAGTCGATTAGCGTACTCCCTTCCACGCTTGAACTGCGGGTAGGTGCGTGCCGTGGTCGATCGCGCAATGGCAACACGGAAATCGCAAATCGGCAGCGCATGCGTCGACGCGCGTTGTTCCTTGTAGGCTTGATCGCGGCGTGCGCGAGTTCGCCGGCGTTCGCGGTGGCTTCGGCAGCAAGCTTCATGCCCTGGTGGGGTTGGCCGCTGGCTCTTTTTGTCGTGTGCTTCGCCCTCGGCATCGTGGCCGTTCCCGCGGGTGTAGGTGGCGGCGTGTTGTTCGTGCCCATCGTCGGAGGGCTCTTCCCTTTCCACCTGGATTTCATCCGCGGTGGCGGATTGCTGGTCGCTTTGGCCAGCGCATTGGCGGCGAGCCCTGGCCTTCTCCGCATCGGTCTCGCCAATCTGCCCCTCGCGCTGCCGGTATCGCTTCTGGTCGCGGCAAGCCAGATTGCAGGTGCCATGCTCGGCTTGGTGTTGCCCTCCTCGATCGTGCAGACGACGCTTGGCGTGCTTATCCTTGGCATCGTCACGCTCATGTGGAGGGCAAAGAAGTCCGATATTCCGGATGTTCCGGTAGCCGATACCTTGTCCGTGGCTCTGGGAATATGCGGCATCTTTCATGACACGGCCCGGGGCCGCGATATCGAATGGCAGGTGCATCGGACCCCGATCGCTCTGGGAATATTTGTCGTCATCGGCATGCTGGCCGGTATGTTCGGTCTCGGCGCCGGCTGGGCCAATGTCCCGGCGCTGAATCTGCTGATGGGGGCTCCGCTCAAAGTTGCAGCCGGCACCAGCAGTCTCGTGCTGTCAATGACGTCATCCGCCGCCTGGGTCTACATCAATCAAGGTGCGGTCCTGCCAATCGTCGTCGCCCCATCGGTCATCGGAATGATATTGGGCGCGAGGATCGGGGCGCGATTGCTTCATGTCGTGAAGGCATCCGCTATACGCCGCTTGGTGATCGGTCTGCTATTGGTCGCGGGAGTCCGGGCCTTGCTCAAGGGATTTGGCATCTAATACGAGGGGATTCAGAAACGCATGACTACTTTATCTAGGTACGCCTCCCCCGAGGCGCTCAGATACGCCAAGGTCCTCGATGTCGGCGTGAAGGCCGGTCTCGTGCTGCTAGTGCTGAGCTTCGCGGCCTATATGACGGGCACATTGCCGCCGCACGTTCCTTTTGACCAGCTACCCAAGTACTGGGGACTTCCCGTGAAGGAATTCGTCAGGGCCACCCATACGCCGACCGGGTGGGGGTGGCTCGGCCTTGTCGCCGAGGGCGACATCCTGAACCTCGTGGCGATTGCGTACCTGGCCGGCCTTTCCGCAATCTGTTCGTTGGCGGTGCTGCCGATCTTCGCGCGGCGTGGCGAAAGATGGCATCTCGTCATCCTGGTGTTGCAAATCGCCGTGCTGATCCTCGCGGCATCCGGCGTCCTGACCGCCGGGCGGTGATTCTGCGAGGGCCGATGATGCCGAAGGCTTTCAACCGGTTGCTCCTCGCCACCGAAGGGACGGAATTTGACACTGGCGCCGAACGCGTGGCGATCGACCTTGCCGCCCGATTCAATCTGCCGCTGTACGCGGTCAGGCCCGTGGTGAGCAATCCCGAATTCGAGGTCGTCGCTCCGCAACTGGCCGAGAAGGCGGAAGCGGAGGCGGTGAACGATCTTGAAAGGCTGCGCCGGGCGGCCACGGCACGCGGAGTCGAGCTCGTGGGGTCCGTTCGACCGGGCGAGATGCCGTTCCAGGAAATCGTGGCCGAAGCGCGCGAGCGAGGGGCCGACCTGATCGTCTTGCGTCGCCGCGGCAAGCGCGGCTTTGTCGCCAACCTCCTGGTCGGCGCGATGGCGCACACCGTCATCGGGCACGCGCCGTGCGATGTCATGATCGTTCCGAGGGCGGCGCAATTGTGGTCGCGCCGCATCCTGCTCGCCACCGACGGCTCGTCACACAGTCAACGCGCCACCGACGCGGCGGCCTCCTTGGCGGTGCGCTGTGGATTGCCCGTGAGCGTTGTGTCGGCGCATTCCCAGGACGACAAGGACGCCGCGAACGCGATCGTGGAGCGCGCGGTGGCGGCCTTGCAAGGCATGGGGGTGCAGGTTACGGGCTGCATTGCGGCGGGCAAGCCGCATGAGGCGATATTGTGCGTCGGGCGTGAGGCCGGGGCAGACCTGATCGTGCTTGGCCGGCGCGGCCTCGGCGGGGTCGAGCGGGTCCTGCTCGGAAGTACGTCGGAGCGAGTGGCGGGCTACGCCGACTGCCCGGTACTGATCGTCCGGGGATGATCCACGGATGCACATCGCAGGCAACTGGCCCGATCCGGCGTCAGCGCCGACCCAGCGCGATGTCCGCCATACCCTGCGTGGCGAGCACGTCGCTTCCCTGCATCAACCACCCGGTGTTCAAGGGCAAGCCGGTCAATGTGGATCCGCGCGAAGAGTTCGTCCGCAACCTCTTCAAGGAGCGAGGCGAGTACAACGTGTTCCATGACTATTACCGTATACTGGTGCAAGCGCTCTACGATGAGAACGTGACGCGCAACGTGTTCTGCGTCAACGTCGATGCCGTGATCGCCTCACTGCTCCTGAAAATGCTGTGGCCTCGCTATCGGGCGGGCGATTTCTCGGAGCGGGCATTGGAAACGGCCGCGTTCACCGTGTTCCTGTACGGCCGCATGCTCGGATGCGCGGCGGAAATTGACGACCACCTGAATCGCGGAAAGAACATGGACACGCGGACACCCCAATCGGAGATCCGCTTCGTCGCCTGACGATTGGGCAGCCAGAGCGACAGAATCACCGGGCGACCGCGCATGCTTTCGGAATCCAGAGGCTGCAGCGCCTGGGGAGTGATCGATGGAACTATTCGGCTTTGACGCGTCCTCGGCCAAAGAGATCGCGGGACGCGTCAACGACTTCTGCGCCGTCAAAGCTCGCATGCCGCTTGCTTACATCTGGATGCTCCGGATGTTGGCGGGGGCCCTTCATCGGGCTGGGCTCGCTCTACTTCACCCTGGTGGTGAGCGACGCGGCACTCGGCTTCGCAGCCGCCCGAGTGACCGGCGTCATCGTCGTCTCGCTGGGACTGCTCGTTGTCGTAGTCGCAGGTGCGGAGCTTGCGAAAGCGGATGCCGGCAGATTGCACTAATGGATCATGCCAAGCCACGGCATGACGATCACGAGCAGACCCGCGAAATAGATCACTCCGAAGATGAGCCCGAACTTCCAGAACGTGCCCTTGCCGATGAAGCCGCTGCCGTAATACATCGGTGCGGGGCCCGTCGCGTACGGCGAAATGACGCCCATCAATCCGAGCGAGTACAAGCAAAGCAACGTCAGCGTTGGCATCGGCAATCCGGGGATACCCGTTCCGACCGCCAGCACCACTGGCAGCACGGCGGCGGCATGCGCCGTGATGCTCGAGAAGAAATAATGGATCCAGAAAAACAGCGCGACGAGCAGGATCACCGCGGCTGTCGACGACATCGAGGCCAGCGGCTTCGCGAAGCCCTCGGCAACCCATTTGATGAAGCCGATGTCGTTCAACCCCGAAGCGAGGGTCAGTAGCGAGGTGAAGTAGAAGAACACCTCCCACGCGCTCTTCTCGGAGACGATGTCGTTGAAGTCGACGACGCCCGTGACGAGCAGCAGCGAGATGATCACGAATACTACGGTCGTCGCGTTGATGTAATTGGCCCCCAGCCAGGGTAACTTGATGGTCGGATTCGAGCCGGTGATCCACAGGAACATCGCCAGCACAACCAATGCACTCATGATCCATTCGTTGCGCGAGAGCGGTCCCATCGCCTTCAGCTCGTTCGAGGCCCAGGTGACGGTTTCGGGGCTATCCTTGATCTCCGGCCGGCAGATCACATAGGACAGCAACGGCACCAACAGCATCAGCAGAATACCGAGTGGAGCAAAGCCGATGAACCACTGCGACCACGCCACGTCGATGCCCACCGTTTTCCTGGCCATCGCGAGGGCGGCCGCATTCGGGGCCAGTGCCGTCAGGAACATTGAGCTCGTAACCGCGGTCGCGGCGAAGGCGGTCCACATCACATAGGTGCCGATGCGGCCTGCCGTCGGTCCTGGCTCGGACCCGTAGATCTTCGGGATGTTGCTGACGATCGGATAGATCGTTCCCCCGCTGCGCGCGGTGTTTGAAGGGGTCGCAGGGGCGAGAACGAGGTCCGAGAATGCCACCGCGTAGCCGAGGCCGAGAGTCTTCTTGCCGAGTGCGCGGACCAGCACCAGCGCGATCCGCTTTCCCAGACCGCTCTTCCGATAGCCAATCGCGAAAATGAATGCTCCGACGATCAACCATACGGTGCTCTCAGAGAAGCCTGATAGCGCCCAGCGCAGCGATTTGTTCGGGTCCGGCTCGACATAACCGAGGACAGCGGCAACGGTCAGGCCGATGAGCCCTACGGCACCAACCGGCATCGATTCGAGAACCAGCCCCGCAATGACCGCGGCAAACACCGCGAAGTAATGCCACTGGTTGGCGTTGAGACCCGTTGGCGTTGGAATGAGATAGATGATGAGCCAGACCACCAGCGGCGCGACGGTCCTCCAGGTGATCTTCATTCGCTCTCCTCCCAGCATGGTGGCGCTAGGCCAACGTTATTGGTGTGGGGATCGTCGCACCCCGCGACTTTCGATGGGTTGCTCTACGTCAAAGGACGCGTCTGCTGCGGGCTGGAGCGATGCAAAAATATGGAATCATCGCGCTTTCGGGGGCCTCGCCGCAACCTGCCGCCCCGGAGTGCGGCGGCGCGCCGCCTCACAGGCATTACGCCGTCCGCAAGCTCAACCCGTAAAGTAGCGCGCCAGCCGCAGCGCCGTGTCCGCGATCATGCGGCGCTTGCCGTTGACGATGTCGTTCACGCGTGTCGCCGCGACATGGATCGCCTGCGACAGCGCGCGAGCCGACAGTCCCAGCGGCACCAGAAAGTCCTCGCGCAAGATTTCGGCCAGGTGGATCGGCCGCATCCTGTTGCTCGTCATGCTCGTTTCTCAATGATAGGCGTTGCAGCCCGGGGGCGCGAACATAGCCGGTAATCCGGACGGCGCCCCTTTGCCGAACGGCAACGCCGATAATGGAGCATCGCCCGCCGGGGGCGTCGCTTTGGGGCCGTCATGATTGCAGCAGCATTGAAGATCAATAGAATCGCCTTCGGTGTGACAGCAGGGGTCCTCACCAGCATGGCACTTATCACCGGCCTCGGCGCCGCCGACGCCGCGAAGCGGACGATCGTGAGCGCGCTGCTGATCGCGGCAATAGCCGATAACCTTACCGACTCGCTCAGCGTTCACATCTACCAGGAGTCGGAGCGGCTTGAGAAGCGCGAGGCGTTTATCGGGACGCTGACGAACTTCGCAGCCCGCCTCGGGCTGTGCCTCAGCTTTGTGCTGCTCGTCGCAGTATTCCCGATGTCAGTCGCGACAGCCCTAGCTTTGCTTTGGGGGATCGCCCTGCTCGCAACGCTCAGCTGGATACTCGCGCGCGAACGCCACATTGCGCCGGTGACCGAAGTCGCCAAACACGTTATCGTCGCGATCGTGGTAATCGCGGCGAGCAAAGCCATCGGCCAATGGATAGGAACTCAGTTCGCCTAGGGAAGCTCTGCATTACGGGGACTGCGAAGCGCTGTGATCATCTATTTGTGAGCAAACGGCGTAAACCGACCGCGAGATCGCAGTGAGGCCGTGTTTTCGCCCGTTTTCTTAGGCTTTCTTGCTCGTTTTGCCGTTCATGGACGCACCTCTCCTATGAACGCATCAAGCGATATCGCACACGGTACAGATTGGCCAGCGCAAACAGCGTGTTCATCTGGGCCAAGTTCTTCTTGATCCCGCGGTAGCGCACCTTCGCATGACCCCACAGGCGCTTGACCACGAGGAACGGATGCTCGACCGTGGCGCGAACTCGCGACAGGCGCCGATTGCGTGCGCGCTGCCTTTGGGTGAGCCGACGGCTGCGGGTGCCGCGCTGGTTGACGTTAAATTCAATGCCAGCCGCCTCAGCCGCATCCTTGAGCGCCTTGGAATGATAAGCAGAATCGGCGTGCAGGCTTTCCTCTTGCCCGTGCAACAGTTCGCCCAGGACGTTCACGTCGGCCACGTTGGCACTGGTGGCGATCACGGTGTGAACCAGACCCGAATCGGTATCGGTACCGGTATGCACCTTCATGCCGAAGTACCACTGCTTGCCCTTGCGCGTCTGGCGCATCTCGGGGTCGCGCTCGTTGTCGGCATTCTTGGTCGAGGAAGGCGCGTTGATGATCGTCGCATCCACGATCGTGCCCTTGCCCACGAACAGCCCGCGCTCGCACAGATGGGCATTGATTTCGGCGAGCAGCCGCTCAGTGAGAGCGTGCTTCTCCAGAAGCCGCCGAAAGTTCAGTATCGAGGTCTCGTCCGGGATGACATCCGCATCGGTGCTCACCCCAGCGAACTGGCGCATCGTAATCGAATCGTAGAGAGCTTCCTCGGCACCAGGATCAGACAGGTTGTACCACTGCTGCAGACAATAAATGCGCAACCTGCGCTCCAGCGGCAGCGGCGGACGACCACCGGCACGACTGCCCTTCGGATAATGCGGTTCGATCAGCCCGCACAACCGCCGCCACGGAACGACCTCGTCCATTTCCGCCAGAAATTGCTCCCGCCGCGTCTTCTTGCCTTTGTCGAAGTAGCCTGTCATCGACAGCGATTGTTGCTTCATTGTCCGCGCTCCCTGCAATCCGCCTACTCCACCTTAGGAAATAGACGCAGATATGCAAGGGGTTTTTCAGAGATTCCCTAGGTTGGCCGTGATTGGCATTCAACCGTCAGATACGGCTCGCTATCACGTTGTTAAGGCTCTCTCCCGAGTTTCCGCAGCGGACCTGGGAGGAATCTCGGATCTCGTTTCCGCACATCCGGAAAGTCGGGGTCGGTGGGCCGCGCACTATCGCACCGCGCAGGACGTGCGCAGGACGATCGCACACTACCGCGAGCTGCAGGAATCATCGCCCTTCTCGGCATCGAGGAACTGAGTGCTGGTGATCGCACGGCGGTCAAGCGAGCGCGGCGACTGATGCGCTTTCTTACCCAGCCGTTCATGGTGACCGTGGCTTTTACCGGCAAAGCCGGACGCACGGTGGAGTTCGAGGCAACACTGGCCGGTTGCCGAGCGATTCTCGATGGCGAGGCGGACGAGTGGGCCGAGGCCTCGCTCTACATGGTTGGCGATCTCGACGAGGCGCGCGCCCGAGAAGCGCAAGCCCAGGCGACGACATCGTGACGCTGAAGCTCACCGTCGCAACGCCACTCGCGATCGTCGTCGCCACCGACGATGCAACGCATGTCCGAGCCAAAGACGATACGGGTGCGTTCGGCTTGTGCTGATCGGGCTGCTCGAGGACCCGCATCGGCACCGGCGAGACTGATTTTCGGGCGCCACGCGCTGCCGCGCGCCCTCCTTGGCCATCACATCCTGGCTTACGAGTTAGTCTCTTACGACCTTAAAGTTCTGCAATCTGGCACAGATTGATGATGATGAAGTCAAGCGCGAGTCAATGCTGGTGTGATGGCGAATGTGGACAGTCGCTCGCAGGCGGCGATGACCAAGCGACCGCTGCGAGTGAGGTAATAGCGGTAGGTATTGGCCGCGCGCTTGAGCAATCCGAGGACGCGCAAGCGACGCAGTTGCCGCGACAGCGAGGAGGGCGACATGCGGGCAGCAGCCGCAGCAGATCAGCTCGCGCTAAGCCATGGATGTCGAACTCTGCGTTGGACGGCGCGCAGGAGAGCCTGATCGTTGCGATCGAAGAAGTTGAGGCCCTTGCAGGAGCGCTCGCCGTCGGGCTTGGGGTGGGTTATGTGATCGAGCAGGCGCTGCCGGGGCTGTGGTCGTCCAGGCTGGAGAGGAACTCCAAATAGCGCTGGTTGCAGGCGAGCAAGATCTCCCGCAGGTCGATCAGGCTGTAGATGGACTTCTTGAGCGGTGCGACTTCGCGGTGGCGTGACCGCCGCGATGTTCCACCTTGCGGTGGTGCTTGAAGAACGAGACATCATTGGTGGTGGTCTCGATGCGCAGGATACGCGCGAACTTGTCGTACAGCTTACCGAGCACGACCCGAGCTTATGCTTGATACAGGTGCCTTCGATCCGCGTACTCAGGCGCGAGCCAATCTCGGCTGCCACCTGCGGGGTGATCTTCTTGCCCAGGAAGGTGCTCACCTGCTCGGCCTTACCGAGAGCACCGCCTCGCGGCCAGCTGCGCATAGAGCGGCGCCAGCACTTGTTCGCTCTTGAGCAGCAGGTCGGTGGAGTACTCGATCTGCATGATGCTCCAGTGGTAGGTCTGCCCGAACTCGTCGAGCACCGGCAGCACAGCCGGCGTAATGGTTCAGGTGCCGATGCAGGAGGTCGGGATTGAGGCCATCGGCCAAGGCCTGCGCCCGGGTGAAGTCGGCGATGCGAACAAAGGCGTTGTCGCAGTAGCGAAGTCGATCCCCTCACGCGTCAGCGCGGGCCAGCCAGCCGTGCCGTTGCAGTACACCTGCAACCGGAACGGCAGTAGGTCGGCACCCGCACATAGATCAGCCCCAGCTTGGCTCATTCAGTAGAAGTAGTAGTGCAGGCACTTGGTGGTGTCGGGCGCAGGAAGGTGCGCCCGCTGCCCTTGTCGTGCCAGACCGGTAGGTCGCGCAGGTCTCCATCGCCACAGCACATGACCAGTCCCGCGCCGCGCCGCGGTGGCCAGCACCTTGCCACCAGATCTTCTTTGCGGAGGTGGCCTTGCAACGTATTCGATCGTCGCAGCGTGCTTCGCGGCCAGCGCCTGCGCGTTCTCGCGGATGCGCTCGCGCAGCGCAGCGCGAATTGCGGGTAGTCGAAGATGCGGATGCCACGCGAGCGCAGGAAGCTCGTCATGCCCTCGCAAAGCACACACCCGCAACGTGCCAGTGATCACCATGCGGTCGTAGCACACAACACCCCAGTCAGCCGTCCGCTAGCGTTCAGTGAGCAGTTCCATCGCCGTCACCTCGCCCATCCGCTTCGTGTGCCCAAAACTTTAACCTGTTTTTCCGCTGGGAATAACACGATCCCCGAGATCGAGCCGCACGAAGAGCGCGCTTACTGGCGCCACATCGGCATGCTCGACGCATATCGGGTCGGGCAGCTCGACGTCCTGCGGCCGCTGCCGCGGTTCAGGCCGGTCAACCCCAGTGCCCGATAGGCGGCGATCCTTCTCGCGCACGCGAGATCAATCTACCAGATGCGGCAGCGGCTTCCGCGGCAATTCACTCAGCGAGCGCGAACACCGCAGCGATCCTGCACGGCGACGAGGCAAAAGGACGCTAAATTCCCTTCCCGAACGGCGTGGCGCCAATGGATCTTTGCTAGTAACCCTGACGCCGCTCCCGAATCCAGGTTGCCACACCCACGGCGCTCTCGGCGTAGAAGGAGAGCGATAAGCGATCAGTTCTTGATCAAGCGCAAAGGAGCGAGCCGGATTAACAGTCGATAATAATATGCTAATGAAATCATTGTGTTTGCACTACCCGCGCCGGGTGCTAGAGAGATCGGTGTATGGAAGGCTCTGGAGGTGTCATGATCAACAAAGGTCTGGGTTCCGGTCTCAATCCGACCACGGGCCCCATTCCCCGATGGCTAAGGTATCTAGTCTTGGGCGGTGCGGCCGGATTTGTTGTCGGCGTCGCGGCGCTGTTCGTCGTGGCAGTGCTCTACGGCAAGGCGATGGGGCTTTCACCGGCGGCCTGCACAGCCGCCGCTGTGTGCCTGACGCTGTTGCTTAGCCAGCCGGCAGGGCTAGCGGGAATGGTGGCGGGGACGACGGTTGGAGCGGCGGCCGGCGCGGTCGTTTACTACGTGCGTCATTTCTCGCGCGCCATGTAGGGCCGACGGTGAGCGCCCGCCAACTTGGCCGAGGCGCGGCATTCTTTGCGAGGCACCCGAGGTGCTCCACTCGATCTCACCGGGTCGGCAAGCCATGACCATACGCGGCGCCATAAACGGCTACGGTCGCGTCGGCCGCAACACGCTGCTGCGCGCGTACCATGAATCGGGCAGCGAGCAGGAGTCAGGATCGTCGCGCTCAACGACCTCCGCGACGCCGCGACCACCGCACATTTGAGCGGATGGGCGCGCGTTGATAGGAGCCCCTTTCGTACCCAGCCGTTCATGGTGACGGTGGCTTTTACCGGCAAATCCGGACGCACGGTGGAGCTCGAGGCAACACTGGCCGGTTGCCGAGCGATTCTCGATGGCGAGGCGGACGAGTGGACCGAGTCCTCGCTCTACATGGTTGGCGATCTCGACGAGGCGCGCGCCGGAGAAGCGCAAGCCCAGGCGACGACTCCGTGAAACTGAAGCTCACCGTCGCAACGCCACTCGCGATCGTCGTCGCCACCGACGACGTAACGCATGTCCGAGCCGAAGACGATACGGATGCATTCGGCTTGTTGCCAGGCCACGCCGACTTCGTGACCGCGCTCGCCGTGTCCGTCGTGAGCTGGCGACTCGCGGCGAAGCAGCCGCGTCTGCCGCCACTGCACAACCTGGCGCCCTCGCTGCTGCTCCAAAAACGTGTCGCCGAGTACGTCTTCGCGCTGCTCACCGAAGCCGCGGTGGAGTCGCCTGCAAGCGAAAACGCGGCACGCTTCAGCGCAATGGAGTCCGCGCACGACAACGTGTCGAGGAAGCTCGAGCAACTGCGCCGCGACGCGCGTCAGGCCCGCCAGGGAGAGATCACCACCGAGCTGATCGACCTCGTCACGGGTGCGCAGGCGCTCCAGAGCAATCCGTCCGAATGATCCATGGCAATCGCAAGCACTACGGAGTGAGCAGCTCGATGCTCGCATCGTGAATGGAGAAATGATCGATGACCGCGCCGACCCGTCGCGATGAGCGCGCGACCAGCCCGCACCCACACAGCCTCAAAGGCGTGAGCGTGCCGCTGTTCTGGCCGATGGCCGCGGCGGCAAGCTTGGTCGAACAGGGGCTTGAGCTGTACGGCAAGAACCTCAAGTTCGTCGCCGAGGAAATCAAGATCCATCACGAGGCAAGGCCGCGGGTGGCGACGCCGAATCGGGTCATGCTCGACCTGCGCACAATGGTGTTCCGCGATTACTCGGCCGCAGCCGACGTCGAGGGCCTTCCCGCGATCGTCGTTGCGCCGTATGCGGGCCATTCGGCGGTGATGCCGATTACCACAAGGGCCAGAGCCTGATCGAGACGCTGCTCGCCAAGGGCGTGGCACGCGTGTTCCTCACCGACTGGAAATCGGCGAGCGAAGACATGAAGGACCTCGAGATCGACCAGTACCTCGCCGAGATCAACGTCTGTATCGACGACCTGGGCGGACGGATCAATCTGGTTGGTCTGTGCCAGGGGGGGTGGATGTCCGCCATGTACGCAGCCCGCTATCCGCACAAGGTTGCGAGCCTGGTGCTCGCCGGCGCGCCGATCGATACCGACGCTGGCGACGGCCCCATCAAGCGGATGGCACACGCCTATCCAACCTCGTTCTATGAGGAGCTGGTGGCGATGGGCGGTGGATTGATGCGCGGCGAGGTGATGCTGCGCGGCTGGAAAGGCATGCATCCCGAGCAGCATTACATTCAGGAGCACATCGATCTCTATGAACACATCGACCATCCTGCGTACCTGCACAAGGAGGAGACCTTCGAGCGCTGGTACGAGAACCCGATCGATCTGCCGGGCCGCTGGTACCTGCAGGCGATCGTGCAGCTCTTCAAGGAGAATCGCCTCGCCAAGGGCAGATTCGTCGCGCTCGGCCGGCGCCTCGATCTCAAGGACATCGGCTGCCCGGTGTACCTGCTCGCCGGGGAAGCGGACGACATCACGCCCAGGGAGCAGGTGTTCGACGCCGAGAAGTATCTCGGCACGCCGAAGGAGCGGATCGAGAAGCGGCTGATTCCCGGCGGCCACATCGGCCTGTTCATGGGATCGGGCGCACTCGAGGAAGCCTGGCCGGTAATCGCTCGTTGGCTTCGCAGCGCCATCGGCTTGATCTCCTCCATCCTCTCCGCGCTCGGTCGATCTTCTCCACGATCTGCCCACCGTCGCTGTCCATACGAAGGGCTTCGGGTTTTGGTTCCAGGCCGCCAAGAAGTCTTCGATGGCTTGTATCAGATCCGGTACGCTCACAAAGCTGCCCCGTCGCACCGCCTTGCTCGTTCAATTCGCCAAACCACCGCTCCACCATATTCACCCAACTCGAACTGGTCGGAATGAAATGGCACACGAAACGCGGATGCTTCTTCAGCCACGCTTTCACTTGCGGATCTTTGTGCGTGCCGTAGTTGTCCATCACCAAGTGCAAGTGCAGCTCCGGGAAACTCCCGGTCCAGCCGGCGGAGAAACTTCAAGAACTCCTGATGCCGGTGTCGCGGCTCACATTGGCCAATCACTTTGCCATCCAACACGTTCAAAGCCGCAAAGAGCGTCGTCGTGCCGTTGCGTTTGTAATCGTGCGTCATCGTGCCGCAGCGGCCCTTCTTTAGCGGCAGCCCGGGCTGCGTGCGATCCAGCGCTTGAATTTGGCTCTTCTCATCCACACAAAGCACCACCGCCTTGTTCGGCGGGTTCAGATACAGCCCGACCACGTCGGTCAGCTTCTCCAGGAAGTTCGGGTCGCGGGAGAGCTTGAAGGTGCGGCTCAAATGAGGCTTCAGATTGTGCAACTGCCAGAGCCGGTTGACCGTGTTCTTGCTGACCCCTTGCGCCTCGGCCATCAGCCGGCAACTCCAGTGCGTCATCCCCTTGGGCTTGCTCTGAAGGGTCGCCTTGATGATCGCGTCTCGCTTGGTCTGGTCGTAGCGCGGCTTGCGGCCCCGTCCCGGGGCGATCTCCCACACACAGCCGATGCCCTCTCGTGGACCCGTTTGCGCCACAGGGCACGGTGTGGCGGTTGACCGCGTGCTCCGCCGCGATCTCCAGGTTCTGCTCACCCGCCAAGGCCATCAGGACAATCCGGCAGCGAAGCGCCACTTGCTGCGGAGTCCCGTGCGAGGATTCCCATTGCTCCAGCTGCGCAATTCCGGCGGTTGCAGCTCTATCGCCAGGCTCACGTTCGCCATGAACGAAGCATAGCAAATACCGGCAAAATGTCTAGTCATATGAGGACACTACACTAGGTAGGGATTAGTGTGTGTATCCGGCGTGGAAGCGCCGCCGGCTGATTCGTCCATCTACCCTAAGACCAGAACCGCCCGATCGAACGCGCCCGCCGGGCGCATCTCGTGCCATAGCTCGTGCCCTTCGCGAATGCGCCATGCACTCGGGCAAATGAAGGTCGATGCCGCCACCGGGCCGCTCGAGGCGCAAGGTTGATCTGGATTGAAGCTACGCGCGGCACCTTCGACGTACGCTACTCATGGTAAGTGGCGCCGAACGCGCCCCGACAACATACAATTGCACTATTACCAGAGTTGGGATTACTGTAAAGCATCACCAAAGGAGGTGCTCGAGCGCATCGAAGGGCAGATTCCGGTCGGGCGTCTCGGCACGCCGGCGAGAACATGCAGCAGCAGGACCGCCTCTAGACGCGCCCGCACAGCGCTGTCGCGCGGAGGCGTGTGGCAGTTCCCGACAACCGGCTTGCAGACGAGAGGATGAAAGGAGAACCTGGATGCTGAAGATCCTACTTGCATTCGATGGCTCGGAGGCATCGCTGCGCGCGGCGGGCAAGATCGCCGCGATGGCGCGTTGGTGGAAGGTGGACGAGATGTGCGTGCTCAACGTGCAGCCCGAACCCTCGGCGCTCGGCGAGCCGTTCGCGTTCGATGCGCAGCAGCGGGCGCAAGCGCTCGCCCGCGCCGCCGGGGAACAGGTACTCACGGCTGCGCTCGCGCTGTTCAAGGATACCTCTCACTCCGCAACGAGTGCGGTGGAACTCGGTGACGCGGCAACCGTGATCGCCGCACAGGCAGAAAGCCGCAACAGCACGTTCATCGCGCTGGGCTCCCATGGCGCTGGGGCGCTGATCGGCTTCCCGATCGGCTCGGTGACGACCAAGGTGCTGCGCCTGGCTCGGCGTAGCGTGCTCGTCGTGCCCGCGCTGCAAGCGACCGACTCCTCCGCATATGGCCCACCCCAGCGCCCCGTGCGAATCCTGCTGCCGGTGGACGGCTCGCCCGGCTCGCTGGCGGCGGTGCGCCAGGCGATCAGCCTGGTGCCGTGTTTTGTCGCCGCTCCGGAAATCCATCTCCTCGCGGTCTACGATCGAACGCCGTTGAGCGTCGAGATCGGCGCCATGGCCAGCGCGAAAGCACTATCGGACTACGAGCGAGGACGCTTCGACGCGGCGCTGGAGCCGGCACGTCAAGTGCTCGCGGGGACGAAGCTCGCGCTCACCGAGCACACGGCGATCGGCGCACCGGCCCAGCACATCCAGGAGGCCATCGCCGCCGCTCGCTGCGATATCGTGTGCATCGCGACGCGCGGCCAGAGCACTCTGCGCAGCCTGGTTCTCGGCTCGACGACCGCCAAGCTGCTGCATGTGTCGACGGTGCCGGTACTGGTCGTGCCACCTTCGGCATGAAAGCGGTAGCCATCGCGCTGGTGCTACTGCTGCTCGCCTTGCTCGGCTGGGTCGCGTTCCAGTCGAGCGATATCTCCATCATCGTCAACGGGCAGAAGCTCGTGGGGTCGGCGAAGCTCGCCGCAGAAGGTTGGGGCGTGCTCGTGGCAACCGTCGCGCTGTTCTGCGCGGCAATCCTGCTCGCTTTCGTGTTCGCCGGGGCAGCGCTGATCGTCCTCGGCGTCTTGGTGCTCGCCGGCGTATTCGCAGCATGGCTCGCCTTCCCGTTCCTGCTGCCGCTGCTAATCCCGCTCTTGCTCGTCTGGATCTTCGTCGCGGCCGTTCGGCACAGCGGCAAGTCGAGCCCATAACGCAGCTCGCCCTCACCCTGCGAGACTGTGAGAGCGAAAACGCCCTACGTGATTGCGCCGAACGCAACAGCCGAGAAAAGCGACGATGTTGTTCCCTCCGCGTCCCGTGCGCAGGCGGAATTGCGTTCCACGGATTAGGAATCCGTTGGTCGTAGCTGTGTCGCGCCGTTGTGCCATGAAATGAGTTCTGGGATTACTGCGCGCGGCGCGCAGGCCGATCTGCAAGCGATGATGCAGTCAGCAATTGTGCTGACCGATACCAGCGTCCTAACCAAGTTTCCCGTTTCGATTGATCGTCGCGGCCTCAGGGTGATTGCGGCCAAGCCACCCAAATCGGCAACCAGCCCCGCAATCATGCAGGCGAGGGCCATCACGCCGAGATCATGCCATGGCTTTCATGCTCGTACTCACCATAAATCGCCGGGACGCAGTTTCTTCGGAGGACAGAACCCTATACAAATTCGTGGATCGCCAGCCTCTACGGGGACCGCGCTAAGACGCATCCACCGGAATCGGACGTAGCTCCAGCCGTTTCGTGTCGATCTGGGAGAATCCGGCGTTGTGCAGCATCTCTGTAAAGGTTGTCGCAAAAGCAAACCGACCCTGGACCGTACGATCGTCACTTGAGGCAAGCGCCCCACCCATGCCACCTTCATCCGAGCAGCCGGTCCCCGCACCACCTGACGCGTTCGCTCTCGAGAACATAACCCAGGAGCGGGCTGGCCGGCGGGTGCTGGCCGGTGTGACCATAGCGCTGCCGAAAGGCGGCTTCTCGGCGCTGATCGGTCCCAGCGGCGCGGGCAAGACGTCGCTGCTGCGACTGTTGAACCGCCTGGACGATCCGACTTCAGGCGTCGTGCGCTTTCTCAGCCGGCCGATCGTCGGCTTCCCCGTCCGGGTGCTGCGCCGGCGCGTCGGATTCGTGTTCCAGACGCCGGCGATGTTCCCCGGAACCGTGGCCGAGAACCTTGCGGTCGTGCCGACGTTCTGCGACAAAGGAACGGCCAGCCAAGTATCGGTCCCCATTGGCGAAGTTCTGCGGCTGGTGGAGCTCGGCGCGGATTTTGAGGACCGTATCGCAGCCGATCTTTCCGGCGGGGAGAAGCAGCGCGTTGCATTGGCGCGCGCATTGATGACCCGACCGGAAGTACTGCTGCTCGACGAGCCCACCGCCGCACTCGACCCAGAAGTTGCCGAGCGTTTGATGCATACGTTGCGGCGGCTTCGCGAAAGTACCGGCCTCACCATCGTCATGGTCACGCATCGGCTGAGCGAAGCGCGCCTTGCGAGCACCTATGCCGTAATGCTCGAGGCCGGCCGCGTGGTCGAGGCCGGTCCATCTGCGCGCCTCTTCAGCGCCCCTAGCGAGGCGCGCACGCGTGAATTCATAACTGCAGGCGAGGAAGGCAAGAACCATGATTGAACCGGCTGTCGAAATCGGCTGGGGCCAGCTCGGATTAGCCTCCGCGTTGGTCCTCGTCGCCATCGCGTTGTCCGCGTGGCAACGCTTGGGCCTCGGCAAGCGGCTCGTGATCGGCGCGATCCGCGCGGTCATCCAGCTGACGCTGATCGGTTATGTGCTGGTGTGGCTCTTCAATGCCAACCGCTGGTATTTCGTGCTGGGCGTACTCCTGCTGATGACACTCACCGCAACACTCGCCGCCACGCCCCGACAGCCCGGGGGGGCGCCAGCACGCCCGCGGTTGCGGTCGATCTGCTTTGTGTCAATCCTGATCGGATCGAGTCTGACGCTGGCGTATGTCGCAGCAGTCGTGGTGGATGTCATGCCCTGGTACAACCCGCGTTACCTGATACCGCTGTTCGGAATGATCGTTGGCAACGCGATGAACGGCGCGGCATTGGCGGCGGAGCGGCTGCAGTCGGAGATGGAGGCTGGACATGCGCAGATCGAGGCCTACCTCGCCCTCGGTGCGACGCCACAACAAGCATCCGCCGAGCCCGCGCGGCGAGCCACCGTCGCGGCGATGATTCCGACGATCAATGCACTGGCGGTGGTCGGTGTGGTATCGCTGCCCGGCATGATGACCGGGCAGATTCTCGCTGGTTCGGCGCCGACCCTCGCCGTGCGCTACCAGCTTGTCGTGGTGTTCATGCTTACTGCCGCGACCGCGCTCACCGCCACGGGCATCGTGCTTTGGTATCGGAGGACGTTTTTCACGGCCGCTGACCAACTGGTGCGCCGCATGCCGGTCTGAGACTCGCTGCCCTCTGCTCGACCTGTCATCAGGTTGCGTCGCCGCTGACGGAATGGCTGTCGCGGAGGTCGGATCGCTGCGGTATTCGAGACATCGCGGCGGCGGCGGGAAGCATTACAATTGCCATGAGGGTCGCATTCGACACCTAGGCGAGGTGCAATAGGTGAAATTCGATCGGAGAGACCACTTGGACACAGGACGATTTCAGCGCCGTCCGTTCTTCCTCGCCCGCGCGCGGAGGTAATCGAACAGAGCCTCCACGCCTCGTTCGAGGAGCGGCGACACAGTGAGAACGGCAAGGCCCAGCGTGATCGCCCCGAATGCAATGCCCAAGAGAAAGAGCAACGCTCCAACGTTGTACTGCTCAGCGAGTTGGCCGGCGTCCACTGCAATCCAGGTTACGGCCTGATACGTAGCATGTGGCGCGGAAAGGCTGAACGCGATCAGGATCAGGCCCGCCGCCACGGCGGCGATCGCGCTTGTCCGCAAAACGTGTCGAACCGCGAGATGCGGTGCCCGCCGGTAGGCGGAGCGATCGCGATACAGTAGAGCAAGACCAACCAGTGCGATCAACGCGAGCGCGAGGAAAAACGGCCACCGACTCGTCGCGTACCCGATTGCGCCGTTGATTTCTGCCGTGACATCGGGGTTCATTCGCGCCGCATAAGCCGAGTAGCCGAGCGTGGCATTGAACACGAGACTTCCTGCCGCGCTGTAGAGCGTGAACTTGCGCACATCCATGCCGGCCAGCCCCGCGGGAATGCTCACGACCGCGCGAAAGAACGGGAGAAGGCGAAGAAAGAACACCAGACTTTCGCCGGCAGGATGCTGGAACCAAGACTCCAGACGAGCGCGGCGTTTCGCGTTCAGCCCGAAGAACCGGGGGTGCCGATCGAGAAGTCGGCGTCCTCCGTAGCGCGCAAAGGCGTACAGCATGAGACTTCCGGCGGTCGCGCCCAAGGTGCTGATCACAATGACAAGAGCCAACTGCGCGCCGTTGGTGGCAAGCGTGGCGGCCGCTACGGTAACAATGACCTCACTCGGAACGAAATGCAGAATCATCGCCGTCTCAAGCGCGAGGAGCACGAACAGTGCCATGTAGCCGTAGGTGTGAAGAAAATGAACCGCGCCCTGTTCGAACCCGCTCGGCACTAGTAAGCCTCCTGGAACACCACACGGCCCGCCTCGCCCCGGCCACTCGCGAAGTATCCGAATGCCAATGGCGCGCTCTGCAGCGCCTCCATTCCGGGTAACGTCGATGCCACCGGCCCGTCCAGGACGTCAATCCCAACGTGTACGCGCATCGCATCCGGCTCGCTGCTGTTGCCCGGGGCCGACAAACCGTCCACTGGCAAGCCCTTATTCGGCCGATGGCTCGGAGCGGCTATCGCGTACAGGCGGGCCGGCGTTTCTAGTCCTCCGACGCCGGCATGGTTCGCAACAGTTCGCTGGCGATTGGTCGGTTGTCCTGCTTGTCGTCTTTGCGGATGGTGCCGTCGCGGAAGACGATGATGCGCTTGGCGAACTGGGCGACATCATGTTCGTGCGTGACCATGACGACGGTGAGCCCTCCATCGTTCAAGCGCTGGAAGATCTCCATGATCTCGACCGAGGTGCGGGTGTCGAGATTGCCGGTCGGCTCGTCGGCGAGAAGGATGGATGGCTCGTTGACAAGTGCCCGGGCGATGGCGACTCGCTGTTGCTGGCCACCCGACATCTGGGAGGGGTAGTGCAGAGCTCGCTCAGCCAGCCCAACCATCGATAAGGCACTCGACGCGCGCTTATGGCGCTCCACCCTGTCGATCTTCGTATAGAGGGTCGGAAGCTCGGTGTTCTCCAGCGCGGTCGTGCGGGCCAGCAAGTTGAACCCCTGAAACACGAAGCCGATCTTTTGATTCCGAATCAGTGCGAGCGCACGCTTGTCGAGCCCGGATACGTCAGCGCCCTCCAGCAGATAGCGTCCGGAAGTCGGGCGATCGAGGCAGCCCAGCAGGTGCATGAATGTCGACTTGCCGCTCCCGCTGGCGCCCATGATCGCCACGAATTCGCCGAAGTCGATGGTGGTGGTGATGCCCCGCAATGCATGTACCTTCGTCTCGCCGAGGGAGTAGTACTTGTGGACATCCTCGACGCAGATCAGCTTCGGCCCGGAATGCTGCCGCACCGCTTCGGGTTGAGGTTCGACCAACATGACGAGCTTGCGCTGGCGTCCAGGTCCGGTGACCCGGTAAGCCCTATTTCTTTGGGGGCGCACCCACGCTGGACCCGCCAGGTGGCTGACCCTTTGCGACGAGCGCACCGGTAATGACCTGATCGCCTTCCTTCAACTCGCCACGCACCGTGTCGACCACGGCGGTATAGGCATGATCGGTGATTCCGACGACGATTTGAACCGGTTCGATGGAACCATCCGCGCGCAACTTCCACACCACGACACTGACTCCGGAACCGCGCGCAGGAGCGGTCGCCATGGTGACGGGCGGTGTCCCGTCGACAGGCCGTGTGGCAGCGTCGCCTGCGCTGGCAAGACGGGTTGTCGCACCTTCAGTTTCGGAGTCGCTTTCGTCGGCGCCGATTCCGTAGCGACCGTAAAGCGCCCGCATCTCCTCCGGCGCAAGCTGCGGCTTGTACCGGAGGGCGCCATTGGCGATCTTCAGGACGTTCCGTGCGGTGTCCACGGGGATCGTGACGTAGGCCGTCATTCCCGGAAACAGCTTCAGCTCGGGATTGTCGAAGTTGACGATCGCGTCATAGGTGACTACGTTCTGGACCGTGGTCGGGTTCATTCTGACTTGGCTCACGACGCCGCTAAACGTTTCCTTCGGGTACGCGTCGACCTTGAACACTACCGGCCGGCCCAACTTGACACTGCCCACGTCGGATTCGTCGGTTTTGGCGTAAACCTGCATCTTCGTCAAGTCCTGCGCAATCGTGAACAAGGTCGGGGCCTGCAACGACGCGGCGACGGTCTGGCCCACGTCGACATTGCGCGCGACGACCGTCCCGTCAATGGGTGAACGGATCACCGTGTAATCTAGATTTGTACGCGCTACAGAGACGGCAGCCGCCTTCTGGTTCACCTGTGCCTCGGCTTGGGTGATCGCCGCGGCAGCTGCTTTGACCGAAGCGTCGGCGGACTCGTAATTGGCCTTGGCGAGATCGAGAGCCTGCTTGCTTATGCTGTCCTGCGCGATGAGCGCCATCGCGCGATCGTAGTCGGCCTTCGTCTGCACCTGCGTCGCCAGCGCCTTATCCAGGTTCGCGCGTGCGGCGACGACATTCGCCTTCGCGCTTTCCAGGTCGGCTGTCGCCTGCAGCAGCGCGCCCTCGAACAATGCCGGGTCGATGACCGCGATCACGTCGCCCTTGCGGACCCGCGAATTAAAGTCAGCTCCGAGCTTGGCGATCGTTCCCGATACCTGCGACCCAACAAGAACCGTCGTGACGGCATTGATGGTTCCAGTGACATCGACCACATTCCGGATCGTGCCGCGTTCCACCTTGGCGGTGAAGTACTGCGGTTGGTCCTTACGGGTGAGGGCGAAGTTGGCGAACAATCCGAGCGCGATTGCGATGGCCAATAGAATCAGCCAGGCGCGCCTGTTCTTCATGAGCGATCCCCGATGGCCCTCAGCCGCGTAAACTCGGAAGTGCAGTGCTCACCCCGGAATTCACTCGTACCGAAGGGCCTCAATAGGATCCATCAGTGCCGCTTTGCGCGCAGGGTAATAGCCGAAGAATACGCCCACCGCAACCGAGAACATCGCGGCAATTAGCACCGCTCCGACCGAAATCTGCATGGGCCAGTGCAGCGTCCGACCGACCAGTATCGAGCCGATGATCCCCAAGAGCACTCCCGCCAAGCCGCCGACGAGGCTCAGCATGATCGATTCACCAAGGAACTGAAGTTGAACGGCCTCTTCGGTGGCGCCCACGGCCAAACGGACACCGATCTCGCGGGTTCGTTCCGTGACCGAAACCAGCATCACATTCATGATTCCGATGCCTCCAACCAGCAGGGAGATCGAAGCGATCGCCACCAGAAGGATGGTCAACGTCCGGCTGGCTGCCAGTTGGGCCTGAATGATGTCCTCGGGATTGCGGATATTGAAATCGTCCTCCTCCTCGGCGCGCAGGTGATGCCGATCCCGGAGCAGGGCTGCAACCTGCTGACCGGCGAGCTTAACGGCCTCGGGGGACACCGCGGAGCACAGGATGTCGTCGAGCCAGGAGACTCCCTTGATCTTCTTCTGCACGGTGGTAAAGGGCATGATGATCGTATCGTCCTGATCCTGCCCGGATACCGACAACCCTTTGGGCTGAAGCGTCGCCACGACGGTGCAAGGGAGTCCATTGACGCGCATCACCTTGCCGATCGGATTGTCAGCGCCGAACAGTTGATCGCGCACCGTCTTTCCGATCACGCAGACGTCGGCCGCCCGATCCACGTCGTCCGGCGTAAACACGGCGCCCTGCAGGACGAACCACCTTTTGATGTCGAAAAACTCGGGCGATACGCCCCGGTAATGCGTGAACCAGTTCTGGTTGCCGTAGATGATCTGAATCTGGCCATCCACGTTCGGCGATACGCTCTTGATGACGGGTACCTGCTCTCTGATGGCAGCCGCGTCGGCAAGCGTCAACGACTTGGTCCCGTGCGTGCCGGTGCGTACGCCATTGACGGCCCGCCCGCCGGCTTCGATCCAGACAAAGTTATCGCCCAGGTTGTTGAGCTGCTGCTCCACCTGGGTCTGGCCCGCATTGCCTATCGCCACGACGCAAATGACCGCACCAATGCCGATGGTGATGCCGAGGACCGTCAACGCGCTGCGCATCTTGTTCCGCAGCAACGCGACTGACGCCGAGCGGAGTAGCGCCGCGTAATTCATGGCCTTCCTCGCAGCATCACCGCGATATTCCCTGACACGTCAAGACGTTGTCGAATGATACTCTCGTGCATCCCCCACCGATGCAAGGATGCGCCGCTGCGCTGCCCCATGAGCGCGCAATCCATCCGTCGAGCTCCCTCGGGGTGGCTCTGCGTCTTCGTCCGAGGATCTCGGACTTAAGCGCAGCCTAAGTATCGAGCCGTAAGTTGTCTGCAAAGCGCCAAACCATTGGAAAATACCATTTCCTCCCCCAAACAGCTCTGCCGATGCGCCTGCTCGTTGTAGAAGACGATCCGATGATTGGCGAGATCGTGCTCGAAACGTTGAGCAGCGAGGGCTTCGCGGTCGATTGGGTCAAGGACGGCGCGATGGCTGACACCGCCTTGCTCACCCAATCCTACGATCTCGTCGTACTCGATCTTGGCCTTCCGAAGAGGGGTGGACTGGACATATTGCGATCGCTGCGGGCGCGAAAGCAACGGATGCCGGTGCTGATCGCGACGGCGCGTGATGCCGTGGCGGAGCGCATCGCGGGACTCAACGCAGGTGCTGACGACTACATTCTCAAGCCATACGACATCGACGAGTTGCTGGCGCGGATTCGGGCCCATCTGCGCCGCGCAGCCGGACGCGCCGAGCCCGTCTACGAGTACGCGAACGTGACGATCAACCCGGCGACCAAGGAAGTCACGGTTGACGGCGAGCCTGTCATCCTCTCCTCGCGCGAATGGGCGGTGCTGGAGCCGCTGCTCGCACACCCCGGGCTGATCCTGTCGCGTGCCCAGCTTGAAGAAAAGCTCTTCAGCTGGAGGGACGAGGTCAGCAGCAATGCGGTCGAGGTCTACATCCATGGTTTGCGCAAAAAGCTCGGGCCGAAGCTGATCCAGAATGTGCGGGGGGTCGGATATCTGGTGCCGAAGGCTTGATCAATGGCGCGTCCGACGGCGCCTGCGGTGCGTGGCCATTCTTTGCGCGGACGGCTGCTCTGGCTGCTGCTGATCGCGGTCGCGATTGCTGCAATCATCCAGAGCATCTTTGCCTACTATTCCGCGGTTTCGGAAGCTGACGAAATCTTCGACTATCAGATGCAGCAGATCGCTTTGGCGCTGCGGGACGGGGCGCCGCTCGGGCCAACTCCACCTCGATTCGGACACGACGTCGAAGAAGCGAACTTCGACTTCCTGATCCAGGTCTTTGCGCCCGATGGCGCTCTGGTATTCGCTTCCGCGCAAGATGAACTGTTGCCGCGACAGAGCGGAGCCGGCTTTTCGGATGTGGCGGCGCATGGCACCCGCTACCGGGTGTTCTCGTTGCAGACCCCAACGCGAGTCATCCAGGTCGGGCAGGACACTGCGGCCCGAAGGGAACTCGCGGGCGGGCTGGTGCTGCGCATGGTCGGCCCAGTCATGTTGCTCGCCCCGGCATTGATGCTGGCGGTCTGGTGGGTCGTCACGCAATCGACGCGCCCCCTGGCGCGCGCGCGCGAGCAGGTGGCGCGGCGGGCCGCCGACGAGCTCTCGCCACTGGTCGCAGAAGGTCTTCCGGATGAAGTCCGCCCCCTGGTCGACGAAATCAATCTCCTGTTTGGACGAGTGGCCGAAGCGTTCGCCGCGCAGCAAAGCTTCGTCGCTGATGCTGCGCATGAGCTGAGATCTCCGCTCGCCGCGCTTCGTTTGCAGGTCCAGAGCATGCAGCGCGCCACCGATAGCGAGGCGCGTGCGGTGGCGGCGCGCAGGCTGCTCACCGGGATCGACCGGTCCGCACGTCTGGTCGATCAGATGCTCGTGCTGGCGCGCCAGGATGCTGCCGCAGGCCCACAGACGCTTGCCCCGGCTGATCTTCGCGAAACGATCGCCCTCGCCATTGGCGAGGTACTTCCGATGGCGCAGGAACGGCGCATCGATTTGGGAATCAGCGAGGCGGAGACCATCTCGGTGAACGGCGACGTGGAGGCCTTGCGCATTTTGTTTCGGAATCTGCTGGAAAACGGGATCAAGTATGCCCCGCAAGGCGGCACAGTCGACGTCGCGATTCGCACTGCGGGCGGGGCGCCCATCGTCGAGATCGCCGATAGTGGGCCGGGGATTCCTGTGGAAGACCGCGACCGCGCCTTCGATCGGTTTTACCGGGTCGCGGGCAGCGCCGCCACGCCGGGGAGCGGGCTCGGGCTTGCGATCGCCCAAAGCATCGCCCGGCGGCATCATGCGACGCTCACGCTGGATACGTCGAGCCGCCTGGGGGGACTGCTGGTCACGGTGCGATTCCAGGCAACGAATTCTCCGCTCCGGCGCTCAGTGCCTTGACGATTGCGGGCATGGTGCGCGCCGCGCGGGAGCCCGGGGCCAGAACATGCGTTGCCATACGTCGTCCCCTTGGGCCTGGTGGAGCAGTGCCATACCCGCGTGCGCGATGACGTATGCCCATATCAGGTTGGCCATGAGCTTGTGAATTTGCAGCACCACTCCGCCTGGAACTTTGGCAAATGCCATGACCGCGCCGGTACCCGCCATGGCGAACACGGCTAGCAACCCGAGACCGTGCGCGGCGCCGGCCAGCGGACTCTCATCAGCGTGCATCAGCCTGAACCGACGCAGCGCGTTCAAGTGAGCGCGCACGTCAAGCCACAGCGCCTGCCTCCGTCGTGTCGAAAGCCATGGAAACAAGGCGCTCGGCGCGGTTTCCGATTGGCGTAGCAATGTCCACAACCAGAAGGCGACGACGATGCCAACGGTGACCAGACCGACGGATTCATGCCACGCGAAGAATGCATTGCCGGCGAATCCCACCTTTGGACGTTCCACGAGTCCCACCAGTATGAGCTGGTGCGCGACCGCCAAAAGCAGCACCGCATGCAGCATCCTGGTCACCAACGAGCGGTTAGCCATCATATTTTCCCCATCCATTCAATCCCAAGCGGGCTGGAACCTACGATCTGCGATCAATTGTCGTCCCGTTCCTCGTGCCGGCCGTCCGACTCGTGGTCCGCCTGATCCGTCTGGGCGGAAACGATACTGCCGTCGATAGCATCCACCTTGACGTCCGTCGTCTTGGTGTTGTCGGCGACCTCGACGCCGTAGACAGGCCGGCCATTCTCATTCTCGAGTTCGGCGCGGCTGGCCCTGCCGCCGACATGCTGCTCGGCGGTCATGACGGCCTGGGCCAGCGAGATCTTCGCCTGCGCCAAGTTGACCATCGCCTCGTTATGGGCCACGCCGCCCGATTGCTTGGCATAGACGAGTCCGCCGGCCGTAGCGACACCGGCGGCCATGATGAGAGCGGGAATGAGGATCTTGCGTTGCATGCGATTCTCCTTGCAGTGGATTGGCGGTGGCTTGGTTGCCTGCCACGATTGCAAAGATGGGGCAACACACTTAGGCCAGGCTTAATGATCAGGCGCGACCGCGAGCCCCTGCGATAACCGGTTGGTACGCCTGTCCCCGCAGACAGATGGGCTCGGGCCGCCGATAGAGGACAAAGCGTTTCCCGATGTCTCCGGGCTGCGAGCCGTTCCAGACCTGTGTCATCCTTAGCCACCAAAGCATCGCCATGCCCGCACACCACGAGCCAGAAGCATCGGAGCGTCGATAAGAGGCGAATCTAAAGAGCGGCTTTGCCCGGGAGGCGAACTGCGGGGTTGGTCCGGGATTAGCCCGCCAGTCATTCGCGGTCTCTGGCGCCCCGTACGCCATTTGCTCGGCCGCTTAAGCCTCGCCTAAGTTTCAAGGATGAAATTCAACACGGGGGCTCGAAACCCGTGAGGGTCGCTTCAGTCACGTGCCGGTTGAACTGCATCGTCGGGGGCAGCTCGGCCCGTACTTTGGATGCAGGATCGCGCACAAGGACTAAGACAAGCCCACAAACCGGTTGGCAAGTCCGAAGCGATTATGTCTTCTTTCAAAGCAGAGTCTCGCGCTCCTCGAGACGACGTACGCGCTGCAGACGGGAGACATACCGCCGATCAGGACAATCCTGACCCTCCCGATTTCGCGCTGAGCGCGAGGTCGATAGGTGTAGCGGTTCCATGCGAATGCGACGCAGCCGCCAATTGCTTCTATGCGAGCGCTCGTTTGTTTCTCGCTCGCAGGCAGAACTCGCGAGCGATTGATCGCAACTCGTCGGGCGCAGGTCGTTAGCGAGCCCACCGGTGGCTAGCAATGTCTCGAGGGTCTTCAACGCGCACGCCGCGGCATTGGGTTCGTGGCGCCGGACTTGTACCGATTGGCTGCTTTCCCCGATCTATCAGATCTACGGGCGCCGCCTCCGTGCACAGGTACTATCGGGTCCGGTTCCCCGGCACGTTGGCATCATTCTCGACGGCAATCGCCGGTACGGATCGCGCCAAAGCTTGACCGACGCGCGCGCAGTTTATGCCGCCGGTGCCGACAAGCTCGATGACCTGCTGGCTTGGTGCATCGAGCTGTCCGTTCCGGCGATCACGCTTTGGGTGCTGTCGACAGACAACCTCAGGCGCCGCCCAGAGGAGATCTCTGACATTCTGTCCGCTATCGAAACCAAGCTCAACGTTCTCACGATGGACCCGCTGATCCGCCGCGCGCGGATTCGAATTGCACCGTCGGCCGGCTTGATCTATTGCCGGACAAAACGGTTGCGGCATTGCGCGCTGCCGAAGCCGCGACCGCAAACCACGACGGCATGCGAGTGACGATCGCCGTGGCCTATGGAGGACGGCAGGAAATCGTCGACGCCGTTCGATCGATGCTATTGGAGCGACTGCAACACGGCGATACATTCGCTGATGCGATTGGGCGGATTTCACCTGAAGCTCTGGCCGGACACTTGTATTCGCCGGACCTTCCGGATCCCGCTCTCATCATCAGAACCAGCGGAGAGATTCGGCTGTCCGGCTTTTTGCTGTGGCAGAGCGTGCACAGCGAATTCTATTTCGCCGATGTGTTCTGGCCAGCGTTCCGGAAGATCGATTTCCTGCGAGCCGTGCGCGCGTATCAGCAACGCCGGCGGCGCTACGGCCGCTGACGTCTCCACTGCCGGAAGCCGGCGCGCGCCGCTGGATCCAAGTTGTGTAGCGAGGCGATTGGCCCGCGGCGTCCTCGACGGGCCGGCGTCGAGTTGACGTGTCTCGCGCGGAGTCGAGCCTCCCACGGCTATCGCCAGGCGTTTGCTGTCATGCGCAATTCGCACGGCTTCGAACCTGCGTGACACGAGTTGTGGGGCGACGGTGTTCCGCGCTTCAGCGTCGGCGCTCACACCCTTCGTGGGCGGCTGGTAGCAGCGCGCGCACCAACGGTCACCATCTCGTCGACAGGGCCAGCACCGCAGCCGTGTGCCTCGAAATCGGTACGCGCTCCGCCGATGATTTCATCGCCTATCCCGACATTGACATGGTGTTCGATCCGAAAATTGACGGGTACGCGCACCGGGACGGCACGCCTTATCCGGCAAAATGACTCCAACGGATCGCTTCCTGCTATATAGAACAGCTGAGGACCGGCCGCGAATCAACAACGAAGCCACCGTGATCATGGTGAGCCACAGAGTCATCGGAAAGACCGAACTGTTGCGCTTGGCCCAGCTTACTCCCAGCGCGACTCAAGTGTTTGACGATCCCGCCGCCGCAGTCGACTGGCTCAAGTCACCGAACGCAGCGCTTCGCGGCAGTGCGCCGCTGAGCCTGCTTGATACCGATATCGGCGCCGAGAGCGTGCTCGATACGCTCGGCCGTATTGGGCATGGAGTGTTCGCCTAGCGCGGCAATGCCGGCCATCTAGTCGAGGAATAGACCCAATCAAATTTGCGCAGACGGCAAGATTCCGTTGAAAGATATGGAAGCTAGAAAGGCGATACCGTGACCGCGAGCGACGGTCCGAATATACCCAAGAAATAGACCCAAGTTGGCGGCCGCTATCGTTCTGGGTCAAGGTGGAATTGGCTCGCCAAACGGGGCAAATCTGAGCACCGATGGGTTGAGACGGTGGCGCTGACTCAACTCACGTAACTCAATTTCTGACGCCGATGGTCGCAGTTCCTGAATCATGGGCCGGCCATTGTCGCGAGCGTACGCATTCAGGACCCGACCGGCCAGAGCCCAGAGCCGACGCCCCCTTCCGGTCAAGTTGACGCCGCCAATGGCAGCAATGCCGCGATGCGGCCATCCAGATTGGCCTGGTGGGTGGCAGGGACCGGCCCAGTTCCAGACGGTCGCCCTTACGTCTCAATTTGCCAGCCGCCGTTGACGAGGCGGCCAGCGCCTGGCGATCCCACGCCGCCGCTGGGTACTCAGCCAACACAGTTCAGCCGCATGACCTGCCTGAGTGGCCAATGGCCGCCGGCCCCGCGTGCCATCGACGCTTGAGCGTCCACGCTCGATGAGGGGGGGCACGTATGGACGGCACACCTCCACTTCCATTGTGTCGTCATCAACGGCGTGCTCGAACCGGCCGCGGCGGGCAGAGTCATCTTCCATGCCGCCACCGGGCTCGATGCCCACCGCCATCGCAGAAGTCCAGGCGCAGGTGCGGATCGCAGCAACCTTTGCAAAAACGCGTACTGGACTGTCCCTCGGTACAGTCGTGATCCCGGTCGCAACGGCATAGAATCGAGTCGTCGCTGTTCCCGACGAACGGCGGCCGCGATGATGTCCTCCGCTTCGGAATCGATCGTCCCCGCAACGCGCAGCCGCTGGGTGCGTCGGCTGTTCTACGCCACGGGTGCGATCGCGCTCCTCATGTTGGCCGTCTGGGTCGCAGTTCCGCCGATTGCGCGGGCGCAGCTCGAGACGCGGCTGACCGAGGCGCTCGGTCGCACGACCACCGTGGAATCGGTCGCGTTCAATCTCTACAGGCTGCGCCTCGTCGTGCGTAATCTCGTGATCGCCGACAAGACGGCGCAACGTCCGTTGTTCGCCCTCGACGAGCTCGTCGTGAACGTCTCGGCCGCGTCGCTCTGGCACCGCGCGCCGGTGTTCGATGCCGTCAAGTTGACGCGGCCCCGCGTGCTGCTCGCGCGCGAGCGCGACGGTCGCTACAACGTGCAGGACCTGATCGACCGCGCGCTCGCCCCGCGGCCACCCGGGCCGCCGCCGCAATTCTCGTTCAACAACATCGAGATCGAGGACGGCGCGATCACTCTGGACGATCGCCTCGCCGGCCGCCGGCACGAGATAGCCGCTCTGACCATCGCCGTGCCGTTCTTGTCCTCGCTTCCGTACGCAACGGATATCCGCGTCACGCCGCGCATGGAAGGCACGTTCAACGGCTCCCATTTCGCGTTGAAGGGCTCGGCGATGCCGTTCGCGGAGCGCCGTGAAACGACGCTCGACATTGACCTCGACGCGCTCAAGCTTCCACCCTACGTCGCCTACCTGCCATCGCGTCCGACGCTCGATCTCGCCGGCGGCGCGCTGACCACGCGCCTGACGATTGCGTTCGTCGAGCAGGGGCCGACCGACCGGCGGCTCGAGCTGCGCGGCAATGCGCACGTGGACGGGCTGGCCATTAAGCGGCGCGACGGCACGCCGCTCGTGGCGGCGGATCGCATCGCCGTCGCGCTGGATCGCGTCGGGGTGTTCGACCGGCAGGCGCGCATCGCGTCGGTCGCGATCGAAGCGCCGCGCGTCGACATCATGCGGCTGACCGACGGGACGCTCGAGCTGGCGCGCCCGATCCTCGACGCGCCGTTCGACGCCGGACGGCCTGCTCCGTCGCCGGCAACCGGGTCCACGGCGACCGAGGAGCGGCCGTGGGCCGTTTCCGTCGGAACGCTCGCGATCGATCATGGAACCGTCGCGCTCGCCGACGAGACGTCTGGTTTCCGCTCGACGCTCGTCGAGGTGAAGCTCGACGCGACGAGCCTGTCGACCGCGCCGGGTGAGAAGGCGCATGTCAAGCTCGCTTTCGTGTCGGAGGACCGTATCGCATCGTTCTCCGGCGAAGCAGACGTCGACCCGACGGCGCCCGCGGCAACCGGCCGCTTCGAGCTCGCCAAGTTCTCGCTGGGATTGCTGTTTCCGTACTACAAGCGAGGTGCTCGACGTCGACGTGCAGAAGGGCTCGCTCGACCTCGCCGCCCGCTTCAGCGTCGATGCCAGCGGCAACCTAAGGCTGAGCGATGGAGTGGGGACGATCTCCGAACTGTCGCTCGCGTTGCCCGGCAACCGGAGTCCGCTGTGGCGCGTACCGACCCTCACGGCGACCGGCGTCGACGTCGACGTCCGCGCGCGCAAGGTGACGTTCGGCGAACTGAAGAGCCGCAGTCCCTCGCTTCGTATCGTTCGCGAGCGCGACGGCTCGCTCGAGTTCGCCCGGGTCCTGAAGCCGGGGCAGGCCAAGAACGTGACGACCTCCGGCGCGGAGTGGACGATCGCGGCGACCAAGGCCTTGACCGAGCACGGCGCCATCGACTTCGAGGACCGCGTGCCGACGCCCGCAGTCAAGCTCGTAATCCGCGACGTCGATCTTCTCGCCAGCGACCTGTCGAACGCGCACGGCGCGAAATCCCAGTTCAAGCTCAGCGGGCGCATCGGCGAGCGCGGGCGGATCGCCTTCGCGGGACCGGTCGCGACCCGGCCGCTGTCGCTGTCCGGCACGCTGGCGGCGTCGGGACTCGAGCTGGTCGCGTTGAAGCCCTATTTCGAGCACGAAGTGAACATCGTCGTCACCGACGGCCTATTTGCTGCGACAGGACAGGTCGGGCTGGACGTTCCCGGCGGCGCTCCGGTGCGCGCCTCGTGGAAAGGCGAGATGAAGGTCACCGACTTCGCCTCGTTCGACAAGCCGACGTCGTCCGATCTTGCACGCTGGAAATCGCTGGTGGTCGAGGGGATGGACATCGCGAGCGAACCGTTCCACGCCGCCACCGGTCGCGTCGCCCTCGAGGACTTCTACGCGCGCGTCATCGTCTATCCGGACGCCACGATCAATATCGCCAGGCTGGTAACGCCGGGGGCGAACCCGGAACCCACGCCCGATGCGAAGCCGGTACCGCCTGCCGAGCGCGGCGCGCCGAGTGAAGCGCTGCCGGTGTCGATCGGCCGCATCGAGCTGGCGCGCGGCAACGTGGTCTTCTCCGATCTGTTCGTGAGGCCGAACTACACGGCCAACCTCACCGACGTCGCGGGCAGCGTCTCGGCGATGTCGGCCAACCAGGCCGGTGACGTCGCGCTCACCGCGAGCGTCGACGGCATCGCGCCCGTCGAGGTGCAGGGACGCATCCATCCGTTCGCCAGCGAGCTCTCGCTCGATCTCGCCGGCAAGGCGCGCGACATCGAGCTGCCGCCGCTGACGCCCTACTCGGTGAAATACGCAGGGTACGGCATCGAGAAGGGCAAGCTCTACGTTCGACGTGCGCTACCGGGTCGAGAACCGCAAGCTCGCCGCGGAGAATCGACTCGTGCTCGACCAGCTTACGTTCGGCGAGCGCGTCGAGAGTCCCACCGCCACCAAGCTGCCGGTACTGCGCGCGGTGGCTTTGCTCAAGGACCGGCGCGGCGTGATCGACATCCAGCTGCCGATCTCGGGATCGCTCGACGATCCGCAGTTTTCCGTCGGCGGCCTCATCGTCCGCGTGATCGTCAACCTGATCACCAAGGCGGTGACGGCACCGTTCGCGCTCTTGGCGTCCTCGTTCGGAAGCAGCGAGGAGCTGTCGACGCTCTCGTTCGCGCCGGGGAGCGCGTCGATCGCGGCCGACGCGAAGAAGCGCATCGACACGCTCGGCAAGGCACTCGCCGACCGCCCCGCGCTCAAGCTCGATATCGGCGGACGCGCCGATCCCGCGACCGATCGCGAGGCGCTTCGGCGTGCCAGCGTGGAAACCGCCGTCCGTCGCGAGAAGATGAAATCGCTCGCGGCGGCCGGCAACGCGCCGGCGTCGGTCGACCAGGTCACGGTCGACGCGGAGGAGCACAACCGCTGGCTCGCCGAGGCGTACCGTTCGGCCGCGCTGCCCGATCGTCCCCGCAACGCGCTCGGCATGCTGAAGGACGTCCCGCCCGCCGAGATGGAGGCGATGCTGCTCGCGGACGCGAAGATCGACGACGACGCGCTGCGTCAGCTCGCGAACCGGCGCGCGCAGGCCGTCAAGGACGCGATTGTCGCGACTGGCGTTCCGGGCGAGCGTCTGTTCCTGATCGCACCCCGTCTGGGCAACGAGGCCGGCGGCGTGAAAGTCGCGGACGGCGAGACCCCGGGTGCGCCCGCGCGCGTCGACCTCGCGCTGCGCTGAGGGACCCTACGCGCTGCGCGCCGGTCATCGGCTACGGGTGCCCGAGGAACAAGTACGCGCTGCGGTTCCCGCCGGCGACGAAGCCATAGCCGATGTAGAACGGCCCGAGCGGCGTATCGGCGCCGAGGAACAGTGCCCCGCTCGGTCCTCAGCGATGAGCGGCGCTTCTACGATCTACACCGGCCGTTCGCGCCTCGATGGCCGGTGTGCGTTACTCCACCGGCTACCGGAGCAATGGCAATAGCTCCACGTCTTGGACTGCGGCAACGTTCAACTCCGCCATTCCTGCACTAGCCGGGTCGAACATCGCGCTCCTTGTCGCGTTGCTGGGTTTAGGTTCGCTCTGGGCGCTGCGCCGCCGGAGCGGCTATCTCGAGGCGAACGGATTCAGAGTTTCCACACCGAAGGTCTTGAAATCGCGGACGTTGCGATGGTCGGGATCAATCCCGACGAAATCGAGTCCACTGCGCTGCATCCTGTCGCAATGCAGCTCGCCGGCGGGACGCTGACTCCGGTTCGCTTCGCGAGACCGGCATTCACGCAGCTTTCCGGGCGGGCGCGATTAGGCGAGCTCGCGGTAGACCTCGAGCGTCTGCGCCGCCGACCGATGCCACGTGAACTCGCAGCTAGAGCAAGCGCGATATGAAGTGGCACGGGCACAGCGCCATTACGACGCGGTAGATCCCTTGCACCGTCTCGTCGCCGCCGAGCTCGAGCGGCGCTGGAATGAGACGCTCAAGGTGCAATCGCAGTTGGAGGAAGAGCTGGATTTGTTGCGTGAAACCCCGGCCAACAAACTCAGTCCGGAGGCGCAAGAGGAACTGCTCAAACTCGGTCAGGACTTGCCGCGTCTATGGAACCATCCGGCGGGCTCAGCCGAGATCAAGAAGCGAATCCTACGAACGGTGGTGAAGGAAATTGTGGTCAGCATCGACGATGATAAGGTCTGCATGCTGCTGCACTGGCAAGGCGGTGATCATACCGAGTTGAGGTTCGCGAAGAGGCGCAATGGGCAGCATCGCTATGCCACCGACAGCGACACGCTTGAGCTCATACAGAAGCTGGCGATGATACAACCTGACGCCGCAATCGCCTGCGTGCTGAATCGCCTGGGCAAGCGTACCGCCCATGGTCATACCTGGACGGCAAGTCGCGTTTGCGCGCAACGATACACGCACGCTGTTGCCGCGTATAGCGAGAAGGCGCGACGCGCGCGCGGGGAGTTGTTCTTGGACGAAGCAGCAACTGTCCTCAACGTCAGCCGTGCGTCCGCATTGCGTTTGATTGAAAAGAAGTTGCTGCCCGCCACACACGTATGTTTCGGAGCTCCTTGGGTGATCCGGAAAGCGGACTTGGACGCGCTTTTGGCACGAGTGCCGCTGAGCCATGCTCCGCAATCAGCAAATCTGAATCAGCTGTCGATTGATATTCAATGACATAGTCTTACTGTGTCACTCATGGAATTTCTCAGGTGAGTTGCGACCACAACACGGACACCGCTGCAGGTTGTGAGCGATGACGACGGCGATGTGCCAGCGCAGGGTCGGAATTGAGTTATCGACGTGTCGTTGCGGACGAACTGGCGCCCCGCGGGGCGTAACCTTCGGGTAGGGAAGGCGGCGCGCGGAAGGCGGAGTTTTTTTTAGCGTCCTGGCCATGAGCCAGACGTTCGCCGACGAGAAATCCGTAAGCTGCGATGCACAGCGTGGCGTGGTGATGAAAGCCGCGCCAGTTGCGTCCTTCGAAGTTGTCCAGGCCGAACTCCTGTTTGAGTTCCTGATAGTCGCGCTCGATGCGCCAGCGAATCTTGACGGCGGCGACCAGTTGCATGCGGGAGATGTCCGCCGGCAGCGTGGAGAGGAAGTATTTGGTCGGCTCGGACTCCCCTTTAGGCCACTCGATCAGCAGCCACTCTTGATCGCGCGGCGTATCGCCCAGGTAGTCTCGATGGGCTGCTCGGACGCGGGCGGTGGCAAAGCGCGACGAGAGCTTGCTGTTGCTACCTTCACGCCAAGTGAGTTGGCGGTAGGCCGAGGGCTTGAGCGACATCGCCAGTTCTTTCACCGAGACCGGTCGCTGGGTCCCATCGCGACGCAGGCGGGTCGGTGGACGGCCCCGGCCTGACCATGGCTTCGGCGGCAGCGGACCGGTTCCCGGTGCCCAAACCGTGGTCCCCGGCTTGATGCCGACGACGTAGAGAAGTCCCAAGGCGCTAATGCCGTCACGATAGTCGGTGTCATCGCCATAAGCGGCGTCGGCGGCGACCACGTCCCCAGGCAACCCGGCTGCCTTGGCTTGCCTGATCTGCGCCAGGGAAAGCTGCGGCTTGGTGGCGAATTTCACCTCCGCCGGCACCCCTGCTGTCCGACAGCGGCTCGGCTTCTCGGTCCAGGATTCGGGCAGATACAAGCGATACGCGATTGGCAGGCTGGCCTGCACGGTGGCAAGCGACAGACTGACCGCGACCTGGCAGTTGGCAGTCTTGCCCAACTGACCGCAGTACTGCCGCGCCACGCCCACCGAGTGGGTGCCTTGCTTGGGCATGCCGGAATCGTCGGCGATCAGGAACGTCAACGCAGGGCGCTGCGCCGCCATCCTCGGCAGCACCCAGCTGCGCACGGCGCCGAGCACGGCTTCATCCGACCACGGCGAGTCGGCTACGAAATGGTGTAGCGACTGGTGCAGTGATGGCACGTGGTACGGATCGATGGCCGCCGCCAGCGGCTCGATGCTCTTGCGCTTCAACGGCAACATCAGCGCTCGACAGTACTCCCGCAGGCCCGCCTTGCGCTCCGCTCGACCCAGGCTTTCACTGATCTGCCCAAGGTAGCGTCCAAATTCTTCCGTAAGCTCCATCGCCCCCTCCTACATCGCGCACCTCGCGCGTGCAATAGCCGGTGCATCTCTGCTGGACCAAGCGATCGGGACAAAGAGGGTCGCCCGCCAGGTGAGTCGAAGCGGTCGCACGGCTGTTTGGAGGGCAGTTGTGTTAACGTCATTCTTACGCTAGTATATACGTAAGACCGCAAAGGCTCAAGCTCTATGTCAAAACCCAGTCCAGAACAGGTAGCCAGTCGGGCCGCTGAGCGCATCAGCCACCTCCGCGATACCATCGCCAAGGTCGACTGCCTGTGCTCCGGCACGCTGCTCAAGCGAATGATGAAATGTGGCAAGCCGAATTGCCGCTGCCGACACGATCCGGCAGCCCGCCACGGGCCGTACTACGAGTGGGGTCGGATGAAGGCCCGCAAGCTTGCTCACCGCTACGTCTCGCCTGAGCAGGCCGACCTCTTGCGTCAGGCGATAGCCAATTACCGCAAAGTGAAGAAGCTCATGCGCGCCTGGGAGGAAGAATCGGAACGGCTCATCGACGCCAAAGCGCCCCGCGAGCCCTGACCTTGGAAAGCGCCAGCAAAATTCAGTCGGAAGTGCGTATGCCCACGGTGCGCCGGATCGGTCTCATCACCACCACGAAAGACTTGTCGCTCGAGAATCACTTAACACAGTACGAATAGAGAGGTGTGCATTATGTCGCGTGCTCGGTGGACTCAAGGGCCACCGTGTCGACGCCGCACGCGATGAGCCAATCGGCCATCGCGTTCAGGTCGCCGGTCATCGCTCCAAACTCGCGTACCGGGTTATCTGTCGCCTTCGGGGGCACCGCCACCCAGTGGCTCGATGCCCCAATGTCGATCCCCGCCGCGTTGGGAAACACAATCGCTTCATCTCGCTTGCGCATCGCCATCGTTCCCTCCAAAATGGGTAACGAACGGCAGCGCCATGGGAAGCGTCGAATTCGACTCGATCTCACAAACGGGATGCGCATTGCTGCGCTCACCAGTGTCACCGACGAATCCCGGACCATGCTCTAAAGCGGGCTCGCTCACAGCTCGCACCAATGGTAATTCGGTCATATCGGCGCTGCCGTTCACCTTGTAGTGTAAGTCGGCCTTCAGTGCCGCCGCCCGATGCCGCACCCCAGTTTCTTCGGGAACACCGGACCCGCGCGCGGGATTGGGATGCTCTGAAGGGCTAAGACGGCCCCGCGATATTACCGACCTCAAGCGCGCCTGGGCGGCTGCCAACATGTCGACGATTTGAAGGTCGTGCAAACTTTCATATATACTTCTTATATAGAGTAACGACGGTAGCTATATGCCATGACCAACGATGCACCTAGGAAAGAGGCGCTTCTGCTCAACTTCAAGGTTGACACGCTGACCACAGTCAGCCGTGAGACCGTGCGCCGGATCGCCAAGGCTCTCGGATTTTCCGAAACCCAAGCCGTGCACTTCGCGCTCGCCAGACTGCGCGAGGATGCGCTACGCGGCGAAGCCGAAGAAGCCTATCCGCCGCTGACCAAGGCGCAGTTGGCCGCGATCCGCAGACACGAGCCGAAGCGCAAAGGCCGGGTCCTCAGCAGCCTGCTGAAATGACCGCACGCCCCTGGGAGCCAAGGCCGAAGGCCGGCGACATCGTTCAGTGCCGGTTTCCGGAAAGCGAAGTCGGGATACCTGGGCCGAAGGACAGGCCGGCACTTGTCGTCGAAGTCGAAGAGGACCCGCAGGGCGAATCGGCCTCGATTGTGCGGGTCGCCTATGGAACCTCGCAGGACGTCGAGCAGCGCTACGCCGGCGAGTTCACAATCCGCGCGACGGACCCGAGGGCCGGGCTCGACCGGGACACGAAATTCGATCTCGGCAACATGGTGCGACTGTCGTTCAACACTGAATGGTTCGCACCCTCGCCGAATCGACGTTTCGGCGAGCATCCAAAGCGCGGCACGCTCAACCTCAAAGACCAGAAGCTCAAGAGAGCGCTTCAGGCTGCCATCCTCGAAGCGAAGGACGCGGGCCGCCTCTGACGCCTTGTTCGTCCCTAAAATCTAGCAAAGTTCGCAATCGAACGGTGCGCTTCGACCATTTGTTGACTCGCCGCCGGCACAGTGCCGGTCGCGACTTGGGTCGTTCGATCGCGATTAATCCTTCTCGTCCGCTCGCGCAATGACGCCTGGATCCGGCTTCAGTGACATCGCGCGCACGGCTGTGGCCGGCGTGGCGACGTAAGCATGTCCTGTTGTTCGTATTTCTCCGCTGGCACGGTCACGCGAGCTTCACGCGTTTCAGCCCTTGATGAAGGCGAGCAGGTCCGGGTTGATCACATCGTCATTCGTCGTGCACATGCCATGCGGATATCCCTTGTAGACCTTGAGCGTGCCCTTCTTCAGCAGCTTGACCGACAACAGCGAGGCGTCGGCGATCGGCACGATCTGGTCGTCGTCGCCGTGCATGACCAGCGTCGGGACATTGATCGCCTTCAGATCCTCGGTGAAGTCGGTCTCCGAGAACGCCTTGATGCCCTCGTAGTGGTTCTTGGCGCCGCCGTTCATGCCCTGGCGCCACCAGTTCAGGATTACGGCCTGATGGACCTTCGCGCCCGGTCGATTGAAGCCATAGAACGGACCGCTCGCGAGGTCGTAGTAGAACTGCGTCCGGTTGCCGGCAAGCTGCGCTCGCAGGCCGTCAAACACCTCGATCGTCGTGCCGCCCGGGTTAGACGCCGATTTCAACATGATCGGCGGCACCGCGCTGACTAGCACGGCCTTCGCCACACGTCCGTTCCCGCCGTGACGCGCGACATAGCGGGCGACCTCGCCGCCGCCGGTTGAGTGGCCGATATGAATGGCATTCTTGAGGTTGAGATGCTCGAAGACGGCGTTCGCATCCGCCACGTAATGGTCCATGTCGTTGCCGTCGCTGACCTGCGTGGAGCGACCGTGGCCGCGCCGATCATGGGCCACGACGCGATAGCCCTTGCTCAGGAAGTACAGCATCTGGGTATCCCAGTCGTCGGCGGAGAGGGGCCAGCCGTGGTGGAAGGCGATGGGCTGGGCGCTCTTGGGACCCCAGTCCTTATAAAAGATCTCGACGCCATCTTTGGTCGTGATGGTGTTCATGTCTGTAGCCTTTTCGATTGGTGAGGTAGTACGGGGACTCGATTCAGCGGCTGATAGCGTCGGCAGAATCGCCAGCGCCGTCGCGCCCATGCTGAGTGCGAGAAACCAGCGGCGGTCGGGATCGACCGCTTCGAATGGTGTCGGCTTAACCATGGTCTCGGTCCATTTGCTTGATTAGGTGATCGCCTCGATGCCGATCAGGGAATGATCTCCACAATCAATTCCCAAACGTCATGGCCTTTGCCGCGCAGCATCGCCCTGGCGTTGTAGACCGCCATCCCGACCACCGCCTCCGGCGCAACGAACGGCGAAGGCGGCGTCACCAATTGCACGGCTTCACCTTCACATGCAGCAGCGCGGGACCTGGATGCGCGAGCCAGGTCTGGATGGAGTCCTCAGATCGCCAGCCTTCGATACGCTGCGTCCCCAGATGCCCATCGTCTTCGCAACTTCGCCGAAGTCGGGATTCTTCAGGTCCGTGTAGACCGGGTCCCCGGTGGCCACCCAAAATCCCCCAGTGATGGCCACTTCAAAATCCCCCATCTGAGCGGGTAGTCAGATGTAGCCGTTGCGGCGTTTCGCGACGGTGGCGACGACAGGACATGATCGCCCCTTTGTCATTTGCGGAGGGGCTGGGAGTGAATGTCTTGAAGCCGCATCAGAAGGGTGCTGTGATCACGTTGCTCGAGAACGCGGTCTCGCAGCACGAGATCAGTCGCAAGACCGGCATTGATCGCAAGACGGTGCGCAGGCTCGCGCTCGCGATGGCCGCGGCGCGCTCGGGGGACGGGTCAAATTCCCCCATGGCCACCGGCTCGGAGAGCCTGTCGGTTCAAATTCCCCCACCCTGGCCACCGGCTCCTGGGGCTCGTTCGCCGCCAGCCGCTGCCGGGCTGCCCGCGCGCGCGCGCTCAGCCTGCGAGCCGCATCGGGAGTGGATCGAAGCGCAGGTGCGTCTGGGTCGCAACGCCACGGCCATCTACCAGGAGCTGGTGGATCGGGTTGGTTTCACCCAACGCTACAACAGCGTGAAGCGCTTCTGTCGGGCGCTGCGCAGCCGGGAGCCGGAGCAGTTCGACCGCCTGGAGTTCCTGCCCGGGGAGGAGTGCCAAGTCGACTACGGCGAAGGCGCGCTCACCCGCCATCCGCACAGCGGCCGCTACCGGCGGCCGCGGCTATTCATCATGACGCTGCGTTACTCGCGTCGCTCGTTTCGCCAGGTGGTGTGGAAGTCGAGCAGCGAGGTCTGGGCGCGGCTGCACGAGGAGGCGTTCCGCTATTTCGGAGGCGCCGTCAATTACTGCGTCCTCGACAATTTGAAGGAGGGCGTGATCACGCCGGACATCTATGAACCGGAACTCAACCGCGTCTATGGCGCGATGCTCGCGCACTACGGCGTGGTCGCCGACCCGGCGCGCGTCCGTGACCCGAATCGAAAGGGGAGCGTCGAGAACGCAATTCAACATACCCAGACCACGGCGCTGCAGGGAAAGCGATTCGACTCGCTCGCAGAGCAAAACGCCTATCTCTTGCACTGGGAAGAGAAGTGGGCGGCGCTACGCATCCACGGCCGGGCCAAGCGTCAAGTCGAAGAGATGTTCCAGGAAGAACGCGCGCAGCTCAAGGCGCTGCCGCTGGAGGGCTTTCGCTACTTCGAGGAAGGCAAGCGCACGGTGGGTGACGACACCACGATTCAAGTCGACAGCGCCTGGTATGCGGCGCGTCCGGCGCGCATCGGCAGCGAAGTGTTGATTCGCCTCTACGAGCGCGAGCTCGAGATCCGCGATCTACACACCCTTGAGCTCATTCGTCGCCATCCGCGCGCCACGCGCAAGGGCGAAGTCAAGTTGCCCGATGCCGAGCGCGTGTTCAACCCCTCCCGCCAGACCCATCAGCTCCTCACTCGCGCCGAGCACATCGGCCCCAACACCCTCGCCTTGTGTCGCGAGCTCTTCGCGCAGCGCGGCCGGGAAGCGCAAAAAAGCATGTGGGGCATCGTCGGCTTGAGCCCGCGCTATCCGACTCGCATCCTCGAGCAGGCGGCCGCGGTGGCGCTCGCGCGTCAGGTCCACTCTTACAAAGCTGTGCGCGCGATGGCCGAGCAACTGCTCGCCCAAGCGGTGATCGACCTCGATGCGCGCCAGCCGCAACTGTCGCTGACCAACGCCGCCTCGCCGCTGACTCAGCAGCATGAGCTCATTCGCGCGCCGGCCGAGTATGCCAAGTTCTTCGCCCGCCTGTCTGTCGCCAACACCTCACCCTTGGAAGGTACTGAACCATGCGCCCGAGGTCGGGACGACAACGAGCTGTTGGCGACGATTTATGACGGGCGCGACCCTGATGCACCAATCCCGGGCGCTTAAAACCGCCTCTACGCGATTGGCTGCGCTTGCCGGCTACCTACCTACCTACCACCGCAGAGCTGTCTTCGCCAACACCGCACGATCCGCCCAGGAGAAGTTGATCATGAGCATGAGCATGATGGAAATTGACCAAGCCCTTAAACAGTTGCGCCTCTCCGGCGTGCGCGCCACGCTGGAAACCCGCCTCATCGAAGCGCAGGTCTCCAATCTCCCCTTTGTCGAGACCTTCTCCGCCATCCTCCAGGATGAGCTCGACCGCCGCCAATCGCGGCTGCTCGATCGCCGCTTCCAGCTCTCCGGCCTCGATGAACGAACCTCGCTCGCCGAGTTCGACTGGGCCTACAACCCCAAGATCCCCAAGCGCACCTGCTTCGAGCTGCATACGTTGAAGTTCATTGCCGAGGGCGACAGCGGAATGTTCATTGGTCCAAGTGGCACAGGGAAAAGTCATGTCGCAAAAGCCATCGCCTATGCCGCCGTGCGCTCCGGACTGCGCGTGTTGTATGCCGAGGCCGATGAACTGCTGATCAATCTCGTGCAGGCCTCGCCGCTTACCAAGCGCAGGCTCTTCAAACCCATCATCGACGCCGACCTGCTGGTGCTCGACGATCTGTTCCTGACCCGACGCATCACCCCAGAAAGCGCTGACGAACTGCAATCGATCCTGCATCGACGCTACAAACTACGGCGCAGCAATCTAATCACATCAAATCGCATCATCGACGACTGGGAAAAGTACCTCGGTGACGCCGCATTGACCACCGCCATCCTCGACCGTCTCATGCATCGCAGCGTGCTCGCCGAGTTCCGTGGTAAAAGCTATCGCCTCAAAGAAGCTGCCAGCCGTCTTGTAAAGGGCAACGTTTCCGAGTAACAATCCTCACGCTCCTGTCGCCGCGCCTGGGGGAATTTGACCTGGCCACAGATGGGGGAAATTCAAGTGGCCACCGGGGGACCGAGCCAGGCCCGCCGCTTTCTGCTCGATTTCGAGGAACCCGAGCTTGCCGCTGTCGTAGAAGATGATCTTGATGGGCAAGTTCTCCTGCACCGTCGTTAATAGATCGCCCATGAGCATGGCGAATCCGCCGTCGCCTGCCAGGCATCCGAGAGCCGATGCCATCCCGCTCGCCATCGTCCCGTGGAGTAAGCTCGCAAAGGTTCGGCGTTTGCCGCCGGTGTCGATGTGACGAAGCATCCATCGGATTACGCAGTAACGCAGGACTCCATCGCAACCCTTTCATGTGACCGTCCTCGCCTCGCCCCTTCAGTGGTCGATGGCTCGAGTCTGCCGTTATCGCGTTCAAGCCATATCCCCCGTGTGGGGGATGGGCCGGCCCGACTGATGAATAGTTCCTCTGCAAGACGTTCAACACGAGCAGATCGGCGCAGCCAAAATGCCCGAGCGATTGTCGGCGGAAAGGCCCGCAACCGATGTCAGGGACGCGGCTTTGATCGAATCCGGATCGCTGGATCGGCTCGTAGTCTCTGTGCGGTTCTGCCTTGAGGATGCCGTGGGCTACGAACTGAGAACCCGGGACAATGAACCCTTTCTGATCGTCGCGAACAGTTCGTGCGATGTTGAAGAAGACCTGCATGACCGTCCACAAGCCCATCATGCAGAACCATACGACCCAACCGTTCCGGATCAACTCGAAGCGCGTTCCTTCCGTCCTTTTGCGATATCCACGTGCCGATTACTGTGTATGAACGACGTATTGGCGCACGCTGCACAGAGAAGGCCGAGCGGCTTCAGCATCGGCATGCAGCTCAGGCGGGTGTCGATGTTCACGATTGATCTCAAGCGCACGCCTGAATGAACAAACAGCCGCCTGACACGGACGAGATGTGAGCCGGCGAAGGCGCCGTACTCGTGCGCGCGGACGTGTTCCACTACATCGAGGTCTTTTAGGGACTTTGCGCGCGTCGCGGCGCCGGATCCGAGCTCCGAACGATCAACGAACGAATCCGTGAGTCGTTGGGTTCGCTCTCCACGCTGAATTGACTGTACGACTGCGGCTTCTTGATGGGTTCCAGCCACGGACTCGCGTCTTGCGCACCGCCTGAAGGCCCTACAGCAAGCCGTTTCGGTACTAGCCCTCGTGCCTTTCGGCGTGCCCGCTTCTCTCGACGCCCGGTGAGGTTCTGCTTCGGGCGAATCGATTCATCGATCCGAGCGTCAGCTCGAGCTATTAGACCCTTCGCTTCTCTGCGCGAAAAACCCAAATCCAGAAATACGTTGTCACCGGCCGTAGTGCGATGGCGCGATTCGGTGTCGACGCTCACTTCGAGGCAGTTCGTTTAGGGCGATCAAAGCGCGGATCACTTGTCCGTCGCTCTCTGTATCTCTATCTTCTTGATTTATGCTGCCTTTGGCCAGCAAACAGGCGAGGAAAATTTATTACCCGAGAAGGAGAGAAATATTACCGAGGCAAAACGCCGACCCGCGGAAACCCGCCTGGATATTGGCTCGCCAAACCGGGCAAATCTGAGCACCGATGGGTTGAGACCGTGGCGCTGGCTCAACTCAAGTAACTCAAAGTCGATCTGACGCCGACGGTCGGTTTTCTCTGAATCGCCGCCGCTCCGCCCTTGGGCCGTCCGCTTTCGGGGCGCCAAATCGGCGGGAGTTGGTCGGCAGCACTCGGCCAACACCTGCCGGTCGCTATCACCGTGGAATTTTCCGGTAACCGGCCATTAACGAGGCGACCGGCAGTTTGTCGATCCCACGCCGCCGCCCGGCATGTAGCCAACGTACCTCAGCCACACGACCTAATCCCGAGCGGCCAATGGCCGCCGGCACCGCGGGCCAACACGCTTGAACCTCCACCGGCGTCGCGGCGACGCCCGATCACCCCAGCTTCCCGTCGGCCCGCGCAAGTCGCGTGCTACGCTACTCTCGATGGCGCGTCGAGGCGTTGGATTTACTATCCCTCTGGGTCGGCGCCGGCTATCTCGCGAGTGAGACCGTGGAGATGATGTTCGGCAATCTGCACCACTGCGAGCGCCTGGTGCTCGCAGTGGCGGCCGCGGTGGCGATCGTCGCCACGATCTATCTGCACTGGCGGCGCAGGAGTGCGTCGCGCGAGCCGGGCTAATGAGTCCCGACAGAATGAAACGAATCGTCGGCTATCGACGCGCCGTCCTGCTGCCGGGATTGCTGCTGCTGACGTGGCTCTTCACGCGCAACGGTCCGCTGCGCGTGGACGAAGGCATTCACTATCACCAGATTTTGCTCCTGGCGGCGGGCGAGTACGTCCAGGATGCGGCGCTGACGACGATCCCGGGCTACCACTGGCTTATGGCCCAGTTCGTGCGGCTCGCGCATTCGGACTCGATCGGATTCCTTCGCGGCCTCAACGTGTTGCTCGGCGCGGGGTGCGTGGTGTCGTTCGCCCGGTGTCGCCGACTGCTCGGCGAGAGCGCTCACGATCAACGGGTGCTGCAGTTCGCACTCTGCCCGATCATCTTCCCGTATTTCTTCCTGATCTATAACGACGTCGCCTCGCTCCTGCTGATCCTCGTCGGTGTCTGGCTCGGGCTCGAGCGCCGTTACGCGCTCGGCGCCGCCACGCTGACGCTGAGCCTCGCGGTTCGCCAGAACAACGTCGTCTGGCTGCTCGCAGTTCCGGCGATCACCTGGCTCGAGCAGACCGCCAACGCGTATTCATGGCGCAACGTGAGGGCGTTTTGGCGCGCGAACTGGCCGCTCGCGATCGGGCTGCTCCTGTTCGTCGCGTTCGTCGTGGTCAATCACGGTGTCGCGGTGGGCGACCGAAGCAGGCATCCGCTGGTGTTCGGCACCGGCAATCTCTTCTTCCTGCTGTTCGTCTACGCTTTCGTCTTCCTGCCGCTCGTGCTGGCGCGGGCGCCCGCGAATCTGCGCGCTGCCGTCGCCGGTTGGCGCAACGGGCTGCTGCTCGCGCTGTTCTTTGCGTTCTATCTGTCGACCTTCGCAAGCACGCACCCGTACAACAACATCGAGCCCGAATATTTCTTGCGCAACGCCGTCTTGATGGCGGTGGCCGCCAGCCTGGGGCTCAAGTTCGTATTCTTCGTTCCCGTCCTGCTCGCCGCGCTCGATCTCGTCCGCAGTGTGCACGAGCGGCCGATCCTTATTCCGATCGTGCTGGCGAGCGCCGTCGCCGTCGTGCCGTCGTGGCTGATCGAGCAGCGCTACTACATCGTGAGCTTCGCCTTGCTCTTGCTGTTCCGGCCAGAGGGCGGCCACCGCGCCGAGCAACTCACGACGCTGTGGTGCGGCACGCTCGCGATTTTCTTCGTCTACGGGATCCGCCAGCACTTGTTCTTTCTGTGAGCCGGACCGAAGTCCAATCTGGTGCGCAGCGCGGCCCTGCGCTGGATCACCGCGTGGATCGGCAACGACGTGCGTCTGATCACCATTGAAGAGGTCGCCTACTTCCACGCTGACAACAAGTACACGCAGGTAGTCACAGGGGATGCGGAAACACTTATCCAGATGTCGCATTTTGCAGCATCGCGAACGGACGACGGCTCTGGTGTTCCCCAGATTGAAGCGACAGCTTTTATCGATTTGAATGACCGGAATGGACCACTCCATCCGACGGCTTCGGGTCGACTCTTGCCGATGGTGATTCTCGTTAGTTGACCCTGCGGCAAGCGTCAGCTGCCGAGATGAGCGACAGGCGCTTGCCGACCCATCGCTGCCTGTCATGCCACAGAGAACCAGACGTTCGCAGACTTCGTTTAGCAGCCATTCCGGCGATGGTGCTGCGTACTAGCGCCGGCCCTGGCGAAGTGTTGCGATCACTTTCTAAGCGAGGGCTAAGCCGCCGAGTTGAACGACCCGTCTAATCCTCGGGGACACCAGCCTTACGCAGCCCGGCATATAGGTGCGTATCTGTCTGCTGCAAATAGGCTGGAACGTCCGAAATTCGGAGCGCCTTAAATTCGGCAATCGAGAACCGGCCTCGCTGTGCCAGCAGGGTGGCCTTTTCGGCCTGGGCTTTCGCGGCGTTGCCATTGAGGGCGTAGGCCGCGACAAGGTAGGCATGAGGCATCCACGAATCGGCAAGCGAGGCTTCTCTCGCAGGCTCCAATCGCATCGTCGTAGCGTCCGAGAGCCATGTAGGCGTGGCAACGGGAGCCCGTCAGATAAGAAACGACCTTGGCGTCCGGGGGGTGCAGCGAGAATCCTTGGTCGACCAGCGCGAGGGCTTCTTCGACCTGCCCCATGTCGACCATTATGTCAGCGCGCTGGCCAATTGAGCCGACGCGGGACGGATCGATCTTTTGGGCTCGTGCATTCGCTTCTAGCGCCGCCTCCCAGCGCCACGCCCGCTGCAATGCATCGGCGCGGATATTCCACGCGCGAGCTTCGCGCCCAGCTACTGCGACCAAGCGCGCGGACATGTCTTCGTACTCGCGAACCAGACGGTCGCGGTCTGCGTGCGGATCGAGATCAAGCGTTTGTGCTACGGCGAGAGTCTTACCCATCAATGCCATCGTTAGGTTGGGGTCGACCTTCAGCGCCTGGTCGTAAAGTTTGCGCGCCTCCGCCAGCGCGCTCATCGAATTCGGGTCGTTCGCTATTAGTGCGTCGGCACGTAACGTGAGATCTGCGGCGCTCGCACCGGCAACCGGCTCCGCAAGAACGCGTCGCTGCTCCGCGTCGAACACGGCATTCTTCGCCTGGACCGTCAGACGCGTAACGAGCTCGCTTCGGTCCTCAGCAACTCGCGCCTGTTCCAGTCGAATGTCGTCATTCCACACCTCCGTCGCCTTGCTCGTTTCAATGATCCGAGCCTTGACCAAGACCTCCCCGCCGGCGGTGAGCACGTCACCCTCTACCAAGTAGCGAACGTTGAGTTCGCGCCCCACCACGCGCACATCGATCGCCTTCCCCTTGTATGTGATTGCAAGGCTATGCGAGACCACTGGCGACTCAGGCATTCCCCTTTGGAGGGCGGACGTGAGATCGGCGGTAAGCGCGTCCGCCAGTTGTCCGTCCGCGGGGTTTGCGGTGGGCGCGGTGAATGGCAACACAGCGATCGAGCCAGTTGGAGGTGATGGTGCTGGCGCGGTACGCAAGGACTGCAGAAAAATCCAGATACCAAAGCCCGCTAGACCGAGCGCGAGAATGCCTACGGCCGACCATCGCCACGGAATTGGACGCGCCAAGCGCCGCAAGCGACTGCGATCGGGTCTTCGCGCTTCCGACGCCGGGCTACCCAGATCCACCCGATACACATCGACAGGACGGGCGATGTTCTTGACCTGCTGCGCGCCGAGATCCTCGAAGGTGAAGTTCAATTTATCCAATACCTGATCACGCACGACTCGGCTGACGCAAATCCCGCCGGGGTCGGCCAGCGCTTCTAGGCGGGCCGCGACATTGACGCCATCACCAAAGATGTCGTCCCCATCAATGATGATGTCGCCAACGTTGATGCCGATGCGAAATTCGAGTCGCTTATCTGGGGCAATACCTTCATTGCGCTCGGTCATGCCCCGCTGCACGTCAACCGCGCAGCGCACCGCATCGACGACGCTGGGGAATTCCAGCAGCAGACCGTCACCGGTCGTCTTGACGGTGCGGCCGTCGTGCTCGGCGATCTTGGGGTCGATAAGCTCCCGCCGATGGGCTTTCAGCGCCGCCAGGGTGCCGCTCTCGTCCACGCCCATGAGGCGCGAGTACCCGGCCACGTCGAGTGAGACGATTGCCGCAAGTCGCCGATGGTCGCGCGCCAAGCACCCTCCCCGAGCGTTGTTCCTCGAGCCTCAATATTGAATGGGCCCTAACCGCGCAATGTACCACCGGCCTTACTCGCGAATGTCCGGAAAGGCACAGCAGCACCGTTGAGCGGCCGCTATCGGAGGCGTTGCGATTTGGCGGCTCTTGGCCGGTCACTGCCGCTCGCGCAGGTGCGCCATCGCCGCCAATGTCCGGGCACTCGCAAAATCGCAGATGCAACTATTCATTTTCCGGTGGACAGCGACCGTCGCCCGGGGCGACAGTGCGCCCCATGCCGTCCATGACGGGCGGCGCCCGTTTTGCTTTGTTGCAGTACGTTGGCCACGTCCGGCCGGAATGACGCTCCTTACGCGCCGCCCTTTGCCGAGCAATCGGCGCCCAATGCCGTCCTGCTGCAGGATTTCGCGCATTGTGCCCGCCCGGTTTCCTCTGATTGGACCCACCTTGCATGGGTTACCGGCGGAGCCGCGGAGGAGGAGTTTTACGCGTCCTTTTTGCGCCGAAGAGCAAGTTTTTTGGCTTTGACGCCGCGATAGCTCTCGCCGGTGACCTCGATGGTGAGCGCGGAGTGGCGAAGGCGATCGAAGATGGCATCGGCGATGACGGTGTCCGCGATCACCTCGCTCCAGTGATCGAGGGGCAACTGGGAAGGTAAACACGACCGATTTATTGTTTGATCGCTCTTCCAAGATCTCGCACAGATCCTGCGCTTCGGTGGCGGTGAGTTTGCGACTGCCCATTTCTATCAAAAATGATCAGATCTGAACTTGGCGAGTTTTTCCCGATAGCGCAGATAGGTTCCGCTGGAGCGCGCGAGGTTGAGGTTTTCGAGCCATTTGGTGATGCTGGTGAACATGACGGATTTTCCGCTGGCGCAGGCGTGAAGTCCGGCCGCCTGCGCGACAAAGGTCTTGCCGACCCCGGTTGGTCCGATGAGCATGAGTGGCCGCGGTGGCGTCTTCGAGCCAGCTCCAGGCTGTGGATTTCTTTGATCTGCGGCCGACTGATCGAACGCTTCGCGGTGTAGTCGAAGTCCTCGAAGGCCGGGCGGTACGCGGAACTTGGCGGCTTTGATGCGATTGGCGGTCTTTCGCTCTTGGCGGTAATCGACTTCCGCTTGCACCAACGATTGAGCAGCTCGCTGCCGCTGAGCTGACTGCGGGTCGCCTCGGCGAGTGCGTTTTCCAGCATGCCGAGCATGCCGAACAGTTTCATCTCGGCCAACTGGGTTTTCACGATAGCAATACTCATAGCGGTAGATTCTCCTGGGCTGCAGTGGACGGGGAGGAAGGCTCGTCAGCGGCCTGCAGCGCCGCGCCGCCAACGTACCGGAGCATGGGGTTGCCGGGCTTGCGCACGATGTCGCGCTCGGCCTGAGGGTTCATCGACTGTTTTCGTGCCCGATCGAGCAGCTCCTTGAAGTAAGGAACGCGGATCCGGTTGTAGCGGCGCATGGTGGCGATCGCCGCGGCGATGCGCACGCTGGCGAGCTCGTGACCGAGGAGCTGAGCTTGATCTCCTTGGTGCAGGCGGAGACCAGACCCATGGCGCGGCGGATATGGGCGAAGACGTCCTCGTTGAACAGCTCGACGAAGAGGTTGTTGAGGTCCGGATGGATAAAACGCGACTGCGACAACAACCGTTGCGGCGTCGCCTCGTAGTAGGCATCGGAGTTCGGCGGGAAGTGCTCCTTGATCTTGATCCGCTCGCCGGTTTTCATCCGGCAGCGGGGATGGATCGCCAGGCGCTCCAGGTTCAGGAAGATTTCGACCTGGTTCTCGGTGAGCTTGACGCGTAGCGTCTTATGGCGATGGATGTGCGGTGCGCTGTAATAATCGCCTTCCACCGCGACGAAGCAATCGGGATGCAGTTTGGCCTCCTTCCACTCGCCCGCGTCGTACTCGGCGGTGGGCAAGGCCTTGAGCGCGGCCTTCTCCATCGTCTCGAAGCGTTCGCGGCGGGAGACGCCAAAGCGACGATGCCGCTGGTCATTGATCCGCTCCACGCATACCATGAGCGCTCGATTGATCTCGGCGATGGAGGTAAATCGTGAGTGACGAAAGCGGAACCGAAAGTAGCGACAGAGGATCTTTACCAGGCCCTCGACGATCGCCTTATCCTTCGGCTTTCTCACACGCGCCGGGACGATGGCGGTGGAGAAGTGCGCGGCCATGTGCGCGTAGTCTTCGTTCAGGTCCGGATCGTACAGGTGACACTTGACGACACCTTGGCGCAAACAATCGGGCACCGTGACGTGGGGCACGCCGCCGTAGTAGGCATACATGCGTCGATGGCTGCCGATCCAGTTGCGACTCTTCATGTCCTCGGCCGCCCAAGCAAACAGCAATTGGCTGAAGCCCAAGCCGGAGACGAATACGTAGGCGTTGCGGATCTCGCCCGTCTTGATCTCGTACCACTCGATCGGATCCCCGGCGTAGTCCACCTCGACGCGCTCGCCGGCCTCGAAGGTTCGCGCGGTGATGCTCGCCTCGCGGTATTGCGGGAACTTGCGATAGAACTGCTTCCAGAAGTTCGAATACGTCGTCAGCGACTGCGCTTTTTCTTGCCAGATGAACTTCAGGGGATGACCGAGTCCCAGATCGTGGATGATCACCGGCCACTCGAGCTGCGACATCCACAACGGGATCCGCGGCGAGCGCCGTCTGGTGTGTCAGGCGCACCCCGTCGCGGATCTCACGCACCAAGCGGCGTGAACAACTCAAGGCGCTCGCAATCTCGCGGACGCTGCGACCATCGGCGAGCCGCCGTTTGATTTCTTCATGTCTCTGCACCGTCAATTCCCTCCGCGCCATCGAGCTCCCCCGTGCGAAAAAAATGCACGACGATAGCGGATTGCTGTGTGAGCAGGACGCCGAAGCCCCGCGATTGAGTGTGATTGCGGAAAAGCGACCGCCGGAGAAGAAGCTGGCGCCACGATCGGGCACCGGCTGGACTGAGGACTACCCCCGAAAAATGCGCCTCTGTTGACATCGCATCGCCGTTCCGCTCCTGAAGCCGCGGCAGCGCGCAACATCGCACGCCAGCGGGCCCGAAAAGCGGCTCCGGCCGGTGGTCCCATTCCGAGGAAATCGGGTGGGTCCATTCCCAGGAAATCGGGTGGTCCCATTCCTAGGAAATCAGGGGGGCCAATCACGGGAAATCCTGCACGTAAGGGCCGCCTTTCAAGTCGACCTGATGCACCAGATAGTCGAGTGCCGGCAACACGATCTGCGGTGCGAATGGCAGCGATGCCACCACGGCCCACGGCCCGATCGTACCGTCGTCCGGTCCGTACGGCACCCCGCGCCCCAGATAGTCGAAGAACTGGCGCTCGATGCCGTTCACTTTGATGGTAACGGGACCGGGGCCGTCACTCGCGGTTATTCCCCAACAATCTTTACCATAGCCCGCGAACTTGAGCGGATTGTCGATCGCGTAGCGTTGCTGCACATAGGTTGCACGGCGGGAGTTTTCGAAATAGTCGATCCCTTTGTCGCGCATGAACGCGTCCTGAACGCCGCGAAAGTCGATCCAGATATGCGAAATCTGATGGGTGAACAAAGGCCCGGCGTACAGGTAGTCGTACCCCTAGCTGCTTTTCCACCCGTAGGTTGAAGCCCACGCCGCGTAGCTTTCCTCCGGCAGCGGATGCGTGGGCGAGCCGAGTCCCAGGATATACAGCACCAGCGCCGCGTCGTAGCCTTCCCAGCGGTACTTGAGAAATCCGCTTTCGGGTTTCCACCCGTGGGTGACCGTGGCGCCACCGTTTTGCGCCCACGACCAGTCAGCGCGGCGATAGAGTCCGTCGGCAAGGGCGCGTATTTCCTCCTCCTCAGTCGTATCCGCGTCAAAATACACGCCCGCCGTCAACGCCCCGGCGAGGAGAATCGTGCTATCCGCCGTCGACAGTTCGCATTGCCACGCGCGCCGGCCGGTCCGCATGTCGAGAAAGTGATAATAGAATCCATGGTAGCCGGTTGCGTCAGACTCGGGGCCATGCTGGCTGTTCCAGAAGAAACGCAGTGTCGCAAGTACAGTCTCGATCGCCGCTCCGCGCGTGATGAAGCCGCGCTCGACCGCGACCGGATACGCCGCTAAGGCGAGCCCGGTGGCCGCAATGCTGGCGGGCCAATCGGGCGCGGTCTTGTCGAGCACCAGCCCATTTTGCGGATTGGTCTCGTGCAGAAAGTAGCCGAAGGTCTCTCGTCGAAGGGACTTCAGCTCGGCATCGACCGCGGGTTTATTGGCGTTCATGGCCTCACGCGGCCCTCGGATGCGACTGCAGTGCAACTGCACCACGACATCGGGTCGGCTGGTCTGATTATCGTAATCCCACGTTTGGCGGTCTAGCTAGTCAGTGGTAAACGTGGCCAAACGCGTTCTTCGCTCCTGATGCCTAGCGCCGGGCAATGCGGTCGTCGAGTTCCGCGATCTGCGCCGCAAGGCCGTTGATGGCCTGGTCGATGGCGAGCCGCAGCTCGCCGGTGACGCGCGCAAGGTCCGACGCGCCCTCTGTGCGGCCGGTCCGCAGGGCCTCTTCGAGCCGCTCGAACCGCGTGTCGAGGGTCGCGCGCAGCTCTGCGAGGCGCGAGGCTTCCGCCTGGTCGGCGAGTTGGCGCTGCGTCTCCAGCTCACGGGCCATTCGGCGCGTCTCGAGCAGCGCCGAAGTCTGCAGATAGAAGGCATAGGCGAGGAAGACCGCGGCGAGGAATCCGGTGATCAGCAGCATGATCAGTCCGAGCGGCGCTTCCACCGAGCCGACGAGTAGCGACAGCGTCGTAGGCGTGGTGAAAGCGGCCCAGTTCACGATAGCGAAAAGCGCCAGGGCGGCGACCAGCATCAGCAGCAGGACGGATCGGAGCGACATGGGACCTCCGGTAGTGCGTAGCGTTAGGAAGAACAGTATGCCCCTTCTAATCCGGCACACAGCGCCTTCGATTGGAGGTGGCTAGGGCCCGAACCAGGCGCGAACGTGCGAAACCCCGGAGTCATCCAATCAAGTATCCGACTCACTCATCCCCTCGCCTCGCGCTATTGCTTCGCTTCTGTTCACCTCAAGGGCATCGAGGATTATCTGAAACGCATTGTGGGGGAGGCGCAGAAGATGGTCGACGCTCGGACTTCGCCGGATTTGACACGGGCTATCTCTCATCCGTCTGGTTCAGGGGTCTCACCGGCCAGTTCTGGACTTGCTGCCAAGCCTGTTCTACGGCCGGCGGCAACTTGTCCATGTGCTTGAGGAGAAGCGCGAGCGTCCAGATCTGCCGGTCGCTCAGGGAGGGCCCGAACGAAGGCATGCCCGTCAAACGAATACCGTGTTTGATCTTCCAGAACGAAACACCCTCCTGGTCGCCCTCAACTCCATCGCTCGCCAGTTGCAGCGGCTTCTGGTAGAGGCCCTTCGCTATCGGTGACGCCGACGCAGCCCCTTGCGCGGAACCATGGCAAACCGCACAGTTCTGCGCAAAGAGTCGAACTCCATCGAGGAGATTCTGCTCGGTCAGCGCCACCGGGTTTTGGCCCTTCGTGGCGTCACGACGCAGTGTCGCGTCCAGCGAGGTACGGGCCATCCAGGTTTCCAGCCGACCGGGTTTCGCATCGGCATTGGCCGGAATGAGGCCGCTTCGGACCAGAGAATAAGCGCCGATCAAGGCAACGGCGAGCGTCAATGCCACGCCCAAAATGACGGCTTTCAACATATCCCCTCCTCACTCAGCCGGAAGACCCATCGGCTAGTCTTTTCGTCCGTCGATCGGATCATCGCTGCCACAGGATTCGCGCGTCTTCCAGTGGGATCGCCACGCCGTCGCGGTGCGGTATCACTCGCGCCGTATAGTCCGTCGCCGGGCGGGCTGCAGGCACCGCTGCGCGATAAGCATAGCCGTTCGTCGCGCCGACCAGTTGCCGCACGCGCTTCATCTCCTACTCGCTCGGGTGCGCCACCGTTGACGCCATCGGCATAAAGCTCGACCCGCACTGCCTTCGGGTCGAGGTCATCGAGATACACCTGCACCTCAAATACGTGCTGCTCGCCGCGAGTCTCAACCTTCACTTCGCCGAAGCGCAGCGCGGCCCATTTCTGCTCCAGAGCGTGCCGCCAATTGACCATCTGCACGCCGATTGCGCCTTTATCGGCAGCCCGCTCACGATAGGCGGAGGCAGCCGGGAGGTAGTGTTGCTCGGTGTATTCGCGCACCGCGCGGTTGGTGGAAAAGCGCGGCGTCAAGCGCGCCATGCTTTCCCGCATCCGCGCCACCCAGGCGCTGGGAATACCCTGCTCGTCGCGGGTATAGAACTCGGGAATCACCTCGCGTTCGAGCAGGTCGTAGAGGGCTTCAGCTTCGATGGCGTCCCAGGCGGGATCGTCGTCATGTTCCTGGCCATCCCCCAACGCCCACCCTACTTCCGGCGTGTAGGCTTCCGCCCACCAGCCGTCCAATTCCGACAGATTGATGCCGCCATTGACCAGCACTTTCATGCCGCTCGTTCCACACGCTTCCCAGGGGCGTCGCGGCGTGTTGAGCCAGACATCCACGCCCTGCACCAGCTGCTCGGTCAAGAGCATGTCGTAGTCACTGAGGAAGATCACGTGGGGGCGCGCCTCGGGCCGCCGGATGAAATGCGTCCATTCCTGAATCAGGGCTTGCCCGGCCTGGTCCGCCGGATGAGCCTTGCCGGCCATGATGAGCTGCACCGGGCGCTGAGGATTGTGTCAACAAGCGCAGCAGTCGCTCCGGGTCGTGCAGCAGCAGGTTCGGTCTCTTGTAGGTCGCAAAGCGGCGCGCAAAACCCAGCGTCAACGTGTTGGGGTCAAACAGATGCTTCGCACCATCAACCGCCTCGGGCGACGCGCCGGATGCGGCCAATTGCCGGGACAATCGTTCGCGAGCGTATTCAACCAGAGACTTGCGGGCGGCGGTGCGAAATTGCCAGAGACTGGCGTCGGAAATGCGGCGAATGTCCTGCTCCAGGGTCTTCCGTCGTCCCCAGCCAGCGGTCCTTTCCACAGGCTTCGCGTCCAAAGATCGTCGGCCGCGGCCGAGTCCCAGGTCGGCATGTGGACGCCGTTGGTCACATGTCCGACCGGGATTTCGTCCTGCGGCCAGTGCGGAAAGAGCGGCTGAAAGAGGTGCCGGCTCACCTTCCCATGCAAGCGACTCACGCCATTGACCGCCCCGCTCCCGCGAATCGCCAGATAGGCCATGTTGAAAGGTTCCGACGAGTCGTTCGGGTTCTGGCGGCCCAGGGCCAGCAAATCGTGGAGGGTTATACCGAGCTTCTGCTCGGCATAACCACCGAGGTATTGCTCGATGAGCGCCGGAGCGAAACGATCGAAGCCGGCAGCCACCGCCGTGTGGGTGGTGAAGAGATTGCCCGCCCGGGTGACGGCCAGCGCGACCTCGAAAGTCCGCCCGGTTTCCTCCATGAAGCTTCGGGCGCGTTCCAGCACCGCGAAGGCCGCATGCCCTTCATTCAAGTGGCAGACTTCCGGCTTGATGCCGAGCGCCGCGAGCAATCGCCATCCGCCGATCCCGAGCACCATCTCCTGCTTGAGGCGCAGCTCCGGCCCGCCGCCGTAAAGCTCGCTGGTAATGCCTCGATGCGCGGGGTAATTCGCTGCATCATTGCTGTCCAGCAGGTACAGCTTCACGCGACCGACCTGAACCTGCCAGGCGCGCAGCCAGACCGAGTAACCGGGTAAGGCGATCTCCAACCGCAACCACTCCCCGTTCGGTTTGCGCAATGGCGTGATCGGCAATTGTCCGGGGTCGTTGTACGGGAAGAGGGCCTGTTGCGCTCCGTCCTTGTCGATCACCTGGCGAAAATAGCCTTGCTGGTAGAGCAGCCCCACGCCGATGACCGGAACGCCCAAATCGCTGGCGGCCTTGAGTTGATCGCCGGCCACATTGCCCAGCCCGCCCGAGTAGATGGGCAACGCTTCGCTCAACATGAATTCCATGCTGAAATACGCAACACAGCTCAGCGGAGATTGCGGGTAGGTTTGCTGAAACCACGCGGGCGCCTCCGCAGCATCCCGCCTGGCTTGCACCAGATCGTCAACGTTTTTGCGGAAAGCGGGATCGGCCAGAACACGCTGGAGTTTCTCCCGCGAGACCGTCTGCAGGACGACCCAAGGGTTATGCGTGAGCTCCCACAGCACAGGATCCAGCTGCCGCCACACCTGGTCGGTGGCATGATTCCACGACGAACGCATATCCAGGGCAAGCTCGGCCAGGGAATCGAATCCCTCCACGTCCGTGGATAAGAGAGGCTCCTTCGGGTGACTGATCCGTGCTTGCTTCGCTCATAGCCTTCTTCAAATTTGTTCGGACGCAATCTCCGGCTGCTGCGTGGGCGCCGCCAGCGCAGCACCGACGATGGCCTGTGCTTCCGCCAGGATGCGGCGCAGATGATCCGCTCCGCGAAAGCTCTCCGCATAGATCTTGTAGATGTCTTCGGTGCCGGACGGACGCGCCGCAAACCATCCGCTCTCGGCAATCACCTTCAAACCGCCGATGGGCGCGCCGTTGCCAGGAGCCTGGGTGAGGATGGTCTGGATTTTTTCGCCAGCCAGCTCCGCGGACAGTACCTGCTGTGGCGAGAGCTGCGCCAGCTTTTGCTTTTGCTCCGGGGTCGCCGGCGCCTCGACACGATCGTAAACAGGTTCGCCGAACTCGCGCGCGAGCTCGCGGTAGATTTCGCCGGGATCGCGGCCCATGCGCGCGGTAATCTCCGCCGACAGCAAAGCCGGGACGATGCCGTCCTTATCTGTCGTCCAGACGCTGCCATCCAGACGGACAAAAGCGGCGCCCGCACTCTCTTCCCCGCCAAAGCCGAGCGAGCCGTCGAGCAAGCCATCCACAAACCACTTGAAGCCGACCGGCACCTCGTAGAGCTTCCGGCCGAGCTTCGCCGTGACGCGATCGATCATCTGGCTGCTGACGACCGTCTTGCCGACCGCCGCATCCTTGCTCCACTTCGGCCGATGCTGGAAGAGGTAGAAGATGGCGACCGAAAGGTAATGGTTGGGCGGCAGCAAGCCCGCGTTCCGGGTGACGATCCCGTGCCGATCATGGTCGGTGTCGCAGGCGAAGGCGATGTCGAAGCGATCCTTGAGGTCGATCAGGCTCTGCATTGCGTAGGACGAGGACGGATCCATGCGGATCCGGCCGTCCCAATCGACCGTCATGAACCGGAAGGTCGGATCGACGACTTCGTTCACGACCGTGAGATTCAAGCCATAGCGCTCGGCAATCGGGCCCCAGTAGTGAACTCCGGCGCCGCCGAGCGGATCCACGCCCATGCGGATGTTCGCGCCGCGAATCGCATCCATATCGAGCACGCTGCCGAGATCGCTTACGTAAGCGTTGAGAAAGTCATGCCGGTGCGTGGTAGCGGCGCGCTGGGCCTGTTCGAAAGAAATTCTTTTCACGCCCTGGAGGCCGCTTTCCAGAAGCGCATTGGCCCTGGCTTCGATCCATCCGGTGACGTCGTTGTCCGCCGGCCCGCCGTTGGGCGGGTTGTACTTGAAGCCGCCGTTGTCGGGCGGATTGTGCGAAGGCGTGATGACGATGCCGTCCGCCAGCCCCGTGTCGCGGCCGCGGTTGTAAGTGAGTATTGCGTGAGAAATCACCGGAGTGGGCGTGTATTCGTCCTTCTCCGCGAGCATGACTTCCACACCGTTGGCCGCCAGCACTTCGAGCGCGCTGGCACAAGCCGGCACGGACAGCGCGTGCGTGTCGATGCCGAGGAACAGCGGGCCGTCGATGCCCTGCCGCTTGCGGTAATCGCAAATGGCCTGACTGATGGCCAGGACATGCCATTCGTTGAAAGTGTGTTCGAAGGCGGAGCCGCGATGCCCCGAGGTGCCGAACGCGACCCGCTGCGCCTGCACCGAAGGATCGGGCACGTCGGTGTAGTAGGCCGTAACAAGTCTGGGCACGTCGACCAGCATCTGCCGGCGTGGCCGGCTTGCCTGCCAGGGGACTTACCTTCATGACCGTCCGTTCTTGAGCCGGCGGTAGCGCCGGATCAGCGCGTTGGTCGAGCTGTCGTGCGCAAGTCCGCGCTCGTCGGTGCTCTCGAGCTCGGGAACGATGCGCTGGGCCAGCACCTTGCCCAGCTCCACGCCCCACTGATCGAAAGAGTCGATGTTCCAGATCGTCCCTTGCGTGAAGACGCTGTGCTCGTACAGCGCGACCAGCTGCCCGAGCGTCTCCGGCGTCAGGCGCTCGGCGAGAATCGTGTTGGTCGGCCGATTGCCCTCGAAGACGCGGTGCGGCACCAGCCACGCTGGCGTTCCTTCGGCTTCGACTTGCGCTTGCGTCTTGCCGAACGCCAGCGCTTCGGTCTGCGCGAACAGATTCGCCATCAGCAGGTCATGCTGATGGCCGAGCGGATTCAACGCCTGGCAGAAGCCGATGAAGTCGCACGGGTATCAGCCGCGTGCCCTGGTGGATCAGCTGGTAGAACGAATGCTGGCCGTTGGTGCCCGGCTCGCCCCAGTAGATCGGCCCCGTCTGATAGTCGACGCGCGCGCCATCGAGCGTGACGTGCTTGCCGTTGCTCTCCATCGTCAGCTGCTGGAGATACGCGGGAAAGCGCTTCAGGTATTGCTCGTACGGGCAGCACCGCGACCGTCTGCGCGCCGAAGAAATTGCTGTACCAGACCGCAAGCAACCCCATCAGCACCGGCAGGTTGCGCTCGAACGGCGCGCGTGCGGAAATGCCGATCCATCGCGTGGAAACCGGCAAGCATGGCGCGGAAGTTCTCCGGGCCGATGGCGAGCATCGTCGACAGGCCGATCGCCGAATCCATCGAGTAGCGGCCGCCGACCCAATCCCAGAAGCCGAACATGTTGGCGGTGTCGATGCCGAACTTCGCGACGCCCTCGGCGTTGGTCGAGACGGCGACAAAGTGCCGGCGTACCGCCCGCTCGTCACCGAGCTTGCGCAGGCATCCAGGCGCGCGCCGCATGAGCGTTGGTCAGCGTCTCCAGCGTCGTGAACGTCTTGGAGCAGATGATGAACAGCGTCTCCTCGGGATCGAGGTCGCGCGTGGCTTCCACGAAGTCGGTGCCATCCACGTTGGAGACGAAGCGGAATGTCATGTCGCGCTGGCTGTAATGACGCAGGGCTTCGTACGCCATCACCGGGCCGAGGTCGGAGCCGCCGATGCCGATGTTGACGACGTTGCGGATGGGCCGGCCGGTGTGGCCGCGCCATTGGCCGCTGCGGATCTCGTCCGCGAACGCCGCCATGCGGTCGAGGACCGCGTGCACCTCGGGCACGACGTCGACGCCGTCGACCAGAATCCGCTCGTTTGCCGGCGCCCGCAGGGCGACGTGGAGCACCGCGCGTTGCTCGGTCACGTTGATCCTGGCGCCGCTGAACATGGCGTCGATGCGTTCGGCGAGGCCGCATTCGTCGGCCAGCCGCAGCAGCAGCCCGATCGTCTCGTCGGTCACGCGATTCTTCGAGTAGTCGAGGTAGAGACCGGCGGCTTCGGCGGTCAGGCGCTCGCCGCGCAGGGGATCGCTGGCGAAGAGCTCGCGCAGATGCAGATCGCGCACTGCCTGGTGATGCGCCGCCAGCGCCTTCCACGCCGGCCGCTCGGTCAGCGGTTGCACCTGCGCGATCAGGCTGTGGTCATGATGGCTCCGCGCACGCGCTTGATCGCCTTCTCCAGCGCCGCGCTCTTCGACGCGATGCAAGCCATGCAGATCCTGCCACGACTTGTCGAACGATTCGGCGCCCTCGCGCTGAAGCTGGGCGGCAAGCGCCGCATCTGTCGACACCGATGCGCGCTGAATTCGGCGAGCATCATCTTCGGCATCGCCTCCATCAACGGGCAATGCGCCCTTCAGCTCGCCGTGATCGGCGAAGGCGCTGCAAGGTCTTCTCGGGGATGGTGTTGATGGTGTCCGGGGCCGCCAGCGCTTCGATGTAGAGCGTGTCCGGCGCCTCCGGATCCTTGGTGCCGGTGCTCGCCCAGAGCAGGCGTTGCGGCCGGGCGCCGGCGGCGGCAAGTTTTCGCCAGCGGGGCGACGCCAGCAACTCGCGGTAGGCTTTGTACGCGCGCTTGGCGATGGCGATCCCGAGGCGATTGCGAAGCTGCTCGCGGCACCTTGTCCTTCACCGCCACGTCCCAGCGGCTGACGAAGATCGACGCGACGGAACCGACTCTCGGATCGAGTCCCGCGGCGATCCGCCGCTCGATGCCGCGCATGTACGCCTCCGCCGCGGCGAGATATTGCTCGCGCGGAAAACAGCAGCGTCACGTTCACCGGCACGCCGGCGAAGATCGACTCCTCGATCGCCGGAATGCCTTCGGGTGTCCCTGGAATCTTGATGAACAGATTGGGACGCTGCGCGCGCCGATGCAGCTGCGCCACCGCGTTGATGGTCCCGGCAGTATCGTTGGCCAGCAAGGGCGAGACTTCCAGCGACACCCAGCCGTCGACGCCGCCGGTGCTGCTCGTGGACCGGACGGAACAGGTCGGCGGCCTGGATCAGATCCTCGAGCGCGAGCTCGAAGAACAACGCCTCGCCCGATTTGCCCTCGGCTGTTTTCTGTCGGATCGCGGCATCGTAGAGACCTCCGCTCCTTGATGGCCTTATCGAAGATCGTGGGGTTGGAGGTCAGCCCTGTCACCGAAAGCTCGCTGATGTAGCGCCGCAGCGTCCCGTCGGTCAGCAGCCCGCGCGTGATGTTATCGAGCCAAAGGCTTTGGCCCAGATCATGCAGTTGTTGGGTCGGCTTCATGGTTGCTCCTATCATGTACGCCCGTCTTGCGTGGCGCCGAGCAGGGCAGACAGATCAGCAATCGACCAGATCGCCGATATGCTCGATCGTCAGATCGGCCGAAGGATATGCGCTGATGTTTTTCGGGATCGAGCGCGTAATGTCCTTGGCGCGGGAAGATGGTCGTCAATCGGTCTTTCCATATCTGTTTCATGCGGCCGAGGATGCGCAGCTTGTCATCCACCATCACGTAACGGCGGGCCGGATAGCGCTGCGCGACCGTCATCCAGCATCGCTTCCTTGTGAATGTAGATCAGCACGCGGCCCTCGACCGCCTTCCACAATCCCGAGCGCTGGATCTTGCGCGGCTGGAAGACGACATCGCCATCGGACAGGATGACCGTCGGTCCCCATTGAGCGAAGATGTCCGGATCGCGCCGATTGCACCCGGGTAGAGCCGGCTCGCAAACGGATAGTCCACCAGAAATGAAGACATCAGCAGCAGCCGCGGATCGCTCAAGTCGCCGAGCCGATAGCGCTGCAACGCACCCAGGTAATCCGCGTAACCCAGCTCGGTGCGCAGCGCTTCGAATATCGCCCAGTACCGGTCCCTGCTCGCGGCGCCAAATTCGCGCTCGAGGTGGTTCCTGAGGTCGTCTTGCACACGGTCGTTGTCGAGCAGCGTATTGTCCACGTCGAGCAGGAATACCACGTCGTTTGTGGCCGTCATGCTTACGCCCGGCCCAGTATGGGGTTGTGCCAGCTGCCGTCTGCCGCGATGAGCGCGCCAGCCTCTTTCGGCCCCCAGCTATGGCGCCGGTAAGGGTGAACCCGATGGTGGTTCTTGAGGACGGGGTCGACCACCGCCCAGGCGGCCTCGACCGCGTCCTCGCGGGTGAAGAGCGCGCCGTTGCCGGCCATGGCGTCGCCCAGAAGCCGCTCGTAGGGCGGCTTCCTCTCCCGGCTGTTCATCCAGCAAGTAGAGCTCGCGCTGGTCGCCGACGAACTCCTTGCCTGCGCGCTTGACGCGAGCGGCGAGGGCGACGGCGGAGTTGGGGGAAAGCCGGAAGCGCAGATAGTTGGCCGCGGCCGGCCACCGGCGCTGAGTCGGCGAACAGCCGCTGCGGCGGCGGCTTCAACTGGACCATCACCTCGGCGGCCGTCTCGGCCAGACACTTGCCTGAGCGCAGGTACCACGGCACCCCGCCCCAGCGCCACGAGTCGATGAAAAGCCGCAGGGCGCAGAAGGTCTCGACGTCGGAATGCTTCGCCACGCCCGGCTCCTCTGCGGTAGCCGGCGTACTGGCCGCGCACCAGGTCGTCGGGCTTCAGAGGGCGCATGGCCTGGAAGACGTCGGCTGTCTCGCCGTGCACGGCTCCAAAGCCCCGATAGGTCGGCGGCTCCATGGCCAGCAGCGCGACGATCTGGAACAGGTGGTTCTGGATCACGTCGCGCAGGCAGCCGGCGGTTTCGTAGAACGCGCCGCGGCCTTCGACGCCGAAATCCTCGGCCAGCGTTATCTGGACGCTGGCCACGTAGTTGCGGTTCCAGATCGGCTCCAGGAACGAATTGGCGAAGCGGAAATAGAGGATGTTCATGATCGCCTCCTTCGCGAGGAAGTGATCGATGCGGAAGATCGAATCTTCCGGGAACACCGACCGCGCGACGCGATTGAGCTCCCGCGCCGAGGCCAGGTCGCGTCCGAACGGCTTTTCGACGATGACGCGCGCCTGATCGGCCAAGCCGGCGGCGCCGAGCCCCTTGATGACCGTCGCGAACAGCGCGGGCGGGATGGCGAGGTAGTGCGCCGGGCGCCGCGCATCGCCCAGCGCCTGCTTGAGCGCCTTGAAGGTACCCGGGTCGTTGTAGTCGCCGTCGACATAGCGGAGCAGCGAGAGCAGATGGCGCAGGGCTTGCCGGTCATCGATCCTGCCCGACTCCCTGATGCCGTCCTCGGCGTGCTTGCGCAATTGCGCCAGGCTCCACTTCGAGGAAGCGACGCCGACCACCGGGACGTTGAGGACGCCCCGCTTCGCCATCGCGTAGAGCGCCGGAAAGATCATCTTGTGCGCGAGATCGCCCGTGACGCCGAACAGCACCAGCGCATCGGACTGTGCCGTGCCGCGTCTGGTCTGGTTCATCTCAGCTTCTTCCCTTCTTCTTCTCGTCATGCCCGCCAAACTGCTTGCGCATGGCAGACAACACCCGGTTGGCGAAATCCGCGTCGCCGCGCGAGCTGAAGCGCTCATAGAGCGCGGCGCTGAGAACGGGAGCCGGCACGCCTTCGTCGATGGCGGCGGCGATCGTCCATCGTCCTTCGCCAGAATCCGACACGCGGCCCGCGTAGTCCTTCAGGTCGGTGATCATTCACCAGCGCTGCGGCGGTAAGGTCCAGCAACCACGAGCCGATCACGCTGCCGCGGCGCCAGACTTCCGCGATCTCGGGCAGGTCCAGTTCGTACTGGTAGTACTCGGGGTCCCGCAACGGCGTCGTCTCGGCATCCGTATCGCGCGCCCGCTTGCCGGCATTGGCGTTGCGCAGGATGTTCAGCCCCTCGGCATAAGCCGCCATCAGGCCGTACTCGATGCCGTTGTGGACCATCTTGACGAAGTGGCCGGCGCCGGTCGGGCCGCAATGCAGATAGCCCTGCTCGGCGGTGACCAGGAGCACCCTTCTTGCCGGGGGTGCGCGGTGCCGCCTTCACCCCGGGCGCGATGCTCTTGAATATCGGGTCGAGATGCTGCACGACCTGGTCCTCTCCACCGATCATCAGACAGTAGCCGCGCTCAAGCCCGAACACGCCGCCGCTGGTGCCGCAATCGACGTAATGTATGCCCTTCGCGTCTTCGAGCGCCGCGGCTCTCGACACATCGTCGCGATAGTAGCAGTTGCCGCCGTCGATGATGATGTCACCAGCATCCATGTGCGAGGCTAAATCCTCGACTGTCCTGCCGGCCACAGCGGCGGGAACCATCACCCAGACCGCGCGCGGCTTGGCCAGCTTCGTGATCAGCTCGTCGATCGAGTCGGCGCCCCGAACGCCGCGACCGGCAATTTTCTTCACCGCGCCCACATTCACGTCATAGACCACGCACTCGTGGCCATCCTTCGTCAAGCGCCGCACCAAACTGGCGCCCATGCGTCCCAATCCAACCATGCCGAGCTGCATTACGAGACTCCTTGCCGGGCGATTTACCGAAGTTGGTCGATCCACTGCGCAAAGCGGACCATGAAGATTGGTGAACTTTTCTTGGTGGCGATCATCCGCGTGATGCGGCGCGCATACTCAGACGCGGCCCACCGAGATGGAATGAGAGCCCCTGTTTCCACTCGACCAAGCTGGCTTCTTCGATGGGGTGATCTGGATGTTGTCGTTACTGATTAGTATGTCGACTGGTGCCGAAAGCCCCGCCGGTGACCTGGACCGCCGAATCAACCTGAGAAAGATTGGGATGTGGAGCGCAATAGACGTAAACGCGACCAGTCGTGGTCGCGGTTTGCGCTGAAGATTAACGCCCCCGCGCGCGCGCCGTCAGTGCGCCAGCGCACACAAGAAGGCCGCGATTCAACGCCGTGCCCCTCCTACGAGACCGTTGAGCTGACGCAGCACCGGAATGAACCGGGCCACGATTACGGTCTCCGGAACGAAACAAGCAAAAATCGCTCGGTACGGACAAGCCGATCCGTCAGGGTGACGTCTGCCACTCGGCCAGGCAATCGCGCATGCTTCGGCGCGAACTGCGAATCTCGAAGGTGGAGGCAGCAAGATTAACGCCTGCGCGTTTCGATGCCTCACGCTCATGTTGTAAGCTGCCGGCTTGGAGTCACAGCTCCCGAATGAGCTGCGAATGCGATGCTTTCGGGGCGGATTACATGCGCATGCCAATCATCTGGACGCTCGGTGGGCTGACCTGGCAAGAATTGCTCAGGCGCACCTGGCGGCAATTCTGGAAGGACCGCGCGCTGGACCAGTCCGCGATGCTGTCATTCTATTTTCTGCTCTCGATTTTCCCGCTGTTACTCTTCCTGATCGCGCTACTCGGCCTCCTCCTTCAGACAGGTCCAGTACTCCAGGGAACGTTGCACCGGTATCTTGCGGCAGTCGTGCCCGCGTCGGCCTCCACGCTCATTGACACGACCCTCGGCGAAATCAACCGGGGCTCGGGGGCCCTCAAGCTTTCTGTTGCCTTGCTTTTTACATGGTGGTCGGCGTCCCAAGGCATGCTGGCCATCGTGGAAGGCCTGAACATCGCCTATGAAGTTGGAGAATCCAGGCCGTGGTGGAAGAAACACCTGGTGGCGTCGGGATTGACAATCGTTTGTCTGCTGCTCTTTGCGTGTGCGCTGCTGCTCGTGATCTATGGTGGGCGTTTCAGCGAAAGCATTGCGAGCCATCTTGGCTATAGCGGTTTTATCGCCGGCATCTGGGACGCTCTGACGTGGCTTCTCTTGCTGGCCTTCGTCCTGATGGCCTTCAATATTCTCTACGTTTACGCGCCGAACGTTAAACACCAGCAATGGCACTGGTTGATGCCCGGCACGGTCGTCGGCATCACGATTTGGCTGCTGGGCTCGTTCGGCTTTCGGCTCTATCTCAGCCTCTTCAACAGCTACACCGTTACCTATGGATCCATTGGCGCGGTGATCATTCTCCTGTTGTGGCTCTATTTGTCGGGGATCGCTATTTTGGTGGGCGGAGAGGTCAATTCGGAAATCGAAAAAGCATCGGGCCAGACGGGAAAACACGGACCCGAGTAAGTACCACCGAGCTCGTTAAAGAAGTCTCGGTCCATCGCCAGCCGCGTTGTCTACAGCGGCTGGTGTCCTGTCCCGCAGATACTTTGCTGAATCGCTCGACGTTGGCAAAGATGGCATCAGAAGCGCCGGTACATGCCAAGGGGCTGCGGATGTTGGTTCGCGTTGACAAAGCGTTCGATTTGACACCTCAAGTCCAGCACCAGAGTGAACGATCAGGCTCCGATTGCCCGCTGGGCGACCCGACCCTCGACCTGGTTCAGCGATGAGTTGCGAGTAGGCGTGTAGTGGATGTGAACATGCCGGCCGGCGCGTCAGCCGGCCAAGCCTTTGCCTTGGCGTGCCTAGTGCAGGCCGTAGGTATCGACACCAAGATGCGCGTCGAAGATGGACGGCACAGCGGTGTCGCAGGTGGCGAGCCGCTCTTCGACTACGCTGCGCCGTCGGGCGAACTTGAGTTGGTCGCCCACTGACTCCAGTCGCAGTTCCATAGAACGGGCCCCTCCTTGTGTGCGATAGCGCACGGACAAAGCGCGCGTTGGCGGGTAGCTTTGGCGAGTCGCAACTAAGTGGATGGAAGAGCAGGTATGAACCCTATTACGTCATTCTTGGTGTTTGTCCTGGCTCTCGCGGGCGTCGCGATCGGCTACTGGGTCAATCCTTATGCCGCGTTGGTATTCTTCGGAGCCGCGGCGATCATCGCCATGTCGCTCAAGATGGCGAACGCCTGGCAGAAGTTCGTGATCCTGAGAATGGGAAAGCTGCAAAGCGTCAAGGGGGCGGGTCTGTTCGCCATCATCCCGGTCCTCGACAATGTGATCGCAGTCATCGACGAACGTATCCAGACTACAGCCTTCAACGCCGAGCAGGCACTCACCAAGGACACGGTTCCGGTCAACGTCGATGCGATCATCTTTTGGCACGTGCACGATGCCGAAAAGGCAGCGTTGGCCATCACCAATTACCGTGAGGCCATTGACCGGGTTGCACAGACCTCGCTGCGCGAGATGATCGGCTCTTCGATGCTGGCGGCACTGTTGTCCGATCGCAAGGAGGCCGACGAGCAACTGAAGGTTGAGATCGGTGAGAAGACCGCTCCATGGGGCATATCGGTAAGCTCGGTGGAGATTCGCGATGTCGCTATTCCGGTGGCTCTGCAGGATGCGATGTCGCGTCAGGCCCAGGCCGAGCGGGAGAAGCAGGCGCGGGTGATTCTCGGATCGGCCGAAGCGGCGATCGCGGGAAAGTTTGTCGAGGCGGCCGATATTTATGCCGGGCATCCCGTGGCGCTGCAACTTCGAGCGATGAACATCATCTACGAGACCACGAAGGAACGAGGGGCCACGATCCTGATGCCGACTTCGATGGTCGACAGCCTGAATCCCTCCGCGACGACGTCTGGCGCTTGCGCTCGCGAGCAAGGGAGTACTCGAGCCAGAGCTTACCCGCCGTCCAGTCGCGGCCTGATCGCCCTGGGTCAGTGACCATCACCTTGTGTCTGACCGACTACCGTTCCAACGATTCGGTGTCCTTGCTCAGCTGCACCTCGACACTGCCAGTGGCGCGGTAACGCCATTGAAAGCAAGCGCCTGACCTGTACCATGACCAACCGCGTTCTCGTACTGAAGGTACTCTTGCATCCACCCGCCACACCACTTTTCTAACGAGGCAAACCATGGCTGAGAATAACGCTGTAGTAGGCGATCTACAATTCCCACACCGAGGCAGAAGCGAGCATCAAAGAACTCCAGCGGTCGGGGTTCGACATGAAGAAACTGTCCATCGTCGGCAAGGACTATCACACCGAAGAGCACGTCGTCGGCTACTACAACGCCGGTGACCGCATGAAGGTCTGGGGCAAACTGGGGCGCCTTTTGGGGTGGCTTTTGGGGCTTGCTGTTTGGGTCGGCCTTTTTCTTGATTCCAGGCATCGGTCCCCTCTTCGTGTTCGGCCCGCTGGTCGGTTGGATTGTCGGAGCACTGGAAGGCGCCGTGGTGGTGGGCGGCCTAAGTGCCTTGGGCGCCGGGCTGTACAGCATCGGCATTCCCAAGGACAGCATCATGCGGTACGAGGCAGCCCTCAAGTCCGACAAGTTCCTTGTCATCGCTCACGGCACAGCGGACGAGGTGGCCAAGGCCAAGAGCATCCTGGAGACGACCGGTGCCGCACAAATCGCGGCCCATCCCGGGATATCGGCAAGGTAACTCGAAGCCGAACAGCGCCCCTGCGTGCGAATCGCATCGGGGCCGGCGAGCGGCGCTGAGGATGGCCGCTCCTGATTCTTCCCTCCACATAGATCGATGCTTGGCCCGTGCATCACGTCTGCGAACGCGCCGGCGCAGATCGCAGCCCACTCGCTGCAGCGCGGAGCGAAAGGGCCACTCCAATATTCCGCAGAACTCGCGTGAACGTCGTTCACCAGTGTATTGCCTTGATGGCTCCCGCCCGAAGGAGCATGTGCGACACCGCACAGACTGAATTTGCGGAAGCAGCCATTCTCATCTACATGCGCCGTGGACATCCCTCAAGCGTGACGCCTCGGGTTTCGGCCGGGCCGAATTCCAGGTGCTGAGGGTGTAAGCAACCTCCAACGCCGGAGCCAAGAATTCCTGACTATCGCTACTCAGACTATCGCTACTGAGCGCTTTTTGCATTCCTCCCTCGGTGATGCTCAAGCAGTGTCGGAGTTCCCATAGTCGAGGCGAGTTTGCGAAAGATCGCGCTCTATTTCTCAATTTGTCGAATGCCCGTTGTTCGACGCTCTCGAAGGAGAATGACATATGTTGCGCAGCATGAATGACCTGGAGGGCTACGCCATCCGCGCGACCGATGGCACCATTGGCCACGTGAAAGATTTCTATTTCGATGACGAGGCGTGGGTCATCCGCTATCTCGTGGTCGACACCGGCAGCTGGCTTTCGAGTCGAAAGGTGCTGATCTCGCCGATTGCGATCGGCCAGCCCGACTGGACGGCAAAGGTCCTGCCCGTCTCCGATCACAAAAGAACAGGTGAAAAACAGCCCCGATATCGACACCGACAAGCCGGTCTCGCGACAGCACGAAATACGCTACCTCGGGTACTACGGCTATCCCTATTATTGGGGCGGGGCCGGACTCTGGGGGGGGGGAGCTTACCCGGCCATGATGATGCCAGGGCTACGCCGGCTTCGCATCGACGCCGCATGCCGCACAGTCAGAAGCCGAGAAGTCTTTCGCGCGCGCCGAAGCGGCACGGCACCAGAATGACGATCCTCCACCTGCGCAGTTGCAAAGCGGTGATGGCGTATCACATCGAGGCGACCGATGGTGACATCGGCCACGTCCAGGGCCTGCTCGTCGACGAAGAGACCTGGGCCATTCGATACATCGTCGTCAATACGAGCAATTGGTGGCTGGGACACCAGGTTCTGATCGCGCCGCAATGGATCGAGAACGTGAGTTGGCACGACGCCACGGTCTCCGTCAACCTGACACGGCAAGCCGTGAAAAACGCCCCGCCATATGACTCGGCAGCGGCGCTGGATCGAAAGCGCGAAGTCGGCCTCCACAACATTACGGGCGTCCGGGCTATTGGGCGGCCGAGGAGAAACGTGAAACTGAACCGGCCGGCCATTGAATCCGTCGCAACAGCGCCTGTTATGCCCCACTAGCTTTCGATGATGTGAACCTCAGCGCCCTTCGATGCCGCAAAGGTTACGTTTGAAACTCTTTACCACCATGGCAATTGTCGTTTTGTCGCTCGTCGCGTTGCTGCAATTGCTTCGCGCGGTCCTGGGGTGGGAACTCAGCGTGGATGGCATCTTCATTCGCTTTGGGCAAGTGTCATCGCATGCATAGTTGCGGCTACGCTTGCATTCATGCTCTGGCGTGAAACGCGCACATGAGCCTTTGTCAACCGAGAAGGATGGGACACATTATGAACACCAAACTTGCTGCAAGCTGCCTGCTGGCCGGCGCGTTCATGCTGCCAATGGCGGGCTACGCTGCCGATCTCAAATCCGCGGAGTCGTCGTCCGAGGCTTTTGTCAAGGATTCCGTCATCACTACCAAGATCAAGGGCGAGCTGGCGGAGGAAAAGCTGTCGAGCCTGTTGCGCATCAACGTAGATACGGACAAGAACGGCAGGGTGACCCTGAGCGGTACCGCTGGGAGCCAGAATGCCGTGGACAAAGCCGTGTCGATCGCACGCGCCGTGCAGGGCGTCACCTCGGTCGAGAATCACATTCAAATCGCGGCCGATAAGTAAATCGCCGGAATCCGAATCCAGTCGAAAGTGGCGGACGCCATGCGCGTTTGACTAGCCCTGCCCGCTGGGGCGGTGACGAAGGGTGTTGTCAACAATCAGCGCGCGAACCTGCACGCTCCCTCGCGACGCGTGGCGTGATCCCTGTCGACGTGGAGCACATGGACGCGTGGCCCATTGTCACCTCCTCGATCTCGGCCCCATTCGGCGTACTTGAACCATGAAAACCACAACGCTCACACCGCAACTGCTCCACCACATGAACGCCTACTGGCGCGCCGCCAACTACCTGTCGGTCGGCCAGATCTATCTCTACGACAATCCGCTGTTGAAGGAGCCGCTGAAACTGTCACACGTGAAACCGCTCGTGGTCGGGCACTGGGGCACGACACCCGGCCAGAACTTCATCTATGTGCACTTGAACCGGGTTATCAACAAGTACGACCTGGACATGTTCTATATCGCCGGTCCCGGCCACGGCGGCCCGGCGATTGTGGGCAACGTCTATCTGGAAGGCACCTGGAGCGAAGTTTATCCGGACGTGACCCAGGACGAAGCGGGGCTCAAAAAGCTGTTCAAGCAGTTCTCGTTTCCGGCGGGATTTCCAGCCACGTTGCGCCGACGACGCCAGGGTCGATCCACGAAGGTGGCGAGCTGGGGTATTCGCTAAGCCACGCCTTCGGGGCCGCGTTCGACAATCCCGATCTTATTGTCGCCTGCATCGTCGGCGACGGCGAAGCCGAGACGGGCCCCTTGGCGACCTCATGGCAGTCCAACAAGCTGCTCGACCCGATGACCGACGGAGCCGTGCTTCCGATCCTGCACCTCAATGGCTACAAGATCAGCAATCCAACCGTCCTCGCCCGCATCGAGCACGAGGAGCTGGAGCAATTCCTTCGTGGCTGCGGCTGGACGCCGTACTTTGTGGAAGGTGACAAGCCGGAAATGATGCATCAACTCATGGCTGCAACGTTGGACAAAGCCATCGAGGAGATACGCCAAATCCAAGCCAACGCGCGAAGCAAGAACGACACGACTCGACCGCGCTGGCCGATGATCGTCCTCAAGTCACCCAAGGGCTGGACGGGGCCGAAAGTCGTTGACGGCCTGCAGATCGAGGGCACGTTCCGAGCGCACCAGGTGCCGCTGCTGGTCGATCCCGAGCATCCCGATCATGTGAAGCTGCTTGAAAGCTGGATGAAGAGCTACAAGGCCGAAGAACTTTTCGACGAGAATGGTCGACTCCGGCCGGAATTGGCCGAGCTGGCGCCCAAGGGCGACCGCCGGATGGGCGCCAACCCTCACGCCAACGGCGGCATTCTACTGCGCGACCTGCGCATGCCGGACTTCCACGATCACGCGGTGGATGTGCCTTCGCCCGGCGCTGTTGATGGTCAGGATACCCTCGTGCTCGGTAAGTTCCTGCGCGACGTGGCCAAGCTCAATCAAGACCAACGCAATTTTCGTGTCTTTGGTCCCGATGAGACGCTTTCCAATCTTCTGGGCGCGGTGTTTGAGGCCACCAATCGCCAGTGGGACGCCCGAACGGTAACGAATGATGAGTTCCTCGCGCCCGCCGGACGGGTGCTCGACTCCATGCTGAGTGAGCACCAGTGCGAGGGCTGGCTCGAGGGCTACCTGCTCACCGGGCGGCATGGTCTCTTCAACAGCTACGAGGCGTTTATCCGCATCGTCGATTCGATGTTCAGCCAACACGCCAAGTGGCTGAAGGTCACGTCGGAGCTGCCCTGGCGCCGGAAGATCGCGTCGCTCAACTATCTTCTCGCCTCCCACGTCTGGCAGCAGGATCACAACGGCTTCACGCACCAGGATCCCGGTTTCCTCGATCACGTCATCAACAAGAAGGCTGATATCGTGCGCGTGTACCTGCCGCCAGATGCCAACTGCCTGCTGTCGGTTTTTGATCACTGCCTGCGCAGCCGGCATTACGTCAACGTGGTGGTCGCCGGTAAGCACGCCCTCCCGCAATGGCTGACCATGGATGCCGCCGTGGTGCATTGCACGGAAGGCATCGGCATCTGGCAATGGGCCAGCAACGATCAGGGCGCCGAGCCGGACGTCGTCATGGCCTGCTGCGGCGACACACCGACGCTGGAGATCCTGGCCGCCGTTTCCATCCTGCGCCAGCACCTGCCCGAGCTGGAGATCCGCGTGATCAATGTCGTCGATCTCATGAAGCTGCAGCCCAGCACCGAGCACCCGCACGGGTTGAGCGACAAGGATTACGACTCACTGTTCACGAAAGACAAGCACATCATCTTCGGTTTCCACGGCTACCCTTGGCTGGTCCACCGGCTGACCTATCGCCGGAACAACCGTAACTTGCACGTCCGCGGCTACAAGGAAGAGGGAACGATCACGACGGCCTTCGACATGCGGGTGCAGAACGACCTGGACCGGTTCCACCTGGTGCTCGATGTCATCGATCGCCTACCGCATTTGGGATCCAAAGGCGCCTACCTGAAGCAGCAGATGCAGGACAAGCTCATCGAGCACAAGCAGTACATCGACAGGCATGGCCAGGACATGCCTGAAATCCGGAACTGGAAGTGGAGTCGGGCCGAAACACAACGAACGAAACCCGTCGCGGAATCCATGCATGTTTCTGCATCTAGCTGAGGTTGGACAAGCGGACTCGGACGTGGAAGAAACGTCGACCTGAAACGAGCCGAAGGAGTCCCTCAATGCCCATTCACCTCCTTGCAGAAGATGGCGGGAAGATTCTTGTCGTTCACGTGAGCGGGAAGCTGGTGACCGCAGACTACGCAGATTTTGTGTCCGAGTTCGAGCGCCTCGTCCAACAGCACGGAAAACTGCGCGTGCTGTTCGATATGACCGGCTTCCGCGGCTGGGACGCCGGCGCGCTGTGGGAGGACACCAAGTTCGGCATCAAGCACTTTGGTGACATTGAACGGCTGGCAATGGTCGGGGAAAAAAAGTGGCAGCACGGCATGGCAACGTTCTTCAAGCCGTTCACGAAAGCGACAACCCGATACTTCGATCACGCAGACGCCACTTCGGCGCGGACTTGGTTGAGCCAAACGTAGCATCGGAGGAAATGTACACATGCTACGCAACGTGAACGACCTGAAAGACTTCGCGATCCAAGCCACCGACGGGGCCATGGGCCGGGTGACGGATTTCTATTTCGATGACGAAGCGTGGGTCATACGCTATCTCGTCGTCGATACTGGCACTTGGCTTTCGAGTCGAAAATTCGTGTTGATTTCTCCAATAGCGATCGGCCACCCGAACTGGACAGATAAGGTATTGCCGGTCTCCATCACCAAAGAGCAAGCGAGGAATAGCCCCGACATTGACAGCGAGAAGCCGGTCTCGCGACAGCACGAAATGCGCTTCAACGGGTATTACGGCTATTCATACTACTGGGGAGGTGCGGGGCTCTGGGGCGGGGAAACCTACCCGACCTCTTTGATGCCGAGTTACCACGGACTTGTCGCAGCACCGCGCGCCCTGCGGGTGGAAGCGCTGAAGACTTCCGCCCGCGCGCATCCGGCGCAGCACCAGGATGACGACCCCCATTTGCGCGACTGCAAAGCTGTGATGACTTACCACGTGCAGGCGGCGGATGGAGATCTTGGCCACGTCCAGGGGCTGCTCGTCGATGAGGAAACTTGGGCCATTCGGTATGTTGTCGTGGACACAAGCAGGTGGTGGCTCGGCCACCAGGTGTTAATCGCACCCCAATGGATTGAGAACGTGAGCTATCGCGATGCCACGGTCTCAGTCAGCTTGACACGGCAAGCGGTGAAATACGCTCCGCCGTACGACCCTGCGGTCAAGCTGGATCGCAAGCAGGAAGCTGAGATCCACAAGCACTATGGGCGTCGCGGCTATTGGGCGCGCGAAGCGACATCTGAAGCCGCTGCGTCACTTCTTTGAGCCCCCATTCTGCGTCTCCGTGATGGCTAATCCACGTCCAGCATTGAACATCACTTCTGCATACGACGCCTTTCTGTTTGCACCGATAGCGACGAGCCGGGAGGAATGCGGCTAAGCGTCCTTTCCGCATTGGCGCGGATGAACGTCGATCCTTGGGAGGAGGCCGCCCGTCTGGCGACATTGTCCACGTCGGACGCTGAAAGGACCCTCGTCTCGACGCTCAATCTTTTGCCCGGCCAAGGACAGAGTTCGCCGGAAACAGAGATTCTTGCTGCCCGATTGGTGGCGCTTCTGCCAAAGGCACCGCGGAGACGACCGCGAAGGTAGCAACAATCACCGGGCATGGGCAGCGAACTAATTACTGGCTCGTGTGGCTGTGCTTTGCAATCGCTAATGTCGTTCCTATCGCCGCACCAGCATGGAACGACGACAAGCGCGGGAGATTCAGCGTCAACATCGAACGCCTCTGCTCCAATAGAAGGCAGGGGCGCAAAGCCCGCGCCTTCTGATGTGAACAGTCGAGCAGATCCAGGCGAGGTGCCAACGGTCCCGTCCACGGGATTGCCCGCCCGGTAGCATCCGTTTCGCCACGGCGTTGGCGCTTGCGGCGTTGGCGCCTTGCGGCGCTGGCGCAAGTGGGAGCGAGAATATTGATCGGCATGATCCGAGGACATGCGAGGCTGAAAATGCCGGGACAAGACAGCAACGTTCGCTGCGCGATGGATAAGGCGCGCCAGGGAATTTCGCGGTCATCGTCTCGGCGCTTCGCGCTGGCCATCCGGAACAGCCAAGGGAGAGGATGACACCTCGATGGCGCTGCGCTTGATTGAAATGGTGCTGCGGGAGAAGGACGGCGCGGAAGTCCGCGAGCTTCTCAAGGAGCAAAAGGTGCTCGAACACCGGCAAGTCGCACTGCCGGACGGGGAAGTGCTGGTGCGCATTTTGTTGGATGCCGAGCGGAACGAGGCGGTGCTGGACTTGTTGGAGAAACGCTACACCGGCAACGAGGGCAACCGAGCGGTGATTCTGCCTGTCGAAGCCACACTACCGCGCGCCGAGTCGGCGCCAGCCGCAGGGACCGGGCAACCGCCGGCCGGGGAAAAACCGCCCGGGCGGATTGGCCGGGAGGAGTTGTACGAGGACATCAAAGATGCTGCGCAGTGCTCGCGGGTCTATCTGGCGATGGTGGTGCTGTCGGCGATCGTGGCGGCCGTCGGTTTGCATTACAACAGCGTGGCGATCATCATCGGCGCGATGGTGATCGCGCCCTTGCTCGGGCCGAACGTGGCGTTATCGCTCGGCACGACCTTGGGCGACTTGTCATTGCTTCGGCGCGCACTCCTGACGGTACTGGCGGGGATTGCGACGACGATGGTGCTGTCGGTGATCATCGGCGTGCTGGTGCACGTGAACCCTGCATCATCCGAAGTAGCGTCGCGCGACGCGGTGGGGCTGGGCGACATCGCGGTGGCATTGGCGTCCGGCTGTGCGGGCGCGCTGGCGTTCACGACGGGCGTATCGGCGACGTTGATCGGTGTGATGGTCGCGGTGGCACTGTTGCCGCCGCTCGTGACCTTCGGATTGCTGCTGGGTGGTGGGCATTCGGTGTTGGCCCTGGGCGCGCTGTCGCTGTTCTTGATGAATCTGATTTGCGTGAACCTGGCCGCCGTGACGACGTTTCTGGTTCAGGGAATTCGCCCGGCAACCTGGTGGGAGAAAGATCGCGCCTCGAAGGCTACGCGAATCGCCATCGGCCTGTGGGTGGTGTTGTTGGCGGCGTTGGGCGCCATGATCCTGCTGCTGCGCAAGGGTTAAATATGCACGGATCATCCATTGTGACGATTCCCTTTCCCTTGGGGACGGCCTGCGGCTGCCTGAGCGACACATGGGTCCTGTTGTGTACGCTAGCGCACGGACGTTACTGGCTGCTGCGACCAGACTTGGAATCAAGGAGCTACCCTGACGTGGGGTGGTCGCTGAACCGTCTACATCCACTACTTGCTTCAGATCTGTCGCTCGCGTTCCCCATCGCGAGGCGGTCAGATATCTCGGTGCCTTGGTAGACGAAGATGACAGATGAGTTGATATCGAAGCCAGCCTCAGCAATGAACCCGTTCGGCCTCGAGTTGCCCGCTTTTCCGAACCGCTCCGCAGCATCTTCCGGCAACTCTATGGCTTCCTGGCCGGAATACTTGACCGATGCGCTTCAGCGCAGCGTTCTCTTCCTCGAGCTGTTGCGGCAGCGCGGCAACGAGGAGGTCGAGATTACATCACGGCCGATGGCGACCGTTCTGAGTTTCGGCCATGAGATTTTGATGAGCGGCCGGTCGCTGCCTCGGCCGATCAACTACGCGCTCTCGCGCATCGTGCCTCCGCCGGGGGTCGTGAGCGACCCGCACAAGAGACCGGTCGTGGTGGTGGACCCGCGGGCCGGCCAGGGGCCGGGCATCGGTGGCTTCAAGGCGGAGAGCGAGATCGGCGATGCCTTGAGAGCGGGTCATCCGGTTTACTTCATCGGCTTCAGCGCGACGCCGGCGCCCGGCCAACAATTCCTCGACGTCGTCGAGGGACAGGTGAAATTCTTCGAGCGCGTTGTCGAGCTTCATCCGGACGCACCGCTTCCTTTTGCCATCGGTAACTGTCAGGCGGGCTACCAGACGCTGATGGTCGCCATGCTGCGGCCTGACCTCTTCGGACCGTGCCTGGTCGCGGGCGCGCCGATGTCGTACTGGCAGGGCGTGCACGGGAAGAACCCGATGCGCTATTCCGGCGGCCTGTCCGGCGGCAGCTGGATCACCGCACTGACGAGCGACCTTGGCAACGGCAGGTTCGACGGGACCGGGCTGATCCAGAACTTCGACAACCTGAACCCGGCCTATTCCCTGTGGGGCAAGCAGTACGAGGTCTATGCCAACATCGACGAGGGCGCGCAGCGCTACCTCAAGTTCGAGAAGTGGTGGGGCGACTTCATCGAACTGAACGGCGACGAACTGCAGTTCCTCGTGGACAACCTCTTTATCGGCGACAAGCTGACACGCAATCAGCTCCAGTCCAGCGATGGCACGACGTTCGATGTTCGCAACATCACTTCGCCGATCATCGTGTTCACCTCCCTGGGCGACAACATCAGTCCGCCGCAGCAGACGCTCGGTTGGATCCTTGATCTTTATCGCGACGTCGACGACATCCGTGCCATCGGCCGGACGATCGTCTACTGCCTGGACCAGAAGGTCGGGCATCTCGCCATCTTCGTCTCCGCCAAGGTGGGCGCGAAGGAGGACGAGGAGTTCGTGCAGCTGATGGACGTCATCGACTGCCTGCCACCTGGTCTTTATGAGATGGTGATTTCGCCACGGCCGGCCGACGTGCCCCAGGGCGGCTTCGTTACCGGCGACTGGATCGCCCGCTTCGAAGCTCGCTCGCTTGACGATATCCGCGCGCTCGGCCGCAACAGCCCCGAGGACGATCGCGCTTTCGCCGCTGCGGCGCGGCTGTCGGAACTCAACCTCTCGATCTACCGCACGATGTTACAGCCCGTGGTGCGCGCGCTCGCCAACCAGCCCATGGCGGACGTGGCCCTAGCCCTGAACCCGCTTAGGCTCAGCTATAGGATCTTCGCCGACAGCAACCCCTGGATGAAGGGCGTGCAGAAGTTGGCTGCCGGCGTGGTCGCGGCCCGCAAGCCGGCGGCGGCTGACAATCCCTTCCTCGCCATGCAGACGCAGGTCTCGGACCAGATCACTGCCGCCCTGGATGCCTATCGGGTGGCGCGTGACCAATGGGCTGAGCAGGCATTCTTCGGTTTCTATGGCTCGCCCATCGTGCAAGCGCTCCTCGGCCTCAACGCAGAGAGCGAAGTGCGGCCATTCCCCGGTATCTCGCCCGAAAAGCGGGCGGCACGACAGGCACAGTCGGACGCATACGCGGCGAAGCTGCAGACAGGCGGGTTCAACGAAGCGCTGACGCGGGCGGTGTTGTACGCGATTGCTGCCGACCGGATGCTCGACCAGCGCTGTGCGTTCGCGCTGAACGTCGCGCGCCAGCAGCTCATGCATCTGTCGCTCGAAGCGTTCAAGGCGGTGGTACGCGATCAGTTCTTCGTACTGCAGCTCGACGGTGAGCGCGCGGTAGCGGTGCTCGCCTCCATGGTGCCGGAGGCGGACGCGCGGAAGGCGTTGCTGCAGCAGGTGCAACTGATCGTCGGCGCGGGCGCCGCCCCGAACGCCGCCGAGCGCGGCCGGTTGACCCGTCTGTCGCAGGTGCTTTCGCTCCCGCTTGAAAAGCCGGTGACGCTTGCGACGTCCGGCCGAAGAAAGTCCACCGCCAAGGCGATCGCCTAGCGTCAGGCCCGCGGCGGCGCCGCCCTTAGCGGCAACCGTCAGAGACATCACCATGCCTTCGGTCCAGAACAAGACCTTCGAAGAGATCAGACTCGGCGACACCGCATCGCTGCAGCGCACCCTGCAGGCGCGTGATGTACGTGCCTGGGCCGCCGCCTTCGGCGATGTCGGCCTGCTCGCGGACGCCGGCGACACGCAAGGCGTGGCCGGGATCGTCACTGCTCTCCTGTCCTCGCTGGTTGGGGCGCAACTGCCTGGCCCCGGATCGTCCATCCGCTCGACCGCGGTGACGGTACTGTCTGCACTGCCCATCGATACCGTCCTGACGGCGCAGGTGGTGGTGCGGGAGAAGCGGGCGGACGAGGGGCTGGTGATCCTTGCGGCGTCGTGTACCGACCCGACGGGGAAGCAGGTCGCCAGCGGAACGCTGGAGGTCGTGGCGCCCACCATGCGGCTGCGGCGCGAGGTGCCGGAGCACCGACTGGAGGGGCTGCTGGAGCGCTGCCGCGGGCTCAAGCCGATGCTCACCGGCGTGGTGCACCCGTGCAGCGCCGAGGCGCTTTCCGGTGCGGTGGAGGCGGCCGAGGCCGGGCTGATCGTGCCGGTGCTGTTCGCGCCGGAGGCGGAGCTGTGCCGGGTCGCCACGGCGGCGAAGCTCGACCTTTCCGGCTGCCGCATCGTGGCGACCGGGGGCGCGGAGGACTCGGCCCTGAAAGCGGCGATGGCCGCCGCTGCCGGCGAGGTGCAGGCGCTGATGAAGGGCAGCCTGCACACCGACGTGCTGCTGCACGCGGTCATGCAGAAGGAAGCGAACCTGCGCACCGGGCGCCTCCTCAGCCACTGCGCCATGGTCTCGGTACCGACCTACGCGCGCCGCGTCGTCATCAGCGACGTCGCCCTGAACATCGCGCCCGACACCGACCAGAAGCGCGACATCTGCCAGAACGCGATCGGTTTCGCGCGCGCGCTCGGCATCGAGCGGCCGAAGGTCGCGGTGCTGGCCGCGGTGGAAACGGTGCACACGAAGATGCCCGCCTCGCTCGACGGAGCGATTCTGGCCAAGATGGCCGATCGGCGGCAGATCGTCGGCGGGACTGTCGACGGGCCGCTCGACCTCGATGCCGCGGTGGACGCGGCGGCGGCGCGGACCAAGCACATCGCCTCGCCAGTGGCGGGCGCGGCGGACGTGCTGATCGTGCCGAATATCGAAGCCGGCAACATGATCTACAAGGATCTCGCCTTCATGGCCGACGCCCAGACCGCGGGACTGGTGGTTGGCGCGCGGGTGCCGGTGGTGCTGACCAGCCGCGCCGATACCGCCGACGCGCGCCGGTTCTCCGCGGCCGCGGCCGTGCTGTATGCCGACGCGCTGGCGCGAGATCCCGCCGGGATCCTGCCGGAGCCCAGGGAGTGAGCGGCCGTGACCGACGCCATCATCGTCGTCAACGCAGGCTCCACCAGCCTCAAGTTCGGTGCGTATGCGATGGACGCGGCCGGGTCGCTGCCGGTGCTCTGTCGCGGTCAGATCGACGGCATGCAGGACGACCCGCACTTCGTCGCCAAGAACCCGGACGGCAAGCCGTTGCACGCGCATGAATGGGGCAAAGGTCACGCGATCGATCACAGGACCGCGCTCCACTTTGTCATCACCTGGCTAGAGGCTAACGTCGCTGGCATGAAGGTGGTGGCAGCCGGCCACCGCATCGTGCTCGGCGGCGCTCGTTTCGAAGCACCGGTCCTGATCGAGGGCGATGTGCTGGACTACCTCGATTCGCTGGCCGCGATGGAACCGTCGCACCAGACCTTCAACGTGCGCGGCGCGCGGGCGCTCGCCGAGGCGTTTCCGGGCCTGCCGCAGGTCGCCTGCTTCGACACCTCGTTCCATCGGACGATGCCCGAAGTGGCGCAGATCTATGCACTCCCAAAGGATGTGCACGACGCCGGAGTACGCCATTGGGGCTACCACGGCATCTCCTACGACTACATCAGCCGGCAAGTGCCAAAGTTCGCGCCCCTGGCGCGACGGGTGATCGCCGCGCACCTTGGCGGCGGGGCCAGCATGTGCGCCATGCTGGACGGGCATAGCGTCGAAACCACGATGGGCTTCGCCGGCCTGTCCGGCCTGCCGATGGCGACGCGCTCAGGCGACGTGCCACCGGGCGCGCTGTTTTACTTGCTGCGCCGCGAGCTATTCGACAACGCGTCGCTGGAGAAGATGCTGTACGAGCGCGCGGGGCTGCTCGGCCTGTCCGGCATTAGCGGCGACATGCAGGTGCTGCAGGAGAGCACCGATTCGCGGGCGGTCGCGGCGGTGGAGTATTTCGTTTACGCGATGACGAAGTACGCCGGCGCCTATGCGGCCGCGCTCGGCGGGCTGGATGCATTCGTCTTTACTGCCGGCATCGGCGAGCACTCTGTCCCGGTGCGCTCGGCGCTGTGCCGCAAGCTGGGCTGGCTCGGCGTGAAGTTGGACGAGCAGGCGAACGAGATCGGCGGCCCGCGTATTTCCGCGCCGGACAGCAGCGTGTCGGTGTGGGTCATTCCCGCTGACGAGGAACTCATGATTGCGCAGCACACTTTGGCGCTCGTTCACTGACGGGAATTTGCACATTTGAAATATATCCCGCAACTCACGGAACCTGTGGCATAGCACAGACACAAGGACACCGATTATGAAACCCGATGCTGACCCGCCCAAAGCTTCCGAATCGAAGCCGGATGCGAAGCCCAGCTCGAAGCCCGGATCGAAGCCCGATGCGAAGGACGATCTGAAAACCCTGCCGCTGGCGGAGGTCGAGAAAAAATTAGGCTCGTCCCCGGACGGCCTCACGCAAGCCGAGGCGCAAAAGCGGCTGGCCCAGTACGGGCCCAACGAGATCGAGGAAAAGAAGACCAATCCATTTCTGAAATTCCTCAGCTATTTCTGGGGCCCGATCCCGTGGATGATCGAAGCGGCGGTGATCCTTTCGGCGGTAGCCCGGCATTGGCCGGACTTCGGCATCATCCTGGTTCTGCTCCTGGCCAACGCCGTGGTCGGATTCTGGGAGGAACGCGAAGCGGGCAACGCCATCGGGGCCCTCAAGGCCAAGCTGGCGATCAAGGCCCGGGTCAAACGTGACGGGAAGTGGGTCAACGCCGGCGGCGCGCGAGCTGGTGCCGGGCGACGTCATCCGCCTGCGCCTGGGCGACATCGTGCCGGCGGATGCGCGCTTGCTGGACGGCGACCCGGTGGAGGTGGATCAGTCCGCGCTGACCGGAGAGTCCTTGCCCGCCACGCGCAAACCGGGCGACGCGGTGTTTTCCGGTTCGATCATCCGCCGGGGTGAGAGCAGCGCGCTGGTGTATGCCACGGGGGCGAACACCTACTTCGGCAAGACCGCAGAATTGGTGCAGGACGCGCACACCGTCAGCCATTTTCAAAAGGCGGTGTTGAAGATCGGCAACTACCTGATCATTCTCGCGGTGGTGCTGGTGGCTGCGATTATTGCCGTCGCGATTTTCCGCGGCGACCCGATCCTCACCACCTTGCAGTTCGCCCTGGTGCTGACCGTGGCCGCGATTCCGGTGGCGATGCCCACGGTGTTGTCGGTCACGATGGCGGTCGGCGCGCGCCTGCTCGCCAAGAAACAGGCGATCGTCAGCCAGCTGGTGGCCATCGAGGAACTGGCTGGCGTGGACGTGCTGTGCGCGGACAAGACCGGCACCCTGACCCAGAACAAGCTGACGCTGGGCGATCCGTTCAGCGTGAACGGTATCCCTGCCGAGCAAGTCATCCTCGACGCCGCGCTAGCGTCGCGCGCGGACAACAAGGACACCATCGACCTGGCCGTGCTGGGCGGCCTGAAAGATGACAAGGCCCTGAAGGGCTACCAGGTGGTGCATTTCCAGCCGTTCGACCCGGTGCACAAGCGCACCGAAGCCACCGTCAAGGGCGCGGACGGAAAACAATTCAAGGTGACCAAGGGCGCGCCGCAGGTGATCCTGGCGCTGGCGGCCAATGCCGGTGAAGTCAAGTCCGCCGTCGACAAGGCGGTCAACGAATTTGCGGCGCGCGGCTTTCGCTCACTAGGCGTCGCCCGGGCAGATGAGGAAGGCAAGTGGATGTTTGTCGGCGTGTTGCCCTTGTTCGATCCGCCGCGGGAAGATGCCAAGGCAACCATCGCGACCGCGCTGGCGATGGGCGTGAAGGTCAAGATGGTGACGGGCGACGCACTGGCCATCGCCAAGGAAACCGCCAAGAAGCTGGACATGGGCGCGAATATCCTCGATGCCTCCAGCCTGGGCGACTCGAAAAAGCAAGAGACCGCGGAGGTGGCCGAGTCCATCGAGAAGGCCGACGGTTTCGCGCAAGTGTTTCCCGAACACAAGTTCCACATCGTGGATGTCCTGCAAAAGCGCGGCCACATCGTCGGCATGACGGGCGACGGGGTGAATGACGCCCCCGCGCTGAAGAAGGCCGACTGCGGCATCGCCGTTTCCGGCGCGACGGACGCGGCACGCGCGGCGGCGGCCATCGTGCTGATGACGCCGGGCCTGTCGGTGATCATCGACGCGATCAAGGAGAGCCGGAAGATCTTCCAGCGGATGAACAGCTACGCGATCTACCGCATCGCCGAGACGCTGCGCGTGCTGTTCTTCATGACGCTGGCGATCCTGATCTTCAACTTCTATCCATTGACGGCGGTGATGATCGTGATGCTGGCCTTGCTCAATGACGGCGCCATCCTGTCCATCGCCTATGACAATGTTCATTACAAGGATCAGCCCGAAGCTTGGAACATGCGCATGGTGCTGGGGATTTCCACGGTGCTGGGCGTCATCGGGGTTGTCGCCGCGTTTGGGCTGTTTTATCTTGGCGAGCGCGTCTTTCATCTCGACCGCCCGCACATCCAGACGCTGATGTATCTGAAGCTGTCCGTGGCGGGACATCTGACGATCTTCCTCACGCGCACACGCGGCCCGTTCTGGTCCATACGTCCCGCGCGGATTTTGTGGGGAGCCGTGCTCGGCACCCAAATCGTGGCGACGTTGATCGCGGTTTACGGCTTGTTCATGACGCCCTTGGGCTGGGGTTGGGCCGGGTTCGTCTGGGGCTATGCGCTGCTGTGTTTCCTCGTGAATGACCGCGTGAAGCTGCTCGCGTATCGGATCTTTGATCCAGCCAAAGCCAAGCCCAAGCCCGACGCCAAGGCCGAGCCCAAGCCCGAACGCAAGGCCGAGCCTGAAGCCAAAGCCGAGCCCAAGCCTGAAGGCAAAGCCGAGTCACCGTCCGACTTGACGCCGCAGATCGCCCAGCGGGCCTATGAACTCTACGAGAAGCAGGGCCGCAAGGACGGTCGAGCGGATCAGGACTGGGACAGGGCGGAGCGGGAGATTCGAAAAGAGACTCCTGATCCCGCCAAAGCTGCGCCCGAGCCCGAGGCCAAGACCGAGCCACAGCCCGAGGCGAAGGAGGAGCCGAAGCCCGAAGCCAAAGCCGGGCCGAAGCCCGAAGCCAAGGCCGAGCCTCAGCCCGAAGCCAAGACACCGTCCGATGTGACGCCGCAGCTAGTCAAGCGCGTCCACGAACTCTACGAGGAACTAGGACGCGAGGATGTTCGAGCCGTTCAGGACTGGGAGAAGGCGCAGCGAGAGATCCAGCACGAGAAGCCGGAGCCCGAGTCGCACAAGTGACAGAACGCGACCCACGCGCCCGAGCGAGCGAAAGGATCAGGATGAACATCAATTCCAGTGATTTCCGTGTGCCGCAGGGGAAACCCGTCGATCTCAAGAAGTGGCCGACGCTGGTGAAACCCGTGTACAAGTCAAAGAAGAAGTACAAACAACTTCTGGCGGAACACGTTGACCAACTGAGTTCGTTGCAGCAGCTTCACTACGCTTCCAACCGCTATGCGTTGCTGCTCATATTTCAGGCGATGGACGCCGCGGGAAAGGACGGCGCCATCAGGCACGTGATGTCCGGTGTCAATCCGCAAGGCTGCAAGGTGTTCAGTTTCAAACATCCCAGCGCTGCCGAACTGGAGCACGATTTCCTGTGGCGCACCACCGGCGATCTACCGGAACGCGGTCAGATCGGCATCTTTAACCGTTCTTACTACGAAGAAGTCCTGATCGTTCGTGTGCATCCGGAGATACTCCGCGGTGAAGGCTTGCCGCCTACCCTGCTTGACGAGCAAACCGTCTGGCAGGGCCGGTATCGGTCCATCGTCGATCTGGAGAACCACCTCCACCGCAACGGAACGGTGATTATCAAATTTTTTCTCCACCTCTCGGCGGAAGAACAGCGCAAGCGCTTCCTCGATCGCATCAAAGAGCCGGACAAGAACTGGAAATTCAGCATGAATGACATCGAGGAGAGAAAATTCTGGGATCAGTACATGAGGGTCTATGGCGAATGCTTGGGTGCGACAAGCACACCCACCGCGCCATGGTACGCAGTTCCCGCCGACGACAAGGAGAACGCACGCTTGATCGTTTCGCAGATTATCCTCGACACGTTCAAAGGGCTGAAGATGGCATATCCCAAATCTGATGCCAAACGCCGCAGGGAACTGCAGACAATCCGGAAACGGCTCGCGAAGTAGAACGCGGGCATAGTGGTGCCGGTATCGTTGTCACGGCAATCCAGGCAAGCCACAGGCAGCTTGTGCCCATGCTGCGGTCAACGCCCCCTTTGTCCTGGGTTGCCGAACCAGTGCGTTGGCGCGGCTGGGCCGTTACGGGCGTATCGCTTCATTGGCGACAGCCGGAATCGAGCAACCGACAACGTCTGGATGGTTTGATCGGCCCGCCGATTCCGTTGTCGCACGATCTTGCGTGCGCGCTGGCGGACTGAGTCTCGATGCTGTTGCAAAAAGTGACTGACGCCACAAGCACCGCGCTGCCGATGAACAGAGCGACCAAGGTGCTTTTTTACACGAGCTTGGCCATAGTGGGCTGGCAGGTGTTGCGCTATCTGTTCCCGCGCCGATTTGCGTTTGCCGACGATGCGGTCGAGCAGTCCTCCGCTCAAGATGGAAATGCTTACCGGCGCGCAACCGAGCGCTGGGAGAACGAGGGCGGTTCGACACTCACGTAAACAGACCCAGGCGTGATCAGGTAAGGAATGCTGTGGGCCACGGGCGTCAGGTCTCGGGGGCACATAGCTCCGACACCCAAGTCACCGACCGGGGCTTCTCAGCCTGGACGTGGGGTTGCCTCGTCGCCTTCGAGCGTGCCCTGCGCCGCAACGGTTCCCATAGTCGTAGGCGGGCCTTTCAGAATCCACTCGAATCCGACTGCGATCAGCGCTCCAGCAAACGGGCCGATGAGATAGATCCATGCACCACCGAAGTCCCCGCGAACCAGATCGGGAGCAAGGGAGCGCACGGGGTTCATCGACGCACCGCTGATGGGCGCGGCCCAGAGTCCCGCAAGCGCGATGTAACTGCCGACCGCGATGGCGCCATTGCTGCCGATGTTGCGGGCACCCGATGCGGTGCCCAGGATCGTATTCACCAACCCTGCGGTGAGCAGCACCTCCATGAGCAGCGCCTGCACGGCACTCACGCCGGCGCCCGGCTCGGTTGCGCCGAGTTGGCCGGCGGTCCCAAACATGGCGCGCAGAAAGAATGCGGCCGCGATGCCGCCCGCAATCTGCCCGATGATGTAGCCGGGGACGCGGCGCCAGGGAAAATTCCGTCGCGCGGCGAAAGCAAAGGTGACTGCGGGATTGAGATGTGCTCCGCTCACCGTGCCCATGAAGTAGATGATGGTCATGACCATAAGACCGGGCGCCACTACGGCCATACCCAGAGTGACTGCGCCGCCGCTCTTCGCTGCCACCACGCCCGAGCCGGCCGCCACCACGACAAGCAGGAATGTCCCCCAAGTTTCGGAAAAAATTCGCCGCCATTCGATGGACGAATCCAGGAAATTGGGTGGGATCGTTTGGCGCAGCATGCGTTGCTGTTGCCCCTTGTCCAGCGACTCTTTGCGTTGTCTCATGTCGACCTCCATTCAGGTATGCGGGTTGCCGTCGGAGAGTACGAGTGAAAATGACGGCGTGCATAATCGCCGGCCTTCTGGATCGGGTTAGCGCTCTCGCGGACGTTCGAAGGGTTCCTGATGCCTTCGCCCGGCTGAGCTCGGGGGCGTTGCCGCAGAAGCTCGAGCTGGGCCGCGCCGTCGTGATCTCCCGCCAGCTCTATCGCGCCTGTCCGCAGCGCGCTGCGGTAGTGTGCTTCGACGAATGGGGTCCGCTCGAACTGCGCCCGATCGGCGGGGTGGCCTGGGCCATCCGCAAGCGGCCCCTGCGGCGGCGGGCTACTTACCGGCGCTTGCAAGGTACCGAGCAGTTCTTGGGCTTCTACGATGTGCACGACGATTGCCTGGAGGGGCTGTTCTCCAAACACAAGCGCGTGGTCGACATCTGCCAGGCTTTCGCACGTTTGCGCAAGTGCTACCCGCACCGGCGCTTGTTCGTTGTCTTGGATAACTTGCACAACGTCCACGACCACCCCACGGTGCTCGCCCTCATGCGCAAGCTGCACATCCATCCGGTGTGGACACCCACCGACGCTTCGTGGCTGAACTTGATCGAGGCCCAGTTTGGTGTCCTGAAACGCTTCACCGTAGCCAATACCGATGACGCCTCGCACGTCCTCAGGCGCCGCCGCATCTATCGCTATCTGCGCTACCGACATCGGAAAGTCGGAACCGAAGATCATCCGCTACCCCGCATTAGGATGGTTAAGTTGGAACAGCACTAGTCCTCCATGCAATTCGCCAACCGAATTGGGCCGCGGATGAACAGCCGGGAAGATAGTTCTGTCAGACCTGCCTTTCAGGTGGGCCCGCGGCAAGCATCCGACGTGCCCTTGGCCACCACGATAAGCAGAGAACCCCCCAGGTTTTAACGCACTTGATCTCTTATATCCGTATCAGTATAATGGGTTCATGAAGCCAGTGCAGTTCCTGGGGCACTCGCTGCAGCGCTTGCGGGATTTTCCGGTGGACGCGAGGCAAGACGCTAGCAACTCGACAAGGTGCAACGTGGTTTGCAGCCGGAGGACTTCAAGCCGATGCCAACGATTGGCAAGGGCGTCGAGGAAATCCGGATCCGGGATGACTCGGGAATCTATCGAGTGATCTACACCGCTAGATTTGCCGATGCCGTATTCGTGTTGCGCGCGTTTGAGAAGAAAACGCAGCGCACGTCGCAACGCGACATCGAGATTGCCAAAGCTCGATTCAGGGAAATGATGAGAGATCGAAGATGACTAGAGCAAAGGTTTACGCAAGCGCGTGGGACGCACTCGCCGATACGCCCGAGCAGGCAGCGAATCTACGCGCACGCGCCGAACTCATGCAACAGATTGCGGCCATTGTCAAAAAGAACCGCTGGACACAGACCGAGGCTGCGCGACACTGCGGAATCACCCAGCCGCGCATGAATGACCTGCTCCGTGGCCGTGTGTCTCGGTTTTCAATCGATGCGCTGGTCAACATCGCCACGTCGATTGGCCGTCGAGTTCATGTGGAGGTGGAGACCGCATGAGACGGAATCCACCGATCACCGCGTGGTTCCATCTCGCAGAGGATCGAGCATCGTGAGCGTAAATCTGGACAGCCATGGCAAATCTAATCGTACGTGACATCGATGAATCCCTGGTCCGGGCCCTCAAGCAACGAGCGGCAAGACATGGCCGCAGTGCCGAGGCCGAACATCGGGAAATCCTCGCCAGCGTGTTACGCGGCCCGCGCAGGCGCCACTTGGCCGAGGTGTTGGCCGCAGTTCTGGACGTCGGCCGCGATGAAGACTTCGCACGGGTCGACGATGCAGGCGAGACGCGGCGTGTGCCTCGTTGATACTGACCTTATCCGTGCGCCACGCAAGGACAGGAAGCTTGAACCACCGACCCGCCGATCATTTGGTACAGGTTGGGCACACCTCCAAACAGCCACCGCGTGCAAAAGCTGATCCAAGTTCCTAAAAATCTGCGCAATGCAGCGACTCGACGACGACCAGCGGATTTTCACGGCACATTTTTGGACACACCGCGAGTAGAAACCTACGCAAGATTTGCGCACAACGCGCTGATTAAATTGGCTCCCCGACCAGGGCTCGAACCTGGGACCTGCGGATTAACAGTCCGTCCGGTCATCGCCCGGAAAGCCGCGCCAGTCAACGATCTTGGCCAATACGGCCGGCAATATTGGTTGGTTTGCCGAGTTTTCCTCTCTGACGGATTAATTCGGCTTCGCAATATTACCGAGCCCGCCCTTGGCCAGGCGCGGTCATGCTGCCAGCGGCACGACCGCCCTGGCAATCGCTTTCCCTGCCGCGCGCGCAGCCACTTCCAAGTCGTATTGCGCCTGCAGGTTGATCCAGAATTCCGGTGTCGTGCCAAACAGACGCCCGAGGCGCAACGCCATATCCGCCGACACGGCTGCCTCGCCGCGACATATCAAGTCGATTCGACGCTGCGGAACATGGATGTTCTTGGCCACGCGGTAACGGGAAATCCCCATCGGCTCAATAAAGTCCTTGAGCAACACGCTGCCGGGATGTACCGGAGCGAGCCGCTTGCCGCTCGAGACATCCGAGAAGTCGATCTTCCTGAGTTCGTCACGTCGAATCGTCATGTCTCTCTCGCTTAGTGATAGTCCGTGATTCCGACACCATGCGCGTCGCCGCTTTCCCAACGAAAGCATGCACGCCATTGGTCGTTAATGCGGATGCTCCACCGCCCCTTCCTATCCCCCGACAGTTTCTCCAATCGGTTACCGGGGGGAACGCGCAGATCCTCGATTGCCTTTGCCGCGTCGATCGCCTTAAGTTTGCGCCGCGCCACGTCTTGCACATACGGCGCGAACGCTCGGACCCGGTGGCCCTCGAATACCGCCGCGGTCAGCTTGTCGGCGAATGAGCGGATCACACGCGCATAGTAATACGAACCATTAGTAACGTCAATTGTTACTAATGCGCCGTTACGGCCCCGCCACCTGCGCCTCGTTCGAGCTGCGTCGCAGTCGGACTTTGGACAATCGTCGACTGAGAATGAATTTTCTGACGCGTCTTTGTATTGCGAGCGCTCCTTTCATCTCCTCGCTCCACGATTGGGACTCGGCGCGTGCAGCGCATTGACCGACCGTTTCGCGCCGCCGCAGCTCAGGTCCTCGCGCGTCCGCTGCACCAGGTAGGCAAGGAAGACAGGGCGTTCAGCGGACAGCCCATCGGTTACCAGTGGACCCATTGCCTCGACCAATTCCACTGGCGCGTTGCCGCATTGTACCGCCGCGCCAGCACCATCTCGACTTTGATCTTGACGCGTGCCGACGCCGTAGCGAAGTGAAAGAGGAACCACTATGTCGGCCCCTTGTATGGGCGGTCCCGGTCGGCGAGAATGCGTTGCCCCCGAGTTGCCGGAGCCTCGAAGCTTCCGTCGCGAACCCGCCTTCGCCGCGGGAGTCCGAATGCCTGCCATGCTCGATCCGAGTCTTTCACTCAAGATCACACCGCCCCGCGTCCGCACGGCGTCGCTGCCGCGGGCGTGGCTCACACGTTTGTTCGATCGCATGCGCGATCGCCGCGTGATCGTCGTCTGCGCGCCGGCCGGTTACGGCAAGACGACGCTGCTCGCGCAGTGGCGGCGCGAGGTGCTCTTGGAGCGCGCGTTCGCCGGCTGGCTCACCCTTGACGAGCGCGACGACCGCGCGCGTTTCATGCACGGACTCGTCGCCTGCCTCCGCGATACGATGGGCAATCCGCAGCTCGGCAGGGCGGCGCTGGAGGCAGCGCAGGGCCCGGAGGGTGAGACGGCCGCGATGACGGCGCTGCTGGCCGGGATCATCGAAGCGTCCCGGCCGACGGTAGCCTTCCTCGACGATGCGCACCTGCTGCCCGAGAGCACCGCGCAGGCGCTGCTCCCTTACCTGCTGCACAATCTACCGCCGAACATGCAGCTGGTGATCGGCACACGTCAGGCGTTCGGGTTGCCGCGCAGCGAATTCGCCGCCCGCGGCGAGTACGCCGAGATCGGCGTCGAGGATCTGCGACTGCGCGTCGAGGAGTCGATCGCTTTCCTGCGCGCCCGCTTCGGCGGGCGCTTCGACGCAGACGCGTGCGCGCGGATCCACCAATGCGCGGACGGGTGGCCGATCGCACTGCTGTTGATCGCGTCGGTACTCGAGAACGACCCAACGCTCGATCCTTCCACGCTCGCGGGCAAATCGCCGAACATCGAGCACTTCTTCACCGAAACGCTGCTCGCGCGGCTTCCTCCGGCCCACGCCGACCTGCTGGTGACCGCCTCGATCCTCGACGCAGTGCACCCCGAGCTGCTCAGGGTGATGACCGGCAGCGACGACGTTGCCGCGGCGCTCGAGCGCCTGGCTGCGACGACGCCGATCCTGGCCATGGGCGAAGGCAGTCTGTGGCTGCGCATGCACCCGCTCGCCCGGCAAGCGCTCGGCCGCCTGTTCTCAGCGCTCCCGCCGGCGCGGCAGCGCGAGCTGCACTGGCGCGCGGCGAAGTGGCTGCACGAGCGCGGCGACGCCGAGGCTGCGGCGCGCCACGCATTGGCCGCCGAGCGCCAGGACGTCGCCTGTGAATGGATCGGCCACCAGCTCCATGAACTCGCCATGGCCAGCCGCCGCGGCGAGGTGCTGCGCTGGGCCGAGCGGCTGCGGCCCGATGTCGCCGCGCTGCCCGAGGTGTGCCTCGGGATCGGGTGGGCGCAGACGTTGTCGTACCAGCCGCGCGCGGCGATGAAGACGCTCGCTTCTCTCGCCGCCTCGACGGACCCGCAGGTCCGCTACGAGGCCGACCTGATCGAGGCCTCGCTCGCCATCTACGAAGACGACCACGGTCGCGCGGATGCGCTGCTCCGGCGCTGGGGTCACGCCCCCGCCGGCGCGAGCGCGCGGATGCAGCAGATTCACACCACTTTGCTGACCTACGTGATGGTCGAGCGCGGCGAGTCGGCGCGTGCGCGCTACCTGCAGGAGCGCGCCACAGCCGTCGAGGCCCCCGTGATCACGGGCATGGCGTCGCACTCCGGCGAGCTGGTCATCGGCCTTTCGCATCTTCGGGATGCCCAGCCACGCCTCGCCGATGCCAGCCTGCGCCCGGCGCTCGCGCGCGCGGAGGCCGCGACCGGGCGGCGCGGCTCCGCGGCTTGCACGCTCGCCGCCGTTCGCGGTGTGGCGCTGTGGGCGCAGGACCGGCGTGACGAAGCCGAGTCGATGCTCGCGTATCGGCTCGACGTCGTCGAGCGCGCCAGCCCGCCCGAGGTCGTCGCGATGATGTACGTCACGCTCGCACGCATCGCGTTCGCCGCAGGCAGCGAGCCGCACGGCTTGGAACTGCTCGAGCGGCTGCAGGTGATTGGCGACGAACGCAGGCTTCCGCGCCTCATGCTGCACAGCCTGCGTGAGCAGATCCGGCTGCACGCCATCGCCCGGCGCACGGCAACCGCCGTCGATCTCGGCGAGCGCCTCGAAGCCTGCTGGCTGCGCGCGAAGCAAGCCGCAGGGCAGAGCCCGGTCGCCTATTTCGATCTGATCCGCCGGATGGGACTAGCGCATCTGCAGATCGCGACGCACGATACCGACGGCGCTCGGACAACACTGGTGGCGGCCGCCAAGCTCGCCGCGCAGTTGAATCACCAGCGTGATCTCCTGGAAGCGCGGATCCTGCAGGCGCTTGCAGCGGATCGGGGCGATCGTGCCGCCGACGAGGCGCTGCGCGAGGTCCTGTCGATCGCAGAAGCGAACGGGTTCGCCCGCCTGTTTGCCGATACCCACCCCGCGGCGGTCGAGCGCGTTCGCGCGCTGGCCGACGGGGGGGAGTCCGCCGCTCCCGGCGTCCACGCTGCGTCGTCCGCTTTCGCAGCACGCGTGACCGACGATGGCAGCACGCGCAACTCGCTCGTCCGACCACCGGCATCCGCGGCCACCGCGCCGCCGCGCTCAGCCAGGGGCGCGGCGCTCGCGCTGTTCACCTCCAAGGAAGCTTCAATGCTCGCTTACCTGGCGCAGGGGATGAGCAACAAGGAAATAGCGCGCGCTCTCGACCTCGGCCCCGAGACCGTCAAATGGCACCTGAAGAACGTCTTCGCGAAGCTCAACGCGGGCAGTCGCCGGCACGCGGTCGACCGCGCCCGGATGCTCGGCCTGCTCTGAGACGCTGACCGCGAGCGCGGTTTTTCCCCCGCGTTGGGGGGGCTGCGCCAGTTCCCCCAACCGTATCGTTGTCCCTGTGCCCGGCCGAGCGCCGGCATCGGAAAGCGCGGTCATGACGCGCAGCGCCCGATGCCGGCGCGGTTCGGCCGGGGCACGAACATTTCGGATTCTCAAATCGGACGCGCGTCGTCCACGGGAGTACGCGTCGATGATTCCACTCAAGGCACCGCTGGCGCCAGCCAGCCGGGATCTGCGCGAGCAGTAATGGCGCAATCAGGTACACAGGATCTGAACCGGAAGTCACATGGCGGGAACTAGAGCATGAGCGCACATTTGCGGGTGGCCGGAGTGGGCATGGTGCCGTTCGCGCGCCCCGGGAAGAGCGATCCCTACGACGTCATGGCGGAGCGCGCCGTGCACGCGGCGCTGGCCGACGCGCGGCTCGACTACGATCTCGTCGACCAGGCGGTCGCAGGCTATGTCTACGGCGACTCCTGCGCCGGCGAGCGCGCGCTCTATCGCGTGGGAATCACCGGCATCCCGATCACCAACGTCAACAACAACTGCGCCTCCGGATCGTCGGCGCTCTATCACGCGCGCCAGGCGGTGCTGACCGGCGAGGCCGAGTGCGCGCTCGCGGTCGGCTTCGAGGAGATGCGACCCGGCGCGCTCGACCGCGTCTTTCCCGATCGCGCCGACCCGCTGGAGCGGCACCGCGACCTCGTCGCAGCGGCGATGGGCTTCGGTGACGCCGAGCGCGCGCTGCCGCCGGCGCTGCAGCTCTTCGGCGCGCAGCTCGAGTGGATGTCCCGCGAGCTCGGCGTGAGTGACGAGGCCTTTGCTGCCGTTGCGGTGAAGGCGCGCGCGCACGCCCGGCACAATCCCTACGCGATCTTCCGTGATCCGCTGACGATCGACCAGGTGCTCGCTGCCCCGACGGTCTGGGGCCGCCTGCGCAAGCTTTACGCCTGTCCGCCCAGCTGCGGCGCGGCGGCCGTGATCCTCTGCACGCCCGAGTTCGCGCGGCGCCACGGCCTGCGCGACGACATCGCGATCCTCGCCCACGTCATGGCGAGCGACACCTCGGCCGACCTCGACCACCCCAACGTTCCCGACGCGCTCGGCCGTGCGGCGACACGGCAAGCCGCCACGCTCGCCTACGAACGCGCGGGTGTGGGACCCAAGGACATCGACGTCGCCGAGCTGCACGACTGCTGCGTCAGCAACGAAATGATCAGCTGCGCGGCGCTCGGCTTCTGCGCGGAGGATGGGATCGAGCAGTTCGTGCGCTCGGGCGCCAACACGTATGGCGGCAAGGTCGTCGTGTGCCCGTCGGGCGGGCTGCTGTCGAAGGGACACCCGCTCGGCGCGACGGGGCTCGCGCAGATCTGCGAGCTCACGTGGCAGCTGCGCAATGAGGCGGGCGAGCGCCAGGTCGCCGGCGCCCGCACCGCGCTGCAGCACAACGGCGGCCTCGGCAGCGCGGTGTCGGTCGCGATCCTCCAGCAGCGCTGACCCGGTCCGCCGCAGCGCGCGCTCAGGCCGTCATTCGAGGAGCAGGAGAATGCAGATCGACTTTTCCATCGTCAGCGAGAATCTCGCCAGGACCTACGGCGATGCCGAGTGCATCGTCAACGTCGAGCGCGATCGCCGCTACACCTTTCGCGAGTACCACCGACTGACCAATCGCATCGTCAATATGATGCGCGCGCGCCTCGCCCTGCGGCGCGGCGACTTCTGGCTGTGCATACTGAACAACGACAGCCTGTCGCTGCTGAGCTTCTACACCGCGTTCAAGGGCGAAGCCTGCGCCTGCTATACCAACGCCACCGACACGCTCGAGGCGCAGGCTCGCCAGCTCGATCTGGTCAAGCCGAAGGTGGTATTCATCGAAGCCGAGCTGCTGCCTACGCACTACGCGCTGCTGAAGGAGCGCGGCGTGACCATCGTGAGCATGGACCCGGCACCGGGCGAGTTCGCCGACGTGCTGCACTTCTGGTCGTTGCTGGAGGGGACGAGCGAGGCCAATCCCAATGTCGTCAACCGCGACCGCGAGGACTGCCTGCTACTGCGCTTCACCAGCGGCACGACAGGCGCGGCCAAGGCCGTCATGTACAGCATCGACAACTGGATGGCAAGCAGGGACCTGCTCTTCGCGACGGCGGACCCGATCCCGGAGCGCAGTGCGCGGATGCTGCATTTCGGCATGGTGAGCCATGCGAGCGGCGTCTTATTCTTCCCCATCGTGTTCAAGGGCGGGTGCACGCTCACGATGAACGACCGCAGCCTGCAGACCTGGTGCCGGGCGGTCGAGCGCGAAAGGGTGACCGCGACGGTGATGGTGCCGTCGATGCTCTATCGATTGCTGGAAGCGCCCGAAACGCGCGGCAGCGATCTGTCCTCGCTGCAGACGATCTACTACGGCACGTCGCCGATCAGCCCGGTGAGGCTGAAGCAGCTGCGCGCGCGCTTTGGCGACATCTTCGTGCAGATTTACGGCAGCTCCGAGCACATCGGCGCAGTGACGTCGATGAGCAAGGCCGAGCATCTGCCCGATCCCGCCGGAGACGAGTCGCACTTCGCCTCCGCGGGTCGCGTTGTACCGGGCGTCGAACTCCTGATCGTCGGCCGCGACGGGCGGCCCGTAAAGGACGGGGAGGACGGTGAGATCTGGATGCGCTCGCGCGCGATCTGCATGGGCTACCTGCACGACCCCGACAAGACCGCCGCCGAGTTCCGCGACGGCTACTGGAAGTCGGGCGATTTCGGCCGCATCGACGCCAACGGCTACATCTATGTCCTGGACCGCGTCAAGGACACGATCCTGCGCAACGGGATGAATGTCTACCCGTCACTGGTGGAAGCGGCGATCAGCGCTCACCCGAAGGTGATGATATCGGCGGTCATCGGCATTTCCGATCCCGGCTGCGGCGAATCCCCTCATGCCGAAGTGGTGCTGCGCGCGGGGGAGTCCGTCGCGGTCGAGGAACTGCGGGCGTTTCTCGCCACCCGCCTGTCGGGCAACGACATGCCTCTGACGATCGATTTCGCCTCCTCGCTGCCGATCTCCCCCGTCGGCAAGGTGCTGCGCCTCGCGGTGCGCGAGGCGTGCCTGAACCGTCGTGGCGCGCGCCACTGAACTGGCGACGTCGAGCACAGGAGCTGCGCGCCGCGGTGCCTGCGGGCGGGAACGCGCTGGTCTGTTCGAGCCCCTTGGGGTCGATGTCCGACAGGGCCAAGCGCGCGCGCTTCGCCGCCGGCCACTGCGCCCGGCAGCGGCCGATGCCCGAGCCCGGTCCGGTGACGACCATGGATTTCCCTGCAAGGCAGCTTATGGCGTGAATTCCATCGGGCGATGGGTCAGAGTCAGGCGCCGTAGGTCTTACGCAGATACTCGAGGATGTTCCGGGTCTCGAACATCGCGATGCCCGTATTCGGATCGACAATGTACGGCACCATGACACTGCCCGCGCGTTTCATGAACCTGCGCCGGTTTTCGGTGCCCGGCACGTACCCGGTCACGTGCTGGCGGCGGTACTCCGGAGGGAGGTAATCCGCGCGCGAGCCGGGCGTCTTGCCCACGTTGTGCAGCAGATACGGGAGCTCCAGTTCGCACAGCACTTCGCGGGCGAGGCGAGCGTACGGGCTGCCTTCGAACGAATAGAGCTCGAGCGGCTTCCTGGGCGCCTTGCTGCGATGCGCGAACATGCCCGTCTTGCCGCGCGTCAACGTGGCGAGCGTCGACGTGGCAAGCCGGCGTTGCGGCACCTTCGCGCCCTCGAGGCCGTATTGCCTGTACAGGTACTCGACGATCGCCACCGACTCGTAGAGCTTCACCCCGGTGTTCGGATCGCGGAGAAAGGGAATCTTCGCCTTGCCGCCGAGCCTGACCAGCCGTTGCCGGTAGCGCATTCCGCGCTTGGGCATCGGGTAGATCATCGCGTCCAGATCGAGCTCGGTCAGTGCCTCGCGCACATGCCGGCAGAAAGGGCAGTACTCGGCCTCGAATAACTCGAGAGGCTTTTTCGGCGTCTGCCTGTGCCCTCTGACGACCATGCCCCGGTTGACTCGCAACAGCGATGCGCCGAGCGACGCGATCGCCCGCAGCCGTGTCACCGGATCGTTGAGACCCAGCGCGGAAATGCCGAATGAGGTGAGCGCTCCGGAGCGGCGCTGGGAAGCCTGCGGCGTCTTTGCCATGTCTTGTCCTCCTCTTGAAGCGTCAGCCGGCGCTCGGGTGCTCGCCTTCGACCGGGTGCCCGACGCCCCACCACGCCCGCATCCCCTGCCGCAGCTGGCAGGCGTCGTCGCCGCGAGCGCGCAGCATGCTGACGGCCGGAAGGCTGCGGCGCGCCGAGCGGCAGACCGCGACGACCGGCCGCTTGCGGTACAGCGCAAGCGGTGACGGGTGCGCCGTCAGTTCGGTCACCGGCGCGTTGATCGCACCGGCAATGCGGCTCTCGTCGAACAGGGCCACAGTGCGCACGTCGACGATCTGCGGTGCGGAACCGGTCTTCATCCGCGCGTGCAATTCCTGCGCGTCGATCTCGGGAACGCGCCCGAAGCGCAGCCACCAGAACACTCTCACGCTCGTCGCCTCCTCGATCGTTGGATTGCCGCGCTTTCCCGGCATCGCGCAGGGCGCCGCGGCTTGCGGGCACCGCGCGAGATACCGCGCATGCGCCCGGTCCGCAACGCTATTCTGGTGGCGGCGGTGACGACCAGCCTCCCCCGAATCGGGGGGCGTTTCCCCGCGGTCGTCCCTGCGGTTTCTCCCCGTTTCGGGGGGGCTGTTGCGACGCCGTCGCTCGTAGAGTCGGACGACGTCGCCGCGAAACCGCGCGGCGAGCCGAAGCGCAAGGAGAATCCGCTCGTGAATATCAGTCTGAATGCCATCGCCTCCCTCGGCGCTTCGCTGGTGCGCCCGACGCGCGGTGCCGTCGCCATCGGCCATCGCAAGGCACCGAGGAAGATGCTCGAGCTCTACGAGGGCGAGTATTGCCCGTTCTGCCGGTACGTGAGGGAGACGCTCACGGCACTGGACCTCGACGCGAAGATCTACCCCATTCCGAAGCGGGGAAGCCGCTTCAAGCAACGGCTCGTCGATCTCGGCGGCAAGCCCAGGGTCCCGTTCCTCTACGACCCCAACTCCCGCAAAGGGATCTACGAGTCCGAGGCCATTGCGGCCTATCTCTACGACCGGTATGGCCTCGAAGGCCACCGCGCTCCGCCGCGCGCGCTCTCGACGTCGACGCTGGCGACGACGCTGCGCGGCAAGAGCGGCATGTTCGCGGTGCCGAGCAAGGCGCCGGCCCGGCCGCTCGAGCTTTACTCGTTCGAGGCGTGCCCCTATGCCCGGCTCGTGCGCGAAACGCTGTGCGAGCTCGAGATCCCGTACGTTCTGCACAATGTCGGCAAGGGCTCGAGCCGCGCGGAGTGGCTGCCGCCGGGATTCCGGGAAATCGCGATGAAGGATTACGTGCCCGGGACCAAGAACCGCGAAGCGCTCCTCGCGCGCGGCGGACGGATGGTCGTGCCGTATCTCCTGGACCCCAACACCAAGACGGCGATGTACGAGTCGTGGCTGATCCAGGAATATCTGCGCCGGACCTACGGCGCCTGAGTTCTCGTCGCCCATGTCAGCGCGATCACGCTCGGCAATCTGACAGGCAAACTCGTCGACGCCTTCCTGGGCCGCTTTCGCAGCCATGGCCCCACGAGCATCTTCTTCGAACGCGCCGTCACGGCGGCGACCGCGCCGCTGATCGGCGTCGCGATCCTCCTGTCGAAGTTTCGACCGGAAAGTGGGCATGGACGAAATGTGGTGATTGCCGGACCCATCGTTGGATCCCGGGTGCGGAACAGGCAAGCGGAGATGAGCATGGTCGAAAAGACGGTGCAACCCGCCGCGTGGAGGCAAAACAACTGCCGGACCAATCAGCGGCGTGGACGTTCACAAGAATGTTCGACTTGCCGGCCATTTTGAAAACACATCAAAGGAGGGTAGTTCATGGCCAAAAACGCAAAACTCTTGATGGGCTGGTTCTGCCCAACCTTGGGCGATACGAGCGCCTTCGGCGACCCCAGCAAGACCGTTCCACCGTCCGCGGAAATGTTCGAGCGCGTTGCCCTTTCCGCCGAAAGGGCCGGCTTCGACTTTATGCTGGTACCAGTGACTCCTATATGCTGGGACGCCTGGGTCACGGCCGCCTATCTGGCGGGGCGCACCAGCAAGCTGAAGTACCTGGTGGCCACCAAGCCCGGCCTCATCCACCCGGTAGCGCATGCGAGGATGATCGCCACCTTTGACCAAATCACGCGAGGACGTATCTACCTCAACATGATCGCCGGCCTCAGCCCGCAAGATTCCCGGGCCGAAGGGCAGCTAACCGGCAAGGAAGAACGCTACGACCAGTTGCTCGAAGAGGTGAGGCTGATGAAACGCCTGTGGACCGAGCAAGGCGTCGAGCATACGGGCAAGTATTACCATGTCCACAGCCCGACGATCGTTCCTGCGCCTCTGCAGCAGCCGAGCCCAAAGTACTTCCTCGGTGGCGGCTCGGAACAGGCGCTTGAAATCTCAGCCGAATATTCCGATTTCCACCTGTTCTGGGGCGACTATCCGGAGCGCATCGCGGAGCAGATCAAGGACATTCGGGTGCGCGCAGCGAGGTATGGACGTCGGGAAGAAATTCGCTTCGCCATGCGCTTGCAAATCATTTGCCGGGAAACTGAAGAGGAAGCCTGGGCGGCCGCCGAAGCCTTGATCGCCTCCGCGAGTCAACTGGGGAGCGCCAACTTGGCCAATTACAAGTATAAGACAGACTCGGCCGCCAATGACCGTATGGTCGAGCTCTCCCATACCGTCGGCCGCAAGATGACTCCTCACCTGTGGACCGGCATTACTGAGGTACGCGCCGGCGCCGGGGTAGCGGTGGTCGGTAATCCGCAACAAGTGGCAGCGCAACTGCAAGAGTTCGTCGCTGCCGGCTGCAGCGGCTTTTGCGTGTCCGGCTACCTGCATGACGATGAAGCCGAACGTTTCGGTCGCCTTGTCATGCCTTTACTTTGCACCTGATTGCGGCACTCCCTCACCTCGATCACCCGACACCGACATAGACATGCACATGAGTAATTCAGCCGTCGCCATCGATCCCAAACAGTTCCGTCAGGCGCTGGGCGCCTTCACCACCGGGGTCACCATTGTCACCACGCACGGGCCGGACGGACAGGATTACGGCCTGACCGCCAACAGTTTCAACTCGGTCTCGATCGACCCGCCAATGGTGCTCTGGAGCCTGAACAAGAATTCATCCTCAAAGCCTGCCTTCGCCGAAGCCGGGCACTTTGCCGTGCATGTACTGGCTACCGATCAAGAGCCAGTGTCCAACCGCTTCGCCAAAAGTGGCGCGGACAAGTTCGCTGGCATGACGCTGGCGCGCGGACCCGGAAATGTTCCGCTGCTGGATGGATGCTCGGCCCGATTCCAGTGCCGTACCAGCTACCAGTACGAGGGGGGCGATCACATCATCTTCGTCGGTGAGGTGCTTGCTTTTGACCGTTTCGACAAGGCGCCGCTGGTCTTCCACAGTGGCGGCTACCGGCGGCTGCGGCAGGACGTAAGCAAGCCGGTTGACGCCAACTTTGGTGGCAACTGGCTGGGCTTTCTTCTCGCCCGCGCCTACTTCCAGATGCAGATGCCGATTCGCCGGCAGTTGAAGGCCATGGGGATGCGCGATATCGATTTTGAACTGTTGGGCATGCTCAGCGTTGGAGAAGGCCGCACGCTGGAGGAACTGCGCCAGATCTTGGAGTTAGCCGGCAAGGAACTGCGCCAGGAAGATCTGCAACCGTGGCTGGAGAGGGGATTGCTAGTGACCAAACAACGCAGCGGTCAAGCCGATGTCTTTAACCTCAGCGAGACGGGGCGACGGCTGGTTATCCAGTGGCTGGCCTATGCCAAAGGCGCTGAAATGACGGCACTGGAAGACCTTGGCTACGAGGAGGCCCAGGAACTCAAGGTGCTGCTCGGCAAAGTTATTCACCGGACCAGCGCCGGGCTTGCGGAACACTGGCGCAAGGAAAACATCTGGCGTGAAGACAACCTCTGGCAGCAATTGTCGCAGGACCAGTCAGCCGGCTGAGCCCAACATCGTGGACAAGTGACTCGCTACCGAGCAGACCGACTACGTCCTCGGCAGCATGGCGCCTGCGGTTGAAACCGCGGGCCACGCGGCCTGACGGAGCAAAACGAAAATGAAGACGCAACTGGCCATGCGTTCACCAGCGTTCACCGCAACATCACCGTCCAACCAAACGGAGGTTGCCGCAACAAAGACGGACCAGCCCACCCGTTTAAGCCTGGATCGTCTTTGCGCTGACCTACGCCCTGATGATGTCCGACTACATGTCGCGACAAGTGATGATTGCCGTTTTTCCCTTCATCAAGGCCGATTGGGCGCTCAGCGATACGCAACTGGGCTCGCTCGTCAGCGTGGTCGCGCTGGCTGTCGGCGTCATGATCATCCCGATCTCACTCGTGGTCGAGCGGGTCGGCCGTGTCAAGGGCATCACGGCGATGGCCTTGCTCTGAGGGGTGGCGACAATCGCTTGCGGTCTCACTGACAATTTCATCGCAATGTTTATCGCCCGTGCCGCAGTCGGTTTGGGCGAAGCCGGGTACGGCAGCGCCGGCGGCGCGATCCTGCTGCAGGTCTTCCCGAGGCGCATGCATTCCTCGGTGCTGGGTACTTTCCTCTCTGGTTCGCTATTCGGCTCGGTACTTGGTGTAACGGTCGGCGGCAGCCTCGCCCAGTACTTGGGTTGGCAGAAGGCCTTCCTCCTGGTCGGCGCCGGCGGGCTGGTGCTGGCGCTTGTCTATCCGCTGTTGGTGAAAGAGCCGTCCGCGCGCGGCGGCAAGACTGCCCCACGCCTCCAGCTGAAGCAGGTCCTACGCGCGCTGCTCACGACCGGCACCGCCGTCTGCGTTTACCTGGGACTGGGGGCGAACGCGTTCGTTCAAGCCGCGGTGATCGCCTGGGCACCAAGTTATCTGAACCGCTACCATGGTATGGATCCCGCGGAGGCCGCAAAGCATGCCGGCCTGCTCGCGCTCTTTTCCGGCTTTGGCATGATAGGCGGTGGTTACCTGGTCGATCGCTTGAGCCGGCAGCACAGACGCAACCGGCTGCGCATCCCGGCGCTGTTCGTCTTTTGCTCCGGTCTCATCCTGCTAACAGCCTTCCAGTGGTCGCCTGGAGTCCTGCAGTTCATTTTGATTGGCTCCGGTTTGATGGTCGGCAGCTTCGTCATTGGCTCCTCCGGCGCTGTAGTGACCGACCTGGTTCCTGCCACCATCCACACCACGGCTCTGGCGACCGTGTCGCTCTTGCCATGAACCTGCTCGGTTCCGCCCCGGGCCCCGTTGTGACCGGCTGGATCGCCGACCAGTCCGGTCTTCAGTCGGCAATGAAATTCGTCCCCTTGCTGTGCGTGGTGAGCGCTGTTGCCTATGCGATCGGGGCGAATTGCTACCAAGTTGACAGACGGCGGCTGCACAGATGAACTCGCGCCGAATCTTGCCGGGCCGTGGCAGCGGTTCGGCGGAGGCCGGACGCCTCATCCTGTGGAAATCTTCAACGACAGTGGTTCGCCCAATATTGCCAGGGAGACGCGCATCTTTGCCTGCCAACGGGGGCCAGCTCACCTACGGAGCCATGAATGAGTACGTCTGCGACTACTGTTTTGACCCGACTTGAATCCATTGCCACGGGCATGCGCGCTGAAATGGGCGAGCGCCCGCGTCGACGCCACATGGCAGAAGGCAACTGCGGGAAAGCTTCCCGGGCCATCTACCTTACGGCTGGGTTAGCGCGGTGGTTCGCCTTTGAGCAACCCCTCGGCGCATGCGCCTAGCGCGCCGAATCCAGGCAGGAGGGACGTCATGAAGGTCGTCATTGTTGGTGGAGTGGCCGGCGGCGCCTCGTGCGCGGCGCGGCTGCGCAGGTTGGACGAGCAGGCCCAGATTCTGATGGTCGAGCGCGGGCCGTACGTGTCCTACGCGAACTGCGGGCTTCCCTACCATGTCTCGGGCGTGATCGCGAAGGAATCGAGCTTGCTGGTGGGAAGCGAGCAGATGTTCCGCGGCGTGTTCGCGATCGACGTGCGCACCAACTGCGAGGCGATCTCCATCGCGCCGAAGAACAAGACCGTCGAGCTGCGCAACGTCGAGACCGGCGTGGTGACAACAGAGTCCTACGACAAGCTCGTGCTCTCGCCCGGCGCGCCTTCAGTCCATCCACCGCTGCCCGGCATCGACCTGCCCGGCATCTTCCAGGTGCGCACGGTCCCGGACGCGCGGGCAATCCGCGAGTGGATCGAGCGGGGCACCGAATTCCTCGCCGGCATGTACAACTACTCGGGGATGCAGTTTGTGAAGCCGCCGCGGCGGGCGGTGGTGATCGGCGGCGGGTTCATCGGTCTCGAAACGGCGGAAAACCTGATCCAGGCAGGGTTCGACGTCACACTGGTCGAGATGCTCGACCAGGTGCTGGCGCCGCTCGACCGGGAGTTCGCCCGGCTGGTCGAGGAACATCTGAAGCGGCACGGCGTTCACGTGGCGCTCGATGACGGCGTCGCCGGGTTCAAGCAGCTGGACCGCGGCGCGCTCGAGGTGCAGACCAAGTCCGGGAAGACGCATGCGGCCGACATCGTGATCCTCGCACTCGGCGTGCGGCCCGATACCGCGCTGGCCAAGGCAGCGGGCCTGGAGATAGGTGAACGCGGGGGTATCCGCGTCGACGAACACCTGCGCACCAGCGACCCGGACATACTCGCCGTGGGCGATGCCGTCGAAGTCAAGGACTTCGTGACCGGCCAATGGAATCTCGTGGCGCTTGCGGGGCCGGCGAACCGGCAGGGGCGGATCGCAGCCGACGTGATCGCCGGGCGCGATTCTCGCTACCGGGGCACGCAGGGCACCTCGATCATTGGCCTGTTCGGCGGCGCCGCCGCCTGGACGGGTGCGAGCGAGAAGACGCTGAGGAAGCTGGGCGACAAGGACTTCGAGAAGATCTACCTGTTCCCGAATGCGCACGCCGGCTACTACCCCGGCGCCAAGATGCTTGCGCTGAAGGTTCTCTTCCGCAAGTCCGACGGTCGGCTGCTCGGGGCGCAGGCGCTCGGCGAAGACGCGCCGGGGGTGGACAAGCGCATCAGCGCGTTGGCGATGGCCATCCAGATGGGCGCGACGGTCTACGACCTCGAGGAAGCCGAACTCTGCTATGCGCCACAGTTCGGCAGTGCCAAGGATGCGGTCAACTTCGCCGGAATGGTAGCCGCCGACGTACTGCGCGGCGACATGCCGCTCGCGCACTGGGGTGAGGCCAAGGACGCGTTCCTGCTCGACGTGCGCCAGCCGGTGGAACTGGTGGTGGAAAGCGTGGCGGGCGCGGTCAACATCCCGCTGGGTCAACTTCGCGCGCGTCTATCGGAGCTTCCCCGTGACCGGGAGATCCTCGTCATCTGCCGCTCCGCCCAGCGCGCCTACTATGCGACGCGCATCCTGCTGCAGAACGCGTTCAAGGTTCGCAACCTGTCCGGCGGCATGTTGGCGCGGGTTCTTTCATCTTGATGAATTGAAGGTCGTGACCCCGTTGACCCCGTAATGTGCCAACGTTTTCAGAGAAGAACCCGTTGCAGCGGTTCCGAATCGGACTCTGCGTGCAAGGCAGTGCGTGCAAGCAGTTGATTATCGGGCTCGTCTCGAACCTGGTCACGCTCATGACCCGCCTGCGGAATTTCGAACGCTCTATTCCTGGAAAACGGCCCGCGGTTGAGGGAACGACAGGGATTGATGGTGCTGCTTGATTTGGATCGGGGTTAAGTAGTTCAAGCTTTGGTGCGGCCGTACCACGTTGTATCAAGATACCGGAGCGGACTTGCGCCGCGCCGGCTCGCGCATGAGCACGAACTCCTCGGCCGCGGTGGGGTGCACGGCGATCGTCCGGTCGAAGTCGCGCTTGGTCGCGCCGCAGGTGATCGCCACGGCGAGGCTTTGCACGATCTCTGGCGCGTCGGCGCCGAGCATGTGGATGCCGAGCACGCGATCGTCGAGCCCGTCGACGACGAGCTTCATGTACGTGCGCGCCGATCCGCCGGCGAAGGCCGTCTTCATCGGACGGAATTCGGACTCGTAGATATCGACCGGTCCCTGCGCGGCCGCCTCGGCCTCGGTCATCCCGACCGTGGCGATCGGCGGATCGGCGAACACCGCGCTCGCGACCGTGCGATGGTCGACGCGAACGGGGCGGTTGCCGAACTCGGTGTCGGCGAAGGCGCGGCCTTCGGCGATTGCCATCGGCGTCAGGTTGATGCGGTTGGTCACGTCGCCGATGGCCCACAGGCCGGGCGCCGTGGCGCGGCTGTCGGCGTCGACGACCACCGCACCGCTGCGACCGAGCGTCGCACCGATCGCCTCGAGACCCAGTCCGGCGGTATTGGGGCGCCGGCCCGTCGCGTTGAGCGCGGTGGCGGCGGTCACCACCGTGCCGTCGGCGCGTTCCAGCACGAAGCCGTCAGCAGTGCGTCGAAGCGCGTTGAGCGCAATCCCGCCGGCGAGCCTCACGCCTTGCTGCTCCAGCGCGCGAGCGAGGCGTTGGCGCAGGTCGTCGTCGAAGCCGCGCAGCGGCAGCGCGCCGCGGTAAGCGAGCGTCACCTGCGATCCGAGTCCGGACAGAATGCTCGCGAACTCCACAGCGATGTATCCGGCGCCCATCACCAGCAGCGACTCCGGCACCTCGCGCAGCGCGAGCACGTCGTTGGAGGTCATCGCGAGCTCGAGGCCCGGAATCGCATCGGCCGCGGGCGCGCCGCCGGTCGCGATCAGCACCCGTGGCGCGCAATGGGTGCGTCCGTCGACCTCCACGCTGTCCGGGCCGGTGAGCCGCGCCTGCCCGACGGCGAGCTCGACGCCGGAGGTGCGAAGCATGTCGCGATAGATGCTCTCCAGCCGGTCGATTTCCCGCGCCTTGGCATCCGCCCAGCGCGACATTTCGAATCGGCCTCCGATGTCCGTCCAGCCGAAACCCGCGGCCTCGCGCAACGCGCCGGAAAAACCGGCGGCATACATCATCAGCTTCTTGGGCACGCATCCGCGGATCACGCAGGTTCCGCCGACGCGGTCGCCTTCTACGATCAGCACGCGCGCGCCGTGCGCCGCCGCGCGCCGCGAGGCGGCGACGCCGCCCGATCCGGCGCCGATCGTGATGAGGTCATAATCGGTCGACATGACGTGCTCCTTCGTTCATTGCGTCCCCGTCCGGCTCGGCGTTGCCCTTCCGGGCTGCTGACCGAAGTTTGAGGCGAAGCCCGCACCGCGCCGTCCCCCCGTCGCGGGGGGGGCAGAAGCATCGCCAGATCAGAGCCTGCCCCGTTACCTGCGATTCGACAGAAGTTCGCCATGGGCGACGCCAGCAATTCCCTTCACCGATCGGCGATCGTATCTCGCCTATGGACGGCAGATCGGCATCGTCGGGTTCGGCACCGCGTGGACGCCGGCCTACCTCAATCGCTACTTCGCCATGCCGGTCGATAAAGCGGCGGTGATGGAGACCGGGGCCGTGCTGGCCCTCGGCATCGGCCCGGTCTCCGGCGGCGCCGTGACCGACCGGCTGAGCAGGAGGAACCCGCGCGATCGCACCTGGTTTCCTGCGGCGCTTGCGGCAGTGAGCGGAATCGCGCTGGCCGCCGCCTTTGCCCTGCCGCCGGTCCCAATGGCGCTGGGACTGATCTTCGCCGGCGCACTGTTTGCGGCCGCCCCCTGCGGCCCGGCCGTGGCGATGCCGCTCGAGGTCACCCCGGGCATTCGCGCCACCGTCACCGCCGCTGTCTCCCTCGTCGGCAACGGCCTTGGCAACGCCGCAACCCCTAACTCGTCGGCCTCGGGTCGGGCGCCGTTTACCTTAAGCTGGCCCTCAGCTCGCCCCGGCGCTCCCGCGCGCCGGAACCGTGCTTCATCCTCGCCGCTCGAACCGACGAGGCGGACGCGGCCGGGCAGAGGGAGCCGCACGGGAACTGAGATTCCGCAGCCCGCCCCGGCCCGTCCCGACGCTTCGGCGATTCCCCCCTGAGTTGGGGGGACGAATCGCCGCCGGGAAACGCCAACCTCGCTTCCATGGATAGCTCAATCGTGGACGAATTCCTGACGCGGTCGCTGCCGTCGGTCATCGCCGTCTTCCTCGCGAGCGCCATGTTCAGCCTGGGGCTGGGCATGACCGTCGGGCAGATCGTCGAGCCGCTGCGCAACAGACGTCTCGTCGCACTCTCGCTGTTGGCGAACTTCATTCTGGTTCCGCTGTTTGCCCTCGGCCTCGCCAGCGTGATTCCAATGGATCGGGCGTTGCAGACCGGGTTCCTGTTGTACGCGTTCGCCTCCGGTGCCGAGTCCGGTCCCAAGTTCGTCCAGCTGGCAGCCGGGAACGCGGCGTTCGCCCTCGGCCTGCTGGCGCCGCTGACCGTGATCACTGTGCTCGGCCTTCCGATGGCGATCTCGCTGGTCGTGCCTGACGTCCACGTCGCACGCGGCGCGGTGCTGCTGAAGCTGCTCGTAGTGGTGATGGTGCCCGTCGGCATCGGGCTGTATCTCAGGGCCCGCTACTGCGCCTTCGCAACGCGCCTCGGCGCCGCGATACACCGCCTCTGGACAGTGCTGGTATTCGTCGTGATCGCCCAGCTCGTCTACGTCAACTTCGACGCAATACTGGACCTGCGATCGAATGCGCTCCTTGCCGGAGCGCTGATGTTTGTCTTCGCCTGCGCCTGCGGCTACGCGATGGGCGGGCCCGACCGCGCCAACCGGCGGGCGCTCGCCATTATGACCTTCGCGCGCGGTTCCACCATCGCGATGATGATCGGCGGCCAGGTGTTCGCGCACGACCCCAAGGTGCTGGTCATCATCACGGTGCTGAGCATCATGTCGGTCGTGCTTATCGGCGTGGCAGTCGTCGGCTTTCGCTACTCGTCTTCCCGAGCCGCCGAATCATCCCTGGCCCCATGACGCGGCTTACCCGACCCCGTAGGAGTCCTGCATGAACGCAACCGCACTCGCATTGATCGGCTACGTCGCCTGGTTCCTGGCCCTGCTCGTGGCGCTCGCCGGCGCGCGTACTGCCGCGGTGCTTTCGGCGCATCGCGCGCCCAACAGCTTCAAGCCCGACGGCTCGGACATGCCCCCGTTCGCCGCGCGACTGACGCGCGCTCACGCGAACTGTTACGAGGGCTTTCCGTTCTTCGGCGGCTCGCTGCTGCTGGCGCTCGCCACCGGCTCGACGGCGATCACCGATCCGCTGGCGCTCGTGGCGCTCGCCTGCCGCCTCGGCCAATCGACGGTGCACTTGATCTCGACCAGCGCGATGGCGGTGAATCTTCGCTTCTCGTTCCTGCTTGCCCAGATAGGTATCGTCGCCTACTGGCTCGTCAAGCTGTACAGCAAGTTTGCCGGCGTCTGAGCCAATCGGGAGTCCACGATCATGGCATCGAAATCCGCGGGGCAGGCAGGTCACCGCGACGGGTCGGCTGGACGTTCTCGCTCGGGCTGTATGGCCGCGCTCGACGCCGAACGCTTTCTCGACGACCTGCTGCGGCGCTCGCCGACCGAAGCGACCGCTAATGGAGCTTAGCGATGCCGTTCATCCGGGGCGTTCTGGCGTCCGCGATTCCTCTGGGACGCAAGCGCCGGCGTCAAGCGGCCGAAAGGGCGGCGGTGAGTCCCCTCGGAGGCTTTCGCAAGCGAACGATGACGGCGAAGGAACTCGTGCAGGCCGCCGTGTCCCTGGTGGGCGATGCACCGACCCTCTACAAGGTCTGGGTAAAGCACGAGCTCGATCCCGGCTTTCGCGAAGAACTGATGCTCGCGGTCTCGAAGTTCAACGACTGCCGGTATTGCAGCTGGGGGCACCACGAGTGGGCCCACATCGTAGGCATACCGGAGGACGAGCTGGCCCAGATCGAGCAGATGGACCCCACGGATTTCGACCGGCGCAAATGGCTCGCCATCTCCTATGTGCGGGCGTTGGTCGGTGCGAAATTTGGCGAGGTCGAGGGCGATCTGCTGAAGGAGATGCGCGCAAATTACACCGGGCGCGAGATCGAGGAGATCAGGCTCGTCGCCAAGGTGATGGACATCAGCAACCGGGGCGCCAACACCTGGGACTCGATGCTGTCGCGGCTGCGCGGCAAGCCAGCGGCCGAAAGCCATTTGATCGACGAAACTGTCCTGAGCATCGTGTTTCTTGCGGTCTCCCCGGTGATCTTGATGTTCCTTGCGCGCGCTTCGAAGCGACCGTTTCTCGAAATGGCGCGCAGCCTGATCGACTACACGAAGCGCATGGATGAAGTGCGAGCCGAGAAGCAACCCGCGCCTGCCCCCGGGGCACGCGACAGGAATGAGCGGCACCTCGGGGCGCGAGGCTTAGGGAAATGAAAGGAAGCGAGATGGAAGAAAAGACTACGAAACACGACCCGCGCATCATGATTCAGGCGCTGGCGTCCCTGGGCACAACATTGCTCAGGCCCAACCGGGGCGTTATCGCGACGGGGCATCGGGCGCAACCGGCGAAGCTCCTCGAGCTCTACGAGGCGGAGTACTGCCCATTCTGCCGCCATGTGCGCGAGGCACTGACCGAGCTCGACCTCGATGCCCGGATCTTTCCGATTCCGAAAAAGGGAACGCGCTATCGCGATCAGCTGCTCACGGAAAGCGGCGCGAAGAAGATCCCATTCCTCCACGATCCCAACACCGGCGTGAAGCTCCGCGAGTCGGAGGCCATCGTGGAGTACCTGTACAAGCAGTACGGCATCGAAGGCATTCCGGCGCCCGAGCGCAACCTGAAGACGTCGGTGCTCGCAACGGCGACCCGCGGCATTACGGGCATGTTCGCTGCACCCAGCGTCCCGGCAAAGGAGGCTTTGGAGCTGTACTCGTTCGAGGGCAGCCCATACTGCCGGCTCGTGCGGGAGGTGCTGTGCGAGTTGGAGACCACGTACATCCTGAGGAACGTCGGCAAGAGCCCCGGTTCCTATGCCGATTTCTTTCCGCCCATCCTGCGGCACAACCACATGAAGAGCTATCTGCCCGCGACGGTGAATCGCAAGAAGTTCATCGAGCGCGCGGGGCTGATGATGGTGCCCTACATAGTCGATCCCAATACCGGCACGTCGATGTGGGAGACCGGCGACATTCAGGAATACCTCCGCGAGACGTACGGCAGGAAGGAAGTGGCGATCGCGAAGCCGGCCTCCGTGAAGCGCGCAGCGGGCCGGAAGCGGGCGGCGGTGAAGAAACCGGCGCCGGCCCGGAAACGGACAACTACCGCCAATAGCGCCAACGCAACGAAAGGTTCGACGGCCAGGAAGCGCGCAACGTCGGGGAATGGCGCAAAGGCGAGGAAACATGCAGTGTCCGGGAACGGCGCCAAGGTCACGCCGCAGGCATCGGGCAGCATGATGCCGACCGCGAAAGCGGCGCGGGCGACCGGATCACGCAAGAAGCAAGGAGAACCCAGGAATGAACCAGAAGCAGTCCACTGATCCCGGCAAGCCGAAGATCCTGATGTACTCGACCGGGATGTGCTCGTATTGCGCCCGTGCCGAGACGCTCCTCAGGAAGAAGGGAAGCGTCAGCATCGAGAAGCTGCGCATCGATCTCGATGCCACACGGCGTGAAGAGATGCTGACGCGCACCGGAAAGCGCACGGTCCCCCAGATCTACATCGGCGCCACCTATGTCGGCGGCTACGAGGAGCTGCGTACCCTCGACCGCGCCGGCAAGCTCGGTGCCTTGCTGGCAGGTGCGCACGCATGACGAGCGAACCGATGCCGACGCATGCGAGCCCGGATTGGGTTGCCGCCGCGGCAACGATCGATGTGCAAATGATGCATCACCTGCCGCGTCTGCCGACGCCGTTGAGCGGATCCGGCGGCAGTTCCGCTTCAGGTGTTCAAGGAGTGACCGACATGGGGCTATTCTGGTGGTTGCCGTTCGGGCGCGTGCCCGAAATTTCGGCGCAGCAACTGCAGCGCCTGCTTCGCAAGCGTGAATCCGCGCCTGTGATTCTCGACGTGCGCACGGTTTCCGAGTGGAACGGCACCCGGATCGCTGGCTCGATGAACGTGCCGGTGACGGGACTCAAGGAGAAGCTTCCGGGCCTGAGGCTGGACAAGGCGCGCCTCGTTGTCGCCGTGTGCCGCTCGGCGCACCGCAGCATTCCCGCCGTTCGCCTTCTCCAGCAACAGGGATTCCAGGACGTGTGCCAGCTGCAGGGGGGCATGCTCGCCTGGACGGCGGCGGGACTGCCGGTCGAAGGGACGAGCAGAGTGGCGTCGGACAATTAAGGCAAATGACGATGCGTAACACGCGCAAGGCCCTCGTGTCGCTCGTGCCTTCGCTCGCGCGCCCGGGCCTGGGCGCGGTCGTCAAAGGGCACCGCAAGCCTCCCGAGAAACTGCTCGAGCCACACTGCAATACTGTGCCCGTTCCGCTGGCAGGCGCGGAAGGTGTTCATCGAGCATCTCGGGCAATTCCCTCGAGCTCCGGATCGCCGCTGGGAATGTTGCGAACCTCGTGGATCAGATACCCGGCAAGTTGGGCAAGGTGCTGCTTGATCCGATGAACAGGACAAGTTGCGTTGATTTGGAGCAAGGTCGATGTTTGCCGGTACGTTTATTGTCTTGTTAAAGGCAGGCGGCAGCAGTAGCGCCGGCGGCGGCAGCAGCGGCGGCGGACTCATCGACCCCTTTTTCGAAGCAAGGCGCGGCACACGGCGCCGTGGTGGGCGAGGCTGTTGCCGGGAGCGGCAGCAACCACACGCTGCCACGCGGCAGTAGCAGGCTCTATTCGCCAATGGCGCGCGGCGTGCCCGGGTTCGCCGGCAAATCATCAAGTGAACCGTGGACGGCCAGCGCGTACACATCGCCCGGCGCGGTGAAGGGCCATCGACGTATAGCATTCAAGCATGTGTATTGAATATCGCAAGAAGGAGAGTGAGATGGCCGTGCTGCAGTGGTCCCAGAATAACTGGTCGCGGGCCAGGGCGGTGACGGCGCTCGGTGTCGTATCGTTGGTCCTCTCGCTGGCCGCGTGCGACCAGAGCAAGGAAGCCGACAAGGCCAAACAAGCGGGCGCCGCCCCACCGCCTCCGGCCGTAGTCGTCGCCGAGGTTATCCAGAAGACGGTACCGATCTACAGCGAGTACGTCGCGCAGATCGAGGCCAAGGAAACGGTGGAGATCCGCGCCCGGGTGCAGGCGTACCTCGCGGCACAGCACTTCACCGAGGGCACGATCGTCAAGAAGGACCAGCTGCTGTTCACCCTCGACCCGCGCGAATACGAAGCGAAGCTGCTGCAGGCCAAGGCGCAGCTCGAGGGTACCAATGCGAGACTCGGCAAGGCCGAAACCGACGAGCGGCGTCTGAAGCCCCTGGCTGCGCGCCAGGCCGTGCCCCAACAGGACTACGACAACGCCGTCGCGAATCTGGAAACCGCCCGCGCAGGAGTCTCGGCCGCCAAGGCCGCAGTCGTCGAGGCGGAGCTCGACCTGAGCTACTGCACGATCCGCTCACCGATCAGCGGCCTTATCGGCAAGCGGCAGGTCGATCCCGGAAACCTCGTCGGCAAGGGCGAGGCGACGTTGCTCGATACGGTGTCGAGTGTCGATCCCATTCGGGTCGCGGTCACTGTCAGCGAGGCGGAATATCTCAGGCTCCGGGCCGAGCAGAAGGCCGGGAAGATGGCCATCGGCACGCCGCTCGAACTGATTCTCGCCGACGGTAGCCTCTACCCGCACAAGGGCACGGTCGTCATCGTCGATCGTGCCGTCGACCTCAAGACGGGCACGCTATCGGTGATCGCCGAGTTCCCCAATCCCACAGCGTTGCTGCGCCCCGGGCAGTTCGGCCGTGTGCGCGCGCCCGTCGGTACGGTCGAGAACGCTATCCTCATACCCAAGCGGGCGGTTCAGGAAATCCAGGGAACGAAGACCGTGTTGGTGGTGGGTGCCGACAACATGGTGGCGCTGCGCACCATCAAGCCTGGCGAAAGCGTGGGGTCGTTGCTGGTCGTGCAGGACGGCCTCAAGCCCGGCGAGCGGGTCATCGTGGACGGAATCCAGAAGGCGCGACCGGGGACCAAGGTCAACCCGACTGCTGCGCCCACGAGCAGCCCATCGGAAACGAAGGTGGACGAGCAGGCCCTGGGCAAACATGCCGAGCCGAAGCCAGCCACGAAGGCAGGGGGGAAATAGCCCGTGGGCAAGTTCTTCATCGGCCGTCCGATCGTCGCGATCGTCATCGCGATCCTCACCGTCATGCTCGGTACGATCACCGTCACCGGGCTGTCGGTCGAGCAGTATCCGTTCCTCGCCCCGCCCAACATCCGCGTGACGGCGAACTATCCGGGAGCATCCGCCGAGGCGGTGGAGCAGTCGGTGGCGACCCCCATCGAGCAGGAAGTCAATGGGGTGGACCGGCTGATCTACATGAAGTCCTCGAATACCAGCGACGGCCGGATGCAGCTCGACGTCAACTTCGAGGTCGGGACCGACCAGGACATCGCGAACGTCCTCACGCAGAACCGCGTCTCGGCGGCGCAGGCGCGCCTCCCGCAGGAAGTCGCGCAACAAGGGGTCACCGTCAAGAAGCAAAGCCCGAGCGTCCTGATGCTGATCTCGGTCTACTCGCCTACGGATGCCTACGACGCCAACTTCCTGATCAACTACGCCGGCATCAACCTGCGCGACCAGCTCCTTCGCATTCCCGGGATCGCGCAAGTCGACCTCTTCGGAGGGACCGACTACGGCATGCGGATCTGGTTCCATCCCGACAAGCTGGCCAAGCTTGGTCTCACCCCAGCGGACGTCATCTCGGCGATCAAGGATCAGAACCTGCAGGCGCCCTCCGGCAAGATCGGCGCGGCACCCACGCCCAAGGACCAGGAATTCACCAACACGGTCAGCGCTCCCGGCCGCTTGGTCACGCCCGAGGAGTTCGAGAACATCATCGTGCGGCAACTCGCGACCGGCGCCGTGGTCCGGATCAAGGACATCGGCCGCGCCGAGTTGGGTTCGCAGGACTACAACGCGTTCGGGCGGCTCAACGGCAAGCCGGCCGGCGCGATGGCGGTCTACCTGCTTCCCGGCGCGAACCAGCTCAAGGCTGCCGAGACGATCTACGCGACCATGGAGCGCGCGAAGGCGCTCTTTCCGTCCGGGGTGGATTACAAGATCGTCTACGACACGACACCGGCGGTCCAGGCGTCGATCCACGAGATCATGAAGACGTTCGTCGAGGCGCTCGTGCTGGTGACGCTCGTCGTCTTCATCTTCCTGCAGAACATCCGCGCGACGATCATCCCGCTGCTGACGATCCCGGTTTCCCTCATCGGCACGTTCATCTTCTTCCCGGTCCTCGGATTTTCGGTCAACACGCTCTCGATGTTCGGCCTGGTGCTCGCCATCGGCATCGTGGTGGACGACGCCATCGTCGTGGTCGAGGCGGTCATCCATCACCTCGAGCACGGGTTGAATCCCAGGGAGGCGACTATCAAGGCGATGGAAGAGGTGTCGGCGCCGGTCATGGGAATCGCGCTCATCCTCTGCGCGGTGTTCGTCCCCGTCGCCCTCCTCGGCGGGCTGGTCGGCAGCATGTACAAGCAGTTCGCGCTGACCATCGCCATCTCGGTCCTGTTCTCCGCGTTCAACGCGCTGTCGCTGACGCCCGCGCTCTGCGCCCTGCTGCTCAAGCAGCCGCGTCCGATGCGAGGGCCGCTGGGGGCCTTCTTCCGGGGATTCAACAAGGTGTTCGAAGCCACGACGGCCGGCTACGTGAGCGTGTCGCGCCTGCTCGTGCGCCGCTCGCTGCTCACGATCGCGATCGTCGCCACGGTGGCCATCGGCGCCGGACTCTTCGCACGCGTCCTCCCGGCAGGGTTCATCCCCGACGAGGACCAGGGGATCTTGGGCGTCAACGTCCAGCTCCCGCCCGGTGCTTCGCTGGAGCGGACCAGTGTGCTACTCAAGAAAGTCGAGGACATTCTCGCGAAGACCGACGGCGTCGAATCCTTTCAGACCATTGGCGGCTATGGGGCGGTCACCAGCACCTATCAGCCGAACTACGGCACGATCTTCGTGCGGCTCAAACCTTGGGAGGAGCGCAAGGGCGAAGCCTTGCATGTGAAGGGCATTATGGGTGGGCTGCAGCGGCAGTTCGCAGCGATTCCCGAGGCGATCATCTTCCCGTTCAACATTCCAACCCTGTCCGGGTTCGGCGCCGCGTCGGGGTTCAATTTCCTGCTGCAGGACCGCAGCGGCTCCCTGACCATCGACCAGCTCGGCGGAGAGGCGCGGAAATTCATCGCCGAAGCAAGGAAACGGCCGGAGCTCGGCACGCTGTTCACCGCGTTCGATCCAAACTACCCACAGGTCAAGGTCGAGCTGGATCGCGAGAAGGCACGCACGCTGGGCGTACCGGTGAACGACGTGTTCCAGGCGTTGTCGGCGACGCTGGGAGGCGCCTATGTCAACGACTTCAACCGCTTCGGGCGGCTGTATCGCGTCTACGTGCAGGCCGACGCGGACGCGCGGCTGAAAGCGGAGGACATCGGCAAGATCTACGTTCGCTCGAAGACGAACGACGTGATGGTGCCGCTGTCCACGCTCGTCACCATCACGGAAGTCGCCGGGAGCGAACTGACGACCCGGTTCAACCTGCAGCGCTCCGTCGAGATCCAGGGCGCGCCCGCGCGTGGCTACACCTCCGGGCAGGCGCTCGCGGCGCTGGAGCAGGTGTTCGCGGACACGATGCCCGCAGAGATGGGCTACGCCTACTCGTCGATGTCATACCAGGAAAAAGTAGCACCACCTTCCGCACCGACCTTTGTCCTGGCCATCGTCTGCGTGTTCCTGTTGTTGGCCGCGCTCTACGAGAGCTGGCGCCTGCCGTGGGCGGTCCTCCTCGGGTCTCCGTTGGTGGCCCTGGGTGCTTTCTTCGGCGTGTGGCTGATGGGCTTCGACAACAACGTCTACGTGCAGATCGGTCTCGTGATGCTGATCGGGCTGGCGGCCAAGAACGCGATCCTGATCGTCGAGTTCGCCAAAGCAAAGCACGAAGGGGGGGCGCCGCTGGAGGAATCGGCGCTGGAGTCCGCCCGGTTGCGCTTTCGCCCGATCCTGATGACGGCCTTCGCGTTCATTCTGGGCGTTGTGCCAATGATGCTGGCGAGCGGCGCAGGGGCCGGAGCTCAGAACGTCATGGGCACAAGCGTGTTCTGGGGCATGCTGATCGCTACCGGGCTGGGCGTGTTCATCATTCCGGGTAATTTCACGTTCGTCGAGGGACTCGGTCGCCGCTCCAAGGCCAAGGAGACCGCGCCAGCCGTGCCCCAGCAGGAAGGAGCCGACTGAAGATGACTCCGCGACGAATTTCTCTGCTCTGCGCAGTCGGATGCCTGGCTGCCGGCTGCATGGTGGGTCCCGATTACAAGCGTCCCGAGCTTGCGATTCCGCCGGTCTATCGCGGGGCCGATGCGCAAGCGCCAGTCGCCGTCGCGGAGACGTTCGGCGATCTCAAGTGGTGGAGCGTCTTTCCGGATCCAGACCTGCAGGCGTTGATCCGCACGGCCCTGGCGCAGAACTACGACCTGCGAATTGCCGCGGCGCGCATTCTGCAGGCGCAGAGCCAGCTCACCATCGCCCGGTCGCAGGAATTCCCCACGGTGGACGGCAGCGTCAGCGCCCCGTACGCCGCCTACACGGGCTCCGACCGCCCGGCCACGCTTTTCGACCACACCTTCCAGCCGCAGGCCGGATTCGATGTCGCATGGGAACTGGACTTCTGGGGCAAGTTTCGCCGGAACACCGAGTCCGCGCGGGCCAACCTGCTGGCCACCGATGAAGCCCGTTACGTCGTCATGGCCACACTGGTCACTCAGGTCGCCGACGCTTACCTGACTCTCCGGGCCCTGGACCTCACACTGGAAATCTCCCAGCGGACGGTGAAGTCCCGGGTCCAGTCGGTCGACCTCGTGCAAGCCCGGCTGGACGGCGGCGTGGCCGGGGTGCTCGATCTGCGGCAGGCCGAGACGCTGCTCTATGGCGCGACCAAAGCGATACCGGACATCCAGCGCCAGATCGAGCAGCAAGAGAACTTCATCGACATCCTGCTCGGACAGAACCCGGGCCCGATCAAGCGCGGGCGTCCACTCGACCAGCAGATCACCGCTCCGGCGCTGCCCCCGGGGCTGCCGTTGGACCTTCTCACGCGGCGGCCGGACATTCGGCAAGCCGAGCAGCAGCTGGTTTCCGCGAATGCCCAGATCGGCGTCGCCGCTGCGTTGCTCTATCCGCAGGTTACGATCTCCGGATTTGCCGGGGTCGGCGGCGCGACGATCAGCGGCTCGAACTTCGGACCGTTCGGGATATTCAGCGCCCTGCCGGCCGTGACCCTGCCCATCTTCAACATGGGCCGCCTGCAGGCCAACGTCGACTATAACGAGGGCGTGGCCCAGCAAGCGGGGCTGAACTACCAGCAGACCCTGCAGCAGGCGTTGCGCGAAGTGTCGGACGCACTGGTTGGTATCCGTAAACGGCAGGAATTCCGGGAGCAGCAGGAACTGCTCGTCAAGGCGCTCGCGGACGCCAGCGAGGTCGCCAACATGCGATACGAGGGTGGGGTGTCCAGTTATCTCGAAGTCCTGGATACGGAACGTCAACTCTTCCAGGCGCAACTCGATTTGGTCCAGGCGAAGCGCGACGAGTCGTCGAGCGTGATCCAGCTCTACAAGGCACTGGGCGGGGGATGGCAGACCGAGCCGCCCGCCACGGTTGCCGCCCACTGAACTTGGACGAGGTTGGCCCGATCTCACGCTGTCGGTAGAACGATCGCAGGCACTGACTCGATGGAGACGAAGATAGCCAAGAACAAAGCGGAAAAGATTGACGTCGCAAAGGCAGCGGCGGACGCGCGCGAGACTTCGGCGCCGGGCAAGGAGCTGTCCACCAAGGACTACAACCGCGAGCTCAAGAAGCTGCACGTCGAGCTCGTGAAGCTGCAAGAGTGGGTCGTCCACAAGGGCCTCAAGGTCTGCGTCGTCTTCGAGGGCCGCGACGGCACCGGCAAGGGTGGCACGATCAAGGCGATTACCGAGCGTGTGAGCCCGAGAGTGTTCCGCGGCATCGCGCTGCCGACGCCGACCGAGCGCGAAAAATCGCAGATGTACGGACAGCGATACCTGCCGCACCTGGCGGCGGCCGGCGAGGTCGTCATCTGGGACCGCAGCTGGTACAACCGCGCCGGCGTCGAGCGGGTGATGGGCTTCTGCTCCGAGGAAGCCGCGAAGAAATACCTGAACGTGTTGCCGGGGTTCGAGAAGCTCATGGTCGATTCCGGGATCATTCTGCTCAAGTACTGGCTCGAGGTGAGCCCCGAAGAGCAGACGCGCCGCCTCGAAGCGCGCGTCGACGACGGCCGCAAGATCTGGAAGCTCTCGCCGATGCACATAAAGTCCTACACGCGCTGGGGACGATTACACGAAGGCGCGTGACGCCATGTTCGCGGCAAGCGACACCGCGTGGGCGCCGTGGTACGTCGCAAGCTCGGAGGACAAGAAGCGTGTCCGGCTGAACATCATCTCTCACCTGCTATCGCGTATTCCCTACGAGTCGCGGCCGCGCGAAAAGGTGAAGCTGCCGAAGCGCAGGGTGCGCGCGCAACCGCCAGCCGATTCGGTCAAGCGCATTCCCGAAAAGTTCTGATCGTGGTCGGCGCCGCTGCCCGCCGAATCTGACGACTGTGGGACGCGGCGCTTATGTGAAGGGGGAACGGACGTATGCCAACCTGATCTGTCGTGCTCCGAATTGAACCTGACGGACACTGTCCGCTCGGATTGAATCGACAGCCAGCCAGAAAGCGGTCACCTGTTTTCGAGTCGTCGGTGGGCGCTATCGACCCGTTGCAGCCCGTCGATTCTGCGCAAAGCGGACGTTGCCAGGCGCGGAACGTGACTTTCGCTTCCTGAGTTCATTCGCGTACAAGTACTCGTGCGCGCCCGACTTGCGCTCGTGCCCGAGGTTTGGTGGCGCGCTGCGCATCGTCGCCTTCGTCACCAACGCCCTCACCGTTCGCAACATCCTCGCCCATCGCCGCGAACCGACCGCGTCATATAACCTGCGCTTCACTTCCATCGCGTCTTTGCCTCAGCTGATTGGTTGGTCAGGGCGATATGGGCGATTGCATCAGGTGGATGCGGACGGGTGCGGCCCGTGCCAGTCCAGGCAGATTCGCAGCGCCTTGCCGAACGACTGCGCCGTTTTGTCTGCGTTGCCGGGGGCGGGTGGCAGGGATTCGGATTGCGGCAAAATGCCTGGAAGAAAAACCGCGACGATGCAGGCATTGCCGTACCGACGCCGCAAGTCGAGCGCGATGGTGTCCGCGGCCTCGCGTTCCTGGCTCGGAAAGGCGCTGACCAGTTGTACCATCGAGACACCTTGCACCGCGCCTGCGAGCGGAGCGTTCACGGCCTCGCCAAGCTCGACGTGACGCGCGTCCAGCTTGTGCTCGCGTAGGATTCGCACCAGCAATTCGGCGGCGATATCGTCGGCGACCGATCCAAGCCCGACACAGAGCACCACAGACCCGTCTGAAGTTTTCGGGGATTCCTGCTGTTCGCCGGTCTTCTGTTCCCGTTGTGCGCGCAGCAGCTGGCCCGTGTGGAGGTCGTCGAGGACCGAGGTAGCACGTCGCGCTCTTGGAACCCTGCGCGCATCGCTGCTGAGGACGGTGATCACGTTGACCACGGTGGTACGGAGGTTGACGAGCTGGTTTCGCGTGATCGTGCCCGCCTCGAAGTCCAGCGTCGCCAGATGGGCCGCCGGCATCACCACCGAGTCGCAGTAGCCCGCGAAGGAGTCGCTTTTCAGGAAATCGCGCGCGCTGGCGATGATCTCGTCGGCATCCGCCGACAAGGCGCGCTGGTAGAACCGCTGCGGCAGCGTCAGTGCCCGCGTATCACCGAGCAAGACTTCGAGCATGCTCAGGGCCTTGACGTAGCGCCCCGCTACCAACAGGCACAACGTCAATGGCGTCGACAGGATCAATCCGACAGGTCCCCAGAGCCAGCTCCAGAATATCGCTGCGGTCACGACCGACAGCGGCGACAGCCCGGTTGTGTGGCCGTATAGCTGTGGTTCGACGATCTGCCCTGCAATCGTATCGACGACCGCGAATAGACCGAAGGTCATGAGCGCTACCCCCCAGCCGGGATCGATCGCCGCGGCCAGGGTCGCGGCAACCAATGCCGCGATCCATATGCCAACATAAGGCACGAAACGCATGACGGCGGCCAGCGCGCCCCACAGGATGGCATACGGCAGGCCGATGAACAGTGTGCCGACCCAGATCAACGCGCCGACACCCGCGTTCACTGCAAACTGGGAGAGGAAGAACTTCGACAGCCTTGCGCCGGCATCATTGATCGCGGCCGTCGTCCTGCGCACGTCCGAGCCGCCGACGATCCGGATGAAGCGGTCGCGCAACTCTTCGAGTTCCAGCAGCACAAACAAAAGTACGACCAGCACGATACCGGCCGTCTCCAGCGGCCCCACCACCGCAGAAATCACCCTCTCTACCAACTGCGTTGGACTGGCCGGCGGCTCGTGCACTTCGACCGCAATCGGGCCGGAGGCCGCACCGGTGATATTACCCTCGGGTATCGATGCCGGTTTCCTGTCCGTAATCTCGCCGACGACGCGCTCGACCGGGCCCTGCAGGGGCTTCAGGCGCTCCGCGGCCAACTCGTTCAAGGTCGCCAATTTGCCGCGAATCGTCTGTTCGTATTGGGGGAAACTGGCGGCCATGCGAACGAGCTGCGATCCGATGACGCTCGCTCCCGCTGCGAACACGATGGTGAAAGTCAGCACCGCCGCAAGCACCGAGGAGGTGTGGCCAAGCCCGAGGCGCCGCAACCTGCGGACAATCGGCGCGATCAGGAAGCTCAGGATCACGGCGAGGGTGATCGGGACGAGTACGTCCCGGCCGAAGTAGAGAATGCCGAGTACCGCGGTGGTGGCGAGAATGCCGAGCGCGCGATCTCTGGGCGCTGGCGTGGGGGCGATGTCCATAGCTGTCGGTAATCAGGTTATCTTGACCATATCGATCTGGTCTCCATCGCTGGATCCACGGTCCGCTGGCGAGCGCCTCCGACGAAGCCGCGCTGGACGCCGGCCACACGGTGAGTTCGCAAAAGGTCATCACCAGCCGCCGGCGGACCGACATTGCTGTTGTCGGAACCTCCGTCGGCTTCTCTCCTACTCGGCGCCGAACCACTTGCTGTAGATCCGCCGATAGGTGCCGTCCTCGTGCAGCGCGAGCAGCTGATTGCTGACGCGTTTGCGCAGTGGGCTGTCCAACTGAACCACGAAACCCACGTCGTTCTTCTCGAATTCGGGGCCGACCATTTTCACGCGTCCGCGCCCTTCGTGCGTGGAGTAGTAGTTGAGGCTCGCCGATCCGAGGAGCACGGCATCCACCTTTTCATCTAGCAGTGCCTGATACATCTCGTCTGCCGACGGAAATTCCTGCACGCTCGCCTCGATCTTCCGAAGATAAACTGCGGAAGTGCTGTCTGCCAGGGTGGCAACCCGCTTTCCCGGCAAGTCGCCAGGACCGTTGATTGCACCGCGAATCTCCTCAACCGTCAGGAGAGCGGTGAGCTGGGCGGTGTAAAGCGCAACGAAGACCACGCCAGCGAACATCCAAAGCAAACCTACGACCCGCGCGAGCCATTGCCGGGGCATGACCTGCGTCTGCGAAACCAGCGCCGTGGCCGCCCAAGCCATAGCATGAAAGATACCGGGAAAATACGCCTTGGTCGGGCTCACGCCGTCCTCGTTCCGGCGGTCGAGGAGCCACACCACATGCGCCGGGATCATGAGGGCGACCAGAGCCGCGAAAAGCCACACTACCGCCGAACGCGAGAACAGCAACGTGACCCATTCCCGCAGGGGACGAACCTGGGCTCCCCTGCCGGAGTCCCGCACCATGACCTGCAGTCCCACCTCCAGTATCGGATAGGTGTAATCGACGATCTTGTCGCGTTCGGTCGTGAAATAAATCCCGGAGATGCCGATGTCGGCGTTGCCAGATCGCACCAATTCAATACATGATCTTGTATCGGGCGCCATCTTGTAGCTCAGTTTCAGCTTCAGCCGCCTGGCGATTTCTTCCCAGAGATCGATGCTGAATCCGGTGAGCTGATCCCCTTTCTGCATGACGAAGGGTGGAAGCGCATAGGTGGCGACGCGGAGCTCCGAAGCCACGTTCTGGGGCCAGCCAGAACTTGGCCATCCCAGAACCAAGACCAGCGTCAGGGCCAGCATCAATGTGGCGTTACGACGAACGATCCAATGATTGGTCAATGCCCCGCCCCCGAAGACCTTCCGCGTCTGCTGCGTTACTGGTTGAGCCGGGTGATCTTGTCGGCTTACAGGGCAACGCCAAGCCCGATCCTTATCCGCCGAGGGCACTGATCGCAGTTACGAGCGCCGCGCCCAACCCGGCCATCATGAACCCGCCTTTCCAGCTGCCATACCCCGCGTGACGCCCGAGCGCGAGTCCCCCGAGGAACAGCACGGCAAGCGCGATAGTGTGGGAGATGGTCATTGCCACTGCAACGTCCGTGATCAACAAGAACGGCAACACGACGGGAAAGGTCGACACGACCACAATCAGGAAGATCGCGAGGGCGGCGAGCAAGTCGGCCCATTCCAGGGTCGGCCACTCCGGCAGGGAGGACAGCGCGACGATTCGCGCACGGATGCCTCGAGCTCCGTCGACGATACGAGACCTGCTGCGCGCCGCGAGTGAACGCTCGATGAGGCTGCGCCCAGTTTCCGCGTCCGGGGCGGCTTGCACCGAGCGAACGAGCGTGAGCGACCGACCGCGATCCGTGATCGTGCGAACGAGGTACATGATAATCATCTGACGAGGCCCCCATGCAAGGTTGCAGCCCAGGGCGGCGGCGAACATCGCCTGAATCTCCTCGCGCCCGGCGCGCGCGATGGACACTGCACCGACGAAGGTGAGCGCCATGAACAGGCCGAATAGCAATTCCGATACCCGGTCAACGGTACGGAGCACCGGCTCGCGGATTGATTTCGCGCCGACGACATCCTTCCCCTTCATCGCAATTCGCTCACGTCCAGATCCTTGATCGGATTGCTTGATCGCCTTGCGAAAGTTTGGCCGCGTGCAGACCGATGCGCAAGACGGCGTTCGCGCGTGTTCAGTGGCAAGCGTTGGCAGCAGGATCACAGTCGGGTGTGGCAAACCTTCCTGTTGCAGATTTACGCTGACGCTGTCGGTTTGGTCAAACGCAGTTCCAGCACCTGATCCTAGATGCCGACTGCGTCACCCTTGCCCTAGGTCACCAAGCCGTTCGCCGATACGCTGGCGCAGCGATGTGGCGATCTTCTCGACGAGCAGCCGTGTCTTCTCGCCGCCGAGGACTTCGACGGCGTCCTCCCGCACCGAGCAGTGCATCATAAGCAGCGCGCGCAGTTTGTCGAATGCGACTCTATTCGCCGTGCCGCAGACTGAGGCGTCGTTGCGCAGCACGCGCTCGATGACCCCTGTATCGAGTGCGCACGTTGCAGATCGTTGCGAGACGCGCGATTTCATGGCCGATGTCGTCGACCTTCCTTGCCCAGTATTCGGTTTGAAAGTCTCCTGGTTGGTCTGGCGTGAGTGGTTTCCTCGGTAATTTGCGGAAGTAAGGCTGCGTCAAGGTTGCCTGCGCCGCCACCCGCTTCGGCATAGTCAAGACACGCAAGATTGCGCCGTGCTGCCTGCCGCTGCCTGCAGCGCCTGATAGCGTTCGATCGCCGCGCGTGCGTTGAAAAGCATGCGCTCGCGGCCGAGTCGCTGGTCCAACCCCGCCGTGCGCACGACCTCGAGCACGCCGGGATTCAGACCCACCAGCCACACTGCGACGCCGCGTTGGGTTACCCGCTTTTCGCCCTCCATCAGCGCCTGCAATGCCGAGTATTCGATGTCGGGCACCCCGCTCATGTCCAGCGCCAGCACATGCGGCTTGTGCTGCTCGATCAGCACGTCGATCCGCTCCGCCACATCTTGCGCATTGGCGAAGTAGAGGCGCCCCTCCGGCCGCACGATCAGCAGGCCCTCGAAGGTCTCGTCATCGGGGTGTTCGGGAGACAGCGGTCGCAGCACGTCGGTCCCGCGCTTGCGACCGATGACGGATACGCGCGGATGGGCAGTCTGGCTCGCGAGCCCGACCATCGACACGATGATCGCCACCACGATCCCGTTGAGGGTGCCGAACACCAGGACGCCGGCGCAGGCGATCAGCGCCCAGCGAAACTCCATACGGCGCACCTTGCGGATGGCCAGGAACTCCGCGGGCTTGATCAGCCTAAACGAGTAGACGATGACGACCGCCGCAAGCGTCGCCTGCGGCATCAGACCCAGGATCGGCGCCAACAACAGCATGGTCCCGAGCGCCGCGACCGCCGTAACCAGCGATGCCTTCTGCGACTGCCCGCCCGCAGCGCGAATGACCGCGGTCTGCGAGGTGCCGCCGCCGGCCGGCATCGCGCCAAGCAGCGCGCCGCCCACATTGGCGACGCCGGTCGCGATCAGTTCGCGGTTGGCATTGATGGGAGGATCGCCGGGGCGCGCAAAGGCGCGACCTGCCGCGACCGTTTCGGTGAAGCTCATCAGCGCAATCCCGAGCGCCCCCGGCGCCAAGTGCTCGACCAGCGCAAGTTCCGGCAGGGTGAGCGACGGGAATCCTGGCGGGATCAGGCCGACTGTCGAAACCCCCGCTGCGTGCAGACCGAAGAACCACGAAGCGGTGATGCTGCCGCCCACGGCGACCAGGGGCGCCGGAGAATGCGGCCACAGCCGTTCCATCCCGATCAGCACGACGAACGTCGCGGCGGCCACTGCCAGCGTGAGCAGCGAGGTCTCTGGAATGTGCTGCACGACGCTGAGAAGATCGCGGAAGAAGCCATGCTTGAAGATATGGATACCAAGAAGTTTCGGCACCTGGCTGAGTACGATCACGAGGCCGATGCCGGCCTTGAAGCCGGTTAGCACTGGCGTTGAAATGAAGTTGGCCACGAACCCCAGGCGCAACAGCCGCGCCAACAACAGCATCGCGCCGACCAGTGCGGTCAGCGTGGCCGTTGCCGTTACGAGCTTCGCCGAATCGCCGTCCGGCACCACAAGGCCGAGCTGCGTGCCAGCCAGGATCGCCAGCGTGCTCGTGGAGCTGACGCTGAGCACGCGCGAGGAGCCGAGCAGCGCGTAGACCACCATCGGGATGAAGGCGGTATGCAGACCCACCGCAACCGGCAATCCGGCCACGGTGGCGTGGGCCATCGCCATTGGCAGAACGACCGCGGCGGCCGTGAGGCCGGCGACTACATCGAAGCGAAGTGCAGCTACCGGGCGGGTTCGTGTTCACGGCCATCGGCGATTGGTTATGCAGTTGATTCCTGGTCGTTGCGCGAATTCAATCGATATCAAGTTCCGGGCTGGCTGCGGGACCACGCGCAACAGTGTGATTGTAGTCCCCCCGAATCCGGCTTCACATCATCGCCTTCGCGCATCAGCACGATGTCCTCCGTCGATTCATTGCTCGGTTGGCACCGTCGCACCCACTGCGACGAGTCAAATCCCCATAGCAGCTTAACTTCAGCGAACGGCATCGGGGCATGCCGAGGTTTCCTCCCTCGAGGCTTGTGCAACGCCTACCCGCGTCGCGTCATCACATCCTCGCGCGCCTTACGCGTGAGGGCGGCATCGCACAACCCTTAACGGAGCTGGTCGTCGCGTCGTGCGCTCGATAGCGGACCGGCAACCGCCGGCGAAAAGTGAACTCCTGCGACACACCTCAGAATGGCGTCATCCATCGCTGCGTCGCAGGTTCGGATAGGTGCAAAGCCGACTCTGGCTAGCCTGAGCACTGTCAGCCGGAAGACGCGGCCGACGGACGAGGCCCATCAGCGGCCGATCTGCGCCAGCGCGTCCCTTATCGGCGCGCTGGAGATTTCCATCAGTCCGCTGTATGGCCGATTCATCTCCAGGATCAGGAAGATCGCGCCCGCGACGGTCAACGCGCCGACGAACAGCGCCGCAATGATAGTGGCGTTGCGGCGCGCATAGAGACCGAAGCCAGCGAAGAGCACGACGAGCCAGAACACCAGCACGACGAAGAAGGGCCAGGACAGGGAGCCTCCGGCCTGTTGGTGCAGCAGGCGGATGGTCGTACCCATGGTCGTCATGAGCTGCAGAGCACGCGCTCTGGGCAGATCGCTGGGCCTCGGATTTGGGCGTCAGGCGGGTGACGGTGTCGAACAGGTCTTCCGTCGGGATGTAAATTTGCGGCGCGCGCGTGGCTGCTCGTGCGGCGCCAGGCATCGGGCCACAGCCGCGCGACTTCGGCCTCGACCATGCGACGCAGCTGCGCGCGGGCTGTCGTTCGCTTCCGGGCCGTAGTGGGCGAACACCTCATCGAGCTGAACAAGTTGCGCGCCGAGTTGCTGCACTTCGCTCTCCTGCCGTGTCGTATGAACTGTGCGCGGAAGCTATCAGCAGGCTCAGGACCAGGGCGGCGATGGTTGCAACCAGCCCCATCACCAGTTTGACCACGTCCCTCGTTTCGGTATCCTGATGATGCGCCGGGACGCGGATGGCGACGCCCGCCAGCGCCCCGCCGAAGACGAAAACGAATACGAGGACGGCGATGAGTGTGGAATTCATGGAGCAACCTTGTCCGCAGCAGGCGCCGGCTCCATGATGAGCTTCGCGCCGGCATCCTCCAGCAGCCGCTTAAACTCGGGCGATGACAGGATGATCGTCTTCGCCGCGGCGCGGAGGCGATCGACCGCCTCGGGGGGCAGAACGAACGATGTCGGCAAGTTGTTCAAGTATTCAACTTCTGCCTTGTCCTTGAGGGCGGGGAAGGACACATCGATGACATGAAGTTCGATGTCCGGCGCTCTTGCGAGCTCCGCGAGTTCGGGATCGTGATTCCCGGGTAAGGTCGCCGAATCCCGAATCCGCCGCATGCTCTGCCATCGGGCCATCGTATCTTTCAACTGCTCAACGGCCTCGTACGAATAGTGGTCGATCGGCACGCCGGTCGCCTTGATCAAGAGCGCCACGTTGCCGGGCGCATGCTCGACCTCGTCCCAGTTGGTCTCCGGCGAGGAACGCGAGTTGACGACGAAGACAATGACCCTGCGAACATGATCGAGCGGTGTCGGCTGACCCAGGATACTTAGCGCCTCGACAGCCTCCAATACCTCGAGCACGGCGCGCATGCCAAGGTTGTCGGCCAGGCCACCATCCACGAGATGGATGTACGGCCGGTGGACGCCATCCTGGAACGCCTGCAGGTCCTGGCGTGTCCTGAGGGCACGGGCGGCCGGCCGCGGAGCAGTCCGGGCGTCGCCAAATGCTTCGATCCACTTCGGCGAAGCGAACTTGCAGCTGCCGCCATAGTTGTTGAGCGTCACCGGCGAGAGTACGAAGGGCACGGCCGACGATGCAGCCGCTGCGCGGGAAAGCGGTACCGCGTTCAGGTCCGAGCAGAGGAAATCGAAAGCATATTGCGTGAAGCCCAGCCGGGCGCCGGTCGAGATGTCGGTGGCGCTCGCGAGAATTTGGGGGCCGGCTGCCGCGATCCAGATCGGCGTAGGTGGCACCGTGGAAGAGTATCTCGTCGTAGAACTGCGCCGCCAGCTCGGAGCGGCCCCAATTTTCGGACGACAGGGCGCCCCAGTTGCCGGGATTCAGGGCGCGCGCGATCAGCTCGCCCTGCACGTCACGCTTCAGGAAGCTCGCTCTCGTAGATGTCGAACAGCTTGTCCCCGTACAGGCCGTAGGCCAGCGCCGTGAAGCTGCCGCCCGACACTCCAGTGACGAGGTCCACTTCGTCGAGCATGCGGAACTTCCTGCCCTTGGGTCCGATGACCTCCATTTGTCGCAAGGTTTCGAGGACCCCATAGGAGAATGCGGCCGCTCGGGTGCCCCCTCCCGAGAAGGCGAGGACAACCAGGTTTTCGGCGTCATAGTTACTGCGATGCGCCCAGCGGGTGTCAAAGCGATACCCTTTGCTCAGGTCGACCTGCTCGATCGGGGGGTTGATCGGGCGCGTGGCGCAGCCGCCAAGCATCATCAGCACGGCGACAACGATCAGAGATGGAAGGCTGATGCAGGCGCATTTGTCCACCGGCGAAGACTTACAAGGACTCGATCGTTCGCAGCCTACCTGCCTACCCAGCGGGGCGCATTTGCGCTAAGTCAACACTGAGCCGTTCCCCCGGGGCGGGGGTGGCATCCGCCGACTATCGTACCGTCGAATTAGTAGCGCACGGCGGCTCGCCGCCAGAACGCCCCCGCGACGGATTGGCGTCATGGCGTTGATCTCGCCCCGCAGGTTCGCTTTCATCGGCTGAGCATGACCGCATTCCGGCGGTCGTCATTTCCGCTTTGGGGTAGACGGACCTTCGATCGCATCGACGTGATGGCAGAAGGCGTCAGCGGCGTGCTGCCGATCCGCCAGCGCGTGATTGAGGTCTTATGCCATTGCTTCGAGGTGAAGCGCAATGGTACGCAGGCACCCGGATTGGTAGCATCCGCGGCACACGCTACATAGGGTCACGGGGACGGACGGAGACAAGCATGACCCAATCGCCAAGACCAACCTTCGCGAACCCTTCTGGCAGGGGCGCGAGCGCGGCGTCGCATGAGCGCTTCCATGCGCTGGCTCGACAGGCCGCGCAAATATCGAGGTGGGCCCGAGCTCCTGGGCCGGCCGAGGAGGGTCGATTGAATTCCGCAGAACTGATGCGTTACCGGCAAGCCGAACTGCAGGAGTTGTACGCGAAGCTGCCCGCGCCCGAGCGCGGCAGCGTCGACGGCATGTGGCGTGGCAGGCTGATGGCCTTCAGCGGCCTCGGCTGGCTGCCCCGATGGCTGGCCGCCGCACTGTATCGCCTGCTGGCCCTGCCGATCAATCCGTGGCGCGGCAAAGGCTTCGACGACGGCGAAGGTGCCAACCGCTGGTTCGGGCTGCCTGGCGTCGGCTACGCCTTCTACAATCTGAAATTCATCGACAGCCCAGTCGACGGCCGGCCCGCCGTGTGCCTCGACTACGACCGCAAGGACAACCTCGCCTTGTTTCGCCACATCCGCGGCGAAGGGCGCGTGCTGGGCGACGGCGAGATGCTGTGCCGGATGTTCTGGAAGACGAAATCCGGCTTGCATCTGGTTCTGTATTTCACGCTGACTCGCGCGGGCTGAGGCGATGAATGACAGCGCCGAAAGGCTCGACGCCTTGATCATCGGCAGCGGCTTCGGCGGCGCCTTTGCCGCTGACGCGCTGGTCAACGTCGGGATGCGCGTGGCGCTGGTCGAGCGCGGCCCCTGGCGTGACACGACCCCTACCCGCGCCGCCGGGATCGCTCAGCGCAGCCCGCTGCCGCACGGGCGCCACGCGCCGACCCACCTGGTGCGCCGGGTTTCGGCGCCTTGGCTGCCGAGGTCGGGCATCAATCCGCACACCCACGGCCTGTTCGACGTGCATCTCGACCGCGCCATGACGGTGGCGTGCAGCAGCGGCGTCGGCGGTTGCAGCCACGTGTATGGGGCGGTGAACGCGCGGCCCGCGGTACCCGGTTACTGGGACAACCGGGCCGATGGCCTCGACAACGCCGCCATGGCGGTGCGCTGCGACGCGGCGATCGCGCGCATGGGCGCCCGCCCGGCCCGCGCCAGCGACCACATCCCGAACTTCTTCGGGGATGTCTTCGCCAACGATCCCTCGTTCACCGCCGATGCGCCGCTCGCGCAGCCGGCGATGGGCTTTCGCTTCGAGTTGGCCAGTTACCGAAGCAGCAACGGTGTCCTAGGCAGCGTCGACGGCAGCAAGGTCACCCTCGATGCACTGCTCGTCGCACCGGCGATGGAGCGCGGCCTAGTCGTGCTCGACCTGCACGAGGCGGTCGGCCTCGGCCGCACCGGCAACGGCCAATGGTGGGTGGCGCTGCGCGATCACCGTAGCGGCGACTACCGCCACCTCGTGGCGCCGCGACTGCTGCTGGCGGCCGGCACCCTCAACACGCTGCGCCTGCTGTTCGCCAACCGCGCCCGCGGCACGCTGGGGGCCATGCCGGCGCTCGGCCTGGGCTTCGGCGGCAACGGCGATTCCTTCGCCTGGTGGTCGCGCAACGACGCGCATGCCGACTACAGCATCGGCGCGCCGTGCCACGGGCGCTTTGCCCTGCGCGGCGGCGAAGACGGCGCCGAATTGCTGTTCGCCGGAGTCAACGGCATCGACGACCTGCCGCTGCCGCGTGCGCTGCGGGCGCGCCTCAAGCGCGACATCGTCGTGCTGGGCGTGGCGGTGGAAGAGGCCGGCGGCACGGCGACGTGGCGCGACGGCCGCTTTCGCTTTCACTACGACCTAGGCGCCAACCCATGGCTCGCGCGCTTGGGATCGACCTTCGCCACGATCGCGAAGCGCTCGGGACGGCCGGTCTATTCGCTGAAGAAGTTCCCGACGACCGTCCATCCGATCGGCGGCGCGCGGGTCGACGACAACCCGGCGCGCGGCGTCGTCGACGGTCGCGGCGAAGCCCATGGATTGCCGGGGCTTTTCGTTGCCGACGCCGCGGCACTTCCAGGAGCACTCGGGTCGGCGCCATCGATGACAATCGCGGCCTGGGCAAGTCATGTCGCCGCCGGAATCGGCGGCAGCCCGAGCCTTGCAAGCGAACCCGAATCCACGGAGTCCGTCGCATGAAGGATTTCAGGAAACGCACCATCGACCTGCCCCTGCTCGCCCGAAGTCTCGGCAGTGCGATCGTGCACCTGCCGGTGTTCGCGGTTGCGCTGCTGGTTCCGTCCACCTCACGCGCCCTACGCGAGAAGGTGATGCTGGCGGTGACCTCGGTGAACGACTGCCGCTACTGCAGCTACGTGCACACCGGCCTGGCGCTGGCCAACGCCGTCGACCTCGGCGAATTGCGGCAGCTGCTCGACAGCGGAACCTTCGGCGACGTCGACGAGCGCGACGCCGTCGCGACGCTGTTCGCCCAGCATTTTGCCGATACTACGCGCCACCCGTCCGACGCCGCGCGGGCCGCGCTGGCGCGCAAATTCAACGCCTATCAGCGCCTGGAGATCATGGCCTACATCCATGCCATCTATCTGGCCAACCTCTGTGGCAACAGCTTCGACGCATGGCTCGAACGACTGTCGGGGCGCCGAGTGACCGACGGTCATCCTTCCGGGACCCAGACCGACATGAACGAGCTGGGCCCACAACTGCGGGCATCGGCCCTCGTGATGAGGCTGGTGGGTTGGGGCATCATCATCGGCGGACCGATCGCGGCACTCGTCTATGCGCCCGGCTTCCTCTGGGGGGAGCTGCCGCCCGGATTTCCTCTTTACGGCCCGCAGCATCCGCCGTCACCGTTGAATGGCGCCCATCCCTACCTGTACATGATGTTCTCGCTCTACGTGGCCTGGGCGATCCTGCTGATCCGCGGCGCGAAGGACCCGAAGGCCGCAGCATCGCTGTTCGACTGGGGAATTCTCGCCAACGCGTTCCACGGGTCGCTGATGGTGTTTCAGGCCTTCACCTATCCGAACGAGCATGCGCACCTGTGGACCGACATCCCGATGCTTTTTGCCATCAGCGCAGTGATGTGGCGATGGCATCCTCTTCGCCAGAGCGTTGCCGTGCCGGAGAATGCAGGGTAGGCCGGATCCGGACCGCCGTCAGCGCAACGACCAGTGAGCAGCAGCAAGCCGCTGGCTGCAATCCAGCTCCCGGTAACTCGGCCGGTCGACCGGCCGACGTCGCGCGCCGGAAGGGTTCTCAAGCGAGCGATTCGCAGGCGGTTCTGGAAAGGTCGGGATCGGCAGGTTGACTGATGCAGGATTTCGAGAGGGGTGCAAGCCGTGAATGACGCCGCATTCGACTACATTGTGATCGGCGCCGGTTCCGCTGGCTGTGTCGTGGCGGCACGGCTGACGGAGGATCCGCGCGTCACCGTATGCCTGCTCGAGGCGGGCGGGAAGGATGGGAGTGTGCTGATTCGCGCGCCGGCCGGCATCGCCGCGATGCTCCCCTTGCGCCTCAACAGCTGGGGTTACGAATCCGTGCCGACGGCCGGTCTGAACGGCCGGCGCAGCTTTCAGCCCCGCGGCAAGGTACTGGGGGGCAGCAGCTCGATCAACGCGATGCTCTACGTGCGCGGGCACCGCTTCGACTACGATCATTGGGCGGCGCTCGGCAATCCCGGCTGGAGCTACCGCGACGTCCTGCCGTACTTCCGGAAGGCAGAAAACAACGAGACGATCCACGACGAGTTTCACGGTCGGGGCGGCCCGCTCAACGTGGCCGAGATCCGCTCGCCAAGCGTCCTTGGACAGCGGTTCGTCGAGGCTTGCGGGCAGCTGGGGATCGCGCGCACCCCTGATTTCAATGGCGCGGAGCAAGGTGGGGCCGCGCCCTGTCAGGTGACCCAGATCAACGGCGAGCGCTGCAGCGCGGCGCGGGCGTATCTGACGCCGAACCTCGACCGCCAAAATCTCACCGTGATAACGGGAGCCCGGGCAGAAAGGCTCCTGTTCGAGGGGCGGCGCGCCGTTGGAGTGAGCTATCGCCGAGACGGGCAAGCGAGTCGAATCCGGGCGCACCGCGAAGTGATTGTCAGCAGCGGCACGTTCAACTCGCCGCACCTGCTCCAGCTTTCCGGAATCGGACCCGAGCGCCACTTGCGTGAGCACGGCATCGAGGTCGTCCACGATCTTCCCGGGGTCGGCGCGAATTTGCAGGACCACATCGACTACGTGCAGTCGTTTCGCGCACCCGCGACCGGCGACACGTTCGGGCTGTCGGTGCGCGGCGGGCTGCGATTGCTCGGCGCGATGTTCGAGTGGCGTCGCCGCCGCACGGGCAAGATTGCGAGCCCGATAGCCGAGGCCGGCGCATTTCTGTGCAGCGCGCCCGAGGTCAAAGTGCCGGATCTTGCTCTCGTGTTCGTCGTCGGCATCGTCGACGATCACGGGCGAAAGATGCACTGGGGCCATGGTTTCAGCTGCCACGTCACGGTCCTGCGGCCGAAGTCAACCGGGACGGTCCGGCTTGCGAGTCCTGATCCTCTTGCGGACCCGGCGATCGATCTGGATTATTTCCGATCGCCGGAGGATTTGCTGCTGCTTGAAAAGGGCCAGCAGAATCCTGCGCAGAATCCTCGAAGCGCCGGCGCTGGCGGCCTATCGGCGGAACATCCTCTATGCCTACGATCCGGATGACGCGACGGCGGCGCGGGCGGACATCGTCAACCGCGCAGACACCCAGTATCACCCCGTCGGCACGTGCAAGATGGGCCCGGCGACCGAGCGCACTGCCGTCGTCGATCACGAGCTGCGGGTGCACGGTCTCGCCGGACTGCGCGTCATCGACGCGTCGATCATGCCCACGCTCATCGGCGGCTTCACGAACACGCCGTCGATCATGATTGGCGAGAAGGGCGCGGACATGATCAAGACGGCAGGCGGCGGATCGAGTGGAGCTTTTGGTGATGGCTTGTCTTGAGCAGTTCATTTCAAATTCCGGCATGGAGACTCCAGCCGGTCATCAACAGGCCCGTGGCCGCGATCCAGCTTCCCAGCACCCGTACGGCGATCCGCGCCCAGAACGCTCTGATTGATACCACCACCGCGGCGAGCAGCGTGACGACGACGATCAACACCACCAGTGTCCCCGTAAGTTCGAGCGCGGCGGAAGGCGTCCGGGCAAGCCCCGCCCCGGTCAGTAAGCCGTGAAACGCACCGATGCCCGCTGCCAGCATCGCCACGGCCGGCAAAGGCGATTCGTTCGCCCCACGGATCATTGGGGCGGACGCCCCGCGGCGTTCCAACGCCATTCACGTCTTCCGCGCTATTTGCCGAGCCGAGTGATCTTGTTGCCTTGAAGGCCAATGCCGGCCATCAAGCCCTTCTGCCCGAAGACGAAGGCATAGATGTCCTGTTTGGTCGTGACCGTGGTCAGCGACTTGCCCATCCCTTCGTCCACCACCACTACGCTCGGCCCGACGCCCACCTCGAAGCCGTTGGTCTCGGTCAGCGCCTTGAGCGATTTCTCGTTCATGAAGAACATCGCATAGCCGAACTGCTGCGCACCGGCCTGCAAGCCGTAGGATGCACCCGACGTGTTGTAATAGCCCGCTGCCTTGCCTGACCGCAGCAGCACGCCGTCGCCGTATTGGCCGCCGATCCCCAGCCCGGCCTTGGTGATCTTGGGAAACACGAGCACTGCCACCGCGCCCTTGCCGAGGGCCTTCGCCGCCGGGATTCTCGCGACGAGGTTGGTGTATGCGCGCGCGGCGTCGGCCTCCAGGGCCGCGCGTCCCTGTGCCGCGGCCTGCGGCGTCACGCTAGCGAGCGCCACCGCGCCGATGATCAATAGCACTCGGATGAAAGAAACGTGGCCTTGCTGATCTTGTTGGTACATCCGTATGTTCATCGATGACTCCGTTTGCCGAACGTTTCGCGTTTGGCTTGTTTCACGTGCTCCGTGCACTTTCCTCAAAAGACCGCGAGCCGCTGGATGAGCCAAAACACCGACACGCTGCCAATGGCGTAGGGCGCCACGCGCCATGCCCACACAGGCCGTCGCAGCACGACACAGCGGATGATTTGTCGCGCCACGGCGACTACCGCGAACACGGCCGCAATGAAGAGCAGTTGGCCGATCTCGACACCCGCATTGAAACTGAACAGCGCGAGCGGGATGTCAAGCTGCGGCAGACCGATTTCCGACAACGCGCCGGCGAACCCGAACCCGTGCAGCAACCCAAACGTGAATGCGACCACCCACGGCATGCGCTCGGTCAGACCCGGCCGGCCTTGCCGGCCGTGCGCGATCTCCGCGGCAACGAAAACAATGCTCAATGCAATTACCGCCTCGACCGGCGCGGACGGCACATGCACAAATCCGAGCGCCGCAAGACTGAGCGTGATGCTGTGCGCGACGGTGAAGGCTGTCACCGCCTTGATCAGCCTCCACGAGCCCCGGGTGATGATCAACAGACGCGAGAACGAAAAGCAGATGGTCGATGCCCGTCAGGATGTGCTCGACGCCCAGCGCAAGGTAGCTACGGACCACTTCGATCTTGTTAGGTGTGGCTTCGACCACGAATGATGGCGCGGATGGCGTAAGCCGAGTGAGCTGCGTGCTGCCGTCAAGCCGCTCCACGCGGACCAGTACGTCGATGGCGGTCGCAGCGAGGCCATCGATATGGATCGTGCTGCCGGTCAGCCCGTCGGCGCGCTTTACCGTCCAACGCTCGATGAAGGCGTTGTTGACGAATGCCCCGCGCGGCTCAGACACGTTGGTGCTGCCTTCCGGCAATCTCCACGTAGATGCCGAGTCGCATGTCATCGCCAAGTGCGGGCACCTTCCAGAGCACGTCGTAGGTGTCCGGGGTGGTCTGGCGCAATTCGAGATATGCCGGCCGCACTTCGTGCGCCCACGCGCCGGACGCAAAAGTAACGAGGCACGCCAGCAGCAGAAGCAGGCGTTTCATCACCGGGCCGCCACCGGATCCAGCCGCGTCGTCGCGGCCGACGGCGCTTCGATCACCACCGCATACTTGTTCAAGAGCGCCTGATAGGACTTGACGGCCGCTCACGCTGTTGGGCGTCGGTCCACTCCCGGCGCACGGCCTCGCGCACGTCGGCAAGCGCTGGCACCGAGCCCCGCTGCGCTCGGCGAGAAACACGACATGTGCGCCGTAGCCCGACTCGACAGGTCCCTGCCATTGACCGAGCGGCAGATTGCCCAACGCGGCCGCGAACTTTCGCCGAACCTGTTCGCCACTTCACGGGCCGAGGCATTGTCGACTCGTGCTCCAGCAAAGCGGATCGCCAAGCGACGCGAGATTCGCCTTCGCGCCCGCGTGGTTCAAGCCAGCGCGCAATCGTTCGGCGTCGCGCGCGAGGTCCGCGCCGTGGCGCTGCGGATCGAGATACACCTGCCGAAACGAGAATCGCGGCTCGGTGGCGAACGCGCGGCATGCGCTGTCAGGTACGCCTGCAGGTCTGCATCGCTGGCTCCACAGGCGCGGCGCGCCCTTCGGAGACGAATTCCATTTTCTGCTGCAGGCGGCGGCGGATGATGAGGTCGTCCTTGTCCAACCCCAGCGCCAGCGCCTCGCGGTAGTAGACTTCCTCGCGCACACGTTCCCGGATCAAGCCCTCCAGCTCCTCGCTGTTGGGCGCCCGTTGCCGGGTGAGGATGAAGCTCTCCGCATGGACGCGATCTGGCCTTGCGTGATGACGATCTTTTCCGGGTCGCCGCTAGTGCCCCTGTTCATCAGGGTGTAGGCAGCAAAGATCGTCGCACCCAGCAGGAGGAAATGCAGAAGGGGTTCTTCGAGTATGCGTTTCATTGGATTTGCGCGGCGGCAACAGAGGAAATGGCAGGCCGCGTCCGCTCGGCCGTAATGTCGTTGACGATTCGCTCGGCGATCCAGGACCCCAGGGCGGCGACACTGAGTTGCGGCCCCGCAATCGTCATGGTCGGCAAGACCGATGCGTCGGCAACATGCAGACCGGGATGGCCGAAAACCTCTACCCCGGAAGTCGACCACGCCGCGGCTGGCGTCGGTGGCCATGCGACACCCGCCGATGGGGATGCATGCTGAGCCACGGGCGAGCGCGGCGCTTTGGATCAAGCGGGCGAACGGCCTTCTCCCCGCCGAGCGCCTGGGCCATGCGGTCGAGCGATGTCTGGATTCGTGCAACCAGGGCTCTGCG
>CAVSFA010000006.1:0-37734 GCA_963727145.1 uncultured beta proteobacterium | reverse complement strand
CCGCGATCGCGGCTTCGCTGTTCGCCGATCAGCAGCGCTGGAGCCGCATCGTCGAAAACCGCCGCGACCAGGTGCAGGCGCAGGCGCTCGCAATGGCCGGTGTTCAGTGGGCGCGACAGATCCTCTACGACGACGCGCAACGCTCGACAATCGATTATCTGGGCGAGCCGTGGGCGCTGACGTTGCCGCCCATTCCGCTCGAAAACGGCGAGATTCGCGGCGCGATCAGCGACGCGCAGGCCCGCCTGGACCTCAACGCTCTCGGTGCACCCAGCACCCAAGCGACCCCGGAGCGCGCCGCATCGAGCGGCTGTTCGCGCAGCGCGGCGGGCCCGCGGCGGCGATCGACGCGATCGCCGACTGGATCGACGTCGATGGCACTCCGCGTCCGAACGGTGCCGAAGACGCACGATACGCCGCGCTGCCAGCCCCGGGATTGGCCGCCAATGCGCCGCTGTTCCGCGTCGCCGAGCTCGCTGAGGTGATCGGGGTCACGACGCCCTCGCTCGGACGGGTCCTTCCGTTCCTTTCGGCGCTGCCCGTCGACACGCCGACCAACGTCAATACCGCGCCGCCGGAAGTGCTCGCAGCGATCGTCGAAAATCTGTCGAGCGACGGACAGGCAGCGTTGCTCGCGCGCCGCGCGCAGCGGCCGTTCGCGACGGTCGCCGATTTTCGCGCCAGCCTGCCGCAAGGCGCAACGCTCGCGGGCGAGGACTCGTTGAGCGTCAAGAGCGACAACTTCTACGTGACGATCGAAGCACGCGAGGGCCGCACGCTCGCCCGTGCACGCGCGCTGCTCCACCGCAGCGCCGGCGCATGGCCGGCCGTGGTCTGGCAAGTCATCGAGTAAGCGAACCGGCCCGAGGGCCGGCGCGAAGCGCGCGGCCGTACGCACCGGCGAGCGCGGCGGCTTTGCGAAACGCGCGGCCGGGAACGCGCGGGAGGGCGAGTAAACTAGTTGCGATGGACCGGTCTTCTTCCCGTCGATGACGACGCTGCGCGTGCTGCTCGCCGCGGCGCCGTCGCCCTCGCGTGCCGATGCCTGGGCGCTGTTCGACGATGCCGGCCGCTGCGTGCGCAGCGGTCGCGATCGGCCGGGCGCGTGGCCGGCCGCGCAACGGCAGGAGATCGTGCTCGCGGCATCGCAGGTGCGCCTCGCCGTCATCGCACTGCCGCCGGTGCCGCCGGCACGGCTCGCGGCCGCGGCGAGTTTCGCGCTCGAGGACCAGCTCGCGGGGCCGCAGGATGCGCAGCACCTCACGGTGTCCGCGCAGTCGGCGGACGGACGCGTTCGCGTCGCGGTCGTCTCGCGCGCCTTGCTTGCGGCGCTCACCGATCACGCGGGCGGCACGCCGCTCGCCTCGCCGTCGCGCATCGTCGCCGAACCCGAGCTCGCGGCAGCGCAGAAGGGATGGCGCTGGTGCGTCGGCGATGTCGGCGGCGGCGACGGATTCGTTCGTCGCGCCGACGGCAGCGCGTTTCCGGTGAGCGCGACCGACGCGACGGGCGCTCTTCCCGCAGAGCTCGCGCTCTCGCTCGCGCAAGCGCGGCGGGATCGAGTCATGCCGGAGAAGGTGCGCGTCGATGCCGACGTCGTCGCCGCGGACCTTGCGCGCTGGACCGGCGAGACCGGTGTCGAGTTCGTGCGGGGCGCGCCGTGGCGCTGGGAGTCGGCGCCGGACGCCGCGTTCGCGGCAGCCCCCGATCTGCGGCAAGGCGCGTTCGAACCGACGCCGACGGTCGCGCGCGGCGCGCGGCTCTCTCTGTTCGCGCCAGCAATCGCACTTGCGCTCGGCGCGCTCGTGCTGCACGTGGCAGCCACCGTCGTCCTGTGGGGATCGCTCAAGGTCGACGGCTTTCGCCAGGCGCGCGAATTTGCGGCGCTCGCGGCGCAGGCGGGCATTCCAGCCGACGCCGCGGCGACCCCCTCGGCGGCGCAGGCAGCGCTCGCCCGCCGCTACGCCGAGTTACGCCATGCGAACGGTCTGCCGGCGCCGAACGACGCGCTGCCGCTGCTCGCCCGCGCCGCGCCGGCATTGCGCGCGTTGCCGCCGGGCGCCGTGAAGAACGCAATCTACGCCGACGGCCATTGGACGCTCGACCTCGCGGGTGCCGATGCTGCGCAGATCAACGATCTCGACGAACGTTTGCGCTTCGTCGGCCTTCCCGCGCTGGTCGCCACGTCGGGAGCCGGGACGCGCGTGCGGATCGGAACGCCCTAGAAGCCTGTGTTGAACTGCGCCCACGCCTGCGTCGCATGCGCGACAGTAAGCCCGACAGGCTCCTGATGGCTTCGCGCTTCGCCGCGCTGCGCGCGCCCGCCCCGCCAGTCGCTGGTGGGCAACGAAGACCGCGGACGAGCGGCGCGGCATTGCCGCCGTCGCGGCGATCGCACTCGCGGTGATCGCCTGGTGGCTCGTCTGGCAGCCGCTCGCGCGCGACATCGCCGCGATGCGCGTGACGCAGGCGCGCGACGCGAGCGTGTTGTCGGTGGCGACGAAGATGGCGAACGAGATCGCCGGACTCGCGCGCGCAAGCGCACCGGCGCCGACGACGATCCCACGCGCAGAGCTCGAGCGCGTGCTTTCGCAACAAGGACTCCGCGGCGCGGTTACCCAGCTCGAATGGCAGGAAGGACGCGCGCATCTCGTGTTCGCCGACGTCAGGTTCGACGCGCTCGTCGCGGCGCTCGAAGCGCTGCAGCGCGACGCGGGACTGCGCGTCGTCGAAGGAACGCTGACGGCACGCGTCGAGCCTGGGACGGTCCGTGCCGAGCTTGCCGTCGCGCGCTGAAACGTCGATGTCGTCGCGATGCGCCGCGCGCTGCTGATTGTCGCTGTCGCTGCAGCGCTTGCCGCGGCCATCGTGGCATTCGCGCCGGCGACGCTCGCCAGCGCGTGGATCGCCCGCGCGAGCCGCGACACGATCGCGCTGGCCGGCGCCGAAGGAACGATCTGGCACGGCCGGGGAACGCTCGTTGCCGGATCGGAAGCCCGCTTGCCGCTCGCGTGGTCGCTCGATCCCTGGCCGCTCCTCCGCGGCGAAGTGCGATTTTCACTCGCGCCCTTCGACGCCGCTGCGCCCCTCCCGCGCGGCGAGATCGACCTGCGCGAGCGCGCATACGCGGTGCGTGGACTGGACGTCGCGCTGCCGGCCGAGATGCTGCAGCGCGCGGCGGCGGGCACAGCCATTCGCGCGACCGGTGAAGTGCGAGTCACCTCGACATCGCTCGAGTGGGTGGGGGATTCGATCCGCGGCGGGGCGCAGATTAGCTGGCGCGACGCGCGCCTATCCGCAGGGCCGGGCGCCACAATCGATCTTGGCACGTTGAAGGCGAGGCTGACCGGCGTTGGCGCCGAACTCGCCGGCCCGATCGCAAACGACGGCGGCGACGTCGACGTCCGTGGCAGCGCTGCATGGCGGCCGGCCGGGAGCGCCGTGTCGCTGCTGCTGACGCCCCGTCGCGAAGACGACACTGCAACCACGCGTATCCTGGCGGCGATCGGCACACCCGAAGGCGCCGGCTGGCGCGTCGTCCTCCGGGCCGGATCCCGATGAGCGCCGCAGCGCCGTCCCGGCTCATTGCAAGCATGGGCGATCGCCCATGACCCGGGGGCGTTCGCGGGGAGGCGCACCGCGTCGCGCCAAGATTGCGGGACCTCCCGCGGCAGCTGCCGCGAAAGGTCGCATCGCCGGGATCGACGCGTTGCGCGGCGGCGCACTCTGCCTGATGTTCGTCTATCACTTCTCTTTCGATCTGCGCTTCTACCGTGTCACCACGTCGGACTTCGAGCACGACCCGCTCTGGCTTGGTTTTCGGGCGCTGATCGTCACGTCGTTCATGCTCCTCGTCGGGGTGAGCCTCGTGCTCGCCCAGGATGCCCGCGCAACGCCGGCGCATTTCTGGAAGCGCGTCGGGATCATCGCCGCCTGCGCGGCCGCGGCGAGCCTCGCGAGCTATGTTCTGTTTCCGCGCACGTTCATCTACTTCGGAATTCTCCATTGCATCGCCGTCGCGTCGGTCCTCGCCCGGCCAGTCGTGCGCAAGCCCGCACTCGCGGTTGCTGTCGGCGTTGCGGTCATCGTCGCGGGATTGACGCTGGCGTGGCCCGCGTTCGATGCGCGCGCGTTGTCGTGGGTCGGCTTTACCACGCATAAACCCGCCACCGAGGATTTCGTACCGCTCGCGCCGTGGGCGGGCGTCGTGTTCGTCGGCATTGCGGTGGGGCACCTGCTCGCGCGCACCGCGTTCAGGCCGCTTGTGCCACTCGCCGCGGCACCCGCGTGGCTCACGTGGCTCGGCCGGCACAGCCTCGCGGTCTACATGATCCATCAGCCGATCCTGCTCGGCGTGCTCTGGACCATCGTCGGCCGCTAGCTTGGCCCTGATTCGTCGTTCCGCTATAATTTGCGTCTCGCAGGCGCGTAGCTCAGCTGGTTAGAGCACCACCTTGACATGGTGGGGGTCGTTGGTTCGAGTCCAATCGCGCCTACCAGTCGACCGAGAAAGCCGCGACGCACGACCGAAAGGCATGGTTATGACACCGCTGACGCGCAGGGAATCCTTCTAGGAAGCGCGAGCGCGCACGTCGTCTGGTCACGAAAAAGTGCGGCTCGTCCGCACTTTTTTTATGGGAATCGCCATGCCGAAAATCCGTTTGCCCGACGGCGCCGTCAAGGAATACGACGCGCCGGTCACCGTGGCCGAGGTCGCCGCGTCGATCGGCCCCGGGCTCGCCAAGGCCGCGCTCGCCGGCCGCGTCGACGGCAAGCTCGTCGACATCTCGCATACGATCGACAAGCGATGCCGATCTCGCGATCGTCACCGACAAGGATCCCGACGGGCTCGAGGTCCTGCGCCATTCGACCGCGCACCTGCTCGCGTACGCGGTGAAGGAGCTCTTTCCGGATGCGCAGGTCACGATCGGCCCGGTGATCGAGGACGGCTTCTACTACGACTTCTCGTACAAGCGCCCGTTCACGCCCGAGGATCTCGAGGCGATCGAGGCGAAGATGGCGCGAGCTCGCGAGGAAGGACGAGCCCGTCACCCGCAAGCTCATGCCGCGCGACCAGGCGGTCGCGTACTTCAAGTCGATCGGCGAGCACTACAAGGCCGAGATCATCGCGTCGATCCCTTCCGACGAGCCGATCTCGCTCTACACCGAAGGCGAGTTCACCGACCTCTGCCGCGGCCCGCACGTGCCGTCGACGGGCAAGCTCAAGGTGTTCAAGCTCATCAAGCTCGCCGGCGCATACTGGCGCGGCGATTCGCGCAACGAGATGCTGCAGCGGATCTACGGCACCGCATGGGCGAAGAAGGAAGAGCTCGACGCATACCTGCACCGGATCGAGGAAGCCGAGAAGCGCGACCACCGCCGTCTCGGCCGCCAGCTCGACCTCTTCCACCTGCAGGACGAGGCGCCGGGCATGGTGTTCTGGCATCCGAAGGGCTGGTCGATCTGGCAGCAGGTCGAGCAGTACATGCGCCGCGTCTACCAGCGACAACGGCTACCAGGAAGTGAAGTGCCCGCAGATCCTCGACCGGTCGCTGTGGGAGAACTCCGGCCACTGGGAGAACTTCAAGGAGAACATGTTCACGACGGAGTCGGAGAAGCGCGACTACGCGATCAAGCCGATGAACTGCCCCGGCCACGTCCAGATCTTCAACTCGGACCTGCGGAGCTATCGCGACCTGCCGCTGCGCTACGGCGAGTTCGGCGTCGTGCCACCGCAACGAGCCCTCCGGCGCGTTGCACGGCATCATGCGCGTGCGCGGCTTCACGCAGGACGACGGCCACATCTTCTGCACGCCGGAACAGATCCAGCCGGAGGTCGTCGCGTTCAATCAGCTCGCGCTGAAGGTCTATCGGGACTTCGGCTTCGAGGACGTCGCGATCAAGATCGCGCTGCGGCCCGAGCAAGCGCCTCGGCAGCGACGAGGACTGGGACCGCGCCGAGAGCGCGCTGCGCGACGGCGCTCGCGGCCTGCGGCATGCGCGTGGACCGAGCTGCCCGGCGAAGGCGCGTTCTACGGCCCGAAGATCGAATACCACCTCAGGGACTCGATCGGCCGCTCGTGGCAATGCGGGACGATGCAGGTCGACTTCTCGATGCCGGGCCGCCTCGGCGCCGAGTACGTCGACCGAGGACAACACGCGCAAGATGCCGGTGATGCTCCACCGGGCGATCGTCGGGTCGCTCGAGCGCTTCATCGGCATCCTGATCGAACACCACGCCGGGGCGCTGCCGCTCTGGCTTGCGCCCGTCCAGGCCGTCGTGCTCACCATCACCGACCGCCAGGCCCCCTACGCCAGGGAGGTCGAGGCCCGGCTGAGGGGGGCGGGCTTCCGCATTGCGGCCGATTTGCGTAACGAGAAAATTACCTATAAAATTCGCGAACATAGCCTGCAAAAGCTGCCTTACCAACTGATCGTTGGCGACAAGGAAATGCAGGCTCTACAGGTGGCCGTGCGTACCCGCAGCGGCGAGGATCTGGGGGCGATGCCCGTGGATGCCTTGATCGCGCGCCTCCGCGAGGAGGTCGCGGCGCGAAAGTGACGCGCCGGCGTGGAGGCACGGTCTCTCTTTTGTCGACTCGGAGGAACAGCAATAGCCCAGGACAAAGCACCGCGGATCAATCTGGAGATCAACGCTCCCGAGATCCGTCTGGTTGGTGAGGAAGGCGAGCAGCTTGGCATCGTTCCGTTGGCGGAAGCCATGGCGAAGGCGGAGGCGGCCGAACTCGATCTGGTCGAGATCGCGCCGACGGCCAAGCCTCCGGTTTGCCGGATCATGGATTACGGCAAGTTCAAGTACCGCGAGGCGAAGAAGCAGCACGAAGCGAAGCTCAAGCTGAAACAGATCCAGGTCAAGGAAGTCAAGTTCCGGCCCGGCACCGACGAAGGCGATTACAAGATCAAGCTGCGCAACCTCACGCGGTTCCTGGGCGAAGGCGACAAGGCGAAGATCACGCTGCGGTTTCGCGGCCGCGAGATGGCGCATCAGGAGTTCGGCGTGCGCCTGCTGGAGCGGATAAGGAACGATCTCGAGCCCTATAGCGTGGTCGAATCATGGCCGCGGCTCGAAGGCCGGCAGATGGTGATGCTGCTGGCCCCGAAGAAGGTGGCGCCCAAGGCGCCGACGAAGGACCATCACCCGACGAAGCCCGAGGCCGGTAGCAAAGTCTCTCCGCCGGAGAGCACCGCCGTGGGCAGCAAATAAGGGAGCAGTCATGCCCAAGATGAAGACGAAGTCGAGCGCGAAGAAGCGCTTTCGCGTGCGCGGCAGCGGCAGCGTCAAGCGCGCGATGGCGTTCAAGCGCCACATCCTCACCAAGAGGACGACCAAGAACAAGCGGCATCTGCGCGGCACGACGGGGGTCCATGCGACGAACGCCGCCTCCGTGGCAGCCATGCTGCCGTACGCGTAAAGGAGCGCCACCATGCCCAGAGTCAAACGTGGCGTGACCGCCCGCGCGCGGCACAAGAAGGTCCTGACCCAAGCCGCCGGCTATCGGGGCCGCCGCAATGCGGTGTACCGGATCGCCAAGGAAGCGGTAATGAAGGCCGGCCAGTACGCGTATCGCGACCGCCGGACGAAGAAGCGCGTGTTCCGCGCGCTGTGGATCGCCCGGATCAACGCCGCGGTGCGCGAGCTCGGCATGAGCTACAGCGCCTTCATGAACGGTTTGAAGAAAGCCTCGATCGACATCGACCGCAAGGTTCTCGCGGATCTTGCCGTCCACGACAAGGCGGCGTTTACGAAGATCGCGGAGCAGGCCAAAGCCTCGCTGGCCTGATCGGGCGATCCAGAACCAAGGGAGGCGCGAAACCGCCTCCTTTTTTTTTGCGTTGAGGGCTTCAAACGATGGACGAACTCGACCGCATCGTTTCCGCCGCGCTCGCCGAATTCGCCGCATGCGCGACTCCGGCCGTGTTGGAGAATGCGAAGGCGAAGTTCCTCGGCAAGACGGGTCCGCTGACCGACCTCCTGAAGACGCTCGGCAAGCTGCCACCCGCTGAGCGCCCTGCGGCGGGTGCGGCGATCAACGCTGCGAAGGCGAAGCTCGAAGTGGCGCTCGCCGCGCGCCGGAATGCGCTCGCCGAAGCGAAGCTCGAAGCGCAGCTGGCGGGCGAGGCGCTCGATGTCTCGCTGCCGGGTCGCGGCGTCGGGAGCGGCGGGCTGCATCCCATCACGCGGACGCTCGACCGGATCGAGACGCTCTTCCGCTCGCTCGGCTTCGAGGTCGCCGACGGGCCCGAAATCGAGGACGACTTCCACAATTTCACCGCGCTCAACACGCCCGAAAATCATCCGGCGCGCTCGATGCACGACACGTTCTACGTCGAGGGTGGCGAGCTCCTGCGCACACACACCTCGCCGGTGCAGGTGCGCTACATGGAAACGCACCGGCCGCCCATCAAGATCATTGCGCCCGGTCGGGTCTACCGCGTCGACAGCGACGCGACGCACTCGCCGATGTTCCACCAGGTCGAGGGCCTGTGGATCGACGAGGGCGTCACGTTCGCCGATCTGAAGGGCGTGTTCACCGAGTTCCTGCGGCATTTCTTCGAGCGCGACGATCTCAAGGTGCGCTTCCGCCCCTCGTTCTTTCCGTTCACGGAGCCCTCCGCCGAAATCGACATGAGCACCGGCTCCGGCTGGCTCGAGATCTCGGGCGCCGGGCAAGTGCATCCCAATGTGCTCACCGCAGTCGGCATCGATTCCGAGCGCTATCAGGGATTCGCGTTCGGGATGGGGCCCGACCGGCTGGCGATGCTGCGGTACGGCGTCAACGACCTGCGGCTCTTCTACGAGAATGATCTGCGCTTCCTGAGGCAATTCGCATGACTGACCGTCGTTCCCGCGAAGGCGGGTACCTAGTGACTTCAACGACGCTGGATCCCCGCCTGCGCGGGGATGACGTTGCGCGAAAATGAAATTCTCCGAACGTTGGCTCCGCACGCTCGTCGATCCGCCGCTCGACACCGCGGGACTCGCCGACGCGCTCACGATGGCGGGCCTCGAGGTCGAGGAAACGATGCCTGCCGCGCCCCCTTCGCCGGCGTCGTCGTTGCGAAGATCGATGCAGTCATGCCGCATCCCAACGCCGACCGGTTGCGCGTGTGCACGGTCGATGCCGGTGGCCCGCAGGCGTTGCAGATCGTCTGCGGCGCGCCGAATGCCACCGCCGGGATGAAGGTCCCGTGCGCGAAGGTCGGCGCGCAACTCCCGGGCGGCCTCGCGATCCGCAAGGCCGAGGTGCGGGGCGTCGAATCGTCGGGAATGCTGTGCTCGGCGAAGGAGCTCCGGCTCGCCGACGACGAATCGGGCCTCTACCTGCTTCCCTCCGACGCGACGATCGGCGCCGACCTGCGGGTTGCCCTCGCGCTCGACGACACGCTGATCACGCTGAAGCTCACGCCGAACCGTGCCGACTGCCTGTCGCTCATCGGCATCGCCCGCGATGTCGCCGCGGCGACGGACGCCAAGCTCACGCTTCCCGAAATCGTCGCCGCACCGGTGACGAGCCAGGCGCGCCGCGACGTGCGCGTCGACGATCCGGCCGCCTGCCCGCGTTTCGTCTCCCGTACGATCGATGGCATCGACGCTCGCGCGCCGACGCCGCACTGGATGGTCGAGCGCCTCGCGCGAAGCGGCATCCGCTCGATCTCGGCGGTCGTCGACATCACCAATTACGTGATGCTCGAGCAAGGGCAGCCGCTGCACGCCTACGACGACCGGCTGCTCGACGGCGCGATCGTCGTGCGCTTCGCGCGCGAAGGTGAAGCGCTTACGCTGCTCAATGGCCAGACGCTCGAGCTCGAGCCCGACCTCCTCCTCGTCTGCGACGAAAGGAAGCCGCTCGGACTCGCCGGCATCATGGGTGGCGAACGTTCGGGGATCAACGACACGACGACGACGGTGTTGCTCGAAGGCGCGTTCTGGAATCCGGCGGTGATCCAGGGGCGCTCGCGACGCCTCGGTTTCGCGAGCGACGCCGGCTACCGGTTCGAGCGCGGCGTCGACTTCGGCAACTGCGCCAACGCGGTCGAGCGGGCGACGCAGCTGATCCTCGAGATCTGCGGCGGCCGCGCCGGCTCGCTCGGCGATGTCATCGGAATTTTGCCCCGGCGCGACACGGTGCGCGTTCGTCCTGCACGCGTCGCGCGACTTCTCGGCATCACCGTCCCGGAAAAGACCATCGCAAACCTGTTCGATCGCCTACGGCTCCCCCACGCGCGCGCGGGCGCCGATTTCCTGGTCACGCCGCCAACCTACCGCTTCGATCTCGCGATCGAAGAAGACTTCGTCGAGGAAATCGCCCGCCTCGTCGGCTACGACGCGATTCCCGCGACGCCTTCGGCGCATGTGCAGGCCATGCTGGCGGACCCCGAGACCCTGCTTTCCGCGCGCGCCCTCAAGCGCCGACTCGTCGCGCGCGACTGGCAGGAGGCCATCACGTTCAGCTTCGTGAGCTCTGCGCGGGAGGCGGCGCTCTTCCCGAACCGCGACGCGACGGACGCGCCGATCGCCGTGCTGAATCCGATCGCGAGCCACCTCGATGTGATGCGCACGACCCTCGCCGGCGGGCTCCTCGACGTACTGCGGACGAACCTCGCGCGCAAGCACGACCGGGTCCGGGTCTTCGAAGTGGGACGCTGCTTCGTTCGCACCGGTGACGGCGTCGATCAGCCGCGACGGATCGGCGGCCTGGCCTACGGGCTGGTCGCGCCCGAGCAATGGGGGCTCGCCAAACGTCCCGTCGATCTGTTCGATGTGAAGGGCGACCTCGAGGCGCTTACGGACCCGCGGGTGCTCGTGGCCGAACGGGCGGCCCACCCCATGCTGCATCCCGGCCGAAGCGCCCGCCTCCGCCTCGATGGGGAGCCCGTCGGCTGGCTCGGCGAACTGCATCCGCGCCTCGTCAAGGAGCTGGAGTTGCCGCGGGCGCCGGTGGTGTTCGAGCTCGATCTAGACCCGCTGACCGCTCGGACGCTGCCCGTGGCGCAGCCAATGTCCCGGCTGCCCATCGTCCGCCGCGATTTCGCCATCGTCGTGGACGAGGGTCTGCCGGCAGCGGCCATTCTGGATGCACTCGAGGCCGCCAAGCCCGCGCGCGTCGAGGTCATCCGCCTTTTTGACGTCTATCGCGGAGCCGGTTTGCCGCCCGGTAAAAAAAGCCTTGCGATTCTTGTGCTTATGCAGGATACTGCACGTACTTTGACGGACGCCGAGATCGACGGGACTGTCGCGGAGCTGGTGCGAGTCCTACAAGATCGGTTCGGCGGCACGCTTCGCCAGTAGGGACCTCCGATGACGCTGACCAAAGCCGAATTGGCCGATTTGCTCTTCGAGCAGCTCGGCCTTAACAAGCGCGAGGCCAAGGATATGGTCGAGCACTTCTTTGAGGAGATCCGGATCGCGCTCGAACGTGGCGAAGCCGTCAAGCTCTCCGGTTTCGGCAATTTCCAGTTGCGCGAAAAACCTCAGCGTCCCGGGCGCAACCCCAAGACTGGCGAGGAAATCCCGATCACCGCTCGCCGCGTCGTTACATTTCACGCGAGCCAGAAGCTGAAGGCCATGGTCGAAGCCGCGAACCATGCCGGAACACAGCCGAGCTAACAAGGGCGAGCTGCCGCCGATCCCCGCCAAGCGGTACTTCACCATCGGCGAGGTCAGTGACCTCTGTGCAGTCAAGCCCCACGTGCTGCGCTATTGGGAGCAGGAATTCGCGCAGTTGAAGCCCGTGAAGCGGCGCGGCAATCGCCGCTATTACCAGCACCATGAGGTACTGCTGATCCGCCGGATTCGCGATCTCCTCTACGAGCAGGGATTCACGATCAACGGCGCCCGGCATCGCCTGGAATCGGAAATGCCGCCGATGGGCGCCACACGGCCGGAACCGCCAATGACCGTCGCTCCGTCCAGCCTAGGTGCAGCCACTCCGCCGACCAGGAAGGGCGACGGCCTCGACACCACAATGAGCCCCGCCGAAATCCGGCAGGAGCTCGAACGAATTCGACGATTGCTGGGCCCGTGACGATGAACGCGACTATAATCCTCGGTTCACGTCGGGGCGTAGCGCAGCTTGGTAGCGCACCTGCATGGGGTGCAGGGGGTCGGAGGTTCAAATCCTCTCGCCCCGACCACGATACGAGGGCCGGCTCGGAGGATCCGGGCTGGCCCCTTCTGACTCGCCGGCGCCCGACCTCGGGCCCGCGCGCATTCGAGTCGGCGTCGCGGCGCTTTTCTCGCGCCCGATCCCATAAGCCGACCGTCCATGCAGAAATGACGCGGCAACCGCCTGGGGCATGTATCTTGCTTAGTCCATGCGTTGCCAAGCCGTCAACCAGGAGGAACGCATGAGCGCCGCTCAGCCTCGCCCAGCCGGAGTCATTTCGGAGCTGGCGCTAGCCCGCGCCCAGCGCAATACGGTCCTTATCATCGATGACCTGTTCAGCAGCCGTCTGCTGCTGGCCGAGATCGTCCGTCAGATCGACGGCAAGCTCAACCTGGAGCTCTTCGACACGCCGAGCCGGGCCCTGGAATTCGCCCGCAACAACCGTGTCGACATGGTCCTGACCGACTACAAGCTGCCGGAGTTCGACGGCATCGAGCTCGTAAAGCAGATCCGCGGCTTGCCGCATTGCGTCGACGTGCCGATCGTCGTGATCACCGTCGTCGACGACCGCCGCGTGCGCTACGAAGCGCTCGAAGGCGGCGCCACCGACTTTTTGATCAAGCCGCTGGACGAGCATGAGACGCGCGCCCGGTGCGCGAACCTCCTCGAGCTGCGGCGCCACAAGATCGTGCTCTCCGACCAGGCGCGCGTGCTGCAGTACCAGGTCGACAAGTCGGTCGCCGAGATTCACGAGCGGGAGCTGGAGACGCTGGCGAAGCTCGCCAAGGCCGGCGAGTTCCGAGACAAGACCACGGGCAACCACCTGATGCGGATGGCCAAGTACTCGGCGCTCACGGGACAGAACCTGGGGCTCGGCGCCGAGACCGTCCACGTCCTCGAAGTCGCCGCGCCGATGCACGACATCGGCAAGATCGGGATCCCCGACTCGGTCCTCCTAAAGCAAGGTGCGCTCACCCCACCCGAAATGGAGATGATGCGGGCACATCCGCGGATCGGCTACGACATCCTCAAGGGCAGCCCGTCGAAATACCTGAGCATGGGCGCGATCATCGCGCTCGGCCATCATGAAAAGTTCGACGGCAACGGCTACCCGAACGGCTTGCACGGCGAAGACATCCCGATCGTCGCGCGCATCGTCGCGGTCGCGGACGTGTTCGATGCCCTGGTGAGCGAGCGCCCCTACAAGCACGCGTGGCCGGTGCAGGAAGGCATCGATTACCTTAGGTCACAGCGCGGGAAGCATTTCGATCCGAAATGTGTCGACGCCTTCCTGGGCGACCCGTCGCGGATCGATACGATTTTTACGGAGTTTGCGGATTGAGGGCCATGTGCAGAGGTGCCGCGGCAGTACGGGTCGGCGCCACGTTGCTGCGGCAGCGGCCATCGCCGGTCGACGCCCTCTCGGGTGCTGAAAAGCAGCAGCGCAGCCTCTTGAACCGGCTGCGCTGCCCGGGGAAGTCCGAGGCGTGGTTCTTGCTTTGGCTCCTGTGGCAGGCGGGGCTGACCAACGCTGCGGCGCGCCCGGCTCCGCCGGCCCGTTTGTTCGTGGATAGATAACCGTTGCCCCGCGTAGAATCGGTCGGTCCTCCATGATGTGGCTTCCTCAAAACCCGGCGCTTCGGCAGTGGCTCACCCGCGAGGGCTGGGCGCACCTGCACGCGTCCGTCAAACCCACGGAAATCTGGAAGGAGTTTGAGCAGGCGATGTTTCGTGTCGCGATCCCCGGCCTGGTGCTGCTTGGGTTCGGGATCTATTGGGTGGGTGGGGTCCTCGGGTTCTGGAGCGGCGGGCTAAGCGACAACCTGAGGCACGCGCTCTGGTTCACGATCGGATTCTTCCTTTTCGCCGTCTGTGTCGGATTGTGGATCCTCGCGCATCCTCACGTTTCGGAGAAGCGGCGATACACCGGGATCTTCGCCGATAACGCCGGCAACACGTACTTCATGGCGGTCTCGGGGGAACTTGGTGCGGCAGTCTTTGCCATTTACCTGTTCGTCACCTTCGGCAACGGCTTCCGATACGGTCGCCGGCACCTCTTAGTGTCGCAGGCGCTCTCCGTAATCGGGTTCGGGATCGTCTGCTGGTACTCAGACTTCTGGACTCAGCACAGATGGGTCATCGCAGAATCCTCGTTGCCATGATCTTTCTGCCCTTCTACATCCTCCACCTAAAGGCGAAGGTCGACAAGGCGAAGAAGCAGGCAGAGGAGGCGAACAAGGCCAAGGGTCAGTTCCTTGCGAATATGAGCCATGAAATGCGAACGCCGCTCAACGGCGTGATCGCGATGGCCGACATCTTGCGCGAGACAGGCCTCAACGAATCGCAGCGCGAGATCACCGAAACGCTTTCCAATTCAGGACAACTGCTCCTCGCTCAGATCGAAGACGTCCTCGACATGGCGAAGATCGAGGCGGGCCGCGTTGAACTCGAGACCGCGCCCTTCGACCTCGGCCGACTGCTCACGTCTACGGTGAAGGTGCTGCTGCCGCAGGCTCGCTACAAGGGTCTCGCCGTAATAACGGACATTGCACCGAGCCTCGCGCTGGTTCCTCGGCGACCAGCATCACCTGCGGCAGGTCGTGCTGAACCTGCTCTTCTAACGCGATCAAGTTCACCGAGCGGGGCGAGGTTTCCCTTCGCGCGCGGGTGCTCGAAACCGCTCACGATGTCGCGCGCGTGCGAATCGAGGTTCAGGACACTGGGATCGGCATCGCACCCGAGAAGCAGGCCGCGATCTTCGAGCCGTTCACGCAGGCCGACGACTCGGTAACGCGAGTCTACGGAGGAACTGGCCTTGGCACGACGATCGCACGGCAGCTCGTGCTGCTAATGGGCGGTAACTCGGCCTTTCGAGTGCGGTTGGCGTCGGCAGCACGTTCTGGCTCGAACTGCCCCTGCAGCACTCGGAGGCGAAAGGGTATCGATTATGTCGCCGAATTGGCGGGCACGGTCAAGGCGTCGACCGCCGCACACGCGATTGGCGCAAGCACTGGCGCTAGCGTGCACAAGATACGCGGCGCGCGTGTGCTGGTCGCTGAGGACAATCCGACGAACCAGCGCGTGACGCGGCTAATCCTTGAAAGCGCGTCGCACGTCGCGACGATCGTAAATAACGGCGAGGACGCGCTCGACGCGCTGAGCGTGGCGGCTTCGACATCGCGCTGTTCGACCTGTCGATGCCCGTCGTGAGCGGGCTCGAGGCGCTGAAGCTATATCGCTTCTCGACACCCAAGCCGATCCCGGTGCTCATCCTCTCGGCAAACGTCACGACAGAATGCATCGGGGAGTGTCAGCGCGCCGGCGCAGCCGAATTCATCCCTAAGCCGCTCCGCGCTCTCATCTGCTGGACGCAGTCGAGCGGCACCTCGCCGGTGACCGGCCGTCAACATTGTTGCGCCCGCGCCCCGCACTGACGACCGGCCGCCGCTCACCGTCGTTGACACACCGCTGCTCGACCTCTCGGCGCTCAAGGACTTGTCGCTGCTGTCGACTGACCCGACATTCATTGACCGGCTCATCCAGGGCTTCGAGATGGACTGCGGGCGCCTCGTGCGGCAGGTCGCCGATGGTCTAGCTCAGCGTAAGTATCAAGGCGTGAAGGACGCAGCGCACGCGCTAAAGGGTGGTGCCGGCAGCGTCGGCGCGACGCAGCTCACACAATTCGCGGTCCGCCTCGAGAAGGTGACGCACGAGACGCTGCGCCTCAAGTCGGCGCAGTTAACCGAAGAGTTGCTCCGCCTGTCGGAGCGGACGATGGCCGCCCTGCATGAGCACCTCGAAGAGCAGCGCCGGCAGCGGCAGTTGTCCAGCTAAGCGGGAGTCAAGGCAAAAAAAGGCGCCGACCTGCCAGTCGGCGCCAGTCCCGTAGTGAAGCGGCGAAAACGCGTCAGTCGCCTGCGCCCACCGCTTCCAAACGCACCACGTTCGATTCAACATCAAGAGCCGCGACTTCCTCGTCCGCATTTCGCTGCTGCGCGCGTACCAGGCGTTCCATCATCTTGAGATCGCGGGGCGTTAGTTTCATCGCAGCATCGACCCAAATGTCGACGACGCGCTCAAGCTCTGCACGTGTAATGGGCTCGATCTCGCGGCGAGCGGCCTCGAGTCCGCGCCGCCCATTCGCTGCGCGAGCGTGTTTCTTGATGTAGCTGCAGACGGCGGCTTCGCCCATGCCCTCGGGAGCGATCACGTCGACGACGCCCATGTCGAAGAGTTGCCTTCCCGTATACACGGCGCCGCTCGTGATGAGCTCTTCCGTCACGCGCCGGCCGACTTTGCGCGACAAGAAGCTGTATGCCCCCATTCCGGGGAACATGTTGAACAGGATCTCCGGAAAGCCCATGCGCGCTGATTCCTCAGCGATTAGCACTGAGCTCGCAAGGGCGGCCTCGAAGCCGCCGCCGAGCGCATCGCCCTGAACGAGCGAGATTGTCGTTATCGGCAGATCAAAGTTGCGATTCCACGGATGAAGATCGTCGATACACTGGCTGGCGTAGTGCTGTAACGCATCGCGATTACCCGTCGTCGATGGCGTGCGGAACAAAGCGAGATCGCCACCGAGATTGAACACACCCGGGATCTTCGATGCGAGTATCGCATAGCCAACAGTACAATCCTCACCCTTGTGGTCGAGTCGTCCCTGCGAATTAACGATCGCGTCGATAAACGCGCGCAGCTCCGACAGAAGCTGCGTGCTGAAACAGGGGCGCGGTCGCGGCTGCATCAACGCCCAGTAGGCGCCATTTTCTGGATCGAACCGTGTGTCGAGCTGTTTGAACTGGAGGTGCGAAAGATAGCGGACGTCGGCAGTCACGTTCATGGCAGGCTCCTCGCTAATCACTACGGTACAGGAATGGGTATTTGGATGGTGAGACATTTTGTTGTGAACAACTTTGAGCTGCATCAATCGGGGGAGGAAGAATGGCCCCGCAAGGAACCCTGAGTGTTTCCGTTCAAGGCCGGGGCCAATGGATTCGACGTCTCCCTTGCCGTCGAATCGCGGCTTCAGGCGCTACTATCTTACGACTCGCTGTAAGATACAAGCACTCATTGTCAATCTGGAGCGTCCAATAGATCATATCGTTGCTTCGATTGCCAATTGGAAGTACGCCGGTGATTCCGCTAGGTGATTGAACTAGCCCGGCGGTTATCGCACATTTTGGTAAATTTCATGGTTTGTCCGGAAATTTTAACTTCTTGGCGTGAAAACTTTACGCAAACCCGCCGCCATTCTCGTTTACCTGAAGTGCGCGGTGACGTACAGTACGCGCCGCGAACAAGTCCGCGCAGTTGGCCGCCGACCGGCCGGTACAAGTATTGAAGAATTCTGCCTCCGAGGTAAGCGGCCGCTTTACGGCTAATCCTGATAGTAATTCACCTAGCGCTTCGAATGGCAGCGGCCAATAACGCAACAAAACGACGCGAAACAGGAACCGGTGACAGATGCCAGACGGGTCTGAAGTGTCAGCTATCCAACGCCTCGCCCTCCTGTTGCAAATACGCGAGGGTGATCGCTGCGAGGAACACCTGCTCCGACAGGGTCGCGGCTGGATCCACATCCCCGGCGCCGGGCACGAACGTTGTCGGCACTTGCCGAGTCACTCTTGGCCGATGACCTACTTTTCCTCTATTACCGCGACCGCGCGCTCATGCAGGCCCGCGGTGTCACACCGCTCGAAATGGCACGCGAGTACCTCGCGACTGCGAGTTCATCGTCCGGCGGCAGGACGATGCCTGTCCATGGCACTTATCGCCGACTGGGAATCTTCCCACCCGTCACACCAACGGGCTCCCAGTGCCTACCGGCTGTCGGCGCGGCATGGGGACTGCGAATGGTCGGCCCAGGCCGTGTCGTGCTTTGTACGATTGGCGACGCGGCGACGCGCCAAGGCGAATTCTTCGAAGCGGTCGCGCAAGCGGTGCAAGAGCGTCTGCCGATCGTCTTTGTCGTCGAGGACAATGCCTATGGCATCAGCACGCCGACCCGCCGCCAACTACCCTTCAGACTTGGGCTGTTCGCAGAGTCGATCTATCGGCGGGTCGACGGCCGTTCGTACGATGCAGTCCTCGCCGCTGGCAGCGCCGCGATCGACGCCGCGAGACGGGGCGATGGGCCATCGGTGCTCTGGATCGAACTCGACCGCCTCACATCGCATACGAACTCGGACGACCACCGCGTGTATCGCGAGGCTGGCGACATTACTTCCATGCAAGAGCGCGACCCCGTGACACTTTTCGCGAACGCGATGATCAAACGAAATGCTCTGACGTTGGAAGGCTACGATGCGATGCGAGATGAAGCGCGACGCTCCGCCAATACGGCGTTCCGTGCAGCCGAGGTTGAACCTCAGCCCGACCCGTGACTGCTTGCGATAACCTGGTCGGGGCCCTAAATGTCGAGGGCGTGCAGCTTCCGTTTATGCTTGGCGAAACCGCGCGCACTGTGGCCGGGGCACTGAACGTCGTCCTCCGCGAAGCGCTCGAACGCATACCCGGCGCCGTTGTCTTTGGCGAGGATGTCGAGGACCCTAAGGGAGGCGTATTTGGGTTCACCAAAGGGTTGTCGACGGGCCACCCCGGGCGCGTTGTCAATTCGCCCCTTGCTGAGGCTACGATCGCCGGGATTGCAGTAGGGCTTGCGGCGACCGGCTATCGGCCGATTTTGAATTGCAGTTCATTGATTTTGCGGCGCCTGCGTTCAACCAAATCCTGAATCAGCTCGCAACGCTGCGCTGGCGCTCGAACGGCGACTGGAAGTGCCCTGCCATACTCTATGCGCCTTGTGGTGCATACCTGCCAGCGGGTGCGACATGGCACAGCCAATGAACGAAGCGCTGTGGACGCATGTTCCGGGGCTACGCGTCGCGGTATCCGCGACACCTGAGGATATGGCAGGGTTACTTTGGACCGCACTGCATGAAGAGGATCCCACGCTACTGCTCATCCCGAAGCACTCAATGCGCGTGCGCCATCCGCCACACGGGCCAACGCGTGTTGGCTTCGGTCGCGCACGCATCGTCAGGGCTGGCACCGACGTGACCCCTTGTGACCTGGGGCAACTGATGAGCTGGCGCACGAAGCGGCGGACCAGCCGCGAACCGCTGCTCGATCGAGATCATCGATCTCGTGAGCCTCGCGCCGTGCGACTGGGGCACGGTTGCCGCTCGGTCGCTCGCTGGGCCGCCTGGTCGTCGTGAGTGAGGACTCCCGGCTGGTATCTTTGGCCAGACGGTCATCGCCGAGATGGTGGGTACGCCGAGTCGGTTCGACGCGTTTCCTCTCCCCACCTGTGCTCGTGGCGCGAGAGGACGTCCACATTCCGTACAACCCAGTGCTTGAGTACGCGGTGCTGCCCGACGTCGCCCGCATCAAAACCGCAATCCTCGAGTCACTTGCGTAGCACGATGCCAGAGATCCGCGTGCCGCAGCTGGGCGAAGGGCTTCGTGAAGTGCGTATCGTCGAACTCCTACGCCGTCCCGGCGACGTACTTCGTCGCGGCGACGTGCTTTACGTCGTCGAGTCTGACAAGTCAACCGTCGAGCTTGAGTCGCCGGATGACGGGCCGCTACTGGAATGGCGTGCGGCACCGGGCGATGTCGTCCCGATCGGCGGTACCGTCGCGGTCGTCGAGACGGCTTCGGCAGCATCGCCCGAATCGACCCTGCCGCCTTCGAGTCGCCTCGTGCCGCCGAGAACTCGCGCGCACGCGAAAGCAAAGGGGCTGTCGGTCGAGAACCTTGAGACTATCCCATCTCGAATCGGGAGGCAAGTTGCTTCCCGCAGACATCGATGCGTACCTCGCTGGGACAGGTACGACTCGCAGCGAGGGCCATCGCGACCGTCCGCTTGGCGCAGCTCAACGCGCTCTCGTCTACCGGCTACGGCGCAGTGCGGCCGTCGTGATCCCGGGGTCGATCGCAATCGAGATCCCGGAATCCTTGCTCGTCCGTGCCGCAGCGGACGGAGAGCACCAGCGACCGCACGCCCTTCCAAGTTTCGGACATGCGGTCACGCAGGTCGCGGCACGGCATGCGAAATTCCGATCAGTGATGGTAAGTGATGACCGCATTCGCGAGTACGCTCGCGTTAACGTCGGCCTGGCGCTCGCTCGTCCAGATGACGAACTCATCACGGCCGTCATCCGGGGCGCCGACGGTCTGGATCTTAGAGAATTCGTCCAGCGCATGTGCGCAGCAGATGAGAATCGCGCTTCGCAAGGGCGACCAAGCCGCCGGCGACATGCAGATCCTACTTACGCACTTGGGTGAGTTCGGCATCGTCGACGCCGCACCGACCCTAGTCGCGCCGGCAAGCTCGGTGTTTTTTCTCGGTGCGCCGCGTCCCGACACCGGCACCATCCGAATAGTGTTGACCTTCGACCACCGGCTGATAAATGGCGCGGCAGCAGCGCGTTTCTGGTCGAAGTGTCGGATTCCTGCGGGTTTAGTGACAGGGGAGTCCGGCCGACTACATAGGTCGATCGTCACGTAAAAACACGACGATTCGGGGCCAGAGCCCCGTCTCGGCGTGCCGCCTGAAATAGCCGAAGTGACCAATTTTCTTCACACCGGCATCGTAGGGACCCACGCGTTGGTGTGTCACGTGTAGCCTGGGATACATAGCTAGCAAACGTCGTATCCCACCATATGTGGCGAACGCGTCGTCGCTGATCCCAATGACGAGTGCATGACCGCCGACGGCATAATGACGCTCGATCCACGCCCGGGCGCGCGCGACATCGATCGCATGCTCAGGGCGGAACTCAGGCGTCCGTCGCGTGGCCCATTGCTGCGCGACCTGGCGCGGAATGTCCTCTCCGAGGCGGAGAGCGCGGCCGGGAAAGTAGCCGATCATCCACGTCAGAACCGGCATGACCCCATGCCACATCGCCGTCATCGGCACCGAGTAGCGGCGACGATAGTCGCCAAAATAGCCGGTATGCGCGCCGATGAACACGAAGCGCGAGATCTCAGCGACGTTCGGTGCACCGCCTACCAAGAACGTGCCGAAGCTATGGGCGATGGCCACTAGCTCGGCCGCAGGATAGCGCCTGCGCAACTCCGCAATCGCGCCGCCACAGTCATGCTCGGACCAATCCTCATTGCTCGCGGGAAACGCCCGTAGACGCGCCGGCCGCGAGTCTCCGATCCCGCGATAGTCGTATCCGAGGACCGGATAGCCCTGCCCCGCAAGGTAGCGCGCTAAGCGTGCGTAACGCGACGTTGGAATGCCGCCGCCGCAATTGAACAGCACAGCGGTGCGCGGCGCGCTGACGTTGCTTGGGAGATAGATCGTGCCACCGAGATCGTAGCCATCGAGCGCCGGGAACCGGAACTTCGATTCGGCCACAGCGGGGTCGGTTATGCGTTCACGGACCTGCCCTTCGTCGGATAGCGTGCGCCGCGTGCCGGACGCGTCAGCCAGTGCCATCGTTAATCTCCGAGCGGAATCCATTTGCCCGCGAGAAGCCCCTCGATCGGCCGGAAGCTCGCCTTGTACGCCATCTTCCGGCTCTCGGCGATCCAGTATCCAAGGTAGAGATGCGGCAGCCCTAGGGTGCGACAGCGCTCGATCTGCCACAGCACGCTGAACGTCCCGTAGCTCGCGCCGGCGACCTGGGGCTCGAAGAACGTATAGACCGACGACAGCCCGTCGGCCAGGCGATCGACCAGGCTCACCATTCGCAGCAGCCCCTGCTCCCGGAACTCGAGCAGGTCGGTCGCGACGTTGCTCTGCAAGAGAAAGTGCTGATATTGCTCCCGGCTGTCCTGGTCCATCCCGCCGCCCGGGTGGCGGTAACGCTGGTACCGGAGATAGAGCGCATAGTGCTCGGCGTTGAAGGCCAGCTCGCGCCGTGTCACCACCAGGTCGGCATGATGACGCAGGCACCGCCGCTGCGTTCGGTTCGCCCGAAACTCAGCCACTGGCACACGCACGGGCACGCAGGCATGGCAGTGGTCGCAATACGGGCGGTAAGTGAAGGCGCCGCTGCGGCGAAACCCGAGGCGGACGAGCTCGCTGTAAACGCGCGTGTCGATCAGATGACTGGGTGTTGCCACTTGCGAGCGAGCCGCGCGCCCGGGCAGATAGCTGCAAGGATACGGGGCCGTCGCATAGAACTGCAGCGATGCGAGGGGAAGATCGTTGAGCTTGGTCACGCCAGTACGTCCGAAGCCGGCAGGGGCACCCACGTTCCTTCCGGCGCGGGGCAGTTTACCAATGCAGCAAGGCGCTCGGCAAACACTCGCCTCGGGATCGGCCGGGCGCCGAGCGAGGCCAGGTGCGCGGTCTCCTGCTGGCAGTCGATCATGGGGAGACCATGCGTTCGCAGCATTGCAACCAGATGAACGAAGGCCACCTTCGAGGCATCGGCCTCGTGGGCAAACATCGACTCGCCAAAGAACATGCTGCCGATCGCGACACCGTACAGGCCGCCGACCAGCCGGCCCGCGCGCCACGCCTCCACCGAACGCGCATACCCCTGCGCGTGCAGCTGCGCATAGGCGTCGATGATCGATGGCGTGATCCACGTGCCCAGCTGGCCGGGCCGCGGGGCCATCGCGCAGGCCTCGATCACGCTTCGGAATGCGGTGTCCGCGCGGATCTCGAAGCGCTGCTGCTTCACGACCTTGCGCAGCGACCGGCTCACCCGGAGTTCGTCGACGAAGAGCACCATCCGCGGATCGGGACTCCACCACAGGACCGGCTGATCCTCGCTGTACCAGGGAAAGATTCCCATCCGATACGCGGCGATCAGGCGGGCGGGCGACAAGTCCGGACTCGCGGCCAGCAGCCCGTTCGGCTCGTCGAGCGCCGTCTCAACCGCGGGAAAAGGTGCATTGGAGCGTAACCACGGAATCACATCCTGATTTTGCCATGCACGCGGTCGAGTGCGCACGATCGAACCGGATTGCCGCCGGCGAGGCCCGCGCCGATAATCGGCCACTTTCGACGCACTTCTTCTTTATGTCTGCGACGATCGCCCGCTGCCCGTGGGCCGCGGGCAGCCCGCTTACGCCGCCTATCACGACAATGAGTGGGGCGTGCCGGTGCACGACGACCGCGTGTTCTTCGAATTCCTGATCCTCGAAGGCGCGCAGGCGGGTTTGAGCTGGTCGACAATTCTCGGCAAGCGCGATGGCTATCGCGAGGCGTTCGCCGGCTTCGATCCGCCGAAGGTGGCGCGATTCGATGCACGGCGGATCGCGCGGCTCGTCGCCAATCCGAACATCGTCCGCAACCGCCTCAAGATCGAGAGCAGCGTCACCAACGCGCGCGCGTTTCTCCACGTGCAGCGCGAATTTGGCAGCTTCGATCGCTACGTTTGGACGTTTGTCGATGGCGAGCCGATCGCAGAACCGCTGGCGCGCGCTCGCGGAGGTCCCGGCGCGCACGCCGCAGTCCGATGCGCTTTCGAAAGACCTGATCCGGCGTGGCTTCCGCTTCGTCGGCTCGACGATCGTGTACGCGTTCATGCAGGCGACCGGTCTCGTCAACGATCACCTGGTCGGATGTCCGCAATGGAAAGCGCTGGCTCGCCTCGGGAAAGTGACTCGACGCAAAGCGGGGGAGCCAAACGAGACGATCCGGTAAGATTCCGGTCCGCGCCCCGGTAGCTCAGTGGATAGAGCACGTCCCTCCTAAGGACGGGGTCACAGGTTCGATTCCTGTTCGGGGCGCCATTGCGCCGGTCCTTGCAACCAGCCCCAACGCGCCCGCCCACGGCCCGTAGGGACCCCCCGCGTGCCCTGCCCGCAAGCCGCCGACTCCGCGGGGCGCACCTCCGGCGCCCGCGCACGGCTTCGACATACACGTGCCTGCGGGCAGCTCGTTGCTCGCATGCATCGTGTCGACCCAGCTTACAGATCGCCGTCGGCGGCTTGGGTCAACACCTTGATCTTTCAGGAAATGCTGCCTGGGAATAATTGTTGCGTGGCGATGTCGCCGTCACGCGGCGTGCGATCCAAGCACGATACCTGCCCCCGTGAGACGAACAAAGCTGCTGGGAGACGGCAATGTCGCCAATCGCCACTCGTTTGCGCGCCCTGCCACAAGCCGAGCTTGACGCTTTGGTGCGAGCGGCCGACGCGCTGACCGATACCGGGCTCGCCGTCGTCGGTTGGATGCGAGACGCTGCCAGCGCAGAGGCGGGGCGACGGCGCGGGGACGTTGCGGTGATCCCACCCGTGCCGCATGCCGATAAGGCGGTCGGCATCCTCGCCATCGCGGCGATCGTGGCGCAGTTTGAGGGCCGCGACGAATTTGCAGCGACGGTCCAGTTCTTCGATTCGGTGTCCGCGGAGTTGCGGAGCTGGTTTCAATAGCCCCGTAAGTTCCCCCGCTGACCTACCGCCCGTTGCGTGTCCCGAGGTAGCAGACTGGACGTTCGATTCGCCTCCGGAACGCCAACGTTCCCCTGACGACGCGATTGGACCGGATCTTGCTTCCTCTGGAAATGGCGGCGCGGACGCGCAGCATCTCCCTCCGCGCATTCAGATGCGTGGCAAGCGCCGCCAACGCGCGGAGGGGAGGATCCTCATGGCGTATCGTCGATCGACGGAGTTGATTCTGGCGTTGTGGATCGCCCTCCCGATTGGCGCGTCCGCGGCGGCGCCCGTCGACTGCCTCGCCTTGCGCAGCAACGCCGACATCGCTTCGTGCGCTGACCGCTATGGACCAGGCAGCGCGAACGCTCGGGGCGGATCTGCACGCGGGTCCGCGGCCGCCGCGAGGCGCCCAATGCCCGGCGGCATCGACGCGGATCTCATCGCACTTCCGGTCATCACCCCCCGCGCGCCCGCGTCGCCAACGGAGCCCGAACGGCACGAGACCTACGCTATCGATCGCTCGAGCACTGTCGATATCGTCGCAGCCGGCATGGGCGGTAGCGTCGCCCTGGCCCTCGCCGCCTTCGGGATTTGGCGTCTTGCAGCGGCGAATTCGAAGGACTGCCCCTATTGCGGTGCAAGAATGAGCCGCGGCGCGCGTTCGTGCCGTCATTGTTTCCGGGCGGTCCCGGGGAGCGCGGCTTCGTTCGCGTCGGCACCGCGGCCGGCGCCGGACTCCCCCGCGCCTCCGCAGCGGTAGAATTCGCGCTCGCTCGCACGGCAGCCGCCCCAAGAGCTTGGCGGAGCGCCGTCTGCGGCCCAGCCTCGGCGCCGGCGCCTACCGATGCCTCCTGTTTCAACGCCTCCCTATCCGTGACCACACGCTATCGCATCGCTGTCTTCGATCCGCATGCGCACGTGTTCGAAGTCGCGTGCACGGTCGAGGAGCCCGATCCGTCGGGTCAGCGCTTCGGCCTGCCCGCATGGATCCCGGGGAGCTACCTGATCCGCGAGTTCGCGCGCCACTTCATCCGCGTGCGGGCGGAGGCAGGCGGAAGGACGATCGCAATCGCAAAAGAAGCAAAGGACATCTGGCGGGCCGCGCCGTGCAGGGGCCCGCTCACCGTCGTAGCGCACGTCTACGCATTCGATCTGTCCGTGCGCGCGGCGTATCTCGACGCCACGCGCGCGTACTTCAACGGCGCCGTGGTCTTCCTGTGCCCGGAGGGGCACTCCGAACTGCCGTGCGAGGTTTTGCTCGTCGGACCGAAGGACGCGGCACAGCGCGACTGGCGCGTGGCGACGACGCTGCGGCGGGCTGGTGCGCCGGAGCATGGCTTCGGCGCGTACGTCGCAGCGAATTACGACGAGCTCATCGATCATCCCGTCGAGATGTCCCACTTCGCGCTGGCCTCGTTCGAAGCTGGCGGCGCCCGTCACGATATCGCGGTCACCGGCCGCGTCCATGCCGACCTCGAGCGCGTCGCGCACGATCTTCGGCGCGTCTGCGAGTGGCAGATCGATCTTTTCGGCGGCGGGCCGGAGAGCCGCGCGCCCTTCGAGCGTTATCTGTTTCAGATCGCGGCGGTCGGCGAGGGCTATGGCGGACTCGAGCATCGCGCGAGCACGAGCCTTCTCTGCCGACGCGACAGCCTCCCTGCGCCTGGCGCCGAAAAGCAAGACGACGAATACGTCAGCTTCCTCGGGCTCGCGAGCCACGAGTATTTCCACAGCTGGAACGTGAAGAGGATCAAGCCTGCGGCGTTCACGCCCTATGATCTCGCCCGCGAGAATTACACGCGCCTGCTGTGGGCGTTCGAGGGGATCACCTCCTATTACGACGACCTCGCGCTCGTGCGCAGCGGCGTCGTCGAGCCGCCCCGCTATCTCGAGTTGCTTGGCCGCGCGATCACGACGATGTTGCGCACGCCCGGACGCCACGTGCAGAGCGTCGCCGAATCGAGCTTCGATGCTTGGATCAAGTTCTACCGGCCAAACGAAAACGCGCCCAACGCCGTCGTCAGCTACTACGTCAAAGGCTCGCTCGTGGCGCTGGCACTCGATCTCACGCTGCGCTTGTCGGGGTCCTCGCTCGACACGTTGATGCGCACATTGTGGCAGCGCTACGGCGCACCCGGGATCGGCCTCCCCGAGGAGGCGATCGGCGCCGTGGCCGCCGAATTGGGTCAGCGCGACCTTGACGATTTCTTCGCGCGCTATGTGCACGGAACGGACGACCCGCCGCTCGAGGATCTGCTTCGCCAGTTCGGCGTAGCGCTCAACCTGCGCCCCGCCCAAGGCGACGACGACCGTGGCGGCAAGCCGGGCAGGGACCGCATCGCGTCGGATGCGCCGTCAGCGCGCTGGCTCGGCGTGAAGCTCGCCGCGGGCAACGAAGCGAAGCTCCAGCACGTCTACTCGGGAGGTCCTGCCGAGCGGGCCGGCCTCGCCGGCGGGGACATGATCGTGGCGATCGACGGGCTGCGCGCGTCGCCGGAATCGATCCGCCGTCTTCTCCAGCGACGGCTTGCGGGCGAAACGCTGGCGGTGCACGCGTTCCGGCGCGACGAGCTGTTCACGACGACGTTGACGCTGGCCGAGGCACCGCGCGATACGTGCTGGCTCACGCTGACTGCAGCAATAGACGCTGACATACGCGCGCGCCGCGACGCGTGGCTCGGGATCGTGACTACTACAGCTTCACCGCCGGATTGAGCGTGTAGCGGCCGGTGACCGCCGCCTGCCCAAGCACGTGCCCCGCCATCGCCTTGCGCGTATCGGCGCCCCCGAAGACGCCGCCGACGTCGAGCCTCGCGACGTCGAGCGCGAACAGCGTGAACACGTAACGGTGAGGGATCGCATCGTTCCACGGCGGACAGGGACCGTCGTAGCCGAAATAGTTGCCGGCCATGTCCTTGTCGCCGGCGAACCATCCCGTGTAGTCGTTGATCCCTTGCCGCGCGCCGCGAGGCGCATGCGGGCCGGGCTTGCCGCGCGCCGTGATGCCGTCGGCAAATTCGCCGCGTGCAATCGGCGGCGTATCGGGCGGCAGGTCGATCAGCACCCAGTGGAAGAAATCGACGCGCGCCAGCGATGCCGGCACGACATGCCCTTCCTGGTTGACGTCGTCCCCTCGCGATGGAACGTCCGGATCGTGGCAGACGAGCGCAAGCGAGCGCGCTCCCGCCGGCACGTCGCTCCACGCGAAATCCGGATTGCGATTGCCCGCGAGCTTCACGTGCGCAGCCGGGTCGATTGCGCCGAATGCGAATTCGGACGGAATCGGCGCGCCATCCGCGAACGCGGTTGTCTTCAACTTCATTTCTGCTTCCAGTGCGGCGGGATCGTCTTGTCGAGATAGGGCAATGCCTCGATCCGCGCCTTCCATGCGCGAAGCTCCGGCGTGAGCATGGCGTCCGCGCCGAGATCCGGCATCTTCACTTCGCAGCGTTTCGTGAACGCGACCAGCGGATAGAACGCGAAGTCGGCGGCCGACAGCGGACCGGCGAGGAAATCGCCCCGCATCGACGAAGTGAACAGGCCGTACTCCTCCGTCACCGCCTTCTTCGCGTCCGCGATCTTCAGCCGATCGCGCTCCTCGGGCTTCTTGGAGAACGCCTGGTCGAGCAACGGGTCCACCGCCTTGTCGAAATAGTTGTCGACCTCGAGAATGAGCCGGCGGATGAGCGCGCGCGTGCCGCGCGTCGCCCGGAAACAGCGGCGCGCCCGTCGCCGGATACGCTTCGTCCAGGTACTCGACGATGGCGTTGGATTCGTAGAGCACGAAGTCGCCGTCGACCAGCACCGGCACGCGATGGCGGGGATTGAGCGCGATGAACTCGGGCTTTCTGGTGTCGCCCGCGGAGAACGACAGCACCTTCAACTCGTAGGGCAGTGCCTTGTGCTCGAGCGCGAGCTGCGCGCGCCACGCGTAAGGAGAACCGGAACCGTAATAGAGGACGAGACTCATGGAAGCCTTTCGGATTGAAGCGCGGGACGTACTGACGTCAGGTCTTGCGGCGATGCGAGGGAGCCGGCTTCGCCGGCGCTTGCGGCTCCTGATGCGGATGCGATCCCCGCATTGCTTCGAGCGACGCCTTCTGCAGCTCCATTGTCTTGATGCTCATCTGCATCAGGTTGAGGCTCATCTGCAGCCAGTCCTCGATGACCTTGAGATCGCCGATCTTGCGCTCGATTTCCACCGGATCGAGCGTGGCGAACATCGCGGCAGGATTGGGAAACGGCAGACCGCTCGTTTGGCCGGCCCCGGGCGTCGCAGGAACGCCGGGCACGCCGAAGCCTGGGATCGGCATGCCGAACGGATTCCACATCTTCTGCATGAACTCCATCGCGTCCTGCGGCGAGAACGGGAACGCCGGGGAATCGGGTGGAGCGTCGGGTGGAGTTGAGCTCATCGTTGTTCCTGGTGGGGACGGGACGCGACGCACCGGCCCGCCGAGTGCGGCAGGCGGGGGTTTCCGCTATTATCCTCGTTCATGACGGACATTCGCGCAACCCTGCGGGCGCGGCTCGACGCGGCCGTCGGGAGCGCCCAGGTCCTCACCGACCCCGCCGACGTCGCTCCCTATCTCACCGATTGGCGCGGCCGCTTTCATGGCCGGGCACGGGCCGTGGTGCGGCCGGGCAGCACGGCGGAGGTCGCCGCGGTCGTGCACGCCTGCGCCGAGGCGGGGGTGCCCATCGTTCCGCAGGGCGGCAACACCGGCCTATGCGGCGGCGCGACGCCGGATGCCGGTGGCGACGCGATCGTGCTCTCGCTCGCGCGGATGAACCGCGTGCGCGCGATCGATCCGGCCAACGCGACGCTGACGCGTCGAAGCCGGGGTCACGCTGGCCGCGGCGCAGCAGGCGGCCGCCGACGCCGGCCTGATGTTTCCGCTGTCGCTCGCCGCCGAAGGGAGCTGCACGATCGGCGGCAATCTGTCGACCAACGCCGGCGGCACCGCGGTGCTGCGCTTCGGCAATGCGCGCGAGTTGACGCTCGGCATCGAAGTCGTGCTCGCCGACGGCCGGATCTGGGACGGGCTGCGCGGCTTGCGCAAGGACAACACGGGCTACGACCTGAAGCAGCTCTTCATCGGCGCCGAGGGCACGCTCGGCATCGTCACCGCGGCCGTCGTGAAGCTCTTTCCCGCCCCCCGCACCCGCGCGACCGCGCTTGCCGCGCTCGCCGACGTCACCGCCGCCGTCGCGCTGCTCGCCGAGTTGAAGCAGGCGCTGGGCGACCGTCTGATCGGCTTCGAGCTGATGTCGGGCTACTCGGTCGCATTGACCCGCAGGCATTTCGCTGCCCTGCCCGATCCGCTGCCCGGCCATCCGTGGTACGCGCTGGTCCAGGCCGACGACAGCGCAGCCGGTTCGCGGCTCGCCGAAGTGCTCGAGCAGGCGCTCGCGGCGGCGCTCGAACGCGGGCGCGCACTCGATGCGACGATCGCGCAATCCGGTGAGCAGGCGCATGGCCTGTGGGCGCTGCGCGAGAACATCGCCGAGGCGCAGCGTCGCGAAGGTCCGAACATCAAGCACGACATTTCGCGTCCCGGTCTCGGCGATCGCCGCGTTCCTGCGAGCGGCGAGAATGCTTGGCCTCGGCGCTTCCCGGGCCCGCGCTTCGTCATCTTCGGCCACCTGGGCGACGGCAACCTGCACTACAACCTGGCCGCGCCGGAGGGCGTCGCGCCGAATGCATTTCTTGCGCACACCGAACGCGCCAACCGGATCGTCCACGACCTGGTCGCAGCGCACGGCGGCAGCATCAGCGCCGAGCACGGCATCGGGCAGCTGAAGCGCGCCGAGCTCGTGCGCTACAAGAGCGCCGTCGAGCTCGAGCTGATGCGCGCGGATCAAGGCGGCGCTCGACCCCTGCGGCATTCTCAATCCGGGCAAAGTGCTCTGACGGCAGCCGCCATGGGCAAGGTCATCTTCTGGATGGTCGTCGTGTTCGTGGTGCTGTTCGGGCTGCGGCTCTGAACGCCGGGCAAGGCGAAGCGCCGTGCAAGGCGAGGCCGCGAGGCACCGAGCGCGCGGCGAAACCCAACGCGATGGTCCGCTGCGTGCGCTGCGGCGTCTTCCTGCCGCGCGCGGAAGCGACGCCGGCGCCAGGCGGTTTTCGCCTGCGGCGATGGCCGGCTGCGCGGAGCACCGTTGACGGGACCCCGCACCTGCTGCGATAACCTTCCGATGCAACCCGCCCCGCCGTCCCGCCGTTCGAGCCGCCGCTGCCGACGTCTCTGCCAGCGATTCGGGCCGGCGCATCCTGTGGATCGTCGGCCTGTACCGCGCCATCTGCGGCGCGTCGCTGCTCGGGCATCGCCTTGCTCGTCGACCTGCGGGCGATCTCGGCATCGCGCGCCCAATGCCTTCGTCACGGCGCCGGGCTCTACTTCCTGTTCGGGCTGCGTCACGTTCTGGTGGGTGCAGCGCGACCCGCTGCCGCTGCCGCTGCCGCGTCGTGCTTCTCGGCGCTGCTCGTCGGCGACGTCTCCTTCATCGCTCTGATCATGGTCGCCGGCGGCGGCGGGTCCGGCGGCTCGCTGCCGATCCTGCTGTTCCCGCAGCTCGCCGCGAGCGGCTGGCTGCTGCGCACGCGCACGGCGTTCTTCCACGCCGCGCTCGCGACCGTCGCGCTGCTCGGGCTCGATCTTCTGGCGACTTGCCGAAGGCCAGATCGCGCGGCGCGCAGCTGTTCCAGACCGGGCTCATCGGCTTCGGCTACTTCGCCACCGTCGGCATCGCCGTGGCGCTGGGCGCGCTACACGAAGGCGTCCGAAGATCTCGCCGCGCAGCGCGGCATCGACGTCGCCAACCTCGAGCAGGTCAACCGGCTCATCATCCAGGACATGCAGGACGGCGTGCTGGTCGTCGACCTGAATGGCGTCGTGCGCGGCCACAACGCGCAGGTCACGCGTCTGCTCGGCGGCTTCGGCCGCATGCGCGGCGGCATGCGGCTCGCCGAATTCAGCTCGACGCTGCACGACTACTGGCGGCGCTGGCAGGAGGATTACACGGAGCCGCTGCCGCCGTTCAAGGTCGAGGCCACGCAGCGGCTGCTGCGCGTGCGGCTGGTGCGCATCGGCTCGGGGTTGAACGGCGGCACGCTGATCTACCTCGAGGACCTGGGCCGCGCGCAGACCGAAGCGCAGCAGATGAAGCTCGCGGCGATGGGACGGCTCACCGCATCGATCGCGCACGAGGTGCGCAATCCGCTGTCGGCGATCAACCAGGCGGCGCAACTGCTCGAGGAGGACGGGGCGGTCGCGCCCGAAGGGCAGCGCCTGCTCGGCATGATCCGCAACAACGCGAAGCGCATCGACCGCATCGTCGGCGAGGTGCTGCAGCTTAACCGGCGCGACCGCCAGCAGCCGGAGGTCGATCGCGTTCGGCGAATTCCTGCGCTCGCTGATCGAGGAGATCGTCCAGGCCGAGAACATCCCGCCGGGCGGCGATCGCGATGCAGATATCGCCGACGACCTGCTCGTCATCTTCGACCGCGGGCACCTGAACCAGATCGTCTGGAACCTCGTGCGCAACGCGTGGCAGCACTGCCAGAAGAAGGAAGGCAGCATCCGCATCGCGGCGCGCGCCGGCTACATGGGCGATGCCGTGATTTGCGAGCTGGCCGACGACGGGCCGGGCATTCCGGCGGAGCTGCGCGGGCAGATCTTCGAGCCGTTCTTCACGACGCGGCCCGGCGGCACCGGGCCTCGGCCTGTACATCGCGCGCGAGCTGGCCGACGCCAACGGCGCCGCGCTGGAGCTGCTGCCCCGAAGGCCCCGGGCGCGCATTTCCGCATGACGATGAAACGGGCGCTGCAGCCCCAGCCGAAAAATACCGCGAGGTAACGATCGATGACCAGAAGAGTACCGCGGCCAACCCAAGGTGCTCGTCATCGACGACGAGCCGGATCTGCTCGAGCTGCTCGAGCTCACGCTGTCGCGCATGGGCCTCGACACGACCCGCGCCGAAACCGTCGCCGAAGCGATCCGCTGCTCGACAAGGAGCCGTTCGACCTCTGCCTCACCGACATGCGCCTGCCCGACGGCGAAGGACTGCGCGTCGTCGAGCACATCAACCAGAAGGGGCTCGACGTGCCCGTCGCGGTGATCACCGCGTACGGCAGCGCCGAGAATGCCGTCGCGGCGCTGAAGGCCGGCGCATTCGACTACCTCGCCAAGCCCGTCGCGCTGGAGCAGCTGCGCGCGCTGGTCAAGCAGGCGCTCAAGGTGCCCGAGAAGGCGCAGGCCGCGTCGAGCTATCAGCTGCTCGGCGAATCGCCGGCGATGATGCAGGTGCGCGGGCTGATCGAGCGCCTCGCGAAGAGCCAGGCGCCGGTGTTCATCAACGGCGAATCGGGCAGCGGCAAGGAACTCGCCGCGCGGCATGATCCACCCGCGCGGCCCGCGCGGCGAGCAGCCGTTCGTCGCGGTCAACTGCGGCGCGATTCCCGAGAACCTGATGGAGAGCGAGTTCTTCGGCTACAAGAAAGGCGCCTTCACCGGCGCCGAGGCCGATCGCGACGGCTTCTTCCAGGCGGCGAACGGCGGCACGCTGTTCCTCGACGAAGTCGCCGACCTGCCGCTGCCAATGCAGGTCAAGCTGTTGCGCGCGATCCAGGAAAAGAAGGTGCGCAAGGTCGGCGCCACGCAGGAGGAGCCGGTCGATGTGCGCATCATCAGCGCCACGCACAAGAAACTGGCGGCGCTGGTCGAGTCGGGCGAATTCCGGCAGGACCTCTACTACCGCCTGCACGTGATCGAGCTCGCGATGCCGTCGCTTGCGCGAGATGCGCGAGGACATCCCGCTCATCGCCGATGCGATCCTCACGAAGCTTTCGCGCGGCAATCCCGCCCGGCTCGACGCCGAGGCGATCGGCGCGCTGGAGCGTTATCCGTTCCCCGGCAACGTGCGCGAGCTCGAGAACATCCTCGAGCGCGGCCTCTCGCTCGCCGCCGACCCGCAGCGGATCACCGCGGACGACCTGCACCTCACGCCCGTCGCCGAGGACCCGGAGTTCGCGGTCACCGCCGGGCGACAAGTGGCCGCTGCAGGATTATCTCGATCGCGTCGAGCGCGCGGCGATCAACGAGGCGCTCGAAAAGACGCGCTACAACCGCACGGCGGCGGCGAAACTGCTCGGGATCACGTTCCGGGCCATGCGCTATCGGATGGAGCGACTCGGAATCAAGTGATCGCCCGTGACGCCGCGGGGAGCACCGTAGGGGCCGCAGGACCGCCGCGCGGTGCGAGCTTCCGCGCTCACCGCGACGTCTTTGCGATGCGTGCCATCGCCATGCCGGCCGCCACCCGCGCCCGCGGACGCGCCGTTCGCGTTTGGCCCGCGCCCACGCCCGTGCGGCTACCGGGCCGCAGCGCAGTCGCAGGGGCCGGTCGCGCGGCGCAGCAATGACCCGCTCGCCGGCGCGGCGGCTCGCAATCGACGCACGCGGGTACGCTAACCTCGCGCGTCAACTCCGCTCCCCCAATCACGACGCCCGCCCGGCGGGCGTCACGATCACCCTCCTTGTCGTCCACGGGATTTCGCTGCCACCCGGCGAGTTCGGCGGCAACGCGATCATCCGACTCTTTACCAACCGGCTCGATCCCGGTGCCCACCCGTACTATGCGACGGTCGTCGGCCTGCGCGTGTCCGCCCATTTCCTGATCCGCCGCGACGGAGCGCTGCTCCAGTTCGTCTCCTGCAATGATCGCGCCTGGCATGCCGGTGTGTCGTCGTGGCGGGGGCGCGCTCGCTGCAACGATTTTTCGATCGGCGTCGAGCTCGAGGGCGCGGACGATGTCGCCTATGCGCCGGCCCAATACGCCATGCTCGCCCGGCTGATCAAGGCGCTTTCCCGCCGCTATCCGATCGCCGACATCGCCGGCCATAGCGAGGTCGCACCGGGGCGCAAGACCGATCCCGGCGACGCATTCGATTGGCCGCGCTTGCGGCGCCTCGCCGCGCCACGGCGGCGTTGAGGGCGCCCCGGGGGAATGCGCCCTCGGGATGCGGGATGCACCGACCGCCCTTGCAGGCGGCGGAAGCTTGGCCAGCCAGCGGCTCGCGAGCCCGGCGGCAGCCGGGGTATAATAAGCGGTTATGCAGTTGCTCGCCGACTATTTCCCGCTGCTGCTCTTCTTCATCGCCTTCAAATGGCAGGGCATCTATGCCGCCACGGCCGTCGCGATCGTGGCCGCCGTCGTCCAGATCGCATGGTTTCACTGGACGCGCGGCCGGGCGGAGATCGTCCACTGGCTGTCACTCGCGATCATCGGCGTGTTCGGCGGCGCAACGCTCCTCCTGCACGACGAAACGTTCATCAAATGGAAGCCCACGGTGCTCTACGGTCTTTTCGGGCTGATCCTCGCCATCGGCAAAATCGGCTTCCATCGCAACCTTCTGGCCCACCTGATGAAAGGCATCGCGTTGCCGGATGCGGTCTGGTCGCGCCTTACCTGGTCGTGGGTCGCGTTCTTCGCGTTCATGGGGGTGGCGAACTGGTACGTGGCCTTCAACTATTCGACCGACACGTGGGTCAACTTCAAGGTCTGGGGCGGCATCGGCCTGTTTCTGGCGTTCGCGCTCGCCCAGGGCCTGGTGCTGTCGCGCCATGTCGGGGAGGAGGCTTCGTGATGCAGGTTGTCGCCACCGCCGACGTACCGGCGGCCCTGCGTGCCCGGCTCGCCGCGCTTCAGCCGGTGACGCTCGAAATCCAGGACGACAGTGCGGCGCACGCGGGCCACGCGGGAGCCAGCGACGGCGCCGGGCACTTTTCGATCCTCGTCGTGTCACAAGTTTTCTCGGGGCTCTCCCGCCTCGCGCGGCACCAGCGGGTGCTGCGCGAAGTCGCCGATCTTCTCCCGCATCCGATCCACGCGCTTTCGATGAAGGCGCTGACGCCGGAAGAATTTTCTTCTCAACCACCAAGGACGTTACACCGATGACCAAGCAAACCCTGACCGTCTCCGTGCTCGCCGTGCTCACGGCGCTTGCGGGACTTTACGTACACGCCCAGGACAAGCCTGCCGCGCCGGCGAAAGCCGCCACGCCCGCTGCCTCGACCGGCGGCAAGGACATCTTTCCGAAGGCGTACTACGACTTCCTGCTGAAGGAGAGAAGCGCACAAGGGCAACCGGACACCGCCGAAGCGCGCAATGCGCTGCGCGAGCAGCTCAACACGCGCGAGCTCCTCGCGCGCGAGGCGAAGAAGAAGGGCCTCGACAAGTCGCCCGACGTCAAGACGCAGATCGACTTGAGCGCGCAGACGGTGCTCGTCAACGCCTTCGTCGCCGACTGGGTGAAGGCGAACCCCGTTACCGACGCCGCGCTCCAAAAGGAATACGACGCGATCAAGGCGCAGATGGGCGACAAGGAATACAAGGTCCGCCACATCCTGGTCGACGACCGAGGACGAAGCCAAGGAGATCATCGCGGCGCTGCAGAAAGGCGAAAAGTTCGAGAAGCTTGCCGAGCGTTCGAAGGATCCCGGCTCCAAGGACAAGGGCGGAGACCTCGACTGGAACGCCCCGGGCAACTTCGTCAAGCCTTTCTCCGACGCGATGGTCAAGCTCCCGAAAGGCAAGTTCACCACGGTGCCGGTGCAGACGCAGTTCGGCTGGCACGTAATCGAGGTCGAAGATATCCGCGAGGCCAAGGTGCCCCCGTTCGACCAAGTGAAACCGCAGCTCACGCAGCGCATGCAGGGGCAGCAGCTCGATGCCTACGTGAAGGACCTCCGCGCGAAGAACGGTATCTGACGCACGGCCGGCGGGGCCCGCACCGACGCGGACCCGTCGCAAAAAGGGCAGGCGACCACGCCTGCCCTTTTTTGCACCCCGGCGCGGGGCGAGCGCGATAGCACGGGATGCTATTCTTACGCCCGCGGCGGTCGCGGGGAATCCGTTAGCGCACGCGCCGCGCGCGTCGGATTCTGCTGCCGACGACATCGCGTCAACGCGCACGGAGGAGAGCATGGCGTTCATTCGCCACCCGAAGGACTTCTTTGCCGGGCTGCTGTTCATCGCGTTCGGCGGCGCCGCGATCACGATCGGCAGCACCTACAGCCTCGGAACGGCCGCGCGAATGGGCCCCGGATACTTTCCGCGCATCCTGGGCATCCTCCTTATCGTGCTCGGTTCCGCACTCGCCCTGCGCGCGCTGCGTCTCAACGGTCCGCCGCTCCCCGGTTGGAAATGGCGCCCGATGCTGATCGTTCTTGTGAGCGTCGCCCTGTTCGGAATGATCGTCAATTGGGCCGGCGTCGTGCTGTCGACGGTTCTGTTGATCGTGGCCGCGAGCGCTGCGAGCCACGAATTCCGGTTCCGCGAATCCCTCCTGGCCGGCGGTGCCCTCGCCGCGCTCGCAGTCGGCGTTTTCGTCATCGGGCTCAAGCTGCAGCTTCCGATCTGGCCGGCAGCGTTCTAAGAGCGAGCGGCAGCGGGCGCGTGGATCTCCTCAATCACCTCGCCGTCGGCTTCGGCGTCGCAACGCAGGGCATCAACCTGCTCTACGCGCTGATCGGCGCGCTGCTCGGCACGTTGATCGGCGTGCTGCCCGGCATCGGGCCCGTCGCGACGATCGCGATGCTGCTGCCCACGACCTATGCGCTGCAACCGGTGTCGGCGCTGATCATGCTGGCCGGCATCTACTACGGCGCGCAGTATGGCGGTTCGACCACGTCGATCCTGCTCAACATGCCGGGCGAGACATCGTCGGCGGTCACCTGCCTCGACGGCTACCAGATGGCGCGCAAGGGCCAGGCGGGCGCGGCGCTTGCCATCGCCGCGCTCGGCTCGTTCTTCGCCGGCAGCATTTCCACGGTGATGGTCGCCACGGTGGCCATTCCGCTGTCCGAGCTCGCGCTCAAGTTCGGGCCCGCCGAGTATTCTTCGCTGATGACCCTCGGCCTTATCGGCGCGGTCGTTCTGGCGCACGGCTCATTGCTGAAAGCGATCGCGATGATCGTGCTCGGCCTGCTGCTGGGAATTGTCGGCACCGACGTGAATTCCGGCGTCGCGCGGTTCGCGTTCGGCATTCCGGAGCTCACCGACGGCATCGGCGTGGTCAGCGTCGCGATGGGGCTGTTCGGATTCGCGGAGATCATCAGCAACCTGGAGGTCACGGAAAAGCGCGAGCTCATCACGAGCAAGGTCCGCGGATTGTGGCCGACGAAGGAGCAGTTCAGGCTCGCCTGGCCTGCATCGCTGCGCGGGACCGCGCTCGGGTCGGTCCTGGGCCTCCTG
>CAVSFA010000005.1:0-297885 GCA_963727145.1 uncultured beta proteobacterium | reverse complement strand
GCAACAAGCCGCAAGAGGTCACCGGCCTGAACGTCAATTCAGGTCGACTCAGCGTGCCGAAACCGTACCGGGACAACGTCCGCGCCGCGATCCACGCGCTCGGCACGGTCGACGCGCGGCGACTGCCACACGCGATCAACTCGGTGCGCGGAAAGATCGATCACGTGCGTCGGCACAATCCCGGCTCCGCGCAACGTATGGATCGATACCTCGCCACGACGCTCGCCAAGCGCGCGCCGTAGGCGGTTAGGGGTAACCGTAGGGGTAAGCAAATCGCCGCGCGCGGCGCGATGTGCCGTTTCTCCTATGGCGCGTCGGGCCGGTCCGATTCCGACTCCCGACCATATCGCGGGACGGAATATCGCCCCCGCCCCCGACGGCATGCGTGCTCGGGTACGCTGCCAGACAAGCACCTTATCGCGTTCAATACGTTCACGAGAGAAGTGAGTCGCAAGAGAATCTGAAGATGACCGAGACTTACGTGCGCAAGCGCGCCGGCGCGAAGGTCACGCCGACCAAATGATCCACAGAATTGCGGAACGCCGGCGCTTTTGCGGAACGAAACGGAACCGCCAAAATCGCCGAAACCCGCATGGATATCGGCTCCCCGACCCGGGTCAAACTGGGCACCACTGGCTGATTAACGTCGAACTGGCTTAATGTGCAACGTCATCCGCGCGCGCACTAAGTAAACAGCCCGTAACTCACATCGGAGCGGGGCCGAATGCCTTGACGACATCCGCAGCGAGTTCGTCACGTTGAGGGAGATAGTAGTCCAGCCATTCTAATCTGGAAGCGCTATCGGGAGTGAAACCCAAAGCCTGAACTGCGCTCTCTCGAGAGCGAGGGTAAGCAGTACCCCAACCCGCGAAGTCGATCACCAACATCTCTGCAGCTAATAGCATAGCTGCGCCGAGAAGCCAGTAGCGGCGCTCCTCTCCACCCAGCCGTCGGTGACGAACAGCGCGTGTTTCACCCAGTGGTCGAACGCGCTGCGGCAACCCCGCGCGCAGCGCGGCGAGCACGATGGGGTCGAGCAAGTCGAGGCCGAAGAGATTGAGGCGGCGCATCAGCCGCAGCGGCGCGCGGCCAGGGGAAGGGACGGCATGCATGATGCGAAACTCCTTGAAGTTCGCGCCCCGTTTAGCGGTATTGTTTAGCGTCGCCCGCAAGTGGGGCTAAATCGGCGACGGGTGCTGCAATTCAGATGCTATCGGGCGCCTGGCTCATGGCGTGAGCCCGCCCGCAAACGACGCAGGTCTGCGCCCCGGGCGCGGCTTGGATGCCGATGATCGTCCGAGCGCCGCGAGCAGCGCGCCGACGCGCGGCGTGCGTTCCCAGGTTAAGCCCGGTTCGTCGCGGCCGAAATGACCGAAAGCGTCGGTGCAAATACCGGCCGGTCGAGTTCGAGTTCGCGGATGATGCCGCGGGGCGTCAGGTCGAACACTTCGATGAGTGCGAGCGCGAGCGCATCGGCATCGACGCTCCGTTGCCCGTGAAGATCGACCGCCACCGAGACCGGTTCCGGCACGCCGATCGCATAGGCGAGTTGGACCTGCTCACCTGGCGCTGGCGATCACCACCCGCGGCACCGAGAAGGAGAGCTGCATTTTCGTCGCCGGGCGTCGGCCTCACCTTGACATTGGCACACCATTTGCGGCTGCCGCGTCAGGTAGCGGTTTACCGAAACGTAAGTCGCCCCAAATGACGTCGCTCGTCACAAAGCGACGCCAGGAGTGTCGCATTGCGTTGGCGAGGATGTCGGATCTGACTCCGACCCCTCAGGAGCCACTGATGAAAAGTAACGCACACAAGTCTAAGCCCGCTAGAGACGAGTTAACGAAAGCGCTGCAGTTAATGAGCAGAGTGTTGGCGCTCCAGAGGAAGCTGGACAAAGAGGCGACGTCTCAACAACTGCCAACAAATTCGGCCAAGCCAGCTCCGAATCAAACGCCGCCGAGTGTGCGGCCACCGAACGAGGTGGACTCGGCCTCTCCCACTAAAGAGAGGACTCCGATGGAGATGAATGCAAAATCTTTTTCAGTGAAGACATCTGACGGACGGCGGCGAACCGTACACGTTATTCAAAACGATTGGGAACCTGTGGACACCCATTTCGCTGGCTTCCCTCCACATACGCGTCGCATGGTACCGGCCGCCAAGGCACGCAGGGGCGAAAATTTTCATGGCTCTCTCGACGAAGATCTTTACGTCGTTCTCGATGATCCAAGCGACCCGAGTCGTTACGTCATGTGGGTAGCCAAACTCCTTCAGCGGACTTTTCGGCCTGAGCGACCCTTCTGTTCTCGTTCGAGTCTCAGCACTTTGATCTCGTTGCTTGTTGGCAGTGGGGGTCGACTTAGCAGCGATCATGTTCCTCCCATTAAAAAGAGCGCGTAATGGCCCAAGGATAGGTGCGGGTTATTCCGCGTCGCCGCGCGCGCGCTCAACCGCACACGTCATCTTGTATCGGTAGAGCATGACACCCGTCACCCGACAGACAGCGTCAGTTCCGGCGCGATGTCCCTTTCGCCCTTGCGACAGTTTGAGTTCGATAACCACGTAAGGGGGTCTCGATTCGTCCACCATCGTCAATAGCCTTCCCAGCACTATTCCACGTCACCTAAATTGGCGGAAATAACACGATGCTGCTCCCGAAGGGCGAAGCGGCCCCTTGACCATAATCAAAGACGCGGTGGGGGATCGGGCCAATATCCTCTTTTGCTCCGCCTGTCGCGCGCCAATTGGCAGCTCCCGGGGTGCCGTGCGGCTGCGCTGTCCGCATCGACGCTCGCAATAGCGGTCCAGATGTCGGCCCGGCCGGCTCATATATGACGCCTAGCGCGAGGCTCTCGAGTTTGCGGCTACTCAATTTGATGTTCCTTTGGCGTCAGGCGCTCAGGGGGAGGTACTCGCGCCCAACAAGTTAGGTCGGAGGACGGACGCGCCACCTCATTGCAGCGAACGTCAACCGCTGACGGGTCTTACTTCCATGCTGAGTCAGCACGACCGCATTCTGCTTTCGCCGTCGGATCTCAACGACTACGTCGAGTGCGAACATCGCACGACGCTCGCACGGCAGGTTGCGCTCGGCGAGCGCGAAAAGCCGCACGTCGACGACGAAGGCGCGAAGCTGCTCGCGGACAAGGGCACGCTGCACGAGCTCGATTTCCTCGCGCGCATGCACGAGGAAGGCCGTGACGTTGTCGAGATTGCGATGGACGAGCGGTGGGACTTCGACGCTGCCGCCGCCCGCACGCGAGACGTGATGCGCTCTGGCGTCGACGTCATCTCGCAGGCGACGTTCGTCGACGGTCAATGGCGCGGTCGCGCGGACTTCCTGCTTCGGACGCCAGGGACGTCGAAGCTCGGGCCGTGGCGTTACGAGCCGCTCGACGCAAAGCTCGCGCGCGCCGAGAAGCCGACATACGTGCTCCAGCTCTGCTTCTACAGCGACGGCATCGCGGCTATTCAAGGGGGGGGGCCCTGAGCACATGCATGTGTTCCTCGGCGTCGGCGAGCAGCACGTGCTTCGCTACGACGATTTTTCCGCGTACTACCGGCGCGTGCGCGCGCGGTTCGAGTCGGCGGTCGCTTCTCCTGACGCCACGGAGCCGTACCCGGTCGAGCCCTGCACGCTGTGCGAGTTCCACGGCATCTGCAACGGTCGGTGGCGCGCCGAAGACAGCCTGGTGCTGGTTGCCGGTGCACGCCGTGCGCAAGTCGCGCGGCTGCACGAGGCTGGCCTTCCGACGCTTAGGGCGCTCGCGCAGGCGCGGCTCGGAACGCCTGTGCCACAGGTCGCGCCGCACACGTTTGAAACGCTTCGCGACCAAGCCGCGCTGCAGCTCGACCGACGCACGTCCGGCATGCTCGATTGGCATCGCCTCGACGGCGAAGCCGGCCGCGGCTTCGCGCTCTTGCCGCGACCGTCGCCTGGTGACGTTATCTTCGACATCGAGGGTGATCCATTCTGGGAGCCCGCCCGGGGTTTGCACTTCCTGTTCGGCATCCTGCTGCGCGATCGTGCCGATTGGGAATACAAGCCGATGTGGGCGCACCACCGCGCCGGCGAGCGACGGATGTTCGAGGACTTCGTCGATCTCGTCCACGCGCGCCTCGCCGCCGACCCTGCGATGCATGTCTATCACTACGGTACCTACGAGAACGCGGCGCTGAAGCAATTGATGGGGACGTACGCGACGCGCGAAGACGAAGTGGACGAGCTGCTGCGCCGCGGGGTGTTCGTCAACCTCCACACGGTCGTGCGTCAGGGCTTGCGCGCCGGCGTCGAAAGCTACTCGTTGAAGGAAGTCGAGGCGCTCGTCCCATACATGCGGCGTGCGGACGTCCGAAGCGGCATCGGCGCGGTTCTCGCCTACGAGCAATGGATGAACAGGCACGACGACGCCTTGCTGAACTCGATCACCGAATACAACGCCGATGACTGCCGGGCGACGCTCGCCCTTCGCGACTGGCTGGTGGAGCAGCATCCGGACGAGATGCCATGGGCCGAGCCGCGCGCCGCCAAGCCGGGTGAGGAGGAGCAAGAGCCCGGGGAGCGGGCCGAGCTGCGGCGGCGTCTGGTGGAGGGCGAGGACCCCGGCTCAGCGCGATGGTTCGCGGGCGAGCTGCTCGAATATCATCGGAGGGAAGCGCGGCCGGCGTGGTGGTGGTTCTTCGAGCGCTGCGGGCAGATGACCGACGACGAGCTTCTGGACGATGGCGAATCGCTTGCGAACCTCGTATCTTCCGGAGCACCGGTCGCGGACAAGAAGTCGCTGATCCACACGCTGACATTCCCGACGCAGCAACACAAGTTCGCGCCGGGCGATACGCCGACCGACCCCGTGACTAAGGGGAGCGCTGGCAAGATCGTCGCACTTGACGACAACGCCGGTACGCTACAGCTTCGGCGCGGTCCGAGCCTGAAGGACGTTCCGCTGCCGCGCGCGCTGGTGCCGAGCGGCCCATACAACACGGACGCGCAGCAAGACGCGCTCGCGCGGCTCGCGTCGTCGGTTCTGGCCGACGACGGCCGTTACGGCGCGCTGCGCGACATTCTCGCTCGAATGCCGCCTCGCATTTGCGGTCGGGAGCCCGGCAAGGACATCCAGACGACCGACATCGTCGACCAGCGTGCGCTGACGCTGCGGCTCGATTCAAGCTATTTGTTCATCCAGGGGCCGCCGGGCACGGGGAAGACGTGGACGGGCGCGCGGCTCATCACGGAGCTACTGCGCCAGGGCCGGCGAGTCGGCGTCACGGCGACCAGTCACAAAGCGATCCACAATCTGCTCGACGACGTCGAGCGGGCTGCGGTCGAAGAGGACTACGGTTCCGGGGATTGAAGAACTCGTCAAACGACAACGCGGAATCTCGCTACGACAGCGCTTCGATCAGCAGTGCGGACAAGATCGACGCTTTCACCGGTGCCGCCGCCAATACGCTGCTCTTCGCCGGCACCGCATGGCTTTTCGCTCACGCGGCACTCGACGGTGCCGTTGACACGCTCGTCATCGACGAGGCCGGACAGGTCTCGCTTGCCGACGCGCTCGCGATGGGAACCGCGGCCCGCAACATCGTGCTCCTCGGTGACCCCTTGCAGCTCGCACAAGTGTCGCAAGGGACGCATCCGGAAGGCACCGGGGCATCGGTGCTTGAACACCTGCTTGGCGACGACGCGACCGTGCCGCCGCACATGGGACTCTTTCTCGACCGCACGCGCCGGATGCATCCCAACGTCTGCCGTTTCATCTCGGAGATCGTCTACCGCGGCCGGCTGCAAGGCATTCCGGAGCTAGCGCGGCAGGCGACGGCGTTCGGCGCCGGCCTGCGATTCAAGCCGGTCGTGCACGAGGGGAACGCCGCGGCATCCTCGGAAGAGGCGGCCGCCGTCGCCGCGGAGATTGCGGCGATGGTCGGCGCGGCGTGGACCAATCGTGAGGGTAATGCGCGCACGCTGCGCGAGTCCGACTTCATGGTCGTAGCGCCTTACAACGCGCAAGTGCGCCGGCTGCGCGACGCGTTGCGACAAGCCGGCCTTTCCGACGTGCCAGTAGGCACCGTGGACAAGTTCCAGGGCCGCGAAGCTGCCGTCGTCTTCTATTCGATGGCAACTTCGAGTATCGAGGACGTACCGCGCAGCCTAGAGTTTCTCTTTTCGCGCAATCGCTTGAACGTCGCCATCTCCCGCGCGATGTGCCTCGCGATCATTGTCGCGAGCCCACGGCTACTGGAGTCGCACGCGCGGACGATCGAGCAGATGCGCCTGATCAATGCGCTCTGCCGATTCGTTGAGATCGCGGAGGAGCAGCGAGCTACTACCGCGAACAGCCGCCAGTGCGGCTTATAGCAAGGTCTGGTCGATTGGATTTGAGGCGCGTGTTGGCGGTGGCATAAAGAGCCTTCGCTTGTGCCAAGCATAGACCCATTTTCGCGTGGCAACTCGCAATCTTACGCCCAAAGCGTTGCCAGTCGCCCGAGAGAGAACGCCGCGCGCGGCCGCCGCGATTGCTACCCACGATACGCGAAGAACGCGCCGCATCAAGTCCTGCGTGCTACGCGTGCACCTCCGCCGGCGTGGCCACGCCAAGGCCCACCGTTCCGGCGTTAGGTCGTGGGCCGGCCAAGGCGTGTCGTGCCGCCAAAAAGTAAACGAAGCGTACCAGTGAAGCGCCACGCCACATGGAAGATCATGGCCACGAAGATCCATGGTTCGATGACTGGGTAGTACTGGAGCCCGGCCAAGCGATAGTCGGTGAGCCACCGTGTCCAATCAACGCCGGCGACAGAGAGGTGCTTCCAGCCGTGGATGGTCCCGCCACCATCGAGCGCTGCGTCGGCCTCCAAGAGCAGGCCGAACTGATGCAGCATCACCACGAACGGTGCAACGAGAAACAAGGCCAAGAAGCAGCGCTGGTAGAGGCGTCCCAGCCTTTCATCCGCGGCGACGTCAGTCGGGTCAAAGTAGAAGATGGGGAGCCTCTGGGCCCACGACGCCTGCGCGTCGCGAGCGATGACCAGTCGCGCATGTTCTCTCGTCGCCCGCAGTACCAGGATGGCAAGAATCCAGATCACCGGGATCGCCAGTAACGGTACCGCGTGCGGATCGAGCTCGTTCTGCTTGATTCCGGATTCGATGAGCTTGGCACCCGTCGTCCGCAGGAAGCTGGCGACGGCAAAGGCGAGCAGCGCTGACCCCAAGGTTCCCCAAACGCCGCGCAGCGCCTTTTCAGTCATTGAGCCGCATCGCCCGCTAGCTCGAAGTCGATGGTCGCGCGAAGCACGTTGTCTCGCGCACGGAGATTCGTAATGGTAAGGTTGTTAACGGTAAGCCGATAGTGATTGACATCTTTGGCGAGCGCCGCCCGCACGGAGGCACCAACGTCGTGGCGCAGCCCATTCACGAGTCCCTGCTGCAGCGCCGCCTCAAGCAACCCACGATATGAGGGATTGTCGAGCTGAACGACTCTCGGATTTTTCACACCGACGGTGGCACCCTCGACAAAGGGCGTGGCCGAGAGGGTGAGCCAGAAGGCTTCTCCCGTGCCGACGCACTGGCCGGCAATTTCTTGGGCGGCACGAGCCGACAGATGGAGCCGAATGCTTACTCGGTCATTGGCGAAGCCGACCTCGGGCCATTCCAAGTAGGTATAGCTACACTTCGAGGGCCGAATCAGATCGTACTTGCCATCCCGCTTGAACGCCGCGTCGAGGAAGGCCATTGTCGCGGCCCGCCCGGTAAGGGCCAATTCAACGCCATAGACAGTGGGCGCCGCAATGCACGACGAAACCAAGAGCATTGCGGCAACGAATTGTTTAGTCATTTGCACGTCCGCTCATCTTGAGAGCCAAAGCTACCGGAATATCGGACCCGACCCAGACCGACATTTCCATTGCGAATGGCGACACCCCCGTGCACTCCGCGGCTCGCGCCGCTATGCGGCGCCAAGCTCGCTCCGATAGACGGAGCTGTCGCTCCGCTCGTTGCAACATAACGCGCCCGCGCGAGATGTCAAGACGGAAAACCCCCGAAACGCCGTGCTTGTCGGCTTGCACCCTGCATTTCGTCGCGCCAGACCCTTGAAGTGGCGCAGCGCCAGTGCAATACTCAAGCCGCTTGTCCGTGAGCATCGTGCTCACATGAGCCTTCATGCCGGCGGGTCATCCCGCCATGCATGAAGTCCAGTTCCCCGGGACTGGCGTTGCGGTCGTTACCCGCCCTTGAAGTGATCGGAAGCGATTCCGATCTTGTCGCGCAAGCGACGTAAGGTTGTGCGCTCGGTCTAGCGCCCGAGCATAGCTGGCGTTGTCGGATCGCAAGATCCGGCGGTGCCCGGTGATGCGCCTTCGGCCATGCCTCGTGCATGGACTCGACGGCGCGTCACGCAGCAAGGCCCTCAGTTCGCAAGGACCGAGGGCCTTTTCTTTTCGCGCGCGGTAATGCGCATATCAGCAACAAGGCTGGACGCCTATCGCATTCTTCGCTGGCCGATGGGACAGCCTGGACTGCGGCCGCTCCCAATGACGCCGTAGCGAATACGCGTCATTGAGCGTCGCCCTGCGACAGCCACTTACCGCGGCATCCGTTCCAACCTGAAGGGGTTGCGCTTCGCTTTAGCTCCTGCTTCGTGCGGTACACCGCGAAGCAGCATCTGCGATGGACAGCTTTCCCCTGATTCCTTTAGTTGACGTGTTTGACGTGGAAAGAGAACGTGCGTGTCACCCCCATAACCTCATACGACCAACGCTGCATAGTGCTGCCTTTTCACACGATCGTCGACGCGCCATGCCCGCAGTGCTGCAACCGCGGCTGATCCGCTATCGCGATGCCCCGTCCTATTGCGGCGTCGGACGCCGAGTGTTCGACCGCGACATTCGCCCGTGGATGGTCGTCATTCCCATTGGCAAGGAGGGGGTCGCCTTCGACCGCCTTGACTTGGACGCGTGGATCGAACAGCATAAATCGTGCAGCGGGCGTCCGCCGGAGAAAGGAGAACCATGGGACGCTCAAGAACGTCGGGAATTTTCACCGACGAAGATGGAAACAAAGTTGTCAACAAGGTCTACCACGGCCGGCGAATCTTCCGCCGCCTCGGCGCCGTCACTCAAGAAGAAGCCGAACAATGGCTCGCCCGGCAAACCGAAGAGCGACGCAAGGCCCGCGAGTTTGGTACGCGCCCTGAACGCAATTTCGCAGATGCGGCAGAAAAGTATCTGATCGAGCGCGCCCACAAGGCGAGCATCGATACCGATGCGCTCCACATTACTGCGCTGTTACCGTTCATCGGCAAGCGGACGCTGCGGCAGATCCATGACGCGACGCTGGAGCCCTTCAAAGCCCAGCGCCGGCGGGACGGGGTCAGTGAAACGACCATTAAACGGGCACTGGAGGTGGTGCGATGCATTTTGAATCTGGCAGCGCGATCATGGCGCGACGAGCACGGATTGACGTGGCTCGAGACCGCGCCGTTGATCACCATGCCGGACACCAGAACGACGGCCCGCAAACCGTATCCGCTGTCATGGGACGAACAACGCCGGCTGTTTGCGTTGTTGCCCGGCTCGGTGGCACAGATGGCGCTCTTCGCCGTCAACACCGGCTGCCGTGAGCAAGAGGTGTGTCAGCTGCGCTGGGAGTGGGAAGTGCCGGTACCGGAACTGCAAACGTCGGTGTTCGTGATCCCCGCCGAATTTGGCGGTCGCTCCGAGCGCTCGGGTGTCAAGAACCGCGAGGACCGCGTGGTGGTGCTAAACGACGTGGCCAAGCGGGTGATCGACGCGCAGCGTGGGTTGCACCGGGAGTTCGTGTTCGTCGCCAGCAAAGGCAAGCCGCGCAAGCCAATCCGCTTCATGAATAACACGGCTTGGCAGAACGCACGCAAGAAGGCGGGACTCGCGCAGGTTCGCGTGCACGACTTGAAGCACACCTTCGGCCGGCGTCTACGTACGGCCGGCGTGCCGCTGGAGACGCGCAAGGTGCTGCTCGGGCACAAGACCGGTGACATCACCAGCCATTACAGCGCGCCGGAACTTGCGGAGTTGATACGCGCGGCGAACGCGGTACTGAAAGCGCAAGAATCGACGTTGTTGCGAGTGGTGACGAAGCAAGACGCAGGTGGTCGATCGGGAAAAGTCGCGCAAAAGTCGCGCAGACGTTGCTGAAGAAAAAACGGGCCAGGAGTGGTGCTCGCTAACCCCTTGATTTAATAGCGAATTCTGGCGCGCCCGGCAGGATTTGAACCCACGACCCCCTGGTTCGTAGCCAGGTACTCTAATCCAACTGAGCTACGGGCGCGAGCCGAGAATTATAGCAGCCTAGCTTGGTAGGCTGCCATCGTCGCCGCTGCGAGCGGATTGCTGCGGCCGATGCGAGCCGTGCGCCTCCCGGCGCAGCGCAACGGCCCTGGCGAGCCATGCGACCCCGAACCACGCCGCCAGCAAAGCGATCGGCCACGCGATGGCGCGCGGCCATACGGCGGCAACAATCGCAAGCACGAGTGCGCTCACGCTGACCTTGACGAGCAACCCCGATTCGGCCGGGCCCAGCAGCCGCCGATTGGTGAGCGCGGCACCGAGCGCACTGCCGACGCTGACAGCGCCGGCCGCCGCGCGCCCCGCGCTGCCGGACAGCGCATGCCGCGCCCCACTCGCGTCCGTGTCTTCGACGCGCCGCACTCGATTGCGTCGCGTGAGCACGACCTCCGTCGCGCGCGCGAGATCAGCCTCGAACCGCGCTGCCATTTGCTCGCCGAACTGCGTGTCCTCGACGGCGACATCGAGCTCGTAGTTGCCCATCCAGCTTGCGACGTTCAGGTTCGTCGACCCGATCCGCGACCAGAATCGATCGGCCACGGCAGTCTTGGCGTGCAACATCGTTCCGTTCCATTCGAACACGCGCACGCCAGCTTCGAGAAGCGGCCGAAAGCCGGCCCGCGACAGCGGCGACAACGCCGGGATGTCGCTCGCGCCCGGAACGAGCAGGCGGACATCGACGTCGTCGCGCGCCGCAGCCGCGAGCGCCTGCACATACGCGGACGTGCCGACAAAATAGGCGTCGGTCAGCCAGAGCGCCCGCCGAGCGAGCGATGCAATCACGAGGTCGAGGCGATACGTGCCTGTAGCATTGGGGGAGCCTGCGATCACCCGCAGTCGCGTTTCGCCTGCGGCCTCGGTCAACGCATGCGGAGCGGCGACTTCTGCCGGCAACAGCGCGCTGCCGCAGGCCTGCCACACCTGCTCGTATGCGCGGACGAGCTCGGCGACAGCGGGACCGCGGATTTCGATGCCGCTGTCGCGCCACGGCTCCATCCCACGGCTGCGGTCGCCCAGCCATTTGGCGCTGATCCCGATGCCGGTGACAAAGCCGATGCGTCCATCGACAACGAGCGTCTTGCGGTGATCGCGCGAAAGCCATCCCAGCGGACTGTCGAAGCGCAGCGGATTGAATGCGCGCACCTCGGCGCCCGCCGCGCTCAAAGTCGACCACAGCGCGCCCGCGCCGAACGCTCCCACCCAGTCGTAGATCACGTGCACGTGCACGCCCGCTCGCGCCTTCGCTGCGAGCGCCTCGACGAAGTCGCGCCCCACCTCGTCGTCGGCGAAGACATAGCTCTCGATGAGAATCGACCGCTCCGCGCCGCGGATCGCCGCGAGCCACGCCGGGAAATTCTCAGCGGCATCGCACAGCAGGCGCACCGCATTGCCGTCGATCGGGTCCGAGCCCGCCGCGCGCGCGAACGCCCGGTCCGCGCGCGTGAGCGGCGACGCATAGTCCCGGGAAAGCGGATCGTTCACTGCAAGCTCCGGCAGCGTGTCGGCGAGCGGCATGGCCCCGCAGAGCTGATTTATAGGCAAAAGCCGGGCGCCACACAAGCGGTTTGCTTCGCGATGCCCTCTGAATCGCGACTGCGCCAGAGGCTACCCCACGTCAGCAATGCGACCCGCTGCGCACCGGCGCTGTGGGCGTAGTCAAGCGTGATCGTGCGGCGCCTGATGAAGGAAAAAGTTCGGCCTGACGCGAAGCGCAGGGCGGCATCGGGCGGTGCAGCGTCGGCGTCAGTCATCCCAAGGAATAGCTGCGTCCGACTGCTGTTTGTTCGTTACGGCGGGCTCGCCGCAATGGAGGTCGATATGAGCCGGATGTGGTACAGGTTCAAAATGGTCGTGGCCGCGATTCTCGCGCTGGCGATCGGGAGTCTCCCCGCGTGCGGGACGATGGGCGGCGGCGGGATGAAGTACATCGCAGAGCCGCCGTCCGAAGTGTTGAGCAACATCGCGGCTTGACGGACTCCGACCGGTTCGAGCATCGTTCGACAGCCTATCTCCCGGTCCTCGCCGCGGTGCGGGCACGTTCAGCGCGTGCCGGTCGGGGACGAGGGCCGGATCGCTCGCCTCGAGCCGATCGACAACCCATTCGAGCCCGAAAGTGTTACCTATGTCTGCGGTATAAACCGTTGCCTATTTAACCAGAATACACCGTTGGTAACGTCGCGCACCTCCTCGATGCGGAGGCCCCCCACGAGCGGCGGCCGGTTTACAACCTCTCGCCAAGGGAAGATGCGCCCCCGGTGGCGAAGAAGGCGAACGGCGTCGCACGGTAAGACCGTATGGATATACGGTATGCTATCAGGACGACCTGCTGTGGCAGGCTGCGCTCGTGCCCTGCCATCCACATTTTGTCGAGGTGCTGAGAAGCCGATTCAAGCGGTTACGACAGTCATCTCAGGTCGCTTCAAAAATGCTGGTGCCGCCCGCTACTTCGGGGTTTAAATCGTTTCCATTCGCAACGGCTACCACCGTCATGCAGGGGGCGTGTGATGCAATCGGCCTATTCCCCCCGGCTCTCCGAAGCGAAGACCCTGTTGCCGCTACTTCGAGCGCAACTGATTGCCGCCGCCCCTCGCTATTCACTACCAGCCAATATTTCGCTCGACCTGCTGCCCATTGTGGAAGATGGGCTGTTTGGCTACGAACTCGTGCCGGATCGAAATACACACACCTATTTCACTGTCGGCTTGGACGAAACCGGCGAGGCGGTGTTGCGTGGAAGCCTGTGCTACGTCGGCGCGCCCAGTACCTTGCGCATCGCAGCATTGAACGGCGAGTCTGTCGCGTGCCGCAATTTCAGTCCCCAGAATTGTCCTCCGAAACGCGACTCCATTTTTGCCGAAATGTCGGATGCCGTTGACTCGGCGTTGTCGCAATTGCTCGCGCTATTCCCGGAACGGCCAAGAAAGGCCGCCGAGTTTCAAGTCAACCTGCATCGGTATCTGGATGAGGCTCTCGCCACCGCACATGCGTGTTTGTCTCAGTGGAACCCGTTCATTGAATTTGTCCGGTTACCCGACGAAGCACAGTATGGGTTCGACGCGAACCTCTACGAGGAGTGGGCAGTCGTACTGCCTGACTCGGGCGCACCGTCCGCATCGGCAAAGGCCTGAGAGTGCTCGTGCCCGTACTGCGTCTCGGCGTCACCGGTACGCAGGGCGGCGTGGCCGCCACTTCGCTCATCTGGCATGATCGGCGGCTTAGTTTTTGCTGGGCGGCTGGCGGCGGCGGCTGGTACAGCGTGGTTTCGTCGTGTCGGTGCGCACCCTATGGCGGCAACCGAGAACGATGGCTTACCAGCCCTCGCGTCCAGTTCAATGTGAGGCCCACCGGTAGCGACCGTGGGCCGGTGTACAGCACGGGAACCCTTCGCTCTACACTAGATGGCCCGAAACGCTGAATCGGAACGTGGCCGTCCCGGTCGCTATGTCGCGGTCGGCGCGTAGGGTAACGTTGGTGCCGGGGTCGGCGTAGATGTGCACCGGGCCGCTGACCCAGAAGTAGTCCTGCCCGCCGAAAGCAGCCGCCGCGTTGGTGCCCAAATAGTGGCGCACCTGAACGCCGCCGGCCGTCGTGATGATTCCGAAGAGGGCCTTCTGTCCATTCGGCATGAATGCCTCGCCGGATACGTAGTCGATGACAAGGCACTTCCCCGGTGGAACCTTGAAAACCCCATTCTCCCCGCCAAAGCTGACTGGCACCACGATCTCCAGGTGCGTCTGGAACGCGTCCTTGCAGCTCATGATTCTCTCCTTCGGCATCGATGCGCAGCGAACAACCATCGGCAGCGAGGGGGCGGAGTGAGATCCGCCGCCCCGTCACCACGAGGGAGGGAGCCGCGTTATCGAGCCGGTGGCGTCGAGCCCCCTCCCATCCGTGAACCTCAGAACGTCGGCGCCTGCGGCTCGATGTTCTCAGGTGCGGAGAAGTGCGCAGGAAAGTAGCCGACCATGTCCGGAGCAGGTGCGGCCGCTGCCGTTTCGCTCGATGCAGCCGTCGCGTTGTGCGACGCTGTCGACAGCATTGTCGGGTGCCAGACGGCGGCGAGCGTTCCGAGCACGACGACCACCGTCGCCATCCGAAGTCCCATCGCCCAGCGGTTCCGTGTTTCGTTGGCATTGCGTGTGTCCATTGTCATCTCCTTGCGGTTCCTGATGCCTGCGTGCGTCACTCGCCACGCAAGGTCACTCTAGGAGCGTCGGGAGATCAACGCGACTGATGAATCAGGCTCGCAAGTGTGGAAGATTCACACGGCTTGACAACCGCACTATGCGCATTTTGCGGGCCTGGTCCGACTGGTCGAGACTACAGGTGCGGCACACGTCTCGAAATGATCGACGCTAAGGCGCGTAGGTCTTATTCCTTCTTGGCCCCCTCGGCCTTCCGTTGGTAGTCGTCGTAGGACATGCTCGTGTTGGCGAGGCATCGCTCGCGCTCGGTCTGATCGACGAGACCATTGCACTGGTTCCGCTGCCACCCCTGCGCGGAGGAGTATGCCTGCTGCCACGAGCACCCCGAGACTGCGGTCATGACGATCACGAGAGCCGTCAGCCGCAGCATCCGCGCTGCTCCTGTATCGGGGGGCACTTCACCGAGCCGTAAGAGCAGAACACGCAGCAGTCACCCAGCCTCGGGCGCAACAGGTTCTTGCAGTTCCGGCACTCGTAGAAGAACTGGCAGGTATCGGTTGGCATCGTCTCCTGCGCGGCGAAGCCGCAGTGCGGGCAGGTCAGCACGGATTCGAGCATGACAGCGTTCATGGTCGGGGCCATTATGTACCGTGCACGGATCAGCCGGGCCTGCTCTACGAGTGAGCAAGCAAGCGGATACATGCCACAGGCCTATGCGTATCGTGACAAATATCCCGCGTAGCCTACAGCCGGCGGAGTACCGTCTCAGCCCCATCTTGAGTTCGATCAAACATTGCACGTACCACTTGAAACTCGCTCTGGCGCGGCGTAGTCTGAAACCGTAGGTGATGTGCTGTGCGGATCGGTGCTCGCGGTAGGGTGTCAGTCGTGAGTATCGGTGTTCGCGGGTGTATTGCCCCGCAACCGGATACTCCCCCGAGTTCGCAGCCGCGAGGTCGCACCGATGTTGTAGGCGATCAGGGGAGGTATTTTATCGATGACACCCACTACATGATTTCCCCGAAGCCGGCCACCAACTGGCGGCGCACGTTGCGGTGACGCAGCGAAACGCGATGTGTTGATCCAGCGAGGCCCCGCGATAACTCGTGGGGCTTTGCGTTTATGCGCGGGGCGGCCGCGACAATTCAAGTTGCCGGCGTCCGCGGGGACAGGATGCTCGCCCCAGCGGCAACACGAATCGTGAAAGCGTCGTCGCGTCCACGAATGGATACCTTACGCGCGGGAAGGGCGTCGGTCGGAAGCCCCGCGTTGCGGCATACTTCGTCGGCGAGTATTACTTCGCAGCCCAATTCCTTTGTCATTTCCTGTAAACGCGCCGCTACGTTAACTGAATCACCGAGCGCGGTGAAGACGATATGGTCGCGATAGCCGACGTCGCCCACGATCGCCTCGCCTCCGTTGATGCCTACTCCGTACGTGATCGGCTCGCGCGAGTGGTCGGCGAGATCGTTGTTCAGTCGTTCCACGTTTGCTGCGATGTAGCTCACTGCGGCGATCGCGTCGCGACAAGCGGCCTCCGGTTGCCGGTCGAGGCCAAACAGCGCAAGCACGCCGTCGCCAATGAACTGGTTCGGCTGGCCTCCCGCTTGCTCGACGGCGCTCGACACTGCTGCCACGAACTGGTTGATGAGAAACATCGTGTCGAACGGCAACTGCTTCTCGATAATCTTGGTCGAGCCGCGCATGTCAACGAACATGCTAACCACGTACCGCTCCTTCCCGCTTCCCATCATCTTCGACTGCTGGAGGTTGGCGGCCGTGGTCTGCGGCGGAAATACGAGGAAGAAAGCAATGTCGTGCGGCGGACGTAGCTGACATGCCAAGCGGACGGCTGGGTCTCTGCTGGCGCCGACGCGCTCGAGCACGAACGCTTCTCGCCGCGAAGGCCGTGGGAGGTGCGTCAGGTCGCCGATAATGCGGATGCGGCAGGTGGAGCAGCGCGCCTTGCCGCCGCAGACACTGGCGTGCGGCACACCGTGGCGAAGGCTCGCTTCAAGCACAGTCATTCCCTTCGGCGCGCGGACGACCCTGCCGCCTGCGTACGTCAGGCTCACGATGGCGCCATGGCGCTCCCGCATCGTGCGAACGCCTCGCGCCCCGAGCACCAACGCGATCACTGCCGCGTACGCGATTGGGAAGTGCGCGGTGATCGCGTCGAGCGTCGTGCGCTCATCAGGCGAGGGGAAGTGCGCTGGCGAAAGGTTGGCGACGTGCCACACCGGGTCCTTGGAAAGCGCGATGACTTCGCGCGCGCCTTGAATCAGCCCGAGGATCGCCAGCACTGGAATCAGGACCCCAGCGGCAAGGAGGTATGGAGCGGCGTAACGAAAGAACCGCTTGAGCCGCAGCCAGAAGTACAGGCCGATGCAGCCATGCGTCCATGCGACCAGCAGCAACGCGAACTGTACCCACTCCATGTAAGGGCGGTTTACCCAGTAGGCAGTTAGAGCCTGAGCGTAATAGATGTCCCGACCGAACAGCGGGGCCTGAAGACGAGTGCCCACAAAGTGGGTGACAAGCAAAAAGGGGATCGAAACGCCCAGCAGCAACTGCGTAATTTCGGCCGCTTTGCAGCGGAACTGCCGGCGCTCGTAGAGCGCCCTCAGGCCGAGTGCCCAGTGCACGATCCCAGCGGTGTAGAACACCGAAGCCACGACCGGGTTTCGCCACCACGCCATGTGATACTTAAGGCCAGCTTCCATGGTGGCGTACGAGACGCTGCCAAGGGCGTGATTGACAAAGTGCGATAGCAGATACGCGAACAGAATCAGTCCGCAAGTTAGACGAATTTGCCGAATCCCGATCGCTGCGAGAATGCCGAACATCGGAGGCGTTCTTGCGTCGTTCATCGTCGCCTTTGGGGTTGAGGTACCGGGGAGTCGCGCCCGCTCCGGCGAGGGGTTGCACGCCCGCAAGTCCTCGCCGTTAAGTCATACCGTCCGCGGGACCGCCCTATTCCGAAGAGTCGATGCGGACGCAGCCGAAACGCTCAACACCCGCACCGAACTTCTCGGATGCCGAGTCGACCGGAAGTGGTACGCTGCAGCGCGCGCTCCGTTTGTTCCTTCGCGATGACGCAACTCGGCTTCGGCGGTGTGTAGTGCGCCCGACGCGAGCAGGGCCGCGGTGAGTGCAAAGTGCTGCCTCCCGCGTGCGTGCGAAAGTACCTCGCTGGTTCCAAAGGCACCGGGGGTCGAAGGCCCTGGTCCGACGGGGTGCCTCGCGCATCTCCCGTGCTGGCCTCGGATTTCAGGCAACGGTCATTCTCGCGTTACGTAACCTGCACGACGCAAACAAAAGCCCCACCGAAGCGGGGCCGATGTTGGCGCAATGCGACTACGCGATGTTGTCGCGCTTCCCGTGGTTCGTCACCAAGGCGGCAATTGCCCGCTGACATTGGGCTTCGTTGTCATCGCGTGATCTTGATCGTGCATGGTCCCGCGCAGAGCGCCATTCGCTATGACAGTTTCCATGCTGGGGGTGGCGTCCGAGGACAGACGAACGTACTGACGACGCGCTGCGCTCCGTGACCCTCTCGGCGCGCCGAGTGACGGCCCGATCAGGCCATACCGAAATCCCCTCCCTAAATCCGTCCTCCAAGCCCCGCACGACAGGTGCCGACTCATCCATACGGTAAACAGTTGCCATTGGTACCCGAGTCGACGCCAGTTACTGCAGCTGCCGGGTCGAAACGCGCGAGCACTCAGTTGTGGGCAGCCTCCGGCAGCGAATGCAGATAGCTGTATAGAGCTGCGATCTCCGCATCAGTGAGGTACGAAAGATTGTTCCGCGCCTGTGCGCTCATCACGCCAACGCTTCTTCCCCCAATTGCGACCCCTGTTCGTAGGAGTCGAGCGAATGCGTCGGGCGAATAGGCAGCGACCATCCGCAGATCCGGACTGGTGAAATCGGGATTGGAATCGCCGCGTAGAGCCGTCCCGTGGCACTCGGCACAGATGGTCCGAGCAAGATACCGTCCGTAAGCAGCCTCTTCGTTAGGCGCCTCCGGAGGCGGGACGGTTTCGGCGATGAGCTGCGCCGCCAGCTTGAATTTGCCGGTGGCGAGGCCAACGCGTCCGAGCGGACCCGCCGAGATGCTTGGACTTGGTCCCTCGACTACCGGCAGGCTCTTCAGAAACGCGATGATGCGGCCCAAGTCCTCGTCGGTCAGCCCCACGAATACATCCGACGGCATGATCAGCAGGCTGCGGCCCCCGGGCCGGACACCATTCCTGATGATGGCGACGAGTTCCGCATCGCTATATTTGTGGACAGCGGCCGTAAGATTGGGTGCGACGACACGCGCGATCATCGGTTGGTCGAACATAACCTTTCCCTCGGCCTGCTTGCCGTGGCAATCGGCGAAGCAGCCACGAGCGGTCGCCAGCCGACGCCCTTCCATGATCGACGCGGGGTCCGTCGGGATCGTTAAGGAAACGGCAGGGACCTCGTAGGTGCGTCGCAGCACACGCTCGGAGAGAAGATACAAGACGGCGTACGCAACGATCCCCAACCCGACCAAGCCTCCCAAGGCTATGCCGATCCAGCGCAGTAGAGGTTTCATCATTCTCTCGTTTCGACGATGCCCTGAAGTCTCGTCGCAACTCGGGCTAAATGCGCAACTGCAAACCGGCGCCGACAAAACTGAGGTAGGCCAGCGCCCCGGGAACGCGCAGGAGGCGCCAAATCGGCGACAGCCCCTGCGGCGCTGATTTCCTCCCACGTCAGGCCGAGGACCTCGCCTGTCCGGGCAGCCGTGAGAGCACCAAACTCAAGGCTCTCGTCGCAGTGCCCGGAAGAGTGGGAATGCGTTTCAGCAGCGCCTGGAGTTCTGCGCACGGCAACGCCTGACAACGGCCTTTTCGCGTTTCTGCTCGAGCTGCCAACGAATGATGGCCGCCGGATTGCCCCGCATCGCTGCGTCGTCGAACACCGGCTCAAGCCTTTGGCGTACGCGTCGGCCCGTCTCTGGCTATCAGGCTTTGGACCGCCTGAACCGGGCTGGATCATGATCTGGCGGAGACGCAGGGATTCGAACCCGTCCGCCTTAAGGGCTACAGAGTGGAAGCAAGGGCGAAAACACACCCTGTAGCCCCCTCTTTCCCCCCGATTTGTGCACGGATTTGTGCACAGACTTATCGTATCGGGGCCCGCAACCTGACCCCAGAAGCACGTACGTATCAGGTAGTTAACCGTCGAGACGCGAAGGAACGAAGGACCACCGACATGCGGCGAAGTCAATGAGCGAGAACGACCCAAAGCAGAAGTCTAAACCGAACGAAAGCGGACACGCGGACGAGAGCTAACCCTCGGCGGATCCGCACATGCCAACGTATGTTTCACTTTCCGTGCAGGCTTAGCCAGATTGCTTGCAAACCTGGGCATCCTCAATAACAGGCGTGATCGGTACTTCTGGCGACCCACCGCGGCCTCGGGTTGACCAGGAAGCGAGCTCGCCGCGCGCCAGATGGCTCCCCCATCCAGGGCAGGTAACACGACCGACCATGATTCATAGCCGGCGTGCGGCGGAGCCTTCCAACGCAGCATCCAAATGTCCGGCCGCGGAAAGATCAACTCCCCGTGCTCGCCCCAGGCTAAGGATCAGTGGCTGCTGGCGGTGAACAATTGCGCAGCGTACTGCAGCACTGGTTGCATAGCGGCCGGTTCTACGTCCGCTGCGTAGATCTCCAGATAGTTCACGTGCCGGCCGCCGCTGTTGCGTGCCATCCCCTTATCGATGGATCTTCGCAAGGCCAGCGGAGGATCCCCCTCCGCACCCATTACCTTGCTCGCAATTGCGTCTTGCGAGCCGCTGCGCATTTCAAAGCCGGTGATGATCCGCCCGCTGTAGCTGTTGATGAACTCGGTATTGTCAGGCGCTTCGACCGCAGCGTGGCCGGCATGAAGATCGCTCGATTGAATCGCCAGTCGGTTGCGGACAGCGCGCGCGGCGCGCTCGATGACCTCCTGCTTGGCGCGCAAGTGCGCCGCTCGACCTTTTGGGCCGGCTCCGAGAATCGGCAGACCCGGAGCGGACAGGGAAATGCACTGATTGCGAAACGTCTCGGCGTAGAAGTGAAACGTGTCGTCCCAGGCGCTCAGGTACCGGGCGGGCGTATAGCCGTCGGCCATCCATTGCCTGTGCGCGGCCGGCGAGGTCGGCAAAGTCATCTCCACGGAAACAGAGGTGGGGCCGGCAGCCGCGATCATTCTGAACGCGGGCAACCCTCCATAGCGGGCGCTCAACAGCTTCATGAAGGCGAACCATCTTCCCAGGTACACCCGATCCCACGGCATCGGAAGTTTGGCGCTGGTGCCCTTGCCCGGTCCGTACTGAATCTCGAACAGATCCGTCTGCACCCCTTCGAGCGCCCACTGCGGTGAGAAGAAACCGGGGAACATGATCAGATGTACCCATTTCTTTGCCGCGGCCGCGGCCGCGAACAGCGCATCGAGCTGCGACCAATCCGGCTTGTCCTTGGTCGCCTCGATGTCGCTCCAATTTACCTGCACCGCCACGCCGCTCATGGAGGGATTGCTCAACAGCTGCAGTTTCATCGACCGATAGTTCTTTTCTCCCGAAGGCAGGAGCACGACCGGTCCGTTCGGCGACGCATTGCCGCCCAGTGCGCACTGAACCGTCTCGGCCCCGGCCCGAGCAGGTAGCGCACAGCACAGGCAAATCCCTATCAGAACAAAGGCTGCGCAGCGCAGACGGGAAATCCACATGCCGGTGACCTCCGAGGGCCGATTCTACTCTGCGCGTATCGCGCTTCCACGCCGCTTGAAAGGACTGCTGATGGTCGGTCGCCGGCATTGACGCGATTCGACCAAGCGGCTGCTGAAGGACATAACAGCAGCCGGTCATGCGTCAAGGGCCGCTGTGGCTCGTCGAGCCGCCGCTCAGCACCGGCCGAGCGGATGAGCGTGAACGACCCTGACCAGCCGTTCGATCTTCTCCACAGCGGACCTTGAAAACTCAAGTTGTTCAGCGACTACGGTGAGTTACGAAAGGTCCTCGAGTGACCTGTAACGCTACTGGATCACCTCGTCGGCGCGCAGCAGCAACGCCTGCGGAACGGTGAGGCCGAGTGCCTTTGCCGTCTTGGCATTGATCACGAGTTCGACGCTGCTCGGTTGAAGGACTGGCAACTGGGCCGGCTTAGCTCCGCCAAGTATTTTGCCGGCGTAGACCCCCGCCTGACGATACGCATCGTTGAAGTTCGCGCCGTAGCTTGCCAAACCACCGGCTGCAACGAAAGCGCGGATAGGGTAGAGCGTCGGCACCGCGTACTGCGCGGCCAACGCGACCAATTGTTCGCTCTGAAGTTCGTAGAATACATCGGCACCAATTAGCAGCGCGCCGATTCGCGCGTGGACGAAGGCGGAGAAAGCTTGGTCGATCTCTTGCTTGTTGCGCGCTCTTTGAACACTTAGCTGAAGATCAAGTCGGCGCGCTGCCTCTAGGGTGATTCTCGCCTCGGACTCAGTGACGGTCCCATTGGGATTTATCAGCATCCCAATTACTGTCGCTTGCGGAGCCAAGGCATGAAGAACTTCGAGCCTCTTGCCTGCGAGTTCCAGGGTGAGAACGCTCACGCCCGTTATGTTGCCGGCTGGTCGGTTGAGACTCTCGACGAACCCAAGTTGTACTGGGTCGCCCCCAGCCGTGAACACAATCGGGATTGTCGAGGTCGCCGCCTTGGCTGCCATCACGGAGGGCCCTCCCCCGGCGGCGACGATTACGGCGACCCGCCGTCGCACCAAGTCTGCGGCCAACGCCGGAAGGCGCTCATAGTTGCCCTCTGCCCAGCGAAACTCTATCGTCACGTTTCGGCCCTCGGTGTAGCCCGCGTCGGCTAGGCCTTGCCGGAACGCAGCGACGCGGGCTGCCCATTTCGCCGCGGACGCGGGATGGAGAAACCCGATCACCGGCATCGCCGGCTTCTGCGCGCGCGCGGCGAGCGGCGCGGCGAGGAGGCCACCGGCAACGTTGCCAATAAACGTTCGCCGGTCCATCACCGAATCCCCTGGTCGACGATAGGAAGTCCAGTCATCCTACGCCTACAACGGGAATTGAGCACCGCCGGCGAGTGTCGGCTCATGGGCCGGGTCCGGTCATTCCCGTCGACTCTGGTCGGGGCGGAGTAGCCCCCAGATCACCGCGCGAGAGTCAGTGCACGCCTGATCTTCTGGAATCCGGCCAGCGGCAGCCAATGCCGCCTACGGCATTCCGGATCGGGTGTACGTGAGCAACGTGTCGAAAGCCAAGGACCTCGACCCGCAGCAGCTCGACGCGATCCGCTGCCCCTACACGGAGATGTCAGTCCGCCTGGAGGACGGCTTCGGTATGCGCCGGGGGTCCTCGATCAAGATCATCCCGGGGAAGGCCGACCAGGGTGACGTCCTGGTGCTCAAGGCCTCCTGGAACAAGGGCGGCCGCGAGATCCGGATCCCCATCCGGACCGCGGAGCAGCGCCAGCTCGTCGACGAGGCCAAGGCGCTGGCCAAGGGCAAGAGCCTGGTGGCACCGGGCTACAAGACTTACCGCGACTATCTGCAGCACTTCCGCGCCGAGTGCGCGCGGGTCGGCATTCACGGTGTGCATGGCTACCGCCATCGCTACGCGCAGCGGCGCTACCACGAGCTCACCGGTTGGCAGTGCCCCGCGCTTGGCGGGCCGACGTCAAAGCAGCTCACCAAGAAACAGAAGGCCATCGATCGCAAGGCGCGCGAGGTGATCAGCTGCGAGATGGGGCACGGTCGCGAAGCGATTACGGCCGTTTACTTAGGCAGGTAGCGCGCTAACTGCGATGTTGACTCGGTCATGCCACGGGCTGAAATAGCGTCATGAGCGCAGCCACACCAGACGTTCGCGACAGACCGCCTGCGGCCGTCCTGACCCCGGCTCGGTACGTCCGCGTTCATCTGTTCGAGGCGCTGACCGGTTACAGCGCGAAGGCCGTCGAGCGTAAGATCGCCTCCGGTACTGCCCGAACCGGATCCCTTCGAGCTACACGAGGTCGAGCAGATTCTGACTGACTTGGCTGTACACACACCGGAGCCGGTCGTCAATTACTTCATTGCTGCGTTTTTCACGGGCGTCCGCCCGTCCGAATTGATCGCAATCCGGTGGTCAGACGTCGATTTCAATCGCCGTAACGTTCGTATCCAGCGCGCCATCGTCCGCGGCAAAGCGAAACCAACGACGAAGACGAACACCGTGCGCGACGTCGATCTCAATGACCGAGCGCTCGCGGCGTTCGAAGCTCAGCGTAAACACACGCAGCTGCTCGGCGGCCAAGTATTCAACAACCCCGCCACGAGCAAGCCGTGGGCCGACATTCAAATGCAACGGGAGATCTGGAATGCTTGCTTGCGCCGCTGCAAGCTGCGTTACCGCGTGCCGTATCAGACGCGACACACTTACGCCACGCTGGCGTTACACCTCGCCGGTGCGCGTCCTGGCTATGTTGCGAGACAGCTCGGGCATGCGAACACCGGCATGCTATTCAAGGTCTACTCGAAGTGGATCGATGGGGCGGACAACGCGCGTGAATGCGCGAAGCTTAATGCTGCATTTGTGCACGATTCGTGCACACCGCGGCGGGTAGACACTACAACAGGCTGATATTGCAGGACTATGCTGGCGGAGACGCAGGGATTCGAACCCTGGATACACCTTTTTGGGCGTATGCTCCCTTAGCAGGGGAGTGCCTTCGACCACTCGGCCACGTCTCCGGGAAAGTGCGCAATTGTACTGGCCGTGCGTTCACCACGTCAAACGCGCAGCGCTCAAAAGCTCCTCAAGAGCCAGCGCTTACGCGGCCTCCGGCGCCTTGTCCAACTCGAACGCGCGATGCAGCACGCGCACCGCGAGTTCGAGGTACTTTTCGTCGATCACGACGGAGATCTTGATTTCGGACGTCGAGATCATCTGGATGTTGATCGCTTCGTCGGCGAGCGTGCGGAACATCTTGCTCGCGATGCCGGTGTGCGAGCGCATGCCGATCCCGACGACCGAGACCTTGCAGATCCGGTTGTCGCCGATGATCTCGCGGGCCTTGAAGATCTTGCCGCGCTCACGCGCGAGCACGTCGAGCGCCTTCTGATATTCGGTCCGATTGACCGTGAACGAGAAGTCGGTGTGCCCGGAGGCCCCGATGTTCTGCACGATCATGTCGACGTCGATGTTGGCGTCGGCGATGGGCCCCAGGATCGCGTGCGCGACGCCTGGTTTGTCCTCCACTCCCATGACCGAGATCTTGGCTTCGTCGCGCGTGAACGCGATGCCGGAAATGATCGCCTGTTCCATGTTGTCGTCTTCCTCGAACGTGATCAGCGTGCCCGGTGACGTCGCTTCCGGGTCCTCGAACGACGAGAGCACGCGCAGCTTGACCTTGTACTTGCCGGCAAACTCGACCGAGCGAATCTGCAGCACCTTCGAGCCGAGGCTCGCCATCTCGAGCATTTCCTCGAACGTGACCGTGTCGAGACGCCGCGCCTCCGGGACGATCCGCGGATCGGTGGTGTAGACGCCATCGACGTCGGTGTAGATCTGGCACTCGTCGGCCGTCAGCGCCGCGGCGAGCGCCACGCCCGACGTATCCGACCCGCCGCGCCCGAGTGTCGTGATGTTGCCCTCGGCGTCCACGCCCTGGAAGCCCGCGACGATGACGATCGTACCGTCGGCCAGATCGGCGCGCATCCGCTCCTCGTCGATGGCGAGGATGCGCGCCTTCGTATACGAATTGTCGGTGAGCACCCGGACCTGGCCGCCGGTGTAGCTCCGCGCCTTGAGGCCCATGTCGTGCAGCGCGATGGCGAGGAGGCCGATCGTGACCTGTTCGCCCGTCGCGGCTACGACGTCGAGCTCGCGCGGATCGGGATTCGCCGACAGTTCTTTCGCGAGCGCAAGGAGCCGATTGGTTTCGCCGGCCATCGCCGACACGACGATGACGAGCTGATGGCCTTCGCGATGGAAGCACGCGACGCGGCGGGCGACGTTCTTGATGCGGTCGATGCTGCCGACCGACGTGCCGCCGTATTTCTGGACGATCAGTGCCATGAGCGATGGTGCGGGTGGAGGGAGTGCCGAGGCGGCGGGCGAGCGCACTGGCGGCAGTCAGCCGAGCGCGCGGAAGGCGAGCGTCGCGTTGGTGCCGCCGAAGCCGAACGAGTTGGACAGCGCGCCGCGGATCTTCATCGGGCGGGCCGCGAGCGGGACGAAATCGAGGTCGCACTGCGGATCGGGGTCGACTAGGTTCGCGGTCGGCGGCGCGACCTGGTCGCGCAGCGCGAGCGCCGTGAACACCGCCTCGACGCCGCCCGCCGCGCCGAGAAGATGGCCGGTCATCGACTTGGTCGAGCTGACGGCGAGCTTCTTCGCGCGGTCGCCGAAGGCGCGCTTTACCGCGATGCACTCGGCGAGGTCGCCCAGCGGCGTCGACGTGCCGTGCGCGTTGATGTAGTCGATCTCATCGGCGTTCATCTGCGCGTTCTTCAGCGCGTTCGTCATGCTACGCGCGGCGCCGCGGCCATCTTCGGGCGGTGCGGTGACGTGGTGCGCATCGGCACTCATCCCGTAACCGGCGAGCTCGCAGTAAATACGCGCACCGCGCGCCCGCGCATGCTGGTATTCCTCGAGCACCAGCACGCCCGCACCCTCCCCCAGCACGAAGCCGTCGCGGCCCTTGTCCCAAGGCCGTGAAGCGCTCGCCGGATCGTCGTTGCGCGTCGACAGCGCCCGCGCCGCGCAGAAGCCGCCGATGCCGAGCGGGCTCACCGTCGCTTCGGTGCCGCCGGCGACCATCGCGTCGGCGTCGCCGTATTCGATGAGCCTCGCCGCTTCGCCGATGCTGTGATTCGCGGTCGAACACGCGCTGACGATCGCGAGATTGGGCCCCTGGAAGCCATATTGGATCGACGCGAGTCCGGCCACCATGTTGATGATCGTGCCCGGGACGAAGAACGGCGAGATCTTGCGCACGCCCCCGTCGAGAAAGGCGACCTGCATGGTCTCGATGAGCGGCAGCCCGCCGATGCCCGAGCCGACACAGACGCCGATGCGCTCCTGGTCGCCGGCATGCGCATCGAGCCCGGCGTCTTTCACCGCCTCCATCGTCGCCACGAGTCCGTAGTGGATGAACGTGTCGTAGCGCCGCGCTTCCTTCGCCGACAGGTACGCGCCGACATCGAAATTCCTGACCTCGGCGGCGATGCGCGCAGGAAAGGTCGACGCGTCGAAACGCGTGATGGGCCCCACGCCCGAGCGCGCGTGCAGGATCGAATCCCAGGCAGCGGCGACGCCGATTCCGACCGGCGAGACGATGCCCAGCCCGGTGACGACGACACGGCGACGGGTCATTGGCTGGCTTCCCGAAGGCTCGTCCGCTGCGTGCGCAGCAGCCATCCCTTCCCAAGGAGGGGGCGAGCACCTTCGGGCGGCCGTGCGGTGCTCACTGGACGAACGTGGGTATGGAGGAAGGGATCGTCAGAACGACAGCGTGAGGACCGGCAGCGCTGCCGCCGGTTCAGGGCGCCGGCCGCTGCGTCCGCCGGCGGCGCCGATGAGCGCCGATCGGCGCCTGGCAGGCCGAAACATTACTTCTTGACGTGCGCCGCGATGTAGTCGATTGCCTGCTGCACCGTCGTGATCTTTTCGGCCTCTTCGTCGGGAATCTCGGTCTCGAACTCCTCCTCCAGCGCCATCACGAGCTCGACGGTGTCGAGCGAGTCGGCACCCAGGTCGTCGACAAACGACGATTCGTTCTTGATTTCGGCCTCGGCAACGCCGAGCTGCTCGGCCACGATCTTCTTGACCCGTTGTTCAACGTTTTCCATGCGTCTCCTCCCGAAACGGGGATGGGTGATTCAAAACCTGCGGATTTTACCAGAACCGGGCTGCCCGCCCCCCACCTGCTTCGAGGAGTCGTCGCGGCGGCTCGCCATGCGTCGCGAATTGCCGCGTTTCGTGCGCATTCCCCGGCCAATTCCCGCTTACGTCATGTACATGCCGCCGTTGACGTGGAGCGTGACGCCGGTGATGTAGGCCGCCTGTGGCGAGGCGAGGAACGCAACGGCGTGGGCGATGTCGTCGGGCGATCCCAATCGACCCAGCGGAATTCGCTGCAGCAGCTTTTCACGCTGTGCCTCTGGGAGCGCTTTCGTCATGTCCGTGTCGATGAAGCCCGGCGCGACGCAATTGACGGTGATGTTGCGGCTTCCGACTTCCTGCGCGAGGGACTTGGTAAAGCCGATCAACGCCGCCTTGGCGGCGGAGTAGTTGGCCTGACCCGGATTGCCCGAAGAGGCCACGACCGAGCCGATCTGGATGATCCGGCCGTGGCGCGCCTTCATCATCCCCCGCAGCAGCGCCTTCGCGAGGCGGTAGGCAGGCTTCAGGTTGGTCGCCATGACGGCGTCCCATTCATCGTCCTTCATCCGCAGCAGCAGGTTGTCGCGTGTTATGCCGGCGTTGTTGACGAGGATCGTCGCCGCGCCGAAACGCGTCTCGACATCCGCGAGCGCGGCATCGACCGCCGCCCCGTCGCTGACATCGAGGCGGATGCCCGTACCGGCGTTAGCCGCGTCCTTCAGATAGGCAGTGATCTTCGCGGCGCCCTCGTCGGTCGTCGCGGTGCCGATCACTCTTGCGCCCTCGGCGGCGAGCGCCTTCGCGATCGCCTGCCCGATGCCGCGCGTTGTGCCGGTCACGAGTGCGACCTGTCCGTCGAGATTGCCATTCCCCATTCCGATCTCCCTGCGTGATTCAGGCGAGCGCCGCGCGCGTCGGCTCGATGTCGGCGCCGGCATCGAGCGCGAAACTCTTGAGACTGCGGTCGATGCGCTTGGTCATTCCCGTCAGCACCCTCCCGGGCCCGCATTCGACCACGTGGGTAACGCCGCGCGCGCGCATCGCCTGAATCGTCTCGACCCAACGCACGGGGCTTGCGGCCTGCCGCGCGAGCGCTGCGCGAATGGCATCCGGCGTCGATTTCTCCTCGACGTCCACGTTGTGCAGCACCGGCGTCACGGGCGCGTGGAGCACGGCGCTGGCAAGCTTCGCGGCAAGCTTGTCCGCCGCGGGTTTCATGAGCGAACTGTGGAACGGCGCGGAGACCGGCAGCAGGACGCAGCGCTTGGCACCCTTGGCCGTTGCTGCCGCCATTGCGCGCTCGACCGCTTCGCGATGACCGGCGATGACGATTTGCTCGGGCGTATTGAAGTTGACGGGCTCGACCACTTGTCCCTGCGCTGCCTCGGCACATGCGGCAGCGACCGCGGCCGCATCGAGGCCCAGGATCGCCGCCATCGCTCCGACGCCGGCGGGCACCGCGTCTTGCATCGCCTGCGCGCGAAAGCGCACCAGCGGAACGGCGTCCGTGAAGGCGAGTGCGCCCGCGGCGACGAGCGCCGTGTATTCGCCGAGGCTGTGGCCGGCGACGATCGCCGGCGCTGCGCCGCCTGCCGCTCGCCACGCGCGCCAGACCGCGATCCCTGCCGTCAGCATCACCGGCTGCGTATTCACGGTGCGGTTCAAGTCTGCTTCGGGCCCGTCAGTGACGAGCGTCCACAAGTCGTCGCCGAGAACGGCCGAGGCTTCGGCAAACGTGTCGCGGACGATGGGAAGCTCGCCGAATCCTGCCATCATGCCGACGGACTGCGAACCCTGCCCCGGAAAGACGAACGCAAGTTTCATTGCGGCCCTTGCGTCACCAATTGAGTAAAACCGAGCCCCACGTGAACCCGCCGCCGACGCCGAGCAGCAGCACGCGTTCGCCTTCGGTGATGCGGCCGTCGCGCACCGCTTCGTCGAGCGCCAGCGGGATCGAGGCCGCCGACGTGTTCGCGTGCCGCTCGACGGTGGTCACGACCTTTTCCATCGGCACGCCGAGCTTTTTCGCGGTCGCGTCGATGATCCGGATGTTGGCCTGGTGCGGAACGAGCCAGTCGATCGCCTCCGGGCCAACGCGATTCGCCGCGAGCGCTTCGTGCGCGACTTCGGCAAGCACCCGAACCGCGAACTTGAACACCGCGCCGCCATTCATCTTCACGAACGGCGAGCCGGTGACGCCGCCGTCGGCGACGCCTCCGGGGACGCACAGCATGTCGCGGTAGCTTCCGTCCGCATGCAGGTGCGAAGACAGGATGCCGGGGACGCGCACGGGCACCAGCACGACCGCGCCGGCTCCGTCGCCGAACAGCACGCAGGTGCCGCGATCGCTCCAGTCGAGTATCCTGGAATAGATTTCCGCGCCCACGACAAGGGCGTTCCTTGCCATGCCCGACGCGACCATCCCGTCGGCGACGGCAAGCGCGTAGACGAAGCCGCTGCATACCGCCTGCACGTCGAAAGCCGGTCCGCCTCTCGCGCCGAGCTTCGCCTGCAGAATGCATGCGGTGGAGGGAAACACCATATCCGGTGTCGTCGTCGCGACGACGATGAGATCGACGTCCGCTGGCGCGATGCCCGCGGCCGCGAGCGCGCCGCGCGCCGCGTGCTCCGAGAGGTCGCTGGTCTGCTCGGCCGGTGCCGCGATGCGCCGCTCGCGAATCCCCGTCCGCGAGCGGATCCACGCGTCGCTCGTGTCGACGCGCTTCGCGAGATCGTGATTGGTGAGGATGTGCGCGGGCAGGTAGCTGCCCGTCCCCACGATCCGGCTATGCATCGGGAACCGCGGCCGCGGGGGCCGACTCGTGTTCGCCCGGCGCGAGCGCCGCGAGCGGCGGCATCGCCGCCATTCGCTGCGCAATCTTGTCCTGCACGCCATGCGCGACTTCCGCGTGCGCCTTGGCAAGCGCATGCTTGAACGCGAGCGCGTCGGCGCCGCCGTGGCTCTTGACGACGACCCCCCTCAGCCCGATCAGCGTCGCGCCGTTGTAGCGCCGGGGATCGACCCGCCGCTTGAACGCCATCAGCACGGGGTACGCGAACAGCGCAGCGAGGCGGGTCATCGGATTGCGGGTGAATTCCGCCTTGAGGAAATCGTAGAGCATCGTCACGACGCCCTCGGACGTCTTGAGTGCCACGTTGCCGACAAAGCCGTCGCAGACGACGACGTCGGTCGTTCCCCTGTAGATGTCGGTGCCCTCGACATTGCCGACAAAATTGAGGCCCGAAACCTTGAGGAGCTCCGCCGTTGCCTTCACGACGTCGTTGCCCTTGATGTCTTCCTCGCCGATATTGAGGAGCCCGATCGTCGGGCGGTCGATGCCTTCGACGGCCGCCGCCAGCGCCGATCCCATTACCGCAAACTGCACGAGCTGCTCCGGCGTGCAGTTGACGTTGGCGCCAAGGTCGAGCACCGTCGTGATCCCGGTGCGGGTGGGTAGTTGCGAGGCAATCGCCGGCCGGTCAATCCCTGGCAACGTCTTCAGCACGAAACGCGAGATCGCCATCAGCGCGCCGGTGTTTCCCGCGGACACGCACGCCTGCGCAGTCCCGTCCTTGACGAGATTGATCGCGACCCGCATCGACGAGTCTTTCTTCTTGCGCAGCGCGTCGGCGGGCGGCTCTTGCATCTCGACCACCTCGCTCGCCGCGTGGATCACGAGACGTGCCGAAGCGGGCGACCTCTGCTTGGCGAGCACGGCCTTGAGTGGCGCCTCGAGACCGACGGCGATGATCCGTGCGTCGGGCGTTTCCTCGAGGAACCGGAGCGCCGCGGGCAAGGTGACGGCGGGACCGTCGTCGCCCCCCATTGCATCGACGGCTACCGTGACCGGCATCTCGGGATCGGATTCGTGATGTTCATCGAGCGCACGCCCGGAGCGCACGCGGTCCAGCCTAGCGGCGGAGCTTACCCGCCCGCGTCGCGAGCTGCCGCCCGCGTCTTCATCCGCATCGCGGCGGCGGGCGCGACACGCTACTCGTCGGCCTTGGTCTTGACGACTTTCTTCCCGCGGTAAAAGCCGGTGGGACTGATGTGATGCCGCAGATGCGCCTCGCCGGTCACGGGCTCGACCGCGAGCGGCGGATTGGCGAGGAAATCGTGCGCACGGTGCATGCCGCGCTTCGACGGCGACTTCTTGTTCTGCTGGACAGCCATGAATTTCTCCTATCGTTCGTTCGATTCTGTTCGTTCCGGCTCAGCGCTTCGGTTTTTTCTGCAGCTCCGACTTCATCGCGGCGAGCGCATCGAAAGCGGATGGCGCCGCCGGCAAGACCGCCTCGCCCGTTGGTGTGGCCATCGCCGCGGTTCGGGTCGCGCAATCGTCGCGATCGCAGTGCGGCGCGAACGGCAACGTCAACAGCAATTCGTCCTCGACCAGCGCGACGGGATCCTGCGGCGTCGCCGCCAGGATGACCTCGTGGACGTCGTTCTCGTCGAGCCGCGCGAGATCGCCCTCGTCACGCGCAAGCAGCAACAGCGTGCGTTGCGCGACCGGCCACGAAAACGTCCGCAGGCACCGCTGGCACTCGAGCGGGACCGCGCCCTCGAGGCTGACCTCGATCGCGGGACGCCCCAGCGCGTCGGCCGCCCCGGCAATTCGCCATGCGATCCGTGCCTCGCCGTCGGCCAGCCGGTCCGTGACCCGCGGCAGCGCCGACGCGCCGAGCGTCCCCGCAATCGCTGCCCCGCGCCGGGCCACGCCGAACGCATCAAAGGTGCCGGCAATGCGTTCCGCCGATCCCCTCCGCCCGGTCATGCCGCCTCCGCCTTGCGCCATCCGACTGCGCGCCTTCCTGCTGCCCCTGCCAATCGTCAACCGCGTTAACGATGCTCGTTGTCGGCCGACGAAAACGTTGGATAATATCGTCAAACGGCCGCTGTGTCAAAAAAATGCCCGAAAAAACAACAACCAATCCGACGCCCTCGGCGGCTGGGCGGCATCGGCCGACGCCGGCGCTGGTCCTTGCATCGACGTCCCGCTACCGCCGCGAGCTGCTTGCGCGCCTGGAGGTGCCGTTCATCAGCGTCGCCCCGCGCGCCGACGAGACGCCGCAGCCGGGCGAGGCGCCGCGCGCAACGGCACTGCGGCTCGCCGAAGCGAAGGCCCGCAGCGTCGCCGCTGCCTATACCGATGCGCTCGTCATCGGCTCCGATCAGGTCGCCGACTGCAATGGCGAGCCGGTGGGCAAGCCCGGCGATTTCAACGGCGCAGTGCGCATGCTTACCGCATTGTCCGGCAAGAGCGTGGTATTCCACACGGGGGTTGCATTGCTCGAGACCGCATCGGGGCGCTGCCGGACAGCGCTCACCGACGTCCGCAGCACGTTTCGCGCGCTGAGCAGTGCCGACATCGAGGCGTACCTGCGGCGTGAAGCGCCTTACGATTGCGCAGGCGCCGTCAAGGCGGAAGGGCTCGGCATCGTCCTTTTCGAGACGATCGAGAGCGACGATCCCACGGCGCTCATCGGCCTGCCGCTGATCCGGTTGACGAGCCTGTTGCGCGACGCCGGCGTTTCGCTGCTCGGCCCGCGCGCCTAGCGCGCAGTCGGCGAGCTCCATGCGTGGCCGGCTCCTTCTCGTTCCCAACCTGCTCGGCCTCGTGCCGCCGGAGGACGTCCTGCCGGCGCGGACGATCGCCGCCGCGCGGCGGCTTGCGCATTTCGTCGTCGAGTCCGCGAAGCCGGCCCGGCAGTTCCTCAAATCGCTGTCGCCCGTGCTTCCGCTGCAGCAGGTCTCGATCGTCGAGATCGGGGCCGACGCCACTCCCGAACGCTGGGTCGAGCTCCTGGCCCCCGCCCGCGCCGGACACGATCTCGGGCTCCTGTCGGACGCCGGGTGCCCTGGCGTAGCCGATCCCGGTGCGCTTCTCGTCGCCGCCGCGCATCGCGAGCGGATCGCCGTCGTGCCGCTCGTCGGCCCCTCTTCGATCCTGCTCGCGCTGATGGCATCCGGAATGAACGGACAGGGCTTCGCGTTTCACGGCTACCTGCCGGTGAAGCCGGACGCGCGCACCGGTGCGATCCGCCGACTCGACGCCGAATCGCAGCGGACCGGATACGCGCAACTCTTCATCGAGACGCCATACCGGAATGTAGCGCTGCTGCGGGCGCTCGTCGCAACCTGCAAGCCGGCGACCCGGCTATGCGTTGCGGCCGACCTCACACTGCCGACGGAGACGGTGGAATCGCGCCCGATCCGGGAGTGGCGCGGCCATGATTTCGTGCGCTACGCGAAGCGGCCGGCGATGTACGTGCTGCAGGCCTGAGGCGTGCGGGCGCGACACTCGTCCCGAGACCGCCGCACCGCTAGGCCTTGGTGTCGGCGATGTAGCTCTTCAGCATCTGGTTCTCGAAGCCCTGCTCCTCGAGCACTGCCTTGGCGACGTCATGGAACGACACGACGCCGAGCAGCGTTCCGCCCTCCAGCACCGGCACGTACCGGGCGTGACGCTCGAGCATCGTCCGCCGGAGCTCGTTTACGTCCATGTGCGAGGTTGCGGTGAGCGGGTTACGTTCGGTGATCGTCGCCGATCTCGAGGGTGCCGAGCGAACCTCCGCGATCCGAAAGCGCCTTAAGCACCTCGGCGAAGGTCACGATCCCCGCCATCCGCCCGTGGTCCATGACGACGAGCGAACCGATGTCGCGGTGAGCCATGACCTTGACCGCGTCCAGCACCGGCGCGTCCGGCGGCGTGGTGAACAGCGCGCTTCCCTTGATGCGCAGGATTTCGCTGACGAGCATGGTTCCTCCTCGCGGGCATTCCGCGCGCGTGGGCTGACCGGCCCAGATTACTCCCGCCGCCGCCGGTCGTGCAATGGGTCGACGGGGCGTGAACCGTGCGCGCTCACCCTGGCCAGCCCGCGTCTCGCAATCAGCGTTGTCAGCGATAGACGTAGTCCGGCAGCCACATTGCGATCTGCGGGAACACGTAGACCAGGAACATCGTAATGAAGACCATGCCCAGAAACGGCAGCGCGCCGGCAAAGATCTGATTGAGCGTCACGTGCTTCGGCGCCACGCCCTTCAGGTAGTAGCAGGCCATCGCCATCGGCGGCGTCAGGAACGACGTCTGGATGTTAAGCGCGACCATGCACACCGAAGAACACCGGGTCGATGTCGAAGTGGTGCAACAACGGCAAGAAAATCGGCACGAAGATGATGATGATCTCCGTCCATTCGAGCGGCCACCCCAGCAGAAAGATGATGAACTGGGTGAGCAGCATGAATGTGACCGGCGTCATGTTGAGGCCGAGGATGAAGTTCTCGATCACCGCCTGTCCGCCGAGATATGAAAACACCGACGAGAACGACCACGAACCAACGAAGAGCCAGCACACCATCGCTGCGGTTCGACGCCGTCAGAAACACCGCCTCCTTCAAGCGCTGCATGTTGAATTGCCCGTAGCCGATCGAAAGCACGATCGACCCGAAGGCGCCGAAGGCGGCGGCCTCGTTGGGCGTGGCGAGCCCGAACAGGATCGCACCCAGCACGGCGAGGATCAGGAACGCCAGCGGGAAGAACGACGTAATGAGCAGTATCAAAATCTGCCGGAACGGAATGTCGGTTTCCTCTTTCGGCAGCTTGGGCGCGAGCTTCGGGTTCAGCATCGCCCGCCCGATCACGTAGACCATGTACAGGCCGGCGAGCAGGAAGCCTGGCAGGAATGCGCCAGCGTACAGGCGCACGACCGACGTACTGGCCATCGCGCCGTACAGAATCAGCATGATCGAAGGCGGGATCAGGATCCCCAGGCAGCCGCCCGCGGCCACGACGCCCGCGGAAAGCTTGATGTCGTAGCCCGCCTTCAGCATCGCGGGAAACGCGAGTAAACCCATCAACGTGACCACCGCGCCAACGATTCCCGTGGCCGTGGCGAACAGCGCGCACGTGGCAAGCGTCGCCACCGCGAGCGAAGCCGGAATGTGCTTCGCCGACACCTGCAGGCTGCGGAACAATCGATCGAGGATGTTCGAGCGCTCGACCATGTACCCCATGAACAGAAAGAGCGGCACGGCGATCAGCACGTCGTTCGACATCACCCCGAAGGCGCGCTGGACGAGGAGTTGGAAGACGTTGTCGCCCATCGCGTAGTAGCCGAAGAACACGGCGAGCGCGATCAGCGTGAAGGCAATCGGAAAACCGAGAAAGATCGTGAAGATGAACAGGCACAGCATCAGCACGCCGACTTGGGGATCGGTCATTGCTTTTCCCCGTGGTGCTCGACGTCCTGAAGAATTTCGGCCGCGGTCTTGCCAGCCTCGGCCTCCTCCAGGATCACCTTCTCCAACTCCTCGACGTCCCGCCGCCGTTGCGGCATCTTGCCTGTCCTGAGCGCGACGACGCAGCGAATGACTTCGACCGTCCCCTGCAACAGCATGAAGATCGCCGCCAGCGGAATGATCGCCTTGAAGGGATAGATCGGCAGGGCCGGTCGGGCTCGACGCGCTGTGCTCGTTCACGCAGCCATGAGAAGTGGAAGAATTCCCAGCCCGAATACAGGAGCGCCAGCATCGCCGGGAAGAAGAACAGGATCAGGCAAGCCAGCTCGATCGAGGCTCTCACCTTGAACGACAGCATGCGCGAAATGAAGTCACCGCGAACATGTCCGTCCTGCGACAGCGTGTAGGCCCCCGCCATCATGAACAGCGTGCCGTACAGGATGTACTCGGTGTCGTAGGCCCACCCGGTAGGCGCGCTGAACACGTAGCGCATCACGACGTCGTAGCAGACGACCGCGGTGAGGATGAGGATGCACCACGCGAAGGTCTTGCCGACCCATGTGCTCAGGTCATCGATCGCACAACAGATATCGCTGCATGCGATTCTCCCTAGCCGCAGTCGCCCGTCGCGGGCGATACCCTCGCCGGCGCAGAGCGGCGGCGCATCGCGCGCCGAGCGCGTCTCGGCCCGCCAGACACGGCTTCGCCGCCCGGGCGATCGCGACAGGCGCCGATCACCTCGCGGCGGCGAAGGCCGGTGTCCGGATCGAACCTCAGGCCCGGTTCAGACCGAGGAAGTGCTTCGACGCAAGCTCGCGCGGCGATTCGAATTGGGCCTTGTAGCCGACGACCGTCTTGGCCCACGCCTTCTGCGAATCGACGACTCGCCCGAAGAACTTGTTCTCCTGCGAGATTTTCGCCAGGATCTTGTCCCACGCCGTAAGCTGCGCATCGAGAATCGACTTGGGCATCTCGTAGACCTTCACGCCCATCTTCTCTATTTTGACGAGGTCCTCGGGGTAGCGCTTTTGCCACTTCCACGACATGTCGGCGGAAGCCGCTTCGGCAGGCATACCTGAGAATCGCCTGCAGCTCCTTGGGCAGCGCGTTGTACTTGCTCTTGTTGAAGATGATCTCGAAGCATTCCATGTCCTGGTGGAAGCTCTGAACCATGTAGTCCTTCGACACGTCGGGGAAGCCCAGCGCCAGATCGGATGAGGGATTATTGAACTCGGCGGCATCGAGCACGCCCCGGTCCATCGAGGGAACGATGTCCGCGCCGCCGATGATCGTGACCGAGCAGCCCACTTCGTTCATGAGGTCCGCAGCGAGCCCGACGGTCCGGTACTTGAGCTTCTGGAGGTCGGCGCGACCTCGCTGATGGGCTTCTTGAACCAGCCGAGCGGCTGCGTCGGCATCGGCCCCGTCAGCCAGCCGACGACGTTGACTTTGAGGATGTCGTTGACGAGCTCGTTGTAGAGCTTCTCGCCGTCGCCGTAGTAAAACCAGCCGAGCAGATCGTTGGCGGCCCAGCCGAACGAGGGCGCCGTTCCGAACAGCGAAAAGGCCTTGTTCTTGCCGTACCAGTACGCGCAGACGCCGTGACCGCCGTCGAGCACGCCCGTGCTGACGGCATCCTGCATTCCGAACGCACCGACGACTGCGCCGGCAGGCAGCACATCGAGCCTCAGTCCGGCTGCCGGCCATTTCGTTGACCCTGCGCGCATAGTCCTGCGCGTATTCGTGGAAGATGTCCTTCGCGGGCCACGTGCTCTGGAAGCGCCACACGATCGGCGCCTGTGACTTGGCGATCATCGGGAAGCCCAGCGTGGCGCCGCCCGCGGCAACGCCGGTCGCGGCTTTCAGGAATTTGCGGCGGGAGCCCTGCTTTCGAGTTTCGGCTATCGGCGGAACGAGCGATTTGCGCGTCATGCGTCCTCCTCCTTAGTTGTTGACGTTGTTCACGCCGTACCGGGAATTGCAGTTGGAAATCGACCCGGAACCTGCTCTTTTGGTGGGCCGTCGCGAAAAATGCACCCCGCGCGCCCACTCGTTGCGGACAGTGTATACCCGCGATCTCTCGAACGTCCACGGCGCCGGTCTTCCACGGCCGTTCTTCCGGGCGCACCTGTTGTGAACAGGGCCGTCGGACGGGGATTTCGCGTCAGAGCGTTCGCCGCTCGCGCAGCGCCTGGGCAAGCGTCCCACTGTCCACGTACTCGAGCTCGCCGCCGACGGGAACGCCCCGGGCAAGGCGGCTCACCTTGAGGCCACGCGCCGCCAGGAGTTCGCCGATGTAGTGCGCCGTCGCCTCGCCCTCGTTGGTGAAATTGGTCGCCAGCACGACCTCCTGGACCACGCCGTCGGTGGCGCGCTCGATCAGCCGGTCCAGGCGGATTTCCTTCGGACCGATGCCGTCGAGCGGCGACAGCCGCCCCATCAGCACGAAATAGAGGCCGGAATACGCCTGCGTGTTCTCGACCATCAGCAGATCGGCGGGCGTCTCGACGACGCAGAGGAGCGTGGCGTCGCGCTTCGCCGACCGGCACAACGCGCAGATGACGTCCTCGGTGAACGTGTTGCAGCGCTCGCAGTGGCGGACGGTCTTGGCGGCGTGCTCGAGCGCGTCGGCCAGACGCACCGCGCCCTCCCGATCGTGCTGCAGCAGATGCAGCGCCATCCGCTGCGCGGCCTTGGGGCCGACGCCAGGCAGGCAGCGCAGCGCTCGCGCGAGATCGTCGAGGCCGGACACGGGTGCGGCCGTCGGCGCGGGCCGTGCAGCGGCGGAACGGTCGGTCATCTCGCGCCGTCATTCCCGGGAACGCGGGAATCCAGTGTCGTTCCGCGAAAGTCGCAGGGTCCCCGCGTCCGCGGGGACGACAACCCGTTTGTGCTGCCGTCCGTCAATTGAAACCGTGCTCTAGAAGGGAAGCTTGAAGCCTGGCGGCATCGGCATGCCCATCGTGAGGCCGGCCATCTTTTCCTGCGTTGCGAGCTCGACCCGCCGCACGGCATCGTTGACGGCGGCGGCAACCAGGTCCTCGAGCATGTCCTTGTCCTCGCCCAGGAGCGTGGGGTCGATCGTCACGCGCTTCACGTCGTGCCTGCAGGTCATCACGATCTTGACCAGTCCCGCACCTGCCTGGCCCTCGACCTCGGTGCTTGCAAGCTCGTCCTGCGCCTTCTTCAGGTTGTCCTGCATCTGCTGCGCCTGCTTCATCAGGCCGGCGAGCTGATTCTTCATCATGATGCGACTCCTTGTCCATCACGGCATCAAGCGCGCCGTGGAAAAATTACGAGACCGGCTTGATCGAATCCGGTCTTATCTTGGCATCGAAACGGTCGAGCACGTCACGGACGAACGGCTCGCTGCGAAAGGCCGCTTCGTCCTTCGCCTTCTGTTCGGCGCGCGCGCGTTTTTCCTGCGCGGCGAGCGACGTCTCGGCGGCGCCGCCCACTTCGAATGCGAGCAGCACCTTGCGTCCGGTCGCTTGGTCGAGCGCGGCCTTGAGCTTGTCCGAATAGGCTTTGTCGGCCAGGTGCTTGTGCACGGCGGGCAGCGCCAGCGTGAGCACGTTGCCCTTGATCGACTTGAGCTCGGTCTGCGCGGCGAGCTGCGCCGCAATCGGGGGCAGCTTCAGCCGGGCGACGAACGCCGGCCAGTCGGCGGAGTCCTCCGGAAGCGATCGCCCTCGGCGCAGCCCCATCGGAGGCGGCGGCATTGCCCACGGACGATACGGGTGCGATGGCGCTCGCCACGGCAGCATCCGGTGAGGTGCCGCGCGCGGAAGCACTTCCAGCGCCGCCATCGCGCACCGTCGTGGGCACAACGCCGCCCACCGGCTCGAAGGCGAGAAGGCGCAGCAACGTCATCGAGAAACCCGTTGCCTCGTCCGGCGCAAGCGCAAGATCGGCGCGACCCTGCACGCAGATCTGATAGGCGAGCTGCACGGCTTCGGGCGTCATCTGCGTCGCAAACGCCGCAATGCGCTCGGCATCGTCGTCGGCCCTGGCGTCCGGCACCGTCTGGACGACGGCAATCCGATGGAAGAGCGACGCAAGCTCGTCCAATGCGTCGGCGAACGCGATGCTGCGGGCGGCCATCGCGTCGGCTTCGGCGAGCAGCGCCGGGCCGTCGCCTGCATCGAGCGCGTCGACGATCCGGTAGACGTACTCCTTGTCGACGGCGCCCAGCATCGTCCGTACCGCCTGCTCGCGCACTTCGCCGCCGCCGTAGGCGATGGCCTGATCGAGCAGCGACAGCGCGTCGCGCATCGAGCCCTGGGCGCTCTTCGCGATGCGCGCGAGCGCGGCGGGATCGGCGGCGAACCTTCTCGGCTTCGAGAATCGCGGCAAGGCGCTCGGCGATCAGCGCGGGCGGCAGCTGCTTCAGGTTGAACTGCAGGCAGCGCGACAGCACCGTCACGGGAATCTTCTGCGGGTCGGTCGTGGCGAGAACGAACTTGACGTGCTCCGGCGGCTCCTCGAGCGTCTTCAGCATCGAGTTGAATGCCGCCTTCGAGAGCATGTGCACTTCGTCGATCAGGTAGACCTTGTAGCGGCCGACCGTAGGCGCGTAGCGCGCGTTGTCGAGAATCTCGCGCATGTTGTCGATGCCGGTGTTCGACGCGGCGTCGAGCTCGAGCAGGTCGACGAAGCGACCGGCATCGATGTCGACGCAGGCTGCGCACGTTCCGCACGGCGTCGCGGTGACGCCGTTGGTGATGCAGTTGAGGCTCTTGGCGAGAATCCGCGCGATCGTCGTCTTGCCGACGCCGCGCGTGCCGGTGAGCAGGTACGCATGGTGGAGCCGGCCGCGGGAGAGCGCGTTGGTCAGGGCCGTGACAACATGCTCCTGTCCCGCGAGCTCTGCGAATGTCTTCGGCCGCCACTTGCGGGCGAGAACCTGGTAGGTCATCAGCGAACCGACGGTCAGGATTCCCGCTCAGTCACCAAAATGAGCGGGAATGACGAAGGGAGGCGAGCCGTTCCCCCGGCACTTGCGGGGAATCGCTGTGGCTGCTTCCTTCCGGACCTGACCAGATTCACGACGCCGCAATGCGGGGCGACCCGCCGTTGATCGGTGCGGGCGAGCGCAAGCGGCGATTATCGGCCATCCGGCGGTCGCCGGCAAGCGCTTCGCTCCGGAACCGAAGCGCGGTGACGCTGTCGCTATAATCGGCCCGATCGCCTGCTAACGTTTTCGCCACTATCGCTATTCGACCGAGAGTGCGACCGTTGCGCCGCGCTGTTCTCATCGTCGCCACCGGGATTGCCGCGGCGACGGCGGTCGCGTTGTTGGTTCCGCTTCCTGCCAGCCATCCGCCTCCTGCACCCGCACCGCCGGTCAATGCCGGCGAGCTGGTCGTCTACGTTCGTCCGGGGCCCATCGTTTATTTCCCCGGTCCCGATGGCGCCTTCGTGGGATTCGACGCCGATCTCGTGCGATTGTTCGCGCAAGAGCGAAAAACCCCCGTCCGCTTCGTGACGACCGATTCGGCGGCGGATGCTTTCGCCGCGCTCGAACGCGGCGAAGCGCATTTCGCCGTCGGCGGCTTGTTGCGCCCCGCGCCGCCTCGCCCGCCGCTCGGCGTCGCGATCGCGCAAGTGCTGCTGGGCGCCCCTGCGGATCTCGGACCGGAGGTCGCGTGGACCATCGGCTACTACGCCGTCGAACCCGTGCTCATCTACAACTCGGACGGCTTCAAGCCGGCCAATTGGGACGATCTCGACGGCGAAACGGTTGCGTACGTCGAGTCGGGGCGCCTCGAACCGGAAATCGCCAGGCTGCGCGCCGCACATCCGAAAATTGACTTTCGCCCGGTCGCGCTCCCTTCGCCCACCGAGCTCATCGCCCAGGTCTCGGATGGCGCGCTCTCCTATGCGATCGTCGGGTCCCTTGCGGCTTCGGTCGCGCGCAACATCTATCTCGAATTCGACGTGGCGTTCCCCGTCGGCGGCAAACGCGAGATTGCATGGGCCGTCTCGCCGCACACCGCGAAGCTCGCGCAGGAGCTCGACCGGTTCCTCGCGCGCGCGAAGCGCGACGGGACCCTCGCGCGACTCGTCGAGCGCTATGTTCCCGAAGCACGGCAATTTCTGCGCATCGACGCCGGCGGGCTCCAGGAGAAGATGCGCACGGTGCTTCCGCAGTACCGGCCACTGTTCCGCGACACGCAAGCGAAGACGGGCCTCGATTGGCGTCTCCTCGCGGCGATCGCCTACCAGGAATCGAAATGGGATTCGGCGGCGCAGAGCGATACGGGCGTGCGCGGGTTCATGCAGATCACCGAGGACACCGCGAAGCTCCTCGGCGTCACCGATCTGCTCGATCCCGCCCAGAACGTCCTCGCGGCAGCGCGATATCTGAAGGGCCTCAAGGACAAGCTGCCCGAACGGATCCAGGAGCCGGACCGGACATGGCTTGCGCTCGCCGCTTACAACATCGGCATCGGTCATCTCGAGGACGCGCGCGTCGTCGCCCAGAAGCAAGGTCTCGATCCCGACCACTGGAACGATGTGAAAAAGGCGCTGCCCCTCCTCGCGCTGCCCGAATATAACGAGCAGGCGAAGCTCGGCTATGCGCGGGGCGGGATGCCTGTCGCCTTCGTCGACCGCGTCCGCGGCTATTACGACGTTCTGCTCGCGCACGAGCCGGCATCGCAGCCGCGCCTGCGGTTGTTCGCGGACGGACCGGCCGCTGCGGTCGCTGACGCACCGGCGCCGGGCCTCAGAACGGCGGAGAGCGGCCCCGCACGGTAGAATAGCGGCGTGATTTTGAAGACACCGCTGTTTCTTCTCTGCATGTGGCTCGCGGTTGCCGCCGCGCACTCCGAGCAAACGGCGACCGTGTCGCTCGAGGAGCTCACGTCTCCCGAGCTGCAGGCGGCGATCCGCTCGGGAAAGACGACGATCATCGTTCCGATCGGCGGCACCGAGCAGAACGGCTCGCACATGGTGCTGGGCAAGCACAATCGTCGCGTCAAGGTTCTCGCCGACCGCATCGCTGCCGCACTCGGCAACGCGCTGGTCGCGCCGGTTATCGCGTACGTGCCCGAGGGCAGCGTCGACCCGCCGAGCGCGCACATGCGTTTTCCGGGAACCATTACGGTGCCCGACGATGCGTTCGAGAAGACGCTTGAGTCCGCGGCCCGGAGCTTCCGGCTCGCCGGCTTTCGCGACGTCGTGTTCATCGGCGACCACGGCGGCTACCAGAAGGACTTGCAGATCGTCGCGCAAAGGCTGAACCGCTCTTGGAGCGGCACGCCGGCGCGGGCGCATGCGATCGTCCAGTATTACCAGGTCGCCGAAACGGCATATGCCCGGATGCTGAAGGCCGAGGGCTACCGCGATGACGAGATCGGCACCCATGCGGGTCTTGCCGACACGTCGCTTGCGCTCGCCGTCGACCCGGGCCTCGTGCGCGCGGAAAAGCTCAGAGCGCCCGCGCCGCCGTCGCGCGCCGAGGGCACGTACGGCGATCCGCGCCGCGCCACGGCGGAGCTTGGCAAGCAGGGCATCGATGCGATCGTCGCGCAGACGGTGGAGGCGATCCGCAAAGCGACCGCGCGGCAATGATCCGGCCCGCCGTTGCCCTTGTCTGCGTCGTCTATTCGTGTCTTCCTCAGGACCCCTCGTGAGACAGCCGCACCAGAACCTCGTCCTTTCGCTATCGATCGCGCTCGGCCTCGCGCTCTGCGCACTCGTCTGGGGACAGCCGGCCACCCCTGGAGCCGCGCGCACAATCGCGACGGTGCCGGGCATGCCACCGGTGCCCGATCCGACGAATCTGTACAGCGAGACCTCTGCCGGCAAAGTCCGTCCCGAGGTCGCGGCCGATCTGGCGCGGGTGTACGTCCCGAATCTGCAGTCGAACGACGTCTACGTCATCGACCCGGAGACGATGAAGGTCGTCGACAAGTTCCGCGTCGGCCTGAATCCGCAGCACATCGTGCCCTCGTGGGACATGCGCACGCTGTGGGTCGCGAACAACGCCGAGAATACGAGGGTCGGAAGCCTGACGCCGATCGATCCGCGCACGGGCAAGACGGGCAAGCCGATTCCCGTCGACGACCCGTACAACATGTATTTCTCGCCGGACGGAAAATCGGCGATCGTCGTCGCCGAGGCCCACAAGCGTCTCGATTTCCGCGATCCCGTCACGATGGCGCTCCAGTATTCGCTCGACGTGCCCGGTTGCGGCGGCATCAACCACGCCGATTTCGCAATCGACGGTCGCTCTGCGATCTTCACCTGCGAGTTCACCGGCACGGTGGCTAAGATCGATCTCGTGAATCGCAAGGTGCTGGGCTACATCCAGCTCATCAAGCCGGGACTTCCGACGCAGACAGTCAAGGGCATCGACGGTCGCGACGAGACCATCTGCACGACGTGGAGGGGCATGCCGCAGGACGTCCGGATCGCTCCCGACGGCAGCGTGTATTACGTCGCCGACATGATGTCCGACGGCGTCTTTGTCGTCGACGGCGAGAGCTTCCGGCAGATCGGGTTCATCCCGACGGGCAAGGGCACGCACGGCCTTTATCCAAGCCGCGACGGGAAGAAGCTCTACGTGGCCAACCGCGGGTCGAACAGGATCCACGGCCCGCCCAGAGGCAAGGGCAGCGTCTCCGTGATCGACTTCGCGACGCGCAAGGTCGAATCCACGTGGCCGATCCCCGGCGGCGGCAGCCCCGACATGGGCAACGTCAGCGCCGACGGCAGGAGCCTGTGGCTCTCGGGGCGCTACGACAACGTCGTCTATGCGATCGACACGACGACGCGGCGCCGTGAAGATCGATTCCCGTCGGCAAGGAGCCGCACGGTCTCACCGTGTGGCCGCAGCCGGGCCGCTATTCGCTGGGGCACACGGGGAATACGCGCTGAACGTTGTCGTCCCCGCGGCGCGCGGGCGGGCACCCAGTGGCGTTCCGGTCGCAAGACCAAGGACTGCCGCGTTCGCCGGCACGCCGGTCATTCGGGGCGCGCGATGATCTTCGTGCCGCCCATGTAGGGCTGCAGCGCCGCGGGCACGTCGATGCCGCCGTCGGCCGCGCTGGTAGTTCTCCATCACCGCGACCAGCGTGCGTCCCACGGCGAGGCCCGATCCGTTGAGCGTGTGCACGAGCTCGGGCTTGCCCTGCGCGTTGCGGAAGCGCGCCTGCATCCGCCGCGCCTGGAACGCCTCGCAGTTCGAGCACGACGAGATCTCGCGGTACGTGTCCTGCGCGGGCAGCCACACTTCGAGGTCGTAGGTCTTCGCGGCGGCGAAGCCGATGTCGCCGGTGCACAACGCCATCACGCGATACGGAAGCTCGAGCCGCTGCAGGATGGTCTCCGCGTGCCTGCGTCATCTCCTCGAGCGCCGCGTAAGACGCGTCGGGGTGGACGATCTGCACCAGCTCGACCTTGTCGAACTGGTGCTGGCGGATCATCCCGCGCGTGTCCTTGCCGTAGCTTCCCGCCTCGGACCGGAAGCACGGCGTATGCGCGGTCAGCCTGATCGGCAGCGCGGCGGCGGAAAGGATCTCGCCGCGCACGGTGTTGGTCGAGCGTGATCTCGGACGTCGAGATGAGGTAGAGCGGCTCGCCTTCGCTCTCTGCCCCGCCCTTCTTGACCGAGAACATGTCGGCTTCGAACTTCGGCAGCTGGCGTCGTGCCGATCAGCGTCTCGGCGTTGACGATGTACGGCGTGTAGCACTCGGTGTAGCCGTGCTCGCGCGTGTGCGTGTCGAGCATGAACTGCGCGAGCGCGCGATGCAGCCGCGCGAGGCCGCCGCGCAGGAACGAGAAGCGCGCGCCCGAAAGCTTGGCCGCGGTCGCGAAATCGAGCAGCCCGAGCGCTTCGCCGATGTCGGTGTGGTCCTTGATCGGAAAGTCGAACGTCCTGCGGCGTGCCCCAGCGGCGAATCTCGACGTTGTCGTGCGGCGAATCGCCGACGGGCGTCGAGGCGTGCGTGAGATTGGGCAGATCGAGCAGGAATTCGCGCAGCTCGCGCTGCACGCGATCGAGCTCGTCCTCGAGCCGCTTAGTCTCGTCGCCGATGCCGGCCACCTCGGCCAGCAGCGCCGAGGCGTCTTCGCCCCTGCCCTTCGCGGCGCCGATCTGCTTCGACAGCGCATTGCGCCTCGCCTGCAGGTCCTGCGTGCGCGTCTGGATGTCCTTGCGCTCGCGCTCGAGCGCCTCGAAGCGTTCCGAATCGAGCGTGACGCCCGCGCTTGGCGAGACCCGCAGCAACGGCACGGCAGATCGTTGCGCAGGAGATTGATGTCGAGCATCGGGCGATTCTAGCAAACGCCCCCGGTCACGATCCGTCGCCCCGCGCCTTGCGGTCGCGCGCGCGCAGCCGCGTCGAGCTTCTCGCGGATCTTCGCCTCGAGGCCGCGATCGGTCGGCTCGTACCAACTACATGTCGGGCATGCCGTCGGGAAAGTAGCGCTCGCCCGCCGCGTAGGCGCCCTCCTCGTCGTGCGCGTAGCGATAGCCTTTGCCGTAGTCCAGCTGCTTCATCAGCTTGGTCGGCGCGTTGCGCAGGCGCAGCGGCACCGGCCGCGAGCCGTCCTCGGCGATGAACGCGCGCGCCGCGCCATAGGCCGTGTAGACCGCATTCGACTTCGGCGCGCACGGCGAGGTAGAGCACGGCCTCGGCCAGCGCGAGCTCGCCTTCGGGCGTGCCCAGACGCTCGTAGGTTTCGACGGCGTCGAGCGTCGAGCGACAGCGCGCGCGGATCGGCGAGCCCGATGTCCTCGGTCGCCATCCGGATCATCCGGCGCCCGACGTAGAGCGGATCGGCGCCGCCGTCGAGCATCCGGCACATCCAGTAGAGCGCGGCATCGGGATTGGAGCCGCGCACCGCCTTGTGCAGCGCCGAGATCTGGTCGTAGAACGCCTCGCCGCCCTTGTCGAAGCGGCGCAGGCTGCGCGCGATCGTCGCCTCGACGAACGCGACGTCGATCGATGCGCCGCCGCGCCTCGCCGGCAGCCGTCGCCAGTTGCTCGACCAGATTGATCAGCGCGGCGGCCGTCGCCGTCGGCGTACGCGATCAGCGCGTCGCGGGCCGCCGGCGTCGAGCGTCAATGCCGGCAGCGCCGACGGCGAGCGCGCGGTCGAGCAGCTGGCCGAGCTCCTCCGGCCGACAGCGGCTCCAGCACGTACACGGCGGCGCGCGACAGCAGCGCGCCGTTGACCTCGAACGACGGGATTCTCGGTCGTCGCGCCGATGAACGTGACGAGCCCCTGCTCGACGAACGGCAGGAACGCGTCCTGCTGCGCCTTGTTGAAGCGGTGCACCTCGTCGACGAACAGGATCGTGTGGCGCCCGGATTGCGCGAGCATCGCCTCGGCGCGCGCGACCGCATCGCGGATGTCCTTGACGCCGGAGAGCACGGCGGAGAGCGCGATGAACTCGGCGTTGAAAGCGTCGGCCATCAGCCGCGCGAGCGTCGTCTTGCCCACGCCCGGCGGCCCCCAGAGGATCATCGAATGCGGCTTGCCCGACGCGAACGCGACCGCGAGCGGCTTGCCCGGCGCGAGCAGGTGGCGCTGGCCGATCACCTCGTCGATGCGTCTTGGGGCGCAGGCGTTCGGCGAGCGGCGCAGCCGGATTGGCGAGGGTGAAAAGGTCGGCCATGGGCAGGAACTTTGCGGCGTTGTCGAGGGTATCGCGTTGACCCACCGGAGCGACGCGGCGTACATTGGGCGTCCGCTTCGATTATCCAACATTTTCGGAGCCCGACAGGCGCGAGGCGCGCATGGCCATTGGAAGAATCCTCCCGATCCTCGCAGTGGTCGCCGCGGCCGCCGTCGTTGCGTCCGGGTTCGGCGCCCGTTTCGGCGTGTGGCGCTTCGGCGTCGGCTTCGAGATGCTTCGCCTCGGCGTTTATGCGAGCTTCGCCATCGCGGCGCTCGCGCTGATCTCGCTGCTGGTCCCGAAGATGCGCGCGAATCGCGTCGCAAGCCTCGCTATGGCGCTGACGATCGGGCTCGTCGCGGGCGCCGTGCCCGCGTACTGGTTCGAAAAGGGGATCTCGGTGCCGCCGATCAACGACATCACCACCGACACCGCCAATCCTCCGGCGTTCGCAGCCATCATTCCGTTGCGCGCGAGCGCCCCGGTTCCCAGCGCGTATCCCGGCGAGGCGTTCGCAAAACAGCAACAGCGCCGCCTATCCCGACATCAAGCCAGTGGAAGTGGAGGCATGGCCCCCCATCGCATTCGCGAGAGCGCTCGATACGGCGAAGCGGATGGGCTGGGACATCGTCGCGGCCGATCCTGTCCTGGGTCGGATCGAAGCGACGGCGACGACGCCCTGGTTCGGCTTCAAGGACGACGTCGTGATCCGCATCACGCCCGAGCCTGGCGGCAGCCGACTCGACATTCGCTCGGTTTCGCGAATCGGCAAGAGCGACCTGGGCGCCAATGCGGCGCGGATCCGGGCCTTTGTTGCGTTGCTGAACAAAGGCTCGGCGTGATTCGCGACAATCCGGTCAAGGCCCGCTCGCCGCCGGCGGCTCGCGCGTTCGGCGCGATGGTCTTCGAGTTCTTCTCGCCGGGCCTGCCGCAGATCTGCCGCAACGCCGGCGCCGAGTTCGTGCTGTTCGACATGGAGCACACCGGGCTCGGCTTCGAGACGCTGAAGATGCAGTTCGCGCTGTGCCGCGGCCTGGGCATCGTGCCGATGGTGCGCGTGCCGCGCGGCGAATATCACTTCATCGCCCGCGCGCTCGACGTCGGCGCGCATGGGCGTGATGGTGCCGATGGTCGGAACGGCCGAGGAGGCCGCGGCACATCGTGTCCTGCACGCGCTATCCGCCCGCCGGACGGCGCGGCGCCGCGTTCGGCTTCGCGCACGACGACTACGAGGGCGGGCGACGTCGCGAGCAAGATCGCCGCGATGCACGCGCGAACGATGGTGATCGCGCAGATCGAGACCGCCGAGGGCCTCGCCAACGTCGAAGCGATCGCCGCCGTTCCCGGCGTCGATGCGCTGTGGCTCGGGCATTTCGACCTGACGCAACTTCATGGGCATTCCCGGCCAGCTTCAGCATCCCGAGTTTCTCGCCGCCGTCGACGCGCATCGTCGCCGCCTGCGACGCCCACGGCAAGGCGGCCGGCGTTCCTCGCGACCGACGACGACTGGGCGCGCGACTACGCGGCCAAGGGCTTCCGCCTGCTCGCCTACGGCATCGACCAGCTGATGCTGCAAGGCGCGCTCGCACACGGCCTCGACGTGCTGCGCGGCGCGCGAAACGGCAGGCCGAAGCACGCGATGACCGGCCAAATTCCGCGTCGGCATCACCCGCGACATCCTCGATTCGCGCGGCGAGCCCGCTTCGGCCGCAGCGCGCTCGCGATCCTCGACGACGCCGCCGGATCTCGACTGGGAATACCTGCCGGAGGTCGTGCCCGAGATCACGCCGATCACGCGGCGCGCTACGACGCCCTCTACGTCAACACGCCGCGCGTGCCGGCCGCCGCCGTCGCCCGCGCCGACTGCCGGCTGCGCGTCGTCGCCCGCCACGGCGTCGGCTACGACTCGGTCGACGTCGCGGCGATGACGCGCGCCGGCGTGGTCGTGACCAACACGCCGATCGTCGATGCCGCGCCCGGTGGCGACGATCGCGCTGACGTTCATGCTGGCGCTCGCCGGCAAGCTGTTGCTGCAAGGACCGGCTCACGCGCACCGGCCGCTGGGACGAGCGGATGGACCACATGGGCATGGGCCTCACCGGGCGCACGCTGGGCGTCGTCGGCGCCGGCCGCATCGGCAAGGAACTGCTGCGGATGGCGCGCGCGTTCGACCTCGAGCTGCTCGCGGCCGACCCCTACGTCAACGCGATCGAACTCGCGCTACCTCGGCGCGCGCAAGGTCGGTCTCGACACGCTGCTCGCGCGAAGTCCGATTTCGTCGTCGTCTGCTGCCTCCTGAACGACGAGACGCGCCACCTCATCGGCGCGCGCGCAGTTCGCGCTGATGAAGCCGACCGCCTATTTCATCAACGTCGCGCGCGGTCCGATCGTCGACGAGGCGGCGCTGATCGAGGCGCTGCGCGCGGACCGCATCGCCGGCGCGGCGCTCGACGTGTTCGAGCAGGAGCCGGTCGACGCCCGCCAATCCGCTGCTGGCGATGGACGACGTCATCGTCACGCCGCATTCGCTGTGCTGGACCGACGAGTGCTTCCACAACATGGCGTCAACCGGCCTCAAGAGCATCGTCGACGCGCTCGAACGGCCGCGTGCCGGAATTCGTCGTCGATCGCGCGGTTCTCGACCATCCGCGCGCGCGCAGCATTGCGATGAGGCGCTGCCGCTGCCGCCCTGATCGCGGGTGATCGCCGCCACGCTGCCGCTTGCGGCGGCGGCGCTGCCTGCGTCCGCATTCGACCTGCAGGGCCACCGCGGGGCGCGCGGGCTGCGCGCCGGAGAACACGCTGGCCGGCGTTCTCGCTCGCGCTTGCGATCGGCGTGACCACGCTCGAGACCGATCTCGCGGTAACGCAAGGATGGCGTGCTCGTCATCTCGCACGACCCGTATCTCAACCCCGACCTCGTTCGCGATCCCGAGGGACGGTGGCTCGCGGCGCAAGGGACCGCCGATCCACGCGCTGACGCTCGCCGAACTCACGCGCTACGACATCGGCCGGCTCGATCCCGACAGCCGCTACGCGAAGCAGTTTCCCGAGCAGCGGGCGGAGGACGGCGAGCGCTTCCCCACGCTCGCCGAGGTGTTCGACGCTCGTCAAGGCGCGCAGCCGGCCGGCGCGGCTCAACATCGAGACCAAGATCACGCCCGACAACGCCGGCGCGACGGTCGATGCCGCGACATTCGCGAAGCTCACCGTAGAGGCGATCCGCGCGTCGGGGCTCGAGCCCGACGTGACCATCCAGTCGTTCGACTGGCGCACGCTCGTCGCCGCGAAGAAGCTCGCGCCGGAGATCGAAACCGTCTGCCTCACGATCGAATCCGCGAGCGACGACACCGTGCAGCGCCGGTCGGGACGGCCGTCGCCGTGGCACGCCGGGCTCGATCTCGCGGCCTACGGCGGCTCGTTGCCGCGCACTCGTCAAGGCCGCCGGCTGCGGCGCGTGGTCGCCGTTACTTTCGCAACGTCACGCGCGGCCAACGTCGCGGAGGCGCACGCGCTGGGCGTGCGCGTGCTGCCCTGGACGGTCAACGATCCCGCGCGACATGGCGCGCCTGATCGACATGAGCGTCGACGGGCTCATCACCGACTATCCGGACCGCGCGCGCAAGGTGATGGCGGACAAGGGCATACCCCTGCCCTGACTTTCGATCCTGTAGTCGCCGACGACGTCCGCGCCCTTGGGCGGCACGAACTCGAACTGCGCCGGCATCGAGCATCGACGTTGCGCTCGAAGATGCCGAACTCGAGCGTCGTCACGTTGCCGAACGTGTCCTTCAGCTCCATGACGCGCGGCAGATTGTCGCGTCAGCCCGAGCCGCACGCGCTCGAATCCGGTGTCGGCGGCCTTGGGCTTCGCGTCGACCCATTCGAGACCCGTCCGCCTTGCCGGTGTCGGCGAGCTCGAAGTTCCGCTCCAGCGCGTTGTCGCCGGAAAGCAGCGCCGCCGGGCTCGAGCCGAGCGCGGCATCGAGCTTGCGCACGATCACCTGGTTGAGATCGCGGTCGTAGATCCAGAGCTTCTCGCCGTCGCCGACGATCAGCTGCTCGTAGGGCTTTTCGTAGCCCCAGCGAAACTTCCCCGGCCGCTGGAACGTGAACGTGCCGGTCGTTTCCGTCGTGCCTCGCTTACTCGTGACGACCTGCCGGAACGTCGCCTTGCCGGATTTGGCGTCGGAAAGAAACGCCTTCAGCTGGTCGATGCCCGACGCGTCGGTCGTCCCGGCAACGCAGAGCAGGCGCCGCCGACAACGCGAGCGAAGACAGTGATCGGAGCCGGCCTTCGCCGCGGTCAGCGGGCATCGCGCGCGCCCGCCGGCACCAGCACGTCGCGATTGCCGTTGGTCTGCATCGGCGACACGAGGCCCGCGCGCTCCATCTGCTCGATCAGCCGCGCGGCGCGGTTGTAGCCGATCCGCAGATGCCGCTGGACGAGCGAGATCGACGGCCGGCGCGTCTGCAGCACGATCGCGACCGCCTGGTCGTACATCGGATCGGACTCGGCGTCGCCACCGTCGACGGCAACGCCATCGTCGCCCCCGTTGCCGTTCGTCGCTGCCGTCGAGAATCCCGTCGAGATACTGCGGGCCGCCCTGCGCCTTCAGGTGCTCGACGACGTGATGCACTTCGGCATCGGACACGAACGCGCCGTGCACCCGCAGCGGGTAGCCGACGCCCGGCGGCTGGAACAGCATGTCGCCCTGCCCCAGCAGCGTCTCCGCGCCCATGTGGTCGAGGATCGTCCGCGAGTCGACCTTGCTCGCGACCTGGAACGCGATCCGCGACGGAATGTTGGCCTTGATGAGCCCGGTGATGACGTCCACCGACGGCCGCTGCGTCGCGAGGATCAGGTGGATGCCCGCGGCGCGCGCCTTCTGCGCGATCCGCGCGATCAGCTCCTCGATCTTCTTGCCGGTGACCATCATCAGGTCGGCGAGCTCGTCGATCACGACGACGATGTAGCGGCATCTCCTCGATCGGCTCCGGCGTGTCCGGCGTCAGCGTGAAGGGATTGGTGAGCGGCTTGCCGGCCTTCTTCGCTTCCACGATCTTGGCGTTGTAGCCGGAGAGGTTGCGCACGCCCAGCGTCGACATCAGCTTGTAGCGGCGCTCCATCTCGCCCACGCACCAGTTGAGCGCGTTGCCGGCGAGCTTCATGTCGGTGACGACCGGCGCGAGCAGATGCGGGATGCCCTCGTACACCGAAAGCTCCAGCATCTTCGGATCGACGAAGATGAGGCGCACCTGGCGCGGCTCGGCCTTGTACAGGAGCGACAGGATCATCGCGTTGACGGCGACCGACTTGCCCGAGCCGGTCGTGCCGGCGACGAGCAGGTGCGGCATCCGCGCGAGATCGGCGATCACGGGCTTGCCGGCGATGTCCTTGCCGAGCGCCAGCGTCAGCGGGCTCGACGTGTCGTTGTAGGTCGACGACGAGAGGATCTCGACCAGCTTCACGATCTGCCGTCGGGGATTCGGAAGCTCGAGCCCCATGTACGACTTGCCCGGGATCGTCTCGACGACGCGGATGGAGACGACCGAGAGCGCGCGCGCGAGGTCCTTCATCAGGTTGACGATCTGGGCGCCCTTGACGCCGACGGCGGGCTCGATCTCGAAGCGCGTGATCACCGGGCCCGGGTACGCGGCGAGCACGCGGCACCGCGACGCCGAAATCGGCGAGCTTGCGCTCGATCAGGCGCGAAGTGAACTCGAGCGTCTCGGCGCTCACCGACTCCTGCGCCGGCGGCGCGTCGTCGAGCAGCGCGAGCGGCGGCAGCGGCGAATCGGGCATGTCGACGAAGAGCGGCCGCTGCTTTTCCTGCACGGCGCGCTCGGATCGCGGCACCTCGACGAGCGGAGGCACGACGACGACCGGCTCGTGCACTGCGTCCTCGTGCTTCAGCTGCACGATCGCTTCGCGCTCGGCGACTGCCTGCGCGCCGAGCTCGCGGTCCTTGCGCTCCTCGTGCCCGGCGCTTGACCCAGGCAATGGACGCATCGATCGCTGCGCCGATCCGCTCCATCAGCTTCAACCACGACATCCCGGAGAACAGCGACCAGCCGACGGCGAAAAGCGCGATCAGCACCAGCGTCGCGCCGTTGAAGCCCAGGAGCCGCGCGAGCGCACCGCCGACGAGGTCGCCGAGCACGCCGCCCGGCCGCTCCGGCAGCGTGACAGGCAGCCGGTACAGGCGCAGCCCTTCGAGCGCGGCGCTGGTGGCGAGCACGAGCGCGAAGCCGAGAATGCCGAGCCCGAGCGGATGATCGCTCGCGCGCTCGGGATGTCCGATCCGGCGATAACCGGCGATCACCAGAACGGCGCCGGCGACGACCCACCACCACGCGGAAGCGCCGAAGAGGTAGAAGCAGAAGGTCGGACAGCCATGCGCCCGCCATCCCGCCCTTGTTTGCGATCGGTGCGCCGATGCCCGGACGTCGACCATGCCGGATCGTTGCGCGTATAGGTGGTGAGGACGAGCGCAAGCCAGGCGAACGCGGCAACGACGATGAGCCACCACGACTCGCGCACCAGCCGCGCAAAGCGCGGCGACAACGTCGTTTCCGCCGCAGCGGCACGCGTGGCCACACGCGAGCGCCGGCGCGGGACAGCCGATTCTTTGTTATTAAAAAACATCGGGTTGTGCTTGATACTTCATGCGGTGCATTATACACCGTATCGACGCGGCGGAAAGCGATCGCGAGGGCGGGAGGACGAAGGCTTGGGCCGCCGGACGGCGCCCCCACATCAAGTAGAATCGGCCGACCTGCAAAGCGAGAATCGCATGTCCGTCAAACACGCCCGCCTGCTGATCCTGGGATCCGGCCCTGCCGGCTACACGGCGGCAGTATACGCCGCGCGCGCAAACCTGAAGCCGGTCCTCATCACCGGTCTCGCGCAGGGCGGCCAACTGATGACGACGACCGACGTCGACAACTGGCCCGCCGACGCGATGGGCGTCCAGGGCCCCGACCTGATGGCGCGCTTCCAGCAGCACGCCGAGCGCTTCGAGACCGAGTTGATCTTCGATCAGATCCACACGGCGAAGCTCGGCGAAAAGCCGATGCGCCTCCTCGGCGACAACGGCGAGTACACCTGCGACGCGCTGATCATCGCCACGGGCGCCTCGGCGCGCTACCTCGGACTGCCCTCGGAGGAGGCCTACGCGGGCAAGGGCGTGTCGGCATGCGCGACATGCGACGGCTTCTTCTACAAGGGGCAGGACGTCGCGGTCGTGGGCGGCGGCAACACCGCCGTCGAGGAGGCGCTCTACCTGTCGAACATCGCCAAGACCGTCACCGTGATCCATCGCCGCGACAAGTTCCGGGCCGAGGCGATTCTCGTCGATCGCCTGGTCGCCAAGACCAAGGATGGCGGCAACGCGCGCATCCTGTGGAACCACACGCTCGACGAAATCCTCGGCGACCCGTCGGGCGTCACGGGTGCGCGGGTCAAGCACGTGACGACCGCCGCAACGGAGCATCTGCGGCTCACCGGCGTCTTCATCGCGATCGGGCACACCCCGAACACCGGCATCTTCGAGGGCCAGCTCGACATGGCCGGCGGCTACATCAAGGTCAGGAGCGGCACCGCCGGCAATGCTACGGCCACGAGCGCGCCCGGCGTCTTCGCCGCCGGCGACGTGGCCGACCACGTCTACCGCCAGGCGGTGACGTCGGCGGGTACCGGCTGCATGGCAGCGCTCGACGCGGAAGCGTATCTCGAGGGCGCCTGACGCGGGTGGCGTGCCGGCGGATGCATTCCGATGGGCGGAGCCCCGCAATGGCCAAGCTGTCCGATCTGAAAAAGCTGGTCGACGAAGCCCGCGCGAAGGCTCCGGCCGAATTGCCCGCGCGCGAGGCGAGCACTCCGCGGGCCTCCCGTCTGCCGGCACCTCGGCGTGCCGTCGCGGCGGCGAAACACCGCGAGGGCGACATCGACCTCGCGAGCGCGTTCGCCGACGTGCAAAGGCTGTCGCCGTCCACGCGCGCGCCGCACGTCGCGCGCCGGCCCGAGCCGATCGCGCAACAGCGGATCGCCGATGACGCGAACGCGCTTGCCGCGTCGAAGTATGGCGCGGAGCCGTCGCCGCATTCGTGGGAGATCGGCCAGGAGCACGAGGCTGGGCAGACCTTCCTCCGGCGCGGGCTCGGCAGCGACATCCTGGCCAAGCTCCGGCGCGGCCACTGGGCCGTGCAAAGCGAGATCGATCTGCATGGGCACACGGCCGACGAGGCCCACGACGCGCTCGCCGATTTCCTGGACGACGCGCGGCAGCACGGCTATCGCTGCGTCCGCGTGATCCATGGCAAGGGCCTCACTTCGCCCAATCGCGAGCCCGTGCTCAAGGGAAAGGTCCGGCACTGGCTCTCGCGCTGGGACGACGTGCTTGCGTACTGCGAGGCGCCGCGGCATGCGGGCGGCGGCGGCGCGGTGCTGATCCTGCTCCGCGGGCGATAAGCGGCGCTGAAGTGGCGGCTACGGTTGGCGCTGCGACGTGTTTGCATCCCTCCGGCGCAGCAGATTCATCGCCTTCAGGCTCATCACCACTTCGTCGTTCTGGTTCAGGGCCTCGATGAAGCTGCGGATCAGGCCACGGTCGGGCTTCGAGCGCGAGATGCCCGCATCGAGCACGGTGACACGCACGTGGAGCGCATCGCCGGGCCGCACCGGCTTCTGCCAGCGCAGCTCGTCGATGCCCGGCGACACCAGAGCGGCCACGTGCGACAGGTAACGCTCCACGAGAACGCGCATCACGAGGCCGGTCGTGTGCCAGCCGCTCGCGATCAGCCCTCGAAACGGGCCACGCGCCGCGGCCGCTGGGTCCATGTGCATCGGCTGAGGATCGTACCGGGTCGCGAATTCGACGATCTCCGCCTCGGTGACTGAAACGGGCCCGTAGATGCAAACGGAGCCCGGCGCGTAGTCTTCGAAATAGCGTTCCTGCACCGGGACGGGCAGATCGTGGCGGGTCATGGAGGCGTCGCCTTCCTAGAGCACCCGGTGCGCGAGTGCGGGCAGCTGCTCGCGGACCTCGGCCAATCGGGCCGGGTCGACGTCGCCGATCACGATCCCGGGCCCCTCCTCCCGCTCCGCGACGATCCGTCCCCAGGGGTCGATCAGCACCGAGTGACCATAAGTGCGTCGCCCGTTCTCGTGGGTGCCGCCCTGCGCGGCCGCGAGCACGTAGCAGAGATTTTCCACTGCCCGCGCGCGAAGCAGCAGGTGCCAGTGCGCGACGCCGGTGGTCGCCGTGAACGCGGAGGGCACGAGGATCAGCGCGAGGTCGCAAAAGCGGCGGTAAAGCTCCGGAAAGCGCAGGTCGTAACAGACGGACAGGCCCACGCGCCCGCACGGCAGCTCGATCGCCACCGGCGTGTCGCCCGGCTCGATCGTCCGGCCTTCGTCGTAGCGCTCCTCGCCGCGAGCGAAGGCGAACAGATGGATCTTGTCGTAGCGCGCGACACGCGATCCGTCCGGACCATAGACGAGGCAGGCGCTGCGCACCCGGCCGGGGTCGTCGCAGGCGAGCGGCACGGTGCCGCCCACCAGAAAGATGCCGTGCTCGCGGGCCGCCCGCGACAGGAATGCCTGCTGGATGCCATCGCCATCCGCCTCGCGCACGATGACCTTGTCGGTCGCCCTCGCGCCGAAGATCCCGAAGTATTCCGGCAGGACGACGAGCCGCGCCCCTCGCGCAGCCGCCGCAGCAATCAGCGGCAAAGCGGCGTCGAGATTGGCCGCGACATCGCCGCCCGACACCATTTGCACCGCCGCGACACGAAACGGCTCGCGGTTACCGCCGGCGCGGACGCCGCGCGCCGGTTGCTCCTCCAGGTCGTTCGCGCTCATCGCACCGTATTCTCGACGGGCGAGCCCGGCGTCCCGGGCGCGACGCTCACCATCGCGGTTCCGCTGCGCGTCACCACGGGATCGGCCCAGGCGCCGGTTACCGTGTACTGGTAGGCGAACATCTGCTCGATCGGATCCTTCAACACCTTCTGGGCGAGCAGCGAGCCGGCACCGACGGCGGCGCCGACGATGGGATTCGCAAGGAACAGCAGCGCCGCGCCCGCCGACACGCCGCCGGACAGCGATGGCTGGACGCGCACGGTAAGATGCTGCGTCTCCTTCGCGAGGTCGGCATCGCCTCCGATGTTCACCTTTGCCGCCGGCCCGATCAGCGCGAGATTGTCCGTGCTCATCACGCCGTTGACGACGCGTACGTTGCCGACGATCTCGTCGAATGCGAAGCCCTCGCTGAACACGTCGTGAAAGTCGAGCGAGATGCGGCGCGGCAGCGACTGGAGCGACAGCACGCCCAGCAGCTTGCCGAACCCGGGCTCGATCTTCACGAAGCGGCCGGGGCCCACGGCGACGTGCAGCGTCCCCGTGAGCGTCGGATAATCGAATTCGCTCGGCGCGCCGGACCATGCGAGCTGTCCGTCGATCCGGGTAGGCGCTCCCTGCAGCGCGTCCGGGTACCCGAACCGCGAAAGGAAGACGCCTGCATCCTGGGCGTCCAGCGCGACGTCGAGCTTTGTCTGCTGCTGCGAGCCCTGTGTGCGCCAGGCGCCATTCGCGTCGATCCTGCCGTTGTCATTGGCGAGCACCAGCTTTTCGATCCGCCACTCGGTGCCCTGGGGCTTCGCCAGCAGTTCGAGCCGCCCGAGATCGCGCCCCTTCGACGAAAAGCTGTCGGCCGCGATGTCGATCTCGGGCCAGGGGTTCGCGCCGCCCGAAGCAGCCTTGGTTTCACCGCCCTTGTCGACGCTGCCCGATGCGCTCTGCGCGATCGGTCCCGGCATCGTGAAACGGGCGAGACGCGCGACCACGCGTCCGTTCGGCATGCCGGCGTCAGGCACCGACCATGCAGCCGTTCCCGTCACCTCGCGGCCGCGAAGCTCGAGCTTCCAGTCGTGCTCCGACTCCCGCGCGACGACCTTGAGCTCGTTGAACTGGTGACCGAACACATCGAGGTCGCCGACGTCGAGATCCACACCTGCAAGCGGCGGCATCGCATCGGTGGCGGCGTTGGCGGCGGTCCTATCGCGGTCCCGCAGCGCGAGCCAGTCGTCGACATTGAGCGCTGGCAACTCACCGCGCACCCAGACGCCGGAGCGCTCGGCGCGCCCCGCGTCCGGCCGGCCCGCGGCACGCCCCAGTGAAACGAGAACGCGATCGACGGTGGCGCCGCTCTTTGCAAGCTTCCGGTGCACCGCGACCTGCGCGACGCGGCCGTACGTCACGTCGAGTCGGTCTTCGCCTTCCGGCGCCGTTTCGCCGCGGCGCTCGATGCGCAGTGGCATTGCATCGCCTGCGGTCTTGCCGAGCGGCGCCGGCAGGTCGACAACGGCGCCCCTCATCGGGCTTTCGAGCACCCACGCCAAGGCGCCGGGCCGAACGTTGACGGCGATCGTCCAGTCGATGGTCCCCGAAAGGCGATCGAGGTAGGCGGTCGCATACTGCCGTCGCAGCAGGCCCAGGTTCGCGGTACCGCCTCCGGTCACGCGAACGCGGCCCTCCGCGCTCGCGATCGACAGCTTGGCGGGCCCACCCATCACGTCGATCGCGAGATCGCGCGAGCGCAGCGTGTCTTCGGTGAACGCAAGCGTGCCGTTGATCTGCGTGAACGCCGGAGCGTCCGCGAGATGCAATTCGCCGTTCGCGAACAGAAATTCGCCGTTGACCTTGTTGGACTCCGGGTTCTTGAGCGGCAGCGAGAGCTTGAGCGCGAGACGGCCGGTGCCCGTGCCGCTCGCGCCATCGGTGACGTGGCCGATCATCGCGCCGACCGGCGACTCCTCGACGAAGCGCAGGAAGTCCGGAATCGGCCCGGTCGCGTTGCCGTCGATCGAGAGTTGCGGATTGGCGGCGCGCAGGTCCGGAATCACCGCATGCGTGCGGCCGAGCGCGAGCCCGAACGTGCGTCCGCGCGACGCGTCGACCGTCAAACCCGCGGCGTCGAAGCGCACGTCCGCGTCGACGTCCTCCAGCGCGGGCCACCCGCGGGCGTACGCGAAGGTCACGTTGCGGCCTTTCGCCGTCACGACGAACTGGCCGGACTTCGGATCGGTGAACGGGAACGCCGCGAGATCGCCCGCGAGCTTCACGCGCACGTCGGTGACCGTGCCTTTGACGAGACTCCCGCGCAGCCAGTCGCGAAGCGCGGGATTCGCGGCGACCGGCAAGTAACGGTGCAGCTGGCCGGGATCGGCACGGTTGAGCTGTGCGACGAGATCGACCTCGCCGGGTCCCTGCGGGTCGGTGCGATACGTCCCCGTGGCGCTGCCCGCGGCCTGTCCGTTCGCAAAGTCGAGCGCCCGCACGTCGATCCGCGTGCGGTCGCCTTTCCGCTCCCAGCGGACGACGCCCTGCAAGCTGTCGAGCGCGATCGGTTCGGAAAGCACGCGCGGGAACTCGAGCGTCGCGGCGCGGCTGGCGAGATTCAGCTCGCCGCCCGCCAGCGTGGCCTCGAAGCTGCCGGTGAGACCGCTCGCGCCGGGAAACGCGTCTTGCGCGACGATGCCGAGCTTGTCGAATGCCGACGATGCCGTCACGGCGGATGGCGCGTCGAGCTGCCCCTCCCAGCGCACGCGCCCCTGCGTGAGCGTGCCCCGCGGCGCGAATCGCGCGAGGTCGACGCGCAGCTTCTCTGGCAGCGGGAGGTGTTTCGCAAGATCGCGTAGCGGCTCGATCTGCAGACGATCGAATTCCACGTGGCCGGACGCCGGTGTGTCCTTTGTCGCGTCCCGGAACGTCGCGGTCAGAGTCGTGGCGTCGAGCCGCTGTCCCCCGGGGTGACGAACGCGAGCCCGTTGGTGAAGAACTCGTGCTGCGGCGTCGCGTTGCGCCAGCCGGCGCGGCCGGAGAGGTGCGCAAGCTCGAGCTCCGGCAGTTTTTCGTCGAGCCGCGCTTTGACGTCGGCGAGCTCGAGGTCGGCGATGATCTCGCGCGCCTCGCCGTTCGCGAACTGGAACCAGACGCGCATCGCCCCCTTTCCGCTCGCGATCGTCGGTGGGAGCGGCAGCCATTCGCGCCAAGCGCCGACGTCGGCATAGTCGAGACGAACGTACAGCCTCCCCTGCGCGTTCTGCCATTCCCTGGGCATGGCACCGCGCACCTCGCCGCGGACATCGAGCGGGGCGGCGAGCTCCGCCGGAGGCGTGCCCTTGAGGCCGAAGCGGTGGTAGCCGAGCCTGCTCTCGAGGCGAAACTGGACACGATCGAGCACGAGTTGCGGCGCGTTGCGCAGATCGTCATTCCACGTGACTAGGGCGTCGCGGATCACGATCTCGCGCTGGCGCAGGAGCCAGTCGGTCATCTGCCGGTCGTCGACGGCGCGATCGGGATCGATCTCGATGCCGGCGACGTGCAGCAGGCCGGCGCGGTCGCGGCGGACCGAGAGGCGCGGTCGGTCGATCGTGAGTTGCTTCAGCCTGAGCTCGAGCAACGGCAGCGAAGTCCACGCGATGATGAGGTCGACTTCGGGTAGCTCGAGCAGCGCAACGTTGCTGCTGCCGTCACGGACGCGGAATCCTTCGATGACGATTTTCGGGTTCCAGCCGTCCCAGCCGGTCGACAGCGCGGCGATGTCGACCGGCTGGCCGAGCTGCCGGGACAATGCTTCGGTCACCGCGTCGCGGTATGCGTCGACTCGCGGAAATACGACGAAGCGGACCGCGAGGAGCGTCAGTGCAAACAGTCCGACGCCCGCGACGATCACGATGCCCGCAAGACGGGCGAGGCGGGCGAGCGCACGGCGAAATGCTGCAGTAGCGCGATAAGGGGCGCGCGCGGAAGGCATAATAGTTCTGCTCTCGGCCATTGTAGCGGATAGCGTGTCGCCGCCGCGTGCCCGAGGGCCGCGCGCTGTGCGGTTACCGCTACCTTCCACCCCATCCCGCTCGCATGCCCTCCGCCGCCGACCTCGCTGCCGCGCTCGCGTACAGCCGTTACGCGACGCAAGCGCTTGCCGCGCATCCCGAGGAGCGTGCGCTGCTCGAGGCGACGCTCGACGCGCCCTACGCGTGGGGACCGGCGCGCGCAGAGGTCGCCGGCGCGGTCGAAGCCGGTGATGCGGCGCGGCTCGCCGCGACGCTGCGCCGGCTGCGTCGCCGCGTCTATCTCCACACGCTCGCGCGCGACGTCACCGGTCGCGCGGGACTCGCCGAGGTCTGCGCCAACATGACCACGCTCGCGGAGACGGCCGCACGCGCCGCGGCGCAGCTCCACCATGCAGCTCTCGCAGCCGCGCACGGCGAGCCGCGCGACGAGCAGGGTCGCGCGCAGCAGCTCGTCGTCATCGGGATGGGCAAGCTGGGCGGAGCCGAGCTCAACGTCTCGTCGGACGTCGACCTGGTCTTCGCCTACCCCGAGAGCGGCGAGACCGACGGCGCGCGAGCCGTTTCGAGCCGCGAGTTCTTCGACCGGCTCGGCCGACGCATCATCGCGGCGTTGAACGATGTCACCGCCGACGGATTCGTCTTCCGCGTCGACATGCGGCTGCGGCCGTACGGCGAGTCCGGACCGCTGTCGGTGCCGTACGCGGCGCTCGAGCAATACCTGGTGACGCAGGGCCGTGCGTGGGAACGCTACGCGTGGTTGAAGGCCCGGGCGCTGACCGGCGACCGGCACGACGAGCTCTACGCGCAGATCACGCCGTTCGTGTTCAGGAAATACCTGGACTACGATGCCTACGAGGGCTTGCGCGACATCCACCGGCAGATCCGCGAGCAGGTCAAGCGCCGCGACTATGCACCCGACATCAAGCTCGGCCCCGGCGGCATTCGCGAAATAGAGTTCATCGTGCAGGCGCTGCAGCTCGTGCGCGGCGGGCGCGAGCTCGCGCTGCGGGTCCGCGGCACGCAGCGCGCGCTCGACGCGATCGGCGCACGGGGACTGCTTCCCGAGTCGGCGGTGTCGGCGCTGCGCAACGCTTATGTCTTCCTGCGCAACGTCGAGCACCGGCTGCAATATCGCGACGACCGGCAGACGCAGATGTTGCCCTCCGATCTCGCCGAACGCGCCGCGCTCGCAAAAGCCTCCGGGTTCCCGACTGCGGCCGCGTTCGACGCCGCGCTCGCGGTGCATCGCGATGCCGTAGCCACCCAGTTCGCCGCAGCTTTCGGCGACGCCGATGCCGCCACGAGCACGTCGATCGCCGTGCCCGCGACGACCCCCGCGATGCGTGGCGCCCTCGACCTGGCGAAGCTCGCGGCGGTCTGGCGGGGCGACGCGAGCCCCGACACCGCGCGCGACCGGCTCGCGGCCATCGGTTATACGGATCCCGAGCGCCTCGTTGCCGAACTCGCCCGCTTTCGCGCGAGCAGCCGTTACGTCCAGCTTCCCGCGCTCTCGCGGCAACGTGTCGACGCGCTCGTCCCGCAGCTTCTGGCCGTGGCAGCGACCGAGCGCGTGCCGGGCGCCGACCCCCAGGTCGTGCTCCGCCGGCTCGCCGATCTGCTCGAAACGGTGAGCCGCCGCAGTGCTTATCTCGCCTTGCTGACGGAGCATCCGCCGGTGTTGCCGAGGCTCGCGCAGCTGATGGGAGCTTCGGCGTGGGCGGCGGACTACCTCACCCGACATCCGCTGCTCCTGGACGAGCTGCTCGACGCGCGGGTGCTGCTGGCGGACCCCGATTGGGAGGCCTGGCGCACGGAGCTCGCGCGCCTGCTGGACGATAGCGCCGGCGACGCCGAGCTGCAGATGGACACGCTGCGCCACTTTCAGCACGCGCAGACGTTCCGCCTTCTCGCCCAAGACCTGGCGGGCCTCCTCACCGTCGAGCGCCTGGCCGACCACCTGTCGATGCTCGCGGATCTCATCATCGCCGCCACGATGAACGCCGCGTGGAAGCATCTTTCCGGGGCCGCTGCGGCACCGGCCAAGTTCGCGGTCATCGGCTACGGGAAGCTCGGCGGCAAGGAGCTGGGCTACGCGTCGGATCTCGATCTCGTCTTCATCCACGACGATCCCGACGAGACGGCCGCCGAGCGCTACGCACGCCTCGGCCAGCGGATCATCACCTGGCTCACCGCGACCACCGCGGCGGGAGCGCTCTACGAGACCGACGTGCGGTTGCGTCCGGACGGCGCCGCGGGACTCATGGTGTCCTCGCTCGCGGCGTTTTGGCGCTATCAGCGCGAACAGGCGTGGACCTGGGAGCACCAGGCGTTGACGCGCGCGCGGTTCGTCGCCGGCGACGCCACGATCGGTGCGGCATTCGAGGACGAGCGCGAGGCGATCCTGCGATTGCCGCGCGATCGCGCCAAACTGCAGCAGGACGTCGTCGACATGCGGCGCCGGATGGCAGCCGGACATCCAAACCGCACCGCACTCTTCGATCTGAAGCACGACAGCGGCGGCATGGTCGATGTCGAGTTCGCGGTTCAGTACCTCGTGCTCGCGCATGCCCGCAACCAGGCGGCGCTCACGCGCAATGTCGGCAACATCGCGCTCCTGCGGATGGCCGGGGAGCTTTCGCTGGTGCCGGGGACGCTTGCGCTCCACGCCGCCGATGCCTATCGCGATTATCGGCGCGCACAGCACCAGATTCGCCTCACCGGCGCACCCCACGCGCGGGTCGAACCCGAGACGCAGGCGGTACGGCGCGCCGCGGTGCGCGCGCTATGGGAGCACGTGTTCGGTACCGCATGGGCGTAGGCGATCGGGCGGCGGTCCATGGGTGCGCTCCGGACCGCGGCGATGAGTGGCGGGGATCGGGTAAAATTGCGGCTTTGGCCGAGGGAGCTCCGCCATGTCGATGGCAGACCGCGACGGTTGGATCTGGTACGACGGCAAGATGGTGCCCTGGCGCGAGGCCAACACGCACGTGCTCACGCACACGCTTCATTACGGGCTTGGCGTGTTCGAAGGCGTGCGGGCGTACAAGACCGTCGACGGCCCCGCAATCTTCCGCCTGCGCGACCACACCGATCGGCTCTATCGCTCGGCGCAGATCTTCGCGATGAAGATCCCGTACTCGAAGGATGAAATCGACGCGGCGCAGCTCGCCTGCATCCGCGACAACAAGCTCGACGCCTGCTATATCCGGCCCCTCGTCTTCTATGGCTCGCAGGCGATGGGCGTTGCGGCGAAATCCAATCCCGTGCGCGTCGCGATCGCGGCGTGGCCGTGGGGCGCCTATCTCGGCGCCGACGGGCTTGAAAAAGGCATTCGCGTCAAGACCTCGTCGTTCACGCACCACCACCCCAACATCACGATGTGCAACGCCAAGGCCGTCTGCAACTACGCGGTGTCGATCCTCGCGAACCAGGAAGCGACGCACGACGGTTACGAGGAGGCGATGCTCCTCGACCCGCAGGGGTTCGTCTGCCAGGGGTCGGGCGAGAACGTGTTCATCGTGCGCGGCGGCAAGCTGCATACGCCGGATCTCTCCGGCGGCGCGTTGAACGGCATCACCCGCGACACGATCATCACCTTCGCAGGCGAGCTCGGCATCCCGGTCGTCGAACGACGGATCACCCGCGACGAGGTGTATGTCGCCGACGAAGCGTTCTTCACCGGCACCGCCGCCGAGGTGACGCCGATCCGCGAGTACGATAATCGGGTCATCGGCGCAGGCGGGCGCGGACCGGTGACGGCCAAGCTGCAGGCGCTCTTTTTCGACACCGTCAACGGCCGCAACCCGTCGAAGAAGGCGTGGCTCGCGCGGGCGTGAGGACGATGAGCGCGGCCCGGCGCTCCGCTGGCGTGAATTGCCGCGCCCTCCGCCACGCCGCAAGCGTGGGGGCACACATTCGCGCCGCCGGGGCGTCCCAAGGCGCGAATTGCTCCCCCTTGGGGGGCAGCGCAGCGGGATCAGCCGCAAGCGTGGGGGCACATTAACGATGGCAGTCAACGACGTCGCAGCAGTCGAAGTCGAGCCCGGGGACCTCCCCGTCTATTGTCCGAATCCGAGGATGCCGCTGTGGTCGTCGCATCCGCGTGTCTTCCTCGCGATCGAGGAAACCGGCGAGGCGATGTGCCCGTATTGTGGGACACGCTATCGGCTGAAGGGCGGGCCGCTGAAGGGTTCCCCCCACTGAAAGAGCCACCTGTACCCGTTGCGGCAGCCGAACGCGGACTCAATTTGGATTGATGGAACGCATTCTCATCGTCGCGCCCTCGTGGGTTGGCGACGCCATCCTGTCGGAGCCGCTGCTGGCGCTGGTGCGGGACCCGTACGAGGAGCCGATCGTCGACGCGCTCGCGCCTGCGTGGTGCGCGCCCGTCTACGCGCGGATGCGCGGCATCGGCCGCATCATCGAAACAACGACCGGGCACGGCCGTTTCGACTGGAGCGGGCGCCGCGCGCTCGCGCGGCTCGTGTCCGGCAACGGCTATACGCGCGCGATCGTGCTGCCCAACTCCTGGAAATCGGCGCTCATTCCTTGGCTCGCGGGAATCCCGCGCCGCACCGGCTACGTCGGGGAAATGCGTTGGGGCCTGCTGAACGACATCCGGCGCCTCGACAAGAAAGGATTGCCACGACTGGTCGATCGCTTCGCCGCGCTCGCGGTCAAGCCGCACGATCTGGTGCCGATGCCGCCGCGCCCCGTCCTCGTCCCCGATGCGACGAATCGTGCCGCCGCTGTCCGCAAGCTGCGCCTGCGCGCCGACCGGCGCGTCGCGATCCTTTGCCCCGGCGCCGAGTTCGGTCCGGCGAAGCGGTGGCCGCCAACCCATTTCGCCGACCTCGCCGCGAAGTTCATCGCCGCTGGGATGCAGGTCTGGCTCGTTGGCTCGCCGAACGACAAGCTCGCCGCTGAGTCGGTGCTGCAGGCCTCCGGCGACCTAGCGCCGCGGCTGCGCGATCTCACCGGCCACACCGACCTCGGAACGGCGATCGATCTTCTCTCGCTCGGCGCGATCGTGGTCAGCAACGATTCCGGCCTGATGCACGCCGCCGCCGCCGTGGGCGTGCCGATGGTGGCGCTGTTCGGCTCCTCGTCGCCCGTCTACACGCCGCCGCTTTCCTCCGGCGCGAAGATCGCCAAGATCGAGATCGCGTGCAGCCCCTGCTTCAAGCGCGAATGCCCGCTTGGCCATTTCAGGTGCATGCGCGATCTCGAGCCCTCCGCGGTGTATGATCTCGCGCGCTCGGCGCTCGCCCCCGAGTCGGCGGACGCCGACGCCGCGTCGCCGCCCTGATTCCCGGCTCCGATCGCTTAAAGCCCCATGGCCAAGGTCCGCACGCCACCGATCTACACGACGCCCTCGGACGTCGCGCTCGCGTTCTACCAGGCCTTCGAGGCGCGCGACCTCGATGCGATGATGGCCACCTGGGCCGAGGACGAGGACATCGTCTGCGTGCATCCGGGGGGCTCGCGCATGGTCGGCTACGACGCCGTTCGCGCGGGTTGGGATCAGCTCTTCGCGAGCGACACGCGGCTCGCGTTCCGGCTGGACCAGATCGTGGTGATCGAGACCGTCGGGCTCGCGATGCAAAGCGCGGTCGAGCACATCACGGTCGAGGGCGACGGCACGCCCCGGGGCGCCGCGATCTGCACCAATGTATTCCTGCGCACCCCGTCGGGGTGGCGCATCGTCATGCATCACGCGTCGCCCGCGCCGGCGATTCCGAGCCCCGAGGCCAAGGGGCCGCTGCACTAGAGGGAAAACAGGCTTCACGGTAGACACCGGACTACCGGACTTACCGTAGCGACTCATAGCGACGGCATAGCGATGCCATCCAACGCTGGAGCCACCATGGAAAAGTTCACGTTTTCGCGCGCCACGCCGGTCCGAGCCACCAAGTGTCGGCCACCTCCCGGCAAGCGTTTGTACCTCCACGATGACAGGACCGCCGGCCTGACCTTGGAACTCCTCCCGAGCGGTAGGAGCTCATTTCAGTTTTAGGGTTGGGTCCTTGGTCGTCCAAAGCGCGTCGTGCTCGGGCGCTTTGACCGGAACCTACCTGATACACGTCGCTTGGCACCTGACGCCGACGCGCTCAGCGTAATAGCGGCCAAGATTCCTCTCTCGGTCACCATGGCGCGTGCGCTGGTCGCCCGATCAGGATGAGGACGACAATGATCGGGAGCTTGCTGCGAGGTCGCCCTTACATCTCAATTTGCCGGGAAGCCGTTGACCCGCACGGCGATTGAACTGATGAGAAATAGGCAGGGCGCAAAGTTGCATTGCTCGCAATAAGGACCGACGGCGATTCGTCAGCCTTTGGGAATTCGGTCGCCGATCCAGTAGCGCGGGCCCGGCCCGTTGCGCGCGGCGCGGTCGGCGGGATTGGCGAATTGGCAGCGCGTGAGCGAGAGACAGCCGCAGCCGATGCACTCCATCAGCCCCGCTTTCAGGCGCTGCAGCTCGGCGATGCGTGCGTCGATGCGCGAAGTCCACGCGCTCGAGAGGCGCGCCCAGTCGCGCCCGGTCGGAGTGCGCTGCGCCGGTAGCTTGGCGAGTTCCGCCCCGATCTCCTCCAGGGACAGGCCAACGCGCTGGGCGAAGACGATGAACGCGATGCGGCGCAGCGTCGCACGCTGGAAGCGGCGGTGGCCGGCGCCCGACCGCTCGGACCGGATCAGCCCCCGCGCCTCGTAGAAGCGCAGCGCAGAAGCGGCGACGCCGCTCCTGCGCGAAATCTCCTGGATTGTGAGCAGGTTGTCCATTACCGCAGTCTAATGTATTTGACCCTTGACTTCAAGTTCACTTTAACTTGTAGAGTACGTGCCATGAACGCTCTAAGAGTCGCCATTACCGGCGGGACCTCCGGTCTCGGCCTCGCGCTCGTTCGGGAGCTGTGCCAACGGGGAGCACGCGTCGCCTTCGTCGCGCGCACCCGCGAGCGCGTCGACCGCGTCGCACGCGATCATCCGGGAACCAACGGCATCGTCGGCGACGTCGCCCGGCAGGAGGATATTCACCCCATCGCTCTCCAGATCAACGCGGCGCTGGGCGGCCTCGACGTGCTCGTGAACAATGCGTCGAGCCTCGGGCCAACACCGCTCGCGCTTCTCGGCGACACCGAATGCGAGGACTTCGCGCTCGCGCTCGAGACCAACGTCCTTGGGCCCTTCCGCCTCACCAAGGCGCTGCTCGGCGCCTTGACCGCCTCCGCCCGCGAAGGCCGCGGCGCGCTCGTGCTCAACATATCGAGCGACGCTGCGATCAACGCCTATGCGCAGTGGGGCGCTTACGCGGCGTCGAAAGCGGCGTTGCACCACATGAGTGCGGTCTGGGGCGAGGAGCTTGCCGCCCAAGGCGTGCGCTTCCTATCGCTCGATCCGGGCGACATGGATACGCCGCTGCATGCGCTCGCCGTGCCCGGTGCCGACCCGGCGACGCTCAAGCAGCCCGAGACCGCAGCACGCGAGCTCGCCGATGCCATCGCGGCTGCACTGACAAAGGAGCATGCATGATCGCCGCTCGCCACCCGGTGCAGCGGCCTCCGGACGCACGCCTGCTCGTCGTCGATGGGTACGGGGCGATTGCGCATGCCGCGCGTTCGAGCCTCGCGGATTTTCTAGCGCCTGGCGATCTCGTCGTCGCAAACGACGCGGCCACGCTGCCCGCAAGCTTGCACGGAATACACCTGTCGAGCGGTGCACCGATTGAAGTGCGCCTCGCCGGGCGGTCATCTCTCGCGCGCGAGGACCTAAGGTTCGCTGCGGTGGTGTTTGGCGCCGGCGATTGGCAGACGCGCACCGAAGACCGTCCGCCGCCGCCGCCGCTCGCGCCCGGCGATCGCCTGGCGCTTGGGCCGCTTGCCGCAACGGTCGACGGTATGCTCGGACACGAGCGGTTCGTCGCGCTTAAATTCCAAGGTCGGTCAGACACCGTGTGGGCTGGCATGGCGCGCCATGGCCGGCCGATTCAGTATGCCTACCTCGCCCGAGCGCTCGCATTGTGGGACGTGTGGACACTGATTGCCGCGCTTCCGGTCGCCTTCGAGCCGCCGTCCGCGGGATTCGCGCTCGACTGGCGATTTCTTGGCGCACTGCGTGCCCGCGGCGTGGAGTTCGCCACCATCACGCTGGCCGCCGGCATCTCGTCGACGGGCGATCCCGCCCTCGATGCGCGCCTGCCCTTCGACGAGCCTTATCGTGTCGCAGCGAGCACCGCTTCGTCCCTTCGTCGTGCAAAAATGAGCGGCGGCCGAATCGTAGCCGTGGGGACGACGGTCGTTCGCGCGCTGGAGCATTCCTGCGGTCGAACCGGCGAAGGAGTCGCTGACCAGCGCATCGGCCCGGAGACGCAGCTCCGCGTCGTCGATGCGATCCTTTCCGGGACCCACGGGCCGGAGGAGAGCCACCATCAGGTGCTCCGTGCGTTCCAGGACGACGACGTTCTCGCCCGGGCCGGAGCGGCGCTGGAAGCCTCGAGCTACCGCACGCACGAGTTCGGTGATTCGGTCCTGATTTTCTCCCAGCCGGACTCGCTCCCGCAGGACATACTAACCTCTTCGACGGACTGCGCAGGGCGGGAATACCTGAAAGATAGTCGATTCGAGGTTTACAGCTCGATACCGGGATGGCAGTCGCCGCGATCGCTTCCGGCCATCTGATCTAGCAGAACCAGTACTGGAGGAATTCATGTCTGAAGCAAAGAAAGCGCGCATGGTCGGTTTCAATCACATCGCCCTCGAAGTCGGCGACGTGGAAGAGGCGCTTGCTTTCTACGGGCGACTGTTCGACTTCAAGCTTCGCAGCAAGAGCGATTCCATGGCCTTCATCGACCTGGGAGACCAGTTTCTCGCGCTCCAGAACGGCCGCACGCAGTCGACTGACGAGGGACGTCATTTCGGTCTTGTCGTCGATAGTAGGGAGAGTGCTCGCGACGCGCTGATCGCCGCAGGCGTTCATGTGCTGCCTGGACCGTTTCTCGACTTTCTCGACCCCTGGGGCAACCGCATCGAGATTGTCGGATACGACAACATTCAGTTCACCAAATCGCCGAATGTGTTGCGCGGTATGGGACTGACGCACCTGTCCAAGAACGCGACGGCTATCAAAGAGCTCACGGACAAGGGAATGGCGCCAACATGACGGGGGCAACGTCTGATTCGAGGCGGCAGGTTAGAAGCAACACCCCGACGGCAGAGGCGGCGCATGCTGCGAGGGGGCCGCCCATGCTCGAAATTTACGTCAGCACCGATGTGGAGACCGACGGTCCGGTCGCGGGAAGACACTCGATCCTCAGTATTGGATTGGGGGCCTGCTAATGACCGCAATCGCGACGAAGCGGATGGTTAGCTCCGTCGGGCGTATTACCGAGAAGGGTCGGGCACGGTCAAACGCTCTGCCCGCCCCGAACGGCGGCACTGCGAGCGAACCCGGCCGTTCGCGCATCGGTGACCGATGTGCGCTAATCAGCGGCCGCCCAGTCGAATCGCTTGAACTACTGCAGTCGACCCGATCCGGACAGCGGCAACTCCCGAAAGCCGACCGTCAGCGACCGCCGCAGTTATCGGGTGTCTGAGCAATAGGGGTCAAGCACTGAAGTGGCGAGTTGGCCGAAGGGCAAAGGCCGTGAACATCGTCGCGCTGGAGCGATCGGTTGCCGAGCGAATGACGAACCCGGGCAGCCGGGCTCACTGCTTGGTTGCGGCGCTCACGCGTACTGGACGGTACAACCGAGCAAGTAGGCGCGCAGCGCTTGCGCGGCAATTTGTCCGCTGCAGTCGACGCCGAGCTCGCTCCAGCGGATCGTGCAGGCGACCGTTTGTTCGGATTCCCAGTCGATCAGGCATGCACCGGCGGGCACGTGTTTGCGCGTGCCGTCGCCAGCCACGACCACCATGCTCCCCGCCGTATATGCGAGCCGCGATTCCATATTGGACTTCTCTTCCCGCCGGTACGATCGAAAACGGCGATCGCCTGCGACTTGTGGGCTTCACAGATTGTCACTTATCGTAGCGTCGTCACGTGTGGCGCATGCCGGCCTGTCCTTACCGACTGCGAATGGCGCTGGCGGCAATATCATCGATAGGTCTGCTCGGGCGGGCCCGGCTCGAGATGATCCTTGGACATCGTGTCGAGGGTGGTCACTGCACGTTCGCCTAAGGTGCACCCGCAAACGGAGTGCGCACAACAGCGAAACGTTAATGCGGCAACCGAATCATCAGGCTTTGTTCAAGTATCCGAACCGAGTCGCCGAGCGCTTTCAGTGGACGCCTTTCGCAGTTCGCTGTCAACGAGAATCACTGCGTCGAATTTGTTGTGTCCGACCGGCTCCGACGCTCGTCCTTTGCGACGAGTTGGGCGTCGAAGCGAATCGTCCGCGAAGAACCGCTCACGATGAGTTCGAGCGCTGGACCAGACGGAGCTAACTGCGCAGGTTCAAACCAGGGCGAGAACCGCGTCAATTGAGTTCCCCAATTCCTGTAAGGGAAAACGGCGTGACCACACCGATGCGTTAACAATATCCGCGCCGGAAATATCAGACAGCTTCTGCCTCCGGCGGAGCCAACGGGGGCTCCTCAGATGGGAGAAAAAGGGCCGTGCGATCCTTTGCGGAGCACGGCCCCCGCGCTGTCGCTAGGCGGCGACCTTGATCGGCGCTTCCACCTTGCGTTGGACTACGTTTGTCGCCTTGGGATCGTACGCATTCTTCTCCCAGTCCCGGTACTGCGGTGGGATCGGGTTCGTCGAGCCGTCGGCGAGCCAGGCGAGCTTGCCGTCCATGAGCAGGTCGCCCAGTTTGCGATACAGACGGTTGTGGTTCGACTTGATGGCGTGGAAATTCGCCGCGATCCGCTGGCGCGCCTCGCGGCAATACAGGTCGGCGAGGTCCTGCGGGGTTGTATCGGACGGATTCAGGCCGAGCAGATGATCGGCGTAGGACAGCGTCGTCGCCATGGCGAACACTTCTACTCCGATGTCCACAAAGTTGCCGAGGATGATCTGCTCTCGCTCGAGCTTCGGCCCGAACTTCGCCATCGTGGCGAACAGGCGTCGCGCGAGCTTCTTGCTGGTCCTGGCAGCGAATGCGAGGTGATCGCGGTTCACCGAGTTCAGGTGCTTCGCCCGAAGGTCCCCGCCCGTCCCCGGCAGGTACAGCTTAGGCAGCCAGGTCAAGTAGAAGCCAGCGGCCTTCATGACGGCCTGGCCCTTCGTCATCTTCTGGCCGGGCTTCGGCTGCATAATCGGCATGACGAGCCTGAAGTGCGTGTCGAGCGCCTCGCGCGCCACGATCAGGTGCATGACCTGCGAGGAACCTTCGAAGATTCGGCCCACCCGCATGTCGCGGATCGCCATCTCGATGTTCGTCGGGCGATCGCCGCGGGCGTAGAGCGACGTCGCGCGCTCGTAGCCGCGCCCGCCGCGCACCTGCAGGTAGTCGTCGAGCATCCGGTACAGCGTCTCGCTGCAGTAGTACTTGGCCGACGCCGCCTCGAGCCGGATGTCTGCGTCCTTGCGGTCGGCGAAGGCGCACGTAAGGTACACCATGCTCTTCATGGCAAAGAGATTCGCCGAGTAGTTCGCGATCATCTTGGAGATGGACTGGTGCTTGCCGATAGGCTGACCCCACTGCTGGCGCGTCGTGGTCCACCAGCGGCAATCGTCGATGAACGCCATGCCGACGCCGATCCCCGCGGCCGGCAACGCGACGCGCCCGACGTTGAGCGTTGCCAGGGCGATCTTCAGGCCCTCGCCAGCCTTGCCGATCATGTTCTCGGCCGGGACCTTCACATCCTTGAACGTGATGGTGCCGTTGGCGATGCCTCTGAGGCCCATGAACCGGCAGACGTGCGGGCACGCGATCCCGGGCCAGCTCGACTCGACGATGAAGCACGAGATCTGCGGCAATTTCTTGCCGTTCGGCAGCTCCTTGTCGGGTGTGCGCGCGAGCACGGCGATCAGTGTCGCCTTCGGGTTCGTTACGTTTGTGCACCAGAGCTTGTTACCGTTGAGGATGAAGTACTTGCCGTCCGCGCTTGGCGTTGCGACCGTGGTCATGCGCGCGGGGTCGGAGCCCACGTCGGGCTCGGTGAGTGCGAACGCCGAGATCTCGCCGCGGGCGAGGCGCGGCAGGTACTTGCGCTTCTGCGCCTCGGTGCCGAACTCGTTCAGCGGCTGCGGCACGCCGATGCTCTGGTGCGCCGACAGGAAGGCAACCGTGTTCGCGCAGTAGCTGCCGATCAGCCCCATAACGCGCGCGTAGTTGCTCACCGAAAAGCCGAGGCCACCGTACTCCTTCGGGATCTTCATGCCGAAGAGCCCGATGGCGGCCAGCGCATCCAGAGACTCGGGGGGGTACACGCCTTCCTCGTCGATCCTGTAAGGGTCGACACTCTTCTCGAGCACTTCCCGCACCTTCACGAGGTACTCGTCACCGATCTTCTTGTCTTCCGGCGGTTGGGCCGGGAACGGATAGACGACATCCCAGCGGAAGTTGCCCTTGAACACTTCACCGGTAAAGCTCACGGCCTTCCATTCAGCCTGGCGGGCATCCTCCGCCAGCTGCATTGCGACGTCCTTTGCCCTGTTGTCCATGGCCTTTCCTTTGCGTGTCGGGGCCTGGGATTACTCCGTTGTTTCTAAGCGGAGTGTCCACGGACACCGAGCATCAACACCTGCACAACGGCCGACGAGGGTGGACGAAGTCCGAATCAACGAACGCTGCGCTCCCCCGCCGGCCGAACCTGTTCACGATCACACCCGTTGCAATACCGTGGCGATGCCTTGGCCAACGCCGATGCACATGGTGGCAAGGCCGAACTCGGCATCCTCCTGTTCCATGACGTTTACAAGTTCAGCGCTGATCCGCGCACCAGAGCAGCCGAGCGGGTGCCCCAGAGCGATCGCACCGCCGTTGAGGTTCACCGTCTCCTCCATACGGTCCATGAGGCCGAGGTCCTTGACCACCGGCAACGCCTGCGCGGCGAACGCCTCGTTCAGCTCGGCAACCCGGATGTTCTCAATCTTGAGTCCGGCCCGCTTCAGCGCCTTGCTGGTTGCCGGCACCGGACCATAACCCATGATCGCCGGGTCGCAGCCCGCAACCGCCATCGAGACGATCTTCGCCCGTGGCTTGAGGCCGATCGCCCTGGCGTACTCGTAGCTCATCACCAGCATCGCCGCGGCGCCGTCTGAGATTGCGGACGACGATCCCGCGGTCACCGTCCCGTTCCTCGGATCGAACGCCGGCTTCAGCATGGCCAGACTCTCGACCGTCGTCTCCGGACGAATCACCTCGTCGACATCGCACAGCACGCGGAAGCCATTCTCGTCGTGGCCCTCGATGCCGATGATCTCATTCTTGAAGCGCCCGGCCTGCGTGGCCTGCCAGGCCTTGGCGTGCGAGCGCGCCGCGAACCTGTCCTGCATTTCGCGTGTGATGTCGTGCATGTGCCCGAGCAGCTCTGCGGTGAGGCCCATCATGTTCGAGGCCTTGGCGTACTGCTTCGACGCGCCGGGATTGAGATCGATGCCGTGCATCATGCCGACGTGGCCCATGTGCTCCACGCCGCCGATCACGAACACGTCGCCCTGGCACGTCATGATCTGCGCCGCAGCCATGTGCAGCGCCTGCATGGAAGAGCCGCACAGGCGGTTCACGGTCTGACCGGGCACCGTATGCGGAAGTCCAGCCAGCAGCAGGGCATTGCGCCCGATGTTCATGCCCTGCTCGAGCGTCTGGTTCACGCAGCCCCAGATCACATCCTCGACATCGTTCATGTCGGCCGCGGGATTGCGCCTGAACAGCGCCTTGATCAACTCGGCCGAGAGCACCTCGGCCCGAACGTTACGGAACATGCCGCCCTTGGAGCGGCCCATTGCGGTGCGCACGCCGTCGATGATGACGACGTCTCGTAGGTTTAGGCTCATGTCATCTCTCCAGTATTCGTGGTGGGCGCTGACTCAACCGAAGAACTTCCTGCCCCCGGTCGCCATGTCGCGCAGCAGCCCCGGCGCCTCGTAGAGCTTGCCGAGCGGTGCGTACTTGTCGGCGAGCGCGACGAAATCCGCGACGCCCATGTGGTCGACATACCGACACGGGCCACCGCGGAACGGCGGGAAACCGATGCCGTAGATGAGCGCCACGTCGGCCTCGAATGGCGACGCAACGATCTTCTCTTCGAGGCAGCGTGCCACTTCGTTCACCATCGGCACCATGCATCGCGCGACGATCTCCTCGGGCGTGAACGCCTTACGCGAGCCCGCGACACCCTTGATCAGCTCGTAGGCCTGCGGGTCCGGGCTCTTCTTCGGCCGTCCCTTCTTGTCGGGTGCGTAGCTGTAGTAGCCGGTGCCGTTCTTCTGGCCGTAGCGCTTGTTGTCGACGAGAACCGCCGTGGCGCTCGCGAAATCCTGGTGCATGCGATCCGGGAAGCCCTCTGCCATCACTGCCGCGGCGTGCACGGCCGTGTCCATGCCCACGACGTCCAGCAAGTAGGCCGGACCCATCGGCCAGCCGAATTCCTCCAGCGCCCTGTCGACCGCCTGGAAGTCCGCGCCATCGCGCACCAGCATGTGGAAGCCGGCGAGGTACGGAAACAGCACACGGTTGACGAAGAATCCCGGGCAGTCGTTTACCACCACCGGCGTCTTGCCCATCTTCTGCGCCAGCGCAACCGTCGCGGCGACTGCCGCGTCGGACGACTGCTTGCCGCGGATCACCTCGACCAACGGCATCATGTTGACCGGATTAAAGAAGTGCATGCCGATGAAGTTCTGTGGCCGCTTGAGCTCCTCGGCGAGGAAGCTGATCGAGATCGTCGACGTGTTCGAAGCGATGATGGTGTCGTCGCGTACCATGCCCTCGACCTCGGCTAACACGGCCCTCTTCACCCTCGGGTTCTCGACCACAGCCTCGATGAGGATGTCGACATCCTTGAAATCGCCGTAGTTGAGCGTCGGGCGGATCCGCGCAAGCGTCGTGCTCATTGCGTCGAGGTTCATCCTGCCCTTTTCGACCTGCTTGGAGAGTAGCTTGCCGGCTTCGCTCATGCCGAGATCGAGCGCCGCCGGTACGATGTCCTTCATGACGATCGGCGTTCCCTTCACGGCGCTCTGGTAGGCAATGCCGCCGCCCATGATGCCGGCACCGAGCACGGCCGCCTGATTGATCGCCTTGGTGCTCTTCTTGGCCCATGACCCCGCGATCTTCTTCACGACCTGATCGGCCAGGAACACGCCGATCAGCGCGTTGGCCTGTGGCGTCAATGCGGCCTTCGCAAAGTACCTCGCCTCGATCGCCAGCGCCTCGTCGCGGCCCTTGGTCGCCGCTTCCTGCATGCATTTGAGCGCGAGCATCGGCGCCGGGTAGTTCGGGCCCGCTTTTGCTCCCACGACCGCCATTGAGCTGTTGAACGCCATCGTCTGCTCGATCGCATTGAGCTTGATGGGCGCCAGCTTTTCCGCGCGCTTCGCCTTCCAGTTGAGCTTGCCTGCGATCGCGTTCCTGACGAGCGCCTGCGCCGCGTCGCGCAGCTTGTCGGGCGCCACCACGGCATCTACCGCGCCGTCCTTGAACGCTGCCTCGGCGTTCTTGTCTCCGGCCGTCGCGATCCACTCGACCGCGTTGTCGACACCGACGAGCCGCGGCATGCGCACGGTCCCGCCGAATCCCGGGAAGATGCCGAGCTTGACTTCCGGAAAACCGGCGGTGGCCGTCGTGGACATGACGCGATAGTCACAGGCCAGCGCGAGCTCCATTCCACCGCCCAGGCAAACACCGTTGATGGCGGCGACGGTCGGAACGGGTAGATCCTCGAACCGGGACAGCATGCGGGTCACGCCGAGGACGTATTGCGCCACCGCCGTCTCGCCGGCGGCGAACATGCTCCCGAACTCGTTCACGTCGGCGCCGACGATGAACACCGGCTTGCCCGAGGTGACGATCACGCCCTTCACCGACGTGTCCTTGACGATAGCCTGCGTGGCGGCGTCAAAGTCCTTGAGGGCTGTCTGGTTCAGCTTGTTGACCGAGTCGCCGGTCAGGTCGAACTTGAGCTCGACGATTCCGTCGCCCAACGCCGCGACGCTGAAGGCGGGTCCGGAATAGAGCATGAGTGTTGCTTGGTTCAGCTTGTTGACCGAGTCGCCGGTCAGGTCGAACGTGCGCTTGACGACAGCGTCGCCCGATGGCGCTGCGCTGAGAGCGGGTCCTGAATTAGGCATGAGCAAATCTCCCTTCGTCTGCATTCACGCGGATATGCCGGACAGTTGCCGGCGCCGCGTCCGGGTTGCCAAACGGGCCTTCGGAGAGTGCTCTCGCAGTCGGCTTCGGACGGCTACCAGAGGAGCCGGATCGCAAGAGTCTCTCTGTCTCTTACGACGATACGCTGCGCTGCACAAAACCCAATGGCCTCGATTGATCTTCGGCAAACAATGCCGTCATTAAGTAGGCGAGCGTGCAAGAAAGGTCCTGCACAGCGCCACTGCGTCAATGTGTCGCGCCCGGGATGATGGACTTTGACGAATGCGATGCGCCGCGCATTTGTCCGACTTCAGGCCAGCCTGTTTGATCGACGCCTCCCCGACCTCTCGGGTCGGCGGCGTGATCTCGAACTGGCCCGGACGAGCAGCTGCTGACTCGGGTGCGGCAGCTGCGCAATGTCGTTCTTGAGCTCGTCGTAGAGCTGCGCGCAGTGAAACCGATTCGACCGGCCGATCGCTCGCTGCAGCGGACCCCGACGATCAACTTCCAGCTCGTGTAGGACCCACCGAGCCGCGCACCGACATCGCGCTCGAAAATCGGTAACGAACTGCTTACCGGAAATTTCGATCAAGCGCCGCGACCGAGCGGTTGTGGCCGAACGCACCCATTGATGGGCGTTGGCTGAACGGCCGCTCCCGCGGCGTTGCAGACGCGCGAGGAATTTCTGTGAAGTTCGGGTAAAGACGGGGAGCCGCCATTCGACCGGCGTGGGGCGGTGGCGGTCACCGGCCAGTTGCAGACCGTGAGCCTCGCCGTACAAATCGCTCGAAAGCCGCCATTCGCCTTGCACCGGATTCCTGCTATCGCCCATTTCGCGGAAACGCTCGTTCTGAGTGCCGGTCAGCCCGGGCGCGCAGTCCGCCACGGCAACCGCCTTAACACCTCGACCCAGCCCATGTTGAGCATTCCCAGCCCGCAGGCTACAGCAATTTGATGCAGCGGTAGTGGCGCAAAGCGGAAGATTTCTGCAACGGGTGCCACGTAAAGCGATAGCACGAGGAAGATCAGCGTCACGCCGGTAACGGCCCACACGATGGCATTGGGAGCTCGTAGCCGGGCCAGCAAAGCATTCGAGCGCGAACGGTTGGCAAAGATCAGAGTAAGGTTGGCGATCACCAGCGTGGCAAACGCAAACGCTCGTGCCTCCGGCTCGGGGAGGCGGAAATGCGCCCAGGCATACGCACCCGTAACGACCCCGAGCACGCCGAGGCCCTGCAGCAGTGCAATTGCGAGCGTGGCCCCGCCGAAGAGCGGCGCGTTTGGATCGCGCGGTGGCCGCTTCATAAGGCCCGCCTCTGCCGGTTCGTTCTCGAAAGCGAGCGAGCAGGCTGGATCGATGATGAGTTCGAGAAAGGCGATGTGCATCGGATAAAGCACCACTGGCCAGCCGAGCAGCATGGGCAGCAGTGCCATGCCCGCAATAGGAACATGCACCGCCAGAATGTACGACATGGACTTCTGCATGTTGTCGAAGATACGTCGCCCCAACTGGACCGCGGCTACGATGGAGGCGAAGTTGTCATCGACCAGTACGAGCGATGCCGCCTCGCGCGCCACGTCGGTGCCGCGTCCACCCATGGCGACGCCAACGTGCGCCGCCTTGAGGGCCGGTGCGTCGTTGACGCCATCGCCGGTCATGGCCGTGATGTAGCCATTGGCCTTCAGCGCCTGGACGATGCGCAGTTTTTGCTCCGGCGCGATGCGGGCGCACACGCTTACGGCCCTCATCTGTGCCTGCAGTTGGGTATCGCTCAGCGTGGCCAGTGCATCGCCGGAGAGTATCTGCCGTGTCTCCAATCCGGCCCGCCGGGCGATGGTGCGCGCCGTGGCCGGATAGTCACCCGTAATCATCACCACACGGATGCCCGCCTCGCGGCACTGACGGACCGCCGCGGGAATCTGCAGTCGTAGCGGGTCGGCCAGACCCAGTAGGCCGACAAACTCAAAGTCGAAGTCGTGCTCGCTGGCAGGCCACCGTTTACCCGCAAACCGCGCCTGTGCGACGGCCAGTACCCGTAGGCCCGCCACAGCCATGGCATCCACCGCCGCGACAATGTTGGCTTGCGCGGTAGTATCGAGATGGCAAAGATCGACTACCGCCTCCGGGGAGCCCTTGGCAGCAACGATGTGGCTTTCGCCTTCAACCGCCTCCCAAACGTGCGACATGGCGCGTAATCGCGGCGTCAAACTGTATTCATGCATCAGCGTCCAGTTGCGGTGCAAGTGTTCGGTATTTGCGAGAAAGTGTTGACCCAAGCGATGAAACGCCTGCTCCATAGGGTCGAACGGCGCGGTCTCGCTGGCTAGAATGGAAAACTCCACCAGCGTGTGGAAGGTCTCGGGCAGATCGGCCGGGACCTCGTAATCGACGGTGAAGCTGTCGCCAGGAACGTACAACTGGACGACCGTCATCCGGTTCTCGGTGAGCGTGCCGGTCTTGTCTACACACAGCACCGAGGTGGCGCCCAGCGTTTCGATGGCCGCCAGGCGCCGGGTCAAGACCTTTTCCTTGGACAGTCGCCAAGCACCCATCGCCGGGAAGACGGTCAGCACGACTGGGTATTCTTCCGGCAGCATGGCCATGGCCAGCGCAATCCCGGCCAGCAGAGCTTGGAGCCAATCGCCTCGCATCACGCCGTAAATGATTACCGCCAGCACGCTCAACGACAGCGCCAGTAGCGCCAGGGTGCGCACCAGTCGCGCGGTCTGCTTTTGCAGAGGCGAGGACTCGGCTTCAAGGGTGCCCAACGCGGTGCCGATGCGACCGATCTCGCTGCGCGGGCCGGTGGCCGTGACGCGTGCGCTGCCTTGCCCCTGTACCACCAGTGTGCCGGAATAGATGAACGGCAGATCATCTCCACCGGGCCTTGCGGGTGGCGGTTCTCGGGTGGCGGCAATCTTTCTGACTGGCACCGCCTCACCAGTCAGCAGCGACTCGTCCACTTGGAAATTCTTGGTCGATACCAACAGGGCATCGGCCGGCACGCGGTCGCCTTCGGAGAGCATCAGCAAATCGTCGCGCACCACTTCGCGTCCAGCAATTCGCTGCGCCTTGCCGTCACGGATCACCAGCGCACGCGGACTGGTAAGATCACGCAAGGCCTCAATCGCTCGCTCGGTCTTGCCCTCCTGGTAAAGCGTGAGGCCGAGCGTGAACAGCACGAAGCCGAACAGGATCAATCCTTCCTGTAACTCGCCAAGCACCAGGTAAAGCGAACCTGCGGCCAGTAGAAGCAGGAACATCGGCTCGCGGGTTGTCTCCCAGACGATGGTCCACCAACCACGACGTTGCCCACTCGGTAGCGCGTTGGGGCCATCCTCCGCCAAGCGTTGCATGGCGGCATGACTGCTCAAGCCATCGGTGTGGACCATGCGATTGCCGAGTTGGAATGTTGTAGGCAATCAGGCCACTTACGAGCACGTCATCGAGCGCATAACCGAAGATGCTGCGCTGCCTTCGTGTGGGCAAATCTTCGCCGACGCAATCCTTATGGCATTGGTGCGCCGCGAGAACTACCTCTTTGAACGTCCGAGTTTACGCCAACGAATGTCAGGTTTCGGGACGGTTCGGCCGACCGCATCGGGTCGGGTACGGTCCTTGACTTCACGGCGATGAGCGACGGCTCGATGACCAACACCGGCCCTTCACGCGCGAATGGCGGCTGCGCGCTATTGAGCCGCCACTCGGTCGACTTGCTTCAACGCCTGCATTCGACTGAGTTGACGTTCGGGGTTATCTACAGCGGCCATTGAAAATCCTGGCGCCGATCGTCTGCCGGGGGCCACCGAATCTTGCGACCGCACACGCGCGGAGCAAGAATACGATCCGTTTCGCCGGTGGGCCGCACCAAGCCTGAGGGGCAAAGGCACGCGCGGCTCCCTTCAACAGAGGGAACCATGTCTACGCGCGTCTGGCACCGGATAATGATTAGCGTCTTGTTCCTTGGTCTGTCGTCGCTGTCGGCTCTGGCGCAGACGATGGGTCCGCTCGCCAACACGACGGTGGGCAACGCGCGGCTGATCGTGCCCGACGGCTCGTCAGTGCGGCAGAGCATCGGCCCGGCCGAGACGCGGTGGTTCGTGTTCGGTGCCGAGCCGGGCAAGACCTACGTGATGGAGGCGGTCGATCCGCACAGTGATCTGGTGTCGGACACGATCGAGTCGTTGAAGGTCTATTCGGCGAACGGGACCACGACGCCACCGGCGGAGACCAACGTCGACTGCACCGCCAGCACCCGGGCGCCGGCGCTGGAAGTGCCGGTGGCGGTGGAAAAGCGACTTGGCCCGCCCCCGTGCGGCGTAACTGAGTCCGGCAAGCGCCTAATAGCGCCCGCCCCAAGCTGCCGATCTCATAGCGACATCATAGCGAATCCGATTGACCTCTTGAATTCTAGAGCCGGTTTACCCTCTGTAGTGTCGAGAATTGACTATATGGTCATGCATCACGCGTCGCCCGCGCCGGCGGTCCCCAGCTCAGAGGCCAAGGGGCCGCTGCACTAGCAGCGTGAGCGGCGGGCAGCCGCCCCGTGGCGAAGGCAGGACGATGGGCGATCGCCGGTCGACACGAAGCCGACGGTTCGGCGTTCGCTTGCCGGCGGGAAGGTCAGGCGGGGCCATTGCCCGCCCCCGACCTTACCCCGTTCCCCCGACCGTCAACCCGTCGATCTTCAGCGTCGGCTGTCCGACGCCCACCGGCACGCTCTGCCCATCCTTCCCGCACGTGCCGATGCCCGAATCGAGCTCGAGATCGGTGCCGACCATCGACACGCGCGTCAATGCATCGGGACCGTTGCCGATCAGCGTCGCGCCCTTGACCGGGTATGCGAGCTTGCCGTTTTCTATCTTCCACGCTTCGGCAGCGGAGAACACGAACTTGCCGCTGGTGATGTCGACCTGCCCGCCGCCGAAGTTGACCGCATAGAGACCGTCGTCCACCGACGCCAGAATCTCGGCGGGATCGTGCGTGCCCGCGAGCATGATCGTGTTGGTCATCCGCGGCATCGGCAAGTAGGCGAAGGATTCGCGTCGGCCGTTGCCGGTCGGCGCAACGCCCATCAGCTTCGCGTTCTGCCGATCCTGCATGTACCCCTTGAGAACGCCGTCCTCGATCAGCACGTTGCGCTGCGTCGGGTTGCCTTCATCGTCGATGTTGAGCGAGCCCCTGCGCCCGTCGATTGTGCCGTCGTCGACGACGGTGATGCCGCGCGCGGCCACACGCTGGCCGACGCGACCCGAGAACGCGCTCGTCCCCTTGCGGTTGAAGTCGCCTTCGAGGCCGTGCCCGATCGCCTCATGGAGCAGAATGCCGGGCCAGCCGTGGCCAAGCACGACGGTCATCGTCCCCGCAGGCGCCTCGCGCGCGCCGAGGTTCAGCAAAGCTTGATCGACGGCCTGTGCGGCGTAGCGCTCGATCAGCTCGTCGGTGAAATACCCGTAATCCACACGGCCGCCGCCGCCCGCATAGCCCTGTTCGCGACGGCCATCGGCCTCGACGATGACCGAAAGCGATACGCGGACGAGCGGCCGCACGTCGGCGGCGAGCATCCCGTCGCTGCGCACGACGAGCACCGCTTCGTACTCGCCGGCAATCGACGCGACGACCTGAGTGACGCGGGGATCGCGTGCGCGCGCCAACTGTTCCAGGCGCTCCAGCAGCGAGACTTTGGCGTCGTCGGGGAGGGATAGCACGGGATCCTTCGAGGCGTAGAGCGCGTGGGCCGCGCCGACGCGCCCGACGGGCGCGTGCGCCGATTGTCCCTGCCGTGCGATCGCCCGCGTGGCAACCGCCGCCTCCTCGAGTGCCGCGAGCGTGATGTCGTCGGAATACGCGAACGCCTGCCGGTCGCCGCGCACCGCCCGGATCCCTACGCCACGATCGATGGAAAACGACCCGGACTTGACGATGCCTTCCTCGAGGCTCCAGCCTTCGGTCCGCGCATATTGGAAGTAGAGGTCGGCGAAGTCGACGTCGTGCGTGTGGATCGATGCGAGGATGCGCGAGAGATGCGCATCATCGAGGCCCGCGGGTTTGAGAAGCAGGCAGCGCGCCTCGTCGATGAGCGCGCCGGCGACGACGGGAACGGAGAGATCGGTCACGGAAGTCCTTCGTTGCGAAGACGCGGCACGCGTTTGCGCCTCGGAAGTCATCATTGTCGGCGCTTTGCCCGCGCGCCGGCAAGCGGCGATGGCCGCGCTCGCGGAAGGGGCTTGACGTGAGCTCAGCGGCGCGTCATGCCCCGCCCGAGGTAAGTCGCCGCGACGCGCGGGTTCGCCGCCAGTTGGGCGCTCCCGCCCTCCATCGCGAGCTCGCCCGTTTCCAGCACGTACCCGTAATCGGACACCTGGAGCGCGGCGCGGGCATTCTGCTCGACGAGCAGAATCGACACACCCACGGACCGCAACGCCGAGATGATGCTGAAGATCTCGCGCACGATCAGCGGCGCGAGGCCGAGCGATGGTTCGTCGAGCATCAACAGCTTCGGCTTGCCCATCAACGCGCGGCCCATCGCCAGCATCTGCCGCTCGCCGCCCGACAGCGTTCCGGCGAGCTGGTCGCGCCGCTCGGAGAGCCGGGGAAACCGGTGATAGACCTCCGCGAGCGTCGCTTTGCCGCTCCGGTCGCCTCGGCGCACCCGCTGGAACGCCCCCAGCTCGAGATTGTCGGCGACGCTCATCGCCGCAAAGAGCTCGCGCCTCTCGGGGACGAGAATGAGCCCGCGCGCCACACGCTCCTCGACCGAGAGCGTTGCCGCCGATTCGCCGAAGCAGGCGATCTCCCCGCGCGACGGGAGCAACCCCATGAGCGCCCCGAGCAGCGTCGTCTTGCCGGCCCCGTTCGGTCCGATGACGCTGACAATCGTGCCGGGCGCAACCGACAGCGACACGTCGTGCACGGCCTCGACCTTGCCGTATCTGACGCTGAGGTGACGCACGGCGAGCAGCGCGTCGCCTGCGGTCGGCGATGACATTCAGACGCCACCCAGGTACGCTTCGAGAACGGCTGGATTGCTCTGGATCGCCGCGGGCGCTCCTTCGGCCAGCTTTTCGCCGAAGTCCATCACCACCAGTCGATCGGTGAGCCCCATCACGAATTCCATGTCGTGCTCGACCAGAAGCACGGTCACTCCTTCTGTCTTGAGCTGCCGCAACAATGCGCCCAGCTCCTGCTTCTCGAGATAGCGCAGCCCCGCCGCGGGCTCGTCCAACAGCAACAGCGCCGGGTCGGCGGCGAGGGCGCGCGCGATCTCCACGATCCGCTGCCGGCCGAGCGGCAGGCTGCCCGCGGCGTCGTGCAGGTGCGCCGCCAGGCCGACGCGCGCAAGCATGCGCAGCGCCTCGGCCTTGGTCCTCGCTTCCTCGGCCCGGTCGAGCTTGAGCGCGGCGCGGAAGACGCCGGTCTCCCCGCGCAGGTAGGCACCGAGCGCGACGTTGTCGTGCACGCTCATTCGGGGCACCAGCTTCACGTGCTGGAATGTCCGCGCAATACCCCGGCGCGCCACCTCGTAGGGCGTGCAGCCGACAATCGAGAGCCCGCGTAAGACGATGTCTCCGGAACTGATCGGGAGCGCGCCGGAGATCAGATTGAACATCGTGCTTTTCCCGGCGCCGTTCGGTCCGATCAGGCCGAGGATCTCGCCCGGCGCGATGGCAAACGACAGGCCATTGACGGCAACCAGCCCGCCGAACAGCTTGCGCGCCTCCTTCACTTCGAGCAGCGCACCCGATGGCGCCGGCTTGGCGCGCGAGGGGAGCGGCTCGGCGTCGCCAGCCGGGGCCGGCGTCGGGGTGGGCAGCCAGCGCGCGAGCCACGGCCAGATCCCTTCGCGCGCGCGCTGCAGCACCAGCACCATCAGCACCCCGAAGACGACGATTTCGAAGTTGCCGCTGCGTCCGAGCACGATCGGCAGCCAATCTTGCAACAGTTGCTTCGCCAGCGTGATCACCGTTGCGCCGATGACGGCACCCCACACGCTGCCGGCGCCGCCGACCACCGCCATGAACAGGTATTCGATTCCCTGGCCGAGGTTGAAAGGCGTAGGGTTCACGAAGCGCTGCAGGTGCGCGTAGAGCCAGCCGGAAATGCACGCAAGCAGCGCGGCATAGACGAACACCACGATCTTCAGGCGGCCGCCGTCGACGCCAAAGGACTCGGCCATTTCGAGTTGGCCACGCAGCGCTCGGATCGCCCGCCCGGGCCGCGAGTCGAGCAGGTTCGCCGTGGACCACAGCGCGACGAGTGCGATCCCCCAGATCAGAAAGTAGTAGTGCCGTTCGTTGCGCAGCTCGAGGCCGAACAGATTCAGCGCCGGGATGCCCGTCAACCCGGTGTGCCCGCCGAGCAGCTCGAGATTGCCGAACAGGTACGACAGGCTGGTGCCCCACGCGATCGTCGCCAGCGGCAGATAGTGACCCTTCATGCGGAGCGTGATGAAGCCGAGCGCCAGCGCGAGCGCCAGAGTCAACGCCAGTCCGACGAGAAGATTGATCCAGGGCGACCACGCGAGGTGGAGCCAAAGAATCGCCGTCGTGTAGGCGCCGATGCCGACGAAGGCAGCCTGTCCGAACGACGTCTGTCCCGCGACGCCGGTGAGCAGTACCAGGCCGAGCGCGACGATGCTGTAGAGCCCGATGTAATTACCGAGCGTCACCCAGAACTGCGGCGCGGCGAGCGGCACGCCGGCCAACACCGCGATGAATGCCGCATAGCCGAAGACACCGAAAGGGAGCCTGCGCTTGCCGGTCATCGTCACCGCGCGGCCTCCCTCGCCGCCACGCCGCTCGAGGGGCGGGGCGTCGATGCCGGCCGCCGATTCGCCAGCGCTCGCATCGCCTGCATTAGGCGCAGGGTCTGTGGCCGCCGCACACGGGGCGGCCTCCCTCGCGAACCCGACACTCGATGCTCGGAGCGTCGGCCGCTGGCGCCGATTCGCCCCGGTCGCATCCCCACGCGCTACCCGCGCGCGGGGCCCCTGCTCGCCGCTCGCGCCTTCCCTCTGCTCCCAGGCTCACGTCACTACTCCTCTTCCTCGTGGTGGTGCGTGGTGAGACTCCGCCAGAGCAGCACCGGAATGATCAGCGTGAACACGATCACTTCCTTGAAGCCGCTCGCCCAGTACGACGAGAATGCTTCGAGCAAGCCCACCAGCAGCGCCCCTGCCGCTGCGAGCGGGTAGCTCACGAGCCCGCCGATGATCGCACCGACAAACCCTTTGAGGCTCACCAGAAAGCCCGAATCGTAATAGATGGTCGCTATGGGGCCGATCAGAACACCGGAGAAGGAGCACAGCAGCGCCGCGAGCGCGAACGTGAGCCCGCCGGCGAGGTCGGGCGACACCCCGCACAAGCGGGCGCCGACGCGATTGAGCGCCGTGGCGCGCAACGCCTTGCCGTAGAGCGTGCGGCCGAAAAAGACGTAGAGCGCAGCGATCAGCGCGATGCTGGTGAAGACCACGAGCAGGCTCTGCACGCTGACGTTGATTCCGCCCGCCTGAAACGATTCGGCCGAGAAGGCCGGCGTGCGCGAGCCTTCCGCGCCGAAGAACCAGAGCCCGAGTCCCGTCAGCGCCAAATGAACGGCAACCGAAACGATCAACAGCACCAGCACGCTCGCTTCGGCGATCGGCTGGTAGGCGATCCGGTACAGAAGGGGCCCGAGCGGCGTCACCAGCGCGAGCGTCACGACGATCTGCGCCCAGAACGGCAGCGACGGTGTGGCGAGCCACCACGACACCCCCGCGATGACGAGCGGCAGCCCCGTCCAGCGTGCGAGTCGGCCGGGAACGCGGCGCGACTCCCCGCGGCGTATGCAGGCATAGGCTTCCATCGCACCGGCCACGACGGCCATGCCGACGAGCAGGCCGATCGTGCCGGGCGGTGTGCCAAGCTGCAGTCCGGCGAGCGTCAGCGTGCCGTAGGCGACGAACTCGCCGGACGGAACCCAGATGACGCGCGTGACGGCAAAGACGAGGACCAGTGCGAGCGCAAGCAGCGCATAGACGGCGCCGTTGGTGACTCCGTCCTGCGTCAACAGCGCGAAGATCGTGAAGTCCATTGGACCGAGGGTTGGCAGCCAACAAAAAGGCCGGCTGCGAGTGGCTCCGCAACCGGCCCCGATTGGGCTACCCGGTTATTTCGCCAGCACCCACTTGCCGTCGTCGATCCTGATCATCGTTCGGGCGCGGTTGTCGAGCCCGTTGTGGTCCTGCGGGGTCATCGTGAAGACACCATGGGTCGCGACGACTTCCTTTTCCCCTTCGAGCGCGTCGCGCAAGGCCGCCCGGAACTCCTTCGTGCCCGGCTTTGCCTTCTTGAGCGCCTCAGGAACCGCATGGGCGAGGAGGATATACGCGTCCCAGGCGTGCCCGCCAAACGTCGACCGCGAGCCTTTCCCGTATTTGGCTTCGTATTTCGTGATGTACTCGGCCGCCGATTTCTTGAGCGGGTTGGAATCGGGCAATTGTTCGAACACGAGCATCGGCCCGATCGGCAGTATGGTGCCGTTGCCGTCCTTGCCCACCACGCGCAGGAAATCCGGATTGGCGACCCCGTGCGTCTGGTAGATCTTGCCCTTGTAGTTGCGCGCGACGAGTTCCTTCTGCGGCGTCGCGCCCGGCGTGCCGGCCGCGGCGATCAGGATGGCGTCGGGATTCGCGGCGACGAGCTTCAGCACCTGGCCGGTGACCGACGCGTCGGTACGGTTGTACTTCTCCTCGGCCACGATCTTGATTCCCGCCGTCTTGGCCGAATTGCGCATCTCGGCGAGCCAGCCGTCGCCGTACCCGTCGGCGAAGCCGATGAACCCCATCGTCTTCACCCCGTTCGCCTTCATGTGCACGGCGATCGCGTCCGCCATCAGCGCGTCGCTCTGCGGCGTCTTGAACACCCATTTCGTCTTGGGATTGGAGGGATCGACGATTCGCGACGACGCGGCCATCGAGATCATCGGTGTCTCCGCGTCGGCGACGACGTCGACCATGGCGAGCGAGTTCGGCGTGATCGTCGAGCCGACGACCACGTCGACATTGTCTTCGGAGATCAGCTTTTTCGTGTTGGTAACGGCCTTCGTCGTGTCGGAAGCGTCGTCCAGGATGATCCAGTTGACCTTCTGCCCCGCGATCGCCGTGGGGAGAAGCTCGAAGGTGTTCTTTTCCGGGATGCCGAGCGACGCCGCGGGGCCGGTCGCCGACAGCGTGACCCCGACGTTGATGTCGGCTTGCGCCGGCGCGGCGATGACAAGCGCGGCGGCGAGCGCCGGCAGCAGTTTGCGGACAGCCATGGAATCTCCTCCGTGCGTTGCGTGAATGGGCGGTTGCCCGCGGCCTCGCGGGAGTCCCGCGGCCGTCTCGAACGCGCGCCGCAACGGCCGCGCCGGCACACGCCAACCGCCTGGATTCTGGCAAACCACCTTTCGCGGGTCAACGCCGGGACTTGATCTCCGACAAGGAATCAACCCGGCGACCGCACGTCCCGGCCCCGAGGCGCGCTATTTCTTCACTGCATCGCGGATTTCGCGCAACAGGAGAACCTCCTCGGCCGGGGCCGGCGGCGCCTTCGGCGGCTCTTCGCGGCGCAGCCGGTTGATCGCCCGCACCATCATGAAAATGATGAAGGCGAGGATGATGAAGTTGATCGCCACGGTAATGAAATTGCCGTAGGCGAACAGTGGCACGCCGGCCTTCGTCAGGGCTTCGTAGGTCATGGGCCCGGCGTAACCGGGTGGCGGGGTGCCGAGAACGATGAACAGGTTGGAAAAATCAAGACCGCCCGTGAAGCGGCCGACGACCGGCATCACGAGGTCCTTGACCAGCGAATCGACGATCTTGCCGAAGGCGCCGCCGATGATCACGCCGACGGCCAGGTCGACGACGCTGCCCTTGACCGCAAATTCGCGGAATTCGCTCATGAACGACATCGGAACGTCTCCTCTCCGAGCGCCCGGGCCCTCGGCGCGACACCGTCACACGGCCGCTTCGCCGGACTCCCCGGTGCGGATGCGCACGACCTGCTCGACCGCTGTGACGAAGATCTTGCCGTCGCCGATCTTGCCGGTGCGCGCGGCCTTGACGATCGCCTCGATCGCCCGGTCCACGTGGTTGTCGGCGAGGACCAGTTCCACCTTGACCTTCGGCAGGAAATCGACGACGTATTCGGCGCCGCGATAGAGCTCCGTGTGGCCCTTCTGGCGCCCGAACCCCTTCACCTCGGCCACGGTGAGACCGGTCACGCCGATCTCGGACAGCGCCTCGCGCACTTCGTCGAGCTTGAACGGCTTGATGATCGCTTCGATTTTCTTCATGGGGCACTGGCGAACGGACGGTGGAGTCGAGAAGTCTGTGGGCTCCGCTGATGCGCAAGCGACGGCGAATTGGGGCGCGGTTCAAGCGCGTGCCGGATTAGCTCGCTGGCCCCGGCACCGCAAACGCGAGAGCAATTCCCACAGGCGCCTAGCTTACACCACCTTGGAGGGAGCGGACGGTTCCGGTCCGCTGCGTTAGGCGTCGATGTCGTTCCATTCCGACCACGCGGACGTGATCGGATAGCGCCAATCCTTGCCGAACCCGCGCGGCGTGATGCGGATGCCGACGGCGGCCTGTCGCCGCTTGTATTCGTTGACCTTGATCAGACGCACCACGCGCCGCACGTGATCCGGATCGTAGCCCATTGCGACGATCTCCGCCGGGCTTTTGTCCAGCTCGACATAGGCCTCGAGTATGCCGTCGAGCGCGTCGTACGGCGGCAGCGAATCCTGGTCAACCTGATCGGCGCGCAGCTCGGCGGACGGCGCCCGGGTGATGATCCGTTCCGGAATTACGCGGCCGAGGCTGTTACGGTACCGACCAAGCCGGTAGACCATCGTCTTGCTGATGTCCTTCAGCACGCCGAAGCCGCCCGCCATGTCTCCATAGAGCGTCGCGTAGCCCACGGCCATCTCGGACTTGTTGCCGGTGGTGAGCACGATCGAGCCGAATTTGTTCGACAGCGCCATCAGCAACGTCCCGCGAATGCGCGCCTGGATGTTTTCCTCGGTTGCATCGGGAACCGCGTCGCGAAACTCGGCTGCCAGCGTGTCAAGAAACGCGCCGAACACGGGCTCGATCGCCAGCTCGTCGTAGCGCACGCCGAGAATCCCGGCCATCGTCTGGGCGTCCTCGATGCTGATGGCTCGCGTGTACGACGACGGAAGCATCACGGCGCGAACCCGCTCGCGCGAGAGCGCGTCGACCGCCACCGCGAGAACCAGCGCCGAATCGACGCCGCCCGAGAGCCCGATCAGGACACCAGGGAACCGGTTCTTGCCGACGTAATCGCGGACCCCCATCACGAGCGCCTCGTAGACATGCGCCTCGAGCCGCTCGTCGAGAGATCCGCGCACCGGCCTCGGTGCTCCCTGATCCAGCGTGACGAGGGCAAGCGTTTCGTGCCAAGCGGGTAGCTGCTGAACCACTTCGCCCCGCGCATCGACGACGAACGACGCGCCGTCGAAGACGAGTTCATCCTGGCCGCCGACGCGATTCACGTAGAGGATGGGCAGCCCCGTTTCCCGCGCCCGCTCCCCGACGTGCCGACGGCGCAGCGCCTGCTGCTTCGTGTGATACGGCGAGCCGTTGGCGACGATGACGATCTCGGCACCGGCCGCCTTCGCCTGCGCGGCCGGTTCGGGAAACCAGACGTCTTCACAGACGATGATCCCGCATGCGAGCCCGTCGACGTCGATGACGCAGGGTGAGCGTCCCGGCTCGAAGTAACGCTCTTCGTCGAAGACCGTATAGTTGGGCAGGCACTGCTTGCGATAGACTTGAGCGACGCGCCCATCGCGCAAGACCGCGAGCGCGTTGTAGCATTTGCCGTCGCCGCGCTCGGGAAACCCGACGATGACAGGCGTTTTGCGGACGCGCTCCGCCATTGCCGCGAGCTCCCGCGCGCAGGCATCGATGAACGCGGGCCGCAGCAGCAGGTCTTCGGGAGGATAGCCGGGAAGCGAGAGCTCCGGCGTGACGACAAGACGCGCTCCGGCGCGCTCGGCTTCGGCGGTCGCGGCAAGGATGGCTGCGCCGTTGCCGCTCAAGTCGCCGATGACCTGGTTCAGCTGCGCAACCGCGATTTGCATCGGGTCATCTTAACATCTCCGTCGTTGTTGCTTCGCCGCGACGCCAACGCGAAAATCCATTCTCCGCCGATGATAGAGCCCCCGATCCCGCGCTCGCCCGCGCCGGCGAGCGTCGTTCGCGATGATGTTCCGCTCGCGCAAGTCCCGGCGCCGGAGTGGGACGCGCTGGCCGCGCACCATCCGCTGCTTTCGCACGCGTTCCTGTCGGCGCTGCACGAGACGGGCTGCGCGGTGCCGGCGACGGGATGGCGGCCCTGTTATCTGACCGCCTGGCGCGGGCCGAAGCTCGCCGGCGCGCTTCCGCTTTACGCGAAAGCGCATTCGCAGGGCGAATACGTGTTCGATTGGGCGTGGGCCGACGCATTTCGCCGTTACGGTCACCGCTACTACCCGAAGCTCGTCGCCGCGATTCCGTTCACGCCGACACCGGGTCCGCGCCTGCTCGCACCGGACGACGCCGTCCGCCGCGCGCTGCTGCACCACGCGCTGGCGCTTCTCGAGGCGCCCCGCGGACCCGGCGCGCCGGCCTATTCGTCGCTGCACGTGCTCTTTCCGAGCGCGAACGAGGCGGCGACGTGCGCTGGCGCCGGGATGATCGTCCGCCACGGCGTCCAGTTTCACTGGGAAAATCCGGGCTATCGCGATTTCGCCGATTTCCTTGCCGCGTTCAGTCACGACAAACGGAAGAAAGTGAAGCAGGAGCGGCGCAAGCTCGCGGCGGCTGGCGTCACCTTCGAGCGCCAAGTCGGCCGCGCGATCACCGCGACTGACTGGGCCTTCTTCTACCGTTGCTACGAAAGCACCTATCAGGCTCATCACTCGACGCCGTACCTCTCCGCCGAATTCTTCGAGCGCATCGGATCGACGATGCCGGACAACCTGCTTCTGGTCGTGGGGCGCCGCGGCGGGCGGCGTCTCTGCGCTGCGCTCGACGTGTTCGACGACACGACCCTCTGGGGCCGCTACTGGGGAACGACCGAGTATGTCCCCGGTCTGCATTTCGAAACCTGCTATTACCAGGCGATCGAATTCTGCATCGAGTGCCGGATCGCTCACTTCGAAGGCGGCGCGCAGGGCATCCACAAGCTCGCGCGAGGCTTCCTTCCCGTGACGACGTGCTCCGCGCACGCGATCGGCGATCCCGAGTTCGCCCGGGCGATCGCGGGCTTCTGCGCGCGCGAGCGGATCGACGTCGCGCACGCCGTCGGGGAGCTCGCGGAGGCGAGCCCGTTCCGGAAACAGATCGCCGAGGGCGGCTGACCGGTCGTCGCGAGGCTATACTTGGAGACGGGCCCCCACCGTCGGTTCGTTCCAGCGCGCGGTTGCGGTTGCTGGGGCCCCGGCCCCGACCTTTGACGTCTCCCACGATGAGCGATCCGATCCTGCTCCTGCGCGAAGGCGCCGTCGCGACACTTACGCTCAATCGCCCGCAGGCGCTCAATACGCTCGATGGCGCGATGATGGAAGCGCTGGTCGCGCATACGACGACGCTCGCCGCGGACCCGAGTCTGCGTTGCGTCGTGATCAACGGTGCTGGCCGGCACTTCATGGCGGGCGGCGATCTCAACACGTTTGCCGGGATGTTGCCGTTACCCTCCGGGGAGCGGCGGGCCGCCTTCGTGCGCCTCATCGATCGTCTGCATGCCGCGATCGAGAATCTCCAGAGGATGCCGGCGACGGTCGTGGCGAGCGTCCACGGCGCCGTGGCAGGATTTGGCTTGTCGCTGCTTTGCGCGTGCGACTTGGCGATCGCCGACGAGAGCGCGTATTTCGCATCGGCGTACCGGAACATCGGATTGACTCCCGACGGCGGCTGCACCTATACGTTGCCGCGTCTGGTAGGCGTCAGGAAGGCCATGGAAATCGTGCTGCTCGGCGAACGTTTCGACGCGCACGAGGCCCTGCGGCTGGGCCTCGTCAATCGCGTCGTGGCGAGCACCGACCTCGAGGCGGCAACCCTGGCGATCGTTCGCGCGATCGTGACCGGTCCCGGTCGCGCGCTCGCCAACGGCAAGCGCCTCGTCAACCAGTCGCTGCGGGAGACGCTTTCGACACAGCTCAACGCCGAAGCCGCGAGCTTCGGCGAGTGCGCGGCCAGCGCCGATTTCGTCGAGGGCATCAACGCATTCCTCGCCAAGCGCCCGCCGGAGTTCGGTCGGCATTGATCGAAGGACGAGACAGCGTGGCGGATCTCAGGGGAAGGACGCTGTTCATTTCCGGTGGGTCGCGCGGCATTGGACTCGCGATCGCGCTGCGTGCGGCGCGCGATGGCGCCAACGTCGCCATCGCGGCGAAGACGACCGCGCCGAACCCGAAGCTGCCCGGAACGATCTACACGGCGGCCGAGGAGATCCGCAGTGCCGGCGGTGGCGCACTCCCGATTGCCTGTGACATTCGCGACGAAGCCGCGGTGCGCGCTGCCGTGGACGCGACGGCAAAGGAGTTCGGCGGCATCGACATCCTCGTCAACAACGCGAGCGCGATCAGCCTGACGGGCACGGCCGCCACGCCGATGAAGCGCTTCGACCTGATGTTCGGCGTCAACGTCCGCGGCACGTTCCTCTGCTCGCAGGCGTGCCTGCCGCTGCTCAAGACGTCCGCTGCCGCGGGCCGCAATCCGCATATCCTCACGCTGTCGCCGCCGCTCAATCTCGATCCGAAGTGGTTCCGGGACCACGTCGCCTACACGATGGCGAAATACGGAATGAGCATGTGCGTGCTGGGAATGGCCGAGGAATTGCGCGCCGACGGGATCGCGGTCAACGCGCTGTGGCCTCGCACGGTGATCGCCACGGCGGCCATTGCGATGATCCCGGGCGCCAGCGCGCAATCGGACAGGATGCGGCGTCCGGAAATCATGGCCGATGCCGCGCACGCCGTGCTGACCCGCGATGCGCGCTCGACAACCGGCAACTTCTTCCTCGACGAGGACGTGCTTGCGGCGGCCGGCATCACCGACCTCGATCGCTACGCCGTCAAGCCCGGAACGCCGCTGCTCCCCGATCTGTTCCTCTAGCGTGTGGCGAGCTGCCGCGCCCGCCTGGCCGTTCTCGAAGCGCTCGCGAGCAGCCACGAGTGCCTCAGTTGCGAAATGAGGGCGCGCAGCGAGGCCGGAGATAGGACGCGTACAGCGACGGCCGAGCCTCATTGGCCGACCGAGCACGACCAAGCAATCGGGGCGCGCAGCTGTATTCGAGACGGGTTCAGCGGTTGCCGATGTCGTCGTCGGCGATGGCCGTTTCGACGACCCGCGGCGCTTCATTGCCGCGCGTGTCGTCGGCCGGCGAGCCCTTGGGGTTCGCCCCCTGACGGTTGCGATTGCGGTTGCGGCCACGCTGCTTGCCGTGGCCTCCGCCGCCATTCGGCCCGGGCGGCCCCTTGTGGCGGCTCGCGCCATGGGGACGCTGCTCCGCCGCCTTGGGACGCGGCCCGTGGGTCCCTGGAAGACCCTCCGGGACGGCCCCAGGGATCGTCAGCGTCGTCGTGACGTAAGGGGAGGCTGGCCGATGATGCCCGCCTGCCGCGCCCTGGGACGGCTTCCCGTGCGGTCGCCCATACGTGCTTTGCCCGCGGCCGCCGAACGCGCGGTCGTGACCCTGGCCGTGCCGCGGCCCGCCCTTGCCCTGCGGCCGCCCGTGCGGTCTCCCCTGTCCCTTGCCGAAAAAGCTTCCGATGGCGCGGTTGCCATGGGTCGGATCGCCGAACGCGCTGTTGCCGGGCTCGATCGCGTCGGAGTCGTGGGGCGCGCCGTCATCCGTCTGGGCGCCCGTGCCAACCACGGACGCGGGCTCGCGGTGCCGGACCGCGATCGCGCGGCCGTGGCCCCTGCGGACGGGGTCCCTTGCCTTGCGGCCTGCCACCCTGTGCTTGCCGCAGCGGCCCAGGTCCGGCTGGACGCATCCCCGCCGCAGCCAGCACGGGGCCGACCTCTTCCGGCGAGAGCTCGAGCGTCTGCCCGCGCTTGATGCGGGAAGGCATCGACACGACGCCATAACGCGTGCGAATCAGTCGGCTCACCGTGAGGCCGAGCGCCTCGAACAGGCGACGGACCTCGCGATTGCGCCCTTCCTTGATCACGACGTGGTACCAGTGGTTCGCGCCTTCCCCGCCGCCATCGTCGAGCTTCTCGACCTTCGCCGGCCCGTCCTCGAGCTCGACGCCCGTCGTGAGCGACTGCTGCTGCTCGGGCGTGAGCATGCCCATCACGCGCACCGCGTATTCGCGCTCGACCTCGTAGCGCGGATGCATCATCTTGTTCGCGAGCTCGCCCGAATTCGTGAACAGCAGCAGACCCTCGGTGTTGAAGTCGAGGCGCCCGATCGCGATCCATTTGCCGTTGCCGATGTTGGGAAGCTTTTCGAACACCGTCGGGCGTCCCTCGGGGTCGTCACGCGTGACGATCTCGCCGGCCGGCTTGTGATACATCAGGATGCGCGCGCGCGGCTCGGCGAAGCGGACCTTCACGAGCTCGCCGTTGATCCGCACCTCGTCGCCGGGCCCGACCTTCTGTCCGACCTCGGCCGGCTCGCGGTTTACGGTGATGCGCCCGGCGAGGATCATCTCCTCCATCGCGCGGCGAGAGCCGAAGCCGCACGAGGCCAGCACCTTGTGCAGGCGCTGCGGCTCGGTGAAGACCTCGTCAGTGGAGGACTTGTGACGCGGCGGCAGCAGGCTCTCCGTGATGTGCTGCAGCGCCAGGCTCGGCTGGTGCATCGGGCCCGTCGGCGGACGGTGCCAGGATCGGGCTCGCGAGCGCGAGTTCCGCTTCGGCGGCTTTTGTGGGTGCATCGGGGATCTCCAGCAGGTGGGAAGCGTCGAGCTCGGCCAACGGAGGCAGCTCCGACAGCGAGCGCAGGCCGAGATCGTCGAGGAAGGTCTTGGTGGTCGCATAGAGCGCCGGGCGGCCCGGCGTCTCGCGATGGCCGACCACTTCGACCCATTGGCGGTCCGTCAGCGCAGTGATGACGCTGGTGGACACGGCGACGCCGCGGATGGCTTCGATGTCGCCGCGGGTCACGGGTTGCTGATAGGCGATGATCGCCAGGGTTTCCATCACCGCCCGCGAATAGCGCGGCGGCTTCTCCGGCGAGAGGCGCTCGAGATAGCTCTGGATGCCGGGCTTGCCCTGGAAGCGCCAGCCCGACGCGATCTGGACGAGCTCGACCTTGCTGCCCGCCCAGTCGTCGCGCAATTCGTCGAGGAGCTTGCGCACCACGTCGGCTTCGAGTGGCGGATCGAACAGCTTCGCGAGCTGCGCCACGGCGACCGGCTCCCCGGCCGTCAGCAGCGCTGCCTCAAGAATGCCTTTGATGTCTTTCAAATCGTCCATGAACTAGCACACGTATTCAGGCTTCGAGCACGAAGCCGGGGCCCGCCGTCAATTGCACGTAAATCGGGGCGTAGGGCTCGGCCTGCGCAATGGCAACCAACCGCTCGCGCGCGAGCTCGAGCAACGCGAGAAACGTGACCACGAGATGCGGCACGTCGGCATGCGCCGCGAACAGCGTGGTGAACTCGGCATAGCGCGACGGCGCGAGCACCTTGAGCATGCGGCTCATCTCGGCGCGCACCGAAAGCTGCTCGCGCGTCACGAGATGATGCCGGTTGATGCGCGCGCGCGCAATCAGCCCGGCCCACGCGGTCCGCAGATCCTCGGGCGCGACGTCCGGCAGCCGGGCCGTCGCCAGACGGTCGAACCAGACGCGCACCATCGCGAAATCGCGGCCGGCGAGCGGCAGAGCGTCGATCTCGCGCGCCGCCTGCTTCATCCGCTCGTACTCGAGGAGGCGCCGGACGAGCTCCGCGCGCGGGTCTTCCGGCTCTGCGCCCGGCGGCGGCGGGCGGCTTGGGCAGGAGCAGTCGCGACTTGATCTCGATCAGTACCGCCGCCATCAGCAGGTACTCGGCGGCGAGCTCCAGCTGCGTCCGCCGCATCATCTCGACGTAGCCCAGATACTGGCGCGTGAGCTCCGCCATCGGGATTTCGAGGACGTTGATGTTCTGCTTGCGGATGAGATAGAGCAGCAAATCGAGCGGGCCCCTCGAACGCGTCGAGGAAGACCTCCAGCGCCTCCGGCGGGATGTAGAGATCCTGCGGCAGCTCGAGCAGCGGCTCGCCGTGGATGCGCGCGACCGCGGCGCCGGCCTGCCGCGCGAGGTCGACGACGTTATCACGGACGAATGCGCTCATTTTTAGTGTGCCCCCACGCTTTCTGCCTCATTGGCCAATTCGGCGGCTTCGCTGCCCCCCGAGGGGGAGCAATTCGCGCCTTGGGACGGCCCGGCGGCGCTCATCTCAGGTGTAATCCAGCCCCATGGCCGCCCGCACGTCGCGCATCGTTTCCTCGGCCAGCTTGCGCGCCCGCTCGCAGCCGTCGGCGACGATGTTGCGCACGAGCTGCGGATCGTCGAGGTAGCGTTGCGCCCGCTCACGGATCGGCGCCTGTTCGCTCATGATCGCGTCGATGACCGGCTGCTTGCAGTCGAGGCAGCCGATGCCCGCCGTCGTGCAGCCCTTCAGACCCAGTCGCGCCGTCGCCTCGTCCGAGTAGATCTGGTGCAGCGCCCACACCGGGCACCGCTCCGGATTGCCCTTGTCGGAGCGGCGCACACGCGCCGGGTCCGTCTGCATCGTGCGGACCTTCCGCGTGACCTCGGCGGGCTCCTCGCGCATCAGGATCGTGTTGCCCAACGACTTCGACATCTTCTGGCCGTCGAGCCCCGGCACCTTCGGCGTTTCGGTCAGCAGCGGTTCGGGCTCCGGCAGGATCACCCGCCGCGACCCCTCGAGATAGCCGAACAGCCGCTCCCGATCGCCGAGCGACAGGTTCTGGGTGTCGTTTAGGAGCTCCTGCGCGGCTTCGAGCGCTTCCGCGTCGCCGCGCTCCTGGAACGCCGTACGGAGCTCGCCGTAGCGGCGGGCCTTTTTCGCGCCCAGTTTTTTCACCGCCGCCCTGGCCTTGTCCTCGAAGCCGGGCTCGCGGCCGTAGATGTGGTTGAAGCGGCGCGCCATCTCGCGCACGAGCTCGATGTGCGAAACCTGGTCTTCACCGACCGGCACCATGTTCGCGCGGTAGATCAGGATGTCCGCGCCCTGCATCACCGGGTAGCCGAGGAAGCCGTAGTTCGACAGGTCACGGTCGGCGAGCTTCTGCTGCTGGTCCTTGTAGGTCGGCACGCGCTCGAGCCAGCCGACCGGTGTGATCATGCCGAGCAACAGCGCGAGCTCCGCGTGCTCGGGCACCCGCGACTGGATGAAGATCGTGGCCCGGGACGGGTTGATGCCGGCCGCGAGCCAGTCGACGAACATTTCCCACACCGTCTCGGAGATCACCCCGGTCTCGTCGTGGTGGGTGGTCAGCACGTGCCAATCCGCGGCGAAGTACAGGCACTCGTACTCCTCCTGCAGCCTCACCCAGTTCTTGAGCGCGCCGTGATAGTGGCCGATGTGCAAACGGCCCGTCGGGCGCATTCCCGACAACACGCGGTCAGCGAACATGGGATTACGCGCGCTCGGTCGTGGCGACGGTCAAAGGCCGACGAGCGCCGCAACCAGGCTCTCGGCGACGCGGTAGATCGGCCACATGAGCTGGCCCAGAATTCCCGTGGCCAGCAGCAGGATCACGAGCATGAATCCATACGGCTCCAGGCGCGCATAGCCCATCGCGAGATTGCGCGGCAGCAGGCTGACCGCGAGGCGGCCGCCATCGAGAGGCAAGATCGGAAGAAGATTCAAAGCCATCAGCATCAGGTTGATCTGGACACCGGCACCGCCCATCTCGCGCAGCCCGTCGCTTGCAAAAACGGCGCCCGGCGACGAATCCTTGAGCAGCAGCGCCCAACCGACCGCCATCACGAAATTGGCGAACGGCCCGGCGCCCGCGACCCAGAACATGTCCCGCTTGGGGTTGCGAAGGTTGCCGAAATTGACCGGCACCGGCTTCGCCCACCCGAAAATGAAGGCGGGACCCCCGAGGAACTTCGCGAGCAGCAGCAGCATCCCCGGGACCAGAATCGTCCCCACGGGGTCGATATGCTTGATCGGGTTCAGCGTCACGCGGCCCAGCATCCACGCCGTCTGGTCGCCGAACATCCGGGCGACGTAGCCGTGCGCAGCTTCGTGCAGCGTGATCGCGAAGACCACCGGCACCGCCCAAAGCACGATGGTCGCGAGCGAAAAATCCATTAGCTTGCCATTTTACCCGACTCCCGCCCTCCGCGCCGCCGGCGATTCCGGGCTCGGCAACCCGCCCCCGAGGCTTCCGGTCAGGCGGCTTCGGATCGATCGAGCCCCAGCCGTGCCGGATCGCCCCCACCCAGCCGGACGACCACGGCGGGGTCGGCGGCGAGATCGACGACCGTCGTCGGCTGCGCCGCGCAGGGGCCCGCGTCGATGACGAGGTCGACCTGCCTCTCGAGCGCCTCGCGAATCGCTTCGGCGTCGTTGAGCGGGACCGAGGCACCCGGCAGGATCAGCGTTGACGACAGAATGGGCTCACCTAGTTCCGCGAGCAGCGCCTGCACCACGGGGTGATCCGGTACCCGTACGCCCACGGTGCTCCGCCGCGGATGCTGCAGCCGCCGCGGCACTTCGCGCGTAGCCGGCAGCAGGAACGTGTAGGGCCCCGGCGTTCCTAGCCGGACGATCCGAAACTGCCGGTTGTCGAGACGGGCGAAATGACCGATTCCGGAAAGGTCGCGCAGCACGAGCGTCAGCAAATGGCCTTCGCCAACACCGCGGATCTGGCGGAGGCGCTTTGCCGCGGCCGCTTCGCCCAGACGACAGCCGAGCGCGTAGCTCGAGTCGGTCGGGTAGGCAATCACGCCACCGTCGCTAAGAATCGCAGCGGCCTGCCGGATCAGGCGCGGCTGCGGGTCGACGGGATGGATTTGAAAGAGCTGCGCCATGGGGCGTTGCCGCCGCGTCGAAACGAGGGCCGTTTCCGTGGCCGGAAGACAGCCACTCCGGCGATATAATTACCGGTAATTCTAACCGACCGCCGTTTCGCGTCCTATTTGCTACATGGTGCCGGCTTGAACCTGCAACAACTGCGCTATCTCTGCGCGATCGTCGATCATGGCCTCAACGTCTCCGACGCGGCCGAGGCGCTGCACACATCGCAGCCCGGCATCAGCAAGCAGGTTCGACAGCTCGAAGACGAGCTCGGCGTGCGCGTCTTCGTGCGGCAGGGAAAACGGCTCGCCTCGCTCACCCCTGCCGGCGAAGCAATCGTCGCGACAGCCCGCCGGGCGCTGAAGGAGGTCGGCAACCTGAAGCGGGTCGGCGCCGAGTTCAGGAGCGAAGACGAAGGCACGCTCGCGATCGCTACCACGCACACGCAAGCGCGCTACGTCCTGCCGCCCGTGCTGCGTGACTTCGTCGCGCGCTACCCCAAAGTCAAGCTGGAGCTCCATCAGGGCAACCCGGTCCAGGTCGCCGAATCGACGGCGCGCGGCGACGCCGACGTCGGCATCGCCACCGAGGCACTCGCGAGCTTCTCCGAGCTCGTCACGCTGCCCTGCTATCAGTGGAACCGTTGCGTGCTGGTTCCGCGCGGGCATCCGCTGGTCGATGTTCGTCCGCTCACCCTCGCGGCGCTCGCGCGCTACCCCATCCTCACCTACGACTTCACGTTCACGGGCCGCTCGCAGATCAACGCGGCATTCGACGCGCAGGGTCTTGCGCCCAACGTCGTCCTGACGGCGCTCGACTCCGACGTGATCAAGACGTACGTCGAGACGGGGATGGGTGTGGGGATCATCGCCCAGATGGCATGGGACGAAGCTCGCGACACGAATCTGGAAAAGCTCGAGGCCGCACACCTGTTCGCACCGTCAATGACGCGGATCGCGTTGCGGCGCGGCGTGCTCCTGCGCGGCTACGTCTACGATTTCATTGCGCGCTTCGCGCCGGCGTTGGATCGCGCGACGGTCGATGCCGCGCTCGCGGGGACGCTGGATTCGGATCGCTCGTGACGCCGACCCGTCACCGCCATGTCGGCCCACGATGACGGCGGCAGTCACCGCCCCGCGGAGGACCTGGTCACTCGCGGCGCTGCTCGCAGCGCTGTCGATGCTGGGACCGTTCTCGGTCGACACCTATCTGCCGGCGTTCCCGGCCATCGCAAGCGACTTCGGTGCTTCGCCCATCGCGATGCAGCAGACGCTTTCCGCCTACCTGTTCGCTTTCGCGGCAATGATGCTGTGGCACGGCGCGCTCTCGGACGCGCTGGGCCGCCGGCCGGTGGTCCTCGCGGGGCTCGCCATCTACGGCGTGGCGACGCTCGGCTGCGCGATCTCCGGGAACATTGCCTCGCTGTGGCTGTTTCGCGCGTTGCAGGGCCTCTCGGCGGGCTCCGGCCTCGTCATCGCCCGTGCCATCATCCGCGACCGCTTTCAGGGCGCCGAAGCGCAGCGGCTGATGTCGCAGATGACGCTGGTGTTCGGTATCGCGCCCGCCGTGGCGCCGGTGCTCGGCGGTGCGCTGCTTAACGTGCTCGGCTGGCGCTCGATCTTTTGGGTGCTGCTCCTGCTGGTCGCAGGCGTGTTCACGTGGGCGGCGATGAGACTTCCCGAAACGCTGCCGCGCGAAGGACGACAGCCGCTGCATCCGCGCGCCCTGTGGCATAGCTATCGCTCGGTGCTGTGGCATTTCGACTTTCTGCTGCTTGCATTGATCCCGGCGCTCAATTTTGCCGCGTTCTTTCTCTACATCGCGAGCGCCCCGGCGTTCCTCATCAACCTGCTCGGCGTCACGACGTTGGGCTTCGCCTGGCTCTTCATCCCGATGATCGGCGGGATCATGGCGGGCGCGCTGCTGTCGGGGCGCCTCGCGGGGCGTATTTCGCCGCAGCGCACGATCCGGCTCGGCTACGCGCTGATGTTCGCAGGCGTCGCGCTCAATCTTGCAATCTGCTGGCTGCTCCCCGCGGGCGTGCCGTGGAACGTGCTGCCGATCGCGGTCTACTGCGTGGGCACGAGCGTCGTGATGCCGTCGGCGACGCTGATCCTGCTCGATCTCTTCCCCGCAATGCGCGGCATGGCGTCGTCGCTGCAGGGTTTCGTCAATTTCGCGTTGTCCGCCGTCAACGCCGGCAGCGTCTCCCCGTTACTCGCGCACTCGCTTCTGGCGCTGGCACTCGGCATGCTCGGGTTCACGGCCGCGAGCTTTGTGCTCTGGCTCGTCTATCAACGGCGGGCGCATACCCACCTGAAGGGCTGGCAACCATGATCCGCTTCCTTTCCTGTTCCATCGTCGGGCTTGCCCTCGTGACGATGCCTCTGGCAGCGCAAACGGTGCATGAACTGCCGGCGGTCCCCCTCACGATCGGAAAGCACAGGCTGGTCGCCGAAGTCGCCGCGACGCCCACCGAGCGCTCGACGGGATTGATGCACCGCTTCAGCCTCAAACCGGATCACGGAATGATTTTCGTGTTCGAGCAGGCTGAGCCGCAGGGCTTCTGGATGAAGAACACGTTCATCCCGCTGTCGATCGCCTTCATCGGCAGCGATGGTCGCATTCTCAATATCGACGACATGGCGCCGCAGGACGAGCGCACGCATTGGTCGGCCGGACCGGCACACTACGCGCTCGAAATGCGCAAGGGCTGGTTCGCGGAGCGCGGCATCGTCGCCGGCGATCGGGTTGAGGGTCTGCCGAAGGCGCAGCCGTGAACGCGCGCCTGGGACCCGTTCCGCGCAGCGGCGGACGATCAGTCGCAAGGCGCGCTGATCACGACGACGCCATCGTCGCGCTCGCGGACCGCGAGCTTGACCAGAGACGCTCCCTCGCACGGGCCGCCGACGCAGCGCCCCGTGTCGGGCGCATAGAGCGCGCCATGGGCGGCGCAAACGAGCTGCGCACCCTCGGCATCGAAGAAAACCCCGGGCAGCCAATCGAGCTCGAGCTCCTGATGCGCACAGACATTGAGATAGGCGTGGATCCGGCCCCGAAACCTGATGGCGAACCCTGGCAGCGCCCGTCCGCCCGGCTCGATGGTGAAGCGCACGCCCTTGCCGCCATCGACCAGCTCGTCCGCTGCGGCGATCACGCGTTCGCGCGCAGCCAAGCCCGCAGCTCCCCGATCGAATGCACCGTTGCGAGCGACGCTTCGCGCGCGAGCTCGCTCGCCGGATGCGCGCCGTAGGTCACCGCGATCGCCGACGCGCCGGCCTCTCTCGCAAGAACCAGGTCGTGCGTCGTGTCGCCGATCATCAGTGTTTGGGTCGGAGCGATTGCAAGCAGCTCCATCAGGTCGAGCAGCATGTCGGGACTGGGCTTGGGCGCGCTCTCGTCGGCGCAGCGCGTGGCGGCGAACAGGTGCGCGACTTCCTGCCGGGCCATCGCGTGCGCGAGCCCGGCGCGGGTCTTGCCGGTCGCCACGGCCAGCAGGAATCCGGCGGCATCGAGCTCGTTCAGCATCTCGCGGACGCCTTCGAACAGCGGGATCTCCGGATCGCGCGCGAGGTAGTGATCGCGGTAGCGGGCGGCGAGAATCGCCATAGCGCTCGCGCGGGAGCGACGGCGCAACCAGACGCATCGCGTCCGCAAGCCCGAGTCCGATCACGTGCAGCGCGGATTGCTCGTCGGGCACCGGTTCACCGACGTCGCGACACGCCTGCCGCAGCGCATCGGCGATGATCGCCGTCGAATCGGCCAGCGTACCGTCCCAATCGAAGACGAGCAGCCGAAAGCGCCGGGCGGCATTGCGGCGGGCGGCCTCAGCCATCGGCGGGTCCTCCGTCTGCGCTATCCAGACGCGCGATGAAGCGCGCGAGATCCGGCGCCAGCGGCGATTCGACGACCATCGAATCACCCGTCACCGGATGCGCGAACGTGATCCGGTGCGCGTGCAGGAACATCCGCTTCAACCCTTTCTTCGCCAGACTCTTGTTCCAGGCGAAATCACCGTACTTGTCGTCGCCGGCGAGCGGATAGCCTAGATGGGTCAGGTGCACGCGAATCTGGTGCGTGCGCCCGGTTTCGAGCTCGGCTTCGAGCAACGCGACCGGTGGCTCGGCATTCGCCCACACCTTGACGCGGCGCAAGATCGTGCGCGCGGCGCGGCCGGCGCGATCGACGCGGGTGCGCCGCTCGCCTTCGCGCGTGAGGTAGGTTTCGAGCGCGAGCTCGACCTTGCGCACCGCGTCGCGCCACTGGCCACGGACCAGGACGAAATAACGCTTGTCGACCCGCCCCTCGCGCAGCTGCGCGTGCAGTCCGACGAGTGCGGCGCGCTTTTTCGCGACCAGCAGCACGCCCGACGTATCGCGATCGAGCCGATGGACGAGCTCCAGGAATTTCGCCTCCGGCCGGGCATGGCGCAGCCGCTCGATCACGCCGAAGCTCACTCCGCTGCCGCCGTGCACCGCGAGTCCCGCCGGCTTGTCGAGCGCGATCAGTGCATCATCCTCGAACAGGATCGGTGGAATCGCGACGCGGCCGACGGGCGCGCTACGCGCCGCCCGCGCGGGACCCGCGGCGCGAATCGGGGGTAGGCGCAGCGAGTCCCCGACCGCCAGCCGAGTGTCGGGACCGACCCGGCGCCGGTTGACCCGGACCTCGCCGCTGCGCAGGATCCGATAGATGTGGCTCTTGGGGACGCCTTTGAGGATTTTCTGGAGGAAGTTGTCGACGCGCTGCCCGTCGCCATCCTCCCCCACCGCGAGCCGGTTGACGGCATCCTTGCTTAAATCGTTCATTCGATTATACTTATAGCCTGCAACACGCTTTGGCCCTGGCGCGATCCGACTCGCAGCAAACGATTGTCGCTATCAAAAGAGGCGACCCCGTCATCCTGTGATGGCCCGGCTGCTCCGGTCTTGGCGAGAGGCCCCGCGCCGCGGGGCGGCTTCGGCGGTGCCGCACAAATGAAGTGGGGCACGGCCGCCGGTTAAATCCATTCACCGTCCGGGCGTTGCGCCCCGGAAAAGTAAGGATGTTAAAGGAAGAGCGCAGTCTCCGCACCCGGCTTGCGGCCGGTTCGAAGCGGCGCATTGCGCGGCGCACCTAGCGATGAATTCTGCTGCTGCTGGCTTTCCCTGTGTCCGCGATACGGTCGCGGCGGGAGCCACCGGCATCGACCGCCTGAACGCGACGAGAAAGACATCCGCCACCACGAGACTGCGCGCCTCGAGTGCTTCGAGGCCGACGCCATGATCACGCTCACCCGCGTCGATCCTGATCCTGCTCTCGTCCGCCCGCAGCCACCGCTGCGGACACGGCTGTCTTCGCGCGCGTCCGCCGCCCGATAGCGTCACGCCGCGCATCTCGCGCGGTCCTGCTCGAACGCCGCCAGCCCGGCTCGGATCCGCGCCGGGAAGAACCCATGAAACGCATGCTGTTCAACGCCACCCAGGCCGAGGAGCTCCGGGTGGCGATCGTCGATGGCCAGAAGCTGATCGACCTCGACATCGAGTCGGCGAGCAAGGAGCAACGCAAGAGCAACATCTACAAGGCGGTCATCATGCGCGTCGAGCCCAGCCTCGAAGCGTGTTTCGTCGACTACGGCACCGATCGCCACGGTTTTCTGCCGTTCAAGGAGATCGCCCGCCAGTACCTCAAGGGCGGACGCGGCGGCAACGCGAACGATGAAGGCGACGCGGAAGGCGGCGGCGGCCGCGGCCGCGTCCAGGACCAGCTCCGCGAAGGAATGGAGCTGATCGTCCAGGTCGACAAGGACGAGCGCGGCAACAAAGGCGCCGCGCTGACCACGTACATCTCGCTCGCCGGCCGCTACCTCGTGCTGATGCCGAACAATCCGCGCGGCGGCGGCGTCTCGCGGCGCATCGAGGGCGAGGATCGCAACGAGCTGCGTGACGCGATCGCCGACCTCGACATACCGAGCGGCATGAGCGTGATCGCGCGCACCGCCGGCATCGGGCGCACCGCCGAAGAGCTGCAATGGGACTTGAACTACCTGATGCAGCTGTGGCGCGCCGTCGAAGACGCCGCCAAGATGCAGTCGGGCGCCTACCTCATCTACCAGGAATCGAGCCTCGTCATCCGGGCGATCCGCGACTACTTCCATCCCGACATCGGCGAGCTGTTGATCGATACCGAAGCGATCTACGAGCAGGCGCAGCAGTTCATGAGCCACGTGATGCCAGGCAACGTCAATCGCGTGAAGCTCTACAAGGACGACGTGCCGCTGTTCTCGCGCTTCCAGATCGAGCATCAGATCGAGACTGCCTACGCGCGGCAAGTGCCGCTGCCTTCCGGCGGCGCGATCGTGATCGACCACACGGAGGCACTGGTGTCGGTCGACGTCAACTCGGCGCGGGCGACCAAGGCCGGCGACATCGAGACCACGGCGTTCAACACCAACCTCGAGGCGGCGGACGAGATCGCGCGTCAGCTGCGGCTGCGCGATCTGGGCGGCCTCATCGTCATCGACTTCATCGACATGGAGAGCGCCAAGAACCAGCGCGAGGTCGAGGTGCGCCTGAAAGAGGCGCTGCACTACGACCGCGCGAGGGTGCAGCTGGGCAAGATCTCGCGCTTCGGGCTGATGGAGCTCTCGCGCCAGCGGCTGCGCCCGGCACTGGCGGAATCCGCGTACATTGCCTGCCCGCGCTGCCACGGCATCGGCCACATTCGCGGCACCGAATCGTCGGCACTGCACATCCTGCGCATCCTGCAGGAAGAGGCGATGAAGGAGAATACCGCGCAGGTCGTCGCCCAGGTCCCGGTCGACGTGGCGACGTTCCTGTTGAACGAAAAGCGTACCGAAGTGCTGTCGATCGAGACGCGCTTCCGGGTCAACGTGCTGCTGGTGCCGAACCGTCATCTCGAAACGCCGAATTACACGGTCCAGCGACTGCGCCATGACGATCTTAACCAGGCCGAGCCGCTGCCGCTGTCGTTCAATCTCGTCACGCAACCCGAGGAGCCCGATCTCGCCGCAGCAGATGAAGGAAGAGGCGAAGGAGCCGCGCCAGGAAGCCGTCGTCAAGGGCATCACGCCGGCGCAACCGGCGCCGATTCCCGTTGCCGCGTCCGCCCCCGTGTCGCTCGGCCCCGCGTCGCCGGGGGGCTGGCTCGCACGCGTTCTCGCGTGGTTCCGTCCGGAGCCCGCAATTCCCGCGCCGGCGATGCGCGCCGAAGGACCACGGGAAGCTCGCGGCGAGCGCCGCGAAGCGCGCGAAGGCCGCGACCACCGCGGGCGCGATCGCGATCGCCAGCGCGGCCAGGATCGACGCGAGGGTCGCGAGCGCGACGCGCGGCGCGGCGAAGGCCGTGACCGTGGCGGTCGCGGCGAACAACGCCCGCCCAGTCCGCCGCGCGAGCCGCAGCCGCCCCGCGGCGGCGCGCAGCAGTCCAGCGGGCAACGCCGCGATGCCCCGCGTGAAGGGCAGCAGCCTCAGCGCGAGCCGCGTCCGCCCCGTGAGCCCCGCGAGTCCCGTGAGCCGCGAGAACAGCGCGCAAGCGGCCAGGCGGGACGCGAGCCACGCGAAGGACCGCCGCAACGCGAGCCGCGCCCGCCGCGCGAGCAGCGCGCGCACGCGCCCGACGACACAATCCTGCCGGCGATCGAGGCCGCCGAACCCGGCATGGCGCGCGGAGCCGAAACCGGCGCCCCGCAGGCAGAGGCGCGCGAGGGCCAGCGTGGTCGGCGCGATCGCCGTCGCCGCGGCAATCGGGGCGAGCCGCGCCCCGAGCGTACGGATCGAACCGGCGGCGCGAGTCCGGCCGCCAATGCGCTGACGGCCACGGCTCCCCTCGCGGAGGATGAAACGCCTGCCGCAAAAGGGGCGCATTCCACCACCGCCGATCGGGTCCCTGGCGCAGAAGAGATGGTCGCCACGGCGCAAGCGTTTGAGCAGGCCACGCCCGCTCCCAGCGCGGCTAGCCCGCATGCACCGCTGGAGAGTGAGGCAATTCCGGCTGCGCCCGTCGAGGTGCCGTCCAAACCTGCGCCGGCGCCGCGGCCCGTCGCCGCGCCCCGGCCGATTCCGGAGCTGCCGCCGGTTTCGCTCACGCTGCCGCCGGAGTCGGGACTCGAGCTGGTCGAGACGCGTTTCAAGCCGGCGCCGACGCCTGAAGAGGAATTGCAGCGCCCTCCCGGCCCGCGCCGCGTGCGCCCGCCGAAGGTTGAGATTGCCGAGGAGCCGCTGCAAATGGTGGAGACGCAAAAGGATCAGCAGCCACCCGCAGGCTGACGCTCCGCGCGTTGCCCTGATGTCACGAAGGCGGGCCGCGTGCCCGCCTTCTCGTGGTAACGATCATCCCGCAGGAGTCGCGCGCGCCGCTTGCCTCGCGCGCACCTTCACTGTCGCCGCAATCGGTCGACCAGTTTGGCGCTCGCCGCTTCGACGAGGTCGAGCACGCGCTCGAACCCCTCGGCTCCACCGTAGTAGGGATCGGGAACCTCGCGCACACCGAGCTCCGGCGCCAAATCGAGGAATAGCCCGAGATGGCCCGCGAATTCGCCCGGGCGCAGCACTTCCAGCTCGCGCAGAATGGTTCGGTCCATCGCGAGAATCCAGCCGAACCGCGCGAAGTCGGCAACGTCGACCTGTCGTGCGCGCAATTTCGTGAGATCGTAGCCGCGACGCTTGGCCGCCTGGATCGCGCGCCGGTCCGGCGGCGACCCGACGTGCCAATCGCCGACGCCGGCCGAATCCGCGACGACGCGATCGCCCATCCCCACCTGCTCCAACGCGGCGCGGAACACGCCCTCCGCGGTGGGCGAGCGGCAGATGTTGCCGAGACAAACGAACAGAACCGCAGCGGCGGGGTCGGGATTGCGATCGGCAGCGGCCATTGCCCCCAGAGTAACGTGCCCCTGCGCCGTGATGCAACCGAGCGCCTGGCATCCTCGCGCGACGTTCCGTTGCACCAAAACAATGCCGGATCGCTGCGCTCGAGCGTGCAGCTTGCGGCGTCGCTTGCTCGAAAGTATTGCAATTCGCTGCGGATCGGTCGTAGGCTTCGGACCGTGAAAGCGTTGGGCGGGAGGAGCCAACGGCCATTGTGGCGGTCCTCCCGATCAACAAAACGCAGCAACCTCAGGGGGGCCGTATGTTCACAAGCGCCGCACGCCGCCATTTGCACGCGTTTCTGCTCGCCGTCTTCTCCATCCTGCTTGGTTCCGTTGCGCTGCCGGCGGGCGCCGTGCAGCGGACCTTCGTCCATTCCTCGCCTCTCGGCAACGACGCCAACAACGCGCTGTCGCCGCCGTGTACGCAGGCGGCGCCCTGCCGGACGTTCGCGGGCGCGATCGGCGTGACCGACCCCGGCGGCGAGATCGTTTTGCTCGATACCGCAGGCTACGGCGGACTAACGATTACCAAGTCGATCAAGATCCTGGCTCCTGGCGTCTACGGCGGAATCACCGTCGGCGGACCGAATCCCAACACCGGCATCGTGATCAATGCCGCCGACACCGACGATATCACGCTGCGCGGACTCGACATCAGCGGCCTTCCGAGCGGTACGCCGGCACTCATCGGCATCGACATCCAGAACGCCGGCGCTGTCCACATCGAGAAATCGACGATCAGCGGCTTTCCGGAAGACGGCGGCGCCTGCATCCGGCTAGTGACCGCGAAGACCGTCCGCGTCTATGTCGATGACAGCTTCCTGCGCCATTGTCTAACCGGGATTTACGCCAACGGAACTGCCGTACCTGCCAATCGCTCCAGCGTCGTTGTCGACAATACGCGGATCGAGCGCGGCTTCAACACCAACCCCGCCTCAAATTCGATCGGCGTGTGGATGCAGGGTTTCATGGACGTGTCGCTGCGCAATTCCATGATCTCTCGGCAGGCTGTCGGCGTGCAATTCGACAGCCTCCTCGGCGGAAGTGTAAGCCACCTCGCGATACTCAACAGCGAGCTCACGCGCAACACCACGGCCCTGAACGTCGTGAATACGACCGCTAATGCCAGGCCCCAAGTCGTGATCAATGGCAGTCAGGTGGTGGAAAGTACTGACGCCATCATCGTGTCCAACAATGCCCCGAACAGCGTGGCCTCGCTAGAGCTTGATGAAACGCGCATCGCGTTCACGGGTGCCGGTGGCATAACCCTCGCTAATAGCGCAGCGGATTCGGCTTCCGCAATCGTTCTGGACATGGTCCGTTCTCAGATCTCCAATGTCACGACCGTGGCAATTGATATCAGCGCGACCAATGGATCGAAGTCCTATCTCGACATGAAGGATTCGATGGTTTCGCATGCGACTACGGCGCTGAAGACGTCCGGCACGTCGCGCATTGGCGTCAGCGTCAACCACTCCCATATCACCCAGTCCACGACGTGCATCGACCATGGCAACGGTACCATCAGGCTCGACGGCAGTCACCTCGTTCAGTGCAACGAAAGCATAGTCAATAACGGAAGCCCCAACGTCGTGTCGATCGGCAACGACATGATCTACGACAACACTGATGCGCCGGGCCCGACATACATTACGCCAACCATCGTTCCAGCCAAATAAGTTCCGGGGCGACAGACGAAGGGACGGGAGACTTCGCCGGCCCTTCTTGCTGTCGCCCTCGGCTTATGTCTCCACCGGCAGCGCCACGCCGAACATCGCTTCCTTGATCTGGTAGAGCTTGTCGCGGAGTTCCGCCGCCCTCTCGAACTCGAGGTTCTTCGCCGCGCCGAGCATTGCCTTCTCGCGGTGCCTGAGCTCCTTCTCCACGTCCTTCTCCGGCATCGGAGGGCGCCTTCGCCTGCAAGCCCCCGGCTGCCTCTTTTCTTCGAAGGTATTGCACTCGTCGGGCAACCTGCCGTAGGCTTCGCACCGTGAAAGCGTCGCGGGCGGGGCCGGCGGCCATTGCGGCGGTCCTCCCGATCAACAAAACGCAACAGCCTCAGGGAGGCCCGCATGCGCACAACCGCCGCACGCCACTATTGGCACGCGTTTCTGCTCGCCGTCTTCTCCATCCTGCTTGGTTCCGTTGCACTGCCGGCCGGCGCCGTGCAGCGGACGTTCGTCCATTCCTCGCCTCTCGGCAACGACGCCAACAACGCGCTGTCGCCGCCGTGTACGCAGGCGGCGCCCTGCCGGACGTTCGCGGGCGCGATCGGCGTGACCGACCCCGGCGGCGAGATCGTTTTGCTCGATACCGCAGGCTACGGCGGGCTGACGATCACCAAGTCGATCAAGATCCTCGCCCCCGGCGTCTACGGCGGCATCACCGTCGGCGGACCGAATCCCAACACCGGCATCGTGATCAATGCCGCCGACACCGACGACATCACGCTGCGCGGACTCGACATCAGCGGCCTTGCGAGCGGTACGCCGGCACTCATCGGCATCGACATCCAGAACGCCGGCGCCGTTCACATCGAGAAATCGACGATCAGCGGCTTTCCCGAGGACGGCGGCGCCTGCATCCAGCTCATCACCGCCAAGACTGTTCGCGTGTACGTCGACGACAGCTTCCTGCGCCACTGCCTGACTGGGATCTACGCCAACGGCACCGCCGTGTCCGCCAAGCGCTCGCGCGTGCTCGTAGACAACACACGCATCGAACGCGGCTTCAACACCAATCCTGCGTCATCGGCAATCGGCGTGTGGCTGCGCGGTTACGTGGGCGTATCCCTGCGCAATACCGCCATCTCGAGCGAGACGACGGCCGTACAGTTCGACGCCAACCTCGCCGGCGCCAGCAGCACGCTCGATGTCATCAACAGCGAGTTCTCGAACAACACGAATGGAGTCTACCTTTCCGCGACTGCCGGCGGGGCGAATAGCCAGATCAAGGTGACCGGAAGCCAGGTCATCAACACCACGAACGACGCGTTCAATCTCGCCAACTCCGGCATCGGCCGCAATGTCGCCCTGACGATAAGCGGAACCCGGATTCAGGACCTGGCAAACGCCGTGACACTTGCGAACAGCGCGGCGGACGTCAATACGCGCATGTACGTCAACGTGGACAATTCGCAAGCCATCAACGTGACGAACGCCATCGACTTGAGCACGAGCAACGGCGCCAAGGCCTACGCCGTCGTGCGGGATTCGACGCTCGCTGATCTCGGAACGGGGATCAAGACTCGCGGCAGTTCAGTGGTATCGGCGAGCCTGATCCGCTCGCAGGTCGACAATTGCACGATCGTCGTCGACCATGGCTTCGGGGTCGTCCGTCTGGAGACCAACCACATCATCAAGTGCACCGATGGTTTCGTGAACAACGGCAGCGCCAACATCGTGTCCAACGGCGAAAACTTGGTCCACGACATCGACAACCTGTCGGGGTTCACCTACATCACGCCGACGGTGATTCCGCTGCAGTAAGCCGCTAACTCGCGCCCGAACGCAGGGAACACGGAGTCGGTGGCTGTTGCCGCCAGCCGTTACCACAGGCCAGCCAGGAGACGCTCATGCCTTTGCAATGCCCACGTTTCCGTTTGTCCAAATTCTTGCCCGCTGGAGCAACCGCACTGCTCGTCGCGATTGCGACCTCTGCCGGTGCCGTACAGCGGACTTTCGTCCACTCGTCGCCGCTTGGCAACGACGGCAACGCCGCGCTGTCGCCGCCGTGTACACAGGCGGCGCCCTGCCGGACGTTCGCGGTCGCGATTGGCGTGACCGACCCCGCTGGCGAAATCGTGGCGCTCGACACCGCGGGCTACGGCGGACTGACGATCACGAAATCGATCAAGATCCTGGCCCCCGGCGTCTACGGGGGCATCACCGTTGGCGGGGCTACTGGAATGACGACCGGCATCGTCATCAATGCCGGCGACACCGACGACATCACGCTGCGCGGCCTCGACATCAGCGGCTTGACCACGGTGCCGCTGCCGCTGATCGGCATCGACATCCAGAACGCCGGCGCCGTTCACATCGAGAAAACGTCGGTTGGCAACTTCACGCAGGACACGAGCGCATGCATCAATGTGAACGTCGCGAAGACGACGCGTGTCTACGTTGTCGACAGCTTTCTGCGAGAATGCAACATATCGCTTTACGCCAACGGCAGCGTGGCCGTGTCGAACCGGCCCTCGGTCCTGGTCGACAACACGCGGATCGAGCGTGGCAGGAATACTGGGGGAACCGGCGGCCTCACCCGCGGCGTATGGCTGCAGGGATTCATGGACGTCTCGCTGCGCAACAGCATGATTTCGCGGCAGGATGTCGGCATCCAGTTCGACAACCTTCTGGCCGGAAGCGTCAGCCACCTCGAGGTCATCAACAGCGAACTCAGCCGCGACACGACGGGGCTGCTGTTCGCAAGCACGACCGCGAACGCCGCTGGCCAGATCTCGTTCCTCGGATCGCAAATCGTCGGGACGACCGACGTCATGCTGGTTTCGAACACGGCCGCAGGAAGCAACCCCGTAGTCAAGCTCACCGACACGTATGTCGCCTACGCTAGCAACAGCGGGATTCAGGTCTCCAACTCTGCCGCCGACGCCAACAGTCGGATATTGCTCGAGTTGGTGCGTTCCCAGGTCAGCAACACCACGAACACCGCGATCGACCTTAGCGCCACCAACGGATGCCAGGTATTGCTCGACATGCGGGATTCGGCGCTCTCCGGTACGACAACGCTTCTGAAGACCTCAGGGTCCGGGTCTCTCATCAACGCGAGCATCGTGCGGTCACAACTGCACCAGGCGACAACCGCCATCGACCACGGCCAGGGCAATGTCCAACTCGACAGCACGCACGTCAACTACAACCTCAACGATTTCGTCAACAACGGCAGCGGTAACATCGTGTCGAATGGCCAGAACATGCTCTGGAACAATATCAATGGATCGGGGTTTACTTACATCACGCCGGCGGTCATTCCGCTGAAGTAGGGTGCGGCGCATTCCAAGTGAAAAGGCCGGCAAAGCTCGCCGGCCCTTCGTTTTCGCACACAGCGCGACTTCACGTCTCCACCGGCAGCGCCACGCCGAACATCGCTTCCTTGATCTGGTAGAGCTTGTCGCGGAGTTCCGCCGCCCTCTCGAACTCCAGGTTCTTCGCCGCATCGAGCATTTCCTTCTCGATGCGCTTCAACTCGCGCTCCATTTCCTTCTCGGCCATCGACTCGTACTTCGCCTTCGTCTGGGCAGCGCGGAGCTGCTTCCTGCCTTCGTCGGCGTCGTACATGCCGTCGATCAGGTCCTTGATCCGCTTCTGGACGCCGATCGGCGTAATGCCCATCTTCTCGTTCCACGCGATCTGCTTCCCGCGCCGCCGCGTGGTCTCCGCGATCGCCTTCTTCATCGATTCCGTCATCACGTCGGCATAGAGGATCGCCATCCCGTTGATGTGCCGTGCCGCCCGGCCGATCGTCTGGATCAGCGAACGCTCGGCGCGCAGGAAGCCTTCCTTGTCGGCGTCGAGGATAGCGACCAGGGAGACTTCGGGAATGTCGAGCCCTTCGCGCAGCAGATTGATGCCGACCAGAACGTCGAACTCGCCCAGTCGCAGATCGCGGATGATCTCGACGCGCTCGACGGTGTCGATATCCGAGTGCAGGTAACGGACCTTGACGCCGTGCTCGTTCAGATAATCGGTCAGGTCTTCCGCCATCCGCTTGGTCAAGGTCGTGACGAGCACCCGTTCGCCCCGCTCTTCGCGCAACTTGATTTCGGACAGCAGGTCGTCGACTTGCGTCTGCGCCGGCCGCACTTCGAGCGCGGGATCGACGAGCCCCGTCGGTCGCACGACCTGCTCGACGACCTGTCCCGCGTGCGCCCGCTCGTAGTCGGCGGGTGTGGCCGACACGAAGATCGTCTGCGGGAGGAGCCGCTCGAACTCGTCGAAGCGCAGCGGTCGGTTGTCGAGCGCCGACGGGAGCCGAAAGCCGTAGTTGACGAGATTTTCCTTGCGCGCGCGGTCGCCGCGATACATGCCGCCCGTCTGCGGGATCGTCACATGCGATTCGTCGATGAACATCAGCGACTTCGCGGGCAGGTAGTCGATCAGCGTCGGCGGCGGCTCGCCGGCGTTGCGCCCGGACAAATGGCGCGAGTAGTTCTCGATCCCCTTGCAGAAGCCGATCTCGGTCATCATCTCGAGATCGAAACGCGTGCGCTGCTCGATGCGCTGCGCCTCGACCAGCTTCGTCTGTCCGATGAAGAACTCCTTTTGCTGCGCCAGCTCGATCTTGATCGCCTCGATCGCGTCGAGCACCTTCTTGCGCCCCGTCACGTAGTGGCTCGACGGGAACACGGTGAAGCGGCCGATCCGCTGCTTGATGTGTCCGGTCAGCGGATCGAAGAGCTGCAGCGTTTCGACCTCGTCGTCGAACAGCGAGAGACGCAGCGCGTTCTCCGCGTGCTCGGCCGGGAAGATGTCGAGCACGTCGCCGCGAACGCGGAACGTGCCGCGGCGGAAATCCGCTTCGTTCCTCGTGTACTGCATTTCGGTCAGCCGCTTGATCGCGTCGCGCTGGGTGAGCCGGTCGCCCTCCTTCACATGCAGGATCATGCTGTGGTACTCGGAGGGGTCGCCGATCCCGTAGATCGCCGAGACCGTCGCCACGATCACGCAATCGGGTCGCTCGAGGATCGCCTTGGTCGCCGAGAGCCGCATCTGCTCGATGTGCTCGTTGATCGAGCTGTCCTTCTCGATGTAGAGGTCGCGCGACGGAACGTAGGCCTCGGGCTGGTAGTAGTCGTAGTAGCTGACGAAATACTCGACCGCGTTGTTCGGGAAGAACTCGCGGAACTCCGAGTAGAGCTGCGCGGCGAGCGTCTTGTTCGGCGCCAGCACCAGCGCAGGGCGGCCCGTGCGCGCGATGACGTTGGCCATCGTGAACGTCTTGCCGGAGCCGGTGACGCCGAGAAGCGTCTGGAACGCGAGGCCGTCGCCGAGACCCTCGACGAGCTTGTCGATCGCTTCGGGCTGGTCGCCCGAAGGCTCGAACGGCTTGAAGAGCTGGTAGGGACTGTTCGGAAACGTCACGAGCATGGCGGCAGGGAGATGGAACGCTGGCGAAACCGCTTATTGTAGCGCCGGCCGCGCTTCCGGCGCGAGCGTGTCGGCTGCCGAGCCCGCGCCTGCCGCGAACTGCAGCGCCGCGAGCCGCGCGTAGAGGGCGTTCCCGCCGACCAGCTCGTCGTGCCTGCCCGCTGCGACCATCCGCCCCCGATCCATCACCGCGATCCGGTCGGCGTGACGGACCGTCGCCAGCCGATGGGCGATGATCAGCACGGTGCGCCGCGCCATCAGCCGCTCGAGCGCGAGCTGCACGACCCGTTCGCTCTCGGCATCGAGCGCGCTCGTCGCCTCGTCGAGCAGCAGGATCGGCCGGTCGGCAAGTATCGCGCGGGCGATCGCGAGCCGCTGCCGCTGTCCGCCCGAAAGGCGCACCCCGCGCTCGCCGAGATGACTGGCGTAGCCCTGCGGCAATTGGGCGATGAATTCCCCGGCGTACGCGGCTTCGCAGGCAGCGCGGACTTGCGTTTCGTCCGCATCCGGGCGACCGTAGCGCACATTCTCCAGCACGCTCGCAGCGAAGATCACGGGCTCCTGCGGCACGACGGCGAGCCGCTCGCGCAGCGCGTGCGGGTCCGTCATCTGCACGTCGATGCCGTCGACCCGCACGTGTCCCGCTTGCGGATCGTAGAAGCGCAGCAGCAATTGGAAGACCGTCGTCTTGCCGGCACCCGACGGCCCGACCAGCGCGACCTTCTCGCCTGCACGGACGTCGAGGCTGAAGCCTTCGAGCGCCGCCGTATCGGGCCGCGACGGATAGTGGAAGGTGACGGCATCGAACGTCACGACGCCGCGAGAGGGAATCGGCAGCGGAACTGGGTGCGCCGGCGCCTGTATTTCGGGGACCACGGCGAGGAGCTCGAACAGGCGCTCGGTGGCGCCCGCCGCCCGCTGCAGATCGCCGAATACTTCGCTGATCGTTCCCACGGCGCCAGCGACGATGACCGCATAGAACACGAATGCGGAAAGCTGGCCCGCGCTGATCCGCCCGGCGACGACGTCGTGGCCGCCGATCCACAGGATGATCCCCACGGCGCCGAACACCAGCACGATGACCGTCGCGACCAGCGTCGCGCGCTGGCGGATGCGCTCGCGCGCCGTCGCGAACGCCGCCTCGACGCGCTCGCCGAAGCGCCGCCGATCCTCGTCTTCGTGGCCGTACGCCTGAACCGTCCGGATCTCGTGCAGCGCCTCGTCGACGTAGGCGCCGACATCGCCGACGCGGTCCTGGCTCGCGCGGGCGAGCTTGCGCACGCGGCGCCCGAAAAGGATGATCGGCGCGACCACGACCGGCACGCCGGCGAGCACCAGCAGCGTCAGCTTGGCGCTGGTGATCGCCAGCATCACGAGCCCACCGATCAGGAGGAGCAGGTTGCGGACCGCCATCGATGCGCTCGAACCGATCACCGTGTCCAGGATCGCCGTGTCGTTGGTGAGTCGCGAGATGACTTCGCCCGTGCGCGTGACCTCGTAGAAGCCCGGCGGCAGCCGCAACAGATGGTCGAAGACGGCACGGCGCAGGTCGGCGGTCACCCGCTCGCCGATCCACGACACGAAATAGAAGCGCGTGAACGTGGCTGCTGCCATGACGACGATGACGAAGAGCATCAGCGCGAGCGTACGATCGAGCTCTGCGGCATCCCCGGTGCCAAAGCCGCGGTCGACGACGCCCTTGAGGCCCTGGCCCACCGCCAGCACGGCGGCGGCCGCAACGACGAGCGCCATCGCCGCATAGATGACCTGCCGCCGGTACGGCCGCAGGTAGGCACCCACGCGGATCAGTGCCTTCAGCGCGGTAACGGGCGGCAGCGTGGACGGGGTATCGGGCGTCATCTCGGAATGCAAGGGCTTGGCGCAAACGTCCGCAGGGAGCGCGAAAGTATCGAGCATTGCAGCGCGGGAGCCGGAACGTTAGCCTTCGCAGACGGCGTTGTCGAGACCGCGGCGGGTCCGCCGCCGCCTGTCGCGGTCGATCCCTCCCGGAGGCCGGCATGCTTCCCGCCCGCACGCAGATCGCTCACGGGGGCCACGGTATAATCATCGTTCCGCAAACGCCCGCTGCGACGATCATGAACGCTCCGCTGCCCAACACGCTCCTCGCTACTGTCGAGCTCGCGCCAAAAGATCCGATCCTCGGAGTCAGCGAGGCGTTCAACGCCGATACGAACCCCAGGAAAGCCAACCTGGGCGTCGGCGTTTACTACGACGACAGCGGCAAGCTCCCATTGCTCGAATGCGTGAAGCGCGCGGAGCGCGAGATGATCGATGCGGCGGCGCCGCGCGGCTATCTGCCGATCGACGGCATCGCAAGCTACGATCGCGCCGTGCAGACCCTGGTGCTGGGGAGCGACAGCAGCGCCGCGAAATCGGGACGCGCGGTCACCGTGCAGGCGCTGGGGGGCACCGGGGCGCTCAAGATCGGCGCTGACTTCCTGCGCCGCTTTGCGCCGGGTGCACAGGTCTGGATCAGCGATCCCAGCTGGGAGAATCACCGCGCACTGTTCGAGGGCGCCGGCTTCACCGTCAACAGCTATCCGTATTTCGACGCGGCGACGCGCGGCCTCGATCTGGAAGCGATGCTCGCCGCACTCGAGCGCCTGCCCGTCGGGTCGATCGCCGTGCTGCATGCGTGCTGCCACAACCCGACGGGCGTGGATCCTGCGCCGGCGCAGTGGGAGAAGATCGTCGAGGTCGTTCGCGCACGCGGCCTCGTGCCGTTCGTCGATATCGCCTACCAGGGATTCGGCGACGGCATCGACGCGGACGGCGCGGTCGTGCGCAGCTTCGCCGCCACGCCGGGCCCGTTGCTGATCGCGAACTCGTTCTCGAAGTCGTTCTCGCTGTATGGCGAGCGCGTCGGCGCCCTTACCGTCGTCGCCGACGACCAGGCGGAAGCCGCGCGCGTGCTGTCGCAACTGAAACGGCTCATCCGCGCCAGCTACTCGACACCGCCGACCCATGGCGGCCAGATCGTGGCGACGGTGCTGAACTCGCCCGAGCTGCGCGCGCTGTGGGAAGCCGAGCTCGCGACGATGCGCGACCGGATCAAGCTGATGCGGGCAATGCTCGTGGAGCGGCTGCATGAACGCGTTCCCGCATCCGATTTCCGCTACATGCTGCGCCAGCGCGGGATGTTCTCCTATACGGGCCTCAATCAGGAACAGGTACAGCGGCTGCGCAACGAGTATTCGATCTACGCGATCGACACCGGACGCATCTGCGTGGCCGCGCTCAATTCGCGCAACGTCGACGATGTCGCCGGCGCGATCGCGGCCGTCATCGCCTGAGAGCGGTCGGTTTTGACAGGGGTCTGCATTCCGCTATAATTCAAGGCTGCCCAGCGCGGGAATAGCTCAGTTGGTAGAGCGCAACCTTGCCAAGGTTGAGGTCGCGAGTTCGAGACTCGTTTCCCGCTCCAGATTCGCGAGGGAGAGCCCGCCGAAGATGAGGCTCTCCCTTTTCGTTTGATCGGCCGGCGCCGCTCGCCGGTCGCGCATCCCGTGGCGGGATGGCAGAGTGGTCATGCAGCGGCCTGCAAAGCCGTCTACGCCGGTTCGATTCCGACTCCCGCCTCCAGAACCGCAGCCGCGACCGTCCGGTAACGGCCGCCTTCTCCCAGATTTTCTCTATGACGATCAGGCCGCGACCGTCCGGCAGCCGCCGTTGACAGCCGCATGGGGGTAGCGGGGCGCAACCATTGACCCTGAGAACCTACCCCCATGCCTGTTGCCGCAGCCTGCCCTTGCGCATGTCGGTTGCGACGGCACGCGTCGCGATGCCGCCGTCCGGTACGCATCGCCGCAACCGATTCGCCATCGAGATCCCCACCGGACTGACGGTTCACTACCTACCCCGAAGCCTGCCCGTTACCCCCGACGCCTGAGGTCTACCCCCATGCGGCTTACCGACGTCGAAGGTGCGCAATGCGAAGCCAGCAGTGGCGAAGCCGGTGGCGCCTTTGGGATAGTCTCGGCCTGTATCTCGAGGTGTCGCCTGCGGGCGGCAAGCTCTGGCGTTTCAAGTATCGCTTCGGCGGAAAAGAGAAGCTGCTCGCGCTCGGCAAGTGGACGGCGATATCGCTTACGGATGCGCGCGAGGCGCGCGACGACGCACGCAAGCTGCTCGCCGCGCACAAAGACCCGAGCGTGGAGCAGCAAGGCTCAGAAGCGCCAGACACAGCTCGCCGCGATCAACAGTTTCGAGGCAGTCGCGCGCGAGTGGTGTGGCAAGCGCTCGGGGATCTGGTCGCCGGTTCACGCGGCGGGCGTCCTGCGGAAGCTCGAATCCGATCTGTTCGACGAGATCGGCGACAAGCCCATAGCCGAGATCAATGCGGCTGCGCTGCTCGCGGCCGTTCGTAAGATCGAGGCCCGCGGGCCTATGACCTGGCGCATCGGACGCTCGGCGTCGCCGGCCAGGTCTTTCGCTATGCCATCGCGACCGGACGCTGCGAGCGTGATCCGTCCGCGCGACCTGCGCGGCGCGCTTACGCCGCACAAGCCCGGAACCAAGCTGCCGTTAGGCCAGACGAGTTACCGGCGCTGCTCGAGGCAATTTCGGACCTATCACACTGTTGGCGACCTGCAGACCGAGCTTGCGCTGCGCCTGCTTTGCCTGACCTTCGTCCGCACCAATGAGCTGATCGGCGCGACAGTGGTCCGAGTTCGTGGACCTTGACGGCAAGGCGCCGACATGGAATGTTCCCGCCGAACGCATGAAGATGAAGGCCGAGCACGTTGTACCACTTTCCCGGCAGGCCGTCGAAGTGTTGCGCGAGCTGCGCGCGATTGCCGGCGATAGCGAATACATCCTTCCCGGACGCAATCGCGATAAGCCCATCAGCAACAACACGCTTCTCTTCGCGCTCTATCGCCTTGGCTACAAGGGCAAGATGACCGGCCACGGCTTCCGCGCCGTCGCATCGTCGATGCTCAACGAGGCGGGCTACCGGCCCGACGTGATCGAGCGCCAACTCGCGCACAAGGAACCGAACAAGATTCGCAGCGCCTACAACCGCGCCGAGTACCTGCCCGAGCGGCGCCAGATGATGCAGCAGTGGGCCGACATGGTGGACGCGCTCGCGCAGGGCGCGAAGGTGATCCCGCTCAAGCGCACCGGCCCAGATAATAAACAACCGGTGCCCGGCGGTTTCCGGGCAAACGGCGGAGCGGGGACGCAGAAACGCCCCGCCCGCCTGACCACGACGCAACCTGTAGGGAGGTTCGCATGATGGCTGACGGCGATCATAGCCCGGCCCTGTCCAGCGATGACGAACCGGTTGTGCCTGACGATTTCTATCTGCCGGGCATCCCTGCCTCGACCCCGCCCGCATTCGGCAACCTTACCCACGAGCAATTCCGGGCAAAGTTGGCGCAGTTGCTGGTGCGGCTTCATCTCTCAATTCCTCGGCTCGGGCGACCGTCGAAGCCGACACTTGCACGTCTTCTCGCACAAGGGATGCGAAGGCCCGGAGCGCATGGCCCGAAGCGTGATTACGACGACGAGTTCATGCGCGAGTGGATCGGCGTCATTGAATCTGCAAAGAAGCACTTCGGCGTTCCGACCGACAAAGAGGCCATCCGACGCATCGAGAGGGAACTGGGCCGGGAGGCTGGCACGGCGCACTATCGTGAGCGGAAGCGGGTCGAGTACTTCTGTAAGTTGCTCTCCCGGACGCGAAAGAGGCTGGGCCCGCCGGGCACTTCGACCTGATCGAATTATTGGCCTACCTGCGATTACTGCGCGGTTTGTAATGCATCGTCCGGCCAGCAAAGGCCGCAACCTTCCGATGAGGTATGGCGATGCAGCATCCCATAGTTTTTTTGCGACTCCCCAGCGTCAAGGCCCGCTCTGGATTCGGTAGGGTCAGCATCTATGACAGAGCCAGAAACGGAACCTTTCCACCCCCGTTGAAAATTGGCGCGCGCGCCTCGGCATGGTTGGAGTGCGAGGTCGAGGCCGTCAACGCTGCCCGCGTTGCGGGGAAGTCTGACGAGGAGATCCGCAAGCTCGTCGCGCAGCTCGTGGCGGCTCGGAGAATCGCTGCATGAACGCCCCCGAAAAACGACGAGAGCCGCGTGCGGGCGGCTCTCAGCGCGATACGGACACAACACTCACGCCCGACGCTACGCTCGTTCGCGCTGGCATGCAAGTGCCGGAGTTCGGCACGTCGCGGCAACGCTTCTTGATCGCGATGTTCATGATCGGCGCGGTCCCGCCGGAACGCGTGGTCGAGCGCGTCGTCGCGGACGTCGAAGCCGAGGGGACGCCATGTCGGTTCGCGCCCTGACGATCGTGTGGGAGAACTACCCGCGCGGCGGCGGCGAGTTGCTGGTCGCGCTGGCGCTCGCGGATTGGTCGAACGACTACGGCGAGAGCCTCCACCCGTCCATTCGCGCCATCGCACACAAGACCCGATTGCAGCCACGGCAGGCGCAGCGGCACGTTCACGCGCTGATCCACGCCGGACTGCTCGACGTCATCGGCAACCCGAATGGCGGCGCTCCGACGATGACGCGGCAGTACCGCCTGAGACTCGACAAGATCGCCGCAACCCCTGTCGTGGACGACACCCCTGTCGTGGACGACACCCCTGTCGTGGACGACACCCCTGTCGTGGACGACACCCCTGTCATGGATGACACCCGTGTCGCCGAAGACGCAGAGGGGTGTCGTGGAAGGCGCAAAGGGGTGTCGCCCATGACACCCAAACCACCAATAGACGTTAAGAACCGTCAAAGTAAACCCTCTCCGTCAAACGCTGCCGCGTTTGATGGGTTCGCCGAATTCTGGAGCGCCTATCCCAGAAGGGTCGGCAATAAAGCGGCGCTGGCCGCTTGGCCCAAGGTTCCGCTCGCTGATCGTCCTCTCGTCTTGCCTGCACTGTCGCGGCAGCGCGCGTCGGAGGAGTGGGCGCGAGATGGGGGGAGGTACGTTCCCCATCCGGCGACGTGGCTAAAAGGGCGCAGGTGGGAAGACGAGCTTGCTGGCGTGACGGCGCTCCACGCAACGGTGGAGGTGGCGCTATGACCGCCCGTAGCGCGCACGTCTCACCGAGCTCGCTTTTCACCGAGACGCTGAAGCTCTACGAGGGCGGCGGCTGGCCGAAGGGGACTTCGACGGGCTGGCGCTCGCTGGACGAGCTTTACACGATCGGCCTGGGGCAGTGGACCGCGGTGACCGGGGTGCCGGGGAGCGGCAAGTCGGAGTGGGTTGATGCGCTCCTCGTCAATCTTGCCGAGTCCGATCCCGATTGGCAGTTTGCGATCTATTCTCCCGAGAACTTCCCAACGGCGACGCACTTCGCCAAGTTGTGCGAGAAGAGGGCGCGCAAGCCGTTTGGTCAGGGCCTCGCGCCGCGCATGACGCGGGCCGAATACTCCGACGCGGGGATCTGGGTCAACAACCACTTTGTATGGCTGGACGTCGAGATGAAGTCGCCAGACGAGTTGATCCATCGCGCAGTCGAGTACGCGGACGGCCACAAGCTCGGGATCGTCCTCGACCCATGGAACACGCTGGAGCATCAGCGCGGGTCGATGACCGAGACCGACTACGTGAGCTTCATCCTTACCGAGGTCACGCATATTGCCCGGTCGACCAATGCCCACGTCTGGTTGGTGGTGCATCCGGCGAAAATGCTCCGCAACAAGGATGGCACGCGTCCAGTGCTTACGCCCTACGACATTAGCGGCAGCGCCCATTGGTACAACAAAGCCGACAACGTGGTGACTATCCACCGCGATCAGGCCAAAGGAGGGCAGCGCGTGGAGATCCACGTGCAGAAGGTGAGGTTCAAGCACCTCGGCCACGTTGGGGGCAGCGCGCTGTTCTACGACAAGGTGACTGGGCGTTACTTCGACGCGCCGGGCGCGCCCGTCGATGGCGTGCTTTACACCGACCCCGAGCGCGGCGGCAAGCCGCCAGCCGATCGCGAGCCGGGAGAGGAGGGATGAGCGACGATCGGATGCACGTCACGCGCACGCGAGGCCGTAGAACGCGCCATACCGAACGCGAGCGCGCCGGACATGGCGACGGCCCAGCCCGCGTCGCCGGATGCAACAGCGGTTGATTCTGGCCCTCGCGTCGAGCTGATCCGGGGGAGCGACGTAGTCCCGGCGGGGGCGATAGGCTGGCTCGCAGCCGAGTACCAATGAGCAGCCCGACGCAACGCAGCCTGCAATTCCTCCGGGACCAAGGCTATCTCGTGGCCGTCGTCGAGCGTTGGAATCCTCACGCCCGCCTTCGGCAGGACCTTTTTGGATGGATTGACCTGCTTGCGATCCGCGACGGCGAAACGCTGGCCGTCCAGACGACCGCCTCGGCTGTCGCCGCCCGCGTGAAGAAGATCACCGAGGCCGCGAGCCTGCCCACGATACGCAAGGCCGGTTGGCGGATCTTCGTCCACGGCTGGCGCAAGAACGCCGCTGGCCGGTATGTGCTTCGCGTGGTCGATCTTTCGTGATCACGACTGCCAACCTGACGAGTCGCTGGGTGCCGCGCTGAACCGTCGCGCAGCGAGCTACCCTACGTTGCCAGCCGCCGCTATTCAACCGTGCCGGATATTCCGCGCCGGGTGCGAGGCATTCACCGCGACGCATGCGCGATGATTCGCGTGTAGTTACGAAACGAAAGAAAGGAGACACCCCGACATGGCGACGCCGAGATGGATTGTCCCCCCGCGTTACGTTTCGGATCATCCTCCAACGACGCTGAGCGACAAGACGCTGCACCCCAAAACGCGCGCGCACGCGCGCGAGGTGCACGAGCTGGCTGTCGAGCTCGACGCGCTGCGCTTCACCCCCGACGTGATCGGGCGGCTGCTTGGCTACACCGGGCACCACATCAGGAAGGTACTCGAAGCCGAGGGCCGCCGCCTGCGGCGTCGGTCGGAGTCGATCGACGAAGCGCTCGCCACGCTGACCCCAGCGCTGCGCGATCGCTGCGTGGCCCTGCGGCAGAGTCGCGTAGAGAAGGGTTGCGGTACGTAACTTCTCCTCGCGCGCATTCTGGGAGGCGGTCAGGCGGCGTTACCAGATGCAAGCTGCTCCAAACGCGCGCGCGTGCGCGCGAGGAGCTTAGCGCGCTCGCCGCCGAGCTTCATCGACGCGGCTTCAGCCCGGCGAGGATCGGCCAAATTCTCGGGTACTCTGGCTACCACATTCGGATCTTGCTTGAGGAGCAGGGCCTACCGGGCACGACGACGGCGGGAGACCATCGAGCAAACTTGCGCCGGACTTCCTGCCGACTTGCGAGCGCGTTGCATTGCAGCACCGAGAGGTGCAACCGAGAGGTGCAACCAAAGCAACGTTGCACAACGCAACAACGCCGATCGGCGTGCCCGTTAGTATAGATACGCGCCACGTCACCTCATTGCGCCACGATCAAGAATATAGATCGCTTGGCACTGGATGCCAGATCCTCCATTGATGGCTGCTTGGTAATTCGCGACGCTGGCTGTGTCGTCTGCGGAGTCAAGTCTTCGAGGAGCCCGCTAACGTAGCGTATTTTGATTGCATAATTGACATTCTGAGTAAGATCACCGGTTTGGTTTAGCACCTGAGGCGCGCTGAGTTTCGCAGATATCAATCCAACTACTTCGCCATTCATGTTAATCAACGGGCCGCCGCTGTTGCCTGCTTGCACGGGTGTAGAGATTTGCAGTAGACGCGGGTCGTCATTCATTCCAGCAAGACTACTCACGTCCCCCGACGTAAGTTTTTGCGAGAGCCCCATCAGGTCTGGGTGGGGGTAGCCAATAGTAAATACCCGAGCGCCGAGACCCGGGCAGGCTCTTCGCAATCGGAAGCCCAATATTTCCCGCCGCAGCGGACGAGGTTAGGATCGCAATATCGTTCGGTCTGTCCACTGCAGCGATCGTCGCCGATGTGACCGTTCCATCTCCGGAGCGAATCGCAATTTCCTTTTTGCCCCTCAACCACATGATACGCAGTCACAAAATATCCGCGATCAGAGAGCCAAGCAGTGCCAAAAGTTGGCGCTTTAACGGCCTGAGGTTCGCTCTGTTTGGGGGGACTTTTGGCAGATGACGCCTTGCATATGTAGTCAAAGAAGATAGCCCCGACGGTTCCCTCCTGGACATCAATCAGCTTCGCGTTTTCGTCGGCCTTGCTTCGCCTTCTTAATACCCCCCCTGAGTCGACCTCCATTCCCTCCATTGGGAAAAGTTTGCGTGTTGTGCAGCCGATTGCCCAATACGCAAGTTGGATTCTGGTGGGTGCACTGCTCGTGGCGGTCTTCGCCCGATAGTCGCCGCGCGTGATGAAGAAAAATATCCCCTTGTCGCCGTCCACGACGCTGTCTTCGGCTACGAATACATCGTAGATTTCATCCGTACCGCCGTTCGGGACTGAAGACGCAATTGATCTCCATCTAAAGCGACCCATCGCATCGTCTGGAATTAGATCCTTCGAAGCGGCAGCGGTCTGTGGTGCACTCGCTGCGGTCGGTACCGCCGTTGAGCTTGGAGCTGCGCGTGCTGCCAACCTTCTTTGCTGCTCTGTGCATGCCCGAACTGGTAACCGGCACAAGCATTGTGTCCGGAGGGATATCGACCATAGCCACAGCACTTGGCAATGCATCTCGCTCGACGGATGCGCTGTTTCCCTTTGTGACCTTCTGGTAGATGAGGCCGACCTTCTTCGCAGCGCAATTCACTACATAGCGATCTTCCTCTTCTCCAGCTGGAAGCAACAAATTGAATAGATTCTTCTCTAACCTAATTCTCGCCCGAAACTCAACCAGTTCCCCGTGTTCAACGAAGTAGTCAGTATCGATTTCTAATGGGGCTCCATCTGATTTTCGGCTCGTCGCTGCTTTCCACGTCTCCGCCTGTGCCAACGATGCCACGAAAAGTAGCATCAGGCCTGCCAAGAACCCGATTCGCCAAGTTTCGAATTGTGCCGTTTTCATCGCGGGTCTCACTGCATTGGATATCTGCGGGCACTCGTGGTAGGTCACTATTGGCAAATGTGCGGCGGTTTATCCGAAGCGGCGTTGTCAGGAGCGATGGGTGACCGATGCGGCGCAGGCATGCTGAAACAAAGGAGCCGAATCGGCGACGGCTGGCGTCACAAAGCGGCGCTCCAGTGGCAAGTAAAGTTAAACCACATCGGAACCTCCCGGTGACCGATGCTATTAAATAAGATTACGCGCGAGACTCCTGCAAGATTTGTTCTAGATCAAAGGTCTATCGCGAAGCCACCAGAGTCTTTACGCCGCGGCGTCGTGGGATAGCCCGGCCCACCAGACGTAGATGACTCCTCTTCCGTTTCGAGATAGCGTGCTTCCCCGTGGGCCTTGCGCCACGCGCGCTCCGCGAACGTAGCAGTCTTCTTCATTGCGAGACCTCCTTCCATGCTTTCCCGACCTGCTCGCGAGGGAAGGTCTGATCGAGCAGCGACGAGACCGTCTGACCCCATCGCTGTATGTGGGGCGACCTCCCGCTCTAGCGAGACGAGGCGCGCGGACAGTTCCGCGATCATCGCATCGCGCTCGGTATCGCGTTTCTTCTCGGCGGCGCGGTAATCGACTCCCTGCGACCTCCCGAATCGTAGCCTCATGGCATCGCCCTCCAAATGAACCATCCAGCGCACGCGATCGTAACGACCGGTGGCGCGCCGAGCCACAATGGGAGCGTTAACGCGAATGCCGCCGAGGTGCATCCACTTGAAGACGCGATCGCCAAGGAGGCGCAACTACCAATACGAGCGGGATCGGGGACGACGGTCAGCCCCCTTTTCAGTTGCATCGTTGACTCCCATCAACGCCTCCTTTAGCTCTTTGTTTTTCGTCGCGGCAAGTGAGGCTAAATTGCGACGTGACACCAGCAGAGACAACAAAAAACCCGCTGGCGATCGGCCAAAATGGCTTGAGAGATTGCCGCCGCTTTAGCCGGATTTTATAACGCGCCCGCAAGGCGGATCTCAAATCGGCGCAGTTGAATAGTAGACGCGAAGGACCATGCCCCGGCAACGCCGCTCGTCGGCTAAAACACCTCGTGTGATGTTTGCCCCTTCAAATGGCCACTTCGTTTGACCTTACCAGTGTCAAAGTCCAACTCGTAGTCAATTGCGATCTCACGCAATCCTGCGTCACCGAGTACCGAGCGAAACTTGACCCTGGCGCAGCCACGCTCAACCGCGCTTGCAAATCCCGGCCAAAACCCCAAGCCTGCAACGAGAAGAGGAACTCCAATTATCCATAGCCACTGCCATCCGACAGCAGATGCAGAAAACTCGTGATTGATTCGGTCCGCGCCAAAGTACAGTGCAAATGCGTAAACGATCATTATTGCACCGATGAGTGCACGGCGCCCGCGAGCCCCCCATTGCCGCGCAAGCTCCATTGCATCTCCAACTATTCGATCTTCTTTCGCAGCCTGAGATTTGTGAAGTTTCTCCAGCGCGTGCTTTTGTTCGTCAAGATCGGCACGTAACGTACGCAGTTCCGCCGTTCGTTGTAGCTCTGCCGCGCCGGCAGCCAATTTGTGTGATTCTAACTCTTGCGTCAGCTTCGCAATGGTCGCTTGGGCGCTCTCTTCCATCATCGCTAGTTTTGCGCCCCACTCCTCCGCAGCTTTTGACTCACCAGCGCGCTCCTGAGTTTCCTTCTCAACCTCAGCAATAGCTCCGCGAAGTTTTCTGAAAACGACGAACTTTGCATCCCCAACGGCTAGCGTCGTCATCGAGTACAGGCCGCACCGTCTTGGGCCGCGATCACGATGGCTTTGAAGTGAGCCGCACGGTCGTCTGTCCATACCAGAAAGGAATTGACTTGTCTTCGTCACAACATCAAGTCCCACTCAATAGCAGCCCTACACAATCGGCAATTAGTTTGGAGCGTGGTAAGTCTGGGTCTTCCTCCTTCTCTACAGCTGCCCAAATCATACTGGCCGAGAAATCTATCGGTAATCGCAGGGGCGACGTCCTCTTCGCCAGCCTGTTGTGCGTCGCAAAGTTCTTGGATGCGCGTGCCACGCGATCATTTTCCGTGACAAAAATTGCCTTCCATTCGCTTGGTCGAGCGCCGGGCGTCGGAAGATGCTTTCGAAGCCTTATCACGTTTGCGACAGACAATGCATCACGCTCCTGAGCTAACTCCATTGGTAAAAAAACCCAATGAGTCACGCAATGACTCCTCCTCATCGACCAAGCAATATGAATACAGACGCCCGAAATCAAAGCGCTCCACATCAATCCCCCACTCGCTGCAGCGCGGCCTCGACATCCATTCGCACATCACCAACATATTTCCATGCGCCGATTGTCCTAGCCGAACGCCAGTCGGGCCAAAGGCGCGCCCCGCCTCGTATTCGCGAAGTGCGCCGTCAATATTTCCTTTGATTTCCTCTATGCAATGCTCGAAAGTCTTTACCCTTCCATTGGCTTGTTTTACCGCCTCATAAAGTTCGCGCGCGTACGCGCTTGCTTGGTTGTCTCCAAGAGTCAATAGGTTCATCAACAATGGCGCATCGAAGTATATTGCGACCCCCGAGAAGTCCAACTTCTGTGCGCCTTCTTGGAAATTCAGAACCACCTCAGCCAATACCGCCCCAGCGGCAATAGTTTCAATAATCCTCCATCGTTGCTGGTTGTTTTCCAAAGAATCATACATCAATGCAGCTACCGTCGCATCCAAGCGAGCATCGGCCGACAGCGCCGCAAATTCTTCGTGCGTTTCTGCAGTCGCAATTGGTTGCCTTCGTCCGCTTCCGAGATCTTGTTTTTCGCGGAAATAGGCTGAGAAAACTTTGCGACACGATGCGCTCGAAGAAAGCGATCTCGAATATTGCTGGATTTACGCCGATCTTGTGGCGATCGAACGCTGATACGGCAAACGTCCTAAATTCTTGAAGCAGCGAGGTGACCTATGCTCTCTAAATTGTAGCGCTGGATGGGATCAAGTCGCCGTATACAAAGACCGCGAATGGACCCTCCTGCCCAGATACTCTTTTGATCAGTTCCCCGCTTTCTAGACGGAAAACCCAATCGCCAGCTACTTTGGCGGAAATTCGTAGTCCTTAGTATTCGTCGATGTCACGCGCAAAATCGTCTGGCTAGAATGGCTGTCCTGTGCGCTTCGCCGCCAGAGGCGTAAAGGTGACATGAGGCCGCTAACCAAGTCGTGCGTTGCGCCCCAATTTTCTGCGAGCACGGCATACGCGAAAAGTGGTCGGGTGGACGCTTGGTTATTCATCCGGTTTTCTCGTCGAAGTGTACGTTAACCAAATACGTCGTCAATCGTCATCTGTTCTCGGATCTGCACAACTCTGCGGCGCGAAGCGTTTCATCCGAATACTCGGACTTTGAACAGCGGCGGAGGGGCCACGGCGGCGGCGGAGTCATGACATTGTTCCCGCTACGACCATGAACATGATTATTCGCTTCCTGCTACGCTTATCCTCATGGCCACCCTGAGTTATCAGGCCGCCTTGCCCTTGAGTGCTCCGAACTTCTAACCGAGGGCTCGCTTGATGCTTTGCTCGATGTGCCAACGCGGGAGCACGACTGCGGTCAAGCCTTCTTCCGACAACATTTGGTGCACATCTTCTACGGACCAATGTCGTGCATCGCGCAACGCGTTCGAACTCAAAACCGCCTCAACAAGCGATTGCTCGAACTACTCCTGAACGACCTTTGCAATGACGGCTTCTGCACCGGGACACTCGCGAAGTATTGCGACCACCGCCTAATCATGTCGGTGAACACACGGAAGTCGGCGTTTACGAGCAACTGGTTATCCTTTTCCAGATACTTCGCGGCCCGATCTTCCATATCGCCGGGCGGGCGGGTGCCCGCTGCCACACTTACCCAATTCACCTTGGGGAGAACATCGGGCTTCGCCTGCTCTGCAGAGCTTCCGTTTTCAGAAAGGAAAAGGTTGTAGACCAGGTGTGTCTTCCCCGGATTCGTGCCTGCGGAGCCCTCCCCGGTGGCGGGTCGCTCGCCGCTCCGGGTTCCGCCACCTGCCGCAGGGGTCTCGCCAGTCGCCAACAGTCGCCCGCGCCAATCCCGGACGGTACCGACTGAGCTTGAACAATTCTTCGATCTGCCGAAGGCGATCCTTGATGAATCCGTATGATCGGAGGCCTGCGACGCCGCGGCAACGGCTTCGATATGCGCGCTGATTTCTTTCGGCATCGAGCGCCGAAACTCCTCTTGCCAATCGGCCCAAGGCAGCGGAGCCCCGTTGTACAGAAGCGCGCTTCGCGGGGTATTTGGCAGAATCTCCTGCGCCTGTACCAGCTTTGGGTTCGACGTAGATTACGATCTGCTGATATCCGAAAATAATGCCGAAGTTCTGCAGCACGGACGTATTTGCTCGCCCCGTGGTCATTTCATAAAGCTCGTCGTTCCATAACGCGGAACAATGTCCCTGCGAGTTAATGAAGCCGGTGTTTGACTGAGTGCCGACTCGTCACGCAGAATCCACCAGTGCGCGGTGGCGTTCGGAAGCTCCACGTCGCCGGATGCTTGAGCATGCTCGTCCAGATACCTTTTTTTGGCCGGTGATTGTCCGAAGGACATTGCGGTCCTTATCGCTTCGGTCGAACGTCCAACCCTCCCGAGCCTTCACAGTGATTCCATCCGGGAAGCGGAAATAGCGGGTATTGAAGTAGCGCGTAACCCATCGTGATGGACTCGGCGCTCCGTCCGGTGGGGACATCGTATTCGCGTCGGGAGTGTTGCCGAACAGGATCACCTTGGTCCCGTGTCCTTTAACGATATCGGGCTTAACATCGTCGTCGATATGCCCCCGATGACCATAGGTGCCATCGGGGCGTTGAATCTGTTCGTAGACCGTAGTCACCAGTTTGCGGGTCTTTCCAAAGATGGATCATCGAGCCGACGTGCTCTTGCCACGATAGATAAGATCAATCCGGCCTGATTGCGAGTAATGGCTGCGATCTTCGCTCCCATCCCGAAGTTCGCGTAGTGCGACTGGATCGCGCCTGACGATGAAAGATGGTTGATGTACTTCAACATGTCGTCGCCGGTCATCCCGTCACCGTTGTCGGTGATCGAAAGCTTGTAGACCCCGTCTAGATCGAAGGAAACCCAGTCAACGTCCCAGACAATTTCTCCCTTCTTGTCGGGAAGGCGAAGAATCGCCTCGACGGCGTTTTGAGTAAGCTCACGCAAGAACTGCAACTCGCCGCAATCGCGCGCGAGCCGATCGAGAAGGAAGCCAGTTTTGCGCCACAGCAAAGGGAAGCGTGCCCGAATGGGCAGCGGAGATGGTCATCGCCTAGTCCTTCCTGAATGAGAGGTGGCTCTGCGACCTCTCGGTTAACAAGGTGCCGGGGATTGCGTGTGGCAGAGCGAGGCAAAGCCTAGGTCCGACAAACGCAGCGCCGACGTGGTTATCGTACCAGAAGGTGAAGAGGAAGGCACGGGCCCGCTCCACGCGCCCGTCGGGTTGCACTCCCCTGCTCGTCGTTATTGGCACGGCGGCGGGACTCGCGGGGGCGCTACCAGACGGTAGGCGACTCCGGCGCTTCGCGTCCCGCTCTTCCATCAGCCGCCAGTTCCGGCACTTGAACTCGACCCACGCGCGCCAGTGCGGGTGATCGACGGCGTCGAACGGCTCGCCCGTCAGGTAAACGATCTTCGCCTTCGTCATTGGATGACGCCTCGATGATGGCGGCGAGTAGACGCAATGGCGCGCGGCGAGAGTGCCGCGGGCGTGCCAAATGCCCGCCAGAAATTCTCAAGGTAGCGCTCCCACCCGTAGTTCTTGCGCCACGCGCGCTCGGCGGTCGGGCGTCGCAGTCTTCTTCATTGCGGAATCCCTTTCCACGCCTGCCCGACCTGTTCACGCGTGAAGGCCTGATCGAGCAGCGACGAGACCGTCTGACCCCATCGCTGCAGGTGGGCGATTTGCTGCTCCAGCGAGACGAGGCGCCCGGAGAGTTCTGCGATGACCGCATCGCGCTCGGCATTGCGTTTCCTCTCGCGGCGTGGTAATCGACCCCGTGCGACCTCCCGAATCGTAGCCTCATGGCATCGCCCTCCAAATCAACCATCCAGCGCACGCGATCGTAACGATCGGCGGCGCGCCGAGCCACAGTGCGAGGATTAACGCGAATGCCGCCGAGGTGCGCCAGCCTGGAGACGCGGTCACCAAGTGAGCGGGAACGGGGACGACAGTCAGCCGCCTTTTCAGTTGCATCGTTGACTCCCATCAACGCCTCGTTTAGCTCCTTGTTTTCCGTCGCGGCAAGTGAGGCTAAATTGCGACGTGACGCAGGTACGGCCCAACAAAAAACCCGCTGGCGGTCAGCCAAAGCGGGTCGAGAAGTCACCGTTTTAGCTGGATTTATAACGCGCCCGCAAGCTGGATTTCAAATCGGCGCACTTCAAATGCTGAACCGATTGCAACTCCCCGTCAAGGCCAGTCCAGCGCGGCAATTGCCACCGTTGCAAACCAAGGCGCGGCAAATTGCGTCGTAGGATTTGCGCAAAGCAGCGAAGGGCTACGGCTGCGACCAGCCCGCTGGGCTTCCGCCATCACGGGCTTATTTGGGTTTCCAATCGCGAGCGCGCCTCTGCGCTTCGGAGATTTGCTCCGCAGTCATCTTCCTTTCAAGTTCATTGCGCAGAACAATGTTTCTGTCACGTTGCTCGCCTGGCGGAAGGCCTGAGACGCCGAGGTTTTGCCATTTGTGAGCTTCCACATAATCTTGTGGAACACCGACCCCGTGCGCGTACAGTGAACCGAGAGCAAGTTGCGCATTGGGCATTGCTTGGTCAGCTGCGAGCGCTGTCCACTTTAAACCTTCAGTGACGTTTACCGACCCCCCTTGGCCCAATAAGTACATGTAGCCCAGCCTGAATTGAGCCACTGCAAGTCCTTGCTGAGCGGCACGCCGAAGCCACATCATCGCTTCGATGTAGTCTTGTGGAACCCCAGCGCCCCCGTAGTACATCTGTCCGACCGCATTTTGCGCAAAGGCTTGCCCCTGATCGGCGGCTTTGCGAAACCACTTCATTGCCTCGATATCGCTCTGGGTGACGCCGTTCCCTGTCGCAAATGCGTAACCAACATTGGCTTGCGCCGCCGCGTTCCCGCCTTCTGCAGCACGTCGCATCCACTTTGCAGCCTCGGTGTCGCTTTGCGTGACACCCTTGCCCTCCCTGTATAGCGCCCAGAGATCGCTTGCCGCGAGGCTGTTGCCCTGCTCGGCAGGTCGCCTGAGTAGGCGCGCAGCCTGAGCGTAGTCTTGTGGAACGCCCCACCCCTTTTCGTACATGAAACCAAGGAGTGCTTGGGCGTCGGCGTTGCCCTGTGCAGCCAGCGGTCGCAACAGCTTGAAGGCCGTGGGGTAGTCGCCTTTGCTAAATGCCGCAGCCCCATCCTGCAATGGCCCGGCGAGAGGCATCGTTACGTAAAGCACGGCGATCAACCAAACGACAACGAGCTTTCCTCGCATGTCGATCCTTCTGAGGACGATTACACGGATTCCAAGATCGGCACGGCTTTGCTGTGCACTGCCTTACCGACAGATCGTGCGCCATTCGTACTGCCCGGTGACTGGGTTCAGCACTTGGCGTTTCTCGCACGTCGTCGTACCAATCGGCGGGACTATGGGTGGCTGAATTGGCTGCACGGACGGCGGTGCGATAGGCAAACGCGTGGCGCACAGATCGGCCTGACGTCGATGCCGCTCGTACAGATCGGCGTGACTTGGCCGTTCACGCAACTGCAGACACACTCGGCGTTGGCGAGGGATGACATCGCGCCCATAAGAGCAAGTACGAAGAATGCAATTGTGACTTTCATTTAGTGTTCTCCCTGAGTTACCGCGCGTCCCTACAAGCGCGAGATTGAAACTCCTCGCCGTGACGCCGGGCGTCACCAGAAGCGCGCCTACGGCAAGCGCGAATGCGAGATCGCGCAACCGTCCTCCCGTGACAGCGCTACGGGAGCGGCTTACGGGGGCAGACCTGATGCAAGGTTTGTTCCAGACCGGTAGATGGCGCAGCTGGCCGGGCGCAGCAAGATGCCGAATTTGTGGAATCCGGTGGACAAGTCAATGAGCGGTCAATATTGCGCCGTTCGGGGGCAATATTGGGGGCAACTATCGGCGACCAGCGGAGCTACGCCCCGTATTGTGAATGAGACTCCCGCCTCCAATCAGCCTTATGCAACCCGCTTCGTGCGGGTTTTTTGTTGCCGTTTTTATAGTGCTGTGGGGCTCTCGGTCTTGGCGGGAAACACTCGCCACATAGTTGGCGGTCGGCGTTCAAAACAGTATGCAGCGAAGCCGGGAAGGAGAAGGACGTGGTGGAGTCGCAGTTGGATCACCAGGCCGGGAACAAAGTCGAATCGGCATATGATCGAGCAAAACGGCTGGACCGGCGGCGTGAGCTGATGACTTGGTACGAGGCGACTCTGATCGCTGCGAGGGACGGTGCACGCGTTGCACTGCTGCAAAGGCACAGATGAGCGTATAGAGATATCCGCCGTGCCTGGCCCGACGGGGCGACCACTGGGCACCCTACCCAGCCGGCGCAGCGTCCCTGTCCCTTGCGAACAACTTGGACCACCTTGTATTGTATTGCATTACAGTGTAATCTTATGCATGCCAGAGGATGATGATTCGTGGATTCAAGCATAAGGGGCTCGAACGCTTCTTTCGACGCGGCGATTACCGGGGCATTCCGGCGCAAAGCGCGGCGAGAATCGAGCGCGTCCTCGACCGCTTGGATGCTGCGATGCGGCCTGACGACATGAACCTGCCCGGTTATCGCTTCCATAGCCTCAAGGGCGACCGCGCCGGCACGTACGCGGTGAGCGTCACCGGCAATTGGCGAATCACGTTCGCTTTCGAGGGGGAAGACGCTACCCGAGTTGACTTAGAGGACTATCACTGATGCGAAGCCTACGAAACCCGAGCCGGCGCCCCACGCATCCTGGCGCGTTGCTGCGCGAGGATGTATTGCCAGCGCTGAACATGACGCAAACCGAGCTCGCCCGGCGCCTGGGTGTATCGCGCCTGAGCGTGTCCGAATTGTTGCTGGAAAAGCGCGCCCTGTCGCCCGAGATGGCCGCCCGGGTCGCCAAGCTTCTACACACGACCGCGGAGAGTTGGCTGCGCATGCAGGCCGCGGTAGATCTGTGGGAGCTCGGACAGCACCCAGAGCGGCTCGCCACCGTGCAACCGATCGACAAGCGACTACTGCGCGCGGCGTAAGGGACGGCGGCCTTTGCCATCCGTTCTTGCTGCGCTCCAACCGGCTTCGATCCGGTCTGCAGCCCCGAGAATCGGCAGGGTTCGATTCCGACTCCCCGCCTCCATCACCTCTCGCGCTACCCGTCAATCGCGCTCGATAGCAATCACTCTGCCTAGCAGGTTGAGGCACGGATACCCCCAAATTTCACGGGTACCCCGATCCGCGAATGAACGCCACTCTCGCGGCCGTCTGGTTCCGACCGACTCACCGACGCGGCATGTAAGGCCGCACGCGCGGGTAGCTCCCGCCGCGCACTACCAGGTGCTCCGCGTCTTGCCCTCGTTCGCGGTCGCCGTAAAGAAATAGATGTACCGATTGCCGACCGTGTCGAATGCGTACGTGCTCACGTGCAGTGCGCCGGGGATCAGGTTCGTCGGCGTGTCGCAGGCATTGACGCGCAGCGTGCCTTCCCCGTCCCCTCCGACCAGGCTGCCATTCGGGATCACCTGCTTCACTGCTCCGAACGCCGGCACCGTCATCTGGAACGACGCAATCGACCCCGACCACCCCGGGCCCGGCGTATAAGTGAGCCCCGAGGCCGGGTAGCGCGCCACTTCCACGCACATCGCATCGCCCGTCGTGTTCTCCGCCTCCACGTGATAGGCGTAGCCGCTGGTGACCCAGCGGCCGTAGATCGTGCTCTCCCGCGCCCGGATCTTGAACTGCGCCCCACCCCCCAGCGCCGGATCCATCCGCGTCACCTTCACGTACACCGGCCGCTTGTCTAGCTGCTTCCCCGCCGTCGGCAACGCCGTGCGCAGCACGCAGCGGATCCCATCACTCGCCACGGCCACCGCCGGCGGCCGCGGCCCGTTGCCCCCCGTGCAGTCCACGCTCGCCTCCGGCGGTGCCGACACCCCGTCCGGCGCGAACACTCCCAGCGTGCCGATCGCGTTGGCGGTGAGATCGCCGCTCGGATCCACCGCGTCGATCACATAGGTCTTGCCCGGCTCCACCGTCATTGCGAACCAGCGCGTTTCCGGGTAGCCCACAAAAACCTGCTCCTCGGATGTGCCGTCCGGCACCAATATTCTAGATGTTATGACCGTCGCGCCTACATCATTGGAAAAGCCACTCTCCGTATGCGATGCGTCATAGGCAGTCACAACAAAGTGGTACGTCGATCCTTCCGCCAAACCGGAAACGGTGTACGTGGTGGTATTCCCCACGTCAATCTGCGACGGATAATTGCCAGCGGCCGGTCCGTAATGGATCTTGTAGCCAGTTGCAGGAGGGCTGGGTTCCGGATCCCATGCCAGGTTGACACCACCCGCAAAGGCGCGTGCCGAAACCAGCAACAGCCACAGCATAAAAGCGCCTGAATTGGCCGCTGCGGCTAACGCCCTCAACCCGGTCCGCGCAGGTGCCTCGGCCATAGTGCCCCCATGAGAGATAACCGAATCTAGAGTACGACGATGCGTTGAAAAGGCGGCGTGACGCGCTTCAGTTCGAGTGTCGAAGTCGAGATTTTCAGCCACCCCGAGGAGTCACACCACCATGCAACAGGATACGGTAGTTCCGTTTGCCAATTCCGGCAATCCGAATCCAATCGCTGCGCCCAAAATTACGTCCCACGTCCCAGCCCAAAGCTCAGAAGACATTACCCGCGCCCCCCACTCGCGTTTGTCCGGGTCAGCCATCGCCGCGATCATGATCGGGAATTGCGCCGACTGTCCAGCATGCCGGACGGCTCATTCAAGTAGTGCTCCGGGTCCGTGATGCGTGCCTCGTGCCCGGCGCCAATTGCAAGGCGACGGCGTTCGCCGAAGACACCGGCACGGTTGAGGCGAGTCAGCGGCGGCGAAGATCGAGGACGCGCGAAGCAGTCATGACCTGCAGCCGGACGAGCCGGCGCAAGCCGAGGCGGATGAGTTGCTGCATCACCGCGCCCCGGCTCGCAAGGTCGGGGCGCTTCCTTTGTGCTGAACAATCGCTCCGCGCTCGGCGGCGGCTTGCAGATTGAATCGTCGCAGAAATTTACATTTCGAAACGCTCATCAAGGCGGTAATCGGCTAAGCCCTTGGGAAAGCCCAAGTCCGGAAAGGTCTGGTGCGAATCGTGCTCGAAACTAATTGCCTGCCGCTCATAGCGGCGATTAAAGAACACATCGTATGGGACAACAGAACGCCTCGCTCGGAAGAATCGTGTCACGTCGCCGACCGCATCCGAACCATCACAGCGAATGGCGCTCAAGGCGCAGTCACCGTGGCCGGACATTGGTCCCCGATGAGCAGGAGGCCGAGTTCAAAAAGACGATTGCTGCTTTCCTGGACGAGCAGAGCAAGCGGGAGGACACGGCGCGTTGAACATCCCATGGAGCATCGGCGAACGCGTCGCGACCCCCAACGGTTTCGTCGCTGTAATCGTGAGTCTCACTGAAGACCGGGCGTTGATCCGCTATCTGAGCATGCAAGCGGGTCCAGAGGAAATAGAGCTTCCACTCCGAATGCTACGGCCAGCGACGGCGCACGATCTCTTTCTGGCGGGGATCAAATTGGATGCACCGGCGCCAGGCGACGTCTCCTAGCCGACCTGCGCTTTCGATCGTCACTCCCGGCTCACTTTTGCCGCCTGGCGCTCTTTCCTCAATACCGCGCTGGGCGGTCCTTTTGCCATCGCGGCAATCTCTTGCCTTAGAGCGCAGGCAAAGTTTTGCCTGGCCGGGCGCGCGGGCATGAGATGTGCTTGGGGACCTCTAGCTGGAGCTTTAAGTGGAGAGCTTCATCAATGCCAATACTGGGCATGGTCCTGCTGCTTGCCACCGGTGCGGTGATCGGTGGAATGGTGTCGCTCATGGTCATCGAGGCACGCCAGCCGCAACCGACTCGCAATCTGCTCGTGGCGCTGGTGCTCGCGCTGGCGGTTCTTCTCCTAGGGCTCGGTCTTCTCTAGGAGGAGAGCATGAGCGTCGAAACGCTTGGGACTCTGCTGATTGTGGTCGGAGTCATCCTTGGCGCAGTAGCGGCAATCCTAATAGCGATTCGGATCCGGCGTCGAAGAAATGGGTCAAGTCACGCTACAAGGCCGAGCGCCACGGGGTCGGGGCGAGGGTACAGCGAATGGGAAAGCATCGCGGAGCCGGAATATCGCCGGCCAGTCGGCGAACCGTTCAATTCTCGGCGACGGTAACTGCATGCGGAAGATCAGGGGAAAGATCAGCACTCGCTGGAGCATTGGTGATCGCGTCGCAACCCGCAACGGTTTCATCGCTGAAATCGTGAGTCTTACCAAGGACGAGCGGGTGCTCATCCGTTATCTGAGCATGCCACCCGGTCCAGGGGAGACAGAGCTTCCGCTCAGAATGCTACGGCCAGCAACGGCGCACGATCTCTTTCTGGCGGGGATCCAATAGACGGACGTGCGCCGACGTGCTTCGAAGGAGATCCAAGCCTCCGAAGCGCCTCCCGGTTCGGGCCATCACGGGTTGACGTTGACGCGACCAGACTGGCGGGGAGATGGAAGTCCTATTGGCAGCACTTCGCATCGGTTCACCCAAACCCAAGTCAGGGCGCGCCGCCAAGGGTGTTTCGCTCAGGGGAATAGCTCCTTCGGCCGAACCACCGCGGTTCCGAGCCTCCCGACAACAATGCCGGCGGCCCTGTTGGCCCATATCACCGCGTCGCGCAAATTGTTCCCCGCAGCCAGCATGACACCGAGGGTTGCAATCACGGTGTCGCCGGCACCGGTTACGTCGAACACCTCCTTTGCGACCGCGGGGACGCGGACTACCTCATTCTCCAGGAAGAGCGTCATACCCTCCTCGCTGCGCGTAACCAGTAGCGCAACGAGGTCGAGGGCCCGGCGCAAACCATCGCCGCGCGCTTCAAAATCGGACTCACTCTTCCAGCTGCCAACAACCTCGCGAAACTCGCTGCGGTTGGGCGTGAGGAGCGTGGCGCCGCTGTATTTCTCGTAGTCGTCGCCCTTGGGATCGACCAATATCAGTTTGCCCGCCGCGCGCGCCACGCCGATCATTCGATCGACATGGGCGAGCGCTCCCTTCCCGTAATCCGACAGGATGACCGCCCCTACCTGCGCAAGGCGTGATTCGAACTCGACTAGCTTGGCCTCGAGCGCGTCGCGCGCAGGTGCGTCCTCGAAGTCGATTCGCAACAACTGCTGCTGACGCCCGATGACGCGCAGTTTCACGGTTGTTCTTAGCGTGCTGTCGCGGATCAGCTGCGCCCTGACGCCATCCTCGCGCAGGAGCCGAGTCAACGTCTCCCCCGGCTCGTCGTGCCCCACTACGGCGAGCAGATCTACGGTGGCACCCAGTGCCGCTGCGTTGCGTGCCACGTTGGCGGCACCGCCCGGCCGTTCCTCCATCCGACCGACGCGCACGACCGGAACTGGCGCTTCCGGCGAAATCCGGCTTACCTCACCGAACCAGTAGCGGTCCAGCATCGCATCCCCGACAACCAACACGTGCGCGCTGGCGAGGTCACCCAGAGAGGTAGTCATTGGCGGCGCCCTCCCCACGTCGAATCCATTATTTGCATCCGGAGTTTGCCATGCAAAGCGTGTGTCGCGCCCCCTCGACTGACCTTGCCTCGATTTGGCGTACACGAGGCTACGCAGCCATGAGGCTGGATTCTACGTGTGCCGGGGTCTGGTACCCGATCGACGAGTGTAAGCGCCGATGATTGTAGAAGCCTTCGATCCAGTCAACGATGTCGAGTCGGGCCTGGGCTCGAGTGTCGTATCGGAGCTGATAGACGCGCTCGACTTTCAGGGTCTTGAAGAAGCTCTCCATCGGCGAATTGACGCTCCCAGCAATCGACTCATCGATTGCAGCATCCGGAAATCGATGATCAGCCTGCGGTAGGGATCGCTCGCGTACTGGGCTGCCACGATCGGAATGCAGGATCAGTCCCGGTTTCGGCTTGCGTCGGCAATAAGCCCTCCTGGAATCCCCGGGGCGGTTCAGTTCGCTCGGCAACCGGACGCCGCACGAGTTCGCCGCCGATAGGACCAAAAAGGAAGAAGACGTGTATTCTTTAACCGCGGACTCTAATGCCTTCCCGGACTAAATCGGGGTCAAGTCGGCAGCATCTCACGCCCGATTGGACATCTGAACTTTCGTTACCAGAGGCATGTTGGCAGACCGCGCCTGGGATGCCGCGGGGGACGGCGCCACCTAGGTGGAGCGGCGAATCAAGCTAAATCGCAGGTAGAAGGCGCCGGCAAAGCGGAACAATGGACACGCACTAAACTAAAGACGCGATGAAGAACTTGAGGGAAAAGGTAATTCGTGGCGGGTCCGCGAGGATTTGCGCCCAAGCGGCAAACTTTCTTATTCGCGTGGGCTCCCTGATGGTGTTAGCCCGGCTGCTGAGCCCGCAGGACTTTGGGTTGATCGGCATGGTTACCGCCTTCACCGGAGTCTTGGATTTGTTCCGGGATTTCGGGCTTTCGGCCGCTTCAGTCCAACGCGCGACCGTAACCGAAGAACAGACTTCAACCTTATTCTGGATCAATGTCCTGGTTGGCGGGATGCTTACGATAGTTGCGCTGGCCCTTGCGCCTCTTGTCGCCACCTTCTATCACGAGCCTCGGCTATTGTCCGTCACGAGTGTTCTGGCAATCGGATTCCTTCTAAATGGGGCGGGCGTCCAACATTCGTCGGTTCTTCAACGGCAAATGCGTTTTACCGCTTTGGCATTGATCGGCGTTGTCTCATTGATTCTCAGTACCGTCGTTGCCATCGCCATGGCCAAGGCTGGTTACGGATATTGGGCTCTCGTAGCCATGACGATCAGTACTCCGCTCGTCGCTACTCTCGGTTTTTGGATGGCCGCCTCTTGGGTACCAGGAACGCCGCGCAGACGCGCCGGAATTCGTTCGATGATGCGTTTTGGCGGCACGGTGACGCTGAATGGCCTTGTCGTCTACATCGCTTCTAACTTCGAGAAAGTGCTGTTGGGCCGCTATTGGGGAGCAGAGGCTATCGGGATCTATGGCCGCGCCTACCAGTTGATCCGGATACCCACCGACAACCTCAATTCTGCAGTTGGCGAGGTGGCGTTCGCAGCGCTTTCGCGTCTCCAGGATGATCCCGAGCGCCTCAAGCGCTACTTTCTGAAGGGCTATTCTCTGGTCGTGGCACTGACGCTGCCTATCACGATTGCCTGCGCTCTTTTTGCCGATGATGTGATCTTCGTTCTCCTGGGTCCAAAGTGGAACGGTGCGGTCGAGATCTTTCGTTTGCTGGCGCCGACGATCCTGGTGTTTGCACTAGCCAACCCTCTAGGCTGGCTGCTCAGTGCGCTCGGCCTGGTCGAACGCCTCCTGAAGATCGCTCTAGTTTTGGCGCCCTTGATGATTGGGGGCTACATTGTGGGGTTGCCTTATGGACCGATAGGTGTCGCAGTTGCCTACTCGGCGGTGATGACACTCATGGTTGTTCCGATCGTTGCTTGGGCCGTACACGGCACCGTGGTTTCCGTCAGCGACATTCTGCGGGTGCTGTGCCCTCCCCTGGGTGCCAGCATCGTGGCTGCGGGCCTTGCCTTTGGAGTGCGCTCCTTCTACGGCGTGATGTTGACTCCCTTGCCCAGACTTCTACTGGAAGGCAGCGTTCTTCTCGCTACCTACGTTGCAGCGCTCTTGTTTGCCGCGGGCCGGAACTCGGTCTACATGGAAATCCTTGGTGAATTGAAATGGCTTAGTCGCCTGAAGACTAAGCCTAGCGTCATCGCAAAAGTCCGAGATGTAAAGCGTTCAGCTGCTGACGACTCGTCCGTGGTTGGCCCCTCGTCCCGTACCTCGTGAATCGGGAATCGGCGATCACGGCGGCGGTCCTTTCAAGACGAAACCCCGGCACGCGCTTTGCTGGACGTCTGTTGTCAGTCTCGCGTGATGGCTGATGAGACTGAAGATTGGCCTTTTGCACGATATCGGAGGCGGAATTCTTGGAGACCACGCAACCTTTGGTGCAGCACTGCAGAACATCAGGACGCGTTGGCCCCAGGCCCAGCTATTTCGGTTCTCCGCAACTCCCGCAGATTCCCAGCACAGACATGGGATCACCTCTTACGTTATCCGCTGACAGAGCTCGGGATTCCGCCACGCGACTGGCAGGAGCGAGGCGACCTTTAAGGAAAGCACCAGCGGACTGACCAGCAAGTACTATGCCCTTTTCCACATAGAGTCGGAGCTGTAAACTGCGCCGTAATCAGAATGCCCAACCGGCGCCACTGATCTACTGGTTGTCGTGTCCAGAAGATGATGAACGGGGCATCAAGACTCAAAGGCCCCTCTGGCACTGACTGGAACCGGTCAAGAAAGAATATATGCCCATGCACACAAAGCCACTGGTATCGATCCTCATCCCGGCATTCAATGCCGGGCAGTGGATCGCAGACACAATCCGTTCGGCACTTGCACAGACGTGGCCGAGGAAGGAGGTAATTATCGTCGACGACGGATCTCGCGATCAAACACTTTCAATCGCGAGACAGTTCGCTTCAAAGGATGTATCCGTCGTTGCTAAGATCAATGAAGGCGCCGCCGCGACCAGAAACAAGGCGTATTCACTTAGCCAGGGAGATTACATTCAGTGGCTCGATGCCGATGATCTCTTGGCTCCGGACAAGATCGAGCGCCAGTTGTGCGCATTGCGTGAGACCGACAGCCGGCGCACGCTTCTTTCCTCACCCTGGGCCTACTTCGCCTATCGTCCAAACCGGGCCAAGTTTGTTCCGACGCCGCTCTGGCACGACCTCACGCCCGCTGAGTGGCTATTGCGCAAGATGGGCGAGAATCTGCACATGCAGACGGCAACGTGGCTGACGAGCCGCGAGCTTTCCGAGACCGCGGGATGGTGGGACACGAGGCTTCTCAGCGACGACGATGGCGAGTATTTCTGCCGCGTTCTGCTCGCGAGCAGTGGCGTGCGGTTTGTTCCCGAAGGCAGGGTCTTCTATCGCAATATTCCATCGAACCGCCTAAGCTACATCGGCGCGTCGAACAGGAAGATGGATGCCATGCTGGTCTCAATGAAGCTGCACATTGGTTACCTTCGCTCACTAGAGGAAAGCCCGCGCGTGACCAAGGCTTGTCTCAACTATCTGCGAACTTGGTCGAATAGCTTCCATCCGGAGCGGCAGGACATACTAGCCGAGCTGCAGGCAATGGCAAACGACCTTGGAGAGTCATTCGAGTTACCAAGTCTCCGATGGAAATACGCTTGGATGGGTCCTTTTTTCGGGCGGGAGACAGCATGGCGCGCGCAACTTGCACTACCGCATTTCAAGGCCCGGGTACTGTGCGCGTGGGATAAGCTGATGAGTCGTCTGGAAATGCCGCGCCTAGTTGACAACTTCGTTGTCAGAAAGTGACTGGACAAGCACGGCTCAACCGCGCATTTCGCTCATATGGGCCTCTGCTTAGTCTTTAGTGGGTAAACTCGGTGACAGTGCCCGACTTTTCGAACGGCTGATTTCTGCAAAGATTGCTCTTCGCCGTGAAGGAAGAACCGATGAGAAAGAGTCGATTCAGCGACAAACAAATGGTGGCGACCTTGCGCGAAGCCGATCGGACGACGGTCGCCGCGACTGCCTCGCGAGGCGAACGGTTGTGGCGCGAGGCGGGACTGTAGCTGCCACGATGACCACCCCGGCGCATTGTGGCGTCGCGACCCCGACTACTACCGCCGCGGGCCACCAATCACGTTTGGGCGAGACGTTGAGATTGGTGCGGACAGCACAAGACGGCCACCGTGTTCAACTAGCTTGCTGTCTGATCCGGTCGCGAATCCAGAACTAATACAGTTTCGCTTGTCCCCTGTATTGGCCTGTGGTCAAGCAATTGCGCTAGCCTGGAGACGGAATCTCGCCCTCCAGGCGCTCCTCCAACCAGTTCGCCGCGGAAATGGTGATACTGCTCGGCTCGGAGTCTATCAGCAAGCCGTCCCTTGGGTAGTTCAACATCATCGTAGCTGAGCACTTGGTCCTTGGGAATGGCGCGCTTGAGGCGACAGCCTTCAACCAGCCCCTCGGGCAGGTAACGCATTGCGCACATCTCGTCCGAATTCACTGCCTCGCCGTAGGTCATGTACATCCCATACTCGTCCAGCGCCTCACCAGCCACGAGGTCGCGCTTTGCGACCGCGCAGACTTCCACTACGGGTCCGCCTAACGGCGGCGCGAGCTCATCGCCGAACAGCACAACCCGCGCAATAGAGTTCGGCGTCTCGAAATGGACCAAGTGGTACGGTACCCAGAAGGGATATAGCGGCCCCTCACCCATCTTGTAGAGGTTGAGATAGTGACGTTGCTTGGGGTCGGTATGCTCTGCGAGACAGAACACCTTCACGCCGCTCGGTCCCACCGTATAGTCGACGATCCCGCCAAGCGAGCGCACTTCATCCAGATCATAGAGCTTGTGGATATCCATGATCGAACCGTCGTAGGTGAGGCCGCGCGACATGCCGCGGGAGCGGACTTTGAAAGCTGTCGCGTTAGCAACGATCGACTGCTCGAAGCTGATCTTTGAGCCATCCGCGAAAGACGTCACCATGGCCGCGTTTTGTGCCCACCGTTGAGCCCACCCCTGCTGGGTCGTGGGGTTCCTATAGGGGTCTTGAAGCCCCTTAACGTTCCCAATCACACGTGGAATAAGACCGAGCCCCTTCACCCAGCGCACAAGGTTCATCTGCAAACCGGGTTCGTCGCCGTCGCAGGCCGAGAGGATGACGCCGTACTTTCGGGCATAGACTGGCAGTATCGGGCCAACAGTAGCGTCTACCTCAGCGTTCATCAGCACCACCGGCTTGCCGTGCCTAAATGCCTCAAGGATGATATGCGCACCGAACTCTACCGAGCCGGTAACGTCAACGATGACGTCGATCTCCTCAGACCTACAGACGTGAAGGGGATCCTCCCCCACCACAGGCCGTCTTTCGCGAATCGCCTGATCGAGCTGAGCTTGCGTAGATGCTACCGTCACATTACTGCAGCCCGCATATAGGTAGACATTCTGGGCCCGCTCCGGCCGCCTGTTGTAGACAGCAGCCATGCGCATCCCCGGAACGCTGTTGACAATCTGATTGGTGAGACCCTGTCCCATGAATCCAGCGCCGATCATGCCAACGCGGATGGGCTTGCCCGCTTGTTCCCTGGCCTTCAATGCGTTGTCAACAATAATCATGCGGTCCTCCACTTGGTGCGCGGATCGATAATGCTGCAAGACAATCGATCGGGCAGCATGTCTGCGAGCCGCGACGGTCAACTCCTCATTCTGCTCTTTAGACTGGGCTCGACCTTGTCCAGTAGATCCCAGGTCGCGTCCTTCTGCGAAATTTCGCCCACCGGAAGAGGCCAAGTCAATCCCAATCTCCGATCATTGTAGAGCAAGCCAGCCTCTGCGCCCGGAGTGTAGAACTCCCCAACCTGATAGCTGGTTTCCGTCCCATCCTCGAGGACCTGGTAGCCATGGGCGAACCGCTCCGGCACGTATAGCGAACGATAGTTGTCAGCCGTGAGTTCCACGGCGATGTGATCGAGATAGGTTGGACTCTCCGGGCGCAGATCCACGATGATGTCGAGGATCGCGCCGCGCGTACAGCGCACGAGTTTGGTCTCAGCCGCGGGTGGGTACTGAAAATGCATGCCGCGCAAGGTTCCCTTCTTCTTGTTGAACGCAACATTGGCCTGCGCGATGATCGGCTTTAGCCCGTGATCAGCGAATTCGCGCTGGCAAAACGCTCGAGCGAAGAAGCCGCGGCTGTCCTCCCGACGCTCTATGTCAATGATGAATCCGCCCTTTAGTTTCGTTTCGGTGAAAATCATGACTTTCTCGCGGGATCAACTTCCTACAATCCGACCGGATGGGTTTCGCTCGTTCATCGCGTTCTGCGACTCAGTACCGGAGCTTTCGGGCATAGAACGCCTCGGCGTAGCGTTCGACGGCATTGCATTCGACTCCACGAAGCCTGAGCATGGAGAGGAAGGTATCCTCCGTGAACCAGTCCTTATCCCGCTGGCTCTCAAAGCACTGCAGTATATTCTGAACCTTCCTCCGGCCAATCCGATCGCTCAACTGCACGAAGAAGTTTGGAGTGCCGAGATCTCCATCGTACTTAATGATCTCGTACTCGAGAATCAGGTGATTTCTGAAGGTGTTCCAGGTAAGCTCGGACACCACGCGGTGGTCCTGATGCAAATCGTGGCGATAGTGAGTGAAGATGAGATCGGGAGAGCACGCCAATTTCAACTCCTCGAAGAACTGCTTGATTTCCGCGCCAATGTAAGAGGAAGAAGCCGTCTTTGAAGCCCTTGATCACTATCGTCTTCTTGCTCGCGTTTGCCAGGAATCGATTGGCAGCGCTCTCGGGTCGCTTCACTGATCCGCTGGCCCGAAGCCCCAAGGACCACCCAGTGCATCTTTGTCGTGGGAAGGTCCTCAAGCAGTCTCAGGATAGTCCCACCGCACCCGATCTCGATGTCGTCGCTGTGCGCGCCCAGGCACAATACAGTGCAGTCCTGTCTACCGCCCAGCGCGAAATTCAGGCCCAGCGCCTGCTTCACGCCCCGCTTTCCTTAGCATGCGATTCCGCCGTCTTCCATACCTCCCAAGGCGCGTTGCCGGCGTTGTATAGGTCCGTCAAGACCTGGTGCTCCTTGAACGTGTCCATGCACCACCAGTCTGGATACTCGTATCCCACCAGCTGATGCTCAGCGATGAGCCTCTGGAAAGGCTCTACCACCAATTCCTCCCCTGGCTTCATGTAGTTGAAGATTGCCTTCTTGAAAACGAAGAAACCGCCGTTCATTAGGGTGGTGGTCTCGCGTATGTACTGGATATCCTTGATCAGGTTGTTCTCTCGAAGTGTGACGACATGGAAGGTATGAGGTGGCTTGACACAAAGAAACGAGGCGACCTTGCCACTCTTGTTGAAGAAGTCGATCAGCTTTGGGAGAGGAAGGTTGGTCAGCCCATCCGAGTAGTTCGCGAGGAAGCTCTCTTCGCCTTCGAGATACTTTTCCACTGCTTTCAGCCGCTGACCGATGTTGGCCCTCAGGCCGGTATCAACAAACGTGATCTTCCAGTCGGCGATGTCGGCCCTATGCAGTTGAATGTCCTTGCCACCGTCGGTTAGGGTAAAGTCGTTGGAGACGTATTCCTTGTAATTGAGGAAATAATCCTTGATCTTGTCGGCCTTGTATCCAAGGCACAGAATGAAGTCCTTATGGCCGTAGTGCGCATAGTACTTCATCAGGTGCCATAAAATCGGCCGGTACCCGATCTTTACCAGCGGCTTTGGAACATCTTCGGTTAATTCGGCGAGACGAGTACCAAGTCCGCCACAAAACAAGACGACTTTCATTGCATCCCCAATCCGATTAGTTCACGGATCAGCTGGGGAACGTGACGATCAAACGAAGCCTGTCAGCTATTCGTTGACCGTTGCCCGTTCGGCTGACCAATTTCGCCCTCCTTTGCGTCTGTCATTCCACCGAAGATCATTGCCCAGCAAGCCCTGCGCTCCGAGCTGTCGGAGCACCTCAAGTCTCATGAACTTCGAGCTGCGGAAGTCTGCGTCTCTGAAGCCCATTGCGTCGAGGCCGTCCTTCAGCTCGGCGATGGCGGTCAGCAGATCGATCTGGGGTTGATACCCCGGCGCCAGCCTCTCGAACAAGTCGAAATCGACCCTGTAGGATCGGTTATCCTTTGGCGCATTCGTATTTATTGAAATGCTCACGTCCGGGACGATCTTTGCGACGGCTTCTGCCAGATGCTTCACCTGATAGTTCCATATGTTGCTTCCCGCGTTCACCGCAAGGAAATCACCACCCTCTGCACGATCCCGTTGCAGCGCCCAGTCTATCGCGCGCGCCATATCTTTTACATGAATCAAGGGCCTCCAGGGTGTGCCGTCACTCAGGATAGTGATATTCTTTGCGGCAACTGCGCATGCCACGAAATCGTTGACGACCAGGTCCAGCCTCAGACGCTCGCTCATGCCACATGCAGTTGCGAACCTGAGGCAGGTGACCTCGAAATCCCTCCCGGCCAGCCCATTCAGATCGTGCTCAGTGAGTACTTTTGATTTCGCGTAAGCCGTAAGAGGGTTGAGGAGAGAGGTTTCCTTTCGCGGAGCGTCGTCCGCCAACCCATACATGCTGCAGCTCGAGGCAAAGACGAATTTCTTCACGCCTTGGAGTTTGGCTTGCGTCGCCAGTTCAACGCTGGCACGGTGGTTAACCGCGAGGGTGACCTCCTCGAACGTCTTCCCCATGGGGTCGTTTGATATCGCAGCCAGATGAACGATCGCATCAACGCCCTTGAGCGTTTCTGGGCTGACGCGACGCACATCCGCAAAGTACTGGGCATCCAGCCTCGATTCGGGAAGCACGCTCGCGTTCGTCAAGCAGTGCGCAAAGTAGCCCGTGTCGAGGCCGATCAGCGTCGCGCTCGGGTACGATTGTTGAAGCCGCTGTACGACGCTGGGGCCGACATATCCCATGTTGCCTGTGATTAGGATCTTCATGCATCGCCGTTATCGGAAATCAATCATATAGTCTAAACCAAGGTGTGCTAAAGCGTACGGGATGCAGCATTCAGAAGTTTCCTTATGGTCGCTTGTAGCCCACCAGATGACGCACCACCTCTGTTCTTCTGCTCTACCCACGCCTGGTCGCTCTGGGACAGGCGAGCGCTCGCACCGCAAAAGCGTGGGACCGCCAAAGATCGACCACCGAATCGCTGATGAAGAGGAACGTCAGCCATACTACGCCCACCGGCGGGCTTGAGCCGGCCGGCGAATGGCAGGTTCTTGCCGTGGCGGTCCCTCTTTCTGCTGCTGCAATCCGCAGCTGCTTCGAACCGACACTCGGCGTTGGGCAGGATTCCTCCCGCGCATTCGAAAAGTCTAATGCCGGGAGCCGCGCGGGTGCAGCACAACGCCGAGCAAGAGCTTCTGGACCTCAACAGTTGCAGTACACATACCGCCGTGGATTGCCCACCATCTGTCTGGGCCAAAACCCCAGTGGCGCGAGCGTTGAATACCGACACTTGTGGGGGGCGGCAATTCCAGCGGCGTAAGGGATCAGGTTGCCGGCTCCGCCAGCGCTGGCCTCAGTCGTGAAAGCAACCCGAGCGGCAATACCAGCCTCGAACTGAAGGCTTCCCATCTACTTCCGGGACGCAAACCGCCGCCTTCAATCAGCAAGTCGCGCGCACACTTCGCTTGCGATGGCAAGCGACGCGGTAAGTCCGGGCGATTCGATTCCGAACAGATTGACCAATCCTGGAATCCCGTGCGTTTCCGGCCCCTGGACCATGAAATCGGCCTCGCTGCCGGGTGGCAAGATCTTTGGGCGTACCCCCGAATAGGAGGGCCGTAAGGCGCCGTCAGGCAAGACCGGCCAGTATTTTCGTACTTCGGCGTAGAAGCCGTCCGCACGGCGCGGATCCACGTCATATTTGATATCCGCCGCATCGTCCAGCGCAAGCCACTCCACATCGGGGCCAAACTTTGCTTGGCCCCCAAGATCCAGCGTCAAATGCACGCCAAGTCCGCCGGGTTCAGGCACCGGATATATGAGGCGCGAAAAGGGTGCCTTTCCTGAGAGGCCGTAATAGTTACCCTTGGCGAAATAGGGGCGCGGAACATGCTTAGCATCAATTCCCTTGAGCGTTGACGCCAGCGCCGGAGCGAAGAGTCCGGCGGAATTGACAACCGTGCGTGCTAACACCGGCGTAGCCTCCGTGCTGCCGGACGTGATATCGAGACGAAATCCGTCACTCCTCACCTCCCCGCGCGTCACTTCGCTCCGCAAAGCGAGAACGGCCCCCCGTGCCGTGGCATCGCCGAGGAGGGCATTCATGAATGCGTGGCTGTCGAGAATTCCGGTCGACGGCGACTCGAGGGCGGCGACGCACCGTAGGGCGGGTTCCATTGTGACCGCCTCGGCAGCCGTAATAAGGCGCAGGTCATCGACGCCGTTTGCAACGGCCTTGGTGCGAATCCCTTCAAGTTTCTGCACTTGTTGCAAAGAAGTCGCAACGATGAGTTTTCCGCAGCGGCGATGCGGCACATGATGAGTCCTGCAATACTCGTACAGCAGGTGCCGGCCCGCCACACAGAATCGCGCCTTGCTAGACCCCTGAGGATAATAGATTCCGGCATGGATCACTTCGCTGTTGCGTGCGCTGGTCGCGGACCCGAAAACCCTCTCCTTTTCGACGATTAGGATCTCACGTCCGGCGAGTGCAAGCTGCCGAGCGATGGCAAGCCCGATAACGCCACTTCCTATAACGATGCAATCGATCCTATCCATCGGAATCCAAAAAAGGGAGGCTTCACGGAATCGTGTAGGCGATTTTGATCGTTCTTAGAGGTCAGGCAGCGTTGACGTAAGAATCTTCAGCCCCAGGTATTCGCCGTCACGCATGCCATCCCTGCGCTCGTCGCTGGATAACGCGGATCCTGTTGTTTGACCTTCAACGAGCCAGGGCGAGACCTTGTTCTCAGGCTCGCAGTAGGCGGTTATTCCATCCACATGGCGCTCTGATCATTGCGGCGAACTGTCCATAACCTTGAGTCGTTGCCACTTGAGCGCGGCGCACCAGTTCTCGAATAAGCGGCGCGCCCTACCTTCGCGTTCGTACTTCCACGGTTGACCGAAGGATTCCTTGAGACATATAGGCGGTGTTAAGTCGCTTGTTGGCACCGACCAGCCTCTTGAGCGCCTGGCGCCCCTTGAGATTCAGATTCTGCCGCTGCGCGACCAGCGTGTACTTCTTATCCGGGAGCCGGCGTACCTACTCGGGGGCGAGCAGCGCCCGCAGATACTGCTTCTCCAATTCCTTGACGGTCTCCCAATGCAGATACGGTTCTGTCGCGACGGTCTTGATATCGGCTTCCCGGCAGCGCCGGCGGACGTAGGTGGCAAACCGTCTAAAGCTTCACCAAGAGGAGCGTTCGTCTTATTGGCCTGGACAATCCGTTCTACACAAAGCTCGAAAATTAGGTGGAATTGCATCGTAATTGTCCAGAGGCCGCGCGAATATTCAAACAACATGTGACGATGTCAGAACCATGCCTTGACGTCGTCATTGCGTGTCTCTCGACCAGTCGGCAAAACTTACAACCGTGGGCCATGCTAGGATCCAGATTGTTGAAATGCTTCGTTATTCTACGTGGGTCCGAAACGTGCTTACCTCGGGATGCCCCAGGCCGAAGTGGCGCGGAGGCTGGAGGTGAGGCTGCAGACGGCATCACGTTGGGCCAAGAAGCTGGCGGAGGATCCATCTGCGTGCATGCCGGCGCAATTCGCGGCCCGCGGTTCGTTGAATTCCTGCAAGCGCTGACTAAGCAAATGCGACAAGCTGCTGGTGATCTGGGACGACCTGCTGGGGCATCGCAGTCGCTTTGTTAAGAACAACGTTGAATCGCTCGACCGGCACCTGGTGCTGGAACAATTGCCCGCGTACGTCGGCGGAACTCAATCCGGCCGAATACATCTGGGCCTACCGGAAGCAACACGAACTGGGGAATCTCTGCCTGCACACGGTCGTGAGGTCGGTACCCTCGCCCGAAACCGGCTCCAGTCCATGCAACGTCGGCCGCGGCTCATCGCCGCGTGCTGGCACCGGGCCCGGTTGCCGATTTGCTGTCACGTATTTACTGAAGACTCAGTAGGGGGAACTGCAATGAAGTGTCGTGGCTTGTTCACGGTGTTCTGTGCTCTGGGAGTTCTGCTACTGCTCGGCCCAATCCTCGCCACGGCCCAGGTGTCAGTTTTGACGCAGCGCAACGACGCGAGTCGGACCGGACAGAACCTGAATGAGACGACACTTAATACCTCGAATGTCAAGGTGAGCACATTCGGGAAGCTCTTCTCGCGGACGGTCGACGGCTACATCTACGCCCAGCCGTTGTACGTTCCCAACCTGACCCTCCAGGGGAAGGTGCGGAACGTGGTCTATGCCGCCACCGAGCACAACAGTGTCTACGCCTTCGATGCCGACGACCCGGCGGCCTCGACACCTCTGTGGCAGGTGAATCTGGGGACCTCGGTGCCCAGCAATGATGTCTGCGTCGTTCACCCTGATCCGCTTGACTGCCCCTACCTCGATCTGATTCCGGAAATCGGCATCACGGGCACCCCGGTCATCGATACGCCCACCTCCAGCGGGACGATGTACGTCGTTGCCAAGACAAAGGACACCAGCAATAGCACCTACCACTTCTACCTGCATGCGCTGGACATCACCTCGGGGGCGGAGAAATTTGGGGGCCCCGTCGAGATCACGGGGCAGGTCCAGGGAACGGGGGCGGGGAGCGCGGGCGGGGTGGTGGCGTTCGATCCTCTCACCCAGAACCAGCGTCCCGGGTTGCTCCTCCTCAATGGGGTCGTCTACATCGCCATCGGCTCGGTCGGGGACATCGCGAACTATCACGGGTGGGTCTTCGCGTACAACGCGAGCACCCTCCAGCGGGTGGCGATCTTTAACGACACTCCGAACGGCTATGCCGGCGGGATCTGGGGAGGCGGCCAGGGGCCGGTGACGGACGGCAGCAATCTCTACCTGATCTCAGGCGACGGCCTGTTCGATGCGGACACGGGCGGGAAGGACTACGGGGACACCTTCTTCAAGCTCAGCCCAAGCCTTTCCCTAGTGGACTATTTTACGCCCCACAACCAATTGACCCTGGACCAACAGAATACGGACCTTGGCTCTGGCGGCGTCCTGGCCCTGCCGGGGACAAGCCTGATCGTCGGGATGGGGAAGGACGGCGTCCTGCGGCTCATCGACACCAATAACATGGGGCACTTTAATGCCAGCTCCGATAATGTCGTCCAGGAATTCACAGCGATTAACACGAGAGCGGCTACTTCATGGGGGCCCCCATCTACTGGAACAGCCCCAATAACGGGCCCGTGATCTACATCTGGGGGCCGGGGGACTACCTGAAGGCGTACAAGTTTACCGGGACCTTCCAAACCTCCCCGGTATCGCAGAGTGGTTTTCAAGGAACGGCCGGGTTTTCCAATGCCGTGCCGCTGTCTCTGTCCGCCAACGGCAATCAAGCCGGGACCGGGATCGTGTGGGCGAACGCTCCCTTATCCGGGGACGCCAATACCCAGACCGTGACGGGCATTCTTCGGGCGTTCGATGCCACGAACCTCGCGACAGAGCTGTGGAACAGCCAGCAGAACCTCTCCCGGGATGATATCGGCCGCTATGCCAAATTCAACCCGCCCACGATTGCCAATGGCAAGGTCTACCTGGCCACCTTCTCCGGGCAGTTGGTCGCGTACGGCCTGAACCCCCCCGGTTCTGGCGGGATCCAGTTCGTCCAGGCGGCCGCGGCCGCCCCGCAGGCCCCGACCCAGACGGTGACGGTCACCTATCCGGCCGCGCAGAGCGCGGGCAACCTGAACATCGTGGTAGTGGGCTGGAATGATGCCGCTTCGGCCGTGCAGGCGGTCACCGACAACCACGGGAACACCTACAGCCTGGCGATCGGGCCGACCATCGGGACCGGCCTCACCCAGGCCATCTACTACGCCAAGAACATCATTGGCGGGAGCACCACCGTCACCGTGACCTTCAATCAAGCCGCCGCCTACCCGGACATCCGGGTGCTGGAGTACAGCGGCATCGATCCGGTGAGCCCTCTGGATGTGACGGCGGGCGCCGCCGGGAACAGTGCGACCGCCAACAGCGGCTCGGCCACGACCAGGACCACGAACGAGCTGATCTTCGGCGCCAACATGGTCGCGACCCTTACCCAGGGACCGGGAAGCACGTTCACCACGCGGATCCTCACCACGCCCGATGGCGACATCGCCGAGGACCGCATCGTGAGCGCCACCGGGGCCTACAGTGCCTCGGCTCCCCTCACCGCGGCCGGGCCCTGGGTCATGCAGATGGCCGCCTTCAAGGCGAGCGGCTCCGTCTCGAACCCCGCTCCCACCGTCACCATCCTCACGCCCAACAGCGGCTCCACCGCCGGCGGGACGGCTGTGACGATCGCCGGAACGAATTTCGTCGCGGGGGCCACCGTCACCTTCGGGGGCATCGCGGCCACCGGGGTCACCGTGGTCAGTCCCACCTCCATCACCGCCACCACCCCGGCCCACGCCGCCGGGGCGGTGAACGTGGTGGTGACGAACCCGGATACCCAGAGCGGGACCTTTCCGAACGGGTTTACGTACACCGTCTCGAACCCCGCCCCGACCGTCACGAGCCTCACGCCCACCAGCGGCTCCACCGCCGGCGGGACGGCCGTCACGATCAGCGGGACGAACTTCGTCGCGGGGGCCTCGGTCACCTTCGGGGGGACGGCCGCCACGGGTGTGACCGTGATCAGCCCCACCTCCATCACCGCCACCACCCCGGCCCATGCCGCCGGGGCGGTGAACGTGGTGGTGACCAACCCGGATACCCAGAGCGGGACCTTGGCGAACGGGTTTACGTACACCGTCTCGAACCCCGCCCCGACCGTCACGAGCCTCACGCCCACCAGCGGCTCCACCGCCGGCGGGACGGCTGTCACGATCACCGGGACGAACTTCGTCACGGGGGCCACGGTCACCTTCGGGGGGACCGCCGCCACGGGTGTGACCGTGATGCAGCCCCACCTCGATCACCGCCACCACCCCGGCCCATGCCGCGGGGGCGGTGAACGTGGTGGTGACGAACCCGGATACCCAGAGCGGGACCTTTCCGAACGGGTTTACCTACACCGTCTCGAACCCCGCCCCGACCGTCACCATCCTCACGCCCACCAGCGGCTCCACCGCCGGCGGGACGGCTGTCACGATCACCGGGACGAACTTCGTCGCGGGGGCCTCGGTCACCTTCGGGGGCACTGCCGCCACGGGTGTGTCCGTGATCAGCGCCACCTCCATCACCGCCACCACTCCGGCCCATGCCGCGGGCGCGGTGAATGTGGTGGTGACCACCCGGATACCCAGAGCGGGACCTTGGCGAATGGGTTCACCTACACCGCTTCGACGCGCCATCACTTTCGTGCAGGTGGCGGCCGCCACGCCCCAATCCTCCCCGAGCACCGTTTCGGTCACCTACCCGGCCGCCCAGACCACTGGGAACTTGAACATCGTCGTGGTGGGGTGGAACGATACCAGCCACTCGGTCGGATCCGTTACCGACAGCAAGGGCAACGCATATGCCTTGGCCGTAGGCCCCACGGTGAATACCACCGGCGGCCTCAGCCAGGCGATTTATTACGCGAAGAACATCGCAGCCGCCGCCGCGGGCGGCAACACCGTCACGGTCACTTTCAACGGCGCCACAGCCTTTCCCGATATCCGCATTCTGGAGTACGGCGGGGCCGATCTCACTGCCCCGGTGGACGTGACGGCTGCAGGGACGGGATTTGGCTCCACCAGCACCACCCCCACGGTGACTACCACAAATGCCAGCGACTTGCTTTTCGCAGCCAACATGGTCACAACGTCAACCGCTGCTGCCGGCACGGGATTCACCAGCCGGATCATCACGGTTCCAGACAGTGACATCGCCGAAGACCGGCTGGTGACCTCCACCGGTAGCTACAGCGCCACCGCCTCTGTCAATCCGGCGGGACAGTGGATCATGCAAATGGTGGCCATTCGGGGAGCCGGCGGCACGCCGCCGCCCGACACGATTCCGCCGACCGCGCCATCGAATTTGCTGGCGCTCGGCCCGATTGTTCAGGCCACGCAGAGCTACATCAATTCAACGTCTCTGACAACCCATACGACCGCGCCTTTCGACAGCAGCGGCGGTGATCTGCTTGTCGTGTTTGCCTCCTCCCATGCCGGCGTTGCGATGACCCCTTCGGACAGCTTCAATAACGCCTGGGTTTCTGCTGCCGGACCGACGAGCACGAGCACCGGATTCGACCTCCGGTCGCAGGTGTGGTATGCGAAGAATCCGACGGTGGGTCCCGGCACACACTCTCACCATCAATCTTTCAGCGGCACAACCGCTGGTGATTTCAGTGTTCGTCGCAAAAGGTTCCAATATTTCGGTCCCGATCGATGCCATCTCCACGATTGGCGACGACGGCGGGTCACAAATACTTAATGTGACCAGCCCGAACATCACAACCACAAGCGGCACCGACCTCTTGATTGGCTTTGCGAAGCCCTCGGTCTCTGAGGCTTGGACTCCGGGAAGTGGTTACACAGCCCAGGATGGGGCATCTTCGCCGTTTCTCGGCGCAGAGAGCGGCCTGGCAGTGACGGCCGGCACGTACAACGCGGCGTTTACGATCAGCAGCCCCGCGACGTGGCAGGCCGTTGTTGTGGCTGCAAAACCTTCGGCTAGCATGCTGAACCTTTCTTGGACAGCCTCGACCGATAACGTTGGCGTGACCGGGTATTTGCTTGAACGTTGCCAAGGCGCTGTCTGCAGCAACTTTGCGCAGATTGCGACGCCGCTTGGCACGAACTTCACCGACACGGGCCTCAGCGCTTCCACAAGTTATACCTACCGGGTCCGCGCCAGCGATGCGGCTGGAAACCTTAGCAACTATTCGAATATCCTGACCGCAACGACTGGCGGGCAGCCACTTCCCGCCCCGACCGTCAGCAGCCTCGCGCCAACTACTGGGCCATCGACGGGTGGCACGGCGGTGACGATCACCGGGACAAACTTCGTTGCGGGGGCGACCGTCACCTTCGGGGGCACCGCGGCCACCGGCGTGACCGTCGTGAGCAACACCAGCATCACCGCCACCACCCCGGCGCATGCCGCCGGGGCGGTGAGCGTGGTGGTGAGGAATCCGGATAGCCAGAGCGCGACGCTGAGCAACGGGTTTACCTACAATCCTCCGCCGACGGTTACGAGTGTGGCGCCTGGGAGCGGGGCGGTAGGCGGCGGGACGGCGGTCACGATCACCGGGACGAACTTCGTCGCCGGGGGCACCGTCACCTTCGGGGGCACCGCGGCGACGGGTGTCACGGTGGTGAACTCAACGTCGATTACTGCCACTACCCCGGCGCATGCCGCGGGGGCGGTGAACGTGGTGGTGACCAACCCGGATACCCAGAGCGGGCCCTTGGCGAATGGGTTTACCTACACCGTCTCGAACCCCGCCCCGACCGTCAGCAGCCTCATGCCCACTAGTGGGCCATCGACGGGCGGCACGGCGGTGACGATCACCGGGACAAATTTCGTCGCGGGGGCCACCGTCACCTTCGGGGGCACCGGGGCCACCGGCGTGACCGTCGTGAGCAGCACCAGCATCACCGCCACCACCTCGGCGCATGCCGCCGGGGTGGTGAACGTGGTGGTAACCAACCCGGATACCCAGAGTGCGACGCTGAGCAATGGCTACACGTACCTCGGGCCGGCTCCTACCCTCACCAGCCTCACGCCCACGAGTGGGCCTTCGACGGGTGGCACGGCGGTGACGATCACGGGGACAAACTTCGTCGCGGGGGCCACCGTCACCTTCGGGGGCACCGCGGCCACCGGCGTGACCGTCGTGAGCACACCAGCGATCACCGCCACCACCCCGGCGCATGCCGCCGGGGCGGTGAGCGTGGTGGTGAGGAATCCGGATAGCCAGAGCGCGACGCTGAGCAACGGGTTTACCTACAATCCTCCGCCGACGGTTACGAGTGTGGCGCCTGGGAGCGGGGCGGTAGGCGGCGGGACGGCGGTCACGATCACCGGGACGAACTTCGTCGCGGGGGCACCGTCACCTTCGGGGGCACCGCGGCGACGGGTGTCACGGTGGTGAACTCAACGTCGATTACTGCCACTACCCCGGCGCATGCCGCGGGGGCGGTGAACGTGGTGGTGACCAACCCGGATACCCAGAGCGGGACCTTGGCGAGCGGGTTTACCTACACCGCAGCGACGGCTATCGGTTTTGTTCGGGTTGCCGCGGCAACCCCGCAGTCGCCGACGCAAACCGTTTCCATCACCTATCCTGCGGCGCAAACCGCTGGCAATCTGAACATCGTCGTGGTGGGCTGGAATGACACTACGGCGACTGTACAGTCAGTCACCGACAACCGCGGGAACACCTATAGCCTGGCTATCGGGCCAACGAGTGGGACAGGTCTCCGGCAGTCCGTCTACTACGCAAAGGGCATTGTCGGCGGCACCACAACCGTGACCGTGACTTTCAATCAGGCCGCGGTGTACCCAGACATCCGTATCCTCGAGTATGCAGGCGTGAGTACCCTGGATAAGACCGCCGGGGCAAGCGGGAACAGCACCTCTGCCAACAGCGGCACTGCCTCCACCACGGCTGCGAACGAGCTGATCTTTGGCGCCAATACCGTAGCCACCTCGACGACGTCGGCAGGGACCAGCTTCACTTCGCGGATCATTACGACACCCGATGGCGACGTGGCCGAGGACCGCATCGTGAGCGCTATCGGAACCTATAGCGCCACGGCCACGCTCTCCTCAGCTGGGCCCTGGGTCATGCAGATGGTAACGTTCAAACCCTAAATAGGAACGGAGCGGTTCGGGAGATCGAGGGTGCGACAGTCCCACAGTTCGGCCCGCGGCTGCCAGCCAGTACGCACCACCGCTGCGCGACCGTGCTCGTCCCGTCGCTCCGTGAACTGCGACAGAAACTCATCGAGGCTAGGCTACAGCGCCTGGGCAATCAAGCTCTGCGCGCCTTCGCACAACATCGTACTCAACAGATCCTGCATCTCTGGCTGCCGCACTGGAGCTAGGTATGCTTCTTCATGGTGGCGTGACTCCCTTTGCGCGCGCTGAAATTGATCTCGACAATCGAATTCCAGCAGGTCACGCCGCCTTCTTCAACTCATCGACGTACACGAGATTTGGTGTTACCTCAATGGGCAATAACGACGCCCTTACGACCACCTTTCTATCCAGCCCTAATGGCCGGAGACATGATGATCTAGAACCTTTCTGTCCGAACAACTGGGGCCACCTCTGGGTGCTGAGCGGCGCAAAGAAACGCTCGACCAGATTGAGCCAGGAGGCGGAGGTCGGCGTGAAGTGCAAGCGTAAGCGCGGATCGCGCGCAAAACCAAGCGTTGACCGGGTCTTGTGGTTGCCGTAGTTGTCCAGAATCAAATGCACGTCGAATAGGGAAGGCCATGGGCAGGGCATACGAGAAGATTGGCATCCTAGATCATATGGGCTGCGGCAATATGGGCGATGCCGCTATTCAAGAAGCTATGATCGCAAGTATCAGGGCCCGGCGCCCCGAAGCTCTTATTGTCGGCTTCTCATTGGATCCAGAGGATACGAAGCAAAGGCATAACATTGTCTCTTATCAGATTCAGTGGAATATTATGGGTGGTCCGCGGCGCAACGACTCAGCCACACCTCCGGCCAACGCTTCAAACCCGAGGGCCGGGTTTAGATCAATCATAAAGACCTACCCCCGTTTGTACGCCATAGCAAAAGGAATCCTCGATTCTTTCCGCGAGCTTAGACATCCCGCGCGGTCCACCGTGTCGTGAAGACGCTTGACCTTCTGATAGTGTCAGGCGGCGGCCAGCTATGCGAATTATGGCGAGGACCCTGGGAACAGCCTTATAACGTTTTCAAATTTTGTGTTCTCGCGAAACTGTCGAGGACGCCGTTGTTCATCGTTAACGTTGGGGCCGGGCCCTTAGACCATCCCTGAGCAAATTCTTTGCGAGGTGGTCGGTTCGGTTAGCAGACTGCACTTCCTTCCGAAGGCTGTGTCGCAGGCTCTCATTCAAGAGATAGGTGCTAGATCGAAAACGCATGTTTATCCAGATCCCGCTTACGCCTATGATCTTACACATTGCTTTACAGGCAGAGACAGGCTTCCAAACAAACTGCTACCCAAGGTTGGACTGAATCCAATGGGCTTTTGTGATCCTCGTCGCTGGCCACGAAAGGACGATGTTGTCTACCGCCGCTATCTTGATAAGCTCGTTGTTTTTTGCTCGTGGCTTCTTACCCAAGATTACAATATTGAGATATTCACCAGCGATATTAGTGTGGATCACTATGCGATTGAAGACTTGCGGGAGAGACTTCTTATTGATGGTTTTCCAGATGCACATCAGAGGTGGTATACCGCCCGGCCCCCGATCTGAAGGAATTGCTTCTCCAAATGTCAACGTTCGACTTCATCATTACTTCAAAATTTCACGGCGTGATTTTCTCTCATCTTTTGACCAAACCGGTGATTGCTCTCAGTTATCATCCCAAAATAGACGATTAATGCGGGCGGTAGGACACCATCGATACTGCCTGGATATAGAGCACTTTGCGGTGGATTCTCTGATTGAGACATTTAATCTGCTGGTCCACAACAGGGATCAGCTCAGGTCGCAGTTTCGAAAAATGGCAGCGACTTACGCTGATGCATTGCGGGGGCAATTCGACGATCTCTTTTTGGAAAGGGTAACGCGTAGATGAAGTGGCTGTACGTGCTTTGCCTTGGTATTGTTTCTTGATTCTGCAAACGGCGCAGGGTATGGATACCCCGGTTGTGACAGTTCTGACTCCCGTCTATAACGGAGAAGCGTACTTAGCCGAGTGCATCGAGAGTGTGCGCAACCAAGAGTATGAACTGGGAATACTTCATTGTAAATAACTGTAGTGCTGACTCCAGCCTTGATATTGCCGTTCGCTACGCCGCTGTCGACTCTCGCATCAGGATTGTTAACAATCAAGCATTCGTCAGCGTTATCGAAAATCATAATATCGCTCTTAACTTGATTTCTCCGGAAAGCAAATATTGCAAAGTGGTGTCGGCTGATGATCGGATCGCCCCACAGTGTTTGCATAAAATGGTCGAGGTCGCAGAGGCGCACCCCACGGTGGGCATTGTGGGGTCCTATCAGCTCAGTGATGGGGAAGTTAAATGGAGGGGGCTGCCGCACGATAGGAACGTTATCTCGGGACGAGACGTATGTCGATCGGCTTTAGCTGATAACTTAAACGTTTTTGGAAATCCCACGAGTACTCATATCGATCCGACTTGATAAGAAGAAACAAGCCGTTCTTCCCTCACTTGCTGCCACATGCGGACACCAGCGCCTGTTACAAACACTTGCAGCACTGCGACTTCGGATTTGTGCATGAGATTCTTTCCGTGGAACGCACTCACGATCGTCAAGTAAGCGCGAAGGTGAGAAAACTTCAGGCGGGGGGCGTTGCGTTTTTGGAATGCTTACTAGAATATGGACCGATCTACCTTCCTAAAGAGGAATTTAAGAAGCTGAAGAGTGTGTTCTTTCAAGGCTATTATCGTGGCCTCGGTGGCTGCCTATTGAAACTCGAAGGGACTGAATTCTGGAACTACCACGCCTCGAGAATGAGAGAACTCGGATATCCAATAGCCTGGAGAAAAGTCGTAAGGGGCGCCATGGATGAGATCTCGGACGAAATAAGAAATCCAAGAGTTGCATTTCATAAGGTGCTACTCGTGTTAAGAAACAAATATTACGATTTATTGAAAGAAAGACACACGAAATAGTGTTGTTGGTGGACTGCCAGCTCGGACGCAGTTTACAAAAGTGCATCAGGAGGACCCCGCTGGATGGAAAGCAGCGTGCATATGGGTACACCAGGTATCGCATCTACCGCAAATGAAGCTGGACCAGGCCAAGCGGCTCAAGGAGTTCGAGACCGAGAATGCCCGCCTGAAGCGGGTGGTGGGCGACCTGCCGCTACAAGGGGCCATCCTGCAGGCGTAGTCAAGGGAACCCTCCAGGGACTCAACCGCTGCCGGGCCACCGCGGACATTGCTCAGGCAAATGTTCCGGGTGTCGGGACGGTGGCGCCTGTGTATTGACGCAGTGATTTCCTGCTCAAGTCATAATCCGAGAGGACCATGACATGAGCCGTAATGGAAGAGGACATCAGGCGGCGCGGCGAAGGCAGCGCTGGTGTTGGAGATCATTCAGCGCAAGACGACGGTGGCCAAGGCCAGCCGATCCTTCGACCTGCCGCCCTCGGAGATCGAGGAGTGGTGGATGAGGGCAAGCGGGCAAGCCGAGCTCGTGGCAAATGCCAGACTGTTCATCGGAAGGTTCTCTCCTAGCGTCGCACGGTGATAGACGACCAAATGCCTCATCCGATCCTGGCGAAGGCGGCAAGTTTCGAATTGTTAGGAAAGTCCCCTGCCGCCTTTTATTTGCGGCTGAATAGGTGGATCTGGGAGCACATTCCTTCTCGCGTGCGCAACTTGTATCCGGTCCGCTCGTACGGGGCGTGGTTGCACACTTTGGTTTGCCTCCGTGCCGCGCGCCGGCAATATTTCGGGACATTCTTTCTCCGGAACCGTTCGGCGCTCGAACTAATGCGCCGCCTGGCCGAAAAGAAGGCGAACGGCTCGACTCTGGAAATTGCCGTGCTCGCCTGCAGCATCGGCGCAGAGGTCTACTCAATCCTCTGGACCATCCGTTCGGCACGACCGGATCTGAACGTCGTCGTACGCGCCGTGGATATTTCAAAGGAAATACTGAACTTCGCCGAAAGGGGCATTTACGCTCCCAACACATCCGAGTTGGTCGGCGCTTCGATATTTGAGCGCTTGACCGCGCACGAAACGGAGGCGATGTTTGATTGGGAGGGTGACCAAGCCAGAGTTAAACCCTGGCTCCGGGACGGGATAACTTGGCTGGTGGGTGACGCCTCCGCTCCGGAACTGATCGATGTTCTTGGGCCTCAGGACTTGGTGGTAGCGAGCAACTTTCTCTGCCACATGGAGCCGCCGCGGGCGGAAAATTGTTTGCGGAACATCGCGCGCCTAGTAAATAGGGGAGGATACCTCTTTGTTTCGGGCGTTGATCTTGAGGTTCGAGAAAAGGTGGCACGTGACCTCGGCTGGGGGCCGGTTTCGGAGCTGATCGAGGAAATTCACGATGGCGATCCTTCGGTGCGAGGGGGTTGGCCCTGGGCATGGTGGGGCCTGGAGCCACTCAACCGCACGAGACGCGATTGGGAGATGCGGTTCGCGGCAGTTTTTCGGTTGAATGAAAGCGACTGACTAATGTCTATGGCGCGGCCGAGCATGGCCATAGGCGAGGAGTTCTGCTTCGAATACCATAGGGGGTCTGGGCGTAAGCTTCGACTCCTAGTGGACAGCAAGAGCTGGACTTTTCGAGCAGGATTTTCTGCTGGTGCCGATAAAGAGGCTCGAATCGCAGATCGTGGCGATTCTGAATGAAGGAGAAGCCGGGGCAGCGGTGGCGGAGCAGGAGTCGATCAACCCGGGCTCGGCTCATCGAGTCCGCCGCGTCGGTCGGCCTTCATCCGCCACCCCAATCGCGTAAGACCCTGATGCGGAGATCCATCGAGCACGGCGCCATCGATGCCTCGCTCGGGGGCGCGGCATTCCGGTGAGCAAAGGGCGGTTGGAGCGGCTGATGCGGATACGAGGCATGGCTCAAGACCAGTCCGTGACCAAGTTGGCAGCCTGGATGCTGCCGCTTCGTGCCGAAAATCCGATGGAAGGTCGAACGGCCCGACGGGCCGTCCTCGAATTGCCACATCGGTTGGCATTTTATGGGATTACTATTTGCAGGACTGAGTGACGCCCGTCAAGTCCGTTGTTGGGCGCCGATCGACCGGGTAGCATGGTGCTCGAAGATGGAAAAACCAGGATATCGAGCCCATCACTTTGACAATGACTCATCTTGGATAGGTGCCAGCCAAATAATCATGGTCCAGAGCATGCGTTGTCTCTTTCTCCTCGCAAGCCTCATGTGGGCGGTCTCGTCGTGGGCACAGGTGCCGACACTCGTACAACATGTTGCCGGCGGCATGGACAACCAATTCGCCACGACGCTGAGCGTGAGATTGCCGAACGGCGCCGGCGCAGGAAACTGTCTCATCCTCGGTGTCCGCTTCAATGGGTCCGGCTCCGTCAGCTCGGTTACCGATGACATGGGCAACTCGTGGCAACCGGGCCCGTCGGTGCTCAATAGCAGCTTCACCCCGTCGACGCGAGTATCCCTTTACTACGCACTCAACGTCGCAAGCGGCACGCAGAAAATTACGATCACTTTCTCTGGACTCGGGGGTGGCAGTTACCCTGCTTTTCCGCAGGCAGTGGTTTCGGAGTTTTACAACATTGTTTCGGCCTCGGCGCTCGATGGGAGCAGTTCCAGCAGCAATTCGCGCACTACGGGGTCAATCACGCCAACCATTGCAGGCGACCTTGTGTATGAATGGGGCGTGGACGTGTCCGCGACGGACCCAAACTACGGGATCCAGTTCAATGGAACGAGCATCACGGCTGGGACTGGCTTTACGCTGCTCTCGGCCGACCTCCAGACCGGGTCGGCCGATCAATACAAAGTTCAATCGACAACGGGCTCCATCACTCCGACCTTCACCGCGAGTGGCACCGACACCTGGGCGGCTGTGGCAATGGCGCTCAAGGCTTGTGCGTGCGGGACGCCACCGCCGAACGGTATCCGCATCGTCCACGTCCAGCACACGATGATCGCGTGGCCCGGCCATAGCTCACCGGTGACACTACAGTTCCCGTCCAGCGGCAACCTGCTCGTCGGGCTGTTTACGGGGACGATTGCCTTCATTGGGACGATTACCGATAGCGGGGGCAATACCTGGACGAGCGCGGCGAGCACCCCCGGAGACGTGAACATCGCCAACACTTCGGCACAAATCGTGTACGCCGCCAATGCGACGACGGGTCCGACGCTAGGATCAATCGCCACGACCCTCAACCCCGCGTGTAGCTCTGGGGACTGCAATCTCATCCTTTATGACGTTACGGGCGCCGCCGCATCCCCGTTTGACAAGGCGACCACGGCGACCGGCGATCAACAAGCGTTCGGCAACGTCACGATGGCCTCCCTGACCCCGGCGACCGCCAATGAATTGATCTTCCATGTGGCGTCAATTGACTTCCATACGATCAACGGTGCAGTCGGCGCGGGCTATGTGCTCGACAGCATGGTCAACACCTTCGACGATAACGATCCGGGGTTCCGGGGGGACGAGTCCCTCACGGCTCGACATGGACAATGCCTTCGGTCACTACGCGAATCCCAGTACGTCTCCCGCGACGTTTGTCTATACCGCGGCGAACCGAACGGGCACCGGGGGAATTCGGGGTTGGGGCGCCGTCGCGGCGGCCTTCAAGAGTTCGTCGATCTTACCCGCGCCCACTAACCTCAGAATCGTGCCTTGACCATCGGATCTGTCGGCGTTCTTTGAAAAGCTCTCGAAGATGGGGGTGGGTAATGTGATGTGCTTTAGGATGGCAACAGCGGATCGAGGGCGGGCGACTGCGTGACCCAAGAGCTAGCCGTTGGCCAAATTTGAAATTTTCGCTGCATCTCCGCGAAGGAACTGCACCAGTCATGTGCATCGCGATTGACCATTCGATAGCTTAGACCCAGTACTCCCTCCAATCTCCCTACTTCAAGGGCAAACAGGTTCAATTGTAAAATCGAACGAAACATATGGACTAGAGCAATCGTAGCATACATATTGTTAACGAGCGCGTGGAAGCGTGATGTTCTTTGCTGGGCTAAACCACTTCCCCGCCTGCGAAACGGTTGACCCAAGGCACCTGCCCCTGATACTTTGCTTTGATCCCGAAAACGGGACAACGGGCTGATGAAGGACAACAACATAATCCGCGTGCTGGTCACGGGTGGCGCCGGCTTCATCGGGTCCCATCTTTGCCAACGGCTCCTCGAGCGCGGCTACGAAGTACTTTGTGTCGATAACTTTTACACCGGCACGCGCACGAACCTGCTTCCCCTCATAGGTAACCCGCATTTTGAAGTCCTGCGGCACGACATCACGTTTCCCCTCTATATCGAGGTCGATCGCATCTTCAATCTTGCGTGCCCGGCTTCCCCGATTCACTACCAAAATGATCCCGTCCAGACCACCAAGGTGAACGTGCATGGCGCGATTAACATGCTCGGACTGGCCAAGCGGATCAAGGCGCGAATCCTTCAGGCATCGACCTCCGAAGTGTACGGCGATCCGGACGTGCACCCGCAGGTGGAAAGCTACTGGGGCAACGTGAACCCGATTGGGCCACGGGCATGCTACGACGAGGGAAAGCGGTGTGCCGAGACGTTATTTTTCGACTATCTGCGGCAACACCGTTTGCAGATCAAGGTGGCGAGAATCTTCAACACGTACGGGCCGCGGATGCACCGCAACGATGGACGCGTCGTGTCGAATTTCGTAGTCCAGGCTCTGCGGGGGGAGCCGATTACAATCTACGGAGACGGCGCACAGACACGCTCGTTCTGCTACGTCGACGATCTAGTTGACGGACTGCTGCGTTTCATGGAGACGTCGGATGACGTCACCGGCCCCATCAACCTCGGCAATCCGAAGGAATGCTCTATCCTGGAACTTGCTGAACGCATCGTCGAACTGACAGGCTCGCGATCCCAGATCGTCCGGAAGCCGCTGCCGATGGATGATCCGAGAAGGCGACAGCCCGACATTTCCCAAGCCGAGAAGCATCTTGACTGGCGACCGACGGTCTCGCTAGAGGAAGGGCTTCCAAAGACAATCGAATACTTTGAAACTCTGCTCCGAGCCTGACGTGGCCCTCCTTCCAGAGAATGTCGTCGCGCATCGCCAATCCAGAAAGTGGTCTAGTGTACGTGCACCTGAACGAGCTGTCCTTCCCAGGGGTCATTATGGCGGTGTGCGATTTCGTCGCTCGGCAATAGCACTACGGTGAGACGTCGTACGGGCGCCACGCGTTCGTCGGACGTCCCGTGGGTCGCTTGCGCACTCGCTCTACTTCCGACACGGGTTGCTCGGAATTGCCGCCCTCGGCCCGATGTTCACGCACGGGAGTCTTTGCCCGAGCACTTTGATGCTGACGGGCAAAGTCTGTCCTGTCACTGGCGCGACATCCCGCATTGGACGCGCAACCCCACGTGCGTTCGTTACGACCGGCGCACGCGTGGAGCTGCTGGGGAGCAATGCGCGGCGAGAGGAATGATTCGTTCGCGAGCTTGGCAAGCAGGATCCGCGTGATGGCCAGTACAAGTTGCTCGACGTCAACGCGCGCGCATGGGGATTCCACGGCTTGGGCCAGGCCGTCGGGGTGGACTTTGCCTATGCCCTTTTCGCGGATCAATGCGGCTTGGCGATGGAGCCTTCCCGAGCCAAGCCCCAACAGGGCTGGCTGCGGCTCATCCCTGATCTGGCCGTCGTGGCCAAGGACCTCTTCGACGGTTACCTGGGCTTTGCCGCCTATTGGGCTTCCCTCAAGGCGACCAAAGTCGAATCCGTGTTTTCCTCCACGGATCCGCTCCCGTTCCTTGCCGAGATGACGATGCTTCCCTACATCATTGCGAAGAAATACCGCCCGCGTCCGGCATAGGGCTCAACTGCGCGGGGCCTCCTGGATTTCGATCAGCTGCTGACCAATTGCGGAAATGAACGCCACCGAAACGCTCGCCAACGATCGCATGTATGACAGCATCCGATCGACCCTGCACGCATTCGTCGCGTGGCTGGATCGATACGGCGAGTTGTCTTACGATCATCAGAGCTATTTCGCCGGTCCGGTCGGAGGGCGCTGCGAAGACCCTCTACTATCGGCGTCCCCTGCTCGGCACGATGGCGGTGGCTCCGATGATCCTGAGCGAGGCCTTTCTTCCCGCGGCCCGACGATTGTTCTGGCATCCGCAACGCTTCCCGATTGCGGATGCGCATTACGCGATGGGATTCGCGCTGCTTGGCTCGACGACGGCGACCCGAAGTACCACCTATCGCGCCGTGCATTTCCTCGAGAGTACTCGAGTCGCACGCGATGCCCGGGCTACCGTCACTACTGCTGGGGGTACCCCTTCGATTGGGTGACGCGGACGGGGTCATGGCGGCCGGCACACCCCTGATCACGACGACGCCTTATGTCTACGAGGCGTTCTCGTACGTGCACCAGATCGATGGCAATCCAGCGTTGGCTTGAGCATCATGGCGTCGCTGCCGAGCATGCCTTGCACGACATCAAGGACCGCGAGTATCTCCGAGCGACGCGGCGACGGCCGGCTACAACCCGTAAGACAACGAAGGCGGCGTCATCAACGCGAGCGCCTATCGCGCTTTCATGTCTCCGAGGCATCCATCCGGTTCTCGCGACCTGACTACCGCCGTGCCGCCGGACGCAATCTGAACTTCGTGCTCCGCGTCGCAGCAGCCCGACGGGCGCTGGTTCTATGCAGCCGACGGCGTCCGCGATTTCGTCGACCACTTCCACACCTGCTTCGTACTGAAAGCGCTCGCCAAGATCGACGCGATATCGGCACGATGGCTGCCGCAAGGCTATCGACGCGGGGGTGGACTACTACGTGAGCAATCTCTTCGACGAGAGCGGCCTTCCGCAAGCCATTCTCGAAACGGCCCAGGCTCACCGTCTATCGGCACGAACTCTATGACTACGCCGAGTGCATCAATCTCGGCGCTCTCTTGCGCGGGCGGTATCCTGCACTCGATGCCACGTATCGGCACCACGCTGACCGATCTTCTCGAGAACTGGCGGAAGCCCGATGGCTCGTTCCGCTCGCGCCGCCTGCTCTTGGGATGGGACAACGTGCCGATGCATCGCTGGGCGCAGGCACAGATGTTCAGAAGCCTGTGCTTCCTGCTTGCCACCGCGGCCGCTCCGCCCGCCGCGGCGGGCGGAACTGCCACCCGCCCGCCGGAGCGGCGGCCGTCAAACGAGTCCCGCATACGGGCAACCCTGCCCGGCGGCACATTCTGATCCACGGTACCTACCATGTGCGGCATCTGCGGCCAGTACAACTTCCGCGAACCGGGGCCCGTCGCCGTCGCGACCGTCAAGAGCGATGGCGCGCTCCATCGCGCATCGCGGGCCCGATGACGAGGGCTATCACTTTGCCGGGCCCATTGGACTCGGATTCCGCCGGCTGTCGATCATCGATCTTGCCGGCGGCCATCAGCCGATGGCGGACGCCGAGGAAACCGTCTGGGTCATCTTCAACGGCGAGATCTACAACTTTCCCGAGCTGCGACGCGAGCTCGAGTCGTCCGGCCATGTCTTCCGCACACGGTCGGATACCGAGGTCATCATCCACGGCTACAAGCAGTGGGGGACCGAGGTCCTGAATCGGCTCAACGGAATGTTCGGACTCGCCATTTGGGACAATCGTCGCAAGCGCCTCGTCATCGCGCGCGACTCCGCGGGCATCAAGCTCGTGTACTACCACGTGGACAACGGGACCGTTAGTTTCGGCTCCGAGTTGCGCGCGGTGCTGGCCGGGCTGTCGCAACGGCCGGAAATCGACGTCACCGCGGTCAATCTGTTTCTGCGCTACCGCTATACGCCATCTCCGCTTACGCTTCACCAGGGGGTCCGGAAGCTGGCTCCGGGAACGATGGCGGTCTTCGAAAACGGTGACTGGCGCGTGGAGCGTTGGTATCGTTTCCGGCCGACCCCGTTTTCGCCGGCATTGACCGACGACGATGCCGCCGCGCAGCTGCTGGACATCTACAAGCGCGCGCTGAAACGGCATCTGATCAGCGACGTTCCCGTTGGCCTTTTGCTGAGCGGCGGCGTGGACTCGGGACTGCTGCTCGGCTTGATGCGTCTCTACGGCGACTCCTGGCCCACGTACACCGTCGGATACGGCAAGGCCGCCTACAAAGATGACGAGCTGACCGACGCGGCGGAGACCGCCGCGCTATTCTCTTCCCGCAACACGTCGATAACGCTGAGCCGGGAAACCTTCGAAACGTCGCTGCCGAAGATCGTTTCGATGCTCGAGGAGCCGATCGCGACCTCGTCGATCGTCCCGATGTATTTCGTATGCGAACGCGCGCGACAGGACGTCAAGGTGGCGTTGGTCGGCCAGGGACCGGACGAACTCTTCGGCGGCTACAAGCGCCATCTCGGCGTGCAGTACGGAGGACACTGGCGGCGGTTGCCGCAATGGCTCCGGAGCGGCGTTCACGCTGGTATCCGTCACCTCCCTCGCCAGGAAACGTTGAAGCGCGGTGTGTACTCGCTCGACGTGGAGGATCGTCTCAAGCGGTATCAGAACGTGTTCTCCATCTTGCCGGGCGACGACGTCGACGGCTTGTTCAGGCCTGGGCTGCTATCGCAGGGCGCCGGCGACAGCATCCTTCAATCGTGGGCCGACCTGACACCCGAAATGGGGGGCTGCGACGAGCTCGGCGCCTTCCAGGTACTGGAGATCCGCTCCTCGTTACCGGACGAGCTCCTCATGTACGCCGACAAGCTCTCGATGGCGCACGGACTCGAGGTCCGCGTGCCGTACCTCGACAAGGAAGTGATAGAGTTCGCGGAGCGGTTGCCGGCCAGGTTCAAGATCCGGAGAGGGCGCCGCAAATGGCTGCACCGGACGGGTCTGCGAGGCGTTCCTGCCGCGCACGATCCTGGCGCGGAAGAAACGGGGATTCGCGGTTACCGTTGTCGACGAGTGGTTCAACAGTTCTCTCGATAGCCGCATGGGTCGCTATCTTCTGGACGACGATTCATTGATGTTCCGGTTTCTCGATTCGAAGGCTGTCCACCGACTGGTCGACGAACATCGCTCGGGCCGCAACGACAACCACAAGATGCTGTTCAGCCTCATTGTGTTCGAGGAATGGCTTCGCGCGAGCGACTCCGCGGGCCGCAACGCCTCGCGGTCTGGCACTGGCCGAGGCGTAGGCGATTCCATCCTAGCGAGCACGGCCGCACTCGGACACCTCCGCCATGTCGCTCGACTACGTTCTCATCACGCCAGCGCACAACGAGGCCGCGTTCATCGAGAAAACGCTGCAGTCCGTGGTCGCACAGACGATCCTGCCCAAACGATGGATCATCGTCAGCGACGGGTCGACCGACGGCACCGACGAGATCGTTCGCAAGTACCAGCCGGGACGCGAATGGCTCGAGCTCATTTGCCTTCCCGAACGCAAGGAACGCAATTTTGCAGCCAAGGTGAATGCCGTCAACGCCGGGTACGACCGGCTCAAGGCGCTCGCGTTCGACATCATCGGCAATCTTGATGCCGACGTCTCGTTCGGCGACGGACTACATGGAGTATCTTCTCGGCAAGTTCGAGGCGATGCCGAAGCTCGGCGTTGCCGGAACCCATTACATCGAGGGCGATTTCCATTCGTACCGGGACAGCTACATCAACGTCCACCACGTCAACGGGCAGATCCAGCTCTTCCGCAGGGCCTGCTTCGAGGAGATCGGTGGCTATGTGCCAATCAAGGGCGGCGGCATCGACTGGGTGGCCGTCACGACGGCTCGAATGAAGGGCTGGACCACCTACTCCTTCGGGGAGAGGCTGTTCGAGCACCACCGCAAGATGGGGACGGCCGGCACAAGCGAGCTCGGCTCCCGCTTCCACTACGGCAAGAAGGACTACTTCCTGGGCGGACATCCGCTGTGGCAGCTATTCCGTAGCACGTTCCAGCTGACAAAAAAGCCGTACGTGCTGGGCGGGGCATGCCTGCTCGCGGGCTATATGTGGTGCTGGATCACACGCCATGAGCGGCCGGTCTCGCCGGAGCTGATGGCCTTCCACCGCAATGAACAAATTGTGCGGCTCAAGCAGCTTCTGACTGACCGCGTGCGCCTCTCGCGTTGATCCGGATCGCCTGCTTCGATAACACCGACGCACGCGGCCTGCGGAAGGCGCCGCCCGCGCGCGTAGTTGCGATGACCAGCATGCCCGACGCCCAGATCTTCACCAAGGAAACGATCATCAGTGGGCGGCCAGCCAGCATCGAATGCCTCGCGATCGACGGTCAGACCTTTTTGATCGACCGCGGACCTCTTTACTGTCGTCGGCCTCGAGGACGATTGGTACGAAGATGTCCGGGACCCAGCGGCTGCCGTCGGCGCCCTCAAAGAAGCGAAGGGCATCCGCCCGGACCTCTTTACGTTCTGGCAGCGAATGCCCGACGTCGAACCTAGATTCCCCTACTACCGCGAGTGGGAGGAACTCGCAGTGCTGCCAGTGACCACCTACGATCACTGGTGGACAGTCGCAGATCAAGTCGCGGGTCCGCAGCCAGATCCGCAAAGCTGAGAAGGACGGCCTAAGGTAAGGAGGTCCCGTACGACGACGACTTTGTCCGCGGAATGACCGCGATCTTCAACGAGTCACCGATCCGGCAGGGCCGACGCTTCTGGCACTACGGCAAGGACTTCGAAACCGTCAAGCGCCAATTTTCACGCTTCCTCTTCCGGGAGCGCATGATTGGCGCCTATTTCGAAGGGGAGATGGTTGGATTCATCATGCTCGCGGACGCAGGCCGCTTCGCGTTGACAGGGCAAATAATCTCGAGTCTCAAGCATCGTGACAAGTCCCCGAATAACGCCCTGATAGCGAAGGCGGTCGAAGTCTGCGCGGCCAACGACCTGCCTTACTTGATCTATCTTTTCTGGACCGACGATTCGCTCGCGGAATTCAAGCGTCGCTGCGGCTTCGAACGTGTCCGTGTCCCGCGCTACTACGTTCCGCTCACCTGGAAGGGTGCACTCGCCCTGAAGACTGGAGCTCACCGCGGATGGAAGACTCTGATTCCGGCGCGGGTCAAGACTTCGCTGAAGCGAATCCGTAGGTCATGGTATCGCAAGCACGAGGACTGACATGCCCTCCCCTTTCCGATGCAAGTTCGCGCAAGATGCGCAGTTGCCTGCAGTCACACTCACGCAAATCATCTGCTTCCGCGGCAGGCTCTTCTCCTGCGGAGTGTCAGCTGCACTGCTGGCCAAACTCTGATATGCCGGGCATCGTCGCGATCATTGGCCCGGCGCCCGAGGACGAGTGCCAGCGCCTAGTCGGCGCGATGCTGCGGACCATGCAACACGATCCCTCGTATACGAGCGGAATGCATTTTGCCCCTTCCGTCGGCGCATACGGAGGATGGACGTCCCACAGAAACTCGTTCGCCGCCAGGCAATCGTCTGCGCGAGGCGAGGGGGGCGAGGTGTTGCTGTTCGCCGGCGAGTGCTTTCCCTCGGCCAGATCCGTCAGCCGGGATGAACCGCGGACGACCGCGTCGACCGACGAAGATCTGCTCTGGCGATATCACACCCATGGGCCCTCGTTCATTGCGGATCTAAATGGTCTGTTCAGCGGCCTTCTGATCGATCCGCTGCGTCAATGTCTTCTGGTTTTCAATGATCGTTATGGCACCGAGCGTCTCTATCATGCCGAAAAGAATGGAATGACTTACATCGCCAGCGAAGCAAAAGCGCTTCTATGCGCTCTTCCCGAACTGCGAGCGCTCGACGATGAAGGGGTTGCGCAGTTCCTCAGCTACGGTAGCACGCTGGACGGTCGCACGCTGTTCCGAGGGATACGCGCACTTCCCGGAGGGACGCTGCTGAGTGTCGAACGTGGCGTCGTGAGGAACCAGCGACGGTATTTCGTCCCCGAATCCTGGGAGGCGCAGACGCCCCTGGGTGAGGCGGAGTTCGAATCAGAGTTCCGCGAGGCGTTCCTGCGCACGCTCCCGGCGTATTTCTCGTCGGACATTCCGATCGGCATTTCGATCACCGGCGGCCTGGATACACGCATGATCCTCGCTTGCATGCCAACGATCACGCGACCACCGATCGCTTACACGTTTGGCGGGCAGACGCACGAGACGCTCGATGCCCGAATCGGCGCTCGAGTTGCACAGGTCAAAGGACTTGACCATCATTTGCTGCGGATCGGCGACGACTTCATTACCAACTTTAGTCGATACGTAGACCGGACCGTTTTAATCACCGACGGTTGCGCGGGCGCGCTCGCGGCCCACGAAATCTATTTGACGGCGTTGGCAAGGAAACTCTCGCCGATTCGTCTCACAGGGAACTACGGGAGCGAGGTGCTACGCGGTATGTCGACGTTCAAGCCGATGCACCTTGCCTCCGAGATGCTCGCGCCGGGGTTCCAGCCAGTGGTCGACGCGATGCAGGGCGGCAACATGCGAACGCCCGTGCACCCGGTCACGCACGCTGCGTTTCGTGAAGTTCCCTGGCACCTTTTCGGCATGCTCGCGGCGGACCGCTCCCAAGTGGTATTCCGGACTCCCTACCTCGATAACGAGATTGTCCGACTCGCCTATCGAGCGCCTCCCCGATTACGGCAATCCACCGCGCCTGCGCTGAATCTGATCCACAGGCAGGACGCCGCCCTTGCATCCATTCCGACCGATCAGGGTCTACAGTGGGCCAAACGCGGACCCTCCGCGATCGCGCGCCGCTTATTTTGCCGAGCGACGTTCAAGCTTGACTATCTGCATAAGGAAGGTTTGCCCGATTGCCTTGGGCCGTTTGATCCGCTGCTACGCGTACTAGCCCGCACTGAGCTACTTGGGCTGCACAAGTTTGTCCCCTACCGCTCGTGGTTCCGCCGCGAAGTGTCGGGCTATGTCCGCGACGTGCTGACCGATCCCCAAACTGCACGTCAGCCCTATTGGAATGTTAAGGCACTTCCGGTGCTGATCGAAGATCACGTGCGTGGCCGACACAACCGGACGCGTGAACTTAACGCCGTTCTGACTTTGGAGGCAATCGAGCGCCTGTTGCTGAAAGATTACCCAAGTATTGCGAGTTAAGACCCTCTAACCAAAATCGTCATGAAGACGCTCATTATCAAGCTCAACGCGATTGGCGACGTGGTACGGACGACGTGCCTGTTGCGTCGCCTGAATGGGCAGGTGACCTGGTTGACGGCGTCGGTGAATGTGCCGCTGTTTCAGGGCATCGGGCTAGACGTGCGCTGCCTCGCTTGGGACGACCGCGACACGGCGCGCGACCAAAACTATGATCTCCTTCTCAATCTCGAGGACGATCTGGAACCCGCAGCATTCGCACGACACGTCAGACATCGGCAACGTTTCGGTGCCTATCTCGATGACAACAATCAGCTGACATACACGAACGACGCGCGTGGCTGGTTCGACATGAGCCTCATTAGCGCCTATGGCAGGAAACGGGCCGACGAACTCAAACTTCGGAACCGTCGCAGCTACCAAGAGCTGATCTTCGAGGGGCTTGGAATTGGATTCAGCGGTGAGACCTACATCCTTCCCGCACCGAGGATCACCGATCTCGCCGGCGACGTCGCTATCGCCCCGGTGGCTGGTCCCGTCTGGCCGATGAAGGGTTGGGCATATTACGACCGCCTCCAGGGTGAGCTCGTAGCGAGAGGCCTACGGGTAAATGTGCTGCCGCACAGGCAGTCACTCCTCGAACACATTGGCGATATCAAGAATCATCGGTGCCTGGTAAGCGGCGACAGCCTACCTATGCATCTCGCACTGGGAGTGCAAACGCCTTGCGTAACGATATTCAACTGCACGAGCCCATGGGAGATTCACGACTACGGGATTCAGACCAAAGTCATTTCGCCTTTGCTCCCTGAATTCTTCTACAAGCGTGGTCTCGACCATCGGGCTACTCAAGCTATCGGACTCGACGAAGTGCTGCACGCTACTCTAAATCAGTTGTCCAAGCATGCACCAGCACGGTCAATTGCACCGAGCTGACAACCCTCCACTGGCAAAATAGTTGTCGCCTCTTCTGAAAAGATTTCTTGATGATCTCGGGAGCAATTTAGTGATGCTAAGACCGGGCATACGGAAGTATGGCTTCCCACCGTCAAGAATCGGCCAGCCTATCCGAATAGCGGATTCGCCGATTTCGAGATACCACGCGCGTGCGTGCTCAAACGCGTGACGCGTACAACGTATTGGCCGTAAAGCGCCAACAGGTTGTTTCTGGTTCGGTCCAAGCGGGCTGACCGGTGCCAACCCGCCGATACCTTGGTGCGGGCGATGCCAGTTGTAGTGATGCGTCCAGCGGCGGAGCATGACGGCACGCTCTGAGGAGTGATGGTACGGAATGCCATATGCCCATTCGCGCAGGGCCGATTGGATGTAGCGCTCGGCCTTGCCGTTGCTCTGCGGTCGATAGGCGCGGGTGAAGTGATGCCGCAAGGCGAGCTGCCGACACGTTTCGGCGAACTTCTGGGAGCGGAAAGTGGGGCCGTTGTCCGTCAACACCCGGCGCACCGTGCCGCCGAGCTGCGCGAAATACGTGATGCTCGCCCGCAAGAACGCGACGGCGCAGCTCGAGCGCTCGCTGGGCTTCATCTGCGTGAACCCCACGCGTGCATGGTCGTCGACCGCCACGAACAGGTATTTCCAGCCGGCGCCATCGACCGAGTCGCGCCGGACACGCGTCACCTGATGGCTCGCGCGCTCGATCCAGCCGAGCTTCTTAGTGTCGATATGCACCGCGTCACCGGGATGGTTGTGCTCGTAGCGCACGACCGGTTCGCCGGGCGCCAGATGGGAAGGATACGGTAGTTGAACTTCGCAGGCCAGCGCAGGGACAGGATCTCTTGAGCGCGATGCTTCGCGACGGTGCGCAGCGCCTCGTTGCCCAGGCCGTGCAGGCTGAATTCGAGGAGTTTCTCGCGCGCTTTTCCGGCGAGCGCTTCGAGGACGGACGCGCGGCGGTGGTTCGCGACGGCCTCCAACCCGAGCGCGAGGTACTCACGGGGCTGGGTCCGGTGCGTATGCGCATTCCCAAGGCGCGCTCGAGAGCCGAGCAGCCGGCGGTGTTTCACTCGCGCTTGGTGCCGCCGTACGTGCGTCGCGCCAAGAGCGTGGAGGCGGTTCTGCCGTGGCTGTACTTACACGGCGTGTCCAGCAGCAATTTGCAGGAAGCCTTGGCCGCGCTCCTGGTCCCGCGGCGACTGGGCTCTCCGCCTCGGTGGTGGCGCGGCTCAAGGGACGTTGGATGGAAGAGCATCGGCTCTGGCGCCGCTCGAAGCTCGGCAAGCACTGCTGGGTGTATCTGTGGGTCGACGGGGTCTACTCGGGACTCCGCGCCGAGGACTCGCGCCTGTGCGCGCTGGTGGTGATCGGCGTGAACGAGCGCGGGCAGAAGAAGCTCCTCGCGATCGAGGACGGGGTGCGCGAATCGAAACAGAGCTGGCATGAGGTGCTGCTCGCGCTCAAGGGCCGGGGACTCACGATCCCGCCGCGCTTGGCGGTGGGCGACGGTGCGCTCGGATTCCGGGCCGCGCTCAGGGAGATCTACCCCGAAACCCGACAGCAGAGGTGTTGGGTGCACAAGACGGCGCTACTCAACTATCTCCCGAAATCCCTGCAGCCAAAAGCCAAAGCGGCACTGCACGAAATCTGGATGGCGGAGACGAAGGCCGATGCCACGACCGCCTTCAATCAATTCGTCGCCGCTTTCGGCGCCAAATATCCCAAGGCGGTCGAGTGTCTGGTGAAGGATCGCGAGACGCTGCTTGCCTTCTACGACTTTCCGGCCGAGCACTGGATTCACATCCGCACGAGCAACGCGATCGAGTCCACTTTCGCCACCATCCGACATCGCACCGCGCGCACCAAGGGGTGTCTCACGCGCGACGGAATGCTGTCGATGATCTTCAAACTGGATATGAGCGTGGAGAAGAACTGGCGCCGGCTCCGGGGTTTCGAGTGGTTCGCGAAGGTGATCAACGGAGTGAAGTTCCGCGACGGGATTGCAGTGCAGCAACGTGTAAGTAAAGCCGACAATCAAACGCCACGCAGGGCCGCCGCTTGATCAACCTGCGTCACCAGATTGACAATAGCTCCAATGTGAACGGCCAGGAGCAATAGCAAATATGTCGCCTACTATTGCGACGCTGCTTACCATCGCATTCGTTGCTGTTCTATTTATGCAGGACTTGTGGCGGAAACACGATGACAGTGAAGTAGCGCTTTGGTTGCCTGTACTCTGGATGATAATCACTGGGTCCCGCTTCGTCTCGCAGTGGATCAGCCTAGGAGCTGGCACCACCGACGAGGGGGTTGAGGGGAGCCTGATCGACGCTCTCTATTTTCTGACCCTGATATTAGCTGGTGTAGCCGTCCTTGTTCGCCGCCACGTGACCCTCAGCGCGTTTCTGCAAAACAATCGATGGCTCTTTGCGTTGCTGGTGTACAGCCTGGTCGCCATCGCGTGGTCAGACTTCCCGTTCATCGCTTTCAAGCGGTGGATAAAGACGCTCGGGCACCCAATTATGGCACTGATCATCCTTACCGACCCGAACCCGACGGAGGCGCTTCGCACGACAATGAAGCGCTGTGCCTATCTGTTGATGCCATTTTCGGTACTATTCATTAAGTATCTACCACAGTATGGACGGGGTTTCGATGGCTGGACCGGCAGTGCCTACAATAACGGAGTGGGGCTTAACAAGAACGGTCTAGGTTACATATGCATGGTGTTTGGGATATTTTTCGTTTGGAACCTCTTGATCGCACGCCGCATCAAGAATCGCGGCGTAAGACGTCGCGAATTGTTGTTAAGCCTTGGGTTCTTGTACATGATCGGATGGCTTCTTTATATGTCTGACAGCGCAACCGCAGGTACGAGCCTTGCGCTTGGCGTGACCACGATGATAGTCGTCGGATGGCGCATTGTGAACAAGCGATTCATCGGCGCATATGTGCTTGTCATCATCCTGATCGCTGTCGTCGCACAGATCACGTTTGATCCATACGCCCAGCTGCTACAGTTCCTGGGCCGGAAACCTAACCTAACCGATCGAACGCAGATTTGGTCTGACGTTATTGCTTTGCAGCCGAATTGGCTCATCGGAGCCGGCTTCGAAAGCTTTTGGTTGGGTCCTCGACTCGAGGCTCTTTGGGCGAAGTGGTGGTGGCATCCGAACCAAGCGCACAACGGCTACATTGAGATGTACTTGAACCTCGGAGCCATCGGCGTCTTCCTGTTAATTGGGGTGATCGTCTCAACGTTCCGGAAGACAACTGCTCGATTGCAGACAGACTTCGACTTTGGCCGCCTCCGTCTCGCGTTTCTGTTCGCGATTGTTCTATACAGCTACACGGAAGCGGTGTTCAAAGGCGTGCATCTAGTATGGACGATATTCATTATTATGGCCATTGACTACCGTCGATTGGCAAAGACTGATATGTTGAAGACGGTCCGTCGAGAACAACGACTCGCAATTAGCCATGGCCCTTACGCCCAGGATCGTTCTCCCAGACACCGGGAGGACTCGCACCTTGCTAATATGGATGAGGCGATAGCCCAAAGGATTCAGAACGAATCGCGAGCACGACCGAAGGATCGCGTCCTGAGGGGAACGATTGATTTGCCGGCGGTAGCAGCGCGGCTTCGAATGCGAAAAACGCCACGCTGATGAGCCACATTGAGACCGGTTTGGGAATGGTCTATGCAACTGCAAACAGACGGTTTTCATAAACTAGTGGACTGTAACGATTGAAGCGGGAGTAATCCGTCGTGTGGGATCGAAGTATTTCCACTTCACGGGTTTGGCCTCTTTGTTGTACTGACGGATGTAGCGCATGAGCTTTCTCTTCAGGTCGGGCACTGAGGTGAACACGCCACGGCCGATCACGTCACGCTCAATCTTGGCAAACCACAGCTCGACCTGGTTCAGCCAGGACGAGTACGTCGGAGTGAAGTGCAGGTGAACATTGGCGTGTGCCGCGAGGAATTCGTCGACGCGCTGGGTCTTGTGTGCCGAGAGGTTGTCAGCGATGACGTGGATCTCCTTGCCGCGCGGCTGGTTGACCACGAGATCGGTGAGGAACGCCACGAACTCGGCCGAGGTGTGGCGCTCCGCGGTCTTGCCCAGCACCTCGCCGGTCTTGGTGTTGAAGGCGGCGTAGAGCGACAGCGTGCCATGACGGAAGTACTCGAAGCCGTGCCGCTCGGCGCGCCCCGGCGACAACGGCAACACCGGATCCTTGCGATCGAGCGCCTGGATCGCTGTCTTCTCGTCCACGCAGAACACCGCGGCATGCTGCGGCGGGTTCAGATACAAGCCGATCACCTCGGCCGCCTTGGTCTCGAAGTCGGGATCGTTCGAAGCGATGTAGCCCTCGAGGCGGTGCGGCCTCAGGCCGTGCTTGGCCCAGATCCGCGTCACCGTCTATGCGAGATATCCCCACCCAATTCGGCGGCCAGCTTGCGCGAGGACCAGTGCGTCGAGCCGTCGGCCGGCTTGCGCTTCGTCGTCCAAGCCAACACGCGCGCCTCGACCCGGTCGGTCACCTTGTAGCGCTCCCGTCCGGCGTGCCGGGCAAACAGCCCCGCCAACCGATCGGCTGCGAAGCGTTTGCTCCAGCGACTGATGTAACTGTCGGCGCAGTCGAGCTTGGCGCGAATCTCGGCCCAGGTCAGCCCCTCGGCCAGCAGCAGGATCAGCCGGGCATGTCGTGCCGCATCGGCTCGGCCGTTTCTTGTGCTCGCTTGCCGCTGCAGCTCCGTGCGCTCGCTCTTGGTCAGTTTCATCACGCCCTCCGTAGGCATGATGCTACTACCTATTTCCGTGTTACAGTCCACTAGTCGAGGGATCGACCGGGAGATAGACTGTTTGGGTTATTGCGAGTTGGCTGATGCCTAGCAGCCCGTCGGACTTGAGGTCCGCGATTTTCGGTTGATTGGCCGGCGACGACTCATTTGGCAGCTGCGTTGGGATGAAACGGAAGAAAGTGCGTTATGAAGGGCGGAAGAGAGCGTTGTGATGCGGTCCAGTCTGGTTTCGACGAGGGAATCCTGCCGCCCTTCACGCGCCGAGGGCATTCATTCGCTTCATGTTCCACGCCAGACACACCAAACTCCATTCGCCACGCGCGTCGGCCAGTCCACGCAACAGGAATTGCCGGAATTTCATGACGTGCTTGATCAATCCGAACACCGGCTCGACCGTGCATTTGCGCAACGCATACCGCTTGCGCCCGCGTCGGGTTTGCAGGCGATGCCGCATGGCCGCCAACGGCGTCGGCTTGCCTGGCAGCGGCGCCGGCTCGGCGAAGCGATCGAACGGCGAGCCATGATGGGCTTCGCGGCCGAGCGCGATCAAGGGCTGGATCTTGGCTTGCGCACAGGCGTTGACGTTGTCCTCGCTGGCATACCCGGTATCGGCCAGCAGCCGCTTGACCCGGCCCAGATCCTCCGGCAAGGCTTGCAGTCGTTCGAGCATCGGCACCACTTGCTGCTTGTCGTTGGTCGCTTGCGTCAGCGCGGACGCCACCACCAACAGGCTGTCGGTATCCACCGCGGCTTGGGCGTTGTAGGCTTGCTCGAAGCCACCCCCGGGCACCGGCATGATGCGCGAGTCCTCGTCGGTGAAGTTGACTTGGTCGGTGTCCTTGGGCGTGCCACTGGGCGGCGCCGGCGGCCGACCGCCGGGTCGCTTGCCATTCTTCTTCGCCCGTTGCTCGCGTGCCGCCAGCTTGGCGGCATAGGCGGCCTCGGCTTCGGCCTTGACCCGCGCTTCGATCTTCGCCTTGGCCGCGGCAATCGCCGCCAAGCGCTCCTCTCGGCGGCTCAACTCTTCGGGCAGGTTCATGCCGTCCGGCAAGTCCCTGGCGTTGGCCGCTTCCGCCCGCTTCATCAGCTCCGCCACCTCCGCCTTGAGCTTGGCCTCCAGCTTCTTGGCGTGGCCATAACTCATCGCGCTGTGGCGCGAGGCGTTGGCATGCACCTTGGTCCCGTCCAGACTCACCGTGCCCAGCTTCAACATCCCCATCTCCCGGGCGTAGCCCAGCACCTGGACGAAGATCGCTTCGATCTGTTTCAGGAAGCGCTTGCGGAAACTGTTGATGGTGTCGTGATCCGGATGGGTGTTCGCCGTGACGTAGCGAAAGGCGATCGAGTCATAGCTCGCCCGTTCCAACGCCCGGCTGGAGAACGTCCCGGTGGCATAGCCATAGAGCAACAACGCCACCAGCATCGCCGGATGGTGCGCATCGCTACCGCGACCGGCATAGCTTTCTTCGAGCCCCGACAAATCCAGTTGCTCGACCACGTCGACCACGAACCGCGCCAGATGATCTTTCGGCAGCCACTCCTGCACGCTCGGCGGAAACAGAAATTCCGTATCGCGATCAACCGGAACAAAGCGCGCCATGGATTCACTCACGGAAAGACTTCAATGCAATCCAGTGTAGTCAAGATTTCGAGAAACGAAAGTCCGACAGGCTGCTAGAGAGTACATTGTACAAAGATCCGATCGCCTTTTGATCACCGGTTCAAGCGGTTTCATTGGCGCAAAAGTCGTCGAGACCTTGCTCGCGTACGGATTCACGAACCTCCGATGCCTTATTCGGCCGTCAAGCAGCACCGGTCGACTGGAGCGCGCCATCCAAAACATCTCGACGGAGAAAGACATAGAGTTAGTTGTCGGCGATCTCACGTCGCCTGACGACTGTGCTAGAGCAGCAGAAGGTGTCGCAGTTATTTATCATGTGGCGGCAGGGTTCGACAAGTCGTTTGCCGGTGCTTTCATGAATTCGGCGCTCACCACACGAAATCTGATGGATGCGTTTCTTCAGCGAGGTCAAGCAAAGCGCTTCGTGAACGTCAGCTCTTTTGCCGTCTACTCGAACCTGAACGCTGAAGCGCGGTGCTCGCTTAGACGAAACTTCACCTTTGGAGGACGCACCTCAGGAGCGATACGACGCCTACGCGTTCGGAAAACTGAAGCAGGAGGACCTTGTCCCGCGAGTACGCGAGGACGCGTGGATTGCCGTTCGTTATTCTGCGACCAGGACCGTGTTCGGCCCGGGTAAGAAGGAACTGAGCGGGCGGATTGGAATCGATACGTTTGGTTTTTTTATGCATGTCGGTGGTTCGAATCTGCTGCCACTCACCTTTGTCGACAACTGCGCTGAAGCCATTGTTTTGGCGGGCCTAGTACCCGGCGTCGATGGAGAGATCTTTAATATAGTCGATGACGAACTGCTGACGAGCGCGCAGTTTCTGAGGGCCTACAAGCGACACGTACGAAGCTTTTTCTCCCTGCGCGTTCCTTATTTTGTCGTCTATGCGTTGTGCCGACTGTGGGAGGAGCATCTCGCGGCGCTCGCAGGGACAGCTTCCACCGGCATTCAACCGTCGCCGTTGTGCCGCGGAGTGGAAGGGAAATAGCTTTCCGAATGAAAAACTGCGCCAAAGGATTGCTTGGCGGCCGAGAGTTGGAATGGATAAGGCGATGTCGCTATTCCTAGCTCAATTCCCGGGCGGCCCCGACAAATGATTCGAGTTGCTTTAGTGGGTTGCGGAAAGATCGCGGATCAACACGTACAAGCAATACATCGGATTCCCGATAGCGCCATAGTAGCGGTCTGCGACCGCGAGCCACTGATGGCCAGGCAACTCGCCGAGCGCTTCCACATAGCTGGATGCTTTGCCGATGTGGAAGAGATGCTCCACGTTACATCGCCGGATGTCGTGCACATCACTACACCTCCACAAAGCCATTACGACTTGGGGCAACAATGTCTGAAGGCTGGAAGTCACGTCTATATCGAGAAACCCTTTACGGTTACGGCGGTTGAGGCAGAGTCGTTGATTGAGACCGCCCGATATTGCTCCCGAATGGTGACTGCTGGCCACAACTATCAGTTTACACCCGAGATGTTGGAAATGCGGCGGCTGGTCGCTCAGGGTTTTGTGGGCGGTGATCCCGTGCACCTCGAGAGCCATTGGTCGTACGATCTAACAGATGTGAATTACGTGGGCCCAATTCTTGGAAACGCGAATCACTGGGTACGTCGATTGCCGGGCCAGTTGCTGCACAACGTCATCAGCCATGGAATTGCCAGGCTCGCTGAATTCCTCGACGATAACGTGACGGAACTGTTCACCAGCACACACCAAAGTGCTCAACTTCGAAATCTAGGCGGCGAGGATGTAATGGATGAGTTGCGGGTGCTCATTCGTGACCAGAAGGGAACGACCGGGCTGTTCTCCTTTTCCTCGCAAATCAAGCCGGGTTTGAACCGGTTCGAAATCCTCGGTCCGGTCAACTCATTGACCGTTGATCTCACGAGCGGAAGCGTGATCAGAAACAGGGGCGTCAGCTACAAGAGCTATTTGACGTTCCTGCTTCCACCGTTGGTCGGCGCCCGCGAGCATACTCCAAAACGCAAAGCGGAACGCTCTGAATATTGCACGTGGGCGTTTGCACCAGGACTCAGGGATGAAAGAGTTGATCCACCGATTCCATCAGAGCATCGCGGACGGCTGCCCGCTTCCTATTCCGTACCGGGAGATCGTGCTCACGGCCCGAATTCAGGATTCGATTTTCGCCCAGGGCCGCGCCAGGGCGGACATATCCGAAGTCGACGCTCGTGCGCAGGAGTGCCATCAAGTAGTTCTGCACGGCAGATGGCCCCCGACGTGGCCATCTTGACGGGCGGGGGTGACAGGCCCTACGCCCTTGGTTTGGCGTCGAGCTTGATTGCCGAAGGTATAACGTTCGACTTCATTGGAAGCGATTTTCTGGAGTCGCCCGAGCTGCGGCAAAGTCCGCAAGTGCGGGTCTTTAATCTGCGGGGAGACGTTAGCCCAGGCGCTTCTCTGTTTCAGAAGATCGTGCGCGTGGCGAAGTACTATGCTCGGCTGGTCAGATATGCGGCAACGTCTGAAGCGCGGATTTTCCACATCCTTTGGAACAACAAGATCGAGATCTTTGATCGAACCGTGCTCCTGTTGTGCTATCGCCTCTTCGGGAAGCGTTTGGCGTTCACAGTCCATAACGTGAACGCCGCGAAGCGGGACGGAAGCGATGGGGTCATAAATCGGCTTACCCTGAAGGCTCAGTATCGCTTACTCGACCATCTGTTCGTTCATACCGAACGGATGAAGCAAGATCTCCGGATCGACTTTAAGGTCCCGCCCGCGAAGGTAAGTGTAATTCCCTTCGGGATGAACACCACAGTTCCTAATACCGCGCTGACTGGTACCGAGGCGCGTCAACGGGTCGGCCTAGGCGGCTCAGATGAAGCACTGCTCTTTTACGGAAATATTGCGCCTTACAAGGGCCTAGAGTATCTGATCGAGGCCATGCCGCAAGTGCTGAAGGTGCTACCGAATTGCCGATTGATCATTGCAGGCCGACCCAAAGGCTCTGAGTCATATTGGGGAGCGATAGCTCGTCGAATCGATGCCCTCGGGCTGAATAGCATCATCATCCAACGCATCGAGTATGTGCCCGATGCCGATACTGAGGTCTATTTCAAGGCCGCAGATGTGCTGGTATTGCCCTACACCAATGTATTCCAGAGCGGCGTCCTGTTTCTCGGCTACAACTTCGGTCTTCCGGTGATCGCATCCGATGTGGGCTCCTTAAAGGAGGACATCATCGAGGAGAAAACGGGCCTAATCTGCAAGCCATGCGATCCTATCGCCCTGGCTAATGCAATAGGACACTATTTTTCCAGCGATCTGTATCGCTCGCTGGCATCGAACCGGCAGGCCATCCATCGGTTTGCATGCGAGCGCTACTCGTGGACCGCGGTCGCGTCAATTACGCGGAGCGTTTACGATGCCTTGTTAGCCGCGAAATGAATTCCGTGTTGGGAGCGCGAAGAAGGCCCCAGCGCGACAACGAGTGCACGCCACTCTGATCACGCCAGGATCTTCTCGGTAAGTTGCTTCCGAAAAGCAAAGCAGTTCCCACTAGCCCGATTTCTGGAGCGATCCATGGATCTCAGATCATTGGAAGAAGCAAAGAAGATCGTCATTGCGAAGTTTGGTCCATGGACCGCATCAAATATCCACATTGGTGGCGACCTTTACACGATTGCCAATAAGATACAAGGCGATGAAATCAAGCTGAGGCGCGTCTTACAGATAGTCGCTGACGCGACGCGTCGACCACTTGAAAGCCTTCGCTTACTTGATCTAGCGTGTCACGAAGGTATATACGCCATCGAGTTCGCGCGTCACGGGGCGCGCGTGGTTGGGATCGAGGGAAGAGAGGCACATATCCAGAAGGCTAATTATGTGAAGGAGGCGCTTTCTCTAGACAACCTCGACATTTATCAGGACGATGTCCGCAATCTGAGCGAGGAAAAGTATGGGACGTTCGATGTAGTGTTGTGTTTGGGAATCTTGTATCACTTGGATACCCCAGACGTATTTACCTTTGTCGAAAAGATAGGGGAAGTGTCGAAGGATGTCGCGATTATAGATACAAGAATAGCGATGGGCCCGACGGAATCCTATGTGCATAACGGAACGAGGTATTGGGGCCATAGAATTCGGGAAGGGCATAAATCAACCGATACGGCAGCCGAGAAAATGAAGAGATATTGGGCCTCGCTCGATAATCTAACCAGCTTTCATCTCAGCCGTATCTCATTGTTCTGCTTGCTCAGTCGTGTGGGCTTTACTACCGTTTACGAATGCTACATCCCACCCGAACCAGAAAAGCCGATTGACCGGATTACGCTGCTTGCTCTAAAGGGAAAGCCGCAGCGGATGTGGAATTCGCCACTCATGGGTGGCATTGATGTGCACAGCACGCCTGAAGAGTTCACCGGATTCAAAATGGAGCAAGCCTTTGGCAAGATCTATCGAATCTCAAGGATGATCCCTGAGCGATTGAGAGTATTTTTGAAATCGAGGGGCCCGCTTGGGAAGCTATTCAAGCCGCTTCCCGAGACCATTCAGCGGAATGCGTCCAGACAAAATGATCCGGATGGAACGAGCAGCTAGGCAAGCCGTACCCTAAGGCGCAAGTCTCAAGTTCGCCGGCGCAGGAGGTGGACTCCTCATAGGATGCGGATAAGTGTAGGAGGAATATCCCGGCTTAGGCGTTCCAAGAACGTAATCACGATTGTTTTGTACGTTCGTTGACCCCGATACAGTGTTTCTAGCTAGTCCATTGACTGTGTTGTTCCAGACATAGATTGGGTCTAAGGAATTGCCGACCCAAGCCACTGGAGAAGGAGTAGCGCCGGAAATTAGATTTGATGTGCCTGATCCCGGTTGATCCACGCAGCGATAACCACCAGAGGAGTTCTGATCGTAAGCGCTGCTTCCATTGCAGGCACCCCAAGGCGCGTAACTCGGCCCGCCGCCGCAGCCTGCATCTGCGTCGCGGCAGTTCGATGCTTGCACAACTGAATTTGGGCCAAAAACAGTGCTGATGGTATTGCCGAATACTACTCCAGTTCCACCGCGAATCCACTGTACATATGCGACCGCGTGCCCAGAATCGAAGGAGTAGGTGTTGTTATAGATTTCCAACTGTCGACTTCCTCGTCCTCTCTGATGCGAATCAGCGCCATGACTCGTCCCATTTTGGTTGTGGAGTACGTTGTACCGGAACACAATCCGGGCTCCGTCAAACGCGTCAATGGCACCTGCCGACTGGGTTGTGTCCAGTTCGGTAAAATCGCAATCCTCAATGTATACCGCCTTGTCTCCGCCCCAAACAATCGGGTCCGCCCAAGAACCGTCCCCGTACGCTTTGCCCCCCCAAGTGTCGTGTGTGACGCTTACCCCCTGCTTATACTTGCCAGAAAATGTGCTCTGATAAATCACGCCGTAAGTCGCGTCGTATATGGTGATCGCTACTACCTGTTGATTCGCAAATGCCACATGATCCACTCTGAAAGTAGTTGAGGTACCCCTAAGTACGACATGTCCCTTGTTGCAAATATAAGGATCCGTGGCAACTCCTTGAATCGTGAGCGCGCTGATTCGATAGGTGTTTGGCGAGTTGACCGACCAGGTCATGATTGGCCCCCCGCCCTGGCAGCTGGAGTTTCCTTTTGGAACGTTATCTTGCAATACCGTCGAACCAATTCCTGCACCCATAAGCGTGATGCCCTTGGAGACACTGAGCGTCGTCGTCCAGGCGCAGGTCCCAGCAGGAACGCTGACCGTATCTCCGTTGGAGGCCGACGCGACCGCGCTGGCACTCTGCCTGGCTCAGCTAGCCGCGACGATCGTTGAAGCCTCAGCTCGTGAAGTCGTGACTATGCATATTGAAATCAGGAGGAGCATTTGTTTGTGCGCGTGTATACCCATAGTCCAATCCCTTATCTTCTTGGCGTCCTTCGGTTGACTACTTAACCGCGTGAACAGGAAGCGCGAATAATCCTCTAATCCCATCAGTCCCGTTGCAGTTTGGCCGTTCCGCGTAATGAGGTCGACCCGAGGACGCATTAAGGCACTATTCTGAGATTAGCGGGCGCAGGCAGTGGGCTGCCAACGAACATTTCGTAGGCCCCTATGTCCCATCCGCTGCCGATAGGGCGCTTGATGCTGTTAATGCTCCCATCGAACGGAGCTATTAATACGACACCATGGTCGATGCCGTAGGAACTATGCTGGAGGCTCAGGCCTGTGGTGTTGGGAGCAAGATCTGCTCCATACGATCCGCTAAATCCCGTCGGGGGATTCATTGCATCAACGAATTGCGGATTGGCTGCAGACGCGCTTGCCTCGTAGGTGCTTAAGTTGTCGGAACTATAGTTAACACCGCTGGACCTAACTAATGGGGCACTTCCAAAGTAGGTGTTGTTCGAGTGCGAAGTGATCTTTCCGCTGTCGGTAAGCGACGTCCCGCCTGTGCTGTAGACAATGTTGTTTTTGAATTCGAAGACTGCAAAGGAAGCAGCATTGTTGTTGATACTTACTGATGCATTATAAAAAGTATTGTTGTACACGCGCAGCGTGTTCGAATTTCCCAAGTCAGGACCGATTAGAAAGCCGGCGTTAAGAGCGTTGTCGTAGACGATATTTCCGTAAACCTTGACATCCTTTGGATCCTTTCCGCTTGGGCCATCATAAATTCGGATCGATCCATGTGTCGTGTTAACGTTCACTATGTTGTAGCGAATGTGAATATTGGTTGGTCCGAAACCGAAATGATTGGTTTCGTTTCCGTTGATGAATATGCCCGCGCCCTTCGTACTAGTCACATAGTTGTTCTCTAGAGTCGCGTCGAGAACGCGCCCTTTGACGATAATTCCAGCTCCAGCACCATAGTCGGGATCCTGACCTGTGTTGTAGACGATGTTGCCTCTCACAGTAACGTTTCTGACGATGCAGTCGGCATTCTCGTCGCCGGGATATATTGGCAAGCCGTCTCGCGAAATATCATGGATAACCGAGTTCACGATCTCGACATTGTCCACCTCGCCCGCTGTGCCGCCGTGATTGCTGACGATGATCCCGTACTTGTACTGACCGAGGGAGGCCCGGCTCCAGACGTTGTGGACGATAACGTCGTCGACGCGCTTGACGGCGCCGGTCAGGGGGCCCGCGTAGAAGCTGTAATTCATCTCGATGCCGTTGGCGACCTTGCCGTTGGCGTCAACCTCGAACCCTTGGAAGACTGTCGGATAAGTTGCGTGATCGCGATAACGCACCACGGCGGATGCCAGATCGCTGTTGGCCCTGATCGTCGCGCGCGTTCCCGAGCCCCATTGGTTGCCAACATAAGTCACGCCACCGAACAGGTAGAGACCTTGGGTACCGGTAACTGGCCACACCCCCCCCTTGTTGAAGTAGATCGTATCGCCCGGCAGCAATGTGCCGGCCCCGGCGTAGGCCACCATGCCCGGCGCGTTCCTCCACGGAGCGGAGGGGCTCGTACCTGAATTGCTGTCGTTGCCGGTCGCCTGGTCGACGTAATAACTTGCCGCCTTCGCCACGCCGGATGCGTAGACTACGGTCGCGATTATGATCGCGGCCCATTCGATACCTCTACGAGACGTCGATGCGCGCCGTGCCGTTACCATTGTTCGGAGACTTCAGAGCAGCCGTCTGGCGGTGGGAGAACCATCATGCCTCGCACGGCGGACAACCGGCGTGGTCCGGAGATTTGGCAGGGTTACGGTAAGGTTGGCAGAAATCGAAGGTGAGGGTTCTCGCGGCCTGATGCCGAAGTTTTATACCATTGTCATGATGCCATGTCAAGGTGACTGTAGAATGCTCTTCGCGATCTGATGTCTTACTCCTGGCAGGGCCGGGCTCGAACGGAACGTAGCACACCTCGATCAGGGCTAGCACTTCGACGACTGCCCCCGCTGTAAGCTCGCGGGGTCAGTGCTTAGCAGGTCCTCCGAGCTGAATCAGGGTGCAAAGTGCACCGGGAAACCTCGCACTCCCCCTTGTATATCGTCACTCGCTGCGTCGATCGAATCGTTCCGTATGTGCGGTACGTCTTCGACACGCTGTTCATGGCATGCGGACTGCCGGTGGCCCATACCAGCGTTCCCCCGCCGGAGGGCGCATGGATTCTTTACGCCACCGGCGAAGGACCCGTCCCTTCCCTTGGACCGGTGCGTCGCGATCGCGCATCGGCCAGACGCGTGGCGCATCTTCGATGACGACTCGGATGTCGAATCCGCAGGCGACGCAAACGGACTCGCCGCCGTCTTTCCGCAAACCGATTCAGCGTTCGCGGGGCGATCAGACATTCCGTTCGACCTCGTCGCCAATGCCTTCTACTTCCTTTCGTCCTGGTCGGAACGCAAGCGCTCGAACCAGACGGAATCACGCCAGCTCTTTGCGACGTCGGTCTTCGCGCGGCTCGGCATCCCGCAGGACATCGTCGACCGCTATCTCGAACGGCTAAAGACCGCTCTTCGTTCGCTGGACGGCGAGGTCGCCGGCCGACCCCTGGACGCGTCCAGCTGGCCGACCGACGCGCGCTTCGCAGTGGCCCTCTCGCATGACGTCGATTTCCTGCCGTCCGGCCCGTTCGACAACGTGCTCCAGGGAGGCAAGACGTTCCTTCGGCACCTGATTCGCCAACGCGACCCAGGCGATGCGTTTCGCGCGGGCATTGGGCTTGCGAGATCGCTGCTTCGCCGGACGCGATCCGTATGGCTGCGTGCCGGAGATCATCGCGGAGGAGACGCGACGGGGCGTTCGGTCGTCCTTTCAGGTCGCCGTCGCCCGGCGCCATCCTGCCGACGTCAACTACGACATTCGCGACGACGGTACCGCGGAACTACCTTCGCGCGATCACGGACGCAGGATTCGACCTCTGCCTCCACGGCAGCTATCGATCCACGGAGCAACGTTCGTGGTACGTCGAGGAAGCGGCGCTTCTCGCGGAGCGACTCGAGCGCCCTTTGGGCTCGCGCCAGCACTTCCTTTCGTTCGACTACGACACGCTGTTCGCGGCCCAGGAAGAAGCCGGCATCCAGTACGACATGTCGATGGGATTCCCGGACCGGTGCGGTCCGCGCGCGGGATTCTCGTATCCCTACTTCCCATTCTGCTTCGCCAAAAACCGGCCCTACGACGTCGTCGAGATCAGTCTCTTCTACATGGACGTGACGCTGCAAGGCTACATGGGCCTTCGACCGCCGCAGGCGCGCGAGGTGATCGATTCGGGGCTCGAGGAACTGCAACGGAAGCGCGGCGCCGTATCCGTGGTATGGCATCCTATTGTCTTCGGTGGTGCCCGCGATCCGGGGTACGATCAACTGTACTGGCATCTGATCGAACGGACGCGGGCGCTGGGCGGGTTGGCGACAGACGGGCGGACGATCAACGACTTCTGGCGCGAACGGGCACGCAGTTACAGCCAGCTTTTCCTGATGCCGGTGCATCGGACGGCCGGATCCGTACGCCGACGCCAGAGCGGGCAGAACGCGCACGACGCCTTCGCCGCCGGCGCCCTGTTCTGCGCGAATCCAAGACAACGAGATGAGGGAGACGCCCCGCGATGGCGACGATCTTGATGGCGGCTTACACCAACTACCGACGCGATGGGCGCGTCAAGCGCGAAGCGGAGGCGCTGGTCGAGGCCGGGCATCGCGTCGTGTTCCTGGCCTGCCGTCAGCAGGGCGAGCCAAATCGCGAAACGATTGCCGGCGTCGACGTCATCAAGGTGCCCACGCTCAACAACGAACGCACGTCGATGCTCGTCTACATGCTCGCCTACGCAGTCTTCTTCCTGATGATCTCGCTTCACCTGCTGCGGCATCCGTTACGCTATCGGCTCGTCCACATCAGCAACATGCCGGACTTCCTCGTGCTTGCGGCGTGGCTGCCGCGGCTGCTGGGGCGCCCCGTGATTCACGACGTGCACGATCTCATGCCCGAGCTCTATCTCGAGAAATTCGGATCGGACGAGCACACGGCTTCTCGTCCGAGGGCTGAAGTTGCAGGAACGATGGGCCGGAAAATTCGCCTCGGTGGTGCTGACGGTGGAGGAGCGCCTGAAGGACATTCTCTCGAGCCGCGGCATACCCAGGGACAAGATCCACGTGCTAATGAACCTCCCGGACGAGCGGATCTTCCGGGAGCGGACGGCGCGGCCGCCAAAGCCTGCCGATGCGCCCCTGGTGATCGTGTACCACGGCACGCTTGCCCGCCGCCTCGGACTCGACATCGCGATCGAGGCGGTGGCCCGCGCCAGAAGCAAGGTTCCCCGGATGGAACTCAGGATCATCGGTGCAGGCGAGGAGCGCAGCGCACTTATCGAGCTTCGCGACCGTCTCGGTCTACAGGATTTTGTGACCTTCAGCGATGGCTTCGTTCCTGTCGAACAGGTTCCGTCCATGATCGACGACGCAGATATCGGGATCGTCCCTTTGCGCATTTCCGGCGGGACCGACATCATGCTCCCCACGAAGCTCCTCGAATACGTGACGATGGGGATTCCCTGCATCGTCCCGCGCACGGGGACGATTTCGCGCTACTTCGACAACCAAATGGTCCAGTTCTTCGAAGCGGAGGACCCGGATTCCCTGGCCGCTGCGATCGTGCTGCTCTACCGGAATCCCGAACGCCGGGAGATGCTGTCGCGGCAGGCCACCGAGCGCTTCGGCAGGACCTACCGCTGGACCGAGCACAAGAAGGTCTACACGTCGCTCGTCAGTCGCCTGATCGGCGCATAGACGCGCGCTGAGCCCAAGCCCAGTACGACGCCCGGCGCGTGCCGGGCCATGATCGAATGCGTCAGTGCCGTTCGGTGCGCGAGGCGCGGCCGATGCCGAAGTAGAGGAGCCCGGTCGCTTCGACCTCCGCCTGGTTCCAGAGATTGCGGCCGTCGAGGATCGCTTCCACGCCAGCTCGCCGCCAGGCGGCGAAGTCAGGGCGGGCGAACTCCTGGTGAGCTGTATTCAGAACGACCAGCGACGATGCTTCAACCGAACCACGTTCGAAGCCCGCCTGCCGCAGCTCGGCGTCGCTATAGTGCGGATCATCGATGGACACCGTCGCGCCGACACGCAGCAGGTGGTCGCGCAGCGCGTAGGCGGGGCTGAAGGTGTCGACTTTCACGCCCGGGCGAAACCCGAGCCCGAGGATGTGCACCGTCTGCCCGGCGAGCGGCTTCCACCCGGCGGCGACGCGGTCCAGCTGCCTCGCGGGCTGATGGTCGTTGATCTCGCGAGCCGCTTCCGAGATGATCTGCGTCACGCCCAATCGACGCGACTCGCGGGTCAGGAAGTAGGGATAGACCGGCGTGCAATGGCCGCCGACCCCGATGCCAGGAATGAGCAGGTCGGCTTCCCCGTCGCTGTTCGCGGCCGACCGCACGCGGTCGAAATCGACGCCGGCCATCTCGCAAAAGGCGGCGAGCTCATTTACCAGCGCGATGTTCACGTCACGATAGAGCATGCCGAGAAGCTTGGTCATTTCGGCCGCTTCGATCGTCCCGACCTCGTCGACCGGCGCGCCGAGGAATTTCCGGTAGACGGAGGCGGCCTTTTCGAGTGAAACGGGATCGAGCCCGCCCACGACCTTCGGCGTCGTTTCGAGGCGCGACAGCACCAGATTCGCCTTCACGCGCTCGGGACTGTAGGCGACATGGAAGTCCGTGCCGGCCTTGAGCCCGCTGTGCTCCTCCAGGATGGGTATCAGGCTGCCCCGTGTTCCTCCCACCGTTACGGTGGTCTCGTAGGTCACAAGCGTGCCGCGCTTCAGTCCTCTGCCGACATCGGCAGAGGCTTCCTTCAGAATGCTCAGGTCGATGTAGCGATCCGGCGTGAGGTGGGCGGGAACGATGATCACGATCACGTCCGCTTCGGACGTGGCCTTCGCTGTGTCGGTCGTTCCATGCAACCGGCCGGCACGGTGCAACTCGCTCACGAGCTCGGGCAACCCCGGTTCCTCGTAAGGACACGCCCCGGCATCGATCGCTTGCGCAATCGCGCGACTGATGTCGCTCACCGTGACATGGGCACCGTGTTTGCCGAAGATACATCCCAGAGGGAGGCCCATCCGACCTCCGCCGACTACGGTGATTCGCATTCCTCGGCTCCGTATTGACAACGATGTGGCGCGGGGGGGGCACCGATGCTCGTTCACGCTGGGCAACGGCGGCGGGATTCAGCGCGCCGCCGACGATCGTGCGCTCGGACCCGCCCGCGGTCGATTCGCGGACCGAGGCTCTCGACCGACCTCTGCGAGCGGGGCCTACATCGGGTGGGGAATGGATTCGGTCGCCGCCAGGCACTGCTGATGACAGCGGGCCATCGCTCGCGGGCAGCGTCGGCATGGTGCTTCCCGGTACTGCTCCACCCGGCCCAGCGCACACGGCCTCCCGGGGGTATCAGGTTGGACCCGCCTCCTCGAACGTGCTGTGAACGCAGCCGGTGGTTACGTGTTGTCCACGAGCGTTTGGGGGTCCATTCCGCTTGCCATGGCAAGACGCCTCGGTCATCCCGTCCCGCTGCGGCGAAGCACGACCTGAACCGTCTTGATCAGTATTTTCAGGTCGAGCATGAGCGACCACTCCTGGATGTACCGGATGTCCAGCCGGACCATGTCATCGAACGTGGCATCGTATCCGGCAGCCACTTGCCACAGGCCGCTGATCCCCGGCTTGATCTCCAGGATCCGCCGCAGGTGCCACGACTGGTACTTCTCGGCTTCGTAAGGCAACGCCGGGCGCGGTCCGATGAGGCTCAAGTCTCCCTTGAGCACATTGTAGAACTGCGGCAGTTCATCGAGGCTCGTCTTGCGGATGAACTTGCCCACCGGCGTGATGCGCGCATCGGACGCGAGCTTCGCCCATTTCTTTGGTCGACCGTTATGCCCGGCATCGGCCTGCCCGCCCCCGATCAGGCTCGTCACGTACTCACGGTGGATTCGATCGTCGGCGTTGGCCGCCATCGATCTGAACTTGTAGAAGACGAACGAGCCGGCCGCCCTTTCCCAATCGCTTCTGCTTGAAAATGACGGGCCCCGGGGACGTCAATGCAATCGTGGCGGCGACGATCAGCATCACCGGCGACAGCGCCACCAGTGCGACGGAAGACGCGACGACGTCGATGGACCGCTTCACTACAAGATCGAATGCCCCGGGCCCTCGGCGCCGGCCGACGTGCAGCGGCTGGGAGTGCCGTACTTCGCCGTTGTAACGGAGGAGGTCTTCGAATACGTCGTCCGGGTACGTTCCCTTGGCGAGCGAAAACTGCAGCTCGTTGACGTGCTCGATGACGCGGGCGACGAACTGCTGCAATCCCTGCGGATTCGTATCCGGAAGAATCATCGCGACCGCGCAGTCGCCCAAGTCGCCGAGAACGTCGGTTTCCCGTTTGCTGTTGCGAAGGATCTCAAGCAGCCTTTCGGCGCGATCGAGCTCGTCATGCGGCTCGCCCTCGGACCGAAATATCGCGACCGAGAGCGGCGACTTGGACCGATCCGCCCGCCGCCGCTCGCGATGCATCTCCGCAGGAGGTGATGCCTGGGAAGGATCAGGTCATCAAAATGGGCGACGTCCGCGGTGGCATCCGGCGAGCGCTCGATCGGGGCCTCGCCTGCCGCCGGAGGCCGACGCGTCTCGCGGACGGGGTCGCGCGCTACCGTGGGCCGCGCCCCTGGGCGGCTCGATTTCGACCGGTCGACACCGCCGGTTGTGTGGCCGGCCGGGAGCCCGACAATCGTTTCGTGATTCATCTGTCACGGATCCAGTGATGCGACAAACGCTCAGTAAGGCGTCTCGTCGGCAGCGACGATCTTCGACGTGCCGCGGGAATTTCAGGATTCCAAGTCCTTAGGAAAAGCAAACCGCGTGCCGAAATATTGCCCGCGAGATCAGGAAAATTTGCCAAGAGCCACAGTCCGCAGGCTTGACGGGATACCCTCCCCTCCCGCTCACGGGCGCGCGTATCGAAGCAACCAGCGCGCCAGCGATAACAACGCATTAATTAACAATGCCTTAGTTAACTCTATCGACCGGCATTTGGAAAGATTGTAAAACTTACCGACAAGTGAAACGGGATGCGGTTTCCCGGAATCTGTAGCCCAAATTCGCCGCCGCGACGACCTCGTCCCGGCCCCCCGAAAGTCGGACTTAGAGTGCGGGCCGCCGTCTAGCGCGACCTTGCAGTTTGCGCCCGAATCCGAAAGACCACAATGCAATCAGGTCCAGCTCGACTTGCTTTGACTCGCATCGAGAGTAGGACCCTGCCCTACGAGAAGTCACCGTCCGTCTGATTGCACTCCGCCCAGGAGAATGCTAGGTTGCGACCCAACTCGCCGAGACAAGCGAGATGGCGGACGGGGATAAGGGAACGGGCAACGCTCTGAGGAGGAATTTGGAGTGCCTTGGATCTGGTGGCTGGGCATAGGCCTTTTCGTGGGCATCAACTTGGGGGTCGCCCTGATGGCGTTGGTCCAACTCTCTGGGCGAAGGAAGGTCAAGGTACAGTGGCCTGCTTCCTTCTCGGGGTCCCCCCTCGACGGCCCGTCGACCATTTTCTAGCACCTCGCGCGCTCGCCGGCACCGGAACCCCGTCCGCGGGCCGCACATTCGCCCGGATGGCGGTGGATTCCGCCCCTCGGCAGCGGCGTCAGCTCGCTTCCTGCGCCCGGTCGGCAAGCATCTCGGCTACGGTGACTTCGTCGATCGTCTGTTTCTGATCCGCGAATCCGTAGGCGAGCGCGGTGTCGCACAGCAGATTGATGACACGGGGAATGCCGCCGCTCGCCGCGTAGATCGCGGCGCACGCCTCCGACGTGAAGAGGTCCTGCCGGCCGGGGGCGGCGAGATCCAAGCGATGTTCGATGTACGCCTTCGTCTGGTCCTTGTCGAGCGGCGTGAGAAGGTAATCAACCGCGACGCGTTGCATCAGCTGACGAAGCTCAGGACGCCGGAGGGTGTCGCGCAGAGACAGCTGCCCGACCAGGATCGTCTGGAGGAGCATCGTGCGGCCGGCATTGACGTTGGAAAACAGACGCAGTTCCTCGAGCACGTCGGGTGCGAGGGCCTGCGCCTCGTCGATGACGAGCAGCGCACGTTTGCTCTGCGTCTCCAGGCGCTTCAGGTACGCGATGAGCGCCTGCTGCATGCCGATCTTGTCCAGCCCCCGGTAGTCCAAGCCGAATTCCGTGAGCATCCATTGCAGCAGTTCGGCGAACGTGCCGGTCGTGCTGGTAATCATGCCCACCGCCAGGTGCGGCTCGTGCCGGCTCAGCAGATAGCGCAACAGCGTTGTCTTGCCGGTGCCGATGTCGCCACACACGACGCAGAACATGGCCCGGTTGTGCAGGCTGTAGGTCAGTAAAGCGAGCGCGGTGCGGTGCTGCTGCGAGAGGAACATGAATTCCTCCTGCGGCAGCAGCGCGAAAGGCTTGACCTTGAATCCGTAAAAGGGTTCGTACAGGAGCACTACCAGTCGGCTCCGAAGAAGCGCCGGAGGATCCCCGGCTCCGGTCGCGTGATGGGCTCCGGTTCCGGCAGTTCGCGCGATTTGTTGAGCACGATCCCGACGAGGTTGGAGCTCCGCAACAAGTCGCACGACTTCTCGATGTCCTCGCGCCTGGTCCTGCGCTCCTCGACGATCAAGGATCGTCGCATCCATGTAGGCGGAAAGCGCCAGCGTGTCGGCGCTTGCGAGAACGGGGGGTACGTCAAACACGATCAGCCGATCCCGGTAGCGGCCGCGCAACTCGCGAATCATCTCGGCCATCATGGGCGAGCGCATCAGCTCGGAGGTGTTCGCAATGGGTGCGCCACCGGGGAGAACGACGAAATTGCCGATGTCGGGATGGATCAGCAGGTCTTCCAGCGCAGCCTTCCCCGTCAGGTAATCCGCGAGCCCGGCTCCGGGCTCGAGCTCGAGCATGTGCCGGAGATCGGGGTCGCGCAGATCGGCGTCGACCAGGAGGGCCGTGTAGTCCACCTCCATCGCGAAGCTCGATCGCGAGGTTGAGAGCGATCGTCGACTTGCCGGCGCCCTTGTTCGGGCTCGTCACCGCAAGCGTCTGCCAGCTGTTCTGGCGCATCTGCATGAGGATTTGCGTGCGCAGGAGCTTGAAGGCGTCGGCCGACGTGTCGGTGTTTACCGAAGTGATTCGGTGCCGCTCCAGTACGCTGCGGCACGATATCGACGGTCCGGGTGCGTGTATACGCGATGCCGACCGGGTCCACCGCCCGACATGGTTGCCGCGGGCGCCGCCTCCTGCAGCGGCCCGAATGGGGCTTGCTGTTGCGCTCCGGCGCCCAAGGCGCGCTCCACTGCAAGGGCGATCTTTTCCATTCCGACCTACAAGACGGCGATCTTGTGCAGCACCGATTGGAACAACGCCGGCAACGGCTTGACGAAGAAGTGCACGCCCAAGAGGAAGATCAGCGCGAACAGCGAGTACGAGCCGGCAAGGAGCAAGGTCAGGCGCCGCTTGCCGATGCGTTCCCGGTGCGTTTCGATGTAGGGAATCGCCGTCAGGATCGGGACACGGGCAATGCGGGCGAGCTCCAACGGCCCTCTGACCGATGGGTCGAACGCCTCGCGCAGCCAGGCAAGCCCAACCCCGCTGCCCAGCGAAGCCACGAGACCCGCGAGCGCGATCATGGGGCGGTTGGGGCTGAACGGCGTCTGCGGGCAGATTCGCGGGCTCCCCGAGGCTGAAGCGCTCCGCCTTGCTTTCCTTCTCGAGCTCCACCGCACCTTCGGCCTGCATCTGCTTCGCCTTGATCTCGCGGTATCGCGTCTGTGCGTTGGCGTAGTCGCGCGTCAGGTCGTTGTACTCGCGCTCGACTTCGGGAATCTGCTGCAGCCGCGCGTCGTAGGTACGCTGCTTGGCGCGGAGGTCGTCTCGCAGCGCCGTGAGTTGCGCGAGCTCCCGCTTGGTATTCTCGAGCTGCGTCGCGAGCACGACGTACGCCGGATTGTCTGCCGTCTGGATGGCGTCGGCGGGCAGACGCTTGTCTGGCGCCGCAGCTCCGGCCGTCGGCTTGGCCCCCGCAGCCTTCAGCGCCTCGATCGAGCGGCGGACCCGCTGAACGTCGGGGTAATCGTCTCCGTAACGATCCCTGAGCTTCGAAAGCTCGGCCTCGAGCTTCTTCACCTCGTCTGAGTTATCGCCCTTGATCGAGGGCTCCGTCCGGGCCTTGAGCGCGGCGATCTCGCGTTGCAGGCGCCGGACGTCGGGGTGGTCGGGGCCGTACACCGCCGAGACCGAGGCGTACTGCGCCTGGAGGGCCCGCAACCTCTCTTCCGGCGCAAGGGTGCGCCCTTCTCCGGATTTGCCCGCCAGGGCGAGATTTGGCCCGACCACCGCCAACTGCGCCTCGAGCGTGAGCTTGCGATCCTGCAGTGTGCTCAGCTCGCGTTCGACCCGCTGCAGCTCGGATTCCGTGCGATCGGCGAGCTGGACGTTGATTGCGGATGAATCCGGCATGCGCCCCACATTCCGGCGCTTGAACTCGGCGAGCTTTGTTTCGGTGGCCTCGATCTGGCGGGCCAGCCGATTCGCCTCCTGTTCGAGAAATGCGTTGGTCTCGGTGACGCTTTGCCGACGCGCCTTGACGTTTTCGTTGAGGTAGAGCGTCACCAGCTCTTCTACCACCTTCTGAGCGCGGTCCGGTTGTGGCGCGTCAAACGAGATCTTGAAGGCGATCGTGGCGTTCACGCGTTGCCCGCTGCTCCGGTCCGAGATGTCGGCGTTGACGGTCGTGAGCTTGATGTCCTTGTGCATCCTGGCGAGGACCTGGTCGTCGGTCTCGTGTCCGCGATACTTCTCGTACAGGTCGTACTTGTCGACGAGTTCGAGCAGCACGGCGCGCGTCATCACCTGCTGGCTGATGACCTGGATTCGCTCGTCGGCGAAGCTCGTGATCGTGGAGCGGACGAGATCGGGCGGAATCTCCTGCTCCTGAACCAGGATGGTGGCCGACGAGCGGTAGACCGGCGGCAGCGCAAGCGCCACGAGGACGCTGATCGCCGCGACGGCCACGGTCACGGCCAGGATCTGCCCCTTGCGGCGCCGCAGCGCCGCGAGGTACTCACGGGGCTCCTTCCCGTTCTCTACTTCCCAGCTGCCTTCTTCTTCTTCCATGGTCGCTGTGTCCCGGGCCGGCGCGCGATGCGCGCGGCCCTGTCCGACGCGGTTCTGAACGATGCCCATTCACGCCGACAGTATGTCACAGGGGCCTCGCGTCACTCCGAGGCCTCACGGAATCGTGTATGGATCGAACGGCGATCGCTCGGGCGTCGCGGGTTCGGAGGGCGTGCCCGCACCCCGACCCGTGCTCCCGGGAAGCGATACAGGACCGGCTCCGGGCGCACCCTGCGTGCTCGTCGGACTCCCGGTCCAACCCGTGAACGAGGCGCCGGGCCAGTTGTAGCCGATGCTCAGGAAGCCGCCGTTCGATCTTGGTTCGGACGAATTCTGCGCATATTGGGCTCGCGCATAGCGATACCCCGCGTCGAGTGTCCAGCGCTCGGCCAGTTGGTACGAGATGCCGATCTCTCCCTGATAGTAGTTGCTGTTGTACACATTCGTCTGCGCCTGCGGGAAAGTCGTTCGCGTGTAGCTTGCTCCGAGCCGGCCGGTGAGGCGATCGGAGAATCGGCTGGAAAGCGAGACTTCCGCGTCGTCGTTCCTGCCTACAACACCGACACCGCTCGGAGTGAGGTTTTCAGCGAGGCTTCCGACAATCCGCGAATTTTCGGAGAAGGCGTAGCTGATCTGGCCACCGTACAGCCCGCCCGTCGCGCGGCGTTGGGTGTTAGTGAACGCGCCCTGCGTGGCCGTGGTGTCGCTCCAGAAGCCGCCTCCCGAAGCCGAGATCGTCAGCTGTGGGGAGAACTGATGCACGAGGCCAAGCGTCGCCGTTGCCACGTCGCTGTGGCTGATGTCACTCGTGTAATAGGAGTAGACGGCCGTCGCGATGAACTGTGTTCGGTCGGAAAACGCATACCCCGCATTGCCGCCCGCATAGTAGCCGTGATTGTCTGAGAACGAAGCTGCCGCTGCCGACGCCCTCGTAGCGGTTGCTGTACGCCGATGCCGCCGCCCCAAGCGACCAGCGCTCGGTGAGCGCATACGTGTAGGTGCCGTTCACGCTTGTGGCGTTGGTGTACGCGAGTCCGAGCACGGCACTGGTAGTCTGAGACTCGGCCTGGAGCGTTGCGCTGCGTACGAAGGCGAGATCGCCAGTCCACGTCGAGCGGTCTTCGCGCAGCGAACCGTCGAGGCCGAAACGCCCGCTCACGTAGTCGGTCGTGGGCGACAGTCCCGAAACCCAGTTCCCGCCAACGGCGAGCAATGCTGCAACGTCGCTCGTTTCGGTCCGCCGGGCCGCGGTCACGAACGGCGTAACGGACGTCGTGAACGCCGACTGCGGGTTGTCGGAGGTTAAGAAATAGTTGTCGCTGTACTCGCCGCGCGCGACGACGCCGCCCTGCAGCGACCACGCCTGCGCGGAGCTGAGAGACGGTGCCGCGACGGCGAGCCCCGCAACAAGCATCCCGACCAAGCGCATCGCCGTGCTCCAGCGCGAGGCGGCGTTCGTAGTCAAGGCACGACGACCACGTCACCCGAGCGCAGCTGGATGTTCTCTTCGAGCTTCTGCCCGCGAACCACGGCACCGTACTCGAAGGGAAGCACCACCTGTTGCCCGCCGTCGCGCCGCATGACGCGGATGTTGTTGCTGTCCGCGAACGGCGTGAGTCCACCCGCCATGCTGAGCGCCTGCAGGACGTCGACGTATCGCCCGACCGGAAATTCGCCGGGCTTGCTGACCTTGCCGATGACGTAGACGCGCTGGCTGCCGGTCTTCAGAACCGTTACCGAGACGGCCGGATCGGGGATGAACTTGTCGAGCCGCTTGGTAATCTCGTCGCGTATCTCGCGAATCGTCTTGCCGGCAACCTGCACATCGCCGATCAAGGGGTACGAGATCCCGCCGTCAGGTCGGACCAGAACTTCCCTTTTCAGCGTGTCCTCGTGCCACACCGAGATTTCGAGCACGTCTTCGGCTCCCACGCGATAGGCGGAGGATTCGGTGGTCGCGGCCGCCGGGTCCGCGCCTCCGGGTGTCTGGGCATGAGCGCACGCCACGAAGCCCGACAGCCCGGTCGATACCAGAAGACACGCGATAATCGATCTTGCCCTGCATTGAGCCATGACGAAGGCCTCCTCGACCGGGGATCCGATGCAAGACTACCTATTGTTGGCGTTTCAGGAAAGATCAACCGTTTCGCTTGGCCGACGATCCGAACCTTGGCGGAGCGATGCCGGCATGATCGACATGCTGCGCGCAAGGCATGTTGAGTACATAGTGTTTACTCATTGCATGTCGAATCTGCAGTGTGCTCTCGATGCCCACAATGACCAACAAACAGTGGCTCGTAGAGCTCAGTCATCTCGGCACCAGCGGAGATGCGAGCGCCCGCCCAATGCCGCGCAGAATCGGCTGTCGCAGGCCGGTAGCCCCGCAATGACGGCTGCAACCAGGACGCCTGTGACGGCGATGCGCGCTCAACGCCCCCGTCGGATTAGTGCCACGATCGGCCCGCAGCGCCGCGCGCGGCCCCGCTCATGAGCCAGCGACGCACGCTTCCTCGACAGTAGAAGAAATCAGTGCGCAGGTCGACGCGAGCTCGGAGGCAGCAATCGCAAAGCAGGGAACGTGCTGGGCTATCCTCACCACAGCATCCAGGCCGTGATTGGGATGCGCCAGCGCGTTGAGAGTATTGACGTAGAGCCGCGCGCTCGCTTCCGCCGCTCCCAGGGCTCGACGTGACGGTGCTTTACTAAGCTCGGGTCGACGCTCGAGCAGTAACACTGCCCCGAGCGGGCGCGGCTCCATTATCGCCCTCGCGGGCAGATGCCGCACGAAGACATGAACGGTGCGTCCTGCGTCGACCGCGTCAGCCGGCAGTGGATACGACTCCGTCAACGGTCGCTTCAGGCTGAGCGCGCGGGGATAGGATGAAACGAGCAGAGACTCGGGATCGATCGGACTCAACTCGTCGCTGAGATAGCAGAATCCATGGTGCAGGAGCCCCCACGTCGTGGCCGACTTGCCGGACCCCGATTCCGCCACTAGGAGGCAAGCTTTGCCCTGCCAGTCGATCGCGGCAGAATGCAGGAATAGTAGGTCGGAGCGGCGTTTTTGCAACTCGACCGTTAGATCCTGCTCCAGGAGATACAGAAATCGCCGTACCCTTGGCATTCGAGCGAAACACGCCCGTCGCGAACCAACGTGAACTCCATCGCGGGGGACCGGGCGTCGATCCGATAGGCGAGGTCGACGTGCCCGCCGTTGCCCGGGTTCGCCATGGCTTCGAAATGACCGTGGACCAGCGATCGGACGGCTTGATCGGCGCACGCAATGCGGACACGCTGGCCAAGAATCAGGAAAGACAAGCAGTCTTCGGGCGCGCGGCGATCGCCGCGCTCGATTGACACCACCCCGGGGCCCACTCAGGTACCGCCGCGCGAAGAGCAGTCCGCCGGCCGCATCGTTCTTGCGTGATCTGGGCGGATCGGACGGGCGGAGGTGCGATGGCGGTGAGATACCTGCACCCGGCAAGACGGAAAACCAGCCGCTGGCAGCAATCCCGCGGGTCGTCGAACCGTCAGCCTTAACCGCCGGGTGGTACGTCAGGCGGCGGGCCAGGCGCTACCCCGTGCGGATGTCCTTTGCCTTTGCCGGATCCGTGCTTCGCAAAGGCCGGGGCCGCGTTGAGGGTCAGAATCAACGGTGCCACGTATGCGGCCTTCTTGACGAAGGCACGACGTGACGCTTCTGCTGTGTTCATCCGCTCCGCCATCGCAGGATCCCTATGTCAGAAAGCGTTTGCAATAGCTTGATTACGGCGCTCATGCCTCGATCAGCAGGTTCAGTTCGCGGAACCTTCTCAAGGCATCCGTTATGTCCTTAACGGCTATATCTTGTCCTACGTCGAACTCGATTGCAAGCAGCTCCGCAAGTCTTTCGACGGACGGTACTTCCTCGCAATTGCGCCAGATGAAGGCGGCAGTTTGATTGACCTGGTGAATCTGACCGGATTGGGTGTCCAGCAACAGCATGTCGTCCACAACCTCCCGAATGAAGACTCCTTCGGTTCGTCGGCGTAGCATAAGCAACTCCATTTAAGCTTCGCTCACAATCCTCTGGCAACTATTGTTCTTGATGGTCTGCAAACTGGGAAATCACGCGATCAAGCGAGAAATTCCGCAGGGAGGTCAGTAGGGTGAAGTCTCGCACGGCAGCCGGCCCCCTTATCCGTCATGAAACATGCCTGTCGGTCTTGAACGCGAGGCTCATATGTTATCAACACTTGGTCTCTCCGGTGTCGCCCGCGCCATGAGCCCCCGCCAAGGTGGAATCGCGCATGAAATGCTGGCCCTTGTTGCCACGGGTCGACGCCATGGCGTCGGCGAGGCAGCCCCGATCGCACGCCCCGAGTACCGCGACGCCAACCAGCTTCAATTCGTCCTCGATGCCGGACTTGGACCGCTGCTCGATACCGCGGTCCGCGATGGCCGCGTGGAGGTGCCGCCGGCCTGGATAGATCCGCTGAAGAGTGCCAACCTGTGTGCGCAGGTGCGCCACGGCAATCTTGTCGATTGCGCCAATGAAATCATCGATCTGTGCAATGCCATGGGCGTGCCTGTCACCCTGCTCAAGGGCATCTCGATCAGCGATCAGCACTACCCGGAGGCGTACACGCGATCGATGGGAGACCTCGACATTCTCGTCCCCGAGAATGACCGCGCCGGGGTCGAAGCCGCACTTCTGCGACACGGCTATCGCCGATCGACATTGGATATGGGTGAGGGATCGTGTCACGGGCCCCCGCTGCGCGACGAACGACGCGAGGTCTGGGTCGAGGTTCACAGCGGTCTGTTTCCAACAAGTGCGGCCCTCGTGCGAAACCATCTGTTCAGCCCTTCCCAAATTGCCGCGCAATCCGTCGCATCGACGTTTCACGGCAGACCGGTGCTGCGGCTGACCAATGAGATGCAGCTCGTCTACATCGCTTCGTATTGGATACGGGATCTGACACAAAACAAGCCACACCCGAGCTTTCTGTTTCCGCTTTTCGACGCGATTTACTTGCTAGGGGCATCCGGCGAAGCGGTTGACTGGAACGGCATGCTCGATTGGCTTGACAACGAGATGGCCATGGCATCGCTCTATCTGCTGCTCGCCTACATCTGCGAGTCCAGATTTGACGATTCGGCCGCGGGGATCCTTTCGCGGCTCGCGTCGCGTCAGCGCATCGTCGGCCCTGCGGACGCCCGGACGATACTGCGCATGCTTGACGCCTATCTTGTCCACGGAAAGCCGCTCGCGCGCCGATTCAGCGACTGGCACGCGACGATTCTGCTGAGGACGCTCGAGACACTGCTAACGCCGGGAACTTACGTCGGCAAGAGGCTTCGACTCCCCTGGAATTGCCTGTTCCCTCCCGCCGCTCCGGACCGCTACAGCTTTCGGTTTCACAAGGACCGGATGGCGCGAATCCTGCGTGCCGTCAGCGTCGCCGTGTCTGAGAACTGATCGGCCGGGATCGAAATCTCGCCCGAGCCGGCGGTGACCGCTGCGCTGCGCCTGGACGGCGGCTTACAGGCGGAAACGTCGAAGGTTTTTACATTTCGAAGAAAGCTCACCAAGGCGCTTATCGGGTCAGCGATTGAGGACCCAGGCCCGGAAATGCTTGGTGCGAATCCTGCTCGCACCTCGGTCGCTTGCCGTGCATACCGGCGATTCACGAGCTGCATTGTATGGAACAGGATGGCTCGTTCGAAAAGATCTGTCCAAAAGCGCGCTCGCCAGGTCGTCGACCGCAGGCAAACCAACACTACGAGCGGCGCTCGACGCGCAATCACAGAAGCAGGCGCCATCGGTCCCCGATAAGCACGAGGCCGAGTATCAAAAAGCGATTGCTGCTTTCTTGGGCGAGCAAAGCAGATTGTTAATAGACGCCATCGCGGCTGAACGCGGCGCCGTTTCCTGACGGCTGCCCTTTAGGGAAACGACTATAGCGCCCGGAGCTTCTTGGCGGCCGCTCCGAAGGCGCCAAGTTGGTAAACGGAGGCGCCCGCTGGCGAGAACGTGAATGCCGCAAACGGTTCGGCGAGCATCTGCTTCAGGTAATCCTCGGTTGCAACACCGATCGTGACGTGAGGATTGAAGCTCTTGCCCGTTGCTTTGGGAACGAACGTCGCTGTGTAGTCGATCAAGAATGGATCGATCTCATGATCTGCGGGCGGGGTCACGAACGCGGCAGCCGTCCCGGACTTTTCCTCGAAAGGAGCAACGGCATCGATCAATTTTTCTTGCAGTCTGTGCAAATCGCCTGTCGGCCTGACAACAATGCCTGCAAGGCCAATCTCCTTTGCGGCGCCGTGATGATAGCGGATGTAGTAATATCTGAACGCTTCCAACTTCCAGCCGGTCAAGTTCTCGCGGGCGACGACTTTGGCGGCTGCGGCGTAAGCCCTATCGAGGTCTGGCGTACGGACATAGCGCTGCAGCATCGTGATATGCGGATGGTGCGTCGCATCCAGTGCAAAGCCCTTCGGGAAGGCCTCAAGCAGGCGGGCGTTGGCGGCCGTTGCGCGATCGATCATCGCTGCGTCCGGCTCCAGCAAGATGTCGATAGCCGTGACCGGATCTATAAGCATGTCGAGAGAAGCACTTAGATTGCCACGACCGGGCGCGCACGCGGGCTAGCCTGGCCGCGGTCCTGATCTTCGCTCCTGGGCGATTCTGAGCGGTCTTGACCCGAGACGGTAATTTGTAGCCAAGCAGTCTGTGAGTCCTGATGGCAATCTAGCGACGGATAGCTTGCAGACGAAGAAGCGTTTCACCGAGGAACCGATTGTCCGCTCCTGCGGGAGACCGAGACCACCGGAATTCCGATTTGGGAGCTTTGCCGGCAGCACAGCGTCAAGGAGCACGCGTCCTTCCGCTGGCGCACAAGTATGATGCAATGGAGCTCCCGGACGCACGGTGGGCTTTAGGCGGTAGGTATTGGCCGCGCGCTTGAGCAATCCGAGGACGCGCAAGCGACGCAGTTGCCGCGACAGCGAGGAGGGCGACATGGCGGGCAGCAGCCGCAGCAGATCAGCTCGCGCCAAGCCATGGATGTTGAACTCTGGGCGTTGGACGGCGCGCAGGAGAGCCTGATCGTTGCGATCGAAGAAGTTGAGGCCCTTGCAGGAGCGCTCGCCGTCGGGCTTGGGGTGGGTCACGCGATCGAGCAGGCGCTGGCCGGGGCTGTGGTCGTCCAGGCTGGAGAGGAACTCCAAATAGCGCTGGTTGCAGGCGAGCAAGATCTCCCGCAGGTCGATCAGGCTGTAGATGGACTTCTTGAGCGGTGCGACTTCGCGGGTGGCGTGACCGCCGCGATGTTCCACCTTGCGGTGGTGCTTGAAGAACGAGACATCATTGGTGGTGGTCTCGATGCGCAGGATACGCGCGAACTTGTCGTACAGCTTGACCGAGCACGACCCGAGCTTATGCTTGATACAGGTGCCTTCGATCCGCGTACTCAGGCGCGAGCCAATCTCGGCTGCCACCTGCGGGGTGATCTTCTTGCCCAGGAAGGTGCTCACCTGCTCGGCCTTGACCGAGAGCACCGCCTCGCGGGCCAGCTGCGCATAGAGCGGCGCCAGCACTTGTTCGCTCTTGAACAGCAGGTCGGTGGAGTACTCGATCTGCATGATGCTCCAGTGGTAGGTCTGCCCGAACTCGTCGAGCACCGGGCAGCACAGCCGGGCGTAATGGTTCAGGTGCCGATGCAGGAGGTCGGGATTGAGGCCATCGGCCAAGGCCTGCGCCCGGGTGAAGTCGGCGATGCGAACAAAGGCGTTGTCGGCAGTAGCGAAGTCGATCCCCTCACGCGTCAGGCGGCGGGCCAGCCAGCCGTGGCCGTTGCAGTACACCTGCAACCGGAACGGGCAGTAGGTCGGCACCCGCACATAGATCAGCCCCAGCTCTCGGTCCATCCAGTAGAAGTAGTAGTGCCTCAGGACCTCGAGAGCGAGGACGGCAAGCTGAAGCGGCCGGTGGCCAAGCAGCTCTTGGTGATCGAGGGGCTGAAGCAGTTCGCCGGAAAAAAGGTATGATCCGCCTCGCATTTGCAAGGGTCTTGACTTTGGGCGAAGACGATTTGCACCAATGCATCGGGCCTCTCGTTAGACTCCGCTACGTGTTTCTGCTCTGAAACCCCTGGCATTTCAACCCCCGTTTCGCCCATCCTAAGCACTCGGCCGCGAAGACGAAATTCTGGAGGGAACCTTCACAGCGCCGCAATTCGCTCGATTATCATGGCAGCGATACCTGGGATGGATTGCCGTTTCGATTGCCGTGGATGACTGGCATCCGTTGTGCCGACCACGCGATCGGTTGGTCTAGGAGTTGTTTAAAGCTAAAATGAGAACTCGTCATGCCCATATCTGAAAACGTCCGCCTCGGACAGAACGTGAACATCTTTCAGCCTACGCTGGTCAATCTGTATGGCTGCACCATTGGCGATGAGACAAAGATTGGCGCGTTTGTCGAGATCCAGAAGAATGCGACGGTCGGAGCTCGTTGCAAGATTTCTTCGCACACCTTCATTTGCGAGGGGGTCGTCATCGATGAAGAAGTTTTCATCGGGCATGGTGTAATGTTCACCAATGATCGCTACCCGCGTGCCGCCAGGGCCGATGGCGGCCTGCAGACGGAAGCTGACTGGACGGTTCAAGCAACCCGGGTAAAACGCACAGCATCGATCGGATCGAACGCCACGATCATCTGTGGAATAACGGTGGGCGAAGGCGCACTGGTTGGCGCTGGAGCAGTAGTAAACAAAGATGTACCCGACTACGCCATTGTTGCAGGGGTTCCGGCGCGAGTGATCGGAGATATGCGTACGCGTCGCTGACGTCCCGTTTGCACGGAGAGCGATTCTCGGCCCCCTTCCCTCCTGATCTCCTTTCCCCGGGGTCGCGCGTCTCCTTGCAGGCAATGACAGTGTCGCAGGGCCACATCCTTGATCCTGCTCAAACGCATCGTCATGTTGAGCGACGATGATCGATGTTCACCTGGTGAGTATTCCCTCGCCCACTCTTGCCGATCACTGAGGCAGGGTACGAGCGCAACCTACAATTTTTCCAACTAGACGGGGCGCGACACAATGATCAATATTGGGGTCATCGGCTATGGATATTGGGGCCCTAACCTGGTCCGAAACTTCGCCGAGTTGTCGGGGGTAAGCGTTGGCGGAGTAGCGGACCTCGACACCAAGAAGCTCGAACTGGTTCAGCGTCGGTACCCGGGGGTAAAGACCAGCACGAACTTCCAGGATCTTCTCAACGACCCGTCGATCGATGCGATCGCGGTTGCCACGCCCGTCAGCACCCATTTCGAGTTCGGCATGGCGACCCTGAAGGCCGGCAAGCATCTCTGGCTGGAAAAGCCGATGACGGAGACTTCTCTGCAGGCGCGCAAACTGATCGACGAGGCGGCGCGGCGTCAGCGTGTACTGTTTGTCGACCACACCTTTGTCTATACCGGAGCGGTCCGCAAGATTGCCGAGATCATCAAGGGTGGAGACCTCGGTCGCGTGTACTATTACGATTCCACCCGGGTGAATCTCGGATTGTTCCAGCGCGACGTGAACGTGATCGCCGATCTGGCCGTGCACGACTTCTCGATCCTCGACTACCTGCTGGGCGAACACCCGACCGCGGTGTCGGCAAGCGGCACCAATCATTTTCCCGGCACGCCCGAGAACCTCGCCTACATCACCCTCTTCTACGGTTCAGGGGTCATCGCCCATACCAACGTGAGTTGGCTGGCGCCGGTCAAGGTGCGCCAGATCCTCCTCGGCGGCAGCAAGAAGATGATCATCTACGATGACCTCGAGCCAAGCGAAAAAATCAAGGTCTATGACAAGGGAGTGACCTTCACCGATGACCCAAAGCAGATTCACGAGATGCGTGTCACGCAGCGAACCGGTGACATGTGGGCGCCTAAGCTCGTGTCGACCGAGGCACTGCGGGTCGGAGGCGAGCACTTTGTTGACTGCATCGGGCACGGCAAGGTGCCTGAGACCGATGGCAACCTCGGTCTGCGCGTCGTGCAGTTGATTGAGGCGGCCACCAGCTCGATGCGGGGCAAGGGGGAAACCGTGTATATCCAACGTCAGGGGGAACCATCGTGATTCCGTTTGTTGATCTCAAGGCGCAGTACGCCTCGATCAAGACTGAGGTGAATGCAGCAATCCAGGGCGTTCTGGACAGCTGCCAGTTCACGCTGGGTAGCGAAGTGGCGGCATTCGAGTCCGAGTTCGCCGCCTACTGCCAGACGAAACAGGGCATTGGCGTGAACAGCGGTACCAGCGCGCTGCATCTCGCTCTCCTTGCGGCCAACATCGGCCCCGGTGACGAAGTCATTACGGTTCCATTCACCTTTGTGGCGACGGTGTCGGCGATCCACTACACGGGCGCGAAGCCGGTCTTCGTCGACATTGATCCGCGAACGTTCACGATGGACGCCGGCGCGGTCGAGGCCGCGATCACGCCTCGGACGAGGGCGATTATTCCGGTGCATCTGTACGGTCAGCCGGCGAACATGGATCCGATTCTCGAAATTGCAAAGCGACGGGGCTTGGTCGTCATCGAAGATGCGTGCCAGGCGCATGGCGCCGAGTACAAGGGTCGGCGTGCCGGAAGCATGGGCGACATGGGCTGCTTCAGCTTCTATCCCGGCAAGAACCTCGGTGCCTACGGTGAAGGCGGCATGGTGGTGACGAACAATGCCGATTACGCGCGTACGATCCGTATGCTTCGCGACTGGGGCGCGGAGAAGAAGTATCAGCACGTCCTGAAGGGCTACAACTACCGTTTGGAGGGGATTCAAGGCGCCGTGCTCAGAGTCAAGCTCCGCCATCTGGAGGGGTGGACAGAGGGTCGCCGCAAAGCCGCAACGCGCTACGACCGGCTTCTGGCGGGGACGGGCGTTCCGACGCCGGAGGCCATGTCGTACGCTCGCCACGTGTACCACGTCTACGCAATTCGGACCGGCCAGCGACAGGCGTGGCAGGATGCCCTTCAAGCACAAGGCATTCAGACCGGGATTCATTATCCGATCCCCGTTCACCTGCTTCCAGCGTTTACCGATCTGGGTTACACAGCAGGTCAGTTCCCCCACTCCGAGCAAGCGGCGAACGAGGTATTGTCGCTCCCGATGTTTCCGGAATTGACTGAAGCTCAATGCGAGGAGGTCGGTCGCGCGATCAAGGGTCTCGCGTCCGGCAGTCTCGCGACCAAAAGCCTGGTGAGTGCCCTATGAACCGGATGCGCAATGCCAATCGGAAATCAAACGAGGGCCTTGCGCCAACCAGACATTGACCATCGGCCCGTGCCCGGCCGTGCCATCCGTTCGAGAAGGCCAAGTTCAGTGGGACGTTGGGTGCAACAGAAAGTCGAGCAAGAGCTTTTGGAGCTCGATAATTGCAGTACGTGTACCAGCGCGCGTTTCCCACCATCGGTCTGGGTCAAACTGCGAGTAGGGCGAGGGTTGAATCGCGACGCTCGTCGGGTGGCCCTTCATGGATCGATCAAGCACTCGGCGCAATCGTCGCGAATGGTCGGTAGTCGCCACGATCACAATTGAACGGAACCGGTGCTGATCGCACCAAGCCGGGAGCACCTGACCCTCGCCCTCGGTTCCGGCGTCTGTCCTGGGGATCCGCACGATGTTCCGCACGCCAAGCATTTCGAGTTGGCGGACCTGGCGGGCGGCCTCATCGTCGTAGGGGAGTCCGCGGCGGATGAACTCGTAATCCTCCCCACTCGGGGGGTCCGTAAACACCGCGACTTGCGTCGCGATGCCGCGTTGAACGAGGTCGGCAGCCTCGAGCGCCCCGGCGCCGCCGGCGTCAAGGGCTATGACGATGATGTCGGCAGGTGCGACCGGCTCTCTGGCGACGAGAGCCCAACCTGCGGCCCGCAGGATCGGTTCACGAACGGCAGGAACGGCAACGATGACAGCCGCGACCAACGCGACCACTGCCACAAGGCGGGCCCACCGTGGCCATCGAACGCTCATGCTCGAATTCATGTCCACATCCCGCTCGGGCACATGGAAAGCACGGGGATCAAGAAACGGTTGGCGATTTTGCCATAATCTCTCGTGACGCGATCAATGAACCTTCCTTCGTGATTTCGGCGGCATTCGTTCCCATGCGATGGCGCAAACCGGAACGCGCCGTGCTTCATTGTTAGTGCTGATTGTAGAGCGACCGCCTGTCGTACTATCCCTTCCAATAATGCATTGCTAGAGCTCGCGCAAAGTTCCGTGCCCACCAGAGCACTTCTGAGCGTTGTCGCGGTCTGGCGATGCTGGGAACATTGTGCCAGACGTTTGTACCCCCGGAATCATGCAAAGAACGCAAGGTCGGAATAAGAGGAGAGCTATGAAGATCAGCATTTTTGGATTGGGCTACGTAGGTGCTGTTTCGCTCGGGTGCCTGGCACGAGACGGTCACGACGTGATTGGTGTCGATATTGATCTCGACAAGCTGAATTTGATTCGCGAAGGTCGTACACCGGTGGTGGAAGAGGGTATGGTTGATCTTATGGCAAGTGCCACGAAGAGCGGTCGAGTATTGGTCACTAGCGACGTTGAGGCCGCTATCAAGGGCAGTGATTTATCGTTCATCTGCGTCGGTACGCCTTCGGCCGCTAATGGCAGCCAGGATCAAGGCGCGCTTATTCGGGTTACGCAAGCCATTGGCGCTGCATTGCGCACTAAGCCCGGTCACCACCTCGTCGCATACCGCTCGACCGTAGTTCCAGGAACAGTCGACGGAACGTTGTCCCCAATTCTAGAAAGCGAGTCCGGTAAGCGCCCTGGTGAGGGTTTCGATGTCGTCTTCCAGCCGGAGTTCCTGCGGGAAGGTAGCTCAATCCGCGATTACGACAATCCGTCCTTTACCATCGTTGGTGCGCGCGCCCAGCAAGTTGCGGAGCCGATCCGGGCACTATTCGGGCATTTGACCGGGAATTTTTTTACAACTTCAATCCGCGCGGCCGAAACTATCAAGTACTGCTGCAACAACTTCCATGCCCTGAAGATAACATTTGCCAACGAAACGGCCCGCCTCTGCGAAGCCCTGGGTGTCGATGCCTTCGAAGTAATGGATCTGCTGTGCCGTGACACGCGCCTGAATGTGTCCCCGGCATATCTCAGGCCAGGCTTTGCATTTGGCGGCTCCTGCCTGCCCAAGGATCTGCGCGCGACGGCCTATCTGGCAAAAATGAGCGATGTGGAACTTCCACTGCATGCTAGCGTCCTTGCGTCAAATCGTATTCATCTGGATCGCGCTATCTCGAAGGTGCTGGCTTCGGGCTGCCGTCGCGTTGGCATGCTTGGCCTCTCCTTTAAGACCGGGACGGATGATCTGCGCGAGAGTCCGCTGGTTACGCTCGCCGAGCATCTGATTGGGAAAGGCATCAGCCTCAAGGTTTACGATCCAGAGGTGCAGCTATCGCAATTGCTTGGGGCAAACCGGCGTTATATTGAGGACCACTTGCCTCATATCGGCTCCTTGCTCGACGCAAGGATGGAAAGCGTAATTGCTGATGCAGATCTGGTTGTAGTAGCTCTCCATGATTCGCATGTGGCTGAAAGTTTGCGGACCCATCTCCGCTCCGATCAAACCATACTTGACCTTGTTCATATTCCCGAACGCCACACACTTAGAGGGCGCTACATTGGCATGTGTTGGTGACAACCAGCGGTCAGGCGAAGCGTGCGTTCTCGTTCGCCGATGCGACCGCGGCACTTTGAACGCGCGTCGGAAACCAACGGTACGCGAGGCTGGTCAATCTCTTCGGCATCGAGTCGCCTGGGCTCGCGGCCGCCATGGCGATAGCCGAACATGTCGCTGACTTGTTGACCGGGAGTGGGTGACCGCGACCCACAACTTCGGCGCATCGTCCAATCCCTGCGACGCCCCTTGCGACGTGCACTGGCCGCACCCAGTACCTCGGTTGCTCGCGCCGTTGATCCGGCCCAAAGGACTCGCTATCCCACGATGAGACTGCTCGCTGCTGTCTGCCTCCTGGCTCAGTCGCTATTCGCGATAGCGAACCCGTTCGTCGTCTCCGATCCTGTAGCAGTCGGGGTCAAGCAATGTGGTGTCTACATCGACGGCGCCGCGAGGGTGATATCCGCCGTCGTAGCGCCTGCAGGCACCAACATCTGCAAGTACGACCTTGCCGGTATACCCGTTGGCCCGCACTCGGTAGCCATGACGGCCATTACGGTCGACGACCCGGTTTGGGGTAGCCAGGAGTCCGCGCAGTCGATCCCTCTCGCATTCGAGGTGCAAGACCCGGTCGCCATGAATTACCAAGGCCTCTGGTGGGCGGCTGGAGGGACCGAATCTGGCTGGGGCATCAATCTCGCGCACCAAGGCGACACGATCTTCGCGACCTGGTTCACCTACGACACGTCCGGCCGGGGCTGGTGGCTGGCGATGACGGCGCCGAAAACGGCGCCGAACACCTACAGCGGCACGCTCTACCAGACGCATGGGCCGCCGTTCAGTGCGGCGCCATTCAATCCGAACAATGTGTTCGCGACGGCGGTCGGGATCGGCACGCTGAGCTTCACCGATGCGAACAACGGCACGTTCACCTACGCGCTGACGAGCCCGGCCGTGACGCAGACGAAGAGCCTCGCGCGCGACAAGTTCGGGCCGCTGCCGATCTGCACGTTCGGGGGTCAGCCGAACCTGGCGCTGGCGACCAACTACCAGGACCTGTGGTGGGCGGCGCCGGCGGGGGTGGAGTCGGGGTGGGGGATCAACCTGGACCACCAAGGGGACACGATCTTCGCGACCTGGTTCACCTACGATATGGACGGGACACCGATGTGGCTGGTGGTGACGGCGCCAGAGACGGGGCCTGGGGTGTACGCAGGGGACCTGTACCGGACGTCTGGAGCGCGGTTCGACGCGTTCAACCCGGCGAATGTCGTCCCGACGAAGGTGGGGACGGCAACGTTCACGTTCACCAACGGCAATAACGCGACGTTCGCGTACACGATCACCGGCGTGGGGCCGACCCCGGTGACGCAGACAAAGACCATCACGCGCGACATCTTCGCCGCGCCCGGCACGACCTGTCAGTAAGCCACGCTCGGCGAGGCCCGCGGCGCGTAGCTAAAGGCAGTCCGCGTAATATCGTGCGGATTGGATCTCGGCAGACAGCAAGCGCGCGTTGCCGGTGCCATGGTTCGGGTGCTTCGCGGTGACCAGCGCCGAACGGGGCCCATCTGCCAGCCGCCGGCGACGAGGCCCAACCAGAGGGAGAAGACCGCGCCCTCACGCGGGGCGCGCGGTTTCGATCCAGCGCCGGTGGCGATCCAGTCGACGTCCGCCCCCACTATCAGCACCTTTGGTTGGCGGCGAGCGAGATGGGATCTGGCTGGGACATCAGGTTCGCACATCAAGGCGTCAGCGTGTTCACCCCGTGGTACGCGTATGACGTCGACGGCGCGCGATGGCGCGTTTCCACATTGGTGCAGCACGCTTCCTGTTCGCGCCCGCGGGCGGAACGGCCTGCCGGCAGCGGCAGCATGCGGCGTGACGGACGCTTCCCGCCTGGTGGGGCTGTTCCGCCGGAATCGGGAGATTCCCGATCGCCGCACTTGGCGATCGTTGCCCGATCCGCGCCCGCCGCGCTTTGCCGATCGAACGTTCGATCTGGCTCCTTGCGCATGCCCATCTGGCCGGTCTGCGGGCGCGATTTGGCGACGCTCGGGATTTGGCTGGTTCAGTCCAAAATTATGCGTTTGTCATTTCAAGATTTCCATGTTATCGTCATGAACGTATTCGCGTGCCCTCACGCGGCGCTCTTACAAATTGGTGTTGGCATCGGGTTGTCAAAACGGCAAACCGCATGGATGGGACGCAAAGCCGAGGGCCTGAGTCGAGGAATGAACAGGGGAGCCTGGTTGCCAAGAATGGTCTTGGTGGCACTTGGCTGTGATTCTGGGGAACCAGTGTGGCTCAGATACTTGCGCCTAGCGGCTCGAGAGCGCTAGCCACTGCAGCGCGATCGATCGGTCTGTTTCTCTTCCTGCTCCTGGTGGCAGCGCGCGCGCTCGCGGGCAGTGTCACGTTGGCTTGGGATCCCCCGACCGGTCCAGCGCCGGCCGGCTACAAGGTTTATTACGGCCCGGCGGCTGGAAACTATCCGTCAAGTGTCGACGTAGGTAGCACGACCTCCTACCCGGTTTCCGGTCTGACGGAAGGAGTGACTTATCACTTTGCGGCGACGGATTACGACGTCTCGCATACAGAAAGTGGCTTTTCGAATGACGTGAGCGCAACGGTGCCGTACAGCACGCCCGTTGCCAGTTTCACTGCCAGCACAACAACGGGCGCCGCCCCACTGGCTCTCAACTTCTTGAATGCGTCTACCGGAACCATCACCAGCTACGCCTGGACCTTCGGTGACGGCGGCACCAGCACCGCCGCGAGCCCCAGCCACGTGTATGCGGCCGCGGGCGTGTACACGGTGAGCCTCACCGTCACCGGTCCTGGCGGCAGCAACACGCAGACCCGCAGCAACTATGTGACGGTCACCACCGCCGCCCCGGTCGCGCAGTTCACCGGCAGCCCAACGTCCGGGACATCGCCGCTGACCGTGGCGTTCACCAACACCTCCACCGGCAGCATCACCAGCTACGCCTGGACCTTCGGCGACGGCGGCACCAGCACCGCCGCCAGCCCCAGCTACACGTATGCGGCCGCCGGCGTGTACACGGTGAGCCTCACCGTCACCGGTCCTGGCGGCAGCAACACCCAGACCCGCAGCAACTATCTGACGGTCGGCAAGCAAAAGCCATCTAAATGCAAGCGGCGCATATGCTCAGGAGTCTCGCTGCATCCCGTGAGCTTCCAATGATTCAACGGACACTTTGCTTGGTCTCAATCGCATCGCTCAAACTCGACTAGGCTTGACGCGACCCAAGGTTGAGCGCCGTCGTTTCTAGTGGTTGTGGCGACTGCGTTCGGTCTTCAGGGTGCAGCGGAAACTACCCCCCGCGGCCCGTGGCGACATCTCGTCGCCGTGGAATACGCGACCCTGGAATGGGTCGACTGGTTCAATCACCGCGGGCTGCTGGAACCGATCGGCGACGTGCCGCCGGCGGAATTGGAGCTGGCGTACCTATCGCCCAAAAGGACGAGTTGGCTCTCGCAGCCTGATTCAACTCCAACTGTCTTCCGAGAAATCCGGGGCAGTTCATTGGGGCATTACAGCCCCGGCGCAAAGAGGCAGCTCCCAAGCTTGCCGCTCAAGTCTGCTGCCTTTACGAATCAATGGACTCGATACCGCAGGCTATTGATTCGCTTTGATCATTTTCGCCCCCCAGAAGGATCGATTCCAGATCCCTTTCGACCGCGGATAGTCTGGTTTACGTCCTGGACAACGATGCAGAAGAGCGAGGCCCAGGAGGCCTGTTCTTCGGAAATGGGGTTGTTAAACGCCGTTTTGTAGGACAGGGTCCGATCTCATGTCTATGCAAATACGCAGCCGATTGATCAATAATCAAGGAAAACGTTGTCAGTACTGGATTTCCATGCTATTGTCATTATGACGCTTGGGATGTTACTGGCTAGCGGGAGCACACGCAGGTTAGAGCAATCGGGCGAGCTCCGGCGAACGGCAGCTGAGGTCCAGCCGCGGTAATTCCCATTCGAGCGTCATACCGTTTCCATTTTCCGAAAAAAAGGGCAAACCGCTCGAAAGGGCGGGACGCAAAGCCGAGGGCCTAAATCCCTGCGGGGACAAGGCAGCCTGGTTGCCAAGAATGGAGCTAGTGCCTCTTGGTGGCCATTGTTCGAGGGAGGCACGATGGCCGAAGCAGCTGCGCGTAACGGGTTGAGTGCGCTAGCCACTGCAGCGCGATCGATCGGTCTGTTTCTCTTCCTGCTCCTGGTCGCAGCGCGCGCGCTCGCGGGCAGTGTCACGTTGGCTTGGGATCCCCCGACCGGTCCAGCGCCGGCCGGCTACAAGGTTTATTACGGCCCGGCGGCTGGAAACTATCCGTCAAGTGTCGACGTAGGTAGCACGACCTCCTACCCGGTTTCCGGTCTGACGGAAGGAGTGACTTATCACTTTGCGGCGACGGATTACGACGTCTCGCATACAGAAAGCGGCTTTTCGAATGACGTGAGCGCAACGGTGCCGTACAGCACGCCCGTTGCCAGTTTCACTGCCAGCACAACAACGGGCGCCGCCCCACTGGCTCTCAACTTCTTGAATGCGTCTACCGGAACCATCACCAGCTACGCCTGGACCTTCGGTGACGGCGGCACCAGCACCGCGGCCAGCCCCGGCCACGTGTATGCGGCCGCCGGCGTGTACACGGTGAGCCTCACCGTCACCGGTCCTGGCGGCAGCAACACGCAGACCCGCAGCAACTATGTGACGGTCACCACCGCCGCCCCGGTCGCGCAATTCACCGGCAGTCCCACCTCCGGCGCGTCCCCGCTGACGGTGGCCTTCACCAACACCTCCACCGGCAGCATCACCAGCTACGCCTGGACCTTCGGTGACGGCGGCACCAGCACCGCCGCGAGTCCCAGCCACATCTACGCGGCCGCCGGCGTCTACACGGTGAGCCTCACCGTCACCGGTCCTGGCGGCAGCAACACGCAGACCCGCAGCAACTATGTGACGGTCACCACCGCCGCCCCGGTCGCGCAGTTCACCGGCAGTCCAACGTCCGGGAAGTCGCCGCTGACCGTGGCGTTCACCAACACCTCCACCGGCAGCATCACCAGCTACGCCTGGACCTTCGGTGACGGCGGCACCAGCACCGCCGCGAGTCCCAGCCACATGTATGCGGCCGCCGGCGTGTACACGGTGAGCCTCACCGTCACCGGTCCCGGCGGCAGCAACACGCAGACCCGCAGCAACTATGTGACGGTCACCACCGCCGCCCCGGTCGCGCAATTCACCGGCAGTCCCACCTCCGGCGCGGCCCCGCTGACGGTGGCGTTCACCAACACCTCCACCGGCAGCATCACCAGCTACGCCTGGACCTTCGGTGACGGCGGCACCAGCACCGCCGCGAGTCCCAGCCACATCGTATGCGGCCGCCGGCGTCTACACGGTGAGCCTCACCGTCACCGGTCCCGGCGGCAGCAACACGCAGACCCGCAGCAACTATGTGACGGTCACCACCGCCGCCCCGGTCGCGCAGTTCACCGGCAGTCCCACCTCCGGCGACGTCGCCGCTGACGGTGGCGTTCACCAACACCTCCACCGGCAGCATCACCAGCTACGCCTGGACCTTCGGTGACGGCGGCACCAGCACCGCCGCGAGTCCCAGCCACATCTACGCGGCCGCCGGCGTCTACACGGTGAGCCTCACCGTCACCGGCCCCGGCGGCAGCAATACGCAGACCCGCAACAACTATGTGACGGTCACCACCGCCGCCCCGGTCGCGCAGTTCACCGGCAGCCCAACCTCCGGGCAAGTCCCCGCTGACGGTGGCGTTCACCAACACCTCCACCGGCAGCATCACCAGCTACGCCTGGACCTTCGGTGACGGCGGCACCAGCACCGCCGCGAGTCCCAGCCACATCTACGCGGCCGCCGGCGTCTACACGGTGAGTCTCACCGTCACCGGCCCTGGCGGCAGCAACACGCAGACCCGCAGCAACTATGTGACGGTCACTACCGCCGCCCCGGTCGCGCAATTCACCGGCAGTCCCACCTTCGGCGTGGCTCCGCTGACGGTGGCGTTCACCAACACCTCCACCGGCAGCATCACCAGCTACGCCTGGACCTTCGGCGACGGCGGCACCAGCACCGCGGCCAGCCCCAGCCACGTGTATGCGGCCGCCGGCGTGTACACGGTGAGCCTCACCGTCACCGGACCCGGCGGCAGCAACACCCAGACCCGCAGCAACTATGTGACGGTCGTGGTACTGAAGTCAGGGCTATCCAGATGCGAGCGACCTACGTGCGCAGGAGTCTCATTGCATCCCGTGGGCTTCAATAAGTCGCTTTAGCCTCAATGGCACCGCTCAAACTCGCCCGGGCTAACGTGGCCCAAGGTTGAGCGCCGCCGTTTCGTAGTGGTTGCTGCAAGCGGTTCGATCTTCAGAGCGTAGAGGACACGTTCCCACAGCCGCGTTATCACAGATCCGAAACCTCGCGACGTCGCGACGTCGCGACGTCGAACAGGCTATCTGGTGCCAGCAGCAGTCGATACGGGTGCCCCATGCTCGCCGCTCGGCAAGGAGCCGGCCATCGCGTCGGACGAGGCGACAAACTTGAGATGTCGCCTCTGCCAGGCCGGGTCGACGATGCGTCTCATGTCCGCGATGACGTCGGGACTGAAACGGATTCCCGGGAGCCAGCGGTTACCTACGTGAGAGCGTGCACCGTCATCATCGATTACGATCGTGCGGCCACGCCCCGCCGTCAGCACCCGCGTGCGAGGGCCGATGCGTTCGACTTCTGTTTGCACCCGCCGGTGACGGAGCGCATGCTGGGACTCGGCGATGAGCTGCTCCGCTCCCTCATCGACGCGGCTCATCTTCTGCGACACGTGAACATGATAGCCGCGCTTCCACTCGCCCCGGACGCGGGTGACCGTCGCCTTCGGCGTGATGACGAAGGCCGTCCCATCGTCGCCGAGGCCGACGATCGGCGCTCGGTCGCGAAAGCGGTGGGACAGAATCAGTCCGAAGCCAGCACGGTCGGTCGATCTCGTCTCCCAACGTGCGCGCCCCTTCGAGCGGGTATTCGCGGCAGCGAGGGAAAGCGGAATAGTCGATCGCGATCTCGCTCCCGTCGGGCTTTCTCGTGACGATCACCGGGGCACCGATCACGTCGAGCCACCGCACGATCCGCGGCGACGGCGCCGCCGGTGACGCGGGCAGCGTCGGGGGTGACGTTCCGATCGTTGCGCCTCCGCCGGCGCGGCAGGAAAATCCGTTCGGGTGACATACCAAGGGCGCTCGTCAGTCTTAAGGGCGATCCGCGACCCGGAAAGAGGGCCATGACCATGCCGATCGTTCAGGGCGACGCTCTCCCGGTGGACGCAGGCAAGGCATTGCGAAGTCGCTCACCGCGTGTTGCCGGGGCCGATTGCGGTGTGCTCGTTCGATGAAAGTGTCCGCGGTACCCTGCCAGCGCGTAATCAGCCGGTTCTGATTCACGTGTAGGGATACGGCAGCAGCGGCAGAGTGTCTCGATATCAGCGTTCGACGGGCCCGCCATCGCCTGGCGGATACGTTATCCGCAAGCCGTCCACGCGAGCAAAGGGCGTAAGCAAGTGTCGTCTGCGCTTGCCCGGGCCGATGATGTCCTCGACAACCACCCCGCGCACCAGAAGCGCATCACCGATCAGCGATCGATGGCAGCGCCACGGCACGGCTTCCGCGCACATCAGCGCACAGCGCTCCGTGGTGGCCAACTCTGCGACGCGTAGAACGTTTTCGGCGAACTCGGCGGACTGCATGTAATCCGCGTAACCCCGAAACGACAGATTGTTCCAGCCGGTGTTGGGCGAATCGGGGCGCGGACGCCGCAGGCCGCCGAGGCCCGGAAGATGGACGTAGCCAATCCCCTCCGCAGCCAGGCTCTCGGGAAGCACGTCCAGATTGAACTGAGGATTGTGGCGCGATCGCGGCACCGTCCTGACGTCGAGGACGCGCGTTATGTCATTGCACCGAAGCAGCGCGGTGAAAGCGCCGAGGGGACGATTCGAGTGGCCGATCGTGCAGATGACGGGGCCAACCGGTGTCGCCCCCTGCTTGCGATCGGCAGCCTCTGTCATGCGACGCCTCGACACAAAACATTCCCGAGTCGGTCCGCGACCGGCGGCTCTTCAGTCGTGCCCGTCCATTCCTGCCGCGCCCTGGAGCATAACTCGGCTCGATGCGTCCAGTGCCGAAGCGTGGGCCGATGTCGGCCGCATCCCACAGCGAAGTAGGAATCGTCCGGCGCCCGGCCGGCCGACGACGGTTTTGCGCGGCCTACCAAAACTAACGCAAAACGCCCGCGTCAAATCAACACGAGGAAATTTTTCTGCCGCGGTTGAAGACGGAGGAGAAGGCCACATGGACACGAGCAAAGGGTCAAAACTCAAATTTGCGATCGCAGGCGCGCTCATGCTGGCGGCAGCGAGCGCATTCGCGGGGCAGATTACGCTCTACGAGCATCCCGCGTTCGAGGGCGAGAGCTTGACGACGACGATCGCATTGCCGAATCTCGAGCAAACGGCGTTCAACGATGTCGCGGCGTCGGTCGTGGTCCGCGACGGGAGGTGGGAAGCCTGCACGGAAGCCAATTTTCGCGGCCGCTGCGCGCAGTTGGTCCCCGGCAGCTACAGCAAGCTCGATCGCGACCTGAGCGGTCCGGTGGCTTCGGTTCGCCAAGTAAGTTATGAACCTGGCGCCGAGCACATTGTCGTCAGCCCGGATAGCGCGCCCGTCGCTGCCGCCGCAGCCTTGCCCGTCGTGATCAATCCGGGCGCTGCGCCGGTCGTGATAAATCCCGCGCCTGCGCCGGTCGTGATAAATCCCGCGCCGGCGCCGGTCGTGGTAAATCCCGCGCCTGCGCCGGTCGTTGTGTCCGAACCGCAGCAGGTCGTGGTCGCTCCGTCGGTCGTAAGCGCGGTGCCTGTGCCGGCAGGCGCCCGCGTCACGCTCTATCAGCACACGGGGCATCTCGTGCGCGCTGTCGAGCTCACATCGAATATCGATGATCTCGACACCCGGAATTTCGCCGACAGCGCCGACGCCGCCTTGGTGAGCGGCGGCATATGGCGCCTGTGCGACGGCGAGCACGGCCGCGGCAATTGCACCGAATTTTCTCCGGGCCGCTACCAAAGCCTCGGAGCGCTCGATGGAAAGATCCGATCGGCTTACCTGATCGCTCCGGTGCCCGAACGCGTTGCCGGCGCCGCGGTCGTTCCGGCGGGACGCGCGGTGCTCTACGAGTTCCGGAACTTCGGCGGTCCTTCGGCGGTTGTGGAGTACGGCCGGGCGCCGGATCTCGACTGGGCGCATTTCCGCAACCCGGCATCGTCGGCGCGCATCGAATCGGGATCCTGGCTCGTCTGTTCCGAGATCGGCTACCAGGGTGAATGCCAGGTCCTCGACCCGGGGGATTACCCTGTGCTGACCGGGTTGGGCCAGGGAATCGCGTCGGCGCGCCAGGTTTGGCGTCCGGAATATGGCGCCCTGAATCTTTATCACCGCCACTGACGGCGGCAAGGCGCCGGACGGGACGTAATCCTCCCTCAAGGAAAGTATCAGCCCCGGTTGTGGCGGCCGATCCGCCACAACCTGAGCTCTTCCAGGAGATGGTTCATGAACGATAACGAGCAACGAATATCTCGCCGCACCCTTCTCCGCGCAGCAGTTCTTCTCGCCGGCACGCCGCTCGCCGCGACGATGGGCAACCCGGCTTACGCGCAACAGAAGAAAGCCTCGAAGGAGGCGATGAAGTACCAGGACAAGCCCAATGGCGACAAAGAGTGCAGCAATTGCCTGCACTTCCAGCCTCCCGCGAGTTGCGCGATCGTCGAAGGTGCGGTCGCGCCCCAAGGCTACTGCATTGCCTGGGTGAAGAAGGTCTGACGCCGGGAAAATCGTTTCGGAACTTTTCGTGGCGTTCGCGGCCGTAGTCGGTTGGATGAGGCAGCGGGCGGCAGAGCGTGCGCGCGACAGGCCCTCGCGCTTATGTCGCCACCAGTAGGAGGTCTCACGACATGATGCGCACGCATGAGCAACGGATTGCCGGTGACAGGCCCGCGGCGCGCCGCAGAGCGCTTTCGGGACGTACGTTGGCACGCCTGTTGCGCCTGCTCGACGAACGGGAGCGGGAGTTGCAAGCGAAGATCGCCGATGAGCGCCAGCGAGTCCAGAGCGAGGGGCTGTCGCAGCTCGAAAACGAGGTCGGCGACGACGTGGACCGGGCCTTCATCAAGACGCAGGTCGGCCTCGAGCGCGACCTGATTGACCGCTGCGTGAGCCAGCTCTCGGAAATCGCTGCCACGCACGAGCGCATCGCAAGAGGCGAAGTCGGCGTCTGCATCGACTGCGGCGAGGCGATCGAGCCCGCGCGCCTGGAGGCCAATCCGGTCGCGAGCCGCTGCACCGACTGTCAGGCGCGCAACGAAAAAGCGAAGAAGATCGCAGCCGGGTGAGCTTCTGGACTTCGGGTGCCCCGCCCGTGCGCTTAGCGAGCGATGGTGTTGATCCGGTCGATCTTGTTTTGCAGCTGGATGATGCCGTAGACGAGCTGTTCCGCGGTCGGCGGGCAGCCGGGAACGTAGATGTCGACGGGAACGATGCGGTCGCACCCGCGCACGACCGAATAGGAGTAATGGTAGTACCCGCCGCCATTGGCGCAGGAGCCCATGGAGATGACCCAGCGCGGTTCGGGCATCTGGTCGTAGACCTTGCGCAGCGCCGGCGCCATCTTGTTGCAAAGCGTCCCCGAGACGATCATCACGTCCGATTGCCGGGGGCTCGCCCGGAACACCACGCCGAAGCGGTCGAGGTCGTAGCGCGAGGCGGCGGCGTGCATCATCTCCACGGCGCAGCACGCGAGACCGAAGCTCATCGGCCACATCGAGCCCGTGCGCGCCCATTCAACGAGCTTTTCCATCGTGGTGGTGACGAATCCCCGTTCGAGGACCTCGGCAACTGCCATTGCGTTTCTCGCGCTCGAACCTTGTTTCATGTCCGCTAGACAATAGAGTCCGCCGCCGGAAAGGCGGTTCCGCCGGGGTTACACGGCAATATTTACAATCGCCGTCGCGCGCCGGCGCTGCCCCTGCTCCGCCATCCAAGGCCGGCTAAACGGCGGGAAGCGCAACCTTCCAGCGCGGTGCGGTCTAACCCCTACGGCGCAAAGGCGCTTGCAGCGCCCGGGCAGCTTGAAGCGCGCTCGATGGCGCTTCAAGAAGAACCATCATGAACAACACCGCGAAGCTCAACCTCTGGTACGTGGCGGTCGCCGTCATCGCGATCGTGCTGATGCAGCAATTCCTTCGCCAGGCCACGACGACGGAAGACATCTCCTATAGCGAATTCGAGCGTCAGGTCGCGCAGAAGACCATCTCCAAGGTTACCGTCACCGAGCGTCACATCCTCGGCACCTACAGGGCGCCGCACAATGGCAAGACCCAGTTCGTGACCGCCCGGGTCGCCATCGATGCGCCCCTTGCGCAGCAACTGCGCGACGCGGGAGTCGAAGTGACCGGCGGCGAGGAATCGAACCTGCTGACCAACTTTGTGTCCTGGATCATCCCTGCCCTGCTGTTTTTCGGCATCTGGTTCTTCCTCTACCGCCGCTTCGCCGAGCGCATGGGGATGGGCGCGGGGGGACTCATGAGCATCGGGAAGAGCCGCGCGAAGATCTACGTCGAGAAGGACACGAAGGTGACCTTCGAAGACGTCGCCGGCGCGAGCGAGGCGAAGCAGGAGCTCCGCGAAGTGATCGACTACCTCAGAAACCCGCAAGATTACGGTCGGCTCGGCGCGCGTATTCCCAAGGGCATCCTGCTGGTCGGCCCTCCGGGAACCGGCAAGACGCTGCTGTCGCGCGCCGTCGCCGGCGAGGCAGGCGTTCCCTTCTTCTCGATCAGCGGATCGCAGTTCATCGAGATGTTCGTCGGGGTCGGGGCGGCCCGCGTCCGCGATCTCTTCGCCGAGGCGCTCAATCACGCTCCAGCGATCATCTTCATCGATGAGCTCGATTCGCTCGGCCGCGCGCGCAGCACGCTGGGTTCGATCGGCGCCAACGACGAGCGCGAGCAAACCCTGAACCAGCTGCTGGCCGAGCTCGACGGCTTCGACCCGCGCGAGGGCGTCGTGCTGCTCGCGGCGACCAACCGGCCGGAGATTCTCGACCCGGCGCTGCTGCGCGCCGGCCGCTTCGACCGACAGATTCTGGTCGATCGGCCGGACAAGCGCGATCGCGTCGAGATCATCAAGGTGCACACGCGCAAGCTGCGGCTCGCGGGGGACGTCGACGCGGAAAAGGTCGCCGCGCTCACGCCCGGCTTCACCGGCGCCGATCTCGCCAATCTGGCCAACGAGGCGGCACTGCTCGCGACGCGCCGCAAGGCGCAGGCCGTCGCGCTGACCGACTTCAACGAAGCCATCGAAAGAATCGTCGCCGGGCTCGAGAAGAAGCATCGGCTGCTGATTCCCAAGGAGCGCGAGATCGTCGCTCACCACGAGATGGGGCATGCGCTGGTCGCGCTGAGCCTTCCCGGTGTCGACACGCTGCACAAGGTCTCGATCATTCCGCGCGGGGTCGGCGCGCTCGGCTACACGATCCAGCGGCCGACCGACGACCGGTTCCTGATGACCAAGGGCGAGCTCGAGGACAAGGTCGCGGTGCTTCTCGGCGGCCGCGCCGCCGAGAAGCTCGTGTTCGACCGCTTTTCCACCGGCGCCGCCGACGATCTGGCGAAGGCGACCGACATCGCGCGCAGCATGGTCGCGCGCTTCGGAATGGACGACGAGCTCGGCGGCGTGAGCTACGAGAGCGAGCGTTCGGGGTTCCTCGGCCCTGTCGAGGGGCAGCCCTACTTCGAGCGGAAGTACAGCGAGGCGACCGCGCAGCGCATCGACATCGCCGTAAAGCGAATCATCGACCGGGCTTTCCTGCGCTCGCTCGCCATCCTGCGTGCGAATCGAGCGGTTCTGGGCGAAGGCGCGCGCCGGCTGCTCGAGACCGAGACGCTCGAGGAGGACGCGCTGCGGAGGCTCGCGGCCAAGCTCTCGCCGCAGGCTTCGGCCGCCGTTCCGGTGGGCGAACCGGCCTGACGATGGAGCTCAAGCAATATCGCGCAAGAGCGCTCGCCTGACTCCAGCCTCGTTGATCCGCTGCCAAGCGGCGGCAAGCGAGCCGCGCGTGTCGATGGCGCGGCAGGCATCTTCGATCACGGTGACGGCGAAGCCAAGCTTGCGCGCGTCGAGCGCGGACCAGGCGACGCAGAAGTCGGTCGCGAGACCACAGAGATAGACGTCGACGATTCCACGCTCGCGCAGATACCCGCCGAGGCCGGTCGTCGTCTTCCCGTCCGCTTCGACGAACGCGGAATAGCTGTCGACGTCGCGGTGCCAGCCCTTGCGAAGCACGAGCTGGGCGTGGTCGATCGCGAGATCGCGATGGAGTCGCGCCCCGTCGCTCCCCTGCACGCAATGATCGGGCCACAGGATCTGCTCTCCGTACGGCATGTGCGCCGTGTCGAAAGGCTTCTTGCCGGGGTGCGACGAAGCGAACGAACGATGACCGATCGGATGCCAATCCTGGGTCAGGACGACATTGGCAAAGCGCCGGGCGAGGGCGTTGATCACCGGGACGACCTCGTCGCCGCGCGGAACCGCAAGGCTGCCACCCGGCATGAACGAGTTCTGGACATCGGCGACGATGAGAACCGAAGAGGGGCCAGTCATCATTGCGGGTCCGGTCGAGAGGCAGCCGCTTCAGCCTTGTGCGCGACGACGCGCCGGCGCAGGCGAGCGGTCCCCAGATTCCAGCACGCGTCCTTCACGCCACGTACACCGTCTTGACGTTCACGAATTCCTTGATGCCGTAGGCGGAAAGCTCGCGGCCGTAGCCGCTTTCCTTGATTCCGCCGAAAGGCAGTCGCGGGTCCGACTTCACGTTCTCGTTCACGAACACGCAACCGGCCTCGATCAACTCGGCGGCGATGCGCTCGCCACGCGCGCGATCGCGGGTGATGACGGCGGCGCCAAGTCCGAACGACGAATCGTTGGCCACGGCGATCGCCTCATCTTCGCTGCGCACGGGGATGATCGCCGCGACCGGGCCGAACAGTTCCTCGTCGTAGGCGGGCATCCCCTTCCCCACGTCGGTCAGCACCGTCGGTGGATAGTAGGCGCCGCGCCCTTCGGGGATCGTGCCGCCGAGAAGGCACTTGGCGCCCTTGGCAATGCTCGCTTGAACCTGGGCGTGCAGCGCGGCGCGCAGATCGTGGCGCGCCTGCGGCCCGATTTCGGTGTCGGGAGCGAGGGGATCGCCCATCCTTGCGCCGGCCATCCGCTCGACCAAGCGCGCCTCGAAGTCGCGCCGGACGGCGTCGACGACGATGAAGCGCTTGGCGGCGATGCAGCTCTGGCCGGAATTGACGAGCCGCCCCCTGGCGCACACGGTTGCGGCCCGCTCCGGGTCGGCATCGGCCAGCACCAGGTACGGATCGCTGCCGCCGAGCTCGAGCACCGTCTTCTTCAAGAGCTCGCCGGCCTTGCGCGCGACGGCCCGCCCGGCAAGGCCGCTGCCGGTCAGCGTGACGGCACGAACGCGCGGATCCGCAATGACCGATTCGACCCCGCTGCTCTTGATCAGCAGCGTGCGAAACAGGTTTTCGGGAAAGCCCGCGCGCCGGAAGATGTCCTCGATCGCGAGCGCGCAGCCCGGGACATTCGATGCGTGCTTGAGCACGGCGGCATTGCCGGCCATCAATCCGGGCGCCGCGAAGCGGAAGACTTGCCAGAACGGGAAATTCCACGGCATGACGGCCAGCACGACGCCGACCGGGTTGAAGGTGACGAAGCTGCTGTGCGCTTCGGTCGCGACCGCCTCGCGCGCGAGAAATCCTTCGGCATGTTCCGCGTAGAACTCGCACGCGAGCGCGCATTTCTGGGCTTCCGCGATGCCATCTCGGACCGGCTTTCCCATCTCGCGCGCCATGAGTTCTGCGAATTCACTCGCGTCGGCGCGAAGAATCTCGGCTGCCCTGCGCATCGGCGCGGCCCTCACGGCGAAGCTCTGCCCCCGCCAGCCGAGGAACGCCCGGTGAACGTCGGCAACGATGCGGTCTACCGTCTGCGCCGTCATCTCGTCGTGCCCGGAAAGGATTTCGCCCGTCGCCGGGTTGATCGCCTGGATCGTCATGACTCGCCCTTTCTTCTTCGACTCGATCGAACGTCCATTGTGGCGCAAGCGCGGCGGCTTGTGGCTCCGGCGCAAGCGGCCGGGACGACCCGATTGATCTCCGCCGCGTGAGCGGCCCTCCCTGCGACGCGCGCCCTGGCGCGAGCGCGCTCGCCGCGCCAGGCGCCGCGGGCTGCCGGGTAGAAAAAACACTTGTAATATTCTGCACGGATCGGTAACGTCTGTCATATGTCGGCCGTCGCATCGCCGTTGTCCCTGGCCCCTGCGGACATCACGCGGCGCATCCGCGAGCGCTTCGACGCGCTGCCTCCCGTCGTCCAGCGTGCCGCGCGCTGGCTCGCCGACCATCCGGGCGAAGTCGCGCTGCTGTCGATGCGCCAACAGGCGCAACGCGTCGGCGTATCCCCGCCGACGATGGTGCGCCTCGCACGCGCCCTCGGATTCGACGGTTACGCCGCGCTGCGACGGCCGTTTCAGGAGGCGCTTGCCGGCCATCCCGTCGACTATAATCGGCGCGCTTCGGCGCTGCAGAAAGCGCCGGCCGGAACGCTCGTCGGGCGTCTCGTGCGCGAGATTTCGCGCGCCCAGATCGCCGACGTGCAATCGGTGGAGGCATTGAATTCGCCGGCGCAGATCGAAGCGGCGGTGCGCGCCATTGCGGGCGCGCGGCGGGTCGGGTTTCTCGGCGTGCGCTCGAGCTTCGGCATCGCCTTCCAGTTTCGCTATGCCTACAACCTCATTGCGAGGAACGGCGTGCTGTTCGACGGCCTGGGCGGCATCCTGCTCGATCAGGTGGACGCACTCGACCGCAGCGACGTGCTCGTCGCGATCAGCCAGTCGCCCTACTCCGCGCCCACCGTCGAGGCGCTGAACGCGGCGGACAAGCGCGGCGTGACCATCGTCGCGCTGACCGACAGCGCGCTCTCGCCGCTCGCCCGCCGCGCAACGCATACGCTGCTGTTTCGCACCGAATCGCTGTCGTTCTTTCCGTCGATGATCGCACCGCTCGCGCTCGTCGAGCTGCTGCTCGCGCGGGTTGCGGCACGGGGTGGCCGGGCGGTGCTCGACCGCCTCGCTGAAGTCCAGCGGCAACTGGCCGAAACGCACGCGTATTGGCCGCCCGGAAAACCGCCTGCCTGAGACTCGCACACCCGCCCATGACCCACATCCTCCATCGTCAGTTGCGCGGCATCCTGCCCACCGCCGTCGGCGGCCGCGGCATCGTCGTCGTCGATGCCGAAGGCAAGGAATACCTCGATGCTTCCGGCGGCGCGGCGGTATCGTGTCTCGGTCACGGCCACCCCGACGTCGTCGCGGCGATGCACGCGCAGATCGATCGCCTTGCTTATGCCCACACGAGCTTTTTCACGACGGAAATCGCCGAGGCGCTCGCCGATCACCTGATCGCGCACGCGCCGTCCGGCATGTCCCACGTCTATCTCGTCTCCGGCGGCTCGGAAGCGATCGAGGCGGCGCTGAAACTCGCCCGCCAGTATTTCGTCGAGATCGGCGAACCGCAGCGCAGGCATTTCATCGCCCGGCGCCAGAGCTACCATGGCAACACCCTGGGCGCGCTCGCGGTCGGCGGCAACGAGTGGCGGCGGCGCCAGTTCGCGCCGCTGCTGATCGATGTGACGCACGTATCGCCTTGCTACGAATACCGCGATCGCCGCGCCGACGAGTCGGCGCAGGAATACGGCGAGCGGCTCGGCCGCGAGCTCGAAGCCGCCATCGAAGAGCTCGGCCCGCGCAACGTCATCGGCTTCGTCGCGGAGCCGGTTGTCGGCGCGACGCTCGGCGCCGTGCCGGCGGTCCCCGGCTACTTTCGCCGGATTCGGGAGATCTGCGATCGCCACGGCATCCTGCTCATTGCCGACGAGGTGATGTGCGGGATGGGCCGGACCGGAACGCTCTACGCCGTCGAGCAGGAGGGCATCGTGCCGGACCTGGTCGCAATCGCCAAGGGCTTGGGTGGCGGCTATCAGCCGATCGGCGCGCTGCTCGTCCAGCAGCGGATCATCGCTGCGCTCGAAAGCGGCAGCGGCTTTTTCCAGCACGGCCATACGTACATCGGCCATCCGGTCGCGTGCGCCGCGGCGCTCGCGGTGCAGCGGGTGATCGAGCGCGATCACCTGCTCGATGCCGTGAAGGCGCTGGGCGTGCGTCTGCGCGAACGTTTGCAGGCACGCTTCGGCGACCATCCGCACGTCGGTGATGTCCGCGGGCGTGGTCTGTTCATGGCGATCGAGCTGGTCGATGACCGGCTGACGAAACGATCCTTCGACCCGGCGTTGCGGCTGCATGCCCGCGTCAAGGCCGAAGCGATGGCGCGCGGACTGATGGTCTACCCGATGGGTGGCACCGTCGACGGACGCACGGGCGATCACGTGCTGATCGCACCGCCGTTCATCGCGGCGCCTGCCGAGATCGACGAAATCGTGCGCCGCCTCGGCGCGGCCGTCGATGCCGCGCTCGAAGCCGTCGCCGCGAACGTCCACCAATGACCGCCGCGCCCGTGCCGGTCGTGCTCGCCGTCGCGCCCAACGGGGCGCGCAAGGGACGCGCCGAGCACCCCCGGCTCCCGATCACGCCTGCCGAGCTCGCCGACTGCGCGGCGGGCTGCCTTGCCGCCGAGGCGTCGATGCTGCACTTGCACGTTCGCGACGCCGCGGGCCGGCACAGCCTCGAGCCCGCCGATTATCGCCTGGCGGTTGCCGCCATTCGCGCCCGCGTGGGCGAGGATCTCCTGATCCAGATCACGACGGAGTCGGGCGGCCGCTACGCGCCCGCCGAGCAGATGGCCTGCGCCGACACGCTCGCGCCCGAAGCGCTGTCGCTCGCGATCCGGGAGTTCTTTGTCGACCCTGCCCTCGAGGGGAGCGTCGCCGCCTTTCTCGCCCGTTTGGCCGTCCGCGATGCGCTCGTCCAATACATCGTTTATTCTCCCCAGGATGTGAGGCGCTGCGCACGCCTCCATGCCGAAGGCGTGATTCCGCAACGGCTGCCGCACGTGCTGTTCGTCCTGGGATCGTACGTGGAGCGAAAGGCCGGCCACGCGGCCGACCTCTTGCCGATGCTTGCGGCGTTGCCCACGGGTTGGGGGTGGTCGGTCTGCGCATTCGGAGCGGCCGAGCTGCAGTGCGTGGCCGCCGCGGCACTGCTGGGAGGGCACGTCCGCGTCGGATTCGAGAACAACCTGCAATTGCCGTCGGGCGCCGTCGCAGCCGACAACGCGGAACTCGTCCGCTCGACCCGCGACGCGCTGGCCGGCCTTGGCCTGCGAGCCGCAACTTGTACCGAAACGCGTCGCTTCTTTCGGGATCCACGCGAGTAAAGCAGCACCGTCGCTTCACCTGAGGAGGAAAATCACATGAAGGACATGAAACTGCAGTCCCGCAACTTCCGAGCTTTTGTCGCGGCCGCCGCGAGCATTGCCCTCGCTTGCGCGCTCGCAACGCCATTCCCCGCGGCTGCGCAACAGAAATTCGTGACCATCGGAACGGGCGGCGTCACCGGCGTTTACTACGCGGTGGGCGGCGCCATCTGCCGGCTCGTCAACAAGGACCGCGCGAAGCACGGCCTCCGCTGCTCGGTGGAGTCGACTGGCGGCTCGGTCTACAACGTCAACACGATCAAGGCCGGCGAGCTCGATTTCGGCATGGCGCAGTCCGACGTGCAGTACCAGGACTACAACGGCACCGGGCCGTTCAAGGAGCCCGACAAGGACCTGCGCGCCGTATTCTCCGTGCATCCGGAGCCATTCACCGTCGTCGCCCGCAAGGAAGCCAACATCAAGCAGTTCACCGACTTCAAGGGCAAGCGCTTCAACGTCGGCAATCCGGGATCGGGGACACGCTCGGCGTTGGAAGAATTGCTCGTCGCCGAGAACATGAAACTCTCGGACTTCGCGCTCGCCTCCGAGCTCAAGGCCGACGAGCACGGCCCCGCGTTGTGCGACAACAAGATCGACGGCTTCTTCTACGGCGTCGGCCATCCGTCGGCCAACATCCAGGATCCGACGACCGCCTGCGGCGCGAAGCTCGTGTCGCTCACGGGGCCGGCCATCGACGGGCTGGTGAAGAAGTATCCGTACTACGCGTACGCGACGATTCCCGGCGGCATGTACGCGAACAACCCCGACCCGACGAAAACCTACGGCGTGCTGGCAACGCTCGTGAGCTCGTCGAAGGTTCCTGCCGATACCGTCTACATCATCACCAAAGCGGTGTTCGACAACCTCGACGAGTTCAAGAAACTGCATCCGGCTTTCGCCAACCTCGACCCGAAGAACATGATCCACGACGGGCTGTCAGCGCCGTTGCATGAGGGCGCCGCGCGCTATTACAGGGAGAAGGGCTGGATCAAGTGAGCGCCGCGGGGCCCCAAGGCGCGAATCGCGCCCCCTCGGGGGGTGTGGGGGCCCCTACGTGAGCGCCGCGGGGCCCCAAGGCGCGAATCGCGCCCCCTCGGGGGGTGTGGGGGCCCTTGCAACTGCACCCGGCGTTGACGTCCGGGAGCTGGTCCACGAGGCCGATCTCGGCCGGCGCAAGCCCGTCGGGATCGCGGCCACGATTCTGGCTCTAACCTGCATCGGCTGGTCGCTCTTGCAGCTCTGGTACGCGTCGCCGCTGCCGTTCACGTTCAACGTCTTCATCCTGAACGATACCGAGATGCGATCGCTGCATCTCGGCATCGGCCTCTTTCTCGCCTATCTCGCCTACCCGTTCCGCAAGACTTCGCCGCGCGAGCGCGTTCCCGTGCAGGATTGGATCTTCGCAGTGGCCGCCGCGTTTTGCGGCGCGTACCTGTTCCTGTTCTACCGCGATCTTTCCACGCGACCCGGGCAGCCGACGCCGATCGACTTCTTCACCGCCATCGCCGGGATGCTGCTGCTGCTCGAAGCCACGCGCCGCGTCGTCGGGCCGCCGCTCGCCATCATCGCGGTGTTCATGCTGGTCTACGCGTTTGCCGGTCCCTGGATGCCCGACATCATCCAGCACAAAGGGGTCTCGCTGTCGAAGGCCGTCTCGCACTACTGGCTGTCGACCGAAGGCGTCTTCGGCGTTGCGGTGGGGGTGTCGGCGAGCTACATCTTCCTGTTCGTGCTGTTCGGCTCGCTGCTCGAGAAGGCCGGCGCCGGCAACTACTTCATCAAGGTCGCGTTCGCCTTCCTCGGCCACATGCGCGGCGGCCCGGCCAAAGCCGCCGTCGTCTCGTCGGGGATGATGGGGATGATCTCCGGCTCGTCGGTCGCGAACGTCGTCACCTGCGGCACGTTCACGATCCCGCTGATGAAGCGCGTCGGCTACACGGCGGAGAAAGCCGGCGCAATTGAGACGGCGGCGGGCGTGGACGGCCAGATCATGCCGCCGGTCATGGGCGCTGCGGCGTTTCTCATGGCCGAATACGTGGGCGTGTCGTATGTGGAGATCTGCAAGAACGCCGTGCTTCCCGCCGCGATTTCCTACATCGCGCTCTTCTACATCGTTCACCTCGAAGCCCTGAAGGCGGGCATCAAGGGTCTGCCGCCCCGCGCCGGCACGTCGCCGCTGGGCCGGCTCGCCGGGATCCTGATGACGCTCGCCGGACTCGTGATCTTCGCCAACGTCCTCTATTACGGGCTTGGCTGGATCAAGGACTTCTTCCCGCGTGCATCGCTCTGGATCGTGCTGGCGCTGATCGCGGTGACGTACCTCGCCCTGTTGCGCATTGTCGCCGCGGAACCCGATCTCGTCGTCGACGATCCGAACGCCGCGGTGATCGAGTTGCCGCCGCTGAAGGAGACGGTCTTGGCCGGCTTGCATTTCCTGCTGCCGGTCGTGCTGCTCATCTGGGTCCTGATGATCGAGCATCTGTCGCCTGGGCTGTCGGCGTTCTACGCCACGGCTCTGCTTGTCGTGATCCTGCTGACGCAAAAGCCGTTGCTCGCAATGTTCCGCGGCGAGGCTTCTGTGCTCACCCGCGTCCGCGCCGGCTGGCACGATCTCGTCGACGGGCTCGGCATCGGCGCGCGCAACATGATCGGCATCGCGATCGCCACGGCCGCTGCGGGAATCGTCGTGGGGACGGTCTCGATCACCGGCTTCGGGCTCGTCATGACCGATCTCGTCGAGACGATCTCCGCCGGCAACATCATCGGCATGCTGTGCCTCGTCGCGGTGATCTGCCTCATCCTCGGCATGGGCATGCCCACCACGGCGAGCTACATCGTCGTGTCGACATTGATGGCACCGGTCGTCGTCGAGCTCGGCGCGCAGAGTGGTCTCGTCGTGCCGCTGGTCGCCGTCCACATGTTCGTCTTCTACTTCGGCCTGATGGCCGACGTGACGCCGCCGGTCGGTCTTGCCGCATTTGCTGCCGCGGCCATTTCTCGCGGCGACTATCTGCGCACCGGGTTTACCGCCTTCTGGTATTCGATCCGCACGGGCATCCTGCCCTTCATGTTCATTTTCAATTCCGAACTGCTGCTGATCGGCATCAACTCGATTGCCCATCTGGTGCTGGTCGTCTGCGCGGCCATCACGGCGATGCTGGTGTTCGCCGCGGCGACGCAGGGCTGGTTCATTACCCGCAGCCGCTGGTACGAGTCGGTCGCGATGCTGCTCGTGACGTTCACGCTGCTTCGCCCGGGCTTCTGGATGGATTTCGTCTATCCGAAATACGATGTGGCGCCAGCGGAGAAATTCATGGAATTCGTCGCCTCGGCGCCGGCGAAATCCGGCGTCCGCGTGCGCATCGAAGGGACGACCGTCGAGGGCAAGGACGTGAAGAAGACCGTCCTGTTGCCCTTGGGAACCGAAGGCTCCGCCGCGCAGCGCCTCGCCCGCTCGGGCTTGACGACGATGGCGGTTCCGGCGGGTATCCAGATCGCGGCGGTCAACCTGCACAGCCCGGCAGACAGGGCCGGCTTCGAGCAGGGCTTCCTCGTGACCGGCATCGAGACCGAGGCGCAGCGTCCGGCGAAGGAGTGGCTGTTCGTACCGGCGCTCGTCGTGCTCGGCGCCGTCGTCCTCCTGCAGCGCCGGCGCGTCGCGTCGCCGGCAACAGGCGCAGCCGCACCGGCGGGCTGAGCCAACCCATCAGCAGCGCAAAGGCAATTCGGGCCCGCGACCGGCCGATACGCGCCAATCGAAGCCATGCTCTCCCGACGAGAGACTCGCTACTTCGTGCTGGGCGTCGCACGTCTCGCGTGGTGCGCCGCCGGTGGGGCCGGGGCTCTCGGCCTCGTCCTCTGGCTCGTCGACCCGCCGTCGTCGCCGCTGCTGCTCGCGTCGTTCGGCGGCACCGCGGTCTTTCTGTTCGGGCTGACCCGCGCGCCGGCCGCGCAGCCGCGCGCGCTCTTTGGCGGGCATGTCATCGGCGCGCTGACGGGCGTCGCCTGCGTCCAGCTTTTCGGCGACGCGACGTGGGTCTACCTGCTCGCGCTCGCGCTGACGCTGATCCTGATGCTGGTGACGAGAACGGTCCATCCACCCGCCGGCGCCAACCCGATCATCATGATCCATGCGCACGCCGGGTTCGCCGCCGTCCTCAATCCCGTCGCATCGGGAATCGTCATTCTGGCGGTGATTGCGGCCGCGTGGAGCCGCGTCGCACCCGGCGCGATCCACTATCCTTCGAGCTGGCTCGAAAAGTCACCGCCCACGCTATTCTGGGGAGGTTGGGTGGAATGAAGCCTTCGCCGTGTCGGCACGATGCCGGCTCGTCTCGGGTGCAACGACCAATGCCTCGGCCGGCTCGCAAGAGCCGCAGCGCGTGCGCGCACCGTTCAGCCGGCCCGCAAGCGCTGATGATCCAAGGGGCCCTCGGCCGGGCCCGGACCCGCGAAGCGCGATCCGTTGCGTCGATGGGTTCGAAGAAGATCCACGCCCCCTGCGGAAATTCGGCTTGCAGCGCCGCCTTGCAGTCTGCGATAGCCCTGCATCAGATCACTCTCGCCCGTTCCGCTGACAGCGGCGGCGCGACGCGCTCGAGCGAGGTTCGTTCTGCGTCGACGCCGAGCCACACCTCGATCGCTGCCGCGGCCAGCATCAAGACAGCGCCGAACGCATAGCCGTAGAACAGGGCCGCGCGCGATCCGGTACCGATCAGCGTCCCGAAGAGCCACGGAGCGGCAGCGCCGCCCACGAGCGTCCCCAGCGCAAAGAAGAGCGCAATCGATATCGCGCGGAGCTCGAGGGGAAAGAGCTCGCTCACCGTGAGATAAGCGGCGCTCGCCGCGGCGGAAGCGAAGAAGAAGATCGCCGCCCACAGCAGCGTTAGCTGTTGCGCGCTCAGGGATTCGTGAAGGAAGAGCGCGCCCGTGAGCAGCAGCAGCAAGCCGCTGATCGCGTAGGTCGTCGAGATGCAAATCCGTCGTCCGATCGTGTCGAACAAGCGGCCCAGCAGCAACGGCCCCAGAAAATTGCCGATCGCAAACGGAAAGAGATAGAGCCCCGTATCGCCTTCGGGCACCGCGTAGAAACGCACCAGCACCAGGGCGTAGGTGAAGAAGATCGCGTTGTAGAGAAACGATTGCGAGCCGATCAACGTCAGGCCGAGCAGCGCGCGACGCGGATAGCGGCGGAACAGCGTATCGATGACGTCGCCAAGGTCGACGCTTTGCCGCCTGCGGATGACGAGATAGTCTTCCGGTGCCGCCTTCGCCGCGTCTTTCTCGGGCGGGAGAGCGAGGCGGGCTTCGAGGTCTGCCATCACCTCCTCCGCACGGTCGTGCTGTCCGTGGATGACAAGCCAGCGCGGGCTCTCGGGCACGTATCGGCGCGCGATGAGCACCAGCGCCCCCAGCGCCGCACCGATGCCGAAACCGAGCCGCCAGCCGACGTCGACCGGAAATCGCGCGGCATCGAGCAGCACCACCGTCGCGAGCGAGCCTCCCGCGGCGCCGATCCAGTAGCTGCCGTTGATGAAGAGGTTGACCTGCCCGCGCACGCGCGCCGGGATGAGCTCGTCGATCGCCGAATTGATCGCCGCGTATTCGCCGCCGATGCCGAACCCGGTAATCCAGCGGAACGTCGCCATGCTCCAGAAATCCCAGGCGAACGCCGTCAGCAGCGTGCCCAGGAGATAGATCGCCAGCGTGGCGAAGAAGAGCCGCTTGCGGCCGTGGCGATCGGTCAGGTATCCGCACGCGAGCGCTCCCAGGACCGCCCCCAGCACGTAGGCGGACGCCGCTGCCCCGACCCGCGCGCTGGTGAGACCCAGGGAAGCGGGGTTCTGCAGCACCGCGCCCACCGCGCCGGTCAGCGTGACCTCGAGACCGTCGATTGCCCAGCTCGCGCCCAATGCGATGACGACGAGCCAGTGGAAGCGGCCCCACGGGAGACGATCGAGCCGCGCGTGAATGTTGGTCCGCACCGATGAGCTGTCCGATGCCAGCGCGACGTCGATCGCCGTCGAATCGAATGGGTTCATCGCCCGTTGGGTGCGTCGAGGTTCCGGCCGTTCGTCGCGACCACCTGCGAATAGAAGCGGGCGCTGTCTTTCGGCGTGCGCTGCTGCGTCTCGAAGTCGACGTGGACGATGCCGAAGCGCATCGAATACCCGAGCGACCATTCGAAATTGTCGAGGAGCGACCAGACGAAATATCCGCGCACGTCCGACGCCGGCCTCGAGTGCCGCGTGAACCGCGCCGATGTGCTTGCGCAGATACGCAATGCGCAACGGATCGGGCACGCGGCCGCCATCGGCCATCGGCGGATCGAAAAACGCCGCGCCGTTTTCCGTGACGTAGAGCGGCGGATTGCCGTAACGCTCCTTGACCCAGAGCAGGACCTCGGTCAGGGCAGCGGGACAGACCTCCCATCCGGTCAGCGTGTAGGTCGACCGCCGCTGCCGCACCGTCGCGGCGCGGAGCGGCCATGCGCTCGCGTCGAAACGAGCAACGCTCCGCGTGTAATAGTTGATGCCGACGAAATCGATCGGCTGCCTGATGAGCGCGTGATCGTCGTCCGGCCATGACGGCCACGCGTCGCCGAAGATCTGCGGCAGCTCCCGCGGATACTCGCCGAGAAACACGGGGTCCAGGTATTGGCGGTTCATGTAGGCGTCCGCGCGGACCGCGGCTTCGCGGTCTGCGGGAGCGTCGGACGCGGGATGCTTCGGCTCGAGGTTGACCACCATGCCGATCCGATGGCGGCCCTCGCTGCGATAGACCCGCACTGCCGCGCCGTGCGCGCACAGCAAGCGATGGGTCGCGAGCGGCGCCTCGAAGCGATTGCGATGTCCCGGCGCCAGAGCCCCGTGCAGATAGCCGCCATCGGCGACGACCCATGGCTCGTTCAGCGTGACCCACAAAGGCACGCGGTCGTCGAGCGCGCGAAACAGGATGGCGGCGTAATCGGCAAACCACTGCGGAATCTCCGGATTGAGCCAGCCGCCGAGATCGTCGAGCGCCGCCGGAAGGTCCCAGTGATAGAGGGTCACCATCGGCGTTATGCCGTTTTCCAGCAATGCGTCGACGAGCCGCTGGTAGAAGTCGAGCCCCGCGCGATTCACTTCGCCACGGCCGCGCGGCAGCACGCGACTCCAGGCAACGCTGAACCGATAGGCTTTCAGCCCCAGCTCGCGCATCAGCGCCACGTCGTCGCGGTAGCGCCGATAATGGTCGCAGGCGACGTCGCCCGTATCGCCGTCGCGGATCATGTCGGGCGTATGGCAGAAGCGCTGCCAGATGCTCGGGCCCGCGCCGTCCGCGAGCGGCGAGCCTTCGACCTGGTACGCCGACGTGGCGCTGCCCCAGAGGAAGTCGGTAGGAAACTCGACGTGCGCGGTCATCTCTCGGTCCGACCGGAGTGCCTGCCCTGCCTACTGATCGTCGACCACCACCGTGGCCGGGAGTTCGGTGAAGCGCAATTCGGGCAGCGGCTGCTTCACCGCCTTGCCGTTGATCTTTGCCGCGAGCGGCCGGGCGCCGCCGGGCAGGACGAACACGAAGCCACCCGGAGGCAGTCCCGAATGCGCGGCCACGCGGAGGATCGTGCGTCGGTGATCCCTGCGCAGCGTATAGGAAAGGTGCCCATAGGGAGTGCGCAGATCGCGCACGGCCACGCCCTTCCCCTCGAGCCACGACGGCGGAAGGCCTCTCCCCAGCACGAGTGCGCGATCGGCGTCGCGCTCGTAGGCGAAGAGGTCCAGCACCGAGCCAATGTAATCGGATGCGACCCAGCCATGCGGCATGTCGCCGATGAAGCGCGGTTGTCGATAGTTCCGACCGATGACCTCGGCCCACTGGTTCCAGGCCCGCGGCCGACGTCCGGCGAGAAAGTACGCGAGCAATGCCTGCGCGCGCTCGCGCCACCCAAGGCGCACGAACGTGCCCACGATCCGCAGCTCGTAGGGCGTGTATTCGTCCCACGCCACGCGGCCGTCGCGTCGATCGACAAACGCTTGCCAGTACCGCTCGTAGGTCGCCCGTACGCGCGGCGAGGCGGGATCGAGCGCCGCGGGGCCGGGCGCGAACGCGATCGCCGTCGCTGCCGGATCGAAGTCACCCAGCTCCGCCGCGCCGGGCACGTACGGGATCTTGTGTGTCGTGGTGGATTCGAGCAGCGACGCGTCGAGATCGCGCCGCAGCTCGTCGCGTGCGACGCTCCAGCGTGCGACGTCCCCGACGGCGCCCTGCACGCGCGCGAGATCGACCGCGGCGTCATACCCCTTCACCGCCCAGAAGTCGTCCCAGTAAGAGTGCATCGGCTTTGCCGAATAGCCCTCGTGGCTGATCGACGCCGGCAGGAGCCCGTAGTACGCGCGGCGTCCGCGCGCGAGGTCCGCGCTGCTGCGCCCCGATTCGCGCAGCACCTCGAGATGGTCCGCCGCAGCCACGACATGCGGCCAGATCGAACGCCGCAGCGCGCCGTCGTTCGTGTAGCGATGGATCTCGTCGGCGAGAAAGAGGAACTCGCCGTCGCTGTCGTTCTCGGCGACCGGATCGGCGCCACGCCGGTCGATGCAGCAGGGTATCCTGCCATCGGCGAATTGATAGGGAGCGAACCAGCGCAGGTAGTCGCTTGCAACCGCCGAATGGCCGAGTCGCAGCAGCGCTTCCGACATCATCGCGCCATCGCGGATCCACGAACGCGCATACGATCGCGTTCCCGGCCGCAGGATCGCGCCGTCACGGAGGATCAGGAGGTGAGCGAGCGCGGTGCGCATCGCGTCGACCATTGGCTGTGCGGCTGGCGGCAGGTCGAACGACACGCGGCCGAGCTTTTCGCGCCAGCCCTCCGCAACGGCGCGCTGCTCGCGGGCGATCCACTGCGGAAGCGGCGCGCCCTCCAACGTCGGCGCCGCGGCATCTCCCGACAGCGGCACCACGATCGCCACCGTGCTGCGCGCGCGCGGTGCGAGTGCCAGGTCGTAGCCGATCGCCGCCGACGCGTAGCCTGCCGCATCGCGCAGATTGCGGACGTCGGGCCAATCCCCGCCCGCCCACTTGGGCACGGGACCGGCATCGAACGGCGCCATCGTGACCCGATCGGGCGTCGGCAGCGGATAAACGCGGCGCTTCCCATCGATGGTCAGCGTCGCGCCATTCCAGCCGATGTCGCGCACACGACTGACCCCGCCCTCGAGGTTCAGAAGCTGCGCGGGCGGATTGACCTGAAACGGCCGCAACGCGAGGACGAGCCTCAGCGAGACCGCACGCTCGGTGTCGTTCGCGACCTCGTAGCGCGCGACGAGCCGCGAGTGCTCGCGGGTGCCTGCGGCGAAGGCGGTCACCTGCAGTCGCCAATCCGGACGCTGCCAGGTCACGCTCGGCAGCGGCAGATAGCCGTCGGCCAGCGATTGCGTCGCCGTGACGTCGGCCCACGTGGTGACGGTTGCGTCCGCCACGACGAAAGGCTCGATCGAAAACCCGCCACTCGAAACCTCGAGCGCACCATCCTCGGACAGGAGGCCGCAGTCGGCACCACCGTCGACCCCGACGATCGTCCAGTACGGTTGCTCCCCCGAGAACCCGCGGGGATAGTAACCGCGCGGCGAGTCGCGGGCGAGTGCCTTGAACAGGGCGTTGGGCGACGTGCCGAAGGCAACGTCCTCGATCTCGACCTCGGCGATCGCGTAGCGCCGCTTCGGCCCGTCGTGGAGCGCGAGGCGCACGAATCGCGTTCGCGCGTCGGAGAGCGGCAGCGCGTCGGAACCACCCCGACCGTCGGTAACGCTCCGCACGGTGCGCCAGCGCTCGCCATCGTCGGAAAACTGGACTTCGTAGTTCGACGCGTACGCAGGACCTCGCCAGCGCACGATCAAGCCGCCGAATTCGCGCGGCCGGCTAAAGTCGATGGTCAGCGTCTGCGCGGCGCCCGCCGCCGGATCGCTGCGCCACGCGGTCGCGACCGTGCCGTCGAGCGCCAGCGCCGGCTCTGCCCGAGGTAGATACGACGACGCCACCACCGATGGCGCAGGCCAGCTCGCGGCTTCGGGCGCAAGCTCGTGCAAGACGAGATCGCTGAAATAGATCGTCCCCGAGCCTCCGCCGCGACCGGCGGCTATGACGAACTCGAGCCGTGCCACCCGCTGAAGCGCGCGGTCCCTGGTCGGACCCCATGCGAACTCGATCTGCCGTCTCCTGATGCGCACCTCCCGCCACTCGCGGGGGAAGTCGAAATCGCGTTGATGGAACCACCACACGTTGTCCCCGCTTGCATCGACGAACTTGACTTGAAGATCGTTCATCGGCGCGTCCGCGCGAAGCCAGAACCTGATCTCGTAGTTGCTCGGCAGCTCGAGGGGCAGCGCACGCGCCGCAGACGCGTAGCCCGCAGTGCCGCCCAAGTCGAAATCGAGGCGCAGCGCCCGGCCGTCGATGCCTTCGGCTCCCCGGATCGAGGCGTGCGCGCCGTCCGAAGCCGACGCGCTCCAGGCACCGAGATCGTCGAAGCGATCGAGGACGCGCATATTTGCGGGTGCCGGCGCTTGCGCCATGACCGGCGGCATCGCCACCGGAAGACCGAGCCACAGCACGCCCAACAGCCAAACGCAGCATCGCGGCGGCCTCATCGACAGGGCCCGCAGCGCCTGGTCATCCCTTGAGGCTTCCCGTCATCAAGCCTTGCAGGTAATAGCGTTGCAAGGCGATGAATACGAGCAGCGTCGGCAGCGTGGTCAGCACCGAGCCTGCCATCATCAGCTCGTTGTCGGCGACGTGCTCGCGGGCGAGGCTCGCAAGGGCCACCGGCAGCGTGTACAGATGCTGGTCGGCCAAAACGATCAACGGCCACATGAAGTCGTTCCACGTCCCGAGCAGCGTGAAGACGGCAAGAGTCACGATGATCGGCCTCAATACCGGGACGACGATCGACCAGAAGATCCGGAATTCACCGGCGCCGTCCATGCGGGCGGCTTCGAGGAGCTCGTCCGGCACGGAAAGCGCGTACTGCCGGACGAGAAAGATGCCGAAGATGCCCGCCATTGCCGGGACGATGACGCCCGCGTAGCTGTTGACGAGACCCAACTCCTTCAGCAGCATGAAGAGCGGCACCATCGCCACCTGCGACGGAATGACGAGCGCGCCGAGGAGGAATCTGAAGAGGCGATCGCGCCCCCTGAAGCGCAGCTTCGCGAAGCCATACCCTGCCGCCACGTTGAATCCGAGCGAGACCAACGTCACGCTCGCGGCGAGAAAGAGACTGTTCGCGAGATAGCGTCCGACGCCGGCGCGCCTGAACAGCTGATAATAGTTCGCCAGCGTGGGGTCGGCCGGCACAAGCGGCGGCGGAAACGTGCTCGCCTCACCCGGCGCCATCAGCGACACCGACGCCATCCAGAGCAACGGAAAGAGCGCCAGCGCCGCCGCCCCGAGCAAGAGCCCGTTGATCAAAGGCGCAGCCAAGCCCGGCTTCATGGAGCGCCCGCCCGTCCGACGGTGCGAATCTGCAGCGCAGTCACCGCGAAGATGATCACGAACAGAATGAAGGCGACGGCGGACGCGGACCCCAAGTTCCACCACTTGAAGCCTTCGTCGTACATGAAATAGAGAACGCTCACCGTGCTCTGCAGCGGCCCGCCCTGCGTCATCACGTAGGGCTCGGCGAACAGCTGGAAATAGCCGGCGACCGTCAGAATGCCGACCATCAGCAGGATGGGGGCGAGCAGCGGCAGCGTGACGGAGCGAAACTGCCGCCATGCCGACGCGCCGTCGATCCGTGCCGCCTCGTAGAGCTCGGCAGGGATGCTCTGCAGCCCGGCGAGCAGGATGATCATGTTGTAGCCGAAGTTCTTCCACACCGCGAAGACAATGATTGCCGGCATCGCCCAGTGCGGATCGCCGAGCCAATCGACCGGCGCGATTCCCAGACCGCCGAGCGCATAGTTGATGAACCCGTAACGCGCGCTGAAGAGGTAGCGCCAGATCACGGCGACCGCAACCAGCGTCGTCACCACCGGCGCGAAAAGAGCTGTGCGACAGAAGCGAGTGAATCGCGCGAGCGGCGAATTGAGGAGCAGCGCTGCGCCCAACGATATCCCGATCGACAACGGGACGCCGGCGAGAACAAAGTAGAACGTGTTGGCGAGCGCCTGCCAGAAGAGCGGGTTCGCGACCAGCCGGACGTAATTGGCGAGCCCCACGAAGCGCAGATTCCGAAGGTCCGCCAGGGCGTAAATGTCGAAATCGGTAAGGCTCATCACGAACGCGGCGACGACGGGCAGCAGGAAAAATACGCCGATGACGAGTACCGCCGGTCCCACGAACCACAGGGCAGGCGCGAATCTCACTTCGAGGCCGCGCGCGCGAGGAGCCACCGACGCTTTTCGAGAATGGCATCGGCCCGGGCGTCGAGCGTTGCCGCAGCGTCGGGAATGGTGAGATCGCCGTGCACGGCGCGCTCGGCGACGAGCTGCATCGCGGTCGCGATACGCTCCCATTCGGGGACTCGCGGCGCGGGCTTAACGCGCTCGAGCTGGTCGCGAAACGCGCGGGCGTAGACGTCCGCCGCGAGACTGCCGCCGCGCCAGCTCGCTCTCCGCGGGGGAAGATCGCCGGTGAGCGCGTGAAATCGCTGCTGGATCTCGGGCCGCGCCAGAAATTCGATCAGCTGCCACGCGACGTCCTTCGCCGGGGACGCGCGGAACACGACGAGACTGGAGCCGCCGGCAATCGAGGCGCCAGCGCCCCGCGGACCCGGCAGCGGCGCCGTCATCCAATTGGCCTGCTCGTCCTGCGGCAACCGCCGCTGGAGCTCGCCGATGTTCCACGGTCCCGAGATGTAAAACGAAAAATAGCCGCGGCCGAATTCGTTCCAGACGTTGGCGATGTCGGCGCCCGATGAGGTCGGGGCCCAGCCACGCCGAAACGCTTCGACGTAGAACGCGAGCGCTCGCCGAAAGCCCGCGCTTTCGAAATTTCCGAAGCGGCCGCCGTCGCGCAGCAGCGGATCGTCCTGCTGCAGCGCGAGCGCCAGCAATGGCTCGAACTCGTTGACGGGCAGGAGAATCGAAAAACGATCGGGCCCGACGTAGTCCTTGACCGCCGCGAGCGCCCGCTCCCACTCGCGCCAATCGCCGGGTGGCGCCGGAAATCCCGCTGCCTGCAGAAGATCGCGGCGGTAGAAGAGGAGCCGCGTATCGACGTACCACGGGATCCCGTAGAGCTCTCCGGCAACGACGTTCGTGTCCCAGATGCCTTCGAAGTAGTCGCCCGAATCGATCGCCGAAGAAGGCGCGACACGGCGACCCAGGGGTTCCAGCGCGCCGATGGCCGCGAACTCCGGAATCCACGTGTTGCCGAGCTGGCAGAGATCGGGAGTCGAGTCGCCGGCGAAGGCGGTCAGCAGCTTTTCATGAGCTGCCGACCAGGGGAGCTGCTGGACGTCGACGTGAATTCCCGGATGGGCGCGCTCGAATGCCGGCAGCAGACTCTGAACCACCTCTCCTTCGCGGCCCATCGCCCAGAAGCGGACCGTCCCCTGGCCCGCCGCGCGACTCTCGCAGCCTGCGGCGAGCAGCCCGCCCGCGAACCCGACGATTCGCCCGAGCGCGCCCCTGCGGTTCATGGCGACGACGCCTTGAGCCAGCCGCCGGAGAAGCCGGCGCGTTGCAGACCGCTGCGAACGTACGGATTCTTGCGCATCACGCGCCAGATGAGGCGCGCTGCGATAGTTCTCGATCATCGCCAGGATCGCGCCCTTGGTCGATGCCGAGATAGTCGCTGTCGACCCAGCCGAAGCCGGGAATGCAGCGACCGTGGAGAATCGGGCCGTCGAAGCTGAAATTCAGGTTGAACGCGTCGAGGAAGCCGTACTTCGAGTAGATCTGCTTGCCGAAGCGTTTGTACATGTCGAGCACGGCGGGAATCGCGAGCTCGGGAGCGAACGGTATCGACGCAACCGCCGCCGTCGGTGCGAGCGTGCAATCATCGAATGACAGCGTGCCCGGCAGCGCGCCCGCGTCGGCGATGCCGCGGGCGGCGTAGGTTTTGAAGCGCCGCCACACGCCTTCGTCCTTGAGCTCGATGTCGGCGGGCCCGTCGCTCGCCGTGATGCCCCAGACGGTCGCGCCGTAGTCCTTGCAGCTCTTGGGGTTGGCAATCGCATAGGCCCGTTGTGCGTAGACGGCCCGCCGGCTGTTCTCGAAATAGTCGATGCCGCGCCGGCGCATGTAGTCGTCCTGGATGTTGCGGACGTCGAGCCAGATCTGCGGGTATTGGTGGCCGAAAAGCGGCGGAAACGCGAGGTGCTCCTGCCCGAACACCTTGCCCCAGCTCCTGTCGTAAGTGCTCGTCCACTCGCCCCATGCGTCCTTGCCGACCGCGAGCGTGGGTGAGCCCAACGCCAGCACATACACGAGCATCGCCTCGTTGTAGCCGCGCCAGTCGTAGTCGAGAAAGCCGTCCTCGGGGGACCACCCCAGACTGATCGCCGGGGCATGCGGCTGCGCCCAGCGCCAGTCGACGCGGCGGTAGAGCTGGTCGGCGAGCGTCCGTATCTCCGCCTCTTCCGGCTCGGGACCGTCGAAGTAGGACTGGCAGAAGAGCGCGCCTGCGACGAGGATCGCGGTGTCGACGGTAGACAGCTCGCTGTCGCCGAAGCGCTCGCCGGTCTTCATATCGAGAAAGTGATAGAAGAAGCCGCGATACCCGGCGACGCCGCGGGCGTCCGGACCCTGGGGGGCATCGTGCAGGAACCGAAGCGTGGCGAGAACGCGCCGGCGCGCTTGCACACGGGTCACGTACGCTCGCTCGACGCCCACCGGGTACGTCGTCAGCGCGAAGCCCACGCTCGCGATGCTCGAAAACGAGGTCGAGGGAAAGCGGTCCGGCACCAAGCCGTTGCGGGGATTTGCGGTTTCCCAGAAGAAGCGGAACGTGCGCTCCTGCAGGTCGACGAGAAAGGGGTCGACGATCGGACTTGCCCTGCGCACGCGGGGCTCCGTCAGCGAGAGCCTCGGCGCGTCGCTGGGCACCAACGCTCCGAGCGCGGCCACCGTCACGACGATACCGACCACACGAACGAGACGTTTGCGCATCACCATCGATCCCGTGCCCGCTGCACAAGGGCGAGACACTGCCGCGAACCGTAAGTTCTTTGGCCGCGGCCGCCGGCTGGGCGCGCCGTCGAGTCGGGTCGGCACCACGATGCCGGCGTGGTTTTCCGGCGCACTCGCGGCAGTGTGCGCGACGCGGGTCGCCACCGCCGACTCAGCGGCTGCCGCATCGCGAAGTCTTGGGACGTGCGTCGTCCCGACGAGTTCAGGCGCGCGGAACTATCGGTTCGCTCGCAATGTCCTCTTGGGAGCCGCCTGAACGCGTGATTCGTGTCCCTCAGCAGACGCGGCTCCCGGTATCGCCAATGGCGTGTGCGATTCCTCTGACGCATGAGCTCTCCCGTTTCATGACTGGCACACCTGCGATCTGTCGTGCAACGTCGCGCCGGTTCCGGCGCAGTTCCGCGTTCGTGCGAATCCTTCCCCGGTCGTACGTCCGCGTGGGCCGCGCCATCCTGGTTCTGCTCGTAACGCTCGCAGCAATGCCGGCGGGTGCGTTCGGATTTGACGATGTCGTCCGCCGCGCGCAGCAGCTTTCTGCCGCGTCCTACAAGGCACCGGACAAGACGCTGCCGAACGCGCTGGCGCAGCTCAGCTACGATCAATACCGCGACATCCGCTATCGCCGCGACAAGAACCTTTGGGCGAATGCCGGGCTGCCCTTCGAGATCGCCTTCTTTCACACCGGATTTCATTTCGAGTTCCCGGTGCGCATCCACGAAGTCGACGCGCACGGCGCGCACGACATCGAATTCCAGCCAGCGCTCTTCGATTATGGCGCGAACAAGCTGGATCCAGCGGCATTGCGCGCGGGCGGCTTCGCGGGATTCCGCGTCCATTACCCGATCAATACCCCTCGCTACAAGGATGAGGTGCTGGTCTTTCTCGGCGCGAGCTATTTTCGCGCGCTGGGAAAAGACCAGGTCTACGGCGCTTCGGCGCGCGGACTCGCGATTGACACGGCCGTCGCCTCGGGCGAGGAGTTTCCGCGCTTCGTCGAATTCTGGATCGTGCGGCCCGCCCTCCGCGCGAGGTCGCTCACGATCTATGCGCTGCTTGATTCGCCCCGGGCGAGCGGCGCCTACCAATTCGTCCTGCGGCCGGGCGTCGAGACGCTGGTCGATGTCAAGGTCCGTCTCTTCCTTCGCGACAAGGTCGCCAAGCTGGGTCTGGCGCCGCTGACGAGCATGTTCTACTTCGGCGAAAACCAGCGCTCAGCCACTGACGACTACCGGCCGGAGGTGCACGACTCGGACGGCCTGTCGATCCACGCGGAGACCGGAGAGTGGATATTCCGCCCGCTCGTAAACCCGAAGCGATTACTCGTGTCTTCGTTCCAGCTGACCGATCCCGCAGGGTTCGGCCTGAGCCAGCGGGATCGCGAGTTCGATCATTACGAGGACCTCGAAGCGCACTATGAGAAGCGCCCGACCGTGTGGATCGAGCCGGCGCAGAAGTGGGGGCCGGGCCGCGTCGAGCTGGTCGAACTCCCTACGCCCGATGAAACGAACGACAACATCGTCGCCTATTGGGTGCCGGCCACGATTCCAGCACCGAAACAACCGCTCGACTTCGGCTACCGGATGTCATGGCAGAAGGAACCGGAGACGCGGTCGCCGCAGTCGTGGGTCATTGAGACGCGCCGCGGCCTGGGTTACTCGAAGGAACGCGATGGGTTAATCGGCTTGGTCATCGATTTCGTCGGCCCGGCGCTGAAGGACCTGCCTTTCGGCGTGCGGGTCGACGCGATCGTCAGCACCAGCGACAACGGCAAGATTCGCGAGCAGCTCGTTCAACGCAATGAAGTGACCGGCGGCTATCGCGTCGTCTTGCACCTGCAGCGCACCGCCGCGGACAAGCCGGTGGAGCTGCGGATGTTCCTGCGCAGCGGCGACCGCACGCTATCCGAGACATGGAGCTATCTGTTGCCGCCCGAGAGCTGACGCCGGCGGCCGCGCCGGCCGACGTCGTTGCTCGCTATCTCGCGGCGATGCCGGTCGCCGGCGCCGACCGCGACCGGCTGCTCGCGCAGGTGGTCGCGCGCGCCCACGAGCGCGGCGCCGCTGCCGGGAATCCCGACTGCGCGCTGCATCTGCTCCACGAAGTGCTGGCCGGACGCGAGCTGGCGGGTCCGGATGCCGCCTGCGCGTCGGCGCGGCGCCGTCTCGAGCTGGCGTTCGGCGCAGCGGCGAGCGCCGGGGTCGTCGACGTCGACCGGATGGGTCGCGATCGTCTGGTCACGACGCCGCCGCTGCGCCGAACGCCGATGGCGCCGCATCGGTGGTCGTTCTGGTCGCGCTTTCGTCGGGGTGGCGGCGAGGCGCGCAGGACGCCTTCGACGACGAACCTCGTGCACCACACTCAAAAGCAGCCGTGGCAGCGCGCCGCATCGATCCGTCGCATTGCGCTCGGGGGAATCGTCCTCGCGCAGACCTGGCTCGCCACCACCTTCCTCGCGTCGATCCTCCCCTATCAGGGCCGGCAGGCGCTGGAGCTCGCATTGCTCGCATTGTTCGCGGTGCTCTTCGCGTGGATATCCGCCGGCTTCTGGACGGCGATCGCCGGCTTCGTATTGCTGTGGGCCGGCGGCGATCGTTTCGCCATTTCGCGCACGCTTTCCGAGACGGCTGCGAACGCGCCGCTTGCCGACGATGTCCGGGTCGCGATCGTGATGCCCATCGCGAACGAAAGCGTCCGCCGCGTGTTCGCCGGCATCCGCGCGATGTACGAATCGCTGGCGCGAACCGGGGATGCCGCGCATTTCGATTTTTTCGTGCTGTCCGATTCGTCGGATCCGGATACGCGCGTGGCCGAGCGTCAGGCCTGGCTCGAGCTCTGCCGTGACGTCGGTGGACCTGGGCGCATCTTCTATCGCTGGCGCAAGCACCGGATCAAGCGCAAGAGCGGCAACGTCGCCGATTTCTGTCGCCGCTGGGGCTCGCGCTATCGCTACATGGTCGTCCAGGACGCCGACAGCGTGATGACAGGGAGCTGCCTCGCCCGGCTCGCCCGTCTTGCCGAAGCCAATCCGACCGCCGGGATCATCCAGACGGCACCGTATGCGATGGGGCGGCAGACGCTGCTCGCTCGCGTCCACCAGTTCGCCACGCGGGTCTATGGGCCACTGTTCACCGCGGGCCTGCATTTCTGGCAGCTCGGCGAGTCGCACTACTGGGGCCACAATGCGATCATCCGCGTGGCGCCCTTCATCCGCCATTGCGCGCTGCGCCGCCTTCCGGGACGCGGCTCGCTTTCCGGCGAAATCCTGTCGCACGATTTTGTCGAAGCCGCGCTGATGCGGCGCGCCGGCTGGGCGGTGTGGATCGCCTACGACCTGCCCGGGAGCTACGAAGAGGTGCCTCCGAACCTCGTCGACGAGCTGCGTCGGGATCAGCGTTGGTGCCGGGGCAACCTGATGAATTTCCGTCTCTTCCTCATGAGGGGCCTCCACCCGGCGCACCGCGCGGTCTTCGTCAGCGGCGTGATGGCTTACCTGTCCTCACCGCTATGGCTCGTATTTCTCGTCCTGTCAACGGCGCTGGTAGTGATCCACGCACTCGTGGCGCCGCAATACTTCACGCAGCCCTACCAACTGTTTCCGATGTGGCCTCAGTGGCGTCCCGACTGGGCGCTGCGGCTGTCGGGTGCCACGGCCGCACTGCTTTTCCTGCCCAAGGTTCTGGGGGCCATGCTGATCGATCGCGCAGACGTCTCTGGCTACGGCGGTCGCGCGCGGCTATTCTTGAGCGCAGCGGCGGAGCTCGTGCTGTCAGTGCTGCTGGCGCCGATCCGGATGCTCTTCCATGCGCAATTTGTCGCTCGCGCCTTCTTCGGCAATGCCTTGCGCTGGAAGTCGCCGCCGCGCGATGACAGCGAAACCCGGTGGCGCGAGGCCTTCAGCTATCACGCGCTGCAGACGCTCATTGGCATCGCGTGGGTCGGCGGAGTCTATGCGCTCGACCCGGCGTACGTCCCGTGGCTCCTGCCCGTGGGCGGCGCACTGATTCTCGCGATCCCCCTGTCGACGTTGACGAGCCGGGTGTCGCTGGGACGCCGCTTTGCGCGCGCGCGGCTGTTCCTGATTCCCGAAGAGACGCGCCCACCGGCCGCGATCCGGGCCGTCACCGACGCTCTCGCGCAAGCACGTTCGCCCGCGACATTCCGCGATGCGATCGTCGACCCCGGGGCCAACGCCGCTGCCTGCCTCGCCGCCGCGCACCGCCCGCGGCTGCCGTGCAATACCCGCGCCGAGCGACGCGCACTCGCGGATGCCGCGCTCACGCTCGGCCCCGACGCGCTCACTGCCGCCCAGAAGTCGATGCTGCTCGATGATCCGGAAGCCCTCGCGCGCCTGCACCTTGCGGTGTGGACCGCGCCCGCGGAGGTTGCTGCGCGCTGGCATCGCGATGCCCGGCAGGATCCGTCCGGTTGCGAGCTCTCCGCAACCGGCAATCCAGCGTCGCCGGCGTGCGGCGAGCACCCGGCCCGTTGCGACGAAGATCCCGGGCAACACGATCCCGCGGGCGGCCCGGAGCTTTCTCAGAAACAACTCGCCACCCGCCCAACGCCGCGTGCCATCAGCCCGTAAGACGCGATCAACGCATCACTCAGGCACGGATGGGAAAAGAAACGGGGGCAGCGTGCTGCCCTTAACCTTCAGCACGCGCCCCGCATCCGCGAGGTCGCGCAAAGGCACGCCTACTCGCTCATCTTGTTATTGCGCATCGCCGCCTGCAGCTTCTTGATGTCCTCGGGCGACAGCTGCGGGCGGTCGACCTTGATCGTCAGCTTGTTGAACTTGGCGGTCAGCGGGAACGGGGGCTGATAGTCCGCGTCGTTGACACCCGTGAGCGTGTCCGAGCCGATGTCGAAGCTCTCGTCCCACTGCAGGATCATCGGCATCGTCTTTTCCATCTTCTTCGTAGCGACGTCCTTGCCGTCCACCTTGAGCGTGCCGGTGCCGGGTCGGCCAAGTCCGCTGAAGTCGTTGAACGCGAGCGTCCCGGCGCCGAGGCCTTCGTACTTGAAGTCGAACTCCACCGTATGCCGGCCCGGCGGAAGCGCTTCGGCGCCCTCCCACTTGATCCGTTCGAGGTCGACCATATTCCACAGGAACACCGGCTTGCCCTTCAGCAGGTAGAAGCCGTAGCCGCCGAAGCGCCCGCCCGAGGTCAGGATCATTCCCTCGGCCCCGCCCTGCGGCACCTCGATGTCGGCGGTGATCGTGTACGAGGAATCGAGCAGGAACGGCGAATCGCCCTGCGGCAGTCCGGTCATCGGCCGCGTGTAGACGAACTCGGTGCGCCCGGCGGTGATGTTCGGCCGCGGCGCGACGATGCGGGCCCCCACCGAGGCGTCGAGCGGGAAGACCTGGTACTTCTTCGCTTCCGCGACGAACATCTGCCGCATCTCCTTCACCTTCTGCGGGTTCTGGGCCGCGAGGTCGTCGACCTGGCTGAAATCCTTGTTCAGGTTATAGAGCTGGAAGACCTGGTTGTTCAGCGGATCCGGATTCGCCGGACCGAAAGCCTGCCAGGGCGCACGATTGACCTTGGTGCTCAGGAACCAGCCGTCCTGATACAGCGCCCACTGGCCCATCATCTCGAAGTACTGCGTCTTGTGCCGCGACTGCGCCTTGGCGTTGGCCGCATCGAAGGTGTAGGCGAAGCTCGTGCCCTCGATCGGCGCCTGCTTGATGCCGTCGACGTATTCCGGCGCATGGATGCCGGAGACTTCGAGAAGCGTCGGCACGACGTCGATCACGTGGACGAACTGCTCGCGCAGGCCCCCCTTGTCCTTGATGCGCGCCGGCCACGACACGACCATGTTCTGGTTGGTGCCGCCGAGCCTCGACGCGTTCTGCTTGAACCAGTCGAACGGGGTGTCGAACGCCCACGACCAGCCGGCCGACATGTGGTTGTAGGTCTGCTCGGTGCCCCACACGTCGTAGAACTTCATCTGCACGTCGACCGGCATTTCCGAGATGCCGTTGAAGAACGCGACCTCGTTGGGCGTGCCGAGCGGCCCGCCCTCGGCGCTGGTGCCGTTGTCGCCGTTGATGTAGATGACGAGCGTGTTGTCGAGCCTGCCCAGATCCTCGAACGCCTGGATCACGCGTCCGATCTCATGGTCGTCGTAGGCCGAGTACGCAGCGAAGACCTCGACCTGCCTGATGAAGAGCTTCTTCTCCTCTGCGCTCAACTGGTCCCACGGCTTCAGCATGTCCTTGGGCCAGGGCGCGAGCTTGGCATCCTCGGGAATCACGCCGAGGCGCTTCTGGTTCTCGAAGATGCGCTCGCGCAGCTTCTCGTAGCCGTCGTCGAACAGGTGCATCGCGTGGATCTTGTCCACCCACTCCTTGGTCGGGTGATGCGGCGCGTGCGTCGCGCCCGGAACGTAGTAGAGGAAGAGCGGCTTGCTCGGGTCGGTCTGGTGCAACCGCGTCATCCAGTCGATGGCGTCGTCGGCCATCGCGGTGACGAGGTTCCAGGTGCCAGGCGGCTTGCCCTGGAACGGATAGATCTGCGTGGTGTTGCGGAAGAGATTCGGCTCCCACTGGTTCGCGTCGCCGCCGACGAAGCCGTAGAAGTACTCGAAGCCCATGCCGGTCGGCCACTGGTCGAACGGGCCCACCTGGCTCGCGGCAAACGCGGGCGTGTTGTGGTCCTTGCCGAACCACGACGTGGCGTAGCCGTTATCGAGCAGGATCCGCCCGATCGTCGTCTTGTCCTTGCCGATGATGCTGTTGTAGCCGGGGAAGCCGGTCGACTGCTCGGAGATCACGCCGAAGCCTACCGAGTGGTGGTTGCGTCCGGTGATGAGCGCGGCGCGCGTCGGCGAGCACAGCGCGGTGGAAAAGACTCGGTTGTAGCGCAGGCCATCTTTCGCGATGCGGTCCATCGTCGGCGTCGGGATCACGCCGCCGAAGGTGCTGGGCACCCCGAAGCCGGCGTCGTCCGTCATGATCAGCAGCACGTTGGGCGCCCCCTTCGGCGGAACGACGCGCGGCGGCCACCAGTACTTCGATTGCAGGGCGTCGTCCTTGATCACGCCGCCAAACTTGGGATCAGGCGGCGGGAGCTGCTTGGGGCTGATGGTCGTCGTGGCGCCGGGGGAACCGGGCGTGCCGGTGATCTGCTGTGCCAGCGCCGGTGCAGCGGCGAGCGCAGCGATTCCCGCCAGCGCCAACCCGATAACGGATATGCGAAACACTTTCATGACCTTCCCTTCCCTCGTCGAAGATGAAGATTTCTCCACCGCACCTGTTCGGCCCATAGGGGCAGCAGGCGGCGTTGCTGCTTTATTGGTCAGGGGGCTCGCGCACGATGGGACGCAGTGATTGCCCGAACCTGTGTCGACCTGTCAGCGACCCCATGTACCTGCCCGGGACCGGTAGGACGACACGCTTGCGGACCTTGCTGCTGCGACGGCCGATCGCAAGCCGTGCGAGTCTACCGCAAAGGCGAACGAAGGTGTGACAATCGGGACTCGAACTGCGACCGGGGAGCGCGACGTGGCGTCACTGACGGCTGACAATGAGATGCAATTCGGCCCGTGGAACCCGGGCATCGCCTCGCAGGTGCCCGAACACCTGCGCCCGCTGTGCACCGTCTTCCGTCCCGAAAATTCGTTCACCGAATATGCGAAGGCTGCGGAACTGCGCGACCTCACCGGCCTCGATCCTGCCGAACTCGTCGCGTTCCGCCCGCAGCGGCTCGCGCTGCACGAGTTGCTGATCCGTGTAACCGCCGACCTTTCGGTTCCCGATGGGTCGAAGATCGAGGACCTCGGGATAAACTTCCGCGAAATCGTCCGCATGATCAGCGCACGCTATCTCGAGCCCGAGATGGACGCGATCGTCGCAGCCTACGACGCGTTGCGACGTGAGTTGGCAGGCGAAATCGCGACCCAGCTTGCCCGCCTGGATCCGGCGTCCGCGACGGCGTCGCGTCCGGTGCGCCGCGGGCTGCTCGGACTCTTCACGCGTCAGCCAGCGAGCGTCGATTCAACGGCGACCGATCCCGACCGCGAACGGCGCCTCATCGCCGAATGGGAGGAGGCCGGACGGGCAGCCGATGGCGTGCATGGCGCCGCGTGCGCGGCGCTTGCGAAGATCGTCTCGGCGCTCCTCGTACGGCATGGCCGGATCTGGGGCGGCCATGACATGATCGCGGGGCTCGCGAACGACATCGCCTGCAACGCTCTCGGCAGCGAGGCGATCGGCCGCCGGCTCGACCCGCTGATCGCCAATGCCATCGCGCGCGAAGGCTTCCGCGTGCTGCCAGCGCAAGCGCAGCCGGTGGTCATGAACACCAAGGGGCCGTCCGCGTCCGGCAAGAGCACGCTCCGACCGCTGCAAAAGCGTCTCGCGGGCGATATCGGCGTCCGTTGGAGCGAATTCGCGCTCATCAGCCCGGACATCTGGCGCAAGCAATTGATTGACTACGGAATGCTCGGCCCCGAGTACAAGTACGGCGGCGCGTTTACCGGTGAGGAACTGAAGATCATCGATCAGAAGCTCGACCGCTACGTGGCGCGCAAGGCCGAGCGCGGGGCCATTTCACATCTGCTGATCGACCGGTTCCGTTTCGACAGCTTTGCCCCCGACTCCGACGAAGCGGGCAGCAACCTCCTCACGCGCTTCGGGCACACGGTCTACCTGTTCTTCATGATCACGCCACCGGCGTCACTGGTCGAGCGCGCGTGGCAGCGCGGGCTCGACGTGGGCCGCTACAAGGCGGTCGACGACACTCTGGCGCACGCGATCGAGGCGTACTCGGACATGCCGCAGCTCTTCTTCACCTGGGTCGAGCGGGCGGACAAGCGCGTGCACTTCGAGTTTCTCGACAATAGCGTGCCGCAGGACCAGCGTCCGCGAACCATCGCGTTCGGTTGGAACGACACCCTGAGCGTGCTCGACGTCAAGGGCATGCTCGACATCGAGCGCTACCGCCGCATCGACGTCGACGCCAGGGCACCGGAGTTCCTATACGTCGGGGCGGACCTCGCGCCCGACCGGAACGTCGGATTCATTCGCCGGTGTGTCGCCCGCTTCCCCCGCGTCAATTTTGCCGACCAGGCGACCGGGCGCGTCTATCTTCGCCTCGAATCGGGCAACCCGATCTGGGCTGACGGAGCGGCATTGGAAAACGCCCTTGCCGGCGCCGACACGCGGGCCGGTCTACGTGCGGTCGCGCCCGCCGTGCTCGATCGTGCGCCAACCGAGCGGGACCCGGCGACGTTTATCGACCCCGAGGGCCGCGAGCGAACCCACACGCTCGGGTCATGGGGCGCTGGCTAGGTCACGCGGAAGCCCGGCCGTCGGCCCCGACGCAAGGAACCGCTCGGGGGCCGTGCTTCAATCGTGCAAGCCCGAGCCGGCCTGCGTCGCATCGCGCGCGCGGTCGATTCCCGCAACGGAGAAGTCGCGTCCGCCGTGATCGGAGGTCGTCACGACGGCGTGCCGCTTTGCACCGACGGACGCAGGGAGAGGCGCCTGCGATCGATTCGTGCGCAGCGAATTCGCCGTCGCGACGATTTCGTGTATCAGCACCAGCGCAAACAGCACGCCGAACCCCAGGGCCAGCAGGACCTCCCATCGCGCGGGATCGGTGAGCCCTACCAGATAGGCCCAGGCGAGGACGTAAGCCGCGATGAAGACGGCGACGGTCGCTCGATGGCGCCCTCTTGTCCACGCTCGTAGTCTGTCCATCTCCATCCCGGTGGTCGATGTCGAGCGCTATCAGCGACCGGTGTCGGCCGCCGTCATCCGATCGTCGCGGATTTGACCACGATATTGTCGATCACCGACTTGACGCCGTCGATCTCGAGCGCGGCCTGGTCGGCGCGGTCGCGAACACCGGCCGCATCGACCTCGCCGGTCAACGTGACCACGGCGCCACGGGTATCGACGCTGATCGCGGTAGCACTCTTGCCGACACTCGACGCGAGCGCGAGCTTCACCTTGGCGGTGATGGCTGCGTCCTCGAAGAACTCGCCCATCCCGCGAAGCCGTGCCGTTTCCACGGTGTGGCGATCGATGCGTCCAGTGGCAGCGCTCGCATGGTCGGCGTTCGGCCCAGCGCCTTTCGCTGCGTTCTGCGCCTGTCTCTCGCATCCCGCCACCGCAAAGGCCCCGGCGGCGACGGACGCCACGCCGATCAGCATCGCATAGCGCAGATCCATTCTCGGTTGCCTTTTCCGGTGCACGGGGGTCGCGATTCGGATCAGGCCACCTGTTGCAGCTCGTCCATCAACAGCCCGTATTCGCGCGCCTTGTCGAACAGCCCATTGGCGCCTGCAGCCGATAGCCTCGCGCGGTAGGCCGGGCTCGCGCGATTCGTCAGCACGAAAATCAGCGGACGCTCCGGCCCATGGCGTGCGCGTATCCGCTTGACGACGTCGACGCCTGTTCCATCCTTCAACAACAGGTCTGTAATCACGACGTCCGGATCGAGATCGTCGACCCCTTCGACGGCGGCGTTCGCGACCTCTGATTCCCCGACGATCTGGCAATCGCCCAACCGGGCGAGCGTTTCGCGGATCCGGTTGCGGGCGAGCGTTGAATATTCGACGATGTAGACGCGCTTCATGAGGAGCCGGCCTTTCCTGCAAAAGCGACGCCGCATGAATCGTCGTCGCGGGCACAAAAACACACCGAAACACAGTGCCGCAGGCCCTCCCGCCGAACGCACCACTGTCAATCTAGTATCGCCCAACTGCCGATCACCCGGTATCGGCCGTCGTCCCTTTCGGATGTGAGGCGATCGCGCATACTCATGTAGGACGTGCGCCGATGTGTTCGAGCGCAGCCCGAGCCAAGCCTACTGGAGGAATTGCCGGTCGGGCGGGTGTCCCCCTTCATGTCGTACGCTCCGCTCGATCTCGCGCTCCAGCCCGTCCCCGGACTCGCTCTTACGGTTGGGCGCTGCGTCGCTTTAGTGGAGGGGCAAACGCCCCGCCCCGCGAGGTGGCCCCAGTTCATCGCCATCCGGCCCTGTCGCGTTGGGGCGATGGCTCACGCGACGGCGCGCAGTGTCGAGAGAAATCGCTCGTACTCGGACGACTTGTCGAAGAAATCATCGGCGCCCATCAGCGCGCACTGCTGTTTGTATTCGGGATATGCGTAATTGGTGAGCACGTAGATCTTCGGCGCCGGGTAATAGGGACGCCGGCGGAGCTGGCGCAGGACCTCCATGCCGCTGCCCTGCTTCAGGCGGATGTCGGTGATGACCACCGCCGGATGCAGCCGTTCGATGGATTCCAGCGCCTCGTCTTCCGACTCGGCGAATCCCAGGACTTCGAAGTTCCCGTTCTTTTCGAGCGCCTCGATGATCCGCTTGCGAATGAGCGGTGAGTCCTCGACGATGAAAGCACGCAATATCCGCCCCATGGTCCGCGCTTCGCCGGGTCACTGCATCAGGTTGTGGCGCAGTGCATACGCGGTGAGCTCGGCGTTGCGCGACATGTGCATCTTCTCTAGCACGCGCGTCCGGTAAGTGCTGACGGTCTTGACGCTCAGGCACAGCTCGTCCGCGAGGTGAGTCACCGTCTTGCCTGCGGCGAGGCCGACAAAGATCTGGAATTCGCGGCTCGACAGCTGCCGATGCGGCGGCCCGTTCGACGTGCCGGTCGCTTCGAGCGCGAGTGCCTCGGCGAGCGTCGGGCTGATGTAGCGCCGGCCGTCGGCAACCGCACGCACCGCCGCGAGCAGATCCTTTGCCTCGCCTGCCTTGGGGAAAAATCCGCTCGCCCCGGCGCGCAGCAGGTGGACGGCGTACTGGTCCTCGGGATGCATGCTCACGATCAGGATCGGAAGGCTCGGCGCGCGTCGCCGCAGCGTGGTCACCGTATCGAGCACGTTGGCATCCGGCAGCGAGATGTCCAGCAGCACGACGTCGAAGTGCTCTTCGGTCGCGAGGCTTAGCGCCGCCGCCGCTGTACCCGCTTCGCCCCCGACCTCGAGGTCGGTGGTCGCGTCGATGAGTTGCGCGAGACCGGCACGCACGAGCGCGTGATCATCGACGATCAGTACGCGCTTCTTGCCTGCCGTGCCCGCATCCTTCATCCCCACTCCACCGGTCACCTGGCCAACCTCGGCATCCGATTGCATTGTAGTCACGCGCGCCTTCCCTTCAAAGATGTCAGAAAGATGTCAGGCCATCCCGACCAGCACCAGATGCTTCGCGGATTGGGGGGTGCCCATTGCGGCACCGCGATACGCCTGCAGCCGGTTGTACAGCGTCTTCAAGCTGATGCCCAGAAGCTGCGCGGCCTTGACCTTGCTGCCGCCGACAGCGACAAGCGTCGCCAGAATCAGGGTGCGTTCAGCGTCATCGAGCGAGGTGCCGACCGGAATCGCGACCGTCTCGCCGGTGCCATCGGCTCCGGCGCACTCGCCCCCATGTTCGGCGACGGAACTCCCACCGAGCATCGGTCCAGGATCCACTTCGACAACGTCGTCCGACAGCACGAACGACCGGTGCACGATGTTTCTCAGCTCCCGCACGTTGCCGGGCCAGGGGTGTCGCTCGATCTTCGCACGCGCCTCGGCGGTGAATGTCTTGGTCGTTCCATGCTCCTGATTCAACTCATCGAGAAACCTTTCCGCCAGCAGCAGCGCATCGCCTCCACGCTCCCGCAACGGCGGAACGACGATCGGAATCACGCACAGTCGATAGATGAGATCCTCCCGCAGCCGACCGGACGCCACCGCCGCGCGAAGGTCGCGATTGCTCGCTGCAATCACGCGGGCCTCAGCGACAAGCTCCGCGTCGCCGCCGACGCGGGAGTATCGGCCCGTCTCCAGCACACGCAACAATCGTACCTGAAGATCCGCGGGCATTTCGACGATCTCGTCCAGGAACAATGTTCCTCGATTGGCGCGTTCGAAACAGCCGCGATGTGTGCGCGTTGCGCCGGTGAAGCTCCCTCGCTCGTGGCCGAACAATTCGCTTTCAATAAGGTCCTCTGGAAGGGCCCCGCAATTTACCGCGACGAAGGGCCCGTTCCGGCGAGCGGAGCCGTCGTGGATCGCACGCGCCACCAATTCCTTGCCCGAACCGCTTTCTCCCAGGACCATCGCGGTCGCGGACGTCGGCGCGATCCGCCGCACTGCTGCAAAGAGCTTGCGCATCGACGGGCATGCGCCATAGAGCGCACCCAGCCGCTGCAAGCGATCGCCGCTCTTCGCGCCGCGCTCGGAAGTCATGTTTGCGAACACCCGCGACGGCGGCACAACAGTCCTCGACAACGGCAAGGATTCGACGATCGTCGACATGAGAACTCCCCCACACGACCGATTGCTTCATCCTCGCGTGCGCCGGCCGGGCCCGGCTATCGGTGCAAGGCCTCTTTTCGCGTAGGCGCAAGGGGAACGCGCGTAGGACAGCCTCCTACGGCAGAAGGCCGTTCGTCTGGCCCCGGACCGGCCGACCCGGATCGACGCAACGTCCCGTCGATGCATTTCTTCCCGGTAATTCTTACTCGCCGTTGCAGCAAAGGAGCTAGGTTTTTCGATCATGGGGCGTTTTCGGATCGCCTGCCGGGCGCTCGAAGCAAGGCAAGGCCCGCGACCCCCGCGCAGTGCCGGCGCCAAAACGCTCCCGTACACGCGGCACGCCGCTTGCTAGTTTCGATGCAGAGGCCCGCGCCGACCCCCGCGTGTCTCCTACGTCCGCGAGAGAAAAGAGGAGTGACCGATGGATTTGGTTTCAATGCAGCAACGCCGGCGCGTACGCGATGCGCTCGTCGCTATTGCCGGGATCGCCATTGCGGTGTGCGGCACCGCGTTGGCTGCGGACCTGAAGACGAGATCGCCGCCCGCGCCTGCTGTCATCGACGATGCGAAACCCATACCGCCGGGCAGGAGCGAGCTGCCTGATTCGGCGTTCAGCAAGCTCGACGTCGCGGGAAAGGGCTACGTCACGCGCGACGACACGAAGGAGCTCGATGGCTTCGACGCCGTCTTTCAACAGAACGACAGCAACCATGATGGAAGGCTTACGCAGGACGAGTTCAAGCGCGCCTGGAGCACCTACGCCGTCAAGCCATGACCAACGCCGAGGCGCGACAACGGATCGCGAATCGAAGCATCAAGGAGACAGACCATGGGCGAGCGACGAATCGTGAGTTCCCTGCGACCGCTGGTTGCAGTCGCGGCGGTTGTGCTCGTCGCATGCGCTTCCACGCCGACGCGGGAGAGCATGGGCGAATACATTGACGACTCCCTCATCACGAGCCGGGTGCGCACGGCGCTGATCGCCGATCCGAAGGTGGACAGCGACGAAATCAAGATCGAGACCTTCAAAGGCACCGTGCAGTTGAGCGGCTTCGCCGAGAGCCCCGATGAAGGGGCCCGCGCCGCGGACCTCGCGAGTCGCGTGCCCGGCGTGAGGGAAGTGAAGAACGACATCCGCGACAAGGCGGCCGCGGATCTTTCCAGCAGGTGAACGCGACCTCAAAGGAGGCTTACATGAGACTAGACCGACGAATCCTGGCAGTGGTGCTGATGGCGTCGCTAGGGACGCTGCTGACCGCGTGCCAGCGGGAAGGCACATCGAGCATGGATCGCGCGAGCAGCGCGCAACAGCCGAGCCAGAGCGCGCCGCAGACCGGCAGCACGCCGCCGTCGTCCTCCTCGGCTCAGAGCGGCAACAGCAACACCAACACCGCTGCGGCACCCGCGCCGCCGTCGAGCGACAACTCGGCGTCGACTCCGTCCGAGGACAAGAACAAGTCGAAGGACGAGATGTCGAAGCAAAAGAGCTCGAGCTGACTCGCGGGTTTGCCGCGGGGTCGACTGGAATGATGTGCGGCGGGCGGCTTGGGCTCGCCGCGCGAAAGGTTGCAGCATGAATCCGATCCGAGCTACTACCGGCGCGTTGCTGGCCGCGATGGTCGGCGCAACGGGACTTGCCTGCGCCGCGCAGCGACCGGGCGAGCCCGAAGCTCAATGGGCCCAGCCGCAGGCGAGCGGCGGGATTCCCTATCTGTCGGGCGGCGTCGGGCTCGAAGAACGCGACGCGATTCGCGAGAAGGCCAACGACTACAACTTGTGGATCTGGCTCGCGAGGGCCGGCTCCGGATACTTCCTCGCCGATGTCAAGGTCAGCATCGAAGACGCGCGTGGCCAACCTGTCCTCGACACGGTGACCAATGGACCCTGGCTCCTGGTCCGCGTTCCGCCGGGACGCTATACGATTCGCACTGATCAAAGCGACGCCGCCATGACCGTCAGCGTGGGCGCCACGGGACACACCGAGACGATTCTCCGGTTCCCCGGACCCGAATGAGATCGAGACGGTTGAGGTAAACCGCCGTTCCCGCTTCCAGGTTCTCATGATGGAGGCCGGCGAAGCGTTGCGCGCGCAGCGCCCGCTTCGCCCGCTGCTACTTGCATCGACGTTGGCATCGCCGCGCGCAGCAGGCGTGGCGATCGTAGACGCTCGCCCCGGCTGACGCGACGAATCGTCGTCACGCTGGAGTAACATTGAATTTTGCGTTTGTGGCCCTCCCCGGCGAACGATTCGCCCTGATGGTTTCGATCCAGCGCTCGACGATGTGGTCCTCCGCTCCGCTCCTCGTGGCCGGACTGCTGATCATTGCGTTTTGCGGCGAGGTGATCCTGAGCTGGCACGCGGTCGGCGCACCGACGGGTCCACCGCTCGGCCTCGAACGCATCCAGTACGACACCGCCTGGGCATTCGCATTCCTGGGAGCCGCGCTCGTTTTGGCCGCCGCCCGGTTTACCGTGCTGACGCGGCTCTTCGCCGCCGTGCCGATCGCCCTCGGAACGCTGCGCATCGTGGCGTACGTCGTCCCGGGGTCGGTCCCCGTGCGGCCCATTCTCGCCAACACCTGGCTCCCGATCGGCGCCGGCGCCTACAACGAGATGGGACTCCTCACTGCGATCCTGCTGATCGCGCTCGGCTGTGCCCTTGTGACACTGCGCCCCGCCGCGCGCGGGCCGGTGCGCTCCGTTCTGCTGACGCTGATCGGCTCGATCACGCTGGCGCTGGCGCTGCTGCTTCTCTTCGGCGCGTGGACCGGCGGCGCCGCGGCAGCACGCTGGCTGCTGCTGACCGGTGGCGAGAGGACCAACGCGCTACTCGCGATCGTCGTCAGCGCCGCAGTGCTGGTCTACGCTTCGCTCGGCAGCGCGGAAGAGCGCCGCGTCGTGTGGCGGTGGCTTCCGGTCATCGTGTGGTTCACCGTGTTCGTCTGCGCCCTCGTGCTGTGGCACGCGCTCGTGCAGCAGGAAACCCGAGCGATCCAGAACAACACCGAGGTCGTCGCAAGCGACATCCGCGGACGCATCGAGCGCAATCTGGCAGGCCACATGGCGCTGCTGGGGCGGCTCGCTGCGCGCGTGCCGAGCTACGTGAGCGCGCCCGAGCAGTGGCAGCAGGATGCGAGTGTGCTCCTGCCGGAGCGCGACGAGCTCTCCGCGCTGGGGTGGATCGACGCGCAGTACGTCCCGCACTGGATCGCCGCGCCAAACGAGGTCACGCCGCCCGATACCGACGTTCGCACCGACGCCCATCTCGGGAGCGTCGTCGCCAAGGCAATCGCCACCCGCAAGCCCGCGCTGACGGGGTTCTTCGGCGTGGAAGGCCGCGGCAACGGCTTTGCGCTCGTGGCCCCGTCCTTCGAGGGCGACGTGCTCCGCGGCGTCGCCATCGCCGAAATGCCGGGAAACACCTGGTTTCACGCGCTGCTTCGCGGCCGCTTTCCCGACTACGAGATCGACCTCGACGAAGCCGGCAAGCCCGTGGCATCGGTCGCCGGCGACGACGAGGCGGCCGGCAACGAATGGGCGGACGAGCAGCCGTTGCGCATCGCCGGCGCCGACTGGCTGCTGCGCGTCACGCCGACGCGGGACGCGCTGCTCCACCGCAAGTCACCGCTGCCCGAGATCGCGCTCGCGCTGGGCGTGCTGCTCGCGACGCTGCTCGCTCTTTGCACGTGGCTCTTCCAGACCGCGCTGCAGCGCGCGCGCGACCTCGCCACGGCGAACGCGCGGATCGTCGCGGACATGCTCGCCCGCAACCGCGCCGAGGAGGCGCTGCGCGACGCGGAGCGGCGCACGCGCTTGATCGTCAATGCAATCAAGGACTGCGCGATCTTCATGCTGGAACCCGACGGCCGGATCGCGAGCTGGAACCCGGGCGCGGCCGCCCTGACGGGCTACACCGAAGCCGATGCCATGGGCCGGCACTACGCGATGCTCTACGGGACCGGACACATACAGTCCTGCGCGCGCGCGCTCGAAAAGGCCGCCCGTGTCGGCGCGTTCGAGGAGGAATGCTGGCACGTTCGCAGCGACGGGAGCCGCTACTGCGGCGAGGACATCATTTCCGCGATTCGCGACGACGCCGGCGCGCTGCAGGGTTACTCCGTCATCACCCGCGACGTGACGCAGCGGATCGAGCTGCAGCGGCAAACGGAACGCTCGCGCGATTTCTATTTCGCGCTGTTTTCGGACCTGCCGAGCCTGGTCTGGCGCTCCGATGCGAACGGCGCCTGCGATTACGTGAACAATGCGTGGGTCGACTACACCGGTCGCGCGCGCGAAACGCAACTCCGGAACGGCTGGATCGCCGCGGTGCATCCCGACGATCGCGAGCGCTGGCGCGAGGTTTACGCCCGCTCGCTGCGCGAGCGCACGCCCTTCGAGCTCGAGGCGAGGCTGGCGCGCGCCGACGGCACGTACGGCACGATCCTCTGCAACGCGCGGCCCTATCACGACATGCAGGGGCATTTCTCGGGATTCCTCTGGTCGTGCTACGACCTCACGGCGCGACGCGCGATGGAAGGCGCGCTGAGGGAGGGCGAGGCGCGCTACGAAGGCATCGCATCCAACGTGCCGGGGATGGTGTTCCAGCTCGTCCGCGACGCCGACGGCGCGTACTCGTTCGCCTACGCGAGCCCCGGCTGCGAGCCGCTGACCGGTGCGCCGGAAGCCCGGCTTCGCGCGGATCCCGAAGCATTCTTCACGCTGATTCCCGCGGGCCACCGGCGACATTTCGATGCGACGCTCGACGCGTCGGCGGCGAATCTCGCGAACTGGACATGGAGCGGCCCGCTGCGGCCCGCGCACGATCCGAGCGAGAAATGGCTGTCGATCCGCGCGCGTCCGCGGCACCTCGACAGCGGCGAAATCGTCTGGGACGGCCTCGTGTTCGACGATACGCAGAACCGTCTCGCCCAGCTCGAGGTCGAGCGTTCGCGCGAGGAGCTGCGCGCGCTGTCGCGCCACCTGCAGTCGGTGCGCGAGGAGGAAAAGGCGCGCATCGCCCGCGAAGTGCACGACGAGCTGGGCGCGACGCTGACCGCGCTCAAGATCGACTTGGGCTACGTCGCCGATCGCCTTCCCGTGAACGGCGCGTCGTTGCGAGACAAGTGCGCGAGCATGAGCCGCCTGGTCGATACCGCCGTCGCCGCGACCCGCAAGATCGTTTCCGATTTGCGGCCGAGCATCCTCGACGACCTGGGTCTCGCGGCCGCGCTGGCCTGGCAGGCGGGCGAGTATCGAAAACACGCGAACCTCAAGATCACCGTCGAAACGCCGGATCCCGATATCGCCGTCGAGCGCGACTGCGCGCTCACGCTCTTTCGCATCTTCCAGGAAGCGCTGACCAACGTCGCGCGGCATGCCAAGGCCACCGAGGTCGCGGTCACGCTCTCCGAATCCGGCTCGGGTCACGCGCTCACGATCCGCGACAACGGGGCCGGCATCGCCGAAGATGCGCTGCAAAAACCGACTTCGCACGGGATCCGGGGAATGCGCGAGCGCGCGCGGGCGCTCGGCGGGGACCTCGACGTGTCGAGCCGGCCCGGCGAGGGAACGACCCTCGTGGTCACGATTCCGAAGACGAGCGCGTGAGCGCCGCCGGGTAAGCCAGCGATCGCCGCTATCGCAGCAGCCGTGTTACATTTTGCGGTGGATCGAATCGCAATCCCGAGTCCGATATCCGAATGTGACAACCATAGGGGCGCGCTTCCGATCGGCCCTTTGGCATCGGTCAAACGCGGCGGCAGGAGTTGTCCGGCTCTTCGCAGGGATCGAGGCCACGAAGGCCTAATCGCGGTGCCGCCAGCGCCCGACGAGCCACCCCGGTGCGATCGCCGGGTCGCTGAACGATTCTCCATGCGCTTTGTCATTACCTGACGCCGCACACCGAATCGGGCAAGGGGTTGTTGTGCCCGAGGACGAGGCCCATATTACCGCGTGGACTTTACGGTTCCGGGCCCAGCCCGTCATGTCCCGACAAGAACAGGAGCATAAAAAGGTGAACCTGGCGGAGCTTCGGATTGCCACCGCGATTGCCCTCAGCGTTGCACTGTCCGGGTGCATGGTCGGCCCCGATTTCGTCCGACCGTCCCCCCCGCAGGTGCAGCGCTATACCGAGACGCCGATGCCCGCGGCCACCGTTGCCACCTCCGGCACCGGCGGCACCGCGCAGCGATTCGTTCCCGGCGCCGATCTTCCAGCCCAGTGGTGGACGCTCTTTCACTCGCCACCGCTTGACGACCTCATCCGTCAGGCGCTGGCCGACAGCCCCACGCTCGCCGCGGCGGAGGCCGCGCTGCGCGAAGCGAACGAGAACCTCGCCGCGGGCAAGGGCGAGCTGCTCTATCCGGCGCTTGACGCGAACGTGTCAGCGTCGCGCCAGAAGATTTCCGGCGCAACGCTAGGCGAACCGAATCTGGGGACGAGCCTGTTCACGCTCTACAACGCCAACGTCAGCGTCTCGTACGCGCTCGACGTCTTCGGGGGCGCTCGGCGCGAAGTCGAGGGCCTGCAGGCACAGGTCGACTATCAGGCCTACCTGCTCGAAGGTGCCCATGTCACGCTCACGTCCAACGTCGTGACGACCGCGGTCAGCGACGCGGCGCTGCGCGCGCAGGTGCGCTCGACCAAGGAAATCATCACGGCGCTGGAGCGGCAGCTTTCGGTGGTCCAGCGTCAGTTCACGTTGGGCGCCGTGTCCCGCTCCGATGTGCTTGCCCAGCGCGCGCAACTCGAGCAGACGCGGGCGACGCTGCCGCCGCTGGAGCGCGACCTCGAGCAGACGCGGCATCAGCTCGCCGTGCTCGCGGGCCGGCTGCCGAGTCTCGCGGCGCTGCCTGAGTTCGAGCTCGACGCGCTCACGCTGCCCCCGGACATCCCGCTCAGCGTGCCATCATCGCTCGTGCATCAGCGCCCCGATATCCTGGCGGCCGAAGCGCTATTGCACCAGGCGAGCGCCGAGGTCGGCGTCGCCACCGCGAACCTGTATCCGCAGATCACGCTGACGGGCAGCTTCGGCGGTCAGTCGGTGAAGCTGGCCGATCTCTTCGCCGGGCCCAGCATCTGGAGCGTTGGCGCGGGGTTGCTGCAGCCGCTCTTCCGCGGGGGCGCGCTCACCGCGAAGCGGCGCGCCGCGATCGATGCGTACGACCAGGCGGCAGCGCAATACCGGCAGACCGTCCTGCTCGCGTTCCAGAACGTCGCCGACACGCTGCGCGCCCTCGACGACGATGCGCGGTTGCTGCAGGCGCAAGCCAATGCCGAGACCGCCGCCCGCGAATCGCTCGCGCTCGCGGAGCGGCAATTCCAGTTGGGCGCGGTCAGCTATCTCACCTTGCTCAACGCGCAGCGCCAGTACCATCTCGCGCGAATCCTGCTCACGCGGGCGCAAGCGGCGCGCTACGCCGACACCGCGGCCCTGTTCCAGGCGCTCGGAGGCGGCTGGTGGCAACGCGACGTCGCCGAGGCGCCGAGTCGCTCCAAGGCGGACTAGCGCTCGAAACACTTGAATTCCAGGGGAAGCGCATGGACGATGCGAAGAAGAAGCCCTTGACCAAACGCATGATCATCATGCTGATCGCCGTCGGCGTCCTGCTTGGCGCCATCGTCGGCTTCAACATGTTCAAGGGCTACATGATGAAGAAGTACATGGGGAGCGCACCGCAGCCCTCCGCGACGGTGACGGCAATGAAGGCGGATTATCAGGCGTGGCAGCCGACACTGAATGCGGTCGGCACGCTGCGCGCCGTGCGCGGCGTCGACGTGACGACCGAAATCGCCGGCCTCGTGCGCAGCGTTCAATTCCGCTCTGGCGACGAGGTGCGGTCGGGACAAGTGCTCGCGCAGCTCAACGCCGATTCCGACGTCGCTCAGCTCCACGCGCTGGAAGCCGCCGCCGATCTCTCGCAGACCGTCTACGACCGCGACAACGCCCAGCTCGAAGCCGAGGCGGTGAGCAAGGCCCAGGTCGATGCCGACGCGGCCGACGTGAAGAACAAGCGAGCGCTCGTCGCGCAGCAGTCGGCGCTGGTCGACAAGAAGACGATCCGCGCTCCCTTCGCAGGCAAGCTCGGCATCACGATGGTGAACCCCGGCCAGTATCTCAATGCCGGCGACAAGCTCGTGACGTTGCAGACGATCGATCCCGTCTACATCGACTTTTTCGTGCCGCAGCAGCAACTGCCGCAGGTCGCACTCGGCCAGAAGGTGACGGTGGCCACCGACGCGTACAAGGGGCAAAGCTTCGACGGCAAGGTCAACGCGATCAACCCGCGCGTCGACCCCACCACGCGCAACGTTCAGGTCGAGGCGACGATTCCGAACCCGAAAAGGCTTCTGCTGCCAGGAATGTTCGCTACGGTGTCGGTCGGCGCGGGAGAAGAGCAGCGCTATCTGACGCTTCCTCAGACCGCGATCACCTACAACCCTTACGGTGACACCGTGTTCATCGCCATGCCCGCGCAGCCCAAGGAAACCCAGGGCGGCGCGCAGAAGGAGCCCAAAGGCGCCGCGCAGAAAGACGAGAAAACCGCGCGCAGCCTCGTCGCCCAGCAGGTATTCGTCACGACGGGGCCCCGGCGCGGCGACCAGGTCGCGATTCTCAAGGGCATCGAACCGGGCGCGACGGTCGTGACGAGCGGCACCGTCAAGCTCAAGAACGGCACCCCGCTCGTCATCGACAACAGCGTGCTGCCGGCGTTCAGCCCCAACCCGACCCCGCAGGAAAAATAAGAAATCGCCGATGAATTTCACCGACATCTTCATCCGTCGGCCGGTGCTCGCGATCACGGTGAGCCTGCTGATCCTGGTGCTCGGGCTGCGCGCCGTCACGAGCCTTTCGGTGCGGCAGTTCCCCAAGACGGAAAACGCCGTCGTCACCGTCAGCACGGCCTACTACGGCGCCGACGCCGAGACGGTGGCCGGATTCATCACCCAGCCGCTCGAAAGCGCGATCGCACAGGCGCAAGGCATCGATTACCTGTCGTCGACGAGCTCGACCGGCGTGTCGACGATCATCGCGACGCTGCGCCTCAACTACGAAGCCAACCGCGCGCTGACCGAGATCAACACGCAGGTCCAATCGGTGCGCAACCAGCTGCCGCCGGAAGCTCAGCAGCCGGTGCTGACGGTGCAGGTCGGGCAGACGATCGACTCGATGTACATGGGGTTCTTCAGCGACGTTCTGCCCAACAACAACGTCACCGATTACCTGGTGCGCGTCGTGAAGCCGCAGCTCGACTCGGTCGAAGGCGTGCAGACCGCCGAGATCCTCGGGGCGCGCCAGTTTGCGCTGCGCGCGTGGCTCGATCCGCAGCGGATGGCTGCGCACGGCGTCACCGCGAGCGATGTGCGCACTGCGCTTTCATCGCACAACTATCTAGCGGCGCTCGGCACGACCAAGGGACAGATGGTCAGCGTCGACCTTACCGCTGACACGAGCCTGCATTCGGTCGACGAATTCAAGCGGCTCTCGGTCATGCAGAAGGACGGCGCCATCGTCCGCCTCGAGGACGTCGCCACCGTCGTGCTCGGCGCCGAGAGCTACGACTTCACGACGGCCTTCGGCGGACGCAACTCGGTGTTCATCGGGATCAAGGTCGCGCCCGACGCCAACGTTCTCGACGTTGCGAAGCGCGTCCGCAACGTCTTCCCCGACATCCAGGCCGCGATGCCCGCCGGCATCAGCGGCCAGATCGTCTACGACGGGACCAAGTTCATCAGCAGCTCGATCGACGAAGTCGAGAAGACGCTGGGACTCGCATTGCTGATCGTGAGCGCAGTCATCTTCCTCTTCCTCGGCAGCGTCCGCGCGGTCGCCGTCCCGCTGATCGCGATGCCACTCTCATTGATCGGCGCCTTCTTCATCATGCTGGTGCTCGGCTATTCGATCAATCTACTGACGTTGCTAGCGCTGGTGCTCGCGATCGGGCTCGTCGTTGACGACGCGATCATCGTCGTCGAGAACGTCGACCGGCATATGAAAGTCGAAGGCAAACCGCCGCTCGAGGCCTCGCTCATCGCCGCGCGCGAGCTGGGCGGCCCGATCGTCGCCATGACCATCGTGCTGGTCGCCGTGTACATCCCGATCGGCTTCCAGGGCGGGTTGACCGGCGCGCTGTTCACGGAATTCGCGTTCACGCTCGCCGCTGCAGTCGCGGTTTCCGGCATCATCGCGTTGACGCTTTCCCCGATGATGACGTCGCGCATCTTCCGCGCCGAGCAGGAGGAAAGCCGCTTCGTCCATCTGATCGACCGCGCGTTCGGTCGCCTGCATTCCGGTTACCAGCGACTGCTGCACAGCCTGCTCGATACCTGGATCGTCTTCGTCGTGATGGGCCTGCTGCTGCTCGCCGGAACGGTCTACCTCTTCGCCACGTCGAAGGCGGAACTCGCGCCACCGGAGGACCAGGGCATCGTGCTGGCGCAGGTCCTGGGGCCGCCCAACGCGACGCCGCAGCAGATGGGCGTGTACGCGAAGCAGGTGTTCGACATCGCCCACGCGCTGCCCGAATACGACCAGATGTTTCAGGTGACCGGCGTGCCGGTCGTCAACCAGGGGATCGGCGGCGTGCTGTTCAAGCCGTGGAACGAGCGCAAGCGCAGCGCCGACGCCCTGCAGCAGGAGCTGCAGAAGAAATGGAGCGGCATCGCCGGTGCGACCGTCGCCGCGTTCCAGTTCCCCCCGCTTCCCGGCGCGCGCGGCCTGCCGTTGCAATTCGTCATCAAGACGACCGAACCGTTCGACCGGTTGAACGTGGTCTCGCAGGCCGTGCTGGACAAGGCGCGCGCGAGCGGCATCTTCTTCTTCGTGGACACCGACCTCAAGCTCGACAAGCCGCAGAGCACCGTCGTCGTCGACCGCGACCTGCTGGCGACGCTGGGGCTCACGCCGCAGGATGTCGGCGCCGCGCTCACCTCGGCGCTGGGCGGCGGCTACGTCAACTATTTCTCGATCGCCGGACGCTCGTACAAGGTCATCCCGCAAGTGCTGCAGGTCGACCGGCTCAATCCGTCGCAGGTGCTCGACTATTATCTGCGCGCACCCGACGGCTCGCTGCTGCCGGCCTCGACGATCGCCACGCAGAAGAGCGAGACGGTGCCCGAAGGCGTCAATCATTTCCAGCAGCTCAATTCGGCGACGATCATGGGCGTGTACAGCCCATCGGTGTCGGAGAAGCAGGTGCTCGACTTCATGAAGCAGACAGTGGCCGAGGTCGCGCCGAGCGGTTATGCGATCGACTACGCCGGGCCATCGCGGCAGTTTGTCCAGGAATCGGGCGGCTTCGTCCCGACGCTGCTGTTCGCGGTCATCATCATCTTCCTCGTTCTCTCGGCGCAGTACGAAAGCTTCCGCGATCCGATCGTGATCCTGATCTCGGTGCCGATGGCGCTCTTCGGCGCGCTGATCTTCATCAATCTCGGCCTGGCCACGCTCAACATCTACACGCAGGTGGGGCTCGTCACGCTGATGGGCCTGATCAGCAAGCACGGCATCCTGATCTGCCAGTTCGCGAACCAGCTGCAGATTGCGGGACGGTCCAAGCGCGAAGCGATCGAGGAAGCCGCGGCGGTCCGGCTGCGCCCGATCCTGATGACGACGGCGGCGATGGTGCTCGGTGTCGTCCCGCTGGTGATCGCGTCGGGTGCCGGCGCAGCGGGTCGCCACGCCATGGGCCTCGTGATCTTCACCGGGCTTTCCATCGGGACCTTCTTCACGCTGTTCGTCGTCCCGGCGATGTACCTGTTTCTGGGCGCAGAGCACCACAAGCGCCAGGCCGCGGGCACGGCGGCGCCGGCACCGTCGCCTACGTCAGCGTGACCGGGCAAGCGCGGTCGCTCACACCGCGCTGCCCGACGCCGGGCAGCCGAGCGCGCTTTGCGTACAATCGGCGTTTGCCCGGGTGGTGAAACTGGTAGACACAGCGGACTTAAAATCCGCAGGCGCCTAATCGCGCCGTGCCGGTTCGACTCCGGCCCCGGGCACCATCGTCAATTCCAACAGATACCCGGAGGTTCCCAACACCCGGCCTAGCTCGGAGGGAAAACCTCCGGAGTCTGTTCCCGTAGAGGCTTCGCAAGGCGATTGACAGCCGGCGGCAGCCGGGGGCGACATTGGGGGCATAGAAGCCGCTACTGCTCTGAGTTGCCCCATGCCCCTAACCGATCGCACGATCCGCAATGCCAAGCCCGTTGACAAGCCGATCCGCTTGTACGACGAGAAGGGGCTTTATCTCGAGGTTGCGCCCAGCGGTGGTAAATGGTGGCGCCTCAAGTACCGTTTCGACGGCAAGGAAAAGCGGCTCTCGCTCGGCGTCTACCCGGACGTGCCGTTGGCGAGCCGGACCGGACGCGACGCCGAGACCCACAAGCCGCACCCGATCAAGGGCGCGCGCGAGCTGCGCGACGAGGCCCGCGCACTGCTGGCAAGCGGCGTAGACCCGAGCGCCAATCGCAAAGAGGCGAAGCGCCGCGAGTTGCACCGGGCAATAAGTAGCTTCGAGGCGGTTGCGCGCGAGTGGCACGCGAAGCAGATACATACCTGGGTGCCGACGCACGCCGCCGACGTGCGGCGCCGGCTGGAAACTTACCTGTTCCCGGATATCGGTGCGATGCCCATTGCCCAGGTGACCGCCCCTGCCCTGCTCGAGCCGCTGCGCAAAATCGAACAGCGGGGCGCGCACGAGCTCGCGCACCGCGTGCTGCAGATGGCCGGCCAGGTGTTTCGCTACGGCATCGCCACGGGCCGCTGCGAGCGCGATCCCGCGGCGGATCTGCGCGGTGCCTTGGCCCCGCACAAGGGCCAGCATCAACCCGCCGTAACGTCCGAGGAATTGCCCGCACTCCTGACCGCGATCGACGGCTATCCAGAGCTTGGCGACAAGCTGACCGGCTATGCGCTGAAACTCTTGGCGCTGACCTTCGTTCGCACCGGCGAGTTGATCGGTGCGGAGTGGAGCGAGATCGACATGGACGGCGCGACGTGGATCGTTCCGGCCGCGCGCATGAAGATGAAAACCGAGCACGTCGTACCACTATCGCGCCAGGCGCTTGCCGTCCTGCGCGAGCTGCGCGCCATCGGCGGCGGCAGCCGGTACGTCTTCCCTGGGCGCAACCCGGACAAGCCCATCAGCAACAACACAATGCTTTTCGCCCTCTACCGCCTCGGCTACAAAGGCAAGATGACCGGGCACGGCTTCCGTGCCGTGGCGTCAACGATCCTCAACGAAGCCGGTTACCGTCCGGACGTGATCGAGCGTCAGTTGGCACATTGCGAGCGCGACGACGTGCGCGGAGCGTACAACCGTGCCGAATATTTGCCGGAGCGGCGAAAGATGATGCAGCAATGGGCGGACATGCTCGCCGCATTGGCAAAGGGAGCGAAGGTTATCCCATTGCAGCGGCGCGCATAAAGCGCTGCACTGTCAATGCCGCGCCTAGCCCGACGGGGCGAACGCGAGCCACCCTAGCTCGCCCGGCGCGGCTCCCCATAGGGGACGCTGAGGGATGCGCCTCATCGAAGAAAAGCGCAAACGACTCGCTACACTCGGCCCTGCGAGAGAGAACGTCAAGAATCGCCGAGTACCCTGTGACCAAGTAGACGACGGCCATGATGACCGAAAACGATGTTGCACCGATGCATATCAGACGAAATACTTCGCTATGTACAGTTCTGCCCCAATCGCTCTTCCTGACCGCGAGTGAACATAGGGGGAGCAGGAACCATATAAAGTGAGCGATAACCGCGTGTTTCAGCAACAGGAAGAGCCCTAGTCCGACTGCCAGGATCAAGATGCCCAGCAGAAAGGCATGGGCTAATACATTCCGGTTCGACGGCGAATCGTTGCCCATGGTCTGAACGTCTCCCGGCCGACGAATTGCAAAACCTTGTTCCGATCTAGCGTGAAAGACTTTGCGCTGGATCAATGTGGAAGGCGGCCCCCTGCTCGCCGGTTGGCTATGCTCTTTGGGGGGCACTTAGAAAAAGGCAGGACATGGATGAGGCGTTCGTCAATCCGGACGGCACGCCTGCAACGTGGATCGAGCACTTCACGGTGGGCGCACGCCGCAGGGCATTCGCAGGGCGAGCGGGGATCGGGTTTGTCCTCGCTGCGGCACTCTGGGCCTTGCAGGCCAATACGAGCAGGTTCGCTGAGAATTGGGGCTACGGCGTTATATCGATTGCGATTGCCATCGCATTCGGATTTCGGGCATATCGACGGACTGAAGAGCGATGCTACTCGACGGCCCGAGTTTCCCTCACTCCTGCGCAACGTCTGCGTCGCACTGAACCCTGGTGGGTTGTCGGGGGCGGAATCCCGCTCATGTTCCTGTTAAGCGTTGCGATAAAAGGAACGTTATTGGAATTCTGGTGGCTCGCAGCGGCTGGAGTCATCATGGCGGCTCTGTCCGGCTTTGGAATTTACCTCCTCAAAAGCGAGACGACCCTAACACCTGATGCCGTCAAGGCTAGATCCTACTTTGTCGGCCTTGAGTTCCAGGCTGCAAACGAGAGAGCGGCAAAGGGCTCGATTTTCGACCAAGTGATCGATGCGGCAATCCGCTTCACTCAAAGACCGTCCGTCCGATACTGCCTCGCTGCGCTTTGTCTGTATATAGCTTACGGCATGGGGATTAAGACCTTAGAGACCTTGGGTAATGAGAGCTTCGTCGAGAGCTTCAAGGACTATGGCGCTGCGATCATTGCGCTGGTCATATTGGCGCTATACCTTGCGCGCGAAGTGGCCCTTTTGGTTGCCATCGCAGGTATCGGGTATGCCGTATTCCGAGGAGTCGCCTCCTTGCCAGTCAGCGTGGCGCTAATCATTGGTGCGCTAATCATTGCCGCCGCAATGCGACGTAAATGAACGCCACGAGCGTTCAACGAGGAGTTGCGCCGGGAACGCGCGTAAGGATGCCGGCTTCCTTTGATTTTCTCGCACCGTCGGGAGCGAGATTGCCGCAAGTTCTCGCTACGCCGATCTTGCCCCAGGACCCACCCTCGCATCGGGTGATCCTGTCTGCAATCAAACCTTTCTCGGGCGCCGCCGACTAACGCCAGAAACAAGAGCCCCGCCGAAGCGGGGCCCGATGTTGGCGCAAGTCAGCTACTCGTTTGCGGAGGAGTTCAATGAGCGTGGGGTAAGCGTGCGACCAAGGCGGCAATTGCCCGTTGACACTGGACTTCGTAATCTTCGCGCGAGCATGGTTGTGCATGGTCTCGTCTCGAGCGCCATTCGCTATGACGGTTTCCATGCACCTGCCTCCGCGGCCACTGCATTTTCGGGGCATTCTCCCGAAGCGATGTGTCCTGTCCCATTCTTGTGCCTGAGCGATCAGTTCCGCTTGCGCCGTGCGAAGCTGAGTCCCGCAAGGCCGATGCCGAGCAGCGCGAGCGTGGCGGGCTCTGGGCAGACGGCACCGGGTGGGCATTGCTCAATGCCCACCAGAGACGTTTGGTTGTTTCCAGAAAGTGACGCGACATCCAGTGTGTTGGTCCCATCCCATGACGAAGTCAGGCGATCGGCGTATATCGAGACGATGGAAATCCCCTCATTCGCGTTGATATCATGGAGACGAATCACTGCCGCGGTTGCACTCGTAGGTGCGAGATTCACGAGAAGAACAGCAAACGACGCTACACAGCGCACTAGGACGGATCGATATGGCATAACTCCTCCTCAGAGCTACAGGGTAAGCGCATGTTGGCGCGGAATCGGTTACCGCTTGCGCCGACGCGAGAAGCCTAGACCTGCGAGGCCAATGCTGAGCAGCGTGAGCGTGGCGGGTTCCGGAACCGGTTCCGGCACCGGTGTCAAAACAAAAGTCCTTTCCGAACCCGGAACGAATGCGCCATGGTCAATTGAAACTTCCGCGAACACATCGAAAAAACTGCTAACTCGGAAGTCACTTCCGTCCGGGGTTACGGTGGTCGACCCTATACTCGGCTGTGCTGTGAGCATGAGCTCGATCAAGTGACCATTGAACGTCCCGGTCAGGTCGAGTTCGGTCAATGTCGAAAGGAATGTGCCCAGTTCGGTGTCGCTGGTGCGACCAGAATAGAGAATACCGATGGGACCGAAGAGGTGTAGAGACCCGAGAAAAGCCCCCGGATTTCCGCCGTTGTCGGTGTAGACATTGCTCGTGAGCGAGATCGAGGAATCGATACTCTGTCCGCTGCCATTGAAAATAGACGTAGTGCCGGTAAATCCGAACAGTGCCAGATTCACAACGCACACTCCAGGTCCAAGCTGAACGCAAAAGTCGCTCGAAGTGTAAGCACCTGCCGGAGGCAGGCCAGGCGTGGACTGGATGATGTCAGCTTGGGCCACGCCGGCGTCTAGCAGCAACCCCGCCGCCGCTAACAGGCAAACTAGGCATGCGTTTTTCATGGGCATTCTCCCGCCAAGAAAACTGGCTGCAAGATACTGGCCGAGTGTCCGGGCAAACGGCAAACGCAGGAAATTCGCGGCAGCATTTTCCGCACCATCTTTCCGAAGAGCTTGTTTTCTTGGGGCTTACCGTCAACGGCTGCCGCGACGATGCGGTTAACTGTAAGAAGACTCGACGCCTGCGCGAAGGCGGCGAGCGATGTTCGGCAGTAACATCGCACCATGCCCGGCCCGCTATACGCCCCGACGGTGCTGTTCTGCTACCCGTTCCGCTATCGCAGCGAGCTAACGGGTCGCTGGGTCAAGGCTCGGTACAAGGCCGAGCGTCACGAGGGCGAGCTAATCGCGCGCTACGCGGAATGGGAGATCATCGGCGAGCCGGAGCTGCGGTGGCCGCAGGAAGGATCGGGAGCGTTCAACCCTGGCCACGCAAATGGCTGAACCGGCACGTTATTTGCCTCTAGCGATGACATGGCAAAGATCATTTGAAAGGAGGATCCGATGGTTCGCCAGTGGCTCACCCGCGAGGGATGGGCGCACCTGCACGCGTCCGTCAAACCCACGGAAATCTGGAAGGAGTTTGAGCAGGCGACGCTTCGTGTCGCGATCCCCGGCTTGGTGCTGCTTGGGTTCGGGATCTATTGGGTGGGTGGGGTCCTCGGGTTCTGGAGCGGCGGGCTAAGCGACAGCCAGAGGCACGCGCTCTGGTTCACGATCGGATTCTTCCTTTTCGCGGTTGGCGTCGCATTGTGGATCCTCGCGTACCCTCACGTTTCGGAGGAGCGGCGATACACCGCCATAGCCCTCGACGTGGCCGGCAACACGTACTTCATGGCGGTCTCGGGGGAACTTGGTGCGGCAGTCTTTGCCATTTACCTGTTCGTCACCTTCGGCAACGGTTTCCGATACGGTCGCAGGCACCTCTTCGTGTCGCAGGCGCTCTCCCTAATCGGGTTCGGGATCGTCTGCTGGTACTCAGACTTCTGGACTCAGCACAGATGGGTCATCGCAGGAATCCTCCTTGCCATGATCTCTCTGCCCTTCTACGTCCTCCAGCTGAAGGGGAAGATCGACAAGGCTAAGACACGAGCCGAGGAAGCCAACAAGGCGCTCGAGAGGACCGCTCGGGACGCCCAGAAGCAGGTGCGTGAACTATCGAGGAAATTGGCCGAACTTACGCCGCCGATCGCTTAAGCGTTGGAGATTGGCCCGCGTGCTTACCGTCTTGCAACACCCCCTCCGCGGGAAATTGCAGCAGCGTCACTCGGTCCCGTGCACGCCTGATTCGGCGATTCATCTTTTCCCCCCGGCACCCTATTCCTGTCCTGTTCCTAAGGGTGTCGTAACCCATAGAATTGATCTGGCGCCATACCAGATTGTCATTGCCTGGACAGACCGGGATCGGCCACATATCCGGTCATCTTGCGATCGTCCCAGTATTGCCGTAAGCAGTCATCGGTCGAGCCGCAGCGGCGCATTATCGATGGGGTCGGTGCGTCCAAAGGCACCCTCTCATTCCGGACCAAGGTGACCGAGGTTTCCGGAGCAACGTGACCGACGATTCCGATCGAACGTGACCGGCGATTCCGGAGCAACGTGACCGGTGATTCCGGATCGAACGTGACCGATTTTGGGGTTTCTTCGGAAACCGCGGTCACGGTGCGGAATCATCGGTCACGATGAAACGGAATCGAGCCTCGGGTTTGCGCTGGATTTCAGCAGCGCGGGTTACCCTCCCCGATTTTTTGGGGAAGCGGGATGCCTGCCAACAGGAAGACCATGCGCAAGATCAAGGAAGTTCTCCGCCTCAAGTTCGAGGCCGACCTCAGCCACGAGCGGATCGCTGCCGCCACCGGCGTTTCGAAGGGGGCGGTCACCAAGTACGTCCAGCGCGCCGCGAGGCCGAGCTTGGCTGGCCGCTGCCGCCGGAAATGGACGACGCGCGAGCTCGAGGCGCTGCTGTTTCCGCACGCCGCCGCCGCTGGTGACCACGCTACGCCGCGCCCGACTTTGCGCTATCTGCACCAGGAGCTCAAGCGCAAGGGCGTCACCCTGCAGTTGCTGTGGGAGGAGTACAGCGCTGCCCACCCCGGCCGGGCGTATCGCTACAGCCAGTTCTGTCTGCTACTATCATGCGCTTCCAGCGGCACGCCTCAAGCGCTCCATGCGCCAGGTGCACCGCGCCGGCGACAAGCTGTTCATCGACTACTCCGGCGACACCGCTGCCGATCATCAATGGCGCCACCGGCGAGATCCGCAGTGCCGAGATCTTCGTGGCGGTGCTGGGCGCGTCGAGCTATGTCTATGCCGAGGCGACGTGGAGCCAGCAGTTGCCCGACTGGATCGCCTCCCACGTGCGCTGCTTCGAATTCATGGGCTGTGTTGCCGCTCTGCTCGTCCCAGACAATCTGAAGAGCGCGATCAACCATGCCTGCCGCTTCGAGCCCGAAGCGACCTTCGACCTACGCCGATCTGGCCGCGCCACTACGCCACAGCCATTCTTCCAGCACGGCCGTATAAGCCACGCGATAAAGCCGCCGTAGAAACGAGCGTGCTGCTGGTCCAAAGATGGATTCTGGCGCGGCTTCGCAATCGCCAGTTCTTCTCGCTCGCAGAGCTCAACGCCGCCATCAGTGCGCTGCTCGTCGATCTCAATCCAGCGTCCGTTCAAGAAGCTCGACGGCTGTCGCGCCAGAGCGCCTTCGAGACCATCGACCGCCCGGCGATGAAGCCGCTGCCAGCCACCGCGCTACGAATTCGCCGAGTGGAAGAGCGCCATCGTCAACATCGACTACCACGTCGACGCCGCCGGCCACTACTACAGCGTCCCGCATCGGCTGGTGCGCAGAAGGTCGACGTGCGCTTGACCGCCACCACGGTCGAGTGTTTCTTCAACGGCAAGCGGGTCGCCGCCCACGCTGCGCTCGTTTCTGCGCGGTCGCCACACCACGATTGCCGAGCACATGCCGGAGTCACATCGCAAGCACCTGGAATGGACGCCGGGGCGGCTGCTCAATTGGGGACTCAGCATCGGCCCGGCCACCCGCGATGTGGTGCAGTGGCAGCTGGAGCACCGCCCGCATCCCGAGCAGGGCTACCGCGCCTGCCTCGGGCTGCTCAACCTCGCCAAGCACTGCGGCAAGGAACGCCTGGAAGCCGCTTGCCGCCGGGCGCTGGCCATCGGCTCGCCGACCCGCAAACGCATCAAGTCGATCCTCGACGCCAAGCTCGATCAGCACCCCGAGCTGTTCCCGGCTGCGGCCGCGCCCCAAGCTTCACCCACGCCGTCCCAGCACGCCAACGTGCGCGGGGCGGATTACTTCCGTTCCACCACACCGACAGGAGAACTTGAACCATGCTCATCCAACCCACCCTCGATTCACTGAACCACCTGAAGCTCTACGGCATGGCCGCCGCGCTGTCCGAGCAGCTCACCCAGAGCACCGCCCAGAGCCTCGCCTTCGAAGATCGCCTCGGCCTGCTGGTCGAGCGCGAAATCGTCCACCGCGAGAATCGCCGGCTCACCCGCCTGCTGCAGCTGGCGCAGCTCAAGGAACGCGCTGCCTCGAGGACCTCGACTTCCGCGCGCGCCGCGGCCTCGATCGCAGCCAACTCGCGAGCCTCAGCAGTTGCGACTGGATCCGCACCGGCCAGAATCTTCTCATCCATGGCGCCACCGGCTGCGGCAAGACCTTCCTCGGCTGCGCCTTGCCCATCAAGCCTGCCGCCAGGGCCTGTCCGCGCTCTATCTGCGCGCGCCGCGGCTGTTCGATGAACTCAGCCTCTGTCACGCCGACGGCAGCTTCCGCAAACGCCTGGCCGCCATCGCCAAGGTCGACCTCGTGGTGATCGACGACTTCGCCATCGCCCCCATCGGCCCGCGCGAGCGCACCGATCTGCTCGAACTGCTCGACGACCGCGTCGGCGCGCGCTCCACGCTCATCACCAGCCAACTTCCAATCGAGCACTGGCACGACTACATCGGCGACCCGACGCTCGCCGACGCCATCCTCGACCGCCTCTTGCACAGCGCCCACAAGATCCATCTCGAAGGCGAAGAATCGATGCGCAAACGAGCCGGCGCCACCGCCCAAAAAGCCGTCACGAAACCGAAGAAAGTTGACTGAACGTGACCGACCCATGTAAAAACCATCAACAGCGCTGACCCGGCGTTCAAGTCGGTCACGATCCTCCGGAATCACCGGTCACCTTCGACCGGAATCAGCGGTCATCTTCAACGGAATACGCACCTCTCGCCGCCGGGCGCCGTTGGATACCCCCAGCTTTCGCCCCCCTGTCCTAGATCAGCGAAGCGGGGTCGGCCTTGGGATGCAGCAGGAATGAGGCTTCTGCCGTTTGATGGTAGGTGGCTCCGAAGCCGGCCAGGATTTTCTTAGACTCGGCGTCCGCATCGCCCCAGCACTTGCACGTGATCTTGTCGCACGCTCCGACGAGTGTAGCGAGTGGTTCCTTGCCCTTCTGGTTGTCAAGGTGTGCCTTGAAGACGCTGTTGCCGGCGTAGATTTCGGTCCACTCGCTGACACCGGGCTCCGGGTAGTCAACGTGGTAGCAGATGACACCTGGATGATCGGCGCTCATCACCGCGCACAACTTCCTTTGGTTCTCCCGAAACGCTTGCTCTCGACCGTTCTTAATATCCCAACGAATCTTCAGCATGATGCCCATCTTGCACCTCCAGGGTAGCGGATGATGAAACGGGTCGGGGGACTTCAACCGTACCACCGCTCGCGGGAGGGCTCAAGGCGGATGCTGTAACACGAGCGAGCGTCCGCTAACGAGGAGGAGGAATGCCAGCAACGGGGCGTCTTCTGCCGAATGCGGGCGTTGGTCAATCGGCGGCACCCGGCCACTTCCAGACGGTCGCCCTTGCATCTCAATTCGCGGGGGAGCAGCCATTTGCGAGGCGACCAGCAGCCGCCGATGCCCCACGCGGAGAAGGTCTTGGGCAGTGAGAGCACTAGGATCTTCTGGGGTGGAGAACATCTTCCGTGCCGACCATGTTACGACGCCAAGCGGTATGCTCAGTGAGGAGAACGTGTCTTATGAGGCAGATCCTAGTCGAGGATGTGTATCGGGCTGCGGACTCAGCGTGGAAGCAAAGCCATAGCGCAAAATTGAGATGAGCTAGCATGAACTGCTACCCTGGAGCATGAGTGCTCGGAACCGTGAATGCGACTAACAAGACTTAGGGCTAAGTTGAGAGCGATACTCGATCATCGCTCAAAAAATGCATTTATCGCACGCTTACCGAAGGGTGCCAGAGTACTCGACGTTGGTTGTGGAAATCATTCGCCGACCAGATTTCTTGCCCTAAACCCCTACCTTCAATACATCGGAATAGATATCGCTGAATACAACCTAGACGCTAATGATCACAAGGCGGCGGAAGAGCTGTATTTTTGCGAGCCCAAGTACTTCGCCCGTCGAATCAAGGAATTTGGACCAACGTTTGATGCCGTAGTGTCCTCCCATAACTTAGAGCACACGGACGCTCCGATGGACGTCGTGGAAGCAATGTGCTCGTGCTTGAATAGAGACGGAAAGCTTTACCTTTCCTTTCCTGCGGAGGAATCCATTCTCTTCCCAAAGAGAAAGGGGTGTCTGAATTTCTATGATGATCCGACGCACCGCTACTTGCCGAACTTCGAGCATGTGTGTTCTGCAATTGAGCGGTCGGGGTGCTCGGTTATGTTAAAAGTAAGACGTCATCGTCCAATTGCACTATTCCTATTGGGTGCGGCGCTGGAACCGTGGAGCATCCTCCTGCAAAGGAGCTTGCCGGGCACTTGGGCATTCTGGGGGTTTGAGACAATTCTGATTGCTCAAAGAAGATAGGGCCTAATCCCCAACAAGAACGATTTCTCCCGAGATCAAACGTAGCGACAAATTGTCATTTCGCGGGCAGTCCCGCGCGTTGCGACCGCAATGTCTCGAAACGCAGGAAGCGCTGCCGCCCCGACGGTCGCTGAACGGCCAGAAGCGGACGCAGCGCGTGGCGCTCCGCACCACCAGACATTAATCGGTGTAGCCAATGTATGAGCATACGTTGAGCGCTATAGGGAGACGTAGTATCTTTTCCCCTCCATTCTGCGGTGAGGTGATTCGGTGATAGACCGACGGACGTTCATCTTCTACGTCACTTCCGGGCTCGCCATAGGATCACAGGTCACCGCGGCTCAACAGGCGGTGAGAAGCTCCATTGTCGGCTACTTGGGAACGTCCTCGCCCGAGCTCGATCGCCATCTGATCGCTGCGTTTCTGCAGGGACTCCATGACCGCGGCGTGATCGAGGGTCAGAACCTCGTCATGGTGTACCGATGGGCTCACGGGAATGACGGCCGGCTGCCGGCCCTTGCTGCCGAGCTGGTCGACCTGCAGCCCGACGTGATCGTAACGAGCGGTACGCCAGGGACCCTTGCGGCCATGCAAGCGACCAAGACGATTCCTATCGTCATGACATCGAGCGCGGATCCGGTCAAGGTAGGACTTGTTGCCAGTCTCGCCCGCCCCGGCGGTAACGTGACGGGGCTTAGCATTGTGGCACCGGAATTGGAGGGCAAGCGGTTGGAGCTGATCCAACAACTTATTCCGGGGCTGTCGCACCTGGGCGTGCTGTGGAATCCAGCGAATCCTGCAACCAAACCGATATTCGAGCAAACGCAGGTAATCGCCGCAAGATTGCGCGTGACGCTGGAACCCATAGTTGAAGTACGCCGACTGGAAGAACTTGACTCTGCGCTCGACGCGATTGGGGGGCACCACCCAGATGCCTTTGTCGTTCTCCCGGACCGCCTGCTCCTGACGCAGCGAAAACGGATTGTCAGTTTCATGGCAAAGCAGCGTCTGCCGACGATGTACTCGTATCGAGAGTATGTCGACGCCGGAGGGCTCGTCTCCTACGCGCCAAGCAATCTTGCGCAGTTTCGCGGCGCTGCCTCGTATGTAGAGCAGATCCTCAGGGGTGCAAAGGCCGCCGACTTACCGGTCGAGCAGCCCACGAACTTTGAGCTTGTGATCAACATGAGAGCCGCAAAGGCACTCGGGCTGACAGTCCCGCAATCTGTTCTGCTGCTTGCGAATGACTTGATTCAGTGAAAGATCCTGCCGTGGTGCCGATCACACCAACTGCACGTCCTAGGTGACTTGACTGCTTGAACGACCGCTCCTGAGAAACGCGACGGGCTGCTCAGGGTCGATAGCGCCCGTCCACGAGGCGCGAGCGGATGGCCGCTTCTGTGTGGCAAACCGGATCGTTGCTCCAAGAATGTGAACCGAACGGACAACGTCCGTCAGGTCCAATTCCGAGCAGGACAGTTCATCCGATCTCGCAACCCCCTCTTTGTGAGAATTGATGCGACCGTCAAAAGCGGCAATACACAGATATTCACAGAAACGTTTTTGCTGTCCCCCCGCCCCCCCTGTTCCCGCCGAGTTCCTAAGGGGAAAATGGCACCATAAGGAGGCTACCCATGACCTACGAACGGAAGCAGATCAAGCAGATCAACAGCACGCCAAGCCACTTGATAAAGCCCCGCCCCAAAGGATCGGGGATATTCAGGGCGGTCAGACGACCCAAACCCAGCCCGGCCTTCCGACAGGGGATGCAGGAGTGGTCGGCAAGGGTTGTGCGGGAGTTGGAGATGGAGTTGAAGCTGTAGCGTGAATGGGGCTGGTCCGTGACCACTAACAATCCATGTTCGCGCCGAGTCTCTGCGCTGCATGGTGGTAGCTCGTGCACGATGGGGGCAGGTTTGGGGGCAACTTCGCCATATTTCTAGCCTGTAGCCCCGCAATGTGAGTGTGGCCCCGACGAGAAGGCTTCTTACTGGCCGACGCTTTCGCGCTTCATCGCGAACAGGGTGGCGGTGAATCTCCAATGTCCCGGTCGCCAACATGCGCGCTCACCCATGACGATGAGTTCGTTGCTGGAATCCAACGACAAGAATGCGTTTCTTGCGCGGCAACGGCTTCGAATGGCCTTCGGGATTCCATTGGCCGCTGAGGGGTCGGATGTCCGCGTTCGGCTCGGCATAGGGTCTTAGGGTCTGTGAATGAATAAACGAGACACTTGACCTTACGGTTTTATCGTGTAGTTCCATTCTCCGTGGAACTCATGCCGCTCGAGCTTCAGACTTTTCATCTCTTTCGCCGAGACCTTGACGCCCCGTGCATAGGTGTTGCGGTCGAGTCGTGCCTTGACGATCAGCCCGGTGCGGGTTTTGGTCGCGGCAATCAAGCTCACTACCGTGCGGTAGTCGGTGAGGGGTCGGCCACGCCAGTTCAGGGTGATGTAGGAGAAGAGCCGATGCTCGATCTTGTTCCACTTGCTCGTGCCGGGCGGGAAGTGGCACACCGTGATCGCAAGTTGCTCCCGGGTGGCCAGCCGCTGCAGTTCCCACTTCCACAGGTGCAGTCGATAGCCGTTGCTGCCGCCACTGTCGGCACAGATCAGCAGCGCGCGAGCGCGTCGGTAGCGCGGCTTGCCCATGTGCTGCCACCACTGGCGGATACTCTCCACCGCAAACTCCGCCGTGTCCGCATCCATCCCGACGTTGACCCAGCCGGTGTTCGCAGCGAGATCGTAGACCCCGTACGGGACCGCTTTGGGGACACTCGGATCGGGAAAGTCGTGCGACAGCACCTCGCGTCCCTCGCCTTGGCGTTGCCACTCCCGACCCGCATTCTTATAGTTCCCCAGCAGTTCCTTCTTCTTGGTGTCCACCGAGATGACCGGCACGGTCCGGTTCAGAAACTGCATCGCCTGGTCATTGATGTAGCGAAACTGCGCATCCCGATCCGGATGATCCTCCTGGCCCTCGCGACTCTTTCGGTTCGCTTGCAAGGTGTACTCCTGGGCATGCAGCAGATTGGCGATGGTACGGTAACTCACCGCATAGCCCTCGCGCTCCAGCTCCGCCTCCAAATTCCTCACGCTCTTGCACGTCCAGCGCAGCAGCGACTGCGGATCCCCACGCAGCGTCGGCTCAAGCAGCCGCTCGAGGGTCTCAACCAGCCGCGGATACTGATCGCGCAGCCTCTTGCGCCCGCCTCCCGGGCGTCGGATCCGCCCGCTCGGCTTCTTCCGCTTCGCCCGCAAGTCCTGCAGACCCCGATAGATCGTCTGACGACTCATGCCGGTGATCTGCGCCAACGTCTGCACGCCACCGCGCCCGTAGGCACGTGCCTCCGCCGCTACCAGTATCCGCCGCTGCAGCTCGTTCATCAGCGGCAACACGGCCGCAAGCTTCAGTCGCAGTTCGCGCGCTCGGTCTTGCACCCGCCAAGTATATCGAACACGCAGTAATATGTCTCATTTATTGTTTCACAGACCCTTACCTCACGCCCTACCCTCTCGTGGTCTTTCGTCGAAGTCTGACCGTTGGACTCAATGGTCGCTGTCCGGCCCAAGGAAGCGGACAATATCTGCGTCGAAGCTGTCAAAGTGCGGTCATTTCCGGATCTACCCAACCCGATCGCACGTCACCGCGATGGCGACCACTGGCGCACGCGCCGGCCAGTCGTCGGGTGATGCGAAAATGGCGGAAGTAATCGATCTCGCTGGGCACCAGGTATCCAAGCGAGCGATCAGGTATAGAAGGCCACATGACTCAGGCGCGCTCCATTTCGAACTTCCCGCCGCTGCGATTGGTCCTCTCGGTCCCCGGCGAAGCCAGCTCCCACTACGATCTCGGCTACCTGTACGAGCGCGGCCGCGGTGTGCCGCAGGACTACGCCGAGGCGGCGAAGTGGTATCGCGGGTCCGCGCAACAGGGATACGCACTCGCCCAGTACGCGCTCGCCCGCCTGTACAGCACCGGCCGGGGCTTGGGACGGGACACTGCCGAGGCGCTCGCGTGGTACCGCAAAGCAGCCGATCAGGGTTACGCCCGTGCCCAGTATGCGCTCGCACGAATCTACAGCGCTGGCGAGGGCGTGCCCCAGAATCATGTCGAAGCCGCGCTGTGGTATTACAGAGCCGCGCAACAGGGCTACGCCCAGGCTCAGAGCGACCTCGGTGTCATGTACGAAACCGGTCAGGGTGTGCCACAGGACCATGTTGAGGCCGCCGCGTGGTATCGCAAGGCCGGCGACCAGGACCATGCCCGAGCCCAGAATAACCTGGGGTTCATGTACGAGCGTGGACGCGGGGTGCCTAAGGACGATGCCGAGGCCGTGAGATGCTATCGCAGGGCGGCCGACAAAGGGCTTCCCGACGCGGAGCTCAACCTCGGCGTCATGTACGAGCGCGGTCGGGGTGTGGCCCAAGACTACGCCGAGGCGCTCAAGTGGTTTCGCAGGGCCGCGGACCGAGGATTCGCCATTGCGCAGAACAATCTCGGCTACCTGTACGAGCGCGGCCACGGCGTCGCGGAAGATCACGCCGAGGCAGCGAAGTGGTATCGCAAGGCGGCTGTGCAGGGCTACGCCCATGCCCAGAACAACCTGGGTGTCCTGTACGAAAGCGGGCGCGGCGTGGCACAGGACTTCACCGAGGCACGCAAGTGGTTCCGCAACGCGGCGAAGCACGGATTGGCCGTCGCCCAATACAACCTCGGCGTCATGTGTGAGACCGGCCAGGGTGCGCCTGCGGACTATGCGGAGGCGCGCCGATGGTTCCACGCAGCAGCCGATCAGGACAACGCGAGCGCCCAGTTCAGCATGGGGGTCCTGTACGACAACGGCTACGGCGTGGACCAGGACTATGCCGAGGCGGTGAAGTGGTATCGCAAGGCCGCCGATCATGGGGACGCCGCGGCTCAGCTCAATCTTGGCAACATGTACTACTACGGCCGAGGAGTGCCGCAGGACTACGTCCAAGCCCACAAGTGGCTCAACCTCGCCGCCTCCCGATTTCTTCCGTCGGAGGCGGAGAAGTGCGCCAAGGCCATCAGGAATCGCGACATCGTGGCGAAGAAGCTGACCCATTGGCGGATCGCGGAGGCGCAATGCCTTGCCCGCGAGTGGGCGCCGAATTAATTGATCGCTGCGAAGGCTGGCACTGTTGCTGGTGGAATGATCGCGCGATGCCAGGCCCACTACCTGAGCATTTGCCCGGCAATAGCTCGTTCAAACGGGCGCCTCGCCTTGTTCCGCGTGTCGACAGGCGCGTCACCGGTTAACTTGATCCGTGAACGTCTGCCCCAGAAGACAACGACCATCTACAGTGGGCCGTCGTCAGAATTCCCGGCCGAGATCACGTAGGCGTTTACCCTCACGGAGTCACTGGTCACCCCAAACAGCGGCGCGAAGTCTAAGTCCATCTGACGTTCTCCCGGAAATTCGCGTCAGTTTAAAAGTAGAGTAGGTTGGCGGCGCTGGCTCCTCTTTGGACAAAAAGACGCGCATGAAGCGGTCACGGTTCACCGAGGAGCAAGTCGCCTACGCGCTGCGCCAAGCCGAGGCGTGCACCGACAACCTTCGATACCGAATCGTCGAACGGGCGACTGAACATTCCGGCGGATAGAATCCTCTGAAGGGGGGCAACATGAGCACACGGATCACCGTCTTGGGCGCCGGCTTCGGCGGAATGGAGTTGAGCACCATCCTGTCAGAGTCCTTGGGCGATAAGGTTCAAGTGACCTTGATCGACAAGAGCGATGCGTTCATCTTCGGGTTCTCGAAGCTCGACGTGATGTTCGGCCACACTACGTTGGATGCGGTGCGGCTTCCGTACCGAAACTTTGTCAAACCGGGCGTGCGCATATTGCGAGAGACGGTTACGGCGATCGACCCGACGACCAAGCGTGTGACAACCGATGCCGGCGCCTACGATTGTGACTACCTCGTGGTCGCCCTTGGTGCCGACTACGACGTCGCGTCCACCCCCGGACTGGAAGGTGCCAACGAGTTCTATTCAGTCGCAGGGGTGAATGTACTGCGCGAGATCCTGCCCACGTTCTCAAAGGGCCATGCGGTCGTCGGCGTGTGCGGGGCGCCGTACAAGTGCCCGCCCGCACCCAGCGAATGCGCACTCATGCTGCACGATTTTCTGACGACCGCAGGCGTTCGCAGCCAATGCGAGATTACGATGGTCCTCCCCTTGTCGAGCCCGGTGCCTCCCTCTCCCGATACGTCCAAGGCTTTGGTCGCCGCATTTGCCGAACGCGACATCAGATTCATGCCCAACCGCCGCGTGTCTGCAGTGGACGCCGTTCGCCGGGTAGCGTCACTTGACGACGGCAGCGAACTGCCCTACGACCTGTTCGTGGGCGTGCCTAAGCACCGCGCGCCCGCAGTGGTCGAAGCCAGCGGAATGGCCGAGGCCGGTTGGGTGAGCGTAAACCCGAGAACGCTGGAGACCAAGTTCCCGAATGTCTACGCTATTGGCGACATCGCCAACACGGGGACGCCAAAGGCCGGGGTTTTCGCCGAGGGCGCGGCCAAGGCGCTGGCCACCTCGCTGGTCTCGTGCATTCGGGGCGAGGGCGAAGGCAGTCTATATGCCGGTGCCGGGACCTGCTACATCGAATTCGGCGCGGGCCGAGTTGGACGCGTCGATGTCGATTTTTTCTCGGGGCCCAAGCCCACGGGCACTTACCATGAGCCAAGTGCGGCGCTACGCGCGGACAAGGAGCAGTTCGGGGCAAGGCGAAGAGCCCGGTGGTTTGGACTCTGACGCGGAGCCATTCCGATCAAGCATGCCGGGCGCGGACATACGCAAGCGTCCGCGCTTGGCGGTACTGCGACGGTCGGCGCACTTCGTGCGACGTCCTGCCAACGCGGTTCGTCGAGGCCTGTCCCCCCAGAGCCAAGAGCGCAGAGCTCAGTTGGAAAGATCGAAAGATCTCTCTACGCCTACGCGCATCATTCACTTGTCGCGATTCGAACTCGACCTGGCGATGGCCGAGAACCACGCTGATCCAACAACTCGGGGCCTCCATTGCGGTCGTTGAGCAGTTGGCAGCAACATCGGTCTCCTTTCCGACGACTAGACAAACGCTGCAAGGCAACGCGTACCCAACGCTTGTTCGCCGCGCGAGCCACGCAATGTGGCGCGGCACTCCTCCACCTCGTTGCCGGCGCTCAGGTCTGACTGCTTAGACGAACTCCACCTTGCGGTCCTGGCAGACTCCGATACACGTCTGTGGGGCCTCGATCTTTCCGCAGCCAATGCATTGCCAGGCCTTTACGTAGTCATTCATTGCGACTCCACTGCCGCTAATCTGTTCCCGATTAAATTAACGCCCCCATGCACTAGGCCGATCCGGCCACAGATCAGGCACCGCGCGCCTCAAGTACGCGTTATTCTAGGCCCTCGTTGCTGGCCGAAGGCGAACCCTGCTCTGCGGGTCCAACTTCGCCACCGGTGCGAGCCGGCAGACACCTATCGTTGAATCCTGCCGATACGACGCAGCAGGTCGACGGCAAATCCAACAAATGCTGCCGTCCACGCGGCAAGCCCGATGTAGAGAAAGACCATTGGCAAGAATCCAAGAAAATCGAACCCCATCGCGGCCATCATCTCGCGGGTACTAGCTGCATACATACCAAGAGGAAAGACGGCACCCCAGTAAAGGGGATCGTATTTGAGCGGGAAGTGCCGGTACGCGTGCCGCCACAGGGCGAGAATCACCAGCATCGGTATCCACCACGTGCCCGTAGCCCAGTAAAAGACCGTAAAGCCCTTGATGAAGGGTAGCAGCGAAAGCAGAAATGGCGCGTCGGGCGCATTGATGATGAGCAACGACCCCGCCAACGTCGAAATCGCCATCGCCCCCATGTTGATCCAATAAGGTGGCGACAGATCGCCCGGGGAAAGCGGGAAGAAGGTGTAGCGGTAGAAGATCAGCGACATCATCCAGATATAGAGCATGCCGCCCCACAGCCACATCGAGAGAGCGAGAAAGTTCATCTCCAGCTTATAGGGCTGATCGATGTGAGCAGCGAGTAACGCACTGAGCGCAGCGATCGACTGTGTTGCCACGACCGCGAGCAGCCAGCCACCACTGATACCCTGGTCGAGTGTCGGCTTGCGCTCTTTGACGGTCAAGGCAGCAAATATTGTGTAAGTCAGTCCGATCCACAGCGTGATCGCCACGACCCAGAGCACCGCGCCTGCCCGATAGTCGGCCGCGAGCAACACGAACTGGCTCCCTAGGACGCTTGTTCCGGCCACGGTCGTGAAGTACCCGGGGCCGCGCAAATGATCCGCCATGTCGCCGAAGAACCGGCGAGGATAGCGAGCCATGCGCAGCACGGTCAGAAACCACAGCACGGCGTAGAAGACGATATTTAATCCAAACAATGCTCGCGCCATGCCGGGCATGGCCAGCAGGTAAGCGGCGAGCGAGACGATGCCCGTTGCCATGACCATGCCGAAATAGGCAGGCGAGAGACCCTCCAGGTCGGCGAACCAGCGCCCGGCGAGCGACTCACGTCGAGCCGACGGATTGCGTTCATGGTTGGAAGTCTTCATCATTGGCAGGTCGGGATCGGCAAAGAGCAAGTCGCGCCGACTCCTCGAGCAAGCAGCGGCGCTCACGCATTTTCGCATTACCCGGCGCCCGCCGGCGTATGCGCCTAACGGTCTCCACCGTGGTGAGTTGTAATCGAGTTGAGTCGATCCGGAACGGCCGCTTCTATTTGGCAATTTGGACGACGATATTCTGCGTCTCCTTGTGGCCCGGTCAGCGACCTTTGCGCGACGGTCGCATGTCGCGGCGAAGCAGACGGCCGGCTTCGTCGGGTGTGTGAGCGAGACGGGTCGATAACTTCGTCGAACGGCCGCTCTTGCTGGGCCGGTCGCCAAGCACTGAACGCCGCGACACGCACCATAATGCGCATTTCGTTGCGAGTTGCCGCTATGCCGTCGCCGCGCGAGTAACCGCTGCCAAGGGCAGCCCACGGACCGGTTGCCGCCCTTCGGCTTCGCGGTGCCAACCACGGCAATGCCGCGATAGCGGTCATGCCGCCAACGGCGGTCAACTAACGCAACCGACCAACAGCCGCCATTCGTTTTAGCCACCTAGTTGATCGGATGGCGTCTGCGTCAGCGGGGTCGCGTTTCCTGGTCTCGATGAAATAGCTCCCATAGGCAACGTCTGACTCATTAACCAACACGCTCATGTTGGTACGGGCGCACGCGTCCTACATGCAAATCAGCATAACGCTGATTCCCACCGCGATACCGGGGGTCTAGGTTGGGCTCGTATCCAATCATGCGACAAACGGGCGTGTGATGAGCGAAATGCGCAAGCCGCTCCAGGTCTACATCGTCGAGGACTCACCGATTACCCAAGGGATGCTCGCTTCTGCAATCGAGGCGGCGGGGGCGGAATTGAGCGGCAGCAGCGCTGATGCGCAAACAGCCATTGGTGATGTGTTCGCCCTACAGCCGGATCTGGTCCTGATCGACATCAGCCTAGCCTCCGGCAGCGGATTTGATGTGTTGAAGGCGCTGCAGGACCACAGCCTCGTACCGGCGGCAGTCAAGGTGGTCCTCACCAATCACCCCTATGTCGAATACAAGAATCTCAGCCTTCGGCTCGGCGCCGATCGTTTCTTCGACAAGACTTTCGAGACACCACAAGCCGTGGCGTTGATCAATACTCTCGCCGCGGAAGGGCGGAGAGCTTCCTTATGATGGTGTCGATCTGGTGGGCGGTATGGATGTTCTTCCTCGGCGCATGCGTGGGGACGTTGGTGTTCGCGCTCATGAGCATGACGGCGCGAGAAGGTGAACAAGGCGTCAAGGAGGAGCAAGCGGCCGAACGTGACGGGCTTGGCCCAGTAAAGTTGGACGAAGAGTGGAGCGCGTTAGCGGGATCGCCCTTAAGGCGAGCCGGAGAAAAAAAGGCAGGCAAGAGACACCCGCGGGAGTTCGAACCAGTCTAGCAGGGCGATGCAAAACTATTTTTCGTCGGTTTCATCCACGTTTTCGGGGTCGCTCGACCCCTCCCGAGTGCTTGAAGATCGATTGTGGGCCGTTCTATGCGGTCGGCGATTTTCCGCGGATGTCCCCTCAAGCGTTTTGCATCACCCTGCTAGGTCGCCGGTCGTGTTTGTGGTGGTATGGGCGAGGGTGGGTCAACCCCATTGAGGCGGCTACATAGCAGTCCATAGGCTTTCTTAGCGCATCAAGGCTACGCCGCCCTACGCCGCCGGCACACCTGCCAATTCCATCGATCGCGATGCTCCCAAGGTCTTTCAAAGGTAACCGGCGTTCTACGCGGTCGGAATCGGCGTACGATCGCTCGCTATGAGTTACGACGACCGCATCGAAGCCGCGCTTGCGAGCGCCGTGCGGAAAGCCGTGCCGCCGGGTCCGGACTGTGACTGGTTGATCCGCGCGATGCTCGAAACGCGTCGCCAAGGGCGTGGCAGCAAGCGGCACCACATCCGAAAGCTCTTGATCGGGACGTCGCAGCACCATCATCGGTGAGCGCCGCCGATCGCAACCGGATGGAAGGCTTGCTGGGTAACAGCGCCACGGGCTGAACGACCCGCCGACGGGCCGCCGAGATTCCTGCTCGCCGACCGTCTCCCGCTCGCCGTAGCGCGCTTCCAATTCGTGTTTTCTCGGCGACGTAGCGCGCCTTCATCCGTTTGAGCGACACAGGATCGCGGAAGCGAAACGGGTACAGCACGAGGAGGACCGGGGCGTGCAGGGGGCCGGGCATGGTCCACATCGTACCGCGATGGGGATGGGACCCCGACGCCGGACTCGGCGAGTTTCAAGTGGGCAGCAAACACGATGGCCTACGTCCGCTCTAGGCCGTGCGTCGAAGGTCCGCTCTTGAGAGCATCGACCGGCTGGTGTGGGTCGGGGACGGTCCGTCGCTTCGCGGCGATGAACGACTGCTCCGCCGCGTAACCAGCCGTTCACGCCCGGCCCGTGAATTGGCGCTCTCAGCCAAAAGCAGTTTTCGCGACGCACGCTTGATACCGGACATTGACACTGCCCGAGATCACTCGGCACCGGACCACGCATCTGATCAACGCCATCGGAGGTAATACCTCGGACGACGACGCCCCGCGACTACTTCGTCGCGGGTTGGAACGCCCGTGTTAATTGATGATACGCTGCCTCAACACGCGCCTCTGAGTCAGGCGCGTCGGTCAGCGCGCAGCCTTGAATTCCTTGAGCAGCGTGACGTCGAACTGGGCGTCGATCTTCGGGCCGCCGGCGCCCGTGTCGTCGATGGCTAGGCGCCCGGCGAGATGAACAGGTTCGTTTGCGGCAGCGGCAAAGGCGTCCGGTTGCGCGGTCCCGGAATACTGGACCTTCTGGCCATTCATCACGATCCAGTAGTTGAGGCGCGGGCCACCGGTGAAATCGACAGTCATGCCCTCCGTCACGCTGCCGTCCGTGCAGGAAAAAGCCGTGCACGCCTTTAATTTGGCGCCGATGTCGCTCGCGGACATGACGAGGCGGCGAACCGTTTTCCCCGGCTCCATGTCGCTGGGTCCGCTCACCAGCCATGCGTATTTGAGTCCGACGGTCTGGCCCTTGTAGTTCAGCGAGCCGGTACCGATGTCGGCGGCGATTGCGGCAGAGGTGAAGACTGCTCCTAGTGCCAATGCTGCCAAAAACTGCCCCACACCTTGCGATTGGCATTTCATCTTTCCATCCTTTCGCACCGAAGGAGCGCAAATCCTATCGCCGAATGCGCTTCGACGGAAGACTCCGCGCCTTCCGCAAAGGGGAACTACTTCCCGCAACTCATCCCCGCCGCGGCATCCTTCGCGGGCAAGTTCACGTCGAAGTCGAAGTTGAACACCGTCTTGTCGACGTTGCCGACAATCTTGCCTGACAGCGTGCCACCGGGCTTGAGGTCTCCAGCCATCTTCTCGACCTTGAAATCCTTGGGCGCCTCGGCCACCCGCTGGATGCCTGCCAGCGGCGACTTGGCGTGGTTCGTATTGATGTCGATCGACTTGACCGCCGCTGGGGAGGCCATGGCCTGCCCGCCGCCCGGGCAGAACATAATCGTCGCCATCGTGCGCTGCTTGCCATCCTTCGCGCCATCGGCGTAGGACGACATCTGGAAGTTCTCCGCTTCCTGCGGCGTGATGGGATCTTCGTTGAACCAGATCGCGACGCTGTGCTGATCGCCGTACAGCGACACGACACAGTTGGTCGCGGTGAACCTCTCGCCACCCATCGATCCCCTCGTCAAACAGCGGGTCGTCACCGGCGCACTGGCCGCCGGTGTCGCCACATCGGACGCCGCGACACTCGTCGGCGTCGGCTGCCCGACCGTCCACGTGTCGGCCGCCGCCAAGCCGCTCTTCGCCTGCGCGGGTGTCAGCTGCTTCGCGATGTCGTCGCGGTATCCTATGTATTCGTTGTTGCCGCTGCGTGCGGCGATCGCGTAGTTGACGTAGGCGAGCAGCGGGTCCTTGGTCACGCCTTCGCCGTTTTCGTACGCGACGCCCAGCTTGAACTGCGCGACGGTCATGCCTTGCGCCGCGGCCTTGCGCCACCAAGCGATTGCCTGCGCATTGTCCAGCTTCGCGCCCTGACCCTTGGCGTACAACAGCCCCAGGTTGTACTGCGCAGTCGGATTGCCGAGCGTGGCCCCCTTCTGGAACCAGTCGAAGGCTTGCATGTTGTCCTGCGCCACGCCATCCCCCGTGGCGTAGATGATCGCAAGCTCCGTTTGCGCGGCCGCATGGTTCTGTCCAGCCGCCTTTCGGAACCAGACGATGCCCCGCGCCTTGTCCTGCGGATACCCCTTGCCGAACTCGTACATCAGCCCGATTCGGTACTGAGCTTCCGGCTCGCCCCGTTCCGCCAGCGGCCGCAACTCCCTTTCCGCAGTGGCATAGTCGCTCTTGCGCAGTGCATCGAGGCCTTCCGTGAGCTGGGCGACGACGGCACCGCAACACAACATTGCCGATAGGGCGAGCAATCCAACAACGGATACCATGGAATCACCTATGCCAGTTGAAAGCAATACAAACGCGCCGGATTGACACTCGGTCGGCGCTAGCGACCGTCAGCAAGGGTCATCCGCTGGGAGTACCACGTCAGCAATTTCCTCGGATTCGTCGAGCGCGCCAGCATCACCATGCTCCTAAAACGAATTTCAGATAGGTTCTAGCAGGGTGATGCAAAACTATTTTTCGTCGGTTTCATCCACGTTTTCGGGGTCGCTCGGCCCCTCCCGAGTGCTTGAAGATCGATTGTGGGCCGTTCCATGCGGTCGGCGATTTTCCGCAGATGTCCCCTCAAGCGTTTTGCATCACCCTGC
>CAVSFA010000004.1:0-381997 GCA_963727145.1 uncultured beta proteobacterium | reverse complement strand
CATGGAGAGATCTGTTTCTGTATTGGATGGTGAAACCAATGCAGATTTTGTGCTCAGTGAGTCGAACATAAATTTAAACGAGGTTGTAGTGACAGGAACAAGATCTGAAAAAACTTTAAAAAACGTTCCGGTCATTACACAGGTCATCAGCGCCCGTCAGATGCTCGATCTGGGCATTACCTCTGTTCCAGAGGCGTTGCAGAATATGGTACCTGGTCTTGACGTGAGCCAGTTCGGGACAAGAGTTTCAATTACAATGCAGGGTATGGATGCAAAATATGTCCTGTTCCTGATTGACGGAGAAAGAATTGCAGGAGAAGTAAACGGAGATATTGACTATTCGATGCTGAATATGGAGAATATTGATCGTATCGAAATAATAAAAGGAGCCTCTTCATCACTTTACGGTTCAAATGCAATCGGTGGTGTAATAAATATAATAACCAAGAATATTACCCAGCCGTTCGATGCAAAATTTTATTCGCGTTTCTCTAAGTATAATGAACTGTTTTCAGGGTTGGGTTTAGGATTAAAAAAAGGAATTATCGGATCAAGGACTAGTTGAATTACAGCCGTTCAGACGGATATGATCTTACTCCGGAAAGTCAGTATGACTGGACCCTGAATCCATATTCATCATACAGTATTAACCAGAAATTTGAGATCACTCCTTCACCCCGGCTTTCATTAATTCCTTACTTTTCTTACTACCAGTTTGACAGAGGCAATGTAAGCGCCCGTCCGGCCCATGATTTTTATCAGGACTTTAACACAGGTCTGAGAGGAAAGTACTACGCAGGAAAAAATTCTGTCGATTTTTCTTATTACCGCGATAGGTATAATACTTTCAATATCCTTGAACTACTGAATAACAAGAAAGATGTGGATCTCCTTTGTGGCGCAATCCTGCTCGCGGTCGCACTCATTGCCGAAACGATTAATCTCGTACGGGGCGGCCCCGCGTCCGGCGAACCGAGCGGCAATGTGCCTGGCGGAATCGTGCTAATTGTATTGGCGACCTTCGTTTGCGTAATCGTCTGCCTCGCTGTCCGGCATTCGATCCTCGTTCGCATACGTCGCCGGCTAGACGCACAAGGAGGAACTCCGCGAAAGTAACCGATGTGCATCGGCGGGTCCTTGAATTGATCCGCGGTCGCGGATACCCGAGCAAATGCGATCGAAGGAGTCACACGGTGGGCGAGAGCGCGTGAAGCGGACTCCGCAGCCGCGGCCGTATATCATCGACGACGCCGGGTGCGCCATTCGCCGATTACGCCAGCGCGAAGAGGCATTGCGCTGCGCCAGCGAATGCGGCTTGGCCGTTCGGCGTCGCGACGAGCGCGCGTGAGTCATAGGTCGATCGTGATCGTTGCGTGCATGACTGCGTTGCTGGCCAGCATCGCGATGCATGACGCGTGCGCGTCGGAGACCGATCAGTTCACCCTTCCTTCTTCTCCCTTGGATGATCTGGGGCAGGACCTCGGCGCGAGCGTGCTCGCGATCATCCGCGCCGAAACGGCCAAGCTCAACCTCCGGATCGACCAGAGAATCCAGAACAAACCGCGCCCGGCCGTCGAAGCCGTTGACGAGCGCGATTTTGTCACGCGCATCTACGAGGCGACCGGCGTCGGAATTCCGGAATCAACGCTGGAGCGCGCGATCCGTTACGGCGATTTTCCGGGCCGGAACGTCCGCTTCCAAACGAGCTATTCCGAATCGATCTATGCCTGGGTCTTCTCGCCGGTTCCCTTTGCCCTGCTGCCGGCAGCCTGCTCGCCGACGATCCGCCTCTACGGGGTCGATCTCGGCACCGACAAGATCGGCCACATCTTCCAGCAGGGTTACGAGTACTTCAGCCTGTACGTGGATGCTCGCATGGGAGGCGCGGAGGACGGAGCCGCGCTCGCCAAAGCGGTCAGCTACGGCGTGCTGACCGAACTCGGGCTATACGGCGTGCTGGTCACCGGCGTGTACTCCAACGGCGATCTCGCGGCGAACTACGCTGGATTCAAGTTCTACCGCAACCTCTTTCACGAAATCCAGATCGGCGACCAGCGGATCGCTCCCATTCTCCAGTTGGACGGCATACACTGGATCATCAATCCGGATCGCGACAACGCTGATCTGCTGAAGCCCTATGTTACCGAGCACCTGAACGAGGCCTACAATCCTTCCAAGTACATCTTCAACGTCGATCGCATTCGCGAGCATGTGCGCAAGCGCTGCGGGAGTTGGCTGAGTCAGGCACCGAATTTCGACGAGGCCGGCTACCGCGCGCACCTCGAGCGCACGAAGACCTGGTTCGGCGAGCCGTACGGCTGGGATCTGCCGGAATCCAATGCAGCGACGCTGCTCCAGTGCTTCAGTTCCTCCGGCAATCCGTCCGACCACGACCCGGCTGGCGGCAGGTAGATCGGCGTATAGGACGGCGAGCATTGAAGCACATGTTGATGGACTGCACTCCGTCGCGCGCGAGGCCAAGCGGCCTTGACGGGCTACGCCGCTGATCGACCAATGCAGATCAATCGAACCTTTGCCGTCTTCGATTTCTATGGCACCATTACTACGTCGGACAGCCTGCGTGATTTCGTACGTCACACGATCGGCAGCGCACGATTCGCGATGGGCGTCCTCCTGGCCTTGCCCTCGCTCGTCGGCATGCTAATCGGCATATGCGACAGGGCCTCCGCCAAAGCACGTTTCCTGGCCGTGACGATTGGTGGCATGACACAGCGCGAGTTGGAGGGCGCGGTACAGCAATACGCCGCCCGCGAGCTCCGAGCTCTGATCCGTCCTGAAATGGTCACGAGGATTCACGAGCACAAGCGCCGCGGCCACCGCCTGCTACTGGTGAGCGCGTCTCCCGCGCTCTACCTGAAGTACTGGGCCGCGATTACCGGTTTCGATGCGGTTCTCGCGACAGAGTTGGAACTCGGGAACGGCCGTTACTCCGGCCGCCTAGCCTCGCCAAATTGTTGGGGACCCGAGAAGGTGCGCCGACTACAGCAATGGTTTGGCAGAGAGCAACCGCACGTACTCTTTGCGTACGGGGATAGTCGCGGCGATCAGGAAATGCTTGCGCTTGCCGATCATGCATGGCTGCGGGGGCTCGGAGCGATGCCGCCGATCGATGCGTGGCCACAGAAAACGCCCAAGCATTGAGCGGTGTCCTAGGCAAATATTGAACCAGTCGCAATGCGCAAGTCGTTGGCGAAGAAACAGCGTCGCGCCATGCGCACATAGAGGTTCAGAAACAAGTCGCGCAAACGGTGAGTGCGCAGTCCCCAGATACCCCGTTAGCGCCCAGGTTATTTCCACGAACCTCGCTACCAACTTCATCTGACTTCCTATGAATGACCGAAATCTTGTCAGGGGCCTGTTCCTCATGGCGATTTCCCTGGTCTTTGGCTTGGCGTCGCTGCGTTACCCGATAGGCCAGTTCAGTCGCGCGGGACCCGGCCTGTTTCCCTTGCTGGTGAGTTGCTCTTCTGTTCTTGATTGGCCTGATCACCGTGGTGCGCTCGCGCTTCGTCGAACGCGTCACACCTGAACTTCAACATGAAGAACATTGCCATCATCCTGGCGAGCCTGTGCGGATTTGCGGTGATCTCCGAGCATCTCAACATGATCGCGGGCATCGTGTTCATGGTGTTTTGCGCCTCGTTTGCCGGCACCGCGTCGTATTCCGTGATGCGCAACCTCAAGATCTCGGCCGGCCTGATTGCCGTTGCCTTGGCGTTTCAAGAGCTGCTTGGCTTTAACCTGCCCCTCTACTGATGGACGTCCTGCACAACCTCGCGTTCGGGTTTCGAACATCGCGCTGACCTGCAAAACCTGCTGTTCTGCGCCATCGGCTGCACGGTGGGCACGCTCGTGGGCCTGCTGCCCGGGCTTGGCCCTCTGGCCACCATCAGCATACTGCTGCCGCTGACCTATTCCATCCCCACGGGTGGCGCGCTCATCATGCTGGCGGGAATCTACTACGGCGCCCAATACGGCGACAGCGTGAGCGCCATCACGATGAAGATTCCGCACGCCAGCAGCATCGTGGCCTGCATCGACGGCTACCAGATGACGCTCAAGGGCAAGACCGGCCTGGCCCTGTTCACCGCGGGCGTTTCCAGCTTCATCGGCGGCACGGTGGCCATTGTCGTGCTCTCGTTGCTGGCCCCGATGCTGGGCGAGGTGGCATTCCTGTTCGGGCCCGCCGATTACTGCGCCCTGATGCTGGTGGGGTTTGTGTGCGTGAGCTTCGTCACCACCGGCAGCCTGCTCAATGGCATGGCCATGTGCCTGATCGGCGTGCTGCTTGGGCAGATCGGCACCGATGTCAACAGCGGCATGCAGCGCTTCACCATGGACATGCCCTTCCTGGCCGACGGCGTCGGCCTGGTGAGCATCGCGCTGGGGTGCTTCGGCATTGCCGAGATCACGAAGAACCTCGACAACAGCGACGAGCGCACGCCCTTCAACGGCAAGATCCAGCTCATCCCGACCTGGCCGGAGTTCAAGCGCATCATTCCCAGCGCATTGCGCGGCAGCGTGATCGGCTCCTTCCTGGGCATCCTGCCCGGCGGCGGTCCCGTGATCGCCCAGTTCGCCGCCTATGCCGTCGACAAGAAAGTCAGCAAGTACAAGCACGAGATCGGCTACGGCGCGATCGAGGGCGTGGCCGGGCAAGCCGCCGCCGACGAAGCGGCCGCACGCACCAGTTTCATCCCGCTCATGAGCATCGGCATTCCCGAGAACGCGGTCATGGCCCTCATGATGGCCGCCTTCATCATCAAGGGCATCCAGCCCGGACCCAACATGATCGCCGGTCACCCCGATCTGTTCTGGGGCCTGGTCGCCAGCATGTGGGTGGGCAACTGCTTCCTGATCACTCTCAACGTGCCGCTGGTGCGCTACTGGCTGTCGGTGTTCAAGATCCCCTACAGCGTGCTGTTCCCATCGATTCTTTTCTTCTGCTGCATCGGCACCTACAGCGTCAACAACAACCTGGATGACATTTTCATCACCGCCGTCTTTGGTTTCATCGGCTATATGTTCCTGCGCCTGGAGTCTGGATGCCGCTCCGCTCATGCTGGGCTTCATCCTCGGCCCCATGCTGGAAGAAAACTTCCGCCGCGCACTGCTCTTGAGCCGCGGGAATTTCACCTCGTTCTTCACCCGCCCCATCAGCGGCACCTTGCTCGGCCTTATTGGCATCTTTATTGTGTGGCAAGTGGCAACGTTCTTCTTGCAGGCTCGAAAAACGACTGCTCATCATCGGCAACCTGCATAGCGATCATCGAGCGGATTCGTCTTCAACCGTCGTTTTCTGACGCAACGCCAACACTGCCTTCGCCGCAGCGGCAGGTTTCTCCTTGCTTGGCGTACGTGCTCGTCTGCTCACAATGTGATGCCCTGCACAACAACCCCCTGACAGACTCATCGCCTCAGGGTCGAGCAACTGGCGCGGCGTGAGACGGAGTTTGTCTGAGTACCGGCGGCTTCGTTGGATCGCAAGGCGCCGGTCGACTCGTCAATGATCGCGTTTGAGGTCGCGTACCTGGCCACGAAGCACGACGTACCCTGTATGCAGAACTTCGTACTAGGAAGAACTTGGCACAGTGATTGCGAGTACGTGATGACGTTCACTAAAACGAGGAAAAAGATGCGCCTCGCGCTCGCAATCGCTTTCGGAGTCAGCTTTGTTGGGGCAAGCCATCGAGGTGCTGCGCACGGACAAGCGGGCAATTTTCGTAGCCGCCACTAAGGCCCAACAAGCCGCGGACTACCTCCTGGCGCGCCTGCAGCCGGCCCGTACGGGGGCACTCGCCGCCTGATCCCGTTTCACCCTGTCGTCCCACCCGAGCCCCGCCACCGTGCGGGGCTCTTCATTTCAGGAGCTCAAGATGGACAACTACTTCGCACGCATGAACCAGATTAACGTGTCCGAACGCCTGGAGAAAAAGGGCGAATTCAACTTCCTTTCCTGGCCCTTCGCTGTCGCCCAGCTGCGCCTGGCGGACCCCAGTGCGAGCTGGGAGGTCCGCCGTTTCGATGGCCTGCCGTACCTCAAGACCGAGACCGGCTACTTCGTCGAGGTGGCAGTGACCGTCCAGGGTGTGACGCTCGCCCAGATCCACCCGGTGCTCGACGGCAAGAAGCGGCCGCTCTTCGAGCCGACGGCCTTCGACATCAACACCAGCATCCAGCGCTGCCTGGTGAAAGCCATTGCGCTGCACGGGCTCGGCCTCTACGTCTACGCCGGGGAAGACCTCCCCAACAGCGAAGAAGCGTCACAACCCAAGGTCGCACCGCTCCAGCGCCCGCGCACGATCACCATCGGCCAGCAACGCTTCCTCGAGCGCCTCCTGGTCGAGGCAGGCTGGACCGAAGCGCGGCTGCTCGACTACTTCGGCATCCAGACCACCGCCGAGCTGCCGATGGCCGAATTCGACCGCGCGCTGAAGGCTCTGCAACAGGCGAAGCGGAAGGCGGCATGAGCCAGATCGTCCGCCTGATCCAGGGCAGCGCCGAGTGGCATGAACACCGGCGCACGCACCGCAACGCGAGCGGGAACCCGATCGTCCTCGGGGTTTCGCCGTGGCAGACACCCTACCAGCTCTGGCAACAGAAGCTCGGGCGAACGGCGCCGGAGGTCACTGCAGCGATGCTCCACGGCACCCAGCTCGAGCCGGCCGCGCGCGCGGCCTACGCGCGGCAGACGGGGCTCGTCATGCAGCCCCTGGTCATGGTCGACGGCGAGTACTCGGCAAGTCTCGACGGCCTCACCTTGGCCGGCGAGCGAATCCTCGAGATCAAATGCCCGCTCAAAGGCCGCGACTCGACGCTGTGGAAGACGATCGAATCAGGGCGCCTGCCGGAGTACTACCAGCTCCAGGTGCAGCACCAGCTGATGGTGTCCAAAGCTGATATTGCCAACGTGTTCGTCTTCGACGGAGCCGAGGGCATCGTGTTTCCGCTCGCGCCGGATCCGAGCACCTGGCCGCGGATCCACGAGGCGCGGGACAGCTTCATGCGCTGCGTCACTAACAGCGAAGCTCCGCCACTGACGGACCGCGACACGCGTTTACGCGACGACCCGGAGTGGCTGGAAGCAGCGGCGGCCTACCTTGAACTGAAGACGGCGTATGACGAGTTAAGTGCTCAGTTCGACGAAGCGAAGGAGCGGCTGATCGCAGGCGAGTCACGCGAAGGAGCAGGGCGGCGGCGTATCAGTGACGCGATACTGGAAGGCCGGGACGATCGACTACAAGAAAATCCCGGAGCTCAAGGCGCTCGATCTGGAACAATACCGCGGATCGCCGCGAGAGGAGACGCGGGTAACGACAACGTGATCGCGGCGCGGCGGGTGTTATTGTCCGCTGCGCTGTGAGGCGCAGAGCTAGTGTAATTCGCGTGTAAACGTGCCAGGAAAATTACACAAAGCAGGGGAACAAACGGGATTGCTTTGAGTCTGTCCGACATGCACAAGCTGCTGATTAATAGCCATTCGGGAAGATTTGGGATACACATAGCATCCCCGAACACAGTCATCATAAAACAGTATCATAATCCTTTGGTCCGGGGTTCGAGTCCCTGGTTCGCCACCAATTCCCCGGGCCCTCCCTGATGGCGGGCCTCCCGTCGCACGGCATCGTCCTGCGCCCTGGTCCGGCGACCGATTCCTGTCGGGAGCGCAGGATTGCCTTATGATGCCGTCTGCTCGATCGCCTGCCCATGCCCGCTGCCGACATTTCCGGTCAGCTTGCCCAGCACCGCGGCTACCTGCTTCGCGTTGCCCGGCTGCAACTGCGCGACGAGGCGCTGGCCGAGGACGTGGTTCAGGACACACTCGCCGCCGCGCTCTCGGGCAGCGGATTTTCGGGCAAGTCGAGCCTCAAGACCTGGCTCACCGGCATCCTCAAGCACAAGATCGTCGACGCGATCCGCAAGAAGCAGCGCGAACCCGCCGCGGTCGCGTCGTTCGGCGGGCTCGATGCCGAGCTCGACGTCGAGGATTTCGACGTCCTGTTCAAGAGCAACGGCGAATGGGACGCCCCGCCCGCCGACTGGGGCGACCCCGAAGAGGCGCTCAATCGCCGGCAGTTCTTCGACGTGATGGACTTCTGCCTCGAAAAGCTGCCGCCGAACACGGCCCGCGTGTTCATGATGCGCGAAGTGATGGATCTCGATTGCGACGAGATCTGCGCGGAGCTCGCGATCACCGCGAACAATCTTTGGGTCATCCTGTATCGTGCCCGAATGGCGCTGCGAGCGTGCCTCGAGCAGAACTGGTTCACCACCGGCGGTCGACGCGGTTAGCCCACCCTCTTTCGAGATGCTCCGCGCAACGATGCACCGGCTCACCCATTTCCTCTCCTGCCGCGAGGTGACGCGTCTCGTCTCGCAGATGCAGGATGCTCCGATTCCGCTGCTGCAGCGGGTCAAGCTGCGCCTTCATCTCGCCCTCTGCGACGGGTGCACGCGATTCGAGCGGCAGATGCGCTTCCTGCGCGCGGCGATGCGCACCTATCGCGAATAGGGTCGGGTGAGACGTCCGCAGCGGTAGAATGGATGGCGCAATCCCCTTGGTGCCCACGTCGATCATGCCCGCCATCACCGTCAACGGGCAGCAGCGCTCGCTGCCAGCCGGCCGAGCGACGCTCGCCGACCTGATTCGCGACATGCGGCTCGAGGGCAAGCGCATCGCGGTCGAGCGGAACGGAGACATCGTGCCGCGCAGCCGGTATGCGGAGACACTGCTCGCGGCGAACGACAGACTGGAAATCGTCGGCGCCGTCGGTGGCGGCTGAAGTAGAATTCTCCCATGAACGCACCGCACGACCCCGCTACCGCCCAGGCCGATCCGTTGGTGATCGCCGGGCACGCGTACCATTCGCGGTTGCTCGTCGGCACCGGCAAATATCGCGATTTTGCTCAAACCCGCGAGGCGATCGTCGCCTCGGGTGCGCAGATCGTCACCGTCGCGATCCGCCGCACGAACATCGGCCAGGATCCGCGGGCGCCCATCGCTGCTCGAGGCGCTGCCGCCTTCCGAGTTCACGTACCTCCCCAACACCGCCGGCTGCTACACGGCCGACGACGCCGTACGCACGCTGAAGCTCGCGCGCGAGCTGCTCGACGGTCACTTGCTCGTCAAGCTCGAGGTGCTGGGCGACCCGCACACGCTCTTCCCGAACGTGCGCGAGACGATCCGCGCCGCGGAAACGCTGGTTCGCGACGGTTTCCAGGTGATGGTCTACACCTCCGACGATCCGATCGTCGCGCGCGAGCTCGAAGCTATCGGCTGCGTGGCGATCATGCCGCTCGCGTCGCTGATCGGATCGGGAATGGGCATCCTCAATCCCTGGAACCTGAAGCTGATCCTCGCCGAAGCGAAGGTTGCCGGTGCTGGTCGACGCCGGCGTGGGCACCGCGTCGGACGCGGCGATCGCGATGGAGCTGGGCTGCGCCGGGGTGCTGATGAACACGGCGATCGCGGCCGCCAAGGACCCGGTGCGGATGGCGCGCGCGATGAAGCTTGCGATCGAAGCCGGACGCGAGGCGTTCCTCGCGGGTCGCATGCCGCGCAAGCTCTACGAAGCCTCGCCCAGCTCTCCGACGACCGGCCTCATCGGTTGAAGGCAGTGGCCGTCTACGCTCGACTGAGGGCGCGCGCCACGCTTGCGCCGGCCCTGCTCGCGACGGGCGCCCTGTTTGCGTCGGCGCCCGCAGCGACACCGCTCACGCCCGAAGAGCTGGCGACGGTGTGCGCGCAGACCGAGGGCTCGGCGCATTGCGCCCGAAAGGTCGAAGCCGTGCAGTTGAAACGCCTGCCGAACCTCGCGACGCGCGATGGCGCGACGCTGACGGTGCTGCTGTACCCGTCCGGCACAGCGGCATTCGCCGACACCGAAGCGTTGAACGGCGGCCGCTCGTACAGCCTGTGGGACTTCATCAACGAGCTCAACGCCGTGGTGCTCTTCACGACCGACGGCGCCAACGTCACATTCACGCTGCTGCAGCGGACCAACGGCCGCAAGATCGAGCTGCCCGCCGAGCCGAAGGTCTCGCCCGACCGCGCGCGGCTCGTTACCGCGGACTTTTGTGCGTCGGCATGCGCCAACGAGCTCGCCGTCTGGCGCGTGACGCGCGACGGAGTGCGCAAAGAGTATTCGTGGAAGCCGAACGAAGCATGGGCCGACGCGGGGGCTTCGTGGAAGGATGCCGACACGATCGTGGTCGACTACACGCGCGAAGGCGAGAGCGCGCCGGCGACGCTCGAGCGCAAGCTGACCGATCCCGGGTGGCTGCGGTATACCGCGCCGTGACGGGACGGTCTCCGTCATTCCCGCCGCGAGAAAGTCACTGGATGTCCGCGTTGGCGCGAACGACGGAGGTTGCTTGACCGCCGATTCCACGTCGCCGCCCCGCCGCCCCATCCGCAGTTTCGTGCTGCGCCAGGGTCGGATGTCGCCAGCGCAGCAACGTGCCCGCGAGGCGTTGCTGCCGCGCTTCGGCGTTCGGTTCGAACCGCGGCCGCTCGACTTCGACCGCGCCTTCGGACGCCGTGCGCCGCGCGTGCTCGAAATCGGATTCGGGATGGGCGAGACAACGGCGGCCCTCGCGCAGGCGCGTCCCGGCGACGACTTCCTCTGTGTCGACGTCCACGGCCCCGGCGTCGGCAGCCTGTTGAAGCGCGTCGACGAGCTCGGGCTCGCCAACGTCCGCGTAATCCAGCACGATGCGGTGCAGGTCGTGGGCGCGATGATTCCGCGCGACTCGCTTGCCGGCATCCACGTGTTCTTTCCGGATCCGTGGCCCAAGAAGCGCCATCACAAGCGGCGGCTGATGCAACCGACATTCGTACACGAGCTTGCGCTGCGATTAGCGCCGGGCGCGTATCTGCACGCCGCGACCGACTGGGAAGACTACGCGCACGAAATGCTGGCCGCGCTCGGTGCCGAACCGCTGCTCGAAAACACCGCAGCCGGATTCGTACCACGGCCCGCCTACCGTCCGCTCACCAAGTTCGAGGCGCGCGGCATCGGTCTCGGTCACGGCGTGTGGGATATGCTGTTTCGACGGCGCGCCGCGGTAAGCGCCTGAGGCCCCAATCAGGTTTTTCGCAGCAAGGCCCCGAGGTACCGCCAAGCCCAGGATCTGTGGATGCGGTCGAGCTCCGCGGCACGCTCGAACGCGAGCGCCTCGGCGTGGGCGAGACCCGCCCGCAGCTTGGCGATCTCCTCGTTCCGCTCCTGAATCGCCGCATCGCGTTCCGTCACCAGCGCTTCGGCGCAGGCGAGACCCGAGCGGAGTTTCGCGATCGCCGCCGCACGCTGGTCGGCAAGGGCCTCGACTTCCGCGAGCCGCGCGGCAAGCTGTGCCCGGTGGGCCCGACGTTCGGCCAATACGCAGCCCGCCTCGTCCGGCCCCGACGCTGCACGCGCGCCGTCGACGGCCTCGCGCAGCGCGCTAGCGGGATCGCGCAGCGTGAATTCGCGTACGAGCCGCAGATAATCCGGGTGGACATCAAGAAGCGCTTGCTCCGCGGCCCTCGCACGCGCGAAACGTTCGTCGGAAAAGCTTACCGCACCCTCGTGGAAAATGAACACATCGCCGGCCAGTACGCTGTGCCAACCGGCCTTAGCCGCCCGCAGGCAGAAATCATTCTCCTCGCCGTAGCCGCGACCGAAGCGCTCGGCATCGAAGGGCCCGACTTCCTGGAGGCAGGCGCGCCGCACGTACATGCACGATCCGACCGCCGTCGGTAGCGCCACCGTCTGCCCGGCGTTGGCGGTCGCAAATAGACGATCGAGCCGGGTGAGCCCCAGCGTTCCCGGCAGGCCGCCTGCCCAACCAGGGAACGGATAGGTGCAGATCGTCGCGTTGTTCGAAAACGGCGTCGCGGTGCCGACGTCGGGTGCGCTCCATGCGCTCTGCTGCAGGCGGTCCAGCCAGTCGTTCGCCACTTCGGTGTCGCTGTTGAGGAGGACGACATCGCGATCGGCGTGCATCGCCATTCCGCGGTTGACAGACCGGACGAATCCCGCGTTGCTCTCGTTGCGCAGGAGCGTGACGCGCCCGGCCGCGGCCAGCTCATTCACGTAGGCGACGATGTCCACGTCGGGACTCGCGTCGTCGACGACCACGATTTCGAAGGGCTCGCGCTGCGCGCTGCCGAGCACGCTGTCGATGCAGCGGCGGGTCTCGCGGGCGCCCCTGTAGACGGGAATGATGACGTCGATCACGGGAGTGCTCTATCGCGGAGGATGCAGCCGCCGGGCGACGCCACCGAATCCTTCGTTGCGCAAGATATTCAGGACCTTGGCCCGCAACGCCTTGCCGCCTTTGGGCGCGAGCATCAGCGGCAGCAGCCGAAGCGCGGCGCCGAACGAGACGACACCGCGGATGGGTCGCTTGGGTGGAGAATTGAGCCCTTTGGCCGTCAGCAACTCGGGGTAGCGCAATCTTCCCTCGGTATTGCACCAGCGCAGGAAACTCGGTTTGTCGGGGGTGGCGTCATACGGATCGGGGAACGCCGCCTGCAGGTCGGGGTGCTCCCTATAGAGAAAGCGATGCGCGGGGGCGATCGCGGTGCCATCGGAAAAGCGGCCGAAGGCCCACGGCCATTGGCTGACGGGATCGCCCTCTCCGACGGCGATCTCTTGTTCGTACCATCGGATCAGCCGTTGCACCGGGGGACTCGTCGCCGCGTTCTTGATCGCCATGATCCGGTGGGCGCCGCTGTCGAACCCCGTGAAGTGATAGAAGGAGAGCGGTTCGCCGTCGACGTTGAAGCCCGATTCGAAGCTTCCCGTCACGCGGCGCGTGGTGAGGTTCCACGTCGCGACGTTGTGTCGCGCCGACTTGACGATCGCGACGCCGTCGAAGAACACCGGCGCGAAGTTGATCCACTTCTGATCGGTGAAAAGGCCGTTCTCCACTTCGGCCCGGCACAGGCGATAGACGCGATCCGCCCACCAGTCGGTGAACCGCCGCCCCTCGTCGGTGTTCCGCACGCCGATGAATCCGAGGTTGAAGATGCCGTGCTTGAGGCTCGCGACCTCGTTGTCGAGGATCGCCTCAAGCGTCTGCTCGGGCCGGATCTGATGCGGTGTCAATGCGACATTGGCGCCCCGCAACGTCGCCAGAATGTCGTCGACCCTCGAAAACAGCACCATGTCGGGATCGAAATACAACACGGTCGCCGTGTCGGGCAGACGCAGCAGATGCCTGAGCGCGAAAGGCTTGATCGCCGTCGACAGCTCGACGATGTCGTGGGTGAAGCTCCAGGCGCGCCAGTTCGGGATCTCGAGCTCGCTCACGTCGAGGACGTGATCGAACGGCTCGCCGCGCGTCCCAAGCCATGCCGGACGCACGTCGGCGAGCGCAAGATGGACGACGGCTTCCGGATGATGCTGTTTCACCGACCGGCACAGAATGCGCACCTTCGGCAGGTAGTTGACCGCCGCGCTCGTGAAGATGTGCAACGCCTCCGCCATCGGAAAATTTCGAAGGGACCGACCGTCGCTACGCTGGCGTCGTCTGCGTCGCCGCCAGCTGCTCGTGATATTCGACGATCGCCGCCAGCGCGGCCCGCGCGCTCACGTCGGCGCACAGCCTCGACGCGGCGTAGTTTCGCAGCCGCTCAGCTGGAGCACCGAGATCGAACGCGACGATCGGCAGGCCGAGGAGCATCATCTCTTCGACGACGTAGGAGAACGTTTCCGGGCAGATCGAAGGGAAGAAGAACATGTTGATCCCGTGCGCCTCGATCAGGCTCACGAGGTCTTCCCGCCGATAGGGGCCGGTAACGACGAGCCGCGACGAGTCGAGCGCGGCGTCGAGCGTCCCGAGGACGACGACGCGGATGTCGCGACGGTCGCGCTCGATCGTGCCCACGATCTCCCTCACGATCAGCGCGCCCTTTTGCGCGCTGATATGGCCGATGATCCCGACGACCAGCGGCGTTCCGTGATCGGCCTTCGGCAGGCGCGCCGGCACGTAGTCGACACGGTGAGGAACGACGCCGATGCGGCTGGCATCGAGCCCCGGGTACGCCCGCAGCAGCAATCGTCGCGTCGATTCGGAAAAGCACCGCACCTCGTCCGCCGTGGCGAGGCAGCGCCCCCACAGCGCTCGCCACGGTCCGATTTCGGTGGGCGGCGACAGCGTCAGATAGCTCGCCCGATGGCGCTTCAGGCAGGCCACGCATTCTGAAATCTCGGGAATCCCGCAGTAGCGGCCCTCGGCGTTCAACAGCACGAACGAGGGGCAGACCGAAATGTAATCGTGGGCGGCGACGGTGAGACGCGTCTTCGGGTGAAGCGCGCGCATCGTCGCCAGCCACTCGGCGAACAACAGCGGCTCGTCGAACGAGACCGGGCTGTTCAGGAACAGCTCGTCGACCGGCGCCTGGTCGAGAATCCATTCGAGGACGACGAACGACGAGATCCGGAAGATCTGCTCGTTGCCACCGGGCGCGAAGACATGGAGGCGGTAATCGAGCGTGGGAAGGTTATACGTGCAGAGCAGCACGGTCCTTCCCCTCGCAAGCCGCTCGTCGATCACGGCTCGGCGGTATAGGTTCGCGCCGCCCCCCATGTTGTGGTCGAAGACGAGGGATACCGCCGGGGCCACCGTCAATCGGGGCAGCAGACTCCCGACTATACTCAGCGAGTCGAGCGAGGGGGCCCCGTAGTTCTGCGATTTCGCCCGACGGACGATCCCGCGGAAATCCCGCTGCATCATGCGCCGCAGCACGGCCCGTGCGAACCAGCGCAATTCACGGAGCCTGCGGTGTCGCACCGAGTGCGTCTCCATCGCCCGGGTGACGTCGACGCACGCCGTGGCGCCGTCACCGAGCTTGAGCGTGAGCTTGAGCTCCCGCGCGGGAACCTGAGGAAGGTATCCGGTTACCACGAATCCCGAAGACCTGCCGTTGACGAGATCGGGGAACGCCTCCTTCACGTCATCGCGGGCGAGCCCGTGATTCACCGGCAGCTCCGCTTCCCATCCATCACCCTTGATCGAGAGCGTGATCGCTTCGATCGCCTGGGCAGGATGCGCGGCCCACCCCCACCCGAAGACGCGTTTCCCGCGCGTCACCAGGCGATCGATGCCGTAACGAAACGCTTGGCGCGGGCTTTCGGTCATCGATTTGTCGCGCCGACGAGCTGGCGTCTCGCACCGCCCACCGCGCAGGCCCGCAACGGGTCCCGCGCGCACGTCGCGGCGGATGAATTTGGGGATTCTCTCGGACATGCGGGAGAGCTCGGCGGGCCGCGTTCCACTTGCGGCGCGATGGAGTTGCCATTCTAGCAGGCCGGGCGGGGGCCGCCCGCGTATCGCTCCGTGGCGTCCGGTGCGCTCCGCGCGCGAAAGAAGCGCCGCCGACGCGCTAAAATGAGCTCGTCGTCACCGCGTGACGACACTCCTCGCCATGAACGACGAACTCGAATTCACCGGCGAACGCTTCGTTCCCGGCGTCGCCGGCGAGATCTGGTACGAGCATTGGCATCGCTACCTGTTCGCCGCGCCGCTCGTCGCCGGTCGCGACGTGCTCGACATCGCGTGCGGCGAAGGCTATGGCAGCGCGCTTCTCGCGCGAAGCGCCGCGCGCGTCATCGGCGCGGATATCGCGCCCGGCGCGATCGCACACGCGCGCGCGCGTTACGCATCGCGGGCGAATCTGGAATTCCGCGAAGCCGACTGCGCAGCGCTGCCGTTCCCCACCGCGTCGTTCGACATCGTCGTGTCGTTCGAGACGATCGAGCACGTTGCCGCGCAGGACGCCTTTCTCGACGAGGTGCGTCGCGTGCTGCGCGACGACGGCCTGTTCGTGCTGTCTTCCCCCAACAAGATCGAATACGCCGACAAGCGCGGCGTCGTCAACGCCTTCCATCGCCGAGAGCTCTATCGCGGCGAGCTTGCCGCGCTGCTCGCGCCGCGCTTCACGCAGGCGGCGTGGTATGGACAGCGGCCCGGCTTCTTCTCGGTCGTGTGGCCCGAAGCGGGTTCGGCGACGGCGGAGATCTTCGAGGTCGCGGAGGCTTCGGCCGACGCGCCGGTACCGGGACACGCGCGCCCCTTGTATTTCATCGTCGTTGCGGGCAACAGTGCCGCAGCCGTCGCCCGTGTTGCGCCCAGGCTGTCCGTGCTCGCCGATCGCGACGAGCGCGTGTACCGCGATTACGAGAACGTCACCCGCGCGGTCGACGCCATCCAGAAGGAGCACGCTGTCCTCGCGCGGGACGCGGCTGCGCTGGAGGGGCGGCTGACCGAGGCGCTGCGCGAGGCGGGTGCCGCCGCCGCCGCGCGCGCAAGCGACGCCGCGGAGCGAATGCGGCTCAGCGCCGAAGTCGAGCGTCAGCAGCGCGAAATCGCGCGACGGGCGAGCCTCCGCTGGTGGGCCGGGCTGCCGCTGCGACGACTGTGGCGCGCGTTGCGCGGGTCGAACCCGAGCGGCTGAGCGCTCGTCGCACGCCGGCCGCTAAGCCAGCTCCAGGATCACCGGCTGATGGTCGGACGCCTGCGTCTGCTGGTCGACGCGGATCGACTTGAGCCGCGACGCCAGGTCTTCACTTACGAAAAAGAAGTCGCAGTGGAGCTCGGGCCCCCCGGGTTCCATTTTCATGTACAGACAGAATGTCGTCGGATGCGGCACGCCCGGATGCACGTGCTCCCACGCGTCGACGAGCGACGGCGTGGCGTCCGTGAAGCGCGCCTTCATTCTCGCGTGCAGCGGGTCGACGGGCTCGAGGTTGAAATCACCGGTGAAGATCGTCGAGGCGGGTCGCAGGTGCGTGTGGAAGGGCCCCCCCGACGTATCGGTGATCGATCCGAGCCGTGCGTGCGCGTTGCCGTCGGCGTGAATCGAGCGCAGCGCTTCGATTTGCGCGGTCCGCTGCACCTTCGAGTACCACTCGAGATGCGTGGTAATCACGCGCACCTCGCCGAACGGCGCCGCGATCGCCGCCTCCAGCGCCATTCGCGGCATGCCGTTGATGCCGGGGTCCGCGGGGAAAGGCAGCAAGTGCCGGAACACCTGCCGCACCGGCAGCCGCGAGAGGATCATGTTGCCGAACCGGCGCCGCCGGCCGTTCTCCGCCGGATGGTCGACGGCGACGCCTGGCACCGCCACGTACCCGGGCAACAGCGCCGCGATCGCCGCGAACTGGTCCTCGCCTGCGCTGCCCGCGAGCCGCGGGTCGGGAAAGTTGTCGGCGATCTCCTGCAGGCACAGGACGTCGAAGTCGGCAAGGCGCTTCGCCTCGGCGACGATCCGTGCCGGGTCGACGCGACCGTCTATGCCGCAGCACCACTGCGTGTTCCAGGTGACGATCTTCATCGAATGCCGGCCCTCATGAAGGATTGGACGAACTGCCGCTGGAACAGCAGGAACGCGATCAGCAGCGGTGCGGTCGTGAGCAGCGTTGCGGCGGTGATTATCGACCAGTCGATCCCCTGGTCGGTCGCCGAGAACACCTGCAGACCGACGGTCAGCGGCCGCGATTCCACCGAGTTCGTGATGATGAGCGGCCACAGGAAATTGTTCCAATGGTAACTGACGCTGACGAGCGCGTAGGCGAGGTAAACCGGGCGCGCGAGCGGAACGTAGACCTTCCACAGGACGGCGAGCGGCCCGCAGCCTTCGACGCGCGCTGCCTCGTCGAGCTCGCGCGGCACGGTCTTGAACGTCTGTCGGAGCAGGAAGATGCCGAAGGCGCTCGCCATGTACGGAAGCCCGATCGCGACGATCGTGTCCCTGAGTCCGAGCAGCGTCATCGTCCGGTAGTTCTCGACGATCAGCACGTCCGGCATCACCATCAGCTGGACGAGGACCAGCGCGAAGAGGATGCCGCGGCCGGGAAATGCGAAGCGCGCGAACGCATAGGCGGCGAGCGTGACCAGGACGAGCTGCGCGCCGAGCACCATCGTCACCAGCAGCACCGTATTGACGAAGTAGCGCGCGAACGGCGCCGCCGCCCAGGCGTTGGCGAAATTGTCGAGCGTCAGCGGCGCCGTCAGGAGAAACCGCGTCGAGAATTCGGGCGGGTGGAACGCCGTCCAGAACGCGTAGACGAGCGGCAGCAGCCACAGGATGCCCAGCACCCAGGCGCCGGCGGTCTCGAGGCCGCGTGCGAATCCCCGCGCTTCGAAGACTGGCGTCATTGGTAATGCACCCTGCGCTCGAGCACGCCGAACTGCGCCAGCGCGGCGAGGCCCAGGATCGCGAGCAGCACCATCGTCAGCGCCGCGGCGTAGGCCGAATCCCAGAAACGGAAGCCGATCTCGTAGATGTAGTAGAGGAGCAGCGAGGTCGCGTTGTCGGGACCGCCGCGCGTCATCACGACGACGTGGTCGACCAGGCGAAACGCGTTGATCACCGCATTGACGAGCACGAACAGCGTCGTCGGCATCAGCAACGGGAACGTCACCCGGCGGAAGAAGTGCCAGCGCGACGCGCCCTCGATCGCGGCGGCTTCGGCGAGGTGCGGCGAGATCGACTGCAGCGCGGCCAGGTAGAAGATCATGAAGAAGCCGGCCTCCTTCCAGACGGCGACGACCATGAGGCATCCTAGCGCCGTGTTCTTGCTGCCGAGCCAGTTGTGGCCGCCCGCGCCGAAGGCGGAGAGCACTTGCTCGAGCAGCCCGTACTCGGGCGTGTAGAAGAAGAGCCAGATGTTCGCCACCGCGATCATCGGCAGCACCGTCGGCGTGAAGTAGGCGAGCCGCAGCAGCCCCCGGCCGGCGACGCTGCCGTTGACCCACACGGCCATCAGCAGCGCGAGCGCGATCGAAGCCGGGATCGTGCCGAGCGCGTACCAGAGGTTGTTCGACAGCGCCTGCCAGAAGATCGGGTCGTCGGCGAGCTGCGCGGTAGTTGTCGAGCCCCACCCAAACCCCGGGCCGGCTGCCGCTCGGCGTCGACAGGAAGCTGTGCCACAAGGTGGCAACCGCCGGGTAGTGGGTGAAGAGCGCGAGCAGCGCCACCGCCGGCAGCAGCAGCAGCCAGCCGTAGAGCCATTGGGTGGCGCGGGTCATCGTTGTGGACGCCTCTTCCCGCATGCGGGGAGAAACAGTGTCTGCCTGCGACCGGCGGCGCGCGATCGATCTGTTGGCCGAACGCGCAGCGCCGCGTCTATTTCCGATACGGCCGCAGCAGCCGCTCCGCCTCGCGCTGCGCATCCTTCATCGCCTGTTCCGGCGTCTTGGTGCCCGGTGAGCGCCGCCTGCAGTCCGTCGTTCAGCGCCTTGCGTCACGCGCTGGTTGTCGTGCGTCGAAAGCTCGGCCTTTGCGAACGGCAGCTGATCGCGCGCGACGGCTGCGGCCGGGAAGCCTTCGACGTACTTCTTCATCACCGGCGTCTCCCACGCATCCGCCCGCACCGCAACGTAGCCGGTGTCGATACCCCACTGCGCCGCGCGCTGCAGGCGCAGTGACCCACTTGATGAACTTGAGCGCCGCCTCGCGCTGCGCCGGCGTCGCTTGCTTGAACAGGTAGAAGTTGCCGCCGCCGGTCGGGCTGCCGCGCTGCTTCCCCGCCGGCAGCATCGCGACGCCGAAATCGAACTTGGCGTTGGTCTTCACGTTGGTGAGGTTGCCGGTCGTCGTCCACATCATCGCGACCTTCCTCTCGAAGAAGTCCTTCGGCGTCGTGCCCCAGTCGACGATCCCCTCGGGGTGAACCTTGTACTTCTTGACCAGATCGACCCAGTACTGCAGCGCCTCGATCACCTCGGGCCGGTCGTAGTAGGTCTCGGTCCCCGTGGCGTTCATCAGGTTCATGCCGTTCTCGATCGCGAGCGCCTGGAAGAGCCAGTACGGAAACCCCGACGAAGGAATCTGGATCCCCCACTGCGTCACCTTGCCCGACACGTCTCGCTTCGTGAGCTTCTGCGCGTAATCGACCTGCTCCTTCCAGTTCGCCGGCGGGCGGTTGGGGTCGAGCCCGGCGTCCTTGAACATCTCCTTGTTGTAGTAGAGGACGATCGTCGAGCGCTGGAACGGGATCCCCCAGGTCTTGCCGCCGGTCTGGCTGTTCTCCATGAAGGCCGGGTAGAAGCTCTTCAGCCAAGCCTGGTCCTCGGGTGTCTTGATGAAGTCGTCGAACGGAACGATCGCGTCCTCGTCGATCAGCGTGTACATGTCCGTAGACAGCAGGATCGCCGTCACCGGCGGATCGCCGCCCTTCACCGCGGTCAGCGCCTTGGTGATCGACTCCTGGTAGCTGCCCGTGTAGATCGGCTTCAGCTTGATGCCCGGATTCTCCTTCTCGAAGTCGGCGGCGAGCCCGTCGATGATCTTGGTGATCGGCCCGCCGACCGCGACCGGGTAATAGAACGGAATTTCGACCGGCGCCTGCGCAAGCGCGGCCTGCGAGACGATCGCGACGGCGACGCCGGCCAGCATGCGCACAACGGCTTTCACAAGCATCTCTCCCTCCTCGTATGGATTCGGCGCCTCGATGGTCACGCGACCAGCGTCGCCGCTTCTCGTTCAATAGTGTCTTCGTGGCGGGTCCCGTCGGAGCGGAACAGGTGCTGCGCCGACGGCGCCCATGACAACCATGCGGTATCGCCGCGCGCGAGGCCCACGCTCCCGGGGACGCGGACGGCGAGTGTCGCGGCGCCGAGGCGGCAGGTGATCAGCGAATCGGCGCCGAGATACTCGACGGCGGCGACATCCGCCTTGCGCGCCGCGCTCGAACGCGAGTGCGATATGCTCGGGACGCACGCCGAGCGTCAATCCCGCGCATCGGGACGGCGCAACGGCCGGGCCCAGCGTGCCGGCGACGACGGCGCCATCCGGGCCCGCCTCGAGCGGCAGCAGGTTCATCGGCGGCGTGCCGATGAAGCGTGCGACGAACGTGTTCGCGGGACGCTCGTAGAGTTCGGCCGGCGTCCCGTTCTGCTCGATCCGGCCGCGGTTCAGCAGCACGACCCGGTCGGCCATCGACATCGCCTCGACCTGATCGTGGGTCACGTAGACCATCGTGATGCCGAGCTGACGCTGCAGATGCCGGATCTCCGCGCGCATGTCCTGGCGCAGCTGCGCGTCGAGATTCGACAGCGGCTCGTCCATCAGGCACACCGGCGCTTCCGCGATGATCGCGCGGCCGAGGGCGACGCGCTGCTGCTGGCCGCCGGAGAGCTGCGAGGGCTTGCGGTCGAGGAGCGTCGAGAGGCCCAGCAGGTCGGCGGTCCGCGCGAGCCGCCGGCTCACCTCTGTCGCGGCGACCTTGCGCACCTTGAGCCCGAACACGATGTTCTCGGCGACCGACAGATGCGGAAACAGCGCGTAGGACTGGAACACCATCGCGATGTTGCGCTGCGACGGCGGCAGGTTCGTGACGTCGCGGCCGTCGATGAGGATGCGACCGCCATCGGCCTCCTCGAGACCGGCGATCAGGCGCAGCGTCGTCGACTTGCCGCAGCCCGAGGGGCCGAGCAGGACGTTGAGCGTGCCGGCGTCGAAGGCGAACGAGAGACCGTCGACGGCGCGCACCTCGCCCTCGGCGGTCGTCCAATGCTTGCTGACGTTTTCGGCGGCGATGGCCGACACGGAGGCGCTCCCGGGGCAACGCAGCGATCTAGCTGATCATTGCGGCCGAACCGTTTTCGAGCACCGCCGCTTTCTTCGCGGCTGCCGCGTCGCCAACGGCAGCGCATGATAGCACCGGGGCGCCCGCGACCGAGCCCGTCGGGATGCGTTCGAGCTTCGCGCCGGCGGCAGAAGCCCGCTGCGACATCAGGGGAACAGCGCCGCGAGCGCGGCCCGGGATCGGCGGCGCGCATGAACGCCTCGCCGACCAGGAACGCGTGGACGCCGCGCTCGCGCATCAGCGCCACGTCGGCCGGCGCGAGGATGCCGCTCTCCGTCACGACCTGACGGTCCGCCGGAACGCGCCACAGCAGGTCGAGCGTCGTCGCGAGCGACACGCTCGAACGTGCGCAGGTTGCGGTTGTTGATGCCGATGAGCCGCGTCTTTAGCGCGAGCGCCCGGTCGAGCTCGCGCGCATCGTGGACCTCCACCAGCACCGCCATGCCGAAATCGCGCGCGCAGGCCTCGAGCGCCGCGAGGCGCGCGTCGTCCAGCGCGGCGACGATCAGCAGGATCGCGTCCGCCCCCATCGCGCGCGCTTCGGCGACCTGCTACTCGTCGATGATGAAGTCCTTGCGCAGCGCCGGCAGCGCGCACGCCGCGCGCGCCGCGGTCAGGTATTCGGGGTCGACCCTGGAAGATATTCGCGATCGGTCAGCACCGACAGGCAGGCCGCGCCGCCTCCTTCGTAGCTTCGGGCGATGGCCGCGGGATCGAAGTCGGCGCGCAGCACGCCCCGGCTCGGGCTCGCCTTCTTCACCTCGGCGATCACGGCGGCCTTGCCGGCGGCGATCCTCGCGCGCAGCGCGCGCTTCGAAGTCTCGCGGCGGGCTCGCGGCTCCGCGCGGCGGCCTCGACCGCGGCAAGGCTCGCCGCGCGCTTCGCCGCCGCGATCTCGCCTGCCTTGGTCGCGAGAATGCGCGCGAGGATGTCCGGCATCTGCGCCTAACCGGCGTCAGGCGTTCGCCGCGCCGAGCTTCTGCGTCAGCGCGACGAACTGCGTGAGCTTCCTCGTCGCCGCTCCGGAGGCGATCGCCGCGCGCGCGCGCTCGATGCCCTCGGCGATCGACGCCGGCGACGTCGGCGGCGTAAAGCGCCGTGCCGGCGTTGAGCACGACGATCTCGCGCGGCGTGCCCTCGACGTTCGACGAGCGCCTCGAGCACCATCTCCTTCGACTCCGCCGCGCCCGCGACCTTGAGCCCGCGGTTGGATTTCATCGACAGGCCGAAGTCCTCGGGATGGATTTCGTATTCGCGCACCTCGCCGTCCTTGAGCTCGCCGACCATCGTCGCCGCGCCGAGCGACACCTCGTCCATGCCGTCCTTGCCGTAGACGACCAGCACGTGCCTGCTGCCGAGCCGCTGCAGCACGCGCACCTGGATGCCGACCAGATCGGGGTGGAACACGCCGAGCAGCTGGTTCTTCGCGCCCGCCGGATTGGTGAGCGGGCCCGAGGATGTTGAAGATCGTCCGCACGCCGAGCTCCTTGCGCACCGGGGCGGCGTGCTTCATCGCGCTGTGGTGCGACGGCGCGAACATGAAGCCGATGCCGGTCTCCTCGATCGACCGGGCGACCTGCGCAGGCGTGAGCATGATGTTGGCGCCGAGCGCCTCGAGCACGTCGGCGCTGCCGGATTTCGACGACACCGAGCGTCCGCCATGCTTGGCGACGCGCGCGCCGGCCGCGGCGGCGACGAACATCGCCGCGGTCGAGATGTTGAACGTGTGCGACGCGTCGCCGCCGGTGCCGACGATGTCGACGAGATGATCGCGATCGGGCACGTCGACCTTGGTCGCGAACTCGCGCATCACTTCGCGCGGCGGCCGCGATCTCGCCGATCGTTTCCTTCTTGACGCGCAGGCCGACGGTCAGCGCCGCGATCATCACCGGCGTCAGTTCGCCGCCCATGATCCGGCGCATGATCGACAGCATCTCGTCGGGGAAGATCTCGCGGTGCTCGATCGTTCGTTGCAACGCTTCCTGCGGGCTGATGGGCATGACGGCTCCGGCTATTTGAGGATCTCGATGCGCTCGCGCGTGAGGTCGATGCGGCAGGCGATGCTGAAGTCGAAGCGCTTCAGCGCCGGCCTTTCAGAAAATTCGCGAGCAGCGCGTGGCCGTGCTCGGTCAGGATCGCCTCCGGATGGAACTGCACGCCTTCGACGGCCCATTCGCGATGCCGGACGCCCATGATCTCGCCGTCGTCCGACGTCGCCGTGACGACGAGGTCCGCCGGCAGGCTCGCGCGCTCGATCGCGAGCGAATGGTAGCGCGTCACCGTGAACGGCGACGGCAGCCCGGTGAAGGCGCCGCGGCCGTCGTGCGTGACCGGCGACAGCTTGCCGTGCATCACCCGTTGGGCGCGGACGATGTGGCCGCCGAACGCCTGGCCGATTGCCTGGTGCCCGAGGCACACGCCGAGGATCGGAATCCTGCCGGCGAAGCGCTGGATCAGCGGCACCGAGATGCCCGCCTCATTCGGCGTGCAGGGCCCCGGAGAGATCACGATCGCCTCGGGTTCCCAGGCGGCGATCTCCGAGAGCGTGATCGCGTCGTTGCGATGCACGTGCACGTCCGCGCCGAGCTCGCCCAGGTACTGCACGAGGTTGTAGGTGAAGCTGTCGTAGTTGTCGATCATCAGCAACATGGCGCGGCCCAACTTACCGATTCTCCGTAGAATCAATCGAATGCTTCATGCTGGACCCTCAGGGATGCCCCTGATTTCACGCTGCCCGCATGGGTCGCGTGCGCGTTGGGGCGAGATTCAGACGTGGCGGATTACCGCCACCAGCGGGAGGAGGAACGCGAACCTTCGAGGCGAACTGGCTGCTGCATGGGAACTTATTCTATCAGCCCCGTAGGCGAACCAAAACGGGTCGGCTACGGCTCGAATCGGTTCATCTTAGTGGTTCGACGCGAGCCCGGACTCTTCAAGAAACGGGCGGTCGCCCTGCCATTCAACACGCATCTCTCTGCGTCCGGGCGTTGCCGGGCCGGACGGGCTAAGTCCGATTCGCGACAAAGTCCATGTCACTCGGTTGGTGGCGGATCAAAAGACATTGAAGCTTTCGCGGCGGACGGGGCAAAGCGTGGGTCGCACAGTTCGTAGGAGCAACCGACCGCTCCCGCAGTACGAGGCGCAAGCTACAGTCCCGCTTCTCAGCGCGGTTTAGCGGCGTGCGCGACACCCGCGGATCTGGCGACATGGGCGCGCGTTCCGCCGGCACGACTTTGTTCTTAGCCGCCCCCCGCGCCCATCCTTCGTTGAGTCCAAACGGGCTGGTTTCCGGTACCCGTTCGCTCGAGCGGAACCGAGCGGCACTGGGAACGGTTTCGAAAACAGGTCGAGAACCGCTCGTGGGGCTCGCGATTTCCACGGCGAAGCACTGAATATCCCTGGTCAATCGAGTCCCGCGCCCTGCGAATGACCGAAAAGCAACACCCCAAACTCCACCTTCATACACTACAACATCTTGGGTTACGATTATCACGCCAAAGCATAATCCGAGGGAGGCCATAGCTAGGCAAGCCCATTGCCATTTGTCAAATCAGACCATTTGGTGCTAGTTTGTAGCCAACAATGTGCGAATCGATGGTTTTCCCTTTGGACTTATTGGCTTAACAATCGACGCCATTTGGATGCGCGGGCGACAATGACTTGACAGAATTGGCCACCGGCACTAGGTTTCGATCGTTTGGGATATTTACCGGGCTCCTCGGGTCAGGCCCGTGGAGACCACCTGGTCCGTGGGGAGATCCCCGGCTCCGCCGGGGGGTCGCAGCAGAATTTCAGCAGTGGCTTTTCACAGTGGCTTTTCATTGTCTGCCGAGGCGCGAGACCACAGCTCGGGGGAGCGTGGCGCCGGGCCTCGGACGTTAGCCGTCGAATCTGAAGGGGAGGGCATAGCAATGGGCAGGCGAACGGTTTTGCGGTCGGGGGCGGTCGCGTTGATTGGTCTCGGTTTGACCGTGTTGCTGGAGTTCACGCTCGGCGTCGCAGTCGCCGCGGCGGCTACGCTGATCATGCCGGACCGCGGGGTCCTAATGGGGCAGCCTGTGGTCGTCTGGGGCAACACGGCGCAGGCGAACGGCACGGCGGAATCGATCGACTGCGGTAACGGGACCGTGATCCCGGGCCCGACCGTCACCGATCAGTCGTACATCTCGGCGACCTGCACCTACCCCGCAGCGGGGACGTTCAACGCGAAGCTGACGGTCGGCGCCGAGTCGGCGACCGCGGTGATCACCGTGGTCGACCCGGCGCCAGGGTCGTTCGCCGAGCGCGCCGTGAAGATCAACAATGCAATCGAGGACGGACTGCGTTCTCTCTACTACACGCAAGACAACCGTGCTGCGAGATTCGCCACGAACATAGCATCTGCAACGCCCATGACGTCGTGGCGCAGCTCTACGGGGACGGATAACTTCACGAACTCGTTCAGCGCTCTCGCCGTGCTGGCGATCCAGAACCACGGGCATGCGGTCAACGGTCCGGCCACCGACATCTTTCAGCCCGTCGTCCAGAACGGGCTGAACTGGCTCTTTGACAATGCAAACCAGATGGATCTGACGCCGTGCAACGAAGGTGGCATGGATCCCTGCGTTAACGTGCCCGCCCCCACCAACATCGGCCTTGCCGCGCACAACGACTTTTACAACGGCTACAGCACACCGATCTTCGCAGCGGCGATCGGGGCGGCCGCGGCGGCTGCGCCGACGCGCACGGTGGCGGCGGGGATCGGCTCCGGAAACGCGATGTTCGTCGCTGGCAAGACCTATGCGGAAATCCTGCAGCGCCTCGTCAATTCGGTGTCCTGGGGCCAGAGCGACGGTCCTGACAACTTCGGTTGGTATCTACGACCTGCAGCAGGCCAACGCATCGGACGGCTCGACGATGGGCTGGGCGCTTCTCGGTCTGGAAAACGCCGGGGCGGCCGGGGCGACGATTCCCGCCACGGTGAAGACCCGGCTGGCGACGACGCTCGTCAGGCAGCTGAACACCGACGGCAGCATGGACTATCAAGCCGACGGCAACCCCGCCTCCGACGGCAGCACGAACCAGGCGAAGACCGGGATCGGATTGCAGGGCCTCGCCGTAACCGGGGCCGCGCTTGCCGACCCTCGCGTCACCGCCGCGATGGCGTACCTCGTCCGCAACTGGAACGTCGCCACGGATAGCCAGAGCTTTACATGCACCAGCGGGCTCTTCAACAAGGGCTGCGGCTATGCGATGTTCAACGTCTTCAAGGCATTGAGGCTCTACGGCATCCAGACGCTGCCCGGCATCGGCCGCGCCGCGGGCCCCGGCCCGATTCCGGCCGACGATTGGTACGCGGACTATGTCGACAACCTGCTCGCGAACCAGCACAGCCCGACGAGTCCGACCGGCGGGGAGTGGTCGGAGGCTAGCGCACCGATTATGGGATGGTCGTGCTGCGAGAGCGACACGACGGGCATCACCGCGCTCGCCGAGCTGATCCTCGCGCCCACGGCGTTCGTCGTGCCGAGCAACATCACGCTCGCGGGGGGCGGTACAAATCCGCTCGGCGTCTATACCACGGTCATCGCTACCGCGACGACGGCTGGTGGGTCTCCCGCACCGGGCGCCACGGTGTCGTTCGCGGTGCTTTCGGGTCCGGACGCGGGGTCGATCACCTGCTCGGAGACCGGGACCAACACGAACACCACCGATGCGAACGGCCAAGCGAAGTGCACGTTCCGCGACACGACGGGCCCCGGCACCGACGACGTTCAGGCAAGCATCGGGACCCTCGTGTCGAATGTTGTCCTCGCCATATGGATCGCCGGACTCGCCGCCGCTACGAACGTTCCGACGCTGTCCGAGTGGGGCATGCTGGTGATGGCTGCGCTGCTGGGACTCGCGGGCCTGTGGGCGCTCCGTCGCCGGAGGGATCGCGCCGGCTGAGCCCGAGCGTCGTCGCTCATTGATCCTTTCCACGGGCGGCCCGAGCGGCCGCCCGTTCTTTGCGGTCTCGTGGCCCCCCATGCTCGCCGTCGGTCAGCGGTCGAAGGATCGGAGCACCGGAGCATATCTTTACGGCTGCTTGCCATAAGCCGCCGCCGGCAGCCTGATCCATCCGCGGATCGCGGCTCTGCGGGATCCACAGCGACCACGAGGTATCGGGGAACAGTCTTCGTGCTGCCAGGCCACGGCGGTTCGGTCGCGCGTCACGATGCCGCACGGCGCATGAAGGAGTTCGATCCATGTTGTTCCTGTTGACCAATCGCACCCGCCCGAACCTGACCGCTGCCGAATACGGCGAGCTCGCCGCCCTTGCGAAAGCGTTCTACGCGTCCATTCCGGCCGATGTGAACATTCGCGGCGAGTGGGCCGCTGCCGACCGGTCGCACAATTACACGCTGCTCGAGGCGCCCGACATCGAAACGATACGGCGCATCCATGCGCCGTTCGAGAGGTTCACCGAGACGGTGATCGTGCCCGTGGTCACGATCTCGGGCTGGACGGCGACTTGATCTCCCGCCTGAGACGCACGCTCGTTCTCGATGTCGTCGGCCTGACACCGTCGCTGCTCGCGCACGCGCCGAACCTGAACGCGCTGGCAGCCCGCGGCGGAATGCGTCCGCTGACGACGGTCACGCCTGCAGTCACGACCACCGTGCAGTCGACCTTCGTCACCGGAGCAAAGCCGCGCGAGCACGGCATCGTCGCCAACGGCTGGTATTTCCGCGACCTCGCCGAGATCTGGCTTCTGGCGCCAGTCCAACCACCTGGTCGGCGGCGAGAAGCTCTGGGATGCCGCGAAGCGTCGCGACCCGTCGTTCACCTGCGCCAAGCTGTTCTGGTGGTACAACATGTACGCGTCGGCCGATTTTTCGGTGACGCCGCGCCCCATGTATACGGCCGACGGCCGCAAGCTGCCCGATGTCTACACGCACCCTGCGGAGCTTCGCGACGAACTGCAGCGCGAGTTGGGACAGTTCCCGCTGTTCCGATTCTGGGGACCCACTGCGGACATCGAGTCCACCCGCTGGATCGGTCGCAGTGCGCTGCGCATTTTCGAGCGCCAGCGCCCGACGCTGACGCTCGTCTATCTGCCGCATCTCGATTACAACCTCCAGCGTTTCGGCCCCGGCTTCCCGGGGATTGCGCGCGACGTGGCTGCGGTGGACGAGGTTTGCCGGGAGCTGATTGCCGCCGCCGAGCGGGTGGATGCCGCGATCGTCGTGCTGTCGGAATATGGCATCACCGAAGTCTCGAATCCGATTCACGTGAATCGGGCGCTGCGGCGGGCGGGCTTCCTCCGTGTGCGCGAGGAGCGGGGCCGCGAACAGCTCGATCCCGGCGCATCCGATGCCTTTGCCGTGGCCGATCATCAGATCGCGCACGTCTACGTCGCGCGACCCGAACTCGTCGGCGAAGTCGCGCAGATCCTGCGCGGCCTGCCGGGCGTCGAACAGGTGCTGGACGAAGAAGGCAAGCGTGCGGCCGGCCTCGATCATCCGCGCTCGGGCGAGCTGATTGCGATAGCGGACGCGCGAAGCTGGTTCACGTACTACCACTTTCTGGACGACGATCGCGCGCCGGACTACGCGCGCACGGTCGACATTCACCGCAAGCCGGGCTACGACCCGGTCGAACTTTTCGTCGACCCCAAGCTGCGGGCGCCGAAACTGCGGATCGCGGCTCGTCTGGCCCAGAAGGCGCTTGGCATGCGCTATCTCATGGACGTAATATCGCTCGACGCAATGCTTGTGCGGGGCTCCCACGGCCGGCCGACCGACCGGCCGGAGGATGGTCCCCTGTTCATAACCTCCCTGCCCGATCTGGTAAGTACGGGGGCGGTTGCGGCAGGCGAAGTCAAGTCACTGCTGCTCGAGCACGTCTTTGGCGCTTTGAAACCGATTGCGGATAAGAGCGGCATGACGCCGGTGGAATTGCTGGGACGACTGCTCGCGGCCAGGCTGCCCGAGAGCGCGCGGGCGTGGCTTTCCAACGGCATCGAGCGGTGTCGCGCCGGGATCGCCGATCGCGACCTCTACCTGCTGATGAGCGCCGTCTCCCGGCACATCGGCAAGGGACCGCTCGCGCTCACCGAGGCGGAGCTCGCAGCCGGGTCGGGGAGCCGCCCGGGTTGGGATCCCCGCGACTGGACGCTGGACCAGGCGGTGCGCGTGTACCTGCTGTGTGCGAGCACATCGGAGGGCGCGCAGTGCAGCGCCAGGCTGGAGCGGCTTTGCAGCGCCGCCGACATCGGGGAACTCGTCGCCTACTATCGTGGCCTGCCGCTGTACCCCGATCAGCCGCGCTACGCGCTGCGGGCGGCGGAGGGCGTTCGGTCGAACATGCGGGTGGTCTTCGAAGCCGTGGCGCATCGAAATCCCTATCCGTCGGAACAGTTCACCGAGGCGGCGTGGAATCAGCTGGTCCTGAAAGCGCTGTTCATCGGCAGCCCGCTCGCACCCATTGTCGGACTGGACGGACGGCGAAACCCGACCCTTGCCCGAATGCTCTGCGACTACGCGCACGAACGGTGGGCGGCATCGCGGCCCGTCAGTCCGGAATTGTGGCGCTGCGTCGGCCCCTTCGCCGCAGGTCCGGTGCTCGAGGACTTCGCGCGCTTGTTCGAGCGCGGCACGGCGGATGAGCGGCAGGCGGCCGCCCTTGCGCTCGGCGAGGCCACCGATCCGGGCGCGGCGCGGCTGTTGGCGTTGCACGCGCCCGCGACGACGCAAGCCTCGCTTGGGAGCGGCTGACGGCCGCGGGCCCCTGAGGACGAGGACACGGGGAGGGCGTATGCGCTTCATTGATCCGCATATCCACATGAGCGCGCGGACCACGGATGATTACGAGCGGATGGCGGCGGCGGGCGTGGTGGCCGTCATCGAGCCGGCGTTCTGGCTGGGCCAGCCGCGCACGCAGGTGGGGACGTTCATCGACTACCTGTCGAGCCTGGTGGGCTGGGAGCGTTTCCGCGCCTCGCAATTCGGCATCCGCCACTACTGCACGATCGGTCTCAACAGCAAGGAGGCCAACAACGAGGCGCTGGCCGAGCAGGTGATGGACGTCCTGCCGCTGTTTCTCGGCAAGGAAGGGGTGGTGGCGGTGGGCGAGATCGGCTACGACGACCAGACCGCGGCCGAGGACAAGTACTACCGTGCGCAACTGCAGCTCGCGCAAGGATCTCGGGATGCTGGTGCAGGTGCATACGCCGCACCGCGACAAGAAGCGGGGCACGGCGCGGAGCATGGAGGTCGCGCTCGAGATGGGGCTCGATCCGGGGTCGGTGGTCATCGATCACAACAACGAGGAGACGGTGGAGGAGGTGCTCGACCGCGGCTTTTGGGCGGCCTTCACCATCTATCCGGAGACCAAGATGGGCAGCGAGCGGATGGTGGAGATCGCCCGCCGCTACGGGTCGCAGCGGATCTTCATCGACTCGAGCGCCGACTGGGGCAAGTCCGATCCGCTGGCGGTGCCGAAGACGGCGCGGCTGATGCTCGAGCGCGGCATTGCGCGCGCCGACGTTGAGGCCATCTGTTACGGCAATGCGCTCGCGGCCTTCGGCCCCAGCGGTCAGTTCCAGGAGGACGACTGGCTCATTCGCCCGGCGCGCGACGAGCGGCTGCTCTACCTCGGCAACTCGGTGTTGCGCGGGCAGGAGCCCCGGGTGGACGAACTGCCGGCCATCCCCGAGTTCGACGCGCGGCGGATCGTTCAATGACGGCGGCGGGAACCGCGGCCTCCGGGAGCGGCCTGCCCGCCGCCGCGACCGTGGCCGACCTGCCGGCGGGCGCGGTGTACAGCCAGGAGTTCACGCTCCGCTACGACTATCCGGTGTACTTCACCGAACGGGTCTTCGAGGGCGGCAATCCGGTCTTCGAGCACGCGTTGTGCCGGCGCGAGCGCGGCCAGCGCCATCGCTTCGCCGCCTTCATCGACGCCAATGTGGCGGCGAGCTGGCCGGCGCTCGCGCACGAGATCGGCGCCTACGCGCGAAGCCATGGGGACACGATGGACCTCGTGGCCCCGCCGGAGGTGGTGGCGGCGGGGGAGCAGGCGAAGAACGATGCGACGGCGCTCACCCGGCTGCAGCAGCGCCTGGGCGAGCTCGGGATCGATCGCCATTCCTACGTGGTCGCCGTGGGTGGCGGCGCGCTGCTCGATCTGGTGGGTTTTGCGGCGGCCACCACGCACCGCGGGGTGCGGCACATTCGCATCCCCACGACGGTGCTGGCGCAGAACGATTCCGGCGTGGGGGTCAAGAATGGCGTCAATGCTTTCGGCAAGAAGAACTTTCTCGGCTGTTTCGCTCCGCCCGATGCCGTGCTCAACGATTTCAGTTTCCTGCGCACGCTGCATCCGCGCGACCGCATCGCGGGCATGGCGGAGGCGGTCAAGGTCGCGCTGATCCGCGACGCGATGTTCTTCGAGTGGCTGGAGGCCCATGCCGACGCTCTGCGGGAATTCGTTCCGGCCGCCGTCGCGCGGCTGATCCGGCGTTGCGCGGAGCTGCACATGCGCCAGATTGCCCATGGGGGCGATCCGTTCGAACGGGGCAGCGGCCGGCCGCTCGATTACGGGCATTGGTCGGCGCACAAGCTCGAGGCGCTCACGGCGCACGAGCTGCGCCACGGCGAGGCGGTGGCGATCGGGGTTGCGCTCGACACCCGCTATTCGGTGCAGACGGGCCTGTTGCCGGCGGGAGCGGACGAGCGCGTGCACGCCCTGTTCAAACGGCTGGGCTTCCATCTGTGGCACCCGGCGATGGAAGCGCGCGACGCGCGCGGCCGCTTCCTGATTCTGGACGGCATCGAGGAATTCCGCGAGCATCTGGGCGGCGAGCTCACGGTGACGATGTTGCGCGGCATCGGTCACGGCGACGAGGTCAACAGCCTCGACTCCGGCCAGATCCTGCAGGCCATGGCGTGGTTGCGGCGCCGGGAGACCGGCCAGTGAGACTCCGCAGCAGCCATCTCGGCTACTGCACGAACATCCACCCGGGAGAGTCCTGGAACGAAATCGGCGCCAACCTCGAGCACTACCTGCCGCGCGTCAAGCGCCGCGTCTGCCCCGATGCGCCTTTCGGAGTGGGTCTCCGCCTCTCGGCGGTCGCGGCTCGGTCGCTCGCCGCGCCCGACGCGTTGGCGCAGTTCGCCGCCTTCCTCCGCGCGAACGATCTGTACGTTTTCACCCTCAACGGCTTTCCCTACGGGCCTTTCCACGGCACGCCGGTCAAAGACAAGGTCTATCTGCCGGACTGGCGCGACGAAGCCAGGCTCGAGTACACGAACCAGCTCGCGGACCTCATGGCTGCGTTGTTGCCTTCGGCCGGCGAGGTCGGCAGCGTCAGCACGGTGCCTGGTGCGTTCAAGCCCAACGCCGTCACGCCCGCCGCGGTCGCGTCGATCGCGGATCGGCTGATCCGGCACGTCGCCCACCTCGTTAAGGTCGAGCGCGACACCGGTCGCCGGATCGTGCTCGCACTCGAGCCCGAGCCGTGCTGCCTGCTCGAGACCGTCAACGAGACCGTGGCGTTCTTCGGCGGCCATCTCTACTCGAAGGCTGCAGCGGCGAGGCTGGCCCCGCTTGCAGGGCTCGCCGTGCATGAAGCCGGGCAGGCGCTGCGGCGCCATGTCGGCGTCTGTCTCGACGTGTGCCACGCCGCGGTCGAATTCGAGGATCCGGCGACTTGTTTCGGTGCGCTCGACCGTGCGGGCATCCCGATCGCAAAGATGCAGGTGACGGCGGGACTGCGCATCCCGCGGGTGACGGCAGACGCCGTCGCGGCGCTTCGGGGGCTGGACGAGCCGGTTTACCTCCACCAGGTCGTCGAGCGTGGCGCCGGCACGCTGCGGCGCTACGTCGACATCGACGCCGCCTGCGCATCGGAGACCTGGCGCAACGGCGATTGCGAATGGCGCGTGCATTTCCACGTCCCGGTGTTCCTGGAGCAACTCGCGGAGTTTTCTTCCACGCAGCCCTTTGTTCGCGAGATGCTGGCCCTCCACCGGCAGCAGGCGCGGACGCCGCACCTCGAGGTCGAGACGTATACGTGGTCAGTGCTGCCCGAACGCGTCCGCGGGATTCCGATCGAGGAAGCCATTGCCCGCGAGTTGCTCTGGGTGCGGGGCGAACTCGCGTGAACTACCGCGTCGCTCTGACGCTGGGCCGCATCTCCAATTTGCCGACGGTCTGGACGAATACCCTGGCGGGCGTCGTTCTGGCGGGGGGCGCGCCTGCAGATGCCCGCGTGCCCTGGCTCATGCTCGCGTTGTCGCTTTGCTACGTCGCAGGGATGTTTCTCAACGACGCTTTCGACCGGGAGTTCGACGCACGTCACCGGCCGGAGCGGCCGATTCCCTCCGGTGAAGTGACCGCGACCGCCGTTTTCGGCGCCGGCTTCGCCATGCTCGCCGCCGGCGTGGCGCTGCTGACGTGGGTCGGCTACGGGTTTTCGGCAAGCACCGGCTGGCGCCCCGCGCTTGCCGGCGTCGTTCTCGCGGCGGCGATCGTGCTTTACGACTGGAGCCACAAGGAAAACCCACTGAGTCCCGTCGTGATGGGGCTCTGCCGCGTGTTCGTCTACGCGACGGCCGCTTACGCGGTTGCGATCGACCCGCCGCCGCGCGTCTTTGCGATGGGATTTCTGCTGCTCTGCTACCTGATCGGCCTGACCTACATTGCGAAGCAGGAGCACCTCGAGCGCGTCGCGAATCTCTGGCCGCTTGCGTTCCTGGGGGCCCCTCTGCTGTGGGGACTGTGGGCGTCGCTGACCGACGCCGTCGTCGCCGGCGTCGGACTCCTGTTCCTCTTGTGGGTGCTGTACTCGCTTTCGTTTCTGCGCCGGCGCCGGCCCGGCGACGTGCCGCGGGCGGTCGGCAGTCTCCTGGCGGGGATTTGCATGTGGGATGCGCTGGTACTGGCGGCCGCCGGCCAGGCGCAGATCGCAGCGCTGGCGATCGTTCTCTTCGGCTTGACGCTGTTGCTCCAGCGATATGTAGCGCCGACTTGAGCCACGCCGCTCGCAATCGCTCAGGAGCCTCGCCGCGAAGCGCTGAAGAACCGTCGCCCGTTTCCTGCGTGACGGCTGACGCTCTTCTCGTACGGCCTCGCTCGATCGACCACAACGCCCGACAGGAAGAGCATGAGCGCCAATACCAGCAGCGAGCGATCGACGGGACGAAGGTCCCGGTTGCCGAAGCGATGTTGCGCAAAGAAGCCAGGGTTCCAATCACTGACGAGCCCGTCGGTCTTCCATGCGCGGAGTGCCGGGTTCGTGCCCCAGGTCTCGGTCTCCGCCCGGTTGCGCCGCAGGTGCAGATGTCGCTGCGTTCCGAGCGGAGTAGATACCTGAAAGGTGTAAAGGCCGGAATCGGTGTCGGGCAGCGTCGCCTGCAGCCGGCCGGGGGCGACGTAATCCGTGGCCACCCGCCGATCCTGCGTGGTCGGTGTCCTCACGGCTATGGACACGCCGTCGGGTTCGGACCACCCCTTCGCCGTCTCTACGTCGGCGTCGATCTGCAGCCCGGAAGGCAGATCCGCCACGGCCAGTCCTCCGCCCGCAGGCGTGCCGCTAATCCAATTCGTCAGACCTCCGGCGAGCCGCGGCCACTCCTGCCACTGCAACCATTGCGGAGTCCACCACCCGAGGCCGCAGGTCACCGCCACCACGCGGCCGTGGCCGGATCTTTGCAATGCGATCAGCGGATCGCCACGCCCGCTTTGCACGGCTACGGACGCGTCGGGCCGCGCCCGGGCAACGGAGTAAGCCGCGATCGCTGGCCAGTCCTTCAGCGTCCCGGGCGGAAACGGCAAGCGCTCCCGCTGCGCAACAGTGATCGTGCCACGCTCGACGCGCTGCCGGCGGCGCTCGAGCGCCGAGCGCATGACGATTGGCAGTTCCGCGGCCTGGTTCACGCGTAGCACCAGCGCCGCGTCCGCGCCGACCACCCGTTCAAGGGCGCTCACGTCGGCGTCCGGCCCGACGGCCAGCGCGATCATCTCTATTCGAGAACGCGCGAGCCGCGCGCGCAGCCCGGCGAGCGGCGCATCGTCGACGAAGCCATCGGTGACGACGACCAGCATGCGTCGTCCGACGCCCGAGCGTTCGAGCTCTGCGATCGCGGCCTCGAGCGCCGGGGCAAGCTTGGTCCCGCCGCCTGGGGTTGTCTGCCAGTCGCGCGCCAGTGCGACCGCCCCGGCTCGGGCAGGGCCGAGCGGAATCAGCACGCGCGGAATCACGTCGAAGACCACGAGGCCCAGCGAATCACGCTCGGTGAGGGTGCGCGCAGTCTCGAGCACGGCGCGTTGGGCGAGCTGAAAGCGATTCACGCCGCCGCTGCCTTGCCCCATGCTGCCCGACTTGTCCACGGCGAACACGACGCTCGCGGGCTCATCGAGCACTGCCGGCTCCGACGACACGGGCAGAACCGACTCGAGCACGGATTGCCGATATCCGCCGCGGGCAAACGACCGCTCGCCGCCCAGCACCATCAGTCCGAGGCCGCGGCTCTGCACTGCGGACACGAGCGCATTCCAGAACCGCGGGCTCCCGTCGGAGATCGCGACATCGTCGAGCACCACCGCTTGATACCCGTCCAACTCGTCGGTGTGGACGTCAAGTCGTGCGGCGGGAACCACCTTCAACGCCCAGCCGCCGGCAAGCAGGCTGCGCGAAAGCGGTCCTCCCGAACCCTGCACATACAGAATTGCTGCACTTGGGGCGACTTCAATGACGGCGGCGTCGCGCAATGCTTCAAGGGTCTGCTTCGATTGCGGATCCTCGAGCGCGACATCCACGAGAACGGCACCGCCGCGGCCGGGCTCGAGATCGATGACGGCCCGGCCGTCACCATCCGGCTCACCGCTCGCCACCTGCGTTTCACCCGTGACGGCACGGGCAGTTGCGTCGACGCGCAGCGGTCGATCCAGTCGTCCCGCCAACTGAACGGTGATTCGAATCCGCTGGCCGGCCATCACGCGATCCGGCGCAAGGACTTCGGAGACCCGGGTCTCTGGCGGCGGGCGGCCCACCGCGATCCACTGGAGCGGCAATCGAGCCTCGCGCATCGCGCGCAGCGCGCGGGCGGTATCGCCGGCGTTCTCGAGACCGTCCGAGATGATCACGGCGCTCGCGAACGGAGCCTGCGCGTGCGCCGCCAGCGCGGCGTCCAATGCGGCCTCGATGTTGGTTCCCGAGGGTTCCAGATCGGCGACCGACGCGGCCGGGAGTGCGGACGGTGCGCCCGGTCTTCCGGCGAACTCGAGCACGAGCAGCTCACCGCTTCCGGCGGCTTTCGCGGCGCGTGCGACCTCTGCAAACGCCGCATCGCCGGCCCCTCGCGGCATGCTGTCGGAACGATCGACCAGCACCAGCACGCGCGGCCTGCTGCGCGAGTCGAGCCAGGAGGCCCCGAGCAGCGACAGCGCGAGCGCCACGAGCGCCGCCGACCTGCAGCGCCAGCGCGACCATGGTTCTCGTGCGAGCCGCGCTCATCGAGGTCTGCTCACACTATGTCCACCAACGCGTCGCACGGCCAAGAACCCCCCTTGCAAGACGCAAGGGCAAGGCCGGCCCGGTGGTCCGGCTGCAAAGTCGCTCGAGCCGTGCCATTGCCGCCCGAGCGCGATTATTTCCCACAGCAGCACGAGCAGGCCGGCTACGAGAAGCGGTCGTGCCGCGTTGCGAAGCGCGCGCTGAGGCACTCGGCCGACCCGAGGCGGCAACCGCGCCGGCGCGAGCGACCGGTGCGACCACCGCCGAGCCGGCACCGCGGTCCGCGATCGCGATTCGATCGAGCAAGTCGTCGTCGAGGAGGCGCTCGAACATCAGGTTCGCGAGCAGCGGGATCTCGGGCCGGCGCGCGCGCTCCTCCGATTCGAAGTCGAGTGATGTCTCCAGAATCTTCGCCGGCCCCGCCCGTCCGATGATGAGAGGCTCGTCTCCGACCGCAAGCAGGACGTCATCCCCCTGCCGCGCGCGAAGCCGCGCGGCAACCCGCATTAGCTCCGGGTCGAGCCTGATGCGTTGCGACTCGGGAACGCTGGGCGACCACTGCACCGCCCCGCGTGGCCGCGTCGGCAGACGATCTGCAAGCACTCGAAGCGTTGCAGCCCCGCTCGCGGCGCGATGCGCGCCGCAGTCCAGCGCGGCTTCCACGTCCGGTGCGTTCTCTTTCGCCACAGCCAGTGCGGGATGCGCGCGAATCGCGGCCAGGAGCGCGGCGGGGCACTTCGAATCTGTCGCCACCGGATGCCGACGCAGCGGGTGGAGGTCGAGGACGATCTCGTCGTCTTCGGCAAGGGCATCGGCGGGCTGCAGCGTGGCGCGAACGCTGGGCGATGCCGGGATCGCCGCGTTCATGAGTACGGATGCTCCGGGTTCGATGCGGAGGGAAGACCTGCCGATTTCGCCCGCGTCCGTGGCTGAAGACGACCACGCGCGTTTCGACCGCAGTGCCGCCGTTCGTGACCTTCAGGAGCAGATCGTAGCGTTCCGGGTCGTTCAAGTTGCGACGTGCGGACAGCCGCTCCAGCCCGACATTGCGCGTCACGCCGGCGACCTGGATGATGCGATCCGGGCGCCTGTCGCCAGGCCATGCGACGAGCGCTGGATGAGCGCCATCGGTGACCAGCCACTGCTGGCTCTCGCGTCGCAGAAGGGCTCGCGGGCGGCACCGTTGGCGTCTTCCGTCCGGCACGGGTGGCAATGGTCTCGGCAGCCGCTCCGGTGAGCGCGCCAACACTCTGCCACGGATCCCCGAGCGTGCGTACCTCGACGTCGGCATTCGGGACTTCGGCCAGCAGCGATCTGGCTTGCGCCAATCCCTCGGCCAGCCGCGTTCCGTGCGCCTCGCGCGTCAGCATGCTGAGCGAGTCGTCGATCCAGAGCGTTATGTGCGTGCGCTCGTCCGCTAGCTGCGGCTCGGACAGGGCGACGAAGAGAAGCGCGGTCAACAATGCACGACGCCGCCACGCCGGGTCCGGCGGCCGGCGCTCGCCAGCCGCAGGACTGCTCGCAACCGAGCGCTGCCAAAGGCCCAGACGGGACACGGGCACCGCGCGCCGCTGGCGCCCTCCACGGTGCAGCCAGCGAATCACCGGCAGCAGCCCGAGCCCGGACAACCAGATTGGCGCGGCGAAGCTCAGCAAATGGATTGTGCCCGGACCAGATGTCGAAGCAGCGTGTGCTGCCACGGGTTTGTGACATCCCAGTCGGTGAAAGCAATGCCGCTGCGGGCGCAAAAGACGCGCAGCCGGTCCGTCATGGCGGCGCGCTCTGCGGCCGCGAGTGCGTTCACATCCCCGCCGGCCCGCGTCTGCATTCGCTCTCCCGTTTCCACGTCGACGAGGTCGAAGTCACCCGTCTCCCGCAGTTCGGTCTCGGCGGAATCGGTCACCTGCAACGCGTGCAGCGCGGTACAGCACCGGAGCAGCGCGCCGAGGTCGCCGCACATCTCGTCGTCCGCGAGAAAGTCGCTGATCGTGAAGACCGAAGCGGCGCCGTGCAGGTGCCGCGCGCAAACGCCGAGCTCAGAGCGCTCGCCCGCGCGCGCCGGCCGCAGCGCTGCAAGCAGCCTTGCAATCGCAGCGTAATGGTGGCGCCCGCGTCCGCGCGGACACTGCGCGAGCACGCGCGCGCCATAGACCAGCAATCCCGCCCGGTGGCCGTGATCGAGCAGCGCGTAACTCATCGCTGCGGCAACGTGCACAGCAGCCTGCCACTTGGCCGCGTTGCGCACCGACATCGACGAGCTCGCGTCGAGCAGGATGATCCAGTCGGAAACGGATTCGGATTCGAACCGGCGGACGATGGGTCGTCGGCGCCGCGCCGTCTGGCGCCAGTCGATATGGCGGACTTCGTCTCCCGCGGCGTAGTCGCGGTGATCGAGATGCTGGATGCCGACGCCCGCTCGGCGCCTGACCGTGCGCGAGCCGAGCGCATGCGGCAGTCGCTCGGTGAGCAGGTGCGCGGCCGCGCGCGCGAAGGATTGCAGCTCCGGCTCGCCCGGCAGCACGCCGCGGGTCAGCGTTGGCGGCGCCATTCGTCGATCACCGCCGCGAGCGTGGAGTCAGCATCGAGGCCGTCGAGCTCGCTCTCGAGGCGCAGAAGAACGCGGTGGCGCAGCGCCGGCAAGGCAGCGCTCTCGATATCGTCGACGTCGACGTGCGAGCGGCCGGCCATCACCGCGCGCACGCGTGCTGCCCGGATCACCGCCTGCAGCGCTCGCGGGCTCGCGCCATAGCGAATGTGGCGGCGGGGTCCGGAATTCGCGCGGCCGGCTTCCGGCTGCGTCGCCGCGATCAGATCGACGGCCGCTTCCTTGCAGCGCTCGCCGAGCAGCACGGTGCGACACAACTCCGTGATCCGCAGCACATCCTCGTGTGAGGCGATCGGCTGCAGCGTATCCGCCGGTTCGGCATCGAGCGACACGTCGAGCATGGCCCGAAGCGACTCGCGGGCCGGGTACGGGACCGTGAGCTTGAACATGAAGCGGTCCAGTTGCGCTTCGGGCAGCGGGTACGTCCCTTCGAGCTCGATCGGGTTCTGCGTCGCCAGCACGCAGAACGGGCTCGGCAGCCGGTGGGTGATGCCTGCATGCGTGACCTGCCTCTCCTGCATGGCTTCGAGCAAAGCCGCTTGAGTGCGGGGTGTCGCACGATTGATCTCGTCGACCAGGACGAGCTGCGCGAAGACCGGGCCAGGTCGAAACTCGAACGTCGACGCGCCCCCGGCCGCGGTCGTATAGATTTCCGCACCCGTGATGTCGGCCGGCATCAGGTCGGGAGTGCATTGCACGCGCGCCCAATGCAGTCCCAGCGCCCCGGCGAGCGCCTTCGCGAGATGGGTCTTCCCGAGCCCGGGCAGCCCCTCGATCAGCACGTGACCCCCGGCGAACACGGCGGTGATCAGGTCGGTCACGAGCGCTCCTTGTCCGACGATCACGCGATCGAGCAGCGCGCGCAGCCTCAGAAGCTGACGATGTGCATCGGCGTAAGCGCTGTCCGCGGCGCGGTCGGCGGTCACCGGCGTTGTCCGTTCGCTCTCATCCATGCTTGTACGTAGGCAGCCAGGGTCGGGGTCAGCCGCGTGGCCTCGGTGGCCGCAGGTGGCGTCGCTGGCGGGGCGGGATCCGACCGCGCCTGCGCCGTCAGCCGCATGGGGGTATCTTCGTCGAACGTCGCCGCCTGGTCCATGTCAGCTTGCATCTCTGGCGGCCGTCGCGCACGCGATTCGCGTCGTTGCAGCGGCATCGTACCCCGCAGGACCCGCGAAGAACCAGCGTCGACGCGCTCGTCGGGGCGGTCGCCGGCGGCGCGACCCGGACCCGCGCCGGAAGCCCCGGTTGCCCCGGTCGCGGGCGCGCCATCGCCGGGGGCGGCCCCAGGCGGCTTCCCGGTGGTCGCCCTTTCAGCGGGCGCGGGGGGTGCCGATTGGGCCAACGTCGTAGCGGTGGTGTCATCGCTGTGGCCGGGTCCCACTGCAGACGCCGGGCCGACCTCACGACCGTCGGATGCATTGTGCGACTCCGCGGAGCGTAAGGCGTGAGTCAGTTCGCCTGCGAGGTCCTCGGTCACCGTCGATTCGGCCTGTGGCGCTTGTCGCTCGAGGCTGGTCGCGGCGGATGCGGGAAGCCGCTGTCGCGGCGAAGGAGAGAGGCCCGGTAGCGTGAGGACGAGCGTCGCGAATGCGGCGCACACCAGCACCGAAAGTAGCGGACGGGATAAGCGCGCGGGATCACGTCGTTCTTCGAGGAGACGCAGGCTGTGCGGGACTCTCGCCCTCGCCCAATGCTCGAGCCATCGCAAGCCGCCTGCGTCCGGCACCGCCTGCGCGCCGTTACGCTTTTCGAGCAACGTGGAAAATGCGGAGGCCCCGCCAAGGTGGCGGTCCGCCCAAAGCGCGCAGGCGAAATCCGAGGGGCGTCGCACCCCGGCCCGGGCCAGCACCGCCGCCCACAGCACGGCAATCGCAGACAACAATGCGCCGAGGCGAACGGGCTGGACCGAGAGGTGCACAGCCACGGCGACCAGAATCAATCCGGCGGTGCCCCCCAGGGCCAGCCGAGCGCCAGTCACGAATTCGCTTCGCCACATTCGACGCCGCACTGCGCCGAGCAGGGATTGGATCGTGGAATCAGCCATACGCTCGTCAGGGCAGCGGTATGTACGCGGAGCCGGACGCAACCCACAGTGCCGCCGCCAGCGCGGCCCCGACACCGGTTGCCGCGATAACCGCGAACTCCACGCGGCGCAGCGACCGACGCAAGAATAGCCCAATCAACGGCAGCGCAGCGCTTCCCGCCAGCAGCAGCAGCTCAGCCAGCGCGATCTGCGTCGATGAGGCCGCGCTGGCGGACCACGCGAGCGCCACCAAGGGCCACGCAGGCGAGATCAGTGCCAGCCCCGTTTTTGCGCCCCGGCGCCACCCGTAGAGTGCCCCAGCGCGCGCGGCGAGCATCGCCAGCGCCATGCCGCGAACGAGCCACAGCGTATTTAGCGCGTCTGCCGCGTTGCGACCCGCATCCGTCCCATGCTCCAGCGCAACGCGAGTGCCCCCCAGCCACCATACAGCGATGGCGGCAGCAAGTGCGAGGCCCGTTATCGCGGCCGAGCGATCGCCGAGCGCTTCGCTCGCACGTTCCTGCTTGAGCGTCGCGCCGTGCGACTCCCTGCCAATCGACCGAGCGGGAGATGCAGCGGCACTCATGGGCGCGGTGCGGCTAGAAGGAGCCATCCCTTCCATCCGAGCGCGGCCTCCGCCGCGTCATCCGGGTCGAGCGCCCACAGCGCGGCCACGCGGTCGCCCCGGATTCGCGCCAGCGCCACACGCGCAGGGGCGTCGTCCCGAAGTGCCTTGCCCGCCTCGGTGCGCAGGATCGTGCTGTCGCCGGGGCCAAGCGCGGGCACGTCGTAAACGAGGCCGTCCGCCAGGATCACGCCCCTTGGCCAAGAAGTCCGCCCCGCATTTCGGACACTGAGCAAAGCGTCCGGGCGCGCTTCGACTGTTATCGCCCTTTCGAGTGGGAACATCCCCGAATAGCAGAGCGAAATCTGCCGAAACAGGCGCGTATCGAAATCGGCGGACGTCAAACGTCCGCGCTCGGCATCGAAGTCGAAGCGCATCGGCTGACTCGGTTCGCATGACCGCGCCGAGGAGAGCTCCTGTACCACCGGCACGCGCGTGTGACCCCGAACGAGCCCCGGCAACAGTTGCCAGGCCCGGTACGGGGCGGCCTGCGCACCCGAATCGCCTTCGCTCCAAACGACGAGCTGCGCTGGCGGCTGCATGGCGTGCAGCAGCGCCAGCATGGCAACGGTTGCAAGGGCCGGCACGAAAAGCAGCGTGGGAATAGACGGGACCAAGCTCAGCGTCAATGCCGCGATGGCGAAATACGCAGCGAGAAGCACGAGCACTCGATTCCAGGTGACGCGACCGGGTTGCGCGAACTCGCGAATGCTGACGAGTGAAATCGGCGGGGCGATGCTCGTGGCGAGTGAGGACTCGAGCATTGCCCTCGCCTCCGCCAGCGATGCCGCATTCATGATGGCACGGCCACCGCACCCCCCCACGCCGTCCAGCACGCGGCGAACGCGGACATCCGTGTTCAGCAACACGATGCGGCCGCATTCCGCGGCATGCACGAGCAGCGCGTCGAGTTGCCGTCGATCGAGTGCGCGAAGCGTCGGCGCATCCAGGACGAGCGCATCGACGCTCGCATAGGCCGACGCGTTACGGGGCAAGTCGTCCGCGACGAGCCTAACCGTTTGAAAGCCATCGATGGCCACCGCGCCGTCGGTGACGACGCCCACACCGAGCAACGGGGACTCGGATTGCGCAACGCGGACCTCGCGCCGCTGCGGCGGTGCGACCGGCGACCCGGCGCTCACGGCGATGTCCTCGGCCGAGCCGATCGGCACGTGCAGCCGCACGATCCGGCCGGGCTCGAGATCGAGGTTGGCGCCCACGACCTCTCGGCCGGCGACGACGTCGAGCGTCGCCCGCGTCGCAACGTCGGCGCTCAGGCGAATGTCGACTTCGGTCGCCCGGCCCGGACGGGTCCAACCATTCCACGCGGGCGTCGCTGCCAGGTCGATGTGCGGCTGGGCGATCGCGTCCGTTACGCCGCAGAGCGCGAGCCCCAGAAGCCACAGCCAGCGCGACACCGCGTCACTTGAGCGCGTGCTCGAGGGCGATCACGCTCCACGCGGAGGCGAGTTCCGGCTTGTCTTCCCACCAGAGTCCTGACTCCTTGTTGATCCAGGAACCGTCCGCGTTCTGCAGCAGCACGAGCCGCTCGGCGATCTCGTCACGCCAGTTGTGCCGCTGGCCGTGGCCATCCACGAACTCCTTCTCCCCGTAGGCGTACATGACCTTGGCGAGCGCGTTGTAGAAGTAGAAGAGTCCGCCTTTGCTGTTCGTGCCAGGGTTGCTGTCGAGCGTGTAGTTGACGGCGAGCCATTGGTGGGCGGCCTGCACGCGCGGGTCGGCCTTGTCGACACCTACGAACAGCAAACTGATGAGCCCGGCCGCGGTGACGGTGCCGTACGATTGCGTGCCGCCGCCATATTCGGGCGGATTGTAGGCGGGCGAGTAGAGAAAGCCGCCGTCGTTGCCCGCATATTTCTGGTCGTTGCTCTCGCTGCGGTTCTGCATGCGGTTCACGAAGATGAGCGCCTTCTGCCAGACCGGGTCCTTCGGATCGTACGATGTCGCGCGCAGAGATTCGAGCGCGATGTAGGTGTTCGACATGTCCGGCCGCTCGTCGCCGCCGTATCCAAGTCCGCCGTACCAGTTGTCGACCGGCAGGAAGCCCCGGTCCTCCCCCACCTGTTTCTTCGTGATGTACTTCTGCCCGTTGGCGATGACCGTCGCGTACTTCGGGTCCTTCGTCGCCGCCAGCGCAGTGATCGCCACGGCGGTGTTGTAGCTCTGGTCGTGCTGAATTTCGCAGATCGAGCCGTCGGGATTCGCCTTGGAAGCGATGAACGCCGCGTAGCGCTCGACGGCCGGCTTGTCGGCGTCGGCGACGCCGCGGGGGTTTTCGAGAATCGCGCGCAGCGACAGCGCCGTGAGCCCGACGGAGTTCCAGACGGAGCCGTTCGCACCCTGCTTGCTCTTGAGGAACTTGAGTCCGGCGTCAACGGCCTGCTGCGCTTTCGCGCGCGTCTGCGGGTTCATGTTGTCGGCGGCACGGGCTGCCGGCGCTGCGAGTACGAGGCCGGTTAGCAGTGCGAGGAAGAGTCGTTTCGTCATTGCGCTTACTCCGTCGCGGTAATAATCGGGGCGTTGTTTACAGGCGGGCGGCGCAGCCTCAGGGATGCCAGCGCCACCAGGGCTAGCAGCAAGGCGACCGTGCCGTAGAACAGGGTGATACCGGCCAGGCTGGGATACGAGAATTGCAGCGCGGCGAGATTGGCGTGCTGGTAGAACCACGGGTTGCGCAGCAGATCGTTGCCGCTCGCAATCGCCAGGTGGGTGAGCGGGCTCGCGCCGATGACGGCATCGATGATCCACGCGTGGCGACGGGCAAGGAGCTCGGCTGCAGGTCCGAGCCAGAGCGGCGCCGAGCCAAGGAGCGCTAGCATGACCGCCGCGGTGCGGCCGGCCATTTCGCGCGCGCTTTCCGTATCTCCTGATTGAGCGCGCCAGCGCCCCTCGAGTGCCGCCGCCAGCGCGTGCGTCACGAGCAGAATGAGCGTCAGCATTGCGCAGGCCGGCAGATTGCGCGCGAACGGCTGGCCATGATTGCCCGCGAATCGCAGCGCGATCGCCGCCAGGCAGGCCGCTGCCAACGACCACCCCGCGATGCGGATTGCGGTACGAGCGGGGGTCGCGCCCCTCCCCGGCCAGAAGAGCGGAGCAAGCAAACCGACGATGGCCGTGACTGCGAGCCGAAGAGCCGATGGCTGCAGATTGCTTCCCGTCGCGTCGAAGGCGGCGAGTGTCGGCACTGTCGCCACGGCCAGCAGCGCCCAACGTGTTGTGATCATTTCTGCGCAGGGGGGACTTCGACGAGCAGCTCGACGGGCGATCCGACCGGAGGCAATAGCGGGTTGCCGCGCACCGATCCGTACGCGCCGATGCCGAGCCCGACAACCGTTTCGATGATGCTATTGGCGTCGTGCACGAAGCCTACCAGCGTCCCCGAGACATCGGCCGGGACCCGCCCCATGGGTCTCGGTGCGGGCGAGCCCGTGTAAACCCACCCATGTTGAGGCCGAGCACCGCGGCGAACGCGGGATGAGCGCCCTTTTCGTCGGCGCACATGTCGCGCACCACAAGCGGCCCGCAGGTGAACAGGCAATCCGTGGCGCGATGGATCAGGTTGCGACAGCCGTGCTCGGTCTCGCGGCGGAACATGTTCGAGGTTGCGCTCAAGCGCGAGCTCGCCTTCCTGGTTTCCATCGGCCCGCGAGCCTCCGATGAGATAGATGTCGCGAATCTCGGTCTCGTTGACCACTGCTTCCGCCGCGTCGCGCACGCGCTCGAGCGTTGGTCGGGCGTGTCGCCGAGGTGCGCAGTGCGGTCGTCGAGCACGCCCTAAGTCGAGATGGCTGCTGCGGAGTCTCACTGGCCGGTCTCCCGGCGCCGCAACCACGCCATGGCCTGCAGGATCTGGCCGGAGTCGAGGCTGTTGACCTCGTCGCCGTGACCGATGCCGCGCAACATCGTCACCGTGAGCTCGCCGCCCAGATGCTCGCGGAATTCCTCGATGCCGTCCAGAATCAGGAAGCGGCCGCGCGCGTCGCGCGCTTCCAGCGCCGGGTGCCACAGATGGAAGCCCAGCCGTTTGAACAGGGCGTGCACGCGCGCGTCCGCTCCCGCCGGCAACAGGCCCGTCTGCACCGAATAGCGGGTGTCGAGCGCAACCCCGATCGCCACCGCCTCGCCGTGGCGCAGCTCGTGCGCCGTGAGCGCCTCGAGCTTGTGCGCCGACCAATGCCCGTAATCGAGCGGCCGGCCGCTGCCCCGTTCGAACGGATCGCCCCCATGGGCAATCTGGCGCATGTGCAGCTCCGCGCAACGCCGGATCAGCCGCGCGACGGCGGCCGGAACGAATTCCCGCAGAGCGTCGGCATGGGCCTCCAGCCACTCGAAGAACATCGCGTCGCGGATCAGCGCGACCTTGACCGCCTCCGCCATGCCCGCGATGCGGTCGCGCGGATGCAGCGTGCGCAGGAAACTGAAATCGTTGAGCACGGCATCGGGCGGAGCGAAACAGCCGAGAAAGTTCTTCTTGCCGAAAGCATTGACGCCATTCTTGACCCCCACGCCGGAATCGTTCTGCGCCAGCACCGTCGTGGGGATGCGAATGTGCCGCACCCCGCGGTGCGTGGTGGCCGCCGCAAAACCCACCAGATCGAGCAGCGCGCCGCCACCCACGGCGACCACGTAGGAATGGCGATCGATCCCGAGCTCGCCCAGGCGCTGCTGCAGCCGGGTGAGCGCCGTCGCATCGTTCTTCGCCTGCTCCCCCGCCGCCACCACCTCCGGCGGGGCCACGAGGTCCATCGTGTCCCCATGGCTTCGCGCGTAGGCGCCGATCTCGTGCGCGAGCGCCGGCCAGCTCGCCGCCACATTGGCGTCGATGAAGGCGGCGAAGCGATGGCGCTGGCCGCGCTCGCGCCGGCACAACGCGTGCTCGAAGACCGGATTGCCGCCCTCGAAGACCCGTTCGGTGAAGTACACCGGATAGTCGTAGCGGAGCGTGAACTCCTGGCTGTACACCGCGCCCGCCGGCAGGTCGGCCACGGTCGCGGCGGCGGGCAGGCCGCTCCCGGAGGCCGCGGTTCCCGCCGCCGTCATTGAACGATCCGCCGCGCGTCGAACTCGGGGATGGCCGGCAGTTCGTCCACCCGGGGCTCCTGCCCGCGCAACACCGAGTTGCCGAGGTAGAGCAGCCGCTCGTCGCGCGCCGGGCGAATGAGCCAGTCGTCCTCCTGGAACTGACCGCTGGGGCCGAAGGCCGCGAGCGCATTGCCGTAACAGATGGCCTCAACGTCGGCGCGCGCAATGCCGCGCTCGAGCATCAGCCGCGCCGTCTTCGGCACCGCCAGCGGATCGGACTTGCCCCAGTCGGCGCTCGAGTCGATGAAGATCCGCTGCGACCCGTAGCGGCGGGCGATCTCCACCATCCGCTCGCTGCCCATCTTGGTCTCCGGATAGATGGTGAAGGCCGCCCAAAAGCCGCGCTCGAGCACCGCCTCCACCGTCTCCTCGTTGTTGTGATCGATGACCACCGACCCCGGATCGAGCCCCATCTCGAGCGCGACCTCCATGCTCCGCGCCGTGCCCCGCTTCTTGTCGCGGTGCGGCGTATGCACCTGCACCAGCATCCCGAGATCCTTGGCGAGCTGCAGTTGCGCACGGTAGTACTTGTCCTCGGCCGCGGTCTGGTCGTCGTAGCCGATCTCGCCCACCGCCACCACCCCTTCCTTGCCGAGAAACAGCGGCAGGACGTCCAGCACCTGCTCGGCCAGCGCCTCGTTGTTGGCCTCCTTGCTGTTGAGACCGATCGTGCAGTAGTGGCGGATGCCAAATTGCGAGGCGCGGAAACGCTCCCACCCCACCAGGCTCGACAGGTAGTCGATGAACGTCCCCACCTGCGTGCGCGGCTGCCCCAGCCAGAACGCCGGCTCGATGACGGCCACCACGCCCGCCGCCGCCATCCGCTCGTAATCATCCGTGGTCCGCGCGCTCATGTGGATATGCGGATCAATGAAGCGCATACGCCCTCCCCGTGTCCTCGCCCTCAGGCAGCAGTGACTCGACTTCGCGAGCCGCAACCGGCCCCGCATTCACCCGATCGGGCACCGAGCTCATGTACAACGGACCCGTCCGCCGGCGCGAAAGGCTCGATCGATGGGGGTTGCGTATGCGCCCGACAGACGGCGGCCGACGCAGCCCTTGTTCATCGTCGCGCGGCGCGGCGGCATGGAGCATTGCCTCACGCCCAAGGATCGCGTCCGGCAGAGATCGCGCGCCGGCCCTGGACCATCAGGCCGCCTCCCGGACCAAGATCCATTGGTCGCTCCCCCACGCCCTTCAATTGCACCCGGACATCGCCGCGCGCCGATTCATAAGGCATGGCCGGCCGCTGACGCGACCGGCCATGCCCGGATTGTTGCCGCGAATTCCGGCGCGGGAGGGACCGCGCATCCGGTAAACCCGGCCGGCAGCATCATCGGGGGACCGCTTGCCAGGCGACATCCGCGGCGGGATGCCATACATCAGTGTGAGCAACCGCCGTGCCAAACTATTCGCCCAGGCATCTGCCCAAGAAACACTCCGTTATTTCAGCGACTTGCGCAAGAATCCTGTCCGTAGTGAGCGAAGCCCTGGCAGGGCGGCGCGTTGAATTGCGCGACAGGATCTATCTAGCGCAGCACCCGGTCTAGGCGCCAATTCATTGTTCCAGAACACAATTAGATGCTGACCAAGATCTGCCAGCTCCTGGCCAAGAACTGGACAGCCTGTATTACTCGGCCACCTTGGAGCGAAGAGTACTGCGGCTGATACCGAGCAGACGGGCGGCGGCGACCTGATTGCCCGCAGTCGCCTGTAGTGCGGCGCGAATCAGCGCCTGTTCCAACCGGCCCATGGCCAATTCGTGCACCGCGACGTCAGCTTCGCCGCGTCCTGCCGCATTGACCAGCAGAGCGGCCTGCGCGTCGAGCGCACTCAAGAGGTTGTCGAGCAGGCCTCTCCCCTCGTCCGACGCTGCCCCGGATTCCTGATCGAAGCTTAGGTCATGAGTCGTCAGCACCGGCCCGCGGGCAACGAGTACCGACCGCTTGATCACATGCTCGAGTTCGCGCACATTGCCGGGCCAGTCACGGGTCTTGAGCCTGTCGAGTACCGCGAGCTCGACTGATGTGATCGCCTTGCCGACCTCCCGATTCGCCCGCTGGACGAGCGCCTGCACCAACTCGGGGATGTCGTCCCGGCGTTCGCGCAGCGGAGGCACCTGCAGGGTCACGATGTTCACCCGATGATAAAGATCCTCGCGGAAGGCGCCGGCCGCCACAGCCGACGCGAGATCACGGTTGGAGGCGCAGACCAGGCGTGCTCGAAACGGTAGCGGTGAGAGGCTCCCCACCCGCTCGAAGCTGCGTTCCTGCAGTACCCGCAACAGCTTGCTCTGCAGGTGCAGCGGCAATTCCGAGATCTCGTCCAGGAACAGCGAGCCTTGCCCGGCGGCCTCGAACCGGCCCGCACGCGCTGCCTTGGCGTCGGTGAACGCTCCGCGCTCGTGCCCGAAGAGCTCGGATTCGATCAGCTGCTCGGGAATGGCGGCGCAGTTGATGGCGACGAACGGCTCCTGCGCCCGTGCGCCCGACGCGTGAATCGCGCGCGCCACGAGTTCCTTCCCGACACCGCTCTCGCCTTGCACCAGCACCGTCAGATCGTTGTCGGCAAGCATTACGATGAGCTTGAACAGCTCCTGCATCGCAGCGCTTTGCCCGACCAGCGTCGGCCGGAGATCCGCGTCTCCGCCCGGCGGCACGCTCGCGGTCTCCGACGGCGGCACGGGCGTGTGCAAGGCTCGCCGCATCACCTGCCGGATCTGCGCGAGATCGAGCGGCTTGCCCAGGTAATCGAACGCCTCGTTGCGCAGCGCTTCGGCGGCTGTTTCCAGCGTACCGTAGGCGGTCATCACCACGACCGGCAGCGCCGGATCGAATCGGCGGATCTCCTTGAGCAACGCGAGGCCGCCCATGCCGGGCATCCGCACGTCGACGAACACCATATCGGGCCGGGTGGCTCGCACCAGGCGCAGGGCCTCCTCGCCCGTCGACGCGGTGAGCGGCGTGTGTCCCTCGGCCTCGAGCAGCAGGACGAAGGCTTCGCAGATGGAACGTTCGTCGTCGGCGACCAGAACCCGGGCCATGGTCGTCAGCCGCCGGTGGCGGCAGCGGACAAGGCCGCGGCCAACGGTAACGCGATGACGAAGCGCGCGCCACCGAGTTCGGCGCTGCGCTCGATCAGCAGCTCGCCTCCGTGCGCCGCCGCCACGTCACGGCAGATCGTCAGGCCCAACCCGAGACCAAACGGCTTGGTGCTGAATGGCGCATCGTGCAGGCGCCCGCGCATTTCCTCGGGCACCCCCGGACCGGAGTCCTCCACCAGGAGCTGCACTCGGGATGCCGCAGCATCGCATTTCGCGCCGATCAGCAGCCGGCCGCCTTGCGGCATCGCATCCGCGGCATTCACGACCAGGTTGAGCAATGCCTGGCGCACGCGGCCGCGATCGACGCTGGCCTGCAGCTGGTCGTCGCAGCGGCTGTCGGCGCGGATGCCCCGATGCGCGAGCGAAGGTCCCATCAAGTCGAGGACCTCCTTGACCAGCGGCTCGATGCGGGTAGGCGCCGCGTCGAGTGGCTGCTCGCCGCCAAGCAGGAGCGTCGAGGATATGAGCAGTTCAAGACGCTGGACCTCCGTCAGCAACTGCTCGACCCTGCCCGACTCGCGCGCATCGATCCGCTCCGCCAGCAACTGCAGGTGCAGCTTCAATCCGGTCAGCGGATTGCGGATCTCGTGGGCGAGCCGCGCCGACATCTCGCCCAGAGCCGACATCCGGCTGCGCGACGCCAGGCGCGTTTCATAGCTTCCGAGGCGCACCATCATCGTGTTGAGCGACTCCCCCAACGCACCGATCTCGTCGGCGCGCGGCAGCGCGAGGCGCTGCTCCCGCTCGCCGGCGGCGATCCGATCGGCAAAGGCCGAAAGTTGAGCGAGAGGGCGAGTGATGTTTCGCACGAGCGTAAGCAGGACGGCGCCGAGAAATGCGGTCGCCGCAAGCATCGCGAGACCGAGCCACCGCGCCGCGCGCGTGGCCGCCGATGCGGCGTCGCCGAGCGGCGCGACGGCCACGAGCGCCGAGTAGCGCGGCTCCCGACTTGTTTCAATTGTCTGGTAAACAGCGATGCTTTGCACCGGCGCTTCGAGCCTCCGGGTCTCGGAGTTTAACCACGGCCGGCGCTCGGCCAGCGACGCCTCGACCGCGTTACCGACCTTGGCCGACGTGGTCACGGCCACCACGCCGGTCCGATCAAGCAGCACGAAATTCGCCTCCTGGAGCGATGCCAATCGCCGCAGCAACTCGGGCGTATAAGGGAGCTCCCACGTCGCCAATACCGTGGCCGCATTACGCAACTGACCTTCCAGCCGCTGCTCCAGGACATTCGTGACGATGCTGACGCCGATCGTCCACGCCGCTGCCATCGCAATCAGCAACGGTCCGAGCAGCGTGAGGATCAGGCGCAGGTAAAGGGAGGGTCGATAGCGCACGCGGCAATGCTACGTTAGCAACAGGCGCACCGCGATGTCCGACACGGATTCAAGCGAGATCGCCGGTGACGCCGGCGTTGATTCCGCGCCTACGGCACCCGCAGGATGCGATCCCGCCGCGGCTTCGAGCGAACCGGACGCGGCGCCCCGTCGGTATTTTTTACAAAGACGGCGTCACCACCGGGATACGCGCCCACTTAGATGCTGATTATGCTCAGGATAAATTTTTCGGTATGGACATTGCTATTCGCGAGTGTCGAGGTACATCGGCCACGGGAGGACGAGGCGACTCGCGCCGGAACTGCAGCAGTTGCATTTTCCGGCGGACATTTTTCTTCCGAATCGGCACGATTCCGACCTGTTGTGCGGCGCCCCGGGGGGGTGCCGCGTCATCGAGTTCAATCGCTGGAGGGACATCGCGATGTCGATTTCCCGTAGTGGCAGACGTCTACTCAAGAACGCGACGCTGTCGATTGGTCACGATCGCGATCGCGGCCATGGCCCCGGCCGCGTCGGCCGAGACGCTGCTCATGCCCGACCGCGACATGCAGACGATGGTGTCCAAGGTCGTGTGGGGCATCAAGACCCTGCCCAACGGGTCCAGCACCTACGACATCGACTTTGGCAACGGCTCGGCGCACGCGTCGGGCGCGGTCGGCGACCGGTCGTACATCGCCGTCAACCACACCTACGCGTTGGCGGCCGCGAATGTGACCGTGACGCTGAAGGTTATGAACGGCGCGACGGTCGAGACGGCCACTTCCACGGTGAACGTCTTCAACCGCGCGGCGCTGGCGGCGGACGCGGCGCGCAAGCTGGACATCAACCGGACGATTCAGACGGCCTGCGGTACCTTTGGTACTCGCAGTTCAACCGGACGTCCTTCGACACCAACATCGAGACCGGGTGGGGCAGCTTCAACAGCGCGCCACGGCGCTGGCGGTGCAGGCGCTCCAGAACCAGGGCTACCGGCTGCCAACGGCAACATCGCGCCGACCGGGATCTACCCCAAGTAGCGATCCGGCGGGGCATCAACTTTATGCTCGGCCGCCTGACGCTCTTGAACGTCAGCGACGGCGCCAACGGCCCCGCCTGCTCCAACGACCGACGCCTCCGTTTACCCTCCCTTCCGGCACTGAGTGCAACGCGGTGTACGCGACCACGTCGGGCTACCCGGGCTATGAGAATGGCAAATGGAGATATTCGCCATCGACGGTAGCGGCGCGGTCAGCCGCACGAACGCGGAAGCCGGCCCGGTTAGCGGTAGCTACAGTCGATACCAGGACCCAGACACTTGGCCAGATCCTCCAGCCGTTTGTCGACGCGAGTGCGTGGGGCCAGCAGACGACCGGCAGTGGCCAGGGCGGCTGGATCTACAGCTTCCGCGGTGGTGACTCGGACGGCTCGACCGCCGGCTAGGAATTGCTCGGTCTGCTCGACGCGGGCAGCGTGGCGCGCCCTCGTCCCGAGCTGGGTGTCTTCGACCCGGGCGAACGAAGCGCTGCCCAACGCTACCCACCGACTGCAGCTTGACTACCGCACCGACAGCAATCCGGCCTCCGACTTCCTCCCGAACATGGCCAAGACCGGCATCGGGCTTCAGGGCATGTTCTTCGCCGGGTACCCGACCAACGATCCCGCGTTCTGAAGGCGCAACACTGGATGGCGAACGACTGGCCGTCCGCTACGCTTACACCTACAACTGGGCCGGCACACCGACAACTACAACGCCCCTACGGCTGCGCGTACGACATGTTCAACGCGTTCAAGGGGATCAAGCTGTTCGGCGTCCGACGCTGCCGGCATCGGGTACGTTCCGCCGGCGGGCAACTCGATCCCCACGGCGACTGGTACGCTGCCGAAGTCGCCTGGCTGGTGGAGCACCAGACGAGCCTCGACGGTCGCGGCCGGTGGTGGCTATTGGCCAACCTCTTCTTCTCGGCGCCTGGGGCGGGGTCGGTCCTACTACCGCCGCGATGGCCGAGTTGATCCTGGCGCCGACGGCGCCGGTACTTCCCGACCCAGGCGAATTCGCCACGCTGGGCCTCAGCAGGGCACCGCGCTGTCGTTCAACCCTGCGACGAACCCGGTGACGAGCCCGCCCGGCACGCATCCGGTGAGGGGATTACGGTTTCAACACCGCGGCACCCCGATCCCGGGCGTGACGATCACGTTCAAGGTGCTGACCGGCCCGATCGCCGGTGCGACCGGCACCGGCGTGACCGGATCGTCCGGGCATGCGACGTTCACCTACACCGACAGCGGCGGCGCCGGTGACGACCGCATCCAGGCCAACGTGGGTGCGCTGACGTCGGACATCCTCGTGCAACACTGGGTCGTGCCGGGGCGACGCGCGACATGAACATCGACGGCAAGATCAACATCACCGACTCAAGAAGATCCAGTCGCTCGTGAACACGACACCGTCATCGCCGAACTGGGATCCGCGGGCGGATGCCGACTTCAACGGAACCGTGAACTCGGTGGACGCGCGGGTCTGTGCGCTGCGCTGCACGAAGGTGGCTTGCGCGCCATAACCTCAGAGGAGTCGATCGCGGGGAGGTGAGGGTGGCCGCCTTCCCGCACGAAGATCAAGTTCACTGCAGCCGCTGTCATCAGGAGCCAAGTCATGAAATCTGGAATTCTCAGACTAGTGGGTGCGTATGCCGCAGCATTCGCGATCGCGTCGTTCCGCCTCGCCCATGGTCGTGAGCCTGACCGAAGATTCGAGCGGCGCTCTGGGCGCCGGTGTGCTGGATACGCTTGAGGTGAGTTTGAGCGGTCTCGGCGGCCAGATCGTCACCGGATACGACCTGTACATCAGCTACGACACGCTCGCCCCAGGTGACATCGTCGGCGTTCTCGAGTCAGACGCGCTGTTTGGGACGCTGGGGATTGATTTGTTTAATAGCGATACCACGACGCCCGGCCTGATCCTGGGCCAGGACATTTCCATCGATTCAAACGCGGGCACGGCGACGACCCAGGGTGCGGACCCGTTGCTGCTCTTTAAGGTGCAGTTCAACGCGGACATTCAGAATGTGAACTTCGGTCTGCCGACGGCTAATGCCAGCGATGTCGCCTGCGCCCAGGGCGAGGCCGGCACGGTTCAGTGCTTCCCGGCGAGTCAGGTACCCGAACCCGCCTCGATCGCGCTCGTTTCGCTGGCGCTGGTGGGCGCAGATTGGCTAGCAGGCGTCGGCGCCCGGCCTGACCGGCCGGCGTGCGCTGGGCGGCGCGGGGTGATGAGCCCCGGAACCTGCACCGGCAGCCGAAAAGGGCCCGCGGCGGGCCCTTTTTTTCGTATCGATTCCCGTCGAATCCGGCCGTCGCCGGGTGCCGCGCATCGCTTGTGGTGCCGCCTTCCTGTTACGATGGCGATCGTTCTGCCCGCAGCAAATCGGCTCGCTTCCGCTCCTCTGCGCATAGGACCTTCACCATGACGAGCGCCGCACGCCCTTCCGGCAGGCGAACGCCCGCGGCGGCCGTGCGCGTCGAACCCGTTGCACCCGCACCCGCGCAAGCCACGCACACCCCGATTTCGCGCTGCGCTGCCGCTGGCCTTCGCTGCTGCGCTGGCGTCGATCGGACTGCTGCCGTCGGTTCGCGCCAACGCCACCGAAAGCGCGTCCATCTTCGGCGCGGCCGACTTCATCGCCACGTGGACGGCGCTGTTCTTCTACGTCGCCGGCCCGCGCGCGCCGAACGCTGTCGACTCGACGGTCGAGCATCCGCAAGCAGCACTACGTGCAGGCGTGCGCCCACGTGCTCGGTGTATGCTCTACTGGGGCTGGTACTGGCGCCAGGTCTACCACGCGCTGCGCCGCTGATCGCCGCGCAGCTCCTGTTCGCCTTCTGCTTCGACATGCCTGCTCGCCTTCACCTGCCAGCGCAGCTATCATGCTCAGCTTCGGCGCCGTCCCGATCGTCTTCAACATCAACCTGTTCCTATGGTTCAAGCCCGACTGGTTCTACTTGCAGTTCGTGATGGTCGCGGTCGGCTTCCTGGCCAAGGAGTTCATCACGCTGGAAGAAGGACGGCGAGCGGCGCGCACATCTTCAACCCGTCGTCGTTCCCGCTCGCGGCTGTTCTCGCTGTTGCTGATCTCACCGCGCAGCCGGCATCGACCTGGGGCTCAGAGATCGCGCAGACCAGTTCGAGTGGCCGCCTCACATCCGTCCGTCGTGATCTTCCTGGTCGGGCTGCCAGGCCAGTTCCTGTTCGGCGTCACGCCGATGAGATGTCGGCCGGTCGTGACGATGTTCGCCTTCGGCCTGGTCTACCACGCCGTGTTCGGCACCTACTACTTCGTCGACGCGCTCATGCCGGTCGCCGGTGTTCCTGGCATGCACCTGCTGTTCACCGATACGTCGACCTCGCCGCGCACCGAGCTCGGCCGCATTATCTACGGCGTGTTCTACGGGCTGGACGTGATCGCACTGTTCGGCATGCCTCGGCGAGCTGGGCGTGCCGCACCTTCTACGACAAGCTGCTGGCGGTGCCGCTGATGTACCTGGCCATCCAGCGTGCATCGGTGCCGCGGTACGGTCCACGCCGTGGCTTCGATCGCATTCGGCCCGGCGCGACCTCTGACAGGCTATCGCGCCGCGGCGCGCAACCTGGTGTGGATCGTCGATCTGGGCGCTCGTGTTCGTCGATCGTCAGCGACCCGCCTTCATCGTCCGTCCGCGGCACGGGCTGCCGCTGTGGGGGCAGGCGTGCGCCGCGCGAGCGGCCCGCCAGCCTGGGGCTCATCGGGCTCGGGCGCGACTGCGGCAGGTCGGCCTGGGGCTGCATCGGGCTGGGCCCTCGCGCTGGCCGCGCCAGCCGTCATGCCGCCGGAAGAGCGTCGAGTCGCGCGTGTCGCGCGACCTGCCTGACGGATGCTCAAACCGCGTCGATTTCTCCAAGCAGGCGCGGCTGCAGTCGGCGCTCGCGCGTATCAGCGTTCACAGCCGTTGCCGGTCGATTATCCCTGCGCTGCAGGAGGGGAAGGGACCGCTTGACGCCCTGCACCCGAGGAACTCTACGACCGGCGGCCAAGGTGGCCGACGGGTGCAACCGGCTCGCGAGCATCTTTTCCCTCGGTATCGGCGTTGCAAGAGATGTCCCTCGCGCCGTCGCAGCTCTCGAACGCGCCTGCGACTTGAAATCGTGGCAAGCCTGCGCCGATCTTGGCGTGATGTCAAGCAAGGTGATGGCGGCCGACGCCAAAAGAGCCGCACGTACCTCAAGCGTGCGTGCGAAGCGGCGTGCCATCGCCTGCGATCACCTCGAAGCCGCGGTACCGCGAACTGAGCACAGGCCCGCTCGAGACCTGACTTTGCTTCGCCAATCCACCTGCTGGCAGCCCGTTGTCGGCCCATGGCCGCCCGCGTCGCCGCGCGCGCGACGCCTGACGCCCGCGCGCGGCCTCCAAGGTCCGGCGTCAGGCTCCCGGCCCCGTTGGCGTATCCCGCCTCAGCGGTGTGCGGCGGAAGGGTAAACTCAACCGTGGCTGAGCGCCGTGTCGAGCCGACCCGCTGTCAGCACGCGCGCCCTCGGCGCTATCGCTTCCGGCCTCACCCCCCGCGCGGCACTCCGCAGCACGCTGCGCCACCCCGCGCCTTGAACGCCGCGCGGTCTCGTCCGGCTCTGTGCCAGCCGCAGCCTCGTCTCCGGGCGTCACGCGCTGCTACCTCCTCCGTCGCTCACTCCTCTCGCCTTCGTCCGCGCGCCGCTCGTCCGCGCCGCCGCCCCCGCGGCGCCGCGCGCATACGCCGGGCCGTCCGTCAGCACTGCCGCGCACGCCACCTTGCTCCGCGTTGATATATCGCCGCGACGTCTTTCTGGCTCGCCGTCCCTCGGCCTTCGCATTGCAGTGCTTCCGTCAGGGCGATATCCTCGCCCATCCAAGTAGATCCATTCACCTGGACGCCAGCCTCGTTCTTTCCCGAGCCAGCTCGCCGTGCAGGACACTCAAGAACAAGTGGTGCTGGTGAATGGCGACGACCGGGAAATTGGCGTCGGCGCAAAGGACCCCGTGCACCGGTGTGGAAGCCTGCATCGGGCGTTTTCCATTTTTGTTGGTTCGTCAGTAGAAATCGTGGGCGAGCTTTGGCTCGGGTAGTTTGCCAAGTACATGAAATAGCGAGAGTTCTGCGATGCGGAAGCTGCGATAGCCGTAGGCTTTTCTCATAGTGACTTTGGCTTTGTTGTTCAGCCCCTCGATGACGCCGCTGGAGAATTCCTTTCGAGCGCGGAAGTAGTTGAGCAGGAGTTCACGGTGATAACGGACGGTGCGCGCGAATTTCTTGAGCGGGTCGATGCGCGAGCGCAGGGCCTTGGTGCACCATTGATCGATGAACTTGCCGGCCCAGGTCGGGGAGTCGTAGTCCCAGAACTGCTGAAACTCCTCCTTGAGCAGGTACGCGCGCACGCTCTGCAGGTTGTAGCGCAGCAAGTCGCGCAGCCGCAGCCGCTGCTGTGTCGGTCAGGTTCTCCGGACGCTTGAGCAGGCACCAACGCGACTTCTTGAGCGTCGGCTCGTAGCCCTCTTGCGCCATGCGCGCGCGCTTCGGCGGCGCGCACGTCGTCGAGCGCCAGGTTCATCTTCGCCACGACGTGGAAGCGGTCCAGAATGCTCAGCGCGTTGGGGCAATGCTTGGCGATCAGGTCCAGATAGGGCTTCCACATGTCCGAGCAGACGAACTCGATCTTGGCCGCCAGCTCGTGCGCCGAGCATGGCGAAGAACCGCTCGAAGCTCTCCGCGGTGCGCTCCTTGCCAACCCACAGCAAGCGCGTGCAACCGGATTCGATCTGATAGACCAGCGTCAAGTACTGGTGGCCGCGGCCGTAGGCAATTTCGTCGACGCCGATCGCTTTGACCGCAGCCGAGTTCCCGGTGCTCGAGTCCCCACTGCACGACGTACTCGACGGCGTGGCAGACCTTCTCCCAGCTGGTGCGAAAGCTCCGTGCGGTCTCCTGCCACGACAGCTTGCGTGCCCAATGCGCCAAATGCAGCATGTAGGCGCGGGTCAGGGTGTGTTTGCCGGCGGCCCAAGGCACTTGCTCGACTTTGATGCCGCAAGAACGGCACTGCACGCGCCGCATGCGGTAGTGCAGCTCCACCGCGAAGCCCCAGACCGGAATGAACTCGAAGCTACGCTCGCGGCAACTGATCGTAGCCAGGCGCCGGTTTGCGCGCAACCCGAGCAGCGGGCCCTGGAGCCGACCCGCGGCCGCACCTCGATCTCGATGGTCTTGCGAGCCTCGACTCAGGCGCGCACCAGCGTAGACAAATCCGGGACAATGATGGCAGGCATTGAGCAGGCGGGTGAGCAGCATGAGCAGGCCAAGGCAGGAATCGACCAGCAAGGGATTGTCCCATCCGGAGGACGCGGCCTTGTTGCTGCGACGCCTGCCCGGATCTGGACGAATGGCCGCTAGCGTTGGCAATGCGAAGCCGCGGACCTCGCTCCTGGCGCCGCCATCGTCGCCACGATCAAGCCCTTCCTCCTCGACTTGCTGCGGCGCAAAGCCTCGCAAAACCACCTTCAATCGCGACCGGCGCAACCTCTGGCTGGTCGGCGGCGAGATCATCCGCCGTCGCCACGACGATCCCGATCTGAAACGCCTGCCCGTCGACCAAGTTGATCCGACGGTTGATCGAAGAGGACGGCGGGCCACTCATCTCGCCGCGCATCTCAGAGGCCGAACAGAACGCCATCGATGCCACCTGCAGAAAGCTCTATCGATTCCTCAACCAGTCAACCGCGGCGGATCGACCGGAATCCACCCACGAATTCCGCTGACGAACCTTTTTGTTTTTGACGGACGGCGAAATCTGCTCCTTCAGAAGCGCGCGATTTCTAAATATCACTCGGCGGGATTGTGGTCGAACACCTGTTGCGGACATCCCCGACCGGGCGAGACCACCGCCGCGGCGGCACGCCGCCGGTTGCGGGAGGAAATGGGTTTCGACTGCAATCTGGTTGATATCTTCTCGTTCATTTATCGTGCGGAACTCGAAAACGGTATCGTCGAGCACGAATACGACCACGTCTTTCTGGGCGAATACGATGGAAGCCCTTCGGTGAATCCGATCGAGGTCGCCGAATGGAAGCTCGTTTCCGTGAGCAGCCTTATCTCGGATGTGAACGCTCGGCCAGACGACTACACGTATTGGCTCAAGGCCATTCTTCGTTCTTCGAGAAGACCGTGGGCCGGCGGGTAAGGATTGAGCTGGCTTGACCGCGTTCAGCGAGTCGAGATTCCGTCGATTGACGTTTCGAACGAACCCATGGTGTGAGGTAGAGATCAGCGACAGGCCGACGGCTTCCCCGCGCCGATGCTGAAGCGCTGCAAGGTGCCGGATACCTGTACGAAGGCGGCGACCATCGGCGCGCTCGCCACGGCCTGCACCGCTCAACGTTTCGCGATCATTTCTTCGCAGGAGGCACTTCGACGATCAGCTCGATCGCCGACCCGACCGGGGGCAGCGCCGTGTTGCCCTGCACCGAGCCATACGCGCCGATGCCAACGCCGCCGACCGATTCGATCACGCTGTTCGGGTCGTGCACGAAGCCAACCAGCGTCCCCGCGACATCGGCGGCGAACGGACCTCCTGGTCGCGAGGCCGGCGATCCCAGGTAGACCCAGTCGATCGCTTCTGCCTTGGCACCGCTCCGGGGGTTGGTGAGCGCATCCGCCGCCGATAGCCTGCGCCGCGTCGCACCCTCCGACCACGCGATATAGAGGACGGCCCGTTGGCCCGCGAGCGGCCCGCGGCTGTAGCGCTGAAACGCCGCCTGGTTCGGCGGGCGCTCGAGCCCCAGCAGGATGCAGGCGAGATTGAATTCGCTCCCGGTGGCGTCGAGCTCCAGCAGCGCTTCGTAGGCCTTCATGCCGCCCGTGCTCGTCGCGAGGTATTCGAGCGGCTTCCCGAGCACGTGCACGTGGCCAGGCACGCTGAACGTGCCCGCGCGCTTGTCGACCACGATGTGCCCGATTTGAAAGCGGTCATTGCCAAGCGGCTTCAAGTCCCCTATTTGCGGTGCGGGGGTCTGCCCACGGCCCAGCGGACTGCAGATCGCCACCGCGATTCCCATCGCCGCAAGCAGCCAGGAGCGACGACGGGTCATGGCTTCACCCCCAGCACCACCCGGTGCGGCATCGGCGGCGGCAGCGGCGTCACGCGCAGGTCGGCGAACCCGCAATCGGCCATCCAACGCTTCACATCGGAGTCGGAGTGCACACCGCCATCCGGCGCCGTCAGCATCATGTTGAGGCCGAACATCGCGGCGAACGTGGGGTGGGTGCCACCTTCGTCCGTGAACACGTCGCTCACGACGAGCAGGCCGCCGGAAACCAGGCAGTCCCCCGCGCGTCGAATCAGGCTGCGGCAAGCCTCCTCGGTTTCACGGTGGAACATGCCGGACATCAGCACGACGTCCTTGCCCGAGCCGAAGGGCGCGCTGTGATAGTCGCCGTCGCGGAGGGTAACGCGATCGCTCGCCCCTGCGCCCGCGACGAGGTCGCGCGCGACGGCCGCCACGCCGGGCAGCTCGAGCACCTCCGCGCGCAAGCCGGGGAACCGCCCCGTGAGAAGCACCGAGTAGGTACCCGGCCCGCCGCCCACGTCGAGCATCGCTTGGCGCCCCTGAAGGTCGAGGATGCCGACCAACGCGCGCGCGATGCCGAGCGCACGCTCGTGCATCGCCTGCACGAAACTTCGTGTTCGAGCCGGATCGTCCCCAAGATAGGTCTCCGCCGGAAGCGCCGGCCGGCCGGAACGCAGCGCACTTTCGAGGTTGCCCCACGTCCCGTAGAGCTGGTCGCTGTAGCGGATGACGTTGCCCATGAACGCGGGGCTGCCCGTGACCAGGAATGCGGCGGCGACGGCCGAGTTTTCGAACCGGCCACCCGTTTCCTGAAGGAGACCCAGGCCGACGCAGGCGCGGAGGAACAAGACCGCGCTACGGGGATCGAGGTGCAGCCGAACCGCCACATCCTCCGCGGAGCTGCCGCCCTGGGCGAGGATGTCGAAGATCCGCAGCCGGTTCGCCGTGAGCAGGGTCTGGCTCTCCCAGTACGCCGTGCTCAGCCGCACGATGGAAGTCGGGTCGGGGAACGCTGCAGCCGGACGCTCGGGGGGTGTCCCGCTCATGGAGCTAGCCTTGGGTTGCGCACCGGGATCGGCCGTGGGACGGCCCGTCGAGCTTATGCTGCCTCCGGCACGGCGCGATCGAGGTCGCATTCCAGCTGCATATAGGCGCAGCGGTGGCACATGAAGGTGTCCGAGACCGTCAGGCCATAACGCCTTCGTATCGCCTGGTACCCGGCGCTCAGCGTTTCGAAATAGTTCCGGATGCGCGCGTGATAGTCGGGCCGTTGGCGGCCGCCCACGGGCCAAACCAGCGAATAGATGGGGATGATGCCGCGACGGCAGAGGTCTTCGGCGCCCTCGAGCGCGATGCTCGCCGCCTGCTCCCATTCCAGGCCGTGCTCGGGTTCGAGTTCCATGCCGGCCACCATCGCCGAGTAGACGTTCCCGCGGCCCCAGTGGCGCACGGCGGTCTCGAGCGCCTCGATCCAGCGATGGTAGCCGACATACCGGTTCTTTCCGGGGCACACCTTCGCGAACAGCGGTTCCGACCAAATCTCGAGATTGAAGCAAACGTGCTGCGCCAGCTGCTCGGAGCGGAACTGTGCGATGAGATCGTCGGGAATCGCCCCGGAGCCGAGCGCGACGGGGATGCGACGGGCGTTCGCCGACTTCACGAACCGAGCGAGTTGCAGAAAGCGCTCACCCTCCTTTCGTCCGTCCGTGAGCGAGCCGCCCACGAGGTAGATATGGCGAATCTCCGTCTGATCGATCACCGCATTCAGAGCCTCACGCATGCGCTCGAGCGTCGGCGGCGGAATTTCGACCTGACCAACCTTCTGGCCAAGGGGCGTCGTACGCTCGTCGGGCGCCCCGTAGGAGCAGAAGCCGCAACGCATCGAGACACCGTCATGCTTGTGCAGGAAATACTCGCAGCCCGGCGCGACGTTGATCACCAGCATGTCGCCATGCGTGGTGACGCCGGCTTGTGCGAACGGCAGGCCGTCATGGGTCTTCTGCGTCATCCACGGCCGTAGCGGCTCGAACTCGATCGGCATGCTGTCGCCGCTTCGATCGTCGACCAGGATGTAGCCTTGCTGCCGGTCGCCTTCCACGTGCCACGGCGAGTCGCCGTTGCCCATGATGCGGACCTCCGTGCCGTCCGTCGTGTTGATGAGGTAGGGGACGGTCGCGACCCCCTTGCCGGTCGGGTCGTGCTCTCCCGGCTTGAACCGATAGGGATAGTAGTTGGGCATCGAGTGCAGCGCAGCTCGACCAAGGGCCTCGGTGTAGCGGATCCCCTCGCACATGACCTGGACCTTGAGCGCCGGCGAGTCGGTGAGCGTCTTCACTGCGTTACCCCTTTTTTCCTGGTCGGCGTCTCTCAAACGCGGCGGCTTCATTCTATGTCGCGCGAATCCTGTTGTGCAATCAGGTCATTGTCGACAGAAATGCCCTCGGGCGCATGCCGCGTTCCCTCGCGAGCACGCGCGCTGCGTACGCTAGACATTGCGAATCGCAATCAGCTTGGAGAGGCCGAGAACATTGACGTTTCGCATCCACTCGACCTTCCAGTCATGCCCCGAGACCTCGCGCGCCAGATGGAAATCGGAGCGGAATCCCACCCTGCCGGGAAATGGCTGCACGATGCGCTCGAGCAGCCACCACAGAGGGCTGCCGCTGAAGTGGTTGAGGATGAAGATCGTACCGTCGGCTCGACAAACGCGACGTATCTCCTCCACCAGACGACGCGGATGCGGCGTCACCGACAAGACGTAGGGGACGGTGACGCAATCGAACGAATCATCGGCGAACGTCAGCGCTTCGGCATCCATCAGCTCGAGACGGATATTGCGGTTCGGCAGGCGTTTCGCGCGGGCACGCGCCAGCGCGAGCATTTCCGGCGAGATGTCGATGCCGACCACCTTTGTCGACGATGGGTAGCCCGGCAGCGTGAGGCCGGTGCCGACGCCGACCTCGAGCACGGAGGCTGGCTGCAGGCCCGCCACGGCGTTGGACAAGGCCCGCCGGCCAGGATCGAGAACGGCTCCGAACAGCCGATCGTAACGCGGCGCGTAGCGACGATAGGCGCGAAGGACATGCTCGCGCGAGATCGAGTTCACGACTCGCCGCGGCGGCGACGGTCCCATCGTTTCGACCTGCGAGCGGTTCGACCCGCGCAGGCGCCGGCGCGTGTCGGATGGATCGTTCTCCGATGCCACGCCTCACGCCTCCGCGTCCAATCCCTGCTGCACCATGTCGGCGGCGCGAAGCACCGCGCGCGCCTTGTTCAACGTCTCGGTCCATTCGGACGCCGGCACCGAGTCGTGGACGATGCCGGCGCCAGCCTGCACGTAGAGCGTTCCGTCCTTCAGCACCGCAGTGCGGATCGCGATCGCGGTGTCCATGTCGTCCTGGAAGCTCACGTAGCCGACGGCGCCGGCGTAGGGGCCCCGGCGCGTGGGCTCGAGCTCGTCGATGATCTCCATTGCCCGCACCTTCGGCGCGCCGCTGACGGTTCCGGCGGGAAACGAGGCCCTCAGCACGTCGATGCTGGTGAGGCCCGGCTTTAGCGCCCCTTCGACGTTGGACACGATGTGCATTACGTGCGAGTAGCGCTCGACCACCATCCGGTCGGTCACTTCGACGGTACCCGTCTGCGCGACGCGACCTACGTCGTTGCGACCGAGATCGACCAGCATCACGTGCTCGGCGACTTCCTTCGGATCGGCGAGAAGCTCCTCGGCGAGTTTATCGTCGGCGTCCCGTGTTGCGCCGCGTGGACGCGTGCCGGCGATCGGGCGCAGCGTGACGGTCGTGCCTTCCTTGCGCACGAGAATTTCCGGCGACGCGCCGACGACATGGAAATCGCCGAAGTCGTAGTAGAACATGTACGGCGACGGATTGAGCGAGCGCAGCGCCCGATAGAGCGACAGCGGCGGCGAAGTGAAAGGCCGGCGCAGCCGTTGCGAAAGCACGACCTGCATCACGTCGCCGGCGGCGATGTATTGCTTCGCCCGCGCCACAGCCGCCTGGAAACCGTCGGCGCCGAACTCGCTCGCGGCCTCCGTCACGGCGGTCGCGGTCTGGAAGGGGATCGACACCGGCTCGCGCAACCGGCGCCGCAGCGCCGTGAGCCGAGCGGTCGCGTTGGCGTACGCGTCGGGTTCGCCCGGATCGGCATAGACGATGAGCGAAATCTTGCCCGCGAGATTGTCGACGACCGCGAGCTCCTCGGTCAGCAGCAACAGGATATCGGGAACGTCCGCCAGACCTGGCGCCGCCGGCGGCGCCTTCCCCGCCAGCTTTCGTTCGACGTGGCGCACCGTGTCGTAGCCGAACATGCCGGCGAGGCCGCCGCAAAAGCGCGGCAAACCGGGCTTCGGCGCAACGCGGTAGCGCCGCATGAACGCCTGCGCGAACGCGAGCGGATCGCCGTCGTGCCGCTCCACGACCGTGCCCGAGCGCTCGACGGCGATGGCCGTGCCCTGCGCGCGAATGCGGACGCGCGCCGGCAGCCCGATGAACGAGTAGCGGCCAAAGCGCTCACCGCCGACGACCGACTCCAGCAGAAACGTGTCGCGCCGGTTTGCGAGTTTGACGTACAGCGACAGCGGCGTATCGAGATCCGCGAAGGACTCGAGCACCAGCGGGATGCGGTTATAGCCTTGCGCCGCGAGGGCGCGGAATTCGGCTTCGGTCATGGGGCTTCGACGTGGGCTTCAACGGCGCAACGGGTTGCTGGGCGCGTCGGTTGCTGTGGGCGACGCTGGGACGAACGGTCAGCGGCGGGAGCGGCGCCAACCGGTCGCGCACCGCCATCCTGTCGAAGCGACGGGGTCGTTGCGGTCGAAGAGGTCGAAGCTCATCTAAGGATCGGGAGGAACGAAACGGACGCGGTCGGCAACCGCGACAAGCGTGGGGACTATACCATCCGCATCGAGGTTTTGCACCGGCTCCCCCTCGTTGTAGCCGTACGGCAGGATCAGCACGGGGCAGCCTGCGGCGCGTGCCGCCTTGGCGTCGTTGCCGGAGTCGCCGACCATCAGCAGCCGGCCCACCGGCACGCGCAGCATCGACGCGACATGGAGGAGCGGCGCGGGATCAGGTTTCTTCGCGGGGAGATCGTCGCCGCCGACCGCGAGCGTGAAATAGCGCGCGATCCCCGCCCGCTCGAGATGCGGCCAGACAAAGCGTGACGCCTTGTTGGTAATGACGGCGAGGGGAAAGCCCATCGCCGCAAGCCGCTCGAGGCCTTCGATCATGCCGGGAAAAGGCAGCGTCTCGCGGCCAAGACGCGCCGCGTAGTGCGCCTGATAGCGGGCGAGCGCATCACGCACCTCGGCATCTTCGAGCGTTTCGGGCGACACGCCGGCCGCGTGCGCGAGCGCCCTGCGCACGAGGTTGCCCATGCCCTTGCCGACCATCGCACGGAGGACGTCCTTCGGTACCGGCGGCAGTTCGAGTTCGGCGAGGAGCGCATTCAGAGCCGCGTCGAGATCGTGGATCGTGTCGAGCAGCGTACCGTCGAGATCGAAGGCAACCGCGCTGACATCGAAGACGCGCAAGGCCATCGCGTGATTCCGCGCCGACACTACCCTACCTTCGCGAGCTCCGCGCGCATTTTGGCGATCGTCGCGACGTAGTCGGCGGTGCCGAAGATCGCCGAGCCGGCGACGAACGTGTCGGCCCCCGCTTTCGCCGCGGCGCCGATGTTGTCGATCTTGACGCCGCCGTCGACCTCGAGCATTACACTGCGGCCCGACTTCTTCTCGACCGCGTCGATCCGCGCCCGCGCGGCGCGCAGCTTGTCGAGTGCCTGCGGGATGAACGATTGCCCGCCAAACCCCGGGTTCACCGACATGATCAGCACGAGGTCGAGCTTGTCCAGCGTGTAATTGAGCCACTCGAGCGGCGTCGCCGGGTTGAACACAAGCCCTGCCTTGCAGCCGCAGTCGTGGATCAGGCCGATCGTGCGATCGACATGCTCGGAAGCCTCGGGATGGAAGCTCACGATCGCCGCGCCGGCCTTGGCGAAATCGGGCACGATCCGATCCACTGGTTTCACCATCAGGTGGACGTCGATCGGTATCGTCGCGTGCTTTTTCAGCGCTTCGCAGACCAGAGGACCAATCGTCAGGTTGGGAACGTAATGGTTGTCCATCACGTCGAAATGAATCAGGTCGGCGCCGGCATCGGTGACGGCGCGCACTTCATCGCCGAGGCGTGCGAAGTCTGCGGACAGGAGCGAAGGCGCGATTCGATAGTCGGGCATGGCGTTATAATCAGCGTGGCACTTGGGCAGGGCAGGACCGATGGCCGATCCGAAGAAATATGACATCACCGTGGCGGCCAATGCGGCCTACATCGCGGATCAGTCCGATCCGTCGAAAAACCAGTACGTGTTCGCCTACACGATCACCGTGACCAACACGGGCGCCGTCGCGGCGCAGCTCATCAGCCGCCACTGGATCATCACCGATGCCGACCATAAGGTCCAGGAAGTCCGCGGGCTCGGGGTCGTCGGTCAGCAACCGCTGCTGAAACCCGGCGAATCCTTCGAGTATACGAGCGGCACGCACCTGCCCACGCCCGTGGGCACGATGCGCGGGACCTATCAGATGGTCGCCGAGGATGGGCGCACGTTCGACGCACCGATCCCGCCGTTCACGCTGTCGGTGCCGCGAATCCTCCATTAGCGCGTGTCGCCGTCGCGTCGGCGGGTGTCACCACCCGGCTCGCGTCGTTTCGGCCCCATCGTCCACCACACGATGACGACGGCGATCACGAGTGCAAAGAGCGCTTCCAGAAGAAACCACCCCATGACTGCGCGACTCCTTTGCCGGACCGCTGCGCGGCGTCACGCGTGCGCCGCGGCCGCGTTCGTCCTGCTCTTAGCCGGTTGCGCAACCCGACCGCCGGAAGTGCCTCCCAAGCCACCCGCTCCCGTGACGCGCCCTTCGCTGCCGGCGACCTACGACGCCGTCGAGTGGAGCGCGGTGCCCGGCTGGTCGGCGGACCCGCTCGGCGAAGCGTGGCCCGCGTTCCGCGTCGGCTGCACGGCGCTCGTCATGCCCGAAGCGGCAATGCACGCCGTGTGGGAGCCGCTGTGCGCGCTAGCCGCCACCGTCGATGAAAAAGATGCCAACGCGATTCGCTCGTTCTTCGAACAGCATTTTATCCCATACCAAGTGATCGCCGCCGACGGCAGCGACACGGGAACGATCACCGGCTATTACGAGCCGCTGCTTGCGGGCAGCAGAACGAGGGTCCCGCCCTACACGGTCCCGCTGTACGCCGCACCGGATGACCTGCTGACGATCGATCTCGTCGCCCTCTATCCCGAGCTCAAGGGCAAGCGGCTGCGTGGCCGTCTCGACGGCAGGAAAGTCGTGCCCTACTGGTCGCGCGCCGAAATCGAGAGCGGCAGGGCGCCCGCCTCCGACAAGGTGTTGGTCTACGTCGAGGACCCGGTCGCCGCCTTCTTCCTGCAAATCCAGGGCTCGGGCCGCGTCGCCCTCGCCGACGGCAGCGTTGTCCGTGTGGGCTACGCGGACCAGAACGGTCATCCTTACCGGTCAATCGCGCGCGTGCTGATCGATCGCGGCGAGATCGCGCCGGAACGCGCGTCGATGCAAGGGATCCGCGAATGGGGCCACCGCCATCCCGACCTGCTTCCGGCGCTGCTCGACGAGAACCCGAGCTACGTCTTCTTTCGCGAGGTTCCCGCGCCGGCGCCCGGCACGCTGGAAGCGCGAATCGACGGCCCAATCGGCACGCTGGGCGTCCCACTCGCTGCCGGTCGCACCCTCGCTGTGGACACGCGCTCGATCCCGCTCGGAGCGCCGGTGTTTCTCGCGACGACGCTGCCGCTGACGACGATCCCGCTCGAGCGGCTGATGCTCGCGCAGGATACCGGTGGCGCGATCCGTGGGGCGATCCGCGCGGATTTCTTCTGGGGCTTCGGCGACGACGCTGGCCGGGAAGCGGGACGGATGAAGCAGGACGGCCGGATGTGGCTCTTGTGGCCGAAGGACGCCGGGCCGCCGCGGCCCTAACGCCGTTCCAGGGCGAGCACGTCTTCGGCCTGCTGGTCGGCGTGATAGGACGAGCGCACGAGCGCGCCGACCGCCGCGTGCCGAAATCCCATCGCGTACGCCTCGCGCTCGAACATCGCGAACACGTCCGGATGCACGTAGCGCCGCACCGGCAAGTGCCCCGCGGTGGGCTGCAGGTACTGGCCGATCGTCAGCATGTCGATGCCGTGCGCGCGCATGTCGCGCAACACCGAGACGATTTCTTCGTCGGTCTCGCCCAAGCCGACCATCAACCCGGATTTCGTCGGAATACCCGGGAAGCGCCGCTTGAATTCGTGGAGCAGGCGCAGCGAGTGGGCGTAATCGGAGCCCGGGCGCGCCTCCCGGTAAAGACGCGGCACCGTCTCGAGATTGTGGTTCATCACGTCGGGCGGCGCCGCGGCCAGGACGTCGAGCGCCCGCTCGAGTCGGCCGCGGAAGTCCGGGACAAGCACCTCGATTTGCGTCGCCGGCGAGCGGTCCCGCACCGCGCGAATGCAGTCGACGAAGTGCTGGGCGCCACCATCGCGCAGGTCGTCACGGTCCACGCTCGTGATCACGACATAGCGCAGGCGAAGCGCCGCGATCGTCCGCGCGAGGTTCGCGGGCTCGGCTGCATCGAGCGGCAGCGGCCGGCCGTGCCCGACGTCGCAAAACGGGCAGCGCCGCGTGCAGATGTCGCCCATGATCATGAACGTCGCGGTGCCGTTGCCGAAGCACTCGCCGATGTTCGGGCACGAGGCTTCCTCGCAGACCGTGTGGAGATCGTGCTCGCGCAGGATCTTCTTGACTTCGTAGAACCGCGGCGACGACGCGGCGCGCACGCGGATCCATTCGGGCTTGCTTGAGGCGCTCGGCCGCGACGACTTTGATGGGGATGCGCGCCGTCTTCGCGGCGCCCGTCTCCTTCACCCCAGCCACGGTGGGTCGGGCTCCGACGGGCGGGATCGCCGTCATGGCGTTCGCGAGAGCCGCGCAGCGAGAATCGGCGCCAACTCCGCGCCGGCTTGCTCGACGGTCCGCGCGATGCCGAGGTCTTTGAGCTGCGTCACATGGAGTCCCTTGTACCCGCAGGGATCGATATCGGCGAACGGCGCGAGATCCATTGCGACATTGAGCGCGAGGCCGTGGTACGTGCAGTCGTTGCGCACCCTCAAGCCCAGCGCCGCGATCTTCGACTCGATCCCGTCGACCGTCACGTAGACGCCCGGCGCCTGAATCTTGCCGTAAGCGCTGATCGCCATCGAACCAAGCCAGTCTATCACGCTCTCCTCGATACCCCGGACCATCGCCCGGATCGAAAGGCCCTGCCGCTTCAGATCGAAGAGAAGGTAGGCGACGAGCTGGCCCGGCCCGTGATAGGTGACCTGTCCGCCGCGGTCGACCTTGACCGCCGGAATCCCGTTATCGCGCAGCAGATGCTCGCGGCGGCTCGCGAGCCCCAGCGTGTAGATCGCCGGATGCTCGGTGAGCCAGATCTCGTCCGGCGTGTCGGCGGTGCGCGCGGCGGAGAATGCCTGCATTGCGTGCCAAGTCGGCGCGTACTCGGTGCGGCCGAGCGCGCGAATCGCGACCCCGGCCCGCGGGGCGTGCGCTGCGAGCGGCGCGTCTAGCGCTGCGTTCATCGTCGGCCGCGTCGCGCTCGGCGTGCCGGCGCGCGCGCCGGCATTGCCGCCGCCCGCCAGGCGCTGGCGACGAATTCGTGCTCGTCGGCTCGAAGCACCTGCGTGCGCTGCCAGACGACCCGCTCCCGGGTGACCGAAAGCAGCCACGTCTGCTGCTCGACGGGCGTCGGCCGCGCGAACGCCGCCGGCGAAAGGACGGCGCCGCAGGCGGCGTGTTGCGGATCGCGCACCGACTCGTAGCGGATGGCGCCGACGCCGGCGTCGCGCGCAGTCCGCGCGAAGTGCTGGCAGGCCGAGTAATCGTGGGCGTCGGTCCAGCGCGCCCGGTCGCGCAGGAAGGGCGGTTCACGCAAATCGACGATCGGGGCGTCGATGCGCACTCGGAAAACCGTCTGCGGCTTGGTTGGCATCGCGGCGAGCGCGGGAGTGTCCTGCAAATGACGCCAGCGCCAGTAGCCGAGCTCTGCGCACGCGGTGCGCACCTCGTCGGCGCCGTAGAACACGCCGGGGTCGTTCGGCCCGCGAAAGCGCGACCCGCCAGGCGGCGGCGGATACCGGAACGGCGTGAAAAGCAGCCAGTGCAGATGCGCAGCGGCCGCCGGGACGGGCGGCTTCGCCTCGTCCAGCAGCCGCTCGAGCACGTGCTGCTCATCGATCGAGTCGACGAGCGCCATTGTCGAGGCGACGTGCTGCGCTTCGACCGCACGCCACAGCGCGTGGCGCCGCCGTTCTGCCTCGGCCTCCGCTCCGCCCCAGCGCGCAATCACCATTGGTCGCCCTCTGCGTCGACTCGCTCCGGTCCCGGCCCTGGACGCTATTCGCGCGGGATGCCTGCCCGAAGCGCGCGCCGCTACAGCCGACCTCTCGCGTTGTCGAGGTAATTGACTACCCGGACGAGGCCCTCGACGGAGCCGATGAGATCGACGGGCCGCGCGGCCAATGCGAGGTTCTCGCTCGAAAGCCAGCGCCGCGCCGCCTCGTCGTGGCCCCACAGCGCGTCGAGCGCGCGGAAGAGCCTGACGAAAAGGCGCGCGAGCTCCCATTCCTTGGTCCGCTCGGACGACAGGCGATACTTGTCAGCGAAAAGCCTCGACGCCGTCGCGACCGACACGCCGAGAACGGCGGCGACCTCACGCTGCGTGAGCCCGAGCAGGCGCGCGGCGCGCACCACGGCCTTGCTCAAGACCGCTTCGGCATCGATTGCCGGCTGCGGGTTCCGGAGGAGCGTCGCATCCCGCATGACGCCTATTCCCATAGAAACAATATTGGCCGTACATTTCCACAGAAATAAACGATTGTCAAGCGTCGGGCGGCGGATGGCGCCGGCGGCCGCCGGCGCAATCGGCGGGCGCTCTACAGCACCATCGTGACCATCGGGTGCGCGGTGAGATCGCGGTAAAGATTGTCGAGTTGCTCGCGCGAGTTCGCCTGGATCGTCGCCGTCACGGAGAGATAGTTGCCGGCGCTCGATGCCCGCATCTCGAGGGTCGCCGGATCGAAGTCCGGTGCATGCCTGCGGACGACCGTCACGACCGCCTGCGCGAAACCGTCCTGCGTACGGCCCATCACCTTGATCGGGAACGCGCACGGGAATCTGAGCCGCGATTCTTCGGCGGCGGGAGGGACGATCGGCATGACGACGGCTCCGGAAAAGCCGAAGATGGGGGTGACGCCCCTCGCGTGCAACCCCGTCTGCGGCACTGCCGGGCCTTCGCTCGCCGCAGCCTTCCACCGCCGTGGAAATGGAGTCCTCGCGCGGTGAGCCTCGTGCCGCTAGCCGCGGCCGCTCGAATACATGTACTCGCGGGTCGGCGGGTGCGGCAGGCGGCCATCCCCGAACGGCTTGCCGGCAAGGAGCTGCCATAGCGACAACCAGCCGCGCTCGAACGCGTGCGCCGAGCCCCCGAGATAGACCCGCCAGACGCGAAACTTTTCTTCGCCGACGGCGGCACGCGCCGCCTCCGCGTTGGCCTCGAGCCCGTCGAGCCAATGCCAGAGCGTCTTCGCGTAATGCTCGCGCAGCGCCTCGGCATCGACGAGCTCCAGACCTTCGCGCGCGAGACCCTCGATCACGGCCTGGACGTGGGCGAGCTGCCCTCCCGGGAAAACGTACTCCTCGACGAAGTCGCCGATGCCGCTGCCCAGGCTCTCGGCGCCGAGGACGTTATGCGTGATGCCGTGGTTCAGCACGAATCCGCCGGGCTTCAGCACCCGGTAGATCTTGCCGAAGTACGCAGGATAGCGACGCACGCCCACATGCTCGAACATGCCGATGCTCGCGATCTTGTCGTAGACCTCGTCCTCCGGCAGATCGAGGTAGTCGCGCAACTCGACCTTGACGCGCGCCGCGAGCCCGCGCGCGGCGATCTCCCGCTGGACATGCTCGAACTGGTGCTGCGACAGCGTGATGCCGGTCGCGGTCACGCCATAGTGCTGCGCGGCCCAGAAGATCAATCCGCCCCAGCCGCAACCGATGTCGAGGAAGGTTTCGCCCGGTTTAAGCCTCAGCTTGCGGCAGATGTGATCGAGCTTGGCCGCCTGCGCATCGTCCAGCGTGTCGCCGTCGGCGCGGAAGTACGCGCACGAATAGACCATCCTCGAATCGAGCCAGAGCCGATAGAAGGCGTCGGAGACGTCGTAGTGCTGCTGGATGTTGGTCTTGTTGCTTCGATGCTGATGCAGGAACGTCCGCCAGCGCGCGTGCGCCGATTCGCGCCCGTGGGCGATCGCGCCGACCATCGACTCGGCGACATCGAGCACGCGCCGCGTGCTGCCGGTGAAGTCGATGTCGCAGCGGACGTAGGCGCGCGCGAGGTTGCCCAGCATCGGAGACGCGAGCGCCTTGAGGCCCCGCCAGGTGCGGGCGATGATCTCGATATCGGCGTCCGACGACAGCGGCACGCGGCCGCCGTCCGGCAAGACGAGAACGACGGGCAGGCCGCGCCCGTGGTAACGACTCGCGATGATCTTCTGCAGCGGCTCGGCCATCGGCGCAGGAAGGGTGTGCATCGCGCGGAGCGAGCCTACGTTGGGCCGCCCCGACCGCGAGTTCTTCATTTTAGCGAGTCCGCGGAAAATGGGGGAGCCGTGCGCGACGGCGGCGGCCGCAGGGTAGGGGCGTGGGGCCGAGGCGGCCTTTTGACAGCCCGGCCTGCGCTGCTACCATCGCCTCTTTCTCCCCGCCGCCCGCTGCTGGCGGCTCTCCCCTTTGTCCAAGCCCCACGTCCGCGACGACGCCGGCCCTGCGGGGCGCGCCCCCACCGAGCGACAGTTCCGCGACGCGCTCGCCCAGTTCGCCACCGGGGTGACCGTCATTTGCGTGCGTCGAGCGGACGGCCGGTACGTCGGCTTTACCGCCAACTCGTTCAATTCGGTATCGCTGGATCCGCCGCTCGTCGTGTGGAGCCTTCACCGTCATGCGGAAAACCTGACGGCGTTCCAGTCGGCGCCGCGCTATGCGATCAACGTGCTGGCGGGAGACCAAGTCGAGCTCGCGCGGCGGTTTTCGCGACCGCACGCCGACCGGTTCGCCGGAGTGCCGTATCGTCTCGGCGCGGCGGATGCCCCGCTGATCGAGGGCTGCGTGGCATGGTTCGAATGCCGCCATCACGTGCAGCAGGACGCGGGCGATCACGTTCTGTTCATCGGCGAAGTCGAGACCTGCGAGCGCAGGAGCGGCAGCGCCCTCGTCTTCCATCACAGCCGCTACGGCGCCACTCATCCGCCCGAGTAGCGGCGCGAGCTTGGAAGCAGGAGGAACGCGCGAGCGGCGAGCAGGGGCCCCATGCCGAAGGCGAGAGGATGCGAGCCATCGCGAGTCGCGTTCGGAGGCCGACAGTGCGGCGCGCGCATTCCTTGGCGGTGTGGAGGCCGAACCGCGCCCACGTAGCGCGCGGGGATGCGACCCGAGGGAGTGGCGAGCAGGAGCCCCAAGCGCAAGGCAAGGAGATGCGAATAATCACCAGTCGACGCCAGGAGGCCGGCGTTTGGCGTTCCGCGTGTTGCGGCTGCGCGGAGGGCGACGATGCCAGCGGCCGAGCTCTCGGCGCGCCGCTATTCGGAATCGGATCGGAGCCCGCGGAGGACGCGCGGCCCGGACGCGCGGTCAGCCCGGCTTCCGCTTGTGCTGCTGGAAAAGGGCGTACATCGTCCGGAACATCGGCCCCGGAACGCCGTTTGCGAACGGCCGGCCGTCGAGCGTCGTGACCGCGAGCACTTCCTTCGTCGACGACGAGAGCCACATCTCGTCCGCCCCGAGTGCCTCTTTCCTCGCCACCGGCCGCACGTCGAACGGCAGGCGTGCTTCACGCGCGAACTCTTCGGCCGCGTCGTAGGTAATGCCGGGCAGAATCAGGTTGTCCTTCGGCGGCGCGACGATCCGGCCGCCGATCACGACGAGCACGTTCGATGCCGACGCTTCGGTGAGCCAGCCGTCGCGGAACATCACCGTTTCGATCGCGCCCGCGTCGGCCGCGAGCTGCCGCATCAGCACGTTGCCGACGAGTGAAATCGTCTTGAGGTCGCAGCGCCGCCAGCGGTTGTCTTCGGCGGTCACGACCGCGACGCCGCGCTCGACCTGTTCCGCAGCGGGCGTGGCGAGCGGGTTGCTCATCATGAACACCGTCGGCGCCACACCCTGCGGGAACGCATGGTCGCGCTTCGCGACGCCGCGCGTCACCTGCAGATAGACGCCCTGATCGGCGAACGGCTGGCGGCGCGACCAGCTCCCCGATGATCGACGCCCACTCCGCCGTCCGGGTGCGGATTCGCGAGCCGAATGCCGTCGAGGCTCCGCTGCAGGCGGGCGAGGTGCTGCGGCAGGCGAAACGGCGCGCGTTGATATACCGGGATCAGCTCGTAGACGCCGTCGCCGTAGATGAAGCCGCGGTCGAGCACGGGGATCTTCGCGTCGGCGAGGGGCAGAAACGCTCCGTTGAGGTAAACGGTCATCGTGTCAGGGCTTTCCAGCAGGACGTTCGGCGCTCACGTGGAACCACAGCCGCACGCTATCCCACGCGCGACCGAGGATGCTCGCCGCGGGCACCTCCGCGAGGGCGACCAGCGGAAATCCGCCATCGGCTTGCCCTCGAGAGAGACTTTCACGGTTCCCACGCGCTGGCCCCGCAGCACCGGCGCGACCAGCGGCTCGGTCGCGGCCATCGTCAGCTGCAGCTTGTCGGCCGTGCCCTTCGGCAGCGTCAGGTACTTGTCGGCGATGAAGCCGGCGGCGACGTCGTTCGCCGCCCCCTTCCACACACGCAGCGTCGACACGGGCTTCCCCGACTGGTACAGCTGCACCGTATCGAAGGCCTGGAAGCCGTAGTTCAAGAGCCTCTGGCTTTCGCTCGCCCGCGCCGCGTCGGATGCCGCGCCCAGCACCACCGCGATCAGGCGCCGCTGCCCACGCTTCGCCGAGGCGACGAGACACCAGCCCGCTCTGTCCGTGTGGCCCGTCTTCACGCCGTCGACGAACGGGTCGATCCAGAGGAGCCGATTACGGTTCGGCTGCGTGATGCTGTTGTAGCGGTACTCCTTGAGCGCGTAGAGCGGATAGTAGTCGGGAAAGTCGCGGATCAGCGCTGCCGTGAGCACCGCGATGTCGCGCGCACTCGAGTAGTGCTCCGCGTGCGGCAGGCCCGTCGCATTGACGAAGTGCGTGTTGGAGAGCCCGAGCCGTTGCGCTTCGGCGTTCATCAGCGCGACGAACGCCGCCTCGCTGCCCGCGACCTGCTCCGCGAGCGCGATCGACGCGTCGTTGCCCGACTGCACGATCATCCCGCGCAGCAATTCGTCGACCGACACCGCCTTGCGCGGCTCGATGAACATCCGCGAGCCTTCAGCGCGCCACGCCGCCTCCGAGACTGTGACCATCTGCGACGCCGTGAGCTTGCCATCGCGCAGCGCCGCGAAGGTCACATACGCAGTCATGAGCTTGGTCAGCGACGCCGGATCGCGCCGCGCATCGGCGTTCTCCTCCACGATCGTCTGGCCGCTGGCGGTGTCGAGCAGCAGGTACGCCGCAGCGGCGACGGTCGGCGCCGGCGTGGCCGCAGCAACGCCGAGGGCGGTTGCCGCGGATGCGGGACCCGCGGCAACGAGTGCAGCGAATCCCGCCGCGACGAGGAACCGGAAACGGAACATGAAGACGGGTTGCGAAATAACGAATTATAGCGACACCGGCGCCGGCGCCGCGCCGCCTCAATACGGATTGAACGGGAGGATGCGGGCGAGGCGGCCGTCACGCGCATCGATGACCGCCGTCATGATCTGCTCGCGGCCATGGAACGGAACGAAGGCGCAGATCGCTCAGAGCTCGTCCGGATTCGGCTGCCAGCGCGCGCACCGGCTCCCCTGCGTTCGGGTATTTCTTGACGCGTGCGTCGAGCGGCTTCGCACGTTTGATCGCGTCGCCCGCGACTTCTGCATACGAGACGTAATATTTCGGAAAGTATTGCGCGTCCCTGCCTGCAATGCCGCTGAAAAGCAGTTGGGTTCGCTCCTTCTGATCGGTCGGCAGGCGCACGCCGATCAGGCGCGGGCCGGAAAGCGACAGGTGCCGATACTCAGGCGATGCCTGCGCGAGATCCGCCGCCGAGAGATCGTTGGCGGCCACGACCTCGAAGCGGTCCTTGACGAACGCGGTGTAGACGGGCCTCGCGCCGAACGACACCCACACGCCGTAGGCGAGCGCAGTGAGCTGACATGCGGCAATGACGGCGAGATCGAACTTGAGCTCCTTCTTCTTGGGATTGAAGACGACCAGCGTGAGGAGCGGACCGAGCGTCACGTCGACGCCGACGATCAACGCGAGCAGCGTCTGCCCTCCCATCGCGTCGAAATAGGGCCGTGGATACCACAAGGCGAGCATCACCACGACCACGGTTGCGGCAATCAACGCCGACAGGCCCAGATGGATGCCGGCGGCCTTCCAGCGATTGAGCGAGACGAGTGTCATCGGGCATGTGCAGCACGCAGCGATGGCGCCCGATTCTAGCGGCGCCGGCGGGAACGCTCAACCGTGGGCGAAGGCGAAGTCGACCTCCGGCTTGCGTGCGGCGATCACGTCGGCGAGCGCGCGGCCGGAGCCGCATGCCATCGTCCAGCCGAGCGTGCCGTGCCCCGTGTCGAGGAACAGGTTGCGAAAGCGCGTGCCCCCGATCAGCGGAACGTTCGACGGCGTCGCCGGCCGCAATCCCGTCCAGAATGTTGCGCTCGTCGCGCTCGCCCGCATCGGGAAAGAGCTCGAACGTGCGCCTGACGAGCGCCTCGCAGCGCACGAGGTTCAACTCCGTGCCATAGCCGGAAAGCTCCGCCGTGCCGGCGACGCGCAGGCGGTCGCCGAGCCTCGTCAGCACGATCTTCCACTCGAGATCGGTGAGCGAGACGGTCGGCGCGCCGCGGTGGGCGCCGACCGCGATCGTCGCCGAATAGCCTTTGGCCGGATAGATCGGGCACGGCACGCCGAGCGGCCGCAACAGCAACGGGCTGTAGCTGCCGAGCGCGACGACGTAGGCATCGGCGACGAGAGCTTCCTCGTTGCCATCGACCCCCGCGCAGCGCGCGCCGCGGACGGCGCTCGCCCTCCGCGGCGAGCGTCTTCGACGGTGGTGCCCCAGCGGAACGCGACGCCGCGCGCCGCCGCGCGCGCGCGCGAGCTCCGACGTGAAGCGCTGCGCGTCGCCGGATTCGTCGCTCGCGGTGTAGATGCCGCCGGCGAGGCGGTCGCGGCACTGCGCGAGCGCAGGTTCGATGGCCACGCACTCGGCGACCGTTTTCGGCGTCGCGATCGCAGCCCAATTCGCGCATCGAGCGCGCGGTCACGACGCCGCGATCAAACGCCTTGTGGTCGGTGTAGAACTGCAGGATGCCGCGCTCCAGGTGGTCGTACTCGATGCCGGTATCCGCGCGCAGCGCCTTGAGACAGGTGAGCGAATACAGCGCGAGGTTGAGACACTGGACCGTATTGCGGCGCGTGCGCCACGGCAGGCACTCGAGCAGAAATTGCAGGCCGAAGCGCCACTGCGCCGGGTCGGCGCGCAACCGGAACAAGAGCGGCGCGTCCTCGCGGCCGAGCCATTTGAGGACCTTGAACGGCGCCTCGGGATTCGCCCACGGCTCGGCGTGGGAGGCCGAGATCTGTCCGCCGTTGGCAAACGACGTCTCGAGCGCAGGCCCGGACGCGCGGTCGACGACGACGACTTCGTGGCCGTCCGCGGCGAGATACCACGCGGCCGCGACGCCGACGACCCCGGCGCCAAGAACGAGAACGCGCATCGGCCGTGCTCGTCAGGCCGGCGCCGCGAGTTCCACCGGCGTCCTGGTGCTGGTGTCGGCTTCCGCGTAATCGCCGATCGGGATGCAGCTGCAGAACAGGTTGCGATCGCCGTAGACGTTGTCGACGCGCGCGACCGGCGGCCAGTACTTGGCGCCGCGCAGCGAAGCCACCGGATAGGCGGCCTCCTCGCGGCGATACCCGTGCGTCCATTCGTCGGCGGCGACTGCGCGCGCGGTATGCGGCGCGTGCTTCAGCGGATTGTCGCTGCGATCGGCGCGGCCCTCCTCTATCGCGCGAATCTCGGCGCGGATCGCGATCATCGCGTCGACGAAACGGTCGAGCTCCGCCTTCGGTTCGCTCTCGGTCGGCTCCACCATCAGCGTTCCGGCGACCGGGAAGCTCATCGTCGGCGCATGAAAGCCGTAGTCCATCAACCGTTTCGCGACATCGTCGACTGCAATCTCCGACGTTTCCTTGAGCGGCCGCAAATCCAGGATGCATTCGTGCGCGACCAGTCCGCCGGGCCCCGAATAGAGCACGGGGTAGTGCTCGTCGAGGCGCTTGCGCGATGTAATTCGCCGCGAGAATCGCGCTCTCCGTCGCGGCTCGCAGGCCCTCGGCGCCCATCATCGCGACGTACATCCACGAGATCGGCAGGATGCTCGCGCTGCCGTAGGGCGCGGCGCTCACGGCGCCCGTGCGCGGTCGCCGACACCGGTAAGTAGCGGTGCCCGGGCAGGAATGGCGCGAGATGCGCGCCGACGCCGATCGGACCGACGCCCGGTCCGCCGCCGCCGTGCGGAATGCAGAACGTCTTGTGCAGATTGAGGTGCGAGACGTCGGCGCCGAACTCTCCCGGCGCGGCGAGGCCGACCAGCGCATTGAGATTCGCGCCGTCGACGTAGACCTGCCCGCCGTTGCGCATGGACGATGTCGCAGATTTTGCGGATGCCGCCTTCGAACACGCCGTGCGTCGACGGATAGGTGACCATGATCGCGGCGAGATGGTCCCGATGCTGCACCGCCTTCGCCTCGAGATCGGCGAGATCGACATTGCCGCCGCCATCGCAGGCGACGACGACGACCTGCATCCCGGCCATCTGCGCGGAAGCAGGATTCGTCCCGTGCGCCGACGCGGGAATGAGGCAGACGTTGCGATGACCTTCGCCGCGGCGCTCGTGCCAGGCTTTGATGGCGAGCAGGCCGGCGTACTCGCCCTGCGAGCCCGCATTGGGCTGCAGCGACACGGCCGCGTAACCCGTCACTGCGCAGAGCATCCGCTCGAGATCGGCGGCGAGCTCGCGATAGCCTGCCGCCTGGTCCGGCGGACAGAACGGATGCAGGTCGGCGAACTCCGGCCAAGTCACCGGAATCATTTCGGCGGTCGCATTCAACTTCATCGTGCAAGAGCCGAGCGGAATCATCGCCCGGTCGAGCGCGAGGTCGAGATCGGCGAGCCGGCGGAGGTAGCGGAGCATCTCCGTCTCGCAGTGATAGCGGTTGAACGTCGGGTGGGTGAGGAACGGCGTGGTGCGCTCGAGCGCCGCGGGCAGTGCGTCGGCTGTCGCAGGGTCGAGCGCCGCGACCGAGAATTCGACGTCATTGCCGGCGAAGATCCGCCAGACGCGTTCGACGTCGGCGCGCGTCGTCGTCTCGTCGAGCGAGATGCCCAGCGTTTCGGCGTCTACGCGACGGAAATTGATACCGTGCTCGACGCCGCGGTCGAGGATCTCGCGCGTGCGCGCACCGGTCGCGACGGTGATCGTGTCGAAGAACGTCGTCGTCGGCACGGCAAAGGACAGACGCGTGAGGCCGGTTCGGAGGATCGCCGCGAGCCGGTGCACGCGCCGCGCGATCCTCGTCAAGCCCGCCGGCCCGTGGTAGACGGCGTACATGCTCGCGATCACCGCGAGCAGCACTTGCGCGGTACAGATGTTCGACGTCGCCTTTTCGCGGCGGATGTGCTGCTCGCGCGTCTGCAGCGCGAGCCGGTAGGCGGGCCCTCCGTCGGCGTCCACGGTGACGCCGACGAGCCGCCCGGGCATCGAGCGCTTGAAGTCGTCGCGCGTCGCGAGGTAGCCCGCGTGCGGTCCGCCGTAGCCCATCGGCACGCCGAAGCGCTGGGTCGAGCCGACGACGACGTCGGCGCCCCATTCGCCGGGCGGCGCGAGCAGCGTCAGCGCGAGAAGGTCGGCGGCGACGATGACGAGGCCGCCGCTCGCGTGCACCGCATCGACGAGCGGCCGCAGGTCGCGGACGTCGCCGTTGGCGCCGGGGTACTGAAGGAGCACGGCGAACGCATCGGCGCCCGGCGGCGTCCGTCGCACGGCCGACCACGACCTCGATGCCGAGCGGCGCGGCGCGCGTGCGCACGACATCCTGCGTCTGCACGAACACGTCGTCGGCAATGAAAAGGCGCGGGCTCCCGCGCTTGCTCATCCGTTTGCACAACGTCATCGCCTCGGCGCCGGCGGTCGCTTCGTCCAGCATCGAGGCGTTTGCGATCGCCATGCCGGTGAGGTCGCAGACCATCGTCTGGAAATTGACGAGCGCCTCGAGGCGGCCTTGCGAAATCTCCGGCTGATACGGCGTGTACGCGGTGTACCACGCCGGATTTTCGAGGATGTTGCGCAGGATGACGCCGGGCGTATGCGTGCCGTAGTAGCCCTGTCCGATCATCGAGGTCAGCACCCGGTTCTTGGCGGCGATGGCCCTTAGTCGCGCGAGCGCCTCGAACTCCGTCATCGGCGCGGGAAGTGGCAGCGGCCCCGCACGGCGGATGGCCGCGGGGACGATCGCGTCCATCAGTGCCGCGCGCGACGGCTGGCCGAGCACGGAGAGCATCGCCGCCTGATCGGCCGGCGAGGTGCCGACGTGGCGCGCGATGAACGCGCCGCGGTCCTCGAGGGTCGCGAGCGGCGGCGTGGTGTCGGCGGTGTGGCGACGGGATCCGTTCATCGTGATGTTCCTCGTCCGCGCGCACGGTTGCGCTCGGGAAATAGCGTTCGGGACCGAGCTATTCGGCGCCGATCACGGCCTCGTACGCCTTGGCATCGAGCAGCCTCGCAAAGGCGTCGGCGTCAGCCGGCTTGAGCTTGAAGAACCAGGCGGCGTACGCGTCCTCGTTCACTTGCTCGGGGGCGTTGGCAAGCGCGTCGTTGATGGCGATCACCTCGCCTGCGAGCGGCGCATAGACGTCGGACGCGGCCTTCACCGACTCGACCACCGCGCACGCCTCCTCGGCCGCGACCTTGCGGCCGATCGCGGGCAACTCGAGGTAGACGAGATCGCCCAGCTGCGCCTGGGCGTGGTCGGTGATGCCGACCGTTATCGTGCCGTCGTTTTCGGCGCGCGCCCATTCGTGGGCGCGGCGTATAGCGGAGATTCGAGGGAACGTTCATGCGCGCTCCGGTTAGAGGTTGGATGAAGAAAGCGGGTCGGCCATCCGGCGCATCGCCCGTCAGCCGACCACGATCTTGCCGTTCCGCGCGAACGGCGGCTTGACGACGCGGGCGGCGAGCGACTTGTCGCGGATGGTGACGGTGGCCGCGTCGCCCGGCACCACGGCGAACGGCAGCCTCGCCAGCGCGATCGATCGATTGAGCGTCGGGCTGAAGGTGCCGCTCGTGATCTCGCCGTCGCCGTGCGCGGTGTGCACCGTCTGATGCGCTCGCAGCACGCCGCCCTTGTCGGTCAGCAGCAGCCCAACGATCTGGCGCTGCGGCGGTTGCGCGAGGAGCGCCGCCTTGCCGACGAAATCGCGCGGGCTCGCGAGATCGACGGTCCACGCGAGGCCCGACTCGAGCGGCGTCACGCGCTCGTCCATGTCCTGACCGTACAGGTTCATTCCCGCTTCGAGGCGCAGCGTGTCGCGCGCGCCGAGCCCCGCGGGATGGACGCCTGCGTCCGCAAGCGCGGACCAAAGCGCGCGCCGCGTGCTCCGCCGCCAGCACGATCTCGAAGCCATCCTCGCCGGTGTAGCCGGTGCGGGCGATGAACACCTCGCCCCAGGAGGACTTCATCGTCGCGGCAGAAAACGGCTTCAGCTCCGCGCGTCGCCTCTTCGCTGTCCGGGAAGCGCCTGCCCAGACCTTCGCCCGCGCGTTCGGACCCTGCACGGCGACCATCGCCAGGTCCTCGCGGGGCGTAAGCCGCAGGTCGGGGCGCGCGCTCGGCGATGAGCTTGCGAAACCATGCGACGTCCTTGTCGGTCGTGCCGGCGTTGACGACGATGCGGAAGAAGTCCTCGCGCAGGAAATAGACGATGAGGTCGTCGACGACGGTGCCGTCCGGCGTGAGCAGGCACGAATACAGCGCTTTGCCGGGTGCCTTCAGCTTGTCGACGTTGTTTGCGAGTGCGTAGCGCAGGAAATCGCGCGCGCCGCGCGCCGCGCGAGGTCGACGACGCGCATGTGCGAAACGTCGAACATGCCGGCGTCGGTGCGCACCGCATGATGCTCGTCGATCTGCGAGCCGTAGTGGACCGGCATGTCCCAGCCGCCGAAGTCGACCATGCGCGCGCCGGCGGCGCGGTGGATGGCATGAAGCGGAGTTTGTTTGAGCACGCGCATCTCCCGGCGAGAAGCAAAAGGGGCGAAGCGGTCTTGCCGCCTCGCCCCCGTCTGTCCGTTTACCTGAGAGATTGCGGCGCGCTGAACCAGGACGCCGGATGCCCCTTCGGTGGGCCGACGCTTACGCGTTGCGCGGCCGCTCTCCAGATCCGAATTACGTCCGGGCAGTCCTTTTTGCCTGAGCGGTTCTCGGGAGTTGCGCCTTCGGCGGCGGTGCGGCCCAGAAGGCCGGCACCGCTCTCTTCTGCACGGACGCGCCAAGGTTACCGGCGGCGAGCGGTCCTGTCAAAAACCGACTGCTGTGCCGTCCCGGAGCCCCCGGGCGGCACGGTCGTCGCGCCGAGTACTTACTTCTTGAGCGTCAGGATCCAGCCGACGAGCGCCTTGATGTCCGCATCCGGGACACTCGCGTTCGGCGGCATCGGCACCGGTCCCCAGACGCCCGAGCCGCCGTCCTTCACCTTGGCTCTCGAGCTTCGCGGCCGCGCCCGCGTCACCCTTGTACTTGGCGGCGACGTCGACGTACGCGGGGCCGACGATCTTCTTGTCGATCGACGTGGCACGCCGCGCAGCCATCCTTCTTCATCATCGCCTCGGCGGCGGCGTTGTCCATGGCGGCTTGGGCGGCGCCGGCGGCGACGAGCGCGGCGCCGGCGAGCGTTGCGAGGATGGAGCTTCATCGAATCTCCAAAGGTGGTGGGTGGAACAGCCGGAGCCAACGGAACCGCAGGCGGCGGATGCTACAGGAAGCGGCGGGCCCGCTGCTACTGAGGCGTGAACCCTCCGCTCGGCCGCCGTGTCAGCGACCGCGGCGAGCTCGCGCTCGACCGACGGCAGGTCGGTGATCGGCGGGAGGCAATGCGTGCCGCGGCACACCCACGCGACGGCGCCGCCGGCCGGCGCCGGACCCTTCGCAAGCGCGGCGGGCAGGTCGCGCGCCCGCGACGTTGAAGCACGCGCACCGAGGGCGCAGCGTCCGCTCGAGCGCGCGCTGCCATTCCGCGCAGGTCGCGGCGTCGCCCGCGAGCAGCACCGAGCGACGGCGGCGTCAGCACTCGTCGAGCGCGCCAAGCGAGGACCGCGCAGCCGCCCGGCGACTCGCGCGAGCCCGTCGCAAAAGCACGCACCGTCCGCTCGCCGGCCTCGACGTAGCGAGGCTCCGCCGCGAGATGGCCGAGCGCGATCAGCGCGCAGCGCCGCGACGCCGTTGCCCGACGGCGTCGCATTGTCGTGTCCCGGTTTCGGTGCGGTGGATCAGCGGCTCGTGATCGTGGCTCGTGAAGAAGAAGCCGCCGTGGTCGCGATCCTCGAACTGCGCGAGCAGCACGTCGGCGAGCTCGCAGGCCCAGTGAAATCCTCGCCCGGAAGCGCGTCTGCAGGAGCTCGACCAGCGCGGCGAGCAGGAACGCGTAGTCGTCGAGGTACGCGTTCAGATCGCGCGCGATCGCCCTTGCGCGTCGCGAGCAGCCGTCCGTCGCGCCAGACGGTGTCGCGCAGCGCGTCGGCCGCGCGCGAACGCGAGGTCGGCCCAGCGCGGCTCGTCGAGCGCACGGGCCGCGCGGGCGAGCCCCGCGATCGCGAGCGCGTTCCATGCCGTCAGGATCTTGTCGTCCCTGCCCGGGCGCACGCGCTTCGCGCGCGCCGCGAACAGCGCTGCCTTGCGCCCGCGCAAGCGCGTTGGGCGGCTTCGGGCAGCGGCATGCCGAGGTCGGCGGCGACGGCCTCGAGCGGCGCGCGCGACGCGCAGATGCCAGGCATGCCCTTCGAAGTTCGGCGGCCGTCGAGCCCGAAATGCGGCGCGGCGACCGCACATTCGTCCGCCGACAGCAGCGCGCGCGACTTCGTCGCGCGTCCAGACGTAGAACTTGCCCTCCTCGCCTTCGCTGTCGGCATCGTGGCTCGAGAAGAAGGCGCCGTCCGGCGCGCGCATGCTCGCGCGTCAGCCAGCCGACGATGCCGCGCGCGACGTCGGCGAAGCGCGGCTCGCCCGTCACGCGCGCGAAGTCCGCGTACAGGCCGAGCAGCGGGCCGTTGTCGTAGAGCATCTTCTCGAAGTGCGGGATCGTCCACTCGCGCATCGACGCTGTAGCGGCAGAAGCCGCCGCCGAGCTGGTCGTGGATGCCGCCGTTGGCCATTCGCGAGCAGCGTGACGCGGACGATGTCGAGCGCGGCCGCGTCGCCGCGTAAGCTGCGCCACGTCGCAGGCAGAACTCGAGATCGGTCGGATGCGGGAACTTGGGCGCCGCCGCCGAAGCCGCCGTGCTACGGGTCGAAGCTGCTGCTTGAGCGTCGGAAAGCGTCGGCGGCCAGCGCGTGCGCGGGCAGCGCCGCCTTCACCTGGCGGCTCGGGTTCGCAGCGCCGCCAACGCGTCCTTGAGGCGCGCGCTCTGCAGGGCGATGGCCGCGCCCTGCTCGCGATACGCCGGGGCCACGCGCGGCAGCAGGTCGAGGAAGCCCGGCAGGCCGTAGCGGCCCTCCTTCGGGAAATAGGTCCCGCCGAAGAACGGCTCTCCCGCCGGCGTCAGGAACATCGTCAGCGGCCAGCCGCCCGAGCGTCGCGTCAGGAGCGCGTGCGCGGTCTGATAGATCTGGTCGAGGTCGGGCCGCTCCTCGCGGTCGACCTTGATGTTGACGAAGTGCGTCGTTCATCACCGCGGCGACCGCCGGGATCCTCGAACGATTCGTGCGCCATCACGTGGCACCAGTGGCACGCGGAGTAGCCGACGGACAGCAGGATCGGCTTGCCTTCGCGGCGCGCCAGCGACAGCGCCTCGTTCGCCCCACGGATACCAGTCGACGGGATTGTCGGCGTGCTGCAGCAGGTAGGGGCTCGTCTCGCCCGCGAGATGGTTCGGCATGAGGGTGATTCTCGCGTGCGGCGCGCTCGACACCGGCGTAGCGCGCCTCGAATCGTGGCGGGGGCGCGCTTTCCGACGTGCAGCGGGCGTCGGCGCCGACGCCGAGCTACGTCGTCTCTTCGAACGCGACGCGCTCGAAGTCGGCCGCCGCGCTGCAAGAGCCTTGTCAGCCGGAAGCTTGCGCTCCGCCCCCGCGTCGAGCGAGCGCAGCACGCCGGCTCGGGTTGAACGTGCGCGGCGGAAGGATCAGGCTCTCCTTGTCCTCCGGCGTTTCACAAAGCAGCAGCGCCGGCACCGGCGGATCTTCCGAAACGGCGGTCGACATCGGGCGCACGGCGATCGCCTTCGGCGCGCCCGGCCAAAGGCGCAGCGACAGCGCGAGCTCGCCGTGAACGTCGAGCGCGACGCGCGTCACGTAAGCCAGGCGCACGCGCTCTTCGTCGCGCACGGCGACGAGCTGGTCGAGCGCCCAACGGTGCTTAGAGCCGGATCGTCGCGCGAAATCGAGGCCTCGCGCCACTCGTAGGCGCCGACCCAGCGCTCCCATACCCAGTTGCGCTCGGCATCTTCGCGGCCGCGGTCGTAGTCGGTGAGCGCGCCGAGCGTCTGCAGGTGCTGCGCACCCTGGAACGACAGGCGACCCAGCGGGTCCTTGCGGTCGAACGTGCGCCCGCCGACGCGGAAATACGCGGCGCCGAGGCCGCCGCCGCAGAGCTCTATCGTGATGTGCGCGGGTCGTCGCTCGCGCGCCTTGGCACCTGGTACCACCGCGCATCGAGGTGAGCCAAGCAGCGCCGTGAGCTTGCTCGACGCTGCATGTCGTGGCCGAGCTGCAGCTCGGCGGGATTCGCGCCGGTCTGCAAGTCGCTTCAGCCGTCCGCGCACGCTCGTCGCGAGCTTGCCGGGGTAGGCGAAACGCATCGACGCGGCCGGATTGCGCGGTGCGACCGCCACAAGCGCCGCGCCGGCGGGGCTGTCGAGGTCGACGACGATCACCGGGCCTTCGGTCTCGCGCTGGCTGCTCGTAAGGGAAGATCTTGCGCGCCCACATCGCGAGCCAGCGGTCGGTGAGCTCGATCTGGCGGACCGTCATTGCGCACGGATCCGCCAGCGCGAGCAGCAAGGCGTGACTGTAAGTCGAATAGCAGGAAATCCCGATCGCGTTGCGGCATGAGGTCGTCGGAAACCGACGTCACCGCGCATTCGAGCATTTCGGCCAGGCGGTAGTACGCATGCAGCTCCTGCCACAGCGCGGGGGGCGCCACGCGCCGCGCGAGCCCATGGACGAGTACGAGCTGCTTGCCGACGTAGAGCCCGCGCTGGAGCAACTTGGGCTTGACGCCGGCCAGGTCCGGGTCGCCTTCGAGCAGCGGCTTCAGGCACGCCGAATACTGCTCCCACAGAATCTGCCACAGGGAGAGCGCCTGCTCGGCCGCCTCGAGCTCGCGGTCCACCAATGGCTGCGGCTTGCCCGCGTAGCGGCGCGCGAGCTCGGTATGAAGGTGAGCGACGAGCTCGCGCAGGACTTCGGCGATCGTCGCGCGCTCGCGCGGGGCGAAGCTCGCAGCGGAAAGTGCCTTGAGCTGTCCATGGACGGAATCGAACAGCTGCGCGACGTTGGTGAGCGGCAGCGCGTTGGCCCAGCGTTTGGCGCTCTCCGCGTCGGTGAACGCGAGCGGGGGCAGCGTTCCCGGCCGCGGGGCGCTCGTCGCGACGGCTGGCGGCGCGACTGCGGGGGACGTCGAGTCGTTCATCGCGGGGGCGTCATTGCGCCGCGCCCGGCCCGAGCGCGACGGCGAGATCGCGGGCGAGCGCGGGCACGAGATCGTCGGAAGCGCTGTGCGCCGCAGCCACGCGCTGCGGCGCGCCCCATACCGGCTGGGGGAAGTGCGAATCGGACCCGAAGCGGGGAATCACGTGCCAGTGAATGTGCGGTGTCATGTTGCCGAGCGCTGCGATGTTCATCTTGTCCGGATGGAGCCGCGCGCGCAGCGCACCTTCGACGGCGAACACGACGCGCATCAGATGCTCGCGATCGGCGGCATCGAGGTCGGTCATCTCACGCACATGCGCATTCCAGATCACCCGGCAGAAGCCCGCAAAGGGTTCGTCAGTCAGCACGACGCGGCAGCGCTCGTCGCGCCAGAGCGGCCGGCCGCCTTCCTCATCGCAGAAAACGCACCCGGTCGCCATCGCCCAATCGGGAGCTTATAGCACAAACGCGGCGGCGCGCAGCCTACCGCGCGGCGCCCCGGCGTGGCTTCCGGTCGGATCAATCCGTGAATTTTCAGTCCGGCCGACCGCGAATCCTCCATTTCGATCACCCTCCCGGACAGGTAGCTTGAAGTCATGCCTTCGGCCACGAGTGGGACGCGTCCGAAGGGCCCCGCGGTCCGTTTCCTCCGCCCCGCGCGGCGCGTCCGGCTCAAGCAGGCCGTCGCCGCCGGGCTTTTTTTTCGCCTCCAGGCGGACGAGCCTGTGTCGGCCAGACTCCTACACGAGGACGCGCTCGATGCCGCCGGCGTTGGCGCGCGCCACGTAGTCCGGCAGCCAATCGCGGCCGAGAACCCCCTTCGCGATTTCGACGACGACGTAGTCGGCCTGCGTGCCGGCGTCGTCGTCGAAGCGTGACAGCCCCTGGAGGCACGACGGGCAGGACGTGAGAATCTTGACGTTCCCCTCGTAACCGTCGGCCCTCAGCGCCAGCGCGCCCTTGCGCATCTCCTCTTCCTTGCGGAAACGGACCTGCGTCGAAATGTCGGGCCGCGTCGTCGCAAGCGAGCCCGCCTCGCCGCAGCAGCGCTCGTTTGCCGCGACCGGCGTGCCCAGCAGTTCGTTGACGACCGCGAGCGGCGCGTAGGTCCTCATCGGCGTGTGGCAGGGGTCGTGGTACATGTACCGCGTCCCCGTCACGCCGTCGAGTCGAACGCCTTTCTCCATCAGGTACTCATGGATGTCCAGCAACCGGCATCCCGGGAAGATCTTGTCGAACTCGTATTTCTGGAGCTGGTCCAGGCACGTGCCGCAGGAGACGATGACCGTCCGGATGTCGAGGTAGTTGAGCGTGTTCGCGACGCGATGAAAGAGCACGCGATTGCCGGTGATGAGCTGCTGGCCGCGCTGCTCGTTGCCGGAGGCCGTCTGCGGATAGCCGCAGCACAGGTATCCCGGCGGCAGCACCGTCTGCGTGCCGATGTGAAAGAGCATCGCCTGCGTGGCGAGTCCGACCTGCGAAAACAGCCGTTCGGAGCCGCAGCCGGGGAAATAGAAGATCGCGTCCGAATCGTCGCTGACCTTGGAAGGGTCGCGGATGATCGGGACGATCGTGTCGTCCTCGATGTCGAGCAGCGCGCGCGACGTCCGCTTCGGCAGGCCCCCCGGCATCGGCTTGTTGACGAAATGGATTACCTGCGTCCGCAGCGCCGGCTTGCCGACCGTCGCCGGCGGGCGTCGCGTCTGCGCCTGGATCAACCCGGCACGCTTCGCGATGCGGTGCGCCAGGCGTTGCGCGCGGTAGCCCCAATCGATCAGCACGCGCTTTGCCACCTTGATCGTCGCGGCGTCGGTGGCGTTGAGAAAGAACATCGTCGCCGCCCCGCCGGGACTCCACTTCTTCTTCCCCTCGCGGGCGAGCAGGTTGCGCATCGCGATCGAGACGTCGCCGAAATCGATGTCGACCGGGCACGGGTTCTTGCACTTGTGGCATACGGTGCAGTGATCGGCGACATCGCCGAATTCGTCGAAGTGCCGCAGCGAAACGCCGCGGCGCGTCTGCTCTTCGTAGAGGAACGCCTCGATCAGGAGAGAGGTCGCGAGGATCTTGTTGCGCGGCGAGTAAAGCAGGTTTGCGCGCGGTACGTGCGTCGAGCACACCGGCTTGCATTTGCCGCAGCGCAGGCAGTCCTTGATCGAGTCGGCGATGCCGCCGATCGCCGAAGCTTCGAGGATCAGGCTCTCGTGGCCGATCAGCGAAAAGCTTGGCGTGTAGGCGTTCCCGAGGTCCGCGCCGGCGAGCAGCTTGCCCGCGTTGAAGCGGCCGTGGGGATCGATCTCGCGCTTGTACGCCGCGAAGGGTGCCAATTCGTCGGGGGTGAGAAAGCCGAGCTTGGTGATGCCGATCCCGTGCTCGCCGGAAATGACCCCGCCCAGCCGTCGCGCAAGCGCCATGATGCGCGCGACCGCCGCGTTCGCCTCCTGCAACATCGCGTAGTCGTCGGAATTGACCGGCAGGTTCGTGTGCACGTTGCCGTCGCCGGCGTGCATGTGCAGCGCGACGAACACCCGGCTCCTGCGCACCTCCTCGTGGATCGCGTTGCAACGCGCGAGGATCGGGGCGAACGCGAGCCCCGCGAAGATCTCGGCGAGCGGCGCCATGAGCTCCGTCTTCCACGACACGACGACGGAGCGTTCCGCGAGCGCGGGAAACGTCGTGTCGATCCGATCGAGGAGGTCCTGCCAGCGAGCGCGCGTGGCGGTCAGAAGCGCGCCCGCCTCGTCGACCTTCGCAGCAAGGAGATCCGGTGCCGGCCGCGCCTCGTCGCCCGGACCGAGGGCCTGCGCGAGCGACGGCCCGCTGAAGAACGCCGCGAGCGCGGCGCAGAGCGAGAGCTTGTTGCGGATCGACAGCTCGATATTGATCCGCTCGATGCCGGCGGTGTAATCGCCCAAGCGGTCGAGCGGAATGACGACGTCCTCGTTGATCTTGAAGGCGTTGGTGTGCCGGGCGATCGCGGCGGTGCGCGCGCGGTCGTGCCAGAAGCGCTTGCGCGCGTCCGCGGAAACCGCGACGAAGCCTTCGGCGCCACGCGCATTCGCGATCCGGATCACGTCGGAGGCGGCCTTGGCGACTGCGGCGTCCGAATCGCCGACGATGTCGCCCAGGAGCACCATCTTCGGCCGCCCGTGGCGCTTCGCCTTGGTCGCATAGCCGACCGCCTTCACGTAGCGCTCGTCCAGGTGCTCGAGACCGGCGAGCATCACGCGCGCCCGCGCCGGCGGCGAGCCCGTCGACGAAATTCTTGATCTCGACGATCGCCGGCGTGGCGTCGTGCACGCGGCCGAAGAACTCGAGGCATACGGTGCGCACCGCAGGCGGCATCCGGTGCAGCACGAAGCGCGCGCTGACGATGATGCCGTCGCATCCCTCCTTCTGGATTCCGGGAAGACCCCCGAGGAACTTGTCGGTGACGTCCTTCCCGAGTCCGGCCTTGCGGAATGCGGCGCCCGGAATCGTCAGCGTCCGCGACCGCGTTCGCGTCCTGCCGTCCGGGCCAAGCCACGCGAGCTCGAACGTGGCGACGGGTGCGTCGTGAATCTTGCCGAGGTTGTGATCGACGCGGGTGACCTCCAGCCACTCGGCGCCGGGCGTCACCATCCGCCAGGACAGGAGGTTGTCGACCGCCGTCCCCCACAGCACCGCCTTCTTGCCGCCGGCGTTCATCGCGACGTTGCCGCCGATGCACGACGCGTCGGCGGAGGTCGGGTCGACGGCGAAGACCAGTCCTGCATCGTCCGCGGCCTCCATCGCTCGCCGCGTCACGACGCCTGCCGCGCATTCGATCGTCGGAACCGGTTCCGCGCGGCCGGGAATTGCCACCCGCTCGATCCCCGAGAGCCGCTCTAGCTTCTCGGTGTTGATCACGGCCGAGCGCGCAGTCAGGGGTATCGCGCCGCCGGTGTAGCCGGTGCCGCCGCCCCGCGGGATGATCGTGAGCGCGAGCTCGATGCAGCCTTCGACCAGGCCGCGGACCTCGTCCTCGGTGTCCGGATGGAGGACGACGAACGGGTATTCGACGCGCCAGTCGGTGGCGTCGGTGACGTGCGACACGCGCGCCAGGGCATCGAACGCGATGTTGTCCCTCGCCGTGTAGCGCGAAAGCACCGACAGCGCGCGCCTGCGCAGCGCAGCGGTGTCGACGAACGAGCGCTCGAAGCGACCGACCGCAGCATCGGCGGCATCGAGCAAACGCGCGACCTTGTCGTCGCGCGTCGAATCGTCGTCGGCGTGAAGCAGACGCCGCCGATCGATTTCGGCAAGACGGTGCCGCAGGGCTTCGACGAGAAGCCGCTGTCGTTTCGGATTTTCCAGAAGATCGTCCTGCAGGTACGGATTGCGCACGACGACCCAGATATCGCCCAGCACCTCGAAGAGCATCCGCGCGGAGCGGCCGGTGCGGCGCTCGCCCCGAAGGTCCTCGAGCAGCGTCCAGATGTCCGCGCCCAGCAGGCGAACGACGATCTCGCGATCGGAAAACGACGTGTAGTTGTACGGGATTTCGCGCAGCCGTGGTGCATCGGCGTGCGTTTCCTCGGTATCGGGCAGGCTGTGGGTGGCGGCGTCCATCGAGCCGCCCAGTTTAGCGCACCGCAACATCGAGCGGCCGCTCGCGGCGTGGCGGCCGGGCGCCGCAGCTAGGCCCAGTCGAGGACCACCTTGCCGCTCTCGCCCGAGAGCATCGTTGCAAACGCTTTTTCGTAGTCGTCGACCGCAAACCGGTGGGTGATCATCGGTGTGAGATCGAGACCACTTTGCAGCATCGCGACCATCTTGTACCAGGTTTCGAACATCTCGCGCCCGTAGATCCCCTTGATCTCCAGTCCCTTGAAGATCACCTGGTTCCAGTCGATCGCCATCTGCGCGGGCGGAATGCCGAGAAGCGCGATCTTGCCGCCGTGATTCATGGACTCGAGCATGCTGCGGAAGGCTTCCGGCACGCCGGACATCTCCATGCCGACGTCGAAACCTTCGGTCATGCCGAGCTCGCCCATCACGCTGCGCAACCGTTCCTTGCCGACGTTGACAGCGCGCGTCGCCCCCATCTTTCGCGCCAGCGCGAGCCGGTACTCGTTGATGTCGGTGATGACGATGTGGCGCGCACCGACGTGACGGGCGATCGCTGCCGCCATGATGCCGATCGGGCCGGCACCGGTGATGAGCACGTCCTCGCCAACCAGGTTGAACGAGAGCGCCGTGTGCGTCGCGTTGCCGAACGGGTCGAGGATCGCAGCGATCTCGTCGGGGATCTCCGGTGGGATCCGGAACGCGTTGAACGCGGGTATCACCAGATATTCCGCGAACGCGCCTTCGCGGTTGACGCCAACGCCGACGGTGTTGCGGCACAGATGCCGTCGGCCCGCGCGGCAATTGCGGCAGAACCCGCAGGTGATGTGCCCTTCGCCGGACACGCGGTCGCCGATCGCGAAGCCGCGCACCTCCTGTCCCATCTCGACGATTTCGCCGACGTACTCGTGGCCGACGTGCATCGGCACCGGAATTGTCTTCTGCGCCCAGTCGTCCCACTTCCAGATGTGGATGTCGGTGCCGCAGATCGCGGTCTTCGCGATCCGGATCATCACGTCGTTGTGGCCGATCTCGGGCTTCTTCACCCTGGTCAGCGTCAGTCCCGGCGCGCGTTCGAGTTTGGCGAGTGCTTTCATCTCGTCATTACAACACGCCCATGGCGTGGCCGACTTTGCCGAATGCACCGATTGCGCGTTCGAGCTGCGCCTCGGTGTGCGCGGCGCACATCTGCGTGCGAATGCGCGCCTTGGCCCTGGGCACGACCGGGTACGAGAATCCGATCACGTAGACGCCTTCGGCGAGCAGCGCATCGGCCACCCGGGTTGCGAGCGCGGCGTCACCCAGCATCACGGGAATGATCGGGTGCGTTCCCGGCACGAGCTCGAAGCCTAGTGCCGTCATTTCGCGACGGAAGCGCGTCCCGTTGTCGCGCACGCGCGCGCGGAGCGCGGCACCCTCGGCGCTCTGAAGGAGGTCGAGCACAGCGAGCGACGCGCTGGCGATCGACGGCGCGAGCGTGTTGGAGAAGAGATAGGGCCGCGAGCGTTGCCGCAGCAGGTCGACGATCTCGCGCCGGGCGGCGACGTAACCGCCCGACGCGCCGCCCATCGCCTTGCCGAGGGTGCCGGTGAGAATGTCGATGCGGCCCTCGACGCCGCAGTGTTCGGGGGTACCGCGGCCGCCCGCGCCGACGAACCCGACCGCGTGCGAGTCGTCGACCATCGTCAGCGCGCCGAAGCGTTCCGCGAGATCGCAGATCGCCGCGAGATTCGCGACAATCCCGTCCATCGAAAAGACGCCGTCGGTCGCGATCAGCTTGAAGCGCGCGCCGGCGGCGTCGGCTTCGCGTAGCTTCGCTTCGAGGTCCGCCATGTCGTTGTTGCGATAACGATACCGCCGGGCCTTGCAGAGGCGGATGCCGTCGACAATGCTCGCATGATTGAGCTCGTCGCTCACCACCGCGTCCTCTTCGGTCAGCAGCGTTTCGAAGAGGCCCCCGTTCGCGTCGAAGCAGCTCGAGTAGAGAATGCTGTCGTCCATCCGCAGGAACGTTGCGAGGGAGGACTCGAGCGCCTTGTGCACGCTCTGCGTGCCGCAGATGAAGCGCACCGACGCCATGCCGAAACCGTAGCGGTCGAGACCGTCCTTCGCGGCGCGGATGAGGCGCGCATCGTCGGCGAGCCCGAGATAGTTGTTCGCGCAGAAGTTGAGCACGCGAAGCCCGCCTTCGAGCGTGATCTCCGGGGCCTGCGGGCTCGCGATGATCCGCTCGGCCTTGCGAAATCCGTCGGCGGCGATCCCGTCGAGGATTCGCCGCACATGGGCGAGATAGCGATCGTGCATGACGACAGTCGGGTCGCCTCAGAGGAGCGCGGCGAAAGGCGTTATCTTAACGGCCCGTCGCCGCGCGCGCGATGCGTTCGTCAGATTCGCTCGAACCGGCGGGCATGCGGTGCGCATCGATTTCGCGCGGCATGAGCCGTGCGTTCGGCTTGCCTTGACGCGCGGACTGCCGGTCGCGGGCTTGGATCGCCTGCGCCCGCACGTTGGCGCTCGTCCCGGCCGACGCCTCGGCGATCGCGTCCGCCCGGGCCGCCATCGTCTGCGCTGACAGTGCGGGCACCTCGATGCCGAGATCGATGCGGTCGAGCAGCGGTCCAGAGACGCGGCCGCGGTAGCGCGCGATCCGCTCCGGCGTGCAGCGGCGCCGACCGCTCTCGTGGCCGAGCCAGCCGCACGGACAGGGATTCATCGCGGCGACGAACTGGAATTGCGCGGGAAACATGCATTGGCGCGCGGCGCGCGAGACGTGGATCACGCCCGACTCGATCGGCTCGCGCAGCACCTCGAGCACGCGCCGGTCCCCTTCGGGCAATTCGTCGAGGAAGAGGACGCCGTGATGCGCGAGCGAAACCTCCCCCGGACGCGGATCGCTGCCGCCGCCGACCAGCACCACCGCGCTCGCGGTGTGAGGCGGCGCTCGATAGGGACGCGCCCCCACATCGCGGGCGAAAAGCGTCCCGCAAGCGAGGCGATTGCGGCGATCGACAGCGCCTCGTCCTCGGTGAGGGGCGGCAGGATACTCGGCAGCCGCTGCGCGAGCATCGGCCTTCCCGTTCCCGGGGGGGCCAATCATGAGGAAAACCTCCCGGCCAATTTCGGGCGGTCACAATAACGTGGGTCGGGGTCGATTGGGGCCCACCACGCCTAGTAGACTGACATCCCCGGTCCGTCCGGCAACAAGGCTGACACCTGAGGGAATCTCATGTTCATCGCCGTACAGGGGACTCGGCTGTTCGTGTCGTCGTTTGGCGCGGGGGATCGCACCGTTCTCGCCTTGGGTGGTTGGATCGGAAGCGGCGAGATATGGCAACACGTTCTCGGGCACCTCAGCCGCAACTGGCGCACTGTGACCTTCGACCAGCGCGGATCCGGGACGAGTCACGTGCCGAATGTATGACGACATCACGGGGGAAGCTTGGGTCGACGACGTGTTCGCCGTGATGGACGCACAGGGCATCGAGCGGTGCCTGCTAATGTCGGACTCCTCCGGCTGTTTTCCTGCCATCCTGGCCGCACGGAAGCGCCCGGAACGCTTTACCGGTCTCGTGCTCGTAGGCGGGGCGCCGCGAAGTCCCATGAGTTGGAAACGGCGACTGTTCGCCGCGGGCCTTCGCGTGGTCCCGCGGCGAACGCTAAAGACGTTCGCGCGAGCCTGCTTGCCAGAGGACAAGACAGGCCATGTCCGTCGCTGGCTCTGGGACATCTGCGTCCGCGCCGATCCGCGAAACGCCGTCCGCCTGTTGCAGGTCCTCGACGGCTTCGATCTGACGGAGGCCGCGCCGAAGCTCACGACACCCACGCTGGTCGTGCAAGGATCCAAGGACTACATCCACCCGCTCTCGGATGGGAAGGCGCTTGCGTCGCTGATCCCCGGGAGCGACTTCGTCGTGATGGAGGGCAAGGGTCACGTTCCTATGATGAGTAGCCCAGCCGAGCTGGTATCGATCATCGACAAGTGGGTCCAAGAACGCGGTCTCTGACGAGAGCCGCGTCCCTTAAATGGGCGCGTTCGGCGAAGGCCACAATGCGCCGATGCCGATGGCCCCATTGTTCACAGACTGCGTGATTTGGCTTGCCGAGAGCCGACGTTCGTGATGGCCCGCAGTGGGTCAATCGCGCCCTTTCCCGACTGGCCTCTGTGACCTCGCTGTAGCCGGCGCCGGTCCTCCCGGCAGCGCTAAGACGCGGCAGGGTTTATAGGGACACAATATCAGGAACGCTTCCGGGCCCATTGCCGGTGATCACAATGACCAGGATTGCCGCCGGTCGTGTCCCACCACGCCTAACAAATGAGCCCAGACCTCTAGACCTGGCTTGGGCTGAGACGTAGCGCCTGATGGCGCCAACGCCGTTCCCGGATTGATCGTGTTGCGACGCAGCATGAACGGCCATATCATGGCGGCGTCAGGTCAGGGAGTCGCCATGGCGACGCAGGACGATCCGCCAACCAACGTCGCTGAGCTGCTGCTCAATCTCTTCGAGCTTCCGAAATGGCTCGTCGAGCCAGCGGTGCGCTCCTGCCGGCTGTACAACACCGCGCTCGATTCCATCTTCTACGACGTGCCGACGCTGCGCGCCGCGCTGGCCGAGAAGGACGCGCCGATGCAAGCCCGGGGCGAAAAGCCGCCCTCGCGGATCATCGATTTCGATGCACTGCGTAACCCGGAAGGGTCGCTGCTACTAATCGACGCGACCACCGCGCCCTATGTCCACGAATATCAGAGCGTGAAGAGATTCCTCGAATCGCCTTATCAGGAAACGCGCGACGTCGACATTGCCACGATCACTGGCGTCGGCAGCTCGGCGCTTGGAAGCGCGGCCCTGGCTTGGGACGTCTCGGTCGCGCTCGAAAAGCCGGTGTTGGCAATCGTGCCGGGCTATGGCGTCGCCGACGTCGTCCTGCAGGCACTCGGCGGCTGGTTCGCCTTCGGTCTGCATGATTTCCTCGGCAGTAAGACACTGATCCAGACCGGGCTTGCGACGGCTGCCCCGGAGACCGCGCGCATCGGCCGGAAGCTTGTCGCATCGACGCCGCAGGAGCCGACAGCGCGGGGCGGCGCGCCGATCTTCCGCTATGGTTCAGGCTCATCGGACGTGCTTCATGCCCTGCTCGAGCATCGCGTGACACCCTTCCGCCTGCTGGTTGGGCACAGTAAGGGGGCGCTGCAGATCAACAATGCGATCCAATCCCTTCCCGCCGAACGAACGCGGGGGCTGCGCGTGGTGACGCTGGGCTGTCCGATCGGTGAAAATGTCGCGGGCGTGGACTATCACCAATATCTGGGCCTGTTCGATGCGCTAGGCCAGCTCAATGCCTGGGGTCATTGGCCCGATCATTGGCCGCCGACCTGGCACAGCACCAATCCCGTCTTGCCGCCGGCCATGGCGGCCGGCGAGATGGCTTCCGAGTCAGCGCGCGACTGAGGCGGAGCGACGCTGCGCGCCGCACGTCTTCGCACCCGGCGTTGACCCAAACTTGGCCGTTGCGCGGACCCCAACGGGAGGCGGTGCCGCGCGTCAATCCGGAGCGGTTGGAGCCCGCAAGTCACGGGCGAGCCAGTAATGCCGACCCTTGAACGCGTCTGTCGAGGCCGGCAAGACCGCGGGAGTTGACGACCGCGAGTGACATCGCCCACGCACCAATCCCGGGATTCCGCAGCCCCGCGGCGACTGCGGCGGATCTCGCGCTCTCGCCCTATTTCGCGCCGGTTGCGGGCAGCCGCGCCTCGAGCTCGGCGAGGCGCTTCTCCAGTGCTTCGACCTTCTCGCGCGTCTTGAGGAGGACCTGCGCCTGCACGTCAAATTCGCCTCGCGGGACGAGATCGAGGCGGGCGAGACCGGAGGCCAGCATCGCGCGTACGTTCTTCTCGATGTCCTTCGCCGGGCTGGCTTCGATCGCCTGGCCGATCCTCGCGGCGAGCTCATCGAATGCTTTGCTGTTCAGCATGGCGTGCCTCCTTGCGGGCCGAAATCCGGATGCGATCGAGTCTAGCAAATGTCCCGCATTCGATGCGCTCGGTCGTTCGGCCGAGCGGCGTGATCCGCGCCCATTGGATCAGTCCCGACCATCCGCCCCAGCACCGTGCGGCCATTGAAGGATTCGCACCGAAAAGGTGCGGCAAGACTGCCGCCAGCACGGGGTGGTCGCGATAATGATTAGTTAAGTGTCTGTTTCAATTAATTTTGCTGCAATGGCACACGAAATGCTGAAGGATCGCCGAAGTTGCGTTTCCGCATCCGTCGTACCTATCAGTCAATATCGAAAAGGAAATCAACATGGCCGTACCCATCCCTTTGCGCGCAACGCTTGTTGCACTTGCCGCCGGCACCATCGCTTCCGGCACTGCCCTCGCTCAGACGCCCGCGCCAGCCGCAGCGGCACCCGCCGCCGCCCCGGCTCCCGAACCCGACTGGAGCGGCACGGCCAACATCGGGCTTTTCAGCCAGTACGTGTTCCGGGGCTTAACGCAGACGAACCAGAAACCCGCGGTGCAGGGCGGTTTCGACCTCTCCCACAAGAGCGGCTTCTACGTCGGAACCTGGGCGTCCAACGTCAACTGGATCGCCGACTTCGTGCCCGCGCCGAACAGCGTGTCGGCGAGCATGGAGTGGGATTTCTACGGCGGCTACAAGGGGAGCCTGCCCGCCGATTTCGGCTACGACCTGGGCGCCCTCTACTACTACTACCCGGGCAACTACGGCAATGCGCCGAGCGGCTACACGAAGCCCGACACCACCGAGCTCTATGCCGCGCTCACCTGGAAGTTCCTGTCGCTCAAGTACAGCTATAGCGTCAACAACAAGACGTTCGGCGTGCCCGACTCGCGCGGCAGCAGCTACCTCGACCTCACCGCGAGCTACGACGTCATCGACAAGGTGAGCGACGCAATCGGCAAGGTCACGCTCTTCGGTCACCTCGGACATCAGTGGTACAGCGGCGACACGAGCCCGACGCTTTCGAACAACGTCTACAACTACGGCGACTGGAAGGTCGGCGCGTCGACCGAGATCTATGGGCTGACGGTCGGGATCTACGGCACCGGCACCAACGCGCAAGACCAGTACTACACGAACATCTACGGCAAGAACATCTCCGCCGGCCAGTTCGTCGCCTACGTCCAGAAGACGTTCTGATCCACGGCTGCACGCACGCGAGGAAAACATGAAACTCGTTACCGCCATCATCAAGCCGTTCAAGCTGGACGAGGTCCGGGAGGCCCTGTCGACGATCGGCGTTCAGGGCATCACCGTCACCGAGGTCAAGGGCTTCGGCCGCCAGAAGGGCCACACGGAGCTCTACCGGGGCGCCGAATACGTCGTCGACTTCCTGCCGAAGGTGAAGATCGAGGCAGCGATCTCCGATGACCTCGTCGAGCGCGTGATCGAAGCCGTCGAAAAGGCCGCGAACACCGGCAAGATCGGCGACGGCAAGATCTTTGTCTTCGACCTGGAACAGGTCGTGCGCATTCGCACCGGCGAGACCGGCGCGCAGGCGCTGTAAGGGGAACCGACATGAAACGACTGCTCACACTCCTCGCGCTGGCAGGCGCGCTCGCTCTCGGCGCCGTCACTTGCGTGCAAGCGGACGCCGGCCTCGTCTCCGACACGCCGATCGTGATCGCGCAGGCCGAAACCAAGACGCCCGCGCCTGCGGCCGCACCCGAAGCCAAGCCGGGCGAAGCGCCCGCCGCAGCGGCCGCCGCACCCGCCGCGGCGGCTGCCGCCCCGCCGGCACCCACCGAGCCGCAGCTCGTCGCGGCCGACAAGATCAACAGCGGCGACACGGCGTGGATGCTGACCTCGACGGCGCTCGTGCTGTTGATGACGATCCCCGGACTCGCGCTGTTCTACGGCGGCATGGTGAGAAAGAAGAGCGTGCTCGCGACGCTGATGCAGAGCTTCGCGATCACCTGTCTCGTCACCGTGCTCTGGGTCATCGTCGGCTACAGCCTGGCCTTCATGCCCGGCGGCGAATTCATCGGCAGCCTGGATCGGCTGTTCCTGAAGGGCATGCTGTTCCAGAAGGAAGCGGGCAAGCTGACCGTTTCGCATCTGGGACTCACGATCCCCGAGTCGGTCTACATGACGTTCCAGATGACATTCGCCATCATTACGCCCGCGCTGATTTGCGGCGCGTTTGCCGACCGCATGAAATTCTCCGCGATGCTCTGGTTCATGGGGCTGTGGTCGGTGATCATCTATTCGCCCATCGCGCACATGATGTGGGAGCCGTCCGGGTACTGGGCGACCAAGGGCGTCCTCGATTTCGCGGGCGGCACGGTCGTGCACATCAACGCGGGCATCGCGGCGCTCGTGTGCGCGCTCGTCCTCGGCAAGCGGATCGGCTATGGCAAGGAGGCGATGGCGCCGCACAACCTGACGCTGACCGTGACGGGCGCAGCGCTGCTCTGGGTGGGCTGGTTCGGCTTCAACGCCGGCTCCGCCGTGGCGGCCGATGGCCGCGCCGGCATGGCGATGGTCGTGACGCAGCTCGCCACCGCGGTCGCCGCGCTCGCGTGGATGTTCACCGAGTGGTCGGTGAAGGGCAAGCCCTCCGTGCTCGGCATCGCGTCGGGCGCGGTGGCGGGCCTGGTTGCGATCACGCCGGCGTCGGGCTTCGTCGGCGTACTGGGTGCGTTCGTGATCGGCATCGCGGCCGGCGTCCTCTGTTTCTTCGCCTCGACGAGCGTGAAGAAGGCCTTCGGCTACGACGATTCGCTCGACGCGTTCGGCGTCCACTGCATCGGCGGCATCGTCGGCGCGATCCTGACGGGCGTCTTCAACGTCAAGGAAATCAGCGGGTCCGACGCGGACATCCTCGTGCAGCTCGGCGCGGTCGCGACCACGCTCGTGTACAGCGGCGTCGGCAGCTTCATCATTCTCAAGATCATCGACATGGTCATCGGGCTCCGCGTTACCGATGAGCAGGAGCGCGAGGGTCTTGACATCAGCCTCCACGGCGAGCGTGTAGTGGAGTAACCCGAAAGGGGGCAGTTGGGTCGTTGTACCTCTCCTCAGTGGCATTCGGGGCGCCCGCAAAGGCGCCCCGTTTTTTTCCAGCATACAATCGCCGCTCGAAGGTTCGACGCTCCACCCATGATCTCACCCGACTATTGCCTGTTGATGGCGCGCTACGGCCGCTGGATGAACGAGCGGCTCTGCGCGCTGCTCGCGGAGTTCGACGACGCTGAGCGCAAGCGCGATCGCGGCGCGTTCTTCGGCTCGATCCACCGGACGGCGAACCATCTCCTGTGGGGCGATCGGATGTGGCTCGGACGCTTCGTCGGCGAGCCGTGCGCGGTTCCCGCGTTCGGCGGCGACATGTATGCGGACTTTGCCGAACTCGTCTGCGAACGCGAACGCACGGATCGCCGGATGCTCGAATGGGCGGGCAACGTGACGCCCGAATGGCTCGCGGGAGCGCTCGTGTATTCGAGTCGCGTGGACGGCAGAAGCCGCGAGATGCCGCGCGCCATCGCGGTGATGCACATGTACAACCACGGGACTCACCACCGCGGGCAGCTCACGACGTTGATCAAGCAAGCGGGACGCGATCCGGGCGTCACCGATCTGCCGTGGCTGCCCGGCGTGGTACGAATGGTCGAAGTTGCGCCCGCCAGCCGTTCGCCTCCGTAAAGCGTCCCAATGAAAAAAGCCCCCAGGGAGGAGAGTCCTGGGGGCTTCCGCGTTTGCGCGGAGGGGATTGGATCAGCCGAGGAACCCGAGGTACGAAGGGTACACCCCCGGAAAATTCGCGAGCTTGGGGAAGATCTGCGCGATGTCGGTCGAACTTGCGCCGAACCAGCTCGCCATTGTCGCGCCGTACTGGTCGACCGAGGTCGACGGGACCCAGCGCCCCTGATTCCCCGAGTCGTCCGGGCCGCCGAGCGTCAGGTCCGGATAAGTGCCGTAGAAGTTGCCGCCCACCACGGCACCGCCGACGACGAAATGGTGCGTGCCCCACGCGTGGTCGGTGCCGCTGCCGTTGGGCTTCATCGTCCGGGAGAAATCGGACATCGTGAACAGGGTGACGTTGTTCGCGACCCCCAGCAGGACCGTCGACTGCCAGAACGCGCTGACCGCCTGCGAAACCTGCGGGAAGAGCGAGGCGTGCGCAGCGACCTGGCCGCTGTGCGTGTCGAAGCCGCCGATCGAGACGAAGAAGATCTCCCGGCCGGGATCGTGGCCGAGTGACGCCCGCCCCTTGATCATCTTGGCGACCGCCTTCAGCTGCCGCGCGAGGCTCGTGTTGAGCTGCTGCGCCGGGTTCGCCGGGTTCCGGAACGCCTCGAAAATGGGGTCTCCGGCAACCGGGTTCGAGTTGCTGATCGCGCTTATCACCACGCTCGAATCGATTCCGACGCCCATCGTCTGCTGTGCCGCGCCGACGAGGGCATTCGCGTCCCACATCTTCATGATGTTGTTCCGGGCGGTGCTCCGGGCGATCTGCTGGGCGGAGCCGCCGTCGCCCGTGAACCCGAAGTTGCCGCTCGTCGGCAGCGAGAGCGACTTGACCGCAACGCCGTTTCCGAACGTCTGCTGGCCCGAGAACGACATCGCCATCGGCGACGCGTTGGGCGTCGTGTTCAGCCCGACGACCTTGTCGGCGAGCCGGCCGGCCCAACCCGTCGGCTGCCCGAGCGCTGCCTGCGACACGGACGTCATGAACTGCTGCTGCTGGTCGCTGTGCGAGAAGAGGTTGATCGGAACGTTCTTGCCGCCGTGACCGGACAGCCTGTACTGCGCCCCAGTGACCGGCTCGATCAGCGGGCCGTTGTTGCAGACGACGGCGATCGGCGGGGCCGCGGGATTGGGGACCACGGCCGGATTCGGAGAAATGCCCTGGAACAGCAGCCGCATTTCGCCGAGCGAGGGATGGAATCCGTAGATCTTGCCGCCAAGGTTCGCCGGCGTGACATGCAGCATGGCCCCCGCCCCGACATCGGCGATGTTGAGGCCGGTTGCAGGGGCGCGCGACAGGTTGTACGTCGAGTAGCCCGCCGGGACGCCGGTGTCCGACGGCAGCACCATGTTGTTGGTGTCGTTGCCGCCGAACAGGAAGACGCAGACGAGGGCCTTGTAATCCGGCGGCGCCGCCGCAGCGCTCGCGAGCCCGAGCTTGTCCATGCTGGCAGCGAGCGACAGCGCGGAGACTGCGCCGGTCTGTTGCAGGAACCGGCGGCGCGAGAAGACGAAAGGTCCGTTCATGTCAGTACTCCAGCTGGTACTTGGGAGAGCTTGCGATGAGATAGACGGCCGTGCGCGCCCGGTCGCGCAGTTGCGCGGCCGTCGGCGGAGTGCTGAGCGTCACGCCGTTCACGGCGTTGATCACCTGCTGGCGCAATCCACGGGGGAGCGTCGTGTAGAGCAGGTCCCAGCTCACATTGTCGACGAGCGTCGCGGCGTTGGCCGCCGTCGAGGCGAGCACCGTCCAATCGATCTTGGTGCCCACCGCGCCCGTCACCGAGGCATCCGGATTTGGTCCGCACACGTTGGCACTCGCTCCCGCGCCGCACGCGGCGCCGAGCGTCCAGTTGTACAGCGTGTTGGTGCGAGCGAAGACCGTCGTCGGGTCCCAGATGCCGAACTGCGGGCCAGCAAGCGTCGTGCCGGGGATGACGTAGTCGGCGGGGTAGTAGTTGAATACCGTCGGCGCCTGGTACACGTCCTGACCCATCGGTGCGACGAGGCTTTGAGGATAGAACGTGGCAACGCCATCCGATGTATCCCACGGCGCGAGATTCCGCAGGAATCCCGCGAGCATCGTCACCGGCTCCTTCAGCTTGCCGTACGCGCCGATCGGATTGCGCGGCGCACGCGCTTCCGGATCGGTCAGCACGGCCATGATGACCGCCTTCATGTCGCCTCGCACGCCCGCGCCGTTGTCGTTGAACTTCGCGGCGACGCGCTTGACGTAGGCGTTCGACGGGTTGCTCATGACCAAGTGCTGGATCAGCTGCTTGCCGACGGTGTAGCCGAGGTTCGGGTGGTAGAAGATCGCGCTGACGAACGTGGCGAGATCGGTGTCCGCGGTCAATCCGCCGGGGGCCGTGTAGCCGAGCACCGTCTTGACCGTCGTGTCGTGATGGTTGACCGACGCCCCGCCCGTCAGGCAGAAAGTCGATGCGCCTTCGCACCGCACCATCGTGTATTTGTAGTTGATCGGCATCGTCCACTTGGTCGTTGTGACGGGGGGCGAGGCATCGACCTGCGGGTAATAGGTCCACCCGGTCATCACCTTCGCCAGGTTGCTGACGTCGGTCTGGTCGTAGGTCTGGATCGGCTGCCCCTGCGCGTCGAGCAGGAGCCCGCCCGTCGTCTCGTCGATCTCGAGCGTACCGATCGAGAACAGCTGCATGATCTCGCGCGCGTAGTTCTCGTTCGGCTCCTGCCCGGTGACGGGGTTGGCCTTATCGTTGTTGACCATGTCGAGGTAATCGCCCATGAACGGGCTGATCGAGATGTTGATCAACAGGTCGTAGTAGTTGCCGAACGCGCTGTTCATCAGCATCTGCTGGTAGTCGCGCATCCCGTAGGCGACCTGGAAATCCGATCCGGCGGTGCCCGAAGTCACGAGGATCTGCGACAGCGCCCAAGCGACGCGCTGGCGAAGCTGGTCTGGCGCGTAGAGCGCGTTCATGAAGAACCCGCGCTGCACCTGGAAGAGCGAGTAGAGATCGCGCTGGCAGTTGGTGCCGAACGGATCGGCGGGCCCCCCGGGCGTCAGCGGGCTCGTGCAGTTCGCAGGCTGGCTCTGCGGGACCCATGCGAACGCCGGCAGGGGGGTCACGGGCAGGGTGAATTGATTGTTGATCCACGCCGAGTAGCCCATCGACTTCACGTTGGCGACCTCGGCCGGCGTCGGCCCGAACGCAGCCTGGTTCAGGAAGCGCGCGGCGTCGAGGTCCGGCGTCGACACTGCGCCTCGCCCGAGATAGAGCGGGACGTCGCCCGCCGCGCCCCCGAAACCGAAGATCGCGTCGGCGATGCCGTCGCGATGCGTCGAGACGAACCAGACGCCGTTGCGGTAGATGACGAGATCCGGTACGCCGTCGCCGTCGTAGTCGAACGCCATCGGAATGTCGCCCGGCGCGCCGCCGTGGAAATAGATCCTGTCTGCGACGCCCGTGCGCGTCGTGGAGACAAACCACGTGCCGTTACGGTAGATGACGAGGTCCGGGATGCCATCGCCGTTGAAATCGGCGAGCAATGGAATGTCGCCCGGCGCGCCGCCGAAGGCGTAGACCGCCTTCAGCACGCCGGGGGTGGTCCCGGAGCTCACGTACCAATAGCCGTTGCGATAGACGACCGGGTCGTCGATGCCGTCGCCGTCCATGTCCGCGACCAGCGGAATGTCGCCCGGGATTCCCCAATTGAAGGTCGAGTCGGTGGTCCCGTCGAAGTTCTTGTCGACAAACCAGTTGCCGGCGAGGTATGTGACCGGCTGCTTCACCCCGGAGCCCGTGAAATCGGCGGCGAGGCCATAGGAGTCGCTCGCCGCGCCGCAGACCGCCGGCGGAGACGTCAGCACCAGCCGCTGGTCCACGATGCCGTCGTTGTTGCCGTCGAGGAAGAACTTCGCCTTGCTGCAGCGGTAGATGCCAACGGCGGCCTGCCCAAGGCCGTATGCCGGTGTGACGACGCCCAGCAGACCGAACAACACGAGAATGGCCAGGCCCGAGGCGCGAGCGAATGCCGTAGAGAATGCGCGCGGAGGCGCGCTCGATTGCTGCTGCGTCATGGACGACCCCTCATGTCGATGACCGCGGCGCCGCCCGGAAGCCTCCCTCCCGGAGGAAGCGCTGCGCCGATTGATCGGGGCTGCGCTCCGGCACTGCGGGGATAACGTCAATCCGACCACCCTGCCCGCCGCTCTGGGCAACGCGTGGACGACCCGCGGATATGACAACTGCATAGGTAGCGTGCATGACGCTTGCATAAATTGCAATCCCCTGCGCTGCCGTGTAGGACATCAGCCGACGAGCGGTAGATGAGATCGCTTCCCATTGCGCTGCCATCCGCGATGTCGGCTACAAAGAGCCGCGCCTCGCCGGCGCGGCGAGCGCTCGCAACGGAATTGCGATGCGCGGACGCTAGCGCCGCTTGCGTTTGGCGCGCGGGTGCGCCTGGTCGTAGACTTTGGCGAGCGCCTGGAAATCGAGGTGGGTGTAGATCTGCGTGCTGGCGATGCTCGCATGGCCCAGCATCTCCTGGACCGCGCGGAGATCGCCCGAGGACTGCAGAACGTGCGATGCGAACGAATGCCGAAGCATGTGCGGGTGGACATGCTGCGACAGCCCTTGTCTCACCGACCACACGGCCAACCGGCGCTCGATGGTGCGCGGCGTGATCCGCGCGCCGCTTTGGCCGACGAACAGCGCCTTCGTAGTGACGCCGCGAATCGCCGCGCGCGCAGGTAGCCACGCACGGATTGCGGCGCACGCGGCGTTGCCGACCGGCACCACCCGCTCCTTCGCGCCCTTGCCCCAGACCCGAACCTCGCCCTGCTCGAGGTCGACGCGCTCGACATCGAGCCCTGCGAGCTCGGCCAACCGGAGCCCCGACGAGTACGCGAGCTCGAAGAGCGCGCGATCCCGGATGGCGAGCGGATCGGTCCCGCCGATTTCGACGAGGCGAACCGCTTCGTCGGGGGACAGTGCTGCAGGAAGCTTGCGCGGCGATTTGGGGGGTCTTAAGCTCGCGCACGGATTCTCACCAATCGTGGCGTCGCGGTCGAGCAGGAAGCGGTAGAAGGCTCGCCACGACGAGAGCATCCGGGCAAGGCTTCGCCCCGAGAGCCCGCGTCCGTGCAGCGTCGCGAGGAAGCGGCGCACCTGCGGCGACGAAAGGGCAGCGAGTTGGTGACTCCCGGCGAGCGCTGCAAGCACCGCGGTATCGCGCAAATAGGCCGAGCGTGTGTGCGCGGGGCGCAGCGCCAGGTTCTGGGCGAAGGCCTCGAGCAGCGCAGCGTTGTCCGGCGCGATGGCGCCGGGGCTTCCAGTCGGCCGGGGCTTGCGCATTGCGGCCGGCGCTCGCGCGGATCAGGCGGGCGGCAGGTAGCGCGCCGTGGCGACGCTCGCGAGCTCCGCGAGCCGGGTCAAATAGACCGTGCCCATGCCGGGATAGAAGCGCCCGGCGTCCTCGCTTGCGAGACCCAGCAGGCCGAACGTGTGCGCGGTGCGCAACGGCAGGAACGCGTACGAGCGGCAGGCCTCACCTGCGTCGAACCAGTCCCGCGACTCGAAGGGAGGAACGGGGCCGCAATACGGAACACCCAGACGATCGGCGTAATCGCGCAACTCGTGCGTCGTCGCGGCGAGCTCCGGCAAGTACGACTGCTCCGGCACGCGCCCCCACAGCCGGCTCGCGACGTGCGGCACGCCGAAATCCTCCTTCAGGCTGTGGTAGAGCACTGCGAGGGTCGTTTCGAGATCGGGCGCCGCGAACAGCGCCAGCGTCGAGCGGTGCAGCTTTTCGCTGATCTGGTCGTTCTCGCCGCCGAACTGGATCAGTTCCCGCAGTCGGCTTTCGAGCTCGCTGTTCTTCTCGCGCAGCGTGATGATCTGCCGCTCGGCGATCGGTATCGCGTGGCCGCCATGCGGATGCGGGACGAAAATCTCCGCGATCACATCGGCGTAATCCTCGAAGAAGGCCGGATTTTGTTTCAGGTAGTCGGCAATGGCGTTGGCGTCCATCCAGGCAGCCCTGTCCTCGTGTTGCTCCATGTGCGTTCCCTTGCCGTCGGCGCATCTCACGCAGCCGGCGTCTCCCATTGCCCTTCGAACACCGTCATCGCCGGTCCGGTCATCGCGATAGGCGCCCCGACGCCCGGCCACGCGACGGTCAACGCGCCGCCGCGCGTCTCGACGCGAACCACCCTATCGAGCAGGCCGCGCCGAATGCCCGCCGCGACGGCTGCGCAGGCCCCCGTTCCACACGCGGGCGTTTCGCCAGCGCCACGCTCCCATACCCGCAAGCGAATGGTAGCGCGATCCACCACCTGCATGTAGCCGGCGTTCGCGCGATGCGGAAAGCGCCGGTGATGCTCGATCCTCGGGCCTTGCGTGATCACCGGCGCACGGTCGACGTCGGCGACCTGCTGCACCGCGTGCGGGTTGCCCATCGACACGACCGTGATCAGCACCGTCTCGCCGTCGACGTCGAGCGGCCGGATCACGTCGTCGCCCACGCCGTCGAACGGAATCTCCACGGGTGCGAAGCGCGGCACGCCCATCTCGACGGTTACTTCGCCATCGTCGGCCAATTCCGGCGTGATGATCCCGCCCTTGGTCTCCACCCGGATCCTGCGCTTGTCGGTCAACCCATGCTCACGAACGAAGCGGACGAAGCAGCGCGCGCCGTTGCCGCACTGCTCGACCTCGCCGCCGTCGGCGTTGTAGATGCGATAGCGAAAATCGACGCCCTCGCGCGTCGGTGCCTCCACGACGAGGATCTGGTCGCAGCCCACACCGTAGCGCCGATCGGCAAGCCGCCGCAGCTGCGCAGGCGAAAGGTCGACGCGCTGGCGGACGCCATCGAGAACGACGAAATCGTTGCCGAGGCCCTGCATCTTGGTGAAGGCAAGCTTCGCCACGGTCCGGACAGCGCTAGACGTTAAAGCGGAAGTCTGGCCGGGAAGCCCCATCCAGCCTTGATTCCGTAGTCGTGGATCTCATTCCATACCCTCATTTGTAGCCGCTTTTCGCTTCGATGGCATCGGCGCGAATGACACCCCATGTTGCTGCCTCGACATGCGAGTCGCGCGAACCAAGATCCGTCGCACTCCGTATGTGGAGCGCAGTGACCATCCGTGACCAAACATACCACCGTTGATGCCGCGCCTTGGGCGTCGGCCGACTCGCCGCCATGTAGGGGGCCATGTTTCCGGTAACCACCGCCCTGATCGCCGCCAACGTGGCGATGTTCTTCTTGGAGTCCGTTGCGCCGGGATTGGTGTACCTGCTCGCGTTGTCGCTTGGTGGCGCTCCGGCGGGCACAGGCGTCGGTTTCGGCCCGAGGCCGCTTGTCAGCCACGCCTTCCTGCATGGTAGCGTGCTGCAATCTGGCGTTCATCATGTATGCGCTGTACCTGTTCGGCGGCGCAATCCAGCATGTGTTTGGTGGCCGCCGCTTACTGACCTACTACTTCGTCTGCGTTGTTTTCCGCCGCGATCACGCAGCTCGTATTCGCCGGCGTTACGGGCGGGTTCTATCCGACTGTCGGCGCTTCAGGCGGCGTGTTTGGCCTATTGCTGGCCTACGCGAAGTACTTCCCGAACAATCGCGTCATGCTGATCTTCTCACCGATTCCGATGCTGGCGCGGACGTTCGTTGTGATCTACGCGGTGTTGGAGCTGTCTCTCGGCGTCACCGGCTCGCAGGGCGGCATCGCGCACTTCGTCCATCGTGGTGGCATGATCGGCGGCTTCGATGCGCGCTGTGGCGCGGTTGTACCATCGATTGCCTCCTCTACTGAACCGTCCTCTCTCATCGGTGGCAGGGCACCGGCGGGCTCGGCTGCATCGGTCATGACTGGTGCGATCGGCGCAGGCGAAGCCGTGTCTGCGGGGCGTCCGAGATGACCGAGCCTTTAGGCCGCTTTCGCTTCCAGCAAGCAATTCCATCGGATTGAACATTGTCGTTGACGGCGACCAAGACTATCGTTGAATATTGGCATGACGATGGCATAGGCGTCAGCCGGCGAATTTGCGGAACCGCGTAGGGAAGACAATGCATCTCCTGGTGGCTGGTTTTCTGGTGTTCGTCATATCAACCACCGCAGATGCGACCGATTGGCTGCAATTCGATTTCGATGCTCAGCATAGCGGCGCCAATCCTGCGGAGACGTTCATTACTGCTAACAACCTCCATGAGCTTCAGCCGCTCTATCACGTAACATTGCCCTCTGTTGCCGACGGCGCTCCTGCTTTTCTCGCCGGAGTCGCGACGCCGGGAGGACAGAAGGACCTAGTCTTTCTCACGACCAAGGGCGGCCACCTGCTTGCGCTCAACGCGGCGAATGGTGCGACGGTATGGTCGCAGCGCCCCGCAACGACCCCGAACTACACGACCTCTTCGCCGGCGATCGACCCCAATCGGCAATATGTTTACGGGTATGGATTGGATGGCAAGGTGCACAAGTACCAAGTCGCGGATGGCACCGAAATCCTAACCGGCGGCTGGCCGCAAGTTGCGACTCTCAAGCCCTCGGTTGAGAAAGGCTCATCCGCGCTTACGATCGCGAGCGCAAAGGACGGGAACGTTTATCTTTACGTAGCCAATGGCGGTTATCCCGGCGATGCCGGCGACTATCAGGGGCACATCACGGCAATCAATCTCGGCAGCGGTGTGCAAACCGTCTTCAATACCGCGTGCAGCAATCAGAGCGTGCATTTTATTCTCCTGGGTTCACCCGATTGCGGGCAGGTGCAGTCGGCCGTCTGGGCGCGTGCCGGCGTCGTCTATGACGCAAACTATGGCGCCGGCGGCGACCGAATCTTCTTCGTCACCGGCAATGGCACCTACGACGCCAACAGCGGCGGGTTTGACTGGGGAGACAGCATCGTTGGCCTCGCCCCCGCCGCCAACAGCGTCGCCGGCTTGCCACTCGACAGTTACACGCCGCCGAATTATCAACAGTTGCAGAACACCGACACCGACTTGGGCTCGACTGCTCCGGTCCTAGTACCAACTCTGCCGCTGAGCAGCTTCACTCACCTCGGGGTACAAAGCGGAAAGGATGGAAAGCTTCGCTTGCTCAATATGGACGACTTGAGCGGGCTGGGCGCGCCGCGTCACACCGGCGGCGAGTTGCAGATACTTGACGTGCCGCAAGGCGGCGAAGTGTTGACTCATCCCGTTGCATGGGTCAACCCAAGTGACGCGTCAACGTGGCTTTTTGTCGCCAACGACAACGGTATCTCCGGGCTTCGGTTTGCCGTCGACGGCACCGGCAGGCCGTCGCTTTCGCCGCAATGGTCGCATTCGTCGGGAGGCACGTCGCCCGTCATTGCCAATGGACTTCTTTATTACGTGGGAGCTGCGGGATTGGCTGCGCTCGATCCTGCAACGGGCAGCCTGCTTTGGTCGAGCTCGGCGGTTGGCGGCATCCACTGGGAAAGCCCGATCGTGGTCAACGGGAAGCTTTTTGTGGCTGACGAGGCCTCGCGGTTCTGGGCCTACGGCATACCCACCGAGGCCGCCAGGCTACTGGTGCCTGACGGCACTTCGTTGAGACAGACATTCGCGGCCTTTCCCGACACGCGCTGGTTTGTAATGACTGTCGAACCGGGCAAGACCTACGTCGTTGAAGCCGCTGATGTTAACGGCGACCTCACGACGAACGCGCTCGGCACGCTGGGTGTGTTCGACGTTGGCGGTGTGGCGCCGCCGCCTGAGGCGAGCGTGGATTGCACGGCGGGTAACGGACCGCGCCCACCGGCGGTGGACGTGGCGAGCGATGGCATCCGCTGCGTGATTCGTACGGCGCCGCCGACGACGGGGATGCAGCAGAACAAGCGACCGGTGTTCATCAAGGTGACACGAATGGACCCGGTGCTTGGCGGCGGATCTCAGTTCAAGGTCCGGGCGCGCGAGGCAACGATCTATGGTCGCTGGCTCACCGCAGGCTACGACTACCACGTCGAGGTGGAGAACACGACTGGCGACGCCATGTGTGTCGAAGTGGCACGCTACGCGGCATCGGGTCTAACTTGGGCGCCGGGATCCGGGTGGTCAGGACCGGTCGCGACGTTCACGTTGACAGTGCCGGCGTTTGGGGCCGTGAAGCAGGTGATCCCAAATGGGAGTCTTATCGGAACCGACGGTGAAGGACCGCTGCGGATCGGAGCCTGTGCGTCGCCGACAAACTTGATTCCGGGCGCGCTGCACGCGAGCACGTACGGAGTCGATCCACTATCCGGTCGATTCATTCACTTCTTCACATCGACGGCGAACGAGGGTAAGACGCGTAGTACGTGGTAAACGATCACCGCGCGGTGACGTGAGGGGTCGGGTGTTGACCGCACGCGTGTGCATGGCTCCGTCGGTGGAACCAAAGCCACCCGGGGTCGAACGCTGTGGTCCTCATAGGGGGTGCGTCCGGCGGCAGGATCTCGTGGTGGCGCGGCGCTTGATCCAGCACCCCGTCGGCGAAACCCTCTCGGCAGCTTGAATTGAGCGGGCGAAACTGCGGAAACAGGCACGATGCTTGCCTCTAATGACGGCGACTGGTCGTGATTTGAGGGGAGACCAATGAATAATGCCTTGGCGATTTCGCGAGCCGTGGAGCAGATGCCCGCAACGCAGCGCGGCGAGTTCGAGCAGGCGATGCTGCGGGTCGTGGTCCCCGCCATGGTCCTCCTCTGCTTTGCAGGGTATTGGCTGCTCGGCGGCGAGTTGAGCGTAAACCAGATCCATGCGCTCTGGTTCGTGATCGGCTTCTTCCTTCTCGCGGTCGGCATGATGGTGTCGATCCTCGCACGACACAACGTGTCGGTCGCGCGGCGCTATCTCGGCATCGTCGCGGACATCGTCGGCAACACGTACTTCATGATCGTCGCGGGCGAACTCGGCGCCGCAGTCTTCGTTGTCTACCTCTTCGTCACCTTCGGCAACGGGTTCCGCTACGGCCGGGTCTATTTGCTGTTCTCACAGGCGCTGTCGCTGGTGGGCTTCGCCACTGTTTATTATTTCTCGGACTTCTGGTCGCGGCACGGCTGGTTCGTTGCCGGGGCCGTTATCGCCATGCTCGTGCTGCCGAACTACGTCGGCTTCCTGACGAGCCGGATCGAGGATGCGAAGAAGCGGGCCGAGGATGCCAACAGGCGGGCCGAGGCGGCACTTCAGGAGGCTAAGCTGTTAACGGGGATCTGAACCCGCGTGATTTTGGGGGTTGGCGCGCAACGTCCCCAGAATCGCGCGTCGCGCTGTTGCGTTCCTTCGGGTAGGCGTCAGCGCGTGGTCGGTGATGCCGACAGATCCCAGAACGATCGTCGCCAATTGGAAATGCGGCCGTCGTGGCCGCAGCTCTTGCAGAACCATTCGATGGCGTCGTCGGCTGCGATCTCCGCGACGACGATGCCCTTCTTGCACTTGTTGCAGCGACACTCGCCGCCGTCGAGCGCAGCCGGTGCGCTCGCCAAGTATCCGACGCTGCGCGCTTCGCGCCTGTACGCGATGGTGCGCGAGCGCGGCTACCCCGGCGCGCCCGATCACTTTCGGGCCATCGTTGCCGCCTTGCGTCCGCGGCCCGCGGCCGAAGCGTATCTGCGCCTGCGCACCTTGCCGGGCGAACAAAGCCAAACCGACTGGGCGCATTTCGGCAAGCTCACCATCGGCCGCGCCGTGCGCCCGCTGATGGCCTTCGTGATGGTGCTCTCGTACTCGCGGCACCTGTTCCTGCGCTTCTATCTCGGCGCCAGCATGCCGTACTTCATTCGCGGTCATGTCGAAGCGTTCAGCCACTTTCAAGGGGTCGTCAGGACCGTGCTGTACGACAATCTGCGCAGCGCGGTGCTCGAGCGGCGGGACGAGGCCATCCGCTTTCAGCCGACGTTGCTCGAATTGGCGGCCCATTACCGGTTCCAGCCTCGCCCGGTAGCCGTGGCGCGCGGCAATGAGAAGGGCCGAATCGAACGGGCAATTCGATATGCCCGCGACGCCTTCTTCGCCGCACGTACCTTCCGCGATGTCGATGATCTGAACGCGCAAGCTCTGGCCTGGTGTCAGGGCGCAGCCGCCGACCGACTCTGCCCCGAAGACCGCAGCCGCCGCGTACGCGAAGTCTTCGCCGAGGAGCAGCCGCACCTGCTCGCCTTGCCCGCGATGCCATTCCCTTGCGAGCAACACGTCACGGTGAGCGCGCACAAGACGCCCTACGTGCGCTTCGACTGGAACGACTACTCGATCCCGCACACCCATGTCCAGCGCACGCTCACCGTGCTCGCCAGCCTCGAGCGCGTGCGTATCGTCGATGGCCAGGAGGTGCTCGCGAACCACCCCCGCAGCTTCGATCGCGGCGCGCAGATCGAGGACCCGGCGCACATCGCGGCTCTGGTGGCCGATAAACGCGCCGCCCGCGCACACCGGGCGCAGGATCGTCTGCAGCATGCCGCACCGAGCACCAAGGTGCTGTTCGTGCGCGCCGCAGAACGGGGTGCGCATCTGGGCGTGCTCACCCGCGGCCTGCTGCAATTGCTCGCCAGTCACGGTGCCGCCGCGCTCGAAGCGGCCATCGCCGCCGCGCTCACCGAGGATGCCGCACATCTGGGGGCCGTGCGCCACTTCATCGATGCACACGCCCACGCTCGCGGCCAGCGTCCGCCGCTGGCGGTGGCGCTGCCCGAAGACCCTCGGCTGCCGCTTACCGTACAGCCGCAGCCATTGAGCGATTACCACCAACTCGCCAGCGCCACCGACGATGAACTCACCGACCCCGACCCTCACGCTTGAGAGCGCCCGCACCCGGTTGCGCCGGCTCGGCTTCTATGGCCTGCTCGCTCAGGCCGACACGCTGCTCAGCGAGCCGTGGCTCGAGCGCGTGCTCGACATCGAAGACACCGAGCGTGCGCGCCGCTCGCTCAAGCGCCGCCTCGACAATGCCCGGCTCGGCGCCTTCAAATCCATCGCCGATTTCGACTGGAGCTTCGCTATCTTCTCACGCAACGCGCCCAAACTTGCCGACAATGACTCTGTTGTCCGGCTCGACCAGTTGATCCAACAGGTCAGCCCACTGCTGCATCATGACTTCACGCTCGTCCAGATACGCGGCGTGGTTGTAAGTGCGCCGGACTGCGTTGCGCTCTTGGTGCGCGAGCTGGCGTTCAATTACCTCGCCACGGAACCCCATCTCGTTCAGGAGGGTCGAGCCAGTCGCACGAGTGGCGTGCGGGCTGTACCGGAATGGCAATCGCATGTTGTTGACGGCCTGCCGCAGAGCATTGTCCGTCATCGGCCGAACGCGTTCATCGCGATGCGGGAACAGCACCTCTCTTTCGCCAGTAATAGCGTGTAGCCGCCGCAATAACGCTACGGCCTGAGTAGGCAGCGGCACAGTGTGCGCTAAATCCATTTTCATCCGCTCGGGAGGAATGCGCCAACGTGCAGCGTCCAGATCGAACTCTGACCAGCGTGCTTCAAGCACCTCGCTCGGACGCGATAGCGTCAGCCATAGCAGGCGGAACGCGACCCATGTCGTGAAGTGACCGTTGTATTGGTCAATAGCGCGTAACAGGTGACCGATCTGGTCGCGTGACAGCGGCTGCTTGTTCCTAGCCTTTGGCTGTTTCACCGATTTGCGGACAGGGTGTATCGGGTCAACTTCGGCGCGGAGGGTCGCGATGGCAAGCTCAAACACGCCCGTCATCGCGCGGCGGGCTTGCGCTGCCTTCGTTGGGGAACGCTTTTCAATCCGCTTGAGGATGTCCAATGCGTGCGCCGACGCCACTTGGCGGATTGGAAGGTCACCAATCACGGGGAAGATGTGGTCATCAAACAGTTTGCGCCGTTCACTCGTCACCAGAGGAGTCCAGTCCTTCGTTGCCAACCATTCGAGCGCGACCGCCCGAAACGTCGTTGCGTGCTCATGCTCTCGGCGAATGCGCTCCAGTCTCCGCTGATGCGACGGGTGGACATGTTGTTTAACCAGCGCCCGGGTAGGCCCCGATGGCGTATACGTTCTCCTTGCTGGCAAGCCGGTAGCGATACCGCCACAACCTCGCGCCGGTCGGCCGTACTTCAAGGTAGAGGCCATTGGCGTCGGTTAGCTTCTGCGTGTTTCGCTTCGGCTTTGCGCCTCGGATGCGGGCATCGGCGAGCATGGCTTTTCCTCGTTGTTGTCGATACCCGCATCGTCGGTTGGTCGACCTTGCAGGATACCCGCAATGATACCCGCAAGTTTACCGGAAGCGCATGGCCGCAGATGGCCGCGCGTGGTCACACAACGAGCTGATTACAGTAATAGCGACTTTGGCAACGGTCCCGACGCGCATGGTCGCGCATGGAAGCATTCTCCGCCTCAGACGTTGAAGCGGAAGTGCATGACGTCACCGTCGCTTGACGACGTATTCCTTGCCCTCGAGCCGCATCTTGCCGTGCTCCTTTGCGCCGTGCTCGCCCTTGCACGCGATGAAATCGGCGAAGGCGATCACCTCGGCGCGGATGAAGCCCTTCTCGAAATCGGTGTGGATCACGCCCGCCGCCTGCGGCGCCGTGTCGCCGGCGTGGATCGTCCAGGCGCGCACTTCCTTCGGGCCGGCAGTGAAGTAGGTTTCGAGGCCGAGCAGCTTGTAGCCGGCGTGGATCACGCGGTCGAGCCCGGGCTCGGTCGAGGCCGAGGTCCGCCGAGGAACGCGAGCTTGTCGTCACCGTCGAGATCGGCGATCTCCGCCTCCAGCGCCGCGCAAACCGGCGACCACCGGCGCGCCTTCCTTCGCCGCGTGCGCCTCGACGGCGGCGAGCAGCGGATTGTCGTGGAAGCCGCCCTCGGCGACGTTGGCCACGTACATCGTCGGCTTCATCGTCAGCAGGAAGAACGGGCGCAGCACCTCGCGTCTCCTCCGCGTAGAGGTCGGCGGTGCGCGCCGGGCGTGCCCTGCGTCGAGCACCGCCTCGACCTTCTTCAGCGCGCGCGACGATCCGCTGCGCCTCCTTGTCGCCGCCGGCGCGCGCGAGCCTTCTCGTACTTCGCGAGTTGCTTCTCGACGGTTGCGAGGTCGGCCAGCGCGAGCTCGGTGTTGATCGGTCTCGATGTCGGAAATCGGATCCACCTTGCCCGCGACGTGAACGACGTTGTCGTCGTCGAAGCAGCGCACGACGTGCGCGATGGCGTCGGTCTCGCGGATGTTGGCGAGGAACTGGTTGCCGAGACCCTCGCCCTTCGACGCGCCGGCGACGAGCCCGGCGATGTCGACGAACTCGACGGTCGCCGGCAGCACCTTCTCCGGACGGGCGATCGCCGCGAGCGCGGCCAGCCGCGGATCGGGGACTTCGACGATGCCGACGTTGGGCTCGATCGTGCAGAACGGATAGTTCTCCGCGGCGATTCCGGCTTTGGTCAGCGCATTGAACAGCGTCGACTTGCCGACGTTGGGCAGCCCGACGATGCCGCATTTGAGGCTCATGGGTGCGCCCCCGGCTGCGGCCCGCGCCGCCGCGCTGCTCGCCGATGGACGCGCGCGCAGGCGACGCGAAGCCAAGACCCGAAGGGCGCATCTGCGGGCGCCGGGAGCGACCAATCCCGCAGCACAACGCGCCGCGACTCCGCGGTGGATGCTGTTCGCGCCTTGCGGCGGCCCGGCGGCGCTCATGACGTATCCTTCGTATGGAGCAGCTGCATCGCGCGCTCGAACTCGCCGGCGGCGATCGCCGGCCACGCGTCGAGCGCCCTTGTCGATCGCGCCGCGTCGATCGCGCTGCGTTCCTCGGCGCAGCGGCGGGCGCAGCACATAGTCGACGACGTCCTGCTGCGGAATCGCCGAATCGCGCGGGTGCCCGATCCCGATGCGCAGCCGCCAGAACTCGGCGGTTCCCAGCTGCGCGTCGATGTCGCGCAGGCCGTTGTGGCCCGCGATGCCCGCCGCCGAACTTCATCTTCGCCTCGCCGGGCCTCAGATCGAGCTCGTCGTGGACGACCAGCGATTTCCGCGGCGGCGATCGCGAAGAATCGCGCCAGCGCGGCGACGGAGCGCCCGGAGAGGTTCATGTACGTGGAAGGCTTCAGACAGTCGCACTGTCACCCGCACTGCGCCACCTGCCCGTGAAACTTGCCCTCGCTCGCGAACGCCGCACGAAGCCGGTCGGCAAGCGCGTCGGCGAACCAGAAACCGGCGTTGTGTCGAGTGGCGTCGTGCTCGCGCCCCGGGTTGCCCAGGCCAACGACGAAGACGGATCGGTGCATCCATGGCTTGCGCAACGCGCGCGTACGATGCCTGCGCAACAAAAAGGCCCGCCGTGTGCACGCGGCGGGCCCTCGTGCCGATGCGACGCGACGGCTTATTTCTTCTTGTCGTCCTTGCGTCGCGTTCCTTCTTCTCGGCGCCCTTTTCCGCTGGCTTGCGCTTCCGGCGTCGCGCCCTCCGGTCCTGCGGCGGCGGCGCCGCAGCGGCCTCGGCGCCCGGCCGCTTCCGCTTCGACGACCTCTTCGACCTGAGCCTTCGGCACCACGGCGGCCGCGACAACGGGATCGGTCTTGCCGTGCATGACCACCGTCACGCCCGCCGGCAGCTTCAGCGCCGACACGTGGATCGAATGACCGACGTCGAGCGTAGATCAGATCGACCTCGATGAAGCTCGGGCAGGTCCTTCGGCAGGCAGGCGACGTCGAGCTCGTTGGTCACGTGGCTGACGATCGCGCCGGACACCTTCACGGCCGGCGAATTCTCGCCATTGACGAAGTGCAGCGGCACCTTCATGTGGATCTTGCGGTTCTCGTCGATCGCGCTGGAAATCGACGTGGAGGATCTCGTTCTTGAACGGGTGCATCTGCACGTCGCGCAAGCAGCACCTTGGTCGCCGCAGCCGTCGAGCTTCATCGTCAGGATCGACGAGTGGAACGCTTCGTTGCGCAGCGCGTGGAAGAGCGCGTTGTGGTCGAGCTCGATCGGCTGCGGCGCCGCAGCCCCGCCATAGACGATGCCTGGCGCCTTGCCGGCGCGGCGCATGCGGCGGCTCGCGCCGCGGCCCTCGCTCGTGCGCGGAAATGCGGTGAATTCGATTTGCATGGTGCGGCTCCCGATGTCTGCGGCCTTCCGGGTAGCGGGCGCCGCCCATAAGGCAGCGCCCGCCGGTCGTCCGCGATTGGCGACATCCCGCCGCCCGAGGTTTCGGGCCGGTGAGCGGGAAAGCTTTGAATTATAACCGGAATCGGATGCGCGTGCCAAGCCGCGCGGCGGCCGTGGACTATTCGGTGAAGAGCGAGCTCACCGACTCCTCGTTCGATACGCGCGTCATCGTCTCGGCGAGAAGCTGCGCGCACGAGAGCTGGCGGATGCGCGGGCACGCGCGCGCTTCGTCGGTCAGCGGGATCGTGTCGGTGACGACGATCTCGTCCAGTTCGGAGGCTGCGATCCGCGGCACCGCGCCACCGGAGAGCACCGGATGCGTGCAGTACGCGACGACCTTCTTCGCTCCGTGCTCCTTCAGCGCGGTCGCCGCCTTGCACAGCGTGTTCGCGGTGTCGACGATGTCGTCCATGATCACGCAGGTGCGCCCGGCGACGTCGCCGATGATGTTCATCACCTCGGAGACGTTCGCCCGCGGGCGGCGCTTGTCGATGATCGCCAGGTCGGAGTCGAGGCGCTTCGCGATCGCGCGGGCGCGCACGACGCCGCCCACGTCCGGCGAGACGACCAGGAGATCGTCGTAGTTCTGCTTCCACAGGTCGCCCAGCAGGATCGGCGTCGCGTAGATGTTGTCGACCGGAATGTTGAAAAAACCCTGGATCTGGTCGGCGTGCAGGTCCATCACCATTACGCGGTCGACGCCGACGGTCGTCAGCATGATCGGCGACGACCTTCGCCGATGATCGGCATCGCGGGCCGAGCGCGGCCGACGGTCCTGCCGCGCGTAGCCGAAGTACGGAATGCACGCGGTGATGCGGACGGCCGACGCGCGCTTCAGCGCATCGACCATCACCAGGATCTCCATCAGGTTGTCGTTGGTCGGCGCGCACGTCGACTGCAGGATGAAGACGTCGCGGCCGCGGACGTTTTCGAGCAGCTCGACCATCACTTCGCCGTCGGAGAACCGGCCGACCACCGCCGCGCCCCAGGCTGACGTTGAGATGTCGGCAGACGGCCTCGGCGAGCTTCGGGTTCGCGTTGCCGGTGAAGACTCTCATCCGCTCGAAGGCCATGGCGAACCCGTCTTGTGTCTACGGAGCCGGGACCCGCCGCGCGCCATCGCGCCGCCTGCCCGTGGAAGAGTGGCTGGGGAGGAAGGATTCGAACCTTCGAATGCCGGAATCAAAATCCGGTGCCTTAACCAACTTGGCGACTCCCCAGCGGGAAAAACCGGCGCGCCCCCTGCGACGAGCGCGAAATGTACCGCCTGGAACCCGATCCGCAGTTCACGCGAACGCGGCGAGCGGATGCCGCGCGAGCGTGCGCGCGACGAATCCCCGCATTCCCGGCGGGCGCGCCGCGAGCGCGTCGCGGGCCCGAATTTCGGAGTCGAACGACGCGAACACGCAGCCGCCCGATCCGGTCATCCGCGCAAGCGGCGAGCGCTTGCGCAGCCCTGCCAGCGCCGCAGCGACCTCGGGAAAACGCGCCGTCGTAACGGCTTGCAGGTCGTTCCAGCCATAACCCTCGGAAAAGACGCTCATTTTCGCCGACGGCGTGTTCCGTGTCAATTCAGCGCTACCGAAAATTTCCGCGGTGCGCACCGCGGCAGACGGAACGACGACCGCGACCCACAGCGGCGGCAGCGAAACCGCGCGGCAGTGCTCGCCGACCCCATGCGCGAATGCGGGCTCGCCGAACACGAAGAACGGAACGTCGGCCCCCAACGTCAAGCCGATGCGCATCAATTCGGCGCGCGGCAAATTCAAATCCCAAAGACGATTGAGCGCGAGCAGCACCGAGGCCGCGTCGGAGCTGCCGCCGCCCAGCCCGCCGCCGCGCGGAATTCTCTTGACCACCGCAATGTCGACGCCGTCGCGGCAGCCGCTCGCGTTTCTGAGCGCGTGCGCCGCGCGCAGCGCAAGATCGTCATCGACGGCGATGCCGGGGAGATCCGCGGTGCGGCGAATCGCGCCGTCCCGGCGCCGCGACACGCTGATCGTATCGCCGTAGTCGAGCGCAACGAAAAGCGTCTCGAGCGTGTGCAAGCCGTCCGCGCGGCGGCCGGTCACGTGCAGAAAGAGGTTGAGCTTCGCCGGCGCCGCAACGGTCAACTTGCGCATCCCCGATTGTCGCCGTGAGCGGGCTGCAACGCCAGTGACCGGGGGTTGGCGATTGCGCTTTCCGCTTCGCTTGGCGCGGCGTCGGCCGTCCGCATCATCGACGTGCCCACCGCAACGCACGGAGCGCCGAACGTCCCTTCTCGCCGCTACTCCCAGCGGTCGATGACGATGCGCACCTCGAGGTCCGCATACGACAGTCGCAGGCGATTCGGCATCCGCTTTGCGTCGTCGCCGTACGTGTAGACGATCTCCCAGCCGTCCTGACGCAGCACGCTCGGACGTCCGGCGGCATCGGGTTCGATCGAGAACGGGGTCCCCGAGTGCGGCGCTCCGCGCACCCACGCGCCGAGCCACGCGACCGGCAGCGCAAAGCCCAGCGCTCGCTCGGTCAACGTTGACCAGTCGGCTGCCTCGTCGTGACGCCCGTCGGCAGTGCGCAATTCGACGCGCTGCGCGATCGAGTCGCCGCTGATTTGCGCGACGTCCTGTCCGAGCGGCGTCGTGACGACCAGATCATCGTGCGGTGGCGCATGGACCCACGTGAAATTTGCGGCTATTGCCTCCGCTCCGCGGCGCGCGGACAGTCGGCCCTCGAGCTTGACCGGCGCGCCGGTATCGACGGCGGGAACCTGTGAGGGCACTCCAGGCGGAATGCCGGCGCAACCGGCGAGGACGAGCGAAATAACGACGGCAGGTGCAAGACGCGGTCGCAGGGGACTTCTCGTCGAAGCCCCGAGGGAAACGCACAGGGTCACGGGACTCTCGCGCGTCGCGCAACGAACGCGCTACGGCGCGAGACGCTTCATCGTTTCCAGCAGCATCGGATTGTCGGGCGTCTCTTTCAGTTGCGACTGCCACACCTCCTGCGCCCGCACGCGCTCGCCCCGCGCCCAAAGCACTTCGCCCAGGTGCGCGGCGATTTCCGGGTCGCCCCGCTGGGCGAGCGCGCGGCGCAGGTAGGCCTCAGCGTCGTCGTACTTGGCCATGCGGAAATACGCCCAGCCCATGCTGTCGAGAATGAACGGATCGTCCGGCGCCAATTTCAACGCCTGTTCGATCAACGCGAGACCTTCGCTCGTCCGATCCGTGCGGTCGACGAGCGTGTAGCCCAGCGCGTTCAGCGCCTGCGCGTTGTCGGGACTCACGGCGATCAGCTGCTTGAGGCGCGCCTCGGCGACATCGAGCTTGTCGAGCTTCTCGGCGACCATCGCCGCGTCGTAGAGGAGCTCCGGCTGGTCCGGATGTTCTTCGAGTGCGTGGGAGAGCACCGCGTACGCGCCGGCATCATCGCCGGCATCGCGCAGTAGCTGCGCCTCGGCCTGCCGCACCTGAACCCGCTGCTCGATCGTCACGGCAGGAAGGTCGGCGAGAAATTTTCGCGCCTCGTCCTGCTTCCCCTGCTTCGCCAGCATCGTCGCCGCCCGAAGCTTCGCGGGCCATGCCCGCTCGCCCTCCGGCACCGCGAGGTAGCGTTCGTAGGCAAGCGCGTAGCGGCCGGTTTCGTCGGCGATTTGCGCGAGATAGAGCTCGACGCCGCCGTTCTCGTCGTAGTCCGCGCGCTTCAAATCCTCGAAAAGCGACTCCGCCACCGCCCAATCCTTCATCTGGACTGCGAGCGCCGCGACGGCGAACTGATAATCGCGATTCTCCTTGTCGGCTTCCCAGAACTGCTCGAAGATCGCGCGTGCCTCGGCGTAGCGCTTCTGTTCGACGTAGATCTGCGCGAGTGCTCCCGCCGCCGCCCTCGATTCCGGCTGGGCCTTGAGAAACGACTGCAGGTAACCGATGGCCTCGGCGGGCGAGCGCTTGGCGAGAATTTCGGCCTTGAGCATCGCGGCGCGTTCCCATCCCGGCTTGAGCGCGAGCGCCCGATCGACTGCCTGCGCGGCGGCGGCCGAGGTAGCCATGTCCTTCAAGCCGGTGTTGAGCGCCGCGAGCGCTACCGCGAACTGCGCTTCAGCGAGATTCGGGTAGGGCTGCGCGACTGCTTCGACCAGCTTGAACGTCGCCATCTTGTCGGGCTCGTTCGCAAGCAGGCGGTTAAGCTGGAGGAAGGCTTCGCCGAGCGCGGGGCCGGAATGGGCCGCGTCGGCCAGCACCCGCTCGAGCTCGGCCTTGAGGTCGCTCGAAGCGCCCGGGACGTCGAAACCCTTGCCCGCCGTGCTGCCGGAGAGCGCCGCCAGCAGCTGCTTCGGGCGCTCCGCCGAGGGATCGATCTCGCTCCAAAGCTTGGCTGCCTGAACCGTAACCGTTCTTGCGCGCGCGGAAACGCCGATCTCAGCGGCCCGCCGCGCGAGCGTCACGTCGCGCGTCTCGCGCGCCGCCTCCAGATAAGCGCGCGCCGCGAGCGCGGGCTCACCCCGTTGCAGCGCGATGTCGCCGACCAGCAACCGATACATCAACTCGGCGGTCAAGCCATCCGGCCCCGTCACCCGCGCCGGCTCCTCGGCTGGGCGTGACAGAGGGAGCGGGTCAGGGGAAGGCGCGGGATCGCCTTGAGCACTGGCGATCCGGGCCGGCAGCGCAAGCGCCGCCACCACCGCAAGAAACAGCGAAACGGGACGAAATTGGGCCAAAGTGGACTTCCAGCGTTAAGACCTGCGGGCTCCGACAGCGCCCAGCTGCCGACGGCGCGCAGGGGTGCGTGTCATCTTAGGTTATATTTGGCGGCGCAACAAACCGGTGCGCCACGGGCGTCGCTTTCCGCTACGCCCCGAACCCCAATCAGTAAACGATGCCGGAACTGCCCGAAGTCGAAACCACGCGCCGCGGCGTCGCGCCACATGTCGTCGGACATCGGGTTGCGGCAGTGCACGTATACGACCGGCGCTTGCGCTGGCCGGTTCCCCGATCGCTGCAAAAGAGGCTCGTCGGCCGCGTCGTCGAGGCGCTCGACCGGCGAAGCAAGTACCTGCTGTTCCGATTGGGCGAGGGCACGCTGCTCGTGCATTTCGGCATGACCGGGAGCCTGCGCGCATACACGCACGCCCCACCGCGTGCAGCCCACGACCACGCCGACATCGTGTTCGACGTCCGGGACGACGCTGCGCTACCACGATCCCGCGGCGCTTCGGCGCAATCCTCTGGCTTTCGCCGCCCGCCGACGCCCATCCGCTGCTCGCCGCGCTGGGGCCCGAGCCTTTCGACGCCGCATGCGACGCCCGCTATTTGTGGGGTGCGACGCGGCGACGCCACGCCGCCGTCAAGCTCGCGCTGATGGACAGCCGGCTCATCGTCGGTGTCGGGAATATCTACGCGAACGAGGCGCTGTTTCGCGCGGCGATCCGGCCCACCCTCCCCGCCCGCCGCGTCTCGCGAGGCCGGTACGAACGTCTTGTCGATGCGGTCCGGGCGACGCTGACCGAGGCCATCGCCAAGGGCGGGTCGACGCTTCGTGATTACGTCGATGCCCGCGGGGAGCCGGGTTATTTTCAGCTCGGCTATTTTGTCTACGGGCGCGACGGACTCCCTTGCCGCGTTTGCGGCACCGCAATAAAGTTGGTCCGCCTCGGGGGGCGGGCGACCTACTATTGTCCCCGGTGCCAGCATTGATCCGCTCCCCCATGGTTCGCGCCACTGCCGCCCGACGGCGCGGCACAGGAAATGCTTCTGCCGCTCTACCGAGTGCCGCATGACGGCCACCAAGCGCGACCCGCGAGGCAAACAATGACCCGCTACGACGGCATCGCCCAATCCCGCGAGCTCGCTGCACGGTTCGAGGCATACAGCGATTGGCGTCGTCGCCTCTCGTCGGGCATTTCCGGCCTGCATGAATGGCTCGCCGACCAGGAGCTCGCCGACGCCCAGATCGACTTGAAAGTCCAGCACCTGCTCGAGCGGCTGCACCAGGACAAGCTCGTCGTCGCCTTCGTCGCCGAGTTCTCGCGCGGGAAGTCCGAGCTCATCAATGCGATCTTCTTTGCCGATTTCGGGCAGCGCCTGCTGCCGTCGTCCGCCGGCCGCACGACGATGTGCCCGACGGAGCTCCTCTACGACACGACGCGTGCCCCATCGATCCGCCTGCTCCCGATCGAGACGCGCGGCAAGGACACCACGGTCGCCGAGTACAAGAACTACGCCGACGAATGGGTGACGATTCCTCTCGACCTTTCGTCGGCCGACCGCATGAGCGAAGCGTTGTCGCGGGTCTCGCAAGTGAAGCGCGTGCCGGTGGCGCTCGCGCGCAGGTACGGCCTCTACGAGGACGAGGACTTCCTCGCGGCGCTCGAGGCCGAGGGCGAGGGCGCGGTTGACATTCCGTGCTGGCGACACGCGGTAATCAACTTCCCGCATCCTCTGCTGCAGCAGGGGCTCGTCATCCTCGATACGCCCGGATTGAACGCGATCGGCACGGAGCCCGAGCTCACGCTGAATCTCCTTCCCAACGCCCATGCCGTCCTGTTCATTCTGGCGGCCGACGCGGGCGTGACCAAAACCGACCTCGATGTGTGGAACCGGCATCTAGCGGGCGAAGACCCCGCGACCAAGTCCGGCCGCCTCGTGATCCTGAACAAGATCGACGGCCTGTGGGACGACCTCAAGTCCGAGGCGGAAGTCGATGCCGAAATAGACCGACAGGTTGGCTCGTCGGCGCAACTCCTCGGGATTCCGTCGGCGCAGGTGTTCGCGGTCACCGCGCAAAAGGCGCTCTTGGCCAAGGTCAACGGCGACGATGCGCTGCTCGCGAAGAGCCGCCTTCCCGCGCTCGAGGACGCGCTGTCGCGCAAGCTCATTCCCGCCAAGCGCGACATCGTCGGTGCGGCGACGACGGCCGAAGTGAAAGGGCTGGCCGCCGGGCGTGCGCGCGCTGCTCGACGCGCGGCAGAACGGCATCGCCGAGCAGTTGGCGGAGCTCCGCGCATTGCGCGGCAAGAATCAGGACGTCGTCGAGCACATGATGGACCGCGTGCGCCAGGAGAAGGAGCTCTTCGAACGCGGGCTGCAGCGGTTCACGGCGTTGCGCACGGTGTTCTCGCAGCAGACGAACCAGCTGTTCGACGTGATCGGCCTCGACGCGCTGCGCACCAACGCCGGCAAAACCCGCCGCCATATCGAGGGCAGCCCGTTCACCAAGGGCGTTCGCACCGCGATGAATGATTTCTTCGCGACGATCCGGCGCGACTTCGAGGAAGCGGCACGCCGGTCGGCCGAGATCCACGACCTGATGCAGGCGATGTATACCCGCTTCGCCAAGGAGCAGGGACTCGAACGCTACGCCCCGCCGCCGTTCTCGATGATGAAATACCAGAAGGAGATCGACCGGCTCGAGCGCGCGTACAACCAGCACTTCAACACGCTGTGGAACATGGTCAGCAAGGCCAAGTTCGCGCTGATGAAGCGCTTCTTCGAGACGATCGCCTCGCGCGTCAAGCACGTCTACGACATCGCGAACCGCGACCTCGACAGCTGGCTCCGCGCGGTGATGTCGCCGCTCGAGACGCAGGTGAAGGAGCACCACCTCCAGCTTCGCCGCCGTCTCGAGAGCATCAAGCGCATTCACCGCGCGAGCGGCGAACTCGAGGAGCGCGTGACCGAACTCGTGGCGCAGGAAGAGGCGCTCGCCGCGCAGGTCCGCGCGCTCGCACGGGAGGTCGCCGCGATCGAAGCGATCGTCCTGCAGCCCGACGCCGTGCCGCTGGCGGCCAACGCCTAGCGCTTGCACGCCCTCACTTCACCACCTTCGCCGCCATCAGCGCGTCGTACTTCCTGCGCAACTCGTCCTTCGTCTCGACGTGGTCGGGGTCGACGGGAATGCAGTCGACCGGGCACACCTCGACGCATTGCGGGGTGTCGAAATGTCCGACACACTCGGTGCATTTCGCCGGATCGATGACGTAGATCTCGACGCCCTGCGAGATCGCGCCGTTCGGACATTCGGGTTCGCAGACGTCGCAGTTGATGCATTCGTCGGTGATGATGAGCGCCATGGATGGAGATTGCGGCTGGTGCGCGCGCTTTGGTCCGTCACCGCGACGGGAGCGCGTGCGGCGAACGGCTACGCGCGGGCCGCGGCGACTTTCGCCCTGAGTTTCGCGAGCACGACAGGATGGACGAACGGTGACGCATCGCCGCCGAAAGTCGCGATCTCGCGCACGATCGTCGCCGAAACGAACATGTATTCTTCCGAAGGAGTGAGGAACAGCGTTTCGACCTCGGGATAGAGATTCCGGTTCATTCCCGCCATCTGGAACTCGTACTCGAAATCGGACGCCGCGCGAAGCCCGCGCAGGATGACGCGCGCGTCCTGGGCATGCACGAAATCCATCAGCAGCGAGGAAAACGGCTCGACCTCGACGTTGGCAAACGGAGCGAGTACCGCGCGCGCCATGTCGACGCGTTCCCGGGTGGTGAAGAACGGCCGCTTCGCCGCGCTATCGGCGACCCCGACGATGACCCGGTCGAAAAGTCGCGCCGCCCGCCGGACGATGTCTTCGTGCCCGCGGGTCAGCGGATCGAACGTGCCCGGATAGACGACCTTCAGCATCGGTACGGGAGGTGTGGGGTAAGGACGCACTCTAGCGCGCGACGCCTTCGGCGCGGGCGAACAGATGATAATGCACCTGGCCCGCCTTGTCGCACCGCCAAGCGAGAAGACCGTCGGACGGCGCCAGCGCCCTGCCGGCTTCGGCGTAGATAAATCCGCCGGACGCGAGCCGTTGCGCGCAGGCAGGCAGCAGCCAGGCCCAAGGATCCTCGCCAAAGGGCGGATCGGCGAAGATCACCTCGAAGGTCCGCGTTTCCCTGGCCAGAAAAAGGCGCGCGTCGTCGACGTGCGTCTCGAGCGCCGACGCGCCGAGCGCGCTCCCAGTCGCCCGCAGCGAGGCGATCAGCGCAGGGCTCCTGTCCACGGCCACTGCCAGCGCCGCGCCGCGCGACAACGCTTCGAGGGCGAGCACGCCCGTGCCGGCATAAAGGTCGAGGCAGCGCCGGCCGCCGAGCTCCTGCCCCAGCCAGTTGAACACGGTTTCACGAACGCGATCCGGCGTTGGCCGCAACCCTTCGACCGACGGAAAGGCGATCCGGCGCCCGCGCCAGGCGCCGCCGATGATGCGGACGCGATTCGGAGGTCGCGGTCGCAAAGGTCGTCTTCGGCTGTGGGGAAGGGGCAGCGCCTCGCCGGAGGCGGGAGCGCCGCAGGGACCCGCGTAAAATTATAGCTTTCCGGGTTCCACCAACCCTTGGCTGCGAGCGGCTGGCCCGCTCGGTCACGCGTTAGCTGCAGCGGGCCCGCTTTAGCCCATGTTCGATCTGTTCAACCGCAAATCCGCCGACGACGAGGAACGAAAACCCTGGGCAGACCGGTTGCGCGCGGGGCTCGCCCGCTCGCGCGACAAGCTGACCGGTGCGCTCGCCACGGCGTTCTCCCGGCGCACGCTGGACGAGGCGGCGCAGGAGGAGATCGAGACGGCGCTCCTGACGGCGGACGTGGGCCTTGCGGCGACCGCCCATCTTCTCGACGACCTGCGGGGACGGTGGAAGCGCGCCGGCGGCGCCGGCGAGCCGAAGCCGCTGCTGAAGGAGGCGCTGGTCGAGCTCTTGAAACCCCTCGAGAAGCCGCTCGTCGTCGGCGCGCCGCGCCCGTTCATCATCATGCTGGCCGGCGTCAATGGCGCCGGCAAGACGACGTCGATCGGCAAGCTCGCCCGATACCTGCAGGCGAACGGTCTCACCGTGTTGCTCGCCGCCGGCGATACGTTCCGCGCCGCCGCGCGCGAGCAGCTCACCGTCTGGGGAGAGCGCAACAACGTGGCGGTGATCGCGCAGGCCGGAGGCGACCCGGCGGCGGTGATGTTCGATGCCATTGCGGCGGCGAAGGCGCGGCGGATCGACGTCGTTCTCGCGGACACCGCCGGGCGGCTCCCGACGCAGCAGAACCTGATGGAGGAGATTCGCAAGGTGCAGCGCGTGATCCGCAAGACGGATCCGGCGGCGCCGCACGAAACGCTGCTCGTCCTCGACGCGAACACCGGCCAGAATGCGCTGGCGCAGGTCCGCGCCTTCGACGACGCGCTGGGGTTGACCGGGCTCATCCTGACCAAGCTCGACGGCACCGCGAAAGGCGGGACCGTTGCGGCCATCGCGAAGGAACATCCGATCCCGCTTCGCTTCATCGGAGTGGGCGAGGGAATGGAAGATCTGAAACCTTTTGTCGCCGTCGATTTCGTCGAGGCGCTGGTCGGGTGATCTCGAGGGGTGGCGGGTTTCGCGACGATGCATCCGGACGCGCCGCCAATCCGACTCGGCACAGAAGCGGTGTTGGTGCTCACTCCGCGATCGAGTGTCTCCTCGCTTGGGCCCGTCCACGGATTCGTCGGAGCAAGCAACATCGGCCTTCCTGCATAGGTCGAAGCGACAAGCAGGCAGCCGTAAGGGCGCAGCGGTTTACCCGACCAATTTGCTCGGGAACTTGCCTCCGATTTAGCACTCTCATCGTACGAGTGCTAAGATTGCGTTGATGGGAGCCGAGAATCGGCCCGCCGCCCCTACAAAGGAGATTCGAGGATGAGTGGTACTGCGTTGGCTTTTCCGACCCCGACGTCGCTCGGAAGCTTGGACCATTACATCCAAGCGGTGAATCGCTTTCCGCTGTTGACCGCCGAGCAGGAGACCGAACTCGGCCGCCGGCTCCAGCGCGACAACGACCTCGATGCAGCGCGTCAGCTCGTCCTGTCGCACCTGCGGCTCGTCGTCGCGGTGAGCCGCAATTATCTTGGTTACGGGCTCCCCCAGGCGGACCTGATCCAGGAGGGCAATGTCGGCCTGATGAAGGCCGTTCGACGCTTCGATCCGGAACGAGGGGTGCGTCTCGTGTCGTTCGCGCTGCACTGGATCCGCGCGGAGATTCACGATTACATCCTGCGCAACTGGCGGCTGGTCAAGGTCGCGACGACGAAGGCGCAACGCAAGCTGTTCTTCAACCTGCGCAGCATGAAAAAGACCGGCGCCGCCCTGTCGGTCGCAGAGGCGAAGGCCATTGCGCGCGACCTCGGCGTCAAGCCGGAGGAAGTGGTCGAGATGGAGACGCGGCTTTCCGGGCGCGACGTCGCGCTCGACCCGCAACCGGACGAAGAGGGTCACGCGGTCTCGCCGATCGCTTACCTCACCGACGCGGAGGATGAGCCGGCGCAGATCCTCGAGCGCGCGGAAACGGCGAACAACCGCAAGACCGGACTGTCAACCGCGCTTGCGAAGCTCGATCCGCGCAGTCGGCGGATCATCGAGGCGCGCTGGCTGCGCGAGGACGACGCCGCGACGCTCCAGGATCTGGCCGACGAGTATGGCGTGTCTGCCGAGCGGATCCGCCAGATCGAAAGCAAGGCGCTCAAATCGATGCGCACCCAGATGGACGGGCTGTAGCAGGGCGCGCGCGTCAGCTGCCGTTGCCGCCGAGGTCATCGCCGCGGCGGGCGAACCGGATGTTCAACTGCTTCAGCTTGCGATAAAGATGCGTCCGCTCGAGGCCGGCCTTGTCGGCCACGCGGCTCATGTTGCTCTGCTCGCGGCCCAGGAGCTGCTCGAAGTAAATGCGTTCGAAAGCCTCGCGCGCCTCGCGGAGCGGGAGGTCGAAGAAGCGTGCGGTGATCTCGGGCGCGACCGCCTGATTGGCCGCTGCGGCGTCGCCGAGGAGTCGCTTGACGTGGTCCGGCGTGATGTCGCCGGCGCCGGCGTTGAGGGCGAGGTTCGCCACGACGTTCTGCAGGTGGTCGACATTGCCCGGCCAGTAAGCGTTCGACAGCGCAGTGATGGCGGCCGGAGGAAGTGAGGCGGCAGTGCGCGTCATCCCGCGCTCGGCGTCCTTCTGCGCCGCCGTGATGTCGCGCCAGTAGCGATCGACGAGCACGGGGATATCCTCGCGCCGCGCACGAAGCGGCGGCAGCAGCACGGCGCCAATCGAGAGCGCTGCAAGGAGTGCCGGATCGAACTTTCCTTCGGCGGCAAGATTGCCGAGAGGTTCGGCGCTCGTGCACACGAGCGTCGCGCTCGCCCGCTCGAGCTTGGGAAGCAGGAATGCGAGCCCCTTTTGTTCCGACTTCGTGTACTGCCCGATTTCCGCGCAGTAAAGCGTGCCGTCGCGCGCTTCGTCGAGCACCGCAAGGGGGTTCGCCGCGAGGCGCGAGCCGGTGGCGAGGGCGATCCACGCCGCTCCCGGCACTTGCAGCGCGCGCGCCGCGATATCGTGGCCGGTGCCGGCCTCGCCCAGCACCAGGATCGGTTTTCGCGCCGCGAGAAGCTGCTCGATCGCGCGCTCGGCATCACGGATCGAAGCGCTCGTGCCGAGCGAGGCGAGCGAGACACGGCGCGGCTCCTTCGCCAGCGCCGTCTTCAGCGCCCGCGCGACGGTGCCGAGGAGCTTCTGGAGCCCGACGGGCTTTTCGAGGAAGTCGAAGGCGCCGATTTTTGTCGCCTCCACCGCCGTCTCTATCGTGCCGTGGCCGGACATCATCACCACTGGCATCGTGAGCTGGCCGGCAGCAGCCCATTCGCGCAGCAGCGTCACGCCGTCAGTGTCGGGCATCCAGATATCGAGCAGCACCAGCGCCGGCTGCTGTCTCGACCGGTAGCTGCGTGCTTCGGTCGCGTTCTCCGCAAGGGATACCCGATAGCCCTCGTCCTGCAGGATTTCGGACAGCAGCTCGCGGATGCCGACCTCGTCGTCGACGATCAGGATCTCGTTCGCGGGAGTCATCGCGCCCCTATCCTACGCGAACGCGCCGCTGCGCGGAAAAACGAGGGTCACGAGCGCCCCGTGCGGCCGCCGGTTGGCGAGCTCGACGCGGCCGTGATGTTCGTCGACGATCTTGCGCACGATCGCGAGGCCGAGCCCCGTGCCTTTCGTCTTCGTAGTCACGTATGGCTCGAACGCACGCCGCAGCAGATCTTCGTCGAACCCGGCGCCGGCGTCGCCGAACGAAAGCGCGACCTCGCCCCCGTGCGCGGCGAGCACGATCTCGTAACGGGGTTCCTCCACATCGGCCTGCGCATCGATCGCATTCTGCAGAAGATTGTGCAACACCTGCCGCAGGCGTGTGGGCTCGCCCTGGATCACGATCGGCTCGGGTGGAAGTGACAACGAGACGTGGGGTCGCAGATTGTCGTACAACGCGAGCACCTCCTGCAAGAGCGCGCCCGCGTCGACTGGCTGCATTGTCCCGGGGCGCGGCTGCCGCGCGTACACCGCGAAATCGTCAACCATGTGCTTCATGGCCGTGACTTGCGCGATGATCGTCTGCGCCCCGCGTTTCAACGTTTCCTGATCCGTGCCGTCGAGCTTCGGGGCGAGCTTCACCGCGAGGCGCTCGGCCGAAAGCTGGATGGGGGTGAGCGGGTTCTTCACTTCGTGGGCGAGCCGGCGCGCGACTTCGCCCCACGCAGCATCGCGCTGCGCCTGAACGAGATCGGTCACGTCGTCGAACACGACGACGTATCCGGCGACCGGCGTCACCGGCAGCCGCGAGCCGCGGACCAGCAGTACGCGCGTGAGGTTCGCCACGGCGAGCTCGGCCTCCTTTTGCCACTGGCCGTCACGGCCGCCGCGGAAGCCTTCGGCGACGAGCTTCGCGAACGGCACGAGCGCCGGCAGCTTGCGTCCCCAGTCGTCGAGTGCCATGCCTGTCAACTCGGCCAGGGGCTGCTGCAGGATCACCGCCGCGCTCGCGTTAGCCGTCCGCAGCGAATAGCGGTCGTCGAACGCAAGCACGCCGGCGGAGAGATTGCCGAGAATGCTCTCGAGGTACGCGCGCGTCGTCTCGGTCGCTCGCCGCGATTCCTCGGTCTTCTGCTGCGCTTCCGCAAGCTGCGCCGTCATCGTATTGAACGATTCGGTGAGAACGCCGAGCTCATCGCGCGAGGTGACCGGCTGTCGCCGCGTGAAATCACCCTGCGCGACGGCGCGCGTGCCTTCGGCCAGCAGCCCGAGCGGCGCCGCGAAGCGTTCGGAGAGCACGACGGCGAGGCCGAGCGCCAGCGTGAGCGCGAGCAGGAGCGTCAAGGTCAGGGTCACTGCATAGAGGCGCTTCAGCGACTGCCGCGTAAAGAGGATTTCCTGATAGTCGCGCGAGCCGGCCTGCACCTTTTCGACCTCCTGCGCGAGCGCTTTCGGCACCGGCTCCAGCACCTGCAGCACCTTGAACGGCTCGAGCCGGTCGTCGCTGTTGACCGCGGTCACCACGCGCAGCACGAGCCCACCGTCCCCCGCCTGTTCGATGGCGGCCGTCGGCTGCTGCAGCCGCGCCCGGCGCAGCGCCTGCGCCGGCGGTGGCTCCGGCGGCGCGCGCGAACCACCCACCCCCGCGACGGCGAGCACGCTGCCGGATGCCGAAAACAGCGTCGCTTCGTAGACGCCGGCCTGCTCGGCCGCGCGGTTGAGACGCATCGAAACGCTGCCCGGCGCAGCCTCGGACAACGTGAGCGCGATCTGGCCCGCCTTGTTCGTCGTGTCCTTCAGCAGGTAGTCGAGCGCATTGCGGCCGAGGTTCAAGCCGCCTTCGAGCGCGCGGTCGACGCGCACGTCGAACCAGCTCTCGATGCTCTTCCCCAGGAACTGCACCGAGACCGCGTAGACGACGGCACCCGGCAACACCGCGACCAGCGCGAACAGCAGCACGAGACGGACCGCGAGCCGGGAGCCGAAGATACCCGACTTCAGGTTGCGCGAAAGCCGCCACAGCTGCACGCCGACCAGCAGCATCAGCAGCACGACCAGCGCGCCGTTGAGCAAGAGCAGCAGGTCGTAGCGGCGCGCGAACAAACTGGTATTCGCCGATGCCGTCGCGAGCAGAAAGAGCGAGATCGCGGCTAAGCATGCGAAGACGAGCAGCAGCCAGCGGATCCCGCGCGACGGGAGAAGCCCGCTCATCTCGACTCCCACGCTTGCGGCTGTCGCCGCTGCGTCGCCCGACCGGAACGCCCGCGCGCGCGAAGCGAAGCCGATGACGCCTGCGCGCGCGGAGCGAAGCCAAGGCCCGAAGCCGGCGGCGGCGAGCACGGGTGGCGGCCGACCGCGAGGCGCAACGAGGAAAATACGACAGACCGGAGGCCGTATCGAAGGGTGGGCCCGCGAGTACCGGCGGCGGCGGACCCCGCAATGGGGGGCACCGGGCACGACACCGCGGAGGCGGCGCAATTCCCCGCTGGGGGCGGCCCGGCGGCGTTCATGGCGTATAGCTCCAGCGGTACCACTGCGACTGCAACGTCCACTCGCGCGAGGCGAGCGCGGTCAGCTGGAATGGCTTCGGCAGCTGGTTGACATCGAGGCGCAGCCGGACGAAAGCTTCATAACGGACGCCTTTGGTGAGCTGATCGAGCCGCGCGACCTCGCGCGACGTGACGCGGGACAGAAAGCGCTCGAGCTCGTCCACCGAATCGAACGTCTGACCGAGAAGGCCACTCGACGCGCGGTATTGACGCGTCAGCGCATTGTACGAGACCCGATACTGCGTCGTCGCCGTGAGCACCTTCTCGTCGAGCCAGTACCAGCGCGGCCGAACGAGCTCGAATTCGAGCAGGAAGTAGAGCGGCACCCCCTTTTGCAGGGCTTCGTCCAACGTGGGATTCAACGTGAAATCGAATTCGGCGTTGAGGTAATAGCCGTCCTCCTCGGCATGCAGCTCGGCCGACTTGACCTCGATCGCATCGGCCTGCGCCGGCATGGGACCAACAAGCGCGATCCCCGCCAGCAGCGCCGCTGCGATCAGCGTCGCGATGCGGCCGCCGCGCGGAAACAGTTCGTCGCGGGCGGAAGGGGGCGAAAGGGACATGCGGGGGAGGAGCGATGCGGGGGACGGACGGCGACTCTGATGCGGGCGCGGCCCCTCTTGCGAAGGCGGCGTCCTCACCGCCGCGCGCGCTCAGGCCTTGCGCAGGAGCGCGTAGAAGAAACCGTCCTGATTGTGGCTCGCGCCGGGGAACGAAGGCAAGAGTTGTCCTCCTCGATGGGTGATCCCCGGTGCGAAGGTGAGGGTTTCGCGCAACGCGTCGCCGTGCTTTGCGAGGAACGCCCCGACCTGACGCTCGTTTTCGTCGCCGAAGACCGAGCACGTCGCGTAGAGCATCGCGCCCCCGCGCGCGAGACAAGGCCAGAGCGCCGCGAGGAGGCGCGCCTGGACGCGCACGAATCCGTCGATATCCGACTCCCGCCGCAGCCATTTGCCATCGGGGTGGCGGCGCACCACTCCCGACGCGGTGCAGGGCACGTCGGCAAGAATCCGGTCGAAGGGGCGACCCTCCCACCACGTCGCCGGCGCGCCTGCGTCGCCGCAGAGGAGTTGCGTGCGCGCCCCGCCGAGCGACAGGCGGGCCAGGTTCTCGCGCACGCGGTCGAGGCGCGATGGATCGGAGTCGACGGCGACCAGCTCCACATCGGCGAGCTCCGCAATATGCGTCGTCTTTCCGCCGGGGGCGGCGCAGGCATCGAGCACGCGCATGCCGCTCTGCGCACCAAGCAGCGGCGCCGCGAGCTGCGCGCCGAGATCCTGCACGGAAAACGCCCCCCTGGCATAGCCGGGCAATTGCGTGACCGGGCGCGGCGGATCGACGACGATGCCCGCATCGCCCTCCGCAGTTGCGCCGACCCCCGCGGCGACGAGCTCGCCGATCAGCGCGGCGCGGGTTGTCACTCGCCGATTGACGCGCAGCGCAAGGGGCGGCCGCACGTTGCCCGCATCGAGTATTGCCGCCCAGTCCTCCGGATATTCGCGGGCAACCCGATCGATCCACCAGCGGGGATACGACCAGCGCGCGACCGGGTCGGCGCGGATGTCGGCGAGAATCGTCTCGCGATCACGCAGATATCGGCGCAGCAACGCGTTGACCAGCGACTTCACCGCCGGGCGCACGATCGCGGCCGCCGCGTTGACTGCGTGGTCGACGACGGCGAAAGGTGGAGCGCGCGTGTGGTCGAGCTGATAGATGGCGACCGCGACGAGACAGGGAAGCGCGGGATCCGAGAGCGGCTTTGCCGCAAGCCGCCGCACGATCGCCTCGAGCGTTCCCCAGTGGCGCAGCGTGCCGTAGGTGAGCTCCTGCACCAGCGCTCGCCGGCGCCCGGCACCGGCGTCCCCGGAGGGCGCGACCGCGGCGAGCGCGGCGGCGAGCGTCGAGCCCGCGAGCACGCGGCGGACGGCAAGCGCGGCCTGACGCTGGGCTTCCTGCACGCGAGCGGCCGCCGGAGGCGGTCAGGCCGCCGTCGCGCGAAGACGCGCGAAGCGCGCTTCGGTCGACGGATGCCTGTTGGACGGCCAGGCGGGGCCGTCGACGATGCGCGGATTGACGACCTCCGTCGGCGCGGTCGTTGTGCGCGTCGTGACGCGGGTCAAAAGCGGGCCCGTCGTCAATCCGTTGCCGATCATCGCCAATCGGATCGCACTCACGCGCTCTTCGCTCCGGCGCCGCCGGCCGTGCCGGTCCGTATTAGATGGCCGAACCGGAGGCGAATTCCACGGCAGCCCGATAGGGCGGCGCCGGGCCGTTGGCAGGCGACTCAATGGCCGCCCGGTGCGGATCGCCGGCCTGCCGCGACGTCTCGCTCGCTGCCGAAGCGAGCGCCCGGCGCGATCCTGCGCCCGGCGACGAACGCGGCGATGCTCATTCGCCGACCGCCTGCAGGTTGCACTTCGTCGATTCGCAATGCGCATTCGCCGCAGGCCACCAGCATTCCCTGGGGATCCGCAGTGAGCACGGTCCCCGGCGCCGCCGCCGCCATCGGCGGCGCTGACGGCACCGCCTTCCACAGCTTGATCGGCTCGCCCGCGAGCGTGGTGCCGGCGCCGGGGGCGGGATCGAACGCCCGCACCTGGCGGTCGATCGTATTGGCGCTCGCGCGCCAGTCGATGGCCGCCTCGCTCTTGTCGATCTTCGGTGCGTAGCACACGCCGTCTCGCGGTTGCGGCGTCGCCGCCAGCGCGCCGTCGCGCTCGAGGCGCCGCAACGTGGCGACGATCGCCGTGGCACCGATCTCGGCGAGTTTCGCCGTGAGCGTCGCGGATGTCTCGCGCGGCGCGACCGGACTGCGCACCACGTCGACGATCGGGCCGGTGTCGAGCCCGGCGTCCATTTGCATGATCGTGACGCCGGTTTCGACGTCGCCAGCGAGGAGCGAGCGTTCGATCGGCGCAGCGCCGCGCCACCGCGGCAGAATCGAAGCGTGAACGTTGAGGCAGCCATGACGCGGCCAGGCCAAAACCGGCGCGGGAAGGAGGAGGCCGTACGCGGCGACCACCAGGACGTCGACGGGGATCGCGAGCGCCGCTGCCCGATCGACGTCGGCGCTGAGTGAGGCCGGCTGCAGCACGGCGAGACCCCGTTCCAGCGCGAACGCATTAACCGCCGAGGGCTGCCGCTTCAGCCCGCGTCCCTTCGGCCGATCGGGCCGGGTCAGCACCAGTGGCACCGCAAAGCCCGCGTTGACGAGGGCGGCGAGCACCGTCGCGGCAAAGGCCGGCGTGCCGGCAAACGCCACCCGCATCAAGACCGGTCCGTTAGCCCGCGAGCCGCTGCTTCTTGCGGGCGCGCGCGGCGAGGCGCGCGCGCTTCAGGGGCGATAGGTGGTCGACGAACACCTTGCCGATCAGGTGGTCCATTTCGTGCTGGATGCACACGGCCAGCATGCCGTCCACGTCCTGCTCGAACGGATTTCCGTGCTCATCCTGGGCCCGTACCCGGATGGTCGCGGCGCGGGTCACCTTGTCGTAGTAACCCGGTACGGAGAGGCAGCCCTCCTCGTGCTCGGCCTCGCCTTCGGCTGAAAGGATTTCCGGATTGATGAATACCCTTAGCTCGTCGCGCGTCTCGGAGAGGTCCATCACGATGATGCGCTTGTGGACGTCCACCTGGGTCGCGGCGAGGCCGATCCCCGGCGCGGCATACATCGTCTCCGCCATGTCGCTCACGAGCTTGCGGATTTCGGGCGTGACCGCCGCCACCGGCGTCGCTATCTTCCGCAGGCGCGGATCCGGGTATTCGAGGATGGTAAGCAAGGCCATGAATGCGAAGGCGACTCCAGCGAGATCCGCCCCGGTGGCTGTCGGCAGATTGGTACTCCCGACGGGCCCCCACCGGGCATTTTCGACGCCCGACTTGCAAAATGCAGACTCGGGATGCAGAATCTGCTCCAAGCCCTTATTTTGCGGCGGTTTAGGACGTTAGCAAGCCCCGCCTTTACCGGAAGAGGCTTTATGCGTCAGAAGTTTAGCATACCGAAACGGGTGCTCGTGGCGACCGCCGCGATGCTTGTTCTTGTTTCCGCTCCGGCGCGGGCGGACGAGCTCCGCCTGAACGACCAGGCGACCGACCGCTACACGGTCCAGACGGGCGACACGCTGTGGGGGATCGCCGGCAAGTTCCTGAAGGAGCCCTGGCGCTGGCCCGAAATCTGGCGACTCAACAAGGAGCAGATCAAGAATCCGCACTGGATCTATCCGGGCGACGTCATCGTGCTGGACAAGTCGGACGGACAATGGCGGCTCTCCGTCGCAACGCCGGTGACGAGGGTTTCGCCTACCGTTCGCGTGACCCCGCTGGGCGTCGAACCCATCCCGTCGATCCCGCCGGGCGACATCGAACCCTATCTGGCATGGCCGCTCGTCACGGGGCCCGAAGGCCTCGAGGGCGCGGCGGAGATCGTCGCCGGCCGCAACGAGGCCCGCGTCATTCGCGGGGACGGGGACGTGATCTACGTGACCGGAATCGATCCGAAGGCGGGCACGCTGTGGCGGCTATACCGCCCGGGTGCAACGCTCACCTCCCTCGATGGCCTCGACGTGCTGGGCTACGAGCAGCGGTTCCTCGGCACGGCGAGGGTCGAGCGTTTCGACACGGTGTCGACGCTGCGAATCACCAACGCGCGCGAGGAAATCCTGATCGGTGACCGGCTGGTCCCCTCGCCGCGCGAGCAGCTCCTCTCCTATGCGCCACACGCGCCGGACCATCCTGTCGACGGACACATCATCGCGCTCGCTCGCGATGCGGCCGAGGTCGGGCGCGGCTGGATCGTCACGATCGACAAGGGCGCGGCCGACGGCATCGACGTCGGCACGGTGCTCGCGATCTACACCTCGGTGCCGCCCGTCCCGGACCCGCGGCCGCCGACGGAGCCGGAGCTCGCCGTGATCTTCTCGAGCCCCACCAAGTACATCCAGCCGGAGCGGTTCCTCGATATCCCCGACGAGCGCCTCGGCCTCATGTTCGTGTTCCGCGTTTTCGATCGCGTGTCCTACGCACTCGTCCTCAACACGACGGACCCGGTCGAAGTCGGCGATCAGGCCCGCAAGCCGTAGCGCGCGCGCCCCTGCCGCGGGGCCGCTCCGATGAACGTTGGTTCGCGCGCGGAAGCCTGGGCGCGGCTTCAGGTCACGGGCCTCGCGCCGAGAGCGCTCATCGACCTGCTGCGCGCGTTCGGAACTCCCGAAGCCGTGCTCGCGGCGAAGCCCGCGCAACGCCGCAAGGTCGTTCCCGCGGCGGTCGCGCGCCTGCTCGATGCCGGCCCCGATCCGCAGCGCCTCGCGGCGACCCTCGGATGGCTCGCGCGGACCGGCAGCCATCTCATCGGCTGGGACGACGTCGACTATCCGCGCGCGCTGCTCGAAATCGCCGATCCTCCGCCCGTCTTCTATGGCATGGGCCGGCGGGATCTTCTCGCGAGACCTGCGCTCGCGATCGTCGGCAGCCGCAACGCCACGCCGCAAGGCAGCGCCGATGCCGAGGCCTTTGCGTGGGCGCTGTCGGCCGCCGGATTGACGATCGTCAGCGGGCTTGCGCTCGGCATCGATGCCGCCGCGCATCGCGGAGGGTTGCGCGGCGCGGGGAGCAGCATCGCGGTCGTCGGGACTGGGCCGGACCGCGTCTACCCCGCATCAAATCGCGCGCTTGCCCACGAGCTCGCGGCGCACGGGCTCATCATCTCCGAATTCGCGCCGGGCACCCCGCCGCTGCCACAGAACTTTCCGCGCCGCAACCGCGTCGTGAGCGGCCTTGCTCGCGGCATCCTGGTCGTGGAGGCGACGATCTCGTCCGGGTCGCTGATCACCGCGCGTCTCGCCGGCGAGCAGGGGCGCGAGGTCTTTGCGTTGCCGGGATCGATTCATTCGCCATTCTCGAAGGGGTGCCACAAGCTGCTGCGCGAGGGCGCGAAACTGGTCGAGACCGCGCAGGATGTGCTCGAGGAACTCCGGTTCGCGGGCACTTCCACCGTCGCCCGTGGCGATGCGCGCGCGGGACCGGATGACGACGAGCTGACCGCCGACGAGCGCAGCGTCGTCGCGGCGCTCGGGTTTGCGCCCGCGGATGTCGACGCGATCGCCGCGCGCACGTCGCTCGCTGTCGAAACGATCGCGGCGGCCCTCCTCTCGCTCGAGCTCGCCGGCCGCGCAGCGCCGCTTCCCGGCGGCCTCTGGCAGCGCCGCGACTAAACGAGGCGGGCAAGGCGGCGCTCCTTGGGCGCGCGTTGAGACCGCCCGGGGCAACGATTTCTTGCCGCCGTCGCCGTGACTTCGGTACTATCTGCCGCTCTTTGCGTTCCCTGACCGATGTCCAAGACCCTCATCATCGCCGAAAAACCGTCCGTCGCGGGTGACATCGCCCGCGCGCTCGGCGGGTTTGCCCGACGCGACGACTACTACGAGAGTGACCGCTATCTGCTCTCGTCGGCGGTGGGCCACCTGCTCGAGATCGGGATGCCCGAGGACGAGGAGGTCAAGCGCGGCAAGTGGACGTTCGCCCACCTCCCGGCCATTCCGTCGAAGTTCGCACTGAAGCCGATCGAGAAGAACGCGAACCGGCTGAAGACGCTGCTGAAGCTCATCAAGAGCAAGGAGGTCGCCGAGCTCATCAACGCCTGCGATGCGGGGCGCGAGGGTGAGCTTATCTTCCGCTACGTCGTCCAGTACGCGAAATCCGGGAAGCCGATCCGCCGGCTGTGGCTGCAGTCGATGACGCCGGCGGCGATTCGCGACGCCTTCGGCAAGCTGCGCACCGACAAGGAGATGCGCGCGCTCGCCGATGCCGCGGTATGCCGCTCCGAGTCCGACTGGCTCGTCGGCATCAACGGCACCCGCGCGATGACGGCGTTCAACTCGAAGTCGGGAGGCTTCCAGCTCACGACCGTCGGTCGCGTGCAGACGCCGACGCTCGCGATCCTCACCGAGCGCGAAGAGCGGATCCGCGCGTTCGTGCCGCGTGACTACTGGGAAGTCCTCGGAACCTTTCGCGCGAGTGGCGGCGAATATGGCGGCCGCTGGTTCGACGACGGCTTCAGGAAGCGAGACGACGACGAGCACGCCCGGGCAGAGCGCCTGTGGGAAGAAGCGAAGGCGCGCGCGATCGCCGCGAAGTGCGCGGGCAAGCCGGGCACCGTCACCGAGGAATCCAAGCCATCGACGCAGGGCGCGCCGCTGCTCTACGACCTCACGAGCCTCCAGCGCGAGGCCAACGGCCGCTTCGGCTTCTCGGCGCGAACCACGCTCTCGCTCGCCCAGTCGCTCTACGAAAAGCACAAGGCGATCACCTACCCGCGTACCGACTCCCGCGCGCTCCCCGAGGACTACCTCGGTACCGTCAATGCGACGATGGGCGTCCTTAAGGAGACCGCCGTCTACGGCCGGCTCGCCGCGCAGGTGCTAAAACAGAAGTGGGTGAAGCCCAACAAGCGCCTCTTCGACAACGCGAAAGTTTCCGACCACTTCGCGATCATCCCGACGCTCGTCACCCCGAAGCATCTGAACGAGATCGAGACGAAGCTCTACGACTTCATCGTCCGTCGCTTCATCGCCGCGTTCTACCCGCCGGCCGAGTTCATGCTGACCACACGGATCACGCGCGTGGCGGACGAGCCGTTCAAATCCGAGGGCAGGGTGCTGGTGACGCCGGGGTGGCTCGCCGTCTATGGCAAGGAGGCGCCCGAGGATGCCGGCGCGAAGCCGGGGGAGAAGGGAACCCGAACCCTTGCGGCGGTCAAGCCGGGCGAAACGGTGGCGAGCGAGAAGATCGAGGTCGTCGCGAACACGACGCGCCCTCCCGCTCGACTCACCGAGGCGACGCTCCTCTCGGCGATGGAGGGCGCGGGGAAGCTCATCGACGACGAGGAGTTGCGCGAGGCGATGCGCGAAAAGGGCTTGGGGACGCCGGCCACGCGCGCGCAGATCATCGAGGGGCTGATCGCGGAACGATACGTCCACCGCGAAGGCAAGGAGCTGATCCCCACGGCAAAAGCCTTCCAGCTCATCACGCTGCTGCACGGCCTCGGCGTTCCCGAGCTCTTTTCGCCGGAGCTCACCGCCGACTGGGAGTTCAAGCTGGCGCAGATGGAGCACGGCCAGCTCCCGCGCGAAGCATTCATGCGCGAGATCGTCGCGATGACGAAGCACATCGTTGCCCAGGCGAAGGGCCACGAGAGCGACACCATCGACGTCGACTTCGGCGTGCTTTCCGCGCGGTGCCCGAAATGCGGCGGCGAAGTGCACGAGCGCTACAAGAAATTCCAATGCCAGCAATGCGACTTCGGATTCTGGAAGATCATGGCCGGTCGGCAACTCGCCCTGGACGAGGCCGCCGCACTGCTGCGTGACGGGCGCGTAGGACCGCTTGCAGGATTCCGGAGCAAGCTCGGGCGGCCTTTCACCGCGCCGCTGAAGCTTACCGACGCTTACGAAGTGACATTCGACTTCGGCGACGGCGACGGTGGCGGCGACGAGGGCGAAGCGCCGGATTTCTCCGGGCAGGAGGCGCTGGGCCCCTGCCCGAAATGCGGTGCGCGCGTCTTCGAGCTGCCGCAGGCCTACGTGTGCGAGAAGGCCGTCGGGCCCGGAAAGACCTGTGACTTCCGCTCGGGCCGGGTGATCCTGCAGCGTCCCGTCGAGCGCGCGCAGATGGCGAAGCTGCTCGCTACGGGAAAGACCGACCTGCTGCAGTTCGTGTCGGCACGCACACGGCGGCCGTTCTCGGCCTTCCTCGTCCGCCAGGGCGACGGCAAGATCGGCTTCGAATTCGAGGCGCGCGACGCGAGCAAGGCGCGAGGCGCGCGTGGCTCGCGGAGCGCCGCGGCGCTCAGGGTTCTCGGCGTACATCCGAAAGATGGAAAGCCGGTCGAGCTGCACGCTGGGCGGTACGGTCCGTACGTGAAGCACGGCGCCGTGAACGCCACGCTGCGGGATCGCGATCATGCCGACGGGCTCACGCTCGATGATGCCCTGGCACTGCTCGATGCCAAAGTGGCTCGCGTCGGCACGGCGCCGCCGCCGAAGTCTCGCGGGCGCCCTGCGCCACCGCGCAAGCGCGCGCCAGCGCCAAAGGCCGCAGAACCGGCGCGCGGTTACACGCCGGTCGTCAGGACGGGCCGCTCGAAACTCGGCCCCGTGAAGCCGGCGGCAACGCCGAAGTCCAAGCCCAGAGCAAGATCGCGCCCGGCGGCGAAGACGACTGCGCGCACCAGACCAAAACCTGCGACGCGACGCACCGCATCCAAGCGCAAATAGCGCGGCCGCTCGCGAGTGGCGACCGCTCAGCCCGCTGACGGAGGCTTGTCGACGCCGAAGCGGATGCCCTGCGCCAGCGGGAGCTCGCGGCTCGCATTGATGGTGCTGGTCTGCCGGCGCATGTAGCTCTTCCAGGCGTCCGACCCCGCCTCGCGGCCGCCGCCGGTTTCCTTCTCGCCGCCGAACGCGCCGCCAATCTCGGCGCCCGAAGTCCCCAGGTTGACGTTGGCGATGCCGCAGTCGCTGCCCGCCGCGGCGACGAAGGCTTCGCCCGCGCGCAAGTCCTGCGTAAAGATCGCCGACGACAGCCCCTGGCGGACGCCGTTGTTCAAGGCGATCGCCTCGTCCAAGGTGTCAAACGCAAGGACATAGAGGATCGGCGCGAAGGTCTCCCGCTGCACGAGCGGCCAGTCGTTGTCCGCTCCTTCGATGATCGTCGGTTCGACCCAGTAGCCCGGCCCCGGGCGCACGATTCCGCCGCAGACGATGCGCCCGCCTGCAGCGAGCGCCTGCGCGACTGCGTCGCGAAAATTTTCCACCGCCGTCGCATCGATCAACGGACCCATCCGCGTCGCCGGCTCGAGCGGGTCGCCGATGCGCACCTGGGCGTACGCATCCTTCAATCGCGCGGTGACCTCCGCCACGCGGGAACGATGGACGATCAGCCGGCGGGTCGAGGTACACCGCTGCCCTGCCGTGCCGACGGCGCCGAACAGCACCGCCGGCACGACGAGATCGAGGTCGGCGTCGGCCGCCACCACCACGGCGTTGTTGCCCGCGCATTCGAGCAGGCATTTGCCGAAGCGGCCGGCGACCGTCGCGGCGATCTCGCGGCCAACCGCGGACGAGCCGGTAAACGATACCAGCGCGACGCGCGGATCCGCGGCCAGCAAGCGCGTGCGTTCGGGGTCGCAGACGGCAAGCAGGAAGATCGACGGCAGCGCGAGTTCGCTCACGACACGATTGGCGAGGTGCTGCACGGCGAGCGCTGCGAGCGGGGTCTTTGGCGATGGCTTCCAGACCGTTGCATTGCCGCAGACGGCGGCGAGCATCGCGTTCCACGCCCACACGGCGACGGGGAAATTGAATGCGGTGATGACACCGACCACGCCGAGCGGATGCCATTGCTCCATCATCCGGTGCTGCGGCCGTTCGGACGCGATCGTCCTGCCGTAGAGCATCCGCGACTGTCCTACCGCGAAATCGGCGATGTCGATCATCTCCTGCACTTCGCCCTCGCCTTCGGCCTTGATCTTGCCGTTCTCGAGCGAGATCAACGTGCCGAGCGCATTCTTGTGCGCGCGCAGCAGCTCGCCGAAACGGCGCACGGCTTCACCACGTTTGGGGGCCGGGACGTCGCGCCACGCGCGCGCCGCGCTCGTCGCCGCGGCGAGCACCGCATCGAGGTCGGTCGCGTCGGCCCGGCTCACGCGGGCGAGCTCGCTCCCGTTGGCTGGATTGACCGAAACGATCGCTTCGCCACCGCCGCGCCAGGCGTCCGGGCCGAGGCATGCCCCGACATTGACGCGAGCGATTCCAAGCCGGCCGAAGAGCTCCGCAACCTCCGCTGTCGCGCCGCCGTTCATCCGGTGCCGTCGCTTCGCTACTGGCAAATCGTGCCGCCCGCGGCGGCGAAGGGAAAGCGCGTCACCTGCTTGCTCTGGCTCGCGACCGGCAGCCCCCCGGCGCCGTTGGTGCTGTAATCGAACGTCGCGTGATTGCCATCGGCGAAGGTGAGCGTGACCGTACCCACGACGATGCTCGAGGCGGGCGGCCCGACATAGGCGTCGAAGCGCGGCCCCGCCGTTCGGTAGAGCAGCCCCGCATACGCGTTGCTCGTTCCGACGCGCGGCGCGAGCGCCGATAGCCACAGCGGCGTGCCGTCAACGTCGTAGGTGTACCACGTCGCGAACACGCTGTTGCCTTGATGCGCGAAATTGATTCCCCATCCGGACTCGGCGCCGTTGGCGACCCACCACAGGTCCTGGTAGTTGGTGGCGGCGGCGAAGTTGGGGGTGGTCGAGCTGTAGGTGCAGATCGGCTGCGGCCCGGTGTGAAGATCGTACCGAGTGATGGCCTTGATCTGCGCGGTGCCGTTCACCGCGTAGCTGAAAGTGCCGTTGTCGGCATCGGTAAACGTCAGCGTCGCATTGCCGACCTGCGCCCCCACGCCCATCCCGACGAAATTGTTGAACGGCGGCCCGCGATCGACGTAGATGGGGCCGCTGTAGGTGTTCCCCGAGCTGCGGTTGGCGAGCATCGACAGCCACCAGGCCCTGCCGGTGGTGTCGTAGGTGTACCAGGTGCCGAAAACCTGATCGCCCTGATGCGCGAAGTTGACGCCCCAACCCGACTCGGTGCCGCCTGTCGCCCACCACAAGCCCTGAACGTTGAACGCCGCGGCTCCGGTCATCGCGGCGCGCACGGCTGCATTCGCATCGACGATGCCGGCGCCGCACACGCTCGTGTTGCAGGTCGAGCCCGTCGGAAACCGCTTGGCGCTCACGGTCAGCAGCGAACGAACCTGTGCGGCGGTGAGATTCGGCGCCACGCCCAGCATCAAGGAGATCGCGCCCGCCACCATCGGCGCGGAGAAGCTCGTGCCCGCTGCCGCATCGATGGAGTCCGTCGCGGGTGCCGTCGTGCCGGTGTTCGAAAGATATACGATCGTGTCGTTGGCCGAGGGGAAGTTCGACCCGCCCGGTGCGGACAGCGTGATGCCGGCGCCGTAATTGCTGTAGCCCTCGAGCGATCCCGCCTTGCTGGTGGCGGCGACCGCGATTGCCTGCGGGCAGTTCGCCGGAGCGCTGTCGGCGACGTCGCCTCCGTCGTTTCCCGCGGCGACGACGATGGCCCGGGTGACGCCGTGCGCGAGCGCCGCGGCGAAGACGCTGAGGTAGCCGGCGGGACAGGCGCCCGGCCCCCCCAGGCTCAGGTTGATGACCTGCGCCGGGTAAGGATTCACGGGGGCACCGGGAACCGCGAGCCCCGCGGCCCAGGCGACGCCGTCGAGGATGTCCGAGTCGTCGCCGCCGCACTTGCCGAGCACGCGCACCGGCAAGATCTTGGCTGCCCAATCGATGCCGGCGAGCCACTGCCCGTTGTTCGCGTCCGCGGCGACGACGCCAGCGACAGCGGTTCCGTGCCATGAACTGTTTGCGACGTCGCAGCCTGCGAAGTCGGGATCGGCCGTGTCCGCCGTGCTGATCCAGTCGCCCGGGTCGCTCGCATCGGGATCTCGGCCGTCGCCGTCGTTCGCAACCTTCACGTCGGTGATGAAATCGTAGCCGGGCAGGATGCGCCCAGCCAGATCGGCATGCGGGCGGTAGCCCGAATCTACGATAGCGACGACGACGGCGGGCGACCCGGTGGTCGTGTCCCATGCCGCGATCGCGCTGATTCCGCCCGCCGAGTTCTGAAGATACGTCTGACTGCCGACATAGGTGTCGTTGGGGACGAGTTGCGCGCGACGACGCTGGTCGGCTTGCACGAATTCGATGTCCGGATGACGGGCGAGGCGAGCGACGAGCGCAGCGGCTTCGGGCTTCGACAGCGGATGATCGAGCGCGAGCACCTGCGCGCCAAGCGCCATATTGCGCCGGTGCGACAGCACAACGCCGGTATCCGTGGCGATCCGCGCGACGCGGTCGGTAACCGCCAGCGACGCCTTGGGGCCCGTATCGCGAAACTTCACGATGAGCCGCGAAACCGTCGCCTCGCCCGGTACCGCTTGCGCGAACGCGGTGCCGACGATGAATGACACGCCCAAAGCGGCAATCGCACGCATGCCGACTTGCACGAACATGGGACTCCCTGGAAATCGACCCGCGAGGCGTCGGAAGCGCATTCGCCGCCGATTACGACAGCGCCCGCAGCGGCGCGGTTCCTCCGCCCGACGCTACACGTCGAGGTTGCGCACGCCGAGCGCGTTCGTCTCGATGAACGCGCGCCGCGGCTCGACCTGCTCACCCATCAGCGTCGAGAAGATCTCCTCGGACGAAATCGCATCCTCGATCTGCACCTTGAGCAGCCGCCGCGCGCCCGGGTCCATCGTCGTCTCCCACAGCTGCTGGGGATTCATTTCACCCAAGCCCTTGTAGCGCTGGAGCGAGACGCTGCCGCGGGCTTCGGCGAGCAGCCAGTCGAGCGCTTCCTTGAACGAGCGGACCGCGAGCTGCCGGTCGCCGCGGCGGACCGCTGCCCCGGCGAGGATCAGGCCGTGCAGCACCTCGGCGGCCGCGCTGATCTGCGCGAAGTCGCCGCTCGCGATCAGGTCACCGTCGATTGCCGTTGCGTGCGGCGTGCCGTGGCGCATGCGCACGACGATGAGGCGGCGCGTCTCGGTCGTGGCGTCATAGCGCGACTCGACGCGAATGTCGGGATCGGCGATCGCGGCCTGCAGCGCGCGCGCGCTCGCCACCGCGGCCTCTTCGGACCCGAGGTCGATCTTTATCCCGGTAAGAAGCGCATGAAGCGCACTCGGCTCGACGACGCGCGCGAGCCGGTCGATCACGGCTTCGGCGAGCAGGTATTCGCGCGCGACCGTCGCGAACGTCTCAGCGGCGAGCGGGGGTTTGCCGGTGCCCGGGACGAGTTCCGCTCCTTTCAGCGCGACGCGCAGCAGATGCTGCTTCAACTCGTGGTCGTCCTTCAGATACACCTCATCCCTGCCCTGCTTGACCTTGTAGAGCGGCGGCTGCGCGATGTAGATGTGGCCGCGCTCGACGAGCTCCGGCATCTGCCTGTAGAAGAACGTGAGCAGGAGCGTGCGGATATGGGAGCCGTCGACGTCCGCGTCGGTCATGATGATGATCCGGTGGTAGCGGAGCTTGTCGGCGTTGTACTCGTCCTTCTCTTCCTTGTCGCCCGTCGAGCGGCCGAAGCCCGTGCCGAGCGCCGTGATCAGCGTGACGATCTCCTGCGAGGACACGAGCTTGTCGAAGCGGGCGCGCTCGACGTTCAGGATCTTGCCGCGCAGCGGCAGGATCGCCTGAAACTTTCGATCGCGGCCCTGCTTCGCGGAGCCGCCGGCAGAGTCGCCCTCGACGAGATAGAGCTCGCATTGCGCGGGGTCGCGCTCCTGGCAGTCGGCGAGCTTGCCGGGAAGCCCCATCGAGTCGAGCACGCCCTTGCGCCTTGTCAACTCGCGCGCTTTGCGCGCCGCTTCGCGCGCCCGCGCGGCCTCGACGATCTTGGTGCAGATGATCTTCGCGTCCGCAGGCTGCTCGAGCAGGAAGTCGGCGAGCTTCGCGCCGACGATCTCCTGCACGATCGGCATCACTTCCGAGGACACGAGCTTGTCCTTGGTCTGCGAGCTGAACTTGGGCTCGGGAACCTTCACCGACAACACGCAGCAGAGGCCCTCGCGCATGTCGTCGCCGGTCGTCTCGACCTTCGCCTTCTTGGCGATTTCCTCTTTTTCGATGTAGTTGTTGAGCGTGCGCGTCATCGCCTGCCGCAGACCGGTCAAGTGCGTGCCGCCGTCGCGCTGCGGAATGTTGTTGGTGAAGCACTGGACGTTCTCCGCGTAGGAGTCGTTCCACTGCATCGCCACCTCGACCGTCGTGCCATCCTTCTCGCCGATAGCATGGAATATCTTCGGATGCAGCACGGCCTTGCTGCGGTTCATGTATTCGACGAAGCCGCGGATTCCGCCCGAATACGCGAAGTTCTCGCTCTTGCCGTCGCGCTGGTCGACGAGCTCGATCGCAACGCCGTTGTTGAGGAACGACAGCTCGCGGATGCGCTTGGCCAGGATGTCGTAGTGGTACTCGATGCGTCCGAAAGTCTCCGTCGCGGCCATGAAGTGAACTTCGGTGCCGCGGCGATCCGTCGTGCCAGTCACCTTCAGCGGCGCCACTGCCTCGCCGCGGCGAAATTCCATCTGGTACACGTGGCCGTTGCGCCAGATCCGGAGCTTCAGCCAGTCGGAGAGCGCGTTCACGACCGAGACGCCGACGCCGTGAAGCCCGCCGGCCACCTTGTAGGAGTTCTGGTCGAACTTGCCGCCGGCGTGCAATTCGGTCATGACGATCTCGGCGGCCGAGCGCCTTTCCTCGTCGTCGTCCTTGATGTCGGTCGGAATGCCGCGACCGTTGTCGACGATCGACACCGAGTTGTCGGCGTGGATGACGACCTTGATGTCGTCGCACCATCCGGCGAGCGCCTCGTCGATCGCATTGTCCAGCACCTCGAACACCATGTGGTGCAGGCCCGTGCCGTCGGAGGTGTCGCCGATGTACATGCCGGGACGCTTGCGCACCGCGTCCAGACCCTTTAACACCTTGATGCTGGTCGAATCGTAGTCTTCGCCGTTTTCGTTGGGCTTGTGCTCTGCTGGGGTCATCGTGATTGTCTGTTGTGCGCTGCTAGGCGCCGCTGCGGAAAAACCTTCGGGCGTCGACACGGCGATCGGCGCGCGGGCGATGCACTGGGCGCGTCGATGCGGGATGCGACTGCGTCAAATGCGCATCGGCATCACGACGTACTTGTAATCGTCGCGATCCGGAACGGTGACCAATGCACTCGAGTTGGCGTCGCCGAACGCGAGCTCGACCCGCTCCATCGCCATGTTCTGCAGGACATCGAGGAGATAAGTGATGTTGAAGCCGATGTCTAGCGGGTCGCCCTTGTAGGCGACCTCGAGCTCTTCCTCGGCTTCCTCCTGCTCGCTGTTCGTGCAGATGATCTTCAACTGATCCGGGCCGAGCACGAGCCGAACGCCGCGGAACTTCTCGTTCGACAGGATCGCTGCGCGCTGCAGGACCGACAGCAACTCCAGCCGCGAGAGCTCGATCTTCTTCGCGTGCCCGCTTGGAATCACCCGGTTGTAGTCGGGGAACTTGCCGTCGATCACCTTGCTCGTAAGCTCGACATTGGCGAAGCCGAAGCGGACCTGGTTCGCGAGGATGTCGATCGTCACGGGATCGTCGACATCGGCCAGGAGCTTCCCCAGTTCGAGCACCGTCTTGCGCGGCAGGATCACTTCCTGTCGCTGATAGTCGCCGGGGATCTTCAAGCTCGCCCAGGACAGCCGGTGCCCGTCGGTGGCGACCGCCTGCAGCGTGTCCCGGTCGATGACGAGCAGCATGCCGTTCAGGTAGTAGCGGATATCCTGCTGCGCCATCGCGAACTCCGCCGACTTCAGGAGTCCGCGCAGGTCGCGCTGCGGCAGCGTCAGCGCCTGAACCTGATCGGTTCCAACGCCTATCCGCGGGTAGTCGGCTGCGGGGAGCGTCTGCAGGTTGAAGCGGGAGCGCCCTGCGCGGACGGTCATCTTGCTGCCCGTCGCGTCGACGTTCAGCACCGCGTCGTCGGGAAGGGCGCGCAGCAGGTCCTGGAGCTTGCGCGCGGCGACGGTGACCGCCTGGGTTTCCTTGCCCGGCAGGTCCGAATGTGCGGTGATCTGCATTTCGAGGTCGGTCGCCGTGACGTAGAGCCGCGCGTCCTTCTGTTCGAGCAGGACATTCGCGAGAATCGGCAACGTGTGCCGACGTTCGACGATGCCGGAGACGGCCTGCAAAGGTTTCAATAGCACATCCCGGGCAGTTTGCTTGAGTTGCATTGATTAAACCGTCTAACAGCTAAGAGGAGAGGGGGCGATTCCGGTACAGGTCTAAAAGACCCTTATACATCAGCAAGTTGGATTTAGATAAAGCCTGTGGACAAGCCGGGTGGGCACGGTGGATCGATTGTGGGCTTTTTGATGAGTTCAGCCCCGCGCCGCATAATCCACAAATTATAGACCATAAACGCGGCCTTATCCAGCCCGCTATCGCTCCGGCACACTGCGAAAGAACGTCGTCGTGAGCGTGGCCACGGGCCAGTTCGCGATGCCTAGTTGCGCAGCACCTGCAGGAGGAAATTCACGTCGTGGTTGAGTTCCGGAACGGTCTCGCGCAATTTGGCGATCTGCCGGCACGCGTGCAGGACCGTCGTATGGTCGCGGCCGCCGAAATTGCTGCCGATCTCCGGCAGCGACAGTTGGGTGAGTTCCTTCGCGAGCGCCATAGCCACCTGCCGCGGGCGAGCAACTGCGCGCGAGCGCTTCTTCGAATGCATGTCGGAGATGCGGATCTTGTAGTAATCGGCAACGGTCTTCTGGATATTCTCGATCGAGACCTGCCGATTCTGCACGGCGAGAAGGTCGCGCAGAGCCTCCTTCGCCACGGCGAGCGTGATCTCCTGGCCGTGGAAGCTCGAATATGCGGCGACGCGCTTCAGCGCGCCCTCGAGTTCGCGCACGTTTGAGCGGATGTGCTTGGCGATGAAAAAGGCGATCTGCTCGTCGATGGCGAGGCCGGTGGCCGCCGCCTTGGAGAGCAGTATCGCGACGCGCATTTCGAGCTCGGGGGGCTCGAGCGCGACGGTCAGGCCCCAGCCGAATCGCGAAATCAGCCGCTCCTCGAGACCGGAGATCTCCTTCGGATAGGTATCGCAGGTGATGACGACCTGCTTGTGCGCCTCGATCAGCGTGTTGAAGAGGTAGAAGAACTCTTCCTGCGTACGGCTCTTGCCGCTGAAAAACTGGATGTCGTCGATCAGGAGAAGGTCGAGCGAGCGGTAATAGCGCTTGAAGTCGTCGAACGCCTTGTGCTGATAGGCGCGCACGACGTCGGAGACATAGGTCTCGGCATGGATGTAACGGATCTTGGAGCCCGGATTGGTGAGCAGGATCTCGTTGCCGATCGCCTGCACCAGATGCGTCTTGCCGAGCCCGACGCCGCCGTAGACGAACAGCGGGTTGTACGAAGTCGGATGCTCGGCGACCTGCATCCCGGCGGCGCGGGCGAGCTGATTGGCCTTCCCGGCGACGAACGAGGCAAATGTGAACGCTGGATTCAAGCTCGTCTGTTCGTGGCGCCGGGGCGGCGTCGTCGGCGGCACCATGGGCGGGGGCGGCGCAATTTCCGCAGGCGCCGGCGGGGGGATGCTGACGGGCGCCGTAAGCGTTGCCGCGTTCCCGCCGCCGACCTCGACGGAGTTTTCGCGCACCCCGAGCGCGATCAGAACTGCACGCCCCTCGGCGGCGGACGCGAGTTCGGTGATCCGCTCGGCAAAGCGCTCCTTCACCCATTGCAGGACGAAGCGGTTCGGCGCGAGCAATCGATAGCCATCGGCGGCACCTTCGACGGCGAGCGGGCGAATCCACGTATTGAACTGCTGCGGCGTCAGCTCCTCGCGAAAAGCGTCGAGACAACGCTGCCAAAAAAGCGGGATCGAAGTCATGCCGCAGGAAGGTCCCAGAGGCGTTGGAAAGCGGGGCGGGCCCGCGTGGAATTTGCCCGGCACAGGCGCTTCACCGGCGCTCTCGGGGATCGGGCCTCACTGTCCCGACGGCGCGCCAGGCGGTATCAGGTAGCGGGTGAGGCGCGGGTTTCGAAGCCTCGCGCACCCCTGCAAGGCGCAAACGTCTGCCGACAGTGTAACGCGCCGCCGGAAAGTTATCCACAGGCATCGCGCAAACCGGGGGTCAACGCGATAGCGTTCGGCCCTATCCCGTGCGGTGCGGCCATTTGACAAACTCCCCTATAACGCGTTTAAATATAAGGCTTTTTCACCGAAGGTTCCCCACGATGAAACGCACGTATCAACCCTCCGTCGTCAAGCGCAAGCGAACGCACGGGTTTCGCGCCCGCATGAAGTCCGTCGGCGGCCGCAAGGTGCTTTCGGCACGCCGTGCCAAGGGCCGCGCGCGGCTCGCGCCCTGAGGGCGGATCCCGTTTCCCGCGGGCTTCGGCGTTTCCGACTGACGGGCGTTGGCGCCTTCGAGACGCTTCTTCGGCACGGACGCCGCCACGAGGGTGAATACCTCCAGCTGGTGGCGCAGTCGGCGACAAGGATCCCAGGCCGGGCCGGTCTCATCGTCGGGAAGAAGGCGCTACCGCTCGCGGTCGACCGCAATCGAGTCCGCCGGATCTTGCGTGAATCGCTGCGCGCGGCACGCCCCGCGATCGAAAGCTACGACGTGATCCTGCGTTTGAAGCGCGCTTGTCCGCGGACGGAATACCGGCGTTTGGCCGCCGCCGCCGTGACCTTGATCGCAGCACTCGTCGGCGAGGACGGCGCGCGATGAAAGCGATTCTCCTCGCGGCGCTCGAAGGCTACCGCTATTGGTTGCGGCCGCTCCTCGGTTCGAGTTGTCGGTTCGCGCCCAGCTGCTCGGAATACGCGAGCGAAGCAATCGCAAGACACGGTGCGCTCAAAGGAACGTGGCTCGCGCTGCGCCGGGTGTTGCGCTGTCACCCGTATCATCCGGGTGGTTATGACCCGGTTCCCTGAGCCCGCCACACTTCCCGCCACCATCGCCGCTGCGGCAGTCGCCGGCAGCCCTGGGTGATCATGGATACGCAACGCCTGATCCTGTTCGTTATCTTCTCGCTGTCGGCGGTCTTCCTCTGGGAGGCGTGGCAGAAAGACCAACATCCCGCGCTGCCGCTCGCGGCGGCGCAAAAGCAGGGCGCCTCGCCTGCGAGGCCCTCGGAGTTACCCGCCATTCCCGCCGCGGCGACTCCGGCACCGGGCGCCGCGGCGCCGCCGCCCGCTACCGCCCAGCCTGCGGGCGCGGCGCCTTCGCCCGGACGGCTCGTCACGATCACCACGGATCTCTACCGGGCGCAGATCGACACGAACGGCGGCGTGATCGAGGACGTCGCGCTTCTCAAGCATCGCGATCCGGGCGATGAGGCCAAACCGTATCTTGCGCTGCTGCACACGCCCGAGCGGATATTCGTCGCGCAATCCGGATTGCTGGGCGAGGGGATGCCGAATCACCGGACGCCGTATGAGGCGTTGCCCGGGCCGCGCGAATTGGCGCCGGGCGCGGACAGCTTCGAGCTCAAGCTGCAGGCGAGCGCGGCAAACGGCGACAAGGTGCTGCAGATCCTGACCTTTCATCGCGGCAGCTATGTGATCGATGTGACCTACGACCTGACCAACGCCGGCAATACGGCCATCACGCCCTACGCTTACTTCCAGCTGACGCGCGACACGAAGACGCAGGGGACGCACAATTCGATGGCGCCCGTCTCCTACGCGGGGCCGGTTATCTACAACGAGGCCGACAAGTACAAGAAGGTTGATTTCGGGGAGCTTGACAAGGAAGCCGCCGACCCGAGCCGCAAGCTTCCGTACACGAAGAACACCGATAACGGTTGGGTCGGGATGGTCGAGCATTATTTCGTCGTCGCCTGGCTCCCATCCGACGAAAAGAAGATCGCCCGCGAGTTCTATGCGCGCAAGCTCGACGGCACTTACGCCGCCGGCGTCGTCGTGTCGATGGGAACCGTCGCGCCGGGGGCGACCGGCACGCTCGACGTGCCGCTCTATGTCGGCCCGCAGGACCAGGCTGCGCTGGCAAAGCTCGCGAAGGGCCTCGACCTCACCGTCGATTACGGCATCTTCACGGTGATCGCGGCGCCGCTCTTCTGGCTCCTCAAGTGGCTGCACGGGCTCATCGGCAACTGGGGGTGGGCGATCATCGCGATGACGATCCTGATCAAGAGCGCCTTCTACCCGCTGAACCACGCGAGCGCGCGTTCGATGGCGAAGATGAAGGTCATTGCGCCGAAGCTGAAGGCGCTGCAGGCGCAGTACGCCGACGACAAGCAGCAGCTCCAGGTCAAGATGATGGAGATGTACAAGCAGGAGAAGATCAACCCGCTGGGCGGGTGTCTGCCGATCGTGGTCCAGATCCCGGTGTTCATCGCGCTCTACTGGGTGCTGCTTTCGGCGGTCGAGCTCCGCCATGCGCCATGGATCGGCTGGATCCACGATCTCTCGGCGCCGGACCCCTATTTCGTGCTGCCGGTTGTCTACGCGATCACCGCGTTCCTGCAGGTGAAACTCTCGCCGACGCCGATCTCCGATCCGGTGCAGGCGAAGGTGATGCAGATCATGCCGATCGCGTTCTCGGTGATGTTCGTGTTCTTCCCGTCCGGGCTCGTCCTCTACTGGCTCGTCAACAACTGCATCCAGATCTTCCAGCAGTGGCACATGAATTACCTGCTGGAAAAGGAAGCGGCGGCCGCGGCGGCGAAACGGCGCTGAGTCCGGGGATCGTTGCGATGCGCGACATGGCGTCGCGCCGGCGCTAATCTCGAGGCATGAGGCCGGCCACCGACACGATTGCCGCCATCGCAACGCCGCCAGGCCGCGGGGGCATCGGCGTGATCCGGGTCTCCGGAGGCGCGCGTGCCGGCGATGATCGCCGGCCTCTTCGCCCGCGCGCTTCCACCGCGGGTCGCGACGGCCGCGACCTTCCGCGGCGCCCGCGGCGAAGTGCTCGACCAAGGTCTCGCCCTTCACTTTCCCGCGCCGCGCTCGTACACCGGCGAACACGTGCTCGAGCTTCACGGCCATGGCGGACCGGCGGTGCTGCGACTTCTCCTCGGGCGCTGCCTCGAGCTCGGCGCGCGGTTGGCCGAGCCCGGCGAATTCACGAAGCGGGCTTTCCTGAACGGTAAGCTCGACCTCGCGCAAGCCGAGGGCGTCGCCGATTTGATCGAGGCCGCGACCGCAACGGCGGCGCGCGCGGCGGCGCGCAGTCTGTCGGGGGCGTTCTCGCGCGAAATCCACGCGCTGGTCGAAGCGCTGACGAGCCTCCGGATGTTCACGGAGGCGACGCTCGATTTTCCCGACGAGGATCTCGAGTTCCTGCGCGCGGTCGATGCGAAGGGACGGCTCGTGGCGATCCGCGCCCAGGTGGCCGCTGTGCAGGCACGCGCCGAGCAGGGCGCGCTCCTGCGTGACGGGCTCGTCGTGGCGTTGATCGGCGCGCCCAACGTGGGCAAATCGAGCCTCCTCAATCAGCTCGCCGGCGACGAGGTAGCGATCGTTACGCCGATCGCCGGCACCACGCGCGACACCGTCCGGAGCGAAATCGAAGTCCGCGGCATCCCACTTTCGGTGATCGACACCGCGGGGCTGCGCCCGACCGACGATCCGATCGAGACGCTCGGCATCGAGCGGACCTGGGCGGCGATCGGCCGCGCAGACCTTGCGTTGGTGCTGGTCGACGCGAAAGCGGGGGACCCCGGGCTTGCGCCCGCCGACGTCGCGATCCTCGCGCAGCTGCCGGCAACGCTGCCGCGGATCGTGATCCACAACAAGATCGATCTCCTCGCCATTGCGCCGAAGTCGGAGCTCCATGCCGGCGCCGAGGGCGGTTCGATTGCCACCCTCGAACCGCGTCGCCACGTCTGGCTGTCGGCGAAGACCGGCGCCGGTGTCGACCTTCTGCGGCAGGAGGTGCTGACGGTGGTCGGCGCGCGCGATGACATGGAAGCCGCGTTTCTCGCCCGCGAGCGCCATCTGCGCGCGTTGCGCGAGGCTGACGCCCGCCTTTCCGCCGCGGCGCAGCACCTCGCGGCAACGCCGCCGCCACTCGAGCTGTTCGCCGAGGAGCTGCGTTTGGCGCAGGTCGCGCTCGGCGCGATCACCGGCGAGTTCACCGCCGATGATTTGCTGGGCGCCATCTTTTCGCGCTTTTGCATCGGCAAATGACGACGCCGCAGGCACACCGATGGTTCGAAGGCGCCGGCGGACTCGCCGTCGGGGCGCTCGCCGGCTTGGTGATGAGCCGCGTGCACGCGCCGATCCCGTGGATGCTCGGGCCGCTCACGACGCTCGCATTCCTTCGCGTCGCCGGGGTCCGCGTGGGCGCGCCACCCGGCGGCCGGCAAGTCGGGCAATGGATCATCGGCACGTCGCTTGGGCTCTACTTCACGCCGCACGTCGTGCGCGAGGTCGCCGGCTGGTGGTGGCTGATCGCCCTCGGCGCGGTGTTCGCGATCGGACTGGGTTATGCGGGTGGCGTCGTGCTCGCGCGGCTCGCCGGCATCGACCACACGACCGGTGTGTTCGCGAGCGTTCCGGGCGGCGCCGCGGAAATGTCGGTGCTGGGCGAGCGCTTCGGCGCGCGGGTCGACCGCGTGGCTGCGGCGCAGAGCCTGCGGATCCTGATCGTCGTGCTCGTCATTCCGGTCGCGTACGCGGCGCTTGGCGTCCACGGTGCGGACGCCTATATGCCGGGGACGACGACGTTCGATGGCATCGGGTACGCGCTGCTGATGGCCGCGACGCTCGCCGGGAGCGGCGTCGCGCAGCGCCTCGGCCTGCCGAATGCCTTTGTGCTGGGCTCGCTCGCGGTGGCGATTCCGCTCACCGCCGCGCAGATCGACCTGTCGGCGACGCCGATCGTCGCGTCGAACGCCGGACAATGTCTGCTCGGGTGCGCGCTGGGCGCGCGTTTCGAGCCCGATTTTCTGAAAGGCGCGCACCGGTTCATCGCGGCGGTCGCCGCAAGCGTTCTTGCCGCGATCGTGCTGTCTGCCGCGGTGGCCGCGCTCGCGGCCCGCCTGGCCGGGCTCTATCCTGCGACGGTCGTACTGGGGATGGCGCCCGGCGGCATCGCGGAGATGTGCATCACCGCGAAGGTGCTGCGGTTGGGCGTGCCGCTCGTGACGGCGTTTCATGTGACGCGCGTCGTCGTGCTCCTGCTTCTGACAGCGCCATTGTTTGCGCGGGCGCGCGCGTGGCGCCGGGCCCGGCGCGCTGCAGCCGAGGGCAACTGAAGACGAGCACGCAAGGCGCAGTCGATCGAAGCGCGCCTCGGCGAGCGCAATCGTGGTGAGGCCGAAAATGAGCTGGGATCCGAATCAATATCTCAAATACGCGACCGAGCGGTTGCGTCCGGCGCTCGACTTGATCGCCCGCGTTCCCCTGCCGGCACCGCGTGGGGTCATCGATCTTGGCTGCGGCGCGGGGAACGTCACGCGTATCCTGGCTGAGCGCTGGCCGACGGCCCGGATTACCGGCATCGACAACTCGGCGGCAATGCTCGCGAAAGCGCGGGCGACGCTACGGGACGATCCGCGTGTCGCGTGGGTCGAGGCCGATCTGGCCGCGTGGGCCGCGGAGGCGGCGCCGGGGGGCATCGATCTCGTCTACAGCAACGCGGCTTTGCATTGGCTGCCTGAGCATGCGACGCTGTTCCCGCGGCTTTTTGCCGTGGTCGCGGAGCGGGGGGCCCTCGCGGTCCAGATGCCGGCGAATTTTGATGCGCCGTCGCATGTTGCGCTGCACGAACTCGCCGCCGGCCCGCGGTGGGGATCGCGCCTTCGCCCGCTGCTGCGGCCGGCGCCAGTCGCGGGCGCGGCGCAATATTTCGCCTGGCTCGCGCCGCACGCGGAAACGGTCGACGCGTGGACGACGGAATACCTGCACGTTCTGGCTCCCGCCGTGGATGGCGAGCATCCCGTCGTCGCCTGGACTAGGGGCACGGCGCTGACTCCGCTGCTGGCCGTTCTCGATCCCGAAGCGCAGCGCGCGTTCATCGCCGAGTACGCGGCACGCGTCGCGGCCGCGTATCCGCCGCAGCCGGACGGACGCGTCTTGTTTCCGTTCCGCCGCGTGTTCGTCGTCGCTACGCGCGCGAAGCGGTAAGGCCACCGGGCCGCGCGGCGCGGCTTACGGTGAACTTCATGCGCGGTGTACACTTGAAAATTGTCTCCGCGATGCGCGAACGCGTCCCGCGACAAACCCGCGCATCGTCCATTCCGTCCACATGTCGCAGGTCCCGCATGAACCATCCCCATTCGATTGCTGCACTCGCCGCGACGGTGTCGGCGCCGTCCTACGTGCGCCATCGGCGGCTTCTCGCGTGGGTTGCGGAAATCGCCGCGCTCACAAAACCCGCCCGCGTCTTGTGGTGCGACGGCAGCGAAGACGAGTACAACCGGCTCTGTGCGGAAATGGTTGCAGCCGGCTCGCTCACCAAGCTCAACCCGGCGAAGCGGCCCAACAGTTATCTCGCGCTGTCGGACCCATCCGACGTTGCGCGCGTGGAAGACCGGACGTTCATTTGCAGCGAACGCGAGGAAGACGCGGGGCCGACGAACAACTGGGTGGCGCCTGCCGACATGCGCAACACGATCGCGGGCCTGTTCGCTGGCTGCATGCGCGGCCGCACGCTGTATGTGGTGCCGTTCTCGATGGGGCCGATCGGCAGCCATATTTCGCACATCGGCATCGAGATTTCCGACAGCCCGTACGTCGTGGCCAACATGCGGATCATGACGCGCATGGGAGAAGCGGTATTCGCCGTCCTCGGTGAGGATGGCGAGTTCGTGCCCTGCGTGCATTCGGTGGGTGCGCCGCTCGCGCGCGGACAGAAGGACATGCGCTGGCCCTGCAACCGGGAACACAAGTACATCGTGCATTTCCCGGAGTCGCGCGAGATCTGGAGCTACGGCTCGGGCTACGGCGGCAATGCGCTCCTGGGCAAGAAGTGCTTTGCACTGCGGATTGCTTCGGTCATGGGGCGCGACCAGGGCTGGCTTGCCGAACACATGCTGATCCTGGGGGTCACGTCACCCGAAGGGGAGAAGACGTACGTTACGGCGGCGTTCCCGAGCGCGTGCGGCAAGACGAACTTCGCGATGCTGATTCCGCCGCAGGGATTCGAAGGCTGGCGGGTGACTACGATCGGCGACGATATCGCCTGGATCAAGCCGCACACGGACGGCCGATTCCGCGCGATCAATCCGGAGGCCGGCTATTTCGGCGTCGCGCCGGGCACGTCATGGGAGTCGAATCCGAACGCGATGAAGATGCTCGCGGAAAACGTGATCTTCACCAACGTTGCGCTGACCGACGACGGAGACGTCTGGTGGGAGGGCATGACAAAGGTGGCCCCCGCGCACCTCATGGATTGGCAGGGCGACGACTGGACGCCGGAAAGCGGGCGCAAGGCCGCGCACCCGAACGCGCGCTTCACCGTGGCATCGATCCAGTGCCCGTCACTCGACCCGCATTGGGACAGCCCTGACGGCGTTCCCATCGACGCGTTCGTCTTTGGCGCGCGGCGGTCGGATACCGTGCCACTGGTCGTGGAAGCGGCGTCGTGGGAGGAGGGCGTCTACAAAGCGGCGACGATGGGGTCGGAGACGACGGCCGCGGCGACTGGCACGGTCGGCGAGGTGCGACGCGATCCGTTCGCGATGCTTCCGTTCTGCGGTTATCACGTCGGTGATTATTTCGCGCACTGGCTGCGGATGGGCAAGTCCGTCGCGAAGCCGCCCAAGATCTTCAACGTCAACTGGTTTCGCACCGATGAGCAAGGCAAGTTCGCGTGGCCGGGTTTCGGTCAGAACATGCGTGTGCTGCAGTGGATCGTCGAGCGTTGCCGGGGGCACGGCCACGCGGTCGAAACGGCGCTCGGGTTCGAGCCCGCGTATAGCGACCTCAACTGGTCCGGACTCAACTTTCCCCCCGAGCGCTTCGCCCAGGTGATGCGTGTGGATCGGGAGATGTGGGTACGAGAACTTGCCGCGCACGACCAGCTGTTCGCGAAGCTCGGGTCCAAACGACCGGCAGCCTTGACGGCCGAAAGGGCGCGGCTCGGCGGACGGCTCAGCGGCTAGCGAAGGCGCAGGAGTAGCGAAATCGATTGTCCTCACCCGTCGAGAGTGAGCACACACACACAAACTTGCACCGCAAATATCACTGCTCACCGATGCCGAGCGGTCTCGCTGCAGAATTCCTTGTGGGTCGCGCGGGGCCATTGCCGTCGGTGTGAACGGCGCACGGTCAAGCAGCCGTAGGGCTTCAGCGGTCGTGACTAGAGGCAGCCGTGGAATTCGCTTTCCACCGGCGCGGCCCGAGCCACAGTCGTCTTGGCACGGGCAGCCCAAACGGGTTCCACGTGACGCCGATCCTCATCGTTCGCAACCTGCCGAGTCAACCTTGACGCCGGCCCCAATCGACGCCAAGTGGATGGCAAGTAACCCCCGGGAACGAACGTCGCGCTTTGGCGGAAAGGATGCACGTCGGGAACCCGTCGAAGCCGAAGGGCCCGGCCAGAAAGGGCGTCGTGGGGTTTCACGTGGAACAGGAACGGCCGGAAGCCCCCGCAGCGGAGTTTTAGCGGGACGGGCAGGCAAAGCACCCACCGCAAGCGCCCGGAGGAATCCTCGCGGTGCCCAGCCTGACGACGCGGCGATGTTCCACGTGGAACGGGCTCTCTCGGTGCGGAAGCCCTTCCGGCGCGACGCGCGTTTTCCGCCCCCCGGCAACGCAGTTGCTTTTATGTCAGCACGAGTTGACGTATGATGCGATCCTTGCGTCCTTTCGCGGCTCGACGTAAAAAAGCATTAAAATCATGTACTTTCCTACAAGATTTGACGTCATCATCGTCGGCGGCGGCCACGCCGGAACGGAGGCTGCGCTCGCCTGCGCGCGCATGGGTCGCAGGACCTTGCTGCTCACCCACAACATCGAAACACTGGGCCAGATGTCCTGCAACCCGTCGATCGGTGGAATCGGCAAGGGCCACCTGGTCAAGGAAGTCGACGCCCTCGGCGGTGCGATGGGGATCGCTGCCGACGAGGCCGGCATCCAGTTCCGGATCCTCAATTCGAGCAAGGGTCCCGCCGTCCGCGCGACCCGCGCCCAGGCGGACCGGGTGCTCTACAAGCAGGCGATCCGCTCGCGGCTCGAAAACCAGCCGAACCTGACCTTGTTCCAGCAAGCCGTCGACGACCTCACGCTCGACGGGGATGGCGCCGACGCACGTGTGACCGGAGTGGTCACCCAGCTGGGCGTTCGCTTCGAAGCGGATGCGGTGGTGCTGACGACGGGCACGTTCCTCTCGGGGCTGATTCACGTCGGCCTCGACCACTGCGAAGCCGGCCGCGCCGGCGACCCGCCGGCCAAGACGCTCGGAGCCCGGTTGCGCGAGCTCGAACTACCGGTCGGCCGCCTCAAGACCGGCACGCCGCCGCGTCTTGATGGGCGCACGATCGATTTCAGCGCGCTCGACGTGCAGCCCGGCGACGATCCTGTACCCGTGATGAGCTTCATCGGCGCCCGCGCGATGCATCCGCGCCAAGTTCCGTGCTGGATTACGCACACGAACGAGCGCACGCACGAGATCATTCGCGGCGGGCTCGATCGCTCGCCCCTGTACACGGGCGTCATCAAGGGCGTGGGCCCGCGCTACTGCCCGTCGATCGAGGACAAGGTCGTGCGCTTCGCGGAGCGCACGAGCCACCAGGTGTTTCTCGAGCCCGAGGGCCTCGCGACCAACGAGATCTATCCAAACGGCATCTCGACCTCGCTTCCCTTCGATGTGCAGCTCGCGCTGGTGCGCACGATGAAGGGCTGCGGCGACGCGCACATCGTGCGCCCCGGGTACTCGATCGAATACGATTATTTCGACCCCCGCGCGCTGCGCTCGACGCTCGAAACCAAGGCGATTCGCGGCTTGTTCTTCGCCGGTCAGATCAACGGCACGACGGGCTACGAGGAAGCCGCCGCGCAGGGGCTGCTCGCGGGCATCAATGCGGGACGCTTCGCGCGCGGCGACGAGGGCTGGTGCCCGCGCCGCGACGAAGCGTATCTCGGCGTGCTCGTCGACGACCTCATCACGCGCGGGGTTACCGAGCCGTACCGGATGTTCACGTCGCGCGCCGAATACCGGCTGCAACTGCGCGAGGACAACGCGGACCTGCGGCTCACCGACGCGGGCCGCACGCTCGGTGTCGTCGACGACGCCCGCTGGGGCGCTTTCGCGCGCAAACGCGACGCGATCGCGCGCGAGCAGGAGCGCCTCAAGTCGACGTACTTGAATCCGAATGTGCTTCCGCCGCAGGAGGCGATGCGCGTGCTGGGCGCCCCGATCGAGCGCGAGTATTCGCTCGCCGACCTCCTGCGCCGGCCGAGCGTCAGCTATGCCGCGCTGATGACATTGCCCGGCGTCGGCGAAGCCGTCGCCGATCCGGTCGTCGCCGAGCAGATCGAAATCGCCGCACGGTATTCGGGCTACATCGATCGGCAGCGCGAGGAAATCGAGCGCCACCGCGGCGACGAAGCGCTGCGCCTGCCCCTCGATCTCGACTATCGCGCCGTGCGCGGGCTGTCGACGGAGGTGCAACAGAAACTCAATCTGCATCGACCGGAGACGTTGGGACAGGCGGCACGCATTTCGGGCATCACGCCGGCCGCGATCTCGCTCTTGCTCGTGCATCTCAGGCGGGGATTCAGTGTCTCCGCAGCCCGCGATGCGACGCTGTCGCCATCGGCGGTGGCGCTCGCGCGGCGCTCGGCGTGATCGGGACTCTCGATCTCGACGAGGGCCTCGAGGCCCTTGCTGCCGGCGGCATTGCGCTGCGGGCGCAGGCGCGCGACACGCTCGCCGCGTACCTTGCGCTCCTCGCGAAGTGGAACCGCACGTACAACCTGACCGCAATCCGCGACCCCGAACGGATGGTCACGCACCATGTTCTCGATTCGCTCGCCGTGCTCCCGCATCTGCCGACGCGCGACGACCTCGCCCTGCTCGACGTCGGCAGCGGCGGCGGAGTTCCAGGCATTCCGCTCGCGATCGCGCGCCCGGGCTGGGGCGTCGTGCTGCTCGACAGCAATCACAAGAAGGGCGCCTTCCTGCAGCAGGCCGCGATCGAGCTGGCGCTGCGCAATTGCGAGGCGGTGACTGCCCGCGTCGAAGATTACCGAGGGCGCGCGCCCTTCGACGTCGTGATCTCGCGGGCGTATTCGGATCTCGCCACGTTCGCTCGTGCGGGCGCGCCGCATCTTGCCGCCGGCGGCCGCATGATCGCGATGAAGGGCGTGTTTCCGCACGAGGAGATCGCTCATCTCCCCTCCGACGTGCGCGTGGTCGCGACACCCGCGCTCGCAGTCCCCGGGCTCGACGCGCAGCGGCATCTCGTCATCATGGAGCGCCGCACGTGAATCCGTCGCGCAATTCCACCTGTGGCGTCGAGGTCCCTGCGTGACCCGCATCATCGCCGTTGCGAACCAGAAGGGCGGCGTCGGGAAGACGACGACCGCGGTCAATCTTGCGGCAAGCCTCGCAGCAATGAAGCGCCGCGTGCTGCTGGTCGATCTCGATCCCCAGGGCAACGCGACGACCGGCGCCGGGCTCGACAAGCGGGCGCTGCCGGCGACCGTCTACCAGGTGCTGCTCGGCGAACGCAAGATCGCCGACGTGCGCGTCGCTTCGCCGTCCGGGGGCTTCGACCTCGTGCCGGCGAATCGCGAGCTCGCCGGTGCCGAGGTCGAGCTGGTCGATCTGCCCGAGCGCGAAATGCGCCTGAAGGATGCCCTTGCCGAAGCCCTCTCACAGATGCGCACGGCGATCACCGCGGTCGCGCCCGACTACGATTTCATCCTGCTCGACTGCCCGCCGTCGCTGTCGCTCCTGACGCTAAATGGGCTATGCGCCGCCGACTCGGTGCTGATCCCGATGCAGTGCGAGTATTACGCGCTCGAAGGGCTTTCCGATCTGGTCCAGACGATCCGCAAGGTTCGCGCGCATCTGAACCCCGGCCTCGAAATCGAGGGTCTGCTGCGCACGATGTACGATCCACGCAACACGCTCGCGCTCAATGTCGCGGCCGAGCTCGAAAAGCATTTCGGCGACAAGCTTTACCGCACGGTCGTGCCGCGCAACATTCGGCTCGCCGAGGCGCCTTCGCACGGGATCCCGGCCCTCCATCTCGACCGCAACTCGAAAGGCGCGCAGGCCTATCTCGCGCTCGCCGGCGAAATGCTGCGCCGGATGGAAGCGCAGGACGGCGCGAGCGTGCCGCGCGCCGCCGTCGGATGACGCCAGGTCCTCACGGGGAGTTCACGATGATTCGACCGAAGGGCCTGGGACGCGGCCTCGACGCGCTCCTCGCGGGCTCCGATGAAGCAACTGCGAAGGAGTCGTTGCAGACGCTCGCGATCGACCGCCTGCGTCCCGGCAAGTATCAGCCGCGCACGCGGATGGACGAGACCTCGCTCGACGAGCTTGCGGCATCGATCCGCGAACACGGCGTGATGCAACCGGTGCTCGTGCGGCCGGTCGACGGCAGCCGTTTCGAAATCATCGCCGGGGAGCGCCGCTGGCGCGCCGCGCAACGCGCGGGCCTCAGCGAGGTGCCGGCGCTCGTGAAGTCGGTGCCGGATCAGTCTGCGCTCGCGCTGTCGCTCATCGAAAACATCCAGCGCGAGGATTTGAATCCGCTCGAGCAGGCGAACGGGTTGCAACGCCTGATCGACGAGTTCGGCCTCACGCACGATGCGCTGGCGAAGGTGATCGGCCGATCGCGCAGCGCCGTCACCAACTTGCTGCGGCTGCGCGAGCTCGCGAAGCCTGTGCAGGAATACCTGATGGGCGGCGAGCTCGACATGGGGCACGCGCGCGCGCTCCTCGCGCTTGCCGGCGGCGCGCAGACGGCGGCCGCCGCGCGCGTCGTCGCGCAAGGGCTGTCGGTGCGCGCCACGGAGCGGCTCGTCCAGCATCTCGCCCATCCGGGGCGCCACGCGGGCAGGCGCGGCGCGCGGGCCGTTGATCCGGATCTCGCACGCCTCACCGAGGAGCTTGCCGAGGCGCTGGGCGCGAAGGTCGCGATCGAGCCCAGGAAAAACGGCGCCGGAAGGCTCGTCATCGCGTACTCGAGCCTCGAGGAGCTCGACGGAATCCTCGCGAAGCTGCGCTGACACGCAGGCGCAAGCGAAAACGGCGGCCGTCGTCGGGCCGCCGCTGTTGCGGGAGCCTCCCGCGCGCTAGCCGAGCTGCTTCAACATCGTTTCCGCGTCGGACACTTCGTACTTGCCCGGCGCCTCGACGTTGAGTGTCTTCACGACGCCGTCGTCGACCAGCATCGAAAAACGCTGGCACCGGATGCCAAGCCCCCGCGCCGTCAGATCGTTCTCGAGGCCAAGTGCCTTCGCATACGCGGCGCTGCCGTCGCCCATCATCCGCACCTTGCCGCCGGTCTTCTGGTCGCGCGCCCATGCGCCCATCACGAACGCGTCGTTCACCGACATGCAAACCACCTCAGCGACGCCCTTTGCTTTGAGCTTGTCGAGATTCTGCACGTAGCTCGGCACGTGTTTGGCCGAGCACGTCGGCGTGAACGCGCCGGGCAGACCGAAGATGACGACCTTCCTTCCTTTCACGAGGTCGCTGACCTTGAATTCGTTCGGGCCGATCGTGCAGCCGTTGCCTTCGACTTCGATGTATTCGGACAGTGTGCCTGCGGGCAGCCTGTCGCCAACCTTGATCGTCATGCGCACTCCTCGCCGGTGGCCATAAGAGCGGACCCATGAAGAATTGCAGGCCTGCGCGGTATTTGCAACCCTTTTGCACCGCGGGGAATTGTCACGTGACGCAAGGCTCCGCAGCGTCCGTGGCGCTTGCAGCGTTTGCGCGACCGGGGTAGCGTTACCGGCTCGACCGACCCGGAGAAAGACGATGCCCACTCCGAAGAACAAGAACGCGGCCAGGACGCGGCCCGCACGCAACACGACGCTGCTGATCGCCACGCGCAAGGGGCTTTGGTCTCTTGCCGGCGACGCTTCGCGGCGACAATGGAATCTCGCGGGCCCGCAGTTCCTCGGCAATATCGTGCACCACGCGCTGCTCGATCCGCGCGACGGCAGGACACTGCTCGCCGCGGCGCGCACCGGGCATCTGGGGCCGACGATCTTCCGCTCGACGGACCGCGGCCGCACGTGGAAGGAAGCGTCCACGCCGCCCGCGTTCGAGCCCGGGAGCGGACGCACCGTCGACCACACGTTCTGGCTCACGCCCGGTCACGCGAGCGAGCCCGGCGCCTGGTATGCGGGAACCTCGCCGCAAGGACTTTTTCGCTCCGGCGACGGCGGCGCAACCTGGGCCGGCGTGGGCGGCTTCAACAATCATCCCCGGCGCAAAGAGTGGTGCGGGGGCGATCAGGACGGCACGCCCGACGGCCCGAAGCTCCATTCGATCCTCGTCGATCCGCGCGACGCGAAACATCTCTACCTCGCGATGTCGAGCGGCGGCATCTTCGAGTCGCTCGACGCCGGCGCTGACTGGCGGCCGCTGAACCGCGGAGTCCGGGCGGACTTCCTGCCGAACCCGGATCCCGAATTCGGTCACGATCCCCATTGCCTGCGGCTCCACCCGCTGGCGCCCGACCGGCTCTACCATCAGAACCATTGCGGGATCTACCGCCTCGATCGCCCGGCAGAGCGTTGGACCGAGATCGGTGCGTCGATGCCCAAATCGGTCGGCTCGATTGGGCTGCCGATTGTGCTGCATCCGCGCGATCCGGACACGTTGTGGGTATTTCCCATGGACGGGACCAGCGTGTGGCCGCGCGTTTCGCCGGGCGGGAAACCCGCGGTCTATCGTTCCGTCAATGGCGGCAAGACGTGGCAGCGGCAGGCGGGCGGCCTCCCGAAGACGCAGACATGGTGGACGGTCAAGCGGCAGGCGATGACGGCCGATCAGGCGGCGAACGTGGGCGTCTACTTCGGCACGACGAGCGGTGAGGTATGGGGCAGTCGCGACGAAGGGCGCACGTGGAAATGTCTCGCGGCGCATCTGCCCGAGATCTATGCGGTGGAAGCCGTCTGACGCGGGCTCGCCACGATGCGCGAGTCCTCGCAGGTCACGCTGAAGGTGAAGATCCCCGGACTGCTGCGTTCGTACACGGACGGGGCCGAGCAGGTCTTGCTCGAGCTTCGCGAGGGCGAGACTGCGCTCGGTGATGCCTTAGCCGAGCTCGACGCGCGCTTTCCGGGCTTTCGCTTTCGCATCGTCGACGAACAGGGCGCTGTGCGACCGCACATCAAGCTTTTCGTCGACAGCGTTCTGATCCGCGATCTCGGGAGTCGCGTGAAGCCCGGCGGCGAACTGATGATCGTGGGCGCGCTTTCCGGCGGTTGACGCAGATCAAATTGAGTACGCGCGCCGCCGAAACAGCGCTACCGCAACGCACCATCTTCGTTGCGAGGCGCCGCAAAAGACGACTATAATCGCCCGTTTGCTTTTGCCGGATGCGCGCCCGTCGCGCCCGCGTGATCCCGCCGCTCAAGACCAAGCCGATCCGCACCGTTCTCAAGTGGCAGGTCATCGCTACGGCGGTCGTCGCGGCAATCGCGGGGTGGTGGGCCGGTGGGCATGGGGCGATCTCGGCGGTGCTGGGGGGCATCGTCAACCTGGCGGCGGGTGTGGCCTACGCGTTCCTGTTGGGACTCGGTCTCGGGGACACGCCGGTGCCGAGCGCCGCCACGTCGCTCATCGCGCTGTTCCGCGCGGAAGCGGGCAAGATTCTCGTGATCGTTGGCGGACTCTGGCTCACGCTTTCGCTCTATCGCGACATCGTGGCGCCGGCGTTCTTCACCGCGTTCGTGATCACCGTGATTTTGTTCAGCATGGCGTTTTTTGTCCGCGACGAGAAAGTAGACAGGATCTAGCCGATGGCCGTCGAATCTCCGACCGAATACATCCAGCACCACCTGACTTTCCTGTCCCGCCCGGTCAGGGGCGGCGGTCCCTTCTGGACCGTGAACGTGGATACGCTCGTCACGGCGGCGTTTCTCGGAATCGTCGGCCTGGGCCTCGTCTGGCTCGTCACCCGCAAGGCGACTTCGGGCGTGCCGAACAAGCGGCAGGCATTCGTCGAACTCGCCGTCGAGTTCGTCAACGATCAGGTCAAGGGCATCTACCACGGCGAAAGCAAGTGGGTCGCGCCGATCGCGCTGACGGTGTTCCTCTGGGTCATCCTGATGAACGCGATGGACTTTCTTCCGGTCGACATCATGACGCTGTTCTACCGGCATGTTCTGGGTCAGGAACACTGGCGGGGCGTCCCGACGGCCGATGTCAACACGACGTTCGCGCTGTCGCTCACCGTATTCGCGCTGATGATTCTCTTTGCGATCAAATCCAAGGGGATGGGCGGCTGGATGAAGGAGCTCTTCACCACGCCGTTCGGCAATCATTTCCTGCTGTGGCCGTTCAACTTCCTCTTCCAGCTCGTCGAGTACGTGTCGAAACCGCTGTCGCACTCGCTGCGGCTGTACGGCAACATGTACGCCGGCGAAATCATCTTCCTGCTGCTCGGCATGCTGGCTGCCGCGGGAATCGCCGGAACGATCTTCGGGGGTGTGCTGAACGTTCTCTGGGCGATCTTCCACATCCTGATCGTTCTGCTCCAAGCCTACATTTTCATGATGCTGACCATCGTGTACCTGGCGATGGGCGAGGAACACCACTGACAGTAGAGCTTCATTTCGTTCTCACCGTCCCACTCTCGCAATCGAAAGGAACAAGACATGGACAAGCTTCAACTGCTGGCGATGGTCCAGGCCTCCACCGGCATCGGGATCGGCCTCATGATCGGCCTGGGCGCGCTCGGCGCCTGCGTCGGCGTCGGCATCATGTGCTCGCGTTTCCTCGAAGGCGCCGCCCGGCAGCCGGAGTTGATGCCGCAGCTGCAAGCCAAGGTCTTCCTCTTGCTCGGCCTGATCGACGCGTCGTTCATCATCGGCGTGGGCCTCGCCATGTTCTTCGCCTTCGCCAATCCGCTGCTGAACGCTCTCGGCTGATGGCGCGCACAGGCTCCTTCGAGACGAGGGTTGCCATGAATTTCAACCTCACGCTGATCATGCAGGCCGTTGCCTTCACGGCCTTCATCTGGTTCTGCGCGCGTTTCATCTGGCCGCCGCTGATGCGGGCAATCGACACCCGCCAGCAGCAGATCGCCGATGGCATCGCCGCCGGCGAGCAGGGCAAGCAGAGCCTTGCCAACGTGGAGAAGCGGATCGCCGACATGCTGGCCGAAGCGAAGACGCGCTCCTCCGAAATCATCGCGCAGGGTGATAAGCTCAAGAGCGAAACGATCGACGCGGCCAAGTCGGACGCGAAAACGGAGGCCGACCGCATTCTTACCGCCGCCAAGGCCGAGATCCAGCAGGAGGTCGCGCGCGCAAAGGAGGCGCTGCGCAACCAGGTCGCGGATCTGGCGGTCGCGGGCGCGGCAAAGATCCTAAAGCGCGAGGTCGACGCCAAAGCGCACGCGGACCTGCTGGCGTCGATTCGGCAGCAACTCTAGGCGCGCCGATGGCTGAACTGACCACCATCGCCCGGCCCTACGCGGAAGCCGTGTTTGCGGTGGCGCGCGAAGCGAACGCGCTGCCCCCATGGTCGGCGATGCTGCGCTATGCGAGCGCGGTGGTCGCCGATCCCGCGATGGCGCAGGCGCTCGACAACCCGAAGTTCACCGCGGGCGACAAGGAATCGCTGCTGCTTTCGATCGTCGGTGACAAGCTCGATTCGCCGGGGCGCAATTTCATCCGGGTTCTAGTCGAGGCCGACCGCATATCGCTGCTACCGCAGATCGAGGCACTGTTCGAGTCGTTGAAGAACGATGCGGAGGGCGTGGCGACGGCGCGGATCGACAGCGCGTTCCCGCTCACCGATACGCAGCTCGCGGAACTCAAGGCGGCGCTGGAGAAGCGGTTCGGCAAGAAGATAGACGCCACGGTCAACGTGGACCCGGCGCTGATCGGAGGCGCTAGGGTTACCGTCGGCGACACCGTGATCGACGCTTCGGTGCAGGCGCAGCTGCAGTCGATGGCGAACCAGTTGCGAACCTGACTCAACACCACCGCGTCACCGGGCGTGGCCCGGGACGGCGCGACGCGAGGACACCATGCAGTTGAATCCTTCTGAAATCAGCGAGCTGATCAAGAGCAAGATCCAGAACCTGGATACCGGCGCCACGGTGCGCACGCAGGGGACGATCGTCTCCATCTCCGATGGCATCGCCCGCGTCCACGGGCTCTCCGACGTCGATGGCCGGCGAAATGCTAGAGTTCCCGGGCAACACGTTCGGTCTCGCCTTGAACCTCGAGCGCGACTCGGTCGGCGCGGTGATCCTGGGCGAATACGAGCACATCTCCGAGGGCGACACCGTCAAGTGCACGGGCCGCATCCTGTCGGTGCCGGTCGGCCCGGAGCTGATTGGCCGCGTCGTGAACTCGCTCGGCCAGCCCATCGACGGCAAGGGTCCGGTCACCACCAAGGAGTTCGACGTCATCGAGAAGATCGCGCCGGGCGTGATCTGGCGCGAAGGCGTGTCGCAGCCGGTGCAGACCGGACTGAAGGCGATCGATGCGATGGTGCCGATCGGCCGCGGCCAGCGCGAACTCATCATCGGCGACCGCCAGACCGGCAAGACCGCGGTTGCAGTCGACACCATCATCAACCAGAAGGGCAAGGACCTGATCTGCGTCTACGTCGCGATCGGCCAGAAGGCGTCGTCGGTCAAGAACGTCATCCGCAAGCTCGAAGAAACCGGCGCGATGGCCTACACGATCGTCGTTGCCGCGACGGCCTCAGAGTCGGCGGCGATGCAGTACATCGCGCCGTACTCGGGCTGCACGATGGGCGAGTACTTCCGCGACCGCGGGCAGGACGCACTCATCATCTACGACGACCTGACGAAGCAGGCCTGGGCGTACCGGCAGATTTCGCTGCTGCTACGTCGTCCGCCGGGCCGCGAAGCGTATCCGGGCGATGTGTTTTACCTGCACTCGCGGCTGCTCGAGCGCGCTGCGCGCGTCTCCGAGGAGTACGTCGAGACGTTCACCAAGGGCGCGGTCAAGGGCAAGACCGGCTCGCTCACTGCGCTGCCGATCATCGAGACGCAGGCGGGCGATGTGACCGCGTTCGTGCCGACGAACGTCATCTCGATCACCGATGGTCAGATCTTCCTCGAGACCGACCTCTTCAACGCCGGCATCCGCCCGGCGATGAACGCCGGCATCTCGGTGTCGCGGGTTGGCGGCAAAGCGCAGACCAAGATCATCAAGAAGCTGGGGGGCGGCGTGCGGCTGTCGCTCGCGCAATACCGCGAGCTCGCGGCGTTTGCGCAGTTCGCGTCCGACCTCGACGAGGCCACGCGCAAGCAGCTGGACCGCGGCCGCTTGGTGACCGAGCTGATGAAGCAGCCGCAGTACCAGCCGCTGCAGGTCAACGAGATGGCCGTGACGCTGTTCACAGTCGACAAGGGCTACTACGACGACGTCCCGGTCGAGAAGGCGCTCGCGTTCGAGGCGGCGCTGCGCGCGTACCTGAAGAGCAAGTACGCGGCGCTGATGGCGAACATCGAAAAGACCAAGGACCTCTCGGCCGACGACGAGAAGGCACTCACCGCCGCGGTCGAGGACTTCAAGAAGAACGGCGCGTATTGACGAAATAAGGCAGCCGGAGCCGCAGGGCACGCAGTAGCGTTGCGGCGATCCGCGACAAGGGCCAAAGAAGATGGCGGGATCAAAAGAAATACGAAACAAGATCAAGAGCGTGCAAAGCACGCGCAAGATCACCAAGGCGATGGAGATGGTCTCGGCCTCGAAGATGAAAAAGGCCCAGGACCGGATGCGCGCGTCGCGGCCGTACGTCGAGCGCGCGTTGCAGATCGCGATGCACATCGCCAAGGCCAACACCGAGTACAAGCACCCGTTCCTCGCGAAACGCGAAGCGGTGAAGCGCATCGGCGCCATCGTCGTCACCACCGACAAGGGCCTGTGCGGCGGCCTCAACACCAACATCCTCCGGCTGGTCCTGAGCGCGCACAAGGAGTGGCGGGCCAAGGGGCTCGAGGTCGACTACTGCGCGATCGGCGGCAGGGGTCTCGGCTTCCTCGAGCGCCTGGGCGCCAACGTGGTGTCGCAGGCGGTGCAGCTCGGCGACCGCCCGCATCGAGACGCTCGTCGGGCCGGTGAAGGTGCTGCTCGACAAGTACATGGCGGGCGAGCTCGACCAGGTCCACGTGTTCTTCACGACGTTCATCAACACGATGAAGCAGGAAGCCGCGGCACGGGCACATGCTGCCGATCCCCGAGCAGTTCCGCACGCCCGGCACCGGCGAGATCCGGAAGGCGGAGGTGGCGGAGGGGTCGTGGGACTACATCTACGAGCCGGACGCGAAGGAGCTGCTCGACGGCATGCTGCGGCGCTATGTCGAAGCGCTGATCTTCCAGATGGTCAACGAGAACATGGCCTCCGAGCAGTCGGCGCGGATGGTCGCGATGAAGCGCGGCGTCCGACAACGCCAGCACGATCATCGACGAATTGCAGCTCATCCACAACAAGACCCGCCAGGCCGCGATCACCAAGGAACTGGCCGAGATCGTCGGCGGCGCGGCTGCCGTGCTAGCCGAGATTCGAGCAACGCAACTTGGGGATGCGAACATGAATCAAGGAACCATCGTTCAGTGCATCGGCGCGGTCGTCGACGTGGAGTTCGCGCGCAACGAGATGCCGAAGATCTACGACGCCCTCAAGATGGACGAGATCGGGCTGACGCTCGAGGTCCAGCAGCAGCTGGGCGACGGCATCGTGCGCACGATCGCGCTCGGCAGCTCCGACGGCCTGCGCCGCGGGATGACGGTCGTCAACACCGGCAACCCAATCATGGTGCCGGTCGGCGGCAAGACGCTCGGCCGCATCATGGACGTGCTGGGCCGGCCGATCGACGAGCGGGGCGCCGTCGACGCGGAAAAGCAGATGTCGATCCACCGCGACGCGCCCGTCGTTCGAGGAGCTTTCGCCGTCGCAGGAGCTGCTCGAGACCGGCATCAAGGTGATCGACCTCTGCTGCCCGTTCGCCAAGGGCGGCAAGGTGGGCCTGTTCGGCGGCGCCGGCGTGGGCAAGACGGTCGACGATGATGGAGCTCATCAACAACATCGCGACCGCCCACTCGGGCCTGTCGGTGTTCGCCGGCGTCGGCGAGCGCACCCGCGAGGGCAACGACTTCTACCACGAGATGATCGGACGCCGGCGTCGTCAACAAGGACGACCTCGGCGAAGTCCAAGGTCGCGATGGTGTACGGCCAGATGAACGAGCCGCCGGGCAACCGGCTGCGCGTCGCGCTGACCGGCCTGACGATCGCCGAGAACTTCCGCGACGAAGGCCGCGACGTGCTGCTGTTCATCGACAACATCTACCGCTTCACGCTGGCCGGCACCGAAGTGTCCGCGCTGCTCGGCCGGATGCCCTCCGCGGTGGGCTACCAGCCGACGCTGGCCGAGGAGATGGGCAAGCTGCAGGAGCGGATCACGTCGACCAAGACGGGCTCGATCACCTCGATCCAGGCCGTGTACGTGCCCGCAGACGACCTGACCGACCCGTCGCCGGCGACGACGTTCGGCCACCTCGACGCGACCGTCGTGCTGTCGCGCGACATCGCCTCGCTCGGCATCTATCCTGCGGTTGATCCGCTCGACTCGACGTCGCGCCAGATCGATCCGCACGTCATCGGCGAGGAGCACTACAACACGACGCGCGGCGTGCAGTCGGTGCTGCAGCGCTACAAGGAACTGCGCGACATCATCGCGATTCTCGGGATGGACGAGCTCTCGCCCGACGACAAGCTCGCGGTGGCGCGGGCGCGGAAGATCCAGCGCTTCCTGTCGCAGCCGTTCAGCGTCGCCGAAGTGTTCACCGGCTCGCCGGGCAAGTACGTGTCGCTGAAGGACACGATCAAGGGCTTTAACATGATCGTCAACGGCGAATGCGACGAGCTGCCCGAGCAGGCGTTCTACATGGTCGGCACGATCGAGGAAGCCATCGAGAAGGCGAAGACGCTCCAGTAGGCGAGAACGCGCCCGAAACGAAGCGGACGGAAGACCATGGCCAACACGATCCACGTCGATGTCGTCAGCGCCGAGGAGCAGATCTTCTCCGGCGAAGCGGAGTTCGTCGTGCTGCCCGGCGTCGTGGGCGAGCTCGGCATCTATCCGCGCCACACGCCGCTGCTCACGCAGATCAAGCCCGGCGCCGTGCGGATCAAGGTGCCCGGCCAGGCCGAGGACGAGCTCGTCTTCGTGCACGGCGGCTTCCTCGAAGTGCAGCCGCACCTCGTCACGGTCCTCGCCGACACCGCGATCCGCGCGAAGGACCTGGACGAGGTCAAGGCTGCCGAAGCAAAGCGGGCCGCCGAGGAAGCGATGCAGAACAAGACCTCGAAGCGAGGAGATCGCGACGGCCGAGGCCGAGCTCGCGATCGCGGTCGCGCAGCTCGAAGCGATCCGCAAGATGCGCCATCGCGCCTGAGCGCAGCGAACCCCTAGCGCAAACGGGGCGGCGGCCGCCCTTTTCGCAGGAGCCGAAGTCGGAACTGCGTTGCTAAACGGCCCTCGCCGCCCGGGACGCAGGCCGCGCCGAATCTCTGTCGCCTACAGAAAACCTGCTTTCGTTTGCTCCACGCCAAAGCAGCAGGCGGCCGATCTGCTAGCATGTTGCATTGCAACACCCTCTGTATCAAGTGTCATGACCGACCTCAACACCACGATAGACCGTGCGACGCAGATTTCGCGCGGCGTCGCGAATACGCTCGATCGCCGCCTGCACTCCGCGATGGAGCGCTATAGCGGCCGCATCGCAAACGGCCGGCAGCCGCTACCTCGCCGCTTCGCCGACCCCGAAGACGCCCCTCGACTCTGTGGCAGGACGCCTGGCAGTACGGTGTCGACAGCGTCCAGCGCTCGGTCCTCTTCTGGGACGCTTTGCGCCAACGCGGCAACAACTATCTCGCCCACGAGGCGGCCGGCAAGCCGCCGCTCCTCCACTACGCATGGGAAACGCTTGCCGACGCACGCGCCTTCGAGCGGCCCGTCAATTACGCGCTGGTGCGGATCGTTCCCCCGGCCGGCATTCGTGTCGACGACACGCTGCGCCCATTCATCATCATCGACCCGCGCGCGGGCCACGGCCCGGGCATCGGCGGATTCAAGGAGGATTCGGAGGTCGGCGTCGCGCTCAAGGCGGGGCACCCCGTCTATTTCGTGATCTTCTTTCCCGATCCCGAACCGGGGCAGACGCTCGCTGACGTGGTGGACGCCGAAGCCGAATTCGTCCGGCTCGTCGCGGCGCGGCATCCGGAAAGCCCGAAACCGGTGCTGGTCGGCAACTGCCAGGGCGGCTGGGCAGTCATGATGCCCGCGGCCTCGAGGCCCGATATCGCCGGTCCATGCGTCATCAACGGCGCGCCGATGTCGCATTGGGCCGGCAACGACGCCGAGAATCCGTTGCGCTACTACGGCGGACTCTTCGGCGGCGCGTGGATCAATCTGTTCGCGGGCGATCTCGGCGGCGGCAAGTTCGACGGCGCGCACCTCGTCGCCAACTTCGAGAACCTCAATCCGGCCAACACGCTGTGGGAGAAGTACTACCACCTGTACGAGAACGTCGACGACGAAGCGCCGCGGTTCCTGGAGTTCGAGCGCTGGTGGGGCGGGTTCTATCTGTTCAACGACGCCGAGATCCGGTGGATCGTCAACAACCTCTTCGTGGGCAACAAGCTCTCCGCCGGCGATGCGCGGCTCGGGCCGGGCCGCTTCTTCGACCTGAAATCGATCAAGTCGCCGATCATCGTGTTCGCATCGATGGGCGACAACATCACGCCGCCGCAGCAGGCGTTCAACTGGATCGGCGACCTCTATTCGTCGACCGACGAGATCAAGGCGTCAGGCCAGACGATCGTCGGCCTGCTGCACGAGGACATCGGCCACCTCGGGATCTTCGTGTCCGGCGCTGTTGCGAAGAAGGAGCACGCGCAGATCGGCGAGCTCCTGAAGCAGATCCAGCAGCTTCCGCCGGATCTGTACGCGATGGACATCAAGGAGCGACAGGGACGCGGCGGCGCGGTCGCCTACGACGTCACGATCGTCGAGCGCACGCTCGAAGACTTGCGCAAAATGCAGAAATACGACCGCGTCGACGAAAAGCCGTTCGAAGCGGTTGCTGCGCTATCGGAGCTAAGCGAACGTGCCTACGAGCTGCTTGCGCGTCCGCTCGTCCGCCAGCTCTCCCCCGAGTGGCTCGCGAAGCTGCGGCGTGAATTTCATCCACTGCGCGTCCAGCGCTGGGCGCTGTCCGATCGCAATCCGCTCCTCGGCTTTCTGCCGTACGCCGCTGCGTCGGTGAGGGCCGCACGCCGCCCGCGACGCGCCGACAACGCGTTGACCAGCGTCGAGCACACGGCCTCCGAATGCGTGAGCGCAGCGCTTGATCTCTACCGCGACCTGCGCGATGCCGCGGCGGAGGCGGCGTTCTTCCAGGTCCATGGCAACCTGCTGTCGCTCAATGTCGCCGATCAGCAGCGGGTGATCCGCCGCGCGACGCGATTTGACCCGCGCTCCGTGCCTGCGGTGCGGCAGGTGCTGGACACGATCGAGCAAGGGGGCGCAGCCGAGGGCTTCGTTCGCATCGGGCTGCTGATGGCGAAGGCGGGAAGCGGCAAGCGCAAGCTCGCCCAGATGGAGCGCGTGCGCGAGCTGGTCGCGCCGGCGCATGTGCTCGACCGGGTGAGCGAAGACGAGTTTCGCCGGCTGATGCACGAAGAGACCATCGTCGTGGAGTTCGAACCCGTGCAGGCGAAGCGCGCGCTGCCAAAACTCCTCCGCTCCGTGGCGGACCGCCGGCACGCGCACGCGCTGCTCGACGTCATGCTGTCGCACTTTCGGCTGGACGAGCGCCAGCGGGCGCTGGTTGCCGAGCTGAAGACGCTCCTGCCGCTGCCGGCCGGCACGGCGGCGGTCGCTGCGGAAAGGACTCCGGCGCGCAAGAGCGTGCCAGGCGCGCGCGAGAAGGGCCGCCGCAGCGCGGCGCGCACCTGAACGCGTCGGCTCCGGGCGAGGAGGGACCATGCGCGATTTCACCAACCGCACGTTCGACGAAATTGCGGTGGGCGCCACCGAGACGATTTCGCGCACGCTGACGGCAACCGACGTCGAGGCCCTCGCGCTCGCCACCGGCGACGTCGAGGGCTTTCACCTCGAGGGCGGAACCGCCGACGATCGCTTCTGCGCGCAGGGTGCGGCCGCGATCGCACTCGTCGCGGGTGTTCTCAATCGGCGCCTGCCGGGCCCCGGCAGCGCCATCGTCGGCACGCGCTTCCATTATGCGGGTGCGTGCCGCGCCGGCGACACGCTGACGGCGACGGTGACCGCGAAGGCGCGGCACGTGCAGGAGCAGCGGATCGATTTCGACTGCCGCTGCACGAACCAGAACGGCGAGGTGCTGGCCAAGGGGATTGCCACGGTCGCCGCCCCGACCGAACGCATCGCCTACGCCGATGTCGCGACGCCGGAGCTGATCCTGCGCCGCAACGATGCGTTCGCGCGGCTTCTCAAGCGCTGCGAGAGCCTGCCGGCCGTTACCTGCGCGGTGATCCACCCCTGCGATCGCGATTCGCTGGCCGGGCCGATCGAGGCGGCGAGGCGCGAACTGATCGTCCCGGTGCTCGTCGGGCCCGAAGCGAAGATCCGCGCCGTCGCGCGCGCCGAAGGGATCGACGTGTCGCCGTACCAGATCGTCAGCGTCGAGCACAGCCACGCCGCAGCGGAAAAAGGCGTCGAGCTCGCGCGCGCCGGCCACGTCGACGCGTTGATGAAGGGAAGCCTCCACACCGACGAGCTGATGGCCGCCGTCGTGCCGTCGGCCACCGGCCTGCGCACGGCGCGGCGCATCTCGCACGTCTTCGTCATGGATGTCCCGGCGTACCCGCGCCTGCTGCTCGTCACCGACGCTGCGATCAACCTCTACCCGACGCTCGAGGACAAGGTCGACATCTGCCAGAATGCGATCGAGCTCGCGCACATCCTCGGGATCGCCAAGCCGAAAGTCGCGATCCTCTCCGCGGTGGAGACGATCAACCCGAAAATTCCCGGCACGCTCGACGCTGCGGCGCTGTGCAAGATGGCCGATCGCGGCCAGATCACGGGCGGCCTGCTCGACGGCCCGCTCGCTTTCGACAACGCGATCTCGGCCGCGGCCGCCCGCACGAAAAGGATCGACTCGGCGGTTGCCGGGCAGGCGGATATTCTGCTCGTGCCCGACCTCGAAGCCGGAAACATGATGGTGAAGCAGCTTCAGTATCTGGCCGGCGCGGATTCGGCGGGGATCGTGTGCGGAACGCGCGTCCCCATCGTCCTCACGTCACGCGCGGACAATGTGCGCGCACGGCTCGCGTCGACCGCCGTGCTGAAGCTCGTTGCGCATGAGCGGCGAGGCAGGCTGCTGCCCAAAGCCTGACCCAGGCGGCGCAGGCGTGCCGCCGCAAGCGCGAGCTACGCTGCCTTGCGTCCCGTGCCTGCCGCAAGCTGCTGCTCGGCGAGCGTCACCCAATAGCTCGCACCGACCGCGAGCGCGTCGTCGTTGAAGTCGTAGTGCGGGTTGTGCACGTTCGGAGTGTCCGCGCCGCGGCCCGCGCCGAGCCACACGTAGCAGCCCGGCTTCGCCTGCAGCATGAATGCGAAATCCTCGCTGCCCATGTTCGGCGTCGGGTCGGTGTCGACGTTGGCCGCACCGACCACGGCGCTGGCGGCGGCGATGGCGTGCTTCGTTTCGGTCTCGTCGTTCACCGTCGCGGGATAGCGGCGCTCGTAGCGAACGGTCGCGCTCATCTCGAACATCGCGGCGATTCCCGCCACGATCGTGCGCATCCGCTGTTCGATCAGCTCCTGCACGTCGGGATTGAATGTACGCACCGTTCCGCGCAGCACGATCTCCTGCGGAATCACGTTCCAGGTGTCGCCACCGTGCACCTGGGTGATGCTCACGACACCGGCGTCGAGCGGATGCAAATTCCGCGCGACGATCGTCTGCAGCGCCGAGATTGCGTGCGCGACGAACAGCATCGGGTCCTTGCCGGTGTACGCCATCGCCGCGTGCGCGCCCTTGCCGGTCGCGACGATCTCGAAAATGTCGAATGCACCCATCAGCGGCCCGGCTCGCACGGCGAAGGTCCCGAACGGCTTCTGCGGCCAGTTGTGCATCCCGTAGACGGCGCGCATCGGGAACCGCTCGAACAGACCCTCCTCGACCATCACGCGCCCGCCGCCCTCGTTTTCCTCGGCGGGCTGGAAGATGAAATAGGCGATGCCATCGAAGCTCTTGCGGCGGGCAAGGGCGGCCGCTGCACCGAGGAGCATCGCCGTGTGCCCGTCGTGGCCGCAGGCGTGCATCTTGCCGGGGATCTTCGACGCGTGCGTCGACCCCCGACTTTTCCACGATGTGCAAGGCGTCGAGGTCGGCGCGCAGGCCGATTGCACGGTCGCCCCGGCCGCAGCGGAGCACGCCGACGACGCCGGTCTTCGCAAGTCCCGTGTGCACCTCGAGCCCGAACGACTTGAGCTTGCCGACGACGAAGGCGCTCGTTGCCGTTTCCTCGAACGCCGTCTCCGGATGCGCGTGGAGGTGGTGGCGCCACGCCTTCATCTCGGGAACGAGCGCGGCGACTTCGGGGGCGATTCGCACGGCCATCTCCTACGAACAATCACGCTGCGCCCCGCTATGCCCTTCCCGCAGGACGCGGCGGTTTTCGGTGATTCGTTGATTCAAGCTTAACATCCTGCGCCGCGCCGCAGGCCGGCCGTGGCGCAGTAGGCTAGAATTACAGTTGCTACTGCCGCTTCACTCCCCAATGACAAACAACAACGCGAACGTCTACGACCTCGCGGTCATCGGTGCGGGCATCAACGGCGCGGGGATCGCCCGCGACGCCGCCGGCCGCGGCCTCAAGGTGCTCGTCGTCGAACAGGACGACATCTCGGCGGCTACATCGCAGTGGAGCACCAAGCTCATCCACGGCGGACTGCGCTACCTCGAGTACTACGAGTTCCGGCTCGTCCGCGAGTCGCTGTCGGAGCGCGAGGTGGTGCTGCACCAGGCGCCGCACCTCGTGCAGCCGCTCTCGTTCGTGCTGCCGCACGAGCCGCACCTGCGCCCGGCGTGGATGATCCGCCTCGGGCTTTTCATGTACGACCATTTCTCGCGCCGCGTCACGCTGCCGGGCTCCTTCGGCGTCGACCTGCGGGGATCGAAATGGGGCGCCGGGCTCAAACCCAGCTTCCGCAAGGGTTTCGTCTACGCCGACGCGCGCGTCGATGACGCGAGGCTGGTGCTGGCCAACGAAATGGCTGCCCGGGAGCTGGGCGCGGACATTCGCGTGCGCACGAAGCTCACCGGCGCGCGGCGCGAAGGCGGCCTCTGGCGGGCGACGCTCGCCGCTGCGGGTGGAGCAACGACGGAGGTCGCGGCGCGCGCGATCGCCAACGTCGCCGGCCCCTGGGTGAAGGTCGTGCGCGACACGCTCGCGGCAATGCCGTCGACCGAAAACGTACGCCACGTGAAAGGCAGTCACATTGTCGTACCGCGCGTGCATCCGGAGGACCACGCGTACATCCTGCAGAACAAGGACAACCGGATCGTCTTCGTGATCCCGTTCGAGGATCGCTACTCGCTGATCGGCACGACCGACGTACCGGTCACGGAATTCGAGCATCCGGAAATCTCCGCGGCCGAGATCGACTATCTGCTGCAGCTCGCCAATACCTATCTCGAAACACCGTTGAGCCGCGCCGACGTCGTCTGGACCTTTTCCGGGATCCGGCCCCTTTACGACGACGGCCGGAGCGACCCCTCGGCGATCACGCGCGATTATGTGCTGAAGCTCGATGGAGGCGGCGCGGCGGGCGCGCCCCTGCTGTCGGTCTATGGCGGCAAGATCACGACGTATCGCAAGCTCGCCGAGCACGTGCTGGACGAATTGAAGCCGTTCCTTCCCGCGATGAAGCCGGCGTGGACGCTTCCCGTCGTGCTGCCCGGCGGGGATCTGCCGCCGGGCGGTATCCGGGAATGGACCGCCGAGCTGCAGCGGCGCTATCCCGGACTTCCCGCCGATGTCGTGCGCGGCATCGCCCGACGGCACGGCTCGCTCGCGCCGAAAGTACTGGGCGACGCGAAGGTGCCGGCCGATCTCGGTCAACACTTCGGCAACGGTCTCACCGCGCGCGAAGTCGAGTGGTTCGTTCGGGAGGAATGGGCGCGCACGACGGATGACGTGCTCTGGCGGCGGACGAAATGCGGGCTTGGCTTGCCACCCGAAGCGCGGGCGAGTGTCGCGGCCTGCGTCGCGCTCGCCGTGGCGGCGGACCCGGCGTGAATCCGGCGGCGCGAGCGTCGATGCGCCCGCTCGCCTCGATGCCGGTCCATTTGCGGCGCGGGATCCGCGGCGTCCTCGCCGACATCGACGAAACGTTGTCGACGCGCGGCCGCATCACGGCGGAAGCGTATGCGGCAGTGGACCGACTGCACGCCGCTGGCAAGCGCGTGATCCCGGTCACCGGACGCCCCGCGGGTTGGTGCGATCACATTGCGCGCATGTGGCCGGTCGACGCCGTCGTCGGTGAAAATGGAGCGTTCTACATGCGCTACGACGAGCCCGCCCACAGGCTCGTCAGGCGTTTCGTCGTCGATGACACGACGCGCCGAGCGAACCGCTCCCGGCTCGCCGCGATCGGCGAGCGGATCGTGGCCGCGGTGCCGGGCAGCGCGCTTGCGTCCGACCAGCTCTATCGCGAGGCCGATCTCGCGATCGACTTCCGCGAGGACGTGCCCGAGTTGCCGCGCGCTGCCGTCGACCGGATCGTGGCGCTGATGGAGGCCGAAGGGATGACGGCGAAAGTGAGCTCGATCCACGTCAACGGCTGGTTCGGCGCCTACGACAAGCTTTCGATGACGCGCACGCTGTTCGCCGAGGCGTTCGGCGTCGATCTCGATCGCGAGCGCGAACGGTATGTGTTCGTCGGCGACTCGCCGAACGACGCGCCGATGTTCGCGTATTTTCCGAGCGCCGTCGGTGTCGCGAACATCCATGAGTTTGCCGATCGCATCAGCGCGCTTCCCGCGTACGTGACCCAATGCGGGGCAGGAGCGGGGTTCGCCGAGCTCGCGCAGGCGCTGCTCGAAGCCTGATCCGCGGGCGAGCCGCGCGGACCGGCTGCCGCTCGAGAGCACGGTTTCGGGCGCTCTTTGTCTTCAGCATATCCCCCCTCGCCCACTCCCAAGCGTCGCATCTCGATAGCGAGACGGCGCCTTCGCGCTTCGTCGTGACGCCAGGCGCCCGTGCTCTGAGTCTGCGCCCGGCTTGATCCTGCGCAACCCTGCTCTTTGCGTCCCGAAGTACGCTGGACGCAGTGCCCCGTCCGAGCGAAGGGTCATGCGCGCGCCCGACGGCGCCGCTTGCCCGCGGAACATGGAGTTGCATGGGGCCCCGGGATCCGCTTTCGGCGGCCGCTTGAATGGGCACCGCAAACACCAGACTGGAATCGCGAATTATCAATGCCCGGCGTGGGCACGGTAGTCGGGCGCCTTCGATACGCGGATTTCAATTGAAGAGGTCGGTGCCATGGCCCGGGTGACCCTCAAGAACGTCGTGAAGCAGTTTGGCCCGGCCAAGGTGGTCAACGACGTGTCCATCGAAATCCGGGACAAGGAATTCGCCGTGCTGGTGGGACCCTCGGGCTGCGGCAAGACGACGGCACTGCGGATGATCGCCGGCCTCGAAACGGTCAGTTCCGGCGAGATCTACATCGGCGACACGCTCGTCAACGACATGGCGCCCAAGGACCGGGACATCGCCATGGTGTTCCAGAACTACGCGCTGTATCCGCACATGAACATCCGCGACAACATGGGCTTCGGGCTCAAGATCCGGCAACTGTCCAAGGTGGAAATCGATGCACGCGTACAGGAAGCCGCCGATATTCTCGGGCTCCACGACCTGCTGGACAGAAAGCCCAAGGAACTATCCGGCGGCCAGCGGCAACGCGTGGCCGTGGGGAGGGCGATCGTGCGCAAGCCAAAGCTGTTCTTGTTCGACGAGCCGCTCTCCAACCTCGATGCGAAGCTGCGCGTGGCGATGCGCGCGGAAATCAGCAAGCTGCATCGCCGTCTCGCCGCCACCATCATCTACGTCACCCACGACCAGGTCGAGGCCATGACGATGGCCGATCGGATCTTCATCATGAACAAGGGTGTCCTGCAGCAAAGCGGCGCGCCGATGGAGGTCTACGCGAGGCCGGCCAACCGCTTCGTCGCGGGGTTCATCGGCTCTCCGGCGATGAATTTCGCCGACGCCAGCGTGATTGCGGCAGACGGCAGCCTGTTCATCGACACCGGCGGCTTCCGGGTCAAGTTGCCCGCATCGTTCGGCCCACGGCTCCAATCGTACGCGGGCCGACGAGTCGTGTTCGGCGTTCGGCCCGAAGACATTGCGGCGCACGATTCGGGAGCAGCGGCAGACAGCGGAAACACGGTGACGGCCCGCGCCGAAGTCGTTGAGCCGCTGGGCTCGGAGATATTCGCGCATCTGACGTGCGGCGCGCATTCCATCGTTGCGCGGATGGACGTACCGGAAACCCCGCTTCGCGTCGGCGCAACGCTGAAGGTGGATTTGAAAATGGCGAAGACGCACGTCTTCGATCCCGAGACTTCTCAAACCATCATCTAGGGCCGACACACCGATTGCGATCGAAGTAGTTCAATACCACGTGAGGGAGGATGTATGAGGAAGGTCATGAGGAATATTTTGGTTGCGCTGTTTTCGCTCTGCATTGCCGCGAGTGCAATGGCGCAAGGGCAAGCCAAGGAGATTCGCGTGCTGCTCGCGAACCATCCCTACGGTGAGCTGCTCAAGTCGGCCATTCCCGAGTTCGAAAGCGCGACGGGGATCAAGGTCAATGCGGAAAGCCTTCAGGAAAGTCAGCTCACCACGAAGCTCACGACCGAGTTCGCCACGAACTCTTCGTCGGTCGACGTGTTCATGACCCGTCCGCTGCAGGAAGGGAAGATGTTCTACAAGAACGGGTGGTACGAGCCTCTCACCGGCTACGACTTTTCCGATTATCCGAAGAACGTCATGAGTGTCGCGACGTTCGGGACGAGGTCCTACATCGTTCCGCTGGTGACCGAATGGCAGGTGCTTTACTATCGAAAGGATCTGCTCGCCAGCGCTGGAATCAAGATTCCGGCCACCTTCGACGATCTCGAGACTGCCGCAAGGAAGCTCAACTCCGACAGCGCCGCGGGTTTGGCCTCGCGCGGAAAGGGCGCGGCGGCCGTGACCCAGCTGTCGAGCTACGTCTACAACTACGGAGGCCAGTATCTCGACAAGGGCGTCGCCGTCTTCGACTCCAAGCCCGCCGTCGACGCCATCCGGTTCTACGGAAAGCTTCTCGGCAACTACGGGCCGAAGGGCGTGACGTCGATGTCCTGGGAAAACATCATGCCGCTCTTCCAGGCCGGGAAGATCGCCATGTGGACCGATGCCTCCGTGTTCTATGGCCAGATCATCGATCCCGCCAAGACGCAGCTGGGTGCGGACAAAGTTGGGATCGCCAATTTCCCCGCAGGCCCGAAGACGAATTCACCGTTCATCGTAACGTCGTGGGGAATGGCCGTGGCGAAGCAGTCGAAGAAGAAGGACCTGGCGATGAAATTCATCGATTGGGCGACGAGCAAGGAGCTCGCGACCAGGGGGATGCTGGCCAATATCACGATGGCGCGATCCTCGGTCTGGGAAGACAAAGCGGTTCTGGCGAAAGTGAATCCTGGCCTGGTCGAAACGCGCGCCTTCGCCGCCAAGAACGGCTATCCGCTGGACCGCCCGTACATGAGCGCAGTCGGCGAAGCGCGTGACCTCATCGGCGAGTTGATCATCGAATCGATCAACACCAAGGGCACGTCGCCGAACCTCGAGAAGATGGCGAAGGAACGAGTCGAAAAGGTCAACGAACTTCTGCAGGACACCGGCGAGTACGGAAAGTGAGAGGCAAGTAAGAGGCAAGTTGCCGGAGTCAACGCTCGAGGCCTGACGATGCCGGGACGTCGCATGAATGCAGCGCCGGCCATCCGCGGACGCACCATCGGATGGCTGGCATGCGCTCGCCGGTCTCGCTGTGAGCGGAACTCTTGTAAACGGTGGGGTCGCTCATGACCCGGCCGAGCTTTGCGGAACGAAATCTGCAAACGCTGTTTCCTCTTCCGGCGATCGTCTTCGTCGCCATGCTGATGGTCTTTCCCGTTCTGTACACGGCTTACCTCAGTTTCACCAACTGGAATCTCACCTCCGGCATGCCCGCGACGTTCGTCGGATTGAAGAGCTATACGCGGGTTCTGACGGAGCCACGCTTTCTGCATGCGCTTGGGAGGACGTTCGCGTTCACGCTGCTCGCGGTTGCCGCCGAGGGCATTCTCGGCGTCGCGGCCGCCCTCATGCTCAACCGCGCCTTCGTCGGAAAGAGCCTCGCCAAGCTTCTGCTTCTGCTGCCGCTCGTCGCGACACCCGTCGCCATCGGGATCGTTTTCAATCTCTTCTACGACCCGACCATCGGCCTGGCGAACTTCGTCCTGCAGTCGTTCGGACTGCCTCCCGGCCTGTGGATTTCGAGCGACAAGTCGGTCATCCCGTCGCTGGTCCTCGTCGACGTGTGGCAGTGGACGCCGATGATCACGTTGATCGTTCTCGCCGGTCTCGCCGGTCTTTCGGACGAACCCGTCGAAGCTGCGCGCATCGACGGCGCGAGCGAGTGGCAGATCATCCGATGGGTCACCATCCCCATGGTCATGCCGGTCATTCTGACCGCGCTGATCCTGCGGCTCATCGATGCGTTGAAGACGTTCGACATCATCTTCGCGATGACCGGGGGCGGTCCCGGCTACGCATCCGAAACGCTCAACATCATGGGATTCAAGTACAGCTTCGAGTATTTCCGCATGGGGCAGTCCGCAGTCATTCTCGTCGTTCTTTTCGTCGTGGTTTTCGGTTGCAGCCTCGGAATCATGAAGTTGCGCGCCGCATCGGAAATCTAGGCGGCATGATCTCCACCCGCGCGGAAGGAAGCGGATGAGCGGCCCGATGAACAAGAAATATCTGCGGAGCGTTATTTTCTATGTCGTCGTCGCCGGGATGGCGCTCGTCGTGCTGTTCCCGTTTCTTTGGATGTTGTCGTCGTCGTTCAAGACCCAGGTCGACATCATTGCCTGGCCGCCGAAGATCCTGTTCGCCCCCACGCTGCAGAATTACCAGAAGGTCTTTGGAGAGCAGGACTTCCTGAAGTACTTCCTGAACTCGACGATCGTCGGCACCGCTGCCGTTGTCCTTTCGCTCGTTCTCGGGCTGCCCGCGGCGTACTCGATCGCGCGGTTCACGCAGAGGAAGCTCGCCGTGTTCATTCTCCTGGCGCGACTGATGCCGGGAATCTCGTTCCTGATGCCGTGGTATGTCGTATTTTCGCGGCTGGATCTGATGGATAGCTACACGGCGTTGATCCTGAGCCACATGCTCATCGCCTTGCCTATCGTCGTCTGGATCATGTCCAGCTATTTCTCCACGATTCCTCCCGAGATGGAGGAGTCGGCGATGGTGGACGGTGCGACCCGCCAGTACGCGTTCTGGAAGATCATCCTTCCGCTGTCGGGGCCGGGCATCATCACCGCGACGACGCTGTCCTTCATCTTTTCGTGGAACAACTTCATGTTCTCCCAGGTGCTCAGCATGGAGAAGACGAAGACCCTGCCCATCGCGGTCTACAATTTTCTTTCTTATGCCGAAGTCGACTGGGGCGGCGTGATGGCTGCAGCCGTCGCGATCATGGCGCCCGCGATAATCCTGACGATGATCTTCCAGAAGTACGTGGTGAAGGGGCTGACGATGGGCGCGGTCAAGGGTTGACCGAGCGCGCGGAAACGTCGACGTCGGGCGCATGCGGCGCGCAGCGCAAGAATGCCCGGATGACACGGGGCTCCTACATCTGCTTGAACAGATGATTGAACGTGCGGCTCACCTCGAGCCTTTCGTCGCGGCCCTTCACATGCACGACCTGATGGCCGCGGAGATTGCGGCTGACCTGCTCGACCGCGTCGACGCGAACGACGGTGGCGCGATGGATCTGCCAGAATTCGTTCGGATCGAGCTCCTCGATCAGCTCCTTGATCGGCTTGCGGATCAGCGCTTCGAAAGCCGCGGTCTGCACCCGCGTGTATTTGTCCTCGGCGCGGAAGAACAGGATGTCGCTCGTCGGGATCATCCGCAGCGTGGCGCCTACGCTTGCCTGCACCCAGCGCATGTATTCGCGCGGTTTCGGCCCGGCGGGCCCGAGTCGTTGGGCTAGCTGCGCCAGCAGGTCGCTCATCGGATCCGGCGCCTGGCGGAGCCTCGCGCGCAGACGCTCGCAGGTCACCGCCAGCCGCTCCGGCTCCGCCGGCTTCAGCACGTAATCGACGGCGCCCTGCTCGAAAGCACGGATGGCGAATTCGTCATGGGCGGTGACGAAGACCACATGGACCTGGCCGGCCAGCGCCTGCGCCGCCTCGATGCCGTCCACACCGGGCATGCTGATGTCGAGAAAGACGATGTCGGGTTTCTCCCTCTGCACGAGGGCGATTGCCTCGCTGCCGTTGGCGGCCTCGCCCACGATCAGGAGCTCGGGCCAGGCTTCCTTCAGGCGGCCAATGATCTGATCGCGCATCAGGCGCTCGTCGTCGGCAACGACGGCAGTGGGAGCGGGCAAGGGGCGCATGCGGGAGTTGTCCAGTCAGGCGGGGGCGGGGGCGATCTCGTAGGGCACTTTGATCGTGCCGCAAGTGCCGCCGGCGGGCGGCATGCTGATGATCAGCTCGGCCCGGCCGTTGTACAAGGCCTTCAAACGCTCGCGCACGTTGGCGAGTCCTACGCCGGCTTCCGCTTTCGGCGCGAAACCGATGCCGGTGTCGCGCACGTGGACGGCCAGCTGGCCGTCGACGATCTCGGCGCCGATCTCGAGCAGGCCGCCCTCGGGTTTCGGTTCCAGGCCATGCTTGATGGCGTTTTCCACCAGGGTCTGCAACATCATCGATGGGAAGACTGCCGATTTCAAGCCATCCGGCACGATGATCACGGACTGGAGGCGTCCTTCCATTCGCACCGTCATGATTTCAAGGAATGCGCTGCACAGACCGACCTGCTGACCGAGGGTGGGCCGGCTGCCCTCGCGCATCTGCGGCATGGCCGAGCGCAGGTAGCGGATCAGGCTCTGCTGCATCTTCGAGGCGCGCGGCGGGTCGGTCTGGATCAGTTGGTCGATGCTTGCCAAGGTATTGAAGAGGAAATGCGGCTCGATCTGCGCCTGCAGCGCTTCCATCCGCGCCTCGAGCACGGTGCGCTCGAGCTGCTCGGTCTCGGCGCGCCGGGTGGCTTCGCTGGCGGTCACCTCGGCCCTGCGCTTGCCGCCTGCAACGACCTTGATGATGAAGGAGGAGACGATGAGCAGGAAGGTCAGGGTCGGAAGCTTCAGGACGCCACCGAGGATCAGCGCGAGGAACGAGACGAGCAGCAGCGCCTTCCACGACACGACGGCCACCCAGTCGAAGAACCCCCACCACATCACGACGATGCCCTTGCGGATCTCGCGGAAGGCCGGTCGGATTCCCATCGGTTGCGAAGCGGCATCGCCGGTGCCGCGGTCCGTGGCGTTGCCCTGGGCTGGGCCGCGTCGGTCGGTACGCATCTTGTCGCCCTCGGGTTGTCTATCGGTCAGGGGGCAAGACTACGGCAGAGAGCCGCGCTGCTCCAGCACCGCAAGACAGAACGCGCGCCGGTGGGGACGAAACGCAGGAAACCGAGACTCGCCAATCGCGACTCGAGTGCGCTCCAAGGGCGCCGGTGAGTCGCGCCAATGCAGCCCGCCGTCTGGCACCGCGTTTTGCTACGCCCAAAAGGCGTTTCGTCGCCTTTGCCGCCCGTCTGGCGGCATTTGCCCTATCGTCGCTCCATGAACCACTACTTGCGCCACGCAGCGGCGGCCTTCTCCAGGAGCCCTTTGCCGCTGCCGCTCCTGCTGATGGTCTTTGCGTTCCTTCCCCGGTCGGCAGCCCTGGCCGAGGCACCGCAGTTTCGCGGCGATGCCGCGCACTCGGGCGTCTATTTCTCGTCAGGGGTGCCGGCGCTGGACCGCGTCAAATGGAAATTCAAGACGGCGGCGAAAGTGCTTTCCTCCCCGGCGGTCGATCACGGCGTTGTCTACATCGGAAGCGCCGATCATTTTGTCTACGCACTGAGTGCGGCGGACGGCAGCGTCAAATGGCGATACAGGACCGGGGGCGCGGTGAATTCGTCACCGGCCGTCGCGGCGGGCACGGTCTTCATCGCGAGCTTGGACGGGAACGTCTATGCGCTCGATGCTACCGACGGCAGGCTCAAATGGGAGTTCAAGACCGGCGGCGAGCGGCGTTTCACGGCGCCCGGCATTCATGGCGCGATGCCGCGCACCGAGATGATGGCCGACCCATTCGACGTGTTCCTCTCGTCGCCGGCAGTGGTCGGGGAGACGGTGTATGTCGGCAGCGGCGACCATCACGTCTACGCGATCGACGCACAGTCCGGCGCGGTGCGCTGGAAGTTCGAGACGGGAAACGTCGTGCACGCATCACCGGCAGTCGCTGGCGGGATCCTCTACGTCGGAAGCTGGGATCGCTATCTGTACGCGCTCGACGCCAAGACCGGTGCGCCTATCTGGAAATTCGAGACCGGCGACGATCCCGACACGCACAATCAGACCGGCATCGCGAGCTCCGCTGCGGTCGTGGCGGGCACCGTGTTCTTCGGCTGTCGCGATGGGCACTTCTATGCCCTCGACGCCAAGTCCGGTGTAAGGAAGTGGGCGCACGATAACAAAGGGGGGTGGGTCATCGGCTCGCCGGCGGTCGCGCGCGGCGTCGTCTATTTTCCGACCTCCGACGGTCAGCGCTTCAAAGCGCTCGATGCGGCGACCGGCGCTACGCTCTACGACATCCCCAACAAGGCCGTATCGTTCTCGTCTCCGGCGGTCGTCAACGGCGCAATCGTCTACGGCACGTCGGACGGGTGGCTGCATATGGTCAGCGCGAATACCGGTCGCGCTCTGGCCGAGTTCCAGACCGACGGCTCGAAAGAGAACGCTGCCAGGTATGTCGATGCCGCGGGCAACATGAAAAGCGCGGCACTCTACCCGGATGCGACGCTCGACGGAATGATTATCGGCCTCGATCGAATGTTCTCGCTGGGCTCGGTGCTGTCCTCCCCCGCGGTCGTCGACGGCATCGCGTACTTCGGGAGCACGGACGGCAACGTCTATGCGGTGGAATGAGGTCCTGGTTCCGGGACGCCAGGTCGAACGCGCGCGCGCCGCCCTTAACTGCAAGGCTTCGTTCCATTTCGCGATCGGCTCGCCGCGGGCGCAAGAGCCGCGCTTCCGCTGTTCACACTCCAGCCGACGGCGAGACGGACAAGCCCGCCGACTCTCCCGAGTGCGGCGAAATTGCTCGCCCGAAGCCCGGTGTTGCCCGGCACGCAGTCCGTCGGGCCGCCTAGTCCGCCAATCCCCGGTCTGGTGACAACAACGCGGGCCCCGTCGGGATCTGGAGGCGCTTCGCGATGATCGTGATCGCGCTCGCCGCAAGCAGGATGCCGGCGATCCAGACCGTGAGGATCGCGAGGCCTGCGATGGTCGGTTGCGGCCATCGCGTCGCCCACAGCGCCCCCGCGCGGTCGATCATCCAGTGCCAGCCGGTATCGGCGGCGATCGCCGAAAGAATGATCATGCCGACCTTGCCGGGCAGCACGTAGCGGCGCACGAAGGCGAGCGCCGGCAGCATGACGGTCAGGACCAGGATCTGCCCGAGCTCGATGCCGACATTGAACGCGAAGAGCGAAACGAGCAGGTGGGTTCCGGCGAACTGGAAATTCTCCTGCAGGCCGTACGAGAAGCCGAAGCCGTGGACGAGTCCGAACAGGCCCGTGATCAAGATCCGCCGCTCGAGGTTGACGCCCATGATGTCCTCGAGCGCCATGTAGACGATCGATGCGGCGATCGCAGTTTCGACGAAGGGCGGGAACCATGCGCCCGATGGGCCGAGATGGAAGGCCGTGCCGAGCAACGTGAACGAATGCGCGACCGTGAAGACGGTGATGACGGAAAGTATCTTGCGCCAGCCTCGCAGTGGGATCACGAGGCAAAGCAGAAAGAGCAGGTGATCGTAGCCGGTGAGGATGTGCTCAATACCGAGTCCGGTGAACGTCGCCGCGGCGCGCCACCACGTGGGATTGAGCGCAACTGTCCCCGAGAGGCTGGTGACGACCATCGCCCGGCTGTCGGCGCCGAGGGGCAAATAGCGCACGGCCAGCTTGAGGTAATCTCCGAGCTCCGGACCTGCGGTCGTGCGGATGGCGAACTCCGAGCCCGGCGAAGCGATCGGATAAGTAATCCGCGCATCCACGTAGCCCTGATCGATATAGATCTTGGTGTCACGCTCTGGCGGGTGGGCAACGTGGGACGAAGCCTGATCATAGCTCTCGAATGAACGATCGGAGGGCAGCGACAATCGCGCCATCGCCTGCGACGCGGTGAGCGGCCGGCCATTTTCGAAGAGCGTGAGGCTCTGCTCGTACGAAGCTATCGCCCGCTCGAGCGCAGGCGCCGACTTGTCGAGATCGATTTCGACGTTTTTGACCGGGAACCTGGCTGACTTGAACAGATAGAGCGGGGCGCGGACGACGAGCTGTGCCTCGCCGGGCTCGACCTTGACGAACGCATTGATGACCGCGTCGAGCTTGAACTCGTGCGCGCGCGCCACCTGCGTACCTGCGACAGCGCAGGCGACCAAGCACCACGCTGCAAGATGCAAACGGAAGAGCTTCATCTCACCGCCTTCGAGGGCGAATCGAACCGATAAAGCCAGCCCGCGCCGGTCGGCGACGACGCCGGCCGGCGCGGGTGTGCAATTTCACGCGTTGAACAGCCGGCGGAGGCGACGGCCTCCGGCTTGGCCGTGGCGTCAACTGCAATTGCCGTTGCCGTTTCCTTTCCCGTTGCCGTTGTTGCACTCGACGTGCACGAACTTCTGGATGCGACGGCCGTTGATCGTCTCGCCCGTGTAGACGTTGCCTTTCGAGTCGACCGTGTTGCTGTGCAGGTACGTGAACTGGCCGGCCGCATGGCCCGGCTGGCCCAGGTCCGCGACGATCGAGCCCAGCACGCGGTCCATCGTGTGCATGATCTCGTTTCCGCCGTCGACCTCGAACATGTACGTCTGCATGGGGTCGTTCGTGAAGCGAAGGTCCCACGCCGAGCCCGCCGTGCCCAGTCCCGGCTGCGCCCCCGATTCCGAGCGTCTGGCCCGTACCCGGAACGATGTTGATGATGCGCACCAGCGAGCCGGTCTTCGTGAAGATCTCGATCCGGTCATCCGCGCGGTCACAGACGTACATCAGCCCATCGTTGCCGCCGACGACGCAGTGCGGATGGCCGCCGTCGCCCGAGGCGAAGCCGCCGGGGGAATCCGTCTGCGGATTGTTGACCGTTCCCGCGACGTAGCCCCACTGCCGCAGGTAGTTGCCGGACGCATCGAACACCGCGACGCGGTGATTGCCGTAGCCGTCGGCGATGTAGATGCTGCCGCGCTGGCCGGTCACGGGATCCCGGTTCGGATCGACCCAGACGTTGGCAGGCTCGTTAAGCAGCGTGTGGCTCATGTTCGCCAAGGGGTTGCCGCCCGAGTTGCCGCAGGTGTTCGCCGGCGGGTTGTCGCACATGCCTTTGGTGCCGATCTGCAGCAACAGCGTCGAACCGTCGTGCGTGTATTTCTGCACGATGCCGTCGCCATTGCCGGCGATCCAGATGTTGTCCTGGTAATCGACGAAGCAGCCGTGAATCTGTGCCTGGGTTGCCGTAGTGTTCCATGCACTGACGACGTCGCCGGCCGGGTTGAACTCGATCACCGTCGGCGACGCAACGGCTTCCACCGTCTCGGGTGCGACCAGGTTGCCGCGATTGACAGTGAACACGTGGTCCTGCGAATCGACGCACGTTCCCGCGACTTCACCGGTGACCCAGGGCTTCGGCTTCCCCGTGGCGGTGCTTATGGCGGGCGGGGTTCCGAAGTCGCCGGCGACCGGCAGCGGCATCTTTGGCCAGTCTGGATCCACCTGCAATGCCGGAACCTTGGGCGGTTTCTTCGGGTCGGCTTGGGTGATGGAGGTGGACAGACCCAAGGCGGTGGCAAGCGCCAGCGCGAGGGTCCCTGCGTAAACATAGGGTCTACCCTTCATCGCGATCTCCTTGTTGCGTTGTTTCCAGGTGTTGCGGCCCGGAGCTGACGGCGATCGGCAACCTCGCCATGGCGCTCCCGCGCGACGCGCGTCAGCACAAGCCCGGGCCGGCGATTCGCCAGCCCGGGCTCGGTGCATCAACGAGGCGGCCCGGAACCGTTCGCTCTCGCTCGCTCTGCTTCGACGGCGAACGCTCCTGAGCCCCGCCATTCACACTCTGCGCACGCGCGCCGCATCATGCTAGGAAGCAACCCAAAGCCTGTCAAGGTGTAGTGCACAATTTGTAAATCTTACAATCAACGGTGCTGCGCGTCGCCGTCGGGCCGAACGCCGTCGATTCGCCCAGATCAAAGCGCCGATTCGCGAAAGACTGCTGGGCGTTTTGCTATCGAGTGACGCCTGCTTTCGATTCGATCAATCTTGGAGCCGTCGTCACCCAACTGCCGTCAGTAGGTGCACCGCGCGAGGGCGCCCCGCCCGGCATAACGGGTGCTCGCACCCAGGGCCTCCTCGATCCGCAGGGCTTCGTTCCACTTTGCCGTTCGCTCGCCGCGCGCGAACGATCCCACCTTGAGCTGCCCTGCGCGCCAGCCGACGGCAAGATGGACGATCGAGGTGTCCTCCGTCTCTCCCGAGCGCGCCGAAACGATCGTGCCGAAGCCCGCGCGCTGCCCCGGCGCGCAGTGCGGCCAGCGCTTCGGTGACGGTTCCAGCCTGGTTCGGCTTGATCAACACCGCGTTGCACGCACCCGCTCGCGCAGCGGCGTCGACTCGCGCTGCGTTCGTCGTCAGAAAGTCGTCGCCGACGATCTGCACCCGCGCCCCCGCCGCGCTGCGTGAACGCGATCCAGCCGTCGCGATCGTCCTCGGCGAGCGGATCCTCGATCGACACGATCGGATAACGATCGAGCCAGCCGAGCAGCAGTTCGATAAGACCGTCGCGATCGAGCATTCGCCCCTCCCGCAGGAGCGCGTAGCGGCCGTCCCGGTGGAATTCCGATGCGGCGATGTCGAGCGAGATCGCGACGTCGTCGCCGGGCGCGTATCCCGCCGCGCTCGATCGCGCGGACGAGCATCGCGAGCGCCTCTTCGTTGGTGTCGAACGCCGGCCAGTACCCGCCTTCGTCGGCGACGCCCGCTAGCTTTGCCGCCTCGCCCATCAGCGCCCCCGCTGCGCGATAGACTTCGGCGGCCATCGCGAGCGCCTCGGCAAACGACGTGGCGCGCAAGCGGCATCACCATCAGGTCCTGCATGTCGATCCGCCGGCCCGCGTGCGCGCCGCCGCCGAAGATCTGGATCTCCGGCAGCGGCAGCGTGACCGGCGCGCCGCCGGCGAGGTATTGCCACAGCGGCACTCCGTTCGCCGCGGCGGCTGCATGCGCGACGGCGAGCGAGACCGCGACCGTCGCGTTGCCGCCCAGGCGCGCCTTGTTCGGCGTGCCGTCCAGGGCGATCAGCGCCGCGTCCACCTGCGCCTGGTCGCAGGCATCGAGGCCGATCGAGCGCGCCGGCGATCGGGCCGTTGACGTTGGCGACCGCGCCGCTCACGTCGAAGCCGCCGAAGCGCGCGCCGCCATCGCGCAGGTCGATCGGCCTCGCGCGCGCCGCGCGACGCGCCGGCCGGCGCGATCGCGCGGCCTCCGATCGCCGCTCGCGAGCGTGACCTCGGCCTCGACGCGTCGGCCGCCCGCGCGAATCCCACACGCGCCGCGCGTGGACGCGCGGAAATCGTCGTCGTTCATCGCCGACCCAGCGCGCGGCGATCTGCGCCGGATGAGCGGCGGGCTCGCGCAGCAGGGATCGGGCGAATGCGCGAACCTCATCCTTCGCGGCCACGCGCGACAGATATTCGACCGGCGACTTGCCGTCGATGCGGGCGAGCAGCAGTCCGGGCAGCAGCGCCGCCGTGCGGGCGGCGACCGCCGTCCGCGGCTCCCACGCGGACGCGCGCGAGATAGGCGTCCTGCAGCGCCGCGAACGCCTCGACATAGCGGGCGCGCGACGCCGGTCGCCACGCGCCCTTGAGCAGCAGGTGGTTCGAGCACGAACGCGAGGTCGAATGCCGGATCGCCGAACCACGCGCATTCGGCATCGAGGATCACCGGGCCGTGCGGGCCGATCAGGATGTTCTTGGGGCTGAAGTCGCCATGCACCAGCACGCGCCGGGTCGTCCGCGTCGCCTCGACGAGCGCCGCGAGGCGCGGCGCGAGATCCGGATGCGCGCGTCCGGTCGCGACCAGATAGGGCTCGAGGCGGATCGCGTAGAAGATGTCGTCGGTCGCGAAACCGCGCCGCGATGTCGGGCCGGTCCGCGGTTGCCGCGTGGATGCGGCCCAGCACGTCGCCGACGCGCGGCCGCCGTCGGGTCGACGGCGCCGTCGGCCAGCAGCGTTTTCCAGACCGGGTAGCGGTCGGGCGGCGAGCCAGGCCATCGCGAAACAGCCCGCTCTCGCGATCCTCGCCCAGGATCTCCGGCACGCTGCCCGGAACGATGCCGGCCGCGACGCGCATCCACTCGACTTCCCAGCGGTTGCGCTCGACCGGCGCCTGCCATTCTGCGGCAACCTTGAGCCTTGGAAGCGCGCGTTTGACGCATACAACGCGGCCTCCCACTATCGCCCGGTAGATGTCGGAAGAGACCCCACCGGCCAAAGGGGTCAACGCAATCGGTTGGTGAGCGCACGCTATCGTCATTCGTCTCAGCCCATCGACCAGTGTGCTTCGCGTTTCGTCAGCAACAGGGGCGTCTTTGGCCTTCATTTCGAGTGGCCCGGCAGCGGTTGCGCGAGGCGCTGCCCGCCTGAAAGTATTTGCCGCCTTCGGGTTGGGCATGATTCTTGATCTAGGGTCCTAACCCCCGCCGCTAACAGCTTGACCTCAAGGGTTGGGGCGACAAAAGGTGGGCGGGATTGCAATCGGGAGGCCCTGCAATGATCCGCTTTGGCTTCAGCATCAAGACCCGCACAGGGCAACGTGTGGAGAACATTCCATCATGGCGGGTTCGCAAGCGGACGCCGAGCGCCGCCTGCGGCAGATGTATCACCAGTGCGAGATCTTGCAGTGCAATACGCAAGCGGTGCCCCGCCGCGTCGACACGCTCGACGTCGAAGGGGTGATCGGCCTCATCAGCACCAGCGAGCCGCCCGCGCTGTTCGCCGCAGCTAACGACGCACCCGCCACCGTCGTTCGGCTACGCAACAAAGCCGGCACCCACTAGCTCGTCCACGAGCGCCTGGTAGTCGCGCGCGCCGCGGCTTTCCGGCGCATGGCGAAAGACGTCCAGTTCCACCGCCGGACTTTCCGCCAGCTTCACGCTCTCGCGGATCCGCGTCACGCAGATCTCCTCCGGACGCAGGGATCCTGCCATCCGCTCGACCACTTCCGCGCTCATCTTGCGCCGGATGTCGTAGCGCGTCAGCACGTAGCGCCGCGGCAGCCGCCGCTTGAACACCGGCTCCAGCGCATTCAGTGCGCGCTCGACCTCGCGCGCGCCGCGCAGCGCAAGGAAGTCGCAGGACACGGGCACGAGCAGCAGGTCGCACGCGAACACGGCGTTCAGCGAGAGCACGTTCAGCAGCGGACCGCAGTCGATGACGACCGGGCCCGGCACGTCGCTCGCGTGGCGAAGCGCATGGCGCAGCCGGGTCACGACGTTGACGCCCTTGCCGAGCAGCGGAATCGAGCTTGGAGAGTTCGAGATGCGCGGGACAGATCACGACGCCGCTCTTCGTGATCTGCGCGATGTCGGCGAGCGGCCGCTGGCGCATGAAGAAGCTGTACACCGTGTCGTCGGCGTGACGCTGGCTCGCGCCGAACACGTGCGACAGATGGGCCTGCGGATCGAGGTCGATGCCCAGCGGCCGCTGCCCGCGCTGCGCGATCGCAGCGAGCAGGTTGAGGGCGGTCGTGGTCTTGCCGACGCCGCCCTTCTGGTTGAACACCGCGATGACCGTCATGTCGTTCGAGGCCGCGGTTCGCACATCTGCGGACCCGCGGCGACGCCGATTATACGTATGCGCTGCGCCGCGGGTGGATGCCGTATCATGCGAGTCTCGGGCGTCCGCCGGCTCCTAGGCGCCGCGTAGCCGATCCGACTTACCGCGTCTCGTGGCTTCGTCTCCGCTCTACATCGTCGTGATCGCCGCCGGGCAGGGCAAGCGCATGCACTCGGCGCTGCCGAAGGTGCTGCATCCGCTCGCCGGCCGTCCGCTGGTCGCCCACGTACTGGACGCGGCGCGCTCGCTCGCGCCCGAAGCGCTCTGCCTTGTCATCGGCCATGGCGGCAACGCGTTCGCGACGCGCTGGCCGCGCCGGATCTCGCGATCGTGACGCAGGATCCGCCGCGCGGCACCGGCGATGCGGTGCGCGTGGCGCTGGGCGCACCTACCGGACGGCGGCTCACGCTCGTCACGAACGGCGACTGTCCGCTGCTTCCGGCCGCGACGCTCGCGGCGCTCGCCGATGTCGCGTCCGGCGGGCATCTCGCGGTGCTGACGGCGCGCGTTCCGGATCCCGCCGGCCTCGGGCGCATCGTCCGCGACGGCTCGGGCGCGGTGCGGGCGATCGTCGAGGACAAGGACGCGGACCCGGCCGCAACGCGCGATCGACGAGATCAACACCGGCGTGCTGGCGGCGCCGACGCCGCTTCTGCGCCGCTGGGTCGCGGCGCTCTCGGACGACAATGCGCAGCGTGAGTTCTACCTGACCGACATCGTCGCGCTCGCGGTGGGCGAAGGCGCCGTGGTGAAGGCGCACGCCGCCGCCGACGCGACCGAGGCGCGCGGCGTCAACGACCGCGCGCAGCTCGTCGGTGTCGAGCGCATCGTGCAGCGTCGGCGCGCCGAAGCGCTGCTCCGATCGGGCACCTGGCTCGCCGATCCCGCGCGCATCGACATTCGCGGCACGCTCGAGTGCGGTCGCGACGTCCGGATCGATGTCGGCTGCGTGTTCGAGGGCGAGGTCGCGCTCGCCGACGGCGTCGAGATCGGACCGCATTGCGTGCTGCGCGACGTCACCGTCGGCGCCGGCACGAGGATCGAGGCCTTTTCGCATCTCGACCACGCGGTGGTCGGCGCGAATTGCCGCATCGGGCCGTATGCGCGGCTGCGTCCGGGTGCGGCGCTGGCCGAGGACGTGCACATCGGCAACTTCGTCGAGGTCAAGGCCAGCACGCTTGGCGCGAGGCGCAAAGGCCAATCACCTGGCCTACATCGGCGACGCGGCGGTCGGCGCCAACGTCAACTTCGGCGCCGGCGCGATCACCGCCAACTACGACGGCGCGAACAAGCACCGGACGGTGATCGAGGACGATGTGAGCATCGGGTCAAACTGCGTGCTGGTCGCGCCGGTGACGATCGGGCGCGGCGCGACGATCGGCGCCGGCAGCACGATTTCGCAGGATGCGCCGCCGGGCGTGCTGACCGTCGCGCGGGCGAGGGCCGAGACCGTCTCGGGATGGCAGCGGCCGGCGAAGAAGCCGGCGCCGAGGTGAGCGGCCGATCGCCGCTGAAAGGATGAGACACGCATGTGCGGCATCGTCGGCGCGGCCTCGACGCGCAACGTCGTCCCGATCCTGATCGACGGCATCCGGCGCCTGGAATATCGCGGTTACGACTCGAGCGGCCTCGCCGTCATCGAGGACGGCGTCCTGCCTCGCCTCGAGCGCCTGGTGAGCACGGCGCGCGTCGCTGATCTCGCGGCGCAGGCGGAAGCGCGCCACCTCACCGGCGTCACCGGCATCTCGCACACGCGCTGGGCGACGCACGGCGCGCCGACACCCGCCAACGCGCATCCGCACGTTTCCGGCGGCGAAATCGCCGTCGTCCACAACGGCATCATCGAGAACTACGAGGCGCTGCGCGAGCGGCTGCAGGCGCAGGGCTACGAGTTCGCGACGCAGACCGACACCGAGGTCATCGCGCATCTCGTGCACGCGCATTGGCACGGCGCGGGCGGCGGCGACCTGCTGCGCGCGGTGCAGGCGACGGTCGCGGAATTCCACGGCGCGTATGCGATCGCCGTGATCTCGACGCGCGAGCCCGGGCGCGTCGTCGGCGCGCGCGCAGGGCAGCCCGCTCGTCGTGGGCATCGGCGCCGACGACCACTTCCTCGCCTCCGATGCAGCGGCGCTGCTGTCGGTGACGCGGCGCGTCGCCTATCTCGAGGAAGGCGACGTCGCCGACGTCCGCCGCGAGTCCTACGCGATCTACGACGCGCGCGGCGAGCGCGCCGACGCGCCCGGTGGTCACCGTCGAAGCGTCGGCAGCCGCCGTCGAGCTCGGTCCCTACCGCCATTTCATGCAGAAGGAGATCTTCGAGCAGCCGCGCGCGGTCGCCGACACGCTCGAGAGCGTCGGCGGCATCGACGCCGCGCTCTTCGGACGCGACGCGGCGGAAGATCCTGCCGCGCATCGACAGCGTGCTGATCCTCGCCTGCGGGACGAGCTACTACTCGAGCCTGGTCGCCAAGCAGTGGATCGAATCGCTGGCGCGCATCCCCTGCACGGTCGAGATCGCCAGCGAATACCGGTACCGCGACAGCGTGCCCAACCCGAACGCGCTGGTCGTCGTCGTCTCGCAGTCCGGTGAAACGGCCGACACGCTCGCCGCGCTGAAGCACGCGAAGGCGCTCGGCCATACGCGCACGCTTGCGATCTGCAACGTCGCAACCTGGTCGATGGTGCGGCAGACGGCGCTCACGTTCCTGACGCGCGCAGGTGTCGAGATCGGCGTCGCGTCGACCAAGGCGTTCACGACGCAGCTGATCGCGCTCTTCCTGCTCGCGCTGACGCTCGCAAAGCTGCGCGGACGGCTCACTTCCGACGAAGAAGCGTACTGGATGCGCGGGCTGCGCCATCTGCCGGCGGCGCTGCAGGCGGCGCTGGCGCTGGAGCCGCAAGTGATCGCGTGGGCCGAGCAGTTCGCGAAAAAGGAGCATGCGCTGTTCCTCGGCCGCGGGCTTCACTACCCGATCGCGCTCGAAGGGGCGTTGAAGCTCAAGGAAATCTCGTACATCCATGCCGAAGCGTACCCGGCGGGCGAGCTGAAGCACGGGCCGCTGGCGCTGGTCGATGCGGCGATGCCGGTCGTCGCAATCGCCCCCAACGATGCGCTGCTCGACAAGCTCAAGACCAATCTGCAGGAAGTCCGCGCGCGCGGCGGCGAGCTCTACGTCGTCGCCGACCTGGACAGCAAGCTCACGTCGACCGAGAACATCCACGTGATCCGCCTGCCCGAGCACGCCGGGCATCTGTCGCCGGTCGTGCACACGATTCCGCTGCAGTTGCTCGCCTATCACGCGGCGGTGATCCGCGGCACCGACGTCGACAAGCCGCGCAATCTCGCGAAGTCGGTGACGGTGGAGTGAGCGAGGCGCGCGAGCGACACCCGGGCGAAGGCCCGTAGAATGTTGTTGCAATTCCGCACGTGAATATTCACGCGGCGCGCAGAATTTTCTTGCCTGAAATTGTCTGTCAACGGTAATATGCAACCACTCGTTTATTCGAGCCCAACGTCGCTCCCGAAACTCATGAACCGCACGACGCACATTCAACCGACCCTCGCCATGGGCCTTGCCGCCCAAGGGATCGGCACGTGTTTCGGCGGCAGCCTGAAACGTTTCCTGCACTGGGCGTCGGCGCAGGCCGACGTGGTCGCGACGCAGTAGCCTCACCTGACCGGAAGACATTCCGCCGGGTGAGTCGGCGGGACTGTCGGAAGGTCTCCTTTCCTTCCCTTCTCGGCAGCTCCCGCCCTCGGTGACGAGGTGAGCGTCTTCGTACGCGCGCGTTTTCGCGCGCGGGGGCGCGACGAAAGGAGAGCGGACCGCATGGCGCATACGATCAACTGCAAACGGGCAATCGCGCCGCGTTGGCGCGCGCGCGTCCGCACGAGCGCGCTGCGGCCAAGCGACGAGGCGTGCGCCGTGGCCGGCTCCCGAGCGTCGCGCGTCTTCGCGCTGCGCCATGGCGAGACCGGCATCGGCCACAAACAGATGCGGCGCCGGGCTTTTACAGCGGGAGGCGTTCCGTAAACGGACCGATCCCTCCCCGAGCGAAAAGCCCGGTCGCCGAAAGTCAGCGGCACCGGGCTTTTGATTTCCGGCGCCGCAGCAGCACACGACACGACAACGAGGCACCGAAAATGAAACGCGCAAATTCGGAATTCGCAAGACCGCACGGATGTCGGCACTTCGACTTCGTGCGGGCAGGACCCGAGGGGGCTTACTGGCTGGCGCCGGACGGCATGATGGTCCGCGTCGCTGCGCCGGAAGGCGGGCGGATGCGGGAATCGGAATGGCGGCATACGCACCGCGCGGAGCTGGAGATCGCGCTCGGGCGCTCTGGCGCGACGTAAGGCGATGGTGCGGACGACCCGATGTCCGAGCGTGGTGGCGCGCGGCCGTGTGGGTGAGACGCGTCGTCATGGTGGTGCACGTCGCGAGTTGGCTGTTGTTGAGGGGTTAGCGTTAGCGCTGCGCGAGCGGCAGCAGGACGGCGATTTCGCGTGCCGTGCGCGGCACGCCTAACCGACATTGCGGGATCGCCGCCGCGGCGTCAGAGCGGGAGACGTTGCGGTCAGCAGTCGCGGAAACCCGGCGGGGCGATCCCGCCGGGTCCGTGACGAATCAGGCGTACGACGCCCGGGCGCTTCAGCGTATCGTGGCGGCCTCCCCCCGGCGCGAGGGGTGGAAGCCGCGCGCCGTTCACCAGGAATGGACGCACAATCTACCGCCCCCACCGCAACGCCACCGGATTCGCCTCGCGGGCGAGCTCCAGCAGTCCTTCGCGCGTGGCCGGGTGCAGCTGTTCCAGCGGATGCCGCACGGCGTCGCTCGCGATGACGCCGCCCTCCATCATCACCGCCTTGGCGGCGCGCAGCCCGCACTGCCGATTCTCGAAATTGATGAGCGGCAGGATTCGCGCGTAGGCCGCGGCAGCCTCGCTGCGTCGGCCGGCGCGATGATGTTCGAATACCTGCTTGATGAGATCCGGCAGCAGGGCGCTCGGCATCGTGCCGGTGGCGCCGGCGTCGAGATCGGCCATCAGCGTGATCGATTCCTCGCCGTCGAACGGTCCGGCGATCGCGTCGCCGCCGGCTCCGATCAGCGCGCGCAGCTTCGCGGCCGCCTGCGGCACCTCGATCTTGAAATAGCGGACGAGCGGGACTTCACGGGCGAGACGGGCGAGAAACGCGACCGACAGCGCGACGCCGGACAGCGGCGCGTCCTGGACCATCAGCGGGATCGCGGCTGCATCGGCGACCCGCGCGAAATGCTCGAGCATCCCCTTCTCGTCGGCTCGCAATCCCGTCCCGTGGTACGGTGGCATCAGCATCAGCAGACTTGCGCCCGCGGCGGCTGCGCGGCGCGCCCGGGCGACAGCGATGCGGGTGCTGAAGTGGCTCGTGGTGACGATGACCGGCACCCGTCCGGCGACGTGCGCAAGACAGTGGTCGGTCAGCGTGTCGCGCTCGTCGTCGGTCAGCAGGAACTGTTCGGAGTAATTGGCGAGGATGCAGATGCCATCGACGCCCTGGTCGATCATGCAGTCGAGGACGCGCCGCTGGCTGTCGAGGTCGAGGTCGCCGTTGGCGGCAAACGGCGTCGGCGCGATCGGAAAGACGCCGGCGTAGCGAGTGCTCGTCGATGCAGGCATGCCGTCTCCAATCCATCCGACCGTCGTGCCTTCGCGATCGCGGCCGGCCGACGCAGTATACGGCGGCTATGGCGCGGGCTTCGCTGCTGCGCGGACGCGTTCGTCGCGCATCCGCCGGCACTCGCTCAACAGGAATTCCTCGTCGGCCGGCGCTAGGTCGAAGCGCTGGCCGGCTTCGTTGACGAGCTCCGGCGTCCACGCGCCATGCTCCCCGAGCCATGCGACGGCGTGGCGCAACGCTTCGCCTTTCGGCACGAGCGGCGGTATCGGCATGGCGGAAATGTTAACGTTGCTTCGGGCGTCCCGCCAGCAAGCCTCCGCACTCGCGCGCGCGCCCTCCTTTCCGATCGCCGCCTGATGATCAAGTTCGGCACCATCGTGCTCGGCCTCGGAGCGGTCGGCAGCGCCGCCGCGTACCAGCTCGCGAGGCGTGGCAACCGGGTTCTCGGCATCGACCGCTTCGACCCGCCGCATGCGTTCGGCTCGACGCACGGCGACACACGAATCACGCGTCTCGCGATTGGCGAGGGCGCGCAGTACACACCGCTCGCCATGCGCTCGCACGAGCTGTGGCGGGAGATCGAGCAGGAAACCGGGCGGACGCTTTTCACGGCATGCGGCGGACTCGTCATTTCCAGCGCGGCGAAAACGTCGACAGTCCACATCGAGAACTTTTTCGCGAACACGCTCGCCGCGGCGGAGCGATTCGGCATCGATCACGAAGTATTGCCGGCGGCCGAGCTCCGACGCCGGTACCCGCAGTTTAGCGTGCGCGACGACGAGGTCGGCTATTTCGAGCCGTCCGCCGGCCTGGTGCGACCCGAGGCCTGCGTGCGCGCGGAGCTCGCGCTCGCCCGCGCGCGCGGCGCCGAGATCCACGTGAACGAAATCGTGCGCGGCTTCGCGGCGTCGGCGGATGCGGTGACGGTGACGAGCGATCGCGCGACCTACGCCGCAGAGCGCCTGATCATCGCCGCCGGTCCGTGGCTCCCCGGCCTGCTCCGTCCGGAATGGGCAAAATGCTTCACGGTGAGCCGCCAAGTCGTGTTCTGGTTCGATGTCGGCGATTCGGCGGCGGCTTTCGCACCCGAACGCTTCCCGGTCTTCATCTGGGAACTGCAGTCGAGCCGGCAGGCGATCTACGGTTTTCCGGCGATCGACGGACCGAAGGGCGGCGTCAAGATTTCGACCGAGCAGCTCGAGGCGACGACCACTCCCGAGACCGTCGATCGCTACGTGACCGAGGATGAAGCGCGCGCGGTCTACGAGCGGCTGATCGCGCCGCACATGCCGGCCGTCCGCCCGAAATGCCTGCGCGCCGCAGCCTGCCTCTACACGGTCACGCCGGATTTCGGCTTCGTCATCGACACTCACCCGGAATTCGAGCGCGTGCTGATCGCCTCCCCCTGCTCGGGACACGGCTTCAAGCATTCGCCGGCGATCGGGGAGGCGCTCGCGCAGCGCGTCATCGACGGGACGAGCCGCATCGATCTCGGAGCGTTCCGGATCGACCGGTTCCGCTGACTCGATGCCGGTTGCGCCGGGCGGCTGCGCTCCACGCGGCCTCGGCGCCGCCCGCGAATGCGGTAGCATGTCGGCCCCGGCTTTGTCGCGCGGGTCTCCCTTCCCCTGCCCCGCCATGGATTTCGCCTTCATCGTCGACCCGCTGCCGCTCTTAAAGGCGTACAAGGACACGAGCGTTGCGATGATGCGTGCGCTCGCCGCCCGCGGCCATGCGGTGTTCGCGCTCGAATCGTCCGCCCTCTACTGGGACGCGCGCGGCACGCGGGCGCGCGTCGTGCCGCTCAATGTCTCCATGAGCAACGTCGACTGGTACAGCGAGGGCGAGCCCGAGGAACGGCCGCTCACGGATTTCTCCGCCGTGCTGATGCGCAAGGACCCGCCGTTCGACATGGAGTACGTCTACGCGACCTACGTGCTGGAAGCCGCCGAGCGCGACGGTGCGCGCGTCTACAATTGCCCGCGCGCGATTCGCGATCACAACGAAAAGATGGCGATCACGCAATTCGCCGAGTTCATCACGCCCACGCTCGTCACGCGCGATGCGCGTCGCATCGGCGAGTTCATCGACGCGCACGGCGACATCATCCTCAAGCCGCTCGACGGCATGGGCGGGACATCGGTGTTCAGGATCCGGGGAGACGACCCGAACCGCAACGTGATCATCGAGACGGTGAGTCGCGACGGCGAACGCACGGTGATGGCGCAGCGCTTCATTCCCGAGATCGTCGACGGCGACAAGCGCGTGCTGCTGATCGGAGGCGAGCCTGTCCCCTATGCGCTGGCGCGGATTCCCAAGCCGGGAGAGACGCGCGGCAATCTCGCCGCCGGCGGCCGTGGCGTGGCGCGCCCGCTGACGCCGCGCGACCGCGAGATTGCGACGGCGCTCGGGCCGAAGCTCGCCGCCGAGGGCCTGCTGGTCGTCGGTCTCGACGTCATTGGTCCGCATCTCACCGAGGTCAACGTGACGAGCCCGACGTGTTTCGTCGAGATCACCGAGCAGACGGGGTTCGACGTCGCCGGGATGTTCGCCGACGCGCTCCTCGCCGTGTGCGCGTAGATGGCCGACCCAAGCGGCGGTGGCTACACTCCAAAAAAGGTGCGGAGGCCGTGCGTGCTACCATGATCGTCGACACTTCACGGCGCGCGGGCGTGCCGTCCGCCGGACTCCCATGAAGCCCTATCCGGGTTCGAGATGATCGGCATCCTGATCATTGCCCACGACAGCCTGGGCGAGAGCCTGGTGCGGGCCGTCACCCACGTGCTCGGCACGAGGCCGCCGCAGTTCGAGGTGCTGTCGGTTGCGGCAACCGACGACCCGATTCAGCTCCTGCCCGCGGCGCACGAGCTCGTCGCGAGGCTCGATGACGGCAATGGCGTGCTCGTCTTCTCCGACATCTTCGGCGCGACGCCTTGCAACCTGGCCGCGAAGCTGCTCAAGCCGGGCCGGGTCGAAGGCGTCTCCGGCGTGAACCTGCCGATGCTGGTTCGCGCGTTCACCTACCGCAACCGGGGCCTGGAGACGATGGTCAAGAAAGCCATCTCCGGCGGATGCGAGGGCGTCATGCACATCGATCCCAGCCCGGCCTATGCAGCAACGCGAGGTTGAGATCGCGAACAAGCTGGGGCTGCATGCCCGGGCCTCGGCAAAGCTCACGCAGCTCGCGGCAAAATACCAGTGCGACGTCATCATGGCGCGCAACAACCGCAAGGTGAACGCGAAGAGCATCATGGGGGTGATGATGCTGGCGGCGGGCAAGGGGGCGAAGGTGACGCTGATGACCGACGGTCCGGACGAAACCGAGGCAATGGAGGCGATCGTGGCGCTGATCGACGATTTGTTCGGCGAAGGGCAGTAGCGCACGATCCGAAGGGACAATGACCAGCTTCGCGCTCCATGGCGTCGGCGTTTCGGGAGGCATCGCCATCGGGCGGGCGCAGCTCGTCTCGCATGCGACGCTCGAGGTCGCGCACTATTCGATCGCGCCGGGAAACGTCGACGCCGAGATCGCGCGCTTTTCCCACGCGCTCGTCGAAGTGCAGCGCGAGCTCGAAGGGCTGCACAGCGCGATGACGTCGGGCGACGCGCCGGCGGAATTCGGCGCGTTCCTCGACGTTCACTGGATGATCCTCACCGATCCGACGCTGTCGGAGGTGCCGAAGAGGATCATCGCCGAGCAGCGCTGTAATGCCGAGTGGGCGCTGGTCCAGCAGATGAACGTGCTGGTCGAGCAGTTCGAGCAGATCGAGGACCCGTACCTGCGCGAGCGCCGCGCCGACGTCGTCCAGGTCGTCGAGCGGATCCTGAAGCGGCTGCTGGGCAAGCCGGGCGCGGTGGGGCCCGGCGGGGCCGAGCAGCACACGATCCTCGTCGCGCACGATCTTTCACCCGCCGACGTGATCCAGTTCAAGCGCCATCGCTACGCGGCGTTCCTCACCGACGTCGGCGGCGCGACGTCCCACACCGCCATCGTCGCGCGGAGCCTTGCCGTGCCCGCGGTCGTCGCCACGCACAACGCGCGGACGCTGATCCGCGAAAACGAGCTCCTGATCGTCGACGGCACCCATCACGTCGTCATCGTCAATCCGGACAAATCGGTGCTCGCCGAGTACCGGCTGAAGCAGGGTGAGCTCGAGCTCGAGCGAGCAAGGCTACGCCGCCTCAAGTCGAAAGCCGCGACGACGCTCGACGGGATGGAAATCGAATTGCACGCCAACATCGAGCTGCCCGGCGATGTCGCGCAGACTTTGGAGAGCGGCGCGACCGGCGTGGGACTCTTCCGCTCGGAGTTTCTGTTCCTCAACCGCGAGGGACTCCCTTCGGAGGACGAGCAGTTCGAGGCCTATCGCAGCGTCGCCGAAGGGATGCGGGGCAAGCCGGTGACGATCCGCACGTTCGACCTCGGCGCCGACAAGTCGTTCTCGGGGCTCGATGGGCTCGTCCGCGTCGCGCCCAATCCGGCGCTGGGCTTGCGCGCGGTGCGCTTTTGCCTCGCCGAGCCGCGCTTGTTCCTCACCCAGCTTCGCGCGATCCTCCGGGCGTCGCATTACGGCAACGTTAAAATCCTGGTGCCGATGCTCGCCTCCGTCAGTGAAATCGATCAGACGCTGGCGATGATCGCGCAGGCGAAGGAGACGCTGCGCGATCAGGGCGTGCCGTTCGATTCCGGCGTGCCGGTCGGCGGCATGATCGAGATCCCTGCGGCCGTGCTCGCGATCTCGTCGTTCCTCGAGCGACTCGATTTTCTCTCGATCGGCACCAACGACCTGATCCAGTACACGCTCGCTGTGGACCGGGCCGACGACGCGGTGTCGCATCTGTACGATCCGCTGCACCCGGCGGTACTGAAGCTCCTCGCGATGGCGATCTCCGGGGCCAGCCGGATGAAGGTGCCGATCGCGGTGTGCGGCGAAATGGCGGGCGAGGTTCGCCTGACGCGCCTGTTGCTGGGTCTCGGCTTGCGCAATCTGTCGATGCATCCCGCTCACCTGCTGGAGGTCAAGCAGCGGGTGTTGACCACCGACGTCGCGCAGGGTGAGCCGATTCTCGCGCGACTCCGCCGTACCGACGATCCCGTGCGCCTCATGGCGCTCATCGACAAGCTGAATGCGTGAGCGAGGGGGCGTAGCCAAGGCCCGAAGGGCGCGTCCCGAGCGATCGCGGGAAGCTGACAGTGCGATGCAACGTTCACCGCGTGCCGTGCGGAGGCTGAATGCGTGAGGCGCCCGCGCGAACGGTACGACGTCGCTGAACCGCGAGTACGTGCGGGGCGCAGCCAAAGCCGGGCGCCATGTGCACGCCGCGCGCCTTTCCGGCATAATGACATTGGCATACGGCCGCGCCGGCGCCCGCGCCCGGAATTTTCCTCCACTGCGCGCGGTTTACTTCGGCACAAGGCGTCGCCCGGAATCGCGGCGACGGGCACCCAATGGAACGGACATGACAGCGAAGACATGCACTGCCGGCCGTTGCGCCCGAGTCGCGATCTTCTCTTCTTGCGTGACGTGCTTCGCAACGAGCGCTGCCGCCGCGAATGTCGGCGAAGCCGCGCCGCCGTTCGCGCTGCCCGCCGCGACGGGTGAGACGGTTGCGCTCGACAAGCTTCGCGGGCATGTCGTCTACGTCGATTTCTGGGCCTCGTGGTGCGGGCCGTGCCGGCGTTCCTTTCCGTGGATGAACGAGATGCAGCAGAAGTACGGGGCACGCGGCTTTACGGTCGTCGGCATCAACGTGGACAAGAAACGCGCCGATGCCGAGCGCTTCCTGCAGCAGACGCCGGCGTCGTTCACGATCGTTTTCGATGCGCCCGGCACGACGCCGGCGGCCTATGCGGTAAAGGGCATGCCGAGCTCGTACCTGATCGATGCGCAGGGCAACGTGGCGGCCATGGACGTCGGTTTTTTCGACGACCGCAAAGCAGGCCTCGAAGAGCGCATCCGCGCGCTGCTTGCTGCGCATTGATCGTTTCGATTCGTCGTCCCGGAGGTTGTCCATGCGTTTGCTGACGTGTTTGCTGCCGATGCTCTTGGTCGCGGGTTGCGCGACGGTTGTGCCGCCCCAGCCGTGGGAGAAGGGCGACCTCGCGAAGCCGTCGATGCAGATCGACCCCGATCCGCTCGCGCTCAAGGTGGACCAGCACATCTACGCGAGCAAGGAAGGGGCGACGGGAGGTTACGGCGTCGGCGGCGGCGGCTGTGGCTGCAACTGAGCGCGGCGGCGGCTGGCGCCGCGATCCCGGGAGCGCGGAGGCATGCGCAGGAGCCGGCGCCGACCCGCGCTCCGGCCTTGGCGGGCAGCGCCCCGATCGCGGCAACGACGTCTCCCGCTCGTCCGGCGCACTCCTTGCCGCGGCGCTTGCCCTGCCCGGGATGCTCCCGGCCGCGGCTCACGCGCAGAGCGTTCACGATCATGGGTGGATCGAGCTCAAGTATCTCGACTACCGCGATTGGCAATCCGGGGCCAACCGGATGGGCGTGAAAAGCCCGTCGTTCTACACGCTGGTGCCGCTGAGCGACACCGTGGAAATCGAGGGCTCGGTCGTCTACGACGCGATGTCCGGCGCGTCGCCGCTCTATTTCAACACACTGTCCGGCGCGTCGGGACTCGGCGTCACCGATTACCGGACCGCGGGCGAAGCCAAGGTCACCAAGTACTTCAACGGCTGGGCGATCGGTGTTTCCGGCGTCGCTTCGTCGGAGCGCGATTACCTCTCGCGGGGCGGCGCGGTCGACCTGCGGATCTTTTCCGACGACCGCAACCGCACCTATGCGTTCGGCTTCGCCGGCGCCAACGATCGGATCAACCCCTCGAACGGCGCCGCGTCCAACGCGCCGCGCAACACCGTCGAATTCCTGGCCGGGATCACGCAGGCGCTTTCAGCCGACTCGATCGTCAATTCGAACGTCACGTACTCGTACGGCCACGGCTACTTCAACGACCCGTACAAGCTGCTCGACAAGCGGCCGGGAGAGCGGACGATCGTCGCGTGGCTCACCCGCTACAACCAGTATTTCGCTGCGCCGGAAGGCACGCTGCGCCTGTCCTACCGGCTGCTGCACGATTCGTTCGGCAGCACGTCGAACACGGTGACCGCGGCGTGGGTCCAGTCGCTGCCCGCAGGATGGAGCGTCACTCCGCAGCTTCGCTATTACACGCAAGGCGCGGCGAGCTTCTTCTACGGTCCGCCGGTGGGCAACGGCTTCGTCGTCGGCCAGCCGTTCACCATGGATACCCGCCTTTCCGCGTTCGGCGCGGTCACGGCCGGCGTCGGGGTCGCCAAGGCGCTCGCCGATGGATGGAGTGTCGACCTGCGGGTCGACTACTATCGCCAGGAGTCGAAATGGCGCCTCGGCGGCAGTGGCACCCCGGGCTTGCTGCCGTTCTCGGCGCGGTGGATCCTCGCGGGTGTCACGAAAGCGTTCTGAAACAGCGTCGCGCGTTTCGCTCCGGAGAAGCTCCACGGCGATGCCGCTCGTTCGCACCACGTTCCGCGCGATGGCGTCGGACAACGAGCTGCAGCTCTTTGCCGAGGACGAGGCGCGCGCCCGCGAGGCCGCTGCCGCGGCGATCGCCGATGTTTCGCGGATCGAAGCGAAGTACTCGCGCTATCGCGACGACAGCGACACGATGCGGATCAATCGCGCCGCCGGCGGCGCGCCCGTGGCAATCGACGCCGAGACCGCCGCGTTGCTTTCCTATGCCGATCGGTGCTTCGGCCTGAGTGGCGGCCTCTTCGACCTCACGTCCGGCGCGCTGCGCCGCGCGTGGGACTTCCGGCGCGTACCGCCGCGGCTGCCGGAGGCGTCGGCATTGGCGTCGGCGCTGGCGCTCGTCGGCTGGTCCGCAGTCGAATGGGACGCGCGGACGATCCGCCTGCCGCGGGCCGGGATGGAGATCGACTTCGGCGGCATCGGCAAGGAGTACGCCGCCGATCGCGTCGCGACGATCGCGATCGAGCACGGCATCGCGCACGGGCTCGTCAATCTCGGCGGCGACGTGCGGGTAATCGGGCCGCGGCCCGACGGTGCGCCGTGGCGGATCGGCATTCGCCATCCGCGCAAGGAGGGCGTGCCGGCCGCGGCGGTGATGCTCGAATCGGGCGCGGTGGCGACGAGCGGCGATTACGAGCGCTATGTCGAGATCGACGGGCGGCGCTACTGCCACATCCTCAATCCGCGCACCGGCATGCCGGTCGCGCACTGGCAGTCGGTGAGCGTGGTCGCTCCGCTTTGCATCGTCGCGGGAAGCTGCTCGACGATCGCGATGCTGCGCGAGGGCGAAGCCGAAGCGTTCCTGCGCGAGCATGCCTTCCCGTATGTCGCCGTCGCCTCCGACGGATCGCTGCACGGTACGGCGATCGAGGTGACGCGCTGATGCCCTGACCCGGAACGCCGCGCATCACTGGCAGAGCGTTGGCGATGAACCGTAGACGAACCGGGTGATCTGCTTCGACTGCGTCACGGGCTGGCCGGGCGCGACGTTTTTCACCGTGTAGTGCATCGTCGCGAGGTTGCCGTTGGCGAAGGTCAGCTCGAGCGTGCCGGCGTCGGAATTCTTAGGCGGCCCCACGTACGCATCGAAGCGCGGACCCGACGTGCGGATGAGCGGGCCCGAGTAACTCCCGGGCCCGGTCTTCGTCAGCAGCGCGGAGAGCCAGAGCGGCAAGCCGTTCGAGTCGTAGGTGTACCAGGTGGCGAAAATGCTGTCTCCCTGGTGGATGAGGTTGATGCCCCACCCGGACTCGCCGCCGCCCTGTGCCCACCACAGGTTCTGGTAGTTGCCGGCGTCGGCATAATCGGGCGTCGCCATTTCGGTGCAACTTGGCATTGGGCCGGTGCCGAGGTCGAAGCGGACGATCGCCTTCACCTGATGGACGCCGTTCACCGTGTAGTCGAAGCTCGCGTGGCTGCCGTCGGCGAAAGTCAACGTCCCGCTTCCCGCCGTGGCCGGATTGCTGCTGGGCAGGAACGGCGACGCGTCGAACGACGAGCCGTGGCTCAGCAGGATCGGGCCGCTGAACGTCCCCAGCGTGCCCGCAACCTTCGTCGCGAGCATCGACAGCCACCAGGCGTTGCCGCTCGTGTCGTACGTGTACCAGGTGGCGAAGACGGTGTCGCCCTGGTGCGCGATGTTGACGCCCCATCCGTTCTCGGCGCCCTTGTCGACCCACCAGAGCCCCTCGTAATTGGCGCCGGCGACGCCGGTCCCCGTCAGGGTGAATGCCTGCGGGCTCCCCTGGCCATCGCTCGTGATGGTGACCGTGGTGCTCCGCGCTCCCGCGGCCGACGGACGGAACGTCAGCACGACGTCGCACGAGTACGACGGCGCGACGGCCGCGCAGCCGCTCGTGACGATGGCGAACTCGGCCGCGTTGCTAGAAGTCACGCTCGCGACATTGACGGTCGTCGAGCCGATATTGGTGAGCGTCAGCGACGCGCTGGTGCTCGTGCTGCCGACGGTGACGTTGCCGAAATTGATCGGCGCAGGGCCTTGCAGCGCACCCGGCGAGGTCCCGCCGCCGCCGCCGCCGCCGCCACCACCACCACCACCGCCACCCGCGACGCACGGGGCTATGTGCAGGTCGCAGGTGTAAAGGAATTCGGCGATGTCGCCCAGGTCTCCCATGACGTTGTTTGGCGGGCGGTCATCTAAGCACTTGGTCGTCGCGTCAAAGAAGCAAGTTTTTTCAATGCTGTCGAAGACCGTCCAATACGCGCCGACGGTTTGCAATTGGCTGAGGATATATTCCGGATCGCGTGGTGCTGCGAACATGAGTACCGATTCGGGCGGGCTGCCTTTCGTCATTGGGTCGGTCAACGGTGTGGGAGGAAAGCCCGGCCCAGAACTGTGGCATTGATTGCAGTACAACACGGTCGGAACTGCCGCGGTATTCATCGCCCCGTAAAGCACCATGCCTCGATTTGCATCCCCGCACTGCGGGCCGACGTGTTTGCTAGCGTCAGAGGTGCTGGGGATGGTGCAATCGTGGGGTGGCGCGCCCGCACTTGCGTGGGGCGACGCAGCGGCCGCGGCGCCTACCGCGAGCATGAACAGGATTCGCGCAAACATTCGTCCCATCAGAATCTCCGTCGCCACCAAAAAAAGCGCCGCGGCCAGGTCAAGCGGCGATATCCCAACGTCATAGGATATTCCAATGTCATGATATCGGACAAGGCCGGCCGACGGACGTCATGACGCAGGGAGCCTTGACGCGAGTTCCCGACTGACTGTAGGCAACGCACTCGGGACGCGATAGACTTGCTGCTGCGCCGATTTGAGCCAGCTTGCGGGCGCGAGCGGACCCGGAACATGGTGTACGCGACAAATACGGCTAAAGCGGAGCGGAAACGGGGCAACCCGCGCCAACCCGATTAGCGACAAGCTGGTCGGGTTTTTTTGCGCGGCCCACGCGCCATCGGGTTCCATGCCTTCGTTTGCAGCCACCACCGGCGGTACGGCGAGCCCGGCAGCGGCCGGCGCATCGGTCGGAGCCGTCGTCGCGCAGCGCGCTCATTTCGATGCGCCGCTACCGCTCGCCTGCGGCGTATCGCTGCCTTCGTTCGATCTCGCCTACGAGACCTACGGCACGCTCAACGCGGACCGCTCGAACGCGGTGCTGATCTGTCACGCGCTCAATGCGTCGCATCACGTCGCCGGCTGGTACGAAGGCGAGCCCGACAACGTCGGCTGGTGGGACAACATGATCGGGCCGGGGAAACCGCTCGATACCGACCGCTTTTTCGTCGTCGGCGTGAACAACCTCGGCAGCTGCTTCGGCTCCTCCGGGCCGCTCACCACGAACCCCGCAACCGGACGGCCGTGGGGCGCCGATTTTCCGCTGGTCACCGTCGAGGACTGGGTCGACGCGCAAGTCAGGCTCGCCGATCACCTCGGCATCGAGCGCTGGGCGGCGGTGATGGGCGGCAGCCTCGGCGGCATGCAGGCGCTCGACTGGGCGATCCGCTATCCAGGCCGCATCGCCCACGCGCTCGTCATCGCCGCCGCGCCCAATCTGTCGGCGCAGAACATCGCGTTCAACGAGGTCGCGCGCCAGGCGATCCTCACCGACCCCGATTTCCACGACGGCCATTTCGACGCCCACGGAACGAAGCCGCGGCGCGGACTGCGCGTGGCGCGGATGATCGGCCACATCACGTATCTGTCTGACGAGCAGATGGAGGAAAAATTCGGACGCTCGCTGCGCGACGGTCTCAAGTTTTCCTTCGCGCCCGAGTTCCAGATCGAATCGTACCTGCGCTATCAGGGCGAGAAATTCGCCGAGTATTACGACGCTAACACCTATCTGCGCATCACCAAGGCGCTCGACTATTTCGACCCGGCGAAAGGCGCGGGCGGCGACCTCTCGGGTGCGCTCGGGAAGGCTGCATGCGAATTCCTGGTCGTCGCGTTCACGACCGACTGGCGGTTCGCGCCTGCGCGTTCGCGCGAGATCGTGAAGGCGCTCGTCGACAATTATCGCCATGTGTCGTACGCGGAGATCGTCGCTCCGCATGGCCACGACGCATTCCTGCTCGACGACCCGCAGTACATGGCGGTCGTGCGTGCGTATTACGAGCGAATTGCCGGTGAGTCGGGATCGGGTTCGACGCTTCCGGGCACCGCGTCGATTCGCCACGGGGCCGTCGAAAGTTCGAGTCCGGCCCCGGTTTTCGGGTACGTGCCGTCGGCCGCCGCCGCCGCGGGCCGCGCCGACTTCGCGACGATCGCCGCATGGATTGCACCGGGCGCCCGGGTGCTGGACCTGGGTTGTGGCGACGGCAGCCTGCTCGCCTACCTTGCGCGCGAGCGAGGCGCGACGGGCTACGGCATCGAGATCGACGGCGCGGGCGTGCTGGCAAGCGTTGCGAACGGTATCGACGTGCTGCAAAGCGACCTCGAGTCGGGGCTCGCCGGCTTCGACTTCGCATCGTTCGATTGCGTGATCCTGTCGCAGACCCTGCAGGCGATGCGGCATACCGAGGACATCGTCGTCGAGATGCTGCGCGTGGGCCGCGAGGCGATCGTCACGTTTCCGAACTTCGGCCACTTTTCGCATCGCTGGCAGATACTCAAAGGGCGGATGCCGGTGTCGACGTCGCTCCCGTACCAGTGGTACGACACGCCGAACATCCACCTCTGCACCGTGGCCGACTTCGACGCGTTCCTGGCGGCACGCCACTGCGCCGTCCTGAATCGCGTCGTTCTCGCCGGCGGACAACAGGTGAGCATGCTGCCGAATCTGCGCGGCGAGCTCGCGATCTATCGCTTCCACCGCGAAGCAAGCGGGGCAGCATTGCCGCGGTAGCTACCACGATAGAATCGGCGGATGCCTGACATCGCATCGGCCGCCAAGCCCGCGCGCGAGACCTGGCGCCAAGCGCTTCTCAACCGGCGGATGCTGATCTGCGTGTTCACCGGGTTTTCGTCGGGGCTGCCGCTTTACCTGCTGATCAATCTGGTGCCCGCGTGGCTGCGCTCGGAGGGCGTCGACTTGAAGTCGATTGGCCTCCTTGCGCTGATCCAGCTTCCGTTCACGTGGAAGTTCCTGTGGTCGCCGCTGATGGATCGGTACCGCCTGCCGATGCTCGGGCGCAGGCGCGGCTGGATGCTCGCCACGCAGCTGCTGCTGCTGCTGTCGATGCCGCTCTTCGGACGAACGCATCCGGCGCAGGATCTGTGGGCGATCGCGTACCTCGCCACGGCGGTGGCTTTCTTTTCGGCGAGTCAGGACATCGTTGTCGATGCGTTCCGGCGCGAAATCCTTCCCGAACCGGAGCTCGGGCTCGGCAACGCCATCCACGTGAACGCCTATCGCATTTCGAGCCTCGTTCCCGGCGCGCTGTCGCTGATTCTCGCCGACTTGCTGCCGTGGTCGTCGGTCTACCCGATCACGGCGCTGTTCATGCTGCCGGGGATCGCGATGACGCTGCTCGTGGCGGAGCCGGCCGCATCGCGCGCGGCGCCGCGGACGCTGCGGGAGGCGGTCATCGAGCCCTTTCACGAATTCATCGCCCGGGCCGGCTGGAAGGAAGCGTTGCTGGTGCTGCTGTTCATTTTCCTCTACAAGCTCGGCGACAGCATGGCGACCGCGCTTGCAACCCCGTTTTATATCGACCTTGGGTTCACCAAGACGGAGATCGGCGTGATCGCCAAGAACGCCGGCCTTTGGGCGAGCGTCATCGGCGCGATGCTGGGCGGGCTGTGGATGGTGAAGATCGGCATCAACCGCGGGCTGTGGCTGTTCGGAGTCGTCCAGCTCGTGTCGATCCTCGGCTTCGCGTGGCTCGCCTATGAGAACCGGCCCGACAAGCTCCTGCTCGCCGCCGTGATCGCGTTCGAGGCGCTCGGCGTGGGCCTCGGGACCGCGGCGTTCGTCGCCTTCATTGCTCGGGCGACCGATCCCCGCTACACGGCCACGCAATACGCGCTGTTCTCGAGCCTCGCCGCGGTGCCCCGGACGGTCGTCAATGCATCGACCGGCTGGATCGTCGAGCAGACGGGCTGGTTCGCGTTCTTCCTGATCTGCACGGCCCTCGCACTGCCCGGGATGGCATTACTCTTGCGTGTGGCTCCCTGGATCGACCGCTCGGGGGAGGCACAGGGCAATGAACCGGCAGAAATTCAGCGCCATCGCGCACCGCGACCATGACTACTGCAACCCGATCTCGGCAGCCAAGATCGAACGACTGCTGGATCTGCTTCCGCTCGACGAAACGTCGCGCGCGCTCGATCTCGGCTGCGGGCGGGCCGAGCTTGCGCTGCGAATCATCGAACGCTTCGGCTCGACCGTCATCGCCGTCGACAATTCGTCGCTGATGCTCGATGCCGCGCGCGAGCGCGCCGAGTGGACGGGCGCGCTGCACAAGCTCCACTTGGACGACATCGACATCCGCGAATTCAAGGCCGACCCCGAGACGTTCCACCTGACTGTAATGATGGGCGCGGGCGGCATCGCGGGCGGGATGGCAGGCATGTGCGGTCGATTGAAGGGATGGACCAAAGGCGGCGGCTACGTGCTGGTCGGTGAAGGCTACTGGCGGCAAAAGCCGCACCCGGACTACCTCGCGCTGCTGGGCGGCCTCGACACGCAATACCTCGACCATCGGGGCAATGTGCAGGCGGGCGTCGACGTCGGGCTCATTCCGATGCACGCGACGACGGCATCGAGGGACGAATGGGACGAATACGAGTGGAAGTACTGCCGCTCGATCGAACGCTACGCGCGCGAGACGCCCGACGATCCGGACGTCCCGGCAATGATCGAGCGCATCCGCCGCTGGCGCGACGCCTACTTGCGCTGGGGCCGCGACACGCTGGGCTACGCGATCTACTTGTTCTACCGGCCGAGCACCCGCGTCGGGTAGCGGTTCAGGCGGAAGCGTCGCCGCCGATTTTTTCCAACGCTGCGCCGACGTCGAGCCACTCCGCTTCGAGTCGCGCGAGCTGCCACGTCACGTCGCCGCGTCGCGCGAGCGTATCCTTCAGGACGTCCCTGTTCGCGTCCGCGTAGGCGAGCGGCGACGCGAGCGCATCCTCGAGCACGTCCCTTTCCCGGGTCAGCGCCTCCATTTCGCGCTCGATCTGCGCGAGGCGGTCGGCGAGCGGCTTCTTCTGCGCGTAGCGTTTCTGGCGCGCCTCGGCCTCGGCGCGCCGTTGCGTCCTGCGATCCGCCGCGGAGCCCCCGGCTTCGGACGGCGCTAACGGCGCGGCCGTCGCGCCGCGGCGCTGCCGCGACAGCACCCAGTCGCGATAGTCGTCGAGATCGCCGTCGAAGGGCGCGACGCGACCGTCGGCGACGAGCCATAGCGCGTCGGTGGTCGCGCGGAGCAGATGCCGATCGTGGGCCACGACGACGAGCGCCCCGCCGTAGTCCTGCAGTGCTTCCGCCAGCGCTTCGCGCATCTCGATGTCGAGATGGTTGGTGGGCTCGTCCAGCAGCAGCAGGTTCGGCTTCTGGCGCACGATCAGCGCGAGCGTGAGCCGCGCTTTCTCGCCGCCGGAGAGGCGCCCGACTTCGGAGCTCGCCATCTCACCGCGAAAATCGAAGCCGCCGAGATAGTCGCGCAATTCCTGCTCGCGCACCAACGGATCGATCCGGGCGAGATGCCAGAGCGGCGACTCGGTCTTCGAGAGCTGCTCCACCTGATGCTGCGCGAAGTAGCCGATCCGCAGGCCCTGCGCCGCGAGCCTTCGACCGGACCGAGGTGCAAGCGCGCCGCCGACCGCCTTCAGCAGCGTCGACTTGCCGGCGCCATTGGGACCGAGGAGTCCGATGCGCTCTCCGGCGAGCAGATTCCAGTCGAGATGCGCGAGAACCGGCGGCCGCTCGCCATCGTCGCCGTAGCCGAGCGTGACGTCCTCGAGCCGCACGAGCTGCCGTGCCGCGATGTCGACCGCGGGAAACGCGAACTCGAATGGGCTGTCGACGTGCGCCGCGGCAATGCGCTCCATTCGTTCGAGCGTCTTGATTCGGCTTTGCGCCTGCTTGGCCTTCGTGGCCTTGGCGCGGAAACGATCGACGAACGCCTGCAGATGCGCGATCTGGCGCTGCTGCTTGGCGTAGGTCGCCTGCTGCAATGCGAGTTGCTGCGCGCGCTCGCGCTCGAACTGCGAGTAGTTGCCCGCGTACGCCTTGAGCTTCCGGGCATCGACGTGGACGACGGTCGTGACCACACGATCGAGGAAATCGCGGTCGTGCGTGATCAGGACGAGCGTTCCCGGGTAGCGAATGAGCCAGTCCTCGAGCCAAAGCACCGCATCGAGGTCGAGGTGGTTCGTGGGCTCGTCGAGCAGGAGGAGGTCCGAGCGGGCACATCAGCGCCTGCGCGAGGTTCAACCGCATCCTCAAGCCGCCGGAGAAGCTCGCGACCGGCTCGACCTGACGGGCGTCGGGGAATCCCAATCCCGACAGCAGCGTCGCGGCACGCGAGCGCGCCGCATAGCCGCCGATCGCCTCGAACCGGTGATGCAGCTCGGCCAGCGTCTCGCCGGCCAATTCCGGATCGACGGCGGCCGCTGCTTCGGCCGCTACGAGCGCGCGCTTCGACGTCGCGCAGCTCGCGATCGCCGTCGAGGACGAATTCGATCGCCGGCGTCGCGACGGCCGGGGTCTCCTGCGCGACGTGCGCGATCGTCCAGGCCTGAGGCAGCTCGACGTTCCCCGCGTCCTGGTGAAGCTCGCCGCGCAGCAGCGCGAACAGGCTCGACTTGCCGCACCCGTTGGGCCCGATAAGGCCGACCTTGTGCCCGGCATGGATCGTGAGGTTCGCGCCTTCGAGCAGGCGCTTGGCGCCGCGCGCGAGCGTGAGGTTGGAAAGGCGGATCAAGACGCCGTCAAGTCGTAGTCGTAATCGATGACCAGCGGTGCATGGTCGGAGAACCGGCGATTCTTGTAGATCGCCGCGGCGTGCGCGGTGGCGGCGATCCCGGGCGTCGCGATCTGGTAGTCGATCCGCCAGCCGACGTTCTTCGCCCACGCCGCGCCGCGATTCGACCACCAGGTGTACTGGTCGGGGCGGGGGTCGACGCGGCGGAAGACGTCGACGAAGCCGAGCTCGTCGAAGACCTGCGTGAGCCACGCGCGCTCCTCGGGGAGGAAGCCCGAATTCTTCTGGTTGCTGCGCCAGTTCGTGAGATCGATTTCGCGATGCGCGATATTCCAGTCGCCGCACAGAACGATCTCGCGCTTCGATTCGCGGAGCTTCGCCAAATGCGGCAGGAACTCGGCGAGGAAGCGGAACTTTGACGCCTGCCGGTGCGGTCCGCTCGATCCCGAAGGGAGGTAGACGCTGATGACGGTGAGCCCCGGGAAATGGGCTTCGAGGTAGCGACCCTCGCCGTCGAACTCGCTGCTGCCGAATCCCGTCGCCACTTGCGCGGGCGCCTTCGCGTACACCGCGACACCGGCGTAGCCCTTGCGCAGCGCCGGGTGGAAGGCCGCGTGCGCCTTGCGCGGCGCCTGCAGCGGGCGCGGGATCTCGGCCTGCGCCGCCCGGATTTCCTGCAGGCAGACGATGTCCCAAGGCTCGGCGCGCGCGAGCCACCGTGCGAGCCCCTTGCGCTCGGCGGAGCGGATGCCGTTGACGTTGAGGGTGATGATTCGCACGCCGAGATGCGCCGAGGAACGTGCCACCGGAAAAGGCGCGAGTTTACACTCGGCGCGCGTGCAACGTCTTCGGCGTTCGCGTGCTCGCGTGGCGCCGCGGCAGGGCCGTCTTGATGCGCTCGGATATACTCTCGGGACGCTCGAACGGCCATGGGGACGACCGATTTCCGCCAGGAATTCCTGGCCTTCGCACTGGCACATGACGTGCTTCGTTTTGGTGAATTCGTGACCAAGGCGGGGCGTCGCAGCCCGTACTTTTTCAACGCCGGGCTGTTCGATGACGGCGAGAGCCTGCGGCGTCTCGGCCGGTACTACGCGGAAGCGTGGCTGGCGTCCGGAGTCGCCTGCGATCAGCTCTTCGGACCGGCGTACAAGGGCATCACCCTGGCGGCGGCGGCGGCGATCGCCCTTGCCGAAAAAGGTCACAATCTGCCGTTCAGTTTCAACCGCAAGGAGGCGAAGGACCACGGCGAGGGCGGCATGATCGTTGGAGCGCCGCTCAAAGGTCGCGTGCTGATCGTCGATGACGTCATCACCGATGGCCGTGCGAAGCGCGAGGCGATCGAGCTGCTCCGCGCCCACGGTGCCAACCCCGCAGGCGTCTTGATCGCGTTTGACCGGCTGGAGCGCGGCCAGGGGAAGCGCTCCGCGGTGCAGGAGCTCCGCGACGAATTCGGGATACCGGTCGTGGCGATCGCGACGCTCGACGACCTGATGCGCTTCATCGCCGGGCGGCCGGCTCTGGCGCAGTTCGCAGATGCGGTCGCTGCCTATCGCAAGCAGTACGGCGCCTGATGCGGACGAAGATGGATCGGCAGGGTCTTGGTGCCTGAAGATCGGCGAGGAAAGAACGAAATGCGCAGTGGATACGCGATGAATACGAATGCGGCGGGGTGGCCGAGTGGGCGACGTGGCATGCGGGCCGGACGCGACGAATCGCGCGGCGACTGGTTGCGCGCTTCGCTTCCGCTCGCCGGAGCGGTCGTCGCCGCGGCCGCGCTCCTCCTCGGCGTGCGTCCGGCCATTTCTGCGACTTACAAATGGGTCGACGAGAAGGGCGAGGTTCACTATACGGACAAATTACCGCCTGAAGAAGTGAACAAGGGCAACGTCGAGCTCAACAAGCAAGGCGTGCCGATCAAGAAGACCGAGCCCGCGCTGAGCCCCGAACAACGCCGCGCCAAGGCACTCGAGGAAGACCGGCAAAGACAGCTCGCGAAACTGCAGGAAGAAACCGAGCGCCGCGATCGCGCGCTGCTTTCGTCCTACACGAGCGAGAGCGAGATCGACCTCGCGCGAAACCGCTCGCTGCAAACGATCGACAGCGTGTTGAAGTCGGCGCAGGCGTACGCCGAGCAGCTGACCAAACGCCAAGCCGCGCTCGAAGCGAAAAAGAAGACGGACTACAGCGACAAGCCGGCACCGCCCGCGCTGGAGCGCGAGCTCGAAGGCATCAGCACGGAGCTCGGACGCCAAGCCGAACTGATTGCGCTGAAGAAGCGTGAAATCGTGCAGGTCAACGCCAAGTACGACGCCGACAAGCAGCGCTGGCGCGCGCTGGTCGCCGCAAAGGGCGGCGAGCCCGCGTTGACCGCAGGCAGCGCAGGCGGTCGAACGACCCCGGTCGAGGATACCGACCCCTATCCGGGCGCAGCGCCGAAGAAGACGAAGTAGCGGCGCGAGCCTGAGAGCAGGGGCCCCGCGCGCGGGGATGCGACCGGGGCGAGTCGACGCACGCGGTCGACAGCTCGGCATGATGATTTTCGCTGACGGATCGGAGGCCGCGGCGCGAGCCTGAGAGCAATGCGAGGGCGGCCCCCCGGCCGCCACCTGCGATAATTGCGTCTTCGAGAGTCCCGATCTCGCATTCGACCGATGGCGCAATACGTTTACACGATGAACCGCGTGGGCAAGATCGTTCCGCCCAAGCGGGTGATCCTGAAGGACATCTCGCTGTCTTTCTTTCCCGGAGCCAAGATCGGCGTGCTCGGTCTCAATGGCTCGGGCAAGTCGAGCTTGTTGCGGATCATGGCCGGCGAGGATCGCGAGTACGAGGGCGAAGCGATTCCGATGCCGAATCTGCGTATCGGCTTCCTCCCGCAGGAGCCGCAGCTCGACGCCGCCAAAACGGTGCGGCAAACGGTCGAAGAAGGCATGAGCGACGTGCTGGGCGCACAGAAGCGCCTGGACGAGGTCTATGCGGCGTACGCCGAGGAGAATGCCGACTTCGACGCGCTCGCCGCGGAGCAGGCAAAGCTCGAGGCGATCATCGCGGCGTCCGGCGCCGATGCCGGCGTGCAGATGGAAATTGCCGCCGATGCGTTGCGCCTGCCGCCGTGGGACGCGATGGTCGCGAAGCTGTCGGGCGGCGAGAAGCGTCGCGTTGCACTCTGCCGCCTGCTCTTGTCGAAGCCCGACATGCTGCTCTTGGACGAGCCGACGAACCATCTCGACGCCGAGAGCGTCGACTGGCTGGAGCAGTATCTGCAGAAATTCCCGGGTACCGTGATCGCGGTGACGCACGACCGTTACTTCCTCGACAACGCCGCCGAGTGGATTCTCGAACTCGATCGCGGCTACGGCATTCCGTGGAAGGGCAACTACAGCTCGTGGCTCGAGCAAAAGGAGCAGCGGCTCGAGACGGAGGCAAAGCAGGAAGCGGCCCGCATCAAGGCGATGAAGCAGGAGCTCGAGTGGGTGCGGCAGAATCCCAAGGGCCGGCAGGCGAAAGCCAAGGCGCGCATCACGCGGTTCAACGACCTCGCGTCCTACGAACACCAGCAGCGCAACGAGACGCAGGAGATCTTCATCCCCGTCGCGGAGCGCCTGGGCAACGAAGTCATCGAGTTCGCGCATGTGCGCAAGGCATACGGCAACCGGCTGCTGATCGACGACCTTTCGTTCAAGGTGCCGCCGGGCGCCATCGTCGGCGTCATCGGGCCGAACGGCGCGGGCAAGACGACGCTCTTCCGGATGATCACCGGTAGGGAAGCGCCCGATGTGGGCGAGATCGTCATCGGCCAGACGGCGCAACTCGCCGTCGTCGACCAGTCGCGGGAATCGCTGCCGAACGACAAGACCGCGTGGCAAGCGATCTCGGGCGGGCAGGACATCCTGACCGTCGGCCGCTTCGAGATGCCTTCGCGCGCCTATCTGGGCCGGTTCAATTTCAAGGGACCCGATCAGCAGAAGGTCGTGGGCACGCTCTCCGGCGGCGAGCGCGGCCGCCTGCATCTCGCGGCAACGCTGCTCAAAGGCGGCAACGTGCTGCTGCTGGACGAGCCATCCAACGATCTCGACGTCGAGACGCTGCGCGCGCTCGAAGACGCACTTGCCGAATTCGCGGGCAGCGTGCTCGTGATCTCGCACGACCGTTGGTTCCTGGATCGGATCGCCACGCACATCCTCGCCGCCGAGGACGACGCTAAGTGGGTGTTCTTCGAGGGCAACTACCGCGAATACGAGGACGACAAGAAGAAGCGGCTGGGGGAGGAAGGCGCGCGTCCGCACCGGATCCGTTACAAGGCGCTGATGCAGTAGGTGAGCTCTGACGACGATCGTCGATGCGTTGTATCCGAGACGAACGCGACGGACGCATCCATCCTTCAACCTTCACCTTTAGGCGCCGAGCTTCCGTTTCAGAATCGCGGTGACGCGCGCCGGATTGGCCTTGCCGCGACTCGCCGCCATCGCCTTGCCGACGAGCGAGTTGAAGGCCCTCTCCCTGCCGGCGCGAAATTCGGCGACGATCCCGGAGTTGGTGGCCATTATCTCGTCGACGATCCTTTCGAGCGCGCTTTCGTCGGAGATCTGTTTGAGTCCGCGATTTGCGATGATCGTGCCGGCATCGCCTTCCCCCGCCCACATCGCGTCGAAGACCTCCTTCGCGATCTTGCCCGAGATCGTGCCGTCGGCGATCCGCGCGAGCAGTCCGGCGAGCTGCGCCGGATCGACGGGAATCGCATCGAAGTCGATTTCGGCGCGATTCAACGCTGCCGAAACGTCGCCCAGGATCCAGTTCGCGGCGAGCTTGGCGTCGAGCGTGGCCGCTCCGACGACCCGTTCGTAGTAATCGGCCATCGCGCGGCTGCCGACGAGCGCCGTCGCGTCCTGCGGCGTGAGGCCGTAGGTCGGCAGCAATGCGCTCGCTTGAAGTCCGGGCATGCTCTCGTCGAAAAGCTCGTCGCCGATGTCTTCCTGCTCGAGTCCCGCCTGGCGCTTGACGGTTTCGATAAAATCCGCGCGCGAAGTGGCCATGAAGCGGAGCCGGCGCATTCCCGGCAGCTCCGGCATCGAGGCCCGCACGCGCTCGATCCACGCGTCGTCGACCGCGAGCGGCGGCAAGTCGGGATCCGGAAAGTAGCGATAGTCCTGCGCATCCTCCTTCGTGCGCATCGACCGCGTCTCGTGGCCGTCCGGATCGAAGAGCCGCGTCTCCTGGATGACGCTGCGACCCTCCTCGATCAGCTCGACCTGCCGGCGCACCTCGAATTCGATCGCCTGCTGCAGGAAGCGGAAGCTGTTCAGGTTCTTGATTTCTGCGCGCGTGCCGAGCTTCGTCTCGCCCTTGCGGCGTACCGACACGTTGGCATCGCAGCGGAAGCTCCCTTCCTGCATGTTGCCGTCGCAGATGCCGATCCAGCGCACCAGCGCGTGCAGCGCCTTTGCATAGGCGACGGCTTCCTCCGCGCTTCGCATCTCGGGCTCGGAGACGATTTCGAGCAGCGGCGTGCCGGCCCGGTTCAAGTCGATCCCGGTCATGCCGTGGAAGTCGTCGTGCAGGCTCTTGCCCGCGTCTTCCTCCAGGTGCGCTCGCGTGAGCCCGATCCTGATTTCGCCGCGTGTCGGCGACACGATCGGGATGTCTCCGCCCTGTACGATGGGAATCTCGTACTGGCTGATCTGGTAGCCCTTGGGAAGGTCGGGGTAGAAGTAGTTTTTGCGCGCGAACACGCTACGCCTGTTGATCGTCGCGCCGACGGCGAGCCCGAAGCGGATTGCGCGCTCGACGGCGCCGCGGTTCAGCACCGGCAGCACGCCGGGAAGCGCGATGTCGATGGCGGATGCCTGCGTGTTCGGCGCGGCCCCGAACGCGGTCGACGCGCCCGAGAAGATCTTCGACGCCGTCGACAGCTGCGCGTGCGTCTCGAGCCCGACGACGACCTCCCACGCCGCCATCACGCGACCCCGGTGAGGCGAGCCTCGTCTGGCATGCGCCGGTGCCAGTCGGTCGCCTGCTGAAACTGATGCGCGACGTTGAGGATCTTCGCTTCGGCGAAGTAATGTCCCTGGATCTGCAGCCCGATCGGCAGGGTGTTCCGGTCGAAGCCGCACGGAATGGACATTGCCGGCGCACCGGTCAGGTTCGCGGCGACCGTGAAGATGTCGTTCAGGTACATCTGCACGGGGTCGTCCGTCTTCGCGCCGATCCGGAACGCGGCCGACGGCGCGGTGGGCCCCAGGATCACGTCGCATCGCTGGTACGCCCGGTGGAAATCGTCGGCGATCAATCGGCGGACCTGCTGCGCTTTCAGGTAGTAGGCGTCGTAGTAACCGTGTGACAGCACATAGGTGCCGGTCATGATCCGCCGCTTGACTTCGGCGCCGAAGCCCTCGGCGCGCGATTTCTTGTACATGTCGGCCAGGTCCGCGTACGTCGCGGCGCGGTGGCCATAGCGTACGCCATCGAAGCGGGACAGGTTCGACGACGCTTCCGCGGGTGCGATCACGTAATAGACGGGCACGGAAAGCTTGACGTTCGGAAGGCCTACTTCGACTGTCGTCGCGCCCAGCCTCCTCAATTCGGCGATCGCCGCGTCGACGGCCTTGGCGACGTCGGCATCGACGCCGCCGCCGAGATATTCCTTCGGCAAGCCGATGCGGAGCCCGGCGAGCGGTGCGGCGAGGTCGCGCGCATAGTCCTCGCGCGCGCGGTCGAGCGACGTCGAGTCGCGCGGATCGTGGCCGGCCATCGCGTTCAGCAGCAGCGCGCAATCCTCGGCGGTCTGGGCGAATGCGCCCGCCTGGTCGAGGCTCGACGCGAAGGCGACGAGCCCGTAGCGCGAGCAAATGCCGTATGTCGGCTTGAGGCCGCAAATGCCGGAGAGCGCGGCAGGCTGGCGGATCGAACCGCCGGTATCGGTGCCTGTGGCGCCGGCGACGAGCCGCGCCGCGACCGCTGCCGCCGAGCCCCCCGAGCTGCCGCCCGGCACGTAGTCGGCATTCCAGGGGTTCTTCACCGGACCGAAGTACGACGTCTCGTTCGACGAGCCCATCGCGAACTCGTCCATGTTGGTCTTGCCGACGAGGACCGTGCCGGCGCGCTTCAACCCGTCGACGACAAAGGCGTCGTAGGGCGCGATGAAGTTCGAGAGCATCCGCGAGCCGCAGGTCGTTTTTAGGCCCGCCGTCATCAGCACGTCCTTGTGGGCGATCGGGATGCCGGTGAGGGGGCCCGAGGTGCCGGAGGCGATCCTCGCGTCGGCAGCACGGGCGTCGGCGAGCGCTCGCTCGGCGTCGATCGTGATGAATGCATTGAGCCGCGGATTCGCCCGCGCGATGCGCTCGAGCAAGCCCTGCGTCAGCTCGAAGCTCGAGAATTGTTTTGCGTGGAGCGCGCGCGCGAGCTCGACGATCGATGCGGCGATCATGGCGACGGGAGCGGGCGCGGCGTCACTCGATCACCTTCGGGACGAGATAGAGCCCGGCCTCGACGGCGGGCGCGACGCTCTGATAGAGCGCGCGGTGATCCGCCTCGGTAACCATGTCGTCGCGCAGCGGCAGCATCACGTCCTGCGCGTGTGCCATCGGGAGGACGCCGGTCGTGTCCACCGACTGAAGCTCGTTGATCAACGCAAAGATCGCGGCGAGCTTTACGCGCATCTCCTCGGCTTGCTCGGAATCGATCTCGATCCGCGCAAGATGGGCGATGCGCGCGACGTCGGCTGTGGAAATCGTCATCAGAGGGCAGGCGGCGAAGCGGTCGGGCGATGCGCTGCGGCGTCGGAAGGGCGCCCCGACGGCGCCCGATGAGGCTCACCCTCGGGCGCAGCGGGCCCCCGGCGCGGGCGGCCGATGCGTGCGGCCGGCCACGATTTTCCCACGGTTTCCCGCGCAAAATCAGTGCGGAAGCAGGGCGATAGGGTATCATATTGTCATATTTTTTCGGAGAGCCGCCGCTCTTCCCCGAGTCCCGGCCGCCGGCCCCCGGCGCTGCCCCAATCCGCAGGGTACCGCCTTCATGTTCCAGTTCTTCAAGGGTTATTTTTCCAGCGACCTCGCGATCGACCTCGGTACCGCCAACACGCTGATCTACGTGCGGGGGAAGGGCATTGTGCTGAACGAGCCCTCCGTCGTCGCGATCCGCCAGGAAGGCGGCCCCAACGGCAAGCGCGTGATCCAGGAAGTGGGCCTTGCCGCGAAGCAGATGCTCGGACGCACCCCCGGCAACATCACGGCCATCCGCCCGATGAAGGATGGCGTCATCGCCGACTTCACCGTGACCGAGCAGATGCTGAAGCAGTTCATCAAGAAGGTCCTCGATTCGAGGCTCTTCTCGCCGTCGCCGCGGATCATCATCTGCGTCCCCTGCGGTTCGACGCAGGTCGAGCGACGCGCGATCCGCGAGTCGGCGCTCGGCGCAGGCGCGTCGAAGGTGTATCTGATCGAGGAGCCGATGGCCGCCGCGATCGGCGCCGATCTGCCGATTTCCGAGGCGACCGGGTCGATGGTCGTCGACGTCGGCGGCGGCACGACGGAGGTCGGGGTCATCTCGCTCGGCGGGATGGTGTATTCGGGTAGCGTGCGCGTCGGCGGCGACAAGTTCGACGAAGCGATCGTCAACTACATCCGCCGCAACTACGGGATGCTGATCGGCGAGACGACGGCGGAATTGATCAAGAAAACGATCGGCTCCGCGTTTCCGGGCTCCGAGGTGAAGGAGATGGAGGTCAAGGGCCGCAATCTGGCCGAAGGCATTCCGCGGAGCTTTACCGTGTCGTCGAATGAAATCCTCGAAGCGCTGACCGATCCGCTGAACAGCATCGTTTCGGCGGTGAAGAGCGCGCTCGAGCGCACCCCGCCCGAGCTCGGCGCCGACATTGCCGAGCGCGGGATGGTGCTGACGGGCGGCGGCGCGCTGTTGCGCGACGTGGATCGCCTGCTGATGGAAGAGACAGGGCTGCCAGTGATCGTCGCCGACGACCCGCTCACGTGCGTCGTGCGCGGCTGCGGAAAGGCGCTCGAGAACATGGACCGGCTGTCCACGATCTTCACGTCGGACTAGGGCGTGAATCCTCCGGCGTCGAGCGTGAATCCGATCGCTGCACCGATCGGGCGTGGCGAATGCGCCGGACGCTGACCGCGGGACCCTTCGGCTCCCCATGCGCCACATCACCGTCGAGCCGCCCGCGTTCTTCCATCACGGCCCGTCGCCGCTCGCGAGGCTCGCGTTCTTCGGCGTGATTTCGCTGGCGCTCCTGTTTCTCGACACGCGCTACCGGTATCTGGAGAACGTCCGTCAGGTCGTCGCGATCGCGCTCTATCCCCTTCAGCGCGCAGCCGAGCTCCCCGGCGAAGGCGCGGCCTACGTCGGCAGCTATTTCGCCGCGCAGCGTGCGCTCGCGGAGGAAAACACCGAGCTCAAGCAACGACTGGTCGAGCAGAATGCGGCGATCCAGCGTCTCGTCTTCGCGCAAGCCGAGAATGCGCACTTGAAGTCGCTGCTCGACCTGCGTGCACGCTATGGCCATGCAGCGACTGTCGCCGAAGTGCTCTACACGGGGCGCGATCCGTTCGCGCAGAAGCTCTTCGTCGATAAAGGTGCCGACGCCGGGCTTGTGCCGGGCGAGGCGGTCATCGACGCGCATGGCGTGGTCGGCCAGGTGACGCGCGTGTTCCCGTTCATGGCCGAGGTGACGCTCGTCACCGACAAGGACCAGGCCGTGCCGGTGAAGGTCGACCGCAGCGGCGTACGCTCGGTGCTCTTTGGCGCCGGTGCCGGACACGCGCCCGAGTTGCGCTTCATGTCGCCGAACGCCGATATCCGCATTGGCGATGTGCTGGTCACGTCGGGCATCGACGGCACCTATCCCCCAGGGCTCGCGGTCGCGCAGGTTGCAAGCCTCGAGCGCGAGACCGGCCAGATGTTCGCCCGGATCACGACGATGCCGCTCGCGGGTGTGGATCGCAGCGAGCATCTGCTGGTGCTGGGACAGGCTGCCGCGCTGCCGCCACGGCCCGAGGAGCCGGCCGACGCGGACGCCGCAAGGAAAGGCGGCAAGGCCAGGCGCAAGGGTCCGTAGGAGCCGGAAATGGCCATGGTGCTGCCGAACATCCCGTTGTCGCCCGCCCGCCCCGAGGAAATCCTGCGCCCGGCGCAGCCGTGGTTCATTGTCGTCACGCTGCTTTTCGCGCTTTTCGCAAACCTCCTTCCGCTTGCGGGAACCGCGCTCGTGCTGCGACCCGATTTTCTCGCGCTTGTGCTCCTGTACTGGTGCATCCAGGAACCGCGCTTCGTCGGGGTCGGCGTCGCCTGGACCGTCGGCCTGATGATGGACGTCGGCGACGGTACGGTCTTCGGACAGCACGCGCTGGCGTATGCGTTTCTTGCGTACGCAGCCGAGTACTTCCGACGACGCGTGCTGCGCTTCCCACCGTGGCAGCAGGCGGCACAGGTTGCCGTGCTGCTCCTCCTTTGCGCGGCGCTCGTATTGCTGATCCGCGTCGTCGGCGGTGCGCCGCTGCCGCGGTGGACCTACGCAGTGCCGCCGCTGGTCGGCGCGTTCCTGTGGCCGTTGGTGTCGGTCGTGCTGCAATGGCCGCAACGTCCGCAGCGCTCGCCCGCGGAACTCTGATCCGTCGGCCCGCGCCGGTCCATGGTCCGCCGTTTCCTGTTTATTTCGCGCCGGCGCGGCCGCGATGCCGCCGCGGGATTCGGCTCGCCGGAACTGCGCAATCCCGAGCGCGAGGTGTTCCTGTTCAGGCGCCGGCTGGGCGTCGCAGGCGCGCTCGTGTTCATCGCGTTCTGCGCGCTCGCCGGCCGCTTCTTCTACCTGCAGGTTATCGAGCATCGGCACTATCAGACGCTCGCCGAGACCAATCGGATCGCAATCGTCCCCGTCGTTCCCAACCGCGGCGTCATCACCGATCGCAACGGCGTGGTTCTCGCGCAAAGCTACTCGGCATATACCCTGGAGATCCAGCCCTCGCGCCTGAAGAACCTCGACGAGACGATCGACGCCCTTGCGCAAATCGTCGATGTGCAGCCGCGAGACCGCAAGCGCTTCAAGAAGCTCCTCGAGGAATCGAAGAACTTCGAGAGCCTGCCGCTGCGCACGCGCCTTTCCGACGAGGAGGTCGCCCGCTTCGCCGTGAACCGCTACCGCTTTCCCGGCGTCGAGATCAAGGCGCGGCTCTTCCGCCAGTATCCTTATGGCGAGATTGCCTCCCACGTCGTCGGTTACATCGGCCGAATCAACGAGCAGGACGTCAGGCGCATCGAGGAATGGGAAGCTGCGGCGAATTACAAAGGCTCCGACTACATCGGCAAAGCGGGCCTCGAGTCGTCCTACGAGCGCGAGCTGCACGGCAAGACCGGGTTCGAGGAGGTCGAGGTCGACGCGGGCGGGCGGGCGGTGCGGACGCTGTCGCGCACGCCCCCGGTGTCGGGCGACAACCTGCGGCTGTCGCTCGACATCAAGCTGCAGGAAGTGGCGGAAAGGGCGTTCGGCGACCGGCGCGGAGCGCTAGTGGCGCTGGAGCCCTCGACGGGCGATGTGCTGGCGTTCGTGTCGAAGCCGGGCTTCGACCCGAACCTCTTCGTCGACGGCATCGACCCGGTAAACTGGCAAGAGCTGAACGAGTCGCCGGATCGGCCGCTCATCAACCGCCCGCTTCGCGGCACCTATGCGCCCGGCTCGACGATCAAGCCGTTTCTCGCGCTGTCGGCGTTGACCTCGGGGCGACGGACGCCGCAGCAGACGATCTATGACCCGGGATTCTTCCAGATCGCCGGACAGGCGCACCGTTTCCGCGACGACAAGCCCGGAGGCCACGGGACGGTCGACATGTACAAGTCGCTCGTCGTGTCCTGCGACACGTACTACTACATGCTCGCCAACGACACCGATATCGACGACACCGCGCGTTTCTTGAGCCAGCTGGGGTTCGGCGCGGTAACCGGCATCGACATCGAGGGCGAAGTCACCGGTGTGTTGCCGTCGCGAGCCTGGAAGCGGCAGCGCTTTCGCGGCGAGCAGCAGAAGTGGTATCTCGGCGACTCGATCTCGGCCGGAATTGGCCAGGGCTACAACGCGTTCACGCCGATCCAGATGGCGCATGCGATCGCGATGCTCGCCAACGACGGGGTGGGCTATGCGCCCCATCTCGTCAAGAGCGTGCAGAACCTGAAGACCGGCGAAGTGCGCGAGATCGTTCGCGAGCCGGTCTCGCGCCTCGACGTGAAGCCGGAGAACCTCGCGGTGATCAAGCGCGCGCTGGCGGGCGTGCCGAAGGAGGGCACGTCGGCGGCGGCATTCCGCGACACCAAGTACGCAAGCGCGGGCAAGACGGGCACGGCGCAGGTGTACTCGCTCAAGGGCGAGAAGTACAGCGAGCACAAGGTCGACGAACGGCTGCGCGACCATGCGTGGTACATCGCCTATGCGCCGGCGGACGCGCCGCAGATTGCCCTTGCGGTACTGGTCGAGAACGGCGGCTTCGGCGCGCAGGCGGCGGCGCCGATTGCGCGGCAGGTGTTCGACTACTACCTGACCGGCGAAGCGCAAAAGAGCGCCGCACCCACCGCGGCGGGGCCCGCCGGCGCGGAGGACGAAAGCGACTGATGGCGAATTTCATCGCGCGCGTGTGGGAGATCCTCACGCGTCGCATCGACAGCTTTCTGTTCGGGATCGCGATGGCGATCGCCGGCATCGGACTCGTGACGCTGTTTTCGGCGGCCGACCAGAATCTCGCGCGAATGTCGAGCCAGGCGACGAGCCTCGCCTTTGCGTTGCTGCTGATGTGGGTTGTCGCCAATATTCCGCCGCAGACGATTGCCCGCGCGGCGGTGCCGTTGTACGCGGTCGCGGTCGTGATGCTGGTCGGAGTGGCGCTCTTCGGCACGACGGTCAACGGATCGAAGCGCTGGTTGAATCTCGGGCTCGCGCGTTTTCAGCCCTCGGAGCTCATGAAGATCGCGCTGCCGCTGATGCTCGCGTGGTATTTCCAGAAGTTCGAGGGCCGGATCGGTTGGAAGGACTTCGCGCTGACCGCCGTGCTCATCGCGGTTCCGGTGTGGCTCATCAAGCGGCAGCCGGACCTCGGCACGGCGCTCCTGATCGCGGCGTCGGGATTCTACGTGCTCTATCTGGCCGGCCTCTCCTGGAAGATCATCGTCGGCCTCATCGCGCTGGGCGCGGCCGCCGCGCCACTCGTCTGGTCGCATCTGCACGACTACCAGCGCGAGCGGATCCTGACCTTCATCGACCCGACGCGCGACCCGCTCGGCGCCGGCTATCACTCGTCGCAGGCGTCGATTGCGCTGGGGTCGGGCGGCGTGGTCGGCAAGGGTTGGCTGAACGGCACGCAGACGCACCTGGACTTCCTGCCGGAAAAGCACACCGATTTCGTGTTCGCGGTGTTCGGCGAGGAATTCGGGCTCATCGGCAACGTCGTCCTGCTCGTGCTGTATCTGCTGCTGATCGGGCGCGGAATGATGATCACCGCCAACGCGTCGACGATGTTCGCGCGCCTGATGGCCGGAGCGATGACGCTGATGTTCTTCACCTATGCGTTTGTCAACATGGGGATGGTGAGCGGCGTGCTGCCCGTGGTCGGCGTGCCGCTCCCGCTCATTTCGTACGGCGGGACCGCGCTGATTTCGTTGTTCATCGGCCTGGGCATCCTGATGAGCGTGCAGGCACATCGGAAGCTCGTGAACACCTGAGGCGATGGCCGAGGGTGTCTTGCTTCCGGGCTGGTCGCAGCCGCGCCAGGAGGAGCCCCGCACCCCGGGAGCTGCGTAGCGACGTCTCCGGCTGCTACGCCTCGGCAAGCTTCGCCGACGCGAGCCCGGCGGCGGAACGCCCGGGCGGCGCTTTCTGGGCGATCAGGTCGCGCACCCGCTCGAGCGCCGTCTGCGTGCTGGGAGACAAGTCGACGGCGGCCGCCGCCAGCGGCGTCGTGCGCGCGCCCCACCGAATGAGATGCGAGCACCAGGTGAGGCCGCCGCCGAACGCTGGCGTTAAGACCAGCGCATGCGGCTTGATCCGACCCTCTTCCAGCGCTTCGACCAGCGCAACCGGGACCGTCGCTGCGGACATGTTGCCGTAGCGCTGGATGGTGAGGAACACGCGCTCCATCGGCGCGCCGATCCGCTTGGCGACCGATTCGATGATGCGCAGGTTCGCCTGGTGCGGAACCACGAGCTCGACCTCGTCGACCGTGTGCCCGGTCTTCGCGAGCACGTCCTGCGCCGAGCCCGCCATGCCGGCGACGGCACGCTTGAAGATCTCCTGCCCGTCGAAATCCCAGACCGTGTCGCCGAAGAGCACGCCGCGATTGGCATAGGTCGTGCCTATCCCGCGCACGCGAAGCGTCTGGCGGGCGTCCGCGAAGCAGCCGAGCTTTTCGCCGAGCACGCCCTCCTCGCGCTCCGAGGCCTGCAGGACCACCGCTGCAGCGCCGTCGCCGAAGAGAACGGCGACGCCGCGATTCATCCAGTCCATGAATGGCGAGATCAGCTCGACGCCGACGACGACGGCATTCCGGACCACGCCGGTGCGGATCATCGCGGTTGCCGCGGACAGACCGTAGAGAAAGCTCGTGCACGCGGTGTTGACGTCCATCGCCGCGGCGTTTGCCGCGCCGAGCTTGATCTGCACGCCGGACGCAGAATTGGGCACCTGCTCGTCGTTCGAGCAGCTGCCGTAAACGACGAGCTCGACGTCGCTCGCGGCAAGTCCGGCGCAGGCAAGCGCCCGCGCCGCCGCGACGTGGGCCATCTCGATCCCGGAGACGTGCGAGATCCGCCGTTCGCGGATACCGGTGCGCGTGGTGATCCACGCATCGTCGGTCTCGAGAAACGTCGCGAGATCCGCATTGGTCAGGACGCCGGGGGGCATGCATTTCCCCCAGCCCGTAATCGCGGCATAAGTCATCCTAGTTCACCCCGGAAAATTTGGAGGCCCGATCTCGCGCTCCGTGGCTGCCGCTGCGCCAGCCGGGCCTCAAGGCGGCGCATCGCAGCGTCGCGCTTACCTGCGATGCTATTTCGACGCCTTGCGGGACTTGCTCTTGGCGGCTGACGGCGGGGCTTTGACTTGGTCTTCCTTCCGATAATCGCCGATCACGCTCTTCAGCGGGCAGACGGCGAATACCGGGCATTTCCTGCAGCCGACGGCGATGGCGATGGGGCAAACGGTCATTGCGTTTCCTCCTCCAGGCTTGGTGTTGTCGCAGACGGGCAGGCAAGCGGCTACGACCATCGCCGCGCCGCGTCTCGCATGGGTCAGGTCGGCATTGTCCTCCAAACGGCCTTTGTCCCGGCCAGAATATCGCAATCCGCGGAACACGCGCGGACTAAAGAGCCGGCGGACCCCCTTGCTGCTGCCGCGTTCGCCAACAGACGAAGCCGTAGATCGCGATATTGACTATCAGCGCGAGACTGCCAAGCTCGATTTGCAGCCGTGGCGTCAGGTCCGTCGGATAGATCAGCGGAACGAGGTAGTGCTCGACGAAGCCGCCCGCGTAGCCGGCGTCGCCGGCAACCCGCCGCAACGCATTTTCCAGCGGCGTCAGCGGACACACCGTGCCGGTGAACTCGGTCCAGACACCCCACGCGATGGCCGGCACGTGGAGCAGTGCCACGGCCCGGCGCCAGAGCACGAGGAAGCCGCCGGCGATCACGAACAGGATGAACGCGCCGTGCACCGCGACCACCGCATCGGCGAGCAAGCGTGCGAACATCGTCCGAAGCAGTGGGCGCAGGCCGCGAACCCTATCGTGGCTTGCCCTTGAGCATTTCCCTCAAGTCCGCGAAGGGCCGATGCGTCGCGGGGGCTGGCGCGGGCTCGGCCGCCGCTCCCACGCCGGCGGCCCGCTGCTCGAGCTCGCGCTGGTGCTCGTTGTCATGGCAGTAGACGCACAGGAGCTCCCAGTTGCTGCCATCGGGAGGGTTGTTGTCGTGGTTGTGATCCCGGTGGTGAACGGTGAGCTCCCGCACCGTCGTACGGTCGAATTCGCGCCCGCACCGGCCGCAGATCCACGGATAGATCTTCAACGCCTGTTCGCGGTAACCCTGCTCGCGCAACTCGCGCGCGCGCCGCGCCTCGGCCACGACGCGGTCGAGCCGGGCATTGTCGGGCGGGCGGCGCGAGGTCGGCATTGACGTGCGATTGTCGGATTCGAATTCTATCGCCTGGCCGTAGCAACCTGCTTATTTTTGCGCACGACGAGCGAGGGCATCAGCGCGAAGACGCCAAGCAGCACGCGATCCACGGTATCCGCAGCGGGGTCGTGCCCCGCGACATAATCGACGAGAGAGATCCCGCGCAGCCCGAGTTGCCGTCGGTGTCCGATCAGGCGTCCTGGCGATGCCGCCGCTTGGGAACCTGCGAGCGCCCGTAGGTCACGATGACGGCGAAGAGGGCGAACGTGATGGCGAGCGGCGAAACCAGCAGTGCGGCGAGCCAGTTCCACGTGCCCTCGGAATCGAGAAAGCGCAAGGAGAAGAAGATCGCGAGCGTGGTGCCGGCTGCCGCCGTGAACATCGCCCGCCTGCGATCGCGGAATACCCACTCGGAAACGAGCCCGATCACGAGCGGGAGGAAAACCAGGATCACCAGCGGTTCCATTTCCGGCGCCATGGGCGGGAGCGCGGTCAACACGCGCCGGGGAGAGCCGCCGCGTGCGGGCCGCTGTGGGCGATCGCGGCCGCGCACGCCGATTCCATCGATCGCTGCGGGGATCGCGCAAACGGGTTCGAAGACGGATGCGAGTCCATAGACCCTCGCCCAAGAGAGCCGCAACGGACAGGGTACTACCGCCGCCCGCGGCTGGCAAAGGCCCGCTCCCGCGTCATGAACCCGCCGGGCAAGCCGTCGGTGCCGGGAACGATGCCGAGATGTACGAAGCCGTCATCGTTTCGCCTCCAGTCGTCGAAAGGCAAAGCTTGGATCTAGGAACGCAGCGTCGCCACGAGGCGCTGCGGACGCCGCAGCAGATCCAGCGCGTGCAGAACATCCGTCGCGACGACATCCGCGCCGCAAAGCGTTTCGGCGCTCGCGCCCTCGCGCTGGATCAGCGCGATCCCGAGCGCTGCGGCCTCGAGCATCCGGCGGTCGTTGCGCCCGTTGCCGATCGCGACGACATTGTCCGCGCCGAGCGCCGTGACGAAGTCGAACTTTGCCTCGGCCTGCGCGGTGGCAGCGGTGATGACGAGATCGACCGGCAGCGAAGCGAGCTCTCTCGCGGCGCGCCCGAACGTGTCCGCGGTGATGACATGAATGTGCATCTGCGCGGCGAGCGCGGCGATTGCCGCGGCAACGCCGGGCAGAAGCTCGCCATCCGCGGCGAGCGTTCCGTTGTAATCGAGGACCAGATGCGCGAGCCGCAGGGCGCGAAAGCCGGGGATGTCGATGGCGATCATGCGCGGCGCGGGCTCGGCTGGCGGCGTGTCGGGGCGTCAGCGCACGCGCGTCACGGTCGGATGCGACGGCGTAGCGCCCTCGTGAAACAGGTCATCCAGGAACTGGCCGAGCTCCGCTTCGGTGACGGAATCCGGTATCGATGCCTGCACTGGCGACCTCTTGCCTTCTGCGCCCACGCGAAACAGTCGCCAGCCCAGGTCGTCACGCTCGATCTGCATCAACGTGCCGTACACATCGAATCGCACGGAGATCATGTAGCCCTTGGAATTCGCGGTTGTAGCCGAAACGCGCGGCGCGACTCACATCGGGTCACCGCGCGACGAATTGCCAGGCCAACGCGAGCTGACACAGGAAGCCGACCGCGAACGCCAGCGTGCGGATCCACGGCAGCGCGAACATGTAGGCCAGCAGATGAACGACGCGCGCCCAGAAATACAGCGTGCATGCAAGCACCGTCGTGCTGTTGCTGAGACCGACTGCCTGCGTGGCGAGAACGAGTGCCGCGAAGATCACCAGATTTTCCACGGCGTTCGCGTGCGCGGCCTTCATGCGTCGCGCCCACGGCGATTGCGGCTTCGGGTTCTCCGGATAGCCCACCGTGTCGGACAGGCCCCAGACGGCGATCCGGTCGAGGACGTACGGGATCCAAATCAGCGCGGTGAGGACGGTCACCCAGACCAGGTACGTAAGCTCAGGCTTCATCGATTCCTCCGTCGTTGTTGTGCAGGCGGCCGCCCCGGCTCGACGCCGCGACGGAGGAATGCTAGACCTCGACGCGCGCGCGGTCCACCTCCTGGTGCGATGTCCGACGAGGCGACCGCAGCGAACGCGCATGAGGGCGCCGCCGCACGAAGAGCTAGATGTCGATGAAGAAAGGCGCGATCGGTAGCGCTCCGCCGACAACGCACAGCCAGAGCCAGCTGTCGATGAGGTAAGGGCAAATGCACAGGACCACGCCGACTACGACCGGGTTGAACATTGCCCGGCGCCTGCCGTAGATCAAGTCCGCCATGCCAAACGCGCTTGCAAGCACACCGAGGAACAAAGTCGCCATCGCACAGTCCGGATCGATTGGCTTCGTCAGCGCCGCGGAACGGTATTCGATCCGCGAAGCGGGCGGCAATGCGTCAGCACGCTGTCTTGCCGCGCATCGGCGGCTCGCCGGCCGCGACGAAGACGACGTCGTCGGCCATGAGGCGCAGGATCCGCTCGTCGTCGCCGGCGGCGGCGCGCAACCAGGCGGCCAGTTCCCGATTCGCGCACTCGTCGTCCTGCATGGGGTCCCCTGTCGGTGCGCAGGCGACACCCGACGCAACGGCATCAACCGATGACCGGGCGCGTCGCCCGAAGTTCCGTCGGCCTGCCTTCCGTCGAGTGTATGGCGCGGGGAGACACCGGTGGCGCCGGGGGAATTGGCGCCGGGCGGCATGCGTTCGCGTCGATTGGCATCGCGGGGCGGCGGTTGTAGAGTCTCGTTCACGCAGCCATGGAGCGCACCGTCGTGCAGGGGTCATCGAGCGTCGCCACCATCCTGTTCACCGACATCGAGGGGAGTACCCGCCTCTGGGACGAGGAGGGAGAACGGATGTCGGCGGCGCTCGCACGACACGACGCACTTGCGCGGGAAGCGGTCGAGCGGCATCGCGGCGTCGTCGTGAAGATGATTGGCGACGGAATGCACGCCGCGTTCGACGATCCGCTGGATGCCCTCCGCGCCACGCTCACGCTGCAGCAATCACTCGCCGACCCAGCGGTGACCAACGGAATCGCGCTGCGGGTGCGCTGCGGCGTGCATACGGGGGTCGTCGAGCGACGCGGTAACGACACCTTCGGCACCACGGTCAATCGTGCCGCGCGGATCATGAGCGCGGCCCACGGAGGCCAGGTGCTGCTTTCGCAGGCCGCGGTCGACGGGATCGGTGCGCGGCTCGAAGCCCCGGTTGCATTGCGCGATCTCGGCCGGGTCCGTCTGCGCGATCTGGCGACGCCCGAGCACGTCTATCAGGCCCTGCATCCGCAGCTGCGACAGGATTTTCCGTCCCTGCGATCGCTCGAAAGCACCCCGACCAATCTGCCGCAGCAGACCACCTCGTTCATCGGTCGCCAGCGCGAGCTCGCAGAGGCCGAGGCGCTGCTCGCGAAGACCCGCCTGCTGACTCTCCTTGGGATGGGCGGGCTCGGCAAGACCCGGTTGTCGCTGCAGATTGGTGCCGACGCGCTCGATGCATTCCCGGATGGCGTCTGGTTCGTCGACCTCGCTCCGATCCGGGATCCGTCATTGATCGCGAGCGAGGCGGCTCAGGTGCTGGGTGTGAGGGAGGAGCCGGGACGGCCGCTGACGCAGACGCTCTGCGCGCAACTCAAGCAACGCAAGCTGCTCCTCATCCTCGATAACTGCGAACATCTCGTGAGCGCGTGCGCGAGCCTGGCCGACACCCTGCTCCGCAGTACGCCGCACGTCTGCATCCTCGCCACAAGTCGCGAGGCGCTCCATATCCGAGGAGAGCAAACGTATCCGGTCCTGCCGATGGCGGCGCCCGATCGGAGGGCCGGGGTCGAGGGGTTGCTGCGCTCGGAGGCCGCGCAGCTTTTCGTCGAGCGCGTGAGGCTGCAGAAACCCGCCTTCGACCTGACCGACCGGGAGGCTCCGGCGATCGCCGAAATTTGCGCGCGGCTCGACGGCATTCCGCTCGCGCTTGAGCTTGCGGCGGCGCGCATGCGCTCGCTGTCGATCGACGACATCAATGCCCGCCTGCATGACCGTTTCAAGCTGCTCACCGGCGGCAGCCGCGTGGCGCTGGAGCGGCAGCAAACGCTGCACGCGCTCGTAAGCTGGTCGTACGACCTGTTGCAGGAGCGAGAGCAGATGCTCCTCGACCGCCTGAGCGTGTTCTCCGGCGGGTTCGATCTGTCGGCGGCGGAGGCGGTCTGCGGCGCGGAGCCGCTCGCGCCCGAAGAGGTCATCGACCTGCTGAGCTCGCTTGTCGAGAAATCGCTGGTCATGCTGGAGCAGGGAGACGGCGCCTCGCGCTACGGGCTGCTGGAAACCATTCGGGAATTCGCCCGCGAGCATTCGACCGGGCGCTACGACACGCAGAAGACGATCCGCGAGTTTGCCCAGGAACGCCTGGTCGACCGCGACGATCTGACGGCGACGGCCGCGCGGCATTGCGACTATTACTGGCGCCTCGCCAAGACCGCGCGCGACAGGCTCGCGGGGCCGGAGCAAGCGGAATGGACGCGGCGGCTGGAGGTTGAGCTCGACAACTTGCGCGCAGCGATTGCATTGGCGCTGGCGGGCGGAGTCGATCCGGTGCTGGCCGTCAAGTTCGAAGTTGCGTTGATGCGATTCCGCACGCTCCGTGGTTACTCGACGGAGGCCCGCAACAACATCCGCGCGGCACTCTCGCTTCCGGGCGTTCAGGAGCCGAACGTGGCTCGCGCCCACGCGCTCTATGTTGGAGGGGCGCTGGCCATCAACCAGAGCGACCATGCGGAGGCCCGGAAAATGCTGACCGAGTGCCTCGACATCCATCGCAGCCTGCATAACCCGCGCGAAACCGCTGCGGCGCTGTCCAATCTGGCGACGCTTTACCTGCAGCAGGGCGATCTCGCGAAGGCGCGCGATTGCGACGAGGAGGCCCTCGGCATCTTCCGTCAGCTCGGAGATCGGGTCGGCGAGGCGATCGGGCTGCTGAGCCTTGGCGAGATTTCGGTGCAGCAAGGCGACGCGAGCGGCGCGCGGGAACTCTTCGAGCAATGTCTGGTGATCGCTCGCAGCATCAAGCACCAGGAGCTCGAAAGCGACGGCGAGCGCAATCTGGGAGAAATCGCCCTTGGCGCGGGCGACCTCCCCGCCGCGCAAGCGCGGTTCGCGCGTTCGCTCGCCGTCTGCAGGGACGCGGAAGACAAGCGTGGCGAAGCGATCGCCTTGTGGCGCCTCGGTAAAACCGACGTCGCGGCGGGCGACCTCGACGTGGCTCGAAAGAGGCTTTCCGAGGCGCTGCGCGCCCTGCGGGCGTTCGAAATGAACGCCGAGGTGCTGGATTGCCTCGAGGATTACGCGAAGCTCCTCCAACTCGTGGGAGAAGCGGAAAACGCGGTTCGGGTGTGCGCCGCCGCCGCCGCCATCCGCGGGACACTCGGCCTCGTGCGATCACCGCACCGTGAAATCGAGATGCAGACGCGCGTCAAGACGGCGCGCGAAGCCCTTGGGGGCACCGCATTCGACGCGGCGTGGTCACTGGGGCTGACGTGGGCGCTCGATGATGCGATCGATCACGCATTGGAGTCGGCGCGGGCGTTGGCGGTGACCGCTTGAGAGCACGGCAGGCCAAGATCCGCCCCTCGCGATTGCCCCGACCGGCCTCAAGCAGGGCAGCAAAAAAATGCCCGCGTACCTAGCAGGCAGCGGGCAGGATTAGGGTCGATGATTCAGGGCGCCGCCCTGCGCCGCCTCGTCAGCCAGAATGCCCCAACTCCGCCGAGGATCAAGGCGAGCGTGCCGGGCTCGGGGACCCGCGTCAGCCGATAGATCGCATCATCCAATACCATAGTCGGGTCATTGGTACATACGAGCTGGGCGATATGTCCGGAAATCTCGTTCTCGCCCAGCATTGAAGTAAACACCAACGATGGGTCGCACTCCACGACGTTTGCAAACAGATGAGATGGCAGACCAGGGTTGATCAACGATAGCGGTATCGGGGCCGAGTCGAATGCCGCGAGACTCCCATCCGGGTTAAAGACTTCACCGCCGATCCCTATATCGGGTTCCCCGGGCGACGTCCAGCAACAACCGAAGGCATCGGGGGAGTCGATGAAAGTCCCGGGTAGCAAGTCAATCGTGCAACCGTCGCCGCACGTAACGTCAAGCAGGGCGGTGCCGGTGAAAGGATCAAAAACGACGCCGTACTGAGTTGCCTGTGCCCCGGTCCCAAACATCATGAAAGCGGCCGCAAGCGCGGCGCATGCAAACACTCGCAAGCTCTTGTTTAGCACGATCACCTCCTGCCAGATGCCTTCCGGTGATCGGCGTCGGGAAAGAAACAAACGTGACGCCGACTCAATCGGCGTATCGATTCGCAAGAAACGAGCCAATCGCAGGGCGCTTTGGGAGTCGTTGAATTTGAACGCAGTTTTCCGGCAGCCGCCGGATTTGAGCGCGCTGGCAACCCAACTGTGTAATATTTTCCGACGACCACAGCGGCGATCGGAAATGCGCTCGACCCTCGTTCGCCGGTCGGGAATTCGAGCCGGCGCAGGGCGGCGCTCCGCAAACTCCCGATTCGCGTCGAAGCTCCTGCCGGAGTGATGCGCCTCGCGGCTGTAAGAGTTCTCGACGCACCGTTGGAGCCGATCAATGGGCACGTTTGAACGCGAGCAGTCGGCACCCCAATTGCCGTGCAAGGCCGCGCCCCCCTTCGTGCATCACCTGGTCGTGGTTCCACGCAAAGACCGGGGCCAGCACGGGAGCAAGCAGATTCATCCAGCCTCGCGCCGTGGTCACCGTCCATTCGTAGCGCACGCGCGAGGCGTCGCCTGCGGGGCGCAGCTCCCAGCGTCCCGTGCCGTTGAGTTCGCCGACCGCGCTGCCCTCGATGAATCGGGGCCGTTCGAGGGCGGTCGTCCGCATCTCGAAGGTCAGCCGATACGGGAGCCTGCTCGACCACGTGTAACGCCGGAGCGCACCGATGCCCTGCGCGTCGCCCTTCTCCAGCACGACCACCGCGCGCGCGAAGCGCCACCACAGCGGCCAGTCTTCCGGCGCGACGAGCCTCTCCCACACGCGCTCGAGCGGCGCGTCGAGATGCCAGTCCGTGACTAGCGCGTAGCGTGCCACGGTCGTGACACTGGGGCCGGCCGGCCACCCGAGGCGCGCATTCGAAGACCTACGGTGTCGTGTCGTCCCGCGTGGCATTCGCACGCGGGTATCGCCCAGGCGTGAGCACGCTGCGCATTCGCTCGCGCAGTCGCTCCTCCCGCGCGCTTCCGACGACCGGTGCCTCCGCGCCGAATTCCGCAATGACCGCCATGAGTTCCTCGAGCGTAACACCCGGTCGAAGCGCATCGTTGACGCGATCCAGCGTCAGGGCGATACGGGTCCGCCGCTCATAGAGATGGTTGAACTGGGCGTCGCAGCGGGGGATCGGCGTCGGATAGGCTCCGATCTCCTCGTCGACTGCGCGCTTCGCGCCGCCGAGAAGATCCCGCAGCTCGAGCGCAATCGCGCGGAAGCGCGGCGCATCGGCCGTCGATGCCCCATCCTGCGCCATCATCGCGACCCGATTGCGCTAACCGGAGGCGAAACGGCCGAAAAGCGCTGCCAGCCGCGACCGTCGCTTGGGCAAGAGCTCCGGCGCAAGATCGAAATAGCGTCGATGCACGTAGCACCAGCCCCAGGATTCGCCGCGCTCGAGCGACGCGATCATCGGATGTCCGCTGGTATTGAAGTGCTGGAGCGCATGCGCGTGCTGCGAGTCTTCACAGCATCCCACGTAACCGCAGGTGAGGCATATCCGAAGCGCCGTCCACGTCGCGCCGAGCGCGAGGCAGCCCTCGCAGCCATGCGTATGCGGCGCAACCTGCCGGATCTCGCCGAAGTGCTCGCAGGTTTCATCCATCGCCATCCCCTTCTGCTGGCGCGCTGCGCGCGCTACGCGCCGCCACAACAGTCGCCCGCCTGCTGGACGGGCGGACACTTGACCGATCCGCACGAGCAGAACACGCAGCAGTCGCCGGCTCTGGGCCGAAGAAGCGTACGGCAACGCGAGCACTCGTGGAAGTACACGCATGCATTGACGGGCATCGGCAGGGCGGCTGCGAACCCGCACTGCGGGCAGGTCAGGACGCTCTCGAGGATCACGGGCGACGGCATTGTCTCGCGGCTCGCCGATCGAGCCTCTGGCGCACGTTGCTCCGAGGGGGTAACGGGGCCGGACGGAGCGGCAAGGCTTCGGCGCGGCGCCCGGACCGCAGCAGTGTCGTCATCAAACCTTCCACCAGATGATCACGGCGACAAGCGCCGGGACGCCGAAAATTGCGATGAAGATCGGCAGTTCCTCGGCGACGGAGTACCCCGCCCCGACAACGCCGACCCACAGGTTGATCGCGGACAGAACCAGCCAGACCGGCAGAAAAAGCTTGGCCGCCGTGACCATGGGCTGCGTCGCGCCGCCGCCAAGCCATCGCCCGCCGAGAACCAAGACGCCGAGCAGCAGCAGACCGCCGATGATGATCAGCAGGGACCGCATGAGGCATTGGCGCATTCCGGCCGGCGGCAGGACTTCCTTGGCACGCCGGATTAGACGGCTCCGCCATTGCGTTCGTTCGGTCCCGATGTGGTGCTCCCATGGCGAACGTTGCGTGCGAGACCGCGGCCGCGCTGGCGCCTGCGCGCTGGACGTCGGGTGCATTACCCGTCAATCCGGTACGCGGCCCTTCACAGCCCATGCCCGCGCAACCAGCGGGATCCGGCCGTCGCGCTCGATGGGGAGGCGCAGACGGACGCGCTCCCGCAACCGGTTGCGCGCGGGTTCGTCGAGCGACATCGCGTAGCTCGGCGCCGGCCCCTGCCCGCCCAGAAACGGAGTCCAGTAGTCGTCGAAATCCCGGAAAAGCGTGGCGATGTCGATCGGCGCGACCCCGATCTCGGCGAGTCCCGCTTGCCGAAACGCGTCCGTCAGCGCGGCCGGCGCGCAGAGGGGAAACCGGACCCCCTCGTCGAGCCGCCCCGCGCCGGGATCCAATTCGATGGCGGCGTCCCAGAAATGGCGCATGAGCTCCATCTTTCCGGCGTAATCCCAGACGTAAGCCGCGATCGTTGCTCCGCCGACGGCTTTTCGCTTCATTTCGGCAAGGCCCGAAGAGGGGTCTGGAACAAAATTCAGCACCAGGCCCGACACCACGACGTCGACTGAGGCATCCTGCAACGGCAGATCCATCGCGTTGCCGAGATGAAATGTCGCCTTGCCGGCCGGGCGCTCGCGCGCCTTCGCGAGGAATCCCTCGGAAGGATCGACGCCGATCAACTGCGCCGGCAGGCAGGCCTCGGCAATCGCCACAGAGAGCGCGCCGGTGCCGCAACCCACGTCGAGCCAGCGCAGCGCCGGTGGCAGGTTCAGCCAGGCGACGAATCGTTTGGCGACGCGTCGGCTCCAGCGCCCCACGTACAACTCGTAGGGGTCGCCCTCGATCCAGACATCCTCCGGATGCGCGCTGGCCATTGGTTTACCCGCCGACCGGGACTTCCGCCATCAACGCCAACTGATTGCCGCCGGGGTCCTTGAATTCCGCGAGCCACAGCTCGGCTTGCGGGCTTCGATTGACGAGATGCGGGGTCGCGACGAATTGGACACCCTTGGCCTCCAGCTCGGAGAAAGTTGATTGGATGTCGTAAACCTTGAAATAGATCGCGGATCCACGCTGCGCAGCGTGGCCCGGAGGCGTCACGCCAACGAGCAACCGCACTAAGCCGCACATGAAGAAGGCCATCTGCGGAGGCGCAGCGAATAGGAATGGAATGCCGAGAACGTCCTGGTAGAACGACACGCCGCGGGCGAAATCGTCGACCGGGATCATTATCTGAGCAATGGAAGCATTCGCAAGGTTCATGGCGGGCTCAAAATCGTTGACGCGACCAATTCGCGCGTACCGGCAAAGCCTATCCCAAGATGTCTCGGCCAGAGCGTTCGATCCCGGCGTGGATCCGTCCCACGATTACACCGCTGTGGATACCGCGGCCCCGCTCGTTCTCCGCGCCACCACCGTGGCAAACGCTTTGACCGTGGCTCCCGGAGCCTCGAACCGGTCGAGCCGGAACTCGCGCAGGTCCCACCCGCTGAAATGCTGCCGAAGCACGGGTTCGGTGAACAGGCAGTAACGATCGGGCTCGAACATGTCGAGGTAGGTCGTGCCCTCGATCAGCGTATTGACGATCGCGTGGCCACCCGGCTTCACGCACGCAATGATGTCTTCGAGCAATTCCGATGCGCGGGGCTTGGCGAAGAACATCAGCAGGCCGATTGCGATAATCGTTTCATAGATCTCGGCGATCCGGTAGCTCGAAAGATCGACGCATTCGGCGCGGACCGGAAGCCGGGTCGCGGCGGCCATTTGGCGGACGCGCTCGACGGCAGTCGGGCTCGCGTCCAGTGCGACGACCGAGCAGCCGCGTTGCGCGGCCTCGATGCTGAGGTTGCCGAGGCCGCACCCGAGATCGAGCACCCGGCCGGACAAATAGGGTAGGGCGAGCGTCTCGAACGGGTTCAACACGAAATCGCGGGAGTCCACCTGGCGCCGAAACTGCGCTTCGAAGAAATCGACGCTCCGATTCATGAATCACGGGAAGCCATCAACCGTCGCCTGCGGCGGATTTCGTCGTCGCCCGGCGGCCGGCTACGATGCCTGCGATGAACGCCAGCACGGCGCCAAAGGGGCCAAAGAAGAAGACGCTCGTCATCGCCGCCTCGACTTCGCGATCGCGGCCGTTCGACGAAAGCGCGAGGACGAGAAAATAACACGCGGCCGCGACGGCGACGTAACCGATGATGGCCGAGAGCAAGGCGATACCGAAGCGTTTCAAAGAGTCACCTCCTCCGAGACGACGGCCGCATCACGCGTGAAGCAGGCGAGCGCCAGGGGATCGTGGCCGCCGCCCCGAGGGCGTTTCCGCGGGGCGAGACGTCAGCGCCCAAAGCGTGAAATCGATCGTCCAGGTTCTCGACGACGAGGCGGATTGTCGGTCGCTGACCATTGATGCCCTGTGACCACGAGTGGTCGCTCGTTGGGTGTCGTTCGGCCAGCACGATCTCGATACCGCCGCCATCGAGCACGGCGCCGCGGGGTTGCCGGAGCATAGCCAGATTAGCCTCGTGACGACTCCCGGGCAAGCGCGATGCCGTCCGTCATCGAAGGCGGCGATGTCAACGCCGGGAGGGCTCCGCGCTTCGCGCATCGAGACGCAGACGCTCGGTGACATAGCGCGTGACCGCCACCGCCTCCAGGCGAATCCCGCACAACCCGACGTGGCCGTCCGGGCGCACGAGATAGAACGAGAGCCGCGGGATATGCGCACGCGCAAGCTCGGCAGCATTGATCGGGTCATCGGGGATCAAATGGACGCGCAGCAGGTCGCCCAGCCCAAGCGTGTCCTCCGGCGGCGCAGGCTGCCCGATGACGATCAGATTGAATCGCGTATCGTCTTGCCTCCGGAACAGATCCTCCGGCGCGCCGTCCGCGTCGAACTTGAGCCGCAGCCACGGGAAACGATCGCCGGCGCGCGGGGCGTCGGCGGGCAGTCCTTCCAGCGATTGCGACAACCGGCTCTTCCGGTAATGGATCCCGGTCTGCGACACGACGCGAAACGCGACGCGTTGTATCCGGGCGAAGGTCATCGCAAATGCGGCGATCCTGGCAAGCAGCTTTGTGCGGAGGAGACCCGCGAGCCGGCTGTCGGACACGACCAGCTTGAATGCCCGGTCGGTCGTGTTCAGCAGCCGCTGGGCGACCGGGACGCGCTCTTCCTCGTAAGAATCGAGGAGGGCCGCGTCGGCCCGACCGCTGACGACGAGCGCGAGCTTCCACCCGAGGTTGTACGCGTCCTGCAGGCCAGTGTTCATGCCTTGCGCGCCGACCGGACTGTGGATGTGCGCCGCGTCGCCCAGCAGGAAGCAGCGGCGGTCGCGGAAGCGTGCGGCGCTTCGATGGGCGATGCGGTAGGTGGAGAACCACGTGCATGCCTTGACCGCGAGGCCGGATCCCGCCTCGTTGCGCACCGAGGGAGTCACGGCATCGAAGGTCACGTCGCTCCTGTCGCGCAAGCTGGGAGGGAGAATGCCGACGATCCGCCAGTGATCCGTCCCGCGCATCGGGAAGAACAGATGAAATCCTTCCTGCCACAGGTACACGTTGACCTCGTCCCGGACCATGCTCCCCGTGGCCTCCGTGTCGGCAACGAAGAATACGTGCTCGTAGGGGGCGCCCGGGAACGTGATGCCGCGCGATCGCGCACCGCGCTGTGCGCGCCGTCGCATCCCGCGACCCACGCGGCCGGCATCGTCGCCGTCGTACCATCCGGGTGCTTGAGCGTCGCGGCAACGTGCGTCGATTCCTGCGCGAGGCCCGTGAGCTCGGTATTCCACCGGACGGACAGGCCCCAGTCGCGGAGCCGGTCGCCCATGATCCGCTCGTTGTCGTCCTGGCCGAGAATGAGAATGAAAGGATATGGACTCAGCGCTCGCCCGGCCTCGCCCAGGGGTACGTGGGCCATCTTGCGCCCTTCCGCCCAAAGGTTTGCGCCCGTGCCGCGCTTGCCGAGCTCGAGCGCCCGCTCGACGATGCCGAGCTTCGCGTAGATCTCCAGCGTGCGCGCCTGCACCCCCGAGCGCTCTCGTCTGCAGCGACGGTCCCGCGTGGCGGTCGACGATGAGCGCCCGCACGCCTCGCCGAGCGAGTTGGTTGGCGAGCATCAGTCCCGTCGGCCCGGCGCCCACGATCAGAACGTCAGTGTCCATTCGAGCCCCCTTGCCAAGGAGCGGACGGACGGGCTCAGGCGCCGGTTGCCTCGAGCGCAGCCGTCCGCGGAAAGCCGTTCATCGGGCAAACCTCGGCGCGGCACGCGCCCGCGCCTTCGCGGCCTCTTCCGTCCGATTTCTCGGCGGGGCGCTCGTCTCAAGCGATCGAAGAAGCTTGCGCGACGCCGTGGCGATCTCTTCCACGGCGGCATGGAACGCGCCCTCGTTTGCCTTCGAGGGCTTGTTGAAGCCGCTCACCTTGCGCACGAACTGCAACGAGGCGGAGCGAATCTCCTCCTCGGTTACCGGGGGATCGAAGTTGAAGAGGATCCTGATGTTTCGGCACATGATTTACCTCGAGAGGTCTCCGAGCCGATCACCGGCAGCTAGGGCCGCTTCTTGAAATCGAATATCGCTGAATTTGTCCGGTCGATGTCGGCCTTGACTTGATCGCGACTTCGCTCATAGACGATCTCGCGTCCCATTGCGTTGCCGACGTAGGCCGTGCCCAGGCGATTCGGAGAGAGATGGCACCGGACGCTGTGGACGCCTTCGCCGATGACGATCTCTATCAGTTCGACGCGCTTGCGCAAAACCACGACATCCAGCGTCTGCCCGGTTGCGGTGGCGCGAACGGTAATTCTTTCGTCGTTCATCGGAGTTGCGGCGCCCGCCGCTCCACGTAGGCCGCGCTCTCGCAATGGAACAGAAGGTAGCCCATCGAACGATTCCCCCCGCGTGCGCCCGTCCTGGCGGAGCAGTGACGGGCTATCGACGTTGATCGGCGCTTCCACGATTTACGGTGCGGCGGCCGAGCATCGCCCCCGCCGCCGTCATCAGGGCAAGCGAAGCAAAAAAAACGGCGTGATACCAAAGCGGAAATCGCTCCCAGAGCCCGTAATGCACCGGGATGAACACGACGATCAGCACCGCGATGAGCGCAGCAATCGCGCGGGTGTCGCGACGGCTGATCAACCCGACGGCCACGCCAGCGCCGACAGAAGCCGCCGCGCCCAGTAACAGCCGGGCGATCATCATTGCCGGAGTGAAATTCATCGTCCTTTCGACTTCGGCGTAGCTCACCCATGCCGCGCGCAGGGCAAGGTTCGCCGCCGTGGCAACGAGCATCCACACAACGAGGCCCCCGATCACGGCTGCAATTGCCCGCACCATGTTTCCTGCCGTTGCTTACCTAAATTGGGCCAGCCGACGTAGCCGTCGAGCGACATCGTAATACCCAATCTCAATACGTTCCATCCGTCAGCGTCTCGTCGGGGTGTCGACCGTTCCAGCGCTTTCCGCGACCGGCGCGTCGAATCGGACGTCCATCCCTCGACGCAACGTGTTCTGGACCTCGGCAACCCGATCCGTGTGCAGCATCAGGTCGAGAATTTCGGATTCAGACGCGCGGGCGGCGACGTTTGCCCTGTAACGGAGGCTTCGTGCTGGTTCACCTGTCGCTCCGAACTCGGCCTCGACGTCAACCCGGACGCGGAGGACAACGATGTCTCGCTTCTCGGCTTCGCGGTAGATGTCGTTGCAATAGCAGGTCGCCAGCGCAAGGCAAAGCAACTCTCCGCCATTGGCGCTCGAGCCGAAGCCGTTCGGTCGGGGCATGACGGAGAGCGAATGACGGACCCCGTTCGTTCGCAACTCGACGGCGTGCCGCTGATGTTCGTTGTCGATATGAGCTTCGATTCGCATTCGATTTCTTTTGGCCCGGGCGGGATCGTCCGCATCATTGCAAGGGGCGTTCCGAGACGCCTCGCCCATAGGCCGGCGTCGCGAACTGCGGTGGGGGTGGCTTGAGCGAGCTCCCCGTCCGGGTGGGCGCCAAGCGCATCGTTCACCGTCGAGAACGCCAGGCGGGTGTCTCCATCGAACCGCGCGCGCACGTCCCGGCGTGGCGGAATGACAGACGGTAACGGTAGCGTGCATGCCGAAGCCTGGCAAGGGGTGCTTAAGCGGCGCGAGCGGCGGCTCCGTGGCAACGGCGGGCTGGCGCCTTCGGAGATGCCGAAATCGGTGCCCAATACCGTCAGCATTCGGTCACGGCCTCGCGGCGTGCGGCGCGGGTCCGTGGCCCGGGCCGAATGTCGGGTCAGCGCCTGCTGGCCCTGCGCAACGCGGCACCCCAGCCTCCTGAGAGGACAAAGCGCGGAAAGGTGACACATTGTTCGAGGAAAAGACGCGCGACGAAATTGGCAGGACTACTGAAAGGTTCCGGTGGGACGGGTTCCAGCAGATGGCCGCGCCCTTGAAGCGCGACCGCCACGACGATGCAGCCAATGGCAATGCCAAGAAAGACAATCGAAAGCTGTACTGCCGCCGCGACCAGGCTCAGGACTCCGAGCAGGAATAGCGGAACCGCGACAATGTGCATGAGCAAATTCGCGCGTGCCTGATGGTACCGGGGATAGCTTTCCCACTGCCATCGCAATAATCGACCGATGCCCATGTGCCAACGAGAGAGCTTTGACGGACTACGATAGCGGTGGCCCGTTGCCAAGGCAAACCACGCGGCCGGCGCGCCGCTGTTCACCGGAGCGTGCAGGCAGCATGTTCAACGGGCCTGCCACCGAAGGAAGCCTGCCGCACGCCGCCGGGGTCAGGTGTGCGCGCTGAGGGAGAGGGTCGGGTGCCACGGACCTTGGCGGGCCTCGTGCGGGGTTCCGGCGGGCGCAACATGCTCAATCCAGTTTACCAATCAACCGATAGACGGCGATCAGAAATCCGAACCCGACGTAGATTCCCAACAACGCGACTAGCATCAGCTTCGCCATCGCGGAGCCTATTACTTCCGACTCCAACAGAAGAACGATCGTGGCAGCGAGACCGATGAACGAAGAGGCGACGCCGACGACAACCTTTAGCCTCCTGTTTCGTGGCATGGCAACGCTGGCCTTTCAATGACAAAGCCGCACCCGCCGGAGCTCGGTAGCAACACCGGGCCAGGCGACCGTATTCGCTTTCGGGCGGTGCATGCGTGATGCCTAGATTCCATCCGCGACGACCAGGTTCGATGACGCAGAGGCCTTCCGCAGCGCAAGGAGAGGCGCGTACTCGGGCGAGTTGTACCATTCCTTGAGTCTGGCGATGCTCGGAAACTCGAGAATGACCAATCGCCTCGGCATCCAATCGCCTTCCAGCACTTCCGTCGTGCCCGCTCGGGCCAGATAGCGGCCACCAAAGGCCGCGATGTTCGCGCCGACCGCATTCTTGTAACGCTCGAATCCCGCCGGGTCGGTAACCTCGATATCCACAATCACGTAAGCAGCCATTCGTTCACCTCGCGTATCGCTCGTGCGCAGCGGTATCGGACCTCCGGTATCGACGCTGCCACATCGAACGATGCGACCTGCGGTGCTTCAAACGCGCCGGCTGTGCTCGAATGACTTCGTCTGCGCGCGGCATTATCGGTTGCGGCCCGTCGAATCCGAGCGCCTTCGCCCCCTTGAGATTAACCACGAGCTCGAGTTTCGCCGAGCGCTGAACAGGCAGGCTGACGGGCCCTTCTCCTTCGAGGATGCGGTCGACATAGCCTGCCGCTCGCTTGTACGGGATCGAAGGCTGCGTTGAGTGGCGGGCAAACCGCGAGTTGCCGGACATTATGCCTTGAGCCCGCAGCGCGTCATAGCGCACGCCGTCCGGCGTTCGGCTTCGTTCTCCAGGCGGGTGACAGCAAATGCCGGCGACCGGGTTGCAACGGGGCAAACGAAGCGAAACGCGGCCGGCGGGGCATCCGCGTTGGCCGCGCCGTCGGACCCCTCTTCGCTCAGAGTGCCAAAAGCCACGCAGCCGTTCATTGCTGCGCTTCGCGCCAGACCATCAGAGCCAGCCCGCCTGCAACGGCCACGCCTACCCCGCTCCACCAGACTGGAACGGCAAATCCCGCCACGACAACCTCCCAGCCGGCAAAGAGCCGAAGCAGATGAACGACTGCCATTACCGCAAAGACCGCATACGGCGATCCTGGTAAATGGCTTCACGGCGATCCTCCCTCTTGAAACGTTGAGACATGCCCATAGCGCCGTCGCCGCCTCGCGTTCGACCGGTGACGGAGAGATCGGCGCCCTGGTCTTCACCTTGCGAGCGTGCCTGCGATCACGCGTTCGGCCGCGACGAGGTTCGGCAACAGCTCGGGCGCAAGCGAATGCCGCTCGATGACGTACGCAGCCGCATTGAAGCTAACGGTGACTTCACCGGCCGCGGACTCGGATACCAACGCCTTCAGAGGAAGATCGATCCCGGAAAGCGGCTGCGCCAACATGAGTGGAGTGCCGGCTCGCGGGTTGCCGAAGATGATCAAGGTCGTCGGCGGCATGGTCAGACCTACAGCGATAGCCTCGGCGGTCTGATCAATCGTCGCGAACACCTTGATCCCGTGATCTGCGAATGCCGAAAGCAAACGGTGCACGGTATCGGGGAACGAGTAGTGGCTCTTGAGGCTGACGATGCCACGATCGCTGCCGGGGCTAGTGCTGGGTGATGTCATGCTCGCCTCGACGAGGGACCCAATGGACAAAGTAGCCGGCGTTCGCGCTGCCCCGCCGGGTCAGGTATCGCGCGCGCCGCTGCCCATTGCCAGCGGCATGCTGTGCCACCAGATGCGGCACTCCTTGCATAATCCGGCCTGGAATTCTGCTTTTAGCACGCCATCGAGGACCATGCGGGGCAAGGGATCGCCGGGCTTGCGCGCGACCAGATTCGTTCCGGTTGACTTGGCCCAGATCTGAAAGAGCTCCTCCGAGGCCACCTGATACGTGACGTGCCAATGGGCGATGCCTCCGGTGGTCGACATCGCGAGCACCTCGTAACTCACGTGCACATCCTCCTGGAGCTTCACGCGACCCCAGTATTCGGCGAGCTGCGCATGCCCTTGCTGTACTGCGAAGGGCGTGTTGTGGTATTCGCCATCCGCGGCAAACAGCGCCGAGAACTTGGCGTCGTCTCGCTGTTCCCACGCTTCCTTGTAGTTCTGCATGAACTGCCGAATGTCCATGATGTTCCTCGGATTGTTCAGTGCCCAGACGACGAAGGTAACGGCCGACCCCCTGCCGCACATGAGGTGCGACCCCTGTTGGATCGGTCAAGCACGCTTGTGCAGGAAGACGTGCGCAGCGCGTTCGCCCGCAACGTATTTCGTGCATTCGTAGCCCAAAGCGTGCATATCGATCTCGTTCAGGAGATGCTCTCCTGACCCGAGTAACACAGGTCGGATGGCAAGATGCAGCTCGTCGATCAAGCCAGCGAGCAGGAACTGTCGAATCGTGGATACGCCACCGCCGAGGCGAACGTCGCGGTCGCCGGCCGCGGCGGCCGCTTGCTCCAGGGCAACGTGAATGCCTTGCGTGACAAACCGAAACTCTGTGCCGCCGGCCATCTCAAGGGGGGGCCGCGGGTGATGCGTCAGCACGAAGACGGGCGTGTGATACGGCGGCTCGTCGCCCCACCAACCCTTCCAGCTGTGGTCCGGCCAAGGGCCACGAACGGGACCGAACATGTTGCGTCCGATGATCCAGGCACCGACTCCGGCAAAGCCTTGCTCCGCAATCCCGTTGTCGACACCCGCTTCTCCATCGTCGTGGCCGTGCATCCTCCGCCATACGCGCGTGTGGAAGAACCATTCCATCAATTCGGGGCCACGGACTCCGAGCGGATGTTGCACATCTTGGCTCGGTCCCGCGCCGTAGCCGTCGATGGAAATCGCGAAGCTTTGGACCCGCAGTTTCGACATTGCACTTCCTCGCTACTTATTCGGGCGGCGAGTAGTGCCGCCTTCACAGTTTCGCTCGGCGCGGTTGCAGCACAAGCGGATAACGTGAAAAGCCGCGGAACAGGATGGTGCTAGCAAGCGTTCGTGCGCTGTTCCATTCAAACAACCACAGCGAGTCCTAACGAGCGAAGCTGGCCGGCCGCGGCCGGCGGAGGCGAAGCCCCGCCATCGAGGCGTCTGGGGTGGGGCGAGCCGCTGGCGGTCCGTGTTCGGCGAGCGGTTGGGCCTAACGGTCAGCGCGATAGACACGGACTACCCCAATGAGAATGCAGATGACAGCGGGCCAGAACGTGAAAAAGAACAGCAACCCGGGCCCGATCGGATTGGGATGGGGATCGGGCCAAAGGCCGACGGCTGCCGCCACGATGATAAGGACTAGTGGGGCGGAGCCAAGGATCAACAGCCCCACGCCGATTCTCACCCACGGGGACTGGAGATAAGTGCGCATGTAAGCAAGAGCCGATATGCAGGAACTTTCTGCCAAGGCGAACCGGCCGCGAGCGCTCCGGTTGGGCGAGCGGTTAGGCTCCCTCAGACGCCTGGCGCGCCGATTCGATGTTGAGCAAAACGTTTGCGGCAAACAGGGCAAGCCCAAGAAGGACGGCGATGGCGGCAATGACGACAAGTGGAACGACGCCCTCGCTGCCCGTAAGCATGAAACCAAGGCCTGCCATGAACACTGGCAAGGCAATGTTATGCAACCAGAAGTGCAACCGCGCTAGTCGCGTTTCACAGGCGGCGGGATCCAAATGGTACACAAGCCCGGCGAGGGCAAGCGATGCCCAGCCCAGCAACGGAATGTGCGCGTGCACGGGCACCAAGGCAAACTTCTGTGTAACGCCCATCGTCAAGCCAAGTGCCGCGCTACGACCAGATACACGACGGCTCTTTTGACAAAACGCAAACCCATCGACGTGCTCCGTAGGTGAAGTGGGCCGGGCGGCGATTGTACGGCATGGCGCTTTGTAGCGAACCTGGGTTGAGCGAGCGGTCAGGCCCCATGGTGCGAGCCGCAGCGCTAGAACCAGTAGTCGGCAACACATCGACCGTCTCGCGGCAAGTCTTCGAACGTGTTCAGCCCGTCAAAGTGATCGATAGGTATCTGTGCCACGGCCTCGGGTTCGGCAAGACGCAGATTGACGGCAATGCGGCGGCGTCCCTCCTGATCCTTCTGCCGCGCGCGCCAGAAGGCTACGCAGCCGCAAACCAGGCAAAAGTGGAACTCAATGGCTTTTCCTCGTACGCAGGGCCGAGTCTCGCCTGAGACCTTGATGCCCTTCACCGTCGTAGTCGTAGGCCCAGAGTACCCCGTAGCGACGACACACCGTGTAGTTGCAGGCGGTTGCTCCATCCGGTTGGCTTCCAAACTGTCATCGAACTGCGCCGCAGTGGCATGACCCTTGGATCATTTCAGTCTTGCCTCCTCATTCTCGAAGGGATGTGCGCCGCTCGCAAGGCCGCCCCTGCGGGTGGAAGGTGATCCGTGCCACTTGGCGGGCTTGGCTTGCGCCAAGGATCCCCTGCGGCCTAGACGTAGTCCTTGATCGGCATGTGCCTTGACCCTTTCGGAGGGCAGACGCGGCCCTACGGAATGGTTGTGCCGCCCAACGACTAGGTTGAGCGGGGCGCCGCCACGGACGCCCACGAACAAGAAACTGCGTACCGGCGCATCCGCTCGAACGCAATGTTGGGCGCGATCTACAGATTGCGAAGAAGCGATGAGGTAATTTTCTATGGATGATATTGGGTGTTTAAATAAGGCACCGGCTTCGGGAGCACGGGGTCGTTGGTTCAAATCCGATCGCGCCAACCACGGACAAAAGGTGATCCTCCTGTCCGCGATGTCCTACGCTCCCGTGGATCAGCTTTGAGCTTTGGACTTGTTCAGGGTCACGGCAGCACGAACGAGAGCCTTCAACGCCTCCTCGTCTATATTCTCGCCCTCGTGGAAGTCGATCGCCCGCCTTGTGTTCCCGTCAAGACTGGAGTTGAAGAGGCCCGAGGGATCCTTCAGAGCCGCCCCTTTGGCGAAGGTCATCTTCACGACGCTCTTGTAAGTCTCGCCCGTGCAGATCAATCCGTCGTGCGACCACACCGGAACCCCTCTCCACTTCCACTCCTCGACGACTTCGGGATCGGCATCCTTGACTAAGGTACGGAGCCGGCTGAGCATCTTGCCCCGCCAGTCGCCGAGCTCCTTGATTCTCGCGTCTATCAGCTGAGAAGGAGACTTGCTTTTCTGCGACCCGCTCTTCTTCATGCCCGTTTCTCCCTCTTAGTCGCGAGGCTCTGATAACGCTCATTCAATAGGCTCTGTGAGATACGCTCGGTTTGGCGCGGGCGAAGCAGGCTCGGGCCAGAACTCGACGAGGCGAGTTACCTTGCCGTTAGCCACCGTGAAAAAGGTGATCACTCTGTCAGTCCGCACCCCGTCGGTGACGGTTACGTCGGAAACCGCCTCCGATTGGCCGCCAACGAGCCGATTGATGGTGAAACGCCAAGGCCCGCTCGCGGGGTACTCTTGATTCATCCGCGCAAAGCGCTCAGCTCCGCGGATGCGCTCTCCGGTTTGGGGCCATTCGAGCACGAAGTCTTGTGCCAGCACGGCGGCGACCGAGTAAAAGTCGTTCGTGCCCATGAGCCGCCAGAACTGGTGAGCTACTTCAACTGCGGCAGGCTGCGGCACGACTGCCTCAATCACGGACGGCTAACGAACGAAGGCAACCGGCGGCCCGCCGCCGAGCGAAGCCGCGCCGGCCGTGCGTCCGTGTTGACCGGTTAGGCGCCATTAATGCTCGATCTCCACCACGATGTTCGCCTTCGCGGACGGAACAAAGGCTGCTTCGTACGCAGATAGCCACCGTTCAATAGTCTTACTGCTCGATTGCCGAGAGTTAGTGATGTAAATGGAGAAATCTGGAACGCGACTGATTCGCTTCATCAGTTGAAGCATTGCAACACCTTCAACGATTACGGGACGAGGCGACGTAATTCTGCGCTCGATGATGCGATTTATTTGATCGTCGAGATGGATAAGGTACTCCTGCGTAGGGATGAGATACAGATCGGTCTCGATCAGCGTCACGTTGAAATGCCAAGAAAGATAGCGTCCAAGGGTGGTCTTTCCAACACCGTCGCGACCATCAATGGTGACAATCACGCCTGGGAGCCCTCGCATGATCGGCGTGAGGGCTTCGACGATCTTTCGGTAGGAGGGGAGAACGGTAGGCACCGTGGCGCCTAACTAACGAACAAGTTGAGGGGCGGACCCGCCGCGCGAGCGAAGCCGTGCACGCGGGGCGTCCGTGTTGACCGAGAAGTCAGGACTCTTCACGCGTGCGAGACAACAAGATAGGCGGCGAGGAGCAGGCCAAGGAACCCAACCGCGGCAGACAGCGCAATGGCGAATGTCCGACTATAGGAAGAAGGCAGGTCGGCCTGCGAAAGCGTTGCCACGTAACGCTTATGCTGCAGGGTGGCGACGAGGATGGCAATGGCACCCAAAAGTACGAACAGCACACCAAGCGCGGCGGAGGCACCCGATTCGCGTTGCCCGAGAGTGGTTTGAGCCTGCTGAGACAGCAGGCGCAAGAACAACCCGAAGCGAGCCACGACGAACCCGAGCCCTATTACGGTGAGACCCGTGCGCAACCACGCAAGGAGCGTGCGCTCGGCGGCGAAGTAGATGCGCGGGTCGGACTCGCTCATCGTGCTTGGAGGCAGGGCCTAACGAACCAAGGTAACCGGTCCGTGTTGACCGAATGAGAGGGACTTCCCCTACTCGAAGCGGTTGAACCGCACGGCATCGAAAGTGCCAAGATTGAGGTGCTGTCCATCAATCTGAACGAGAGGGGAAGTCATGAACGAGATTACTACTGTTGGCGTGGACCTGGCAAAGGAAGTCATTGCGGTGTGTGCGGCAGACCGGTCGGGGAAGACGGTGTTCACACGGGTATTCCGCCGCGACACCTTTGCCGCCTGGGCAGTGCAACTGCCGCCGAGCGTGTTCGGGCTGGAAGCCTGCGGGGCGGCACACCACTGGGCGCGCTGGCTCGCCAGTCATAGCCACACGCCACATCTGATGGCGGCGGAGTTTGTCAAGCCGTTTCGCAAGAGTCGGGCGGCGAAGAATGATCGCAACGATGCCGAAGCGGTGTTGACGGCGGTGCGGCAACCCAATATGCGCTTCGTGGCGGTAAAAAGTGTCGAGCAACAAGCCCACCTCTCGTGGCATCGGATGCGCCAAGGCTTCAGTGAGGAACGCACCGCGCTGATCAATCGCCTGCGTGGTCTGCTCGGGGAATTCGGGGTCTGGCGCGGTCGCTCGGCAGAGGTGCTGATAGGGGCATTGCCGGCGCTGGAACAAGACGAAGCGCTGCCACTGTTGGTGCGCCGTCTTCTCGGCGAAGCCCGGCCACACCTCGCACGACTGGATGACGCGATCAGCGCTTGCGAGGTGGAGATCAAGAACCACGTCAAAGAGAATGCCGTGGCACAACGCCTGACCGCGATCAACGGCGTGGGTCCCCTCACCGCCGCGGCAGTGCTCGCCACCGTCACCGACGCGCGCGACTTCAAGAACGGGCGTCAGTTCGCCGCTTGGCAGGGGATAGTGCCGCGCCAGGACAGCTCAGGGGCACACCCGGCTGGGTCACATCACCAAGCGCGGCGACACCTACCTGCGCGGCTTGCTTACCCAAGGCGCCCGTTCGGCACTGCAGGTGGCGCTGACCAAGGAACCTCTGCGGCGCACCCGCCTGCAAGCCTGGATCGTGCAGCTGCACGCGCGCGTGGGCTATCACAAAACCCTGGTGGCGATCGCCAACAAGCACGCGCGCATGATCTGGGCCATCCTCGCCAAGGGCGAGAACTACGATCCCGACGCCTGGCGACGCTGGACCCGAACGACCCCGTCCACCGCGCCCGCGAGCACCGGCATGACCCCGTTAACCGGACAAGGATGAAATTAAACGACCAACGCTTCCCGCGATGACCGAGGTGAGATAGCAACGAGGTTGGACCGAGCGCTGCCTGAACCTGGCTAACCTGGCGGACCCACATCGAACTGCCGGCGCCTGATCCGCGCTGGCAGGTGAGGCCGATGACCGAATGAGGCGGCAGCGCGCGACTTTTATCTTGAGCCCGGAGACAACGTCAACGTTCTCCCACAAGGCCGTGTAGAGAGATGCAGTCTGTACCTTGTCGCTTACTCATCACCCATCGCCTCAGAGTTGTGAAAACATCAAAACATGCCTTCAGTGCCCTTCTCTGACCCGAGTCGACCTCACAGAACGGCTCAGGAGCGATTATTTCGAGTGCGGTAGGGGTCAAGCTACCTCCGCCACGGACGCTGATCTCGGATTGAACAATTCACAAACCTCTCAACCCTCACGCGCAAACCATGACCATGCGACCGCCATGAACGCCGCCCAACGACGAGGCAACTCATCGTCGTGCGGAAACCACTTGCGTTTCCGGGGAAGTCCGTAGAGCGGTTAGGCCTTCAGTCGTTATCGCGGCTTAAGGTTAACTGACGCCGCGACCGGCGCGCGCGACGTCGTTGCAGTACCGTCGAATGTGAATTCGCTCGCACTAGTACGCTTCATCTCAATCGTCCAGACCCCGCACGCGGGGCTTGTCTCTGGAGCAGACAACTTGAGCATGCCTTCACGGTACGTTCCGGAAAACGGCAAATTCTTAAAGTTGCACGCACGGCCGCTCCAATTCATCTTGCCCTTTATGGCACCGTCAGCCTCTTGGGATTCAATAACGACAGACCACGGAAAGACGGTTGTGCTTGATGCGATAACGCCGACCCCCGTCAATTCGACTGGCAATTTATCTTGTGCGTACGCGGTAGCAAACATGCAGTAAGACAAGACAGCGCCGAAATACAGATGGTTCATTTTGTAGTCTCCCTGGCGAACCATCGCTGAGAAGGCTAACGCACGAAGGTGACCGGCGACCCGCCGCGCGGGCGAAGCCGCGCATGCGGGTCGCCCGTGTTGAGCGACGGGTTAGGGCTCGGTGGCCACATACTCGAACGCCCAATAGTGATGCCAAGTTGAGAATATTCCATTTGTACCCAGGCCCGCGAGCGACAACCGTAGCTCTGCCTCAGACGGGAAATTCTTGAGTATGTGATGCGTAGAGCCATCGTCGAGTGTGCGCTCCTGGTAGGAATTTCCATCGGCATCGATTTTCTTGATGGGCGAACTGCTTCCCTCGACGTACAGATTATCAAGTAAGACGACTTTCGCACCACGCGTGAGCAATGCACCCAGTCCGCGCAGGAAGGCATGGCGCCTGGCCTTTGGAAGATGGGAGAACCAGAACCCGGCAAATGCCGCGTTGAACCTACCGAAATCGAGTGGAAGCGCGTATGCGTCGGCAACACGAAAAACCACCTTGTCCTGGGGAATCCGCCCCTCAGCAATGCGCAGCGTTTCTGGCACGGCGTCAATGGCCAGGATGCGTGCAGCCGAGCGCGCGATGAACTGCGTCCAGTATCCTGTGCCGCACGCCACCTCGATCACAGTGGCGTTTGCAAAGATGGGAGGCAGCCATTTCTCGATGGCGCGCAGGTCCGCCTGACGCTCGGGCTTGAGATAGACCCTATCGTATTCGGGTGCGCGGGCTGCGTAGTACGACTGCATTTCGCGAACGGACACGCCGAGCCCTTGTATATTGGGAATTGAGCGATTTGTAGTGCTTGCTATGAGCGGCGGAAACTATGGTTTCTCCGGGGAGGCCGTTGGACCCTTAAGGCTTGGACCTTGTCCGTTAGATCGGCCCCCCGCCTTCTTTGCTAAGACCGTGGAGTATCCCAGACGCGAGAGTCTGCATCACAAGGTCGGTTTCGCAAGGGTGAAGGTCGGGGGAACCGGAGCTCAGCGTAATACGGGAGCCGCCATGAAACAAGTCAATCAGATTGGGGTTGATGTGGGTTCGAAAGAGTTGGTGTGTGCGATGCAGTGCGCGGGGCAACGCTCGCCGCTGGCGAGGTTTGCGAACACCGCGGCTGGGCACAAGAAATTCATTCGCTGGGCGACCAAAAGTGGTCACCCGGCGCGGGTCTGTCTGGAAGCGACCGGGATTTACAGTCTGGAGTTCGCGCTCGCCTTGCACCATGCCAAGAACGTGGAAGTGATGGTGGTGAACCCGCGGGCGATCAAGGATTTTGTCCGTTCGTGCATGCAGCGAGCCAAGACCGACGCCGTGGATGCCGGCGGCATTCTGGATTATCTCGAACGGATGCCGTTTGTCGCCTGGCAACCGCCGGCCCCGGAGGTCCTGGAGCTGCAGGCGATCAACCGCCGCATCGCGCAACTCACCACCGAGCTCGCGCGGGAGAAGAATCGCCGCCATGCCTCGGAGTTCGCCGGGGCCGGTGCCGATGCGATTGCCGACGACATCGAAGTCAATATCCGTCACCTGGAACGGCGCCTCGAGCGCATGCACGACAGTGGCCTGTGCCTCGTTCGCGGGGTACCCGCCCTGGCAACCAAGCTCGCCCACCTGGTCTCGACCAAAGGCATCGGCGAGGCCTCCGCCATGCGCTTGTTGGCCGAACTCCTGGTGCTCCCGGACGATCTCGCCGCCCCGCAGTGGGTCGCCCATGCCGGGCTCGATCCACGCCCCTACGAGTCAGGCACCTCGATCAATCGGCCGCGGCGCATCAGCAAAGTCGGCAACCGCCACCTGCGCGCCGCGCTCTACATGCCTGCTCTGGTGGCCATTCAGCACGAACCCAACGTCAAAGCGTTCTACGGCAAACTCGTCGCCGCCGGCAAGAAACCGATGCAGGCCGTGGTCGCCGTGATGCGTAAATTGCTGCACGCCATTTGGGGCATGCTCAAGCACGATCAGATTTTGACGGCGAAAAGTTTTTCAGGATGGCGACAAAAAACACTTGACAGAAAAGAGAGTATCTAACGGACTGAGTTAAGCGGGCCAGCCGGCGACGGCGAAGCCGTGCCGAGCTGGGTCCGCTTGAATGATGGGATGGACTCCCCCTGATCTTTCGGCATCATCGTGCCAGCTGGCCTCAGGTTAGGCGTCATTCGACCATCTATTGCGGTCGCGCGAGCAACCTCTTTGCATTGAGGTAGCTCGGCACCTCGACCCAGAGGCCATCGACCAGCGCGCGCTCCTCGCCGCGTGCGCGCGCAGCCTCAAAAGCCTCCACTATCCGCCCAGCCGGCGCGCGAACCGCGCCTCCCGCGCTGCGCCTTCCGCGTCGCTGAATGTGTAGGGCGCATCGATTGGCTCGATGCCCGCGGCCCGGCACTCCAGCACGAAGCGGCGTCGCGCATGGTCAAGTTCCACAGCCTCGCGGCTACGCTCCGCCATAAGGTCCGCAGCCAGGTCTTCTGCACCTAGCAGCGCATAGCGGATGCGCGGTGACGCTGCGGCGATCTCGCGAACGTTGACCACACCCAGGGCCGTCTCACACACAGGGAGAATGCCGATGCTGCCTCGCGCTAGGCCGGCCTGCTCTTCGGCCGCCGAAATGGCTCGATCCAGCTCGCGCATGTCGTCGGCCGTCGCAGCCTTCGGGTAGGCGACGAAGTCGGGCTCTGCCGGTACCACGTGCGAGAGGTCCAGCGAGCCGTCCTCATGCAGCGAATTGATGCGCGCGCATACCCGAGCACCGGCCTCGCGCCAGCGGGCGAACAGACCGGCAGCCAGCGCACGTGCTTCGTCACGACGCGGTGGTGGAGTGAAGTCTTCGATATCCTGAATCAGAACGTCGGCGCGGCTGGCTGACATCGCTTCATGCACGGCGGTATCCGCCCCAGGGCCGAAGAGCCAAGTGCGCAGAAGAGGATGACGGGGGTCAGCTGGTGGCATGGGGGAGGAAACAGCGATGGCGGACGCAGTCGTTCATTTGATGACGAACGAAGGTAACCGGCGACCCGCGGCTCGCGCGGAGCGCTGCCGACGGGGCGTCCGCGTTGACCGGTTAGGCCGCAACCTGTTCGTAGGAGAACCGTGGGATGTCGGCGCGCTCGGATGCGTGCTCGACAGTGATGGCGCAAATGTTCCCTTTGGCGTCCACGTCGAGCAACGTGTTCTCGTCGAGGTCACGGGTCTCCGCAACAGGAGCGTCCCGGAATTCGATGAACAGCGTGTCAGTTTCTGCAAAATAGCGAATTCTCATAGCTCGAACCGCCGATCAAAGAAGGCGTTATGAACCGTCTCGCCGTCTGGAAGAAGTACGACTCGCAGAAAGCGATCTTCCATCTCCGGTACTTGAATCCATCGCCTGATCCGACCATCCGCTTGGATGTGCTCACGGAGCGGTGTGGCAATCGCTCGCTCGATCCATTCGTCACGGATCACGGCGCGATCGGGCCGCGTCCGCACCGCGGCGAAGTAGGCGGTGACCTTCACCTCGCCAATGTAGCAAATGGCGCCGGAGCGTCAAAGTTGCGGCCTAGACAGAATGGCTTCGTGCGGTTTGGCGGAGGCCTGCCTCCTCGGTATCGTGGATTACGTGGCGAGCCACGCAGAGCCACACGTTGAGCACGAAGGCGTCAACCGAAAACAGGAGGCAGGCCATGGGGCGGAAGTCTAGCAAGTTGTACGTCGGCATGGATATGCATAAGGAATCGATCGACATCGCCGTTGCCGAGGAAGCTGGCGAGGTTCGGCATCATGGGCGGATCGGCGGCGACATGAACGCGCTGTCGCGAACGGCGCGCAAGCTCGAGTTGCTCGGTCGGGTGCTGGTGTTCGCGTACGAGGCTGGCCCGTGCGGCTTTGGGATCTACCGCGCGCTGCGAGCTCGCGGCCACGAGTGTTGGGTAGTGGCGCCGTCGAACACGCCGAAGCGGGTACGCGATCGGATCAAGACCGATCGGCGCGACAGCCTGAAGCTGGCCGGCCCCGCGCGCGCCGGCGAACTCACGCCGATCTACGATCCCGATCCCACCGACGAGGCGATGCGCGATCTGGTGCGCACGCGCGAGGATGCGGTAGCGATGCAACGCCAGGCGCGGCATCGACCCGCGGCGTTGCTGCTCCGCAACGACCTTCGCTACGTCGGTAAGACGGCGTGGACCGAGGCGCATCGGCGGTGGATCGCGCGCTTGACCCTGCCGCGTCCGGCCCAGCGCATCGCCTTCGAAGAGTACGTGCAAGCGGTCAGCGAGGCGAGCACGCGCGTACAGCGGCTCACCCAGTCCATCGAGCAGGAGCTCGCGCAGTGGCGCTGGCGACTGGTGGTCAGTGCGCTGCAGGCCTGCCGTGGCATTCAACTCATCCATGCGGTGCGCATCGTGGTCGAGCTAGGGGACCTGTCGCGCTTTAGCCATCCGCGACAACTCATGGGTTACCTCGGATTCATTCCGAGTGACGATTCCTCCAGCGAGCATCGCCATCAAGGCGCCATCACCAAGGCCGGCAATAGCTCGGCCCGCCGCGCCTTGGTCGAGGCGGCCTGGGCCTATCGCAATGCCGCCGCCGTCAGCCCGATCATCGCGCGGCGACAAACGGCCCTGCCCAAGGCGGCCATCGACATCGCCTGGAAAGCCCAGCTGCGGCTGTGCGCACGCTTTCGCAAACTCGCCGCGCGCGGCCTCAACCGCAACAAAATCGTTGTCGCCATCGCGCGTGAGCTGGCCGGTTTCGTCCGGGCCATCGCGCGCCAGGTCAAACCGCTGTGATTGACCCAACCCAGCCCCGCAGAAAGGAGGCGGCGCACCGCTAACACCGACTTCAACTCGATAGGCGAGGTGACGCGCTCGCGGTTGGGCAATCCTCGGCGGACGTTATTGGATCGCAATCGCTGCGACACCCCAGAGCCTAGAGCGAGGCAGCTCCGTGACGAACAACAGTCTGGCAGCTAACCAACGCCCGCATATCAGCTTGATCGACCGTCGTCACAGATGAGTCCGCCGCCTCGCCTATCGGGTTTGCTCGCGCTCACGATGCTCGATGAAGCAGAACTCACTTCGCCCTCTTGACAACCGAAGGCATATCAACGAACCAAGGTAACCGGCGACCCGCCGCGCAGGCGAAGCCGCGCACGCGCGGCGTCCGTGTTGACCGAGCGGTTAGCCGTCATTCCCCGTTCCTCCATTTGGCGGCGGCAAGGCCCTCAATCGCAGCATAGTAGCGAGCAGGTGTCGGGGCCGTCGACTTTTCCTTCGCATGTAGCGCCTCAAAGATGTACTCCGTAGTCACTGAACCGATGGCATGGATTGCATCGTGACGCGACAGTCCGTCCTTCCTCAACCGTGCCAGCGCGCGAACCACGGGTTCGTCGTTTGCGGCGAGCTGATTCTCCACAATGACATGAATCACAGCGTGGAGCTTGGCGTTCGGTAGATCGACTCCGGCACCGCGGTGATGCTGTTCAACGAGAAGAGCACGCTCCTGTTCATCGAGCGCAAGCCACTCGGCCGGGTGGGGCGGTTGAGATGGATCGTAGCCTTCCACGGTGCGGCCAAGCGTGACGGCTAACGAAGCAAGGTAACCGGCGACGCCGCACACGCTGCGCCATTCGTTCGCGACGCACTTGCTCGAAGCGGGCTACGACATTCGCACGGTGCAGGAGCTGCCCGGTCATGCGGACGTCAGCACGACGATGATCCAGGTGCTGAACCGGGGCGGCCGTGCGGTACGAAGTCCGCTGGATGGAGTCGCGCCGCGCGACGCTCCGCCTTGCGCAAGGCGCGGACGCACCGGCGGCTGAGTGCCGGGACGACGTTGCGGGCCCGAAGCGGGGCCGTCACCGGACGGTCGCTAAGCGCTGCCGCCGCTACGTCTTGGGAGGCTCCTCGGGCGGCGCCGCCGTTTCTTCGACCGCCGGCGCAGGGGCATTGCGCTCCTGCCGGCGCTTCAATTTCTCTTCCTTCTTGCGTTTCTTCTCAAGCTCCTTCTGCCGCTTCTGGAATTCGAAATTCGGTTTGGCCAACGGTGCGCTCCTCGGCGTGGATGATCGGGCGGTTTCCGCGAATCCGGCGGTCGGCAACGACCGCCTTTCGGTGGAATGCGGCAAACTCGGCTGATAATACCGCGTTGCCGCGATGCCGCCCATGCGCCTGCCCTTTTCGCACCGTCTGACGCTGGCCGTCGTTGCGCTCGCGCTTGGAGGCTGCGGGAGCGCGCCGAAGCAGCCGCCCGCGTCGTCGGGCTCGATATTCGGGGGCCCCGCGAAGCCCGGTTACTACAAGGACGACGGGCCGGGCGAGGCTCCGCCGCCCAATCTCGACGCGGTCCCCGACGCGCAGCCCAGGCTCGAGCCGCTCAACCGCTTCGCCAACCGTCCGTACGCGGTGTTCGGCCGCGAATACGTGCCGGCGACCTCGCTCCGTCCGTATAAGGAGCGCGGGATTGCGTCGTGGTACGGGCGCAAATTCCACGGCCAGAAGACGTCGATCGGCGAGACCTATGACATGTACGCGATGAGCGCCGCGCATCCGACACTGCCGCTGCCTTCGTACGCACGCGTGACTAGCGTGGCGACGGGCAAGACGGTGATCGTGCGCGTCAACGACCGTGGCCCCTTCCTGCACGATCGGCTGATCGATCTTTCCTATGCGGCGGCGCACCGGCTCGGCATCGCGCAGAAGGGAAGCGGCGAGGTCGAGGTCGAGGCGATCATCCCCGGAGAAGCGGTGCTTGTCGCGTCCGCGCCGCTGCCGCCCGTGGCCGAGGCGCCCGCGGCCACGACGCCCCTCGAGCTTGCGCCCAGCGAGGCCGGGGCGACGGTACCGGTCGCCCGTGCCGACGGCGGGTTCGCGGTCCAGTTGGGCGCGTTTGCAAATTTTGCCAACGCGCAGAACTTCGTGGGTCGGGTCGCGAACCAACTCGCGCCGCTGGGAGTCGAAGCGAAGGTTCGCCAGGTCAACGGGCTGTTTCGTGTGTTCGTGGGCCCATATCCCACGCGCGAGGATGCGAAGCGCACGGCGGACCGGCTCCGCGATGCGCTCGGGCTGCCTTCGACGATCGCGGGGCACGAGTGAGGATCGTGCGGGTGGTGTTGGCGGCCCGTGCGCCTCGATGTATTTCTCGCCCCGATCACGGCGAGATGCGAGGGGAGTCGCGGGCTGCATCTGCGTTCTTGCCGCGCTCGTAGACCGAAACGAGCACCGCGTTCGTTATAATCGGACAGAAAAATACTCGAACGTCGCCGGACGGCGACAGGCTCACTCCTCCCGCTGCACGTCCCGCGCGCTCCCCAACCTCGAGGTCCGATTTGCACCGCTTCGCTTCGACCGTCCTGTCCTTCGCTTGGCTCGCCCTCTTCGCGATCGCGCCGGCGCGTGCGCAGCTCACCATCGAGATCGTCGGCGGCGCCGGCACGGCGATCCCGATCTCGATTGTCGCCTTCGAGAACGAAGGCAACTGGCCGCTCGGCATCACGGGCATCGTCGGCGCCGACCTCACGCGGAGCGGCCTGTTTCGGCTGGTCGACGACGCCGGCATTGCGCCCCGCCCCTACCGGGCCGAGGACGTGCGCGCGGCCGATTTCCGCGCGCGCGGCGCCGACGCGGTGGCCGTGGGGTCGATGCGCGCGCTGGGCGAGGCCCGCGTCGAAGTGCGCTTCGCGCTGGTCGACGTCGTGCGCCAGGTCCAGCTCGCCGGCATGACCTACGTCGTCACGCCGCAGCAGTTTCGCGCGACCGCCCACAAGATCGCCGATATCATCTACGAGAAGCTCACCGGTGACGTCGGCGTGTTTTCGACGCGCATCGCCTATATCACCAAGCAGGGCTCGCGCTTCGAGCTCATCGTCGCCGATGCCGACGGCGGCAACCCGCAGGCGGTCACGGCGTCGAACGAGCCGCTGCTCTCGCCCGCGTGGTCGCCCGACGGAACGCGCCTCGCCTACGTCTCGCTGGAAAACAAGAAACCCGTGATCTACGTGCAGTCGCTGGCCACCGGCGCACGGAAGGTCCTCGCGAATTTCCGCGGCAGCAACAGCGCGCCTGCGTGGTCGCCCGACGGGCGCAGGCTCGTGGTCACGCTCACCAAGGACGCCGGCTCGCAGCTCTACCTCATCAACGCCGACGGCACCGGCGTGACGAGGCTCCTGACTTCGCCGGGCATCGACACCGAGGCGTCGTTCACGCCGGACGGCAAGTCGATTCTTTTCGCATCCGACCGCGGCGGCACGCCGCAGGTCTATCGGCTCAATCTCGCGACGAACGCCGTCGAGCGTCTCACGTTCGAGGGGAATTACAACGTGTCGCCGCGGGCGACGCCCGACGGCAAGGGCTTCGTGTTCGTGCGCCGCGAAGGCGGGCGCTTCATGATCGCGATCGAGGATTATGCGACGCGGCAGGTCCAGGTGCTGACGTCGGGTCCGCTCGACGAAAGCCCGAGCATCGCACCGAATTCCAAGATGATCATCTACGCGGCGCAACAAGGAGGGCGTGGTATATTGGCCGGCGTATCCTCCGACGGACGCCTCAAGCAACGGCTGGTCTCGCCTGCTGCCGACGTGCGCGAGCCGGCCTGGGGTCCGCTCCCGCGCTGACCCATCGCCGCGAGTCGCCACCGGCCTCAACCGTCATCACCCGAGGAGACATCAAAATGCGCAAATGGATCATCGCGGCGTTCGCCATCGTGGCGCTCGCCGGCTGCTCGAGCACCGGCACCCAGAATCCCGCGCCGGTTGAGGAACATCCGCCGACTGCGACCACCACGACGCCAGGCGCCACGACCTCCGGCGCGCCGAGCACCGGTGTGGCTGGGACCGCTATCGCACCGCACAAGGATCCGAACAACATTCTCGCGCAGCAGCGCAACATCTATTTCGACTTCGACGAGTACGCGATCAAGGACCAGTACCGGCCGATGATCGAAGCGCACGCCAAGTATCTGCAGGCGAATGCGTCGCTCAAGATCACGCTCCAGGGCAACACCGACGAGCGCGGCACGCGCGAATACAACATCGCGCTCGGCCAGCGGCGCGCCGACGCGGTGAAGCAGCTCATGGTGCTGCTGGGGGCGAGCGCGGCCCAGATCGAGACGGTGAGCTTCGGGAAGGAAAAGCCGCGGCGCGAAGGCCACGACGAGACGGCATGGGCGGAAAACCGCCGTGTCGACATCGTGTATGTGGGCGAATGAGTAACCGTGGCTGGAGTCAAGCGCAATGAGGCGTGTGGCGCCGGCGCGGCTGGGTACGGACCAGGGCATTGAGCGTGGGCAGCAACTTGCGCAGGCAGGCGGCCAAGGCGACCGTAGGCAATTTCCCGGCGGCGAGCAGGCGTTGGTAATGGGCCTTGATGGGCGGATGGTGGGTAGTGGCGGTCAGCGTGGCCAGGTAGAGCCCGCGGCGAGCCTGGAAGCGGCCGCCGGATATGCGTCGGCGTCCATGGGAAGTGCCCGCATCGTTGGCCATGGGCGCCCCGCCCACGAGGGCGCTGATCTCGCGGCGGCTGAGCCGACCCCGCTCCGGCAAGGTGGCGAGGGGCGTCGCGCGGGCGATGGGGCCGATGCCGCGGGCGGAGCGCAGGAGGGCATCGAGTGGAGCGAAGTGCTCCTGCCCAGGGGTCTGCCTCTGCGCGTCGCTATCCTTGAGGTGGGCGCGGATGGCCTCGATCATCGCCGCGATGCTCGGACGGACTTTGACGGTGGCGAGCTGCAGGCGCAGACGCTCCGAGCCCCACAGGGTCAGCCGCTGCCGGCGGCGGGTGACCAGGGCGGCGAGCTCGTGCTGCTGCGCATCGGGCAGCGGCTGGATGAACCGCAGCACGTCGCTGCGGCGCAGGAGGGTCGCGGCCCCTTCGGCCACCGCTTCGGCGTCGATGCGATCGGTCTTGGCCAGGCGGCCCCTCCCCGTGGCGAAGTCGCGTGCCGGCTGGGGGTTGACTACCGCCACCGCGAAGCCGGCTGCCTGCAGGGCGCAGGCCACGGCGGTTTCGTAGCCGCCGGTCGCCTCCCTCACCCCCAACGCCACCCCGCGCGGCTGCAGGGCCGCGACCCGCGCCGAATGGCCGTCGACGTCATGGGCAAACTGCCGGGCCGCAATTTCGGCGCCCAGCACCGCACAATCGACGTGCGCCTTCGCCACGTCGATGCCTACCACCACTGAGTTATCGGACATGGTCTGCACGTCCCCGGCTGGTGCCTGCGCGCTCGATGCCGGCGCGCGTAACCGTTCGGGCTTGCGGAAGACCGGCGCGGGCGCTGATCATGGCTGAACATACAAGCGCGGCGGGCGAGCGCAGCGAGCCAAGACCCGAAGGGGGCGTCGCCGAGCGATTGAGTGCGGGCGACCCCTCGGTGCTTCGTTTGCCATTTGTTCACGCAGGCCGCGGGGTGAGTGGGCGGCGCGAAGCGCGGGCCCGAAGGGCGCGAGCGACGTTCATGCCGCAATTCCGGCGCGTGGTGTTGGCGGCGTTGGCTGCGGTCGTCGTCGTGCTGCCTGCACGTGGCGCGCTGTTCGACGATGACGAAGCGCGCAAGCGCATCGACGCGACGAACCAGCGGCTCGCCCAGGTCCAGCGGCAGCTCGAGGACCGCATCGCCGCGCTCGAAGCGCAGTTGAAGAGTCAGGGGCTGGCGGAGCTCTTCAGCCAGGTCGAGCAGATCAAGTCCGACGTCGCGCGGCTGCGTGGGCAGATCGAGGTCCTGACCTACGAGCAGGAGCAGCAGCAGAAGCGCCAGCGCGATCTGTACGTCGACCTCGATTCCAGGCTGCGCAAGCTCGAAGGCGGCCCCGGCGCGGCCCCGCCCGGTCCGGAAGCCGCGCCGGCAGGTGCGGCCGGTGCGCCGGCGGCAGGCGTTGCGCCGGTCAATCCGGGCTTGCCAAATTTGCCGGCGGTCGGGCCGCCGCCCACGGCAGCCGAGCAGCGCGCGTACGATGCGGCGCTCGACCAGTTCAAGGCCGGTCGCTACGCGCCGGCGATCGCAAGCTTCGGGGCGTTCATCAAGACGTACCCGAAGAGCACGCTCGCGCCCTCGGCGCAGTACTGGATCGGCAACGCGCAGTTCGCGCAGCGCGATTTCCGCGCGGCGATCGCGTCGCAACGACAGCTGATCGCGGCGTACCCGGACAGCGCGAAGGTGCCCGACGCGCTGCTCAACGTCGCGACGGCGCAGTTCGAGCTCGGTGACGCGCAGGCGTCGCGCCGCACGCTCGACGAGTTGATCGCGCGATATCCACAGTCGGATGCCGCCGCAAAGGCCAGGGCGCGGGTCGGCGCCCGCTGAAGGCGGCGCGTGCGTCCGGGCGTCTCGGGGCATTCGGGCCGCCGATCCGACACATGGCCACGGAGTCTGCGCCTACCGCGGCTGCGCGGGTGATTGCCGCGACGACGGGTGGGCGCCGCGGCGGGACCGCCTTTGCGGAGCGCCTCGTCGCCTGGCAGGCGACGCACGGCCGTCACGACCTACCGTGGCAGCGCACGCGGGACCCGTACCGGATCTGGCTGTCCGAGATCATGCTGCAGCAGACGCAGGTCGCGACGGTCATTCCGTTCTACGAGCGCTTCGTTGCGAGCTTTCCCGATGTCCGCGCGCTCGCCGCGGCGGCTCCGGACCGCGTGCTCGAGCACTGGAGCGGCCTTGGCTACTACCGCCGCGCGCATCAGCTGCACGATGCCGCGAAAGCGATCGTCGACGAGCACGGCGGCGCGTTTCCACGCGACGCGGCGACGATCGCGACGCTTCGCGGCGTCGGCCGCTCGACAGCGGCGGCCATTGCCGCGTTCGCGTTCGGCGAGCGGGCGGCGATTCTGGACGGCAACGTCAAACGCGTGCTTGCGCGCCACCGCGGCGTCGAGGGTTTCCCCGGTTCGCCGCAAGTGGAACGCGAACTGTGGCGACTCGCCGAGTCACTGGTGCCGGCCCGCGGCGTCGAAACCTATACGCAGGCATTGATGGATCTCGGCGCGACGCTGTGCACGCGGAGCGCGCCTCGCTGCGGCGAGTGTCCCGTCAGCGACGATTGCGTCGCGCGGCGCGAGCGGCGCATCGCGGAATTGCCGGCGCCGCGGCCGAAGCGCGCACTCCCGCGGCGAGCGGTGCGCGTGCTGGTCATCGAGCGCGCGGGGGCGATCCTGTTCGAGAAACGGCCGGCGACGGGCATCTGGGGCGGCTTGTGGAGCCTTCCCGAGGTGGACGTCGACGCCAACGTGCCCGCATGCTGTCGCACGCGCTTCGCCGCCGACGTGATTGCCGGCGCAACGCTGCCGGAGATCGAGCACGCTTTCACGCATTTTCGGCTGACGATTCGGCCGCAACGCGTCGCTGTGCGGGCGTGGCCGCCACGCGCCGAGGCGCCCGGGCTCGTGTGGCTCACGCGCGCGGACGCGAGCACCGCTGCGCTGCCCGCGCCAATCCGCAAGCTCATCCGGTCGCTGGGGTAGCAGCCTGCGCCGCGCCGCAGGACTATCGTCCCCGCAGACGTGGGAACCGGTGTCTTGCATTCGCGAGCTAACGACAGCGGATTCCCGCGTTTGCCGGAATGACAGGTTTCGCACCTACCGCGCTGGCGGATGCCAATCGCGCAGATCGGGCGGCAGCCGCCGCTGGTGATCGGCATAAGCCGCGCGGAAAGCGGCGAGCTCCTTGGTGGCGTCTTCGGGCCTGCCTTCGTCGCGCAGCCTGCGGATCAGCGCGATCCACTCCGCGACCGGCAGCGCCGGATGCTGCTTCGCGCGCAACTCGGCGCGCGCAGCGGAGGATTGCGCGACCGGAGTTGTCGCGAGCTGCGGTGCAGCGCGAGTGGATGCCTGATGGCCCGGTGCGCTCGACGGCGCGGTCGGCGCTGGTGGCGAGGTGACGTTGCCGGCCGCTGGTGGCGCCGCGGCCGCGCTATCCCGCGTTTGTGCCTGCTCCGCAGGGGTCGCGGGCGCAGGCGCGCCGGCGAGCCCGCTCGCGAGAGCCCCGGTGCCGGTTGTAGGCGCGGTCTTCGAAAGCGTGGGTGCGGAAGAGGCCGCTTCCTTGGCATCGCGCTTTGCCGCATCCGAGGGGAATGGCTCGGCGGCGGCTGCAGTCCCGCCGACGCCTGCTTGCGGCGTCTTCTTTTCGGCCGCGCTCGACGGTTTCTCGGGCGACGGGCCCGCCGCCGGCGGGGGCTCGGCCGCGAACGTTGGCGGCGTCGGCGTCCGTTCGTTCCTCATGATGGGCGCCACCGCATCCTTTCTCGGCGCCGAGGCGGCTGGCGACCGCGGCATTGCCGAAGATTGCGCGCTGCCCGCGGCCGCCGGCTCCGCCGATGGCGGCGCAGGCGACGTGAGGCTCGCGTCAGCCGCGCGTTCGGGTGCTTGCGCGCCGCCCCCGCTCGGCAGCTCCTCGCGCGCGGCTTCGGCCCGGCGCCGCGCCTGTTCGGGAACGACCGGAATATCGGACACGACGCTTCTGTCGGTGGCGGCCCCACCGACGCGATCGGGTGTGGCGAGCTGCAGGAGCCCGATGGCGACAGCGCCGATCGTCGCCGCGGCGGCGAGCGGCCACCACCATCGTTGGGGACGCAGAGCGCTCAGGATATGCGGGGCGGCGGTGTCGACGGGCCGCGGGCCGGCGCGCGCCTCGCGGCGCGCCGCCGCGCGAATCGCGTCGTCGAGCGCTGCGGGCGGCTCTTCGCGCGAGTACGCGCGCCACGCGGCGTCGAAGCGCGGGTCGCGCAGGTCTTTCGCGTCGTCAGGGCCGCGCGCCGTCACTGCAGATCTCCCAGCATCTCGCGGAGCTTCGCGAGCGCATAGCGGATGCGGCTTTTCACGGTCTCGATGCCGGCGCCGGCGAGCGCTGCGATTTCGGACAGCTCGAGCCCGCCCTCCTGGTGCAGGAGAAAGGCTTCGCGCTGCGCGAACGGCAGCGACGCGAGCGCCGCGGCGAGCCGTGCGCCGATTTCGCGCGCGCCCACGCGAACCTCGGGCTCGTCGCCGCGGGCACCCGGAATCGCGTTGATCGGATCGTCGTCGCAATCACCGGCGGCATCGGCGGTCACGAGCTCGACGTGTCCGTTCGCGCGCCAGTGATCGACGAGCCGGTTGTGCGCGATCCGGTAGAGCCATGTCGTGAACTTCGCGGTCGGGGCATACGTCGCGCGAACGCGGATCACGCTCATCCAGACGTCCTGGAACAGCTCGTCGGCCAGTCCTGCGTTGCCGCAGTGGCGCACGAGGTAGCGGTAGACGCCGCCTTTGTGCCGCGCATACAGCGCGTCGAACGCGGCGGCGTCGCCTGCGGCATAGGCGAGCATCAGGGCTTCGTCGCCGTCCGCGACGCCGTCGGCGAATGCGAGCGCGGGCATCGCCCGCGAGTATGCGAGGCGCCCGGGCGCGGGGCAACCGGGACCAGGCGCGAGGTCGTGCCGCCATTTCACCGCGGCGGCGGATCCGTGACGAACTTCTGCCACGCGGGAAAAGGGTTCGGCACGTGCGCGACGACCGGCGGCGGCAGGACGCCCATCGCGACGAGGTTCTCGCGCCGGTCGTAGTGGATCGCGATCGTTTCGTTCGGCGTCGGGCCTTCCCGTTCGAAGCGCACCATCTGCACGGGCGAATCCTCGCTGCGGCCATGGCCGGTGCCGAGCTTCGCCATCGGTGCAGGCGCCGGGATCGACGCGGCCGCGCCGACTGCGGATTGCGCGGCCTCGTTGCGCGGTGCCGGCGCTTCGGCGCTTTTGCGACCGTCCTGTTCGTAGGGTGCGGGCGCGCCGGCGGCCGGCGGTTCTGCGGTCGCATCGCGGCGGCTCTCCAGCGCGATGCGGCCAGCGCGTTCCTTCCACGCGACCGGCTGCGGCCGCTCGCGGAACACGGCGACGCCGATGACGCCGACGTTTTCCGGGCGGCCGGTGCGCGTCGCGTAGGCGTCGGGCAGTTCGGTGAAATAGAACGCCGCCGTGTGGGTGAGGCTCTTGCGCCAGCCCTGGATGTCGGCGCACTCGTAGGCTTTCAACACGTAGCCCGACTGCGCGGGCGATGCCGTGTCGCCGGAGACCACGTTGACGCCGTCGACACTCATGACCGCGAGGACGCGGCCGGCGGTCGAGTTGCAGTAACGGATCGAATACTCCTGGCCGGGCGCGCCGACGACCCAATTGCGCCCGCCCTGGTTGTAGACCGGCAGCACCTGCCCGTCGCCACGAGTGAGGATTTCGAGATTCCCGAGGCGGCCGACGGCCGCGACGGGGCCCGCGTCCAGCGCGAGCGTCACGAACAAGGCAACCGCTCCGAATGTAAGCGCATACTTTCCCGCAATTGGGCGGGCGACGGACCCTTGCCAGCGATTCCTGTTGTCTCCCCTGCTCATGTCGCCCTCCTCCAAGGCCTGACGGGCGGCGGCCGCCGCCCGTTGCCTGCCGTTGTTAACGGCGAAGCGACCCCAAACGGTTTAAGCCCGATCAAGCGAGTGGCTCCCGATAGGAGCTACCCTTCTGGCGGATGGGTGAGGCCGTGCCCGCATGCAATAATTTTCGGATGCTCGACATGGAAAACCTTCCGGCGCTCGTCACAGGGCTCGCGTTCGCGCTCGCCGTCGTCTTCGGCGCGGTCGCGCAACGCGTGAATTTCTGCACGATGGGCGCGATTTCCGATGCGGCGAATTTCGGCGATTGGCGCCGGATGCGCATGTGGGTGCTCGCCATCGCCGTCGCGATCGCCGGCGCCGCGGGGCTGCAGGCGCTGGGGCAGATCGACCTGGGCAAGTCGCTCTACACGGGCAGCAAGATCGCGTGGCTGTCGATGATCGTCGGCGGCTTCCTCTTCGGATTCGGAATGACGCTCGGCTCCGGCTGCGGCAGCAAGACGCTGATCCGCATCGGCGGCGGCAATCTCAAGTCGCTGATCGTCCTGGTCTTCCTCGGTATCTCCGCGTACATGACGTTGAAAGGCGTGTTCGCGGTGTGGCGCACGGCGGCGCTCGACGGCGTGCGGGTCGACGTCGGCGCGCCGACCTCCGACCTGCCGTCGGTGCTCGCGGCGTGGGGCTTGCCCGCGGCGATGAAGGCGTGGCTCCCCTACGCCGTGGCGGCGGGGATCGCGGCGTGGGTGTTCGCGAACCGCGAGTTCCGCGCGACGCGCGAGATGATCGTCGGGGGGCTTGTCATCGGCGCGGTCATCGTCGCCGGATGGTACGTGTCCGGCCACTTGGGCTTCCTCGCCGAGGACCCGAAGACGCTCGAAGAAAAATTTGTCGCGACCAACTCGGGGCGGATGGAATCGTTCAGCTTCGTCGCACCGGTCGCGTACCTGCTCGAGCTGCTCATCTACTGGACCGATGCCTCGCGCGTGCTGACGTTCGGCATCGCCGCGGTGCTGGGCACGATCGTCGGTTCGGCCGCGATGGCGCTCGCGATGAAGACGTTCCGCTGGGAAGGCTTCGCGACGACCGAGGATCTGGTCAACCACGTCGCCGGCGGCATCCTGATGGGGTTCGGCGGCGTCACCGCGCTCGGCTGCACGATCGGACAGGGGCTCTCGGGGGTCTCGACGCTCGCGCTCGGCTCGTTTCTTGCCTTCTTTTCGATCGTCGCGGGATGCGTTGCGGCGTTGAAGTACCAGATGTGGCGGTTGGAGCGGGCGGAAGGCTCCGACCGCGGCCTGGTGGGCGAAGGGTCAACCGCAGTGCGCCACGGAACGTTGTGATGCGATGATCGTTTTCGACCTCGCGTGCACGCACGGCCACCGGTTCGAGGGCTGGTTCGCTTCGGCGGATGACTTCGCTTCCCAGGCGAAGGCTGCGCTGGTCCGCTGCCCGGTCTGCGACGATGCCGGCGTGGCGCGTGTGCCGTCGGCGAAGGTTCGCGTCCGGCGCGGCGGCGCTCGCCCGGAAACGTCACCATCGACGTCGGGTACCGCATCGGCGCCGGCGAATTCCGCCGCGACCGAAGCCGTCGCCGGAATTCCCGCGGCGGTCTTGTCCAAGTTGCGCGACGTGATTCGCAACACCGAAAACGTCGGCCGTCGTTTTCCGGAGGAAGCGCGCAAGATCCATTACGATGAGGCGCCGGCCCGTCCGATCCGCGGACAGGCGTCGAAGGAAGAATCCGAAGCGCTGGCCGAAGAAGGCATCGAGTTCTCGCCTCTGCCCGATTTCCTCACGCGCGAAGTGCACTGAGCGCGGCGCCACATCGCCGCGACGGCGTCGCGCGCTTGGCCCGCATCCCTTGCCCATCGTCGACTGCGGTGACTCTTTCGGGCTGGAGCAGCGGTTGAGGCAGGCGACCGTCGTCGGCTATAATTCGACGTTTTTCGGCGGGCCGTTAGCTCAGCTTGGTAGAGCAGCGGACTTTTAATCCGTTGGTCGCTGGTTCGAATCCAGCACGGCCTACCAGGTCCCTGCTTCGACCGTCGCGCATTGCCGATGCACCGTGTCGCAACTCCTGTTTCGGGTCGTTAGCTCAGCTGGTAGAGCAGCGGACTCTTAATCCGTTGGTCGTAGGTTCGATCCCTACACGGCCTACCAATCGAAGCCCCGCGCGCAATCACGGGGCTTCGCCCTTTTCGGGCGTCGCACGGCCTTTTCACCGCGCCGCGAATTGCGGCAAAATGGTCGCAGGCGGGCCGTTAGCTCAGCTGGTAGAGCAGCGGACTCTTAATCCGTTGGTCGTAGGTTCGATCCCTACACGGCCTACCAATCTTCCCTCGCGGCGACGCTCGATCCGCGCCCGCCGGCCGCGATGGACTGGCCTGCTAGACTCGCGGCTCCGGATGCGTCCGCCGCACCAATGACCGCCTCCCGCCACGTTCTCACGCCCGCGCGCGCCGAGAGCTCGGGCATCGATCCCGCGCACCGCGTGTTCCTGCACAGCAGGAAGACGGTCGCGTTCCGCTGACCGCGCGATCGGCCTGGCTCGGCCTGCGACGATGCCGCTCCCGACAGCCACGCCGGCCGCGACGCCGCTTCCCCCGCTGTGGTTCGTGTTCGTCTTCCCCGCGATCGCGGCGTTCGCGTTGTACCTTCCGACGCTGTCGGCCGGTTTCCTGAGCGACGACTACAGCCAGCTCCACGCATTCGACGGCTGCGCGCGCGGCATCCTCGCGTGCGTCGCGCACCTGTTCGTCACCGGCATGTCGGCGCCGAGCTACCAGTACCGGCCGCTCGTCATGGCGTCGTTCGCGTTGAACGCGATGCTCGGCGCCGATCCGTTCTTCTGGCATTTCGTGAACGTCGCGCTGCATGCGGCCAATGCCGGGCTGGTCGCGCTCTTGGCGCTGCAGCTCATCGGGCGGGAGGCGACCCACGCGCGCTACGCGGCGCTCGCCGCCGGATGGCTGTTCGCCTGGTTCGCGCCGGGGGTCGAGGCGGTGGCGTGGGTTGCGGCGCGCTTCGACGGCTTTGCCTTGTTCTTCATGCTCGCCGCTGCGTGCGCGTTCGTCGCGAGTTGCCGCTGGAACGACGCCTTCGGTTTGCTGAGCCTCGCGGCGACGATCCTTGCGTTCCTCTGCAAGGAAGCGGCCGTGATCGCCGTCGTGCTGATCGTCGCGCTCGCGTGGTGGAAGCAGCCGGGCGGCGGTCCCTTGATGCGCAACGTGCTGCGCGCGCCGATCGTGGCGGCGCCCTGGCTGTTTCTCGCCGCCGCGTACTTTGCTTGGCGCGCGGTGCTCTTCGGCGACGCCTTTCGCGTTTATGCGGGCGTTACGCCGGTGCGGGCGCTGGTGACGGGCGAATGGCTGCGCGCATTGCCGGGCGTCATCGCGTGGTCGGCGTCGGCGCTGCCCGAAACCGGATCGCGCATTGCGTTCGCGCTTTCGGGCCTCGTGCTGGGCGGCTGCGCGCTCGTCGCGGGCCTGCGCGAACGCGCCGTCGCGCGCGCGCTTTGCGTCGCCCTCGTCACCGTGGCGATCAGTTTCGCGCTCGTGCTCTCGCAATTGCGCTGGTCGCCCAACGGCGAGGGCGGCCGCGTGCTGTATGCGATCGGTGCGATCGCGGCTGCCGGCTTGACGCTGCCCCTCGCGGCCGCCGGACCGCGGCTGCGCGCGCTGGCATGGGCGTGCGCAAGCGTGCTCGTTGCGAGCGAATACCTGCTCGCGCAGGGGGGCGTCGAACGCTGGGTGCGGGCCGGTAACGATGCGCGGGCGCTTGCGGTCGCGTTGGCCGAAACCGCCGCGACGACACCGGCCGACGGCTACGCGTTCGTCGTGATCCCGGACCATGTCGGCCCGATTCCCTTCGGGCGCAACGCGCAGGGCGGATTGATCCTGCCGCCCGTGCAGGCTCGGCCCCTGTCGCCGAAGCTGATCGTGCAGACGCCGGACGGGCTCGCGCAATGGCCGGAGCTGTTCGCGCGCGACATCGTCGGCCGTCTGCGGCGCGAATCTCTCGCCAGCGTCGTCGCCAACTTGCTCGCACCGAGCGTGTCTGCGCCTTACGCGCTGCCCGACCGCTATTTGTGCTGGAGTCCTCGTGCGGGCGCGCTGGTGCGCCTGCCGATCGTTCGCGAAGCGGGACTCGCGAATTGGGACGCGGTCTGGGCGCGCGCACTCGAAGACGCGGATTGCTCCGGTTAGCAGGGGTCGGGCGGGTGCAGTCACGCTCTCGCTAGCTGCGGGCGAGGAGCCACGCTTTGAATTGCGCACCGTAGATGTTGGTCGCGAGGCCGGCGAAGACCAGCAGCGCGCCGATTGCCTGCAGCGGCGCGAGACTCTCGTCGAGAAACAGCGCGCCGCTCGCGAGGCCGGACACGGGAATCAGCAGCGCGAAGGGCGAAATCAGCGCAGTCGGATAGCGATGCAGGAGAGCATTCCACGATCCGAAGCCGAACAGCGTCGCGCCGTAGGCCATCACTGCCACGCAGGCCCAAGCCTTGAGGCTCATCGACGCCACCGCGTGCAAGACGGCGGGGCCGCCCTCGGCGAAGTAGGAAAGCGCCGCCAGCGGCAGCGGTGGCACGAGGCTCGACCAGACGACGAGCGCGAACATGTCGGGCGCGTGCTCGCCCGCGCCGCGCTTGGCGATGATGTTGCCGATCGCCCAGGCGAGCGCCGCGGCGATCACGAGCGCGAAGCCCGCGAACGTCCCGCTCTCGCCGGCCACGAGCTTCTGCGCCGCGAGCAGCGCGACGCCGGCGACGGCGATCGCCGCGCCGTACAGGTTGTGCCGCTGCATGCGATCGCCTTCGAGCGCGACCGCCAGTCCGATCGTGAAGAACACCTGCATCTGGATCACGAGCGAGGACAGTCCGGCGGGCATGCCGAGCTTTATGCCCAGGAACAGCAGGCCGAACTGCAATACGCCGATGGCAATTCCGTAACCTACGGTATAGCGCCACGGCATTGCCGGGCGGGCGACGAAGAAGGCGAGGGGAATCGCCGCCAGCGTGAACCGCAGCGACGCAAGCGCGAACGGCGGCACCTCGGTCAGCGCGACCTTGATCGGGACGAACATGTAACCCCACACCGCGACGACGGCGAGCGTGAGGAGGAGGTCGCGCGGCGAGAGGCGGGTCTTCACGTCCGGCGCGCAATGCCGGGCAGGTCCGCATCGTTGCAATCGCGAGGGGGAGCTTCAGCGCCATCGACGGATAGCCGCGCGAATCGACGCTCGCACCGGTTGGCCCATCGCATCATTGGGCCCTCTTCGCGAAATCACCGGCGTAGACGAACGCGAATGCATCGGGCTTCACGTACTTGCGCAGCGCGGCGTTGACGTCCGCGGCAGTCACCGCGGCGATCGCCGCATCGACCTTCCCGGAGAACGCGAACGTGCGCCCCCGATACGCCTGTTGCATGAGTGCAGCCGCGAGGCTCGCATCCTGCGTGCGCTGCAGCTGCCGCCGCCTGAGCACGCTGCTCTTCGCTATTTCGACTTCCGCGTCGGTGACACCGTGCTCGACGGCCCGCGACAGCTCTTCCGCGAGGGCCTTGGCGAGCCGCTCGCGATTTTCCGGCGCGAAGATCGCCTCGATCATCAACGGCGTGTTCGGCTCGAAGCTCGAGGGCTCGATCCAGGCATAGACGCCGTAGCTCAGCCCCTCCTTTTCGCGAATGCGCGCCCACAGGCGCGAGCTTCCGCCTTCGCCGAGCACGGAGCTCGCCACCGCCACCGCCGGATAGTCGGCTGACTCGTCGTTGAGCGCCAGCGCGAGCTCGCCGAACAGGGCCGCGTTCGCCTTGTCCGGGGTTTCGAGCAGCAGCGTCTTAGCGGGTTTCGCGACGAGCGGCTCGGGCACGCGCGCGAACGGGGCCGGACTATTCCACGAGCCGAACAACGCTTCGACCTGCGCCTTGACGGCCGCCGGGTCGAAATCGCCGACGATCGCGAGCTCGGCATGCGCGCCGCCGGTGAACCGCTCGTAGAAGCGCTTCACGTCGTCGACGGTGGTCGCGCCGATCATCTTGATCTCTTCGTCCAGCGTCGGGCTGTAGCGGACGTCACCCACGGAATACGGATTGCCGAGCCGCTCGAGCGCACGCTCGCCGACGCTCTGCGGATCGGCGCGCTTTTCCTCGAGTGCGGTGACCGTCTCGCGCTTCAGCGTGTCGAACTCGGCCACCGGGAACGATGGCTCGCGCAGAACCTCGGCGACGAGCGCGAGCGTACGGGCGAGATGCGGCTTGACCGTCTCGCCGCTGGCCGATGCGCTCGACTCGCCACCCTCCACGGAGAGCTTCGCGCGCAGCTGGTCGAGTGCGTCCTCGATTTCCTGGCGGTTATGCTTGAGCGTGCCACGCGGGAGCATCGACGCCATCAGCTCCCCGCGCGGCGTCGTGCCGAACAGCGATTTCTCGTCGCCCTGATGCAGCTGCAACCGGAACTTGACGGTCTCGCCTCGCGTCTTCTTCGGAAGCAGCACGATCTTCATGCCGTTCGCGAGGGTGATGCGCTCTGCGCGCGCATCGAGGTTCGCCGGGGTGGCATCGAATGCTTCGCCCGCGGTGGCGGCTGGGTCACCCTTGTAGCCCTTGACCATCGCCGCGACGTCGACAGCCGGCGGCATCGGCGAGCGGTCCGGCCTAGCGTCGGGAATGAACAGTCCGATCGTGCGGTTTGCGGGCTTGAGATACGCCTCGGCGACACGCTGGACGTCGGCGGCGGTAACTGCGCGCCAGCGGTCGCGTTGCAGGAAGAAAAGCCTCCAGTCGCCGAGGGCGATCGATTCGGAAAGACGCACGCAGAGCCGTGTCGGATCCGCCAGCGTTTCGTCGAAATCGCGCAGCGCCTTCGCCCGGACCCGATCGACCTCAGCGGCGGTGATCGGATTCTTGCGCACGCTTTCGAGCGTCGCGATCATCGCGTCCTTCGCGACGTCGAGCGAGTCGCTCATCGGCACCTGCGCGAAGAACGCGACGAAGCCGGGATCGTGCAGGGCCGCCGCCCAGTTCTGCACCGTCGAGGCCTTCTTCGTTTCGACCAGCGCCTTGTACAGGCGTCCCGCGGGCTCGACCGTCATCACGTCCGCCAGCGCGTCGATCGCGACGAAGTCGGGATGGGCGCCCGGCACGGTGTGATATTCGACACCGATGAGCTGCGCGTCGCCGACGCGACGCACGGTGACCATCCGCTCGCCGTCCTGCACCGGTTCCTCGGTGTAGAGCCGCGGCAGGGCGCGCGCGGGCTTCGGGATCGTGCCGAAGTCCTTCGCGATCCAGCCGAGCGTCTTCTCCGGGTCGAACTTGCCGGCGACGACCAGCACCGCGTTGTCGGGCTGGTAGTACAGGTGATAGAACGCCTGCAGCCGCCCGATGTCGACGCCCTCGACGTCGGAGCGCGCGCCGATCGTCTCCTTGCCGTAGTTGTGCCAGTCGTACGAAGCCGCGATCATCCGCTGCACCATGATCCGCCACGGATCGTTCTCCCCGCTCTCCATCTCGTTGCGCACGACGGTCATCTCGCTGTCGAGATCCTTCCGGGCGACCTTCGAGTTGACCATGCGGTCCGCCTCCATCGCGAGCGCCCACTCGAGGTCCGTGTCCGAGGCGTTGAACGTCTCGTGAAAGTTGGTGCGGTCGTACCACGTCGAGGCGTTGAACCGCATCCCGCGCTTGTTCATTTCCTCCTTCTGGTTGCCGGAAGTCGGCGTACCCTTGAATAACATGTGTTCGAGGAGGTGTGCCATTCCGGTCTCGCCGTAGTTCTCCTGTCGCGATCCGACGAGATAGGTGACGTTGACCGTCGTCTTCGCGGCGCCCGAATCGGGGAAGAGCAGGACCTTGAGGCCGTTCGCGAGCGTGTATTCGGTGATGCCTTCGACCGAGGCGCCCTGAGTGACGCCGGGCGGCAGCGCGGCGGCGGCGTTCGCCGCGAGCGCGACGACGAGGGAAGGAAACAGAATTCGAGCGAAACGAGCGACGGCGCGCATGGTGGGCGAAGTTGTTCCGGCGTTGCGAGGCGCGCAGTATAGCGGGCGTCCCGAAGCCTTGATGGACAGCGGGCTCGGCGCATGGTTCACCGGCAGCTTATGAACGACGCCGGCGGCGACGAACGAGCGCTGGCACCGCGTTCGGCGCCCCCGATGCCGGCGCCGGACCCGGCCTGATTGACGTTTACGTAAACGTAATGTAGGGTGGGAGGCCGGCCGTCCGGAAAAGCGGGGCGCGGGGTAAGCTTTGCGTCCCGGTCCGTTCCGGGACGCGGTTTGGAAGGAGCCCGCGATGAACGATTCGAGCCGCCCGCCGCTCGTCTACAAGCCGGTCAACAAGGTCCGCTTCGTCACGGCGGCGTCGTTGTTCGACGGCCACGACGCGTCGATCAACATCATGCGGCGGATCCTGCAGGCGAGCGGCTGCGAGGTAATCCACCTGGGGCACAATCGGTCGGTCGAGGAAATCGTCGCCACGGCGCTGCAGGAAGACGCGCACGGCATCGCGGTCTCCTCGTACCAGGGCGGTCACGTCGAGTTCTTCAAGTACATGCTCGACCTGCTGCGCGAGCGCGGCGGTGCCGAGATCAAGGTATTCGGCGGTGGCGGCGGAGTGATCATTCCCGCCGAGATCGCGGAGTTGCACGAATACGGCGTCACCCGGATCTTCTCGCCGGAGGATGGCCAGCGGTTGGGCTTGCAGGGGATGATCAACGAGGTCATCGCGCCCTGCGACGTCGATCTCGCGAAGAACCTGGGGAAGGATCTCGGCCCGCTCAGGGGCGGCGACCGGCGCGTACTGGCGCGCTTCATCACCGCCCTCGAATCCGGGTCGGTGCCGGAGAAGCTGCATGAGGAATTGCTGCGCGCCGCGGCGGTGTCCAAGGCGCCGGTGCTGGGCATTACCGGCACGGGGGGCGCCGGCAAGTCCTCGCTGACCGACGAGCTGATCCGCCGCTTCCGGCTCGACCAGGGAGACACGCTGAAGCTCGCGATCATCTCGATCGATCCGTCGCGGCGCAAGTCGGGCGGCGCGCTCCTGGGCGATCGCATCCGGATGAATGCGATCCAGCATCCCAACGTCTACATGCGCTCGATGGCGACACGGGAAGCTGGCACCGAGGTGAGCAAGGCGCTGCCCGACGCGATCGCGGCGTGCAAGGCCGCAGGCTACGAGCTCATCATCGTCGAGACCTCCGGCATCGGCCAGGGTGACGCGGCGATCGTGCCGCTCGCGGACTGCGCGCTCTACGTCATGACCCCCGAATTCGGCGCGGCGAGCCAGCTCGAGAAGATCGACATGCTCGACTTCGCCGATTTCGTCGCGATCAACAAGTTCGACCGGAAGGGCGCAGCCGACGCGCTGCGCGACGTGCGCAAGCAGTATCAGCGAAACCGCGAGCTGTTTTCGACGACCCCCGAAGAGATGCCGATCTACGGGACGATCGCGGCGCGCTTCAACGACGATGGCGTCACCGCTCTGTATCAGGCGCTCGTCGCGCGTCTCGGAGAGCAGGGACTGAAGCTCGGCCCCGGCAGGCTCCCCCCGGTCGCCACCAAATCCTCGACCGGCCAGAACGTCATCGTTCCGCCGTCGCGCGTGCGCTATCTCGCGGAGATCGTTGAGACGGTGCGCGGCTATCACGCGTGGGCGAAGGCGCAGGCGAGGATCGCGCGCGAGCGGCAGCAGCTGCGCGCGGCGCAGGCGATGCTCGCCGCAGGACCGGCGTCCCCGCGTACGCGGGGACCCAGCGACGTCGCGGCTGCCGAGAAGTCACCGGATTCCCGCGTTCGCGGGGACGACGTAAGTGCGGACCTCGGCGCCCTTATCGCCGAGCGCGAAGCGAATCTCGATCCGCGTGCGAGAAAGCTCCTCGACATGTGGCCGAAGACCAAGGCCGCGTACACCGGCGACGAGTACGTCGTGAAGATCCGCGGGAAAGAGATCCGTTCCGGGCTGACCACCCTCTCGCTCTCGGGCACGCACGTGCCGAAAGTCGCGCTGCCGAAGTTCGAGGACGACGGTGAAGTCCTGCGCTGGCAACTCGAGGAGAACGTTCCCGGTAGTTTCCCGTTCACCGCCGGGGTGTTCGCGTTCAAGCGCGAGAACGAGGACCCGACGCGGATGTTCGCCGGCGAGGGAGACGCGTTTCGCACCAACAAGCGCTTCCACATGCTGGCCGACGGCATGCCGGCGAAGCGGCTGTCGACGGCGTTCGATTCGGTCACTCTCTACGGCAACGATCCCGATCTTCGGCCTGACATCTACGGCAAGGTCGGCAACTCGGGTGTATCGATCGCGACGCTCGAAGACATGAAGGTGCTCTACTCGGGATTCGACCTGACGGCGCCGAATAACTCGGTGTCGATGACGATCAACGGGCCCGCGCCGACGATCCTCGCGATGTTCATGAACACGGCGATCGACCAGCAGTTGGACAAGTTCCGCGTCGACAACAACCGCGAGCCCACCGACGACGAAGCCGAGAAGATCCGGGAATGGACGCTGTCCACGGTGCGCGGGACCGTGCAGGCCGACATCCTGAAGGAAGACCAGGGCCAGAATACCTGCATCTTCTCCACCGAGTTCAGCCTCAAGGTGATGGGCGACATCCAGCAGTATTTCGTCCAGCACGACGTCAGGAACTTCTACTCGGTGTCGATCTCGGGCTACCACATCGCCGAGGCGGGGGCCAACCCCATCAGCCAGCTCGCGTTCACGCTGGCGAACGGCTTCACGTTCGTCGAGGCGTACCTCGCGCGCGGCATGCACATCGACGACTTCGCGCCGAACCTGTCGTTCTTCTTCAGTTACGGGATGGACCCCGAATATGCGGTGATCGGCCGCGTCGCGCGGCGCATCTGGGCGGTCGCGATGCGCGAGCGTTACGGCGCGAACGAGCGCTCGCAGAAGCTGAAATTCCACTCGCAGACGAGCGGTCGCAGCCTGCATGCGCAGGAGATCGCCTTCAACGACATCCGCACGACGCTGCAGGCCCTGATCTCGACCTACGACAACACGAACAGCCTGCACACGAACGCCTACGACGAAGCGATCACCACGCCGACCGAGGATTCCGTTCGCCGCGCGATGGCGATCCAGCTCATCATCAATCGCGAGTGGGGTCTGGGCAAGAACGAGAACCCGAACCAGGGCAGCTTCATCATCGAGGAGCTGACCGATCTGATCGAGGAGGCCGTGCTCAAGGAATTCGAGGCGATTTCCGAGCGCGGCGGCGTGCTGGGGGCAATGGAAACCGGCTATCAGCGCGGCAAGATTCAGGAAGAGTCGCTTTATTACGAGCACAAGAAGCACGACGGCAGCTACCCGATCGTCGGCGTCAACACGTTCCGCAACCCGCACGGCGGCGCCGTGGCGCAGAAGCTCGAGCTCGCACGGTCGACCGAGGAGGAAAAGCGCTCGCAGCTAAAGCGCCTCGCCGAGTTTCACGTGCGCCACGCAGCAGTCGCGCCCGCGGCGATCGAGCGTCTGAAACGCGTCGTGATCGAAAACGGCAACGTCTTCGCCGAGCTGATGAGCACCGTGCGCGTCTGCTCGCTGGGGCAGATCACGAAGGCGCTCTTCAACGTCGGCGGAGAATACCGGCGCAGCATGTAGGCACCGGCGCGTGCCGGTGCTTTCGAGACCGGCCGTCAGCGCCTTCGCCGGCTAAGGGCAAGGGCGGCGAGGCCGAGAGCCAACAAGGCGGACGAGGCGGGCTCCGGCACCGCACCGGGAGATACGACCGTCAGCACGCGGACGTAGTCGCCGGGCGAGCTTGCCACCACGTCGAAAAGGATCTGGTCGGCGCCGCTGATGGTCACCGAGTCTCCGGCTTCCAGTCCTCGCAGGCCCGGATTGAGGTAGTTGACCCCGGTGTTGGCGAGAAAATCGCTGCCGGCCAGATTGTTGGTCGACGTAATGATCGCGAGCATGGCACTGTCGAAGTCGACCGTTCCGATGATCGACTGGGACGGACCCGGGTCGAAAAAGATGTAGTGGCTCGCCACGATCGTGCCGATCGGGAGGGGGCTCATGCCGGCGTCGACGATCAGCGGCGCCGTGAGCACGATGTTTTGATCCTCGTCGAAGCCGTACCGATTCGGGCTCTGGAACGTATCGTTCCCGACGCTGTTCGGAGACCCGAAGGGATTGGCCAAGGGGGGGCGTCAACTTAACGAACGTGCCGCCAGCGAGAAGGGCGGTGCCCCCGTCACGCTGCCACCGACGATCGTGGCCGCTGCACGACCAAGGAAAGCAAGCGAGAGCCCGAATGCCAACAGGAGCTTCGTCATGGCGCACTCCTCTGCCGCACGCAAGTCTGGAATCACCAAGACGTACTGAATTGCGATGGCGAATCGATGGAATCGATGGCGTGATGCAAACTCCACGCCACGCAAAGCTAAGGGCTTGAGATCCAACGTCATTGCCGGTCGAGGCAAGACGATCGGACGCGCGACCCCAGCGAGTTGTAAGGCCTCCTGACAGTGGGTGCCCGTACGGGCAGGCCATTTCCTGCCGAGGTCCCGAGCGCCGTCCGTGCTTTCTAGACTTCGATCGTTGTGCCTTCCAGCGCCGGCGTGATTCGGTAGGCGCGGGGCGCTTCCGCAATCGCTTCGCCCATCAGGCGGTCGAGGTCTGCGTCGGTGTGGTCCGGATCGTGGTGGAACGGCACGAGATGCTTCACGCCCGAAAGCGTCGCGAAGTCGAGCGTCTGCCTGAGCGAGCTGTGTCCCCAGCCGACGTGGTCGTCATACTCGCGCGAACCGTACTGGCTGTCGTGAATCAGGAGATCCGCGTCGGCGGCGAGTGCCCCGCCTGACGTCCATCCGCGCGGCAGCGAGGGGAACGCGAACGCGCCCAGCGCAGGCTCGTGGTCCGGCAGGTAAGTCACCACGCGACCCTTCCGATCGGCGATGCGGTATCCCACGGTCGGCCCGGGATGGCAGACGAGCGCCGACGACACGCGGAATTCGCCGATGTCGACGTCGCTGCACGGAACCTCGTGGAGCGTGATTGCACACGGCAATTCGCGCAGGCTCACCGGGAAAAGCGGCGGCGACAGGTAGCGCATCAGCCGTTCGCGGAGCCGAAGCTTGCTGCTTGCCGGCCCCCAGATGTGAACGTCGAGCTCGGGGCGGTAGAGCGGGGCAAAGAATCCGAGGCCCTGGATGTGATCCATGTGCAGATGAGTGAGCAGAACATCGAGGCGGCGCACGCTCGCGTCGATGGTGGCCCCACAACGGCGAATGCCGGTGCCCGCGTCGAGGATCAGCACCGTGCCTTCGCGTCCGCACACGCTCACGCAGGACGTGTTGCCGCCGTAGCGGGCCGTCTCCGGCCCGGGTGTGGCGAGCGAGCCGCGCGTCCCCCACAGCGTGACCCTCATCAGATCTCCCAGAAGATGCTCATCGCCCCGAGCAATGCGTCCCGCTCGCCGATCAGAGGGAAGGCGGTGACACGCAAGTGCCGCCACTCGCCGTCTGACCGGCGGACCCAGATCGTCTGCGAGACCGGGTAGCGGGCGGCGAGCACCCGCATCATCGGCCGGTCTTCCGGCGGAATCGGGTTGCGGTCGTCGTCGATGGCGGCGATGCGTGCGGTCCACTCCGCGGCGGGCATCTCGCCGGTTTCGTCGTAGCGCTGATTGAAGATCGCCTCGGCCGGCTCGTTGTAATAGATGAGTGAGCCCTCGGCGTCGACGAGAAGGATGGGCGTGGCGATGCAGCTCGCGAGTTGCCGCGCCAGGATGATCTGAATGGATTTGGAGGCCGACATGGCTCCACCCCCCTTCATCCGATGCTGCCGACGTGCCGGATCCGCCCAGCATACACCCGGAAAAATACACCGGGGAAAACCCGATGCATCGCGGCGCGGTCCGCAAGCGGCCCTGGTCTTGCGCGATTTGACGGGTCGGCGGGCCTACGAGACGATAGCGCGGAAGGTGACCGCCATGCAGGCAACCCCCAACGGCTGGAAGATCTTCGACGCGCAGACGCCGATTCTCGTCTACGAATATTCGTTCGGGCCCGGCACGGCGAATGCGCTTGCCGTTGGCGGGAGCGACGGCCTCGTCGTCGTGAGCCCACCCTGTCGCGTCGCTCCGGGAGTTCTCGACGATCTCACCCACTACGGCGCCGTTCGCGCGCTGGTCGCGTCGAATGCATTTCACTACCTGGGTCTTCCCGAGTGGAAGGCGCGATTTGCGGACGCCGCGATCTTCGCGCCGGCGCAGTCGGTCGCGCGCGTGGAGAAGCGGTCGAAGCTTCAGGGCATCAGACCGCTCGCCGAAGCGGCGCCGATCGCCGGCCCGCGCCTCGAACTCGTCGACATGCCGTACTACAAAACCGGCGAAGTTCTTGTGCGGATAACGACCGACCGCGCCCTCGTCTGGTACGTCACCGACGTCATCATGAACATGCCGGCGCTGCCGAAGAATCCCATCGTCAGGCTCATGTTCGGATTGAGCGGAAGCGGCCCGGGCCTGAAATTCAACAATATCGCGCCGCTGTTCATGGTGGCCGACAAGGCGGCGGTGCGGCGGTGGATCGCCGATGAATTCCGCAAGGCGCCGCCCGACTTTCTGATCGCGACGCACGGCGACGTGGTCGACTTCGCGGCGAATCCCGGCGCGAAGCGGTCGTTGTTCGGAGCGGGCTGAGAACCGGTACGCGGGCTGCGCGCACGGAGTGCGCTTCATCGCGCCCCGGAATTCGCCCGCGGGGCTGCCGGCGCCGCCGCGTTTGCCGCGCACACGCGCGACCCCGAGCGACTCGTGCTCGCGACAGATGTAGACGACATCGGCAGCGGCGGGCGCAGCGCCGCTGACGCCAGCGAACCGGGACACCCGGCATCCGGTTGACATTGCGCGAGGAGCCGCTCTAGGCTGCGAAGCCCGCCTTCAGAGGCGGCATCGCTCGGGCAACACGATACGGATGGCAAAGGACTTCAAAATGAAACAGGGACGCCGCTCGCTCCTCCTGCTCGCGATCGTCAGTGTCGCGTTGGTCGCGTCCTGCAACAAGCCCGAAGCCCCACCCCCGCCGAAAGTCGAAGCGCCCAAGCCCGCAGCGCCCGCGGTCGACGAGAAGACGCAACGCCTCGCCGCCGAGGTCTACGTCTACGCTTATCCGATCGTGCTGATGGACCTTACGCGTCACGTGCAGACGGCCAAGGTCCCGATCAACGCGTTCGCGCATAAGCGCAGCGTTCCCGACGCCGCGACCACGGACGTCGCCTACCCGAACGCGGATTTTCTGTACTCGCAGGCCTGGCTCGATCTGTCGAAAGGACCGGTCATCCTTTCGGTGCCCGACATGAAAGGGCGCTATTACCTGATCGCCATGCTCGATGCGTGGACGAACGTCGCAGCCTCGCTGGGCAAGCGCACGACGGGCACGGAGAAGATCGAATTCGCGATCGTCGGTCCGAAGTGGAAGGGCACGCTGCCCGGCGGGGTCTCGGAGGTCAAGTCGCCGACCGACATGGCTTGGTTGTTCGGCCGCATCGAGATCAACGGCAAGGCAGATGCCGGCGTAGCCGCGAAGCTTCAGGATCAGTACAAGCTGAGACCGCTTTCCGCTCCGGGCAAGGGGGGCGCCGGGGCGGCGGAGACGCCGGGGGGTACAGACGCGAAGTCCGACCCGCGCGAACAGATCGCGAGAATGGACGCGGCGACGTTCTTCACGGTTTTCGCCAGGCTGCTCCCCGCCAATCCGCCGGCGAAGGAAGACGCGGCTATCGTCGAGAAAATGAAGACGCTGGGAATCGTCGCCGGGCAGCCGTTCGATCCGGAGAAGCTCGAGCCTCTCTCCGCGAAGGGTGTCGAGGCGGGGGCCAAGTCCGCGCTCGAAGCCATCGAGACCGCGGCAAAACGTCCGGGTGCCGGCGCCGACATTCGCAACGGCTGGATGGTCGAGCGCGACCTCGGCCGGTGGGGCACCGACTACGGCAAGCGCGCGCTCAACGCCTGGAGAGGTCTCGGTGCCAACGCGCCCGAGGACGCGATCTTCATGACCGCGCAATTCGACGGCGGCGGGCATCGGCTCGAAGGCGCGAATCGATACGTATTGCATTTCGACAGCGGGCGTGCGCCGCCGGCGGATGGATTCTGGTCGCTCAGCATGTATGACGACAAGCAGCACTTCGTGGCCAATGGGCTCGATCGGTACAACATCGGCGGTCGCGACAGGCTCGCGCTCAACGCCGACGGATCGCTCGACATCTACATCGAGAACAAGGATCCGGGCAAGGACAAGGAGTCGAACTGGCTGCCGGCACCCGTCGGCGCCTTCAGCGTGATCCTGCGCGTGTACGCGCCGAAGCAGGACGTCGTGGACGGCCGATGGGTGGCGCCGGGCATCAGGCGCGCGACGTGAAGCGGGCTTAGCGCGCACCCTGCAGGTCAACTCCGCGGTGGAGGCTTATGCCGCCGGCGGCCGTGTGGCGACCATCGATGGCCGCGCGCCGAACCGCTCGAACCACGCCGCCGTGTTTGGACGCTTCGCCCGCCAGCCGAGCGACGCAAGGCGAAAGTCGAGGTAGCCTACCGCACAGCCGACCGCGATAATGCCGAGATCGACCTTGGCGCCGAATGCGGCAGCGCGCGCTTCGAGCGAATCGAGCCCGGATTTCACTTTGGCGAGCTGGCCGTCGAGCCAGTCGCTCCAGCGCAAGGACTCTGGCCGCGCTGCAGTCTCGTAACGGGCGAGCACCGCCGCGTCCATGATGCCGTCGGCGAGCGACTGGAGGACCAGAACGTCCCAGCGCGCAGGTCCGTCGCGCGGGATGAGCTGGCCGCTGCCGAGCGCATTAAGGTAATCGCAGATGACGCGGCTGTCGTAGAGCACCGTGCCGTCGTCGGTGATCAGCGTGGGGATCTTTCCCAAGGGGTTGTGCGTGACGACCGAGACGTCGCGCTTCACCGGGTGGGCAGCAGCGGGAATGAGCTCGATGCGGCCGCGCAGGCCAAGCTCGTCGGCGGCGACAAGACACTTGCGGACGAACGGCGATGCGGCGGCGTAGAAGATCTTCAAGTCGGACTCCGTTGATGTAGTTGAGCGTGCCGCGCGCAACTGCTGCGCGCGCTCAGGCCGCGCCGGCAGGGCGATGAAGCCCGCCCGAACACGTAGCGCCAACCCGCCGGGGTGCGAACGTAAGTGTCGCTGAACCGCGGCCTGTAGTCGAATGGTTTTCCCCAATGCATTCCCGTCGCGCAAGGCGGACGGGCGCAGGCACCTAAGCGGGCGGCAAATTGCCGGCGCTCGCGGTTGCGGGCATAGTGCGCTTTTCTCGTTCCTGGTTCTCCGCGATGCCCGCCGACAGACCCTCGTTGCGCCCCCAATCGCTGGCCGCCCAGGGGTTGGGGCAGATCGCGATGCCCTATCGCGACCTCGTTCCGCCGATCTACGTCTCAACGACCTACGAGCGCGGTGCCGACGGCGCATTCCCGGGCGGCCGTATCTATTCGCGCGCCGACAATCCGAGCTACGATCAGGCGGAGGCGCTGATCGCGGCGCTGGAAGGCGCAGCCGGTGCGCTGCTGTTTGCGTCGGGGCAGGCGGCGGCGGCGACTGTGTTCCAGGCGCTCGCGCCGGGCGCGTGCGCGCTCGTTCCGCGCAACATGTACTGGGCGTTCCGCAAGTGGCTGCTCGAGTTCGCGGCACCGTGGGGACTTGCGATCGAGTTCTACGAGAACGCCTCGATCGACGACCTTGCCGCGAAGGCGCGGGCGCGGCGGCCGCGTCTCATCTGGATCGAGACACCGGCGAATCCGACCTGGGAGATTACCGACATCGGCGCCGCCAGCGCCCTCGGGCGCGAGGTCGGCGCGATCGTCGCCGTCGACTCGACCGCGGCCACGCCGCTCTTGACGCGGCCGCTCGAACTGGGCGCGAACCTCGTGATGCACTCCGCGACCAAGTATCTGAACGGCCACTCCGATGTGATCGCGGGCGCGCTCGCGACGGCGCACGACGACGAGATGTGGCAGCGCATCCGCTACCTGCGCGCAGGAAGCGGCGCGGTGCTGGGCCCGATGGAGGCATGGCTGCTGTTGCGCGGTATGCGCACGCTGCACTTGCGCGTCGCGGCGGCAACGCGCAACGCGCACGCGATTGCACTGCGTCTGCACGGCCACCCGCGGTTGTCGCACGTCCTCTACCCCGGACTGCCCTCCCATCCGGGGCACGCGGTGGCGGCGAAGCAAATGCGCGGCGGCTTCGGCGCCATGATGTCGCTGCGTCTCAGGGACGGCGAGGGCGCAGCGAAATCCTTTACCGCAAAGCTCAACGTCTTCAAGCGCGCGACATCGCTCGGGTCGGTCGAGAGTCTCGCCGAGCATCGCGCCAGCGTCGAGGGCCCCGGAACCCTGTGCCCCGCCGATCTCGTGCGCCTGTCGATCGGTATCGAGCACGTCGATGACCTGGTCGGCGATCTCGAGCAGGCGCTGGCGTCGCATTCATAGTCGGTCGCGCGCGCTGCGCAGCATCGCCCCATCCCCGCCCAGCCGGTCGCTCAGCGCGGCCGCGCAATCGAGGAGCCGCTGCGCGAGCGCCCGCGTCTTCGCGTCGACGAAGCGCTCGACGGGACCGGAGATCGACAGCGCGCCGACGAGCCGCCCTTCGTCGGCGAAGACCGGCACCGATACCGACGCCGCGTCGGCATCCCGCTCGCCGCGCGAAATCGCGACGTGCGCGGCGCGGACGGTCGCGAGACGCTTCGCCTGCGCCTTGCCGAACGCGAGCAGGATCTTACCCGCGGAGCCCAGCTCGAGCGGCAGACGATCGCCTTCCGAGATGACGCTTCGCACCGACCGATCGGGCTCGACCCGGCGCAGACAAATGCGCCGGTCGCGATCGCGGACGAAGAACGATGCGGTCTCGCCCGATTCGCGCGCCAGGTCCTCGAGCGCGGGGAGCAGATAGCGGTCGAGGTCGAATGATGCTTGGTAGAGACGCCCCAGATGCAACGCCCCGGCGCCGACGGCGTAGGAGCCCTTGTCGAGGCGGCGGATGAAGCCGGCCCGCTCGATCGAGGCGATGAGGCGCAGAATCGTGCTCTTGTAGAGTCCGGTGCGGCGTCCCAATTCGGCGAGCGTGAGCGAGCGATCCTGCGCGCCGAACGCGCCCAGGATCGCGAACGCGCGATCGACGGCGGCGACGCCTCCCGGTTCTGCGGGCGTGTGAACGCGTTGTTCGGGAGAGTCAGCCTGGACCATCAGCCTGACGACTTGCGAGGCGACACGCGGCGCGCGTCACGGCGAGGCGGGCGGGATGCCGCGCGGTGCCGGGCCGTCGTAGGTCGGAATGTACTGTCGCGGGATCGGTCCCTTGTTGCGCCCGCCCTGCTGCGTTTGTTCCCAGGCGTGCGCGAGGATGCCGGCCGAGCGCGACAGGCAGAAGAGCCCCCGTGCAAGCGGCGCGGGGAAACCCAATTCCGCATAGATCACAGCGGTTGCGCCGTCGATGTTCATCGGAATGCGCCGTCCTTTCTGCCGTTCCAGAGCAGCTTCGACCGCACGCGCGACGCGCGCGTACTTGCCGGAGACGACGCCGTCCCTTGCCGCGTCGTCGACCAACGCGAGAAGCGGCTCCGATCGCGGGTCGATCGGATGGAAGCGGTGGCCGAAGCCGGGGATGATCTTGCCGTGCTGGGCGACGAACGCGGCGAGTGCCGACTCGGTCGCGGCGGCTTCGCCTTCGCCGGCGTCGATGCGGGTGATGATCGACTCGTAGAGCTCGACCGCCTGCTCGCCCGCGCCGCCGTGGATGTCGCCCAGGACGTTGACGGCAGTGGCCATCGCATTGTTGAGTCCGACGCCGCACGTCGCCGCGATGCGCGCGATCGCGATCGATGGCGCCTGCGGGCCGTGATCGACCGCCGACATCAGCGCAACGTCGAGTAGCTTCGCCTGTCGCGGATCCGGAAGTTCCCCCCGCGTCAACAGCCAGATCATCTCCGAGAACGTCGCCCGGCCGATCAGCTCCTCGATCGCGTACCCGCGATAGCGGATCACGCCGGGCCTCATGTCGATGATGGCGGTGTGCCACCAGTCGCGCATTTCCTGCGCGGGGTCGGACTTGCGTTCGGTGCTCATGGGGCGCCTTTCTTCCGGATCGACACGAGGTCTTGGCTGGCAGCGATCCCGGCAAAATGTCTGAATGTGCTATTCTATTTGGCAGAATACTATTGTGTAGAATAGAATATCTTGCGGCATCGGTTTCCGCAAGTGAACGCCGGCGCGCGTTCGCCGGCCGTCTTCGGCCGTATGTCGGGACGGGCTGGCACGAAAGCGGGATTATGCTATCGTCATAGGTCGGAATGTCGGTCGGAGGTCTCTTCGATGAAGCCGTTGACGCTGGTGACCAAGCGCCTCTATTTCGGTCTCGACGCGCTGCAGTTGCGCGACGCCACGGGGCGCGTGCTGTCGCGGGTGCACGGGCTTCCGCCGCACCGCGCAACGGTGCGTCTCGATGCGCTGGAGCAGGATTTCCGCGTGACACCGAGCGCGAGCCGGGCGCTCGCCGACGAAATGGTCGAGAGCGGCCTCTTGCAGCGGCTGGGCGCGAACGGCTTCGAATTCGGCATCACCGACAAGTTCCGGCAATATGCGCTCGCGCGCATCGTCGAACCGCTGCCGCGCACGCGCGCCAAGTTGCTGCTCGATCACATTGCCGATCTTGCCGGCCATTTCAATCGCAGCGCGACGCAGAACAAGTACGAGATCGAGGCGGTCGCCGTCTTTGGCGGCTACATGAGCCTCGACGCCGGACTGCCGGAGCTCACCGTCGGCGTAACGGGGCGCAGGCGCCTCCCCGCCCGGCGCCCTTCCGATGGGCGCGCGACCAAGCTGGTCGAAGGGCACGAACGGATTCGCGAGCTTTTCGAGGCGCAGAGCCATTACGTCCAGGTCAGTTTCTTCCGGCATCTGCAGGATGTTCCGCGGCCGTTCAGCGTGATCTTCAAGTCGGAAGTCTGAAAGCGGGCTTTCCTCGCTCCCGCGCTAGAATGCGCGGATGAGGGCTGTCCGAGCGATTTTCGGCTGCGCGATTGTGATGCTGCTCTGCGGCTGCGCCGGAACGACACCGCGCGTCGAATCGGGAGCGGAGCGCGAAGTCCTGCGGCAGCAAGTGTTCACGACCGAGCGTGCCTTTGCGCACACGATGGCCGACCGCGACCTGGCGGCGTTCACGGGCTTCGTCTCCGAGGAGGCCGTCTTCTTCTCCGGTTCCGGCCCGCTGCGCGGCAAGGCGCAGATCGCCGCGGGGTGGCAACGTTTCTTCGAGACGAAGGAAGCCCCATTCAGCTGGCAGCCCGAGAGGGTCGAGGTGCTCGATTCGGGAACGTTGGCACTGAGCACGGGGCCGGTGTTCGATCCGGCGGGCAAGCGCATCGGCACCTTCACGTCCGTCTGGCGGCAGGAAGCTCCCGGAACGTGGCGGATCATCCTCGACAAGGGCGAGGATGCATGTGACTGCCGGCGTTCGTGACGCCAGCCCGATGGGGCAGCCGCCGACGTAGACCGATGGACGCTGCGCGTCCGCACTTGCATGCCCTCGTCCTGCGCGGCGTGCCCGCGCGAACGCGACGCGAGCACGTGCCGCTCGCGCTACCTCCCTGCGAGGATTCCAAATGGCCGGTCGCCTTGACATTCGACCGCTGACCGCCGATCGATGGACGGATCTGGTCGAGCTGTTCGAGCGACGGGGCGCGTCGATTGCGCGCGGCTGTTACTGCATGTTCGATCGCCGCGCCGGGAAGTACACGCCGCCGCCGGGCATGACGCCTACGGAAGCGAACCAACGCGACCTCAAGGCGCTGGTCGATCGCGGCGCGGCGCCGGGGCTCATTGGCTACGACGACGGTCGTCCCGTCGGCTGGATCTCGCTCGGCCCGCGCGAGGATTACGCGAAGCTCGCGCGCTCGCCGGTGATGAAGCCGCTCGATGACAAGCCTGTGTGGTCGATCGTCTGCTTTTTCGTGGATGCCAAGGTACGGAATTGCGGGATTGCCGAGGCGCTGCTCGAGGGCGCCGTGGCATGGGCGTGCGAGCCGGGTGTGACGCTGCTCGAAGCGTATCCGTGCGACAAGACGGCGCGAAGCTCGGACGATTCGCTCGGGTCCGGCGCGAAGCCGAGGTTCGACCGTGCAGGCTGCGTCGAAGTCGCGCGACTAAAGGCCGGCAAGGCCGATGATGCGCAAGACGGTGCGTCGCCCAGCGGACAGATCCGAGGGCAATCGATCTGCGTAGCACGATCGGCGCATTGAGGGCGAACCGCGACAGCAAACAATTTCGTCTTCGGAAACCGAGGTGCCGGCGATCTGCCGCTCGCGCGCCGTTGGAAACAGGATGCGCGGAACGCTCGGGTGCGGCCGTGATCAAAGCTGTCGGTCCCGAGGCGATTTCGGGTTCGGATAGTCGCCGCCCGTTGCGCGCCGCATCGAACGGCGGCGACCCGGATGGTCGTGAATGCGCCGGCGCCCGGGACACGCTGCAGGCGGCGCCGAACCGCGCACCGCTGGTTCGCGTAACATTCGCGGGACGCAACGTCGAGCGGCGTGCCGCACCTTTGTCCATGGCCGAATCCACCCACTGGGGCTTTCCCCGCGAGCTGCAGCCGAAAGCGCACGAGGTTCGCTTCGACCTCGGGGAGGTGCTCGATTCGGTCGTCGCGCTGCGCGCGGAGATTCCCGAGGACGCCTTCACCGCGGCGATCCTTGGCACCGAGCGCGTCGGCAACGGCGTCGTGATCCGCGACGACGGCCTCGTGCTCACGATCGGTTATCTCATCGTCGAAGCGGAATCGGTGTGGCTGACCGCGAACGACGGCACGGTCGTCGCGGGGCATCCGCTCGCCTATGATTTCGCGACCGGCTTCGGTTTGGTGCAGCCGCTCGGCCCATTTTCGCGGCCGGCGCTCGCGCGCGGATCGTCCGCCGGGACGGCGGCGGGCGACGAAGTGATCGCCATCGGCCACGGCGGACGTGCGCATGCGTTGAAGACGCAAGTCTTCGCCAAGCGCGAGTTCGCGGGACCCTGGGAGTATCTCATCGACAATGCGCTGTTCACCACGCCGCCGCATCCGGAATGGAGCGGCGCGGCACTCGTCGGCGACGATGGGCGCCTGGTCGGCGTCGGATCGCTGTTCGTTCAGGAGCCCTCCGGCGAGGACACCGTGAAGGCGAACATGTTCGTGCCGATCGACCTGCTCGAGCCGTCGCTCCCCGACCTGCTGCAGCGCGGCCGGCCGCCGGGGTTGCCCCGGCCCTGGTTGGGCATGTACACGGCGCAAATGCAGGAAGGTCTCGTCGTCAGCGGGCTGGCGCCCGGCGGTCCCGCCGAACGGGCCGGGATAGAGCAGGGCGACCGCGTCATCGAGGTCGCGGGCGAGCGCGTCGTCGACCTCGCCGATTTCTTTCGCAAGGTCTGGAGCCAGGGTCCCGCCGGCACCGAAATCCGGTTGACGCTCGCGCGCGACGGCACGCCCGCGAAAGCGCTCGTGCATTCGGCGGACCGCATGGATTTCCTGAAGAAGCCGCGGCTCCAGTGACGCGGCGCTGGCAGCGAACGCTGCCCGCAGGTGCGCCGCCGGCGGCGTAAAATGAGGACCCTTCCGCGGCGATCCCCGCGGCCCCGTGCCGGGACGGACCCGCGCTCCCACCCATACCCGCAGGATCTCACCATGACCCTCCACAAAGTCGGCGTCATCGGCGCCGGAACGATGGGCAACGGCATCGCGCAGGCGTGTGCGGTGGCGGGACTTAACGTCGTGATGGTCGACGTCGCCGAGGCGGCGGTGCTGCGTGGCCTCGCGGCGGTCACCGCGAGCCTCGATCGTCTGCACAAGAAGGACAAGATCACCGCCGCCGACAAGGACGCCGCGCTGGCGCGCATTCATGGGACGACCGGCCACCACGAGCTCAAGGGCTGCGATTTCGTCATCGAGGCGGCGACCGAAAATGAAGAGCTCAAGCACAAGATCCTGAAGCAGGTCGACGCGATCGTGAAGCCGGAGACGATCCTCGCGTCGAACACGTCGTCGATCTCGATCACCAAGCTCGCGGCGATCGTCTCGCGGCCCGCAAGCTTCATCGGCATGCATTTCTTCAATCCCGTGCCGATGATGGCTTTGGTCGAGCTTATCCGCGGCCTGCAGACCGCGGACGAGACGGTCGCCGCCGCCGAGGCGTTGGCGAAGCGGCTCGGCAAGACGCCGATCGTCGTGCGCAACAGCCCCGGCTTCGTCGTCAACCGGATCCTTTGCCCGATGATCAACGAGGCGGTGTTCGCGCTGCAGGAGGGGCTCGCCACTGCCGAGGAAATCGACAACGCGATGAAGCTGGGCTGCAGCCATCCTATCGGGCCGCTCGCGCTCGCCGACCTGGTCGGCCTCGATACGATGCTCGCGGTGATGGAGGTGTTCTACCGCGACTTCAACGACCCCAAGTATCGCCCGGCGCTGCGCCTGAAGGAGATGGTCGCGGCGGGCTATCTCGGGCGCAAGACCGGTCGCGGCTTCTACGACTACACCGCCGCCAAAGCATGACCAGCGAGCCACGCCCAGCGCGGTTTCAAGCGCCACCGACCGAAAGGCCAGGATCAGCCGCCATAGTTGCGCAGCCCGTCCAGGTCCAGTACGGTGATCCTGCCGTACGCGACGCGCAGCAGGTTCGCGCGTTCCAGTCTCTTGAGCGCTCGGTTTACGCGCTGCCGCGATACGCCGGAGAGGTAGCCGATCTCTGAAGAGCGAGGCAAGGCAGCGCGCGACGCGCGCCTCGACGTCGAGCAGGCGGTCGTATTCGACGAGGCCGATGAACTGGCCGAGACGCTCGTTCGGCCGCAGCAGCAGAAAACGGTTGAACGGGATGCTGTTGTCGAGCAGCCACGCGAACGTCGCGCGCGGCATCAGGGCCACGCGGCTCGCGGAGCGCGATGACGGCGTACCTGCGCGGCTCGTCCTTGAGGAGCGAGCCTTCGCCGAACCACGCGCCTACCGGGAGGGCCCGTAAACGTCGTGAGCTTGCCGGCGGACGACAGGCTCGTCATCTTGACGAGGCCCTCGACGATCCCGATCCAGTGGTCGACCGGCTCTCCTTTGCGGCAGACATAAGCCCGCATCGAAGGTCTTTTCGACGGTCGCGTGTTCGACCCGCGCGATTTCCTCGGCGGTGAGCGAGCGCGCCCACAGGCTCGCGCGCAGCATTTCGACCAGGGCGGACATGGCGGGATTGTCCCGCGGATGACAGCTTCCCCCGGGGCCCGCCACTATTCTTGCACCGGCCTGCTAGAATCGGAACGAGAAGCCCGGCACGGAGAGCTGGGACCGGGAGCCGGTTTCTGACCGGCTACCCCTTGGAGGAGCCAATCGGTGTCAGCCCCGTCCGCCCCATCGGGACCGGATACGTTTCCGCGCCTGCTGCTGCACCACGCGCAGGTGCGCGGCGACGTCCCGCCGTGCGCGAAAAGGACCTCGGCATCTGGCAGACCTGGACCTGGCGCCAGGTCGCCGACGAAGTGCGCGCGCTCGCCTGCGGGCTGGCGGCGCAGGGCTTCAAGCGCGGCATGCATCTCGCGATCATCGGCGACAACCGCCCGCGGCTGTACTGGTCGATGGCCGCGGCGCAGGCGCTGGGCGGCATCCCGGTGCCGATGTACCAGGACGCGCCGGCCGCCGAATTCGTCTACGTGCTGAACGACGCGGAGATCGCCTACGCGATCGTCGAGGACCAGGAGCAGGTCGACAAGATGCTCGAGGCGCTGCCGCAGGTCCCGACGCTCAAGCACATCTACTACGACGACCCGCGCGGCCTGCGCAACTACGACGACGTGCTGAGCTTCGATCGACTGCAGGAGATCGGCCGCGAGTTCGACCGCGCGCACCCCGGCTTCTTCGACGCGGAAGTCGCGAAGGGCACGCCCGACGACGTCTCGGTCATGCTCTACACGTCCGGCACGACGGGCAAGCCCAAGGGCGTGTGCCAGACGCACCGCGCGTTCATCGCCGCGGCGAAGGGCGGCGTCGCGTTCGACCACCTCGACGGCCGACGAGAGCATCCTGTCGTACCTGCCGATGGCGTGGGTCGGCGACCACCTGTTCTCGTACGCGCAGGCGATGGTCGCCGGCTTCACGATCAACTGCCCCGAATCCGGCGACACGGTGATGACCGACATGCGCGAGATCGGGCCGACCTACTACTTCGCGCCGCCGCGCGTGTTCGAGAACCTGCTCACGCAGGTGATGATCCGGATGGAGGACGCCAGCGCGCATCAAGCGCGGGCTCTTCCACTACTTCATGGCGTCGCCAAGCGCTGCGGCGCCGAGATCCTCGACGGCAGGCCGGTGCCGCTGGCCGATCGTCTGCAGTACGCGGCTCGGCAACGTGCTGGTCTACGGGCCGCTGCGCAACGTGCTCGGCATGAGCCGCATCCGCGTCGCCTACACCGCGGGCGCGGCGATCGGCCCGGATCTGTTCCGCTTCTACCGCTCGATCGGCATCAATCTGAAGCAGCTCTACGGCTCGACCGAGACCTGCGCCTACGTCTGCCTGCAGCCCGACGGCGAGATCAAGTTCGACACGCGTCGGCAAGCCGGCGCCCGGGCGTCGAGGTGAAGATCGCCGACGAACGGCGAAGTGCTGGTGCGCGGCCCGATGCTGCTCAAGGAATACTACAAGCGCCCGGACGCGACGGCCGAATCGATCGATGCCGAGGGCTACTTCCACACCGGCGACGCCGGCTTCTTCGATGCCGAGCGGGCATCTCAAGATCATCGACCGCGCCAAGGACGTCGGCAAGCTCGCCAGACGGCGCGATGTTCGCGCCCAACTACATCGAGAACAAGCTCAAGTTCTTCCCGCACATCAAGGAGGCGGTCGCGTTCGGCAACGGCCGCGACATGGTGTGCGCGTTCATCAACATCGACATGGGCTCGGTCGGCAACTGGGCGGAGCGCCGCGGCATCGCGTATTCCGGCTACACCGACCTGGCGCAGAAGACCGAGGTCTACGCGCTGATCCGCGAGTGCGTCGAGAAGGTCAACGCCGAGCTCGCCAGCGAAGGCTGCGCTCGCGGCATCGCAGATCCACCGCTTCCTGATCCTGCACAAGGAGCTCGATCCGGACGACGACGAGCTCACGCGCACGCGCAAGGTGCGGCGCGGCTTCGTCGCGGAAAAATACGCGGTGCTGATCGACGCGCTGTACGGCGGCAAGACGGTCGCAGCACATCGAGACGCTGGTGCGGTTCGAGGACGGCCGCACCAGCATGGTCGCCGCCGACCTGCGCATCGCGGACGCGAAGACGTTCCCGGCCGGCCGCCAGCGGAAGGCGGCGTGATCGAGGCATGGTCATCGGCGCGCGACGATCGGCGACGTCATCCTCAAGCTCGACAACATCTCGCTCGCCTTCGGCGGCGTGAAGGCGCTGACCGACATCAGCTTCGACGTCCGCGAGCACGAGATCCGCGCGATCATCGGCCCGAACGGCGCGGGCAAGAGCTCGATGCTCAACGTGATCAACGGCGTCTACCGCCCGCAGCAGGGCACGATCACCTTCCACGGCAACGTACGGCACGACATGAACCCGCACGCCGCCGCGGCGCACGGCATCGCCCGCACGTTCCAGAACATCGCGCTGTTCAAGGGCATGACGTGCTCGACAACATCATGACCGGCCGCAACCTCAAGATGAAGGCGAGCTTCCTCGAGCAGGCGATCTGGGTCGGGCGCGGCGCGGCGCGAGGAGCTCGAGCAACCGGCGCAAGGTCGAGGAGGTGATCGACTTCCTCGAGATCCAGCACATCCGCAAGACGCCGGTCGGGCCGCCTGCCGTACGGGCTGCAGAAGCGCGTCGAGCTCGCGCGCGCGCTCGCGGCGGAGCCGACGATGCTGCTGCTCGACGAGCCGATGGCGGGCATGAACGTCGAGGAGAAGCAGGACATGTGCCGCTTCATCCTCGACGTCAACGAGCAGTACGGCACGACGATCGTGCTGATCGAGCACGACATGGGCGTGGTGATGGACATCTCCGACCGCGTCGTCGTGCTCGACTACGGCAAGAAGATCGGCGACGGCACGCCGGACGAGGTGCGCGCCAACCAGGCGGTGATCGACGCCTATCTCGGCGTCGCGCATTGAGTCGAGCGACCGGACGCGTGCGAAACTGAACTGACATGTCCTTCTTCTTCGAAGTGCTGATCGGCGGCCTGCTGTCGGGCGTGATGTACTCGCTGGTCGCGCTCGGCTTCGTGCTGATCTACAAGGCCTCGGGCGTGTTCAACTTCGCGCAGGGCGCGATGGTGTTCTTCGCCGCGCTGACGTTCGTCGGGCTGCATGGAGCACGGCTGTCGCTCGTGGCTCGCGCTGCCGGCCACGCTCGCGGCTGATGATCGTGCTGGGGCTGCGTGATCGAGCGCATCGTGCTGCGGCCGCTGGTCAACCAGCCGCAGATCACGCTGTTCATGGCGACGATCGGCCTCACGTTCTTCATCGAAGGCCTGGCGCAGATCCTCTGGGGCGCCAACGTGCGCGGCCTCGATCTCGGCATCCAGGACGAGCCGATCCAGTGGATTGACCGACAACGACCGGGATGAACGTCTCGAAGTTCGACCTGGTCGCGGCCGGCGTGGCCGCGCTGCTGGTGACGCTGCTCGCGCTGTTCTTCAGCCGCACGCGCATCGGCCGCGCGCTGCGCGCGGTCGCCGACGACCACCAGGCGGCGCTGGCCGTCGGCATTCCGCTGCAGCAGATCTGGGCCATCGTCTGGGCGTGGCCGGCTTCGTCGCGCTGGTGGCCGGCCTCCTGTGGGGCGCGCGCAACGGCGTCCAGTTCGCGCTGACGTTCGTCGCGCTGAAGGCGCTGCCGGTGCTGATCCTGGGCGGCTTCGATTCGGTGCCCGGCGCGATCGTCGGCGGCCTCATCATCGGCGCGATCGGAAAAGCTCGCCGAAGTCTATCTCGGGCCCGTTCGTCGGCGGCGGCATCGAGGGCTGGTTCCCCTACGTGCTCGCGCTCGTGTTCCTGCTGGTCCGGCCCGAGGGCCTGTTCGGCGAGAAGATCATCGCCGCATCTGACGGCCCGCGATCGACTGACACCGCATGCTCTATCGCGAAGCCGGACAGTTCAAGACGTCGCTACGCCGCCGACGCAGCGATCTTTCCGATCCGGCAGGACCGGATCGGCGATCGCTGCTGATCCTCGTCGTCGCGTTCGTGGTCGTCCCGCTCGTCGGCAACGCCGTACCTGTTCTCGGCGATCCTCATCCCGTTCCTGATCCTCTCGCTCGCGGCGCTCGGGCTCAACATCCTGACCGGCTATGCGGGCCAGCTCTCGCTCGGCACGGCGGCGTTCATGGCCGTCGGCGCGTTCGCGTCGTACAACTTCATGCTGCGCGTTCCCGGCATGCCCGTCCTGCTCGCGTTCGCCGGCGGCGGCATCGTGCGCGGCGCTCGTCGGCATCCTGTTCGGCCTGCCGAGCCTGCGCATCCGCGGCTTCTACCTCGCGGTCGCGACGCTCGCCGCGCAATTCTTCATCGTCTGGTGCCTGACCAAGGTCGGCTGGTTCACGAACTACAGCTCGTCGGGCGTGATCACCGCGCAGCAGATCGTGATCCTGGGCTACGCGTTCAACACGCCGGCGGCGAAATATCTGCTGGTGCTGTCGATCGTGGCGGTGATGGCGCTCGCGGCGAAGAACATGGCGCGCGGCAACGTCGGCCGCTCGTGGATGGCGGTGCGCGACATGGACGTCGCGGCCGAGGTGATCGGCATCCGCCTGATGCGCACCAAGCTGCTGGCCTTCGCGGTCAGCTCGTTCTATTGCGGCGTCGCCGGCGCGCTGTTCGCGTACGCCTACCTCGGGACCGTCGAGCCGGAGGCCTTCAGCCTCGACCTGTCGTTCCGGATCCTGTTCATGGTCATCATCGGCGGCGTCGGCACCGTCCTCGGCTCGTTCCTCGGCAGCGCCTTCATCATCGCTGCTGCCGATGCTGCTCAGCGTCGGCCGTGCGCGTTCCTGGACAGCACGCCTGCGACCTGCACATGCGCCGAGCAGCGCCATCTCGAATCTCGAGCTGATGGTGTTCGGCGGGCTGATCATCTTCTTTCTGATCGTCGAGCCGCACGGACTCGCGCGACTCTGGCAGATCGCGAAGGAGAAGCTGCGGCTGTGGCCGTTCCCGCACTGACGCGGCACCGTGCGCCGCGATGCGTGCAGACGTCCCGGGCGCGTGCGGTGGGATTCGACAGCACGTAGCGCCAATGTCTGACGCCGGGATCCCGTTCACCGAATGACGGTTCAAGTTTCAAATCATAGGAGGACAGTCATGAAATGGCTGTCGCGAGCATTGCGTTGGCATTGCGCTCGCGGCGTCGGCGAGCCGGCAGCCGCGCAGGACGAGCAATTCATCCCGCTCCTGTCCTATCGGGTGGGACCCTATGCGGCCGGCGGGTCCGGCTACTTCGGCGGCGCGATCGACTACTGGACGCTCGTCAACATGAACGGCGGCATCAACGGCGTGAAGCTCATTTGGGAAGAATGCGAGACCGAGTACAACGCCGTCCAAGGGCGTCGAGTGCTACGAGCGGCTGAAGAAGCAGCCACGGCGGCGCGAGCGACTGTCGAGCCGCTGTCGACCGGCATCGCCTACGGCCTGTTCGATCGCGTCGCGCAGGACAAGATCCCGATGACGACCTTCGGCTACGGCCTCGCCAGTCTCCGCCGACGGCCGGGTCTTCCACTGGGTCTTCCCGCTTGGCACGACCTACTGGGACCAGGTGGCGGCGATGATCGCGTACCTCGGCCAGAAGGTGGGCGGCGATGACAAGCTCAAGGGCAAGAAGATCGCGTTCCTCTATCACGACTCGGCGTACGGCAAGGAACCCATCCCGGTGCTCGACGCGCTCGCCGCCAAGCGATGGCTTCGAAGTCGCTCAAGATCCCGTCACGCCGCCGGGGCAGACGCAGGAATCGCAATGGCTGCAGATCCGCCAGGCCAAGCCCGATTACGTGATCCTGTGGGGCTTCGGCGTGATGAGCATCCGGTCGCGCTCAAGACGGCGGCCAAGACTGGGCTATCCCGCGCGACAAGATCCTCGGCGTCTGGTGGGCCGGCTCGGAAGAGGACGTGATCCCCGCCGGCGACGCCGCGAAGGGCTATGTCAGCGCGGCGTTCTCGGCGTCCGGCACCAACTTCCCGGTGATGCAGGACATCAAGAAGAAGGTCTACGGCGCCGGCAAGGGCAACCTCGAGGACCAATCGCGGCTCGGCATCGATCTATCTACACCCGCGGCGTGATCGTACGGGATCATCGATCGTCGAGGCGATCCGCAAGGCGCAGGCCAAGTTCGGCAAGGGCAAGGTCATGACGCCCGAGCAGGTGCGCTGGGGCCTCGAGCACCTGACCTCACCGACGCGCACCTGAAGGAGTTGGGCGCGGCCGGCCTGTTCCCGCCGATCAAGACCTCCTGCGCCGACCACGAAGGCTCGGGCATGGTCAAGTTCCAGCATATGGGACGGCAAGGAGTTCAAGTCAGGTTGACGCCGTTACATGGCAGGCGACCGTGCGCTGGTGCGCAAGATGGTCGAGGAGGGCGCGGCCAAGTACGCGGCGGAAAAGAAGATCACGCCGCGCGATTGCAGCAAGGAAATGTAGACGCTGGCAGCGACGACAGGGCGACCTCGATGCACTGTACAACCGCGATCCGTCGGCGCAAGTTGCGCTCTCGGTCAACAACATCGAGGTCATCTACGACCACGTGATCCTGGTGCTGAAGGGCGTGTCGCTCGAGGTGCCGAGGGCAGCATCGTTGCGCTGCTGGGCGCCAACGGCGCGGGCAAGAGCACGACTCTGAAGGCGATCTCGAACCTCCTTGCGCGTCGAGCGCGGCGACGTCACCAAGGGCACCATCGAGTTCAAGGGCCAGCCGCGTCGACAAGCTCACGCCCAACGAGCTCGTGAGAATGGGCGTCTGCCAGGTGATGGAGGGCCGGCACTGCTTCGCGCACCTGACCGTCGAGGAGAACCTGCTCACCGGCGCGTTCACGCGCTCGGCTTCTCGCGCGCGAGCTCAAGGCCGACCTGGAGCTGGTCTACCACTATTTCCCGCGCTTGAAGGAGCGCCGCGCGAGCCAGTCCGGCTACACGTCCGGCGGCGAGCAGCAGATGACCGCGCTCGGACGCGCGCTGATGGCGCAGCCGACGATGATCCTGCTCGACGAGCCGTCGATGGGGCTCGCGCCGCAGATCGTCGAGGAGATCTTCGAGATCGTCGCGCAACCTCAACAGGAAGGAGCGCGTGTCGTTCCTGCTGGCCGAGCAGAACACGATGGTCGCGCTGCGCTTCGCCGACTACGGCTACATCCTCGAGAACGGTCGCGTCGTGATGGACGGCGCCGCGAAGGACCTCGGCCAGAACGAGGACGTGAAGGAGTTCTACCTCGGATTGTCGACCGCGGGACGCAAGAGTTTTCGCGACGTGAAGCATTATCGCCGCCGCAAGCGCTGGCTCGCATAGCGGCCGCAGATCGCGGTGCGATGCCGGGTTGCTCGGTCGCTTTGCCTCGCTTGGGTCCGTCCAATGTACACGGCGCTCGCCGCGCTCCCTCGCGCCTTGCCTCGCGCCGCGCTTTGCGGCCGCTGAGATTCCCAACCCGCGTGTTTGCTCAACGAAAAGATGGTCGGCCTACGGAGCCTTCGGATGGCTGAATACTTCGACACCCTTGAAACGCGCGACCCTGAATTGCGCGAACGTGCGCTTCTCGCCGCCCTGCCGCGACAACTCGCGCGCGCGAAGGCGAACGCGCCGGCGTTCGCGCGCATCCTGGCCGGCGTCGATCCTGCGGCGATTACGACTCGCGACGCGCTTGCGCGGTTGCCGGTCACGCGAAAATCAGAGCTTGCCGACCTGCAGAAGGGAGCGCGGCCATTCGGCGGCCTCGCTGCCGTGCGCCGCAGCGGAGCCGCATCCGCGTGTTCGCGTCGCCGGGGCCGATTTACGAACCCGAGGGCCGGCGTCCGGACTACTGGCGCCTCGCGCCGCGCGCTCTTCGCCGCCGGCTTCCGCCGAGGCGACCTCGTCCACAACTGCTTCTCGTATCACCTCACGCCGGCAGGCTCGATGCTGGAGACGGGCGCGCACGCGCTCGGTTGCACGCGTCTTCGCCGGCGGCATCGGCCAGACCGAGCAGCAGGTGCAGGCGATGGCCGACCTCGCACCCGACGGCTACGTCGGCACCCCTTCGTTCCTGCGGATCATCCTCGACAAGGCGGACGAGCTGGGCGTTTCGCTCGCAAGCCTCAAGAAGGCGCTCGTGTCGGGCGAGGCCTTTCCGACGAGCCTCGCGCGACACGCTGATCGCGCGGGGCATCGCGGGATACCAGGTGTACGCGAGCGCCGATCTCGGCAGCGATCGCCTATGAAACCGAGGCGCGCGACGGGCTCGTGATCGACGAAGGGCGTGCTGGTCGAGATCGTGCGTCCGGGCACCGGCGATCCCGTTGCGCCGGGCGAGGTCGGCGAAGTCGTCGTGACCACGCTCTACAATCCGGACTACCCGCTGATCCGCTTCGGCACCGGCGACTTGTCGGCGATCCTGCCCGGGGTCGAGTCCCTGCGGGCGCACCAACATGCGGATCAAGGGCTGGATGGGCCGCGCGGACCAGACGACCAAGGTCAAGGGCATGTTCGTGCATCCGGCGCAGGTCGCGGAGATCGTCGGCCGCCATCCGGAAATCGCGAAGGCGCGACTCGTCGTCGACAATGCCGGCGGCAACGACCGGATGACGCTCCACGTCGAAGTGACGGCCGGCACCGCCCTCGTTGGCCGAGGCGGTGATCGCGTCGATCCGCGAGATCACCAAGCTGCGCGGCGAAGTCGCGTTCCGCGACCCCGGGCGAGTTGCCGAACGACGGCAAAGTGATCGACGACATGCGCAAGCACGACTGACGCTGCAAGCGGCGGAGAGGCGACCGAACGCGAGGCACGCAGGGGGTCGGGGCAAGGCGAATCGGCGGGAGGCGACGTTTGCCGCCGAAGGCTTCGCAGCGATCGGGTCGGTCCGTCGGAGAATGTCCGACAGCACGGGCGCAATCGGCAGCCGACGCCGCGGACCGACGACGCGGCGAGCGTGCTACGATGTTTGATCGCTCCACGTATCGACACTCGCTCCTGTGCCGTCGCGCTCCGCTCCCGCCGATCCCTTTGCGCCGCTCGCGCAGGACACTCTGCGCGCAATCGCAGCCACCGGCGTCGTGCGCCAGTTTCCGAAGAATGCCGTCCTGATCAACGAAGGCGAGCACGGCGATTCGCTGTTCATCGTGTTGTCCGGCAAGGTGAAGGTCTTCGCCAGCAACGAAGCGGGCAAGGAATTCGTCATCGACTTCCACGGCCCCGGCGAATACGTGGGCGAGATGTCCCTCGATGGCGCGCCGCGGTCGGCCTCGGTGATGACCGTCGAGCCGACGTACGTGCGCCGTCGTCAGCCGCGCGCCAATTTCCGCGAGTTCATTCTCGCGCATCCCGACTTCGCTCTGCACCTTATCGAAAAGCTCATCCAGCGCGTGCGGCGAACGACGGAGAATGTGAAGAGCCTCGCTCTGTCCGACGTCTACGGTCGCCTGGTACGCCTGCTGCACGCGCTGGCGCAGGAGCGGGGCGGGCAGCAGGTCGTCCCGGACAAGTTGACGCAGCAGGACATCGCCGAGCGCGTCGGCGCGTCGCGCGACATGATCAGTCGCCTGATGAAGGATCTCGTCGCGGGGGGCTACCTTGCGATAGAGGACCGGACCATCACGATCCTGAAGCGCCTCCCGCCCGCCTGGTGACGGCGTCGAAAGGCGGCCAAGCGTCCCCGGGGCTGGCGGCGATCTGCGCCCGTGCGCTCCCCGGCGGTGCCCGCAACTCCCGCGCCGGGTGAATTTTCGGCATCCCCCGTTCCGCATCGTCCATCTCGCCGCGCTCTGCCCGCGCCTAGGCTTGTCTCGTCGCGGGGCACTTCTGGCGCCGTCGAGCAGGTGGTCCCGGGGCCGATCGCTGTCGGCACGGGACGGTCATCGCCAAAGCTTGCAAGGGAGACAGCAATGAACAGGTCCGGACGCTTCGACAGGGATTCGATCCTTGCGACCGGTGCCAAGACTATTTCGGTCTTGCTTGTGGTCGCTGTCATCGCGCTCTTCACCACGCATTCGCCATTGCCTACGGGAGAGTTGGCGCTGGTGCCGCAGGCCGCCGTCCAGCAGGGGGCGTCCCAGAGCGCTACGGTCACGCCGCCGCGCCTGCGGACGAGCATCGAGGCGGCGAAGCGCGGTGCCCGACGGGAGCCGAAGGTCTAGCTCACCTTCCGTGAGGAGCGCCGCTTGCGCCGGCCGGCGTCCCGGGGCGTGAATTTTCTGCAGCGCGGGCGCCTAATCATCCGTCTCCGCGCCGCGTGAGCGCGGCTACAGTCGCCTCCATCGGTGGTGCCCTAAACTAAGAGCCGCCGCTGGACCGGGGTTCCCGGCCAATCGCTGCAGCCGGGAAATGAAAACTGCCCCCGGGTTCCGAAGGAGACGTCAATGAACCGGATCGAACGCTTCACGAAGGAAGCCTCGTTCACTACGAGCGCCCAGGCGATCTCAGTCGTCTTCATCGTCGGGATGATCGCCCTTTTCACGACGCACGCGTCGCTGCCGACGGGGGAGGTCGCTTTGGTGCCCGCGCCGGCCGTTGCGCAGCAGATCGCGAAAGTCGCGACGGCTGCGCCGCAGATGGCTGCGGCGAAGCGTGACGTTGCACCGCCCTCGAAGCTCTAGGACGACCAGCGCTCAGGTGATTGTGGGCGGAGCCGCCGCCTGGGCGGGGGCGATGGCGGCGCGGGGTTTCAGCGTGACCAGCAGGACGCCCGCGAGGACCAGTGCAGCGCCGGCGAGCTGGACTGCGCTCACCGGGTCGCCGAGGATCGCAGCGCCAAGACCGATGGTAAATAGCGGCCCGAGCGATCCTACGAGCGACGAAGCGTTGGCGCCGATGCGCCGGATCGCCTCGGCGACGAGCCACGTCGGCAGGACGGTGGAGAACACCGCCATCGCGAATGAAATGCCGTAAATCGACGGCGGAACGCGCAGGAGCGCGACGTCGCGCGTGACCACGAACTGCACGAAAACGAATGCCGCCGATGCCAGCATCGCCCACGCGATGAAGCGCATGCTGCCGACGCGTGCGATCACATCGCCGGCGCCCACCAGATACGACGCGTAGAGGAAGGCGCTCGCGAACACGAGCGCGCCGCCCGTCCACACTCCCCGGGCGTCGCCGGCGAGCCCGGCGTCCTGGGCGAAAACCACGGCGATCCCGCTGTAGGAAAGCAGCAGCGCGGCAACGGTGCGGCGCGTGACGGGCTTCCCCCGCAGCAGCGCCGACAGCAGGACGACCATCGTCGGGTACAGAAACAGCACCAGGCGCTCCAGCGCCGCGGTGATATAGGCGAGACCCATGAAGTCGAGAAGGCTCGCGAGGTAGTAGCCGATGAAACCCAGCCAGGCGAGATCGCGCCAGTCGCGGCGCGCGAGTGGCAATGCTCCAGGCCGGCTGCTTGCCCACCACGCCATCGCGACGAAGAACGGCGCCGCAAAGAGCATGCGCAGCGTGAGCAGCGTCACCGCATCGACGGGATGCCAGGCATAGGCGAGCTTGATCAGGATCGCCTTGAACGAAAAGCCCAGCACGCCCAGGACTGCGCACAGCGGACCGAGCCACCTGCGCTCGTGGCGGACAGTCAATCCCAACGCACGGCACCCGCGTACGCGGTGGCGAGGATGATCGCGCCGAACGCGATCCGATACCAGGCGAACGGCACGAAGTCGTGGTGGCTCACGTAGCGGATCAGCCAGCGCACGCACGCGAACGCGGAGAGGAACGCCGCGACGAAGCCGACGCCGAACGCCGGCAACGCCTGCGCGGAGAGGAGCGTCGCGTCTTTCCACAGCGAATATCCGGTGGCCGCGAAGAGCGTGGGGATCGCGAGGAAGAACGAGAACTCGGTCGCTGCAACGCGCGACATTCCGAACAGCATCCCGCCGATGATCGTGGCGCCCCGAACGCGACGTGCCGGGAATGAGCGCGAACGCCTGCGCGCAGCCCGACCTTAAGCGCGTCGGCCCAGGTCATGTCGTCGACGGAAGTGACTCGCACCGTGTCCGGCCGCGCCTTCTGCCGCCGCTCCGCCCACAGGATCACGACGCGCCGAAGACGAACGCGCAGGCGACGGGCACCGGCGCGAACAGATGCGCCTTGATCGCTTTCGCGAACACGAGGCCCAGCACGGCCGCCGGCAGGAACGCGACGAACAGGTTGATCGCGAAGCGCTGCGCCGTGGCGTCGCTGAGGAGGCCGCGCAGCACGCGAACGAGCCTCGCGCGGTACTCCCAGCACACGGCGAGGATCGCCCCCGCCTGGATCACGATCTCGAACGTCTTTGCCTGCTCGCCGGTGTACCAGAGCAGCGACCCGGCGACGATCAGGTGGCCGGTCGACGACACCGGCAGGAATTCGGTGAGGCCCTCGACGATGCCGAGCAGCAGGGCGGTGAGGAGAGTGGGTTGATCCAAGGCGATCAAAACAAAAGGCCGGCGGGAAGCCACCGGCCCTCGGATTGTAGCGCAGCCGCGCGCCGCTAGCCGACGCCGCGCTTCTGCAGCAGCGCGAGGGTCTGCGCCACGATGTCCTGATGATCGGCGGGGACCTGACCTTGCGGCGTCATCCGATCGATGAGCTGGGGCAGCACCGACGCGAGACCGCCCGCGGCGTCCCCGCCCGACATGCCGAGTTGCTGGGCGATCTGACCCAGTTGGCCGTGGCCCAGCACCTGCGAAAGCGCGTCGCCGGAGATCGGCATGTTCTGGCCGGTGGAGACCCACGAATCCGCCTGCGCACCGTAGCCTGCCTGCTGAAACTTGCCCAGGATGCCTTGCAGGCCGCCGTTCTGCTGCAGCAGCTGAAGCGCGATCAGCAGCAGCGGATTCTGCTGGGTTCCGCTGGTGCCGCTGGCCGGGAGCGCGCCTCCGCCACCTTGCATTCCGCCTAGCATGCCGCCCATCAGGCCGTCGAGTATTCCCATGGCTGCTCTCCTCGTGCGCGCTCGGAATCCGAAATGAGGATCCTACTCCGTCCGATGCCGGGCGTGAAGGTGCGCTTACGCGAACTGCCGCACGTAGCGACTATGTCGGATCCTTGACACCGAGCTCGGCGCATAGTGTTGCGACGGTCGCCTTCAACGCCGTAATCTCATCGTGCAGACGCGCGACGTTGGCTTTGAGCGCGGCGAGCTCGGAAATGGCGAGCGTTTCGCCATTGGCATCGGTGGTGTAGGTCGATGCGGCGAGCTCGCTCGCCGGCGGCGGACCAGAGAGGAGGTGCATCCAGCGCGTCTCGCGCGCGCCCGCCGGGCGCGGCAGCTCGGCGACGAGCGCACCCGCGGTGCGCGAGGCGAGCTCCTGCAGAAAGGCTTCGACCGCAGAAATGTCGGCAAAGCGATGCAGACGCTCGCAATTGATCCGCAGCTCGCCGACGGTCTGCGGGCCGCGCAGCATCAGCGCGGCGAGCAAGGCGACCGCCTGAGTCGGGATGGCGAGGACGCGCTCGACGTTGTGTGCGTAGCGCATCACCCGACCGCCGCTCGACTCGACGACGAACGAAAGCGTCTTCAGGTGATCGACTGTCGCCTGCACCTCGGCGTCGCTCGCGTTCAGCACCGGGTCCCGGCTCGATTTCTGGTTGCAGCCGGCGACGAGCGCGTTCAGCGTCAGCGGATACGTGTCGGGAACCGTGCGCTGCTTTTCCACGAGCACGCCGAGCACCCGCGTCTCGAGCAGCGACAGCGTCCGCATGATGGGTGTCATCGACGGATTCCTCCGCGCTACTTGCGTCCGTAGGTCGCGGTGAGCGTGGCTTGGTCGAGCCGGTTCGAGTTGATCATGAACCCGACCAGTGCCGGCATCGCCTTTTCATCGACGTCCAGCTTGTCGACCTTGAGCGCATGCACGGTAAAGATGTAGTGGTGCGGCCTGTCGCCTTTCGGCGGGCACGGGCCGTCGTACCCCGGGGCGCCGAAATCGGTGACCGACTGCACGATCCCCGGCGGCGTCTTGCCGGCGGCGAGATTGCCCGCGCCCGCCGGCAACGACGTCACCGTCGCGGGTATGTTGAACAGCACCCAGTGCCACCAGCCGCTGCCCGTGGGCGCGTCGGGATCGTAGACGGTGATCGCATAGCTCTTCGTTCCCGCCGGCGGATTCTTCCACGCGAGCGCGGGCGAGACGTTCCCGCCCTCGCAGCCGAACCCTTTGTAGACGTGCGCCTCGCGAACCGGCTCATTCGGCTTGATGTCCGGGCTCTGGAGCGTGAACTTGCCGGTGGCGAACGTCGTGAGCGGGAGGAGTGCGGCAAGGAACAGGACGATGCGCGGCAAGGCTCCTCCTGGCGCCGTCGAGGGCGCGAGCAAGAACGATAGTCTACCCGCGCCGCGCGCAACGGCCTGGGGCGCTCATCCCGAAGCCCTTATCTCCCGCAGACGTACTTGACGACCATGTCCGCCGAGCTGCCTTCCGGCTCCTTCAGGTACTCGACCTTCGTCGCCCGGTTATGCGCGAAGGCCTGGTTCTTCGCCTCGTCTTCGAACAGGATCACCTCGACGCCGGCGGCGGTCATCTCCTTGCAGTTGACCTTCATCTGCGAGCGCATGCTGGTGATCCCGCCCTTCGGCGTGTCGAGCGGCGTTCGGAGCTCCGTGCGGAACGTCACCGACGTGATCCCGCCCGTTGTCTTGACGCTCCCCTTGTCGACATAGATCCGGTTGCCGTTCGCGTTCTCCCCGATCGACTGCCATTCGGGGGGCGCTGCGATGGCGCCGGCGGCAAAGCCGGCCAGCGCCAATATCAGCCACTCATGCATTGTGTTCTCCTTTCGCCATCGTTGGCGGCACGGCGGACGCACCTTACCTCCCCGCCGCTCAAGCGTACTCCTGCGGCGATTGTGCGAAGAGGTCGCACCCGCGGGCTTGTCCGGGATCAAGGATGTCTCCGCTTTGGGCGGGCGATCGCGTGGCTCGCCGGTTCGGGCGCGGTTTTCCATGCCGCGCAAGTGCTGCTATCGTGGCGGTCGGCGCGCGATCGAGCGGGCCCCCCGTTCCGGAAAGGATCATGGCCCACCCGCCCGAAGTCACCAACATGGCGCTGTTCTGCGACTTCGAGAACGTCGCGCTGGGCGTGCGCGACGCCAAATACGCGCAGTTCGACATCAGCAAGGTGCTCGAGCGCCTGCTGCTCAAGGGCAGCATCGTCGTCAAGAAGGCCTATTGCGACTGGGAGCGCTACAAGGAATTCAAGGCGACGATGCACGAGGCGTCCTTCGAGCTGATCGAGATCCCGCACGTGCGCCAGTCGGGCAAGAACTCCGCCGACATCCGCATGGTCGTCGACGCGCTCGACCTCTGCTACACGAAGTCCCACGTCGACACCTTCGTCATCATCAGCGGCGACTCGGATTTCTCGCCGCTGGTCTCCAAGCTGCGCGAGAACAACAAGTTCGTGATCGGCATCGGCGTGAAGAACTCGACCTCCGACCTGCTGATCGCCAACTGCGACGAGTTCATCTTCTACGACGACCTCGTGCGCGAGAAGAAGAAGCGGCGCCGAAGCAGGACGCCGCGGAAGGCGCGCCGGCGCAACGGCAAGCCGGCGGCGAAAGCCGCGGCCGGCGAGGCCAAGCCTCCGGCGAAGAAGGGCGACGAAGAGCGGCGCCAGGAAGCGCTCGACCTGATCGTCGAGACCGTCGAGGCGCTGATCGCCGAGCGCGGCGACGAGGAGAAGATCTGGGGCTCGATGGTCAAGCAGGCGCTGAAGCGCCGCAAGCCGGGGTTCAACGAGTCCTATTACGGCTTCCGCTCGTTCAACGGCATGCTGGAGGAAGCCCAGCGGCGCGGCAGCGCTCGCGCTCGAGCGCGACGAGAAGTCCGGGCGGCTACATCGTCCGGCTGCCGGCGGGGGACGAGTGAGCGCTACGCGCGAAGCCGCACGGACGAGCCAGGGCCAGCGGGGCCCTTTGTCGCGTGCGTGAGCGGCGACCGACGAGCGTTCAGCTCGCGAGCAACCCGCAGTGCACATGGCGCGGCAGACACCCCGAGTGCGGGCTTGACGATGATTCCGGGTATCCACGATCTGGAGCTTTTCGTCATCTCCGGCCTGCTCCTCAACGTCACGCCGGGTGCCGACACGCTCTACATCGTCGGCGCGCAGCACGGGACAGGGCCGGCTCGCCGGAATGGTGGCCGCGTCTGGGTATCGGCGCCGGCTGCGCGGTGCACACGCTGGCCGCTGCCGTCGGGCTTTCAGCGATCCTCGCGACGTCCGCGGCGGCGTTCGCCATCGTCAAATGGGTCGGCGCCGCGTACCTCGTCTGGCTGGGTGTCGGACTGCTGCGCCACGGCACCCCGAGGGCCGCTTCCGACGCGCGTGCGCCGTCCCCGGCATCGCTTTCCAAGGTCTTCGCGCAAGGGCTTCTGACCAATGTGTTGAATCCCAAGGTTGCGCTCTTCTTTCCTCGCGTTCCTGCCGCAGTTCATCGACGCCGCGGCACCGAGCAAGGCGCTCGCTTTCGTGTTCCTGGGCATGGTGTTCAACGTCAACGGCACGCTGTGGAACTTGTTCGTTGCGTCGATTGCGGCCCGTGTCGGGCGACGCTTCAAGGCGCGCGGGAACGCGATAGGCTGGTTCGGCCGGCTCGTCGGGGCCGTGTTCGTGTACTTGGGGATCCGGCTCGCCCTCGCCGAGCGCGCCTGATCCGATGCAGGGCGCTGTCAGGAGGTGGTTGATTTCAGAGGACTCCGCCCCAAGAATGGGTGGGAGCGCCCCCGACGGATCCTGCGCGGCAGGCCCAAGGGGCATTGGATGGCAGCGCCCGTGCGACGCGGACGCTTGCGGGCTTCCGACGGCACGGAGGTGTCGGATGCACGATGTTCGCCCGGCCGCAGTGGCCGGCATGTTCTATCCCGGTTCACCTGCGGCCCTGGCCGAGAGCGTCCGTAGCTGTCTCGCGGATGCGACGGCGCGTGCGCCGGTGGCCCGCGGGTTGCCCAAGGCGGTCATCGTTCCGCACGCAGGCTACGTCTACTCGGGGCCGATCGCCGGCGCCGCGTACGCGCGACTTGCTGCGGGGCGGCGGACGATTCGCCGCGTCGTGCTGCTGGGACCCGCGCACCGCGTTGCCGTGCGCGGTCTCGCGTTGCCGACCGCGCGGGCGTTCGCCACGCCGCTCGGCGTTGTCGAGGTCGATCGCAAGGCCGCGCTGCTTGCGCTCGCGTTGCCGCAGGTTCAGGAAAGCGATGCCGCGCATGCGCTCGAGCATTCGCTGGAAGTGCAACTGCCGTTCCTGCAGGCGGTGCTCGACGAGTTCCGGATCGTGCCCTTCGCGGTCGGCGACGCGACGGCCGACGAGGTCGCCGATGTCATCGATCGCCTGTGGGGCGGGCCGGAGACGCTGATCGTCATCAGCTCCGACCTGTCGCACTACCACCGCTATGCGGAAGCGCGTGCGATCGACCGCGGCACGGCCGACGCCGATCCTCGCGCTCGGCGCCGGCGCTCGATCACGAGCAGGCTTGCGGCGCGACGCCGGTCAATGGACTCCTCACTTGCGCGCGGCGGCGCGGGCTCGCGCCGGAACTCCTCGACCTGCGCAATTCGGGCGACACCGCAGGCGACAAGTCGCGCGTGGTCGGCTACGCATCGTTCGCGTTCGCGCAGGTGAGCCGACATGAGCTGGGTGACCTCGGAGGGTAACGTGGCGGCGCCCGCAAGCGTGGGAGCTCCCGATCGTGATCTCGGGCGCGCATTGCTGCGCATCGCGCGCGACGCGATCGGGGCCGAACTCGGATTTTCCCGCGACGCGCGGCGTCGAGCACGAAGCCCTTGAGCGCTCCGGCGCGACCTTCGTGACGCTGATGAAGGAGGGCGAATTGCGCGGCTGCATCGGCACGCTCGCAGCGGTCCGCGTCCGCTGCGCGCCGACGTGCGAGGCCAACGCGGTCGCCGCGGCATTTCGCGATCCGCGTTTCCTCCCGCTGCGCGGCGAGGAGTTCGCAACGACGTCGGTCGAGGTGTCGGTGCTGTCGGCGAGCGAGCCTCTTGCATTCGACGACGAAACGCACTTGCTCGCGCAGCTGCGCCCCGGCGTCGATGGCGTGATCCTCGAATACGGCCGCCGCCGCGCGACGTTTCTGCCGCAGGTCTGGGACACGCTCGGCGAGCCACGCGGATTTCTCGAGGCGCTGAAGCACAAGGCGGGGCTGCCCGCCGAGTTCTGGCATCCGCACGTGAACGTTTCACGCTACTCGGTGACCAAATGGAAACAGACGGAATTCCCGTCGTTGCAGGCATCGGCATGAACGAGAACTATCCCGGGCGCTGGTGGCATCGTCTCGACGACGGGCGCATCCAGTGCGACCTGTGCCCGCGCGACTGCCGGCTGCACGAAGGCCAGCGCGGCGCGTGCTTCGTGCGCCAGCGCGTCGGCGACGCGATGGTGCTGACGACCTATGGCCGCTCGTCGGGCTTCTGCATCGACCCGATCGAGAAAAAGCCGCTCAATCATTTCTATCCGGGCTCGAGCGTGTTCTCGTTCGGCACCGCCGGCTGCAATCTCGCCTGCAAGTTCTGCCAGAACTGGGACATCTCGAAATCACGCGAAATGGACACGCTGATGGATTCGGCCTCGCCCGAGGCGATCGCCGCCACCGCGAAGCGGCTCGCGTGCCGAAGCGTCGCGTTCACCTACAACGATCCCGTCATCTTCGCCGAGTATGCGATGGACGCCGCCGATGCGTGCCACGCGCTCGGCAGTCAAGACCGTCGCGGTCACCGCGGGCTACATCGGCACGGACGCGCGGCGCGAGTTCTACGCAGAAGATGGACGCCGCCAACGTCGACCTGAAGGGCTTCACCGACGACTTCTACGTGAAGCTCTGCGGCGCCCATCTGCAGCCGGTGCTCGACACGCTCGTCTACCTGAAGCACGAGACCGACGTCTGGTTCGAGATCACCACGCTCCTCATTCCCGGCAAGAACGATTCTGCCGAGGAAGTCGAGGCGATGAGCAAATGGATCATGCGCGAGCTGGGTCCGGAGGTTCCGCTGCACTTCACGGCGTTCCATCCCGACTACAAGATGACCGATCTCGCGCACACGCCGGCGGCCACGCTCACGCGCTCACGCGACATCGCGTTGCGCGAGGGTCTCCACTACGTCTACACGGGCAACGTGCACGACCGCACCGGCGGCACGACGTTCTGTCCGGCGTGCGGCGAGCCGGTGATCGCCCGCGACTGGCACGAGATCCTGCGCTACGACGTCAGCGCAGATGGCCGCTGCAAGCATTGCAGCACGGCGTTGCCGGGGCGCTTCGAACACTACGACGGCGCGTGGGGGCGGCGCCGGGTTCCGGTCAGAGTCGCGGTCAACGCGTGAGCCCGATTCACCTGGCGATCGAGTCGTCGGGTCACTCCAGGTCGAGATACTTCTTCGCCGTCCCCTTCGCCTTCTCGACCGGGTACTTCTCGCGGTTGATGAGAAGCTTGTCCCGCGCCGCGGCGACGATGTCGATGTCGAGCACGCGACCGAGCCGCAGAAGATAAATCAGGACGTCGCCGACTTCGTTGGCGATTTCCACCTTCTTGCGCGGGTCTGTCGACTCCGCTTCGGGCGCGGCAGACCAAAGGAAATGCTCCATCAGCTCGGCGGCTTCGATCACCACAGCCATCGCCAGGTTCTTCGGCGTGTGGAACTGCGCCCAGTCCCGCTCGGCAACGAACACGTCGATCGCTTCCTGCAGATCGCTCAAGCTGTCCGGCATCGCGTCGCCGTGGGACGCGCTACTTCGCCGCCGCGGCGACGCCGTAGTTGGCCGTCAGGTAATCGACAATCTTGGGAACCTCCGCCGGCGGTATCTGCGCACCGTAGGCCTTGATCATCTTGTTGACCTCTGCGTCCCACACCTGGCGCGTCATGAACGGCGAGTTGCCCTGGATGTAGTCGACGCTGTGGCACATGACGCAATAGCCCATCACCTGGTCGCGGCCGGGACCCGGCTTCAGCTCGATCTTCGATTCCTGCGCGTGGGCGACGGCAGCCGCGGCGGCAGCCGCGACAAACAGCACGTGGCTCGGTTTCATGGCAAGGGCTCCCGGGCGTGATTCAGGCGGCGACGAGCACGATCCGCTGCATCACGTTGTTGTGATAGCCGGCGGGGTTGAAGATGAGCTGGGCGGTCTGTGTGGCGCCCTGGCGATTGGTGGCGCGTGCCATGACCGGATAGTCACCCGCCTTCGCCGGCCGGAATCGATAGCTCCAGGTGCGGAACGAGAAGCGGCCAAGGTCCTGGCCCAAGTCGGCTGCGTACCACGTGCGCCCACCGTCCGGCGATACGTCGACGTCGCTGATGCCGTAGCCGGCGTCCCACGCGACGCCGCGCACGTCGACGTCCTGCCCTACGGCGACCCGCTGTCCGTCCTTGATGTTCGTGATCAGCGAGTTGACGACCATCTCGGTGATCGGCGTCGACACGTCGCTTTCCTGCGACAGGAAGCGATCGGCGAAGCCGAACTTGCCCTTCGGCACGCGGTACGCGGTGTTCATCCAGAATGTGTTGATCGGCTTGTCGAGCGCGTCGATCGACACGAGCATCTTCATCCAATAGGTCGCGGTCCAGCCGGGAACGATCACCCGCAGCGGGGCGCCGTTCAAATGAGGCAGCGGCTCGCCGTTCATCTCCCACACGAGGAGCGTGTTCTCGTCCTGCGCCTTCCACGGCGGCAGGCTCTTGTGGAAGTCGGGCGTCGCGGGGCTCGTGGGTGTTTCAGCGCCGTTGAAGGCGATCTCGACGACTTCCTTCCCGAGGCCCGCCTTGTTCAGAACGTCGCGCAGCCGTACGCCCTTCCAGCGCGCGTTGCCCATCGCACCGTAGCCCCATTCGACGCCGGGGACGTGCGGGTCGGAGAGCCCGCGCCGGTTGCCGCTGCACTGGCACACGGCGACGAGCTCGACCTGCTCGAAGCCGCGCTTCAGCTCGTCGAGCGAATATTCCGCCGGCGTCGCCACCATAGCGCCACCGACCTTGAGCCGCCAGGTGGTCGGATTCACCTCGGGGATGTCGGCTAAGTGCCAGCGGACGAAAAACGCTCGATTCGGCGTGATCGCCGAATCGAACAGGTCGACCGGCGTTTCGAAGTTCGGTGGACGCAGCGAGCGCTTGATCAGCGGAACTTTCCCGGGAAGCGCTTCGAGGGTGCCGGCCTCGATCGCTCCGGGGGGAGGCCCGCGGCGAGCGCGCGGCGCCAGTCGAGCGTGAGAATGCTGCTGCCGGCGGCGGCCAGCACGAAAGATCGTCGGTCCATCACTCCTCCTCCTTTAGAAGCGTCCCGCGTCGATCCGCCGGGACGTCGACCTCTTCTTTTCCCCGAGCCTTATCGCGCCGGCGGCGGCGGTGGTCAATATCCCCGTCGAGTAGCTGAGTCCGCTCGACCTCGATCAGCCCAGCTAGGCCTTAGTGTAGATCTGCGCTCCTTTCGCCACGAACTCGACCGCCTTCGCTTCCAACCCCTTCGCGATCGCGTCGGTGTCGGCGATTCCCTGCTTCGCCGCGAATTCGCGGACGTCCTGCGTGATTTTCATCGAGCAAAAGTGCGGCCCGCACATCGAGCAGAAGTGCGCGAGCTTGGCGCCCTCCTGCGGCAGCGTCTCGTCGTGGAACTCGCGCGCCTTGTCCGGATCGAGGCCGAGGTTGAACTGGTCGTCCCAGCGGAATTCGAAACGCGCCTTCGACAGCGCATTGTCGCGGATCTGCGCGCCGGGATGCCCCTTGGCGAGATCGGCGGCGTGCGCGGCGATCTTGTACGCCATGATGCCGTCCTTGACGTCGGTCTTGTTCGGCAGGCCCAGATGCTCCTTCGGCGTGACGTAGCAGAGCATCGCGGTGCCGTACCAGCCGATCATCGCCGCGCCGATCGCGCTGGTGATGTGGTCGTAGCCCGGGGCGATGTCGGTCGTGAGCGGCCCCAGCGTGTAGAACGGCGCCTCGCCGCAGAGTCGCAGCTGCTCGTCCATGTTGCGCTTGATCAGGTGCATCGGCACGTGGCCGGGACCTTCGATCATCACCTGCACGTCGTGCTTCCAGGCGATCTGCGTCAATTCGCCCAGTGTCGCGAGCTCGGCCATCTGCGCCTCGTCGTTCGCGTCGTAGCCGGAGCCGGGGCGCAATCCGTCGCCCAGGCTGAACGCGACGTCGTATGCCTTCATGACTTCGCAGATCTCCTCGAACCGGGTGTAAAGGAAACTCTCCTCGTGGTGGGCGAGGCACCACTTGGCCATGATCGAGCCGCCGCGCGAAACGATGCCCGTCATCCGCTTCGCGGTGAGCGGGATGTAGCGCAGCAGCACGCCCGCATGGATCGTGAAATAGTCGACGCCCTGCTCGGCCTGCTCGATCAGCGTGTCGCGGAACATTTCCCACGTCAGCTCCTCGGCCCTGCCGTCGACCTTCTCCAGCGCCTGATAGATCGGCACCGTGCCGATTGGCACCGGCGAGTTGCGGATGATCCACTCGCGCGTCTCGTGGATGTTCTTGCCGGTGGAAAGGTCCATCACCGTGTCCGCGCCCCAGCGCGTCGCCCACGTCATCTTCTCGACCTCCTCGTGGATCGACGAGGACACCGCCGAGTTGCCGATGTTGGCGTTGATCTTGACGAGGAAATTGCGGCCGATGATCATCGGCTCCGATTCGGGGTGATTGATGTTCGACGGGATGATCGCGCGACCGCGCGCCACCTCGCTCCGCACGAACTCCGGCGTGATGACGTCGGGGATCGACGCGCCGAAGCTCTGACCCGCGTGTTGTCTGGTCACGAGTTCCGGCAGCGTCTTCAGCATTTCCTCGCGCTTCAGGCTCTCCCGGATCGCGATGAACTCCATCTCCGGCGTGACGATGCCGCGGCGAGCGTAGTGCATTTGCGAGACGTTGGCGCCGGGATTCGCGCGGCGCGGCTTCCGGTGAAGGTCGAAGCGCATGCCGGCGAGCTCCGGGTCGGCAAGACGGGCGCGGCCGAAGGCCGACGTCGGGCCGGCAAGCTCGATCGTGTCGCCGCGTTCGGCGATCCACGGCGCGCGGAGCGCGGGCAAGCCCTGCCGGATGTCGATCGTCACATCCGGATCGGTGTACGGGCCCGACGTGTCGTAGACGGCGATCGGCGGGTTCTTCTCCACGCCGAACGACGCGGGCGTGTCGCCTTGGCGGATTTCGCGCATCGGCACGCGAAGGTCGGGCCGCGACCCCTGCACATGGATCTTGCGCGCGTTGGGCAGCGGCGCAACGGCCGCGGCGTCGACGTGCGCGTCGCGCGCGTAGAACTTGTCGTTGGCGTTCATGAAAGCTCCTCGGCCGGAACAACGCGGGGAGCGGAGAGGCTTGGCCACGCTTCCCTGCGCCGGCATTATCCGCACAGGTACCAAGGGTGTGCTCTCACCCTCCCGCGATGCGCGGGAAGGACCCCTAGCGTCGCGTCAACGTTACGCCAAAGGGCGGGCCGCGTCCAGACGCCGATGCGTCGCGCAAACCGCAGTGTGGCTCCGGGTCGGACGGCCCACTTCGTTCATTTCGGGAACATGAGCTGCATTTGAGCCCGGATCTGCCAGTTGGGGCCGAAATCCGGTCTGACCACGTTGTAATACGCGGAGACTTGCGTGTTCACCGGGAGCTTTCCCAGGTGAAATATCTTGCCAATGCCGCCGCCGAGCGGCACGGTCCACTGCTGGCCGCTATCGGCTTTCCAGTCCGCGGTCGCGATGGGTGCGCTGGTGAGATAGAACCCGCCGGGAAAGTTGTAATTCACGAACGGCTGCAGCAGAAAGTTGTTGTAGGAGCCGCCCGCACCGCTGCCGACCGACCAGACATTGTTGACCAGGAATCCGTACACCCATGGGTCGTCTTTCTCCAGGTGGAGGATCACGAACGACGGGCCCAGGCCCCAGCGGTAGCTGCCGAGCGCCGAGTCCGAGGTCGTCGGAATCTGTGCGATCGCCCCCGCGCCCCAGATCACGCCCTTCGGCACCGCCGGAGACAGGAACGCGGTGAACTGCGTCGGGCCGATCCCGTTCGTGCGGTCCTCGCCGGAAAACAGCGCCGGCTGCGAGACGACCGGGATGATCGTGCGCGTGATGACGTTCCAGTCCTCGTCGATCTCGATCGGAATCACCGGCTGGATGTTCAGGATGTTCTGCGTCTTCTTCTCGGGACCGTAGTTGAGATTGGTATTGTTCTGAAAGGGCACGCTGATCAGGTTGCCGATGGGGTTCTGCGCGAGCTTCGCGAGTTCTTCGGCACTCATTTCGGCATGCCCGGGTGACGCGAGCGCGAGCCCGGCCACCGTGAGGATCGCGATTGGCACTCGTCTTGGCATGTTTCGTCCCTTCGCGTTTCCAGGGCCTCGGCGGCGCCCGTCGCGCCCGTGTGCTACATCGCCTTCTTCGCCTCGAACAGCTCGCGCTTGCAGCCACCGGAGAGTTGCCGGAAGTTCGCGCGCAGGCACTCCTTGGCGGTTCCCGGTGCGGCGCCGGCGCAGTAGCGGTGCAGGTCGTCCTCGCAGGCCTGCACGACTTCCTTCATCATTGCAGCCATCTGCGCCATGCCTTGCCGACACGCCGGCGAGAGCTTTTGCTCGTTCGCGCGCAGGCACTTCGCGATCCGACCCTCGCCTTGTTGTACGCCGGCACAGTAGGTCCGGATGTCCGGCGCACAGGCTTGCTGCGCGTTTTGGGCGAAAGCGCTCGGTGCGGCGATCGCGCCGACCACCGCGCAGCCAACTGCAAGCAACCACTTTCGCATCGGCATGAGCGAACTCCAGGTCTGCGGGACGGGGCAGGCAACCCCGACCCGATGTTGTGGAAATGCGCGAGGGGCGCCGTATCACTACCGGACCGCGGTGCGTGAGCCGCCCGCAAAACAGCTTCCCGAGCCGTTGTCGGGGCAGATGACGATGTACATGGCGCGCTGGTTGCAGCCGGAAACGCCGACCGTGTATTCGGCGCGATCGGGGCCGGAGTACCGGAAGGTCTGCACCAGCGGTTGGAGCGTCTCGCGCGAGATCACTTCGCCCGTGGCGGCCGGGCAATTCATCTCGAACTGCCCGCGGCGAACCGCCATGTTCACCGCTTCGGGCTGCATCTGATCGATGAAGGGAGGGCCGGATGCGCATCCGGCTTCGATCAGACCAGCGGCAAGCACGAGCAGATTCGAACGAAGCGCCATTTTTCTCTCCTTGGATGTGCGATTGATCGATACCGGCTCAGCGCCGGCCGCCGCCGCGGAAGCCGCCAAAACCTCCACCGCCGAATCCGCCTCCGCCGAAGCGCCCGCCCCAGCCACCACCGCCGCCGAAGCCCCCAAACGAGCGGTCGCCTCCGAATCCTCCACCGCCGCCGAAGCCCCCAAACGAGCGGTCGGCACCCGAAAAACCGCCCCATTTGTCATCGCCGGTGCTGCGCGCCTGCGATTCGCGGTCGGCCGAAGACGTATTCGTCAGCATGTTGTTCCAGCCGTTCGAAGTGTGTTCTTGCCAGCCGTCGCCGGTGTTCTTGTAGACGTTGCCGTTGACATCGGCGTAGTGATTGTTGCCTAAACTCCCCGTCGCCCACGTTGTGGTCTTGCCGGTCTTCGCGTTGTACGTCGAGCCGCCGCCGACATGCGCGTTGCCCTCCGGTCCCGCGGTCGTCGCGCCGGCGCGGTTATACGTGCTGCCGCCGGCTGACGTTCCCGATGCCGCGTTCGCAGCCGACCGCTGCCCGGTATACGTGTTGTAGTTGCTCGCTCGCGCAACCTCCCCCGAGCCACCGGCGGCACCGTTCATCGTCCGATCGTAGCCGCGGGTTGCATTACCAGTCCACGCGTTGTATTGGCGGCCGGCGTTGTAGCTGCCCGACGTGCCGGTGCGCGCGTTGTAGTAGCTGCCGCTCGCCGTCGTACCGGCGACTCCGCCGCCCGCGTACCACGAGCGCGTCCCCGACCACGTCGTCGCGCCCCAGTGTCCGTAGACGTTCGCGCTCGCCGTCGCGCAGCAGTAGCCGTGATAGCCGCCCCAATACGCCGGGTAGTAGTACGACCCCCAGTAGGGCTCGGCCCACGCGGCGGTCGCGAGCCCGAGCGCGAAGCCGAAGGTGAAGCCGACATACGGGTTGTAAACGGGGTTCGCCGCGACCCAGTACGTGTACGGCGGCGGGTACCAGACGGTGCCCACCCACGGCGAATAGGCATAGCCCGTGCCGTAGACGACGGTGCCGTACGGCGCGACCACCGTGCCGAGATACCCGGGCGTATAGCCGACGTAGACGTACTGGGGCGTCGCCTCGTAGATGCGGACATACGTCACGTAGTAGATCGGTGACGATGGCGGGATCGTGTAGATCGCCGTCGGCACCGACGTCGCGATATTCCACGGTCCGGTGACCTGCGCGGCGGTGAACCAGACGCCGGCGACGACCGCGTAGTACGACGTTGGCGTTACCCGAATGAGCGGCGCCGACGAATTGACGACATACGAGAGCGACGTGCCGGGAATCGCCGCGTACTGGGGCGGACCGTCGAAGTTCGGCGTGAAGTTCGGCCCGTTCTTTCGCGGCACAGTCGCCGTCTGCGGGATCGAGTTCTCGATCACCGCTTCCTGCGCCTGTGGCGTTCCGGCGACCGTCGGCAGCACCGCGCCGGCGAGCGACTGCGTCGGGATCTTCGCGAAGTCCGGCGACAGGGCGTTGCTGGCGACGAACGTCCACGGCCCGGAAAGGCCCGGCGCCATGAACCAGCGGCCGGCGAGCAACACGTAATAATCGTTGTTCTGCGTGTTGATGAACACGTCGCTGGTCGTGTTCGACGCCCACAGCAGCTGCGTGCCGACGATCGGCGCGAAATCGGGCTGCCCCTTGAACACGATCAGCTCCGCCGGGACCTGCGTCGTGTAGATCGTCGGCACGCCGTTCGCGAGCGACGGTTTCGGGTTCGCTTTCGGGCCGCCGTCGAGCAGGTCGACGACGCCCTTCTGCGAGAGCTCGGTCGCGATCGCGTTCATCTCGCTCGCCATCAATGGACCCGGGTACGCCTGTGTCCACGGTCCGAAGATCGACGTCGCCGAAAGCCAGCCGTCGTAGACGCGAATGTAGAAGGCGTCGGTGAATCCGCCCTGCAGGATCAGGGCGTGCGTGTTGATCACGCGTTTCGCGCGCGAGTGGCCCGGCACCGGCTTAATCACCGGCGCGCCGTCGATCGGAACGAGGATCGCGGGCGAGTAGCTGACGATTACCTGCGGCGGATTGTTCTGCACCGCTACCGTCGGCGGCTTGATCCCGGCGACCGCGAGCGACGCTTCGAGCCGGTCGAGCGCGATGGTCCTGACGCTCTTGGCGAATTCGTTCTGCAGCTCGGCGGTGTACGCCGCGCCGTGATTCGGCAGCGTCGGAAAGTCCGTCTTCGTGATCCTGAGGTCCTCGAACACGACGGTGCGCGCAACCTTGTCGACCTGCGTGCGCGCGTTGGCGAAGATCACGCCGAACGTCTCCTCCTTCGCGTCGGTCGGCTTGATCGCGAGGGCGCAGCGGAAGTCGATCCGATTGCCTTCCCATTGGTTGACTTGCGGCTGATAGACGAGCACCTGACCGTTGGTCAGGTCGACGACGCGGGGCCACGGATCGGCGGGAATCTGCGGTGCGGCGGCGGGCGTCGAGGCTGGCGCGCTTTGCGCCGATACGATTGCAGTTGTGCCGGGCAGGGCGACTGCGGCGAGAGCAAGCGCGGCGATGGCGGTGCGGAAGGTCATGATCGGCGAATCCGAAGTAAGCGGCGAAAAGCCGGACGGAGATGCTCGTCTCTAAGCCCTTGCCGTGTCAAGCGCACGCGCCGAGGCGCGCTCGCCGACGCCCACGCGTTGCGCCCTCGAGGCGCGGCAACGATCCGGTAAGATGCGCCGCACAGGCTCCGATTCGGTCGCCGCCGCCGATGCGCATTCCCGCCCCGACACTCTTTCTCGACGACGCGCATCGCTGTCTGCACGACGGCGCCGGGCTTGTCTTCGATCCCGAGTCGCTGCTGTGGCGCCCCGCGGCGCGCCGGTTCGCGGGCAGCGCGATCGAGCCGCTCGCGGCCGTGCGCTGGCTGCAGAAGGAGAGCGGCACGCCGTCGCGGCAGCCGATTGGCGTCATCGGCGCGCGGCACGCGACGACGGAACAGGCGCTTGCAGCGCGCGCGCTGGGCGAAGCGCTTGCCGTGGCCGGGCTCACGGTGCTGTGCGGCGGCCGCCGCGGCGTGATGCTCGCCGTGTGCGAAGGCGTCGCCGCGCGTCACGGCATCAGCGTCGGCCTGTTGCCCGGGGAGTCGCTGGCCGACGGCAATCCGGTGGTGACGATCCCGATCCCCACTGGCATCGGCCTCGCCCGCAACGCGTTGATCGCGCGCGGTGCGCTGTGCCTGGTCGCGATCGGCGGCAGCTATGGCACGCTGTCGGAGGTTGCCTTCGGCATGCAGTTCGGCAAGCGCGTGTTCGGGCTCGCCGGCGCGCCGCATGTGGAGGGAATCGAGCATCTGCCCAGTGGGGATGCCGTCATGGCAGCGGTGGCTCGCGTCGTGCTTGCGCTCGACGGCGAATCCGCATTGCCCTACGAATCGTCGGACGCCTAAGCGGTCGCCGCCAAGAAACGCCATGCCGACCGATCGCGACGCCGCCGTCGTGGCCGCCAGTGCGTGGTTCGATCGCGGCGCGATGCAGGACGAGTTGCGCCGGCGCGTCGCGCGGCGCACCGAAAGCCAGAATCCGGAGTGCCGCGACGAGCTTGCCCGCTATCTGTCACACGAAATCGGCCCGGCGGTCGAGCGAATGGGGTTTACCTGGACGCTGTGGACGAATCCGGTCGCCGACGCGCCGCCGATGCTCTTCGCCGAGCGCCGCGAGGGCAGTGGATTGCCGACGGTGCTGAGCTACGGCCACGGCGACGTTGTCGCCGGTTACGACGGACAATGGGCGGCGGGCCGCTCGCCGTGGGAACTCTCCGTTGTCGGCGACCGCTGGTACGGTCGCGGCACCGCCGACAACAAAGGCCAGCACACGATCAATCTCGCGGCGCTCGGCCGCGTCCTACAAGCCCGCGGGCGCCTTGGGTTCAACGCCAAGCTCCTGCTGGAAATGGGTGAAGAAGTCGGGTCACCCGGTCTGCGCCAGACATGCGAGACGCGTACCGAAATGCTTGCGGCCGACATGCTGCTCGCGTCCGACGGTCCGCGCCTCGCGTCCGATCGACCGACGATCTTCCTCGGCTCGCGCGGCGTGCAGAACTTCGATCTCGTCGTCGACTTGCGCGATGGGGGTCATCATTCCGGCAACTGGGGCGGGATCCTCGCCAATCCGGGAACGATTCTTGCGGCCGCGATTGCCTCCCTCGTGGATGCGCACGGCCGAATTCTCGTCGCCGCGGTGCGTCCGCCGCCGATCCCCGAATCCGTGCGCCGTGCGCTTGCCGGGATCGAGCCCGGCGAGCCGGGCGGACCTGCGATCGACACCGACTGGGGCGAGCCCGGCCTGTCACCTGCCGAGCGCTTGTTCGGCTGGAACACCCTCGAGGTGCTCGCGTTTCGCACCGGCAGTCCCGAGCGGCCGGTGAACGCGATTCCGCCACGCGCCGCCGCGCACATGCAGATCCGTTTCGTCGCAGGCTGCGATTGGCGAACGTTCATCCCGGCGATCCGCGCGCATCTCGACGCCAATGGATTCGGACGGGTCGATGTCCGTCAGTCCGCCACCGAGCCCATGGCGGCGACCCGGCTGGACCCCGACGATCCGTGGGTTCGTTTCGCAAGCGAGTCGATCGCGCAGACGACGGGCTCGGCACCCGCGATTCTCCCGAACCTGGGGGGCTCGCTGCCCAACGACTGTTTCGCCGAAGTGCTCGGATTGCCGACAATCTGGGTGCCGCACTCCTATCCCGCATGTTCGCAGCATGCGCCCGACGAGCACCTGCTCGCCGGTGTCGCGCGCGAAGGGCTGCAGATCATGACCGGATTGTTCTGGGATCTGGGCGAGCCCGATCGAGCGCCAGCCCGCGCGCGCCGTTAGATGACGCGTGATCGCTCCGGACAGGAATTGGGCTGGTGCGCGACGGCACGCGCCGAATTCGCTACAATTTCGCCGCGCGCGGGTGTAGCTCAATGGTAGAGCAGAAGCTTCCCAAGCTTACGACGAGGGTTCGATTCCCTTCACCCGCTCCACCCGCTCGACAATAATATTTGCTCAACAGGGCGCTTCCAGCAGCGATGACTGCGGGTTTGCGCAGGCCGCGATGAAGGACACGAACAGCAATGCAGTCACCGATCGGGCACGAAGGCAGCGCCATTGTCGCGCCGCTGGCGCTTGGCGACACCATCCGCATGCCGTGGAACACGGGATCGGGTACCGAGGAAACCGTCGTTCGTCCCGCGCTCGCGATCCTGTTTCGCCTGGCGCTGGGTCCCGCCGCGGACGATTACGGCCCTCGCTTCCTGCGTTACGAGCGACGCGGCGGCGCGCGCCTCGGATGGCATTGGCCGGCGCTCCTTTTCGGCAGCGTATGGGCCTTTTACCGGAAGCTCTGGCTCACGGGCATTTTCTTTGCGTGCCTCCCGCTGATCGGGGTTGCGCTGTTTGCCTCGGTTGCTCGCGTCGTCGGGGATTCGACGTTGCACTGGACCGTGATGGCGATCGCCGCCATCTGGCTCGTGCCGGCGATCATCGCCGCGCTGCTCGCTAATAGGCAGCTCTACCGGCACGTGAAGCGTCGGGTGGAGTGGGCCGAAGCGCGGTGCCAGCGCGTCGACGAGGCGGCTTCGTCGATCAGCGCACACCACCCGACGTCTCTCGCCGCAGCGCTGGTGTTCGGCGGCGCGGCGCTCGCGTCCGGCGCGATGGCCGTTGCGCCGCGCGTCTCCACGCTGTACCACGAACAGATCGTCCGCGTCAGCATCGCCGGAACGCTGGCGGCAATCCGGCCGCTGCAGGCTGCGATCGAGGACGCGTGGCGGAGCGGCGTTTCGCTCTCGCGGCCGCTGGGTTATGCGGCGAAGGCGGCGGCAGCGGGTACGCCTCCGGGCGGCCTCACCGTGAGCCCCGTCAACGGCCGCGTGCGGCTCGAACTCGGGCCGCAATCGCCGGAGCTCCGCGGCAAGGCGATCCTGCTCGCCCCGGCCGTCGACCCGCAGCAACAGGTGCGGTGGATCTGCGTTCCGGTGGACGTGCCGCGCAAGTATCTGCCGGACGACTGCTCGCGCGGCTAGCGTCAGACGCCGCGACTCGGCCCATCCGCGCGTGTCAGCCGGGCACGTGCGCGGTTTTCTCCCGCTGCCAGCGCTCGAGTTTGGCCCGCGCGCCGTTGATTCGAGGATCCATTTCGCGTGCGTGGTCCGCGGTCTTCGCAGTCAGCTCGATCACGTAGCCGTTGGGATCGCGAAAGTAGATCGAGCGGATGAAGCCGTGGTCGGAGATGCCCCGGGTCTCGATGCCGCGCGCCTGACCCTTCGCGAACATGTCCTGCAGCGTCGCAGCGTCGACCTCGAGCGCGATGTGAAGGTCGTAATCGCGCTGGGACTTCCACTCGAACGGCATCTCCGGGGCCTCGAAGAACGCGAGATAGGACCCGTCGCCCATCTGGTAGAACGTGTGCAGCACGCTCACCTGCCGCCCCGTCTTCGTCTCGCGTATCTCGAGGGTGCCCGCAAGCGGTAAACCCAGGAAATCCTCGTAGAAACGGCGCGTCTCCTCGGAATCGCGGCAGCGATACGCGTTGTGGTGCAGTCCCTTGATCATGATCGTCGGCTCTCCGTCGGCAGTGGCCGCCTCAGACCGTCTCGAATGGCTTGTCCTTGAGTGCGCCCACCATTCCGTAGAACACCTCGTTCACCTTGGCCCAGTTGGGACGCGCCTTCATTCCGGCGTACCAGCGCGCGAGGTTGGGGTAGCGCGTGAGGTCGCAGTGGATGACCTCGCCGATCGAGACGATGCCGGCGCCGAAATAGTCGGCGATCGTGAGGTCGTCTCCGCACAGGTACTTCTTGCCCGAGCCGAGCAGGTGCTGGTCGAGAACGGAGAGCCAGAACCGCGTCTTCTCCTTGCCCCATTGCACGGCGCCCGCGTGCGCTTCGTCGCTCGGCCGCTTGTGGTGCGCAAAGATTTGCGGATAGACGAGGCCGTAGCCGAAGTCGCGGTACAACCCGGTGTTGAGCCAGTCCATCATCTCGTTGACGCGTGCTCGCTTGCGCAAGTCCTTCGGGTACGCAGGCGAATCGAACTTGTCGGCGAGATACTTGAGGATCGCCGAACTTTCGGTCAGCCGGAAATCGCCATCCTCGAGGACCGGCACCAGCCGGCTCGGGTTGATCGCTCCGTACGGCTCCTTCAGATGCTCGCCCGCCATGAGGTCGACAACCTGGTAATCGAGCGCGATGCCGCTGTCCGCGGCGAACAGCACAACCGGACGGCTGGCGGTGGAGACGGGGTGGTAGTAGAGCTTCATGCGGAGTGTCCTTCCTCGAATGGGACAGGGGAGCGAAGTGTAATTCCAAAACGCGCCCGAGGGTCAGCCGTCGCCGCTTCGCCCTCGGCACTCGACGCACAGCAGCCGGCGGGTCACCTCCATCGGTCGGCGACGCGCCCTTCGGGTCTTGGCTTCGCCCGCCTCGCTTATTCGATCCGAATCGCGCTGCACCCGGGCAGGCGTTCTACGCAGCGGGGCCCCATCAATTGTGTCGGCGTACGGTAGCCGCCCTCTGCCGCGTGCGTCATCAGCGTGCGGACCGCCATCAGGACGCCGTCGACGGTGAGGCGGTAGCCGTTGCTCGTCGTAAGCCGCGCCGTGCGCGTCTCGCCGCGGTCGTCGCGCGCCTCGCCCCACACGTACATCTTGTCGGCATCGCGCTGCTTCTGCGACGGGCCCGGGTGGGCCCTCGCCGCGCTTCGCTGCACGAGCGCCTGCAGGAACGGCAGGCGCAGGACGGGGCGTATCCAGTTCAATCGCCGCATTCTGGCGACGGCGCGCGGAGAAGCGGCGATGTAAGTCTCGACGTTCGGGATCCCCGTCGAGAAGTAGGCGGTCGCGACATCGCCCCAGGGAATCGTCATCGCGAGCTTCTCTCCGGTGCCGAAATCGATCAGCCGGGTCCGGTGCGCGAGCGGCACGGTGACGATCGCGCCGTCCTTGCGAACGCGCCCGCCGCGGGCGGCGCCTTCGACCGAAGTCCGGGCGGTACCTGGGCTTTGCGGCGCAAGCCCCTTGAAGCCCAGCGCGATGAATCGCGCATCGGGCAACGCTTCGAGCAGGCACACGGCGACGCAGTCGGTGGGAATGACGTCGAAGCCGACGCCCGGGCATACGACGATACCCGCGGCCCGGGCCTTCGCGTGCTGGCGCTCGGCGGCGATGAAGACGTCGATTTCGCCGGTGATGTCGAGGTAGTGCGTTCTGCTTTCGATGCATGCGGCGATCATCCGCGCGCTCGTCGCCGAGAAAGGACCGGCGCAGTTCGCGACGATCCCGACGTCGGCGAGTGCGTGCAGCGTCGCCGACGTGTCCGTGAGACTGAAGGCGCGCCACGGAAGCGCCAGTTCGTTCCCGAGCGCCTTGATCGCCGCCTCGTCGCGGCCGGCGACGACGGGTGAAAGCCCCTGCCGCCGCGCTTCCTCCGCGACCAGCCGACCGGTATAGCCGTTCGCGCCGTAGATCAGCCACGCGTTCGGCACCTTGGTCCGCGATGAAGTCTGGGGCAACACGCTGATCGATGTTGGCGCGGGCAACGCTCGGCGGGGTCGTTCCAAGTGTACCCCTGCCCTCCGATCCGCGCGGACTTTGATCCCGGTGTTCGCTTGCCCGGCCGGCGCGCGCTCCGTAGAATGATTCGACTCATGCGCTGCAGGCGCGGGTCCGCACGCATGGGCCGTTCTCGTCCTCATTTTCACATCCCCGTCGCAGCGGTCCTCCTCATCGTCGGCGCGGTGTTCTGTTTTTCGCTGCTCGACACTTGCGTCAAGTTCCTGGCGCAGCGCTACCCGGTGCCGTTTCTCGTCTGGGCGCGCTACGGCCTTCAGGCGGTGGCGACCATCGCGTGGCTCGCGCCGAAAATGGGCATGAATCTCGTCCGCACGCCGCAGCTCGGGCTGCAGCTCGTTCGCGGCACGGTGCTGCTTGCCTCGTCGCTGTGCTTCTTTTCGGCGCTCAAGTTCCTGCCGCTTGCGGACGCGACGGCGATCAACTACATGACGCCGATCGCCGTGATCCTCCTGTCGGTGGCGGTGCTGGGGGAGCGGATGACGCCGCCGCGCTGGGCGTTCGTCGGCGTCGGCTTCCTCGGAATGCTGTTGATCGTGCGGCCGGGCGCGTCGATTCTGCACGGCGCGGCGCTGCTCGGCCTGGGCGCGGCGAGCTTCTACGCGACCTACCAGCTTCTCACCCGCAAGCTCGCCGCCGAGGATCCGCGGGTGACGTTGTTCTATCCGGCGCTCGCGGGCACCGTGCTGATGACGCTCGTCCTCCCATTCGTCGAACCCGGCGGCCCGATGCCCCTTACGCACATCGCGCTGGTGGCGCTGACGGGCGCCCTCGGCACGCTGGGACATTTCCTGTTCATTCTCGCGTTTCAGCGCGCACCGGCCTCGGCGCTCACTCCGTTCACCTACATGCAGATCGTGTGGGCGACGTTGCTCGGCTGGATCTTCTTCGGCAACTTTCCGGACGGCTTCACGTTGCTGGGGATCGCCATCATCGGCGGCAGCGGGCTCCTGCTCGCGTGGCACGAGCGGCGCAAGGCGCTGGCGGCGCTCCTCGGGGAGCCCACGGCAGTTGCCTGATCGACATTGCGATAGAATTGGTCAGACCACTCGACCAGTTCCAGTTTTGGTCGGGCCTTTCCATGGCGCAGCGAAGCCGTGCGCCGTCGGGCCGTCCCAAGGTGCGAATTGCCCCCGTGGCGCAGCGCCCTGACGACAGCCACAAGCGTGGGGGTACATCCATGAACGCTACCGCGAATGCGAAACCGCGCATCGGTTTCATCGGCCTCGGATTGATGGGCCACGGGATGGCGAAGAACATCGTCACCAAAGGATTCCCGCTGCCGGGTGCTCGCCCACCGCAACCGCAAACCGCTGGAAGACATCCTCGCCGCGGGGGCGAAGGAGGCGAAATCCGCGGCCGAGCTGCGCCCGCGAATCGGACATCGTGTTCCTTTGCGTGACCGGGACGCCGCAGGTCGAGGCGATCGTCCATGGCGCCGACGGTTTGCTTGCGGCCGCGCGAAAGGGGTTGATCGTCGTCGATACATCGACTGCGGAGCCCGCCTCCACGGCAACGATCCGCGCCGCCTTCGTCGCGAAGGGGGCAGAGTTCGTCGACGCGCCGCTCGCGCGCACGCCGAAGGAAGCCGAGGAGGGCCGGCTCAATACGATGGTCGGTGCCGACGACGCGGTGTTCGCGAAGCTCAAGCCGGTGTTGGGCGCGTATTGCGAGAATGTGATCCACGCGGGCCCGCCGGGCCATGGCCACACGCTGAAGCTCATCAACAATTTCCTCGCGATGTCGATCGCGACGGCGGCGGCCGAGGCTGCGGCGACGGCGGCGAAGGCCGGCGTCTCGATCGCCAAGCTCCACGAGATCATCTCGGCGGGCGCGGTGAATTCCGGGATCTTCCAGCTGACGGTCGGCAAGATGCTCGAGAACGGCGATCTCTCGGGGCTCAAGTTTACGCTGGTGAACGCGATGAAGGACCTCCGCTATTACACCCACCTCGCGGAATCGCTGCCGACGCTGGCGCTCGTCGGCGAAGCGGTGCACCAGACGCTCGTCAATGCCAACCTGCTGGGATTCGGCGACCGCTACATCGCGTCGCTCATGGAGGCGCAGGAGAAGCTGGCCGGGGTGGAGATCGTGAGGCGGAAGTGATGCACGCGACGCGCGCGGGCATGGGCTTCGTCCACGCTCGCGGACGCGAGCTTCGCTCGTCGATTTCGACTTGCTCGGGCGCGCATCCCTGGAATCGCCTCGCTCGGTTGCGGCGGCATTGAAGCTGCTCGTTCTTGGCGGCACGCGGTTCCTGGGCCGTCATTTCGTCGACGCCGCGCTCGCGGCGGGCCACGAAGTGACCACCTTCACCCGCGGGCGGGACCCGCCGCCGTGGGGCGATGCCGTGACGCGGCTTGTCGGCGATCGCGATCCCGATGCCGCGCCCGGTCTCGCCGCGCTCGACGTCGGCGAATGGGACGGCGTCGTCGATACGAGCGGGTACCTTCCGCGCCACGTTCGCGCAGCCGCAACCATGCTCGAAGAGCGCGTCGCGCATTATCTGTTCGTGTCGTCGATCTCCGTCTACGCCGCCGCGAGCCGCGCGGATCAGGATGAAGACGCAGTGCTTGCTTCCCTTGCCGATCCAAAGTCCGAGGACATTCCCGCGAACTATGGAGCGCTGAAGGCGGCCTGCGAACGCGAAGTACGGGCTGTCTTCGGCGAGCGGGCAACGATCGTCCGTCCGGGATTGATCGTGGGCCCGCACGATCCGACCGACCGCTTCTCGTACTGGGTGGCGCGGTTCATGTGTCCGCAGCTGCTGGGCGATCGCGGTGCGGCCGCCGTCGTGCCGGCGCCGCCGCCGCGGCCGATCCAGTTCATCGATGCGCGCGACCTTGCGAACTGGATGCTCGACCTTGCGCTGGCGCGCGTTCCCGGCGTGTTCAATGCATGCACCCCGCCAAGGGCATGGACGATCGGCGCGTTGGTCGACGCGTTGGTGTCGCGGGGAAGCGAGGTCGTCCCGACGTGGGTGGGCGAAGCCGCACTCGTCGCCGGCGGCGTCGAGCCGTGGACCGAGCTGCCGCTCTGGATTCCGCAATCGGACTCCGCGATGGCGGGGTTCATGGAGTTCGCGTGTGCAAGGGCGCAGGCGCACGGGCTGTGCTTCCGGCCGCTCGAAGCTACGCTCGACGACACGGCGGCCTGGCTCGCCGCGCGTGACAATTCGGGGGCGTGGACCCGTACGCTATCGGCCGCCAAGGAGCGGCTGCTGCTCCACGGCGAATGACCTGCCGCCGGCGGGGGCGCGGCCTCCATCGCGCCGCGCTCGACCGTCTCGGCGCCGACGATCGGCGCTCGTGCGATCATAGCGCGAGGATCCTCGACCCTCGTTGCGCATGCCAGCCGACACGACGTCCGATTTCCTCGAATTCGCGCACGCCACGACAGTTGCCGCGGGCGCCGTCATTCTTCCGCATTTCCGGGCCGCGTTGCACGTTGAAGACAAGAGCGATGGAGGCACCTACGACCCCGTCACCGTTGCCGACCGCGCAGCCGAGGGCGTGATCCGCGCGGACATCGCGCACGCCTACCCCGATCATGGCATCCGCGGCGAAGAGCAAGGCTGGCAGAAGGGTGTCTCGAATTACACGTGGGTGATCGATCCGATCGACGGGACGCGCAGCTTCATTCTCGGCCAACTGCATTGGGCGACCCTGCTCGCGCTCAACGACGGCGCGCGCGTCGTCGTCGGCGTCGTCCACCAGCCCTATGTCGGCGAATCGTTTGTGGCCAGCGCCGGCGGAAAGGCGGAATGGCGCCGCGGCGCTGAGCGGCGCGCATTGAAGACGCGTCGTTGCCGCGCCGTGAGGGAGGCCGTGGTCGCGTCCACCGATCCCAAGATGTTCGCGACGCCCGAAGAGGTCGCGGCCTTCCGGCGCGTGGCCGACGGCGCCCGGTTCACGCGCTGGGGCGGCGACTGCTACGCCTATTGCCTCCTCGCGATGGGACTGATCGACGTCGTCATCGAATCGTCGCTGCACGCATACGACATTCAAGCGCTGATCCCGATCGTCGAGGCTGCGGGCGGCGCAATCACGACCTGGACGGGCGCTCCCTGCGACGAGGGCGGGTCGGTCGTCGCGTGCGGCGATCGCGCGCTTCACGCGGAGCTGCTGAAACTGCTCGCGGGTTCGTAGACTCGAAGCGCAAGGAGGCACGCATGGCAACGGCTTCTCCCGGCGATCTCTGGGACAACCCGCAGGGCACCGACGGTTTCGAGTTCATCGAATACGCGGCCCCCAATCCGGCGGCGTTGGGCCGGCTCTTCGAGCAGATGGGTTTTACCGCCATCGCCAGGCATCGCGCGAAGAACGTGCTGCTTTACCGGCAGGGCGAAATCAACTTCGTCGTCAACGCCGAGTCCGGCAGCTTTGCGCAGGCGTTCGCGCGCGTCCATGGCCCATCGATTTGCGCGATCGCGTTTCGCGTCAAGGATGCGGCGCGCGCCGTTGCGCGTTGCGTCGAGCAGGGCGCCTGGGCGGTGGAAGCGCACCCGGGGCCGATGGAGCTCAACATCCCGGCGATCAAGGGCATCGGCGACTCGCTCGTCTACCTGGTTGACCGCTATCCGGGAAACGGAACGGGCGTGTCCATCTACGACATCGACTTCGTGCCGCTGCCGGGGGTCGATCCGCATCCGACCGGCGCGGGCCTTACCTATGTCGATCATCTGACGCACAACGTGCACCGCGGCCGGATGGAGGAATGGGCGGGCTTCTACGAACGCCTGTTCAATTTCCGCGAGATCCGCTATTTCGACATCGAAGGCAGGCTGACCGGGCTCCGATCGAAGGCGATGACCTCGCCGTGCGGCAAGATCCGGATTCCGATCAACGAGAGCGCCGACGACAAGAGTCAGATTCAGGAATACCTCGTCGCATATCACGGCGAGGGCATTCAGCATGTCGCGCTCGGCACCGACGACATTTACCGGACGGTCGAGCAGCTGCGTGGCGCGAGCGTTGACTTTCAGGAAACGCCGGACACGTATTACGACGCGCTCGCCGCTCGCCTTCCGGGCCATCGCGAAGACACCGCACGGCTCCGGGCGAATCGGATCCTCCTGGACGGTGCACCCGCCAAGGGCGAGATGCTCCTTCAGATCTTCACCAGGGCGGTGATCGGCCCGATCTTCTTCGAACTGATCCAGCGCAAGGGCAACCAGGGCTTCGGCGAAGGCAACTTCCGTGCGCTGTTCGAGTCGATCGAGCAAGATCAGATCCGCCGTGGCGTGCTGAAGGCGTGAGCGACGCCAGGTCAGCTTTCCCGCCCTGTCGGGGTCCCTGCACCGCCTGGCCGCGACTCCATGGTCCACCGTGCAGACGTGGGTTGGGCGCGGATGCGCGACCCGGTCGTCCCGACGATCGTCGGTAAGGAGGCCGCCGCTGCAAGTCACTGATTTGTTGCGTTTTGACGCCGAATCTGCGAAAATTTAACATTTCGCCCTAGCGTATCAGAAGGTCAGTGCTCACTCCCCTCGGATTCTCGTTGCTGCGCCAGCTTGCCGATGGCGCTTTCCATTCGGGCGAAGATCTCGCCGCGAAAGTGGGGCTGACGCGCGCCCGCGTTTCGCAGGCGCTGAAGGACGCCGAGACGGCGGGGCTCGCACTCGAGCGCATCAAGGGTCGCGGGTATCGGCTTCTCGAAGCGCCGGACTTTCTCGACGCCAAGCGAATCAGAGCCGAACTCGCGGCCCTGCCGCCGGGGCGCGCCGATGCCGCCGAGCTCGCGATCGAGGTCGTCGACCAGATCGACTCCACGTCGTCGGAGCTGCTGCGGCGCGCGCAGCGACGTGATGTCCATGGCGTCGTGCTCGCGGCTGAATGGCAGACGGCGGGACGCGGTCGCCGAGGCCGCACCTGGACTGCGATCGCGGGGGGCAGTCTCACGTTTTCGATCGGTTGGCGGTTCGAGCAGGGCGCTGGATTCCTGGCGGGCTTGAGCCTTGCCGTCGGAGTCGCGGTCGCGCGCGCACTCGAAGCCGAGGGTTTTCGCGGGATCGCGCTCAAATGGCCGAACGATCTCGTCTACCGGCACATGAAGATCGGGGGCATCCTGATTGAAGTGAATGGAGACGCACTGGGTCCGTCAACGACCGTGATCGGCGTCGGTCTCAATGTTCGGCTGCCTGCCGCGGTGCGCAAGGAGATTCCGGTGGCGGTGACGGACCTCGCTACGGTCGCCGGGCGCAAGTCGAAAGGGATCGACCGCAATCAACTGGTCGCGCGTCTTGTCGCCGAGCTCGCCTTCGTGCTTCGACAATACGCGAAGGAAGGATTCGCGCCGTTCGCCGCCGAATGGCAGCATCGTCACGCCTATCAGGGCAAGCCCGTCACGCTGCGGCTCCCCGATGGCGGCTCGGTGGCCGGAAAAGTCGCCGGTGTCGACGCAAGCGGTGCGCTGGTGCTGGCCGACGGGCCGCGGCGCGCGCGATTTCTCTCCGGCGAGATTTCGCTGCGATCCATCGCCAGAGCGAGGCTTCCAGTACGGTCGAGATGAGCGCCGCAGGGCCGCCCCAAGGCGCGAATCGCGCCCCCTCGGGGGGCAGCGCAGCGGCAGAAGCCGCAAGCGTGGGGGCACATGAGCGCCGCAGGGCCGGATCGATGAGCCTCACTCTCGCCATCGACATCGGCAACAGCCGGATGAAGTGGGGGCTCGTCGGTCCTCACGGGTGGGCTGCGGTCGGCATCACGTCCAACGCCGAGATCGGCACGCTGTCGCTGCGCGACTGGCACAGCCTGCCGCGTCCGTTGCGCGCCGTGGGTGTCAACGTCGCCGGCGAAGCGGCGCGCGTCCGGGTCGAAGCCCAGCTTACCCGCTGGCGCCTCGTGCCCGAGTGGCTGACGGCGACCGCCGCCGCGTGCGGCGTCGCCAATCACTATGCTAACCCCGCCCAGCTCGGCGCGGACCGCTGGGCGTCGCTCGTCGCCGCGCGACACCGGTCGCTTACGACCGACCTGTTTCCGCCGGCGTGCGTGGTCGTTAACGCGGGTACGGCGGTGACGATCGATTGTCTCGATGCCGAAGGCACGTTCCGCGGTGGATTGATCCTGCCCGGAATGCGCCTCATGCTGCGCGCGCTCGCCGAGAACACCGCGGCGTTGAAAGGCGCACCGGGTGAATTTCGCGAGTTTCCCGACAATACCGCCGACGCTCTGTATTCGGGCGCGATGCAGGCCGTTTGCGGTGCGATCGAGCAAATGCGCCGCCAGATCGACACCAATCCCGCGCAAGTGCGCATCTACCTTGCGGGCGGCGCGGCGCCCGAGATTGCGCTTCACGTCAATCCGCCGGTGGAGGTCATCGATCATCTGGTGCTCGAAGGCGTGCTCGCGCTGGCCGGGGAGGCGGGTTAACATCTCGCGCCCGCTGCCTGACCCGTCCCATGCGTACCCTCGTGATCCTCCTCCTGCTCGCGAACCTGACGCTGTTCGCGTACACGCGGCTCGATTCGGGCGCCGGGGAGGGGGTGCGGCTCAAGGAGCAGGTCCAACCGGACAAGATCAAGCTGCTGACCCCGCAGGAGGTGGCCGCGCTCGGGCCGGCGAGCGCCGCCGCGCTCGCCGACGTCTGCCTCGAATGGGGGCCGTTCGGCGATGCCGATCGTGCGCGGGCGCAAGCCGACGTCGAATCGCTCGCGCTCGGCAAGCTGCTCACGCAGCGGCGCATCGAGACGAGCGCCGCCTACTGGGTATACCTCCCGCCGCTCGCGAGCAAGGTGGCGGCCGACAAGCGCGCGGCGGAGCTGCGTGCGGCGGGGCAGAAGGACGTGATCGTCGTCGACGGCGGGGCGCAGCGTTTTGCCATCTCCCTCGGCTCGTTTCGCACCGAGGATGCGGCAAACGCGTATCTCGCGGAGCTTGCGAAGCAGGGAATCGCGGGTGCTCGCGCCGGCCCGCGTCCGCAGGTGCTCGTCCAGACGCTGCTCGTGATCCGGGATCCGCCGCAACCCGTCATCACGCGGCTGCGCGAGCTCGCGCCGTCGTATCCGGGTGCCGAGATGAAGGTCGGCGCCTGCGACAAGGCGAGTTGACACGTCCCGCGCAGGAGGGGCGTTGCGGTGCGGACGTGAGCAAGGCAATCGCATGAGCCGGCAGTCAGAGGCCATCGCGATCCGGCGCGCGACGACGCCCGAGGATGTCGCGCTCGCCCGCGCCCTCTTCGTCGAATATGCGAAATGGCTGAACGTCGACCTCTGCTTTCAGGGATTCGACCGCGAGCTCGCGCTGCTGCCGGGCGCCTACGCGCCGCCGGACGGACGCCTGCTCGTCGTCGGCGCGCCCGGAGAAGCATTCGGCTGCGTTGCGCTGCGCGCTCTGGAAGGCAGCCGAACTCGGGCCGGCGAGGTCAAGCGGTTGTTCGTCCAGCCCGCGGCGCGCGAGGGTGGCTGGGGGCGGCGCCTCGTCGATGCGCTGATCGCCGAAGCGCGCGCAATCGGCTACGGCGAGCTAAAGCTCGACACCCTCGGCTGGATGACCGAGGCGCGCAACCTGTATGCGCAGGTCGGATTCCGCGAATGCGCGCCGTATTACGCGAATCCGCTGGAAGGCGTGGTCTACATGGCGATGACGCTGTGATGCGGACGATACCGACGCGCGCCGAGGGAGCATGCTCGAAGCCACGCGGACAAGCATCTCCGTTCAAAGTTGACGCGCACGCTCCCTCCCGCGGTTACGCTCGGGCGCTGACCGAGAACCTTCTTTCGCCCTCCGGCGCATCGTCACCGATCGGCGATGCGGCCGGACCGACCGCGACGTCGCGATAGCCGGCATCGCGCAGCAGCACGATGATTTCATCCTCGCTGTACCACGTCAGCGCGAGCGCTTCGTCCTCGCGCGCGCGGATCGTCGCACGCTCGCGCTGCTCGTAACGGCTCCGGATGTCGATGCGTCGTCCGTCGGCATCGACGAAGATCTCCGCGCGGTGCGCGATCGTCGTGGCGTCGGGTAGGGCCACCGTCTGCACCTGGACGACCGGCGCGCCCGGCGGGTGCGACGCCTCGGCGGGCACATACAAGTCGAGCAGCAGGATGCCGGGATCGACGAGATGGGCGCGGATGCGCTCGAGCGCCTTTTGCGCACCGACGGGATCGGCCAGCAGCTGGAACGAGCCGCCGGCGATGAAAGCAGCCGCGTAACGGAGCGGCAGGTTGAGCGCCGCGGCGTCTTGCCGGAACAGCCCGGTCTTGAGCCCCGCGCCGCTTATCCGCGCCTCGCAGCTCGAGAGCATCGCGCTCGACGAGTCCACGCCGTGGACGTTGAAGCCCTGCTCGAGCAGCGGCAGCAGGAGCCGACCGGAGCCCACCATCAATTCGAGCGACGGGCCGGCTTCCCGCGGAAGGCGTGCCGCGTACCAGGCGACCTCGCCGTCGGAGGCGCGCGGCTTGTCGGCGTCGTGGAAGAGCGTGCAAAGACGGCCGTAAGCGGCCATGAAGAACGGGAAGCGGGCGGGATTTGCCCGATGTTACGCCGTAAGTGCCCCTCGCCGGCGCGCCAGTTCGCTCCCGAGCAGCGCGGCTACAGCTGCTCCCACGGCAGGCCTTCCTTGCGCCAACCGGAAAGCGAGCCGCGATGATGGTCGTCATCGAGCGGTCCCTCGAAGCCCTCGAGGACGTTGTACACATCACTGAAGCCGGCTTTTTCGAGCGCCATGCCGGCATCGATCGACCGATGGCCGCTGCGGCAGATCAGGATGACCGGCCGATTCATGCTGGCGACTTTCTTTACCTGCCCGACAAAATGCGGGTTCACCTCCCAGTCAGGCCCGTCGTTCCACGCGACGTGGTGCGCGCCGACCGGATGACCGACGAAGAAATATTCCATCTCGCTCCGGCAGTCGATGAAGACCGCGGAGGGATTGTCGTGCAGGAATTGGGCGGCGTCCTTGGGCTTCAGGTGTTTCATCGACGCAAATCTAGCATGCGCCATCCCAAATGCAATATGACGTTTCGTTTCTGTCATATAACCGGGTCGGCAGGAACGTTCGCGCCGGCAATGTTAGTATTCAAGGCGTTAGCGTGATGCGATCCGGCATCCCGCCTTCTTGATGGCTAGCGTCCGCGATGCAACCCGACCGCACTGACGAACTCGCTCGACTGCTCGACCAGCGGATCCTCGTGCTGGATGGGGCGATGGGCACGATGATCCAGGGCTACCGACTGGGCGAGGCAGATTACCGCGGCGCCTGTCTCGTCCAGCACTCGCACGACGTGAAGGGCGATAACGATCTGCTCGCGCTCACGCGCCCCGACGTCGTGCGGGCGATCCACGACGCCTATCTCGAGGCTGGCGCCGACATCATCGAGACCAACACGTTCACGGCGACGTCGATCGCGCAGGCCGACTACAAGCTCGAAAGCCGGGTGCGCGAGATCAATGTCGCGGCGGCGCAGATCGCGCGTGAATGCGCCGACAGGTGGAGCGCGAAGACGCGCGACAAGCCGCGGTTCGTCGCCGGCGCGCTCGGACCAACCAACCGCACGGCGTCGATTTCGCCGGACGTGAACGATCCGGGCGCGCGCAACGTCCGCTTCGATGAGCTCGTGGCGTCCTACGGCGAGGCGATCGAGGGCCTCGCCCAAGGCGGCGTCGACCTGTTCATCGTCGAAACGATCTTCGACACCCTGAACGGCAAGGCAGCGCTGTTCGCGCTCGAGACCTTTTTCGAGCGGATCGGCCGGCGCTTCCCGGTGATCGTATCTGGCACGATCACCGACGCGTCGGGTCGCACCCTGTCCGGGCAGACGACCGAAGCGTTCTGGAACTCGGTGCGGCACGTGCGTCCGCTCGCGGTCGGCATCAACTGCTCGCTCGGTGCCGCGCTGATGCGGCCCTATATCGAGGAGATGGCGCGGGTCGCCGACACCTACGTCTCGTGCTACCCCAATGCGGGGCTGCCCAACCCGATGGCGGAGACAGGCTACGACGAAAAGCCGGCCGAGACAGCGCGCCTGATCGAAGATTTCGCACGCAACGGTTTTGTCAATCTGGTCGGCGGCTGCTGCGGTACGACTCCCGCGCACATCCGCGCAATCTCCGAGGCGGTCGTGGCGCTGCCGCCGCGCAAAATCCGGACCGACGAGGCCGTCGCGGCCGTCTGAGCTTCGCTTGGTTCCGGTTCGGCAATCATGGCCACGCCGGGCGCAAGGCCCTCACTGAGACCTCTCTCTGCCCGGAGAGGACAGAACATCGAGATCGTTCGTCCCTCATGTCCCGCCTGATGCGCCTTTCCGGGCTCGAGCCACTCAACATCGGCGACGAGTCGCTCTTCGTCAATGTCGGCGAGCGCACCAACGTCACCGGCTCGCGCGCGTTCGCGAAGCTGATCCTCGCAGGCGACTACGCCGGTGCCGTCGAGGTCGCGCGCCAGCAGGTCGCGAGCGGTGCGCAGATGATCGACGTCAACATGGACGAGGCGATGCTCGACTCCAAGGCGGCGATGGTGAAGTTCCTGAACCTCATCGCCACCGAGCCCGACATCGCCCGCGTGCCGGTAATGATCGACTCGTCGAAGTGGGAGGTGATCGAGGCGGGGCTGAAGTGCGTGCAGGGTAAGCCGGTCGTCAACTCGATCTCCCTCAAGGAGGGCGAGGGGGCGTTCCTGCGCCAGGCGGCGCTCGTGCGACGCTACGGCGCGGCGGCGATCGTGATGGCCTTCGACGAGCAGGGACAGGCCGACACCTTCGAGCGCAAGGTCGAGATCTGCGAGCGTGCCTACGACCTGCTGACGCGCAAGGCCGCCTTCCCGGCCGAGGACATCGTCTTCGACCCGAACATCTTCGCGATCGCAACCGGGATCGACGCCCACAACAACTACGCCGTCGACTTCATCAACGCGACGCGCTGGATCCGGCAGCACCTCCCGCATGCAAAAGTGTCGGGCGGCGTTTCGAACGTAAGCTTTTCCTTCCGCGGCAACGAGCCGGTGCGCGCGGCGATCCATACGGTGTTCCTGTACCACGCGATCAAGGCCGGGATGACGATGGGCATCGTCAATGCCGGCCAGCTGGGCGTCTACGACGAGATTCCCGCCGACCTGCGCGAGCGCGTCGAGGACGTGGTGCTGAATCGCCGTCCCGATGCCACCGAGCGGCTGGTCACGTTCGCGGAAACGGTGAAGGCGCAAGGCAAGACCGTCGTCGAAGACCTTGCCTGGCGCGCGCTTCCTGTCGAGGAGAGGCTGTCGCACGCGCTCGTTCGCGGCATCACGACGTGGATCATCGAGGACACCGAGGAAGCGCGCAAGAAATACGCGCGGCCGATCCAGGTGATCGAAGGACCGCTGATGGCCGGGATGAACGTCGTCGGCGATCTCTTCGGCGCGGGCAAGATGTTCCTGCCGCAAGTCGTGAAGAGCGCGCGCGTGATGAAGCAGGCGGTCGGACATCTGGTGCCGTTCATCGAAGAGGAGAAGGCGAAGACGGGCGATGCCGGCAAGCCGAAGGGCACGATCGTGATGGCGACCGTCAAGGGCGACGTCCACGACATCGGCAAGAACATCGTCGGCGTCGTCCTCCAGTGCAACAACTTCGAGGTGATCGACCTGGGCGTGATGGTGCCGGCGCAGAAGATCCTCGACACGGCCCGCGAGAACCACGCCGACATCGTCGGTCTTTCCGGGCTGATCACGCCGTCGCTCGAGGAAATGGCGCATGTCGCGCACGAGATGCGGCGGCTGGGGATGACGCAGCCGCTGCTGATCGGCGGCGCGACGACGTCGCGCGTGCACACGGCGGTGAAGATCGCACCGAACTACGACGGCGTCACCGTCTATGTTCCGGATGCGTCGCGCGCAGTCGGCGTTGCCAGCAATCTGCTGTCGGACGAATTGCGGGAGAACTACGTCGTCGAGGTTGCCGCGGACTATGAAAGGATCCGCACGCAGCACGCGGGCAAGAAGGGACCGACGCTGATTGCAATTGCCGCCGCGCGCGCGAACGCGTTCAAGACCGATTGGGCGCACTACGTCCCCCCGGTGCCGATCGCGCCGGGCAGGCGCGAATTCCGCAACGCCGATCTCGCGGAGATCGCGAGCTACATCGACTGGGGGCCGTTCTTCCAGGCGTGGGAGCTCTCGGGCCCGTTCCCGGCGATTCTCGACGACCCCGTCGTCGGCGAAGCCGCGCGCGGCGTGTACGCCGAAGGCCGGGAGATGCTGAAGCGAATCGTCGAGGGCCGCTGGCTCACGGCGCAATGGCGTCGTCGCGCTGCTGCCTGCGAATGCCGCTGGCGACGACATCGAGCTCTATACGGACGAGTCGCGCGCGAAGGTCGCGCTGACGTGGCACAACCTGCGCCAGCAGAACGAGCGGCCGCCCGGCAAGCCGAACTACTGCCTCGCGGATTTCGTGGCGCCGAAGCCTTCGGGCATCAGGGATTACCTCGGCGCGTTCGCGGTCACGGCCGGCCTCGGCATCGAAGGAAGAGTCGCGGAGTTCGAGGCGAAAAAAGACGATTACAGCGCGATCATGCTGAAAGCCCTCGCCGACCGGCTTGCCGAAGCGTTCGCCGAGTGGCTGCACATGAAGGTGCGGCGCGAGCTGTGGGGCTATGCGCCGGACGAGCGCCTGGACGCCGTCGCGCTCGTGCGCGAAGAGTACCGCGGCATCCGCCCCGCCCCGGGTTATCCCGCGTGCCCCGACCACGCGTGAAAGCGCCGCTGTTCGAGATGCTGCGCGCCCCGGAGATCGGCATGACCGTGACCGAAGCCGGCGCGATGCTGCCGGCGGCGTCGGTGTCCGGCTTCTACTTTTCGCACCCGGAAGCGACGTATTTCGCTGTCGGCAAGATTGGCACCGACCAACTCGACGACCTCGCTCGGCGCCGGCAAATGCGTCGCGACGACCTCTCGCGCTGGCTCGGCCCGAACCTGTAGCGTGTCAGGGTTCGCGGCGCAGAAGTCCGCAACGCCTCATCGCGCCAGGATTCGCAGCGCCGCATGCGCCGCGCCGAAGCCGTTGTCGATGTTGACGACCGTGAGTCCCGATGCGCAGCTCGCGAGCGCCGCGTTGAGGGCCGTGTGGCCGCCCTCGCCTACGCCATAACCGACCGAGGTCGGCACGGCGATCACCGCACCCGGGACGAGTCCCGCGAGCACGCTGAACAGCGCCCCCTCCATGCCGGCCACGGCGACGATGACGCGGTGGCGGCGGATGTCGTCGATCCGTTCCATGAGCCGCCACAGTCCCGCGACGCCGACGTCGTGGATGAGCGTCGGGCCCTCGGCCTCGAAGGCGAGCGTGCGCGCGGCTTCGAGCGCGACGGGAGCGTCCGACGTGCCGCCCGACACGATGGCGATGCGTCCGGTCGCGCGCGGCGCCGGTGCGCCACCGAGAATAGCGGTGCGCGACGCCGCGTCGTAGTCGAGGACGCTGCGTGCCGAAGGCGCGAGCCGGCGCACCTTGCGTGGACCGAGCCGCGTCAGCAGCAGCCGCTCGTCCAGCTCGATCGCGTGCGGCGATTATCGCATCGATCTGCGCTGCCGATTTCGGCTCGCATAGCACCGCTTCGCAAATGCCGGTGCGTTCCGCGCGCTGCCAGTCGAGACGGAATTCAGTCATCGGCGACCGCTGCCCTCGGGCGGACGAATGCCGCCCCGCGGCGGTACGGTCGGACGCCGGCGAAAATCCGGCCCGCATCTCGACACGCGGCGGCGCCGACTTGCCGCGCGGCATCGGCATGCGAGTGCGCCAGCGGCTTCGGCAACTTCGATCACGACGCCCGCGTGCGTCACCCGACAACGCACCACCGCATCGCACCCGAGTTGCGCCGCGAGCCGCATCTCGACGTCGTCGATGAACGCGAGGTCGTCTCGCTGCAATCGCGATGCCGGTCTCGACCCGGCTCGCGAGGCACGGCTGCGCCGGCAGCCGCTCGAGGTCGTCGAGCCCGAGCTTCGCGGCAAGCGTGTACACGGCGGTCTTGTCGATGGCGGCGTCGACGTAAGGGTGAATGACGCCATGCTCGGCCGCGGCGCGCAGTCCCGGGCGGAAGTCGGACAGATCGTCGCGGTTCGTGCCGGAGGCGATGGGATCCGGCGTGATTTCGCGAATTCGCGCATACAGGTTGGATCTTGCAGTAATAGCAGCGATTCACCGGGTTCGCGCGGTAGCGGGCATCGTCCTGCTCGCCCGCGTCGAGCAGGACGAGCGGCCAACCGTGGCGCAGGGCGTGGGCTTCGACGCGCGCACGCGCCGCCGCAGGGACCGCGGGCCCCGTTGCGTGAAACATCGTGGACTCGTGCCCGGGAGAATCGCCACGCGACATGGGCGAGCGTCATCGAGTCGACGCCACCGCTCACGGCGAGAGCGAGCCGCTCATGGCGGTCGAGCACCGCGACGAGGCGTTCGAGATCGGCGTCAACGGGGAGGGCTGCGTTCATTCGTCGGCCTCCGTGCGACTTCGTCCCCCTCGAGCGCACGCTGCTCGGCTGCGGCGCGAACCCGCCGGCGCGCGCCGAGCGCTGGTGCCGCGGCGACATCGTCATGTTCAGCCTTGGCGGTGCGGACGCCTCCCGGGCGTTGCGCCACCTTTACGCCGATGGTCGCGCCGTTGAGTGCCGTCGCCACGTCGGCGCGCGACAGGATGCGCCGCCGTTCTTCGCGCAGCCGCAGCCCGAGCGTCGAGGTCTCTGCGAAGCATGCTTTCGCAACCGCATCGACCGCGTGCGGCCGCGCGAGAAGCCGGAAATCGGCGAGCGGCCGTCCCTTCTTTCCGGACCGGGCGCCAATCGATACGTCGATGACGCCGGCGACGGCACGCAAATGTTCCGCGGCGCCGGCGATCTCCTCGCCCGTCATGTCGTCGACGTCGAATTCCAGAACGGCAACCTCATCGGACTCGGCGGCGTGGACGCGCTCGAACACGACCGCCCGCACGATGTTCGCAGCCCCCGGGAGCTCGCGCGCGCCGGCACCGTACCCGGTCGCAACCAGGCGTCCCGTCTCGCGCCGCGCCGCGCACGCGGCGGCTGGAACGAGATGACGGAGGACCGCCGCGCCGGTCGGCGTCACCCGTTCGCCGCCGATGCCGTCGTCGTGCCACGGGTAACCTTCGAGCAGCCGGCTCGTGGCCGGCGCCGGAATCGGAAGGGCACCGTGCGCGGTGCGCACCGTGCCGCCGCCGAGCGGCGGCGCCGAGGCGGTCCAGTGCGCACCGTCGAGGGCACCCGCGATCGACCCGGCGGCGACGATGTCCAGCAGCGAATCCCAATCGGCGAGCTCGTGGAAATGCACGTCGTCGACGGCGATGCCGTGCACGTGCGCCTCAGCGTCGGCGAGCAGCGCGAGGAGCGCCAGTGCGTGCGTGCGCGTGGGGACGGACAGCGGCGACTCGGCGATCCGTCTGCGCATCGAGACGTACGTCGTTCCCGCGTGCGCCTGCAAAGGCCTTCCCGCTGCCGCAAGGCCGAAGCGCCTCGCGCGCAATCCTCCAATCGTCGCGGTGACGAAAGCAGGCGCTTCTGCGCCGGGAGGCTGGACGATGGCGAGCTCGGCGAGCAACGGGCCGGCGAGCGATGGCAGCGCATCGATCAATGCAGCGATGAACATGTCGCCGCTGATCCCGCCGACGAGATCGAGATGGATCGCGAGCGACGCGGGCGGAATTGTCGCCGGATCAGGCGACGACGGGGACGACATAGGGTCCCTCGGGAACGACGGCGACGTGGGGATCGCCGGCGCGCGCGAGCGCTTGCGCGAGCGCATCCTCGACCGAGCCGATTGCCTCCACGCCGGTGAGGCGCTGCTCGTCTTCGTCGAGCCCGGTCGTGTAGAGCTGGACCCGACCGACGCGCATCGATTTCAACTGCATTTCCGTCTGCCATTCGTCGACATCGGCGAAGCGCTTTGCGACGAGGGTCTGCAGGAAGGCGTCAGGTCCCAGGCTGACGAGCCGCTCCTGCGCGACGCGGAATTCAGTGCGAGCCGAAGCCTTCGGAGCACGCCGAGGCGACGATCAGCGTGCCGCCAGGCTCCAGAATGTCGAGCGGGGTCACCATGCCCTTGACCGTCTGATAGTAGGTCTTGTCGAGCGGATCTCCGGCCGCCGACGTCACCACCGTCGAAAAGCGCCGTCCGACCGGCACGCGCACGCTTTCGGCGACGAAGGCGACGGCAGCAAGATGGCTCGCGATCACTTCGCCGAAATTGACGTGGACGAGATCGCGATCCTCGTCGATCACGGTGTTCACGGCGTACACCTCGCCCAGCATGCGCACGATTTCCAGCTGCTCCTCGTGCAGCGGATTGCCGGCAAGATTGCACTGGACCGCCGCCGGGTCCTCCATGAACCGGGCACTGTGGAACGTCCGGATCGTGTCGGCGTGCGCGACGCCCGGCGCGATCACCTTGCGGCCGCCCGAATAGCCCGCCATGAAGTGCGGCTCGACGAGCCCGGTGGCGATGCGCAGATCGGCCTCGACGAAGCGGCGGTCGAGCTTGACCGGCGTACCGCGGCGGGAAGTCGTGCCGAGATCGACATGCGCCGCATCGTCGCGCGCGAAGTGGTTTTCGACGCGCACCGCTTCCTGCACCCACGGGTCGCCGACGAGCGCTTGGCCAGCTCCGCGCCTTCGTTCGGGCGATGCAGTCCGGTCGCGACCAGCACCGTGATGCGTTCGGCGGAAATCCCGGCCGCGAGCATACCCTCGATCAGCGGGCGCAGGAACAGATGATTGGGGACCGGCCGCGTGATGTCGCAGATCAGGATGCAGGCACTCTTGCGTCCCCGGACGAGTGTCTGGTACGGCGCCGCCGCGACCGGCCGCGCCAGCGCGTCGCGCACCGCGGCTTGAGGGTCGGATATTTTCTGCAGCGGACGCTTGCCGATCAGCGTCGCGCGCGCCGTCGCCGGCAGTCGGATGCGCAATCCCGACTTGCCGTAGAGGACTTCGACCGCATCGCGCTTCATGTCTTCAACCATGGTGGATCCGCTGTTCCTCGATCGCCGCACGGCGCGCAAGCGACGAGTTTACGCCGCCCGGCGGCCGTCGTCGCGGGGCGCCAATGGCGGCATTGCGCACGCAAGCGCGCCGGTGCGTGTACGATGGACAGCATGGACGGCTCCGGATTCCAGGATCGGCTCCTCACCACCGAGGAGATCCGTGCCATCGTTCGCGACGGGCTCGCGGCGCTGTCGCTCGCCGGCAAGCGCGTGCTGTTCATCATCCCCGATGGCACGCGGACGATGCCGATGCCGCAGTTCTTCGCGTTGTTCGAGGAGGAGCTTCGTGGCAGGGTCGCGGCGTGCGATTTCCTGGTCGCGCTGGGAACCCATCAGCCGATGAGCGACGCGCAGCTTTCCAGCCTCGTCGGACGCGACGTCGTCGGCGGGCAGGCCGGAAGTTCGCACATCTTCAATCACGAATGGCACAACCCCGCGATGTTCGCGCGACTGGGCACGATTCCCGCCGCCGAAATCGCCGATCTGACAGGCGGCCGGCTGAAGCAGGACGTGACGGTATCGCTCAATCGTCGGATATTCGACTATGACCAGCTCGTGATCTGCGGGCCCGTGTTCCCGCACGAGGTCGTCGGCTTCTCGGGGGGCAACAAGTATCTCTTTCCCGGCATCGCCGGCCCCGAGATCATCAATTTCACTCACTGGCTCGGCGCGCTCATCACCAACTACGAGATCATCGGCGCCGGCTATACGCCGGTTCGCGCGGTCATCGACCGCGCGGCGGCGATGGTGCGGGTGCCGACGGCATGCTTCGCACTGGTGGTCGCCCCTTCGGGACTCGCCGGGTTGTATTTCGGCGACGCAACCGAGGCATGGAAGCAGGCGGCAGCGCTCTCCGCGAAGCGGCACATCGTCTGGCTGGAATCGCCGGTGCGGCAAGTGCTGTCGGTGATGCCCGAGATGTATGCCGACGTGTGGACCGCCGGCAAGGGAATGTACAAGATCGAGCCGGTTGTCGCCGACGGCGGCGAAGTCGTCATCTATGCGCCGCACATCCGCGAGGTGAGCTACACGCATGGCCAACTTATCGACGAAATCGGCTATCACTGCCGTGACTACTTTCTCGCGCAGCCCGAGCGCTTTGCGCGCTACCCCGGTGGCGTGCTCGCGCATTCGACGCACGTGAAGGGGCAGGGCACCTACGACGCGGCGACCGGCATCGAACGCGCCGCGGGTGACGGTGACGCTGGCGACGGGCATTTCCCCCGAGCGATGCCGTCGCATCAATCTCGGCTATCGCGATCCGGCGTCGATCGACGTTGCGGCGTGGCAACGGCGCGAACACGAAGGGACGCTCGTGGTCCCGCGCGCGGGCGAGATGCTCTATCGGCTGAAACCCCGCTGAAATTTCCGCGCCGGCATTGCGCCGGACCACGTCCTACAAGCTCCTTCCTTCCTTTCGCGCCATCGGTCGAAGTACGATATCGCTTTGCACGTTCGAGCGGCGCGACCGCAGCATTCGATCACGCGACCGCGACGCGAGCAGCGTCAATTCACCGCGAAGGAGCACTCCGCCATGATGTCATCGTCCTCCGACGAATCGAGGAGAACCGCGCCGCTCGCGCTCTGGCGCTATGCGCACGATTACTTGCGCGCCGCGCGCAGCCTCTCGCGGCAGCATCGCATCGCGTGCTCGGAGTCGCAGGCGGCGCATCACGTCGCCGCGCAAGGGATCGAATTCGCGCTGCTCGCCTTCCTGACGGCGCGCGGCGCGAGCCTCGAGCAGGTCCGCAGGGATGTCGGTCGCTCGCTGTACAAGGCGCTCGCACGAAGCGAGGCCTTGGGACTGCCGCCGATTCCTTCCCCGTGGCGCGCCGCGGTGGCCGAAATCGCGGCGTGTCATCAGGACACGCAATTCGTCTACCTGATCGCCCCGGAGAACACCTTCCCCGACCTCAACCCCGTCGTCGACGCCGGCATCTTCATCCTCGACCGCATCGCGCCGGACGTCGCCGTGCAGTTCGTCGTCCATCTTGGCGACAGCGCATCGCCGACGGTGGAAACATTCGTGCGCCGCTTGCGCGCCGACTTGAGCGCGACCTCCGATGTCGTGGGCACTCGCGCCGATGACGAGTACGATCTTCCGCTCGACGACTTCTCCGGCTCCGCGGCAGCGTCGCACTCCCGCCGTGCCGACGCCTGACCGGACGGACGATGCCGCGCTCGACCGGTGATGCCGCGCTCGACCGGTGATGCCGGCTACGACGCGCCGAGGAGCTTCGCTGCCTTCGCGACGTTCTTCGGCTTTACCCAGAAGATCGCGCCAAAGCGCCCCTTGCCGCTGACCACCGCATCGACCGCGACGATGTTGATCTTCGCACCGGCCAGCTTGCTCAGGATCCTCGTCATCGCGCCGACGCGGTCATCGCCCTGATAGAGGAAACCCGTCTTCTTCACCGACAGCTTGAGACCGAGTTTCTTCGCTGCGCGCTTTAGGCGCGCCGCATCGTCGGGCATCAGATCGAGCTGCGCCTTGCGGCCACTCGGGAAGCCGGAGAACGCGAGGAGATTGACGCCTTCCTGCGCCAGCGCGTCCATGATCTTCGCACCTTGGCCTGCGGTGTTCGGGACCATCACGTAGAAATAATCGACCTTGCGCAGCGTGTTGCTCATCGTGCCCTCCTCCTGTGTCCACTCGGACCAAGCGCCCGCCGCCGCGCGGCAGATCGCGTGCCGGGCGGCAAGCCGGCCGCTCAATTATGCGCCGGCTTCGGCAGGCGGGATCTGGCTGTGTGATCGCTCTGTGCGACGCCGCGAGCGGCTGAGATTAAAATAGCCTGCCACGGCATCAGGAGCCGATCATGAACAGCAAGACCGAATCCAAATGGCGTCTCCGAGGCGTGCGCGTCGTTCGCGCCGGCGAGCTTGACACGGGCACGCCGCAGACGCCGGGCATGAACCGCGCAGCGGCGATCACGCATGCGCGCGCGGGCGCGGAAAAGCTCTGGGCCGGCACCGTCATCATTCATCCGAAGGCAAAGACGGGCGCGCACCATCACGGTCCGGTCGAAAGCGTGATCTACGTGGTAAGCGGGCGTGCCCGGATGCGATGGGGCGATCGGTTGGAATTCATCGCCGAGGCCGGACCCGGCGATTTCATCTACGTGCCGCCGTTCGTTCCGCACCAGGAAATCAATGCGAGCGACGAGGAGCCGCTCTCCTGTGTGCTTTGCCGCAGCGGGCAGGAGCCCGTCGTCGTCAATCTCGATCTGGCGAACGTCGAACCCAATCCCGAGCAGGTGCATTGGGTCGACAATATCCACCCGCCGCCGAAAGGCTAGCGGCACGGACCGGGCGAGAGGGCGTGGACGGCGCGAGCGGACGCGTCTCGCGCACGTCACCAACCCCGGCGCGCTCTCGGCGTCGCGTTACATCCGCTCGATGATCGCCGCGATGCCTTGCCCGCCGCCGATGCACATCGTGATGAGGCCATAGCGGCCGCCGGTGCGATGCAGCTCGTACATCGCCTTCACCGTCAGCAGCGCGCCGGTCGCGCCGATCGGATGTCCGAGCGCGACTGCGCCGCCGTTCGGGTTGACCTTTTTCGGATCGAGTCCAAGCTCCTTCGATACGCCAAGCGCCTGCGCGGCGAACGCCTCGTTCGATTCGATGACGTCGATGTCGGAGAGCTTGAGCTCGGCCTTCGCGAGCGCACGCTTCACCGCGCTCACCGGACCGAGACCCATGATCTTCGGGTCGATGCCGGCATGACCGTACGCGACGAGCCGCGCCATTGGCTTCAGGCCCTTTTTCGACGCCGCCGATTTTTCCATCAGCACCACGGCGGCCGCCGCGTCGTTGATGCCGGACGCGTTGCCGGCGGTGACGGTGCCGTTCTCCTTGACGAACGCGGCCTTGAGCTTCGTCATGCCCTCCAGCGTCGCATCGCCGCGCACATGCTCGTCGGTGTCGAACATCACCGGGCCCTTCCGGGTCTTGAGCTCGATCGGCAGAATCTGGCTCTTGAAGTGGCCGGCGGCGATCGCCGCGGCCGCGCGCTTGTGGCTCTCGACGGCGAACGCATCCTGCTGCTCGCGCGTGATGCCGCATTTGCTCGCGACGTTCTCCGCGGTGATGCCCATGTGGACCGTATCGAACGGATCGGTGAGCGCGCCGACCATCATGTCCATCAATTTCGCGTCGCCCATCCGCGCGCCCCAGCGCTCCGACGGGACGCAATATCCACCGCGGCTCATGCTCTCGACACCGCCCGCGACTGCGGCGTCGGTGTCGCCTAGCAGAATGTACTGCGACGCTGACACGATCGCCTGCATGCCGCTGCCGCAAAGACGATTCAGCGTAAGCGCGCCGGTATCGTGGGGCAATCCGCCGTTTACGCAGGCGAGGCGCGAGATGTACATGTCCTTGGGTTCGGTGTGGATGACGTTGCCGAACACGCATTGGCCGACGTCCTTCGGGTCGATCCTGGCCCGGCCCACGGCCTCCTTGACGACGCGCGCCGCGAGGTCGCTCGGGGCAATGTCCTTGAGGCTTCCGCCGTAATCACCGATTGCCGTGCGCACACCGCTCAGAATGACGACTTGTCGTTGCTCGCTCATGGAACTCTCCGGAAAAGATGTCAATTATCGCGCCTTTCGCGGAATTTCGCACCTGGGAGAAGACGGGCCGCGCGGGTGTAGGAATGCCGCCGACGCGCGCCGACCATCCATCGCATCCCGCAGCATTCGGCTGCGCGTCGTCGCGCTCACGCCGTCGCGGGTTTCGCGCCGAGGCTCCCGGAACCGTACAGTGGAGCGTTGACGTCGGCAAATGCGAGCATGGCGCCGAGCTTGCGGTCGGCGCCGGCGTCGAATCCGCATTCCCCCATGAACTGCCGCGGATTGCGGAAGGTGCCGAAGAGCATGTCCCAGGGCGGAAAGTCCGAATAATTGTAGTAGTGGACGCCCAGCCGATGGTGGACGCAATGCGACTCGGGGCGCTGCAGGAAATAGCCGAGCCATTGCGGCGTGCGCACGTTCCAGTGCTGGAAGAAGCCGTTGAACGCGACGAGGTAGCCGACGAGAGCCGCTGCGAGCGGATCGAGCCCGAGCACGATTACCGTCGCGAACAGCTGCAGCAGCACCTGGACGATCATTTCCAGCGGATGAAACACGACGGAGCCCGGAATATCGACACGGCGCGGACTGTGATGGATCTGGTGGAAACCGCGCCACAGAAAGCCGACATTGTGCGCGATGCGGTGCCACGCGTAGATCACGCCTTCGATGACGACGTAGCCGGCGATCGTTCCGCCGATGACGCCGAGCCTGGTGCCGTCGAGCCACCGATGCGCGTCGAGCCAGGTCCCGGGGATCAGCAGCGGCACGACGGTCGAGATCGTGAGAATCAACAGCAGGAAGGCGATCCCGATCCATTGCCAGCCCTTGCGCGGCGGGAAATCCCGCGCCGGCCAGATCTGCTCGGTGATCAGGAAAGCGAAATAGGTGGCCGGGACCAGGAGCCCGATGATGTCGACGGTGTCCATCTTTCCTCCTTTCGTCAGCGCCGGCAAGACGCCGCTGGTCTTACGGCGTAAGTCGGTTGCGATCCTATACCCTTACGGCGTAAGATCGCAACATGTCCCGCCAGGCCACAGTCTCCACCCGCCGAGGGCCCCCCCCACGCGCACCGATTCCGGCCCGGCGCGCCCGCGCGGGGGTGCGCGCGGCGCCGCTGACGCGGGAACGGATCATCGCGGCCGCGCTGGCAATGATCGAGCGCGACGGCCTCGCGCGCTTCAGCCTCCGCGCGCTGGGCGCTGCACTCCGTTGCGAAGCGATGAGCCTCTACCACTACTTTCCGAGCAAGGCCCACCTGCTGGACGCCCTGGTCGACCATGCGCTCGCCGATGTCGTAACCGATCCGCCGGGGCCGGACCCGATCGGGCGATTGCGGGTGCTCGCGTATTCGTACCGAGCGATGGCGCAGCGCTACCCGAAGCTTTATCAGCTTGTTGCCGTCCACCGCCTCAATACCTCGATGGGAGTACGCGTCATCGAGCGCGTGCTGCAGCTCGTCCGCGAAGCAGCGCCGGACGACCGGCTCGCGGCCCAGTATTTCCGCGTGCTGGGCTACTACCTGACGGGAGCCGCGCTCGACGCAACCGCCGGCTACGCGAAAGGTCCGTCGGCCGCAGACCCGGTGGGGGACGCGTATATCGCCCGGCACTGTCCCCGGCTCGCAGCGGCGGCCCCCTATTTCAAGCCGGTCTATTGGGACAGCACCTTCGAGCTCGGCCTCGAGAGCCTCCTTGCCGCGATGCGCCCGGGTTCCGCTGCCCGGAGTCGCGCGCTCGATGCGGCGCCCGCTCCCAAGCCCGTCGTCCATCCGAAACGTTGACGCAGGCCCCGCTTTCAATGGGCGGCGATGTCGTAGTACCACCACTGGTGCTGGAGGAAGGGATTGTGCTTGTAGCCCAGGAGCCATGGCTGTGCGACGACGTTGCTGTACGGGTAATCGGTCAGGATCCAGGGCGCGTAGTCGAATATCAGGTCGTTCATCCGGTCGAAGAGCGCCGTTCGCGGCGCGCCCTCGGGCAGCCCGAGCGACTGCTCGAAGAGCGCGTCGAACGCCGGCGAGCCGCATCCGCGCGTCATTCGACGTGCCGATGTTGCGGCTATAGAAATAGCTGTAGTAGTCGTTTCCATCCGGGATGCTGCTGATCCACCCGAGGCCCCACATCATCAGTTGCCCGGCCTCGGACATCTTGTTCAGCTCGGTCCATTTGTTCTTGAGGAACGTGATCCGGATGCCGATCGCATCCATGCTGCGTTTCCACAAGCTCGTCGCGCGCGCGCGACGCCGCGTCGGTCGTCGAGGCGAGGACGAGCGTCAGCGGCTTGCCATCGGGCAACTCGCGGTATCCGTCGCCGTTCGCGATCCTTGTAGTCGAAGCGGTCGAGCAGCGCGCGGGCCGCGCCGGGATCGTAGCCGTAACGGGCAACGTATTTCGGATCGTGACCATACAGCGGCGGCGGCACGGGTTGCGTCGCGAGTATCGCCTGCCCGTTCAGCAACTGCCGGATCTCCGCGTCGCGATCGAAGCCCATGCTGATCGCCCGTCGCAAGCGCGAGTTTCGCAGGGGTGTATCCGCCCACCAGAGGGTCTTCGAGGTTGAAAAAGAAAAACGAGATGGACGGCTGGATTTCGCGATGCAGAACGATGCCGCGCTTCGTGAACTCGGGCCGGAGGCTCGGGCCCGCCAGGACGTTGGTGGCGAGGGTCGGGGGCACTTCGAGATAGTCGAGCGCGCCGGTGTCGAAACTCAGGAGCCGCGGCTGCGCCTCTTCGACGATGCTGATGTCGACATTGCCGACGATCGGAAGGCGTTTCCCGACCAAGCCCTTGGCAATCGCCGCATCGCCCGGTTCACCGCCTGGCCCGGGCGGCGGGAAAGAAGATGTCGCGGAAAGTCGGATTGGCCTCGAGCACGATCCGCTGGCCCCGCGTCCACTGCTTCAGCCGGTACGGCCCCGTGCCGACCGGGTTCTCCATGACCCGGTTGCTTGCGTCCTTGTACGTATCGACGACCTCGCGGGCGACGGCGGCGAACTGCGCGGTCGCGAGCCACCATTCGAACGCATAGTTGGGCCGGTTGAAGCGGATCCGCAGCGTGTAGCGGTCGATCGCCTGCAGGCCTTCGATCTTCGCGTCGTAATCGAGCGCGCCGGTTTCCCGCGCCCGCGCGAGCACGCCGTCGAGACCGACCAGATTTTTCTCGAGGAGGTACAGCCAGTAGGAGCGCACTTTGGGGTCGATGATTCGCTTGATCGAATACACGTAGTCCTCGGCGGTGAGCTCGCGGGACTTACCCTTGAACGCGGGATCGGCGGCGAAGTAGATGCCGGGTTTCAGCTTGATCGTGTAGGTGCGGCCGCTCGTCCGTCATGACCGGCAGGCTCTCGGCCGTATTGGGAACGAGGCGCACCGGGCGGGCGAAATAGTCGAAGGTGTAGAGCGGATCGAAGATCGCCCGGCAAACGTCGAACGAGTACAATGTCGTAAGCCGCCTGGGGATCGAAGCCCGTCTCGGCGATCGGGAAGGCGACGTGCAGCGTCTTGCCCATGTCGGCCGCGGCTGCCGTGAGCGGCAGGCAAGCCAGCAAGGCGATGCGGGTCAATGCGGCAACGACGCGACCGATCATGCTCGCTCCGAGAAAGTGATGCGCGGGCGGAGCCCGTCTTATACGTGGCGGACGTCTCCTGGACAAGCCGTTTGCTAGGGGGCGCCCTTCGGCGTCGCGTGACCGGAATGCGTGGTGCGACGGCGGCGAACCAAGTACCATCGAGCGGCCGCAGCATCCGGCGGTCACCCCGGACTCCATGCATGACCCGCCCCCAGACAGGTTCGATCTCTCGGAAGCCTCCTCGGCATCGTCGCCTGCGGCGCGATCGGCGGCGCCAGTGCCTGGGCCACCGTGACCGCGGTCGGCTGGAGCGGGACGCTGGGCTCGATCGTTGCGACGATCATCGGCATGGTCGTGGCGACCGCCGCGTGGGCCGCCGGTACGTCGCTGTTGCGCAAGCTCGGCGTGATTCGATGACGCCCGGGATCGATATCGCGTCGATCGCGGATCGTCTGATCTCGGCCTACGACGGCGCGACGCAACTCGCGCCGATCACGTCTGCGGAGCCGGCGTTCGACGTGGCGGCCGCGTATGAAGTACTGCGCGAAATCGAGAAGCGTCGGCGGGTCACCCAGGGGTGGCGACCCGTCGGCCGCAAGATCGGCTTCACCAACCGCACGCTGTGGCCGCGCTACGGCGTGTACCAGCCGATGTGGGCGCACATCTGGGCGCACTCGGTGCATTTTGCGACCGCCGGTCGCGCTACGCTCGCCCTCGGCGAGTTCGTGCAGCCGCGAATCGAGCCCGAGGTCGTGTTCAAGCTGAGGGCGGCGGTCCCGGCGACCGACGATCCGCGGGCGGTGCTGGCCTGTGTCGAGTGGATCGCGCCGGGATTCGAAATCGTGCAGAGCCATTTCCCGAACTGGAAATTCGAGGCCCCCGACTGCACCGCGGCATTCGGGCTGCACGGCGCCCTGGTCGTCGGCACGCCGGTTCCGCTGACCGAGCGCAATCGCGCAGCGATCGCTGCGGCGCTCGCGACGTTCACGCTGACGCTGCGGCGCGGGCGGACCGTGGTCGACCGCGGCCTTGGCGCCAACGTGCTGGGGAGTCCGGCCCTGGCGCTGGTCCATCTCGTGCGCGTGCTCGCGACGCAACCGCAGTTCCCGCCGCTCGGAGGCGGCGAGATCGTCACGACCGGAACCGTGACCGACGCATGGCCCGTGACGGCCGGCGAAACGTGGGCGGCAGATTACGGCGCGCTCGGACTGGACGGCGCCACTCTCACCTTCAGCTGAGTCGGCGCAAACGGCGTACGCATCACTTGACGGTCAGCCCGCGCTTCGCGTGCCAGTCGACGATGCTCTCGTCGGGAAATTCCTTGAAGTGCGTATGGCCGCGCCCGCGCGGAACGTCGGCCCACAGCGGTGCGTAGTCGAGCATCATCTCGACCTCCTCGGGCGCTTTCGGCAGCGGGGTGTCGATCGCCGAGGCGAACGGATAGATCCACTCGGGCCAGCGCGGGTCCCACACCCACAGCGGGCTGCCGCACTTCGCGCAGAAGTGCCGCCGACCCGGCGACAGGGTTCCGCGGTCACCCGGCTTGTCGCGAATGCGCGCGCGGAACACGCCCAGGAATTTCCTGCCGCGCACCTTGCAGCGAGCCCGCCTCGCCCATGATGTTGACCGCGTAGCCGCCGCCGCCGTCCGATCTTGCGGCAGATCGAGCAGTAGCAGCGCATGAACGGGTACGGCGTGTGCGAGGCGACGGTGAACTTCACCGCGCGGCAGCAGCAGGAGCCTTCGAGCTTCATCGTGGCCTCCGACGGATGTCCGGCGATGATAGGACGCCCGCCGAAATCGGGCAACGAGCGTCCGGTGCGCGACGCCGCTGCGGCGGCGTAAGCTTGCGCGTTCACGAAACGACTCCCTCCACGAACCCCTCCGGCCTACGCATGGGCAACCGCAGCCGATCCATCACCTTTCCGGGCGCGTCCGGGGCGCCCCTCGCCGCCCGACTCGATCTGCCGACGGGCGTCGCACCGCACGCCCTGGCGCTGTTTGCACATTGCTTCACGTGCTCGAAGGACACGCGCGCGGCCGCGTTCATCAGCGAAGCGCTGGCGGACGCCGGCATCGCGACGCTGCGGTTCGATTTCACGGGTCTTGGCGGGTCGGGCGGCGATTTCGCCAACACCAGCTTTTCGTCGAATGTGGGCGATCTCGTCGCCGCGGCCGATTGGCTCCGCCGCAACTTCACGGCGCCCGCGATCCTGGTCGGCCACAGCTTCGGCGGCGCCGCGGTGCTGGCGGCAGCGCCGAGGATTCCCGAGGCGGCGGCGGTCGCGACGATCAACGCCCCCGCCGATCCGGCGCACGTTGCGCGACTGTTCGCCGGCCAGCGAGGCGAAATCGAGGCGGCCGGCGAGGCGCAGGTCGAGCTCGCGGGACGGACCTTCCGGATCCGGCGGGACTTCCTCGAGGATATCCAGGGGCAGAAGCTTTCGGCAATCATCGGCGCACTCGGACGCGCGCTCATCGTCTTCCATGCGCCGCGCGACACGATGGTCGGCATCGACAACGCTTCCGCAATCTTCACCGCGGCGAAGCATCCCAAGAGCTTCGTGTCGCTCGATGACGCGGATCACTGCTCACGCGCCGCGGCGACGCGGTGTATGTCGGGACCGTGCTCGCGGCCTGGGCGTCGCGCTATCTGCCATCTGCGGCACCGGCCGCGCGCGAAGCCGACGCGCCGCGCGATATCGTGTCGGTGCGCGAGACCGGGATCGGCAAGTTCCAGCAGGAAATCGCGATCGGTCCGCACCGGTTGATCGCCGACGAGCCGGCGAGCGCCGGCGGGTTGGACAGCGGTCCGACGCCTTACGATCTGCTGCTCGCCGGACTGGGCGCCTGCACGGCGATGACGGTGAGGATGTATGCGGATCTGAAGCGGCTGCCGCTCGACCGGGTCGCGGTTGCGCTGCGCCACGAGAAGATCTACGCCGCCGACTGCGCCGACTGCGAGACGCGCGAGGGAAGGATCGATCGCATCGAGCGCGTGGTCGCGCTCGAAGGCGCGCTCGATCAGGCGACGAAGCAAAAGCTCGTCGAGATCGCCGAGAAGTGTCCCGTGCACCGGACGCTCCACGCCGAGGTGTCCGTGCCGACGCGTCTTGCCGACGATTGAGCCTGATCGGGCGACCCGAGCGAGCTCGTCGTTACATCGTCGCGCCGTCGGCGGCGGCGATGACGACGTAGCGCAGCGGGCCGCGCGGGCTCAGCGCATCGAACGGATAGCAGGTGACGAGCGTCAGCGTGGGCTCCCGCGGCAGGCGCGGCAGCTTCAATTCTCGCTGGTCGGCGACGAACGCTTCGCGGACGCGATAGTGGAACCGCTGGCCGGCGGGCAGCTCGACGATCAGCGCGTCACCGATCGCAAGCGCGCGCAGGAACCGGAAGTGCGTGTCGCGATGCGCGGAGAACACCGCGTTGCCGGCCTCGCCCGGCATTGCCGAGCCGTCGTGGTGTCCGGGACCGAAGGCGAGCGTGCGTCCCGTGGCGCCGGCGAGGACGAGCAGGTCGATGTCCTGCGCGGGCGCGATCAGTCGCGCCACGGGCGACGTATCGGCCCACGGCCAGGGCTTGACCGCCGTGCCGGTCGCCTGCGTTTGCGTCCACGCGCGATGGAGCAGCATCTGTGCGAGCAGCGCCTTCGCGTGCAGGTAGACGGCGTCGACGGTCAGCGCGAGCCCCGCCGCGAACGAGGCTGCCGCGATCCACGTCGCAGCGCGTTTCTTCGTGTCGCGTCGAGGAGAGGTTCCGGCGTCGACGGGGGAAGACTCGGCCCCGGGAAAGCGAAACGCGATCCCCGGTGCCCGCGCGCGCATCCAGTTGCGCGGCGCGATGTCGCGGGCCGAAAGGTCCTCCCCGGTCGACGCTGGGCGGCTCCTGCGGATGCACATCGGTCGCCGGCGCGATGCGCTGCAATTCACCCAGCGTGTGCATTCCGCGCGGCATCACCCGCCTCGCTTCATGCGTACAGGCGACGATCGCCGGCGCCAGGCGAAAGCCGCGAGCGCGAGCAGCACGAGGCCCTGCAGCAGATGGAGCCTCGCCGGCGTCGCCGTCTGCGCGCCGCCGAACACCGCATCGTACGACCAGCCGTCGGGAAGATTCGTGGGCAACGCGCTCGCGACGCTGGGGATCCCCGGCGGTGCCGTAGGCGTCGATGTCGACCGCGACGAGGCTCGTGTACTTGCTCACGAGGTGGTGGGTCGAGCGCGACATCGATGACGGACCTGCGGATTTCCGCCTCCGACGCGCCGCCTTTGAGCGCGTCGGTCAGCGCGTCGATCTTCGCGCGCGCCCAGAGGACGCCGATGCCCGGCTCGCTCGCGCCCGCTGCGAGCGGCAGGCGCAGCGCTCCACGCGTCGCCGCCGCGCTTGCCTGCGAACGTCGACGTCGCCGGCGAGCGAGTCGAGTTCGCGCGACGACGACGACCGGCTCGCCCGCGTAGAGGTCCGGGCACCTGCCGCGGCCAGGCCTCGGCCTTGCCCGGCCACGTGATCGAAAGATCGGTCAGCACGGGACTTTCGAGCTTGCGGAAGAGCGCGCCCATCTTTTCCGCGACCTCGCGCACGTCGCCGATGTACGTGAAGGTGCCGCGCCCGAATTGCGCGGCCTTGGCGAGGAAGTAGGAGTTCGGCGCCGAGCCGATGCCGATGGTGAACAGGCGCCGGTCATCGAGCCGCTCGCGGATGAGGTGCGATGAGCTCGCCTTCGTTGCCGACCGCGCCGTCGGTGAGGAACACGACCTGGCGCACGAAGCCCGGCGCCGGATCGCGCGTCAGCGCCGCTTCGAGCGCTGGCTTCATCTCGGTGCCGCCGCGCGCGCGCAGGGAGCGCGACGAACGTCCGCGCCCGCGCGAGCGTCGCCGGGTCGACCGGCATCGGCGCGCCGAACAGCGTCCGCGTGACCGAATTGAACTCGATCACGTTGAAGCGATCGCCGGGCTGCAGCCGGTCGAGCGCCATCGAGCAGCGCCTGCTTCGCCTGCGTGATCGACGCGCCTTCCATCGATCCCGACGTGTCGATGATGAAGACCGCTTCGCGCGGCAGCCGCGGTGCGTCGGCGCGGCAGCCGGCGTCGGCGGCAGCACCATCGCCAGCGCATAGGTCTTGCCGTCCTTGTGCTCGGCGAACACCGCGCCGCCCGGCGCGGCGCCGACCTCCGGCGTCCACGCGAGCTCGAAGTCGCGGTTCGCCGGAGTCGGCCCGTCGGCGAGCTGCACCGTGTACGTGGCCTTGCGCCGATTCGACGACGTCGATGCGATGATACGGGCTGTCGATGTTCGCGACGGGGAAGCCGGGGTGCAGATCGACGGCGATCGTCACGGGATTGACGAGACCCTGCGTCGGGACGCCGAACCGGCGGCGTGATGCGCTCCGCGTCGGGCACCGGCGTCGGTGTTCGCGGCCCAACCGGTGCCGGACTCGCCGGCGACCGCCATCGTGCCAGGGACGTAGCGCGGCGCGACGACCATCGGGAAGCGCAGCCGGAATGCGCCGTTGTCGTAGCGCAGCGTTTCCTGGTATTCGATCGTGACGACGACCTCTTCGCCCGGACCGATGTGCGCGACGCTGGTCGTGAACACGTTCGGCCGTTCCTGCTCGACCAGGCGTCGCCTTGCGGCCTTCGCTCTTCGCCTGCTCGTAGGCGGCGCGCGCTTCGCCGCGCTCGCGGATCTGGCCTTCGATCCGGCGCTGCGCCGATCCGCATCTCGAGATGATCGACGGCGGCGCCTCGCCGGCAGCGGAAACACGTAGACGCCTTCCTGCCACTGCGCGGTCGGATTGACGAAGCGCTGCGCCACTGTCGCGCGGGCGACCATTCCGCTGACGTCGATGCCGCACGTCGGTCAGGAGCAGCGGCGCCGTCACACGGGGGGTGTCCAGGGCGCCCCTCAGCAGCAGCGTTCCCTCGCCGGGGGCGGCGTTCGGCTCGGCTGCCTGCGCCTGCGTGGCGACAATGAAGATCGCGAGCGCGAGCACGAGGCTCACGATGAGCCCCGCGGCGAGCGCCTCGGCGGCGAGGCGCGCGAGATCGCGGTATGCGCCGGAACGCAGCGGATGCAGCTCGTTCGGGCGGAGGTTGCTATCGGTGTTCATGGCCATGTCCCTTGCGCAGAATGTCGATCCAGATCCGGCGCGAGCGCCGCGGTCGGTCGGGTGGTCCCGCTTCGGCGAGCAGCCCGCAGCGGTGGGCCGCGCCGCGGCCGGCGGCGAATCGGCACGCGAGGCCGCGCGCGCAACGGGTGAAGCAACCGAGGTAGACCCGGGTGTCGCTGTTCATGGTCCGCTCCCCCTGCGTGGCGAGGTCGCTCCCTACGGAACGCCCTCACGCTGCATTGAAAGCCCTGACGCGGGCCGCGAAGAGCGCAAAAGAAGGCGGCGCGGCGAACAAATGTGGCGAAAAGATGGCAAGCGGCGCCGCGGTCGCAGTGACGGGACCGGCTGCGCTATAGTCGGCCCGAGCATCGAATCCGCAAACTCCGCGCCCATGTCACGCCGCATTGCCATCGTCGAGGACGAGCCGGCGATCCGCGCCAACTACGCCGATGCGCTGCGCAAGCAGGGCTACGACGTCGCCGCGTACGCGAACCGCGCCGACGCGCTGGCAGCGTTTCGGACGCGGCTTCCCGATCTCGCGCTGATCGACATCGGGCTTGCCGACGACGTCGACGGCGGCTTCACGCTGTGCCGCGAGCTGCGCGCGCTGTCGCCGGCGGTGCCGATCCTCTTTCTTTCGGCGCGCGATTCGGATTTCGACATCGTCGCGGGGTTGCGGCTCGGTGCCGACGACTATCTGACCAAGGACGTGAGCCTCCCGCATCTCACGGCGCGCATCGCCGCGCTGTTCCGCAGAAGCGACCTGGTTGCGGCGCCTTCCGCGTCCGAGGACGTGATCACGCGCGGAACGCTGAAGCTCGACCTGAGGCGGCTCACCGCGCAGCTGGAACGGACAGCGGGTCGATCTCACGCTGACCGAGTTCTGGATGGTGCATGCGCTCGCGCGGTTCCCGGGGCACGTCAAGGACCGCGACAGCCTGATGCGCGATGCGCGTATCGTCGTCGACGACAGCACGATCACCTCGCACGTGAAGCGGATTCGGAAGAAATTCGCGGCCATCGATCCGGGGTTCGATCGAATCGATACGGTGTACGGCATGGGCTATCGGTGGAATGACGCGTCGTGAAAAGGTTGCGCATCGCCCTTGGTATCCGCGCCCAGCTCCTGCTCGTGCTGACGGTGTTCCTCGTCATCCCCTTCCTGGGCTTCGAGTACGTGCGCGAGCTCGAGCGCGTATTGCGCGACGCGCAGGAGCGCACGCTTGCCGGCACCGCGCAGGCGGTGGCGACGGCGCTGCACGACCGCGCGCGCCTGTTCGACGTTCGCCCGGTGCCGCTCCCGTCGCTCGCCACCGAGCGCAAGCTCGACGACGACCCATCGGCACCGCCGCTCGAGGCCAGCGCGAGACGTCCCATTCCGCATCCTGGCGCGGTCGCGGAGATCGGCCAGATCCTGCACGGACTTTCGCGGACCACTGCGCGCATCTGGGTGATCGACCGCGACCTGAACGTGCTGGCACGCGCCGGTTCGCTGCAGGCGCCCCGTGCCGCCGCCGGAGGTCGCCTCGTCGGGCATCGAACGGGCTTGGCGCGCCGTCGAGCGCGCGGCGTTGCACCCGCTCTACGCGCTGGTGCTGACGCAGCCCACCGAGGACTTCAGCGATGAAGACGTCGAGAAGACGCTGGGGGCATCGCGCGAGGTTGCCGGTGCGCTCTCCGGAATCCTCACCACGGATCGTCGCCGCACGCCCGACGGTCGCGCGACGATCGTCGCCGCGGCGCACCCGATCTGGGTCGGCGACGAGGTCCGCGGCGCGGTCGTCGTCGAAGAGACCGGCAACGCGGTGCTCGCGGAGCGCAACCGGGCGTTCGAGCGGCTGTTCAGCATCGTCCTCGCGGCGCTCCTGATCGGCTCGGTGGCGCTGACCTGGTTCGCCTCGCGGCTTACCGCGCGAATCCGCACGCTGCGCGACGAGGTCGAAGCTGCGATCGACGCCCACGGGCGGCTGAAGCACTCGCTCGCGGGCTCGAACGCAGGCGACGAGATCGGTGATCTGTCGCGGAGCTTTTCGAGCGTGCTCGCGCGGCTCGCGCAGTTCGCGAGCTATCAGGAGAACATGGCGAGCCGGCTCTCGCACGAGCTGCGCACGCCGGTCGCCGTCGTCCGCTCCTCGCTCGACAACCTCAAGCTGCAGCCGGCTTCGGCCGATGCGCGCATCTACATCGAACGGGCGCAGGAAGGCCTGAACCGACTCGCGGCCATCCTGACGCGAATGACCGAAGCAACACGCCTCGAGCAGAGCCTCGCCGACGCCGAGCGCGAACGGATCGACTTCGGGCAGCTGGTCGCTGCCTGTCTCGGCGGCTACCGCGCCGCCTATCCCGGGCGCAGCATCGACTGGATGGCTCCACAGGAAGCGCTCTGGGTCGACGGCGCGCCGGATCTCGTCGCGCAGATGCTGGACAAGCTCATGGCCAACGCGATGGAATTCGGCGCTCCCGGTGCGAGCGTCGTCGTTCGCGTGTCGCGCGCGGGCGGAAACGTGCAGCTCACCGTCGGCAACGACGGGCCGCTTCTGCCCGAAGGCATGGCGGGCCGGCTGTTCGATTCGATGGTGTCGGTGCGGCGCGAGACGGGTGGCGACATCCCGCATCTGGGGCTCGGGCTCTACATCGTTCGCCTGATCGCCGAATTTCACGGCGGTACCGCGCGCGCCGACAATCGCAACGACGGTGGCGGCGTCGTCGTCACGGTGACGCTGCCCGGTTCCCCGGCCGGTTGAACCGGCGGCCTGCCACCTCAATTTCCGAACACGGCCATCCGCGAGGAGCGCAAACCATGGCAGGGCAAAACGCAGGCGTCGACGTCGGCCGGAACAATTTCGATGCAGTCGTCCTCGCGGGTTCGGCCGGCAAACCCGTGCTCGTGGATTTCTGGGCGCCCTGGTGTGGCCCCTGCAAGATGCTGGCGCCGATCCTCGACAAGCTCGCCGCGGAGTTCGGGGCCCGGTTCACGCTGGCGAAGCTCAATACCGACGAAGAGCCCGAGCTCGCCACGCGCTACGGCATTCGCGGGATCCCGAACGTCAAGGCTTTTCTCGGCGGCGAGGTCGTCGACGAGTTCACGGGCGTGCTGCCCGAGCCCGCGGTCCGAGAGTTCCTCGCGAGGATCATCCCGTCGCCCGCGGCGCCGCGCGTGGCGGCGGCGCAGGCGCTGCTCGCGAGGGGCGACGCGATCGGCGCGCTCGCCGAGCTCGATGCGGCATATGCCGCCGATCCCGACGACGAGGCCGCACTGCTCACGCGAATCGAAGCGCTGCTCGCGCTCGGACGCCACGACCAGGCCGCTGCAGTGCTGGCCGAGGTCGAATCCCCGACGCGAGTCGCGCGCCGGCCCATCCGCGACCAGGGGCGACTCGGCACCCTCAAGGCGCGCATCGCGTTGAGCGCGGGCGGAAGCGCCGATCTCCGCGCGCTCGCCGAGGCAGCGGCGAAGGCGCCCGCAGACTGCGCTGCCAAGCTTGCCTACGCCAATGCACTGGCCGCCAAAGGCGACTACGAGCGCGCGCTGGTCGAGCTCCTGAACATCGTGCGGACCGACCGGCAGTTCGACAACGACGTCGGCCGGCGGACGATACTGACGATCTTCGAAGCGCTCGGCAACGACAGCGACATCGTCCGCCGGTTCCGGCGGGAACTCGCCGCGGTGATCAACCGCTGAAGCGCGAACGCTGGACGGCGCGCGGGTCCGGTGCGATCATTTTCGACGTCGATGCCGAAGGCAGTGGACGGCGTCCCGGGCGGTTCCGGAGGTGGCGATGCCGAGATTCGAGTTGAGCGTGAACGGCGGCACGCAAACGGTCAGCGTCCGGGATCCCGACGAGCCGCTGCTCTACGTGCTGCGCAATCAACTCGGGCTCGGCGGCACCAAGTACGGCTGCGGGCTCGGTCAGTGCGGCGCGTGCAAGGTTATCGTAAACGGCGAGGCCGTCCCGTCGTGCCTGCTGCCGGTTTCGAAGGCGGCGGCTGCGACGATCACGACGATCGAGGGGCTGGGCTCGCCTGAAAGGCCGCATCCGCTGCAGGCTGCCTTCATCGCCGAGCAGGCCGCGCAATGCGGTTACTGCATCGCCGGGATGGTGGTGACGGCCGCGGCGCTGCTCGCGAAGCACCCCAATGCCACGCAGGACGACGTGAAGGCCGCGCTTGCCGGCAATCTGTGCCGCTGCGGCACGCACCCGCGGATCCTGCATGCGGTGATGCGCGCCGCCGGACGGATGTCATGAATCGGTATCTGACGCGGCGCGAATTCCTCAAGGCGGGCGGCGGGCTCGTCATCGGCTTTTCGATGCTGCCGCATGCCGCGGGCCAGCGAGCGGCGGCGGGCGATGGTGCGGTCGGCAAGACACTCGCCGGCGACGAGGTCGACGGCTTCCTCGCCGTCAACGCCGACGGCGCGGTAACGATCTTCTGCGGCAAGGTCGATCTCGGCCAGGGCCTGCGGATCGCGATTCCGCAGATGGCGGCGGAGGAGTTGGGAGTCGATGTTGGGCGGATCGTGCTGATCGAGGGCGATACCGCGTTGACCCCCGATCAGGGCGCGACTGCGGGAAGCTCCGGTGTGGTGCGCGGCGGCGTGCAGATCCGGCAGGCCGCCGCGACGGCGCGCGCAGCACTGCTCGCGCTCGCGGGGGAACGCCTCGGCCGGCCCGCCGCGGAGCTCGTCGCGATCGACGGCGAAATCCGGCCCAGATCGGGCGGCGCCGGAATCCGCTACGGCGAGCTCGTCGGCGGCAAGCACCTTGCGCGCAAGATCGATCCGAAGGCGCCGCTTGCGGACTCCGCGACGTATCGGGTGGTCGGCAAATCGTTGCCGCGCCCCGACATCCCCGCCAAGGTCACCGGCCGCCACACGTACGTGCACGACGTCAAGATCGACCGCATGCTGCATGGTCGCGTGCTGCGGCCGCCGGCTGTCGGCGCGAAGCTCGTTGCAGTCGACGAGGCGTCGATCAGGACGATCCCCGGCGTGCGCGTCGTGCGGATCAACGATTTTCTCGGCGTCGTCGCGCCCGACGAATGGGACGCCATCGCCGCTGTGCGCATGTTGAAGGCAACCTGGGCGAACGGCGCGCCGCTGATCGGCAATGGCGCCGTGCGCGAATGGCTGCGCGCGGGGCCGTTCGAGAGCGACGAGGTGCTCTCGCACAAGGGCGATGCCAAAGCGGCGCTCGCCGAGGCGAAACGGATCACCGGGGAGTATTACTGGCCGATGCAGTCGCATGCGTCGATAGGCCCGTCGTGCGCGGTCGCCGACGTCGGCGATGGCAGGGCTGTGATCTGGTCCGCCTCGCAGGCCACCCATCGCTTTCGCGAGACGATCGCTCGCCTGCTCGGCCTGTCGAAAGACGCGGTGCGCGTCATCTACGTCGACGGCTCCGGATGTTACGGAATGAACGGCCACGACGACGCGGCGGCTGACGCCGCGCTGCTGTCGCGAGCGGTCGGCCGGCCGGTGCGCGTGCAGTGGTCGCGCGAGGACGAGCACGGCTGGGACCCGAAAGGGCCGCCGCAACTGCTGTTTCTCGAGGGTGGCCTTGGAAATGACGGGAAGATCCTCGCCTGGCGTACGGAAATGTGGATTCCGAAAGCGACGGCGAAGCTTCCGAACATTCCGCTGCTCGGACCGGAGGCGGCGGGCATCGCCCAAACGCCGGGTATCTCCACCGGGCTCATCAGCCAGAACGGCGATCCGCCGTACGCCGTCCCGAACCAGGACGTGCTGGTGCACTGGCTCGCCACCGCGCCATTGCGGCCGTCCAACGTCCGGGCGCCGGGGAAGATCGCAAACGTTTTTGCGGTCGAGAGCTTTACCGACGAGCTCGCCGCCGCGGCGCGCAGCGATCCCGTGGAGTTCCGCCTGCAGGGGCTCAGCGACCCGCGTGGAATCGAAGTGCTGAAGCGCGCGGCAGCGATGATCGGTTGGCAGGCGCGGCCTTCGCCGGGCCCCGACGGCATCGGGCGCGGCGTCGCGTACGTCCATTACAAGCACAACGAGGCCTACGTGGCAATGGCGATCGAGGCGGACGTGGACAAGGCATCCGGCGCGATCGGCGTGCGGCGCGTCGCATGCGCGCACGACTGCGGGCTCGTGATAAACCCGGGGACACTGCGCGCGCAGATCGAGGGCAACATCCTGCAGACGCTGTCGCGCACGCTCTACGAGGAGGTCGTTTTCGACCGTTCGCATGTCACGAGCGTCGACTGGGCGAGTTACCCGATTCTCGCCTTTCCCGCGGTGCCCGAGATCCGGGTCGAGCTCGTCGTTCGCCCGAACGAGCCGCCGCTTGGCGCGGGCGAGGCGTCGAGCACCCCGGTGGCGGCGGCGCTCGCCAATGCCGTGTACGATGCGGCAGGCGTGCGCCTGCGCACCGTTCCCTTCACACCGCAGCGCGTCTTCCAGGCTCTCGGGTGATTGCGGCGACAAAAGGACAAGACACCATGACCGATCATGTCTACAAGCAGGTCGAGCTCACCGGCACTTCCGCGACGGGGCTCGAGGATGCCGTGCAGAAGGCGATCGCGAAGGCCGCGAAGACCATCCGCAACATTCACTGGTTCCAGGTCGTCGACACCCGCGGCCAGGTCGCCGACGGCAGGGTGGTGCGCTGGCAGGTGACGATCAAGGCCGGTTTTACGCTCGAAGACTGACAGTCCACGATGACCGGCGTGACGCAGCCGGTCGCGCTCGATCTCGACGCGTACCTGCGTCGAATCGAATACGCCGGCGACCTCGTGCCAACGCGTGCGACACTCGACGCGCTGCATCTCGCGCACGCGACGCACATCCCGTTCGAGAATCTCGACATCCTGCTCGGCGTGCCGATCCGGCTCGACCTCGCGAGCCTGCAAGCGAAGCTCGTCACCGGTCGGCGGGGTGGCTACTGCTTCGAGCAGAACGCACTCTTCGCGGCGGTGCTGGAGCGGCTCGGCTTCGCGGTCACGAGGCTCGCGGCGCGCGTGCGCCTGGGGAGCGACGCGGTGAGGCCGCGGACGCACATGGCGCTACGGGTCGACGTCGAGGGAGCATCAATTCTCGCCGACGTCGGCTTCGGCGCCTCGGGATTGATCCTGCCGGTGCCGTTCGGCCACCGATTACCGTCAACGCAGTACGCGTGGACGTATCGGGTTGTCGACGAAGCGGGCGCGTGGCTGCTGCAGTGGCAGCGCGGTGATGCATGGGAGGATCTGTACGCATTCACCGACGAGCCGCAGCACGCGGTTGACTACGAGCTCGCCAACTACTACACGTCGACGCACCCGGAATCGCGGTTCACGCAGACGCTGACGGCGCAGCGGATCGCATCGGACGTGCGGTACATCCTGCGCGATCGGGTGTACGCCGAGGATCGAGGCGCCGAAATCCGCGAACGAATGCTTGCCGATGACGCCGAGATGCTGAGTGTTCTCGCCGAAGTGTTCGGACTCAGGTTTCCCTCCGAGACCCGATTTCCGGTTGTTGCGCGCGCAGGCTGATCGTCCTGCGCGAGACGAATCCAGCATCGGCGATAATGGCAAGGTTTCGTGGAGGGCATCGGCCTCGTCGCCTTTGCGCCGGTGAGTCCGCTGGCCCGAACGTAACATTCCTTCCCCTCGATCCGCACGACGTCCAGCCGATGAAGCCGCCCGCACTGCGCTTTCGCGTCCTGTATCTCGCGTTTGCCAGCGGTTATCTGCTGTCGTATCTCTATCGCACGGTCAACGCGGTGATCTCGCCGGAGTTGACCCGCGAGCTGGCGTTGTCGCCGGGCGCGCTCGGGCTCTTGACGAGCGCCTACTTCGTCGCGTTCGCGACGATGCAGATTCCGGCCGGGATGCTGCTCGATCGCTACGGACCGCGACGCGTCGAGCCGGTGCTCTTGCTCGTCGCCGGAACCGGTGCGCTCGCCTTCGGATTCGCGGAGGGCGAAGCGGAGCTACTCGCGGCGCGTGCGCTGATCGGTGCCGGCGTGGCCGTGTGCCTGATGGCGCCGATGAAGGCGATCGCGACTTGGTTTCCGATCGAGCGCCAGGCTTCCCTCGGCGGATGGATGATGGTCGCCGGCGGGGCCGGCGCGCTGGCCGCCACGGCGCCGCTCGAATTCGCGCTGCGCTTCGCGAGCTGGCGCGCGGTTTTCGTCGTGCTCGCCGCGACGACCTACGCCGTCGCCATCTGGATTTGGCTGCGCGTCCCCGATACGGGGAAGCCAGCGCACACCGTCGGCTTCGGCGCACAGTGGGCGGGCGTGCGATCGGTCTTCGCGAACCGGCGCTTCTGGTGGATTGCGCCGCTCGGCAGCTTCGGCATGGGCTCGTTCATGGCGGTGCAGGGGTTGTGGTCGGTTCCCTGGCTGATGGAGGTCAACGGCTACGACCGGGCGCAGGCAGCGCGCCACCTGCTCGTGATGAGCGTCGTGATGCTCGGTGGCTATCTGCTACTCGGCGTTTTCGCGACGCGGCTTTCCCGTCGTGGAGTTCGCCCGCAGCACCTGTTCGGCATGGGCTTCGGACTCAGCGCCGGGGCGCTTGCGGCGGTGCTCGCCGAGCTCCCGGGCACGCAGGCATGGTGGGCGCTCTATGGTCTTGGCGCAACCGCGAACGTCCTCGCATTCACGGTATTGAACGAAGGCTTCGCGAAAGAGCTCGCCGCGCGCGCGAACACCGCGCTCAATCTGCTGATGTTCACCGGCAGCTTCGCAATGCAGTGGGGCATCGGCCTCGTGATCGACGCAGCCCGCGCCGCGCTCGGGTTCGACACGGCAAACGGGTTGCGCCTCGCGTTCGCGATCGTGCTCGTTGCGCATGCATCGGCATGCCTCTGGTTCGCGTGGGGCTGGCGGCGTCATGCGGTGGCGTTGCGGGTTGCCGCGGCTGCATGACGATGGATGACACCCTCGACGCGCTGCTGCGCGCGGCAGGCGAATGCGTCACTGCCGGCGACCGGAAGGGCGCCATAGCGGCGTACCGCAAGGCGATCTCGCTGGCGCCGGAGCGCGCGGAGCTGCATCACGACCTTGGAGCGCTCCTCGCGCGGGCTCACCGCGACGGCGAGGCGCTGCAGGCGTTCGCCGCCGCTGCGCGGCACCGTGTCGAATGGCCCGAGCCGTGGCTCGCGCAGGGCGACCTGCTCTTCGCGCGCGGACGTTACATCCAGTCGGCCGGTGCGTTCGAGGCCGCGGCGGCAAGGGCGCCTGCGCGCCTCGACGTCTGGCTCAAGGCGGCAAAGGCGCTGACGCGAACGAAGCACTGGAGGCGCGCCGTGCCGCATCTTGCCCGTGCCCGCGAGCTCGCGCCCGCCAATGAGGCGATTTGGGCCGAGTTGCGGATGCTGCTGCTGCGGTCGGGCCGTGATGAAGACGCCGACGCCGACTTCCTGCGCTTCGAAATGGCCGCGACTTCGTCGGCGCGCGCCGTGGTGACCGCGCTCCGTGTGGCGATGCGGCGCGGCGACGCAGCCCGCGAGGCGTGCTGCCTCGAACGTGCGCTGCAGTGGCCGTACGCCGATGGCGACGAGGCGATCGTCGCCGAACTCCTGGCACTGCTCCAGTACGTCGACGTGCGGCAGGAGCGGCTCTACGCGATCTACCGGACATACGACCGTCTGCAGCAGGCGCAGTGCCGTGACGTGCCGCCGCTCGCCGGAATGCGTGGCGATACCGACTCCCCCGTCCGGGTGGGTTATCTCTCCGCGGATTTCCGCGCCGATGTGCCGGGGAACCTGCTGCTTCCGGTCGTCACCGCGCACGACACGGCTCGCTTTGCCGTGCGGGCTTATTCGCTCGCGGCGCCGGAAACCGCGGACGCGCTCACCGCCGAGTGGAAGCGCGCGGTCGATGAATTCGTCCCGCTCGCGGCCCTCGACGATCGCGCGGCGGCGGAGGCGATAGCCGCCGACGACCTCGATCTGCTCGTCGACCTGATGGGGCACTCGCCGCGGGCGCGGCCGGGAATCCTGCGCTACAAGCCGGCGCGCGTGATCGCGACCCACCTCGGGTATCACGGCGCGCTTGGGCTCTCGCAGGTCGATTACAAGATCACCGACCGCTATGCCGACGCGGGCGCCAATGCGCGCTGGCAACTGGAAGCCTTGCTGCCGCTCGACATCTGCGTGTTGCCGCTGCGCCGCGTCGCGACCGTCGCCGACCCAAGGCTCTCGCGTGCGGCGCTCGGCATCCCCGAGACGGCGGTCGTGTTCTGTGCCTTTGCCGGCGTACTGAAGCTCTCCTTGCGCTGCGTTGCGGCGTGGTGCCGCATTCTCGACGCCGTTCCGAATGCCGTGCTTGCGTTCTCGCCGCTGTGCGATGACGACCGGATTGCGATCGAGCGGCGCGTGGCGGGGCTCGGCCTCCCGGCCGGCCGGCTTGCCTGGATCCCCTACCGCGGCGGCGACGACGCGTTCAACCGCGCGCGCTACGCGCTCACCGACATCGCGCTCGACACGATGCCATGCGCCGGCGGCGACACGACCGCGGCCGCGCTCGACGCGGGCGTCCCCGTCGTCACGCGCGTCGGTGCCCGCCACGCCGAACGCATGAGCTACAGCATCCTGATGCATCTCTCCCTCACGCAGACAATCGCGCAGACCGACGACGGCTACGTCGAGCTTGCCGTGCATCTCGCGAAGGACGAAGCCTTCCGCGGCGAAGTGCGCGCTGCAGTGTCGGCAGCGATGGCGGATCCTTCCGTCACCGATCCGGTGCGTTATGCGCGCGCGCTCGAGGATGTCTACATCCGGGCGCTGGCGGCGAAGTCGCACCCGGAAGCCTGACGTTTGCGGATGCGTGAAGCGCACGCGATGAGCGCACTCGGGGACAAAATCGCCGCAGCTGCCGGCCATTACGCCGCCGGCAGGTTCGGCGAAGCGGTGGCGGCCTATCGTCGCGCGATCGCGCTCGCCCCGGGCAACTCCGCGCTCTGGCACAATCTTGGCGTCGCGCTTGCTGCGGACGGGCGCGGCGACGAGGCCGCCGCCTGCCTCAGGCGAGCCGCGGCAATGGATCCGACATCGGCGGCACCGTGGCTTTCGCTCGGGCATCTCGAATTCCGCCGCGACCGGCTGGAAGCCGCCGAAGCGGCGTTCGGGATGGCTGCGCGGCTCGCGCCACACTCCATCGAAGCGAATTACAACTTGGGCTATACGAGGCACGAGCTGTGGCGTTTTGCCGAAGCGATGGCACCGCTCGAGCACGCGCGAACGCTCGATCCGGGAAACGAGCAGGTCTGGTACCAGCTCTACAACACGCGCCTCGTGCTCGGGCGGCGCGAGGAAGCGGTCGCCGACTTCCTGGCGTTCGAAGCCCATGCCGCTGCGACGCCTGTGTTCCTGCGAGCGGCGCTCGAGAGCGCCCGCACCCTCGGGGACCGAGCGCGCGAGGAACGCTGCGTGCGTGCGGCGCTTTCACTCCACTACGGTGCGGACGATGCGCGGACCCTTGCGGGCTTCCTGATGCGGCTCCAGTATTTCGACGTGGAGCGCGCCGATCTCAAGAGGCTCTACGACACGTACGATCGGCTGCTCGGGCAACGCACGCGCGGTGTCGGGCCGCTCGCACGTCCGGAGCGCGCCCCGGGCCGCGTACGCATCGGCTACCTGTCGGCGGATTTCCGCCAACACGTGATGGGGCGCCTGTGGTACGACGTCGTGGCCGCACACGACCGCGACCGCTACGCGATCCACCTGTACTCGCTCAACGGCGCCGGCATGGCCGATGCGCTTACCGCGCGTTACCGCCAGGCCGCCGATCGGTTCGTCGACCTGCCGCCGCGTGACGACGCCGCGGCAGCGCGCATCATCGCTGCCGACGACTGCGACGTGCTCGTCGATCTGATGGGGCACACGATGTTCTCGCGGACGGAGATTCTCGCGTACAAGCCGGCGCGGACGATCGTCACGCATCTCGGCTATCATGGTGCGATCGGGTTGTCGCAGGTCGATTTCAAGATTACCGATCGCGTCTGCGACGTTGCCGACGCCGCCGACTATCAGATCGAGCGGCCGCTTGTCATGGCGTCGTGCGTCCTTCCATTCCGGCGTGGGAGCGTGGGCGCGGCGGCGCCGCCGTCGCGCGCATCGCTCGGCATCGCCGCTTCCGCGGTCGTGCTCGGCGAATTCGTGCCGGTGCATAAGCTTTCGCCGCGCTGCCTGGTCCTGTGGCGGGCGATTGCCGAGCGGGTTCCGAACGCGGTGCTGCTGTTCTCGCCGTCGGCAGCGGCCGAGCGCGAAGGCTTTCGGCGGCAGGTCACGGGCTATGGCATCGACCCGGCGCGCATTGCTTTCGTCCCTCGCGGCGCCGACGAAGCCGCGGAACGCGCGCGCTACGCGCTCGTCGATCTCGTCCTCGACAGCGTCCCCTACTCGGGCGGCGACACGACGCTTGCGGCGCTCGACGCGGGCATCCCCGTCGTCACGCTCGCCGGGACGCGTCATGCCGAGCGGATGAGCGCAAGCATAATGCGGCACATGAATCTCGATCGACTCGTGGCGGAGACGGAGACGGCGTACGTGGACCTCGCCATTGCGCTGCTCACCGATGCCGCGCGTCGCGCAGCCGTGGCGGCCGAGGTCGAGGCGAAGTTCGCGGCGGCGGCGACGAGCTACCCCGGACGCTACACCCGCGATCTCGAGGCCGCGCTCGACGCGGCGATCGCCGCTTCCCATCCGCTTCCCGACTGACGCACCCAATGCGACTCCATATCCTCGGTATTTGCGGCACGTTCATGGGCGGCCTCGCGGCGATCGCGAGGGCGGCCGGCCATCGCGTGACCGGCTGCGACGCCAACGTCTATCCGCCGATGAGCGTCCAGTTGAGCGCGCTCGGCATCGGCCTTACCGAGGGCTGGCAGCCTTCGCAGCTCGACAGCGTCGCCAAAGATGCCGACGTATTCGTCGTGGGCAACGTCGTATCGCGCGGGAATCCCTTGATGGAAGCCGTGCTGGACAGCGGCCGGCCTTACATTTCCGGGCCGCAGTGGCTCGCCGAGAACGTGCTCGCGGGCAAATGGGTGTTGGCCGTCGCGGGCACGCACGGCAAGACGACCGCGGCATCGATGCTCGCATGGATCCTCGAGCGGACCGGCCTCAATCCCGGCTTCCTGATTGGCGGCGTGCCGTTGAACTTCGGCGTCTCGGCGCGGCTCGCCGACAGCGCGTTCTTCGTCATCGAGGCGGACGAATACGACACCGCGTTCTTCGACAAGCGCTCGAAGTTCGTCCACTATCGTCCGCGCACCGCAATTCTCAACAACCTCGAGTACGACCACGCCGACATCTTTCCCGACCTCGCGGCGATCGAAACGCAGTTTCACCATCTCGTGCGCACGGTGCCCCGGTCAGGACGGCTGATCGTCAACGCGGAAGAAGCGAGCCTCGACCGCGTGCTCGCGCGCGGCTCTTGGTCCGAAGTCGAGTATTTTTCCGGCGCCGAGATCGCGCCGCCCGACGGCGTCCGGACTCCCGCGTGGCGGATCGCGCCCGACGGCAAGGTCACGCATGGCAGCGCGCCGCAGGGACTCGTGCGCTGGCCGGCGGACGCCCCGCAGCTCGGGCGTCACAATCGGCTCAACGCGGTGGCGGCGCTCGCCGCCGCCCGTCACGCCGGCGTCCCGGTCGACGTCGGCCTCTCGGCGTTCCAGGAGTTCCGCGGGATCAAACGCCGTCTCGAAGCGCGCGGCACCGTGCGCGGCATCACCGTCTACGACGATTTCGCTCACCATCCAACGGCGATCGCGACGACCATCGACGGTCTCCGACGCGGCGCGCGCGACGCGCGGATCATCGCGGTGCTCGAGCCCCGGTCGAACACGATGAAGCTGGGCGCGATGCGTAAGGCCCTGCCGGGGAGCCTCGTCGACGCGGACCGCGTGTTCTGCTACGCGGCGCACCTCTCGTGGGACGTCGCCGAAGCGCTTTCCCCGCTTGGCGCCAAAGCGGACGTCTACGCTGAGCTCGATGCGCTCGTCGCCGCGGTCGTCGCCGAAACACGTCCGGGCGATCGGGTGCTGGTGATGAGCAACGGCGGCTTCGGCGGCATTCACGACAAGTTGCTGCAACGGCTCGCGAATCAGCGCTGAGCGCGACTCGTGGCGACGATCGTCTATCTGCA
>CAVSFA010000003.1:0-98306 GCA_963727145.1 uncultured beta proteobacterium | reverse complement strand
ACGGCTTTCGCTCGTCGCCGCAAAGCATCAAGGCGCAGCTCTTTGCGCGGGCCATTGCGGCATTGCCGTCTCGCGAACGTCCGCGTTTCGTGGTGCCGACGCTTTCGCCCGACCCGCCGGAGGCGATTGGGAGCGTTGCCGCGTGGATCGGGCGCGAGATCCCTGCAGCGGCGACGCTCACGCTGGTCGCCAGCTCGCTCGGCGGCTTCTACGCGACCCATCTCGCGGAACGGTTCCGGGTGCGCGCAGCAGTGATCAATCCGGCGATCCGTCCGTACGATGATCTTGCGCTGTACCTCGGCGTGCAGCGCAATCTCCATACCGGCGAAACATTCGAGGTCACCGCGGCGCATTTCACCGCGCTGCGAGCGCTGAAGGTCGCGGCGATCACGCGTCCCGAACGCTACTTTCTGCTCGTGCGCAGCGGCGACGAGTTGCTCGATTGGCGCGAAGCGGTCGCCTTCTACGGCGGCGCCTGGCAATACGTGCACGGCGGCGGGGACCATGGCTGGGCCGACTTCGCCGATGAGGTCCCGGCCGTGCTACGGTTTGCGACGAAAAACGGTGGAGGCTGACGGTGGCAAGGCGCAGCGATGAACCGGAGCGCACGCTCGATCGTGATCCCCTTTACCTCGCGATCGATCAGGGCACGCACGCAAGCCGCGCGGTGGCGCTCGATCGGCGCGGCCAGGTGCAGGCGGTTGCCACGCAGGACATCGCGCTTTCGCGTCCGCAGCCCGACTGGGCCGAGCAGAACGGCGACGCGATGGTCGCCTCGATCGTCACGGCGATCGATGCCGCATTGGCGGAGCTCGGTGACCGCCGGCGGGACGTCGTTGCCGCGGGTCTCGCGAGCCAGCGCGCGAGCTGCGTGTGCTGGGACCGGCGCGATGGCCGGCCGCTGTCGCCCGTCTTCAGCTGGCAGGACCGCCGGGCGCATCGGTGGGTTTCGCAGTTCGAGCCGCGCGGCGAGGACGTGCACAAACGGACCGGGCTGTTCCTGTCGGCGCACTACGGGGCGAGCAAGTTGCGCTGGGCGCTCGAGCATCTGCCGGCAGTGCGCGCCGCGCGCGACAATGGCACGCTCTGCTGGGGTCCACAGGCGTCCTTCCTCGTCTTTCGCCTGCTCGACGAGCACCCGCTTTTCGCGGATCCGCAATGCGCTGCGCGCACGCAACTCTGGAATTTGCGCACGCGCGACTGGGATCCCGCGCTACTCGCACTGTTCGGCCTGCCGCAAGGCTTCCTGCCGAAGAGCGTGCCGACGTGCCATCCTTACGGTACGCTTCGTTCCGGTGACCAGGGCATCCCGTTGCGCGCGGTCAACGGCGATCAGTCGGCGGCGGTGTTCGCCTTCGGCTGGCCCGAGGACGATTCGGCGTACATCAACATCGGCACGAGTGCGTTCGTGCAGCGCGCGCTCGCGCGCGACCCCGGCTACGTGCCGCGGCAACTCACCGGCATCATCCTCGACGACGGAGAGACCACGATCTACACGGTCGAAGGCAACGTCAACGGCGCCGGCACCGCGCTCGAATGGCTGCAGCGCGAGCTTCACGTCGACGACCTCGTGCCGTTGTTGGGCCAGTGGCTCGAGCGCGAGGGGGAGCCGTTGCTGTTCCTCAACGGCATCGCCGGTCTCGGCGGACCGTTCTGGCAACCGGACTTCGCTTCGCGCTACGTCGGAAGCGGCGAGCCGTGGCAGCAGGCGGTCGCAGTCGTCGAGAGCATTGCCTTCCTGCTGCAGGCGAACATCGACGAGATGGCGAACTATCTGCCGCCCGCGCGACGCATTCGCGTGAGCGGCGGGGTGTCCCGGATGGACGGTTTGTGCCGCCGCCTTGCGGCGGTCAGCGGGCTCCCCGTCCATCGCCGCGACGATCCGGAAGCGACGGCCCGCGGAATCGGCTACCTCGCGGCGGGCCGTCCTGACGGCTGGAACCGTTTCGCGGACGAGCGGATCTTCCCGCCGGTCGATGACCCGGCCCTGCGCGGACGCTACCGGCGTTGGCGGACGCTGATGGCCGAAGCGACTGGCGTCTGATCAAGGCATCGCAATGCTGCGCCCGCGAAATGCTGCGGTGCGTCTCGCCTTTGCGCGACGCTCCGGGTATATTCGGCCGATGACATGGCCCAGTTGCGGTTCCTCACCCAGCTGATCCTGTTTGCGATCCGGCGCGGGCCACGAGCCCGGCGCCGAATCTAGCGTTCTCCCCGCTGTCCCAGGTGACGCGGACCGACTCTCAAAAGGAGCATCGGCATGGATAGCCGTTTTGCGACCGGCATTGCGCCGACACTCGATTCATCGGCGGTATCACCCGCGATTGCGCGTGAGCGCCGGTATGCCGCACACAACTACGATCCGCTGCCCGTCGTGATGACGCATGGCGACGGCTGCTGGCTGTGGGACGAGCACGGCCGCCGCTATCTCGACATGATGAGCGCGTATTCGGCGGTGAGCCACGGCCACGCGCATCCGCGCATCGTCCGCGCGCTGGTCGAGCAGGCGCAGCGGCTCGCCGTCACATCGCGCGTGTTTCACAACGAGCTCCTGCCGCGCTTTCTCGAACGCCTGACGCGCTGTCACGGGCCTCGATCGCGCGCTGCCGGTGAACGGCGGCGCCGAAGCGGTCGAGACCGCGTTCAAGGCCGCGCGCAAATGGGGCCACAGGGTCAAGGGCATTCCGGCCGATCGCGCCGAGAGTGATCGTCTGCGCAACAACTTCCACGGCCGCTCGATCACGATCGTCGGCTTTTCATCGGAGCCGCAGTACCGCGACGGCTTCGGGCCGTTCGCGCCGCGGCTTCGTGCACATTCCGTTCGGCGACGCCGACGCGCTCGCGCGCGGCGATCAGCCCGCACACGGCGGCGTTCCTCGTCGAGCCGATCCAGGGCGAAGGCGGCATCGTCGTGCCGCCCAGCGGGCTACCTCGCCGAGTGCGCGCGGATCTGCCGCGAGCGCAACGTGCTGCTGATCTGCGACGAAATCCAGACCGGCATGGGACGCACCGGCAAGTTCCTCGCCTGCGAGCACGAGAACGTGAAGCCCGACGGCGTGATCCTCGGCAAGGCGCTGGGCGGCGGCCTGCTGCCGGTGTCGGCGTTCGTCGGCACGGACGATCTCATGCAGGTTTTCTACGCCCGGCGATCACGGCAGCACGTTCGGCGGCAACCCGCTCGCGGCCGCGGTGGGTCTCGCGGCGCTCGACGTGCTGTTCGACGAGCATCTGATCGAGCGCGCGGCGGTCGAGGGCGCGCATCTGCTCGGCGCGCCTGTCGACGATCCGCAGCCCGCTGATCCGCGAAGTGCGCGGCAAGGGACTTTTCGTCGGGCTCGAAGTCGACCGCGCAGCGGATCACCGCGCGCGACGTCGTCGACCGCCTGCTCGCGCGCGGCATCCTGTCGAAGGACACGCATGGCACCGTCGTGCGCTTCGCCCCGCCGCTCGTCATCGACCGCAACGCACTCGACTGGGCGGTCGAGGAGGTGCGCGCCATTTTCGTGGAGCTGGGCGACGGGCTGAGGCAGGCGGCGTAACCAATATTCTCCGCTGAACGCGTGCGGCGGACCGGGCGACGTTCCTGCCGCGCCGTGCAAACAGCGGAGCGCGGGTCGGTTCAATCGCCGACTTGCGGGAGGATGGGCGAAAGCGCGCCGCCGATCCTCGCCATCCGCGCGCGGAGCGCCCATGCCTTCGATGCGTCGGCGAAGGGGGGGCCGGCACGCCGCGCAATGGCCGCGGCGCTATACTTGCCCGCATGCCCCGACCCACGCTCGCCGGGAAGCTCGTCGTCGCGATCAGTTCGCGGGCGCTCTTCGATCTCGACCGAGAGCCACCGCATCTACACCGAGGCCGGCGTCGACGCGTACCACCGCTATCAAGTCGAGCATGAGGACGAATTGCTGGCGCCAGGCCCCGCATTCGTGCTGGTGCAAAAGCTACTGCGCCTGAACCGCCCGGACAAGCAGTACGTAGAGGTGATCCTGCTCTCGCGCAATTCCGCCGACACCGGGTTGCGCGTGTTCAATGCGATCAAGCACTACGGCCTCGACATCACCCGCGCGGCGTTCACCAAAGGCGAGGCGACGTCACGCTACGTGCCGGCGTTCGGCGCCCACCTGTTCCTTTCGGCAGACCAGGGCGACGTGCGGCGCGCGCTCGACGAGGGCTACGCGGCGGCGACGATTTTCCCGAGCGCGGTCGGCGGCAACGAGGCCGACGAGCTGCGGATCGCCTTCGACGGCGACGCGGTGCTCTTTTCCGACGAAGCCGAGCGGGTCTACCAGAAGGACGGGCTCGCGGCGTTCTCGAAATCCGAATCCGACGCGGCGCTGGAGCCGCTTTCCGGGGGGCCGTTCAAGGAGTTTCTGGCCGGCCTGCACCGGATCCAGTCAGATTTCCCCGAGGACAAGAGTCCCATCCGGACCGCGCTGGTCACCGCGCGCAGCGCGCCCGCGCACGAGCGGGTGATCCGGACGTTGCGCGCCTGGAACATCCGGATCGACGAGGCGCTGTTCCTGGGCGGCCTCGACAAGGGCGAATTCCTGCGCGCGTTCCGCGCCGACATCTTTTTCGACGACCAGCGCACGCACGTCGAGTCGGCGCTGAAGCACGTAGCCGCCGGCCACGTGCCGCACGGCGTGGCAAACGTCGACTGACGCTGCCCCCTGCCTTCCCTCTCCGGTGGAGAGGGTTTCGCCGATCAATCGGCCGCCTGCAGCCGCACCGATTGCAGCCACTTGACGTGCCTCACCGGCCGCGTGTCGCTGGGAACACCAGTGCGATGCGTCCTTCATCGTCGCCGAGCGGTCCGCCGTCACGCTCATACGCGACGACCACGGTATCTCCGATCGGCGAGACGAACAGCTCCGCCCACGAGAACACCACTTCGTAGCCGTCGCTGGCGGTGGCTACGACATAGCTCCTTCGGAGATCCCGAGCCCGGCTCTCGGTGGGTTTGGCCGCTGCCAGCACATCGCGGAGCAGGCATCCCGAGTAACGATGGTGCGGCGCCCGGGATCGTTCGCCCGCGCCGATTCCCGGGGCGTAAAGTCGATCGTGTGCACGGGGTGCCGCTTGAGATCGTCGACGGTCAGCGTCACAGGTTGGGCAACGTTGCCGGAGACGGTCAATGTCGACGTCGCTTGCGCGCACGCCTTCCCCGTTAGCGCGAGAACAACGACCAGCATCGCCGCTCTGCTGGCCGGTCGCCAGCGGACGCACGAGGACACGCTAGTCGACGCCAATCATCACGCTGCTGGCCTTGATCAGCACATGCGCCGGCTTTCCCACGGCAAGACGCAGGTTCTCCGCCGACGCGGTGCTGATCACCGCGACCACGTCGATACCGGGCGCGATCCCCACCATGACTTCGGTGCTGACCGGGCCCTTCAGGACTTCCTTGATGCTTCCGGCGAAATGGTTGCGAGCGCTGAGTTTCATGAAAGCTCCTGAGAGAATGAACCTGCCCCAAACCTCATTTTGTCGTGGCCGCCTGTGCCCGCGCTAGCGTGCTCGTCGTCGAGAGAATTGAATGCGAGCAAGCCACTGCGTGCTCATGCGCCTGGTTGCCCAGCGTTGGGAAAGAAGAGCTGCTCGCCGTTGATCTTGTAGGCTGCGATCGCGTTCTGCCCTTCCGGCGAGATCACCCAATCGACGAACTGCTGGCCGAGTTCCTTCTTGACGCTCGGATGCTTCTCGGGATTCACGAGCATCACGCCGTACTGGTTGAACAGACGCTTGTCACCCTCGACGAGGATGGTGAGATCGCCGCTGTTCTTGAACGACAGCCACGTGCCGCGATCGGCGAGTATGTAGGCATTCATCGATGCCGCGGTGTTGAGCGCCGGACCCATGCCCTGTCCTGTATCGCGATACCACGGGCCCTTGGCCTTGTCGAGGTCGATCCCCGCCGTCTTCCACAGGGCGAGCTCCGCGATGTGCGTGCCGCTTCGATCGCCGCGGGAAACGAAAGGCGCTTTCGTTGCCTCGAGTTTCTTGAGTGCCACGACGATGTCCTTTCCGCCGCCGATGCCGGCGGGGTCGGTCTTCGGCCCGATCAGGACGAAATCGTTGTACATCACGGGATAGCGCTTGACGCCATGACCCTCGGCGAGAAACTTCTCTTCGGCCGAGCGGGCGTGCACGAAGACCACGTCGGCATCGCCGCGCCGGGCGAGATCGAGCGCCTGCCCGGTCCCCAAGGCGACGACGTGCACCTTGATGCCGGTCTTTTGCTCGAAGATCGGGAGCAGGTAGCCGAAGAGTCCGGACTGCTCGGTCGACGTGGTCGAGGCAACGGTAATGAATCGCTCCTCGGCGTGTACGCCGAGCGCAAGCAGAGCGAAAAGGGCCGCAGCGAAGAGACGGCGAGTGGTTACCATGGCAATTCCCCTTCGAGAAATTGGGCGGCGTCGCGCGACACCGGTTGCCTGAAGAAGCGATCCGCCGGCGCGCGCTCGGCGAGACGCCCTTGGTGGATGAACAGGATCTCGTCGCCAAGCCGTCTCGCCTGGCCGAGGTTGTGCGTGACCATCACGATCTTGGTCCCGTCGGCATGCATGGCGCCGATGACCTTCTCGATCTCGCTGGACCGCGCCCGGATCGAGATTCGCGGTCGGCTCGTCGAGGAACAGCACCTCCGGCGCAAGCGCCCAGGCGCGAGCGAGCGCAAGCCGCTGCTGCTCGCCGCCCGAAAGCACCCGGGCAGGGTGGCCTGCGACGCGTTCCAGCCCGACCTTGCGCAACGCTTCCAGCGCCCGAGCTCCTCGCCAGGCGTGCGACACGCCGGCGATTGCCAGCGCGTAGGTAATGTTGGCGATCGCCGTTCGCCGCAGCAGCACGGGACGCTGGAAGACCATCGCTTGCCGCCGCGGCTCGCCGGGCGCTTCGGGCGACGTCCAGGTGACGCGACCCGACGTCGGATTGAGCAGCCCATGGCAAAGCCGCAGCAGGACACTCTTGCCGGCGCCGTTCGGGCCGACGACGACCGTGCGCGGACCAGGATCGAGTTGCAGCGAGATGCCGTCGATGATCCGCTTCGCGCCAACCGCAAACACCACCTGGTCGAGACGGAGCGGAAGCAGCGACGGCGGCGTCTGCATGTCCATGCTGGGCCGCTCACCCGACACGCCGCTGCGCCGTTTCCTTGACGATGTACGCGGCGGCGTTGAGCGCAACGACGATGGCGAGCAGGATCATGCCGAGTCCCAGCGCCAGCGGCAGGTCGCCCTTGCTCGTTTCCAGCGCAATGGCGGTGGTCATCATGCGGGTCACGCCGTTGATGTTGCCGCCGACGATCATGACGGCGCCCACTTCGGCGGCCGCGCGCCCGAAGCCCGCCAGAACGATCGTGACGAGCGAGAAGCGCAGGTCCCACAGCAGCGTGGCCGCTGCGCCAAACGGAGTCTCTCCCAGCGAGCGCAACTGCTCGCGGTATTCCTGCCACGCGTCCTCGACTACTTGCAGCGACAGTGCGGCGACGATCGGCGCGATCAGGATCGCCTGCGCGATGACCATTGCCGCCGGCGTGAACAACAGGCCCGCCGAGCCCAGCGGTCCGGCGCGGGACAAGAGCAGGTAGACAAGCAAGCCGACGACGACGGGCGGAAGGCCCATCAGTGCGTTGAGCATGACTATCAGGGGGCGGCGTCCCGCGAAGCGGCTCACCGCGATAGCAGCACCGATGGGCAGCCCAATCACCGAAGCGATCGCTACTGCGGTCAAGCTGACCCGCAGGCTCAGCAGCACGATCTCCGAGAGCTTCGGGTCGGCGCCGGCGACGAGCCGGATCGCCTCGACTGCGGCTTGGGACAGGCTGCTCATGAGCGAACGGGACCGACGATATCGAGTGCGGATTCCAGGGCCGCGGCTTTCGCGCTATTCGGCAAGAACGTGCATAATCGGTGTGTTTGGGAGGGCCGGCGATGCATCTTAGAGCCAGGCCGGCACGGCGCAAATATGCACGGATCGACATAATGAAGCTGACGCCGGCGGTGGGCTGGGCGCTTGGCGTGCGTCGCGGCACGGCGCTCGATCCGCGTGCGCTCCCATTGCTGCGCGCCATCGCGACCCACGGCACGCTGACGGCGGCGGCGCTCGAATGCGGGGTTTCCTATCGCGCCGCATGGGGGGTACTCGAGAACGCCGGTCGCCGGACCGGCACGCCGCTCGCGGCCCTTTCGCGCGGTCGCGGCGCGCGGCTCACACCGCTCGGCGAACGCCTGCTCGCCGCCGACGTCGCAGCGCATTCGCTGTTGCACGCGCACCGGCGTGAGCTCGTGCTCGACGTGCGCGGGACCGCGGGGCCGACACCGGGGACGCGCCGGCTGTCGATCGCCGCGAGTCACGACATGGCGTTGAGCGAGTTGCGCGAATCCTGGCGCGCGGACCAGGCGATCGACGTCGCATTCCACGGCAGCGCGGCGAGCCTCGCGCGCTATGTCGAAGGCGCGGTCGACGTCGCCGGATTTCACATCGCGCTCGAACGTCGGGGAGGGCGCGAGATCCTCCTCTCGTTGCTGCGACCCGGCCGCGATGCCGCGATCCGCTTCCTGCGCCGGACGCAGGGGCTGATCCTGCCGCGCGGCAATCCGATGCGCGTGCGCACGCTGCGCGACGTCGCGTCGCGGCAGCTGCGCTTCGTTAACCGCCAGCCCGGTTCGGGAACGCGGATCCTGCTCGATCGGCTGCTCGCCGCCGACGCACTTCCTGCGGAAAGGATCGCAGGCTATGCGAACGAGGAATTCACGCATGCGGCGGTTGCGGCGACGATCGCTTCGGGCAAGGCCGACGCCGGATTCGGGCTCGAAGCCGCGGCGGCGGCGTTCGGCCTCGCCTTCGTGCCCGTTGCACAGGAGCGCTACCTCTTCGCCTGCCGAAAGCGCGCGGTCAACTCCGCCGCTGTCGCACGATTCCGCGCGGTCCTTGCGAGTCCCGAAACGCGGGCCGTGGTCGACCGGCTCGCCGGCTACGTGCTCGACGACCCGGGCACGATCGCCGAGCTTGCCCGCAGGCCCGGCGGCGAAATCGTGTTGCTGTGATTCCGGGTCACCGTTCGACGCTGCGCCCGTAGAACGGATACTGCGGATCGCTGTAGCCGGGCGTCGAGGGATGGCCCGGCTTGACCAGCGAATCGACGAGCGCTTCGTCCTCGGCGCGCCATGGCGTGCCGATCGCGCCGACATAGTCCTGCCATTGCGCGAGCGTCCGCGGCCCCGCGATCACCGAGGTGACGATTTCGTTGGCCCACAGCCACGCGAGCGCGAACTGCGTCAGCGTGCGGCCGGTCTTTTCGGCGTGTGCCTTTAGCTTCTCCGCGATCGCGATCGATTCCTCGCGGAACTCGGTTTCCATCATTCGTTGATCCTTGCGCGCCGCACGCGAGTCCTGCGGCGTGCTTCCGCCGCCGTATTTTCCCGTGAGCACGCCGCGCGCGATCGGCGAATAGGGCGCTACGCCGAGCCCGTAGTAATCGCACGCCGGCAGGATCTCGACCTCGGGCATTCGATTGAGCAGGTTGTAGTACGGCTGGCAGACGACCGGCAGCGGCACGCCCTGCGCCTCGCATTCGGAGACTACCTCGGCGATGCGCCAGCCGCGGTAATTGGAAACGCCGAAGTAGCGGATCCTGCCGCTCTTGATGAGATCGCCAATCGCGCCGACCGTCTCGGCAAGCGGCGTATCCGGATCGTCGCGATGGAGATAGTAGATGTCGATGTAGTCGGTCGCGAGCCGCGCCAGGCTGTCTTCGCACGCCTGCAGGATCCAGCGCCGCGACAGGCCGCCGTCGTGCGGCTTTCCCGCGAGCGCGTTGCCGACCTTGGTCGCAAGGATCCATCGCTTGCGGTTCGCCTTGATCGCGGCGCCGACGATTTCTTCGGAGCGGCCGTTGCCGTAGGCATCCGCCGTGTCGATGAAGTTGATCCCGGCGGCGTGCGCCGCGTCGACGATCCGCTGCGCCTCTGCGACGTCGGTGCGGTCGCCGAACATCATCGTGCCAAGGCAGACCGGCGAGACCTCGAGCCCGCTCGCGCCGAGTCGCTTGTATTCCATCTTCCCGACCATCAGGGATTGGCGGCCCGCCGCAGCCGTTCCATGTTCGGCACGGGCAGCGCGCGGCGCAGCACGGTTTCGCCCAGCCACAGCGCGGCACGCTGCGCACGTTCGGCAACGGTCTCCGGCGGCATCTGGTGATAATCGTCGTTGTACACGTCGAAGCTGTAATCGCCGTAGTAACCGATCCGATCGAGCTTGGTCACGAGATCCGCGACGGACATCGCTGTGCACGCCCTCGCCGGGAAACACGCGGAAATGCGTCGCCGTCGCGGCCTGCTCCTCCGCGGAGCGGATCTCGTGCCACATGAAGTCGGACAGCTGGACGAGGAAGATCTACTCCGGATCGACCTCGTCCAGGTGTCGAGCGGACGCATGCGCGGCGAGCATGTCGAACGAGTCGATCGCGAGTCCCAGGTTCGGGCAGTTCGCGCGGCAGACGACTTCCCATGCGGCGGCGAGGTCCCTGACGGTGCGGCTCGCGGGCGTGCCCTTGAATGCGATGCGGATGCCCAGCGGGATCGCCAGCACCGAGAGCTTGTGCAGGTCCCGCGCGATCACGTCGGGATCGCGGTCACCGTGCGTCGACGTCGAGGCTTCGACCAGAAGCAAGCGCCCGCCGAGCGCGTTGCACACTTCGAGCATCGACTTTCGCGACGTCGATCTTGTACGCATGCAGGTGGCCGGTCAGCCCCTCGAAATCACGCAGTGCCTGATAGCCCGTCACCCGGAGCCCGCTCCGGCGGATGGCGTCGACGGCGGCCGCCGTGCCCTGCGGATGCGCGACGACGTCGACGGCCGAAATCATCACCTGCGAGAATCCTGCCCTGCGAATCGCGGCGAGCTTCGCCTCGAGCGACCCCGCGAGCGACGCCGTGTCCATGCCGAAGTCGGTGAAGTTCATTTGCGCGCGCGACTCTGCGGCGTTGTCGTCGTGCACGAGCTCGAACATCACGCTGCCGAGATAGGGCCTCGTGAGCGCGCCGCGCTCGCTCGAGTGGACCTCGCCGGAGGCGACGAACTCGATCCCCGCGCTTTTCCAGTGCCGCCACCGCTGCCAGCACGTCGGGCGTGCCGAGACCGATGCGCTGCAGGTGCTCCTCCCAGCGGGACGTCGGTGGCGGCCTCGTCGGGCTCGATCAATTGCAGGAAGAATTGCTTGCACGGGCTCTGCAGCAGCATTCCCTTGGGCATGATCCCGAAGCGGACCCGGTTCGGCAGCGGCGTGAAGCCGAAGATCCGCGAATAGAACTCGACCCAGTCGGGTGTGCGGCCGGCGCCGACGTACTGGACGATGCCGAAGAAGTCGCAGGCCGCCGATCGCCGGAGGATTGCGGTCGACGGTGGGAATCGCGCGGAAGTCGATGTCGTAGATCGAGAACTCGTCGTAGCGGTCGACGAAATAGATGAGACTCTCGCCGACGCCGTGAATCGCCGGGATGTTGAGCTCCATCGCGTGCCGCGCGAACCGGAATCTCCCAGCCGCCGAGATCGAGCGCGCGGCGGAACGCGGCATTCGGCGTCGCGCACGCGCACGGCGAACGCGCTCAAGATCGGACGCTCGACCGGCTGCACGGTGCGCGGCACGTCGGCCGGTTGGGCATTGACGATGATGTTCATCGTGCCCTGCCGATAGAGCTCGACTTCGCGCGAGCGGTGGCGCGCGATCGGACGGAACCCCATCATCTCCAGCACGCCGCCCAGCGCCTGCGGTTTCGACGTGGCGAATTCGATGAACTCGATGCCGTCGAAGCCGAGCGGATTCAGGGGTTCGGGGACCGCCTCGCGATCCATCGCATTCGTCATCGTGATTGCCTATCGTCTGGCGGCCGCGCGAGAACACACCGCCGGCAGCATGATCATAGCCTACCGCGGTTCACGCCGACACGGCTCGCCGCTCGAACACGAATCAAGGAAGCAGCAGCGATCCCAGCTCCATCGCGGCTTCCTGCAGCGGCTGATAGAAGCGCTCGGCCATTTCGCTCCGCGGCACGAGCCGCCCCTGCAGGATGACGTTGATGCCTGCCACGTAGTGGCCGCCGGCGTCGCGCACTGGGACCGCGAGCGTGCACAGCCGCGGTTCCATCAGCTGGCTCGCGAACGCATAGCCCGACTCGCGGACTTCCTTCAGCAGTGCGAGCAGCTTTTCCTTCGAGGTTGGCGTGTACTCGGTGTAGGGATGGAGCTTGGCCCGCGTCAGATAATCGTCCAACTCGCTCTGCGGCAGGTGCGCGAGCATCACGTGGCCGACCGACGTGCAATAGGCGGGCAGGCGCCTGCCGACGTTCAACTGCGGCGACATGATCCGCGACGACGTCGAGCGGGCGAGGTAGACGATCTCGTCGCCGTCGAGCGTCGCGAGCGAGCACGCCTCGCGCAGCGATTCGCCGAGGCGATCGAGCATCGGCTGCGCCAATACTGCGATCGGCGAGGCGGAAAGGTAGGCGTGGCTGAACGACAGCACGCGCGGGCGCAGATAGAACCGGCGGTGCTCGTCGACGGCGGCGAAGCCGAGTTTCGACAGCGTGTGCAAGCTGCGCCGAGCGGCCGCGCGCGGGATGCCCGTGCGATGGCTCACCTGCGCGATCGACATCCGCCGCCGCTTGTCCGAGAGCGCCAGCAGCACTGCGAGCCCTCGAGCCAGCGCCGTCACAAAGTCCGGGTCGTCCCCGAGACGCGCGATCGTATCCGCCGGCAGTGCGTCGGGATCGGTGAATGCGGGCGGCTTGGGCGTGACCGGTCGCTCGGCCGACTCTGCAATGCGCGTGTCTCGCAACGCCGCCGCATTTTTTACCATGGGCTGCCTTTCGATAGAGATGGAAAGCATTACCGTCCGCAATCCGCATTATCTGGGCGATACACGACCCCCTGGATCGATTTTCGCCCCTAATCGACGACAGCATAGCGCAAATCCCGAGCTAGTGCGGAATTTGTGTGCGCCAACCGCACATATCGTCGCTATACGCCCTTGACCAGCAGGCGGCGGAAGTCCTATCGTTGCATGGCATTTTGAGTGAACCGCAGGACAGGTTCGCCGACGGGCGTAGCCAAGAGCGCCGGAGAACGGTGCCGATGTTCTCGCCGTTAAGCGACGGGGCTGGCGGGGTTGTTGCACCGAGCCCCCCGACTCGGTCACGCGATGACGGTGACGAGCCCGGGCACGGCACGACTGGCAGGTAACGGAGGAGATTCCTTTGATGTCGAAACGGACGGTTGGCGCCTGCACTCGCACCGCGCTTCCAGCCGCGCATCGACTTGCATCCGCCGGCGCGCATTGAAACGACGGCACGACACACGAGACACGAGACGCGAAGAGGATTCGAGATGGGCGCTTCCGAACCGAAGAAAGGCATCACCGAAGAGCAGCAGCAGGAATTGGACGACGTGTTCGCCCGCGCGAAAAAAGCGCTGGCGATCATCGAGACCTATGACCAGGCGCGCGTCGATCGGCTGTGCCAGGCCGTCGCCTGGGCGGTCGCGAACAAGAAGACGTTCACGCGTCTCGTCGACATGGGCATCAAGGAGAGCGGCCTCGGCGACGCGGTGAGCCGGATGGGCAAGCGGATGAAGATCCGCGGCGTGCTCCGCGACGCGCTGCGTCAGAAGAGTGTGGGGATCATCGAGGAGCTGCCCGAGAAAGGCATCGTCAAGTACGGCAAGCCGGCCGGGATCATCGCCTGCATCGTGCCGACGACCAATCCCGACCTCACGCCCGCCGGCAACGCGATCTACGGGATCAAGGCGCGCGACGTCGTCATCTTCTCGCCGCATCCGCGGTCGAAGAAGACGTCGTTCGAGACGGTGCGGCTGATGCGCGAGGCGCTCGAGCGCGAAGGCGCGCCGGCCGATATCCTGCAGTGCCTGACGAAGGTGAACATCCCGATGTCGCAGGCGCTGATGGCGCGCGCCGACCTGATCGTCGCCACGGGCGGGCAGCCGATGGTGCGCGCCGCGTACAGCTCGGGCACGCCGGCCTACGGTGTCGGGGCAGGCAACTCGACGATGATCATCGACGAGACCGCCAACATCGAGGAAGCCGCGCGCAACACGCGGCTGTCGAAGACGTCCGACTTCGGCTCCGGCTGCTCGGCGGACGGCAACCTGATCATCGAGGCGTCGATCTTCGACAAGCTCCTCGCGCAGCTGCAGGCAGAAGGCGGCTACCTCGCGAGCGAGGAGGAAAAGGCCGCATTGCGCCGCGTGATGTGGGACGACGAAGCGCATCGCACGCCGGACACCGTCGCGATCGCGCCGCAGAAGCTCGCCGCTGCGGCGGGATTTTCGATACCCGCCGATCGCAAGTTCATCATCGTCCGCGGCGACGGCATCGGCAAGGAGCACGCGTTTTCGGGCGAGAAGCTCACGACGCTCCTCGCCGTCTACAAATACAAGGGGTTCGAGCAGGCGCTCGCGATGATGCGCGGCGTCTACGAGGTCGGCGGCAAGGGCCACTCGTGCGGGATCTATTCGTTCGACCAGGACCACATTCATCGCCTTGCGCTCGCCGCGCCCGTCTCGCGGATCATGGTGCGGCAACCGCAGTCGAAGGCGAATGCCGGCGCGTTCAACAACGGGATGCCGATGACGTCGAGCCTGGGCTGCGGCACGTGGGGCGGAAACATCGTCTCCGAGAACGTCCATCTCAAGCACTACCTGAACACGACATGGGTGTCGGTGCCGATCAAGGAAGACCGGCCGTCCGACGAGGAGCTGTTCGGTCCGTTCTACGACCCGGAGCTGGAAGCCGAGTTCGAGACGATCACGACCTGAGACCGGCCGACGACCGATTCGCGTCGCAAGCGCGTTGCGATCCGCCCGGCTCACCGGGCAGCACGAGGAGCGAAGGAGCAGCACATGAAGGACCTGATTTCGAACCAGCTCGTGAAATACCTCGAAGCCCGCGGCATCGAGCACATCTTCGGCCTGTGCGGCCACACGAACATCGCTGTGCTGGCGGCGCTCGAAAAGAGCCGGATCAAGTTCGTCAACGTGCGGCACGAGCAGATCGCCGCGCATATGGCGGACGGCTACGCGCGCGCGAAAAAGCAGACGTCGGTGGTCCTGTCGCACCTCGGGCCCGGGCTCACCAACGCGGCGACGGGGGTGGCCAACGCCGCGCTCGATTCGGTGCCGATGGTCGTGATCGCTGGCGACGTCCCGAGCCACTATTACGGCAAGCACCCGCACCAGGAAGTGAACCTGCACGCGGACGCGTCGCAATACGAGATCTACCGCCCATTCGTCAAGCGCGCCTGGCGCGCCGATCAACCGCACCTCTTTCCCGAAATCATCGAAAAGGCCTTCGCGCTCGCAGAGAGCGGGCGGCCGGGCCCGGTGCTGGTCGACGTGCCGATGGACATCTTCTCGAAGGAAATCGACGTCAGGCTGTTCGAACGGCTGCGCCTCAATACGAAGACGCTGAAAAAACCGTCGCTCGATGACGAGACGGCCTCTGAAATCCTCAAGAAGCTGTGTGCGGCAAAGAAGCCGGTGCTCTACGTCGGCGGCGGCATCATGCTCGCCGACGCGATGGCCGAACTCCGCGAATTCGTCGATCACCTGCAGATTCCCGTCGCGCACACGTTGATGGGGAAGGGTGCGCTGCCGGACGATCATCCGTTCGTCCTCGGCATGACCGGCTTCTGGGGCACGAAATTCATCAACGACCAGTGCCGCGGCGCGGACTGGATCCTCGGCCTCGGGACGCGCTTCTCGGAAGCCGACTGCAGCTCGTGGGAGCCCGCGTTCACGTTCAATTTTCCACCGACCAAGCTCATCCACATCGACATCGACCCCGCCGAGATCGGGCGCAACTATCCGGTCGCGATCGGCGCGGTCGCGGACCTGAAGCAGGCGCTCACCGTGCTGACGCGCGTTGCGCGGAAGCTCGTTCCGCAGGGAATCAAGCGCCCCGAGCTTGCGCAGGAAATCGCCAGGGCGCGCGAAGCGTTCGTCGCCGGCAACAGGGCGCACGCGACAAGCAACGCCTATCCGATGCGACCCGAGCGGATTCTGGCCGATGTCCGCGAAGCGCTGCCGCGTGACGCGCTCATCACCACCGACGTGGGCTGGAACAAGAACGGCGTCGGCCAGCAGTTTCCGATCCTCGAGGCAGGCACGATCTTCACGCCGGGCGGCTATGCGACGATGGGCTTCGGCGCCCCCGCAGCCTTGGGCGCGAAGATCGCATGCCCCGACCGCGTGGTCGTCGCGCTGGTCGGCGATGGCGGCTTCGGGCAGAACCCGGCGATGCTCGCCACGGCATTCGAGCAGGACGTCGCGGTGGTGTGGGTGATCATGAACAACTTTGCCTTCGGGACGATCGCCGGCCTCGAGAAGGCACATTACGGCACGACGTTCGGCACTGTGTTCGAGAAGAACGGCAAGCCGTACTCCCCCGATTACGCGGCGGTCGCGAAGGCGTACGGCATCGACGGTCTGAAGATCAATTCGGCAGCCGAGTTCAAGCCGGCGCTCGAGCGCGCGATCAAGGCGGGCAAGCCCTTCGTGATCGACGTCGTGATGCAGAACGAGCCAGTCCCGACGGCAGGCCATTGGAACATCATGGACATCTACTCGCCGGGCAAGAAAGTGCATCACGTCAGCACCCATGGCGCGGTGCACGCCGACTGAGCGTGGCCGTTCCATTGCGGATGGGAGGGCAGAGACCGATGAAGCACGACTACTCGCTCGCGCACCTGACCGCGCTGTCGCTCTCGCCGCCGCAGCTCGTCGACGTCGCGGCGCGCACCGGCTACCGTTACGTGGGGCTGCGCATGACCCGCGTGACGCCCGACGAGGTGCTCTACGACCTCGCGCGCGACAAGGCGCTGATGACGGAGACGAAGGCGCGGCTCGCCGCCACCGGTGTCGCGGTGCACGACAGCGAGCTCTTCCGCATGGATCCGGCGCTCGAACCGGAGCACTTCCTCCCGGAGCTTGATGCAACCGCCGAGCTCGGCGCGCACCATCTCATCGCGCAGCTGCCCGACCCCGACCGCGAGCGCAAGACCGCGCGGTTCGCGCGGCTGTGCGATCTCGCCTTCGCGCGCGACATATTCGTCAGCCTGGAATTCCCGCACTGGACCGAGACCGGCAACCTTGCCGAGGCGGCGCGCGTGGTGCGCGCCGTCAACAGGAGGAATGCGGGGATCCTGGTCGACATGCTGCATTTCGGGCGATCGGATTCGACGTTCGAGCAGCTCGCGGCACTTCCGCGCGAGTGGTTCCGCTTCGCGCACGTCTGCGATGCCGCCAAGGAAGTGCCCCCGACCATGGCCGGGATCATTCACACCGCGCGCGACGAGCGCCAGTTTCCCGGCGAGGGCGGGATCGACGTGCGCGGTATCCTGGCGCGCATGCCGCAGGACATTCCCTATGCGCTGGAGATCCCCCGCGTCGCGCTGACGAAGGCGGTCGGGCCCGAGGAGGTCGCGCGGCTCGCGATCTCCGTCGCCCGGAGCCATCTCGACGAGGACAAGGGTTCGGGCGACGCCCATGACTACGAGCATCATCACAGGAGCGCAGCATGACTCGAGTCGTCGATGGCACCTTCAAGCTCTTGCGCGTATTCATCGCCCTGTGCATGTTCGGGATGGTCGTGCTGGTGTTCGGCAACGTCGTGCTTCGATACGCGTTCAACTCGGGAATCTCGATATCCGAAGAGCTGTCGCGCTGGTTGTTCGTGTGGCTGGTGTTCGTCGGCGCCGTCGTCGCGCTGCGCGATCACGCCCACCTCGGGATGGACTCGGTGGTGTCGCGGTTGCCGGCATGGGGCAAGAAGGCGTGCTTCGTGCTGTCGAACCTGCTGATGCTGGGGTGCGTGTGGCTGTTCTTCGACGGGACGTGGCAGCAGACGAAGATCAACCTCGACAACATGGCGCCGGCCACCAACCTGTCGATGGGGTACTTCTACTACAGCGTGGGGCTGGTCTTCTCCGTCGGGGCGGGCGGACTGCTGCTGCGCAATCTCTGGCAGGCGTTGACCGGCAAGCTGACCGAGAAGGAACTGGTCCAGGTGCGGGAATCCGAGGACAAGGTGGAGTTGGCGAAGCTGCACGAGCAGGAGGCGGCCGATTCCGCGGGCGTTCCGAACGATCGCACATAGGTCTAGGGGAAACCGTCGTGACCATCATCATCTTCCTGTCCTCGCTGCTGGGCGCAATGGCGCTCGGCATGCCGATCGCATTTGCCCTGATCGTCTGCGCCGTGGCGATGATGTATCAGCTCAACATGATGGACTCGCAGATCATCGCGCAGAACCTCATCGCCGGCGCCGACAGCTTCCCGCTGATGGCGGCGCCGTTCTTCCTGCTGGCCGGCGAGGTCATGAATTCCGGCGGGTTGTCGAAGCGCATCGTCAACGTCGCGCTGACGCTGGTCGGCCACGTCAAGGGCGGCCTGGGCTACGTCGTGATCGTCGCGTCGTGCATCCTCGCCTCGCTGTCCGGCTCGGCGGTCGCGGACGCCGCGGCACTCTCCGCGCTCCTGTTCCCGATGATGGTCAAGGCCGGACACGATCCGAAGAAATCGGCGGGGCTGATCGCCGCCGGCGGGATCATCGGCCCGATCATCCCGCCGTCGATCGGCTTCATCGTCTTCGGCGTTGCCGCGGGATTGTCGATCTCGAAGCTCTTTCTTGCCGGCATCGTCCCGGGCCTCCTGATCGGCGCCGGCCTCGCGGTCGCGTGGTGGTGGGAAGCCCGGAAGGAGGACATCGTCCCGCCACCCAAGGTGTCGTCCAGGGAGGTCGTCCGCGCAGTCGTTGAAGGTTCCTGGGCGCTGGCGCTGCCCGGCATCATCATCTTCGGACTGAAGTTCGGCATCTTCACACCAACGGAAGCCGGCGTCGTTTGCGCGGTGTATGCGCTGTTCGTCGCGATCTTCATCTACAAGGAGCTCAAATGGAAGGACGTCTTCGGCGTGTTCGTCACCGCCGCCGAAACGACGGCCATCGTGATGTTCCTCGTCGCCGCGGCGCTGGTCTCGGCGTGGCTGATCACGGTCGCCGAGCTGCCGGGCCAGGTCACCGCGCTGCTGCAGCCGTTCATGGGCAGGCCGCTGATGCTACAGATCGCGATGCAGGTCCTGGTCGTGATCGTCGGCACGGCGCTCGACATGACGCCGACGATCCTGATCCTGACGCCGGTGCTGATGCCGATCGTCAACGCCGCCGGCATCGACCCGATCTACTTCGGCGTGCTGTTCATCATCAACAACTGCATCGGCTTGATCACGCCGCCGGTCGGGACGGTGCTCAACACCGTCTGCGGCGTCGCCAAGATCAGCATGGACGACATCATCAAGGGCGTGTGGCCGTTCATGGTCGCGCAGTTACTCGTGCTGCTGTTGCTGATCATCTTCCCGATCCTGGTCACGGGACCGGCGAGGTGGTTCAGCAGCTGACGCAGCCGGATATTTCGCAACGCGGTTTGGCGGGGATTCGCCAGCCGTCGTGTCTATGTGGTGTCACTGAGAGAGGAGCCTAAAAATGAAGCAATCGATGAAACTGGTGCTGGCCGTCGCGTGCGGCGCGCTGGTAACGGTCGGCGCCGCGCAGGCGCAGGTGCGGGAGCAGACGTTCCGGTGGACGACTGCCAACCCGGCAGGGCACCCGATCCCGGTCGGCGGCCAGAAGTTCGCCGACCTCGTTGCGCAGAAGAGCGGCGGCAAGATGCAGGTCAAGGTGTTCCCGGGCGGCGTGCTCGGTGGCGACGTGCAGGTGCTCTCCGCGGTCCAGGGCGGCACGATCGACATGGCCTCGATGAATTCGGGGATCCTCCAGGGTCAGATCAAGGAATACGCGATCGTCGACTTCCCGTTCCTGTTCGACAACGCGAAGGAAGTGGACGCGATCCTCGATGGTCCGATCGGCAAGCAGCTCGCCGACAAGTTGCCTGGGAAAGGCCTGGTCCACCTCGCCTACTACGATCTCGGCTTCCGCAACATGACTGACAGCAGGCGCCCGATCAAGACGGCGGACGACATCGTGGGCCTCAAGATCCGCGTGATCCAGTCGCCGATCTACGTCGATACGTTCAACGCGCTCGGCGCCAACGCGGTGCCGATGGCGTTCACCGAGGTCTACACGGCGCTCGAGCAGAAGGCGATCGACGGGCAGGAAAACCCGTACACGGTGATCGAGGCGAACAAGTTCCAGGAAGTGCAGAAGTACCTCGCGGGCACGCACCACATGTACAACCCGCAGTCGATGTTCATCAGCAAGAAGACCTGGGACCGCTTGAACAAGGACGAGCAGCAGATCCTGCTCGACGCGGCGAAGGAGTCGGCGGTCTATCAGCGCAAGTTGTCCCGCGACGCCCAGGACGCGTCGCTCGCCACGCTGAAGAAGACGATGGAGTACACCGAGCTGCCGCCGGCCGAGATCGCCAAAGTCCGGACGAAGCTCAAGCCCGTGATCGACAAGTACAGCGCGAACGTCGGTGCGGACTTCGCGAAAGAGGTCTTCACCGAGATCGACAAGGTCCGCGCGGCGAAGTAATCCAGTGGAGGTCGGGTGCGTCGCGCCGCAGCTCGCTGCGGCGCGGAGGGCACGGTTTCCCCAGAACGCTCAGCTCGTGCTCGGCCGCGAATGTTTCAGGAGCAGCTCTCGCCCGACAGGCCGACGGGCAGATGACCTGCGAATCGACCCGACGAAACCGGCGAAGGAATAGGAGGACAGCGATGAGCGAACATGCCAACGACGGATCCGTCAAGCCCGATCACGCACGCCCGAAGGGCGAGTACAAGATGATGCTGGTGCTGCTTGTCATCTGCGGCGCGCTCTTCGTCGATTCATTGCGAAGCCCCGGATTCTTCCAGGGGCACAGCGCCGGACCGGGCAGCATTCCGCAGCTTGTCGCGGGCGCTCTGGTGCTAATGATCGTCGGCCTCGCGATACAGTTCGCTCGCAAAGGCTACAGGGAGGGGACGTTCGGCGATCTTCTGCACCATCTGTTCGACAAGGATGTGGTCATCCTTCTTACGACGCTGACGCTCTACGGATTCGTCGTCGAGACGATTCACTTCGTTCCGGCGACGTTCCTGTTCCTGGTCGGGACCATGTACCTGCTCGACCCCCGGAAGCTGATCGCCAAGGTCATCATTTCGGCGGGAACGCTTGCCATGCTCTACCTGATCTTTTCCACGTTGTTCCAGGTGGTTCTTCCCTGACCCGGACCGAAGGGCGCAAGCATGTACGCCGGATTGGAAGGAATCCTGCAGCCGTTCATGAGCGTCACCCTGATCGGCTGGATAGGCATTGGCACGCTTGTCGGGCTGTACGTCGGGGCGATCCCTGGGCTCTCCGTGACCATGGCGGTCTCTCTCCTGATCTCGTTTACGTTTTCCTGGGACGTCCTGCCGGCGCTCGCCATCATGGTGGGAATCTACACGGGCGGCGTCTACGGTGGTGCGCGCTCCGGCATCCTGCTCAACATTCCCGGTGCGCCCGCCGCGGTCGCGTCTGGTTTCGACGGATACCCGCTGGCAAAGATGGGGCTCGCGGGCGAAGCGATGGGACTCAGCACGACCGAGGCCGTCATCGGCAACTTCTTCGGAATTTTGGTGCTCGCCCTATTCGCGCCGATGATTGCGCAGTTGGCGCTCATATTTCAGCCACGCGATTACTTCCTGCTCGCCTTCATGGGACTGTTCCTCGTCGGCAGCCTGTCGGAAGGCAGCATGCTGAAGGCGCTGATCGCGGCGTTCATCGGAATCGTGGTGGGCTTGATCGGAATGGACACCGAAACCGGGCAGGGGCGCATGACGTTCGGGACGACCGCGATGCTCGGCGGCATCCACTTCGTAATCGTGATGATCGGCACGTTCGGCATCTCGGAGGCGCTCGTTCAGCTACAGACCAAGACCTTGCCCGTCAAGCAGAAGATCACCCGCATCCGGCCGGCGTGGAGTGCCGTGATGGAGAACATGTTCCTCACGCTTCGCGCCTCGACCATCGGTGTGATCATCGGCGCGCTACCGGGCACCGGGGGCGATATCGCGGCACTGATGGCGTACGACCACGCCAAGCGCACCGTGAAGAATCCGTACCCCAAACCTTTCGGTCACGGCGCGTACCAGGGCCTCATCGCGCCGGAAGCGGCGGCGAACGCGGCGATCGGCGGCGCCTTCGTCCCGATGATGACGCTGGGCATTCCCGGCGACTCGGTGACCGCCGTTCTGATCGGCGCGTTGATCATCCACGGACTCCGCCCCGGGCCGATGCTGATGCGGGAACAGCCCGAGTTCTTTTGGTTCGTTGTCGGATCGCTGCTTCTTGCGAACGTATTTCTCTACATCGTCGGGATGACGGGGATCCGCGCCTTCAGCAAGATCGTCGAGGTGCCCAAGGCCATCATCATCCCGATCATCGTCGTGCTCACTTTCGTCGGCGGTTACTCGATCCAGAACAGCATCGCCGACATCTACTGGATGATCGCGTTCGGCATCCTCGGCTATTTCATGAAGCGCTATTCATATCCGGTGGCCCCACTGGTGCTGGGCATGATCCTGGTACCGATAATCGACAGCAATTTCCGGCGCGGCGTGCAGATGGCGCACGGCAGCGCCGCGGGCTTCTTCGAGGGAATGGTGACCAATCCGGTGCCGCTCATCATCCTCGGGCTCATGTTCCTCACCGCCGTTGTGTCCAATCCGAAAGCGATGGCTTCCGTCAAGGGCGCGTTCCGCCGGAAGCCGGCCTGAATCGTGGAAGAGGCCAGCAGCATGAGGATTGCGTGGTATCTAGGATTCGGCTGGCTGTCGATCGTGACGGTCGTGCTTTGCGGCATAGCGATCAACCGCCTGGGCGGTCCGATCGCCTGGGCCCTCTATGTTCCGTTCCTGCTCGCCGGGCTCTACATGACGGTGAGATTCCGGCTCTTCAGGGCCGAGCCCTGGCGGCGCGTGCACGCCCGGGCGATGATCACCTACGGCCGGCTGGCCGGACGGGAATACGATGCCGCAAAAATCGAGGGCCGGGTGTTCGACATCAGGATCCCGTGCCGCGGCGTCGCCGGCGAGGTTCTCGCCGGGCGTTCTGATCAGGAGATCGAGGCGCTGCTCGGTGATGGCCGGAAGGTGTATTACAACGGGCTCGTCGATGCGTGTCCGGAGGTCTTCGTCAGGGGAATTCCCGAAGAACGCCGCGGCGAACTCATTGCCGGGGTGCACCGTGACGTTGCCGCCAGCGAGTTGGGTCCTGACGTGCTGATCGCGTTGGCCATCGAGCGCAAGCACGGACGGCACGAGGCAGCGCGCTATCTGCATGCGCTCCTGCTGGGCCGGGTCCGCTAGTCCCTGCGGGAGCTGAATGGAGGCTTGTTCGCATTACGAATCCCCTTGCCGCACACGATGTGCTGTTGATGGCAGGACAAGGTGGGGCTCAAAGCCGGCGACGTTCGCGGCCGAAAGCCCTTTCCCAAAAAGGAGAAACGCATGAATTTCGTCAAGTGGTCCAGAGTCCTTCTCGCCGGAAGCGTCATCGCTTTCGGCGCTACCGCTGCCGCCGATTACCCGGATCACCCCATCAACGGCATCATCGCGTGGGGCGCCGGCGGCGGCACCGACACCGTTTCCCGGCTGACGACCCCGCTGGCCGAAAAGGAACTCGGCAAGCCGATCATCCTGGCCAACAAGACCGGTGCGACCGGGGCGATTGCCGCGCAGGCTGTTGCGGCCGCGAAAGCGGATGGCTACACGCTTCTGTTCCACGCCGAGAACCCGCAGCTGTATCAGGTGCTGGGCCTTTCCGAGCTGAGCTACGACGATTTCGACCCGGTAATGCTGTTCGTCCAAGGCTCGACCGTCATCGTCGTGCCGAAGGATTCTCCGCTCAAGACGTATGACGACCTCATCAAGGCGGCGAAGGCCAGTCCCGGCAAGATGTCGATCGGCATCAGCGGCATCGGTGGACAGCCCTGGGTCACGGCGACGCTGCTGAAGAAGATCGAAGGTGTGACCTTCAATCCGGTCGCGTTCGACGGCGACGGTCCGCTGGTCACGGCGCTGCTCGGCAAGCAGCTGGACGTCAGCGGGCTCGCGGTCGGTGCGGCCGTTCAGTACATCAAGAACGGCGATCTGCGTGCACTCGCGATCATGAAGAATTCGCCGAACCCGGCCGTACCGGAAGTCCCGTACATCACCAAGCTCAATCCTGCGTTCACCGATGCCATGAAGGCGTCCGGGTTCTTCTATGGCGTATTCGTAAAAAAGGGCACTCCGCAGCCGATCGTCGACAAGCTGACAGCGGCCTACAGGGCAGCGCTTGCCGAGCCGAAGTTCGTCGACTACGCGAAGAGCAACGGGTTGACCGTGCTGGGACTCTCGGGTGCTCCGGCGAGGGACTTCATGAACACCTGGCGCTCGCAGATGTCGTGGCTGATCTACGAAGCCGGCGGAGCCAAGGAATCTCCGGAGAAGTTCAAGATTCCAAAGCCGGCCGGTACAAAGTAATCCCATTCGCTTGAACCCCTGCGACGGGCGGCAAAATCCGCCCATCGCTCGCGTTCGGAGCTCATTTCGGGCTGACGGCCCGCGGGGAACCGGGATGGCACGAGCGTTGGCCATGCGCCAGCCTGTCGTTGCTTTGCTGCAGGCGGGACCCCGGCTGTCGCCGAGCGAATCATTCGCACGAGGCAATTCATGATCAGCGGCAAGACCACCCTGATTGCGCACATCGGCTACCCGACCGAGGCATTCAAGGCCCCATTGATTTACAACCCGTGGTTCGACGCGCATGGCATCGACGCTGTCGTCGTGCCGACGGGTGTCAGGGCCGATGACTACCCCATTGTGCTCAAGTCGCTATTCAAGCTCACCAACATCCGCGGCGCGTTGATCACGATGCCACACAAGGTGACGACAGTGTCGCTTGCCGACGAGGTCACGACGACGGCGAGGATCGCGGGGTCCGCGAACGCATTGCTCAAGCGGCCGGATGGGACGCTGCTTGCCGACATGTTCGACGGGACGGGCTTTACGCGCGGACTCGCGCGCAAGGGCTTCGCGCTTGCGGGGGCGAAGTGTCTGGTCGTCGGCGCCGGCGGCGTCGGGTCGGCAATCGCTGCGTCACTCGCAGCGGACGGCGTCGCGTCGATCGCACTGTCAGACACCAACCCGGCATCGGCCGAGGGCCTCGCGTCGCGCTTGCGCAATCATTATCCGAAACTCGAAGTCGGGGTGCGCGGCAACGATCCCGCCGGTTATGATCTTGTCGTCAATGCGACGCCCCTCGGCATGAAGCCGACCGATGCGTTGCCGTTCGATGTCGAGCGCCTCGCACCTTCGACATTTGTCGGCGAGGTCGTGATGAAGCAGGAGATCACAGCACTGCTCGCCGCGGCGCGGAACAAGGGTTGCCGGTTCGTCGTCGGCACCGACATGCTGTTCGAGATGATCCCAGCGTACCTCGAGTTTTTCGGCTTCGGCACTGCGACGCCCGAAGAGCTGCGCAGTGTCGCGAAGGTCGCTTATTGAGGACCGCGCCGGATTTGGCGGTGAGCCGCCACCTCGTCCGTCAAGGAGCGGGCGCACTCAACGGGCGGCGACTCCGAGCCGGCAGCAACCGGGACGGTGCCCGAAATGTCCTGAACGTCCTGGGCTTCGAGACGCATACCCTCGTTCAAGTCTAGTAAGCAAGGCCTCGCTTGGACAGCCGTCGTGCGGAGATACGTTCGGCATGCGCACACTATCGTCACCGCTTCGCACCGGACCGGGGGGAAAGGGCGCAGCCCGAACTGGAAACTGCCGCGGAGAACGGCGGCGCCCGGACGACGCCACAGAGGCGGGTTTGACGTTGATTTCCGTCAAATGCCGGCCGACGCTTCGCGCCTAAGCTCAAGCGATCAGGTGGGGCGCGCTTCGTTATATGCGCTCCTCTAAGGCGAATCGCGGGTAACCCGTCGGACCACAAATCATGGCCGCAATCACACTGGAAGCCACGGACCTGAAGGAGACTATCTCCAAACAGGAACAAACCTTCGACAAATGGCGGAATACGATTGGACTGTTTCTGGGGCCGCTTGTGGCGTTGGCCTTGTACCTGATCGACATGCCGTCGCTCAGCCCGAAGGCGCATGTGCTGGCCGCGATTCTGAGCTGGACAGTCGTGTGGTGGATCTGCGAACCCATTCCGCTGGCCATGACCGCGCTGTTCTCGTCAGTGCTCTGCGTGGTCTTCGGCGTCAGCGAAGCGAGAGCCGTCTTCGCGCCGTATGCCGATCCGATCATCTACCTGTTCCTCGGCAGCTTCATGCTTGCGGAAGCGATGGCGATTCACGGCCTGGACAAGCGCTTTGCCTACGGCATCATGTCGCTGAAGTTCGTCGGCAACAGCACCGGCCGAATACTTTTGGCCTTCGGCTTCATCTGCGCTTTTCTGTCGATGTGGATCAGCAACACGGCCGCGACCGCAATGATGTTCCCGATCGCCCTTGGAATCGTGTATGCGCTGGCCGACATCCGGGCCAAGCGGACAGGCAAGAAGGTGGACCCGCTGAAACTGCGGTTCGGTACCGGGATGATGCTGATGGCGGCCTACGCGGCGTCGGCCGGTGGCATCGGCACCCCCGTCGGAACCCCCCCGAACCTGATCGGCATCGCCATGATCGAAAAGTTCTGCGGCGTGAAGATCGCCTTCTTCCAATGGATGAGTTTCGCCATCCCGCTTCTGATCCTGCTCTTTGCCCTCCTGTATTTCCTGATGTACTTCCTCCACAAGCCCGAGGTCGCCCGCATCGAGGGAGGCACCGAATTCGTGCTCGAGGAGCGCGGCAAGCTGGGCAAGTGGACGCGAGGGCAGAAGAACGCGCTGTTCTGCTTTCTGGTCACCGTAACGCTCTGGCTGATTCCCGGGATTCTGTCGGTCGTATACGGCGACGCGGCGCCGATAAGCAAGGCGTACGGCAACTGATGCCGGAAGGCGTTGCCGCCGTCATTGGCGCGCTGCTGCTCTTCCTGCTTCCCGTGGATTGGAAGAAGCGGGAGTTCACGATCTCCTGGACCCAGGCCACGAAGATCGACTGGGGAACGCTGCTGCTGTTCGGCGGCGGGATCACGCTCGGCACCATGATGTTCGACACGAAGCTCGCCGAGGTCATCGGTACCAGTCTCCTGAAGATGAGCGGCGCGACATCGGTTTGGGGCATCACCTTCGGCGCGATTTACATTGCCATGCTCGTGAGCGAAACCTCGTCGAACACCGCTTCCGCCAACATGGTGATCCCCGTCATGATTGCCCTTGCGCAGGCGGCGGGTGTGAATCCTCTCCCTCCGGCCATCGGTGCGACTCTGGGCGCCAGTTGGGGGTTCATGCTGCCCGTGTCGACGCCGCCGAATGCCATCGTCTACGGTTCGGGCATGGTGCCGATCACGTCTATGATACGGGCGGGAATTTTCTTCGACCTCCTGGGCGGGCTGGTCATCTGGGGCGGACTCTACGTTCTTCTTCCCCTGGTGGGGCTTGGCTGATTCTTCGTTCGGATGCTCCGTTCGGGCAAGACGGTACTGATGGTGGAACCGAACCTGCGCACCGCGCTCAACTATTCGAACCGGGCGCCGGTGGTGGAGATGGGAGGCCTTGAGCTCGACCGCCCCCGCACCATCCCTGCCCGCAGCCAACGGGGCGTGAATGCGATAATCGGGACTCGAAACGGAGCAAGACATTGAACCCGTCCAAGATCATCGACATCCGGGGGCGCAAGCTCGGTGGCGCCACGCCGCTCATTTGCACGCCGCTCGTCGGCAGGGTGCGCGAGCGCGTGCTGGCCGAGGCAGCGTCGGTGAGGGCGAAGGGGCCCGACGTCATTGAGTGGCGGGTCGACTTCTTCGAGCAGATCGCGGACACGGCAGCAGTGCTCGGGACCGGAAAGGCGCTACGCGCGGCGGTGGGCGACGCGCCCCTCATCTTCACGCGCCGCTCGAGCAGGGAGGGCGGCGAGGCCGTCGCGCTCGGCGATGAAGACGTCGTCCGCCTCTACGACGCGGTCGGCGCGAGCGGCCTCGTCGACTTTCTCGACTTCGAGATGGGCAATGACGCCGGGCACGTCAGGCGCGTCGTCGAGGCCGCGCATCGACAGGCGGTTCGCGTCATCCTTTCGTACCACAATTTCGGCTACACGCCGGGTCCGGAATTTCTGGTTCAGCGGTTCCTCGAAGCCGAACGATTGGGCGCCGATGTCGCCAAGGTCGCCGTGATGCCGCGCGACCGGGTCGATGTGCTGACGCTTCTCCTCGCGACCGCGCAGGCGGATGCCAAGGCGCGCATTCCGCTCATCAGCATGTCGATGGGACCGCTGGGAGCGGTGACGCGGATGATCGGCGGCGCATTCGGCTCGACATTGAGCTTTGCCATTGGCGAGGGGAGCTCGGCGCCCGGGCAAATGCCGATCGCCGATCTCAAGGCCGTCTACGACATCATCGCCCGAGCGCGCGGTGGCGCCTGACGGAGCAGGTCGATCGTCGTAGCGGCTGGGGCCGTTTTCGGGCGGCGAGCGCACACTTTCCGACGGTTCTGCGCCTTGTTTTCGACGCGCTCTCCTATACTCGACTGGTTGCGCCCGACCGCAGCACCGCCGCCGTAAGCGGCGCGCGATCTCTTTGCAGTCACGATCGGTTCGTGATGCCCGACCGGAGCCCCCATGAGATTCCGAACTCGTTTGCTCATCCTCTCGACGCTGCTGTGCGCCACGTCCGCGCCTGCTCAGGAGATCCAGGAGCGCGTCATCCGTTTCGGCCACCTCAACAATACCGACCACCCCGTCAGCATGGGCGTGCACAAGTTCGCCGAGCTCGTCGCGGCGAAGAGCGGGGGCAAGCTCCAGGTGAAGGAGTTCCCGTCGAACCAGCTCGGCACCGAGCAGCAGCAGACCTCCGCGCTGCAGGGCGGGGTGCAGGAAATGCAGGCGCCTGCCACGACGTCTCTCGTCGGCATCGTGAAGGACTACGGCGTCATCGATTTTCCGTTCAGCGTGTCTAACCACGCGCAGGCGTTCGCGCTGCTCGACGGCCCGCTCGGCAAGGCGCTGCTCGAGAAGCTGCCCGAAAAGGGGCTCGTTGGCCTCGCGTACTGGGACCTCGGTTTCCGCAACGTGACCAACAGCAAGCGGCCGATCACGAAACCCGAGGACTTGGAGGGGCTCAAGCTCCGGGTGATCCCCAACCCGGTGTTCCTCGACACCTTCAAGGCGTTCAAGGCGAATCCGGTGCCGATGAGCTTCAGCGAGCTCTACACGGCGCTCGAAACGCACACCGTCGACGGGCAGGAGAATCCGTACGCGGTCATCCTGTCGAACAAGTTCTACGAAGTGCAGAAATTCGTCAGCGGGACCAACCACGTCTACGGCACCAACATCATTCTCGTGAGCAGGAAGTTCTGGGACAAGCTCTCGCCGACCGAGCAGAAGATCCTTCAGGACGCGGCGCTCGAGGCGCGTGACTACCAGCGGCAGGTGAGCCGTGCGGCCGCGGAAAATGCCGTCGGCGAGCTGCAGGCGAAGGGGATGCAGTTCAACGCGGTTGCGCCGGCCGAGCAGCAGCGGATGCGTGAGATCGCGACGCCGGTGACCGAAAAGGCGCTCGCGACCTATGATCCCGCGATCCAGAAGCTGTACGCATCCGAAATCGAGCGGGTGCAGAAGCTCCGCTAGCACCAGACCGTTCGCGTGCTACGGCCGGCCCGGGGGTGGCGCCGCCCGCTATAATGCGCTCCCCGAGCGGCTTCACCCCGGGCCGCGCCCGACGGTCTTCCCATGCACGTCTTTTTCGAGGACGACGGCCAGCTCAAAGCCGGCACGGTCCTCGCCGACAACGACACGTCGCTGCAGGTCGAGGCCGCTTCGGGCAAGCGGCTGAAGATCAAGGCCGCTGCGGTCCTGCTGCGCTTCGCCGAGCCATCGCCGTCCGCGCTCAGCGCCGATGCGCAGGAGCTCGCGCGCGATCTCGACCCGAATTTCCTGTGGGAAGTGTGCGCCGACGAGGAATTCGGATTTGCCGAGCTCGCCAGGGAGTATTTCGGCCGTTCGCCCGCGCCGCCCGAAGCCGCCGCGGTTGCGCTCGCGCTCTCCGGCGCTCCGATGTACTTCTACAAGCGCGGCAAGGGCCGCTACCGGAAGGCGCCGCCGGACGCGCTCAAAGCCGCGCTCGCGTCGGTCGAGCGCAAGAAACGCGACGGCGAGCAGATGGCCGCGTGGAGCGCGGATCTCGCGGCGCATCGTCTTCCCGACGCGTTTCGCGCCAAGCTCGCCGATGCTGCTGCACAAGCCGGACAAGAACGCGATCGAATGGAAAGCGCTCGCTGCCGCCTGCGACGCGCTGCAGACCAACCCGGTAGTCGCTCCTCGCGCAATGCGGCGCGATTCCGTCGTCGCACGACTACCACTACGATGCGTTTCTGGCGCAGGCTTTTCCCGCGCGGCGTGGCGTTTCCCGCATGGGGTACGCTGCCGCCATTGCCGGAGCTGCCGACGGCAGACGTGCGCGCGTTCTCGATCGACGACGCGACGACCACCGAAATCGACGATGCGTTCTCGGTGCGCGAGCTCGCGAACGGCCATTACGAAGTCGGCATTCACATCGCCGCGCCGGCGCTCGCGATTCCGCGCGGATCGCCGCTCGACGCGGTCGCGCGCGAGCGGCTCTCCACCGTCTACATGCCCGGCCGCAAGATCACGATGCTGCCGGACGCGGCGATCGACGCGTTCACGCTCGCAGCGGGACACGCCGCCGCCCGCGCTGTCGATGTATGCCGAAGTCGCGGCCGACGGCACGCTGGTCCGCCACGAGACGCGGCTCAATCGCGTTCCGGTCGCAGCCAACCTGCGGCTCGATGCGATCGGAGACACGTTCGCGAACGCGATCTGCCGTCGCCCGTCCGATCCGCCATGGACACCGGAACTGCGCGTGCTGTGGAAGTTTGCGCAGACGCTGTCGGCAACGCGCGGCAAGGCCGACTTTCCGCGGCATCGACTACAGCTTCTACGTCGATTGGGACGCTGGCACCCGACGGCAGAGTGGCGATCGTCCCGCGACCGCGCGGCTCCCCGCTCGACAAGCTCGTCTCCGAGCTGATGATCTTCGTCAACAGCACGTGGGGAAAGGTGCTCGACCTGGCGCACGCGCCGGGCCTCTATCGGACGCAGGCGAGCGGCAAGGTGAAAATGAGCACGCGGGCGGCCGAGCACCAGGGGCTGGGGCTGTCGCATTACCTGTGGGCAAGCTCGCCGCTGCGCCGCTACAGCGACCTCGTCAACCAGCGCCAGCTCATCGCGGTCGTCGCGGGCGAGAAGCCGCCCTACGCGGAAAACGACGCCGAGCTCTACGCGGCGCTCGTCGATTTCGAGGCGACGTACTCGATCTATGCCGACTTCCAGGATCGAATGGAGCACTACTGGTGTCTCCGCTGGCTCCTGCAGGAGGGCGTCACCGAAACGGCGGGCACCGTCATTCGCGAGAACCTCGTCCGCTTCGACCGGCTGCCGCTTATCGTTCGGCTTGCCGATCTGCCACCTCAGGCGCCGGACACCCCGGTACGGATCGCGATCGGCCGCATCGATCTCATTTCCGCGACGCTCGAGTGTCGCAGCCAAGGCGTCGGCGCCTGAGGGCCGACAAGCCGGTGTCCTCGGCTGCGAAACGGGGCCACGCGCGACCCTGGCTGCGGCTACAATAAGACATTGACATAACGGCCCCGTCCCTTGCCGCGCCGACCCGCCTCGTCCAAGATCCAGCTGCCCGCTGCGCCGGCCCCGGACGCCGAAGTGCCGCCGGGCGGGCGCGCGTGCAGTCGGCGCCGAAAAAGAAGGCTGCCGCACCCCGACCGCCGGCAGCGCGCACGGCTGCGAATACCGACGTGGTCGCGCCGCTGGTCCCGAAAGTCGTTCGGGCACCGAAGGCCAATTCCACACCCGCCGGAGCGAAGGCCTCCGGCTCCGCCGGCGAGAGCAGGCGTCGGCCTTCCCGGCGCGAGGCTCGGCAGCCCGTCGTTGCCGGGGTCTCGGTGTTGCCCGGAGGCGCCGCCGCGATGGCGGCACCGGTCTGGGTCCCCGGGCTCGAGACCGGCGATCGCGGCAGGCGGCTTTTCACCTACACGCTGGGCATTTCGATCCTGATCCACGCGGTGCTGCTCGCGATCAAGTTCCAGCCGTTCGACTTGCAGAAGATGCTCGATCGCGGGCCGCCGCTCGAGGTCGCTCTGGTGAACGCGAAATCGGCGGTGAAGCCAGTGAAGGCCGACATCCTCGCTCAGGCGCATCTCGACGGCGGGGGCAACACCGACGCGGACCGTCATGCGAAGACCCCATTGCCGGTCCTCCCGAAGGAGAGCCCGAACGCCGATCTGACGGTCGCGGCGCAGAAGGTCGAGACACTCGAAGAGGAGACGAAGGAGCTGATGACGCGCCTTGCGAGCGCGCCGACCGCGCAGGCGATGCCGAAACCGATCGAGGCCAAGGACCCGAAGGACCTGCCGACGGCGACCGAGCTGATGCAGCGCACGCTCGAGGCGATGCGCCTCGAGGCGCAGATCGCGAAAGACATGGACGCCTACCAGAAGCGGCCGAAGCGGCGCTTCGTCGGGGCGCGCGCCGAGGAGTATCGCTTCGCGCGCTACGTCGAGGATTGGCGGCTCAAGATCGAACGCGTCGGCAATCTCAACTACCCCGAGGCGGCGCGGCAGTTGAAGCTCTACGGCAACCTGCTGATCACCGTGGCGATTCGCGCCGACGGCAGCGTCGAGACGGTCGAGATCAATCGCTCGTCGGGTCAGCGCGTGCTCGACGCCGCGGCGGTGAAGATCGTGGAGATGGCCGCGCCTTTCGCGGCGTTCCCGCCCGACATCCGGCGCGACACCGACATCCTGCACATCACGAGGACCTGGACGTTCACGAGGGGCGACGAGCTGCGCAGCGAGTGAGACCGGCCAGCCGCATCGCGCTCGTCGCCGCCGCCGCGGTCTTCGCGACCGCACTCTGCTGGGTCGCGTGGATCGCTGCACACATCGCCTGGTACCGCTACTACCCGCCTCGCGAGACGGCATTCATGGCGCAACGCGTAGCCGAGGCGCGCGAGAGGGGGCGCAAGATCGAGGTCCGCTATGCGTGGGTGCCCTACGACCGCGTGGCGACGTCGATGAAGCGGGCGATGATCGCCGCCGAAGACGCGAAGTTCGTCGAGCATTCCGGGTTTGATTGGGAGGGCATCGCGCAGGCGGAGGAAAAGAACCGGCGACGCGGCCGTGTCGTGGCCGGCGGCTCGACGATCAGCCAGCAACTTGCGAAGAATCTCTTCCTGTCGCCCGCGAAGAGCTACTGGCGCAAGCTCGAGGAGGCGGTGATCACGGTGCTGCTGGAAGCGATATTGCCGAAGCAGCGGATCTTCGAGCTCTATCTCAATGTGATCGAATGGGGCAACGGTATCTTCGGCGTCGAGGCCGCGGCGCGCAACTATTTCCATATTGATGCGCGTCAGCTTTCGGCCGAGCAGGCGGCGCGCCTCGCGGCGATGGCACCGGCCCCGCGCATCTTCGAGCGCAATCCGGAATCGGCGTATCTCGCGGGGCGGGTCGCGACGCTCCTCGCCCGGATGCCGTCGGCGCAAGTACCGTGACGGATCGGCGGCGCTGACAGGAGCTCCGCCGCCGACGGGTGTGCGGGAGCGGCGATTGCCAATAGAATGCCGGCGGCCTTCACGTTCCGCACGCATTCCTTGATCACGCCATCGTCATCACCGATCCGGAGACGACGGTCGAAGCGATCATGCAGCCGGCGACCGTCAAGCTGCTGCAGCACGAGAAGGCCGACGTCGCGGCGTCCGCGTTCGAGCGCTATGACCTGGTCTCGGCGCCGGTCGTCGACACCAACGACAAGCTCGTCGGCCGGGTGACCGTCGACGAGGTCCTCGATTTCGTCCGCGAAAGCGGACAGGAGGATCTCCTCGCGCAGGCCGGCCTCCGCGCCGAGGAGGACGTCTTCGCCTCGGTGTGGGCGTCGTTTCGGAACCGCTGGGCGTGGCTCGCGATCAACCTCGTCACCGCCTTCATCGCCTCGCGCGTGATCGGCGTTTTCGAAGGGTCGATCGAGAAGCTCGTCGCCCTCGCGGCGCTGATGCCGATCGTCGCCGGGATCGGCGGCAACTCGGGCAACCAGACGATCACGATGATCGTGCGCGCGGCGGCGCTTGGACAGGTGTCGATTGCCAATGCGCGGCAGCTGATCCGCAAGGAGATGACGGTGAGCCTTGTCAACGGCCTCGTGTGGGGCGGCGTAATGGGGCTCGTCGCGATGCTGCTCTACAGGGACGTGTCGCTCGGCCTCGTCATGGTGCTCGCGATGACGCTGAACCTGATGCTCGCCGCGCTGATGGGCGTGCTGATTCCGATGACGATGATGCGCTTCGGCCATGACCCCGCCGTCGGGTCGTCGGTGATGATCACCGCGGTCACCGACTCGGGCGGCTTTTTCATCTTCCTGGGTCTCGCGACGCTGTTCTTGCTTTGAGGGCGAGCGGGCATTCCCGTGTTGGAGGTGCTGCCTGGGAAGGTGCGTCGTCTACAGAGGCGTACGGCCCCCGCGGTGGGAATAACGCGCTCTGGCTTTGTGTTGGCGCCAATGAGTCGGACCACGAGCACGAGGGAGAGCCGATGAGTTCAACTGTCTGCGAGGGGGCGGCCTTCCTGGCGCGCGCGGAGTAATATCGCGCCATGCGGCGCGGCTCGAATCCTCCGGGCGGGGCCCCGCTTTTTCCGGGATGGGCCACGGCTGTGTCGCCCGGCGCACTGCGGAAAGCGTGATCAAGCGAAGGGAATCGTGGATCTGACTGCCCCTGCCGCTCCGGCCCTGCCGCATCCGGAGCTCGTTGCCGCGATTCCGCGGCTTCGCCGCTACGCGCGCGTGTTGACCGGCGACCCGTTCCGCGCCGACGACCTCGTGCAGGACACGCTCGCACGCGCATGGGAAAAGCGACGGCTTTGGCAAGCGGGGACCGACCTGCGGGCGTGGCTGTTCACGGTCATGCACAACATTCACGTGAATCAGCTGGCGCTCGTTCGGCGCGAAGCGATGAACGTCTCGCTCGATGCCGACACCGGCACCGCCGCCGGCTGGCAGTTCCCGGTGCGCGCGAACCAGATCGATCGCGTCGAGATCAAGGAGCTCGTCGCCCAGATCGGCCGGCTACCGGCCGACCAGCGCGAGGTCCTTCTGCTTGCTGCCGTCGAGGAGTTGCGCTACGAGGAAATCGCCGCTGTGCTGTCGGTTCCGATCGGCACGGTGATGTCGCGGCTGTCGCGCGCACGCGACAAGCTGAAGCGCATGATCGCTGAGCCGGCATCCGCGCTCCGCGTGGTCAAGTGAGCATCGCGGCGCCGCCTCGGAATCCAGCACCGTTTCCGTCGGGTGGGGCATAGCGAGGATAGCCGCAAGGGAGGGGGGAACGTCGATGAGCGCAAAGGCAAGATGATGAATCCCGCCGCGGCCAACGCGATTCCCGACGCCGACGTCCACGCCTACGCCGACGGGCAGCTTGCGCCGGATCGGGTGCCGGCCGTCGAGGCCGCGCTTGCGGCCTCGACCGAGCTTGCCGCACGCGTCGCCGAGATCCGCGCGCAGTCCGCGGCGCTGCGCGACGCGCTCGATCCGGTGCTTGCGGAGCCAATTCCCGAGCGCCTTGTCGCCGCCGCGATGGCGCCGAAGTCCCGGTTCGTCGGCGATGTGCGCCACTGGCTCGTGCCGGCTTTCGCTGCCGCCGCAACGCTCATGCTCGGCGTCGGCATCGGCTGGCTCGGACGCGATATCGTGATCGAGCGCGGCGGCATTCCGACGACGTTCCCGCGGCAAGCGGCGGTCGCGCACGCGCTCTACGCGGCCGACGTGAGACGGCCGGTGGAGGTGTGGGCAACCGAGGAAAAGAGCCTGGTCACCTGGCTCACCAAGCGACTCGGCTTCGACGTCCACGCGCCGGATCTCAACGGGATCGGCTACGCGCTGGTGGGCGGCCGGCTCGTGGCCGGCAACGACAACCCGACGGCGCTTCTCATGTACGAGAACGCCGACAAGCAGAGGCTGTCGTTGCAGATCCGCAAGCAGTCGCGAGGCGGCAAGGCGTCGACTGGCACCGGCGAGACCGCGTTCCGATATGCGGTCGAGAACGGCATCGGCGTCTTCTACTGGATCGACGACGAAGACTGCGGTTATGCGATCTCGGGCAATGTCGACCGCGCGCAGCTCCTGAAGATCGCGCAAGTCGTCTACGGGCAGCTCGCGGCCGCCGAGGGGACGGCGACGAAGTAGGTCGCTTTCGGACGTCCGAACGCGGTACGATCCTAGGAGCCAGACAAGCTCCTCGCCGTGCAAAGCCTTCCCGCCCGCGTCGGCGACGCCGCCGCCGACATCGACACGCCCGCGCTCATCGTCGACCTCGACGCCTTCGAGCGCAATCTCGACTTGATGGCGAGCGCGGTGCGCGGCGCCGGCGTCGCGCTCCGTCCCCACGCGAAGTCGCACAAGTGTCCCGAGATCGCGCACGCGCAGATCGAGCGCGGCTCCGTCGGCATCTGCTGCCAGAAGGTCGGCGAAGCCGAGGCCTTCGTCGCGGCCGGGATCCGCGACATTCTCGTCACCAACGAAATCGTCGGGCCGAGAAAATGCCCACGCCTTGCGAATCTCGCGCGCAAGGCGACGATCGGGGTGCTGGTCGACGATGCGGCCGCCGTTCTTCATCTTGGCGCCGCCGCGCGCGCAGCGGGCGTCACGCTCGACGTGCTGGTCGAAATCGACGTCGGCGCGCATCGTTGCGGTGTCGCGCCGGGTGCGGACGCGGTCGCGATTGCGCAAATCGTCGCGCGTACGCCGGCGTTGCGCTTTCGCGGCCTCCACGCGTATCACGGCGCGGCGCAGCACCTGCGCGCGCCCGACGAGCGACGCGCCGCAATTGCCGGCGCCGCTCTCGTCGCGCGCGAAACGAAGGCGGCCATCGAAGCCGCCGGCATTGCGTGCCCGGTCGTCACCGGGGCCGGCACCGGGACCTGGCAGCTCGAGCGCGACAGCCGGGTGTACACCGAGCTCCAGCCGGGCTCGTACATCTTCATGGATGCCGACTACCAGCGCAACGCGCTCGCGGCGGACGAGCATCATTTCGAGCAGAGCCTTTACGTCGTCGCGACGGTGATGAGCGCGCCGGCGCGGGAGCGTGCGATCGTCGATGCGGGGCTCAAGGCGCTGGCGTTCGATTCGGGGCCGCCGCTGGTCTATGGCGTCGAAGGGCTCGAATATGCGAGAGCCTCCGATGAGCACGGCGTGCTTAACGTCGCGTCCACGGCGCTGCCGCCGGTGGTCGGCGATCGGCTGTGGCTAGTTCCCGGCCACTGCGATCCGACCGTCAACCTCTACGACTTTCTCGTCGGCGTGCGCGGCACGCGCGTCGAGTGCGTATGGCCGATCGCGGCGCGGGGCGCGCTGGCCTAGGTATGAAGGTGCGGGACGTTGTTTCCGCGACCCAATAATCCAACGTCTTCGGTCGACAGTGCAAGGCGACGTTCAACGACACTGGGTCCCCGCCTCCAGGGGGACGACGGAGTGTTGGATGCGTCTGCCGCATTCGACTCGGGAACAACGTGTTGACGATTGACTAGGCGGCGTTCACGAACACAGCGTCACTATGCCGCGCGGCGTGCGCAGCATGGCCGCGAGCCGCGTTTCGCGGTCGTAGCTCACCCGCACGGCTCCCTCGAGACCGAGCTGCGCGAGCGCAGTCCGCACGGGTGCCGGGTCGGAGTGCGTCGCGGCGAAAGCGCGCAGCGACACGTTCGAATCCGGCAGCTTGTCGGCAGGATGGTCCGGCACGTCCCACTGGATCAGTGTCGGCACCACACCCTTTCCCGGAAGCGCGCCGTCGTCGGGAATCGTGATTCGCCAGCGGAAATCGCCGCGCGACATCGGATGGACCGGGCCGAGCGCGATCGGACATGCCGCCGTCGCGCGCTCGATCGCGTCGGTGCGTGCAACCCAGTGGATCAGGCGCGGCCGCTCGGTCAGCTCCGCCTGGAGCGCGATGTCGTCGAGGCCGAACCAGCGCGGTCGCGGTGGCGAAACACCCTCGGGGTCGATCGCGATGATTTCGAGGAAGAAGCGCTCGCCGAGGCGGAGCAGCGCGTTGTGCGTTCCCATCGCGAGATGCCGGCCGCCGGGCACCGGCGCGACGCCCGTCAGCCCGGCGAGGTACTCGATGCCGTCGGCAAGCGTCGTCGCGGCGACGACGAGGTGGTCCGGTGTCGTCAACGGGCTTCGTCGGCGGCGAAGTCGAGCTCGACTCGTGCGCCGTTCGGATCGTGGACAAACACCTGCCAGACGCCGGAGCCGACCTGGCGGCGGCACGTGTGCAGGACCCCGTGCGCGGCGAGCCTCGCGAGCGTTTCGGTGAGGCCAGTCGCCGAGAACGCGACGTGATCGATGACTCCCGGCTTGAGGTCCGCGCGCGAACGGCCGCCGATCACGTGCAGCACCGCGTTGCTTCCCGCGTAGAGCCAGGCGCCCGGAAAATCGAAATTCGGCCGCGAGCCTTCGACGAGCCCGAGCAGGTCGGCGTAGAAGCGCACGGTGCGCGGGACGTCGTCGGTGAGGACGGTGAAATGGTTCATCGCGGCGATCGGCATGGCGCGCTCATGATCGGGTTCGTAGCTCTGGCGTTACTGTACCGCGTCGCGGAGGAACGCGCCGAGGAGCGCCGTCGCATCCGGCGCGCGCGGATCGTTGAACGGATAGGCATCGTCGCCGCCGCTCCAGGCATGGCCGAGCTGGTCGACGAAGACGTGGCGGGCGACGAGCCGACCCTCGACGCGCCATTCGCTCGTCGTGACCACGCGGCCGTCGGGCATTGTGGCTTCTGTGGTGCCATCTGCAGGAGGGAGTTCGGTGCGTCCCCCTTCGCCCGCCGCCGGGTGGCCGTCGAGCGCCAGATATTGGCGGACGAGCTGCGCCGCGTTGGCCGGCGCGACGAATTCATCGCGCCCGCCCTGGATCGCCATCAACGGCACCGGCAGCACGCGCGGATGTGCCATTGCACGGGCGGCGGCGCCGATTTGCGTGACATCGGCGTCGGCGCCGATCTTTAGCACGGTGAGCGCGGTCAGCGGCGACGAGGCTGCCCCGCAGGCGATGCCCGAATGGACGAACGCACCTGCGATCAGCGCGGGCCGGCGGACGCCCAGCGCCGAGGCGAGTCCGCCGCCCGACGAGAGTCCCGCGACGAACACGCGCTTCCGGTCGATCCGGTATTTGCGGCGCACCGCGCGGATCTGCGCGGCGATGATCGCCGTTTCTCCCCACCCGCGCGAAGTCGCAGGGTCGAACCAGTTCCAGCAGCCCCATGCGTTCGCGCGCGGATTCTGCCGTGGCAGGAGCACCAGGCAACCGATCTCGTCGGCGAGCGTCGTGATGTGCGTCGCGGCCGCGATCTCTTCCGGCGTCTGGCGGCACCCGTGGATCAGCACGAGCAGGGGAACGCGCCGCCAGTTCGAGTGCCCCTTCGGCACGTAGACGAGGTAGTCGCGACCCGGCCAGAGCCACGGCGCCGAGACGAGGAAGCCGCGAAGCGACGCCTTGGAATCGGACGCGAAGCGTCCCGGCTCCGGCGGCTTGCGCCGGAAAAGCCGCGCGAACCAGCTGCGGACGCGGGTCCAGAGTCCGTTGGCCATTGACGGAACAGAATCGGCTGCGGGAGCTTCGCTCGACGCGCGTGCTTCGCGCGACGCGGGTGCCGGTCCCGCTCAGATGAGCACGATGTCGTACTGCTCCTGCGTGTAGATCGATTCGACTTGCAGCGAGATCGGCTTGCCGATGAAGTCGCCCAGCTGCGCGAGCGACTGCGATTCCTCGTCGAGGAAGAGATCGATCACCGGCTGCGCGGCAAGGATCCGGAACTCGCGGGCGTTGAACTGCTTCGCCTCGCGCAGTATTTCGCGCAGGATCTCGTAGCAGATCGTCTGCGCCGTCTTCAACTGGCCGCGCCCGCGGCACGTGGGGCACTGCTCGCACAGGACGTGCGCGAGCGATTCCCTGGTCCGCTTGCGCGTCATCTCGACGAGGCCCAGTTGGGTGAAGCCGTTCACGGTGAGGCGCGTGCGGTCGCGGTCGAGCGCGCGATTCAGTTCGGCCAGCACCGCGTTGCGGTGGTCGGCGTTCTCCATGTCGATGAAGTCGATGATGATGATTCCGCCAAGGTTGCGGAGCCGCAGCTGTCGGGCGATCACCTGCGCCGCTTCGAGGTTGGTCTTGAAGATCGTGTCGTCGAAGCTGCGGCCGCCGACGTAGCCGCCGGTGTTGACGTCGATCGTGGTCATCGCCTCGGTCTGGTCGACGATCAGATAGCCGCCGGACTTGAGATCGACGCGCCGCGCGAGCGCTTTCTCGATCTCGTCTTCGACGCTGTTCAAGTCGAAGAGCGGCCGTTCGCCGGCGTAGTGCTCGATGCGCTCGACCAACGCCGGCGTGTACTCGCGCGAGAATTCCTGCATCTTCGCGAACGTCTCGCGCGAATCGACGACGACGCGCGCGGTTTCCTCGGTGGCCATGTCGCGCAGCACGCGCTGGGCGAGGCTCAGATCCTGGTAGAGGAGCGCCGGCGCCGGGACTTCGCGCGCACCCTCGTTCAGGTCGCCCCACAGCTTGGTGAGGTATTCGATGTCGTTCTGCATCTCCCGCTCGGTGGCCGTCTCCGCCATCGTGCGGATGATGAAGCCGCCGGTGAGCCCTTCGGGCAGCAGCAGTTGCAGCTTTTCGCGGAGGATCTCGCGCTCGGCCTCGTCCTCGATCCGTTGCGAGATGCCGATGTGCGAATCCTGCGGCAGATAGACGAGCAAGCGGCCGGCGAGGCTCACCTGCGTCGAGAGCCGCGCGCCCTTGGTGCCGATCGGATCCTTGATCACCTGCACGAGCAGCGCCTGGCCCTCGTGCAGGATTTTCTCGATCGGTCGGGGATCGGGGCCGCCGTGGCCGTTCTGCCGATGCTCCCAGATGTCGGCGATGTGGAGGAACGCCGCACGCTCGAGGCCGATTTCGACGAACGCGCTCTGCATTCCCGGAAGCACGCGCGCGACGCGGCCGAGATAGATGTTGCCGACGAGTCCCCGCGCACTGGCGCGCTCCACGTGGAGCTCCTGCACGACGCCCTGCTCGAGCATCGCGACGCGGGTTTCCTGGGGCGTTACGTTGATAAGGATCTCATGCGACATCGGTGGTGAAGATTGTTCAAGGCTGAAATCCTTTGCGGCCGCGGACGAGACGAGGCGTTCGCTGGCGTGAGTCGTTGCCGCCGTTATAGCACGGGGAACCCGATCCGGGCGAGAACGGCGGCCGTTTCGTAGAGCGGCAGGCCCATGACGCCCGAGTAGCTTCCCTCGAGCCGGCTGATGAAGGCCGCCGCGCGGCCCTGGATCGCATAAGCGCCGGCCTTGCCGAGCGGCTCGCCCGTAGCGACATAGCGTTCGATCTCCATCGGCGCAATCGTGCGAAAGGTCACAGTAGATGTGACGATCTCGGCGAACTCCTCGCCGTTCCAGAAGACCGCGACTGCGGTCGACACCAGGTGGGTGCGGCCTGAGAGTCGCTCCAGCATACGTACCGCGTCCGCCGCGTCCCGCGGCTTGCCGAAGATCTCGCCTTCGAGGACAACTTCGGTATCCGCGCCAAGGACCGGTCGCCGCGGCAGGCCGCGGCGGCGCATCTGCTCACCGCCGACCGCGGCCTTGGTGCGCGCGATGCGCTCGACATAATGGAGCGCCGGCTCGCCGTCGCGCGCGACCTCGTCGATGTCGCGCGGACGTCCCGGCGCCTCGCGCAGCCGGAGCACGTCGAAGTCGACGCCAAGCTGGCGCAGCAGCGCGCGCCGGCGCGGGCTTTGCGAGGCAAGGTAGATCTCCGGCTGGCTCATGATCGACTGGCCCCTTCCCAATTCCGGTTCGCGTCGTGACTATTCGCGATGATACGGGTGTCCTGAAAGGATGCTGACGGCGCGATAGAGCTGCTCGGCAACGAACACTCGCACGAGCCCGTGCGGCAGCGTCATCGCGGAGAGCGCCACGATCGCCTGCGCGTCGCGCTTGACCGAAGCGGCGAGGCCGTCGGCACTGCCGATGACGAACGCGACGGCGCGCGACTCATCGCGCCAGCGCGCGAGGTTGTCGGCAAGCATGCGCGTCGTCCACGGCTCGCCGCGTTCGTCGAGCGCAACGACAGCGGCACCGCGGCACGCGGGCGCGATGCGCGCCCCTTCGGCCGCGAGCACCTGCGCGACGGTCTTGCCGCCTTCGCGGGGCTCCGGCCTGAGCTCGGTCAGTTCGAGCGTAAACTCGCGAGGCATTCGGCGCGCATAGTCGGCCCATCCGGCACTCACCCACGCCGGCATCCGGTGACCGAGCGCGACGACGCGGAGCTTCACCCTACGGCGCGCGCGGTTGCGCGCCGCTATGCGGCGGCGCGGTCAGCGGGTGGCGTGCGCGCTTTCGAGGGTCCCCAGAGCTCCTCGAGGTTGTAATACGCGCGCACCGCAGGCTGCATGATGTGGACGACGATGTCGCCGGCATCGACCAGCACCCACTCGCCCGTCTGCTCGCCCTCGACCCCGAGGATCGTCGCACCGGACGCCTTCAGCTTGTCGCGGACGTGGTTGGCGAGCGCCTTCACCTGCCGGTTCGATTCGGCACTGGCTATGACCAGCGTGCTGTAGAGGCTCGTCAGTTTGCGAACGTCGAGGACGGTGATGTCGCGGGCCTTGATGTCTTCGAGGGCGGTGACTGCGGTCTTCTGGACCTTGTTAAGTCGCATCCGGATGTGGGCGGTAGAGTTGGTTGCGGTCAATATAGGACAAAACAGCCGGTGGAAGCAAACCGCGCACGGCGGCGACGCCCTCGGGTCCGCGGGCGAGGGCCGCGCGGATCGTGCTCGCGGAAATGTCGTGCGGGGTAATCGCCTGCGTGACGATCGCCCCTCCCCGTGGTCGCGACAACATTCGCGCGTCGCGGGTGTAGCGACGCGTCCATTCGGGGACGAGCGCGGGCGGCAACGCGCCGGCGAGCGCCGTTCCCGGTCGCGTGACGACGATGAGATGTGCGAGATCGAAGACCTCGCGCCAGCGATGCCAGGTCGGCAGCCCCAGAAACGCGTCGCTGCCGACGATCAACGCCAGTGGTCGCGCGGCGGCTTCGTTGCGCAATTCCGTGAGCGTGACGACAGTGTAGCTCGGGCCCGGGCGATCGATTTCGCGCGCGTCGGCTTCGAGGCCGGGGTAGGGGGCAAGTGCGAGAGCGACCATCGCCAGCCGATGCGCGGCGGAGGCGACGGGTGCGCTGCGATGCGGCGGGGCCCCGGCGGGGATCAATCGGACGTGCTCGAGATCGAGTGCCGCGCGCACTTCGCGCGCGAGCTCGAGATGTCCGTAATGGATCGGATCGAACGTGCCGCCCAGAATTCCAAGCGGCAGCCCGGATTTGCGCGTCATCGCGGCAGCAGGGGGCGACGGGATTCGTTCAATGGCCTGCCCGCGGGACGCCCGCGACGAGCGTCTCGGCGTGGTCGATTTCGGCTTCGATCGCGCGGAGCGTCTGCTCGTTGATCACGAGCGTGTCGCGCAGCGAATGGAGCTCGGCCCGTTCGGCCGCCAATGCCGCGAGCTTGAGCCGTCTCTCGGCCGCCGCGACGTTTTCCAGGTCCTGGCGTCGCGGCCCGTTGGCCGAATGTCGATGCAGTCGCGCCTCGTAGTCGGCGATCAGCCGCTCGGCGAAGGCGATTTCCTCGGGTCGCTCGAGCTTCGCTATCTCGATGCGCACGGCGTTGGCGGCGGCCTGCGACGCGGCGAGCCGGGCTGCCCGGTCCTCGCGCTCCGCGGTGCCGTCGCCGCGGACGTCGAGCCCCCGGATCAGTGCTGGGAGCGTGAGGCCGTTGATCGCGAGCGTCAGCACGATCGTCGTGCCCGCGAGGAAAAGGATCAGATTGCGGCCGGGAAAGTCCGCACCGGTCGCAGTGACGAACGGAATCGAGAGCGCCGCGGCAAGCGTCACCGAACCGCGGATCCCCGCCCATCCGACGAGGAACACGACGCGCGGGTCGCGCCAGCCTTCGCGCTCGCGGATTTTCCGCGAGAGCAGCAGCGGCAGATAGGTGCCCGGATAGACCCAGATCACGCGCATCAGCGTGATCGCGGCGTAGAGCGCCAGCGCGTAGCCGACGAGGCCGGTCCATGACTCGCCCCTCATGCCTTCGAGCACGCCTTTCAGCTGCAGTCCGAGCAGCAGGAACGCGAGGCCGTTGAAGACGTAGAGAAGCATCGCCCAGACTTCCCACGCGTGACGGCGCGTGGCCACCGAGAGGTGCCTGATGTCGTGCGCACCCGCGTAGAGTCCGGCCGCGACGATCGCCAGAATGCCCGAAACATGCAGGCGCTCGGCGGCGAGATACGCGGCGTAGGGTGTGAGCAGCGACAGCATCGTCTGGATCGTAGGGTCGTCGACGCAGAAACGCACCAGGCGCAGGCGCAATTCACCGATCGCCGCGGCCACGGCGAGACCGCAAAGCGCGCCGCCGCCGGCGAGCAGCACGAGCGCTTCGCCCGCGTCGAGCCACGAGAAGGCGCCCGTTGCCACTGCAGCGACGGCGAACTTGAACGCGACGAGTCCCGACGCGTCGTTGATCAGGCTTTCGCCATTCAGGATGTGCGTGGCACGTGAAGGCAGCGGCAGTCTTGCCGTCACGGCGGCCGTCGCGACCGCGTCGGTCGGCGACACGATCGCGCCGAGCGTGAAGGCCGCGGCGAGCGGCAGCGATGGAACGAGCCAGTGCATCAGGTAGCCGACGGCGACGACTGTCGTCGCGACGAGACCGAGCGCGAGGAGGAGGATCGGCCGCAGGTAATTGATGAACTCCCGTTTCGGGAACTGCCAGCCGTCGCCGAACAGCAGCAGCGGCACGAAAAGAAGGAAGAACACGTCCGGGTCGAGGCGCAGGTCGGAGAGGCCCGGCACGAACGACAGCGCGGCACCGCCGATCACGAGCAGCATCGGCAAGGGTAGCGGCGTCCATCGCGCCAGCGCGCCCATGGCCGCAACGGCGAGGAACAGAGCGAGCCCCAGTTCGACCGTCTCCATCAGCCGAATTGTACTGGCTCAGAAGCGCGACCCCGGCTGTGCGAGGAACGCGATTTCCTCGGGGGTCGACGCGCGGCCGAGGATCGCGTTGCGATGCGGGAAGCGGCCGAAGCGGCGGACGACCGCCGCGTGCCTCCGCGCCCACTCGAGCTGTCCGCGATCGCCGGTCTCCGCGGCGAGCGCATCGAAAAGCACGAGCGATCGTTGCTGCGCATCGGCATCTTCGGAATGCTCGAACGGCATATAGAGGAACCAGCGCTCGAAGACGTCGAGCGCACGGTCGTCTCCTGCGTCCACCGCCATCGTCGCCATCGCCAACGCTTCGGCGTCCCCCGCGAACGCGCGCGGCGAATCGCGGTGGAGATTGCGCGTGAACTGATCGAGCAACAGTACGCGCGCAAGCGTCCCGTGCGGCGTCGTCGCCCATTCGCGAAGCGCACCGGCCAGCGCCGCGTCCACCGCAGCGCCAAAGCGACTTCTGATTTCCGCGTCGAACGAGGGATTCTTGCGGAACCAGACATCGCGCGCTGTGTGGGGCGGCGGACCGAACCAGAACGCGAGGATGTCGCTCGCCAGGGGGTCATCCATCATCACGTTATGATAGCGGCGAATTGCGACCTTGGCCGGACCTCGGACAGGCATGAAAACCTCCTATCGCGACATCTTCCTGCTCGCCTGCTGCCAGGCCCTGCTGCTCACCAACGCGGCGGGGCTCATCTCGATGAACGGGCTCGTCGGATACGCGCTCGCGGAGACAAAGACTCTCGCGACGCTCGGTGTCACGACCTACGTGCTGGGATCGGCGCTCGCGACCATGCCCGCCTCGCTGTGGATGGCGCGCGTTGGACGGCGGGCCGGATTCATGGCGGGCGCCCTGATCAACGTCGGTGGCTGCGCGCTCGCGGCGCTCGCGATGTCGAAGGGCAGCTTTGTGCTTTACTGTGCCGCAACCGCGGTGATCGGCATCTACAACGCGATCGGGCTCCAGTATCGGTTCGCCGCTGCCGAAGTTGCCGCGCCCGCCGACCGCGCAAAAGCGATCTCGCTCGTGCTTGCCGGCGGAATCGTCGGGGGATTCCTCGGCCCCGAGAGCGCGCGCCGTGCGGCCGACCTCTTCCCGACGCCGTTTCTTGGCGCGTACCTCGTGCTGGCGGCCTATGCGCTGATCGCGCTCGCCGTGCAGTCGCAGGTCCGTGTTCCCCCGCCGTCGAAGGCGGAGCGCGGCGGCGGCGGGCGGCCGCTCTCGGCCATCATGCGCCAGCCGGTCTTCGTCGTGGCAGCACTTGCCGGAGCGCTGGGTTACGGCGTCATGAACCTGCTGATGACCGCGACGCCAATCGCGATGAGCTTCTGCAGCCACCCGTTCGGCGCCGCGGCGATGGTGATCGAATGGCACGTCGTCGGCATGTACGCGCCCGGTTTCTTCACCGGATCACTGATCAAGCGCTACGGCGTGCTGAACGTGATCCTCGCCGGCGTCGTGCTGGTTGCCGGATGCGTGGTCGTCTCGCTCAACGGCAACACGATCGCGCATTTCGTCGGCGCGCTGGTCCTGCTCGGCGTGGGCTGGAACTTCATGTACACCGGCGGCACGACGCTGCTCACCGAGGCCCATGCGCCGGCCGAAAAGGCGCGCACCCAAGGGGCAAACGACTTCATTGTCTTCGCAACGATGGGTGTCTCGTCGCTGGCCTCGGGGGCGATGGTCTCGTCCGCAGGCTGGGAGACGATGAACCGTGCGGTCCTGCCGTTTCTCGCGCTGATTGCCGCGGCGGTCTTCTGGCTCGCGCGGTGGCGCCGCGTGCGGCCCGTCACCGCGGGGTAGCACCGCCGGCTCAGGGCTCGACTTTCACGCCGTGCCAGAAAGCCACGAAGCCTTCGATGTTCTTCGCGGGGTCCTTCGTGCTCGGGTAACACCATGCCGCATCGCGATTGACCGCAGCGCCGACGACGACGTCGTAGTAGCTCGCCGTGCCTTTCCAGCCGCAGACGGTGTGAGTTGCGCTGTCGCGGAGATGCTCGCGGCGGATCGCTTCCGGCGGGAAATAGTGATTGCCCTCGACTTCGATCGTCGCGTCGCTTTCGGCGAGCACCGCGCCGTTCCATATCGCCCTTGCCATGCGCGTACCTCCTCTGCTTCGTCATTCCCGCCGGCGCGGGAATCCGGCGACTTTCGGCCGAACGGCACTGGGCCCCCCCGCCTTCGCGGGGACAATATCGAGTTGATCGAGTTGAATTCGACCATCAGGGTCCGGTGCGGAATTGCCAATAGACGGCGTCGACCGTCTTGCCATGTTCGGACTTCATCGACGACTTCAGCGCTTCGCCCAGCGCGAACGACTGCGCCACCTCATGCTCCGCGCGCACGAACATGATCGCGCGGTCGTCATCGAGGATCAGCGAACGCGCCCGCCCCCTCACGTCGCGCCTCTTGAGCCATTCCTCGGCGGCCCGGTCGAGCACGATGTCCGACGTGTCGATCAGCAGGCGCCGGTTGAGCGCGGCGAGGAACAGCGCCATTGCTCCCAGCAACAAGCCTACGGCGATCGCGACCGACGCATCGAATTCCGGGTGCGGGCCCAGCGCAAACGATACGCCGGCAACCGTCAACGTAAGCAGGATGCCCACGAGCGCGACGGCGTCCTCGAGCACCACGGCGAGCACCGTCACCCGGTTGCGGTTGAGCTTGAGCCCCTGGAAGCCCCCGATCTCCTTCAGCGCGACGCCGAACGTCCACGATTCCAGCGTCAAGGCGAACAGCAGCAGCGCAACCACCAGCGGCGTGAACGGCTCGACCGGAGCTTCGGCCAGCAGCGCGTGGACACCGTGGTAGACGTTGATGCCGCAGCCGACGAAGAACACGCTGACCGCCGAGACCAGCGCCCAGAAGAACTTTTCCTGGCCTCGGCCGAACGGATGCACCCGGTCCGGACCCGCCCGGCCGCGGACCTCGCCGATCTTCAGCAGCACTTGGTTACCGACGTCGGCAAACGAGTGGATCGTCTCGGCGAACAGCGTCGGCGAGCCGGTCACGAACCAGCCGAAGGCCTTGCTCGCGGCAATCGCCGAGTTGGTCGCGATCGACAACGTGACGGACGAGGACATCGCGTCGGGTCGGCGTCGATCTCAGCCCGCCGCGCAGCGGCAGCTATCCGGCCCGGCGACGGCGCCGAAATTCGATGCTGGCCGCATCAAGCGCGAATCTGTCCCGACCCGAGCACGATCCACTTCTCGCTCGTCAGCCCCTCGAGACCGACGGGACCACGTGCGTGCAGCTTGTTGGTCGAGATGCCGATCTCGGCGCCGAGCCCGTACTCGAAGCCGTCGGCGAAGCGGGTCGATGCGTTCACCATCACCGAGCTCGAATCGACCTCGCGCAGGAAGCGCATCGCGGCGGCGTAGTCGTCCGTGACGATGGCGTCGGTGTGCTGCGAGCCGTACTTGGCGATGTGCGCGATCGCCATGTCGAGGTCATCGACGACGCGGACCGCGAGGATCGGCGCAAGGTACTCGGTGTACCAGTCGTGCTCGGTTGCGGCCTTCATCGTCGGAACGAGGTCGCGTGCCCGCTCGCAGCCGCGCAGCTCCACGCCCTTGCCGGCGTAGATCGCGGCGAGCGGCGGCAGCACCCGTGGCGCGATGTCCGCGTGGACGAGGAGCGTCTCCATCGTGTTGCAGGGCGAATAGCGCTGCGTCTTCGCGTTGTCGGCGATCCGGATCGCCATGGCTTCCTCGGCCCGGGCATCGATGTAGACGTGGCAGACGCCATCCAGGTGCTTGATCACCGGCACCTTTGCCTCCTTCGCAATACGCTCGATCAGGCCCTTGCCGCCGCGGGGAACGATTACGTCGACGTGCGCCTGGTCGGCGATCAGATAGCCCACCGCCTCGCGATCGGTCGTCGCGATCACCTGCACGCCGGTCTCGGGAAGCCCCGCGGCGCGCAGTCCCTCGTGCACGCAGGCGGCGATCGCGCGGTTGCTGCGGAACGCTTCCGAGCCGCCGCGCAGGATCGTCGCGTTGCCGGCCTTGAGACAGAGGCCCGCGGCGTCCGCCGTGACGTTGGGTCGCGATTCGTAGATGATGCCGACGACCCCGAGCGGCACGCGCATCTTGCCGACCTCGATGCCGGACGGTCGAAACTTGAGGCCCGAGATTTCGCCGACTGGGTCCGCGAGCGCGGCGATCTGCTCGATGCCGCTCGCCATTGCGGCGATGATTTTCGGCGTGAGAACGAGTCGATCGACGAACGCAGCATCGTGGCCGCCGGCCCTCGCGGCGGCGACGTCCTCCGCGTTGGCGACGAGCAACGTCCCCTCGTCGCGCCGGATCGCGCTCGCCATCGCCGCCAGCGCGGCGTTCTTCGCGCTCGTGCTCGCCCGGGCCAGTTCACGGGCGGCGGCGCGCGCAGCCGCGCCGACGCCGGCCATGTACGCCGCGACGTCGGCGAACGTGCCGAGGCCGGGGATGTTGAGATTGGTCATCCGATCATTCTAGCGCGAACGGAGACGTCGTTCCGCTCGCGAAGGCGCCGGAAAGCGCTAGTGCGCCGGCTTGATCGTCCTCACGCCGACTTCGCTGCCGAGCAGAATCACGTCGGCGCCGCGAGCGGCGAAGAGGCCGGCGGTAACCACGCCGACGATGGCGCGGATCTTCGCTTCCATTTCGACCGGATTCGCGATCGACAGCCCGTGGACGTCGAGGATTGCGTTGCCGTTGTCGGTGATGAAGCCCATCCGCCATGCGGGCTGGCCGCCCAGCAGCACGAGCTGCCGCGCGACATAGCTCCGCGCCATCGGAATCACCTCGACCGGCAACGGAAACCGACCCAGCACGCCGACGAGCTTCGACGCGTCGGCGATGCAGACAAACCTCCGCGCGACCGCCGCGACGATCTTCTCGCGCGTCAGAGCGCCTCCGCCGCCCTTGATCATCGCACCGTGTTCGGTGACTTCGTCGGCTCCGTCGATGTAGACCGGCAAGTCGCCGACGTTATTCAGCTCCTCGACGAAAATGCCGTGGCCCTTCAGCCGCTCGGCCGTCTTCATCGAACTTGCGACCGCGCCTCGGATGCGGTGCTTGATCTTCGCCAGCTCGTCGATGAAGAAGTTCGCGGTCGAGCCGGTGCCCACCCCGACGATCGCGTCGTCCTCGACGTACTTGATCGCCTCGCGGGCGACAGCCTGCTTCAAATCGTCCTGGGTCATGGCCTCGGTCCGGCGTCGAACTGGCCTATGCTACCAGCCGCGGGACTGCGCGGAGCCCGCGACGAACGTCAGTGCAACGACGTCGGCCGCAGCTTGCGCCGCAACTCTTCCTCGAGGACCGCTTCGCGCCGCTCGAGATCCCCGAGATCGACCGCATGCGCGAGGTACTCGGCTGCAGCGGCATCGGTCGGTCGGCGCAAACAGCATATGCCACAGTTGTGGCAGCTATCCAAACATCTCATCGATGACGCTACGCCGATCCGTTAGAGCGCGGGGCCTAATTCCATCGCCGTTTGACGCAGATCACTTTTTGCGCGGGGGTGGAAGGTCCGTGCATACGCCTTCGAACGCCTCGGCACCGAGGCCGATCGACTCGGACAGCGTCGGGTGTGGATGGATCGTACGGCCGATATCGACGGCGTCGGCGCCCATCTCGATGGCAAGCGCAATCTCGCTAATGAGATCACCGGCGTTTGTGCCGACGACAGCGCCGCCGACGATGCGGTGCGTATCACTGTCAAACAGCAGCTTCGTGAAGCCCTCGTCGCGGCCGTTCGCGATGCCGCGTCCCAGGGCAGACCAAGGATATAGGCCCTTGCCGAGCCTGATGCCCTTCGCCTTGGCCTCGTCCTCCGGCATGCCGACCCATGCGATCTCCGGATCGGTGTACGCAACCGACGGAACGACGCGCGCATCGAAAAACGATTTTTGGCCCGCTGCCGCCTCCGCGGCGACATGGCCTTCATGCGTCGCCTTGTGCGCGAGCATCGGCTGCCCGGCGATATCGCCAATCGCGTGGATGTGCGCCACATTCGTGCGCATTTGGTCGTCGACCTCGATGAAACCGCGATCAGTGACCGCAATACCGGCCTTGTCGGCACCAATCTTCTTGCCGTTGGGGCTGCGTCCCACCGCGAGGAGCACGGCGTCGTAGGGCTGTGGCGCCGTCGGCGCCTGTTCGCCCTCGAACGCTACATGCAGCGCGTCCTTCTTTGCCTCGATCGCGACGGTCTTCGTCTTCAGCATCACGCGGTCGAAGCGCGCCTTGTTCACCCTTTCCCACACCCTGACGAGGTCGCGGTCGGCGCCTTGCATCAGCCCGTCGAGCATCTCCACGACGTCGAGCCGCGAGCCGAGCGTTGAATAGACGCTGCCCATCTCAAGACCGATGATGCCGCCACCGACAACGAGCATCTTCTTCGGCACTGTGGTGAGATTGAGCGCGCCGGTCGAGTCGAACACGCGCGGATCGTCCTTCGGCGCGAACGACAGCCACACCGCCTGCGAGCCAGCTGCGATGATCGCCTTTTCGAAGCGCACGACCTTCTTCGCGCCGCTTCTCTGCTGGCCCGGGCCGTCGGTCAACTCGACCTCGACGTGGTGCGGGTCGAGGAAGCTGCCATAGCCGCGAACGACATCGACCTTGCGCGTCTTCGCCATGCCCCCGACGCCGCGGACGAGCTTGCCGACGACATGGTCCTTCCAGCCGCGGAGCTTCTCGAGATCGAGCTTCGGCGCGCCAAAGGCGATGCCGTGCTCGGACAGCAATCGCGTTTCATCCATGACCGCGGCGACGTGCAGAAGCGCCTTAGAGGGGATGCAGCCGACGTTGAGGCACACGCCGCCGAGTGTCGGATAGCGTTCGACAAGCACCGTCTTCATCCCGAGATCGGCAGCGCGGAACGCCGCGCTGTAGCCGCCCGGACCCGAGCCCAGCACCAGCATCTCGCACTCGATGTCGACGTCGCCGGAGTACTTCGCCGCGCCGGGAACCGCGACGGGCGCCTCGGGTTGCGGCGTCGCGGATGTGACCGTTCTTGCGCTGGCGGCTGGAGATGCGGGCGGGGGCGCCGGGGCGGGGGTCTTCGCGGAATCCGCGGGCGTCGAAGCGCCGGCGGCCGCGGTTTCCAGCACGACGATCAGCGAGCCTTCGCTGACCCTGTCGCCGACCTTGACGCGAACCTCGCGCACCTTCCCCGCGGTTGGCGCGGGAACATCCATCGTCGCCTTGTCCGATTCCAGCGTGACGAGCGAATCTTCGGCCGCGACGACATCGCCGGTCTTGACGAAGACCTCGATGACCGGAACATCCTTGAAGTCGCCGATGTCGGGGACCTTGACTTCCGTTGTGCTCATTCGTGTGCCCCGTCCTTTCGATCGGCAGCCGCAGTCAAAGCATCGCGCGCCGCATGTCGGCGAGCAGCCCGCAGAAATAGGCGGTGAACCGCGCGGCCGAGGCGCCGTCTATCACGCGGTGGTCGTAGGAGAGCGACAGCGGCAGCATGAGCCGCGGCGCGAACTCCTTCCCGTTCCATACGGGTTTCGTCTGCGACTTCGACACCCCGAGAATCGCGACTTCCGGCGCGTTGATGATCGGGGTGAACGCGGTGCCGCCGATGCCGCCGAGCGAGCTGATCGAAAAACATCCGCCTTGCATGTCGGCAGGGCCGAGCTTGCCCTCGCGCGCCTTGGCGGAGAGCTCGCCCATCTCCTTCGCGATCTGGAGCACGCCTTTCTGATCGGCGTTCTTCAGGACAGGAACGACGAGGCCGTTCGGCGTATCGGCCGCGAAGCCGACGTTGAAATACTGCTTCAGCACCAGGTTGTCGCCGTCGATCGAAGCGTTGAAGTCCGGAAACCTCTTCAACGCCGCAACGCTCGCGCTGATCAGGAATGCGAGCATCGTCACCTTGATTCCCGCCTTTTCGTTCTCCTTGTTGAGGGCGACGCGGAACGCTTCGAGCTCGGTGACGTCGGCTTCGTCGAACTGCGTGACGTGCGGGATCATCACCCAGTTCCGCGCGAGGTTCGCGCCGGAGATCTTCTTGATCCGCGACAGCGGCCGCGATTCGACGGTACCGAACTTCGCGAAGTCCACCTGCGGCCACGGCAGCAGATTGAGCGCGCCTCCACCGGTAATGGCGCCGCCGCCAGCGGGGGCTCCTCCACTCATCACCTGCTTGACGAAATTCTGGACGTCTTCCTGCAGGATCCGGCCCTTGGGTCCGGTCCCGGCGACGCGGGCGAGATCGACCGCAAGCTCGCGCGCGAACTTGCGCACCGACGGCGACGCGTGCGCGGCCTTGAAGGTGGCGCTGTCGATCGGCGCGGCTGGCGAAGGTGCGGACACCGCGGGCGCGGCGGCAGGCGCGGTCCCGGCCGCGGGGCCGGTGGTTGCGGCCGGCGCAGGCGTCGGCGCCGACTTCGCGGCTTCAGGCGGCGGCGCTGTCTTTGCCGCCCCGGCGTCCGTTGAATCGAGCGTCAGAATCGGCACGCCTTCGGCGACCTTGTCGCCCACCTTCACCTTGAGCTCCCTGACCGTGCCGGCCGCCGGCGACGGCACGTCCATCGTCGCCTTGTCGGATTCGAGCGTGATCAGCGAATCCTCCGCCTTCACCGTGTCGCCCGGCTTGACGAAGACCTCGATGATCGGGACATCCTTGAAGTCGCCGATGTCGGGAACCCTGACTTCGATCATTGCTCACCTCGCGTTCGGTCAGACGGTCCAGGGCGCAGGCTTCGCCGGGTCGATCCCGTATTTCTTCATCGCTTCGGCTGCCCTGGCCGCAGGCAGCGCGCCGTCGTCGGCCAGTGCCTTCAGCGCGGCAACGGTGACGTAGTTGCGATCGACTTCGAAGAACCGGCGGAGCTTCTCGCGCGTGTCGGATCGGCCGAAGCCGTCCGTCCCGAGCACGACGTAGCGCCGTCCGACGCAGGCGCGGATCTGGTCCGCGTAGGCGCGCACGTAGTCGGTCGCTGCGATGACGGGCCCGGTGGTGTCCTTGAAGCAGCGTTCGGCGTGCGAGAGCTTCGGCTTTGCCAGCGGGTTCAGCATGTTCTCGCGCGTGATCCGCATGCAGTCGCGGGCGAGCTCCGTGAAGCTGGGGCAGCCCCAGATGTCGGCGTCGACCCCCCACTCCCGCTTCAGCAGGTCAGCGGCGGCGATCACCTCGCGAAAGATCGTCCCGGAGCCCAGCAGCTGCACGCGCGGCGCCTTCCCTTTCTTCTCCCCGGCACGGAAGAGATACATCCCCTTGATGATGTCGTCGGCAGCGCCATCGGGCATCGCCGGATGCGGGTAGTTCTCGTTCATCACCGTGAGGTAGTAGTAGACATCCTGCTGCTCGGCGTACATGCGCTGGAGCCCGTTCTGAACGATCACCGCGACTTCGTAGGCGAACGTCGGATCGTAGGCGATGCAGTTGGGAACGGTCGCGGCGATCATGTGCGAGTGGCCGTCTTCGTGCTGCAGGCCCTCGCCGTTCAGCGTCGTGCGGCCCGCGGTGCCGCCGAGCAGGAAACCGCGCGAGCGCATGTCGCCGGCCGCCCAGGCAAGATCGCCGACGCGCTGGAAGCCGAACATCGAATAGAAGATGTAGAAGGGGATCATCGGCACGCCGTGCGTCGAATAGGAGGTCGCGGCGGCGATCCAATCGCACATCGCGCCCGGCTCGTTGATGCCCTCCTGCAGGATCTGCCCGTTCTTCGATTCCTTGTAGAACATCAGCTGATCGGAATCCTGGGGCGTGTAGAGCTGGCCCTGCTGGTTCCAGATGCCGAGCTGCCGGAACATGCCCTCCATGCCGAATGTCCGCGACTCGTCGGGAACGATCGGCACGATGTGCTTGCCGAGGTTCTTGTCGCGCACGAGGAGCTGGAGGATCTGGACGAACGCCATCGTCGTCGAGATCTCGCGGTCCTCCGTGCTCTTGAGGAAACGCTCGAAGACCGGGAGGCCAGGAACCGCGAGCGCCATCGCCTTCGGGCGCCGCGCCGGAAGGTAGCCGCCGAGCTCCATTCGCCGCGCTCGCATGTATTCGAGCTCGGGCGAACCTTCCGGGAACGTCACATAGGGAACTTCGTCGAGCTTGTCATCCGGCACCGGGATGTGGAAGCGATCGCGGAACGCGCGGATCGACACGCCCGACATCTTCTTCTGCTGATGCGTGATGTTCTGTGCCTCGCCCGATTCGCCCATCCCGTAGCCCTTGATCGTCTTGGCGAGGATCACGGTCGGCTGGCCCTTGTGGTTGACCGCGGCGTAATAGGCGTTGTAGACCTTGAAGGGATCGTGGCCGCCGCGATTCAGCTTCCAGATGTCGTCGTCGGAATAGTCGGCGACGAGCTCCTTCAGCTCGGGTGTGTTGAAGAAATGCTCGCGCACGTAGGCGCCGTCCTTCGACTTGATCGTCTGGTACTCGCCGTCGAGACATTCCATCATTCGGCGGGCCAGGATGCCCTTCTTGTCGCGGGCGAGCAGCGGGTCCCAGTGCCGCCCCCAGACGACCTTGATCACGTTCCAGCCCGCTCCACGGAAGTCGCTCTCGAGCTCCTGGATGATCTTGCCGTTGCCGCGCACCGGACCATCGAGCCGCTGCAGATTGCAGTTGACGACGAACACGAGGTTGTCGAGGTTCTCGCGCGCCGCCATCCCGATCGCGCCCATCGATTCGGGCTCGTCCATCTCGCCGTCGCCGCAGAAGCACCAGACCTTGCGGCCCTCGGTCTGCGCTAAGCCGCGGTCCTGCATATACTTCATGAACCGCGCCTGATAGATCGCCATCAGCGGGCCGAGGCCCATCGATACCGTCGGAAACTGCCAGAAGTCGGGCATCAGCCAGGGGTGGGGGTAAGACGAGATTCCGTGGCCGTCCACTTCCTGGCGGAAGTTGTCCATCTCTTCGGGCGTGAAGCGTCCGAGCATGAATGCGCGGGCATAGACGCCAGGCGCCGAGTGTCCTTGCACGAACACGAGGTCTCCGCCGTGCTGCCCGGACGGCGCGTGCCAGAAGTGATTGAAGCCGATGTCGTAGAGCATCGCAGCCGATGCGAAGCTCGCGATGTGGCCGCCGACGTTCGTGTCCTTGTTTGCGCGGACGACCATCGCCATCGCGTTCCAGCGCACGTAGTGGCGGATCTTCTGCTCGAGGTTGAAATCCCCGGGGAGCCGCACCTGCTTCTCGACGGGAATCGTGTTGATGTAGGCGGTGTTGGCCGAGAAGGGCAGATAGGCGCCCGAGCGGCGCGCCTTGTCTATCAGCGCCTCAATCAGGAACTGCGCGCGGTCGGGACCTTCGGCGGCGAGAACGCCCTCCAGCGCCTCCAGCCATTCCCGCGTCTCTTGCGAATCGTAATCAGGAATCATGTCCATGCGCCCCTCCACTTGCTGTCGATTTCCGCGCGGGCGGTCCGTTGGCGGATTGTATGCGCCCGGAGATCGGTCTCGCACGCTGCGGCTGCTGCGCTCGGTGGGCGCATCGGCATTCGCGTGAGTGCGTCTGCAACCGCGTATTCTACCGTCTGTTGGAAATAGTTTCCAAATTCTCAACAACGAGCTTCGGTCGGGTCCGCCGGCGCTTGGACGGTGTGTGATCGCTCACTTTCTACACTGCCAAAGCAGCCAAAGGCCACAGATCGCGGACAACGTGCCGAACACCTGGAAACCAACGCGATAGCTCTGGGCGAGCGCGGACAGGACCGCAAACGCCGGCGGACCGACGACGACTCCGGCGAAGGTGACGAAATTTGCGGCGCCGGTCACCGTCGCAGCCTGTCCCCTCGGTGCGTTTCGCGCCAGTTCAGCGAGCTGAACGCCGTTCCAGCCGATTGCGGTCGCGCCGAAGATCGCGCAGACGGCAAGCGTGAAGGCGGCGGGCCATGCCGCGCCGAACGCCGCGGTCGCGTATCCGCAGCCCCCGGCGGCGATGCCGATCAGCCCGAGCAGCGTACGCGGTCGCACGTAACGGTCGGCGATCGCCCCCCAACCGATGCGGCCGAGGATGCCGCCGGCGTTGGCGACGGTTAGCGCGAGACCGGCAGCGACGAGCGATTGTCCGAGCGTCTCGGTCAGATAGATGACGAGAAAGCTAACGAGGCACACCTGGGTCGCCGCGTAGACGAATCCGGTCAGCGCGAGCAGGCTCAACGCCGGCGTGACGAACACGAGCTTCAGCGGCGCAAAGACGGCGTCGAGCGATATCGGAGGCGACGCCGTTCGTCCGCCATCGAAGGTCGCGCGCGTCGATTGCGCGGTCGCGGCGACGACGAGACCGAGCAGGGCCACGGTGAACAAGGTCGGACGCCAACCCAGCACCAGGGCGAGACCCGGCAGGAGCGCGCCGGCGAGCGCGGTACCCGCGGGAACGCCGGTCTGCTTGATCGAAAACGTAAGGGCCATCCGTGCCGGCGACGCGGTGCGGATCAGCACGTGCGACGATGCCGGCGTGATGGGACCGTAGCCCAGCCCGATGATCAAGGGCGCGATGGCGAGGAGCGCGATCGAGGGCGAAGGCGGCGCGGCGCCGCTTGCGACCAGTGCCAGACCGGTCGCGCAGAGCAGGACGCACGCCTGCGAAACACGGATCGCGCCGAAGCGATCGATCAGCGCGCCGCTGCAGAGGCTGCCGACCATCGACCCGACATAGATGATGCCAACGAACACGCCGACGAGCTTTCCCGGTACTGAGAGTTCGACGGCGATCACCGGCGCCAGCACTGCCGTGGCGGTCGCGGCGAGCGACGTGAAGATCTGGATCGCCAACGTGACGGCCAGCGCAACGGCCCCGGTGCGGACAGGCGTCATCGCGGCGGCGTCTTAGCGTGCGATCTGTATCGTCCGCGATTCGGTCACGATGGTGTCGACGCCGAGATCGTGCGGCGCGGCGGGAACGCGCTCGACGATTTGGATGTCGAAGGCGCCGACGACGCGCGGGGCCGCGCGCGGCAGCAGCGGCAGCAGCCGATCGTAATAGCCGCCGCCATAGCCGAGGCGTCTACCCTCGATGTCGAACGCCACGCCCGGTACCAGCACCCACTCGACTGCGGCCGGCGCGACGGTCGGGCACGTGGGCAGAGGCTCGGGAATGCCGAGATGGCCGGGGCGCACGTCGCGGTCGAGATCGCAGACGACGTAGAGGTCGAGCATCCTCGTCGACGGATTGACGCGCGGCGCTGCCACCCGCTTGCCCGCGCTGAGCGCGGCGCGGATGAGCGGCGCGGTATCCCATTCGCTGCGGAAAGCGAGCGTCAACAGGACTACGGGCGACGTGATGAACGACGGCAGCGAAACGATGCCCGCGACGATCGTGGGCGTCGCTGCGATGCGGGCATCGATTGGCAGCGCGTCCCTCGCCGTCAGCACTCTGCGGCGCAGCGCGAACTTGGCCTCACGCAGGGGAGCGCCCTGTGGCGTCGCACCGACGGGGTCACGAGCTGACGACATGGCTCGATGTTAGCGCAAGCACCGATATTCCCCGTCCCTTGTGCTGGCGCCGGGCGTCGACGGCGGGGGCGCCTGCACGAGGGGGAACCCAAGGACCAACGGAATGGGCGCCTGCGCACGGCGGCAAGGGGTGAGCGCCGCCGTGCGGAGAGTGCGAAGGGACGCCTATAATCACGCCTTCACTTCCGGGATTCCCGATGAAGAACGCCCACCAGATCCATCGCGACCGCCGCTCGGCATTGATGCGACAGATGCGCGCGCAAGCGGGGGGCGGCCTCGCCCTCGTCCCGACGGCGCCCGAAGTCGCGCGCAATCGCGACTCGCTCTACCCGTATCGGCCCGACAGCTACTTCCATTACATCTCGGGCTTTCCCGAGCCCGAGGCCGTGATCGTGCTCGTCGCGAGCGGCGATGGCCCCGCCGGCGACCGACATCTCCTGTTCTGCCGCGAAAAGAACGAGGAACGCGAGATCTGGGACGGCTTCCGTTACGGCCCTGACGCGGCGCGCGAGATATTCGGCTTCGACGAGGCGCATCCGATCGCGGAGCTCGAGCGAACATTGCCCGATCTCGCGGCCGACCGGCCGGCGCTTTTCACGCCGATCGGGCTTTTCGCGGCCTGGGACCGGAAGGTCACCGATCTGCTGAACGAGGTGCGCAGCCGCGTACGCACCGGCATCAGCGCGCCTGAGGAAATCGTCGACGTGAGGCAGGCGCTCGACGTTCTTCGACTGGTGAAAGACGAGCACGAGCTCAAGCTTATGCGGCGCGCCGCGGAGATCTCGGCAGCCGCGCATCGACGGGCGATGCAGCGTACGCGCGTGGGCTGGTTCGAATATCAGGCTGAAGCCGAGCTCCTGCACGAATTTCTGCACGCCGGTGCTCAGGCGGTCGCCTACCCATCGATCGTCGCCGGCGGACCCAACGCGTGCGTGCTTCACTATCGCGACAACAACCGCCAGCTGCAGGACGGCGAACTGCTGCTGATCGACGCGGGCTGCGAATACGGGAGCTACGCTTCGGACGTCACGCGGACTTTCCCTGTCAACGGCAGGTTCGCCGGCCCGCAGAAGGACATCTACGCGCTGGTCCTCGCCGCGCAACAGGCGTGCATCGCCGTCGTGAAGCCGGGCGCGGACTTCCATGACTATCACAAGGTCGCCGAACGCGTTCTGGCGCAGGGCTATATCGACCTCGGCCTTTGCCAAGGCTCGCTCGACGAGGTGCTCGAGAGCGGAAGCTACAAGCAGTTCTACATGCATCGCGCCGGTCACTGGCTGGGCCTCGACGTTCACGACGCCGGCCTCTATCAGGTGAAGGGCGCGTCGCAGAAGCTCGTTCCCGGCATGGTGCTGACCGTCGAGCCGGGCACCTACATCCGTCCGGCCGACAATGTTCCGGACAAGTTCTGGGACATCGGCGTGCGAATCGAGGACGATGTGCTGGTGACGGCCACCGGGACCGAAAACCTGACCGCGGCGGCGCCAAAGTCGGTGGCCGACGTCGAAGCAGCATGTCGGAGTTGAGACTCGGCTCGCGCGTCTGCGACGGCCGGGCGCCGATGTCGGGCGACCCCGTTTCGGCCGGCAGCCGTGTTGCATGATGTCGTCATCGTCGGTGCGGGCCCGGTCGGCGCGACCGTCGCGCTCGCGCTCGCGGAAGCCGACCTCGACGTCGTGGTGCTGGACGCGCGCGCGAAAGGAAAAACGCTGCGCGGCGACCGCTCGCTCGCGCTGTCGCACGGCGCACGGCTCATCCTCGACCGGCTCGGCGTGTGGCACGGTCTGGCCGCGACATCCGGGAGCGTCACGCCGATCACCGCGATCGATATCTCCCAGGTCGGCGGTTTTGGAACGACAAAGCTCACCGCCGCGGAAAACGGGCTCCCGGCGCTCGGCTATGTGGCGAGCTATCGGGCGCTGCAGGCGGCGCTAGACGTCGCGCTCGCGCGCGCCGGCATCGCAATCCATCACGGGGTTGCTGCGCGATCGGTCGGCGGGACGCCGGCGTATGCCGCGGTCGAAACGGAAAGTGCCGGCGACGAGCCGATCCTCGCGCGGCTCGCCGTGGTCGCCGAGGGGACCGGCGCCACCATCGACGGCGTGGCGCGGCGACGCCACGATTACGGCCAGGTCGCGCTGGTCGCGAAGGTCTGGCGTTCGACGCCGCACGACGGCCTTGCCTACGAGCGGTTCACGCCCGAAGGGCCCGTGGCGCTGCTCCCCGAGGAAGATCATTACGGGCTCATCTGGACGATGACGCCGGAGCGCGCGCAACGGCTGCTCGCCGAAGACGCCACATCGTTTCTCAGGCAGCTCGCGCGCCATTTCGGCGCACGGACCCAAGCCTTTTCGCGCGTGACCGATCGCCGCTCGTTCCCGCTGGTTCTGGAGTATGCGCGCGCTTCCACGGCCACGCGCACCGTCGCCGTCGGCAACGCCGCGCAAACGTTGCATCCGGTCGCCGGTCAGGGCTTCAATGTCGGCCTGCGCGACGCCTACGAGCTCGCGCGGGCCATTGTCGACGTGCCACGTGAAACGATTGGCGAGCGGTCGATGCTCGAGCGTTACGCGCGACAGCGCCGCGGGGACCGCTGGGCCGGCATCGCGTTCACGCACGGCCTCGTGCGCATCTTCGGCAACGATCTGCCCTACGTCCGCTGGCCGCGAGGGTTGGCGCTCACTTTTCTCGACGCGCTTCCCGCCGCGAAGCGCGCATTCACGCGCACGATGCTGTTCGGCGTTCGTTAGCGCCGCGCGACGCGGCGCCGGAACGTCCTATCCCACGTACTGTCGAGCAATTTTACGGAACGGCGCGATGCCGCAAGCCTTGCGCGACACGGGCGCAAGCGGCGCGGTGTTCTTTGCACGGCCGTTCTGTAACGCGGCGCGGAACACGCGGTGCCGAAGCACGCACCGCCACGCGTCGATCATCGGACCGAACATCCCGAGCGCTGCGCGGATGCGCCGGCGGCGCGCCGATGCTCCCAAAATTCGTGCCACTAAGGCGAACGACGAGGGACGCTCGGAAATTTGATTTGCATTGCTCCGCGTGTTGCGCGGAACGGTTATAATCCGCTCCCCGCGCTCTCTTCGCCACTCGAAATTCGAAGCACCCCGTCGTGCGCATCGGACCCTATGCTACCGCGAACGATCTCGTCGTTGCGCCGATGGCCGGCGTGACGGACCGGCCTTTCCGCGCACTGTGCAAACGCTTCGGCGCCGGCTATGCGGTGTCGGAGATGGTCGCCTCCAATCCGAGGCTGCGCGACACGGAAAAATCGCTGCTGCGCACCGATCACCGCGGCGAGGTGGCGCCGATCGCCGTGCAGATCGCGGGGGCCGATCCGACGCTGATGGCCGAAGCCGCACGGCTACAACGTCGACCGCGGCGCGCAGATCATCGACATCAACATGGGCTGCCCGGCGAAGAAAGTCTGCAACGTCGCCGCGGGCTCGGCGCTGCTTCGCAACGAATCGCTCGTCGCGTCGATCCTCGACGCGGTTGTCAGGGCGGTCGATGTCCCGGTCACGCTCAAGATCCGCACGGGAAGCGACGTCCTGAATCGCAATGCGCTCGCCATCGCCCGCATCGCCGCGAGCGCCGGAGTGCAGGCGCTCGCCGTTCACGGCCGCACACGCGCCTGCGGTTTCGTCGGCCCGGTCGAATACGAAACGATCCGCGCCGTCAAGGCGGCGGTGGCCATCCCGATCATCGCCAATGGCGACATCGGATCGCCGGAGCAGGCGAGGCACGTGCTCGACTACACCGGCGCGGACGCCTTGATGATCGGCCGCGCTGCCCAGGGTCGGCCGTGGATATTCCGCGAGATCCTTCACTATCTCGACCACGGCACGCATCTGCCGCCGCCGACGGTAAGGGAAGCACACGCGGCGATCATCGTGCACCTGGCCGACCATTACGCGTTCTATGGCGAGACGGCGGGCACGCGCATCGCGAGGAAGCATCTGGGCTGGTACACGAAGGATCTCGCCGGCGCCGAGCCTTTCCGGCGCGAAATCAACACGACGGAGACGGCGGACGCGCAAATCCGCGCGGTCAACCGGTTTTTCGACATGCTTGCCGGACAGGGCGAGCGCCTCGACTACCACGCACACGATGCGATGGTCGTCGATGCGCGCGCTGCGTTCGCGCGGGCGCCACAGGGTTCGCAACGGGGTGGGGAGGCCCTGGCCGCGTGAGAAAGACACTACGAATCAACGGCAGCAACGAACTCGGCAAGACGGTCGAGAAATCGCTCGACGAGTATTTCCGCAGACTCGACGGCGAGCGTCCGCACGGCGTCTACGACATGGTCATCATGCACGTCGAGCGCGCGCTGATCACGTCGGTGATGGAGCGCGCGGGCGGCAATCAGACGCAGGCCGCCGACATGCTCGGAATGAACCGCAACACGCTGCGCGCCAAGCTTTCGAAATACGGGATCCGGTAGCCGGTCCCCAACGACGCAACGGCGGATCTCGCGCCCGCTCGCCTGCCCGCGCGCGCCGCAATCGTCCCTTTTCCGCCGCCGGCGCCTCCGTCCGCTCCCAACGCATGTCCGCCAGAATCGCTCAAGCGCTGCTGTCCGTCTCCGACAAGACGGGTCTCATCGAATTCGCGCAGGGGCTCGCGCGCCTCGGCGTAGCGCTTGTCTCCACCGGCGGCACGGCGAAAGCGCTTGCCGGAGCAGGGCTCGCGGTGATCGAGGTCGGCGACTACACGGGATTTCCGGAAATGCTCGATGGCCGGGTAAAGACGCTGCATCCGAAGGTCCACGCGCGGCATTCTCGCCCGCCGCGACGTTCCGGCGCATGCGGCCGCGCTCGAGAAGCACGCGATCCCGACGATCGATCTCGTCGTCGTCAATCTCTATCCGTTCCGGGAAACGGTTGCGAAGCCCGGCTGCACGCTCGAAGACGCGATCGAGAACATCGACATCGGCGGGCCGGCGATGGTGCGCTCGGCGGCGAAGAACTGGGAGCACGTCGGCGTCGTGGTCGATCCCGCCGACTACGCGGCGCTTCTGGCCGAGCTCGAGGCGAACGACCGAAGGCTGACCGCCGCGACGCGCTTCGCGCTGGCGCGCAAGGCGTTCTCGCACACCGCCGCCTACGACGGCGCGATCTCGAACTGGCTGACCGCGCGCGGCGCCGACGGCAGCGCCGCGACCTTCCCCGACAACTTCAATTTGCAGGCGATCAAGGTGCAGGACCTGCGCTACGGCGAGAATCCGCACCAGCACGCCGCGTTCTATCGCGACCTCGATCCCCCGCCCGGCACGATCGCCACGTTCCGCCAATTGCAGGGCAAGGAGCTGTCGTACAACAACATCGGCGATGCCGATGCGGCCTGGGAATGCGTGAAGACCTTTGCGGAGCCGGCCTGCGTCATCGTCAAGCACGCAAATCCGTGCGGGGCGGCGATCGCCGGCGCGCCGCTCGAAGCCTACCGCAAGGCGCTCGCGACCGATCCGGTTTCGGCCTTCGGCGGCATCATCGCGTTCAATCGCCCGGTCGACGCCGCCACGCTCGATGCGGTCGCCGCGCAGTTCCTCGAGGTGCTGATCGCTCCCGCTTACGCCGCCCGATGCGCTCGCGGTGATCGCGCAGAAGAAGAACGTGCGCGTTCTCGAAGTGCCGATCGACTGGGCCGCGCACGCCCACGCGCCTCGACCTGAAGCGCGTCGGCGGCGGGTTGCTGCTGCAGACGGCGGATGTGCGCAACGTGCTGCCGGCGGAGCTCAAGGTCGTGACGAAGAAGGCGCCGACGGCGGAACAGGTGTCCGACCTCATGTTCGCGTGGCGGGTCGCGAAGTTCGTCAAGTCGAATGCGATCGTCTATTGCGAAGGCGGGCGCACGCTCGGTGTCGGCGCGGGCCAGATGAGCCGGGTGGACTCGACGCGCATCGCGGCGATGAAAGCGAAGAACGCCGACCTGTCGCTCGCGGGCTCGGTCGTCGCCTCGGACGCCTTCTTTCCGTTCCGCGACGGCCTCGACGTCGTCGCCGACAACGGTGCGGTGGCCGTGATCCAGCCCGGCGGCAGCGTGCGCGACGACGAGGTGATCGCGGCGGCCGACGAGCGGGGGCTCTCGATGGTATTCACCGGCATCCGGCATTTTCGTCATTGATCCCGGGGGCAGCCAAATGCAGCGATGGGCACTCCATGTCTCGCTCGCCGTCGTGCTGGCGATCGCCGCACCGGCATCGGCCCGGGCTGCGGAGTGCGCCGACCTCTGGGATTGGGTCAACACGGCGTGCCGGCGTCTCGCCGACACCTACGAGAACGGCGGTAACGAGCTCCTCGTATCGGGCTACGCCTGGCATCTTCCGTGGACCTGGACCCCGGAGGCGCGTGCGCAGGAGAACCAATATGCGTGGGGCGGCGGATGGGCGCGTACGAAGGAGCGTGAAAACGGCGACGAAGACACCGTTTTCTTTCTGGTGTTCAGCGACTCGCATCGCGAGCCCGAGTTCAATCTGGGCTACGGCTGGTCGACGTATTGGCGCGCGCGCGACAGCGTCCAGCCGGGTCTGGGCTACACGCTGATGATCGTGCAGCGACCCGACATCGCGAACGGCATCCCGTTCCCGGCGATCCTGCCGCTCTTCTCGCTCCGCTACCAGAAGTTCACGCTGCTCTCGACGTTCATCCCGACATTGAACGGCGGGATCAACCACGGCAGCATTCTTTACATCTTCGGCAAGATCGCGATCGATTAACGGATCCGGCCGTGAACGTCCTCGTCATCGGCGGCGGCGGCCGGGAGCACGCGCTGGCATGGAAGATCGCGTCGTCACCGCGCGTTGCCAGGGTTTTCGTTGCGCCCGGCAACGCCGGGACGGCCGGCGAGCCGGAGCTCACGAACGTCGCGATCACGGCGATCCCGGAGCTCGTTGCATTCGCGCAGCAGCAGCGCGTCGGCTTGACCGTCGTCGGGCCTGAGGCGGCGCTCGCTGCCGGCATCGTCGACGCATTTCGCGCCGCCGGCCTGAAGATCTTCGGGCCGACGAGCGCGGCGGCGCAGCTCGAAAGCTCGAAGGACTTCGCGAAGGCGTTCATGGATCGGCATGGCATTCCGACCGCGCGGTCCCTGACGTTCAGCGACGCCGGCGAGGCCCGCGCGTATGTCTCCCTGCGCGGAGCGCCAATCGTCGTCAAGGCCGACGGTCTGGCGGCGGGCAAGGGAGTGGTCGTCGCGGCGACCGTCGGCGAGGCGCACGCCGCGATCGATGCGATGCTCGTCGGCAACTCGGTCGGCGCCGCGGGCGCGCGCGTCATTGTCGAGGACTTTCTCGAAGGCGAAGAGGCGAGCTTCATCGTCATGGTCGACGGGCGCAACGTCCTGCCGCTCGCCTCGTCGCAGGATCACAAGCGGCTCCTGGACGGTGACCTGGGGCCGAACACCGGCGGCATGGGAGCCTACTCGCCGGCGCCGGTCGTCACGCCGGCGCTGCATGCGCGAATCATGCGCGAAGTGATCGATCCGACGGTGACCGGCATGGCGGCCGACGGAATTCCGTATACGGGTTTTCTCTATGCCGGCGTGATGATCGACGACGGCGGCAATCCGAAGGTTCTCGAGTTCAACTGCAGGATGGGCGATCCGGAGACCCAGCCGATCATCGTGCGCCTGAAGTCGGATCTCGCGGATCTGCTCGTGCACGCGGTCAACGGCACGCTCGACGCAAGCGACGCGGAATGGGACCGCCGCGCGGCGCTCGGCGTCGTGCTCGCCGCGCACGGCTATCCGGGCGACCCGCGCAAGGGCGCCGCGATCATCGGCCTCGACCGAATCAACGCGCAGTCGCATCCCGACTGCAAGGTCTTCCATGCGGGCACGGCGCGCGAGGGTGACGGGGTTGTCGTCAGCGGCGGACGCGTGCTGTGCGTCACGGCGCTCGGCGACTCGGTCAAGCAGGCGCAGCGCGCGGCCTACGCGGCCATCGCCGACATCCGTTTCGACGGGATGCAGTACCGCACCGACATCGGGCACCGCGCGCTCGTCCCGCGCAAAGCCTGACGTCGGCCATTGCCCGCACCGGCCGTCGGTTGCCGCGATGGGGGGTGAACGGTAGCATCGCCGTGCCGCCCCACCGCTCCCGCCCACTCCCCGCTCCGATGAACGTTTCCGCGCCCCGCGACTATTTTCTCGACCTGCAGGCGCGCATCGTGGCCGCGCTCGAAGCAATCGACGGCGCTCCCTTCAGGCGCGACGCCTGGCAGCGTCCGGAGGGCGGTGGCGGCGTGTCGAGGCTTCTCGAGGAAGGCAACGTCCTCGAGCGCGGAGGCGTCAACTTCTCGCACGTCAAGGGCGCGGCGCTGCCGCAGGCGGCAACGGCGTCGCGCCCGGAAATCGCCGGCCGCGCCTGGGAGGCGATGGGCGTGTCGCTGGTGCTGCACCCGCGCAATCCCCATGCGCCGACGGTGCACATGAACGTTCGCCTGTTCGTCGCCCACGCGCAGGCCGGCGGTGCCGATGTATGGTGGTTCGGCGGCGGGATGGATCTGACGCCGTACTACGCGTACGAGGAGGACGCCGTTCATTTCCACCGCACCTGCCGTGATGCGCTCGCGCCTTTCGGCCCCGACATCCACGCGAAGTACAAGCGCTGGTGCGACGAGTACTTCTATCTCAAGCACCGCAACGAGCCGCGGGGGATCGGCGGCATTTTCTACGACGATCTGAACGACGGCGGCTTCGACCGCTGTTTCGCGCTGACAAGAAGCGTCGGCGATCATTTCCTCGACGCCTATGCGCCGATTCTGGAGCGGCGCAAGGACGCGCCGTACGGCGAGCGCGAGCGCGATTTCCAGATGTACCGCCGCGGACGCTACGTCGAATTCAATCTCGTCTGGGACCGCGGAACCCTCTTCGGATTGCAGTCGAACGGGCGTGCCGAGGCGATCCTGATGTCGTTGCCGCCGATCGTCAAATGGCGTTACGCCTGGAGCCCCGAGCCCGGCACGCCCGAAGCGCGGCTCTATTCGGATTTTCTGGTGGCGAAGGACTGGGCGAAATGAAAGCGGCCAAGCGCGACGCACACCTCGTCGAGACGAAGGTGTCGTCCGAAGCCGTGTTCGACGGCAAGCTGCTCCACGTTCGCCGCGACACGGTGCGGCTGCCCGACGGCAAGCTGGCGACGCGCGAGCACGTCGTCCATCCTGGCGCGGTTCTGATCGTTCCGGTGCTTCCCGATGGGCGCCTCGTCGTCGAGCGCCAGTATCGCTATCCGCTCGATCGCGTGTTCATCGAGTTTCCGGCGGGCAAGCTCGATCCGGGCGAGGCCGAGCTCGAAACCGCCAAGCGCGAGCTGATCGAGGAGGCGGGATACGCCGCTGCGACGTGGACGCCGCTCGCCACGATCCACACGCTGATTTCGTACACGAACGAGAAGATCGACCTCTACGTCGCCGAAGGTCTGACGCACGTTGGCACGAAGCTCGACGACGGCGAATTCCTCGAGATCGTGACGATGAGCCTCCCCGACATGCTTACGGCGCTCGATCGCGGCGAGATCACCGACGCGAAGACCGTCGCCGCGCTGCTGCTCTATGCGCGGCGGCGCGCACGCTGACCGGATGATCGCCCGCAGGCTCGTGATCCGCGGCAGCGTGCAGGGCGTGGGCTACCGCTACGCGATGGTCGATGCCGCGCAATCCTGTGGCGTCGAAGGCTGGGTGCGCAACCGCCGCGACGGAACCGTCGAAGCATTCGTGCAGGGCGACGCGGCTGCGCTCGAGGCGATCGTCGCGTGGTGTCGCCGCGGTCCGCCCGCGGCACGGGTCGGCGCAGTCGACGAGGCGCCGGCCGCGGCCGATTCCACGCTCACCGGGTTCACGCATCGACCGACGCTGTAGACGCGCGGGCGGATTGCTCAGACCTCCGGCGCGTCACGCACGCCGAAGATGTCCTTCCACGCCGCGTAGGACGACGCCGCCCACAGCGGCAGGGCGAGCACCAGCCCCAACCCGAGCGTCACGGCGCCGAAGGCAAGCAGCACGAGCGACGCCGCGGCGTAGACGAGAAGCGGCAGCGCGTTCTGCGCGAACGCGTTCCAGCTGGCGGCGAAGGCCGCGCCCGGCGGCACGCGCTCCAACAGCACATGAAAAGGGACGAACGTGACGGGAAGCGAGGCGATGACGCCGGTCGTCGTGGATGCCGAGAATCGCGGCGACCGAAAGATCTGCCGACGTACCCGCGACCGCGAGGAGGTTCGCGTCGGCGATCCACCACGCGGCTGCGGCCTGTGCTGCGAAAGCGAACAGGCTCGCCGCGACGACGGCGAAAATCGCGCCGCCGCCCGCGCCGAAAGGCGGCGATGGCAAACCGGAGCGATGGCGACACGCGTCGATCCGCCGCCGCCGCCGCGTAGACGAGGCCGCAGGCCACGAGCGGTGTGACGATCTCGCCCGTGAGCGCGCCTGCGCCGGGCAGCGTCTGGAGGCCCGAGTTCGCTCGCCGAGCGTGAGGGCCGCAAGGCCCATCCACGTTGCCGGAGCGCGCTTGAACAGGCGCATCGCCTCCTCGTACCAGGCGAGCGCGTGCCGCCACGGCACCATCCGAGGGTGCAGATGGGCGGGTGGTGGCGCGGACGTCGGCCCCGGGACGGACATCCGACGGCTAGACGCGCGGCTTCGCCGAGATACGCGGCGCGCACCGCAGGATCGTGCAGCAGCGACTTCGCGTCGCCGGAGAGCGTGATCTCGCCCGATTCCATCACGTAGCCGCGGCTGCTCACCTCGAGCGCGAGCTTCGCGTTCTGCTCGATCAGCAGGATCGTAACGCCTTCCTTCGCGACGGCGAGCACGGTCTCGAAGACCTTCTGCACCATCAGCGGCGCGAGGCCCATCGACGGCTCGTCGAGCAGCAGCAGTCTTGGCCGCGACATCAGCGCGCGGCCTATCGCGAGCATCTGCTGCTCGCCGCCGGACAGCGTGCCGGCCGTTTGGCGGCGACGTTCCTTGAGACGCGGAAACAGCTCGAACACACGCTCGACGTCGGCGCGTATGCCGGCGTTGTCGGAACGCACATACGCGCCCATCGCCAGGTTTTCCTCGATCGTCAGCGCTCCGAACACCCCGCGGCCTTCGGGCACCATCGCGAGGCCGCGACGCACGAGCTCGAACGACGGGCCGCCCGGTGACCTTCTCGCCCGCGTAGCGTATCGTGCCGGACTTCACCGGAAGCAGGCCGCAGATGCCCTTCAGCGTCGTCGTCTTGCCCGCCCCGTTGGCACCGATGAGGCACACGAGCTCGCCCTGTGCCACCGCAAGGTCGATGCCCTTCACGGCCTGAATGCCGCCGTAGGCGACCTCGAGGCCCGAGATTTCGAGGAGCGGGGCGTTGCCGGCGTGCGCCGCCATCACGCCGCTCCCTTGAGGTGGAGCGCGACGTCGCCGCCTAGATAGGCCGCGATCGACCTTCGGATCCTTCTGCACGTCCGTGGCGGTGCCTTCGGCGATCTTCCTGCCGTAGTCGAGCACGAGCACGCGGTCGCACACGCTCATCACGAGCTTCATGTCGTGCTCGATCAGCAGGATCGTCGTGCCGTCGCGGCGTATTCCCTCGAGCAACCGCTTGAGTGAATCGGTCTCCGTCGCGTTCATCCCCGCCGCCGGCTCGTCCAGCGCAAGCAGCTTTGGCTCGGTCGCAAGCGCGCGCGCGATCTCAAGGCGCCGCTGGTCGCCGTATGCAAGGTGCTTCGCAAGCGAGTTTGCGCGCTTCGCCACGCCCACGTACTCGAGCAACTCGTAGGCGCGCTTCTCGATCTCCTTTTCCTCGGTGCGCGTCCTTGCGTCGCGGAGGATGGCGCCGAACACGTTCGCGTGGGTGCGCACGTGGCGGCCGATCATCACGTTCTCGAGCGCGGATAGGTTCGCGAAGAGGCGGATGTTCTGGAAGGTGCGCGCGATGCCGCGCGCGGCAACTTCGTTGGGCTTGAGCCCGGTGAGTGCCTGGCCGTCGAAATCGAACTCGCCCTCGTCTTGCGCGTAGATACCCGTCAGGACGTTGAACAGGCTCGTCTTGCCGGCGCCGTTCGGCCCGATCAGCCCGTAGATCTCCCCGTGGCCGATGGAGAAGCTCACTTCCGAAAGTGCGTGCACGCCGCCGAAGCGCTTGCTGACGCCCTTCGCCGACAGCAGCGTCAGATGATCGCCCGGCCTCGTCACTGAGCCTCCTTGGGTGTCTCGAACTCGCGCTTGCGCACTGCGGAGGGCAGGATGCCCGCGGGGCGGAAAAGCATCATCAGCACCAGGGCCAGCCCGAACAGCAGCATCCGGATCACTTCGGGATCGATCAGCGTGCGTCCGAATAGCGCGGTCTGCACCGGGCCGACGGTGTAGCGGAGCACCTCGGGCACGTATGAAAGCAACAGCGCGCCGGCGATGACGCCCCAGATGTTGCCCATCCCGCCCAGCACGACCATCGAAAGAACCATGATCGACTCGACCAGCACGAAGCTCTCCGGGCTGATGAACCCCTGCATCGCCGAGAACATCCCGCCTGCGATTCCGCCGAAGGACGCACCCATCGCGAAGGCGAGCAGCTTGATGTTGCGGGTGTTGATCCCCATCGCCCGCGCGGCTACCTCGTCCTCCCGGATGGCCTCCCACGCGCGGCCGATCCGCGAGTTCTGCAGGCGCACGTTGAGCACGATGACGGCGAGCAGCACAAGGACGAGAAAATAGTAGTACTTGATCGGGCCGCTGAAATTCATGCCGAGCACAATCTGATTGCGAGCGAAGCTGAAGCCGTCGATGTGGAAGGGATCGATCAGAGTGATCCCCTGCGGGCCGTTGGTCAGATTGAACGGCTGGACAGGTTGTTGAGGAAGATCCGGACGATCTCGCCGAAGCCGAGCGTGACGATCGCCAGATAGTCGCCGCGAAGCTTCAGCGTCGGGGCGCCGAGCAGCACGCCGAACAGGCAGGCGATCAGCGGCGCCAGCGGCAAGATGATCCAGAACGGCAAGTGCAGGTTGAACTGCGGCGATCGCCAGCAGTGCGTAGACGTAGGCGCCGACGCGCGTAGAAAGCGATGTATCCGAGGTCGAGCAGGCCGGCGAATCCGACCACGATGTTGAGTCCCAGCGCGAGGAAGCAATACAGGATCGCGAGGTTGGTGATCCGCACCCAGGCGGTGCCGATCCCCGCCAGCCCCCACGGCAGCAGCACGAGTGCCGCGCCGACGATCGCGAGGCCGACCCAAGGGAGACCGGGGCTGCTTTCGAGTGCCGAAGAACGCGCGCATCGTCGGATCAGGCGCGATCGGAAACGCGTTCGCCGAGCAGACCGGACGGACGGAAGATCAGTACCATGATCAGGACGATGAACGCGAACACGTCCTGGTAATTCGACCCGAAGAGCGCGAGGTTCGGGTCGTTCGTACAGCGCCGCGCCAGCGCGTCCGACCAACCGGAAAGCTGGCACAGGTTGGTCAGGTCGCCGACGTAGCCGGCGCCCAACGCTTCGATCACGCCCAGCAGCAGGCCGCCGAGCATCGCGCCGGCGAGGTTGCCGATTCCGCCCAGCACCGCGGCGGAGAACGCCTTGAGGCCGAGGAGAAAGCCCATCTGGTAGTGCGCGATGCCGTAGTAGCTTCCGACCATCACGCCCGCGGCCGCGCCGAGCCCGGCGCCGATCACGAACGTGAGCGCGATCACGCGGTTGATGTCGATTCCCATCAGCCCGGCCACAGCCTGATTCTGCGCTATGGCCCGCATTGCGATGCCCAGCTTGGTCCGGTAGACGAGCAGAAGCAGTCCCGCCATCATCAGCACCGAGGCGATGATGATCGCGATCTGCACGTTCGTGATCGTCGCACCGTTCGGATTCGACGTGATGTGATACGGGATGGTCTCGATGATCTGCGGATAGGCCAGCGGGTTTCGGCTCCAGATGATGAGCGCGAGGTGCTGCAATATGATCGACAGCCCGATCGCCGTAATCAGCGGCGCGAGTCGCGGCGCGCGCCGCAGCGGACGGTAGGCGACGCGCTCGAGCGTGTACCCGACCGCCATGCACACGGGGATCGCCGCGAGCGCTCCCAGCAGCACGATCGCGACGGGCGGCAGCGTGACGCCGGCGCCCACGAGCGCCACGATCACCGAATAGGCGACCATCGCGCCGATCATCACGACTTCGCCGTGCGCGAAATTGATGAGCTGAATGATCCCGTACACCATCGTGTAGCCGAGCGCCACGATGGCGTACACGCTCCCGAGCGTGAGCCCGTTGACGAGCTGCTGGAGAAACGTGTCCACACTGTCCCCCAAGGTGGCGAAGCGCCGTGCATTGTCGACCGTGCGTCGGCCGGCAGCAAGTGCTGCTGCTTAGGTCACCTCTGATACAAAAACGGCGCCCCCGGGGGCGCCGTCGACGCGAGTCTGCCGCGCGGTCCTATTTCTTGGGCTCTTCCTTCTTCATTTCGCTCTTCATTGGTTCGGCGGCGGCAGCCGGCGGCACGGCGGCCGAAGCGTTCATGAACTCGGCGAAGCCGATGCTCTTGCCGCCCTTGATCACGGCGACCGGATCGAGCTTCCCGCCCTTCAGGGTAAAGATCGTGATTTCGGCGTCCTTGCGGTCGCCTTTGTCGTCGAACTCGATGTGCCCGGTGGCGCCGTCGTAGCTGATCTTCTGGAGGCTGGGCAGGTACTTCGCCGGATCCGTCGAATCGGCCTTTTGCATCGCAGTGATCAGCAGGTTCGCCGCGTCATAGGTGAACGGCGCGTAGATGATGGGGTCGACGTTGTACTTGGCCTTGTACGCGTCGAGGAATCCCTTCGATGCGGCGACCACCGGGAGACCCGCCTGCGAACAGATGAACCCCTCGGCGTTCTTGTCGCCCGCGAGCTCCTTCATCTTGTCGGTGCACGCGCCGTCGCCGAATGCGAACACGGCCTTAATGCCGAGCTCGCGTGCCTGCTTCAGCATCGGGCCGCCGGTGGCGTCCATGCCACCGTAGAACACGGCATCCGGATTCTTGCCCTTCATCTTGGTCAGAATCGCCTTGAAGTCGGTCGCCTTGTCGTTCGTCTTCTCGCGCGCCACAACCTGCACCCCGGCGCCCTTCAGCGTCTTTTCGACTTCGTTGGCGAGACCTTCGCCGTAGGCGGTGGCGTCGTCGGCGATCGCCACCTTCTTTATCTTCATGGCTTCCAGGTACTGTGCGACGGCGGGGCCCTGCTGGTCGTCCCGGCCGACGACGCGGAAGATGTCCTTGAACCCCTGCTCGGTGAGCTTGGGGTTGGTTGCCGAACCGGAGATCATTGGAATTCCCGCCTGGTTGTAAACGGCAGAAGCGGGGATCGTCACGCCCGAGTTCAAATGACCAACGACGCCGGCGACTTTCGCATCGGCAAACTTCTGGGCGATTGTCGGGCCGAGCTTTGGATCAGCCTGGTCGTCCTCGCTCATGACCTCGAATTTGAGCGTCTTGCCGTCGATCTTGATGTTCTTGGCGTTCGCCTGGTCAATGGCGAGACGCACGCCGTTGTCGTTATCTTTGCCCAGATGCGCGATCTCGCCAGTCAACGGGCCGGCCGAGCCAATCTTCACCACGGCGACTTCCTGGACCGGCGCCTTCGGGGCTTCGGCTTTTTTCGGTTCCTCCTTGCTGCAGCCGTAGACGGCGAGCAGGGCGGACGCAACGACCGTGAGGCCGAGCTTGTGGGTCATTTTCATCAATTTCCTCCGGAATAGGGGGTTGGACCAACTGGGCAACAGAGAATTATTTGCTGTTGGAGTCGGGCTGTCAATCGGGACGCTGCTGTCGTAACATCTGGGCCGCGCAGCGGGCGGCACCCGCGAGCGCGGAAGCCATGCGCCGGCGCAGCCCGTCGCGCTCTGCTGCAGTCCGTCGCAGCGCGCTTCCGGGGAGGCTGCGGGAAACTTACACTACGGCCTTTTCGTAAATCCGAACCGCCACGGCCGCGCATCCAAGCGGACGTTCTCGATTTTTTGGGCCGGCCCGGCCAACCCGGGCCCGTCCACGTGACATGGCGCCCGCCGCACCGGCAGTCGCCGCTGGGGAGCACGCATGACAAAACGATTGACCCGCCGCCGGCTCATCGTCGGCATGGCCGCACTGCTGGTCGTGGCGGCGATCGGCGGCAGCGTTGCGATGCGGATCGTCAAGAAGGACGCCGAGGCGGCGGGCAAGGGGGCGCCCGTAACGCTCGAATTTGTTCCGTCCGACCTGGTTCGAGTCGAGCCGCATGCGCTCTCGCGATGGCTGCCGGTGTCGGGGGCGTTGCAGCCCGTGCACCAGGCGACGGTGAAGGCCAAGGTCTCGGGCGACGTCCGGCAGATCACGGTTCGCGAAGGCGAGAGGGTGCAGGCAGGGCAGTTCCTCGCGCGGATCGACACCGCGGACCTCGAGGCGAAACTGATCGAGAGGATCGGCGCGCTGGAGTCGGCGAAGGCCCAGCTCGCGCTGGCCGCAAAGACGCGCGCAACGAACCTCACGCTCCTGAAACAGAGCTTCATCTCGCAAAACGCATTCGACAATTCCGAGTCGAGCTACAACGTTGCGCTCGGCGCAGTCAAGTCCGCCGAGGCGCAGGTGCAGATCGCCCGCAATGCGCTGCGCGATGCGGTGGCCACTTCGCCTCTGACGGGCACGGTTGCGAAGCGGCACGTTCAGCCGGGCGAGAAGGTCGCGTTCGACTCGCCGCTCGTGACCGTCGTCGACCTGACGGACATGGAGCTGCAGGCGGCGGTGCCCGCGGTCGACGTCCCGGAGCTCAAGATCGGCGATGCGGTCGAGCTCGTCATCGACGGCTTCGGCGAGCGCCGGTTCACGGGCCGCGTCGAACGGATCAATCCCACCACCGAGCCCGGCACGCGCGCGATCCTTGTCTACGTCGGCATACCGAATGCCAATCGCATGTTGCGCGGCGGCATGTTCGCGACCGGGCGCATCGCGCTTGCGGCGGGCGCGCCGGCGCCGACGCTGCCGGCGACTGCCGTTCAGACCGAGATCGGCCAGTCGTTCGTCTGGACTCTCGTGGACGGCAAGCTCGGCAGGCGCAACGTCGTCACCGGCGCGCGGGACGATGCCGCCGGGCGCGTCGAGATCAAGACGCCGCTGCCGGCCGGGGTGCCGGTGCTAGGCGCACGCTTCGACAATCTGAAGGACGGCGCGCCAGCGATCGTAAAGGCATCGACCCCGGCGCCGCTGCCCGCAGCGGCCCCGACGTCCGCCACGACCAACGTCGCCGGCTGACCGTTCGCCCTGGGGGAGAGGGAGATGTGGATCACGCGTGTCTCGATTCGCAATCCGGTCTTCGCGACGATGGTGATGGTTGGCATCGTCGTCCTCGGTCTATTTTCGTACGCGCGGTTGCGCGTCGAGCAGAACCCGGACGTCACGTTGCCCTACGTGCAGATCTTGACCGTCTATCCTGGCGCGTCGCCCGATGTCGTCGAGGCCGACGTGACCAAGCCGATCGAGTACGCGTCGAACGCGGTTGCTGGCGTCAAGCGCATTTTTTCCAACTCGCGCGAGGGACAAAGCCAGGTATTTGTCGAATTCCGCCTCGGTACCGACGCGACGCGCGCGATTCAGGACGTGCGCGACAAGATCGCCGCCGTTCGCCCGTCATTTCCGCGCGACGTCAAGGACCCGCTGGTCGTGCGCCTCGATATCGAGGACAACCAACCGACCGTATCGCTCGCGGTCCTTTCCCCCAACGTTGATCTGCGCGAGCTGACATCGCTCACCGATCAGACCATCGTCAAGGCGCTGGAAAACATCTCCGGCGTCGCCCAGGTCACCGTCAACGGCCGTGTCACTCGTCAGATCCTGATCCAGATCAAGCCCACCGCCCTCAACGCCCTCGGCATCGGCGTCGATCAGGTGATCAGCTCAATCCAGGACGCGAATCAGGACGTGCCAGCCGGACGGATCACGCGCGGGCAAACGGACGCCATCGTGCGCGTCGAAGGCAAGATCAAGGATCCGGCCCAGTTCGGACGCATCATCGTCGCCCAGCAGGGCGGCGTGCCCGTGTACCTGTCACAAGTCGCGGATGTGATCGACGGAGAAAAGGAGCTCGACTCGATATCGCGCATCAACGGCAGGCCATCGATCACGATCGACATTCGCAAGGCGCAGGACGCCAACATCGTCGAGACCGGCGCGGCCGTGCGCGACGCGCTCGAGACATTGAAGTCGCGCCTTCCATCGGACGTGGAGGTGCAGCTCGTCTACTCGCAGGCCGACCGGGTTCAGAAGAGCGTCGACCGGGTCAAGAGCACGATTCTCGAAGGCGCGCTTCTCACCGTGCTGATCGTCTTCCTGTTCCTGCACTCATGGAGGAGCACGATCATCACGGGACTTACGCTGCCGATCGCGGTAATCGCGACGTTCATCGCGCTCTACGCGTTCGGCTTCACACTCAACATAATGACGCTGATGGCGCTCTCGCTCTGCATCGGACTGCTGATCGACGACGCCATTGTCGTACGCGAGAATATCGTACGTCATCTGGGCATGGGCAAGTCTCACCCCGTGGCGGCTCGCGAGGGCACCGACGAGATCGGGCTTGCGGTGATGGCGACGACCTTCGCGATCGTCGCCGTGTTCGTCCCGATCGCCTTCATGAAGGGAATCATCGGCCAGTTCTTCTTCCAGTTTGGCCTCACGGTCGCGGTGGCGGTGCTCATGAGCCTGTTCGTGAGCTTCACACTCGACCCGATGCTGTCGTCGGTCTGGCACGATCCGCCCGGCTCGCGGTTTCGCCGCATGCCTTGGCTAGGGCGTTTCATGGAACGGGTGGAGAGCGTCGTCGAATGGATGCATGTGGTCTATGGACGCAGGCTCGAATGGGCGATCGATCATCGTGGTCTCGTGCTCCTGTCAGCGGCCGCAATATTCTGCGCAAGCTTCGGCATTCTCCCGTTCGTCGAGAAGGAGTTTCAGCCGCAGGTCGACGAGAGCTTCATCTCGCTCAGACTCAATACGCCGGTGGGCACGAGCCTCGAGTACACCGACCGCAGGGTGTACGAGGTAGAGGCGGCGCTAAAGGCATTCCCGGAAATTGCGCTCACGATGACGACCATCGGGACGGAGGATGGGCGCAACTACGCCCGCGTCAACCTGAGACTGGTCGATCGCGGTCAGCGTGATCGCTCGCAGAAGGAAATCGAGCGCGCGATTCGGGCGGCACTAAAGCCGATCCCGGGCATAGAGCTTGCGCTGGGCTACGATCGTCCGATTTGGGTGAATCTTCTCGGTCCGGATCCGGACACGCTCAAGACGCTGATTAATGATTTCGCGCGGGACGTGGCGAAGGTTCCGGGCGTCGTCGACATGGAGACGTCCGAGAAGGCGGCCACGCCGGCGCTGTCGATCCGCCTCAACAACGACGTAGCCGCCGACCTCGGGGTGTCCGTGCAGCAGGTTGGGTCGACGATCCGTACGTTGCTCGCCGGTGAGACGGTAAGCTACTGGCTCGGTCCGGACGGGCAGAATTACGAAGTCAACCTGCAGTTGCCGCGACAGGATCGGCGGCTGGCCTCCGACATGGGCAACCTCTACCTGTCGACGAACAAGCGGGGACCGGCGGGCGAGTTGCGCATGGTACCGCTGCGGCAGGTCGCCGAAATCGTCGAGACGACGAGCCCGCAGATCATCAAGCGGCAGGACCTGCAGCGGCGCGTCGCGCTCTACGCCAATGTCGAAGGGCGCGGCTCCGGAAACGTCAGCGACGATATCGACAAGATCATGAAGTCGACGAAGCTTCCGCCGGGTTATCGCTTCACTGTAGCCGGGCAGCAGGAAGACACGCAGGAATCCTTTACGGCGCTGGTGTCCGCGCTGGGGCTAGCGATAATCTTTATCTATCTCGTGCTCGCGTCGCAGTTCGCGAGCTTCACGCAGCCCGTCGCGATCATGATGTCGCTGCCATTCACGCTGATCGGCGTGCTTCTGGCGCTCCTTCTCACCGGCACGACGCTCAACATACTGTCGATGATCGGCTTCGTCATGCTGATGGGTCTCGTCACCAAGAACGCGATCCTGCTCGTCGATTTCGCCAATCGCTCGCGCCGCGCCGGCGCAAGCCTGCACGATGCGCTGCTGCGCGCGGGGCAGGTGCGGCTGCGACCGATCCTGATGACGACGGCCGCCATGCTCGGCGGCATGACGCCGCTGGCGCTCGGGCTGGGTGAAGGCGGAGAAACGCAGGCGCCGATGGGCCGCGCGATCATGGGTGGCGTCATCACGTCGACGCTGCTCACCCTCGTCGTCGTGCCGGTGCTCTACACCTACCTCGATGCGTGGGCCGAGCGTCGCAAGGCTAGGCGGGCCGCGCGTGCGGCGAACAAGGCGGCGGTCGCGTCGGGCACCGCGCACGCGCCGGCGGAGTAGCCCCCGGCCCTTCCTGATTGACGTGCGATAATGAAAAACGGCATAATAAATGACCCGGAGTCAGTTGCCTCCGGGCAGGATTTTGCCGCGATGGCCGGCGGCGCGGCCCCAGCATCGAGGATTGGGTGACCCGGGACAGCGACGGGGCTGTTTCCGCCATCCGGATTCCGCCCCTCCGATCGGCCAGGCCCTCTTTTCCGAACGATCGCAATGGACATCGAGCAAGCGCGCTTCAACATGGTCGAACAGCAGATTCGCACCTGGGAGGTGCTGGATCAGGACGTGCTCGACCTGCTGTTCGCGGTCCGGCGCGAGGAATTCGTCCCGCCGGCGTACCGGATGCTGGCGTTCGCCGATCTCGAGATACCGCTTCCCGGCGGGCAGCGGATGTGGGCGCCGAAGATGGAGGCGCGGGTCGTGCAGGAGCTCAAGGTGAAGCCGCGCGAAAGCGTGCTCGAGATCGGCACCGGGAGCGGATACCTGACCGCGCTTCTGGCGAGCCAGGGTGCTCGCATCGTGAGCGTCGAAATCGATCCGCAGCTGTCGGCCGACGCGAAGCCGAAGTTTGCGCATGCCGGGCTCGCGGGGGTCGAGCTCGCCGTCGGCGATGGGGCCCGAGGCTTCGGCGCTGCGACCTACGACGCGATCGTGCTGACCGGGTCGACGCCCGTGCTGCCGGACGCCTTCGTCAAGCAGCTGAAGCCCGGCGGCCGCATCTTCGCAGTCGTCGGCGAAGCACCAGTGATGAAGGCGCGGCTCGTGCATTGGGTCGCACCAGGGTCCGTCACGACGCAGGATCTCTTCGAAACGGTGATCGATCCGCTCAAGAACGCCGCGACGCCGTCGCGCTTCGAATTTTGATTCCGCAACTCGGTCCTGCCGAGCTCAGGAACTGGCGCGCCGACGCGCGACGTGCGCCGCCCGTATTGATCGACGTGCGCGAGCCGTGGGAATTCGACTACTGCCGGATCGAGGGCTCGATGTCGATTCCACTCGGGCAGCTCGCGGCGCGGCTCGACGAGGTTCCGCGCGACCGGCCGCTGGTGCTGGTCTGCCACCATGGCCATCGCAGCCTTCACGCCGCCGCAATGCTGAAGCACGTCGGCTTTGTTCAGGTCCACAACCTGCGCGGCGGCGTCGAGGAATGGGCGGCCGAGGTCGAGCCGTCGATGAAGCGATACTAGCCCGCATGCATCCGACAAACGGAACTACGATGAAACGACGTTTCAATGCCATCGCCCTGGCCGCGGCGGTCGGGCTCGGCGGCACCGCCGGCCTTGCACACAGCGAGGATCTGCTGCAGATCTACCGCGAAGCGCAGCAGAACGACCCGACGATCGCCGCCGCGAAAGCCAACTGGGAGGCCGCCCAGGAAGCTGTGCCGCAGGCGCGTGCGGGACTGCTGCCCAGCGCTACGGCCTCGGGCACCGCCTCCGGCAACCAGTACGACGCGACGATCAAGACCGATCCGAAGACCGACATCTCGCGTGGCTATGCGCAGTACACGGCGGTCGTGTCGGCGTCGCAGCCGCTGTACCGGCAGCAGAACTGGATCGCCTACGACGAGGCGAAGCAGCAGGTCTCCCAGGCCGACAACCTGCTCACGATCGCGCAGCAGGATCTGATCCTGCGTGTCTCCCAGGCGTATTTCGACGTGTTGCTCGCGCAGTACAACATCGAGCTCAACGACAGCCAGAAGGCGGCGGTGTCGGAACAGCTCGCGCAGGCGAAGCGCAATTTCGAGGTCGGCGTCGCGACGATCACCGACACCAACGAGGCGCAGGCGAAGTACGACTCGATCGTCGCGCAGGAAATCGCCACCCGCAACGACTACGACAACAAGGTGACGCTGCTTCGCGCCATCATCGGCCGACCGCCCAATGAGCTCAAGAAAGTGGGCACCGGCTTCGAGGCGAAGCTCCCCGAGCCGAACCAGATCGACTACTGGGTCGACCGCGCGCTGAAGGAGAATCAGAACGTCCAGGTCGGCGAAAAGAATTTCGCAATCGCGAAGCTCGAGGTCGACCGCGCGCGCGCCGGCCACTATCCGACGCTCGACCTCGTCGGCAGCGTCAACTGGGCGAACTACGGTGGCGGCGCGATCAATTTGGGCGTTTCCAACTCCTCGACGATCAGCTCCATCGGCGTGCAGTTGGCGGTCCCCATCTACCAGGGCGGCTTCGTCGACTCGAAAGTGCGCCAGGCGGTTGCGCTGCAGGAGAAGGCGCGGCAGGACCTGGAGACGGCGCGGCGCACTGCGCTCTACCTCGCGCAGACGGGATTCACCGGCGTCACCAGCGCGGCGGCGTCGATCAAGGCCATCGACCAGGCCGTCGCGTCGGCCGAAGTCGCGCTGCAGTCGAACAAACTCGGGCAGGAGGTCGGAATCCGCACCAACCTCGACGTGCTGAACGTCCAGCAGGACGTGTTCTCGACGCGCCGCGACCTCGCGCAGGCGTATTTCAACTATCTGATCGGCGTGCTGCGACTCAAACAGGCGGTCGGAACGTTGAACGACCAGGACGTCGAGGACATCAACCGCCAGCTGCGCGGCTGAGGGGCGCCGGCATTCGCGCCGCTTCGGTGCGCATGACCGGTGCGAGCTGCGGCGCAAGCCATGCCCACAGGCGCTCGCCGGCGTCGCGATGCGCGGCGTGAAACGCCAGCGCAGCGTCGCGCATCGCCTCGCGCCGCGCGCGGTCGCCGAATAGCGCGATCACTTCCGCGACGAGACACCGTGCGTCGGCGACTTCCAGCGCGGCGCCCGCCGCCCGGGCCCGCTGCGCCGCCTCCGCGAAATTGAACATGTGCGGACCGAAGAGCGTCGGCCGCCCCACGGCGATCGGCTCGATCAGGTTCTGTCCCCCCAGCGGCAGCAGGCTGCCGCCGACGAACGCGACATCGGCGGCTGCGTAGTAGCCCAGAAGCTCGCCCATCGAATCGCCGAGCACGACATCGACGTCCGCGGGCACCGGCATTGCGTCGCTGCGGCGCACGAACGGGATGCCGCGCTCGCGCAACAGGGCGGCGACGGGCCCAAAGCGCTGCGGATGGCGCGGCACGATGACCGTCAGCGCGCCGGGAGGCAGCGGACGAGCGGCCAGCGCATCAAGGATCAGCGCTTCCTCGCCGTCGCGCGTCGAGCCCGCGACCCACACGGCGCGCGCGCCGCCGAAGCGCGCCTTGAGCTCGCGCCCCAACGTCAGCGCCGAATCGGGGACGCCGACATCGAACTTGAGATTGCCGGTCACGATCGGTGCACTCGCGCCGAGTTCCCGCAGCCGTTCCGCGTCGGCCACCGATTGCGTGGCGACGCCCGCGAGCGCCGCGAGCATCGGCTTTGTCAGCGACGGCACGCGTGCGTACCCCGCCGCCGAGCGTTTCGACATCCGCGCGTTGACGAGATAGAGCGGCACGTCCGCGCCGGCCGCCGCCGCGACGAGGTTCGGCCAGAGCTCCGTCTCCATGATGAGGCCCGCGCGCGGCTTCCAGTGCGCGAGGAAGGCGCGCACGGCGAAGGGGACGTCGTAGGGAAGCCACGCCTGCACGACGCGCCGGCCGTCGAGGGCGCGTCCCGCGGCGCGGCCCGTCGCGGTCATGTGGGTGACGAGCACGGTGGCATCCGGGAACGCACTTCGGGCGCGGTCGACGAGAGGCGCCGCCGCCCGCGTCTCGCCCAGCGAGACCGCGTGCACCCAGAGCACCGGTCCCCGGGGCGTGCCGCGGCACCGACCGAAGCGCTCGCCGATCGCTTCGCGGTAGCCTGGTTCGCGCCGTCCGCGCCACCACAGGCGCAGCGGCAGGAACGGCAACGCCAGATACCAGAGCAATGTGTACAGCGCTCGAACCAGATGTCCTCCGTCAACCCTGCGGTATTTTGCGCATAAGCGCGCCGGCGGCATCCTCGACTTCGGCGACGGTCGGCACCCGCCCGGCGCCACCGAGATCACGGGCCCTCGTGCTCGCACGCTCGACGCCGGCGAGCCTCGCGTCGGTCGCGACGAACAGCGATACCGTCGGCGTGCCGAGCGCTGCCGCGAGGTGAACGAGGCCCGTATCGACGCCGACGACGAGCACGGCGCGCGCGAGCAGCGCCGCGAGCGCCGGCAGCGACTGACGCGCGGGCACGGCCGCCAGCGTCGTGCCGGCCGCGAGGCGTTCACTGCGGCTGCGTTCCGCGGCCGTCCCCCAGGGCAGGAGGACCGCGAATCCCGCAGCCGCGAACGCCGCGATCAGCGTGCGCCAACTCGGTTCCGGCCACAGCTTGTCGGCACGGCTCGTCGCATGCAGGAACACGACGTAGGGGCGATCGGGCAACGCGTCGACTCCGGCAATTGGCGCAACGAGCCCGAAGCGGGGTGGCCCGCGCACCTCGTAGCCGAGTGCCGCCGCAGCCAACTGGCGGCAGCGGTCGATTAGATGCTGATCCGGGTCGATGCGGTGATGCACGTCGTGGGCGAGCGTCGCGATCGGCTCGCGGATGCTCGCGCGGTCGGGACCGTGCCGCGCTCCGCGCGCGAGCCGCGCAATCGCCGCGCCCTTCACCTGCTCCTGCAGATCGAGCACGGCGACGTACGCGTCGCGCTGCAGATCCCGTCGGAACGCAGCCATTTCGCGCCAGGTTGCGATCGACAGCACGTGTCGCCGCCAGCGTCGGAGCGCCAGCGGGATCACGCGCCGGATACCCGCATTGAGCGCAAGCAGGGGGGCGAATGCATCCTCGGCGACCCAGTCGACGGCAAGCTCCGGCCTGTGGTCGTGGATGTCGGCGACGAGGGCCTCTGCGTGGACGATGTCGCCGAGCGACGAGGGACGAATCACGAGGACTGCGCCACCGGACGTCGCGGCATCCGCCGCGATCCTGTCGCCGGCGCGCGGCGTTGCGCTCACGCCCGTGCCCCCTCGCTTGCGGCTGTCGCGGCTGCGCTTTCGCCCGAGCGGCGATTCGCGCCGTGGAGCGGCTCCGCGGTCCTCATGGCCGGCGCATAGCGGTCGGCGCTGCGAGCGAGCGGAAGCCAGTGTCCGATGAAACCCCGTAGAATGCGCGCAATCCATTGCTGCGCGGAACCGTCGGCTCCGCATTTGCGAGGCGCATGTCCGGGCCGCTCCCCTTGAGTCTCTGTGTGATCACGCGCGATGCCGCCGGCCTGCTCGCCGACTGTCTCGACTCGGCCTCCTTCGCCGGCGAGATCGTCGTCGTCGATTCGGGCAGCCGCGATGATACCGTGGAAATCGCTCGCCGCCGCGGCGCGCGCGTGCTCGTGCAACCCTGGCGCGGGTTCGGCGCGCAGAAGAATTTCGCCGTCGGCGAAGCTGCGCACGATTGGGTGCTTTGCCTCGACGCCGACGAGCGCGTCACGGCGGAGCTCGCATCCGCGATCCGGGCGGCAGTGGACCACCCGAGCGCGACGGCTTATGCGGTGGCCCGGCGCAACCGCTTCTTCGGCCGGTGGCTCGCGCATGGCGAAGGCTATCCGGACTGGAATGTGCGCCTGTTCGACCGACGGCGCGCACGCTGGACCGAGGATCCGGTGCACGAGCACGTCCTCGCCGATGGACCGGTGGCGCGACTGTCCGGCGATCTGCTGCACGCGTCGGCCGAATCGATCGACGACTACATGGCGAAGCAGAACCGCTACACGACGCTGCAGGCCGAGGCGATGCACGCCCGGGGCGAGCGGGCGAGCGTGGCGCGCCTCATCGCCTCGCCGCTCGTCCGGTTCTTCCGCTTTTACTTCGTGAAGCTCGGCTTTCTCGACGGTGTCGCGGGCTTCGTGCACATCGCGATCGGCTGCCACAACAGCTTCATGAAGTACGCGAAGCTGCGGGCGCTGCAGATGGCGAAGCCGGACCGATGAGCCCCGCGAAAAGCGCAAAAGGACATGTCGTCGTGACCGGCGCGGCGGGTTTCATCGGCATGCACGTCGTGGAGCGGCTTCTTGCCGCGGGGTACGCGGTGACCGGCGTGGACAGTCTCGACCCGTATTACGACGTCACGCTGAAGGAAGCGCGGCTGAAGCGCATCGCCGGACGCCCCGGATTTCGTTTCGAGCGTGTGGACCTGGCGCACGGACCGGCCGCGGCACGGCTGTTTCGCGACGGCGGATTCACCCATGCGATCCATCTCGCCGCGCAGCCCGGCGTCCGCTATTCACTCGTCAATCCCGAAGCCTATCTGACGAACAACCTCACTGCGTTCGGCCACGTCATCGAGGGCGCCCGGCACGCGAGCGTCGAGCACCTCGTCTACGCGTCGAGCTCGAGCGTCTACGGCGCCAGCCATACGCTGCCATTCTCCGAGGACCAGAATGTCGATCATCCGGTGAGCCTGTACGCGGCGACGAAAAAGGCGAACGAGCTGATGGCGCACAGCTACAGCCATCTCTTCACGCTGCCGACGACGGGGCTGCGATTCTTCACCGTTTACGGGCCGTGGGGTCGTCCCGACATGGCGCCGATGCTGTTCACGAAGGCGATCCTCGCGGGTCTCCCCATTCGCGTCTTCAACGAGGGGCGGATGCGGCGCGACTTCACCTACGTTGACGACATCGCCGAAGGTGTCGTCCGCGTGCTTGCCCGCCCGCCCGCCGCGGACGACGGCGCGCCTTACGCGATCTACAACATCGGCAACCACGAGGCGGTCGCGCTCGAAGCGTTCATTGCCACGCTCGAGCATCTTCTGGGGCGGCAGGCGATCAAGGAATACGCGCCGATGCAGCCCGGCGACGTCCCCGCCACCTATGCCTCGATCGAGCGACTGGCTGCGGTCACGGGATTCGCGCCGTCGACGCCGCTCGCCGAAGGTCTTGCGCGATTCGTCGCGTGGTATCGCGATTACTATCGACCGGCCGCGCAGGTGTAAGATTCACATCGGATGCGCAGCCGGCGTGCAAAGACCCGCGGCGCTGCGCGTTGACGCCCGCCCAATCTCATGATCCTCGTCACCGGGGGCGCTGGTTTTATCGGCGCCAATTTCGTGCTCGACTGGCTTGCGTCCTGCGACGAGGCCGTCGTCACGCTCGACAAGCTCACGTATGCCGGCAATCTCGGCAATCTCGCGTCGCTCAAGGACGATCGGCGGCACGTGTTCGTTCGCGGCGACATCGGCGAGCGCGCGCAGGTCGACGCGTTGCTCCGCGAACATCGCCCGCGCGCCATCGTTAACTTCGCTGCCGAAAGCCACGTCGACCGCTCGATCCATGGGCCGGCTGATTTCGTCGCGACCAATGTCGTCGGAACGTTCGCGCTGCTCGAAACGACTCGCGCGTGGTGGTCGGGGCTCCCGCCCGCCGAGCGCGCGGCATTCCGGTTCCTCCACGTGTCGACCGACGAGGTCTACGGCTCGCTTGGCGCGGAGGATCCGCCCTTTACGGAGGCGACTCCCTACGCGCCCAGCAGCCCCTATTCGGCGTCCAAGGCCGCTTCCGATCATTTCATCCGCGCGTGGCACCACACCTATGGCCTGCCGGTGCTTACGACGAACTGCTCGAACAATTACGGGCCGCGCCAGTTCCCCGAAAAGCTGATCCCGCTGATGATCGTCAACGCGCTCGCCGGCAAGGCGCTGCCCGTCTACGGCGACGGCAAGAACGTCCGCGATTGGCTGTTCGTCGCCGATCATTGCGCAGCCATCCGGACGGTGTTAGCCGAGGGCAGGATCGGCGAGACCTACAACGTCGGCGGCAACGCGGAGAAGACGAATCTCGACGTCGTCCTGACGGTTTGCCGCATCCTCGCCCTGCGGAAGCCCGGTCGCGATTACGCGGCGCTTGTGACCTTCGTCGGCGACCGCCCGGGTCACGACCGCCGGTATGCGATCGATGCCGGGAAGATCCGGCGCGAGCTCGGCTGGTCGCCGCGGGAAACGTTCGATTCCGGCCTCGAGCGCACGGTGCAGTGGTACCTGGACAACGGCGTGTGGCTCGCGAGCGTGATGAGCCGCGACTACCGGAAGTGGATTTCGCTCAACTACGATCCGGTGGACGCATGAGCGGGACGCGCGCGCGAGCAGGGCGCAGCCAAGGAACACGGCTCGCGTCTGCGAGCGCGCGCGGAGACCGACGCACCCGGGCACCGAAACACGTGTACAGCCCGGAGACCGCCGCATGAACGGGATGCCGACGCGATGAGCAGAAAGGGGATCATCCTCGCCGGGGGATCGGGCACGCGACTCCATCCGGTGACGCAGGTAATCTCGAAGCAGCTGCTGCCGGTGTACGACAAGCCGATGATCTACTATCCGCTGTCGACACTTATGCTCGCCGGCATCCGCGACATCCTGCTGATCTCGACCCCGATGGACACGCCGCGATTTGCGCAGCTTCTGGGCGATGGCGCGAAGTGGGGCCTCAATCTCAGCTATGCGGTACAGCCCTCGCCCGAGGGGCTTGCGCAGGCGTTCGTGATCGGTCGGGACTTCGTCGGCCACGACCCGTGCGCACTGGTATTGGGCGACAACATCTTCTACGGCCACGATCTCTCGACGCAGCTCACGCGCGCGAGCGCGCGCACCTCGGGCGCAACGGTGTTCGCCTATCCCGTCGCCGATCCCGAACGCTACGGCGTCGCCGAGTTCGACGCCGCGGGCAAGGTGATCTCGCTCGAGGAGAAACCCGCGCAGCCGCGATCGCGCTACGCGGTGACCGGACTCTACTTTTACGATAATCGCGTGCTGGACGTTGCGGCTCGATTGAAGCCGTCCGCACGCGGCGAGCTCGAGATCACCGACGTCAATCGAAGCTATCTCGATCGGGGCGCGCTCGACTGCGAGGTGATGGGCCGCGGAATGGCGTGGCTCGACACCGGCACGCACGAATCGCTGCTCGAAGCCGCCCAGTACATCGAGACGATCGAGCGGCGGCAGGGGTTGAAGATTGCGTGCCCGGAAGAAATCGCGTATCGCCAGGGCTACATCGATGCCGCGCAGGTCGAGCGCCTCGGGCGGGCGATGGCGAAGAACGGCTACGGCCAATATCTGCTCGCGCTGCTGAACGAACCATCGATCCGGTTCCGATGAAGGTCACGCCGACCGCGCTGCCCGACGTCCGGATCATCGAGCCGCGGGTGTTCGGTGACGACCGCGGATTTTTCTTCGAAAGCTGGAACGCCCGCGCGTTTGCGGCGGCGGGCGTCGAGACCGCGTTCGTGCAGGACAATCACTCGCGCTCCCGCCGCGGCGTGGTGCGCGGACTTCATTACCAGATCGAGCATGCCCAGGGAAAGCTCGTGCGCTGCGTGAGCGGCGAGGTGTTCGACGTCGCGGTGGATCTGCGTCGGTCGTCCGCGACGTTCGGTCGCTCGATCGGTGTTGCGTTGTCGGCGGAAAACCGGCGAATGCTCTGGGTGCCGCCCGGGTTTGCGCACGGCTTCGTCGTGCTGTCGGATGCCGCCGATTTCCTCTACAAGACCACTGCTTACTGGCATCCCGAGCACGAACGGACGCTGCTCTGGAACGATCCAGCGCTCGGGATCGCGTGGCCTCTCGCCGGCGCACCGGTGCTGAACGCGAAGGACGCCGCGGGCACGCCGCTCGCCGCGGCCGATCTCTACCCGTAGCGCGCCCGGATCGCGTACCCACTGTCTCGATGGCGCGGCCGACGATCCTCGTCACCGGTGCGACCGGGCAGCTCGGCCACGAGCTCGCGGTGCTCCTCGCCGGGCACGGCGAGGTCATCGCCGTCGACCGCGGGCGGCTCGACCTCGCCGATCCCGACGCCATCGTCGGCGCCGTGCGCGGCGCGAAGCCAGCCCTGATCGTCAATGCGGGAGCGTATACGTCCGTCGATCAGGCCGAGACCGAACGCGCGGCGGCGCACGCAATCAATGGCCGCGCGCCAGGCGTCCTGGCCGAAGAAGCGAAGCGCGCCGGCGCTGTGCTGATTCACTATTCGACAGACTACGTCTTCGATGGGAAGCGCACTGCCCCCTATGGCGAGGACGCCACGACGGGCCCGCTCAATGTCTACGGTGCGAGCAAGCTCGAGGGCGAGCGCGCGCTTGCGGCGATCGGCGGCTGCGCGATCGTGTTTCGCACCAGCTGGGTATATGGATTGCGCGGGAGGAACTTCCTGCTCACGATCCGCCGCCTTGCCGCGGAACACGACGAGCTCCGGATCGTCGCCGATCAGGTCGGCGTCCCCAACTGGTGTCGCACGCTCGCCGAAGCGACGGGGCGAGCCGTGGCGATGGGTCTCCCCGCGCTCGCCGAGCGTGCGGGCCTCTATCACTTGTCGTCCACCGGGTGCGCGAGCTGGTGGGATTTCGCGCGCGCGATCGTGGGCGATGCCGAGGTTCCGCGGATCGTGCCAATCACGACTGCCGAGTATCCGCTGCCCGCGAAACGCCCCGCGTACGGTGTTCTCGCCACCAACCGCTTCACGACCACGTTCGGATTCGAGCTGCCGCACTGGCGCGATGCCCTCGCGCGCTGTCTCGCGAGCTCGCCCGACCCGGTAGAGCGTCGCTAGAACCGGAACGTGCAGCGCACGCTCGCGCCCGTGGCGAGCTCGCGTCCTGTGCCATCGATGACGATCGCGTTCATGCCGAACGCGACGCCGCCGAGGCGTGCGTCGTTGCGATACGTCGCGAGCATCGCCAACGGCTCGGCGCCCCGGATCGCGGTCTCCTGATCGGTGGTCGTGATCTGGCAGCGCGTGCAGGGCTTGACGAGCTTCAGCACGACGCCGTCGACCGCGATCGTGTCGAGATGGTCTTCGTCGTAAGGTTCGAGCCCGGCGATGACGACATTCGGCCGAAATCGGTTCATCGGCAGCGCAGCCGTCCCGGTCGCAACGAGACGCGCGTTGAGATCGGCGAGCGAGGACTCGCCGATGACGAGGATCGGATAGCCGTCGGCAAAAGCGATATGCGCGCCCGAATCGCCGGCATAGTCGGGATTGCAGCGACGCTTCCGCGCCGCGTCGAAGCGCACGAGCCGCACCGGCGCCGCGACGAAATCGGTGAGCCATCCTGCCGCCTCGTCGCCCGCATCATGCGCCGCGACGCGATCGCCCCAGACATCGACTTCGCGCGCGGCGCCGCCGCAGGGCAGCAGAGGTACGCGAAGGGCATCGCGACCCGGAACCGTAAACCTTAGGGCGTCGCCGTCGACGGATATTGCAACGCGCGCGAGTCGCGGGTGCTCACGCTGGGTGACGAACCGCCCGTCGCGGTCGACGATCATCCATTCCCGGTCGCCCACCGTTCGCGGCCCGCTGCCGCTGACGAGCCCGCGCGCGGCGACGCCCGCACGCGCGAGCGCGATTCCGTGACAGCTCTTGACCGGATAGAGATTGAGCGCGGCGATGACGGAGGTGGTCATCGATTTCGCACATTCAGCGACGACGCGCGATGAAGGTTACCCGGCGCGCGCATTGGCGCTGCGTCGCGATGTCCGCAGTCAGCGCAGCCCGCTCGTGTATTCGGCCGCGGCCTTCATTTGCGCCTCGTTCATTTTCGTCGCAATTGCCGCCATCACCCGGCCGTTGACGTCCTTGCCTTCGGCATCGGCGCCCCGCTCGCCCGACTTGAAGGCGTTGAGTTGCGCGAGGGTGTAATCGGAATACTGGCCGGCGAGACGCGGATAGCGCTTGGGGATGCCGGCGCCATCCGGCGAATGGCAGGCGGCACACGCCGGCACAGCGGTCGAGGCGTCGCCGCCCCGATAGAGCTTCTGTCCGGCTTTGACGAGTGGCGCATCCTTCGCCGCGAGCCCCTTGGGCCTCTGCTGCGAGAAATAGAGGCCGAGCGCCTTCATGTCCTCGGGCGTCAGCGCTGCCGCCATGCCCTGCATGACCGGATTGACGCGGATTCCCGCTTTGAAATGCGCGAGTTGCAGAGTGATATACTCGGCTGGCTGCCCCGCGAGATTCGGATTCACCGGAGTCGGGCTGTTGCCGTCGGTGCCGTGGCACGCCGAGCAGACCTGGTTGACAATGGTCTGCGCCTTCGCGAGATCGGGCGTGCCGGGCTGGCTCTGAGCCAGCGCGGCAGCCGCGGGCCACGCGCCCATGACGGCGAGCAGCAGCATGCGTTTCATCGGTCACTCCCTCGATTGCGGCAGACGCGCCACGGACGATTGCGGTCTTTCGCCGCGCTGCCGGGCCCAGTGATGCACAAACAAACGTCGTATTGTAATGGAATCGGCAAGTCCGACCCATGCGCGAAGGGCGTGTCGGCGAGTTGCCCGAGCGCCGCTATGCAGGACGACCGAGACGGACCTTCCGCCATCAACCGGGGATTTGCCGGGCAATGAGCGGAGTCGCTGAAACGCGAATGGCGTCCGGAGCCGGCAACCATCCGTTGCAGCAGGCCGAGTTCGCGCTGAGCGTCGCCGACGATACGCAGCTGCCACCGCCGGGACCGCCGGAAATCGCCTTCGCGGGCCGGTCGAACGCCGGCAAGTCAAGCGCGATCAACGTGCTCGCCAATCGCACGCGCCTTGCATTCGTGAGCAAGACCCCGGGCCGCACACAGCACATCAATTTCTTCCGGCTGCGATCGGGCGCGCTGCTTGCGGACTTACCCGGATATGGATACGCCGCCGTGCCGCTCGCATTGAAGAGGCACTGGCAGGATTTCCTCAGTCGCTACGTCGCCACTCGGCAGGTGCTGATCGGGCTCGTGTTGATCGTTGACGCGCGGCACGGGCTCGCCACTTCCGATCGCGATCTCCTCGCCGGATTCTTGCCCAGCGGGCGCCCGGTGCTTGTCCTCGCAAGCAAGATGGACAAGCTTTCGGCGTCCGCTCAGGCACGCGCCGAGCACGGAATCGCGCGCTCGATCGCAACGGAGTTCGCGCCGCACGCTGCCCAAGTCTCGGTGATTCCGTTCTCGGTGCCGCGACGGATCGGCATCGTCGCAGCCGAAGCGGTGCTCGCCGATTGGCTCGGGCTCGAACGGTCTGTCAGCGCGTCGGCGGGTCGCACGAGCGACTCGCCCAAAGAAAAGGCCCCGCGATCAAGGGGAGTGCCGCGGGGCCTGAAACGCCCGTCGCAGGATTGATCGCTGCGAGGGCACCCGCTCAGGGAGGAAAGCGGGAGACGTTGCCGTCTGGTTCATAGACCGCGCTTCGCATCGCGGAGTTCCAAAAATATTCTCGCCGGATGATCCACTCGCCGTGGAGGGATTTCCCGGATGATTTGGCGCGCAGGGCCTCCATAACGTCCTACATCCTCGCTCCGGGCGTCCTACATTGCGGAGCGCGCGCGATTTCGGTGGGGGTTCTGCGAAGAGCGCACGAGTGGGTCGTGGCGGCGCAGCGATCGAACCGCTACGATGCTCGAACTTACGCAAAAGCCTTACACGCAAAATCGGGCAGGGGAGGCAATCATGGTTTTTGACTTCACAGGACGATATCCCGGAACGCGGATGCGGCGGATGCGACGCGACGATTTTTCGCGGCGGCTGATGCGCGAGCATCGGCTTCCGGCCGACGATCTCATCTACCCGGTGTTCGTCCTCGACGGCGCGAATCGCGAGGAGCCCGTGCAGTCGTTGCCCGGCATTTCGCGCAAGAGCCTCGATCTCCTGTTTCCCGACGCCGAACGCTGCATGCGTCTTGGAGTCCCGGCGCTTGCCCTGTTTCCCGGTCATCTCACCGGCGCAGAAATCGCTGGATGCTGCCGAGGCGTGGCATTCGGAAGGCCTGGTGCCGCGCGCCGTCCGCGCGCTGAAGCAGCGCTTCCCGGACCTGGGAGTCATTACCGACGTCGCACTCGATCCCTATACGAGCCACGGTCAGGACGGGCTCGTCGATGCGACCGGCTATGTGATGAACGACGAAACCGTTGCCGCGCTCACCCGCCAGGCGCTGTGCCACGCCGAGGCGGGCGCCGACATGGTCGCGCCGTCGGACATGATGGACGGGCGCATCGGCGCGATCCGCGCCGCGCTCGATGCCGGCGGCTTCCAGCGGACGCGGATTCTTGCCTACGCCGCCAAATACGCGTCGTCGTTCTACGGCCCGTTTCGCGATGCCGTCGGCTCGGCGGGCAACCTCGGCTCCGGCGACAAGTACACCTACCAGATGGACCCGGCGAACAGCGACGAGGCGCTATGGGAAGTCCACCTCGACCTGCGAAGAGGGCGCCGACATGGTGATGATCAAGCCCGGCCTGCCGTATCTCGACATCGTCCGCCGCGTGAAGGAGACATTCGGCGCGCCGACTGCCGTCTACCAGGTCTCGGGCGAATACGCGATGCTCAAGGCGGCGGCCGCGAACGGCTGGCTCGACGAGCGTGCGTGCGTCCTGGAGGCGCTGATCGCGATGAAGCGCGCGGGCGCCGATGCGATCCTCACCTATTTTGCGCTGGCCGCGGCAACGTGGCTCGGCGAAGCAAAGCGCTGAAGGTCCGCTCAGGCCGACAATAGCGCCTCCACCGCGGCCGCTTCGAGCCGCGGCGCGTCCTCGTGACGCGGCCGGTTGCGGCGCTGCTGTGGCGTGACGATGACGATGCGCACGCCGATGCGCGGCGTTTCGACGAGCAGGTGCGCGCCGGTGTCCGCTTCGTGCGGCGGCAAGGCGGCGTAGCGGATTCCGGCGCTGGCGAGCGCGATTTCGACGGCCTTGGCGTCGTCTGCCACGAGCTCCAGCCGGACGTCGCTGTGCGCCGTCGCCCAGCCCGCCGCGACGCCGCCGACCAGCAATGGCGACCAGGCGGCGAGCCGCTTCATCCACGCGAGTGCCTCGTTGCGTTGCCGCCGCAGCGTCGCCGCGTGCGCCTCGCCGCCGAACAGCGCGTGATGAGCCGCGAGCGCTTCCTCGATCTCGTCGTCGGACGGCAACGTCGTTGCCGCGGCGAGCATCAGCTGGCGTGCCGCCTTGCGCTTCGCGAGCGACCAGTCGGTGAGTCCGTGCTCGACGATGAGGCGGGCGGCCGCCTGGGCGATCCGGACGCGGTCCTCGCGGACGCGCGTGTCGCCGCCGTGGCCGCGCTCGCGACCGCCGAGGTCGGCACGGGTGCGACGCGTCATCAGAAGATCTGGTCGCGGATGTCCTTGGCCGGGGCTCCGCCGGCGGACGGCGTCAGGCTTTCATCGCGTCCGCGCGGCGGGAACTCCGAATAGAAATATTCGGTGAGCGGGCTCGAGTCGTCGCGCAGCCCGGTGTCCGCCTTGATCCGCACGGCGACGACCCCATCGGGCATCGGCAGCTCGGCGGGTCGGCGTCCCCTTCAGCGCCTTCGCCATGTACGCGATCCAGATCGGCAGCGCGGCTTCGGCGCCGGTTTCGTCGGATCCGAGCGTCTTCGGCTGGTCGAAGCCGATCCAGGCGACGCCGACCAGCGCGGCGTTGAACCCGCAGAACCAGGCGTCGACGTTCTCGTTGGTCGTGCCGGTCTTGCCGGCCAGGTCGGTGCGGCTGAGCGCCAGCGCGCGCGTCGCGGTGCCGACGCGGACGACGTCCTTGCAGGAGCGAGGTCATCATCCACGCGTTGCGCGGATCGATCGGCGCGCTCGGCGTCCTCGCCGGCGACCGCCGGACTGGCCTCCGACAGCACGTTGCCTCTTGCGTCGACGATCTTCGCGATGAGGTACGGCGCGACGCGGTAGCCGCCGTTGGCGAACACGCCGTAGGCGGCCACCATCTGCAGCGGCGTTACCGAGCCGGCGCCCGAGCCCCATCGTGAGGTAGGGAGGATGGAGCTTGGGGTCGAAGCCGAAGCGGGCGATGTAGTCCTGCGCGTACTGCGGGCCGATCGCCTGCAGCACGCGCACCGTCACGAGATTCTTCGACTTCGCGAGCGCCATCGCGCACCCGCATCGGGCCGTCGAACTTGCCGTCGTAGTTCTTGGGCTCCCAGTCCTCGCCGCCCGCCTGCGCGGCCGGGACGAAGAACGGCGCGTCGTTGACGACCGTGGCCGGCGTGAAGCCCTTTTCCAGCGCCGCCGAGTAGATGAACGGCTTGAACGCCGATCCGGGCTGCCGCAGCGCCTGCGTCACGTGGTTGAACTTGTTGCGGTCGAAGTCGAAGCCGCCGACCAGCGCGAGCAGCGCGCCGTCCGTCGGGCGCATCGAAACGAACGCCGACTCGACCTGCGGCATCTGGACGATCCCCCACCGGCCCTTGTCGTCCCGCATGACGCGGATGACGGCGCCGCGGCGGATGCGCGTCGTGGCCGCCGCCTTGTCGCCGAGCGATTCGGGCAGCGAACTTGAAGCCGTCGCCGGTGACACTGACGGTCCCGCCGTCGGCCAGCACGGCCTTCACCTCGGCGGGTGTGGCATCGAGCACGACGGCCGGCGCCAGGCCGTCACTTTCTGTCGCATCCTGGAACACTTTTTCCAGGGCGGCGTCGCGCTCGGCCGGCGTCGTCAGGCAGGCTCACGTAGGCCTCCGGGCCGCGGTAGCCGTGGCGCCGGTCGTAGTCGATCACGCCGCGTCGCATCGCCGCGTAGGCGGCCTCCTGGTCGGCCTTGCGGATCGTCGTATAGACGGTGAGCCCCTTGGTGTACGCGTCGTCGCCGTAGGCTTCGAAGACGACCTGCCGCGCCATCTCGGCGACGTACTCGGCGTGGGTCGGGCATCGACTTCGCGCAACGCCCTGCCGGACGGCGAGTGGCGCGGTTTGTGCTTCCCGATACTGGTCGTCATCGATGAATCGGAGCTCATGCATCCGACGCAACACATAGAGCTGCCGGGTCTTCGCCCGGTTGGGGTTGCTCACCGGGTTGAACGCCGACGGCGCCTTGGGCAGTCCGGCCAGCATCGCCGCCTCGGCCACGGTGACGTCCTTCAGCGGCTTGCCGAAATAGATCTGCGAGGCGGCCGCGAAGCCGTAGGCGCGCTGGCCGAGGAAGATCTGGTTGATGTAGAGCTGGAGGATTTCATCCTTGGTCAGGTTGGCCTCGATCTTCCAGGCGAGCAGGACCTCGCGCAGCTTGCGGGTGATCGTCTTTTCCCGGGTGAGGAAGAAGTTGCGGGCGACCTGCATGGTGATGGTGCCGGCGCCCTGCTGGCGTGCCGCTCGTGACGTTGGTCGCGGCGGCGCGGAGGACGCTGAAATAGTCGACACCGCCATGCGATAGAAACGCTCGTCTTCGGCGGCCAAAATGGCCTGTTTCATGACATCCGGGACCTCGGCGATCGTCACGATGGCCCGGCGCTCCTCCCCGAATTCGCCCAGAAGGTCGCCTTCGGCCGAAACGATGCGCAGCGGGATTTTGGGCTGATAGTCGGTCAGGCTTTCGAGCGAGGGCAGCGTCGGATAAAGCAGCGCCAGCACGAAGGCCCCCAGCAGGGCGCCGACGACCGCCAGGCCAAGCAGGACGGACCCGACGTAGAGCAGCCAGCGCTTTAGCATGGAGGAATAAAACTTGCTGGACGGGGGGGGTGGAAGCCCGCAATTATAGGCAGGCTTGCAACAACCCAATGCCCGGGACGGCAAACAATTTGACAAGATTCATACTTGCTGCCAAACTTTAATGTAAATTGTCAGCATTTGCGCTCAGACGACGCCATGATCGCTGAAAACCTCAGTTCGGCCCTCGACTTCTTCACAGACGAAGTCCCCATCGCTGATCGGCGTCGACATCAGCTCGACGTCGATCAAGCTGGTCGAGCTGGCCGAGACCGGCAAGGGCATCCTACCGCCTCGAGCGTTACGCGATCGAGCCGCTGCCCAAGGACGTCGTCACCGACGGCAACATCGCCAATCTCGACCAGGTCAGCGACGGGCTGAAGCGGGCCTGGAAGCGCCTGGGCAGCCGCAACCGGAACGTCGCCCTCGCCCTGCCGGCCGCCATGGTGATCACCAAGAAGATCATCGTGCCCTCCGGCCAGAAGGAGGAGGACCTCGAGCTCACCGTCGAGGCCGAGGCCAACCAGTACATCCCGTTCGCGCTCGACGAGGTCAACCTCGACTTCCAGATCCTCGGCCCGGCGCCGAACAACCCGGACGAAGTCGAGATTCTGATCGCGGCGTCGCGCAAGGAAAAGGTCGAGGACCGGGTCGCGATCGCCGAAGCGGCCGGCCTGAAGCCGCGCGTCATGGACGTCGAGAGCTATGCGACGCAGGAGGCGTTCCGCCTGATCGCCCCGTCGCTGCCCGCCAACGGCCGCGACCAGAACATCGCGCTCGTCGACATCGGCGCCCACGTCACCCACTTCTACGTGCTGCGCAACGACCAGTTCCTCTTCTCCCGCGACCAGGCGTTCGGCGGCAACCAGCTCACCCACGACATCCAGCGCGCGTTCAACCTCTCGCCCGAGGAAGCCGAGTCCGCCAAGAAGAACCAGGGCCTGCCCGAGAACTACGACACCGACGTGCTGCAGCCGTTCATGGAAACGCTGGCGCTCGAGGTCACCCGGGCGCTGCAGTTCTTCTTCACCTCGACGTCCTACAGCCAGGTCGACCAGATCGTCCTGTCCGGCGGCGGCGCGCTGCTGCCCGGGCTCGACGAGCTCGTCGCCAAGCGCGCGGGCGTCGCCACCGTGGTCGCCAACCCGTTCGCCACCATGGCCGCCTCGGACAGCATCCGCCCGCGGCAGCTCGCGCAGGACGCGCCGCTGCTGCTGATCGCCACGCGGCCTCGCCATGCGGAGCTTCGAATGATCCGCATCAACCTGCTGCCGCACCGCGAGCAGAAGCGCCAGGCGCGCCAGCGCCAGTTCGTCTCGCTTGCGATCGGCCTCGCGGTCCTGGGCCTCGCGCGTGGTCGGGCTGGTCCACGTGATCTTCGTCGCGCAGATCGAGAACCAGCAAAGCCGCAACAAGCTGCTCAAGGACGAGATCGCCAAGCTCGACGAGCAGATCAAGGAAATCGACAAGCTCCGCGAGCAGACGCAGGCGTTGCTCTCGCGCAAGCAGGTCGTCGAGACGCTGCAGACCAATCGCACCGAGGCCGTGCATCTGCTCGACCAGATGGTGCGGCAGCTGCCCGACGGCATCTATTTGCGCAGCGCTCAAGCAGACCGGGGCCAAGGTCACGGTCGTCGGCTACGCGCAGTCGAACGCGCGCGTGTCCACGCTGATGCGCAACATCGACGCCTCGCCCTGGCTGACCCAGCCGGAGCTGGTCGAAATCAAGGCGGTGCCGGTGCCGGGCGCCAAGGACAAGGATGCGCGGGTCAACGAGTTCACGCTCTCCTTCCAGTTGAAGCGCGCCGCGCCGCCGCCGGAGATCAACGCCGCCGGGCCGGGAGCGCACCGCCTGCCAAGACGACGCCGCGGCGCCGCCGGCGAAAAGAGGCAAGGCATGACGCTCGACGACATCCGCCGGCTCAACTTCGCGACGTCGGCAACTGGCCGATGTACGCCAAGGTCGGCCTCCTCACGATCAGCAATACGTACGTCAGGCACACCACAAAAACAGAG
>CAVSFA010000002.1:0-48945 GCA_963727145.1 uncultured beta proteobacterium | reverse complement strand
CTCCGCCAGGTGGATCCCGATCCGACGGCGCTTCGGACGTCGGCGACCTGATCGCGTTGCGGGTCGAGGGCCGAGTCGGTGACTGCAGGTGGCGATGGTGCGCTGGTTCCGCCGACGCCCTCAAAGGCGCGGGGTACTCGAGTTCGGCTGCTCGAGCTTCTGTCGGACAGCCCCGAGAGCGGCCGCCGCGGCGGCCGAGGGTCGCTGCCGGAAGGGAGCCTCGCGCCGGTCGTCGTGCTGCCCGAGGACCGTCGGTGCCCCCGGTCCCGGAGGCGCCCGCCCACCGCAGATGCTGCGTGCCCTGCCGGATCGTTCCAAGTCGAACAGGGCGTGTACGCTGCGCCGTCGGGAGCGAGACGGAGATTCGCGGTTTCTGCTGAAGCTCGTCGAACAGGGCCCCGGCTTCGAGCTCTCTCGATTTTCGCGCCGGTCGGCTGAGCGCGCGCCAACGGCGTGCCCCCCGGCCGCCTGAACCGGTGCAGCGGTTGGAGGAAGCCGATCAGTCGGGGCGCGGGGATCGGGCGCGGTATGGTCCCTTCGGCAGCGGAAACACGACGTGCTCGGTTGCACCCCGGCTTCCTTGACGCCCGCCGCGCCGAGCTCCTTCAGGCGCGCGATGACCTCCTGCACCAGGACTTCCGGCGCCGAGGCGCCGGCCGTCACGCCGATGCGCGTTTGCCGGCCACCCATTCGCGGTCGATTTCCTCCGGCGCGATCGACCATGTAGGCCGGCACGCCGCGATGTGCGGCCACTTCGCGCAGGCGGTTGGAGTTGGAGCTGTTCGGGACTGCCCACCACGATCACCACATCGCTCCGCGGCCCATCGCCTTCACCGCATCCTGGCGGTTCTGCGTGGCGTAGCAGATGTCGTCCTTCTTCGGGCCGACGATGTTCGGGAAGCGCGCCTTCAACGCGTCGACCACGCGCGGCGGCGTCGTCGACCGACAGCGTGGTCTGCGTGACGTAGGCGAGCCTGTCCGGGATCGCGCGACCGCGAGCGCGGCGACGTCCTCGACGTCTCGACCAGGTACATGCCGCCGTTCGACTGGCCCATCGTGCCCTCGACCTCCGGGTGGCCCGCGTGGCCGATCATCACGATCTCGCGCCCCTGCTCGCGCATCTTGCGCGACCTCGACGTGCACCTTGGTGACCAGCGGGCAGGTCGCGTCGAACACGTTGAGGCCGCGCGCCTCGGCCTCGGCGCGCACGCGCCTGCGACACGCCGTGCGCGGAGAACACGACGGTGGCGCCGCTGGGAACCTCGTCGAGTTCCTCGACGAAGATCGCGCCCTTGGCGCTTCAGGTCGTCGACGACGAACTTGTTGTGGACGACTTCGTGGCGCACGTAGATCGGCGCGCCGAACTGCGCCAGCGCCTGCTCGACGATGGCGATGGCGCGGTCGACGCCGGCGCAGAAGCCGCGGGGATTGGCGAGCATGACGTCCATCATCGGCTGTCCTTTCCGTCGCGTCGGCAGGCGCGGTCGACGGCGCCGCTGCCGGAAGCTGTCGAGGATCAGCAGCGCCGCGCCGACCGTGATCGCGCTGTCCGCGACGTTGAACGCCGGCCACGACCAGCCGTCGTAGTGGAACAGCAGGAAATCGACCACCTTGCCCAGCGCGACGCGGTCCCAGAGGTTGCCGAGCGCGCCGCCCAGGATCAGCGCCAGGCCGGCGCAGCAGCATCGCGGCTCGCCGCCGCGCCTCAGCATGCAGACGATCAGACGACGCTCGCGGCCGACGCGATCGCGGCGAAGAACCAGCGCTGCCAGCCGGCCGGCGTCGGCCAGGAAACTGAACGCCGCGCCCGGTGTTGTAGGCAAGCACCAGGCTGAAGAAACCGCGTGACCGGCAGCGCTCCTCGCCGCGCGCAAGCGCGCGACGATCGACCGCCTTGGTCGACCTGGTCGAGCGACGATCACGGCCGCCGCCAGCACAGCAGCCATCGCGCACCAGCCGCGTGCGATCGCTCGTCGACCTCGGCCGTGGCAACGCGCTCGGCGCGCTCACGCGAACTGCGCCGCGGCTCGCCCGCGCCGAAGAGGTTGGCCACGCAGCGGCCGCACAGCGTCGGATGCGCGGCGTCGCGCGCCGACGTCGGCGCGCCAATGCCAGCAGCGCTCGCACTTCGCGTGCGCGCTCGGCGTCGACCCGCGACCGCCAGCGCGTCGCCGCGCGCCGACCGTCGCGGCCGACGTGATCAGCACGAAGCGCAGGTCGTCGCCCAGCGTCGCCAGCGCCTCGTAGTCGGCGCCGGCGCGCGATGATCGCGACCTCGGCCTGCAGCGACGAGCCGATCGCGCCCGCCTGCGCGCACGGCCTCGAGCTCCTTCTGCACCGCCGCGCGCACCGCGAGGATGCGCTGCCACTTGGCGAGCAGCGCGGGCGCGTCCGGCACCTCCGGCAGCGCGTCGGCCCAGGTGCGCAGAAGATCGTCGGATCCTCGCGGATGCACGATGCGCCACGCCTCCTCGGCGGTGAACGACAGGATCGGCGCCATCAGCTTGAGCAGCGCGTCGCGGATGAGCGCGAGCGCGGTCTGCGCCGAGCGGCGCGCGCGGCTGTCGGCGCCGTCGTGTAGAGCCGGTCCTTCAGCACGTCGAGGTAGAAGCCGCCGAGGTCCTCCGAGCAGTAGGTCTGCAGGCGCTGCACGACGAGGTGGAACTCGTAGCGCTCGTAGTCGGCGCGCGACGGCGTCGGCCAGCGCCTGCGCCTGCGCGAGCGCGTAGCGGTCGATCTCGAGCAGCTGCGTCACCGGGCACCGCATCGCTGCGCCGCGATCGAAATCGGCGGTGTTGGCGAGCAGGAAGCGCAGCGTGTTGCGGATGCGGCGGTAGCCCTCGACCACGCGCTTCAGGATCTCGTCGGAGATCGACAGCTCGCCCGAGTAGTCGGTCGGCGCCGACCCACAGGCGCAGGATCTCGGCGCCGAGCGTGTCGGCCACCTTCTGCGGCGCGACGACGTTGCCCTTCGACTTCGACATCTTCCGGCCCTCGCCGTCGACCGCGAAGCCGTGCGTGAGCAGCGCCTTGTAGGGCGGCACGCCGTTGACCATGCACGACGACGAGCAGCGACGAGTGGAACCAGCCGCGATGCTGGTCCGAGCCTTCGAGATAGAGATCGGCCGGGAAGCCGTGTCCTGCGGATGCGAGCCCATGCCGCGTCGTGCGTCCTTCCGGCCCGCCCATCACCGTCTGGTGCGTGGCAGCCGGAATCGAACCACACGTCGAGCGTGTCGGTGAGCTTGCGGTATTTCGCCGCGTCGACGCCGAAGTCCTCGTGCGTCGCCGTCGAACCACGCTCTCGATGCCGCCGTGCTCGACCTTGCGCGCGGCGAGTTCGAGCAGCGCCAGCGTGTCCGGGATGCAGCTGCGTCGGTTTCCTTGTCGACGAAGAACGGCATCGGCACGCCCCACTGGCGCTGGCGCGACAGCGTCCAGTCCGGGCGGTTGGCGATCATGCCGTACAGGCGCGCCTTGCCCCACGCCGGGAAGAACTGCGTCGCCTCGATGCCGCGCAGCGCCGTCGCGCGCAGCGTCTCCGCCGGCTTGTGCCCGTGCCAGCCGGGCACGTCGTCCATGCCGCGAACCACTGCGTCGTCGCGCGGTAGATGATCGGCGTCTTGTGCCGCCAGCAGTGCATGTAGCTGTGCGTGAACTTCTCGGCGTGCAACAGCGCGCCGACTTCGCGCAGCTTGTCGACGATCTGCGGATTGGCCTCCCAGATCTTCACGCCGCCGAAGAACGGCAGGCTGCCGGCGTAGCGGCCGTCGCCCTGCACCGGATTGAGGATCTCGTCGTCCTTCATGCCGTAGCGGCGGCAGGACAGGAAGTCCTCGATGCCGTAGGCGGGCGACGAGTGGACGATGCCGGTGCCCTGCTCCAGCGTGACGTAGTCGCCGAGGTAGACCGGCGACGCGCGGTCGTAGAACGGATGGCGGAAGCGGATGCGCTCCAGCGCCGCGCCCTGGCGCGGTCGCGACGACGTTGCCTGTCGAGCCCGTAGCGCGTGAGGCAGGCTTCGACGAGGTCCTGCGCGAGCACCAGCAGACCGCGCGCGTGTGCCACCAGCGCATAGTTGAAGTCCGGGATGCACGTTGAGCGCCTGGTTGGCCGGAATCGTCCACGGCGTGGTGGTCCAGATCACGGCGTACACGTCGGACCGTCGGGCAGCTGCGCGCAGGCCGAACGCCGCGCGCGAGCTTGCCGCGGTCCGCGGTCGTCGAGCCGGAAAGCCGACGTCGATGGCGATGTCCTGCGCGGTCCTCGTACTCGACCTCGGCTTCGGCCAGCGCGCTCTGGCAGTCGAAGCACCAGTTGACCGGCTTCAGGCCGCGGTACAGGTAGCCCTTCTCGCAGGATCCTGCCCGAGCGTGCGGATCTCGTCGGCCTCGTTCTTGAAGGCCATCGTCGTGTACGGATGGTCCCAGTCGCCCAGCACGCCCAGCCGCTTGAAGCCCTCCTTCTGCTGCGCGATCTGCTCGGTGGCGTAGGCGCGGCACAGGCGCTGCGTCTCCGCGGTCGGCAGGTGCTTGCCGTGCGTCTTCTCGATCTGCACCTCGATCGGCATGCCGTGGCAGTCCCAGCCCGGCACGTAGGGCGCGTCGAAGCCCGCCAGCTGCTTGCTCTTGACGACGATGTCCTTGAGGATCTTGTTGACCGCGTGGCCGATGTGGATGTCGCCGTTGGCGTACGGCGGGCCGTCGTGCAGGACGAAGCGCGGCCGCCCGCGCGACGCCGCGCGGATCGCCTCGTACACCTTGCGCTCCTGCCACTCCTGACCCAGCCCGGCTCGCGCTTGGCGAGGTCGCCGCGCATCGGGAACGGGGTGTCGGGCAGGTTCAGCGTGGTCTTGTAATCGGTCTTCGGATCGTCGGGCATCGCGGGTTGCAGCGTCCGGGATTTAGCTGAGATAGCAATGTCCGGCAACGCTCATCATGCCAGCGCGTCGCGAAATAGTCGCGCGCCTGCGCGACGTCGGCGCGAATCTGGCGCGTCAGCGCATTCGAGGTCTCGGATACCTTTCCTCGTCGCGCAGCTTGTGCAGGAATTCGACCGTCGACGCGGCGGCCGTAGATCGATCTCGTCGAAATCGAACAGGAACACTTCGAGCAGCGGCTCGCCCGTCGGCGTGCGACGGTCGGACGCACGCCGAGGCTCGCGACGCCGGCGCGCGGCGCGCCGCCCAGCCCGTGCACGCGCACCGCGAAGATGCCCGCAGAGGCGGCGGCTTGCGCTTGAGCGGGATGTTGGCGGTCGGAAAGCCCAGGCTGCGGCCCGAGCTTCTCGCCGTGCGCCACGCGGCCGCTGATCGCGTACGGCCGGCCGAGCAGCGCCGCGGCGTGCGCGAGGTTGCCCTCGGCCAGCGCCGTCGCGCACCGCGGTCGACGACGCGCGCTCGCCGTCGACCGCCACGGTGCGCATGCGCCTCGACGCTGAACGTCGCGCGCGTGCGCGCGCAGCATGCGCGAGGTCGCCGCGCGCGCCCCTTGCCGAAGCGGAAATCGTCGCCGACCAGCACCCAGCGCGCGCCGAGCCGGCGCACCAGCACGTCGTCGATGAACGCTTCCGGCGTCAGCGCGGCGAGCCGCGCGTCGAAGCGCGCGACGATACGCGTCGTCGACGCCGAAGCGCGGAAGACGTCGAGCTTGCTGCGCAGCGACGACAGCCGCGGCGGCGCCGACTCGCTGGGCGAAGAATTCGCGCGGATGCGGATCGAACGTCAGCACCGCCGGCGGCAGGCGCAGGTCCTCGGCGGCTTCGATGAGCCGCGCGAGCATCGCCTGGTGGCCGCGATGGACGCCGTCGAAATTGCCGATCGTCAGCGCGACGCGGCCCATCCGCGTCGGCCGGAAGTCCCGATATATCCGCACGTATGGAGCCGCGCGCCTCGTCGCTGCAAAGCGCACTGCAATTTGAGCAGGACTTGAATTCTATCGCTCTGCGAGCGTCCGGCTGACGCGCGATACCGCCCACTCGCGCCACCCGCGCAGCAGCGGAAAGTACAGCGCCGAGCCGGATCGGCCGCGCGATCGAGCGCGGCGACCAGCCGTGCATAGCGCTCGAGCTGCCCGCGATAGCGTTCGCACTTCACGATCGAGGAACGCTCCGAGGTCGCCGCCTTCGTGCGCGCCCGGTCTTGAAATCGACGATCCAGCGCACGCCGTCGGCGACGAACGTGCGGTCGAGCGTCACGTGGACGATCGCATCGCCGTCACGGCCGGCGAGCGCCCATTCGCTTGCCGCCTCGCTGTGCGTCGGCAGCGAACAGCCAGCGCCCGCGCGCGTCGGCGAGGACGTTGCGCCATCGCGGCGCGCACCTGCGTCAAGGCCGCGTCGAGGTCGCTCTCGTCAACGCCTTCACCGACGAGCGCCACGCGAATCTGCGGTCCGCGCCATCGCGATTCGATCCGAATTCCACGCCGTGATGCCCTCGCGCGCCATTTCCGCGAACATGCGGTGCGCAACGACGCCGATCTGCCTCGCCGTCTCGCGCGCCCAGTCGAACGGCAACGTCTCGGCCACCGCGACCACACGCATCGGGACGGCCGGGGCGCCAGGCTCGGGAACCGGCGCTTTCCACATTGCCGGAAGGCGCCTCAGCAGCGGCGCCCGCGCAGGCGGGGAGGCGCGATGTCCGCGCTCGTCTTCGGCACCGGGATCGAATCTCCGAGTGCCTCCCAGAGTCGCGCGAGCGACGATCCGGGGGGCGGCGCCTTCCACGCTGGCGGCGTGCCGTCGTCCGCGATCACCTGCGCCGTCGCGATTAGGTGCAGCCGCCGCTTCGCCCGCGTGCAGCCAACGTAGAGCAGGCGCGACAGCTCCGCACGCTCCTCCTCCGACGCGAGAAACCTGAGATATTCGTAGACGGGGTCGCGCTCGCCACCCTTGGCGCCGACCGGGGCAAGCAGAAGGCCGCGCCGCCTGCGCCGCCAGCGCAGCAACGAAGCGTCGCTCCCCGCGGGCGAGCGCGACAGGCCGGGCATGATGACCGTGTCGAATTCGAGGCCTTTCGCACGATGAAGCGTCATCACCTGCACCGAGCCGGGGAGCAGCATCCGGCTCGGCGCGCAGCACGGCGAGCGCGCTCAGGAACGAGTTCCAATCGACGATCTCGCCCGCCATCTCGTGTTCGGCGACCAGCGCGAAATACCGTTCGACGGCGCTCAGGTCGACCGCCTCGTCGAGCGTCGCGGGGCCACCCAACGCCAGCCATGCGCCGCGCGCACGGCTGGCGAGCGTCGCGCGGCCGCGCGCCGATAGCGCAGGATGGAGGCACGCTGCGAGCTTTGCAAAGCGAGTGCGCGCGTCGGCCGACAATGCCGTGACGGCGTCGGGACGGTCCAGCAGCGAAGCCACGGACCGGGAGGGCGATGCATCGGCCGCCGCGGCGACGGCGAAGAGGTCGGGCAGCGTGAGGCCGCACCACGGAGCGCGCAGCACCGCGAGCCACGCGAGCCTGTCGGCTGGCTGCAAGAGCGCGTGGGTGAGCGAGACAAGATCCTGCACCGCCTGGCGCTCGCCGAGCGCGTCGAGGTCGATCGCCGTGAAGGCGATGCCCGCGTCGCGCAGCGCCGGCAGCACGCAGTCGAGATGCGCGCGAGCGCGCACGAGCACGGCGATGGACGGCGCGCCTTCGCCCTCGGCAGCCCGAATGCGTCTGACCACGGCGAGCGCCTCACGGCTCGCGCTGGATTCGAGGTCGAGCGTCGCTGCGGGGCCGGGCAAGGCCCGATCGACCGGGATCGCCGGCGCGAAGGCAACGGCCCCCCGCCAGGGGTCGCTGCGCGGTCCCATCACGCGCGGGAAGACGCCATTCACCCACGCGACCAGCCCCGCCTGCGCGCGGAAGTTGCGCGACAGAACGAGACTTTCGACCGGCACGTCGGCGATCTTCCGTTCTTCCTGCGCTTCGACGAACACGCGCACTTCCGCCTCGCGGAACCTGTAGATCGACTGCATCGGGTCGCCGACGGCGAAGAGCGTTCGCCCGTCGCCCTCCTGCCAGCCCGCGGTGAGCTGCCGGATCAGCGCGAGCTGCGTGAACGACGTGTCCTGGAATTCGTCGACCAGCAGATGCTCGATTCGGAGATCGAGCCGCAGCAGCAGGTCCGAGGGCGCGTCTTCGCTTTCCCAGCGCCGCGAGCGCGCGCATTGCGCCCTGGCGTGAAATCGATCGTGCCGCGATTGCGGAACGTGAGCGTCAATTGCGCCGCAAGCTGCGGGCAGCACCGCGAGCGAGCGCAGCGACGAACGGTCCACGCGTCGTCCTCGTAGCGCGGCTGGGCAGGCGGCGCGCGACGTCGAGCGTGCTCGCGAGCGCGGGCACCGCGGCAAGCTCGCCCAGCAGTGCCTTCATGGCGTCGCTTTGGCGTGCCCGCTCCGCAGCCCCCGGGCCCGATCCCTTCGCGGGAAGACCGCCGATCGACGTGAGCGCACGCGAAACCGCGGCTCGTCGGCGACGAGCAGCCACGACGCCAGCGCGCGCCAATCGTCGCGCGCTGCGACCGTCGTCGCCGGCAACCCGCCCATTTCCGCGCAGCGCGATGAGCGTCCGGCCGAGATCCGCAGTCTCGGCGTCGACGGTGAGGTTGGCCGCCGCATAACGCTGCGTGCGGGACGAGCGCTCGCGCGAGCGCCGCGGGAAATGCGGCCGCGATTTCCGCCTGCTCGCCGGCGATTTCCGCGGCGAGCGTTGCCTCCAGCGCCGCGCGGTAGCGTCGCGCGCATCGCCGTAGTCGAGTTCGCGCAGCCATTGATCCCGCTTGTCCAAGAGGTCGGCCAGAAGCCGCACCGCCGCGTCGGCATCGTTGTCGAGATGCGTCGAGCACGCATCGCCAGTGCGGATCGTCCGCAGCGGCAGCCGGCAAGGGCGTCGCCGCGCCGCCTCGCATGTACAGCGCGTCGGCATACTCCTCGTAGCGCGGCGCAGCCCCGAGGCCGCGTCGACAGCGGCGCCTGCTGCGCCAAGCCCGCGCACCAGGCGTCGATCGTCCATACCGCGAGGCGGGCCGGGTGCAGCAGCAGCTGCCAGCCATGGCGGGCGTCCTGGGCCAGCGCCGCCAGCGCAAGCTCGCGCGTACGCGTCGCATGCGGCGACGCGCACGGAATGTCGGCGCGCGGCATCGCGCAGCGCACGCAACGATCCGCTCGCGCATCTCTCCGGCCGCCTTGCGCGTGAACGTGATCGCGACGATGCGCTCCGGCCGATCGACCGTCGCGAGCAGCGCCAGGAAGCGCTGGATCAGGAGCTCGGTCTTGCCGGAGCCGGCGGGTGCCTGCACGAGAAACGAGCGCGTGACGTCGAGCGCGCGATCGCGGGCAGCGGCATCGCGACGCGCGCCGACATCGGTCGCGTCATTCATCGCGAGCCCCGGCGTCCTCGACGTCCGACCGCGCGCCGATGCGGCACAGCGCCTGTCGCCCGCACTGCTTGCAGGTCGTGTTGACATCGCGCGGGATCACCGCCGCTTCCCCGGCGCGCAATTTCCGTGGCGAGGGCGCCAAGGGATTCGCTCCAGCGCGCCACGACGGCGGACCAATCGGGCAGATCCGCGCGCCTTAGATTTGCGGGCAGCTTCAAGCCGGGCCAGGCATCGGCATCCGCGGCGAGGCCTTGCGCCCTGATCTCGCCAGGCTTCAGCTGCGCATAGACGACCGCACGGACGGATTGCGTCGGCACGGCGGCGCGGCGCGCCAGCGCGTACAGCGCGAGCTGCGGTGCCTGCGGACGCGTGATCGAACCAGGCATCCGGGGCAGTCGTGCGTCCCGACTTGTAGTCGATGATCGACGGTGCTGCCGTCGGCCAGCGCATCGACGCGGTCGAGGCGGAGTCGAAACGCGAGCCCGTGCAGCGTGACGGCGGCGGAACCTTCGACTTCCTGTGACGCGAAACGGCGGCCGCGCGCGCTCATGCGCGTCGATCCATCCGTTGACGACTTTCGTCAAGCGCGTCGACTCCCCCGCAGCGACGAGCGGCGGCAGCGCGCGCCAGCGCGCCGAGGGAAGCGCTTGCCGGGCGGCCGTGACGGCCGCTTCGATCTTGCGCGGCGAGCGCATCGGCATCGAGCGCCGCGAGGGTCCGCCGGTCGCCAACGTCGCGCCAGAACGCCGCGAAGCGCCGCGTGGAGCAGCGTGCCCCGCTCGATCGGCGACAGTCCGTCGATCGGTTCGGGCCACGGCTCGCGCGGCGAGCCGGCAGCCGCGCGACGGCCTTGAACGGACAATCGCTCTGCGCTTCGATGAGGCGCGCGCCGCCGGGAGCTCGGCTGCCGGCAGGGCAGTGCGGGCGCGCGATCGTCGGCGATCGCATCGAGCAGTGGCGCGGCAGCGAACGTGCACGCTCGCGGCATCGGCGCCGGGCGCGGCGGCGCCCGGATCGACGACGCCGCCGTCGGGCAGCAGCAATGACGGCGGAAAGCGGATGATCGTCTGCGCTCACGCGCATGCGAGAAGACGACGTCCGGCAGCGGCGCGCACGAATTGCTCGGTCAGCGCCCGCGCGTAGGCGAGCTCGCGCGCGGCGGTGGCGCGCGGAACGTTGCGCTCGCGCTGCCAGGCGAGCGGAAGCAGCGGATTGGGTCGCGGCGCCGGCGGCCAGCGATTCGGCGGCGAGACCCGCGACCCACAGCGCATCGAACGGCAATCCGGCGGCTTCGAGCACGCCGAGGATCTGGATCGGAGCCGCGCCGACTCGGGCTGAAACACGACGGCCGCGACGTGCGCGCGCAGCGCCGCGAGCGCATCGGCGCGCGACAGTCGGGCCGCCACGGTGCCCAGCGTCGCGAAGGCGCGCGAGCGCATCGTCCCATGCCCCGCGCGCCTGGTACTCGCTGCTCGAGCAGTGCGCGATCGCCGGGCCATCCCGCCGCATCGAGCCAGGCTCGCCACGCCTCGGCCCAGTGCCCGCGGCGACGCGCTCGAGGGCACCGCTTTGCCGCGTGCGCGTCGCGCCACCGTCGCGCGAGCGAGCCGTCGACATCGGCCAGCCCCGCCATGACCTCGGCAAGCGACACCGTGCGGCGCCCCTGCTCGAGCCAGATCGACTTCGAGCTGCGCCCGACGGATCCACGCATCGGGCGCGCCGGAAACGTAGGGAGAGCGCAGCAACGCGGCGGCGCGCGCCATCGGCAACGGCGCGCTTGCGAGCCCGATCAGGTCGAGCGCGGCGGCAATCAGCGGCACGTCGGCCAGCGCGGTGCCGAGCGACAGGTTGTAGGGCCGCGCTGCTTCCTCGTGCCCCGGCCATTGCAGCGCCGGACACAGGATGTCGTCGGCGAGCGCGCGAATCTCCGCACGCCGCGATGCGAGATCGACAACGGCGATGCCGATCGTCGCCCCCGGGATCCGCCATCGCCCTGGCGCGCGCCCATGACAGCGCACGCACGATTTCATCGCGCGGAGTGAGGCCCGCCGCGCGCCAAATGCGCGGGCGCCGCCGGTCAGGGTGTCCACCCGCTCGATGCGCGCGCCTGCCGCGTCGAGCGCCAGCGAGCAGCCGCTGCTGCTGCGCTGACAGCTCGACAAAACCGGCGAGCGCGATTTTCGCGCCGCGCCAGGCGGGAACGCGCTCCGGCCCACGCGGCGAGCCGATCGGGCAATTGCGCGCCGTCGATCGCCGCATCGCGCGATAGCAGCGCCGAGTAGCGGTCGGCCCAACCCGCGAACGACGCGGGATCGTCGCCCTCGTTGTCCGTGCGTCTCGGCCCAGCCACGCCAGCTTGCGCCGCCGGACCCCCACGCATGCGCGAGCCCCCACGCATCGGAGGCGAGACTCGCCGCGCCGCGCGCGTCGATCAACGGCGACGCGTACGTGTCGACCAGCCGGTTCCAGACGTGGGCCGCCTGGAGCGGCGATTGCAGGCGCGAAACATTGCCGCCGGCGCCGGCAGACAGCGCGTCCTGCCAGAGGCTTTGCAGCCACGCCTCCCAAGGCAGCGCCTTTGCCGGCCGGCCATGCCGCGCGCCCCGCGCTTTGCTGTGCAGCGTCGTCTTGCGCAACCAGCGCTCGCGCGAGGCGCCGGTTGGGCGTGACGACGATCGCGCCGGCCGCGAATGCGCTCTGGATGGAATCGGGTAGCTGCGGCATCGGGTCGATGCATTGCGGGCAGCGTCGGATTGCGCTCTCGTCCCGCAGGCCGCAGACTGTAACAGGAATGCCCACGGAGGACGATGCGATGTCGGCTTACATTGTTGTCGATTGCGAGGTCACCGATCCCGGGGGCTACGAGGAATACAAGAGACTCGCGAAACCCGCCGTCGAAAGATACGGCGGACGCTATCTCGTGCGGGGCGGCGCGACGACGGTTCTGGAAGGCGACTGGCAGCCGCACCGCATCGTCGTTCTCGAATTCCCTGACGTCGCAGCGATTCGGCGCTTCTACGCTTCGCCCGAATACGAAGCCGCGCGCGGCAAGCGCGCGGGCGCGGCCCGAATGAGCATGATCGCCGTCGAAGGCGCCTAAGGCGATCGCGTCAGTCGTTGCCAGAATTCCCAGCGACCGCCGCCGATACCACTGGCGTAATGCTCGGCGCGACCGCCGGTGTCATCGCCATGAGCTTGTTCACGCGCGGCTGCGCCGACACCGATTGGGCGCTGATCAGCGGCGCATTGAGCGCTTCGGCGACGCGGCTGTCGACGCGACGCGCCAGCATCTTCCATTCACCGCACCAGTCGTCGTCGCGGACCGTGGGCCAGACCCCTTCGATCATGTACGACTTCGCGTTGACGGGATTCAGCATCGGGGATGACCGCCGGCATTGACCCCACTGTGGCGCTCCGCTCGTCTGGGATTTTGCGTGCTTGCGATCGTAGTACTGGCAGCTCATGCATTTTTCCACGGCGAATCCTCCTGCGGTGGCGCTGCGCTTGTCGCGCGAGGCAATGGTTACTGCAATGCACGCAGCAAGATCTTTGCCAGAGGGTCGTCCGCTGCGCCGCGATGGAAGTCGGACGTGCACGCGCGTATTCGCGCTCTATAGCGCGCCGGCGCGTCACTTGCTGCCGGGAGGCACGACGGCGCGAACGCCGTCCGCAAAGCTGACTCCGGATTCGATGCACGCCAAACCCGATGAGGCCGCGGCGCGGCGCAGTGGCGCCGGATCCGGGGCCGCGCAGAATGACGATCAGTGGATTCGCAGCGGCAGGAAGCCGCGCGGAATGAGCAACGTCGGCCGTGCGCGTGTTTGCGGACGGTGCGCGACGCGGGCACGAGCGCGCGTCGGCGACAATGCGGCGCGCGCGGTGACGCAACTCTGCGCGGCGAACAGCACGCGGAATCGCGACCGCGGAACGGCGCGATTTCGCCTCCGCGCTGCGCGAGCGCCTGCCCCGCGCGAATTGCACGGCGTTTCGAGAAAAAGACGGCCGCCGACCGCATCGCTGTTTGCAGTATGGAATATTCCCGGCGACCGTGTAATCTGGCTCGGGTTGGATCAGGCCGCGAGCGCACGCAGCACGCTTTGCAGCGGCGCGGGCACGTCCTGGACGCGGCGCGGCAGTCCAGCTCGGCTGCTGGTCGAGCGCTGCCTTGAGTTCGGCGTCCGCCATCGCCGCTTCCTGCTCCAGCTGTCGCGTCGTACCGCGACGGCGCATCGGATTCGACAGCACTTCGTAGGCGGCGTGGATCATGCGCACGAGGCCGCAGAGATCCTGACCCGCGATCGGTCTCGCCGTATCGGAACCGTTCGCAGCAGCTGTGCATACGCGGCCTCGATCCGTGCGGTGCTCGCGCCCGGTGCGCAGTTCGAGGTAGTCGTAGTGCGTGTAATCCACGGCTGCGTCTCCTGTCTGGTTTCTGCGGCGTTCCGCAGAGCGTCACCAGACTATGAGCAGCAACCGTGCCAACCATCCCGATCGCCGCCGGTCGCCATCGACTTCCATTGCCTTGTTATCGACGAGATTTCACGAATGTCGCGCGCGCCAAGCGCATCGCGATGTACAGAACAGAATCAGCCGCGCGAGTTCGGCGCCGGCGATCTCTGCGTCGATCACATGACAGCCGAGTGGCGTTGGACTGGCGGCGGGGGAAATGCGGCTTCGAGTGCCGCGAGACGTCCTGTGCACCGAGCGCGAGTCGCGGCAGCCGCGCGATTGGCGCGCACATGTTCGCAAGGTTCGACGATTTCGGGATCGCGATCATGCCTGGCGCGCGCAGCAGCCACGCCAGCGCAAGTTGCGCAGGCGTGGCGCCGATGCCTGTGTGCGATCGCCGCCAGCTTGCGGTTCGCGCACGAGCGCACCCTGCCGAGCGGCGAATACGCCATGACGCGGCAATGCGCGCTCGCGCATCCAGACAAGCAGCTCCCATTCGATGCCGCGTTCGGCGAGGTGGTAGAGTACCTGGTTCGCCGCACAATGGCGGCCCGCCGGAAGCGCGAGCAGCTCTGCGCATGTCGTCCGCGTGTCGAAATTCGACACGCCCCAGCGGGCGATCTTGCCGTCGGCGCGCAGGCGCTCGAAGGCGTCGACCGTCTCGGCGAGCGGGACTGCGCCGCGCCAGTGCAGCAGATAGAGGTCGAGGCAGTCGATGCCGCAGGCGGCGCAGGCTGCGCTCGCAGGCAGAAATGGCCTTTTTGCGTCCCGGCGTTGTGCGGATACACCTTGCTCACCACAAACACCGTCGTCGCGACGGCGCGGCGATCGCCGTGCAACGACTTTCTCCGCGCCGCCGTCACCGTACATCTCGGCGGTGTCGATCAGCGTCATGCCGAGATCGATGCCGTGCGTCAGCGCGGCCACTTCGCGCGCGGCGCGGGCGCGCCTGTTCGCCCATCGTCCATGTGCCCAGGCCGAGCGCGGGAACGGTCGTGCCGTCGGGAAACGCAACGCGATGAAGGGGTTGCAGCGGGGCGGTGGACATGCGATTCGAACATAGCGCATGGCCCGTTGCCGCGGTAATCGGACGTACGCAGTAGAATGCGACTTTGTCGCGACCGTCGGCGACCATTCGGCCCGCTTGCTGCTCGCCTTTCGCACATTCAGCCCGATGCCCGACGACCCGCCTTCCCGCATCGTTCGCGGCGCCTGTCCGCACGACTGCCCGGACACCTGCGCGCTGCTGACCACCGTCGAGGACGGCCGCGCCGTCGAGATCCGCGGCGCGCCCGATCATCCTCCGACTGGCGGGCGCGCTGTGCACGAAGGTCGCCCACTACCTCGATCGTACCTATTCCGACCAGCGCGTGCTGCATCCGATGAGCGCGTCGGGAAGAAAGGCGAAGGGCGGTTCGAGCGGATCACGTGGGACGAAGCGCTCGACACGATCGCCGAAAAGTTCGGCGCGATCGCCGCATCGCCGGACGGCCCGCAGGCGATCGTCCCGTATTCCTACGCGGGAACGATGGGACTGCTGCAATTCGGCTCGATGGACCGCCGCTTCTTCCATCGGCTTGGCGCGTCGCTGCTCGACCGCACGATCTGCGCGACCGCCGGCAAGGCGGGCTGGGCGCGCGGTCGATCGGCGCCTCGGTCGGCACCGATGTCGAGCAGTTCGAGAACAGCGAGCTGATCGTGATCTGGGGCAGCAACCCGGTCGTCTCGAACCTGCACTTCTGGACGCGCGCGCAGGAAGCGAAGCGGCGCGGCGCGAAGCTGATCGCGATCGATCCCTACCGCAGCGCCGACCGCGGACAAGTGCCACGAGCACATCGCGCTGATGCCGGGCACCGACGGCGGCGCTGGCGCTGGGCCTGATGCACGTGCTGATCGCCGAGGACCTGCTCGATCGCGACTACGTCGACCGCTACACGGTGGGTTACGACGCGCTCGCGGCGCGCGCGGCCGAATTGCCGCCGGAACGCGTCGCGGCGATCTGCGGCATCGCGGCCGCGCAGGTCATCGGCCTCGCGCGCGACTACGGCACGATCAAGCCGGCGGCGATCCGCGTCAACTATGGCATGCAGCGCACGCGGGCGGCGGCAACGCGGTGCGCGCGATCGCGTGCCTGCCGGCGCTGTCGGCGCGTGGCGCGATCCCGCGGGCGGCGCGCTGCTGTCGTCGTCGGGCACGTTCCCGGTCGATGTCGCGGCGCTGGAGCGGCCCGACCTGATCCGCGGCACGCCGCGCACGATCAACATGACCGCCATCGGCGACGCGCTGCTCGACGCGCGGCGATCCGCCGATCCGCGCGATCTACGTCTACAACTCGAATCCCGTCGCCGTCGCGCCGGAGTCGTCGAAGGTGCGCCGCCGGCTTCGCGCGCGAAGACCTCTTTTGCGTCGTCCACGAGATCTTCCAGACCGACACCGCCGACTACGCCGACATCCTGCTGCCGGCGACGACCCAGCTCGAGCAGACCGACGTCCACATCTCGTACGGCCACCTGTACGCGCTCGCCAACAACCCGGCCATCGCGCCGCTGGGCGAAGCGCAAGCCCAATACCGAGGTGTTCCGGCTGCTTGCCGCGCGCATGGGCTTCGACGAGCCCTGCTTCCGCGACAGCGACGACGACCTTGCGCGGCAGGCGTACAAGGCCGCCGCGACCCGCGCGCGGCGGGCCTCGACTGGGACGCGCTGAAGGTCGAAGGCTTTCAGCGGCTGTGCGCTGCCGGCGGTCCTACGCGCCGTTCGCGCAGCGGCAATTTCCCCACGCCGTCGGGCAAATGCGAGTTCTACTCGGCGAGCTCGCTGCGCAGGGCCACGATCCGCTGCCGGCGTTCATTCCGCCGCGCGAATCGGTCGGCGACCAACCCGACGCTCGCCGCGACGGTATCCGCTGGCGTTCATCTCGCCGCCGGCGCGCAACTTCCTCAACTCGTCGTTCGCGAACCTGCCGCGGTTCGTCGACCGAGGAAAAGACGCCGAAGCTCGACATCAATCCGGACGACGCCGCAGCGCGAGGCATCGCGACCGGCGACATCGTGCGCATCCTCAACGATCGCGGCAGCTTCACGGCGCCGCGCGCGCGTCACCGACCGCGCGCGCCCGGGCGTCGTCGTCGCGCCGTCGATCTGGTGGAAGAAGCTCTCGCCGCGACGGCGCCAACGCCAACGCGTCACGAGCCAGGCGCTGACCGATCTGGGCCGCGCGGCGACGTTCTACGACTGCCTGGTCGAAGTGACAAGACTCTGATGCTGTCGAGCACGGCGAACGGCGCGCCGATCAGCACGGACTCGATTTCGGCGCGCTTCGCCTGCGCGTCGGTCCGGCCGAGCTCGAGCAGCGCCTTGCAGAATCCGGGCGCGAACAGCAGATACGAGAGCAGGCCCGCGCCCCCGCGGTGCATGCCGCCGACCGCCGCGCAGCAGCGTCCGGATCGTCCGCGGCAACTCGGACGCGTAGCGCATGCGCGATACTCCTCCAGCGCCACGCTCGGCGTGACCGAGCGCGAGACGCGACGTCGCGCAGCGGTATCGGGCTCGCCGACAAGCCGATCGAGAGGGATCTGGCGTACCGCGGTGTTGACGAGTCGGACCCTCTCCAAGTCGGTGCCGAGCGCATCGGTGAAGATGCTCGCGAGCACCTGACCCCCGATCTGCGCCATCGATGGCGGCGCCGGACTGCTGCTGGCGTCCGGATGCACGGTCGTTCGCGCGACGCCGATCACCAGGATGCGATCCGCCCCGAGATGCAGCGCGGGCCCCGTCGGCGCGACCTGCCGCAGCGCTGCCATCGCCGAAATATTCGCCGTCGACCGCCGCGGGAGGAAACACGAACGGAATCGCGCTCGACGCGAACAGGTGGGGCGCGCCGATCACCGCGGGAACGCCGATCCGCTGCGAGCGCTGCCACAATTCCACGCCGGGGCGCGTCTGGCAGAACGTCACGGCCATTCCGCTGCGGTAGCTCGTCGCGGTGATCGCGAGCGACTCCAGCGCACCGGCTGTCGATGGCTGCCTGCACGTCCGCAAAGGGAAGGGTCCGCTCCAGAAATGCGGCGAGCGGCGTGTTGTCGAGCAGACTCGCCGGGCGGCGATGCCGCCATGCGGGAATGAACGAGACGAGCCAACGCGCTCCCGATCCGGCGAGGTGCCAGGCATCGGTGCGGTAGACGTGATCACGCGTAGATCGCGACCACACGTCGGCGAGCCGCGTGGCTGCGTGCGAGGAAGTCCTGGGCGCCCGCGGCGATCGCCACGGCATTGATCGCGCCCGCCGACGTGCCGGCAGACGATCGCGAAGGGACTGCGTGCGCCGGGAGGCAGCCAGCCGGCGATCGCCTGCAAGACCCCGGCCTGATAGGCAGCGCGCGCACCGCCGCCGGACAGGACGATCGCGAGCTTGGGGCGCGCGGCCATCGCGCGATCATACGGCGAACGGGCACCCGTCGGCGGCGCGGATCGAAGCGCAGGCCCCGGCGTCAGATCTTGCGGACGAGCCCGACCATCACGCCGAAGATCTCGAGCTGACCTTCGGGACGGATGATCGGATAGGCCTTGTTCTCGGGCTTGAGAACGAAGCGGCCGCGCTCCAGCTCGAGCGTCTTCAGCGTGAACTGGCCGTCGACGATGGCGATGACGATGTCGCCGCGCTTGGCCGCCGCGGTCTTCTCGACGACGACGAGATCGCCGTCGAAAATGCCCGCGTCCATCATCGAATCGCCTTTGACGCGGATCAGCACCGTCTGCGACGGATGCTCGATCAGGTAGTCGTCGATCGTCAGCGCGTCGGCGGGCGCATCGTCGACCGGATTGGGCATTCCCGCGTGCACCGGCGCCTCCGCGAGCGGGCGCGCGAAAAAGCGCTTCGTCGGCGCGAGCCGGCGGTCCGGCGTCGAATCGATGAAGCCGGCGAGCTTCAGCCGCGCGACCATCGCCGCGACCGACGACTTCGACTTGAGCCCCAGCAGGTTGCCGATCGACGCATACGACGGCAGCGCTCGATGCTGCGGCGTAGTAATCCTGCAGCAGCGTGAGGTAGGAACGATCGTTCGACATGATGCTACGATAGCGAACGAACGTTCGGACGTCAAGTCCCTTGGCACTATGGGGACCGGCGACCGCCAGCGCCGGGTTCTTCCATGCGCCTGTTCGCCCCCGCCCTCGCCTTCGTCGACCTCGAGACGACCGGGACGACCGCGGCCGAGGACGCGATCACCGAAATCGGCATCGTCCGCGTCGAAGCTGATCCGGGCGGGCGTTGCGCCCCCGTCGTGACCGAATGGACGACGCTCGTGAACCCGGGCGCCCCGATCCCGCCGGCGATCCAGGCGCTGACCGGAATCACCGACGCCATGGTGCGCGACGCGCCGCCGTTCGCCGCCGTCGCCGACGAAGTCGCGGCGCGTCACGGCCAACGCCTTGTTCGTCGCCCACAACGCGCGCTTCGACTACGGCTTTCTCAAGCATGCCTTCGCGCGCCTCGAGCGGTCTTTCACCGCGCGCGTGCTGTGCACGGTCAAGCTCTCGCGCCGGCTGTTCCCGGAAGCCGACCGCCACAATCTCGACAGCGTGATCGCGCGGCACGCACTGGCGGTGTCCGACCGGCATCGCGCGCTGGGCGATGCGCGGGCGCTGTGGGCGTTCGTGCAGGCGCTCTATCGCGATCTCGCGCCCGAGGCGATCGAGACTCGCGGCAAAGCGCGTGCTGAAGACGCCCAGCCTGCCGCCGCAACTCGCGCCGGACGCGATCGACAGCGCTGCCCGAAGCGCCGGGCGTCTATCTCTTCTATGGGCTCAACGCGCTGCCGCTCTATATCGGCAAGAGCCGCAACCTGCGCGAGCGCGTCGGCGCGCATTTCTCGTCCGATTACCGGTCGCCGACGGACTTGCGGCTGTCGGCAGAAATCCGCCGGATCGAGTTCGAGGAGACGGCCGGCGAGATCGGCGCGCTGCTGCGCGAGGCGGCGCTCGTGAAGTCGATGCTGCCCGCGCACAACCACGCGCTGCGGCGCAAGGCCGAATCGGGCGTGCTGGAACTGCCGGCCGAGCCCGGACCGCCGCGCTTTCGTGGCCGCCGCAGGCGTCGAGCCCGGCGACCTCGCGGGACGTTACGGACCGTTCACGTCGAGGCGGCAGGCGCCGCGAGACGCTGCGCCAGCTCGCCGCCGAGCACGCGCTCTGCTGGAACGCGCTGGGTCTGGAAAAGCGCGTCGGCCCGTGCTTTGCGCGGCAGGTGCGACGCTGCGCCGGCGCCTGCATCGGCGAGGAATCGGCGGACGCGCATCACGCGCGGCTTGCGTTCGGCGCTCGCGCCGTACGCGGTTCCCCGGTGGCCCTACCCGGGCCTCGCCGCGATCCGCGAGCGCGCGCCCTTCTCGGCGAGCGCACCGACGTCCACGTGCTCCGCGACTGGTGCTGGCTCGGCACCGCGCAGCGACGAGGGCGAGCTCGGCGCGCATCGTCGAGGCGCCGCCGCGGCCGGTGTTCGACGCCGACATCGCCGGCTGCTCGTCAAGACGTTCGCGCGCGGCCGCCACGACGTGCTGCGTCTTTCCTGAACGGCCGCGTCAGTCGCTCTCGCGCGGCGTGCGCCGCGAGCACGTGCGCCACGCACGCCGTGAGCTTCTTCGCGTACGGAATGTGCAGGAACTCGTTCGGGCCGTGCGCGTTGGACTTCGGGCCGAGCACGCCGGTGATCAGGAACTGCGCATCGGGAAAGTGCTTGCCCAGCATCGCCATGAACGGAATCGTGCCGCCCTCGCCCATCGCAGCGACCGGCTTGCCGTAGAACGCGCGTGACGCCTCGTCCAGCGCCCGCGCGAGCCACGGCGCCGTCGCAGGCGCATTCCAGCCGGTCGCCCCCTGGTCCGGTTCGAAATGCACGATCGCACCGTGCGGCGGATCGGCTTCGAGCAGCCGCTTCAGGTCCTCGGTCGCTGCGTTCGCCGTCGAGCGTGGGCGGCAGCCGCAGCGAAAGCTTGAGCGAGGTCCGCGGCCGCAGCACGTTGCCCGCGTCGGCGATCGCGCGGCAGCCCGTCCGCGCCGATGATCGACAGCGCCGGCCGCCACGTGCGGTTGAGCAACGCTTCGGCGCGTCCGGCGACCATCGGCTTCGTGTCGCCGGCGAACGGATACTTGCGAAACACGATGTCGCCGAGGATGTCCGCCGCCGCGCGCGCCTGCGCTGCGCGCTCCTCGGGGATCGGCACGATGGAATTCGCGTCGGCAGGATCCGGCCGGTCGCCGAGTCCTCGAGCCGATCGAGCAACGCGCGCGCGATGCGGAACGACGAGGGCACGATGCCGCTCGCGTCGCCCGAATGCACGCCTTCGGTCAGCACGTCGACCGCGAGCGTCCCCGCCGCGATCCCGCGCAGCGATGTCGTCGCCCACAGCCGTTCGTAATCGCCGCAGCCCGAGTCGAGCCCGACGACGAAGTCGACTGCGCCCATCCGCGGCGCGAGCGCTTCGAGATACGCGGGCAGATCGTAGCTGCCGCTCTCCTCGCAGGTCTCGATCATGCCGACGCAGCGCGCATGCGCGATGCCCTGCGCGTCGAGCGCGCCAATCGCCGCGAGCGAGGCAAACACCGCGTAACCGTCGTCGGCGCCGCCGCGGCCGTAGAGTCTGCCGTCCTCGATCAACGGCGACCACGGACCGCCATCCTTGCGCCAGCCGGTCATCTCCGGCTGCTTGTCGAGGTGCCCGTAGAGCAGCACCGTCGGGGCACCTTTGGCCTTGCCCATCGCAGGAGCATCGAAATAGAGCAGCGGCGTGCGTCCGGCAAGACGGACAATTTCGACCTCGAGCCCACGCACGGGCTGCGCCTTCGCCCAGGCTTCGGCGAGGCGGATCACTTTTTCGATATGGCCGTGCCTTTGCCAGTCGGGATCGAAGTGCGGCGACTTCGCGGGAATGCGGATGTAATCGACGAGCTGCGGGACGATTTCGGCGTCCCATTGTCGGGCGATCGCAGTGGCGAGGCGGGTCGTATCCATCGGGCAAGGTCCGTGAGTGAGCAGGTCAGTGCGCGGGATCGAGCGTTTCGAGCCGGAAGGCCTGCACCGGCTGTGCGTAGCCTTTGAGCGTCAGCGGGCCGACCGGAACCACCGTGGCGCCATCGTCGAGCGCAGCGCGCGTGCGCCGGTCGATCAGGACCTGTCCCCCCTGCGCCTCGCCGCACAGTCGAGCCGCCAGATTCACGACACTGCCGATCGCCGTATAGTCGAAGCGCTGCTCGAAGCCGAACGCGCCGAGCGTCGCGTAGCCGAACGCGATGCCGATTCCGAGGTCGAGGTCGTAACCCCGCTTCTCCCAGTGCGCACGCAGCGGCAGGAACGCGGTCTGCATTGCGAGCGCCATGCTGGCCGCGCGGCGCGCCGGCTCGGGCACCGGGAATGGATCGTTGAAGAAGATCAGAATGCCGTCGCCGGCGAAACGGTCGACGGTCCCTTCGTGCTCGGTCACCAGCGCTCCCATCGCGGCATGGAACTCGTGCAGCATCGCCTGGACTTCCTCCGGCTCGGCCGCGTCGGTGAACGCGGTAAACCCGCGCAGATCGACGACGACGTAGCAGACCTCGCGGCGGTGGGGAGCGAGAATCGACTTCTCTCCCGCGGCGACGATCGCGTCGGCGACCGTCGGCGAGAAGAAACGCTTGAGCTGACCCAGGCGGTCGAGCTCCACAACCTGCTCCGCAACGCGCTCTTCGAGCTTCGCATTCCACTCCTTGAGCGCGTCAGCCTGGCGCCGAACCTCGTCCTGCAACGCCTTCACGCGCAACAGCGAGCGGACGCGCGCAAAGAGCTCGCCCTGGTTGATCGGCTTCGTCAGAAAGTCGTCGGCGCCGGCTTCGATCCCCTTGATCCTCTCGCGCTCGGGGTCGAGGGCGGTAACGAGGACGACCGGGAGCAATGCCGTGGCGGCCTCGTTGCGGATCCGACGGCAGACCTCGTAGCCCGACAGTCCCGGCATCATCACATCAAGCAGGACCAGGTCCGGCCGATCGGCCGCGATCTTCGCCAGCGCCTCCTCGCCCGAGGCCGCCGTCGTCACGGCAAGGCCCTTGACGCCGAGCACGTCCGCGAGAAGCTTGACGTTGTTCGGCGTGTCGTCGACGACGAGCACCTTGGCCGGAGTGCTTATCGGTGTGTCCGCAGCGCTCATCGGGTAACCTCCCCCAGGCTTGCCCACTGCGTGGGCAGCGCCTCCCCCCTCCTGAGAAGGGGGCGAGCGCCTTCGGGCGGCCGTGCGGCGCTCATCCCTGCGGACTTTCGAGCACGCGGCGCACCGTGTCCAGAAATTCCTTCAGGTTGATCGGCTTGCCGACGTAGGCGTTGAATCCCGCTTCGGTAATCTTGTTGCGGTCCTGCTGCATCACCGACGCCGTCACCGCGATGACGGGAATGCTTGCCGTGCCGGCATTTCCGCGCAGGACCTTGAGCGCGTCGATGCCGCTCATCCCGGGCAACTGGATGTCCATCAGGACCAGATCGGGCTTGCGCTCGCGAGCGAGCTCGATGCCGTCCTCTGCGTTGCCCGCCTCGATCGTGGCGTAGCCCTTCACCTGCAGCACGTCGCGAACGAGCTTCAGGTTCTTGTCGTTGTCTTCGACGATCAGGATCAGGCTCATCGCTTTATGGGAATGGTGAACGTGAACGTGGAACCCTTGTCGGGCGCGCTTTCGAGCCAGATTCGTCCGCCGTGCAATTCGACGAACTTCCTGGTCAGCGCGAGCCCGAGCCCAGTGCCCTCGTGCTTGTTCGTGTAGCTGCGGCCGACCTGGCGGAATTCCTCGAATACCGCGGCCTGATCCTCCGCCGCGATGCCGATGCCCGTATCGTGCACGGCGACAATCGCGCTATTGTCCTCATGTCTCGCCGTCACGTCGATCCGCCCGCCGTCGGGGGTGAATTTGACGGCATTCGACAGCAGATTGACGAGAATCTGCTTGAACTTGCGCTCGTCCGCCGTGATCTCGCCAAGCGCCGGATCCACCTGCTGGCCGAGGGCGATGCCGTGCCGCTGAGCGCGCTCGCGCACCAGCGTCATCGCGTTGGAAAGCGCCGAGCCGAGATCGAACGTGGTTGCCTCGAGCTCCATGCGCCCGGCTTCCACCTTCGACAGGTCGAGAATGTCGTTGATCAGCGTGAGCAGATGCCGACCCGACGAATGGATGTCCTTGAGGTAGTCGTCCTGCTTTTCATTGAGCTCGCCGAACAGCCGCTCGAGCAGCACTTCGGAAAACCCGATGATCGCGTTCAATGGCGTGCGCAGCTCGTGCGACATGTTGGCGAGGAACTCCGACTTGTGCTTGTTCGCGACCTCGAGCTGCCGGCTCTTGTCCTGAATCTCGCGGAAGAGCCGCGCGTTCTGGATCGCAATCACCGCCTGGTCGGCGAACGTCTTGAGCAGTGCGATCTCCTTCTCCGAGAATGGGCCGCCATAATCCCGCGCGACCCAAATCGCGCCGATCCCCTTGCCTTCCCAGATCATCGGAGCACCGATGGCTGCCCTGATGCCGAATACCGCGAACGCGCGGCGCGCGAACTCCGGAGCGTCATCGAAGTTCGGATAGTGCGCGACGCGGCGCGTTGCGATGGCGGACCCGGTGGCGCTCGTAGTGTCGATAGTGTGCGGATAGACACGCTTCACCTCGTCCTGTCGGGGGCCGTGATAGGCGCCGAGGTGGACGAGGCCATCCTCGCCTATAAGGTCGATCACCGCCACCTTGCCGGCGAAGAGCCGCTCGCAGCTCGTCAGGATGGTTTCGAATACGGGGGACGTGTCAGCGATCGAACTCGAGATCGCGGCGAGCACTTCACCGGATGCGCGCTGCTGCTCCAGCGCCTCCTTCGTCTCGTTGAACAGCCGCGCGTTCTGGATCGCGATCACCGCCTGCTCGGCGAACGTCTTCAGCAGCGCCAATTGCTTGTCGCTGAACGATCCCTTGAACGGGCGGCCGACCCAGAGCGTGCCGATGGCGCGACCTTCGAACAGCATCGGCGCAAAAGCCATCGACTGCGTGCCGATCGAACGGCAGCCATCACGCGACTTGACCGGCATGTCGACGTCGATGTTGGGATACACCATGACCTTGCGCTCAAGAATCGCTATGCCGGAGGCGGTGTCGCGCGTCAGCGGCTGCGGAAAGAGCTTCTTGAGCTCGTCGAAACCCGGGCCGGCGTTGGCACCTACATCGAGCATGCCATCTTCCCGAACAAGCGTGATGCCGACCGTCTCCCCCGCAAAGAGTCGCTGGCAACTCTGCAGGATCGTGTCGAACACCGGCTTCGTATCCGCGATCGAGCTGCTGATCGCGGCGAGGACCTCGCCCGACGCGCGCTGCTGGTCGAGCGCTTCCTTCGTCTCGTTGAATAGGCGCACGTTCTCCAGCGCGATCGCCGCCTGGTCGCCGAACGTCTGCAGCAGCGCGATCTCGCGCTCGTCGAAGGGTCGTACCTCGTGCCGCCGCAGCAGGATCGTGCCGAAGGGCTTCCCCTCGCGGAACAACGGCGTGACGACGACCGAGCGATGACCCATCCGATGCGCGATCTCTGCGCTCAGCGGATACTCGTGCACCTCGGAGATGAGATCGCGGATGTGCATCGTCTCACGGTCGAGGATCGCGCGTCCGGAAATCGAATCGCGATTGATCGGGAAGGTTTCGAGATGCGTGATGGGTTCCGCTCCGGGGCCCTTCGACGCGAGATGGCGGAGCATGTCGTCTTCGGTGAGGAACATCGATGCGGAGGCCGCATCGCACAACCGCGCAGCTCGCTCCGCGATCGCATCGAGCACTGGCTGTACGTCCGTGGGCGAGCTCGAGATCACGCGCAGGATTTCCGCAATTGCTGTCTGCTGCGCAAGCGCTTCCTTCGTCTGGTTGAACAGCCGCACGTTCTCGATCGCAATTGCCGCCTGGTCAGCGAAGGTCTTCACCAGCGCGATCTGTTTTTCGGTGAAAGCACGCGCCTCCATGCGCCAGAGAGCGATCGCACCGATCGCACGTTGCTCGCGCATCAGCGGCACCGCGAGGATTGCGCGGTGGCCGATTCGTCGCTGTAGATCACGGCCGATCGGGAACTCCTCCTCCGGCGCAGTTGCCAGGTCCTCCATATGGACTACTGCGCGGTCGATGACGGCGCGGCCGGTCGCCGAGCCCCGCGTCAGTGGCATGAACTCACCCTCCATCAATGTCGGCGTGGTTCCGAATTGAGCGGCCGATCGGAGCGCATCTCCCTCGACCAGGACAATGGTCGACTCCGCTGCGTCGCAAAGCTTCAGCGCGCGTTCGGCGACCGCATTCAACATCGGCCGCACGTCGCCGGGAGAGTTGGAAATCACCCGCAGGACCTCGCTGATTGCGGTCTGCTGCTCCAGCGCCTCCTTCGTCTCGTTGAACAGACGCACATTGTCGATCGCGATCGCGGCCTGCCGGGCGAAGGTCTCGACCAGCGTGATCTGATCAGGCGTGAAAGGCCGCGGCTCGAGGCGGTAGAGAAGGATCGCGCCATACGCGCCGCCCTCGCGCATAAGCGGCACCGCCAGCGTCGCTCGTTGCCCGCACCGTTCCACGTTCGGTCGGGCATCCGGATATTCGCTGTCCAGCAGGGGCACAACATCCGCGTAGTGAATGGTTTCGCGGTCGAGCGCCGCTCGTCCGCTGATCGCGGTTCGCCGCAGGGGGACGGGGAGTATGGGAGCCTCACCACTCGCACCTCCGGGCCGATAGTCCGCCCCCGCGCGCAGAACGTCACCGTCGATCAGAAATACCCGCGCAAACGGCGTTTCGCACAGGTGCGCGGCACGCTCGGCGACGGCCTCGAGCACCGGCTGGACATCCGTCGGGGAGCTCGAGATCACACGCAGAATCTCGCTGATCGCCGTCTGCTGCTCGAGCGAGCTCTTGGTCTCGTTGAACAGACGCACGTTGTCGATGGCGATTGCGGCTTGCCGGGCAAACGTTTGGATCAAAGCGACTTGATCTGGCGAGAACAGGCCACGCTCGCGGCGCCAGAGGAAGATCGCGCCGTAGGCGCCTGCCTCGCGCATCAGCGGCACCGCCAGCACCGCGCGAAATCCGGTCAACTGCTGGTTCTCCCGTGCGTCGGGGAATTCGGTGTCTATCAGGGGAACAACGTCGGCATAGTGAATCGTTTCGCGGTCGAGCACGGCACGACCGGTGATGGACGTTCGTTGTAGCAGCACTGGAGCCACCCGTACGGGCGGCTCACCCTCGACCGAATGGTCCGCCTTCGAGTGCAGCTCGTTGCCATCGATCAGCAGAACGCGCGCGAATGGCGCGGCGCAAAGATGTGCCGCCCGCTCTGCGACCGCGTCGAGCACCGGCTGTACGTCAGTCGGCGAACTGGAAATGACGCGAAGAATTTCGCTGATCGCCGTCTGCTGTTCGAGGGAATTCGTGAGCTCGCGGGTCCGCTCCTCCACCTTGCGCTCGAGTCCGGCGTACGATTCGCGCAGCCGCCCGGTCATGCGGTTGAACTGGTCGGCGAGCCCCTCCAGCTCATCGCCGGTGCGGACCTCGATCCGCTGGTCGAGATCTCCAGCACTAATGCGCCGTGCGCCTTCGTCGAGAACGCTTATCGGACGGACCATGCTCCGCGCAAGTGCCAGTGCGGCGAACGCCGAAATCACGAGTCCCACGAGAAGCAGGAGCCCCGTGCGTACGATCGCCGCGTCGAGCTTCGCGTACACCTCAGCGACGGGCTGCTCGACGAACACCCTCCAGCCCAGCGGCTCGATCGGAGCAACCGATGTCAACACCCGAGTACCGGCAAGGTCAGTCGAGACCGTTGCCTGATCGGACCCCTGCTCTCCGAGCGCGCGCTTCACGTGGGGAAGCTGCGATAGGTCCGTCTTGCGCAACACGAGACCGATGTCGGGATCGGCGACGAGAAACCCGTTGCGGTCGACGACGTACGCCTTGCCCTTGTCGCCGATCTTGATCCGCGAAACGACGTCCCAGATGAACTTGAGATTCACGTCGGCGACGGTCACGGGTCCGCTCTCGCCACCGGAACGGAGCGCGATCGTCATGTACGGTTCGGTCTCCTTGCGGAAATAGACCGGCCCGAACCAGGGCGTTCCTCGCTTCGCCACGCGAAATGCCGATTCCTGCGATCGGTCCTTGCCGGAGCCGACGACGTCCATCCCGAGGCGCGAAACGGCCATCTGCTCATGGCCCGTGGCGTCGATCTGCGCGACGTCGGTGACTTCGGGCGCCTGGCGCAGGAGCTTCAGGAATTCAATGCGGCGCAACTCGACATCGCTCGCGCCCAGCTGCGGCAACGCTGCATACGCGAGCTGCTGCTCGATCTGGCGCACGTATTGCTCGATCCGTGACGCTGCTGCGAGCGCTTTCTCGTGCTGCAGATCGGACAGCGCGGCCTTGTTCTCCTGATAGCTGAAATAGAGGCTGACGGCGCCGGATGCGAGCAGCGCACCGGTCACCAGCGTCAGAATGAGCAGCAGATATTTGCGAAACAGGCGCCCGCGATACGCGGCATGCGCCACCGTCGCATTTGCATTCACGGGAAGGCGATCGGTGATCGATTGGCGCGCCATCAGGCGATCAGTTGGTCAGCACGCATCGGATGCATCGGTGACTCGATGATTCCCAGTCGCGCGATCGCGCGTGACGGCGATCTGCTCCGTGCGCCGTCAGCCGCACCGATGCCCTCGCCATAGCCTCGCGTTGACATGGCGCTGACGTACGAGCTGCATATTCTCCCTTTTGTTGCCGCAGAACGCGGTCGCGCGACGATCCGCTGGCCGCCTACCTAGTGTACCGTCCCACGCTTGCGTTTCGCGGTCCGCCGGGGCGTGCTATCCTCCGTCGAACGTTCGTTCTAACCCGCTCGCCACCGCCCTCCGCTCGTGCTCCACTCGCACCCCGACACCCCGCAAGCCGCGCCGCGCGACGTTGGCTCCGTCTACGAGGATGCCGACGACTACTTTGCCTCGCTCAACGCGCAGCAGAGGCTCGCGGTAGAGCATGGCATCGGCTCGCCGGGTTCGGGGGGTCCGCGACCGCTGCTCGTCATCGCTGGCGCGGGTTCAGGCAAGACGAACACGCTGGCCTGCCGGGTAGCGCACCTGGTATTCATCGGTGCGGATCCGCAGCGCATCCTGCTGCTGACGTTCTCGCGCCGTGCGGCGGCGGAAATGGAACGCCGTGCGGGGCAGTACCTGAGCCGCGCTCTTCGCACTTCGGGACAAGCGCGACCGCCGATGCTTCATTGGACCGGCACGTTCCACAGCGTCGGCGCCCGTCTGTTGCGCGAATACGCCCCGCGAATCGGGCTGCACGAATCCTTTACCATTCTCGATCGCGGCGACGCCGAAGATCTGCTGGCCCTCGTGCGCCACGACCTCGGGTTCTCGGCGGCGAAGCAGCGATTTCCCGCCAAGGGCACCTGTCTCGCGGCTTATTCCCGCGTCGTCAACAGCGGGGCGTCGCTGGGCGACGTGCTGGAGCAGGCATTCCCGTGGTGCTCGCAATGGGAACCGCAATTGAGGGAGCTTTTCCTGGCCTACGTTGCTGCGAAGCAGGCGCAGAACGTGCTCGACTACGACGACCTCCTCCTGTACTGGTCGCATATGCTTGCCGAGCGGGCGCTCGCGGAGGAGATCGGCGCCCGTTTCGACCACGTGCTGATCGACGAGTACCAGGACACCAATTGCCTTCAGGCGTCGATTCTGCACGCGATGAAGCCGGACGGACGCGGTGTCACGATCGTGGGTGACGATGCCCAGTCGATCTATTCGTTTCGCGCGGCGACCGTGCGCAACATCCTCGATTTTCCGCAGCAGTTCAGCCCGCCCGCGCGGGTCGTGACGCTGGATCGCAACTACCGCTCCACGCGCCCCATCCTCGACGCCTCCAATGCCGTCATGCGCCTTGCGCGCGAGCGCTATACGAAGGACCTCTGGACGGACCGCGCCTCGTCGCTAAAGCCGCGGCTCGTCACCGTTCGCGACGAAGCGGACCAGGCGTGCTATGTCGCCGACCGCGTTCTCGAGCGGCGTGAAAACGGCACGGCGCTGAAATCGCAGGCGGTGCTGTTCCGCAGCACGAGCCATAGCGCACAGCTGGAAGTCGAGCTCACGCGGCGCGACATTCCGTTCGTGAAATATGGCGGACTCAGGTTCTTGGAGGCGGCGCACGTCAAGGACGTCCTCAGCGTGCTGCGGTGGGCCGACAACCCGCGCAACCGGATCGCTGGATTTCGTGCCGCGCGCCTGGTGTCCGGTATCGGACCGTCGACGGCCGCGAAGCTTCTCGACGCACTCGACGCCGCCGCGGACCCCCTGGCAACCGTGGCCGCCTTCGATATCCCTCACGCCGCGGGCGCAGACTGGATTGACTTCGTGTCGCTCTATCGAGTGCTCCGGAGCACGACCGAGTGGCCCGGGGAGCTGGACAGCGTGATGCGCTGGTACGAGCCGCAACTGCACCGCCTCTACGAGGACGCGCTCGCGCGCCTCGCGGATCTTGCGACGCTGCGACAGATCGCGTCGACATACGCTTCGCGCGAGCGCTTTCTCTCCGAAATGGCGCTCGACCCCCCCGATGCCATCAGCGACGAGGCCGGTGCGCCAGGGCGCGATAACGATTACCTGATCCTCTCGACGATTCATTCGGCCAAGGGCCAGGAATGGAAGTCCGTCCATGTCCTCAACGTCGTCGACGGCTGCATTCCTTCCGACATGGCGACTGGCACCGCGGGGGACATCGAGGAGGAGCGGCGCCTGCTCTATGTCGCCATGACCCGGGCGAAGGAGGACTTGCATCTGACCGTGCCCCGGAGATTCTTCGTCCGGCAGCAGGCGGCGCACGGTGATCGCCACGTCTATGCATCACGCAGTCGGTTCATCCCCGATGCATTGACGTCGTTGTTCGAGACGTGCGCCTGGCCGGCCGCCGCGCAGGCGGAAGACCTGCCCGATTCAGCGCGAAGCGATGCGGCCGCGTCGGTCGACATTGCCGCACGCGTCCGGGCCTTGTGGCGGTGAGCCGTTCCGGCTCGACGTGGACGTGCCCGAGGTCATGCCTCGCTGCAACAGCGCCCCGAACCTTCACAGCTCTGGAGCGTTTCGCTCACCCATCCAGTCTTTGAGCAGGGTGTAGGTAACGGCGAGCACGACTGGACCCACGAACAGACCCACGATGCCGAATGAGATCAGGCCCCCGATCACGCCTGCGAATATGAGCAGCATAGGCAAGTCGGCCCCCTTGCGGATCAGAAGCGGGCGCAGGATGTTGTCCATAGTGCCAACGCCTACCGTCCAGATCAGCAATGCCGTGCCCCACGCGGTCTGGTCGTTCCAGAACAGCCAGATTACCGCGGGAACGAGTACGAGGATGGGCCCGAGCTGGGCGATGCAGAGCAGCAGGATCACGCCGGTCAACAGTCCAGCAAATGGAATTCCTGCCACGGCGAGGCCGAGTCCCGCAAGAACGGTCTGCGCCAGCGCAGTGACGACCACGCCGAGCGCGACGGCCCGGATGGCCTGACCGGCAAGCACCACGACGCCTTCGCCCCGTTCACCCGCGAGCCGGCGGCCAAAGCGGATCAGGCCCGCCCTCGCCGCCTCGCCCTGAGTGTACATGACTACCGCAATGATCACTGTCAAGAGAAACTGAAAGGCCAGCATACCGAAGCCGCCGAGCGCGCTGGCCAGCCACTGCGCAGCAGCGGCCAAGTGCGGTGCAAGGCGCGCCGCGAGGTCCTCCTTACCCGCGGCAGCAATGCTCGCCCAGCGCTCGGCAACTTTCGCGCCCACCAGCGGAATACGGGAAAGCCATTCGGGGGGGGCGGGAATCGACGCGGTGGCCAACGTCCGCAGCCACTCTGAGAGCGTATCCGCGTTGGCGACCAACGCCTGGATCGCCAGTACGAGTGGCACGACAAACACGAGAATCATCGTGCCGGACATGATCGTCACGGCCAAGGCGCGGCTGCGCAGCCGCACCTGCAGCTTGAGCATCATCGGCCATGTCGCCACGACGATCATCGCCGCCCAGATGATGGCGAGCAGGAACGGGCGCAAGATCCAGAACGATGCGCCGATGAGAATCGCCATCAGCAGCACCGCGAGCACCGTACGCGTCAGGTCGCGCCGCACGTTGAGGGTGGGTCCGCCATCGGCCATGATGCCTCGCGCGTCTCTCAGTCAGCTCGGATCGTCGCCGTCCTTATACTACCTGATCCCTGGTCGGTCGGACTCCGTAGGGTGCCCACTCCGTCTCGCGTGCAGGCGCATGCGTGGGCTCGCCGCCTCGTTGACTTGACGCCGGTCAAGACGGAGCCCATGCCGAGGGTAGATATTTCCTCTTTCAGCGTGATCGATTACCGTATGAGCTAGAAACGGCCCTGCGGCGAAGGCGCGCGCCGCCCCGTATTGTTCGCGTAAGGCTAGTCAACCCAGGAGAATAACCATGGTACGAACGATTCTTGCGCTCAGCCTGCTTGCAATGTCGATTGCGGCACCTGGTGCCTATGGTCAGACGGCGCCAGCCGGTGCTGCCGCGGCAACTGCGAGCGCTGTCGATCCCGCGTCGATCCAGGCCCTAAAGGACATGGGCGCGTTCCTGCAGACGCTGAAACGCTTCCGGGTGTCGAACGAGCTGACGGGCGAGCGGGTTCTGGCCGATGGCCAGAAGCTGCAGCATACGGCGACGGCGGATATGGATGTCGAGCGCCCGAACAAGCTGCGCGTCCTGATGCATAGCGCGCGTTCCCAACGCGAGCTCGTCTACGACGGCAAGATGATCACGCTCTACACGCCTGCGCAGAAGTATTACTCGACGGTCGAGTTTTCCGGCACGATTGGCGGGCTGATCGACCGGCTGGAGGAGAAGTACGGGGTGCAGCTCCCACTGCAGGATCTCTTCCTCTGGGGCACCCCGGCCGCGCCGCTCGACAAGATCGAGTCGGCAATGAATGCCGGCCAGGACTTCGTAGGCGACGATCTCTGCGACCACTACGCCTTTCGCCAGGGCAAGATCGACTGGCAGATCTGGATCACCGCCGGAGGCAAACCGTTGCCGCGCAAGATCGTGATCACCAATCGCGCCGACGAAGCGCGTCCGCAGTCGGTTTCCCTGATCGACTGGAACTTGAAACCCGGCTTCACGGACGCGGTATTCAAGTTCACGCCGCCCAAGGGTGCGTCCAAGATCGAGATCGTTCCGCTGAAGACAAAGTAGAGGAGCGCCACCATGAAGAGATCATTCGGCAAATTGCTACCGGCTGCGTTGGCCGCGCTCGTTGTGGCCAGCTTCGCGATGGCCCTTACGCTGATGGCGCAGGTCGTGGAGGTGGTGGTGGTGGCGGCGGTGGCGGCGGTGGTCGCGGTGCGGCTGGCGGTGGAGGGGGCAGCGGCGGCGCTCGTGCGGCGGGCGGCGGCGGCGGCAGCAGGCAGGCTGCGCAGGCCAACAACAGCAGGGCCGATGCGCGTACCAACAACGTCCGGAGTAGCAGCGTCAACAACGTCAACAACGTCAACGTCGAACGGAACGTCAACGTAATGCGAGGGCGGTTGCTGTGGCGGCGGCTGGGACAACGACTATCATCCGGTTGCGACTGCGGCCGCGGTCACTGCTGCGGTCGGTGTGACCTCCGCCATCGTGGGTTCGATGGTGAACACCGTTCCGCCAGAACTGCGTGCCGGTGAACTACGGGGGCATGGTCTACCAGCAGTGCGGAAGCACCTGGTACCAGCCCCAGGGATCGCAGTTCGTCGTGGTCAATCCGCCGAACTGATTCCCGATTGCCGGCGGCCCAAGGTCGCCGGGCTCAAGAACTCGAGCAAGTCGTCGTCGAGTTCAGCGCTCGCTGTCGTCCTGTGCTGCCGTCAGCGCTTTCACGGCAATCGCAGCTAACAGGGGGGTGACGAGCACGCCGCACACGCCGATGAGAATCGCCAGCGCGCCGGTGAGCAGCGACTTGGGCGTAAAATCGCCGTAGCCGATCGTCAGCCCGGACACGAATGCAAAATAGATGGACTCGTGCACGGACCAGCCTTCGATCAATCCGATAATCAAGCCGAGCGCAACGATCAGTCCGAGCAGTATTGACAGGATTGGCCACACGACGCGCAGCCCGGTGAGCATGCCGGCAATGAAATTTCTTCTCAATTCACGCGGATCCATGCCGCCTCCGAGGTTACGGGATGGTACACGATGGCATCGCAAGGATGATGGGCCGCTGAACATACGTTGACGCTCCGGAGAACGGAGCCGGATCACGTGCTTGCATAGGCTTTTCGTCGGCGCATCGACGATGCATCCGGACTGGGCGTGGCGAGAACCCGGAGCGCGGCGAATGCATCAGCCACGTCCACGGGGCACGGTACCAGCGACTGGTTTTCGGCGGTGCTCTGCACGCCTCGCGGGCCGAACATGGCCAGCGTGAAGACCGCGATGCGGCCTACTGCGAGGCAGACCGTTGACGCCGACCGGCTGTCGGCTCATGCGTCCAGCGGCGCTGCACCGTGTTGCCTTCTAGACATAATCTAGCCTGGATTTCCACAGCCCAGGTTTACCCTTGTATATTGGGAATTGAGCGATTTGTAGTGCTTGCTATGAGCGGCGGAAACTATGGTTTCTCCGGGGAGGCCGTTGGACCCTTAAGGCTTGGACCTTGTCCGTTAGATCGGCCCCCCGCCTTCTTTGCTAAGACCGTGGAGTATCCCAGACGCGAGAGTCTGCATCACAAGGTCGGTTTCGCAAGGGTGCAAGGTCGGGGGAACCGGAGCTCAGCGTAATACGGGAGCCGCCATGAAACAAGTCAATCAGATTGGGGTTGATGTGGGTTCGAAAGAGTTGGTGTGTGCGATGCAGTGCGCGGGGCAACGCTCGCCGCTGGCGAGGTTTGCGAACACCGCGGCTGGGCACAAGAAATTCATTCGCTGGGCGACCAAAAGTGGTCACCCGGCGCGGGTCTGTCTGGAAGCGACCGGGATTTACAGTCTGGAGTTCGCGCTCGCCTTGCACCATGCCAAGAACGTGGAAGTGATGGTGGTGAACCCGCGGGCGATCAAGGATTTTGTCCGTTCGTGCATGCAGCGAGCCAAGACCGACGCCGTGGATGCCGGCGGCATTCTGGATTATCTCGAACGGATGCCGTTTGTCGCCTGGCAACCGCCGGCCCCGGAGGTCCTGGAGCTGCAGGCGATCAACCGCCGCATCGCGCAACTCACCACCGAGCTCGCGCGGGAGAAGAATCGCCGCCATGCCTCGGAGTTCGCCGGGGCCGGTGCCGATGCGATTGCCGACGACATCGAAGTCAATATCCGTCACCTGGAACGGCGCCTCGAGCGCATGCACGACAGTGGCCTGTGCCTCGTTCGCGGGGTACCCGCCCTGGCAACCAAGCTCGCCCACCTGGTCTCGACCAAAGGCATCGGCGAGGCCTCCGCCATGCGCTTGTTGGCCGAACTCCTGGTGCTCCCGGACGATCTCGCCGCCCCGCAGTGGGTCGCCCATGCCGGGCTCGATCCACGCCCCTACGAGTCAGGCACCTCGATCAATCGGCCGCGGCGCATCAGCAAAGTCGGCAACCGCCACCTGCGCGCCGCGCTCTACATGCCTGCTCTGGTGGCCATTCAGCACGAACCCAACGTCAAAGCGTTCTACGGCAAACTCGTCGCCGCCGGCAAGAAACCGATGCAGGCCGTGGTCGCCGTGATGCGTAAATTGCTGCACGCCATTTGGGGCATGCTCAAGCACGATCAGGATTTTGACGGCGAAAAGTTTTTCAGGATGGCGACAAAAAACACTTGACAGAAAAGAGAGTATCTAACGGGCGCGGCTCGCCGGCCTGTGCCTTCGCCTGCTGATTCGATTCGGATCGGTTCGCCGTCGTTAGCCCTGTAGTGCGCCTACGGGCCGACATTCGGTCTGCTTGAGGTCGGCCGACGCGACGCGCGGAGGGTGCGCGGCAGGCACCGCCTCTCCGTTCGTAGCCAGTATTCATGGGGGGTGTGGCCCCACCATGGATGGTGCCGGGTCAAGCTATTGACAACCATAGCTTGTATATAGCACTATGCGTATGTGGGTATAGGCGCACCTAAGGACATAACGACATGCCGCCGCTTCTTCGCGGCGCCGTCGCACCCGCGCCAGCGCATGTACGAGGCGTTGCGCGCTTACTTCCTGGAGGGACGTTCGTCGCAGCAAGTGGCGCGCGCGTTCGGCTATAGCGCCGGTTCGTTTCGCGTGCTTTGCCACGCCTTTCGCCGCGATCGCGATCCGCAGTTCTTTGTCTCCCCCACGCCGGGGCCGCGCGAGCAGCCGAAGAAGTCCAAAGCCCACGATCTGGTGATCGCCTTGCGCAAGCAGAACCATTCGGTCTACGAGATCGCCGAGGCGCTCAAGGAGCACGCCTCGCCGTTGAGCCCAACGGCGGTGCGCGAGCTGTTGCGTGCGGAGGGGTTCGCCCCCTTGCCGCGGCGCCTGGACGAGGAGCGCCCGGCGCAGCCGCGGCCGACGGTGGAACCGGTGGCCGACGTGCGCGGCTTCGCGCTGATGGCGCCAACCGAATTTGCCACGCGCTGCGGCGGGTTGTTCTTGTTCCTGCCCGATCTGGTGCGCCTCGAGGTGGCAAGCCTGGCGGCGGCGGCGAGACTGCCGGGCTCGGTGATGATCCCGGCCGAACACGCCTTACGGGCGGCGCTGGCGCTCAAGCTCTGGTCGATCGAACGCAAGAGCCACGTGATGGCGCTGGTGGCCGATCCGGGTTTGGCGCTGTTCTGTGGCTTGAACACGATCCCGAAGAAGAGCTACCTCTCGGAGTACTCCTCGCGCCTCGACCACACCAAGACGACGAGCCTGTTGGCTGCCTGGCACCGCGCGGTCGCCAAAGACCGCCTCTTTGCTGGCGCTTCGTTCAATCTCGACTTCCACTCGGTGCCCTACTATGGAGAGGATCCGCAGGTCGAGCGCCATTACGTGTCGATGCGTAGCCGCGCGCAGCCCTCGGTGCTCGCCTTCCTGGCGCAGGACGCCGACGGACATGCCTTCTGCTACTCCAACGCCGATCTACGCAAGGGGGAAGAAGCCGAAGAGATCTTTCGCTTCATCGCCTTCTGGAAGAAACACCACGGGGAGCCTCCGCGCCACCTGGTGTTCGATTCGCGGCTGACCACCTACGCGCATCTCGCACGGCTCGATGCCTTGGGGATCAGGTTCATCACGCTGCGCCGACGCTCGGCCAGTCTGCTCGCCGAAATCGCCGCCTTGGCCCCTTCCGCCTGGCGCCGCGTGCCGCTGGACGTGCCGGCGCGCAAGTACAAGAGCCCGCGCGTGTTCGAGCAAGCGGTCGCACTCGAAGGCGCAACGTTTCGGCAATTGTTCGTCCTCGACCTTGGTCACGAGGAACCGACGATTCTCTTGACCAATGATCGGCAGTCGACCCCGGCCAAACTCATCACCCGCTACGCGCAGCGCATGCTCATCGAGAACGCGCTCTCCGATGCGGTGCGCTTCTTCCACATGGATGCGCTGTCTTCGGTGGTGGGTCTCAAGGTGGATTTCGACATGGCGCTGCTGGTCATCGCGAGCGGCCTCTACCGCCTGCTCGCGCGGCGCATGCGCGGCTACGCCGACGCCCAGGCGCGCCACATCTTCCGCGATCTGATCGATACCCCGGCCGATGTGACTATCCTCGAGCGCGAGGTCCACGTGCGCTTCCACCGCCGCGCACACCTGCCGATCATCATCGCTTCCGGGCTGTTGGACTCCCCGGTCAAGGTGCCCTGGTGGGACAATCACACCCTGCGCATGAGCGCGTAGGGCCGACCGAAAGCCGCCTCGGTGTTAGCTGAATTCGGTGGCGTGGAAATCCAGGCTAGCCGAACTTGGCGGATTCGATTCGCCTTTTGGATTGTCTTGCAATGTAAGCCGTTGGTTCGTCAAGCGCGAGGGTGACGAATGGGTCTGAAGTCGGTGTAGTGAAGACCTTGCCTGTAGCGGGCGGCGGAGTTCTGTGGATAATGGAACGCCGAGATGTTTCTGCGCGCCACCACTCGCAAAAAAGACGGCAAGGAGCATCGCTACTTCAGCGTGGTGGAGAACAAGCGTGTGGGTGGTGGACGCGTGCTGCAGCGGCACGTGCTGTATCTGGGGGAGATCAACTCTTCACAGGAGCTCGCGTGGCGCCGCTCGATCGAGGTGATGGACGAGGCGACGCAGGGGGTGCGAACGCTGGCCCTGTTTGCCGAGGATCGTTGCGAGGGGGTCATCCCGGACGAGTCGATCGTGCGCCTGAAGCTGGCGCAGTTGCGGCTGGAGCGGCCGCGGCAGTGGGGCGCCTGCTGGCTGACGTTGAAGCTCTGGCAGCGACTCGGTCTGGATGCGTTCTGGGGCGAACGACTGGCGCCCTCGCGCAAAGGCACGCGCTTCGATCAGGTGCTATTCGTGCTGGTGGCGTATCGGCTGTTGTCACCGGGCAGCGAATGGCGCTTGCATCGGCACTGGTTTGAACGCAGCGCGCTGGCCGATTTGCTGGGCGCCGATGCCGCGCTGGCCGACATTCACACGCTCTACGCCTGTCACGACCGGCTGCTCGAGCATAAGGAAGCGGTGTTCGATCACTTGGTGAATCGCTGGCGGGATTTGTTCAACGCCCGCTTTGATGTGCTCTTGTATGACCTGACGAGTGCGTATTTCGAGTCCGATCCACCGACCGACGATGAGGATAAGCGCCGCTACGGCTACTCGCGCGACCATCGGCCCGACTGTGTGCAAGTGGTCATCGCCTTGGTGGTGACCCCGGAAGGTTTGCCGCTCGCCTATGAGGTGCTCGCGGGCAATACGCGGGACTGCGCCACGCTGCAGGATTTCCTTGCCCGCATCGAGGCTCAATACGGCAAAGCGCGGCGGGTCTGGTGCATGGATCGTGGGGTACCGACCGAAGAAGTGCTGGCGCAGATGCGCGCCAGTGACCCGCCGGTGCATTACCTGGTGGGCACACCGAAGGGGCGTCTGACACGGCTGGAACAGGCGCTGCTCGAGAAGCCCTGGCACGTCGCTCGCCCCGATGTGCAGGTGAAACTGCTCGCGCAGGACGGTGAACTCTACGTGCTCGCCGAGAGTCGCGACCGGGTCGCCAAGGAACGCTCGATGCGCCGCCGACAGCTGAAGTGGCTGTGGCAACGGCTGAACAAACTGAGCACGATGAGCCTCACGCGCGATGCGTTGCTCATGAAGCTCGGTGCGGCGCAGACCAAGGCGCCGGCCGCGTGGCGGTTGATCGAGGTCGATGTGCCCAAGCACGGCGCCAGCTTCACCTATCGACTGGATCCCGACATGCTCAGACAGGTGCGCCGCCGCGAAGGGCGCTATTTGCTACGCACCAACCTCACCGAGTCCGACCCGGCCAAGCTCTGGCAGTTCTATCTGCAGCTCGTCGAGGTCGAGGCAGCGTTCAAGACCCTCAAAGGCGATTTGGCGATCCGGCCCATCTTTCACCAGGATGAGGACCGCATCGAAGCACACATTTTTATCGCCTTCCTCGCCTACTGCCTGCATGTGACGCTCGGACAACAACTCAAAGCGCTCGCCCCAGGGTTGACTCCGCGCGCCGTGCTCGAGAAGTTCGCCGCCGTGCAGATGATCGATGTGTTCGTGCCCACCACCGATGGGCGGGAGCTGAGCCTCACCCGCTACACGCAGCCCGAGCCCGAGTTGAAGCTGCTGCTCGACAAATTGAAGCTCACGCTACCGGCTCAGGCACCCCCGAAGATCACCGCCCCCGAGCTCGCACAGGCCATGCCGTTGTAGTGCAGACCTTGCGAGGTCACCCCATGAACAATCAATTACTTGCCTGCCTCGCACCCCGTGAATCCGCCAAGTTCGGCTAGACGCGACGCCTATCAAGTACCGCCTGTCCAGCTAAATCACTGAATTCGTTAGCGTCCCCAAGGGGAGGGATGAAATGGCTCCCTCGCGACCTTGTCAATCAATGGCTTATGGCTTCGACACCGATGAGGATTGTACCAGCGGTTTGTACGTTGAATTAGGCAGATGCACCGGGCAATTGGCGGGTGTATTCGCGGGGCTGAACTCAGCTATCTTCTCGGCATACCGGCCCATCTCGATGAGCATTGCAGTGAGATCACTGAAGAGCAATTCCCTTCGGCCAATCACGAGGCGGTCAATCGACTTAATAGTCTGGTCTGCCTCTGTGGGATGCGCTCGCTCTGGTCCGTCGGGATAAAGTGCGACCGGTTGACCTTCCTTCAGTCCTTCATCTGACACTAGGACCTCATCAAGATGGTGAATCTCATCTCGCATGTCGCGAAGGCGGCCTGCAACGCGCTCTGTGACAAAGGCAGGTTTCTCGGCGTTCAGCGCCAAGGACAGTTCATCTCGTCCTCTATGACGACGAAGCCTTCTGAAGCAGTTAACGGCCCTATGCGTATCCAAGAGACAGCTCTCAAAGTGCGCGATTGATCGGTTGATCGCACCGAGATTGAAGGAGTCATGGGTATCCCAAAACTCCCTGAGCTTTGTCGCACCAAGGCGATATTCGACGAGTGCCGCTTCTACTAATCGAACATAGGTCTTAGCAAGGGCGTTCACTTGAACGTTCGTTGAGACGGATTGAATGAGTATTGACTTGATCCAAAAATTGGGGAAGCCCTTGGGATACTCCACGATGTCGGGCACCTCAATGGAGACGTACATAACCTCAGGCCCTTATAGCGCAGATTTTCGAGGGCATTGGGTCGCTACTGCAACGCCGGGTGCTCAATCGCGTAGGCAAACATCGCGTCCCGTGAAACAACCAACTCGCGAGCGCGAGCGTGTGCGACAGGCGTGACGCCTAACCGCTGGCACGTCCCCACGTAGCGGCGATAGAACGACTTTACGTCAGTGTCGTCGCGTTTGGCCTTCGGACCTTGGGGTTCATCCATTGGTAGACCCGAGGTGTCACATCGGGTGGGCCAAGGGGTTCGGCCCCGACCGTTCATGTTGCTTAGGGACAGGCTGAGTCGATCAGTCCCCAGTTAGCCGGAACGACGTGCGCCTCGCCTCCTTCCACTCGGAGTGCGACCCGCTCCATCTGCACGCCGACGTAGCCGCCATAGCTGTTCTTCGCGTTGTACTCGAAGCAGTACATCCATGCAGCATCGTAGCGGTTGCCAGCCAGTAGGCCGGTGTACCAGTGGATCGAACGCGGCCCCGAGACAATCCGAAACTGCTTGAGGCTGTCGGCGTCCTTCAGAACAGTGCCGAGGGTTTGCAGAATTGCCGCGTTGGCCTGTTCCGGTGTCGGCGCAGGGCCACGAATCGCTGGCAGACTCGATTCGACGGATTCTGGTGGCACACTCGAACAACCTGTCGCGCCTGCGATTGCAAGCGCAACTGCGGAAAGTGAGAGGCGAGCGTTCATCCGATTCCCCTCTTGCTCCCAATGGGGCTGCTTAAGACCCCGACAAAAATACCACCAAACTGCGAGACGGCATCTGACGAGCGACCGGGCCGAAGTTCCCCCCGGTGCCCCCGGTCGAACGCGGGCGCGGCGGGAGGTGGGTGCGGCAGGCTGCGCTGCCGCCCGCCTTCTATCCGGGTTTCCTGCGGGTCTTGGTAGTCACAGCTTCTTGGCCCCCTCTTGCGCCTTCTTCTTCATCTCCTCGGCAGCGTGTGCTTTGTACTTGGGCGACTGCATCGTTAAGAGCGACTCGTCAACCGTTGCCCCTAGTTCGCTGATACGAATCTCGCCATCGGGGCGCGACCACGTCAGTACCTGACTGTCGAACGATGCGCCCGCCCGATTGTGCATCGTCTCGGTCTTCTTCTCGGTCGGCTCACCATACTTGATTATCAACGCATCCCTAACGGTCGGAAACCCGTTCTTGTGAAAGGTTACGGTAATCCCCTCTACCTTTCCTTCAACGGCATAGAACAAGTAGGTTCCCGGTGTCGCCCCCGCTACCTTGAGAGCCTCATACGCTTTGATTCGGCAATCGGTGTTGGTGTAGGTGTACCCGCACTGCTTGTTGACGTAACTCTCCGGGGACACGAACGCCGATGTCGAGACGATCATTGCTCCGGGGAACTTGGCCCCCACGTCCGCCAAGGTCGATTCGCCGAGACGTATCTCCTTGAGTTCAAGCGGGGGGCCGACTGGGCGCATAACAGGGCCGACCAACCCAACCCTAGCAGCACCGCCAAGACAACACGAGTTTTCATTTGGTGACCCGGAGGGGCGTGTGACTCCCACGCAGCATAGTGCAAGGGTGGACCTTTTTGCCACAAAAGTTCGCGGCCCCATCTGACAAGCGACGGGCGGCGATGTCCCCCCGTGCCCCGCCCTCGAATCGCGAACGCCGCGCACCCGCCTGCCCGCGTCCGCCGCGTAGACCCGCGCCCCTACCTCGTACCACACACGCCGCGCTACCTCACGCCAACCTAGCGAACACCCTTTGCACAGTCGCTAGATGCCACATTCCGCCGCGTGCCGACTTGATGCCAAGCCGGTTCAACTCATCGGCAATCTCGCGTTGCGTGCGGCCATCCTTCGTGAGCGCCGACAGCACCACACGGACTCGCTCCGCGTGCTCTTGGGCGTAAGGGTGACGCATCGCAGCTTTCGAGACGCGCCGTAGGTTCCTACGTCCCGCGTTGCCGAGCTTCGTCCCTCTCGCCTTCGCAGCAGCGAGCGCCGCCTTTGTCCGCTCCGAGATTGCTTTCGCTTCTTGCTGTGCGACTGCGGCGAGGACGTGCAACGTGAACTCGTTGACATCCGGCATGTCCACGGCAACGAACTTCACACCTGACTCTTGCAGCCCCGAGAGGAAGTGAACATTGCGGGCGAGCCGGTCGAGCTTCGCAACCAGTAGCGTTGCCCTCTGCGCCTTGCACACGTCGAGGGCTTCGCGGAGCTTTGGCCTGCGGTGCAGGGCATCGCGGCCTTTGCCCGTCTCCACCTCCACGAACTCGCGCACCAAATCCCACCGGCCACCGTTCAGGTAGTTCGTAACGGCGGTCTTCTGCGCCTGAAGGCCGAGGCCCGAGCGCCCTTGCTTCGTAGTGCTGACCCGGTAGTACGCGACGTACTTCCCCTGTGCCATGTGCTCTCCCCGACGTTGGTTTGTGCCTTGATACAACGAAGCCTAACGCTCGTTTTGGATCGTAGTCAACTCCGTTCGACAAGGAGCCGGATCGGTACGACGTGATGTACAGGTTCGCGGACGGCGTGTTCTTCGACGCCATGAAACTGTCGTGTGCAATCAAGGCTCGCCTGCTCGACGACCCACCGCACGACCTCGTCTACGACATCTGCCGCGAAGCGGTGAAGCAGCAGCGTCCGCTGCTCGACCTGTTGGCGGAAAGCCCGCAGATCAGCGCGCATCTCGACCGGGCGGCGCTGGCAAGGCTCTGCGACCCGGCCAACTACCTCGGCCAGTCCGGCGTGATGGTCGACCGCGTGCTGGCCACGCTGCGCTGACGTCCCGACAAACATCCTTTCGCCCAGGGCGAAGCCGGGCACGAGACCGGCGCGCCGCAGGGCCTGCCCCAGGAGGCATTCCATGCACCCCGCCAAGCTGTTGAAGCATCTCTACATCCAGGTCCTCGTTGGCCTGGCCCTCGGCATCACCGTTGGACACTACTGGCCCGATTTCGGCGCGTCGCTCAAGCCGCTGGGCGACGGCTTCGTCAAGCTCGTGAAGATGATGATCGCACCGATCGTCTTCTGCACCATCGTCAGCGGCATCACCTCGCTGGGCGACTCGAAAGAGATCGGCAAGACGCTGATCAAGTCGATGGGCTTGTTCTACGTTCTGACCATCCTCGCCCTGGTCACCGGTCTCGTGGCTGTGTTCGCGCTCCAGCCCGGCGCCGGTATGCACATCGATCCCACGACCCTCGACGCGTCAGTGGCGGCGAGGTTCAGCAAGGGCGCGCCGATGGGGTTTGTGGATTTCGTGCTGCACATTGTGCCGCAGTCGTTCTTCGGCGCCTTTGCCGAAGGCGAGGTGCTACCGGTGCTGCTGCTCGCGATCCTTTGCGGCTTTGGGCTGACGCACATCGGTAGCGCCGGCCGCGCGGTGCTCGACGGCATCGACAGCTTCGCCCACATGCTGTTTGCGGCTTTCGGGCTCATCATGCGGCTCGCTCCGCTAGGTGCGTTCGGTGCCATGGCGTTCACCGTCGGCCGCTACGGCATCAAGTCGATCGGCTCGCTGGGCCAGCTGATCGGCACGTTCTACGTCGCTTGCGGATTCTTCGTCGTCGTGGTGCTGGGTCTTCTCGCCCGGATGCACCGCTTCAAGCTTTGGCAACTGATGCGCTACATTCGCGAGGAGCTGCTGGTGGTACTCGGCACGTCTTCGAGCGAGCCGGTGCTGCCGCGCCTGCTGATGAAGCTCGAGCACCTCGGCTGCAAGAAGGGCGTGGTCGGGTTGGTGCTGCCCACCGGCTATTCGTTCAACCTCGACGGCACCGCGATCTACCTGACCCTCGCGTCCATGTTCATCGCCCAGGCGTGCGACATCCAGCTGTCATGGGGGCAGATCGCCGGCATGCTTGGCCTGATGCTGCTCACGTCCAAGGGCGCTGCCGGCGTCACCGGCAGCGGGTTCGTCGCGCTCGTGGCTACGCTGACCGTGATCCCCGACCTGCCGGTGGCGGGCGTCGCGCTGCTGATCGGCGTCGACCGCTTCATGTCGGAAGCGCGCGCGCTCACCAGCACCATCAGCAATGCCGTAGCCTGTATCGTCGTGTCGAAGTGGGAGCACGCCTGCGACCACGACGTGCTGACGAGCGAGTTGGCTCAGGGGTACGCGAGGGCCGAAGAGACGCTGGAGAGTGGCGAGGAGCTCGCCGGCTCGCCGATGGCCGGCGGCGTCCATGGGACGCAGGTCCGGTGAGCGGCGTGCAGTCACCGGGCGGCGGGTTTGTGGGCAGTCTTCCTGCGCGCCGGTTTCATCTCGAGCAGAAAATCGTACAGTTGTTGCGCCGACGGCGAGAGCGAGCGGTCCTTGCGCCGGATGAGACCCACCGTACGGGTCACTACCGGGTCACTAAGCGGCACGCTGACGAGCAGCGGGTGGTCGGCGGCCGGCATCGCCAGCGACGGAACCGCTGCAACTCCCAGGCCGGCTTCGACCAAGCCGATCATCGTCGTCACATGCTGCGGCCTCGTAGATGGCCTGCGGCTGGCCGGATACATGCGCCAGCGCCTGGTCGAGCAGCAGCCGGTTGCCCGAGGACTTGCTCACCGAGATGTAGTCGTATTGCGCGAGATCGCTCCACGTCGCGTAGGGTTTGCGCGCGAGCGGGTGGTCGCGACGACACGCGCCGACGAAGCGGTCTTTCAGCAGCGGCTTGAACTCGATGCCGGTCTCCTGGCCGCCCATGAAGTTGAGCCCAAAATCGACCTCGCCGCCGGCCACGGCGGCCAGCACCTCATTCGCGCCGGCATCGAACACCTTGATGCGGACCTTTGGGTAGCGCTCGTGGTAGCGACGGATGACCTGCGAAAGAAAGTAGTAGACGGTAGACGGCACGCACGCGATCGCCAACTCGCCCATGCGCGTGGCAGCCACACCGCGGATGCCCAGCAGCGTGTAGTCGAGATCCCCGAGCAGTTGCTCGACCTTGCGCGCGAAGTCGCGGCCCACCACCGTCAGGCTCACTCGCCGCGTGGTCCGCTCGAGCAGCCGCACACCCAGAGCCTGCTCCAGCTTGTCGATGCGGCGGCTGAACGCCGGCTGCGAAATGTGCACCACTTCCGCTGCCTTGCGGAAGTTGCTCAATTCCGCCACGGCGCGAAACGCCTGAAGGTCGTTGAGATCAAAGTTGATGGCCATGGCTCCTCCGCCCACGGGCTTACTGATGCCCATTCTGGATCAATCGTTCGCAACAATGCAATTCACAAACGAGGCCGGGAACCGATTATGAACGTCATGAGCCGAACCGTCCCATGCGTCCTGATGCGCGCTGGCACCTCGCGCGGACCTTCTTCCTGCGGGAATGGCTGCCCAGGGACGAGGTGGCGCGCGACGAGGCGCTGATCGGCGCCATTGGCGCGTCCGATCTGCTGCAGCTTGACGGCGTGGGGGGCGGCAGCACGTTGACCAGCAAGGTCGCGATCGTCTCGCGGTCGAACGAGCCCGGTTGCGACGTCGACTACCTGTTTGCACAGGTCGGCGTCGGACAACGGTCGGTGGACACGCGGCCGAACTGCGGCAACATGCTCGCCGGCGTGGGTCCGTTCGCGATCGAGCAAGGTCTGGTCGCCGCGGCCAACGGGACCACGACCGTACGCGTGTTCAACGTCAACACGAGGTCACGCATCGACGTCACGGTGCAGACGCCAGCCGGGCGGGTAACCTACGCCGGTGACACGCGCATCGACGGCGTCGGGGGCACGGCGGCACCGATCCGGCTGAACTTTCGCGATGCCTGGGGCGCGGTCACCGGGTCGGTGTTTCCGACCGGGCAGCGCATCGACGTGATCGACGGAACGGAGCTCACCTGCATCGACGCGGCTATGCCATTGATGATCGTCCGCGCGCGCGACCTCGGCGTGAGCGGGCGTGAATCGCCGAGCGAGCTCGATACGAACGCGAAGCTGCTCGAGCGGCTGGAGTCGCTGCGCCGCGTCGCGGGCCTGCGGATGGGCCTCGGCGACGTGTCGGCGAGCGTCGTGCCCAAACCGGTGCTGGTCAGCGAGGGCGACAGCCCTACCAGCCTGACGTCGCGCTATTTCACGCCGTGGCGCTGCCATGCGTCGCATGCCGCCACGGGCGCGATCGGTGTCGCCACCGCCTTCGCGCTGCCAGGCACGGTGGCCAGCGCGGCCGAGCCGATCCACGGCACTCAGAACGTCGTGGTGCTCCATCCCCAGGGCCGGATCGACGTGGAAGTCGAAACTGCAGGGGAGGGCGACGCGGCGCATGTCCAGCGTGCCGCGCTGGTCCGTACCGCGCGCAAGATCCTGCAGGGTGACCTGCACCTGCCGGACTACGTGTTCTCGAAGCCCTTCGAAGAAGGGCCATCGACGGACGCGCTGATCGCGTCGCCCAGCGCCGCGGCCCCCGCCGCGGCAGCCTTTCCCGCCAGGGCGATCACTATCGTCGTGCCAACGACCGCGGGCGGCGCCAACGATGCGATGGCGCGAGCGATCGCGCAGAAACTCGGGCCGCTTCTCGGTCAGAACGTTATCGTCGACAACCGCGCCGGCGCGAACGGTTCGATTGCGGCCGAGTACGTCGCCCGCGCGGTGCCGGACGGCCACACGCTGATGCTAGGCTACATCGCCACCCACGGCATGAACCCGGCGTTGCAGGAGTTGCGCTACGACCCGGTGGCCGACTTCGAGCCGGTCGGCATGGTTGGCTACTCGCCGACGCTGATGGTGGCCAGTGTCGCCGTGCGGGGCCAGGATGTCACGGACGTGGTGACGCAACTCAAGGCACGACCGCACAATTATGCCTACGCATCGGCTGGCAACGGCACGGCGCCGCATTTCGCCGCCGAGTTGTTCAAGCTCAGCACCGGCGTCGAAATGCCGGGAGTTCGATACAAGGGCTCGGCCCCGGCGGTGGCTGCCACGATCGGCGGGCGGACCCAGTTCATGTTTCCAAGCCTGTTCACCGCTTACCCGTACGTCAAGGCGGGCCGGCTGCGTGCGCTGGCGGTGGCCGGTCCGAACGCGTCGAGAGTCTGCCCGACGTACCGACGCTGCACGAGGCCGGCATCGACGATGTGGACGTGACCCAGTGGTACGCAATCTTCGCGCCGTCCGGTACGCCGCGGCATGTCGTCGAGCGGATCAACGATGCACTCAATCATGTCCTGACCGACAAGGACGTCGTTAGGCGCATGGAGGATCATGGCGCGCACGTCCAGTCGAGCACGCCCGGCGAGCTCGGTGTCTTGGTAAAGCGCGAGTTGGCAAAGTGGACGCGGGTCGTGGAAGAGGCGAAGCTGACCGCGGACCGATCGTGGCACGGTTCGCCTGACCTCGCCATCGATCTTGTTGCATCGTTATAGTCGGCAACTCTCGGACGGCAGCAACGGGTCCACGAGCGACGATAGTCGGACTGCCGATGGCAGCCAACAGCAACGGCGCCGCGTTGCGATACCTCGCAATCAAGCGGAGGCACCGACTGGCGCAGGACACAGATTACGCGGAGCGGTCAGCGTCTCGCCTCGTGCTGAGAGAACTCGTTGGACTCGCGATACGACAGCCACGTCAACTGGACGGTAGAGACCTGTGCCAAAGGGCCGCTTCAACAAATTTCAACGGCCGCTTCCGCGTATGGTGGACGTCGGCTCAGGGTCGGCTGTCGCCGTCCGACCAGGGATTGGCAACGTCCGCTCTATGCTCCCTCCTACCTTAAGCTGTAGTGTGGCAGCTGTGAGGAACCGAGAGCTATGTGCTCTGCGTACCGAGAACGGGGAATTGCGTGTAGAGAACGACGAGCGCAGGTGAGCCGCCTGTCGTCCTCATTTCGGGCAACCGGGCACCGGGGACGGCGAGCTACGAGCTACGAACGCAGAGCCACGATCAACGACCGCGGCCGGACCCTTCTCGGTCACACCCCTGATGAACCCGACGGTCCGCTTCGCCGCGGGAGCGGCCATTGGGTCGCAGTTCGTCAATGGGCGCGTTCGGCCAACTCCTGCCATTCGGGGTCGCCGCGACAATTCCCGTGAGCCGTCGTTCGCGACAGCCCGCGTCGAAGGGTCGCTCTTTCGCTTCCCAGAGGGCCTCGCAGCTCCTCTCGGCTTTGACGCGCGTCAATGAGCGGGCATGGCAACCCGTACAGCCTTTTCTTTGTTCAACGCGCTACCGACATGGCCCGCAGCCACTTTCCCGGAATCAAAGGTCGGGACAGGGGAACAAGAAAGGCGTTGAGTGCCAGGTTCCCCTGCCGGGACGACGAACGCGCCATCCTCGCGGTGAGCTCGGGAACATCCGGCCAGGGCCGCGGCTGCATCGACATGACCACACCATTCTGCGGCCAGGCGAAGGGCAAGGCGAAGGGCAAGGCGACCGCAGAAAAGATCATGAACTACAGGCGCGCCGCTGCTCTGGAAGCGCCGCGGCGTGCCGCCGAATAAGCCAGCAGGGTC
>CAVSFA010000001.1:0-172958 GCA_963727145.1 uncultured beta proteobacterium | reverse complement strand
GAATCAGGACGCGCTGGTCGACTGCCGCGCCTTGCAGTGCGGCCTCTACGCCGAGCGCTCCGCTTCCCGAGCGGTGGCCCTCGCCGCGGGGGCCAAGCCTCCCTCGACGTCGTACGCGCCGGCGATGGTTCCGGAACGCGACACCAGGGGGAGCGGCATGGGTTCGGTCAGCGGGCTGCAGACACCGGATGGCAGCGCCCTCGGCGCGAGTCTTGGCGCTCCTCCAGTCGATCCTGCCATCTTCGCGATCATCGAGGGCAGTGATCCCCGATTCTGCGTCGAAGGCGGCCACCTTCCGAGCATTCGGCCCTCATGCAAGGCGCCGCGCGCGAAACCCTGTGATCTCTTCAGCACCGACGGTCAGAATCCGCCCTGCGGAACCGCCGCCCCGGAACCCGGGACTCTGCTGCTGCTCGGCGTGGGAGTGCTAGGACTCGTGGCAGTGCGCGGCCGCAGGACGCACTGAAGAACGTGCGACTGCTTTTCCGTTGAGCGCCTGGTCGCTCAACCGCCGGTATTCCGGTCACGCCCCAGGCACCCTCGCGCGAATGTCGTCCTCGATCAGCGCTCGCAGCTCAGGCGTCACTTCGGGGGTCACGCCAAACCATTTTCGGAAGCCGAAACCCGCCTGGTGCAACAGCATGCCGAGCCCGTCGACGGTGCGATGCCCGCGCGCGCGCGCCTGGGCGAGGAGGTCGGTTTCTAGCGGCACGTAAACGAGGTCGTGTACGACGGCGTCGGGGTTCAGCGTGTGCAGATCGATGTCGAGCAGCGGCTTCCCCAGCATCCCGAGCGACGTGCAATTGACGAGCAGGTCCGCTGTGGGGAGCAGGCGCGGAAGATCCCAGAAGCCGGCGGCACGCACGTGCGAGCCGAATTGCGCGGCGACGTCCCGGGCCCTTTCGAGGGTTCGGTTTACCAGCACGATATCGACCCCGCGCTCGAGTAGCGCGTGCGCGACGGCGCGCGCGGCGCCGCCGGCGCCGAGTACCACGGCGAACGCGCAGGACGAATCCCACCCGGGGACGCGGTCGTCGAGATTGCTGACGAAACCGTGCGGATCCGAGTTGCCGCCGACGAGCTCTCCCTGCTCCATCCACAGCGTGTTGACGGCGCCGACTGCGTCAGCGACGGCATCACGCCGCGCGACCAGACGAAACGCCGCTTCCTTGTGCGGCACCGTGACGTTGCCGCCGACGTAGCCGTGCGCCGTCAGGTGGGTGATGAAGTTCTGGAACGCGCCGGGAGGCACATCCTGCAGGTCATAGGCGCCGGGAATGCCCAGCGTCGCGAGCCAGTAGCCGTGAATCATCGGCGAGCGCGAGTGAGCGACCGGGTGGCCCATCACGCAGGCGCGGGGAATCGATGCGATGCTCATGACACGCTCGTGGCGCCGGCAAACGGACCGCCGGAAGAAGCGGAGGGTGGAACCTGGGAGTCAGAGGCCCAGCCCGGCGGCATTCGGGCAGCTGGCGTACGGATATTATGCCGCGACGACCGAGCTACCGGGCGCCGCACCGGGATTCGGCATTGGCCGCGACAGCGGGATGCGCGTCACCCGCGGGGACCGCAGGTCGCCGGAGCGTTGTCTTGTCCCGGCGGCCGTCTCAGACCCGCTTTCCGCGAGTCAGCAGCGCTCCGCTCTTCACAAGGTTTGAGGCGCGCCGGTGCCGGCCCGCGTGCGGCATGCGGGCAGCGCCGCCGCGCAAAGGCCTAGCGCGGGCGGCGAACCGAGACCTCGCGGCGGCGACGCCCGAGCAGGAACAGTGCGCCGAGCGCCAGCGCCGTCAGCGGCAGCGACGAGGGCTCCGGAGCGTCCTTGCGCAGGCACTGTGGCGCGCTCGGCGGGCAGCCGTTGATGATCAGATTGTCGATGCCGATTTCCGCCGGCCAGTCCATGAAGGTCAGCGTATGCGTACCACCGGCGATAATGATGTCGCCGCTGACGCCGATCGCTTGCGGGTTGGTCGTGTGTATGTCGCCAGGCGCGATCTGCGACCATTTCATCACGCCGCCGTCGACCAGCAACTCGATGTCGGGCCAGTGGGCGCCGTTCGGATCGCAGTGCGGAGAGCAGCTGTTGTCCGGGAAGATCTCCCAGTCGAAGGAGAGCGAAAAGATCGAGAACGTTCCGAAGTTGAGCGTGAACGAATTGGACCCCGGACCGTTGTTGATGAGGAACGTGTCCTTCCGATTCGCATGGTTGTGCGTCGCGTCGGAGCCGCTCGTCGCGCCGTCGGAGGATCCGAGCGTCGGACCGACGACGTGGCCGTCGCCGTTGTATGCCTTCGTTGCCTTGGCCCCCGAAACGCCGACGCTCGATCCGAAGATCCCGGTCAGGTAATTGTGGATGGAAGTCGAATTCGCGCCCTCGGCAAGGGAATTGAAGTCGAACGTGAACGCCGCGGCGCTTGCGGACGTCGACGCCGCCAATGACAGCGCGAACGCACCGAGCGCAACCGCGCGCCTCGCGTTGGCGCGGGCGGGCAACTTCAACTCGTTTCCGGCAACGACAGTTCGGAAGCGTGCCTCCCGAGACGATCCTTCACAGCAACTCAAGACGGCGACCTGCGGCGACATCTTTGCCTCCCTGGCGGGTTTTTATGATGCCGGCATGACAATGGCATGCCGCGACCCCCTAAGCAAGCGCGTGCGCCATTGCACATATAGACATATTTAATTTCAATTACTTGCGAAATTATGTCGGCCGATAGACGGTACCTCGTGTAAATTTTACCGACGGGATCAACTGCCATCGATATTGTAGGTTACGTCTTGCTCGGATCATCATCCGAGGAAGCCTCTTTGAGCCGGAAGTCGGACCAAACCACGCAACAACGGTGTTCCGGACAAAAATCGAAGTCGGCGTGTCCGGCGGCCAAGCCGCCGCGCGCGATTCGGATGCGCTCGCCGCGAGAGAGATCGGCGGCGGGAGTCTAGCGCCCGGGCGGCGCTACCCGCTAGTGGATGAACTTTCCCTCGCGCCCGATCATCGACAGGTCCACGTACTGCGAGCCATTGTGGTTCTCGGGCGAAAAGCGGACCTGGTAGCCGCCGATCTCCAGGTTGGTAAGGGACTCCATCGCGGCGATGAACTTGTCGCGCGTGGGCTCCTTGCCGGCCCGGCGCAGGCCCTCGACCAGCACCTTGGCGGCGATGAAGCCTTCGAGGCTCGAGTAGTTCACGTCGACATTGCCCTTTTTTGCGAACTCGAGGTATTCCTTGACGATGGGCACCATCGGGCTCCACGGAAAAGGCACGACCTGGGAGATCATCACGCCGCGGCCCTCGCTGCCGAGCGCTTCGGCCAGCGCCTTGCTGCCGACGAACGAGACGTTGAAGAACTGCGAGATGCTGCCGGCTTTTTTCATCTGCTTCACGAATTCGGCGATCGAGGTATAGGCGGAAATCATCACCGTCGCTTCCGGTTCCGCGGCATTGATCGTCTTGACCGCCTCGGCCACGTTGGTCGTGTTGCGTTCGACGGTGCCGAGCGCCATCGGCTGCATGTTGCGGCGGGTGAGCGCGCGCTTGACGCCTTCGAGGCCCGCCTGCCCGTAGGCATCGTTCTGGTAGAAGACCGCGAATTTCTTGACCCCGGTCCGCGCCAGATAGTCGACGATCTTCTCGGTTTCGTCGTAATAGCTCGCGCGCACGTTGAAGATGTACCGGTTGAACGGCGCCCGCAGCAGCTCGGCGCCGGTGAAGGGCGCGACGAACGGCACTCGCGCCGCGGTGAAGATCGGCAACGACGCCTGGGAGGTCGGCGTGCCGACGTACGCGAACAGCAGGAAGACGCGGTCTTCCTCGATCAGCTTCTTGGTGTTTTCGGCGGCGAGCTTCGATTCGTACTTGTCGTCGCGCGACTTGAGCTCGATCTTGCGGCCGTTGATGCCGCCCTGCGCGTTGATGTAATCGAGCCAGAGCTTCGCGCCGTCGCGGTACTGGATCCCGAGCTGCGCGGCGGGGCCCGTGAACGCCGCCGATTGTCCGATCAGAATCGACGTGGGGGTGATGCCGTCCTGCGCCCAAGCGGCAGATATCGACGCCAGGAGCGCTACGATGACGGCGACGATAGGAAGGCTTCGCTTCATGAATCTCCCCTTGGCGCCTCTGCACAAATGGGCGCCGACGCGGATATTTAGGTTAATCCGAGCACTACCCGGAAGCAATCTTCGCGCCAACGAGCGGGCTCGCCCGCCGTCGCGGTGGGGTCCCGAGGCGTTCTGCCGGAGAGGCCGCTCATGCCGGGCCCGAGCGCTCGAGCCGGGCCTTGAGCCCCTCGGGACGCAGCGTGTCGTAGACCTCGAACGGCTGGTGGATCCAGGGATTGTCGGCCAGGTAGTCGACGCAGAAATCCGGGCTGAAGGTCGAGCAGGCCTTCCACCACAGCACCGCGGTCCGGCACGAGCGGATGACCGGCCAGCGCTGCGGCAGCGTCCTGTGCACCGCGGCCAGCGTCACGCCCGAATCGACCATGTCGTCGACCAGCAGGACGCGTTCCCCCAATCGGGGCGAGCTCATCGTCATGTGCTCGGCGATCACGAGCTCGCCGCGGATCGTGCCTCCCTCGGCCGCGTAGGAGTGCGTCGACAGGATCGCGAGCGGACGCTCGAAGATCCGCGACAGCACATCGCCGACGCGCATGCCGCCGCGCGCGATGCAGATGATCTGGTCGAACGCGTAGCCGGACTCATGGACGGTGAGCGCAAGACGCTCGATCTGCGTGTTGTACTGGTCCCAGCTGACGTAGAGATTCGACATGCGGGCTTGGGCGTCCGGTCAGGGTAACGAATTCGAGCCGCAATCGTGTGGCGTCGATCCGGGGCGTCAGCGGAACGGATGCTGACGCAAGATCGTCTCCGTCCGATCGGGCCCCGTCGACACCATCGCGATTGCGACGCCGGTCAGCGCTTCGATCCGTTCCAGATAGGCACGCGCGTTGGCGGGAAGCGCGCCGAAGGCGCGCACGCCAACCGTGCTGTCTTTCCAGCCCGGCAGGGTTTCGTAGACCGGGACGCATTCGGCGACGGCATCGGCGCCCGACGGCAGCAGCGCGAGCGGCGCGCCGTGCACCGTGTAGCTGGTGCAGATGCGGATTTCGTCGAGGCCATCGAGCACGTCGAGCTTCGTGATGCACAGGCCGCTCACGCCGTTCAACTGGAACGAGCGCTTGAGCGCGGGCACGTCGAGCCACCCGCAGCGGCGCGGCCGGCCCGTCACCGAGCCGAACTCGTTGCCGCGCTTGGCTAGGCCTGCGCCGACCGCGTCGGTGAGCTCCGTCGGGAACGGCCCCGTGCCCACGCGCGTCGTGTAGGCCTTGACGATGCCGAGCACGTAGTCGAGGAACTCCGGACCCACGCCCGCCCCGGGCGCTGCGGCGCCCGCGAGGCAGTTCGACGACGTGACGTAGGGATACGTGCCGTGATCGATGTCGAGCAGCGCGCCTTGCGCGCCTTCGAACAGCAGCGATTCGCCGCGCGCGCGCGCGGCCTGCAACAACCCGGCGACATCGGCGACCATCGGCTGCAACGACGCCGCCAGCGCCAGCGTCTCGTCGCGCGTCTTCTCGAGCGGCACCGCTTCGCGTCCGAAGTATTGGGTCAGGACGAAGTTGTGGTACTCGAGCAGCGCGATGAGCTTCGCCGTGAACCGATCGGGATAGAAAAGGTCCTGCAGCCGGATCGCGCGGCGCGCGACCTTGTCTTCGTAGGCGGGGCCGATGCCGCGGCCGGTCGTGCCGATCTTCGCGTCGCCCATCGCGCCCTCGCGCGCCTGATCGAGCGCGACGTGGTAGGGCATCACCAGCGGGCATGCGGGCGATATCCGCAATCGCGCGCGCACTTCGACGCCAGCGGCCTCGAGCTCGGCGATTTCCTGCAGCAGCGCGGAAGGCGACAGCACGACGCCGTTGCCGATATACACCGACACGCCGGGATGGAGGATCCCCGACGGAATCAGCCGCAGCACCGTCTTCCTGCCGCCGATGACGAGCGTGTGGCCCGCGTTGTGGCCGCCCTGGAAGCGCACGACACCCTGCGCGTGCTCGGTCAGCCAGTCGACGATCTTGCCCTTGCCCTCATCGCCCCATTGGGTTCCGATGACGACGACGTTCTTTCCCATGCGTTGGCGACCTCAGGTTAGCCGTTGCCCGCAAGCGCTGACGCGAGCGCTCACCGCCCTCGCGCCGTGAGCGGCGCCGGGCCGCCCCAAGACGCGAACGAGGGCAGCGCAGCGGCGACAGCCGCCAGCGTGGGGGGCCGACAACACGGTGCGCATCCGTCGAAGCATGGGCGTGATTCCGCTCAAACAACGCTCGCAAGCTGGCGCAGATCGAGCGTAAAGCCGGTCGCGGGTCGGGCCCGACCGAACGCCTTGCCGATGCCGTCGTAGCGCCCGCCGTTGCCGATGGCCGCCGGCAAGCCCGCGGTGAACACCGAGAAGATCGCGCCGTTCTGATAATGGTAGCCCCGCAGATCGGCGAGATCGATGTGCAACGCCTCGACGTGCGGCTCCCCGGCTTGCGCGAGCGCCGTCAGCGCGCCGAGCGCGTTGCTGATCGCCGGCGTATCCGGCAGGCGCGCGCGCGCTTGCGCGAGAACTTCCCGCGCCGGCCCGTAGAGCAGCGGCAGCACGTTGAGCGCGTCGCGCCACGCGGCGGGAAGACGCGCGGTGAGCAGGGCGACCGTCGGCGCATCCTTGGCACGAAGCGCCGCGAACAGCTCGGTGTCCTCGCCGTTGGCGCCAATCCCCGCGCCGGCGGCCAGCGCCCGGTACACGCCGACGTGGCCGAGGTCGAGGTGCAGGGCGCGCACGCCCGCGACCCCGAGCGAGGACAGCAGCAATCCGACCACCTCGGCGTCACCGGCGATGCCCGGCTCGCCGAAGAGCTCGGCGCCGATCTGCATGACTTCGCGCGTTTCGCCGATGCCGGCGGCCGTGCGCAGCACGCTTCCCGCGTAACAGAGGCGCGTCGTCCCCGGCTCGTTCAGCAGATGGGCGTCGATGCGGGCGACCTGCGGCGTGATGTCCGCGCGCACGCCGAGCAGCCGGCCCGACAGCGGATCGACGACCTTGAACGTCTGCAGATCGAGATCGCGGCCCGTGCCGGTCAACAGCGAATCGAGGTGCTCGACCAGCGGCGGCTGGACCAGCCGGTAGCCGTTCGCCCGAAAGTGATCGAGCAACGCGCGACGCAGCGCCTCGATCCGCTCGGCTTCGGCCGGGAGAACGTCCTCGATGTGCTCGGGGAGGATCCACTTACGCATTGCGAAGCAACCAGAACGCGACGAGGCCGATGACGATCGAGACGAGCCCGATGAAGCGCAGCTGCCCGTCGGTCAGCTGGACCATGCGCCGAAAGCTCTCGCGCCACACGTGCGGCGCTACGAGCGGCAACAACCCCTCGACGACGAGCACCAGCGCGAACGCCGTCCACAGCGAATCCGCCATGCCGTCGTTCCCTTCGCGTCTATTCCGGCCGTTACCTGGGCGCCTTCGCGCCCGTGCCGCCCTGGCTTTTCAGGTAGCGGAAGAATTCGGCGCTGGGATCGAGCACCATCATGTCGCTGCGGCTGCGGAACGTCGCCTTGTACGCTTCGAGGCTCCGGTAGAACGCATAGAACTCCGGATTCGCGCCGTACGCCTGCGCGTAGATCGCCGAAGCCTTGGCATCGCCTTCGCCCTTGAGCTTCTGCGCCTGCCGGTAGGCATCGGCGAGGATGACCTCGCGCTGGCGATCGGCGTCGGCGCGGATCTTCTCGGATTCCGCCTGGCCCTGCGAGCGCAGCTCGTTTGCGACGCGGCGGCGCTCCGACTCCATCCGATCGTAGACCCGATCGGTCACGTCGGGCGGCAGCTCGACGCGGCGCAGGCGCACGTCGACGATTTCGACGCCGAACGTCTTCGCATCCTGGTCCGCCTTCTGCCGGGTCGAGGCCATGATCTTGTCGCGTTCGGACGAGATGACTTCGTGCACGGTGCGCTTGTTGATTTCCTCGCGCAGGTTCGCGCGGACCGTCGTCGCGAGCCTCTGCCGCGCGACCTCCTCGTCACCCTGCTGCATGGTGACGTAGAACTGCTTGACGTCGGTGATTCGCCAGAGCACGAAGAAGTCGATCAGCAGCGGCTTCTTCTCGGACGTGGTGATCCGGTCCGGCTCGGCGTTGTCGAGGAGCAGGATCCGCTTGTCGTAGAACTTCACGTTCTGCACCAGCGGCCACTTGGCGTACAGCCCGGCTTCGGGCTGGGTCTCGACGATCTCGCCCAGCTGGAACTTGATCGCGTACTTCGTCTGGTCGACCGTATAGAGCGCCTGCGACGCGACGAGCAGCAGCGCGACGACGAGGGCCAGCAACGGCATCGTGAACTTCATTGCGAATCCCGCGGGTCGCGGTTGCGCAGCGCCTCGCGCGAGCGGCCCGGATCGAGCGTGACCGAGGGCTCGGGCGGCGGCGGCGTCGACTGTCTCGCGGCGGGAAGATCGGGGGCGGGGGTGGTCGGAGCTGCGCCCGCGGGCGCCGCGCTCTGCTGAATCAGCTTGTCGAGCGGCAGGTAGAGCAGGTTGCTTCCGGCCTTCTGATCGATCAGCACCTTGGTCGAGTTGCCGAGGATCGACTGCATCATGTCGATGTAGAGCCGCTCGCGCGTGACGCCGGGCGCCTTCAGGTATTCGGTCAGGATCTGGCGGAAGCGTGCCGCGTCGCCTTCGGACTTCTGCACGACGGAGGCGAGATACCCGTTGGCTTCCTCGAGCAGCCGCGCGGCATTGCCGCGGGCGCGGGGAACGACGTCGTTGGCGTAGGCCTGGCCCTCGTTGCGGAAGCGGTCGCGATCCTGGCCGGCTTTCACCGCGTCATCGAACGCGGCCTGCACCTTGTCGGGCGGCTGCACGCTCTGCAGCGCGACCTTCTGCACGAATACGCCCGTCCCGTAGCGGTCGAGCATGTCCTGCATCAGCTTCTCGGCCGACTTGGCGATCTGCTCGCCGCCTTCGTAGAGGACGAAATCCATCTTCGCCTTGCCGACGACTTCGCCCATCGCGGTCTGCGCGACGAACTGCACGATCTGATCGGGCTTGCGCGCGTTGAACACGTACGCTTCGGCGTCCTTGACGTTGTACTGGACCGTGAACAGGACGTCGATGATGTTCTCGTCGTCGGTCAGCATCGGCGCCTCGTTGAGGCGCTTGTTCTTCGCGTTGTTGCGGTAGCCGACCTCGACGCGGCGATTCTGCGAGAAGTCGACGAGCTCGACGGCTTCGATCGGGAAGGGCAGGTGCCAGCGCGCGCCGGGCTGCGTGGTCTCGGTGTACTTGCCGAAGCGCGTGACCACGCCGCGGCGTCCCTCGTCGACGATGTAGAAGCCGCTCGCGAGCCACACGAGCAGGATCAGGGCGACGAGGATGCCCGCCCCCGACATCGGCAGGAGCGGGCGTCCGCCGCCGGGCGCAGGCGAGCCGTCGTCGCCGCTTCCCTTCCGACTGAAGAGCTCGTTGATCCGGCGGTTGACGTTGCGCCAGATCTCGTCGAGATCGGGCGGTCCGCTGCTGCCGCGCTTGCCCCACTGGGGATCGTTCAGCGACATGAAGGCCGTGGGTCGAAGGACGGGTCGGAACGGCGTCGGTGGCGCCGCGGGTCAGGCGTTGAGGGCGGACGCCGGTTGGGCGTCTCGTTGCGGATCGTTGGCCGGAAACCGTTCGGCGAGTGCGGCGCGAACCTCGGCTGCGCCCGCGCCCGTGAGCGCGCTCAAACGGACGGCGCGAATTATACCAGACTCGTCGCGCTCGGACCCCGGTCGGAGGCCCGCCGCGTCGATCTTGTTGTAGACCCGAATCTGCGGGACGTCGCTGGCGCCGATTTCATCGAGGACCGCATCGACCGCGGCGATCTGCTCGTCGCGGTTGGGGTGCGCTGCGTCGATCACGTGGAGCACCAAATCGGCGGCGCCAGCCTCCGCGAGCGTCGCGCGAAACGCGGCGACGAGATCGTGCGGGAGCTCGCGGATGAACCCGACGGTATCGGAGACGACGATGGTCGCCGCGCCGGGAACGTGGACCCGCCGCAGTGTCGTGTCGAGCGTCGCGAAGAGCTGGTTGGCCGCGTACGCGTGGGCGCCGGTCAGGCGGTTGAACAGCGTCGACTTGCCGGCGTTCGTGTAGCCGACGAGCGCCACCGTGCGGACCGCGGCGCGACGCCGGGTGCGGCCCTGGGTCGCCCGCTGCCGCGCGACCTGCGTGAGACGTCCGTTCAGCACCTTGACGCGGTTGCCGAGCAGGCGCCGGTCCGTCTCGAGCTGCGTTTCGCCGGGGCCGCGCAGCCCGATGCCGCCCTTCTGGCGCTCGAGGTGGGTCCAGCCGCCGACCAGCCGCGTCAGCTGGTTCTTCACCTGCGCGAGCTCGACCTGCAACTTGCCCTCGGCACTGCGCGCGCGCAGCGCGAAAATATCGAGAATCAGCGCCGTGCGATCGACGACGCGGCAGCCAAGCGCGCGTTCGAGGTTGCGCTGCTGCGCGCCGGACAGCGAGTGATCGAAAATGACGAGATCGGCGCCTGCCTCGGCGCGGCGCGCCGCGATCTCGTCGACCTTGCCGCGGCCCGCGAAGGTGGCGGCATCGGGGCTCTTGCGGCGGCCGGTGACGCTGCCGACGACGGTCGCGCCCGCCGATACCGTCAGCGCCGTGATTTCCGCGAGACGCTCGTCGGGGTCGCCTTCGCCAAAGTCGAGCGCGACCAGCAGCGCGCGGTCAACGCTTTCGGGGGTGTCGAACATCCCGCGTCAACGCGCGCCCGCGGGCGACGCCTGCCGGCACCGGTCCGTCGTCGTCCGACCCGACGCGCCGGCCGGAGGGGTGGACCCAGGCAGGATCAAGGCTCGGCGTCGGCCCCGGGCGCGTGATGCGGCATCGCCACTGCGCGCGCGGGCACGACGGTCGAGATCGCGTGCTTGTAGACCATCTGCGTGACCGTGTTCTTGAGCAGGACGACGTACTGGTCGAACGATTCGATCTGCCCCTGCAGCTTGATGCCGTTGACGAGGTAGATCGACACCTGGACATGCTCCTTGCGCAGCGTGTTCAGGAACGGGTCTTGTAGCATTTGCCCTTTGTTGCTCATCGCTGACTCCGCGGTTGTTGTTGGCCCTCGCCCCGCGCGGCTGGCCGCGGCGGGTTCGGGTACGGTCCCGCGTCGCAAGTTGGGGTCGGCACGCAGACAAACGATGAATGCGGCTTCAACGCCCCTTGCGGCGGGCGGGCGCGCTCGCGTACGGGTTGGCGCCGGTCTTGAATTGTATCCTAAGGGGCGTACCGCGCAGTTGGAACGCCTCGGCGAAGAAACGTTCCAGGTAGCGGCGGTAGGTTACCGGGACGTGGGCGAGCGCGCTGCCGTGGATCACGATCAGCGGAGGGTTGTGGCCACCCTGATGGGCGTAGCGGAGCTTGGGTCGCCCCATCCCGGCGCGCGGCGGCTGTTGCCTCTCCACCGCCTGCATGAGCGCCCGCGTGAGCTTCGGCGTCGGCAGCCGGACGAACGCAGCCGCGAATGCGGCGTCGACCGATGCGACGAGGCCGGCGACGCCGCTCCCATCCCGCGCCGAAATGAAGTGCTGCCGGGCGAACGCGAGGAACGCGAGCTTGCGGTCGAGGTCGCGCTTGACGTCGTCGCGGCGATCGGCAGGGACCGCATCCCACTTGTTCACGCCGACGACGAGCGCCCGGCCCGCCTCGACGATGTAGCCCGCGAGGTGCGCGTCCTGCTCGGAGATGCCTTGTTCGGCATCGAGCAGCAGCACCACGACGTTGGCGTCCTCGATCGCCTGCAGCGTCTTCACCACCGAGAATTTTTCGACCGCCTCGAACACCTTGCCGCGTCGACGCACGCCCGCCGTGTCGATGAGCGTGTAGTGGCGACCCGCGCGCTCGAAGTCGAGATAAAGCGAATCGCGCGTCGTGCCCGGCTCGTCGAAGGCGATCACGCGCTCCTCGCCCAGCAGCGTGTTGACGAGCGTCGACTTGCCGACGTTCGGCCGGCCGATGATCGCCACCTTGATCGGGCCGCCTTCGGTGGGCGCGGGCGTTCCGGGTTCGGTCGCGGCGTCGGGTTCCGGGCGCGGCGCGAGCGACAGCGCGAGCTCACAGAGCGGGCCGACGTTTTCGCCGTGCGCTGCCGAAACCGGATGCGGCTCGCCCAATCCCAGCTCGTAGAACTCGGCCGCTGCGCGTTCCGGGGCGAGGCCCTCCGCCTTGTTCACCGCCGAGCACGACCGGCTGGGCGGACCGGCGCAACAGGTCCGCGATCGTCCGATCCTGCGCCGTCAGTCCTGCGCGCGCATCGACGAGAAACACCACGACGTCGGCTTCGGCGATCGCCGCGCGCGTCTGTTTTGCCATTTCGTGCAGGATTCCGTCCTTCGCGACCGGCTCGAAGCCGCCGGTGTCGACGACGATGAATGCCGTCTCCCCGACGCGGCCGCGGCCGTAATGCCGATCGCGGGTGAGGCCGGGAAAATCAGCGACGAGCGCCGCGCGCGTCCGCGTCAGCCGATTGAACAGCGTCGACTTGCCGACGTTCGGCCGCCCGACGAGGACGAGGGTTGGGAGCATGGAAGTCGCGACGCCGCGTCGCGGCGGTCAGGCTGGGGATTCGGTACCGGGAATGCGGGTTCAAGAGCGGCGGCGCGAACCATCGCTCAACGCGCGGTCACCGCGTAGAGTGTCCCGCCCTCGGTCTGCCATAGCGCATTGGCGCCGGACGCCGCCGCCTGCGCCGTCGGGGCGGTGCCGTCCGTCGGCGCGAAGCCGACGACGTTCCCGTCGCCGCGCTCGAGAAGGTAGACGTATCCCTCACGGTCGAACACGGCGAGGTAGTCGCCGGCGAGCTGCGGCCCGCCGACGCGGCGCTCCTTGAGCTTGTCCTGTTTCCACACCGATGCGCCGGTCACCTTGTCGAGCGCATGCACGGCACCGGCGTCGTCGGCGACATAGACGTAACGGCTGTCGGCGGCGAGGCCCGTGAGGCTCGAGACGTCGCGTGTCCAGTTGAGCTGCCCCCGCAGGATCTCGAAGCACGCGACGCGCCCCTGGTAGGCGACGGCGCACACCTGCCGCTCCTCGACCAGCGGCAGCGACGTCACGTCGGCGATGCGCTCGAGCTCGGTTGCGCCTTTGGGCGTCGCGACGTTGCCTTCCCAGCCGACATTTCCGGTCCCGAGGTCGATCGCGAGCAGCTTTCCGCCGGCGGTCCCCGAGAGGAGACCACCGCGGCTGATGACGCCGCCGGCGAAATTGCGCACGGTAAGCGGAGGATTCGTCCGCTGGTAGACCCACTTGGCCTTGCCGTCGGCAGCGGCAAGGCCGTAGATGCGCCCGTCGCCGGACCAGACGACGACCGTCCCCTCGCCGACTTTCGGCGGTCCGATCACCTCGCTGCTGATCTTCACCTGCCACTGCGGCTTGCCGTCGGTATCGAAAGCGAGCACGTCGCCCTTGTCCGTCCCGACGGCAAGTAACGTCGCGTCCGCGCCCACACCGGCGGAGAGCTGCTTGCCGGCGTCGACGCGCCAGACCGTCGCACCGCTGCCGGGGTCGACGCGCACGATCGTGCCGCTCGCCGCCGCCGCGTAGATTGCGGTCGGCGTGACGGCCGGAGCGAGGCCGGGTGTAGCCCTGCCGATTTCCACCTTCCACACGATCTGCGGCGTCGCGCTCGCCTTGATGTCCGGCAACGGGCCCAGCTTCTTCGTCCCGCCGCCGAAGAGCGACGTGAGCCAGCTGAAGTCGGGCGGTGGAATCTGCATCCACGACGGCCAACTCGAGCAGCCGGACAGGGCGAGCGTCAGGCCGAGGAGCGCCAGGACTGCGACGCGGCGGGAAGCGCCGGCCGAGCGGCGCGCGATGGCGAAGCGGCAAGCCATCATTTTGACGCTGCCGGTGGGCTTGCCGGCGCACCTGGCGGTGCGCCGCCGGCGCCGGCGCGGCGGCGGTGGCCGGCACGCGCGCGGGCTTCGGTGCGACGCCGGGCTCCGCTGCGCTCGCGCTTCCTGCGGCGCTCGCAAGCGGACCGCCTGCCGCGTCGAGCTTCGTTTGCACGTACGCGTGATACGGCGAATTGGCGTCGAACTTGGTCAACGCGGTCTGATAGGCGATGCGCGCCTCGTTGCCGCGGCCGGCTGCCATGAGGATGTCGCCCCGCAGCGCGGAGTACACCCCTTCGAACGGCTCGTCGTGCTTCGCGTCGAGCGTGCGCAGCGCGTCGTCGTACTGTTTTTCGTCCAGCTGCACTTCGGCGAGACGCAGACGCGCGATCTCCTTCAGCTCTTCCTCGCCGCTGCTGTCGATCACGAACAGGAGTTGCGCCTTGGCCCCCGCCTTGTCGCCGCTGTCGAACAGCGTCTTCGCCACGAGCAGGGCGGCGCGCGGCGCGTAACCCGTGGTGCCGAACTTTTCGTTGAGCTGCGCGATCGCGTCCTTCGCCTTGGCGACATCATTCGCCTTCACGGCGGAGGCGACCGCGTTGTAGAGAACCGATGCCTGCGCGGCCTGGCTTCCCTGCCACCAGCGCCAGCCCTGCACGCCGATGATCCCGGCGGCGACGGCGACGATGACGCCCGTGACGAGGTTGCCCCATTGCTTCCACCATGCCTTGAGGTCTTCGAGTTGTTCCTGTTCTTCTAGATCGTAGACGGCCATCGGTCTTCTTCCCTTGGACGGGTCGGCGCCGCTTATCGCGGCCCCGGTCAATTGCGCGCGACGAGCGCTTGCGCGAGCTCCGCGACAGGCACGATGACCTGATCGCCGCCCGTGCGCAGCGGTTTCATGCTGACGGATCCGGCGGCCACTTCGTGGTCGCCGATGATGAGGGCGTAGGCGGCGCCGCTCGCGTCGGCTTTCTTCATCTGCGACTTGAAACTGCCGCCGCCCGCATTGACGACGATCGCGCGCCCGGCGTCGCGCAACGTTTCGGAGATGCGCCAGGCGAGCTTCGCGCCTGCCTCGCCCGCGTGAACGACATACGCGTCGGGAACGACGACGTTGCCGAGACGCGCCTCCTGCAGGAGCAGAACCATCCGCTCGACCCCCAGCGCGAACCCGCACGCCGGGGTCGGCTTTCCCCCCAGCTGCTCGAACAGGCCGTCGTAGCGACCGCCGCCCGCGACGGTGCCCTGCGCGCCCAAGCGGTCGGTCACGAACTCGAAAACGGTGCGATTGTAATAGTCGAGGCCGCGAACGAGCCGCGGCTCGACCTCGAACGCGATGCCCGCCTCGGTGAGCAGCACCTTCAACTCCTCGAAATGCGCGAGCGAGCGGTCGGCGATGAAATCGATCATCTTCGGCGCGCCGGCGATCACCGCGTCGAGCGCCGGATTCTTGCTGTCGAGGATGCGCAGCGGATTGGTCGCGAGGCGCCGCTGCGAATCGGCGTCGAGCGCGGCGCGATGCCGCTCGAAATAGGCGACGAGAGCGCTGCGATGCGCGAGCCGCTCGTGCCCGTCGCCGATGGAGTTGAGCTTGAGCGTGAAGCCCTTCGCGACGCCGAGCCGCTCCCAGAGGCGGGCGAGCATCACGATCTGCTCGGCATCGACGTCGGGCCCGGCGAATCCCAGCGCTTCGACGTCGAACTGGTGGAACTGGCGGTAGCGCCCCTTCTGCGGCCGCTCGTGGCGAAACATGGGTCCCGCCGTCCAGACGCGCTGCGGCCGCTCGTAAGTGAGGTTGTGCTCGATCGCGGCGCGGACGATTCCGGCGGTCGCCTCGGGACGGAGCGTAAGGCTTTCGCCGTTGAGCCGGTCCTCGAACGTGTACATCTCCTTCTCGACGACGTCGGTGACTTCGCCGATCGCGCGCACGAAGAGCGGCGTGGGTTCGACGACCGGCACGCGGAGGTTGCGATACCCGTACTGGCGGAAGACGTCGCGAACAGCGTCCTCGAGGAATTCCCAGAGCGCCGCCTCGTCGGGAAGCACGTCGTTCATGCCGCGGACCGCCTGCAAGGATGCCGCCATGGCTACGCCACCGGCTTCACGGGGATCGACTTCTTCGACGGCGAGAGATGCGCGGCGCGCGGCTCGCCGCCGTAGGTCGTGCGGACGTAATCCTCGACGATCCGCTGGAATTCCTCGGCGATGCGCTCGCCCTTCAACGTCACCGTCTTCTGGCCGTCGACGTAGACCGGCGCGACCGGGGTTTCTCCCGTGCCAGGAAGTGAAATGCCGATGTTGGCGAGCTTCGATTCACCCGGTCCGTTGACCACGCAGCCCATCACCGCGACCGCCATCGCTTCGACCCCGGGATAGCGCTCGCGCCACGCCGGCATCTGCGCGCGCAGGTAGGCCTGGATCTTCTCGGCCAGCTCCTGGAACGTCGTGCTCGTCGTGCGGCCGCAGCCCGGGCAGGCGGTGACGAGCGGGGCGAACGAGCGCAGTCCCATCGTCTGCAGGAGCTCCTGCGCGACGATCACTTCGCGCGTCCGGTCGCCGCCCGGCTCCGGCGTCAGCGACACGCGGATCGTGTCGCCGATCCCCTGCTGCAGCAGCACCGCCATCGCCGCCGTCGAGGCGACGATGCCCTTGCTCCCCATTCCCGCCTCGGTGAGCCCGAGGTGCAGCGGATAATCGCAGCGCCGCGCGAGCTCGCGATACACGGCAATCAGGTCCTGCACGGCGGAGACCTTGCACGACAGGACGATTCGCTCGCCGGGCAGGCCGAGTTCCTCCGCGCGCCGCGCGCTGTCGACGGCAGAGGCGACGAGCGCCTCGCGCATCACTGCGTCGGCGCTCGCCGGCTCGGCCCGCGCCGCGTTGTCGTCCATCATCCGCGCGAGAAGGTCGGCGTCCAGGCTCCCCCAGTTGACGCCGATGCGCACGGGCTTCCCGTACTCGATCGCCTTTTCGATCATCACCGCGAACTGCGAATCGCGCTTGCTCCCCTTGCCCACGTTGCCGGGGTTGATGCGGTACTTGGCGAGCGCGCGGGCGCAGTCCGGAAATTCGGTGAGAAGCTTGTGCCCGTTGAAATGGAAATCGCCGATGAGCGGCACGTGGCACGAAGCGGCATCGAGGCGCTCGCGGATGGCGGGTAGAGCCGCCGCCGCTTCGGCAGTGTTGACGGTGACGCGGACGAGCTCCGAGCCGGCCCCGGCCAGCGCCGTGGCTTGAGCAACGGTCGCGGCGATGTCGGCCGTATCCGTGTTGGTCATCGATTGCACGACGATCGGCGCGCCACCGCCGATCGGCACGCCCGCGACGTCGACTTGCCGCGTGCGGCGGCGCTCGATGCCCGGCGTCCCCGCGCTTGCGGCGGTTGCAGCGGCGCTGCCTCCCGCGGGGGAGCCGTTCGCACCTTGGGGCGGCCCGCCGGCGCTCGTCATTGCAGCGTCAGGCGCGCGACGTTCTGCCGCGTGTGGGGCACGAGGTCGACCCGCCGGCCCTTCCACGTGAGCTCGACGTCGGCCGCGTTGCCGATGACGAGGTCGAGCGGCGGAGCCCCGGCGATCGCCTGCGTCGTGCCGCCGGGATTCATCCGCGACAGCAACACCGTGCCGTTGCGGTCCCTGACCTCGGTCCAGGAGAAGTCGCGGAACGTGAGCACGAGGGGTGCGTCCGCCGGTGCGGAGGCGAGCGGTGCGGACGGCTTCGCCTCGGGAATCGGCGCTGGCGACGGCGGGGTGAGCGCCGATGCGCTCGTGCCACCGGAAGGGGTCGCGGGGGCGGCGGTCGATGATGGCGGCACTGCGGACGTGCCTTCCGTCGCCGCCGCCCCGCCGGTCGTGGCGGGATTGGGCAGCTGGGTGCCGACGACTTCGGGCGCGGGCGAAGGCCCTCTTGCGGGTTGATCCGCCGCCTGCGTCTCGCGCGCGGCGCTGCGTCGCGGCTCGGTTGGCGCGCGCATCTGCTCGTAGGCGACCGTCGCCCCGATGATCGCGATCAGCGTCACCGGAATCGCCCAGCGCGTCCAGCGCGCCTTGCCGCTGGCAGCGGTCGGCAGTTCACCGATCGACGGTGCCGTCGGCTGCAATGCCGGCGACCCGAGCGTCGGCGCGGCGACGGAAGCGGGCAACGCTTCCAGCACCGGCTCGGGATCGAGCCGAACGACGCGCGCATAGTTGCGGACGAAGCCGCGCACGAACGTCCGGCCGGGCAGTTGCGCGAAGTCGCTGTCCTCGATGGCCCGCACCTGCCGCGGCGCAAGCTTCAGCTGCTGGGCGACCGCGTCGACGGTGAGTCCCGCGGACTCGCGTGCCGCGCGGAGCAGCGCGCCCGCCGTGGCCGTCGGCTCGGACGAACCGCTGCTCTGGCTGACGTCGACCTCGGTCACTCGCGCTCTCCGTCGAGCGGGCAAGACGATTCGGCCCGCCCGGCTGTCCCGGCTTCGTCCGCTGCGCTCATCCGCAATCACCCGTGGCGATCGCCTTGGTCTCTGCGGAGTCCGGGTAGCGATTGCGCAACTGCGAAATGTACGAGAGCTCGGCCTGGCGGTCGGAAAGCTTGCGCTCGATGCACATCCCCAGGAAGAGCGCCGCCGCCGTCGGGTTCGTCTGCTGGACCGCGGGCCGCATCCAGTCCCGGGCCTCGCTGTAGTTCGAGGCCTTGTACGCGAGGAGCGCGAGCCCGTACGCCGCCGTCGGGTTGTTCGGCGACACGGCCAGCGCGCGCTTGAAATAGATCTCCGCATTCGCGACGTCGCCGAACGACGTGCTGCAGCGGCCGGCGTTGATCAACGCGATCTCCGGCGTCTTGTACAACGGATTGCGGATCGCGAGCTCGAACTCCGGAATGGCCTCGCGCGGATGACCCGTCGTGCAGAGAAACCAGCCCCAGTTGTGGCGAATTTCGGAATCCTGGGGAGCGAGCTGCAACGCCCGCTGGAAGTTCTGCTCGGCCTTCGCATTCTCACCCATCATCGCGTAGACGAGGCCGTAGATGTTGTACGCACCGGCACGGTTCGGGTCGAGCTTCACCGCCTCGTTCAGCTCCTCGATCGCGACGTCCATCTGGCCGCGCTCGTAGTAGCCGGCGCCGAGCTCGGTGTGGATCCGCGCGCGCTCGGTGAGGCTCACTGGTGCGGGCTTCGCAGGCGGCGGCGCTTCGGCGGGCGCCGGTTCCTTGTTCTTGGGCGCCGACGAGCAGGCGACGAGGATTGCGATCAGGCAACAGGCGGCAGCGGCGCGGAGGGGCAGGATCATGGTGCTTTCAAGGGTCGTCAACGCACGGTCGAGGAATTTGCCGCGGGGCGGATGCGCAGCACGCGGCGTTGGGTCCGGTCCTGCACCCGGCCGGCGAGCTGGCCACAGGCAGCGTCGATGTCCTCGCCGCGCGTCTTGCGGACGGTCGTGACCAGGCCGGCATCGATCAGCGTCTTCTGGAAAGCGAGGATGCGCTGGCGCGGACTCGTTGCGAACGGCGCGCCAGGGAACGGATTCCATGGGATGAGGTTGAACTTGCACGGCACGTCGCGGACGAGGCGCGCGAGCGCTCGGGCATGAGCTGCAGTGTCGTTCACTCCATCCAGCATCACGTATTCGAAGGTCACGAAATCGCGCGGCGCATGCTCGAGGTAGCGTCTGCAAGCGGCAAGCAGCTCGCGGAGCGGGTATTTGCGGTTGATCGGCACGAGCTCGTCGCGCAGCGCGTCGTCGGGCGCGTGCAGCGACACCGCGAGCGCGACCGGGCACGCGCTCGCGAGGCGATCGATCGCCGGGACGATTCCCGACGTCGACAGGGTCACCCGCCGCCGCGACAGGCCGTAGGCATTGTCGTCGATGAAGACGTTGAGCGCCGCGACGACGTTGTCGAAGTTGGCGAGCGGCTCGCCCATCCCCATCAGCACGACGTTGGTGACGGGCGCACGGCCCTGGTCGACCCACGCCCCGCGGACGCCATCGGCGATGAGTGCGCGGTTCGCGTGCCACAGCTGGCCGACGATCTCGGCCGTCGTCAGGTTGCGATTGAAGCCCTGTTTGCCGGTCGAGCAGAACGCGCAGTCGAGGGCGCATCCCGCCTGCGACGAAATGCACAGCGTGCCGCGGTCGTCTTCCGGGATGTACACCGCCTCTACGGCGTTGCCGGCACCGACGTCGAGCAGCCACTTGCGCGTGCCGTCGGGGGCCGTCGTGTCGCCGCCGACGACGGGACCGCGGATCTCGGCCGTCGCGGCGAGCCGGTCGCGCAGCGGCTTGGACAGGTCGCTCATCGCGCCGATGTCGTCGGCGAGACGCTGGTGGACCCAGTGCGCGACTTGCTTCGCGCGAAAGGGCTTCTCGCCCAACGCGGCGAACAGCGCCGTCAATCCGGCGTTATCGAAGTCGAGAAGGTTGGTCCTGGTCACGTTCGGGAAGCTTCACCGGCTGTAGACCGAAAGCGTCGGAAAAAAATAGGCGACCTCGACACTGGCCGTATCGACGCCGTCGGAGCCGTGGACGGCGTTGGCGTCGATCGAGGCGGCGAAGTCGGCGCGGATCGTCCCGGCTGCCGCTTGCTTCGGATCGGTCGCACCCATGAGGTCGCGGTTTTTCGCGATGGCGTTTTCCCCCTCGAGCACCTGGATCATCACCGGTCCCGAGGTCATGAAATCGACGAGATCGCGAAAGAACGGCCGTTCGCGATGGACTGCGTAAAACCCCTCCGCTTCGGTCCGCGACAGCCGGCGCATCTGCGCGGCGACGATCCGCAAGCCGTTGGTCTCGAAGCGCGAATAGATTTTTCCGATGACATTCTTGGCCACCGCATCGGGCTTGATGATCGAAAGGGTGCGTTCTACGGCCATACGGGCGACTCCGACTCAATAAATGCGAATAAATCGAAAATTGTATCACGGCAGGCCGAGGTTGTCCCTCGGGTCTGCGCGCGGTTGCGTCGAGGGCAGGCAGGGGTGCCGCGGCCACGGCGCCGGGGCGTGGATAAGCGGCGCCCGTCGGCAAACAAACGGGCGCCGAGGCGCCCGTCTGGAGCCACTGCGTCGATTGTCCGGCTACATCATCCCGAGCGTCTTCGGCAGCCAGATCGACATCGCCGGCCAGTAGGTGACGAGAACGAGGAAGACCAGCATCGTGAGCAGCCACGGCCACACGGCGACCGTGAGCTCGGTGATCCCCATCTTGGTGATGCCCGAGGCGACATAGAGATTGAGCCCGACCGGCGGGTGGCACATGCCGACCTCCATGTTGACGGTCATCATGATGCCGAAATGCACGGGATCGATGCCGAGCTTCATCGCGACCGGGAACAGGATCGGCGCCATGATCAGCACGATCGACGAGGGCTCCATGACGTTGCCGGCGAGCAGCAGGATCACGTTGACGAAAAGCAGGAATGCGATGACGCCCAGGCCCTTGTCGAGCATCCAGGCGGCGAGCATCCTGCGGAATCTGCTCGGAGGTCATCAGGTAGCTGAACATCACCGCGTTGGTGATGATGTAGAGCAGCATCGCGCTCATGTTGGCCGAGTCGAGCAGGACCTTGGGCACCTTCGCGAGCGTCATGTCCTTGTAGACGAACACCGCGACGAAGAACGCGTAGACGGCGCTCATCGCGGCCGCCTCGGTCGGCGTGAAGATTCCCGTGTAGATGCCGCCGATCACGACGATGATCAGCAGCAGGCCCCAGATCGCCTCGCGGAACGTGCGCGCCCGCTCGCTCCAGCTCGCGTCCGGCTGGCGCGGATAGTTGTTCTTGCGCGCGCGCCACCACGTCGTGAGCCCGAGCATCGTGGCGAGGATGATCCCGGGAATGATGCCGGCGATGAACAGCGCGCCGACCGACGTGTTGGTCGCGACCGCGTACATCACCATCACGATCGACGGCGGGATCAGGATGCCGAGCGCACCCGAGGTCGTGATGACGCCGGCGCCGAAGCGCTGCGGGAAAGCCCTGCTTGATCATCGCCGGCAGGATGATCGAGCCGATCGCGACCACGGTCGCCGGCGAACTGCCGGACACCGCGGCGAACAGCGCGCAGGCCATGACGCCGGCGAGCCCGAGCCCGCCGTGCCAGTGCCCCACCATCGACGAGGCGAAGTTGATCATCCGCCGCGCCACGCCGCCGTGGGTGAGGAAGTTGCCGGCGAGGATGAAGAACGGGATCGCCATGATCTCGAACTTCTCGATGCCGGTGAAGAGCTTCAGCGCCACCGACTCGATCGGCACCGTGGTCATCGTGAACAGGTAGGTGAGCACGGTGAGGCCGAGCGAGATCGAGATCGGCATCCCGGTCAGCATCAGGCCGAAGCAGCAGCGCGAAGATGATCCACGCGTTGTTGAGCGGCACCCCGCCGAGCTTCAAGGCGACGGGAAGCGCCAGCATGACGATCGGGATCAGCGCCGGCCAGCGCGGCGCGCTGGCAGGGACCGGCGGGACGAGCGTGCTCATTTGCGGCCTCCCTCGGCCACGTCGGCGGGATGGAGGTTGTCCGCCATGCGTAGGGGTTGATGTCGGCTGCTTCCTCGACGCCTTCGACGTGCGCGACGTCGTGATGCGGCAGCTCGCCGGTCTTCGCGAAGTGCCAGGCAACCTGCAGGAAGCGGAAGCACATGAGGTAGGAACCGAAGGGGATGCAGAGGTAGACGATCCACTTCGGGATCTCGAGGTCGGGCGAGGTCGAGCTCGTCTGCGCGATGTCCCAGGTGAACTTGGCGCCCAGCGTGCCGACGATGCCGGTGAACGTGGCGCCGGCCAGCAGGCCGAACAGCACGTACGCCTTGCGCGTCGCGCTGGGGAGACGGTTGATCAGCACGTCGACGCCGACGTGGATGCCGGTGCGCACGCCGTAGGCGGCGCCGAACTTCGCCATCCACACGAACATGTAGATGCAAAGCTCCTGCGCCCACGACAGGTCGATCTTGAGCAGCGCATCCTGCACGACCGGGATCGGCACGCCGGCGGCGTAGCGATGCACGACCGCGACGAAGATCAGCAGCGTCGCGGCGCCCATCAGGAACGCGATCAGCCACTCCTCGAGGTGGTCAAGAAGCTTCACAGTTCTCCTCCTCGCCGCCCGGCAGCGAGATGGGGCGCACGCAGACGCCAGGCGCGCGACCGGACTGCATCAGCAGCGCGAATCAACCGGCGCGCAGCACGTCACGCTGGACGCAGCAGAAGTGTGCCGCGCCGGTTGAATTCGCGGCCGCGGGATTCGGGCCTACGGTTTGAACCCCGTCTCCTTGTAGACCTCGTCGATGATGTCCTTGCCGATGCGCGACTCGTTCTCCTTGTGCACCGGGACGAGCGCCTTCTTCATCGCGGCCTTCTCTGCCGGCGTGAGCTTGATGATCTCGGTCTTGCCGGTCTTCCGGACCGCCTCCAGCGCGTCGTCGTTCTCCTTCTGCGCGATGTCGTTGGCGTACTTGGTCGCGTCCTTCATCGCGCCCTCGAGCGTCGTGCGGATGTCCGGCGGCAGCCCGTCCCAGAACTTCTTGTTCGACGATCACCGCGTACCCGATCACGCCGTGGTCGGTCAGCGCCAAGTACTTCTGCACTTCCTGCATCTTCTGCGTGTAGAAGTTCGACGGCGGGTTCTCGGTGCCGTCGACCACGCCCGTCTGCAGCCCCTGGTAGACCTCGGAGAACGCCATCACCTGCGGAATCGCGCCCAGCGCCTTGATCTCGTCGCCCAGCACCTTCGACGACTGGATGCGCATCTTGAGGCCCTTGTAGTCGGCCGGCAGGTGCAGCGGCTTGTTGGCGCTGATGTCCTTGAAGCCGTTGTCCCAGTACGCGAGCCCGACGATGCCCTTGCTCTCGAGCTTCTTGAACAGCAGGGCCGCAACGTTGCCACCGGTGACCTTGTGCAGCTCCTCGTAGTTGTCGAAGATGTAGGGCAGGTCGAACACCTCGAACTCGCGCACGCCGAGCGGGCCGAACTTCGCGACCGACGGCGCCAGCATCTGCACCGAGCCCAGCTGCAGCGCCTCCATCTCCTCGCCGTCCTTGAACAGCGAGCTGTTGGGGTAGACCTCGACCTTGACCCGGCCCTTGGTGCGCTCTTCGGCCAGCTTCTTGAAGTACTCGGCGCCCTTGCCCTTCGGCGTGTCGACGGCGACGACGTGGCTGAACTTGATGACGATCGGCTGCTGCGCCGACGCGGCGGCCGCCGCAAGAATCGTCGCTGCGGCCACGGTCAGTACCCAATGGAGCTTCATGGATCCTCCTCGAGAGTTTCTCGCGCGGACTCGGCGCTTTCTTGGAAGCTCGCGTGTCGTGGGTGCGCCCGTCGCGATTGCGGGAGATTAGGCCCGCAACCGCCCTTCCTGTCAATTGCAGCCCCGCGCGGCGCCGTCCTCGACGACGCCCCGTGCGCGACCTGCGCTCTGCAGCGCGCCCGCCGCGAACCGGGGTTCGAGCGAGCTACCTGCGCCGGACCGGTTACGCGTTGCTTGGCGTCAAGCTTTCCGGGCGCGGAGACGAGCATCGCGCAGCGGAGGACCATCATCCGGTATTGCGCTCCGCGGGCCTCGTTTTGCCCGGATGCCAGCGCACTTCGTAGCCTGGCGCGCCCGTCGCGGCGGCAAATGCGATGTCGACGCCGATGCCCGGGACCGCGGCGAGCGCGTCGCCGCACCAGACGAGCGGAAGCGCATCGCGCTGCCACACGGGCACGCCGGCGGTCTGCAGAATTCCCTTCAGCGCCTGGCGCGGGCGGCCGCGCGCAAGACGGATTCGCTCGCCGCCGGTGCGCAGGCGAACGACGATCGGTTCCTGTGTCAGCACGGCAGCGGCGAGCCCGGTTCCCGGCGTCGGCGCAAATTCGAGAATGCCGTGCGGCAGCGCGAGATTCGCTTCGCCGCGCCACGGCAGAGCGAACGAAGCAACCGCCGGTGCGTGCACGACGATGCGGCCGCGGTGCATTCCGAGCTCGACGCCGTCGTGGGCAAGCCGCACGCGCGCATCGTCGGGCGCGTGCGCAAGCTGATCCTGCATCGCCGCGAGCCGTGCCGCCGAAGGTGCGCGCAATCCGTGGCGGTGGAGGAACCACCGCAGCAGGTTTCTCGCCCGGTGCGGCGCGCTCGCGGCCAGCGCCGAAAATGCGCGCCGGTCGAGGGTCTCGCCGGCCGTGGCGTCGACGGCGAGCGCGCCGCCGGCGTCCTGCGCCGCGAGCTCGTCTGCAAGCCGCGCGGCTTCCGCCTGATGCGCGGCGGCACGCACGAGTGTCGCCGGATAGCCGGGAAAGGCGCTCGCGAGGCGTGGCGCAATCTCGTGGCGGACGAAGTTGCGCCGGAGCGCCACATCGGCGTTCGACTCGTCGTCGATCCACTGGAGGCCGCGCGCCTTCGCATACGCTGCGATCGCCGCGCCCGGAAGCGCGATGAACGGGCGCAGCAGCGCCGGCCCTGCGCGCTGCGCGTGGAGTGCCGGCATTGCGGCGAGACCGTGCGGCCCCGCGCCGCGCAGGAGCTGCAGCAGCAACGTCTCCGCCTGGTCGTCGGCATGATGCGCGAGCGCGACGAAGTCGGCGTCGATCGTTTGGAACACGCGATAGCGTGCGGCGCGCGCCGCGGCTTCCGGGCCCGCGCGGTCGTTGCGCCGCACGGCGACGCGGCGAACGATCATGGGTACCCCGCGCCTCGCGCACTCGCCGGCGCAGAAGTCGGCCCACGCGTCAGCGTTCACCGAAAGTCCATGATGAACGTGAACGGCGGCGAGGGCGAAGCCCTTGGCCGGTGCGGTGTCCGCCAGCGCGTCGAGCAGGGCCATGGAATCACGGCCTCCGGACAAGGCGACGGCGATGCGCGGTCGTGCCGTCATTAACGGGGCACGGCCGCTGGAAGACCCGCATGCGATGAGCATGGCGGCCGTGGCAAAAGGCACCGTGTCGGCAGCGGGTTCGCGCACGGGTCGCAGGGCTAGGGTCCGCCGGTCGGGGTTGCTGCCGCGCAGGCGACGGCGGCGGGCCCAGCGCGGTTCGAGGCCCGAAACCCGACGGCACGCCGGCCCGGGCGGCTGCCGGGCCTGCGCGCGGCGCGACGCGGTGAAGCGCGCGAAGCCGCCTCAGCCGGCAGGGATCTCCTTGAACTTGCCATAGGAGAGGACCTTGTCCTCACGGGTCTCGAGCAGCGTTTCGAGCGGCTGTTCCTGCGCCTGGCGCAGCGCTTCGGTCAAGGCTTTCTTGAGCGCGACCATCATCGCCGCGTGATCGCGGTGCGCACCGCCGAGCGGCTCGTTGACGACCTTGTCGATCAGCCCGAGCTGCTTCAGACGCGGCGCGGTGATGCCGAGCGTCTCGGCGGCCTCCGCGGCAAAATCCGCCGACTTCCACAGGATCGACGCGCAGCCTTCCGGCGAGATCACCGAGTAGGTCGCGTACTGGAGCATCAGCGTGACGTCGCCGACGGCAATCGCGAGGGCTCCGCCGGAGCCGCCTTCGCCGATCACCGAGACGATGATCGGCACGCGCAGTCCGGCCATCTCGTAGAGGTTGCGCCCGATCGCTTCGGATTGTCCGCGTTCCTCGGCCCCGATGCCAGGGTACGCGCCCGGCGTGTCGACGAAGGTGAACAGCGGAAGGCCGAACTTCTCGGCGAGCTTCATCAGCCGCAGCGCCTTGCGGTAGCCCTCCGGTCGCGGCATCCCGAAGTTGCGGAAGATTTTCTCCTTCGTGTCGCGACCCTTCTGATGGCCGATCAGCATGCAGGGCTGACCGTTGAAGCGCGCGAGGCCGCCGACGATGGCCGGATCGTCGGCGTACGAGCGATCTCCGTGCAGCTCGCGAAAATCGCTGAAGAGCCCGTTGACGTAGTCGAGCGTGTACGGCCGCTGCGGATGGCGCGCGACCTGCGCGATCTGCCACGACGTGAGCTTGCCGTAGATGTCCTTGGTGAGCTGCTGGCTCTTTTTCTGCAGCCGGCCGATCTCGTCGGAGATGTCGACGGCGGAGTCCTCGTGGACGTAGCGGAGCTCGTCGATCTTGGCCTGCAGCTCGGCGATCGGCTGCTCGAAATCGAGGAAGGTCTGCTTCATTGCCCTGGCGGAGCGGATCCGACGCTGTCCATCATAGCAAACGGGCTCGGCCGACCGCTCCGCGGCGATCCTGGAGCGACGCGCTGGCGCCTCCCGTCCTTCAGGGTCCCGGCGTCAGCGTTGGCGATTCGACGTCCTCGCGCGACGTGCGCCATGCGGCGAATGCTTCGTTCCCGATCACCGCCGTCAGCACGACGACGGCGCCAGAGAGCGTCGCGTCGTCGGGGCGCTCGCCCATGAAGGCCCAGACCCACAAGGGGCCGAGGATGGGTTCGAGCAGCGCGAGGAGACCCAGCTCTGTTGCGGAGAGCTCGCGCGACGCGGCGGTGGCGAGCAGGCAGCCCGTTCCGAGCTGAACGCAGCCCATCAGCGCCAGGATCGCGATGTCGCGCCCGCCCGCAGCGAACGGGGGCGACAGCGCGAACGCGATCGCGAGCGAGCAGACGCCCGCGATCAGCACCTGCGGCAGCATGTCGACTTTCGCGTGGTACATGCGCAGTACGGTTAGCTGCCCGGCGAAGCAGCACGAGACGCCGAGCGCCATCAGGTTTCCCGCGAGCCGTCCGGCGGCGAGCGAGTCGGCGAACATCACGACGATGCCGGCGAATGCAATGCCGATCGCGATCCACGTTCGCGCCGGTACTTTCTCCTTCAGCACCAGGCGACCGGCGAGCGCAGCGAGAAATGGCGAGACGCTCATCAGCACGAAGGTGTTGGCGACCGTCGTTCGCGTGAGCGAGCCGATGAAAAAGAAGAACGTGCCGGCGAGGAGGAGCCCGGACAGGAGCCCCGGGCGCCCGACCGCCGCGAGCGCTTGCGGCATCCGCCTGCCGTGCATCACGAAAAGAACGCCGGCGACAAAGGCCGCCATGAACAGCGAGCGCCAGAACACGATTTCCCACGCATTCGTGATCGACAGCGCACGAACCAAGAGGCCGCCCGACGACCAACAGATCGCCGCCGCGATCATGAACAGGATCGCGCGGCGATGGCGGACGGTCGAGGTCAAGGCGAAAGGGAAGGCGGCAGCCAACGAAAACGCCGGCGCGGGCCGGCGTCTTGTCATCAATCGATGTTAGCAGAACGATGCAGGGGCCGCCATTGCGGCGCCGCGATTGCGCGCCCCCGCGCTGCAGGTCAGGCTGGTTCCCGGAGCATGTCGACATGCGCGATGCCGTCCTCGTCGTAGGGCGCAGAGACGGGGCGGAAGCCGAGGCTCGCGTAGAACGCCTCGAGCCGCTGCTGGGCGGCGATGCGGATCGGCCGCCCCGGCCAGACGGCACGGGCACGCGCGAGGCCTTCCTGCATCACCACGCGGCCCAGACCGATGCCGCGATACGGTGGAAGCGTGAGCACGCGTCCGATCGAGGGCTCGGCGTACTTGCGACCGGCGTCGATGACCCGCAGGTACGTCGCGAGCTCCACGGTCCCGTGCTCCGCGGCCCAGCCGAGAAGGTGCCATGCGAAAGCATCGTGGCCGTCGGCGTCCTGAAATGCGCAATGCTGCTCGACGGCGAACACCTGCTGCCGCGCGGCGAGCGCTGCATAGATCTCGGTGGACGATAAGTCGGCGAGCCGCGCCCATTGCCACCGTAGCGCGATGGCTGGGATATCGGCCGCGGCGATCGGCGCGGCGACCGGTTCGGCGTTCATGGCCGCGAACATAACGCAGCCAGCGAATGACGTCGAGCGGTGCTGTGACCCAGGCGCCGAAGGTGACGATGGCCGCGTAGAGGCAAGCGAGCTGCAGTCCGAGGGCTGTGACGCTGGTGATGGCGCGGGCAAGCCAGAAGCCACGCACGGTCGTCGCCCTGACAGCCGGCGTTGCGATGATCGCAAGCGCCCGACTCGAGACGGCGCCGGTCATGACGGCCTCCGCATGGCGCGACGCACGTGCAGGCGTGAGCGCCGCCGCAGCCGAAAGCGTGCTGCGTTCACGACGTTGCTGATCAGGTGCCGCGAGATGCGGAGCGCCACGCGCAGCTTGCGCTGCTTGAGCGCGCGAACGACGTCGCGAATGCCGAACGTTCTGAGGATGTACATAGCGTTCTCCTGAAAGTGATGAGCGGAATGCTCATCGGAGAACGGCTTGTTGCGCGCGCAGCGTGCAGCACTACCAGGGCTTCGGGTCCTCTCTCGATCCGCGGAAAGAGGATTCGGAAGTGGGGGCGGGTCTACGGCGAAGCCAGGGGAGGATCAAGTGCGCCGCTCGTTCAATGACAATTGCAACTCGCCGAAAATTTTTCACAGAAAATTTCCAGCAATTCGAACTACGAAGTTCTGCATACGGGGTGCGTCACGTAGGACCGCAATCGGCCATGAACGGCCACACAAACCTCATCCCAATAGCGGACATCCAGCGTGTGTTCGAGGTCCGCTGCGCGGATTGGACTAGCCACCTCCCCTGCTGTCAAGCACAGCATTAGCAGCGGATTGCATAAAGCGAGCCTTTTCTCAGACACCACTAATGCTGCGCACCCGCTCGAGTAGTCGTTGAACGTATTGATCTTCAATCTCTAGGGCTTTGAGTTGGCCGGCTAGCTGCTCAAGATAATCGCGATTCGTGCCCATGGCGCCAGCACCTCTCGCAATGAGATTCGCAGTCTCGTTGAGTGGCAGCTCTTCAACATATCTGGAGTGCGAGGTGTTCGTAGCAAAGACTAGCGCGGTGATTGCCCCTTGGGGCGTACTCATCGGGAGCAGGAGCGGTGAGTATCCACCTAGAAGCATTTCTCGCCTCCAAAGGATCGCTGATTCATCCTCCGCCAAATCGGCGGCGATACGAAAAGCGAGTCCTCTGCAGGAACCGGGCTGAGGTTGCAGCGAAAGCATGAGAGCGGGCCGGTCCGGTGAGCCTCGGCCAATGGTCGTTTTGAGGGTGAAGCGACGCTGATACCCTTCGGCGTCCGCTAGTCTGACTTCTGCAAAGTACAAACCGGGATCCCACATCAGGGAACCGAAGGCATAAACCCAAAGGTCCTCACCAGTGTTTCGTTCTCCGAGAACAGCGCGCCGCGTCTCTTCGAGTCTCTCGTCTGAACGGCGCCAGTTCGCGGGGAGGCCAAGCTTGCGGGCGCGTTCGTCCCAGGATGCAAGAACTTCCGGTGTGGCGCGATACTCGGACTTGTCCGGAGGTATCAGCCTATCTCGAAGCCTCGGAAGATGTACGAACGGGTCTGGCTTCAAAGGTGGCTCCATATCTGACACCACAAATCGAATCTTAACAGCCTGATAGATCAATTCGCGGCATCCGCACGGGATTCTGTTCGATCCGTGTAACAAATGAATGGCGGCATCCTGTGACCTCGTGAGACCGCTGTGGGTCGTTCTCAGACCTTCGATCCCGTAAGCTGGACCTTGTAACACTGCGCAGCGGATCCCGTCTGGATTACCCTACCTCGGTCCTCACGTGGAGTCGCTCGATCCAAATTCTTGGTGCGAGGCACGTCGCGCTTGGTACGAAGCCCCAGAGGCGAGCATCATGGAGCGCTCGGTGTTCGACGCAGCGGCAGCTCACGGCACCGACCCGCCAGGGCCCGTCGGAGCGGTGGTGAGGAGAGTTGCGGTGGATCAAGTTACCTTTGTGGCATTCGAAGCAAACGCGCGAGCCGAGGGATTCGACGAGGTTGTGGAGCGACGTTGGGCCGCGCGGACGGTTCTCGAACAGCACACCCACCCGTTCGCGCTGAGGGCGCGTGTTGTTCAGGGTGAGATGTGGCTCACCGTCGGGGACGATGTCCGGCACCTGTTGCCGGGCGACACCTTCACGCTCGACCGCGATGTGCCCCACGCGGAGCGTTATGGCGAGGAAGGAGCCACGTACTGGGTGGCGCGCCGCACACTCGGTCGGTAATGACGTCGTGCTTGGTACGAAGTGCTGAGTGCTGAATGCTGAATGCTGAGTGCGACGGCGACGGCGACGGACGAAGTGCCAAGTGCTCCGTATTCAGTACGGAGACATGGCAGCTGACCACCTCCACCCTTGCTCGCAGTTCAGCCGTAAAAAGTATCCAGCGTCGGGAAGGCGGCCGTGCCGCGCAGGCAATCCCATAGGTAAATTGCAAAGCCGGGGTCGCCGGTCCATAGCGAGTAGCGCATCTGACCGTAATGCAGTGCATCACCCTCTATTTGAGCAATGCCGTGCATGGCGAAGGCACGAGCACGCTCGAGCCACAACGGATCGCCGGTGCGTCGAAACAACTTCAGGAACGCGTAGCCATTGCCACCGGTGCCGTGACAAAGGTTGGACCCCTTGGTCAATGGCCCAGCGGCCCAGATAGCCGCGCCAGCCGCAGCCAGAAGCGGATCCAACGCCGTACTGGGAATATCGGCCAAACAGATGACGAAGCCGGGAGCGCCATGGCAGAACTGCATGAGCATGCGCGGGAACTGCCCATCGGGAATGTCGAGGGACGTGCGCCAATTCGCCATCGCTGCATCCCAGCTGGCGGTGCGCTCAATTGTGTTGACGATGCATCTTTCCCAAGATTCCCAAGTCTCTGCATCCAATAGGTGACGGCCACGGATCAGCGGTGAGGCCGTCCCGACGAACCCATGCACGGCGTCGAGGTAGGTGCATTGCCGGCCGTACAGGTCCTGCGTCCAGTAGGAGCACGCGTGCAGGGACGACCACTGAAGCTGCGACCAGAGCTTGGCTGCCGTGTCCCGGAACAGATTGGCCCACCGAGCTTCGCCAGTTCGTTCATGGAGAAATAAGCAAGCGAGAAGAGTCCCGGGTGAACCCCACATCAATTCACGAGTCGGGTTGTCCAGGTTGCTCTCGATCAGGGCTGCGAGCTTGTCTGCTCGGGCCGCGGTCGGCTCGTGGCCGTAGGCCAGCATGATGATCGGCGTGTCCCCCATCATGAACGAGGCGAAATCCCGGCTGTCGCATGACTTCAACCACGCACGGTTACGGGTCAGAAGAAGCTCGAGGTTGTCGGCATAGCTGCGCGACAGTCCTGCAGCGCCGACCGACGCCAAGTACTCCAATGCCCAGATGACGCCGCACGCCCCGTAATACAGGCACGTCGCGAACTGGGTCGTATCATCGCCGCCGTCTGCGTCGCGCGGATGGACCGGCCAGTACCGGTCGGGCGAGAAATGTTTCTCGGTGTCGCTGACGACTCTTTCAATAACCCCGCGAGCGCGATCTTCGTTCCAGTGGGTGGGCAGGAGCGCTTCGTGGCGCGTTGGGTCATAGAGCATCTCTTGCTCCCGAAGAAGTCAAGCGATTAGGTTACCAGCCCCCTGTCCCAACAACTGCTTCCCAAAGGCAGAATCATTGCCCAGACTTACCACCTGCAACATGCGTCGAACTTCGCGGGACACCAGATTTTGGTCTGCCGCCGGCCGCTACCGGAATGCTGCAGGAGCGACTACGCAGCGAGGGCGACGCGTCTCGTGCAACAATATCCGCGGGATCCTCCTGTGCGTAGGGGTCGACGGTCAACGGTTCCGACGCCAACATTCGGGTTCCGTCCATAGGTCAACTATAGGGGAATGATCATGACACGTAGCAACGCGGTTCAAAGAATTACGACCTTGGTGACTTTTTGCGTACTGTCGCTAACCGCCGCTATGGCGTCTGGACAGGAGCTGCCTTATACCGAGGGTACGGTCTGGTCCATCACGATGATTCGAGTCAAGCCTGGGATGTTCGATGTCTATATGCGCGACGTTCTTCCGATGCGCAAGCAAATCTACGACGAGGCAAAGAAACAGGGACTTGCCATTTCCACCCATACCTTGAGCGGAAACGCCACGGGCCGAGATGACTTTAACGTGATGTTCTTGGACGAGTACAAGAACTGGGCCGCCTTCGACGGTATCGATGCCAAGTACCGGGCGATAGCAAACAAGATTGTCGGACCCGAAGAAAAGCAGGTTCAGCTCATGACGAAACGAACCGACGTTCGCGAGATTATGGGCGACAAGGTAATGCAGGAATTGATAACAAAGTAACCGAGCCAAAAGCCTCAGCGGCGACGCGACCCGTTCTTCGTCATGAAGGGCGGGTCGCGTTACCGTGTATACGGGGCTCTACCAAATCGCATACATTTCGCGTACATTGGTGGGATCGTTTCAGGGCGTGGCGAGCGTCCGCAGTGGGGTCGACCGCCGACCCTGGTCCTCATTTCACCGGGACCCGCATCGTGTTAGAACGATGGTCGCGCATTACGCCAACCCGAATGTCGTTCATGGCGATCAGCACTTCGTTCCAAGCACGACCACTTCGCCCGACGTCCTCGAACCATTACTGTAAGTACGCCGTACTTCGAACGACAGGCGAATTCAACGGGTCGGGGCAACGGCTCTCCCTTGACGGGCCGCAATCCGTAGAGCGGCCATTCGGCAAAGCCGGTGAGACCGGACGTTCGATGTCGCTATCGCCCCAGAGCTGACGCTCGGGTTTCTCCAGCAGACGGTCGTCGCGCATACGTTGGCGTAGCCGGCAGCGTCTTGGTCAGGTTGGCGTTCGTGATGCCCTCGTCGGCATGCGTTAGCGTGCCGCTGGCGTTCACGTCCTTCAGGAAGTTTGCTGCCGTCACGGGCTGCTGCAGGTTGCGCGTTCACCAATCTCGGGTCAGCTACCGTCACCACGCGAGTCTGCTTCATCCGTGGCTGCGACAACCACAATCGGCCCGCAGGACGCCTACTACAACGCACACCTCCTGGTGCCCGACGGGTCCAGTGTCGTTGAGAATTTCGGTGCCGACACCGTTAAGTGGTATTCGACGGAAGTCGAGCCCGGCAAGTCCTACGTGATCGAAGCGTTCGATCCGTATGCAGACCCGGCTTCCAGCTCGGTTGACTTCCACAGTCTCGCTCTCTACGCGGGCGACGGGGTCAGTGCCCCGCCGGATGTGTCCGCCATCTGCGGCCTTCCGGCTTCGGCTACCGCTCCCGGGTTTGCTACGCCTTTCAACGGTGAACGTTGCATCTTCCGAACGTTATTCCCCGCGCCCGGCAATACGCAGGACAAGCGCGCTATATTCATCCAGGTAGCCCATGTCGCTCTCGCACCGTCGACCACCTTTGTGATTCCGGTTCGCGAGACGACGATCTACGGGCGCTGGACGACCAATGGCTACGACTTCCATGTGGAGTTGCAGAATACGACCGCAACAGCCATGTGCGCCTGGGTCGAAGCGTACCCGAACTCGGGAACGACCTATAACGAAGCGTCGCCGCACCTGAATATAGTCAACATTCCGGCCTATGACGCCAACAAGATCGTCATCCCGAACGGAACGCTGGTCGGCACCGACAACCGCGGCACGCTGCGCATCAATACGTGTCCAACCTTCTTCGGCGAAACGCCGACGTTCACGACCGGCGCCGTGCACGTGAGCACCTACGCGTTCAATCCAGTTACCAACCAATACCTCTACTTCTTCCCGTGGACCGCGAACAACGGCAACAACGGGAACAGCTTCTAGCGATTCCGCGAGCCGACCCGTTCGCCGCAGGGGAGGCCCTCGCTAGGGGGGGCCTCTCATCTCTTGGGTAATAGGTTTTGCCGATGCGATGAGAGCCTCGTCAGAGCCGTTCGCACTTTGAACGAAATCCTTCGGCGGCGTACTGAGTACTCCGAACTTCGAACGACGCGGACAGTTCGCCTGTTGCGGAGCTTCGTCACGACCGGACGGACGAGGTCCGATCGAAGCGACTCACAGGTCTCAGCAACCGAGATCGACCCCTTGCTGCCATTAAGCTTCCCGCTTTCAACGGCAGCAATGCCGCGATTCCGGCCATTCGGCCGAGGCCCGGCAACTGGCGCTCTCGGCCAGGAGCCGACATTTGGGTGCTTGCCTCAAACCGGCCGTAGCGACACCGTCTGGAACGGCGGTCCGGACTCGCTGCGGCGCAACTCGGGTAGAATTTCGCGCCCACGATTGCCCATTTGACCCGCCCACATTCGGTGCCGCGGCTGAAGCACCCGGCGCACACAATTTAAGAATAAGAGGAGTCTGAAGATGTTGAAACAAGTACTGCTCGGCGCGTTAGTCGCTGTCGCCGTAACCACTGTGGCTACCGCACAGACTTTCAAGATGACGACGCCATTCGCGCCAGGCGTCGCTGTGCCGGACAAGATCGAGTCCTCGATCGGCACGTTGAACCTGGATTACGGCTACCCATCGGGCGAGACCGTCGACAAGATTTACGACAACCTCGACCGTTCGCGGGCGCTGCAGGCGTATCTCCTGGCGCTCCCCATCGTCAATCAGGCGGGCATGCGCGATTCAATACGCAAGTTCGGACCTGATAACCAGACTGACGTGATCTGGGAAGACCTGGTCGATCCGCGGACCGTGGAGCTGACCGCGAACGACAACACGATCTACAACTTCATCTGGGTCGACACCAGCAAGGGTCCGTTGGTAGCGGAGATTCCGCCCAAGGTGCTGGGGCTGGTCAATGACTTCTGGTACAAGTGGGTCGCGGACGTTGGCATCACAGGAGCAGACAGGGGCGAGGGCGGCAAGTACCTTCTGTTGCCGCCTGGATTCAAGGGCGACATCCCGCCGGGGTATAACGTCGTGAGGCCGAGTACCTTCGGGAACTGGCTCGTGTTTCGCGCCTTCGTTGTGGACGGTTCAACCCGACCCGGCGTCGAGTCGGTCAAGAAGAACCTGCGGATCTATCGCCTCGCAGACGCCGCGAGCCCGCCGCCAATGAAGTTCGTCAATGCCTCGGGGATTCCGGCGAACTTCGTCGCACCGGGTGACTATTCCTTCTGGGGCCTGTTGAACCAGGTTATCCAGGAGGAGCCGGCTGGGGGTTCCGATCCCACCACGCTGGGCATGTTCGCTTCGATCGGCATCGTCAAGGGCCAGCCCTTCAATCCCGATGAGCGGATGAAGAAGATCCTGACCGACGCCGCGAATATCGGCGCCGTGACGGCGCGGACCATCGCCTTCAAGATTCGCTCGAAGGAGGCATATTTCTATCCGGATAGTACGTGGCGCCTGCCGTTCTTCGGCGGCTACAAGTTCGAGGTGGCGCCCGGTGTCAGCAACCTGGACGGTGCTGCTCAATACTATTACTTTGCGACCGGCGTCACGCCCGCAATGGAGGAAAAGATGGTGGGCCGGGGATCGCAATACCCCTGGTCAGTGCAGGATGCGAAGGGCAATCCCTTTGATGGCGGCAAGACTTACAAGCTGCGCCTGCCACCGAACATTCCGGTCAAAGATTTCTGGTCGGTCATCGTCTACGACAACCAGACCCGCTCGATGGTGCAGACCGACCAGAAGGCCCCCAGCGTCAGCAGCCAGAACAAGGGCGTCAAGATCAATGCGGACGGCTCGGTGGATGTCTACTTCGGACCCAAGGCACCCGCGGGATGGGAGAACAACTGGGTGCAAACGATTCCGGGCAAGGGCTGGTTCATGATCCTTCGCCTCTACGGTCCGCTGGAACCGTGGTTCAACAAGTCGTGGCGGCCGGGTGAAATCGAGCTGCAACCCTGAACGCAGTACCAAGACTCCTTCGACGGGCGCCTCGGCGCCCGTTTTTCATACCGGGTTTGTTCCGTGCACATCCGCGAATGACCGCTTCCATTCACCAGCAATGTCGGCAAGGGGTCGGTCTTTGCCCCCTGAGTCAGGGGTTCCCTGCCCGGGATTGCTCCCGTATCCTGCAACGCTCCATCATCGACCGGAGTGAGGCATGTCCCAGACCACCACCCTCAAGGGCAGTTGCCTGTGCGGAGCCGTGAAATACGAAGTGACCGGCGAACCGAAGCGGTTCTACCATTGCCATTGCTCGCGCTGTCGCAAGGCGACGGGAACGGGGCATGCCTCGAACCTGTTTCTGCAACCGGCGGCGCTCAAGTGGCTCAGCGGTGACCAGCAGATCCGCTCGTTCAAGGTGCCCGAGGCCAAGCGGTTCACCAATGCCTTCTGCGCTACGTGCGGCGGCCGATTGCCGCGTCAAGCCAAGGACTCCGACATTGTCGTGATTCCGGCCGGATCGTTGGACGACGAGGCCCCGATCAAGCCGCAAGCGCGCATCTTCTCCAGCTCGCGCGCGAGTTGGTCGTGTGCCGATGACGAGTTGCCCGTCTACCCGGAATCCGTGCCTCAGTAGCGGTGGGCTTACGCGGACTGCGGAGCGCCGCAACTGTTGCAACTATGTCCGTGATGCGTCGAACTGGCGTAGACCTGCACGCACCCGATGGCCACTGTAGCGTCGTCAGCGGACATGGCAACATCGAAATCGGCGGGCTTGAACCGGCCATTTGCAGACGGTTAGCGTCCCCGTCAGAATGCAATTAGTAGTCATTTGTGACCGGCTTTGGAGGCGGCTATTTTTTTGCCTTTCCTGAGGCCGCTTCGGGAGATCGCGCGATGACCACGTTGGGACATATCAGGAGTACTGAATCGGCGGGTCGCAGGGCGGCCTTGGCGTTGGCAGGTCTGTGGCTCCTGGCGGTCGCGACCACCAGCGCGGCCGTCAGCCTCCAAGGCGAGGTCCTCGGTGGCGGCGTCCCGATTGCAGGTTCGACGGTAACGCTGTGGGCCGCGAGCGCGGCTGTCCCCAAGGAGATCGCGCACACACGCACTGGCGTGGATGGCCATTTCTCGGTCGACGCACCGTTGCAGGGCAAAGACACGAGCCTCTATCTGATCGCGAAGGGCGGCACGTCCTCGGCCAACAAGGGGGCCGGCGACAATCCCGCCATCGCACTGATCGCGGTGCTCGGCGGCACTCCCTCAGCCAAGGTCACGATCAACGAGATGACGACGGTCGCGTCCGTGTGGACGCACGCGCAGTTTCTCGACGGTGCTTCAATCAGGGGTAACCCGCTTGGCCTGAAGATTGCGGCTGGCAACGTGCCGAACTTTGTCGATCTCGCCACAGGTGGCTGGGGCGATGCGATCCAGGGGCCGCTCAATGGCCCGCAGACGCCAACGATGGCCAACTTCGCCACGCTGGCCGACGCGCTGGCGGGCTGCGTCACCCGCGTGACGGCCGATGCATGCGGGAAGCTGTTCGCCGCAGCAACGGGGCCGACGAGCGCAACGCCGACGGACACTCTCGCCGCAGCGCAGTCCGTCGCTCGCTACCCGTGGTATCAGCCCGAACGGCTCTATGCGCTGCTCGAAGCGTTCTACCCGATCCCCCAAGGCAAGAATCTGCGCCCGGTCCCTTACTTTCCCTACCTCAAGTGGTCGCCGAGCGCGTGGGTACTTCCGCTCAAGTTCGACGGCGGCGGGTATCACGCGGGCGGCAAGGCGATGTTCGACAGTGAAGGCAACCTCTGGGTCGGCGACAACTTTTCGGTCGGCTGGCAGGGGCAGGATTCGCTGTGGGAAGGTCACGCCACCAAGTTCGCTCCCAATGGCAAGCCGCTATCGCCCAACACCACCGGGTTTACCGGCGGCGGGATGGAGGGTGGCACCTTTGGCGCGGCGGTTGATGCCAAGGACAACGCTTGGTTCACCACCTATGGCACCAAGGCGATCGTGGTGTTCGACAAGAACGGCAAGCCGCTGACACCGTCAGAGGGCATCAACTTCAATGGCAGGCTTGGCCTGATGCAAGGCGTCATCGTCACACCAAGCGGGGACGTGTGGGTCCTCGGCGTCGAGAAAAGTCAGCTCGTCTACTTTCCCAAGGGCGATCTCACGAAGGGCCGCATCGTTTGCGAAGGTAAAACGGCGGAGCCGTGCAAGTCGTTCCTGGCGCCGTTTCACTTAGGCATCGATCAGCAGGACAGAATCTGGGTCGCCAACAGCGCCATCGACCACGTCACGCGCTTTCCCGCCTCCGATCCCAGCAAGGCGGAAAACTTCAAGACCGGATTCAACACCAGCGGACTTGCTATCGACAGCCAGGGCAACGTATGGATCACCGAGCGTTTCGGCAGCGGCCTAGTGGGCATGGCCCATCTCGTGGACTTTGACCTACGGCTGAAGCTCGAAGGTGTTGACAGGGCTTCCGACTACCTGACGAGGATAATGTCCAGGCAGCAGGGAGGCCGCAACGGCGGGAGCGTGACGTTGCTGCGCCCAGATGGTTCACCGTATCCTGGCTCTCCGTTCACGGGAGGAAGTCTCCCGGGGCCGTGGGCGGTCGCCATCGATGGCGATGACAATGCCTGGGTCTCCAACTTCGCCGGGGCGTCGGGCCAGATCGCGCACTTGTGCGGCGTGCGCACCGAGAACTGTCCGCCCGGCATGAAGACGGGTGACCCGATCTCGCCTCCGCTCGGCTATGTCGGTGGCGGCTTGCAGTTACAGGTCGATGTCGATGTCGATCCAGCCGGGAATGTATGGGTCACCAACAACTGGCAGGACATCGATAGCTGCGTCGGCAAGCCTGACGAGGGCCTTTCGACCCGCTGCGGCGGTCAGGGCGTCGTGATTTTCTACGGCATGGCGAAGCCCGTGCGGGCACCACAGATCGGGCCTGCGCGACCGTATTGAGCGCTGACGCAAACGAGACCGCGCGCGTCCGGTTTCGGCTAAGCCCTACTTCTGCTATGGGTCGAAAGCGCGGGTTCGCCCTACTCCCGGCAACGGCTGCAATCCGTCTGAAGCGGTCGGCCAGTCAGCAGACGAAATCGCCGGTTGAAAGAGCGGCATTTACAAGGACGAGAGCGAACTGCTCAAGAAGTCTTGCCGCTGGTGTTTGGCGGTGCAGGTCATTGCAATTTCAGTGCGGCACGGGTCGCGCCGCCTTATGGACTCAGTGCAGCTCACGAGAATATCTGCGGCGTTCGTCAAGGCGATCGCGGAAGCACAGACGCTTACGGATCGCGGCGAATTCGGCACTGAGTTATAGGAACTTCTCAGGCACGCCCGGGAGCTTCTCGCCCTCGCGCTCGAGGAGCTGGACTCAGCAGGCCCGGGTGCCGGTGAGCACGCAAGGGCGCTCGCTACCTCGATGGGGCGGAAGTTGGAGCAGATCGAAGCGCTCCTTGACACGAGTGTCCGGCACTAGCGACCAGGCCTGTCGTAGCTCGATGATCCGAAATTCCCGCCCGGACTGCTCTGCGTAAGCGATAAGGGTCTCGGCGCATCCGTTGGGCGAACCGCAACCTGTTAGACTACGCGCCCTTTTTCAGAGGTGCCTGCCTTGATTCAAATTCTTGAGTACCTGAAGAAACATGGCCAGCTGCTCGATTCAGAGATAGCGAAAGAGATGGGGATGTCGGTGGCCACGGTGCGCCAGCGCGTTGCCGGCTTGCGAGCGACAGGGGCGGTCATCACGTGTGACCTGACCCGCTTCGAAAATGGCAAGCAGACCCACGCGTGGGTGTGCCGCGCGTCGGGCTACACGCCGCCTCCAGCGCCCGGACGCAAGGCAAAGCCGATTACGAAGGCGCAGCCTGCATAGTCCGGTTTCGGCACGCCGGTCCGACATCAGGACCGAGCATTCGAACCGAATAGCTATCACCAAGCGTCATCGTGATCGGATCGGGCCTCTGGATTCATGGCGGCAGTGCCGACGGCGCCATGGCAGCCATCGTCAGCGGCGTGTGCAGCGCGCTCTACGTGCGCTACCAACAGCGGATGTACGGCTACATCCGCAAGAACCAGTGGCATCCCGGGGTGCTTCGTGCCCGGGATCCACGCATTTCTTCAAAGGTGACTGTATGACTCACGATCTCTACGCCGAAACCATGAGGTGACCCTCCACAAGACGACGTGCTGCAGGAGGACGGCGAGCGCGCCGACCCCGCAGAGCGCGACCGTGACCCAAAGGCCGAAGGTGACGACGACCGCGTAGAGGCCGGCGAGCTGCAGCCCGAGGGCCGTAACACTGGTGATGGCCCTGGCGATCCAGAAGCGCCCGGACATCGTTGCCGGAGCAACAGGCGCCGACACGATCGCCAGCGCTCTACTCGAGACGGCCCCGTTCATGAGAGCCTCCGCACTGCGCGACGAACATGGGGGCGCAAGCGCCGACGCAGCTGAAAGCGCGCTGCGTTCACGACGTTGCTGATCAGGTGCTGCGTGACGCGGATCGCCGCGCACAGCTTGCGCTGCTTAACCGCGCGAACGACGTCGCGAACGCCGAGCGTTCTGAGGATATACATACCGTTCTCCTGTAAGTGATGAGCGAAATGCTCATCAGAGAACGGCTTGTTGCGCGCGCAGCGCGAGAACTACAAGGGGTTTAGGGTCCCCTTTCGGTTATCCGAAAGCGAAATCCGAAGTGGGGGTGGGTCTACGGAGGACGGGGGATGAGGACCAGTGCGGCGGCTGTGTAACGCAAAAGGATAGTCGCGCGAAAAAATTTGCAGAAAAACTTCTGAAAATTCGAAGTACAAGGTTCTGCGTGCGAGTGCGTCGTACTGTGTGTTCGCCCCGCGTCTATCATCGCTCCGGTATAGTGAAAGATTGTGAGACCAATATCCGCAGGCGGACTATGAGCTACATTGATCGCAACCTTCTTGACGGAGAACACGTCGTTTATCGCACCCGCCTCCACTGGCTGCCCTTCATCGCGCCCGTGCTCTTCACGCTCATCGTGTTGTTGCCAACCGCCTGGTTTCTGGCCAACGGACCTTGGAGTAGATTCGCCTGGATACCTCTTGCCCTTGGCTTACTTGTCTTGCTTGCCATCTTCATCAATCGACAGAGTTCCGACTTCGCAGTCACCAACAAGCGCGTGATGATGAAAGTTGGCGTGTTCAATACGCGTTCCGTCGAGCTTCTACTCAACAAGATCGAAGCCATTGCCGTGAACCAAAGCTTTATAGGACGAATCTTCGGTTATGGTGACATCGTGGTAACCGGAAGTGGTGGCACGAGGGAAGCGTTTTCGCTCATCCAAGGGCCGCTTGAATTTCGTCGCGCGGTGCAATCCGTAACTGACACGGAGACAAAGTCTCCGCAAGCTGCTGTCCCCGTCGGTAGAAATGCGGCACCCGAATAGCGATATATGACGTCGCCACGATCAAGGGGGCGCAAAAGGCGCTAACGATCGTGGAGCATCGCTCGCACATCGGCGATATGCAAGGCACGAAGTTCTGCATACGGGGTGCGTCGTTCTATGACCGAGTACGGCCAGAATCTGACCTTGTCGGTTACATATCAATTTGGCGATTACGCTACGTGCATATTTGTCCGATGGCAGCCCCGTCAGCGACGAAGCTAGGCACCTAGCCGGCGAGCGAGATCATCCAGCGGGCCATACCGTGCCAAAGCGCGCTTGTGCTGAACGGAATTTTCAACAGCTGCACTGCTAGCGCGAAGCCCCCTGCCCAAAAATATGCAGGATGCACTTTGCCGCGGGTCCGCCAGTCATAGATCATGCCGGCAACAATGAAGAGTTCACCGATGAGTGACGGCGGCAGAACCCCGACCACGGGAGGCGGCGGACCTGGCAGTCCGGCGAATCCCACTTCACCCTCGAATGGCGGCAGATGGCCGCCCATCACGATGTAGGCCATGAAAGGACGTGCGAGGGGCGCGCCAAGGAGGACGGCCGTCGCCGAGATCATAAGGCGCTTGTGCCAATCGGAGCGACGCATATTGACGATTGCGGCAATCACGAGGACCGCGAACGAGAGCATGTCCGTCATCGGCACGATCATGAAGGCCTCGCCGGCGTCGGCAAAATTTGCCGCGATCGCCCGTTGGGCTGCATTGATCGCTGCTAACATGCCGAAGATCGTCATTGCGGTTGCCAGCGACACGCCTATCAAGCCGACATCGCGATGGCGTGCGATGTTTCCCGATGCAGCCAGCCAGGTCTGATAGATCAAGAGCAATGTCCAGCCGAAGAAGAGCAGGGCGTGGATTGCGAGAACCCCGATCCGTTCTGGGACACCCTGAGCCAATGGGACCCAGAACGTCGGGACAAAGCCAAGGAACGCGGCGGCGGTCATCGCTATGGCCATCCAAAGGTAGAAACGCGGCCGATGCGCTGCCCTATCGTGTAGCGATGCCTCGCTCATCGTCGTCATGGCTCCCCCCAGATTCCGTTAAGCTGGCAGTCTACTAGCGGGTCGGGTACGGTCAAACGCGCTGCCGCCTCGAACGGCGGCACTGCGGGCGACCCCGGCCGTTCGCGCATCGGTGACCGACGTGCGCTGACCAGCGGCCGCTCAGTCGAATCGCATCAATGCCGGCGACCGGCCAGAAGCAGCCGTACAACGAGGCGACCAAAAGCAGTCGTTCGATGGCGCGCTTGCTGTGGGAGCCCGTCGTTTGCGCAACGCGTGGGATGCCATCGACGAGGAAGCAGACTTGAGCTAGTGGCTCTTGGCCGTCGCATCGAAGAGCGCCAACGCCCGGTTGACCGCCTGCGCGAGATCCCATTCGCGGCCGTCGCGCCAGGCGATCTCGAAGGCTGAGGTGGTAAGCGCGGCACGCAATGAACCAAGATCGTCCCGGTACAGCGGCTCCAGACGCGGTGCGCGGAGATGCGATAACCGCTCGCGTGCTGCGGACGCCGCGCCGTAGAGGCGCGCCGAGTCGTCCGCGAGTCCAAGCAAACAAGCGAGCCGCGCGTGATCCTCGATGACTCCGATCGTCTCCGCGTTCATCCCAAAAGACTCGAAAGCGCGGATCGCTTCGCGCAGGTGGGGCAGCGCGCTACCGCCGTCGTTGTTCGCCAGGTCGACCTTCCCGAGCCACCACGAGACCATCGCCATGCCCCGCGCATCTCTGGCCGCCTGACAAACGGCGAGTGAACGCGCAAGGCATGTGCGCGCTTCGGGCAGGTTTCCACGTTCCAGTGCGAGTTGGCCCAGCACGCGCTCGCAGTCGCTCTCGATTTCTGAGTACTTGATCTCGCGAGCGAGCGCGAGCGACTGACCCAAAAATCGCCGCGCATCGACGTCCTCACCGACGTACGCGCAGATTTCACCCAGGTGCAGCAATGCGATCGCCTCCCCACCACGGTCTCCGAGCTTGCGGAATATCACGAGCGCTTCCTCCTCACCCGAGCGTGCCCTGACCGCATCACCGAGGCGCAGTCGTACCGCCGCCAGCGTGGAGAGCGTCCCCGCGAGATCGACCTCGTCGCCGATGCCCCGGCGAAGCCCAAGGCACGCCTCGAGCATACGCTGCGCCTCCTGGTCGTCGCCCTGCTCGGAGGTCAGAGCCGCCGCCACGTACAACGCCCACCCGCGGGCAAGGTCATAGGACACGATCGCCGGATGCGCCAGCAGCGCGCGCAAGTTGTTGCGGCCTTCGCTTGCATAGCCGCGATACACGCGAAACGCTTGCATGGCAACTTCGATTTTCACGGCAATCACCGGATCGCCCCTGCCGCCCATTGAATGGGCGATCGCCGCGCGAACGTTTTCGTGATCCGCTTCCAGGCGCGCGACCCATTTCGGCTGCTCTGGTCCCTTCATGCCTCTATTTCCGTCCTTCGCCATAGCGAAGTAGTAATGGCAGTGCCGCGTCGAGGCACCGTCCATGTCGCCGCTCTCGATCAACTTGAGCCTCGCGTAGTCACGGATCGTCTCCAGCATCCGATACCGGGTGCCTTCGCCATCCTCGTCGGGCAGTACCAGCGACTTGTCGACGAGCGAAGCCAGCAAGTCGACGATATCCTCCGGCGCCAGTGGTTCGACGCCGCACACCTCCTCGATCGCCCGGAGGTCGCAGCTACCTGCGAACGAGGAGAGCCGCTGGAGCAGAACCTGCTCGTGCGGGCTCAGCAGGTCGTACGACCAGTCGACCAACGCGCGCAGTGTCTGCTGCCGCTCGAGCAGCGCGCGACCTCCGCCGGTCAATAATTTGTAGCGGTCCTGGAGCCGCGCATTGATCTCGCCGAGCGCAAGCGAGCGCACGCGGGCGGCGGCCAGCTCGAGCGCGAGGGGAATGCCCTCGAGACGCGCGACGAGCTCGGCCAGGGCTGGCGCCTCGCGCTCGTCCACCGCGAACGACGGCTTGTGCTGCCGTGCGCGCTCGACGAACAGCCGCACGGCCGTCGATTGCAACAACTCCGTCAGACTTTCACCCCGGCGCGGCACGGGCAGCGGCAGCAAGGCGTACGTCTGCTCACCCGGCACGCGCAGCGACTCGCGGCTCGTCGCCAGGATCTGCACGTCGGGCGTTGCCCGCAGGATCCCGGTCGCGAGGTCCGCGCAGGCTTGCACCAAGTGCTCGCAGTTGTCGAGAATCAGCAACAGCTTGCGCGTCTTGAGATTGGCGCAGAGCGTCTGCATGATCGGGCGGCCCGGCTCTTCGCGGACACCGAGCACCTTCGCCGCCGCGCTCGTGACAAGCGCGACGTCACGAATCGGCGCCAGATCGACGAACCACGCGCCGTCGCGGTAGCGGTCGAGCAGATCGCCCGCGATCTGCAGCGCCAGCCGCGTCTTGCCCAGGCCACCGATCCCGGACAGTGTCAGCAGGCGGGTTCGAGCGAGGAGAGCCTCGGCATCCTCGATTTCGCGCTCGCGGCCGACAAACGACGTGAGCTGCTGCGGTAGGTTGTTCGGTGTCGCTTCCAGTGAGCGCAGCGCAGGGAACGCTTCTCGAAGGCGCGGATGCAGCAACTGGTGGACTCGTTCCGTGCCCGCGAGTCCCCTGAGGCGCACCTCGCCAAGATCGCGGAGCGCGATGCCGCCGTGCAAACGTCCGACCAACCGATCCGCGACCGCCTGCGTGAGCAACACCTGGCCACCATAGGCAAGCGCCATGACGCGCGCCGCGCGGTTGAGCGTCGTCCCCAAGTAGTCGTCGCCGTGCCGCTGGGCGTCCCCTGCGTGCAGGCCGCAACGGACAGCGAGCGGGATACCGGCCGTCAACGCCGGGTCGGCGAGTGCCAGTTGGGTCGCGACGACCGCGGCGACACCGTCGATTGGATCCGCGAACACGGCCACCAGGCCGTCGCCGCTCGTCTTGATCACCCGCCCGCGACTCTTCTCGACGGCATCGCGCAGCAGCGCGTCATGCGCGGCGACGGCTTTCGCCATGAGTTCGGGCTCCTGCTCCCACTTCTCGGTGCTCCCCTCGATGTCAGTAAAGAGAAACGTCGCCGGCCCGGCAATGTTGTCCTCCAGACCTTCAGAGGTCGGCAAGCCTCGGGCAGTGGGGGCCATTATCGTCGGTCGAGCAGGCCGCAAGTCGGGCACACACTCTACCGCTCCCAACTATCGATGCCAATTGGTAGACAACCGCTGGGCTGACCATCGCCGCTCGAAGCAAGACTGCGAAAGATTGTCGCTCGATGAACGTCCGCTTCGTGGCTCAATGGCCTTCCGCTTTGGGTCGGGTACGGCCAAACGCTCCGCCGCCCGGAACGGCGGCACTGCGCTCGACCCCGGCCGTTCACGCATCGGTGACCGATGTGCGCCAATCAGCGGCCGCTGAATCGAATCACATCAATGCCGGCGACCGGCCAAAAGCCGCCATACCGCCTAGTCTCCGAAAGCGGCCGTTCGCAGGCCTTATCCCTGCGCAGAGCTTCAGCGACTCGCAACGTTTTGGACATGCGATGCGGCAAGGTATAAACGCACGCAGGCCTCGCGTTCAGAGATGAACGTATGATTGGCGCAGGCGTGTTCGGCGATGACGACTTGCTCAAACGGGGCGCCGTCGCGCTGGAATAGGCCGGTGACGGCGGTAAGGAGTCCGATCGCGATGACGATCGACAGCGCGGCGGCGGCGATAGTCGTGACGACGCGGGGGCGGGCTAGCGTGGGCTTGACGTTCATGGCAGTCTCCTTACGGTCCTGTTTCGGTCGGGAAGAGTCCGGTGCTGCTGGGACCTACTTTCCTTCAGGCGAGCTGCTTCAGTCCTTTAGCCGGGCTTAAATGTTCTGAAGCTGAGCTTAAGGCAACGAAGCGCGAGTAAATTCGCGACAATTGCAGTGTCAACCGCGCTCGACCCATCCGCCGTGATGACCATTTACCGTTTTGGCCGCTTTGAGCTGCAGCCCAATCAGCGCCGGTTGCTGAACGACGGCCGCCCCGTGGAGCTCGGCCATCGGGCAATCGACGTGCTGTTGGCGCTGGTCGAGCGCGCCGGCCAACTGGTGACCAAGGACCAATTGCTTGGCCTGGTCTGGCCTGGCGTGGTCGTGGAGGAGAACAACCTGCAAGTGCAGGTCTCTGCGCTGCGCAAGATTCTGGGGACAGCAGCGATTGCGACCACTGCGGGCCGCGGTTATTGCTTTACGCTGGAGCTCACGCCCGGCAGTGTGTCGTCATCGCTGCCGGAGACGCCGCGGCACAACCTGCCGTCTCAGCTGACCAGTTTCATTGGTCACGACGACGATCTCGAGGAGTACGCCGCACTGCTCGAGCAAACGCGACTGCTGACACTGACCGGCATCGGCGGCTGTGGCAAGACTCGACTCGCTGTCGAGCTCGCAAAACGGGTTCTCCAGTCGTTCCCGGATGGCGTTTGGTACGTCGATCTGGCGTCGCTCCTGGATGCAGAGCGCGTGACGCTGACGGTTGCAACGCTGCTCGGGATTCGAGAGGAGAATGACCGGCAGATGGTCGACACGCTTTGCGACCGCCTTGCCAGTAAACATCTGTTGCTGGTCCTCGACAACTGCGAGCATCTGGTGGCGGCGTGTGCGGCTCTGGTACAGCGCGTGATCGGCGCCGCCTCAGGCGTGCGCGTGTTGGCGGCCAGCCGCGAAGGGTTAAGTGTTGCCGGTGAGCGCACAGTCACTGTTCGTTCGCTGTCGTTTCCACCGCCTGGATCGAAACTTGACCCCAGAGCACTGGATGCCTGCGAGGCGGTGCGCCTCTTCGTCGAGCGGGCACGACTGTTGGTTCCCAAATTCTCGCTGGGAGACGACAGCCGTGATGCCGTGGCCGAGATCTGCCGAAGACTGGACGGCATTCCGCTGGCTGTCGAGCTGGCCGCAGCCCGCGTGAAAATGCTTACGGTGGAGGAAATCCGCGCCAGGCTCGACGACCGGTTCCGGCTGCTGACGGGCGGCAGCAGGACCGCGATGGCGCGGCAACAGACGCTGCTCGCGACGATCCAGTGGAGCTACGACCATCTCGCGCCCGACCAGCAGCAGCTGTTGCAGCGGCTGTCGGTATTTGTCGGCGGCTGGACTCTAGCCAGCGCCACGCGGGTAGCCGGCGAACAGCTGGACGAGTATGCGGTTCTGGACGTGCTCACGCGTCTCGTCGAGCAATCACTCGTCACAACCAACCGCGTCGAGGGCGGCACAACCCGCTACACAATGCTGGAAACAGTGCGCCAGTATGCACAGGATCGGCTTAACGAGTCCGGTGAGGGCGAGGCGACGCGTAACCGCCACCTCGCGTTCTTCGTAGCGCTCGCGGAGGAAGCGGAACCGGAGCTTGTCGGGCAAAAGCAGGGCGCGTGGTTCGCGCGGCTTGACCTGGAACGCGAGAACCTTCTGGCGGCTCATTCTTGGTGCGATCACGCCGAGGATGGCGCCGAGCTGGGATTGCGACTGGTTTTCTCCTTAGGGGTGTACCTGCTGCATCGCGGCCTGGTCCCGCTGAGACATCGGGTGACGGCGGATGCACTGACACGGCCTGGGGCCGAGGTGCGCAACCTCGCTCGGTGCCGGGCGCTCTGGGCTGCGGGCGAGGCCAGCTATTTTATGGGCCGTTACGCGGAGGCGAAAGAATACGTTGAGACGAGTCTGTCCATCTCGCATGAGATAGGCAACAAGGGAAGAGAGGCCGAAGCGCTCCGGTTATTAGGGTATGTGGTCCTCGCTGGGGGAAACAGAGCCATGGCGCGCACACATTTCCAGGACGCGCTCGCGCTTTCGCGACAGCTTGGAGACAAGCGACAACTTTCTCGCGCGCTCCATGCGCTTGGTGCGTCTTTTTACGGCGAAAAGCGAGAACAGGAAAAGGCGCAGCATCTGTTCGAGGAAGCGTTGACGCTTAACCGCGAGCGGGGAGATCGCGCCGGTATTGCCATCAATCTTTCAGATCTCGGGGCGACGTCGATTGCCCTCGGGTTGGGAGACCGCGCAAGGGAGATGTTGCGCGAGGGGTTCTCGATCGCCGAGGACATCGGTTCGAAGCGAGCTGGCATTGCGCATCTGAGCGGTGCGTCGGAACTCGCGGTATTTTTCGGCGAGTGGAACCTCGCCGCGCGACTCTATGGGGCAGCCGAGGCGCAGAGGGAGCGCATCGGTCATCACCCCGAGCCAGGGGAGGACGTGTTTATCGAGCGGGCGCGGGAGGCGTTGGGAGCCATCGCGTTTGCCGCCGCTGAGTCCGATGGCCGCTCGCTTTCATATGACGAGGCGATCGCCCAAGCCCGTGCGTGGCTGGACGAGGGTTCCTGACTATTCATTAGTTGACACTGCGGCGACGGCCCGCTTTGCCGCGGCGCGTGTGGCTGCTTCGGGTCGTTCTCGGACCTTCGATTCTAGGCACTGGACCTTCTGATTCGACGCGTCAGCTCCTGTCGCATCGGCCTCACCCGGAGTCGCTCGACCCAATCCATGGCACGGGGTACGTCGTATTTGATACGAAGTGCTGAGTGCGACGGGCGACGCGCTTGGTGCCAAGAATTTCGCGCGAATCTGTGGCATGTTGTTGAACAGCCCCAAGACTGCGGATAATCTAATCGCGCGCCAGGTACTGCATACCAGCCCGCGCAGGCGAGTAATTCATAGGCCCGTCTTCGGGTGACTGGTTCCGGCCCGGTTCACCGAAGTCCGCTGACGCTGGCCTAGGCAGCACATGACTGGCAGCGACGTGGCGAGCGTAGTCGTTGAGTAAAACGCTCCTCCCCGTGTTGCCAGACGAGGGCGAGCGCAGACTGCCTCGAGCGAAGGACTGAGTCCTTCGCCGGCGTACTGAGTACTCCGAACTTCGCTCTGAATTCTTCGCGCTTCGAGGACATGGGCGCTACAATGGCTGTCGGCGCATTCTTCCATAGGGGTACTACCATGGAACGGAAGCTTGCCAGTGACTTTCCTCCCGAAGTTCTCAAGCTGTTCGATGGGTATGTTCATGGCTGGATGAGCCGCCGTGATTTTCTGGATCGAGCCGGAAAATACGCCGTAGGTGGATTTACCGCGGCGGCGATGCTGGAGAGCCTGCGGCCGAACTATGCGTTCGCACAACAGGTCGCCAAGGACGATGCTCGCATCAAGACGGAATATCTGACTTACCCGTCGCCGCAAGGTTCTGGAACCATGCGCGGATATTTCGCCCGGCCTGCGAACCTGCCTGGCAAGTTGCCCGGCGTTGTGGTTATTCACGAGAATCGCGGCCTCAACCCGTACATCGAGGACGTCGCGCGTCGCCTGGCGGTGGCGAACTTCCTGGCTTTTGCGCCGGACGCCCTCACTCCCCTTGGCGGCTATCCCGGTGATGAAGAGAAAGCGGCGCAGCTGTTTGGTCAACTCGACCCGGCCAAGCGCACCGAAGACTTGCTCGCAGCCTATGCGGCTCTGAAGTCTCGTCCAGAATGCACTGGCAAAGTCGGCGCCGTGGGCTTTTGCTTTGGCGGAACGATCGTCAACATTTTTGCGGTGCGGCTGCCGGATCTTGCGGCGGCAGTGCCGTTCTATGGCGGCCAGCCCGGCGCTGCGGATGTCGCCAAAATCAAGGCGCCCTTGTTGATCCACTACGCAGGGCTTGATGAACGTGTCAACGCCGGATGGCCGGCGTTCGAGTCGGCCCTCAAGGCAAATGCAGTTAAGTACCAGATGTTCATGTACGCGAATACGAATCACGGCTTTCACAACGACACGACGCCGCGCTACGACGAGGCGGCTGCAAAGCTCGCATGGTCGCGCACAATCGCGTTCCTCAACGATAACCTGCGGACCTGAGCGCGGCCGCAGGTAGCAACGGGGCGAGCGCGGTCGTTGAGCGAAACGCGACGCGCTTTCTTGCCCCGATGCAAGCTCAAAGTACCTCAAGTGACGTACTGAGTTCTCTGTACTTCGAACGACGCATCAAGTACGCTGGACGACAACGAGGAGTCGAGCCTCCTCCACATCGATCGGTCGATCTCAGCAGGTCGCGAGTGTGCGAGCCGACGCCATCCGCCATCACGGTGCCGGTTGCCGCTTAGGGCCGAACACCTTCCTCACCGGCAACAGGTCGGCGAATTTCGCTTCTCGCCTCTCGGCTTTCGCCTTGAGGCTCTCCACTACGTCGGCTTCCGGGTTGAACATGCCGGCCTGCCAAGTCGCGATGTAGTCAAGTCCATCGGCGATCGAGTGATCGCGCGCATAGTTGATCATCACCTTGGAGCCGTGTACGGCGAGCGGCGATTTCTCGACGATATCTTTCGCAATGCCCATCACCTGATCGAGCATCTCTTCCTGCGTCTGAAACACCGCGTTGACGAGGCCAAGCTCCAGCGCCCTCTGCGCCGATAGGCGGCGGCCAGTATAGGCAAGCTCGCGCACCATACCCTGCGGCATCAGATGGCAGAGTCTGGGGAACGTGCCAACATCTGCCGTCATGCCAATGTTGATTTCCTGGATAACGAAGAACGCGTCCGCCGTGGCGTAACGACAATCGCAGGCACTGGCGAAATCAACTGCGCCGCCAATGCAACCTCCTTGGATTGCCATCAGTACCGGCATGCGCGCGCGGTCGATGACGTTGAAGGTCTCCTGGATGTCGAGGACGCCACGGCGCACATTTGCGCGCAGGCGGCCGCGCTCCTCGGTCGAACTCGCAGCGAAGTTCTCCGCGGAACTGCCGCTCGTGAAAGCCGACAGGTGCATGCCGGCAGAGAAATGCTTGCCGGTGGAGGAAATCACGATGACACGTGCCTTGGCGCTGTCGTCGATGTCACGCACGATCTCTGGTAGCTCACTCCAGAAATCCGGCACCATCGTGTTGAGTTCGTCGCCGCGCTTGAGCTGGATATGGGCGATATTGTCGGCGATCTCGACGTGGAAGCAGAGATAGGTCATAACAGTCTCCTGCAGCGGATGTTGCTGACGGGAATCCTAGCCCATCCAAAAGACGTTCAGTTTGTTGCCGTCCAGATCGCGGAAATAGCCGGCATAGAAACCGTCGCCACGCGGACCGACCGCGCCTTCGTCCTTGCCACCGAGTTCGAGCGCCTTCTTATGGACGCGATCGACCTTGTCGCGAGAATCCACGATCAGTGCGACCATGACTCCATTGCCTACGGTGGCCGTGTTGCCGTCGTAGGGTTTCATGATGCCAAGACTCGGCTTGTCCTGTGCCACTCCCCAAGCAATGCCCCGCCCGGAGTCCCACAAGCGTTTGGCGCCAATCTCAGCCAGGAGCGCGTCATAAAAGGCTGCTGCACGCGGCAGATCGTTTGTTCCGAGCGTCACGTATCCGATCATGTAAGCCCCCCCTATTGGCTGTTGATACTTTGCATTTTAGAGCCAACGTCCGTCAAACGCGCAACATCTGAGGGAGACTTACGCCTGACACTACACTGCGCTTTGCAGGCATTGTCTGCGCTTCGAGCCATGAGTTGCGTCGCCAAGAACGCGGATCCGTTGCGTCGCATGGTCCCGGCAACGAGTCTGGATGTCGAAATCGATGTGAAATTCCGGCCGACTGACTCACGGCGGTGGTTCGGACATACTCCTTTGATCATCATGCCGGCCCCCGCTTTGCCAGGTCATCGCGAAAGAACGAATCGAGTTCATCGCCCGAAGCCGCGTTGGCGAAACCATCGAATTTGCCTTGCTTCGCAATCAATCTGGCAGCCCGCATGAATGCGCCCCAGGCAGTGCGGGCAAGCGCACCACCTACGCTGACTCGTCGTACACCGAGCGCGGAAATGTCCCGCATAGTGAGCTCGCTCGCCCAACCTATCAGCAGATTGAGCGGCTTTGGTGCGACGCTGGCGACCACAGCGGCAATTTGGTCACGCGTGCGTATTCCCGGCGCGTAGAGGCAATCGGCACCCGCTTGTGAATAGGCCATCAGCCTCCCGATTGTTTCATCGAGATCAGGTCGACCCACAAGAAAGCATTCAGCGCGCCCGACCAGCAAGGCATCACCGCCCGCCTTGTCGATGGCTCTGCGCGCTGCGCGAATCCTCTCGACCGCGGTGCCGAGGTCATAGAGCGGAGTGGCTACATCGCCAGTCGCATCTTCGATCGACAGTCCCGCCACCCCGGTCTCGACCGCGAGACGAACGCTCTCCGCGACGCCCGCCGCATCATGCGCGAAGCCGCTTTCGAAGTCAGCATTCACCGGCAAATCGGTTGCCGAGACAATCTCGTAGAGATGGGCGAGCGCCATGTCGCGGGGCTTGGCCGCATCGGGGCGGCCCTTCGACCAGCCGAAGCCCGAACTGGTGGTGGCCAGCGCCTTGAAGCCGAGACTCTGCAGATAACGCGCGGTCCCGATGTCCCACGGATTCGGAATGAGGAAACACCCGGCCTCGTGCAATTGCCGAAATGCGCGCCGCTTGACGGCGATACTGGGTCGAGTCTCAGCCATGCAAGCTACTCCTGGTTGGCTTCGGAAGTTCGATTTTGCGTCAGAACCGATGTGGAGATCCGAAATCGGTGGCAACGATCGAAGTGGTCGGAAGGCAGAGTTTGGCGTGTTTGGATTCCCGATCCTTGGCATGATCCGCAGCACAAGCGCTTGAACAGGGGGTTCCCATGGCACTGAGCGACGAACTGGCAAGAAACTAGACGCAAGGTGAAGGCATGGCAATTCGCGTCGAGTGCTACGCCGCGTATCGAGGTGAACAGGAACCGATCGCGTTCTGGCTCGGGGAGCACCGCTTCGCCGTGCGCGCCATAGTCGATCGCTGGCTCGCGCCGACGCAACGCTGGTTCAGGGTCGAGGTTGACGGGGGCAACCTGTACGTCCTTCGGCACGATGAGACAAGCGGGGATTGGGAGCTTGCCGCCTACACGTCCGCAGCGCGCCACGGCGGAACTTGAAAGGCCGCGCCTAGTCCCAAACTGGTCCTGAAATCGTCAGGAACCAAACTATGTCAGCAAAGACACTAAGCGGCGTCGCGGCCCTCGCTGTTGCGGCCTTCATGATTGGACCAGCGTTAGCTCAGGAGCCGACGCTGAGCCAGGTCTATCAGGCGGCGGAATCAGGCAACATCGCTCAGGCGCAGCGGATGATGGACGAAGTTTTGCGTGCCCATCCCAACAGTGCCAAGGCGCATTTTGTCGAAGCCGAGCTATTGGCCAAGCAAGGCCGGTTGGCAGCAGCGGAAGCGGAGCTCAACACCGCCGAGCGCTTAGACCCTGGATTGCCTTTTGCAAAACCGCAGGCCGTGCAGGAACTGAAGCGGCGCGTCGCATCTTCGAGCGGTCTCGGCATGGCACCCGCGACGAACAGCGGAATCCCATGGACGATGCTGCTACTCGGTGCCGGCCTCGTCGTACTCATCCTCGTGGTCGTGAGAGCGATGCGCCGCCCCGCCACCACGTATCTTCCGGCAGGTAGCGGCTACGGTGCGCCCGCGCCGGCACAGCCATACGCCAGCGGGCCCGTCGGGCCCCTGGCTGGCGGTGGTGGAATCGGCTCCGGCATTCTGGGTGGACTCGCGACAGGTGCAGCGCTTGGCGCTGGGATGGTGGCGGGCGAAGCGCTCGCGCATCGGCTCGGCGGCGGGCACAGCGGTACGCCTTTGGTCGGCGACGTGGCGCAATCGACGGCCGACGATATGGGTGGCACCGACTTCGGCATCGCCGATAACTCGTCGTGGGACGACAACCTCGGTGGCATCGGCGGTGATGGAGGCGGCGACTGGAGCTAGGCGAGTAGTTCGCTTCTCGATCGAAGCACAAAGCACAAGGCACAAAGAAGGGGTACAAGGCACCCCCTCTGATTTTGGACACCACCCTGGGAAGGTGCATCCAGATGCACCCTACAGGGCAGAGGGCACCCTTGCGAAGGGCGTCGTTCGTCACACCTGGTACGGCGACGGGGTACTACACCCAAGCCAAAAGGTCGCGCCTGAAGTGCAGGCGGTACGCGCCGGTGAAGCCGAGATCGTCGCCCACGCGCAGGTGACGCGCGCGGCGGTATTGCAGGGCTTCGAGGAAGCCATCGAAGTTGCGCGGCTACGATCGGATCCGAGCGCGATGATCGCCGGCTGGCGGGAGATCGCCAAGATGTGTGGCTACTACGCGCCGGAGCGCAAGCAGGTCCAGCTCAGCGTCGACGCACGGGTGCAGCGCAACGAGCTCGAGCGGATGACCGATGCCGAGTTGGCCGAGCTGATCGCCGAAGGCGACCGCACCCAGAACCTCGTACCGAGTACTTTGGACTGAGTACTGAGTGCGTAGTACGGCGGGGAGGCGGGGGAGACCACCTAAAGCGAAACTCTCTTTGCGCAGGCGAGCAGAGGCATTAGTTGACGGGCCATCGCAAATCGACCGTGACCAGCTTGTTCGGGGCAACGATGATCTTGCGGCTCTCAGAATGCCCCCCGAAGGTCGCGTCGACCCGGTAGCCCCCCGCAGGCAGTTTTGCCATCAGCAGCGGCCCTTCCGACGTGGTGTCCAATACGACGTGACCGGAGCCATCGACGATCGTGACCTTGACGTCGCTCAAGTACGCGCCCGACGTGTTCGCAAATACCAGCTTCAGATTGAAGTCCTTTTCCATAGACTTCAGCAGATCCACCGCATCACTGCTGACGCCGCCCGTTACATACATTACGCCGGAGGGCGCGCGGACGACTTCCTCGCTCTTGGCGCTGGCCGGCGGCGCGAGCACCGCGGAAACCGCCAGCAGCACGAATGCGAATGTAGAAGCCTGTCTCGAGATTCCGTTGCGTCGTATTCGCGAAAGGTGTGGTGCTGATCCCATTTGTTCCCCGGCCACGGTTGGTGCAGCGAATCCTGCACCAATATTTTCGGCCGTTGTGGTCTGGAAATCCGTGCGCTGGCGCACATCGGGCGAGCCATTTCGCAATGGCTAACGCCGCGCCGTGTGGTGTGGCGTGCCTGGCGCTGAATGCTCGGGAGGGGGCTGGCCTCGCACCGACCTCACCCTTCCTCGCGCGCGCGAGGGCAGGCTCAGTGCCAGGGCGAAGTACTGAGTGCTTCGAATCAGCTCGGGACGTCGAGGATCGTAACCACTGGCGAGCGTCCACGATGCCGCACGACACTGATGAGGCCTGCGCCCTCTAACTTGGTCAGCGCATCGTACATGGCGTCAGGCGACACGCTCAGGCCCGTGGCCACGCCCCGTTTGAAGGAGAACGTCTTCGAACGGCATAGCCCTCCGACGAACCAGAGGCCAAGGGCGACGTGAAGCGTTTTTCCGGGGATCGCCGCCGCGTGCTGAAGCCAGAGGAGCGGTATCGGGCCCTTAATGAAATAGCGCGTCGCGGGTTCTGGACCCGGGCGCGGCGCCACGAGCGCACCGGCATTGACGTCCCAAACGAGCTGCGTAGTCTCGGGGAGGGATCCATCCACCATGACTATCCTATAGGGTATGTATATTTAGAGAGATAAGAGATAGAACAGGTCTGGCAGCGAGCCATAGGTACTACTGGCACGCTGCCACAGGTTCGCCGGCGAGTTCCATGACTTTGGCCCACATCTTCTCGCCGTCACCGCCTCCGGCGCGAGCGGCAGTAACTGCGGTGTTCCATTCTTGGTCTCCGGGATACGCCAGACTTTTTCGTCCAACTCCAACTGGTCCCAGCGCATGGCGAGAAGGTTCGCCCGTCGCGCACCCGTGAGCAGTGCAAGATGCACAAGATGTCGGACGTCGACATTGGGCTCAAGCTCGACGGCCATCATGAAGAACGGCATTTCCTGCGCGAGCAGGAAACGGTCGCGCGGGATTTCGCGTAGCTTGCGGATACCGTGGGCTGGGTTGTCCCCGGACCAGATGCGCCACTCGTTGATGGCCTTGTTGAACATAACGTGGAGCAGCCTTAGCGCGATGTTGGCCGTCACGTGGCTCTTGGTGCGCGCGAGTTCCTTGTGCAGGGCATCAACCTCGTGACGCTTGATCGTGGACAGCTTCCGCAGGCCCCAGTGTCCGAGGTAGAGGCGATAGTTGTTGCGCGGCTTATCGGGGCGGCGCAGATGGGGCCCGTTGCGTGCCATGTACTCCACGAAGAGGTCGTCGAGCGTCATCTCCGCGCGTTTAGCCCGCCGCATCTCCGCCGGATTCTCGCCGCGGCCGATGCTTGCGTTGATCTCGTCGGCGCGCCCCCGCGCCCGCTCGACCGACCAGTCCGAGAAGCGCCCGATACAAATCCGCTCGGACCGGCCGTTGACCTTGCGCCGCACGTAGAAGGTCTTCGTGCCGCCAGGGGTGACCACCACCATCAGGCCGCGAGTTCTGGTGTCAAAGTGCGTGTCCCGCCGTCCTGGGGCGGCGCCCGGTAGTGCGGCAACGCCGGTCTTGGTAAAGTTGAAGCGTGACGTAACGCTCATTGTGTTCTCCTCGGCGCGTGGGGGTGGGGCGCCGGTGCCCCCTTGGTGCCCCCTTGCGGGTTAAATGGCGTGGAACTCCATGCATAAACATGGACCACAACATTTTCTTAAGGTGCTGTTTTTGCAGCAAATCAAGAGTTCCGAGGAGAACAAAGGAAGTACGTTAAACAGCCCAACTCCCAACTGGACGAGGGCGGGTGCGCCGCCGGGAAGCGCACCAGGCGCGGCATCGGCAGGCAGCGCGTATCCGAGCCGCGGCGCGACGCGCGCCAATAGCGCAAGCTGCAGCGCGAAGAGTGTCGTGAGCTAGAGCCTGCGAAGCATGCGAATCCCCGTATGGATTGCGGTAGACGCGTTGCGTTGCCGTTGGCGAAGCGGCGAGGCGAGCAAGGCAACTCGAATGCACGCGCTCGCTTGGCCGCAACGTGTTTTCGGTTGCTGTAGGCACCGCGACGACGCCGCGCCATCCGTCGGATGGATGAGGTCCGCGCCTCCCGTCCCCGACCACCCCGCACGGCGCCCGACGCGACCGGCTACCAGACGTACGGAATGATCCGGCGGGTTCTTCGCGCGTAGTCGGCGTAGCCTTTATGTAGCGCGGCGAGCCCGGACTCTTCGATGCGCGCCTTGCGATCGAGCACGACCGTCAGCGCCACCAACACGATCCAGCGCCACGGCGTCGCGTAGCCGATGCAAGCGCCGGCAGCGACGAGCAGCAAGGCGAGATACATCGGGTGACGCACGTAGGCGTACGGGCCGCCGGTGGCGAGATAGCCGCCGGCCTTGGGCTGGGGCCGGACGTTGAAGTTGCCGAGCCGGTTGGCGGTCAGCGCCCAGGCGCCAAGCGCCGCCCCGGCCGCGACGCCGAGCGTTGCCACGCCGTTCCAGCGTGCTACATCCCAGGGGCAAAGGATCGCGGCTAGCGCCGCAAGCTGGAGAATGACGAGGATCGTGGAGCGCATAATCGTCGCTGCCGCCTTTGTCGCGCGCTGAGCTTAACCTAGAATCGGATCACGACCATCGGGATTTCGAGCATGGGGGCCCCGCAATGAAAACGCATCGCATCGCCGTCATCCCCGGCGACGGCATCGGCAAGGAAACCGTGCCGCAGGGGATTGCCGTCCTCGAGGCCGTCGGACGCAAATTCGGCGTGGCGTTCGAATGGCGGCAGTTCGACTGGGATTGCGGTTACTACGCGAAGCACGGACGCATGATGCCGGAGGAGTGGTTCGACGTTCTCCGCCCGCACGACGCGATTTTCTACGGCGCCGTCGGCTGGCCGGCGACCGTGCCCGACCACATCTCGCTGTGGGGATCGCTGATCCAGTTCCGGCGCCGCTTCGACCAGTACGTGAACCTGCGGCCGTGCCGCCTGATGCCGGGAATCCCGACGCCGCTCGCGAATCGCAAGCCGGGCGACATCGATTTCGTCGTCATCCGGGAAAACACCGAGGGCGAGTATTCGTCGGTGGGCGGCCGGATGTATGAAGGCACGGAGCGCGAAGTCGTGTTCCAGGAAACGGTGTTCTCGCGCAAGGGCGTCGACCGGATCATGAAATTCGCGTTCGAGCTCGCGCAGAGGCGCGCGGCGAAGCACGTGACCTCCGCGACCAAGTCGAACGGGATCTCGATCACGATGCCGTACTGGGACGAGCGCTTCCACGCGCTGGCGCAGCAGTACCCGGGAATCCGCACCGACCAGTTCCACATCGACATCCTGTGCGCGCATTTCGTCCGCAACCCCGACCGCTTCGACGTCGTCGTCGCCTCGAACCTGTTCGGCGACATCCTGTCCGACCTCGGTCCTGCGGTGTGCGGAACGATCGGCATCGCGCCGTCCGCCAACATCAATCCCGAACGCGACTATCCGTCGCTGTTCGAGCCGGTCCACGGCTCCGCACCCGACATCGCGGGCAAGGGCATCGCCAATCCGATCGGCCAGATCTGGTCGGGCGCGCTGATGCTCGATCATCTCGGTCACGATGAGGCGGCAGCGGCGATCGTCCGCGCGATCGAGGCGGTGCTCGCCGATCCGGCGGCGCCGCGCACGCCGGACATGGGGGGGAAGGCGACGACCGCGGAGCTGGGCAACGCGATCGCTGCGGCGATCTAAAGCCGCGGCGATAACTCCGGGACGGATCACAGGCGCGCGATCCGTTGCCATCGGGGTCGAAGTGAGGAAGCTGGGGGCGCGATAAGTTGCGTGAGCTGGCGCCGTTGATCCGATTCGACCACAGCGTGGGGCCTCGCTGCGCCGCGCAACCGGCGCAGGACTATGGCCCGACGAGCAACGGCTTCATGTGCCGCTCGAACAGGTTTTCGGTCACGTTCCTGGCGATGACCGCCTCGTGCTTCTTCAGCGCGTTCAGGTAGCGATCGCCCTTCTTGGCGGCAACCTTGAAGCTGACGTGCAGCAATTGCCGAAAGCTCGGATTGAACCTCGGGTTCCTCGGGTTGTGGCGCAGCGAGTCGGTGAATTGCGTGGAGCTCCAGCCGTTCACCGCGCCTGCGGGGGGCAGCTTCGATTCGTCGATGTCGATGACCGCCGCGTAGGGCGCGCAGAACTCCTCGACACGCTCGATGGCGTACGCATAGATCTCCTTGGCGATCTCCAGGCCGTCGCCGCCGGCCTCGGCAAGTCCGATCAATTCCTCCAGCCATGTCGTGCCGGCAGTCTTGAGGTGGACACCGGCGTCGAACGCCTTGAGCGCGCGGCGCATCGGTTCGTAGATCGAGAACTTGTCGCTGCCCGAATGCACGCTCAACTTGAGCGACGGCGGCAGGCCGAATTGCTGGATCGCGAACGCGATGACGGCGAGGTCGTCGTTGAATTCCTTCTCGAACTGCTTCAGGTCGCCGACGTAGTCGACGCCCTTGTTGAAGCGGCCGGTGAACTTCGGTGCGATCGTCTGCACCGGAACCTGTTCATCCCCCAGCGCGGCGAGGATGATCAGCAGCTCGGGCGGCGTCTGCGGACCGTCGGTCTCGTCCATCGAGACTTCAGTGATGAAATTCCCTGCGCCCTTGGCGTCGCGGATGTGGCGGTAGATCTTCCCGGCGTCCTGCGCGGCGAGCAGGAACATGTTGGTGACGCGCTCCACTTCGGCGCGCGTGATCTCGAACGGCCGGTCAATGCGCGGAATGGATACCGTGCCGACGAGTTCCGGATGCCGGTCGACGAATGCTTTCACGTCGGTCGCGCCGGCAGGTTTGCCGATGCTGTCGGCCACGTCGATCGTGAAGAAATCAGACGGGGCGATGAACCGGTCCACCGTTTCGAGGCGGATGTGATCGGCGTCAACGTGGTAGGCTTTTTGCCAGCCGAGCGCCTTGACAGCGGCGTCGGCCTCGGCGCGCACGCTAGACGGTTCGGTGCCGATGAACGTGTGTTCGCGGTTGGACTTGTTCCAGACCGGGATGAAATCCACGCCGAGCTCGGTCGCCTTGACGCAGGCGTGGAGTTGGGCCTTGCCCTGATGCGCGAAGCGGTCGCCCATGCCGAAGGAGAGTTTGGCGAGCGCCAGATAGTCGTTCATCCTTGGCATTCGGTCATCCGACGAAGTGCTCTGCGGGCGGCGTTCGGCGAAAAATCTGCAAAAGGGTTTCCATCAAACTCTGCGCTGACAGTCCGCTCATTGTCAACCGTGTGCAGTCGTCGGCGTGCGACCAAAACGCGAGCGACGGCTTTCAGTCGCGCCAAGCCCCGACGTGATCTAACGCGGCCGACCCTAAAGCGGACTGGCGCGTGCGATGCGGCGCGCATGCGCACGAACAGCGGAATCTTGCCGACATCGGTAAACCCCAGGCCGAGATAGACCGAGTGGCCCAGCTCGGACGACTGCAGCACGCCCACGCGATATCCCAGCACCTGCGCAACGCGCAGCGTCTCCGCTGTAGCGTGCCCGCCAATGCCTTTGCCGTGCAGCAATAGCTGCCGTTTCGTTTTACGGCTGCTTTGCGACCGTCGCCCGACTGTCGCAGCCCGGACCCACGGCAATCGAGTTGCCCGTAAGGAGGCCTTCGATCAATAGCCGTAGACGCGGAAGAGCAAGCGCCGCTTCCCTTACCCGTGCGAGGACGCGAACCATGGATTTTGCGGCGGAGACCGTGGGTCGGCAACCGAGGAATCGTAAAGGTGGAATGTCGCCTCAGCGATACGCGATGCTTTGGACGCGTTGTACGGCGAGGTAGAGACCCACGCAAGCCTCGCGCTCGGACGCGAACGCGTAGTGCTCGCAGGCGTGCTCGGCGACGACAACCCGCTCGAACGGCGTGCCGTCGCGCTGGAAGAGACCGGCCACGCCAGTGAGCAACGCAATAGCGATGAGGGCGGACAGCGCAGCGGCGATAACGGTTGTCAGGGGGTGGGGGCGGGCAATGGCAGGCTTGGTGTCCATGACGGTCTCCTCGCAGTCGTTGGTCCGGAAAGGTCCGGCGCCTGGGATGTACTTTCCAGTCTGCGAGGTACTTCCGTCCTTTAGGCGGGCTTAAACGTTCTTAAAGCGCGTACGTTGGCGTAGATTTACGGCTATCCCGGTCTTCAGGGTCCCTGCTCCCCGGCTCGCCGTGTCGACCGCCTACCGCTTCGGCTCTTTCGAGCTGCAACCGGACGAGCGCCGGCTCCTTGCGGATGGCCAACCGCTTGCTCTAGGTCCGCGGGCGTTTGACGTGCTCCTGGCACTGGTCGAGCGCGCCGGCCAGTTGGTCTCCAAGAACCAGTTGCTCGACCTCGTGTGGCCGGGTCTGGTCGTCGAGGAGAACAACCTGCAGGTCCAGATCTCGTCGATACGCAAGATCCTCGGCCCTGCGACGGTCGTCACCATTCCTGGAAGAGGCTATCGATTTGGCCTGGAGGTTCGGGCCGTTGCGGCGGAGCCGCCACCGACACCCGGATCGTCGAGTCACAACCTGCCGGCGCAGGTCACCCCGCTTGTCGGTCGTGCATGTGAGTCGGGAAAGGTCAAGGCACTCCTTTCGCAATGCCGGCTGGTGACGTTGATCGGAATCGGAGGCATCGGCAAGACGCGGCTCGCCTTGCAGGTTGCAACGGAAGTCTTGTCGGGCTACCCGGACGGCGTCTGGCTTGCGGACTTGGCGCCGATCACCGATCGCAATCTCATTGCAACCACCGTGGCGATTGCACTCGGTATGGACTTGGGGGGCGCAAAGCCTCCTTCCGATTCGCTCGTTGGCCGGCTCAGGACGCAGACGCTATTGCTGCTGCTCGATAACTGTGACCATCTTGCCTCGGCGGTGGCCGCGCTTGTAGAGGCGATTCTCGCGGGAGCACCCCGGGTGCACGTACTCGCCACATCCCGGGAGCCACTCGCGATCGCCGGTGAGCACCTTTTCCACTTGTCGCCACTTGCTGTCCCGAACGAGGGACCCATCACTTCCATGGAGGCACTCGCTGCCGGAGCAGTGGACCTATTCGTCCAGCGGGCAAGAACGGCAGGCGCGACCTTCCCACTGGACGATGACAATGCAAGGACCGTGGCGGCGATCTGTCGGCGGCTCGACGGGATCCCCCTCGCGATCGAAATGGCGGCAGCCCGCGCGCGTACCCTGGATCTAAAGACTCTCGCAGAAAAGCTCGACCAGCGGTTTCGCCTGCTCAAGAGCGACGTGCGGACAGTATTGCCGCGCCAGAAGACCTTGCACGCGACGATGGAGTGGAGCTATGGCCTGCTGCCTGCTGAAGCGCGCGTGATGCTGAATCGGATGGCGATTTTCTCCGGCAGCTTCGCACTGGAAGCAGCGTTGAGGGTCAGTTGCGGCGGTGGGTTCGACGAGTTCGACGCAATCGATCTGCTCGCACACCTCGTTGCGCGCTCGCTGGTCGTTACCGATTCCGGAGCCGGCGGCGCGCGATACCGTTTGCTGGAGACGGTACGCGCGTACGCGCTCGAGCAACTCCAAGCAGCGGGCGACGTTGCAGCGCTCAAACGGCGCCACGCCGTCTACTTTCGCGACCTCTTCGAGCGCGCCTACGATGCGTGGCACGCAATGTCCGATGCCGCCTGGTGCGCGGCTTACCTGCCCGAACGCGACAATGTGCGCAGCGCCCTTGACTGGGCATTCGGACCAGGCGGCGAGGTCGCGATCGGAACCGCCCTGGCCGGCGCATCGACGTGGCTTTGGAGGGCGCTTTCGCTCTATGGGGAAGGACGACAACAGCTCGAAAGGGCGCTCGCGCGGTGTGGCTCCGGCACGGCTCGCACGCTGGTCGCGCGCTGCTGGATGGGCCTCGGCATCTGTGGCGGCAGTGCCTATCCGGACGCAGTCCCGAATCTGCAGCGAGCGGCAGCGATCTATCGCGCGCAGGAGGATTCGATCGGACTTGCCGGTGCGCTTGCGAGCCTCGCCTGGATGCTCGCGTACGCAAACCAGATGGATGCTGCCGAGAGCGTACTCGCGGAGGCCCGGCCACTACTCGAGCACGCGCGCCGGCCCAGATGGCAGGCCCTGGCATGGGAGGTCCTGGGCAAGATCCGGGCGGGATCCGGTCGTCTGGCGGAGGCTCGTGCCGCCTACGTAAGCGCGCTCTCCCTCTACCGCGTCGCCGGCGCCGACCGCAAGGCGCTTGCTCTGTCGTCCGACATCGCCGACCTCGACTGGGCAGCCGGCGATCTCCGAAGCGCCATCGACAGCTTTCGGACGGCTGTCGCCGGGTACCGTCAGTCTCCCTATGCAAGCAAGGCAGCGCTGGCGATTCCGCTAGCCAACCTCGCAGGCGCATTGACGGAATGCAACGAACTCGGTGAGGCCTTTGCCGTTGCGCGGGAGGCGATTCCTCTCCAACGAATCGAAGGTAATGCGTGGATCACGTTCGACCATCATGCGCTGCGTTTCGCGCTCGGCGGCAGGTACGCAGAGGCGGCACGTCTGGAAGGGTTTGCGAACGCAGCCTACGGAACCCACGGAGGCCTGCCACGCCAGATCAACGAGGCGCGTGCACGGGGCCACCTACAGTTGCTGCTGGCCGAAAAGCTCGACGTCGCCGAGCTGGCGCACCGCCTTGCTGAAGGTGCGACGATGAGCGAAGACGAAGCCTGTGAGTTGGCGTTGCACAATCACAACGGTCGCTATTGTGAGTAAACCGAGCGTATGGTTGCGGCCGCGAGCGGGCCAATCGCCGACGCTCGCAGTTCGACCCACACCCGTCGTTGTTGCTTCTTGAAGCGGCCGTTCGATGCCGCGGTGCAGCTGATCGTTGGTTGCCACGCCCGCCGTGGCACGGCAGCGGGCGTGGCCTATCGGATCATCCCGTTCTCCGATACGACTAGCATCCTGCACTCGGCGGCAGCCGGGAACAGCGCCGTTCGCTTAGCGAACGACCGGGGCTAATTCAGGGCTAATTCTTCGTGCACCCCTGATTGTTCCTGCCCTTGACGCAGGTAGTGCCATCCGCGGTCTTGGCAACGCCTACGCCGTTCCTGCTCTTTACTTCGCCGCCTCCGGTTGTTTTCGTGGTAGTCACCCCGTTCCGATCCGTTTGCGACACGGCAGCATTGCCAGTATTCGGGTTGTACGCCGCCTTCGCGCCGTTTCTGCCTTGCACGGTCGTCGCCGTTCCGCTGGAGTTCCTTTCCGCCGATTTCACCGTGCCGGTATTCTTGTTCACGACGACGGCCTTGTCGCCGTTACTGCAAACTGTCTTGCCGTTCGAATTGGTAACGCAATCGGCCGCCAATGCACTCGAAGCAAACAACACGCACGCCATCATTAAAACTGCTTTCATCGGTGCCTCCTGAATGGTGAACCATCGACGCCTGAGAGGCAGGCGGCATGTCGCGCCATGCAATCATAAACGCGAACCACGACACAAGAAGCAGCATCCCTGCCCAATTTGCCCACTTCTCCTTTTACTACGGTATGCCTTTAAGTTCAACGGTGTGTCAGTTAACGTGCTCAAAACACCAGAAATCCTGATCTGCGGCGATGACGTTTGACCTAAAACAATGATCGAGCCCGGTTTCGCGCTGAGTTTTCGCTTTCGATTCGGTAGGCAGAAGTGCGCTAAGGTGGGCCTCATCGGACCGGCGGGGTCCGATCAGGGTGCTCCTGCGTTTCCCTTCGCCGTTGGGCTTGCCCGCTTAACGTGATCTGTGGGGGACGATATCGTTCGATGCGAGCCCTATCTGTTGGCGCAGAAAAACGTGCGCCGGGTCCCTTTCTCGGCTTGCGTGCCAAACCAGCTTGATGGGTACGGCCGCTGCCTTTGGCCGCGCCGCCAATGCCTCGAGCCCGAAGAAATCGTGAGCGACCTTCAGCATGCTCCGCGGGATCAGACCAAACAGATCCGATTGACTGGCCACCATGAAGACCTCGAGGATCTCCGAGACCTCAAGCACGTAGTTCAGCTTCAACCGGGACCACTCCCGGATTCCCAGTGTCGTGTTCTCCCCCTCGATCCGCGGTCGCAGCGATACGAATTCTCCATTCTTCAGGTCTTCTGCCGAGCGCACCCGGCGCCGCGCCGGATGTCCGTGCCGGGCAACCGCCACGATCGCGTCCACGAATAGCGTTACTTCGTGAAACTGGCCGCCAGCAGGAACCACCCAATCGACTGCCGCATCCACCCGCCCTTCGCGCATCGCCCGAACAAGCTCCACTGGACGCGACCTCGTACTGAATGCCAACTCGATCCCCGGCGCGGCGCTGGCCAGTCGTTCGCGAAGCCGCACCGCAATCATCGGCCCGAGCGGGTGCGGAATGCTGATGAAGAACTTTCGCGTCGACGTCTTGGGGTTGAAGGCCCGCGTCTCGATCACGGCGTCGCGAATCGAGCCAAGCGCGGCGCGTAGCTTCGCGTAGACCGTATCCGCCACCGGGGTCGGCACGACGCCCCTCGATCGGCGGATGAACAACTCGTCGCCGAACAAGCCACGCAGCCGTGTCATGGCATGGCTAACCGCTGGCTGCGTCATCGCCAACCGCTCCGCGGCACGCGACAGGCTGCGCTCCTCGTATGCCGCTTCGAACACCGGGAGCAGGTTCAAGTCGACGCTTCGCAAGTTGAGCATGGTGCATATCATACATGCCAAATCTTCAGTGGTGTAAATATCACTGCGCGTCTACGATGAGATCCGTGACGCGGCGATCCGCGTGGAACCGGAGGAAACAGAATGGCGCTGACGGATTACCGGAAGCTCTGCCCGAAGTCGGGGCGCGCGTTGTCCGGCGCGGAGCGCGAGGCGCTCATTGCCGGCGGTGGAGCGGCCGGCCGCGCCCGCTACATGCGATGCGACGCCTGCGGGCGCAGGGTCGAGGTCTGCCTCGACCCGGGCACGGGGCGGGCGTTCCTGTTCTCGATGCACTTGAGGGAGCCGGCCGGAACGAAGGCCTGCTGCGGGGAGGATGCGCCATGAAGCTCTACAAGGGCCACGCGGTGATGCACCGTATCGCGCACGAGGCCGTGCACGTGGTGCGTTCGTACCTGGTCGTCGCCAAGAGCTGGAGAGAGGCGCGGCAACGCATTAGCGAGCGCGAGCCAACGGCCGAGCTCGTGACGGTCCCGGGCGCGATGCCGGACCTGCTGATGGTCGACGTGCGGACGATTGACGAACGCGAGTGCGTGGACCTGCGCACCGCCTGCGTCTGGAACGAGGGCCGGCTGCGCGACGCGAGCAGCCAGGCCTAGCGAACGGGCCCTAAGGGCCGCGCAGCGACTGCGCGAGCGCGTCGAGTTTCCGCGCCGTGTGCGACCTGTCGCTTAGGGGGCGGCCCCATCCACTGGGCTACCGCCGAGCGGCCCAGGGGGCGCATCGTCCGGCTTCTGGTGACGCGGCAGGTCGGTCAAAGCGGGGGTGGGCGTTCCGTCCTTCGTGCAACTATAAAGGTATGCTTGCCGGCCGCGCTTGGCGTTGATGTCGATGTGGTCCGTCTTCTTGTAGCGGCCCCTACCGGCGCGCTGTATTACCCAGACCATGTTGCCGCCGCGAATGAGCCTTACAACATCGAAGCAGCAAGTCGGTTCGCCAGATTCGAAAACAAACGCGCCTTCGCGCTCGTGCCGAACGAGCCACATTCGGCGAGCCAGCGGCGCTCGGCGCGGTGTCGGGGCGGCGGCGCATCGCCGCGCATGCCCGCGTGTTGCGTGAGCGGCACTGATCAGCCGGAGCGCAACGCTTGCGCGGCTTTCGAAAGCCGAATGCGGTGGCCCACCGCGACACCCAGCTCCCTGAACTGACGTCGGTGAGCTCCGCAACAACGTCGAGGTCGATGGCATTGTCGCGGAATGCCTTCTCGTAATGAATGTCTGCGGGAATGAAGATGGCTGGCGTTGTTGCTCCGACTTAACGCAATTGGTTTGCGACGTACTATTTTTGCCCTCGACTCCGGCCGGCTAATGGGCGTCCGCTTTGAGGCAAACTGGCCGACGACGGCGCTTGGCCGAACGCGGGCTGATCATCGGACATGGCGGATGGTTGGAATCGATGCTCACGCCGATGTCGCCAGCCACCGCTTGATCTGGGCGTAGACTTCCGTTCGACTGAGCAAGTCGAGGTGGTGGGTGCCCTGGGCCACGAACTGTCGCGACTCGTCGAATGGCAAGGCCAGCCGCGGATTCGCGTGGCGGCCGAGCGCGCTGGCGAGCGGCACGATGCCGTCGCCGAGCAGCCGGCCGGAAAGGTCGCCCGCAGTCTTACCGGTGGTGGCGGCGATGGCGAAGCACGCGACCCCTTCCGGCAGCGGCACGGCCGCGCGGCGATCGCCGCTGCGCGCGAAGCGATCGCCCTCGTTCCAATCGTCGTCCACCAGATTGCCGAACCGCAGATCGGTGATGCCGGCACTGCGGATCTTGCCGATGCGAGCCAATGGCGCAGAGTACGCGCTCACGCCGAGCAGGATGTCGACCCAGTTGCCACCGCGCTCGAGCGGCGCGCCGTGATGCGGCGTGCCGAGGAAGACGAGCTTGTCGAGACGCCGCAGCCATTCGTGGCGCGCCAGCGCGCCGTAATGGCAGGCACTGCGGGCGACGAGCCCTCCCATGCTGTGCCCGATCAGCACGAACTCGGTCAACGGCGCGGGCCAGAGGCGCACCAAGTTTTCGAGCTGTTCGGCGAACGCGCGGCCGTTGGTGGAGATGTGGAGCCCGCTGTTGTAGTGCAGATAGACCGGCGTGAACGCGAGGTCGCGCGCCAGCGCGGCGCCATGATCGTGCCCCTTGCGCTTCCACTGCAGGTCGTTCATGCATAGACCGTGCAGCAGCACGACCAGCTTGCTGCCGGCTTGCGGGATCGCCGCGGCCACCGGTTCGCGTTCGCCAGGCAATGCGATACCGCCCCGACGCAGCGACATGGTGATCGCCAGCGGGTTGTTCGATGCAGCCAGGTAGTCGCCGAGCACGCCGTTGAGCACCGCGAGCGATGCCTCGCGCCCCGGCCAGGTGCTGCGCTCGCCGAGCAAGGGCGCAAGCCCCGCCAGCAGGCCGTCGAGGCCGTGGCCGACCAGCCTGACCACGCCGTGGATGCTCCGGTAGACCACGCGCGTGATGCCGGTCGTTCGGTCCGGCTTCGGTCTGGCGATGATTCGTGGGATGACAGCGATCTTGTGATGCATCGCCTCGACCAGGTCAACCACCCCGGCGATGCCGGCGATGGTCAGCCGGTTGACCCCGCGAAGATCGCTAGCGTGCACGCGTAGCTTCTTGACCATGGCCAGATCATTGTAATGGTGCTTCGGTGCATTGCCATTCGGCATCGCGCCGACATGGCGGAGTGTCGCCGTCGCCCTGCTGGCCGCGCACGCTCTGGAGTTGCCGATCGCGCTCGGCAGCGTCTCAGCAAGCATCCGGGGCCGCCGATCGACAACATTGCGCTGACGCTGCTCTTCGGGTCACTGCACTGGAAGCCGCTGGCCAGACGGTCGTAGCGCGCGCCACCCGATCTGCACAGGTCGTTGCGTCCGGGTCGACGCCGGAAAGCGAAACCGGCGGCCTCGGAGAGATCGAAGTCCTGTAGTCGAGGCGCGTGCACCTCGACTTGCGGCAGCCGGGTCGCCGCGGTGTGTCGCTAGCTCCCGGCCGGCGCGCCGTAACGGAAATGCACCATCGCCGCGCGCAACGCGTCGATCTGCTCGCGCGTCTCGAGTCGCGCCTGCAATCCGCCGGGCCGGGGCGCTGCCAGGGGATCGAGACCCGCGGCTTCGATGAAGCGCCGCGCATAATGCCGCCACGTTTCGCCATAGCGGCCCTGCGAGGCGTGGAACAGCAGCAGGTCGGCGGGAACGGCGAGGCGCGCGCCGGCGCCGCTCGCGCGCCACGTGAAATCGAGATCGTAGCAATGGAAGCCGTCGTAACGGTCGGCGTCGAAACGGGTTGCCTCCCAGACGTGGCGCCGCACCGCGATGAACGCACCATCGAGGACCCGGATGTCCTGACAGACAGGAGACTGAAACCCCGAGACCATCAGCAGCGCGCCGTTCCGACCCGGCGGCGGCGCGTGCAGGATGTGGCCGTGGATTGCCCGCTGTCCGCCGTCGCCCCACCGCGGCCCGATCACCTGTGACGCGCCGGCGACGCCGATGCCGTCGTAGCGGTCGAGATGGGCGAGCAGTCGCGGCGCAAAATCCGCCGACACCAGATCGACATCGTCGTGCGAAAAGACGAGGATGTCGCCGGTCGAGCGCACCGCGGCGCGGTTGTAGCCCTCGGCGAGCGAGCGCGCGTCGTGGACGCCGATGATTTCGACCGGAAGGCCGGCGAAGCGTGCTTCATAGCTCGTGCTCACCTTGCGAAAACGCGCCGGATCGATCGAGCAGACGAGGACCGAGACTTTCGGCGGATGCGCAATCGAAGGCGGCGGCGGGAAGATTCGCTCGACGAGGCCGGGCTGCGTGCGCGTCCATGCGAGCAGCGCCTGCAGGTACGCGCGCTGCGCCGCCTGCCAGAGCGGCGCCTCATCGACGAGCGCGCAGGCTTCGTCGACGACCTCCGCGCCGCGGCCGGCATGTAGAGCGGATTCGACTTCGGCGAGCCGTGCGTCCAGGCGAAGGCGATTGAGCGCGGGCGCCCCGATCGCAATTGCAGGCGGGACGCCGCGCAGCGCCTCGGCCGCGCCGCGTACCGCCTCCCGGTTTGCGCACCACGTGTGCCACGCGCCGGCGAGCATGTGCTCCAGCTCCCGCGTGAACCGCTTGGCATCGGTGAGCGGACTTTGCGCAAGCCTCGTCGGCAACTGCGCGCGCAGCGAGGCGAGTGCATCGAGACTCCCGCCGGCGCGCCCGATGATGCCGAGATAGTCGTCGGCGTCGGACGCTATCCAGTCCTCGAGACCGAGTGCGGTCAGGATGCTGGCGCACGACCGCGATGCGGACGTCGCGCCCGGCCGCGTGACGACGGGCACGCCTTGAAAGAGCGCCTCGAGCGTCGTCGTCGCGCCGGAGAACGGCAGCGGATCGAGCGCGATGTCGACTGCCCGGATCGCCTGGCGAAAGGCGTCGGGCGATTGCCGCGGCAAGGCCCGAACGCAACCGGCGCCGAGCTCCTCGAAAGCCGCCGCGACGCGCGCCTGCGCGACGCCCGGAGGTACGCCGACGATGACGAGTTTCGCGGCGGGGAGGTCCGCGAGGACCCGCCTCCACAGCGCGAGCGTCGCGTCGGTGAGCTTCGAATAATTGTTGAACGAGCCGAGCGTCAGCTGACCCGTCCTGCCCGCCGGCAGCGGTCCCGGCGCGGATGCAGCGGACGGCGGGTTCCAGCACCATTGCGCTGGCGAGAGTCGCAACAGCGTTTCGCTGTGCAGCCGGTCGCTGTCGCCGGGCGGGTCGCTGACCGCATCAGTCAAACGGTAGTCGATGCTGTCGAGGCCGGTCGTGTTGAGATAGTCGAGCCACGTGATCGCGACCGGCGCGGGCTTCATTGCGAACACGCCGAGCCGGTTGTGGCCGGTGTGTCCCGCGATGTCGACCAGGATGTCGATCCCGTCGTTGCGAATCCATTGCGCCACCTCGGCATCCGGCGCGCCTTTCATCACCCGCGAGGCGATCGGCGCGACGCGCGCCAGCGTCTCGGCCGGCTGCGCATTGTTGAAGTAGGCGAAGACCTCGAAGCGCTCGCGGTCGTGGTGGCGCAGCACCGGCAGGACGAATGCCGGCAGCGCGGTGTGGCAGTCCGGCGATACGTAGCCCACGCGCAGCCTGCGCCGGGGGTCGGGGGTGTTGCCGGGCGGCAGGTATGCGGCGTGCCATTCGAACTCGAAGCGCTCGGCGAACGCGCGGTGCAACGCAAACACCTCGGCGGGTGTGTGCCGCGTCGAAAGCTTCGTCAGCGCGAGCAGATTCGAGAATGCGGCGCGAAACTCCGGCCGCGCGCGGCGCGCAGCGTCGTACGCCGCGAATGCGTCGTCGAAACGGCCCTGGTCCTTGTAGAGGTTGCCCAGGTTGTTCAGGACTTCCGCGGCCTCCGGAGAAAGGCGGCGCGCCTCTTCGAGCTGCGCGACGGCTTCGTCGAGCGCGCCCGATTGCTGGAGCGCGTTCGCGAGATTGACGCGCGCGCCGACGGCGCCGGGATCGAGCTCGAGCACGCGACGGTACGCAGCGATCGCTTCGTCGAGCCGCGCGAGGCGCAGCAACGCCGTGCCGAGATTGGTCCACGACACGACGTCGGGCGGCGCGCCCGCCACCGCGTTGCGAAGGGCGGCGTAAGCGGCGTCGTTGTCGCCCGCCTCGAGCGCGTAGCTGCCGAGCCGCGACCAGACCGCGGCTTCCGGCGCGCGCCCGGCAAAAGCCGTCAGCATCGCCATGGCCCGCGCGCGCTCCCCGGCCGTCCACGCCGCGTGCGCTTGCGCGAGCACGCGGGCGACCGCTCTGTGGCTAGGCTCGCCGAGGGGCGCGCCGTCGCGCTGTTCGCTCGTCATGTTCGTCGCTGCTGTGGGGGCCGCAACCGAATTCGCATCATAAGCGATCGTGGGAACCGCTCTCATTCGCGCGTGATCGCTCGGTTTGTGGCAGCATTACGGAAAATCCGAACGTCGGCGGGGCAAAACCCCCACGGCGCTACCCTGGGGATCCCGCCATGCAGATCGGCATTCCACGCGAAACGCGTCCGGGCGAAACGCGCGTCGCCGCCACGCCCGAGACCGTCAAGAAGCTCGCGGCGAGCGGCAAGCACGAAATCATCGTCGAATCCGGCGCCGGCACCGCCGCGAGCATTTCGGATGAGCAGTACGCAGCCGCGGGCGCTCGCATCGGCGGCGTGGCCGAGGCTTTCGGCGCCGACATCGTGCTCAAGGTCCGGGGGCCCGCCGGCGACGAGCTCGCGAAGCTGAAGCGCGGCGCGCTCCTCGTCGGGCTCTTGAATCCGTTCGACCAGGCGGCGCTCGCCTCGTGCGCGCAGGCCGGCGTCACCGGCTTTGCGCTGGAATGGCTGCCGCGGATCTCGCGGGCGCAGGCGATGGACGTGCTCTCGTCGCAGGCGAACATCGCCGGCTACAAAGCCGTCGTTCTCGCGGCCGCCGAGTACGGACGCTTCGTTCCGATGCTGATGACGGCGGCCGGCACGGTGAAGGCCGCGCGCGTGCTGGTGATGGGCGTCGGCGTCGCCGGTCTGCAGGCGATCGCGACGGCCAAGCGGCTGGGCGCCGTGATCGAGGCCTCCGACGTGCGACCGTCGGTGAAGGACCAGGTCGAGTCGCTCGGCGCGAAATGGATGGACGTGCCGTACGCCAACGACGAGGAGCGTAAGATCGCCGAAGGCGTGGGCGGCTACGCGCGGCCGATGCCTCCCGAGTGGATGGCGCGGCAGGCAGGCGTCGTTCACGAGCGCTGCAAGCAGATGGATATCGTCGTCACCACGGCGCTGATTCCCGGCCGCCCCGCACCCAAGCTGATCAAGGCCGAGACCGTCGCGGCGATGAAGCCCGGGTCGGTGCTCGTCGATCTCGCGATCGAGCAGGGCGGCAACGTCGAGGGCGCCGAGCTCGACCGGATCGTCGTGCGGAACGGCGTCAAGATCCTCGGCATTCCGAATCTCGCCGCGACGGTTCCGGCCGACGCGAGTGCGCTCTACGCGAGGAACGTGATCAACTTCCTCGCGCTGTCGCTCAACGCCAAGACCGGCGAGTTCAGCGTGCCGAGGGACGACGAGATCATCACGGCGACGCTCGTCTGCGAGAACGGGCAGGTGGTCGCGCGGAAGAGCTGAGCCAAGCGCCCGCGTCGCAAACCGAATCGATTTCGCCATCCGATTTTCTCTGGAGCAGACCATGGCCGCAGGCGTCGAACCGATTGTCTTCTACCTGACCATCTTCGTGCTGGCCGTCTTCGTCGGCTACCACGTCATCTGGAACGTGACGCCGGCGCTGCACACGCCGCTCATGAGTCTCACCAACGCGATCTCCAGCATCATTCTCGTCGGTGCGATGCTCGCCGCCGGCGCCGAGAGCCTCGACTGGGGCGGCTGGCTCGGCGTGCTTGCGGTGGCGCTCGTGTCGATCAACACGTTCGGCGGCTTCCTCGTCACGCAGCGGATGCTCGAGATGTTCAGGAAGAAAGAGCCGAAGTCCGGCGGCAAGAAAGAGTAGGGGCGGGAAACGTCATGACCGCCAATCAACTCGCACTGTGGTATCTCGTCGCCGCGGTGAGCTTCATCCTCGCGCTCAAGGGCCTGTCCTCGCCGCCGTCGGCTCGGCGCGGCAATCTCTACGGCATGATCGGCATGGCGATCGCCGTGCTGGTCACCCTGGCGCTCATCTACTCGCACAGCAAGAACGTGCTGCCGATCCTGGCCGGGATGGTCGTCGGCGGCGCGATCGGCGCGATCGTCGCGCGGCGGGTGCAGATGACGCAGATGCCCGAGCTCGTCGCCGCCATGCACTCGCTGGTCGGGCTGGCCGCGGTCTTCATTGCGATCGCGGCGGTCAACAATCCGGAGGCGATGGGGCTGCATTCGCCGATCACCGGGCTCCACAAGGCCGAGCTCTTCATCGGCACGTTCATCGGCGCGATCACGTTCTCGGGCTCGATCATCGCATTCGGCAAGCTCGCGGGGCTGGGCAAGCATTTCCGCCCGTTCTCCTCCGCGCCCGTCGTGTTCCCGGGCCAGCACTGGCTCAATCTCGCCATCGGCATCGCGATGATCGCATTCGGGATCGTCTTCTTCATGGCGGAGCTGGCGCCCTGGCCGCCGTTCATCGCGATGACGGCGCTCGCGTTCCTGCTGGGCTTCCTGCTGATCATCCCGATCGGCGGCGCCGACATGCCGGTCGTGATTTCGATGCTCAACAGCTACTCCGGCTGGGCCGCGGCGGGAATCGGCTTCTCGCTCGACAACCCGATGCTGATCGTGGCCGGATCGCTCGTCGGCAGCTCCGGCGCGATCCTCTCGTACATCATGTGCAAGGCGATGAACCGCTCGTTCATCAGCGTGATCCTCGGCGGCTTCGGCGGCGAGGTCGCCGCGGTCGCCGACACGGGAGCGAAGACGGTCAAGTCGGGGAGCGCCGACGACGCTGCGTTCATCCTGGGCAACGCCGAGACGGTGATCATCGTGCCCGGCTACGGGCTCGCCGTTGCGCGCGCGCAGCATGCGGTCAAGGAGATGGCGGAAAAGCTCCGCGAGAAGGGCGTCACGGTCAAGTACGCGATCCACCCGGTCGCCGGTCGGATGCCCGGACACATGAACGTGCTGCTCGCCGAAGCCGAGGTGCCCTACGACCAGGTGTTCGAGATGGAGGACATCAACGGCGAGTTCGGCACCGCCGACGTCGCGCTGATCCTCGGCGCCAACGATGTGGTGAATCCGCTCGCGGAGCAGAAAGGGAGCCCGATCTACGGGATGCCGATCCTCGAGGCGTACAAGGCGAAGACCGTCATCGTCAACAAGCGCTCGATGGCCTCCGGCTACGCGGGCCTCGACAATCCGCTCTTCTACATGGACAAGACGATGATGGTGTTCGGCGACGCGAAGAAGACGGTCGAGGAGCTGGTGAAGGCGATCGACTAGTCGCGCCGTCGCTGCACGCGCGGATGCGGATCGTTCCCGCAGGCGGGCGCTAGCGCGAGATCCGGCGCGGGCAATGGCAACGGCGAAGCTGCGTCACGTCCAATGCGTGCCACATGCCCGGCCCCCTCTCCCATTTGACGGTCCTCGACCTCTCGCGCGTGCTCGCGGGGCCATGGTGCACGCAGCTTCTCGCGGACCTGGGCGCCACGGTGATCAAGATCGAGCGACCCGGCACCGGCGACGACACGCGCGCCTGGGGCCCGCCTTATCTCAAGGATGCGCAGGGGCACGATACCAGCGAAGCCGCCTATTACCTCTGCTGCAACCGCGGCAAGCTCTCGGTCGCCGTCGACTTCACGCTGACCGAGGGCCAGCGCATCGTCCGCGATCTCGCGCGCGACGCCGATGTCGTCGTCGAGAACTTCAAGGTAGGCGGACTCGCGAAGTACGGCCTCGATTACCTCCGCCTCGCCGCGGTCAATCCGCGCCTCGTCTATTGCTCGATCACGGGCTTCGGTCAGCAGGGGCCGTATGCCGACCGCGCCGGCTACGATTTCATCATCCAGGGGATGAGCGGCTTCATGAGCGTCACCGGCGAGCGCGACGACGCGCCCGGCGGCGGCCCGCAAAAGGCGGGTGTGGCGATCACCGACCTGATGACCGGGATGTACGCGACGGTGGCGATTCTGGCGGCGCTCGCCGAGCGCGACCGGACGGGACGCGGCCAGTGGATCGACACGTGCCTCTTCGACTCGGCCGTCGCGATGATGGCGACGATGTCGCACAACTATCTGATCACCGGCGCGCCGCCCGGGCGCCTCGGCAATGCGCACCAGAACATCGTGCCCTACCAGGTCTTCGTGTGCGCCGACGGACATGTGATCCTCGCCGTCGGCAACGACAGCCAGTTCGCGAAGTTCTGCGAGGCCGCGGGGAAACCCGAATGGGCGACCGATCAGCGGTTCGCGAAGAATGCCGATCGCGTGCGCAACCGCGACGTGATCGTGCCGCTGATCGCGGAGGTCATGAAGACGCGCACGCAGCGCCAGTGGCTGGACGCCTTGGAGCCGCTCGCGATTCCGAGCGGCCCGATCAACCGCTTGGATCAGGTGTTCGCCGATCCGCAGCTCGTTGCGCGTGGATTGCGGCGCGACCTCCCGCATCCGCTCGCCGGCACCGTCCCGCAGGTGGGAACGCCGATCCGGTTCGGGACGACGCCGGCGATGGCCGACCGGCCGCCGCCACTCCTGGGCGAGCACACGGCCGGCGTGCTGCGCGATCGTCTAGGCGTCGACGACGAGACGATGCGGGCACTCGCGGACTCGCGAGTGATCCAACTGCGCACCTGAGCGGAGTATTCGCGTGATTGCAACAGGCCTCACCCGCAAGCCCGCATTCTGGATCGGCTATGCACTGGCGGCAGCGGCGGCGCTCGCGCTCGCCTGGCGGCTCTTTCCACTCGCGATTCCTCTCGTCAATCTCGATATCCGGCTCGCGCGCGACGATGCGATTGCCAAGGCCGAGGCGGTCGCGCAAGCGCTGAAACTCGCCCCGGAGGGGGCGCGCGCGGCAGCCCGATTCGCGCACGATCAGGCGGCACAGAACTACATCGAGCTCGAAGGCGGCGGCAAGCCCGCTTTTGCCGCGGTAGTCGCCGGAAACGTGTACGCGCCGTACTGGTGGGACGTGCGGCTTTTCCAGCCCGGAGAGGCGACCGAAGCGACCATCCGTTTTCGTCCGGACGGAGGACGCAACGGGTTCGTGCAGAAGCTGCCCGAAAAATTCGTGCCCGCCGATCCCGCCGGGCTTGCGCTCTCCGAGAGCGCGGCGCGCCAGCTCGCCGAAAACGGCGCCCGCGCCGATTGGGGCGTGGATTTCGCCCCGTTCCGGCTCCTCGAGCACACGCAGCAGGAGCGCACGACGGGCCGCGTCGACCATACGTTCGTGTACGAGCGCACGGCAGGCAATATCGCCGAGGCGCGCTTTCGGCTGCGTCTCGCAGTCACCGGCAACGCGCTTACCGAAGTCACGCATTTCGTCCACGTACCCGAGTCGTTCGACCGGCGATTCCAGGAGCTGCGCAGCGCGAACAACACGATCGCCGGCGGTGCGGCGTTGACGGCCGGCGTCCTCTACGGCATCGGCGGCTGCCTGCTCGGCACGCTGTGGCTCCTGCGGCACGCGTGGCTGCAGTGGCGGCCCGCGGTCGTCGCTGGGTTCATCGTCGGCGGCCTCATGGGCGCGATGCTTCTCGCCGATGCGCCCGCCGCGTGGTTCGATTTCGACACCGCCCAGTCGACGACGACCTTCTGGTTGCGCCAGGCCGGCGGCGCGGCGCTGGCGACGCTCGCCGGCGGCTTGGGCTATGGGCTCGTCTTCATGGCGGCGGAAGGTCTGTCGCGGCGCGCCTTCGCCGACCATCCGCAACTGTGGCGCCTGTGGTCGCGCGCCGCGGCGCCGACGAAGGCCGTGCTCGGCCGCACGCTCGGCGGCTATCTGTTCGTGCCGATCGGCCTCGGGCTGATCATGGCGTTCTATTACGCCACCAACCGCTGGCTCGGATGGTGGCAGCCCTCCGAATCGCTGACCGATCCCGAACATCCTCGGCAGCGCCGTGCCGGCGCTTTCGCCGATCGCGATCTCGCTGCAGGCGGGCTTCATGGAGGAATGCCTGTTCCGCGCGATCCCGCTGTCGCTCGCGGCGCTCATCGGCGCGCGCTACGGTCGGCGCAACCTCGCGATCGCGATGGCGGTCGTCGTCCAGGCGCTCGTCTTCGGCGGCGCCCACGCGAACTACCCGGGCTTCCCGTCCTACTCGCGCCTGGTCGAGCTCTTGGTCCCGGCGATGGCGTGGGCGCTCATCTTCCTGCGTTTCGGGCTGCTGCCGACGATCCTGCTGCACGCGCTGTTCGACCTCACGCTGATCTCGATTCCGCTGTTTCTCGTCGATGCGCCCGGAAGCGATCTGCAGCGCGCGCTCGTCGTCGCGGCGGGCATGGCGCCGCTCGCGGTCGTCGTTGCGCGGCGACTGCGCGCCGGCAGCTGGCGCGAGCTCCCCGCCGCACTGCGCAACGGGGGATGGCAGCCGCTCGAAGCCGCGCCGGCCGAGGCGCGCGTCGAGCATCTGACCGCCAAGGCTTCGGGGGTCGGCTGGGTGGCTCGCTTCCAGCGCGCGCTCCCGATGCTCGGGCTGATCGGGCTCGCCGCGTGGGTACTCGCCACGCCGTTTCATTCCGATGCGCCGCCGCTGCCCGTCACGCGCGTGGAGGCCGAGGCCGCCGCGGACGCCGCGCTCAAGGCGCAAGGCGTGAATCTCGAATCCGGCTGGCGGCGCTACGCCATCGTCAGGGTTCCGACCGCCGACGACGCGACGTGGCTCGCGCACCGGTTCGTGTGGCGCGAGACCGGACGCGATGGCTACGCGAAAGTCATCGGCCGCACGCTCGCGCCGCCGCTGTGGGACGTCCGCTACGCGCGATTCGAAGGCGCGCTCGCCGATCGTGCCGAAGAATGGCATGTGACGATCGACGGCACCGGCGCGGTGCGGCAGGTGCGGCACGTGCTTCCCGAGGATCGCCCGGGCGCCAAGCTCTCGCGTGCCGAAGCGTTCGCGCTCGCGCGAACGCGTCGTGCGCGAAAAGTGGGGACTCGACCCGGCGGCGCTGAAGCCCATCGGGGCGGAGGAAAAGCAGCGCCCGGCGCGGATCGATTGGACGTTCACGTTCGCCGATCCGAAGAGCGACGTGGGCAAGGACGGCATCGCGGCGCTCGGCGTGGTGGTCGCGGGCGACGAGATCGCGGGCTACGGGCGCTACGTCGACGTGCCCGAAGCATGGCAGCGCGCCGAGCGCGAGCGCGACTCCAGGTTCCTGATCGTCCGGATGGTGTTCGTCGGATTGCTCGGCCTTGCGGGTTTCGCGGGGATCGTCATGGCGGTGATCGACTGGACACACGGACGCCGCGATCGGCGCGCGCTGTATGGCGTCTTCGCGATCGCACTGGCGCTCGGGGTGATGGCGACCGCGAACGCCTGGCCGCAGCTCGCCTACACGTTCAAGACCGCGGAGCCGTTCGTTCCGCAGGCGGCGATCAGCGTTCTGGGGCTTTTCGCCGCGGCGCTGCTCAGCGCATTGCTGTTCGGGCTGATGGCGGGAGTCGGCGCGTGGGCTGCGCTGCGGCAACGGCCGCACCCGCTCGCACGGAGCGCGCCGCGCTGGATGATGGCGATTGCCGCGGCGCTGTTCGTCGCTGGCGTTCGTTCGTCCCTCGAACGGCTCGCGCCGCGCGTCGGTCCCGCTGTGGCCGACCTACGCCGTCGAAGCGCTCGCGCTGCCCTGGCTCGGCGCGGCCCTCGCGGGCGCGAAGCTGCTGTCTTCGATCGGCGTCGGGCTGTACCTGCTCTATTGGCTCGAGCGGCTGACGGCGGGGTGGCAGCGGCGCGGCGTGGCTAGCGTCGTCGCTGCTCGTCGTCGTCGCCGTCGCAACGGCGCTTGCCGGGGCGCATGATTCGACGATCGCCATCGTCGAAGGTGGCGCGACGGGCCTCGTCGGCGCTGCCGCTGTCTACGGCCTCCTGCGCTTCGACTACGCCATGCTGCCGGTCTACATCGCGACCGGCGCGGCGCTGGGCTTCGTCGAGAATGCGCTGCGCAAGAACGATTCGCTGGCGCTCGGCTACGCGGCAATCGCGATCGCCGTCGCTGCGGCGATCGCCTGGGGGGTCAGCGCCTACATCGCGCACGGCCGCGCGGCCGCGGTTGCGAGCGGTGACGCAGCGCAGGGCGGGGCAGCCATCGGCTGAAGCGGCCGGCTCGACTGCGGCGGTCCTCTGCCGGCGCGGGCAGTTAACCCCGCGGCCGCGCCGCTACTTCACCGTCGTCCAGTACGGCGTCACGAAATTGTCGGCGCGGTGGACGACGGTGACGTTGCTTCGCGACGCCCACGGGATCACCTGCCGGTGCAGCGGAATGTGGTTCGATCTCGGCTGTGAGCGCGAGCAACGCCTCGTGGATCAGGCCCAGCCGCGTCGTCGGGGTCCATGTCGATCTTGATCTTCGCCGTCAGCGCATCGAGTTTCGGTTGGTGTAGCGGCCGTAGTTGTAGTCGCCGTCGCCCTTGCCGTTGTAGCGTCGAGAGCACCGGCTGGAGGATGAAGATCGGATCGGTCGCCGCGCCGCCCCAGCCCAGCATGTACAGGCTCGTGTCGAGCTTCTCGAGCTTGGGGAAGTAGTTGGCGCGCGGCATCGCGTTCACCTTGGTCGTGACGCCGATCTGGCTCCACATCGCGGCCAGCGCCTGGCAGATCTTCTCGTCGTTGACGTAGCGGTTGTTCGGGCAATCGAGCGTCACCTCGAAGCCGTTCGGGATAGCCGGCTTCGGCAAGCAGCTTCTTCGCCGTGCTCGCGATCGAACGGCAGACGCTTCTCGATCTCGGGAGTCGAGTATTTCGGGCGACGGCAGCATCGCGCCCGTCGGCTTCGAGAGGCCGCGCATCGTCGCCGCCTTGATCGCCTCGATGTCGATCGCCTGGTAGAGCGCCTGCCGCACGCGCCTGTCCTTGAATGGGTTCCTGCCCTTGACGCTCGAATAGAGGAGCTCGTCGCGGTGCTGGTCCATGCCGATGAACACGACGCGGTTCTCGACGCCTTCGAGGACCTTGATGCCGGGCGTCTGCGCCAGCCGCGGCACGTCCTGCGGCGGCGGATCGTTGACGAGGTCGACTTCGCCGGAGATCAGCGCGGCGACCCGCGTGGCGTCGGACACGATCGGCGTGTAGATGACCTCGTCGACGTTGCCCTCGAACAGTCCCGCCTTGATGCCCCACCAGTTCGGGTTCTTGTTCAGCACCGTCTTGACGTCGGGCTCGCGCGATCTCCAGCATGTACGGGCCCGGTGCCGTTGGCCTGGTGCGCGGTGATCATGTCCTCCTTCTGCGTGTAGTTCTGCGGCTTGGTCGCGCGGTTCTTCTCGCACCATGCCTTGCGTCATGATGTTGATCGTTGCGATGTGCTCGAGCTCGACCGGGTTGGGGCCGCTGGTCGTGAACTCGACGGTGAGATCGTCGATCTTCTTCGGCATGCCGGCCGCATTCGCGTAGACGCGCAATTGCGACGTGTCGGCGCGCGCCGCGCGCGAAGCTGAAGACGACGTCGTCGGCGGTGAACGGCGTGCCATCGTGGAACTTGACGCCCGGCGCGCAGCTTGAAGCGCCACGTCGTCGGGATGACCTGCGTCCACGACTCGGCGAGCGCCGGCACGAGGCCGAGCTTCTTGTCGCGGTCGACCAGGAATTCGTAGACGAGGCTGTTGATGTTGTTGGTGAGGCTCTCGTTCTGCGAGTGCGGGTCGGTCGTCTGCATGTCGCCGCGGCCGGCCCAGCGCAGTGTCGTCGCGCCGGCGTCGGAGCGCCGATCGCGAGCGCAGCCGCCATCAGCAGCATCGCGGTGCGACAGGAAGCGGTCATTGGGGTCTCCTCGCAAAGGCGTGGCCGGAGTCTCGGGCGATGCGGCCACCGGCGAATGGCCGCGATGATAACGCTTGGCAGCCTGCCGAGCTTTCGCGCGGCAATGCGAGCGTGGCGAGCCGGGCTCGGTTCGGCGCTTTCCTGTCCGGCAACGCCGGCGTGAGCGCGAGCCCGACGGGCTCCGGCACCGCGCGGTAGAATCGCGCGGCCCATGCGGTCGCCAGCCGATTTGCTCGCCCAGCTGCCCTTGGCGATGGCCGCCGATGCGATCGCGCTCGCCCGCCGGATCGACCGCGCGCAGGGCACGCGAGCGCACGCCGCCGAATGGGACCGCATCGCCGCCGCCCTGACGCGCTCGATCGAGCGCTGCCGCCTGCGCGCCGCACGGCGGCCGGCCATCGCCTATCCGCCGGAGCTGCCGGTCGCGCAGCGCGCCGACGGAGATCGGCGCGGCGATCCGCGCGCACCAGGTGGTCATCGTCTGCGGCGAGACCGGCTCCGGCAAGACGACGCAGCTGCCCAAGATCTGCCTCGGGCTGGGCCGCGGCGAGCGCGGGCTGATCGGCCACACGCAGCCGCGGCGGATTGCGGCGCGCGCCGTCGCGAGTCGCATCGCCCAGGAGCTCGGCACGCGCGCTGGGCGACGTCGTCGGATACAAGGTCCGCTTCACCGATCACACGAAGCCCGACGCGTTCGTCAAGCTGATGACCGACGGCATCCTGCTCGCCGAGACGCAGGGCGACCGCTGCTCGCCGGCTACGACACGATCATCGTCGACGAGGCGCACGAGCGCAGCCTCAACATCGACTTCCTGCTCGGCTATCTCAAGCAACCTGCTGCCGCGGCGCCCCGACCTCAAGGTCATCGTCACGTCGGCGACGCTCGACGCCGAGCGCTTCGCGCGGCACTTCGGCAGCGCGAGCCGCGCCCGCGCCGGTGATCGAGGTCTCCGGGCGCGTCTACCCGGTCGAGGTGCGCTATCGCCCGCTTGCCTCGGACGACGAGGAATCCGACGACGAGGAGGAGCTCGAGGACGCGATCGTCGCAGCCGCCGAAGACCTGTGGCGCGAAGGGCCGGGCGACATCCTCGTGTTCCTGCCCGGCGAGCGCGAGATCCGCGAGACGGCCGAGCTGCTGCGCCGCGGGCTGGCGCGACGCCGTACGCGGATGCGCTCGAGATCCTGCCGCTGTATGCGCGCCTGTCGGTCGGCCGAGCAGCAGCGCGTGTTCGCGCCCAGCCGCGGGCGCCGCATCGTGCTCGCGACCAACGTCGCCGAAACGTCGCTGACCGTCCCGGGCATCCGCTACGTGATCGATTCGGGTCTCGCGCGCGTCAAGCGCTATTCGCTGCGCAACAAGACGACGCTGCTGCAGATCGAGAAGATCTCGCAGGCGGCGGCGAACCAGCGCGCCGGCCGCTGCGGACGCGTCGCCGATGGCATCTGCGTGCGCCTCTACGGCGAGGACGATTTCGCGGCGCGGCCCGAGTACACCGATCCCGAGATCCTGCGCTCGTCGCTCGCCGCGGTGATCCTGCGCATGGCGGCACTCGGCCTTCCCGCCGTCGACGCGTTCCCGTTCCTCGAGCCGCCCTCGCCGCGCGCGATCGCCGACGGCTATCAGCTGCTGCACGAGCTCGCCGCGGTCGACGAGCGCCGCGTGCTGACGCCGCTCGGCCGCGAGCTCGCGCGGCTTCCCGTCGATCCGCGCATCGGACGGATGGTGCTCGCGGCGCGCGACGCGAGCTGCCTTGCCGAAGTGCTCGTCATCGCGAGCGCGCTGTCGGTGCCCGATCCGCGCGAGCGCCCGCTCGAGCGGCGCAGGCGGCCGACCAGGCGCATCTGCGCTTTCGCGACGAGCGCTCGGATTTCCTGTCGCTGCTCGCGCTGTGGGAGTTCTTCGCGGGCAAGCTCGCAGAAAAGCTCCCGCACCGGAAGCTGGTCGACGCGTGCCGCGCGCAGTTCGTCTCGTATCTGCGGCTGACCGAATGGCGCGACGTGCACGCGCAGCTCGCGAGCGAAATCGCCGAGCTGGGCTGGAAGTGGGAGCCGAAGCTCCCCGCGACGATCGATGCCGCGCGCTATCAGGCGATTCACCAGGCGCTGCTCGCGGGACTCGTCGGCAACATCGGCGCGAAGGACGGCGAAAGCGATGCCTACCTAGGCGCGCGCGGCATCCGCTTCCATCTGCATCCGGGCTCGGGGCTCGCGAAGAAGGCGCCCCGATGGGTGCTTGCCGCGGAATTGGTCGAGACCTCGCGGCTCTACGCGCGCTGCGCCGCCCGGATCGAGCCGGAATGGATCGAGGCGGTCGCCGGCCCGCTCGTGACGCGCGACCATTTCGAGCCGCACTGGGACGCCGAGCGCGGCGAAGTGATCGCAAGCGAGCGGGTGCAGCTCTACGGCCTCACGCTCGTGCCGCGCCGCCGCGTCTCGTTCGGACGGATCGATCCTGCGCTCGCGCGCGAGGTGTTCATCCGCGAGGCGCTCGTCCCGGGCGCAGTTGCGACCAAGGGGGCCTTCCTCGCGCACAACAAGCGGCTCGTCGAAGAGGTGCGCCAGCTCGAGCACAAGGCGCGGCGGCAGGACGTGCTGGTCGACGACGATGCGATCGCCGCCTTCTACGCCGAGCGCATCCCCGAGGGCGTGCACACGCGGGTAGCATTCGAGCGCTGGCGAGAGAGCGTGGAGCGCAAGGATCCGCGAGCGCTCTTCCTCACGCGCGAGGCGCTGATGCGCCACGCTGCGGCGAACGTGACCGAGGAGCTGTTTCCCGAAGCGCTCGCGATGGCCGGCGCGCTCCTGCCCCTCAAGTATCGGTTCGCGCCCGGGCATCCGCTGGATGGCCTCACGCTGACGGTGCCGCTCGCGCTGCTGAACCAGCTCGACGCGGCGCGGCTCTCCTGGCTGGTGCCCGGGATGATCCGCGAAAAGGTGACGCTTCTCCTCAAGGCACTGCCGAAGGCCTGGCGCAACCGCCTGGCGCCGCTGCCCGAGGCCGTCACTGCGTTTCTCGAGGCGGCGCCGGTCCCGGGTGCGAGCGGCGGCCGAGATGGGGCGCGAGCTGCAAGCGCCGGGACGCCCCCGCCCGGTCTTTCGGAGACGTTGCGCGCCTGGCTCGGCAAGCGGCTCGGCGAGCCGCCTCCCGCCGACGTCTGGGACGCGGCGTCGCTCCCGGCGCACCTTAGCGTCAACGTCGAAGTGATCGACGCCGCCGGCAACGAGCTCGCGCGCGGGCGCGACCTGGCGGCACTGCGCACGCAGCTCGGCGAAGCGGCGCAGCTTTCCTTCGCGCAGGCCGCGCCGGCGACGACCGCGCACCGCGCGCGCAGCTGGGAATTCGGCGACCTGCCCGAGACGCTGACCAAGACCGTCGGTGGGCGGCAAATCACCGGCTACCCCGCGCTCGTCGATGACGGCGAAAGCGTGTCGATGACGCTGCGCGACACTCGCGAGGCGGCAGAGATCGCGACGCGCGCCGCCGTCGTGCGCCTGATCCGCTTCGCGCTTCATGACGCGCTCGCGCGCGACGAGAAGAGCGCGCCGGGATTCGCGCAGGCCGCGCTGCAGCTCAAGGCGGCGATTCCGACCGAGTCGCTTCGCGCCGACGTGATGGATGCCGTCTGCGCTCGGGCGTTCCTCGGCGACGATCCGCTGCCGCGTTCGGCCGGCGCGTTCGCCGAGCAGGTGAAGCGCGCGCGCACGCGCCTCCCGGCGGTCGCCGAAGGCGCGTTCCGGCTGCTCTCGACCCTCGCAGCCCTGCATCACGCGCTGACGCAGCGGATCAATTCGCTCCCCCCAGCGCAGGCGCGTCTGGCGGCCGAGGTGCGCGGCCGTCGCGATGCGCTCGTCTACCCCGGATTCTTCCGGGCCACGCCCTGGGCGCAACTCGCTCACCTGCCGCGCTATCTTTCAGCCCTCGAGCGGCGGCTCGCGAAATATCCCGAAAATCCGGCCCGCGACGCGAAGCATGCGGCGGCCATCGATGGCTGGTGGGAGCGCTATCTCGACCGCCTCGGTCGAAACCGGGCCGCGGGGCGGGAGGAACCTGCGCTCGAGGGTTTTCGTTGGCTGCTCGAGGAGCTCTCGGTATCCCTGTTCGCGCAGGAGCTCAAGACGCCTTTCCCCGTGTCCTACAAGCGGCTGGAACGGGCGTGGGCGCAATTGACACGCTGATTGCTGCCGTTCCGGATCCCGTTGGCGTCCAGAATCCGCCCGTGCTACAGTAACTTAGCGGATTTTTGTCCAGGGCTTTCGAGATCGGGATCCCGGCCGCGGCGCGCTGCGCCGAGGCAGGGGGGATGCGCATCGGATTCCCGGGCGCGGAGAAGGTTAGCGCAAACTAACGCCAGCAGATGAACGCCACGCCCACCGAAGCGGCCGCCCGCCGGCCCGTGTCGCGGGAACTATCGAAGATCCTTGCCGATTGCCGGGATCTCGCGATTCATCGCCTGTTGCAAGCGTTCACGACGCTGCTCGATCGGGTCTGCGACATGCTGATGGACCGCGCGAGCATGACCGACATGCGCGACGAGCAGCAGATTCTCCTCGATGCGCGCGCCACGCTGAAGACCGAGCGCCCGACCCTGATGGAGGAATTCGAGCGGCGGCTGCGCATGCGCGTCAACGACACGATCTCGGGGAAGACCGCCGAGCGGGCCGATTTTTCGAAAGTCGACGTCGACAAGCTGACCCTCGTCGACACCTCGGCGATGGACGAGTCGGTGATCACCGGCAACATCGCGCGTGTCGTCGAGAACAGCTGCCACGACGAGCTGCAGCTCCTGAATCGCGGCATCGGCCATCTGCTGGGCGATCCCGACCTCGAGACCGAGCACAATCCGCTTGCCCCGGCGACCATCGTCGATTCCTTCGCCGACGCGCTGAAGACGGTCAAGGCGGAGGACCGGGTCAAGTTCGCGATCCTGAAGGAGCTGAACCAGGCCTCGCTCACCGACATCAACGGCATCTACTCGGATCTCAACAAGCATCTGCAGGGATTGCGCGTCATTCCCGCAGGCCAGCGCGCCATCAATCGTGGGGGTCCCTCGCAGCGGATGCGGGGCAAGCAGCAGCCCGGGCCGACCGCCGCGCCCCCGGGGGAGGCCGGCGCTGCCGCCGAGGTCGACGTCATGGCGCTCTTCCGGAGGATGTTCGCCGGACAGGCGATGCCGATGCGCGGCGCGCCCGGGGCGCCCCAAGCGCCGGGCGGGTTCGAAATGCCGGTTCCGGGCGGCATGCCGGGCGCCGATGCGGCCGGGTTCGCGGGCGCCGAGTACGCAATGCCGGGCATGACGCCGGGATCGTTCGCGCCTTCGCCGCCGGGGCTTCTCGACTCGGCCGGACCAGCGACGGGCGATTTCCCGCAGATCGACATGGGCGGGAGTGCCGCGCGGTACATCCCCAGCGGACCGCTCGCACCGACGCCGTCGGGCTACGTCCCCGGCGCCCCGATCATGGCGACGCCGGCGCTGGGCGAGGGCCTCGCGCGCCTGCAGGCGGGCGAAACCGGGTTCGACCTCGGCGGCGGGATGCTGGTGTCGTTCTCGGGCATCCCGGAAGGCAAGCACAACGTCCTGCGCGACCTGCAGGAGTCGCCGCTCGGCAAGAAGGCGAACCAGCTCGAATCGATGACGATCGAGCTGGTCGCGATGCTGTTCGATTTCATCTTCGAGACGAAGGACCTTCCCGACGGCATCAAGGCGCTGCTCGCGCGCCTGCAGATTCCCGTGCTGAAGGCGGCGATGCTCGACGGCGCGTTCTTCGCCAAGAAGTCGCATCCGTCCCGCCTGCTCGTCAACGCGCTCGCCCAGGCGGGCCTCGGCTGGTCGCCGGTGATGGGGCAGGACGATCCGCTCTACCGGAAGATCGAGGAGATCGTCCACGGGATCCTCGATGGTTTCTCCGACAACCTCGCGATCTTCGACGAGCTCCGCGCGGAACTCGAGGCGTTCCTCGCCGACGAGGAGAAGGCCGCCGAGGCCAACATCCTCAGCACCGCGGACGAGATCAACCAGAAGGACCGCCAGCAGATCGCGCTCGCGGTCGGCAAGGCCGAGATCGAGCGCCGCATCGAGGCCTACCCGATCCCGAATTTCCTCGCGGCGTTCCTTCGCCTGCAGTGGCAGGGCACGCTCGAGCACGTCTACTTGCAACACGGCGAGGAAAGCGAAGCCTGGGGGCAGGCGGTCGCCACGCTCGAGGACCTGGTCTGGAGCGTGCAGCCCAAGAAGACCAACGAGGACCGCAAGCATCTGGTCGCGCTCCTGCCCTCCCTTCTCAAGCGAATGTCCGCGGGCATGCAGCACGTGCCGTGGCCGCCGGAGGATCGCGAGCGGTTCATGTCGAATCTCGTCGAAGCGCATGCGGCGGCGGTGAAGCCGTCGCTCGCGGCCGTGCCGCTCCCGACCGCCGCAGTCGCCGAGCAGGCGAAGGTCGAGGCGGAGCAGGCCAAGGCGATCGGCGACGTCGCCGCCGCCGCAAAGGCCGAAGAGCTCGCGGTGGCGATGTCCGCGGCCGAACCGGCGCCGCCCGCGCCGGAGCCGGAGGTCATCGACGACCAGTTCCTGGAGATCGCGCAAAGCCTCGAGCGCGGGATGTGGATCGAATTCGAGGCCGAAGACGGGCAGCTCGCATTCGCCAAGCTCGCCTGGATCAGCCCGCTGCGCGGTACTTACCTGTTCACGAACCGCCAGGGGCAGAAGGCGTTGTCGATGACGGCCGAGGAGCTTGCCGTGCGTTTCCGCGACGACCGGGCGCGACTGGTCGAGGCCGAGCCGCTGATCGACCGCGCATTCGGCAGCATGATGGCGCAGATCGACGACCAGTTCCCGCAGGCGGAGGAAGCCGCCGAGTGAACCGCGGCGGGTAGCGGGCAGAGCGCGTCTGCGCGCATCGCCGCGCCGAGTGCGAACGGGTCGAATCGACGTGCGCGTTTCCCAAATCGGCCTCGTCGTCATCGGCGACGAAATCCTTTCCGGCAAGCGCGAAGACAAGCATCTCGCGCACGTCGTCGCAACGCTTTCGGCGCGCGGCCTCGCGCTCGCCTGGGCGCGCTTCGAGGGCGACGATCGCGCGCGGCTGACCGCGGCGCTGCGCGAATCCTTTGCCCGCGGCGACATCGTGTTCGCGTTCGGCGGCGTCGGGGCGACACCCGACGATCACACGCGGCAGGCTGCGGCGGCAGCGCTCGGCGTGCCGCTGGTCCGGCACCCGGAGGCGGTCGCCGAAATCGAGGCGCGCTTCGGCGCGGACGCCTACCCGCATCGCGTGCTGATGGCCGAGTTTCCCGCGGGCAGCGCGATCATTCCGAACCCGGTGAACCGCGTCGCGTCGTTCTCGGTTCGCGATCACCATTTCTTTCCCGGGTTTCCGCAGATGGCGTGGCCGATGCTCGACTGGGTGCTCGCGACGCGATACAGAGCGCTCGAGGCACCGCCTTCAGCCGAACGCGCGATCGTCGTCTACGGCGCCGGCGAAAGCCAGCTCCTGCCGTTGATGGACGAAAACGTCGCGCACTTTCCGCGCGTCAAGCTCTTCAGCCTGCCGTCGTTCCTGCCGGACGGCGCGCGGCGGATCGAGCTCGGCGTGCGGGGCGATCCGGACGCCGTTGACGCGGCGCTCGCGCATCTCGCGGCCGGTGTCGAGGCTGCCGGGTTCCGCTGGGAACCGTTCGACGCGGCTAAGAGCAAGAGTTGAACGCGGTCGTGCGCGCGCTTTTGCGCGCGGTGCCCCTCCTCGGCGACGGGCGCCTGCTGGCGCTCGCCTTCCTGCCGCTCGCCGCCGCCATTCCGGTCTGGATTGTCGCCGCCTATCTGCTGTGGACGCCGCTCTCCCACGCGCTCGCGGCCGCGATCGCGGACTCCCTTTCCGGGCGAGGATGGATAGCGGATCCGGGCTGGCTCGCGACAGCGGGCGGCGGAATCGCCACGTTCGTGCTGCTGACGCTCGCGGTGGGCGCGCTCGTTCTCGCGACGTTCGCGATACTCGCGGCGCCGGTCTTCGTGCGCGCGGTGGAATCGCGCCACTTTCCGGCGCTGGAGCGCAAGCATGGGGGAACGCTCGCCGGCGGAGTCGTCAATGCGACCGTTGCGCTCGCGATCTGGATGCTGCTGTGGATCGTCGTGCTGCCGCTGCTCTTGTTTCCGGTCGTCGGGGTGCCGGTATCGCTTGGCGTGAACGCATGGCTCAATGCCCGCCTCTTCCGGTACGATGCGCTCTCGGAGCACGCGAGCGCCGCCGAGCGGGCCGCGATCTTCCGCGCCGCGCGGGGTCGGCTGCTCGCGCTCGGTCTCGTGCTTGCCCCGCTGTCGTTCGTCCCGATCGTGAACCTGGTCTCGCCGCTCTACGCGGGCCTCGCGTTCACGTGTCTGTGCCTCGACGAGCTGGCGGCGCTGCGCGTGCGGGCAGCGGTACCCGAACGGGGAGGGCGAGAGTGAAATCACCGCCGGGCTTGGGAATGGACGGGAGCGGGCGCAGCTACGACGACGTCGCGGTCGGCGACGCTTTTTCGCGCACCATCACGATCACGGACACGCACCTCGTCGTAGGCGCCGGGCTCATCGGCGACTTCAATCCCCATCACGTCGACGACGAATACGCGAAACGCTCGCGGTTCGGCACGCGGATCCTGCACGGCGTGCTGACGAGCGCGCTGATGGGCGCGCCGGTCGGCATGTACTTCCACGGAACGGCGATCGCCTATCTGGAGCACGCGGCGCGCTTCAAGGCGCCGGTGCGGGTCGGGGACACGCTGACGACGACCTGGACGGTGACCGCGGTCCACCCCAAGCCGCGGCACGGCGGCGGCGTGGTCGTGCTCGCCGGCGTGGCCCGCAATCAGGATGGCGCGCTCGTCGCCGAGGCGGAAGGCAAGATGCTCGTGCGCGGCGCGAACCCGGGTGCGGGTGCCGCCGGCGTGCGCGGGAAGGAGGATGATCGGCTCAGCGCTGCGCGAGCGCCTTCGCGCACTCGGCGACCAGGGCCGGCCCGCGGTAGATGAGCCCGGTGTAGATCTGCACCAGGGTCGCGCCGGCATCGATCTTCTCCTTCGCGTCGGCCCCGCAGAGGATGCCGCCGACACCGATGATCGGCAGCGCGCCGTCGAGCGCCTTCGCGAGCGTCCGCACGACTGCGGTCGATTGTTCGCGCAACGGGCGTCCCGAAAGGCCGCCGGCCTCGTCGGCATTTCTGAGGCCCGGCACCGCGTCGCGGGCAACCGTCGTGTTGGTCGCGATCACGCCATCGACCCGATGCCGGACGAGAAGCTTCGCGATGCCCTCGATGGCGCCAGGCGCGAGATCCGGCGCGATCTTGATCGCGAGCGGCGTGTACTTTCCATGGCGGTCGGCGAGCATCGATTGTTCGCCTTTGAGCGCGCGCAGCAACGCCACGAGCGCATCCTCCGCCTGCAATTCGCGCAGCCCCTTCGTATTCGGCGACGAGATGTTGACGGCGACATAGCAGGCGCGCGGGTAGACCGCGCGAAGGGCGGCGACGTAGTCGTCGATGGCCTTTGCGTTCGGCGTGTCGAAGTTCTTCCCGATGTTGAGCCCCAGGATTCCGCGCCACGACGCGCGGGCGATATTGGCGAGAAACCGCTCGACGCCATCGTTGTTGAATCCCATCCGGTTGATGAGGGCCTCCGCCTCCGGCAGCCGGAAGATGCGCGGCTTCGGGTTGCCCGGCTGCGCGCGCGGCGTGACCGTGCCGCACTCGATGAAGCCGAAGCCCAGCGTCGCGAGGCCGTCGATGTGCGCAGCATTCTTGTCGAGTCCCGCGGCGAGCCCGATCCGATTCGGAAACTTTAGACCCATAGCGGTGACGGGCGACTCGGCGACGTGTCGCCCGAGCGCCTGCGCCACACCCACCCGCGTTGCGGCGTCCAGGGTCGCGAAGGCGAGGTCGTGCGCGGTCTCGGGGTCGAACGCGAACAGAAAGGGGCGGAGGAGGGGATACATCGGAGGCGCAACGGATGCGCGGATGGCGCGACGACGGCGCAGCGCGTCACGTGGCGGCGATGATACCATTCGCGCGCGACTTCTTTCCTTGCATCGAATGTCCGCCGCCCGAAGCGCACCGTTGACTCGCCGGCTTTACGTGTTCCTCGCGGCACTCGCGTTCGTCGCCGCGTCGGCGTCCGCCGGCGCGAGAAGCGCTTCGCCCGCGGGTTACGCGGGGCGCGCCGACGTGCGCGCGTTCATCGACGAGATGGTCGCGGATTACGGCTTCGACCGCGCCGCGCTTCGGCACGCCTTCGCCGCGGCGCGCTTCCAGCCGCGCATCGTCGAGGCGATGCAACGACCGCTGCTCGAGCCACCGAAGTGGTACGACTATGCGCCGCCGCTGCTGTCGCCCACGCGCATCGACGGCGGCGTCGCCTGGTGGAGCGCGCACGCCGCGGAGCTCGGCGAGGCCGAGGAGCGCTATGGCGTTCCGGCGGAAGTGATCGTCGCGATCCTCGGCATCGAATCGCTCTACGGTCGCAACAGCGGCCGTTACCGTGCGCTCGATGCCCTCGTGACGCTGTCCTTCGACTACCCGCGGCGGGCGAGCTTCTTCCAGGGCGAGCTGAAGCAGTTCCTGTTGCTCGCGCGCGAGCTTTCGGTGTCGCCGGAAGCTCCCCGGGGATCGTTCGCCGGCGCGCTCGGCGTTCCGCAATTCATGCCCGGCAGCTACCGCGCCTATGCGGTCGACTTCGACGGCGACGGCCGGATCGATCTATGGGAGAACGGCGCCGATATCGTCGGCAGCGTCGGCAACTTCCTCGCGCGCCACGATTGGCAGCGCGGGCAGCCGGTGCTGCTGCCCGCGACGATCGCGCCCGCAGGACGCGACGCGGTGCTGCGACGGCTCGATGGCGGAATCAGCGAGCGACGCACGCTTGACGCCTGGGCGGCGGACGGTGTCACCACGCAGGCGCCGGCGGATCTCGCTTCCGACCCCGTCGGTCTGCTGTTGCTCGAGGAAAAGACGGCGGAAGGCGAGGAGAGCGCGAGCTACTGGATCGCCTGCCAGAATTTCTACGTGCTCACCCGCTACAACAGGAGCCGTCTCTACGCGGCGGTGGTGTGGGAGCTCGCCCGCGCGATCAAGGCGGCGCACGCCGGCACCGGGACGCAATGAGCACCGCCGGGCCGCCCCAAGGTGCGAACAGCGCCCCCCTCGGGGGCGGCGCAGCGGCGACAGCCGCAAGCCTGGGGATCCCATGAGCACCGCCGGGCCGCCCCAAGGTGCGAACAGCGCCCCCCTCGGGGGCGGCGCAGCGGCGACAGCCGCAAGCCTGGGGATCCCATGAGCACCGCCGGGCCGCCCCAAGGTGCGAACAGCGCCCCCCTCGGGGGCAGCGCAGCGGCGACAGCCGCAAGCGTGGGGGTCCAATGACCGACCCGGATCGCGTCGTGGACGGCAAGGACCTGCCGCTGCGCGAGGACACGCGACTGCTCGGCCGCCTGTTGGGCGAGGTGCTCCGCGCGCAGACCGGCGAGGCGGGCTTCGAGCGGATCGAACGGATACGGCAGACGGCGATTCGTTTTCGGCGTGTCGACTACGACCTTGCGCTTTCCGCGAAAGACGAGCTCGCCGCGATGTTGAACGGTCTGCCGATCGGCGAGACGCTCGACGTCGTGCGCGCGTTCAGCTACTTCTCGCATCTCGTCAATCTGGCCGAAGACGTCCACCAGAATCGCCGCCGCCGCGCGCACGCGCTCGCGGGTTCGGGGCCGCAACGCGGGAGCGTCGCCGATGCGATCGAATGCATCGTCGCGCACGGCATCGGTGCGAACGCCATTGCCGAATGGTTCGGCAGGGCGCTGGTGAGCCCGGTGCTGACCGCACACCCGACCGAGGTCCAGCGCAAGAGCATCCTCGATTGCGAACGCGAAGTCGTGCGCCTGCTGCAGTGGCGCGACCGGACGCAGTTGACGCCGGAAGAGGCCGCGGAGTTCGAGGCCGGCCTGTATCGGCAGGTGCTCTCGCTGTGGCAGACGGCGATGATCCGCCTCTCGAAGCTCGACGTGCGCGACGAGATCGACAACGGGCTGGCCTACTATCGATACACGTTTCTCGCCGAGCTGCCGAAGCTGTATCTCGCGGTCGAAGCGCGGCTTGCGGCGCACGGTGGCGCCCACCGGGAACTGCCCCCGTTCCTGAAGCTCGGCTCCTGGATCGGCGGCGACCGCGACGGCAATCCGTTCGTCGGCGCCGCGACGCTCGACTACGCGATCACGGCGCAAGCGACCGTGGCTCTCACCCATTACCTCGAGGAGATCCATCGACTCGGAAGCGAATTGTCGCTGTCGACGCGGCTCGTGCGGCCGACGGCGGAGCTGCTCGCGCTCGCCGCCGAGGCACGCGACGACAATCCGCACCGGGTCGATGAGCCGTACCGGCAAGCGCTGATCGGCATCTACGCGCGCGCGGCGGCGACGGCGAAATCGCTCGCCGGAATCATTCCGGCGCGCGCGCCGCACGGCGAGCTTCCGCCGTACCCGGCGCCGGCCGAGCTCGCCGCCGATCTGCGCACCATCGAAGCGTCTCTGGCGACCCACGGCGCAGCGCCGCTCGCCGCCGGTCGGCTCGTGCCGCTCATCCGCGCGATCGACGGGTTCGGCTTTCATCTGGCCGTCCTCGACCTGCGCCAGAATTCCGACGTGCACGAGACGGTGGTCGCCGAGCTGCTCGCGCGCGCCGGAGTCTGCGACGACTACGGCGCGCTCGCCCCGATCGATCGCGTGCGGCTGCTCGCGCGCGAGCTTGCAAGCCCGCGTCCGCTGCGCTCGCCGCATCTCACGTATTCCGCGCGCGCGGCTGCGGAGCTCGCGATCCTCGACACCGCCGCCAGCATCCATCGGCGCTATGGCGCGGCGGCTCTCCCGAACTACGTCATCTCGAAGTGTCAGGACGCCTCGGATCTCCTCGAGGTTGCCGTGCTGCTGAAGGAAGCCGGGCTCTGCAGTGGCGACGCGCTTGCCATCGACATCGTCCCCCTGTTCGAGACTATCGGCGATCTCGCGCGGTGCGCGGCGGTCATGCGCGATGCCTTCGCAGTGCCGTGCTATCGCGCGTTGCTGGAAGGCCGCGGCCGCCGGCAGGAAGTGATGCTCGGGTACTCGGACAGCAACAAGGACGGCGGCTACATCACGGCGAACTGGGCGCTCTATCGCGCCGAGCTGGCACTCGTCGACGCCTTTCGCGCCGAGCGAATGGAGCTTCGCCTCTTCCACGGCCGCGGCGGCACGGTGGGTCGCGGCGGCGGACCGAGCTTCGAGGCGATTCTCGCGCAGCCGGCCGGCAGTGTCGAAAGGGGCCTGCGCATCACGGAGCAGGGCGAAATCATCGCGAGCAAGTACTCCGATCCCGACCTCGGGCGCCGCAATCTGGAAACGCTGGTTGCCGCGGCGCTGGAAGCGAGCTTTCTCGATGCCGAACGCTTGGGCGACAACGCCCCGGCGTTCTACGACGTCATGGATGCGCTGTCGGCGCGCGCGCACGCGGCCTATCGCGGCCTCGTCTACGAAACGCCGGAATTCCTCGCCTATTTTCGCGCGACCACGCCGATCGCGGAGATCGCCGAGCTCAACATCGGCAGCCGTCCGGCTTCGCGCACGGCTTCGACGCGCCTCGAGGACTTGCGCGCGATCCCGTGGGTGTTCAGCTGGGGACAATGTCGGCTGCTTCTGCCGGGCTGGTTTGGATTCGGGACCGCAGTCGAGGCATGGCTCGGCGCGCATCCGCAAGGCGCGTCGGCCGCAACCGCGCAACTCGTTGCGATGCACGCGAACTGGCCGTTCTTCCGCAGCGTGCTTTCGAACATGGCGATGGTCCTCGCGAAGACCGACTTGGCGATCGCCTCGCGCTACGCCGATCTGTTTTCCGACGCCGCTTCGCGCACCGCGATCTTCGGCCGCATCGCCGCCGAGCACGAGCGCAGCGTCCGTCACGTGCTCGCCATCACCGGCCACGCGAGCCTGCTCGAGGATAACCCGACGCTCGCGCGGAGCATCCGCGATCGCTTTCCCTACCTCGATCCGCTGAATCACCTGCAAGTCGAGCTGCTGCGCCGCTATCGGGCCGGGGAAACGAGCGAGCGGACGCGGCGGGCGATCCATCTGACGATCAACGGGCTGGCCGCGGGTCTGCGCAACAGCGGCTGAAGGCGAACGCGCGGCGCGCGCCTTCCCGCGGCGGTTATAATCGAACGCATCGCGATGCAGATCCTGCTTTCCAACGACGACGGATATTTCGCACCGGGCCTGGAGCGCCTCGCCGAGGCCCTCGCTCCGCATGCCGAGATCACCGTGGTCGCACCCGAACGCGACCGGAGCGGGGCGTCGAATTCGCTGACCCTCGACCGCCCGCTTACCGTGCGGCGCGCGCCCAACGGCTTCCGCTTCATCAACGGCACGCCCACCGATTGCGTCCACCTTGCCGTCACCGGCCTTCTCGAGCGGCTGCCCGACATGGTGATTTCCGGTATCAATCTCGGCGCCAACATGGGTGACGACACGATCTATTCCGGCACCGTCGCCGCCGCCACCGAAGGTTACCTGCTTGGCATTCCGTCGCTCGCGATCTCGCTCGCGTCGAAGACGGCGACGCATTTCGAGACTGCGGCGCAAATCGCGCTTGAATTGCTCGAGCGCCATCGGCAGAAGCCGCTTGGCACGTGGCTTCTCAACATCAACGTGCCCGACGTGGCGCGCACGGAGCTAAACGGTTTCCGCATCACGCGTCTCGGCCGGCGGCACAAAGCCGAGGACGTGATCAAGACGAAGAGTCCGCGCGGCGAGACCGTCTACTGGGTCGGTGCGGCCGGCCCGGCGGCGGATGCGGGAGAGGGCACCGATTTCCATGCCGTCGAGCGCGGCCACGTCTCGATCACGCCGCTGCAGATCGACCTCACCAATCATGATGAAATGGCACCGGTCGCGGCGTGGCTGGGGTGAGGCGGAGGACCGGCGCCGCGCGGCACTCGCCGATCGACGGGCTGCCGCGCAAACGCGCTGCGGGGAGGGGAGAACGGATGGCCACGAAGGGCGAGAAGATGTCCGGCATCGGCATGACCTCGACGCGCACGCGCACACGGATGGTCGAGCGTCTGCGCGAGCAGGGAATCCGCGACGAGGTCGTGCTCGCGGCGATGAACGCCGTCCCCCGGCACATCTTCGTGGACGAAGCGCTCGCGAGCCGCGCCTACGAGGACACGCCGCTTCCCATCGGCAGCGGACAGACGATATCGCAACCGTGGGTCGTTGCGCGGATGAGCGAGCTCGCGCGAAACGGCGGCGAGCTCGGGAGCGTCCTGGAAATCGGCACCGGCTGCGGCTACCAGACCGCGGTGCTGGCGCAGATCGCTCACGACGTCTACACGGTCGAGCGAGTCGGGGCGTTGGTCGCGAAGGCACGCCGCAACCTGCAGGCGCTCAAGATCAAGAACGTGCGGCTGATGCACGGCGACGGCGCGGCGGATCTGGGCGAAGACCTCCGGGTCGACGCGATCGTCGTCACCGCCGGTGCGACGCACGTGCCTTCCACGCTGCTCGGCTACGTGAAGTCCGGCGGCCGCCTCGTTCTGCCGCTGCGCGAGCGCGACGAGCGCGGAGAGGGCGTGCAGCGGCTGACCGTCATCGAAGCGGCGCCCGGCGGCTACCGTGAGCAGACGTTCGATGCGGTAAGATTCGTGCCATTGCTGCCCGGTCTCGCTTGAGGTTGTCGCGCTCGTTTGCCCTCGATGTCACAGTTCACCTGCCGCGGTCCCTGCGCGATTTTCCGTCTCCGCCCGCTATCCCGGCTTGCCGCCGCCGCATTGGTCATGCTCGTCGTCGCGTGTGCGTCGCGCGCGCCGGCCCCGGTGGAGGAGCGCGCCACGCGGCCGCAACGTCCCGCAGGGGCGGTTGCCGTCGCGCCCGCACCGTCCGCGCCGGTACCCGAGCCCGAGGCTCGACCGCAGACCTACACGGTCAAGCGCGGCGACATGCTCTACAAGATCGCGCTGGATTACGGACTCGACTACCGCGAGCTCGCCGCATGGAACGCGATCGAGAACGTGAACGTCATTCGCGAGGGTCAGGTGCTGCGGCTGACGCCACCCGTGGATCCGAACGCGCCGGCAGCTTCATCGGGCTCCGTGGGCGTCACCACCGTGCCGTTGCGAAGCGCGGCTCCGCCGGGCGCCGGCGAAGCGCGACCCGCCACTGTTCCGCCGGGTGCGCCCGCTGCCGCCCCGATCGCCGTTGCTCCTTCCGGCGCGCGCAATACGGAGAACTACAAGTCGCAGCCGAAAGCGTTCAAGGAGCCTTATTCGGAGCAGGCGTTGCGCGACGTCGAGCGCAACGCGGTGGCGATGCAGGCGCCGGTTCCCGTGGCGGCGGCCGAGGCGAGCGCGCCACCGTCGCCGGTCGCCGCGCGCGCCTCGCCATCGCCCGAGGCGAAGCCGGAACCGAAGCCGGAATCGAAGGCGGAACCGAAGCCGGAGCCGAGACCGGCGGCGGCGGCCGATGACGACGCCAGCCTCGGCTGGATCTGGCCCGCGTCCGGCAAGCTCGTGACCGGCAGCTCGGAGAATCCGAATCTCAAGGGCATCGACATCGCGGGCCAGGCGGGCCAGCCGATCTTTGCGAGCGCCGCCGGCAAGGTCGTCTATTCCGGCACCGGCATTCGGGGCTACGGCAAGCTCATCATCGTCAAGCACAACGCGACGTATCTTTCCGCCTATGCCCACAATCGCGACATTCTGGTGAAGGAGGGCCAGCAGGTTGCGAAGGGCCAGAAAATCGCCGAAATGGGCAGCACCGACGCCGATCAGGTGAAACTGCATTTCGAGATCCGCAAACACGGCACTCCGATGGACCCGCTTAAGTATCTGCCGCCGGCGTAGCGCGGGGTCGGCCGATGAGTGCCGCCGGGCCGCCCCAAGGCGCGAATTGCGTGCGGGAGCCAATATGACCTCGCGGCGAACGCCCGTTGACGCCGACCTCGAACTACCGGGGATCGCGCACGCGAGCGACGAGGAACCGGAACGCGAGATCGACGCCGCAGCCGAAGCGACGACGTCCTCGCCGGAGCCCGATCGCTGGACGCAGGAGCTGCCGCTGCCGGAGCCTGCGCCGGGGCTGTCGGCGGATTTCGTCAACGACCTGACGCAGATCTATTTCAACGAGATCGGCCAGCACGCGCTGCTCAAGGCCGACGAGGAGCTGAAGCTTGCGCGCGCGATGGCGCAGGGCGATTTCGAAGCCCGCCAGCAGCTGATCGAGAAGAACCTGCGGCTCGTCGTCAGCATCGCCAAGCATTACACCAACCGCGGCCTCGCGCTGCCGGACTTGATCGAGGAGGGCAACCTCGGGCTCATTCACGCGCTCGAGAAGTTCGACGCGGAGCGGGGCTTCCGCTTCACGACCTATGCGACATGGTGGATCCGGCAGGCGGTCGAGCGCGCGATCATGAGCCAGTCGCGAACGATCCGGCTGCCCGCGCACGTGGTGAAGGAGCTGAACGTCGTGCTGCGCGCCTTGCGTCACCTGGAGATGCACGGCATGCCCGAGGGGCGCGAAGCCTCGCTCGACGACGTCGCCCACCTGCTCGACAAGCCGGTCGAGCAGGTGCGCCGCGTCCTCCGCTACAACGAGCATGTGACCTCGCTCGACGCGCCGCTCGATCGTGAAGCCGGCGTGTCGATCGCCGACGGCGTCGCCGACGACAGCGCGCTGGCCCCGGAAATCCTGCTGCACAACACCGAGATCGAGGCGTGGGTCCGGCAGTGGCTGGACGAGCTGAACGAGCGGCAGCGGGTCGTGATCGAGTACCGTTACGGGTTGAACGGGCGCGATGTCGCGACGCTCGAGGAGCTTGCTCGAGAGCTTGGCGTCACCCGGGAGCGCGTGCGCCAGATCCAGGCCGAGGCCCTCGAGAAGCTGCGGTCGCGGCTCAAGCGGCGCGGGCTCGATCGCGAAGCGCTGCTCTAGCCAGGGATCTCACGGACTGCCTATGAAATGCTCGAGCTGCGGGCACGACAATCGCGTCGGAGCCAAGTTCTGCGAGGAATGCGCAACGCCGCTCGCGCGCGCGTGCTCCCATTGTGGAGCGCAGCTTTCCGCAACCGCCAAGTTTTGCTCGGAGTGCGCACACCCGACGGGCCCGACAGCTCCTTCGAATGCTTCCTCACTTGCGCGCTTCGGTGCGCCCGAGGCGTACACCCCGAGCCACCTCGCCGAGAAGATCCTGACGTCGCGGGCCGCGCTCGAAGGCGAGCGGAAACTGGTCACGGCGCTGTTCGCGGATCTCAAGGGCTCGATGGAACTGTTCGCCGAGCGCGACGTCGAGGACGCGAGGAGGCTCCTCGATCCGGTCATCGACCACATGATGGAGGCTGTCCACCGCTTCGAGGGAACCGTCAACCATGTCCTCGGCGACGGAATCGTAGCGCTGTTCGGGGCGCCGGTCGCGCACGAGGACCATGCCGTTCGCGCCTGCTACGCCGCGCTCCGGATGCAGGAGAACGTAAGGCGTTATGCCGAGGGCGTCCGGAAGAGCGAGGGCCTGCCGATCCAGATCCGCGTCGGGCTGAATTCCGGCGAGGTCGTCGTGCGCTCGATCGGGAGCGATCTCCGCATGGAATACACCGTTGTGGGCCAGACCACCAACGTGGCGGGACGCATGGAGCAACTCGCGCTGCCGGGGTCGATTCTGATCTCCTCCGACACGCTGGCTCTCGCCGAGGGCTACGTGCAGGTCGAGCCCCTGGGGCCGATGAAGGTCAAGGGGCTCGAATTCCCGCTCGAGGTTTTCGAAGTGACGGGCGCGGGTACCGTACGCTCGCGCATGGAGGCGGCAGCGGCGCGAGGGCTCACCCGCTTCGTGGGCCGCGAGTCCGAGCTGCAGATTCTGAACCGCGCCCTCGAACAGGCGCGCTCCGGCCACGGCCAAGTGGTGGCGCTCGTGGGGGAGCCCGGCGTGGGCAAATCCCGCCTGTTCTGGGAATTCATCCACTCGCATCGCACCCACGGCTGGCTCGTCCTCGAAGGCGGCACCGCCTCCTACAGCAAGTCAAGCGTGTACCTGCCCGTGATCGACCTTCTCAAGGGCTACTTTCAGATCGAACCGCGCGACGAGCCCCGCAAGATTCGGGAAAAGGTCACGGGCAAGATCTATTCGCTGGACAAGGCGCTGGAACCCGGCCTGCCCGCCTTTCTCACGCTTCTCGAGGTCCCTGTCGACGATCCTCAGTGGCAAGCGCTCGATCCTCCCACGCGCCGTCAGCGTACGCTCGACGCGCTCAAGCGCCTGTTGCTCCGCGAAAGCCAGGTGCAGCCGCTGGGCTTGGCGCTGGAGGATCTGCACTGGATCGATTCGGAGACCCAGGGGCTGCTCGACAGTCTGATCGAAAGCATGCCCAAGGCGTCCCTGCTGCTCATCGTCAACTACCGCCCCGAGTACCGGCACGCCTGGGGAGGAAAGTCCTATTACACTCAAGTGCGCATCGATCCCCTGCCGCCCGAGAGTTGCGAGGACATCCTGCAGGGCCTCCTTGGGTCCGACGAAAACCTTCGACCGCTCAAGCAGAGTCTCATCGGCCAGACGCAGGGCAACCCTTTTTTCCTCGAGGAGAGCGTCCGCACCCTGGCGGAAACGCAGGTCCTGGTCGGTGAACGGGGCGCCTACCGCCTGGCCAAGCCCCTCGCAGGCATCCAGGTTCCGGCCACGGTGCAAGCGATATTGGCCGCGCGTATCGACCGGCTGGCGCCGGAGGAAAAGCATCTGCTTCAGGCGGCCGCCGTGATCGGGATGGACGTGCCTTTCTCGCTCTTGGAGGCGATCGCGGAAGAGACCGACGAAGCGCTGCAACGGGGGCTTGCGCACTTGCAGGCGGCCGAATTCCTGTATCAGACCAGCCTCTTTCCCGATGTCGAGTACACGTTCAGGCACGGACTTACCTACGAGGTTGCCTACGGCAGCTTGCTTCACGAGCGGCGGAGAGCCCTGCACGCGCGGATCGTGGCGGTCATCGAAGCGCTTTATCCCGATCGCCTGACCGAGCAGGTCGAGCGACTCGCCTATCACGCGGTACGGAGCGAGATCTGGGAGAAAGCGCTGCGTTATCTCGCTCAGGCCGGTGCGCGTGCGCTGGATCGCTCGGCGCACCGGGAAGCCGCGCCCTATTTCGAGCAGGCGTTGGCCGCTCTGGCGCATCTCCCCGAGACGCGCGCGACGCGCGAGCAAGCGGTCGACCTCCGTCTCGGCTTGCGAAATGCGCTCGTTCCGCTGGGAGAAATCGACGCGGTTCTCAAGCATCTCCGCGACGCCGAGCAGTTGGCCATTGCGCTCGACGATCAACTGCGGCTCGGGCGAGTGTCGATCGCCATCGGCCACCACCTGCTGGTGACGGGAAACGCGCAGGAAGCGAATACGTACGGCAAGCGCGCTTTCGATATCTCGCAGATGCTGGGCGACAGGGCGCTTCAGGTCACCGTGAATCTCTATGTCGGTGCGGCATGTCTCGGCGTGGGCGAGTTCGGACAGGCCGAACAGCACCTCGGGCGAACCATCCGCTTGATCGAAGGCGACCTCATTCATGAGCGTTTCGGCCTCCAGGGGCTACCGGCAGCGATCGCGCGCAGCTACATGGCTTGGGTGCTCGCCGAGCGCGGCGAGTTCAGCGAGGCGATTGCACGCGGGCAGGAGGGCGTCGACATTGCCGATGCCGCGCACCACGCGTACAGCCTCGCATACGCCTGCTGGGGCCTCGCGCTGCCGCACGTCGTGCGGGGAGACTTGGCCGAGGCAGCGCGCGTGCTGGAACGCGCCGCAAACGTGTGTGGCGAGTGGAACCTGCCTCTCATCGGCGTTCTTGTCTCGGGCCTCCTCGGACTTGTTCGGGCAAGATCGGGGCGGGTCGCGGAGGGCGTTGCGCTCCTGCAGGACGCCGTGAAGGTCCATGAAGATTCATTCGGACGAGGCATCTGGCATTCGCTCGGGGCGATCTGGCTGGGCGAGGCGCTCCTGCTGGCGGACCGACGGGAGGAGTCGCGCGCGGTTGCGGAGCGATCGCTCGCGCTGACGCGAGAGTTACGACATCGCATTGGCGAGTCGTGGGCCCTTCGCCTGCTCGGCGAAATCGCCTCCCGCGAGGAAACTCGCGGGGGGGCGGTAGCCCAGGATTTTTATCGCCAGGCCATGACGCTGGGGGAGGAACTCGGGATGCGCCCCCTGGTCGCCTCCTGCCACGTCGGCCTCGGCACGCTCGCTCGTCGCGCGAGCAAGCGGCAGGAGGCGGATCAACACTTCGCTGCCGCGACTGCGATGGGCCGCGAGATGCAGATGCAGGGCGGGTTGACAGGGATGGACGGGGATGCGCGCCTGACGGGCTAGCTAGCTCGACCGCAGTGCCGCGGGCGCCGGCAACACCCCGATGGCGCGGGTGAGGCGCGCGAGCGCCGAGGCGCGGGCGCGGCCCGTGTCGTCCTCCGCCGCGGCGGGCCCGTAGCGAAGCGTCGCATACGAATCGCCGATCACGTGGAAGGCCACCGCGAGCTCGGGCCAGCGCGTCGCAGCGCGTGCGGTGTAGGCGAGCGGTCCCTCATGCGGTTGGCGCGGCATTCCCGCATGGGCGAGGCGGCGGCAGAGCGCATCCCACAGCACGCGGCCGCGATCGCTGCTCCGGCGCCTCCACCAGGTGATGAGTCCCAGCGTCCCGGCGCCCCACAGCGCCATGAGCGCGGCCACGATCGAGGTGATCGTCGCCGGTTGAAACCGGTCGATGCTCCAGTCGTGCCACAGCGACTGCTGCCGGTCACGGTTGAAGCCGACGACATGGCGGCGCCAATCGTGATTCACGCCGTCCCAGGCGAGCTGCACACTCTTGAGCCAGCCCTGGTCGAGCCGGGCCAGCAGCGGGACGAACTCGCTCGAAGGCAGCGCGCCGCCGAGCCCCGAATCGATGCGCAACGGCGACACGGCGCCGGTGGGATCGACGCGGCGCCATTGGCCATCGACGAGCGCTTCGGCCCAGGCGTGGGCATCGGATTGGCGAACGATCATGTAGCCGCCGTTCGGATTGATCTCCCCGCCCTGGTAACCGGTGACGACCCGCGCGGGGATCCCCGCAGCGCGGAGCAGAACGACGAAGGCGCCGGCGTAGTGCTCGCAGAATCCCTGGCGCGTGTCGAACAGGAACGCGTCGATCGAATCGCGGTCGGGCAGCCGCGGCGGCATCAGCGTGTAGAAGAAAGGCTCGGTCCGAAACCAGCGCAACAGCGTGCTGATGTAGTCGACGTCGTTCGGTTGCAGCGCCCGGAGCTCGCGGGCGAACGCCAGCGTCCGCGGATTGCGCCCCTCCCGATCGTCGGGCAGCTGCAGGCTCTCGCCTCGCTCCCGCTCGAGCTCCTCGCCGGTGGGCGCCGGATAGGCCGCGGCGAGGATCGACAGCTGACGATACTGAAGCGGCTGCGAAACCGGCGTGCGCGCGACGAGTCGCCGATCGCTCGTCATCACGGCGAGCGAATTCGGTGGGGCCGCACCGTCGGCCTCGGCTTCCGGCGTCGGCGGACCCTGCGCGACGTCGAGCGCGAAGAGCCACGGCTTGCCGTTCGGCTCGAGCGACACCGTGTAGGCGACCGGAGTACCGGCGACGCGCGCGGGTTCGCCATCGCGTTGCGTCTCGATCATCGTCCACTCGCGACCATCGAAGCGCGAAAGCACCGGCCCGCGCCAGTAGCGCTGCGGGCGCGGCGGCGCCGCGGAGGCGAAATCGACGCGAAATGCGATCGCGTCCGACATTGACAGCTTGCTGATCATTCCCGGCGCCATTCGGTCCGACAATCCGGTGCGCGCGCCGGCGTCGGAAGGGAGCCCCCACAGCGGCGCGGCGAGCCGTGGAAACAGCACGAACAGCAGCGCCGCCAGCGGGATTCCCTGGACGAGCAGCTTGCCCGTGTAGTCAACCGGCGCGCGCCATGCCTTGAGGGGAGCATCGCGCAGCGACGGCTGCGCTAGCACCTGCAGCGTCGCGCCCAGCGCCAGGAGTCCGGGAACGGCTGCGGCCGCCGCGAGCAGCGACTGCCCGTAGAAGAACGGCGTGACCATCAAGAAGCAGGCGAGGCAGGCGAGCAGCGTGCCGTCGCGCGCGCTGCGCGCTTCGACGAACTTGATGCCGGTGAGCGCGAACAGGAAGGCGACGCAGGGATCGCGCCCGAGAAAGTAACCGAACGTCTGGCGGATCGTCAGCGCCGCGGCGACGGCGAACAGCGCCAGCGCCCACGACGGGATCCGCGCCGGCGGCGCGGCGGGCCGCGCCCGGTCGCGGCGAAGGAACAGGAAGCGCAGGACGACGAGCATCACGGTGAACCCCGCGACCCAGGCCGGCACGAACGGCGTCTGCGGCAACAGCGTGACGATAAGCAGCGCGCCGAGCCAGCGAATCTGCGCCGGGGACAGGGGTGCGCGCGGTGCCGCGCGGGCGGGGCGCCGGCGATCGATGCCGCGCATCACCACGGCTGCCGTGCTCATCTTGCGGCCCTGCGATTCATCGGGTCATCCCGGCGACGAGTCGGGGAGGAGCGCGAGCGCGGTCAGCGCGGCGCGCCGATGTTCGCGTCCCTGCGCGGCGGGAAGCGCGATTCCCGGCGCGGCGAGCGAGAAGGGCCGCGCGACACGCTCGGCGGCGAGCACCCAGGCAGCGAGCCTCGCGATGCGTGCTTCCCGATCGAGCGATCCGGGGAGCGCCCGCCAGGCGAGCTCGGCGGGACCGCCGCCGCCGCTCCCCTCGAATTGCTTCGTGTACCAGTCGCCGCCACGCGCGACCGCCTTCCACGCGACGCGCTGCAGAGGATCGCCGGGCTGATAGCCGCGCAATCCCGCGAGATCGGCATCCTCGCCGGGGGATTTCGACAGCGCATCGTGACCGCCTCGACCCGGCGGCAGCGGCGGGGCGCCGACTTCCGGCGCCGGGAACACGACGCCGGTCAGCGGAAAGTGCACGTAGGCCCAGCCTCGCCACAGGCCGAGCGGGTAGTCCGACGACAGCGTGACGCGTCCGAGTGCAAAACGCCCGCGGCGCCCCGCGGTCACTTCGAGCGTCACCGGCAACGCGGCGTCGGGGATGACGTCGACGGTCACGGCCACGCTGCCGCGCGCCGCCACGGTGATCGCGCGCCGGGACGTGGCGCCCCCCGCGAGGGCCAGCGTGAAAGGCAGCATGCCGCCGGCGAACGATTCGCCGGCCGCGAGCGGCGCCAGCTCGACGCCCGCGAGATTGCGGAAGGTGTGCAACAGCGCCGCCGCCAACAGTCCGGCGAGCAGGAACGTCACCGCGAATCCGAGCGACAGCGCGAAATTGAGCGAGGTAAGCAGCATCATCGCCAGCGTTCCCAGCAGGGCGAGGCCGCGCCGGGTCGGCAGGATATAGATGCGGCTGTGGCGCAGGATGACGGGTTCGGAGTCCGCGGGGTGCGTGCGGAAGAGGCGCTGCCGGTAACGCGCGCGCCAGCTCGACGGGTACAGCATCGGCCCAACGGTCCGGGGCGCTCGGCCGGCGCTCATTTATGCACCTCCGCTCGGTGGCGCAGCCGATCGCGATGCCGTGTCGAGCGTCGCGGGTTCAGGGCAGGGCGACGCCGCGCAACAGCGACTGAGCGTAGAGGGCACCGCTGCGCGCGCCACCGGCGAGGCGATGACCGGCGACTGACGGAAAGACCGCCTGTACGTCCTCCGGCACGACCATGGGCCGGCCGGCAAGCAGCGCCCACGCGCGGGCGGCGGCAACGAGCAGCAGACCGGCACGCGGCGACAGCCCGCGCCGGGCTCCGGGGTCCGCGCTCCCGCCCACGTTCCCGCGCGTCGCGGCGAGCAGCGCCTGCACGTAATCGAGGAGCGCCGGCGCGACGTGGATGGCCGAGCCCTCGCGCTGCCACTCAATCAACGTCGGCGGATCGGCGAGCGCCGGCAGCGTCGTGATCTGCGCGCGACGGTCGCCGCCGGCCAGGAGCTCGCGCTCCGCCGCGGGGTCGGGATAGCCGATTTCGATCGCCATCAGGAAGCGGTCGAGCTGCGACTCGGGCAGCGGATAGGCGCCGATCTGCTCGACCGGGTTCTGCGTCGCGATGACGAAGAACGGATCGGGCAGCTTTCTCGTTTCGCCGTCCTGCGATACCTGCCGCTCCTCCATGGCCTCGAGCAGCGCGCTCTGCGTTTTTGGCGGCGCGCGATTGATCTCGTCGGCGAGGATCACCGAGTTGAAGATCGGTCCCGGATGGAAGCGGAAGGCCTGCGCCGGCGCGTCGAAGATCGACACGCCCAGCACGTCCGCAGGAAGCAGGTCGCTCGTGAACTGGACGCGCGAATAGCGGAGCCCCAGCGTTGCCGCCAGTCCCTGCGCGAGCGTCGATTTCCCTACACCCGGGATGTCCTCGATCAGCAAATGGCCGCGGGCGATGAGACAGGCGAGCGCGAGCTTCAGGGGCTCGGGCTTGCCGACGACGATTCGCTCGAGCTGCGCGAGGACTGAGGCGAGCCGCGCCACGGTGGGGACGGCCTGGCTCAAGGGGCGAACGGTCATGGGGCTCTTTCGCAGCGGAATCGGGAGGTCGGCCGCACTCTACCCTCCCTTGCGCGGTCTAGTCACCACCGGCGGGCACCGGCTACACTCCATTCGGCGGCCACAACGACCTGTCCTCCTGCGCCTTTGGACAGCCGGAGCGCCCGAAAGCTCGACGCTTTTCCCCGTGCCCATCGCCTATATTACGCACCCGTCGTCGCTGCTCCACGACATGGGACCGTATCATCCCGAATGCCCGGACCGGCTGCACGCGATCAGCGACCGGCTGATCGCGGCCGGACTCGATATCTACCTGCGCCATTACACCGCGCCGGCGGCGACGCACGAGCAGCTCGCGCGCGTGCACGGCGAGGGCTACATCGCGACGCTCGAGGCGGAAAGCCCGGCGTCGGGGCTCCACTTCATCGACCCCGATACGGCGATGAACCCGCATTCGCTTTCGGCCGCCCGCCACGCTGCGGGGGCCGCGGTGCTCGCGACCGACCTCGTCGTGCGCGGCGAGTGCCGCGGCGCGTTCTGCGCGGTGCGCCCGCCGGGGCACCATGCCGAGCGCAATCGCGCGATGGGTTTCTGCCTCTTCAACAACGTGGCCGTCGGCGCCGCGCACGCGCTCGCTGCACACGGCATGCGGCGCGTCGCAATCGTCGATTTCGACGTTCACCACGGCAACGGCACCGAGGACATCTTCACCGACGACCCGCGCGTTCTGATGGTCTCGACGTTCCAGCATCCGCTGTATCCGTACTCCGGCACCGAGAGCGAGGCGCCGCACATGGTCAACATTCCGCTCGCCGCAGGCAGCGGCTCCGCGGCGTTTCGCGACGTGGTCCGCGAACGCTGGCTGCCCGCGCTCGAGCACCATCGCCCGGAGATCATTTACGTCTCGGCGGGCTTCGACGCCCACCGGGAGGATCCCCTGGCGGGCCTCAAGCTCACCGAGGCCGACTACGCATGGGTGACGCGCGAGATCGTCGCGATGGCGATCAAGCACGGGCAGGGACGGATCGTGTCGAGCCTGGAAGGCGGTTATGCGCTCTCCGCGCTCGGCCGCAGCGCGGCCGAGCATGTTCGGGAACTGCTGGTGGCGGGATGAGACGACGAAGATTCCTCGAATCCTGCGCGGCGATTTCCGGCGCCGCGGGGCTCGGCGCGCTGCCGGCCGCGTGGGCCGACGCGCCGCCCCGGCTTTACGCTCGCGCGCGTCTGGTCGCCGTGCACGGAGAACCGCTCCGGGCAAGCGCGCTCGCCCCCGAGGCGAACTACGTGTTCAATTTCCCGTTCGCCGGGACGCCCTGCTTCCTCCTGAACCTCGGCCGCCCCATCGTCGCCGTCGCGACGTTGCGGCGGGAGGACGGCACGACTTACGGCTGGAGTGGAGGCGTGGGGCCGTCGCGCGCCATCGTCGCATTTTCCGCGATCTGCGCGCACAAGCTCGCGTACCCGACGCGCGATATCTCGTTCATCCGCTACCAGCCGCGGAAATCGCCGACGTCGGACGCCCGCGTCATCCATTGCTGCGCCGATCACAGCGTCTACGATCCGGCGAACGGCGCCCGCGTGCTGTCAGGGCCGGCGCCGCAGCCGCTCGCCGCCATTCTGCTCGACTACGACGCGGCCACGGACGGGCTCACGGCCACCGGCACCGTCGGCGCCGAGCAGTTCGACGCCTTCTTCCACAAATACGATTTCAAGCTCGCGATGGAGTACGGCGACGGAAAGGCGAGGGCGGCCGTCGGCGAGCGTACCGTCGTGCGCGAGCTCTCCCAGTTCTGCCGGCAGACGATCCAGTGCTGAAGGCGGATGAGGCGCGGCGCCCGGCGCCCGCATCAGGGAGCGTACCCGGGAATCGTCCGCTCGTCGACGGCGTCGATCTGCGCCGGATCGAGAAACCGGCGCGCGTAGGCGAGATAGACCTTGCGCCGGATGAAGACGTCGAAGAGGTCCGGGTCGATGTGGCCGTTCAGGCGCATGCGGCCGAGGATTGCGAGCGATTCCGACAGCGATTTCGCCGACTTGTACGGCCGGTCGGGCGCCGTCAGCGCCTCGAAGATGTCGGCGATGCCGATCATGCGCGCCTGCCACGACATCTGGTTCCGCGTGAGCCCGCGCGGGTAGCCCTTGCCGTCCATCCGCTCGTGATGGCCGCCCGCGTATTCGGGCACGTTCGCCAAGTGTCGCGGCCAGGGAAGCGCTTCGAGCATCCGGATCGTCGACTCGATGTGACGATTGATGATCGCGCGCTCGGCGCGCGTCAGAGTGCCGGAGCTGATCGTCAGGTTGTCGACCTCGTCCGCCGTGAGCAGCGGCCGCCGCTCGCCGCGGCGGTCCGTCCACCGTCGCCGGGCAATCCGCCGCACGCGCGCGATGTCGCCCTTGGCCATCTTCTCCTGGCCGATGTTGGCGCTCCGCAGGAATGCGAGGTCTTCCTCCTGCTCGCGCAACGCGGCGGCCAGCGTGGTATCGACTTCGACGGCGTCTGCGCCGGCCTGCCTGCGCTCGAGCGCGCGCAGGCGTGATTCGCACGCCAGAACGTCGAACCGCGTCTCGATCTGCGCGATCCGATCGCTGATCGTCGAAAGCTTCGTGGCCTTGTCGACGACGTGAACCGGTGTGGTGATCTTGCCGCAGTCGTGCAGCATCCCGGCCATCCACAGCTCGTCGCGATCGCGTTCGGACATCCGGAATTCGGCGAGCGGACCGGCCGTTGTTTCGTGCGCGGCTTCGGCGAGCAGCATCGTGAGCTCGGGGACCCGCTGGCAGTGGCGACCCGTGTAGGGCGACTTTTCGTCGATCGCGGCGCTGATGAGCGCGACCAGGCTCTTGAACAGCGTTTCCAGCTGGCCGATCAGGAGCTGGTTCGCGAGGACGACGCCGGCGAGACCGGTGAGCGCCTCGGTCAGGCGCTCGTCCGCGTCGGAGAATTCGACCACGCCGCCTTCGGCATCGAGCGCGTTGACGAGCTGGAGCACGCCAATCAGCTCTTCGCGATGGTCGTGGATCGGCACGGCGAGCAGCGATCGCGTTCGGTAGCGGTGCTCGACGTCGAAGCGTTTCGCGGCGGTGAAGTCGTAGCCGTCGACCGCGTAGACGTCGGGGATCCGCACGCTGCGGCGCGTCAACGCCGCGTGCGCGACGACGGCGCCGTGGTTCGGCTGCCCGCCGGCGTCGACGAGCGGCACCGGCGGAAGCAGCAGGTCGCTCGCGCGCGTGCCCGGGCCGCCCCAGCCCAGCGTGCCGCTGCGAACGATCGCGAAAGCGAGCGCGTTCCCGGCCGCGTCGATCCGGTAGAGCGCGCCGCCATCGGCATGAGTGAGCCGCATCGCCGCGTCGACGATGAGGTCGAGCAGCCGCGCCGGGTCGCGCTCACGCGCGAGCGCGCGGCCGACGTCCGTCAAGTGCTCGAACCGCTGCAGAATCTGCTCGACCGATTGCGGGGGCATGGCGCGCTCCTCGACCGGATGGGCAGTTTACTGCGGCGCGGCCCGACCGGGCATCGCGCGGCCGCGGCGGTGCGTTCCGTTACAATCGGTGCCCGCTCCGCATGCCGCGCGGCCTGCGGAGCGCCCCCTTTGCATGAACCGCATTCCAGCCACCGACGCCGCGATCGTCGTCGCCGATCTCCGCAAGACGTATGCCACCGTCGAAGCGGTCAAGGGAATTTCGTTCGCGGTCCGTCGCGGCACGACGACGGCATTGCTCGGCGGCAACGGCGCCGGGAAGACGACGACGCTGTCGATGCTGTTGGGCGTGCTGACCCCGACCGCGGGCCGCGTCACCGTGCTCGGCGAAGAGATGCCCCGAGCGCGGCATCGGGTGCTGCCGCGGATCAACTTCACGTCGCCGTACGTGGACCTGCCCGAAGCGCCTTACCGTCGGCCAGAACCTCGCCGTGTTCGCCGATCTCTATGGCGTCCGGCGCGCGCGCGAGCGCATCGCGGCGGTCGCCGAGGATTGCGATCTGGTGGCGTTGCTGTCGCGCCCGTATGGCACGCTTTCGGCGGGTCAACGCACGCGGGTGTCGCTCGCCAAGGCGGTGATCAACGAGCCCGACGTCCTTCTGCTCGACGAGCCGACGGCCTCGCTCGACCCGGACATCGGCGACCGGATGCGCACCTATCTCGAGGGCTATCAGCGCCGCACGGGCTGCACGATGCTCCTCGCCTCGCACCACATGGGCGAGGTCGAGCGGATGTGCGACGATGTGATCATGCTCCGCGAGGGCCGCGTCGTCGACCAGGGCTCGCCGCCGGCGCTGCATCGCCCGCTACGGGCGAGCGAACATGGAGGAAGTGTTTCTCGACATCGCGCGCGGGCGGCGGGCGAGCCGATCGTCGGCAGCGGCGCCGAAGAGATCACGACGTTGGGATGACCGAAGGCTCCGACGATCGCTCGCGACACCGGCGCCGTCGCGTCGCTTCGCCGCGTGCGCGCCGTGCTGCGCCGGCACGCTTACCTGATCCTGCGCTCGTGGACGCGCATCGTGTCGATGATGTACTACCCCACGGTCACCATGGTCGTGTGGGCGTTCGTCACCCTCTACCTCGCGCCGACCAACCATTTCCTGCGCGATGCGCCCGGCTTCTTCATTTGCGCCGTCCTGCTGTGGGACGTGCTCTTCCGCGGCCAGCTGGGCGTGTCGCTGACCTTCATCGAGGAGCTCTATGCGCGCAACCTCGGCAACCTCTTCGTCTCCCCGCTGACGCTGCCCGAGTACATCGCGGGTCAGTTGACGATCAGCGTCGTGCGCGCGCTGATCGGCGTCGGCGGCGCGTGCCTGTTCGCCTATCTGATGTTCCGGTTCTCGATCTTCTCGCTCGGCCTGCCGCTGATCGCGTTCTTCGCGAACCTGCTGGTGTTCGGTTGGGGAATCGGCCTCGCGATGTCGGGAATGATCATGCGCCTGGGCCTCGGCGCCGAGGAGCTCGCGTGGGCGGCGATCTTCATCATCGCGCCGATATCGGGCGTCTATTACCCGGTGAGCGTGCTGCCCGGCTGGATGCAGGCGATCGCCTGGGCGACGCCGTCGGCGCACGTCTTCGAAGGGATGCGCGCGGTGCTGCTGCAGCACGTATTCCGCTGGGACGCGTTCTGGTCGGCCGCGGCGCTCAACATCGTCTATCTCGCCCTCGGTGCGGCTGTCTTCGCCTGGGCGGTGCGTTATGCGCGCGACCACGGCACGCTGCTGCAAATGGGCGAATAATCTCTTTCGTCGTGGCCACGATTTCCGCGCCGTCCCCAGGACGGCTTCCGCCGGCGTCGCCGCCGGAGCCGCCGCTCGTTCAGTTCATCGTTCTGTCGATGCTGCTGCACGTGCTGGTCGTGCTGCTCTTCGGCAATCCCCAGCGTGGCGGCGGCGGTGGTTCGCTCGAGCAATGGCGTGATGTCCCGTTCGCGGTCACCTTGCGCGCGCTGCTGACGCCGCGCGAGTCGCCGTTCAAGCCATCACCTGGCGTCGATCAGGGGACGGTGGGCTCACCCCTCGCGCGTCGGCCGGCCCCCGCGGCCGGCGTCGCCAGAGCGCCGCCGCTCCGACCCGAGCGGCCCCCCGCCGCAACGCCGCCCCGCACGACGGAAACAGCGACCCGGCCGCTCGCGCCCGCGCCGCGCGCCGAATCGGCGAAAGAGGCACCCGCGCCCGAGGCGCCTCCCGCGCCCGTAACGTTGCCGCGACTCGACCTCGGGGCGCCCGACGTCGTCGACAAGGCGGTCGTGCCCAATGCCGACCTTCGGCCGCCGGAGCCGGCGACCGAGACCGTCCCTCGCGCAGACCTCGAAGCTTCGCCCAAGATACCGGAAACGCCACCGGTTCCGGCCCCGCGCGAGGCCCCATCGATTACGCCGCCGGCTCCGGAGATCGCGGCGCCTCCGAAGGAAGAACCGCTGGCCGTGCCAAAGGCGGAATCGAAAGCGCCAAGCGAAGTGCCCGCCGAAGCGCCGCCACAAAGCGAGCGCGAGGCGCCGCCGATGGCGCCGCCTGTCGTCGCTCCCGTGGCGCCGCAACCCGAGCCTCAGCCGTCGACGCACCCGCGCGTCGAGGAGGAGGCCGCTCCGAAAGTCGAAACCGAGACGCCGCCGCCCGTCGAGCCTCCCGCCAAGCGCGAGGTGCCTGCCGAGGCTCCCGCTCCAGTCGAGCCCGAACCCGCGCCGACGATCGAAAGGCCGATCGTCACGCCTGCACCGGCGTCGCCGCGAGAGGCGCCGGCGACGAGTGCGCCGGCGCGCGAGACTGCGCCGGCATCGACGATCGAGCGACCGAGCGCGCCTAGCGAGGCTCCAGCGCGTTCGCAACGCGAAGCGCCGCCGCAGATCGAAACCGAGTCGCCGCGCGTGGCGCCGCCGCCGGTCTCGCGGGAAGCACCCGCAGCAGCGCCCGTGCAGCGCCTGCACTACGGCACGCCGGCCGACGTCGACGACATCTTTCTGCCGCGCCAATCCGCCGACCCCCCTGCCTCCGGCGAGCCGGCGCCAATCGACCTGGATGCCGCGCGCAAGGCGGCGCATGAGCCGAGCCGGATCACGTACGGCCGCACGGGGATCATTCCGCTGAATCTCGCTCCGCCGCCGCCGGAGCCCGAATCGAAGCTCGGGCGCGCGATCCAGAAAGCGGCGCAGCCGGACTGCCGCGACGCCTATGCGGCGATGGGGCTCCTCGCGATTCCCTTCCTGCTCAAGGATACGGTCACGGACACGGGATGCCGATGGTAGCCGCGCCGGCAACGCATTCGGCATTTTCGGGGTGCTTCGCGGCGATCCGAGCGTGCAAGTGGTCGGCGCGCGATGACCCGCAGTGCCATCGCTCACGTCCCGGGGGCAGCTGCGTTACACTGCGCCGCCGCGCGCGCAACGCCGGAGGTTGTCGATGAAGGCCAGGTCAGGGGAGCGCTTTTCTTCCGAAGTCACGCTGACGCCCGCGAAAGTCGCCGCGTTCGCGCGCGATGTCGGCGACGACAACCCGGTGCATCACGACGCCGTCTTTGCCGCGCGGACGCGCTACCGGCGGGTCATCGCGAGCGGCACGCACACGACGGCGCTGCTGCTCGCGCTCACCGCGGCGCATTTTTCGAAGCGCGGAGCGATGGTGGGTCTCGAGTTCTGGCAGCGTTTTCGCCGTCCGGTGTTCGCAGACGAGACGATCCGCCTCGAATGGCTGATCGTCCGGGTGACGCCGAATGCGAAGCTCGGAGGCGACGTCGTCGAGCTGCGCGGACGGATCAAGGGCTCCGACGGCCAGACGGCAGTCGGCGCCAAGGGCCGCGTGCTCGTCACCGACGCGCTGTAACGGATCGGCGCTACACGCTCTCGGCGAACGCACGCAGCCGGCGGTTGAATGCCGCCGCATCGTCCCAGAACGGCGCGTGTCCCGCGTTCGCCATGAGGTGGACTTCGGCATGGGGCATGACGGCCTTGTGCTGCTCGACGACCGCTGGTTTGACTACGGCATCAGCTGACCCGTGCGTGATCAGCACCGGCTTGCGGATCCTTGCCAGGACATCGTCGTTGTCGACGGCGCGGGAGAACAGCGCCTGGCGGACGTGAGGCGGCACGGACGCGTTATACCCGAGCATCAGGTAGAGGACTTCCGCGGCAGGTTCGCGCGCGAAGAACATCCGCGTGAATGCACTGAGAGCGCGAACGCTTTCTTCCGCATCCGTGGCCAGCAATCCCGGCGCGGCTGCAAGCGTTTCGGGGGTGAGAACCGACATTGCGTCTTCACTGCCGAGCTTTGTGATGGCGGCGACGAGGTGCAGACCGGCAATGCCCGCGTCGCCGTAATGCCGGAGGCAATCGAGCGGCACGAGGCCGTACGACCAGCAGCAGAGGACAGGATCGACGACGCGCAACGCCTGCATGACCGCGTTGAGGTCGTCGGCCCACAGCATCGACTCCGCGTAGCCTCGCGAGGCCTGTCGGAGAGTCCATGACCGCGCAAGTCCACGGCGACGAGTCGAAAGTCGTTGGCCAGGTCCGAGCAGAGCTGCCGGCGCCATGTCAGCCAGCACTGCGAAAAACCATGGATGAAGATGATGGGGCGACCCGTTGCGCTCCCCATTTCCACCACGTGGAGCGTGATGCCCCCGGCGCCCATGATTCGATGATCCTGCATGATGGCCTCCCGGACAGCGCTTCTGGCTAGACGATCAGCGCCGCGACGACCTTGCGGCCTTCGGCGGCAAGGATGTTGAACGTGCGGCACGCCGCTGCGGTATCCATCACCTCGAAGCCGATTTGCGCGTCGGTGAGCGCGCGCGTGAGGCGCGGGTGCGGGAACCGGATCGTGGCACCGGTGCCGATCAGCACGATCTCGGGCGCATAGCCAAGCAGCCGCGCAAAGTCCGTCTCGGCCAACCCTTCGAAACCCGAGGCCGCCCAATCGGTCGCCACGATCTCCGGCGTCAGCACCAGACTCGCGCGGTACTCCTGTGGGCCGATGCGGATCCATCCCGGGCCGAGGCCGGTGACCGTATTGCCGCTGGAGGTCGATAGATGAAACTTCATTCGCTCACGCTGGCGCCGCCCAACATGGCGGCAAACAAAAGTCGCTCGAAGTACTCCCGGTTCGAAGCCATCAAGAGTGCCGTAGCTTGAGCGGCGTAGCGATGATGCATTGCGGTAACTCGCTAAAGCAGTTACAATTTTACGCTCGTTCACCACTTTCACGTCGCTCGGACGGTTCCGGGCGCTTACGCAGAAAGACCCGCATGCCCCCCTCTCCCGGTACCGATTTCAAGCGCCTGACGCGCCTGCCGCCGTACGTCTTCAACATCACGACCGAGCTCAAGATGGCCGCACGCCGGCGCGGCGAGGACATCATCGATTTCGGGATGGGCAATCCCGATGGACCGACGCCGAAGCATATCGTCGACAAGCTGATCGAAACCGTGACGCGGCCGGACACCCATGGCTATTCCGTGTCCAAGGGGATTCCGCGCCTGCGCCGGGCGATTTGCCACTGGTATGAGCGGCGTTACGACGTTTCGTTCGATCCCGAAACCGAAGCGATCGTCACCATCGGCTCGAAAGAAGGCATTGCCCACCTCGCGCTCGCGACGCTCGGCAGCAGCGACACGGTCCTCGTCCCGAACCCCAGCTACCCGATCCACATCTACGGGCCGGTGATCGCGGGCGGCGACATCCGTCACGTGCCGATCACGCCGGATGTCGACTTCTTCGCGGAGCTCGAGAACGCGATTCACACGACGTTCCCGAAGCCGCGGATGCTGATCATCAACTTTCCGTCCAATCCGACCGCGCAGTGCGTCGAGCTGCCGTTCTTCGAAAAGATCGTCGCGCTCGCCAGGGAGCACGGGATCTGGGTCGTCCACGACCTCGCCTACGCCGACATCACGTTCGACGGCTGGCGGGCGCCGTCGATCATGCAGGTGAAGGGCGCGCGCGAGGTCGCCGTCGAGTTCTTCACGATGTCGAAGAGCTACAACATGGCGGGCTGGCGGATCGGCTTCATGGTGGGAAACCGCGATCTCGTCTACGCGCTGTCGCGCATAAAGGGCTACCACGACTACGGCACGTTCACGCCGATCCAGGTCGCGGCGATCGCGGCGCTCGAAGGGCCGCAGGAATGCGTCACCGAGATCGCAATGCGCTACCAGAAGCGGCGCGACGTGCTGGTCAAGGGCCTGCACGAGGCGGGCTGGATGGTGGACGTACCGAAAGCATCGATGTACGTCTGGGCGCGTATCCCGGAACCGTACCGTGCCGAAGGCTCGCTCGATTTCACGAAGAAACTGCTCGCTCAGGCGAAGGTGTCGGTGTCGCCGGGGATCGGCTTCGGCGAGTACGGCGACGGCTACGTCCGCTTCGCGATGATCGAGAACGAAGCGCGGACGCGCCAGGCCGTGCGCGGCATCAAGGACATGTTCCGCAAGGACGGGCTGCTGGCAGGCTGACGATGGCAAACGCAACGATGAAGCCGCTGCAGGTTGGCCTCCTCGGAATCGGCACCGTCGGGATGGGCACCTGGACCGTGCTCTCCCGCAACGCCGAGGAGATCAGCCGGCGCGCCGGGCGGCCGATCCGGATCACGTGGGTCGCCGACAAGGCGGTCGAGCGGGCGCGCGAGGCGACGCGCGGCGCCGCCGGCGTGACCGTGACCGACGACGCGGCGCGCGTGCTCGCGCATCCGGACATCGACATCGTCGTCGAGCTGATCGGCGGCATCGAGCCGGCCCGCACGCTCATCCTGCAGGCGATCGCCAATGGCAAGCACGTCGTCACCGCGAACAAGGCACTGCTCGCGCGCCACGGCAACGAGATCTTCGCCGCCGCGCACAAGAAGGGCGTGATGGTCGCCTTCGAAGGCGCCGTCGCGGGCGGCATCCCGATCATCAAGGCGCTGCGCGAGGGCCTTACCGCCAACCGGATCCAATGGATCGCCGGCATCATCAACGGCACGTCGAACTTCATTCTCTCGGAGATGCGGGCGAAGGGCGAGTCCTTCGATGCCGCGCTCAAGGAAGCGCAGGCGCGCGGCTACGCCGAAGCCGATCCGACGTTCGACATCGAGGGCGTCGACGCCGCGCACAAGCTGACGATCATGTCGGCGATCGCCTTCGGCGTGCCGATGCAGTTCGACAAGGTCTACACCGAAGGCATCTCGAAGCTGACCCGGGAGGACATCCGCTATGCCGAGGAGCTCGGCTACCGGATCAAGCTTCTCGGCATCACGCGACGGACGGACGCCGGCATCGAGCAGCGCGTCCATCCGACCCTCATCCCGACGACGCGGTTGATCGCCAACGTCGAGGGCGTGATGAATGCGGTGCTGGTCAAGGGCGACGCCGTCGGCGCGACGCTGTACTATGGCGCCGGCGCGGGCGCCGAGCCGACGGCGAGCGCGGTGATCGCCGATCTCGTCGACGTCACGCGCATGCACACCGCCGACCCCGAGCATCGGGTGCCGCACCTTGCCTTCCAGCCCGATCAGCTTTCGAATCTGCCGTTCCTGCCGATCGGCGAGGTCGAGACGAGCTATTACCTGCGGCTGCGCGTGCAGGACCGTCCCGGCGTGCTCGCCGACATCACGCGCATTCTCGCCGACCGCGAGATCTCGATCGACGCGATGATCCAGAAGGAGCCCTCCGAAGGCGAGGACCAGACCGACATCATCCTGCTCACCCACCGGACGCTCGAAAAGCGCGTCGTCGAAGCGATCGCGAAGATCGAGGCGCTGCCGACGGTCACCGGCAAAGTCGTGCGGATCCGCATGGAAGAGCTGAATTGACAATGGAAGACCTGCGTGCGCGCCCGGATCGTGAAGGCGCTCCCGCGACGATGCGCTACGTCTCGACCCGCGGTGCGTGGGCTGGTGATCCGCAACCGTTCTCGGCGATCCTCATCGAAGGGCTCGCGCCCGACGGGGGGCTCGCCGTTCCGGAAAGCTATCCGCGTCTCGCAAGCGCGGAGCTCGCCACGCTGCGCGCGCTTTCCTATCCCGAACTCGCGCTGGCCGTGCTGTCGAATTTCATCACCGACATTCCTTCGGCCAAGCTCGAAGGGTTGATCGAGCGCACCTATACGAAGGCCGCGTTCGGCAGCGACGACATCGCGCCGGTGACTTCGCTCGAACCCGGTGTGCATCTGCTCCACGTCTCGAACGGGCCGACGCTCGCGTTCAAGGACATCGCGCTGCAGCTTCTGGGCAACCTGTTCGAGTACGTGCTCGCGAAGGAGGGCCGCCCGCTCAACGTCCTCGGCGCTACCTCGGGCGACACGGGCAGCTCGGCCGAGTACGCGCTGCGCGGCAAGCGCGGCATCCGCGTATTCATGCTGTCGCCGAAAGGACGGATGAGTTCGTTCCAGCAAGCGCAGATGTATTCGCTCGTCGACCCCAACATCCACAACCTCGCGGTCGAGGGCGTCTTCGACGACTGCCAGGACATCGTCAAGGCGATCGGCGGCGACGCCGCGTTCAAGGCGCGCTACGCGCTCGGCACCGTCAACTCGATCAACTGGGCGCGCGTCGCAGCGCAAGTCGTCTATTACTTCAAGGGCTACTTCGCCGTCGCGCCGTCGGTAGGCTCGCCGGTGGACTTCGCGGTGCCGTCGGGCAATTTCGGCAACATCCTCGCCGGCCACGTCGCGCGGCAGATGGGCGTGCCGATCCGCCGGCTCATCCTTGCAACCAACGAGAACGACGTGCTCGACGAATTCTTCCGGACGGGGCGCTACCGGCCGCGCGCGACTACGGAAACGCACGCGACATCGAGCCCGTCGATGGACATCTCGAAGGCGTCGAATTTCGAGCGTTATCTTTTCGACGTCGCCGGCCGCGACGCTGGGGTCGTGCGCGAACTGTGGACGATGCTCGCACGCGACGGCGGGTTCGACCTTTCCGGGACGCCGTTCTGGCCGCGCGTCGCCGCGTCCGGTTTCGTCTCGGGCGTGAGCACGCATCGCGACCGGATCGCGACGATACGCGAAACGTTCGCCGGCAGCGGCGTCGTTGTTGACCCGCACACGGCGGACGGTCTCAGGGTCGGCCGCGCGTGTCGTGATCCGGCGGTCCCGCTCGTCTGCATCGAAACCGCGCTGCCGGCCAAGTTCGCCGCGACGATTCGCGAGGCGCTCGGGCGCGACCCCGAACGCCCGCCGGCGTACGCCGATCTCGAAGCGCGGCCACAGCGCTGCGATGTGGTGGCCGCCGACGTGGCGCGGGTGAAGGACTATATCGCAGCGCACGCGGAGTCCGTCGCGTGACCAAGCCCGCTGCAGTGCGCGGCGCGTCCAGCGGGCGAGTCCCGGGCCCGCGATGATGCACGAACTCGCCAAGCTCGCACGCAACCTCGCCGCCGGCGCGCGCCTGGCGCTGTTCCTGCCGGTGTCGCGCCTCGCCTTCCGGATCGACGTCGCGCAACTGCTGTTGCTGTTCGTTCTCTCGGCGCTGCTCGATATCGGCACCGATTGGATCCGCCTCCTGCCGGACGCGCAGTTCTCCTGGTCCGGCCTGTCAGGCGAATTCATCGCCGCCGGCATGCTGCTTTTCTGCTCGGCGCTGTTGGCACTCGTCTTTCGCCAGCAGGCGCTTGCGCTGGCGATCCCCTTGCTTGCGCTTGCGGCTTATCCGGTCATCCAGGTCGTGCATGCGGTGCCGGGCGTGGTCTCGTCGCTTTCAGCGTCACCGGATTGGGTCGGAGGCGTCGTCGACCTTGCGCTTCTCGCCTGGACGCTTGCGTTGTTCGTCCGGGTCGTGGCCGTCGCGCTCGCGCCCGCGAACCCGCATCGCTGGCCGAGGGCGATCGCCGGGGGGCTGCTCCTCGCGGCGCCGATCGTGCTGGCGCCCGAGTTAACGCCGTCGGAGCCGTGGTGGCACACGGCTGCCGCGGGTGCCGATGACCACTCTCCCAACGCCGCATCCGAGCCGGTGATGGCGGCGCAGCAATCGCTGCTGGACGACGCGCTGTCGAATCTCGAAGACGAGCGTGCAGGTGAATCCGATCTCTACTTCGTTGCCTTCGCGGGTGACGCGCGCGATCCCGCGTGGCGCGCCGACGTCGCCGCGGCGCAGCACACGATGGACGAGCGCTGGGACACGAGCGGTCGCTCGATCACGCTGCAGAACAGCCCCGACACGCTGCTCGAAACGCCGATGGCGACCGTGACCAACCTGCGCGAGACGCTGAAGGAAATCGCGGCGGCCATCAATCCGGACGAGGATGTCGTGATGCTGTACCTCGCCGGGCCCGCCGCGAACGACGGCGCGCTCGAGGTGGCGATGCCGCCGCTCGCGCTGGCTCCGATCACGCCCGCGGCGCTGCGCACGCTGTTCGACGAGGCCGGCATTCAATGGCGAATCGTCGTCGTCGCCGCCTGTCATGCGGGCGAATTTGCGGAGGCGCTGCAGAGCGACACCACGCTCGTGCTGACCGCAACGGGGGACGGCGCCACTTACGGCTGCGCGCGCAACGGGGACGCGACGAACCTTGGCGCGGCGCTCTTCGGCGACGCGCTTGCGCACGCGGATTCGCTGAGCGCGGCATTCGAGGCGGCGCACGCGCGTATCGTCGCGGCCGAGAAGAGCGGGGCTGCGAAATCGACGACCGGTACGCGCCTCGAGATCGGGCCCGCGATGGCGGAAAAACTCAAGGAACTCGACCGCGCGCGCGCGACGCGGCGTTCGAACCGGTCGGTCTGACGCTCGGTCGCGCGTCTGGCGTTTGACGCTCGCGCGCATCGCGCGGAAAATGGATCCTTCCGTGAGCGCCGCCGGGCCGTCCCAAGGCGCGCAATGCGCCCCCTCGGGGGGCAGCCAGCGGCGGCAGCCGCAAGCGTCGGGGTACACTTGCGAGCGCCCGCGCACGAGGCGCGCCCACTGGAGGAAGTCATGCGTCGCTCGTTACCGTTTGCGGCCCTTGCCGCGCTTTGCATTGCGTTGGCCGCGCCGGCCGCTCTGGCGCAGGCTCCCGAGAAGCCGAAGCTCGTGATCGGCGTCGGCGGCAAGTCGCTGTTCTATTACCTTCCGCTCACGATCGCCGAGCGCAAGGGCTATTTCAAGGACGAAGGTCTCGACGTCGAGATCCCCGATTTCCCCGGCGGCGCAAAGGCGCTGCAGGCGATGATCGGCGGCAGTGCGGATGTCGTCTCCGGCGCCTACGAGCACACGATCACGCAACAGGCGAAGGGCCAGAACATCGAGGCACTGGTGTTGCAGGGCAAGTACGCCGGCATCGTTCTCGCGATGCCGAAAGCGAAAGCCGCCGCCTACAAGTCGCCGGCGGACCTCAAGGGGATGAAGATCGGCGTGACCGCGCCGGGTTCGTCGACCAACATGTTCGTCAACATCCTGCTCGCCCGCGCGGGCCTCAAGCCCGATGCCGTGTCGATCATCGGCGTCGGCGCGGGCGGCGGCGCGGTGGCCATCATGAAGCGCGGCGAGATCGACGCGATATCGAACCTCGATCCCGTGATCGCCACGCTCGAAGCGAACGGCGACGCGGTCGCGGTCGTCGACACGCGGACGGCAAAAGGCATGCACGAGGTCTACGGCGATGCGTACGCGGCCGGCTGCATCTACGCGCCGGTCGAGTTCGCCAAGAAGTATCCGAACACGGCGCAGGCGATCGTCAATGCGATGGTGCGGGCGCTGCGCTTCATCCAGCAATCGACGCCGGAGCAGATCGTCGCGGTGGTCCCTCCCGAGTACTACACCGACAAGGCGCTCTACACGGCAGCGCTCAAGGCAAACCTCGAGGGCTTCAGGCACGACGGGATCATTTCGATGGCGGCGGCGCAGGCGGTGTACAAGGACCTGAAGACTTTCGACCCCGGCGTGCAGAACGCGACCGTCGATCTCGCCAAGACGCTCGACATGGCGTTCGCGCAGAAGGCGGCACAGAAATATCGCTGATGCAGCCCGCGACGAGGGCGCCGGCCGCCGCGCTGGTGCTCGATCGGATCACCTGCACGTTCGCCGCACGTCCGGGTGCGAAGGGCCGTTCGGGAGGTCGCTACACGGCAGTTCGCGACACGACGCTCGCCATCGCGCCCGGAGAGTTCGTTTCGGTCGTCGGGCCGACGGGCTGCGGGAAGTCCACGCTGCTCAACGTCGCCGCCGGTTTGCTCGTGCCATCGACCGGCCATGTCGAGATCTTCGGCAAGCGCCTGCACGGAATCAACGCGCATGCGGGCTACATGTTCCAGGCCGACGCGCTGATGCCGTGGCGCAGCGCGCTCGCCAACGTGCAGGCCGGACTCGAGTTCCGCGGCGTTCCGCAGCGCGACGCTTCGATGCCCGCCCGCGACTGGCTTGCGCGGGTCGGATTGGCGGGTTTCGAGGACCGCTACCCGCACCAGCTCTCGGGCGGGATGCGCAAGCGCGTCGCGCTCGCGCAGATGCTGATCCTCGATCCGCAACTGCTGCTGATGGACGAGCCGTTCTCCGCGCTCGACGTCCAGACGCGCCAGCTGATGGAAAACGAGCTGCTCGAATTGTGGAGCGCCAATCGCAAGTCGGTGCTGTTCATCACTCACGACCTCGAGGAGGCGATTTCGCTCTCCGACCGCGTGATCGTGCTGTCGGCGGGGCCGGAGACGCATCCGATCGGGGAGTTCGCGATCGATCTGCCGCGCCCGCGCGACGTTGCCGAAATCCGGATGACACCGCGCTTCGTCGAGCTGCACCAGGCGATCTGGAATCAGATGAAGGCCGAAGTTCTCAAGGGCTATGCGCAAAGCCGGCAGTGATTCGCGCCTGAAGCTCGCGCTCTATCACGCGCTTCTATTGGGCGCGGTATTCGCATTCTGGTACGTGATGACGACACCGGGCCTCGTGTCCGAGGCGTTCGCCAAGAACACGGCCTTCTTCTTCGGCAAGCCGCTCGAGGTGCTCAAGGTTATCTGGATATGGTTCAGCGAAGGCAAGATCTACCCACACCTGGGCGTTACTCTCGTCGAAACGCTCCTGGCGTTTGCCGCAGGCAGCGTGCTGGGCCTTGCGATCGGACTGTGGCTAGCACTCTCGCCACTCGCGTCCGCGCTCGCCGACCCCTACATCAAGGCCGCCAACGCGATGCCGCGAGTGATTCTGGCGCCGATATTCGCCGTCTGGTTCGGGCTCGGGATCACGTCGAAAGTCGCGTTGGGCATCACGCTCGTCTTCTTTATCGTGTTCTTCAACGTCTTCCAGGGCGTGAAGGAAGTGAGCCCGACAGTGCTCGCCAACGCGCGGATGCTGGGCGCCACGAAGCGGCAGTTGCTGAAGAGCATCTACCTGCCGTCGGCGACATCGTGGGTGTTCTCGAGCCTGCATACGTCGGTCGGGATGGCGTTCGTCGGTGCGGTCGTCGGCGAGTATCTGGGCTCCGCGAAAGGCGTCGGCTATCTGATCCTGCAGGCGGAAGGCGTGTTCGACATCAACACGGTGTTCGCGGGGATCCTTGTGCTCACCGCGTTTGCGCTGGTTCTGGATTACGTCGTCACGCATGCCGAAGCTCGGCTTCTCGTGTGGCGGCCACGCGCGGCGGAAACCGAAACGTTCTGAGTTGCGGCTGAAGGCATTGGCGGGCGAGCTCGGGCGCCGTTGACCCATTCCCGGGGTGTTCGTTATAATGCGTGTCCGACGCGGGGTGGAGCAGTCTGGCAGCTCGTCGGGCTCATAACCCGAAGGTCGAAGGTTCAAATCCTTCCCCCGCAACCAAATATATCAAGCACTTAGCCCGGCCATCGTGCCGGGCTTTTGCTTTATGTACGCGCCATGTACGCGCTTAGCGTCAAGCCGACCATAGCGGCGATTGGCGATGATCGTATCCGCGCTGTTGTCGTGACCTGCCCCGAGTGCGGAGCCGCTGGTCCACCCGCCTCGGGTGACGATCCCCCCGGCCACGCGCAACACCTCTGGAATCAGCGATTCGGCGCGCAGTAGATTGTCACACGCTGATGCGCGACGCGGCGGCGGAAGAGGGTCCCCCAACAGGTAGCGACGGGGGGAGGGGGAAGCAAAAGCCTTCGCTGCGATATTCGTGTAATCGAGTCTCCGACGCCGCCACAAAATCAAAGGATCGATGTTGTATCACGCTTGAATTGATCTCGTCATCCGGCTGCGTTTGATCCCTTGCTGCCGTTGAGCTTCGCCCTGCCAATGGTCGCAACGCCGCGATAGCGGACGTTTAGGTCGGCACGGCGTAGGTCTCTGACCGGCCAGAAGCGGAAATTGGCTCGTGTCCCGCAAACCGGACGTTCGCTCTTGTGTCCGTCGCAACGAGCCGATCATGGGCTCCTGCCGGCGGCCGCTGCCTATGATAACTGCCGCAAGGCCGACAGCGGACGATCGATCCCCAGCTCAGTCGGTACCGCACTACGCTCTCGATCGGCGCATAGCATGAAAGGTCCACGGCAAGACAAAACGATGCTGCTCTGGTACGGTGCCGTGTAGCTACTGGGTCACATAATCAGGAAGGAGCAGCCACATGCGCAATACTTGTCGTTCACGTCAAGCGATGACAATTCCGGCCATGGCCTTGCTAGCCGTTGCGGCGTTTGTTCCGGCCGCTGCTACTGCGGACCCGGCCTCCGGCACGATCAACTATCAGAGCAAAGCCGGCCCCATCGTCGTCAACGTTGCGAACGTATATATGATCAAAGGTCCAGATGCGGCTAGCGGCAAGACGATTCGCCAACTGATCTTCACTTCGGCCGACGTCAGTGCAAAACTGCAGGCCTGCACATCGATGATGTGCGCTAGCGGAAACGTGACCGAAGGCATGACCGTCGATTTCGACGCGGGCCCGCGCCTGAACTACTGGGTCGTGGGCAACGGCCAGAAGGTTCAGTATTCGGGCACCGCCAAACCCGATGAGGCTCTCAAGCTGACTGCCGATACCGCGGAGCGCCTTGCCGGAACCCTCGCCATCGACGATGCCGCGATGGGTGGCGCGAGCGTCAACGTCAAGTTCGACGCGACGATCGTCAAACAATTTAGCAAGTAGCGGTGGCGCCAGCGCCTCTGCGCTGGGCGAGGCTTCTGTCGAGTGTTGGCCCTCGCCCATCCCCTTCACTTTCATTCATTTCACACTTCTTAACCCAAAGGTCGGTTTGGGGCCGAATGTGGGCCCGGGGCAATCCGGCCGAGTCCGGCCAAGAGCGGCCCGCGGCGTCCCCGCGCAAATAGCCAGTTGGACGCCGGCGCAACGCGTCGAGGAGGGGGTGTAGCAGCTATCCCCTCTCACTTCGCTTGTCGATTGCATGGTGTCGCGGTAGCGCAGGACCTCGCCCCAGAAGGTCGCGAGGCCGTCCCCTTGATGCGAACTTGGTAGAGTTTCATAAGCCAGGAACACACGACGGAGAAACCGATGTCACTTATCGCCGCAAGGCTCGACGCACCGATCGGTACGATCACGCTCAATAACGCCAAAAAACGCAATGCACTGTCCGAGGCGCTGATCCAAGAAGTCGTAGCGGCGCTGGCGAACTTCAGGGAGCGCAAGGCGCGCGTGGTCGTACTGCGAGCGCAACCGGGCGTCAAAGTGTGGTCCGCCGGGCATGACGTGGGGGAGCTACCGATAGGAGGGCGCGATCCCCTCGGCTGGGACGATCCGCTGCACCTCTTGATCCGTGAGATCGAGATCTTCCCGGCGCCGGTCATCGCGATGATCGAGGGCGGAGTGTGGGGCGGGGCCTGCGAAACCGTGTTCGCGTGCGACCTCATCATCGCCGCGCCCGACGCGACCTTCGCCGTGACTCCCGCCAAGCTGGGCGTGCCGTACAACATCAGTGGCATGCTCACGTTCCTGAACGCGACGAGCATGCGAATCGTGAAGGAGATGGCCTACACTGCCATGCCCGTGGGCGCGGAGCGGGCCGAACGTCTCGGCATGATCAATTACGTGATCGCGGCCAGCGAACTCGAGGCGTTCACCTACGAATTCGCCAACCGTATCGCCCAGAATGCTCCATTGAGCATTGCAGTAATGAAGGAGCAGTTGCGAATTCTCGCTGGGGCTCATCCAATGAGCCCGCAAGGGTTCGAGCGCGTGCAGGGCCTGCGCCGGATCGTGTACGACAGCCACGACTACAAGGAAGGCATTCGGGCGTTCAAGGAAAAGCGCCGGCCAACCTTCACGGGGGAGTGACCTGATCCGCGCCGGCGCGCCACCTCGATAGGGTAATCGGAGTGCCTCTGTCGCCACTGAGCGACTGCTTTGGGCAGATCCAAATGTCTGCAGCGGGTCGATAGCACCAGTTCGATCCGCCGCCGGCAATGGCTGCAAATCGTCTATCTCGGGCGGTCCCAGATATAGAGCATAGTTATGACCATATTGTGTGTGATAACCTGTAGCAATATACTATTGGTATGGCTGCCGGCTCCCATTACACCGATCAACAACGGGGCGAAGCCGTCACGCAATACCTCCTGCTGGGCAACGTCGAGGCTGTAACTAAGGCTACGCACGTCCCTGCGAGCACGCTTCGGGATTGGATGACCAGTGCGTGGTGGGGAACGCTGTCCGTGGAGGTTCGTGCCGAAAAGGGTAACGAGCTCGACGGCGCGTTCACGCGGATCATCCACGAAGCTACCGATCAGCTAATGGACCGACTCAAGAATGGCGATCCAGTTCTCGTCGCCGGGGAGATCAGGCGCAAGCCGGTGCCCGCACGTGACCTCGCCCTGGTTGCTGCCATCACCTACGACAAGCGAGCGCTTTGCCGCAATCAGCCCACACCAAGCACCGAGGTTGATTACACGGTGCAGGACATCGCCGAGTGGTGCCGATCCAAGGGCGAGGCAAAGAGGGCGGGGCAGGGGGAAAACTCTCGCGGCTGAGATTCGTTGGAACCATTCCTGCATCCCCTGTAGGTAGGCCGGGCTGGAATTGATTCGTCTGATGCCCCTGAACAGCCCCGATCCTTTGGGGCGGGGATTTACACGGTCGCGTGGCGCGTTCTCGATCTGCTTCCGTTCGTAGGTCATGGGGAGCCTCCTTACGGAGACATTCTCCCCTTGGGAACTCGGAGGGAACAGGGGTTGGGGGACAGCAAAAACGCTTCCTGTCGAAAGTATGTATTGCCACTTCTGACGGTCGCCTCGGTTTTCACAATAGGGGGGTTGCGAAGACGGGTGGGCACCTGGTCGATGAAGTGGCGCCGTCTTTGAACGACGCAAGGTGCGACGTCGACGACCATAAAACAAAACCCCGCCACACAGGCGGGGCTTGTTCAAACGGCGGTTCTTAATGCGGTTTGCGGCGGCGTGACCACCCGAGACCGGCAAGCCCCACCCCAAGCAGCGCCAGCGTCGCAGGCTCTGGAACATTCCCGATGAGTGGCAGGGAGGTGGCGAGTACTGCCGGCGGGCCACAGCATTCACCCCATACGAGGTCGAAATCGAAAGTGCCGGTCGCACCCGTATATGTCACGGTCGTGACCGAGGGCGCTGTGGGGCCAGGTTTGTCGACAACCAAGAGTGCGCCGATCATGAGCTGGAGGCCGTCGTCATGGGTCACCGTGAACGTTTGCCCGTTGGTCACACTGACCTTGCCCTTGAACTCGATCATTGTTCCGCCAAGGGCGGTATCCAGGTTTGTCGCGAGATCCCCGGCACTGCCCGTCAAGATGGTTGCGCCTCCGGAGCCAAGAAAGCCGCCTAGCGTGTAACACGTACCGCAGGTACGGCTGTCAAAGTCGATCGCTCCGTTGGGTACGGTGAATGTGGCGTTGGGCGCCCCATGCGCGAATCCGATAATCGCGTTATTTGCCTCGGCCTCTGAAACGAAATACGCGGCCCCCATGATTGTGGCGTGAGCCGTGCCGATGGAAAAAATTCCGAAGGCAGCGAATGTGGCTGCGGACAATCCCTTCCGAAAATTCATATCACCCCCAGTTTTACATTCCTGGCTAATTAGCCTGACCCACTAGGGTTCACAGCAATTGCCGCGCCATTAATGCATCTGGATGATTCTGCGAGAGAATTATGTAATGGACAACGTGAGGAACCAACGCGGTGTAAAAATGTTCGGCAACCCTGATTCAGTAGAAGACAACTTGTGATTGCAATTCGCCGTAATAGCGGCACACAAAACCCGCCCGCGTGGCGGGGTTTTCGTCTTCTGCAGGTAGAGAGCGAACGTCCGGCGAGACCATGACAACCTGGTATGGCGCCAGATCAAATCTGGGACAACGACACCATTAGGAACAGGACAGGAATAGGGTGCCGGGGGAGAAAAGTTTGTGTCGCTGAAGACGTTGTGCACTGGACCGAGTGACACTGCGATCAGTTTTTGCAAAGGGGGTGTTGCGAGAATGGATGAACACGCTCGCGAGGGAAATCAGCGTTGTGCGATGAGTGAAGAGCGATTCCGCGGCAGCGGCAACGGTGCGTCTCGAAGGGGATCGCAGGAGGTCGCCCCCGCGCCCAGCAGTTGTGCGTTACTCGAAGGCCTGCGAGAAATCGAGGCCGGCCTTCTCGTACAGCGCCTTCGCCAGATCGCCGCCACCAAAATAAGCGAATACCTCATCCGCGTCGTCAGCAAAGGCGGCCCCGTGGCGATCACGCTCGCCTCGCCGGAGCGTGCGTCCGACGCGCTCGCAGATAAATTTGCCTCCTGGTGTCTGGTACAGCGCAAGCTCGTACCAGCGTTTCCCTTGGTGGTGATCGTGGGACGTTTTGACAGCGGCGGCGAGGTTGCCGTTGAACACCAAGTCGCGCGCATCGTCGCGCGCGAGGCGGAATTGCGTCATCGACAAAGTGTGCGCCTTCCTAAGGCGCAAAGATATGGGTCAATCAGTGTCGCCATGGGTTGAACGCTCTCGACCCTTCCTGCGGCCAGCGCAGCTCCGGCTCGCCAGTTATCTCCCACTCGGTGTAGTGCGCGATTAGCTCGTGGCGCTCGGCCTTGTACTGGGCGTTGACCCAGCGACCCGTCAACTCGCTGCGATAGCGGAACGGGTAGCAGAACAGCATTGTCGGGGCGAACGTCGAGCTACGTCGGACCGTCCGAGCCCAGCGCGCAATCCGAGCCGTCGAGAACCATTACACTTTCGGGCCCGCCGACTCCAACGTGCGGGCCTAAGTATCTGAGATTCATGAGATCTGCTCCCGATGGCATGGAAGCTGCTCTCGCGCCAGAGTTTGCAGGCAAAAAGGGGCAACGCGATGAAGACGAAATTTCTGGCATTGATTGCGGTGTGGTTGCTGGCAGGGCCGACAGTTGCGAATGCCGCCATCATCACCTTCGACGAGTCGCCTGCGACGAACAACAACGTCGCTTATGGCGCCACCCTCTTGGGCGCCACGTTCAGCGCCACCAACGCAGGCACTTGGGGCGGCAACAGCAATGGCAACCCTGGGAACTGGCTACTCGAGGGAACGAACGGCCCGCAGTTTCTGGGCTTCAACGACGTTGGGGGCACGGGCTACGCCGAGGTCGTTACTTTTGCCAGTGGCGTGACAAACGTCTCGCTCGATTTTGCACGCTCCGAGGGCTCTTCTGACGGCACTATCGTCCTCCAGGCATTCGACGGTGCGACCCTCGTCGGCTCCGTCACCGCCACGCTGGGCGCGCTCGGCGATTGGTCCACGCTGAGCCTCGCCGCAGCGGACATCACGAGCATTTCCTGGAGCGGAACGGGCACTGGCTTTCATCCCTACGGCGCGGACAATTTAAGGTTCGCTACCGTCCCCGAACCAGCCACGCTCGCGCTACTCGGGCTTGGCCTTGCCGGACTTGCGGCATCTCGTCGCCGCAAGTTGAACTGATCGCAAGGCACAAGAATGGGACAGGACACGCTGCTTCGGGAAGGTGCTCCGAAAATGCGGTGGGCGCGGAGGCAAGTGCATGGAAACCGTCATAGCGAATGGCGCTCGAGTCGAGACCATGCACGATCACGGCCACGCGATGATTACGAAGCCGAGTGTAAGCGGGCAATTGCTGCTCTAGTCGCACGCTTACACCACGACCATTGAGTTCTGCCTGCGCCCGCATCGGCCCCGCTTCGGTGGGGCTTGTTGTTTCTGGCGTCAGTTGACGGGTCGCCCAAACGGGTTTGATCGCCGACAGGATCACCCGATACGAGGGTGGCCAAAGGGGCAAAATCAGCATAGCCGAGAGTTGCTGCAATCCTGCTTCCGACGGTGCGAGCAATTTTAGAGGAGCCCGACGTTCTTTCGGGCGCGCCCGTGGTGCGCGCAACTTTGAACGGGCGTGGCGTTCATTTGCGTCGTATCGCGGCGGCAATGATTAGCGCACCAATGATTAGCGCGACGCTGACCGGCAGGGAGGCGACTCCTCGGAATACGGCATATGCAATACCTGCGATGGCAACGAAAAGGGCCACTTCGCGCGCAAGGTATAGCGCCAATATGACCAGCGCAACGATTGCAGCCCCTTAGTCCTTGAAGCTCTCGACGAAGCTCGCATTGCCCAAGGTCTCTAAGGTCTTGATCCCCATGCCGTAAGCCGCATACAGACAAAGCGCAGCGAGACAGTACCGGACGGGCGGTCTCTGAATGAATCGGATTGCCACATCAATCATTCTGTCGAAACCCAATCCCTTTGCAGTTCTCTCGTTCGCAGCCTGGAACTCAAGGCCGACGAAGTAGGATCTAGCCTTGACGGCATCAGGTGTTAGTGTCGTCTCGCTTTTGAGGAGGTAGATTCCGAAACCGGACAGTGCAGTCAGGGTGACTGCAACCGCGGCGAGCCACCAGTATTCCAAGAACGTTCCTTTTATCGCGACGCTTACCGAGAACAGGAGCAGGATTCCGCCACCGACAACCCACCAGGGTTCAGCGCGACGCAGACGTTGCACCCGAGTGAGGGAAACTCGAGCCGTCGAGTAGCGTCGCTCTTCGGTCCGTCGATATGCCAGAAATGCGTATGCGACGGCAATCGCAATCGGTATAACGCCGTAGCCCCAATTCTTAGCGAACCAACCATTATTGGCCTGCAAGGCCCAGAGTGCCGTTGATATAGCAACGGCAATACCTGCCCGCCATCCGAATGCCTTGCGGGCACAGAGCTGCTTCAGTTCGTAGTTCAAGTCGTGCATCATCTCCTCGGGGGATCGGTTTCCTGCGGTACTACCGGTGTCTGATCGGTTTGGTCAGTGTTTCTGTCCGTCTCACCGCGCCTGAGCGCGACGAGATTTACAAGGGACGCGGGGACACCACTCCCGTTTGTGCCGGTTCTGTATTGCTGGCCACCGTGGCACGCGGTTCTTGGCGTCGAGGGCGTTCCCGGTGGGGAAGCGCATCCAAGACTTGAACCCTTGACCCAGGGTTCGCGGGGACGCCGTTGCGGCGCTTCTTGACGCCCGCGATGCGCGGGCAAAGGACGGGCCGCATTGCACGGCCCAACAGCGACGACGATGGGGCAGGGAGCCCATCACTTGGGGGCATCACTCGCGCCAGCCCCCCGTAACTCCTTGTCGGGGCGGGGGATCGGCGCGTCGTCACTACCGGCTCCGCCGCTAGTAACGACGCGCGCTGGGCCAGGGATGTTGGCGCAGGGACCCACGCCGATTGCGCCGGCAGCACAGGGCTGCGGCACACGATCGGCGGGAGTTGGCGCACGTCACACGGGACACGGCAGCGTTCGCACAGACGAACGCCACCGGCAGTCCCGATGCCGGGACTTGGACACGCACGGCGCAATGCCTGGTGGGCTTGCGCCGGGATGTAAGGCTGCCGCGGCAACGCACAACCTGTCGCAGCGCGACTTTCGACTGAACCTCAGGCCCGCAAGGGCCCGCCGTCTTTCAGGGGCAGGACGGCATTCGCCGCCGATTGCTCGGCAAAGGGCGACGCGTAGGGCGCGTCACTCCGGCCTGGCGTGGCCAACGTACTGCAACAAACCAAACGGGCGCCGCCCCTCATGGGACGGCATGGGGCGCACTGTCGCCCCGGGCGACGGTCGCTGTCCACGGGAAAATGAATAGTTGCATCTGCGACTTTTCGAGTGCCCGGCCATTGGCGGCGCCGGCGCACCTGCACGACCGGCAGTGACCGGCCAGAAGCCGACACTAGCCCGCGCGTGGGAAAAGCTAGCAAATTGCCAAATTCGACCCGAGGCAGCAACATGTGCAAACCCCGTTCCTAGCCGGGCAATAAGCACATGCAGCGGCGCCATCTCGGAGCAGTTACTAGCCTGATCTTCGCGGCGTTTTGGGCGTTCGTCTGGTGGCGGTGGACCGCCGATGGGCACTCCGAGAAGATTCTTCCTGTTCCGGCGCTTTCGTGTGCCTATTTTGTCGTCGCTAGCGGGGGCATCTTCGCAGGTCAGCGTTGGGCGCGCTGGCTCGGTCTCGTCGCGGCGATCGTCTTGCTGGCACTGCTGTCGATTGTTGTTGTCGGCGGTTATGTCATTTCACTCTTCGGCGATCAGGTCCTCGGGCTCAGCGAAGCAGCCCCGTTCCTCGCAGGAATGGCCCTTTCGGTCGTGCTCATCGTGTTGTTGGCACGGCCTCTGGATTTCGCATCCCCTGTGATGCCGGCCGGGTCTGTGAATCGCAATTACCATGTTTGGGTGCCGGTGGTGTTCACGGCAGCGTACGTTACCGGTTCGTGGGCGCTCGGTACTTTTGTTGGCTCCGGGACCTGGAATGGTCTTGCCCAGGCAATCGGCCTCGATGTGGCGTTGCTCCTGATAGCGCTGCCCTCAACGGTGCTTGTTTGGCTTACGTGGGCGTGGTGGTCGCGTGGCAAAGTTGTCCGCCCGCTCGGCGTTCTGATGGTGGCCGGCGCCATCATCCCTCTTGCGGTTGCCGGGCTGGCCACCGAGATTGTCACTTCCAAAGAAACGGCCACAAAGCAGCGGACAGAACATCAGCTTGCCAACGCACACCTGTCCGAAGTGACGGACGAGCTGCTCCTGTCCGAACGCGGCAATCCGATTGGCATACGACTGCGCTACACGGTGCGCTATGCCGACGGGCTCGACGACAAACGTTATCGCCCTATCGTTTCGGTTCGATTCGATTCGCCGTTCGTGGAAATGTGGCCAGTCCGCTCGCAAATAGACCCGGCTGTGGGAGCCCAGTTTGATGCACGCGAGTACTCCGTGACCGAAGACTTCATCCCCATGTACTTTCCCGGCTTCATGCGCTTTCCTGACGCGCCGCAACGGTCGGACGACAAGTGCTTTTACTGGGGACGCCCCTCGGACAGGGAAATCGCCAAGGACTCCGAAACACACCACGCGACGATCAATATGAGCTTTGCGACTGGTCCGGAACAAGCCTCTAAGAATCGAACAAGTACCACCAGAAGAATCTATTCGCAGGGTGTTTTCTTTAGTGCCGCTCTACGTGAGGGTGCGCGGGATTGCCAATAGGCACGCCAATATTTGGGAATGGCCGTCGTCCACTATCGGCCACAACCGGTCGGTCGCTGCCACTTCGCAATTCGCTTCATAGCGGACCCTCGACTCCATTGCCGATCCGACCTTATGAGCAAAGATACCGCCTGTGGTCCGCAAAAATTGGATCAGGGGTTGGGATGACGAGTCCAAAGTCAGCCGTGACATGATGGAGCGTGATTGCCTTCGCTCAGCTCGTTCTGCGCCTGGTCGCCGACGTTGTCGCTGTGGCAGTCCTCGCGATCAGGTCGCGGCGTCACGGCTTAGGTCTATCCGTTGGCGTCATAGTCGTTCCACATCCAGACGGCGTACGCCTTGGGCATGTGATCAAGCAAGAACGTAGGCGCCGATTTCAGCATTCCCTTCGACAGACCCTCGATCACTTCGAGGAGCGTTTCAGGCCTGCCAATCAGATCGGCGAAGAAATGAGCGATCGCTGGTTCGCCACCAGAGATGGATCCGTCAGGCGCGATGCTGCGCCTGAGACCGACGTGCTCGTATCCGATCGGCAGCGGCACATGTGTCACTACATCGTGGTCGTTAACATATCGGAAGCTCTTGCCTGCCAGCTTCGTATCGAACTCGTGCGCAAATGCACGGTCGCCAACCCGGGGTGACCCAAACGTGCACACGCCACGCGTTCCCGAGTAGTGGTCGGCCGCCAGCGTCGCGAGCGCGGCTCCAAGGCTGTGCCCGCAAAACCACAGCGTCCGACGTGCGCTCAGTCGCGCAAGGACCGTATCGAGCTTAGGACGGATGACGTCGAATGCCTTCTTGAAGCCAAGATGGACCATGCCGGTCTGCCACGGCACCAACACGATGTTTGCGTCGGCGATGATGTCCTTCCACTCATCAGGCTGGGTGCCGCGGAACGCAACGACAATGAAATCTGCCTGCGCCGCCACGTAGCAATCCGTGCCGTCCGCGGTGATGAACTCACATTGGAACCCTGCCGCTTCGAAAATCGGAATCGCGAAAGCCGGATTCCAGTACGTCAGCAGCGCGGCCTCCCCCAACCACCACACATTCACAAGCGGAAAATCCTCTGGGCTCGGCTGGAAGGGATTGGCGGATGCATTCTCGAAGTGCTGGTACGTGGCGTCTTGCTCCGGATGGAGCACAAAGTCCAGCGCATAGACCGGTGCCGGCTTCTGCATGTCAAACCTCGCGCGTCAGAATTGGGATTGACGACGTGCTCAGGTACTCCCCTGTATCGCCACTCTTGCGGATAGGCCAAGACAGCAGTTCGGGAGTGACGATCCGTGCTCCGCCCGCCTCGGCGGTTGTGTCAAGACGTCAACTTTACCGCTACCAGCCCGCGTGCAACCTGCGCACTCCGCAACTCGAACAGTCTCGCCTGTTGCCGCCGCGCGATCTCGACCGCTTCGTGCAGGCACCGTTGCGCACCTGCGAAATCGCCGCTTTTCGCCAGCGCTTCACCCTTCACGCGCCGCAACTCCGCTGCGTAGAACCGTTCGGCATGCGCTTCGCTAATGGCAATTGCCCGAACCAGCGCGTCCAGCGCTTCAGCGTGTCGGCCCGCCGCGAGCAACCCCTCCGCCCACAGCGTCAGCACGAACGGCTGGTAGGCGCTTGCTTGCATGCCGGTGTGCGCGCCCATGCCGCGACCAAGCTCCGCCAGTCCTTCGTCCACCTGGCCGGTCTTCGCCAGCGCCGCGCCGCGCACCACCTGCGAGATGCCGATCCACGTCGCAAAGCCCTGCTCGCGGGCGGACTCGAGTGACTCGGTTGCGCACCGCAGTGCGGCCGGCATGTCGCCGCCGATGTAGAGCACCGCGGCCAGGTAACACAGCGAGAAATTGATCGTGTGCAATCCGCCGAGCGAGCGCGAATGTGCAAGACCGGTCTCGCCCGCCTGCACGCCCTGATCCACTTTGCCCATGATGGTCAGCGTCAACGCGAGGTAGCACAGCCCCGTGGACTTCTGGTCCTGCACGTAAAGCACCTGCTTACCCCGGCGCGGTGCCTGGTCCTCGTCGTAGAGCTGTAGCGCTTCGTCGAGGTGCTTGCGCGCATCTGCGAGTTCGCCCTGGAGGAACAACGTGCCGCCGAGCAGCAGGTGGCCCATGATGAATGGCGGCTTCGACGCCTGCGTTGCGGCGCGCGCAAGGCATTCCTCCGCAAGTTCGCGGCACTTGGCGAAGCCGGCGCGCGTGATCTCGAATGAGCCGAGGCCGGAAAGCACAGCAAAGATCTCGGGCGTGTCGCCGAGCTCACGACAGATCTCGAGTGCCGTTGTGTAAGCGCGGCCGCATTCCTCGGACGAGAACCCGCGGTGTTCCGCATAGATGCCCCCCAGCGCGCGATACACGCTCAACTCGCGGCGCAGGCGCGCGGTCGACTTCGCTTGCTTGCCGAGAACGGCCAACGAGCGGTCGAGGTGGGCGATCGCTTCGACGAATCCGGACCGGCGCGCCGACACCTTCGCCGCGCGGACGAGATAGTCGACGGCATCGTCGAGTGCGCCGGCCTCCTGCAGGTGATAGGCGACGACCTCAGGCTGCGTTTCGGCGAGTTCCGGGAAGTCGCCGATCAGCACCCGGGCGATTCGCCCATGAAGCGCCACCTGCTGCTTCTTCAGCAGGTTCGCATACGCAGCATCGCGCACGAGCGCGTGCTTGAACGCGTAGCCCAGGACCGCGGTCGAGCGGCCGCCGACGAGCAGGCCGGCGTCGACTAGCCGGCGGAGCTCATCCTTCATGTGTTCCTCGGGCAGGTCGGTGATCTTGACGAGAAGCTCGTAGGAGAACTCGCGGCCGATCACCGCGGCCGTCTCGGCGACGGCCTTGGCCGAGCCCAGCCGGTCGAGGCGCGACATCAGCGAATCATTGAGCGTGGTCGGGATCGCGATCGGCGAACCTTCGAGCACGTCGCGCGTCAGGTCCTCGATGAAGAGCGGCAGTCCATCGGTTCTTTCCGCGATCTGCGCAACCGCAGAGGCGGGAAGCCTTTCGTCGCCGCAGATCGCCTCGATCATGGTGACCGTGTCGTCATGGTCCAGCGGCTTCAACGACAGCTGGCGCAGGCGGGGCTTGTCCTCCCAGTGCGACTGGAAGTCCGGACGCGTCGTCAGCACCACGAGAATCGGCAGGTCGCTCAGGCGGTCGATGAGGACACCGATCAGTTCGTCGGACGTCGGGTCTATCCACTGGAGGTCCTCGACCACCAGCAGGAAAGGTCCGGCGGCGGCGAACGCTTCCAGCGACTGCATCAGCACCTGAAACAGCCGGCGCTTCTGCCGCTGCGGCGACATATTGACCGGTACGTACTCGCCTTCGATGCGCACCGACAGCAGGTTCGCGAGCAGCGCCACGATCCCCGATGCGTCCATCGCCAGCTTCGGAATGAGGGCTTCGAGCTTGCGCAAGCGGGTGGCGTCGTCGTCGTGTTCCGCGAAGCCCGCCGCGATGGCAAACTGGCGAATGACCGGCGCCAGCGGGCTGCTCTGCAGGTTCGGCGAACAGTGGTACCAGACGCGAAGGCTTCGCGGGTCGACGATGCGCTCGGCCAGCACCTCGGTCAGGCGCGACTTGCCCACGCCCGGTTCGGACACGATCAGCACCGCCTGGCCCTGGCCGTTCTTCGTGGCCTCCCAGAGCTGGCGGAGCTCGTCCAATTCCGCGACGCGGTTCACGAGCGGCGTTCGCGCCGGCGCGCGCAGCGCATGGAACCGGCTGCCGACCTTGCGTTCGCCGAGCACCCGCCAGGCCGGGATCGGCGCGTCAAATCCCTTGAGGTCGTGGCGGCCGAGGTCGCGGTAGTCGAAGAGGCCCCCCGTGAGACGCCGCGTTGGCTCGGACACCACGACCTCGCCGGGACCCGCCAGCGCTTCGAGCCGCGCAGCCAGATTGGGCGCGGTGCCAATGGCCGCGAGCGCTTCGCCGCCGTCGGGAAGGTCGCCGACCACGACGACCCCGGTCGCAATGCCGATGTGCACCTTGAGGTCTTCCGTGGTCACCGTGGACCACGCCGTCTCCGAAATTTCGAGCGCGGCGCGGATGGCGCGCTCCGCGTCGTTTTCGTGCGCGCGCGGATAGCCGAAGTAGGCGAGGATGCCGTCGCCCATCAACCGCGCCACCACGCCCTCGTGCCGCTTGATGATGCCGGCGCAGTGCTGCCGGTATGCCTGGATGACCTCCGCGAGGTCTTCCGGATCGAGGCGCAGCGACAACGACGTCGACTCCACGATGTCGCAGAACATCACGGTGAGCTGGCGGCGTTCGGGGCCGCGCGCGCCGGTCATGGGGTCGGCCATCGGAATGTCAGGGCTCGGGCTAGGCGTCGCGCAGGGGCTTCAGGTCAATGGCGAAGTGATCATATTGGTACGCGATGCGGCCGGGTTGGATCGCGGGGCCGGCGAGTTCGAAGCGCGACCCGCCGAGCAACGGCGCGAGCGTTGCCTTGAGCACGAACATCACCAGCGACCTGCCGGCGCAGCCGCGGCCGTGGTCGCTGAAGAAATAGACCTTCGGGAATCCCGGGCCGCCCGCGGCATCCGGCACGAATGTGTCGGCGAGGTCGCCGAAAATGCGCGGATCGCGGTGATAAACGCCGGCGTGGATCAGGAGCTGCTGCTCGGCTTCGACCGGTATGCCGGCGCCCAGCAGGAGGTCATTTTCCGCACGACGCAACAGCAGCGGCACCGGCGTCCACACCCGAAGCTGTTCGGCGATGCAGGCTTCGAGATAACGCAGGCCGTCGATCGAATTCGCGGTCAATGGCCCGGCAGCCTTGATCTCCTGGCGGACCCGGGCCTGGACCTGCGGGTGCGCGGCGATGAGAGCGAGCGTACGCGCGACGTGCAATTCGATGGCGTCCTTCAGCACGAAGAACCAGAAGCCGATCTGCGCGGGCACCTTCGCCGATGCCGTGGCGCTGCCGTCCGCGAGCGCTGCGGCCGCGTCGTGCATCAGGCAGCGCGCCGATGACGTGGTGCCCTTGCGCGCCAGCAACTGGTCCATTCGCGCGTAGAAGGCGGAAAACCCGGGCACGTAGCGCATCAGCCAGTTGCTGAAGGCAACCATGCGCGCGAGGTGCTTGGCGAGTTCCGGCTCGCTCTGCCCCATGCCGAGAATGACCTGGTGCGAGATGCGCTGTCCGAGCGACTGGAAATCCGCCCAGCGAAGTTCCGAGGGCCGACCAGCGGTGAGCCGCGCGGCTTCGGCGAGGGCGATCGTCACGAACGCCTCGCGGTGCCGGTGCGGCCTGCCGAGGTCCAGCGCGTGCGTGTTGAAGCGCCTGCGTTCATGCGCTTCGGGATTGCGCGACACGATGAGCCCATCGGGCACGAAGCGGGACAACGCCCGCTTCTTGAGCATCGGGTCGGGCGCGTTTTCCTCCGAGGACAGCACCGCATCGATGGTGGCCGGCGCCATCACGATCAGCGTCTTGCGCAGCGGAAACCAAACCCATAGGTGATCGCACGCGTACTTGTCGCGCAGGTTGCGCAGGAAGCGCGCCGACCGCTCGCCCGCGCCGCACTTGACGAAAAGCCAGAGAAAGAAACGATTCGGCGCGACCAGCCCGAGCAGGAACGCCGGAATGCTGAGATGAAGCTGCAACCGTGCCGAGTCGATCCAGGATACTTCTCGGGCTTCGTCGTCCATGAACGATTCCCCCTCCGCGCATGTCGCGGATGCTCATCGTAGCGCGGAAAAGCATCGGGCGGTATTGGCACCGGGCGCGGGAGAACCGCGACTATTCGCGCAGCTTCGCCAACCCGAACTGCCACAACAGAAAGGCGTAGACACTATTCGGCGACATGTCGATCTTGGATTCGCTGAGAGAGCGGTTGCTCGCCCGAAGCAAGAGGACGGCACGGTGACCTGCCCCAGCTACTGGGGCGCGCTGATCGCGAACGGCTGCTGCCGCGGTATTGGACGACCGCTTCGGAGGACCCTGACAGGCGGGTCAGGGTCGGCAAGAGCCTGTCGCTCATCTCGGCAGCTGACGCTTGCCGCAACGTCAACTAACGAGAATCACCATCGGCAAGAGTCGACCCACTGCAGCCGGTCGATTCTCCTGGAAGCAGACGTTGCACGAACGAACTGGATGGCTTCGAGCACGCCCTTGCTGAGCGAGTCGGACGACTACGTCCAACGCAGGTTTCATCCGTATCCAGCGGATCAATCACAAACGCATTCGTGGCGCAGCGAGCGAGGCTAGAGCAGATTGGCCTGGGCGGATTGGATCGCGGATTAGGTTTGCGGCAGCGCAGATGGGTCAACGCACCCGCCACCAGCGCACCACATTGCCGTCCGCCGTCAAGTGCGCCAGAATCGACCGCTTGCGAGGGAATCCTCGATGGTCCCCAACGCTGCCCTGCTCTTCACCGACATCGTCGACAGCACGTCGACCACGCAGCGCCTGGGTGACGAGCGTGCCGCCGCCCTCTGGAACGAGCACGACCGGCGCGCGCGCAATCTACTTCGTCAGCACAATGGCCGCGAGATCGGCCGCTCAGACGGCTTGCTCATGCTGTTCAAGGCTGCCGCTGATGCTGCGCGCTATGCGCTGCAGTATCACGCGCAAATGGCAGAAATGGGGCTCGCTGCGCGTGCCGGAATGCACGTGGGTCCGGTCGTGTTGCGTGAAAGCTCCGACGACGACGTCGCGCTCGGTGCCAAGCGGACCGAGGTCGAAGGCCTTGCGCTTCCCTTCGCGTCGCGGGTCATGGCGATGGCGCGCGGCGGGCAAACACTGCTGACGGCGGGCGCCAAAGAGGCGCTGGATCCTGCGGCGCTCGGCATCGCGGTGGAAATCCGTAGCCATGGGCACTACCGTCTCAAAGGTATCGAGGAGCCGGTCGCGATCTTCGAACTCGGTGTGGCGGCGCAGTGTGGCTTCAGGCCCCCGTCCGACGGCGACAAGTCGTACCGGGTCGTGCGCCGCGGCGACCTGTGGCGGCCGGTGCGCGACATCCCGCACTACTTGCCGGGCGAACCCGACTCGTTCGTCGGCCGCGCAGGTGACTTGGCGATGATCGGCCAGCATTTCGGCCAAGGGACGCGGCTGCTGACTCTGCTTGGTCCCGGCGGCACGGGCAAGACCCGCCTTGCCACGCGGTATGGTCACGGATCGCTGGGCGAGTGGCCGGGTGGCATCTGGTTCTGTGATCTCTCGGATGCGTCATCGCTCGACGGCATTCATTACGCGACCGCCAGCACGCTCGGCGTGCGCCTCGGTGCCGGCGATCCCGCAACACAGCTGACCGAGGCGATAGCCGACCGCGGTCGTTGCCTGGTGGTGCTGGACAATTTTGAGCAGGTCGTACAGCACGCGCCTGCCACCGTCGGCCGCTGGCTCCGCGCGCCCGATGCTGTGTTCATGGTCACGAGCCGCGAACGCTTACACGTGCCGGGTGAGGTCGTGCAGCAGGTCGAGCCCTTGCCGCTCGATGGGCCGGCCATCGATCTGTTCGTGGCGCGCGCGCGAGCGGTCAGGCACGACTTCGCGCCCGACGCGGCCCAGCGAAACGTGATTGCGGACGTCGTGAAGCTGCTCGACGGCCTGCCTCTTGCCATCGAGCTGGCGGCGGCGCGCATCGCCGTGCTATCACCGTCCCAGCTGCTGGTGCGGTTGCGCGATCGGTTCAAGCTGCTGGTGGGCCGCCGCGGCGTGATCCGGCAGTCGACGTTGCGGGCGGCGATCGACTGGTCCTGGCAACTGTTGAGCGCATGGGAACAGGCGGCACTGGAACAGTGCGCCGGTGTTCGACGGTGGTTTCGCGCTCGCCGCGGCGGAAGCGGTGATGGACCTCTCCGCGTGGCCCGAAGCGCCGGCGGTCATCGACGCCATGCAGGCGCTGGTCGACAAGAGCCTGCTGCGCCGCTGGACGCCAGACGCAGCACACGCGCGCCACGACATCGAGGAACCGTACTTCGGGATGTACATGAGCATCCACGAATACGCGGCGGAGAAGTGCGGTGCGCGCGGTGGCGACTACGCGGACGCCGTGCAGGGTCGCCATGGCCGGTACTTCGCGGCGTTCGGCACGGATGAGGCGCTCGAAGCGCTCTTCACGCATGGCGGCATGCAGCGCCTGCATGCGCTGCGACGCGAGCTGGACAACCTTCTCTCGGCGTGCCGGCGCGCCATCGCGCGCGCCGAGGGTGAGATCGCGGTTGCCTGCTACCGCGCGGCGTGGGAAGTGTTGGCGCTGCAGGGGCCGTTCGGCGTCGCGGTGGCGCTCGGCGACGAGGTCCTCGCCATCGCCGGGCTCGATCTCCGCCTCGCGGAACAGGCACGGCTTACGCAGGCCGAAGCGCTGACGCGTGTCGGCGCCACGGAAGGGCTCGAGGCGAAGCTGGTACAGGCGCTCGAGCGCGTGCGCGGCATCGGCGACCGGAAGCTGGAGGCACGCATCCTGGGTCGCCTCGGCAACATTTGCCTGTGGTCCGGCCGCCTCGACGAGGCGCATTCGTATTACGCCGGCGCGCTCGAAAGCGCACGCGCGATCAGCCATCGGCTGCTCGAAGCGCGCATGCATGGCAACCTCGCAATCGCGTGGCATGAGCGAGGTCGCCCCGATGAGGCAGTAGCGCAGTACGAGGCGGCCTTGGCGATCGAACGCGAGATCGGCAGTCAGCGCGATGAAGCGATTACGTTGTGCAACCTCGCCGACCTGTTTGGCGGACAGGGTCACATGGACCGCGCAAGGGCGACATTCGCGGCGGCGTTGGCGTTGCTGCGCGAGCTCGGCGACCGCGACACAGAGGCCATCACGCTTCAGCAGCTGGGTGAGTTCGAGCTGGGACAGGGTCTGGTCGATGAGGCGCTGCGAACAGTGCGCACGGCCCTCGAGCTCACGCGCGTCATCGGCAACCGACGAATTCAGGGACATGCGCTGCGCAGCCTCGGCGGCGCACTGCTCGAGCGAGGCGAGTACGACGACGCGCGGTCGGCATTCGAACAGGCGCTCGCGATCGCGCGCGCGGGATCCAACCGGCGTATCGAGGCGAATTGCCTGGCCGGACTGGGCGATCTGGCCTTCCGTCAAGGCCGGCACGGCGAGGCTGCGGCGCTGCTGGGCGAAGCCGAAGCCACGTTGCGCGAGCTAGACGATCGCCCGCTCCTTGCCCATTTGCTATGCACGCGAGGGCTTGTCGACCTTCTACGTGCAGACCGGGCCGCGGCTCAGGCGGCGCTATCCGAAGCGGAGCAAGCAGCCGGCGCCATGAACGCGGGCACGGCATCGACGCTCAACCGCGCTATGGAACGCCTGCGAACGGCAATCGCCGGTTAGGACTGCAACGTCCATTTCTGGCCGCAAGCCGTCCGTCGTTCAATGACGGTTCACGGCGCCTTGTTCTAGTTCCGCCGCGGGAATTGAAAGACTCCCGAAACGGACGTTATTTCGGACACAAGCCCTTCGGCGTCCAATCGCTCGCGACAGTGACCCAGGACTGAGACGTATCGTGAAGGACAAGTAGAACGGAGCGGCGCGTCTCAGCGCCGACGCTGCTGAGTACCATGGCGGGACCCTCCGGCACGACGGCGCTATCGCCCGCATGCGCAACGGTAATCCCCTCGGGCGTCTCCAAGCATTGCGTACCGGCCACCAAATACCAAGCCTCGGGCCCCGAATGCCGATGTATGCTCGAATGCATGCCAGGCGTAAAAACCGCTTCCATGTAACGGGCTGTATATTGTTTGCCTGCGATGATCCGCAGCGGACCAATTACGGCAACGCGTTCGCCACCCGAAGAGCGCCAACCTGCCTCGGCAATTGTGTAGAGCCAGACCCTTCCAAACGCTTCAACGACGGTCCCGTGAGGTGGCTTAGCGGCTTCCGCCGCGGCACGCGTCGGATAGTTGTACAGATGCCAGAACAGGGCTACTTGAGGCAGTCCGCCAAGAACCTCAGTCGCGTCGAGGTAGCACCCCACTTCGCTGGTCCGCTGACTGACTGGCGTGCCACAACCGCCGGGAACCTGCGCCGACACCGGCGCGATCAGCGCCATTACCAACGCAGTGATCCCACCCAGCTTGCAATGTGTGCTTCGCCGCACTGTCATAAAGATTGTCATCATGCCCTCCGGCGAGAATCGCTAATTTTGCCCAATCGCACACTGCGCTACGCCGTAATTTGACTAAGCAAGGTGATTGCGGATTCCGGTCGGCAGCCTAAACGTGGACCAGGCCTTTATTCGATCACATCACCAAATCACCCCGTCGACCGAATAGAGACCCAACCATACTACGCCTCCCAGCGCGCTTCACTCTCGCCAGCGGATGGCTGCTTCCCGGCAATTTGGGTAGCATCGTTGACCGACTGCTCCTGGCCGTCTGCCGCCGGTCAGAGCAGCGACAAACCTCAATCCAGTGCCCGTCTTTGTCCGATTCGAGAAGCCGCGCTACATGCGGCGCATCAACGAACCCTGATGCGGCGTTTCTGGGTCAGGTTGCAGGCCCCCGCAACCATACAAATCAACGGCTTGCCTTCGGGCAGGCCGTTTCTCTGTTTCTCTTTCCCTCTGGGGTTACGCCAGGGTTACGCAGAGCGGGATTTCGACACAATCTGCGTTTTGCGCGTCTGCGCTTGATCCGAGTTGTCAGCGAGGCCCCGCCAAGGCGTGAAGGATCCGCCGATCGGCCGGCGATGCTCCGGCTCGCCTACGATCTCCCACTCTGATTATGCGGCCGGCGGCGTAAGTTCGGCTAATTTCCGCGAGAGTTCTTGAACCTGCTGCTGGGCCTCCTGAAGCGCCTCCTCGGCCTGCTTCTTCGCCTTGTCGACCTTCGCCTTCAGGTGGAGGATGTAGAAGGGCAGAGAGATCATGGCAAGGAGGATTCCTGCGATGACCCATCTGTGCTGAGTCCAGAAGTCTGAGTACCAGCAGACGATCCCGAACCCGACGAGGGAGAGCGCCTGCGACACGAGGAGGTACCGGCGGCCATATCGGAAGCCGTTGCCGAAGGTGACGAACAGGTAAACGGCAAAGACTGCGGCACCAAGCTCCCCCGAAACCGCCATGAAGTACGTGAAGCCGGCCATGTCCAAGACGATGCCAGTGTATCGCCGCTTCTCCGAAACGCGAGGGTGCGCGAGAATCCACAATGCGAGACCGATGGCGAAAAGGAAGAATCCGATCGTGAACCAGAGCGCGTGCCTCTGGTTGTCGCTTAACCCGCCGCTCCAGAATCCGAGGACCCAACCTGCCCAAATAGACCACGAACCCGAGCAAACATTGGCCGGGGATCGCAACCCGCAACATCGCCTGCTCAAACTCCTGCCAGATTTCCGTGGGCTTGACGGACGCGAACATGCGCGCCCATCTCTCGCGGGTGAGCCAGTGGCGAACCATCGGATCCTCCCTCAAAACGTCTTTGCCGTGTCATCGCTGGATGCAAATATCGTGCCGATTCAGCCATCGCAGCGCCACGGACTCGAGCTACGGTAACCCAACGTGTGGCAATGGAGCACAGGCAATCGAGCGGACTGCTGCGGCTCTCTGAATAAGCGGCGAACATCGCTTGATAAAGGGTCTCGAACGGTCGGAGCGCAGATGATTAGGTGCCTTGGGTGCGTTTCGAAGATCACCGGCGCCGACTTGCTGCTATCTTGTTGTTCAAGTCCGCTTAGCGTGTACCTTAGCGCCCCCGAAAGACGTTCGGCAAGACTGTCTACCCAGGCTGCTTGAAAACGGTTAGTGGCGCGCCAGGCAAGAGGTGTGGGTCGCCGAATGGCTGCGGCCCGTGCCAGCCTTGCATGTCGCTCAGATCCAACCGCGCCACATTCAGCGCCCCCTTCCGGTCCACGGTGAGGGCGGAAAAGACCGCACCGCTCTGCTGGAACAGCGCGATAGGTGCACCGGGCGACAGATGGGGATCGCCGAAGGGTTGCGGCCCGTGCCATCCTTGCGCGTCGCTGAGATCCAACCACGCCACGTTCAGGGCGCCGTTCCGGTCCACGGTGAGGGCGGCAAAAACGGTGGCGCTCTGCTGGAACACGGCGACAGGCGCACCGGGCGACAGATGAGGATCGCCGAAGGGTTGCGGGCCGTGCCAGCCCAGCGTCTCGCTCAGATCCAACCACGCCACGTTCAGCGCCCTGTTCCGGTCCACGGTGAGGGCGGTAAAGACGGTGGTGCTCTGCTGGAACACCGCGACTGGCGCACCGGGCGACAGATGAGGATCGCCGAAGGGTTGCGGTCCTTGCCAGCCATTCTGATTGCTGAGATCCAGCCACGCCACGTTCAGCGCCCCGTTCCGGTCCACGGTGAGGGCGGTAAAGACGTTGGGGCTCTGCTGGAACACCGCGACGGACGCACCGCGCGACAGATGGGGATCGCCGAAGGGTTGCGGTCCTTGCCAGCCATTCTGATTGCTGAGATCCAGCCACGCCACGTTCAGCGCCCCGTTCGTATCGACGGTGAGGGCGGTAAAGACGTTGGCGCTCTGCTGGAACATCGCGACGGGCGCACCGGGCAGCAGATGGGGATCGCCGAAGGGCTGTGGCCCCCGCCAGCCACTTTGATTGCTGAGATCCAGCCACGCCACGTTCAGGGCCCCATTCCGGTCCACGGTGAGGGCGGCAAAGACGGCTGCTCTCTGCTGAATCACCGCAATCGGCGCGCCGGGGAACAGATGAGGGTCACCGAAGGGTTGCGGCCCGTGCCATCCTTGCGCGTCGCTGAGATCCAACCACGCCACGTTCAGCGCCCTGTTGTTATCGACGGTGAGGGCGGTAAAGACGTTGGCGCTCTGCTGGAACACCGCGACGGGCGCACCGGGGAAAAGATGAGGGTCACCGAAGGGTTGCGGCCCGTGCCATCCTTGGCTATCACTCAGATCCAACCACGCCACGTTCAGCGCGCCGTTCTTGCCCACAGTAAGGCCCGCAGCTACAGATCGAAGAAATCCGCCCAATGGAGCGATACTGGAATAGCGCAAAACGAAGTAGGAATAAATCGGCCCTGGCGCGTTGACGTTGTGAGTAACGGAAATTGGTTCACCGGTGTCCGTTATGTCTAAAGAGATCTGAACTTTGTCATCATTTGGAGAGTTCGGATCATAGACATGAATGGTGAGTTGCTGCTGTTGAAGGCGATACCCGTAGGCAAGCACCTGATGATTGTTTCCGAGGTCAAATGGCCAGAATGACTTAACCATTACGAGCCCGATGGGGCAGAGCAAACCGGCATCCACGGAGGCTTGGATAGCGGGCCACGCTTCGCGAGCCATGATCCAAGCCCGACCCTCGCCGATTAGGCCCCCCGTGATGTAATTGTCGGAGTCGGGGTAGAGCGGATCCATCTGCGTTTGAAAATCGACAACGTCTGCAAAAAAATTGTAACCGCCACAAATGAAGGGTTCGCAGGATCCAAATACCGGAGAGTTAAAGCTGTCAAAGAGTCGTCGCACAAGGTAGTCGAACACAGGGTCGCCTGCGCCCGAAGGCTGCTTCCAGGCGGGCCATTGACCGTTGTCGAAATAGTCTCGAACGGCGAAGGTCATGCCACCACAGAGCCCATTCGATGCATCGCCAACGGCAATGCCATTACCCCACCAATTGAAAGGTGGAAGTTCGATGTAAGCCAAGGTTTCGCTCGGCCAGGAGTTGCTAAAAGGGAAACCGTTGACGCTGGGACGAAAGCGAGGAACAAATACTGCTTCATCCGTCTGTAGCGTGTACACGGCCTCGGTGTTATTCCCCTTGCCCCCAGAAAACGAGATTCCAAAGCCTGACATAACCGACTGGTGGTAGCGGTTCAAGCCTATAAATGGGTTGTCCCAATAGATGTAAAGACCCTGGTCCAGATCCAACCACGCCACGTTCAGCGCCCTGTTGTTATCGACGGTGAGGGCGGTAAAGACGTTGGCGCTCTGCTGGAACACCGCGACGGGCGCACCGGGCAAGAGATGGGGATCGCCGAAGGGTTGCGGTCCTTGCCAGCCATTCTGATTGCTGAGATCCAGCCACGCCACGTTCAGCGCCCCGCTCCGGTCCACGGTGAGGGCGGTAAAGACGGTGGGGCTCTGCTGGAACACCGCGATAGGCGCACCGGGCGACAGATGAGGATCGCCGAAGGGTTGCGGTCCTTGCCAGCCATTCTGATTGCTGAGATCCAGCCACGCCACGTTCAGCGCCCCGTTCCGGTCCACGGTGAGGGCGGTAAAGACGGTGGTGCTCTGCTGGAACACGGCGACAGGCGCACCGCGCGACAGATGGGGATCGCCGAAGGGTTGCGGTCCTTGCCAGCCTCGCTGGTTGCTTAGATCCAACCACGCCACGTTCAGCGCCCCGTTGTTATCAACGGTGAGGGCGGTAAAGACGGTGGCGCTCTGCTGGAACACGGCGACAGGCGCACCGCGCGACAGATGGGGATCGCCGAAGGGTTGCGGCCCGTGCCAGCCTTGCATGTCGCTCAGATCCAACCACGCCACGTTCAGCGCCCTGTTCCGGTCCACGGTGAGGGCGGTAAAGACGGTGGGGCTCTGCTGGAACACGGCGATAGGCGCACCGGGCGACAGATGGGGATCGCCGAAGGGTTGCGGTCCTTGCCAGCCTTGCTGGTTGTTCAGATCCAACCACGCCACGTTCAGCGCCCCGTTCCGGTCCACGGTGAGGGCGGTAAAGACGGTGGCGCTCTGCTGGAACACCGCGATAGGCGCACCGGGCGACAGATGAGGATCGCCGAAGGGTTGCGGTCCTTGCCAGCCATTCTGATTGCTGAGATCCAGCCACGCCACGTTCAGCGCCCCGTTCGTATCGACGGTGAGGGCGGTAAAGACGTTGGGGCTCTGCTGGAACACCGCGACGGACGCACCGCGCGACAGATGGGGATCGCCGAAGGGTTGCGGTCCTTGCCAGCCATTCTGATTGCTGAGATCCAGCCACGCCACGTTCAGCGCCCCTTTCCGGTCGACGGTGAGGGCGGTAAAGACGTTGGCGCTCTGCTGGAACATCGCGACGGGCGCACCGGGCAGCAGATGGGGATCGCCGAATGACTGTGGCCCCTGCCATCCTCGTTGACCCGTGCCTTCGATTCCGTATTTAACGTGGCCTTCGGTACCCGTCCCAATACTCCCAACGATGGGAATGTCTCCACCGCTCTCGGATTGCCATCCTACGGTCGTGCCTGGCGCAATGCTCGGAGGAGGGGTCCACCCTCCCGGCGTCCAATCCCCGTGATCGAGCCCTGAGTTGGTCAAGGTCAGGGTGAACGGTGTGCGATTGTGGAGGGTCACACGAGTTGATCGCGCTGGCATTTTGTCTTTCCTCTATCCGCTAATGGAGTTTCCAGCCAATGACCAAGCCATTGTCTTGACATTGCTGCCCGAACGGATCCCATCGCGTCATCGCCAGTCATTCGGTGGATCGTAACCTTCGTTCTCCAATCGACCCCGTTGCGGACAATGACCATAGCCGACGAACGCGGACGGTCAGCACGCAGCCCAACGCTACGCATCAGATGCAACGACATGCGTCGGCCTCCGACGGTCCATCGGGACGTTGCCAAATGGGGGGTGATTCAGGAGCGGGGCCGATCCCTGGTCGATCGACCTCGCGCGCGTCTTGTGCGTCTACTTGAGCATCTTTGGTAAGCGCCAGGACCAGGCGCCTCCACGACCGAATCCGGCACATACCGACTCGACGCCGAGTACGGCGGCTGCCCGACGGGTAGTCGGCCACGAAATCGCGGCCCCCTTCGCGCATAGCTGAATCTCCACGCCCAGCGGATTCTCTGCCCTCCCTCGCAGCGAACTGTCGCTCGGCTCTTGGCGCGTGGAAAAACGCTACTCGGGAATACCGTCGGATTGCTGTCTAAATCCTGACGTCCTCTTGACGGGCAGTTGTTTGCGCTTGCCGGTTATCGGTTGGCCGAGCGTGATCCAGGAGCCACGGCACCATGCTTTTGATCAACCTCGCGCCTGTAGCGTAGCGATGTACGTGGCGACTGCGGGGTAAGCCGCTTGCTTGTATCAGGGATCGGTCGCAGTTGCTCGAGTTGAGTCGAATAGTGGTGCGATGACGGGGCCATGTACGGGGCGAATACGTTGCCCACTTAAAAATGCTGCTATTTCGCTGCTATTTCGTTCCCGACGGTGTTGCAATGAACACGCAGGAAAAGCCTCGATCGCGTCAGGATAGCTTCACATACGTCAATATCTGACGTCTGTCATGCGAGGTCTCAGAGGTGCCGTAACATTGCGCTGTGTGGTAGTCGCGGCGAATCGTGATGAACCTGGGGATCAAGGTCCCAGGCATATAATCCGCGGAGACTTCAGGGCCCCAAGTGCAGACTACCCCAGTCAACGTAAGTCGGTGATCGTCAGTGTCGTAGCCGGTTATAGGCGGCCGATGGTGCACGACGGGCCCGAAATGGATGCGCGCCCGGAAATTGCGGAGCAGTTCGCCGACGCAGGTTCTGTAACACCGCGAAGACGGGGTACGGTGGCGCACGGTTGAGGCCCGAAACACGAGGCGACATTCCCTCCCCGATGACGCCCCTTTCCGGCCTGGATGCCGCGTTCCTCTACCTCGAGACGCCCGAGACGCCGATGCACGTCGGATCGGTGCATCTCTACGAGCTGCCGCGCGGGCAGCGCGCCGATTTCTTCGATCGCGCGCGGCATCACCTCGAGAGGCGCCTGCACTTGACGCCGGTATTTCGGCGACGCCTCGCGGCCATGCCGTTCGACTTAGCGAGCCCGATGTGGGTCGAGGACCGGCCGGTCGATCTCGACTACCACCTCCGGCGCATCGTCCTGCCGAAGCCCGGCACGCTGGCCACGCTCGAGGCCCGGGTGGCAGCGTTGCACAGCGAATTGCTCGACCGGGAACATCCGCTCTGGGTGTTTTATCTGATCGAGGGGCTCGCTTCCGGCCAGGTCGCGTGGTACTCGAAGGTGCATCACGCGTCGCTCGATGGCGCCGCGGGCGTGCAGCTGGCCCGCGCGCTTCTCGATCCATCGCCGGAACCGCCGGAGCTGCCTCGGCCACGCCGGCGTCCGCTCGAAGCGACGCCTACCCGAGGCCAGCTCGTGAGCGCGGCGCTGCGCAACAATGCCGGGCAGTACGCGAAGCTGCTGCGCCACCTGCCCGAACTCGCGCGGGTAGTCGGCGGCTTCGTCAGTGCAGCGCCCGGGGCATCGCCGGACCGCGGCTCGGCCGACGCACGACGGCGCCGCACGTTAAGCCCGCGGACGCTATTCAACGTCGCCGTCACTTCCGAACGCAGCTTCGCGACCGCCTCCATTCCGCTCGCCGAGGTGAAGGCGATCGCGCAGCGCCAGGGGGCGACGGTCAACGACGTCGTGCTGGCGCTCGCGAGCGGCGCGCTTCGCCGGTATCTCGCGCGTCGCGGCGGCATCCCGGACCGGCCGCTCGTGGCGGCCATGCCGGTCTCGTTGCGTGAAGCGGGCGACGACGCCTACTCGACGCGCGCGACGATGGTGCTCACGAGCCTCGCGACCGATCTCGCCGATCCAGTCGCCCGCCTCGCCGCGATTCACGCGTCGGCCGGCGCCGGGAAGGCTCTCACCTCACGCGCGCGGTCGGTCATCCCGACGGACTTCCCGTCGCTCGGAGCGCCATGGCTTCTCGGCGCGATCTCGAACGTGTATGGCCGCGCGCAGAGCTTGGCGTCGTTTCCCCCGCTCGCGAACGTCGTCATCTCGAACGTGTGGGGCCCGCAGTCGCCACTCTACCTTGCCGGCGCCCGGATGCTCACGTTCTGGCCCGTGTCGATTGTCATGCACGGTCTCGGACTCAACATTACGGTACAAAGCTACTGCGGCTCACTCGACTTTGGCCTGATCGCCGCACGCCGGGCCGTGCCCGACATGAAACCGCTGATCCGCGCGTTGCACGCGGCCCACGACGAACTGAAAGCGTGCGGACGCCGTACCGCCGCGCCTGTGCCTCGTGCCCCGACCCCGCCACCGCGAGCGAAGGCGCGCGCGCGAACCCAAGGCTGAGGCGTCCATGGCCTCGGAGGACATGCACAACGCGCAGCACTGGTACGAGTACGGACTCATGCGCGCACCGGGTCTGGTACGGCTCGCGCTCGAATGGCGCGCGCCCTGGGAGCTGGGCGCGGCGATGGCGCTGCGTCCACTGCTGAATCTCGCGCCGGAGGGTGACGGTCACCCGGTGCTCGTGTACCCGGGACTGATGGCGTCCGACATCACGACAGCGCCGCTGCGCAGCTTCCTCGAGAGCCGCGGCTACGTGGCGTACGGCTGGAGTCTGAAGACGAACCTGGGGCCGCGCGCCGGCGTGCTCGACGCGTGCCGCGCGCGGCTCGCGGAAATCCACAAGCGCCACAAGCGCCGGATCTCGTTGCTTGGCTGGAGCCTCGGCGGCATCTACGCGCGCGAGTTCGCGAAACAACTCCCCCGTCACGTGCGCTTCGTGATCACGCTCGGCACTCCATTCACCGGCCATCCCAAAGCCTCGAACGCGTGGCGTCTCTACGAGCTCGTCACGGGGGACAAGATCGGCGCGCCCGAAGTCCATGCGCCGCTGCGCCTCCCGCCGCCCGTGCCCGTGACCTCGATCTTCAGCCGCAGCGATGGCGTGGTGGCCTGGCAGTGCAGCGTCGAGAAGGAAGGGCCGCTGCACGAGAACATCGAGGTCGAGGCGAGCCACCTCGGTCTCGGCTTCAACCCGCTCGCGTGGTATGCGATCGCCGACCGTCTGGCGCAGCCGGAGGGAAGATGGCGGCGCTTCGACCGCAGCGGTGGCCGCGCCTGGCTCTATCGCGACCCGAAGCGATCCGGCTGGTATTGATGCCGACCGCCGTCGCCAACGACCTCGCGCTCGCCTACGAGACGCGGGGCGATCCTGCCGCATCGCCCTTGATACTGATCATGGGGCTGGGCATGCCCTTCGTCTTCTGGCCCGATGCGTTCGTCGACGGGCTCGTGGACAGCGGCTTCCGCGTCGTGCGCTTCGATAACCGCGACTGCGGACATTCGGAGAAGCTCCCCCGCGGGCCCCTCCCCAATCTGCCGCTCGCCATCGGCCGGGCCCTGTTGCGGCTCAAAGTGCGCGCGCCGTACACGCTCGCTGACATGGCGAAGGATGTCATCGGCCTCCTCGACACTCTGGGCATCGGGCGCGCCCATCTGGTCGGCGTGTCGATGGGCGGCATGATCGGGCAAGTGATGGCCGCGCGCTTTCCGGATCGCGTGACGAGCCTCACGTCGATCATGGCCTCGAGCGGCAACCCTCGCGTCTCGCTCGGAAGACCGGGTGCGGTGCGCGCGGTCCTGCGCCGGCCGGACCCCCGCGACACCGATGCCGTCGTCGCGCACCTGATCGGTCTGTTTGGCGTAATCGGCAGCCCGGGCTTCGCGACAGATCCAGGGTTTCTGCGCAGCATGTGCGAGCGCGTGGCCCGCTGCGGCTATTACCCGGCGGGCACGGCGCGGCAACTGCTCGCAATCCTTTCCACCGGCGACCGCCGTCCGGAGCTCGCCCGGATCCGCGCGCCGACGCTGGTCATTCACGGCACACGCGATCCGCTGATGCCCATCACCGCCGGCCGCGACACCGCCAGGCACATTCCGGGCGCCCGCCTGCTTGAGATCGAGGGAATGGGGCATGACCTGCCACCTGCACTGACGCCGCGGATCGTCGACGCGATCGCAACACACTGCCGGGACGCTGAAGCCTCATACGAGGCGAGCGGCTCAGGAGGAAAAGCAATTGCCGGGTCACGTGCACCACGGGAACTATGACGTGGACAAGCGCAGTGACCGGCCAAGTGGCGCAAGGAAGACTCAGGCAAGCTTAACGAGTTGCTTGCCGAAGTTCTCGCCCTTGAGCAGGGCTATGAGGCCCTTGGGGGCATTGTCGATGCCATGGATCACTGATTCGCGATATTTGAGCTTCCCTTCGGCAAGATAACCGGCGAGCTCCTTTATTGCTTCTCCATAGCGATCCTTCCAGTCGAACACGATCATGCCCTGCATCCTGATACGGTTAACGAGCACCGCACGCAGGTTCCTGTAGCGATATGGCTCCGTTGCGTTGTACTCGGCGATCAGGCCGCAGACTACGATCCTGGAAAACAGGTTCATGACGCGCAGCACGGTGTCGAGCATTTCGCCGCCGACGTTCTCGAAGTACACGTCGACGCCTGCAGGACAGGCCGCACGAAGTGCTTCTAATAGGCCTCCTGCTTTGTAGTCGATACAGGCATCGAAGCCAAGCTCACGCACTACGTAGTCACACTTGGCGGGTCCACCGGCCATGCCCACGACCCGACAGCCCTTAATCTTCGCCAACTGCCCCACGACACTTCCGACCGCACCTGACGCGGCCGACACCACCAGCGTTTCGCCGGGCTTTGGCTGGCCGATCTCGGACAGACCAAACCACGCGGTGATACCAGGCATGCCAAGGACACCGAGGTAATACGATGCCGGGACGCGCTCGGCGTCGATCTTCTTGATATCGGTTCCCCTCGCAACTCCGTAGAGCTGCCAGCCCAGTTGCGTCAGTACCTTGTCGCCTGACGTGAAATCCGGGTCTCGCGATTCAATGACCTCGCCCACGGTCTGCCCGACCATCACCTCGCCAATCTGCGCGGGCGGCACGTACGACTTCACGTCGTTCATGCGACCGCGCATATAGGGGTCCAATGACAGCCATTCGTTCTTGACCAGAATCTCGGCTCGGTCCGGCTTGGCCACTGGTGTTTCGACGATGCGGAAATTCTCCTCCGTTACCGGCCCTTGCGGGCGACTTGCGAGCAGCACCTGCTTGTTCATCGTGGCCATTTGAAGCTCCGGTTGTCAGGGCACGAATGCGTGGCGGCCAGATCAAGTGCCTTACACGCGGCTCAACTTGCTACAGCCTTATGAGGCAACGTACTTGCCTCGACCCAACCGTGACCAATTGTGTCCCCGTTCCCTCATTAAACCATCTCGACCGGTGGCGCCGAAGCACCCAGAGTCCGACGAGGTCCTATGCCGCGCCGCGTGCGAGCGCTCCGGCGATGCGCCGCAGTAGCCACCTCGGCGTGGCGCGCGACGCCAGGGTCGCGGCCTGATTCACAACGCCAGGTACCTTGATCACCACGCCTTGCATGCAGGCCCGGTAACCCTCAGCCGCGACCTCGTCCGCATCGCCAATCAGAAAGCCGGGCAGCTTGGCGAGGCGGGCATTCGCATTCGTGGCGCTGCTCAGCATATGGGTGGCGGTGATGCCCGGACAAAGGGCCGTAACCGTGACCCCGCAGTTCTTGAGCTCCTCGGCCAGCGACTCGGAGAGTGACAGCACATAGGCTTTGGTAGCGGCGTAAGTAGCCAACGTAGGAACTGGCTGAAAGGCCGCGATCGAAGCTACATTGAGCACGCGCCCATAGCCGCGCTTGCACATGGGGGGCAGAAACTGCGCGAGCATCCCCGTCAGGCCCGCGACATTGAGGTCGATCAAGTCCTGATGCCGCTGAGCCGGTATAGCGGTGAAGGCGCCCTGTCGCAGCACGCCAGCGTTGTTGACCAGCACGTCGATGGCGATGTTCTTGCGCTTCAACGCAGTGGCCAGCGCCTGTGCCGCACCAGGTCGTGCCAGATCGGCCGGCTGCACCCACACCTTGACACCACACTCGGTCGCCAACGATGCGGCGAGTGAGTTAAGTTTTGCGGTGTTGCGTGCCACCAGCACGAGGCGGTGTCCGTCTTGCGCGAAGCACTTAGCCAGTGCCTGCCCAATTCCCGATGAAGCACCGGTGATCAGCGCGGTATCGGCGCGGTGTTTTCTCGATGCAGTCATGAGGTGTCTCTCTGACGTAAAGGCAGAGAAGTGCCTGGAGGGAGCGATTCATGCCCAGCAAACGGCGCCCTTCTGGGTCAGTCCACGATCGCGGTCCTGCTGTAGTACACCACCTCCCGGTTGACCTGCAACCCACCCATGGGGACGTTGGACCTACCGAGTACCCCATACCGAAATCCTAGCCGGGATTCGGCCCTCGGCAGCCCCGGGAGCAACGGTGTCTCAGGGCATACCGTAAACACTTGAATTCGGTATCAGCGTCGAGGCCTACCGTGCCTTCTTCATCGGGATAGTCTGGCCCTCGTGTAATCGCCCTATCAGGCTCGGATCATCGTACGCAGTTCCAAACGCAGCGCGTTTAACTGCTCGTTAGATCGCTGATCTTCGCGGCAGGCGCATTGTTCATTACGGAGTGGATCCCAAGGTAGGCGCTTGAGGCATGCGCGTACATCTGGCTTTGTCCGATGATCTCTCCGTTATGCGCGAGGAGGACGAAGTAGTGTTTTCCATTCTTCGCGGTGCGCTTTTCCAAGTTGTCGCGTTTCTTCGCGTTCTTCTTGACTGAGGCGATTCCGGTTAGCGCGGACTGCTTGCGTTTGTATGCCTCGCTCGTCAAAACCACTTTCCGATTGGATGCGAGCAAGTTGAAGTGGATTTGGCCACTCTTTCCTCTTGATAGTTCGAAGGTTCCCGGCATATGCACTCCTGTAGGTTGCTGGTTGTCGTGGGGCGTCGTCGGTCCGCCATTCGATACCGGTGAACGTCGTACTTGCTACGTCCTCAACTGCAAGCTTTTCCGTGGTCGGCGTGATTGCCCGCGGCCTTGGCTGCGGATTCCGTCATGTACTCGCCCGCCTTGGTCTTGCCATACCACTCGGTACCTGGGCAGTGATAGACCTTGCTCTTGGTGTTGACCCAGACCTGGCCGGATCCGCCGCCAGCCGCAGGCGCAGCTGCCATCGGTGAAGTTGAAGTCTTGGCGGCCGGTGCGGGCGCTGCCGGAGCCATCGGGGCGGAAGCGGCCTTTGCTGCGGTGGGCGTGGCCGCCGCCGATGGTGCGCTGGTCTTCGCGGAGCCATACCAATCCTTGACACCACCGTGTCCGCCGCACGCCCCTTTCTTGGTCTCTGTCGTCGTGTACGTACCGTCCTTGCATTGTCCGGTCGACCCCGACGGTGCGGGGGCTCCGGAAGCCATGGCCGGGGCAGAAGCCTTTGCGGCGGCAGGTGCAGATGGCGCAGAACTGGACTTGGCGGGCGCCGAAGTTCCGTACCAGTCCTTCACGCCGCCGTGTCCGCCGCACGCACCCTTCTTGGATTCGGACGTTGTGTACGTACCGTCCTTGCATTCGCCCGTCGACCCGGCGGGGGATTGAGCGCTGCTCGCGGCGGAAACTGTCAGTGCAAGGCCAACGATGGCCGATGTAAGGATTGCTCTCATTTGGGTTCTCCAGAAAGTTGGCGGATTGCTTGCGCGAGGATCGCTTAGATCGGTGGGATGCGCAGCACCTGTCCCGGGTAGATCTTATTTGGATCGGATAGCATCAGCTTGTTGGCCTCGAGGATCACCATGTATTTGTTCGCATCGCCATAGTTGGTCTTCGAAATTTTCGACAGCGTGTCGCCGGAAACGACAGTGTAATACTTTGCTTCGGGTGCGCTTTGGTCCACCGACATCATATCGCTGACTTTCGCCACCCCCGCGACGATCTCCTCGGCGTCCTCATCGCCCGCCTAGCTTGCATTCCAGCCGGCGACGCTCACCGATATCCTGGATGCAACGACTGAGCGAGCGTGAGCAATCGGAACTTGACGATTTCCTTCGTGCAAACTCGCAAACCTCGACCGTGAGGGCCTGACACTAGAACCCGTCTCGCGCTCAATTAACGCCGAGTCTTGCGAACCAATCAACTCGACTGGCCGCCACCCATCTTCTGTTTGATCAGGCCGACGACAACCATGACCACTGCTCCGCCGACACCCCCACCCGCGACCTGGCCAATGATCGACCCGATGTCCATGCCGCCACCGGTCGCCGCAGCGCCGAGGGCTGGGGCCAACATCCCGAGCAGCTGGCCGCCGCCGACGCCGCCAACGACGCCGGCAATGGTGTTGCCCAGGCCACCAAGGTTGTAATCCTTGAGCAGCCCTCCAGCAATATTCCCGCCGACCCCACCGCTGATGAGTTGAATGACCAAAGGCAACCAGTTCATGGAACCCCCTTCTCAGATGTCATCGATGGTCGCGTGTCATTCCGTACGCTTTCGGTGGAGCGGCTTCGCCACGAATGGAATCAGCACGCACAAACGATGTGCGCCCGCATAAGTGGCCTACCAAGGTTGCAGCACGGCCGCGACCGGGCCTTGCTCCTTCCTATTGCGAGACATTTCGTGATGGTGTCGACAGCACAGCACTTTCTGCGCTCGCCTATCGCCTGATGATTGCTACGGAGCTTACCGCGCCTCCTAGTCGGCCGAGATCGCTGTAACGACCCGGCGGATACTCTCGGCATCTTCCCTGCAGGTTTGCGTGCTCGCATAGGCGCCACGCGCCGCCGCGAACGATCGCTGCGTTAGCCTGATCGTTAAAGCCGAGGCGTGCAAAGTCGGCGACATTCGTGGTCAGCGTGATGGATCGCCCTCCGAAACCGGGGCGCTCGAATAGCTGGACGCTCGGTGGTCCGCCGCCACCACCAGCACCCGGCCCTGGACCCGGGCCTGGGATGGGACCGGGTCCGGAAGCACCGACCGGACGCACCGACGAAATCGTGTTGTTCAATACCGGCCCCAGGTTGCGATATTGGCCGGGACCCAGCTGCTTGCATTGCCCGCGGAAGTAGGCGTCCGTGCAGACCTCCCAAGCGCCGCTGCGAATGAAAATCGACGAAGCGCGATCGTTGAAGTTACCACGATCGAAATTGTCGATGCTCCCACGCACCGTAATGCTACGGCCGCCGAAGTTGGGCGATTCGTAGAGTGTCATTTCCGCGGCGAGACCCGTGCTGACCGCCATGAAGCCCGCGACGCCAAGGAGAGTTCGTTGCAGGAAGGACGACACGAATGATCACCTCGCATTCGGTCATTCAATCGGCGCATGTATTGCCGGTTGATGCTGCGCACGTAGGAAGGAGAGCTACGCTAGCAGGAAAGTTTGTTGTCTACAACCATGATTATGACGCGGGATCCGACGATGTGGGCGCGATTCGGAAGACCGAATCAAACGACCACTTCTCGAGAAAATTGGAAGGGCGTGACACTGCTTGTGGCCGAGAGCGCCGGTTGACGTGCATAAGCCAAATGTCCGCTCCCGCGGCATTGCTGGCGTTGGCAGAGTGAAGCTCAACGGCAGCAGGGGGTCGACAACGATAGTTCACTATCGAGTCCTGCTCGCCGAAGCGATCCCCGTTACCGCGCCATGGCGCATCTTCTGCCAGGATCACGCACCAGCAACTATCACACCTTTTGGCACACCCGAACGCCCGCGCTCGAAGTGCGACCCGCCGCAGGTCTCGGCTGAATCGTCTACACGGCGGTGAGACTTTCCCATTTTCGATTCGCGGAGGCTCCCCGTTGTTCTCAACGGGCCGGAGCAGACACTGTCGAGATACGCTGCATCTTTCCCATTAACAGGCATTTTTGGGAAAGATCCGTCCTACCTCGGCGCATCGATGTTGCGAGTGACGTCGCCACTACGGTCGTGGCCAGCTCGAACGGGCAGCGACGTGCCGAAAAGCGGTCGTTGAAACTGGCGCTATCGCCCTCTTGCTGCCGTTGAGCTTCGCGCCGCCAACGGCCGCAATGCCGCGATTGCGGACGTTTAGGTCGGCACGGCGTAGGTCTCTGAGCGGCAATTTCCAGTCGGACGGTGTCACCGCCCAGTTTTCCGGTAACCGGACGTTAGATAGCGACAAACGCTGCGATACCGCATGTTGTACTCTGGGCGCAACTGCGCGGCGGGGATTGCGATTTCTATCGTGCTATTGGCCCATCTGCGCTGAGCCCGCTCATGGCGCGAGGTTATCCAACGGGCTGATCACTGACTGGGTCGCTTGCTGCACATGCGTGTAGATCATCGTCGTCTGCAGGCTGCGGTGACCGAGCAGCAGTTGGATTGTCCGAATGTCCGTTCCCGCCGCCAGTAGGTGAGAGGCAAAGCCGTGCCTCAGACAATGAACACTGACGTGCTTCGTGATCTGCGCCTTCATCACCGCCTGCTTGAAGGCCCGCTGGATCGTGGACTCCGAGGCATGCCAGCGGACCAGGCGACCACTGGCGCCCCAGGTCGGAGTGCCGATGACGGAACACGTACTGCCAGGCCCACGAGGCTGAGGCTGACGGATACTTCCGCGCCAGTGCATCGGGCATCGGCGCCAATCCCGCCCCTTGGGCCAAGTCGTCCCGATGCAAGGCGCCCACCCGCAGGAGGTGCCGTTCCAACGGCGAACAGAGTTGAAGCGGAAGAACTGTCGTCCGATCCTTGCTGCCTTTGCTGTTGCGGACCGAAACCGTATGCGCTGCAAGGTCGAGATCCTTGACCCGCAAGGTGACGCATTCATGCACGCGCAATCCGGCCCCATACATCAATTCGGCCATCAGCTGGCAGGTGCCTTGCATCATCGCCAGCACGCGCTTCACCTCGTCCCGGGTCAAGACCACCGGCACTCGCTGTCGACGCTGGACGCGCTTGAGACCCGACATCTGGCCCAAGGGTCTGGACAGAACGCTGTCGTAGAGAAAGACAATTGCGTTCAGGGCTTGCGATTGCGTCGATGCGGCGACGCGGCGCTTCACCGCCAAATCGTTCAGAAAGGCTTCGACCTCGGCCGGACCCATTTCCGTGGGATGGCGTTTGCCGTGGAACAGGATGAACTGACGAATCCAGTAGCGATACGCTTGCTCGGTGTTGCGGCTGAAATGGCGACGCCGGCAGACGATGGAAACCTGGTCGAGCAGGCGGGGACGGTTGGTCGGGGTATTACCCCATGACGGTCACTCCCTTGACAAAAAGGCCACAGGATAAACGAGTGCGCGCCGGCGTGCTGTGTCGCGCCCCTATTGGAGGTTGTTATACGGATCCGCAGATGACAGAATGCATGCAAATCATGTGCTTAACGCGTGCCGCCGCCTGTCATCAATATCAATTGTTATACGGGCGTCAACGCCCGTATATTCACTGTTAGGCACCACCATGTGTTCGCTAACGATCACCGACGCCGCCTACTCCAGGATTCAGCGCGAGCTTGCCGGTTCGCCGATCGAATCCCCAATCATCAGCCTCGTGCAGTCGGCACGGGCGACGTTACCCCCTTACGCAATGCTTCGCGCTATCGATCCTGACGCGAGCAATAGCAATCTCCACGATCTCGCGTTGGAGCGTTACGGCGCAGACTCCACGTCGCTCCAGTGGAATCTGATTCCCGGCGTTTATTCGCGCGAAGATGTTCCGATCGAGTCCCGCGTAGAAATACGTGGCATTTGGTTCTCGTTTTCGCCCAAATGGCAGCAACGCATGAAAGGTTGGCGGCTCGACGCCGTTGGCGACACTCTCGTGCTGAAGGACGCTGCAGGAAAGACTATCCTTCCATCCAATCCTGGGGCAGCAGGTGGTGCCTAACAACTCGCTCAAGTGGACCCAGATCGGCGTGGCTTCGCCATCGCCGCCTGGGCCACTTAACTTGATCCGTCATAGGCAAGGTTAATGCTTATGCGTGTTGGCCTCGATCACATCCACGTATTTGCCTCAAACCTCTCGGCCACCGTTGATTATTTTTGCACGATGTTCGGGGCCACTGTTGTGTGGGACGATGAGGCCGCTGGCGTGAGGAACGTGCGGCTCGCGCTTGGCAATGCGTTCCTTCAGGTCTACGACCAACCTCCGAAAGGGCCGCGAGGAGGTGCGGTGCATCATCTTGGAATCGAAACCGATGACCTTGCGGCTCTCGTTTCGAGAATGGAAGCACATGGTTTTCACTTCCGGAATCCAATCCGAGACGAACCGAAGTTTCGGTACGTCATGATCAGCGGACCTGATGATCTCCTCATGGAGCTCTTCCAAATTCGCGAGCCGGATCGCTGGCAACTAAAGACTTAGGGAGACCCAAATGACGCCTAACCGCTCAGTCAACACGGACGCCACGCCTGCGCGGCTTGGCGTGCGCAGCGGGTCGCCGGTTACCTTGGTTCGTTAGGCCGCACAAGAGAGCTCCGATGAACGAACGTGACGCGTGTGAATTGTGTGTCCCCGGGTCAGTCTTGGCGCAAAATGAATTGGCGTATGCCCGACTGGAGAACAATCCGCTCAGCCGCGGACATGTCATCGTTGTGCCACGGCGACATGTTGCTGATTTCTTCGAAATGACGTCTCACGAACAAGCGGCGGTTGTGGAACTCCTCAACAGCGCGCGTGCGTTCATTGAATCGCAGCATTCCCCGGATGGCTATAACATCGGAGCGAACGTTGGCCGCGCTGCAGGTCAATCACGCATGCACGTGCACATTCATCTCATCCCACGCTATGCCGGCGATGTTGCTAATCCTGCAGGTGGCATTCGTTGCGTACTAGAGGGGAAGCGTGCGGCCTAACCTCTCGCTCAACCGGACCGCTCGCCGGCGGCGCTTACGCGCCGTCCGCTCGCGGCCGGTTAGCTCTGCTCGTTAGGCGGCAAGCTTGAGCCAACGGATGCAACCGAACCGTCTGCTCCTCGTCGCGGTCATCGCAGTTGGCCTCGCTGTTGGTGTCTGGCATTTGTATCTCGCGTCACTCGCGATCTTTCTCTTCCGCGCCGAGGAGCATTGGACGTCTTGGGCCGCTGTTCTTCTAGGTCCGGGAGCAACGTTTATCGCCGTCGCGGCGTGCATCTTTAGCCGTCGGAACGGAGGCATCGCCTTGCTGACACTCGCTGGGTTGGCACTTGCCGCATTTGCTATCGGCCCGCTTGCAGATTCTGAGAGCCTTGCGGCGTTTTTCACCAAGATCACTCTACCTATGGCCGCTCTCGGCACCCTCGTCCTCGTATTGTCGCGTCGTCCCCGCGTACCGGAGGCAACTTGTTAACGGTCTCGCTGCCGCCTAGCCGCTCGGTCAACGCGGACGCCCCGCGTGCGCGGCTTCGCCTGCGCAGCGGGTCGCAGGTTACCTTCGTTCGTTAGGCATCCTCGTGGCTTCCGTAACGCACATCTTCCTGGCTTCAGCGCGCGGCGCTCCAATGGCCTCTGTTACTTCCGTGGAAGCACTCGCTGACGGTGGCCTTGCCGGTGACCGGTACGCCGAATCAAAGAACCGTCCCTCGCCCGACTACCAGGTGGAGAATATCGAAGCCTTCGTCGCCAGCACTGGGCTCACCCTCACGCCCGAACAACCGCGGCGTAACATTGTTACCCGCGGGATCAACCTAAACTCGCTTTGCGGCAAGCGCTTCAAGGTCGGGGCTGCGTTGTTCGAAGGGTTAGAGCTCTGCGAGCCGTGCAGTCTGTTCGCGAAGAGGACACACCGCGAGGCTCTTAGATTTTTCGTCGGAAGGGGCGGCCTCCGGGCAAGATTCGCAACGGGTGCGGAACTGCGCGTTGGTGATCGAGTTGTCGAGGATGCCTAACCTCTCGCTCAACCCGGACGCCTCGCCGGCGGCGCTTACGCGCCGTCCGCTCGGCGCCGGTTAGCTTGGTCCGTTAGGCGGCACACGAATCTCTCGCTCCACGCCCCTTCTTCGCTACGGAGATGTCCATGCATGAGGGTTCATGCCACTGCGGTGCCGTACGCTTGACGCTCCCATCCACGCCCACTGTCGCCACCAAGTGCAACTGCTCGCTGTGCCGGCGCAGCGGTGGACCTTGGGTCTACTTCGAATTCGGCAGCGTCAAGATCACCGGCCATCCGGAGTCAACAGCTGAGTACATCTGGGGTGACAAGACGCTGCGCACCATCCGCTGCAAGACATGTGGTTGTGTCACTCACTGGGAGCCACTGACGCCTGAGCCTGGCGCCAAGCACGGTGTGAACCTCGGCAACTTTGACCCCGATCTAATTGCTTCAGTACGTGTCCGCCGCTTCGACGGGGCCAACACATGGCAATTCCTCGACGAGTAGCGCCACGGTCAGTAGCATAGGCAAGCAGTGCCGCCTAACCCTGCGCTCAACCGGACGGGCCGATACGCGGCTCGTTTGTCGCGCGCATCGGCGTGGCCCGCCGGTTAGCTAGCACGTTAGGCCTCTCCCAATGGACCGAAAAGAGCTAGAGAGGATGTGGGCCGTTACGGCTAAGCACTTGAGTGCGGCCCGAGCCCAATTGCCAGAAGTACCTGCTGCAGGTCTTGATGGTGCAACAGTCAGCGGCTTCGATGAGTGTTTGCGGCAGAACGAAATGGAGTTGGCGCTCGATGAACTTGAAGACTTGGGGCTGACGAATGCACCGCCACCGGACTTTTGGCGGCACCTCGTCTTCGCGGCCGAGAGCATGGAACTTTCGGAACGTGCCACAGATTTCAAGCGGAGAATCGGAAACGCATGAGGACGCAGGCACCTCGAACCGTGCTGCAGATCTACGCGGCCGCTGTTTGTTTCGTTTCAGTCGGCTGCTTGGCAATCGCGTTGGGCATTGCGGCCTACAGCACTATCGGCGTCATCGCCCCGAGGCTCACGGCCCCTCCCATGAGTCTCCTTCCAGCGCCGCCGACTCCGCCATTCCCCTTTCCCATAGGGGGCGACAGCACGCAGCCGTCTACCTCAGTTGCCTCGGTCGCGCCTGCGCCACCGTCCGTTGAGGAAATCGCCAAGCGCAAGGCGGAAGCGATGGAGAATGGCCTACGCAACGAGGTAATTGTGTCGAGGCAGTCGTTGCTCCGATGGGGTATTGTCGCTCTGATCAGCGCGCTGTTATTCGCCGCGCACTGGCGCATTCTGCGACGTGGGGACCCACATGTGGCCTAACCGCTCTCTACGGACTTCCCCGGAAACGCAAGTGGTTTCCGCACGACGATGAGTTGCCTCGTCGTTGGGCGGCGTTCATGGCGGTCGCATGGTCATGGTTTGCGCGTGAGGGTTGAGAGGTTTGTGAATTGTTCAATCCGAGATCAGCGTCCGTGGCGGAGGTAGCTTGACCCTACCGCACTCGAAATAATCGCTCCTGAGCCGTTCTGTGAGGTCGACTCGGGTCAGAGAAGGGCACTGAAGGCATGTTTTGATGTTTTCACAACTCTGAGGCGATGGGTGATGAGTAAGCGACAAGGTACAGACTGCATCTCTCTACACGGCCTTGTGGGAGAACGTTGACGTTGTCTCCGGGCTCAAGATAAAAGTCGCGCGCTGCCGCCTCATTCGGTCATCGGCCTCACCTGCCGGCGCGGATCAGGCGCCGGCAGTTCGATGTGGGTCCGCCAGGTTAGCCAGGTTCAGGCAGCGCTCGGTCCAACCTCGTTGCTATCTCACCTCGGTCATCGCGGGAAGCGTTGGTCGTTTAATTTCATCCTTGTCCGGTTAACGGGGTCATGCCGGTGCTCGCGGGCGCGGTGGACGGGGTCGTTCGGGTCCAGCGTCGCCAGGCGTCGGGATCGTAGTTCTCGCCCTTGGCGAGGATGGCCCAGATCATGCGCGCGTGCTTGTTGGCGATCGCCACCAGGGTTTTGTGATAGCCCACGCGCGCGTGCAGCTGCACGATCCAGGCTTGCAGGCGGGTGCGCCGCAGAGGTTCCTTGGTCAGCGCCACCTGCAGTGCCGAACGGGCGCCTTGGGTAAGCAAGCCGCGCAGGTAGGTGTCGCCGCGCTTGGTGATGTGACCCAGCCGGGTGTGACCCCCGAGCTGTCCTGGCGCGGCACTATCCCCTGCCAAGCGGCGAACTGACGCCCGTTCTTGAAGTCGCGCGCGTCGGTGACGGTGGCGAGCACTGCCGCGGCGGTGAGGGGACCCACGCCGTTGATCGCGGTCAGGCGTTGTGCCACGGCATTCTCTTTGACGTGGTTCTTGATCTCCACCTCGCAAGCGCTGATCGCGTCATCCAGTCGTGCGAGGTGTGGCCGGGCTTCGCCGAGAAGACGGCGCACCAACAGTGGCAGCGCTTCGTCTTGTTCCAGCGCCGGCAATGCCCCTATCAGCACCTCTGCCGAGCGACCGCGCCAGACCCCGAATTCCCCGAGCAGACCACGCAGGCGATTGATCAGCGCGGTGCGTTCCTCACTGAAGCCTTGGCGCATCCGATGCCACGACAGGTGGGCTTGTTGCTCGACACTTTTTACCGCCACGAAGCGCATATTGGGTTGCCGCACCGCCGTCAACACCGCTTCGGCATCGTTGCGATCATTCTTCGCCGCCCGACTCTTGCGAAACGGCTTGACAAACTCCGCCGCCATCAGATGTGGCGTGTGGCTATGACTGGCGAGCCAGCGCGCCCAGTGGTGTGCCGCCCCGCAGGCTTCCAGCCCGAACACGCTCGGCGGCAGTTGCACTGCCCAGGCGGCAAAGGTGTCGCGGCGGAATACCCGTGTGAACACCGTCTTCCCCGACCGGTCTGCCGCACACACCGCAATGACTTCCTTTGCCAGGTCCACGCCAACAGTAGTAATCTCGTTCATGACTTCCCCTCTCGTTCAGATTGATGGACAGCACCTCAATCTTGGCACTTTCGATGCCGTGCGGTTCAACCGCTTCGAGTAGGGGAAGTCCCTCTCATTCGGTCAACACGGACGCTTCGCGCCCGCGCCGGGTCGCCGGTTACCTTCGTCCGTTAGGCGTCCAAACGGAGGAAATAAGATGACACGAGTTCGCGTTAACAGCTTCGCCATCTCGCTCGACGGATACGCTGCCGGCCCACATCAAGACATCAACAACCCGCTCGGCATTGGCGGGACGGATCTGCACCAGTGGGTATGGCCAACACGCACGTTCCAGCGGACCTTGTTCGGGAAGGATGGCGGCACGACCGGAATTGATGATGACTTCGCCGCGCGTGGCTTTGCGAATATCGGGGCATGGATTCTCGGGAGGAACATGTTCAGCCCCGATCGTGGACCCTGGCGGGACATGAACTGGAAAGGCTGGTGGGGAGACAATCCACCCTATCACGTGCCGGTTTTCATCATGACGCATCACGCACGTCCTCCCATCGAGATGGACGGCGGCACGACGTTTCATTTCGTCACGGGCGGCATTCGCGACGCGCTTGATCGGGCACGCGAGGTGGCCGGCGGAATGGACGTGCGCATCGGTGGTGGGGCGAACACCATCCAGCAGTATCTTCGCGAGCGCCTCATTGATGAACTGCACATTGCTATCGCACCGGTCCTGCTCGGCGGAGGAGAACGGCTATTCAATGGGGTCGACTTGCGGGCTCTGGGATACGAATGCGTCGAATTCGTCGCATCGGAGAAGGCCACGCACGTCGTCCTACGGCAGCAAGGGCGCGCGGATGCCTAACAACTGGTTGCAGCGGACGGCGCTTCGCGCCGCCGCTGAACCTGGCGTTAGGCCGCAAGAACGCCATCTCGCTCCACGCAGAGGAGAGTTGCCATGATGAAGCTTCTTTCTCATCTCCCGGACAATGTTGTCGGTATTGCCGCTTCAGGGCAAGTCGATGCAAATGATTACGAAGCAGTTCTCATCCCAGCTATTGAGACGGCGCTTCAGAAGCATGATCGAATTCGAGTCCTCTATCAGCTTGGGCCTGACTTCACTGGCTTTACTACGGGAGCAATGTGGGACGATGCGAAAGTCGGCCTCGCGCATTGGAACGCGTGGGAGCGAGTCGCAGTTGTCACAGACGTACCCTGGGTGGCACATGCGACGCGAATGTTCAAGTTTCTGATGCCAAGCGTGGTCAGGGTCTTCTCGCTGAATGAGCGGGCCGATGCGGAGAAGTGGATTGCGGCCTAACCACTCGCTCAACCGGACCGCTCGCCGGCGGCGCTGGCGCGCCGTCTGCTCGCGGCCGGTTAGCTCTGTTCGTTAGGGCGCCATGGAGTCGCAACAATCGCTGCGAGAGCACATTCGCGAGCTTGAGGAGCGACTATTGCGGCCGGAGGTGCGTCGATCGCGCCAGACTCTTGATGAACTGCTCGCCGATGAATTCATTGAATTCGCGAGCGATGGTGCCGCTTATGACAAAGCCCAGGTCATTGATGCCCTCCAGTCCGAGCTGCCTTGTCAACGATTAATTACCGAGTTCCAACTCGCGGCGCTGGCCGAGCATGTCATTCTCTGCATCTATCGAATTACGCGGCACGGCGACACATCGCAGGAACCGACTGTCTCTTTGCGAAGCTCCATTTGGAAGGAGCGCGGCGGTCGGTGGCAGCTGATCTTCCACCAAGGCACTATTTGTGTGAGCCCTAACCCGGCTCTACGGACTTCCCCGGAAACGCAAGTGGTTTCCGCACGACGATGAGTTGCCTCGTCGTTGGGCGGCGTTCATGGCGGTCGCATGGTCATGGTTTGCGCGTGAGGGTTGAGAGGTTTGTGAATTGTTCAATCCGAGATCAGCGTCCGTGGCGGAGGTAGCTTGACCCTACCGCACTCGAAATAATCGCTCCTGAGCCGTTCTGTGAGGTCGACTCGGGTCAGAGAAGGGCACTGAAGGCATGTTTTGATGTTTTCACAACTCTGAGGCGATGGGTGATGAGTAAGCGACAAGGTACAGACTGCATCTCTCTACACGGCCTTGTGGGAGAACGTTGACGTTGTCTCCGGGCTCAAGATAAAAGTCGCGCGCTGCCGCCTCATTCGGTCATCGGCCTCACCTGCCGGCGCGGATCAGGCGCCGGCAGTTCGATGTGGGTCCGCCAGGTTAGCCAGGTTCAGGCAGCGCTCGGTCCAACCTCGTTGCTATCTCACCTCGGTCATCGCGGGAAGCGTTGGTCGTTTAATTTCATCCTTGTCCGGTTAACGGGGTCATGCCGGTGCTCGCGGGCGCGGTGGACGGGGTCGTTCGGGTCCAGCGTCGCCAGGCGTCGGGATCGTAGTTCTCGCCCTTGGCGAGGATGGCCCAGATCATGCGCGCGTGCTTGTTGGCGATCGCCACCAGGGTTTTGTGATAGCCCACGCGCGCGTGCAGCTGCACGATCCAGGCTTGCAGGCGGGTGCGCCGCAGAGGTTCCTTGGTCAGCGCCACCTGCAGTGCCGAACGGGCGCCTTGGGTAAGCAAGCCGCGCAGGTAGGTGTCGCCGCGCTTGGTGATGTGACCCAGCCGGGTGTGACCCCCTGAGCTGTCCTGGCGCGGCACTATCCCCTGCCAAGCGGCGAACTGACGCCCGTTCTTGAAGTCGCGCGCGTCGGTGACGGTGGCGAGCACTGCCGCGGCGGTGAGGGGACCCACGCCGTTGATCGCGGTCAGGCGTTGTGCCACGGCATTCTCTTTGACGTGGTTCTTGATCTCCACCTCGCAAGCGCTGATCGCGTCATCCAGTCGTGCGAGGTGTGGCCGGGCTTCGCCGAGAAGACGGCGCACCAACAGTGGCAGCGCTTCGTCTTGTTCCAGCGCCGGCAATGCCCCTATCAGCACCTCTGCCGAGCGACCGCGCCAGACCCCGAATTCCCCGAGCAGACCACGCAGGCGATTGATCAGCGCGGTGCGTTCCTCACTGAAGCCTTGGCGCATCCGATGCCACGACAGGTGGGCTTGTTGCTCGACACTTTTTACCGCCACGAAGCGCATATTGGGTTGCCGCACCGCCGTCAACACCGCTTCGGCATCGTTGCGATCATTCTTCGCCGCCCGACTCTTGCGAAACGGCTTGACAAACTCCGCCGCCATCAGATGTGGCGTGTGGCTATGACTGGCGAGCCAGCGCGCCCAGTGGTGTGCCGCCCCGCAGGCTTCCAGCCCGAACACGCTCGGCGGCAGTTGCACTGCCCAGGCGGCAAAGGTGTCGCGGCGGAATACCCGTGTGAACACCGTCTTCCCCGACCGGTCTGCCGCACACACCGCAATGACTTCCTTTGCCAGGTCCACGCCAACAGTAGTAATCTCGTTCATGACTTCCCCTCTCGTTCAGATTGATGGACAGCACCTCAATCTTGGCACTTTCGATGCCGTGCGGTTCAACCGCTTCGAGTAGGGGAAGTCCCTCTCATTCGGTCAACACGGACGCCCCGTCGGCAGCGCTTCGCGCCGGCCCGCGGGCCGCTGAATAATGTTACGTTGAGCGCGCTCAGTCTCGTGCACATCGTTGACGATGGGGAGACGACGAAAGTAGGTGTAGTGTCCGACTGGCCCGGCTGTTTCTGTGAGCCCAACGTCGGCTTCGATAAGTTTCAATGACCGCTTCCGGCTCCGCACAACGTCGGGATCGGGTCGATAGCACCAGTTCGATCCGCCGCCGGCAATGGCTGCAATCCGTCTGTTGCTGACGTTCAACCTGGTCATCTTGAGGGCCGCTCATGGCCGATCTCGGTTCGCGCTGGGATAAGCGCGGAAGGGGGGGAACTAAGATGAGTTAGCGAAACCTCTTAATGAAGTCCAGCTGGTGCAAGCCCAGCCCGGTCAAAGCCGTAGCGGGCAGGCCGGTAGCGAGTGTTGCCATTCGCTGGGTAACTGGCGGGTGCGAAGCGTACACAGCGAGTAAGCAGGTCGCGATGATTCAGCCCCGAAATCGGCCTAATTGCGATGCCGACGCCGTGCTGAGTGCGGAAGGCAGTATCCGGTACGCCGTTATGCGAGGCGTGGCCAGAATCGCCGGGGTCGCTAGCGCGGGACATGCTTACCAAGGGACTTTCCGCGAACCCAGGAGAGCTCCCTGCTTCTCCGTCATCTGGGCACCCGGTGGCGCCCAGCCCAAAGACACCTGGTCTCCGGGGGGTGAGGGCTGCCCTCGAGAGAAGCGAACGACCCTCAAACGGAGTCTCCTGCGGCCAAGGGAAACCGTAGGCGCAGGAAAGGGCAGGCGAGCAGTCTTACGATTCCATAGTACCGATGAAGGTGGAGAACCGCAGGGCTCCCGCAAGGGGCGGCCACGGTATCCACTGGAGGGAAGGGATGAACGGGTCGACGTATCGGCGCAGTGCCACATGCACGAGACTTTGAACTCGGGAAGGCATGTGAAATGGAGCTGAGCCGAATAGCTGAGCTGGCTAGGCAAGACGCAGGACGCAAGTTCTACTCGATCGCTCACTTGCTGACGCAAGAGGCGTTGTGGGAAGCGTTCGATAACCTACGCAAGGACGCCGCCGCCGGGGTGGACGGGGTCACGTACGCGGAATACGAGGAGCACCTGGTTGAGAATCTCGCGAAATTGCACGAGAAGCTGAAGAGCAAGACCTACCGCGCACAGCCGCTGCGCCGGATCTACATCGACAAGGAGGATGGGCGAAAGAGGCCAATCTCGATCCCCTCCCTTGAAGACAAGATCGTCCAGCGGGCGACGGTGGAGCTGCTCAACGCGATCTTCGAGCAAGACTTTCTCGACTGCTCCTACGGCTTCCGTCCGGGACGAAGTGCACACGACGCGCTGGACGAAGTCGGCCGGGTGATCTGTTATGGGCCGACCGAGTATGTTCTTGAGTTGGATATCAGTTCCTACTTCGATTCGATTGTCCGCAAGCAACTCATGGAGATGGTCGAGCGGAGGGTAAGCGATGCAAGCATCCTCCGGCTGATTGGCAAGTGGATCAACGTTGGGGTGGTGGACGACGGACGACTGCTGACGAGCGAGACGGGGACCGGTCAGGGGCAGATCATCAGCCCACTGCTGGCCAACATCTACCTGCACCACGTGCTGGACGTGTGGTTCGAGGAAGAGGTGAAGCCGCGCTTGAGAGGCAAAGCGTTCGAGATCCGCTATGCCGATGATGGGCTGCTGTGCTTCCAGTTCAAAGAGGATGCGGAGCGAGTACTCGAAGTTCTGCCGAAGAGGTTTGCGAAGTACGGTCTGACGCTTCATCCGGAGAAGACCCGCTTGGTGAAATTTGGCCGCAGTGCCTACTATCAGGCGAAACGGACGAAGACCAAGACCGCCACTTTCGACTTCCTGGGTTTTACGCACCGGTGTGCCACTAGCCGGGCTGGCAAATTCGCGATGCAGGTGAGCACGATGAAGAAACGCCTGCGGCGGGCGCTTCTCGCCATCGCCGCATGGTGTCGAGAGCATATGCACACGCCATTGGAATACCAGCAGCAGATGCTCAACGCGAAACTGCGGGGCCACTACCAGTACTACGGCCGTCCGACGAACTATCGCAGTCTGGACAAGTTCGTCCACGCGGTCCGCCGAATCTGGCGGCAGTGGCTGGCGCGCAGGACGCGCGGAAGGTGCCTCCCTTGGCTGCGCTTCAATCGTATCCTCGCCCGCTATCCCTTGTTGCGTCCGCGCATCACCCATGCCTGGCGAGCCTCGTGAGTCGTGCCTGACGAACCCATTGCGGTAGTTCCGCACGATGGGGTCAGTGAGGAGCGAGGGTGGCAACACCCTCGCTTACTCGGACGCATCGTAGTGTTCGCGGTTGCCCACCACTCGCGGCGGCCCGGATATTGGCGTATCGAGTTTCGACGCCCTGACCGCGTTCGCGGCAGACGAGCATTGAACGTGTAGACGGGTCCGGTTGCAGCCCCCCGCAACCATTTAATCGAGCGCTTAGCCCAGCAAATCGCTGGGCTTTTGCTTTTCCTTCGTACCGTGTAGGCGTGGTGTAGGCATTTCAGTCAATCCGGGCCATCCGAGGCGGGTCCTGCAATACCGGCGTCATCGGGCACGCGGTAACCTAAGGCACGCTTCGTCCCTGCCCCTACTGCGCCTTCGACAAGCCGACCATTGCGGAGATTGGCGATGATCGCGTCCGCGCTGTTGTCGTGACGTGCCCTGAGTGCGGAGGCGCAGGCCCGCCAGCCTCCGGGACCATCCGCCTGGCCACGCGCAGCACCTCTGGAATCAGCGGTTCGGCGTGCAATAGCTAGTCGCGCCCTGGATGGGCGACGCGGCGGAAGAGGGAACCCTGCCGACGGGGGTAGGGGGAAGCAAAAGCCTTCGCGCCAATCTTCGTGTAATCGAGTCCCCGACGCTGCCACAAAATCAAAGGATCGATGTCGGATCAGGTTTGAATTGATCTCGTCATCCGGCTGCGTTTGATCCCTTGCTGCCGTGAGCTTCGCCCTGCCAATGGCAGCAACGCCGCGATAGCGGTCATCGCACGATGTCGGTCAAGTGGCGCTATCGCCCAGAACCGGTCGGTCGGTAGTACCGTCAGAATTTAGTGGAAGCAGACATTGCGGCCGACGCGATGACACGTATCGGGCGCGTGTCGTACTTCAGC